>NZ_CP166833.1:0-4660160 GCF_041344805.1 Providencia sp. TYF-12
GTGTCACTTTCGCTTTGGCAGCAATGTCTTGCCCGATTGCAGGATGAACTACCTGCCACAGAATTCAGTATGTGGATACGCCCCCTTCAAGCTGAATTAAACGACAACACACTGGCACTGTATGCCCCAAATCGTTTTGTTCTCGACTGGGTTAGAGACAAGTACATCAATAATATTAATGAATTATTGAATGACTTTTGTGGAACTGACGCGCCTGCTCTACACTTTGAAGTGGGCAATAAACCGATTGCCGTCGCACCGGCAGCAACGCAAGCACGTACAACAAACCAAGTACCTGCATTTGCCGCGCCGTCAGCTCCGATTAAACCAAGTTGGGATAACTCAGCCAAAGTACAACCGGAAGTCGCTTACCGTTCTAATGTGAACCCTAAGCACACTTTTGATAACTTTGTTGAAGGTAAATCGAACCAATTGGCTCGTGCCGCCGCGAGGCAAGTGGCTGAAAATCCGGGTGGGGCCTATAATCCACTATTCCTTTATGGTGGAACAGGTTTAGGTAAAACTCACTTATTACATGCTGTAGGCAATAGTATTATGGAGCATAAAGCCAACGCACGCGTGGTTTATATGCACTCTGAACGTTTTGTTCAAGATATGGTCAAAGCTCTACAGAATAACGCAATTGAAGAATTTAAACGTTATTACCGTTCTGTAGATGCATTACTTATTGATGATATTCAATTTTTTGCTAACAAAGAGCGTTCACAAGAAGAGTTTTTCCATACTTTTAACGCGTTACTTGAAGGCAATCAGCAAATTATTTTAACATCCGACCGTTATCCAAAAGAGATTAACGGGGTTGAAGATCGCTTAAAGTCACGCTTTGGTTGGGGTTTAACGGTAGCAATCGAACCACCAGAACTCGAAACCCGTGTCGCGATATTAATGAAAAAAGCAGATGAAAATGAAATCCAACTGCCAGGTGAAGTGGCTTTTTTCATCGCAAAACGGCTTCGCTCTAATGTTCGTGAGTTAGAAGGCGCATTAAATCGTGTGATCGCCAACGCAAACTTTACAGGTCGCGCAATTACTATCGATTTTGTACGCGAAGCATTACGTGACCTATTAGCACTACAAGAAAAACTGGTAACTATTGATAATATTCAAAAAACTGTTGCTGAATATTATAAAATTAAAGTGGCAGATTTACTGTCGAAACGCCGTTCTCGTTCTGTCGCTCGTCCGCGTCAGATGGCAATGGCCTTGGCAAAAGAGCTGACCAACCATAGTTTACCTGAAATCGGGGATGCCTTTGGCGGCCGTGACCATACCACGGTATTACACGCTTGTCGTAAAATTGAACAGTTACGGGAAGAGAGCCATGACATCAAAGAAGATTTTTCTAATTTAATCAGAACATTATCATCTTAATTGCTATGAAATTTATTATAGAACGCGAGCAGTTATTAAAACCGTTACAACAGGTTAGTGGTCCTTTAGGTGGGCGTCCAACTCTGCCTATTTTAGGTAACCTTTTATTACAGGTAAAAGAAGGCACCCTCCAACTCACTGGAACCGACCTTGAAATGGAGATGATGGCCAACGTTCCTCTAACGCAGGAACATGAAGTTGGTGCAACAACGGTGCCTGCACGCAAGTTTTTTGATATCTGGCGTGGTTTACCTGAAGGTTCTGAAATTCTAGTAGAACTCAATGATGATAGACTGCTCGTCCGTTCTGGTCGTAGCCGCTTTTCATTATCTACTTTGCCAGCAGCAGACTTTCCAAACCTAGATGATTGGCAAAGTGAAGTTGAATTTTCTCTTCCTCAGTCAATACTGAAACGTTTAATTGAAGCAACTCAGTTTTCCATGGCACACCAAGATGTGCGTTATTATCTCAACGGAATGCTATTTGAAACTGAAGACTCAATGCTGAGAACCGTTTCAACCGATGGGCACAGGCTAGCAGTTTGTGCGATGGACATCGGTCAATCTTTACCTTCTCATTCGGTAATTGTTCCTCGTAAAGGGGTGATTGAGTTAATGCGCTTGTTAGATGGTGGCGATTCACCATTACAACTGCAAATCGGTAGCAATAACATACGCGCCCACGTAGGGGATTTTATTTTTACCTCTAAATTGGTTGATGGTCGCTTCCCTGATTATCGCCGTGTGTTACCGAAAAACCCAAATAAAACATTAGAAGCTCGTTGTGACTTACTAAAACAGGCATTTTCCCGTGCGGCGATTTTATCCAATGAAAAATTCCGCGGAGTACGCTTATATTTTAGTGAAAACCAATTACGCATCACAGCAAATAACCCTGAGCAAGAAGAAGCTGAAGAAATTGTTGATGTTAGCTATCAGGGAACTGAGATGGAAATTGGTTTTAACGTCAGCTACATCTTAGATGTCTTAAATGCACTGAAAAGTGAAAACGTGCAGCTATTATTAACCGATGCAGTTTCCAGTGTGCAAATTGAAGACGCTGAAAGCAAAGCGGCGGTATATGTTGTCATGCCAATGCGTTTATAATCGGTATTTATGATCCTTTCGCGTTTATTAATCCGCGATTTTCGAAATATTGAAAATGCGGATCTCGCCCTTGCTAATGGGTTCAATTTTTTAATTGGCCCAAACGGGAGTGGCAAAACTAGTATACTGGAAGCAGTGTACACCTTAGGTCATGGCCGCGCATTTCGCAGTATTCAAGCGAATCGTGTTATTCGTCATGAGCAAGAACAATTTATTCTTCATGGTAAACTTAGCCATCTAGATAAAAATCGTAATGACCTTTCATTGGGGTTAAGCAAAAATCGCGAGGGTGACAGTAAAGTTCGCATAGACGGCACCGACGGCCATAAAATTGCAGAGCTTGCAAAACTGTTGCCGATGCAATTAATTACCCCAGAAGGTTTTACACTACTCAATGGCGGCCCGAAATATCGTCGAGCCTTCATTGATTGGGGCTGTTTTCACAATGATCCGTTGTTTTTTTCAGTATGGTCTGATTTAAAACGGTTATTAAAGCAGCGAAATGCGGCTTTACGCCAAGTTACCCGTTACGAACAAATACGTCACTGGGATAAACAACTGGCGCCAATTTCAGAGCAAATTAGCCAATGGCGTCATGACTACATCGCAGGTATTGCCGAAAATATAGAGCAAACCTGTCAGCAGTTTTTACCCGAATTTTCACTCTCGGTATCCTTTCAGCGCGGTTGGGATAAAGAAATTGATTATTCAGAACAATTAGAGCGCCAATTTGAGCGTGATAGAGCACTAACCTATACCGCTTCAGGGCCACATAAAGCAGATTTGCGTATTCGTGCAAATGGTACCCCTGTAGAAGATATGCTTTCTCGGGGCCAACTAAAGCTATTAATGTGTGCATTAAGGTTAGCGCAGGGTGAGTTTTTCACTCGTCAGAGCGGGCAAAGGTGCCTGTATCTGCTGGATGATTTTGCCTCCGAGCTTGATGCGGGTCGCCGCCAATTGTTAGCGACACGTCTCAAAGCTACGCAAGCACAAGTGTTTGTCAGTGCCATTACAGCTGAACAAGTTAATGATATGATAGACGCAAACAGTAAGATGTTTAGTGTAGAACATGGCAAAATAGAAGTTCAACCTCAGGAATAGAAAGAGCAGGAAACGTTGATGTCGAATACATATGACTCCTCAAGTATCAAGGTATTAAAAGGACTGGATGCGGTGCGTAAGCGCCCGGGCATGTATATCGGTGATACAGACGATGGAACAGGTCTTCATCACATGGTTTTCGAGGTTGTCGACAACGCTATCGACGAAGCCCTCGCAGGCTTCTGTGACGATATCGTGATCACTATCCATGCCGATAACTCTATCTCCGTACAGGATGATGGACGTGGGATACCAACAGGTATACACGAAGAAGAAGGTGTCTCTGCTGCAGAAGTTATCATGACTGTCCTGCACGCAGGGGGGAAATTTGATGACAACTCCTATAAAGTCTCCGGTGGTTTACACGGAGTTGGGGTTTCTGTTGTTAACGCCTTATCTGAAAAACTTGAACTGGTCATTCGTCGTGACGGTAAAGTTCATGAGCAAATTTATAAACACGGTGAACCACAAGGTCCTCTGACTGTTGTTGGGGAAACAGACATAACAGGTACTCTCGTACGTTTTTGGCCAAGTATGGATACCTTTAAAGGTGTCACAGAATTCGAGTATGATATTTTAGCTAAACGTCTTCGTGAGCTATCATTCTTAAACTCTGGGGTATCAATCAGGCTTATTGATAAACGTGATGGGAAAGAAGACCATTTCCATTACGAAGGTGGTATCAAAGCCTTTGTTGAATATTTAAGTCGCAATAAAACGCCAATTCATCCGTCAGTATTTTATTTCTCTACAGAAAAAGACGGTATTGGTGTTGAAGTTTCAATGCAATGGAATGATGGCTTCCAAGAAAACGTGTACTGCTACACCAATAACATCCCACAACGTGATGGTGGTACTCACTTAGCTGGTTTCCGTGCAGCGATGACCCGCACATTAAATAACTACATGGAAAAAGAAGGCTATCAGAAGAAAAGCAAAGTCAACGCTACAGGTGATGATGCGCGTGAAGGCCTAATTGCTGTTATTTCCGTGAAAGTTCCAGACCCTAAATTCTCATCACAAACCAAAGAAAAACTAGTTTCTTCTGAGGTAAAAACTGCCGTTGAAACTATCATGAACGAGCGGTTGGTTGAGTATTTACTGGAAAACCCGAATGACGCTAAAATTGTTGTCGGTAAAATTATCGATGCCGCTCGTGCTCGTGAAGCCGCACGTAAAGCACGTGAAATGACACGCCGTAAAGGTGCGTTAGACTTAGCCGGCCTACCGGGTAAATTAGCAGACTGCCAAGAACGTGACCCAGCATTATCTGAACTCTACTTAGTGGAAGGGGACTCTGCGGGCGGCTCAGCAAAACAAGGCCGTAACCGTAAAAACCAAGCTATTTTGCCACTAAAAGGTAAAATTCTTAATGTTGAAAAAGCGCGTTTCGATAAAATGCTTTCTTCACAAGAAGTTGCCACTCTTATCACAGCATTAGGTTGTGGCATCGGACGTGATGAGTACAACCCAGACAAACTGCGTTATCATAGCATTATTATCATGACGGATGCGGACGTCGATGGTTCACACATTCGTACACTGCTATTAACCTTCTTCTATCGTCAAATGCCTGAAATTGTTGAACGTGGTCATATCTTTATCGCTCAGCCGCCACTGTATAAAGTAAAACGTGGCAAACAAGAGCAATACATAAAAGATGATGATGCGATGGACGATTATCTTATTTCTATCGCCCTTGATGGTGCAGAGTTACATCTCAGTGCCGACGCTCCAGCAATGAAAGGTGAAGAATTAGAAAAGCTGGTTGTCGAATATAATGCGGCTCACCGTATTATTCGTCGCCTTGAGCGCTTATACCCACAAGCCTTACTCAACAGCTTAGTTTATCAGTCTACGCTGACTGAGGAAGACTTAAAAGAAAACGCAAAAGTTGAAGAATGGGCTCAAACATTAGTTAAGCGCTTAGAAGACAATGAGCAATTCGGCAGCACATATAGCTACATAATTAAAGAAAATCGTGAGCGCCAATTATTTGAGCCAACAATCCGTATTCGCACTCACGGTGTTGATACTGATTACAACCTCGACTTCGATTTTGTTCACGGTAGCGAGTATCGCCGTATCACTCATTTAGGCGACTTAATCAGTGGCTTAATTGAAGAAGGGGCGTATATCCAACGTGGTGAGCGTCGTCAGAATATTGATAACTTTGAAGAAGCTCTCGCTTGGCTATCTCGTGAATCGCGTCGTGGTCTGTATGTACAGCGTTATAAAGGTCTTGGTGAAATGAACCCAGAACAGCTTTGGGAAACCACCATGAACCCTGAAACTCGCCGTATGATGCGCGTAACCGTAAAAGATGCTATCGCAACAGATTTACTCTTTACTACATTGATGGGTGATGCTGTTGAACCTCGTCGTGCATTTATTGAAGAGAATGCGCTAAAAGCAGCAAATATTGATATTTAATTATTATATTTACTGATTAATATTAAATAACTCCACTCGAAAGTGTGGGGTTATTTTTTTCTTTATTTCCCCTACTTATTTGCTCACTGAACATGACATTCAGCAGCCCTCTTATTTTAAAATAAACAATAACTCATTAATTTATTAGCCGATTATGGTAAGCCTTTATCTAAAAGTGACCATCACAGTGATATTGAGATCCAAATTGCTCTCTCTTTTAACAAAGTTTCTTCGCTGCCATTTTCTTGGTAGGGAAAAGCTCATGACTTAACCTCACGAGATTTTACAGTTTTTTACGCCACTATTTTGATTATCTTATCTTTTTATGTGCTATAAACGGTTAATACCCTAAGTTAATTAGATGTTAATGGTTAAATCCATATGTTCAATAACCCAACACACTCAAGGTAAAAGCAAAATACGTAATAAGAAAACAATGATACGACAACTGATTATCCCTATTTATTTTTTGTTGCTCTCATCCATCCCTGTTTTTTTCAGTGGTGATGCGAATGTGATGGCAGACACTGCGATTATCATTTCTGGCACACTCATTATGCTTCTGTGTGCTGGCGTATATCGGTCCCTTATCGGAAAAATATTCACGGTTTTCGTCTCATTGCTTTGGGCGTTAAATCTTTCAGTCTCATTTTTCTTTTACAAAAAACACGATATTCGGTTTTCCTCTTCAATTGCCGAAACCTTTATTAATACCAATAGTAGCGAAACGGTGGGGATGCTCTCCTACAATATTGGTTATGTGATCTTTTATTTGTTTGTTTTTTCAGTGTATTTATTAAGCATCCATAAATGTACTAAATATATAAACCGCCGTACGACAATGATTAGTATCGCGATGTTATGTGGTTACCTCTTAGCAATCCCTGCTTATTACGCGTCATTACTCAATAAACCAGATAGCTCATTGTTAATAACCGAAAAATATTTGCTCAACACGCCATTTTACAATGCAGCTGCTCTCGTCAAAAACTTGTATGAAAACCGCGGCATAAAAAAAATCTCATCCCAAATCGTATCATTTGACTATGAGAAAAAAGATACTGAAGCACAAATCTATGTTCTCGTCATTGGCGAATCCCTACGTCGTGACCATATGGGTTTATATGGCTATCAATATGATACAACCCCTAATCTAGATAATCGTCAGTCACAGCTTTTGGTATTCCAACAAGCTTATTCTCCTGCTCCGGTCACCATATTGTCAGTGCCAATCTCACTGTCTAATATTCGCTTTGACCAAATGCAGGATAAATCACACTATGCTGACAATATTATTTCATTAGCCAATCATGCGGGTTTTAAAACCTATTGGATAAGTAACCAAGGAAAAACCAATAAACGAACCAGTGTCATCTCTGCGATAGCTAACATGGCTCAAAAGAAAAAATGGAATGAATTCGTGGGTTATGATGAGGAAATTCAAAACCATTTTAATGATGCGATTAACGACCCAACAGACAAGAAAAAACTGATCATTCTACATACTTATGGGAGCCATGAGCCTGCGTGTAACCGTTTTCCAGAAAAAGAGTTAAAAAAATTCAGTGAACAAGAAGATGATAATTGTTATGACAGCTCTATCGCTTATACCGATAAATTTATCGAAAACTTACTCCAACAGCTAGACGGGAAGCCCGCTTCGTTGATGTACTTTTCAGACCATGCATTACAACGATTAGACAGTGATAACAATATTCACTACCACCATGGCGTAAATAACCCAAGAAAAGAAGCTTATGAGATACCCTTATTAATCTGGTACAGCCAAACCATACCAAAACCGGCATTAAACCCACGAGCTTTGGGTCAACCCTATTCAACTGCTAATAATTATTGGTTAATTAGTGACTGGTTAGGAATACAACAGCATGCATCACAAGCTTGTTTATCTCCCATGCGTGAATGCTATCAACCCAATAACAACATTCAGGTGATTGATGGCAACCGTAACATATTACCGGTTAATCAATTACCATCGGAAACAAAAGACCCTCAATAAAAGCTAAAAATATTTGGCATTATCTAAAGAAAAATAGTGGCATCATGGAAGTCGCCAATACTGTTCGCCCTAGTATTGCCAATAATACAGTGGGTCATAATATAAAACTGCTTGAGGAAACGTGAATATACTTCCCCCTAATGATGTTTCAATACCTAAAAAAACCGTATTTTCTATCCAGTGAAGTATATTGAATTAAAGGTTATTCATCACCAAAATACATAATGGCGTCATATCAAGACGCCATTATTCGTGTACAACAAGAATATCCCCTTGGGTAAAGCCAACATATTTTTATATGCAGGCCTATATAACCCACCGACATTCATTAAGGAATTATAATAAAATCCTTAACATACGGCGAAGAGGCTCAGCGGCTCCCCACAGTAATTGGTCACCAACAGTAAAGGCTGATAAATACTCAGGCCCCATATTCAATTTGCGTAAGCGGCCAACTGGCGTACTTAATGTACCAGTCACTGCAGCAGGTGTCAGTTCACGCATTGTGATTTCTCTATCATTTGGAACGACTTTTACCCACTCATTATGAGAAGCCAGTAATTGTTC
Source organism: Providencia sp. TYF-12 (assembly GCF_041344805.1). Taxonomy (NCBI): domain Bacteria; kingdom Pseudomonadati; phylum Pseudomonadota; class Gammaproteobacteria; order Enterobacterales; family Morganellaceae; genus Providencia; species Providencia sp. TYF-12. The sequence goes on from NZ_CP166833.1 coordinate 8,623, forward strand.
AACCTCTTTTAACGGCACATCTTTTTTCAATTTCAATGTAAAGGCTTGGCTATGGCAACGAAGTGCGCCAATACGAACACACAAACCATCAACAGGGATAATATTTTTACCTGTTGCCAATATTTTGTTAGATTCCGCTTGGCCTTTCCACTCTTCACGGCTTTGGCCATTTTCTAGCGCTTTATCAATCCATGGGATTAAGCTTCCTGCTAGTGGGACACCAAACGCATCTGTTGGCATCGCGCCACTGCGTGTAAAATCAGTGACTTTCTTCTCAATATCTAAAATAGCAGAGGCTGGGTCTTGCAGTTCTTTGACCACTTGTGTGTGCAAAGACCCCATTTGTGCCAGTAGCTCACGCATATTACGTGCACCTGCACCTGATGCGGCTTGATAAGTTGCAACTGACGCCCATTCCACTAAATTATTCGTGAACAAACCACCTAAAGACATCAACATCAAACTAACTGTACAGTTACCACCAACAAAGGTCTTAATACCTTTATTCAAACCATCTTGAATGTGTTGGTTATTCACTGGGTCAAGAATGATAATCGCATCATCATTCATACGTAATGAAGATGCTGCGTCAATCCAGTAGCCATCCCAGCCTGCGGCTCTGAGCTTCGGATAGACATCATTAGTATAATCACCACCTTGGCAGCTAATAATAACATCTAGCGCTTTCAATGCATCGATATCAAAGGCATCTTGTAAAACACTTCGATGACCACCATAAGTTGGTGCTTCTGCACCTTGTTGTGACGTCGTAAAAAATACAGGGCGGATCGCATCAAAATCACGTTCTTCTACCATTCTCTGCATCAATACTGAACCGACCATACCGCGCCAACCAACAAACCCTACATTTTTCATTTTTATTCACCCTGTTTGTTTAAAGTTTTACCAAAAAATTTCCTGTTCCAACTTAATAAGAAGCAATACCGCATTTTTGTCATTTATAAGAGGCTCATGAAAGCTGGAGCTAGAAATTTTTCGGATATATTAAACCTGACAAAATATGCATCAGTGTGCAAGTGAATTTCATCACTAATAGTAAGAAGATTAGTAATAAAGCTAATACTCCTCCTAAAACACATGAATATCTTATTTCCATTTTGGAAAATGCTGTTTTCTAATTAATCCATTCGTTATATCATTCACTCAGCTTAAAATTAGAATAATCCCTCTCACAGTACAGCTTATCTCATGACCAAATATGTTCTTTTTAGCTTTTGGATAGTCCTTATCTATCCCCTTGGTGTCGACCTTCACTTAACGGGTATTCCTTATATAGCCGCTGACTTAAGCGCTAGTGAAAGCCAACTTCATGTCGCATTTTCTATTTACCTTGCAGGCATGGCATCCACAATGCTCATTGGGGGATGGTTCGCCGACCATGTTGGCCGTAAACCCGTGGTCTTAGTGGGGACGGCAATATTTGCCATTTCCTCTGTCATGGCAGGAAACTCGACATCGATTGACCTATTTTTGATGGCTCGCTTCCTACAAGGCATCGGCGCTGGTTTCTGTTATGTGGTGACTTTCGCTATTTTACGAGATGTACTTAGTCCACAAAGGCGGACTAAAGTCTTAGCGGCAATGAATGGCGTGACTTGTATCGCCCCCGTACTTGCCCCTGTCATTGGGTTTGCCATTTTACTGGTCTACCATTGGTCAATGATGTTTTACTTTATGGCTGCTTATGCGGTACTGAGTATGGTTTTCTGCTTAGTGTCGATAAAAGAAACTAAACCTGCGGCTCGCCAAGAAACCAAACACACCACATCATCGCCAGACACCACAGAAAAAATCTTCAATTTATTCTTTGTCACTCGTTTGATTATTTCTTGCTTTGGAATGGCTGTGATCCTGACCTATGTGAATGTCGCACCGATTATCCTGATGGGTAATCTAGGTTTTACCACGGGTCAATATTCCACAGCTATGACCGTTCTAGCAATGGTGAGTATGGGGACTTCGTTCTTAATGCCAAAATTGCTATCAACATTTAATAGCCAATCGCTGCTCAATACTGCCCTTGGGTTATTTTTATTCAATGCCGTTGTTTTATCTGTGTATCTCTTTACGTTTAACAACCTGATTTTGCTATTTATTGTTTTTGCTTGTAGCGGAATGGGTTTTTCAATGCAATTTGGGATTATTATGAGCCAAGCGCTATCCCCATTTACCAGAAAAGCCGGTATTGCAAGCTCCATTTTAGCCATTTCGCAACTCAGCTTCGCCTCTTTGTATATTTGGCTAATGGGGGCAATTGGCATACCATCAATCAGTATGTTGCTAATTATCCTATTAGCAGCAGGTACTATGGGCATAATCTTGCTCAGAGTTCCCGCCACACAAGTCAATGAAAAGGTAATAGCATGTGAATAAACAATTGCATCGTTTAGACTTAAATTTACTGGTTATTTTGCAATATTTAATGGAAGAGCGGAGTGTTAGCCTCGTAGCTCAACGCCTTGCTATCACGCCATCTTCTGTCAGTAAATCATTGTCTAAACTACGCCAATGGTTTGATGACCCGCTATTTATTCGCAGCCCGCAAGGGCTTCTTCCTACACCATTGATGTATCATATAGAAAAATCACTTCCTGAGTTTTTGAATTTATCCAGCTATATCACTGAAATCCGTGATACTGAAAAACCACGGGGAATAACATTCCGGTTAATGATGGAAGCTCCATTAAATCTGATCATGCTCCATGATTTATCCTTGAATATCCTCAATCAATATCCTGAATCAGACGTCATTATGCGGGATTGGGACTATAATTCACTTGCGGCATTAGTGGCAGGTGATGCCGATATTGGGTTAGTAGGTAGGGAAAGTTTTCACAGCTCAAAAGAGTCAATAAACCACTTACCAAATATCCTTAATTTCGACGTGTTGTTTACTGACCGACCTCTGGCCTTTATTCGCCGAGATCACCCCATTCTAAAAGAAGAATGGAGTTTAGCCAATTTCCTAAAATACCCTCATATTAGCACTGAATTTGGTAATCGTATTCCATGGGCCCTAGATGACTTATTGTCTACAATGGGGCTTAATCGCCAAATTAGCCTTTCATTTTCAACATTTGAACAATCACTGCTGATGGCATCACGACCTGAACACAATCTCATTACCTGTACTCCCGGATACTGCCAACATTATGTGAATAACTTCAAACTTGATCTCGTCTGTCTACCACTCCCCATTGATGACATTCTTTACCAGCAACTCGAAATCCCCTTTTTAGTGTTGTGGCATAAACGCAACTCGTATAATTCCAAAACATTATGGCTAAGAGAACAAATTAAAAATAGCATTCTCAATTTTGTAAATGCATAAAAAATGCCATGGCAAGGAGCATGAATTGCCATGGCAAAAGCAAGAAACACCAGAAAAAATTAACAAGGAGTTAGCCTTGTACAGCTTTAAAACGTGGGTTTGTTTTGCATATCACATACACACGACCACGACGGCGAACAACTTGGCAATCTGGATGACGCGTTTTTGCCGTTTTTAACGAACTCAACACTTTCACGTTTATTTCCCCTCTGTTTGTAAAAAACGCCCGAAACGTTTTTGGAATTGTGCTGTTTTCCCTTCTTGAGAAATCACTTTTTGTTTGCCGGTATAGAATGGGTGCGATTGAGAAGACACATCAAGGGTGACATAAGGGAAAATCTCCCCTTCAAATTCAATCGTTTTTGCCGTTTTTATCGTCGAGCCCACTTTAAAATAAGCATCAACACTTGTGTCATGGAAAACCACTGTACGGTACTGTGGATGTATCCCCTGTTTCATAATAGCCACCTAAATGTTATGTTATAATATAACAATATATTATTTAAAATAACGACGCAACTATTTTATGGACCAACACTATTTCACAAACAACAAAATAAACATAACAAACTGAATTAAAACACTTTATAAGAGAATAAATACTAGAAAAACCAAAAATCTGTTATCACTATTTGATATTTGAATAAAAAATTACCTGATAACTTTATAAGTACTTAATTAATTATTTGGGTAAAAAACAATGCCTATAGAAACAATACGCACTTTCCCTCGTCATACTGATCAAGTAAATAATTGTCGACCTGAAAATACCTCTTCCTCATTCACTCGTAAAATCAAAATGTTATTTAATTCCCGTTTTCAGTTAGGAGGCGTACCTATTTTTAATGTGTCTAACCCATCAACTAATAGTATTAATACCGATGAGACTGACTCTTCACAGTCTAAAGAACTATTTTCATTAGCTGTTAGTATGTATAGCCAGCCAAAAGATAAAATTAATAATTTTGAAAGAGTTATTGTGGTTGGAGACAGCCTGTCAGATTCAGAAGGAAGAATGCTGAAAAAGACACTAGGGCTACTACCTTCTGCACCACAATACTATAAAGGACGCTTTACTAACGGCTTCACATGGGTAGACTTCCTAACTTCACCAACAGTGATGAGCTACAAAGACAAAAATTCAAATAATACATATCGACCTGTTGAAGTTATCAATAAGGCCGAAGGGGGCGCTGTCTGCGCAACTTACAACCAAAAAAACCCTAAATTTAGATTTATTTCCAATATAAAAAGGCAAATACAAGGTATTAAATTCAATAAGTCAGACCTTGCTATTATCTCTATTGGCTCTAATGATTACATGACATTCAATAAAACAAATACCTATAAAGTCATTTCCAGTCAGCTCAAAGCAATCAATAAAATGATAAAGCATGGTGCACAGAATATCTTAATAATGGGGATACCTGACCCAAGTAAAACCCCCTTTAAGAACGAAAAACCGATGGAATATGAAAATAAAATGAAAATGCTAACTCTTATGCATAATCAAGCATTGGAAAATAGCATAAAAAAATTAAATGCTCTGCATAGTACTAATATCGTTTTTTTTGATATTGATAAAACGATGACAGAGATTTATCAGCAAGCCAAAACCCTTAACTATGAAACAAACCTACCATTTGCTAACGGTTATATTGGTGGAAAAGAACAACTAGATACGGCCCCACCTTATCTATTTAATGATAATGTCCATCCAACACAAGAAGTTCATGCCATTGTGGCACTTAAACTCAATGAATTTATTGCAAAAAATTTCAAATCTCCTGTAGATCCTACAACAACTGATTAACCCTCACCGAGAGGCGAGTCGTTACACACTGGCCTCTTTTAATCTGTTATTGTTCAATGCAAATCAACCTAAAAACACCTAAAGAAAAATAAAATCTAAAACAATAATTTATCCTCTAGTGATCTTTTGTATAATTAACCTATTACGCACTATCATTTATTATTTATCAAAGAGATACATTAGCTTTTTAATAAATAAACCATTAGGGGAAGGTGAAAATGTATTACGGCTTTGACATGGGCGGAACAAAAATTGAACTTGCTGTCTTTGACAAAGAGTTAAATCAAGTCTGGCAAAAACGTGTTCCTACGCCTAAAAACGACTACCAATCACTGTTAAACGCGTTTCTCACACTCACACAAGAAGCCGATGAAAAATTTAACTGTCTAGGCAAAATAGGAGTTGGTGTGCCAGGTATCGTCAACCATGCTGAAGGCACTGTATTCACAACAAACGTCCCAACTGCGCAATATAAACCTTTAATTCATGACTTGGCTAATATTTTACAGCGCCCAGTCAAAGTGGAAAATGATGCTAATTGTTTTGCTTTATCAGAAGCTTGGGACCCTGAATTCAAACGTTATCCAACCGTCTTAGGCTTAATTCTAGGAACAGGGGTTGGTGGTGGTTTCGTCATAAACGGCAAAGTGCTACCTGGAAAAAATGGGATTGCCGGAGAAATTGGCCACATGAATTTAAGCGTTCGCGGCGCTAAGCTTTTGGGTGATACAGTCCCTGAAATCATTTGCGGTTGTGGGCAAACCGCTTGCTTTGAAACTTATTTATCTGGCCCCGGCTTTGAACGTATCTATGCTTCGTTTACTGGTAGAAAACATTCAGCAATCGAAATCATTGAACAATATAAACAAGGTGATATCCAAGCAAAACAGCATGTCGACCGTTATATATCATTGCTTGCAATGTTTATGGGGCAAATCGTCACCGTTTTCGACCCTGATTTAGTCGTTATTGGTGGGGGGCTCTCACAATTTGAAGAAATCTATCAACGACTACCTGAAGTCCTACCACAATATCTTTATGGCATCGCAACATTACCTGCGATTGAAAAAGCACGTTATGGTGACTCTGGTGGGGCTCGAGGGGCAGCATTCCTAAACTTAATTGACTAACTTTGTACTTTTTTGCGCTTCATTAAGCTTTTAGCCAATGAAGCGCAAATTTATCACTTTAATCATTTCTATTTTCCCCATTTTATCCTTTAAATACCACCTCTTTGGTTGAGAATGATTATCATCAACTTAGCTATTAATGATAAAATCATGCTCTGTCAGTAGCTTCTTATTATAAAAAGTACTTTAGGAATAACTTCAGAGGATCACACTGGATATCAATCCAGTATTGTACGAAACTCAAAAATTAAAAGTGCTTATAGACTAGTCTGATACTGTAATTAATTAAAAAATATATTATTACGTTATATTTTTTAATGGTGATAAATTAAACAAGCTGTTCCTGTTTTTGCATACTATGTATACATACTTAGAATAAAGAGAAAATCCTATGAGTTTGTTTTTCCATAACAGCTTGATGTTTCCAACAGTTATCTTTAGCGGCTTACTAATTATTGTGTTGTTTTACTGGTTATGCGCTGCTTTTGGTCTGTTAGATATTGATTTATTCAATGTTGATACTGAATTTGATAGCGGTATTGACGCAACAGGTTTTGCTGGGTGGTTAACAAAACTTGGGTTAGCAGGGGTCCCTGTCACCATTATTCTGACATTATTTACACTGTTTGGTTGGGTGATCACCTACTTTAGTGTTTATGGTTTTATTCGCTTTATTGATTTAAGTCTATTGCGTTATCTTGTTGGTTTTGCTGTATTTGTTATCACGATATTTATCTCACTTCACTTAACCGCCCTTTGCTTAAAACCTGTACGGAATAAACTTATTAGCCTCAATAAACCCAAAACAGTACACCAACTCATCGGGAAATATGCCACAGTCCGCTCAGGTACCGTCAATGAAAAAAACGGTGAAGCCATACTCGAAGATGGTGGTGCCGGGCTAATTTTGCAAATACGAGCGCCATTTACAGAAGGTATAAAACGGGGTGATCGCGTTGTTATTATTAGCTATGACGCAGACTCACACAGTTACCAAGTTGTCACTGAAAAAGAATTCCGCAACTAAAGCTATTGGTTGTTATATAAAATAATACTTGCTTGAATCATCGAAATGACGACATCGTCAGAACCTATGGAGAAAAAATATGGATTTGGCTGCATTAATGCCCTTTTTAACCATTGTCGGAGGGATAATCCTAGTTATTTTAGGGTTTTTTGGGTTATTCAAAGCCTTCTATATCAAAGTCCCACAAGGTACTGCTTTGATTGTCAACGATATGTCGTCTCAACCAAAAGTACATTTTACTGGGGCATTAGTTTATCCCGTTATCTACAAAAAAGAGTTCATGCGTATTTCATTGCTGACTCTGGAAGTTGACCGTCGCGGTAAAGATGGCCTTATTTGTCATGATAACCTACGCGCAGATATCACGGTTGCATTCTACTTGCGCGTAAATGAAACTACTGAAGATGTACTGAAAGTGGCTAAAGCTATCGGGGTTGACCGCGCATCAGACCACCAAGCCGTCAGCACCTTATTTAGTGCTAAATTCTCAGAAGCATTAAAAACTGTCGGTAAACAATTAGATTTAGCAACATTATTTGAAAATAGACAAGATTTCCGTGACCGCATTGTGGATGTAATAGGTAAAGACCTCAACGGTTACGCTCTGGAAGATGTCGCTATCGACTACCTAGAACAGACACCAAAATCAGCCCTCGACCCAAATAATATTTTTGACTCCGAAGGTATTCGTAAAATTACTGAAATTACGGCTATTCACAATATAGAAACCAACCAGAAAGAACGAGACCAAGAACTGGCGATTCAAAAGAAAAATGTGGAAACGCGTGAAGCTAGCTTAGCACTTGAGCGTCAACAAGCTGATGCAGAAGCCCGTCAAAAACGTGAAATCGATAATATCCGAGCGCGTGAACAGGCTGAAACTTTACGTGTTCAAGAAGAAGAACGTTTAAAATCAGAACAAGCGCGTATCCAAACTCAGCAAGAAATTGAAATTCGCGAAGAAAACCGCATGCGTGAAGTCGAAGTGGCTCAACAGAACCGCACTCGCGCTGTTGCTATTGAAGAAGAACGCGTTAGCCGTGCTCGTGAACTTGAAGTCGTTGCTCGTGAACGAGAAGTTGAATTACAACGTATTGAAAAAGAAAAAGCGCTGGAAGAAGAACGTAAGAATATCTCTAATGTAATCCGTGAGCGTGTAGCAGTGGAAAAAACGGTTGCACAAGAAGAGGAACGCATTAAAGAAGTTCGCGAAGTTTCTGAAGCTGAGCGTATGAAAAAAGTCACTGTCATTAATGCCGAAGCAGAAGCGGAAGAGTCTTTAGTCCGCCAAGTGAAAAAAGCTGCCGCAGATGAAGCTAGCGCTAAACACCGTGCAGAAGAAATCAGTACGATGGCACAAGCTGAATTAGAAGCATCAGCAAAACAAGCTGAATCGAAAAAACGTTTAGCTGAAGGTATTGAAGCTGAGCATGCCGCATTAGGTTTAGCAGAAGCTCGTGTTCGCCAAGCAACTGCGGAAGCCGAAGAAAAAGAAGGTTTAGTACTTGCTAATATCACGGCTGAGAAACTGCTAGCCGAAGCACGTGGCTTGAAAGAAAAAGGCTTAACTGAAGCCCAAGTTATGGAAGCTAAAGCAAAAGCTGAGCAACAACAAGGGTTTGCTGAAGCAAAAATTCTTGAAGAAAAATTAGCAGCGCAAGCTCGTGGTGAAGAACAACAAGCTAACGCTAAAGAAAAATTAGGCTTAGCCGATGCCAAAGTCCTTGAAGAAAAACTGGCAGCACAAGCTCGCGGTGAAGGTCAATTAGGTTCAGCACAAGCAGAAGTTATCCGCCAACGCCTGAAAGCCGAAGCTGACGGTTTAACAGATAAATTTAAATCAATGGATCACCTCAGCGATACTGCTCGTTCTCATGAAGAGTTCCGTATGCGTCTTGAGAAAGAATTTGAACAAGCCATGGCCTCTATTGATGCGAATAAAGAAATTGCTCGTGAACAAGCCGATGTATTGGCTGCTGCACTGAGCAAAACCAATATCGAAATTGTAGGTGGTGATGGCAACTTCTTTAATACTTTCTCAAAAGCACTTAGCTTAGGCAAAGCTGTTGATGGTTTTATGGATAAAAGCAGCTTCGCTAAAGAGAATGTTGAAAAACTAATTAATCGCAGCAAAGAAGATAAGAAAGTTGATATTGCCGCTTTACTAAAAAACCCTGAAGTTCAAGACCTAATCAATGGCTTTATGGCAGCGAAAGGGGCAGGGCAACTGGCAAAAACAGTCACTGCAAAACCTATTCCACCGACAGATGACCAACTTTAAGTAATCAGCACATATAGGGGTAATTCTACCCCTAATCGCTTTTCATTTTTATTGTCTTAGTTAAGGGAATTTGCTGCACCATGTCAGATATTCAGGATACGGATCGCGAACAAGAAATACTCGATAGCGCTGTCGCAGAAGGGGGGGCGTATGAAATATTGCGTAAGCGCCTAACCGAGCAAGGTCAGCAACTTCATCAAAAAGCTTCGTTACTGAATGAAAAACGGCTAGAAGAATTTGGCCAAAGCCAAATGGATATTATTGGCCGCATTCGTATTCGTACTGAAAATAATTGCCAAGCAAGGGACATTGTTCGTGTTGGTGAATGGCTTTTATTTGGTTATAACGTTTTCCTCGGGCTTAAAAAAGAAACTCACCTTGAAGATGTTTTTTCATTATATCGACTCGTCGAAGGTGAGGATGAATTTGATGTTGAAGCCGTCCCTTACGAAGAAACCTTTTTAAGCGATAATCGCTTTGTTCAAGATTTTACTGAACTGTACACTTACTATAAAAACACCCAACTCCTTCAGCTTGTTGAAAGGGATGGGAAACTTCTCGCCAGTTTCCAAATTGGTGACCGCATCACTGATGTCCGTGTTTTCCGTTGGTCTATATCAAGTGATAAGCGCCGTATCGAATATATAGATAATCGAGGTGAGCGGGACATAGCTCTTCCTCCCGCGTATGACTTTGAATGGCATAAAACCACACGCGAAAACACGGTTAATGGTCGTTACCCTCATCTAAATATTCTTGATACTGTATTTATTGAAACTATCGGTGGCGACTTAACAATTAAGTGTGAAAATAATACTGAAGATGGTTTAGGGATTTATCGGGAAGCTGTTCTGGATAAAAACCAGTCTCTTGATGACGCACAAATTGAATACGCTCAAACAGGCAGCTTAATTATATTAAAGGTTCTGCCTTACCGAGAAGAAAGCTGGCGTTATCTGGTTTACAACACATTATCCCAATCAGTACAACGCATCGATGCCATTGGGCAAGCTTGTGTTCAGCTACCTGAAGATCACGGCATTATTTTCCCTGGTGGCTACTATTTACAAAATGGCGATTACAAAACCTTTGATCAGCCCATGGAGGGAATGCGTTTTCGTCGTTTACGTCGTTCTCCAAATGGTGAAGATGTCTTATATGTTTTCTATTCCCCAAACCAAGGTCGCCTTGCCCTATTTAACTATAATTTAATCGAACGTACATTATCCGTTCCGCTTATTGGGCATGGTTACGCCATGTTTGAAGATGGCAAAATGGTACTGTTTGAAGGTGAAGGGGAGGAAGCCACCCGAGTGCATCCTATGCAGGTTTGGCAAACACCTTTTTACTCAGAAGAGTTTGCAGATCAGCAACCAACACGGAGTGGTTTTTTTGGGCGTATAGGAAATGCTGATTTAGTAAGGGGTATTTCAGAAATTTTGCATGTTGCAAAAGAGATAGAAGGTAACCAAGTTTCTATTGCGCGCTATGAACAACTTAGCCAACAACCCAAAAATTTATTAGATCTCTATTATTGGCTCAGCGATGAACAGTGCCTAAGTATTGGTAAATTACTGAAAGAGATTACTCAGACTAGTGAATTAGTTCTTGATGAGTATGAAAAAGTTGAGAGTATTAGGCAACAATCCGCCAAATCAATGAATGAGGCGGTCAGTCGTCAAAAATCACTACTTTCTTTGACACTGCCTGATGGTTGGACTGATATTCAACAGTTTGTTGATGGCTTAAATTCTCTCAATGCACATCGAGGGCATTTAATTTCATTACGTGAATTTCGCTATATGGATTTAGAACAACTCAGCGAAATGGAAAATGAAATAATTGAAGCTCAGCAATCTGTTTCACAAGCAACCGCAGCGTTCCTTGCAAGCGATAAAGCATTACTACCTTTTAAATCACAGCTTGCTATTTTTGAAGAACAAATAGAAAAATCACAAAACAGTGCTCAGTTAGACGTCCCCATGAATGACATGGAAAAAATGTCTGCTGATTTAGATATGTTATCCAATTTAATGGCATCATTGTCTTTTAACGATGTCACTCAACAAACAAGTATTATTGATGCTATCTCACAAATATATGCACAATTAAACCAGTCTCGTGCTCGCTTACAACAAAAACGAAAATCTCAAAGTAGCGTGGAAACTGTCGCGCAATTTGGGGCTCAATTTCGCTTGTTTAGCCAAGGGATCACCAATGCACTTTCCCTTGCCTCTGACCCTGAAAGTTGTGATGATCAGCTATCAAGATTACTGGTTCAATTAGAAGAACTGGAAAGCCAGTTTAGTAGCCATGATGAATTTCTCGATGATATTCTTGCTAAACGTGAAGAATTACTCGAAACCTTTGAGTCCCATAAACAAGTTCTAATTGACGACCGCCAACGTCGTGCTCAAAACTTATTAACCGCAGCAGATCGCCTACTCGATAGCTTGCAACGTAGAACCGTCCGTTTACAATCTCAAGATGAACTTAACGCTTTCTTCGCATCTGATCCCCTCGCATTAAAAACTCGCGAAATTATTGAAAAACTAAGGGAAATTAACGATAACGTTAAGGCAGATGATATCGATGCTCGTTTAAAAGCCTCTCGCGACCAAGCTATCCGCGTCCTAAGGGATAAAACAGATATTTTTGAAGATGGCGGCAATATCATTAAATTGGGTCGTCACCGTTTTAGTGTGAATACCCAAGAACTAGACCTAACGATTTTACCTAAGAATGATCAACTGTGGGTTTATCTAACAGGGACTGATTTCCAAGAACCTATTGAGAATGCAGAGTTATCACAGTTACGACCTTATTGGAGTGCATCACTAGAATCTGAGTCTGATACCGTTTATCGTTCAGAATACCTTGCTTATTCTATTATTTATGCGGCAACCAAGCGCCAAGACGGGCTGGATTTTAGTCTTCTAAAAAGTGCGTTAACTTCCCCAGAAAAACTTGAGAAAATTGTCCGTGATTTTGCTAGCCCACGTTACAAAGAAGGCTATGAAAAAGGTATTCATGACCATGATGCCGTTGCACTACTGAAAAAATTACTGCCAATCGGTGAAAATGCAGACCTTCTACGTTATAACCCAACAGCCCGTGCCATTGCTGCAATCTATTGGGAACAAGTACAAAACGAAGATTACCCTGCTCAATGGCCGGAACGCGCAAGAACGGCAATGAATATTCACCAATTATTCCATAATGATAATGCCCTACTTGACCTACAAGCCGAAATTGAAGCTGGTATCAGCTTATTTTTACAAGATAACCCAATTCAATGCCAAGGGTATGTACAGACTCAGGCTGCTGAATATCTAAGTTTTGCCTTAGCGAGAACACCCATAGAATTGGTTTATAGTAAATATGCTAGGGAATTAGTGCTCGCATTACAAAGCCGATTGGAAGATGCGCATATGTGGCTCGATTTCAATCGTTCACAACAAAACTTAGGTACTCGCTATGCTCAACGCTGGTCATTAATTCAAAACTGGCTACAAGGGCTATGTTCTGTACCTGAATTTTCTCATCTAGAACCTTATATACCAGGTGCAATCGCGATTATCATATTAGATAAAGTCGCCTCTGCCCGTTATAGTGAAGCTGACCTTTACTTTAAAGTTAGCGGTTTGCTAGGTGAGCATCCAACGATTGAAAACCAGACTTTATCCTTAAGTTTAGATAATTACTTTGGTCGTATGCGTGGGCAAAGGAAACGTTTTATTCCTGAATTTCGCCAGTATCAAGCATTACGACAACGCATTATTGCCACAGAACGTAGTCGCTTAAAACTTCATGAGTTCAAAGCCAAACCACTGAGTTCATTTGTTCGTAATAAATTGATAAATGATGTTTATTTGCCAATTATTGGTGACAATATGGCGAAACAAATAGGGGCTCTTGGGGAAGGGAAACGCACCGACCTAATGGGGCTACTATTAATGATATCCCCACCAGGTTATGGTAAAACTACCTTAATGGAATACGCGGCAGATCGCTTAGGGTTAATTTTTATGAAAGTTAATGGCCCTGCTCTTGGGCATGATGTGCTTTCCCTTGACCCCGAACAAGCACCTAATGCCACGGCAAGGCAAGAACTTGAAAAGCTGAATTTAGCCCTCGAAATGGGGAATAATGTGATGCTATATGTCGATGATATACAACATACACACCCTGAGTTTTTACAGAAATTTATTTCCTTATGTGATGGAACAAGGCGCATTGAAGGGGTTTGGAAAGGAAAAACTAAAACTTATGATATGCGAGGCAAAAAATTCTGTGTCGTCATGGCCGGTAACCCTTATACCGAGTCAGGAGAAGTGTTCCGTATTCCAGATATGCTAGCAAACCGTGCTGATATCTATAACCTCGGGGAAGTATTAGGTGGGATGGATGATGCTTTTGCATTGAGTTATATCGAAAATAGCCTCACATCTAACCCTGTATTAGCCCCTCTAGCGTTACGGGACCTTAATGACCTCTACTTATTTGTCGACAAAGCTATGGGGAAATCAATCTCAACTAACTCACTCAGCTACCCATATTCTGATGCTGAAATAAATGAAATTACTTCAGTAATCAAAAAAATGATTAAGTTACGAGATATTGTATTGAAGGTGAACCAACAGTATATCGCAAGTGCAGCCCAATCAGATAAATACCGTACAGAGCCGGCTTTCCGCCTACAAGGTAGCTATCGAAACATGAATAAATTGAGTGAAAAGGTTTCTTCAGTTATGAATGACGATGAGCTAGAAAGGTTACTTGATGACCACTACCTTGGGGAAGCTCAACTTTTAACCACTGGTGCAGAAGAAAACTTACTTAAACTGGCTGAAATACGTGGCACTCTTTCTCAGAAAGATGCTAAACGCTGGCAGCAAATTAAGAAAGACTTCATGCGTAATAAAGCACTTGGTGGCGATAATGCCGATATTGGTGATCGGGTTGTGGGCCAGCTAGCTTCATTAGTAGAAAGCGTCCAAGCCCTTGGTAACCCCTGATGAACTTTTTGCAAGGTTACCCGCGTATTAGGCTATTAATTTTTCTGGTAGCAATTTTTATTATTGTTCAGTTAATTAATAGTCTAACAGCGGGTGGGTTAACCCCCTTTGGGGTTGTCCCTCGAACCATGACCGGGTTACTAGGCATTTTTTTTGCCCCCTTTATCCACGGTAGTTGGGGGCATCTATTCAGCAATTTACCGCCATTTATCATTTTAAGTGCCTTGCTACTTCATCGCACAGTTAAAGCTTATCTACTGGCATCATTGTTTATTATCAGTGTTGGTGGTTTAGCTGTTTGGTTACTAGGCCGTAATGCTATCCATATCGGTGCTAGTGGCTGGGTTTTTGGTCTATGGGGCTTACTCATTGCCCAAGGCTTTTTACGGCGAAAATGGGTTGATATTGCCATTGCATTATTCGTGTTATTTTATTTTGGTACGATGGCTAGCGGCTTGCTCCCCATTAACCTGTATATTTCTACTGAATCCCATATTGCTGGTGCCCTAGCTGGTATCACCTACGCATGGTTAGCTAATCGTTACGACAAAAAAACGCGTTGATCTTCGCTCAAATAACCCCACCATTTGACTCATTTTTTATATTTTTTCCCATTTTACGTATCCCTTTTTGTGAGCTTGATTCACATATTAATAATTAACTTAAAATTAACCAATAATTAACAATATAATAATGCTAGTCTCAAAAAACAATAACGACAATGGAGACACAACCGATGAAAAAAAAAGTCATACCTATCGCAATGGTTTTCGGGTTAACCACCTTGTCATTCACCTCACTTGCCGCACACACTACACAAGTGAAAATTGAACGAGACAGCTATGGTGTTCCTCATATTTATGCCGATGATACTTATAGCCTTTTTTATGGGTATGGTTATGCTGTCGCACAAGACAGGCTGTTCCAAATGGAAATGGCGAAACGCAGCACACAGGGCACGGTTTCAGAAGTGTTAGGTAAAGATTACATCGCTTTTGACAAAGATATTAGAACTAACTATTGGCCAGATTCTATTCATCAACAAATAACTCATTTACCGACAGAACAGAAAGATATTCTAAAAGGTTATGCTGATGGAATGAATGCATGGATAAAACAAGTTAATGAAAAACCAAATGAATTAATGCCTAAGCAGTTTATCGATTATGGTTTTTTACCTTCACAATGGGATAGCTTTGATGTTGCCATGATCATGGTTGGTACAATGGCAAATCGTTTTTCTGATATGAACAGTGAAATTGATAACCTTGCATTACTTACTGCACTGAAAGATAAGTATGGTGAACAAATGGGAGTAAAAGTCTTTGACCAAATTAATTGGCTTAATAACCCCAATGCACCAACAACCATCTCACCGCAAGAATTTACCTATTCAGATTCAAAAAATAACAAAATAACAACACAATTGAATCAAATTAATGATTACCGTTTAACGGCTCCCATGTTTGATCGACCCGCTAAAAATAACTCAGGTAAACTTATTGCTCTTTCCCCTAAACAAAACAATGCGTTAATTTCCCAACAGTACGAACAAAGTGGAGCTAATGGGATTGCGGGCTACCCCACCACCAGCAATATTTGGTTAGTGGGGAAAAATAAAGCTTCTGGCGCAAACGCTATTTTACTCAACGGCCCTCAGTTCGGTTGGTTTAACCCCGCATATACCTATGGTATTGGTTTGCATGGTGCAGGGTTTAACATTGTTGGAAATACTCCTTTTGCCTACCCAGCTATTTTATTCGGTCATAATGGCCATATTTCTTGGGGGTCAACGGCAGGGTTTGGCGATGGTGTTGATATCTTTGCTGAAGAAGTTTCACCTGAAAACCCCAATAATTATTTACATCAAGGCCAATGGAAAAAAATGCTAACACGCCAAGAAACAATCAACGTAAAAGGCGAAAAACCGGTTACCTTTGCTGTTTACCGTACAGTTCATGGCAATATTATTAAGCGCGACGACTCTACTCACACCGCTTACAGTAAATCTCGCGCGTGGGATGGGAAAGAAGTATCATCATTAATGGCATGGGTTAAACAAGGGCAAGCACAAAATTGGCAGCAATGGCTAAACCAAGCAAAGGACCAAGCCCTCACAATTAACTGGTACTACGCCGATAAAGACGGAAACATCGGCTATGTTCACACCGGTCATTACCCAGATCGCCAAGCTAACCATGATCCGCGTTTACCTGTTCCAGGAACAGGTGATTGGGATTGGAAAGGTATGCAACCCTTCGAAAACAACCCTAAAGTGTATAACCCTAAATCAGGTTATATCGCTAACTGGAATAATTCCCCCGCAAAAAATTACCCTGCGAGCGACCTTTTTGCTTTTCTCTGGGGCAGTGCGGATAGAGTGACAGAGATAGACAACCTCATAGATTCTTATGATAAATTAACATCAGATGATATGTGGAATATTTTACAACAGACTAGCCGTGTTGACCTCAACCGGCGTTTATTTATGCCTTATTTAAGACAAGCTACTGAAGCCTTACCAGCTAGTGATAACGCAGCCAAATTAGTCTCAATACTCAAACAATGGGATGGTATAAACCAATTATCCAGTGATGGTAAACACTATATTCACCCAGGTTCAGCCATCCTTGATATTTGGTTAAAAGAAATGCTCAAAGCTACATTAGGCCAAACGATCCCAACCCCATTTGATAAATGGTATCTTGCAAGTGGCTATGAAACCACACAAGAAGGGCCTACAGGGTCATTAAATATTAGCACGGGTGCCAAGTTACTTTATGAATCACTACTGGGTAATGACTCCGCTATTCCTCAAACAGTGGATATTTTTTCAGGTCAATCCAAGAATACTATCATCCGAAAAGCACTGGATACCACCTACCAAAAAATGAAAGATAAATACGGCGACGACCCTGCAAACTGGCAAACCAATGCTACTGCATTAACTTTCCGTGAAAATAATTTCTTTGGGGTTCCACAGGCTCTAGCAAAAGAAAATTTCCATCAAAATGAATACCATAATAGAGGTACAGAAAATGACCTTGTGGTATTTACTGAAAATGGTGTTCAAGCGTGGGATGTTGTTGCTCCTGGTCAAAGTGGTTTTATTTCACCCCAAGGCAAACGCTCACCCCATTACCAAGACCAGCTTTCACTGTACAACCAGTTCGGTAAAAAACCATTATGGTTAGATAAACAAGAACTGGCGCCACATATAGAATCAACGGAAACACTCACTGTTTATCAATAAGCTTATTTTGATAACTAAATACCAAGACTTCTTGGTATTTAGTTTTTAACTGTGACTCGATATACACAACGTGCCGCACCATTTAGCAAGTATTGCTCACGCACAACACTCCCCTCGTCACCGACTACCTCGCTAAATAAAGTTAATTCCGAACGGCAAAAGTTTTGGCAAACCGTCGCGGCAGCACAAATTGGGCAATGATTTTCAATAAATAACCAACTGTCATTATCTTGCTCAACTTTCGCCATATAGCCTTCCTCGCTCCGGACTTCTGCTAATGCTGCTAAACGTTCCGGCAATGCCAAACCTTTACAACGTGCAAAATATTTATCTCGGCTTTCCTCTTCTCTTTGGCTTATCAGGCGCTCTAAACCCTCATCACCAAAAATAGTACGAACAGAATCAATTAATTGCAGAGCTAATTGCGCATGGGTATCAGGAAAACGCTGGTGCCCTAATTCAGTGAGAACCCAATTTTGCCGAGGCCTTCCCGCTCCGGTTTGTGACATACACTGAGCACCTTCCACTAACCCTAAAGTAACTAACTTTTGAAGGTGTTGCCGTGCAGCCTCCCCCGTCAGATTTAAATCTTTAGCGATTACTGCTGTAGATATTGGCCCTTTCGTTTTAATACAAAAAAGGACTTTATCTACGGCTTGAGTGAGATTTAAATTATCAAAGTAATTACTTGCTTTAATCATTATACGACTCTATTATCCAATACATTACTTGGATAATACCTCTTTTCTGACTATTCCGTCTAGCGGGTCTCTCTATGAGCAATAAAACACCAACAACAGCACAGGGTAAATGGGCTGATTTACTCAGTGGTTCCAATGCATTACTCACAATAGCGCTCACTGGAGGCGTTGCCTTACACGCTATTAATATTTATATCGTAACAACCATATTACCCAGTGTGGTTAACGATATTGGTGGTCTTGAATATTATGCATGGAATACCACGTTGTTTGTGGCAACTTCAATTGTCGGTTCAGCGCTTTCCAGCAAAATTTTAGATAGCTTTGGGCCTAAATTTGCCTATTTAATAGCATTAATATTATTTTCCCTTGGGTCTATCTGGTGTGCGGCTTCCCCATCTATGTTGATATTACTTGGAGGGAGAGCGCTACAAGGGCTTGGTGGGGGGATTTTATTCGCACTAAGTTATGCTTTGATCCGAATTGTTTTCACAGAAAATTTATGGTCACGGGCGATGGGCGTCGTTTCTGGTATGTGGGGAATAGCGACCTTATGTGGCCCAGCCATTGGTGGTATTTTTGCAGAGGGTGGTCATTGGCGCTGGGCATTTTGGGCCCTACTCCCTGTAGCCGTTTTTTTATCCTTAATTGTCATCGGACAACTACCAAAAAGGCAAAACCAGCCACCTCAAACGGCTAAAATTCCTTTCTTAGCAATATCATTACTTGTTATCTCAGTTCTTGCTATTTCAATTGGTAGCTTATCGGAAAAATTACTAGTAAACCTGATTGGCTTATTCATTGGCCTCGCCACACTTATTATTATTGTGTTGTTAGATGGGAAAAACGGAAAACGTTTATTACCAACCGGCTCCTATTCGTTAAAAAATCAGCTTGGTGTGATTTTTTTAACTATGTGCTTACTTGTTGGTGGCATGACAACAGAAATTTATGTACCTTATTTTCTTCAAACCATTCATCACTTTTCACCATTATATGCAGGGTACTTAACTGCGATCATGGCTGCTGGCTGGACAATAGGGGCACTATTTAGTGCAAATAAAACAGGTAAGGTAGTCATTCAGATTATAAGAGTCGGGCCGGTCATCATATTTATATCTCTGATTGTTCTAGCAGTATTGACGCATAACCAGAAACTGACCGAATCTTTACCTTTATTTATTATTTACTTAATTGCTATGGCAGGCGTTGGGCTAGGTATTGGCATTTGTTGGCCTCACCTCGTTCTACGTGTATTTAATAATGCGCCAAAAGGGGAAGAAAACCTTGCATCTTCTTCAATAATTACTATTCAGCTATATGCCACGGCCTTATCAGCAGCTCTTGTTGGTGTCGTTGTTAACAATAGTGGGCTAATCAGCCCCGGCGGAATGTTGGGGGCACAACAGGCATCTATCTGGCTATTTGCGTTATTTTCCCTTAGCCCGTTGATGGCTATCATCATGATCCGTAAAGTGAAATAATTAAATCCAACTAAAATGGGAGCAACCTAGCTCCCATTTTTAATTAATCAATTCAGTGTTTTTTAGTACGCATAAAGTACGGTAGAGCCAATATGCTAACAAGCAAGACAACAATCGTCGCTATCATGACCACTAAAAAGGCATGATCAAAAGCAATATTAGCCTGATTAATTAATCTGTTAGCACTGTCTAATGGTAGCTTTTCAGAAACCAGCAACGCTTCATCAATGCTATCATAGACCTTATTACTGACCGCTAAATCATCTGGAAGGGATAGCTTTAACGTATAAACAGCACTCATCAACCCCCCCATAAAAGTCACGCCAAGTACACTACCAATTTCATAAGCAACCTCTTCAAGAGAAGCTGCCATACCTGCTTTTTCTTCGGATGCACTTAACATTACCGTTGTAGAAGCCGTAGTAAAAATAGCCCCTAACCCAAAGCCAATCAAAAATAAGAATGAAAGTAATAATAAACCTGTTGATGTTTTAAATACCCACGCTAAACCAACAACACCAATTAAGGTACATGTAAACCCTAAAACAGCTAATTTTGTTTCACCTAACTTATGCAAATACACCCCCGCTAAAGGGGCTGAGATCAACGAGGCAATAGGAATAGGCATGATATAAAGCGCCGCATCAAATGGCGTATAACCTAGTACCAACTGTAACCGCTGACTAAGCAGCAGTTCGACCCCAACAATAACCACAAGGGATATAATTGCCATCAAGATACCAGCACTAAATTTAGGATTTCTCAATAAGGCAAAATCAATCATTGGCGATTCCGATGTGATTTGCCGATGCCTAAAGACCGCCAAAAAGACCACACCAATAACCCCAGAAGCCATTACAGCAGTCCAATCTGTATAAGCTTTACCTATTTCTTTTAATGTATAAATAGAACTGATAAGCCCGATCAAAACTAAAATAGCCCCCAGTACATCGATTTTTTTGTTGTTATTTCCACCGCATTTAGGAACTAAACAATAAGCAAATGGTAAAACTAATAACACAACAGGAACATTAATTAAAAAAACAGAACCCCACCAAAAATGGTTAAGTAAGATACCGCCAATTAAAGGGCCAATAGCGGCACCACCTGATGCCACAGCAGACCAAATACCGATTGCGAGCGCCCTTTCTTTTGGGTTTAAAAAAACATTCCTAACAATCGCTAATGTCGCTGGCATACTTACAGCAGCACCAACCGCGAGGAAGCCTCGAGATAAAATTAAACTCATCGCCGTTGGCGAAAAAGCCGCACATAATGACGCTATGCCAAATAATGGTAGCCCCAATAAAAACATCTGCTTATGACCCACTTTATCGCTTAACATTCCCGCAGCAGGCAATAAACCTGCAACCACTAATGGGTAAGCATTCATAATCCATAGTTTTTCAGATGCGGTCGCACCTAAATCATGAGTCAACTTGGGCAGTGCGGTATAAAGCACAGTAACATCAATAACTATAAGAAATAACACACTTGATACTAACAGAAGTACTATCCAGCGTTTATAATCGGCTAACATAAAATTCTCTCAATGAGTTTGGTTGATCACGCTTTATTGATGATCGTGCTATAATATAAATCCATACGTATGTATTGAAAAGAGGTTTTTCTAAATGGGACGTCAACGAACGATTGATCGCGATAAGGTACTGGATACCGCTGAAGAAATCGTCATTACACAAGGGGCCGCAGCCCTGACTATTGATGCTGTTGCAAAAGCAATGGGGATCTCTAAAGGTGGAGTTCAGTACTGCTTTGGCAATAAAGAGGCCCTTATCGATGCGATGTTTGAACGTTGGGGCCGATCCTATGATGAAGTATTCAACCGAGTTATTGAGCAAGATAATAGCCCAGAAAGGAAAATTTTAGCCCATCTACAAGCAACCCATGAGCACGATAAAGTCTCAATGGCCAAAGGTGCGGCCTTAATGGCGTCATTATTACAAACTCCGGAATACCTTAAAAGTACACGTATTTGGTATCGTGAACGTATTGAAAACCTGAATACATCCACAGAAAAAGGCAAACAGGCAAGAATTATTTTTCTAGCAACTGAAGGCGCTTTTATGCTGCGCTATATGGGATTAATGGAAATCGATGATAATGAATGGCAATCTATATTTAGTGATATGATTAACTTATTGAAAAACGACTCATAACATCCTTTTTTAAAATAAATAATCTCTTAATTTTAATATCATTATACAACATATTTAAATGGAGATTATTATGAGACCAATTATTATCAATGTTGATTATAAACATAACCCAAATAAAATATATAACATTTCCAACAAGGTCACACTAAAAAACAAGATAGTAAATATAGCAAACAAAAACATAGAACTAAATTATAAAAAAGAAATTATATCAAACAAAATAAAAAGCGATAAAAAAAACATAGAAAGTATAGATAATATAGATTTATTTTCTGAAATAATTAGGGAGAAAAATGTAATTTACACTCAATCACAAAATAAAATACTACCCTCACAATATATTAATTTAATTAAAAACCACCGAAAAACATTCATTCCAACAGGGAATAATGATCATACTATAGTCCTATGTTCCGGCGATCTCATCGGAAAAGGGGTATATGGAGCCGCCTATAGGATAGGTAACTTTGTTATCAAAATACCCAATGATGACAATATACAGAAAAGTAATAAAAACACCGAGTACTCTCGCTGTTCAAATGTATTAAATGAAATAAATAGGGATAATGATTTTTCTCGAGGAATCACATTAAAAAATGGTAAACAAGTACTAATTACCAAATATGTCGATGGTAAGTCTATAACTGGAAAAAATGCATTTGACTTTGTAAAAGAGAAAGGGCGTATTTTATTTGATTATGGTTCTGAAGGAAATGTTAAAATAGATAATAATGGAAAAAAATATGTTATTGATGTCGACTTTGTAGCACAAGCTACTGGGTTAAAAAAATATCCCTCATTAGGAACCCTAACAATACATGAAATTTATAAGGATATGTTTACTATAAACCCACTTAAAACGAATAATGAAAAGCCTTTTTATTATTCTGAAATAGAAGATCTTTTACCAAAATTGAAAGGAAAGTGAAATAACATCCTTACTAACGATACTATTCCACAACACAGGGTCATTTTTCTTACAAGGACAATGACCCTGATGCAGGAAAATGAGTGACTAAACCAGCGGTATAAAGCTGTTCTATAATTAACAGATCAAAATTATAATTCGGTGTTAATTTTTCATATCTCCGATTATCAAGGCTATCTAAATACATTAGGTTTTCATCAGCACAACACCGTATAAGTGCAAGTAAAAAAACACTATTTTCAAAAGAAAGATCATTGATACTTAACGCATTTTCTTTTTTTATAAAGAAGAGGTTATCAATATATTCAACTTTTTCTTGCCTTTCTTTTTCATTTTCTATACGAATACAATCAACACAAATATGTTCAAGATTGCTTAAATTTGAAAAAAAAGGCTCATTACGGTTAAATAATGAGCCCTGTGGGATGACAAAATAGTCCTAAAATAAACTACGCTACAAGCCATATTTTTTGGCTCTACTTTAAAAATAAATGACAAAATAGATCTAAAATAAATTTTAAGCTTGCCATAATCTCGCACCCAATAAGTGACAAAATAGATCTAAAATGATATCAGGACATGGTTAAACATCTGTTTTAAATCAACTTTTATTTGTTTAACTATTTAACCGACCCACAACCGAAGTTTCTCATAAACAAAATCGATAGGTAAACGCTCTTGCTCTAAACGAGTTGACCTATCCCCGGAATTAGTACCAATCCCGTGATGAGATTTTCCAGCTTATGCTGCCTGCTTTGCATACTCAACAGGCGACATGTAATTCAACGAACTGTGCGGACGAACATGATTGTAATGCTCGCGCCATAAATCTATTTCGTATCTGGCCTCGTCCATCGTTCTAAACCAGTGTTGGTTCAGGCATTCGTTTCTGAACTTGCCATTCAAACTTTCAACAAATGCGTTTTGTGTTGGTTTACCTGGCTGAATAAAACCCAGAGTAACGCCGCTTTCTTTGCTCCAGAAGAACATCGCCTTACTTGTAAATTCAGTGCCATTGTCACAGATCACCTTATTTGGTTTGCCGCGTTGCTCAATCAGCAAACTCAAGAATCTGGCGACTTGCCTGCCACTGATGGAAACCAAAACCAATTGGCCTACCATTTCACGCGAATAATCATCCACCACATTTAAAACCCTAAAGCGCCTGCCATTGCTGAGTTGATCCGATACAAAGTCCATAGACCAACGTTGATTCACAGCTGTTGGCACTTCCATAGGCTGTCGTGGCCGAGTCAGCTTTTTGCGTTTTTTCGTACGCACCTGCAAACCTTCTTCGGTATAAAGGCGATAGGTATGCTTACGGTTTTTAACCCAACCTTCGCCCCGAAGCAGACTATGCAACATCAGATAGCCATAACGCGGATATTGGGTTGCCAATGCTTTCAACCGCTGTCGTATGCTGTTATCTGCATTCGTTTTGGGCTGATACCGCAATGCCGTTCGGCTTAATCCCGCCAACTTGCAAGCCACCCGTTCACTCAGGCGAAAAGCTTCTATCAAATGCTGAGCAACAGGTTTCCTTGCCGCTGGCGTCACCACTTTTTTGACAGTACATCCTTCATTGCTTCGACTTCCAGCATCTTGTCGGCCAGCATTTTCTTAAGCTTGTTGTTCTCTGCCTCAAGCTCCTTCAATCGCTTGGCTTCGTTCACTTCTAGGCCTGCGTACTTACTGCGCCAGTTGTAGAAGGTCCCGACGGATATCGCCATCTCACGGCATAAGTCCTCGACCTTCGAGCCTGCTTCATGCTGCTTGATGGCTTTGATGATTTGTTCTTCGGTGTAACGTTTTTTCATTTTGAGATCTCCATTGGTTCCATTTTATTGGAAATCTCATCAATGTCATGGTCTTAAATTGGGGGGATAGGTCACTCACCTGAGCATGAGTTACAGGGAGCAGAGTTTCATTTGTGGCTTAAAAACACTCCCACCTGCATAACGGCACCCGAATTTACCACCACGACCACTGGTTGATCACCACCCGTTGTGTTTTCACGGAACCACCATGTTCAGCAATCATCCAGTTACTTGATTGCCTGCTATGAGCGAAAAGCAGAGATTCAGCACCTCAACACAATCCGCATGCGAATGACCGCTTTTACCGCAAAACCGGACATGAAGCCCGGTTTATTTAAAACGAAATTATCGGTCTATAGGGCTAATTGTCCCTGATGAATGTTGACCGATGACATGTGTATATATTTGAGTTGTCTTCAAATCCGTATGCCCTAACAGCTCTTGAACTGTACGAATGTCTGTTCCCGCTTTTAAAAGCTGCGTTGCGAAAGAGTGCCTGAATGTGTGTGCGGTAACGTGTTTCTGAACACCTGACCGTATAACAGCGCTCCTTAATTTCTTTGTTAGGGACGTCCAATGCAAGTGATGGCGGCAAACATATCCATCCACTGGATGCTTACACCTGACAGATGATGGGAATATAAATTGCCACTTAAAATCAGAAATTGCGTAAGGGTATTTTCGCGCGAGCCCTGGCGGGAGACTTGTTTTACCCTCACCTTCGCAAAGATCCTTTTCATGAAGATCACGAACCTTTTCAATATGCAATTTAAGGGGTTCAACAAGCTTTTCAGGTAACATCGTGACTCGATCTTTACCGCCTTTGCCACGAAATACATAGACATTCCTTGACTCAAAATCGATATCTTTAACTCTTAGCATTAATAGTTCTGCTTTCCTTAGCCCACAACCATATAAAAGCGAAAACATCAGTTTATAGCTACCGGATAGCTGATTGATGATACTCATTGCTTCGTTATGAGATAAGACGGATGGAACCCGTTTAGGTGCGCGTGCTTTTATCGTATCAGGTAGTAAAGTAAGTTCTCTCTGAAGTATATGTTTATACATGAAGACGATAGCGCAAAGCGCCAAGTTTTGAGTAGACGCCGTAACTTGTCGGTTTACGGCTAAATATGTCAAAAAATTAGTTACCTCTTGTTCCCCCATGTTCTTAGGATGCTGTTTTTTGTTAAACAAAATGAAGCGTTTTATCCAAAGTAAATAGGTTTTTTCAGTCTGAATTGAGTAATGCTTGGTTCGCATAACCTGTCTGATGCTTTCAAGGAAAGGTGAACGAGTCATGTAAGCTCCTTTGTTGATTATCGAGTGTGTTACTGAGACTTCTCAGTAACACCTGATGATAAGGAGGCTAAATCAAGATAAGGCATTGATATTAATAATATTACCCCATTATGGGGTGGAGACATTACTGAGAAGTCAGTAATGTCGTAAATTAAAAGTAAATTAAGTCCTTAACTAGCTTCTTAAGTTATTGATCTTCAGTAAACTCATAGGTATAAATTTGTTTTGCCTTTCGGATGTTACTGAGAGGTCTACATAATAACTGTTAACCTCTGAGGAAGAATTGTGAAACTATCACTAATGGTAGCTATATCGAAGAATGGAGTTATCGGGAATGGCCCTGATATTCCATGGAGTGCCAAAGGTGAACAGCTCCTGTTTAAAGCTATTACCTATAACCAATGGCTGTTGGTTGGACGCAAGACTTTTGAATCAATGGGAGCATTACCCAACCGAAAGTATGCGGTCGTAACACGTTCAAGTTTTACATCTGACAATGAGAACGTATTGATCTTTCCATCAATTAAAGATGCTTTAACCAACCTAAAGAAAATAACGGATCATGTCATTGTTTCAGGTGGTGGGGAGATATACAAAAGCCTGATCGATCAAGTAGATACACTACATATATCTACAATAGACATCGAGCCGGAAGGTGATGTTTACTTTCCTGAAATCCCCAGCAATTTTAGGCCAGTTTTTACCCAAGACTTCGCCTCTAACATAAATTATAGTTACCAAATCTGGCAAAAGGGTTAACAAGTGGCAGCAACGGATTCGCAAACCTGTCACGCCTTTTGTACCAAAAGCCGCGCCAGGTTTGCGATCCGCTGTGCCAGGCGTTAAATTGCACAAGGAAGTCATGCGTATAATCCTGCCCATTCTATTAATTATTTCAAGTTTGCCAGCTTCAGCAATTGTTGTTCGTCACGATGTTACTGACAAAAAATATAATGCTGACGCTACGGATTTTGCACCTTTGGCAACACTTTATGTTGATGGGGCTCATGGCTCATTAATTAAGCCAGATTGGATTGTAACTGCCGCTCACGCAACTTTCTGCATAAGTCCTGGCAGTTACCTCCGCTTAAATAATGGCTATCACAAAGTTGAAAGCGTTTTCGTTCATAAAGACTATCAACCCAGTAAAAGTCACGACATCGCTTTAATAAAATTAGTAAATCCAATAAATGATGTAAAACCGGCTAATCTTTACGAACAAACGAATGAGCTCGCAAAAATAACTTGGTTTATCGGTGTCGGCGGTACTGGAAATGGGCTGACCGGACAAATTGTCGATAACTATGAAAATGGTGGGGTTTTACGAAAAGCTCAGAATCAAATCGAACAAGCAGAAGGGCCGCTATTAAAATTTAAATTTGATAGAGATGATGTAGCTTTGCCATTAGAGGGGGTTTCAGGTAGTGGTGATAGTGGCGGCCCGGCATATTCCACCATTGACGGGACGCATTACTTACTTGGTATTAGCTCAAGAGTTGAAGGTGGGGATATCGGGGAATACGGTGTCATGGAAGTGTATTCTAGAGTCTCATTTTTTACGTCTTGGATTGAAAAAATCACTGCAGGTGAAGAAGCTTTGCAGCAGCAATTGGCATTTCCCAAATTGCAGCGCCTTCCTGCAGGACTCACCGAACAGATTTTACCCCAAGTCTGTGCTGTTATTAGCTTGAAACCAAATGCAGTTTAACAAGTTTCTTAATTTTGTTCTGGCAATAAACCAGAGCTTATTTTCAGTGAGGTCTTCACTGAATTGGCGCTACCATTTTAAATAGAACATAGGAACTTCTAAATGAAATGCATATTTTTGATTTTACTGGT
The DNA here is from genome assembly GCF_041344805.1 of Providencia sp. TYF-12. Lineage (NCBI taxonomy): Bacteria > Pseudomonadati > Pseudomonadota > Gammaproteobacteria > Enterobacterales > Morganellaceae > Providencia > Providencia sp. TYF-12. Next base: position 36,751 of record NZ_CP166833.1, read on the forward strand.
TATAGCCTTTTCAGCTAACGCAATAATCATCAGGCATGATACGTCAGACGAAGATTATCAAAAGTTAGCAAAAAGCGATAATTCTACTGTTACTTTCTATGGTGTCTATAAAGGCGAAGATATTGTTGCGGGAACCGGAAGTATCATCGCCGACAAATGGATTGTTACTGCTGCGCACGTTGCTAATTACTTAACTAAAGGTGGCAAAGTTCAATTTAAGGATGCTTTTTATACAATTGAAAAAATTGTAAAGCATCCACTTTGGAAAGATCAGCAACTACCTAATGATATAGCTCTTGTTAAATTATCTTCTGCTATTGAAAACGCGACAATTGCTAAGTTGAATGACTTACCAAACGAAGCTGGCAAAATTGCAACTTTCGTCGGGCGTGGTGATCATGGGAATGGTGTTACTGGAGTTGTCGGTGCGGATAAACAGTTAAGAGCGGCAAACAATGTGGTGACTGTAGCAAAAGAACAGTGGGTGCAGTTTGCATTTGACGAGGGAGAGAAAGCCTTGACATTGGAAGGAATAAGTGGCCCCGGAGATTCTGGCGGGCCTGCATATATTACCCATGCTAATTCAGTTTGTATTATTGGTGTAAGCTCGTGGCAAAATGCCGAATCAACCGGTTGGCAAGAAGGTAAGTACGGCGTTATTGAAAATTATTCACGTATTTCACACTTCAGAAATTGGATTGAACAAACTATGTTGCAAGATTCACAGAAATCTCCTGAAGTCTGTTCTGATATTGTGTTGTAACCAAATACAATTTAACAAGTTGCTTAATTTCGTTCCGGCCACAAACGGCGTGGCCTCGAATAGACTGCCTACGCTGCGCTGCGGCAGCCAATTAGCAAAGCGTTAGCAGGCATTCGGGGTTTTAAGGGTTTTAGTCAGTAGTTTTGTTCGGGCCTTGCTCGTGTTTGGTTTTCTTTGCGGCAGCGCCAAAAGTTAACGTTCGCTAGTTTGTGAGTTAGTCGCTGGCGGCCAAGGCGGTAGCGTTGTTCCTTCTGGTTCATTGGCTTCGCTGGTAAACGGTTTTTAAGGTTCCAGCCCATTTCCTGGTATCGCAGCTGGCTGGTTTAGTTTTTAATATTGCACAGGGTTGCCGCTGTTTGGCATCGCTTGGCGGCAGTGCCGCGTGGGTTTAGTGTGTTGCGGCTAACAATGCGCATCACTCGCAGCCTGCGGCTGCTGGGGCGTCAAACGCTGTCGCGTTTTTCCGCCCGTGTGCTTTGCGTTAAGCCAATACAAGGAATAAAAACTGTGCCATTTTCTGAAGATGAAAAAGCAGTATTGCTAAGTGTTAAAGGTGTAGGGCCAAAAGTTGTGGAGCGCTTAGAGCAAATGGGAATTGTAACGCTATCTCAATTGGCGAATGCTGAAATAAATAATATTTTGGAGCATGGCGCAAATATCACCGGCTCAACTTGCTGGAAAAATAGTCCGCAAGCAAAGAATGCCATTACTTCTGCAATTCAAGCAGCGCGCAGTTTCCCCCTGACGAAAACTGTAAAAAAGAAAATATAATTTCTTTAAAATTTACATGGAACCGGTCTACGCCAGTAAGTTTATAGTTGCTTTTTGTTTCGGAAAAACGGCTTAACAAGGTTATCAAGCGGATGGTTTTTAAGTAGCTCTTTTGCCATTCCGCTTCGCTCCATTTTATGGCAAAAGTGCTACTTAAAAACCGCCGCTTATAACGGCGTTCTGCTAACACCTAAAAGCGGACTTTACAGCCTTAAAGTTGGAATGTCTGCAATTGGCACAAAGCCACTATTCGATACAGTGGTACTTTTAGTGAATTAGGTGGTGCTGTCAGTTTGCAACGAGTGGTGCAACCGACTTGCAAATAGGTGGTGTATTAAATGGAATTAACCACCCACCCTCTATGGTGTAGAAAATCTGGCTATCGCGCCCGGCTACAGGTCACAAAGCTAGTCTGAATAAAAATTCACAGTCATGAAAGATCAACTTTTAGTCAAATTTGATTTCTGATTAGGTGTAATGTGATGCCCCTCATTGCGAAAAGGGCATTTAATTAATCTGCTAAAAAAACACTACTTGTGTGATTAAATGTCAAGCTAAAGTTGTTTCATCGCTTTTGATGCAAAAAAAATAATGTAGGTATAATTTAACGTGGGAGCATTGCCGGTGTTCTCGAGTGAAATTGGCGAAGCCATTGAGTGCCGGGTTAACCACTGGATAGATAATTTTCCTTTTATCTCGTAAAGCGAGCGCCAATTTGATGCACTTATAAAAAACCATCAAATTAATGCGATAAACACTGTGTAAAGCGTTGCGCCCAACTCTCAATCGACTCAACCGGAATGTTTCCAGCCTCTGCCCCTTGGTGCTTGGGGTGATTAATGCCGATGTGACAGTTTTCACCAAACAACCCATCCAATAACTCGTTAGGCCAAGATATTGATTTTGCGACCACACCTTTGCGGATAAGAGTGAAATGCTCGATCCAATCCCGTGCATCTGAGCCAAAAATCACTTTGGTTGAGAGCATTTTGATACCATCTGAGGTATCAACTTCTAACAGCACTACATCAGTCTGCATGTAACGAAGCCGAACGGCCTTAATCGCCCTTTGTGTGCCATTCTCCAGAAGGTGTTGTTTGCTGCGACCGACCTTAGGCAATGGTAGTGTTTCTTCATGAAGAATTCGGCATTTATGTTTGAACTTTAAAACCTGCAGCATTCGATCGAAACTCTTGAAACGACTTGCAAATTGTCGCTCTCGGTCCGTAACGTCCTCTTTGCCACCAACATCTGCCGCAGGCAAGCTGCCGCCTTGATGAGGTTCTCCTGTGCTCACGTCCCTGCCTGCCTCTTTTTCGGCAAGTTCATCAAAAATCAGATTTGGGCGTTCTTTAACCACTTCCTGTTTGTAAACCCTGCTGGGCTTTGTAAAGCGGCACCAGGTTAAGTCTCCTTCTAGCATCAATGTTTCATTTTCATCAGAAGCGGATTGTTCGTCATCAATTTCAAACTCTTCGTCAGTTTGTTGCCAGGCGGTACCGCCAGAGCCACTGCGAGCTTTGCTGTCAGTTTGCTTGTTGTTGACAAAATCCGGATGAATGAACGCAACGCTCTCTGGCAAATTGACGTCAAAATCAATCCCGACAATTTCTTCCACTAAATAATGGCTTTTACCGGTGTTGTACCTACCGCGAACATGTAATTTCCAGTTTGTCATCGTAGGTGGCGTAAAGCTAAAACGCCAGCTCTCCAAACGATCTCTGAACTCACGCGTTTCTTGATAGCGTTGGAAGATGCTTTGGTAAGAGGCCAATGCCTGAGGATCTGTCAGTAGCCATGCCAAAAGTTGCTTAGTGCCACTTTGATCAAACGCAGATTTTGGAAAAGTACTGGTTTGTAGCACATGAATATTGACATGATTTTGTTCAGGTACGGGTTGAACATCAAATTCTAAGGGTAAGGTGGCACTGCTCAAACATGCCCGACAGAGATAGGAATTGACCAAGAAAATAGCCCTGGCAAGTTCAAGCTGTGGTATAACAATCCAATCGTCTTTGTTACCCCAACAGCAGAAAGCATTCTGAATTCCATCTTTATCTCGGATTGACTTAAAGCTGCTGATCTCTGGGAAATCAGCCAATTTTGCTTCGATAAGCTTATAGCCAGGTTCAAATGTGATTACTCTGTCTATACGGCGCGATTGTTTTTTCTGACTATTCGGCAGCTTCCCTCGGCTAAGTAGGGGTAAATTCGATAATCTGGCATGTTTTTTATCTTGCGTAGGCCAGCACCAAACGGCAATTGACCATTCAGGCACATTGTTGTACCGAAAGAAATCCCCGATATGAACTATAGTAGCGTCCTTGCCAAATCCTTTGATGCTCGTCACTCAATCTCCTAGGAAAATAAACGTAATTCAGCCAAAACACGTTTGCTGTCAGCGGTTAACCGTTCCTTACTTAGCCCTGCTTGACGCAAAATAACCCAACTTTTTAGTTGGCTAGTTTCTCGGTAAGCCTGGATACAGGCATTACTTAATCGCCTCAACTGATATTCGGTAATGGTTTCGGAATATCGCTGCAAAAACGTATGAACCAATGGCAGTTTGTTCAAGTTTTTTTCAACAGTGCTTTTATTCTTCAGCTGCGATAAAAGGTAGTTTGCTGACAAGCGTGGTACAGAATAGTCTATTTCACTTGCCCGAAACCAACGAAGCAAACGCCTCACAAGTATTAGATCACGTTTATGCCAATCAGATTTCAGCTGGGGGTTGGGTTTTCTCTGATGGTATTCTGCATTAAATTGAAGCAGCCAAGTTCTATCATTTCGATAAAGCCAAGCATATAACGCCTTACCTTTGCCGAATTTACGCGCTGCGGTTACCCCCACCTCTAGGACAGCTTGCTGCCAAAGCTGGCGTTTGCGCAGTAAATCCTGATTATTTACCTTCTGTTGCTCGGTTGTACTGCAAAAAAATTTATTGTTTGGCTTAATTTTGCAAACCAGTGCCACAATTTCTTTTGTGGATAAATCGGGAATTAATGCCCTCCAAACTAATGCATGCTCTAAGTAACTAAAGGCCTTTCGATGTTTGCGGAAAATACTTTTTAGCCAGCAAGAATCTCTCGAGGGATTGATTTGCAGACGCAGTTGCTCAAAGGTTTTATGATGGAATGCATCACTGATTCTTGAATAAACGTCATCGTGCTTAATGTGCTTGCCCCTGCACAAGCGAAGGTCTAAAGCTAGATCATGGTAGAAAGTTGTCCATTGTGAAAAGCTTGGCGAATATTCTGGCTCCATCGCTATGAGTTGTCTGGCGTATTTCGCTAAGTGCATTAAATCCGAATTGATAGGCACATCATTCATCAAATTTGGAATTTTAACATTTAACGCATGAAATTGATGACGCTGTTCAGTTGTGCCAACTGCAAATAGATGAAGAGCTCCATGCTCAGGACAAAGATTCAAACCTGGGAAAAACCAATTACGCTGCCAGAAAGTCTCGCCATACTGTTGGGACTGAACTTTTAAACATTCTGAGCAGTAACGCAAACGGTTATCGGTCTTAACCCTTGATGCGGCAACCCCAAGTAACAAGTGCACTGCGCCTTGTGAACGTCCAGCCATCAATTGCATAGCGCGTACTCTGTGAAGCTCTGTTACAAATGGCGCATAAAGTGGAAACATTGTGTGCCTATAAATCAACTCCTCTAACGAGAAGCGTCCAGTGTTTTTTAACTGTTCCGATAATGACTGTAAATGGCAGGGTAAATCTAACGTGGCAATCACTTTGCGGTTGTTAAAAATCTCGTCCAGTAGCTGCTTGGGGCTTGTAATACCATGATAAATGCTGGCACGCGCCACTGTGCTATATATCAGCTCATTCGGATATGGCACAGGGAAATTATGCATGGTATTACCCAGCCAAATTCAGCACGGTCGTTAAATCTAACAGCATCCCCTGTTTGTTGAGTGCTGTGTGGACGTCGGTTGAGTTCTTGCACTGCGACTTGATAAAACGAAGGTCGTCTGATGGCAACTCATCCCAGCTATTGGGTTTGATAACCGTTGACTTTTCTTTGTTTTTTGAGCTTTTTCCCTTCATTGAAGTATTGCTGTTAGCGCCTGATGACATCCAATTCGAGACAATTGGTAATAGTTGAACCATGGTCAGCTGCGGATTTTCTGCAAAAGCTTTTCGTACTGTGGGCACTAACAGGTTGGAGTCATAAACATCTTTAAGCAACAAATACAACCGTCTTTCATCCTCAGTTGCAAGCTGCTGAAGAGCCTTTTCTTCGGTCGTTTTCTCTTTAATAGCAGCAATATCTTGCTGTAATTGGATAAGCCGCTTATCCATCTCAGGAACCATTAAATCTGAGTATTGTGCGATTTTCTCCGGTATGCCTGAACGAAGCGCCGCAAGCATAGGGTGTACCGGTATGAGCTCATCTTCATATACCTGACGCAACAATCCCTCCGTGATGCGTTCTTTGCCAATTGCAAGTGCGCGCAGTTGCGCCAATACAAACAGCTTTACCACGATATCCATCACGCCTTGGCTCAAGTCGTACCATACCGCGCGAATGTTTTCGGTCAGTAGCACATCTCGATTTTGCAGTAGCTGCAGCTTCCAGAGGTTGTTGGTAAAGGCAACCCACTCTTGATTGAGTTGCTCGGCTCGCCCTTGAGCCATTGGTTCCCAAAAAATGGCACCAAGGCCAGCACCTCTGCGAGCAGAACGCAAATCTGCTTCAAAAATGTCTCTCGCTTTTGGCGTACCAATCAACATGACCGGCACACCTATGGTATTGACCATGGTGACAAAGAAATTCAACATTTCTTGCGAGCCACCTGACTTTGACCGGCTAAGATGCTGAATTTCATCAATCACCAACAATCCCAGCGCATGCGTGTTGGCAATTTGGGCCATTAACGCCAACATAGTTTCGATACCATGTCGCTTAAGGCCATATCTTTTCTCGTAATTTGCCCCCAGCGCCTTATCGAGTGCCCGGAAAAAATTCAGGCAAATCTCTTTGAGTGAGCCATTATGTGAACAGTCAACTTTCAGGTAAACCACTTGCTCAAGGTTGAGCTGCGAGTGATAAATAACCTGAGGGTAGGTCTGTAAAATCCGTTCCAATGACGTAGTTTTACCACTGCCAGAGCAACCAATTAACAACATACTTTGTGCAGTAGATTTTGCCTCTTCAAATCTGAAGGTTGTCAAATCACCAGTCTGAACTCTTTCATACCCGTTTTGTAAATGTCGCTGCAAATCGCCAGTTTTTGGATTTCGGCCAACATAACCGCCTCGGATCATCAATGAAACCCTTTCGCTTAACAGCATATGTCCGCCAAGTGGTTGAAAGAACTCATCGGAAATCCGACAAATATTGTGGGCGCGCGTAACTCTGGTTTTTTGTAAATCGTCTGACTGAAAGCGCATGCTTGAGCGCAGTGCCGCGGCACTATCGAACGATTCTTGTAGCGGTGGCAATGCTTCGATAAACGGATTGCCGGCATAAGCGGCAACACCAGTATCACGATATATTGCGGATATTTTTGAGGCAGTCATTCCTAGCTCTCTTCGTTATCTTCAAATAGCCCAGGTACAAAGGTTGGCAAGCTATAATCTTCTTCAACAGGTTTTAGTGCCACCACATCGGCAAGCGGCTTTTCGTTTTCTGCAATCACAGGCCGAACTCGTTGCAGCCGCTCTGCATCCCTTGCCGCTTTTTTATTGGGTCTGATCTGTTGAATACGCTCGCGATTACTTGCAGAAGTGACTGGCGATTGCTTGGTTGCTGTTGAGATTTTTTCCTGGATAAAAGCGTCTAATTCTCGACGCTTCACATCTGCAACAAATTTTGCATTTGCTTTGTGGTGCTTTTCAGCCGCCTGTATTTCCCAAACTTGCCAGAAACTCAGCCCACGAAATTGACGACTTTTATCCGTTAACAAACATTCCCAATAAACTCGGCTGCCGGATTGTGGAAAAAGATAAATCCTATCTGCGCAACCTGGTTCATAAGCCGCTTCCAGTGAGTCTGGCCGGTAAATTTCCGTGCTACGGTGTAACCAGCCTTCTTTGAGTAACTCAGAACTGGAATAAAACATTTCAAACAATCTCACACCAAACGGCGAAATCGTAACCTTTGCACGCGGTAATAAGGCGATTTGAAGAGGCTTAGCTTCAATCTGGCGCAAGCTGCCCATTCGATGTTGCATTCCCCATTTCCATAGCTCTATGGGTATTGACGGAATGTCAGCCGGTAGATCTTCATCACGGTCATATTTATCAAGAACATGGTAGTTGTTCCGAAATAGGATGGTCCGCAGGATAATTTGAGCAAAATCGGTAATCGACATCACTGCATCAAGGCGATAATCTCGTTCACCATGCTTTTTTATCCGATTGCCTTCGACGGCTCCAGGCGCATAAGGTTTAAATTCTGCTTGTAAAGTCCTGAAACAGCTTTCAACGATGCCTTTAGCATCGCCGCGGCGCGGTGGAGCACTTTCGATACGAACGTTAAATCCAGCAATCAAAGCATTAACCTGATGACTCATCATCTCCCCACGGTCTGCCAAGATGACATCTGGCAAACCGACGCATGGCCACTCTTCAAAGTTGATCTCAATACCAAGTTCACTACAGGCCTTAGTTTTGTCGATGCACGCATTCACAATCGCCTGCATGGCAACGACATAAGACGGATTGTCAAAACCAAGATAAAAGCCTGCAATCATTCGGCTAAATACATCGATCACAATATAAACCGTTGGACGTCCAATAATCTTGCTACGGTCTTGATCATCAACCAGATAGATATCTGCAATGGTGGCATCAATTTCATAACGACTGCCAGGACCAAGTGCATGTGCTGTTGCGGTGCTTGAAAGCGGGCGGATATCTTTTTTATAAATTCCTGGGGCTGTTCTGGCGATTAGGCGTTCAGACTGTTTATATTCCCGATTGTAAAAGTAGCGAAACTGTCTAATCGTTGGCCTATCCGAGACTGAAATATTGGGAAAGTACTGCTCAAACAAATCCGCAAAACGACGATAGGCAACGGTCGTTTTTTCTGCATTTTTATTCAGCAAATGTTTCTCAATGGCGATTCTGAATAAACGTTCAATATCGGGGGTTACTTTCATCCCCTCGCCGTCACCATATTGACGAACACGCCCAATTTTTCTCTGGCCACTCGCCGCTCTACTTTTTCCTGGCGCTCCACTTTTCTTGTAGTCTGGCAGCAATGAATTCGGATTCTGCCCGCGCTGCCAGTAGCGACGTAACAACTTATAAATTGTAGCGATTGAAGCGATCCCTGACTGACGAACTACCTCAACTCGCTGAGCACGAACTTTAGGGTCAAAGCATTTTGTATCCACAATAATCGGTTTAATCGCACTCAACCCCAGTTCCCGTTTTTTGTAAGCAACGGAGCCGAATGCAGGCTCATCCAAATAATTTGCTTCAAAGGGATCGTCATGCCGAAATAAACGCGAATCATCGATGAAACTGTTTAAAGTCAATTCATGAACGTATTCAGGCTGTGCAGTCTCTGATTCAAGACAGATCCAAACAACTTCACCAGGTAACACCAGTAAAATGCGGTAAAGTTTGCCGTCAAACTTCACGACCTCATTGGTTTGCCACATGCAGCAAATCCTCTATATCACTGAATGGACAAAAAACTAGATCTGAGGCTGTGAGCACTCTGTAAGCTTGATACATGTTAAATTTTAAATAGCCGTTCGCGATTAACGTTCTTACATCTCGAAGTGTTTGTCCAAGTTCCAAATCATAAGCGGTATCCATTTGCTTACATACATCAATCATTTTTGACTGGGGCGATTTACTAAAGGCACTTTGAAGGATAGGCAACTGTTGAATCAGCTCCACATCAATAAAGCCATCTGATTTCGTCGGGTACAACCAACTGATATTTTGTTTGATGACTGGGTCAATTTCATGCTCCGTCACTAAAAACCATGGGATTTGCTTCGATAGCCAATAACGACGCTCGATTTCAAGTTTTTCAATAATATTCGTATCATTGAACGACTCAGATGATTTCACCTGTACAGCAAACTGCCGGTGAGGGCCAATACGAGAATCAACGAGGAAATCGGATGACATCACCTGATCTACAGCGCGTATGCTGGGATGCCTCAGACAATTGTCTTTAGCTATTGCTTGAGTTTCATCTCTTCGTAACGGGAATTGCTCTCTAATATCAACGATATGAGATGCCCACTCAAACACTAAAAACGCTGCCAGTTCTAGATCTGACAATAAATGATGAATTCTGCCGGTTTTATGTGAATACACTCGGTGCGAGCGGCCTTCGGAGGGAACATCTTGTACATAAAGCCAAGGCGTGTACTTTTTACCAACTCCTTGGCCACGACCGTCTTTAATTCGACGCGCAATTTGAAGTTCAGAGAGAGATTGCTGAGATCTGCCCATAAAAAAATCCAGTATGCTTTTTAATCAGCATAACTGGACTTTTTCATTTTACAAATATTTTGTCTATTTTAGATCTATTTTGTCTTGCTTTAGATCTATTTTGTCCATTTTAGAACTATTTTGCCATCCCACAAGCCCTTTATTAATCAATTTATTAATTACTCAACCGTAACAGATTTCGCTAAGTTACGAGGCTGATCTACATCAGTACCTTTAATTAATGCGACGTGATAAGACAGTAATTGTAATGGGACAGTATAAAAAATTGGTGCAATCAGTTCTTCAACATGAGGTAAAGAAACGATTTTCATATTTTCACTGGCTTCAAATCCCGCGTCTTTATCAGCAAACACATACAATAAACCGCCGCGAGCACGCACTTCTTCAATATTTGATTTAAGCTTTTCAAGTAACTCATTATTAGGAGCAATAATAATGACAGGCATATCTGCATCAATTAACGCTAATGGACCATGTTTCAATTCACCCGCAGCGTAAGCTTCCGCATGAATATATGAAATTTCTTTCAATTTCAATGCCCCTTCAACTGCTATAGGGAATTGATCACCACGACCTAAGAATAATGCATGGTGCTTATCAGAAAAATCTTCCGCTAATGCTTCGATGACTTTATCTTGAGACAACATGCTTTCAATACGGGAAGGGAGCGCATGTAATGCATGGGAAATATTTTCTTCCAGCTCAGGGTTTGCACCTTTTAAACGCCCCATATACGCCACTAACATCAGTAAAACAGTTAATTGTGTAGTAAATGCCTTGGTTGATGCCACACCAATTTCTGCACCCGCTTTTGTCATCAACGCAAATTCTGATTCACGTACCAATGAAGAGCCTGCAACATTACAAACAGCTAAAGAAGTCAGATAACCTAATTCTTTAGATAAACGCAATGCCGCTAATGTATCCGCCGTTTCACCTGACTGAGACAACGTGATCATTAAACTATTTTTACGATGTGCTGGATTGCGATAACGATACTCTGAAGCGATTTCCACATCACATGGAATACCTGCTAAGGATTCAAACCAATAGCGCGCAACCATGCCTGCATTGTAAGATGTTCCACAAGCAACAATTTGAATATGCTCAACTTGAGATAAAATATCACCGGCTTTAGGGCCTAATTCGCTCAAATCGATGCCATTGTCTTTGTCAAAACGCCCTTCAAGGGTGTTTTTAATTGCCATTGGCTGTTCGTAAATTTCTTTTTGCATGTAATGACGATAAACGCCTTTATCACCTGCATCATATTGAACATTTGATTCGATTTGCTCACGTTCAACAGGGGCACCGTTATTATCAAAAATACGAACAGTACGGCGAGTAACTTCCGCGACATCACCTTCTTCAAGGTAAATAAAACGACGAGTCACAGGCAGTAGTGCTAATTGGTCCGATGCTAAGAAGTTTTCACCCACACCTAAGCCAATAACCAATGGGCTACCAGAGCGTGCGGCGACTAATAATTCAGGAATACGGCTATCCATAATTACCGTACCGTAAGCACCGCGTAATTGTGGAATAACACGTTGAACCACTTCCACCAGTGACCCACCTTTTTGTTGTTCATGGTGAACAAGGTGAGCAATCACTTCAGTGTCAGTCTCTGAACTAAAGACATAACCGAGTTTTTTCAGTTCTTCTTTCAGTTCTAAGTAGTTTTCAATAATACCATTATGAACAACTGCAATATAACCTGACGTATGCGGGTGAGCATTACGTTCACTTGGAATACCATGAGTCGCCCAACGAGTATGCGCAATCCCCGTTCCACCTGATACAGGGTTCTTTTCCGCTTCTTCCGCCAGCATTTGCACCTTGCCCACTTCACGTAAGCGTTGTAGATGACCTTCGTGATCAACAACAGCCATACCAGCTGAGTCGTAACCACGATATTCAAGACGACGAAGACCTTCTAACAAAATTTCTGCGATATCACGTTGTGCAACAGCACCTACAATTCCACACATATTTTATTGATTCCTAGACAAAAGGCTCTTTCTATAGAGACCCTTATTTTGTCGTAACCTAATTGTTGTACAGTTTTCACTGTTCCCCAGCCTTGTAGAAAATGGGGATATTTATTTTTATATTGCTACCTTAGGTAGCTATTTTAATCTTTGCTATTTATTAGCGTTTTTATCATAGGAGAGATATCGCTATCACTCCTTAATATTTACTTATTTTTTCTTAACTGGACGTTGCCAGTTTTTTATATGCATTTGCTTTACACGGCTAACAACAAGCTCATCTTCATTCACATCACGAGTCACTGTCGTACCAGCACCAATGGTTGCACCTTTTGCCACTGAAACTGGCGCGACTAATTGGGTATCAGAGCCTACAAATACATCATCACCGATAATGGTTTTATGTTTATTAGCGCCATCATAGTTACAAGTGATAGTTCCAGCACCAATATTCACGTTATCACCAATTTGTGCATCACCGAGGTAACTCAAATGGCCAGCTTTAGAACCTAACCCTAAAGACGCATTTTTCATTTCAACGAAATTACCTACGTGCGCTTTGGCCGCTAATTTAGCACCTGGGCGTAAACGCGCAAAAGGGCCAACCGTGCATTCTGATGATAAATCAGAGTTTTCTATTACTGAATATGGGCTAATAACTGAGTTATCCCCAATTACACAGTTTTTCAAAATACAGCCAGATTGAATATGGACGTTATTGCCCAATGTCACATCGCCTTCAATGATCACATTAGTATCAATAATAATGTCACGACCATGAGTCAATGTTCCGCGCAGGTCAAAACGTGCAGGGTCGATTAGCATCACCCCCGCTAATAACAGTTTTTCAGCTTGTTCTTTCTGATAAACCCTTTCTAACGCAGCCAATTGCAGACGGTTATTCACGCCTTCCATTTCACTTAAATGTTTAGGATGAACAGTTGCAATTTTATTCCCTTCTTTATGCGCTAATGCGATGACATCTGTAATGTAATATTCGCCTTGTGCATTATCGTTGTTTAGCTGAGCCAACCAACGTTTAAAATCTTTACCACTAGCAACCATAATACCAGTATTGATTTCTTGGATCTTACGTTGCTCTTCAGTCGCATCTTTCTGTTCAATAATACCGACAACTTCATTATTTTCACGAATGATACGTCCATAACCACTTGGATTATCTAAGATAACGGTCAGTAAACCAATTCCACCTTCAGGTTTCACTTCAATTAAGCGATCTAAGGTATCTTTGGCAATCAATGGGACATCACCATATAACATGACAATGTCTTCATCATCTTGGAAGTTTGGTGCAGCTTGTTGCATCGCATGGCCCGTTCCAAGTTGTTCGGCCTGCAATACCCAATTTAGGTTTTGCTCACCCAGTTTTTCCTTCAGTAAATCACCGCCATGTCCGTATACCAGATGAATATCTGATGCACCAATGGATTTTGCTGTATCTATAACATGCTGCACCATCGGTTTGCCCGCAAGTAAATGCAAAACTTTAGGTAGATTTGAATACATCCGTGTGCCTTTACCGGCAGCTAAAATCACGACACTTTTTCTTTGCACAGTCATTTTTCCTGAAACTCCAACTTAGGGATGAAAGTAAACCTATTTCCTTTATAAATTACTACATATTTCGTTCAAATAAAAAAGCCAGTTAGGGTTAACCAACTGGCTTTTTTCTATACTGCTATCATTACATTAGCTTTTTAGTCAATTCGATCACTCGAAGTTTGGCTATTGCTTTTGCAAGTTCTGCCGATGCCTGAGCATAATCAACATCACCGTGTGCTTTACGGACGTGTTCTTCCGCTTTACGTTTAGATTCCACTGCTCGAGCTTCGTCTAAATCTTTACCACGGATCGCTGTATCAGCGAGTACGATAACACCGTTTGGTTGTACTTCTAAAATACCGCCGGAGAGGTAAATTAGTTCTTCTTCACCAAACTGCTTGGTAATACGTACCATGCCCGGTTTTATGGCAGTCAGCAGCGGGGTATGCTGCGGGTAAATCCCCAGCTCACCTTCACTACCTGTCACCTGAATTTTCTGTACTAGGCCTTCAAACATTTGTTTTTCAGCACTAACAACAGTCAGGTGGTATGTCATTGCAGCTACCATATCAACCTCCTGTCAGCTGGATTAAAGCTTTTTAGCTTTTTCCACAGCTTCTTCAATGGTACCAACCATATAGAACGCTTGTTCTGGCAGGTGGTCGTAATCACCGTTCAGGATACCACTGAAACCACGGATAGTGTCTTTCAGGGAAACGAACTTACCTGGTGAACCGGTAAATACTTCAGCAACGAAGAATGGTTGAGACAGGAAGCGCTGGATCTTACGAGCACGAGCAACAACCAGTTTGTCTTCTTCAGACAACTCATCCATACCCAGAATTGCGATAATATCTTTCAGTTCTTGGTAACGTTGCAGAATAGACTGAACGCCACGCGCAACATCATAGTGCTCTTGACCAACTACGAGTGGGTCTAGCTGACGGCTAGTAGAATCGAGAGGGTCAACCGCTGGGTAGATACCCAAAGATGCGATTTGACGGCTCAGTACTACCGTTGCGTCCAAGTGAGCAAAGGTGGTTGCTGGTGATGGGTCAGTCAAGTCATCCGCAGGAACGTAAACCGCTTGAACGGAAGTGATAGAACCTGTTTGAGTTGAGGTAATACGTTCTTGCAGAACACCCATCTCTTCCGCCAGCGTTGGCTGATAACCTACCGCTGATGGCATACGACCTAACAGTGCTGATACTTCAGTACCCGCCAGTGTATAACGATAGATGTTATCTACGAACAGCAGTACGTCACGACCTTCGTCACGGAATTTTTCAGCCATAGTCAGACCAGTCAGCGCAACACGCAGACGGTTTCCTGGTGGCTCGTTCATCTGGCCATAAACCAGTGATACTTTATCCAAAACGTTAGAGTCGGTCATTTCATGATAGAAGTCGTTCCCTTCACGAGTACGCTCACCAACACCTGCGAATACTGAGTAACCTGAGTGCTCAATCGCGATGTTACGGATAAGTTCCATCATGTTTACTGTTTTACCAACACCCGCACCACCAAACAGACCAACTTTACCACCTTTCGCGAATGGACAGATTAAGTCCATTACTTTGATACCGGTTTCCAGTAGTTCTGTTGAGTTTGATAACTCTTCATAGCTAGGTGCTGCACGGTGAATTGACCAGCGTTCTTCTTCGCCAATATCACCTTTCATATCAATAGGCTCACCCAGAACGTTCATGATACGTCCTAGAGTTGCTTTACCTACTGGTACTTCGATTGGGTGATCTAAGTTAACAACACTTAAACCACGGCTTAGGCCATCTGATGTCCCCATTGCGATACAACGGACAACACCACCGCCTAACTGTTGCTGAACTTCCAGCACCAGTTTTTCTTTACCGTTCATAACCTCAAGAGCGTCATACACTTTTGGTACGCTATCTTGAGGGAACTCGACGTCCACAACGGCGCCGATTACCTGGATAATCTTTCCAGTAGCCATCTTGAATCCTCTACGTAATTCGTAAACCTAGCTGTTAAACCGCGGAAGCACCCGAAACAATTTCGGTAAGCTCCTGAGTAATGCTGGCCTGACGAGCTTTGTTGTAAACCAACTGCAACTCTTTGATCAGGTTACCACCATTATCAGTAGCGGCTTTCATCGCTACCATTCGTGCGGCCTGCTCACTAGCCAGGTTTTCAACGACGCCCTGATAAACCTGCGACTCGATATAACGACGTAGCAGGGTATCCAGCAACGCCTTAGGATCGGGTTCGTATATATAATCCCAAGATTTCTTCTTCAATGTTTCATCATTGCTTGCAGGCAATGGCAATAATTGAAGAATAGTTGGCTCCTGAGACATTGTATTGATGAACTTGTTAGTCACCACATACAGTTTATCCAAACGCCCTTCATCATAGGCTTGTAGCATAGAGTTAACTGGACCAATCAAATCTGAAAGCGTTGGGTTATCCCCCATTCCGGTTACTTGTGTAACGACATTGCCGCCAACAGAACCAAAGAATGAAACCGCTTTAGAGCCGATTAAAGCCAAATCAACCTGAACATTTTTCTCAGACCATGATTTCATATCTGCAAGGAGTTTTTTGAACAGGTTAATGTTCAAACCACCACACAGACCACGGTCTGTTGAAACAACCAAATACCCTACGCGCTTAACTTCACGCTCTTCGAGATATGGATGTTTATATTCCAGATTACCTAACGCTAGGTGACCAATAACACTGCGCATGGTCTCCGCATAAGGACGGCTAGCCGCCATGCGTTCTTGCGATTTACGCATTTTGGACGCAGCGACCATTTCCATCGCTTTAGTGATCTTCTGCGTGTTTTGCACGCTGGCAATCTTGGAACGTATCTCTTTTGCGCCGGCCATTACTGCTTCTCCTTATTAACCAGACGGCCCATAAAAACTCACGGGCCGAATAGTATTACCAGGACTGAGTTGCTTTAAATGATTCGAGCAGTTTTTTCAACTTACCTTCGATATCATCGTTATAGTTACCAGCCTGGCCGATTTCATTCATAAGGTCAGCATGCTCACGCAGTGCATATGAAACTAATGCTGTTTCGAATGCACCAATTTTCGCTAACTCAACATCATCCAAGAATCCACGTTCTGCCGCAAACAGAGACAATGACTGCTCTGCTACTGACATCGGTGCATATTGTTTCTGTTTCAGCAATTCAGTTACTTTCTGACCATGACTTAACTGTTTACGAGTCGCATCATCAAGGTCGGAAGCAAACTGAGCAAACGCTGCCAGTTCACGATACTGAGCCAGTGCTGTACGAATACCACCAGACAATTTCTTGATAATTTTAGTCTGAGCAGCACCACCAACACGAGATACTGAAATACCTGGGTTAACCGCTGGACGAATACCAGAGTTAAACAGGTTAGATTCCAGGAAGATCTGACCATCTGTAATCGAAATTACGTTAGTCGGTACGAATGCAGAAACGTCACCGCCTTGAGTTTCAATGATAGGCAGAGCCGTCAATGAACCTGTTTTGCCTTTAACTTCACCTTTAGTAAAGTTTTCAACGTATTCAGCGTTAACACGAGCTGCACGCTCAAGTAAACGTGAATGCAGATAGAAAACATCACCTGGGTATGCTTCACGTCCTGGTGGACGACGCAGCAACAGTGAAATTTGACGGTATGCGACAGCCTGTTTAGACAGGTCATCGTAAACGATCAGTGCATCTTCACCACGGTCACGGAAGTATTCACCCATTGCGCATCCAGAGTATGCGGAAAGGTATTGCAGAGCTGCTGATTCAGATGCAGTCGCAACAACAACAATGGTGTTTTCCAGAGCGCCGTGTTCTTCGAGTTTACGTACTACGTTAGAAATTGTAGATGCTTTCTGACCGATAGCGACATAAACACATTTGATGCCAGAATCACGCTGGTTAATGATTGCGTCGATCGCTAGAGCAGTTTTACCTGTCTGGCGGTCACCGATGATAAGCTCACGCTGACCACGGCCGATTGGAATCATCGCATCGACTGATTTATAACCAGTTTGTACAGGCTGATCAACGGATTGACGTTCGATAACACCTGGAGCAATAACTTCAATTGGAGAGAAGCCATCATTCTCAACAGGGCCTTTACCATCAATTGGTTGACCCAGTGTATTCACGACACGTCCAAGTAGGCCACGGCCTACTGGAACTTCAAGAATACGACCAGTACATTTTACTTTCATGCCTTCTGCCAAGTCGGCATAAGGACCCATAACAACCGCACCAACAGAGTCACGCTCTAAGTTCAATGCGATGGCGTAACGGTTGCCTGGCAGCGCGATCATTTCACCCTGCATGACTTCGGCTAAACCGTGAATACGAATGATACCGTCATTAACGGATACAATCGTACCTTCATTGTGAGCTTCACTCACAACATCGAACTGAGCAATACGCTGTTTGATCAGTTCGCTGATTTCGGTGGAATTCAGTTGCATATGCTCCAGTCCCCTTAAGACTGCAAGACGTCAGTTAAACGCTCTAAGCGACCGCGGATACTACCGTCAATGACGAGGTCTCCAGCACGAATGATCACTCCAGCAATAACAGACTTATCAATTTTGCAATTCAGCTTAACTTTGCGTGACAGACGTTTTTCCATCGCTGCAGAAATTTTAGCTGACTGCTGTTCACTCAACTCGTTTGCAGAAAGTACATCAACTTCAATCGTTGATTCCAGAGCATCACGTAATTGAATAAATTGCGTTAATACTTCTGGTAGCGTAGTTAAACGCCCATTATCTGCCATAACACGAATCAAGTTTTGAACATGCTCGTCAATTTCATCTCCACAAACAGAGATAAACGTTTTAGCTAATGTTTCTGGTGCAATAGAACCAGAAAGCAGCTCACCAACCTGTTCATTACGCGACACCATTGAGATGAAGCCCAGCATATTCTGCCATTTTTCAACAGATTGGTTTTCCACAGCAAAGTCAAAAGCTGCTTTGGCGTAGGGGCGAGCTACAGTAGCAATTTCAGACATGCCCCTCCCTCCTTACAGTTCAGCGACTAGTTTATCAACGATGTCGCTGTTAGCAGCTTCATCCACGGAACGTTCAATGATCTTCTCGGCACCTGCGATAGCAAGCATCGCAACCTGTTTACGTAACTCTTCACGTGCACGTTTACGCTCAGCATCAATTTCAGCTTGCGCTTGTGCGACGATTTTTGCACGTTCTGCTTCTGCTTCTGCTTTTGCTTCATCAATCATTTGAGTGCGTTGTTTATTCGCTTGCTCAATGATGACTTGTGCTTCAGCTTTCGCTTTTTTCAGTCGGTCGGTTGCGTCGGTTTGCGCCAGTTCCAGGTTCTTTTTAGCACGTTCTGCGGAAGATAAACCGTCAGCAATTTCTTTTTGACGTTTTTCAATGGCCGCCATAATCGGTGGCCATACATACTTCATACAGAACCAAACAAACAGGACAAACGCGATAGCCTGGCCGAGGATTGTTGCATTTAGATTCACAGACAATACCTCTTATTCATTAGTGAATTAATGTTCTTAAAGTGTTCCGTAACGTTAATTAAGCAACAGCGAACATTACATACAATCCCAGACCAACAGCAATCATCGGAATAGCATCGACCAGACCCATTACGATAAAGAACTGTGTACGCAGCAGAGGAATTAAATCTGGCTGACGAGCAGCACCTTCTAAAAATTTACCACCTAGGATGCCGATACCGATCGCAGCACCGATCGCCGCTAAGCCCATCATCACAGCGGCAGCCATGTACAGCAGATCCATACTCAGGTTTTCCATGACAGTCTCCAGTTTGTTTCAGTTAATACAATTATTGATAATTAAATTAGTGCTCTTCAGATGCCATCGACAGATAGACAACAGTCAGAACCATAAAAATAAAGGCTTGTAGCGTAATAATCAGTATGTGGAAGATAGCCCAAGGTAGGCTTAACAACCACTGTGACCACCACGGAAGCAGAGCCGCGATAAGAATAAAGATCAATTCACCTGCATACATGTTACCAAACAGTCGCAGACCGAGTGATACAGGTTTTGACAGCAGGCTTACCCCTTCAAGAATCAAGTTAACAGGAATAAAAACAGGATGGTTGAAAGGCTGCATAGTGAGCTCTTTCGTAAATCCGCCAATTCCTTTCATCTTAATACTGTAAAAGAGGATTAGGATAAACACACCAATAGCCATCGATAAGGTGACACTAACATCAGCGGTTGGTACTGCACGTAATGCAGGTAACCCGAGATAATGCTCAGCAATATACGGAAGGAAATCAATTGGGAGTAAATCCATCAGGTTCATTAAGAATACCCAGACGAACACAGTTAATGCTAAAGGAGCAATAACTTTGCTCTTTCCGTGATACATATCACGGACTGAGTTATCAACGAAACCAATGATCAGTTCTATTGCAGTCTGTAACTTACCGGGTACGCCACTAGTCGCATTGGCTGCAACTTTTCTAAATAGCCACAGGAACAAAGCCCCGAGAACTACTGAGAAAAAAAGCGAGTCAATGTTCAACGTCCAAAATGTTGGACTAGCGTGGGGATCGACCAACTTAAAGGTACTCAGGTCCAACTGAAGGTTTCTCAGATGGTGGCCTATGTAATCCTCTGTAGTCATCACTTCTCCTGATGCAGACATGATGCCTCTTACCCTTTTGTAGTTTAAAAATACTTACCGTTTAAAAACGGCTGGTGCAACAATCTGAACAATTAGCACCGCTAAATAGGTCAAACCCAGTGGTGTTAATGACGCTTTGAACACACCGAAAGCAACAACTAAAACAACGATAGTTGTAACAACCTTTAGCCCTGCTCCTAATGCTAAGAACCAGGCAATGCGGACAGGTTCATCCTCTTCCTTTGCTTTCTGAAATTGTGCTAGCAGCATAAATACGATATTTGGTAACCAGCATGCTAACCCACCAGCAAGAGCAGAGGCCCCCCATTCTATACTATTTGCACAGAAAGCCCCACTGAGGATCACTAAAGTTATAAACTGAACAGACAACTGCTTTGCAGCATGCTTGTTGTCATAAAGGGATACAGACATAACTTTTTTGATACTCCCAGCTCTTCTCAGCCTCAGAAACGCTAAGTGTTGTATAAAACTGCCTTTGCTTAAATGTGTCAAGAGACAAAAACGAGCAAATTATACGGGCAGGCGAAATGAATTCAATCAGTAAGTAGCGAAAAGGTGAATAAATATTTAATTTTTTCGAGTTAGCGCAGAATTGTCGCAGTAATAATTAATAAATAGTTAATGATTTGCTACATACTTACAGTTAAACGTGATCAATATCACACTTCGTATTATTCGCTTTATTTATTCATTCAATTTTCTTCGTAAGAAAAAATAGAATTAATCTGTAAATCAAATAATTAAAGAATTCAATTTTTGAACAAAAAACTGCCGCTATAAAGCAAATATTTCAATATTAACTAACTATCAAGCTAAATCGATTAAGTAAAAATTGGCAATTAACCCCATATTTACTTTCAAAACGCTGTTTTGGAAACTTATTCGTTATTGCCGTGTAAACAGTACGTAAAATTCGAGTGTTAACTACCCCGTTAAAAATAATAATAGCCGTCAGTTTTTTAAACCTTCGGCTATCGCTCTAAATGATAAATTTTTTTGACGAGAAGCAACTTTATTTTATAGATATTTTAACTAAATGGCGTTGTTCATCAAGTTCAGGAACTTCCAGTTCAATGATTGATTCAACCTTAAACTGCTCAGGTAATGAGGTGATTTCGTCATTATGGATCATACCTTTGAGCGCATAAAAATGCCCTGTCGGGGAGGGTAAATGGTGACACCAGCTCAACATATCATCCAATGATGCGAAAGCTCGACTGATAACCCCATCAAAACCAGACCCAACTGGGTATTCTTCAACACGAGATTGAATCGGTTCGATATTCGTCAAACCAAGTTCGTGTTGAACCTGTTTTAAAAAGCGTATGCGCTTCCCTAAGCTGTCTAATAAAACAAAGTGGGACTCAGGTCGAACAATAGCTAAAGGAACCCCTGGTAAGCCAGGACCTGTTCCTACATCGATAAACGTGGTCCCGTTGAGTTGACCGTTCACCACTATGCTATCCATAATATGGCGAATCAGCATCTGTTGCGGGTCACGTACAGAAGTTAGATTATAGGCTTTGTTCCATTTAACTAATAACTCAACGTAACCAATTAATTGCTGTTTTTGTTTATCTGTTAGGTTGATATCCGCTTTTGCTAACAATTGGTTAAGTTTTGATAATAAATCCATTTTTATGCGCTCCGGCGTAACATGCCTTGTTTTTTAAGCCAAACAAGTAAAATAGAGATTGCAGCCGGGGTAATACCTGAAATACGTGAAGCTTGGCCTATGGATGTTGGTTTATGGTCGTTCAGTTTAGCCATTACTTCGTTAGATAACCCTTTGACTTGTTTGTAATCAAGGTCAATAGGTAATATCGTGTTTTCATTCCGTAGCTGTCTTTCGATCTCTTCTTTTTGACGAGCGATATAACCTTCATATTTAACCTGTATTTCAACCTGATCGGCAGCTTGAGGATCATCAATACCTGGAGCAAAAAGGTTAAGTGAGGTTAACATTTTATAGGTCATTTCAGGGCGACGTAGTAAATCTTCCCCGTTAGCTTCTTTTGATATTGGTACCGTTAAAATTGCGTCGATTTCTGCATGGTTATCAGATTTTGGATGAACCCAAATATCTTTTAAGCGTTGACGCTCTTTTTCAATCAATTCAACTTTGTTATTAAAATGAGCCCAGCGAACGTCATCAACTAACCCTAGTTCACGCCCTTTTTCAGTTAAACGTAAATCTGCATTGTCTTCACGCAGCATCAAACGGTATTCTGCACGTGAAGTGAACATGCGGTAAGGTTCTTTAGTCCCCAAAGTACACAGGTCATCGACTAAAACCCCAATATAGGCTTGGTCACGACGAGGGAACCAACCTTCTAACCCAAAGGCATATTGTGCAGCATTAAGGCCTGCTAGTAGCCCTTGAGCACCAGCTTCTTCATAACCTGTTGTGCCATTAATTTGACCAGCAAAGAACAGGCCATTAATAAATTTACTTTCTAGAGTTTGTTTGAGATCTCTAGGGTCAAAGAAATCATACTCAATAGCATAACCAGGGCGAATGATCCTTGCATTTTCCATTCCTTTCATGGAATGAACTATTTGCATTTGGACATCAAATGGTAAGCTGGTGGATATACCATTTGGATAGATTTCGTTGCTGGTTAAGCCTTCGGGTTCTAAGAAGATCTGATGTGAGTCTTTGTCTGCAAAGCGCATCACTTTATCTTCGATCGATGGGCAATAACGCGGGCCTATACCTTCGATGATCCCTGCGTACATTGGGCTACGATCAAGGTTATTTCTGATCACATCATGGGTTTTTTCATTGGTGTAAGTGATGTAACAAGGCATCTGTTGTGGATGTTGATCCTGTGAGCCTAGGAATGAAAAAACAGGCATAGGATTATCACCTAGTTGTTGTGCTAACTGGGTGAAATCGATGGTTCTTGCATCAATACGTGGTGGAGTTCCCGTTTTTAAGCGGTTAACTCGTAATGGCAATTCCCTTAAACGTTGAGAAAGGGAAACTGATGGCGGGTCACCAGCACGACCACCACTGTAGTTTTCTAAACCTATATGAATTTTTCCATCAAGAAAAGTCCCTACCGTTAATACCACTGCTTTTGCTTTAAATTTTAAGCCCATGCGGGTAACAGCGCCTGTGACTTGATTATTTTCAACAATTAAGTCTTCAACAGGTTGTTGGAAAATCATTAAGTTTGGTTGATTTTCTAAAGCGGTTCTAACTGCTTGTCGATAAAGAACGCGGTCTGCTTGTGCACGAGTTGCACGTACTGCCGGCCCTTTACTGGCATTTAATGTTCTAAATTGAATGCCGGCTTTGTCAGTTGCAGTTGCCATTAAACCACCAAGGGCATCAATTTCTCTAACCAGATGTCCCTTACCGATCCCACCAATGGCTGGGTTGCAAGACATCTGGCCCAATGTATCAATATTGTGAGTCAGTAATAGGGTTTGACGCCCCATACGTGCAGCTGCCATTGCTGCTTCAGTACCGGCATGACCACCACCAATTACGATGACGTCAAATTGCTCTGGATAAAACATGTGTGAACCTTAAACGTTAGAAAATGCTGACTGTGCATTTGAGGAGAGGATTCTACTCAAGTTTTAGGAAGACACCAAGTTTTAGGTATCTCCCTTATATAGTATTAAGATCTTTTTATTTAAAGATCTCTTTATTAGATCTATTATTAGGATCGCTCGTTTCTGTGGATAAGTGGATTTTCACTTTAAAGATCATAAAAGTGTAAAGGATCATATACTGTGAATGATCCGTGATCCTATTGCGTATAAGCTGGGATCAAAAAGGTGACTTATACACAGGCAGTGGTCGACCTAAAACTTATACTATGGATAACTACCGGTTAATACCGTGATCTTCCCTGAGTTATCCACAGCTGACTGCTGGTTTAATAACCAAATCATAGTTCGTTTGCCCAAATTTTAACCCATTCCCCCGCGGGATCTTCAGGTATTTCGTGTTGCTGGACATCAATTTCAAAACATTCACCGATCCTTTTTGCCCCTTTTTCGCTTAATAACGAATCAAGTTTGTGGATCGCACCACAAAAAATGTCATACTCGGAACTACCGATCCCGACTGCACCAAATTTAACTTTACTTAGATCTGGGGATTCTTTTTGTATGCTTTCAAATAAAGGCTGAATGTTTTCTGGTAAATCACCTGCACCATGTGTAGAGCTAACCACCAGCCATAACCCTTCAAGTGTTAAGTCATCAAGACTAGGACCATGTTGAATTTCTGTTTCATAACCTAATTCGTCCAAAATCTCAGCCATATGCTCTGCAACATATTCTGCACTGCCCATTGTACTGCCACTTATTAAGGTTACTTTTGTCATGGTGATTCTCTTTCACGATAATTGCTGGCTATTGTACGCTGTGAATGAGCTGGGATCTACCTGTGGATAATGTGGTTATATAATTTTTTTTTCTAAGGGCTAATTGTTCGCAAGATTGGGTTCTGTAAGGAGATCAACGTTTCGGTGGATTGTATTTCATCAATCGTTTGAATTTTGTTGATAAGTACGTCTTGTAACGCATCAATTGACTTGCACATGACTTTGATAAAAATGCTGTATTGCCCAGTTGTGTAATAAACCTCAACCACTTCTTCTAAGGCATCCAGTTTTTTTAGTGCTGTTGGGTAATCTTTAGCACTTTTTAAAATGATGCCAATAAAACAGCAGACATCAAAACCTAACCGTTTTGGGCTGATATCGATACGAGTTCCTTGAATGATTCCAGCTTGCTTCATTTTCTCTACGCGAACATGAATTGTACCTGGGCTAACAGAGAATTTTTTTGCTAATTCCGCATATGGTGTACGTGCATTTCCCATTAATTCGTGAAGTATGTCACGATCGAGATTATCGATTTGATAATTTTCAGGCATTATTTCACCTCCATTTTAACGATTATTCATTTTTATACCCTTTTTTTTGATTAAAATAAACGCCAATGGCTTTTTTTAATGAAGTATATTGAATTTATACCTCATTTTGTTGCTTAATCTATACATCAGCTAATACAGCAATCAAATTATGGGTACAAAATTATGGACAAGTCATTCATCGAACATCAGCAACAAATTAGTTTTGTTAAATCATATTTCTCACGTTTACTTGAAAAGGAATTAGGCTTAATTGAGGTTCAAGGCCCAATCCTGAGCCGTTTAGGTGATGGTACACAAGATAACTTATCCGGTAGTGAAAAAGCCGTTCAAGTAAAAGTGAAATCAATTCCAGGTGCAACCTTCGAAGTCGTTCACTCATTGGCTAAATGGAAACGTAAAACGCTCGGTCGTTTTGGTTTTAGTAAAGGCCAAGGTTTATATACACATATGAAAGCGTTGCGTCCGGACGAGGATCGCTTAACCCCTATCCACTCTGTCTATGTTGATCAGTGGGATTGGGAAAAAGTGATGGCAGATGAGGAGCGTACTCTTCCTTATCTGAAACAGACAGTGGGTAAAATCTATAAGGCAATAAAAGAAACAGAAGCTGCCGTAAGTAAAGAATTTGGTTTGGCACCGTTCCTGCCAGACCAAATTCACTTTATCCACAGTGAAGAGTTACTACAGCGTTACCCTGACTTAGACGCTAAAGGTCGTGAGCGCGCTATCGCGAAAGAACTGGGTGCTGTATTCTTGATTGGTATCGGCGGTAAGTTATCGAGCGGTGAATCACATGATGTACGTGCACCAGACTATGATGACTGGACGACAAAAAATGAAGATGGTTTTTGTGGTTTAAACGGTGACATCATTGTATGGAACCCAGTATTACAAGATGCTTTTGAGCTGTCCTCTATGGGTATTCGTGTAAGTCCTGAGTGCTTGACATACCAATTAGGCCTGACAAATGATGAAAAGCGTATGGAATTAGAGTGGCATCAAGCGTTAGTGAAAGGTGAAATGCCGCAAACTATTGGGGGTGGCATTGGTCAATCACGTTTAGTGATGTTGCTTCTGCAACGTCAACACATTGGCCAAGTACAATGTGGCGTGTGGGGCGAAGAAATGCAAGAGTCAGTTGAAGGTATGCTGTAATTAGCGATTAAAGCGGCGTAGTAGCCTGCTTTTTAACCCAGTATCAAAGCGCCAAATATGGTCAAAAATTTTCATGATGCTGGGTTTCCCATAATTTGATACGGATACCGCATGGAAGCGGTATTTCCCCATCTTCTGCATTGATTTAATCTTCTGAATTAATTCATCGGGCAAACGTTGAGCCACAAAATCAGAAATTACCACTGCATCTGCATCAGCCCACTGTTTTGACTCCAATTTTATTGCTGTTTCTTGCAAACAAGCGGCGAGATCGGTCCCACCTTTAAAGGTCTGATGTAAAAAACGAATACATTGATCTAAGCCATCGGCAGATAATAAATCGTAGTGC
Organism: Providencia sp. TYF-12; assembly: GCF_041344805.1. Taxonomy (NCBI): domain Bacteria; kingdom Pseudomonadati; phylum Pseudomonadota; class Gammaproteobacteria; order Enterobacterales; family Morganellaceae; genus Providencia; species Providencia sp. TYF-12. The sequence continues at coordinate 63,350 of NZ_CP166833.1, forward strand.
ACTATTTCAGTGGAGAATAACATGACATGGCATGACCGGTTATCTGCCAGCGCAATTTTCATCAGGGCAAGGCAAAAGGCTTTGGCACATCGTTCATTTAACCCCCCCATTGAACCAGAGGTATCGATACATACAACGAATGGTCCTCTTGGTTGCTCTTCGTTATGATGATGTGTGATTGGCCGAAGTATTTTTCTTTCTTGCCAACTCTCACCTTGTAAACGATAAGTCAAAAGTTGTTTTTCAAGCAATTTGCGATAAAACTCAAACTCTATATCTTCAAGTCCTAACATGGCTAATTCCGCGGGTAATAACCGTAAAATATCATCGCTTTGATTTAAACCATTAACTTGTTCGGGGACAGTTTCAGGGACTTTTTCCATGATAGTCATTGGTTCAAGTATGACGCTATCATCTGGAATGGCTTGGGCTGTTTGGCTGCGCCCTAACAATTGGGCTATTTTTTCCAGTTCAGGTTGTTGGCGTAAAAACTCACTATAACGATTTAACAATTGGTCATTATAAGCTGAGGTCATATTGGCCCCTTTGCTTAGATCCCATAAGCGGCCTGCTGCACGCTCATTTTCACCGAGTATATCTTCTAAATTTCCACTTAACGCTAGCCGACGCTGTAATTCCGCCAGCAACTGTTCTTTTTCTTGCTCCAACAGTTCTTTATGAAGAGTCGTAACTTGAAAAATTAAGCTAATACGCCATCTTTGGACAAACAGTGATTGTCTTGCACCACGGTTTTCTATTTTGCCACTCTGTAACTGATAAGCTTCACGATAAAAAGGGGAATCAAGTTGATGAAGCTTTTCAATTATAGTAGGGAGTTGGGTAAAAAAAGCATCAGTGGAAATTCCTAATGACTGGCGATACAACTCAAACTCTTCAGAAAGCTGTAAAGGGACGAGTGCATCTTTCATCCTTTGTTTGAGATCTTTTTTCCAACTGGATAAATCTTTTAGTAAGGCTTTTTTCAAACGTGGGTGTTTTTCGAAAAATACGGCCAATTGTGGGGTAGCGAGAAGAGAAATAATGATCTCTTCAATTAATTGACCTTCATTAACCGAAAGTAGCATTTCGAGTGTGGCTAAACTCATCATAATTATTCAGCCACTTTACCCGTGATTTGGTTGCGTAGTTGGATGAGTCTCTCGGATACGTTAATAAAGCTTTGTTCTATATCTGCTATCCAATGGGGCTCGATAAATAAATTTGGTTGCTGTTTTTCAAATTGATAGCGAGCTGTTTGGATATCATTTTGAATTTTATCCAACTTATCTAACCATTCTTGGTTATTTATCGTAGGTATGTTACTTGCTGTTTTATCCTGTAGATATAAAGTCGATGATTGGTGACTCACATCTAATAATTGAATTTGGTTTAAATTATTAATCTCTGCGGCCAATTCTTGGGCAAAACCAATTCCGTTGAGGTGAGCTGATAACGTTGTTCCTTTATTTAAAAAGTTTATCAGGGATTTTTTATCCGTTGTCACAAAGGTGACTTTCATATTATGTAACTGCAATGGGCGATGTAAAAATAGCGTAATACGCCCTTCAGCAATATTCTCTGGGAGTACATATGAGGCTTTGCGAGCAAACATTGCATTGTTTTTATTTACTTTAAATGCGTCTTGGTTGTTTTGATCTTGGGTTGATGACATCCATTGTTGGTAAGTTAGCTCTATTTCGTGCATTAATTTACGTTGTTGCCAGCCATCCTCTTGCAGTTGAGATTGCAATAATTTAGGCAAGGTGTTCATGGATTGCATATCGTGCCATAGGCAATCTTTTAGTAGCACAATATCAAGGGGGGATACACTACTTCTACCATTGAAAAATGCACTTGCTTGCAGTAGATAAACCGCTTTTTTCCATCGCCTGTCAGAAACATAAACTTGCTTATCTGTTGCATCTAATTGTTGACGTAGTTGATAAATAAGCTCAAAACAGTGATCGGGTAGCGTAATTTTCGGTATTTCTTGTTGCCACTGTTGGTATTCTTCATCACTGATTTTTAAATGTTCAGGTACTTGTGCTTCATCTAAGAATGATTTTCCAGTTAGAAGTGCGCGGAAATTTTGTTTTTCTTGTAGTTTATCTAACCAAATACGCACTAACATACGGTCAAATAGTGCTTCTAGGCTACTATCTGCATCAGGAAGTTCATTAGAAGCGGTAACTAATAGCCGCATCGGAATACGTTTTTCTTCGTCACCATTACGAAACTTGCGTTCATTTACTGCCGTTAGCAAAGTATTTAAAATAGCGGGGCCGGCTTTCCAAATCTCATCAAGAAAGACAACTTCAGCATCAGGTAAATAGCCTTTAGTTAGCCGTTGGTAGCGCCCTTCATCTTTTAGTGCCTGTATTGATAGTGGGCCAAATATTTCTTCGGGAGTCGAAAAACGTGTCATTAAGTATTCAAACGCATTTGCATGGCGAAAAGCAAATTTCATTCGTCTCGCTATCAAGCTTTTTGCAATACCTGGAGGGCCTAAGAGAAAAACACTTTCCCCACTTAATGTAGCTAATAAACATAAACGAATAGCCTGCTGGCGTTCATATAAACCGCTTTCAAGGTAATTGCTAAGTTGAGCTATCCGTTCAGATAATTGCATCGATATTCCTTTCATTGAATAACAAAATTCAATAATGTTGTAGTTACGCTTAATTCTTAGGTTATCCGTCCTTTTATAAACAGTGCAATCAAATTTGTCATTTTTCTTTTGTGTTATTTGATTTAAATCGTGTGTAGCTGTATTAAGGCGAGAAAATCTTAATCGAAAGAGAGCTGATTTGAACTGGGTGGGCTCATGAGTATAAAACTATGAGCCCGCGCTGAGGATTAATAATTATTAATAAGGTGCATCTGGCGTGGTAACTCGAATTAATTTTTCATTCACAAACTCACGAATGCCCGCAAGTGATTGTTCTCGACCATAACCAGAAAGCTTAGTTCCACCGAAGGGGAGCTCAGGGGCAATTCCTGTCGTATGATTGATATAAACCATCCCTGTGACTATTTGGCGAGCCACTTTTATTGCTTCCGCTTCATTCTTACCAAAGACAGTTCCACCTAAACCGAATTCAGTCGCGTTAGCTAATTGAATGGCTTCATCTATATTTTTTACAGCATAAATACAAAGTACTGGGCCGAATATTTCTTCATGATAAGCTTTCATATTCGGTTTTATATCTGTCAATATTGTGGGTTGCATAAACGCCCCTTCACGATCTAATCGCTTACCGCCAAATACCAGTGTTGCTCCCTCTTTTACAGCCACTTCAACTTGATTAATAACGTCGTTTACTGCTCCTTCGCTACTTAATGGGGCGAGTTGCGTAGCTGGGTCCATTGGGTCACCCACAATAATTTTTTCATAGATTGCTTTTGCTTTTGCGATAAATTCTTTCGCAACGTTTTCTAATACAATAATACGTTTTGGTGAAACACAAACTTGCCCTGCATTCCATAGACGGCCAGCAGTCGCTGTCGCAACCGCACTATCAATATCTGCATCAGCTAGCACAATAAAAGCATCACTCCCTCCTAGCTCAAGTGTTGATTTTTTTATTACTTTGCTTGCTTCAGAGGCAAAATTGGAACCAGCAGGTTTACTTCCTGTTAAAGATACGGCTTTGACTCGTTCATCTGAAACAAGAGCTGAAACTTTTGAGCCAGGAATGAATAAATTGTTGTAAACGCCATCCGGTAGGCCTGCTTCAATAAATATTTTTTCCATTATTTCAGCGCATTGGGGAATATTTGAAGCATGCTTTAAAACAATGGTATTCCCTGCCATTAGATTAGCAGCAGCTGTTCGAGTTATTTGATAAAATGGAAAATTCCATGGTTGAACAGTCAGGAGTACCCCGATAGGTTCATAAGTTAAGAAGGCTTTTCCGTGTTTAACATCAATTTCTTTATCCGCTAATAAACGGCTTCCTTCATTCGCATAGTAGTCAAAAATATTTGCGCATAATTCGACTTCGCTTATCGATTCACTTAATAGTTTTCCCATTTCTGTTGTACAGATTTTTCCGAGAAGCTCTTTTTTATCTCGCATAGTTTTTGCTATGTTATGTAAAATTACTGCTCGCTCTGTAAATGAGCTTTTTTTCCAAGTCAGGTAGGCGTTATCTGCTTTGCTGAGTATTGTATCGACTTCCTCCGCACTCATTTCTTGATAAATCTTTTCTACTTTATTTGTTGCTGGATTAACTGATTTTATTGATGATGTCATATTCATTTTTTATTCCTTATCGCAACGGTTAAAGATAAATAATTCAACCTATCTTAAATTACATTTGATATGTCACCATAAAATGAGTTTAAAATGAATTTAAATGGCATTTTTCATCAAAAAATTTGTGTAAACAATTTTTAATTGTTTTTGAATGTTTTTTTTTATGTTTATTTATGAATCAATAGAAACGATTCAGCTTAAGCTATTCAATTAGTTATCATTTTTTATTTTTTTAACGCTAACGAAACGTTTCGATGTTGATCACAAATATTAACCATCAATATTGAGTTGTGACTCATCTTTACTATGATTACATGAGCGAAACGTTTCGCTTACTAGAATGGCGGTGAAAAATGAAAAAGGGTGTTTTACTTAATGCCAACGTGACCTCTGTAATTGCCAAGTTAGGTCATACGGACCAAATAACGCTTGCTGATGCTGGTTTGCCTATTTCTCAAGGAACTGAGCGTATTGATTTAGCCATTACTCAAGGCTTACCCGATTTCATGTCAGTTTTAAGTGTTATTACTCAAGAGATGCAAGTCGAAAAAGCCATTCTAGCTGAGGAAATTAGTACCAATAACCCACAAATGGAAGATGCTATTTTAGCTCACTTACAACAGCTAGAAGTCACTCAAAATAATACGATTGAAATTATCTATTGCAGCCATGAACGTTTTAAACAACTGACTCATGACAGTAAAGCGGTGATCCGCACCGGAGAATGTTCACCGTTCGCTAACATTATTCTTTGTTCTGGTGTGACTTTCTGAGGTGATTATGCAACCTTTATTAGAACTTATCGGAATCGATAAATCATTTCCAGGGGTAAAAGCCCTTAATGGGGCGACATTAAATGTCTATCCTGGAAAAGTCATGGCGCTGGTGGGGGAAAATGGGGCTGGCAAATCAACCATGATGAAAGTACTAACCGGTATCTATAGCAAAGATGCAGGTAAAATCCGCTATCTAGGCAAAGAAGTAAAATTTAATGGCCCTAAAAACTCCCAAGAAGCAGGCATTGGTATTATTCACCAAGAGCTAAATCTTATTCCTGAATTAACTATCGCGGAGAATATTTTTCTTGGTCGAGAATTTGTTAATGTATTTGGCAAAATCGACTGGAAAAAGATGTTTAGTGAATCAGACAAACTTCTTCAACGTCTTAATCTTGATTATAACAGCCACCAAACTATTGCTGAGCTCTCTATTGGTGAGCAGCAAATGGTCGAAATAGCTAAGGTTCTGAGTTATCAATCCCAAGTTATCATCATGGATGAGCCAACCGATGCTTTAACTGATACAGAAACAGCTTCTTTATTTAGAGTTATTGAAGACTTAAAAGCGCAAGGCTGTGGCATTGTGTACATTTCTCATCGGCTAAAAGAAATTTTTGAAATTTGCGATGATGTAACTGTTTTTCGTGACGGCCAATTTATAGGTGAAAAACCTGTTAGCGAATTAGAAGAAGAAAAGCTAATTGAAATGATGGTAGGACGAAAACTAGAAGATCAGTATCCGAGAGTTGATGTTCCTACTGGTAGTGTGCGCTTACAGTTGCAAAATATATCAGGTCCCGGAGTCACTAATGCCAGTTTTAGTCTAAAAAGTGGTGAAATTTTAGGGGTTTCAGGGTTGATGGGGGCAGGTCGCACGGAATTGATGAAAATTATTTATGGCGCGGCAGCGAAGAAAACAGGGACTATTACTCTTGAAGGTAAGGAAGTCACATTAAGAACTCCTCAAGATGGCCTAAATAACGGCATTGTCTATATTTCTGAAGACCGCAAACGTGATGGTTTAGTACTTGGCATGTCAGTGAAAGAAAATATGTCATTGACGGCACTACGTTATTTTAGCCGCGTAGGTGGTAGTTTAAAACATAAAGAAGAACAACAAACTGTCAGTGATTTCATTCGATTATTCAATATTAAAACGCCATCAATGGACCAAATTATTGGCAACCTTTCTGGTGGTAATCAGCAAAAAGTGGCAATTGCTCGGGGGTTAATGACGCGACCTAAAGTCCTGATCCTTGATGAACCAACTCGCGGGGTTGATGTTGGAGCCAAAAAAGAAATTTATCAATTAATTAACCAATTTAAGAAAGAAGGACTGAGTATCATTTTAGTTTCTTCAGAAATGCCAGAAGTGATTGGAATGAGTGACCGTATTTTGGTTATGCATGAAGGTCATATCAGTGGGGAGTTTTCCGCCAAAGACGCAACTCAGGAAGCCTTAATGGCTGCTGCAGTGGGTAAACATTATGGCTCAGTTCAGGAGTTATCAGCATGAGTTCAACTACCGCATCATCAAAACGCTGGTTCAGCAAAGCATGGCTGATGGAGCAAAAATCATTAATAGCACTATTAATTTTAATTGCGATCGTATCGACATTAAGCCCTAATTTTTTTACGGTTAATAACTTTTTCAATATCTTACAACAAACCTCTGTGAATGCCATTATGGCTGTTGGAATGACATTGGTCATTTTAACCTCAGGAATTGACCTGTCTGTCGGCTCATTATTAGCATTAACTGGGGCTGTGGCAGCTTCTATGGTGAGTACTGATGTAAATGCTTTAGTCGCTGTTGCTGGTGCATTAGCATTGGGGGCTGCAATTGGCGCATGTACCGGTGTTATTGTCGCAAAAGGTAAAGTTCAAGCTTTTATTGCAACTCTAGTCATGATGTTATTACTACGTGGGGTTACTCGCGTGTACACCGACGGAAGCCCTATTAATACAGGGTTTAGTGATAACGCAGATTTATTTGGTTGGTTTGGTATTGGGCGTCCATTTGGCATTCCGACCCCTGTTTGGTTAATGATCATTGTTTTTGCGGCTGCATGGTACATGTTGCATCACACACGTCTAGGTCGTTATATCTATGCATTAGGGGGGAATGAATCAGCAACTCGCCTATCTGGTATTAACGTCGACCGCATTAAAATTATCGTTTATGCCTTATGTGGCTTGTTAGCTGCATTGGCGAGTGTAATCGAAGTTGCGCGTTTATCATCAGCACAACCAATGGCGGGTAATGGATATGAATTGGATGCCATTGCTGCGGTTGTTCTTGGTGGTACCAGCCTTGCTGGTGGTAAAGGCCGCATTGTCGGAACCTTGATTGGTGCCTTGATCCTTGGTTTTCTAAATAATGGCTTAAACTTATTAGGTATTTCGTCAAACTATCAGATGATTGTAAAAGCTGTCGTCATCTTACTTGCGGTACTTGTTGATAATAAAAAATAACCCTACAGGAAAATTATTATGAAGATGAATAAATTAGCAACACTATTATCTGCGGTTGCACTGAGTGCAACGGTCAGTGTTAATGCGATGGCGAAAGATAGCATTGCATTAGTTATTTCTACACTTAACAATCCATTCTTTGTGACGATGAAAGACAGCGCACAAAAAGAAGCTGATAAACTGGGGTATGAATTGATCGTCTTAGATTCTCAAGATAACCCAGCTAAAGAGTTGGCAAACGTACAAGATCTAACTGTGCGTGGCACAAAACTTATGTTAATCAATCCAACTGATTCAGACGCGGTCGGGAATTCTATTTTAATGGCTAACAAAGCTAACATTCCTGTGATCACATTAGATAGAGCAGCAAATAAAGGTGAAGTTGTCAGCCATGTGGCATCAGATAACCGCATGGGTGGGAAAATGGCGGCTGACTATATCGCAAAAAAAACGGGTAATGAAGCAAAAGTCATTCAATTAGAAGGGATTTCCGGTACTTCAGCAGCGCGTGAGCGTGGTGAAGGTTTTAATACTGGAGCAAAAGAGCATAAATTTAATTTACTGGCGAGCCAACCTGCTGATTTTGATAGAACAAAAGGCTTGAACGTCATGCAAAACTTGTTAACGGCACATCCTACTGTCCAAGCGGTATTTGCTCAGAATGATGAAATGGCTCTAGGTGCTTTAAGAGCTTTACAAACTGCTGGTTACTCTGATGTTCTTGTTGTTGGGTTTGATGGCACTAATGATGGCATCAAAGCAGTAGAAAGCGGTAAATTAGGGGCAACCATAGCACAGCGCCCAGACCAAATCGGTATCGTTGGAGTACAGATAGCGGATAAAGTCTTAAAAGGTGAAAAAGTTGAATCTACGGTTCCAGTTGAATTGGAATTAGTGGTAAAACAATAAAAAATAAAAACCGCCGTTTACTATTATAACGGCGGTTCATTTAGTTTGTGGGTTATTACGTCACAATAAAAAGGAAATAAACGTTATGGCTACAGCAAAGCTAGTGGTTCTCGGTAGTATCAATGCTGATCATATATTAAATGTTAAGCAATTTCCGCAGCCGGGTGAAACGGTGAGGGGTGATCACTATCAAGTTGCATTTGGTGGTAAAGGCGCAAATCAAGCTGTCGCCGCGGGTAGAAGCGGTGCTGACATAACTTTTATTGCTTGTGTTGGTGATGATGGCATTGGTTCTAGTATTAAAAAACAGCTTAGTTTGGATAATATTAAAACTGAGTGTATTGATGCCATTCAAGATGAAACTACTGGTGTGGCATTGATTTATGTGAACCAACAAGGTGAAAACATTATTGGTATCAGTGCAGGCGCAAATGCACAATTGACGACAGAAAGGCTTGCTAGCTATCAACAAAAAATTATCGAAGCTGATGCTGTTTTAATGCAATTAGAGTCACCTCTTGATACGGTACAAATGGCTGCTGAAATTGCCAATAAAAATAATACACAGGTAATTTTAAATCCAGCACCAGCCCAGTCATTGCCAGATTCATTATTAACACTAGTCGATATCATTACACCAAATGAAACCGAAGCTGAGCATCTAACAGGGATTGCTGTTAATGATAATAAAGGAGCACAAGCAGCTGCACAGGTGTTGCACGAAAAAGGGATCAGCAAAGTGATGATAACGCTAGGGTCCCGAGGGGTTTGGTATAGTGAACAAGGTTCACAAGGGAAAATAATTCCTGCATTTAACGTAAAAGCAGTAGATACTATTGCGGCAGGTGATACATTCAATGGGGCTTATGTCACTGCACTATTGGAAGGTAAGGCAGATGAAGACGCAATTATTTTTGCTCATGCTGCCGCAGCAATTGCTGTAACTCGTCCTGGCGCGCAGCCATCGGTACCTTGGCGTAAAGAAATTGAACAATTTTTGACTCAACAGGATTAGCTTGTGGCAACAATGAAAGATGTGGCACGTTTAGCGGGGGTGTCGACATCCACAGTCTCTCACGTGATTAATCAAAATCGCTATGTTAGCGAAAGTATAACTCTGCGCGTCAAAAATGCGATAGAAGAGCTAAACTATGCCCCTTCAGCATTAGCTAGAAGCTTAAAAATGAATCGCACTAATACAATAGGGATGTTACTAACAACAAGTAATAACCCATTTTATGCAGAAGTAGTACGTGGTGTTGAACGTAGTTGCTACGAGCGCGGTTATAGTTTGATCTTATGTAATACTGAAGGTGACCTTCAACGTATGAACCATAGCTTAGAAACGTTATTACAAAAACGTGTTGATGGGCTATTAATTATGTGTACAGAAGTTCAAGGCCCATCGAAGGATGTGTTTACTCGCTACCCTAGCGTTCCGACCGTTATGATGGATTGGTCACCATTTGATTCAGTAGGAGATGTGATTCAAGATAACTCATTTCTTGGGGGGGAAATTGCTACCCGTTATCTTATTGATTCGGGTTTTACCCGAATAGCCTGTATTGCGGGGCCTCAAGATAAGTCTCCAGCAAGGGCTCGTTATCAAGGTTTTATTCAAGCGATGGAACAGGCTAAAATTGAAGTTAATGAAGATTATATTATTTTCAGTGACTTCGAATTTGCTGGTGGTTTTGAATCAATGAATAAACTGCTTGAGTTATCAACGCCTCCACAAGCTATTTTTGCAGGGAATGATGCCATGGCTGTTGGGGCTTATCAGGCTATATTCCAAAAAGGAATCAAAGTGCCTGATGATATTTCAATCATTGGTTATGATGATATCGACCTTTCACCTTATATGATCCCACCATTGACGACGATCCATCAACCAAAAGATAAACTAGGCAAACAGGCTGTTGACCAACTTATTTATCGTATGGATAACCCTGAAGCAGATGCCAGTGTTTTAGTATTAACACCTGAACTTATTGAGCGTCAATCGGTCAGGAAATGCTAATTTTTAGCCTTTTTTGCTTTATTTTTTATTAAGTTATCCCCATCAGTCTTACTTAATAATAAAAAGACAAAAGCGGATATTAAGGTGATAGCACCGACAGTAATAAAGGTATAATGGAAATTATCGACGGTATTGCTGTTAGGCTGTCCACCATAGAAGTTCAATATTGCTGCGCTCACTGCAATACCGAAACTTATCGATAGCTGTTGAGTCACGGCTAACATACTGTTCCCCGCACTCGCATTATTATCTGTTAGGTCAGCCAAACATATCGTATTCATTGCGGTAAATTGTACAGACATTACCATACCTAAAATGAATAAAGGGACTATTAACAGATAAATCGACATACTTGGTGACTGCAAGGAAAATTGAGCAATCATTAATCCAATAATGATGGTGATAACAAATAATGTATTACGGTACCCATATTTAGTGAGTATTTTTGTAACAGCGGATTTTGCTGTGATTGAACCAATCGCTAATGGTGCCATCATCATACCAGCAACAACAGCTTCATAGCCAAAACCAACTTGTAGCATTAATGGCATTAGAAATGGAATACTGCCAGTACCTAGTCGAGTTGCAACATTCCCACTGATACCAATAGAAAAAGTGCGAGTTTTAAATAAATTTAAAGGAATAATGGCGTGCTTAATTCGCCTTGCATGGAAAATATAAAGAAATAGGAAAAGAAACCCAATTGCAACAAGAGATACTGGTATAGATGTAGGTAGCGATTTATCACCAAAGAAATCGAGGCTGACAGATAGCATTACTAAACCGAATCCAAACAATAAGAAACCGAGGGTATCAAATTTTCGCTTCGGCATTTTAAAATCAGGCATATGTTTTAACGCATAAAAAATACCTAAAACGCCAATAGGAATATTAATAATAAATATCCAATGCCATGTGGCGTAGGTCACTAATATACCACCTAGCAGAGGCCCTAATATTGGCCCAACTAACCCCGGTATTGTGACAAAGTTTAATATTGGCAATAATTCACTACGTGGATAAGCTCTAATTAGCGCTAAACGTGCAACTGGCATCATCATTGCCCCACCAACCCCTTGAATAACCCTTGACGTTACTAAAAAATCTAGGGAGGGTGAAAGTGCACACAATAAAGAACCTAAAGAAAATAATGAAACTGCTAAAATAAAAACACGCCGTGTCCCAAATCTATCGGCAAACCACCCACTTACAGGGATCAATAAGGCAACAGTTAATGTGTAACTGACTACTGCTGATTGCATAGCAAGGGGGGAGTGGTGAAGGCTCTTGGCAATATCAGGTAAAGCCGTATTCAAAATAGTGGCATCAAGTGCTTGCATGAAAAAGGCCATGGCCGCAATCCATGGAAGACCAGACATATTTTTGGCTGTCTTGAACATCAGTTACCTATCTAAAAAATTGAATTCCAAAATCGGTGAGTTATCTCGTTAGTTTTATTTCTGAGTATTCGTTAATAAGCTATAGCAAAAATTAAGGGCATCTGCACTTTTGCCTTCAATAATTGCATTCGCGAGCTGTTGATGTGTATCAACTTCAATTACTTCATTATCAGTGATTACATCAAAATAACGCTGATAGATAGAGCGAAACAGATTAGCAAAAGAGATCAAAAAAGGGTTAGCGCAAGCTTTATAGATAGTTAAATGAAAATGGTAGTCAATTTTTATCCATCGTTCTCTATCAAATTCTTTTGCTAGTAATTGCATTTCACTCGCTAAAAGTTGTAAAGATTGTTTTTGTTCTTGTGTTGCATGTAATGCAGCAAGATAACAAGCTTGGGGCTCAATTGCGAGACGAACAACTTTAAAATGTTTAATAACAACGGACTGTTCTTCGCTATTCGACCACCACTTTAAAAGGTCTTGGTCCAAAAAATTCCAATTTGAAGAAGGCATCACACGAGTACCAATTTTAGGGCGGGCTAATACCATTCCTTTTGCCGCGAGTATTTTTATTGCTTCTCTTATTGCTGTTCTGCTTGCTTGGAATTGTTCTGATAAATTTAATTCATTGGGTAAAATGGAGTCAGGTAAATAGGTACTGCTTAAAATTAACTGTCCAAGATTCTCTGCAATAATATAAGAGCGGTTCTTCTGTGAGGCAGTTTGTTGCTTACTTAATTCCATAATTCATCTCAATACGCATTTCTTAGATACTTATATTACGCGAGTAAATGAATAATTGCTGCTGAAATAGTCAATATACAGACCTTATTTAACTTATAAAGCCTGTTTTGGCTAAAAAAAACGCGAACAAAATAAAAAAACAAAAAAACACTTGCTAGATTTTCTGGGCTCCCTATAATGCGCATCCGTTGTCACGATAAACCGGCTCGAAGAAAACCTCGAAGCCTTGTGATAACAGAGGTGAGAAAGAAAAAGTTGAAAATAAACGCTTGACTTTCTAAATAAAAAACGTAATATACGTCACCTCGCGACAACGACCTAAGTTAATAAAAACTGAGTCGAATTTCCAAAAGAAATGTCGCAACGCTCTTTAACAATTTATCAGACAATCTGTGTGGGCACTCACAGGACACTATCAAAAAAATATTTGATTTTAAGTCTTGAAGAGTGACTAACACGTTAATTCATATATATGAACTAATAGGTAATCTGGTTTCTTCGGAAATCAGGCGACAGTAAACATTCTTTGAGCATCAAACGCTTTTAATTGAAGAGTTTGATCATGGCTCAGATTGAACGCTGGCGGCAGGCCTAACACATGCAAGTCGAGCGGTAACAGGGGAAGCTTGCTTCTCGCTGACGAGCGGCGGACGGGTGAGTAATGTATGGGGATCTGCCCGATAGAGGGGGATAACCACTGGAAACGGTGGCTAATACCGCATAATCTCTTAGGAGCAAAGCAGGGGAACTTCGGTCCTTGCGCTATCGGATGAACCCATATGGGATTAGCTAGTAGGTGGGGTAATGGCTCACCTAGGCGACGATCCCTAGCTGGTCTGAGAGGATGATCAGCCACACTGGGACTGAGACACGGCCCAGACTCCTACGGGAGGCAGCAGTGGGGAATATTGCACAATGGGCGCAAGCCTGATGCAGCCATGCCGCGTGTATGAAGAAGGCCCTAGGGTTGTAAAAAGTTTTTCAGTCGGGAGGAAGGCGTTGATGCTAATATCATCAACGATTGACGTTACCGACAGAAGAAGCACCGGCTAACTCCGTGCCAGCAGCCGCGGTAATACGGAGGGTGCAAGCGTTAATCGGAATTACTGGGCGTAAAGCGCACGCAGGCGGTTGATTAAGTTAGATGTGAAATCCCCGGGCTTAACCTGGGAATGGCATCTAAGACTGGTCAGCTAGAGTCTTGTAGAGGGGGGTAGAATTCCATGTGTAGCGGTGAAATGCGTAGAGATGTGGAGGAATACCGGTGGCGAAGGCGGCCCCCTGGACAAAGACTGACGCTCAGGTGCGAAAGCGTGGGGAGCAAACAGGATTAGATACCCTGGTAGTCCACGCTGTAAACGATGTCGATTTGAAGGTTGTTCCCTTGAGGAGTGGCTTTCGGAGCTAACGCGTTAAATCGACCGCCTGGGGAGTACGGCCGCAAGGTTAAAACTCAAATGAATTGACGGGGGCCCGCACAAGCGGTGGAGCATGTGGTTTAATTCGATGCAACGCGAAGAACCTTACCTACTCTTGACATCCAGAGAACTTAGCAGAGATGCTTTGGTGCCTTCGGGAACTCTGAGACAGGTGCTGCATGGCTGTCGTCAGCTCGTGTTGTGAAATGTTGGGTTAAGTCCCGCAACGAGCGCAACCCTTATCCTTTGTTGCCAGCGATTCGGTCGGGAACTCAAAGGAGACTGCCGGTGATAAACCGGAGGAAGGTGGGGATGACGTCAAGTCATCATGGCCCTTACGAGTAGGGCTACACACGTGCTACAATGGCGTATACAAAGAGAAGCGACCTCGCGAGAGCAAGCGGAACTCATAAAGTACGTCGTAGTCCGGATTGGAGTCTGCAACTCGACTCCATGAAGTCGGAATCGCTAGTAATCGTAGATCAGAATGCTACGGTGAATACGTTCCCGGGCCTTGTACACACCGCCCGTCACACCATGGGAGTGGGTTGCAAAAGAAGTAGGGTAGCTTAACCTTCGGGAGGGCGCTTACCACTTTGTGATTCATGACTGGGGTGAAGTCGTAACAAGGTAACCGTAGGGGAACCTGCGGTTGGATCACCTCCTTACCATTGAAGTGTTTTTGTGAAGTGCTCACACAGATTGTCTGATGAAATAGAGTAGCAGTATCAATAGGCTTGTAGCTCAGGTGGTTAGAGCGCACCCCTGATAAGGGTGAGGTCGGTGGTTCAAGTCCACTCAGGCCTACCAAAATCGAATTGATGCAGCGTTATAAATCAGCTCGTTTACTCAAAAGTAAACGTCGCCAATTTATGCCTTGCCTAAATCCGATTTGTCATTTTAATGACTGAGATTGATACTGAAATTACCTTTATGGGGCTATAGCTCAGCTGGGAGAGCGCCTGCCTTGCACGCAGGAGGTCAGCGGTTCGATCCCGCTTAGCTCCACCATAAATTTTTCTGATTATTCAGAATAGATTAGTCAAATAGTCTATTGCGAATAATTATGCTCTTTAACAATCTGGAACAAGCTGAAAATTGAAAACAACGCACATTGTTTATCGCTTAAACAATGTGAGAGTCTCTCAAAAATCTCAACTTGAAGTGTTTTTCAAACACACAAACGAGTGGCATGAGCGAGCAGTGTGAAATTCAAGGCGGCTAGCGCACAGCAAGCGCAGCGTACAATAGTACGTGAGCATTGCGAGTACTACCCAACGAAGAAGTTCACCACGCACAGCCATGACGTTAAGTGTCGTCTGATAAGAAGACATCTTCGGGTTGTGAGGTTAAGCGACTAAGCGTACACGGTGGATGCCTAGGCAATCAGAGGCGATGAAGGACGTGCTAATCTGCGATAAGCGTCGGTAAGGTGATATGAACCGTTATACCCGACGATTTCCGAATGGGGAAACCCAGTGCAATCCGTTGCACTATCGTTTGATGAATACATAGTCAAACGAAGCGAACCGGGGGAACTGAAACATCTCAGTACCCCGAGGAAAAGAAATCAACCGAGATTCCCCTAGTAGCGGCGAGCGAACGGGGAGCAGCCCAGAGTCTTAATCAGCATTAGTATCAGGAGAACGGTCTGGAAAGTCCGGCAGTAAAGGGTGATAGCCCCGTATCTGAAGATGCTAGTGTTGTGAACTCGACGAGTAGGGCGGGACACGTGTTATCCTGTCTGAATATGGGGGGACCATCCTCCAAGGCTAAATACTCCTGATTGACCGATAGTGAACCAGTACCGTGAGGGAAAGGCGAAAAGAACCCCGGCGAGGGGAGTGAAATAGAACCTGAAACCGTGTACGTACAAGCAGTGGGAGCCTTGATTTATCAGGGTGACTGCGTACCTTTTGTATAATGGGTCAGCGACTTATATTCTGTAGCAAGGTTAACCGTATAGGGGAGCCGTAGGGAAACCGAGTCTTAACTGGGCGAATGAGTTGCAGGGTATAGACCCGAAACCCGGTGATCTAGCCATGGGCAGGTTGAAGGTTGGGGTAACACTAACTGGAGGACCGAACCGACTAATGTTGAAAAATTAGCGGATGACTTGTGGCTGGGGGTGAAAGGCCAATCAAACCGGGAGATAGCTGGTTCTCCCCGAAAGCTATTTAGGTAGCGCCTCGTGAACTCATCTTCGGGGGTAGAGCACTGTTTCGACTAGGGGGTCATCCCGACTTACCAACTCGATGCAAACTACGAATACCGAAGAATGTTATCACGGGAGACACACGGCGGGTGCTAACGTTCGTCGTGAAGAGGGAAACAACCCAGACCGCCAGCTAAGGTCCCAAAGTCATAGTTAAGTGGGAAACGAAGTGGGAAGGCTCAGACAGCCAGGATGTTGGCTTAGAAGCAGCCATCATTTAAAGAAAGCGTAATAGCTCACTGGTCGAGTCGGCCTGCGCGGAAGATGTAACGGGGCTAAACTATGCACCGAAGCTGCGGCAGCGATATGTAAATATTGTTGGGTAGGGGAGCGTTCTGTAAGCCTGTGAAGGTGTACTGTGAGGTATGCTGGAGGTATCAGAAGTGCGAATGCTGACATAAGTAACGATAATGCGGGTGAAAAACCCGCACGCCGGAAGACCAAGGGTTCCTGTCCAACGTTAATCGGGGCAGGGTGAGTCGACCCCTAAGGCGAGGCAGAAATGCGTAGTCGATGGGAAACGGGTTAATATTCCCGTACTGGTGATAATTGCGATGGGGGGACGGAGAAGGCTAGGCTGGCCGGGCGACGGTTGTCCCGGTTTAAGGATGTAGGCAGGTGAATTAGGCAAATCCGGTTCACTATATGCTGAGGTCTGATGACGAGTCACTACGGTGGCGAAGTAGCTCATGCCCCGCTTCCAGGAAAAGCCTCTAAGCTCTAGATTATCACTAATCGTACCCCAAACCGACACAGGTGGTCAGGTAGAGAATACTCAGGCGCTTGAGAGAACTCGGGTGAAGGAACTAGGCAAAATGGTGCCGTAACTTCGGGAGAAGGCACGCTGCGCTAGGTGAAGTGGTTTACCCATGGAGCTGAAGCCAGTCGCAGATACCAGCTGGCTGCAACTGTTTATTAAAAACACAGCACTGTGCAAACACGAAAGTGGACGTATACGGTGTGACGCCTGCCCGGTGCTGGAAGGTTAATTGATGGGGTTATCCGTAAGGAGAAGCTCTTGATCGAAGCCCCAGTAAACGGCGGCCGTAACTATAACGGTCCTAAGGTAGCGAAATTCCTTGTCGGGTAAGTTCCGACCTGCACGAATGGCGTAATGATGGCCAGGCTGTCTCCACCCGAGACTCAGTGAAATTGAACTCGCTGTGAAGATGCAGTGTACCCGCGGCAAGACGGAAAGACCCCGTGAACCTTTACTATAGCTTGACACTGAACATTGAGCCTTGATGTGTAGGATAGGTGGGAGGCTTTGAAGTGTGGACGCCAGTCTGCATGGAGCCAACCTTGAAATACCACCCTTTAATGTTTGATGTTCTAACGTTGCCCCGTATCCGGGGTGCGGACAGTGTCTGGTGGGTAGTTTGACTGGGGCGGTCTCCTCCCAAAGAGTAACGGAGGAGCACGAAGGTTGGCTAAGCATGGTCGGACATCATGCGGTTAGTGCAAAGGCATAAGCCAGCTTGACTGCGAGAGTGACGGCTCGAGCAGGTACGAAAGTAGGTCTTAGTGATCCGGTGGTTCTGAATGGAAGGGCCATCGCTCAACGGATAAAAGGTACTCCGGGGATAACAGGCTGATACCGCCCAAGAGTTCATATCGACGGCGGTGTTTGGCACCTCGATGTCGGCTCATCACATCCTGGGGCTGAAGTAGGTCCCAAGGGTACGGCTGTTCGCCGTTTAAAGTGGTACGCGAGCTGGGTTTAGAACGTCGTGAGACAGTTCGGTCCCTATCTGCCGTGGGCGTTGGAAGATTGAAAGGGGCTGCTCCTAGTACGAGAGGACCGGAGTGGACGCACCACTGGTGTTCGGGTTGTCATGCCAATGCATTGCCCGGTAGCTAAGTGCGGAAGAGATAACCGCTGAAAGCATCTAAGCGGGAAACTTGCCTTGAGATGAGTCTTCCCTGACCCTTTAAGGGTCCTAAAGGAACGTTTAAGACTAAGACGTTGATAGGTTGGGTGTGTAAGCATAGCGATATGTTGAGCTAACCAATACTAATGAACCGTGAGGCTTAACCTGACAACACCGAAGGTGTTTTAGAGATTGAGAGATGACGTTGATTTAATGAGCGTGAGAAGCCGAGAGGCGAGGGACATGGCAGCTTGTTCAAGATTACCGTTCTGGTTTAGTGACGAAATGTACTAAACGAGAACAAACCGAATTTGTCTGGCGGCAATAGCGCGGTGGTCCCACCTGACCCCATGCCGAACTCAGCAGTGAAACGCCGTAGCGCCGATGGTAGTGTGGGGTCTCCCCATGTGAGAGTAGGGAACTGCCAGACATTAAATTAGTGAGAAAGCCACCCAATGGGTGGCTTTTTTGCGTTTGGGGGTTAGGTGATGAGGCGTGGCAGTGTGGAGCGAAGAGTGAGGTGTTCAGTCTCAGGGCGACTCTGATTGTGAGGGCTCTGCCTAGGGTAATGAGGCATTGAGACCACTGCATATTTTATTATCCTGTAGGCTAACTTCTAACTTCTAACTTCTAACTTCTAACTGCTAACTGCTAATGTCTAGCTTTTAAATTAACAGTCTGATTAGCAGAGGACTAGGTTAACCCCTCATTAGTACAGAGATATTCTTTTCCTGCCCATCTCGTTTTAACTTGTTTATTCCTTTATTCCTTATGAACTGAGCGGACTCTGTTTTTGTAACCCATCATCCTGATTTTTTATTCCTCAAGTTTTCGTCTGGCCGTGATTTGAGGCGGTGTTAATCCTCCCTCAACGGTGCAATAACATTGTTATGTTGAATAAGTGTGTGGAATTTAAAGTAGTAAGTAACAGCTCACCTATCGAGGTTGGTTTAATACATTGAGAAATAAAAATAAATCAATCAGCTAGGGGAGAGACTAAAGCTAGGAGTAGAGAGGTTTAGCATCAGCTCATCCGAAAAGTGTAATGATATTGGTGTGGTGAATAGGTGTGTGGTATTTAAAGTAGTGAGTAACAACTCATTTGTCGGGGTGAGTTTAATATGTTGAAAAACAAAATTAAATCAATTGCTTAGCGTAGGTCTACGCTGGGGTAGAGAAGTTTGGTACTAGTTTATGCGGAAAGTATAATGATATTGGTATGGTGAATGGTAGTGTAGGAATCAAAGTAGTGAGTAACAACTCACATTTCTAATGTAGTAACAGGAATGAGGAAAATTATTTGTCTTTACTGCTAATATGTCGCTAGCTTGCTTTATTGAGAGATAGATTATTTATAATTGATTAAAAATAATAATGACTAAATGAAACTACTTTACTTGTTTTTCCTTCTTTTGCCATAAAATATCTATCGGTTTAATGGTTTTTATGGTGTTAATTAGTTCATTAATAACGTCTGTTTTTTCATCAATAAACTCATAAATATCAATAGATAAAAATAAACTAATCAATTTTACTCATATAGAAAATTAATATTTCTTTAGCCAGTTTATGATGAAAAAAAACGCAATTGTTTATTTTTTTATATAAAAATTGTTAAATTGATGTTTCATTTACTTACATTTATACTATTTTAAAGTAGTTAATATCATTTCAAGTTATCACGTTATAGATGAAGTTTGCTTATAAATGAAATTATCAAAGGAAATAGTTAGCGTTCGGATACGAAAGATAATCGACTAAGCGCGCTGTATTTCTGGTTAACAATGTCTGTGTACCAAAGGTGGATCAGATGAATAAAACAAAAAGTGCGAATCAAAAAATTTTTGATCAGATCCTTTCTGTGAATAAGCAGAAAGAGAATGAATTTAACAATGGCCAAGATGGCGCCACGATCCTTTCCTTACTTGTGATGTTCTTTGTTCCATTTTTACTGCTAAATATCGTAAGAAATGCTGTTGGGATTGATTATAGTTTTGCTTCTGTTATTGGGATGCTGGCAATTAGTGGGATTATTACTATCGCACTGTTTAAGACATTAAAAATTAGCTCTCAATTTGCAGATAAACATATTGTTTTAGACCGATTGCTTTCTCGTTACACACCGAAAAATAAACAAGAATTCCAACAATTACAAGAGGAAAGAAAAACAAAATCTGCCGATTTTTATTCTCTTGTAGAAGATTGGGTTAATGTAGAAAAACAATACTATGCAAGATAGAACCGAATAACGATAATAAAAATATTCTTAAATATTATTAATATCCTTCTTTTCTCTACGCAGAAAGAAGGATTTTTTTTGTCTGACCTAAACCACCCACCTCCTTATGAGGCTGTCTTTTATACATAAGTCCTTCACATTATCTGAGAAACTTTTTTGAACTAAATGCTTAGCTTACGATCAACTCTTCAACGGATTTAATTGGGGCTCCTGAGATGATGGAAAGTAATAATGAGCGGGCTAAAGAACAACGTGCACATACTAAACTTGGAGAACCAAAAAGACCGGTCAGGTTTGTAATAAATGGCCTCAAACTTGGCTCGGTATCCAAGTAAATCGGTAGTAAAATCGTTTAGCTCACTGGCCAGTATGGAGGGAGATAGGAACGTTAACATATCCGCAGAGAATATTAGTGAAGCCATTTTTAGTGCGACAGTAAAACTGGTCACTGCTATTCCTTTCTTCTCGCGATAGAAGATGCTACCAAGCTACAATCATCGTCCTACTCAAGCAGATTTAGGGTATGTGAACCAAGGTAATCATCATCGAGGTTTGCTTACTCATAGCCTTTTGTTGTTTGCTCCTAAAACACTTAATATTATCGGGTTAATTGAACAATAAAGATGGTCGCAAGACCTGAGGTATCCGTTGTAAGGGTTTAAAATGACCTTACAAAGAAAAAGAAGGTGATAAATGGGAAAGAGCATTATGTAATATCGCTGCTTATCTAGTCACCACGGTAGCTAATGTTATCGTGAAACTGGCGTCTAGAAAAAGAGGTAGATAAGTTTTACTCGAAAGATTGCTGATAGGGTTACACTATTAGCCTGTATCCTTATTGGAGCAATCACTGCGTGGTTTTAGTCTGACAATAACAAACGGCTCGATACACTGAACCGTTTGTTGTGGTAATAAAGTCAGATTTAGTGAGACTTACCTTGTTCAATACCCAAACCAATTTGTGAACGAATAAATTGCTCTTTAAAGCGTTCTCTTTCCATTTTCCCTTGTTCTGAATTGTCAGTAACAGAGAATAACCATGAGGCAACGAATGCAACAATCATGGAGAAGAAAGCAGGATATTCATATGGATAGATTGGTTTTTCATGATGAAGAATGCTGACCCATATAGTTGGACCTAGGATCATTAAGACAACGGCGGTAATCAGCCCTAACCAGCCTCCTGCTAATGCACCGCGAGTCGTGAGTTTGCGCCAGTACATTGATAGTAAAATAATAGGGAAGTTACAGCTTGCAGCGATGGAGAATGCTAAGCCGACCATGAAAGCAATATTTTGTTTTTCAAACAAAATACCAAGGCCAATTGCAACAAAACCTAAGATGACAACCGTAATTTTTGAAACGCGTAATTCATCTTTTTCGTCAGCCTTACCATTTTTCATTGCCATCGCATAAAGGTCATGAGATACCGCAGAAGCGCCTGCGAGTGTCAATCCAGCAACAACCGCAAGGATGGTGGCGAAGGCAACCGCAGAAATAAAGCCAAGGAAGAAATTGCCCCCAACAGCATCAGCAAGGTGAACTGCAGCCATATTAGTTCCGCCAATGAGCGCCCCTGCAGCATCTTTAAATGCAGGATTTGAACTGACAAGCACAATAGCGCCGAAACCAATAATGAAAGTCAGTATATAGAAATAACCGATAAATCCTGTTGCATAGAACACACTCTTACGCGCTTCTTTGGCATCACTTACGGTAAAGAAACGCATAATAATATGAGGAAGACCGGCGGTACCAAACATTAATGCCAAGCCAAGCGATAGGGCGGATATCGGGTCAGATACTAGGCCTCCAGGGCTCATAATAGAAATGCCATTCTTATGGATTTCTACAGCCTCTTTAAATAATGTATTGAAATTAAAGCCTACATGTTTCATGACCATAACCGCCATG
The DNA here is from genome assembly GCF_041344805.1 of Providencia sp. TYF-12. NCBI lineage: Bacteria > Pseudomonadati > Pseudomonadota > Gammaproteobacteria > Enterobacterales > Morganellaceae > Providencia > Providencia sp. TYF-12. Next base: position 85,595 of record NZ_CP166833.1, read on the forward strand.
AATGTTGCACCAGCAAGTAAGAGAATGGCTTTGATGATTTGTACCCATGTAGTTGCTAGCATCCCACCAAATAATACGTACAACACCATGAGAATACCAACGATAACCACGGCTACATGATAATTTAAGCCAAATAATAATTCGATCAGTTTACCTGCCCCAACCATCTGGGCAATGAGATAGAGTGCTACAACGACAAGTGAGCCAACAGCAGACAAAATACGAATTGGTCTTTGTTTTAATCGGTAAGATGCTACGTCAGCAAAAGTGTAGCGACCTAAATTTCGTAAGCGCTCGGCAATTAAGAATAGAATGATCGGCCAGCCAATTAAAAAGCCAATCGAGTAAATTAAGCCATCATAGCCAGAAGTATAAACAAGAGCGGAGATCCCCAAGAAAGAAGCTGCAGACATAAAGTCCCCTGCAATTGCCATCCCATTTTGGAACCCTGTAATTTTCCCACCGGCAGTATAGTAATCGGAGCGAGAACGTGTTCTTTTTGATGCCCAGTAGGTGATATATAACGTGAAGCCAACAAAAAGTAAGAACATGATAATTGCTTGAATATTGATAGGCTGACGTTCCACATCCCCTGTCAATGCGTCTGCAAACACGATTGATGAGGTAAAAAAGAGAATGAGTGAGAGCAATATTTTCATTTTTCTACCTCTTTTAAGATTTCTGCCGTTAAACGGTCATATTCACCGTTGGCACGAATAACATATAGCCCAGTTAATACAAATGAAATGACGATTAGCCCTACACCGACAGGGATCCCCCTTGTGATGTAAGAGCCTTCAGAGATAGGTGTACCTAACCAGCTTGGATCAAAAGCGATAAGAAAAATAAAACCTACATACAACACGAGCGTTATTATCGATAACAACCATGAAAAGCGACTACGTTTCCTGACCAATTCCTTGAAGCGAGGGTTATCCTCTACCTTTTCGTAAGCAGTAGCATTCATCAGAGTTCTCCTCTGTTATACTCGTCATACTTCAAGTTGCAGTGTCGTTGGCGGTGTTCACTCGTACTAGTCACATATCTATATATGCTCTTAGTGACTCATTCACTTGCCTTCTAGTTGCACCTCAAATTATTTAGAGTAAATCGTCTTATTGGGATGTATGTAAGGCCACCCGGTAAAGGCGGCCCTTTTGGCGTTATGACATACTCATAGACTGTTTTTCTTCGAGTAGTTTTTCGACAACACCTGGATCTGCCAGAGTGGAGGTATCTCCAAAGTTACTGGTATCTCCTGATGCAATTTTTCGTAGGATACGACGCATGATTTTACCGGAACGGGTTTTTGGTAATGAATCCGTCCAGTGAAGAACATCCGGTGTTGCAATTGGACCAATTTCTTTACGAACCCAATTGCGAACTTCTGTGTATAGCTCTGGAGATGGCTCAACCCCTGATATTAATGTGACATAAGCATAAATTGCTTGGCCTTTAATATTGTGAGGAATACCAACTACTGCGGCTTCAGCCACTTTTGGATGTGCAACGAGGGCTGATTCTATCTCTGCGGTACCTAAACGGTGACCTGAGATATTCAATACATCGTCAACACGACCTGTGATCCAATAATAGCCATCTTCATCACGGCGAGCACCATCTCCACTAAAGTACATACCTTTAAAGGTTGAGAAATAAGTTTGCTCGAAACGCTCGTGATCGCCAAATAAAGTACGGGCTTGCCCCGGCCATGAATCAACAATCACTAAATTACCTTCTGTAGCCCCTTCGATAGGCTCACCAAGGTTATCAACTAATGCAGGTCGAACACCAAAGAAAGGTAAAGTTGCAGAACCGGGTTTCAATGTTGTTGCACCGGGAAGTGGTGTGATCATGAAGCCACCAGTTTCTGTCTGCCACCATGTATCAACCACAGGGCAGCGGCTATTACCAATTTTTTTGTAGAACCATTCCCATGCTTCAGGATTAATGGGTTCCCCCACAGAGCCTAAGATGCGCAGAGAACTACGATCAGTGCCTTCAATGGCTTTATCACCTTCAGCCATTAACGCACGGATTGCAGTTGGTGCAGTGTAGAGGATATTGACTTGGTGTTTATCAACAACCTGACTCATTCTGTTTACTGATGGATAGTTAGGCACACCTTCAAACATTAAGGTTTTTGCCCCATTGGATAATGGCCCATATAACAAGTAACTATGGCCGGTAACCCAACCCACATCAGCAGTACACCAATAGACTTCACCTGGGTGATAGTCGAAAGTGTATTTAAACGTGAGCGTTGCATAAACTAAATAGCCCCCAGTGGTATGGAGGACACCTTTAGGTTTACCTGTAGAACCAGAGGTATACAGAATGAATAGGGGGTCTTCAGCACTGATTTCTTCAGGAGGACAGTCTGTACTGACACCTTTAACCACGTCATGCCACCATAAGTCACGTCCTTCAACCCAACTCGGTGGATTACCAGTACGCTGATAGACGATCACATTGGATACGGTGGTTACATGTGGGTTGGCTAGTGCATCATCCACATTTTTTTTCAGGGGGATTGCACGGCCTGCGCGTAGGCCTTCATCAGCAGTGATGATAAGCTTGGCTTTACAGTCAATGACACGACCAGAGACCGCCTCAGGAGAGAAACCCGCAAAAATGACTGTATGGATGGCACCAATACGAGCACAAGCTAGCATGGCTACAGCGGCTTCTACAACCATTGGCATATAGATAGCAACGACATCGCCTTTGCGGATACCTTGTTGCTTTAACACATTTGCAAACTGACAAACATCTTGATGCAATTCACGGTAAGTGACATTTTTTGACGATGATGGGTCATCGCCTTCCCAAATAATAGCTACTTGGTCGCCTTTTTCAGCCAGATGACGATCCAAACAGTTTGCACTTAAATTTAAAGTGCCATCTTCAAACCAACGGATATCGATATGTCCGGGGTCAAAAGACGTGTTCTTGACACGGGTGTACGGTTTAATCCAATCAACGATTTTTCCTTTTTCGCCCCAAAATCCTTCAGGGTCTTGAATCGAGCGTTGGTACTCATCGTTATACTGTTGTTCGTTTATCAGGGCATTTTTTGCAATTTCAGCAGGAACGGGATGTTTAGTTATTTGAGTCATATTATTATCTCCTTGCAGATGTTAATACTATGTCAAAAAATGGTTAACTAAAGCACGAAATATAAATTTGTTTTTCTTTTGCGCGGAAGATCACGTATTAATTGTAATGGGATTTGCAGAATTATCATTTGATGCTAAATATTAAATTAGTGTATTAACCTTAAAATATAGCAAATGTTAGAATTAAAGAAAAATAAAAGGCGGTGATATTGGTATTAGTTACTGTATAAGGGAGTTCTTGTAGCGAATGAGAAAACCCACATTTTTTTTATGGATTTGATAATGATTTTCATTAACAGTAAAATAACTATAATAGATAGTAATTCACAAGGTGCGAAGTTAAGCAAGTGCATACCCTATGAGCCTTGTGGTGAAAAATGAGAAACATAGCGGTATTTACGTCACTGGAGACAATAATATGAGTTATACATTACCTGCTTTACCTTATGCTTATGATGCGTTGGAACCACATTTTGACAAACAGACCATGGAAATCCACCACACTAAGCACCATCAAACCTATGTGACTAACACAAATACAGCGTTAGAAAAACTGCCAGAATTAGCAGGTTTGGACATCGATGTTCTGATTCAAAAATTAGATCAAATTCCAGCTGATCAGCGCACTTTTGTACGCAACAACGCTGGTGGTCACTCAAACCATAGTCTGTTCTGGAAAGGTTTGAAATTAGGTACTGAATTAAAAGGCGAACTGAAAGCGGCTATTGAACGCGATTTCGGTAGCGTTGATGCATTTAAAGAAGTATTTGAAAAAGCTGCTGCAACTCGTTTTGGTTCAGGTTGGGCATGGCTGGTTCTGAAAGATGACGGTAAATTAGCTGTTGTTTCTACAGCTAACCAAGATAGCCCATTGATGGGTGAAGCTATCTCAGGTGCTTCAGGCTACCCTATCATTGGTTTAGATGTGTGGGAACACGCTTATTACTTGAAATTCCAAAACCGCCGTCCTGATTATATTAAAGCGTTCTGGTCCGTTGTTAACTGGGACGAAGCTGCCGCACGTTTTGCAGCAAAAGCTAAATAATTAATTTTTTAATTAAATAGCGAGTGGGCGTAGCATCATAGATGCTACGCCTTTTTATTTTCCGGTGTATTGGATTGTTATCTGTCTTGGCATTCTTTATGATGAAGTCTCTATCGCTATTCAAATGGAGAATATCGTCAATGTCATGTTTACCCCAAGTTTTTATCGGTAAAGTCCAAGAGACTCAATCTTGTGGTCAAAGTGCGATCCATAAACAGGCTGCGGATGGTTTGCTGGCTTTAGGGCAATTAGGGCTAGAAGGGGATGAACAGGCAGAAAAACGTTTCCATGGTGGGCCAGATAGAGCCCTATGCCATTATCCACGTGAGCATTATCATTATTGGTTGAACGCTTACCCTGAGCTTGAGGATTTATTTGTTGCCTCTGCATTTGGGGAAAATATATCAACACAGGGTATGACCGAAGAAAACGTATTTATCGGGGATATTTTTGCATGGGGTAATGCGCGGATACAGGTCACGCAGCCTCGCTCTCCATGTTATAAGCTTAATGGGCTTACGGGGATCGAAAACTTTGCACAGTTGATGCAAGAGCGTGGTTGCTGTGGGTGGCTTTATCGGGTGATAAAAACAGGAAATGTCAGCGAAAACGAACCATTAACGCTATTAAGCCGTAATAGTGACGTTTCAGTACAAGAAGCGATTATGATTGCTTTTCATGCCCCCTATGATGAACAACTCTATCAGCGGTTGCTAAGTGCAGCTGGGTTATCCGCAAGCTGGAGTTTAACCATGCAAAATCGCTTAGAACACCACCAGATTGAAGAATTTAGCCACCGTTTGTTTGGAAAACGGGGCTAGGTTGCCGTATATCAAAGTTAGACATGCCTAATTTTTAATTAGGCGTTTTTCTTTTTTTGGCGTTCCGTTAACTTTTTACTTTATTATTTACTCAATTCACTACGTTTACTTTGTAGTTCGTTTTGTAATTGCGCTAATTCTGATTCAATTATAGGTATTGCCCTTTTTAAATGAGCTAGCTCTAATTTATAGATTGAAGGCATTTCATTATCGCTCAAGATACGCTGATTATTTGAGGTACTACCACGGATTAGCTTGTCATAATCGTTTTGTAATTTCTCTGTAAGCTGTGTTAATTGCGATTTTAACTGAGTTAATGCTTTAAATTTATTTGGGTTATGTTGATAACTTGAACTGAGTATATTATTTCTCGACTTTTCTATATCACTTTTTAATTTCGATAGGTTAGCCATTAGCCCTGAATATTCTTTATCATTTGGTCTCCAATACGGTTCTTTATATAAGTCATTAATAAATATATCAACTTTAGTTTTTATATTCTGGGTGTTTTCCTTAAATTCAATAACTCTTTTTTGCTTTATCGTTTTATTTTTGGTCATTAGTTCAATGATATTGAGCGTATTGGCTCTTTGTGGCGCATTGCGTCTGATCTCATGAATAGAGGCATCAGATAATTTATTAAATGCCATTGTGTATGCCTTATGGATACAGAGAGACTTGTTTTCAATAACGTTAGAGTGCTGAAGTGTTAAGGTTTTATTTAGTCTACTAACAGACTCTTGGATATTATAGTAATTGTTAACGGTAAGTTTTTCAGATGAATTGGAGATGTTCTTTAGGAGTTTTTTTATATCAGAATGGCTGATTTTTCCTTTTTTATCCGCTTGGTTAACAGCGGTTTCAAAAAAACACTCAAGTGATGAAGTTGATGGAGTCTGTGGTAATTCTGTACGCATGATATTCTCATTTTAACGGTAGAGGATAATTTTCATGTTTACATAAAATTATTAAAAAAGGCTTTCATTAATACCCCAAAATTATCTGTTTTTTATAATAGGGTCTTTGTTGGCTCGTACGATAAAGCTGAATATAGGTGTGAAAGAATAAATATCGAAGAGGACATTTTTTGAATTTTGAGTAAGATAACGATTTCAAACCTCCAAGCACAAAGGTTGGTAAAAACGTATGCTGCAATATGATTTAAATGATCTCTATTACTATGTGAAAGTCGTTGAGCATGGTGGTTTTTCCCAAGCGGGTTTAGCTCTTGGGGTTCCTAAATCTAAGTTAAGCCGACGTATTGCAGATTTAGAGAAAAAGCTAAATGTTTCTTTAATTTATCGTTCAACTCGCCAATTTCATGTCACAGATGTAGGGCAGGTTTTTTATCAGCAATGTAAAAATGTGGTGGATGAAGCCGAAATTGCTCACGAATTGATTTGTTCTGTTCAGTCTCACCCGAAAGGTACGATAAAACTGTCTTGTCCTGTTGCATTATTGCAAGTGTATCTTAATGAATTACTTGTTGATTTTATGGCGCAATACCCAGATATCGATATTCAGATATTGGCAGTTAATCGCCCTGTTGATGTGATCAGTGAAGGGCTGGATTTGGCAATTAGGGTGCGTTCTTTACCTCTTGATGACTCCGGTCTAATGATGAAAGTGCTGGGGTATTCTCGCAGGATATTGGTTGCAAGTCCGCAGTTATTTGTAGAACGAGGGGCACTTATTGAGCCTGAAAAGCTGGTGGATTACCCGATGTTAGCGAATACAGAGCACTCGCAAAACTATACGTTAACACTGAAAAATAGCGATGACCTGAGTTTTACACAGCATTTCACCCCTAAATTAGCCACAACTGATGTGTTAACGTTATACCGCGCGGCACTTAAAGGGATTGGCATTGCAAGGTTGCCTTATGGCGTGGTGGAAAAGGAAATTGCCTCAGGGGACTTGGTGGAGGTATTACCTGAATGGCGTTTCCCTGAAGATATTATTCATGCGGTTTATCCATCTCGCAAAGGGTTGTTACCATCAGTACAATTATTATTGAATTATTTAGCAGATAACATTTCACCGTCAGTAAAATAACCCCCCAATAGCCTAAGGTTATCGAGGGGTCATACATTATTTATTGTGTTTCAGGAATACGGCCAAATTTGCCGCTGTTGAAGTCATTTACAGCTTTATTAATTTCGTCCATGCTATTCATAACAAATGGGCCGTAACCAACAACCGGTTCGTCAATCGGGTCACCGCTTAGCAGTAATACTAAGGCATCTTCTGTTGCTTCTAGCACAATGTTGCTTTCTGTATTATCAAGGATCATCAGTTCACCTTCATTTAAGGCAGAACGCCCATCAACAAATATTGAACCGCGTAGCATGACTAACCCTACGTTACGACCTGATTTTGTCTGTATGCCAACAGTTTTTCCCTGATTGAGTTGTAAATCCCAAACATCTAACGGGGTATAGGTTTTGGCTGCCCCTTTGTGGCCTAAATAATCCCCTGCAATCACACGCAGTGTGCCTGCTTCGTTCGGCAGTGTGACTTTTGGCATAGTTTGGCTTTCCAATAACTGGTAGCCGGGTGCCGCTGATTTGTCTTTTGCAGGCAAATTGACCCACAGTTGCACCATATCAAGAGTGCCACCTTTTTTCATAAAGGCATCAGACTGATATTCTTGATGCAAAATACCCGATGCCGCAGTCATCCACTGAACATCGCCTGGACCTATCACACCGCCTTCACCAGTAGAATCATGATGAGCTACTTCCCCATCATACACTATCGTAACGGTTTCAAACCCACGATGAGGGTGCTCACCAACTCCTCGATTCTTTGCTTCTGAGCTGGGGAAATTGAAAGGACCTGCTCTATCGAGTAATAAGAATGGGTTGAGGTATTTCCCATGGTTATCGTAAGTAAACATTGAACGGACAGGAAAGCCGTCTCCTACCCAATGGCTACGAGGAGATTGATAGATACCAATAATTTTTTTCATGGTTTTGCTCCTAAACTGTTTTGATGACTGAATAATAAAGGAGCAAATCATTCGGCAGTAGGGGCAAAAATAGGTTTCATTGTTCCAATAAAAGAACAATCAAGGTTGAGGTTATTATCCTATTTATAGAACAGAGTTTATCAAAATCCAGACTACTCAGCTTAAAACTGATGAATTAATCTAAATAACACGAAAACGGAGCGGTTATCGTTCTATTTTTGATTCTAAATAAATTTCTGACTTCATCGATTGAGAGGCTTTATCATGAGTATTCCAGCAAACTTTAATGGCCAGCGCCCTGTTATTAACCCAAACGATGCTGTGATGTTATTAATTGATCACCAAAGTGGGCTTTTCCAAACTGTAGGTGATATGCCAATGACTGAATTGCGTGCTCGCGCATCTGTACTGGCTAAAATGGCTTCACTGGCAAAAATCCCAGTGATCACTACGGCTTCTGTACCTCAAGGCCCCAATGGTCCGTTGATCCCAGAAATTCACCAAAATGCACCACATGCACAATATATTGCACGTCGTGGCGAAATTAATGCATGGGATAACCCTGAGTTTGTGGCAGCGGTAAAAGCGACAGGCAAAAAACAACTGATTATTGCAGGTACCATTACTAGTGTTTGTATGGCTTTCCCTGCGATTAGTGCGGTGATGGATGGTTACCAAGTATTTGTTGTTATCGATGCATCAGGTACTTATAGCAAGATGGCACAAGAAATTACCTTGGCTCGTGTGGTTCAAGCAGGGGTTGTCCCTATGGATACAGCCGCGGTTGCTTCTGAGTTACAAGGCACTTGGAACCGTGAAGACGCTGCTGAATGGGCAATGGCCTACACGCAAATTTTCCCTGCTTATCAATTATTAATTGAAAGCTACAGCAAAGCGCAAGATGTTCTGAAAAATAATGAGCAATTAGATTCTGAACGTTAATTCGCGATAACCCCCACATTTAACTTACGAAATTAATTCAGGCAGCTTAATGACTGATATAGCTGCCTATTTGTAATTGAATTTTAAGGAAATATGATGAAAAAGCTTACATTACCTTTGCTGGTTTCTTTGTTTGCGCTTGGTACAGCACAGGCCGCAGACTATAAATTAGATGCAACTCATACTAAAGCCGTGTTTTATATTGACCACTTTAATACTTCTACCAATAGTGGCGGTTTTCACAATATCACCGGAGATATGAGCTATTCTCCGGAAAAACAAACTGGTAGCGTCAGTGTAAAAATTCCAGCGGAGACCTTAAATACTGGGTTATCAGCATTTGATAATCATATTAAAAGTGAAGATATGTTAGATGTTGCAAAATATCCGACCATTGAGTTCAAATCGACTAAATGGAATTTTGCAGACAACAAACCTGTTTCTATTGATGGTGTGTTGACTATGAAAGGCCAATCACATCCAGTTCAGTTAAAAACTACCAAATTCGGTTGCTATTTCAGTCCAATTTTTAATGCTGATGTGTGTGGTGGTGATTTCGAAACCACTATTGACCGTACGCAATGGGGGGTTGATTTCCTAGTGAAGGATGGCATGGCCAAAAATGTCACTATCCAAATTCAAGCCGAGGCTATTAAACAGTAATTGATGGGGAGTTAAAGATTTATTATGTTGAGTTTTACACGAAAAAATACGTTTGTGACATCGACATTATTTGCTGTTGCACTGACTCTTGGTACCGCACAGGCGGCGGAATATAAAGCTAGCGATAAAGAAGGCCCAATTAAAATTGTGAACTTGGATGAATTAGAAAGCCAAGTTGCCAAAAGTATGGATAAAGGTGCTTTTGGTTATATTCGTGGTGGTGCTGAAGATGAATTGAATCTGAAGAAAAATACGCAACATTTTGATAATAAATATATTATGCCAAGAGTGATGCAGGGAATTGAAATTTCAGATATCGACCTTTCAACTGATTTTTTAGGAATTAAACTAAAAACCCCTATTATTCAAGCGCCGATGGCGGCCCAAGGATTAGCACATAAAGACGGGGAAATTGCGACAGCAAAAGGTATGGCTAAAGCAGGTTCTATTTTCTCGTTAAGTACCTATGGTAATAAAACAATTGAAGAAGTTGCTGAAGTTTCAGGGGAAAACCCGTTCTTTTTCCAGCTTTATATGAGTAAAAATAATGCTTTTAACGAATTTACGTTGAAGAGAGCCAAAGAAAGTGGTGCTAAAGCGATTATTTTAACCGTTGACTCTCCAGTTGGTGGGTATCGTGAAGATGATATTCGTAATAACTTCCAGTTCCCGCTAGGCTTTGCCAACTTAGAGCTATTTGCTAAGCAAAATAGTGATGGTTCAAAAACAGGTAAAGGTGCAGGGATCGGTGAAATTTATGCGCAAGCAAAACAAGCTTTTACACCCGCAGATATTCAATACGTGAAAAAGTTATCAGGATTGCCAGTAATAGTTAAAGGTATTCAATCGCCCGAAGATGCTGATGTTGTGATCAAAGCAGGTGCTGATGCGATTTGGGTCTCTAATCATGGTGGTCGCCAGTTAGACAGTGGTCCCGCGTCTTTTGATGTATTGCCGTCAATTGCTAAGGTCGTTAATAAACGTGTTCCAATTGTATTTGACAGTGGTGTGCGTCGCGGTTCACACGTATTTAAAGCCTTAGCAAGTGGGGCAGATGTTGTGGCTGTAGGCCGTCCTATTTTATATGGCTTAAATTTAGGTGGTGCTGAAGGCGTAAACTCGGTGATCCAGCAACTGAATAAAGAACTTTCTATCAATATGATGCTAGGCGGGGCCAAAAATATTGAAGGAGTTAAAGCGACGAAGTTGTATACCGACAAAGATTTTCAATAATTAAAGTCAAACTCATTGGTTAATAAAAAACGGGAAAATTTTCCCGTTTTTTTATTCATTAATAAACCAATATTTAAGCTGTAAACCCGCCATCGATATTTAAATTTGCTCCCGTTATATAAGCAGCAGCTGGGCTAGCTAGGTACAATACAAAATCAGCAATCTCATCAGCGCTAGCATAGCGTTTTAAAGCCATTATTTGTTTTAGACTATCTGCGAACTCGCCTTGTTCTGGATTCATATCAGTGTTTACAGGACCTGGCTGAACATTGTTGACAGTGATCCCTCTAGCAGCTACATCTCGAGCCATACCTTTTGTTAAGCCAATAATAGCTGATTTACTCATTGCGTAGGCAGCTCCACCTTCGAATGGAACCCGTTCTGAGTTAACACTACCAATGTGAATTATTCGTCCATTATTATTCATAACAGTTAGGGCTGATTGGCTAGCAATAAATAAGCTGCGTACATTTAGGGAATAGGAGCGATCAAATGATTCTAGAGGGAGAGTTTCTACTGAGCCAAATTCAAGAATACCAAGACTGTTAATTAAAATATCAATAGAACCAAATTTATCAAATGATTGTTTGATTGCAGCTGTAATTTCATATTCATTTGCACTATTGGCTTTTATTGCCATGACTGTACCGGAATACTGGGCTGTTTCAGTGATCAACAATTTTGCATTTTTATCTGATGAGGCGTAGGTGAAAGCAACATTTGCACCTTCTTTGGCTAGTTTTTTTACTATAGCAGCGCCAATACCACGTGATCCGCCTTGGACAATAGCATGTTTATTTTTGAATAACATAGAATGACCTTATTAGTTAAATAATTTAAAAATCACTAAATAAGGTATTTAATAGATAAAAGAGGATAGACTCCAGATAGAAAAGTAGAAGGAGTTTGTGAAAATAGTTGGCTATGTGTTAATGAAAGAAAGCGCTCACCCATTGATGAGTAAGCGCTTTTTATTTGATTAGCGTTATGGGCGTTTTACAAAACCAATAGCTTCATACACTTTATCTAAAGTTTGTTGTGCACGAGCAGACGCTTTAGTCGCTCCTTCATCCATGATTTGATTCAGAAGCGCTTCATTATCGCGGAATTCATGATAACGAGTCTGTAAGTCAGTCAACATGCCAGAGACGGATTCTGCAACAGCACCTTTAAGGTGACCGTACATTTGGCCTTCAAACTCAGCTTCTAGCTCTGCAATTTTTTTACCTGTGACACCTGACATAATATCTAACAGGTTAGAAACGCCAGGTTTGTTTTCTAAATCATAACGAATGCGTGGTGGCTCTTCTGAGTCCGTCATGGCCCGTTTGATTTTCTTCACAACCGATTTTGGGTCTTCGAGTAGAGCAATGACGTTATTGCGGTTGTCATCAGACTTAGACATTTTCTTGGTTGGGTCTTGCAGTGCCATAATTCGTGCACCGCCACCTGTAGGAATGAAAGGATCAGGAACAGTAAATATATCACCATAAATTGCATTGAAGCGTTGGGCTATGTCACGGCTTAGTTCAAGATGCTGTTTTTGGTCAATCCCAACAGGAACCTGATTAGTTTGATAAAGCAAGATATCAGCAACCATCAAAACGGGGTAGTCAAACAGGCCTGCGTTGATATTTTCTGCGTGACGCGCTGATTTATCTTTAAATTGGGTCATACGGCTTAATTCGCCGAAATAGGTATAGCAGTTTAATGCCCAACTTAATTGTGCATGCTGTGGGACATGAGACTGTACAAAAATGGTGCTTTTTTTCGGGTCAATCCCACAGGCTAAATAGAGCGCAAGTGTATCGAGGGTTCTTTTACGCAGTTCGACAGGGTCTTGGCGAACAGTGATAGCATGTTGGTCAACGATACAGTAAATGCAGTCATAGTCGTCTTGCATTTGTACCCACTGACGTAATGCACCCATATAGTTACCGATGGTTAATTCACCGGAAGGCTGTGCGCCGCTGAATACGATAGGTTTTTGGGGTTGCTGTAAATTTTCAGTGGGAGTGCTCATGTTTGTTATGTCCTTGCTTATTTTATTTCAGATAAACCAATTGTGGGTAACAAGCCTGCAAAGTGTGTCAAGACACAGTCAGGTTCGCTCAAAGCAATAGATTCACCGTAGTTATAGCCGTATGTCAGCCCGACACTCGGGCATCCCGCGCTTTGTGCTGCAATAATATCATTACGGGAATCGCCGACAAAAAGCAATTCTTCTTTACGTAAACCGAATGTGCCCATTGTTAAGTAAAGGGGAGCAGGGTGCGGTTTTAGGGCTTTTACATCGTCACTACCCAATACAAGAGAAAAATAGCTATCAATGCCTAATTTTTTTAGTAGTGGAGCAATAAACGGCGTAGCTTTATTTGTGACGATCCCCATCGGTATGTTGTGTTTTGCTAATTGTTCTAAGGTTTCTTTTACTTCAGGGAATAGCTGACTACCTGTTGTGACAGAAACTGCATAGAATTTATCAAAACTGGCTCGAGCTTTTTTTTGTAATTCAGCTGTGATGTCGGCTCCTGCCCAAGAAAGCGCGCGTTCAACGAGAACATCAACCCCGTTACCTACCCAAATAGAGACGCGCTCTTTACCTGCTGGAGGAAAACCAAACTCTTTGAGCATATTATCGATGGCTTCAGCTAAGCCACCGGCACTGTCAACGAGAGTACCATCTAAATCAAAGGCAATCGCTTTAATATCTTCTAATACAACTTGAGTCATTGAGATACCTTTTGTAGTTCGTTACGCATCGCATCGATGACTGTTTTATAGTCTGGTTGATCGAAGATGGCTGAGCCTGCAACAAAGGTATCCGCTCCAGCCGCCGCGATTTCTGCAATATTGTTCACTTTCACACCGCCATCGACTTCCAAACGAATATCATAGCCACTTTCATCAATAAGTTTGCGGACTTGGCGCAATTTATTGAGGGTTTGTGGGATAAAGGATTGACCACCAAAGCCTGGATTAACTGACATCAGTAAAATCATATCCACTTTATCCATTACATAATCAAGGTAACTCAGTGGTGTTGCTGGGTTAAATACCAACCCCGCGGTACAGCCATGTTCTCTGATGAGTTGTAATGAACGATCAACATGTTCACTGGCTTCAGGATGGAAGCTTATATGAGTTGCACCTGCTTTGGCGAAGTCAGGGATAATCCTATCAACAGGTTTTACCATGAGGTGGACATCAATCGGCGCAGTAATACCGTAGTCACGCAGGGCTTTACAAATTGGAGCACCAAAAGTTAGGTTAGGAACATAATGATTATCCATTACGTCAAAATGCACGATATCAGCACCAGCTGCAAGAACATTGGCGGTATCTTCGCCTAAACGAGCAAAGTCAGCAGATAAAATAGATGGGGCAATGAGAAAGTTTTTCATTATCGTCTCCGATTATTAATCGTTATCTGAGAGCCATTCAGCACTAGTCACAAGGCTTTGCATTTTTTTGTCAGTTTTTCTAGGAGAAAGGCTATTAGGTTCCCCCGTATATAAAGCCAGTAATTCATTGACTTTGCTACGGTTTAATATATTTCTACTAATGGTACGACGTACTTTTACAATATGTAATTGAGCTTGATGATACCACTCTCTGGTTAACGGGGTATCATGATTCGATATCAGCACTGGGATCCTGTTTTCCGTTGATAACTTCTGTGCCAAAATCGCTAAATTTTGTTGCTCGCTCGCATTAAAGGAATTGGTATGATAAGCCGTAAAATTGGCAGTATCAGATAAAGGAGCATAAGGCGGGTCACAGTAAATGACGGCCCCTTCTTTAGCATTGAGCAAGGTCTCGCCATAGTGCTGGGTAATAAATGTTGCTTTTTGCGATTTTTCAGCGAACCACAGTAATTCTTCTTTAGGGAAATAGGGCTTTTTGTAGCGACCAAAAGGCACGTTGAACTCACCGCGTGAATTATAACGGCATAACCCATTATAACAGTGACGATTTAAGTATAAAAAAAGGATACTACGTCTTTCAGTGTCATTGGATTGGTTAAAGGCTTCACGCATTAAATAGTATTGTTCTGAAGTATTATATTCAGGTGTGAAGATTTGCTGGGCCTCTTCGATAAAAGAATCAGCATGGTCTTTAACAGTATTATAGAGGTTGATGAGGTCACTGTTGATATCTGCCAGCATGTAAGAATCATAGCTAGTATTTAAAAACACTGACCCTGCACCAACAAAAGGCTCAATTAAGCAATCACCTTGTGGAAGATGTTTTTTTATTTCTTCCACAAGGGGGTATTTACCCCCAGCCCATTTTAAAAAAGCGCGTTTTTTTTTCATGCCGTCTTATTATTACAATCGTTTAGAGTAAAAACATTCATACTCTGTCAGGACAACACAATGCGCCCGGGGAAAAACGTTGTTATTTTTGATCCTGTTTGACTTGTTTCATATTTCTAACCCACGGCTTTTTCGCTTGAACAGCAGAAGGTAGAGTTGCTATTGCATTTTTTGCGTCAGTGACTGAATTATAATTACCGTGAATGAGAACATACCAAGTTTGCCCATTACGAATAGTTTTGTAGACCTTGTAATTGGCAAGTTTGTTTTCTTTAGCAAATGCTTCCAGCGTATCTGAACGGCTTGCACTACTAAGTTGCAGAGTGTAGGTACCCGCAGGAGCTGACATGACATTGCTGCCATGGTTATTGGCCGCAGCCTTAGTCGGTTGCTTAGGTTGTACCGGATGTTTTGGCTCAACCACTTTCGCAGGGGTTTTTTCAGGTGCTGTTGGCGGTGCCACAGGTTGCTGTTCTGCAGGTTTGATTGCTGGCGGTGTTACATTTTGTGGTTGTGTTGTTTCAGCGGTTGGTGTTTGGCCTTGATTTAAAGCATCTACCACATCACCTGGGATTTCGATCCGCTCACCCAAGCCATTAGGTTGAGTTTTTGGCTCACCTTGAGTTGGTGTCGGTGTGATTTGAGATCCTGAGATTTCTTGTGCCTGACCCGTCTGAGCTTGCTCTTGTGAGTTTGTCAAAGAGGATGAGTTAGACAAATCAATATTTTGTTGGTTGTTAGTGCCGGTTGTTTGCAACTTTTCATGCTCAGTAGGCGCTTTTAACGCAGAACTGATCGCAATAATGAGTAGTAATAAAACTAAAACACCGACACCAATCATAATATGTTGGCGTGAGAGTGCTAATTTAGGCTTTGTAGCAGCGGATTGGCGTGAACGCCCTGTCGGTCTATCTGATGTATCTGGCCTAAGATCATTTTGGCCTTGATTATCTGGTTTAAATTCGTCCATCTTCCTCTCCCGAATAAAATTTGCCTATAGTAGAGATAAAATGTCTCTTATCAGTACAACCTGTTAGCGACCAAGCAGAATATCGATGCTTATTTTTAAAGCATATATGCTTTCGTAATACCGTGCTAGCCATATTGGTATTGTGCATTTCCAGATTATTGTATCTAGGCGTAGGCATACCTTATAATTTAACGACTTTAGCGTACATCTACCAGTAACATTTTAAAACGCTTGTAAAAATTCAGGGTTTTCTCTGTTTTTGGTAACGTATCTGACCATTTTGTCATATTTTTATGGCATGCAGGAAGATATCGCTGCAATGACAGTTTGCGCATCGATGTCCGCGCGCATTTCTGAATGCCCGATAGTGGTAGGTAAAATTAAATGCAGTTTTCCACCCATTACTTTTTTATCGCGCATCATATGCGGTAGATAATCATCTGGCTTCATTTGTGAAGGGCCTTTGACAGGAAGTGATGCACGTTCTAAAAGTGCTATCACCCGTTGGGTTTGCTCCGGTGTAAATTGGCCTATCAATTCAGCAGTTCTTGCTGCCATAACGATACCTGCTGCAACGGCTTCACCATGTAACCAGACACCATAGCCCATATGAGCTTCAATGGCATGCCCAAAGGTGTGACCTAAATTGAGAAGCGCACGTAACCCACTGGTTTCTTTTTCATCAGCAGCAACGACTTGTGCTTTCAATTCGCAACAACGACGTATGCAGTAGGCCATCGCTTGGTTATCTAGCGCGACCAGAGCATCAATATTGTTTTCTAACCATGTAAAAAAGTCACCATCAAGAATTATTCCATACTTAATCACTTCTGCTAAGCCGGAGGCTAATTCCCTTTTGGGTAAGGTTTTTAAACAATCAAGGTCAATAACTACCGAGGCAGGTTGGTAAAATGCCCCAATCATATTTTTCCCTAGAGGATGGTTTACTGCGGTTTTACCGCCAACAGAAGAGTCCACTTGAGATAATAAGGTGGTAGGAATTTGGATAAAACGTACTCCGCGCTGATAGCTAGCAGCAGCGAAACCCGTAAGGTCACCGATAACCCCCCCACCAAGAGCGATGAGGGTAGTATCTCGGTTATGGTGCTTTTCAAGTAGTGCGGTAAAAACATCGTTCATGATGAATAGCGATTTGTATTGTTCGCCATCAGGAAGAATGATGCTGTCAACCTTTACGCCAGAAGATTCAAGAGCGTGTTTTACCTTTTCAAGATAAATTGGTGCAAGCGTTTCATTTGTCACTATCATTGCGCGTTGCCCAGTAGTTAATGGCCAAAATGCCCCAGGTTCGTTATATAAACTTGGCGCGATATTGATTGGATAACTACGTTCGCCCAGAGTAACAGTGACTTTTTCCATCTTGCTTTACCTTGAGTTCATTATTTTATGAAAATAACACCATGATTAATTAGTTTTTCTCTAATAGCTCAATGATTTGGCTTGCGACAACTTTAGCGCTTTGTTCATCAGTATGAATGGTAATATCAGCAATTTCTTCATACATAGGATTGCGCTCGTCAGCCAGTTTTTCCAGTACTTCACGTGCCGGTTCGTCAACTTGTAATAGAGGACGCTTTTTGTCACGTTGTGTACGGGATAATTGTTTCTCAATGGTCGTTTCAAGATAGACAACGACTCCACGAGCGGACAAGCGATTACGGGTTTCTTTGGACTTAACAGAACCGCCACCCGTTGCTAATACGATGCCTTGTTTCTCAGTGAGCTCATTGATGATTTTTTCTTCGCGATCGCGAAAGCCTTCTTCACCCTCAAGGTCGAATACCCAGCCTACATCTGCGCCAGTACGTTTTTCTATCTCGTGATCAGAGTCGAAAAACTCCATATTAAGCTGTTGAGCCAACTGACGGCCAATAGTGCTTTTGCCAGCACCCATCGGTCCAACCAGAAAGATATTGCGTTTCTCTGCCATGTTTTTTGGTATTACTACGATTATTCGTTAATGATCACCCGCCCCGCCAATCGAATTAGCGGCGGGACCTATAAACTGAAACCTCATTAGTGATGATGTGAGATCAGATAAGAAAATTATCTCAATACATCAACCCGAATTGCAACTATATAAATGCGGCACTAAGCGAACAAAGTGCCACATTTAAAATTACAGGTCTCAATGTTTGAGCCGTCTATATTGCCTAATGCATTGTTTAGCATAGTTTTAACAGGTTTTGCCTATAGGTAGTAGCGCATGATTTCTGTTATTTTTAGAGCAAAATTGTTGTGGCTGTTTTATAAGCGACTGACAGCTTGTTCTTTAATCTACGGATAGTTAGAACACTCAATGGATAACCTTGTATGCTAAAACGACGCCAGCGTCAAATTTATCCGGTAGGTTTATAGCATAAAAATATTTTTTTTGACTAATCTTTGGCTTATTGTTTATTCAACTCATTGAAGTATATGTGTTATTTTATTCGCGTTAAATATTGATAAGTTTTGGCGTTATAAAAACAATAAGAACCCTTCTATCTATATGTTCCGCAGTATTTGTAAATAATGACCCTAAGAGAGGAATTTGAGAGATAAATGGTAAACCTGTCTCTGTTTTTTCTTGTTTTTGCTGAAAAATGCCACCTAATATTAGGGTTTCATTATTTTTAATAGTGACGGATGTTGATATTTCTTGCTTATTTATTGCTAAATGGTGACTTTGGCTACTGGTTAGTGCGGTATCTGGCGAGTTATGGCTAATTTTTAGGTTCAACTCTACTTTTTCATTGCGGATAATGGTCGGGGTGACATCCATACCTAGTACAGCATCTTTAAATTGTACGTGAGTTTTCTTTTCATTGCTTGTGACATAGGGTATTTCTGTACCTTGTTGAATACTCGCAGGTTGTTGGTGTGAGGCGATTAACCGAGGGCTAGCAATAATGGAGAGTAAATTTTCTTTTTCTAAAGCGTTTAATTTTAATTCAAGTAACCCATCGCTTAGTTTTAACACATTAAACGAAAATTGCCCCGGTGCGGAATGATAACGGTTATAACGGTTAAGATGACTGTTGGCTGTATTCCCCGCTAATATTCCCCACTCAAGCCCTAATTCTTGTAATGCGGTTCGGCTACTACTAATAATATGCGCTGTTATTTGAACTTGTTTATTGGGTTTATCTTTTTGTTTTATCCACTCTTCTAGTAAGGCTATTCGCTGTTGATTATCTTTGACTATCACACTATTTGTGGTGTGGTCATGATGAATAGATGCATTTTTTGATAACAATAAAGTTTTGGGGTGCTCTAGTTGAGTGCGTATTTCTAGAGCATCGATTGAAATTAATTGAAAAATTTTTTCAATTAAAGGGTCTGTATGTTGAGAAGATAGGCTCGTAGCCATCACTGGACTAGACTGTGTTTGTTCCTCTACGGGATGTAAAGGCGCAAATGGGTCTCGTATTTCTTGAGCTGATAGCCAAAAAGCAGGCAAAAAGAAACACCCTATGATAGCTACGAGTATCGGTGTGTTAATTAACTTTCTATTCATTACTATTATCATCCTTGATAGCGAAAGTGTGGTTAATTGATGAAAAAGTGACTGATGCGAGTATAGCACCTTGCTTTGAAGTTAATTTTATATCTGAGTAACGGTATCGTTGAGTATTAGGCAAAGTGAGAAGTTGCTCTATAAAGCGATAGACACTGATGAAATCCCCTTGAACTTCGAGGAAATAGCCATGGCTACTCGTTGGTTGTAGTTGGTTTAATATGACAGTTGAATGGTTCAGTAATGTATTAAGTTGTGAAAGTAGTTCTAGTGGTTCACCTTTAGCATCGACAATTTGCTTTAGAACATCTGCTTGCTGTTCTAATAGATGTAAGGGCGGAAAGTGCTGTAATTGTCTGGTTTCTTTTGTTATTTTTTCAATTAAACTATTGTTTTCCGATTCTAATTCAAGACGTAGTATTTCATTTTCTTTCCAGTATAAAAAATAGCCTGCAAATAAAAATAAACTGATAAATAGCCAAATGGGTATGGTTTGCTGCCAAAAAGGGCGATACCAAAAAGCATGAAGTGATTCACTCATTAGCTTCTCCTTGGCGTATAGCGGTTAAATGTAACCGGTGTACTTGGTTTGTACGGCTGAGCTTTTTTAATTGGATGTGGTTTAGCCCTCGCTCTTTAAGCTTAGGGCTTAGTAAGCTAACATTTTGGAAGTCATAACTGCGGGCTTTTATTTCTATTTTATTATCAACTAATTGGACGGTAGTAAGCCAACTTTTTAATGGTGTGATTAATGGCAAGTCTTGTAATAATTTGAGTAAAAACTGGTTATTGTTCATAACCTCATCCAATCTGTTTTTTTGGTTAATCAATTCGAGGAGTTGTTTTTTCTGGAGAGATACTCGTTGTACTAACTGTTGCGTTTGCTCATATTGTTGTTGATGGTGATATTTTATTTTTTGTTGCTTTTCAATTTCCAATTGGTGAAAAAAGACTAAAAAGCAACAAGTGATAAGCACTGAGCAGCCAGCAACCAGAGAAAAAACAATAAATAACCGTTGTTTCTTCGCAATTTGCTGCTGCCGCCAAGGCAGAAAGTTAACTTGATATAGTTTTGATAACCCCATGAGTTAAATATCTCCATGCCGTAATGCTAGCCCTGCTGCTATCACAAAATCCCCTAACTGATGGGGGATTTTAAGATTGTTATGCTGAAAAGCTTGGCGTAACTCCCAGCTATGTATTGCTTCAATGCTATGTTTATCATGAATGTTTTGATGGTCGGTAATGAGGTAAATGGGTAATATCGGTGATGACTCTTCTTGGTTGAGTAAAGACAATAATGCAGATAGCGTCGGGGTTTCGGTGTCGGGTAGATGGTTATAGTTGGCGGGTTGACTAATAGGGCCAGACCACAGCCACTCACCTTGCCTATAGTGAACTAGCCAGCTTTCATCGGGTAAGCCCGCATGGCGAGCAACATAACGCAGCGCAACGGGGGCGACATCAATTGCCAGTAGATTGAATCCGCTTTCTGCTAATAATTTTTGCCAAAAGTTAATTTCTGATTTTCGAGCCCCATTAAAATAAACGTGTTGATTGATTACTCTATAATCCATTGCCAGTTCTTGAGCATGCATAGGAAAACGTTTTTCAGCTTGCAGTTGTAGGTACCAACCTAATTCTGGTTGCTGTAGATTAATTTGGCTAGGTAATGCAAATTGTTGTTTTAGTGTCCTAACTGCAGGTAATGCGATAGATACAGAACAGTTTTTAGGTAATTTCTGACGCCATTGTATTAAAATATTCAGTAGAATCTTGTATTGTTCATGGTCTGATTTGTCAGCAATTTCGAAGGGAAGTTGTTGTTGCCAGCATTCACACAAAGACCAGTGTTTCTTGCGACGTTTAGCGGCAACTAGCTGAATTTTGCTTTGATATAGGTCGATTCCAATGTTCCATTTTGATGTGTACATAGTTAATTTCCTTATCATTAACCAATAAATTACATTTTCTATTGTGCTGTATAAGCTTTATACTATGCGTTAGTGATATCTAAACCCTCTTGTTTGCCAGGCATGGGAATTTTCAGGTGAAGTTCGTAAAATATTTTTTTATTCTTGTTTTCTGTTGCATTTTTTTGGGAACCGCTTCGATATATGGCATGTATAAATATGTTGAAGGTGAGTTGCCTGATGTAGCAACAATGAAAGACATCCGTCTGCAAATTCCAATGCAGGTATACAGCGCTGATAATGAACTGATTGCTCAATACGGTGAAAAACGTCGTATTCCATTACCGCTGACAGAAATTCCACCATTGATGGTAAAAGCATTCATCGCAACCGAAGATAGCCGTTTTTATGACCACCACGGCATCGACCCAATTGGTATTTTTCGGGCTGTTTCGGTGATGGCTTCATCGGGTCATGCATCTCAAGGGGCGAGTACGATTACTCAGCAACTGGCGAGGAATTTTTATTTAAGCCCTGAAAAAACCCTTATGCGTAAAGCTAAAGAGGCTTTCTTGGCGATTCGTATTGAGCAGCTTTTTACTAAAGATGAAATTATGGAGCTATACCTAAATAAAATTTATTTGGGTAACCGCGCTTATGGTGTTGGGGCTGCTGCTTATGTGTATTTTGGTAAAACTGTTGATGAGTTGACGCTCAGTGAGATTGCAATGATTGCAGGTTTGCCTAAAGCACCATCAACGTTTAACCCTCTTTATTCGTATGATCGCGCGGTAAACCGCCGTAATGTCGTACTTTCTCGTATGTTTGAAGAAAAATATATTACGCGAGATCAGTATGAACAAGCGAAAAATGAGAAAATAGTTGCTTCTTATCATGCACCAAAAATAGATTTTTCCGCACCTTATTTAGCCGAGATGGCTCGCCAAACACTGTATGATAAATACGGTGAAGACGCCTACACTGACGGGTATAAAGTATATACCACGGTGATCCGTAAAGATCAGGAAGCGGCAACAACCGCGGTACGTAATAACTTGATCGATTATGATACTCGCCATGGTTATCGTGGCCCTGCTGATGTGTTATGGAAACCAACAGAAACAGCTTGGGCATCAGATAAAATTATTGAAAAATTGAAAAAGATGCCAGTCTATGGCCCTTTGATGCCAGGGGTTGTTGTATCGGCAACAGGGTCTGAAGCTGAGGTCATGTTGGCTGATGGTTCGCAAATTTCAATTACGATGGCTGGTGTACGTTGGGCTCGTAAGTTTATATCGGATACGCAACAAGGCGCCTCACCAAGAGCCGTTAATGCAGTGGTACAAGCTGGCGAACAAATTTGGGTGCGTAAAGTTAAAGACAACTGGTGGTTAGGGCAAGTACCAGATGTTAATGCCGCATTTGTTGCATTGAATCCTAACGATGGGGCTATTATTGCCCTTGTTGGTGGGTTTGATTTTAATATGAGTGAATTTAACCGCGTTACTCAATCTTTACGCCAAGTTGGTTCAAATATTAAGCCGTTTCTTTATACCGCAGCAATGGATAAAGGCTTGACGTTATCATCATTATTAAATGATGTGCCGATTAGCCGTTGGGATGCGGGTGCGGGCTCAGATTGGCGTCCAAAAAATTCCCCTGCTCGTTATGATGGTCCTATCCGTTTGCGTCAAGGGTTAGGGCAATCTAAAAACGTAGTTATGGTGCGAGCAATGAGGGCTATGGGCGTTGATTATGCAGCCGATTATTTGACTCGCTTTGGTTTCCCACCTGAGAATATTAACCGTACAGAAGCGTTGGCATTAGGTGCACCTTCATTTACGCCAATGCAAATGGTACGTGGTTATGCTGTTATGGTGAATGGGGGTTACCTTATTGACCCATATTATATTTTGAAGATCGAAAATCATAATGATGAAGTCATCTTTGAAGCGAAACCAAAATTAGCTTGCCCAGATTGCACTCATATTCCAGTTATTTATGGTGATACAGAACGTACGATTGTGATTAAAGGTATTGATGATGAATCAACAGAGGAAGTGACACAATCCGGTAATAACGCAGTGGTACAAGAGCCTACAATGGAGCTGGCGACTGCTGGGAATACTGACGCAAATTCTGATGACCGGTATGCACCGCATGTGATAAATACGCCTCTCGCTTTCTTAATTAGGGATGCGATGATGACGAATATCTATGGGGAACCTGGCTGGTCTGGAACTGGCTGGCGTGCGGCAAGAGATTTAGGTGGTCGCCGTGATATTGGTGGGAAAACAGGAACAACCAATAGCTCAAAAGATGCTTGGTTCTCTGGTTATGGCCCGGATGTAGTCGCATCGACGTGGATTGGTTTTGATGATAATAAACGAACACTCGGTCGCGGTGAGGCAGGGGCGAAAAGTGCTCAGCCGATGTGGGATGATTTTATGAAATCCGTCTTAGAGGGGGTGCCAGTGAAAACAATGAAGCCACCTAAAGGTGTGATTTCGGTATCGATTGATAGTCGTACAGGTAAATTAGGCTCTTCCCGTAGAGAATACTTTATTGAAGGAACCGAACCGAAAGAACATGCAATACAAGAAGTTGGAACAACAATTTCAACAGAAAGTGGCTCTACTCAAGAGTTATTTTAGGGTTATTGCCTTGTTTAACGCACCCCATTGTTGACTAAGAACATGGGGTGTTTTTTTATCATGAAAGTTAAGGTAGGCATGAAAAAAATACAGAATATATGTATTATTACTTACTACTTTTTAAGTAACGCTCAAGGTAGAAAAGTGCGCTAATATTCCTTGCCTCGTTGAAGTCAGGGTGCTCTAGCAACTCCATCATGCGTGATATAGGCCAGATTATTTGTTGTAGTGGTTCCGGCTCGTCACCTTCGAGTTTTTCGTGGTATAAGTTTTCAGCTACGAGGATATTCATTTTACTTGAAAAGTAAGAGGGGGACATGGTGAGCTTGGCTAGCTGAATAATATTATTAGCACCATAACCAATTTCTTCTTTAAGCTCACGCTGTGCAGCTTCTAGAGCGACTTCGCCGGGGTCTATAGCGCCTTTAGGGAACCCTAATTCATAGTTTTCAATCCCGACTGCGTATTCGCGGATTAGGATTAGGTTATCACCCATAATAGGAATAATAAGAACAGCTTCGCGTTTTGCTGGGCGCATTCTTTCATAGACTCGTTTTTCACCGTTGCTAAATTCGAGATCAACTGACTGGATGCTGAATAATTTTGATTGAGCAACATCTTGAATATTCAAGATTTTAGGTTTTTTTAACTCTGTCATAACGATTTCCGAACAGGATGAGTGAAATCTATTGCTAAAAGCGTATTTCATTTATTTATGTGGCACATTTACCTAGTACTCTAACTATGACCTATATCAAAAAAAAATGATAGATATTATCGAGTAGATAAAATGCTGCTAGTATAACCATCGCATAAACATAGCACAGATAAATAAATAAAATATTTTTTTACAACATATTGTAATTTAAAACAAAAACCATAAATAGAATAGGAATTGGCTTATTTTGAGAAAGCAGCAGGGTTGCTATGCTTTTCTTATTCATTTTTCATTGGGGAAACAATGCTAAACCATGTCATTATAACGGCTATAATTGTTATTAGCCTAACTATAATGGCTTCCTTCCTTTATTTCAGGCGGGGGCGGCGTTCTGCTGTCTATCAAATACCCTCAGTAGCAGCTCCTTCCTTCAGAAAAATGATTGATTCAGACTACCAGATAATATCCCAGTACTTAAATTATTGTTTATCTGTATCAATGACTCCCTCTCAACTTCCGTGGCAAATCAAAAAAAACTCGATTATTGCGACCGTTTGCCATTCACTGACGCGTTTTAATTTACGCCAAGAGCAAGGGAATAGTTGGCGCTATTTTATTGATACGATTGAGGTTCAGTTACCTTCACAGCTCGAACCTTTCTTACAACGTCAAAATGTTATGGAAATTGTGGAGACCGATCACTTACCGTTAATTATCTCCATCAATAGTCATTCCTTAAGGGATTTTAGTCACGAGTGGCAGGAAGAACAAAGTTTGGGTTCAGACTGGCCTGAGGCAGCTATTCAAGAACGTGGTCAACAAAATATCGAGCGGCTACGGGTTCGTAAGGAAACAGTTGAAGAGCATCGACTTCATAATTCTACAGGCTGGCTTGGTGCCGCGATTGTTTGTTTAAGCTTTTTGTTTGGCTATTTAACGCTGATTTCTATTCCTTTGTTACAGGAGTGGGGCTTGGTGATTACGATTATTTGTTTTGTTAGCGGGCTGCTGGTCTTATTTCGCTCAAGAATGTTTCCTCGTAAATACCAAGATATTCAGTGTATTCACGGGGAACCAAAGCGTTGGGAACTCTATGGTGAGTTAGATAAAAAATATTCTACGAACACCTCAATTGGCGGTATTGATTTACATTATCCAGCTCATTGGGAAAATTATTTAAAATATGAATCAAATCAACCTGTTAATATTGATTTTTATGCATCGGGTGAGGTTGTCAGACATGGAAAATACCTTTCTTTGCATGAAGAAGAACGTTATTACCCTTACAAACGATTCAAAAAAAATGTGTTGATGCTAATAGGTGCCTTGTTTGCCATAGTATTAGTTTTTTCATATCAATCAATGAGTTTACCTATAAAACTAGGTTTTGCTTGGTTTGGCGGCACAGAAAAAATTACCGTTGAAAACCCAAGTGACCTCGCTTCCCGCCAACTTAAAATTGGGGATACGTTAGTGGCTCAAGGGAAAGGGATGTGTTACCGACCTCCTAATTTGAATAAAGAAAACCAAGCACAGTTTGTGCCGTTTGATTGTTCAGGTCTTTATTGGAGCGATGTCCGTTTACTAACAGAGCCCCAGTCTGAGGTGGTTGAACAGTCAATTTTATTACTCAATACGGTTAAAAGCCAATTACACCCGGATAAAAACGCCGTTGGTGTTAACCCTAGATTACAGCGTGATATCATGAAATCAGGTATGAATATTATCTTTGATTTCTCTGCCATTATTCTGAATACCGAACAGCTGTGTCATACTTCTAATCGCTGCCTAAAGCTAAAAAGTGCCTTAATGAATCTTGGAAGCACTGAGGATTGGCCAACTCTGGTGAGTAAAGCTTCTGCTGGAAAATTGAACGGAGCGCATGTTTTATTACGCGCAGGAAGTGCAGAGGCCTTGGAAAACATCGTAGAAGACACCACATATGAATTTATTAAGGCAGAAATAGACAGAGAAGTACGGAAAATTAATAGTCCGCCACCTGGAGGCGTGTTATTGATTAGCGATGAGAATAAGCCTTTAGTTGATTTGATATCAGGGGCTTCCTTTAATGAACTGTCACCGTTGCAGCGTTGGTATGAACTACAAAGGTTATCGAGCCTTCTGAGTAATACACCTTTTAATATTGAAGGTATAATTACCAATCTGTCTACGGATGCTAATGGCACATTGCACATTACTTTACATGAGGAGCCAAATGCAGCTGTGGTATCCCAGTATGTATGCAGCTCGCTTTTTGTACTGTTTTTGATGGCTTGTGCATTGCTCAATGGCTCACTGATTGTGCTGCGTATTTTGAATAATAAGAAGCGTTTGCGTAATATTACACAATATTATGATAAGTGCTTTGAGGCTAATAATCCTTCCTATCGTCGATAGTGTTATCCCGAAAATAGTGGGAGCCTCAACTTAGTTTGATTCAGACTGATTTTGAGGAGGCACTATGAATCAACCTTCTGTAGAACCTGTACGCCTCGATAAATGGCTGTGGGCTGCGCGATTTTATAAAACCCGTGCAATTGCTCGAGAGATGATTGAAGGCGGCAAAGTACATTACAATGGGCAGAGAACAAAACCTGGCAAAATTGTTGAACTGCGAGCATTAATTAAGCTTAGGCAAGGTAATGATGAGCGAACAGTTGAAATTATTGAAATTAGCAGTCAACGCCGAGGAGCTCCGGATGCACAGCGACTTTACTGTGAAACAACAGAAAGTATTGCTCAACGGGAAAAATTAACGCAAGCGCGGAAAATGAATGCGCTGACGATGCCACACCCAGATCGGCGCCCGGATAAAAAAGAACGGCGCACTCTGTTAAAGTTTAAACATACAAATTCTCATGAGCCGTCTTAATGATGGCCAGAGTAATAGAGAGATATTATGGCAAAGCAAGATTTACTCCATCGTTTTCTATTTGAACAACATTCTGTTCGTGGGGAAATGATCAGTGTCGCTGACACTTTTGAACGTATTTTAGAAAATCATGACTATCCTGCCGCAGTAAAAGGCTTATTAGGTGAATTACTCGTTGCAACTAGCTTATTAACAGCAACATTAAAGTTTGATGGTGATATTACTGTTCAAATCCAAGGTGATGGGCCAGTTAAGCTAGCGGTTATCAACGGTAATAACTTACAGCAAATGCGTGGCGTTGCCCGTATTGATGGCCCTGTTGTTGCTGGTAGCACACTGAAGCAAATGGTTGGCAACGGGTTTATTGTGATCACCATTACACCGACCCAAGGTGAGCGTTATCAAGGTATTGTTGCGATTGAAGGCGACTCTATTGAGGAAAGTATTGATGCTTATTTCCGCCAATCTGAACAGCTACCGACTCGTTTATTTATTCGTGTAGGTGAGGTAGACGGTAAAGCGACTGCTGGTGGGATGTTGTTGCAAGTTTTACCCGCGGCTGACGAAACCAGCCATGATATTTTTGACCATCTTGTGCAACTCACTGCGACAATTAAAGGTCAAGAGCTCAGCACATTAGATGTGAAAGAGGTTTTACATCGTCTTTATCATGAAGAAGATGTCACCTTGTATGACCCTCAAACTGTGGAGTTTCGTTGTACATGTTCAAGGGAGCGTTGCGAAAGTACATTAGCAACTTTACCAAAGGAAGATGTTAAGGATATTTTGCAAAAAGATGGGAAAATTGATATGGAGTGTGAATTTTGTGGCTCACACTATGTATTTATTGAATCCGATATTCAAGGGTTAAATAATGAGCTAAATCAGCAACTTCACTGATACGATTTAGCAACCTAATTATGTGACAAGGGTGCAATTCTGCACCTTTTTTTTATAATTTTAAAGCATTATTACGTGCTCTAAGTCTCATTATGAATTAAAAAAAATTATACATTTTCAATTCTTTGATAGCAATCGCTGTTAATTAGTCGTAAAGAATTATGATCATCCGCAGATTAATTATGTTTACCAGGAGCAATATAATGAGCGCTAAAAGCATTACCCTGAAGGAACTTGAAAAGTACGGTATTCATGATGTGGCTGAAGTGGTTTATAACCCAAGTTACGAGCTATTATTCACGGAAGAAACTAAGCCCGGGCTAGAAGGTTATGAGCGCGGTACTGTGACCACCTTAGGTGCAGTTGCGGTTGATACAGGTATTTTTACCGGTCGTTCACCAAAAGATAAGTACATTGTTCGTGATGATGTGACTCGCGATACAGTGTGGTGGGCAGACCAAGGTAAAGGTAAAAACGACAATAAGCCAATGTCACAAGAAGTTTGGGCGGATCTCAAGCATATCGTGACAGAACAGCTGTCAGGTAAACGTTTGTTTATCATTGATGCATTCTGTGGCGCTAATGCCGACACTCGTCTAAAAGTCCGTTTCATCACTGAAGTTGCTTGGCAGGCACACTTCGTTAAAAACATGTTCATTCGCCCATCAGATGAAGAGTTAGTAGGTTTTGAGCCTGACTTCATTGTGATGAACGGTGCTAAATGTACTAACCCTAACTGGAAAGAGCAGGGGCTAAACTCTGAAAACTTTGTAGCGTTCAACCTGACTGAGCGTATGCAGTTGATCGGCGGCTCTTGGTACGGCGGCGAAATGAAAAAAGGGATGTTCTCAATGATGAACTACCTTCTGCCGTTGAAAGGTATTGCTTCTATGCACTGCTCTGCTAACGTCGGCGAAAAAGGCGATGTTGCTATTTTCTTCGGTTTATCAGGAACAGGTAAAACCACACTGTCGACTGATCCAAAACGTAAGTTAATCGGTGATGATGAGCACGGCTGGGATGATGACGGCGTATTCAACTTCGAAGGCGGTTGCTACGCGAAAACTATCAATCTGTCTAAAGAAGCAGAGCCAGATATCTATGGTGCTATCAAACGAGATGCATTGCTTGAAAACGTCATGGTGTTAGCAGATGGTACGGTTGATTTCAATGATGGTTCAAAAACAGAAAACACCCGTGTTTCTTACCCGATTTACCACATTGATAACATTGTAAAACCTGTTTCTAAAGCAGGCCATGCGACAAAAGTTATCTTCCTGACGGCGGATGCATTTGGGGTTTTACCACCAGTTTCTCGTTTGACGCCAGAACAAACTCAATACCATTTCCTTTCTGGTTTTACCGCCAAACTCGCGGGTACAGAGCGTGGTGTGACTGAGCCAACGCCTACTTTCTCAGCATGTTTTGGCGCTGCATTCTTATCGTTGCATCCAACACAATATGCAGAAGTATTAGTTAAACGTATGGAAGCAGCAGGTGCGAAAGCATATTTAGTGAATACAGGTTGGAACGGTACGGGTAAACGTATTTCAATTAAAGATACCCGTGCAATCATTGATGCTATTTTAAGCGGTGATATTGAAAAATCTGACATGATTAAATTGCCAGTCTTCGATTTAGAAGTCCCAACAGCATTACCTGGTGTGGATACTAATATCCTTGACCCTCGTAATACTTATGCAGACAGAGCACAGTGGGATGAAAAAGCCAAAGATTTAGCTGAGCGTTTCGTGAAGAATTTCGATAAATATACGGATACCCCAGCGGGTGAAGCATTAGTTAAAGCAGGTCCGAAACTGTAATCGTTGAATGTATATTTTCATGAAAAAGGCTCTACCTAAGGTAGAGCCTTTGTTGTTTTAGGCGTGTTATTCAGCGGCAGGCAAATCAAATAATAAGATTTCGCTGTCTTCATCTGCTTTAATCGTTAGGCTGTTTTCTTGCCAAATTGCTAAGCCGTCGCTAGTTGTGGCTTGTTGCCCATTGACTTCTACAGTCCCTTTTACCACTTGAATCCATACAACTCGTTTATCTGCAATGTTGTGAGTTTGTATTTGATCCGCGGGCAATGCCCAACGCCATAATTGCATATCTTGATAGACTTTTAATGAACCATCTTGCGCATTTGGTGAAAGCACAAGTTGTTTGCCATCTTTTGAATCAAAACGCTTTTGTTCATAACGTGGTTCAATGCCTGTTTTTTCAGGGATAATCCAAATTTGGTACAAATGCAGTTCTTTTTCATTGTCCGGGTTATATTCTGAGTGACGAATACCGGTGCCTGCACTCATAATTTGAAATTCACCTGCGGGAATTTGCTCCATATTGCCCATGCTGTCTTTATGTTCCACCGTGCCATTAAGCACATAGGTTAAAATTTCCATATCTTTGTGCGGGTGTGTCCCAAAACCTTGGCCTGCAGCAATAAAGTCTTCGTTAATCACCCTTAGTGCTGAGAACCCCATAAAATTTTCATCATAGTAACTAGAGAATGAGAAAGTGTGCCAACTATCGAGCCAACCATGATTAGCATGACCTCGTTCATTTGCTTTACGTAGATAGATCATAGTGTTATCTCCTTTACGGACTTCAACTTTGGTTGAACTCACTCTTAATGTATTGATGACAGTTTAACCTGTTTTCACTTAGAGAAAAGTAGCTACCATTAACCATAGAGTTCAAATAATTTGAATAAGTATGCCATTGTTGGATGAGATAAATCGTTAGATGAGGAAGATTCGATAGTGAACATATTACAGAACTGCTGTATCAGGTAAAAAAATAGCCAGCGCAAGGCTGGCTAAAGTAAACACTGGAAGCAATGTGAGCAATGTGACCTATCCCCCCAATTTAAGACCATGACATTGATGAGATTTCCAATAAAATGGAACCAATGGAGATCTCAAAATGAAAAAACGTTACACCGAAGAACAAATCATCAAAGCCATCAAGCAGCATGAAGCAGGCTCGAAGGTCGAGGACTTATGCCGTGAGATGGCGATATCCGTCGGGACCTTCTACAACTGGCGCAGTAAGTACGCAGGCCTAGAAGTGAACGAAGCCAAGCGATTGAAGGAGCTTGAGGCAGAGAACAACAAGCTTAAGAAAATGCTGGCCGACAAGATGCTGGAAGAAGTCGAGCAATGAAGGATGGATGTACTGTCAAAAAAAAGTGGTGACGCCAGCGGCAAGGAAACCTGTTGCTCAGCATTTGATAGAAGCTTTTCGCCTGAGTGAACGGGTGGCTTGCAAGTTGGCGGGATTAAGCCGAACGGCATTGCGGTATCAGCCCAAAACGAATGCAGATAACAGCATACGACAGCGGTTGAAAGCATTGGCAACCCAATATCCGCGTTATGGCTATCTGATGTTGCATAGTCTGCTTCGGGGCGAAGGTTGGGTTAAAAACCGTAAGCATACCTATCGCCTTTATACCGAAGAAGGTTTGCAGGTGCGTAAAAAAAAAACGCAAAAAGCTGACTCGGCCACGACAGCCTATGGAAGTGCCAACAGCTGTGAATCAACGTTGGTCTATGGACTTTGTATCGGATCAACTCAGCAATGGCAGGCGCTTTAGGGTTTTAAATGTGGTGGATGATTATTCGCGTGAAATGGTAGGCCAATTGGTTTTGGTTTCCATCAGTGGCGGCAAGTCGCCAGATTCTTGAGTTTGCTGATTGAGCAACGCGGCAAACCAAATAAGGTGATCTGTGACAATGGCACTGAATTTACAAGTAAGGCGATGTTCTTCTGGAGCAAAGAAAGCGGCGTTACTCTGGGTTTTATTCAGCCAGGTAAACCAACACAAAACGCATTTGTTGAAAGTTTGAATGGCAAGTTCAGAAACGAATGCCTGAACCAACACTGGTTTAGAACGATGGACGAGGCCAGATACGAAATAGATTTATGGCGCGAGCATTACAATCATGTTCGTCCGCACAGTTCGTTGAATTACATGTCGCCTGTTGAGTATGCAAAGCAGGCAGCATAAGCTGGAAAATCTCATCACGGGATTGGTACTAATTCCGGGGATAGGTCAAATGTCGTACCCCCAACAAAAGGTGACTAAGTAACCGTATTGAGGAGGTGATGATAATGATAATAGTTATCACTATCGTTTGTAAAGCATTATTTTTAACCAAAATAATATATATTATAATTAAATCTGTAATTATATGATTTGTATGAAATTAAATATTAACCATTATTTTTCAATGGATTAAGTATATTAGTATTAGTCGTAAAAAATAATTTTCTATTTAAAATATCTTGAATTAGCAAATACCTAATCGATATGCCCATTTGACGAGCCCCACGGAGCTGTGTGTACCTAGTTTTCTCATTAAGTTAAGACGGTGTGTTTCAACTGTTTTTATGGTGATTTTTAAATCTTCTGCAATATCGCGGTTACGGCGTTCTTCTGAGATTAGCTTTAATATTTGCCTTTCCCGAGTTGTTAGTCGTACTGGTTCTTTAGTTTGGGTTAACTCAAATATTTGAGCTTCACTTAAAGAAGGGTCAATAAAAACTCGATTCATAAAGACCACAGATTGCAAGGCTGATAATAAGGTTTGCTGAGAGCTATTCTTTAAAACATACCCCATAGCGCCCGCATTCAGTGCAGAACAGGCCCGATGCTCCACCCGATCTGCTGTCAGTACAATAATATTGAGGTCATGCCAACGTTGTTTTAGCCGACAAATGACGTCAATACCATCCATGCCAGGTAAGCCTAAGTCTAATATAACAAGATCGGGATTTAATTTCTGACAGGTTTCATAGACCTGTAAACCATTACAGACAACACCGATAACTTCATACTCAGGAAGATATGAAAGAAAATGCTTAATACCAGCACTTAATAGTTCATGGTCTTCGACTAATAAAACTTTTTTCTTCATATTAAAATTATAGATTCAATTATTATTGATTACATTTTTATCGATAAATAGCTATGGATGTCAAATAATATTTTTTATTTAAATTAATATATATAAATAAAATATTTAATTTATATTCTATTTTTATTTAATAAATATACTAGCCAATTATCACCATTAATCATCTCCCACGTTGCACCTTGTGATAAAAGTGATTGAGCTAACCGCTCTCTGAGTTCCGTAACTTCAGGGTTCGGGCTAGCTAACAGTAACCCACGAATGGAATTAAAATCAAAACAGCAAGATTCTAATTCGTGAATAAATTTAATAAATGAAATGGTTGCCATTCTTTTATTTTTTGAATGTGCTGTGGAGGAAAAGTCACAAATTATTAGTTCTTTATCATTTAACCTATAAGTTAATTCAAAATGAGTGAACTCAACCTTCCAACCAATAAAAACACTGCTATTATTAAAGAAAGCTTTTTGAGGCTGCTTCCCTTTTCTATATAAATACTCGGTGACTGCATCTAATTGAGCCATATTTTGTATTCTTTCTTAATTTAGTATAGTCATTATTCTATTTGCAATATTTACATTCTTACAGAGGATGTAATTCTTTCTTGTAATGATATAATTTCGCGTGTTATATCTAACATACGTTTTGACGCTTCAGAGGCTTTATCGGCTGTATTTGAGAGCAATTTATGGTACTCAATCGCTGAGTTAGACTGAAAATCGCCTAATAATTGTTTTTTTTGTGCATCACGAGTTGTACTCGCCATACTTACTGATACCGACCCTTCTACCATTTTTCCAATCCCGTTAGTCCCTGCGGAAATAAACTCACCACCTAGACTTGCCCCCTTAGCCATGCCGAAGCCTGCACCACCGATACTGACGACGCCTGAAGTTGTTTTTGCAATAGCGTTGGATAAAGCTGCTTTATAATTAAGTTGTATTGAATCCTGTTTGGTCGATATTGCCGTGAGCTCTTTTTTGAATGCGGTGCTTTGTTGAGATGCAAAGAAGTCACGTTGCATATCGCGAATGTCACTATTCATTTTTTGTAGCATTGAAATGATGGCATCCATCATGGCATAAACATTCGTTGATGAGGATATCGAAGCGTTTTTTATATCAGATTGATTTGGACATATTTGTTCTATATCTATTGTATTTGAGTTGATGTTATTCATTTTTAATCCTTATTTAAGGTAATTAGTTATTTTCTAGAGAAATTTAAATAAGCGTTATCATTATTGCTAATTGCCGATGCAATTAACTCGTCATCTATGTTAATAAAACAGCTTGTGTCATTAATTAATGACTTAATTGTATTAGAGTCAATAGACTCTAACGAGTCTAGT
Organism: Providencia sp. TYF-12; assembly: GCF_041344805.1. Classification (NCBI taxonomy): domain Bacteria; kingdom Pseudomonadati; phylum Pseudomonadota; class Gammaproteobacteria; order Enterobacterales; family Morganellaceae; genus Providencia; species Providencia sp. TYF-12. Next base: position 120,465 of record NZ_CP166833.1, read on the forward strand.
ATGGAATGACTGATGTTGGTAATTTGATTACCTAATTCAGTATAGTCATTTAATTGTTGGGCGAATACTTGTTGTATGGAACTCACCCCCTCATTTAAAACTTCACTTTTGCATGAAGTCGTTTTATTTATTTCTGGAATAGTCACTGTTGGATGGTTTTTATTTTCTGGGGAGTAATGATAATTCACTCCTGAGGTTGATATTTGTTTTAGTGCATCAGTAAATACTTGTTTACTGGAATTTATTGTACTCTGGTTAATTAACTCGGCACTCATATGGCCTAATGCATAATTTACCATATATACAGTACATAAAAGAGGTAGCACTTGCTCTCCTCTTTTGCGCATACTTTCACCAACTTTTCCTATTAATTCAATTAATAATGAAGTGATATCTGTAAACCTTGTTTTATTACAATGTGAATTTATTGGTTTAATGGCATCGTTCCAATCTGCATTTTCGGGTATACAGTTGGAAAAACTACCGGGAGCCGCCTCTTCTAATTGAGATAATAATATTTGCTGTTGGGGAAGGTTGTTTCTGACAGTATTTAATGCAATAGCGACTTCACTCAGTGCCACCTCGATAAGTTCTGAACTTAATGGTTTTTCGCTTAAGTTTCTAAGTAAAGGTGCTAATAAGCTCCCGTTAGAAACGAATATTGCGTTTGATTGATTTTCCTCTCTTTTCGTTGAAAAATAATCAATAAATTCACTATTCGGGTGCTCATGAGTTATTGAAGTGGTATGCATAGCATTAAACCATTGAAGAAGCGATATGTGCTTGGGTTGATGCTATCGTACTTAGTAATTTAGTACCATCTTGAACTACAGCGGCTTTGTCTTCTTGCAATGAGCGTACTTTTTTTACGGTTTCTTCTTTTTCTCTTTCAAAGAATTCAAACATATTTTGCAGCCAAGTTTGATCTAGCATTAATTGGTCAATTTGTTTTTGTAATTTTGCCTTTTGGATTTCTAAAGACCCTATCGTTACTTGCTGTGCGCCTGATATCACACCTCGGGATGTTTGCAAAAACATATCAACGCGAGATACTGATGCTTTACTGACGGCTTTTAAAACATCTTTTTGTATTTGTCTGGTAGTATTGCTAATCAATTGCTCTGTGGTTAGTTCTATTCCATCTTTAGCCACTTTTTTAGCTGCTTTCTTTGCCGCTTTTTCAACGGATTTAGTGACAAGTTCTTCTATTGCTTTTTGTGAAAATGAATCAATCATTTTATTAAATATTGTTTTTCCTGCTTTTTCAGCAGCTTGCTTCCCTAGTTGATTGATAATTTGATTACCAATTTGCGTACTGACTTCTTGGCCAACTGATTTAGCTATCCCTTTAATGGCTGTTTGACTGCCTTCTTTTATTGCCACATTTAGTGCTTCTCCTGCTCCTTCTTTTAAGACTTGAGTTGCCACTTTTGGAACAATTTTAGTCGCGATTGCATTACGCACTGCACTGGTAATATCAATAGCCGCCCCCATAAGTTCAAATGACATCTGTGTGATAGCAAACTTGTTGGCCGCAGCATGATATTTTTCAGCGTTATTGGGGTCTATCAGCGCCATGGTATTGGCTACCGCTTTGCCAATACCTGCAAGCCCAGCCATGAAGTCCATGCTTCCACTTGCAGCCATCATGGCATTACCTGATAAGAAGCCACCAACCATTTTGGTCACACCGACGACAACTTCTACTGCGGCAATAACCCAGTCAAAAATAACACCAAAAACACCGGCTTTTCTGGCTTTATCTTGTTGTTCAACGGCTTTTTCCATTTGCTCGCGAATATTTTTGACTTCTTCCATTCGTAGCATGTCTTGTTTTTTAGTCAGAATTTCAAGCATTTCCCCTTTAGTTGAGGCAATGTCCCCTAAAACCTGACCAACGAGTAGTAATGATGCGGCAAACATTGAGTTCATTGGTAACCCTTCAATTTTGGCTAAAGACATATTTAGCATAGGGTTAGATGTATTATTTCTTTCATTATCAGGAGAGAGCTGCTGTAATGTTTGGAATACCTCTTCTAGATCAGAAGCAGCTTGTGTTTGAGAAACCTCTTCTTTACTGGCTCGTGGAGTTGCCAGTTTTATCATTGGTGTATTTTGCGCTGTAGCAACATTATTTAACTCACCAAATTGCAAAGGGGTTGTCTGATGAGTACTTTTAGGTAAAGTGGTCGATATATCATGTAACCTATTTTCTGTAGATATATCTGTTCGATAAAGAGAACGCTCAAGAAGCATTGTCATTGTGATATCTCCGATATTGGATTTAGCATTTTTTGAGCACTTTGTTTGATTTCTTGATACTCTTTTAAGTCATTACACCAGCGAATGGCAGCATGAAATGCTTTATTTGCGTATTCAGTATTACCCAGCAAGTGATAACTGAGGCCTGTAAAAAAGGCGGGGCGAGGGTCATCTATTTTAATCGTCCCTGCACGTACGAAGTTATTTATGGCATTTTCATGTTCACCTAAACGTTGATGGCATAACCCTAGAGCAAGTAAATTTTCGGGGTTCCATTGTTCTAAACAAGTTAATAGATAATAAATATTGCGTGCAGCGGAAAAATCATTGGCATTAAACAATTGGTTGGCATATGCATAGAGTCGTTCTAATTGCTGGCTATCTAAGCCAGCAATTAGTTTTAAAGAACCACCACGCGCTAAAAAATGCTGCAAATTGTCGCTATTTTCATTTTGTGACAGAGTGCTAACTGTTTTTGGCATATAAATCTCATGATGATAAAAGTATCAAAACGTTAATTAGACGAAAGTACGATACTGTTTTTTAACTACACTTTTGTTTTTTTCTGGTGAAAAAAGGTCTCTGTTTTGACCCGTATTTTCAACAGAAAGTTGTTTAAATTGTTTGCTTAATTGATTAAAAATCAGTTTTACTTCTTCTGATTTTTTAATGATTTTTTCTGCTCCAATATCACTTTGCATTACATCATTAAATTTCGCTAACTTACGTAAAGCAATTGGGTCCTTATCTGCTTTTTTATGTAACTCGCTAATTTCATTCTGTAGTACTTTGAATTCATTAATTTGCTTTTTAACATTTATTCTGCAACGTTGCAGTTCGTTAAGCATGCTTTGAAATTGATCTAATTGTTGCATCTTTAATCCTACGATATTTGGTTTTATAGATAGCTATCAATTTATTTTTAGGCTGTTAACGAATAGATTGAGCGATTGATTTAGTTGATTCAGCATTCATGCTTTGGATACTGTTTGCCATTGTGACTGCGGTATTAAAGTTTTGCATGAGTTGCTGTAGTTTAAGTTGGCTTTGTTGAACAAAATCAGAAGCACGACCGGAAGCTGATTCTAAAGCTGATTTAACGGCAGTGAGGTCACCTTTATCTAATTTGCCATTTTTTCCTTGCATAAAGTCATCAATATTTTGGTTGCCATCAATCATGATATTGTTAACGCGCATATAATGAATGACATCAGGTGGAAGCTCTCCAGTAGAGTCTGGTTTATCTAAATCAGCAATAATACGGTCAACTCGATTCGCCATATCTTGTGCATCACGAGAAACTTCTGTTTTCTTTGACATGGCTTCAAATTTAGAATTTGCTAATTCAGTAAATAACAACATAATGTTTTCCATTGTGACCATGGCTGTTCCCATAAGAGAATGATTTGTCATGGCACTTCGATAATTATTATTTTGAATACTGTTATTGTTATTATTTTGAATGCCATTATTACCATTATTTACTATCACATCACCTGTTGAGGGAGTGGTTGGTGTATAATAGCTATTTTGACCTTCATAATACCCGTTTTGATCGAAATCTATATAAACCATGTTATTACCCTTTTTGTTAAAGTTAAAATATAAAAATTTCTTAATTTAGAAGTTAGATAATAAATATTTTGATTTTGAATTTTTTCAAATTTACATGGAAACTATCATTTTTGATTTTACAATTATGATGTTATATGTAATTTATATGCTTAGTTATTGTTTTAATGAGGAACAATGATGTCAGGTTAATACCTTATATTTTCTCATGCGTTTTTACTAGAAAATAAACGAATGTCTTTTTATTAATAAGGGTAATGTATGTCTGCGATAAAGTTTATTATCAGCAAAAACTCAGGTCAGTTATCTTTGAATGGAAAAACCTATACATTCCCAGGAAATTGTTTAGTCATTACCAATGATGAGGCAATTATAGTAGAGTCGATATTAAAGAATCAGCTATTATCTGTAGACTTTGATTCGAGCAGTTTACATAAGGTTTACCCTGAAATAATTAACCTATTGATTCCTCAAGAAAAAATAACTTATTCAATTGAACCCATTAGAATTATTCGAGCAGAAAGGAATGTATTGGATGTTTTTACCTATCTATTGCAGCTTTCAGAGGATAATTTTTTACACTTTGCTTATACTTATTGTTTAGGGTTAGATAACGTATATTTTTCCTCTCTACTTTATAAATATATTTCAGGTAATAAAGACTTTTGTAGTTTTATTGAAAACCATTTTATGCGTCAGTGGTCCGTTGTTCGCTTAGCTCAGGAATTTGATTTACCTGTGCGTAAGTTTAATGAGTTATTTTTATGTACATATGGTCAAACAGCTAAACGCTGGTTGTTGGAGCGACGGATAAAACATGCAAAGAAACTGTTAAGTACAACATCCATGAGAGTCATTGATATTGCCATAGAATGCGGGTTTTCAAGTCATGCCCATTTTACGGATAGATTCCGTCGTTACATAAATTGTAGTCCAAAGCAATTTCGCAATCGTTCGCTTCAAATAAACAGCTATAACACGAGGGAGTAACTATGGACATAGAAGCGATTACTAACCAACTTTCGCAACTCGTTGATAAAGCGGGTAATGAAGTGCAATCAAAGGTGACCGCAGCTGACCTTAATGACCCAGCAAGGATGTTACAGGCACAATTTGCGATACAACAATATTCTGTTTTTGTGAGTTATGAAAGTGCTATTATGCGGGCAGTGAAAGATATGTTGTCAGGGATAATTCAGAAGATATGAATTTATTAGATTTCAGTATGAGGCAACTTATTATTGAAAGTGGATTAGCGGCTGTAAATAATGGGCTTTATATTCAAGCTGAAGCTATTCGTCATGTATTGCCATATCTGACGGAAAATGAAAGTGCCTGTAATATTATTGATGCAACCATACTTATTGGAATGAATAATTTATATCTTGCCGAAGAAAAATTACAGAGTGATAAGTCTCCAGAAGCAGAGCTACTAAAGCAATTTATTGAATATATAACAATAAGCAATAATTGATTGTTATACTCATAATATATTAAAAATAGGATATTAATACGATGGATATTACATCTGTATCTACTGCCGGTGTGCAAACATTAACAGAAAAACTCCCCTCCATTGAACGAGCTGAGGATGTCGATTTATTTACAAATATGCTTTTTGAACAACCCACACTTAACCCAGAAGAGATGATAATCGCTTCATTACAAGATAAATCATTGTCAATTTCAAATACAATTAATAATGCACGAGCAACTGTCGATGTTCTGAATAACCCGGCAACTATGTTAACGGCACAATCTTTTCTTAAAAATGCTATGGTGGAAGTGGATTTAATTGCAAAAGTGACTGGGCAGCTATCTCAAGGAATTAATAAACTGGTAAGTATGCAATAATGAAGTTTTTTATTCGTTTTAGTTCTATCGTGTTAATTTTATTTTTTTTAACGGGTTGTAAAGTTGAGCTTTATAGTGACTTATCTGAAGAAGAAGCAAATCAGATGATTGCTTTATTGATGCTGAGAAATATTGATGCAGAAAAAAGCATTATTAAGGGAAGCGGCGTTACTATTAATGTAGAAAAAGATGATTTTGCCAATGCAGTTGAAGTATTACGCCAGCAAGGTCTACCTAATAAACGAACAGAAAATATTGCTGATTTATTTCCTCCGGGGCAGTTAGTCACTTCTCCAGCACAAGAACAGGCAAAAATAACTTATTTAAAAGAACAAAATATAGAAAAAATGCTACTGAGTATGGATGGGGTTATTATTGCTCAAGTTGCTATATCGGAAAGTACCAATGTAAATCGTCGTGAAATACCGCCGCCTACCGCTTCAATATTTATTAAGCATGCGCCGGGTATCAATATGCAAAGTAGAGAGCCAGAAATTCGTAGAATGGTCCAAAAATCTATCTCAAATTTAACAGTAGAAAATATCAGTATCGTTATGCAAATGGCTGATTATCGACATAAACAGGCGAAGTTTCTGGATAAGACCAAAAATGGCTGGGAATGGCGAAAGTACCTTCCCTGGATAGTTGTGGCAGCCATAATGACCAGTGCTATTGTATTATTAATTGTATTAAGAAATAGACCTAATATATGAATAATATTATTGAGGTTGAACAACAACGATTACATGAGTTGGTATGGCGTCCAGGTAAATGGATGCATGCATCTTGGTGGAGAGCATTCGAGTTATCTCAATGGCAACAGGTGTATCAGCAATCTCCATCTTGCCAAGGGGCAATAGATAACATGATTCTTCGCCGCAAAGACTTATCTTTTTCTCCTATATTAAAGCAGCTTGAACCACGTCAGTATCAAATTTTGGCATTAGAAACACGTTTAATGAAGTTGTTTCTTGCGATGGGGATTCTGGTATTAGCTTGCCCTGATTATCTGGTACTTCGTCGATATCGTTGCCGTTTGACGGATATTTTCGGTGAGCAGGGTTGTGAGCAGCTATTGGCAATAGGGACCTTCTATCATTCTCCTTCTCAGGTTATTTATTCTGAAGAGGATTTCATCGAGAAAGCCCAAGGGATAGGACTAAGTTGGTGGTATGCAGAGAAAACCGATTGTGTGGTCTATCACGCGTTGAAAACAACCTTTCCAAATTACCCGCCCCAAGAAGCCCCCCGTCTTGGTAGTATTTTTCCTTGGCTATTACGTATTGGGCGTTTTTTATGAAGGTGATTTCAGTTCCTGTAATTTCATTGCCTGACTTACCTGTATTTGGGCCTATTATTCCGACAGAGGAGTTAATAAACTGTTTTTCTGCAAACAATATTATAGAAATAGCCCAACAAAAAGCTCAAATTATCTATCAAGAGTCTCAAAAATATCTAGATGAAACAAAACAGGAATGTCAGAGCTTACGAGAACTAGCTTATCAAGAAGGCATGGCTTTATTGGAAGAGGAAGCTCCATTGATTAGGCAGAAGATTGCTACTGAGTCTATTGAGTGGTTAGTGTCAGAACATCAACTAGAACAAAACATTTTAATGTGCTTGGAGCCACGTTTAAGGGAAGTGCTAGTTAGCGTGCTTGATATGTTTTTTATTGAAAATGATAGTACTGGGTTATTGTTCAATCAGCTTCGCGCTAAACTAGAGGAAATAAAGAATGAAAAGTCAGCAACGCTTTATATTCATCCTAGTCAGTACAATAAATTAATAAAGCTTTTTTCTGGTTACCCGTGGCTACATATTCAAGTTGATGAGACGAAAGACAAAGATGAGGCATTGCTTTCATCATCTTTATTTAATCTCCATATTAATCTGAAAGAACAATTAGAATCAATTTGTGCACATTTGTTATTAGCTGAAGAGGAAACATGTAATGTCTGTTAAAGTAGAATCTATAGACCCGCGACTCTCTTTAGTGAAAAACCAGCAATTGGCCCAACAAAATATTGAGTTGACGCGCCAAAATGAACAAAGAAAATTAGTGACGCAAGTCATCCCTGCACAATCAGCTCTTGAAATAGCGCAAAATCAATTGAATACAGAAGTTCCTGAACTTGATAGTTATCTCTCTGATGGTTATTTGATACAAGAAACCCAAGGAAACATTGGGTTAGCCATTGGCAACTTTGTGCGAATGAGAGGTGGTCATAACCCTAGAGTATCTGAACGTCCAACCCGCAGCATGTTGCAGCGTCTAGCCAAAAACTTAGAGGATTCAGACCCTACAAGTGTGGGAGAGTTGCGCCATCGAATTGGCGGAGTAACTAAGGTTGAAGAGATTGACGACCTTCTGAATAGTTTTCAACGGCATCATTTAGATACTGCCGAATGTATTTTGCTACTTGCTAGTATGTTAAATGAAAAAGAAAATGATCAATCCTCTAGCCATGTACTGAAACAAACACTAGAAAAAGTGATGGCAGGAGATAATGAGTGGGTTTTAAAACTATTTACGCATTTAGAGTGCGGTGCTGTTACCCCACAAGCATTAGGTGAATTACGTTTTTTATATCAGCAAGCAACAAGTAACCAACCTGAATTGCTTTATTGGTTTAAACAATTTAGTCAATTTGAAGGTAGTCAACAACAGCTAAGAACACTTATTCGTACTTTATCTTTTGAGCTCTCAGCAGGTTATAAGGCAACGGATATTCGCCTAGCGGCAGTGATTACTGATTTAAAATGGTTATTGCAGTTTTTAACTATCGAAGTACAAAGCAAACATTTAGCAAACTCCCTAGATTTACCAAATATAACAGATAAGCATGTGACCTGCTTATTATTGGAAATAGTACAACAATCTTGGTTATATTCTGATTGGCTAGAAAGTAAAATTAGTTTACAGACATCAGAAAAACAGTATAAATATGCTAGAGGATTAATGGAGTTAATCAAATTATTACCGGATGACTGCTTTTCGGATTACGACCAACGAGAAATGGTTATTAGTGTATTTATTGAATACTTACAACAATTAAATGAATTAGAATAGTGACTTTTTTCGTTTTTATCAGGTAAATACCTGATTATATCTATCTAAGTTTTATTAGAATATGTTAATCATAATGAAAAATACCTTTATTTTAAATTTCTTTTTAAGAATGTAGATGGAATTACAAACAAAACGGTGGTTAGAAAGGTTTTTGCAGCTGGTTGAATTACCTAGTGATGGTATTTCTGCAAAAATGGAGTTTTTACATCCATGTTATCGTTTTTATATTGAATATATCAACAATAATATCATTCTTACCGTAGGTAAAAAGGTAGAGCTTGTTTATCAAGAAAATATATTAGAGAAATTATTAACACAATGCATCCCTGCGAGGACTAAGGGGACATTATTACGTCCTTGGGTAGGGGGAGGTTATCAAATGCTAAGTTGTAAATTAAATACAACGAGCTCTATTTCTCATTGGGTTTATTGTTTTAAAACAATGCAACGCTTACTTGATGAGGCTATCGGATTAAAATAATGGAATTTATTAGGCAATTTTTAATCGTTATTTCTCGCCGACAAGATATTTTTCTCGTTATTTTGTTGTTAGTCGCTATATTTATGATGATTATCCCGTTACCAACAGGGCTAATTGATTTCCTTATTGCACTGAACCTAATGATATCCATTCTCTTAATGATGATGGCCATTTATATTAAAAGCCCATTAGAATTCTCGACTTTTCCTGCGGTGTTATTAATTACCACTTTGTATCGCTTATCTTTAACAATTAGCACGACTAGGCTGATCCTCTTACAAGCAGACGCCGGCGATATTATTGATACATTTGGTAAATTTGCTGTTGGTGGTAATTTAGGCGTAGGGCTTATTGTTTTTATGATCATTACTATCGTGCAGTTTATCGTGATAACTAAAGGCTCTGAGCGTGTTGCCGAAGTTAGTGCTCGTTTTTCATTGGATGCAATGCCAGGTAAACAAATGAGTATTGATGGTGATTTACGTGCAGGTACTATTGATGCCGATGAGGCACGGAGGTTACGCGGTTTAGTCCAAAAAGAAAGTCAGCTTTTTGGTGCTATGGATGGTGCTATGAAATTTGTTAAAGGCGATGCTATCGCGGGTATTATCATTATATTGGTGAATATATTAGGAGGAACAGCTGTTGGTGTGATGGTGCATGATATGAGTGCTAGTACTGCATTTTCTACTTATGCGATTCTTTCTATTGGTGACGGTTTGATCAGCCAAATACCTGCTTTATTAATATCGATTACTGCTGGGATTATTGTGACCCGTATATCTGGAGAAGAAAAAAATAACCTTGCGGGTGATTTGGTTATGCAAATAAGTAAGCAATCGCAAGCAGTCGTATTAACTTGTGCTATTTTACTGGTATTTGGTTTTTTACCTGGTTTCCCAACGGTTTATTTCTTTATTCTATCAGCTATTGTCTTTGCAATTTCATTTTTTACTAAAAAAAGAACGGCGACAGAACAGGATGAATATATCAATTCAGATTTAAGTGGTAGTTCAGCTAACCAAACTATCAGCCCCGGTTCAACCCCATTAATTATCCAGATGGCTAAAGATTGCTGCAATAAGAATATATTGGCTTCTCAAATTGATATCTTCCGTTTCCAAAAGTTTGAGCAAATTGGTATCCCTTTGCCGGAGATTAATTTACAAGTAGATAATAATTTACCCTCTGGTTCTTTAAAGATTTTATTATATCAGGAGGTTGTCCTCGATATCATTTTACCTAAAGGCCTGATGTTAGCCGATATTAGTTCACCAGATATTACCCAAGCTAAACAGAGAGATAAACTATCGTTCGGTGGTAATCAATCATTACAGTGGGTTTCACCTGATAATAAAGACGTATTATCAGCCATGAATATTACGCTTTATCAAGATGAAGCGACAATTATTCATTGTTTATCAATTGTAGTCGACCGCAATGCAAAAGAATTTATAGGCGTGCAGGAAACACGTTTTCTGATGGATGCAATGGAAGGGAAATATGCTGATTTAGTTAAGGAAATACAGAGGCAATTACCTATTGGGCGTATTGCAGATATACTTCAGCGTTTAGTTTTAGAAAATATATCTATTCGTGATCTACGCACAATCTTTGAGTCATTGATTGAGTGGAGCCCTCGAGAAAAAGACCCTGTCATGATAACTGAGTATGTGCGAATTGGCTTACGTAGGCATATTATCGCTAGACATAGTATAGGGCAGCCGTGGATCAGTGGTTGGGTTATTGGTGATAATATTGAGAATCATATTCGTGAAGCTATTCGGCAAACTGCTTCAGGTTCTTATTCTTCATTAGAGCCTAACTTTAGTGAAAGGCTAATAGAAAAGATTAAAGAGGTGACTCAGAATAATTATCAAACTCAAAATGTGCTAATAACGACAATTGATGTGAGGCGTTTCCTCCGTAAAGTTATTGAACGGGAGTTTTATGGGTTAAAGGTACTCTCATTCCAAGAGATTGGTGAAGATGCTGAACTACGTATTATTGGTAATATTGATCTTATTGGGGAACATGAGTAATGCGTCAGCCCGATTATAATATTATTTATAATACATTGTTTGAACGTTTAAAGTTCCCTGTAAATAGCGAAAGCTTAAGTGTTCGACTAACGGGGAAAATCGTTAAAATTGGCCCAACATTGTTACGTGCATCATTACCAGGTGTCAGCCTTGCTGAGTTTTGCCACTTAAAACCTAGCGGTATTGATGCTGAGGTCGTTTCTATTGATGGTGATTATGCATTGTTATCCCCTTTTTCTGAGCCTCTGGGAGTTACCGTTGGGTCGGATGTTATTCCTACAGGGCATTGTTACCAAATTTGTGTTGGTGACTTTTTGCTTGGCCGTGTACTTGATGGTTTAGGTCGACCGCTTGATCACTCCAATCTACCTCAATATGGAGAGTATCGAACTCTGAACGCTGATGTACCCAATCCTCTCCTTCGGCAAATTATTGACACGCACTTGCCATTAGGTGTGCGTGCGATTGACGGGTTATTGACTTGTGGGATAGGGCAGCGAATAGGTATTTTTGCGGCGGCAGGGTGTGGCAAAAGTACCTTGTTAGGCATGATTAGTGAAGGGTGTGAGTCTGACATTATTGTATTGGCTTTGATTGGTGAAAGGGGACGAGAAGTTCGTGAGTTTTTAGAGCACACTTTAGCCCCGCAAGCATTGAAGCGTTGTGTGATAGTTATTGCGACCTCTGATAGATCTGCGCTAGAGCGTTTGAAAGCTGCATATACGGCAACAACAATCGCTGAATATTTTCGCGACCAAGGGAAAAATGTGTTGTTAATGATGGATTCATTAACACGTTTTGCCCGCGCATCAAGGGAAATAGGGCTTGCTGCGGGGGAGTGTGCTACATCGGGTGGATATCCCCCCAGTTTTTATGCTCAATTACCCCGTCTATTAGAGCGAGCTGGGCGAGCTGAATCAGGAAGTATTACCGCTATTTATACTATCCTTGTTGAGGGCGATAACATGAATGAGCCCGTTTCAGATGAGGTTCGTTCAATTCTAGATGGACATATAGTTCTTTCACGAAAACTAGCGCAGGAAAATCATTACCCTGCGATTGACATCAATGCGAGTATTAGCCGAGTTATGGGGCAGGTTACCAGTGAGCAGCACCGTAAAAATGCAGGGAAATTGAGAAAATTACAAGCTGCTTGGAAAGACATTGAACTGTTAGTCCGTGTTGGTGAGTATCAAACAGGGCAAGACCCTGAATCCGATGAAGCATTAATGAAAAGGCCAATAATCAGGGAGTTTCTTTGCCAACCAACCGATGAGCGGGTTAAGTTCCAAGATACACTGGATATGTTATGCAAAATTATCAAACAACCTTAACGGCTTTATTTGCTTTAAAAAAGCGCCGTGAAACGCGACTTCGTTCTATTTTAACGCAATTAAATCAACAGATAAGTGAGCAAATTCAGGTTAATGAAAGTTTGATGAAACTCAGGGAGGAACTCTGTGAGCAATGGAAACATTATGGTTCACATGAACAATTACTGACACCCAGTGCTATTAGAGAGTATCGCACTACGTTGACAAATTATTACCTGCAAGATCAGGCAATTCTACAAAAAAGTAGTATGGCTAAAAGAATATACAGTGAATTACAGATAGAAAAAGAACAACAATTAAGTTTATTACAAGAAAATATAATCGAGCAAGAAAAACTAAAACTCCTAATGGAATAAACTATGTGTACTAAAGTAATGTCATCACGCCGCAATGTTATTATATTAAATAATGGTATGGACGATACGGCATCTCACCAAGATGCTCAACATCAGTTTGAAGAATTATTGACTATTCCAATAAAAGGAGGGGTCAATAATAATGATATAACACAAGAACGAAAGTGTTTAAGTTATATTGATGTGTCAAATAGCGCTGAATTATGTGAGCAGTTACTGAAAAAATTATCGTTGAATTGTTCTAACAATCAAAATAATCAATTAAAGTGGTGTTTAACAAATGGCCCATTAGCAGGGATGATTATTGAGGCTGATTATAATGAGGTAGGTATATCTATTTGTCTTTATTTGAATACTTCTTTATATAATCAAGAGTTGAATAAAATTATTGAGCAAATAAAAAGGGGGCTTTCGATAAAATTTAATTGCTCGATTTTTTTAAAGGTTAATCATGCCGATACCTGAAATTAATAATAGAACAGCAAAACTTATTCGTGCAGTAGGTACAGGTTGTCAATTAATCGGCGATGAAGGAACTCTATCTTTAACATTTGAGCATCGGAATTTGGCAATCGGTTTGTTACTGACAACTTGTATAAATGGTAATTCTATTGATTTTTGGGTAGATGAAAATGAATGGTGTCAATGGGTTAGTCCAGTACTTGCTATTCCATCATTTTCTATGGTTTCTGATGAGTTTAAGGACGTACTCGCGATATGGACAATAGATACTCTCAAGGCATGCATTGATATTGATGATTTTCAGTGGCCAACAGTTAAACAGATAAGCACGGGCTCTTTACCGCAAGGCGTGGGGTGGCAGTTGTGTGCGAAACATCATAATAGAATACTTAATTTTCACGTTATTGAAGCCCCTGATAGCTGGTTAGAGGTACTCATAGAGAACGGTTCGATAACTGATGAACAAGAAATAAGCTCGCCAATTATGATTGGGGCAAAGTTAGTGGCGGGTTGGTGTTTATTAAATAGTCAGCAAATATATTCTATACAAGAAGGTAATGCGCTGGTGCTTCAACAGCAAGCAGAGATTACCCGTGGAGAGTTTTTTCTTTTTACTCATCGTCCACTTGCCATTGTTTGTCAAGATGGCGAGTCAGGCATATTTAGCGTGGAGACATTAATGGATACTTTTGATGACTGGATTGATATACCTACAGATAGCTTAGCCAATACAGATAATCAAATTTCAAATACATTGATTCCTGTTTCAGTGGAAGTTGCTAATTTGAATATTTCAATTAATGAGCTAAGCCAGATCCGGCCGGGGTACTTATTTGAAAGTGAAAAACATTATAATACACCTGTTTCATTAAAAGTTGGTCATCGTATTTTTGCTTTTGGTACACTATTACGCATAGGGGAACGATTAGCGGTTAGAATAGATACATTATGCTAATTGATTTTATAGTGGCAGGTTAAGCTTGACTGCTTGTTGAGGCAATAGGCTAACAAGCAGTCAATAAATTAAATTTCATCATCAGGTGATAAATGATGATTGTCTGTGGGCGGTGATGATAAAAATAATGAAATTAATTTATTTGCTATATTAGTGTTATTTTCTGATATTGGTTCAATATCAAGTAATTCATCTGCTTCGTCATCTTCATTAAATTTATATATATCATTTCACTCCTCTGAAACCTTATTTAGATTTATATTTTCGATATTTTTTTCTTTATTGAACAATGTGTTGTTTATTTTATTTTCAAGGCTATTATTATATTCATCTAAATTTGACTCCATAATTTTCAATTCGGAGTTGGAAGAGATTTCGTCAAAAAACTCACTCCAGGTTAAAGTGTTTTCCGTATTTTTATTGTTTAAATTCAATGTGTTATTATTGATTAATGGACGCTCATTATTAGGCTCTTTTTTTACGGTAGTACAAGCGATTAGCGCCATACACGGTATTATTAAAAGAATGAGTTTAATCTTCATTTTTGGGGTTTTCTTTTTCATAGCTTAAATTCATAACCATACGCAAAATATTAGCGACAGGTTCAAATAAGCTTGGGTGAATATAATGACCTACTGAGGTTTTCTTTGCTAATGCACGGGCTAAATCGATACTCTCTACAATAGGTACTCCTGATTTCTCTGCAAACCTAATAATATTTAAGGCTCGGCTATTAAAGCCGACTTCAATGACTTTCGGTAATGGTGTTTCATTAATTTTATAATACAGACATACTGCAACATGTGTTGGGTTCTTAATCACGACCGTTGATTTAGCGACATTTTTAGATAAGCTCCCACTTTGAATTTCTCGGTGTATTGCTTTCCGTTTGCTTTTTAATTCAGGGTTACCTTCACTATTTTTATATTCTTTTTTAATTTCATCAATAGACATCATCAATTTCTTGGTGTTGTTATATCTCTGAAATGCGAAGTCAGCAATACCAAATATAATATAGAATCCAATTAGAGTTAAAATCATCCAGTAAAGTAAATGAATACATAAAATAACGCCATTAATAACAGGGTTCAAAGGTAAAAACTGTATTGAATTAGTGTTTTGAGCTAGTAACAAGTAAAAAATAATTGCTAGTGTTACTGTTTTAAATATAGATTTAACAAATTCAAATAGATTCTGCATTGAGAACATCTGTTTTGAATTAGATAATATATTGAGTTTTTTAAATGATGGTGTTAACGCTTCTGTTGCCAATAATGGCCCAACTTGAGCCATTATGGTAAAAACAGACGTCAATATGATAACGCCGGCTAAACCACCAGTAAAACGGATCACGATAGAAGAGAAAGTATTTAGCCACTGGCCAATCGCTAAATGACTATCATTGTTAATAAAATTAATATTAGTATTAATCATCAATTTTAAGGCATTCCAAAGTTCAGGGCCTTCAAAACTAAAATAAGTCAGTAAAATGACTAGCTGCATACCGCTGGTTATTTCATTACTTTTCGCTACTTGGCCTTTTTTTCGCGCATCTTTGATTTTCTTCGATGTGGGCTTTTCTGTTTTCTCACTCATTGAAAAAGTCCCATAAATTTAGGCTGATATTCAAATAGTCTAGGCTATAGGCCAATAAATGTTGGAACGCAAAACTGAAGCAGATAATCAGCATTAATAAGGAGAATGCACTTTTGATTGGCATCGCTAAGAAGAAAACATTAAGTTGTTGCGCTGAGCGGTTAATTAACCCTAAAGCCATATCAACTAAGACGATGACGACTATGGCTGGCATTGCAAAGCGAATACCTAGTTCATACATGAGTTGCCATAAACTGGAGATAAAAGAAAAAGCATCAATATGATAATTTAATGTACTGGCTGGTGGGATAGAAATATAGGAATTATAGATAGCCGCTATTAGTTGGTTAAAACCTCCACTAATAAGAAAAATAACATTAAATACTTGGCTAAATAACACTCCAAATAGCGAGGATTGTTGCCCTAATAATGGGTTAATGATACTTGCCATTGAAGAACCGCGCATGGTATCTATTATTGTTCCTGCTGCATCCATTGCCCAAAAGGGAATTGCAGCACAAAAACCGAGTATTAACCCAATGCTCACCTCACTAATAATTAACCATAAGTATCCACTAATATTAAGGTTAGATTGGGTCCAATTGGGGTACATATAAGCAATAGGTAATATAATCACTAAAAGTAGTGAGTTCCTAACTAAAGTACCGCCTAGGTTAGAGCTATTCAGCAAAGGAACAAGAAGAAAAACACCTAAGCAGCGTAACATGCTTAGTCCAAGGATGGGTAGGTATTCAATCCAGATGGTCAAGAGCTTACTCCCTCATATGAAGTATCATGTCAAAAACTTGATCTGCATAAGTAAGAATTACGTCACCCATCCAGCGATAGCTGATTGCAAGTGTAATAGAAACAGCAATTAACTTGACAAGAAATTGAATTGTCTGTTCTTGTATTTGGGTTAATGCTTGTAACAAACTAATTAAAATTCCCACACATGATGCGACGACGACGACAGGTAAAGATAAAAGTAAAACAAGCCACATCATTTGTTTTGCTAATTGGATTACCATAGTTTCACTCATTATTTATGGCCTTAGTGTTACGAAAATGAAAGAATCAGTTGCCTAAGTAATTTTTCCCAGCCCCCCATCAATACAAAAATTAATAGTTTTAAGGGCATAGATATTGTCATCGGCGAAACCATCATCATTCCCATTGCGAGTAATACATTGGAAACAATTAAGTCGATTGCAATGAACGGTAGGAATAACAATAAACCTATTTTAAAGGCTTCAATAAGTTGGCTAACGGTAAAAGCGGGGAGTAGGATAAGTAAAGATTCATCTGGAATTTTATCATGATACTTTTCAGGCCAAATTTGATGACCGATATTGGCAAAAAAAAATTGTTGTTCAGGGTCTGTATTTTTTTTAAGAAACTCTCTATAAGGTAATAATATATTTCTTTCAACTTTCTGAATAAATAGCGGTGATTCTATTTCTATAGGCTCATTAATTAAATTACTTTGGATAGCAAGAATAATAGGGGCCATTGTAAATAAGGTTAAGACGAGTGCTAAGCCATAGATTGCGATATTTGGTGGTGTTTGCTGGATACCTAATGCATTACGCAGTAAAGAAAATACAATCGCTATTTTTAGGAATGACGAACCTAATACGAGAGCTAAAGGAAAAATAGATAGCATAAATAATATAAGAATCAATTGTAATGGCTGGTCTAATAAAGGCATCTAAAAATTCCAGAAATATCATGTGAATGATATTATGAAGTTGGATGCTGTTTTTGAGTATAAGGTAAAAGCCTGAGTTTATAAGGCTTTTAGTTCCCTCACCATTGTTCAATGTTTATTTTTTATGGATAAGTTGTTAATTTATATGGTTGGTTACGCTAAAGTGTAACTGTATATTAATATAAATATCGTATTTTTATTTATGCTAGAAATAATTCCATGTTTTATTTGTGATATTATCCTGATTAAAATGTTTATGAGGTGAATGTAATTATAGTTAACAGTTAAATATAGTAATTGTTTTGTGTGTTTCAATAAAGTAATTACAAAATTAATTTTATCATTTCTATATTGATAAGTTATATTAGTGATATTTCAAGTATATTCAAATATTACTTTTTTTGTTGCTTTTTTAAATTTAATCATAATTAAAATTCATGTTGTATACTTATTGATAATTTCATTTTTTTACAAGGAATGATATTTATCAAGAAAATTATCTGGCGGGTGACATATTATTTAATTTTGTTTTGTTACTATTTGTATTTGTGAATGATTTATTGTTTTGTATTATACCAAAAATGTATGGGAGAAAAATTAATTCTGACTGAATATCTCAGGGCTATAGATTATTAGATGATATTTTTATAATCTCTGTCTGTAAAATTATAGGTAAACCAATGAAAAAAGATCATATGGCTGAAATAAGCGAAAGTATTATTCATGAAATAAGAACCCCGATGAATGGTATTATTGGTGCTTTAGAGTTATTGCAACAGACATCACCAACACATCAGCAACAAAATTTATTAGCAATCATGCGTACATCTGCTGATTATATGCTAGATGTTATTAATAATTCATTCAATTTTAAAGAGATAAACTATAACTTAGGTTATGAATTGGTTGATTTATTTGAGCTTATTGATAAGGTCATGGTCATTGTTAGTTTTGAGGCAAAAAGAAAAGGATTAGCGTTATCAACGTATATTTATCCAGATACTCCTAAAAAGGTAAGGGTAAGCCAAATAAGTTTAATGCAAATACTTATTAATCTAATTGGAAATGCGATTAAATTTACAACTGAAGGTTCTATAAAGATTAAAGTAGGTATAGATAAATCTAATTTAGTTTTCGATATTATTGATACTGGAATAGGTATTGATATCAGCCAACAAAATAAAATATTTAAACCATTCTTTAAGGTGAATTTAAATGAAAATGGCAGTGGGTTAGGGTTAAGCATATCAGCAAATCTTATTAAGCTAATGAATGGTAAAATAAAAATACAAAGTCAGTTAGGGAAAGGAACTCATTTTAAATTATATATTCCAATGAAAAGCGATGAGTGTTTAAGGAAAGTGTTTAATTCATCAGCTATAAAATATATTGGCTTTGGTCAACAATTACGTTTATGGGAAATTAATCTGAACTTAGGAAAGAGCAAGTTATTAGACTATTCAGATTTTAATGTCCCATCTGGCTTTTTTTGTAATAATTCATCTGGATTTAATAGGAAACATAAAGGGAAGCAACATAACTTAGCGTCTTCTACTTTATGGTCATTAAAAATTTTGGTTGTTGATGATGTTTCCCTGAATCAAAATATAATAAAAATAATATTGGAAAATATGGGGCATCAAGTAGATTTAGCAAGTTCTGGTTCTATAGCTATTGATTTAGGCAAAAAAAACATTTATGACATGGTTCTAATGGATTTGAATATGCCAATGCAAAATGGGTTTGAAACGCTTTTACGTTGGAGAACATTAGAAAATGAAATATTAGACAATGACACTCCTATTATTGCCACAACAGCGGGGGATAGAGGTATACAGTATAATGATAATACAAATGTGAAGTTTAATGATTGTTTATTGAAGCCATTTAATATTGATAGATTGTCTGATCTTATTGAAAAAGTTATTATGATTCAGTTGGGAAGGGGGATTGAATTAGCTAAAAATAAAAGAAAAAATGATGCCATAATTAATATCAATGAATGTGATGATTTGAGGTCTAGGTTTAAATCAACATTTGAACAGTTTTCAACGCAAATTGAAATTGCATGGCATGAAAAACAGGGAAATAAATTTTTAGCAGTATTGCATTCAATAAAAGGCTGCGCAGCGTTGACAGGTATAAATGGTATTTATGATGCTTGCCAGTACTTAGAGAGCAAAGTTAAAATTGGTGAATGGTCTGAGAAAGATAAGCATATTTTATTAGAGCAAATATCTCTTTATTGCTAATTATTATTTATTTAAATTAATATGTAAATGATAAATGATTTATCGACTAATCATTTATCATTTATCATTTATCATTTATCATTTTAAATGTATTTTTATATTTTAAATATAAAAAAACGGGCGAAGTTATAATGAAATTTCTATTTTGTTTTACTGTTTACATAAATTAATAATTTTACTCATGAAAGAGACGAAAGTATTTATTGCATCTGCTGCGGATTCTCCATTTTTTAAAGCAAAAGGTGAAAAAACAGCTCTCAATTCTATATAGTCATTAATATTTAATAAGGCAGGCTGCCCAAAGTAAAAATATTGGTTAGTATTATCCATTAATTTTGACAATATTATTTCACTATGTAAAGCAGTATTCAGCTCATCTTTGGGGCTTAATACTGACCATATCATGGGCATCTCATCTACCGTGAATATATTAATGTCAGGCATCTCATGTAAACTAATAGTGATTGCAGAGTGGTTATCAATTTTATTATTTTGAAGTATATCTTCACGCCCTATATGGCTAATTGCACTAGTAACTAATTCAGCTAAATCAATATACATTCAGTACCTCCGGATGATAGCGTTTCCATATTATGACAATGATTTCTTCTACTTGGTAATGAGAGTTTAAGATATGGTATATTTTCTCTCTCAATATTGAATTGTTTGTTTCATTCAGTCTATTAGTCAGGTCTTCTTTAGAAGCATTGATTCTGAATAATAGGCCATCACGATAACCACCTGATTTATCTTGTTTTAATTTACGTTCTAAACTCGTTAACTGTGACATTTTTTTATATTTAAAGGTTAATTGGAATTGATAAAAAATTTTGTTTATATATTAACATTAGAGTATTCATACTGAGAGAATACACCTTATAGCCATTTGGTAAAATACTTCCTTTATATAGTCTCATATTGTTAGATAGTTGTAGGTAAATATATTCATCATTACCTCCAATACTTATAATTTTCCCAGGTAAAAATTCATCAATAATATTTTTGTTAGGAATGTTTTGATAGTTTATTTTCATTCTTGTTTTTTGTGACTTATTGAAATCACTAATGATAATATTTAATTTTTCTAAATCTTTATCTGGAACTTTTCCGCTAACTAATAATTTATTATTTTCAATTGAAATATTCAGTCCCTCTAAAAGTGATTCTGAATCAAGAAAATGGAGTGTTTTTTTAAATTCTTCTGAGCGGTCATTAATGACAACCCAACTTTTTAATAAACTAATTTGATTTATTTGAGCTTGTGTTTGCTGCCAATGATTATCAAATTGAATATCACCATAAATTTTCACGCTATCTAAGCTATTACCTTGAGTAATATCAATATCATGATAACCATTCATTTCTAGTGTTTGACGAACTAGGTTATGTAGTGTGCTAACATCGATGCTTTTATTATAAAAGGAGAAACCAAATTGGGCGAATTGCTCTTGTAGTTGATAAATCGTATTTTTTGAAACTGATACGCCGCTGAGATGAATTATGCCATTATTATCAAAGCTTGCTTGCAAACCTAGGTGATCTGGTTGTTTCATTTGTTGCTCTAACCAAATAACTTTATCAAATGGCTCCTCATTTTCTGGAGATATGTCAGTTGAGATCCCTATAGCAAGGAGTGCTAAGAATAAAAAAATGATGGCTATTGTTAGTGTAACAACGTGAGTTTTATTTTTATTTCTTCTTAGCGGAATTGCTAATGTTGGTAATGGTTGTTCTATATCTCCAAATATAAAGACTAATCCAGCGAGGTCTATCACTCTTTTTTGAGGCAATAGCTCATTAGTTTCCCAAGGCAACCCATCTACCCAAAGGGGAACAGGCTGAGACAAGCGAATGCCTTGTTCATTCACGATCAATAGTGTTTCCGCATTTAACTCTAGTGGTAAGGCGATATCAGGTGTTTCTCCCCCTAAGCGAATTTCACCGAGTGGGAGTGCTAATTCTCGACCCGCTAATATTCCACTTAGCCATTTTAATTTATAAAGAGGTTTCATCATTGGTATAGGTTGGCTGGCTGTGCTTTAATAAGAAACAAGCGTATTGTGCTACGATTATTTTTTTGAGAAGAGTTAAATAAACCTCCAATAATAGGAATATCACTAAGCAATGGGATTCTGCGTTCACCCTCACTATGCTCATCTTGTACAAAACCACCTAATAATAAGCTTTGCCCAGCTTGCAAAAGAGTTTGGGTAGAAACTTCAGAACTTAGTGTTTGAGGTAGTGGTTCTAATTCACTAGTTGAATGGATTTGCCTACCATCTTGAATTGATAGGGTTAGCATGATTTCTTTTTTTCCCTGCTCTTCAATTAGCCGAGGTGTTACCCGTAATAATGAGCCTGTTGATATCGAGTCCAATTTTGCTGTATTGTCAGCTATGAGTTTTGTATGGAATGTGATACTCCTATCTAGAACAGCTTGGTTATTATCTAATGTTACAATTGAAGGGCGAGATAATATTTGTGCTTTAGCATTTTGCTGAAGTGCATTGAGTTTAATCATAAAATTACTAGTATTAGAAACGATAGAAGAGAAGCTGCTGGTATCAGGTATTCCGTTATTATTTAAGCTTATATTTCCACCGCCAATTTGGGCGGATGCTGACCAATCAATGCCCAATGTACTTAAGTCTTCGGCATTAACATCAACAATGAGCACTGATATTTCGATAATAACTGGTTTTTTATCTAATTGAGTTATGAGTGAGGCATAGCGTGGCATTGTTAGTTTTCTATCACGAATAATAATTGCATTTTGTCTTTGATCTACAGAAAACATAGGAAGATTGCTATCTGTTGGAGATGGTTGCCCTTGGTTTTGTAATAATGGTAATGTTCGGCCCTGAGCCATATCTTTTAGGACACTAATAATGCCGGGGACAATAATTTTTTGGCCTCGATATTCATAATTTCCATCCGCTGCATTAGCGTACTTGAGAGGAAATACACGGATCTCTTCTTGGTTTTGGTCTTGATTTAATTTTTGTGCATCAATACGGGTTGCCATTGCTTCAATGCGTTGAATACATATGGGAACACCTTGTATTTGTAGGGTATTAGATGCAGAAATAATACTAGCTTGGCAGTAAGGTTGACCTAATATATTACTGTTTTTTAATTGCTGAATAAAAGTATTTATATTTAAATAAGTTGGAGCTATAAGTTCGGAGCTTACTTCTTGAGCTTTGTAGAAATAAAGTGCTTGTCCATCATAGTACCAAGCGAGCTTATGCATACGAGAAATCTTATTTAATGCTAATTCAGGGAGCATTTTAGGGATGGTCCCGACAAAAATATCATCTATTTGATTACTCACAATTACAGGAATATTATAATTTGCTCCGAAATCACGTAGGACTTCTGAAAGCTTATTTCCTCTACTCGAAATAAAAAAAAGTGAGTCATTTTTCCATGGTATTGTCGATGCTAAAGCCCCATAGCAATGTAAGGCAGCTATTGTTATAAAAACAAATAATATTCTTATCATTATATTAGTTCTAATTATCGGTTAATATCGTGTTTGTATAGTGTTTAAATAGCCATTTAACTAGTTTAGTCTGTTGATATATTAGCTTTTTATACTGCTGATGATTTAGTTCTTTGCTGTAATGACGTAGTAAATATAAACGGTTAGATTCTAAAATAAGGCTATCATCAGTAAAACTGCACTTAGATGCCAGCCATAAACAAACATGCATTAGCCATTTTGTATTTATATTTTGTAAGCCAGTATCTATCGCTAAGCACATACCATAAGCATAGTTCCCCACCCACGCTGGGGTACCATTAATATCAAGGAGCACTCTATCGGTTAGTGAAGTTATCTGTTTTATGTTTTCTTGGGCTATGAATGGAGCTGGGAGTTTCATATAACCTCTACAATGATAAAAATAGAAGCGTATTTTGAAGCGTTTTAGAATTTAAGATATAAGGTAATACCCTGAATTATATTTATTTATATTTCAGCCAGTTTTATTTTTTAGTATAAAAATATAATATTAATTAACTTTCTGATTAGCAAAAAATATTTCACTATAAATTATTATCTTAAATATATAGGGTCTATAGATATTCCACTGGCTTTTCATGATAAGTTTTAGATTAAATATGTGATTGGAACGATATCATCAAAACATATCAATTTATTTGTACTGTCTTTTTATGGCAACTTAATAAAACCTATATGAAGGATAACGGGTAAATGCTTTTATCTTTACCGTGTGATTGATAAAAATAGGGAGACAGTAGATGTCTATTATTCACCAATCTGTAATCGTCATGCTGCCTATAAATTTCTCAAAGGATATTAAAAACGTATGCCTTGGGGCTGCAATCAAAAATCGTAAATACCGATAAGCACGCCGTTTTAATTAAAAGGACTAATTATGCCAATATCAGCGTTGCAGTACAGAGTTACAGCAGGAGCTTATCAGAATAAGCTGCACAATAGTTTTAGGATGAACCCTATAGAACAGACTCGGGGCATAAACTCTGACCATTCAGCCATTCCGGATGAAATACACCTTTTAGGACGAAGTATTAGCAGAGTTGTCAATTCTCATGAACAGTTGAGCAGATCATCGTACCAGACTACAAATCCGCGACAGGGTATAGCAGCCCCTCTGCTAATGTTGCTAACCGAAGTTCAGTTAACCTATACCCCTGTTGTTGCAACTAGCCCAACAACGGTATCCGAGAGCGAAATGAAACCTTCAATGTCTGAAAATGTTGAGCAATCGGCTAACAGTAATCACTTCTGGGAGACCATCCAAAAGGCCAGTGTATTACCTGCAGCAGGATATCAAGATAAAGAAAAAAAGCTGCCTATAAAAAATCGGTCATCTAGATATGCGGTTTTTAAAC
This sequence comes from Providencia sp. TYF-12, assembly GCF_041344805.1. Taxonomy (NCBI): domain Bacteria; kingdom Pseudomonadati; phylum Pseudomonadota; class Gammaproteobacteria; order Enterobacterales; family Morganellaceae; genus Providencia; species Providencia sp. TYF-12. Next base: position 145,293 of record NZ_CP166833.1, read on the forward strand.
AGAAAACAACGACCCCTCCACCTGAACCTGATGATGTTAAAACCGTAAAGTTGGATTCTTCGTGTTTTGAAAAAAGACAAAACTTATCCCGCCCAGATGTATTCAGACAGATTGGTGAAACTTTAAGGAACCCAGTAAGTGAACTTGCAAAGGAATCTCAGGTTATTCATTATTATAATAATAATTACGGATGCCCAACCCCAGAAGAAAGGGTAAATCTTTTATCGATAACCTCAAAGGTAGACAAAACGATATCGGCAATTACAGCATTGCTACCTGGTAGTCAGCCACTTGTGGTTACACAAAGATTGGGTGGGGCTCTATTCAGAATGATAGCGGATAGCATCGATAATAAACAACTGAATACGGATGATTTATTTGAAGTAAATGACCAACTTATTACTTTGGGTAAAAGCATCGTAGCTACCTCCCCAAAAGATTCAAAAGGACAAACAATTGAAGGTCAGTTAAGGGTGCCTGAGGGCTTATCTTTTAAAAATAACAAATTGTCAGTTAATATTAAAGGGACTGACAGAGAGTTTATTATTAAAAATGGTAGATATTTTACTAATATCGATGGTAAGCACCGAAGAATATCTTACTCTTTGAAAAATAAGCAATGGGTAAGAACTCCCAAGTACATTAAAACATCAGGTGAAAAAGTTTACTTCCCATTTAGGATAGGTAAACTATTAAATGGGAGCATAGACAAAAAAACACTGGTTTCAATAAGCCCAAATCAGCATGGTATCTATACCGTAACAAGTCAAACATCTGCAGGATCCTTTCATGCAATAAAAATTGGTTATGAGTTCTATCGTTACATCCCAGAAAATGGAAGGAGTGCGAGTTTAAGTGGTGTTATAAAAACTGACAGTGCTGACATAAAGGTGTCTCGGTTCGGTAAAAGATATTTCATTGTCAATGAAAAGAAGAAATTATCCGTAAACTACTCACCATGTCGACTGGGGCGATCACCGGGTTCTTCGTGCTTACATTTTTCTGACGGGCTGATAAGCAAGCTTAATGAGAACAGGAATAATGGGGTCCCCGAAAGACGAATCCGAGGGATTAAACCATCTGAAACCAATCCTGGATTATATGAGTCGGAAAAAGGGACACTTTATCTAAAATACGATAATGTTTATTTCAAGTTAATTAGCTCACAGGGTTGGATAGATGAGCCACAGTTTATGGTTACGGGTAAAAAAATATTTGGTAGTAAGAAAATAACCCCTGTTTGTTTTAGTAGGGAACGAGGATTTAATTATATAAATACGCCTCTAGAAAATATGATGGAAAGTGTTGGCATGCCAGAAAAAGTGGCGATGTCTCATATAAAAAACCAATCTAAGATACAACCAGTTGTCATTGGTACAGGAAGTTTAAGTGAGGTTTATGATATAGGGGATGGGTTTGTTAGCAAAATCTATAAGAGCAGAATTAATAAGACTCACAAAAGTAGGCTCTCTTCAGCAAAAAAAAATGCAGAAGGATTTAATCGGTATTATGGAAAAGGTTCAGGTACAGTAAGAGTTACTCCATACAAAGATGGTTCTGCAACGGTGTCAGTGAAATTGAAGAAAATAGATGGGTATGTATTAAGTAGTATTAAAGACTTATCTAACCCTGTGTTATTAGAAAAAATAGAGACGGCAATTAAAACGAGTAAACCATCTGAGAAACTATCTTCTTTATTGCAAAGTCATGGGATCTCACATAACGACATAAATAAGGGGAACATCATATATAATAATGGCGAGTTCTTTGTGATAGATTTTGACTCAGCCGATTTTTTACCAAAAGGTGAGATAGTTAGTAAGTCAAAAACTAATACTATGAGAAATAGTTTCGACCGTATCTTTAATGAAATCTTAAGAGAGATAGGAAACCGCAGAAAGGAGCACTAAAGGCAGGAACCTTGTGAGGGCCTGTGCCTGATAAATGGGCTATCCGTGCGGGTAATGAACCGGTATTGATATCCGATAAGGGGTTCGGATATAAATCAATATTTCTATAGTGGTTATAAATATATTTATAATATTAAATCAAGCATACTAACTATTCGTTTATGATATGAAAGATAATTTAATGATTGCTGCTAATGGCTGAGGTCTATTTTTAAAAGTGAGTTAGATGTAAAGCCAGTTATGGTAATGTGTGTATCTAATCTAGCTATTCGGTTGATTTTAGGGAAGATGGATAGTTTCTCCTAAATGTATGAATAATATTGATATTTAATATTTGTTACTTTTTATTTTTTGTTTAGAACTGTTAATCGTTTTATATTGTTTCACCTTAAATTTAGATGATGTTAGTCACATTTCTACACAGATACATACAAGGTTATAAATCAACGCAATGGTGATTTTATGTTAAAAAAAGCAAAGTTAATCAATATTCCAATTGAATATATAGAAAAATATCAATACTTTAAAAAAAACGGATATACTTCCTTATCTCTTAGTTCCTTTATTATTGAGGCAACTAGAAAAGCACTTGATGAAAACAAAGTAGAGGATCAAAATGAAATGTTAAAATCGCGCACTCGAATTACTCTAACTCGATAATACTATCTCAGTATTTTATAATGACACCGATAGCCCCGAAAGGGGCCATTTAATATAAAAAATATAAATTTAATATCTAAAAAACATATTTTAAACTAACTAAATATTATTGATAATAAGTTAATGTCTAGAAATCTCATTCTTATTTATAATTTAAATGGGGTGTAAATGGTTTTTTACTGTATGTTAGATTACACATTTTTAATAGTTCAACCGCTGTGAGTTTAAAGCTGGTTAAGCACCCAAGTAATGAACGAAAGTTTGAATATAAAAAAATATCTAAACTTATAGAACTGTCTATAGGTTATATATAATAAAGGAATAATATAGATAATGGTTTTTTACATGACTTCCTAACATGAAAGGTTAAAAAAGAGTTTCATGGGAAAATCTCAAGGATAGTTATGAATATGGTTCTTTGTTAAGTAAGGGCTTTATTGGCTGTCTTAGACAGTGCTGATTGAGTATAGTGAGAATTAAAAACCCGAGTTCTATGGCGTAACCTAACCACCTTAAAGCGTTTAGAATTATTAGAGCTATCTAATTATAAATTTCAATTTCGAAAAATTTAAATTGGGGGTTAAGTGTACGGCGGTTCTGTCTTCCGAGATGATTGCTTATTTTAATTCGATCATGACCTCGGCCGCGCTTGGGACTTTTCGGTGATGGCTTTAATCAAGCAATGAGCAGATTGTTTTGGTTGATGGTGAGCAATATCACGCTCACCAATTCGGATGACCGTATTTTTATGCGTTCAGTTTAAGGTAAATTTTCAGCACATGCTGCTGCTGAACTCCATGCCCACTGGAAATTATAGCCGCCTAACCAACCCGTCACATCCATGACTTCACCAATAAAATACAAGCCAGATACTTTAAGCGATTCCATCGTTTTAGATGAAATTTCATGTGTGTCCACTCCACCAAGTGTAACTTCAGCGGTACGATAGCCTTCAGTCCCATTAGGTTGTACCTGCCATTGATGTAAGGTGTTATGTAGTGCTTCAACCTGAGGGTGATTAAGTTGCTTTAGTGGACACTCAGGGATTTGCCCTAGCGCCTGTAATACCTCGATTAACCGTTTTGGTAATAATTTAGCCAGTGTATTTTTAAGTGATTGGTTAGGGTGTTTTTGTTTTTCCACCATAATAAAGTCAGTTAATGAAAGGTTAGGAAGTAAGTTAATACTTACATACTCGCCAGGAAGCCAGTAACTAGAAATTTGCAAAATTGCAGGCCCAGAGAGACCACGGTGGGTAAACAAGATATTTTCTTTAAATACGGTCCCATCCATTGCTGTAACCTCAGCAGGAACGGATATACCTGAAAGTACTTGTAATGCTTCTAACAGTGGCTTGTGTAAAGTAAAAGGCACTAATGCTGCGCGTGTAGGAATAATGGTATGCCCAAACTGTTCTGCGAGACGATAACCAAAGGGTGTTGCACCGAGACCTGGCATAGATAACCCTCCGGTTGCAACAACGAGTGAGTGGGCACTCACATTTTCCCCGTTGATAGTAACTAAGAAACCATTATCTGTTTTTTCGACGGCGGTGACTTCACTGCGTAGCTTGATAGCCACATTTGGTAAATCACATTCAGTTTTTAGCATATCGACGATATCTTGTGCGCTATTATCACAAAAAAGCTGCCCTAATGTTTTTTCATGGTAAGCAATATTATATTTTGCGACCAAGGCAATAAAATCCCATTGTGTGTAGCGAGCAAGTGCTGACTTACAAAAGTGAGGGTTACTTGAAAGGTAATTGCTATGTTCTGTGTACATGTTTGTAAAATTGCACCTGCCACCCCCGGACATCAATATTTTTCTGCCGAGTTTTTTTCCGTTATCAAGCACCAGCGTATTTAAGCCTCGTTTGCCAGCGAGTGAGGCACAAAATAAACCTGCTGCACCTGCACCTAAAATAATAACGTCAATATTTTTCACAATAAGGTTCTCTATATATTTGATTTTAAGCATAATTACATTATGAACATAGATATTTTACGTCATCTTGTCATGATTGTAATGTAAAGCTTTGAGGTAGAACTGATGAAAAGTATGTAGGACGTATTATAATTAGAGAAATTCGGCAAAAAATAGCAAATGATGATTATTTTCTGGAAACATCGTTAAAAAGTTGCAAAAATTCAGAATAAATTTGTTTAAGCCAATCTATTGAAATATATGGGGTAATTACTATGAGGTACTTTTTTGATGGGTAGTTAAATCAAAAAAAGGTTAGATTTTGCTTCCACCGCCAGCGTTTGTCACTGATAATGCGCCGCGTTCATGTCCAACATATAATGGCTTAACGTCTATGCTACATCTTTTTACAGGTTTAGAATTTCATACAGGTCTATTATTAGTTCTAGCACTGTTATTTGTGCTGTTCTATGAGGCTATAAATGGCTTCCATGACACCGCTAACGCGGTAGCAACGGTTATTTATACCAGAGCAATGCGGGCTCAGTTCGCAGTTGTCATGGCAGGGGTTTTTAACTTTTTCGGTGTCTTGCTGGGAGGGTTGAGCGTTGCGTATGCAATTGTCCACCTCTTACCAACAGACCTCTTGCTTAATGTGAGCTCAGCTCACGGCCTTGCAATGGTTTTTTCATTGCTTCTGGCTGCAATCATTTGGAACCTTGGAACGTGGTACTTAGGTATCCCTGCTTCAAGTTCACATACGCTGATCGGGGCGATTATCGGGGTGGGTTTAACCAACGCGATTGTAACTGATTCATCTGTAGTTGATGCCTTGAACGTACCGAAAATGATCAGTATTTTCATGTCATTGATTTTATCTCCCGCAATTGGTTTTGTGATAGCTGGTTTGATGATTTTCTTTTTGCGCCGTTATTGGAGTGGCACAAAGAAACGTCGTCGAATTCACTTAACCCCAGCAGAACGTGAGAAAAAAGATGGGAAGCGTAAGCCACCATTTTGGACGCGTACTGCATTGATTTTATCTGCGGTTGGTGTCAGTTTCTCCCATGGTGCGAACGATGGCCAAAAAGGCATCGGTCTTATCATGCTGGTGCTAATTGGTGTTGCGCCAGCGGGCTTCGTGATGAATATGAATTCAAACGGCTATGATATCGCTAAAACGCATGATGCGGTTGTCCACCTGCAACAATACTATGAAACACATAAACCAGCGTTAAACCATGCGATAGAAAATGCCCCTGTGGTGGCTGAAAGCAGCGATGAGCCCGGTGGTGAATTCCACTGTGATAGTTCCCGTACTGGTGCGATTTTAAATCAAGCGCAAACCATGCTGGATGGCATTCAAAGCTATGAAGAGCTAACGCCTGATCAACGTAATCATGCACGTCGTTTATTGATGTGTATCTCTGATACCGCAAATGCTGTTGCTAAGTTACCAGAAACGAGTTCGAAAGATGCGAGTTTACTGAAAAAATTGAGTAATGACTTGCTGTATACCGTTGAGTATGCGCCACTTTGGATCATCATTGCTGTTGCCTTAGCGTTATCGTTAGGTACCATGTTTGGCTGGCAGCGCGTTGCTGTTACCATTGGTGAGAAAATTGGTAAGAAAGGCATGACTTATGCGCAAGGTGTTTCTGCGCAAGTCACGGCGGCGGTTTCCATCGGTGTTGCAAGTTACACTGGGATGCCTGTTTCAACGACGCAAGTTTTATCTTCAGCAGTCGCTGGTACCATGGTTGTCGACGGTGGTGGTGTGCAAACTAAAACCATCAAGAGCATTGCTTTAGCGTGGCTACTGACTCTGCCTGTCTCAATTGTGTTATCTGGCGGTTTGTACTGGCTATCATTGCTGTTTATCTAACAGCGCTTAACTTGGCTTCATATCGTTTGTATGGGGCCTTTAAACGTTACATGAACATAGTAATATAAATATACGAAAGAGTGATGGCCTTACGGCCATCACTCTTTTTTTATCGTTAGGTGGGTGAATATTATTAACCTGTCACTAATAAGTAGATTAGGCTTACAGCAACAAGAATGCTAAGTCTACTTATCATCATAAATTGCTTACGAATTCGCTCACAGCGTAAAATGACTTCTGGGTCGTAGTGGTCAATATATTGTTTATTATTGATGTACCTAACCAATCGCAGCTGTTTGTTCAGTTGACCATGGGTGGTAAAAAACCCATTACCATCAACGGATTGGTAGAGCAGAGGGTCTGAATCCCTTAAAATGGACAATAAAACACGAATTGAAGAAAAATACCGCATCATATTCAAGATACATAAAATACATAATGCCCAAAACAATGCAATCATACTGAACATAATCCCCTCCTTAGAACCTAGGGGCTATTGACCTTTTGATTGGTTCTCTCAGCAGCAAAGCTATCGCTTTACCGTAATGCTATTGATTTTCATGCCTTGTATTAATGAGAAGTGACCAGCAAAGTTCAACTGCGCCTAGCTCACTGCAATTGTCACAAAGGAAATACAGCAAAACGTTGCACTTAAACTAAGTTTTTTTATTGTAGGATATATTCTTGCTTAAAAAAAGTGCAGCGGGCACAAAATTATGATGACTATTTGTTTATATTGAGAAAATTGTCAGTAGTTTCTATGTATGTTCGTCTAAAATATAAAAGAGCATGGGAGAATGTTTTACGCAATTTTAGTGTATCCTTAGCTCAAATTGTTTAGGCAAATATATTAATATTGAATGAATGATGTTATTGTTTTATAAAATGTTATATGAACTGATGATTTAAAGGTTAATCTGCTTAGATGTGATCAAAGCAACACTTAATAATCACAATTTGCAGGTATAGTATTCATAAAGATGTGGTGAAGGCATAACCACTGGATAATCAGCATTTGGAAGGAGTTTACTTATGGCTTACAAACATATTCTTGTGGCGGTAGATTTATCACCTGAAAGTAAAGTATTACTGGATAAGGCTGTCTCTATGGCAAAACCTTACGGGGCCAAAGTATCCATGATCCATGTTGATGTGAACTATTCGGACCTCTACACAGGTCTTATTGATGTCAACCTTGGTGACATGCAACAGCGTATTACGGATGAAACTCGTAACGCTCTGAAGGACTTGTCTGCAGGTGCAGATTATGAAATCCAAGAAACTCTTAGCGGTAGTGGTGATTTAGGCCAAGTACTGGTTGATGCGATTAAAAAATATAATATGGATTTAGTCGTCTGTGGTCATCACCAAGATTTCTGGAGCAAGTTAATGTCATCTGCTCGTCAGCTAATCAATACAGTTCATGTGGATATGTTGATTGTGCCATTAAATGACGATGAAGAATAAGTCACATCGCTAAATTAGAAAAATTATTCACTAAAAACGCTTGCTTATGCAGGCGTTTTTTTTGTTACAAAATATGTACTTCGAGGTGGTTATTGGCAGGTCAAGCGATTTATTTTGCATTACAGTGAAAAAAAACCTTGAATTTAGAATACAAACTAATGATATATTCAATAGGCAAACACAAATCAACCTCACATTTCCTAAAAATAATGACAAGAAAGAGTGAGGCACATCACAACAACTACATGTTAAAAAGGAAGACATAGATGACACAATCACTATCTTCGTTCTTGGAGTCTGTCCAAAAAAGAGATCCTTCACAGCCTGAGTTTTTACAAGCTGTGCGGGAAGTATTCACTTCTCTTTGGCCTTTTTTAGAACAAAATGCAAAGTATCGTGACCAAGCATTACTTGAACGCTTCGTTGAACCTGAGCGCGTTATTCAGTTCCGCGTATGTTGGGTTGATGACCACGGCAAAGTGCAAGTGAACCGTGCTTGGCGTGTTCAATTCAGTTCAGCCATTGGGCCATTCAAAGGTGGAATGCGCTTTCACCCATCCGTTAACTTATCAATTCTGAAGTTCTTAGGCTTTGAGCAAACAATGAAGAATGCGTTAACAACATTACCGATGGGCGGAGGCAAAGGGGGGTCTGACTTCGATCCTAAAGGGAAAAGCCATGGTGAAGTGATGCGTTTTTGCCAAGCCTTGATGACTGAATTATATCGCCATATTGGCTCAAACACTGACGTACCTGCTGGGGACATTGGTGTGGGTGGACGTGAAGTCGGTTTCATGACCGGTATGATGAAAAAACTGTCTAACGACACCTCTTGTGTATTTACGGGTAAAGGTCTGTCTTTCGGTGGGAGTTTGATCCGCCCAGAAGCGACTGGCTATGGTTTAGTTTACTTTACTAATGCGATGTTAAAACGCCATGGCTTAGGTTTTGATGGTATGCGAGTTGCTGTTTCTGGTTCAGGTAACGTAGCACAGTATACGATTGATAAATGCATGGAACTGGGTGCTAAAGTTGTCACAGCTTCTGATTCAGGCGGTACTGTGGTGGATGAAGATGGTTTTACAACAGAAAAACTGGCTCGTTTAGAAGAAATCAAAAATAACTATGGTCGCATTGAAGAGTATGCCAAAGAGTTTGGTTTAACTTACTTAGCGGGTCAGCAACCGTGGAATGTGCCAGTGGATATTGCGTTACCTTGTGCAACACAAAATGAGCTAGATATTGATGCTGCAAAAGTGTTGATTAAAAATGGGGTCAAAGCAGTCGCAGAAGGGGCGAATATGCCAACAACCATTCCGGCAACGGAGTTGTTCCTAGAAGCGGGTGTTTTGTTTGCGCCAGGTAAAGCCGCGAATGCGGGTGGGGTGGCAACGTCAGGTTTAGAAATGGCGCAAAATGCGGCTCGTCTCAGTTGGAAAGCTGAAAAAGTAGATGCTCGCTTACATCACATCATGCTGGATATTCACCAACACTGCGTTGAATTTGGGGGTGAGGAGAAACAAACAAACTATGTTCAAGGCGCTAACATCGCAGGCTTCGTGAAAGTCGCAGATGCAATGCTTGGGCAGGGTGTGTTGTAATTCTCTGACCTGTAAACGTACGCGAAAGGGCGGCTGTATTATATTGATAATTTCACCTGTACATACGCCCTTCGCCGTTACGTTTTAATCACTATTTTTAATGCACGGATATATATCAAATCGATGGCTTTTTGTCGTAATTGCTGAAGGCGCTTTTTGTCCCGCTAGGGGCTCTGCGTAATCAGGGCGTTTAACAACCACTCTTCGTTTTGCTAAGGCGATAGCTGGTGCGAGTAAGGAATCCGCATCATCATCAGCCCCTACCAATGACTGAAACACTCGCATTTCTTTCTTAACTAAAGCGCTTTTTTGCCGATGTGGATACATTGGATCAAGGTAAATAACATCGGGTGCGTGAGTCACTTTTTTTAAAGCAGTAATGCTAGAAGCATGGATCAAAGACATACGCTCTTTTAACCACTCTCCAATTTCAGCGTCTTGATAGCCCCGCTGTAGGCCATCATCTAATAATGCAGCCACAACAGGGTGGCGTTCTAACATACGGACACGGCAGCCTAGAGAGGCTAAAACAAAGGCATCACGGCCAAGGCCAGCCGTCGCATCTATCACGTCAGGAAGATAATCTTTTTTAATTCCAACAGCTTTGGCGACAGCTTCACCACGACCACCACCAAACTTTCGTCGATGAGCCATGGCTCCTGACACAAAATCCACAAAAATCCCCCCGAGTTTGGGTTCATCCAGTTTACGTAGTTGTAAGTTTTCAGGGGTTAGTACCAGAGCCATCACCGCGTTAGGGGTATGAGAAAGCTGCCATTTTTCAGAAAGTTGGGAAAGGGCGCCGCGATCGGCACCCTCTTCACAGATCAATTGGATCGCAGTGCTATTAGCCATGAATACCATAGCTCTTTAACATCGCGTCTAGTTCTGGTTTACGGCCACGGAAGCGCTCAAATAGCGCCATTGGTTCTTCAGAGCCGCCGCGGCTTAAAATATTGTCAAGGAATGACTGACCAGTTTGGCGATTAAAAATACCTTCTTCACTGAAACGCGAATATGCATCTGCGGCTAAAACATCTGCCCATAAATAGCTGTAATAACCCGCAGCATAACCCCCTGCGAAGATATGGCTGAAGGCATGCGGGAAGCGTGCCCATTTAGGTGAAGGCACTACCGCGACTTTATCTTTAATGGCGTATAAGGTTGGCATAACTTGAGCCCCTTTAGCTGGGTCATATTCAGCATGCAAGGTGAAATCAAATAAACCAAACTCTAATTGGCGTAGCACAAACATTGCAGATTGGTAGTTTTTCGCAGCCAGCATGCTACTTAGCATTTCTGCAGGTAATGGTTCGCCTGTTTCATAATGCCCTGAAATAAACTCGAGTGCTTCAGGTTCCCAGCACCAGTTTTCCATAAACTGACTTGGTAGTTCTACCGCATCCCATGGTACCCCATTGATCCCTGCTACATCAGCAACATCAATCTTCGTTAACATATGATGTAAGCCATGACCAAACTCGTGGAATAGTGTGATCACCTCATCATGGGTAAAGAGTGCTGGCTTATCACCTAATGGTTTGTTGAAGTTACAGGTTAGATAAGCAACTGGGTTTTGTAATGAACCATCTTTATGCACCATACGGCCCATGCAGTCGTCCATCCAAGCTCCACCACGTTTGTGTTCACGTGCATAGAGGTCTAGGTAGAAGCTACCGCGTAAAGTATTGGTATCATCGTATAACTCAAAGAAACGCACATCTTTATGCCATGTTTCTACATCATTGCGTTCTTTTGCCGTTAACCCATAAATACGGTGAACGACTTCAAATAAGCCATTAAGGACACGTTGCTCCGGGAAATAAGGTCGTAGTTGCTCATCACTTAATGAGAATTTATGCTGTTTCTGCTTTTCGCTATAATACGCTAAGTCCCAAGACTCTAGGGTATCGACACCATAATGCTGTTTTGCAAAGGCGGTTAATTCAGCAAGTTCATCTTTACCTTGCTGGTGGGCGCGTTGTGCTAAGTCATTTAAGAAGCCTAATACTTGCTCTGGTGATTCTGCCATTTTTGTTGCCAGAGATTTATCAGCGTAGTTTTTAAAACCTAATAATTGTGCAAGTTCATGGCGTAATGCCATTAACTCATCAATGAGTTCGCTGTTATCCCATTTACCGGCATTTGGCCCTTGGTCTGAAGCACGAGTGCTATATGCATAGCTCATTTCACGGCGCAATTCTGCGTTGTCGGCGTAAGTCATGACAGGTAGGTAGCTTGGCATATCGAGGGTTAATAGATAACCTTCTTCACCTTTGGCTTCTGCCATGGCTTTAGCTGCCGCGATGGCGCTTTCTGGCATACCCGCTAATTCTTTTTCATCTTTAATGAGTTTCGTCCACCCCATGGTGGCATCAAGCACATTATTGCTAAATTTAGAGGCAATCTCTGACAAACGCGCAACAATTTCACCATAACGTTGCTGTTTTTCAGGGGGTAAGCCAATTCCAGATAGCTCGAAATCACGTAAAGTATTCTCGATAGATTTCCGCTGTGATTGGCTGAGTGAGTTAAATTCAGCGCCTTCTTTTAATGATTTATAGGCTTGATATAAAGGTTCGTGCTGACCCATCCACGTACTGAATTCAGACAGCAGCGGTAAACATTGTTCATAGGCTTCACGCAACTCAGGGCTATTTTTTACCGAATGCAGGTGGCTCACTGGCGACCAAACTCTGGAGAGTTTATCGCTGGCTTCTTCTAACGGTTGGCACAGGTTATCCCAAGTATATTGGTCTGTGGCATCAAGGAGGTTTTCAACTGTTTGACGGTACTCGGTGAGTACGTGCTCGACAGCAGGAAAAACATGTGCAGGCTCTATAGTAGAAAAGCGAGGTAGGGCAGAATCGGTTAATAATGCATTTGTCATAAAACATCCTGTGATTGCAGGCTTGTGCTCGTAGGCCAAGGCTTACTGTGTTGACAATAAAAGTTAAATGGTGAATTTATACCCAAATACGATTGGTGTATGGGGCATAAAATTAGCGCACCATTATGAATATAAGAAAGTATATGGGGGCAGAAATGTAAACCTCAATATCAAGATAACGTTTTTTCTTATCAGCGCTTATCAATAAGTGGGGTTTTTATTAGCTTTTATCAATAAAGGTGATAGTTGCAGTTTCAATGCTTTAGAAAATAATGGATTCAGTCTATAATCATGCTCCAATCTATAGGTTATAGAGGAAGATCGTCGTCTCCGGTGAGGCGGCTGGATTTCAAATCCAGTTGGGGCTGCCAGCAGTCCCGGGCAGGTTCGACTCCTGTGATCTTCCGCCAAACGCAGTTTCTAAATTTCTCCCAAAGTCTATATTTCCCTTTTAAATCAATAAGATTAATCATCTCGAAGTCTGTCTGATTCTCCCCTTGTTTACTGGTTTCTACCCCTGTTTGGGGGCATAATTTTCCCCTATTTTTTGGATGCCCCCACTAGTTTCATTAGCTGATGCACGAAAAAATTGCTGGTTCAAAATAAAGTTCAAGTAAATAAAAACATTTAGCCTCTGAAAGTACCTTTGAAGCAGTAGCTCGTGAATAACACACTTCTAAAGCAGATCGCTGGTCACTACGTTATCGTGATGAAATTATTGATACTATTGAAAAGGATATCTTTCCTTATATTGGTGAGCATCCGATAGCAGAGATTAAACCCCTAGAGCTACTTGAAACCTTACATAAGATGGAAAAACGCGGAGCCTTAGAGAAGATGCGCAAAGTCCGCCAGCGCTGCGGTCTTTCGCTATGCCATTATTATGGGTCGAGCGCAATATAACCCAGCCCCTGATCTGGCTTCTGCTCTAACTCCACCTAAAAAGCAACACTTCCCATTCTTAACAAATCAAGAACTGCCATATTTCCTAAAAGATTTAGCTGGTTACACTGGCAGTATCATCACCAAAACAGCGACTGAAATTATTTTGCTAACGGCTGTTAGAACGCAAGAACTCCGCTTTGCTCGTTGGCAGGATATTGATTTAGAAAAAGGGGTTTGGGAGATACCAGCTGAAGTAATGAAAATAAAGCGACCGCATGTTGTACCGTTATCAAAGCAGGTTATCGAGCTATTTAATTCACTCAAACTACTATCAGAGTGTTATGAGCTTGTGTTTATAGGCCGTAATGACCATAGAAAACCAATCAGTAAGGAAAGCGTAAATCAGGTTATTGAGTTGCGGATTTTGTTAATGACGCACAACTGAACTTTCGTTTGAGGATAGATACAGTTAATAGCATCAGGAAAGCTGGTTAGCCCATCAGTACCGATAAGGCTAGGCTTATGATTGCTAAAGTGTTCCAACAGGGTACCGTGCTTTATTTATCGATAACTTCACCTATATGTTCTTCAATGAAGTGAACCTGTATAAGATGTTTTGCGATATCGGCGACAACGGGGGGATTTCATGTTGTGGGCCCTCTAGTCATTAGGGAGCTTTATTCATTTCGTACTGGGCACAATGATGTCAGAAGTGTGTGAGGATCTTCACCTCATCAGCCGAACCCTTCACCGCTCTCAAATAGTTGGGATGCGTTCATCTCATTTTTCAAGAACTAGCCTAAAAACGAGTATTAAGATTATCAATAAGTCAAATGACACCAACTGTCTGGAGATTTAAGGGGGCGGTTTAGTTAGATGAAATTATTAACACGCGTAACAAGTGTAAGTAATTGCAAAAAAGTAATGGTTGATGTATGTGAAAGAAATGTTGTTAAGTATGAATTAATAACACATTATTTGTAACCTATTGATTTTTATCGGGTAAAAATAATTGTAGTATGAATAAATATGACAAGAAATAACTGACTATTAAACTTGGTATATTCGATAGATTTCTCCTGCTTTACAGCCTATGTGAGTAATTATAGTATTTATGTGAGCTAGAGTTCAAAAGACAAAAAGATTTAATTACCGTATTCATAAATATATAGTGGTTTTATCTAGGTAAATTTAGCTATATTTCGTATCTAAAATTTAATTCTATTGTGATTAATATTTAATCACAGGGCTTCTTTTTAATTTTTTCTTTAAATTACGACTTAGTTGAGGATTTACCCAGTGAAATTAAATAAAACTCTTATGGCTATTGTAGTAGCGACAACGATGGTTATGGTATGTCTGGTCACTTCAGTTAAAACATATAGTGGCGCATGTCTTGGGCTCAAGGAGCCGTAAGAGCCAGCAAAAATTATTAAGGTGGCTTTCTAAGTTTGATATTCAGTTTTGGTGTACCGATAATTACCTAGCATACCAGTTATTACCAAGGGAAACTCACTCGATTGGTAAACGATTTACACAGGGAATAAAACATCAAAATTTGAACTTAAGAAACAAGATAAAAAGGCTGAACAGAAAAACATAGAGGTATTCAAGAACTGTTGAAATGATTGACAAAATCATTGGTACTTTCATTGAAAGAGAACATTACATTTAACCAAATTAATACATTGAATACTCGACCCAAAACTAGAAAAAGTGGTGGCTACATTTAAATAATCACTAAATAACTAGCCATATAGCGACTTATTTTTATTGGAGTTACAATTCCTTACAATATTTAGCGTAAGTAAAGCTTGAGGGTTTTATTAACAAAAATTTAACACGGTTATTTGTATATTGTTGTTTGATAATTGTTTTTTTATACCTTTTTATTTTTAACAACCTTAATTAGTAAAAAAATACCTATTAACTTTGTAGCTAATTTTTTTAAATAATTAATTTGTTTTTTTGTTTTGGTTTAACTCAGATTTTTTGTATCCTATATTGAGTTAAACGATTGGTGTCTTATTTCATTTAATACGTCAACGTCAATGGTGCTTTAATGAGAAATGAAATTTTCAATTCACTTTCTATTCTAAGTGATAGAGATAACATAGTTAATGTCGTATCAAAAAACATTGGAAAAAAAATAAAAAAACTTAGATTGAAATATAACTTAAGTGGCTCTAATTTAGCTAAGGTTATTGGCATATCGCAACAACAATTATCTCGGTATGAGAATGGTCAAAGTGATATATCAACATCAAAAATAATGATTATTTCAATTTATTTTAATGTTGATGTTAGCTATTTTTTTGATGAATAAAAATCATACAACACCATGTGTTAAAGCTTAATGAATTGGAGCCTATTACAATGAAAATTAAAGGCTATTTACGAAAAGATATTGGTTCGTTTTTAAGGTATACCCGTAAAAAATCATTATTCTTCAATCAAGTTGGTTATCTAGTTCATTTAAGTTAGCAGCAGGTTTCTCTCTATGAACTTGGTATTACAATAATTAGTGTAGAGATGTTGAAATTTTTTAATTGCATTAGATAAAATTGGTCGGAATTACTTTTCAAGGTAATGGCTGATCGTTCTGATTAAATAAGAAAAATTAAAAATAAGTTACCATTAGAAACAATTTTAATTAAAAAATTTAAATTAGAAGGTTAGCCTTCTATTTATTAGTCGCCTTTTCTTTAAGTCTAGGCAAGGGAAACCTTTCCCATTTTATGAGTGACTTTGTCATTTGATATTAGTAAGCGTTCAATATATTAAATCTATTTACATATTAAGGAAATAATAATGAAATTATCTCAATTAGCTGTTGCTACTGTATTTGCTGCATCTGTTATTCCATTTAGCTCAATGGCTGATAACACAGGAACAATTGATTTTGTTGGTTCAGTTGTGAATACACCATGTAACATCCAACAATCATCATTAAAACAAACTGTTGATTTCGGTCAATTATCTCGCAAAGCCTTACAAAGCGGTAAAGCGGCAGAAGCAAACTTTGATATTAAATTAACTGGTTGTGATTTCGCTAATTTCGGCGAAGTTGATAGCGAAAGCGGTAATGCTGCTGGTGTTAAAACCATGGACTTAGTATTTACTGGCCAAAACTATGTGAATGGCGGTGAAATGCTTTCTACATCAACAGGTAACGCAAATAACTTAGGTATCGTGATTGATGGCTTCAAATTTGGTGTTGCAAAAGATGTATTACCTACCGGTAACACTGATGGCGATGTGACTTTATCTTTCAAAGCATTAGCTAAAGCAATTGATAAAACTAAAGATGTTGCAGAAGGTAAATTTACCGCTGTTTCAAACTTCCGTATTACTTATCAGTAAGCACTTTGAATAGCCGCCAATTTTTGGCGGCTACTTAATGCATATAAAGGAAAACAAAGTGCTTACTTATCTATTTGATATTCGAAAATTTGTGCCTGTTCTACTCATCTATTTTTGTGGATGCTTCACCGTATTTGCAGAAAAGGACATAGGGGTACGACATGAAGGAACGACTCAGATGATTGGCAGCGTTATAGCGACACCTTGTTCGATTATGATGAAAGATCGTTTTCAAACGGTAAATTTTTCATCATTAGCATTGAATTTATTATCAACAAAGGTATCCCGAGAAGAACGCAACCAGCTTTTTGAGATTGAATTAAGTAATTGCGGTAGCCTGTTTTCCTCTCTTGATAGCAAAACATGGGTAATACGTTTTGATGGTCATCGTGCAAACCAGATGAATGCTTTTGTCTTACAAGGCCCCTCTGAAGGACTAGGCGTTTCTGTTCTTGACAGCACAATGCAAGCCTTAATCCCTGGGGAAAGCTATTCACTATTCGGCAGCGTATTAAGACAAGGTAAGGCAGGACAATCACTTGTGCTTCGCTATTTTTTACAACTTGAGCTAACGGGAAAGCCTCTCCAAGCAGGCCGTTATCAAGGGTTAATTCGTTTTTTCATCGATTATCAATAAAACAAAGATAAAAACAGTCAATCCTATTGCATTGGCTAGTATTTCTTGTTGTTCTCGGAGTGGTATAAGCATGAAGTTCACATATTGTAAAGTTGGGCTGGCCATCTTAGTGGCATTAAACTTTAGCACGTTGACTGCTTATGCCTCAGAGTTTAATACGGATGTATTAGATGCTGAAGATCTCCAAAACGTCGATATGAGCCAATTTGCTGTCGCGGGGTATGTCCCCCCAGATAATTATGTCCTAACTATTTTTGTTAATGGGCAGCGTTTAGGCGCACCTCGGGATATTACGGTTTTTGAACAAAGCACCCCCGAGCAAACCTTGCTACAAACAACGTGTCTACCTGCTGATTTGCTTGATCTCATTGGGCTAAAAGAGACAGCAAAAGAAAAAGTCCATCTTTCGAATAATGACCAGTGCTTGAATTTATCAGCCCTAACAGGAGTCCAACTAAAAATTGAACTCGCAACATTATCCTTAAAAATGACAATCCCTCAGTTTTGGATGGAATATCGTGATCCTGACTGGGTGCCACCTGCATTATGGGAAGAGGGTGTTAATGGTGCCTTAATCGACTACAGTGCAAACATTTCTGTCACAAAAGAAAATACAGGAAGCAAACGCACTTATGCTTCGACGAGTGGAACCGCTGGCATAAATTTAGGCGCTTGGCGTTTTCGCGGTGATTATAATGGCACTTACCAGAAGCAGCAAGGAAATCGCCAATCATCACAAGAAACAAAGCAATTTGATTTTAGTCGCTTGTATGCATTTACTTCTATTAAGTCTTTATCGGCTATTTTGACGTTAGGTGAAAACTATTTTTATTCTAACGTCTTTGAGTCTTGGCAATACACCGGACTTTCATTAGAAAGTGATGACCGTATGCTACCCCCGAAACTGGTGGGATACGCCCCAGAAATTATTGGGGTTGCAAATACCAATGCAACAGTTATTGTTCGCAGCAAAGAACGTGTTCTGTTAGAAACAACCGTACCACCTGGGCCATTCCGTATCCAAACACTGGATAGTGGAGTTCGTGGGGTTTTGGATATCACCGTCCGTGAAGAAAACGGTGAAGAAAAGAAATTCAGTTTAAATACGGCCTCACTACCTTATTTAACCCGTCCAGGGCGACTCATTTATAAATTTGTTGCAGGTAAAACGCGACTTAGCGGTCATCAGCTAACAGGAAACCCTGTTGCAGGTGGGGAATTATCATATGGTTTATCAAATGAATGGTCACTTTATGGTGGCTCCCAACTTAATACTGATTACCAAACCGCTGCTATTGGTATTGGGCGAGACCTATTCGCGTTTGGGGCACTGTCATTCGATGTGACACAGTCAGTTGCACGCTTTACTCAAGAAACCCTGCAAGGCCGCTCATATAGGTTAAATTACTCAAAATCTTTTGATGCATTACGCACAGATATTACCTTTGCGGGTTATCGCTTCGCAGATAAAAACTACCGAACACTCAGCCAATTTATGGATGAAGTCAGTTCAGGTTATGTCTCTCGTGCACCAAAAGAAAATTATCAAATCTATTTGAATAAATATTTCGATAATTTTAATTTTTCACTGAATTATCAATATAGCACGTATTGGCATGACAAATCACAAATGCAATATGGCTTATATGCAAGTACCAATATCAGTCTTCCTGCACTTTCCCAGCAAGATGCGACGATATCGTTATCTGCAATTCGCACTGAGCGAGACAGTGGCTATAAAGATGATGCAGTGAACCTTTATTTAAGTATTCCACTTTATAACGGTCACAGTGTGTCATTGTCTGAATCTTATACTAAGACGGGAGAGTATAACCAACATAACCATAGCGCTAGTTATAGCGGCTATAACGATCGTGATAGCTACAATGTCACTGTGGGTTATAACCATGGGCAATTATATGATAGCGAATCGAGCATCAGTGGTTATTACTCCCGAGATCTCTCCCAAGCTAATATTTCAGCAAATGCAAGCTATGTCCCTCAACAATATCGCAGTGTTGGTCTGTCTATTAATAGTGGGATAACCGCGACTTCACATGGTGCTGCACTGCACCGAGGTTCAAGTGGAGATACTCGATTAATGATTGAAACTCCCGGTGTTGGTGATGTGCCACTCGATAATGGCACGATAAAAACGAATCGATTCGGTTTAGCTGTTATCCCTAATGTTAGCAGTTACCGTAAAGCTAACGCATCAATTAATACCAGTAAATTGCCCGATAATTTAGAAACGTTGGGGGCATCAACGGACATCACTCTCACAAAAGGTGCGATTGGCTACCGGAGTTTATCCGTAATGAAAGGAGAAAAACTCTTCGCTATTTTATCATTGGGCAATGATAAAACGCCGCCATTTGGTGCCAGTGTTCGCAACCACAATAACCTTGAATTAGGCATTGTCGGGGAAGATGGTGTGACTTGGTTAGTGGGAATATCGCCTAAGGAAAATTTACTTGTTTATTGGGGAGGGCAAGCACAGTGCCAATTGTCACTTCCTGAAAGTTTAGATACATCAACCAATATGTTGTTACTGCCCTGTGTATCAATAAAGAAATAACTATTCGAATCTATTTAAAACCATTCGGATTAGCTGCACACATTTAATTTATTTATGAGGTTTATTATGTTGAGTTTGTTTTTACGTTCGTGGGTATTTTCCTTTTTTCTGCTTACGACAGTATTTTTATCCGTTAGCGCACACAGCGCTGTGACATTGGATAGGACACGAATTATTTTTCCTGCATCCGATAAATCAATTAATGTCACCATTACAAATGATAATCCAGAAGAAGCTTATCTTGCACAAAGCTGGATTGAAGATATTGAAGGGAATAAATTGACTAAAGGCGCAATTTTAGCGACACCGCCATTACAGCGCATTGAGCCGACGAGTAACAGTTTGGTCCGTTTAAGCACCACGCCTGAGCTGAGCAAATTACCGCAAGATAGAGAATCTGTTTTTTATTTTAACTTACGCGAAGTGCCACCTAAATCGAATGACGGAAATATATTGCAAATCGCATTGCAATCCCGAGTGAAATTATTTTATCGCCCAAAAAGCATTTTATCGGAATCAGAAACTAAGTGGGCACATAAAGTCACTTTAACAAAAATCGCTAATGGCTATCGTCTCAATAATACCACCCCATTCAACTTAACTGTGATTGGCTTTGGCAATAGCAAAAATCAAGCAGAAAAAAATGCGTTTAATGTTGTCATGGTGCCACCAAAATCTGACCACGACATTATATCACCATCATTATCAACGCCTTATCTAACTTATATTAATGATTATGGTGGTAAACCTACGCTCGTATTTCAATGCCAAGGTTCAATCTGTACTGTTTCTGGAGAGGAGTAACATTGAGTGAAAGCTAGCATATTAATAAGGAAAACAAACATGAGCAGCCCGCGAAAAACACCTCTAGGACTGTTTATTATCATGATAGTACTGTGTTTTCTTTCTAGCATAAAACATGTCGCTGCTAGCTTGCCAACTAACTCAATCAGTTACGGCCAGATTCAAGTATACGCGCAATTGATGAATACAGCTTGTAACCTAAGTATACGCGGTGCAAAAGAGGTCACGCTGACAAATTGTGGTGCTGGTAGTGCATTTGATGATCTTAATTTAATCAATTCAGCTGTACATACCCCTGTCACCTTACAATTTTACGATACCGAAAAATCGTTATTTTACCCAAGCTATCTCACTTATTTAACAAACGGTGATAATAAAATAGCCTTACCACAGCAAATTGATTACCACAATACCTTAAGATTTGAGGTGAGCTATGAATAGAAAAAGCCGATTGAATTGGGTATTTTATCTCTTGTTATTCACTTTCCCTGCATTAGCTTATAGCGAGGAAGGACTTGATATGGAGTTTCGCGGTGAGCTTGTCAATACAGCTTGTCAAGTTACAACCGAATCTTTAAATCAAAAAATAAAAATTTATAACCTACGCTTAAAGACAATTAATGAAGGAATACCGAGCGCAACAGAACCTTTTTCAATTTTTATTGAAAAATGCAGCGAAACAGATTTAAAAAAAATAATCAAGTTAACATGGAAAAGTAATAAATTAACCAATATTGATGGTGATTCTTTTTTAAATACGCAGGGTGATAGCGGTGTTTTATTGGGGATAACAGATAAAGATGATTCTTTAATTGTTTGGAATCAACAAATTAACTTTGGTATCGTGCCTGAAGTAGGAAATACACAAGAACTTAATTTTGGTGTTTTTGTTCGTAAGCCTAAATCCGGAGATGCAAAGACAGGTGATTTTTTAGCCTCAGTAACCTTTACTGTGGAGTATGAATAATGGATATCATTAAAAAATATTTTAAATTCTGGGTTGGTATACTTTATTTCTGCACCTTCTCTTCCCTTGCTGTTGATGTTCCAATAAAAATATCAGGTACTGTCAAAGTACCACCTTGTATTATTAATAAGAATGAAAAAATTATTTTTAACTTTAAAACCGTACAAATAGATAAAGTTAATAACCATGATAACTCAATCACTAAAGAAATATCTATTGATTGCCAATATTACCAAGGAAAGCCTTATATCAATGTTGTCGGTGATAAATTAGCGAATGCGCCTAATAATGTATTAAATACTAAAGGAAATACAGGGTTAGGGATTGCTTTATATCAAGGAAATTCAGTTAATAATACTTACCCGCTTATTATTGGAAACAATATAAACAGCCTAGGAAATGAAATTATTAATGGATTAAGTGGAAAAGGTCAAAAAAATGGGATCTTTTCTATAACTGCAGTTCCCTATGCATTAAATACTAGTAATTTAGCACCGGGTAAATTTGAATCTACTGCAAAAATAGTCATCACCTACAATTAATAATGACTTGGAATTGACATGATACTTAAACCTCATTTTTTTATCTTAATTTTATTAAACATATTATTTTTCCCTGTCACCAGTATTGCTGGGGATTATCGCCATTTTATTTGGACAATGACAAGTCCAGTAAAAACAAACGATATGTTGATTAATTATAATGATATGACTACCTCTGCATCATCAATAATGTCTGGTGGGCTGAATGGCCTTTATAATGCAAGAAGTGTCTATACAAGATGTAAAGGAACTAATGATAAATTAAGTGCAACCCAAGAAAAAACCGCTTGGCTTATTATGCAAAATAGAGTGTACGTAAATAATGTCCCTATTTCATTGAATATCGACCCTTATAACAGTTGGACCTATCCAGCACAGTCACAAATTTCAGGATATATTTCCAAGATAAACCAAATTACAGTTAAGACCGATGTCGGGGGCTGTTGGACTCTTGGCTCAATGATACCTGTAGACTTTCATTGGCGTAGTGCAAGAATAACAGCAACCTTATCGCAAGGTAACCTCGCTCCAGGGATCTATAGGGTTCCCGTGGCCTATTACTATGCGTTTGAAGAAAATAAATTTACAACTCCTGAAGAGAAAGGCCCCTCAGCAGATGTGCCCAATTTAATCGTAGGAGGCCTTGGCCGACGTGATTCATTTACATTAATTATTGATGTAAAATCTAAGTGTGATTTCAACAGTAACCAACTGCAATTAACTCATGATATTACATTAGGGGATGAGTCTAGCTATAAAAGTAACGTAACAAATTACAGTATCTCTTGCAGTGCATCAACGCCAGTAAAAATGGAATTAATTGGGACAAATAAACCCACAGGGAAAAGTGCTAACTTCACTAAATGTGGTGAAGGAGATTGTGAGTTACAATTTAGCGATGGAAAAACAATCAGTGAGGAGAAAGTCACAGGGAAAAAAGACTACCTTATTAATTCAACATTTCACCCTGACGATAAAACCAAAACAGGCTCATTTCAAGGAGCAGGGATTTTAAGAGTCACAATACAATAAAAAATAAGATTAAATACCAAAAAGTTCTATTTTGTTGAACTTCCTAGTGCTTACTTTCCTATTTATAAGTAGTTGTTAGGTACTATCATGGATTGGTATTGGCAATTTTTTTAGGATAATATTCCTATCGCGCCATGAAAATCTTGAGAAAAGTATAGAGAGTTATTATAACCAACTGGCCATGTATGTTTTCATAAGCAAGCGCCTCGTCTGAGCGAGGCGATAACCTTAATAGGCTTCGTTTAAAGAGCGAATGAAATAACCGAAATACTATTAAGAGAAAAATAGTGAGTATGCAGGTAGATTATATGATTTTTTGAAACGTATAATCTACTGTGTATTATGATGGGTTATGATTACTAGATGTGAGTTAGTTAAAAATATTGTTTTTGTATAATAACAATACCCACAACCCACTCATTAACCTCTTAATCAGATTATGAATTTAGGTATGATTTTTGTCTTGGGGGCATTAATGAGGGCAATGCTATTTATCCAACTAAGTAAACCCATTTAATATCAACGTCATTACCTATTAAATACGACTCCTGTAATAGCCATTCAAGTTCAATATACCTCCATTGAAGGCAATTAAATCCTTTAAATTCAATGCAGATTTAGATATATTTGATAAATAATATTAAATATAAACACACAAAATAGAGGGGCTTATAACTAACACCGCCCTAATTTAAGAACCCTGTTTTATTAACTTATCGATATACGTAAAGAAATTTATACTACGAAAACGATAGAATTATTAAATAGTGTTGTTCGTTACCCGATTAAAAAATCATCGGGTAATTTTTTTTTGGTATTTAACAGGCATGAATTTACCATAAAAGTGAACTATGCTGATATAAAATTATCTACAGGTTCGATTTTTATCTAAAAACACTTGTATTATATACTTCTGCATATTTTTAATTATTTAAAAATTAAAGTATGTTAAATAAGTTAATATTAAATATACTCAAAAATTAAGACCCCACCACCACTGATGTTGCCAAAAGATACATTGGATCTACTTTTTCCTAATGTAATTCCTATATCTAGTGTTTTATTAGTAATACTTTGAAGTGTCGTGATTAATTGCTTTTTACCATCAACTGCCAACTCACCGTACCAACCAGATGACACATTTCCTAAATCTAAACTTGTACGAGTTGGATTTGCACTATCAATAGGTTTTGAGGGCTGGTAAGTTACTTTAATATTTCCAGGATAAGTACAGCTAACGGTTACACTTTTAGTTAGATTTACTCCATCAGCTATTGATTGTGGTAAAGAACCAAAATTAAAATCTAGTTGAGTCTTATCTACACGACAAGTATTAATAACGGTTACATTAAAAGTAAGTACAGCTGAGTTTTTAGGTTGGATAAGCGCAACAGAACTTAACCATTTAGCTGGTATATTTGGGTTTCTGACACCAAATAAAGTCGTGTTTACTTTAATAATATGCGGTGTATTTCTAATTGGGAGATTAGTATTACTGATTAATGTAATAGGAGTTTCTCCACTAAATGATTGTGGCGTATAAGGGGTTCGCGAACAGGTTGCACGGCCAACATTACCTGAGCTTTGCCCTATCTGTGCATATTGTGTATTTGGATATCCATTGATTGTACCTAATGATTGGGGTAATAAAATTCTAAAAGTAAATTTTTCATTGGTAATAGGATCTACATAATCCACTGTATTTGGTGCAATCACATATTGCATATTAGTTGAATTAGGTGAATTCCCGTATGGAGGACATGCACGAGATCCCCATGCATACTCAGTCATTTTTCCTCCCATACTACTTAGCTTAGCTCTTAACGTTAAATTGACACCATTAAAGTTAGCGCCCGTCCAAGTTGTATCAGCTGTAAATTGAGTACCACTATACCCCATGACTGTCCAGTCATCTGGATCACCAGCATTGCTAATACTAGAAATAGCCAGTAGTGAAGCAGGTAACAAATAAAAAACGGTTTTCATCATAAAATATAATCCAAATTATAAATAACTCATTAGGATAGCAACAGTACTATCGAAGCTACCTTCCGTTAATAGTAATTTATTGGGGGTAATTAACGAAGCTCGAAGGATAAATGAGCCTTGTAGCTCATTACTACCAAAAGGAATCCATTTATTTAAATCAAGATTAGCATTACTCTTGGTTAAAGAGATTCCCAGTCCATTCTTTGATGTTCGTAATACGTTGTTACCAACTTGTGTATAGACACCATATTTAGTTGGATATAGATACAAGTTCATAACTTTATTAGCTGGAACTGAACTTCCTGTACAGTTATATTTTAACTGAATATCCTTATAGGCTGTTCCATTTTCAACTTCAGAGAAGTCAACATTATCAAAATTTATAAATAATGGTGATTCATTATTTTCACCTAAAATAGTACAAACAGGAGCAACTATAGTTGCTGTAATATTAATTTTTAC
Source organism: Providencia sp. TYF-12 (assembly GCF_041344805.1). Taxonomy (NCBI): domain Bacteria; kingdom Pseudomonadati; phylum Pseudomonadota; class Gammaproteobacteria; order Enterobacterales; family Morganellaceae; genus Providencia; species Providencia sp. TYF-12. The sequence continues at coordinate 170,891 of NZ_CP166833.1, forward strand.
ATCAGCACGGCCATTATTAAAATCAGCAGCAGTTACTACTCTAGAAAAAAGTAATAATAATAAGAGCGACTTTCTTATTTTCATTATATAACTTCCTATTATTAGTTATAATTAACCATAATGCTTGCAGTTCCATGTACGGTTCCTGGTCTAGCAAAGTCACCTTTTTTTAGATATGTATTCAGTACTAACTCTGCTTTATTTTCTGAACTCACTCTAACCTCAAGTGGTTGATTAAACGAAATTAGTTCGCCATCAAGGCTCTCAAGACCAACGATTAGACCTGTTCCTCCTTGTGTTGTTAAATAATCAATTCCATTTTGTTTATATATATTTGTAGAAGATAATGAAATTTTTATTATTTTATCCATCATAGTAGGCGTACAGTTTTCAAATTCAATTTTTAATGGTTTTTTATCTGAATATTGCCATTAACCTCAATATAACCTAGTGAATAAGGAATGAATTGAATGGTTATCTCTGACTGTTTAATTTCACATTTTTTATCAATTAGATTTCCATTGAAATTAATAAGCAAATCACTCGAAAAAGCAATAGGAGTCATAGTAATAATTAATATGGAAAATATGAATTTAATCATAATTTAACTCCATGATAGCTGAGCTGCCTTTAGTATTTTTATTTTGTATATAAAGTATGTTTTTACCAGAATAAAGTGGATGATAAATATCATATACTGTAGTTGTTATGTTGTTTTTTTCGATCAATTTAGCCTTGGCTTGTAAAGGTATTTTAATATTTTTATTATTTACTAAACATTGTTCTAGTTCAATAAAAAAAATATCGTTATTATATTCATCATCCAAAATAACACACGGAGAGTACATTAATCCTACTTTAAAATGCAGTTTTCCACTTAAACTATCCATTTTAATAGCCGATGTTACATCATGTGATGGAAAAGAACGATTTTCATCATATTGACTAGCTACACTGCTTAATGAAATAAAAAGTGAGAAAAATACTACAGAAAAATATTTCATTGTACCCTCATTTTATAACTGGCTATTGTTGACTATCAGCTTTGCATACTGATGATTTGCAGTTAAAGGAAACAGTTGGTCTACCACCGTAATCATTTATGTAGGTTAAGTACGGTTTCTGGAAATGTGTACTTTTAACTTGATGACTTCCAAAAGGGTCAATCATAAATGAATCAAATGCGCCATTTTCAGATTTGTTTTTGTCACCCGCTAACCCAATGACCGTTAAATAAAATGGAGAGGTATTTTTAATAATATACCCATCATTTACTGTATTCAGCTCTAGATCTAAGGCCCAATCAGTTTTTGCTTTATCTAAAATAGGCTCTGGGCGATAAAATAATTTAATTCTTGATTGTAATGCAACTTGCATTACGTTTGGCTTATCGCTTTTCGGTGGTATCTCTCTTAAATTAAAATAATAAATAGACTCTCTATCTTTAGGTAATTTAGATACATCCGTAGTTGAAATTCTAATCATACTTTTTATATTCGGTTCTAAGCGCTGAACTAACGGTGTCGCAATTAATGGTCCTGTTGTAATTTTATTTCCATCTTTATCGTCAATCCAAGCTTGAGCTAAATACGGCAAGGTGTCACTCTGGTTTTCGATATTAATAATTACAGGGGTAGAATCACCTTCTACTATTGCTCTGGTTCTATCAAGAGATACTGCCGCTATGCTATTTTGTGCTACCAATAATAGCGGAAGTAATAAAAATTTATTTTTCATAAAATTCTCTACTTTTTGCAAATTAAAATAATTTGGTTTGCATTATCTAAATTGGGTAATGTTGTATTACACTGATTTTTATTAGACCAATTGATATTTAGCCTTTCTTCAGATTGAACAGCTGTTAACCATACTAATCCGTTATCGCTAATTATCCCGACTTCTCTACCTTTTTCATTTAGTACTTGAGCACCAAATGGAGGAGAACCTGAATTATCTGCCATTTTAATAGTTGCAAATAATTTGAATCCCTTATCTGCACTTATTTTTCTGTATCCAATTGCACCTTCTGTTAATGCAATATCATATATCGTATTTGATGACTCAATATTATCTGGTAATTTACTCATATCAACATTATAGCTATTTTTGTAATAGCTGGTCATATTCGGAATAACTCCGATCCCTATTCCATTTGTTACTGTTGAACCATTATTTAAAGGAACATCAGCGATATTATTTGTATCTATCATTAACCTAGCTGCAGATGAATATGATGAGCTATGTAAAGCAATACCATGCTGTGTTAATGTTACACCACCATTTAACCCCATACCTAAGCTAGAATCACCTTTATCTGAGATTGAAATATTACTATTTAAAGACGCATAACGAGTTGATAAATCATACATACCAGCTAGCGTACTTTGTTTTTTAGCATCCTTACCATAACTTGTTGATGCGCTTAAGTTATAGTAATCATTATCCTCAGTTAAGGTAGATACAGAAACACGCGAATTATAGGTGTCATTATATTTCATTGTGTCAAAAGTGTAGAACTGCTTGCCAAATGGAACTGAAAGCATCAAGCTAATTTGGTCATCATATTTATTTTGGTAATAACTTCTATTTGCTGATAGCGTTATACTTCCTCCTTGTAAATTTAAATAAGGAATATTAACGCTTTTACCTATATTTAGGCCGTATTGATGAGTTTGACCTCGATCCCAATACTGTTGTAATTGATAATTTAAATTTATATTAAATTCACCTAGACGCTTTGAAAGACTTATTTGATAGCGTTCTTTTTCATTATCAATAAATTTATTATTTCTTAAATCTAAATATTGAGACATAGTATAAAATTTTCTATCAGTAAAACGATACCCCGCAAAAGTTAGATCCATATCGTAATCATCAAAAGTTTTAGAGTAATTAATACTATATGAGTTACCTGATGGACTATCATGATCTAACTGCGAAAAAGAGCGAGCTATATTTACAGATAAAGCACCAAACTGATTCATAAATCGGCCAAAGCCTAATGAAACTTGTTGATAACCTTTGCTTATATCTGAGGCTGCATTTAATGACCAATTATTATTTAAACCATGTGAGACTTCTCCTCTGAAGAAAAAAACGCCTCTATATACTGAATGGTCTCGTTTAATTGGTTGCCCTGTAGTTACATTATATCGAGTAGTTCCAGGACGAGTTAAATAAGGCACATTGGAACTATTAACAATAAACTGTTGTTCAGATCCATCTTGCTCAATAATTTTTACGTGTAATTCACCACGAGTACCACTATTCAATGATTGAATTTTAAATGGACCAGCAGGTACATTGCCATCATATATTACCCTTCCTAATTGAGTAATAACAACGCGAGAATTAGTTTTAGCTATTCCTGTAATTTCAGGAGCATATCCTCTTAGTCTAGGAGGTAACATTGAATCGTTTGTAAATAAAGATAATCCTGTAAATCTAAAAGGTTCTAGTATCTGTGATGGTGTTGTACTTTCACCTACGACTAATTTAGCATCTAATGCTTTAATATTTCTATATAAATAAATTGCATTAAATAAAAAATTACGAATTGTTGATGTTTGGCTATTTGACTCTTGTCTTTGATAATTACCATAATATTCACTTCGTAAACGCCAAGCACCCATATTAGCACCAAGATATCCACTGATCGATGCAATTTGATTTTTTAAACTGTCATTATCGCTATATTGATAGTTGGCATTGTAATCTAATAATAACCCGCTGATCCCTTCATCCCAAAGGGTTTTGGGTAACCAGTTTACATCCATATACTCTAAATATAATTGAGGTATATTTATGATTACCGTTCCCTCAGGTAAATTAGGAGTAACACTAACACCCTTCAAAGCCAAGAAATTAATACATTCCCCGTTATTCCAATAGGTCAGTTCTTTCACATATTTTTCTTTAAGGCCTAAACTATTAATATAGTCTTTATCAATACATATATCACTCACAGAATCATCATTATCATTAGCTATAATTTTAATAGGAGAGGCCGATTGAGTTAATTGAGTACTATTAATAATTATATTAAAAAAATAAGTTCCAGGAAGAATAAAATTTGGATTTTGAAACCTTGATACGTCAATATTCGCTTTATCTGTGCTATCAAGTATATCTGTATTGAACTCTACAGAATAGGATACTTTGTTAAAAAAAAGCATCGACACCATTAAAATGGTCATTTTTTCTTTTATTGATAACATCGTAAATACTCATTAAATTAATAGTAATCAATATCAAATGTAATGATACTTGAAAATTCTCCTACTTGTGGCCTAAGCCCATCATCAACAACAATTTCAGATAAAAAGTTTAATTGTTGTTCATTGACTGATTTCGTTTTGCCTGCAACTCTTTTTAAATCATAAATGGGATAATATTCATTAGGCTTGACAATGTTATTTCCGTTTAATATATAAATAGCCAAACCATCGGCATCATTAAATTTAAATCCATTAAAGTTGCTTGTTACTGAACCTGAAAATTTTATTCTTATAGGTGATTTCTCATCCTCAAAATAAGAATTTGATAGCTGACAGTTTTTTAATATTATTTTAAATGGTTTGATTGTCTTTTTATCTTTAATTCTACTTAAAGGGTAATCACCAAATTGAATAATTTGATCTTTACTTGTTAGTTGCATTGAACAACCCGAGGCTAATATTTCACCTTTAACTGTTGCTTGTCCCCAATTCATTGCTGCAAATGCTGGAATGCTAAAAAAATGAGCAAAAAAAGTGGCAATAATTAACAAGTTTTTCATAATAATATTCTTTTTCAGGTAATATACTCCTCCACATAATAGTGAAGGAGTGTATATAACTTACTGGTATGCGATTTCGAAAGTAGAAATAGTTGTGAAATCGCCCGCTGTTACAGCAGCAGCACCTGCTTTTTTAACAAAAGCAGAGTAAGTTAATGTATTGTCACCATCGCGCAAATTTAAGTTAGCAGGAGTACCAAAAGTAATATCTTTAATACCTACAGCAACGTTTGCAGCACTGCCTGTAGTTGCTAAAAGATTTTGACCTGCAATTTTACTTACACCATCAAAAGTAATAGTTGCTGTTTTAGTTACTGTAGTTGGATTTTGTGGATCGCTGTTATCAATTGATGTTAATTTACAGCCTTTCAGATTTAAATCGAAGTTTTTATACTTTGAATCTCCATCATTTAATTGACTTAATGATAGTTGGCCAAAATCAACAATTGTAGCAGTACCACCTTGTCCTGCATCTAAGTTACAAGGCGTATCGCGAACTTCACCTTTGAAAGTAACAGTACCAGTATTAGTATCTGCAATTGAAGCAAATGACGTTGTTAACATTGCTGCTACTAATACAGACATATATTTGTTATGTTTCATACTATTTCCTAATATCATTGTTAAGATGTTAATATTTATGTTTTTGAGAATGGAATTATATTAATTTCATTGACTAACACAGATAAGTATATCTGTATAAGAAAGAGTTTTTGCTATATAAATTTCTTTATTATACAGGAATATGAATAATGTATTATTATTTGATAATGTAGTGTTTACTCATTACTAAAATTTTATTTCTCTCATTTCAAATAGGATGAGTATGAAACAAAATCTGAAAATGATGCATTCATAATTGATAAAATAAATATCAAATCTGGTAATGATAGGCCATTTGAACCTCGTTCATATCGTGATATTTGCTGTTGACTTACTCCTACTAATTTACCTAATTGTGCACCAGTTAATCCATTTTTAAGTCTGGTTTTTCTTATAAAATCACCAATTTCTAGGTTTATATTTTTTACAATGAAATTTTTTTGGGTGCTAATCATAATAAATTCCTCAATAATTTATTTAATTAAACTAGTGAAGTTATAATTTCTTACTGATTTAATTTTCATTTAATCTAGCTTTTATTTTTATTTATTTAAAGATGTTTATATCGATCGATTAGTTAATTTTGATAGGCTAACCCTATCAAAATGCTGTTATTGATCGGTTATTCGGATCAAAATGTGACTTTAACTACTATTTAAAGAACATAACAATATGATTTTATGGTTTTTTTTTGATTCGATATTATGTTGTTAATTTCGAGCAGAACTATAATTTATTTATTTACATTACAACTTACGTATTAAATAAAAAACATTTTGTTACATATAAGTACGTATTTATTATATTTTGTTTCATAATAATATTGTTACATTTTAAATTAATTACAGTAAAAACTATAACGTTAGGGTTATTTTGATTTTATATTAGGGTGAGATTATTCTTAGTATCGTTTGTCTTTTTAACTAACATAATAGTATATACATTCTACATTTTAGAGTATTAAATAGAATGAAAGAGTTATAGATGTTTTTAGAATTAATGTAGTCCTCTATAACATAAAGCTTAGATTTCATATGAGTTTTATTCGGGTTTAATAGTTTCTCTATTTAAATCCTCTTCTTTTCATTTTTCGTAGAGTATGATAATTGCCGTTACTACTAGCTATGATGAATTTTGCTATAGCGGTTAACTATTAGAGTTTACATTGTTTACTCGATTATCAATGAAGTTACATGACATGTATATTCGCCCAATGATAATACTTAAGCTTATTTAGGGTGATTTTAACGACTGAGTCATTGACTTCAATTGATATCTTTAGCATGAAAATGGAGTTTATCTACTGCTGTATTACGTTCAGAGTTAGAGCGCTTAGGCAGTAAATCATAAATTGGCAAAGTATGTTAAAGAGGGGCTTCTCTCACTAGAAGTCAGTCTTAGAAAAACCAGTCATACCATCCAGCCCCATTTCACGACCTAATGCCGTCATGGGATGGACAATGACCAGCCCTCGCACGGTTTTTTTCAGCTTACCAAGATCAGCTTGTTCTTTCTTCGTAATAGGGCGTTTGAATGGCATATCAACCAATTTTTGCGCTTCTTTACTTAATTTTTTGTTACGTACCTCTTTTAGACGAGCGATTTCAATTTCCAGCGTCGCTTTTTCTTTCTCTAGCTCGGCGTATTTTTCTGCTTCATTCGTCAATTGCATACTGGTCATTTGGTGACGAATAAGGTCTAAACGGTCGCTAAGAAGCTTAATTTGTGTTTTTTCGATTTCTTTCATTATTTATTAACCGTGGATAAATTTTATTGTGGGCAAGTATACACTATTGCGCGAAAGAGAGGGAAAAGAGATGCTGGCTAATGCCCCTTTGAAGTTACTTTTATCGTTCATCATCCATGTGATGAAAACAACATAACTACCTTATAAATCAACTTATCACTCAACTATCCATCGTATTTTATTCTTTTATGTCTTAGTGACATCATGATTAAGTGCTTGCATTGCGGTATCATCACTGCCCTTTCTGACATATTATATTTAATTTTCTAAAAAATTATTATTTTTAGTTAATTTATCGTTGGTATATAGCGAAATATAACGAGGTATAGATGAGATCATAATGACTAAACGTAAATTTATTACACGTACAGAAGTTAATTCTTTATTGGAGGCTACAAAGCAAGGTCGCTATCCTAATCGCGACTATTGTTTGTTATTAATGAGCTTTTTGCATGGGCTAAGAGTGAGTGAGCTCACTCATATCACAATGTCTGATATTGATTTGGTGCAGAAAGTGATATTTATTAGGAGACTAAAAGGAGGGTTGTCTACCGTACAGCCTATAATTCCCGAAGAGTTTACTGTGATTGAAAAATGGCTAGTTGAACGAAACTCTTGGAAAACAGCAGGATCAGATTGTTTATTCATTTCACAGAAAGGAAGCCAAATTTCTCGTTATCAAATTTATCGTTTATTTGAACAGTATGGAAAAATAGCAGGGCTTCCTGTAAAGCTTCATCCTCATATGCTAAGGCACGCATGTGGTTATGCATTAGCTGATTTAGGTAGGGATACACGATTAATCCAAGACTATTTAGGGCATCGAAATATCGCTCATACTGTCATTTATACTGCTAGTAATGAAAAAAGATTTAGCGGTATTTGGTCGAATAAATAAGCAATTTAATGACTTGTGTCAACATAAAGCTAACATTAAACATAATAATATGAACTAAACACCAAGAATACCTCAGTTATTTAGGCAATTGATATGATAAAGCTGAGGTATTCTTATGCATATTAAGGGCAAAAATTATTTTTAAAGCCATAAATAACATGTTCAAATGACTTATTTTCCAACCTCTAAAAATAAAATTAGTTAATAATTTCATCTATTCTTTTTTTTTGAATTATCATAATTTAATTACTCCAATTAAGGGTATCAGTAACCCGCTTGCGTTGTTAACTAATTGTTATCATATTTTAATCATTTCTTTTACAGTGATAGTCTATTTTGGATTGTCTAATAAAGTTTTTCTGTTAAATGGCGTGTTATAAGCGAGGTTTTTTAGATGATAAATTTATATTCTTTGTTTTTGTAAGATTAAAAATCTATAGTTTATGGTTTTTGATGCGTTGACGCAGTATGTAATAAAAAAATCAATCAATTATCGATGATAATCAACTGAATGAATAAAATGCCTATAAAAATCAAGCTACAACGCAACATAATAAATCAAAATGTTGCGTTAAATAAGTTTTAGACAAATTGTTTTTTATATAAGAATCGTCAGAATTAAAATCTTTAATATATCTACTAAACTGGTAGAGTTAGATTATTTGACTGGTTGGTTTTATTGCATATAAAAATCATGAATGATAACTTTTTGTTGTTAATGACAATTTTTTACATTAATTAATAATTACCTCTAAAATGCATTACAGTAACAGAATTTTATGCTATTTGATTTTGGTTAGCCTGATAATTATACTTATTAGGTAATTTAAACATTTTGATTTATTTTGTTGCGTTTTTTTTCATGTAAAAAATGAATTGTTTGTTTTATGAGCAGCTCTGATTGTTTTGCCACATTACACAAGGCTTTATTGGTGAGATATGAAAAGTAATAAATTAAAGACCAGTATAGATAGCTTTCAGAAAATACTAACCGAACAAATTGGCATGGAATTATCCTATCTTAGAAAGGAGAAAGGGCTTAGTGGTAGTGAGTTAGCTAAAAAATTAAAGATATCACAACAACAAATATCTCGTTATGAAAGAGGAATATGTAGCATTAACTGTGGAATGCTATTTTCAATTTTATTCTATCTAGAAATCAGCCCGAGTGCATTTTTTGAAAGTGTATCATTGAAAATAAATGAAAAACATCCTAGTGCTAATTCATTTATTCATAATAGTGAGTGTTTGTCCGATGGAAAGGATAACTACCATTATATTTTTAATCGACAAACAGAAGTTATTTTAAATTCTTTATACAGCAAATAGTTATTTTAAAAATAATAAATTCTAACTATGCCCTACATCATGTCGGGTAATCATCACGTTGTTATATATAAATGAGGTTCAAATGAAAAAAGTATTTTTAGCCGCACTAGTTTCTGCCGCTATTGCATCTCCAGCACTGGCTGACCAAGGACATGGTAAAGTCACCTTTAAAGGTGAAATTATCGATGCCCCTTGCTCAATTAGTTCAGATTCTATTGACCAAACAGTATGGTTAGGCCAAATCGCTAACTCTATTTTAGCGAATGGTGGTACTTCTAGCGCTAAACAATTCAATATTGAATTGGAAGACTGTGTATTCCCGAAAGATGCAGATGACAAAGTGTACAACGATAAAGTGAGTATCACATTCTCTGGTTCTAGCGCTGCTTTCAACTCTAAATTATTGGGTGTAACAGGTTTAGATGCAACAGACCCAACTATTGCTGGCAACGTAGGTATTCAATTAACGGATACTAATGGTGCAGCATTAGATATGGGAGTTGCAACAGCTCAAGAACACCAATTACAAGCGGGTGATAATACATTGCGTTATAGCGCTTATGTACAAGGTGCGAATGTTGCGGTTGATAAAATTCCATTAGGTAAATTTGAAGGCGTAACTAACTTTACCTTAACTTATAACTAATTGATTAGTTTAAGAGGAATACCTTTGTGTTCCTCTATTAATCACCAAACTAAGTCAGAGGTTAAAGTGAAAGGATTTATCTATTTGCGAAGAAAAGCATCTTCTCTATTTCTTCTAACATTATTTCTTTCGCCACAAATGGCAGCATCATCTCATGGATGGGGAAAAGTCACGATGAATGGCGAAATAGTCGATACTGCCTGCGCAATAGATATTGGGTCTAGGGATCAGACCATTAATATGGGGGTGCTTCCAACAAGCTATATTCGTGAAGTTGGGAAAGGCCCCATAAAAGAATTCAATATTAAGCTCATTGATTGTCGTTGGGAAAAATATTCGAAAGATAATAACGAATGGAATTCACTCGAAGTCACTTTTGATGGCCCATCTGAAGGTGATTTTTTCACACTCTCGGGTGAAGCAAAAGGAGTGCAATTGGCATTGCATGATATATCTGGATATTCCATTACACCAGGAAAGCCATTACCTGTATTAGGAATTACGCCAGGGACAATGATCCTGAAATATCAAATGCAATTAGTCACCAATTATCATCCTGTTAAAGCGGGTAATTACCAAACCTTATTAAGGTTCAAGGTCGATTATTATTAATTCTAAGAAATTATATTGGTGTTTTAGGGATGTTTTTTATGTTTTTTAAACAACACAAAATAAATATAATAACGACAACGATAATGATTACATTTGGAACATTATCCGCTCAGTTATATGCTGCTGATACTATACAATTTAATACGGCGTTATTTGATTTAGAAGACAAAAAAAACATTGATATTAAGCAATTTTCACGTGCAGGCTATATTATGCCTGGCACCTATCCCCTCAAAGTACAAGTCAATAAAGAAACTTTACCTGAGCAACGGTTTTCATTCTATGCGCCAGAGAATGACCCTGAAGATAGCCTCGTTTGTATCACACCAGAACAAGTCCAACAGCTAGGGTTAACAGCCAGTTCGTTGAAGCAAATTACGTGGTGGCATAATAATGAGTGTCTTGATTTATCCAGCTTACCCGGCTTTCAAGCTCGAGGGGATTTATCTGACTCAACATTGTATCTGAGTATACCTCAAGCCTACCTTGAATATAGAACAGCTAATTGGGACCCGCCCTCTCTGTGGGATGAAGGGGTTTCAGGGGCTATTTTAGACTACAATATAAACGCAAGAGCGAATAAGCCTCATGATAACAATAGCAACTATAATGTGACAGCAAATGGTGTCGCAGGTGTGAACCTTGGTGCATGGCGTTTCAGGGGAGATTGGCAGGGACGTGCTCAACGAGAAAATGGCTCGAACAGTAAAAATGAGCATGATTTTCAATGGAGCCGACTATACGCCTATAAAGCGTTAACCAGTATTAAAGCGAAATTGACCTTAGGTGAGGACTATTTTAACACGGATTTATTCGACAGTTTTCGATTTACAGGTATTGGCTTACGCTCTGATATCTTAATGTTGCCGCCTAATTTACGTGGCTATGCACCTGAAATAACGGGTGTTGCGACGACAAATGCGACGGTGATTGTTAGCCAACAAGGGCGGATTATTTATCAAGAACAAGTCGCTGCGGGTCCTTTCCGTATCCAAAATTTAAGTGATGCGACGACGGGAAAACTGGATGTTCGAATCGAAGAGCAGGATGGTTCGGTTCAAGAATATCAGGTTGAAACAGCCAATATCCCTTATTTAACTCGACCAGGTAGTATTCGATATAAATTAGCGATGGGTCGTCCAACGGATATGGATCATCATGTCAATGGAGATACATTTGCGAGTGGTGAAATGTCGTGGGGTGTCACTAATGGTTGGTCATTGCTTGCAGGCTCATTAAATAGCCAAGACTATAATGCATTCAACGTGGGTGTAGGCCGAGACTTACTGGCATTTGGTGCCTTATCTTTCGATATTACGCATTCAATTGCAAATATTCCTAATGATAAAAAACTCACGGGTAATTCTTATCGAATAAACTATTCAAAACGTTTTGATGACTATGATAGCCAAGTTCAATTCGCGGGTTACCGATTCTCAGAACGCAGCTTTATGACTGTAACCGATTTTTTAACGGCTAAAGATTCAGGTGAGCGTCAAGGTAGTAATAAAGAAATGTATGTAATTTCTTTAAATAAAAACTTTAGGGAATCGAGAATTACAGCTTATTTAAACTACTCGCACCAGACTTATTGGGATAAGCCAGAAAGTAATCGCTACAATTTAATGGTGACAAAAACCTTAGATTGGGGAAGCCTGAAGAACATTAATATTTCGTTATCGGCTTATCGCAATAAATATAATGAAACAAATGATGATGGCCTGTATATCTCAGCGTCAATGCCTTGGGGAAATGGTGCAAATATTGGTTATTCATTGCAAGCAACACGTGATGATACCGTTAATCGAGCAACCTATTATGACAAATTGTCCGATAGAACCAATTATCAAGTTAGTGCAGGTTCGACCAACAAAGGTGGAACCGCAAGCACCTATATTACCCATTATGGTGATAATACTAAGTTAACTGCAAATGCCAGCTATATTCACAATAATTACACGTCATTTGGGGTAGGGGCACAAGGCGGGTTTACCATGACTTTAAATGGTGCGGATGCTCACCGAGTCTCAAATATTGGCGGAACTCGTTTACTGATTGACACCGATGGTGTGGCTAAGATCCCTGTATCAGACCGAGGTATCCCTATTGCATCAAATGCATTTGGTAAAGTGGTTGTTCCTGACTTAAATAGTTACTACCGCAGTAAAGTTAAAGTTGATTTAAACGCATTACCGAATAATGCCGAAGTAACGGATTCTATTGTTCAAGCGACATTAACAGAAGGTGCGATTGGCTATCGCAAATTTAATGTACTGTCTGGTGAAAAGATGATGCTTTCAATGCGTATGTCTGACGGTTCTGCACCACCATTTGGTGCTCAGATTACGAATTTGAAAGGAAAAGAAACGGGAATAGTCACCGATAATGGATATGCCTATGTTAGTGGTATCAACCCAAATGAAGTCATGATTATTCATTGGGGTGGCGAAGCACAATGTGAAATTAATTTTCCAGAAAATTTAGAAACAATTCATCAAGGATTATTTATTCCTTGTAAACCATTATCAAATAAACGTAATGAAGCAGATAATAATCTGTAGATGAGTGATTGCTATGAAAAAATTAACTAATTTATATATCAGTACTATTTTACTAAGTTGTTTAGTTAGCGGAAGCGCATTCTCGGCAATTGCTTTAGATAGAACCCGAGTTATTTTTAATGGCGATCAAAAAAGCGTTTCAATTACTATTACTAATAAAAATAATCAACTGCCTTATTTGGCTCAAGGGTGGGTTGAAAATATTCAAGGGGTAAAAATTACTTCACCGTTTGCAGTATTACCTCCGGTGCAAAGAGTTGAACCCGAAAAATCAAGCCAAGTCCGTATTGAAGCGCTCCCTGAAATTAGTCAGTTACCTCAGGACAGAGAAAGTGTTTATTACTTTAATTTAAGGGAGATCCCACCAAAAAGTGATAAGCCGAATGTTTTGCAATTGGCGTTACAAAGCAAAATTAAATTATTTTATCGCCCTAAAAGTATCATGCTAAGTGAAACAGAAATGCTGAATAACCCTTGGCAAGAAAAAACACAGCTTATTAAGCAAGGTGACCAATATATCATTAAAAATCCAACTCCCTTTTATATCACGATTATTGGTGCAGCTGAACGTAAAGATTCACCAGTAAATCAGAATTTTAAGGCAGTTATGGTTGCACCATTTAGTGAAGAAAAATTAGGGGTTCCAAGTTCTACTGTGGGATCAAACCCAGTATTGACCTATATAAATGATTATGGTGGCCGACCAAAACTTCAATTTAAATGCCAAGCAAACACATGTCAGGTTGTTCCTGAAAATAAATAGAGAGGAAAATGATGATTAATCAAAAAAGCTTTTCCCTACTCTTTGGATTATCTCTCATATTTCATTCATCTGTTATATATGCGGCATCAAATAATGCCTTTTATAACACGACAGGAAATTGGGATGTTGAAGGTGCAAATGGCAAAATTTTCGTTTATGGCTCGTTAACGGAAAGCGCCTGCCATTTATCGATGGATTCTGCATTTCAATCTGTTGATTTAGGTAACATTGAAACGGCATCATTAAAAACAATTGGGGCTCAAGGCCACAAGACACCGATAAACATCGAATTATTGGATTGTATCGAAACCCCAACTGTTTTGCGAAACAATAAATCAGGTAATGTTACATGGAGTATTTCTCAGCCTGGCATGAAAATTAGGTTTATCACGCCAGTTGTTCCTTTTAGGCCGAACATAGCGAAAGTTGAAGGTGTGAATGGACTTGGATTACAGATAACTAATCCTAAAGGGAAAGAAATTGCTTTTGGTGAGTATAGTGAACCTGAGCTTATTTCTACGGGGCAAAATATTTTAACTTATTATGTAGCACCCGTAAGAATTGCAGAGAAATTACAAGCAGGGGCTTATCGAAGTGTTATTTCTTTTCAAATAACGTATGAATAATCTTAATAGATTGTCTGATATAGCATTGAAGGTATTTATATGAATAACTTAAATTTCAATTTTTATAAATTTAAAAAAATAATACTCTCCATGCTATTTAGTTTGTTATTTTTTTCGTTACCGAGCCATGCCAAAAATGGCCAAATAGGTGAAATTAAAATACGAGGGCAGCTTGTCGCTGAAGCTTGTACAGTAAGGCCTGGTGATGAAAATATCATTGTGGACTTTGGTACTATCGTTAATAAGTACCTTTATATTAACCAAAAAACGCCACTTGAAAATTTTAATATTCATTTAGATGATTGTGATAATAGTATTTTTAAAACGGTGACCGTTAAATTTACAGGAAGCGAAAATACTCATTTACCTGGCCTTCTTGCATTAGACTCTGGCAGCATGGCTTCGGGGATCGGAATTGAAATCTTAGAATATAGTGGTAAAAAAATTCCCATTAATAGTACGACATCTGCATACAATCTAGAGAATGGTACGAATATTTTAAGTTTTAATGCAAATGTACAAGGGGAACCTGACGCAATAAAAAATAAAAGTATTGCGTTTGGCCATTTTACTGCAACCGCTGTTTTTAGTTTAATTTATGATTAAGGTATCAGTAACAATGAAGATATTAATATTACTTCTCGCAACCTTATTATTTTCTCCGGCCATTTTTGCATTCCAGTGTAAAACTAATGGGGGACAAGAAGTTGGTGGGGGAACGCAAAGCATTTATGATGTTCCTCTCGATAATGATATTTTTGCTGTACCTAATCGTATAAATGAATTCGCGGATGTGAGTGATTTTATGACCTGCCGTAATGAAGCCCCCAATGCTTATGTCGATTATTTAAATGTGACTGGTGCTGACCTTGGCCCTGTATTTAAGAATAACCCTGAATTAAAAGCGGGTGTCGTCGTGCGCGGTGCTTATTATTTAGCACCATTTAGCGGTAAAGAAATTCAAGTATTTCGTTTAACTACAGCAAGTGAACCTTTACAAATTAAATTATATTTACAGGTAAATGTTAAACCAACGCCATCAGTATTGGTTAGAAAAGGCGATTTGCTGATGACATTAGATCTCCATAAATATGCGACATTTGTAAATAGTAATCAGCATATTGACCACGCTTATTTTAAATGGAATTTTTATGCAGGTAACGACGTGGTTGTTGGAACAGGTACATGTGATATTAATGATAACCAAATCATCATTGTTGATTTTGAAACAGTAAATGCATCGGGTATTTCAACGGTGGGGAGTGCAAGCCGTTTTCAACGTAACGCAGAAATCACTTATAGTTGCGAAGATAATAATCTGACAGCGCCAATAAAGATGATTATTAGCGGAGAAACGTCGACTTTTTCATCTGATGCTTTACTTGTTAGAACTGGAGATATTGGTAGCCAAGGTCCTATTATGCCTGGATTGGGTGTTGAGATTTATCATCAAGGGCAAAGAGTTTCCCCTATGAATGGGCACTTCGATTCAAAAATAGAAAATGGGCATGGTAGAGATACATTAATGTTTACGCTAGTTAAAAAACCTAATTTATCTCCAAATGAATTGATAGAAGGCCAGTTTAGTTCAGCAGCGACCATTATTATGTCCACTCCGTAGCAATTAAAGTAGAGAGGTTTTTATGTTGATGAAAGCCTCTAACTTTTCTCGTCAACTCCCTATGGTTACTGAGTAAATTGTGTGTATAAGAAAATAATTTTTTATAGACACATTTTGGATTAGACAAAATAAGTTAAATACACCAAATTTTGAATTGTCATCGTTATTATATTTTCTTAAATATCATCACATAATTTCTCTATCAATGAAGCTCAAAACCTATCAGGTCTCAGCAGCTACAGGTATAATCACATAATTATCTGATAGATTTAGAGGCAAAGATGGCAAAACTTACCTTACAAGAGCAAATGTTAAAAGCGGGATTGGTGACAAGCAAGAAAATGGCCAAAGTCCAAAGAACAACAAAAAAGTCACGGGTCCAAGCTCGCGAAGCCAGAGAGGCTGTTGAGGAAAATAAAAAGGCACAACTAGAGCGTGATAAACAGCTAAATGAGCAACAGAAACAAGCGTTGTTAGCAAAAGAATATAAGGCGCAAGTGAAACAATTGATTGAAATGAATAGGATTAATATTGCAAAGGGCGATATTAACTTTAATTTCACAGATAATAATGTAATAAAACAAATCGTTGTAGATAAAACCACTCAGACTCAGCTGATTAATGGTCGTCTCGCAATTGCACGCTTACTAATTGATAACACGGATGTATGTGAATATGCCATTATTCCTGCGAGTGTAGCCGATAAAATCATACAAAGAGAGGCAGATTGCATTGTATTAAACAATGCATTAAGCCAAGAGCAGCAAGATGAAGACGACCCATATGCTGACTTTAAGGTGCCCGATGATTTGATGTGGTAATACTTTTCCATGTTTTAAGTTGCCACATTAGTATGATTTAACTGCTTTTTAAAAGGGGCTCGTGCTGTATGCTTTGACCCGTTCCTTGCTAATTGGGTGGATAAAATGCAGTTCACTCGCATGCAACATTAAGCGCAGAGCATGTTCTGTATTGGCAAGTAGGCAGCCACCATATAAGTCACACCCTAAAATAGGGTGGCCTAATAGTTGGCAGTGAATACGGAGTTGATGGGTTCGGCCCGTTTCGGGGGTTAATAGTACTCGAGTTAATGGCAATGTTGCTCCATTGTCGAGTGTGTGAGTCAAGCGTTCGATAACTTGATAAGCCGACCGCGCGGGCTTGCCTTGGTGTTCACAAATGGACATTCGAGGGAAAAGCTCAGGCTTTTTGGCGATTGCGGCGTCTATTACTCCATGGTTATTATTTAAGTGCCCACAAAGGAGTGCATGGTATTTTTTCGTCACGGATCTTTGGCTAAATTGCTGATTAAGTGCCGCGTTTATCTGTTTATTTCGTGCTACAACCATTAACCCCGAGGTGCCAAAATCGAGGCGGTGCACTAAGGTGCAATTTGGAAATATTTGCGCTAAGCGGTAGTGCACAGAATCTAAGTTTTGTGGGTTTTTTCCTGAAAGGCTTAGCAAACCACTTGGTTTATTAATAAGAACAAGGTACTCATCCTGATAGACAATTTCTATCTTATCGTGACAGGGCGGCGCAATAAAGGTGTCGATGATTTCAGTCATTAGCCTTTCCAACAAAAAATAGCGGTTGATAATAACCAATTTTTAGTCGGCAGGCGAATGCTTGCCACTTGCATCACGTAAATTTATCACTCAGACTAAAAGCAAAGCCGTAGTTTACACATGTATTGTGCTCTATACTGCGCATTGTAAAAACTGAGTCAATAAATGATTAACTAGGTGGTAATGGCAATGAATGGAACAATCACAACATGGTTTGAAGATAAAGGTTTTGGATTTATCAAAGATGAAAATGGCGATAACCGTTATTTTCATGTGGTTAAAGTTGCCAATCCTGACTTAATTAAGAAAGATGCTTTAGTGACTTTTGAACCTACCACGAATACAAAAGGGTTATCTGCTTATTCGGTAAAAGTTATACCTGAGAGCAAATATGTATATATTGCGGGTGAGCGCATTAAAATAACCTCCATCAAGTCTTATCGAGTTTATAGCGAGGAAGTCCCTGCGGATACCCGTATTGATAAAGAAAATACTGTGTTATCTGTCGGTGCATTGATGAATAGTATCAAGCCAAAATCTGCTACTCAGCCGGGTGAAATGCGTTCACTAAAAAAATTGGATATTCATACGTTACATGGTACGACGTTAACTTTCTCTGAAGATGAAATTGACATAGATGACGCAGTAAAACTCCTCAAGTTTTAATTGTTCGGTTAACTCTATATTTAAAAATTGATTTTATCATCAAAGAGCCGTGAATTACGGCTCTTTTGTTTAAGCATTATCAACTGACCTTCCACCTTCTATATAGTATGTCATATCTCACCTCTCCCTTCTTTTAGTTAAATAGCTAAAATTGTCTTTATTTAGTACGTCGGAGGGTATTGGCCGAAAGTTCGAAGAGCGCTAAAAAATTTATCAACCTGAGAAGCCAGTTAAGCAGGTGGGTTCTTAAGGAGTAGGCTTGTTTGGATCACCGATAAAATAGGTGGCAAAGCTATCAGAGTGCTTATCTAGTATGAATATCTTTAGATTGAATGACAGAATAAAGAATTTATACGTTGAATCTTAAATGCATCAGAGTATTCTTAAGTTATTAAATGATGCTTGATTTAATAACAAGCGGATGGATGAGTATTAAAAATGATCAAGATTAATTTAAGTGTTAATAGAAAATCAATAAAAGGTATTTTTATCACACCTCGTAGTTATTCGTAACATTTAGCCTGCATACGCATCTCATGTGTTATTTTTAGCGACAAATTATGTATAAATATTAATTTTAGTATTTGTGTCTAAATAAACTCAACAATGAACGCACTCTTGGCATATAACACTGAAATGCCACTCGAAATATTAGTTAAGCTACATATAAAAAACATAACCTATTGATATTAATTGAAAATAACAATTTGAAAACTATTTAAAAACCATAAAAATGGATTTCCCACCGGTTTGACAACCTATATGAGTAGAATTAATATTATCCACGAACTCTGGTAGACAAGAGTTAATTAAATAGACATAAAGATATTTTAAAGTTAAGTTTTTACTTATAAGCTAGTTTAATTTTTATTAAATGGCCGAATAAATATATTTATTTGTTTGGGTTTAATAATGAGATAAATCATATTAAATCTACATTAATAAAATAAAAACTTAATCTGTAATTCTAAAATTTATATACCCATTAATTTAATCTTTAAATTAAGACGTTTTCACATACTTAGGAATGATTATTATGAAATTGAATAAACTTGCTTTAGTTGGTGCATTCGCGGTTGCTACTCTTTCTTCTCAAGCTTTTGCTGCACAAGATGCAACTGTTAACTTTAATGCACGTTTAGTTGCTGCAACTTGTGATATCAGCGCTTCTAAAGATTTAGTTAGCTTAGGTACACACTCAACTGAAAACCTAGACACTACTAAAGCATTATCTGAAGCAAACTTTAACTTAGTTTTAAATAACTGTACTAAAGTTTATGACGATTCTGCAAACCAAACTGCTGATGCAACGACTGTTTCTATCTTAGCAACTGGTGAAGCATTAACTGGTCACTCAGATATGTTTGCTGACGCTCAAGCATCACAAATCGGTGTTAAATTAGCTGCTGGTAAAGCAAAAACTGAAGTTAAACCTAACATCGCAACTGAAATTACTGACCTGAAAGTAACCGGTAAAAATGACTACGTCATCCCAGTTGTTGCTGGTCTGTACGCAACGGCTTCTGATGCTGTCGCACAAAACTTAAATGTGCCAGTAACATTCAGCGTAGCATACGACTAATCACCGTCGTGCGTTAATTTAGCTAGTAAAGCAGGCAGTAATTTATTGCTGCCTGCAAATTATAAGAGAAAAAAAGAATGCTAAAATTAAAATCCTTACTTTTTATCTTATTTGCTTTTTCGTTTTCTTCTCAAGCGGGTGTCGGTTTAAGTCAAACGCGTATTGTTATTGATGAAGCAACAAACTCTGCTGCAATTACTGCACGAAATGAAGACAGTAAATCGTATTTAGTCGCCAGTTTTATTACACAAAAATTAGACAGCAAAACACCTTCTGAAGGTTACTTTGTCATTACACCTTCTATTTTTAAATTAGCGCCAAAACAACGTAATATTATTAAAATAAAAGCGCTCACACACAAGTTTCCAAAAGATCGATCGTGAAAGTATGTATTACTTTCACTCAAGAAATGTCCCTGAATCCGATAAAGCGGATGGGGTAAAAGTCGGGTTAGAAAGTGTTATTAAAATTTTCTATCGACCGGCTAATCTGCCGATGCAGCAAGAAGAAGCATTTAAAGGCATCAAAACTAAAAGTACCTCCAATGGCGTTAAGGTAGTCAATAACTCGCCTTACTATATCAATTTGGCTGGTTTATCTGTTAATAACAAAGCGATTAAGCTTAATAAACAAAATAATGTTATTGCCCCATTTGCTGAAATGAACTTTGTTTCTCAATCAAAAGTGGGCGCTGTTAAGTGGGCTGTTATCAACGACCTTGGAGGATACAATGAATATCATGGGACTGTTGAGTAAAGGGATATTAGCGCTAAGTGTCATTGTATTCTCAGGCTCAATTATTGCTCAGAATGGGCAAATACAGTTCAAAACCAAAATCATAAAAGGAACTTGTGAGTTTGATGATAACAGTGAGTTAGATAAATATATTGATTTTAATAAAAGTGGAATGCTAACAGCATCTGATGTTGACGAAAGCCCAATTAATCAACCGATAAAAACTGAAAGTTTTTCTTATACCATTACTTGTCAGAATTTCCCGGCAGGTACTGAAAAGAAAATTAAAATAAAATCTAAATCGGCCGCATCAACAACATTTAATAATGGTATTTTTTTTGGATTAGCAGATACAACTAAAACGGGTTTTTTACTTGAATCCTGCGACAATAACAACCAAAATTGTCAGGCGGTGAAAGATGAAGGGATTTCCACATTTCCTTCCACAACCAGCGATTCAATTGTTGTGAATTACCAAGTTAGCCTTGTCAAACGAGAGAATAACGTTAAGCCAGGCGATGCTAATGCTGCGGTTACTTTTGAATATTATCAGGATTAAGAGCCATGAAAAAAATAAAACAGGGGTTACTGACTTTTTTAATGCTCCTCATGCATTACCCCGTGATGGCGGCAGATGATTACAAAGTAGAATACCAATTTTCTGTTTTATTTTTAGCTAAGACCTGTGAAATCGATGTCCCAAATGAAATTATATTTGGTAATGCATCTGGTGTCACAACCGTCAGTGAAATTAAAAAGGATACAGTGGCAAAGAATTTCTCGATTGGTTTAAGAAATTGTACTACGACGGATCAAAAAACGGCGGCGGTTTATTTAGCATCAGGTAATACATTAAATGGCAGCAAAAACTTCTTCAATGATGACCCAAATGGTGTCATCGGTGTTCAGTTATTAGAAGGAAATCGGGTTATTGATGTTAATCAGAGCTCATTATTAAAGCCAGATGCAGCCTCAATAATTTGGGATAATATTCAAAGTGTCAGTGAAACAAAAATGGTGACAGCCAAATTACGTTGCGCTGAAAGCAATTGTAACCCTAGCGATGGTGATTTCTCTGCAACATTAACTATTGGCTATTATGCCGATTAATAATATAGCGGAAGTTTAAATGAAAAAGATAATACAAGCCTTATTAGGCATAGTTTTTGTATCACAAGCTTCATTTGCTGCGGTTTCACTCGACCATTCAAGGGTTATCTTTACTCAGAATGATAAAAGTCAAAGTATTACAGCACATAATAGTGGTGGAAAAAAATATCTGGTACAAAGCTTAATTTTTTCAACCTTAGAAAAGGAGGGTGAGGCTAGTGAAAATTTCACAGTCATACCTCCAATTGTAACACTAAAAGAAAATTCAAATAACGCATTGAAAATCATACCAAAATCATTAGGCGATTTACCTAATGATAGAGAGTCCTTATTTTATCTCATGTCTAATTTTATTCCTGAGACACAACAAAGGAATAATGATGATAGTGATAAGGTGAACACAAGATTCAACTTATCAACAAAAATTGTAATAAAGATGTTCTACCGTCCAAATGGAATTAATGGTCATGTTAATGATTACATTAATAAACTAACAGCAACTCAGGTAGGAAAGAAAATTGTAATTAAAAACCCATCTCCTTATTACTATACCTTAGTAAATATAAAGATGGATAACATCGATTATGATAGTGATAGAGCACCAATGGTAGCCCCATTCTCAACAGTTGAATTAAATACAAATAGAAAAATATCAAAGTTAGAGTGGAGCATAATCAATGATTATGGTGGAGAAACAAAAGCAAAACCACTCATCTTAAAGGGTACTCAACATGATTAAAAATAGCGTATGGTCCTTTTGGTTTATTATTCTACTTTATCCACTAATTGCATCGGCGGATAACTCAACAGGATTTGACTTTGTACTAAAGCGTTATGTTTATAATGAAAGCAACTCAGGCGGTATTAGTGTTGATATGACTAATGCAAACCCCAATAGCTATTTAATGGAAGCTTGGGTTGCTAATATTGATGAAGCGACCTTACTTCCTAAAAGTGAAAATAAAAATGAGCAAGTTCCATTTATTATCTTACCTCCGCTAAAGAAAATGGACCCTAATACTCAAACCTCATGGAATATCCGTCGAATTAGTAATCAAATTAATAATACTGATATACCAAAAGATAGAGAAAGTTTGTATTGGATTGGGATTAGAGCTATTCCTGATGAAGGGAAAAATAAAAAAGAAAATAGCGTCCAATTGAATATTATCCCGAATTTCTATTTTAAATTAATCTATCGCCCTAAAGCGATTGAAGAACTTAAGACCGCTGAATTAGCGAAAAAAGTTAAGATAACTCGCAAAGGTAATTTATTACAGATTGAAAATCCAACCCCGTTCTATCTATCATTTGATTATTTAAAAGTGGCTGGAAATAGTATTAAAAATGAAGGTAGGGAAATAACATTAACGCCTTTTTCAACCAAAGACATTACATTACCTAATTCGAAGGCTGGAAAAATCGAATGGCGATTTACCGATGAAAATTTAATGGAGTTATCTCCTCAATCCATAGAATAAACATCGATTGAAACATAAATAACAAGAATAAATAACGAAAGGTGATGCAGTGAAAGGGATGAAAATAAAATTAATTGCATTAGAGGTCTTTATTTGTTGCTATGCAATGGCCCCCTCTTTTATGCATGCCGAATCGTATTTTGACCCCGGCCTATTAATGCACGGCAGTGGGATAGACGTTTCTCAACTCGATTTAAATGACTTTGCGGATAACAATACATTAACGCCCGGCGTCTATGACGTGGTCGTTAATGTTAACATGATCCCGTCAGGGGAATTTAATCTCGCATTTGAAAAACAGCAAGATGGTCATGTTGCCCCCGTCTTTACAGTCGGCGAACTGAAAAAACTGGGTGTTAATACGGCATCTCTGCCCAAGTTAAGAGATTTGAGTGAAGACACGAAGATTGAAAACTTATCCAGTTACATTGCCGATGCTGCCATCACCTTTGATGTACAAACGTTGACGGTGAATTTATCCGTTCCTCAAATTGCCATGGTGCCAAACTTTGCTGGCTATGTACCGCCTGAATTACGCGATGATGGTGTTACCGCGTTAGTGATGGACTATGTCTTTAACTACAGTAATAACCGCCAACTGGGCAAATATCACCAAAAAGCAGGTACCAGTGATTCTCTGTTTAGTAATATCAATGCAGGGATCAACATGGGGCCATGGCGCCTAAGAACGAGCTATTTATATAACTACAGTAAAAGCAGTGGGTCTTCCAGCACAAGTGACTCCAACTTTTCCAATACTTATATCTATCGCACCATTAATGCGATTAAATCAACGCTAAAAGCCGGGGAAATCTCGACAGGCGGGAATATTTTTGACGCCATTCCTATGAAAGGCGCCACGCTAAAATCAAACCCTCAGCTTGACCCTAGCAGCATGCAAGGGTTTGCACCTATAGTGGAAGGGGTGGCGAACACCAATGCGACTGTCACTGTGCGCCAGAACGGCAGTGTGGTCTACCAAACTTTTGTGGCGCCAGGGCGTTTTATTATTCGTGACATCCCTGCCAGCGGCTTAGCCGGGGATATGGAAGTCACGGTTGAAGAAGAAAATGGCAAACAAACTGTTTTCACTCAGGCTTATTCCTCGCTGCCAATGATGGAGCGCCAAGGCGCTTATAATTATGAAATTTCCGCGGGTCGTTACAATGGCGGAATTGCCGTGGACTCTGAGCGAAAAAACTTTACGCTTGGTTCCTTCAGCATCGGGCTACCACATAACATCACCACCTATGGTGGGGTGTTAGTTTCTAATGGGTATAACTCCTTTGTGGGTGGGGTCGGCTTATCGTTGGGTGTATTAGGGGCGTTATCTACCGATATTACCCACTCGGATGCTCGGTTTTCAGGGAAAAGCCTCAAAGGGCAATCCTATCGTATCCGTTACTCAAAAAGTTTGTTGTCAACGGGGACCTCATTTGACTTAACGGCATTACGTTATACCTCTGAGAACTTCTATTCGTTCTCAGATTACAATAATGCCGGTTATGCAATTAAAGATGACTTAGCGCCTTGGACGGGAGCGCGTCAACGTTATAGTTTCCAAACCTCAATTAACCAATCTTTTGACTCTTATGGTTCCCTTTCTTTAAGAGCGTCAAAAAATACTTATTGGGGCGGCCAAAACTCAAATACCTCGGTTGGGGGGTGTCTTATAACAATAACTATAAAGGGGTTTCTTATAGTCTCAGTTATATGGTTGACCGCGTGAAGAGCTATAACAATACTTGGCCTGAGAACCGCGTGGTTTCCTTTGATGTGTCTGTGCCGCTCAGCTTATTGACGAACAGTGAAATGGCACAAACCATGAGCGCGCGTTATGGGGTCAGTGTAGATCAGCACGGTGAAACTCGTCATCAAGCAGGGTTAACTGGTAGCGCGATGAAGAGTCGCTTTAGTTATGGTATCTACCAGAACTATGACAGTTACAATAACAACTACGGGGGAAGCCTGAATGGGACTTACTCCGCGAACAACGCAACATTATCAGCCGGTTACAGCTATTCAGATATGAGCCGCTCAATGAACGGTACCCTAAGTGGCGGTGTAGTTGCGCATTCAGATGGGGTCACATTGTCGCCAAACGTGGGGGATACGATTGCGATTATCACCGCAGAGGGGGCAAAAGGGGCGTCATTATCCTCTGGCGCGCAATTTGACCGCTTTGGGAATGCCATTATTCCTCAGTTATCCAGTAACACGGCTAACCAAATTGCGGTTAATGTGAACACATTACCGGATGATACGACCTTTAAAGACACCTCGATGATGGTATATCCAACGGAAGGGGCGGTTATTAAGCGTAAGTTTAAAACCAAAATTGGTTATCAAGCGATTATTAATCTGAAAGCCACGGGGAAAATCCCACCTTTTGGGGCGATCGCGACGTTAGTATCAGAAGACGATGAAAACGATATCAATACCGGAATTGTGGGTTCAAATGGCCAACTTTACATGAGTGGGTTACCAAATACTGGTCGTATTAACGTTAAATGGGGTGGTCAATCGGGTCAGTGTACCATTAACTATTCTGCATTAGACACGATTGCAGTTACTGCAGATTCGCCAGTAAGAACTTTAACGGCGGAATGCCAGTAGTCAGACGGGCTAAAAAGACACATTATTATTTATTTTTTACCTATTTTTTGCTTATGTTCATTCATCGATACTAAGCAAAAGATAGGTAATTTTTTTGCTTTCATTAAATTGTCGGGCTAACTCACAAAAAACTCTCTTTAACTCCCCCATCGCACTATGATCTATCGTATAATCGGCGGATTGAGCACCTACATTGATTTAATGTGACTGACTAAGTTATTTTTGGGTCAATAATATGATGGGTTAACTCATCACATTGATAGGAGGGGGTATGCTAGATTTTTTGAAAAATTACGATAATTTAACCATTAGCGAAAAGAAAGTATTAAAATATCTTACAGATAATATAGCGGATATCCCTTATTTAAATATCAATGAATTAGTTGCTAAAACCTTTGTATCAAAAACGGTAATTATTAATTTATCCCAAAAATTAGGGTTTAGTGGGTTCAAAGAGCTTAAGTTTCAAATTAACAACTCTATTTTAGAGCAAAATAAAATAGAAAAAGTAAATATATCATCGTATAAAAAACAGTTAGAAAAGAATATTAATAAGAGCTTTACCTTAATAAATGAAGAACAAATTAAGGATTGCGCTAAGATTCTGCATGGCTCTAGAAATATTTTTATTGTTGCAAGAGGGACAAGCAAAGCGGTTGGCTACTACCTTGAGCATTTACTTTTTGCACTCGGTTTACACTGCTTTTTTATCAATGACTACAATCTTTCTGATTCCTTCACTCGGTTAGTCAGCAAAGATGATACCGTGATATTTATTTCTTTATCTGGTGGGACTAAAAAAATTATTGAAACGGCTAAAATTGTTCAGTTAAAAGGGGCGAATATCATTAGTATGACTGCATTTAATACGAATGAGTTAACCACCTATACTGATAACTCGCTTTTCTGCTTTGCTGATAGTTATGACACTAAGCGCGATGACACAAAATCGAGAATTGGTTTTTTTATTCTCGTCGATTTACTGATTAATGAACTAGAAAGCTTACTTTAGTTACTGCTCCACTTAGTTTTAATTTTCACTTAACACGCTTTTAAAAAGTGTCGTTTCAAAATGACCTAGGTCATAAATCATGACCTAAGATAATCTTTAAAACCGAGACATCATTTCTTTTATAAAACCCCCGAGCTAGTATGCCTTTAATTCTAATAATAGAAGTCATAAGGAAAAAGTATGGCCAGAAGAAAGTTTGGTGAATCTGTTCAACGCTTTGGGAGAACATTACTCCTTCCGATCGGTGTTTTAGCACCTATTGGTATGATATTGGGCATCAGTGGCGCGTTAGTTCAAACCTATATGATCGCGCGTTTTCCATTCCTTGGAAATGAAACTGTTAACGCATTACTCATCAGTATTCGTTCTATTGCAGGGGTAATTTTCGATAATATTCCTCTTTTGTTCGCCATGGGGGTTGCTTATGGTATGAACCAAAGAGATAAGGGGATTGCGGTTTTTGCCTCCGTAGTCGGTTACTTGACCTTGTTGATTACCATGAATATCTGGTTAGTTCTAACAGGTAAACTTGCTGATGCAGCAATCATGAGTCAAGTGGGGCAGATAAAAGTACTTGGCATACAAACCTTAAATATCAGTGCTGCGGGGGGGATCATTACAGGGTTAATTGCATCATGGGCAACCGAAAAATACTATAACCTTGAACTACCAACCGCATTTGCATTTTTCTCAGGTAAGAAATCTGTTTCCATCATTATGATTGGCTTGATGATCATAGTTGGTGCGACACTTCCTTTCATCTGGGAAGTGTTAGTTATGGGATTAATGAAACTATCAGCCGTCTTTTTAAGCCCGGTAGGTCCGTTCTTTACTGCGGGTGGTGAGCGTTTATTTATTCCTTTTGGTTTACACCACGTTTGGAACGTATTATTTAGATTTACAGAAGCGGGTGGTACGTATGTTATTGATGGACAAACCTTTGTCGGTGTTGTTCCTGCATTAACAGAAGTCTTATTTAAACAAGGCCCTGACAGTGAATATTGGGCTATGATGCCAAGCTTGACTCGCTTTATGGCACAGCAGCAAATGTTAGTGACCTTGTTCTTGTTCCCAGCGATCGCATTAGCGATTTATAAAACATCGAAAAAAGAAAACCGTGCAGAAGTGAAATCCATGTTAGTTACGATGGTATTAACTGCGATGCTCGGAAACGTGACTGAACCACTCGAATTTACTTTCGTATTTATTGCACCTTTACTGTATTTAATTTACGCCATCATTGTAGGTATCGGCGCGGTATTACTGTCTTTGGCTGGAGTCGCTATTGGTTATATTCGAGGAACAGTATTCGATTTTACTATCTTTGGATTGCTGTACGAGCACACTAACTGGATATTCTTAGTCATCATCGGGAGCTGTTTAGCGGTTGTCACTTATTTCATCTTCTACTGGGCGATTATCAAATTTGATATTAAAACGCCAGGACGTGAAGAATCGAGTAACTTGAAAAATACATTAATTAAAGAAAAGCGTTATGGGGAAATTGCGGAAATTCTGGTTGAAGCTTTAGGCGGTAAACAAAATATTCGTAACGTAGATAACTGTATTACCCGTATGCGTATCGATGTCGCAGAAGTCAATAAAATCAATAAAGATTTAATGTTGGAATCAGGATGTACCGCATTCTTCTTTCCATCGGCAAACCATGTCCACGTTGTTTATGGACCGAAGGTTGAGTTTGTTCGCAATGCTGTTGATGAAGCAATGAAGAAATAGAGAAGGGACACAAAATGAGAGCATTATACGATTCTAAAAGTAAAACAATTGATGACCGTGGTATAAAAGATCTGCTATCTAATGAAGCGAAATATAAAACTTGGTTAATGTTTGAATCAATGTTAGCTCAAGCGCAAGCAGAGTTGGGGTTTATTCCCCAGTCTGCGGCAGATGAAATAAAAGAAAAAGCGGTTATAGAGAATATTGATTTTGAAGAAATGAACCGTATTTACCAAAAAATTGGCCATGGCTTTGTACCTTTTTTGAAGGTACTCGTGAACGCCTGCTCAGAAGAAAGTGGTAAATACATTCACTACGGTATTACTACGCAGAATATTCAGCAAAGTTCACAGCTGTATATGATGAAAACAGTACACAACAAATTTATGTTGTTGCTGAGCGAAATTATTGAGAACTTATCGAATTTAGCCGAAAGAACCAAACATATGGTCATGCCAGGAAGAACTCATGGGCGTCATGCTATTCCGATTACCTATGGCTATAAGGTTTCAGTTTGGATCAGTGATTTCATTGATTGTTATCAGCGCATGCAAGAATGTGAAAAACGCGTATTCACCATTATGATGGGAGGGGCGGTTGGTGCATTTAACTCGATGCCAGAAGTTGGCATGGCAGTGCAAAAAAGAGTCGCTGAATTAACTGGAATGGAAGCGATGGAAGTGCCATCAAGAAACCTCAGTACCCATAAATTAGAATATATGGCGAATTTGGCACTGATGGCTAACATTTGTCATAAAATCGGCGAAGAAGTTTATAGCACAACCTTAGAAGAAATAGCGGAAGTTTCTGAAGGGTTTACTAAGGGTACCGTTGGCAGTAGTACGATGCCCCATAAAATTAACCCAAAATTAGCCAAGGGAATTATTGCTAATTCGCAGAAACTTTATTCCTTACCAAGTGTAGGAATGTATTCTGCAGTAAGACCATATGAAGGGGACAGTAGTTCCTATATGTTATTCGATGGGCTAATAGAAGAAGCTTTAGAATTGACGACAGAAATTCTCTTAAGGACGGAAGAGCTGTCTAGAACCATCGTTCCTCATGAGGACAGAATGCTACATAACGTACTTAGAAATAAAGGATTAGATAATACTGAGTACGTCATGATGAAGATGGCAGAAAAATTAGGTAAAGATAAAGCTCACGCACTGTTATACGAAGAAGCGATTAAGACGGCAGCTGATGGTGAAGATTTTTATACCAACCTGACTAAAAATAGTGTGATCACCGCAGCGTTCAGTGATGACGAAATCAAAGCCATGTTGGACCCAAGATCCTATATTGGTTTATCGGTGGAAATCGCGGAAAAAGAAGCAAGGCGTGGATTGGCTATTTCGCAACAAATCAAGCAACACTATAAATAAAATCATTAGTCATTTCTAAATAAAGAGTTACCTATTTTATTAGGTAACTCTTTTTAATTATATAACAGTGCTGTTATATAATTTTATAGTTTGTGTTAATTGATATGTTTGAATATAAGAAACTTATTCATTATATATAGATATACTTTTTAAATTGGTGGTAATTATTATCTCATCAAGATGGATATTATCTATGTTAAAACAATATCGATTTACTGCGAAAAAAATTGATTTCTTATTACCGAGTATTAACCACGCCTCAGAAAAACAAAGTACTATTTATATTTATGCTACGGGCTATTTTGATAATGACGAGGAAATAAAAAAAATCAAATTAGATCTCACTGATTTGGCCGTAAACTCAGCACCATTTACGGCTTTGCTCGCCTTTGTTTTTGGTTCAAAAGGGGTTGATGCCAAAACGGGCTTTGTTCCTCCAACTGAACTCGTTTTCACTTGTACAGAAAATAAATGGAATAAAAATACCTATGATATCGTTTCGTTAGCGATTGAATCTGAGGGGCTTTGGCCGTCGTAAAACCATCGCTACTCACTGCTGAGTAGCGATATGCTATGACGATAATTTTAATTTCCAGCTAATGCTCTAGGGAATAATAAATTATTTTCTAAATTAATATGGTTCATTAAATCATCGATTAGTTCATTAATACCATTATATAAAACGCGCCAAGTCGTACAGGCTTCTGGTGGTGGCGTTACATTATGAGTAATGCTTTTGATCGCTTCTAATAAATCGCCAGCGTCATCATGTTCTTGCTCCATAACACTAATGGGGCCCGCTGCATTTTGCCCTAATCCATTTTTGATCATTGGAAATAAAATACGTTCTTCTTTCATCATATGACTTGCAAGCTCTTCAAGTAGAGCTTCTAAGTATTTGGATAACCCATTGGGTACCGTGGGTTTGTTGGCATGAACTCGTTCTACTTTTTGCGCTTGTAATATGAGCTCGGGTAACTGTTCTCTATGCCTGTTATGATAACGAACAACAATGAAATCAATAATTTCACTAAGTGGTGCTTCTCGCCAATCTTTTTCTAATGTCTCTGTAGATAATTCAGCTAATTGGTTTTCTAACAGCTCAATATCTAAATTTAACTTTTCTGCGGAACGGCTTAGCGTTTGCTTTCCACCACAACAAAAATCCATATTATATTGGCGAAAAAATGATGAGGCTCTTGGAATAGATAACGCCAATTGTCCGAGTGTTTTATCTCTTAATTGCATGTTGGGGTCCTTTAAAAATAATACAGGCTTGAGGTTGTTATTGTGAGTCGGTTTTAAGCTGGCAGCGCCCATTGACGAGCAATATCTCGTCCATATGCACGGCAGTCATCTAACGTTTTTGTATCTGGTTTCCATTTGGCTTTTAAAGACAAGGCGGTATTAAAGCCAGCATCCATTAAACGAGTTTGCACGCGGTCAACAGCGCCGCCATTCCACCCAAAACTACCAAAAGCCGCGGCCTTTTTATTTAAGAAACGTAAACCCGTAAGTTCCTCTAGCATTCCTGCAATTTTAGGCATCATGACATTATTCATCGTTGAGGTACCGACTAGTGTACCTTTAGACCTAAATACATGAGTAATAATGTCATTTTTATCACTGCGAGCGACATTGAATATTTTAACTGCAACGTTCGGATCTGCTTCATTGATGCCTTGGGCAATTGCATCTGCCATTAAACGCGTATTATTAGACATCGTATCGTAGAAAATAGTAATGCGATCTTCTTGGTAGTCCGCAGCCCATTTTAAATATAATTCAATAATTTGTGTTGGGTTATCGCGCCATACAACACCATGAGAGGTTGCAATCATATCGACGGGTAGGTTAAAGCCTAAAATTTCGTTCACTTTTGGTGTGACAAGACGGCTAAATGGCGTCAGGATATTGGCGTAATAACGCTGACATTGTTCAAAAAGTTCATTTTGGTCAACTTCATCATTAAACAAGCGTTCATCACAATAATGCTGTCCGAAAGCATCGTTACTAAAAAGTACTGCATCTTCAGTAAGATAAGTCATCATGCTATCTGGCCAATGCAGCATTGGCGTTTCAATAAAAATTAATTGCTTATTATTGCCAATATCGAGGGTGTCACCGGTTTTAACAATTTGGAAATTCCACTCTGGGTGATGATGGTGACCATTGATTGAGTCTATGGCATTGGCGGTACAGTAGATAGGAGTGCGAGGGATATAGCTCATCAGTTCAGTCAATGCACCCGCATGGTCTTCCTCTGCATGGTTAATCACAATATAATCAATCGTGTTTAAATCTATTTGTGCACGGAGATTACGAACAAATTCACGGCTAAATTTATGGTCGACGGTATCAATGAGTACATTTTTTCCTTCACAAATCAAATAGCTATTATAGCTGCTTCCTTTCAGTGTTTTGTATTCAGTTCCATGAAAGTCTCGTACTTCCCAATCACGTTGCCCAACCCATTGAATATTATTTTTTACATGAATAGCCATCTTAATTTTCCCTATATTTTCGGTATATAGAGATACATAATCAATATTCATGCCAATAATATAATTTATTGATTTTATGCGTTTTTTGTATTTTGAGAATTAAATGTAGGTCATAATGACTATACTTAGAGTTGTCATTATGACTATAATCTTAGTCAAATTGACTATAAGGATGCATGATGGGGTTTTCCGTAGAGGCCTTGGCAAAAATCGCAATAGAGTTACAAAGTGGCATCGAGCATTCAGACCGCTTTCAGCGCCTGATCACCACATTAAGGCAATCACTAAAATGTGACGCCTGTGCTTTGTTGCGTTATGAATCGGGTCAATTTATTCCGTTGGCTATTGATGGGTTAATGCCTGATGTTTTAGGGCGGCGGTTTTTATTAGACGCTCACCCACGCCTTGAAGCCATTGCAAGGGCCGGAGATGTCGTACGTTTTCCTGCCGACAGCCAACTTCCAGACCCCTACGATGGGCTAATACCGCATCATCAACACCTTAAAGTTCATGCTTGTGTCGGCTTACCTTTGTATGCAGGGCAAAATTTAATTGGTGCGTTGACGTTAGATGGTATGGAGCCAGACCAATTCGATGCATTTAGTGATGAAGCGTTAAGATTGGTTAGCGCACTAACCGCAGGAGCATTAAATAATGCATTGCTGATTGAACAGCTTGAAAAGCAAAATATACTCCCCAGCCAGCCTGCTTTATTTAAACCGACAGGTCAGACTGAAATTATTGGTTTATCAATCCGTATGCAACAGTTGAAGAAAGAAATTGAGATTGTTGCGACCTCTGAATTAAATGTTTTAGTGGGGGGAGAAACCGGAACAGGCAAAGAACTCGTTGTAAAATCCATCCATGAAAAATCCCTTCGTGCTGACCATCCATTAATTTATTTAAATTGTGCGGCATTACCAGAAAGTGTTGCAGAAAGTGAATTATTTGGGCATGTAAAGGGGGCTTTTACGGGGGCAATTACCCACCGCAGGGGCAAATTTGAAATGGCCGATAATGGCACTTTATTCTTAGATGAAATTGGCGAATTGTCACCATCATTGCAAGCTAAATTACTGCGAGTTTTACAATATGGTGATATACAAAGAGTGGGGGATGACAGTAGTTTACGGGTAAATGTGCGTGTATTAGCTGCAACGAACAGAGATTTACGTGAAGAAGTTTTGGCAGGAAGGTTCCGTGCAGATTTATTTCATCGTTTAAGTGTATTCCCATTATTTGTGCCGCCTCTAAAAGAGCGCGGCGAAGATATTATGTTATTAGCAGGCTATTTTTGTGAACAGTATCGGCTGCGATTTGGGTTGTCTAGTGTGGTATTGAGTGCGCCATTGCAGCAGTATTTACTTAACTATTCATGGCCGGGTAATGTCCGTGAACTAGAGCATGCGATACATCGTGCGATAGTTTTGACTCGTGCATCAAGTGAGACTGGCGATATTATTTTACAGCCACAACATTTCACATTTGATTACCATGACCATGAATTAACAACTACGGCTCCATTAGCAATTCCAACGATAAAAAATTTACGCGATGCGACAGATGATTTTCAGCGCAAACTGATCACACAGGTATTAGAGCAAAACCATCAAAACTGGTCTGCTTGTGCAAGGGAGCTCTCTTTAGATATTGCCAACTTACACCGATTAGCAAAACGACTAGGCCTTAAATAAGCTCTAGAATACTGAGAGTTTGTTAGCCTTTGGTGCTTATTTTCTCTAACCCATTGATAATAAGATTTAGCCCATCAATAAATCGCTGGTCGTAGTTGTTAGAAAATAGCATTTCTTTTGCTTCCCATGTGTAGGGGAATTTGTCTTGCGACAACTGATTAAACTCAGACTCTTTATTAATTAAATCGCTATCAGCAGAAAAAATAGCGGCTTGCTGTTCAATACAGCAACCTAAAATAAAATAGAAAACAGTCATGGTGCTGCTAGCGGCTTGATTGGCAGAAACCCCTGATTGCACAAATGTTTTAATCAACGCGTTATTAATGCGTAATACGTTATCGGAAATAACATAGGTTCCAGCAAAAACACGGGCGCCGTCTCGATGTTGTAATAATGCATCTCTTAGTTGAGATGTGAGCGTAATCAGATTCGCTTTCCAATCTTGTTTATATTGAAAATTAATCGCCACTGTCGCGACAATGTGATCAGCCATTCCTTCAAGCAAGGCTTGTTTATTACTGAAATGCCAATATAACGAAGCTGCCTTAATACCTATGGCATCGGCAAGTTTTCGCATGGTTAACCCTTCAATCCCCTCAGTTTCAAGCAGTGTTAAGGCTGTTTCAAGTACCTGTAAACGTGTGATTTTTGGCGTTCTCATAAATAATTCTCATTTTGTTCTTTATTATCTAACAATGTTAGTTTAACATATTTTATAAACCTAACAATGTTAGATTATCAATATTATTCATCCAGTCGGCAATGCTTAACATACTGTTAGGCCGCATTGAGGTTAATAAAATGACGACAAATGAATCTAAAACATTATCAAAAAGAATCATTTCCTTAACACCGTGGCTTAGTGTGTTATGCATTGGTTTTTTGATCTTTTTTGCAACCTTGAATTGGGACCAATGGCAGGGAACTAAACGTTACCAAGAATCAAATAATGCTTATATTAAAGCAGATTCAGCTATCTTAAAGTCGCGTATGACAGGGTATGTTTCTCGTATTTTAGTTGATGATTATCAATTGGTTAAGCGTGGTGACGTTATCGCAGAAATTAATAATCAAGAAGAGCATTTCAAGCAGCAAATAGCGCAAGCTAATTACCAAAAGGCTCAACAAAATCTCAGCAATCTAGCGGATGAAATTAAAGAGCAAGACCTGACTGTTCAAATGTTATTTAGCCGTTACCAAGCCGCGAGTATTGAAGTTCAGCAAATGAAGCGGAGCCCATTGCTACGTAAAGCATTAATTAAAAGTGGCGCAATTACCCAACAAAATTATTTGGATGCCAATTCAGATCTACAACGCTTAATGAAATTAGAACAAGCAGCGAAAGCGGAATGGGAACAAGCCAAACAATCGTTACATATATTAAGCCAGCAAGAATCAATACGGGTCGCAGAACGGGATATTACCTTTGCGAATTTAAAACAAGCGGAGACTCAAACTTCTTATGCCACTATTACCGCTCCATTTGATGGGCAATTAAATAAAGTTAAATTGAATATTGGTAGCCTTGTTACACCCGGTACAGAGATTGTTACTGTCACACCTAATAAGCAGCCTTATATCATTGCAAACTTAAAAGAGACACAACTGAAAAATGTCTATGCGGGGCAAGCGGTATCTATCATGGTTGATGCTTTTCCAGATTCCACTTTTAAAGGTGTTGTGCGCGATATTGGAGCGCAAAGCAGTGGGGAATCCGCATTAATTCCCGCGGATAACAGTAGTGGGAATTTTACTAAGGTTGTTCAACGTATACCGGTTTATATTAGTTTTTTATCTGAACAAAATCATTTAGATAGGTTGCGTCCAGGTATGTCAGTAGTTGTGGATATTGATACACAAAGTATGGCTAGAAAAGGTAAATAAGATGTTCTTAAGCTTATTTCACGGTGCAAAGGAAACAAAACCTTTATTAGCTGTAGTTTCTGTTTTTCTTGGCGCTATTTTATCGACATTATTTACTCGTATGTTTTCCCTTTCATTAGGTGATTTACGGGGGGTTTTTGCGCTTGGTGTTCAGGAGGGAAGTTGGTTAAACATTGCTTTAAATGCAGCTCAATTAACCAGTATGACATTAACCCCTTGGTTTATGGTTATTTTAGGTGCTGAAAGGATATTGATGGCAACAAGTGCTATTTTACTGGGTGTTTTTGTTGTTTTTCCTATTATTGGAGGAAATTATGGGTTTACAGAATTACTAGTTATTCATTTTATTATTGGTTTGAGCTTAGGTGTTTATTTGCCAATGACAATTTCTTTAGCACTAAGAAATTTACAACCTAATGTCTGGTTGATTGTCATGGCTGCTTACAGCTTAAGGGTTTCTTTAGGAATGGATGCGGGGGTTGGTGTTTCTGGGTCATTTATTGAGGTTATTGGCTGGCAGTGGCTGTATTGGGGATGCGCATTGTTTGCTGCAATGATATGCATATTCGCATGGAAAGGATTACCGCTAAGTGAAATAAATTATGGGCTTTTTGAGAAAACAGATTGGGGAGGAATGCTCCTTAAAATTCTAAGTTTGGTTTTATTATATATAGGTGTTGTACAAGGTGAGATGTTGGGTTGGGGGGATTCCGGCTTTATTATTTCTTGTCTTATCGGGAGTGCTTCACTGTTTACTATTTTTATCGTGAGAGCATTATATTTTGAGCAGACCTTTGCTCATCCCAATTGGTTAGCTAATCGAAATTTGTGTATTTGTTTTATTATTTCTTGTTTGTACGGTTTCTTAATGTTGACTAATTCCCTATTTATTCCTTCATTTTTATCGTCTGTGGGGGGGTTAAAACCATTCCAAATTGGTGAAGTCACGAATATTGCGTTTATCGCTTATTTAATTTTTAGCCCAATTGCCGTTTGGTTTGCTAAGCGGGTTGATGGCCGATTACTAATGACGCTTGGTGTTGTATTAATGGGTTATAGTTGCCTGCTCGGTATGCAAATTGATTACCAATGGCGTATACATGAATTTATTCCGTTAATGATCATACAATCCGTTGGTGAATGTTTAGTATTAATCGGGTTAATCTCGTTATTTGTCGTGAATATGCAACCGCAATTTGCGCTGCATTTAGGTGCTTATGTTTCAATTGCAAGAGTACTAATGCCC
Organism: Providencia sp. TYF-12; assembly: GCF_041344805.1. NCBI lineage: Bacteria > Pseudomonadati > Pseudomonadota > Gammaproteobacteria > Enterobacterales > Morganellaceae > Providencia > Providencia sp. TYF-12. The sequence goes on from NZ_CP166833.1 coordinate 208,294, forward strand.
GGGCTTGCTGGGGCATTAATGAATACGTATTTACGTATTTCTTTTGATGAGCATTTTGGCCATAAAACTGCGTTTATTCAAACAGGTGAACAAATGCTAAGTACTGAAAATAATACTATGTCTATAGTATCGTTAATTAATCGAGAATCATATGTTGGCTCGTTTATTGATGGATTTAGTCTTATTTTCGTCATTGCTATCATCGTACTTGTACTGATTTGTTTTTTAAAACCTAGCCCAGAGAATCATATTGTCCCTTTTAGTCGCTAATCTCTAACCTCCTTCAGGGGGAGAGAGAAAACAATGCATTGAGTTTTTCTTGATTAAGTATTCTTTCAATTGTTCAAGTTCTTTAATCGGCTTATTTTGGTTTTGTAACCGATTAATAAGTTGGTTTAGCTTATTAGGTTCTAAGTGATTTTGCTGTATTCGTTTTTCAAGGACAAGTAATGCACGTTTCTTGGATGGAGAATGGGCAAATTTTTTGTTAAGGATAAATAAATTTAGCCAAATACCATGGTTGATTTCAAAAAAATGTATTGTAGAGGTAAAAGGTTGTTTATTTTTCCTTGCTAGTAATAACCCGCTAAGTAAGCGATGCATTATCTGGGTTGTTGAGGGTTTGTTGCCTTTTAATAGCAAATTTATCCCTTGCTTAAATTGCTGTTCTGAGAGATGAATTAATTGCTGGTAACGTTTTTTAGGGTTGGTTGGGAAAATCCAAGCAAAAGCCGCCATCGCGACGAGCGGGCCGGATACCACTGCGATAGCATTACCCACATTTTGCGCAAATGTGAGGGGAAATGGGTAGCTAGGTTGTAGTAAAATCAGCGAAACCATGATGTAGTCAAATGCGATCAGAATTAATTTATTGTGTGAATAAATCACAACGCCACTGATGATTACTGGGATGATTAACAATGTCATCTGCCATGATGATGAGGCGAAAGGCCATAAACACCAAGTGCAAATTAATGCGACAATCGCGCCAAAAAATTGCCCGGTAAAGATGTATTTCATAAACTTTGCTGGGTAATCGATAGAAGCAAACAGTGCTAACATTACGGAAAGACCGAGTGTGAGATAGGCTAAAGCTTGCCATTGTGTCCATAGCCACAAAACCCCCACGGCACCTATTGTAACAAAGGAACGCGTAAAAGCATGCCAAGCAGAAATCTTATTTTGATGAAGTTTTAGCGGGTCATTTTGATTCGTGCGTTTGATTGATTTACCTAACATTGCGTAGTAAAGGGGGATTAGCAGTGTTTTGAGCGCACCATTCGGGCACAAAGATAAAATATGTTTCCATTGGGTATCCGTGGGCTCCTGTGATGGGAAATAGAAAGATGGCATGGATTGAAATTGTTCTAAGTGTAGCAATATCTGGCTTTGGGAAATAAGTTTTTGCCGTGCTTTGGCGACCTGTTTACGGTGATAACGCCAGCCAATACGGTTAGCTTCTAAAATATCTTCATAGCTCACCATTGCCTGCCACAGTTGTTCAATATCCTGTTGTTTGATAGGCTTTTTTTTCTCGATCACTTGGTGCATAACTTGATAAAACTGCGTATCAATTTGGTTTTTAAGGGTAATCACAGGTTCTTGTTCACGTTTTGGGGTAAACAAAAAATTGAATACCACCGCTGAAAGCACTCCGACAAGGATTGTCCACAATCTATCCCAAGCTACCATAAACAAGTCATCGGTGCTGTGAACACTGAGCATACTGACCATCACCGCAGAGTAACCTGCCAAAAAGGTACCATAGGCCACGAAGCCTTTTTGTAGTTGGCCTATGCCACTACATGCACCTAACCACATAGCTAATCCTACGATAAACAATAAGGGGTTGATGAGATGTAGTTGAATTAATACCACCCCAGCTAATACGCCTATCACGGTTCCCGCGAAACGCCACCAACTTTTTTCCAGTAGGTTTTCACGCCAAGGTTGTGCTGAGGCCCAGACGGTCATAGCGGCCCATTGTGGGTGAACAAGTTGTAAATATTGTGCAATAAAAAGGGCGGCAATCGATGCGCAAGCGGTAATGATAGCAAAACGAAAGCGCATAGGGTTAAACCCTAAGCGAAGCAGTAAATTTGTATTATGTGGCATAGATTATCGATAAATTTGGCGTGTTAAATGGGTTAGTAGTTGATAAAATCAACCAATTGCGGTGTGATTATCGACTAATTAGTTGATAAAATCAACTAAAGAGGGTTTTATGCGTACAGAACAGGCTCGGGTATTTGGGGTGATCAGTCGAGCGGCTCACCATTATATGAAATGGATGGGGGAGCCTTATGGGCTCAATGCGATTGAATGTTTGATGATCTTACATGTTCATCAATATGATGCCTCTACACTAGAACAAATTTCGAAAGCGATGGTGGTGGATAAATCGGTAACAACGCGAGGGATCGGTAAGTTTTTAGACAAAGGCTGGATAGTGAAAACCAATAGCCAAACTGATAAACGGGCTTACCATATATCGTTGACGCCACTTGGTCACACTATCGTGGGTGAATTGAATGATAAGTTAGATAAGTGGAATGACTACTTAGCCGCTGATCTATCTGAACTGGAAGCGCAGCAATTATTTGCTTCCTTGGAGAGCCTAGCTAAGCGTGCGGTTGAAAGTTCAGCAGATGATTTTCCTTTGATATGCGAAGGGAAAACGCAGTGAGACTCAATAAAAAGCCAGTTGAGTTTAGCAACTGGCTTAGTGGTTAAATTAAGTTGTTATTTAAATACTAGGTTTATGAGGATATCGGTTTCCTCCTTCCCAATAAAACTCTATTTCGTTAACAGTTGCTGATTTATCACCAAATTTCAAATGAGTTTTTAGATTCCCCGTTCCATACTCATTGCGTAAACAATTACTTAGTACAGAGTACTTTCTCTCGATACTATTGAATTTATATCGTCCTGACGTGGTAAATTCAAAATAGTTCTGAAAATCAACATTATCTGCACTATTTTTGATGTGTTCAACGGTATGGTTAATACGCAGTGGCGTCAGTAATTTTTTACTGCCTATATCCAGTTTAGTGATTGGCTGGATCATAAAATGTCGCGGGTTTCTAAAGATATCCAAATTCGCTTTACATTTATTATTGCTATCATCTTTATTAACTTCAAATTTATAGTCGGGCTTTATGATGCTGTATTTGCCATTTTTTTCATCAATAATTTGACCGACGGCTGCAACGACTTGAGGGGCTAACGATTTGACGTGATCGAAGCCATTCTTGCTATTCACATTGAAAGGTAAAGGTTTTTTCTCTCCCGCAAAACCAGTGATAACATCAGTGAATGACAGGTGGATCACATCACTTTTTTGATATTGTAGAATGATATTATTATTTCGGTTAACAAAATCGTAGCGACTGCCAACTAATGAACGAAGCTTACTAACAGCTTCTGAGTCAATATGTTGTTTTCACGTTTTTCCTAAATAATAGTTAATGTTGAGGCCAATGCGTGAATCTTGCTGAGTGAAAAATCCTTGTCTGCCTCGAGCCGAACTTGAGCGTTGCCAGTTCGATTTAGCCATTGTTGAATAGAATCACTTGCTGTTGACATCGCCATATTGCGAGCTAGCTTTTCGGCTGAATCTACACTGGGTTTATTTGAGAGAAATTTACCCGCTTGAGTGGTGAATTGAGCGAACTTCATTTCTTCGGGGGTTGGCGTTGCTGCCGGTTGGGGCTGTTTTATATCATCCCACTGGATTGTTGGGAGGGGAGCCATGGGGATATCTAATTCATCACCCGGCTTTAATTGTTCAAATGAATGGGCGAAGGTACGGAATTGATTCAATTTCCTTAGTGAATTCACGGACATATTATAGTGTTTAGCGATGGTCGCCGTGCTTTCTCCCTCTTTTAAAACATAGGGTTGGGTTTGACGGTAGTTTAGAGAGGCGGTGTTTGGCAACCATTTAACGTTATTGTTATTTGAACTACTCGCCATGATCGGGGTGAAGGTACAGGGCAAAGGAAAACTAATTTGGCTAATAATATTTAGCCAAGTTATTATTTTGTAATGTTTAGGAATAGGGTCCCATGCTCCGGTTTTCATCAAATAGCTCCGAATAGAATAAATTAAGAATATGTTTATGGTGTATTTCAATGGAAATACCTAGCTCCATCCTTGGGGCTAAAATAAACGTCATAGAGTGATAATTAATTTATTTTATGGTTTTATTTGAGCGGTTATTTCATTAATGATATTGTTTTTTGTATAAACTCGTCACGGAATTTTAATTGAATTATTATTTATATACTTATTTTGTTGATGATACTGAAAGTGTGATTTTTTCTGACAAATTCCTAGGTAATTCTGTTACTTTATTGTTCATCAAGATTAACTCACCATTTTTTTCAACTCGGATGCTAATGCCTAAATTTGGAGCATTATTAACAAGCTCCTCAAGTAAATCGAGTTTGAAACTAATGACCTTGCTAGCTTCATTGGTGTGTAGTTGATAGTTTAATAAACTCTCTTTTGGTGATGCTAATGTATCTATTGGGCTGATAGATAGAGTAATTTCTGAATTTTCAGGAATGATTGACTGTGAATAAATCTCCCCTTGTAATTGGTGGTCTGTGTTGCTTAGAAAGTTTTTAGGAAAATAGCTACAGCCTAACAATGTGCTAATAAATAATATAGGTAACAAAGACTTATATGCTTTTCTTAATGCTTTAATAATTAGCATGATAATAACTCAACTTATTGGAATGAACGGACAAAGATTTTCTGGAAGAAACATTTAATATAAGAATATAATGTGTTTCCTAAATTGTATTTTGATAAAATAGGCATCTCTGATTTTTCCCCAGTATATAAAATGCCAATTCTAGGTAAGGTCATAATCAAATTTTCGTCTAACTCAACCTTTTTAAAAGATTGGCGTAACTGCCTAACTAGCTTGTAATAGCTACTTTCAGTCACAATAGTTCCTCTTTTCTCCCAAATTTCATACATAACTTCTCTCTTGTTGCTTGTCTTAGTTAATAATATTTTTAATAAACAAGACTCGTTTTCGGTAAGATTAGCGGATATTTTCCCTCGTGAAAGGGTTCTTTTTAATGGGTCATAAACGACTTGTTCAGCTAATAAGACCGTTGGCTCGATTTCATTGTAATCAACACTACTCATACATTTTTCCATAATTAATAAATTGATAATAAGTCATATCTACCCTAACTGGCGATAATATATGCTTCAATATAAAAAAATGATATTACATAAAAATAAGGTCGTTTTTTTATATTAAGACATATTATGACAACAGGGTAAATTTAAGGCATTTATGGTGGGGATATATATCAAAAAAATAGTGATATTTTTTATTTTTTTGTTGGGCGAGTTCAGGTCGTATGTTTTTTATTAAAAATTAAGACGAAATTTATTAATGATTGATAATACCCCCAACAATTGAAATTGATGGGGGCGGTAAAATTAAATGATCTCAACATCATCCTCATCATCAGTTTCTAATTTTATCTGACCAATATTACGGTTGAGTTGTTCTGATATAGGTGCACTCATCAGGCTGATTGAGATATAACGCTTTAAAGCTTTATTAAATCGGTCATTAAGTGACGGGACTTTTTCATCTGGGCGTGATGAAAGGGCTTGAGAAGCTCCAGCAATAAACTCTTCTTTTTCATTTTTACTTAAGTGGATCATGGTCTTAAAAAAGTAGGCAAAGAACTCTTTCTCGCTATCTTTTTGTTCTAATTGATTAATGAAAAGATCAATTTTCATTTTTGTCTCCGATGACATGGGGATAGCCGTAGTTTTTTTATCATTTAAAGTAGATGAAGAGGTTGGGTTGGACGCCGCTGTCATTTTTTGTTGAATGTCTTGCTTCGATGACAAAGTAAGTTCTGGCGTTAACGTCAATAGTGGTGATGAGTTTAGATTATTTACTAATAGAGTCATGTTCGCCTCGATGAATGTTCAATAATGTAATTAGCGCTTGATACGCTTTTTTCCGTTTTTCTATAATTTGGCAGCGGTTAGCGACAGAAAAAATTTGCGGTAACGTATTTTTGGCAGCAATTGATGGCGAAAAATAACAAATTTTATTATCTACCTCTAATGCAATGGTTGTGCTACTTGTATTTGTTTGAACTTGTATTCCAGAATGCTGCTCTTTCAAAAAGGGTTGCATATCAGCGGGAAGGTGTAGGTTTATATTACAAGGGTTTTCCTGTTGATGAAGAAAATAATCTGCCACAATATCCTTTATGCGTGGGTCACTAAACAATTTAACGAGTAACGTTTCAAGTTGTTCTGCACTTTGGCTAAGTCGTTTTTGTAATGCGATTTCGCTGTTATTAAGGCTTTCAATGAAATCGGCAAGTAATTGTTTAGCACCATCATTATAACCTTGCTGATAAGCGGTTTGGTATATGCTTTCTTTTTCACTTACTGCCTGCTGGTAGTAATCATTTGCCTTAGATTGAGCATATTGAATTACATTTTTTTGGTATTGAGAGGCACTTAAAGCTCGTTTTTTAATTAACACTCTTTCTTGTGAAGTCTCTTTAACTGATGGCGGTATTTTCATTGTTTTTGTTTCTATTAATATAATGGCATATTTCTTCAATGATATTCCAAGGCAACATTGTTTCTCTATGTGCTGGGATCATTTGTTGAATTTCACGATTAAACATATACTTAGCACGTAGGATATAAGCGCTGCCAAAAGGGGCTAAACTCGATAAAACCTTTGCAGCACCTAATGCAATTAATGCGGTAGGTGCATTATTGTTTAATATATCTTGGGCATTTAATGGCCTGCGGAAATATCGGCGTAATGTTTCACTATTTGGTAATTTCCTTGATTGTTGCTGAGACTCAGTTTGCATTACCCCTCCAATGTGCACTGCCACAATGGGTAATTGCTTCCAGTGTATGGATAGTACGTTAGGCAATAAGGGAGTACGAGGGTTTGCGCTGGGTAATGCGTATTGTTCTATCAGTTTGTGGTTATGCTGCTCCTGTAATAAAACGGGTAATTGATGATAAAAATCACCATTAAATTCCGAGTGGAAATAGCTACCAGGTGCAAGAAAAATATCTTGCTGTTGAATAAGGAGTTTATTTAGTCTCTGCATTGGGCGCATTCTCAACCATTTTTATGGGGGCTTTTTTATTTGCTTGGCGCTTCCAGATAAAAACTAATAAGCCAAACAATAAAACGATAATGCTAATAATGGCACCCAGAATGATTGGGTTAATTAAACCTGTCGGTTCTGATTTAATTTGGTATTGCAATGGTGGTCGGTTAACAATCACCACAGAAACATTATCGTAAGTGGTTTCTGCAAAGCTACTGTTTAAAAACAGTTTGATCTTATTCATCATCATCTTGGGGTCTTCATTCCCTGAATATGTCACCAGACTTGATATTTTTTGTACTTGTTTAGCCGAACCATTGCCATTTAATGGGTAGCTGACATGTACTCTGGCATTGACGACTTGTGGAATAGACAGTAATGATTGTTCAAGGCGTTGTTCAATCAAAGAAAGTAAACGTGTTCGCTCTGCTTGCGGAGAAGCGACCAGTGAATCACCAGGAAAGGCTTGGATAATTTCGACTGGGTCTTTTGATGGCAAGTTATACTGGCGCAATAAGTCGACAGCAATCACGAAGTTGTCGGGGGAAACTCGAATGGAGTCTCCCGTTTTATTATCGTGTTTACGGTGAGCTTCAACGCCATGCTCCTGCAAAATCGCTAGCACCTCGTTGCTTTGCCGTTGGCTTAAGTTACTGAGTAGTAATTGGTTATCACACCCCAGTAATAAACCTACAAAGCTAATTAACAGTAGTTTCTTTAAAATATTCATGGCTTATTGTGCTTTTAATACCGTATCAATCGCGGAAACACTTTTATGTGTTAGTGTACTTACCATACTCATGGCTAAATTGTAATTACCGACTTGATTTTGAATTTCAAGTAATTTAGCTGGGTTACTGACATCTGTATTATTGGCTTGATTAATTAAATTGGCTTTTTCATTACTAGCTGCTGCAGTATATTCTGCAAATAATTGTTTTACTTTGTCTTCAAATGAACCTATCGGTACTGCTGTTTTAATATCATCGGTAATATTAGGTAATGTAGAAAGTGATATTGGGGTAATCATAAATTTATCCTATAGAAAATAAGGGTGCTATATATAACAGCTCCCTTATAGGCTTATTAAACGTTACGGATGATTGCTTGAGCGGCGTCTTTAATCGATTTCATGACGTTGCTTTGTAATTGACGAGCCATATTATAGTTACCACTTAATGCGGTAATCTGACCTAGTACTAATGGATTGTCTACTTCAAGTGTGGAATTATTAAGCATAGCATGTAATTCGTCTGCAATCGCTTTTGTTCTTGTACTGATACCAGCGGAAGCACGGTACATCATCCCATATTTACTTCGTATAGAGTCGATGGTTTCGAAGGTTGATGCGTCCCATTCTCCTGTAGTTGAACCTGTAGTTGAACCTGTAGTTGAACCTGTAGTTGAACCAGTAGTTGGCATAATAACTTCCTCTTTTTTGTTAATATTAAAATCTATTTGAATTGAATAACCAATGGTTGTTACCTAATAAAATATAACCATTGGATTTTGTGATAAAAGACTTGCCTGTTAATTCATTATTGGCTAATGAAATAGAAAATTGAATTTGTCTTTCTCCCCATTGTTGATAAAACGAACTTACGAAAGTTATTAATGAAGTAGTTTGTTTGTCATTTAAACTATCTTTAATAACGAAGATTGTTTTGTTATTTTCGGTTATTTTATGCCATTGAACATTACTTTCTGTTAATCCTAGTTCGGATTTTTTTATTAATTCATCAATGTTTGAAGTTTTAAATTCACTTTTACTATAACATTGAAAATAACTTGAGAATGTTTGGTTGATAAACTCTATTTCTTTACTTGATATTTTTTCTTTTAATAGTTTTATAGTAGGGTTGCATGGGTTATCAATATTTATTTTTAACAAGTTAGGAATGAATTCTGCTAGTTTATTCTCTATTTCATATTAAACATAACTGATTTTATTTATTTTAAATTGATTGCGATACTTAGATTTTAATAGACGTTGCATGCTCCAATCTAAATCCCTTTGAGTTTTAACTAAAACCAGGATTTCATCTTTTTTGCCTTCAGTGACCACGACTGGGTAATGGTTTCCATTAATCAACTCTTCAATAGCGTGTCTTTTTTTCTCTACTATTGTTTTTGTTGTTTCGGAATTATAGGGAATAGACATGAAACCGATAAATGCCAGTGTGATTATTGATATACCGATTATTATTTTGCTGGCGTATGGCGATTTTTTAAATTTATGCCTCATTTTTTCTGTTTTAATAGTACTGTCTGGAATAGTTTCCTCCATAAGAGGGAGCTCCCAAGGTGTATCGATACGTTTAATCGCAAAAGGAAATAGCTCTTTTAAAACAGTCTCATGCAGATTGATTGGGATGATTTTACTTTGATTTTTAGTATGAAGGTCAATCGCGATCTGGTCTTCATAGGAAATGATTGAGAAGGTAAAAGCTTCCTGATGGCTGGGTATCGAGTAACTCGTGAACCCTTCATCAGAAATATTAGTTTTGTAATCATTATCCTCACCAATAATAATCAAGTTAGCATCTAAATTTATTATTATTTCCTGATCGCACATTTCACCACTGGCGATCCTCATAATGTAAGTGCGGTTATTTATGTCTGTCATACATGTAATCTCAATAAAATTATTTAAACGTATTAAACAGTGAAAATATTATTCAGTCAGCTGAATAGATCTTATTCATTTACACTAAGGGGTGAGGAGGCAAAGTATGAAGTATTCTGCTTTATTCCTTTGTGTTTTGTGCGAGCATCCCGCACCCTGATTCTAAATATTAATCAATAGAAAGGGCTTATATAATGCTAAAGAAAGACATTGCTGCATTATTGAAACATGGGGATCTCTGTTTTTCTTTGCAGGATAAACTGATTTTGGCAGTTCCCTCTGAGGGAGCAGCGACTTTTTGTTATAAATCTCCATATTCAAACTTAAATATTCAATTTGAAAAAAACGCTATATTTATCGCCAATGATGCAGTGTTGAGTACTAATAACAACCCAAACTGGGATATTTACTCAATAGAGTTATCAGAGTTAGTTGAAATTCTTGCTGTTATTGATACTGCAACAAAGCAATCTTTCCTTTCTAAGAAAGCGAAATGTGGTTCTAGTAATGAAATAGTACAAGAATATATTCCATTGGATGAAGAGTTTTTTACAACCATATCAGTTAAAAATGTTGTCATCGATTTAGTCATTAGAGAGCAACCTGAATTTGAGTTTTGGTGCAATATATTGCGTAAATATGAAGCCTACGGAATGATGCGATTTATTCTTTCTGCAGCGCAGAGTGATAAAAATGCCAATATTAATCAGCTTTGTGCTCGTTATGGAGTTTCAGCCTCTTATTTTAGACAGCTTTATCGAGAAAACTTTAATAAAACAGCGAAGCGAAAGATTATGAGTGTTCGCATGGCAAACGCTATTTTGCAATTAATTGAAAGTGAAAGCTCAATTTTGGATGTGGGATTAGAAGCGGGTTACTGCTCTGCCTCACACTTCACCAATGATCTTAAAAAAGAGTTGGGACTTACCCCTTCAGAAATAAGACATCTTGGAGACAATTTATATGAGCAGTAACAAAAGAGGAGTGGTATTACTGGCACTCCTTTTATTATCGATGAGTGGTTATTCAGCTCAGTCTGAAGTTTTTGTTGCACAACCTGTAGCTCAAGAAAAAAACCATGACACATTTGTTGCAAATAATATTGCTGTTGGCAAAGTTTTTGAGGCGGTCGCTGAGCAATTAAACAAGCCTATTATTTTAAGTAAATTAGCGGCACAGAAAAAAGTAACGGGCAATTTTAATCTAGCCAATGCGGATGAGATGTTTAAAGCATTAACTCGCCGTATTGCATTAGTGTGGTATGACGATGGTGCCAGTATTTATGTTTACGATAATAGTGAAATGCGCAGTACGATTATACCGACTCATGGTGTTAGTAGTGGGCAGGTTCTCAATTATATTCAACGTAATGGCATTTATGATGAACGCTTTCCTGTTCGTTCTCAAGGAGGTGATAGCTTATTGTTTGTTTCGGGGCCGCCTTTATATGTTGAGCTAATTAAGGCTGCGGCACTGTATTTAGATAAGCAGATTCAACAAGAAGAACAAGTGGGCAGTGAGGTTGTGGTTATCTCTTTAAAACATGCCTCAGTTACTGACCGAAGCTATACATCGCGCGGCCAAAGTACAACGGTACCTGGCATGTTAACGGTCATTTCAGCTTTATTTAAAGATAACGGAAACACCGTTGAAGAAACGATTAATGTTCAGCCAGCCAAATTGAACTCAGTAGAAGATTCAATTGATGAATTATTAGATGCTCCTATTGGTGAAAGTGTTCCATCACAGAAACAAGTGATAGTGAAAAGCTCGTCAGGGAGAAATGTACTCTCGCTGGTGGCGCACTCTGATAGCAATAGTTTGATTGTCAAAGGTAGCCAAGAACAAATTAACTATGTTAGGCAACTGGTTAGGACCTTAGATACTCGTCGTCGACAAGTCGAATTATCTTTGTGGATTATTGACATAACACGATCAGAGTTAGACAACTTGGGGGTGAATTGGGAAGTTGGCACCTTTAAAGCGGGTCGAGGGGCTGTCGCATTTAACCGTAGCACACTATCAAATAGCCAAGATTTTTTATTACAGATTGATGCATTAAGTAAAAAGGGAAATGGGCATATTGTGTCACGTCCTGTTTTATTGACTCAAGAAAACATTCCTGCTTTATTCGATAACAACACCAGTTTTTACGCTAAGTTACAAGGTGAGCGCATTGCGACATTAGAGCAAGTGACTTACGGAACCATGATCAGTGTGATGCCTCGTATTTCTGCGGGTCATCAGGTCGAAATGGAAGTTAACATTGAAGACGGTGCACAAAGTCATGGAAGTGATGGTAAAGCTTCAAGTGTTGAGGGGTTGCCATCGATTAACCGCACGACCATTAATACTGTTGCTCGTATCGCGAAAGACAGCAGTTTACTTATCGGTGGTTATACGCGTGAACAATATATTGAAAATGAAAGCAAAATTCCTGGACTAGGCGATATTCCTTTTGTTGGCGGCTTATTTAGTAGCTCGTCAGTTAATCAGCAAAAAATGGTAAGGTTGTTTTTGATCCAACCGCGTTTATTAGATGAAAACGAAGCTTGGGATGGGCGTCAGTTTTCAGAAAAAACGCGTATTACACAGCACAATAGTCAGTTGCATGGCACGGTACAATTTCTCCAACAGTATATGAGCGAGTCATGGCAATAACGCCACTGAACTATAGCAACCGTTTTTCGGTTGGTACGCAAGATAAAAGCAGGGCGTCAGCGAAGAGTAATACTGACGACAGTGACGAGGTAACCCGAGGGTTAGGGGTCATTGACAGCAGCAGCGAATATGCCTCAATGGCCATGTTAGCGGCAAGCCATATTCGCAGAGGAAGTTCTCGTAAAGACCCTGAAGAAGAATGGATGCGCTTTGCTGAGCGTATTTTAGATAGCAATGCAGATGGAAAAATTACCCAAATTGAGGCTCTGCTAAATAAGCAGTTAATGAATCCTCGGCAATTACGCACTTTATTATTGCAATTTTTTCCAGATCCTAGTGATTTATTAATGGCGCTTGCTTCATTAATTCATCGAAAAAAGTTTAAAAATGAGCAAATAGCATATCTCGAAACACTTTATGAGCAATTATTGAATGAAGAAAATGCGCGTAGTGCACAAGCTGGCGCTAACGTGGCATTACTTGCCAAGGCATTTGCTCAAAAATTGAAACAAAGCGCAGGGAACTTGCGTAGTGTTTACCGTGAATTCATTGGTTATGACGGCCCTGTCGTATATTTATATGAACAATGGGTTGAAGTCATGGAACTCCAAGAGCGGGAAAATATGATGCGTTATTTGGCTCGAGCCTTAGCGTGTGATCTACAAGCATTGCCGCTTGGTGATGTGAATATCAGTGAATTTGGTAATTTTTTTATTCGAGTTGGTCGTTTACGTGAACTGCAATCTCTTGATTGCATCTTTAGCCAGAAAATTTTTCAAGCGGATTTTTTTCGTTATCAAATAGATAACCAAAAATTGGTGTTAGAGAAATCCCTCAGCCAAATATTTATTAGCGGTATTCGTGGGCTAGCTGATTTTGAAGAGCAAATTGTCATATTTGTGAATAAAGAATTACGGTTCATGCACACAGAGACGCGAGCAAGGTTTTTGCAATTAGTATTTTTGGCCTTTTCTACTATTCCGATTTCGGTATTTCCTATATTGGAATCAAGGGATGAAATATTGGAACATTTAAAAAAACAAATGAATGACATTGTGGCACAAGAAATTATCAAAAAATAAAAATAGGAAATAAATAACTCTATGAAAAGCATAACTGGATTTTTATTACAAATCCGCCAACGGCCAGAGTTAATGGTATTGGTTATTATGGTGATGGTAATTGCGATGTTAATTATTCCATTACCTACAATATTGGTCGATTTATTAATTGGCTTAAATATTATGATTTCAGTCCTCATTTTTATGAGCTCTTTCTATATTACACGGGTACTGAATTTTCAATCATTTCCATCCATATTATTAATAAGTACATTATTTAGATTGGCGCTATCAATTAGTACTAGTCGTTTGATTCTATTAGAGGCGGATGCTGGGGATATTATTGCCACGTTTGGTGAGTTTGTTATTCAAGATAACTTAGTCGTTGGGATGGTGGTTTTTGCCATTGTGACTATCGTACAATTTATCGTTATTACCAAAGGTTCTGAACGTATTGCTGAAGTTGCCGCTCGCTTTTCTTTGGATGCGATGCCTGGTAAACAAATGAGTATTGATGCAGATTTACGTGCAGGTGTTATCGATGAGGCAACCGTTAAAGAGAAACGAGGCGATTTAGAAAAAGAAAGCCAGTTATTTGGTTCATTCGATGGTGCAATGAAGTTTATTAAAGGGGATGCTATCGCCGGTATTGTTATCATTTTTGTAAACTTAATTGGTGGTATCTCTGTTGGTACAGCCCAGCAAGGTATGGATGTATCAACGGCCTTAAATACTTTTTCATTATTAACGATAGGTGATGGTTTAGTTGCACAAATTCCAGCGCTGCTGATCTCTATTAGTGCGGGCTTTATTGTCACTCGTGTAGGGGGCAATGATAAAAACTTAGGGGAAAACATTGTCTCTGAGCTATTTGCCAACAATTTTACTATTTTAATTACTGGTTTAATTGTATTTTTCATGGGCTTTTTGCCGGGCTTCCCGACGAGTATATTTTTACTTCTTTCTGCTCTTCTTTTTGGGTTGTTTGGTGTTCGTCATTACAAAAACCGTAAGAAGAAAACTCATGAGACCCAACAAGAAAGTCAGTGTGTTAATCCTGAAGTGACCGAAGGGGAAACTCAGCGTGCAAATCAAGAATTTGAGGAAGAATATATTCCTGAAACACTACCCATTATTATTTCTGTTAATCAGGATTATAAAACGCATTTAGAAGAACATCGTTTTCTAACGCGAATGAAAAAAGATGTGTTTATTCGTTATGGGTATCGTATTCCTGATATTGCGATTAATTACTCTCCTATTGTACCCGAAAATAAAATTGTGGTTTTAATTAATGAAGTTAAAGCGGGTGAATACGATATTTATTTTCATGGTCATCGCCTATTAACACAAACGGATGAGTTGGAGCATCTTGGAATCGAATTAACCAAGTACACTGATGAATATGGTGTTACGAGCCATTGGGTTGCGGACCAAGAGAAACAAAGCATTGAACAACTAGGGTTATATAGCCGTGATGATATTACGGAAATGATTGATTGTGTTAGTACCTTGATGCTGCGTCATATTAATGAATTTTTTGGTATCCAAGAAACTAAAAACCTACTTGACGACCTTGAGAGAAAATACCCTGAACTACTGAAAGAGTGTTATCGCCATGTAACAGTACAGAAGGTTACAGAGGTTTTCCAGCGTTTATTGATGGAAAAAATATCAGTACGGAACATGAAGCTCATTATTGAAAATTTGGTGCAATGGGTACCTAAAGAAAAAGATAGTTTGATGTTAGTTGAGCATATTCGCAGTGGTATGGCGCGTTATATCTCTTCGCGTTTTGCCGTCGAGGGGCGTTTAAATGTATTAATGGTCAATTCAGTGACTGAAGACACGATCCGCCAAGGAATTCGCCAATCATCTGGAGGGGTGTATTTACACCTTGAACCAGAAACCAGTAATGCGTTGATTCAAGCAGCTGAGCTAGCGTTAGAAAATAGCTACTTGTCTGTTAGAGATATCAGCATGTTAGTGCCAGTTGATATTCGCCGTTTTGTTAAAAAAATCCTAGAGGCTCGATTCCCTGAATTGGAAGTGCTCTCTTTCAATGAAGTTTCTGAGACCGTAAAAGTTAACGTTATTAATACAATATAACCAATAGCAATTACCGATAGTAAAACATTATCAAATAAACATAAGGAATAAAAATATGAAATACCGTTTTGTAGAAGTACTAAATGAATATTTAGGTGAAATGGGACGTGATGATTTAATTAATACCCAATTAGATTGCCACTCGAATATTCAATTAGAAATGAATGATTCACCGGCAATTAATATTGACCTAACATCGGACGATATTATTATTTGGTGTGCTTTATCAGAGTGTAATTATAGCCGTTTAGATTCGGTGAGCGGTTTATTATTGAAATCTATGATGGAGTATCCGCCTAATAATTTCCAAGTTGGTCAGCCTGCTTTAAATTTGGTTGATGACACGCTTATTTTATCTGCAGTTTTAAAAAATTCAGCTTTGAATGAAATGTCATTATTTTCAAATAGTTTTGAAGAGTTTTTTGAGCGCGCAAATGTATTGCGTGATCAACTTTCAGCCTAAATTATCAAGATAAAAAATGAAACTCTTTGATATCTGCGCGCATCCTGCGCGCATTCATGGATGCCTAATTGAAGCACCCCTACAAGGGGTGTTTATTGGTGAAATTTGTTTTATCGAACGGTCTATTTCGTATCCAGAGATTATTGCGAAAGCCCAAGTTGTGGGCTTTAAAGAAGGTTTAACGGTATTAAGTTTAATTGGGCGTATTCAAGGTTTAACGCGTGAGGTGGTTATTCGCCCAAGTGGCTACCCATTTGTTTTTTCTGTGAATGAATCGTTGGCAGGGAAAATTTTTAATGCGGCGGGTGAGCAAGTTGGACAATTAACTGAGAATGCTGATGAAGTTTCTTATCTTGATAACCGTTTGCAACGAATTGATAGTCCACCGGCTAACGTTACACAACGGCGTCCAATTGATGAGCCTTTAATGACAGGTGTCCGTGCAATAGATGGGCTATTGACCTGTGGTTTAGGGCAGAGAATTGGTATTTTCGCTGCGGCGGGAAGTGGAAAAACGTCATTGATGAATATGATCATTAACCATGCTAGTGCGGATATTCATGTGGTGGCTTTAATTGGGGAACGAGGTCGAGAAGTTATTGAGTTTATAGAGGAATTGAAGCATTCCCCTCATGCTGCACAAACTATTTTAGTGTATGCCACATCGGATAGCCCGCCAATAGAGCGTTGCAATGCCGCATTATTAGCGACGACTATTGCGGAGTATTACCGTGATTTAGGGCGTAACGTGTTGCTATATGTTGATTCCATGACGCGCTACGCAAGGGCGTTACGAGATGTTGCATTGGCAACGGGGGAATTACCGGCAAGGCGTGGATACCCTGCCTCTGTATTTGAGCAATTACCCATGTTACTCGAACGTCCCGGGCGTTTGAAACAAGGTGCCATCACGGCTTTTTATACGGTTTTGCTTGAGAGTGAAGATGAGGCTGATCCTATTGGTGACGAAATTCGCTCAATCCTCGATGGACATATTTATCTTAGTCATAAACTTGCTGGCCGGGGTCATTATCCCGCCATTGATATTTTGCAAAGTATCAGCCGTGTTTTCCCCAAAGTCACTTCACTAGAGCATAGAAAAGCCGCGGGCGAAGTACGTGAAATGCTTGGGAAACTTGAGCAACTTCAGTTGTATTTAGATTTAGGTGAATACCGTGAAGGGGAAAATGTGGATAACGATAGGGCACTAGCAAAGCAAACGGATATTGAAATGTTTTTAAAACAAGGGATGGAACAGCCTGAAAGTTCTGAAGATATATTGACGCAACTCAATCGATTAGTGTCATGAGTGTTAAAAACTTATTACTTCTCACTGAGCGCCGCTTAGATAAAACACGGCAAGAACAAGGAAAAATAAACTTAGCTATCTATGAATTACAGCAAAATATTTCCGAAGTTCAGGAGCGGGTCAGAATTTTAGCGGCACAAGTTATTTTATATGAAAAGTCTCAAGAACTAAAACCGATTGCATTTTGGGAACGCCAACGCCTCAAAGCTGCGGTTTTGGCAAATATTGCGCAATTTGAATATCAAATCGACAGCATGTCGGTACAAATAGAAAAATACCAACAATTAGCAGAACAAATAAAAGCACAGGCACTTTTGTTACACAACAAGTGTGAAAAATTCCAAAAATATCTCAAACAGCAACGTACTAAACAATGTTTAAAATCAGAGCGTCAGCAGCAACATGAAATAGAGGAGCTATTTGTTCATGTCAGCAATTAAATCACTTTCGAGTGAAAAAGTAATCAATAATACCACTGAGCTAGTTGGAGCAATCGTAAAACCAACACATGGCTATAACCAACAAGGTAAAGAAAACGCAAATGCTCTTTCTTTTCAGCGACTCGCTAAGAAAGTCGCAAATGTTTTTGCACAAAAGACATTACTTAAACCAAAAACACAATCCGATTTTGCGAGTAATACCCTATGTTTAGGGGGGCAATATACTGCTTCTATGGGGATTGCGGAGCCGGTCGTTTCTATGCCTTTACGCTATTTACCCCAAAATACAGACCACATGATGTTGGAAACTGAACCGCAGAATGTATTACAAGTGGAAGCGCTGATTGTAGAACATTTTACTCCCCAATTAGAGATAGATGGCACATGGTTACTTAACGGTGAGTCTAACCCGTTGTTATTAGAGGGGAATGAGGAAGATAGTACATTGATTCTAGGCGATGTTCAAGACGATTTAGAAGATTATACGCTGTCAGATGATGATATTCCGTTAATCAATATGAGTGGTATGCCAATTCTTCATACACACAATTCTGATGCAGTGTTAAAGCCGAATAGCTTATTGCATTCATCCGGCGCAATGGAAGGTGAGGCTACTGAACAACCGGTGTTAAATTTATTCAACAATGAAAATGATGTGAAAGCTTCAGTTGCGAATAAAGGTCAACAGCATGTTTTTTCTACCCTGTTGTCCCCCGAAAAGCCATTTATCTCAGAGGTGATTACCGCTGAAAAAATGATGGGGTCACCAGAGTCAATACAGACAAGTAGTGAGGGGCAAAGCAGTAATGAGCATGGGGTAGCGGCCTTAGAAACAATGCTAGAAGGTCACCAACCGAGTGTTGATGAGCATGCAGGAATATCCACAGAGCGTTTTATGCAAATTCTGACGAAAAGTGAGAAAAACCAGTCCGTTTTGCAAGAGAACACAAATAATGATGGCGCTAATATAGCTCGAAATAGCCCGATGCCTGTTGAAGTTGCGATGGTGCCACAGGCTCAGGTTGCCGTGGGGACCCCAGCTAGCGAGCTGTCCTCGACCGCGCAAAAGGTGGAACAATGGATTGAGCATAGTAATGCAATTAAGAATGCTCAAGTGAATGAGAGTTCACCGCGAACCTTAACTTATACCTTTCAGCAATGGAAGAATGCACCGTCGGTAACGTTTGAATTAGCGACAAAAACAGATGTTATTGCCTCTACCTATAGCCGCGAGGTACAGCATGTGTTGCAGGACAATAAACATTTATTAAGTAGTGAAAAAAATATTTATTTCCGCCAAGAACAAGAACGCGGTCAGCATGACCAACAGCAAAAACAGCGTCAGCAGGAACAGCATCAGCAAGAAGAAGATTAAATATGTTGAAAATTCGGCGAGTCAGTCAGCGAGAAAGGCAGTTAAAAACTTGGCAGCAACAATACCAAGTCGAGGTGGTTACCCACGGTACACATTCACAGCAGCGTTATTTCAATGTGTGCTTACAGAAGGAAATGCAACAGGTGAATGTGTTGACGCATGTTGAGGATTGGTGCCGGTATCGCTGGCCTGACTTGGCGCATTATGCATGGAGTTCATTAAGTAGCCAAATGCTCTGTGACATTTTTGCTTTCGAAAATAAGGACAAATGCTTTTTTGATAGCCAGTTTAATTACCAATCGGTTGAAGTTATTGATGGTAACGCGATTAACCAGTTTAGTTTGTCTGTGAAAGAAAAGCATCTTGGAAAGGCTTTTCTTTGTGCTCCAATTGACGGTTTGGCAGTACGTGAGCAAGCAAATGGTGGTTTGGAAAACCTCTCACTCCTCGCTGATTGGGTGTTAGGGGGCAGTTATATTAGCCTCTCATTACTGCGTTCATTAGCACTGGGAGACGCACTTTATATTCAGCAACTACAGTTGCACATGTTGGTCGCTGGGCGTGTATTTGCTCGGTTCCAAAAACAAGAAGAAGGCTTATTTATGATTGAAGAAATATTATTACAAGAAGACGGTACAGATACTCAACCGACAGAAGAATATCAAGATGAAATTGAACGCCCATTTAATTTAGCGGATATGAATGTCAAACTTACATTTGTATTAGGTCATAGTGATATTGCGGTTACTGAGCTTAATAATATCCAACCAGGTTCTATTTTTTCTATTGGGGAAAATAAAGAACGCGAAGTTAAAGTCTATGCAAATAAGCAACTCGTTGCTGAAGGTGAGCTTATTTACTTAGGTGATGATAGTGAATTAGGTTTGGAAATCACTCGCATAATTAGCCTAGGTGACTCAAGGGTTTAATATGCCAACGGTACCACAAGAAATCCCTTTATTAGCATTAGTTGCATTTTCAACATTATTACCCTTTATTATTGCCGCAGGAACGTGCTATTTAAAAATATCGATTGTATTAATTATGGTTCGTAATGCAATGGGTGTACAGCAAGTTCCTTCGACCATGGTATTGAATGCAATTGCTCTATTATTATCTCTATTTGTGATGATGCCAGTATTGCAGGACGTGAATAACTATATGCGCCAAGAAAGCGTCGATTTTAGTAATGTTGAATCGATTGATAACTTTGTTGATGACGGGCTAGGACGCTATAAAACGTATTTGCAAAAGTATTCTGACCCACAATTAGTGACTTTTTTCGAATCCCTTCAACAGGGGCGTACTGAAGACGAAATTAGTAAAGAAGAAGCCGAACCAACATTATTTTCATTATTACCTGCTTATGCGTTAAGTGAAATTAAATCTGCATTTGAAATTGGCTTCTATGTGTACTTACCATTTGTTGTTATCGACTTAGTTATTTCCAGCATTCTATTAGCATTGGGAATGATGATGATGAGCCCTGTAACTATTTCAGTTCCTGTGAAATTAATTTTGTTTGTTGCTATTGACGGATGGACGTTAATTTCCAAAGGGTTGGTAATGCAATATTTTGAACTTGCACAGCATTGACGTGGGATATTGATATGGATGAAATTGTATATATCAGCAATAAAGCAATGTTATTAATTGTTGTTTTATCAGCAATCCCTGTCATTGTTGCGACGGTTGTCGGGTTATTAGTAGGGTTAATACAAACCGTGACCCAACTGCAAGAACAAACGCTACCTTTTGGCGTTAAGCTATTAGCTGTATTTGGTTCGTTATTTATGATCTCCGGGTGGTTAGCCGATAAGGTGATAAATTATACAATAGAGGCAATTACCATTGCGATTCCTGCGGTAGGGTTACTCTAATGAGCCAAGAGTTAGTTTCGCTGGCATCATATTTGTTTTTTTTGTTTCAGCAAGAACTCATAAAACTAGCATTAGCATGGTTACGAATAGCGCCCGTGATGTTCTTTTTGCCTTTTTTTAGCAATAAGCTATTAAATGGAGGGGTCATCAAAAACTGTGTAGTTATGTATATTGCATTGGGGTTATGGCCATTTTTTGCAGGGGCAAATATTCAATGGGATCAAACAAATTTAGCTGAAATTTTTTTATATGAAATCGTAGTCGGTTTAATATTGGCTTTCATCTTAGGTTTACCTTTTATGATCGCAAGTGTGATTGGTGAGCTAATTGACACTCAGCGTGGTGAAACCATTAGCAGTATTGTTGACCCTGCAAGTGGGACGGAAGCGTCTGAACTTGCTGTTTTCTTGAGTTACATTGTTTGTATGGTATTTTTAGCGCAAGGAGGGATGTATCAACTTTCTGTAATTTTTGCACAAAGTTATCATTTGCTGCCATTGGGGCAAGGGTTTTCCTCTTTTAATAGTCTGCCTCTGGGGGAATGGTTGAATAACATGGTATTAAAAGGTGTTATTTTAGCTGCGCCGATTATTGTAACTTTATTTATTACAGAGGTTGCACTAGGTTTATACTCCCGCTTTTGTCCTCAATTAAATGCGTTTTCATTATCATTGGCAATAAAATCAATAATTGCATTTATTGTATTCTTACTTTATTTTCAAAATGAAGTGCCAGATATATTAGTAAATATGATTTCATTGTCACCATTACAAAGTGTTTTTCTTGCTGATTAATTTTAATTAGGCTAAGAACTATGGTGAAAAATTATGGCAGAGAAAACAGAGAAGCCTACTGACAAAAAAATTAAAGACTCCGCTAAAAAAGGGCAAAGTTATAAAAGTAAAGATTCAGTAGCAGCAATTGTATTAGTCGTAAGTGCTTTTGTATTCGATGGAATGACAAGTTTAGAAGACTTGGCATTTTTAATGAGGAAAATACTACAATCACCGTCGAATATTAATATCGATACTTTACTCTGGGAGTTTTTTGTTATTTTTATTGGTGTTTTATTACCTATTTTACTAGCATGTTTTTTAGCGGGAACAATAATTTCATTATTACAAAGCCGTTTTAGGCTCGCAACAGAAGCAATAAAGCTTGATTTTACTAAATTAAATCCTATCGCGGGCTTAAAAAAAATATTTTCTTTGAACTCACTAAAAGAACTGATCAAAGCATTTTTATATTTAATTGTATTTATTGTATCTGCAGTGGTCTTTTTTTATCTTTGGCGGCACGATATTTTTATGCTTTATCGTACTGTCATCGATGGGATGATCCATCAATGGGCAAGTTTATCGACTACATTTATTGTGGTATTTTTGTCTGTTGCACTGTTGATTATTTTAGTGGATATGATCACTGAGTTTTTCTTATTTATTAAAAACTTAAAGATGGAAAAACAAGAGGTTAAAAAAGAGTATAAAGATAACGAAGGGGACCCTCATATTAAAAGTGCACGTAGAGGGTTGCATCAAGAGTTGTTATCAGAAGAAGTTAAATCTAATGTCCGTAATTCGACATTTGTTATGGCCAACCCCACTCATATTGCAATGTTAATTTATTATGATTCAGATATTGCTCCATTACCTTTTTTACTGTCAAAAAGTCGAGGCATGCAAGCTAAAGCTATTATTAAATATGCTGAGCAACAAGGTGTCCCAGTTGTTAGGGATATTCCTTTAGCAAGGAACATTTGGCGGTTATATAAGAAAGACAGTTTTATAGATGAAAATGGGTTAGAGGAAATCATGCAAATTATATCTTGGTTAATTAGGGTCGAATTAGTGCAAATGGGAATAGATGTGGATGAAGCTTTGAATGAATTAATGAGGAAGGAAAGACATTGATTTATAATTTTCTCGAATGAAATTAAATAATTCATAGAATAAATCGTTTTTTTAAAGCCAAAAAAAATCTGATTAATTATGATGCAAAAGTAAAAATGCATCATATATTCAATATTAATGCAAAGGTAAATAAATGAATAATACCCAATATGAAGAATCACAAAATATTGATATGGACGAATTGCTCGGAAATATCACAACAGCACTAATGGATGGTGCGACTTATAAAGATATCCATGGTATCCCACAAAGTACAATGGACGGTATCTATTCCTATGCTTACGAATTTTATCAGCAAGGAAAATTAAAAGAGGCTGAAACTTTTTTCCGCTTTTTAAGTATTTATGATTTTTATAATACAGATTATGTCATGGGGCTTGCTGCAGTTTATCAATTAACGAAACGTTATGACAAGGCCACTGAATTGTATGCTTTAGCGTTTGTTCTTGCCAAAGACGACTACAGGCCGTTATTCCATGCGGGGCAGTGTAATTTAATGATGAAGAAAAGTAGTGCGGCACTGCATTGCTTTGAAAGTGTATTGGAAAGCAGTACTGATGTTGATTTACAAAACAAATCACAGGCTTATTTAACGGCATTAAAGAAAAATCTTGCAACAGTAGAGCCCAAGGACCCAAGCTCTAATACTTAAGGATATAAAAATGGTTGATATTTCAAATAGTGGAAATAGCGAACGAATAAAAAATATTCACACTTTTCTGAAGGGTGAGAACCCGTTAGCTTTGACGGAAGATATCACGAAATCAGTTCTAGTCTTAGAAGAAGCCTGCGGGGCATTAGCTTCAACAGAACAAATGAAACGTTCTCGTGCTGAAAATTCGCCACAATTAAATGCACCAAAAATGCGGACGATGGCTAAAACAGCAAACCCGCAAGGGGCAAATTCGCCTCAGCAAGAAAAAAGCTTTAATGCAAAGGCGTTACTGATAGAAACTTTTTCAACAATACGCCAATTGTTGCACGAAGGGAATATTAGTGAGTTGAGTAACAAAATAAAGCTACTGAATGTAGAGTCTGAATCAATCAGAGAACAAGGTAATATCCTTTTAGATACTTTTAAGAAAAACACCGATGCATTGAGTAGCTTGCATGACCAATTTGAGGAGCAGCAAAAAGAAGATAAAACACTGCGAGCGGAGTTAAATAGCTTAAACAGACAATCTGATTCTTTACAAGAACAGTTCGAACAGGCTGGCCTTAAGCTACAAACTGCACAGGAACAATTAGCTGAAATCAATGAGTTAATTACCATACCTCCAGTCAACTCCACCGATGCAGAAGATATTGAAGCATTGAATAAATTGTCACAGGCAAAGCAATCTTTAACTCAGACAATTGAAGGGTTAACCAGCCAAAGCAATAAATTATTAGCAGATAAGCAACAGTTAAGCCAATCAATAGCCACGCTAAATCACCAAATCAACCTATTAAATATTCAAGTACTGGCAACAGCTGAGTCGGTAACAAAACAGGCGGAAATTGCACAGGAAGATAGCCATAAGCTAAACCAGTTCTTTGAAAATGCACCACGCAGACCTGACATTGATGGTGATAAATGGGAGAACACGTTAGCACTTTTAACCATGCTAACGGCCCAGCTTAAAAAAGCGATGAACGAAGACTCTATTCGTAGCATGAAAGAGCAAGAAGAGGTCATGATGAAAATCAGTGAAGCCTCTCGGAAAGATTCAGAGAAAAAAGCCAAAGAGGCCGCGGAAGCTGAACGTAAAGCGGCAGAATCAAATAAAGCGGCTTCTTGTGCGAGTAAAATTTTCAGTTATGTTTTATTGGCTGTTTCAGTGATTGCCACAGTGGCAACTTTTGGGACTGCTGCACCGTTGACGCTTGCTATTGCCGCCATTGGGATTGCAATGGCCGTTGCGGATATTGTTCTAGAAGAAACGGGGCATGGCAGCTTAATGCAAATGCTGGCAAATGAAATTTCTTCAGTAGTAACCGATATGCTGATTGAGTTTGGTGTTGATAAAGATAAAGCGAAGCAGATCGGCAGTATTGTAGGCATGATTGTTGCTGCGGTAGCGTTCTTAGCTGTTTCATTACTTTCAATGGGGTCGATGATAAAAAACCTTGTGAACACAGTGAAAAGTGCCGCTAAATTATTAATGAAAAATGTGGGGACATTGCTAAAAAATACCATTAAAGCAATGCCTAAAAGCTTAACGAATGCATTAGGGAATATTGCAAATAATACTGCCAAAGTAAGTGATTCTGTCGCGGATAGCGCAGACAGCATGGTGAAACTATCTAAGTTGGCTAAGTTGTCGGATAAGTTTGATGAGGCAAAACATGTCACTAAAGCGATTAGCCAAGTGGTGGCTAAAGCTGAGAAATCCTCAGACTTGGTCTCCATTGGTGGGCAAATGGTGAAAGTGAGTGATTCTGTCGCTGACAGCGCCGATAGCATGGTGAAACTATCCAAGTTAGCTAAGTTATCAGACAAATTTGATGATGTAAGTCAGGTAGCTAAAACCATTGGTCAAGTGGCGGCTAAAGTTGAGAAATCCTCAGACTTGGTCTCTATTGGTGGGCAAATGGTGAAGGTAGGCGACTCCGTTGTGGATAGTGCAGGTAGCGTCGCGAAGTTAACCAAATTCACTAAGCTAGCCGACAAAGTTGATGATGTCAAAGACACGGTAAAAACTGTTGAAAAAACAATAGATAAAGCCAAAAAAATTGAGAAAGTGAAGAATCAAAGTGTAGCGATGGCTAAAGTGGAAGTCGTAGCAAAAGGCTCGGGTGCTGCACTAACCGTAGCCAGCGCAGCAACAACGGGAGGACTTAATTTACATGCGGCATCTATGGGGGAAAAAATGAAGGAGATGCTTGCAGGGATGATGCTAAACAATGCGGCTATAGAGGCCATTACTGAGTTGCTAAATCAGTTAATTAAAGCCATGTCAAAGAATTATGAACAGTTTGATGAAATGTTCACAACCATGCTCAATGGTCTTCAACAATCTAGCCAAAGCAAAGTCGATATGATGAAAACAGCGCGTTATGCGTAAATTAAGGAGTAATTAAAATGACAACCATTACTATGCAGCCAGCGATTTCAAATAAAGCTATCTTCAATACTGGAGGAATAACTCACTCTAAAGAGATACCTACATCAACGTTGGTAGGAGGAAGCCAAGAAATCAGTTTGGCTAATTTACCATCGCTTATTGAGAATGAACTATCTGAAAAGCCAATATTAAATCTACCTGTAATTGAGGAGATGAGACCAGAGCAATTAATATATGAGCTTTCAAGCCTTGACGTGCAAGAAATGGAAAATGTTGAGCAGATCTCAAGTCTATTACAACCTAAAATTGCGAATGAACTGCAACGTATTTTTGAACAAGCAGAGCAAAAGGCGATAGGACAAGTTGATTTAGCAAAGCCTCGTCAATTTCTTGGAATTATAAGTAGTGACATTATTGTAGAAATATCAAAACTTATTCGTAAAGTTGCTTCGGAGATAAAAATCGCTGACCGTCAAATAAGCACTGCATTTAATGTGTTGAGTGGCAAGATGATAGAAGCTGCAGCCGCATCCACAATTAAAGAAGGCAAAAAAATGATGGAAGGCGCTATTATCAATTTTAGTGTTTCTTTAGGCGTGAGTGGCGCAGGGGCAGCATTCCAAGCGAAATCGCTTCATACCCAGAATAAATCAATCAATACAAATTTAAAATCAGGTATTAACAATATCAATGCAGGTGACAGATTATCGCAGCTAAATGGTCAAGCATATGCATTAACGGGTAAAACCAATGGTGGAGCCGTGTTAAAAGGTAAGGATGGATTGTCTATTGAACTAACTGATCAAGCCACAATGGGGCAAAAAGCATTAGTCACTAAAAACGGTCAAGATGCAGCGAACAGCACGAAAGCGTATGGTCAAAATCAGCTTAACGAACATAATAATATTGCCACTAAAGAGAGTATAAAGCGTGGTGTTGCAGAGCAAGGTGCACGTTTATCCGATAGTGCGGGGAATATGGCGGCATCAACATCACAGGCGGAAGCAAAAGCCCAAAGTGCTAACGCGATGATAGAGCAAGACATTTCATCCGCTGCGCGTAAAGTGTCTGAAAACGCGGATAAAGCGATTAGTGAAAGTGGTGAATTACTGAAGAAAATGAATGAGACGCTAAGAGATGTTCGCGATGGCAATATACGCACATTCCAAGCCGTGGTAAAAGGTTAATAGGAGCTAATAATGGAGGTAATATTCTCAACTGTATTAGCCAATTCTCAAGTTTCCTATGTTAAGCCTTCTGCTGGAATAGATCTGCCCCCTACTGGGGCGGGTATTTTTATTGACCCGAATGACGATATTTATCAACAAGTGGACAGTTATTTTCAACAGCTGGGTTATGAAGTACCAAGCCCTACAGTACGCACTCAAGTAGAATCAAACCAACTTGATCAAATTATTGAACAAGCAAAAACGTTATTGCGTGAGTTAAAAATATCGGGAGATAAGGCGTCGAGAGTACTATTAGGCTTAAACGAAGAGTTTGCACTTGAACCTAGTGGCGCAACGATGATGCGAAAGAAATCATCGAATATATTACCTCCGATTGAAGATGGTAGAAAGCACATTGGTGCCATTAGTGGCATGATTGATAATATTCATAAAGGTTACCAAAAAGAATTTGGTGAAATAATAAAAGCAACCACAAAATATATGCAGGATGTAAATACGGCATTAGGTAAAATACCCGAATATATTAAAGCAGGAGATAGTGGAAAGATAAAACTGCAAAGAGTGGCTTTATTAAATAGGCTAGATGACCTTTTTGAGCCTTATACCGACCATAAAACAGTAAGAGGAAATAAACCGTTAATTACAAATTCTGATGCGGTAAACATTACATACTATGAAAATTGGTCTAAGCCAGAAAATAGCGCCGAAAAAATATATGAAATAAAATATAGTGAGCCTGTTTTTGAATTTTGGAAAAAGAAACTGGACGGACAGGGATTTAAAGTCGAAACAAGAGGTTCTGATGATAGTAAAGTTATTCGAATTTATCCAGACCTGAAGCCACTACGCGAAATTATGAAATCAATCTATGATATTGATTCTTCTAGTGCAGGGTGGGCAAGTAAAGGCGTAAATTTGCTTGCACAGAGCGTACAAAGTATGCAAACAGCGATTGACGCACAAAAAAATGTGATTAATAACTCTGTTTCACGTTTATTAGAAACATTCCGTCAAGATAATAGCCACTTTGATACATTAACTCAGTTGCTAGTTCAATTAATAAAAGATTTAAACCAATATAATAGTGGTTTTATCAGTATGTGATCTTTCTTGGTATAAATTAAAAATATTAATTATCATAAGGACTAACTATGATTAGTACTCAGAATAACTCTGGGATTCATAATATCTCTAATTCTTTTCATCATAATTCCGTTATTAAAGATGGTAATGTATTCGCTTCTAATTTAAATAATGTTCATTCATTAGATGCCGAAAGTGTTTTACCTAAAAATAATATTAAGAACGAAATGAATATTTCTGGTAATGTTGGTGACTTACACAGCAATAACCACCAACAGCAAATAGACAATATAACACAGCTAGTTATTAAGTCTAACAGTAACATTACTCGTAATATGGTGGCGAAAGTTTTAGGAGCAGGTAACCATGGCAGTACAACTCAGCAAGAGTTAAACCTTCGTCCAGAAACGGCTCTAGTGACATTAACGTTATTTGCTCCTGAAGAACTCCCCTCAGCATTAGTTTCTGCAGCCGCAAAATTAATTAAAGAAATAGATGGAATACAAGATTTAAATACGGATGAGAATATTGAGGTTACGCTAAAAAAAACACAGGGAAATTTAGATAAACAGTTAGATAAATTCTTATCGGATAATATTACACTGGAGAAATTAGCTATTTGTTATCAAGAAAAATATGTTGACTCTGCAATTAAACACCAACTTAGTGCGTTTTTTTCTGACGAGGTGATTAATAGCCGTTCAACGGATAGCTTTTTGGTGAGTGATTTAAATATACAAAAAGGAAGGGATATCGAAAATACTATAAAGGAGTACAGTAACCTTGAACAGAAAAAATATGGTGATAAATATCAGCATTTAAATAATTTATTTCGTTATATTGAACAAAAGATAGAAATTATTAGCCCATTAAAAATAAAAATGGCATTGAGTGAGCCTGTAAAATCAGCAACACCATCAGTGAAAACAGAGGATGACGTTATTGATGGCATGTATAATCCAACAGAAAAAATGGGTGCTCCATCATCCAAGATAACAAATAGTTATAATACAGAATATCACTATCACTTAGGCTCTCCATTTAGCGAAAATATTAGTCAGATAAGTCATCAAGAACCTGGAGTAAGTAACACATCGTTTCAGGAGCCTACACAGGCTACAAATGATAAGGATTCGGCATTACCACCATCGAAAAAACCACTAACACGTGTTGTATTCAGCCAGCCAGTACAAGAGCCCGATGTGGATTATGATATGGACAATGCTAAAGACCAGGAAAATACTGAAGTAAAACAGCCTATTATTGAAAAGCCAGTTACGGCATCTAATAAGGTATCACCGTTGAATAATACCTCTTTGGAGCCACAGGATAGCTCTCACTTGATTAGGACTGAAGCTTTGGAAGAGTCTCGTTTGCCATCAGGGGAAAAATCCATTGAGGCGAAGCCAAAAACAACGGAGTTTTTCATTAACACTCAGCCAAAAAATGATTTTACGGTTAACCGTTACCAGAAAGATGAAAATAATCATTGGGTGCTGAAAAAACCTGATGCACAAAAACCAGTGACTTTAACGGCGAATGGGGCACTGACTCGTAATCAGTCAGATAAAGAGGTTTATCGTGGTGAACGTGAAGCAACAAAAGTCGTTGTGGATACTAGCTCACATCTCCCTAATGCGGGGTCGCTAGTGACATTAACTGAGCGTGGTGCACTGACGCGAGGCCAAGCGGAAAAAGAGCGTTATGCTGTTGCAACGGAAGAACAGATGAAACCTCTAAATGGTATTATTGGCTATCAGAACGCGGCGACTAAAGGTGGATCACAATGAGTCAAGTTCACCAACAATGGTTAGAAAATACTATTTATGCGCTGCGGGCTTATTCAGGTATTAAATTACAGGTTACGATGGATTCAAGTATTATCGAAGATCTGCATATTGACTCATTAGAAATGCTGGAATTGATAACGGAAATTGAGCGATACACTGGTTTGCCCCTTCTAGACGAAATCTGGATGAAATGGCGCTATTTACGCGATATTGTTAATTACCTATTGAGCGTGAAATGAAGATGAAAAGCCACTTAATATAAATAGTGGCTTTTCTATTTCCGTAATCAATATAACTAACATCGAGGTATTTTACATTTTCTGATTCTTTATGTTTTCCCCCAAAATTTCTTCTTTTATTTTCAGTCATATAAATTTCATATTTCTATCATCAAGTGATAATGCTCACAAAATAACATTCCCTCGTTTGCTTAATTCTACGCGCGTAGACTATCCTTTAAGTAAATAAAAATACCAGTTAGATTATTTTACAAATAGGCTTTGCGCCAATACCAAGGGTTTATGACTATGGCAACACATTTAAATACCGAGGCTAACCAACAAGCCGCACAAGAGCGGTTAAATACGCCTGAAGGGAAAAAAGATTTTCGCCGAGCGATTTTTTCCTGTTGGTTAGGGA
This sequence comes from Providencia sp. TYF-12, assembly GCF_041344805.1. Taxonomy (NCBI): domain Bacteria; kingdom Pseudomonadati; phylum Pseudomonadota; class Gammaproteobacteria; order Enterobacterales; family Morganellaceae; genus Providencia; species Providencia sp. TYF-12. Next base: position 239,013 of record NZ_CP166833.1, read on the forward strand.
CAACCATGGAATATGCCGATTTTGCTCTCTATGGTTTAGCAGCAGGTATTATTTTCGGTGATGTTTTCTTCCCTGATGCGACGCCGGTTATGGCACTGTTATCCAGTTTTGCCGCGTATTCTGTTGGGTTTATCGCTCGCCCAATCGGTGCATTATTTTTCGGCTGGCTAGGTGATAAACATGGTAGAAAAATGGTGATGGTGATTACCATTGCACTGATGGGGATATCTACAACCCTAATTGGCGCAATTCCAAGTCACGCGCAGATTGGTGTTTGGGCGCCGGTTTGTTTGGTTATTTTACGGTTTGCTCAAGGACTTGGCGCTGGGGCTGAGCTATCTGGTGGAACTGTGATGCTCGGGGAGTACGCTCCGGTCAAGCGGCGTGGGTTAGTCTCTTCGATTATTGCCCTAGGTTCAAACAGCGGAACATTACTGGCTTCAATGATTTGGTTGATAGTCTTACAGTTAGATAAAGAAAGCCTCATGTCATGGGGATGGCGTATTCCGTTCCTTGGTAGTATTTTGATCGCGCTGGCAGCGTTATTTATTCGCCAACATATGCGTGAAACCCCTGTATTTGAACGGCAAAAAGCCCAACTGGCAGAGGAGCGTCGCCAAGCGTTGGCGTCTGATGCTGTAAGTCACCCTGTTGATAACCGTACCTTTTGGCAGAGAACGCGTGCATTTTGGACCATGGTTGGCTTACGGATTGGCGAAAATGGGCCGTCTTACCTAGCCCAAGGTTTTATTATTGGTTATGTCACCAAAATATTGTTGGTGGATAAATCGGTACCGACAACTGCGGTTTTAATTGCCTCGATCCTCGGTTTTGCCATTATCCCTTTTGCCGGCTGGTTATCTGACCGATTTGGTCGCCGTATTATTTACCGCTGGTTCTGCTTATTGTTAATGTTGTATGCAGTCCCCGCCTTTATGCTACTGGATTCACGGGAACCGCTGGTTGTGATCCCAACGATTATTGTTGGAATGGGGTTAGCATCTCTGGGGATTTTTGGCGTGCAAGCGGCATGGGGTGTAGAGCTATTTGGGGTACGTAATCGCTATACAAAAATGGCCTTTGCTAAGGAGCTTGGTTCTATTTTGTCGGGGGGAACAGCACCCCTTGTCGCCTCAGCGTTATTATCTTGGACTGGGCATTGGTGGCCAATTGCTATTTATTTTATGGGGATGGCATGTATTGGTCTAGTTACCACATTTTTTGCACCAGAAACGCGAGGCCGTGACCTTAACTTGCCAGAAGATGCAATATAAGTGAACGCAGGTGGTATATAAAAACCAGAGTGGCTGCTATTCTTTCGTAAGATAATAGTAAGTGAAAAAGGAATTGCTGCGTGCCTGATGTGAACTATCGTAAAGTGACGCGGGTAGATGTTGCCCGCGAAGCCGGAACTTCTGTTGCAGTGGTCAGTTATGTGATTAATAACGGTCCCCGTCCTGTTGCTGAGGCGACGAAACAGAAGGTGTTAGCGGCGATAAAAAAAACGGGGTATCGCCCGAATGGTATCGCTAAAGCACTGGCGTCTGGCAGTACACAAACCTATGGGTTGGTGATCCCTGATATCTCTAACCCTTTTTTGGCTTCTATTGCACATGCATTGCAACGTGAAGCTTTCAAGCATGGTCATGTCTTGTTATTAGGGGATGCAGGGGATTCCCGTGTGCGTGAAAAAGAACTGATTAACAACCTACTTTTACGCCAAGTCGAAGGGTTGATTTATACCAGTGTTGACCGTCATCCGTACATTGACCTGATCCAATCTTCGGGTACCCCTTGTGTGATGTTAGATAGGGTCGACCCTACCGAAGGCGTCAGTGCTCTTCAAGTCAATGAAAAGTTGGCAGCCTATAAAATCACTCGCCATCTCATTGAGCATGGTTTTAAAGATATTGGCATTATTTGTGGGCCGATTGAAATGCTTAATACCCAAGACCGGTTAAGTGGTTGGGAAAACGCTTTGGTAGAAGCCAACCTTGGAATACAGAAAAAATGGGTTATTGCAGGGCAATATACGCGTGATTGGGGTTACCAAGCTATCTATCAAATGCAGAAAATAGGGTTCCCTGAGGCCATTTTTGCAACCAATGAGTTACAAGCTTTTGGTTGTTTGAAAGCCTTAGCTGAACTAAAACTGCGGGTACCAGAGGACATTGCTCTGGTGTGTTTTAATGGTACTGTGCAATCGGAGTATACTGTTCCTACACTCACGACTGTTCGACAACCTGTTGATAAAATAGCAGAAAAAGCGATACAGATTCTACAAAACTGGCCAAATAAAGAAGCCATTTGTGAGGTGGATTTTGAGCTACAAATTGGGCACTCCTGCGGGTGCTGATAATGTATTATTTCAGGGAAATTTATGCGTGTAATTATTGATTGTGACCCGGGAAACGGCGTTGCAGGCGCGAATGTTGATGATGGGCTTGCTCTTGCACTTGCGATAGCAGCGCCAGAAATTCAACTAGAGATGATCACAACCGTTTCAGGGAATACGCCTAGTGAGGTTGGTTTTAATGTGGCCAGCCATTTAGTCAACTCGCTGAATGAGGACATTCCTGTTTACCGCGGGGCGTCATCGGCACTAATTGAAGCTAGCGGACCATGGCGCGAATTATTAGATAATGGCGCACAGCGGGCGCAACTTAACTATTTGTGGGATAACCTTCCCCCTGTGCCTGCTTTACCTAAATCAGCACCAGAAGCTGCGTGGCGTATTGGTGAGCGGGTGTGTCAGAACCCGCATCAGGTCACTATTATTGCGATTGGTCCTTTAACCAATATCGCCATGGCCATGCAATTGTTCCCTGAAATGGCAGAGAAAGTGGCTGAAATTGTTATTATGGGAGCGGTATTTAATGTCCCTGGTTATATTAAAGATACCAATTTTGGGCTAGACCCAGAGGCGGCCCATGCGGTTTTGAATAGTGGTGCCAATATTACTTTAGTGCCAATGGATGTTACGGTACAAACACAGATGGTACAGAGTGACCTCGATAAGTTTTCTGTACTTCAATCCACATTGAGCCAATTTCTTGTTAATACTATGCGCCCGTGGATTGATTATTCGCGGGCTACGCGTCAGCTGGCGGGGTGTTGGGTTCACGATGTGTTAACCGTTGCATGGCTATTAGATAAAAGCCTAGTAACCTACGAGAAAAAACAAGTGGGTATTGAGCTGCAAGGGGCATTACGTGGAAAAAGCTATTATTATGATGCGTTACGTTTACGAGTCGGTATTCCTGAGCCAATGGCAAAACCGATTACAGTATTACAAACTGTAGATAATCAAGGTTTACTGGGTTTAATTTTTGCCTCGGTTAGCCGATATACTGCAAAGCCAGCCTGAAGCTAGCGCCATTCGGCGCTAGTTCAATGAACTGACATTAAGCTATCGATTTTTGCATTGTGCCGTAGGCGAGTTTGCCTTTATGGAAAGAGGCATGCCTTGGTGAAATTCGCGCAACGGCCTCAGCTGAGCAAGATGCGTCGACGAGAACAAAGCTAGCATCATCGCCTTTGGTGGGCCAAATTTGCTGGCCTTTGGTATCTAATGGCAAAATATTCCCTGTCGCAATTGCTAAAGCGCGAGACAGTGCCAGTTCATCTGGGCGAGTATACAACTGAGCATACAAGTTGGCTTTTTCGAGCATATCACCCAGCCCAAACGGTGACCAATGGTCGATAACGCTGTCTGTTCCGGTCATCACAAATACGCCATTATTATTTAATATTTTCAATGGCATATGTAATGTACCTATCGGTACTGTTGAGGCGATAGTCATTTGTTGTTCCGCCAGTTGCCTTGCGGTTTTTTCGGCTTGTTCTGGGCTCAGTGTTGCAAGAGCAAAGGCATGGCTAATCGTTACTTTACCGCGCAAACTTGGGTTTTCATTCACTGTTTTGATCATATACTCGATGGCAGCAAAACCCGCAGGGCTGGTTTCATGTAAATGAATGTCTACGCCTTTATTATAATCGAGAGCGATTTGGAACATCGTATCGAGAGATTTTTCCATTGCCCCATCAACGTTAGTGGGGTCTAAGCCTCCCACATAATGGGCGCCAGCTTGCATGGCTTCGCGCATTAAGGGTTCTGATTTTGACAACAATAACCCATGCTGTGGGAAAGCGACAATTTCACAAGTTAAATCTTGTTGGTGTTCATTAAGTACTTTTTGTAGGGTTTCTAAATTTTTTAATCCAGAAACGGGTTCGATATTACAATGGCTTCTGGCAATGGTTGATCCATGGGATTGGATCAACGTGATCAGCGCATTGGCTCTTTCTTCGGTGAAGGGTTGCAGTTCAGGTAACAGTTTCTGCTCTAGGGTGATCATATCCATAATTGTTTTACCTTCACGTGACTGTGGCGCTTGCCATGGCCCGCCATAGAAGGTTTTATCAAGGTGGATATGCATATCGCGAAACGCCGGTAGCATCAATTTGCCTTGAGCGTTATAAGCATTTAGCTGGTGATTAACATGTTGTTTATTCGGTAAAATGGCGACAATTTTACCTTGATCGATTTCAACCGTTTGCAATGCGGTTTTAGTGCCAATCACCGTAGTATCGCGGAAATTAAAGCCTGTTTCGAGTAATACATCGTCAAGGTAATAATGGCTGTCGGTAATGCGAGTAATATCGGATGACATTGTGGGTTGATTTTGCGCGGATGCAATACCTGATACGGTACCAAAAAGGGTACAAGCAGCGGCGACTTTGGCGCTAGTGGAAAGGAACTCTCTTCTGCCGGATGATTGGTCTGCTTTCATAGAAACTCCTTGTGATGATGAAATAGAGTCGAATTTCCAGTTTTTGATCAGCAGTTCACCATCCAGATCGCTATTTTGCGATCTGGGGGTGATATTGAGACATTAACGAGAAACTCTAGCGTTCCAAAATAATGGTACGTTGTAAATAACCCTTACCCTTGGATGATATGGGTTCCCGTCTCACCTCGTAAGGCTTCCGGTAGTTTTTCTGGTGTGGTGATAATCACACGTTTACCGCCATTGGCAATAAATGACAGGCTCGCTTCGATTTTCGGTAACATACTGCCTGCGGGGAAATGGCCTTCTTCCATATAGCGTTGCATGTCGCTAGTGGTCGTTTCACCAAGAGCTTTTTGCTCTGGTTTACCGAAGTGAATGCAGACTTTTTCGACACCAGTAGTAATAATCAAAATATCGGCATTTAATTCTTTCGCCAGTAATGTCGTGGAGAGGTCTTTATCTATCACTGCATCAACGCTTTGGTAGCCACCATCGCCATTTTGAATAACAGGAATGCCACCGCCTCCAGCTGCAACCACTACGTAGTCATGTTCCGTTAAGGTACGGATCGCTTTTGATTCAACCACACGTTTTGGTTCTGGAGATGCGACCACTCGGCGATAGCCTCGACCGGAATCTTCGACAAAATGCCAGCTCGGGTTCGCTTGTTGTAATTCTTTAGCCTGTTGTTCTGTAAAAAATGCACCAATTGGCTTGGTTGGGGCGCTAAAGTTAGGGTCGTTCTTATCGACTTCAACTTGTGTAACAACTGTAATAGCTTGGCGATTGTGACGTTTCGCTAGCACGTTAGTGAGTGCCTGCTGAATTAAATAGCCAATGCCACCTTGAGTATCAGCGACGCAGTTAGCAAGGGGGGTTAACGGCAAACCTTCTGTTTCATGGGCTATTTCAGCGCGGCGTAGGTCTAATCCAACTTGGGGTCCATTTCCATGGGTCAAAACAATGTTGTAGTTGCCCTCAAGCATGTCACTAATATGCAGTGCCACTTCTTGAACGGCTTTTTCTTGAGCTTCGATAGACTGGCTGTTGTTATCTTTGATAATACTGTTGCCCCCGATGGCAACAACCACGAGTTCTTTCATTGTTAATGTTTCCTGATACAGAGATTTAGCTCACAGCCGGTGTACTGTAGACACCGGCTATAAAAGGTTGGTTTGATTACACTGACTTACTGAGTTTCTCAGATTGTTCAGCTTGTTGTTCTTCCACCGATTTACGGCTATCTAAAAAATATTTGAGTACAAATAAAGCTGCCATCATGAGGTAAGCGTAAACAAACATCAAGGTTGAACCGGTTGCAATTCCTACTGCTGGGGAGTGAATAATTCCAAAGAATACTAATATTGCGCCAGCTGCCGCAGCAATTGCCCCACGTAGTGGTTGGTTGAGGATAGCGAAGATAGCGATACAACCCCATAGCATACTTGCCAATGGCGCACCGTTACCTAAGTGTACAAGGCCTTGATAATAAACACCTTTGTGTAGTAATGTTTCAACGCCTATTGCACTTGCTGACGTCCCTGCGGCCCCCATCACACTGTTGACCATAGTGAGCGCCCAGTTAGCAATCCATGGGAATAGACAGATAAAGATAACAGGCACTTCAATCTTCGGTGTTTCTCGTACCACTTGGTTGGCAGTGACAACACCGATAAACACCAATATTGGTACGATAGCTGTCATTGGAATGATAGCGAGCATGAATGCACCGATACCAAACAATGGGACAATAAACATGGTGATACCTGATGCTAGCGTATAACCAACACTGGCCCCCATTGCTTTCCAGCCAGCATGCCCAACATAAACAGTGACTGGGAATGGGTTACCCATGAAGCAGCCAACAGTTGAAGATAAGCCGTTAGCTAACATAACCTTACGGGTATTGTATTCATCACCTGCAGCGTGAGCACTTTCAATGTTTTCAAGGTCAAAGATATAGTTTGCTAAGCCTAATGGTACCGCAGAAGCTAAATATGGAAGTGCATGCGGTAAGCCTTGGAAGAAGCTGTCAATATGAATCCCTGGAGGGTTAAAGCCGAATGACGCCATAGAGTCTTTTATTGCCTCTGCACTTTGCAGCCCAGAAGCCCACGCAAGTACTGTTCCCGCGATAAGCAATAATAAACCGGTAGGAATACGTGCAAAGATAGGCTTTTTACCAAACCAGTTAATGAAAATTAATAATAAAACAATAAATGAAACGGTTGGTGCTTCAAAGGCTTGCAGCATTGGGTTCATTGCTAGCAATAATAGCCCAAGCCCAGAAAGACAAGATAACAGCACCGTACGAGGGATCATTTTACGGATAGTTTCGCCTAAGAATGAGCCACCAACGAGGATCATTGATTCAACGAAACACCAAACCAATGCGATTTGGATAGCAAACTCAGCATTCTGCGTGGTTTGGTACACCGGCATAATGACTAAGAAGGTCACGGTAAAGATAGAAGGTGCACTTGGCCCTGATGGCAGAGCGGTTACATCGCTGCGCCCTGTTTGTTTGATCATTTGCTGGCCAAAGTAAGCATAGCTAATACTGGCAAGTAAAACGGCGAGACCAAAAGCGGGTGCAATGCGACCATAAACAAGTTCAGATGGGATACCAACAACGAAAATTAATAAGCCCATCATGGTGAGTAGGTTAGTTAAGTTATTGGTCATTAAGCCAAAATAGGCAGCCAAGTCCCCACGTTTCCACTTTATATTAAATATACTCATATAGTATTCCCCTGTATACCCGTCATACTTTGAGCCACAGCTGTGTTGGCTGCTCTTAGCTATCTAAGTCACATACATGAGTATGCTCCTTGGGATATCTTCGTTTGCCGCCTTGCTGCAACTCAAATTATTTAGGGTATACACGCTAGAGGGTGTATATCATGATATTCAAAGTTGCAGTTTATCTGTGTTGCTGAATATTCAGGGTATTTGTTTTATTTTTATTGCCCAACCGAAGTTGGGCGTCTTTTTTTATGATTGAAAACTAAGCATATTTCTGTGCGTAGGCCAACATGGCTTTTTCAAAGCAATCAAATGGCGGGTGAACAATACCTGCTCCAATCATACCGATACCTGCATCTTTGTGGGCAATTGCTGTGTTGATAACAGGTAAAATACCGCTGGCTGAAACTTTGGTAATATCGATGGCTGTCGGGATACCCATAAAGCCGAGTAATGGGATAGTCACATTCGGGTTTTCACCGAGTGTGATTTCGCGCATTTGACGTGAGAAATCTACCGCCTCTTCTACCGTACCACCAACCAGCGCAACGATGGCAGGTGCGGTTGCCATTGCAAAGCCCCCAATACCGTAGGTTTCTGTGATTGCCGAGTCACCAATATCTAAGCCAGAATCCTCAGGCTTATAACCTGCAAACATTGGGCCAATAACTTGCTGTGAAGGCCCTGTAAACCACTGACCCGGTAATCCGCTGATACGTAAACCAAATTCATAACCATTACGAGCCATGGTGGTGACAACGGTACTGTATTCAATACCATGTGCTGCATCCATTGACGCTTTACACATTGCCATCCAAGTTGGGCCGGAGAAGTAATCACTACTTGCCACAAAATCAAACACTTCTTTTTGTTGTGCGACAGAGAAATCAGTTTGAATAATTCCTGTCGTTAATGCTTGGATCAGTAAGGTGGTACCAGCGTTATTACGGTTATGGCACTCATCCCCCATGTGTAAGGCTTGGGCTAGCATTAAACGCAGGTCAATTTCACCTACAATTTTCATTGCGTCGCGTAGCATTGGCCCTAATACATCACGCATCCAATTTAAACGGTCAATAACGCTTTGGTCATTGGCACCCATGCGTAGGATTTTCGCCATTTGTTCACTGAGGTTGGTGAATGCGCGGTTGCCATAGGTTTTGTTTTCAACGATATGCATAAACATAGATGCAGACGTTACCCCAGCCATTGACCCAACACAGTCGTGTTCATGGCAAGGGGAGAAAATAACCTCACCAGATGCCGCTACGCGCTCTGCATCGGCTAAATCTTTCGCGAGCCCTTCAAAGACCAGCGCACCAGTAACAGCCCCTTTCATAGCTCCACACATGTCTTTCCAAGCAACGGGTGGACCGGCGTGTAGGATGGTGTTTTTAGTCATGCCCGGTACCACATTAATCGCTTGGTCATAGCCAACTAATACTGGTTGGGATTGAATAATGCGCTCAAGGGCTTGTGCGTTAGCCGCTGCAATTTTTTCTTGTAATGCCGCATTACCTTCAATTTGGTCGAGGGCGCGGATCACTGCCACGTTCCCTTGTCCTGGAGGCGTCCAGTTTAGGTGAGTGACTGGAACATGTTGTTTTTTCAGGTCATCACTGAACATCTCGATGCCAACGTTGATAACATTTAGCGGTTGTTTAAATAATGAAGTCATTATGCGTTCTCCCCTTTCCACACAAACTCACGTCCTAATAAACCCGTATTGGTGCTGCTACTTGCCCAGATGACCCCTGCATCTGTCAGCATTTTGACTTGTGCATCCATGGATGGAGTATCTTGGTCCGTACCGAGTACATAGCCTAAAATTTCAAGTTCACGACCATCTTGTTTAGCGATGTTTTTAGCTTCTTTGATAGCATCAATCATGACGCCAACGGGGTCTTCGTGAGAACCGAAGCCTAAAACAAAGTCCATCATAATCACGCCGACCTCAGGGTCGCGAGCTTCTTGTAATAAGCGTTCGATACGGTTGGTCGGGTCGATCATTGGGTGAGGTTTACCATTAGTGAAATCATCATCACCAAAGTCGAGGAAAGTGTGAGCGATACTTTGATTTAAGTCTTTCAGGCGGTAGTCAGGGTTTGGTTGAATATTGCTGTAAACATCATCGTATTTTTCCAAAGCGGCAAACATCGCTTCATCGCATAGCGTTCCGCCACAGAATAAGCCACGAATATATTTTTGCTCAGGTTTGAGCTTCGCTCTGACTTCTTCAATTAAAGGCCAGTTTAGAGAATGTAAATCTAAATCTTCTTTACGAATACCCGTTAATAGCACTGCTTTTAGTGCCGCCTCTTTGGTGCTTTGTGCAAACGTTAGCCCAGGTTTATCTTCTGGTAGAGGCTGGCTACCTAAGAAACAAACAACGACTGGTTTGTGGCATTTTTCAGCTTGTTCTAGTACTTTCTTTGCAACAGCGGCGGCTGGTGGCTTAGAAATGAGGGCAATAACTTGGGTTTCATCATCGGCATCTAACATCTTTAGGGCATCAATCATCATGATCCCGCCAATTTTCTCACTTAAATCGCGGCCACCGGTACCAATTAGTTGAGAAACACCTGCACCAAATTCATGAATACGAACGCTAAGCTCTTGGCTGCCAGTACCGGATGCACCGATGATCCCAATGCTGCCACGGCGCACGCTATTACCAAAACACAATGCAGTGCCATTGATAATTGCGGTTCCGCAGTCTGGGCCCATCATGAGTAGACCTTTCTTGCTAGCGAGTTGTTTGAGTGCTAATTCATCTTCAATTGAAACGTTGTCAGAAAATAACATCACGTTGAGGTCGTTTTCTAATGCAATGCGGGCTTCACGGGCGGCAAATTGGCCATTCACAGAGATTACCGCAAGGTTAGCATCGGGGATGTGGGTTTTCGCAGAATTAACCGTGGCATATTTGGCTTCGTGTTGGCCACCACCTTGGTTTTTTTTATTAAATAAGTCTTCAATGGCAATTAATGTGGCATCGTTAGCATCATCGCTTGGCCCTTTAATGACAATCATTAAATCGCCATTTTTAGCCTCTTCCAATTCAGGGGTTAATAGCCCTAAATTTCTGAGTACGCCTTTATTCATTTCTGTTGCCATCGCAACAAAGGCTTGTTCAACATTATCAAGTTGATTGGCCTTTGTTGAAATAGACATCAGTGACACGGAATCAAAATAAGTATTCTTTTTTATGACAACTTTAGTCGACATAGTTTTCTCCGAAATAATGGGTGAGATACAGGGCATCACGTAAGCCAAATAGCATGTCGCTGCCAGAACTTGACCCGATATTTAAAATCTCTAAAAATTGTGGATAAATATTTGTCTCTTTCGCATCAACTAACATTTGAATTAATTGCTGCATATTTTCGCGATATTCTTGGTTTAAGGCTTTCTCTAGGGTTATGGCACTTATAGGCGTTGTTTGGCTTTTGCTTTGAATAATCCCTTGATAAAACTCAGGATAAAAAGCAAAAGCAGGGTGCTCCTTTAACAATAAAAATGCCATTAACCCAACTAAATAGTCATCACCGGATGGTGTTAACCCGATACCTAAGCCAACAAATTGGCGAATGATATGGGGTAATTTTTGTTGGTCTTTATTAATCAATAATTCAATCAGTTTTAACCGTAACTGAACCAGTTGTTTAGCTATTGATAGATAAAAGACGTTATCTCCCTGATAATTAAATAGGGAATCCACATTATGATTTAAAATTATGTCCAAACTTTTTATTTGGTTTGCTATATATAATAAATAATCTGGGTTAGTTAATTTTTTATAATCAAAAATAATAATGGGTGATTGCCATTTTTTACATAACGAAAATGAAATTAAATAATTTTCACCAATAACCATTTCATTATCTGAAAAATAAATTGGGTCTCCTACTTTTAAGGTTAAAAGAGAAAAGTCTTTATTTATTAATCGGCAACTATTTGGTGCATTGTCTAACTGAGAGCTTAATAAAGTATAAAGAATATTGCCTATTGAGATATTTATCGCTTTATTGAAAACCTGCTCTACTTTTCCTGTAAGCTGCGGCTGATGTAAAACCTGAAGAAAATGTGTATCAGCCGTAAGCCCGTATAACCTTTGCCGATGAGATATGGATGCGTTCACATGCCTCCTGATCGGGACGGTTCGATTATGCCCCCGCGGCAATCAATAATTCAGCTATTTCGTTATAGCCTTTTTCACGAGCCAGCTCTAACGGCTTTTTACCATATTTATCGGTCATATGCGGGTTTGCGCCGTGGTCTAATAGTAATTTGACAATTTGTTGTTGCTTTTCGCCACCATCATTTAAAACGATTGCTTCAAGTAATGGTGTCCAACCGACGAAGTTGGTATGGTTTACATTGATATCAGTTTTTTCGAGTAACTCACGAACAATATCTACATGCCCTTTTTCGCTTGCTGGGGTAATTCCAACGCCACCAAAGCGGGTCAATAAATCTAAATTTGGTTTTGCAGGTAATACAAGGCGCAATAATGTTAAATCATCATTTAAACAGCTTAATAAAAAAGGGTTAAAACAAGTTTGGTCCTGTTTATTAATGTCAGCACCTGCACTAATCAGAAAAGAAACACATTCATAATGTTTATTCAGGCTAGCATTGACGATAGCAGTGCAGCCTTGACGGTTGGTGGTGTTAATATCCACACCTTTTTCAAGGCAATTTTTTAATAATTCTAATTGTCCTTGTTCAGCTGCAGTTAAAAATTCGTGAGCGAGAGTATTGGAGGTCATCATTTTCCCCTTAGGTTGGTTTATTGTTATCACCAACATAGATAAAGACAATTTAAAGATTATTTATGATGTCCAAAGCATAGCAATTGTCATTAATAAAAAGAATCCGTTTAAATTTAATTCATCAATTAAGCACTCGATTATTGAATTCAATTCAACAATAAGCCTTTTTTGTGCGTGTAAGCATTATTTTTCATCGTTTTTTGATGTGTTTTGGGTGTTTTATAGCCAAAATAGTGTGATTTTTTTTGTTAATTAAACAGGCTAATAATGATTTGATCAGTTCTGTGATGGACATCAACTTGAAAGTATTAAATTTGTTAAGATTGTGAATTGTTTGATCATTTTAACATTGAATGTTAATACTTGGTTTGAGTATTTAATTCAATAATATTAAGTATTTTGAATATTAATAGCCACATTTAAAAATGTGCTTTTGTATTTAAAAAAGCTAAATAGAATTAAACCTCTTCTCGTTATGAATAATTCTGTTAAGCTATAAATATATGGTCGAAAAATAGTCTATTATTCAGCCTGTTGAATTTTATTCACAGATAGTCGTCATATTTTGAGTGCTAAGAGTTAAAAAAAAACAGTTTGGTTTATTTTTGTTCAATTTGGGAATACAACGATGAACTCAATTTTCACTGAAGAAAATTTACTGACTTACACGACAGCAGCAAAATTTGCCAGTTTTAGTAAGGCGGCAGAGGAGTTAGGGGTGACAACCTCTGCGGTGAGTTACACGATTAAACGTATTGAAACCTATTTGGATGTCGCGTTATTTATTCGTAATACGCGGAATATTGAGCTGACAGAAGCTGGCTATTACTTTTATCGTAAAGCAACTGACCTACTGAATAACTTTCATTTAATTCAAAAAAGTATTTATTCCATTGAGCAGGGGATTGAAGCGCGAGTTCGTATTTGTATTAACCAGTTATTATATACGCCTTACCATACCGCTAAGTTACTGCAAATATTAAAAAAACAGTTTGCTACTTGCCATATTACGGTGACAACCGAAGTGTATAATGGTGTGTGGGATGCGATTATTAATAACCATGCCGATATTGCGATTGGGGCTCCGGGAACACTGATGGATGGCGGGGGGATTGATTACACTGAAATTGGCGCCATCCATTGGCAATTCGCTATCGCTGCCACGCACCCTTTGGCATTAATGCCTGAACCGATTGCTGAAAGCCAGTTGCGTTTGTATCCCAATATTATGGTCGAAGACACCGCGCATACCATTAATAAACGTGTAGGGTGGCTGCTTCATGGGCAAGAAGCCATACAAGTTCCTGATTTCAATACTAAATGCCAATGTCAGATATTAGGGGAAGGGATTGGCTTTTTGCCTGATTATATGGTGAAAGAACATGTAAAGACTGGCCGGTTAGTCACTAAAAACATACAAAACCCGCGGCAGGATTCACATATGTTATTAGCGACACAGCACTCAGCGACTGGGCTTGTGACTCAATGGATCCGTAAGGAATTCGCAGAAAAAGGGGTTTTAACAGAATTATACAGTGACTTACTAAAACCCATTAATTAACGGCTATTGGCTAGCAACTTCGAGTGCTTTATCAATAGCATCGGGGATCACCGAACCGTGGGTTTTTCCATCAAATAAGGTAAATTCACAGGTTCTTTGCTGGTTTTGTATTTCCTCACACACTTGGCGAGCGTTGATCCAGCTTTTACGTTCTTGATAATTCTGTATTTGCTCTTGACTGAGCTTAGATAAATCAGGGCTTTCTTCCAATCCTCCTAATGTGACGAAAAGCGGCGCAGCGGCTTGTGGGTGCGTCAGTTTTGCTAAATCGACCATTTCCCCTTTGCCCCACCAAAGAGACGGGCTAGCCGTGATGTAGAATTGAAAATCATTGGGCTGCTGCTGATAAGCCATTAAGGTAAATAACCCACCAAATGAATGGCCAAATAGAGTTTGCTTGCTTTTATCAATAGGAAACTGTTGCTCAACCCATGGACGGATTGTGTGAGTTAAAAATTGGTATAGCGCAGGGGAACCGCCACCTTGTTTAAAATCGTCACCTGAAACGGGTGGGGTGTAGTCGAGAGTTCGCCACGCTTTGGGAAATGCTTCGTCGACAGGGTAGCCAAGGCCTATAATAATCGGTAGTTTATCCGCTGGCAGCTTTTCAACTGCGCGATTAACCGCTTTGGGGTATAGGCCATTGCCATCAAGCATGTACAGTACAGGGCGCTTGACCGTGGAGTGATAAGGTACAGCGCTATAGATACGTAATGCGCGGTCACCATATGCCATATCCGTTTGTTGAATATCGTAAAACTGGCTGACTCGCTCATCCATACTAGGGATAGTTTGGCTAGGGCGTGCTAATGCGGAACTTGTCATACACAGTAGTAAGCTGGAAATTAACAGTTTATTCATGGTTTTTTAAGCTAAAGAGGCTACCTCAATTAAGGTAGCCGTCAAAAATTAACAAGATAAGCGCTTAGAAACTGACGTTGACGTTTGCCCAATAACGGCGTCCGTCTTCGACGTCCCAGTTGCCATCCACTTTGTCAATTTTAGGACCTTTTTCATTACCAATATTTAACACGGCGAAGTTAAGCTTGGTATTTTTAAACAATTGGTAAGTTGCGCCGACATCCATAGTGGTATAGCCACTACGATAACGAGGTACTTTTGCACCATTGCGCTGTGCGGCCCACACTTGTTTACCCGTATATTGTGCGCGGGTATACAGATTGAGGTCTTCGTTAAACTGCCAATCTAATTTCGCATTTGCCATATGTTTTGGTGTTTTATCCAATGGATAGCCTTTGAGTGATAAAGTTTTGTTTAGCTTTTCATCATCACTTTTACGTTCTGAATCCGTATAGGTGTAGTTCATACTGAGTTTCCAATCTTGAGCAATTGGAATACCTGTTGCAACTTCAACCCCTTTAATATTGGCTTTACCAACGTTATCGTATTTATAAATAGAGAGTTCTTTAACGGTATCTTTTACTCCAGTATCATAACTAGTTAATTTATTTTTAAAGTCCGTATTAAACAGCGTTAAGCTGGCATCAAAGCCAGACTCATGGTTATACGCAATACTGATTTCTTCACTGATACTTTTTTCAGGTTTTAGGTCAGGGTTACCGTAGATGATTCCATTTCCGCCTTCTGTAGATGTGCCATAACCTTTGCTGATTTCACGTAATGTTGGCGCACGGAATGCGGAGGAAACCCCACCTTTGATGGTAATTTCATCTGTTAAATAATAAATCGCATAACCCCGAGGGTTCCAGTGGTTACCATAAGTTTCATGGTGATCTAAACGTAATCCACCGGTTAAAATGAGGTCATCAGTTGCGGTAAATTCATTTTCGATGAATAGTGCCGATTGGTCGACACTCATGTTGTTATTTTCAAATTTCCCTTTTGAAACTAGTGAACTGTCTTTGAGTTTTGAGTATTGGTATTGACCACCGATTGTTAAGATGTTGTCAGGTAAGAATGCGACAACTTTACCATCCACGACGGTGTTGGTAATTTCAGGTACGCGGTCTTCATAACGGTATTCAAAAAGTTTTGGAACTGTATTTGCGATCTCAATCTCGGTTTTGGTTTTTCTTTTAGTTTGTTCTTGATAGACACTAAATTCAGTATTAAAAGTATCCCATTCACCTTTGTATGTGAGTGCCGCATGATTTCGGTTATTGTAGATTTGGGTCTTCTTGTTGTCTTGTTTTGATTTTCCTCGCATTTCATACTCAGCAAGGGACTTACCCGGATTCTCCTCTCTTTCCTGTGTGCTTCTACCAGCTTCTAAAAGGAATGTTTGATTCTCAGTTGGTGTAAAGCTTAACTTAGCAGTAAGGCTTTTATTATCTTTTTTGTAGTGACCGTCAGTAATTTTATCTTCCTGTCGATAATCACCACCACCATATAACTGCAAGCCTAATTTATCTTGAATTAATGGCCCCGACAGGTAGAAGTTACCGTCAGTCGAATTACCACTATCACTATTTTCTTGGATAATGGTACCTGCGGTGACGCTACCGTGCCACTCATTGGTCACTTTTTTGGTGATGATATTAATCACACCACCCATTGCATCGGAGCCATACAGAGAGGACATTGGTCCGCGGATGACTTCGATACGCTCAATCGCTTCCACTGGTGGCATAAAGCCAGCTTCAAAACCACCGCTACCATTTGGACGCGATTCACGGCTATTTTGGCGACGACCATCCACAAGGATCAACGTATACTCGCCGGGTAAGCCTCGAATATTAATATCTTGTTTATTAGCGGCACCAACTACACTGACACCTTCAACATCTTTTACGGCGTCAGCTAAATCACGTACCGGTTTATTTTGCAATTGTTTTGCGCTGATTACGGTCACACTGGCAGGGGCATCACGTAATTGTTGTGAGTAGCCTGAAGCACTGACGACCATGGTATCTGAATTGTTATCTGCTGCTGTAGCATTAAACGTGGCTAATGCCGCACAAACCCCTGCGGCAATAAAAGAGTAGTGATAGTTCGAAGTCATGATTATCCCTGTAAATATAAATGAGAATGATAATTATATTGTTTGCGAATACTATCACTAAAACATATCAAAAATAAATAATTGCCTAGCTAATTTATAGTCAATATTTGATCTCGAATAAGGTTTTTTACTTACTCTTAACTTGTACAGCTCATTGATGTTTCAGCCTTAACATAAAATCAATATTTAACATTGGGTTAGGGAAATTTGTGATAAGTAAATGTACAGTAGACGGAGTGTTTGTGACGAAAAAAGAGAACAATGATTTCACGAGTACCGCAGCAAAGGGTGAGCGCTTTATGGTTCTTGACGGAAGGGAAAAACAGAATATACGAATCTGTAAGGGCAAGAGGATATTACAGAGGCTAAGTCGTGATTAAACGATTATTATTCAATGTAACCACAATATATTTTTACTATTGAGTATTTATCTAATCTAAAAAAGAAGATTAATTATAGGTTAAGTTATTTTATTTGTCGGTGCAATTAACTTTATTTTTATATAAAATAGTTGGTGCAGGTATGTTTATAAAATTAATCAATCTAATTAAGATTAGTTTAATTAGATTGATTTATAGTTTTTAATTAATCTCATATACTATGGGGTTGTGTTTTTTATGTTTAAATATCATGATGTTAACTTTTATTTTGGAATGGTTTTAATTTTAATGCACGTGTTGTCTATTGCTTTATTATATATACTCCGTAAATATAGAGTAAAACATAATATTGAATTTGGAATTTGAGACTTATTATGAGCCAATCGCCACAGACAGAAATAAATAATCAAAAAACGACAAATGAAAAGCGCAGAAAAATATGGATGGTTATTGCTACAATTATTATCATTCTATTATTTGTTGCTTATGGTATTTATTGGTTTCTCATTTTACGTTTTCAAGAATATACCGATGATGCTTATGTTTCAGGCCTACAAATCCCCATTGTTGCGCAAACAACAGGGAATGTTACCCAAGTTAATTTCGAAAATACCGACTTAGTTAAAGCTGGGGATGTATTGGTGGTGTTAGACAAAACCAATGCACAACTATCCTACGAACAAGCGAAACATGACCTTGCCACTACTGTGCGCAAAACCAAAGAATTATATATCAATGGCGATGAATATCAGGCACAAATCCAAAAAAATCGGGTGACACTTGCGCAAGCCCAACAAGACTATCAGCGCAGAGCAGCGTTAGGGCGTAGTGGGACGATCTCAAAAGAAGATTTACAACACTCCCAAGAAGCCGTACAGCTTGCGCAAGCCGCGCTCGATATTTCCATTCAACAATATAATGCAAATCGCGCTTTGTTACGCAACACCGAGTTGAAAAAGCAACCTGCAATTTTACAAGCGGCTGATAGCGTGCGCAGTGCATGGATTAATTTGCAGCGGACAGAAATTAAAAGCCCAATGACAGGGTACGTTTCGCGGCGTAATGTCCAAGTGGGTTCCCAAGTTAGCCCACAAAGCTCATTAATGGCAATTGTCCCTGTTCAGCCAGTGTGGGTAGATGCCAACTTTAAAGAAACCCAGTTAGAGAAAGTGCGTATTGGTCAATCTGCGACTATTAATAGTGACTTTTATGGCGAAGATATTGTGTACAGTGGCACCGTTGTGGGGCTAGACATGGGGACAGGGAGTGCATTTTCTTTATTACCTGCACAAAATGCGACGGGTAACTGGATCAAAGTTGTTCAACGTTTGCCCGTACGTATCGAATTAGACCCTGAACAAGTAGCAAAATACCCACTTCGTATTGGCTTATCAATGAATGTAACTATTGATATTAAAGACCAAAGTGGCCCAGTTTTAGCGGAAGTTCAGCGCACAACACCTGCATTTGAAAGTGATGCGCTGGTCTTAAAACTTAATGATGTTGACCAGATAATCGACACCATTATTACGAATAACGCAGATTAGCCTGAAAGGAGCTATTGTGGCAGATATTCAACCGCTGAAGGGGGCGAAGCTGGTATGGGCAACCATTGCGTTATCCCTTGCGACTTTTATGCAGGTTCTCGACTCAACAATTGCTAACGTCGCTATCCCAACGATTGCCGGTAATCTTGGTGTTTCCGTGTCTCAAGGGACATGGGTCATCACTTCTTTTGGGGTATCGAATGCAATCTCTATCGCTATCTCCGGTTACCTTGCCAAGCGTTTTGGAGAAATACGGGTTTTCTTATGGGCAACCGCACTTTTTACTTTATTTTCATTGCTTTGTGGTTTCTCTGATAGTTTAGGAATGCTGATTCTGTATCGTGTTTTACAAGGTGCAGTTGCTGGGCCGGTTATCCCACTGTCACAAAGCCTGATCATGCGTTGTTATCCACCTAAAATGCAAAATATGGCATTGGCATTTTGGTCAATGACGATTATTTTAGCGCCGGTATTCGGCCCTATTTTTGGTGGCTATATCAGTGATAATTTCCACTGGAGTTGGATCTTTTTCATGAATATACCACTCGGTATTTTTGTGATTATTGTCGGTTCTATCATCTTAAGAGGAATGGAATCAACCATAGTGAAAGTGCCGTTTAATGTGATTGGCTTAGCATTGTTATCGGTAGGTGTAGGCTGTTTACAGGTGTTGTTAGATAAAGGCAAGGAGCTAGGTTGGTTAGCTTCAAATGAAATTGTCATATTAGGCGTGATTTCAGCCATTGCACTGGTGTTCTTAGTGATTTGGGAGCTAACAGATAAAAACCCAATTGTTGAACTATCTCTCTTTAAGTCGCGTAATTTTACGATAGGGACGGTGTCAGTTAGCTTGGCCTATATGGCATATTTTGGGGCGATTGTATTGTTGCCGCAACTTTTACAGGAAGTTTATGGTTATACCGCCACATGGGCTGGGCTTGCTTTAGCACCGATAGGCTTGCTTCCTGTACTTTTTTCGGCACCAGTCGCAAAACTCTCCGATTTCCTCGATATTCGCTGGATAGTCACCTTTAGTTTTGTGTTTTATGCGATTTGCTTTTTTTGGCGGGCGTATACTTTTGAACCGAGCATGGGGTTTTCTGCGGTAGTATGGCCGCAGTTAGTGCAAGGCATGGCCGTAGCTTGTTTCTTTATGCCGTTGACGACATTGACGTTATCAGGGTTACCTCCGGAAAAACTTGCCTCTGCCTCTAGTTTAGCCAACTTTTTCCGTACCTTAGCAGGGTCGATTGGGACTTCAATTACGACGACTATGTGGAGCGATAGAGAAGCCCTTCATCATAGTCAACTGACAGAGCATATTACGGATTACAACCCTGAATCTTTAGATATGTACCAAGGTATGGCCGCTCATGGGCTCAGTACAGAACAAACATCTGGTTTTATTGCGAAGGAAATTACCAACCAAGGGCTGATTATCGCGGCTAATGAAATTTTCTGGTTATGTGGCTGGGTATTTATCGCATTGATTATTACAGTGTGGTTCGCTAAACCCCCATTTGGTAATAAAGTGAAGTGATGTTATCTGGTTTTGGCCCAAAAGAGGGAGCAAATAGGTTTGCTCCTTTTTCATTCTATAGCTGAGATTTGGGAATGATGTTCTCAAAGCTAAGTTTAGGACGGTTGGTTTCAACTTCCTGTAAAGGGGCAACTTCTTTAAAGGTACTTAGGCAGCGGATCACTAAATTTTGGTAATCTTTTGTCCCACTGCTTTTCCAAGCAATTTCTTTGTCTGATAACGCACGTAACACTTTGGCAGGCGTTCCAACAATCAAGCTATTTTCTGGAAATATGGCCTCAGCTTTTACAAAGGCACAGGCGCCCACAATTGAGTTTTCACCAATTACTGCTCCATCCATAATCACGCTATTCATACCGATTAAAGCGTTACGTTTGATATGGCAACCATGCAAAACCGCACCATGACCGATGTGCCCTTCTTCTTCGACGATGGTTTCGTACTGTGGAAACCCATGCATGATGCAATTATCTTGAATATTGGCACCATCTTTAATGATCAAGCGGCCAAAATCACCTCGTAAGCTGGCATTGGGGCCGATATAGACATTTTTGCCAATGATTACGTCACCAATGACAACCGCGGTAGGGTGAACAAAGCTTTCAGTGCTGACGACAGGTGTAATACCATCAATTTGATAAAAAGGCATATAGGCTCCTTTAATGTAAGTTTAGGCGGCGATATCTCTTAAAACTCCGCCAAAACGCCGATAGTAGGCGCTCGAAGGTTGAGGAAGTTCCCCTACCGTGGTTTCACATCGTTCTGAAACATATTGTGTTGCGGCTTGGTCAATTCGTTGGTAAATATTGGTACAAAGGTGGCGAGCAATATGGCCCTCCCATTGTGCTGGAAGCAGTTCATCAGGCAACAAAGGGTCTTTTAGTGTGACTCGGCGATAGAAGTGAATTAACAACAAACGTAATTGGAAGCAATGTTCTGGGGATATTTGTGGCTCAGTATTCTCTTTAAGGAGTAGTGCCAAGGGCCTAAATAATGAAATAAATTGGTGGTAATGCTCTGATATTTCTTGCAAAGACCAAGCTTGTGATACTAACTCTTTCAAGTTTTTTTCTGAACGGCTATAAGGGTAATCTGCATGAAAATAGATGGCGTGCTCAGTGGCATTGAGCTCATTTAATAGAGAAGGAACATCAGCTTGTGCGCAGCTCGGTGCTGCCATGAGAGAGGTATTAAATTGGCCAAACCCTAACCAGCTAAGTTCTTTTTTTAGCCTGGTTTTTTCATCTTTATCAGCCGCTTCCAATAATAGTAGTTCCCATTTCCCATCCCAATCAGGCTGTTCAGCAAGGTAGATTTTACTTTCTGCTCGGCGGAATCGGCTTTGCCCGCGTTCAGAAATGCGGTAGTAGCTACGGCGACCAATTTTCTCAACATCTAGCCAGCCTTCTTTTTGTAAACGAAACACAGAAGTGCGAACAAAGCGATCGCTAAACCCCATCGGCTCTAATAGTTTGGTTAAACTGCCTAACCACACCTCGCCTCCGCGGTGATGTAAAGCATCACCGTAGAGTGAGCTAATCAGAGAGGTCCCGCTAATGGGCTGGCTTTCTATGGCATGTTGTATAAATTGGCTGAGTTTATTATCCATTTATATTTCATCTATAAAATTTATGTATCAGAAGGCTTACTGAATAGTAGACATAAATTTAAAAGTTGTCTTCCATTACCTTTAATTAGTGCTATTTTTTGGCATTAAGGCATACCAAATAAGCTAACTTCAATATGCCTTAATGAGTTGAATTAAATCGCAATTCGAGTATCAATAACACGCTCCGCTTTACCTTGGGAGCGGGGGATATCACCGCAATTGACAATACTGATCCGGGTGCTAATCCCTACCATCGATTTGATACGATGTTTTAAATGATGGCAAATATTGCAGCGCTCATCATAGGTAAGTTGCTCAGGGTGCTTGAGCTCCACGCGGACTGACAAATTATCCATATTACCTTGGCGACCAATTTCTAATTGGTAATGTGGAGATAGCTCTTTGAATTGCATAATTTGTTCTTCAATTTGGGAAGGGAAGACATTTACGCCACGTATAATCATCATATCGTCAGAGCGACCAGTAATTTTACCAATACGGCGCATATTACGATTTACCCCGCTCATTAAGTGAGTCAGGTCACGAGTCCTATAGCGAATAACAGGCATAGCCTCTTTTGTCAGGGTAGTAAACACTAACTCACCATGTTCACCATCCCCCAGTGTTTTAAGTGTATCAGGGGAAATGATTTCTGGGTAAAAATGGTCTTCCCAGATGGTTGGGCCGCTAGCGCCTGCGTCAGCACACTCCATAGCTACGCCTGGCCCCATGACCTCTGATAAACCATAAATATCTAATGCTTTGATCCCAAGGCGAGTTTCAATTTCTGAGCGTAGTGATTCAGTCCAAGGTTCCGCACCAAATACACCTAATCTAAGTGAGCACTTACTAGCATCTCCACCCATGATTTTTTCAAGCTCATC
This sequence comes from Providencia sp. TYF-12, assembly GCF_041344805.1. Lineage (NCBI taxonomy): Bacteria > Pseudomonadati > Pseudomonadota > Gammaproteobacteria > Enterobacterales > Morganellaceae > Providencia > Providencia sp. TYF-12. Next base: position 261,830 of record NZ_CP166833.1, read on the forward strand.
GATGATACTTAAGCAATACGATGGGGTTACCATAATGACATCAGGCTTAAAATCGGCGATTAGTTGCGCTTGCTTTTCTGTTTGGCCACCAGACATTGGGATCACCGCAGCACCAAGGCGCTCTGCACCATAGTGAGCACCTAGACCACCGGTAAATAAACCATAACCATAGGCGACATGAACTTTATCACCGCGAACAGTCCCCGCTGAGCGTAGGCTACGGGCAATTAAATCAGCCCAATTATCGATATCCCGTTGGGTATAGCCAACAACTGTCGGGCGGCCTGTCGTGCCAGAGGATGCATGAATACGAATAATTTGGTCCATTGGCACTGCGAAAGTACGAAATGGGTAGTTTTCACGTAAATCTTGCTTTGTTGTATAAGGGAATTTTTCGATATCACTAAGTTGTTTAAAGTCGTCAGGATGTACCCCTGCATCGTCGAATTTCTTACGGTACATAGGCACATTTTCATATGCGTGAGTGAGTGTCCACTTCATCCGAGAATACTGTAATGACTCGATTTCATCGCGTGAGGCAAATTCGATTGGGTCGATGTTGTCTTGTATCATGCTCATAATTGCCAGTCCTCATAATTATTATATTTACCAGTTCACATTGATGTTGTTTCTGGTTTTAGCCTGAGCAGGTGTAGGGTTCAGGCTGTTTTTATTGGTATTAAGACGTTGTTTAAACTCGTTCAATAACCATAGCTATCCCTTGACCAACACCAATGCACATGGTGCACAACCCGTAGCGACCTTGTTTGCGATGGAGTTCGTTGACAGCGGCAATGGCCAGCCTTGCACCACTCATACCTAATGGGTGACCCAAGGATATTGCTCCACCGTTGGGGTTAACATGTGGGGCATCGTCAGGTAAACCTAACCCCCTTAAGACAGCCAGTGCTTGTGCTGCAAAGGCTTCGTTTAATTCAATAACATCCATTTGCTCTATACTTAGACCGGCAACCTCTAGGGCTTTTAATGCAGCAGGAAGTGGGCCAATTCCCATCAACCTTGGTTCAACACCACAAGTCGCTGTCGCGATAACGCGTGCTCGTGGGGTAAGCCCTTGCTGCTTAGCAATGCTTTCGGATGCAATGATTAATGCAGCAGCACCATCATTGACCCCTGAAGCATTACCCGCGGTGACCGTTCCGTTTTCACGAAAAGGGGTTTTTAGTTTTTGTAGTTGTTCAAAAGTTGTTTCCGCACGAGGGTGCTCGTCTTCAGTGACAAGTAACTCATTTTTGCGTTGTTTAACGGTGACAGGGGTTATTTCTTGCGCAAAAAAACCTTTGATTCTTGCGGCTTCAGTACGTTGTTGGCTGCGCAGGGCGAAAGCATCTTGGTCCTCACGGCTGATCTGATATGTTTCAGCAACGTTTTCAGCTGTTTCTGGCATAGAGTCAGTTGAAAACTGTTGTTCCATTAACGGGTTAATAAACCGCCAGCCAATTGTCGTATCAAAGACTTGAGCTTGTCGTGAGAAAGCCGATTCGTGTTTTCCCATTACGAAAGGGGCGCGGCTCATTGACTCTACGCCACCTGCAATCATCAAACCAGACTCTCCCGCTTTGATACTTCTTGCCGCAAACGCAATAGCATCAAGGCCTGAACCACATAATCGGTTAATGGTGGTACCGGAAACAGAAACTGGTAAGCCCGACAGTAAACTGGCCATACGCGCGACATTGCGGTTATCTTCCCCTGCTTGGTTTGCGCAACCTAAAATAATGTCATCGACTAGTGACCAATCTAGCTGTGGGTGCCGCGCCATTAATGCTTTGAGAGGCACAGTGGCGAGGTCATCGGGGCGTAATGATGCAAGCGCACCACCATAGCGGCCAATAGGTGTGCGAACACCGTCGCAAATATAGGCGTCAATCATGATGGTTCTCCTACTAGACGGTGCCCCAGCCGATGTGAACGACCATGAAATAAGGCTAATGTTTTGCCGTCTTGGTTGACTATTTCAACTTCATATAGGCCATTTTGTTTACCTTGATGTTTCATTTGCGCTATTGCAGTGAGTAAATCACCTTCAAAACCAGGGCGAATGAAATCGATAGAGCACATAGAGGCAACAGCAGCGTGCCCTTGGCTGTTGCAGGCATAGGCGAAGGCGGTATCTGCAAGGCTAAAGAGTTGCCCCCCGTGACAGGTTTTATGGCCATTTAGCATTTGTGCTGTAATCGGCATTTTTAGTTGCGCAAAACCTTCCTCTACTTTTTCAATAGACATGCCCATAGCTTTTGCGCATGCGTCATCTTTGTACATCATGTGGGCTGATTGTTGAGCAAGGGTAACATTTGGTACGGAAATCATAGCAACTCCTTGAAAGATAAAGATTGATGGCCTACAGCTAACTGCCTTAATAATGGGTTGGGCCGATAGCGGCTATCCCCATAAAACTGTGTTAAGTGCTCAAGTACTGTTAATACTCGTTGCCAGCCAAGTTGCGCTCCCCAAGCTAAAGGGCCTTTGGGGTAATTCACACCAAAACGCATGGCGTTATCTGTATCCAGTGTGGTTGCTATCCCTTTATTGACGACATCCAGCGCTTCATTACATAACATCGCAACAGTTCTCATTGCTAAGAGTGCAGGGTAGTCAGGTAGTACAATCACGTTTTTCCCAAGCGATTGAAAAAATGCAATTGCTTGCTGGTTTTGTTGCACGTTATTTTGTGCAGCACAGCTGAGAGTGACTGCCGTTGCGGCAAGGTAATTAGCAGATAAATCAAATTGCACGACAGCTTGCCCCAACTTTTGCGCATGAGATGATGTTGATTCACCATTTGTTAACATAATAATAACGTCATTAACAATGAGTGTTGGGGATTGTTCTTGCTGTTGTGTTGATCCTTCGAGTGAGATCCCACTTTCAGATAAAAGCTGCACAAATTCAGGAAATATTTGCCAATTCCCACATACTTTGACCTGTTGTGGTTGGTCAAGAAGGGCTTTTGCTGCAAATAATGGCTTAGGTTGCGGTTTGTTATCATCGTAATGATAGAAACCTTGTTTTGATTTACGACCGAAATGCCCAGCCTGAACTAATTCTAACTGCATTAATGAGGTTTGAAATCGTGGGTCATAGCCGAAGGCTTTAAACACCGATTCAGTCACCGCATAGTTGATGTCATGGCCGATTAAGTCAGTAAGTTGTAATGGCCCCATGGCAAATCCACCTGCATCGCGTATTGCGCAATCTAACGTTGCGGGGCTGCCAATTTGCTCTTCAAGGGCTCGTAATGTTTCTGCGTAAAATGGTCTTGCCACTCGGTTAACAATAAAACCAGGGGTAGAACGGCAAATAACAGGGACTTTACCGAATGACTTGGTCAATATTTTTAATTGTGAAATAACGTGGTCTGATGTTTCTAACCCACGAACTACTTCGACTAACTTCATCACGGGGGCGGGGTTAAAAAAATGCAGCCCAGCAAGGCGTTCAGGGTGTTTTAATTGACTGGCAATGGCAGTAATTGAGAGCGATGAGGTATTGCTTGCAAATATAGTTTTTTCGCTACAAATAGCTTCTAAATCGTTAAAAATAGCTTGTTTTATCTCTAATTTTTCTGCGATAGCTTCAATGACCAGTTGCGCATTCGCTAATTGAGATAAATTTTGCACCACAGTAATGTTTTCGATGATGCTTTCTGTCGCTTTGGCTTCAGCTTTCCCTTGGGTAACCCGTTTGCGTAAACGTTGGGTCATTGCTGATATTGATTGGGTTAATACCTGTTGATTAACATCAAACAGTAAAACAGTTAAGCCTGCTGTAGCTGCCACTTGCGCAATACCAATGCCCATGGTGCCTGCGCCAATTACGGCTACAGTCTGGATGCGAGTATTCAAAGGTAAAGTCATGGCTATCTCCCTTTGAATTGCGGTTCGCGTTTATTTAAAAAGGCACTGACCCCTTCGCGGTAGTCTTCACTACGCCCCCCTAAGCGTTGTAAATCACGCTCAAGGTCAAGTTGTTCATCAAGGGTATTGGTTGCCGCGGCGTAAATCGCTTTTTTGATTAACCCTAAACCGTAAGTCGGTTGAGTAGCTAAATGCATAGCCAACAGGTTTACGGTATCGGATAGCTCTTCGTTTTCCGTGACTTGCCAAATCATTCCCCACTGCAAGGCTTGCTCTGCACTAATTTTATCGCCTAATAATGCCATTCCCATGGCTCTTGCATGGCCTGCAAGTTGGGGCAAAAACCAGCTTCCACCAGAATCGGGAACTAGCCCCAAGCGGCAGAATGATTGAATAAAACTCGCACTTTTTGCTGCAATTACGATATCCCCTGCAAGGGCAATGGCAGCGCCTGCGCCCGCAGCAACACCGTTAACGGCGCAGATGATTGGTTTTGGCAAAGAGGTTAAACGGCGGATTAACGGGTTATAGTAGGTTTCAACGGAGAAACCAAGGTCAGGCGTTTCGTTACCTACGCTGACGTTCCGGTCGTTAAGGTCTTGACCAGCACAAAACCCTCTACCAGCTCCGGTGATCACTAAACAGCGTATCGTTTCATCTCGTTCCGCAAGCTTGATAGCATCACTAAGCTGACGATGCATTTCATCGTTAAAGCTATTAAGTCGATCGGGGCGGTTTAATGTAATAGTGAGGACCCCATTCTCTTGCGTTGCGAGGATCATCGCTTGGTTTGTCATAATTATTTCCCTGTAAACTGAGGTTTTCGTTTTTCAAAGAATGCATCGATCCCTTCGCGTCGATCTTCGGTGCCGGCTAAGGCGACAAAGTACTGACGCTCAAGTTGTAAACCTTCAGCCAAATGATTTTCTTGGGAATGAATTAGCGAAGCTTTTGCCGCCCGAACCGCTAAAGGTGCATGTATTGCAATGCGTTGCGCAATTTTCTGAGCTCGTTCAACAACTAATTCATCCACACAAATTTCGCTAATTAGCCCTGCCTGAAGAGCGTGTTTTGCATTGATAGGCTCCCCTGTGAGTACCATTTGCATGGCAAGAGACTTACCAACGGAGCGGATCAGCCGTTGTGTCCCTCCCGCACCGGGTATTAGACCGAGTGTTATTTCAGGCAAGCCGAAACGTGCGGACTCCCCCGCAATAATGATGTCGCTAGCAAGCAGTAGTTCAAACCCAGCGCCTAAGGCGTAACCATTAGCAGCGGTAATGATAGGTTTTGATATCATTGAGAGCCGCTGCCATACTTGGGGTCGTCTATCAGTGATAGCGTTAGCAACGGTTTGTTGCTGTAATTCTTTAAGATCAGCGCCAGCAGCAAAAAAACGTGAATTCCCAGTGATAACGATCGCGCCAATCTCATCATTGGCTGCTGCTTGCTCTAAGTTTTGCACTAAGAGTTCTAAACAATCGGTACTTAATGCATTGCGTACTTCTGGCCGATTGAGTGTCAGTGTCAGTACCCGGTTGTTTTGGTGAGATAAAATCCAAGGGTTTTCCATTGTGGCTCCTACACATCAAAATCCAGAACGACGCCATCTCCTTTAGGCCAAGACTGGCAGCTAAGAATATAACCATCAGAAATTTGGTCAGGCTCTAAGCTATAATTGACGCCCATTTCGACTTCTCCTGCACGCAATTTACATTTACAAGTTGCGCAAACCCCACCTTTACAGGCATAGGGCAAGTCGGCTCCTTGGCGTAAAGCGGCATCAAGAATGCTGTCATCTTGGCTATCCATACTGATGTTCATTGTGCGACCATCAAGGTGGATACTGACTTGACGAGTTTCGGTGGCGAGGGCGGAGGTCGGCTTGAATTTGATACCGGATGTATTAAAGCGCTCGGTATGAACAAACTCTTTTGGCATACCATAATTGATTAATGTGTCGTGTACTTCATCCATCATACTTTCTGGACCACAAATAAAAGCGCGGTCAAATTGTTGAAAATTCAATAACGTTTTACCTAATGCATTGAGCTGCTGTTGGCTGATGCGTCCACTTAATAACTCGCTATCTTGTTGCTCTTGGCTAAATAGGTAAAGTACTTGAAAACGCTGTGCAAACCGGTTTTTGAGGTCTGCAATGCTTTCTTTAAACATCACCGAACGGCTATTGCGGTTACCATAAATCAACACAAAGTGACTTTTGGTTTCCGTCTGTAATGTGGCTTTAATAATCGAAAGTAGGGGGGTGATCCCTGAACCGGCAGCGATAGCAAGATAGTGCGCCTGAGTATTCGGCTCAGGTTGATAGCCAAATTGCCCTTGAGGGATCATCACCTCAAGGCTATCACCGACAGTTAGATGTTGGTTGATAAAATTGGAAAACCGACCTTCGTAGATCGCTTTAACGCCAATTTTCAGTGTGTTTTCATCGGGTGAGCTACAAATAGAATAACAACGGCGTAAATTTTCCCCCTGAATGGAGGCTTTTAAAGTCAGGTGTTGCCCTGGTCGATAATGATATTGCTCGCGTAACGCATCAGGAACACTGAATGTCACTGCGACAGCATCAGGGGTGTCACGTTCAATAGCGGCAATATTTAAACGATGGAATACAGTCATGAGGGTGCCCCTAAATACATTTAAAGTAATCAAACGGTTCTAAACATTCAGTGCAGCGATACAATGCTTTGCAGGCTGTTGAACCAAACTCACTAATTTTTTCTGTTTGTTGGCTATCACAGCGTGGACAACAGACAGCACCTTTGTGTTCAGGGTGTTCACAGGATGTTCCTTGCGGGGGTGCGATACCGAATTCCCGTAAGCGCCTTTTGGCGTCTTGGTTCATCCAGTCAGTTGTCCAAGCTGGGGTCAGCATCACTTCAATATCGATATTTTGGAACCCTGCTTTACCAAGAACCGTTTTGATTTCATTGATTAAAAATTCAGTTGCTGGGCAACCAGAATAGGTAGGTGTAAAAATAACTTTCCACCCTTGTTTGTTAGGTACCACATTGCGGATCATGCCAAGATCAGTAATAGAGAGTGCTGGCAGCTCAGGATCAGGAATTTGCTGAAGCTGTTGCCAGATCACATGAACTTGGGGGGATTGAAGCTGGTTAGGTTGCAGTCTCTGTTCCATCACGTCACCACTGGCTATTTGGGTAAGCACGTTGCATAAATTGCAGCTGTGTTAATAACAGGCCTAAGTGTTCAGTGTGGCTACCTTGCTTACCACCGATGCGATAGGCCTCTTTTTCAGGTATGTTGAGTGTCGCCTCGGCAAATGTTTCATTGACCGTATTTAGCCAAGTTTCTTTTAGGCTGCGTGGGTCAACGGCTATGCCCACCTCGCTGAGTGCAACTTCAATAGCGTCTGCATGGAAGAGTTCACCGGTAAAGCGCCATAATTCATCAATGGAGCGCTGAATTTTCCTGTGACTCTCTTCGCTACCATCCCCTAAGCGGATCATCCAATTACGGCTAAAACGTAAATGATAAAGGGCTTCTTTTAAGGATTTTTCAGCTATCGCTGAGAGTTGTTTATCGTGGCTATGAATCAGTGATTCATATAATGGAACGTGATAAGCATCTATAAAGAATTGGCGCACTAGGGTATCGGCAAAGTCATTATTCGGTTGTTCGACGAGTAATAGGTTGCTAAATTCCCTTTCATCACGCAAAAAAGCGAGGGTGTCCTCATCATATCCGGCCCCTTTTAATTGCGCTGCATAACTTAAAAAATGACGAGCTTGCCCCAATAAGTCTAAGCCGATATTAGACAGTGCAAGGTCAATTTCAATTTCAGGGGCATGGCCACACCATTCGCATAGGCGCTGTGCAAGAATTAATGGGGTATCACCGAGCCTTAATGTGTAGTGGTGGAGCTGTTGTTGTTGATCCATCGTAAGCTCCTTACATGTTTTTGATACCATCAGGGATGGTATAGAAAGTTGGGTGGCGATAGACTTTGGTATCTGCAGGGTCAAAAAATGTGCTCTTGTCTTCGGGCTGTGAGGCGATTAAATGTGCAGCTTTTACCACCCAAATCGAACAGCCCTCGCTGCGCCTTGTGTAGGCGTCGCGGGCATTTTCCAGCGCCATTTGGTCATCGGCCGCGTGTAAGCTACCAACGTGGCGATGAGCAAGCCCTTGTTTGCTACGGACAAAAACTTCATACAGTGGCCAATCTTGATTGCTCATGGGGTTTTCCTTTTCAGTAAGTGGTTAAATGAGTTAAGCGGCAGATTTAACGGCTTTTTGTTTGCGACTATGTGCCATTGCGCCTTCACGTACCCAAGCACCGTCTTCCCATCCTTTGCGTTTCGCACCAACACGTTCGTGATTACAAATACCATTACCTTTAATGACTTGATAAAATTCTTCCCAGTCAATTTCGCCAAATCGGTAGTGACCAAGTTCTTCATCCCAAACCAAATCAGGGTCAGGAATAGTCATGCCGAGTGCTTCAACCTGCGGAACTGTGTTATCCACAAATTTTTGGCGTAATTCATCATTACTGAAGCGCTTGATTTTCCAAGCCATACTTTGTGCGCTATGCGGTGAGTCTGAATCATTTGGGCCAAACATGGTCAGTACAGGCCACCAAAAGCGGTTTATTGCATCTTGCAGCATTGCTTTTTGTTCTTCACTTCCTTGTGCAAGCGCCATAACTGCTTCATAACCTTGACGTTGATGGAAACTTTCTTCTTTACAGATTTTCACCATGGCGCGTGCATATGGCCCATATGATGCGCGGCACAGAGCCACTTGGTTTACAATGGCTGCCCCATCGACTAACCAACCAATTACACCAATGTCAGCCCAGCTTAATGTGGGGTAATTGAAAATGGAGGAATACTTCATTTTTTCATCAAGTAGTTTTTGGTAAATGTCTTGGCGAGAGCAACCGAGGGTTTCTGCTGCGCTATACAGATATAGACCATGCCCTGCTTCATCTTGAATTTTGGCCAGTAAGATAGCTTTGCGGCGCAGTGTTGGTGCGCGTGTTAACCAATTTGCTTCCGGTAACATGCCAATCACTTCCGAATGGGCATGTTGGCCTATTTGGCGGATAAGGTTCTGCCGATAAGCATCGGGCATCCAGTCCTTGGGCTCGATGGAAATATCGGCTTCGATTTTGGCTTCGAAGTTAGCCTGATTTAGCTCGCTCATTGATTTTTCCATTAAGTGATTCGAAAATTAAATGTAATTTTTGAATGATGAATCATATTTATTTAACATTAATGCTAGGAATGGTTAACAAAAAGGTCAATGTTTATTAACCTGCTTTTGCGATGCGCCTCACAATTAATAATTATTAAATCAATATAAACAGTTGGTTATATTCGGTATGTTTTATGTGGTTTTAATATGAAAGATGGTTTTTATGCGGAAATGTTTTTAATTTGTTAAATTTAAATTGGCATCTATGCTTGTATTTATGATACATATTTACAATCAAATATTATTTAGTGTTTTTATTTCTGGAGAGGAATATGTCACATTTAACAAGTTATATTATGGGGAAGTGGGTACAAGGTGAGGGGGAAGGGCGGAAAATTTACCATGCTCTGACGAATGAAACCTTATATACGGTAACGACCGAGGGGCTGCCATTAGCGGATAGCTTAGAATATGGTCGAAAAGTGGGTGGTGAAACCTTGTCTGCACTCACATTTCAGCAACGTGGTCAAATGCTCAAATCATTGGCGAAGTACCTGCTAGAACATAAAGCGCACCTCTATGCTATTTCAGCACAAACCGGGGCGACGAAAGCGGATAGTTGGGTTGATATTGAAGGGGGGATTGCCACTTTATTCTCCTATTCAGGGTTAGCAAACCGTGAATTACCAGATGATACTATTTGGCCAGAAGATGAAATGATCCCACTATCGAAACAAGGGCAATTTATTGGTCGTCATATTTTGACATCTCGTCGTGGGGTTGCTTTGCATATCAATGCGTTTAATTTCCCTTGCTGGGGGATGCTGGAAAAGCTGGCTCCAACGTGGTTGGCTGGTATGCCTGCGATTATCAAGCCTGCAACAGCATCCGCGCAGGTGACTCAAGCGATGGTGAAGCTAATGGTTGAGAGTGGTCTGGTTCCCGAAGGGGCGATCCAGTTGGTTTGTGGTGGTGTGGGTAATATGTTTGACTACCTTGATTTTGAAGATGTCGTGACATTTACCGGTTCTGCGGCGACAGGGCAGAAGCTAAAATCACATCCCACAATTATTGCGAAATCGGTTCCATTCACCATGGAGGCAGACTCACTAAACTGCGCGGTATTAGGGAATGACGTACATCCGGAACAACCTGAATTTGCTTTATTTATTAAGGAAGTAGTTCGTGAAATGACGGCAAAAGCAGGGCAGAAATGCACCGCTATTCGTCGGGTTATTGTGCCCAAAAATCAGCTTGAAAATGTCAAGCAAGCGCTACTTAAGCGTTTATCGAGCACGACGATGGGGGACCCTGCGGTTGAAGGGGTTCGTATGGGGGCATTGATTAACTTAGAACAGCGCCAAGATGTGCAAGACAAAGTCGACTATTTGCGTCAAAACGGCTGTGAAGTCTTGTGTGGTGGGCAGTTTAATCAACTGGATATTGTGGGGGGAGACCCCAAGAATGGGGCATTTTATCCACCAACTTTACTCTATTGTGCGGAACCTTTTAAACACCATGCGGTACATGAAACCGAGGCTTTTGGGCCAGTCGCAACCTTAATGTGTTATGACAATGATGATATTCAGCAGGCTGTACAATTAGCCATTTTAGGGGGAGGAAGCTTAGCGGGGACATTAGTGACCGCAGACCCGCAAGTAGCTCAATCGGTAATCCGTATGAGCGCAAGGGCTCACGGCCGGATGCTGATTTTAAATGAAGCTTCAGCGTTGGAGTCAACAGGGCATGGTTCTCCACTCCCCTTATTGGTACATGGTGGGCCTGGGCGTGCGGGTGGTGGTGAGGAGCTTGGCGGGCTTCGGGCAGTGAAACACTATATGCAGCGTACAGCCATTCAGGGCAGCCCATCGATGTTAACTTCTATTACAAAACAATGGATTAGGGGCGCAGATACCGTTGCTGACGTAGTGCATCCATTCCGCAAACACTTTGAGGACCTCGTGATTGGCGATACGCTGCTAACAGCAAGACGCACAGTGACAGAAGCGGATATTACTCATTTTGCTTGCCTGAGTGGTGACCATTTCTATGTACACGTCGACAAAATTGGTGCGGCGCAATCCTTATTTGGTGAACGCATCGCTCATGGGTATTTTGTTGTTTCGGCTGCGGCAGGGTTATTTGTAGATGCGGGTGTTGGGCCTGTCATCGCTAATTATGGAATGGAAAACCTACGTTTTATTGAACCTGTTAAAATTGGTGATACGATCCAAGTTCGCCTAACATGCAAGAAAAAGATTAAAAAAGCGCAAAAACTTGCTGAAGATACACCAAATGGCGTGGTTGAATGGGATGTGCAAGTCTTTAATCAGGACAACACAGTGGTGGCGTTATACAGTATTTTAACCTTAGTGGAACGACGGGAAGGGGATTTTTAGTCATTACTTGTTGCCAAACTATTGGTTGAATAAATAGGTGCTTTTTCAATCATTTTCTGCTTTTATTGAGTTATTGTTAATTTGACCTAGGGAAAGTGAAATGAAAACGCACCACCAAGCGGTTTACCAACAATTTGACGAGCAGGCTAATTCGTATTTAACCAGCCAAGTTCATGCGCAGGGTGAAGACTTACAGATTTTACAGCAATTGCTGCAAGCGAGTCAGCAGGCACATGTGCTTGACCTAGGTTGTGGTGCGGGTCATGCCAGCTTTCATGCGGCTCAGTTAGTAAAGTCAGTGGTTGCCTATGACTTATCGGATTCGATGCTCAATGTGGTCGCTAAAAATGCACAGGAACGCGGGCTCAACAATATTACGACATGCAAAGGGACTGCGGAGTCATTACCATTTGAAGATAATTCGTTTGATATGGTGATTAGCCGTTATTCAGCGCACCATTGGCATGACGTAGAAAAAGCGCTGCGTGAGGTGCATCGTGTTTTACAGCCTGCAGGAAAAGGCATTTTTATTGATGTTGTTTCTCCGGGGCACCCGTTGTTAGACATTTATCTGCAAACGGTTGAAGTTCTCCGTGATACTTCACATATTCGAGATTATTCGGCGGGTGAATGGTCTGGTATGCTCAATAACGCAGGGTTGTTCGTCAGTGGGGTCAAAAGTTTTCGTTTGCCGCTGGAGTTTACCAGTTGGGTTGAGCGGATGCGAACTCCAGAGCTTTTGGTTAATGCGATCCGTCAATATCAAAAAACATTAAGTCATGAGGTAAAAAGCCATTTTGCGGTTCAGGAAGATGGCTCATTTACCTCAGATGTGATGCTATTCGAATTTCAGCGCCAGTAAATAATTACTCGCTTATAAACTGTGCTTGGTTCAATTGGCTAAGCGCAGTATTTACTGCAAAAATTTCACCACGAACTTCAGGAATACCAAATGATTTCAAGCGTGCGCTGTGTTTTTGTAGGTAAGCTTTGGCATCAGCCTCAGAAGTAAACAGATAAACCCCACCGGCTTGTTGGGTTTGCTGGTTTTCTGTCCAAATTTTCCATACAAAGCCAGGTTCTTGGTTAATCGAATTGGCTAATTCATCCATTGCTATGGTCATTTCTGCGCCCCAAGGCCCTTGGTAGGGGAAATCAACTTGTAAGATAACGTTCATATATACTCCTTATTGTTAGCGCCGTATGATATCCCCTAACGCAAATAATAACTTTGCGATTTATCGTATTTTAAACAGCCTACTGTTTTAGACTATTACGTTTCCCTGCTTCAAAAGCTTCTAAAGTGGCTAAACGGGCTTGCTTATGGTCAACAATCGGTTCTGGGTAATCGAGAGGTGTATTGTTGATTAGAGACCATTCATGGGGGGTATGAATATATTTATCGGGTACGTTATTTAGCTCTGGCAGCCAGCGGCGTATAAATTTCCCTTGGGCATCGAACTTTTTCCCTTGGGTTGTTGGGTTGAAAATACGAAACCACGGGCAAGCGTCGACCCCCGTTGATGCAGACCACTGCCAACCACCATTATTTGCGGCTAGGCTGCCATCAATCAGTTGGCTGATGAAATATTTTTCACCTTTGCGCCAGTCGATAAGCAAATCCTTTACTAAGAAGCTTGCGACAATCATACGCAAGCGATTATGCATCCAACCAGTTTCATTAAGTTGTCGCATGGCGGCGTCAACAATAGGATAACCTGTTTTTCCGGTTTTCCATGCGTCGAAATCAGTTGATGAATTATTCCAATGAATATGTTGAGTCCATTGAATAAATGGCTGATAGCGACAAAGACGTGGAAATGCGACGAGTAAATGGCTATAAAATTCACGCCAGATCAATTCATTTAACCAAGTGAATGCACCGCTATCAGGGTAATCTAAAACATCTGGGTTTTCTGCTTGTAACCGGTTAAAACACTGCCGAGGTGACAGTACACCAATGGCAAGATATGGCGATAATTGGCTGGTCCCGTGAATAGAGGGGATATCTCTATCTTGCTGGTAGCGTGTGACGTGTTGAGTACAGAACTGCCTTAGCTGTTTTAAGGCGGCTTGTTCACCAATAGGGAATTGCTGGGAAACCGCTATGTGCTCATGTGGGAATAAAGGGGCGGTTTCTTTGATATTTAAAGAGTCGGCTCTTTTGTTTGGTACACGCAATGAACGGCAGTCTGTGGCGGTTAATTGGGTGAGAAAGGCACGACGAAAAGGGGTATACACTTGGTACATTTCCCCCTTTTGGTTGGTCACAGAACCCGGCGGCAATAACAAAAAATCATCAAAAGCATGAATATGCATTCCATGAGCATTTTTTACCAGCCAGTCATCCCTTTGTTTTTCATTCCATTCATATTGGCGATTAAAGAACAAGGCATCAGCTTGCTGAGTTTTAGCATAGTTTAATACCCACTCGGCCGCATCCATAAAATTCGCCACCGTTTGGCAAACTAATGGGATACCTAATTTGGCAAGAGAACGTTGTAATTCAATGAGATGCTGGTGGATAAACGAAATTTGCCTTGGCGATACATCGTGTTGTTGCCATTGTTCCGGCGTGGCGGTGAAGAGGGCGATAACATTGGCTTGGGGGTCCGCACAAGCAGAGGATAGTGCTTTGTTATCAGTGACCCGTAAATCATTGCGGAACCAGATAAGATGACAAACTTGTTTGGCTGCCATCGCCTCCCTCCTTGGGATATTCAGTTTTATTCGTTGTGTTTAAAAAGCAGAAGGGCCATATTTCAGGCCCTACAGTGTTTAATCTAATTTAGGGTGCTGGTTGATTAAAGATTGGCGTTTTTTCTCAAGCTCAGCAATTTCTTGATCAATATCTTCAACTCTTTGCTCAATATTGTCAAAGTGCTCACTTAAAATTTCTTTTGCTTCTGCTTTATCTGATGCCGCAGGTGTTGCCCCTCGCAATGGTTTATTGGCTGTTTCTGGCATTCGAATACCGGTGTATAAGCCAATTAGTGCGATTACAATCAGGTAATAAGCAGGCATATACAAGTCGGTAGTTGATTCAACTAACCAAGCCGCAACAGTTGGAGTGGCACCCGCAATTAACACGGAAATATTAAATGCGATGGCAAGGGCACTGTAACGAATATGCGTTGGGAAAATCGCCGGTAAAATTGATGCCATAACCCCAGTAAAACAGTTCAGTAAAACAGCTAGAATTAATAAGCCAAGGAAAATTAAGCCAACTGAACCGCTATTTATTAACATAAATGCTGGATAGGCTAAAAGAATTAACCCTACGCTACCAGTGATAACAAATGGGCGACGGCCAATTTTATCACTGGTTAAACCGATAATCGGTTGAACAAATAGCATACCAATCATAATTGCAATGATGATGAGTACACCATGGTCAGTCGAGTAATTTAAGTTATGTGATAAATAACTTGGCATGTAGGTAAGCAACATATAATAAGTTACATTAGTTGCTATCACTAATCCAACACAAATAAGTAAGCTTTTCCAGTACTTAGATGCAACTTCACGCACGGAGACTTTTGGTGGATCTTGAATATTAGCTTTATCTTGTTGCTCTAATGATTCGATATGTTGTTGGAATGCAGGCGTTTCCTCAAGGGAATGGCGCAGATAAAGGCCGATGATCCCTAATGGTAATGCTAAGAAGAATGGAATTCTCCACCCCCAATCATGGAAGTTAGCCTCACCAACGATACTGGAAATAAGCACCACAACACCGGCACCCAATACGAAGCCAGCAATAGAACCGAAATCTAACCAGCTTCCCATAAACCCACGTTTACGGTCGGGTGAGTATTCAGCAACAAATATAGCGGCACCGGAGTATTCGCCACCCACAGAGAAACCTTGAGCTAATTTAGCAATTAATAGCAGTATGGGTGCCCAGATACCAATCGTTTCATAAGCGGGAATTAAACCAATACAGAAGGTACTTACAGCCATAATAATAATGGTCATTGAAAGCACTTTCTGACGACCGTATTTGTCGCCAAGTATCCCGAATACGACCCCACCTAAAGGCCTAACTAAGAAAGGTACTGAGAAAGTCGCTAATGCTGCAATCATCTGAACGCTCGGTGATGCGTCCGGAAAGAAAACCTGACCTAAGACATAGGCTAAGAAGCCGTAAACACCAAAGTCAAACCATTCCATCGCATTACCCAGCGAAGCGGCGGTAATTGCTTTTTTAAGTTTCCCGTCATCAATTATTGTAATATCACTAATATTTAACGGTTTTTCTTTTTTCTTCTTGAATTTCATGAAACCATCCTCTTATTTGAATGTGAACAACCAAAACAACTGCATTTAAGATGTGGGTTTTCATATCTGAATAAAATGCAAAACCTTATTATTTAGAATAGTCGTTGTTTAAGTAATAGATAAGTTTTTAATATTTTAATGTAGCGCTGAATAACAGGCCTAAAGCAGGGAATTTGTGGGTAGAGTAATGAGAGAGTTTGTCCTGTAAATACAGCAAGAAGATCACCTTAAGTTATAAAATCCGAGGGTAATATTACATTAATATCGCTTAAATGTAAAATATAGGTATTTTATGCTAGTTATTAAGGGGAGGCTAAGCGCTAATTTCATAAAGTGTATTTTATGATTGTTACTGTTGTATTGTCATAGTTTACTGGCTAAATAGCCTCTTAGTGATACTATTAAAATCATATTAATCAATGTGTTGTATTTTAAAATAAGAAAAGCCGTCTATGATAAATATTAGTGCATCATAGGAGGGTATCATGAATTGTACAATAAGAATTTCAGCAATTAATATCTATCGACCATTCTTGATAAGTAAAAATAATTGCATTGTAGAGGAATGCCTGAGTGCAAGAAGAGACAATCAGAGACGGATAAATCTTCATTCAAAGAAATCTCACATTATGTTTTCATCAAATAAAAACGCGTTAACGATGTTAATTAATGCGGCAAAACCAATTATCAAGGATGATGATATTGATGTTCTTATCCTTGCCTCTACAATGATTAAGTCTTTTTCATCGACTCAAGCAACTGTCATTCATAATAAATTGAATATTAAAAATAATTGTTTATGTATTGATGTGAATACATATTGCTTAGAAATACAAGGAGTTATTGAGCAAGCGATAATGCTACTTAAGTCAAAATCCGCTTATCGTAAAGCGCTTGTTGTTTTTTCTGACCACCTTTCATCACCTGTAAACTCCAATAAATTATTAGGTTCAAAATTATTCAGAAATACAGCTACAGCTATTATTTTAGAAAAAATAGAGGGTCGTTTAAGCGTAAGCCTAGCGGATAAATGGCACTATTTTGATCAGAATCATTATTTTCACGGGTAAGTTTCGGTGGCTAATATTAAATAATTGAATCATTATTTTATTGTTGATAGTCATATATAGATGGGTAGCAAAAAAGCAAATAATACTCTCTAAGAATTATTTATTTGAAAGTGTATTGTAACCCTTCGCTAATTAATTTGTGCTGTCAGTACCTTCTTCTTTTGATAATAACGGTGGATTATGTTGTTCTTTTTTATAATCAGCTAGACAAGTAGGAATGCAGAATTGACTTAGTTACAATCAATTAAATAGTCAGTCATTTGTATGCTTAGTTATAAACGAGAGTGGCAGAATATAAAGAAGGACTTTGTTGCTTACCTCAATAATATGCAGTTTATTTTAGGAAAAAATATGCTGTGTATAACATGCGATTTAAAAGAGTGCCAATATGAAAAAACAGAGTGTTGCATCCTATATTGCAAAAGTACTTGATAATGCAGGTGTTAAACGTATTTGGGGCGTTACTGGAGACTCATTGAATGGCTTAACCGATAGCTTACGCCGTCAAGGTGCTATCGAATGGTTAGGAACCCGCCATGAAGAGGTTGCTGCTTTTGCCGCTGGGGCAGAGGCCCAGTTGACAGGAAACTTGGCAGTGTGTGCAGGTTCCTGTGGACCAGGTAACATGCACCTTATCAATGGGTTGTATGACTGTCATCGTAATCGAGTGCCAGTATTGGCGATTGCAGCGCATATTCCATCAAGTGAAATCGGCAGTAATTATTTCCAAGAAACGCATCCTACAGAACTGTTCCGCGAATGTAGCCACTACTGTGAAATGGTGTCTAATCCAGAACAAATTCCACAGGTTTTAGGGATTGCCCTGCGTAAAGCGATTTTGAATAAAGGGGTGTCTGTTGTTGTGATACCCGGTGATGTAGCATTAAAAGATGCACCTGAAACCGCAAAAGAAACATGGTATCAGCCTCAAGCTCCGTTAATCATGCCTCAGCGTAGTGAAATTGAAAAATTAGCTCAGGTACTTAATCAATCTAAGAATGTGACCCTGTTTTGTGGGAATGGTTGCGCGGGTGCTCATGATGAAGTGGTTAAGTTAGCTGAAACACTGAAAGCTCCTGTTGTACATGCTTTACGAGGTAAAGAACATATTGAATGGAATAACCCGTATAGCGTTGGTATGACTGGGTTAATTGGCTTTTCATCAGGTTACCACGCCATGATGAATGCGGATACTGTTGTATTATTAGGAACTCAATTCCCTTACCGTCCTTTCTACCCCAATGAAGCAAAAATCATTCAAATTGATATTAATGCAGGTAGCTTAGGGTCACACTGCCATATTGATATGGGGTTAATTGGTGATATTAAAGCGACACTTGATGCGTTACAGCCTCATTTACAGATCAAGCAGGAAACAAAACACCTCGACGGTGCTTTAAAACATTATGCAGAGGCACGTAAAGGGTTGGATGACCTTGCTAAACCGGGGCATGAGGGGTTGATCCACCCACAATATTTGGCAACAAAAATCAGTGAGCTTGCTGCGGAAGATGCTATTTTCACTTGTGATGTTGGCACTCCAACCGTTTGGGCTGCGCGTTATTTGAAAATGAATGGCAAGCGTCGTCTTATCGGCTCATTTAACCATGGTTCAATGGCGAATGCGATGCCACAGGCTATTGGTGCACAGGCGGTTGATAAGAAACGCCAAGTCGTTGCGATGTGTGGCGATGGTGGTTTTAGTATGTTAATGGGGGACTTTATTTCCCTTTCACAAATGCAACTGCCAGTGAAGATTATTATCCATAATAATGGGGTGCTTGGGTTTGTCGCGATGGAGATGAAGGTTGCAGGTTTCTTAACCGCAGGGACTGATCTACACAACCCTAATTTTGCCGCTATTGCCAATGCTGCCGGTATCAAAGGGATCCGTGTTGAAAAAAGCGAAGACCTAGAGGGAGCCTTGAAAGACGCATTTGCTCATGATGGTCCGGTGGTAGTTGATGTACTGACTGCTAAGCAGGAACTGTCAATGCCGCCAGAAATTGAAGCTCAAGAAGCAAAAGGTTTTAGTTTGTATATGTTAAAAGCGATTATGACTGGTCGTGGTGACGAAGTTGTACAATTAGTGAAAACTAACTGGTTACGCTAAAACGTTATTGTTAGTCATCAGAAGCCCAATTCGCCTGAGTTGGGCTTCTGTGTTTGTGGCACCGTGACTGTTTACGAGTCAGTCAGAGTAACGTGGCTTTAGGATTAAATTTCCCCTTCAGATATCGACTTTATGGCTCAGCAAATCTGTTGTTTCTGGTACTGCGTTATAAATCAGAATCTAAACCAGCAGGAATGATAGGGCTGTTAACTAATGGGTTATGGGATGCATACAGTTCCCTTAGGGTAGGGGGTAGATAGGGAAGCTGAGTAAACTGGTTATGAGAAATATCTAAGGTTATTAGCGGTGTTTGGCTTGTTTGTAGGTAAGTCAGCTGATTATTCGATACGTTTAAATCAGATAAAGCGTATGGCAGCATTGGCATGTTGGTTAATTGATTATTATTGGCCTGTAAGCTAACCATATAAAGTGGAAGTCTTGGTAAGTTGGTTAACTGGTTATTAGCGATATTTAATCGTTCTAAATCTTCAGGAAGACTCGACAAACTCGTTAGCTGGTTATGAGAAAGATTTAATGTTATTAGTGAGTCTGAAAATATGGGCAGGGAGGTTAACTGATTATTAGCCACATTAAGCGAACGCAAATTAGGCGGTAGAAAAGTGGGTAAACTACTAATATTCTGGTTTGATAAATCAATATTATCGCTATTTTGCGCAAAACATCGTTGTATTATATCGGCAGCCTCATTTCGGTTCTCTCCTATCGGCGCGTTATTTACCCAGCTATTTAAAGCAAAATTAAGATGTTCAGCATGATAATCGCGTTCAATTAATGGTATATCCATGCACATGGAACCATTTTGACGAAAAGTATCTATGGTGCAGGTAACGGTATTTGTTCCTGAATAATAGCCAGTTCTAAAATTACTTTGGGTACTGGGTGAAGCTAATGATTGTAATGTCAAAAAAATTGCTAGTTGCTCATTCGGTTGTAACCTAGCATTCGAAAAAAGATTATTAAAGTGTTCATTTGCTCGTTCATGAGTTTCTGGTGGAAAACATTCTTCTATTGCTTGCCATAGAGTATTTAATTGGAATGTACCTATATGATTGTTAATACTATTAATTTGGTTGCTATTATGACCAATGCTAAAATTATTCAATGTTACCCCCTTATAAATACTGGTTATTTCTGGGCGATATAAATATAAAGTTATAAGAAATCAAATCAGGGGATGACCTTAAATTTAAAGCGGTATGGCCTTCCAAGAAAAATATTTAATAAGTGAAAAGGAATTACCTTCTTGCTGTAAAGTCTGCCAAACTCCCCAAATATTCAGGTTCACTTAATGGTATGAGGACAGACTCAGCTAGACCATGAGTGGCGTTTATTATAGTGCACTCAGCGGCCTCCATTCCCCTTACATATTCTGTCGTAAAATTGTTTTGATGCCCTTGTGAAGCTAATGATTTTAATGTCAAAAAGCTTTCAAGTTGCTCAGGCGGTGTGACTAATAGATCACCATGATAAAAATCATTAAGGCATTCATATGCAAGGGGTTCTAATTTGGGAGAGAACCATTCTCTTATATGGCCCCATATTTCGTCGGCTTCGTTAGGTAGTTCATCGTCAAAAAGCCTGTCACCTTGAACATGATGTAAATGGTTTGCACCCACATTGAAATTATCCATAATTATTACCTGATAAAATTTAAGCGATTCAGATAATAAAACATAAGGCCAAAATGAATTAAATCAGGTCATTACCTTAACTTTTAGCTGAGGGTTAATAACCCGCAGCAGATTGACTACGCCACAAATGGGCGGCAACAAGGGCTCGCCAAGGAGAAAACTGTGTTAGCCATTTTTCTGTTTCCTTAGCCGTTGGTGGCTCTTGTTTAGTCAGCAACGTTTGCAAATTACGCCTGACCGCAACATCGCCATGTAAAGAGCCATTTAAGTAATTAAATCCACGAAGGAGTGCATAGCTAACCGTCCAAGGACCAATACCTTTAATTTGTAATAGTTGTTCAGTGATGAAATTTACGTTCTCATGGTTTATTTGCTGTGATAAGTCAATTTGTTGGTTCTCTATTGCGTCACAAAGCGCTCTCAGAGCAACGACTTTACCAATTGAAAACCCTGCTTGGCGAAGGGTATCGTCACTAACTCGAGAAACTTGCAGTACATCCGGAAAACACCAAATTCCTGAGGTATGTTGAAGCCCAACTGCTTGGATAAATCTTCGGCGAATTGCAATTGCGGCATGAACACTGATTTGTTGACCAATAATAGCCCAAACTAAGGCTTCAAAGGCATTAGCTGATTGATAAATTCTTAATCCCTGTTGTTTTTTAATCAGTTTCCCAATTATTGGGTCTGTCATGTATTGCGCTTCAAACTGTTCAACTGGTTGGTTTAATCCTAATAAATGTTTTGCGAGAGAATGAAGCTCAGACTCTTGAGGTATAACGGTTGGCGAGTCAATTTCCAGTGATAGCGTTGCTTGCTGATTTTTAATCATTAAATTTAATTTTGCAGCTTGTTGTTGCCAGATTAATCCTTTGTGCAAGGTATTTCCTTCAACAATTTCTGCGACATTTTGTTGGTCTCTAAGATGAAAGGCGAAGAAATCACTAGAAAGATAATGTGAGGGTAGGGGGAGTTTAACTAAAAATGTTTTCATTATTAAGACCTTATAGGATTTTTCTTTATTCACTATATATTGTGATTAAGCGCATTTAGTTACTCATTTTTTATTAATTAAATATGCTATCTTACTTAAGTCTATTATTTTTGTAATGACATGATGGTTATCTCTAATAAGGACGTGTAGATGAAAATTGAAAATGGGAGTTTACCAGATAGTACTTCGACATCACCGCCAAAACCTACCCCTGAACTAAAAGGGATTGGTGGGTGGCTAATTTTGCCTATGTTAGGGATCGTGCTGTCTCTTATTGTGCTCCCTTTTGTAATTTATAGCCAAAATGCCCAAGTGATCGAATATTGGCATGAACTAACTAACCCACAATCCGATTCATTTATTCCGTTATTTAAAGAGCTGATTTACTTCGAAGTGCTAGGTAACGTTATTTTATATGCTGTCTTACTTTTTCTTTGCTACGTCTTTTTTACTAAGAAAATGTTGACGATTAAAGTGTATATTTTTTTCCAGCTTTTTTCCTTAGCTTTGACCATCACGGATATTCTATTAGCGAGTAGTTTGTTAGGTATAGCGGTGGATGCCTCAGATATTAAGGATATATTCAGAGGTTTAATTGGTTGCGCTATTTGGATACCCTATTTCTTAGTATCAAGACGCGTTAAAAATACGTTTGTGAACTAGTTTGTGTTGTTTCAACGATAATTTATTAAGCAGGAGGCATGATGATTAAGTGTAAAAGAGTCTATGACCCTGTTGCAGATGACGATGGTTACCGGGTACTCGTTGACCGGCTATGGCCAAGGGGGATCAAAAAAACCGACTTACAGCATGATGAATGGAATAAAGATGTCGCACCAACAAATGAATTGCGAAAATGGTTTCATCAACACACTGATCAATTTGTACAATTTACCGAGCACTACCTGCAAGAATTAAACCATACAACGGCATGGCAGCCGTTAGTTTCACAAGCAAAGCAGGGGAGTTTAACGTTATTATACAGTGCAAAAGACACGCAACATAATCAGGCTATTATACTCAAAGCATTTATTGAACAAAAAATGCAAAACTCATAAAGGTTATCGGAATGGATACGCACCAATCAACCACTCAAATAGGGCAGCCAATAGTACAAGGTGTTTCTCAGACGGTTGCGAAAAAACCACTACAAGGGGTCAGTGGATGGTTGATTTTACCCGTTATAGGGTTATTTTACATGTTATACAAAACGGTCATGATGTTATTGCTAGATATTGCACAAGTAAAAACCGTTTGGCCATTAGCGACACAAGCTGATTCTGACTTTTATGTTGCTGGTTTTTCGACAGGGTTTTACCTGTTACAAACAGGCTATGGGGTTTTGATAGCCTTGTTTCTGTGGACATTTATTGCTGCAGCAAAATGGAAAAAAAGCGCGAAATGGTTATTTATCATTACCATGTTACTGTATACCGTGATGATTATTGTGGCTCGCTTTGTTTTCCCCTATACATTCGGTATTGAAGTTAATTATTCGAATGTGATTACAGCGATTAATGGGAGTTTCTACTGCGCCTTATGGGTCCCCTATTTTTTGGTGTCTAGCCGAGTAAAAAACACCTTTATTCGTTAAAAATTGGCCACCGTGGGTTATGGTGGCCAATAGTGTTAATCATCAGAGAGAGTTAACGTGTTGGTGATATTGCACCGTTCAATGAATGCTTCATCATGAGAAACCAGTAATAAACTACCTTGATAATCGTTGAGTAAGTCCTCAAGTAACTGTTTTGAGTCCAAGTCCAGATGGTTATCGGGTTCATCAAGTAACAAAATAGCCGGCGGGTTAGGGCTATGAGTGAGCGCTAACAAGGTGGCTTTCAATTGTTCACCGCCACTAAGTTGTGTTAGTGGCTGTAATGATTTCTCCCCTCGAATGCGTAGCATACCAAGCTGTGTGCGCCATTGTTCAACGGAGAATAATGGTTGGTATTGATGAAGTGCTTCCCCAACCGGCAAGGATTTATCCAGTAAACTCAAATGCTGATCTAAATAACACACTGTGCCACTTAAACGATATTCTCCTGAGACCGCCGGAAGATACCCCATTAATACTTTGAGTAACGTGGATTTCCCGCAACCATTGTTGCCCTGAATATGCCAGTGTTCTCCACTGTATATAGTGAATGAAAGTGGTGATGAATGGCCATAAGGTAACATTAATTCAGAAGCGAAAACGGTTACTTTTCTTCCCTCACTTTGGTAGTTAATCGCCATTTTTTGCGGTTTGATATGGCGAATTTTTTCATGGTTTTCTTGTTGCTGATTTTGTAAGTTATCCATGACGCGCTGATGGCGGTCGGCAACTTTTGACTGCCTTTTTTCGGCACGATTTTTCTGCATATCAAGTAGTAACAAGGATTGAGAACCACCATAACGAATCTTCTCTCCTTGTTTTTTACGTTGAGCCGCTTTTTTCAATGTGATCTGTTGTTGTTTTTTCTCTTGATTAATTTGTTTTTCTAAACGTTCGGCTTGTGCATCAATTGCCGCTATTTCGAAGTTTTTCTGAGTGTCGTATAAGTCATAATTCCCTCCATATTCATACAACCCTTTAGCGGTTAGCTCAAAGGTGGCGTCCATCTCCCCGAGCAATGCCCGATTATGCGATATAACTAAGCACCCAGCGGTATGTTCAGATAACTTTTCACTTAGCCATTGTCGACTCTGCGCATCTAAGTGATTATCGGGTTCATCAAGTAATAGAAAACTATTTTTCTGCAAAAAAGCACGGCAAAGGGCGAGACGTGTGCGTTCGCCACCACTTAAAGATGCAATAGGGGTTTCCATGGAAACGGGTAGTCTGGCTGAGTCCAATAGATTTTCCCATTGAGATGGCAAATGCCATTTATCTTCAACCTGTTCGAAATCATCAAAGGTGCCATTTCCTGATTCAATGCGGGCAAATGCATAATAAATCTCAGAGATGCCTAAAGCATCAACCAATGTATCACCCGCTAATCGAGTTAACTGATCGACGTGGAGAAAGGGAATATTCCAGTGCACGTTACCTTGTGTAGGGGGGAGAGTTTGTGCAAGAAGTCGCATTAAAACCGACTTACCAGTGCCATTATTCCCGATTAAGGCGTTTTTTTGGCAAGATAAAGTCCCGCTCAGTGGGGGAAATAGGGCGGTTTGGTTAAATTCAATATTAAGTTGTGAAAAGTGACAAGCAACAGTCATATGCACCTCCAAAATTGCGAGGACAGACAACGTTGTTGACTTATCAATAAGCGTCGATGAAAGTGGTTGCCTGCCAGGAACAGAAAAATGAATACCAAATTGGTATTGGAAAATATTTTCTGGCAGTGCTTAATTCATCGTGGGGCGTACCTACTAAGTTGAGTAATTTGGTAAGGTGAATGGGTATTATAAGCTGTTTAGCGATAAAGTGTCCAATTTTGTTGGCGACTTTAGGCGCGTTGATTTCTCACCACTCCCTCTTTCTAGGGGCTAAGATAGAGCCGCAGCGCCTTTACAGAAACCTCATACTACGACCAGTCATTTGAATGCTCTTTTGATAAATGGGGTAAGAGCGATAAGAAAACCTCTATTTTTCTTTCGTTGGTCATATCGACAAAATCATCCATCGCAATTTCCACACTATTGATAACATTATTGCGGATGGCAAACTTATACATCAAATGCCCAGTCCAGCTTCGATGAACATAAACATAACCCTCTTCACTATAAGAGAGCCATTTATCTTCCATACATAAGGGTAGCCAACCATTCAGTATGTTCTTCACCTCGGTTTCTGTCAGTGTGTAGTTTAAATGATGAACTAGTGGTTCGTTTTCAAAGAACTTTAGGTTTTTAAACTTATTTATCATTATATTTAACTATCAATAGATATTTATAAGCACAGATTATCAGATATGGGGTTGAGGTCAAAGTGAACTCACGGTTGCTTACGCACTAAACTAACAGCATGCGTGCGCGTCCCGTAAGATGACGTTAGGCCTAGATGTGACGAGTAAAATTTAAGGGGTATTTTGATTCAATAGGGATATGTACTTTATTAGGATTAGGTTTCAAAAAAACGGATGACATGGCATAAATGAGAGGGAACTAAGGTAGTAAGGTATCATCAAAGTTACCTTGTCAGTGATATAGCGCCAAATTAAAAGGCCTGACCCCTGTTGAACAGTAAAATCAGGCCTTACAAGTCACTTAACTAAAAGCCCCTAATCTAGGGAAACATTGTTTAGCGAGTCATGATATTTTGCCGTTATACAGAAGCACGCTCAGATAGCGAATGCTCTGATAACCACTGTGCAATACGTTGTTTTTCTTCATCATTTAGCCACATACCGAGCTTAGTACGGCGCCAGATAGCATCATCTAATTCAGTTACCCATTCATGTTTAACTAAATAACGTAATTCAGCCTCGTAAACATTGGCACCAAAGGCTTCACCGAGATCACTGAGTGAATTCGCACCTTCAAGGATTAATTTACTGTTGCTACCGTAAGTTCTGGCAAAACGCAGGGCTAAGCCTTCAGGTAGCCATTGATAATGTTGGCGCAGTACACGTGCATAGCCGTCACGGTCGCAACCTTCAATATCCCCGCCAGGTAATTGACCATTTTTAGTCCAAGGGCTACCTGCATTCGGGTAGTAGGTGGCGAGCTTATTGACAGCGGCTTCGGCTAATTTTCGATAAGTCGTTAATTTACCACCAAATACAGACAGTAATGGGGCTTTACCTTGTTCATCGTGAATATCTAATGTGTAGTCACGAGTGATGGCTTGTGGTGAATCAGATTCGTCATCACATAGTGGACGAACACCTGAGTAATCCCAAACGATATCGCTAACCGTTAGCTGTTTTTTGAAGTGGTCATTATATACTTTCAGTAAATAGTTAACTTCGTTTTCATCGATTTTGACATCTTTCGGATCACCTTTGTATTCCACATCAGTGGTACCAATGATTGAGAATTCATCCATCCAAGGGATCACAAATACAATACGGTTATCTTCGTTTTGTAAAATATATGCCTGTGGTTCGTCGTGTGCACGAGGAACCACAATGTGGCTACCCTTGATTAAACGAATACCGTAGGGTGATTTCAGTTTCAAGCCATCATCGAAGAACTCTTTTACCCAAGGTCCTGTCGCGTTTACTAACCCTTTAGCTTTCCATGTGTGGGTCTCACCAGTACGTAAGTCTTGAGCTTCAACCACCCATAGGCCATTTTCGCGATAAGCACGAGTTACTTTTGTGCGAGTACGAACTTCACCATTCTTACGTACTACTTCTTGAGCGTTTAACACAACTAAACGCGCATCATCAACCCAACAGTCCGAATATTCAAAACCTTTGGTTAATTCAGATTTTAATACGGAGTTTTGGTTGAATTTTAAACTTTTACTGCTTGGTAAACTGACGCGTTTTCCCAAATGGTCATATAGAAATAAACCAATACGGATCATCCAAGCTGGGCGTAAATGGGGTTGGTGAGGTAAACGGAAACGCATTGGAAAAGCAATATGCGGAGCCAAGCGTAGCAGCACTTCACGCTCTGCTAATGCTTCACTTACCAACCTAAATTCGTAATGTTCAAGGTAGCGTAAGCCACCGTGGATCAGTTTTGAACTCGCAGATGAAGTTGCACTCGCTAAGTCTTGAGCTTCGAGCAGTAATACCGATAATCCACGACCCGCAGCGTCTGCTGCAATACCAGCGCCGTTGATCCCGCCGCCGATGACAATCAAGTCTTTAGTTTCCATGCATCCCCCTGAGATGTTCGAAACACTTTCAATAATGTTCGTTTTCGCTCATTTGATTGTAATCAAATTCCATTAGTATGCCAACTAATAATGAAGAAAAAATAACAAGTGCGTGATATTGGTAACAAACTTTTTTCAATACCCACATTTAAAATAATGTTATTTACAAAGGGAAATTTGAGTTTCGAGCGAAAAAGAACAAGGAACGGAGGATATAAAAAATTAAAGCGAGGGGCAGATATTCAGAAGCATGATGGCAGGCTGGTGCGCTGCCATCATGAACATAATGATTTGATTAGCAAAGTTCGAGCTGGACGTTATGTTGTTCAATCACTTTGAGAATGCTATCAGGTGGTTGTTTGTCGGTGAATAGGTAATCGATTAAGTTCATGTTACCGAGATTAACCATCGCATTACGGCCAAACTTAGAGTGGTCGGTGACTAACATGACACAGCGTGAATTCTCAATAATTGCGCGTTTGGTACGAACTTCGTGGTAGTCAAACTCAAGCAAGGAGCCGTCCATATCAATACCACTAATACCAAGAATGCCATAATCCAACCTAAATTGAGAGATAAAATCCAACGTGGCTTCACCAACAATTCCGCCATCACGGGAACGGACTTCACCTCCCGCTAAAATTAAGCGAAAGTCTTCTTTTGGCATCAATAGAGTAGCAACGTTCAAGTTATTGGTTACTACTCGCAAATTTTTATGATTCACTAACGCATGGGCGACCGCTTCAGGCGTCGTACCAATATCAATAAATAATGTGGCGCCATCAGGGATTTGACTAGCGACATGTTGTGCAATACGCGCTTTTTCATCTGACCACATAATTTTACGGTCGTTATAAGCGGCATTTACGGAACTTGAAGGTAGTGCCGCGCCGCCATGGTGCCGCTGAATTTTATTTTGTTCAGCGAGGTCATTGAGGTCTCGTCGGATGGTTTGAGGGCTAACCTCAAAATGTTCGACAAGTTCTTCAGTACTGACATATCCCTGAAGACGCACAAGTTCAACGATTGCATCATGTCTCTGGGTTTGTTTCACAGCGTTGGCCTCTAATTATTAAAATGTTTTATCTGGAGCTCTGGTGTTTGAAACTTTGCCTATTATCCCATACTCCCATCAATAAGCCGATAATTAACCCTGAAGTATGTGCGGCATTGGCAATATGCATCCCTAAAATATCGAAGTAACCGAAAAAGAGCCAGATAATTGAAAATATCATTAGCCCCCGTGGGATGCTGATACCACTTTCTGGCCGGCGTTCGCCGGTTAACCAAACGTAGCTAACCAAGGCATATACCACACCAGATAAGCCGCCAAAATTATTTTCACTAAATAGTGATTGACCCCAATTACTGAATAAGGCTGAGACCAATAGAATGGTGAAGAGTTTCCCTGTTCCCAGTTTTCGTTCAACTTGCCCAGCAAGGAACCACCATAATGCAAGGTTGAAGCCAATGTGCGATAACGAAAAATGCACCAATGCAGGGCTAAACCAGCGCCAAAGTTCAGATTGTTGGTCGCCAATTGGCCAAGCTAGGTAACGTAAAACTTCACGCGCATCTGTTATTTCTACCCAAAGATATACAATAATCGACAACACAATAACAGCGATAGTTAAAGGGCCTGATTGCTCTTTTAGGTAATTCCATGTGAGATAATTTCGGTACTGAAATTGGGTATCTGCACTACCGGTATGCCAACTAGCTTCTAGATAGCGGGGGTGGTTAGGGTCTTGTAAAAAGATATCGAGTTCTTTGCGTACTTGAGAAAGATGTTGGTCATCTTCTAACCAAAGTTCAAATAGCGGTTGCTCCTGCGATGGTTGCATTTTTAAATGAATATTTTGGCTTGCCATGTAATCAACAAATGCTTGCGCCATTCTCGGGTTAGCAAAAGAAGTGATGTGGATCATGAATACGTTTTCTCATCTAGAGCGCCGTGACGGCTTGTGGATATTCCCTTAACCAAGCTTCAAACCCGCCATTAATGCTGTAAACAGATTCATAGCCGATGTTGATCAGATATTGTGCAGCACCTTGACTGCTATGCCCGTGGTAACACATGACCATGACGGGTTGTTCATAATCCGTTTGTTCCAAAAACTGACTGAGTGACTCGTTGGTAAGGTGATAAGCCCCACTTGCATGGCCTGCACGGAAGCTTTGTGGATCACGTACATCAACAAGTATAGCAGTGCCTTCTAACCAATGTTGATAGGCTTGCTCGGGTGTTAGTGTCTCGAAATGGTCCATAAAATACCGAATATAGTGGGGAAACCCCCATAAAAGATAAAATTAGGCACCTGTAAGCAGAAAAACAGGTGCCAGACATCAATGGCAATTAGTAGAAAGAGTGCTCGCCACGTTGGTGCTCAGTTAGGTCTTTAACGCCTTTTAACTCACCATCAAACATTTTTAGTAATTCTTTTTCGATACCCTCTTTGAGGGTGACATCGACCATAGAACAACCATTACAACCACCACCAAATTGTAGGATAGCAAAACCATCATCGGTGATTTCCATCAGAGAAACACGGCCGCCATGGCTGGCTAATTGAGGGTTTATTTGTGATTGTAAAACATACTCAACACGCTCAATTAATGGCGCATCATCAGAGACTTTACGCATTTTTGCGTTTGGTGCTTTTAACGTTAGTTGTGAACCCAGTTGGTCAGTGACGAAATCAATTTCAGCATCGTCCAAGAATGGGGCACTAATTTCATCAACATAAGCAGATAATTTTTCGAACTTCAGTTCTTTATCTGTTGCTTCAACGGCACCCGGTGGGCAGTAAGACACACCGCATTCTGCTGTTGGTGTACCTGGGTTGATGACAAATACACGGATTTGGGTTCCTGGCTCTTGATTTTCCAACAACTTGGCAAAATGAGCCTGTGCTGCTTCAGTAATATTAATCATAATCATTTGCTCAATAATAGTTGACTGCTTTAGTTGGTTATAATACGCCCATTTACCCCTTTCCTACAAGGTGCGACAGAGTGACCACGCATCAACAGTATGCGCACCCGCACAAATCAACAATTTTGCTGCGGAGTTCATTGTAGAACCTGTGGTAATAACATCATCAATAATAGCGACATGTAGGCCTGAAACTGACGTTTCTAAGGTAAATGCACCTTTAAGGTTAGCTCGGCGATGCTCTCTTTTTAGTGTAATCTGTGCCAGTGTATCATGACTGCGTAATAATGAATTTTGTGAATAGGGAATATTTAACCATCTGGACAATATTTCACCAATTAAGGCCATGTGATCAAAGCCGCGAAACCATAACCGACGGCGATGTAAGGGAATAGTCATGATTAAATCGGGTTTTTGCCATTGATGATGGCGGTAACCAGTGAGCCAAAATAAAACAAAAATTCGGGCTAAGGAAAAGGCAAGTTGTGGCTGTTTATTAAATTTAAAACAATGAATGAGTTTACGTAATGGGGCTTGATACGGTGTTACAGTGACCAACTGGTGCCAAGCTGGGGGGCTCTTTAGGCAACGACCGCATTCATTAATAGGCAGCTCACAGGGCAAAGCACAACGAGAGCAACTCACCGGCATTTTCGGTAACCCTTTGAGGCAAAATGAACAAATGCCCTGATGACTTAATTTTAGTGATTGGTGGCATAGCCAACAGACCCCTTCCATTGTTAGCATGGTAATGTCCTGTTAAAAATATTCGACTAAGAAATGAACGAAGAGAGTGTAACCATGACAAAGTTATATTGGCAGACCGTTGGCGATGGAAAGCAAGATATTGTGTTACTACACGGATGGGGGCTGAATGCGCAAGTTTGGCAAACCATTATTCCGCGGGTCGCTTCGCATTTTCGTATTCACTTGGTTGATTTACCTGGTTACGGTCGTAGCCAAGGCTTTCCGCCAATGAGTATTCAATCTATGGCGGATATTTTATGGGCACAGGCTCCGAAAAATGCCATTTGGTTAGGGTGGTCATTGGGGGGGCTGGTGGCAAGTCGTATCGCTCTTGACCATCCCTATGAAGTGACAGGGCTAATAACAGTAGCATCATCCCCTTGTTTTAAAGCCGATGGCAGTAACTGGGCGGGGATCAGACCTGAGGTTTTATTAGGTTTTGAGCATCAGCTCGCCGCTGATTTCCACCGCACCGTTGAACGTTTTCTAGCACTGCAAACGCTTGGGACAGAAAGCGCAAGAAATGATGCAAAGTTGCTAAAATCAGTTGTTCTCGAGCAGCCTATTCCGACGGTAGAAACGCTAAATGCGGGGCTTGAGTCATTACGTACCGAAGATTTGCGTGAGGAATTGAAAAAACTGCCAGTGCCATTCTTACGCATTTATGGTTATCTTGACGGGCTTGTCCCACGTAAAGTGGTGCCCGTATTGGACGAGCTTTATCCACACTCTCCGTCTGTGATTATGCGCAATAGCGCTCATGCCCCGTTTATTTCACATCCTGATGAGTTTTGTGAGTATTTATGTGACTTTCAAAGCCGATTGGAAGAGTAAATAGAACCATCAGTCATTAAGGGGATTTTTTAAAGCGTATATTCTGCTAACTATAGTTCCATAGCAGGCTTTTTATTACAGCACTTTATGTTATCCCCTTACTTCAAAAGGAATCGATGATGGTTAATGATTTATTGACACAAACTAAACCCCAATATTCCGGCAGAGGTCTGGTTTTTTAAGAATTCAACTATGCGATAAAAAGAATTGCAGGTTTATGACATTCCTTCAAGGTGCCTCACTTTATCTTATACACAAAGTGCGCACAGTCGGTGCTTTCGGGGCAACCCTTGCAACTGCTACCTGTCAAACAAGCACTCACATCGACTTTTTCAATTTTGCCTAGACTCACTAGCTTTTCAGCCATGGCTTGGACTAACGGAATTGGGGTATTGAGGCGCTCACTCAGTAAAGTGATGTCAGCTTGCCCATATAAGGCGATTAAATCTCGAACTTGTAACAAGCTGACCATCACGTTATTCCTTAGTGGCAGGCATTGCCTGAACATCCAGAGCATTGCGCCGCAGTTTTACTTTTTATATTCAATGTGACCCGACTACGGACACGGCGTAAGAACATAAATAAAACAAGATTGAAAGCAACTACCGCAATAATAGTTATTAAGCTACTTTGTGGGTGCTCACTAAATGTCGCTATTTGGTAAAACAGCGCAGAAAGGCTATAGGCCACATTGAGCCCCCAAAGAATGGAAAAACTCATCCAGCTTTTATTGGTTTCGCGAGCGATAGCCCCCATCACAGATACGCAAGGCACATATAGCAAGACAAAAATTAGATAACTATAAGCCGCGATGCCAGAACCAAATTTCGCCGCCATGGTACCCATAGAGCCTGACTCCATCTCACCGTCCCCTTTACTGGCTTCGATAGGGTTCGATAGCGCACTTAATGTAAAGGTTTCTTTTAAGCTATCCCAAGTATCGGATACCGCATCCTCTAACTCTTCCCACAAATTGAAAGATTCAGCATCAAATGGTTCGGCGGTGATCGCTTCGGCGGTATACAGGGTATTTAATGTACCCACGACCACTTCTTTGGCCATTGCTCCCGTGATTAATCCGACGGTGGCTTGCCAGTTGTCCGCGTGAACGCCGATTGGCTGTAATGCAGGCGTGATAACTTTACTGACCGAAGCCAGTGCCGAATCATTAATATTATCAACGGGTTTACCTGAGAAGGAGAAGCTGTTTAATGCACCGATAAAGATACTGGCAACGACGATAACCTTACCAGCACGTACCACAAAGCCTTTCAAGCGTTGCCAAGTTTGGATCAGTAACGTTTTGACGTGAGGAACGTGGTAAACCGGTAATTCCATAACGAAAGGGGAGGCTTCACCGCGCATTAAAGTGTGTTTGAGTAGCAATCCTGTCAGGATAGCGACCACAATCCCTAAAATATACAGGGAAAAGACAACACTAGCGCCGTTTTTACCGAAAAAGGCCGCGGCAAATACTGCAAAAATTGCCAGCCTTGCGCCGCAAGACATAAATGGTGCCATTAGAACAGTAATCAGCCTTTCACGCGGTGCATCAAGAGTACGTGCGCCCATAATGGAAGGAACGTTACAGCCAAAGCCAACAATTAAGGGCACAAATGATTTGCCGGGTAAGCCCAGTGCTTGCATGAGCCTGTCCATTACAAATGCCGCACGAGCCATATAGCCGGAGTCTTCGAGTATTGAAAGAAATAGGTACATCATCCCGATTTGTGGTACGAGTGGTAAAACGGTATTAATACCACCACCAACACCTTGGGCAAGGAAGATGGTTAGCCAATCAGGGAAACTCAAATAATCTCCCAGCCACTGGAGACCATGAATAAATATGGCTTCTGATGCCCCCTCGAAGAAAGGTTGTAGCGCTCCTCCGATATTAATTGCTAATACAAACATCAGGTACATGACAAACAAGAAAATCGGGACACCAAGCCAGCGACTGAGAATAAATCTATCCAGTGATTGCGTTAATTTGTTGGGTTCAGCAGCACTATTATTAATAGCGGCATGGCAAATAGTCGCAATAGACTGATAGCGAGAGTCTGCAATGAGTAACTCGGGTTCTTCATTCAAACTCTCTTTAAGTTGTTGGCGTGTCGAAAGTAATTGCTCTTCTGTTATTTCTGCACGTTGGCGGCTGTAAATATCCCCTTCGAGGATTTGTAATGCTAACCAGCGGCGTTGTTGGTGGCTAAATTGCTGTGATGATATTTGATCTGACAGTGAGTCTACCGCTTGTAATAATTGAGGTGGATATTCGACAAGGGCTTTTTGGCTATTTTGTGGATGAGTATCAATGGTTTTCTTTAATTCATTAATACCAGTCGCACGTGTTGAAACCATTGGAATGACAGGGCAACCCAGTTGTTTCTCCAATTGAGCAATATCAATATCAATATGTTGGCTTTGTGCGATATCCAACATATTAAGAGCAACAATACAAGGAACACCGAGTTCAACTAACTGTAATGTAAGATAAAGGTTGCGCTCTAGGTTTGATGCATCCACCACATTGATTAGCATGTCAGCTTCGCCACTTAGGATAAAGTAACAGGCAATTTGTTCATCTAGTGAGGTTTGCTCGGAAATTGTGGTGAGGGAATAAGTCCCTGGAAGGTCAACAAGCTCAATCTTATGGTCGTCTGTGTGGAAGCGGCCAACTTTGCGTTCAACCGTGACACCTGCCCAGTTACCGACGCGTTGTCTCGAGCCCGTTAGCTGGTTAAATAGGGTCGTTTTGCCTGCATTGGGGTTGCCAATTAAGCCGATAGTCAATCGTTTCATAGTGTTTGCCAATAATATAAAAAGAATACTTAAGCGGTAGGCGCTTCATCAAGGTTAAGCAGGGCGAGATCCTTTTTACGTAATACTAAGCTCACGCGATGCGTTTCTATCTGCACAGGGTCACCAAATGGCGCTAAGCGCACGACTTTAAATACAGAACCCGGTAGCAAACCAAGGGAAAGAAGTTTTTGTCGGTAAGCGGGGCTTATCTCTGGTGAAAAACCAATTATTTTATAGCTGCATTGAGGAAGTATAGCCATAGTGTCTTCCTATTAATTCAATTTATAATGATATCAATACTTATTGCTAGAAATATGGGTATCAATAACTTGATAGCGTAACCCAACAAAAATTAATCTAATTAACAATGAGAATTATAATCATCTACTTTTGTTCTATTTAGCCTCTTTTTTCGTCAATTTGACTTGATGTGGATCAACGAAGCATTGAGTTAGCCCTGTTTTCTTAATCGGTGGGGCTGTTGAAACGCTGGGGTATAAGAGTATTTTGAAGTGTATTAACGAGTGTGAAGTGAATTAATTAAAAATAATAGGCATCGCAATTATTTCATAGCGATGCCTATTTAACGTAATTAACGTTTTTTGCCAAATGCGGCAGCCAGTGCATCGCTCATCGCACTGTTACCAGAAGATGATGAGTTTTGGCGTGCATTACCCCTTGGTTGTGCTGCTTTGCGTGGGTTTTTGTCTTGCGTTGGAGCTGCTCGACGAGGTGCGCTATTCGTATCACCAGCTTGCTCATCCAGACGCATCGTTAGCGCAATACGTTTACGCGCGATATCGACATCTAGCACTTTGACTTTTACGATATCACCCGCTTTTACCACTTTGTGAGGGTCTTCAACGTAACTATTTGATAGAGAAGAAATATGAACGAGCCCATCTTGGTGAACACCAATATCTACAAACGCGCCAAAGTTGGTTACATTGGTAACTGCGCCCTCTAAGACCATCCCAGAGACAAGGTCATTCATGGTCTCAACCCCTTCGGCAAAGGTGGCCGTTTTAAACTCAGGGCGAGGGTCACGACCCGGTTTTTCTAATTCTTTAATGATATCCGTGACGGTTGGGACACCAAATTGTTCTGTGGTGAAATCACGTGGGCTTAAGGCATTAAGCACTTGTGAGTTACCCATAATTTCTTTTAGTGGTTGACGGACAGACTCAAGGATTTTTTCAACAATTGGGTAAGACTCAGGGTGAACGGTCGAAGCATCCAATGGGTTCTTACCATTAGTGATACGTAGGAAACCTGCACATTGTTCAAATGCTTTTGGCCCAAGGCGCGTGACTTTCAGTAACTGCTTTCTATCATTAAATTGGCCATTTTCATCACGCCAATCCACCACATTTTGGGCGATCATCTTGCTTAAACCGGCAACGCGAGTCAGTAAGGCAACTGAAGCTGTATTTAGGTCGACACCAACGGAGTTTACGCAATCTTCAACCACAGCATCGAGTTTACGTGCCAACTGAGTTTGGCTAACATCGTGTTGATATTGAC
Organism: Providencia sp. TYF-12; assembly: GCF_041344805.1. Classification (NCBI taxonomy): domain Bacteria; kingdom Pseudomonadati; phylum Pseudomonadota; class Gammaproteobacteria; order Enterobacterales; family Morganellaceae; genus Providencia; species Providencia sp. TYF-12. Next base: position 297,998 of record NZ_CP166833.1, read on the forward strand.
CAACTCCGATAGATTTAGGGTCAATTTTTACCAGTTCAGCGAGAGGATCTTGTAGACGGCGTGCAATAGATACGGCACCACGCAAAGATACATCCAATGTTGGGAATTCAAGCGCAGCAAGCTCAGAGGCGGAATAGACCGAAGCCCCCGCTTCACTGACGATGACTTTTTGGGCTGTTACTTCAGGGTATTGTTTTTGGACTTCTGCAAAGAAGCGTTCAGTTTCTCGCGATGCAGTCCCATTACCGATTGCCACGAGTTCCACATGATGTTTTTGACACAGCGCGGCAACAATCGTTGCTGCTTTAGCCGCTTGGCCAGTGTGTGGATAAATAGTATCGGTTGCAATCAGTTTACCTGTTGCATCAACTACTGCGACTTTTACCCCTGTACGCAGGCCAGGATCGAGCCCCATAGTTGCACGCATGCCTGCGGGGGCGGCCATCAGCAAATCACTGAGATTACGGGCGAAAACGTTAATAGCCTCTTCTTCTGCTTTTTCGCGCAGAGAACTCATTACTTCCGTTTCCAAGTGCAGAAGCACTTTGACTCGCCATGTCCAGCTGATCACCGCTTTACGCCATTGGTCAGCTGGGGCGTTATTCAAATGTACATCTAAGTGGCGAGTGATGATCTCTTCACAGTAACTTTCTTTTGGTGGCTCATCAAATTGTGGGTCACAATTTAATGACAGCTGTAAAATACCTTCATTACGACCACGGAACATAGCAAGTGCACGGTGCGAGGGGACTTGAGCTACAGGCTCTTGGTGCTCAAAGTAGTCACTAAATTTAACGCCTTCTTCTTGCTTACCTTCTGCAACAACAGAAACAAGGTGGGCATTCTTCCAAATATAGTCACGAACTTTGGCCAATAAGGCGGCATCTTCGGCAAAACGCTCCATAAGAATATAACGTGCGCCATCTAAGGCTGCTTTTATATCCGCTACGCCTTTATCTGCATCGATGTAAGCTTGGGCTAGTTCTTCAGGGGACTGGCTTGGGTCTGTCCACAAGGTATCCGCTAATGGCTCAAGCCCTGCCTCAATGGCGATTTGCCCACGGGTACGACGTTTCGGTTTATACGGTAAATACAGGTCTTCAAGTTCAGTTTTATTGAGGGTAGTATCAATCGCAGAGGCAAGCTCTGGGGTTAATTTCCCTTGCTCTTCAATCGATTTCAGAATGGTTTGCTTACGGTCATTCAGTTCGCGTAAGTACCCTAAGCGGCTTTCTAGCTGGCGAAGCTGAGTATCGTCCAACCCTCCGGTAACCTCTTTACGGTAACGAGCGATAAACGGGACAGTATTACCTTCATCTAATAAGGTGATGGCAGAAAAAACCTGTTTCGGTTGGGCATGCAGTTCTGCTGCGATGATTTGGCTTAGAGTTTCATTCATGTCGTGTTTAAATACCTACTGAAAGAACAATTAAAAAAATTTACTGCACTGTTATACTTGGTGATAGCCATAATTTCCAGACTGAATTTAAGCCTATTGGTAGGAAAGTCTCAGATTATGTTCTATAAATTATTATAATCACTGTCTCTATTGACGAATATTTTAAGGTTATGACAAAAAGTCTTTTAATTACGCGCGAAGGTTGGGATGCGTTAGACAAAGAGCTAAAGTATCTGTGGAAAGAAGAACGGCCTAGAGTAACCCAATCTGTTTCTGAAGCAGCAGCCCAAGGGGATCGTTCAGAAAACGCAGAGTACATATACGGTAAAAAAAGGTTACGTGAAATTGATCGGCGTATCCGGTTTTTATCTAAAAGATTGGATCAACTAAGGATAATCGAACCTGACCCTCGGCAAGAAGGCCGTGTCTTTTTTGGTGCTTGGGTTAAACTTGAAGATGAAAATGAAAATATCAGAATATTCCGGATAGTCGGGGCTGATGAGTTTAACCCTACAAAACAATGGATTTCAATCGACTCTCCCGTGGCGCGAGCCCTGATTGGTAAACGAGTTGATGATGAGATAATAGTAAATACTCCAGGAGGGCAAGTAACCTATTTCATATTAGAAATAAGTTATCGTCCACTAAGCATCTGAAGTGTAAAATGATTCATTAAATCCTATGTTAGTGGTAAATTAGTAGGCATTAATATTTTTTTGCTTACTTTGATTAAAAAAATAATTTGAAAGATGCACATCTTGAGGGCTACAAAATGCAGGAAAGTTATAAGGTTCTTGTCGTCGATGATGATATGCGTTTACGTGCACTGCTAGAGCGTTACCTCACAGAGCAAGGCTTTCAGGTAAGAAGTGCCGCAAACGCTGAACAAATGGACAGAATCCTGACGAGGGAATCAATTCATCTGATAGTATTAGATTTAATGCTACCGGGTGAAGATGGGTTATCAATTTGTCGTCGTTTACGCAGTCAAAATAACCCAATCCCTATTATTATGGTTACCGCGAAAGGTGAAGAGGTTGACCGCATTGTTGGTTTAGAAATTGGTGCTGATGACTATATTCCAAAACCTTTCAATCCACGCGAATTACTGGCTCGTATCCGTGCGGTACTTCGTCGCCAAGCAAATGAACTACCGGGAGCGCCATCTCAAGATGATGCTGTCATTACATTTGGTAAATTTAAGTTAAATCTTGGAACTCGTGAAATGTTCCAAGGTGATGAAAATATGCCATTAACTAGTGGTGAATTTGCGGTATTAAAAGTGTTGGTTTCTTATCCAAGGGAACCATTATCTCGTGACAAGTTAATGAGCTTAGCGCGAGGCCGTGAATACAGTGCGATGGAACGTTCTATCGATGTTCAAATTTCACGTTTACGCCGTATGGTTGAAGAAGACCCTGCCCATCCACGCTATATTCAAACAGTTTGGGGCTTGGGTTATGTGTTTGTTCCAGATGGAAGTAAAGCATGAAGCGACTGAGGTTCTCACGACGTAGTACATTTTCTCGCTCGTTATTTTTGTTCGTTGCGTTGTTATTCGCAAGCCTAGTGACCAGCTATATGGTCGTGTTGAATTTTGTTGTGATGCCTAGCTTACAACAGTTTAACAAAGTACTGGCTTATGAAGTTAGGACGTTGATGACAGAGAAAATGGTTCTACAGGATGGGACCTCGGTGCGGGTATCACCCGCGTTACGTAAAAAAATCTATAATGAATTAGGTATTACCTTTTACGCTCATTCAGCTGCAATGGAAGAAGGGTTGAATTGGGCGAAAGAGTATGATTTTTTAAGCGAACACATGTCGGATTATTTAGGCGGTAAGGCAAATGTTCACCTCGAATTAGGCCGTGAATATCCGATTTTGTGGCTGACATCTTACCTCGCGCCTGATATTTGGGTGCGAGTCCCCTTGACTGAGATAGGTCAAAATCAATTTTCCCTCGTTTTCCGTTATACACTGACTATTTTCCTGACAATTTTTGCCGGAGTGTGGCTGTATATTCGTTATCAGAACAAGCCGTTGCTTGAGTTGGAATACCATGCTGGTGAGGTTGGAAAAGGGGTTATTTTACCGCCCATGCAAGAAAAAGGCGCGACTGAGGTAAGGGCGGCAATTCGTTCCTTTAACCATATGGCCGCTGGAATCAAAACGCTAGAAAACGACCGAACTGTTTTAATGGCAGGGGTTAGCCACGATTTAAGAACGCCATTAACTCGTATTCGTTTAGCAACAGAAATGATGAGCCCAGAAGATAGCTACCTTGCGGAGTCTATCAATAAAGATATTGAAGAGTGTGATGCGATCATCGGTCAATTTATGTCCTACCTGAAAACAGGGCAAGAAATGGATATGGAATTCTGCGACCTTAATTCAATCCTTATGGAAGCGGTCAATTCAGAAAGCAATGTGATCGGTGAAATCGAAACAGCGCTGGAGCCGGGCTCAATGATAGTAAATGGTAACCCGTTAGCTATCAAACGCGCTATCACGAATATGATTGTCAACGCATATCGTTATGGTAATGGCTGGATTAAAGTAAGTAGTGGTAAAACGGAAGATTCTGTTTGGTTCCAAGTGGAAGATGATGGTGTAGGTATCAAAGAAGAAGATATTCACCGGTTATTCCAACCCTTTGTACAAGGTGAAAAAGCACGTAGCAATAAAGGGACTGGTTTAGGCTTGGCGATTATTCGCCGGATTGTCGATGCCCATGAAGGGAGCATTGAAATCCATAAGAGTGAGCGCGGTGGGTTTGCGATTAGGGCTTTGCTTCCCCTTAAAGAGAAAGAAGACTAAATACTCTTCACACTTTGCGCCGCAGCGTTGTTGGCTGCGTTCGGCTACTCGGGTCACATACTTATGTATGCTCCCCGAGATATCCTCTTTGGCCGCCTAGCTGCAACACAAATTATTTTGAGTATTATTTTATAGTTGCAGGATAAAAATATTTTTCGCTTTTATGACAGTCTGTCATTTTTCTTTTTGATATTAGTTTTGAAGTTTTGTTTTTATAACTAATTGAATCTTAAGTTGTAAAATTGTATTTTTCTTCGATTTTGTTTTCTCGCCAGCGAAAAAATCAGCAATTGTCATAAAACTGTCATAAAAACGACATGTTGTCGTAACTAAATTGTCCTATTTTTCCTACCGTGACATACACCCAACAATTTTATACTTGATTGTTTCTATACATCCCCGGAGGGATTATGAAAATGACGCGTACCACCTTAGCAAGCGTAATGGCAGCAACTTTATCTTTGACCGCAATGTCTTCTTTTGCTGCTACCAGCCTGACCGGAGCTGGCGCGACTTTCCCCGCTCCTGTTTATGCAAAGTGGGCAGACTCTTATCAGAAAGAAACAGGTAATAAAGTAAACTATCAGGGGATTGGCTCTTCTGGTGGTGTCAAACAAATTAATGCAAAAACCGTTGATTTCGGTGCCTCTGATGCGCCATTAACTGACGAAAAACTGAAAAAAGATGGTTTATTTCAGTTCCCAACAGTCATTGGCGGTGTTGTCCTGGCTGTCAACGTAAAAGGCATTGAGTCAGGGCAACTGACTTTAGATGGCAACACTTTAGGGGATATCTATTTAGGTAAAATTACTAAGTGGAATGACCCTGCTATTGCTAAGTTAAACCCAAATGTTAGCCTACCAGACCAAACTATCGCAGTCGTCAGACGTTCTGATGGCTCAGGTACCACTTTCGTATTCACTAGCTACTTAGCGAAAGTTAGTGCAAGCTGGAAATCAGATATTGGTGCGGGCTCAACAGTTAACTGGCCAAAAAATAGCGTAGGTGGTAAAGGTAACGATGGCGTTGCAGCATTTGTTCAGCGTCTGCCAGGTTCTATTGGTTATGTGGAATATGCTTACGCAAAACAGAATAATCTTGCTTATACTAAACTGATATCTGCGGATGGCGAAGCAGTCTCGCCAACAGGTGAAAGTTTCAGCGCAGCAGCGAAAAAAGTTGATTGGTCTAAATCTTTTGCTCAAGACCTCACGAACCGTGATGGTGCCAATGCATGGCCAATCACATCGACAACTTTTATTTTAGTACACAAAGAGCAAGCTAATGCTGAAAAGGGCAAAGCAACGCTCGACTTCTTTAACTGGGCCTATGAGAAAGGTGGTAAGCAAGCGGAAGCATTAGACTACGCAATTTTACCTGAAGAAGTGGTGACAGCTGTTCGCGCAGCATGGAAAACAGAAGTAAAAGATAGCCAAGGTAAAGCACTTTTCTAAGTGAACCTCGGGTTGGCAGTGGCAGGCGGATGTTAGAGGATCTAACATCCGCTTTCTAAATGAAGTAAATTAAATCCTACGTAAGCAAGTAGGTGTGGAATGAGAACAAAGCGCATGGCCGAAAAAACAACGGCATTTAAAGCTCCTAGCAAATCAGGTGATGTGATTTTTGGTGCATTGGTAAAGATTGCCGCGCTAATCACTTTATTAATGCTTGGGGGTATTATTATCTCCCTTATTTTTGCATCTTGGCCAAGTATGCAAAAATTTGGTTTTTCGTTTTTATGGACCAAAGAGTGGGATGCTCCAGCGGAAGAGTTCGGTGCGCTTGTGCCTATTTATGGCACGATTGTGACATCGTTAATTGCTCTGATCATTGCGGTACCAGTGAGTTTTGGTATCGCCTTATTTTTAACTGAGCTTGCACCTAACTGGTTAAAACGGCCTCTAGGTATTGCAATTGAACTCCTTGCTGCTATCCCAAGTATTGTGTATGGGATGTGGGGGTTATTCGTCTTTGCGCCGTTGTTTGCGGAATATTTCCAAGAACCAGTGGGGAATGTGATGTCGAGTATTCCGATTGTTGGTGAGTTATTCTCAGGCCCAGCATTCGGTATCGGTATTTTAGCTGCGGGGATCATCCTCGCGATTATGATTATTCCTTACATTGCGTCTGTTATGCGCGATGTATTTGAACAAACTCCTGTGATGATGAAAGAGTCAGCTTATGGTATTGGCTGTACTACATGGGAAGTGATCTGGAACATCGTTCTGCCTTATACCCGTAATGGGGTAATTGGGGGTGTGATGTTAGGTCTAGGCCGCGCATTGGGTGAAACCATGGCGGTGACATTCGTGATTGGTAATACTTATCAACTAGATAGCGTGTCATTATTTATGCCAGGTAATAGTATCACCTCTGCATTGGCGAATGAGTTTGCAGAAGCAGAAAGCGGCTTGCATACCTCTGCCTTGATGGAGCTTGGGCTGATTCTATTTGTTATCACATTCATTGTGCTAGCAATCTCCAAGCTGATGGTTATGCGCCTTGCGAAGAATGAGGGCCGTTAATATGTCGTTATCTCAACCTATTGCCGTCAATCAAAAAGAACGCGCTCGCCGTCAAGCATGGCGCCGTCAAATCAATAGAATGGCTCTATTGGTTTCGATGTTAACCATGGCTTTTGGCTTGTTTTGGTTAGTTTGGATTTTATTTTCTACAGTGACGAAAGGGATTGATGGGATGTCCCTCAATCTGTTTACTGAAATGACCCCACCGCCTAATACAGAAGGTGGCGGCTTAGCAAATGCCATTGTTGGTAGTGGTTTACTGATCCTCTGGGCTACGGTTATCGGTACTCCTTTAGGGATCTTAGCGGGGATTTATTTAGCAGAGTATGGCCGTAAGTCATGGTTAGCTTCGGTAACTCGTTTTATTAATGACATCTTATTATCAGCGCCATCTATCGTTGTAGGTCTGTTTGTGTACACCATCGTGGTTGCACAGATGCAGCATTTTTCCGGTTGGGCTGGGGTTGTCGCACTTGCATTGTTGCAAATTCCAATTGTTATCCGGACAACTGAAAATATGTTGAAGTTAGTGCCGGATAGCTTGCGTGAAGCCGCTTATGCACTCGGCACACCAAAATGGAAAATGATTTTATCTATTACGCTAAAAGCATCTGTATCCGGGATTATCACGGGGATTTTGCTGGCTATTGCACGTATTGCGGGGGAAACCGCACCGTTACTGTTTACTTCACTGTCGAATCAGTTCTGGAGTACAGATATGAGCGAGCCAATTGCCAACTTACCAGTGACTATCTTCAAATTTGCAATGAGTCCATTCTCTGAATGGCAAGAGCTTGCATGGGCTGGGGTGTTATTAATTACCCTATGTGTCCTACTGATTAATATCATTGCGCGTGTTGTGTTTGCACAGAAAAAACACTAAGCCCGGATAACTAAAGATTTAGAGAGAAAAGTAAACCATGATTAATGCAAACGAAATTGCAAACAGTAAAATTAAAGTTCGTGACCTCAACTTCTACTATGGCAAGTTTCACGCGCTGAAAAATATCTCTTTAGACATTGAAAAGAATAAAGTGACGGCATTTATCGGCCCATCAGGCTGCGGTAAATCCACATTGTTACGTACCTTTAATAAAATGTATGAGCTGTATGGCGAACAACGTGCAGAAGGTGAAATTTTATTAGATGGTCAGAATATCCTGACGGACAAACAAGATATCGCGTTATTACGAGCAAAAGTAGGAATGGTCTTTCAAAAACCCACTCCATTCCCAATGTCTATCTACGATAATATTGCATTTGGAGTCCGTTTATTTGAAAAATTATCGCGTGTAGAAATGGATGAGCGTGTGCAATGGGCACTGACAAAAGCTGCATTATGGAATGAAACTAAAGATAAACTCCACCAAAGTGGTTATAGCTTGTCTGGTGGTCAGCAGCAACGTTTATGTATTGCTCGTGGGATAGCTATTCGCCCAGAGGTATTGTTACTGGATGAGCCTTGCTCTGCACTTGACCCTATCTCAACGGGTCGTATTGAAGAATTAATTAGTGAATTAAAATCAGAGTACACTGTGGTGATTGTTACCCATAATATGCAACAGGCAGCACGTTGTTCTGATTATACGGCATTCATGTACTTAGGGGAGTTAGTTGAGTTTAATCACACTGACAAGATGTTTACGACCCCTGAAATGAAGCAAACTGAAGATTATATTACTGGCCGCTACGGTTGATATGGAGCCGACGATGGATACGCTGAATCACAACAAACATATATCGGGGCAGTTCAATGCTGAACTGGAACATATCCATACTGAGTTGATGACAATGGGAGGGCTGGTGGAAGAACAGCTCACCAAAGCCATTACGGCCATGCATAATCAGGATGAAGCCTTAGCACGTGAAGTTATTGAGAATGACCATAAAGTCAATATGATGGAAGTGGCGATTGACGAAGAGTGCGTAAAAATTATTGCCAAGCGCCAGCCAACAGCGAGTGATTTGCGTCTGATTATGGCAATTTCAAAAACCATTGCAGAATTGGAAAGGATTGGCGATGTTGCGGACAAAATCTGCCAAACTGCATTGGAGAAATTCTCTCATCAACATCAGCCTTTGTTAGTGAGTTTGGAATCATTAGGCCGTCATACGGTACAAATGCTACATGATGTACTTGATGCATTTGCACGAATGGATCTTGAAGAAGCCATCCGTATTTACCGTGAAGATGAAAAAGTTGACCAAGAGTATGAGGGTATCGTACGTCAATTAATGACCTATATGATGGAAGACCCGCGGACAATCCCGAGTGTATTAACGGCACTGTTCTGCGCACGCTCCATTGAGCGCATTGGCGACCGTTGTCAAAATATCTGTGAATTTATTTTCTACTATGTGAAGGGGCAAGATTTCCGTCACGTCGGTGGGGATAGTCTTGAGAAGATGTTAACGAATAAATAATTACTCGAATACTCGTCATATTTCGTGCTGTGGCGGTGTTGGCTTCGCTCGGTTACTCGGGTCACATACTGATGTATGCTCCCCGAGATATCCTCGCTTGCCGCCTAGCCACAACGCGAACTATTTAGAGTATTAATATATGAGGTTAATGCATTAAATACCTATCATACCTCAAGCTGTAGTTCTGATATTTGAGTTCGACTACTCGGGTCACATACTTGTGTATGCCCCTAGGGATAATTTTATTTGCCGCCTAGCTACAGCCCGAACTATTTAGAGTATTACTCTTGAATATCGGCGTCAGCTTACTTTAGAACAAATTGTTTAGCGTATAAAACGTTCTTCTACCGACTTTCTTCTTGCTCAATAAGAGTCTATTGATGGTTTAACCATGTTCGGGGTCCTTGTATAAAGTTTCCCCCTTTCTTTATTCACTTCATTTATTCCTCTTAGTTATAAATATATTATTTAATAGTATTTCAAGTGCTAAGAGATAGTTGATAGCTTGTGACGGTCGATTTACATAAATTTACCGCCAGAGGTGTTCAATGAAAGCTCGTATTCTCTCAACTGTTCTACTCACAGGTTTGGCGCTGACAGCGAATGTCGCTAGCGCAGATAAATTAGATGATATCAAGCAAGCCGGAGTGATCCGCATTTCAGTCTTTGATAGCAACCCGCCCTTTGGTTTTATTGACCCTCAAACTAAGAAATTGGCTGGTTATGATGTGGATATCGCACAAGAAATTGCTGATGGCCTAGGGGTAAAACTTGAGCTTCGTCCGACTAATCCTGCGAATCGTATTCCACTTTTAACTTCTGGCAAAGTTGATCTTATTGGGGCGAATTTTACCATTACCGATGAACGCGCAAAACAAGTTGATTTTTCCATCCCTGATTTTGCTACCGGGCAAAAATTTATTGCCCGTAAAGGCGTATTAAAAACCCCTGATGATATTAAACCTCTGCGTATCGGTGCAGATAAAGGCACCGTACAAGAAGTCACTTTACGTGAGCGTTTTCCAGACACTAAAGTGATTTCTTACGATGATACCCCACAGGCATTTGCTGCACTGCGTAATGGTAACGTACAAGCTATTACCCAAGACGATGCAAAATTGGTGGGTTTATTAGGTAATTTACCTGAGAAAGTTAAAGTTGATTTTGAAATTTCGCCATTCAGCCTAACAAAAGAATATCAAGCACTTGCAGCAAGCAAAGGCGAAACACGTTTGGTTGAAAACGTCAATGAAACACTGTTGAAATTAGAGAAAGACGGCAAAGCCGAGGTGATTTACAACCGTTGGTTTGGCCCAGAAACTAAAGCCGCCCAACCACGTGGTGACTTTAAGTTTGCACCATTAAGCGAACAACAGCCTCAATCTTAATGGCCTGAAATAAAAAAATAACTTGTTGGTTACCCTGCACATTGTGCGGGGTTCTTGGTTAATAGAACCAAGTAGAATGGTGATTGACTATGTTTGAGAAATTTTCCAGCGGTAATTTTTGGTCAGAACATCTGCTGGCACCACAGTACCTTGAATGGTTCGGCTATGGTTTTTTGATCACAGTTTGGATCTCTGTGTGTACCATTATTGCGGCTACTTTATTAGGTTTTCTAGTTGCATCAGCAAAGGATAGCCAGATTGCTCCTCTTCGTTGGGGAGTGAACATCTATATTTCTATTTTTAGAAACACGCCTTTGTTGGTGCAGCTATTTTTTTGGTATTTCGCTTCTGGTGAAATTTTACCATCTGCCACAATGGAATGGTTGAATACACCCCATGAAATCCAATTGTTGGGGATACCCGTAGGGTGGCCATCATTTGAATTTTTAGCGGGTTTTGTTGGTTTGACCTTGTATACCGTACCCTTTATTGCTGAGGAAATTCGAGCAGGTATCAGGGGCGTTCGTCAGGGGCAAAAATATGCTGCTTTCGCTTTGGGGCTAACTTCTTGGCAGGCGATGAAACTCGTGGTGTTGCCTCAAGCGGTTAAAATCGCTATGCCGCCTTTACTTGGCCAATATATGAATGTGGTAAAGAATTCATCGTTAACGATGGCGATTGGGGTGGCGGAGCTTTCTTATGTATCGCGGCAAGTGGATAGCCAGTCATTACAAACTTTCGCCGCATTTGGTGTTGCCACAGTGTTGTACATTGCCATTATTGCATTAATGGAAGGCTGGGGGCAGTGGCGCCAACAACGTAATTTAGCTCAAGGGGCATAAAATGGATTTTTCGATTATTGAGCAAAACTGGCAATATTTATTATTAGGTACTTTCCCTGACGGCCCACTCGAAGGCGCTGCTTTAACCTTACTCATGAGCTTACTTGCGGGGGCGGCTTCTATAGTATTGGGGACGTTGGGTGGTATTGCGTTAGCCATGCTGCGTGGTTTCTGGGTTAACCTATTTGCCGCTATTTTAGGCTTTTTCCGTGCAATTCCTGTGATTATGTTGATTTTTTGGACCTACTTTCTGTTGCCTATTTTGCTTGGCGCAGAAATCCCTGGGATTGCTACTGTGGTATGTGCATTAGCGTTGATTACTTCAGCATATCTAGCTCACGCGGTAAAGGCGGGGATTTTAGCGATTGGTAAAGGGCAGTGGCAAGCTGGCATGTCTTTGGGTTTTAGCCGTTGGCAGGTGCTTTGGCACATTGTTTTACCACAAGCGTTACGAATGATGGTACCTTCATTTATTAATCAATGGGTTGCATTAATTAAAGATACCTCTCTAGCTTATATTGTGGGGGTTGCTGAATTATCATTTTTAGCTACTCAAGTGAATAACCGTGAAATGGTATACCCGCTCGAGGTTTTCTTATTTGTGGCGTTTATTTATTTTGTGATGTGTTTTGCGGTGGAAATTATTGCGAATAGGGTAGCGAAAAGGCTAAGCGCACAAAATGAACCTCAAAAACGAGCCGCGAAGCGTAGCTTATTGTTTTGGCGTAGGCAAAAGCTATTGGCGCTGTCTTAAGTCAACATAGCGGTGTAATAACCGCTATTATCTCAACAACACTTATCTGATTATTTTTTTATTTCGGCTTGCCGTATCAGTTAGTTAGGACATTTTTGCCTATTATGGTTTACGCAATCGTTTTCTTTTGTGATTTTTAATTGTAGTATAGGGCGAAAAAAACTTTTTTTGGGCGCTATATCTAATGAGTAATCAATCTTCTAGCTCGGCACAACCGCAGGGCTTGTTTCAGCGTGTTTTTAAATTACAGGAACACGGCACAACCGCACGAACAGAAGTTGTTGCAGGCTTCACGACCTTTCTGACGATGGTGTATATCGTCTTTGTTAACCCACAAATTCTTTCTGTTGCAGGGATGGACATTAAAGCGGTGTTTGTTACCACCTGCTTGATTGCTGCTATTGGTAGTATCTTGATGGGGCTATTAGCAAACTTACCAATCGCGGTAGCACCTGCAATGGGGCTGAATGCCTTTTTTGCTTTTGTCGTCGTTGGGGCCATGGGGTATTCGTGGCAAGTCGCTATGGGCGCGGTATTCTGGGGAGCGGTTGGTTTATTTATTCTGACATTGTTCCGTATTCGTTATTGGATTATTGCTAATATCCCGCTTAGTCTTCGTGTCGGGATCACCAGTGGTATCGGTTTATTTATTGCCATGATGGGGTTAAAAAACTCAGGCATTATTGTTGCAAACCCAGATACACTGGTCTCAATTGGTAACTTAACTCACCATAACGTTTGGCTGGGGGCGCTGGGTTTCTTTATCATCGCAATTCTGGCAGCGCGTAATATTCATGCAGCAGTTTTGGTGTCTATTGCCGTGACTACATTGATCGGTCTTGCGCTGGGTGATGTGAAATATTCGGGTGTGTTTTCCATGCCACCAAGTATCACTAGTGTGGTTGGGCAAGTCGATTTTGCTGGTTCTTTAGATTTAGCGCTATCAGGTGTTATTTTCGCCTTTATGTTAGTAAACCTGTTTGACTCATCGGGCACTATGATTGGCGTGACGGATAAGGCTGGGATTACCAATGAACGCGGGACATTTCCACGAATGAAACAAGCCCTGTATGTGGATAGTTTGAGTTCGGTAGCAGGTTCTGCAATGGGAACATCATCAGTGACTGCGTATATTGAGAGCTCTTCAGGGGTATCTGTTGGTGGGCGTACTGGCTTAACCGCAATTGTTGTGGGCGTTCTATTTCTATTGACCATGTTTATCTCACCTCTTGCAGGTATGGTTCCTGCTTATGCAACCGCAGGTGCCCTGATTTACGTGGGTGTGTTGATGACTTCAAGCTTAACGCGGGTGAAATGGGACGATTTAACCGAGTCTGTGCCTGCATTTATTACCGCAGTAATGATGCCGTTTAGTTTCTCTATTACCGAAGGTATCGCACTGGGCTTTATTGCCTACTGCGCAATGAAAATTGGTACGGGGCGCTGGCGTGATCTGGGGCTGTGCGTCATTTTAGTTGCGGCGATGTTCCTGTTAAAAATGATCCTAGTCGACGCCTAACATGTGCTTCATATTTTGAACTGTAGCGGTGTTGGCTGCGTTTGCTAACCCTAGTCACATACTTTTGTATGCTCCTAGGAATTAGAAATTCTTCCGCCTTGCTACAGCTCAAACTATTTAGCGCATTAATATTCGTCATACTTCAAGCTGTGGCGTTGTTGCCTACACTTGGTTACTCGGGCCATATACTTGTGTATGCTCCCCGAGATAACCTCGCTTGGCGCCTAGTCACAACTTGCATTATTTAATGAGTTAATCATTTCTCTTTTTATTATTTGCCCCCTCCATGCCCTAAATAATTTGTGTTGCATGAGCGTACATGCAACGCAAATTATTTAGGGTATAATTAATAAACTACTGCTGTGAAGGTCAGGTGAGATAAAAATCTACTGAAATTGCAAACAAGTACTTTCCCCCTTCATGGGAAACTGCTAGATTTCGCAGCAGAAACTGACTTTATCAAGGTATCAGGCCATGAATTCACCAAAAAAACCGGCAAGTAAGCCAAAGAAAAAATACCGTAAAACGAAAGAAGAATTGAACGCAGAAGGTCGTGAGCGTAAGCGCGAAAGTAAACATCGTGGTAATAAATCAGGTAGTCGCTACCAAGATAAGTCATCAAGCAGCCAAAATAATGGGCAAAATAACATTGTTGACCCACGCTTAGGCAGTAAAAAACCAGTGCCTTTAATTGTTGATGATAACTCAGCGACTAAACCTGTGGTTGAGAAAAAACAGCCAGTGGTTAAAGAAAAATTAACCCCTGAAGCTGAGTTAGCATTGTTAGAAAGTGATGACCGTTTAGATGGTTTGTTAGCACGTTTGGAAGATGGTGAGACCGTTACCGCAGAAGAACAGAAATATATCAATACTTGTTTAGACCGTATTGATGAGCTGATGAACATTTTAGGCATAGAATATGCTGAAGAAGAAGAGGAAGAAGACGAAGAAAAACTCGATGACATCATGCGTATCTTAAAAAGTAAATAACTTCGTTTAACCATCCCTCGTATATTCGGGGGATGTCGCTATTATTTTTCATAAATACACTTTTCTTTGATGTTGCATCAAGTCTCTTTTCTTTAACATCTTTATACTCGTCATATTTCAAGTTGTAGCGTTGTTGGCTATGCTCATTCGCTCTAGTCATACACTTATGTATACTTTTAGCGACTCATTCACTTGCCGCCTAGCCACAACTTGAAATATTTAGAGTCTATAACGTTATGTATGCTATAAAATTTTCACATCACCGAATAACAAATTAAATAAGGTGCAACCCGTTGTGATGGTTTAAGCTTTTGGTCAATTGAGGAATGTTATGTCAGAGCAAAATATTGTTTGGGACCTCGCTCTCATTCAAAAATATAATTATTCAGGGCCGCGTTATACATCGTACCCCACTGCCTTGGAATTTAACCAAGATTATGACGAAAGTGCGTTTGTTCAAGCAACTCAGCGTTATCCCGACCGTCCTTTATCGCTCTACGTTCATATTCCTTTTTGCCATAAGCTTTGTTATTTCTGTGGCTGTAATAAATTAGTTACTCGCCAAAAACATAAAGCAGATGAATACCTACAAGTCATTGAAAAAGAAATTATTCAGCGTGCAGCTTTATTAAAAGGACGTCTTGTTACTCAGATGCACTGGGGAGGCGGTACACCAACTTATCTTGATAAAGTGCAAGTTAGCCATCTAGTCGGTTTATTGAAAAGGCACTTTCATTTTGCAGATAACGTAGAGATGTCGATTGAAGTCGACCCGCGTGAAATTGAGTTGGATATGATAGACCATTTACGGGCTGAAGGGTTTAACCGCCTGAGTATGGGGGTACAAGACTTTAATAAAGAAGTACAAGTATTGGTTAACCGAGAGCAAGATGAAGAGTTTATTTTTGCTCTAATTAAGCGAGCAAAAGAAACAGGGTTTACTTCAACCAGTATTGACCTTATCTATGGCTTGCCAAAGCAAACGCCAGAAAGTTTTGCTTTTACCCTGAAAAAAGTGGCAGAGCTGTCACCTGACCGCTTAAGTGTATTTAATTATGCACATTTACCTAATTTGTTTGCAGCGCAGCGTAAAATTAAAGATGAAGATCTGCCAAGCGCAGAGCAAAAACTGGATATTCTTCAAGATACGATAGCTACACTCACTGGAAATGGTTATCAATTTATCGGTATGGATCACTTTGCACGCCCAGAAGATGAACTTGCGGTAGCCCAGCGTGAAGGCATACTGCACCGTAATTTCCAAGGGTATACCACCCAAGGGGACTGTGATTTGTTAGGGCTCGGCGTCTCGGCGATTAGCATGTTAGGGGATAACTACGCTCAAAACCAAAAAGATTTAAAAACCTATTATGCACAAGTCGAAGAGCAGGGGCATGCGCTGTGGCGTGGGTTGGTATTAACGGATGATGACTGTTTACGTCGTGATGTTATCAAAACCTTAATTTGTAATTTCCAACTGAATTTCGCACAAATAGAAGCACTATATCCAATTGATTTTAAATCTTACTTTGCAGAAGACTTAAACTTATTGATACCAATGGCAGAAGATGACCTAGTCGAAATTAGCGAAACAGGGATTAAGGTGACTCCTCAAGGACGTTTACTTATTCGTAATATTTGCATGTGTTTTGATGTGTATTTGCGTAGGCAGATGAGGCAGCGGCAGTTTTCCCGCGTCATCTGAATGCTCGTCATATTTCGTGCTGTAGCGTTGTTGGCTACGTTCACTAACCCTAGTCACATACTTTATGTATGCTCCTAGGGCTTAGTTTCTCTTGCCGCCTAGCTACAGAACGAACTATTTAGAGCATTTACTCTTCGTCATATTTTATGCTGTAGCGTTGTTGGCTACGTTCACTAACCTTAGTCACAACTTAGCGTATGCTTCCCGCGCTGTTTTCACTTTGACGCCTAGTGGTACTCGAACTATATAGAGCATCTACTCCTCGTCATATTTCGTGCTGTAGCGTTGTTGGCTACGTTCACTAACCCTAGTCACATACTTTATGTATGCTCCTAGGGCTTAGTTTCTCTTGCCGCCTAGCTACAGAACGAACTATTTAGAGCATTTACTCTTCGTCATATTTTATGCTGTAGCGTTGTTGGCTACGTTCACTAACCTTAGTTACAACTTAGCGTATGCTCCCCGCGCTGTTTTCACTTTGACGCCTAGTGGCACTCGAACTATATAGAGCATCTACTCCTCGTCATATTTTATGCTGTAGCGTTGTTGGCTACGTTCACTAACCCTAGTCACATACTTTATGTATGCTCCTAGGGCTTAGTTTCTCTTGCCGCCTAGCTACAGAACGAACTATTTAGAGCATTTACTCTTCGTCATATTTTATGCTGTAGCGTTGTTGGCTACGTTCACTAACCCTAGTCACATACTTTATGTATGCACCTAGGGCTTAGTTTCTCTTGCCGCCTAGCTACAGAACGAACTATTTAGAACATCTACTCTTCGTCAGAAATCTAATTTATTCATTAATCTTTTCAATTAATTGATAAGCTGCGGTGATGCGGTCGGAAATTGGGTACCATTTATTGGATAAAATCACGATGCCGATTTGTTCTTCAGGGATAAAGGCGGCATAAGCTGCAAAACCATTTGTGGAGCCTGTCTTGTTGTAGAACGCTCGCGTTTCTGGCGGCATTGCCGGTTTAATTGCTTCGATTTTCTGTGGTTGTAATGCCATTTCATCACGGTTACCTTGATGTAATTGTGATAAAGAGACAGGCCACGGGTAACTTTCCCACATCATATCTTGTACAAATGAATCTGTTAGATAAAAGCCTGTGTGGGTATCTTCTACCGCTTCTTGCCATGATTTTGCGACTTTTACCGTCTGCATATTAATATCTAAGAAACGGATCAAATCTTTGGCAGTAGATTTCAAACCATAGGATTCGGCATCTAAAATCTGTGGTGCCACTCGCGCTGGGTGATCTTTCTTATTATAACCCTGAGCATAATTTTTCATTTGGTGTTTAGGGACATGAATATAGGTATGTTTGAGCCCCAGTGAAGGCAGCATTAATTTTTCCATCGCTTGTTCAAATGGCATTTTGAGTTGTTTAGCGGTGACGATGCCTAATAATCCAGTACCTAAATTTGAGTAAGAACGATATTCTCCAATGGTTTTTTCAGGGAGCCAATGTTGGTAATAGCTTATTAATTCAGCTGAATTCGTAATGGTCTCCGGCACAAATAATGGTAATCCAGAGGTGTGGGTGGCTAAGTTCATCACGGTGATATGGTCAAATGCTGAATCTGTTAACTCGGGTAGGTAATGACTCACTTTTTGTGAGAAATCTAATTTACCTTGTTCTTGTGCATAAGCGGCTAATGTTGCTGTAAATGTTTTCGAAAGAGAGCCAATTTCAAATAATGTGTTGTTATTGATAGGGGCTTTGTTTTGCTTAGACAATACACCGTAATGATAAAAATAGTGCTTTCCTTCAATCGAGATTGCCACCGACATTCCGGGTATCTGTTGTTGTTTCATTAGTGGTTTAATAATGTTATCAACGTTTTGTTGAGTTAGCGCGTTGGCTGAAATTGTGGTTAAGGCTAAGCTAAGAGCGGCAAAAATCCGCCCCTGACGAAAAACATTTCTCATAGGTAGTCCAATTAAATAAAAGTTTAAGTTGTTGCTAATATAAATAAGGAAGAACTTCATTGCATAACTGAAGTGCTTTAGTATAGATTTCTAGGCTGTTATACCGTTGTTGTATAGCAGTATGCGTGTTTTACGCCTTCATTTAAAACGATATAAAGTTCGATGAGGTAAAAGAAAATCTTATGTCAGGGAATTATCGTCATCGACTACCTTTAAATGCTTTGCGTGCATTCGAAGCATCTGCCCGCCATTTAAGTTTCACGCGAGCAGGTATGGAATTGAATGTGACCCAAGCGGCGGTAAGCCAGCAGGTTCGGTTATTAGAAGAGCAACTAGGTTTAGAATTATTTATCCGCTTACCTAGAGGGTTGGCCTTAACAGATGAAGGCTTAGCTCTCCTACCTGTGTTGAGTCGTTCTTTCGACCAAATTGAGTCTTTATTGCAGCAGTTTGATGATGGGCACTACCATGAAGTGTTGAGTATATCAGTAGTGGGAACATTTGCGGTGGGTTGGTTACTACCTCAATTATCAAAATTTTCTAATTTATACCCGTATATTGATTTACGGATTATGACACATAATAACGTAGTCAATTTGGCGGCAGAAGGTGTTGATTTTGCCATACGCTTTGGGGAGGGGTTATGGCCTCTGGCTGAGAATATTCCATTATTTAGCGCATCGCATACTGTGTTATGCTCTGAGAAAATGGCTAACCGCTTAACGACTCCCCTAGATTTAAAAGCGCATCATTTATTACGCTCATACCGTAAAGATGAATGGGAAAAATGGTTTCTTGCCGCAGGTTTAGAGCCGTGGCGAGTGAAAGGGCCTGTGTTTGACTCGTCTCGTCTAATGGTTGAAGCTGCGTTATTAACGGATAGTGTGGCATTGGTACCGAGTTGTATGTTTGAACATGAGTTGAGTGCTGGGAGTTTAGTGCAGCCATTTGATATTTCAGTGACATTAGGGGGCTATTGGCTTAGTCGTTTGAAGTCCAAACCATGTACACCTGCGATGATGATATTCCGTAATTGGTTATTGGATGAATCCCAACAAAGATAAATCGGTGCAATAATGTCATGCACCGATATTTAATAAATCAGCATATAATGATGCTCATATTTAAATATTAAAATACTAACGCCTCAGCAGAAAAATAATTTTTTTTACTAAGTGGGGTGTCTGTATTTTTATTTATTTCTGTCTCGTCAGTTAAAAAATAGGCAGGGTCAATATTAAATATCTGAGATAATTGATATATCGTATCAACATGGATATTGACTTCGCCATTTTCATAACGTGATTGATGTTGTTGGCTAATACCTAATAAGCTACTTAATTCTTTTCCGCTCATACCATTAGCTTCTCTTAATGCTCTAATTTTTAGACCAACAGATTTTGATATTTTTCGTTTCATAATGTTCTCTCTAATTTTAATAACACAAAATTAATTAAGGATTTTTAATATTATTAATGTTTCTTATGTGGTTTAATTCTCTTTTTTAGTACTAAAAAAATGAAAAAAAGATTTAATATCAATCTTAAAGTATTCTGCATATTGAGATAACCTATCTATATTTATTCTATTCACTCCTCGTTCATATCTAGATTGTTGTTGTGGACTAATTCCTATTTCCTTAGATATAATAGATATAGGAATACCTAACTTTTTTCTATGATAATAAATTTGATATCCAATTTGTTTGGATATTGAATAATTTTTTGACATGTTTTCCCTTTATAAAATAAATCATAAACAACAGGGCTACACTAGATATAGATAAGGCAAAAACTAGAGCTTAATAGTTAATATATAGATAATTTAAAAAAAAGCATGTGTTTAAATCAAGATATTGTATTTTTATATGGAATGGTATTATTTAATGACCACCCATTTTAGATGGTCGTAATATGATACTTAAAACTAGGCCAATTATTCATATCGAATATTGACTGTTGCTGTACTGTTCGCTTTCCCAGGCGTTATTTTAGCTGCCGTTTTAATATAGCGAGCTTTCCAGTTGAACCGGATATCTCCAGCAGCTGAATTAGTTATGGTATTGTTTTTAGTAGCTAGTTTTATAGGGGCATTACTTGCATTTAGTAGTTGTATGGCAATACCTGTTGCAGAGCCCGTGCCAGATAACTTGATTTTCCCTGTTTGCGTATCAACATACCCCGCACTACTGGTAATGGTTGTTTTAATATTAGTTCCGGCAGCACAACTTAAGGTGATCGGGATATTAACACTAGCACTTACTGCGCCAATATCCTTAAATTGTGTGTCATACCAATCACCTAAAACAACGGTATAGTTGTTCGACTTTGTTGTGCATTTTGCTACATTTATTCGCACGGCATTCATCGGTATATTTAATGTACTGATATTCCAATTTATATGGTTAGGGTTTTCTTGGATTAATCGTGCAACAGCCCCGGCCTTAAGGGTATTAGACTGTGTTACATTTCCGGTTTTTTTTACTATAAAAACCCATTTGGGCACTGCAATACGCCATGGCATTCTATCTCCGATAGGGTATGGGCTATAATAATCTAATGCCCCTGCTACGGCTCGAATCTCTACACTGATACCTGGAATATTAGTGGCAGCTATTTTATTTAAGTTTGGCACCCAGCCATTTATATAGCTGGCATGTAATCTTGCCTGTCCACATTGGCCGTCTTTTCCTGAGAATGTCGTAATATTATCACTAGCAAAACGAATTGTATATGTACCTAAATTCCTTGTTGAATTATCATCATATTGAATAGTATGAGTTTGTGTAGGAACATTGACATTAATATTCCTTAAGTTTGGGTTTTGAATACAAGCAGAATATGAATATGTAGAATACAATAGTGTTGTCATTAATAATGCTTTTATATTAGATTTCTTCATAGATGTTTCCTCTGGTTTTTATAGGGAATTCTTTTTTAATATATTCTTTCTCTATTTCAGTGAAGATGAAAAACTCTAATATACTAATGTTAAATATCTCAGCATACTGATTTAGCCTATCTAAATTTATTCGGTTAATACCATGTTCATATCTTGATTGTTGTTGTTCACTCACACCAATTATGTTTGCAATCTGGTTTAATGTCATTCCATTCATTTTTCTATAATATGTTATTTTACTTCCAACTATTTTGGAAATAGGGTAGTAATTAGACATAATGTATCTCCTATTAAAATAAATATAGGCGTAATAAGAAATTATATTTAATTACTGATAAGTAAATGTAAATTCTAAGTGGCTTTTAAAAGACCCTGCAATCATTCCATTACCATAACCTGAAACTCTAGCTGATAACGGAATTTCTACGCTTCTAGTTTGTGTGTTGACATTTGTTGTAATGGTATCGCCGTTTTTTATAGTCGCTTTATTTGCAGTTCTTGCTAAATTCAAAGCAACATTTTTTGCTGTCCCGTTGTTTATAAAATACTCTGGAGTTGTTGGGTCTGGAGTACCTGATATAGCCATTACAGCTTGGCTTGTTCCTACAGGGCAATTTTTGAGCTTAACTGAAAAATCAACCCATGACGATTTTTGTGTATCCTTAATATTCCAAATATTAATCTTTTTTAAATCAATAAGGTAATTAGATTTTTCAAGTTCACAAGGCGCAGCTATGACAGTACCGTGTACTTTAATATTCGCAGCTTGCCCAAAAACAATGAAAGAGCAGCTCATTAGTGATAGAAATAAAATAAAGTGTCTCATATTCTTTTCCCTGTTTATAAATAGGTAATTGTTGCTGTAATATTTGCAGAAATAGTCCCAGGGGTGACATTACCTAATGAGCTAAACGCACGTGTTCTTAATGGGATGTTAATATTTGTTTGTCCATTTGTAGTGACTTGCAATACTTTTTGGTTACCTAAAGCGGTTGTTCCATTACCATTTTGTAGTTGTACAGCTAGGTTCCTTGCCGTACCTTGGTTTTTGTATAAACTTGTTGCATCCGCAGTATCCGCGGTTCCTGTAAACGTCAGTTTTACTTGGTTAATATAGGTAGAACAGTTATTTAAGCTAATATTAAAGTTTTTCCATGGGGAACCTGAATTGGTATTTTTAAAGACATCTGCAGAAATACTTTTTAGGTCAATATCAATATTATTCCCACCAGTAATATTACAAGTAGCCGCTTTAATATTTCCGGTAAAATTCAATGTCACTGTGCTAGCAGCAAATAAATTCCCACTGATTATTAAGCTACTAAGTAAAATTAAATTATTAACTATTATTTTCATTTTTTATTCCTACTCATAGCGAATATTTACAGTAGCAGAGGCATTCGCTGTACCTGGCGTGATGTTATCTGCCGTCTTGATATAACGAGCCTTCCAATTAAACATGTAGTCTCCAGCCGGAACATTATTTTGCAGGCTGTTCTTGGTATTTAGCTTGATTGGATTATTATTTTTATCCAATAATTGTATTGCGACACCAGTAGCACTATCAGCTCCTGTTAGCCCTAATTTTCCTGTCGCCGCATCTTCATATTTAGAGCTTGTGACAGTCGCTTTAATATTGGTACCTGCCGCACAGGTTAATGTAATTGGAATATCAACCGGTGTACTGGTTGAGCCTATACTAGGAAATTGTGTATCATACCAATCTTGCATATCAATATTGTAGGTTGACTGATTATTCTTTAATGAACAGCTAAGCACATTGATACGAATAGCATTAGTTGGCATATTTAAGGTTGTTAAAGTCCACGTCACACTGGTTGGTGCACGGTAAGTTACGGTTAACCTTGCGACATTTCCGGCTCTTAATGTGCCACCTTGTGTTACCGAACCAAGTTTTTTTACTGTGATGCCCCAATGCGTTGTTAATATATTATAATTGGAGTTGTTTTTATCCCATGAAGCATTAAACGCTCCAATGCCTGCGGTTGTAACAGAAATGCCAATACCCGGAATATTAGATAGGGCAACTTTATTGGCATTTGGTGACCAGCTATTGATAAAACTCCCCGTTAAGTATGAAGTAGCACAAGAACTGGAATCACTAGCTACCCACTGAGATGTAGATGAAAAATCAGCACGGAGAGACCCTAAATCTCTAGGTGTAATATCATCATATTGAATGTTATATACCGCGGTCGGTACGTTAGCGAATTTATTATTTAAATTTGGGTTTAAGGTACAAGCTGCATTAGCATACCCTGAGTATAAATATATAAAACTCATAGCCAATATCGATTTATAAATAAAATTTTTCATTATTTATTCCTTATTATCGGCAAACTGCTGCTGTTTTATATAACCCCATATAATTCGATATACCTGCTAAGTTATAATTGACTTGGCATTGTTGTTTATCGTTATATTGAATAATAAAATTGCCGTTTTCAGCTAAGCCTGATAAATAAATTTCGCCATCATTCCCCACCATACTGTTTAACTGCGGGTTATCGTTAAAGATAGCTTGGGCGCCAAAAGGTACAGGTTTACCGTCAGTAAAAGTCAGCAGCATAATTGCGCGGTAGCCAACGTTTGCGGTAAAGCTCGCTTTGACTAAAGCCCCTCGGCTTGGTGAAACACTTCGACTGGATAAATCCATCTCAGTATTCTCAGGTAATGCAGAGGTATCGATATCGATCATATTTTTGCGATAAGCAGTGACATAAGGTACCAATGCGTAACCTTGGTTATTTGTAGTCACCCCAGCTTGGTTTAGGATCGGTACATCACCTGCATCAGGAATTTCAACAAGCGCCGCGGTTTCTCCCAACTGTTGGCCAAGTACAAGGCCGCCAGAATGTGCGACTAAGCTACCGTTAACCCCGTAATAGAGGTTATAGCTGTCTTTGCTGTAGCCACTACCGCCTGAGACTTCACCATATTGGCCTTTATAAGAAGCATTCATATTACCGTTAGTGCCTTGATCTCGAGTAGTAAAGCCTTGTTGAACGCTCCAATTTAACCGGTTATTTAACTGTGATGCTGAAAGACCAATGCTTCCGGTACTTGCACTATTACTGCTGCTACTACTGTTAAAGTTGTAATAGAAGGTATCGTCAAATACCGAAAAGGGTACGCTGACGGAAAGCGCTAATTGATGGTCATCTTCGCTTTTTGAACGACTTCCTGACCGATAAGAATAGCTATTGGTATTTTTGTTATAGGTATAATTCAAACTATAACTGACACCTTGCCAACTATTGTTATAACCCACCGTGGCAGATTGCGTTTTTCGGTCACTGTTCCAATAATCTTCATTAATATAACCAACAGAAATTGAACCAAAACTATCCCCTAAGTTTTGGCTGAGGGTAATTTCACCACGATTACGGCGTCGTTCAATTTCAGGGGCATAGTTTGTATCCCTATAACCATCAAACACTTCCGCTAAACTATAAAAGCCTTTGGTGGAATAACGATAACCTGCCAATGCGATATTAGTACCAATATCATTGATATTTTTGTTATAGCGGAAACGGTATGATTGGCCTTTTTCCTTAACATCATTACTTAGCGTTGAATTTGCATGAGTAACGTCAATTGATAAGGCACCAAAGCGCCCAAGGTTTTGCCCTGCACCAATGGAATAAGACTGGTAATGTTCACTAACTTGGCTTCCTCCATATGCGGTGATGCCATAAGGCAAGCCATAGATTAAGGTGAACTGACCAAATTTTGTTTTATCAATGCTATTATCATAAGCGCGGTATTCACCGCCAGTTACGCTATAAGAAAAATACCCTTCACGTTGTAATACGGGTAATGAAGCGAAAGGAACAATTTGGTATTGCTCGCTACCATTAGACTCTTTTATTGTGACATGTAAATCGCCGCTCCCCCCTGTTGGGTAGAGGTCTGTAATTTCAAAAGGACCAGCAGCCACTTCAGTTTGGTAGATAATGTAGCCATTTTGGCGGATTGTTACTTGTGCATTGCTACGTGCTATCCCGCGAACTACAGGCGCATAACCACGCAAGCTTTCAGGGGACATATCGTCATCTGTTGCCAATTGTGCACCACGAAAGGGCACACTATCAAAAACCATCGAAGGCGAAACACTATCACCTAAAGTTAATTGGCTTTTGATACTATTAATGCCACGCGATGCATAAGTGTAAATGGTGTCCCATTTACCGGATTGGTCATTATTACTGGACCATGTTGTATAGTTACGCAAACGCCAGGCCCCAAGATTTATACCGGGTCTTAAATTCACATAATGAGATGTACTATCTGAATCATTATTTTTTCGGTCGTAATTTTTTGAACCATTATAGCTATAGTTTAATAATAACGCGTTGATTCCATTGTCAATGTTAGCTAAATCAACATATCCCCTTGGGTTTCTATCCAAGGCAATTTGAGGAATACTAAGATATAAACGTTGTGAACCAAATTCAAAATCACTTTTTGCATCAGGAATGGCAGCAAGGTTTATACAGTGGCTTCCTGAATGTTGCAATTCAGGGTAATCATTAACTTTAATGCCAAATTCTTTGAGATCATTAAGAGATAAACAAGGAGCTAACTTGTTATTACTGTCTTTATCAAACTTAAGGCTTTTAGCACCAATTAGGTTGGTATTAACATAGATATCAACATAGTAATCCCCTGCTAATTGTTCATCATTTTCAAATTGTGATAAGTCAACTGAATCTTTATTAGGTAGCTCTAAAAAATCAGGGTCAAAATAGACTGTATCATCTGGTTTTTCTTCAGCATATAATGCCGTCGTATAGCCTAAATATAATAATAGGCCAAGAAATATTTTATTTAATTTCATATCGTAACCTAACTCATTTTATAAGTTTATATTTTCTTTTCGAGTGTTTCTGGTGCAGACCCATAGTCATTAATAACTTCCCATTTAATTATTCCATTAGAACTAGGGTTATTAACGTCAAAAGATGCACTTGCAAATGGTGCGACATAAGAAACATCATTTGCTTTAGTTCCATTAAAGCTAATGCTTTGAAAGTTCATAAAATAGGGAGTTGGGTTTTTAACAATAATGTTATTTCCTGACTTAGACCATACTAATTTTTTTTGTTCTTCAATAAAATCAACATTCTTTAAGCTTTTTGGACGATAGATCAGCTTCATTTGTGTTTTAAATGCAATTTGCAATGAATTTTCTGTTCTTTCTGTCGCAGGGATCGTTTTTATATTCAGCCAGAATAATGACTCTCTATCATTAGGTAGTTTATTCTCAGTTAGAAAGATTCTAAGTGCATTTGTGCTATCTGGATTCAACCTAAATAATGGTGGTGTTATAGCAAAATCAGATTGTTTTTTTTCATCGATATTATCAATCCAAGACTGAATTAAATAAGGGATCTTATCTGGGTTTTCTACACTAATGCTGACATCTTTGTTTCCCTCATTGTAAATAACACGAGTTCCACCAATAATGACACCTGCATATGCAGTGTTTAATAGTGTAAATACAGAAATGAAAATATAGATAATGAATTTCATAATACCACCATTGATTATAATTATATAAGGCTTAATTCCTTTTAAACCTTATTTGTTATTTAGTTATAATTGATTGTAAATGTTGCAGTGCCGTTAGCAGGACCAGGAGTTACAGTGTCAGATTTAGCAATATAACGTGCTCTGAAGTCTAAATTATTTTCAACACCATCTTTTAATGGGTATGTTTTAGAGGCAGTAAATAGTGGGACTACTTTATTAGCATCATCAGTAATTTGAATACCGACACCAGTTGCAACACCAGTTTCTTCTTTTAATTTAATAACTTCATCATCGCCGATATAAGAATCCGCATCAAACTTAACAGAAGCACTTGTTACAGTCGTTGGGCAATTAATTAATTTAATGGTAAATTTAGTGGCGGCAGCAGTACTACCTGCACTTGGTAATGCGGTTTTTGAAACTTTACCTAAATTAACTTTTAATGCATCAGAACCAGCAGCTAATTCACAGGCTTGGTCAATAATTTCACCAGTAAAATCAATAGTACCATCCGCTGCTAATGCATTATTAATAGCAAAGATTGAGGATGCAGCAATTAATGATGCAAGTAAATTCTTTTTCATCTGTTTTTCTCCGGAATATAATTTATTTATTTTTCATTGAGTGGTTGAAAATATCAATTACTCAACTGAAGAGTATTTTGAATCTATTTTTTAAAATAAACAAGTTTTGTTATATTTGGTGAAATATAATTAAATTTTAATATGATTAATATCATAATAAGTAATTAACACACTATGGGTTAATAATTAACTCCATGTGCTTACTTAAGGTAAATTTCATTTTTACTGGGTTTTTTACTAAAGTTAAATAACGATATAAAACTAAGATTACCTATAAAGTGGTGGATAAATTTAATTTATCTCTTATATGGTGATTGTTTGGGTTTATCAGGCGTTAGCATATAGAGTATACTTGAAGTGTTTGTCATTTATATTATCTAAAAATGAAAAATCATTATAAATATCAAATCACGATGGTCTAAATATGCTTGTTTTGGTGTTTTTATTATGGATATCATTTATTAACCATCGCATTTCAATGGTCTATATAAGTGATTGTTTATTGTTTTTATTATCAATGGCTGAGAGAGAAAATTAAATGTTAAGCTAATTATCATAAATAAGATGGAGATGTATTCTTTTATTTCACCACCTTATTTTAATGATATGCTTTTGTTTTAATTAGGCTTACATAAACAAATAATGAATTACTCAAGCCCTAATTCTTTTAATTTTCGAGTTAAAGTATTCCTTCCCCAGCCTAATAAACGGGCAGCTTCTTGTTTATGGCCCTTGGTATATGTCAATGCGCAACTTAGCATAGTACGCTCTAATATAGGAATTGTTTGTGCTAATAAATCGTCTTTACCTGCTGATAACGCGTTATTAGCCCACTTTTCTAATAATTCAAACCATTGTGCTTCTGAGTTGGCTTGATGTGTAGGTAAAATTACGTATTCATTGGCCTTCAGGTTATTTTCTTCAGTATTTTGTATCGGGCGCTCTTCCAGCAAATCTTCCGGTAGGTCTTGCGGTAAAATTTCTTGGCTAGCGGCCATCACTGTGAGCCAGCGACAAACATTTTCTAATTGGCGGACATTACCCGACCAATAATAGCGCTGGAGGATTTTTTCGCTATCAGCATGTAGCACTTTACTCTCTACACCTAACTCCTTAGCGGTATTTTGTAAGAAGTAATGCGCAAGGCGTGGGATATCTTCGGTACGCTCGCGTAATGCTGGTAATTGTACTCGAATGACATTCAACCGGTGAAATAAGTCTTCACGAAAAAGCCCTTCTTTGACGCGTTTTTCGAGATCTTGGTGGGTTGCTGCAATAATACGCACATCCACTTTTACAGGAGTATAACCACCAATCCGGTAAAATTGCCCTTCAGCGAGAACGCGTAGTAATCGAGTCTGCACATCGAGGGGCATATCGCCAATTTCATCTAAAAATAATGACCCATGATTGGCTTGTTCAAACCGGCCTTGGCGCACTTGGGTTGCACCGGTAAATGCCCCTTTTTCATGACCAAATAGTTCGGATTCAATTAAATCTTTTGGGATCGCAGCCATATTCAGTGCAATAAATGGCTGATTAACACGAGGACTATGCTGATGTAAGGCGTGAGCAACTAACTCTTTCCCTGTTCCTGATTCACCATTAATTAGCACGCTGATGGATGAGCGAGATAAGCGACCAATGATTCGATAAACCTCCTGCATAGCAGGGGCTTCACCAATCATGGTTGAAGACACAATAGGAGCCTGCTGTTTAGTATCCCGATCAGTGTGATTTTGTTCACGGCTGTGATTGAGTGCCCGTTCGACCAGTGCCACTGTTTCATCAATATCAAATGGCTTTGGTAGATAATCAAAGGCCCCAGATTGGTAAGCATTGACCGCGGCATCAAGGTCTGAATGCGCCGTCATGATAATAATCGGCAGTAAGGGATGAGATTGCTTAATAGTATTTAGTAATTCAATACCATTTGTGCCTGGCATACGAATATCAGATAACAACACGTCAGGAAGTGAGGTCTCTAAGGCAGCGAGAACAGCATCAGCGCTATCAAAACAGGTGCATGAAAATTCAGCACTGCTAAGTGCCCGTTCTAATACCCAGCGAATAGAACTGTCATCATCAACAACCCAAATTTTTCCCTGTGCCATAGATATCTCCTATTTTTTGATTGGTAGATAAATAGAAAACTCGGTATGCCCAGGCCAACTGGTAAATTCGATTTTACCCGCGTGTTGGTCGACTAAGCTTCGAGCAATAGATAAACCGAGCCCTGTACCATCAGGTCGCCCACTAACCATTGGGTAAAATAAAGTGTCTTGAATTGCTAATGGGATACCTGGGCCATTATCTTCAATATCAATACGCGCTGTTAGTCGATAGCGTTCACCTTGTAACATCACCTGAAATGCGGTGCGTGTCCGTAGCGTAATATTTCCCCCAGTTACCGCGAGAGCTTGCAGCGCATTGCGTGCTACATTTAGTAGTACTTGCTCGATTTGATCAGGGTAATATTCGAGTTCAGGTAAGCTTGGGTCATAATCACGAACCAGTGTGACGTTATCCGGCTTTTCTAAGGATAGCAAACGCGTCACATTTTCCATTATATGATGAATGCTTTGCTGGGTTTTAGGACCCGGATATTGCGGACCAAGCAACCTATCGACAAGTGCCCTTAAGCGGTCAGCTTGCTCAATGATAACTTGAGTATATTCATTCAGTTGAGGGTCAGGCAGTGCTTTAGATAATAACTGCGCAGCACCTCGCAAACCGCCTAGTGGGTTTTTTATTTCATGGGCAAGTCCGCGAATGAGCTCGCGGGCTGCAAGTTGTTGGGCATTTTGCGCTAATTCTTGGCTTAGACGCCGTTGACTATCAAGTTGAGAAAGCTCAACTAAAATAAATTGTTCAGAAAATGGCTGAGCACTGAAAGACATCACATGGGAATGGTTATTAAACACCAGTGTGACCTCATTTTCTGTAAAGCTATGCCCTTCCTTTAAACTACTCAACATCAGTTCATCATTGAGTGAACAATAACTAAAGAGAAGAGGGAGAGGGGTACCATATAGCTTACGCTGGCTTTGAGTTAAAATCTGGAGTGCAGCATGATTGGCATAGTGGATAACCAGGTCGTAATCCAAAATCAGCACGCTATTAATTAGTGAATCGAGAAGTTGTTCTGGTGCTGGCAAATGTTCGGTTTTCATGTAATGTTGCTCCTGCACTATTTTGGTGCATTATACCTGATAGACCAAACAACCGATATTTGATTTTGTTCCGCTAATATTTTACAGAGAAAAGGCCCCATCAAAAGATGGGGCAAGTGCTTCACGGCAACAAAGACTAGCAGTGGAACGGCGTGTTACACACTGTAGTACATTTCAAATTCGAGAGGGTGTGGTGCCATACGGACACGCTGGATATCGCTGCGAACTAATTCGATATAAGCGTCAATGGCGTCATTCGTGAATACACCGCCACGGGTTAAGAATTCACGGTCTTTATCTAACTCAGCCAAGGCTTCGTCTAAAGAGCCTGAAACTGTTGGGATTTCTTTGGCTTCTTCAGGTGGTAAGTCGTATAAGTTTTTATCCATTGCATCGCCTGGATGGATTTTATTGATAATGCCATCAAGGCCTGCCATTAACTGTGCAGCAAACGCGAGGTATGGGTTAGCCGCAGGGTCTGGGAAGCGTACTTCAATACGACGTGCTTTAGTGCTGGCAACCACCGGAATACGGATAGATGCAGAACGGTTACGCGCTGAGTAAGCCAGCATGACTGGTGCTTCAAAGCCCGGAACTAAACGCTTGTATGAGTTGGTTGTTGGGTTGGTAAATGCGTTCAGCGCACGTGCGTGCTTGATAATCCCACCAATGTAATACAGCGCCATCTCAGATAAACCGCCGTATTTGTCACCAGCAAACAGGTTAACACCGTCTTTAGACAAAGACATATGGCAGTGCATACCTGAGCCGTTATCACCGACGAGTGGCTTTGGCATAAAGGTTGCGGTTTTACCGTATGCATGGGCAACATTATGAACAACATATTTATAAATCTGGGTTTCATCCGCTTTTTTGGTCATGGTATTAAAGCGGGTAGCAACTTCGTTTTGACCTGCTGTTGCCACTTCATGGTGATGCGCTTCAACCACTAAGCCCATTTCTTCCATTGTGGTACACATTGCAGAGCGCAGGTTTTGTGATGAATCAACGGGGGGAACTGGGAAATAACCGCCTTGTACTGCTGGGCGATGACCTTTATTGCCGCCTTCGTATTTTGTGCCAGTATTCCACGCTGCTTCGATATCATCGATATGGTAGTAGCTACCATGCATATTATTGCCAAAACGGATATCATCAAAAACGAAAAATTCAGGCTCTGGACCAAACAGAACGATATCAGCGATACCGCTAGAACGTAAAAAGTCCTCAGCGCGTTTTGAAATTGAACGCGGGTCCCTGTCATAACCTTGCATAGTGCCTGGTTCTAAAATATCGCAACGGATAATTAAGGTTATATCAGCAAAGAATGGGTCGATAACCGCGGTTGATGGGTCTGGCATCAATACCATATCTGATTCATTAATCCCTTTCCATCCACCGATAGATGAACCATCAAACATCTGGCCTTCTTCAAAGAAGTCTTCGTCAACTTGGTGAGCAGGGATAGTGATGTGTTGCTCTTTACCTTTAGTGTCGGTAAAGCGCAGATCAATAAATCTAACATTTTGCTCTTTTATTAACGATAAAACATGTTCAGCGGACATTCTCGGCTCTCCTGGTCGGGTCTAATCAACAATCGTCTAGATGATGCGCTTGTTGTTTTTTGTCTAGCGGTAGTGAGTCGTGTAAAACGAGGCACTGTTATTCGCTCTGTAAATATATAAGCGAAAATCATGCCAACTTTTTAAATTATAGTAAATTCTGATTGTTACAAAGAAATGATGGGAGAGAAAATGATAAAATGGAATGAAATGCACTAAATTGGTGCTTTTTGTTAGTTGCTTGCACTATTTTGGTGCGTTTTTTTAAATGTGAATCATTTATGTCATGCATTCATCATAAATATAATATTTTATGTTCTTCGCTTATGCCAGTATTAATAAGGATATATTTGAGCAACATTGAGTATTGAATCTAAATATATTTTTGTACTTTACATAATATTTATGTGGAAAAGTGACGACATAGTTAATAGGGGTATAAATATATGGCAAGATCTCAAGGTTGGGCTCCACCATTAGCATGGGGACCGTGGGTTAATCTTCATACGCACGTAGGGAATAGCGCTTATACTGTTTCATTTGATGCAGTATCAAGTCTGCAATCAACATTTGATGCTGAAATACAATATGTAACCAATTCAGGTGATAGAACCGTTCGTACTATGGGGCCTGGCTCATATAGAATTAATGGAAATAATGGGGCAGGACAAGAGCGGATTAGGTTTAAGAGCCATTCAGTAGGGCGACGATAGAAGTTAGGTACTAAATATAAAAGTGGCTTTATGCTAACTTTACTTATTCATCAAAGATTTAAATAAATTTAAATTAGATTGATTGTTTAGATTTTGGTAAAAACCATAATCTAATGAATGGATGTTTCCTAAATGAATGTTTTTTTGAATAAGAACGTTATTAAAATAAACATTCATTTTTTTATTTTTATTTTTGGTTAGAAAATCATATAGTTTAGGTCGGCAATTATTTGTATTGCTAAGTGTTATAAAAACAATATGTTCATTATTTTTTGATTCATCCTTATATGATTCGATACATTCTTTATCTAATTGAAAAAAAAAATTATTTGTAGAGTAAGATAAAATGTTATCGCTTTTAATTTTGCAACTAATGAGCAATAGCCCCGTTATAATTGCTATAGATGAAATAAAAAAGATTTTTTTTGAATTATTCATAAATGTTATTATCATTCCAAATACTCAATTGTTTATAGTATAAACTATAAACAGAATATTTCATGTTATTTATTCTGAGATGCGAGAAGAGTAGAACTCGTATATATAAAGAAAGCCCATATAACAAAGAATATGGGCCTCTTACATTATTCATCGTTACTATTGGTTAGTAACGTATTCACTTCTTCAATTTGTTTTACTGCATCATTGATGATGGATGCAATTTGGCGAGTTTGTTCTTCATTGAGTTGCTTTAAAACCATTTTATGGCGTAATAATGCTTTAAAACGACTGACCGCCATTTCAATGTCTTCCGCTAAATTACCACCTTGTTGCATATCGCGTGCTTTTGCCAGTTTACGGGCAATCACCACTTCGATGTCTTTATTCTGAGCTAAATGCGATGCTCCTTCAGGCGTGATAGTAAAGCTTTTACGGTTCCGCTCAACAATTTGTGATTCCAAGAAGCCTTGTTCTTCTAGTAGTGTAAGAGTTGGGTAGATTACACCAGGGCTAGGCACATAAAGACCGTTAGAGGCTTCTTGAATATCTTTAATTATCTCATAGCCATAACTTGGTTTTTTGGCAACTAATGAAAGAACCATAATATGAAGGTCACCATGGTCAAATAGACGACGCAGACCTTTGCCTCTTCCTCGACCCCTTTGGCGCTCACCGCCATGTCCGTGGCCATGACGGCCTTCACCGTGGCAGCATTTTTCACCATGTCCGTGACCATGACGGCCTTCACCGTGGCAGCGTTCTTCACTGTGTCTGTGACTATGACGGCCTTCACCGTGGCAGCGTTCTTCACTGTGTCTGTGACTATGACGGCCTTCACCATGGCAACATTCTTTGTGTTCATGACGATGATTACCATGACAGCCGTTATGGTGGTGGTCATGCTGATTTTCGTCATGCTGTGCATAATATACATGACGACAAGATTTAATTAGCATATAGTTATTCCTTAGCTTGTAACTTTAGATATATCGAATCTATTTTGTCGTTTCACTATATTTAGATATATCTAATTAGTCAATTTAGATATATCTAAATTACACAAAAAGACATTAAAAAAGGTAGTTAAGAAAGAAAGTCTATTTTATATTCTTTTTTTTGGCTGCTAATATTGAGTTTTTAGCGTATTATTCTGCTACTTTGTGAATTATTAGTGCTGATACTCACTATTTTATTGGGTATTTTGGCGCTGTTATGCAACTGAATGTTTTTTCGTTAAAAACTTTTTATACAGTGATGGGTTTCACATTTATTCCACTTCTGCGGAAAAACGTGTAAAATAACAGCAAATTAACGTAGAAAGTATGTTTTGGTCGATAATAACGGCTAAAAAAGCATATTCCTTTCCTGTCAATTAAACGGTAAAAATCCTTGTCAATTCAAAATTTAAGAAACATCGCCATCATCGCTCACGTTGACCATGGCAAGACCACACTGGTTGGTAAATTACTGCAGCAGTCAGGTACGTTCGGTGAACGTGAAACTGTTGATGAGCGTGTTATGGACTCCAACGACTTGGAGAAAGAGCGTGGTATTACCATCCTTGCTAAAAATACCGCTATCCAATGGAATGGTTATCACATTAACATCGTAGACACCCCAGGCCACGCCGACTTTGGTGGTGAGGTTGAGCGCGTTATGTCTATGGTTGACTGCGTTCTGCTGGTTGTTGATGCGATGGATGGCCCAATGCCACAGACTCGCTTCGTAACGCAAAAAGCGTTCGACCACGGCTTACGTCCTATTGTTGTTATCAACAAAGTTGACCGCCCAGGTGCACGCCCTGATTGGGTTGTAGACCAAGTATTCGACTTATTCGTGAACTTAGGTGCAACGGATGAGCAACTCGATTTCCCTATCGTTTATGCATCTGCATTAAACGGTATTGCAGGTCTTGACCATACTGAAATGGCTGAAGACATGACGCCACTGTACGAAGCTATCGTAGAGCACGTTGCGCCGCCAGCAGTTGACATCGATGGTCCATTCCAGATGCAAGTATCGCAATTAGATTACAACAGCTACTTAGGCGTAATCGGTATTGGCCGTATTAAACGTGGTGTTGTGAAGCCAAACCAACAAGTCACTGTTATCGATAGCGAAGGCAAAACTCGCAACGGTAAAATCGGTAAAGTTCTGACACACTTAGGTTTAGAGCGAATTGACTCACAGCAAGCCGATGCGGGCGATATCGTTGCTCTAACTGGTTTAGGTGAACTGAATATTTCTGACACGATTTGCCAAGTGGGTAGCGTTGAAGCTCTGCCTGCATTAGCCGTTGATGAGCCAACAGTTAGCATGTTCTATTGTGTTAACACCTCACCATTCTGCGGTAAAGAAGGTAAATTTGTGACTTCACGTCAAATCCTTGACCGCCTGAATAAAGAACTGGTGCACAACGTGGCACTACGTGTTGAAGAAACTCAAGACCCAGATGCATTCCGTGTTTCTGGTCGTGGTGAACTTCACTTATCTGTTCTGATTGAAAATATGCGTCGTGAAGGTTTCGAATTAGCCGTTTCTCGTCCGAAAGTTATCATTCGTGAAATCGATGGCCGTAAACAAGAGCCATTCGAACAAGTTACTTTAGACGTTGAAGAGCAAAACCAAGGCGATGTGATGAAAGCGTTAGGTGAGCGTAAAGGTGACCTACGTGACATGATGCCAGATGGTAAAGGCCGTGTGCGTCTTGACTACATTATCCCAAGCCGTGGTTTGATTGGTTTCCGTACAGAATTCATGACGATGACCTCAGGTACTGGTTTACTGTACTCTACATTCAGCCATTACGACGATGTTCGCCCAGGCGAAATCGGTGGTCGTCAGAACGGTGTTCTGATCTCTAACGGTCAAGGTAAAGCAGTTGCTTATGCACTGTACAGCTTACAAGATCGTGGTAAGTTATTCTTAGGTCACGGTGCAGAAGTG
Organism: Providencia sp. TYF-12; assembly: GCF_041344805.1. Lineage (NCBI taxonomy): Bacteria > Pseudomonadati > Pseudomonadota > Gammaproteobacteria > Enterobacterales > Morganellaceae > Providencia > Providencia sp. TYF-12. The sequence goes on from NZ_CP166833.1 coordinate 334,179, forward strand.
TATGAAGGCCAAATCATTGGTATTCACTCTCGTTCTAACGACTTAACAGTTAACTGCTTAACGGGTAAAAAACTGACTAACATGCGTGCGTCAGGTACTGATGAAGCGACAACATTATCACCACCAATTAAAATGACTCTGGAACAAGCTCTTGAGTTTATTGATGATGATGAATTAGTTGAAGTGACTCCGCAGTCTATTCGTCTGCGTAAGCGTCACCTGACTGAAAACGATCGTCGTCGCGCGAGCCGTACAAAAGAAGACTAATTTTTAGTTAAATTAGTTAATAAGAAGGCGCCGAAAGGCGCCTTTTTTATGGGTTGAGCTGTGGGTAAACACCCGGCCCTATAGGCAGTCCTGCAAAGTACCAGCCAACAAGCAATAACATCCAAACTATAAAAAAGACAATAGGATACGGTAATATTAAGGTGTAATAAGTTCCGAGCTGTGCATTTTTATAGTAGCGTTGTAAAAAACCTAAAAAGAGAGGAAGAAAAGGTGACATAGGTGCAAGTGGTAGCACCGCTGAATCTGCGATACGAAACACAATCTGAGCAAATGCAGGGTGAAAACCTAGTAGCACAAACATAGGAACAAATATTGGGGCGAGGATCGACCAGATAGCTGAACCACTTGCGATAAACATACAAAGGAAAGCGGATAGGAACATCAAACCAATAAACGCAGGTACTCCGGTCATACCAAGGGCTTCCAGTAAGTCGGTTAACCCAATCGCCATAAATTTCCCCATGTTACTCCAGTTAAAAAAAGCAACGAATTGTGAAAGGGGGAAAACCATAACAATAAACCCTGCCATACTTTTCATTGGGTCAACTAATAAATCAGGAATATCATTAGGCTTTTTGATTTGCTTTGTTGATACACCATAGGTAATGGAGACCACGAAAAAGAAAATAATAATGACAGGAACAATCCCTTTAATGAAAGGGGATGGGATCACTGTATTGGTGATTGGATCGCGTAGTGGGGCACCTTCAGGCACAACAAGTAAAGCCACTAGACCGATAAAAACTAATGCAGACAGCCCACTCATCAATAATCCACGGTTTTGAATTGGTGTTAATTGTTCGATTCGGTCATGGGATGTGCCTTCCCATATAGGCAGGCGAGGTTCGATAAATTTATCAGTAAGTAGTGCCCCCGCAATCGTGAGTACAATCACTGACGTAGCCATAAAATACCAGTTATCAATAACACTAACATGAAGGCTTGGGTCAATGATCATGGCCGCTTCTGTACTTATCCCTGACAATAAGACATCCGTCGTGACAATCAATAAGTTAGCAGTAAAACCTGAAGCGACCCCTGCAATTGCAGCTAGTAAGCCAGCAACAGGATGACGGCCTACAGCAATAAAAATTAGCGCCCCTAAGGGTGGCATGACGACCAGCGCAGCATCAGAAGAGATATGGCTAAAAAAAGCAATAAATAGCACCATATAGCTGGCATAACGTTTATTAATGCCGGAAGCCATTTTATACATCAGAGCTTGGAGTAAACCGACTTTTTCGGCTAAACCGGCACCAATCACCAGTGCAAGAATGGCACCAAGAGGGGCAAAACTACTAAAATTTTTAACAATATTGGGCAAAATCCATTGTAATCCCTCAACGCTTAATAAATTTTTAACGCTAACCATTTCGTCATTGGCTGGGTTTTTAACGGATAAACCAAACCAAGACAAAATTGCAGTAGCAATCATGAGTACCGCAATCAAATAAACAAATAAAATAAACGGGTTAGGTATTTTATTTCCCACGCGCTCTATCCAGCGAAAAATCGCACCGGGGCTTTTGTGATGAGTTGTTGTGTCACTCATAGAATTTCCTTGTGTCTGTATTCATTGTTATTGTTATGACTATTGAGCGGGATAAATCCCGCCAGTATAAGGAACTACTTTAATTTTGAAGGCGTTACATCTTTAGGGATAGGGCATTGATAGGGTGCGGTTTGTCTTTGTTGATGAAACTCAGCTTTAGCTTGTGCTAATAATTCTGGTTTTAAGAACAACTCAAGTGCACTGGATGCCATAATTTTTCCTGCGAGCAGCATTCCTTTATGAGCAATGGATGTGCGCCCCTGAGCGACTAACTGCCATGTATGTAGTGCGGTACCGAATGCGAAGCATGGGCTAAAACACTGCGCAGTAGGGGTCACCCAACTGACATCTCCTACATCTGTTGAGCCATACATTAATTCTTTTGACTCAACGTAAGGTAGCACTTCGTCAGTGAGTACTTTATTACCTTGCCTTTCACACCAAAGCACCCCTTTTTCACCGCCACTACGAGCTGCATTCAATTTGGCATTGCGCAAATCATCTTTAGTCAGAGTGCTATAGATTTGTTCAGCGAATTGGCGTTCTTGTTCTGTATATTCAGGGATGCCAAATTCCGTAATATGATTAAACATCGCATGTTCTAGAGTGCGATTCGGTACATAGTTTGAACATGCTTTGTCAAAACGCACCTCTAACTGAGTGCCGGTCATTAAGGCCGCGCCTTCAGCAATCTTAATAACGCGTTGGTAAATATCTTGCGCTTCATCGAGCTGCGGAGCGCGCACAAGGTAAAGAACCTCTGCATCTGCTTGTACGACATTTGGAGAGGCACCGCCCGTATTGGTGACGGCATAATGAATGCGTGCCTCTTGAATAATGTGTTCGCGTAGAAACTGAACGCCGACATTCATGAGCGTTACTGCATCTAAAGCACTACGTCCAAGATGAGGTGAGTTTGCTGCATGTGATGCAATACCTTTAAAACGAAAAGCCGTTTGAATATTAGCAAGAGACTTGACGTTGAAGACGCCACTAAAAGATTCTGGATGCCAAGTAATTGCGGCATCAACATCATTGAATAGTCCTTCCCTCACCATGAAGGTTTTACCTGAACCGCCTTCTTCACCCGGACAGCCATAGAAACGTACCGTACCCGATAAGTTATTTTCTTTTAGCCATGCTTTGACTGCATAAGCGGCGGATAAGGCAGCGGTACCTAACAAATTGTGACCACAGCCGTGGCCATTTCCATTTTCAATAACTGGGCTAGGTTCACTGCATGCCGAATGTTGGCTCAGGCCTGCAAGGGCATCGAATTCCCCGAGTAGTGCAATAACGGGAGTGCCTGAACCGTAACTTGCGATAAAAGCGGTTTCGATATTACCAACGCCTCTTTCGACGTGAAAACCTTCCTTTTCTAACGCATCAGCGAGCAGAGTCGATGAGTAAGTTTCTTCAAAACGTGTTTCTGGATGATCCCAAATATCATCACTTAATGTAGTGAATTGATGTTGGTTTTTTTCAATATAATCATTAATAAATGATGTAAATGTATTATCCATTTTGAGCTCCGAATTCAGGTAAATGCAGGGCGATAGTGGACAGCGTTTTAACGGCGGTCGTCATCACTTGTTCATCGAAATCAAAGCGCTCATTGTGGTGACCCGCGCTGAGCTGGGTGCCAAAAATCATATAAGTTGCTTGTCCCCCGAGTTGTTTGACGCGCTCCATAAAGTAGGTCGCATCTTCAGAGCCCGCGGCTTGGGAGCGGTCTTTCACCACAGATGTGAATTCAGGGAGGTGGGCTTGAGCCAAATCGCAAATAAAATCAACCCATTGTGGACTTGGATGGCTACTTTGTGCAGCGCCCATTAATTTAATATCAACGGAAACATCTTGCATCTTGGCTGCACCCTCGACGATATTTAGGGCTTTTTGATAGATAAACTCATTAATTTCATTAGTTTCACCTCGAGTTTCTACTTTTAATAACGCAGAGTCTGGAATGACATTTCGACCGATCCCTGCTTGTAAAACCCCAACATTTATTCGAGAACTACCTTCACTATGGCGTGGAATGCCATATAAGCCTAAAGTCGCATGGGCTGCGGCCAGTAATGCATTTTTACCATCTTCAGGTTTTGCACCTGAATGAGCAGCAACACCTTGATAAGTAACATCAAATTTAGTTGTCGCTAAAAAGTTTCTGCTGCCACAAACGACTTCGCCTTGTGGGACTCCAGTTCCAAGGTGAATAGCAACAAAAAAATCGACATCATCGACAACACCTGCCTCCATCATGGATTTCGCGCCGCGAGTGCCTTCCTCCGCTGGTTGGAAAATAATTTTAATACGACCGGAGAGTTTGGATTCGTATTGTTTGAGAACATGCGCAAGCCCTAATCCAATAGCGGTATGGCCATCATGACCACAGGCATGCATCATGTGTGGGTTACAAGAGGCAAACCCTTCATTGTAAGGACGGTGTTGGCACGAAAGGTCTTCGTTTAGGTCAAGGGCATCCATATCGACTCGGAAAGCTAGAGTTGGACCGGGTCTTTCGGTATCTAATGTCGCGACAATTCCTGTAAACCCCCCAGAGAAATGCCCTAGCCATTGGGTAAGAGCCCCTTGCTCAATTGCTCTTTTTTCTTGTTTTTCTAATTCAGCAGGAGAAGGGAGCCCCATTCTAGCGTCAGCTTTAATCACTTCTTTGCCAAGTTGTAATTGGTAGCCAAGCTGATGCAGCTCTTCTGCTACTAGAGTCGCAGTACGAAATTCTAACCAACCAGACTCTGCATATTGGTGAAAATCTCGACGCCATGTCTGTAACTGCTGTGCCATTTGATTGATAGTGGCATATAAGTCAGTATCCATTTTTTATCTCTTTTAGTTATCACAAAAAAAGTAAATTCTGTTATGTTTGATTACGAATTATTAACATTTAGCGAGATAAAATTTTGTTTATTAATTAAAAATAAATTTATTTAGATGCTGATGTATTTTTTACCTTTAAAAATTATTTTAAAAGGCTAAATGTTAATTATTTGTTTCTTTGTTTTTAGACTTTACACAATCAAATCAGAGCAAAAAAGATACAATTATCTTTCGCTATATAACTAAAAGTTATCGGGGTAAACACATGGCTCCAGCAATAAAATTGAATCAGCTTAGGGCATTTGTAGAGGTAAGCCGTCATGGCAGCATTCGAGCCGCTAGCCGTTTTTTACAACTCTCCCAACCGGCACTAACGAAATCGATTCGTGAATTAGAAAGTACGTTAGGGGCAAAGTTATTTATTCGCAGCAACCAAGGGATTTACTTAACAGAATGCGGTGAGGGTTTTTTAAGGCGTGCGAGCTTAATTCTTGAAGAGTTAAGGGTTGGGCAGGAGGAAATCTCCCAACGGATTGGTTTGATTGGCGGGACTGTCAATATTGGTGTGGCAGGGAGTATCGCTCGTTCTTTGATGCCTAAAGTCGTCACACAATTTCACCGCGATTTCCCCAATATTAAATTGCGTATCATGGAAGGGCAGCTACTAACCATGTTAACTCAGCTAAGGCAAGGAGAGCTGGATTTTACGATTAATACATATTACCCAGGCAGTTTAGACGCAGAATTTAATTTTGAGCGGCTGATGCAAAAAGAGTACAAGGTGATTATGCGTAAAGACCATCCTTTACGGCATGCGAAATCTTTGAGTGAGTTGGTTGATTGTGATTGGACGATGCCAACTCCCAAGGGGACGTATTATAAGCAACTTGCTGACGTTTTTTCGTTGATGGAGCGTCCCATGGTCTTTAGCGTAACTTGCGAAACGTTAATTGGCTGCTTAAGTTTAGTTGCTCAAAGCGATTTTCTAACCATTGTTTCTGTGGATACGATCGACGAGCCGTTATTCGAACAAAGGTATATCGCTTTAGATTTAAAAGAACAATTACCCTATGCCACCTTTGCTTTGGTTCAACGAAGAGATGCCACATTGACACCCGCAGGGGAGCACCTAGCCCGATTATTTCGTATTTATTGCCGTAATAATGATGATGGGAATAAGGTAGGCAGATAATATTTTTGCATTTATCTATTAAAGGAATGGTTAAGTAAGGCGGTTTCCTGAGTCAGTGGTTCACCAATATTTTGACAAAATAACGTGAAATATCACCAATTAGGGCTGTTCAGTTGCATGAATAATGATTAAAGTAAATTTAGTGAATAACAATGAGGAAAATTTATGCTGTATATCTTCGATATGGGTAATGTGATTATTGATATCGACTTTAATCGTGTGTTTGATAAATGGGCTGAGCTTAGTGGTACACCAAGTGAAGAAATCAAATCGCGGTTTTCTTTTGGTAATATCTTTCAATTGCATGAATGTGGCAAAATTTCAGATATCGAGTTCGCAGAGCTTCTGTGTGAAGAAATGGGCATTACACTGAGCTTTGAAGATTTTGCTGAAGGCTGGCATGCTATTTTTATTTCGTTAAGAGCTGAAGTGATTGATATCATGGAGCGCTTGCGCGAACAAGGGCACCGTGTTGTCGTCTTATCAAATACGAATCGCCTACATTTAGACTATTGGCCAGAACACTACCCAGAAATTGCAGCTAGCTCTGATTTCCTTTACCTATCCCAAGATTTAGGCATGCGTAAGCCTGACCCGGAAATTTATGAATATGTTCTGCAATCTGAAGAATTTGATGCTGCAGATGCTATTTTCTTTGATGATGTTGAGGAAAATGTAAAAGCCGCGGAAGCACTTGGCATTCGCAGTATCCATGTTACCAGTAAAGACACCATTCCCGAATATTTCCGGACTTACGATTTTAGTGCCGAAGTTAAGTAACTTACTGGTTTTTATAATGGAGTAACTGTAAAACGTTGCTCCATCTTTTTGTTATAGAGTAAACATGATTGCATTAATTCAGAGAGTCACTCACGCGAGTGTCGTTGTTGATGAAACCGCCGTAGGGCAAATTGATTCAGGTCTACTGGTTTTGCTTGGTGTCGAAAAAGACGATGATGAGCAAAAGGCAAAGCGTTTATGTGAAAAGGTGCTGGGCTACCGTATTTTTAGTGACGAACAAGGAAAAATGAACTTAAACGTCCAACAAGCTGGCGGTAGTTTACTGGTTGTTTCGCAATTTACTTTAGCCGCAGATACCAAAAAGGGTATGAGACCCAGCTTTTCTGGTGGGGCAGAGCCAGAGCGTGCAGACCGCTTGTATCAATACTTTGTTGAGCAAAGCCGCCAACAAGGCATTAATACGCAAACAGGCCAGTTTGCTGCAGATATGCAAGTCAATTTAACTAATGATGGACCGGTCACCTTCTGGCTACAGGTGTGAATCAACTTTTTAAGGGGGAAACGATGTACCATCTACGTACGCCGAAAGATGAACTTGAGTTTGCAACTTACTACCATTTTCGTTGGGAAATGTTGAGAAAACCTTTTAATCAACCCCTAGGTTCAGAGAAAGATGGCTATGATGCCACTGCACATCATCAAATGGTTGTTGATGATAAAAACCGTATTCTTGCGATCGGCCGCTTATATATTAATGCAGATAACGAAGGTGCGATCCGTTTTTTAGCCGTCAACCCAGTAATGCAAGGTAAAGGGCTGGGGAAGCTGATTATCATGGCACTTGAGTCTGTTGCACGCCAAGAAGGGGTGAAGCGGATTGTATCCAGTGTGCGTGAAGAAGCGGTTCCTTTTTTCGATAAAATGGGGTTTGCAAATCGCGGGATAGTCGCAGGGCAGTTAAAAACACCAGTTCGTCATTATTTGATGATTAAACCGATTGAAACCTTAGATCAAATTTTACACCGTCCAGATTGGTGCGGTGAATTGCAACAAGCTTGGTATAAATACATACCATTGAGCGAGAAAATGGGAGTACGGATAGAGCAGTACACAGGGACTCGCTTTATAACAACCATGCCCGAAGCGGGCAATCAAAATCCCCATGAAACTATTTTCGCAGGCAGCCAATTTTCGTTAGCAACATTAACGGGTTGGGGGTTAATTTGGTTATTGATGCAGGAACACCAGTTAGGCGGTGAGATTGTGTTAGTGGATGCGAATATCCGCTACGGTAAGCCTGTCAGTGGTAGGCCAACCGCCACTGCTGATTTAGCAAATATGAGTGGTGACCTTGACCGATTAGCTCGTGGCAGCCGAGCCCGAGTGAAACTTAAGGTCGAGGTAAGTAATACTGATAACCAAGTGGGTGCTGTTTTTAGTGGGACTTATATGGTATTACCCATTGAAACAACAAAATAAAGTATATTTTTGATTATTAAATAACAGAGGCAGGTAATTTATATAATTAGCGTTACCTGCCTTAGTTTTGTGTTTATTATGGCGTACCTAGTACAGGGACCTCTTCTTGAAGTATTGCTCCTTCCATTGGCGGTTGTTCTGCTTCGGTTTCAACTGAAGAAGTCACTACCCCGTTAACAACGGTTCTGAACATACGTTTACCTTGTAACGGAACGGCCATTAGCTCCCCGTTTAGGCTTTTTGAGAGAGACGGTGCGAGTAAATCGCCTTGTAGAGTCGCATCAAAATCACCAATAACCTGTGCTGGGAAACCAGACCAGCCCCACTGATTTAAATCAGTTAAATCAATATTAGAACCGGATGCACGTAACAGGAATGGCACTTTATTTGGCGTTTGCTTAACCAGCAAACCGATTTTGCTGATACCTTTATCAGTACTGACCGTTAAACTTGCAGCGGCTGAAGATTTGCCACTTTGACGAACTTCTAAGAATGGACGTCGAACTGGAACTTGGTTAATTGTGCCGCTATCTGCATTAAACGTCGCTTTACCGCTCCAAACTCCCCATTGTTTTTGTTTGACCAAATCAACGTTTTCAATGTTGGCACTTAACGCTGTAAACTCGAAAGGGAACTCGGGTTGGATATTCATTAACAGAGACTGAGATAAGCTAAATTTCTTGATGGATAACCCAGATAACCATGCAGGAGCTGGCTCTGCCAAGAAGGATAGCCATGTTTCAGGTAATGTGTACAAAATACCCGCTAGCTTGCCTTCATTGATGGTCAGTACTTGGTCATTACGTTGCCAAGTGCCGTTTAGGTTGAATACCCCTTTATTGTAGTAACCAGATAGCTTATCGATATTAAGGGCATCGCCATCAATATTTAATTCGCCAATCAGTGTGCTGAGTTGTTGGTTTTTCACAACCAGTTGCTCAACATTGAAACTGATTTTACTTTTAGGGCTAGACCAACTTCCCCGAACGAGGTCAAGGTGGTCGATTTCAGTACTCAGCCCTGAAAGAGCCCAATCTTTACCTTGAATATCAATATTGGCTAATTCAAGGTTTTTGATTTTTATGGTTCTATCACTTTTAATCGCAGTAAATAATGTATCGAAATCAATACTGTTTTCCCAGCCCACTTTATTCATGATGAGAGAACCGATTGTGATTGAACCATCAGCAAATAGTTTACCTTCCCCTGAGACATAGCCATTATTTAGGTAGGCACTTGCTTTGCTAATTTCAGTGGCTTGCGTTTGCCGTTTCCCTGTCACTGCGACATTTTTTAACGACAGTTTATTCATTTTTAATTGGTTGGCTGTAAAACGAAAATCACCATAGCCAAAAGGGGAGTTAACTGTTGGTTGCCAAGGTGTTATTCCCCCAGTGAACCCATCAACCTGAATATCATCATCACCTTGTTTTAGCAGAATTTTACTGTTCTCGAATTGCAAGATATCCGCAGTGATAGGTAAGGGCATTTCCCCTTGTGTGATGGCAGCTGACAAGTCACCTTGTGTAATAACAAAACGCCGAATAGCATTTCCACTGAATAAATTACGCCAGTTGATATCGACGACAATTTGCCGTGCATCCAAGGCGAGGTTTTTGTCTTCTGAAGCTAACTTAACATCTTGAAAGATAAATTCCCCAGGGTTGGAAAACTCATGCCCCATGACCCCGACATTAATATCATAACGGGTAAATTGACTTAAAAATTGGCTGGAATAGGAGGCTCCTAGACGCGTCTGTAAGCCAATATAGGCAAAAATAAATAGAAGTAATAGTAGCAAAAGTGCATAGGTAACAAATTTGATTAACCATTTCACGGCTTGCTACTCCTTCATCATGTGGGTGGATAACAAGATAGAGACTTGTTTAATATCGCGGCAGTTTAAGGATAGCATACAGAAGAACCGCCAGAATATTCAACTCTGACGGTTAAAATGAAAGCTTATTTTTCGAGAGGAAAGACTAAATTCAGAACAATTGCAGTTAAACCACCGGCAGCAATTCCAGAAGAAAATAAGGTTTTTAGCCAGTCGGGCGCAAATTGTAGGATCAGAGGTTGCTGTGAGACCCCCATTCCTACCGCAAGTGAAAGGGCGATTATCATGATTGCTCGACGATTTAATGGCTCTCTAGACACAATACGTACACCTGACGCGGCGATAGTGCCGAACATCACGATGGTCGCGCCACCCAGAACAGGTTCAGGGATTTGCTGTACAAAGCCTGCAACAGCAGGGAATAAACCTAGCAATACGAGCATTAAGGCGACGATATAACCGACGTAGCGGCTAGCGACCCCTGTTAACTGGATCACCCCGTTATTTTGCCCAAAGCAGGAGTTCGGAAAGGTATTAAATACAGCAGAAACCATTGAGTTTAAACCATTAGCGAGCACCCCACCTTTAATACGTTTCATATACAAAGGACCACGAACGGGTTGTTCTGATACATCCGAAGTCGCAGTGATATCACCAATCGTTTCTAAAGAGGTCACCATAAAAATAAGAATAAGTGGGACGAGTAGGTTCCAATCAAATGATAACCCATAATAAAACGGTTCTGGTACGGTAATTATCGCTTGGTTAGCTTCTGCTGGTTGCGCAGTTGGCAACATGTCCATCCACCAAGCAACAATATAGCCGACAGCCATGGCAATGACGAGTGAAGCAACACGTAAGTACGGGTTTTTCTGGCGATTTAATAAAATAATAACGGCGAGTACCACTCCCGCTAAAATTAAATAATCGGGGGAACCGAAGGTATTGTCGCTAATTGCACCGTAGCCACCACCGATGGATGTTAGGCCAACTTGAATTAACGATAACCCGATGATCATGACCACAACACCAGACACTAACGGTGTGATGACGCGGCGAGCTAAATGTAAGAAGCGGGAAAGAATCACTTCAGTTAGTGCGGCAACGAGTAAAGTACCAAATAGTGCTGCCATCATTGAGGGAATATCTGCCCCACCTTGCTTTAGTGCGACTCCGCCCATGATTAAAGGTGCAACAAAGTTAAAACTGGTGCCTTGAATAGAAAGTAAACCTGAACCAATAGGGCCCCATGCTCTAATTTGAATTAAAGAAGCAATCCCTGAAGCGAATAAGGACATACTAATAATACGTTGGGTGTCGTGAGCTGGTAGCCCAAGCGCTTGGCAAATTAACATTGCTGGCGTGATAACAGCTACAAACATAGCCAGAAGGTGTTGCCCCGCGGCAAACAGAGCCTGTGGTAGCGGTGGTTTGTCTTCTAATTTATAGATAAGCTCACTTTGTGTTTGTATGGTTGCTTCTGTAGTTTGTTTTTCAGACGTTGCAGTATTCATTGCCTTCATTTCCCCCACCAAAAAACGCATTGTAATGCGGCGAAATTAAAAAGCAATCGTTTGCGCAGAAAAAGTTTTATACGATAGTTAAATAACGCTGTCACATTTTTATATCTTTTAACTTGTATTTATAACAGTTTTTTTTTCTAATCCTATAACCTGCTTTTGGCGTTTTAAGGAAGATATTAACGTCTTATTGGTTTTTAATAATTTTAACAACAGACGAGGTACGTAAATGTATCATCTCGATGTCTACGGTACGCTAGTAGCTGCTACCTTAGTATTATTGCTTGGGCGTAAACTGGTAAAATCAGTTCCCTTTCTTGAAAAATACACTATCCCAGAGCCCGTTGCGGGCGGGTTGTTAGTCGCTTTTAGTCTTTTATTGCTGAAGCAATTATTTGACTGGAGCCTTTCTTTTGACTTATCACTGCAAGAACCAATGATGCTGGCATTTTTTGCCACAATCGGCCTAAATGCTAACTTAGCGAGTTTGAAGGCAGGTGGTAAGGCATTGTTTATTTTCATTTTTGTTGTTGTAGGGTTACTGCTTGTTCAAAACACGGTGGGTATTGCTCTTGCTGAGTTACTTGGCCTAGATCCATTAATGGGGCTGTTAGCGGGTTCTGTAACTTTATCCGGTGGTCATGGTACTGGTGCGGCATGGGGTAAAATTTTTACCGAGAGTTACGGTTTCCAGAGTGCAACAGAAGTTGCTATGGCTTGTGCAACGTTTGGTTTGGTTCTGGGTGGGTTAATCGGTGGGCCTGTTGCTCGCTTCTTAACTCGAAATATCCCAACGCCGGGAAATACTGACGATGATAAAGACGTTCCTAGCGCATTTGAAAAACCGCAATCAGGGCGAATGATCACTTCAATGGTTTTAATTGAAACTATTGCATTAATTGCTATCTGTTTGCTGGTGGGAAGCTATATTGCAGGTTTATTAGCGGACACAGTGTTCGCGTTACCGAAATTTGTGTGTGTGCTGTTTGTCGGTGTGATTTTAAGTAATAGCTTATCATTGCTGGGTTTTTACCGTGTATTTGATCGCGCGGTTTCCGTCATGGGGAACGTCAGCCTTTCATTATTCTTAGCAATGGCATTAATGAGCTTAAAATTATGGGAATTAGCATCATTGGCAATTCCGATGATAGTTATTTTGGCTGTTCAAGCTTGTGTTATGGCAGGGTATGCGATTTTTGTCACCTTCCGAGTGATGGGCAAAAATTATGACGCTGCTATTTTAGCTGCGGGTCATTGTGGCTTCGGTCTTGGTGCAACACCGACTGCAATTGCAAATATGCAGGCGGTAACAGATAGGCTAGGCCCATCTCACCTAGCATTCTTAGTCGTGCCAATGGTTGGAGCATTCTTTATTGATATCGTTAATGCAATCGTGATTAAACTGTATCTATTGCTACCGATATTTCCAACGATTGCTGGATAACATAGATTAAATAATAATAAGTAAAGCAGGTATTGCCGTGAAATTTTTCACGGCAATTTTCGTTTTAAGATATGAATAAACAATAATGATAGGTTGCTATGTAATAATTAAGCGTGGCTATATTGTTCCCGCTCTGGTAACCAGCGATCAATAATTTGCTGCGCGTTTTCAGGGTAGTGTTGCTGAATATGACGAGCAATGCGTTGCACTTCTGGCAACATATATTGGTCGCGTAATAAATCAGCGACTTTAAAATCGGCATTACCCGTTTGCTTCGCCCCTAATAGCTCCCCAGGCCCGCGAATTTCAAGGTCTTTTTGGGCGATCACAAAACCATCATTGCTGTCTCGTAAGACTTGCAACCTTTGCTTTGCGGTGTGAGTTAACGGTGTTTTATAGAGTAATACACAGTGGGAGGCGATAGCCCCTCGCCCTACACGCCCTCTTAATTGATGCAGTTGTGCGAGGCCTAAACGTTCAGGGTTGTCGATTATCATTAAACTGGCATTAGGCACGTCTACACCGACCTCAATAACCGTGGTCGCAACAAGTAGCTGAATTTCATTATTTTTAAAAGCAGCCATGATGCTTTGTTTTTCTGCGGGTTTCATACGACCGTGTACCAAACCCACTTTCAATTCAGGCAATGCTAGGGCTAATTCTTCACTTGTTACCTGAGCGGCCTGAGCTTCTAATAATTCCGAATCTTCAATCAAAGTGCATACCCAATAGGCTTGGCGGCCTTCTTCGATACAAGCTTGGCGAACTCGTTCGATAATATCATTACGCCGTGTATCCGGTATTGCAACCGTAGTTACAGGTGTTCGACCCGGTGGAAGTTCATCAATAATTGATGTATCTAAGTCTGCATAGGCGGTCATTGCTAGCGTGCGTGGAATGGGCGTTGCGGTCATAATTAATTGATGGGGGTGGAAGCCTTGTTTTTCGCCTTTTTCACGCAGAGCGAGCCGCTGATGAACCCCAAAGCGGTGTTGTTCATCAATAATTACCAGCCCTAAAGCTTTAAAGCTGACTTGTTCTTGGAAAATAGCATGCGTCCCAACAACCATTGCCACTTCACCATTGGCTATCGCTTCTTGTTGCTGTTGGCGTGCTTTACCTTTTTGCTTCCCAGCGAGCCAGCCAACTTTGATACCTAAAGGTTCGAACCATTGCTTAAATGTATTAGCATGTTGCTCCGCTAAAATTTCGGTAGGTGCCATTAAGGCAACTTGTTTGCCATTCTCGATAGCACAGAGAGCCGCTAAGGCCGCGACAAGGGTTTTCCCTGACCCGACATCACCTTGAATTAAGCGCATCATAGGCGCGTTTTTAGCAAGGTCTGCTTCGATTTCACTGACAACTCGATTTTGAGCCTTGGTGGGTGAAAAAGGAAGTTGGGCTAAGAGTTGTGTTTTTAGCTTACCATTATTGATTAATGGCTCTGCATACAGACGCTCATTACCTGCACGGATCGCTAACATACTTAGGTGGTGAGCGAGTAGCTCTTCAAGCACTAAACGTTTTTGGGCTGGGTGATGACCTTTTTCCAGTTCACTCAACGCGACGTTTGGTGGAGGGGTGTGCAACAGGCGTATTGCATCTGGTAAGCTAATCATCCCCCGGCTAAGTTCTTCAGGAAGTAGTTCTTTAATTTTCCCATTACTAAGCAGAGCAAGAGCTTGATCGATGACTTTGCGTAATGTGGCTTGGCGTACCCCTTCTGTTGTGGGGTAAACCGGTGTTAAATTTTCTTGTAAAGTAACATTATCGGCATCTTGAGAAACTTTATATTCAGGGTGAATAATTTCTGGGCCTGTATTTCCTCGACGTACTTCACCATAAGCTGTAACCCGACGCCCTTCGGCTAAGTTGTTTTTCATCGCCGCAGAAAAATTGAAAAAACGTAAGGTGAGGTTGCCGGTTCCATCTGTTATCAGGCAAGTCATCATCCTTCGTCGTCCAAAGACAACTTTTGTTTGTAACACCTCGCCAGTAATAGTTGCTGTAGTTCCAGGTAAAAGATCTTTGATTTGGTAAAGGCGGGTATGGTCTTCGTAGCGAAGAGGAAAATGGAGGAGCAGATCTTGAACGGTGTTCAAACCGATTTTACGCATCTTTTCTGACTGGCTTGCACCAATTCCATGCAATGAGGTCAGAGAAATGGTATCAAGTAGCCCATTATTCATATTATGTCCTTTTCCTTAACCAAATTGCCGTCTTTTCATTTTTTCAGTTAATTGCATTTGTACCCACCATTCGTCATCAGCTTCAATCTGCCCCTGATCATTAATAAATGGGCGAGGAAGGCCTTTACGTTTAGCAACCTCTGCCAGTACAGGGTAGCCACCTTCAAATAGCCATTCTTGTTGTTCATGTGGCGATAGTAGGCTGTATTCGCGTTCATACATGCCCGCTTGCTGCCGTTGCCTTTGTGCTTCATATAGGATTAATGCACAAGCAACTGAAACGTTTAGAGATTGCACCATGCCTGCCATTGGAATGATGATATGGCTATCCGCTAATGTGAGAGCTTGTTGTGAAATTCCTTTTTTCTCTTGCCCCATCATAATACAAGTTGGACGGGTATAATCAATCTCGCGAAAATCAACCGCATGCTCAGATAAGTTGGTTGCTAGAACTTGCATATTTTGTGATTTTATTTGGGTAATCGCATCTTCAGTTGATTGATGCGAAATGATTTTTACCCAACTATTGCTTCCCGCGGCTGAGGAGACAGAGAGCCTCATCTGTTGGTCGGGCCAAATAGCATGAATTTGATGGACCCCTACGGCGTCAGCGCTACGTACAATAGCGGAAACATTGTGAGGTTTGTGAATTTCTTCAAGACAGAGAGTTAGGTCAGGTTGCCGCATCGCCATCATTTGGCAAATGCGGCGATAGCGGCGTTCATTCATAGTAGTTAATTACGGTTTCGGCTAACACGTAGGACATCTGGCATGATACGAATTTTACGCATGACATTCGCCAATTGAACACGGTTTTTAGTTGTTAGGCGGATAAAGGCACAATACACGCGACCATCTTTTTCTTCAGTATTCATACTTTGAATACTAGAGTTTGCATCATTGATTGCGGCAGTTAAGTTTGCAAGAGCACCTTGGTGGTTGATCATATCCACTTTAATTTCAGCGATGAAATCGGTATTAGTGTCGTTATCCCAGTCGACCGGCATAAATTTATCGGGTTCTTTTTGATAACCGCGTATATTGCGACAAGATTCATGGTGGATAACCAAACCTTTACCGGGACTGATATGTGCGACAATTGGGTCGCCGGGAATAGGGCGGCAACATTTGGCGAAAGTAATTAAAACGCCATCAGCCCCTTTGATTGATAATTTGTTGCGACTTTCTACGACAGGTTGTTCTTCAGGTGTCGTTTGAGCGTTATTTTGTAAATTACGGGCAACGACTACGCTCATTGCATTCCCCAACCCGATTTCTGCCAGTAGGTCATCAATTGAGTGTAGTTTCATGCGTGCCAGTTCAGCATCGATGTTCCCTTGGGGGATATCCGCTAATTTATTTCCGGCTCCTAAAGCGTGATTCAGTAAACGGCGACCTAAGTTGATAGAATCTTCACGTTTTAAATTCTTTAATAATTGGCGTATTTTGGCGCGAGCCTTCGAACTCACGACAAAATTAAGCCAAGCTGCATTTGGCCGCGCACCAGGAGCAGTAATGATTTCGACAGTTTGACCACTAGTGAGTGACTGTGATAGAGGATAAGGCTGGCGGTCAACACGGGCGCCTACGCAGGCATGGCCAATATCAGTATGCACGGCATACGCAAAGTCAACAGGCGTTGCTCCGGTCGGTAATTCAACAATTCGCCCTTCCGGTGTAAAAACGTAAATTTCATCAGGGAATAAGTCTGATTTAACGCTTTCAATAAACTCAAATGAACTGCCCGCACTTTGTTGTAATTCAAGCAAACTTTGCATCCAGCGCTGTGCTCTAACTTGCGCTGTAGTGCCTTGTTCACCTTGTTCTTTATAAGCCCAGTGTGCAGCAACCCCCATTTCAGCCATTTGGTCCATGTCTTCAGTACGAATTTGTACTTCAACAGGTACCCCGTGAGGCCCAATTAGAGAGGTATGTAGCGATTGATAGCCGTTAGCTTTAGGAATAGCAATATAGTCCTTTATACGCCCCGGACGTGGCTTATATAGACTATGCATTTGGCCTAACACGCGGTAGCAAGTATCCACATCTTTGACAATAACCCTGAAAGCATAGATATCCATGATGGAATGGAAACGCTGCTCTTTTTGGTGCATTTTACGATAGATGGAATAAAGGTGCTTTTCCCGCCCACTGACTCGGCAAGGTACACCAGCTTCGGTTAGGCGACCGTCAATTTCAGAGAGGATTTTTTGGATCATCTCTTTACGGTTACCTCTAGCCGCTTTTACAACTTCTTTGATTACGCGGTAACGGTTAGGATATAACGCTTCAAAACCGAGTTCTTCGAGCTCTGTTTTTATATGATGTATACCCAATCTATGAGCTAAAGGGCTATAGATTTCAAGGGTTTCACGAGCAATGCGACGGCGTTTATCAGGCCTTAAAGACCCTAAGGTGCGCATATTGTGAGTGCGGTCTGCCAGTTTGATCAAAATGACCCGGATGTCTTTTACCATCGCCATGATCATTTTGCGGAAGTTTTCTGCTTGAGCTTCTTTTTTGTCGCGAAAGTTAAGCTTGTCTAGTTTGGATACCCCTTCGACCAAACCGGCCACCGTGGTACCAAACAGCTCTTCTATATCTTGGAATGTCGCTGGAGTATCTTCAATCACATCATGAAGTAGCGCTGCCATAAGTGTTTCATGATCCAGCCGCATTTCAGCAAGAATACAAGCAACAGCAACTGGGTGAGTTATATAAGGCTCACCACTCGAGCGGGTCTGTCCTTCATGGGCATCCCGCGCGACAACATAGGCTTTTCTTAGTAATTCAACTTGTTCTTTAGGGAGATACTTTTGAATGACTAAATTAAGGCTTTCAAACAGATACAAGGCAGACCCACCTTAGTGATTAGCGACGACCTTCAGCGATTGCAGAAACTGCCTGCATTTCAGCCGCTTCTTGCTCTTGCTGCTCTTGGCGCTCACGCACATCTAAAATGTGACCGTTGATTAAGCCTTCTTCTACTTCACGTAACGCGATAACAGTATATTTATCGTTTTCTTCAGGAACTAAAGGGTCTTTTCCGCCCGTTTGTAACTGACGAGCTCTACGTGCTGCGACCAATACGAGGTCAAAACGGTTACCAATTTTCTCTACTGCGTCTTGAACAGTTACGCGTGCCATAAGTGTGCTACTCCAAAGAAATAAAAAAATGACCTGATATGATACTGAAACTATTCTCAGTCTGCTAGTAATTTGCTGATTAAAGCACCATGTCTTTGAACTTGGCGCTCTAATTTCAAACGTTCAGTTCGGATGATAGATTGTAAATCACTTAATGCCGTGTTGAAATCATCATTAACAATAAGGTAATCATACTCGTTGAAATGTTCAATTTCACCTACTGCTTGCGACATCCGTTTTTCAATCACTTCATCGCTGTCTTGCCCACGGCCTCGTAACCTGCGATATAACTCATCTTTTGATGGAGGGAGAATAAAAATACTACGGGCTTCAGGCATTTTTGCCCTAATTTGTTGCGCTCCCTGCCAATCAATATCTAAAAAAACATCGACACCACTATTTAGGACATCTTCGATGATAGGTTTAGACGTTCCATAATAATTACCAAAAACACAAGCATGTTCTAAGAACTCACCTTTTTCGACCATACCTAAAAAATCAGCTTCAGATACAAAGAAATAGTGTTCGCCATGAACTTCCCCAGGACGTGCTGCTCGTGTTGTATGAGAAACAGAAACTTGAGTGTCATACAATGGTTGTGTTTTTAATAAAGCCTGAATGAGACTTGATTTACCCGCACCGCTAGGCGCAGAAACAATATATAACGTGCCTTGTATCATGATGATTTCTTGAATAGTCGAGGATTAAACATAAAAGATGGTGATAAACCCGACATAGTATACACATACTTGCGCTAACATGCAGCGATAACAATAAACCATGAATTTTAGATAAAAATATTTAATTTGCGATCAAGTTGTGAGCCGGTTCCAGAAATTAGTCTTTTACTTATGAAAATCACATTTTTTTTGCGAAGACTTTTGCAAATAACGGCATTTTGATATGAGTGCTACAAAAAATAGCTTCATGCTTAAGGGGGTAGAAAAGAGCTAAATGAAGGCACCGTCATCGGTGGATAACGACAAGGAATGTTTATGTTTTCTATTATCTGTAGGTATATATTGGTTTTAGTTTATAGGCTAAGCAAATTAATTGTTGGGTTAGTGGTTGGTGTAAATGTGGTGCAGGCGGCGAGTAATCATTCAGTTGACGGACTGTGCGAAGCAAAAAACCTCACCTTAATAGCTCAAGAGAGTAATAGGTTAGGGGGACAATTACAGAAGTGGGATCAGGCTTATCAGTTATCAGGTAGTAGCCCAATTAGTGATGAAGCCTATGACCAATTACTCAACCTATGGCGCTCTATGCAGCGGTGTCGCCAGCTTTCAGAAAAACTTCCCCCTGTCCCTCTTCCTGAAAAAGTGTTATTGGCTAAACACCCAATCCCCCATACAGGGTTAAAAAAACTTAATGAACGAGAAGTCTATAACTGGATAAATACACGCAAGGATATTTGGCTTCAACCAAAAATCGATGGTGTAGCAGTCAGCTTGGTTTATGAAAATAGGCAACTTATTTCAATGATAAGTAGAGGTAATAACCTTGAAGGCATAGAGTGGCGAGCAAAAGCGGATTTTATCCCTACAGTACCTAAAAAAATTAAACATCAGGGGACATTAATCCTTCAGGGGGAGCTTTTTTGGCAAATGCATGAACATATTCAAGCAGAATATGGGGGAATAAATGCGAGAAATAAAGTCGCTGGGTGGTTAATGCGAAAAAATTTGCCAACATCCAATGAAAATAATATTGGCATTTTCATTTGGGCGTGGCCATCGGGAAATACTGACCCCAAAGCACAGCTGTCATTACTTTCTAAAATCGGCTTCCCACTTGCAGAGCAATATAGCCATAAGATTGAAAGTAAAGCTGACGTTAAGCAATTACGTGAATATTACTATCAAAGTAAATTACCTTTCGTAACCGACGGCATAGTATTAAAAAGTTTCCCTGCCCCAAGCGCACAGGCTTGGCAGGCTAAGCAAAATAGTTGGGCGATAGCGTGGAAATACCCGTTTCGTAGCACGTTGTCAGGTATCGTCGAATTACAGTTCAAAGTAGGTCGAACAGGGCGGGTCAGTGTTGTCGCAGTCATTAGCCCAGTGACGATTGATTCAAAAAAAATTTCTAGGGTAAGTCTAGGGTCGCTGTCTTCATGGAAAAAACGTGATTTGTTAGTCGGAGATAAAGTCCTTGTCTCCCTTTCAGGGTTGGGGACACCGAAAATTGAAGAAGTTGTTTGGCGGCGAGAAGAACGACTTTATCCTGATACCACCAATTTTATACAATTCCACTCATTAACTTGTTTTACTTATACGAGGTCTTGCCTGCAACAGTTTGTTGCGAGGCTCGTTTGGTTAGGTAAGCAATTAAATATGAAAGGGATCAGTGAAGCCACATGGCAGCAGTGGGTCACTCATAATAACCTCACTCAGCTAACAACATGGCTATCAGAGTCATGGCAAAATAGTTTACCTAAAAATAAAAGAAATCAGTTATTAATTGAGCAATTAAGATTGGCCAGTGTCCAACCACTTTCTGCATGGTTAAGGGGGCTAGCGATCCCTTTACCAAAAGAATATATAGGGCGAATTACTGATTTGAAAATGTTGGATAACCAATCTGTGATTAACAAAATGAAATTAACCGCCAATCAAAAGAAAAAACTTAGCAAATGGTTAGCAGAGCCTGAAGTCCAATTGATTCTACAAGTGTTGGCGGGTAGACAAGTAAACTCCCCTTAATTTAGTGTTGTTAATGGGGAGTAAGTAATCACTCAAAAGTTGTTATTCAACATACGGCAGAGCCCCGTCGTTCAGTTCACTTTGGGGCGAGAAGTTTGGTTATAGAGGTATTTAATCTTGGCTTTCATAATTAAAAATGGGCAGCCCAAGGCGATAGCGAATTGCTATTAACCTAGCACTTAAGCCAACAACAAGGGTAATGATAACGACAATATCTTTGGGGAGTGGGGTATGCACCAAACCGATGTAAATCCAAGCAGCGGCAAAAGAGACACCCGCATAGACTTCTTTTTGGAACACTAAAGGTATGGTATTACACAACATGTCTCTTAAAACACCACCAAAAACACCAGTAATCACTGCGGCGATTGCTGCAATGATTGGGCTGTAATTCATATCTAACGCAATTTGAGCGCCAAGTATAGAAAAAACAATAAGCCCGATAGCATCCAAAATTAAAAATAACCGTCTTAAGTGTTTCATCATCGGAGCTATCCAAATTGTTACAATAGCGGCTCCAGCAACAGTCAGAATATACTCTGGGTGTTCGACCCAACCAAGAGGGTAGTGACCAAGTAAAATATCACGGACGGAGCCACCGCCAATCGCAGTGGCAGATGCAATAATGATGACGCCAAAGACGTCCATTTTTCTCCGACCAGCAGCAAGCGCCCCAGTCATGGCTTCGGCGGTGATACCAATGATATAAAGTACACTTAATAACATGATGGTTTTATTCGATGCTAAGGTTATTACTAAAGGGTATTATTACTTTAATAACTTCTCGACTGAGATTTTCTAGTACTCAATAGGGTAGATTAGTTAAAGTAATCCGATAGTGATAGTTAATGATGCCAAAGGATAACAGATTGAATAGCAAATTACCTTATAAAGAAACACGTTTAACCTATGATAATAGATGTCATCAGCTGACTAATATTAATGTATGGACGCCTGATAGCGAATGGTTAGCTTATGATGTCCGTCCAAGCGGGAGCTCTTTTACTGGTTTATCGATAGAAAAAATTCATGTAAATACGTTACAACTGGTTGAGATTTATCGTGCGAGTCACGGGGCTCATGTCGGTGTTGTTACTGTCAGCCCAAATTCACCGGCCAAATATGCCTTTATACACGGCCCTGAATATCCAGATGAGCATTGGCAGTATGACTTTCATCATCGTCGAGGAGTATACGTTCATGATGAACAGCTAAATGTTGCCTATCCTATTGATGCCATGTGTATTACACCTCCTTATTTAGTGGGGGCGTTAAGGGGAGGCACTCATGTACATGTTTTTAGTCCTGATGGAAAATGGCTGAGTTTTACCTATAACGACCATGTAATGCATGAATTAGATGCAAAATTAGACCAACGGAATGTAGCTGTAGCCGTTCCAGCTGGGCCTGTTGAGGTCGCTGTGAAACAGCATTGTAGGGAATATAATGGGGATTATTTCTGTTGCGTAGTAACGCAAACCACATTAGAGCCTGCGCCAAATAGCGATCAAATTAGCCGAGCATATGAAGAGGGGTGGGTCGGGGTTAGAGGGTATCAAAAAAGCAATGGGGAGTGGCAAGAAAGGGCATTAGCATTTATTGGTGATACCCATTCTATAAATGGGGACATTGTGCCAGAGGTTTATCTTGTTGATCTCCCAGCAAAGCCTGAAAAATACACAATAGCAGGGGAGTTCCCCATTCAAGGCACGGAGTCACGGATGCCCTTTCCACCAAAAGGGGTGTCTCAAAGGCGTTTAACCTTTACACATCACAGAAAGTTCCCAGGGCTAGCAAAGCAGCCAAGGCATTGGCTTAGAGCCTCACCGAATGGTCAATCAATCGCCTGTTTGATGGCAGACGACCACGGTAATGCTCAGTTATATTTAGTAGATACACTTACAGGGGGAATATTACAAATTACTCATAGCTTATCTCCAATTCAATCAGCATTTAATTGGGATAGCACTGGTGAGTATATCGCTTTTATCTGGGATAACAGTGTAGTTCGTTGTCATGTTGCATCTGGGGCTATAGAAAGATTAACAGAGAGAACCCAGCAACCTCCAGTAGCAGATGCTGTTGTTTTTTCTCCTAACAATAAACTGATTGCTTTTATGCGTGACCTAGATGGTTTCAGGCAAATTTATATCGTAGAAACAGGGTTATCTTGTTAAATTTTAGTAAGGTATTCACTATTATTATGAATAAAAATGTTCTAGTTAACTTTTTTATTCATAATTTGCTTTATTTTATTCTGTTGTTATTTCTCGTCAAAGTAGGAAGATAACATTTAATTTAGGCTATATAAATAAGCATCTATAGTTTAATTACTTTGACCCAATAAAAAGATAATTCTAATCAAAACTATTATAAAAAATAGGTTGTTAGTTGCCTTTAAGTTTACAAAAATCCCATAAAACTAGTGGGTATATAATTATTTAAATTAAGTCATTACCATTAAAAAACAGGTAACATTAAATAAATTCATTAATTTATTGTTTTTTTATCTAATTCTTCCAAGCGCTTTTTGGGGGAATCTTCTTTTGAGTCGTTATTCGACCTAGAATAGTCTAATGGAATTAAAAGGGTATCCATTATGAAAGAAAATGGAAGGTCAATAGCAAGTAGCGGCCTAACAACCCAACCTGTCTCATCATCTTTAATCATTTTAATACTATTTTTAGAACCCGGATAATAGCCTTCTGAAGGGCCGGCATGAGTCATAATACTTGAACAACCACTTAAAATAACAGGTATTATAAGGGTAAGTAACCGTGCTGAAATTAAACTCGACATATGCTAGTTAACCTAAATTGGTTTGTTAGTTCTAACTTGTAGTTATAATAACTAAAAACAAAAAATTCACAATGACAGAGCGATATTATTATCGAATTTAACAAGATATATTTTTTATGTTAATGCATTATTTTTAAGTATTAGCTGAGGTTGTTTATTCTTTGTGTATCTATATAGACTGTGAATAACGTTAAAGAATAAAGGTTTACTATTCTATATTTGTTATCAGATTGAAAACTCAAATAAATAGCCATTTTAATTCATCCTGAACTGTGCTCTATGGCACATATTACTGCTGTGCTATTTGGCATAATCGATTCAGTAGTATGTTTTCTCGCCTATTTAGGTTGAGGTAATGGGTTACTTATCGTCAAAAGGATGCGGTCTATGAGTGAATTAGCTCTTACTGTAAGTTTGTTGGCGTTGGCTGCCGCGCTTGGATTATGGATTGGTAATTGGAAAATCCGTAATGTTGGGTTAGGTATCGGAGGTGTCCTTTTTGGAGGGATCATCGTTGGGCACTTTGCTCAAAGTTATGGTTTACAACTCAATAAAGACATGCTGCATTTTATTCAGGAGTTTGGCTTAATACTTTTTGTATACACGATAGGTATTCAAGTTGGACCCGGTTTTTTCTCTTCGCTTCGAGTTTCGGGCTTGAAGCTTAATGGCTTTGCATTGATGGTCGTTGTATTAGGGGCTGTTGTAACCGCAATTATTTATAAAGTCGCTAATATTCCTTTGCCAATCATATTAGGTATTTTCTCAGGCGCAGTAACCAATACTCCATCTCTGGGGGCAGGGCAGCAAATTTTAACAGATTTAGGCTCAGACCCAAATCTTGTTGACCAAATGGGAATGGGGTATGCCATGGCATATCCTATGGGGATTTGCGGTATTTTATTGGTGATGTGGCTTGTACGAATTATCTTTCGAATTTCAGTGGATAAAGAAGCGTCTGCATTCAATAGCTCTAATTTTCAACAGCGCGATGCCCTACAAACAATGAACATTGCTATTCGTAACGCGAATCTTGATGGTTTGATGATGCAAGATGTTCCATTGCTTGGTAGTGAAGCCATTGTTTGTTCAAGGTTAAAGCGTGGCGATATGCTTGTTGTCCCTCAACCAACAACAGAGATTCACTTGGGTGATTTACTTCATGTTGTTGGTCAGAAAGAAGATTTAAACAAAGTTCGTTTAATTTTGGGTGAAGAAGTCGATGCCTCGTTATCGACATCAAATTCAACTTTACATTCTGTCAGAGTGGTAGTGACCAATGATGCTGTACTAAGTAAACGGCTTAAAGAGCTAAATTTAAAACAAAAATATGATGTTGTGGTTACACGCCTAAATCGTACAGGTATTGATTTGGTGGCAAATAATAATTCAGTTTTACAGTTTGGCGATATTCTAAATATTGTTGGACGGCCTGAATCTATTGAAGCGGTGACTGCTTTATTAGGTAATGCGAAACAAAAGCTTCAACAAGTACAAATGCTTCCAGTCTTTCTTGGTATTGGTCTTGGGGTTGTATTGGGGTCTATTCCCGTTTTTGTACCAGGTTTTCCTGCCGCACTTAAATTAGGTTTAGCTGGTGGGCCGCTGGTTGTCGCATTAATTTTAGGCCGGATAGGGACTATTGGCCGCTTATATTGGTTTATGCCACCGAGCGCTAACCTTGCTTTAAGGGAGCTCGGTATTGTGATGTTTTTAGCTGTGGTGGGGCTAAATTCTGGTGGTGGGTTTATTGATACCTTAATTAAAGGTGATGGGTTAACGTGGATTGGCTATGGTTTGTTGATTACGTTTGTGCCTTTATTTATTACGGGGGTCGTTGCCCGAATTTTTGGCAAAATGAATTATTTAAGCCTTTGTGGGGTATTAGCGGGTTCGATGACTGACCCTCCGGCACTGGCATTTGCAAATGGTATTCACCCGACGAGTGGTGCCCCTGCATTATCTTATGCGACAGTATATCCATTGGCGATGTTTTTAAGGATTATTTCTCCTCAATTACTTGCAATCTTATTTTGGGCAGTTTAGCGTTTTCTTATAAAATAAATATATATTTTTCAATTTGATAGGGTGAGTTAGAAGGGCTGTGATTGATAAGGTACATAAAAAATAATAGTTAGTATCACGATATATAGAGATAAAAAGTACCGTTGTTCAAGCAATCACCAAGTCTAAAACCTGTTTTAATAGTTTTGAATGATATTCGTATTGAAAAATAAATTTGATTTCAATTACGGAGTTCTCGCTAATTTTAGCCCTTTCTATCATTGAAAGGGCTTTTTTTTACTTCAATTTAAGAAGTGACTTCTTGATAAGCTTTTTCTAATTCTTCAGCCAGTATTTTAATGCCTTGTTCAATTTTTGCGGGTTCAGGAACATAGTTCATACGCATACATTGGTGTGCATGTGGCCAATCTTGCTCGATACCAGGAAAAAAGTAGTGGCCGGGAACCATTAAGACCCCCCGTTTTTTCAAGCGTTGGTATAATTCTAAACAATTAATAGGTAAATCTTTAAACCATAGCCACAGGAAAATAGCCCCTTCAGGCTTATGTATTAAGCACTTATCTTCAGGGATATAACGGCGAATGATGTCAATTGCCTCTTCTACACGTTGTTTGTAAAAAGGCCCTATGACATTTTGGGACAGCGATATAAGGTCGTCTTTTTTCAGCATCTCTAAAGCTAGGGCAGGCCCAATCCCACCGGGAGCTAAGCTAATAATGCCATTCATGTTACTGACGGCTTCTATGATTTCTTCATTCGCGATGATAATACCGCAACGAGTCCCCGGTAAACCAAGTTTAGATAAGCTCATACACAGAATGACATTTTCATTCCAAAATGGTGTGGCTTCACTGAATATAATACCTGGAAAAGGAACACCATAAGCATTATCTATTAATAGTGGAATGTTATTTTGTTTAGCTAATTGATCTAAGTGTTCAACTTCTTCATCGGTAATTACATTACCAGTTGGGTTTGTTGGACGAGAAACACAAATAACACCAATATCATCAGTGACTTCTAGTGTATTGAAATCCACACGGTATTTAAATTGACCATTAGGTAGAAATTCAATTTGCGGTTTGTTGGCGACAAATAAATCATCGTCGAGCCCAGAATCCGCATAACCCACATATTCAGGCGCTAAAGGAAATAGAACTTTACGGGTGATACCATCTTCAAAGCGACCAGCTAGCAAGTTAAATAGGTAGAAAAACGCACTTTGGCTACCATTTGATAGAGCGATATTCTTCGCACTAATATTCCAACCTAGTTTTGCTTTTAGTGTTGCAGCAAGCGCTTTCAACATGGCATCTTTGCCTTGAGGACCATCATAATTACATAAAGTGTCCGTCAATTGGCCATTAGCACACATTTCAGTTAACAGATCTTGGAAATACTTGTCCATTTCAGGGATATGAGCTGGGTTCCCTCCCCCTAACATTATGGAGCCGGGGGTTCTTATGCCTTCATTCAAGTCTTTCATTAATAATGAAATACCTGAATTTTGAGCAAATTTATTACCAAATTTAGAGAATATCATCGCATTTATTCACATATGTCTATATAAATTGTTAATAGGATTTAAAACATACTCTGCTGAACCTTAGAGTTCAACCGCTCATTTGCATATATTTGTGATTTAAATATCTGGTAATGGATAAATTAATGGATGAAAATTCTGCGATGTTAATGGTTTGATAGTTTCTTTTTCTTTTTATACGCTAAGTATCATCCATAAACACTAATTTATTTAAACTGGCAACAATGTATTAAATGGTCATTTATCATGCCAGTGGCTTGCATAAAGGCATAACAAGTAATTGAACCGACAAACTTAAACCCACGTTTTTTGAGCGCTTTAGAAAGCAGCATAGAAAGTTCTGTTTCGGCGGGGACTTGGGACGAGTTTTCCCAGCCATTGACAATAGGTTGGCCATTAACAAATTGCCAAAGAAAAGTGGAAAAGTCCTCTCCGCTTTCTTTCATTGCTAAATAGGCTTTTGCGTTGGCAATTATCGCTTTAATTTTTAACCTATTACGGATAATACGGGGCTCTTGCATAAGGCGTTCTATATCACTGTCGTTCATCAAGGCGATTTTTTTAGGATCAAATTGATAGAATAATTCCCGATAACCTTGGCGTTTTTTCAAAATAGTGTACCAAGAAAGACCTGCTTGTTGCCCTTCAAGGCAGATCATTTCGAACAGGGCTTGGTTATCATGGGTTGGTTTGCCCCATTCATGATCATGATAAGCAATATATTCAGGGTCTTTATTAACCCAATGGCAACGTGTTGATGCTGTATTCATTTTTCATCCTTTTTACAATCATATTAATCTTTTTTAAAAATGAGATATTTATACTGTATAAATAACCAGCTTAAAAGGGGTGAAAGTATTTTTTTTTATTTTTAGAATAAATACAGACATATTCAATGCTGTATATCTTGCGGTCAAAGGGTATACTGACGTACTTTCATTAATTTAACGTATCGCGTGCGGATCTAACATGCAAAAGTTTGATACCAAAACCTTTCAAGGTCTTATCCTGACATTGCAGGATTACTGGGCGCGCCAAGGCTGTACCATTGTTCAACCACTGGACATGGAAGTCGGCGCAGGAACCTCCCACCCAATGACATGTTTGCGAGCATTAGGCCCTGAGCCTATTGCGGCGGCTTATGTTCAGCCATCTCGCCGGCCAACAGATGGCCGCTATGGTGAAAACCCAAACCGTTTGCAGCATTATTATCAATTTCAGGTGATTATTAAACCATCACCAGATAACATCCAAGAATTATACCTCGGTTCTTTAAAAGAGCTGGGTGTTGACCCAACTGTTCATGACATTCGCTTTGTTGAAGATAACTGGGAAAACCCAACTTTAGGGGCTTGGGGTTTAGGTTGGGAAGTATGGTTAAATGGTATGGAAGTGACTCAATTTACCTATTTCCAGCAAGTGGGTGGGCTTGAGTGTAAACCTGTGACTGGCGAAATCACTTATGGCTTGGAACGCTTGGCGATGTACATCCAAGGTGTTGATAGCGTATATGATCTTGTATGGTGTGATGGTCCGCTGGGCAAAACCACTTATGGTGACATTTACCATCAAAATGAAGTTGAACAATCAACTTACAACTTCGAATATGCAAATGTTGATTTTCTTTTCAAATGCTTTGAAGAATATGAAAAAGAAGCTCAACATCTGCTCGCTTTGGAAACTCCACTTCCACTGCCGGCTTATGAACGTATCTTGAAAGCTGCTCATACTTTTAACTTACTTGATGCGCGTAAAGCTATTTCTGTTACTGAACGCCAACGCTATATTTTACGTATCCGCACCCTGACGAAAGGGGTTGCTGAAGCTTATTATGCTTCACGCGAAGCGCTTGGATTCCCTATGTGTCATAAGAATTAAGAGGCTGTCATGACTCAACAGACTTTCCTTGTGGAAATCGGCACCGAAGAGTTACCGCCGAAGGCTCTTCGTTCATTAGCTGAATCATTTGCTGCAAATTTTACCAGCGAACTTGATAGCGCGAATATTGCGCATGGCGCGGTAACGTGGTTTGCTGCACCCCGTCGTTTGGCACTAAAAGTTGCTGATTTAGCATCTTCCCAACCTGACCGTGAGGTTGAAAAACGTGGTCCTGCTATTTCTCAGGCTTTTGGCCCTGATGGCCAACCAACTAAAGCCGCAGAAGGTTGGGCTCGAGGCTGTGGTATCACCGTTGACCAAGCTGAGCGTTTAACAACCGATAAAGGCGAGTGGTTACTTTATCGTGCCCAAGTTAAAGGGCAAGCCGTGAATGAACTACTGGTTGATATGGTTAGCCGCTCACTTGCTAAACTACCTATTCCTAAATTAATGCGTTGGGCAGATAAAGACACCCAATTTGTTCGCCCTGTTCACACTGTAACATTGCTGTTAGGTAGTGATGTCATTGAGGGTGAAATTTTAGGTATTAAGAGTGGGCGCACAATTCGTGGGCACCGTTTTATGGGTGAAGCAGAATTCACCATTGATAACGCCGAGCAATATCCTGCTATCCTACGTGAACGCGGTAAAGTGATGGCTGATTACGAAGAGCGTAAAGCCGTAATCAAAGCGGATGCAGAAAAGGCGGCTCAAGCTTTAGGTGGTAACGCTGATTTAACTGATAGTTTACTTGAAGAAGTTGCTTCATTGGTTGAGTGGCCAGTTGTTTTAACGGCGAAGTTTGAAGAGAAATTTTTAGACGTCCCATCTGAAGCATTGGTTTATACCATGAAAGGTGACCAGAAGTATTTCCCCGTCTATGATAATGCGGGTAAATTAATGCCTAATTTTATCTTTGTGGCGAATATTGAATCTTCTGATCCTCAACAAATTATTTCAGGTAACGAAAAAGTTGTACGCCCTCGTTTAGCTGACGCGGAGTTTTTCTTTAAAACTGACCGTAAGCAACGTTTAGAAGACAACTTACCGCGCTTAGAAACGGTGCTATTCCAAAAGCAATTAGGTACTTTGCGTGATAAAACAGACCGTTTAGAAGCACTATCGGGTTGGGTTGCCAATAAAATTGGTGCAGACGTTAATCATGCGACTCGTGCTGGCTTACTCGCTAAATGCGACTTAATGACCAATATGGTGTTTGAATTCACAGATACTCAAGGTGTAATGGGTATGCATTATGCTCGGCATGATGGTGAATCAGAAGACGTCGCATTGGCTCTGAAAGAGCAATACCAACCACGTTTTGCCGGTGATGCACTTCCCTCTACTGATGTTTCTGCTGCATTAGCCATTGCTGAGAAAATGGATACACTTGCCGGTATCTTTGGTATTGGGCAGCACCCTAAAGGTGATAAAGACCCATTTGCTCTTCGTCGCGCGGCTTTGGGTGTGTTACGCATTATCGTTGAGAAAGGCTATCAGCTTGATCTCGTTGAAATGACCGCCGAAGCAGCTCGTTTATACGGCGATAAATTAACGAATAAAGACGTCGTTAATGATGTGGTCGAATTTATGCTTGGCCGATTCCGTTCTTGGTATCAAGAATTAGGTTATAGCATTGATACCATCCAAGCTGTATTAGCTCGTCACCCAACTCAACCTGCTGACTTCGATGCACGAGTGAAAGCTGTGACTCACTTCCGTACGCTAGATGAAGCACAAGCGCTTGCAGCGGCAAATAAGCGTGTTTCTAATATTCTGAGTAAATCAGAAGAAAAATTAGCGGATACTGTCTTAGCTTCTGTACTGAAAACACCAGAAGAAGTGAAACTAGCAACTCATGTTGTAGTTCTACAAGAAAAGCTTGCTCCAATGTTTGCGCAAAGAAATTATCAAGAAGCATTAGCTGAGCTAGCTTCTTTACGCGATGTAGTGGATGAATTCTTTGAAAATGTGATGGTAATGGACGAAGACCAAGCGGTTCGTGTTAACCGTTTGACGCTATTAAGCCAATTACGTGAGCTGTTTTTAAAGGTAGCAGATATTTCTTTACTGCAATAACTTAAAATTAGGCCATAAACTGGTTTTATGATGCTATTTTTATAAAAGTTAATCTGTTTGATAAATAAGCACTAAATTAATTTAGTGCTTATTTTTTTAGTAAAATAAGGTGAGTTGCCTATAAACCTTACCATTTTGGTGGTTTTATCAGCACTCGAGCCAAATTAATAAAAAATGGGTTGACGACCCCCATTCTTGGCAGTATTATTCACACCGTTTTCGGCGAGTAGCGCAGCTTGGTAGCGCAACTGGTTTGGGACCAGTGGGTCGGAGGTTCGAATCCTCTCTCGCCGACCAAATTTTAAAACCCACCTCAATGAGGTGGGTTTTTCCGTTTATGGCACTTCTCATTTCCTCTCCATTTTTAAGAATAACTTTACTTGCATCCAACACCTAGATTCTGCTGATATAGATAAAAGCATACGGTTTGAGAATATCTCATGGGTTACGTATTTTTTGCTGGCAACTCCCTCTATTAGGGTGGTTTTAGCTAATAAAACAGTTTTTCATGACAAGGACCTGTTAATGAAAGCAAAATACGTTGTACCAAAACACATTCGTTTTTTATTGTTAGGGTTATATATTCTTGTTACTTCTCACGCTTATAGTTCCGCTATAACTCAACCTATTAATACCGCGCAATGCATTCTTATTAATCAAGTTCATTTGGTAAATTCCCAGCGGTTAACTAAAGTAGAGCCAAGACGTATTAATGCATGGAGGCAGCAAATTGAAGGGCAATGCGTTGATGATCGTAAGCTATTGGAGTATGCCGATTATATTACAGCTGACCTTGTCCGCGCAGGTTATTTAACCTCATATTTATACTATCCTGAGCAAACATTTTTGTTTGGTATTTTGCGTATAAAAATCGTTGAGGGGACTATCTCTGCGGTGAGTTACCAAAATGAAAAAAACAAAGATCGCTCTTTATTATCTATTTTTCCACTGAAGCCAGGGGATCTATTAAATCTCCGCCATATTGAACAAGGCTTATCTAATTTACAGAATGTATCTTTACTTCCATTTCATATAAATCTAGTGCCTGATGACGTCGATAAAAATGCCACTCAAGTTATCGTTGTTGGCCAGCAACGCCGTGCATTAAATGGGGTGATTTCTTATGAAGCTCACAGGGCTGCTGGGCAAACGACTAATGTTATAAGCCATATATGGATGCTTGCAAATCCTTTACTACGAAGTGATTTTTTGTATTCAGAGGTTAACCATCACTTAAATGCTTTTAACGGAAGCGAAATGAAATCAATGGTATTGTTATATTCTCTCCCATACCACTATTGGCTATTTTCTGTATCTGCTGAGTACCATAAAAACCAAGTAGTAATAACAAATTATGATGTTAATTTACCTTTTCAACAGCGTAGCTGGGGTTTATTGCTACAAATTGAGCGCATACTGAATCGCACTGAAAACGCAGTTACTTCATTCGGTATTGGTAGCCAAGTTCAAAAAAGTGATACTTTTTTATCCGACTTACGTTTACAGACGCAAAAACGTCTGGCGAGCTATGCTATTGCTGAATTTTCCCATCAGGTTGATTTTTTAAAGGGGAATACGCTTGTTTCTTTAAAATACAAACAAGGGGTAGATTGGTTTGGTGCTAATGCACAAAAAACGACAGGTTTGGATAAAGCACAAATCTTTCAGTTTTCACTGTCTAACTTGAGAGAAATACAGCCGTTTTATTATCTAAGCCAACTTGATGTGCAGTTAAGTCGTTCCAATCTAGATGCTTTATTAGAACGTGATACATTCATAGGAAATGGCGGTGTGAGTGGTTTTCTTACGGGGGTAAAACATTTTGAAATGGGGGATCATAGCTTAAAATTTCACAATGAGCTGCGGTGGCAGACTCCTTGGCCACATGTACAGTTGTATTCGTCATTAGGCTTAGGAACAACGGCGAATGACCGAGCGACATTTTGGAAAGAGAACCTACTGTTAGGCTGTAAAATAGGCGCGAAAGGTCAGTTAAAGGGCTTGTCTTACCATTTATTCATTGATACCCCTTTATGGCAATCTCAGCCGCTTGCTTTCAATACAGTCAGTTCCGGTATTAAATTCAGTTTTCATTATTAACTTAATTGGTTTTTCCTGTATCCATTTGTTTTTATTCTATATATTTTAATTTTGGATAATTATATCTTTTATGGTGGGTATAAAAGCATTTTCTGTATTCAGTCTAATTAAATAAAAAAGTGACATATAGCGATTTTATTCTTTAAGTTATCAAATAGTTAAAATTATGTTTAGCTTGTTTAGTTGAATGTTTTTTGTCTGCATGAAAAACAAGCTAAATAATAACAAACTAAAATAGTTTCTAACTTTATTTCCTTTAGAGTTTTATTTTGCATACCTCCGTATAGCACGCTATATTCGTTCACTAATTCAGCACTTAATCACAAATATAAAAATAAATAGCTCAAACATAAAACACTAATCATCAATAATAATGTGGTTATAACGTCTGCCTTTTGTCTTGATTGGTAATATATTAAGCTAATTTAGCGTGACAAATGTTTCTAATATGTTACGAGAGTTGTGGGTGTGTAGCAAATACGGCTATTGACGAAGTGAGTGACAGTTGATTAATTGCACAATGAATAACAAAAAATACAGATACTACATCTGTCATTTATATGACGGGTTTAGGCATTAAGCAAAAACAACATAGGAGCATACAGATGCGCTCTATTAAAAAGACAGGTCTACTTACTGTAGGGTTAACATTAGCAGCATTGGCTGTATCGGCCTCAGTACAAGCAAAAACATTAGTTTATTGTTCAGAAGGTTCTCCTGAAGGTTTTAACCCTCAACTCTTTACTTCCGGAACAACGTATGATGCAAGTTCAATCCCATTATATAACCGTTTAGTTGAATTTAAATTAGGGACAACAGAGATCGCACCTGGCTTAGCTGAAAGCTGGGAAGTAAGTGATGATGGCAAGGTATATACCTTCCATTTACGCAAAGGGGTTAAATGGCACTCTAATAAACAATTTAAGCCAAGCCGTGACTTCAATGCAGATGATGTGATCTACACATTTATGCGCCAAAAAGACGCTAATCACCCATATCATAAAGTATCAGGTGGTAGCTATGAGTACTTTATGGGCATGGATATGGACAAAATCATTGATAAAGTTGAAAAAGTTGATGATAACACAGTAAAAATTACGCTAACTCGCCCTGAGTCTCCATTCTTAGCGGATATGGCTATGGACTTTGCATCAATCCTTTCTGCGGAATATGCGGACCAAATGCTCAAAGCAGGTACGCCAGAAAAAGTGGACTTAAACCCAATAGGGACGGGCCCATTTGTTTTACAGCAATACCAAAAAGACTCTCGTATTCTGTATAAAGCCAATGATCAGTATTGGGGTACAAAACCGAAACTTGACCGCTTAGTTTTCTCAATCACGCCGGATGCTTCAGTACGTTATGCTAAGTTACAAAAAAATGAATGCCAAGTTATGCCATATCCAAACCCGGCTGACTTAGAGCGGATGAAGCAAGATAAAAACATTACATTGATGGAGCAGCCAGGTCTGAACGTTGGCTATCTTTCATATAATGTTGAGAAAAAACCACTGGATAACCAAAAAGTTCGTCAAGCCCTCTCAATGGCAGTGAATAAAGACGCCATCATTGATGCGGTTTATCAAGGCGCAGGTCAGAAAGCGAAAAACTTAATCCCGCCAACAATGTGGGGATATAACGACGCTGTGAAGGATTATGAATATAACCCTGAAAAAGCAAAAGCATTATTAGCAGAAGCAGGCTTCCCTAATGGCTTTGAGATTGATTTATGGGCAATGCCAGTACAACGTCCGTATAACCCAAATGCGCGCCGTATGGCTGAAATGATCCAAGCGGATTGGTCAAAGATCGGTGTTAAATCTAAAGTTGTGAGCTATGAGTGGGGCGAATATCTCAAACGTGCGAAAGATGGTGAGCCTCAAACCGTGATGATGGGTTGGACTGGTGATAATGGTGACCCTGATAATTTCTTCGCAACATTATTTAGCTGTGCAGCAAAAGAACAAGGTTCTAACTATTCAAAATGGTGTAATCAAAGCTTTGAAAACTTGATCCAACCTGCACGTCAGACGGCTGATCATGACAAACGCGTCGAATTGTATAAACAGGCACAAGTCGTAATGAATGAGCAGGCTCCTGCGCTTATCATTGCACACTCAACGGTGTTTGAACCTGTACGTAAGGAAGTGAAAGGCTATGTGGTTGATCCATTAGGTAAACATCACTTCGAAAACGTCGACATTGAGAAGTAATCGTATCTAATCTGTTAATGCCCTTCGTTGCTAATTTGCAGCGCGGGGCGTTTTCTCCTCTAAGGGGTATTCTTCTAGATGATAATTTTGCACGGTGAGTTTTGTATTAAGTAGTCTGTAAATTAATCATGTTAACGGTTTCTTGCATCTAAGCGTGCTGTAAGCAGCACCCATAAGGATCAATAACCCAAAGACTTAGAAGAAACAGAGAAGTTCAGTTGTTTGTGAGCACCCGGAAAATTTATTTTCTGAGTAGCCAAACGGACTAAGAGCCGTCAACGGCATTATTAAAGAGATTCAGGATATGCTGCAATTTATCCTCCGACGATTGGGGCTTGTGATCCCGACGTTTATCGGTATCACACTACTTACTTTTGCTTTTGTTCACATGATCCCCGGTGACCCAGTTATGATCATGGCTGGGGAGAGGGGGATCTCTCCTGAAAGGCACGCCTACTTAATGGCTGAGTTAGGCCTTGACCAGCCACTTTGGAAGCAATATCTGCATTATGTTAATGGGATATTTCATGGTGACTTAGGGATTTCTCTAAAAAGCCGTATTGGTGTTTGGGAAGAGTTTTTACCTCGCTTTTTAGCGACAGTTGAATTAGCCACTTGTGCAATGATTTTTGCGGTTTCTGTTGGTATCCCTGTTGGGGTTTTAGCCGCTGTAAAACGTGGGTCAATCTTTGACCACACCGCGATTGGTCTTTCTTTAACGGGTTATTCAATGCCGATATTTTGGTGGGGGATTATGCTCATCATGTTAGTGTCGGTGCAATTAGACCTCACCCCAGTTGCTGGGCGGGTGAGTGATATGGTCTTCCTTGATGATTCAAACCCACTGACCGGTTTTATGTTAATCGATACTTGGATTTGGGGTGAAGAAGGTAACTTTATTGATGCTGTTGAGCACTTGATATTGCCTTCTATTGTATTAGGGACGATCCCTCTGGCGGTTATTGTTCGCATGACGCGTTCATCAATGTTGGAAGTGTTAGGCGAAGATTATATTCGAACAGCGCGAGCGAAAGGCCTTGGCCGTGCACGCGTGATCCTAATCCACGCACTACGCAACGCTTTACTTCCCGTTGTAACGGTTATCGGTTTACAAGTTGGCGTCATGTTAGCAGGCGCTATTTTAACAGAAACTATTTTCTCATGGCCTGGGTTGGGACGTTGGTTAATCGAAGGGCTGCAACGTCGTGACTACCCTGTCGTACAAGGTGGCGTACTGCTCGTGGCAACGCTGATCATTTTTGTTAACTTAGTGGTCGACTTGCTATATGGCATTGTAAATCCACGCATTCGTCATAAAAAATAAGGAGCGCTAAATGTCTCAATCTACTGAGCCAACTGTTGTCAGCGCCCCACAGCCGATGACACCATTACAAGAATTTTGGCATTATTTTAAACGTAATAAAGGGGCCGTTGTTGGGATGTTTTATATCATCCTGATGGTACTAATTGCTATTTTTGCGGGTGTATTAGCACCACATGCCCCTGATGAACAGTTTCGTGATTTTTTATTGGCTCCACCAGTTTGGGATGAGGGTGGGAGCTGGCAGTTTATTCTAGGAACGGATGATGTTGGGCGTGATTTACTTTCTCGCTTGATGTATGGCGCTCGTTTATCTTTATTAGTTGGGTGCTTGGTTGTCGTGCTGTCCTTGATAATGGGCGTGACCATTGGCGTAATTGCAGGTTACTTCGGTGGTATTGTTGATGCGCTAATCATGCGTGTAGTTGATATCATGTTGGCATTACCTAGCTTGCTATTGGCTTTAGTTTTAGTCGCAATTTTTGGGCCTTCTATTGTTAATGCGTCTATTGCTCTGACTTTTGTTGCTTTACCTCACTATATCAGGTTAACGCGTGCCGCCGTTTTAGTGGAAGTGAACCGTGATTATGTGACGGCCTCTCGAGTTGCTGGTGCAGGCTCAATACGTCAAATGTTTGTGAATATTTTACCTAACTGTTTGGCTCCATTGATTGTACAGGCCTCTTTAGGTTTTTCGAATGCTATCTTAGATATGGCTGCTTTGGGTTTCCTCGGTATGGGCGCTCAGCCACCAACTCCTGAGTGGGGAACTATGCTGTCTGATGTGCTGCAGTTTGCACAGAGTGCATGGTGGGTGGTGACTTTCCCAGGACTGGCGATTTTACTGACGGTGCTTGCGTTTAACCTGATGGGTGATGGTTTACGCGATGCATTCGATCCAAAACTCAAGCAGTGATGAGGTAATCTAATGGCACTGTTAAATGTAGAACAACTCTCGGTTCATTTTGGCGATGGAAAAGCGCCATTTCGCGCGGTTGATCGTATCAGTTATAGCGTTGATAAAGGGCAAGTCGTTGGTATCGTCGGTGAATCTGGTTCTGGGAAATCGGTTAGCTCACTTGCCATCATGGGGTTAATTGATTACCCCGGGAAAGTGATGGCAGAATCGTTGGAGTTTGATGGACGCGATTTATTGTCTATGCCTGAAAAAGAACGTAGACAAATTATTGGTGCGGATGTCGCGATGATTTTCCAAGACCCGATGACCAGCCTAAACCCATGTTTTACCGTGGGTTATCAAATCATGGAAGCACTCAAAGTGCATCAAGGTGGCAGTAAAAGCACACGGAAACAGCGGGCTATCGATTTACTCGACATGGTAGGTATCCCTGATCCTCAATCACGCTTGGATGTCTATCCCCATCAATTATCAGGTGGGATGAGTCAGCGGGTGATGATTGCAATGGCGATTGCTTGTCGCCCTAAACTGTTGATTGCTGATGAGCCAACAACAGCTTTGGATGTCACAATTCAAGCGCAGATTATTGAGCTACTTTTGGAGCTACAACAGCAAGAAAACATGGCGTTAGTGTTGATCACCCATGACCTTGCACTTGTGGCTGAAGCTGCACACCATATCATCGTGATGTATGCAGGGCAGGTGGTTGAATCAGCAAAAGCGAGTGATATTTTTAAACACCCACGTCACCCTTATACCCAAGCACTATTGAGAGCATTACCTGAGTTTGCAACGAATAAATCACGTTTAGCATCACTCCCTGGTGTTGTTCCCGGTAAATATGACAGGCCTGTCGGTTGTTTATTAAATCCACGTTGCCCATACGCAACGGATAAGTGCCGTCAAGAGGAGCCAATGTTACAAACCGTTGGTGATCGCCAAGTCAAATGCCATATGCCGTTAGATGATATGGGGAGGCCAACATTATGAGTGACAAACAACATACCCCATTGCTAAAAGCCGTGGATTTGAAAAAGTATTATTCTGTTAAAAGTGGTTTTTTTTCTGCGGAGAAAACCCTTAAAGCGTTAGATGGGGTTTCTTTTGAATTAGAGAAAGGTAAAACGCTAGCCGTAGTTGGGGAGTCGGGGTGCGGTAAATCCACACTTGGTCGTTTGTTAACGATGATAGAGCAACCTTCTGATGGCGAATTGTATTATCAAGATCAAAATTTGCTGATTAGAGATAAATCAGCGGAGAAGCTGCGCCGTCAGAAAATTCAAATTGTTTTCCAAAACCCATACGGCTCATTGAATCCCCGTAAAAAGGTGGGGCAAATTTTAGAAGAACCTTTATTGATTAATACTTCGCTATCGAAAGAACAGCGCAAAGAAAAAGTATTATCAATGATGGCAAAAGTAGGTTTAAAAACAGAACATTATAGCCGATACCCACACATGTTCTCGGGAGGGCAAAGACAACGTATTGCGATAGCACGAGGTTTAATGCTTGACCCAGACATTGTTGTTGCAGATGAGCCTGTTTCTGCGCTGGATGTCTCTGTTCGCGCTCAGGTATTAAACTTGATGATGGATTTACAACAGGATCTTGGCTTGTCTTATGTGTTTATTTCCCATGACTTATCTGTGGTTGAGCATATTGCTGATGAGGTCATGGTAATGTATTTAGGACGTTGCGTTGAAAAAGGCACGAAAGAGCAGATTTTTAATAACCCTTTGCATCCTTATACACAAGCCTTGTTATCTGCAACACCAAGGTTAAACCCAGACTCAAGGCGTGAACGTATTAAGTTAACAGGGGAATTGCCGAGCCCACTGAACCCACCTCCAGGCTGTGCTTTCGCGGCTCGTTGCCGTAGAGCTTTTGGCCAATGTACTCAGTTCCAGCCGACATTAAATGAGTATGACCAACAGTTGGTAGCGTGTTTTGCTGTTGATGAAGACGAGAAACAATCTGTTGTCGTGAGTTAATGTTTAATACGGCGGAAAGTCTGACTTTCTGCCGTTTTTCTCTTCTATTTTATATTTAATTCTCTTTAGGATATCGTTTATCCTAAATATCCAATCTTTCTTTTTAAATTACTCTTTTGGGGATAAAATCAAGTATACTGATTGACGTTTCTATTTTTCTTTAAAAAGCTGCTTGATTAGGAAGGTTGTGGTCAAATGAACACACAGGTCCAACGCTCACTAACGTTAAAAAGTATGATCGTATTCTTTGGAATTACGTTACTCTCTCTCGCGCTTTTTTTAGCTATCCAATTCAGCTACTTAATCGAACAACGTAAGCAAGATTATTTAGACCAGCTTAGTAATGCTGTTGTACAAATTCAGAAACCATTAACCGACGCATTGCTAAGTTCGGACCTTAGCGAGGCGAAAAGATTACTCATTAGCTTAAAGACATCAGGTATTATGGGTAATGCGATTGTGACGGTTGATAATGCAACGGTGATGAATTTAAGTTTTGCAACACCGAAGCCAATCCCCGAGTGGGCGACTTACTTTGTCGGCATTCCAGTCGAAATGACGGTACCTTTATATGCATACGGCAATGCTGTATTGCAAGCGAAGCCTCAAGGGTATTTAACCTTACAAGTCGACCCTAATCGTGTATATCGGTTTGCTTTAAACACACTGGCATTGATGACAACGACTTACTTATTGTTGGTGCTTATCATTGCTATTGCAATGACGTGGTGTGTCAGCAGGATGATTGTCAGGCCATTGCGTAAAATGGCTATCGAGTTACAGACAAATGATCAAGTTAATCAGCTGGTTGTTTCTGAATATCATCATGATGATGAGCTTGGGTTACTTGCAAAAGGTTACAACCGTCAAAGAAAACAGCAAAATTCAGACTAAGCCATGAACATGAACTCAGCTTTATGGTCTAATATCGTTATAGTGGTGAAAATTAAAATTGGATAAAGCCAAACGGTATTGTTTAACCCGGTAAATTCACGCTTTTCGTTAATTTACCTGTCGTAATTTGCGGTTAAATATAAAGATATAAAACACATAGGGGTTTACATGCAGGGCTTGAAAGTTCGGTATATTATCAGTGTTGTATTATTATCAGTGACTCAATTTGCAAGCGCTGAATCTCTGCAACCTGATCCAGCATGGCAGCAAGGAAAGCTAGAAAATGGCTTTAGCTGGCAATTATTACAAACACCACAGCGTCCAAATGACCGTATCCAACTCAGATTAGCAATTAAAACAGGTTCATTAACAGAAAAAGCGAGTGAGAAAGGGTACAGTTATTTAATTCCTAAAATGGCGTTGTATCATCAGACTGAAACATTTCCAACCGCAACGTTACAAGAGTTTTGGCGTCAGGCAACAGACCCAGACATGCCAATTCCACCTGCGGTTGTTTCTTATGATTACACAACTTACAGCTTAAGTTTACCTAACAACAGGCCTGATTTAATCAAGCAAGCATTGAGTTGGCTAGCTACCTCTGTAGTGAAAGCCGAATATACCGAAACGACACTGCATAATGGCTTAACAGCTGAAAACGTGCCTGTTGCAACACTGCCTTTAAATGCAAGCGACCCAGTTTGGCGAGCTCGTTTAAAAGGTTCTGCGATGATGGGTTATGACCCTGGCCAAAAACCAAATGACAATGTCGATCTCGAAAGCGTGAACGCTTTTTACCAAAAATGGTATACGCCGGATGTGATGACGTTATACGTTGCTGGTCATGTGGATTCTCGGATGTTATCTGACTCGATATCGCAAACTTTTTCATCTCTAGAAGGCAGACGCTCTGAGCCTGTTTCTGTCGCGGTGCTATCGACGGTAAAACCACAATCTATTGATATTTTACAAGAGCAACTGGCGCAGGATACCCTTTCTTTGATTTGGGATATCGATTGGTTACCAATTAAAGACTCAAATATATTATTACGTTATTGGGCAAGTGACTTAGCGCGCGAAGCGGTTTATCGTTCTTTGCAAAAAACGTTTAATCAAAAATTTAACCAAGGTGAAGTGGTCCCCGGGCTTGATTGTCGTGTGCAATACCAGAAAGCCACTTGTACGCTATCTGTCAGTGCTGCACCCGAAAAAATGGCCGCGGTGACTGATATTGTCATTAATGAGTTAGCTACAATTAACCAAAATGGTATCCCTGCCGAGCTGTTTGATGACATGATGAAAGAAAAACAGGTGCAGCTATCGCAATTGTTTGCTGCCTATGCCCGCACTAGCACTGATGTTTTGATTAGTCAGCGTTTGATTTCCCAGCAAAATGGGGTCGTTGATATTGCTCCCGAACAGTATCAACGTTTAAGGCAGTCTTTTTTAGCATCGCAAAGCCTTGAGCAAGTTAACATGGAAGCGCGTCGCTTATTATCGCAAGAAGCAGCTTTTGTTTTAGCGCAGCCAAAAGATAAACAAACAATGGATGCGGAACAAATTCG
This sequence comes from Providencia sp. TYF-12, assembly GCF_041344805.1. Lineage (NCBI taxonomy): Bacteria > Pseudomonadati > Pseudomonadota > Gammaproteobacteria > Enterobacterales > Morganellaceae > Providencia > Providencia sp. TYF-12. The sequence goes on from NZ_CP166833.1 coordinate 376,438, forward strand.
CCAAAAATTTATTAAAGCACTTTGGCCTCAAGCCTCCACATCAACTGCCACGCAAACAGATCTCGTGCCTGCTAAACCGGCCGTTGCACAATAAATGATGAAGGGTAGCCGTTGGTCGCCATTGGCTATCCTTTTTCAAACTTGTTGGCTTAGTAACGATTCAATAGCCGTTATTAGTATTTCTCGTGAACCCCTGTTATCGACAAACCCTGCGGCACTTGTTTTTGTTTGAGGGGAGTAATAAGCCACAGAGCCCCAAAAACCTAAATGAGAATATAAGGTAATGCCGTTAACAACACTTGCCATAATGCCGAGTCGATAATTTTCTGCTCCATCATGGGGGCCGGTACTTAACATGGTTGTTAGGGTCGCTGGCGATGAAAAAATAGCCCCCCCGAAAAGCGCCTCTAAAAACACTGCCATCTGCTTTGATGACATCACTAAACCACCACCGCCATAAGCATCCATAGAGGCGTGGATATGTGTCCCTTCCAACTTCCCTAAATATTGGCGTGATCTAGGTGCTGCTATTGTTGGGGGAGATTCTAGGTGTTCCCAATAGGCAGTTTCTAGTCCAATTGAATCAAATTTGAGTAATTCTCTTACTGCTAGACCAAGTGATTTGCCTGTTATTCGCTCAATAATATCCCCCAACAAAATATAGCCAGTATCTGAGTAGATGTACGATTTAGCAGGTGGAAAAAATGGAAACTGCTTGTGGATGTACATTTCTAATTGCTCTGCACGGCTCCACTGATAATTAGGGCGTTTGAGAACTTCAGTTAGGTAGTCGGCATCAGCATGGTCTAATAGCCCGCTACTGTGATTGAGTAAATGACGCACGGTAATTGCATTCGTGTCATATTGGGCACTTAGTAATAAATTATATTTTGGGTCGATATGTTTAGAGATAGCATCATTGATGCTCAGTTTGCCTAATTCAGCAAGTCGTAAAATCGCTGCCGCGGTAAAGGTTTTTGTATTACTCGCTATCCGTAGTGGTGTATCGACAGTGAGTGGGGAGCCTGCAAGGTCTGATCCCCTAGAACAGAAACTAGCAACACTGCTTTTCGTCTGGTTGTGATAATAGAGAACAACCCCACAGGTTAATTCTTCAAGTTGTTTCACAAAGCTAGTCATCATGACCCCATGTTAGGTAATTATAATGAAGGCACTATATTAATCATGACTAGATGCACTAATACACGCTTTAAATGCGCTAAAAGCAGGGACATGGTAATTTTCGCGGTAAATCAAAAGGGTATCACAGTGAGTCACTGTAATTCTGCCTAATTTTAAAGATGAAACAGGCATTGATTCGATTAATTTTTTTGGAAGAAGTGCCACGCAGCTCCCTGCGGTAACACAAGCCACCATCGCGTGATAAGAGTTCATTTCTTGTACATTCCAATCGAAACTTGCTGGAATATTTAACCATTGCTCCGCAATATTCCGATAGCTACACCCTTGTGCAAAAGCCGCTAAACAACGGGTTTTAACTTGATTTACAATGGTTGCTGAATGTTCATGTTCAGGAAGCAACAATTGCAATTCTTCTTGCCAAATGACCTCGGTCTTGATCCCCATTTGTGAGAGTTGGTTAGGTTCATATAGCGCAGAAGGCAGTGCGACAAACGCACAATCCAGTTTGCCGCTATTGACTTGTTCTAGCAATGAAAGTGAAGACCCAGTACGTAATAACAATTTAGTATTTGGGTTTTGCTGATGAAATTGTGCTAAAGGTATGGGTAGCCGACAAGCCGCCGTACTTTCCATGCTTCCAATACGCAACTGCCCACCTTCTCGCCCCCCACTAATGACATGGCGAGCTTCTTCCTCAAGGGCTAATAACCGATGAGCATAATCAAGAAATTGCCTACCAGCCTCTGAAAGTTCAAGGCGTTTATTTTGCCGAATAAACAACAGTTCGCCAAGATTTGACTCCAATTGTTGAATTCGTGTTGTGATATTCGATGGTACGCGACCTAAACGTGCAGCTGCGCGGGTGATATTGAGCTCAGCAGCAACGGTACAGAATATTTTAAGAGTTTCAGTGTTCATTTTCTCTTTATGTGAATATAGTGCTATATTCATTCTCAATGCAAGAAAGTAAAGTGTATCCCGACATTACAATAAAGGAAAGAAAATGGCTAAAGAAAATGCATTTTTACACCGGTTAGGCTTACGCTATCCTATCATTCAAGCACCGATGGTGGGGGTGTCTACACCTGCATTAGTGGCGGCAGTTTCTGAGTCCGGTGGGTTAGGTTCATTAGGGTTAGGGGCAAGCACAGTTGAACAAGCACGTCAGATGATAGCTCAAACACAGGCACTGACAGATAAGGCATTCAATGTGAATCTATTTTGTCATCAACCACCAAAACGCAACCAAACTAATGAACGCGCATGGATAGAATATCTGGCGCCTTACTTTGCTCAGTTTAATACGGCTCCTCCAACTCATCTTAATGAAATCTACCAAACTTTTTTAGGTAACTCTGAAATGTTGGCGATGTTGTTAGAGATGAAACCAGCTTCAGTCAGCTTTCATTTTAATATCCCTTCAGCCGAGGTCGTACAGCAATTAAAGTCGCAAGGCATTTATACCTTAGCCACCGCGACTAATTTGCAAGAAGCCCAGTTAATAGAACAGGCCGGGATTGATGCAATTGTTGCTCAAGGTATTGAGGCTGGTGGGCATCGCGGTATATTTGATGTAAATATGCAAGATGAACAATTAACGACTAACGCATTGGTATCATTACTTATAAAACAGACCCAGTTACCTATTATTGCAGCAGGGGGAATGATGGATGGTTATGATATCAAAGGGGCATTAGATGGCGGTGCAGCCGCAGCGCAGTTGGGAACGGCGTTTATTTTGTGTCCTGAATCTGCCGCAAATAGTAGCTATCGGCAAAAATTGAAAAGCCAGACAACGGATACCACCACTTTAACAACTGTAATCTCAGGGCGGCCGGCAAGGGGGATTGCGAATCAATTTACGCAAATAGGCCTTGATTATAAAATAAATGAATTACCTGATTATCCAATTGCTTATGATATTGCAAAACAGTTAAATGCCGCAGCAAGTCAGTTGGGGTGTGATGACTTTTCTGCTCATTGGGCAGGGAAAAACCTAGTGAAAATACGCGAAATGCCAGCCGCCTTGCTTGTGAAAACGTGGGTTGAAGAGATGAATGGATAAATTGTGTAAATAGTAGGGCGGCGATTATCGCTGCCCTAATTGGATGATTAAAGCGTTGTTTCGGTAGGCAATGAGTCTTTTTGCTCATCGGTAGCTATCCATGCTGCACAAAATAGGGTTAAACGGGCAAAAAAGTAGAAAAAAGCCATTAAACCTAGTACTGAACCAAATGCTGCACCGGAAGGAGATGACGCTAGGTTCGGTAAAATCCATGTCATGATTGATTTAATAATTTCAAACCCGATGGCAGCCAGAAAAGTCCCTTTGATGAGGGACCGACGACGATGTTGCATACGAGGTAAAATCCAAAAAATCCATAAAAATAATAGGAAATTAGCCATGATAGAAATAGTTAACCCTATTAGTGTCCACGCAGGTTTTAACCACTCGATACCATCAAGCCCTAATGTGCTGACAATGGTTGCTTGTGCAGAACCGGCCACTGAAGTGAGCATGATTGTGACAACCAATGCGATCAGCAAACCAATCAAAGCAAAAAAATCGCGGATATAGCGGAAAATAATGTTTTCGTGCTCATCTTCATTTCGCTCCCATACAGGGCGCGATTGAGCCAAAATAGCTAAACGTAAGTTATTTACCCAGTTGACCCCTGAATATACCGCTAAGGCTAAACCGGTTAACCCGACCGTCGTACGTTGGCGAATTGCAGTATCGATGGTTCTTTCTAATGTATTAGCTAGGGTTGGGTCAGTAATATTTGCAGAAATTCCTCGGACTAATTTTTCAAGTAGTTCAGGGTTACTGGCTAAGACAAAACCCGCAGCTGCAAATGAAAACATTAAAACAGGAATTAACGATAGAAATGAGAAATAGGTAATTGCGGCACCAAACTGGTTTCCCATACGGTCAGTAAAACGTTGTGCGGTTCGAATGAGGTGTGCAATAAATGGAATTGCACAAATAAAATTAACAACACGCATTGAGAATGTGAGCGCTTTTTTACTGCCATCAATACTTTTATTCAGTGTCGCTTTCAGCTTGTTGCTATCTTTTTGTTCTTCTTCCTGCATATTCGACATTTAATCCCCTTTTCCTGCAACGAAAACTGTCTTACTTTGGCCTTGTTCAGTGGCTAGTTATGAATGATATGCACAATACTATAGCCTAAAATAAAGGGTAACTTCATCCCAATGCCTATTTTTTAGATAAACAAATGTCATTGGAATGATATTGTGCAGTGAAAGTAACCAATTCATTAATCAGGAAAAAGGGAATATATCAAAATTAAAGAGCCCCTTTGTATATCTGCATCTCGTCTTGTGCTTCTTTTAATTCAGCCTGCGCTTCAGCTAATTTGCGTTCACGTTTTTTAATCTTTTTGAGGTCATTACCTTGTTGCTTTTCTTCTTTTAATTCAGCTTCGCGTTCTTGCACTTTTTCACGTTTTTCGTCGACATTCTTTTGGCTATCACGATATAAAGACTCTGGGGTGCAATAACGATTAACGTTATCTAATGCTTCTTCTAAGCCGCGAACACGGTATTGGTTGCCATGCTGTTTCGCGTATTTTATCTGTGCTTCAATTCTTTGTTTTTTAATGTCGCAGCCATTTTGTGTTTTAGCTGCCATGACTGATGAACTTACAAAAAACAAAGCGGAAGCTGTGGTTACTATCAGTAGCTTCTTCATGATTTACCCCTGGTTATGTTGAAATTTGTATTTAGGATAGCGTTTTATTTCATTTAGGTCATGTGAATTTTAGCGCTGCCTTCACTGTGACAATTGTGGCTAAATTTAGCTATAATGAGGCTGAAGAATTAATCCGGCCTATTTTTTGTTCAAAAAGGCACTCTTTAAAGCACCTATTTAATAGTAGTCATCTTATTTGGCTAGTGTTGAATTTCCTCAGGAAATAAACGTTACATGTTAAGTTATCGTCACAGCTTTCACGCAGGCAACCATGCCGATGTGTTAAAACACACGGTACAGAGTTTGATTATTGAGTCTCTAAAAGAGAAAGAAAAACCTTTTCTGTATTTAGACACGCATTCAGGTGCAGGTCGTTATCAACTAACCAGTGAACATGCAGAAAAAACAGGTGAATACCTCGAAGGGATTGCGCGGATATGGGAGCAACCAGATTTACCTGAGGAATTACAGCCCTATATGAGTATTGTACGTAAGCTCAATGATAATGGCCGTTTGCGTTATTATCCGGGCTCGCCTTTATTAGCCAAATATTTATTGCGTGAGCAAGATAAACTGGTATTAACGGAATTACATCCGAGCGATTATCCGTTATTACGTACTGAGTTTTCACGTGATAATCGAGCACAAGTTTCTAAAGAAGATGGCTATCAACAATTAAAATCAAAGTTACCACCACAAAGTCGTCGAGGTTTTGTGTTGATGGACCCACCTTATGAAATGAAAACAGACTATGAAGCGGTCGTTAAAGGTGTGGTTGAAGGGTACAAACGTTTTGCAACGGGAACCTATGCAATTTGGTATCCCGTCGTGTTGCGCCAACAAATAAAACGTATGCTTAATCAATTAGAAGCAACAGGGATCCGCAGAATTTTACAAATCGAATTGGCTGTGCGACCTGACAGCGACCAACGCGGCATGACGGCATCGGGTATGATTGTCATCAACCCACCGTGGAAATTGGAACAGCAAATGAAAAATGTGCTGCCTTGGTTACATAAAACACTGGTGCCTGAAGGTATAGGGCATACTTTAGTTGAGTGGGTTGTACCAGAATAATTCGCACAATAGGATAGGTATAGCCAATTGAATTAACAGGTATTAGCTATCATAAAACGCTATTCATGCCATGGCAATCAATAGCATGATGCGAGAAAATGAATCAATGAGTCATTCAATCAATGGGAATAACCAAATTATGAGCAAACATTACGACTATATTGCAATTGGTGGCGGAAGCGGTGGTATTGCGTCGATGAACCGTGCAGCAATGTATGGGCAAAAATGTGCCTTAATTGAGGCTAAAGCATTAGGTGGAACTTGTGTGAACGTAGGTTGCGTACCGAAAAAGGTTATGTGGCATGCGGCACAAATTTCTGAAGCCATTCGTAATTATGGTCCTGACTATGGTTTCGATACGACAATTAATCGTTTTGATTGGAAAACATTAATTGATAGCCGTACTGCTTATATTGATCGCATTCATCAATCTTATGACCGCGTTCTTGGCAATAATAAAGTTGATGTGATCAGTGGTTTTGCTCGTTTTGTTGATGCACATACTGTTGAAGTGGATGGCGAAACTTATACCGCGGATCATATTTTAATTGCCACCGGTGGTCGCCCTGTGATCCCTGCTATCCCTGGTGCAGAGTATGGTATGACTTCTGATGGTTTCTTCGAGCTGGAAGCGCTACCAAAGCGTGTTGCAGTGGTGGGTGCGGGTTATATCGCTGTTGAATTGGCAGGTGTTTTAAATGGACTCGGTGCGCAAGCACACTTATTTGTTCGTAAACATGCGCCACTGCGTTCATTCGACCCTCTGATTGTAGAAACGCTGGTTGAAGTTATGAACACGGAAGGGCCAAAACTGCACACAGAGTCTATTCCAAAAGAAGTGGTAAAAAATGCCGATGGTTCTTTAACGTTAAAATTGGAAAATGGCCAAGAGCATACAGTTGATGCATTGATTTGGGCTATTGGTCGTGAGCCAATGACGGATAACCTGAATATTGAAGCCACGGGTGTTGAGCTGGATGAGAAAGGCTACATCAAAGTGGATAAATACCAAAATACCAATGTCGCTGGTGTATATGCAGTGGGTGATAATACTGGTGCTGTTGAATTGACTCCTGTGGCTGTTGCGGCAGGGCGTCGTTTATCCGAACGTTTATTTAATAATAAACCAGATGAACATTTAGATTACAGTAATATCCCAACGGTAGTATTTTCACACCCACCAATTGGCACTGTGGGTTTAACTGAGCCAGAAGCCGTTGAAAAATATGGCGCTGAAAATGTGAAAACTTATAAATCGTCTTTCACAGCCATGTATACTGCGGTAACTTCTCATCGTCAACCTTGCCGTATGAAGTTAATTTGTGTGGGTGAAGAAGAAAAAATTGTCGGTATTCATGGCATTGGTTTTGGTATGGATGAAATTCTGCAAGGCTTCGCAGTAGCGTTAAAAATGGGCGCAACCAAGAAAGACTTTGATAACACTGTGGCTATTCACCCAACCGCAGCGGAAGAGTTTGTGACTATGCGTTAAGCATACGAATAATATTGGTTATACTGTTAATGAATAAAAGAGCCAAGTAGTTAATAACTTGGCTCTTTTTACATGGGGATTACGCGAGTAGCTCGGCAATTTCAGGAATAGTTGACAAGCTTTTCATGTAAGCTTTCATTGCTGGTGTGACTTCCATCATATTGTATTTAGTGAAGAATATTACAAATGCCCCTACATACACATCCACTGCGGTGAATTGCTCGCCACAAATAAAAGGTTTAGCGTTATTTAAACCGGTTTCTAAGCACGCCATTGTGCGTTCAACAGAACCAAATCCAGATGATTTTTGTTGTTCTTCATTGAGCTGAATATTAAGGCCGTTAATTGTGAACGCAGTTTCTATTGGGCCCGCGGTAAAGAGGAACCATCGATAATAATCAGCACGCTTGGCGTCGTTAAGTGCAGGAGCTAAGCCTTTTTCAATAAATTTGTCCGCTAAATATAAACAAATCGCCGCTGTTTCAGTGACGATAGCCTCACCATCAACCAATGCTGGGACTTTTGCCATTGGGTTAATTGCCAAATATTCGGCCGTGTGCATATCTGCACCATAATCTAATTCAATACGTTTATAAGGAACATCTAAAATTTTTAACAGTAGGTCAACAGTATTACCGCGTGACATTGAATTAGTAAAAAGCACCAGTTCGCTCATGATTATTCCCTTATAAGAAGTTGAGCACTTACTATAAGGTAGAGCTGTGTCAGAAATTGTCAGTAGACACGCAGAGGATTTCTTTACTCCATCGTTCAAGCAAATAATTTTTAGGGTAGGGGAGTTTATGCTCAAGGGCACGATAGGATTGAATGCGGTCTAAACGAAAATGGCGATAACTTTCCCGTAATTCACACCAAGCGGCGAGTACTTGGGAATCTTTCATATAACCAATTGCAATCGGCCAAATAATTCGTTCACTCTGTTGGTTCTGGCCATCTAGGTAAATAATTTGAGCTTTACATTCTTCGCGCAAGCTTAGGCGCAAGTCTTTAGCAATAATATCGTTTATTTCATGGAAATGTGTGGTGGGCGCAAACAAGGTGTTTTGGTTTAAGATTTTCTGTGAATTACCTGCTACGACAGCATTTATTTTACTAATGGCACGTATTGCTGAGTTTTTTAGCTCTCTATCGGCATTACTTTTAACCCAGCGCAAACCTAAAACCAGTGCTTCCAGTTCATTTTCATCGAAAGTGAGTGGAGGCAATAATAAGCCGGTTTTTAGTTGGTAACCAATACCCGCCTCACCTAAGATTTCAGCGCCTTGGTTGCGTAACGACTCAATATCTCGGTAAATAGAGCGGATACTGACTTGTAGCTGAGAAGCAAGAGCTTCTGCCGTAATGGGGTAGCGGTTTTCTTTGAGTATTTGCAATAAAGTCAGTAAGCGTTGAGTGCGAGTCATTTATCAGCCTAGCTAGAACGATAGATTAAGAAATTAAACACAGAATAGGGTATTACAGGGAAAAATCAAAGCTGCGAAAGATGGCGGAAAATTATTGGCCTGATAGCCGGTAAGTTTAGCTTTCAGGCCTGATATGTTTAGAAAGTGACGACGGTTTTTAAGCCGAGTACCCATGCATCAGAGGTTTGCTTAATCCCCCCTGGATTGTGCCAGTATTGGACATCAGGTTGTAGCTCTAGCCAAGAAACCGGTTTGAAACGGTAATACAGTTCTGCGTTAAACGCGTTAGAGGTTATAGGGCGAAAGAAAGGGTCATGGTAATCTGTGATGCCAAATTGTTGGTTATACTGTTTTTGGCCTTTGGCAAAGTGATCACTTAATTCAATATAAGAAACACCTAAACCCACCCAGTCTTCAGGCCTTGCATCGAATAATCCACGATAACGCAAGGAACTTGAAACCACATAATTCATAAAATTACTACGTTCATCGTGGTAGCTTCCACTTAAGGATAAACTTAAACCTCTATTGGGGTCGTCTTGGTGGCGAGTTAATTGTTGGTTCATGCCACCATAGATAAACCATGTGCTGTGGTAGGTTTTATCTTTGTAGAGATCTTGCTGTTTGGCATTGGTGTACAATAATCCTACATTATAGGCCCCCGGTAACCCATTGACGAAAGTGCGGCTTTCGACCTCTAAAGGTAATACAATGCCTTTACTGCCTTTAGTTGACCAGCTCCAAGCGTGGCTTCTATCAGTTGCTTGAGGATTTTGTTCCATAACCCCTGTTTTAATAGTCACCTCTGGTGTGATTTTATAGCTGACAGTGGTTCCCCACGTGTGAATATTCCAGTTACTCCAGACAAGAGCATTTGCAGATTTACCACCACACTGGGTGCGCAATTGAAAATCACATGGAATAATTTGGTCGAATTCTTGTACTTTATTCATCATGCCAATACGCCAAGTGAGACGGCGTTCGTCAAAACTTCGGGCGAAAGTTAGCCAACCTAAGCGTGTAATAGAACCACCGCCAGCACTTTCTTGGGTTTGGTCATAATTAGGAGTTCGTGGGTCTTGAACCCGTTTTAAGGTGAGGTCATCATTGTGATTGCGGTTAACAATATTCCCTTCAATACGAGCATCTGGGATGCCTGTCCACCGCTCTAGGTCTTGGGTAAAGGTGAAGGCAAATTGGTCAATATAAGCGGTGTATTTATCATCATCATAACCGCCACTTGCATTATAGGCAACTTGGCTTAAATAATTACTATGAAATGAAAAACCATGATCCGATAAAATAGGGCGAATGCCAAGCATGTCGCCAAATAGCCCTTTAGGGGCAGGTTCAAACCCTAATACAGTACCATCCCATGATTGTTCATTAGCAATAGCGGGTAATGTTAAAAATAACAGGGGAAATATAATTTTTTTATTCATTTATTATGGAACCTATTTTAAGGCGCAAAAAACTAATAAATACAAAATAGTATTTATTAATATCTACGTAAATTTTATATATTAAATATAGGATGTAGAAACTACCTATATAATATCTGTAATATTACTAGAGAGGCTTATAAAGTATAAACCCCTCAATATTTAATTAGGTTAATTAACGAATTAATAACTCCCCTTTTGACTTAATGATTTTTTGATACCAATAAAAACTTTTTTTCCGTTTGCGTTCAAGCGTGCCATTGCCTTGGTCATCTCTATCAACATAAATAAACCCATAACGTTTAGACATTTGCGCATTTGAGGCGCTAACAATATCAATCGGTCCCCAACTAGTATAACCCATAACATCTACACCATCTTGAATGGCTTCATGTACTTGGACTAAATGGTCGTTAATATATTGTATGCGGTAATCATCAATAATATCTCCCTCAGGAGTTACTTGGTCGATAGCCCCTAGCCCATTTTCAACAATAAATAATGGTTTTTGGTATCTATCCCATAATAAATTTAATATTGTTCTTAGCCCTTGAGGATCAATTTGCCATCCCCACTGTGAGCTTTCTAAATGAGGGTTTGGGATCATACTGAGAATATTACCTCGTTTCTTATTATATTCTTCTTTATCTGCGGTAATGCAGCCAGTCATATAATAACTGAAAGAGATAAAATCAATAGTTTGTTTAAGATCTTGTTTATCTTCTTCGGTAATATTCAGATGAATTTGGTTATCTTTAAAATAACGTAGCATATAACCGGGGTAAGCCCCACGGCATTGAACATCACCAAAGAATAACCATGTGCGATTTTCAGTCATGGCTTCCCAAATATCATTGGGCTTGCATGTTAGGGGATAAACTAACCCACCGAGCAACATGTTCCCTATTTTGGCATCAGGGATAATTTCATGGCAGGCTTTTGTCACTCTTGCGCTGGCAACAAGTTGGTGATGGATAGCTTGATAAACCGCTGTTTTTGAACTGGTCTCTGCTAATCCTACACCTGTCATCGGGGCGTGAAGTGACATGTTGATTTCGTTAAATGTGAGCCAAAGTTTGACTTTGTCTTTATACCGTTGAAAAACAGTGCGTGCATAGCGTTCAAAAAATGTAATGACTTGGCGACTTCCCCAACCACCATATTCCGTGACTAAGTGATAGGGCATCTCATAATGAGATAAAGTAACTACAGGTTGAATATGGTATTTCGCCATTTCTGCAAATAATTTATCGTAGAAAGCCAGCCCTTCTTCATTTGCTTCTTGCTCATCGCCACGTGGGAAAATACGGCTCCATGCGATAGAGGTACGTAAACAGGTGAACCCCATTTCAGCAAAAAGAGCAATATCTTCTGGGTAACGATGATAAAAATCGATAGCGATATCTTTAATATATTGGTCATTATTGGTGCGTTTAACGACTCCACCAAAAATACCATTTGGTTGAACATCAGAGGTACTTAACCCTTTTCCTGCTGTCAAATAAGCGCCTTCGGCTTGGTTTGCTGCAATGGCGCCTCCCCATAAAAATGTCTCAGGAAATTTTGTCATCATTTTATTCCTTATTTCGGATTAACTGTCATGAATGTAATACCGGGATTGATTGTTTGGTTGAGCGTGATGGTTTTAACAGCAGCATAGTCATCACTATTACTAACAATGATTGGTGTTGTTACGTCATAACCAGATTCAATAATTTTTTCTAAATCGAAGGTGAGTAACAGGTCACCGGCTTTGAACGTATCCCCCTGTTTTACCTCAGGAGTAAAGTAGAGACCGTCTAGTTTCACAGTGTCTATACCCACATGGATCAACACCTCAATACCGCTTTGACTTAATAGACCTAGCGCATGCCCAGTTTTAAAAAATGAGGCCACTTCCCCATCAAATGGGGCATATACCGCACCAATGTTTGGAATAATTGCAGTACCTTGGCCGAGTAATCCACTTGCAAAGGTTTCATCGGGAACTTCATTTAAAGGTAATGTACGGCCAGACATTGGCGATAGAATGTCATTCGGAGCAACGGGTTGCACTTGAACATCAGTAGGTTGAGCTTGTTGTGGCTGCTTTTTAACGCCAAAAAAACGGGTTGCTAGGCAAGCGAAGGTAAATGAAATCAATGAGCCGATGATTGCTCCCCAAACGGTTTTGTCAAAGCCGCTTGCAGGGATGATTTGGGTAAAGGTAAAAATATTCACTAGCCCAAAAGAGTAAGTTAGCGTTTGGCTGTAGCCGATGATTGCACCACCGACACCGCCTCCAATACAGCCGAAGATAAAAGGTCGGCGTAGTGGTAGGGTAACACCGTACACAGCGGGCTCAGTGATACCAAAGATCCCCGCGGTGACGGAAGAGCCTGCCATAATTCGCATTTTTGCATTATGGGTTGCTAACATGACGCCAAGTGCTGCACCGACTTGCCCAGCAACAGCAGGGAGAAGTAATGGCACGAGTGCATCTTGCCCAAATACACTGAGGTTATTGATACTAATTGGAACAATTCCCCAGTGTAGACCGAAAATAACACACACCTGCCAAATTGCGCCCATAAATGCGCCAGCAATAATGGGGGTAAAGTTATAAATAGCTTGGAATGTATCTGCAATTAATAGGCTTAACCAAGTTGCTGACGGGCCGATAACCAAGAAAGTGAGGGGGACGATAATTAATAAACATAAAAATGGTGAAATAAAATTTTTCATCGCCGCAGGTAATAAGAGGTTCAGCCTTTTTTCTAATAAACAGCTCAGCCAAGCTGCAAAGATAATAGGAATAACAGACGTACTGTAATTAATAAATGTGAGTGGAATTCCTAAAAAATATTCGGGAGCTGCGCCCGCAAGGCTTTGTTGAAACGCAGTTAACATGGATGGATGTACTAGCGCACCTCCAATAGCCATGGTTAAGAATGGGCTACCCCCAAACTTTTTCCCTGCGGTATAACCGAGCACTAGCGGGAAGAAATAAAATAGTGAATCACTGGCTGCAAACCATAATTTATAGGTGGCACTTTGTTCTGATAGCCAATGAAGCGTAACAAATAAAGAAAGAAAGCCTTTTAAAATCCCTGATGCAGCCATAACTCCCAGTATTGGCGTGAATATACTGGAAACAATATCGATAAAATGGCTAAAAATATTTTCTTTATCCTCTTTTTCGCTGGATAGGTTTTTATCTTTTTTAGAGGGAGACACTACGGTTGTATCTTCTTTGCCAATTAATTGATTTATTGCGTTATAGACTTCATGAACGTGATTGCCAATGACAACTTGAAATTGCCCACCGCTTTCAACAACGGTAATCACCTCTGAATTTTGTTTCAAATGTTCAGGGTTGGCTTGTTTTATTTCCTTAAGTTTAAAGCGTAAGCGAGTGGCACAATGAATAACATTGACGATATTGTCTTGACCGCCAACATCGTGAATGATTTGTTCTGCTAAAGGTTGGTACTTCATAAAATATTCCTTTATCACATGATGATAAACATTAGTGCTATGAATGTGCAAAAAAAAAACCTGATACCCTCTTCTTATCAGTAAGAAGAGTCATTATCAGGTTTTGCCCACCAGAATTGGCGGTAACAATCCATTAGGTTTTTATTATAAGTCAGTCACATAGCGTATTTAATTAAGTTATATCGAGTTCTCTTTTCTGACACGCTCAATGTGGATAGTAAGAAACATACATTCCTCATCCGTTAAAGTGCGTTGGTATTTTTTTTGTAAAAACTGGCTTATTTTTTCGGCGCATCGCCAAGATGTTGAATAGTTTTCTTTAATGACAAGATGCATCGAAGCATCATCATTTGGCACGGGTGTATTATTCATCATGCGATGGGCAAAAAACTTTAAGTGAGTAATAAAACGTTGATAACTCAAAGTTTCTTCATGATAGTCAACTTTGAGGTTATATTTCACGATATTAATGATTTCTTGCATTACTTTCATTGTTTGTATGACAACGGGCATTTCCCCAGTAAGTTGTGCATTTACAAAATGTAAAGCAATGAACCCCGCTTCATCAACAGGTAGCTCGATACCGTGTTTTTCATTAATTAGAGCTAATGAATCTAAGCCTAATTGGTACTCTTTTGGATATAAACGTTGTATTTCCCATAGCATGGTATTAGTGATTGCTAAGCCTTTTGTTTGCCTTTCAATGGCATAATTACAATGGTCGGTTAATACAATATATAAACTTTCGTTTAATTCACCTAACTGGTATTTAGCTCGTTGAATTATCTCATCACAGGTTTTCATGATGGAAATGGGAATATGGCTAAGTAATTCGCTAAGCCGAGCAGTTAACTCGTCGCTACGTAACTCATAAATTTTTTCAATTTTTGTTATATCGACATCGTCATGTGCTTTTTTTTGAAATGCCAAGCCCCTCCCCATGACAACGATTTCCTGTTGTTTCTCATTCAGGGCAATGACCACATTGTTGTTTAATATTTTTGCGATCTTCACTTTCAATCCCTTAGAAACGAAAAAAACCCGATAGCCCAATGACAAATCATTGGTATATCAGGTTTTGCCTGTCAGTAATGACAGTAACAATCCAGTATTCTTACTTTTCTGCACTTTAATCAAATTGGGATATGAATTCAAATGCCAAAGCTTGAAAATGTGAGGAACCTCGTATTGCTATGTATAGTTAATCCAAATTTACTTGTTTATTAATTACACAAAAATTAGCAAGCTAATGGCTCTTTTGCCACCAAGATACAATATAATCAGCAATTTGCTCAGGGTTATTAATATCTAACTGTGGCACATTGGTATCGATAATTTCATTACTAGCAACAGCAACGACATAGTTGTCAATCAAGCCGTTGAGTGGCTTACCGACCTCTGAACGAAACAAGGCAATTTTATCGATCGTTTCCTGTTTAAACCCTTCGACTAAAATAAGGTCTAATGACGCAGGGTCGAAGCGACTCGCTAAATAATACAAATCCATTTCATTGGCATCAGGGGTTTCAGTCATCAGTGCCCAGCGTTTTTGACTGGCGACTAAGGTTTGGTCAGCCCCAGCTTTGCGTAGTTCAAAGCTGTCTTTGCCCGGTTTATCTACTTCCATATCATGGTGTGTGTGTTTGATTAAGCCAACACGTAAGTTACGCTGGCGGAGCAAAGGGATCACTTTTTTCAACAATGTTGTTTTACCGGTACCGCTATAAGCAGTAATTCCTAGTAGAGGTAGAGTATTTTGCTTCATAGTTATTTTTGTTGTAACTCCCAATTACGACTATCTTCTAAGGTATTTAGGTTTGCAAATGCATCGAATTCTGATGAAAAAATAATCCCTTTTGCATTAACTTCTTGCATAAATATCATCAACTTACGATCACCTCTTGCAAGGTAATCATCAAGTTGTATTTTTAATGAACGATGGAGCAAGGCAAATGTAGGGTGCTCGCGTCTTTCATCTTGTGCATAACAGGCTAAATGATTGCCTTTTTCGTTAAACATTTTTTCAGCTAAATTTAGCGGAAAAGCGGGGACATCGCAGGGGACAAATAGCAACCAATCAGTTTTGGCATAATGCATTGCAGATTGCATACCTGCAAGAGGGCCAGAAAAGTTATTCTCTAAATCAGAAATAACCGTTAACTGACTTTCATTGTAACGAGCTTGGTTACGGTTGGCATTGATCATTATTGACCCTACCTGTGGGCTTAGGCGCTCTAATATGTGTTGGTAAAGAGGTTTACCCATCAAAGGGACTAAACCTTTATCTTGCCCCCCCATTCTGGTGCCTAGGCCACCTGCAAGTATGACACCTGTTATTGACTGGCGAAACGTCATGTTCAATATCCTTGAATATCTTCAATAAAATGTTTTAACATTCCCAGAAAACACCTTCGAGTATAGTAATTGCTAAAATTTATTCTATTTGGTTATAAAATCAATGAATATTCGTCACAATTGCAGTTAAACTTTACGTAGATTGACAACAGTTCGCTTTTTCTCTTGTATGATTATTGGTAACTTGTATCGAATATTCGTGATAAAGGAATAAACATGAAATGCCATCGTTTAAATGAAGTTATTGAGCTACTACATCCTGTTTGGAAAGATAATTCAGATTTAAACCTAGTAGAGTTATTACAAAAGCTGGCAGATGAAGCAGGTTTTAAAGGCAGTTTGTCTGAATTGACAGATGATGTACTAATTTATCATTTAAAAATGCGTGGCACGAACAGTAATGAAGTGATCCCTGGTCTAAAAAAAGATTATGAAGATGACTTTAAAACAGCCATTTTGCGCGCTCGCGGCATCATTAAAGATTAAACTGTGATGGATAAAATAGAGCATTCGAATTTCCATTTCAGTGGAATTTCTCCTGATTTGATTCTAGATGCCTTGATGGAAGTGGGGATTTACCCTGAATCGGGCTTAACAGAGTTAAACAGCTATGAAAATCGAGTTTATCAATTTCAAGACGAAAACCGTCAGCGTTATGTGGTGAAATTTTATCGCCCTGAACGTTGGAACCGCTCACAAATTCAAGAAGAACACGACTTTACATTGGAATTAGTCGAGGAAGGTCTCTCTATAGCTGCACCAATTGAATTTGCAGGGCAAACAGTATTAGAGTTCGGTGGTTTTTTATTTGCTGTTTTTCCGAGTATCGGTGGTCGGCAATATGAAACTGATAATTTATTTCAATTAGAAAGTGTAGGGCACTTATTAGGGCGAATACACCAGATTGGTAAACGTAAAAACTTTGCATTTCGTCCTACAATGGGTGTTGAGGAATACCTTGATCAACCTCGGCACATAATTACATCTAGCCCACTGATAACTGCACGTTATAAAGAGCAGTTTATTGAGTCACTGGATGCATTAATTGCACAAGTAAAATTACTGTGGCCTACAACATTGTCGTCAATTCGCTTACAAGGTGATTGCCACCCCGGTAATATTTTATGGCGAGATGAGGCTTGGCTGGTGGACTTTGATGATGCTCGAAATGGTCCCGCAATCCAAGATTTATGGATGTTATTAAATGGCCCTCGTCAAGAGCAGGTCATTCAATTAGATACATTATTAGAAAGTTATAATGAGTTTTGTGACTTTGATGTAAAACAGCTAAAGCTTATTGAACCTCTCAGGGCTATGCGTATGGTGCATTATCTTGGATGGGTTATCCGTCGCTGGCAAGACCCTGCATTCCCTCGTGCATTTTCATGGCTGCAAGCTGATGATTTTTGGAAAAAACAATCACTCGAATTTATACAACAAACCGAACGATTGAAAGATCCCCCTTTGCAGTTAACCCCTCAGTTTTAACTTTTAAGTCTTTGTTTTTGGAGAATGTAGTATATGAAAAAAATTATGTTGGCTTTGCTTGGTATTGCTATGTCATTTGGTGCTGCTGCGGCAAATTATACCGAAGGTAAAGAGTACACTGAGGTACAACCTGTGCAAGGTTTACCACAAGTTATTGAGTTTTTCTCTTTCTATTGCCCACACTGTTACCAATTTGAAACTGTGTATAAAGTACCTGCAACAGTAGAAAAAAACTTACCAGACAATGTAACAAAAGCGCGCTATCACGTCGATTTCCTTGGTCCTTTGGGGCCTGATTTAACTGAAGCTTGGGTGGTTGCTACTGTTCTGAAAGTAGAAGATAAAATGACCCCTCTTTTGTTTGAAGGTATTCAAAAAACGCAAACTATTAACACCAAAGAAGATATCCGTAATACCTTTATCAAAGCTGGTATTCTTGCTGAGAAGTATGATGCAGCTTTAAATAGTTTCGTTGTTAAAGGTCTTGTTGAGCAACAAAGACAAGCCGCGCAGAACTTAAAGCTTAGAGGCGTTCCAGCTGTATTTGTTAATGGTAAATACCAAGTACGTAATAACGGCATCACTGTAGATAACGCCGAAGACTATGGTAAAGAATTCTCTAACGTTGTGAATTTTTTAGTCAATAAAAAATAAGTATGATTGATGGTGGTAATATCGCCACCATCAACTGTCATATAAAGTATATTGAATCAATATCCACAATTACTTAATCTCCTCTTCTTTGCATTAAAGCAATTCTTCATTACACTAAGTCATTGATATTACTTTCTTGTTTTAGTCTTTTTAATGCATGTTACTTGTTGAATTTACTGAGCAACATAAATTTATACACACGGTTATCCACAGGTTTTGTCAAAGCAGCTAGTAACATTAAGTGACTAGAGTTAATGAAAGTAATCACTTAGGTTAACTATAGCTAGGTCGTTTACTTGAAAGAAGATGCTGATCGGCGAGATTTTAACAAAGTGGTTAAGTGGAAAAAACTTGGGATGTATCTGAAGCGACATTATGGCATCCTATTAGCATTCGTTCCCGATAAAAGATGATGACAGATTATGGCTCAGATTGCAGAAAACCCTCTTATTTTGGTTGATGGTTCCTCTTACTTATACCGTGCTTACCATGCATTTCCACCTTTGACCAACAGTGCTGGTGAACCTACAGGGGCTATGTATGGCGTAATTAATATGCTGCGTAGCTTGGTCATGCAATATAAACCTAGCCATGTTGCTGTTGTCTTTGATGCGAAGGGAAAAACATTTCGTGATGAGTTATTCGAAAGTTATAAATCTCATCGCCCGCCGATGCCAGATGATTTACGCGCACAAATTGAACCACTACACAGTATGGTTGAAGCTATGGGGCTACCGTTGCTCGTTGTTTCTGGTGTAGAAGCTGATGATGTAATAGGTACTTTGGCCTGTGAAGCTAGTCGTAACGGTACACCTGTTTTGATTAGTACTGGTGATAAAGATATGGCACAACTTGTGGAGCCTAATATTACGCTCATCAATACCATGAATAACACTATTTTAGGTCCGGATGAGGTTCAAGAAAAATATGGGGTTCCACCTGAGCTTATCATCGATTTCTTAGCGTTAATGGGGGATTCATCAGACAATATCCCAGGTGTGCCTGGTGTTGGTGAAAAAACAGCGCTGGCTTTATTACAAGGGATTGGCAGCTTAGAAAAAATATATGAGAACCTAGAAGCTATAGCGCCTTTGGGCTTTAGAGGGTCTAAAACATTAGCGCCAAAAATGGCTGAAAATCGTGAATTAGCTTTCTTATCATACCAACTGGCCACTATTAAAACGGATGTTAAGTTAGACAAAACCTGTGAAGAGTTACGCGTCGATCAACCTGATGTAGACAAATTGCATCAGTTGTTTAGCCGTTATGAATTCAAGCGCTGGTTGTCTGATGTAGAAAATGGGACGTGGATGGAAGGTAAAGGTTCAACTGCTAAAGCAAATCCGGCTATAGCAACATCTACGGCAAAAGTCTCAGTACCGACGGCCCCCACCTTAAATGCTGAAAATTACCAAACAATTTTAGAAAAGGCAGACTTAGACCGCTGGGTGGAAAAATTGAGCTCAGCATCTTTGTTTGCTTTTGATACTGAAACAGATAGCTTAGACACACAAGAAGCGCGCCTTGTGGGGATGTCATTTGCAATTGAAGCGGGTCATGCCGCCTACCTACCGTTAGCCCATGATTATCTTGATGCACCAGCTCAGTTGCCACTGGATGAAGTTTTACAAGCAATGAAACCGATACTGGAAAGTGAAAAAATCCTCAAAATCGGGCAAAACTTGAAATACGATGCGGAAGTTCTTGAAAATTATGACATTGAGTTAAAAGGTATCGGCTACGATACGATGTTGGAGTCGTATGTGCTCAATAGCGTTGCGGGGATGGGCCGTCATGATATGGACAGTTTGGCTGAGCGTCATTTGAACCATAAGACAGTGAGTTTTGAAGAAATTGCGGGCAAAGGCAAAAAACAGCTAACTTTCAATCAAATCGCGTTAGAGCAGGCCTCGAACTATGCGGCAGAAGATGCTGATGTAACATTATTACTGCACCAAGCACTGTATCCTCAATTGGAAGCTGAGCCAAAACTTAACCATATTTTTAAGAATATCGAAATGCCATTAGTTCCTGTTTTAGTCAGAATGGAGCGTAAAGGGGTTTTGATTGATGCAACAGTATTAGCCGCACAGTCGAAAATCATTACTGCGCGTTTAGCAGAACTTGAAAAAGAAGCGTTTGAGCTCGCTGGTGAAGAGTTTAATCTGGCATCACCAAAACAATTACAGGCAATTTTATTTGAAAAATTACAACTACCTGTTATCAAAAAAACGCCAAGTGGTGCAGCCTCGACCAATGAAGAAGTACTTGAAGAACTTGCATTAAACCATGCTTTACCAAAATTACTTCTGGAGCATCGTAGTTTAGCTAAATTGAAATCGACTTACACAGATAAACTACCGCTTATGATAAACCCACGTACGCAGCGTGTGCATACGTCGTATCATCAAGCCGTTACGGCGACTGGGCGTTTGTCTTCAAGGGACCCAAACTTACAAAATATCCCAGTAAGAACAGAAGAAGGCCGCCGTATTCGCCAAGCTTTTGTTGCACGCGAAGGCTATAAAGTCATGGCTGCGGACTATTCACAAATTGAATTACGTATCATGGCACATTTATCTCAAGATAAAGGCCTACTCACTGCATTTGCGGAAGGCAAGGATATTCACAAAGCAACGGCAGCAGAGGTATTTGGTGTTCCACTTGAACAAGTAACCAGTGATCAGCGTCGTAGTGCTAAGGCAATTAACTTCGGTCTTATCTATGGGATGAGCGCATTCGGGCTAGCAAGGCAATTAGGTATCCCGCGTGGTGAAGCTCAACGTTATATGGATCTCTATTTTGAACGTTACCCGGGTGTTTTACGCTATATGGAAAATACACGTCTACAAGCATCAGAACAAGGCTACGTTGAAACACTAGAAGGGCGCAGGCTTTATTTGGCTGATATAAAATCAAGTAATGGTATGCGCCGTAAAGCTGCTGAACGTGAAGCTATCAATGCTCCAATGCAAGGAACAGCTGCTGATATTATTAAAAAGGCAATGATTGCTGTCGATGAGTGGCTACAAACAGAGAAACCCCATGCTGATATGCTAATGCAAGTTCATGATGAATTAGTGTTTGAAGTTAAGGAGTCAGAACTCGAACAGGTACAAGCACAGGTTCAGACATTAATGGAGCAAAGCATGAAACTGGATGTTCCGTTAAAAGTAGATATTGGAATAGGTAATAATTGGGATGAAGCTCATTAATTATTAGTTTTATCTGACTGACAATAAAAAACGCCTAATAAAACCATTAGGCGTTTTTTATGCATTTGACATTATTCACTATAAATTGAATATAACTACCCGATAAACCACTAAACTAACAATGAAAACAGAATGATTTCATGACATATTTATGCGACTTACCTCTCATAAATATGTAATTAAAATACGTTTTTAGGGCTGTATTTTTAAGATGTACTTGCTGAATCGTAGTAAGCTTTGAAAAAAAACTACAAAAAGCCTTTTTTTCGAGCGAAAAATAAAGTACATTAATAGGCGTAGGGTACAGAGGTAAGATGTTCTATCTTTCAGACCTTTTACTTCACGTAATCGGATTTAGCTGAATATTAGCTGCTCCAGTCAATTTTTTTGATTGGAGCATTTTTTTTGCCTAAAATTCAGTAGATTAGACTATCAAAGGCTTAGTGAGCTATTTCTAGCTCACACAGTGATGGGATTAAATTGGTGTGTTATACCAGCTATCTAACTTAATACGAAGTTTATCAACGCCTATTTTTTTCAGTGCTGAGAAATATTCAACTTCAATATCCCCCTCAAGTGGTGCAAGAGCTTGACGCACTTCCGTCAGCTGTTTTTTTCTCGCGCCAGAGGCAAGTTTGTCCGCCTTAGTCAGTAAAACGAGGACTGGTACACTCATTGCAACAGACCATTCTATCATTTGCATATCAAGATCTTTCAATGGATGGCGAATATCCATTAGCACCACAAGCCCTTTAATACATTCCCGCTTTTGTAAGTATTCACCGAGCGCTTGTTGCCATTTGCGTTTCATTTCTTCGGGAACTTCGGCATAACCATAACCGGGAAGGTCAACAAGGCGAATGCCTTCCTCAACTTCAAATAGGTTGATTAGCTGAGTTCTTCCTGGGGTTTTACTGGTGCGTGCTAAACCTTTTTGTTGAGTTAATGCGTTTAAAGCGCTTGATTTACCCGCATTTGAGCGGCCAGCAAAAGCAACCTCGATACCGGTATCTTTTGGTAAATGCCGAATATCCGGTGCACTGATGACAAATTTTGCCATCTGGTAGTTATGATTCTTAATTGCCATTTGTCGTTCTCCCTGAGTTAGCCTCAAAAGGCTGGGGGATTATAGCTTTGCTTACGCCATCCCGACAACTTGAAATATCCCTTGTATTGGTTTTACTGACTTAATAGTGAAATGCTTTACCTTTAGCGTGATATAAATCGTAAAATCTAGCTAATTGATAAATAATCATTATCTGTGAAGTTTTTTGTCTAAATTAGTCTACAATCTAACACGCTTGGTAGGTTTGACCGTTTTTGGCGTAAATATAGGTAAATCTTCAGCAATCTTGCTAGCTTCGCTCTAGAATTGCTTGATTGTAGTTGTAATGAGTCACAATGAAAGGGATCTTACATGTTAAAACGAATTTTTGTGCCAATTTTGGCCATTTGCGCAATTAGCGCGTCCTCTTTTGCATTATCGGCGGGTGAGACTTATGTTAAATTAGTCACTTCAGCGGGTGATATTGAATTAGAACTGAATGGTAAGAAAGCCCCTGTTTCGACAGAAAACTTTGTTCAATATGTTAATGAAGGTTATTACAACGGAACCACTTTCCACCGTGTTATTCCTGGGTTTATGATCCAAGGCGGTGGCTTTAATAAAGATTTGCAGCAAAAACAAACTCGAGCGCCAATTAAAAATGAAGCAGATAACGGGCTACGTAACCTACGTGGCACCATCTCTATGGCTCGTACTGCAAATAAAGATAGCGCAACAAGCCAGTTCTTTATTAACGTTGCTGATAACGCGTTTTTAGACCATGGTCAACGTGACTTTGGTTATGCGGTTTTTGGTAAAGTGGTAAAAGGTATGGATGTAGCGGATAAAATCTCTAAAGTGAAAACAGAGAATGTTGGTCCGTATCAAAATGTTCCTGTTGAACCCGTTACTATCATTTCAGCAGAAGTGATTAAAAAGCCTTAATCTTATATACACAGTGGGTAGGTGAATTTACCTGCCCGCTTGAGTTGTAAATATCGGTTCTGTGACATGTTCTGATGCACCTTACTTGTATTATCCACTAAAAGTTAATCCGAATTTTCTATTTTTTGAGGTGGCTTTTACTTCCTTGTATTTAAAGTAATTCTTAACTTCAATATCATTTTGTTATCGTAATGTAAATATAATTCCATGATTTTTATATGGAAAATTATTTCTGATAAAAGCATTCATTGACTTAAATATGCTATTTTCTTGTCTTGGCTGTGCTATGATAGCCGACCTTATTATTTTTTAGCGTTTTTAATCATCGTTCTGATTGCCAAGACCTAAAAAATATGCATAAGAAAATAATATATAATGATAAAAATCAGTCGGATAGCCTAATATGCTTCTACTTATTGATAATTACGATTCATTTACCTACAACTTATACCAATACTTCTGTGAGTTAGGTGCTGAGGTTGTTGTAAAACGTAATGATGAAATTACCATCGAAGAAATTGAACAGCTTTCGCCTACCCATCTTGTGATTTCGCCTGGGCCATGTACGCCTGATGAGGCTGGTATCTCCCTTGAGGCAATAAAATATTTTGCGGGTAAACTCCCTATTTTGGGTATTTGCTTGGGGCATCAGGCGATTGGGCAAGCTTTTGGCGCATCAGTCGTTAAGGCTCGTCAAGTTATGCACGGCAAAACATCAGCAATCCATCATAATCACCAAGGTGTGTTTAAAGGTTTAAACCGTCCTTTGACTGTGACTCGTTACCATTCTTTAGTTATTGCAGCAGAGACACTTCCTGTTTCTTTTGATGTGTCAGCATGGTCATTAAATAACGGTGATGTTGATGAAATCATGGGAATACGGCACAAAACTTTACCTATAGAAGGTGTTCAATTCCACCCAGAAAGTATTCTAAGTGAACAAGGTCATGAATTACTGAATAATTTTCTGAAGTATTAGTTTGCGAATATCATTGATAACAAATTAATTATGCATATTTCTCCGTTAACTATTGCTCTTTTTTGATTTTTTATTCATATTTGATGATTATATTTTCATTTTAGCAGAGAGTAAGGGTAGGTGAGGGGTATGTCAGAACAACAATCAGTCAATCGGCAGACTTTTGATCAAGTTATGTTGCCTATTTTTTCACCCGCTGAGTTTATCCCAGTTAAAGGTGAAGGTAGCCGTGTTTGGGATCAGCAAGGTAAAGAATATATTGATTTTGCAGGGGGGATTGCCGTTCTTGCCCTTGGCCATTGCCATCCTAGCTTAGTGTCGGCAGTGCGTGAACAAAGCGAAAAACTGTGGCATGTCAGTAATATTTTTACCAATGAGCAAGCACTTAAGTTAGCGCAAAAATTAACTAGCGCTACTTTTGCTGACCGTGCATTTTTTGTTAATTCAGGTTCTGAAGCGAATGAAGCCGCATTTAAGTTAGCGCGTCGTTATGCCATCACCAAATATAATCCTTATAAAACTAAGATTATTGCATTTAAGCAAGCTTTCCATGGCAGAACATTATTTACGGTCTCTGTTGGTGGGCAAGCGAAATATGCAGATGGTTTTGGGCCAAAACCTGCCGATATCATCCATGTCCCTTTCAACGATCTTGAAGCAGTAAAAGCGGTTATAGATGAAAATACCTGTGCGGTAGTGCTTGAGCCTGTACAAGGTGAAGGTGGGGTGACCGCGGCAACATCTGCATTTTTACAAGGTGTACGTAAGCTGTGTGATGAAAATAATGCACTGTTAATTTTTGACGAAGTACAAAGTGGTATGGGGCGTACAGGGAAATTATTTTCATATATGCATTATGATGTGACCCCCGATATTTTAACCACGGCAAAAGCACTGGGGGGCGGCTTTCCTATTAGTGCTATGATCACCACAGAAGAAATTGCTAAAACAATGGAAGTTGGGTCTCACGGTACTACCTATGGTGGTAATCCATTGGCTTGTGCGGTAGGGAACGCGGCCTTTGATATTATTAATACTGAGGAAGTACTAAATGGTGTCGAAAAGCGTCGTGAATTATTTATCGCTCATTTAAATAAACTGAATGATAAATACCACGTTTTTTCTGAGATCAGAGGAATGGGCTTATTAATTGGTGCTGAGTTAGACGGCAAACTATTGAACCGTTCGAAAGATATCCTGCAAGCCAGTGCAGTAGAAGGTTTAATGATGCTTAATGCGGGTGCTAATGTATTGCGGTTTACGCCGTCACTGATTATTTCTGAAGAAGAAATTAATAGCGGTATGGTGAAATTAGAGACAGCGATTGGGAAGTTGTTGAAATAACTAAGAGATAAGTTGCAGAATAATTTCTGCAACTTATTGAAAATTTAATTTTTATAGCATTTACTGAGTTGGTAATTGTATTTTTATTGCCTTCAATCGTGCTTGTAATTGCTCTTTTGAACTACTAATTGGTATTCCAGCAGCTAGGCATTGAACTTTATGTGTATATAAATATTTTTTTACTCCTTTATTATTGGCTAAAGGATATTTATTTTTTAGTGTCTCTTCTTTTTGAGCTATTTTTTCCTCACTAACCTTAAGATCTGATGTAAGGTTATTGTCTTCATTATCGGAATGGTAGCCAGAAGATAACGAGGTGAGACTAATTGAGGCCATGGATAGCGCTTTGTTGGCAAGCTTTTCCTGTAGTGCTCTAATTTCATGATTTTTATTATTATTATCAATTCTTAAGTCTTGGACTAAACCTCTATAATCAAGGTTATCATTATCTAACTCTTCAATTGAATTATATAACAAGTCATTTTCTAATATTAAGTTTTTAATAATTCTATTGTTTTTTGTGTTTTCAGTTTCTAATTTTTTTTCAAATAGGTCATCAAAATCAAAGTCGTGAGACTCATTGTGGTAAATAGGTGTATTATCTTCATCGTAGGTAATGAAAGATTCACATATTATCGGTTTTTTCAGAGCTAAAATATTTTTTTCTAGAGCATTTTTATCCAATGTAATATTGTGAACTTTATTTCTTATATCTTTTAACTCATTACTCAATAAAATTTTTACTGAGTTTTGTATTTTAATTAATTTTTCGATTTTTTTATTTTTTCCTTCTATGTTATTTTCCATTGGTATTTCTTTTTCTAATGACACTAAGTATTTACTTTCTTTTTTTAAGTATGCAATTCCTCTTATTTTTGATTCATATCTTATGGCTGATTTCAGATCATCAATTTCGTTTTTTAGCTCTTCGCTTTTATTGGTCAATTTTTTATTTTTGTCTAATAAATCTAGGTAATGTTTAAGATAGCCTATTGTTTCATTTTGTTTCTCTATGATTTTATCTGTAGCTGGAATTTCGCTAAAAAAATCATTCTTACCTAGTAAATTATCAATGGAGTTTTCTGTTTTATTTTTTAAATCCTTAATGAATTGTGGGATATTAAATGAATTATTTATAAGCTTATTTTCAAGGGAAGAAATTGTTTTTTTGTTTGAGTTTAATTTATTAAGTAAATTTAAATCACTTCCCTTTGAACCAGCTTCTGGTAAGCTAATATAGAATTTTGATTCCGTATTTTTTTTGTTAAAATGAAAAAATGAGAATGGATTATTTATTTTCAAATTTTTAATTTTTTGTGTAATAGTGGGTGTTTCTTTCTTAGCCCCAGTTGATGAGTTTTTTCTGTATAGTGAGCTAGTTGTGGTGGTATCTAGGGGGGTGGTTTTCATAGTCATATCCTATATTAATATTAAAAAAGTAATTTGCTAAATAAATATTCATGCTTAATATTGAAATAATTAATTTATTCAATGCATTGATTTTATCTTATGGCATTATGATTTTACTAATAATGTATTATTAATCATTTGAATTAATAATGATCTTAAATAAAATAGAGATGTTTTATTTAATGGTTTGTTTTTTTAATTCTTTCAATAAATTATCGTTAATATGAATTTGGTTTTGTATTTCAAATATATTATCTTTAAGTGCCTTCATTTCCATGGTTAGTCTTTTTTCTTTTTCAATGCTATTGCTTATTTTTATTAAGTCAGCGGTTTTAATTGAATTAACACTTCTATTAAAGTGATTTTTTCGTGGTTTATAGTCTAATGGCATAGATTTGTTAGATAGTTTGTAATGTTGCATGATATATTGTGTTCTTAATACTGAAGTTTTTGTTTGTTGTATATTTCCCTTGAATTCAAAAGTGCTTTTAGGTAGAGGAATGTATTTGGAATTATCTTGATTATTATCAGCGACTTTATAGTGCACATATTTAAACTTTTTCTGAGAGGAATTCTTTGTTTTTTGTTTCATTGGTTCCAAAGGTAAATCAATATTATTGGTATTTTTTTTGTTTGTTCTGGTTATTAAAGGGGTTTTAGTGCTATTTTTATTTTCTAGTTGCTTAGGATGATGGTGATTTTTTATGATTTCGTTTTTTATTTCTGAGTTTTTGATGTTAATCCCTGGAGTTTTAACGTACCGATACAAAAAATCAGCATATTTATGAATTTCTTTATCAGCACTATTAAAATCCTCAAAAACTGTCTGGTTTTCTGTTATTAGTGAGTCTGCATCTTGTTCATTATAAAAAGTAGATGCATAAAATTTATACAAGCGGACTTTCAATTGATTAACTTTATGCTTAAATTCGTCAGCGCTCAATAATTTAGTATTATTTATACTTTCTGAATCACTTTCATAAGCTGAGTCAATGCTTTCTAGGCTATAAGCATCTGATAGTTTAGATTGTTGCTGAGTGGATAAGGGCTCTTTTCTCGATGAGGCAGTCACAGCAAAGATTTTCTTTATAAAATCATCGGAATTGCTAATGTTTTTAAAAAGTTCGGAATAGCCTGACAAATTGCTAAGTGTAATTTTCATAAATATAACCCTACTTAATATTATGATTATTATTTTATAGAGAGCTAAATAGATAAAATATAAAGAAACGATACTCATTAATATAAGCATATAAATATGTTGCTATAATTAAACTGAAATAGCCTTATATCGACGATATAAAGCTATTTTAAATTGCATGCCTCGCCAAGAGAGCGAGGCTGAAAGGTTAATTAACGTGTACCGTAAACAACGATGGTTTTACCGTGTGCAGAGATCAAGTTTTGATCTTCCAGCATTTTTAAAATACGGCCAACAGTTTCACGGGAACAACCGACAATTTGGCCAATTTCCTGACGGGTAATTTTGATTTGCATACCGTCTGGGTGGGTCATTGCGTCAGGTTGTTTCGCTAGATTCAATAGGGTTTGAGCGATACGGCCTGTGACATCTAAGAAGGCAAGGTTGCCGACTTTTTCGGATGTTGTTTGTAAACGACTGGCCATTTGCGCTGAGAGACGCATTAAAATATCAGGGTTAACCTGAATCAATTGACGGAATTTTTTGTAAGAAATTTCAGCAACTTCGCAAGCGATTTTAGCTCTCACCCACGCAGTACGTTCTTGCCCTTCTTCAAATAACCCCAGTTCACCAATGAAATCCCCTTGATTCAGGTAAGAGAGGATCATTTCTTTGCCTTCTTCATCTTTAATTAAAACAGCCACTGAACCTTTAACGATATAGTAAAGGGTTTCTGCTTTCTCACCCTGATGGATCAGTGTGCTCTTGGATGGATACTTATGAATATGGCAGTGTGACAAAAACCATTCAAGAGTAGGGTCTGTTTGTGGCTTGCCGAGAACCATTAGCGTTATCCTCTGTATGTTATTGCAGCCATCCGGAAAAGCTTACCAGAAAGGCTGGCTTTAAAGTCACTAGCTTAGCATATTAATTTGCCTTATATACCCTAAATAATGTGAAGAGCTGAATAACTTCAGCGCATTCGATAGGCTAGGGTAAACAAATTGATATCAACACTATAATATAATCAATTAAACCGCTGAGTTTTGATCTTAGTCCTATCAACTAAGTATTGTTTGTAGCATATCCAATGAAGAAAGTCTCCCCTGTATCGCTTCAGCCTAATAAAGCTGATATAACATTCATTATATCTATGGAACAATGTAGCCTTTAAACCGATTTCATTTCAAGGGGAATAAAATGGAAGCAAGAGTAAAATGGGTAGAAGGACTTTCCTTTCTAGGTGAGTCAGCTTCAGGGCATCAAGTCATGATGGATGGTAATGCAGGTGATAAAGCACCTAGCCCAATGGAAATGGTGCTAATGGCGGCAGGTGGATGTAGTGCAATAGATGTCGTTTCAATTTTACAAAAAGGACGAAATGATATTACTGATTGTGAAGTTAAATTAACATCGCAGCGCCGTGAAGAAGCTCCACGTTATTTTGTTAAAATACATTTGCATTTTATCGTAACAGGAAATGAATTAACGGAAAAAACGGTTGAAAGAGCTGTTCAGCTCTCGGCTGAAAAATATTGCTCAGTGGCACTGATGCTAGAAAAAACGGTTGAAGTCACTCATAGCTTTGAAATAAAAAATTAAAAATAAATTTATTTTTTATATTAAAATTTTAATAAAAAGATGCTTACCTTAATTAATGGTAAGCGTCTTACTTATTATTTGAGAAATAATTTAACTGTTTTTCTGATTAATTAACTTTTCAACTAATGGCATCATGATCAATTCCATTGCTAGACCGAGTTTTCCTCCGGGTACGACAATGGTATTCATAGCCGAAATAAAAGAACCGCAGATCATTGAAAGCAAATAGGGGAAATCGATGTGTTCGAGCCCTCTAAAGCGGATCACAATAAAACTTTCATCTTGTGAAGGGATAGTTTTGGCTGAAAATGGGTTGGAAGTGTCTACAGTCGGAACTCGTTGGAAATTGATATGAGTACGCGAAAACTGAGGGGTAATGTAGTTGATATAGTCCCCCATTGAACGCACAACAGAGTCCATAACCGCTTCACGGGAATGGCCCCTTTCGGTCGTATCACGAACCAACTTTTGAATCCATTCAAGATTGACAATCGGGACAACGCCAACAAGTAAATCAACATGTTGCGCTACATTATGCTCAGGTGTAACAACCCCACCATGCAGACCCTCGTAGAATAACACATCAGTTTTTTCAGGGAGTGGTTCCCAAGGTGTAAAAGTACCTGGTTGTAGACCGTACGGAACCGCTTCATCATAGGTATGTAGGTATTTTCGTGATTGTCCACAACCTGTTTTTGCATAATCAATTAAAGTTTGTTCTAGCAAAGCAAAGTCATTCGCTTCAGGACCAAAATAACTGATATGCCGACCTTGTTCTCTCGCCTTGCGGATAGCCATGTCCATTTCAGGCCGCGTGTAACGATGAAAGCTGTCCCCTTCTAATGTAGCTGGTTGGATATTGAGTTGGTGGAAAACTTTACGGAATGCTTGGCTAGTTGAGGTTGTGCCTGCACCACTGGAACCGGTGATAGCAATAATCGGATGTTTTTTGGACATAGCGAACTCCCTGTGTTGCGCTTATGTCCACTATGGCAAAATAGCGAACAAAGCGGGTTAGCGGGTTTTAGGCATGAAATTAACCGACTCATGCAATTCAGACCAGACTAGCACAATTTCGCCAGAAACTAACTGCCGTTTCACATCATTAACTTTGTCTTGTAAGCTTTTCTCATGTGCCCCATAGTCAGTTCCTTCTCGTAAAACATAGCTTTCGATGAGGCTTTCCAGTGCTTCTGGAGATAACTCACGCCAAGGGATAATCATGGGTTTTCCTTATTTAAATAAGGGGTTAACCATTGCGGAATTCGAGTTTCTAGCCACATTTGCGGTTTTCTAAAGGTCCCGCTGACAAAACCAACGTGCCCGCCATGTTCTGTCATTTGATATTCCACATTATGGGGAAGAAAAGATAAATCAGGAACAACCTCAGGAGCCATAAATGGATCATCTTTGGCGTGAATAATTAATGTTGGTTTAGTAATGTGAGCCAATTTAGGTAATGCACTGCATTTCTGATAGTAATCTGAGGCATCATCAAAACCGTGGATACGTGCAGTGATAACATCATCAAAATCACGAATGCGTTTAACTTGCTTAAGCTGCAATAAATTCAGTGGTAATGACCCAGGATAGCGTACGAGTTTACGAGTTGCGTTACGTTTTAAGCCATTTAATAAATAGCGCTGATAAAACTGGGAAATGCCTTTTTCCATTCGTAGGGAGCAAGCCTCTAACATTAATGGGGCAGATACAACCACTCCCGCATCTAAATCCGCATTTTGACCACTTTCAGCCAAGTAACAAGCCAACATATTCCCACCAAGGGAATACCCCACAGCAGCCGTTGGCGTATCACCAAAAGTTTGTTTTAACCAGCGTAAGAAGTAGCGAGCATCATCGGTTTCACCTGAATGATAAATACGCTGTTGGCGATTGGGTTCGCCGCTACACCCACGAAAGTGCATGACAACGCCTAGCCAGTCGTGTTTTTCCGCTGTTTCTAACATTCCATGAGCGTAAGGGCTCTTAAAATTACCTTCTAACCCATGAAAAATGACTAAGCGTGGTTTATGAGCTGCAAGCTCAGGTTTTTCACTCCATGCGAGATCAATAAAATCACCGTCAGGCAATTCAAGTCGCTGCCAAATAGGTTTAATTTTCGGGGTTCTACGAAAAATCCTAGGCAGTAGAGTTTGGAGGTGTGGATTTTTAGCCCAACTGATTGGACGAAAGTTTTCAGACATAACCTTATTTTTATTTAATAGGAGCTCTT
This sequence comes from Providencia sp. TYF-12, assembly GCF_041344805.1. Taxonomy (NCBI): domain Bacteria; kingdom Pseudomonadati; phylum Pseudomonadota; class Gammaproteobacteria; order Enterobacterales; family Morganellaceae; genus Providencia; species Providencia sp. TYF-12. The sequence continues at coordinate 408,619 of NZ_CP166833.1, forward strand.
GTGAGTCACATAACATACTGTTATTTTTTTGTGATGCAAGTAAACAAATTTGGGTTTGAGGATTAAATTATAAATGACACTGGGGCTGATCTTTTCTCTTTTTACATTTCTATTCATTGCAGCAGTCACACCCGGCCCTAATAATATGTTGCTAACATCAAGTGCGGCAAACTACGGTTTTCGTCATGCGATTACATTATGCTTAGGTATTATGCTAGGTATGCAATCGATACTTTACCTCTCAGCATTTGGTATTGCTGCACTTTTATTGCTCTATCCTGCGATTCATATTGCCTTAAAAGTGGTGGGCAGTGTGTATCTTCTCTGGCTGGCATGGAAAACAGCAACAGCTAATTATGCACCAATTAAGACGGATAGCGAAGTGGGGAAAAGCGTAACATGGTATCAGGGGGGCTTATTACAATTTCTAAACCCTAAAGCTTGGATGATGGGGCTAGGGGCAGTTGGTGGCTTTAGCCTGCCTGGTGAGTTATTCAGCCAATCTATTTTAGTCATGAGCGTGGCATTTGTAATCGTCAACTTAGTGGCAGGTTTGATTTGGATGGGCTTTGGCTCATTGATTAGCTTATTTTTACGTAGTCGCCAAGCTTGGTTTATCTTTAATTTAGCGATGGGGCTGCTAACTGCGCTGTGTGTCCCATTGATTTGGTTGGAATAGCGTTTTTTATTGATTGAAAAAAGCAGCCCTAAGAGCTGCTTTTTGTTTAGGGCATGATTAACTTAAATCTACGCCTTTACTACCAAACAGGTAGGTAAATAGGAAGCCGCACACATAGGAAACCAATACTCCCCCCGCGTACACTGCCATCCCGGCGAGGACACCTTGACCGGATGTCATTAATGGAATGGCAATTAACCCAGATGGCCCAAACACAGTATTTAAACCGACAGGTAACCCCATCCACGCGACGGCCCCGATAAAGAAACCACCAGCTGCGCCACCTAAACAGGCGGTGACAAACGGTTTGACGCGCGGGAGTGTGACACCATAAATCAGCGGCTCACCGATCCCTAAGAAACCGGGGAACAGGGCGCCACCAATTTGCCCACGGGTGACTGAACCTTTTTTCGCTTTCACATACAAGGCGAGGGCTGCACCCACTTGACCAGCGCCCGCCATTGCCAATATCGGAAATAGTGAGTTAAACCCTTGTGCATCAACGAGGGCAACGTAGACAGGAATAAACCCTTGATGAACACCAAACATCACGGCGATTAAGAACACCCCAGCCAAAATAGCTGTTCCAATAGGATTGCCATTTAAGTGCATGAATAACCAAGACATTCCATCAAACAGCCAAACACCAATCGGCATGATAAAGATAAAGGTTGCTGCGCCCACAATTAACAGAGTTATGGTTGAGGTTAAAATAATATCAAGGCTGGATGGGATAATTTTGCGAACTTGTTTTTCAACCCATGCCCCAAAAATACAGGCAATTAAAATTCCAATGATGTTGCCTCGAGGGTCAATGTGCCAGCCGAAGAAGTTTGACATCCCCGAATAAAAGCCTTTTGTTGCTTCTGGGTCGTAACCTAAAATAAATAAAGCGGCAATAATGGCACCATTAACGCCACTACCTCCAAAGGCTTTTTGGGCATTATAGCCAATTAATAGTCCCATAAAGGTAAATAAACCTTTGCCGAATATCGCGAGATAGGCAATGGCACTTTTTAACCAGCCCAACTGTTGGGAGTCCGGTGGAAATAAGTTTTCATTGGCGACTAACAACCCAAGCAATGAGGCTATCCCCATCAAAAGACCCGCTCCGATGAATCCTGGAATCAATGGGGTAAATATGGTGGCGAATTTTGAGAGAAAGCGGTGTACTGCGCTAGTTTGTTTCTTTTTTAACTGCTGTTTATTAGTAGAAGCGATTTGGTTAAGGTCTTGGGTCTGATGAGAAGACTCGTCGATATCATCTTCAGCATCTTCTAGCATTTGGTTCATTAAGTCCGCGGCAGTTTGGGCTTTACCGGGGCCCAGAACAATTTGCAGTTGTTCATCACTTTCGATAACGCCAAGCACACCTGCGATTTGTTTTAGTGCGGCTTTATCGACTAATTGATCATTATTGAGTGTGAGTCGTAAACGGGTCATACAGTTACCCGCTAATTTAATATTGCGACGACCCCCAACCTGTTGCAGGATCTGCTGCATCATTTCTATTGTTATTTTAGCCATACCATTTATCTCATTAAAATCCGCGAATTAGGCGGAAGGTGCCATATTGAGTGCTGTACGAATAAAACCATGATTGTCCGAGAGTAGTTGACGTGCATCATCGGCATTCAGGCCGGTTAACACCATCAAAATGGCCGTTTTACAGTGCCTATCACATTGTTGAAGCGCGGTTTCTGCGGTTGCTCGGTCGCAGTCTGTTGCCTCCATGACAATCTTCGTTTGCCTTTCAATTAATTTGGCATTGGTGGCTTCTACATCGACCATCAAATTACCAAATACTTTTCCAATGCGGATCATCGCGCCAGTAGTGATCATATTCAGCACTAATTTCTGAGCGGTTCCCGCTTTCATGCGTGAAGAGCCTGTGACCACTTCTGCGCCCACAACAGGGGTGATAGCGATATCTGCTGCATTAGCGATAGGGCTATTTGGGTTACAGCTGATGGCAGCTGTGGTTGCACCAATCTTGTTTGCATAGGCTAACGCACCTAACACATATGGGGTACGCCCACTCGCAGCAATACCAACGAGTATATCTTTTTCATTAAATTGAATATTTTTCAGGTCTTGCTCACCTAATTCGGGTTTATCTTCTGCATTTTCAACGGCACGGAAAATCGCTTGGTGACCGCCTGCAATAAGCCCAACGACTTGCTCATGGGGGGTACCGTACGTTGGTGGGCACTCGCTGGCATCAAGTATTCCTAAACGCCCTGATGTTCCTGCTCCCGAGTAAATTAACCGCCCGCCGTTTAGAAATGCGTCTGCGACCTTATCAACCAATTGTGCAATTTCAGGAAGAACTTTCTCGACTGCCAAAGGGACTTGTTTGTCTTCGTTGTTAATCACTTGCAGCATTTGCAAGGTCGGTAGTTGGTCAATATGCGTACTCGCCGCATTGCGGCTTTCCGTTACCATTTTGCTTAAATCGATAGCCATAAAAAATTGCTCCTAAATCCATAATTGGATTAATATTAAGGAATTATTTATTCCAATGGTGTGATTGGAATCACGGTGTTATCTATTCTAACTTGCGAATATAAAAGAATATTTTGTTATTTTTTTAATGGCTTTAAATTGTATGCGATTGAATTATAGTTATTATTTTTGATTCATCAGAGAATTAAAAGAGGAATAATTTATTATTATTTTATTTTTATGAACCCTGATATAGCGATTATCAGCTGAGGTTGTCATGACATTATTGGATATCATTACTTATTCATTACCGCGATTAGCCGAAAATCAACGTAAAATTGCACAATTTATTATTGAAAATCCGGAAAACGTACTGAACTTATCTTCTCAACAATTGGCAGAAATCTTAGATGTGAGCCAATCAGCTATTGTTAAGTTTAGTCAAAAAGTTGGGGTAAAAGGCTACCCAGCGCTAAAACTGGCATTAAGTGAGATTATTGGGCGTCAACAGCTTAATGAAAGTGCCCCTCACGTGGCTTTGCATAACCGTATTGCACCGAATGATAACTTGATGGTGGTAGCTCAAAAATTAGCGATGGAAAAGAACCATTCCATCACGGAAACAACAAAATTAATTGATTTCAAGCAATTTGAAAAAATTGTCGAACGAATAGACCAATCTCAGCGAGTACAAATTGTTGGCATTGGTGGGTCAGGGCTGACGGCAAAGGACTTGAGCTACAAGTTACAAAAAATAGGTATTACGACACTCGTCGAATCCGACCATCATGTGCAAATTGCCGCCGCTTTAACACTTAATGCCAATGACATACAGATAGTTATCTCTTTTACAGGTAAACGCAAAGACATGCTAACAGCGGCTAATATTGCACGTAAACAAGGAGCCTGTGTGGTTGCCATTACCCGGGACCGACATTCACCTCTTGCACAAATTTCTGATTACATTCTTGAAAGTGTCGCAGAAGAAGATGAATGGCGTAGTTCTTCTATTTCATCGAGAACTGCTCAGAATACGCTGACCGATTTAATCTTTATGGCGCTATTACAAAGGCGAGAAGCCAAAGCAAAATCGCTAGTAATGAATGCAAGAGTTGTTATTAATAAATTAGATGAATAGCGTTGAAAAGGAAGAACGGGCTCATCGATAACTTTGCAAAAAATCCTTATTTACGTTAAGACTAACGATATAAGTATTTTAATTTTAACTAGTTTAAGAGGAATTATTGATGAGAGCACTCATTGTTTATACTGAGTTAACCGACGAAGATTCCGTTATCAGCCATGCCGTAGCAAGGCTTGCTAGTGAGCTTAATGATGAACACGTAGAGACCGTGATTATCCGCGATTTTGAAGATGGAATGGCATACATTCGCTCGAATACCAGCATTGATTGTTTGTTATATGGGCGTGATATGTCCGACAAACAAGAACAAACACAAGCACATCAATTAATTACTCAACTTCATCGCCGCCAAGAAGATGTCCCCGTTTTTTTATTGAGTGATCGCGAAGAAGCTTTAACGGCATTTGACCGAAAAATGATGGAACAAGTCGATGAGTTTGCATGGATTTTAGAAGATTCAGCTGATTTTATCGCAGGGCGCGTCCTCGCCGCTATTATTCGTTATCGTGCGCAATTATTGCCGCCACTGATGAAAAGCTTAATTAAATATAGCGATATACATGAATACTCGTGGGCAGCACCGGGTCACCAAGGTGGCGTTGGTTTTACCAAAACCCCTGCGGGCCGCATTTATCATGATTTTTTTGGTGAAAATTTATTTCGTACTGATATTGGTATTGAACGCGTCGCAGTAGGCTCTTTACTGGATCATACCGGTGCTTTTGGTGAGTGCGAAAAAAATGCAGCGCGTATTTTCGGGGCTGACCAGTCTTATTCCGTGGTTGTGGGAACCTCGGGCTCCAATCGAACCATTATGCAAGCCTGTATGACTGATGAAGATGTGGTGGTAATCGACCGAAATTGCCATAAATCTATCGAACAAGGGCTGATCCTTACCGGAGCTAAGCCCGTATACATGACCCCGAGTCGTAACCGCTACGGAATTATTGGGCCAATTTACCCGACAGAGATGACGCCGGAAGCGATCACTGAAAAAATCGCTCAAAATCCACTAACATCGGATAAAATCGGCAAACGCCCAGCTTATAGCGTGGTAACCAATTGCACCTATGACGGTGTTTGCTACCATGCACGTAAGGTGCAAGATTTACTCGATAAATCCTTAGATAGAATCCATTTCGATGAGGCATGGTACGGTTATGCACGTTTTAACCCAATTTATCATGGCCATTTTGCCATGCGGGATGAACCACGAAATGGCGATGAACCGACCATCTTTGCTACACACTCCACTCATAAATTACTTAACGCGCTTTCACAAGCCTCATTTATTCATATCCGAAATGGCCGTAATGCTATTGATTTCAATCGCTTTAATCAGGCTTATCATATGCATGCCACCACCTCACCGCTGTATGCGATTTGTGCCTCGAATGATATCGCAGCAGATATGATGGATGGTAATAGTGGGCGTTCTTTGACAGATGAAGTTATTCGTGAAGCTATCGATTTTCGCCAATCATTAGGTTACTTGTATAAAGAGTTTCTTAACGATGATGAATGGTTCTTTAAACCATGGAATCAGGAAATGGTGAAAGACCCTGCAACAGGTAAAGGTTATGCCTTTGAAGAAGCCCCTGTTGAATTGTTGATGAAAGAGCAAAGCTGCTGGGTAATGAATCCTGAAGATAAATGGCACGGTTTTAAGGATATCCCTGAAAACTGGGCGATGCTTGACCCAATTAAAGTCAGTATTTTGTCACCGGGAATGGGGGAGGATGGCAAACTGCTGGGTACAGGTGTACCCGCGGCACTAGTGACCGCGTGGCTAAATCATTATGGTATTGTGCCGACCCGCACCACTGACTTCCAGATTATGTTCTTGTTTTCTATGGGGATCACCAAAGGGAAGTGGGGGACTTTGGTCAATGCGCTGCTGTCTTTTAAACGCCACTATGACAATAATACTGGGCTGAAGAAGGTATTACCGGAAGTGGTGGAAACCGCTCCTGAGATTTATGGTCATATGGGGTTACGTGACTTAGGTGATAAAATGTTCACTTATCTGCAAAAAAATAACCCCGGAGGGCAACTGAACCAAGCTTATGAGCAACTGCCTGAAGTAATGATGAGCCCAAGGGATGCGTACCAAGAGATTGTCGCTAACCGTGTTGAAGCGGTGCCCCTTGATAAACTGGCAGGGCGCATTGCTGCTAACTCAATAATTCCGTATCCACCGGGTATCCCAATGTTGTTATCAGGTGAAAGCTTCGGTGATAAAAATAGTCCACATATCGGTTACTTGCATAGCTTGCAAGCGTGGGACAGTGAGTTCCCCGGTTTTGAACACGAAACCGAAGGGACTGAAATTATCGATGGGCAGTATTATGTGATGTGTGTGAAAGGATAAGATTCAACTATGATAAAAACGAAAAGCTATCAAAGATAGCTTTTCGTGATTTTAAGGAATTGTGATGTTTTATAACTAATTTATTTCAAACTCACTGGTCATGGTTTCTAACTGTTCTTGCAGCTCCATCCATTCCATTTCAACGTCTTCAAGTGCTGATTTGTGCTCAGTCTGCTTTTTCAAACATTCTGCCAAATCGGCTTTTTTATCTTGTTCATAGATAGCTGCATCAGAAAGTTTTGCCTCTAGCTCACTCAGGGCGTTGGAATGTTTATCCATCTGCTTTTCCAATTCCGTGATTTTTTTACGGATTGGCTGAGTCAGTTGACGGAACTCTGCTTCGCGGCGCTTTTGGTCTTTTCTATCTTGGGCGGTGACTGTTGAAGTTGCCGCAGGCTTATCTTTTTCTTGTTGATCTCGGACTTGCTGTAGTTCCAGCTTGTTTTGCTCGGCAAGCCATTGTTGGTAATCTTCTAAATCACCATCAAATTGCTCGACCGCGCCGCCGTGAACTAAATACAGCTCATCGGTAGTTGAGCGCAATAAATGCCTATCATGGGAAACCACCACTAAAGCCCCTTCAAATGCCATTAAGGCTTCTGTCAACGCTTGGCGCATGTCTAAATCCAAGTGGTTGGTTGGTTCATCGAGTAACAACAGATTCGGGCGCTGCCAAACAATCAACGCTAAGACTAAGCGTGCTTTTTCACCGCCAGAGAAACGGCCACTAGGGTCTGTCACTTGGTCACCCTTAAAGCCAAAACCGCCTAAATAGTCGCGTAACTGCTGCTCAGTTTGCTCAGGAGCCAAACGAGCTAGATGCTGCAAGGGCGATTCTTCAGGATGTAGATACTCTAATTGATGCTGAGCAAAGTAACCTAACTTAATACCTTTAGCGAGGGAGATCTCCCCTTGTAATGGTGGTAAATCGCCAGCTAGCATTTTAATTAAGGTGGATTTACCAGCACCATTACGGCCTAATAAACCAATACGTGAACCAGGCACTAAATTCAATTTTATCGATTGCAAAATGACTTTTTCGCCATAACCCGCACTGACTTTTTCCATTTTTAATAATGGGTTAGGTAAGCTTTCAGGTTTGCGGAATGAAAAATGGAACGGGTTATCCACATGAGCGGGCGCCACCATTTCCATTTTTTCTAACATCTTAATACGGCTTTGCGCTTGCTTGGCCTTTGTCGCTTGCACTCTAAAACGGTCAATATAGCTTTGTAAATGAGCGGCTTTTGCTTGTTGGCTTTCATACAACGCTTGTTGTTGTGCTAATTTAGTTGCACGTTGGCGCTCAAAAGAAGAATAGTTGCCCGTGTATTCGAACAGGCTTTCTTGTTCTATATGCAGGACTTTATCAATAATTGGATCAAGGAAATCCCTATCATGGGAAATTAAAATTAATGTACCTTGGTAGCCTTTAAGCCACTTTTCTAACCAAATAACCGCATCTAAATCAAGGTGGTTAGTTGGTTCATCGAGTAGTAATAGGTCAGAACGGCAAAGTAGAGCCTGAGCGAGGTTCAAACGCATACGCCACCCACCAGAAAAAGATTTCACTGGTGAGTCTAATTGCGCTTGGCTAAAGCCTAAGCCGTGTAGCAAGCTGGAGGCGCGAGAACGGATTGTCCATGCATCAATTGCATCGAGTTGCCCATGGATAACCGCAATGGCATGGCCATCATTTTTTTCATTGGCTTGTTGTAGCTTTTGTTCTAGAGCACGGAACTCACGGTCACCGTCAATCACATACTCAAGGGCAGGGACATCAAGGGCAGGGGTTTCTTGGTTGACCCATGCCATGGACCAATTACTTGGGAAGGTTGCAGAACCTGCTTCAGCTTGTAATTCGCCTTTTAATAGTGCTAGAAGGGTCGATTTACCGCAGCCGTTTTTACCCACTAAACCAACTTTTTGGCCAGGGTTAATCGTCGCAGTGGCGTTATCCAGTAGGACACGAACACCTCGGCGAATTTGGAGTGAAGAGAAAACAATCATAGCAACCGTCTATTAAAAATATGTTAAATTATCAACGTATATACTCTAAATAATTCACGGTGCTGTTAGGCGACAAACAAATGAGTCGCTAGGAGCCTATTTAAGTAGGTGACTAGTGCGAATGCGCGTAGTCAACAACACAGCAACGTGAAGTATGACGAGTATAGCAGGCTGCATGGTAACGGAAAATGTTCCGTCTGACACGCCTTTGAGGAGGGAAAGATGTCAAATACACCTAAAGTACTGGTGATCTACGCTCACCCAGACCCTGATGAGTCTATTGCTAACAAGGCATTACTTAGTGTGGTGTGTGGTTTTGAACATGTGACAGTCCATGATTTATACGCAACCTATCCTGATTATTTTATTGATGTAACTGCGGAACAAGAATTACTGTGCCAGCACGATATCATTGTTTTTCAACACCCTCTCTATACTTATAGTTGCCCTGCGTTGTTGAAAGAATGGTTTGACCGTGTTTTAACGCGCCGTTTTGCAACGGAGATGGGCTATCAAAAACTGAAAGGGAAATACTGGCGTTCTGTGATCACGACAGGCGAACCCATTCATGCATATCAACATGACGGCTATAATCATTACCCACTTAACGAAATACTTCGACCATTTGAATTGACCGCATTGATGTGTGATATGCAATGGTTGGAACCTATCATTATTTATGCAGCACGTCGGCAGCCCACTGAGCGGTTTCAACAGCTGATTGATGACTACCGTCAATGGATACAACAACCGCTAAGCGCGGGAGGGCTCTCCTAATGTCAGAATTGGGGCTATTTGAATCTGTCATTATTTTTTTATGTGCCGGTGTGGTGATGGTACCTATTGCACAAAAAATCCGTTTAGGGGCGGTGCTTGGGTATTTACTCGCGGGGATTATGATTGGGCCATTTGTTTTGGGCTTTATTCATAACGTCGATGACATTTTACATTTCTCTGAAATGGGGGTGGTATTCCTAATGTTCTTAATTGGTTTAGAGTTAAAGCCATCTAAACTGTGGGAACTTAGGCGCTCTATTTTTGGTGTAGGAACCGTGCAGGTGGTTGTTACTGCGGCAATAATGGCATCACTGTTATTTTTAGCGAAGTTTTCTTGGCAAGCTGCTGTGGTTGGTGGGCTGGGGATGGCAATGTCTTCAACCGCTATGGCTTTGCAACTCATGAATGAAAAAGGCATGTCCAACAAAGAAAGCGGGCAGCTTGGTTTTTCTGTGTTGTTATTCCAAGATATGGCGGTGATCCCCATTATGGCATTGATCCCCTTATTAGCTGGGGATTCAGCCACAAGTGATTGGCAAAAGATTGGCTTAAAAGTTATCGCATTTGCCGGTTTATGGGTGGTGGGGCGTTACTTGTTACGCCCAATGTTTAAATTAGCGGCGAAATCAGGCGTACATGAAATTTTTACAGCTGCAGCACTATTGGTAGTGTTAGGGTCTGCATTAATAATGGAAAGCCTTGGGTTCTCAATGGCATTAGGGACGTTTATGGCAGGTGTGATGCTAGCAGAAACAGAATTTCGCCATGAACTCGAAATTAATATTGAGCCATTCAAAGGGCTATTGCTGGGGTTATTTTTTATCTCAGTTGGGATGTCACTAAATTTACAAATACTCTGGGCGTATTTACCACAAGTTTTGGTTGCTGTGGTCATTCTTGTCGCGGTAAAAGCCCTTGTCCTTTATGGCCTGAGCCATGCAGCAAGGCTTAGGAATGGTGCTAGAGCACAATTTTCTGGTGTTTTAAGTCAAGGCGGGGAATTTGCTTTTGTCATTTACGCAACCGCATCTGGTGCAAGTGTGATTGACGAGCGCCAAATGGACCTCTTATTGGTGGTCGTCACCCTTTCTATGATGACAACACCACTTGTGATGCAGTTGATAGATGCTTATCTGAACTACCGCTATAATCGGCAACCAACGTCAAGTGAAAAACCATTTGTCGAAGATAACGACCCTCATGTTATTTTGGTTGGTTTTGGTCGTATGGGGCAAGTGGTAGGCCGCCTATTAATGGCCAATAAAGTCAAAATTACCGTACTTGAACAGGATGTTACAGCGATAGGTACAATGCGGCGCTATGGCTATACTGTTTATTATGGGGATGCGCGTGAGCTACAATTATTGCGCTCAGCGGGAGCAGAAAAAGCGAAGGCAATTGTGATCACTAGTGATGTGCCCGAAGAAGTTATGGAAATTGTACATTTATGCCAAGAGAATTTCCCTAATTTACATATCATCGCACGCGCGAAAGGCCGTGTAGAGGCACACGAATTATTGCAAAGTGGTGTCACTGACTTTAGTCGAGAAACCTTCTCTAGCGCATTAGAATTGGGGAGTAAGGCATTAATTAGTACCGGTATGCATCCACATAAAGCATACCGAGCTAAACAACATTTCCGCCGTCTAGATATGCGTGTGCTTAGAGAGATTATTCCTGAAAATGAAGGGGATAGCGGCCAAGTTTCTCGTGTCAAAGAGGCAAGGCGCGAGTTAAATGAGCTGTTTGAAAAAGAAATGCTTAGAGAGCATCGCCAGCCACATGGCTGGAATAAAGATGAATAAAGGAAACCAACATGTCGTCAACACGTAAACGGTTTATTGCAGGTGCAATTTGCCCTAAATGTAAGTCACAAGACACGTTAATGATGTGGCGTGAAGATAAAATTGATGTAGTTGAATGTGTCAATTGTGGCGATCAGCAGCGTCAAGCTGGGGATGAAACAACTGGGCATATTAGGGAAAAAGAGCAAGTTATAGGGATTTTTACACCTGAATGAGAGAATTTTGTCAATTCTCAATACATCACTATAGTTTTTCGGTACAATTGGCAGAAAAATTTTCCCCATATGGGTAGTAGGAGATGTCATGAAAGTAGCAAAAGACTTGGTGGTCAGCTTGGCTTATCAAGTAAGAACAGAAGACGGTGTTTTAGTTGATGAGTCCCCAGCAAGCGCGCCAATGGACTATTTGCATGGCCGTGGGTCTTTAATTTCAGGTCTAGAAAAAGCATTAGAAGGCCGTGCTGTCGGTGAAAACTTTGATGTTGAAGTTGCTTCAGACGATGCATATGGTCAATACGATGACAACTTAGTTCAACGCGTTCCTAAAGATGTATTCATGGGCGTTGATGAGCTAGAAGTGGGTATGCGTTTCTTAGCTGACACTGACATGGGCCCAGTTCCTGTTGAAATCACCGGTATTGAAGGTGATGAAGTTATCGTTGATGGTAACCACATGTTAGCAGGCCAAAACTTGAAATTTAATGTTGAAGTCATGGCTATTCGTGAAGCAACAGAAGAAGAAATTGCACATGGGCACGTTCATGGTGCAGGCGGTCACGACCATGACCACGACCACGAAGGTGGTTGCTGTGGCGGTGGCGGTCATAGCCACGGCTCAGAAGGCGGTTGTTGTGGCGGCGGCGAAGGCCATGGTCACAAACAAGGCGGCTGCGGTTGCCATTAATAACTAGCAATAGCTAAGTATTAGAAGGAAGCGAAAGCTTCCTTTTTTGTGGCCTCATTAATAATGAGGAGGGGGTGTTTCTTCTTCTGGCCTTGCTAAATGGCTATTTTGCGAAGATTTCAGCCTTTCCGTCACAATGCGTAAATGCTCTTGCATACGGTTAAGTTGCATTTGTTGGTCGGTGATAACTTGGTTGAGTTGTTCAATCGACAATTCTTGAAAGGCGACTTTGCTTTCTAAAAGTTCTAAACGTTGTTCTAATGTATCAGATGAGCCCATCTTCGACTCTCCTTAGATGTATTTGTCATAATTAAACCATCATAATAACCGAACATTACAAATCCATAGATAAGTTTTAGTTAAAGATGTAGGCGATGAAACCTCTTTTTGTTAATGTAGTCTAAGAAATTCTTATTTTTTTCTATACTAATTGGTAATCAGTTTCTAAAGTTAAAAGTTGATTATCAATAAACATAAAAACGAATAGTTCGCTATTCGAACATACTCGAATAAAAGTTATCGGAGATTAGGATGAAATCACTGTTTAAGGCAAGCCTTTTAGCAACTACGCTAGCATTTACTTTCGCTGCTCCACAGGTGATGGCAGCGGAAGCCAAAGCACAAAGCAGCGCATTCAAAAACGCAGAAGAGCGTAATGCGTATGCATTAGGTGCTTCATTAGGCCGCTACATGCAGAATTCTTTAGAAGAACAAAAAACCATTGGTATTAACTTGGATAACGCTCAATTACTGGCGGGTGTTCAAGATGCTTTCAATGGCAAAAGCAAAATGACGGATGCAGAGGTTGAAGAAACACTGCGTCAATTTGAAGGGCAAGTCAAAGAAGCTGCCGACAAAAAAATGAAAGAAGAATCAGCAAGCAATGAGAAAAAAGGTGCTGAGTACCGCGAAAAATATGCGAAAGAAAAAGGCGTAGTAAAAACTAAGTCTGGCTTACTGTACAAAATTGAAAAAGAAGGTACAGGTGCAAAACCTAAAGCAGACGAAACCGTTGTTGTTCACTACAAAGGTTCTCTGATTGATGGTACTGAATTTGACAGCTCATACACACGTAATGAGCCACTGACTATTCCTTTAAACTCAGTCATTAAAGGCTGGACTGAAGGTCTAGTTAACCTGAAAAAAGGCGGTAAAATGCAGTTAGTGATCCCTGCTGATTTAGCGTATGGCGAAAACGGCGTTCCGGGTATCCCTGCAAACTCAACTTTAGTCTTTGATGTTGAATTATTAGATATCAAACCAGCGGCTAAATAAGCGCAAATAAAGTTTGTTTCAAGAGCCCAAGGCGTCAGGTCTTGGGTTTTTTTTGTATAAAGCATTTTAATTATCTCTATGGCGACTCATTAGCATCTATAAGATATCTTTGTTTCCTGCCATGAAAGCTCCTTATTTAAAAATAAAGAAAATACAGTAGATAATACGGTTAAAAATATAAATGTTTTAGGTGAGTTTCTAATGATATGGAAAGGCGTAAAATATGAAATGTCAATATCTGATAAATAAAAAACAAAAAGGTTAATCGCATCAACGATTAATACTAATGAAATAGCTAACATAAAAATACGTTTAATTATGGATTTGATATGTAATGAATAATTTAGAACAGAGGTAAGTAACAGTGAGCGCATTACCATAATTAGTAAAGTAAAGGCTATTGAATAGATAGTCAGTTCATCGATGTACACTGTTACAATGCCGGTGATTAACAGTAATAAGTCATATATTTCATTGAATGAAACTATTAGAAAGTAAATAGTTAGAACTATAGATTTGTATTTTGGTATAAGAAACCTTACGAATTAATAAAATTTTTTAGTGAAATTGCTTTTTAATTATAATGGTGAGTTTTTGATGTTATTTCAGCTAAGTAAAATTGTAAATAATTATACCTTTATTATTTAATTAATAATTATGAGTTGGTTTTACATATATTATTAATAATAAATCACTATCGCGAATAGTCCCATTTATATGAATAACGAAAAAACTAAATTTACTCTGTTATAGATCCTGCTAAGTCGAGGTGCTTACGGCTAATGAGTAAGTTGCAGATAAGCCACACCATGATAGTGGCGACAGAAGCAAACCTTGATGAACTTTCTGTAAAAAAAATCCTCAAATTGTTTAAAACTTGTGATAAAACAGACTGTCTTGCATTCATTCGCTTGACGGCAACGTCTTGGAGTTTTAACTTCACAAGACTCTATTTTATTTTTTATCATCATAATTGTTGATTACAAGTCGTATAATTAAGGTAAATTAGTCGAATAATGAATGCCTTATTAGTCAACGGGATGAATTTTTACATTTAGAAGGATGATGTTGAAAATGTCAGATTCTTTACAGTCACACGACCTCAGCGATATCAATATACTGGATAACCAGCCGTTTACTGAGACCGACCACGAAATCTTAAAATCATATGAAGCGGCGGTTGATGGCTTAGCAATGTTAATTGGTGGGCACTGCGAAATTGTTCTTCATTCTTTGGAAGACCTAAACTGTTCAGCAGTGAGAATAGCGAATGGGCAACACACTGGTCGTAAAATTGGCTCGCCGATAACGGATCTCGCACTGCGCATGTTGCATGATATGGCAGATGAAGAATCCAACGCTTCCAAGGCTTATTTTACGAAAGCCAAAAGTGGCGATTTAATGAAATCAGTGACGATTGCTATCCGTAATCGTAAGCAGCGTGTTATTGGCTTGCTATGTATTAATATGAACTTGGATGTGCCATTCTCTGAAATTATTCAATCGTTTGTTCCAGAAACAAAACAAGAAGTCACTTCAGATGTTAACTTTGCATCTTCTGTTGACGATCTTGTTGCACAAACACTGGAATATACTATCGAAGAAGTCGGTAATGACCGTAATGTTTCGAATAATGCGAAAAACAAGCAGGTAGTACTTAACCTTTATGAAAAAGGGATTTTCGATATCAAAGACGCGATAAACCAAGTTGCTGATCGCCTGAATATTTCTAAACACACAGTTTATTTATATATTCGTCAATTCAAGAGCGGTGAATGAGTCACGTAAATTCATTAAGTTACTGTTTATTAGTTACTGGTCCGGCTTATGGAACGCAACAAGCCACAAGTGCGTTCCAATTTGCGAAAGCCCTTCTTGCAGAAGGGCACCAATTGAAAACCCTATTTTTTTATCGGGAAGGGGTGACCAATGCTAATTTGTTGACCTCGCCTGCAACGGATGAATTTAATTTAGTTGCAGCATGGCAGGAACTGGCAGAGCAATCAGGGTGTGAAATGCACATTTGTGTTTCTGCCGCATTACGACGGGGTATCGTTGACCAAGAACAAGCGCAAAATTTAACGCTGCCCGTCGCTAATCTTGCAAATGGCTTCATCATGAGCGGCTTAGGGAGCTTAGCTGAGGCTATGATGACCACAGACAGAACAGTCCAATTCTAAGAACAGCCCAACACTAAGGTATTGTGTGAAAAAAATTGCCTTTGTCTTTACAACTATGCCTCATGGAAATGCAAGTGGCCGAGAAGGGTTAGATGCCTTATTGGCGACTTCAGCGCTGACAGAAGACATTAATGTATTTTTTATTTCTGATGGTATTTTTCAGCTTCTTGCAAAACAACAACCTAGCAAAGTTCTGGCCCGAGATTACATCGCTACGTTTAAAATTTTACCGCTGTATGATATTGAAAATATTTATCTTTGCCGCGCTTCTATGCAAGAAAGAGGGTTGGATGAACATCATGAATGGGTAGTCCCGCCTAAGATCCTTGGCGTTGAAGAGATTCGCAAGAAAATTGCGGAATGCGATGTGGTGCTTAGATTTTAATCTTTTGTGTGGTTTTTGATCTATGATAGGATCTTTTCTATGCTGTATACATTAGCAACATCTCCGTTTAGTTGTGATTTTTCGGCAGTGTTACGTTTAATTACTGATAAAGACGTAGTTTTACTGATGCAAGATGGCGTGGTTGTCGCGGTACAGCAGTCGCCTTACCTTGATGCATTGCAAAAAACAGGGGCTCAGTTGTATGCATTAGATGTAGACATCAACGCGCGGGGGTTACAAAATTCCCTCTCAAACGCAGTTTCTGTAATCACTTATCAAGGTTTTGTGAAGCTAACAGAAGTCCAAAAACAACATTTTGCCATATAAAGGCACTAAAAGTTGTATATTTCTTGACACCTGAGCCAGTCAGCAATAAAATTTCGCGTCCTCGTGTATCGTCATGTTGGCGAACGAGGTCGAAATCCGTGTTTACGAAGCAAAAAAACCAGGAGCTTTTTTAATAATGGCAACTATTAATCAGCTGGTACGCAAATCCCGTAGCTCGAAAGTTGTGAAAAGCAACGTTCCAGCACTGGAAGCTTGCCCGCAAAAACGTGGTGTATGTACACGTGTATATACTACTACTCCTAAAAAACCAAACTCAGCATTACGTAAAGTATGCCGTGTTCGTTTAACTAATGGTTATGAAGTTTCTTCCTACATTGGTGGTGAAGGCCACAACTTGCAGGAACACTCCGTAATTCTTATCCGTGGTGGTCGTGTTAAAGACTTGCCAGGTGTGCGTTATCACACCGTTCGCGGAGCACTGGACTGTTCTGGTGTTAAAGACCGCAAACAAGCACGTTCTAAGTACGGCGCTAAAAAGCCTAAGGCTTAATGGATATCCGTTAAGTAAGGCCAAACATTTTTAATCTTAATGTCAAAATAAACTCGTAGAGTTTTGGACAAACCTGAATTAACAACGGAGTCATATCCATGCCACGTCGTCGCGTAATAGGTCAACGTAAAATTCTTCCAGATCCTAAGTTCGGATCAGAATTACTGGCCAAATTTGTAAATATCCTGATGGTAGACGGGAAAAAATCTACTGCTGAAGCAATCGTATATAACGCACTTGAGACCCTTGCTCAGCGTTCTGGTAAAACTGAACTTGATGCATTCGAATTAGCACTGGATAACGTGCGTCCGACTGTGGAAGTTAAATCCCGCCGTGTTGGTGGTTCAACTTACCAAGTTCCAGTTGAAGTTCGCCCGGTTCGTCGTAATGCCCTGGCAATGCGTTGGATCGTTGATGCTGCTCGTAAACGCGGTGATAAATCTATGGCTCTGCGCCTGGCAAACGAATTATCAGATGCTGCTGAGAACAAAGGTTCCGCTGTTAAGAAACGTGAAGACGTTCACCGTATGGCAGAAGCTAACAAGGCGTTCGCACACTACCGTTGGTAATTTTTTATCGACCTTAGTGCTGTATCTCAGGGTAGCCTTTGCTACCCTTTATATGAAGAAATGAACGCCCACGAGAGAGGAAAAAATGGCCCGTCAAACGCCCATAGCACGTTATCGTAATATCGGTATCAGTGCACACATCGACGCCGGTAAAACCACAACTTCTGAACGTATTCTGTTCTATACTGGTGTAAACCATAAAATTGGTGAGACTCACGAAGGTTCTGCAACAATGGACTGGATGGAGCAGGAGCAAGAGCGTGGTATTACTATCACATCTGCTGCGACTACTGCATTCTGGTCTGGTATGGCAAAACAGTATGAGCCACACCGTGTTAACATCATCGACACCCCAGGACACGTTGACTTCACCATCGAAGTAGAACGTTCTATGCGTGTTCTTGATGGCGCAGTAATGGTTTACTGTGCGGTTGGTGGTGTTCAGCCACAGTCTGAAACTGTATGGCGTCAGGCTAACAAATATAAAGTTCCACGTATTGCGTTCGTTAACAAAATGGACCGTATGGGTGCGAACTTCTTACGTGTTGTTGAGCAATTAAAAACACGTTTAGCAGCTAACGCAGTTCCACTGCAATTACCAGTAGGCGCAGAAGAGTCGTTCACTGGTGTTGTTGACTTGCTGAAAATGAAAGCAATCAAGTGGAGCGATGAAGACCAAGGCGTTACCTTCGAATACGAAGATATCCCTGCGAACATGCAAGAAGCAGCTGAAGAGTGGCACAACAACCTAATCGAAACCGCAGCAGAAGCATCAGAAGAACTGATGGAGAAATATCTGGGCGGTGAAGAACTGACTGAAGCAGAAATTAAAGCTGCATTACGTCAACGTGTTCTTGCAAGTGAAATTATCCTGGTTACCTGTGGTTCTGCATTTAAGAACAAAGGTGTTCAGGCGATGCTGGATGCAGTTATCGATTACTTACCTGCGCCAACAGATGTACCTGCAATCAATGGTATTCTGGACGACGGTAAAGACACTCCAGCTGAGCGTCACGCAAGTGATGATGAGCCATTCTCATCATTAGCATTTAAAATTGCAACTGACCCATTCGTGGGTAACTTGACGTTCTTCCGTGTTTACTCTGGTGTTGTTAACTCAGGTGACACAGTACTGAACGCAGTTAAAGCGAAAAAAGAGCGTTTTGGCCGTATCGTACAGATGCACGCTAATAAACGTGAAGAGATTAAAGAAGTTCGCGCTGGTGACATCGCGGCAGCTATCGGTCTGAAAGACGTTACTACAGGTGATACTTTATGTGCGATTGATGCACCAATCATCCTAGAGCGTATGGAATTCCCAGAGCCAGTAATCTCTGTTGCAATCGAACCAAAAACTAAAGCTGACCAAGAAAAAATGGGTATCGCATTGGGCCGTTTGGCGCAAGAAGATCCATCTTTCCGCGTATCAAGTGATGAAGAGACGAATCAGACTATCATCGCTGGTATGGGTGAATTGCACTTGGACGTTCTGGTTGACCGTATGCGTCGCGAATTTAAAGTTGAAGCGAACGTTGGTAAACCTCAAGTAGCTTACCGCGAAGCAATCACTGCTAAAGTGACTGATATCGAAGGTAAACACGCTAAACAGTCTGGTGGTCGTGGTCAGTATGGTCATGTCGTTATCGATATGTTCCCACTGGACAAAAACGATAAAGACGGTGCTCCAATGGACTACGAATTTGTCAACGAAATCAAAGGTGGTGTAATTCCTACTGAATACATCCCTGCGGTTGACAAAGGTATCCAAGAGCAGCTGAAATCTGGCCCATTAGCGGGTTATCCTGTGGTTAACATGGGTGTTCGTCTACATTTCGGTTCTTACCATGATGTTGACTCCTCTGAATTGGCGTTTAAACTTGCGGCATCAATCGCGTTTAAAGATGGCTTCAAAAAAGCTAAACCAGTTCTGCTTGAGCCAATCATGAAAGTCGAAGTGGAAACACCAGAAGACTACATGGGTGATGTTATTGGTGACCTGAACCGTCGTCGTGGTATGATTGAAGGTATGGATGACCTACCTACTGGTAAAGTCGTTCGTGCACAAGTACCATTGTCGGAAATGTTCGGTTATGCTACTGACCTGCGTTCTCAGACACAAGGTCGTGCTTCATACTCTATGGAGTTCCTGAAGTACAATGAAGCACCAAACAACGTTGCACAAGCTGTTATCGAAGCTCGTAACGCTAAATAATCGGTTTTTTATCGATTAACTACTTTAATTTAAGTTCCTTCTTTATAGTGAAGAGGGAACTCCATAAGGAATAGAGTCGTGTCTAAAGAAAAATTTGAACGTTCAAAACCGCACGTTAACGTTGGTACTATCGGCCACGTTGACCATGGTAAAACTACTCTGACAGCAGCTATCACTACTGTTCTGGCTAAAACTTACGGTGGCGCAGCGCGTGCATTCGATCAAATCGATAACGCACCAGAAGAAAAAGCGCGTGGTATCACCATCTCTACTTCTCACGTAGAGTACGATACTCCAACTCGCCACTACGCACACGTAGACTGCCCAGGACACGCCGACTATGTTAAAAACATGATCACTGGTGCTGCTCAGATGGACGGTGCAATCCTGGTTGTTGCTGCGACAGATGGCCCAATGCCACAAACTCGTGAGCACATCCTGTTAGGTCGTCAGGTTGGTGTTCCATACATCATCGTTTTCCTGAACAAATGTGACATGGTAGACGACGAAGAGCTGTTAGAATTAGTTGAAATGGAAGTTCGTGAACTTCTGTCTCAATACGATTTCCCAGGCGACGACACTCCAGTTGTTCGTGGTTCAGCTCTGAAAGCGCTGGAAGGCAACCCAGAGTGGGAAGCGAAAATTGTTGAATTAGCAGGTTACTTGGATTCTTACATCCCAGAGCCAGAGCGTGCAATTGACAAGCCATTCCTGCTGCCAATCGAAGACGTATTCTCAATCTCAGGTCGTGGTACAGTAGTAACAGGCCGTGTTGAGCGTGGTATCATCAAAGTTGGTGAAGAAGTTGAAATCGTTGGTATCCAAACACACTGTAAAAACTACCTGTACTGGTGTTGAAATGTTCCGTAAACTGCTTGACGAAGGTCGTGCAGGTGAGAACGTTGGTGTTCTGTTACGTGGTACAAAACGTGAAGAAATTCAACGTGGTCAAGTATTGGCTAAACCAGGTTCAATCAAGCCACATACTCAGTTCGAATCAGAAGTTTATATTCTGAGCAAAGATGAAGGTGGTCGTCATACTCCATTCTTCAAAGGTTACCGTCCACAGTTCTACTTCCGTACAACTGACGTAACAGGTACTATCGAACTGCCAGAAGGCGTAGAAATGGTAATGCCAGGTGATAACATCAACATGATCGTTACCCTGATCCACCCAATCGCGATGGACGACGGTTTACGTTTCGCAATCCGTGAAGGTGGCCGTACTGTAGGTGCGGGTGTTGTTGCAAAAATCATTGCATAATACCGCTCTTTCTGAATAAGAAAGAACTACTTTAGTAAAAAAGGGCGTCTATTAGACGTCCTTTTTATACGTTGCAAAATTAAGAACCTATCTCATCAATCGTTTATATAATTATTGGTGAGATAGGCTCTGAAACAACGATTTGAAACAATAAATTGGTAACTGCGTTGTTTACTTTACGCAGTTATATGAGATTTATTAAGGTTTTGCTCAGAAGATATGGTATATTTTACCGCTGCCACAAAAAAGAAGGTTATTTTCCTATTGGTGTGGTTGAAAAATTTGCTGAGCATGCTGAAATTCCTGCGGAATGGATAGCACTTGTGAAATGGATAGTACTGGCCAACAAATAGTACTTGCGAAATAGAATGTGACTGCATTTAGTCGTATTTGCAGAACCAATAGCGCTAATTTAACTCCATTAAACAAGGCTAATCGCCTTTAACTCGCAGGTGATGTTATTGATATCCTTATCAGGTGCTACAGGTTGAGTTGGTAGTATTTGGGGGATATGTTGGCATATTCTATTGGTTTGGCTTGCTTGTTTTACCTTTGTAAACAAGCTGGCTTTGTACATACTTCATGGTAACAGGTTGAATTATGAGTGCGAATAGCGAAGCTCAAGGAAGTGGACGCAGTGCAGACATCTTCAAATGGGTAATTGTCTGTGCCCTATTAATAATTGCTATTGTCGGCAACTATTACTTCCGTCAATATAATCTCGCCCTGCGTGCTTTTGCGGTCGTGGCTGTTGTCGCTATTGCGGGTGCTGTCGCTTTATGGACTGCAAAAGGTAAAGCAACACTGGCGTTTGCGCGCGAAGCTCGCATTGAGATGAGAAAAGTCATTTGGCCTACTCGCCAGGAAACATTACAAACTACATTGATTGTTGCCGCAGTAACGGCGGTTATGTCATTAATACTGTGGGGATTAGATGGTATCCTGGTGCGTTTAGTTTCATTTATTACAAGCCTGAGGTTATTCTAAATGTCCGATTCACCTAAAAAGCGCTGGTATGTCATTCAGGCATTCTCTGGTTTTGAAGGTCGCGTAGCACAGTCTTTACGTGAACATATCAAATTACATGCTATGGAAGATTCTTTTGGCGAAGTTATGGTTCCAACAGAAGAGGTTGTTGAAATCCGTAGCGGTCAGCGCCGTAAGAGTGAACGTAAATTCTTCCCAGGCTATGTCTTAGTCCAAATGGTCATGAACGATGACTCTTGGCACTTAGTACGTAGTGTACCACGTGTAATGGGGTTCATTGGTGGAACGTCAGATCGACCTGCACCTATTAGCGATAAAGAAGTTGATGCGATCATGAACCGCTTACAACAAGTTGGTGATAAGCCACGTCCGAAAACACTGTTTGAACCTGGTGAAATGGTTCGCGTTAGTGAAGGTCCATTTGCTGACTTTAACGGTGTTGTTGAAGAAATCGATTATGAAAAGAGCCGCTTAAAAGTCTCTGTTTCTATCTTTGGTCGTGCAACTCCAGTCGAATTGGATTTTGGCCAAGTCGAAAAAGCCTAATCTAAACGACAAAACTGACTTGCAAAAGGCGTGAAATTTGACTACAATTTCGCGCCTTTTGTTTTTATGCTTTGCCAATTTAGCCTCTTAACTGGCTTAATATAGGGCGGGGCATGTTTAATGTAACGGGGAGCCTTGCAAATCGTAAGGCGCTATCACCCATCTAGAGGAAATATCATGGCTAAGAAAGTTCAAGCCTACGTTAAGCTGCAAGTTGCAGCTGGTATGGCGAACCCAAGTCCACCAGTTGGTCCAGCTCTGGGTCAACAAGGTGTTAACATCATGGAATTCTGTAAAGCGTTCAACGCAAAAACAGACAGCCTAGAAAAAGGTTTACCAATTCCTGTTGTTATTACTGTTTATGCAGACCGTTCTTTCACTTTCGTTACCAAAACTCCACCTGCAGCAGTTCTGCTGAAAAAAGCAGCTGGCGTTAAGTCTGGTTCAGGCAAGCCTAACAAAGACAAAGTTGGTAAAGTGACCTCTGCTCAGATTCGCGAAATCGCTGAAACTAAAGCTGCGGACATGACTGGTGCTGATATTGACGCAATGATGCGTTCAATCGAAGGTACTGCTCGTTCCATGGGCCTGGTAGTGGAGGACTAAGACAATGGCTAAACTGACTAAGCGCATGCGCAATATCCGTGAGAAAGTTGATGCAACTAAACAGTACGACATCAACGAAGCCGTTGCACTGCTGAAAGAATTAGCAACTGCTAAATTCGTAGAAAGCGTTGACGTAGCTATCAACCTGGGCATCGATGCTCGTAAATCTGACCAAAACGTTCGCGGTGCTACTGTACTGCCACACGGTACTGGCCGTTCAGTTCGCGTTGCTGTATTTGCACAGGGCGCAAACGCTGAAGCTGCTAAAGCTGCAGGTGCTGAACTGGTTGGTATGGAAGATCTGGCTGATAAAATCAAAGCTGGTGAAATGGACTTCGACGTTGTTATCGCATCTCCAGATGCAATGCGCGTTGTTGGCCAATTAGGTCAAGTTTTAGGCCCACGTGGTCTGATGCCAAACCCGAAAGTTGGTACTGTAACACCAAACGTTGCTGAAGCAGTTAACAATGCTAAAGCAGGTCAGGTTCGTTACCGTAATGACAAAAACGGAATCATCCACACCACTATCGGTAAAGTTGATTTCGATGCTGACAAACTGAAAGAAAACTTAGAAGCTCTGTTGGTTGCTCTGAAAAAAGCAAAACCAGCTTCAGCTAAAGGTGTTTTCATCAAGAAAGTTAGCCTGTCTACGACGATGGGTGCAGGTGTTGCTGTTGACCAAGCTGGTTTATCAGCGACAGTTTAATTTCCATAGCTTTGGCTAATTGGTAATTAGGCTTTACCTTTGCGTCAATTTTGTATAGAATTTGACGCCTTGAGTTTGTTGGGTATAGAAATATGCTCAACAAACCACGAATTTCGGTATGGAGTCTGGCCTTTCCAGACCCCGTCCAAGACCGCAGGTGTAGTTTATTAGTTATTAATAGCTACTTAATTTGCCTGCGTAGACGGTGACAGAGATACCTAGAATTTTATTCTGGATTCTGCTCACCGTGTTTTAGCGCTCAAACACATGTTGTGTCTGAGTGATGTGAGTCCCGGGGGTTTCCCGGTTAATCCAGGAGCAAGAAGCTAATGGCACTAAATCTTCAAGACAAACAAGCGATTGTTGCTGAAGTCAGCGAAGTAGCCAAAGGCGCGCTTTCTGCAGTTGTTGCTGATTCACGCGGCGTAACTGTAGCAAAAATGACTGAACTGCGTAAAGCAGGTCGCGAAGCTGGCGTTTATATCCGTGTTGTTCGTAATACACTGATCCGCCGTGCTGTTGAAGGTACTTCTTATGATGTACTGAAAGACGCGTTTGTTGGTCCAACCTTAATTGCTTTCTCTAACGAACATCCGGGCGCTGCTGCTCGTCTGTTCAAAGAGTTCGCGAAAGCGAATCCAGCATTTGAGATTAAAGCTGCGGCCTTTGAAGGTGAGTTAATCCAAGCGAAAGATATCGATCGTCTGGCAACTCTCCCAACTTACGAAGAAGCAATCGCACGCCTGATGGCAACCATGAAAGAAGCCGCTGCCGGCAAACTGGTTCGTACTCTGGCTGCTCTGCGCGATCAGAAAGAAGCTGCATAAGCCCTTTCCTTCGTTGCTTTTTAACGTATAAACTATTTCTGAATTTTAGGAACACTTGTTATGTCTATCACTAAAGACCAAATCCTTGATGCAGTTGCAGAAATGTCTGTAATGGACGTTGTTGAACTGATTACTATGATGGAAGAAAAATTCGGCGTTTCTGCTGCTGCTGCTGTTGCTGCTGCACCAGGTGCTGCTGCTGAAGCTGCTGAAGAAAAAACTGAGTTTGATGTTGTTCTGACTGGTATTGGCGGCAACAAAGTTGCAGTCATCAAAGCAGTTCGTGGCGCAACTGGTCTTGGCCTGAAAGAAGCTAAAGACATGGTAGAATCAGCTCCAGCGACTATCAAAGAAGGCGCAAGCAAAGACGAAGCTGAAACTCTGAAGAAAGCTCTTGAAGAAGCAGGCGCTTCTGTTGAACTTAAATAAGTTTAACTTCAAGAACGCAGCCTAGTTTATTTAGGCTGACGGCTGGTGATTTTTTAATCACCAGCCTTTTTGCGCTGTAAAGCGTGATGGGTGTTAACAGCTTTTCACGCAGTTTTAATGTTAACAACAACCCTCCAATACTTCTTTCTATTGACGACTTAATATACTGTGTTCTTAGCTACGACCCGCTCGGGTAGCTCGGTAGCAAATGTAACGCAATGAAATGATTTAAGAGTAATAGCAATGAGTATTAAGGAAAGTATTCATTTTCCGTTTCTAATAAAAAACGCGTTGCGGTTCAGACTCTTACTAAAAGAGCTAACCACTTGGGTCACTGATCAACGAGCTGAGGAAACCTATGGTTTACTCCTATACCGAGAAAAAACGTATTCGTAAGGACTTTGGTAAACGTCCACAAGTTTTGGACATACCATATCTCCTTTCTATCCAACTTGACTCGTTCCAGAAGTTTATCGAGCAAGATCCAGATGGCCAGAATGGGCTAGAAGCAGCTTTCCGTTCTGTGTTTCCAATTCAGAGCTATAGCGGTAATGCTGAACTACAATATGTCAGCTATCGTTTAGGCGAGCCTGTTTTTGATGTTAAAGAATGTCAAATTCGCGGTGTAACTTACTCTGCACCTTTACGAGTGAAATTACGTCTCATCGTTTATGAGCGTGAAGCGCCAGAAGGTACAGTTAAAGACATCAAAGAACAAGAAGTCTACATGGGTGAAATTCCACTCATGACTGAAAACGGAACTTTCGTTATCAACGGTACTGAGCGTGTTATCGTTTCTCAGTTACACCGTAGCCCTGGTGTATTCTTTGACAGCGATAAAGGTAAAACACACTCTTCAGGTAAAGTGCTATATAACGCACGTATTATCCCTTACCGTGGTTCATGGCTTGATTTCGAATTTGACCCGAAAGATAACCTATTTGTACGTATTGACCGTCGCCGTAAATTACCAGCGACCATTATTCTACGTGCAATGGATTACAGTACTGAAGATATCTTAAATCTGTTCTTCGAAAAAACTGTCTTCCAAATCCGCGATAACAAACTGATGATGACGCTAGTTCCTGAGCGTTTACGTGGTGAAACAGCTTCTTTTGATATCGAAGCGAACGGTAAAGTCTATGTAGAAAAAGGCCGCCGTATCACAGCACGTCACATTCGTCAGTTAGAAAAAGAAGAAGTTAGTAACATCGAAGTACCTGTTGAATATATTGCAGGTAAAGTTGTTGCAAGAGACTACATTGATGAAAGTACTGGTGAGCTGATTTGTGCAGCGAACATGGAACTTTCTTTAGATATGTTAGCGCGTTTAAGCCAGTCAGGTCATAAAACAATCGAAACATTGTTTACTAATGACTTAGACCACGGTGCTTACATTTCTGAAACTGTTCGTGTCGACCCAACTAACGATCGTTTAAGTGCACTGGTAGAAATCTACCGTATGATGCGCCCTGGTGAGCCACCAACACGTGAAGCTGCTGAGAACTTGTTCGAAAACTTATTCTTCTCTGAAGACCGTTACGACTTGTCTGCAGTAGGCCGCATGAAGTTCAACCGTTCACTGAACCGCGAAGAAATCGAAGGTTCTGGTATCTTGAGTGAAGAAGACATCATTGATGTTATGCGTAAACTCATCGATATCCGTAACGGTAAAGGCGAAGTTGATGATATCGACCACTTAGGTAACCGTCGTATTCGTTCTGTTGGTGAGATGGCAGAAAACCAGTTCCGTGTAGGTCTGGTCCGTGTTGAGCGTGCAGTGAAAGAGCGTCTTTCTCTGGGCGACCTTGATGCATTAATGCCACAAGACATGATCAACGCGAAACCAATTTCAGCGGCAGTTAAAGAGTTCTTTGGTTCCAGCCAGCTGTCCCAATTTATGGACCAGAACAACCCGCTATCTGAAATTACGCACAAACGTCGTATCTCTGCGTTAGGTCCAGGTGGTCTGACTCGTGAGCGTGCGGGCTTCGAAGTACGTGACGTTCACCCAACTCACTACGGTCGTGTATGTCCAATCGAAACGCCTGAAGGCCCGAACATCGGTCTGATTAACTCATTATCTGTTTATGCACAGACCAATGAGTACGGTTTCTTGGAAACCCCATACCGTTTAGTTCGTGATGGCTTAGTTACTGACGAAATTCACTATCTGTCTGCAATCGAAGAAGGCAACTTTATCATTGCTCAGGCGAACACCGTTTTAGGTGATGATGGTAGCTTTGTTGAAGAACTGATCACTTGTCGTAACAAAGGTGAATCAAGCTTATTCAGCCGTGAACAAGTTGAATATATGGACGTTTCGACCCAACAGGTTGTTTCTGTAGGGGCGTCACTGATCCCATTCCTTGAACACGATGATGCTAACCGTGCATTGATGGGTGCGAACATGCAACGTCAAGCGGTTCCTACTTTACGTGCTGACAAACCGTTGGTAGGTACAGGTATGGAACGCGCAGTAGCGGTTGACTCAGGGGTTACTGCTGTTGCAAGACGTGGTGGTTCAGTTCAGTACGTTGATGCTTCTCGTATCGTGATTAAAGTTAACGAAGATGAGATGTATCCGGGTGAAGCTGGGATCGATATTTATAACCTGACCAAATATACACGTTCGAACCAAAATACCTGTATTAGCCAGATGCCTTGTGTATCTTTAGGTGAACCAGTTGAACGTGGTGACGTGTTAGCTGATGGTCCTTCAACAGACCTCGGTGAATTAGCGCTTGGTCAAAACATGCGTGTGGCATTCATGCCATGGAATGGTTATAACTTCGAAGACTCCATCTTAGTCTCTGAGCGTGTTGTTCAAGAAGACCGTTTCACAACTATTCACATTCAGGAACTTTCTTGTGTGTCTCGTGACACTAAATTAGGGCCTGAAGAAATCACTGCGGATATTCCAAACGTCGGTGAAGCTGCACTTTCTAAACTTGACGAATCCGGTATCGTTTATATCGGTGCAGAAGTGAAAGGCGGCGACATTCTGGTCGGTAAAGTGACACCTAAAGGTGAAACACAATTAACGCCAGAAGAGAAACTGTTACGTGCTATCTTCGGTGAAAAAGCATCAGACGTTAAAGACTCTTCTTTACGTGTTCCTAACGGTGTTTCTGGTACGGTTATTGACGTACAAGTATTTACTCGTGATGGCGTAGAGAAAGATAAACGTGCATTAGAGATCGAAGAAACTCAGTTACGTGATGCGAAGAAAGACTTAACAGAAGAACTGCGTATTTTTGAAGCAGGTCTGTTTGCTCGTATCCGTTCTGTACTGGTTAACGGCGGAATTGAAGCTGAAAAACTGGATAAACTGCCTCGTGATCGTTGGTTAGAACTATCTTTAGCAGACGAAGAGAAGCAAAACCAGTTAGAACAGTTAGCTGAACAGTACGATGAACTGAAATCTGAGTTTGAGAAAAAACTCGATGCGAAACGTCGTAAAATTACTCAAGGTGATGACTTAGCACCGGGTGTACTGAAAATTGTTAAGGTTTATCTGGCTGTTAAACGTCAGATCCAACCGGGTGATAAAATGGCGGGTCGCCATGGTAACAAAGGTGTTATCTCAAAAATCAACCCAGTTGAAGACATGCCTTACGATGAAAACGGTAACCCAGTTGATATCGTTCTGAACCCGCTGGGCGTACCATCACGTATGAACATCGGTCAGATTTTGGAAACCCACTTAGGGATGGCTGCGAAAGGTATTGGTGAGAAAATCAATGCTATGCTTAAACAGCAAGAAGAAGTTGCCAAACTGCGTGAGTTTATCCAAAAAGCATACGATTTAGGTGATGACCCGCGCCAGAAAGTTGACTTGAACACTTTCTCTGACGAAGAAGTTATGCGTTTGGCTGAGAACCTGAAAAAAGGTATGCCAATTGCAACACCAGTATTTGATGGTGCGAAAGAGAAAGAAATCAAAGAACTACTGAAATTGGGTGGTCTACCAACTTCAGGTCAGATTACATTATTCGATGGTCGTACTGGCGAGCGTTTTGAACGTCAAGTTACTGTTGGTTATATGTACATGCTGAAACTGAACCACTTGGTTGACGATAAGATGCACGCCCGTTCAACAGGTTCTTATAGCTTGGTTACTCAGCAACCGCTGGGTGGTAAAGCGCAGTTCGGTGGTCAGCGTTTCGGGGAGATGGAAGTGTGGGCACTGGAAGCATACGGTGCAGCCTATACTCTTCAAGAAATGCTTACAGTTAAATCGGATGACGTTAACGGCCGTACGAAGATGTATAAAAACATCGTCGATGGCAGCCATCAGATGGAACCTGGTATGCCGGAATCTTTCAACGTATTGCTGAAAGAAATCCGCTCACTGGGTATCAACATCGAGCTGGAAGACGAGTAATTCGTTTTGTGCCGGAGGGCTCGCCTTCCGGCCTATGTAAGCACTGGGATTTGGGGAGAGTGGCTTTGAACACTCACCTGACAGGTCTAACTCCGACAGGAGCCATTTTGTGAAAGACTTAATAAAGTTTCTGAAAGCGCAAACCAAGACCGAAGAGTTTGATGCGATCAAAATTGCTCTGGCATCACCTGATATGATCCGTTCGTGGTCATTCGGTGAAGTGAAAAAGCCAGAAACCATTAACTACCGTACGTTCAAACCTGAGCGTGACGGTCTTTTCTGTGCACGTATTTTCGGGCCAGTAAAAGATTACGAATGTCTGTGCGGTAAGTACAAACGTTTAAAACACCGTGGTGTGATTTGTGAGAAGTGTGGCGTTGAAGTTACACAGACCAAAGTCCGTCGTGAGCGCATGGGTCATATTGAACTTGCTTCTCCGACTGCACATATCTGGTTCTTAAAATCACTGCCATCACGTATCGGTTTGTTGCTCGATATGCCACTGCGTGATATCGAACGCGTTCTGTACTTTGAATCATATGTCGTCGTTGAAGGTGGTATGACTAGCCTTGAGCGTGCACAGATTCTGACAGAAGAGCAATATTTAGATGCGCTAGAAGAGTTCGGTGACGAATTTGATGCGAAAATGGGTGCGGAAGCTATCCAAGGCCTGCTGAAAAACCTCGATCTTGAGAACGAGTGTGAAACGCTGCGTGAAGAGTTAAACGAAACTAACTCTGAAACTAAGCGTAAAAAGCTGACTAAGCGTATCAAACTACTGGAAGCATTTATTCAATCTGGCAACAAACCAGAGTGGATGATCCTAAATGTGCTGCCAGTATTACCACCTGATCTGCGTCCATTAGTTCCATTGGATGGTGGCCGTTTCGCAACGTCCGATCTCAACGATCTGTATCGTCGCGTAATCAACCGTAATAACCGTCTGAAACGTCTTCTGGATCTGGCTGCGCCAGACATCATCGTACGTAACGAAAAACGTATGTTGCAAGAAGCGGTTGATGCTCTGTTAGATAACGGTCGTCGTGGTCGTGCTATCACTGGTTCTAACAAACGTCCTCTGAAATCTTTGGCTGATATGATCAAAGGTAAACAAGGTCGTTTCCGTCAGAACTTACTTGGTAAGCGTGTTGACTACTCAGGTCGTTCTGTTATCACCGTAGGTCCATACCTACGTCTGCATCAGTGCGGTCTGCCTAAGAAAATGGCACTTGAGTTATTCAAACCATTTATCTATGGCAAATTAGAATTACGTGGTCTGGCAACAACCATTAAAGCTGCGAAGAAAATGGTTGAGCGCGAAGAAGCCGTTGTTTGGGATATCTTGGATGAAGTTATCCGCGAACACCCAGTTATGCTGAACCGTGCACCAACACTTCACCGTCTGGGTATCCAAGCTTTCGAACCTATCTTGATCGAAGGTAAAGCTATCCAATTGCACCCACTCGTTTGTGCGGCATATAACGCCGACTTCGATGGTGACCAAATGGCGGTACACGTTCCTCTAACTCTGGAAGCTCAGTTAGAAGCACGTGCGTTGATGATGTCAACAAACAACATTCTGTCACCTGCAAGTGGTGAGCCTATCATCGTTCCTTCTCAGGACGTTGTATTAGGTCTTTACTACATGACTCGTGACTGTGTAAACGCGAAAGGCGAAGGCATGGTGTTAGCCGGCCCTAAAGAAGCTGAGCGTGTTTACCGTTCAGGTCATGCATCACTGCATGCCCGTGTTAAAGTCCGTATCACTGAAGAAGTTAAAGATTCGGAAGGTAACATTACGATTAATACTGGTTTAGTTGATACCACGATTGGTCGTGCAATTTTATGGATGATCGTACCGAAAGGTCTGCCTTATGCATTGGTTAACCAAGCACTCGGTAAGAAAGCGATTTCCAAAATGCTGAACACCTGCTACCGCGTATTGGGTCTGAAGCCAACCGTTATTTTTGCTGACCAAATCATGTACACCGGTTTTGCCTATGCGGCACGTTCTGGTGCATCGGTTGGTATCGACGATATGGTTATTCCAGAGAAAAAAGCTGGGATCATCGCAGAAGCAGAAGCAGAAGTTGCTGAAATTCAAGAACAGTTCCAATCTGGTTTGGTAACAGCAGGCGAACGTTATAACAAAGTTATCGATATCTGGGCTGCTGCAAACGAACGCGTTGCAAAAGCAATGATGGAAAACTTGTCAACTGAAACGGTTATTAACCGTGATGGTGAAGAAGAACAACAAGTTTCTTTCAACAGTATCTTTATGATGGCCGACTCCGGTGCTCGTGGTTCTGCTGCTCAGATCCGTCAGCTAGCGGGTATGCGTGGTCTGATGGCTAAGCCAGATGGCTCAATCATCGAAACACCAATCACGGCAAACTTCCGTGAAGGTCTGAACGTTCTCCAGTACTTTATTTCGACGCACGGTGCGCGTAAAGGTCTTGCCGATACCGCATTGAAAACAGCGAACTCCGGTTACTTGACTCGTCGTTTAGTTGACGTTGCACAGGACTTGGTTGTTACTGAAGACGACTGTGGTACTCATGAAGGTATCCTGATGACTCCGGTTATCGAGGGTGGTGACGTGAAAGAACCACTGCGTGAGCGTGTACTGGGTCGTGTGACTGCGGAAGACATTCTGGTTCCAGGTACTGCGGATATTTTAGTTCCACGTAACACATTACTGCACGAAAAACTGTGTGACTTGTTAGAAGCTAACTCAGTCGACAGCGTTAAAGTTCGTTCAGTAGTAAGTTGTGAAACTGACTTCGGTGTGTGTGCTCACTGTTATGGTCGTGACCTTGCTCGTGGTCATATCATCAACAAAGGTGAAGCTATCGGTGTTATCGCGGCACAATCAATCGGTGAGCCGGGTACACAGTTGACGATGCGTACGTTCCACATCGGTGGTGCGGCATCTCGTGCGGCAGCTGAATCTAGCATTCAAGTTCGTAACACAGGTACGCTGAAATTAGTTAACGCGAAATATGTTACTAACTCAGAAGGTAAGTTGGTTATTACTTCACGTAATACAGAACTTCGCCTGATCGATGAGTTCGGTCGTACGAAAGAAAGCTATAAAGTCCCTTACGGTGCGCACTTGACGAAAGGCGATGGCGCTGCGGTAACAGGTGGCGAAACTGTTGCTAACTGGGATCCACATACGATGCCAGTCGTCAGTGAAGTTTCAGGCTTTATCAGCTTCTCTGACATGCTTGATGGTCAAACGATGACGCGTCAGACTGATGAATTAACTGGTCTGTCTTCAATCGTTGTACTGGATAGCGCTGAACGTACTAGTGGTGGTAAAGATTTACGTCCTGCTTTGCGTGTTATTGACGCAAAAGGTAACGATGTTCTTATTCCTAACACTGATATGCCAACTCAGTATTTCTTACCGGGTAAAGCGATTGTTCAGTTAGATGATGGTGTTGCTATCAGCGCGGGTGATACTTTAGCACGTATTCCACAAGAATCTGTGGGTACAAAAGATATCACGGGTGGTCTGCCACGCGTAGCTGACTTGTTTGAAGCTCGTCGTCCGAAAGAACCAGCTATCTTGGCTGAAATTAGCGGTATTATCTCGTTTGGTAAAGAAACCAAAGGTAAGCGTCGTTTGGTTATCACACCATTAGATGGTAGTGATCCATACGAAGAGATGATCCCTAAATGGCGTCAGCTCAACGTGTTTGAAGGTGAGATCGTCGAACGCGGTGATGTTGTTTCCGATGGTCCAGAATCTCCACATGATATTCTGCGTCTGCGTGGTGTTCATGCAGTGACACGTTATATCACTAACGAGGTTCAGGAAGTTTACCGCTTACAAGGCGTTAAGATAAACGATAAACACATTGAGGTTATCGTGCGTCAGATGCTGCGTAAAGTTACCATCGCGGATGCTGGAAGTTCAGAATTCCTCGAAGGTGAACAAGTTGAGTACTCACGTGTTAAAGTTTCTAACCGTAAACTGGAAGTTGAAGGTAAAATTCCAGCTAACTATGCTCGTGACCTGTTGGGTATTACTAAAGCATCTCTGGCAACAGAATCCTTTATCTCGGCAGCATCGTTCCAAGAAACAACACGCGTACTGACTGAAGCAGCGGTTGCAGGTAAACGTGACGAACTGCGTGGTCTGAAAGAAAACGTTATTGTTGGACGTCTGATCCCTGCAGGTACTGGTTTTGCGTATCACCAAGACCGTATCCGTCGCCGTCATCTGAATGATGTTGTGGAAGCTCCACAAGTGAGTGCAGATGAAGCAACAGCGAACTTAGCTGAACTGTTAAACGCTGGCTTTACTAGCGACAAAAATTAAGACCTATTAGTCTTAGTTTTCTAGAAAAAACCGATGCCTTATGTGCATCGGTTTTTTTATATATAAATTAAATATCAACCGATAGTATTTTTAATTATTCAATTGGTAGCTATATGACTTGCTGTATTATTATTTTGATTTTTATTTATAAATAATAGCGTTAATTAAATTTAATATTGAATGTTAAATTTAACTATAAGCTGATTTTATAAATTAAGTGATTATTGAGGGAAATAAATTAATAATGTTTATCTCCGATGTGTGACGATAAACTTATAATTTCACTTTTAATTTATTATTAATAAGTTTGAATTATAAAAATATTAATTAATAAACGATAGGATAATCATTTTGAATAAAAATATAGATAATAGTAAAGATAGTATTTTCCCACCGAATATCCAGACATCCCAAGCATCTATTATGCATAATAAAAATACAGCACAAATAGTGACAGGTAACGGCCCTATTGCTTTAGATTTAGTCGTTATTATTGATACCAGCGGTTCAATGGCTGATGAAGCAGGGGATTTAAGTCAACAGATTGATGCGACGATTGAAGCGGCATCAGCAAAGTGTCCATCCCATCTTAGAGCGACATTTTTAGGCATAGAAGGGAATTGGGCAAACACAAAGTTTGATCAATCTGCCAGCGAATATTTAATCAAGATAGGTGCAAACGAAAGGGATCTACAAGCTAGATTGCCGTTTAAAGAATCTGACGGGCGAGATCACGCTGGAAATAAAGAGGATTTATGTCGCGCGGTTATTGATATTAGTAAATATTTTGATTGGCGCGATGATGCCCGTAGGGCTATATTTGTATTGGGTGATGAAGGAATGGAAGGGGGCGGCGGAATTCTCACTCGTGCTGCTATCGCCAAAAATAATGAAGCTATATCTGTGGCTCAAGAAAGAGGAATTAAAGTATATACCTACCAAGGTACGCCAGACGATAGCCCCACCAATCTAGATCGTTTTCCAACTCTTGCTGATAGAGATAACGTGACGAGAGAGTATGAACGACTCGCCAAAGAAACCGACGGACGTGCGTACATTTACACCACAGGAATTGCGAATTTCTCGTTGGTTTTACAGGAAATACTGTGCGATAGCTTAACCCCACCAGTAAAACCAGATAAAGGTTTATTAAGTTGTGATGCGGTGTGTGACAACTTGCCATTAATTATTAATACGGTAAACACATTATCCAATATCATCAATAAAACAATCAACTCTTGTTGCCCAATAGACTCAGATACAAAACATGATGAGCCATGCCAGTGTCAGCATTAATGTTATGTTATTAAAAAATAAAAGCGGGAATATTTTCCCGCTTTGTCATTATTATTGATAAGTTTCGTGATTAATAAAAAATACCTATAATTGCACAGTGGGCAACAAACCCGACCATCAATGGTACAGCAGTACGTTTGACTACATCGAAAGGTTGTAGTTTAGCTCCACTGGAAACCGCAATGATAACCCCTGCAACAGGGGACATACCACGCCCCATATGAGAAGCCTGTTGCATCGGCAGGATCATAGCGATTGGGTTAACGCCCATACTGTGAGCAATTTGTGGGATTAATTCCACGAATGCTAAGAATGGTGCATTACCTGAACCCATAATAATTGCTGCAGCAAGAGTGACTAAGGCAAACACAATTGCCATTGCAAATGGCGGTAAGCCGACTGATTCTGCACCAAGGATAAGTTGGTCTATAGCACCACTGACTTTAATACCATGAGCAAAAACACCAGCCGCAACTAATAACCCGACGACATTACTAAACGCATGGCCCATTCCATTTAAAAAGGTTTGGAAGCCATTACAAACTATTTTGAAATTACGGACTCGTGCAGTTTCAATCACCATACAGATTGCCATAGCAATTAATACGATTGTGACGACATCCAAGTGAATACCATTAAAGAATAAGTTTGAAGTACCAACAGCCATCACGATAGGTAACATAGGAAGAAATGCATAGTATCCGGGTACGGATTTTTTGTTTTCTTCTTTTTCGTGAGACTGTACCGCTTTTCCAATCTCTGGTACAAAGCCTTGTTTACGGTCACAATGGCGCTGCCAAAATATATGTGTAATTCCTACAACAAGGACGGTTGCTAATGCGGCAGGGCCTTGGTAATAAAGTACATATTCAACGACAGACATATCAACAGCTTTTGCGCCACGGATAGCATCAATCGCCGTTGGTGTATAGGCAACACCAAGGGATGTCGCGATAACCCCAGCCGCAGATGCCGGTGATAACCCCAAGCCAATCATGATTGGGAACATGGTACCCATTAACAATACGGCCAAGCCTGTTGCTGATGGAATGGCTAATTGCAAGATACTCGCCAACAAGAAAGAGAAAAATAGTAGTACATAAGGTGAACGCATATTTTTCAGTGGCTTGGTTGCAACACGCACTACCGCTTCATTGGCACCGATATGGTCCATATAGTGCGCAAAGCCCATCAATGCCATGATCATTAAACCGAGATCAGCAGCGCGACTACTGAATAAATCACGCATGACCTCAAATGGGTCGAGCCAAGTTATCCCTGTGGTGGTGACATTTTTAGGGAGGATAGGCCCCCAGCCAAGGGCTAGGGTGAATATCATCAATACTAAACCAGCAATTAATAATACTGGTTCAGCTTTGTATCCCTTCAAAATAAACCGCGCAACCAAAACAACGATAATCAGAACCGTTAGGATTGGGATCATGCTTTAGCTCCTGGTTTGAAGCGCTCAGCAGT
Organism: Providencia sp. TYF-12; assembly: GCF_041344805.1. Lineage (NCBI taxonomy): Bacteria > Pseudomonadati > Pseudomonadota > Gammaproteobacteria > Enterobacterales > Morganellaceae > Providencia > Providencia sp. TYF-12. The sequence continues at coordinate 445,066 of NZ_CP166833.1, forward strand.
AATTTGTACGACTTGTTTTAATACGTCACTTGCAGCATACAGTGATTTTACTGGCAAATATTCATAGATGGAGTGGAAATTATGTGCACCAGTGAAAATATTTGGGCAAGGCAAGCCATTTTGTGACAATGCTGCGCCATCATACCCACCACGCATTGGGATCACTTTAGGCGTGATACCACAAGCTTGGTACGCCTCAACGGCGATATCGATCGGATAGCGGTTTTCACCTTGCAAGCTGTTATAAACGTTAGAATAACGGTCTGATAATTTACAAACAACGCTCTCTTTACCCCATAAACCTTCACAGCTTTCTGCTAATTTTTTTAAGAAAGCCATACGGGTGCGGTAACCTTCTTCTGTAAAATCACGCACATCCATTTTTAGGACAGTACGTGCGCTGTTACCTGACATTTGTTTTACCCAATAATAACCTTCACGGCCATCGGTATATTCAGGTGCTTCACCGCCTGGTAACATAGCAATAAACTTCTGCGCCATTAATAGTGAATTGATTAATTTACCTTTTGCAGACATTGGGTGTGCTGATTTACCGGTAAAGATAATTTCGGCATCGCCAGCGTTCCAATTTTCATACACTAATTCACCTATCCCGCAGCAGTCTAATGTATAAGCAAAATCCGCCCCAAATTCTTGCACATCAAAAGCTTTAGCGCCGCGGAGCCCCTGTTCTTCATCTGGAACAAAGCCAATTTTGATGGTGCCATGTTTGATTTCTGGGTTTTGTTTGAAATATTGCAGCATATCCATGATAGAGGCTATTGCCGCTTTATCATCAGCGCCTAATAGGCTGGTTCCATCGGTGACGATGATGTCATCACCAATGTAATTCACCAGTTCAGGGAACTCACTCTTACGTAGATAAATATTGAGTTCTTTATTCATGCATAGGTCTTCGCCAGTGTATGGCAAAATCTGTGCTTTAGTGTCATTGGTTTGTTCTGCACTGGTGTCTAAGTGGCCGAAGAAAGCGACTGTTGGGACATCATAATCAAGGTTGGAAGGTAAAGTGGCGGTAACAATAGCCGTATCTCGCAATTTAATATCTTCAACGCCAAGAGCCTCTAACTCTTGAACAAGTTGTTTCGCTAGAACGCGCTGTCCTTCTGAAGATGGCATGATCCCAGCTGCGCCCTTTTCCCTGTCAGTGGTGGTGTTAATTTTTGTATAAGAAATAAACCGATCAACAATATTCATTCTTTTAATTCTCCGATATTTTATCGAATGTGTTTTACATTAGTTTTTTCTGCGGTTGTAATTTGTGACCTATCCCCCCAATTTAAGACCATGACATTGATGAGATTTCCAATAAAATGGAACCAATGGAGATCTCAAAATGAAAAAACGTTACACCGAAGAACAAATCATCAAAGCCATCAAGCAGCATGAAGCAGGCTCGAAGGTCGAGGACTTATGCCGTGAGATGGCGATATCCGTCGGGACCTTCTACAACTGGCGCAGTAAGTACGCAGGCCTAGAAGTGAACGAAGCCAAGCGATTGAAGGAGCTTGAGGCAGAGAACAACAAGCTTAAGAAAATGCTGGCCGACAAGATGCTGGAAGTCGAAGCAATGAAGGATGTACTGTCAAAAAAGTGGTGACGCCAGCGGCAAGGAAACCTGTTGCTCAGCATTTGATAGAAGCTTTTCGCCTGAGTGAACGGGTGGCTTGCAAGTTGGCGGGATTAAGCCGAACGGCATTGCGGTATCAGCCCAAAACGAATGCAGATAACAGCATACGACAGCGGTTGAAAGCATTGGCAACCCAATATCCGCGTTATGGCTATCTGATGTTGCATAGTCTGCTTCGGGGCGAAGGTTGGGTTAAAAACCGTAAGCATACCTATCGCCTTTATACCGAAGAAGGTTTGCAGGTGCGTACGAAAAAACGCAAAAAGCTGACTCGGCCACGACAGCCTATGGAAGTGCCAACAGCTGTGAATCAACGTTGGTCTATGGACTTTGTATCGGATCAACTCAGCAATGGCAGGCGCTTTAGGGTTTTAAATGTGGTGGATGATTATTCGCGTGAAATGGTAGGCCAATTGGTTTTGGTTTCCATCAGTGGCAGGCAAGTCGCCAGATTCTTGAGTTTGCTGATTGAGCAACGCGGCAAACCAAATAAGGTGATCTGTGACAATGGCACTGAATTTACAAGTAAGGCGATGTTCTTCTGGAGCAAAGAAAGCGGCGTTACTCTGGGTTTTATTCAGCCAGGTAAACCAACACAAAACGCATTTGTTGAAAGTTTGAATGGCAAGTTCAGAAACGAATGCCTGAACCAACACTGGTTTAGAACGATGGACGAGGCCAGATACGAAATAGATTTATGGCGCGAGCATTACAATCATGTTCGTCCGCACAGTTCGTTGAATTACATGTCGCCTGTTGAGTATGCAAAGCAGGCAGCATAAGCTGGAAAATCTCATCACGGGATTGGTACTAATTCCGGGGATAGGTCATTTGATTTCACAACATCATTCTTTTATCACGAAGAAAGAGGTTTTGAATATCAGACCTGTTCATTTTTTTTAAGAAATGCTAGTTACAATATAAATTTGATAATTAATAGTGGCTTTATTTGCGTAATGAATTAAAATGAGATACTTTATTTCACCCTCATGTTTTATTGTTAATGTATTGATATTAAAGCGTAATAACTATCCTTCTATTGTATGTTATATTTAACAAACTATTTCCTATTCACTTATCTTAAATATATTAATAAAGACATCCTTCTTAATGAATAAAAATATTTTAAATAATATAGTTAATTTTATATGTTAATTTTACAATATATAAATACAACTTTAAGTAGATGTTAATTCTGATTTATAACAATAATTAAGTACAAAAAGCTAATTCCTTACATCGTGAACGTCTTTTTATATTGAGATTATTTTTATAATAATCATGCATTTAAGTATTATTAATTATTTTCGTTTTCGAAAAAAAACGAAGATTATGGAAGGTGTAATCTAAAAAGGAGTATCTTGTTTTTATATGTGATTATAAAAATACGTGAAGGTGGTTTGATTTATACTATGGTAAATTTATCGATAACCTAACAATGAATAAATAAAATTGATTAATTAATATAAAGAGACCATAAAATTCAATATATAGATTAAAATGTATTTTAATGGTACTTGCGCTATTTTTTTGTCATGATGCAAATAGATAACATTGAAAATACTTAAGTAGATAGAACAAAAATTAAATATTACTACGCTGTAGTACGCTAAGTAAGATAAAGCAAGGAACCAATATGCAATATTCCCTCATTAAAAAAAATAATATTATTTCTGGTTTTCAATGGTTCTTTTTTATTTTTTGTAACACGGTCGTTATTCCCCCTACATTACAATCCGCTTTCCATTTATCGTCACAGACCACATTTGTGATCACGCAATATGCTTTTCTCTTAACGGCATTAGCCTGTCTACTTCAAACTTTTTTAGGTCATAAACGCGCTGTAATGGAAGGTCCTACAGGGTTATGGTGGGCAACTATTTTAACGGTGACATTATCAGAATCTATGCAAGGAACAGCGCTTGAGACGGTGGGGTGGAGCTTAGCTATTGGTATTTTTTTGTCTGGATTACTGACTGTTTTAATTGGTCTAAGTGGGGTAGGTGGTTGGCTAGCTAAATTATTTAAACCTGGGGTACTTGTAGTATTTATGTTTTTACTTGGGGCCCAGTTAGTCACTATTTTCTTAAAAGGGATGCTAGGTTTACCTTTTGGTGTAGCAGGGGACAGTGTTACAGTTAATTACCCAGTTTTCTTTCTGGCATTAGCAGTACTTATTTTTGTTATTGGGGTGATTATTTATTTGCCTTCGAATATCAGTAAGTATGCACTATTAATGGGGACCATTATTGGTTGGGTTACATATAGCGGGCTATTTGGTAATACAGTGTCATCAGTTTCTTCTGCCCAATGGATGTTATTTCCATTAGGAAAATCTGATCAAATCAGTATCAGTATTGTACTCACAGCTATTTTGGCTGGAATATTAAATACGTCAAACACGTTTGGGGCTATGCGGGGGACGGATGTGTTTTATCCTCATTCATTACCGACTAAGTCCTTATATCGCCGAAGTTTTATTATGTCGGGTTTGGTCACTATGTTGTCGGCCCCGATAGGGGTAGTGCCTTATTCTCCTTTTGTTTCCTCCATTGGGTTAATTACGCAAACCAAAGACAGTTCACGGCTCTCTTTTTGTATCGGTAGTCTGATCTTATTTTGTGTTGGTGGGGTTGCCATATTAACGCAGTTTTTTCGTTCATTACCGCTTGCTATCGGAAGTGCGGTCATGTTAGCGACTTATCTACCTTTACTTTTTTCGTCGTTTTCATTTCTCGCAGATATAAAACTGAACGCACGCAACATCTATCGTCTTGCCTTACCTATTTTTATTGGCATATTTTTAATGTCAGCGCCCGCAGCTGTACTGGATTCCTTACCCATTATGTTCAGCTCTCTGTTAGGAAATGGTTTATTAATGGGGATCATATTGGCATTGGTTTTAGAAAATACGATTAACTGGGATAAAATTGCTTAGGAATAAAAACAAAATTAATCAGTATTAATGGGATGCTTTCCATTAATACTGATGATACTTAGCGTCCTAAATAACCATCCCAATCTTTCCAAACAGGTTGTAACCCTGCTTTAACAAGTACGTCTGCGACTTGTGCTGCACTGCGATTATCATTTGGCGAAAATTGTTCCAATTCTTCTTTGGTATCCGCATATCCACCCGGCTGGGTTTTCGAGCCAGCACTTATGTTATTAATTGCGAGAGGCACAACATGGTCACGGAAGTAGGGGGATTCACGTGTAGAAAGTGATAGCTCTACATTGGGCGCAAGGATGCGAAAGGCGCAGATAAGCTGGACGAGTTCCGCTTCATTCATAATCGATGCTGGGACTACTCCCCCCGCACAAGGGCGTAAGCGTGGAAATGAGATAGAATAGCGGCTCTGCCAGTAATATTGTTGTAAATACAGTAGATGCTCAGCCACCATATAACAGTCAGTACGCCAACTATTTGATAAACCAATCAAAGCGCCCAAGCCAATTTTATCAATACCCGCTTCCCCTAAGCGCTCAGGTGTTGCTAAACGCCAGTGAAAATCCTGTTTTTTACCTTTTAGGTGATGTAATTGGTAGGTCGGTTCATGGTAGGTTTCTTGGTAGACCATTACCCCGTCAAGCCCCAATGATTTCAATTCCTTATATTCGTCAGTGTGCAATGGCTGTACTTCCATCATTAACGAGCTAAAGTATTGGCGAATAATTGGGAGTGTATGACGAAAATAATCCATTCCGACTTTATTTTGGTGCTCACCTGTGACTAATAATAAGCTATCAAAGCCAATTTTACGGATGGTTTCGCATTCATTAATTATCTCATTATCATTTAAGGTTTTACGCTTTATTTTATTACTCATTGAAAAACCACAATAAGTACAGTCATTTGCACATAAATTCGATAAATAAAGTGGGACGTAAAACCCAACTGCATGGCCGAAGCGTTGACGAGTCAGCATTTGTGCTCTTTGCGCCATCGTTTCAATGAAAGGCTGCGCAGCAGGCGATAGCAATGCCATAAAGTCGTCGAGTGTGAGCATATCATTGGCTAAAGCCCGTTCCACATCATGAGACGTTTTGCTGTTAATACGCAGTGTAATATCATCCCAATTCAGTGTTTCTAAGCGTTCTTTGAAACTCGGGATCATGATAATGCTCCCAAGAAACTAGTTAATGGGCTAGATGCTTGAGCCTGTTGTTGAGGCGCAGCTAACCCGCTTTGGTAAGCAAGTTCAGCGGCTTCGACGGCGAGCTTGAAGGCTTTTGCCATTAAGACCGGCTGTTTAGCGACAGCAATTGCCGTATTGACTAAGACCGCGTCGGCCCCCATTTCGATAGCTTCTGCCGCATGGCTGGGAGCACCAATCCCTGCATCTACTACAACAGGCACAGTAGCTTGTTCGATAATAATGCGTAACATTTCTTTCGTAGCTAAGCCTTTATTGGTGCCAATAGGTGCACCTAGCGGCATAACTGCAGCACAACCGACTTCTTCAAGGCGTCGGCAAAGTACGGGATCTGCACTGCAATAAGGTAGAACGACGAAGCCTTCTTTAACTAATTGTTCTGCGGCCAATAAGGTCTCAATTGGGTCTGGTAGCAAATAACGCATATCAGGGTGAATTTCGAGTTTAACCCAGTTAGTGCCTAATGCTTCACGGGCGAGTTGTGCGGCAAAAATGGCTTCCTGTGCGTTTTTTGCTCCAGAGGTATTGGGTAATAGTTTTACGCCAAGTTCTTGAAGTGGCTGTAAGATACCATCATTTTTTCCACGTAAATCAATACGTTTCATTGCCATAGTCACTAATTGGCTCCCTGAGGCTTGAATAGCATCTTGCATCAGGCTCGCGCTGGCAAATTTGCCTGTTCCAGTAAACAGACGTGATTGAAAAGTAAAATCTGCAATTTTTAACATCATTAGCCCCCAGCGATAGCTTGAAATAACAAGATATTGTCTTGGTCATTGATGACATGAGAATCCCACTGACTTTTAGGAATAATCACTTGGTTAATGGCAAGTGCGGTTCCTGCTGTTTGTCGTTGAAGAGCGGCAAACAATTGATTGACCGTAAGCGGTGCATCAAAATCCATGGGTTGGTCGTTAATTATGATATGCATATTTCCTCCCTACAGATTGGGCATTGCGAGGATGGAGAGAGTTGCAATGTGTTCCAGAGCTGCTGCTTGCCATCGAATAACCGCAACTTACCGCTCAAAGAGGAAGGAAGGCCGACAAGGAGTTTTATGGCTTCTAATGCTTGTAATGTGCCAATAACACCGACGACAGGGCCTAGGACACCGGCGGTGCGGCAGTTACGTTCCGGTTCGCTTTGTTCAGGGTAGAGGCATGCATAACAGCCTGAACGAAATGGCGGTTCGAGCACCATCAGTTGCCCACCAAACCCAACAGCACTACCACTAACGAGAGGAGTACTTGTCATAACACAGGCGGCATTGACTGCATGGCGGGTCGCCATATTGTCACAACAATCAAGGACAAGATCGACTTGCTCAGCTAATGGAATTAAGCTTTTAACATCAAGTTGTTGGGCTATGACATGTGTTTTTACCAGCGGATTGAGCTGGTTGAGTCTATTGGCTGCTAACTGAGCTTTTGATAGCGAAATATCGTCACTATCGTATAAAACCTGCCTTTGTAAATTAGATACATGTAAGTCATCATGGTCGGCTAGCCATAGTTCTCCTACACCAGCCCCAGTTAAATAGAGAGAGGCAGGTGAACCTAATCCCCCTAATCCAACAATCAGCACTTTGCTATTTTTGAGCTTTTGCTGACCTTCAGGGCTGATATCTTCGAGTAAGAGCTGGCGGCTGTAACGCATAAATTCTTGGTCACTCAACATGATAGATCCTTTCGAGTTATCATCATGGAGAAATTACGAAAAATCGCAATAACTCCATGATTATCAAGTATTAATATAAACGCTTGTTTTCAACTAAATCTAACAGTGTCTGTGTTGCGGCTAACCAATCGTCAGCCAGCGTAATTGCGCTCACGAGGGCAACACTACCGACGCCGGTTGCAAGCACTGCAGGAACTCTGTCGATAGAAATTCCCCCGATTGCGACGGTTGGGTAGTCAGGTGTTGCAGCAACCATTTGCCTTAATGTTTCCAATCCTTGAGGGGAAGATGGCATCTCTTTGGTCTGTGTTGGAAATATATGTCCCATCGCAATATAGGAAGGGCGCACTGATTTTGCGATGGTGAGTTCATGTTCATCATGGGTTGAAATGCCTAATCGAAGGCCTGCTTGATGAATTGCCAATAAGTCCGTGGTTTCTAAGTCTTCTTGGCCTAAGTGTACGCCGTAGGCTCCTAATTCAACGGCTAATTGCCAGTAATCATTGATAAATAACCGGGCGTTATGCTTTTTCCCTAAGGCAATTGCTTGTTGAATATCATCGCGTACTTCTTCATCAGTTTTATCTTTGATGCGCAATTGGATGGTGGAAACACCTGCATTGAGCAGGCGTTCAATCCATTCAACCGAATCGACAACAGGATAAAGCCCGAGGTATTTTTCGGTAGCTGGAAAAGGTGTACTAGGAATAGTGACAGCGCTAGGCGATTTTTTCATTATTAGTCACCTCTGCATTGACGATTTCAGCACCATGGTAAAGCTCACTGCCATGTGCGCGAAATGCTTCGGACATTTGTTCCATGCCAGCTTCTTTTTTAGCAGCATAGTCGCGGACCTCTTGGGAAATCTTCATTGAGCAGAATTTCGGCCCACACATTGAACAGAAATGCGCAATTTTTCCAGATGCTTGTGGCAAGGTTTCATCGTGGTATTTGCGTGCGGTTTCAGGGTCAAGTGCTAAATTGAATTGGTCTTCCCAACGGAATTCGAAACGCGCTTTAGACATGGCGTTATCTCGAATTTGTGCTCCGGGATGGCCTTTGGCAAGGTCAGCGGCATGGGCGGCAATTTTATAGGTGATTAGCCCTTGTTTTACATCGTCTTTATTAGGCAATCCTAAGTGTTCTTTAGGTGTTACATAACAAAGCATCGCACAGCCAAACCAGCCGATCATTGCTGCACCAATACCCGAGGTAAAGTGGTCGTAACCCGGAGCTATATCTGTCGTGAGTGGCCCTAAGGTATAGAATGGGGCTTCGTGACAATGTTCCAATTCTTCCGTCATGTTGCGGCGGATCATTTGCATCGGGACGTGACCTGGGCCTTCGATCATTACTTGGACGTCATATTCCCATGCAATTTTGGTCAGCTCGCCAAGGGTATGAAGTTCAGCAAATTGTGCTTCGTCGTTCGCATCTTGGATTGATCCTGGACGTAAGCCATCGCCTAATGACAAGGAAACGTCATAAGCGGCACAAATTTCACAGATTTCGCGGAAGTTTTCGTATAGGAAGTTTTCTTGGTGATGAGATAAGCACCATTTTGCCATGATAGAGCCACCGCGAGAGACAATTCCCGTAAGGCGTTTAGCCGTCATTGGTACATAACGTAGTAGCACTCCCGCATGGATGGTAAAGTAGTCAACACCTTGTTCGGCTTGCTCTAGCAGGGTATCGCGGAACATTTCCCAAGTTAGGTTTTCAGCTACACCATTTACTTTTTCGAGCGCTTGATAAATAGGAACCGTCCCGATAGGCACAGGGCTATTGCGTAAAATCCATTCGCGAGTTTCGTGAATATAACGCCCAGTTGATAAGTCCATAACGGTATCAGCCCCCCAGCGGGTTGACCAAATCAGTTTTTCCACCTCTTCTTCGATAGATGAAGTCACGGATGAGTTACCGATATTCGCATTCACTTTAACTAAGAAGTTGCGACCGATTATCATGGGTTCAGATTCTGGGTGGTTAATATTCGCAGGAATAATTGCTCGACCAGCCGCCACTTCTTGGCGGACAAACTCAGGTGTAATATTTTCGGGCAAATTTGCCCCAAAAGCCTGTCCAGGGTGTTGTTGTAATAACACTTCGCCGCGAATACGTTCGCGGCCCATATTTTCACGGATAGCGATAAACTCCATTTCTGGGGTAATTATCCCTTTGCGCGCATAATGTAATTGGGTTACACATTTATTATTTTGCGCTTTTAATGGTTTAGGGCGGTTGTTAAAGCGGAGATGGTCAAGGCCTGCATCTGCTAAGCGTTGTTGTGTGAAGTCTGAGCTTAAGCTTTCTACGGTAATGGTATCTGCTCGTTCGTTTATCCAAGGGGCTCGAATTTTTTTTAAGCCTATGTGGACATTTAACTCAGAAGTTGGGTCGCCGTATGGGCCAGAAGTGTCATAGATAGGAACAGGTTCGTTATCTTCAAATTGTGGGTTGTCTTTATCACCCCCAATTAAAGTTTGAGAGAGTTGAATTTCTCTCATAGGGACTTGGATATCTTCTCTAGAACCTTGTAAATAAATGCGTTTAGAGTTAGGGAATGATACACCAGAAACTGTATTAATAAAGTTTTCTGCTGCATCTCTTTGAGCTTTACGTGTACGTGCCGGTGCCGCTTGTGGCGATAAGTCTGCAGTAGGGATGACGTTTTGTTGTGTATTATTGGACATAGCAATTTCCTGACATTGTCTCGGCTATCACAGTTTTGTGTAGCGGGTTTATCGAAAGAAAGTTGCTTGTCAGGAGTTCGGAGGAGTAATAAAAAGATATTGCGGCTAATTTATCACCTTACAAGGCAGTGATAATTGCGCTAAATGATTACTCTTGTTCCCTTCGCGGGTATTAACCCGATCAGGTTCCGCGGATCCCGAATTAACGGTCTCAGCCTGATGTTTTCACATACTAGGCACTCCGACAAGAATTAATCAGTATAAGCCTTCCTCGTCATTCTTCAAGCGATAAGTGCGTTGGCTGCACTCGGCTATCCAAGTCACATGCTGATGTATGCTCCTTGGAATACCCTCGCTTGCCGCCTGCTTCTTACTTGAATAATTTAGAGGAAGTGGATAGTGGTTGGTTTAGAGGAACCAAGTCTAAAGTAAGTGGTCAGTTATAATTAATATGTTGTTCAAGGGCAGCCAATATTTGTTGCTTATCTATTTCTAGCTCACCATAAGGTGCGTAGTATTGTTCTGCGCCTTGATGAGTAAATAATGTTGCTTTTGGCGTATCCGTAATAAATACCCCACAGGATTCAAGCCAGCCCGGTGATTGCTTAAGTTGCTCTGGCGTGAGTCGAGATTCATCGTTTTTGAATATTAAATACATATTGACTTGCCTATCCCCCAAATGTTGGAACACTGATGTCGTACTAATATGTTTTTCGCCTGATAATTTTTGGCAAAAGTCTTGGATTAATAAGGTCTGTTCCTGCCAGTCAACTTTTGCGCTATCCATTTCAATGCATAGCGTTGGTAAAAACCAATCCACCCATTTATATTTTTCATTGTCAGAGGGCAATGTTTTTTGCTGTAACAGCGGTAACTTCACATCATGCGGAATAAATTGAAAATGAGGGGTATTTTCGTCACTACTACACTCTAGCGAATTTTGTACTAAGAGATCTTTTATTTGACCAAAATGAGTCAGGTATTCCACCATAGGAATAAAATACTTAGCTTCATTTAAAAAATTATTACCCTGACGTATTTGGGATTCTTGCTTGTATACCTGATCATTATAGGTTTGCAGATCAAGGATAGGCTGTTTATTAAAGTATAAGGCACAATCATCACGCGTTTTACTCTGTAATAACGTGTTTTTCTGTTGCTGTTCTTGTGCTCTATGGATTGTAAAATCAGGGGTTATAACTTTCTGACCAAGAAAATAAGGTTTGGTTGGCTGTTGTTCAATAAATGGTTGGCCATTTAGCTCAATCTTTTTTAATTGTGACTGTTGATCACGAAAGTAAAAACGAACAATGGTATCTAGCTGAGTACATTTATCAGTATAGCTTTGGCATGTATTATCTATTCCCCATTGGTCGAACAGGCGCTGTTTTGGCGATTGAAACACTTTTTCAGCAAAGCGTAAGCTTGCTTGGTCGCCGAGTAACGATATCATATAGGGGGACATCTCTGTCGATTTATGGCTCCCCGCTAATGGATGTGTCATTTTTTCTATACTACTCGAACTGCTTCCGGGTACAGCATCTAATTTAATATATTCACTAGAAGGTCTCTCAATGGAGAGCCTAGCCGTGTATGGCTGGGTATTATCTGGGGGAAGACTTGTAAACTGGGCAATCATCGTACGGTAATCATGGTTCATCATATTAATGTATTTCCTATATTACATCATTGGGTCGGCTGAGGGCTTGACTTGCATTAGCCATCCGAGAGCATGTCGTTGAGTAAGCGGTGACTGGCAAAATGTTGTAATAAAGGGCGCTGTTGGGCTTCAATTTTATGGAATAGCGCTTGGTTGTTACGTTGAAGCTCAGAATCTGATTTTAAATCTTCAATCATATAATAAGTAAATAATGCTAATACCTGATGAGTCTCAGGGTATGTCGCTCGTTTATCAAACTGGCCGATATATTCTTCCGCTAGTGCCGCTCGGCTTTCATATAAGGCAATTTGTTTTGGCTCGGTATTGGATATCGTCAGGGATTGAACCACATCTTGGTAAAACTGCTGAATATCTTTGGCCAACTGAATAATATGTTGATTCGCGATTAAGTGATCGGCGGGATCGTGAAACGTTATATTAGGTAGGTCACGTAGGAGCGGTTTTGTAAAAGCTTCTTTAGTGCGCTCTCTTAGCTGTGTTCTTGCGGGAAACGCTTTATTTTCAGAACAGTCAGGTTTCAGTTCTGCATTTTGGTCGTAATTCATTAGCAAAGGGACTATCGCGAGAACCGTTTTTTGTTGCTCAGTTAATGGGTGGTCAAGTTTCAGTTTGGGAATTTTATCTAATACTTCGGGTAAATTATCATAGGTTGACACTTGTTTATTAAATAATGATTGATTAGTGACTTGTATGCCTTGTTCACTGAATTTAGCAACAGTAATGTTATCTAAAGGGACGAAATGCTGATGTTGAATGCTTTGTTTGACTTGTGCATTTAAGGTCTCTTTTTCCTCCCTTAACTTGTCAATAAATTCGTTGGGGTCAGTATCAATGAATCCACCTAATACAAAGCGTTGTAGTGATGTCAGGTGTGGTGCACTCGCAAGCTCTTGTATTGAAAGAAAAGGTTGGCAGCGTTCTGTACCATGAAATGTCATCAATTCAGCATCTCGTGATTGGGTTTCATTTTGACCGCTAGCAGAACGGTGGTGGACAATCATTTCAGTGCGAATGCCAGTTTCAATCGGTGTTGTATTATTGGGGTTGCGAATAACAGTATAGTGCGCACCTGGAACATGGCTAAACTCATGCTGTAGGTTGTCCATTGTTGGGAATTTGGTGGCGGCTTCGTTTTTCGTAAAGCGGATTGTACTTTCTGTATCATATGGAAATGCGGCTAAGCATTGTTCGGTATTTGCTTCAAGGCTATTTGCAGTGCGCGTGGTGATCAGCTTAAATTCAGCAGCATAATTACTATTATCAAAGTGATACATCCACTCGCGGTATTTGCCATCGTCTTTACTTGCAGGGTTGAACATAAAACGAAAGTTAGAAACGGCAGGAATATCACCTAACTGATAGGCTGCTTTGAATATTTGAAGTGGGGTTAATTTAGCATTAAGGCAGCGGGGGTCTGTAATGGCGGTTTTGATGTTTTGGGTAGCAAAGTCGAGTTTTTTGTAGTCATCCTTACAGACGGCATGTTCCTTCATTTTTTCGTCATAGAATTCCTTGAATAGGGCATAGCTTTTCTTATCAACTTCACAAGCAGACATGCCATACATCCCCCATTCTTTGGCCATTATATTCAGCTCACCTTTTACCTCATCATCAATGAGCGAGAGTAAAGCGGCTCGGAGTTGTGCGGTATCAGTTGATCTTGTGAGTTGTTGGTATTGGTTTTTTTCAACTTGACTTAATTCAGAGATAGCTTTGAATCTATTGGGCTGTGTAATAACAGTATTATATTGGCTAAGAATTAATTTCGTGAAATTTGGGTTTGTAGTTAAGCTTGAATTACCCGTTAAATTAATACCTTGAATTAATTCTGAAAGGTTAACGTGAACCATCCTGTTTGCTAGAAGAGAACCATTTTTTTTTAAGATATCTAATATTGATGGGGCTGTTTGATGAAACTGGATTTCACGGTTTTTCAATGAAACTAATTGATAAGCCGTATTTGTATGGTTATCAATAAAAAAATTCTTAATACCATCATCAGTATCTGCCTGCGCTAATGCAATAATATAGTCAGTATTGGCATGTAGTAAGTGAGTGTTGTTAATATTTGGCATTTTGTCCTCAATGGGTATTGTGAATAGGAGGACATTGTCTATTAGCGGAAAAGCTATTTCTTTCGAAAAGGCAGAACAAATTTTCTGTAATTAGATTCTGATCTGATACAGGAAATAGTGTGAGTAAAATGAAAGTTGTACAGTCTGCATATCATACTCGTTATATTTTAGAGTCTCTAACACTATTCCCAAGGGGTTATTTTTTATAAGTCATAAGTGCCAAGTATATTGTGGCCAGTTATATTCCGTAGCAGCTTGTTGCAAACGAGAGTCACCGTTGACGATAAAGGTTTCGTCAGCAAATTGGCACATTGGCAGGTCATTAGCTGAGTCAGTATAGAAATAAATGTAGGCATCAGTAATTAGCTGGTGGCGAACCCAAGCTAACAGGCGTTTGACTTTGCCCTCTTTAAAGGTTGGAACGCCGTCAATCTCTCTGGTGTAGCAGCCATCTTTTTGTTTGATATCGATCCCCATTGCGACATCTGCATTTAATTGATCTGCAATTTTTTTCACGATAAAGGCCACCGTTGCGGAGATCACAATAATTGGCAAACCTTTCGCTCGATAATTTGCGATCGTTCTAATCGCTTCAGGGTAGATCCGCGGTAAAATCACGGTTTGTACAAAATCGTCCAACCAGATATCTACTTGCTCAACTTTTACATTGGCGAGAGTTTGTAGGTTAAAGCGTAAGTAAGTTGGCATATCTAATGTGCCTGCATTATATTGCGCCATCATGGCTTTATCTGCTTCTACAAATTGTGGGTCGCGGATAATTTGCTTATCCCACAGATATTGTGTCCACAGTACGCTGCTATCTCCTTGAATTAAGGTATCATCCAAGTCGAAAATGGCTAATTGGTTTTGCATTATATTCCTATCTAATTATTAGCTAAGTGCGCGAATTTCGTTTTTATTAAACATTAATTCAAGGTGAGTACCTGGCTCGAATAAACGCTCTGATGAGCGATTGAGTAAATCGACAGTCATGACCCCGACAGGCGTATTTACATTATAACGAATAATATTCCCCAGTAATTGGTGATCTACAATAATAGCATCAACAGGGTGCGATATATGTTCACCGTATTGACGACCCGATTCTTTGACATAAATCGACTCAGGTCGAATCGCGAGTAACCCTTGCAAGTTAAGGCCTAGTATTGCATTTGCTTTTTCCGAATCAACAAGGTTGTAATGACCCATAAAGCGAGCAACAAACTCGTTAGCTGGCTGAGTATAAATATTTTCTGCGCTATCACTTTGTACTATTTGCCCTTTATTCATCAGAAAAATTCGGTCTGACATGATCATGGCTTCATCTTGATCGTGGGTAACAAAAATGGTGGTTAAACCTAATTCACGCTGAATATGGCGAATTTGTTGGCGTAAACGCTTACGAATACGTGCATCAAGTGCAGATAATGGCTCATCAAGTAACAAAATTTGTGGCTTCATGACCAAGGCTCTCGCTAAGGCAACGCGTTGGCGCTGACCTCCAGATAATTGATGTGGATATTGCTGTTCTTTGCCTTGTAATTCCACCATTTCAATTACCTCAGCAACGGCTTTGACTCTATCGTTACTATCGACCTTACGCATTTTTAAACCAAACGAAATATTTTCAGCCACAGTCATATTGGGGAATAAAGCATAACTTTGAAATACCATTCCGACACCACGCTGTTGTGCAGCTTGTTGTGTAACATTTTTACGATTAATGTAAAGTTCACCATGGTTGAGCTGTTCAAGCCCTGCAATGCAACGTAACAGTGTCGACTTCCCGCAGCCACTAGGCCCTAATAAAGTAATAAACTCGCCTTTTTCAATCGTAAATTGGATATCAGAAAATACATTGTTTGAACCAAAGGACTTCGTTAAATTATCAGCAATAACATAACTCATCATTCATCTCCTGAACGATTTAACCGCATTGCTAACCATGTCAGCAATAATGTAAACAGAAAATAAGACATCACGAGTGCAGAAGTGAAATGCCCACTCGTTTGGCGCATATTGAAAAGGTAGATTTGCAAGGTTTCATAGCGTGTTCCCACCAAAATATTGGCAAACACAAACTCACCCATTAAAAAAGAAAATGAAATTAATAATGAAACCAACATACCTTTACGAATATTAGGTAGCACTATCATCATGAACGCTTTAAAACTACTGGCACCAAGTAAATGAGCCGCATCCATTAAGTCATGTAAATGAATACCTTGGAAGCTATTGGCGAGTGCCCGATACATAAAAGGTAAAGTGATAGTGAAATAGGTACCAATGAGGACCCACGGTGTGCCGACTATCATAAATGGCTCATCCGCAAAAATTTGCAGTAAACCGACAGAGGACACCACGGGAGGAATAGCAAAAGGTAAAATGACCAATAAATCCATTAAACCTTTGAGTTTTGGAAAACGATAAAATACCGCGAAAGTCATCGGTAAAATGACTAGCGTACTTACTAGCAATGTGCCAAAACAAATAATGAGTGAGCGACCAAACGCCATTAAAAAGCGCGGGTCTTGCCACAATTGCAGATACCATTTTATGGATAGAGCATCGGGTAGCACCGTTGCGCCCCATGAACTGGCAATTGAGTAAAGAAAAGTCGCTAATATAGGTAGGGCTAGTAGACTAGCAACACTAATTAATATCAGTTTATGAACCCACATTTTGGAATGGGGATTATGTATGTTAGCAGAGCCAATAGCAGAGTTACTTTGCATGGTAGCTCCGTTTTATTAACCAGTGATGGATTGCAGTAATGAACCCCAAAATAGTAATAAGCAACATAGATAATGCAGCGGCCATATTGGGTTCTAAGAACAAATCGCCAGAGACTAAACTGGCGATACGAATAGTCACAAGGTTGTAATTACCACTTGTCAGTGCATAAGTACTGGCATATGCCCCCATCGCGTTCGCAATCAAAATAATAAATGTGCCAAGTAAAGCGGGAGAAAGCACCGGAATCGCAACTTTTAGCCAGTATGTTAGCTTACTGGCGCCCATCGTTTTTGCGGCATCTTCCCATTCAGGTTTTAAAGCATCAAATGCAGGATAAAGTAATAAAATACCTAATGGGATTTGGAAATAGATATACAGCAGCATCAAGCCACTCGCACTGTAAATATTGAAGTCTTCAATAATCCCCCATGCTTTAAGTTGTAGAGTGATAGCGCCATTAAATCCCAGAATAATAATAAAGGCGAAGGCAAGTGGGACACCACTAAAGTTACTTGCCATAGTGGTGAAAGAAATCATAATCCGGCGTACTTTTCCCTGCATTTTATAGATGGAAAAGGCGGTTATACTGGCGATAAATAAGCCTATCACGCTACAAATGACAGAAAGCCATAAGGTATTTTCGAAAGCTTGCAGATAAAAGTCATTACTAAAGGCTTCGAGATAGTTACCTAGTGACCAAGTTTCTTCATAAATAAAACTATTCACTAGTACCCAAACCATAGGGGCTATCTGGAATAAGCAAAATAGTATGATAAATGGCAGTAGTAATAGTGAGGCATGCCAATGAAAACGAGATAATCGTTTTTTTAACATGGCTATTTTTCCCTGTTGTTGGTTAGCCTGCTCACAGGGGGCGATAATATCAGCCATGATTTTCTCCTTGTAATAGGGATTCACAAACTGATTTATCGATAGGGTCCACGCCAAGTAAACGGCAAACAGTGCCACAGATGGCAGTTTGTTCTATATCACAAGGTTGGTGTGAAAATTTTGAACCAATAACAAACAGTGGTACTGAGCATTCTTCTGGTAACGTGCCACCATGGCTGCGGTCGTTATTCATACCATGATCGCTAGTAATGAGGATTTGATAACCGTGCTTGATCCACTCGGGAATATAATTTGACAGGATGATATCCGCATGACGTGCTGCATTGCGATATTGAGAAGAATCAAAACCAAATTTATGCCCAGTATCATCAATATTCATTGGATGAATTAATAAAAAATCAGGGGAAAATTGGTTGCGAAGATACTCGGCATCCATAAATAAGTGGTCATCAGGGTAATGGTCTGCTTGGTAAAAACAGCCATATTGAATAGGTAGCAATTCATTTTGAGTAAAGCGGTCACGAACAGCAACGAATGGTGCTCGGTTATATAGTTCACTAACCCAGTAATAAGCTGCTGCCGCCGTAGTTTTACCAGCAAGACGAGCGAGGGAGAAAATACTATCGAAATTTGATAACCGTACGATATCATTATTCACAATACCGCTTTTAACGGGGGGAACTCCCGTTAAAATACATTCGTACAGTGGGCGGGACATTGAAGGGAGTTCGCATTCCAACTTGTATAGTGTTGCGCTGTCGGCTTTGATAAGACCATTGAGATAGCCCATGCAATGATGGGCTACTGAATAATTTAAACCGTCTAGGACAACAAGTATGACTTTATCAGACATCAGACTTTTATTCCTAAAATCAAGTGATTAGATTACTGCTGGTGGATTAGCACTTGCTGTTGCCACATTTTCGGTAAATTGCGAGAGGATTTTTCCCAACCATCAGCATCTTTGATTGGCTGAACATTTTTGTATTGTTCTTCTGGTAGTAACTTAGCTTGAATATCTGCTGGTAAAGTTAGATATTGTGCGCGAATTGGGCGAGCGTAGCCTTCGGCAAGGTTAATTTGCCCTTTATCACTGAAAATAAACTCACGGGCTAGTTTTGCTGCATTTGGGTTTTTCGCGTATTTATTAATAATAGTGGTGTAGCCGGAAATCACAGAACCATCAGATGGGATCACGACAGTAAAGCGATCGCGGTTGATCTGATCACGATAATTCAAGGCATTAAAGTCCCACAAGATCCCAACTTCGACTTCACCTTTTTCAATATTAGCTACGGTTGGGTCATTAACGGATAGACGTTTTTGTTTTGCCAGTTCGGCAAAAAATTCAATGGCAGGTTTTAGGTTATTTTCGTTACCACCACGAGCAAATGCAGCAGCTAGAACGGCATTATTTGCTTGTGCAGCAATCCCGACATCACCAACGGTGACTTTATATTTACCTTTTAGCAAATCATCCCAGCTCTTTGGTGCATCTTTGACTAACTCATTGTTAATCATAAAAGCGATGGAGCCGGTATAGGCCAACGCCCAATGACCATCTTTATCTTTTGCCCAATCGGGGATCTGTGACCAAGTAGTTGGTTTATAGGGTTGGGTGACCCCTTTTAACACCGCAACTGGCCCAAAAGTTGCGCCCACATCACCGATATCGGCAGTGGCATTATTTTTCTCAGCAGCAAATTTCGCTATTTCTTGCGCCGAGCTCATATCGGTATCTTGGTGTTTTAAACCATATTGAGAAGCTAAATCCTGCCAAGTGCCTTTCCAATTTGCCCAAGTATCAGGCATGCCTACACTATAAACTTGGCCTTCTTTTTTCGCGGCATTGATTAATTCTGTTAGGTTAGCATCTGAGGCAAATGCCACGCTGGAGGTTGTTAGTGATAGGAAAATTGCCGGTACAATTGCTTTCATCTTTGTTCTCACTCTTGAGGAGCCGTATTGGTTACCTAGCATCCTAATTTTAACAGGTGACAGACAGTTGACCTTTTTGTGACACTTTTTAGACATTTTATGGAATGGTTCGTCTAAAAAGTGTCAAAATTAGTGATGAAAAAAGATGAAACAAACGTTTGAATGACATTCTTTAAAAGAAGTGTATTGTGTGAATAATTGTCTCGTTTTTATCAATATACAAATTAACGAAAGATACTAAAAATGGATAAATTAACATTAGTAGGAACAGAAAGTGGCTGGTGGTTCGTCTGTTTCGCTGGTCGCTTATGGCTACCTCGTGGGGATATTCCTAGAGGAACGGCTAAGGACTATTCATTAATTGGAAAAATAGCGACACCAATTGGTGAGT
The DNA here is from genome assembly GCF_041344805.1 of Providencia sp. TYF-12. Lineage (NCBI taxonomy): Bacteria > Pseudomonadati > Pseudomonadota > Gammaproteobacteria > Enterobacterales > Morganellaceae > Providencia > Providencia sp. TYF-12. Next base: position 464,917 of record NZ_CP166833.1, read on the forward strand.
GGCAAGGTGAAATTGTTTGGTTAATTGCGGAAAAAATGCCATCGGATATGGCCTCTCCACGCTTAGTCGCTTCCCAAGATGAGGGGTTATTTCGTTTAGCCGGACGCGGGGTGCAACTCGCTGAATTTCATCGCTCACATCGTTATTGTGGATATTGTGGTACCGCGATGCGCCATAGTAGCACCGAATGGGCGTGCTTATGCGACCATTGCCATGAGCGATATTACCCACAAATTGCGCCTTGCATTATTGTCGGGATCCGCCGTGATGATCATATTCTATTAGCCCAGCACCGACGACACTCACAAAACTCATTATTTACTGTACTTGCTGGTTTTGTTGAGGTGGGAGAAACATTAGAAGAAGCTGTAGCCCGCGAAGTCATGGAAGAAAGTAATATAAAGATAAAAAACATTCGTTATGTATCTTCGCAGCCATGGCCTTTTCCTCATTCATTAATGATGGGGTTTTTAGCAGATTATGAAAGTGGTGAAATCCAAGTTGATCCAAAAGAATTAGTGAGTGCAAATTGGTATCATTACAATGAATTACCGCTTATCCCTCCGGGGGATACAATTGCAAGGCGCTTGATTGAAGACACGGTAGCGCTATGCCGCCAACAGGAATATGAAATAAGTAAATAGTACTGCGCTGATAATGTTACTTTTTACATGTTACAATAGGTATATTCGCTTTTAGCCATTTGCGGCGGCCACTTATAATAATGGAGTAAATAATGACTGAGTTAAAAAATGACCGCTATCTACGTGCTTTGCTACGTCAGCCTGTAGATGTAACCCCTGTATGGATGATGCGTCAAGCGGGGCGTTACCTGCCTGAATATAAAGCAACACGTGCTGAAGCTGGTGATTTTATTGCTTTGTGTAAGAACACAGAGTTGGCTTGTGAAGTTACGTTACAACCATTACGTCGTTTTCCATTAGACGCGGCTATTTTATTTTCTGATATTTTAACAATCCCCGATGCTATGGGGCTTGGCCTTTATTTTGAAACTGGCGAAGGCCCTCGTTTTCACAAGCCCATTACTTGTGCGGCAGATGTGAAAAATATTCCTATTCCTGACCCTGAGATGGAACTAGGTTATGTGATGGACGCAGTACGTGCCATCCGTAAAGCCCTCGAAGGTAATGTACCTCTAATTGGTTTTTCAGGAAGCCCTTGGACATTGGCGACCTATATGGTGGAAGGTGGTAGCAGCAAAGCCTTTACCAAAATCAAAAAAATGATGTATGAAGATCCAAATACGTTACATTTATTATTGGATAAACTGGCGGACAGCGTCATTTTATACCTTAATGCGCAAATTCGAGCTGGTGCGCAATCTATCATGATTTTTGATACTTGGGGTGGGGTGCTCACTAAGCGTGATTATTTGCAGTTCTCCCTAAACTATATGCAAAAAATTATTGATGGGTTGATCAGGGAAAACGATGGTCGCCGTGTGCCTGTTACCTTATTTACCAAAGGTGGCGGTCAATGGTTAGAAGAAATGGCGGCAACAGGCTGCGATGCTTTAGGACTAGATTGGACAACTGAAATTGCCGATGCTCGTCGCCGTGTCGGTGATAAGGTCGCTCTGCAAGGAAATATGGACCCATCAATGCTCTATGCTCCCCCTGCTCGTATAGAAGAAGAGGTGAAAAATATACTTGCAGGCTTTGGCCAAGGTGAGGGTCATGTATTCAACTTAGGTCATGGCATCCATCAAGATGTTCCACCTGAGCACGCTGGTGCTTTTGTGGACGCAGTTCACCGTTTTTCTCGCCAATACCATCAGTAATTATCATTTATTGATGTTCTTGATTTGTGGTGTATTTATTGAACCTTGTAAGTACACCATTATCATCTATGATTAAGAATAATTAAGTTCGATAAGCATTGGACGCATTATGGTTCTAGATACTCAATCATTACGACAACAACAAACTGACCAAGCTTCACAAATTATTTTGCATGATGAAATGTTGCATCCAAAATGGGTTGGTGGGGCAGATGTAGGTTTTGAGCAACAAGGCACAGTCACGAGAGCCGTCATTGTTGTTTTATCGTGGCCACAATTAGAATTGGTTGAGTACCAAATAGCGCGAGTCCCTACCCAATTGCCTTATATCCCGGGGTTACTTTCATTTCGGGAAGTACCTGGGTTAATGGCGGCTTGGGGAAAAATACAGCACAAACCTGAATTAGTCTTAGTTGACGGCCAAGGGATTGCGCATCCTCGGCGTTTTGGTGTTGCTTGTCACTTTGGCTTACAAGCAAATGTGGCAACAATTGGTGTCGCCAAAAGCCGTTTATGTGGTGATGATGTTGTATTAGGTGAAGAGCCTGAAAGTTGTTGCCCATTAATGATGGGTGAAAATCAATTAGGTTGGGTATTACGTAGCAAGAAACGCTGCAAACCCTTGTATGTTTCGCCAGGTCATAAGATAGGTTTTTCATCATCATTAACATGGGTTAAGCAGTGTCTAAGAGGATATAAATTGCCAGAACCAACCCGTTTTGCTGATGGAATTGCATCAAATCGAACGTTTTTTAAGCGAATGAATGAGAAAATCAGCTAATTATCAGCAAAATATGTGGCATTGACAGATTTTCAGGTAAACTGCGAAGTATTAAGATTGATGAGTCAGAAATTATGTTAAGAAATCCCATTCATTTGAGGTTGGAAAAATTAGAAAGCTGGCAGCATGTCACATTTATGGCAAGCTTATGCGAAAGAATGTATCCCAACTTTCAAATGTTTTGTCAGCAAACTGAATTTGCAGATGCCAAAGTGTACCGCTCTATTCTCGATATAGTATGGGAAACATTGGTTATCAAAGATAGCAAAGTTAATTTCGACAATCAGTTAGAAAAATTAGAAGAAATTATCCCTACAGCCGATGATTTCGATATGTATGGTGTATATCCAGCTATTGATGCCTGTATTGCATTAGGGGAAATCATTCACTCAAAATTGAGTGGTGAAACACTCGAACATGCAATATTGGTTAGCGAAGCATCCATTCGTACAGTTGCCATGCTCGAAATGACTCAAGCAGGGCGGGAAATGACAGAAGAAGAACTCAAAGACATACCTGCTATAGAAGAAGAGTGGGATATCCAGTGGGACATTTTCCGTTTACTGGCAGCTTGTGAAGAGCGCGACTTAGAGTTAATTAAAGGATTAAAATCTGACCTCCGTGAAGCGGGGGTGAGCAATATAGGTATTACTTTAAGCTAATATTCATGTTTTCATTATCGAAAACGTGACTTAGCGCAGTAATGCTGAGTACTAAGGCTTCACATTTGCCCCGACTCTGGTCTACATTTAGGGGCAAGAAGAAGTGGCTATCGGGGGCGTGTATCAGGGGCTGTCAATTTGGCATATCCGACGCACTCGATGCTTTGCAAACGATAAACACACTGTGTAAGGATAATTTATGAATAAGACTGAATTAGTTGATGCTATCGCAGAATCAGCGGACCTGACCAAAGTTCAGGCAAAAGCAGCATTAGAATCTACTTTAAATGCTATTTCAGAAACGCTGAAAAAAGGCGAGCAAGTCCAACTGGTCGGTTTCGGTACTTTTAAAGTTAGCCATCGTGCAGCTCGTACTGGTCGCAACCCACAAACTAAAGCAGAAATCCAAATTCCTGCAACAACTGTACCTGCTTTCTCTGCCGGTAAAGCATTGAAAGAAGCAGTAAAATAAGTACATTGTACAGACGAATTGCCAGAAGGGGTAAACAACTACCCCTTTTGCTTATTCAAAAAGGGTTGCTGGTATTGGGAGTCATCTCAATACTAAGCGCCTGCTCTTCTAATGCGCCAAAACTCCCTGAATTTAGCGCAAGTGGTTTTATTGCTGATGATGGCGTCATTCGTATGTGGCGGCTCAACGATGCAAAAAGCCAACCTCTTGTCTTAATGGTCGTTTATAGTCCTTATAAAGGTACGGGGACTTCCGTTAATTTCTTTGAATATCGCTCAGGTGCTCTCTGGCAGATCCGCAGCCAAGTTCTAAACCAACAAAGTGGCGATATCATGGAACAATTACGCTTTAATAAAAATGATGAAGTTATTTTTATGCAGCGTGTCCAGCAAAATAGTAAAACCCCACTTTCAACAGATGAGATTGCGCGTTGGCGTTTTGAGGCTGAACGTATTCTTGAAACTAATACCGCTTTGATTGTTGGCGATGTAAAACTTTATCAAGGGCATTGGCAGCAAGGGAAGGTGACAACTTGTGAAGGGGAGGTTCGGGATGTCACTTTCGAACCCTATGCACAAAATTGGATAGAAAGTCGTGCAAAAATTTGGCACTCACAATTAAATTTAGCGTGGTTAGAGTCTCCTGAGGGGACACAACTTTTGATGGTAGCGGATACTGATTTTTGCCGCTGGCAACCTTCTAGAGATAGTTTATAAATAACCGCTCGTCGTTTTTCGAACCACTGCTGCATTGCTACGTTCGTTCACCCTAGTCACATACTTATGTATGCTCCTAGAGATTCTCTCTCTTGCAGCTTTGCTGTGATTCGAAATACTTAGAGCCATTGGCGGTGTGAAGGTAAAAGGCAAAAACAAGTTCAAAAAATAAAAAGATAGAAAGAAATAAAAAGAAAGATAAGCAATAAAAAAGCTGATAAAAGTTTCCTCTTATCAGCTTATGGTCTTTTGTTTCTATTATTTGTTCTATTACTTAATACGGGCGATAGCGCGGTAGCCAATATCGCTACGATAGAAGCTATCATTCCAGTGAATGTTTTTAGCTGTCTCGTATGCTTTTGTTTGGGCTTTTTCAATATCATCACCCAGTGCGGTAACACATAATACACGGCCACCGGCAGTAACCACTTCGCCTTCTTTCATGCGAGTACCAGCATGGAATACCTTGCTATCAGCTGCTTCACTGGTTGGCAATCCAGAAATTATATCGCCATTGCGGTAATCACCTGGGTAACCGCCGGCAGCAATCACAACACCTAAAGCCGGGCGCTCATCCCATAATGAATCTTTGCCTGCCAGTTCACCTTTTGCACCCGCTAAGCATAGAGCGACTAAGTCTGACTGTAAACGCATCATAATAGGTTGAGTTTCAGGGTCACCAAAGCGGCAGTTAAATTCAATCACTTTGGGGTTTCCTGCTTTATCAATCATTAAACCTGCGTATAGAAAACCTTGATAGCGGTTTCCTTCTTTATCCATACCTTTAACTGTTGGGTAAATAACTTGTTCCATAACGCGCTGATGTACTTGGTCAGTAACAACAGGAGCCGGGGAATAAGCGCCCATTCCGCCTGTATTTGGGCCAGTATCGCCGTCACCTACACGCTTGTGGTCTTGGCTTGTTGCCATTGGGATGACATTTTCACCATCGACCATCACGATAAAACTAGCTTCTTCACCATCAAGAAACTCTTCAATTACGATCCGATGCCCTGCATCACCAAACGCATTGCCAGCCAACATATCATGTACTGCATCTTTAGCTTCTTGCAGAGTCATCGCAACAATAACGCCTTTGCCGGCCGCAAGCCCATCCGCTTTAATCACGATTGGCGCACCAACTTTATCTAAGTAAGCCAAAGCGGGTTCTATTTCAGTAAAGTTCTCATATGCTGCGGTTGGAATATGATGACGAGCTAAAAAGTCTTTAGTAAACGCCTTAGAGCCTTCAAGTTGGGCAGCACCTTGAGTTGGACCAAAAATAGTTAGCCCAGCTTGTGTAAATGTATCAACAACACCAATAACTAAAGGAGCCTCAGGACCTACAATGGTTAAATCGATTTGATTATCTTTCGCAAATTGTAGTAATCCATCAATATCAGTAGCAGAAATATTAACGTTCTCAATAGCTGGTTCTAATGCGGTACCTGCATTACCCGGTGCCACATAGACTTTATCGGCTAGAGGAGACTGAGCCGCTTTCCACGCTAAAGCATGTTCACGACCACCGCCACCAATAATTAATATATTCATTATTAAACTCCTAATAACTAGTGACGGAAATGACGCATATTTGTGAAAATCATTGCGATGCCATGTTCATTTGCAGCATCAATGACTTCATTATCGCGAATCGACCCGCCAGGTTGGATCACACAAGTCACTCCAACAGCGGCAGCGGCATCAATACCATCACGGAATGGGAAGAATGCGTCAGATGCCATTGCACAACCTGCAACTTCTAAGCCTTCATCGGCAGCTTTGATCCCAGCAATTTTTGCTGAGTATACTCGGCTCATTTGACCAGCACCGATCCCCACTGTCATGTCATTTTTGGCATAAACGATGGCGTTTGATTTCACAAACTTAGCGACTTTCCAGCAGAATAAGGCATCTTTTAATTCACGCTCAGTTGGTTGGCGCTTTGTGACTATGCGTAACTCTTCGGCTTCAACCATACCTAAATCGCGGTCTTGGACTAATAAACCACCGTTGACACGTTTAAAATCTAAGCCAGCAACAGGTTTACTCCATTCGCCACATTCAAGTACGCGTACATTTTGTTTGGTTTCAAGAATTGGCAGTGCATCCTTAGCAATCGAAGGCGCGATAATCACCTCAACGAATTGGCGCTCAATAATTGCCTGTGCAGTTTCTTTATCTAATGGGCGGTTAAAAGCGATGATACCGCCAAAAGCAGAAGTTGGGTCAGTTTTAAACGCTTTGTCATAAGCGGTGTGAATATTATTGCCAATTGCGACACCACAAGGATTAGCATGCTTAACGATCACACACGCAGGCTCATCAAATGACTTAACGCACTCAAGGGCTGCATCAGTATCAGCAATATTATTATAAGAGAGTGCTTTACCTTGAATTTGTTGTGCAGTCGCGATAGACGCTTCTTTTGGGCTTTCTTCTATATAGAACGCCGCATCTTGATGACTATTTTCCCCATAACGCATATCTTGTTTTTTGATGAAATTTAGATTCAATGTGCGAGGGAAACGGCCAGAAGGTTGTGTGGTATCACCATAATAAGGGGCAACTAATTCACCGAAGTAATTAGCAATCATACTGTCATAAGCAGCTGTATGCTCAAATGCTTTGATAGCAAGGTCAAAGCGTGTTGACCAATTAAGGGAGTTTTCGTGACCATCCATTTCATCAATAATGGTTTGGTAATCATTACTATTTACCACAATTGCAACGTCTTTATGGTTTTTTGCTGCGGAGCGTACCATTGTTGGACCACCGATATCGATGTTCTCAACAGCATCTTCAAGTGTGCAGTTTGGTTTTGCTACTGTTTGAGCAAAAGGATATAAATTCACAACTACCATGTCGATAGGTGCAATATCATGGGATTGCATGATGGCATCATCAGTACCACGGCGACCTAAGATCCCTCCGTGCACTTTTGGGTGCAATGTTTTTACCCGACCATCCATCATTTCAGGGAACCCTGTGTAATCTGACACTTCAGTTACTTTAAGTCCTGATTCAGCTAGTAACTTTGCAGTACCACCAGTAGATAGAAGCTCAACACCACGTTGAGATAGCGCCTTAGCGAATTCAACAACCCCTGTTTTATCAGACACACTAAGCAGGGCACGACGAATAGGACGAAGCAGTTGCATGAGATAGATCCCTTGGATTTGAATAAATAAGGCAATAACAATATCTAATTAGCGAAAAGCCAGAGTGCTCTTCTTATATACCTATTTATAAAAGCAGTGCGGAATTTGCAAGCTTCTTCAATAGCAATATATAAGTCACTAACAATTTCAGAACATAAAAATAAAATCAATGCTGAAATTTCGCGCTAATTGTAACGCAAACGTTTGCGTAATGCGCGATAAATTTTAAATTATTTTTAGCCTGTGGATAATTTCGTGGATAACTCAGTATAAGTGGGGGTTTTGCTGTGGAATGCAGCAGTTGAACTAAAAATGCCAAAAAATCTTAAAAAAAAGGTTGCGAGATTTCTGAGACCCCCTATAATGCGCATCCACTGACCGGGAACAAGACAACGCAAAGCGCGATGAACACTGAAACGGCAGCGAGAGATTCTGAAAAGAAAAAGCAAAAAATTGCTTGACTCTCACAGAGGAAAGCGTAATATACGCCACCTCGCGACAACGACCTAAGTTAATAAAAACTGAGTCAAATTTCCAAAAGAAATGTCGCAACGCTCTTTAACAATTTATCAGACAATCTGTGTGGGCACTCACAGGACACTATCAAAAAAATATTTGATTTTAAGTCTTGAAGAGTGACTAACACGTTAATTCATATATATGAACTAATAGGTAATCTGGTTTCTTCGGAAATCAGGCGACAGTAAACATTCTTTGAGCATCAAGCTTTTTAATTGAAGAGTTTGATCATGGCTCAGATTGAACGCTGGCGGCAGGCCTAACACATGCAAGTCGAGCGGTAACAGGGGAAGCTTGCTTCCCGCTGACGAGCGGCGGACGGGTGAGTAATGTATGGGGATCTGCCCGATAGAGGGGGATAACCACTGGAAACGGTGGCTAATACCGCATAATCTCTTAGGAGCAAAGCAGGGGAACTTCGGTCCTTGCGCTATCGGATGAACCCATATGGGATTAGCTAGTAGGTGGGGTAATGGCTCACCTAGGCGACGATCCCTAGCTGGTCTGAGAGGATGATCAGCCACACTGGGACTGAGACACGGCCCAGACTCCTACGGGAGGCAGCAGTGGGGAATATTGCACAATGGGCGCAAGCCTGATGCAGCCATGCCGCGTGTATGAAGAAGGCCCTAGGGTTGTAAAGTACTTTCAGTCGGGAGGAAGGCGTTGATGCTAATATCATCAACGATTGACGTTACCGACAGAAGAAGCACCGGCTAACTCCGTGCCAGCAGCCGCGGTAATACGGAGGGTGCAAGCGTTAATCGGAATTACTGGGCGTAAAGCGCACGCAGGCGGTTGATTAAGTTAGATGTGAAATCCCCGGGCTTAACCTGGGAATGGCATCTAAGACTGGTCAGCTAGAGTCTTGTAGAGGGGGGTAGAATTCCATGTGTAGCGGTGAAATGCGTAGAGATGTGGAGGAATACCGGTGGCGAAGGCGGCCCCCTGGACAAAGACTGACGCTCAGGTGCGAAAGCGTGGGGAGCAAACAGGATTAGATACCCTGGTAGTCCACGCTGTAAACGATGTCGATTTGAAGGTTGTTCCCTTGAGGAGTGGCTTTCGGAGCTAACGCGTTAAATCGACCGCCTGGGGAGTACGGCCGCAAGGTTAAAACTCAAATGAATTGACGGGGGCCCGCACAAGCGGTGGAGCATGTGGTTTAATTCGATGCAACGCGAAGAACCTTACCTACTCTTGACATCCAGAGAACTTAGCAGAGATGCTTTGGTGCCTTCGGGAACTCTGAGACAGGTGCTGCATGGCTGTCGTCAGCTCGTGTTGTGAAATGTTGGGTTAAGTCCCGCAACGAGCGCAACCCTTATCCTTTGTTGCCAGCGATTCGGTCGGGAACTCAAAGGAGACTGCCGGTGATAAACCGGAGGAAGGTGGGGATGACGTCAAGTCATCATGGCCCTTACGAGTAGGGCTACACACGTGCTACAATGGCGTATACAAAGAGAAGCGACCTCGCGAGAGCAAGCGAACTCATAAAGTACGTCGTAGTCCGGATTGGAGTCTGCAACTCGACTCCATGAAGTCGGAATCGCTAGTAATCGTAGATCAGAATGCTACGGTGAATACGTTCCCGGGCCTTGTACACACCGCCCGTCACACCATGGGAGTGGGTTGCAAAAGAAGTAGGTAGCTTAACCTTCGGGAGGGCGCTTACCACTTTGTGATTCATGACTGGGGTGAAGTCGTAACAAGGTAACCGTAGGGGAACCTGCGGTTGGATCACCTCCTTACCATTGAAGTGTTTTTGTGAAGTGCTCACACAGATTGTCTGATAGAAAGTAGAGCAATAGGCTATACGTGGGAGACTTATTCGAGAGAATAGGACTTACATAAGATACCGCAGTAGTATGTGCAATATCTTGTGTCCCCTTCGTCTAGAGGCCTAGGACACCGCCCTTTCACGGCGGTAACAGGGGTTCGAATCCCCTAGGGGACGCCAATTGCGCCGATATCGAGTGAAAGACGATGTCCCCAATAATGATTAAGCCAATTACGTTGTAGTTGGTTTAACAATTATGCTCTTTAACAATCTGGAACAAGCTGAAAATTGAAAACAACGCACATTGTTTATCGCTTAAACAATGTGAGAGTCTCTCAAAAATCTCAACTTGAAGTGTTTTTCAAACACACAAACGAGTGGCATGAGCGAGCAGTGTGAAATTCAAGGCGGCTAGCGCGCAGCAAGCGCAGCGTACAATAGTACGTGAGCATTGCGAGCACTACCCAACGAAGAAGTTCACCACGCACAGCCATGACGTTAAGTGTCGTCTGATAAGAAGACACCTTCGGGTTGTGAGGTTAAGCGACTAAGCGTACACGGTGGATGCCTAGGCAATCAGAGGCGATGAAGGACGTGCTAATCTGCGATAAGCGTCGGTAAGGTGATATGAACCGTTATACCCGACGATTTCCGAATGGGGAAACCCAGTGCAATTCGTTGCACTATCATTTGATGAATACATAGTCAAACGAAGCGAACCGGGGGAACTGAAACATCTCAGTACCCCGAGGAAAAGAAATCAACCGAGATTCCCCTAGTAGCGGCGAGCGAACGGGGAGCAGCCCAGAGTCTTAATCAGCATTAGTATCAGGAGAACGGTCTGGAAAGTCCGGCAGTAAAGGGTGATAGCCCCGTATCTGAAGATGCTAGTGTTGTGAACTCGACGAGTAGGGCGGGACACGTGTTATCCTGTCTGAATATGGGGGGACCATCCTCCAAGGCTAAATACTCCTGATTGACCGATAGTGAACCAGTACCGTGAGGGAAAGGCGAAAAGAACCCCGGCGAGGGGAGTGAAATAGAACCTGAAACCGTGTACGTACAAGCAGTGGGAGCCTTGATTTATCAGGGTGACTGCGTACCTTTTGTATAATGGGTCAGCGACTTATATTCTGTAGCAAGGTTAACCGTATAGGGGAGCCGTAGGGAAACCGAGTCTTAACTGGGCGAATGAGTTGCAGGGTATAGACCCGAAACCCGGTGATCTAGCCATGGGCAGGTTGAAGGTTGGGTAACACTAACTGGAGGACCGAACCGACTAATGTTGAAAAATTAGCGGATGACTTGTGGCTGGGGGTGAAAGGCCAATCAAACCGGGAGATAGCTGGTTCTCCCCGAAAGCTATTTAGGTAGCGCCTCGTGAACTCATCTTCGGGGGTAGAGCACTGTTTCGACTAGGGGGTCATCCCGACTTACCAACTCGATGCAAACTACGAATACCGAAGAATGTTATCACGGGAGACACACGGCGGGTGCTAACGTTCGTCGTGAAGAGGGAAACAACCCAGACCGCCAGCTAAGGTCCCAAAGTCATAGTTAAGTGGGAAACGAAGTGGGAAGGCTCAGACAGCCAGGATGTTGGCTTAGAAGCAGCCATCATTTAAAGAAAGCGTAATAGCTCACTGGTCGAGTCGGCCTGCGCGGAAGATGTAACGGGGCTAAACTATGCACCGAAGCTGCGGCAGCATATATAAAAATATTGTTGGGTAGGGGAGCGTTCTGTAAGCCTGTGAAGGTGTACTGTGAGGTATGCTGGAGGTATCAGAAGTGCGAATGCTGACATAAGTAACGATAATGCGGGTGAAAAACCCGCACGCCGGAAGACCAAGGGTTCCTGTCCAACGTTAATCGGGGCAGGGTGAGTCGACCCCTAAGGCGAGGCAGAAATGCGTAGTCGATGGGAAACGGGTTAATATTCCCGTACTGGTGATAATTGCGATGGGGGGACGGAGAAGGCTAGGCTGGCCGGGCGACGGTTGTCCCGGTTTAAGGATGTAGGCAGGTGAATTAGGCAAATCCGGTTCACTATATGCTGAGGTCTGATGACGAGTCACTACGGTGGCGAAGTAGCTCATGCCCCGCTTCCAGGAAAAGCCTCTAAGCTCTAGATTATCACTAATCGTACCCCAAACCGACACAGGTGGTCAGGTAGAGAATACTCAGGCGCTTGAGAGAACTCGGGTGAAGGAACTAGGCAAAATGGTGCCGTAACTTCGGGAGAAGGCACGCTGGCGCTAGGTGAAGTGGTTTACCCATGGAGCTGAAGCCAGTCGCAGATACCAGCTGGCTGCAACTGTTTATTAAAAACACAGCACTGTGCAAACACGAAAGTGGACGTATACGGTGTGACGCCTGCCCGGTGCTGGAAGGTTAATTGATGGGGTTATCCGTAAGGAGAAGCTCTTGATCGAAGCCCCAGTAAACGGCGGCCGTAACTATAACGGTCCTAAGGTAGCGAAATTCCTTGTCGGGTAAGTTCCGACCTGCACGAATGGCGTAATGATGGCCAGGCTGTCTCCACCCGAGACTCAGTGAAATTGAACTCGCTGTGAAGATGCAGTGTACCCGCGGCAAGACGGAAAGACCCCGTGAACCTTTACTATAGCTTGACACTGAACATTGAGCCTTGATGTGTAGGATAGGTGGGAGGCTTTGAAGTGTGGACGCCAGTCTGCATGGAGCCAACCTTGAAATACCACCCTTTAATGTTTGATGTTCTAACGTTGCCCCGTTATCCGGGGTGCGGACAGTGTCTGGTGGGTAGTTTGACTGGGGCGGTCTCCTCCCAAAGAGTAACGGAGGAGCACGAAGGTTGGCTAAGCATGGTCGGACATCATGCGGTTAGTGCAAAGGCATAAGCCAGCTTGACTGCGAGAGTGACGGCTCGAGCAGGTACGAAAGTAGGTCTTAGTGATCCGGTGGTTCTGAATGGAAGGGCCATCGCTCAACGGATAAAAGGTACTCCGGGGATAACAGGCTGATACCGCCCAAGAGTTCATATCGACGGCGGTGTTTGGCACCTCGATGTCGGCTCATCACATCCTGGGGCTGAAGTAGGTCCCAAGGGTACGGCTGTTCGCCGTTTAAAGTGGTACGCGAGCTGGGTTTAGAACGTCGTGAGACAGTTCGGTCCCTATCTGCCGTGGGCGTTGGAAGATTGAAAGGGGCTGCTCCTAGTACGAGAGGACGGAGAGTGGACGCACCACTGGTGTTCGGGTTGTCATGCCAATGGCATTGCCCGGTAGCTAAGTGCGGAAGAGATAACCGCTGAAAGCATCTAAGCGGGAAACTTGCCTTGAGATGAGTCTTCCCTGACCCTTTAAGGGTCCTAAAGGAACGTTTAAGACTAAGACGTTGATAGGTTGGGTGTGTAAGCATAGCGATATGTTGAGCTAACCAATACTAATGAACCGTGAGGCTTAACCTGACAACACCGAAGGTGTTTTAGAGATTGAGAGATGACGTTGATTCAATGAGTGTGAGAAGCCGAGAGGCGAGGGACACAGCAGCTTGTTCAAGATTGCAGTTCTGGTTTAGTGACGAAATGTGCTAAACGGGAACGAACCGAATTTGTCTGGCGGCAATAGCGCGGTGGTCCCACCTGACCCCATGCCGAACTCAGCAGTGAAACGCCGTAGCGCCGATGGTAGTGTGGGGTCTCCCCATGTGAGAGTAGGGAACTGCCAGACATTAAATTAGTGAGAAAGCCACCCATTGGGTGGCTTTTTTGCGTTTGGGGGTTAGGTGATGAGGCGTGGCAGTGTGGAGCGAAGAGTGAGGTGTTCAGTCTCAGGGCGACTCTGATTGTGAGGGCTCTGCCTAGGGTAATGAGGTATTGACACCACTGCATATTTTATTATCCTGTAGGCTAACTTCTAACTTCTAACTTCTAACTTCTAACTTCTAACTTCTAACTTCTAACTTCTAACTTCTAACTTCTAACTTCTAACTTCTAACTTCTAACTTCTAACTTCTAACTTCTAACTTCTAACTTCTAACTTCTAACTTCTAACTTCTAACTTCTAACTTCTAACTTCTAACTTCTAACTTCTAACTTCTAACTGCTAACTGCTAACTGCTAACTGCTAACTGCTAACTGCTAATGTCTAGCTTTTAAATTAACAGTCTGATTAGCAGAGGACTAGGTTAACCCCTCATTAGTACAGAGATATTCTTTTCCTGCCCATCTCGTTTTAACTTGTTTATTCCTTTATTCCTTATGAACTGAGCGGACTCTGTTTTTGTAACCCATCATCCTGATTTTTTATTCCTCAAGTTTTCGTCTGGCCGTGATTTGAGGCGGTGTTAATCCTCCCTCAACGGTGCAATAACATTGTTATGTTGAATAAGTGTGTGGAATTTAAAGTAGTAAGTAACAGCTCACCTATCGAGGTTGGTTTAATACATTGAGAAATAAAAATAAATCAATCAGCTAGGGGAGAGACTAAAGCTAGGAGTAGAGAGGTTTAGCATCAGCTCATCCGAAAAGTGTAATGATATTGGTGTGGTGAATAGGTGTGTCGGACCTAAAGTAGTGAGTAACAACTCACTGAGTTGGGGGGATCAAATGCAGTGTGAAGCTAGCGTGAGTTTGGCTGTAGAGTAAGGACTGAGCAAGGCATGAGGAAGTTGGGCATCAGTTCACTCTGAATGCACAGTGATATTGATGTGTTGAATGGGCATGTCGGATTTAAAGTAGTAAGTAACAACTCACTTATCGGGGTTAGTTTAATATGCTGAAAAATAAAATTAAATCAATTACCTACGGGAGGAGCTAAGCTGGGAGTAGAGAAGTTTGGTACTAGTTTATGCGGAAAGTGTAATGATATTGGTATGGTGAATAGGTGTGTCGTATTTAAAGTAGTAAGTAACAACTCACAAGTTTTGGGATATAGGGCATTTTAGAGCTTAAATTAACGACTACATATTATTTTAGTAATAGCTAAAGCTGCCATTTGATAATGACATAAAGGCGTTTATTAAATAATTTTTGGTACAGTATTTTGAAATAATTTTGCGATGTATAACTAAATAATACAGTCACTGCTCAGCAGCGATGAATACTGCCCTAGTTTTACCTAATGCTTAAAACGTCTAAGTAGAATATCTATCTATAAAATATCACTATTGATTAAAAAATATATAAAATCAATACATTATAAGATAGGTATACTCAAGTTAATGCCATGACAAATGAATCTACGTGAAATTATTTCAATTAGTCTTGAAAAGCTCGACAAGGTAAGTAACATTGGTTAGATTATTTAGCATTCTAGAAGTCTAAACGTATAAAAGTATATAAAAGGGGATGAATGATGCCAATTCGTTTACCAGACGAGTTACCCGCAGTTAATTTCTTACGTGAAGAAAATGTTTTTGTCATGACAACGACAAGAGCTAGCCTTCAGGAGATCCGCCCCTTGAAAGTGTTAATACTGAATTTAATGCCTAAAAAAATAGAAACGGAAAATCAGTTCTTAAGGCTTTTATCTAATACACCATTACAGGTTGATATCCAGTTATTGCGTATTGACCAAAGGGAATCTAAAAATACTCCTACAGAGCATTTGAATAATTTTTATTGTGATTTTGAAGATATTAAAGATCAAAATTTTGATGGTTTAATCGTAACAGGAGCTCCGTTAGGGCTAGTTGAATTTACCGATGTATGTTATTGGGAACAAATAGAAAAGGTAATTAGATGGGCGAAAAGCCATGTTACTTCAACGCTCTTTGTGTGTTGGGCCGTACAGGCTGCATTGAAAGTTCTTTATGATTTGCCAAAATGGACTAGAGAAGAAAAACTTTCAGGCGTATATCAGCATGATACATTGGAGCCGTATGCATTATTAACGCGAGGGTTTGATGCTTCATTCTATGCTCCACACTCTCGTTATGCGGATTTTCCTGAAGAGCTTATCCGCAAGCATACCGATCTTGAAATTTTAGCCAGTTCAGAAGAAGCCGGTGCTTATTTATTTGCATCAAAAGATAAACGCTTGGCATTTGTTACTGGCCACCCTGAATATGATAGAGATACGCTCGCTCAAGAATACTGGCGAGATGTTGATGCAGGTATTTCACCAGAAATCCCATGTAATTATTTTAAAAATAATGATCCTAATAAAGGCCCAACAATTAGCTGGCGAAGCCATGGGCACTTACTTTTTTCGAATTGGCTTAATTATTATGTGTACCAGATCACACCATTCGATCTTACTCACATGGAGCCTACACTAGATTAAAATAAGGGATATTAAGCTTAAAATGTTTGTTATGTCACTCTAACTAATTATATTTAGCATTTTATTTAGATTAATATCCCAGAAAATTTACAATATTTAAAACTAAAGCAGCCATTTATGGCTGCTTTTTTTATTTTTGGGGTAAATTATTTAACAATTTTACTTTTTAGTAATTGTTTTATTTAACAAGTGCTTAACACTATTTATCTTGTTATAAGAATCGTTGTTCAAAAATAAATAATTGTAAAATTCCATTAATATCATAAAGATAAGGTGTATTTTATATAAAATGGAAACGGTTTTTGATTTATTTGTTATTTGATCGTAAGCTTAATTCATAGTCAGATGTGAATGAGGAAAGGTCAATGGAAAATCAATTGTTAATATCAAAGTTAGCATTTTCAAAGGAAATATCTCAGCAAGATACTAGGGTCTTACATAATGATTCTATTGAGTTTCTTTCAAATTTGGTTGAGGCGTTTTTACCACGTCGTGAAGAGTTACTAAAACAAAGAACCATAAGGCAACAAAAAATTGATGCGGGCGAATTGCCGGATTTTATTTCGGAATTTGATTCCATTAAAAAATCAGAATGGAAAATACAGAATATACCTGAGGATTTACGTGACCGCCGGGTTGAAATAACAGGTCCTGTCGAACGAAAAATGGTTATTAATGCTTTGAATTCTAACGTTAAAGTATTTATGGCTGACTTTGAAGACTCTCTTTCTCCTTCATGGGAAAAATTGATTGATGGGCAAATCAATTTAAGTGATGCAATTAATGGCGATATTTCTTACACCAATGAAAAAGGTAAGGTTTATCAGCTTAAATCTGACCCTGCTGTTTTAATTGCACGTGTACGAGGGCTACATCTAGACGAAAAGCATGTATCACTTGCGGGAAAAAATATTCCGGGGGGGCTATTTGATTTTGCACTTTACTTTTTTAATAACTATCAAGCGTTGTTGAAGAAAGGAAGTGGGCCTTATTTTTATATCCCTAAATTGGAATCTTGGCAGGAAGCAAAATGGTGGAGTGATGTATTTAGTGCTGCAGAAGATGCTGTCAGTTTGCCTCGTGGAACAATTAAGGCAACAGTTTTAATTGAAACTTTACCTGCGGTATTCCAGATGGATGAAATTTTGTATCACATGCGTCACCACATTGTCGGGTTAAATTGTGGTCGTTGGGATTATATTTTTAGTTATATCAAAACATTAAAAGAGCACCCAGATAGGGTACTACCCGATCGCCAAGTGGTTACGATGACCCAAGATTTTCTAAGTGCTTATTCACGTTTGCTTATTAAAACTTGTCATCGTCGTGGGGCTTTTGCTATGGGGGGAATGTCCGCATTTATCCCAAGTAAAGATGAAACAGAGAACCAAGCTATATTGGCTAAAGTAAGAGCAGATAAAGAGCTTGAAGCAAAAAATGGTCACGATGGTTCGTGGGTTGCTCACCCAGGTCTTGCAGATACAGTGATGGATGTCTTTAATCAAGTTCTAGGAGAGAACACCAATCAACTGCATGTTACTCGTGATTCTGACGAACCAATCACAGCGGAGCAACTATTAAAACCTTGCGCAGGTGAACGAACCGATGCAGGTATGAGGGCAAATATTCGGGTCGCTGTGCAATATATTGAAGCATGGATTTCAGGTAATGGGTGCGTTCCTATCTATGGGTTAATGGAAGATGCTGCTACCGCTGAAATTTCTCGAACTTCGATTTGGCAATGGATCAGGCATGAAAAGTCACTAACCAACGGCGAAAAAGTGACAAAAGCGTTGTTCGAAGAAATGCTAGATGAAGAGCTTCAAGTTATTCAAAAAGAACTTGGTGATAAGCGTTTTCAGCATGGTCGTTTCCGTGAAGCAGCGGAGCTAATGCGCCAAATTACGACACAAGATGAGCTTATTGAGTTCTTAACTATTCCTGGTTACCAATTATTAGATTAGTAACAACAAATATAAATTCGATAAACCCTACATATTCTTATAAAGGAAGTTAATCATGACGACATCGCGCTTAGACCAAATTGCCCAATTAGAAAATGAATGGAAGAAACCACGTTGGAAAGGCATTAATCGCCCGTATTCTGCTGAGGAAGTTATCAAACTTCGCGGTTCTGTTAATCCGGAGCATACCCTTGCTCGTAGGGGGGCAGAGCGCTTTTGGGAACAACTGAATGGCAAATCTAAGAAAGGCTACGTCAATGCACTAGGTGCATTGACAGGTGGGCAGGCATTACAACAAGCGAAAGCTGGTGTTGAGGCCATTTATCTTTCTGGTTGGCAGGTTGCTGCTGATGCAAATACAGCCTCAAGTATGTACCCTGATCAGTCACTTTACCCAGTTGATTCGGTTCCTTCTGTCGTTCAGAAAATTAACAATACTTTTCGCCGGGCAGATCAAATTCAATGGGCGAATGGCATTGGGCCAGATAATAAAGAATATATTGATTTCTTTTTACCGATTATTGCAGATGCAGAAGCCGGTTTTGGTGGGGTATTGAATGCCTTTGAGTTAATGAAAAATATGATAGAAGCAGGGGCAGCGGCTGTGCACTTTGAAGACCAATTGGCTGCGGTGAAAAAATGCGGTCATATGGGCGGTAAAGTATTGGTTCCGACTCAAGAAGCTGTTCAAAAATTAGTTGCCGCACGTTTAGCCGCTGATGTCTCTGGTGTACCAACGATCCTGATCGCAAGAACTGATGCCGATGCAGCTGATCTTCTGACATCTGATTGTGACCCATATGATTCGGCATTTGTCACTGGTGAGCGTACTTCTGAAGGGTTCTTCCGGACTAACGCAGGTATCGAGCAAGCGATTAGTCGTGGTTTGGCATACGCGCCTTATGCAGACCTCGTGTGGTGTGAAACATCAAAACCAGACTTAGATGCTGCGCGCCAGTTTGCTGAAGCAATTCATGCTAAATACCCAGGTAAATTATTGGCTTACAACTGCTCACCTTCATTTAATTGGAAGAAAAATTTAGATGATTCCACAATCGCACGTTTCCAAGATGAGTTGTCAGCCATGGGTTATCGCTTCCAATTTATTACTTTAGCGGGCATTCATAGTATGTGGTTCAACATGTTTGACCTTGCACATGCTTATGCACAAGGTGAAGGTATGAAACATTACGTGGAAAAAGTGCAAGAGCCTGAATTTGCGGCGATAAATAAAGGCTATACCTTCTCTTCTCACCAACAAGAAGTAGGTACTGGTTATTTTGATAAAGTTACAACGGTTATTCAAGGGGGGACTTCTTCAGTCACTGCTTTAACAGGGTCGACAGAAGAAGAACAATTCTAGTTAATTGGCTTCATTTCATTCGGTGTCCTTATTGGTTAGGTGTATCTATTAATTTGCAGGCACGTTGAGTGCCTGTTTTTTTTAAATTAGTTCAAATAGGAGCGAGTATGATACTCACGACTGAACAGATAATAGCCCAAACCATTCTACAAGGATTTGATGCGCAATATGGGCGTTTTCTAGAGATAACCTCAGGAGCTCAGGAAAGGTTTGAGCAAGGGGATTGGCATGCTATCCAACATGCAATGAAAAGAAGGATCCAACTTTATGATCACCATGTTGGTTTGGTTGTTGCCCAGCTACAATTCATGGGGTTAGTTCAATCTTTAACACCAAACAAACTATCAGAAATAAAAAATGTGTATAAAACGTTGTTGCCAGATTACCCACGCTTCGAGATAGCAGAAAGTTTTTTTAATTCAGTTTATTGCCGTTTATTTCAACACCGAGACCTTACACAAGATAACTTATTCATTTTTACTTCTCAGCCTGTAAGGCGGTTTTCTATTTCCCCTCGGCCATTGGCTTGGGAGTATCAGGTTGATGATAATCTGTATGGGTTACTATTTTCGATTCTAAGTGGGTTACCATTAAGAATAAAATGGCGAAATTTAGAGTTTGATATTCATTGTATTATCAATATATTGCACTCACGGTTTTCAGGATTTGAAAAGCGAAAAGTCTGTTTTCATATTGCCAATGAACTGTTTTATCGTAACAAAGCTGCTTGGTTAGTTGGTAAAATTTATATTGATGATGAAGTCTATCCATTTTTACTTCCCATTCATCATGATGATGATAAGCAAATTTACATCGATACCTGCCTCACCGAATTTGATGAAGCGAGTATTGTGTTTGGCTTTGCTCGCTCTTATTTTATGGTGTATGCACCTTTCCCTGCGGCATTAGTATTTTGGCTGCGGGAAATTTTGCCCAGTAAATCCATTGCTGAATTATATATGGCGATTGGTTGTCAAAAACATGGAAAAACAGAGTATTACCGTGAGTATCTTGCTTATATTAATTTTGCCCGAGAGCAATTTACGCTTGCACCAGGCGTTAAAGGAATGGTGATGCTTGTATTTACAGCGCCTTCTTTTGACCGTGTTTTCAAAATTATCAAAGATAAGTTTGCCCCACAAAAGGATGTCACGAAAGAAAGGGTGCAGGAATGTTATCGGCTTGTCAAAGAACACGATAGAGTTGGGCGTATGGCAGATACACAAGAATTTGAAAATTTTGTGATTGATAAAAGCGCTATTAGTGAAGAATTGATGACAGAGCTATTAAACGAGGCTCCTTCACAAATTGAAGATTTAGGAGACCAAGTGTTGATCCG
Source organism: Providencia sp. TYF-12 (assembly GCF_041344805.1). Lineage (NCBI taxonomy): Bacteria > Pseudomonadati > Pseudomonadota > Gammaproteobacteria > Enterobacterales > Morganellaceae > Providencia > Providencia sp. TYF-12. The sequence continues at coordinate 485,741 of NZ_CP166833.1, forward strand.
CCATTTGTACATGGAAAGAAAGATGGTGCCTTTAAATATCTATATGGATAACGTAAATGAGGAACAGCTAAAAAGTGTTTTGAATGAGTATGGCTTGGCAATTAAACAGTTGGCGGCGGCGAATATTTTCCCTGGTGATATGTTATTTAAAAACTTTGGTGTTACGCGTCATGGTCGGGTTGTTTTTTATGACTACGATGAAATTTGTTATATGACAGAAGTTAATTTCCGTAAAATTCCTGTGGCATTATATCCTGAGCAAGAGCTCGCTAATGAGGCATGGTATAGCATTGGTGAACAGGATGTTTTTCCTGAAGAATTTGTTTCTTTTATTTGTCAAACGGCAGAAATTGGTGATTATCTGCGACGTTATCATGCTGATTTATTTTCGGCAGATTACTGGCAAAAGTTGCAAAAGCGAATTTTGGCAGGTCATGTCGAGGATGTTTATGCATATCGAGAAGAGCTACGTTTTTGCCATAGGTTTAATGAAATAGCTTATGATTCATGAGATAGGAAATTGATAGGGTTAAAGAAAGCTACATTGAGAACGACTCAGTCAGTAGTATCGAATCGTTCTCAACGGTAAATAGAATTTCGCTGTTTTAACGCTTTGCACCCAATACTGCTTCTTGGGCAAGTTGGGTTATTTTTTCGTAGTTGCCAGTAGTTAAAGCCTCTTCGGGCACTAACCAAGAGCCACCAATACACAGAACGCTCTCTAGTTCTAAATAACTACGATAGTTTTCTGGTGAAATTCCCCCTGTTGGGCAGAACTTTACGTGTGAGAAAGGGCCGGCAATGGCTTTTAAGGCTTTAACGCCACCATTCGCTTCTGCTGGGAAAAACTTGAATGCTTTCAAACCATAATTCATACCCAGCATTAGTTCTGAAACCGTTGAAATGCCGGGGATCAGTGGGATATTTCCTTGGGTTGCAGCACTCAATAATTCTTCGGTTAAACCGGGGCTAATAGCAAATTTAGCGCCAGCTTTTGTCACATCAGCAAGTTGTTTCGCATTGAGTACAGTCCCTGCCCCAACAATGGCGTCAGGGACTTCTTGAGCAATCAGGCGAATTGCTTCAATTGCACATTCGGTACGTAATGTGACCTCAAGTACATTAACGCCGCCTTTCACCAAGGCTTTAGCGAGAGGGACGGCTTGTTCTAGTTTTTTAATGACAATGACTGGGACCACAGGGCCTTGTTTGAGCACGCTTTCAGCGGTTATGTTCCAATTATTCATTTTTTATTCCTATTTAATACCAATAGATTAAAAATCAATGCTACAAGCACCTTCTTCTGCGCCAGACAAGTTTCTTCTTAATGCGCCAAAAAGTTCTCTGCCACAACCGCTACGTTCTGCGATTAAGTCCGGTTTGAAAGATTGTCGTTTGTTTAATACAGTGTCATCGACAAGTAATTGTAATTCACCAGTTAACGCATTTACTCTAATGATATCGCCATCTTTTACTTTTGCGAGTAATCCACCGTTATAGGCTTCGGGAGTGACATGGATTGCGGATGGAACTTTACCTGATGCTCCTGATAGCCGGCCATCAGTCACTAAGGCAACTTTATAACCTTTATCGATAAGCACCCCCAGTGGTGGCATTAATTTATGAAGTTCAGGCATCCCGTTAGCGGATGGGCCTTGGAAGCGAACTACGATGATACAATCTCGATTAAGGTTGCCTGACTCAAAGTGTTTTGCGATATCATTTTGGTTATTAAATACTACAGCAGGCGCTTCAATAATTTGATTTTCTTCCGGGACCGCGGACGTTTTCATCACAGCACGGCCTAAATTACCTGAGAGTAATTTAGTACCTCCATGGGGTGAAAAAGGCGTGTCAATTTCAGCAATAACATCTGTATTGAATGAATGTTTGGGGCCTTCTCGCCATTCAAGTTGTCCGTTATTTAACCAAGGCTCTAATGTGTAACGCGTTAAACCAAAGCCTGCTACAGTATGAACATCTTGGTGTAACAAGCCTTTTTGCAGCAGTTGGTGGACTAGTAATGCGACGCCACCTGCGGCTTGAAATTGGTTGATGTCAGCTTGGCCATTAGGGTAAATTCGGCAAATGAGCGGTACAATTGCAGAAATATCAGAAAAATCATCCCAGTTGATAATGACCCCGGCAGCTCTAGCGATGGCAACAAGGTGCATCGTTAAATTGGTAGAGCCGCCAGTTGCTAGTAAGGCAACAATACCATTGACGATAACTTTTTCATCAATGAGGCGACCAATTGGTAAATAATGGCCAGATTGCTCGGTTAACCGGGTAATTTGCTGTGCTGTTGCATCTGTTAGCGCATAGCGTAATGGGGAATCAGGGGGGACAAACGATGCACCTGGTAAGTGTAACCCCATGACTTCCATCATCATTTGGTTTGAATTAGCGGTACCATAGAATGTGCAGGTACCAATACCATGGTATGATGCTGCTTCAGCTTCTAATAACGCAAGTCTATCGACTTTTCCTTCCACATACAGTTGGCGAATACGTACTTTTTCTTTATTCGGTAGGCCCGTGGCCATCGGCCCAGCAGGGACAAATATAGCAGGTAAATGCCCAAAAGAGAGGGCTCCAAGTAATAAGCCTGGAACAATTTTATCGCAAATACCCAAATAAAGAGCGCCATCAAACATATTATGGGATAAACCAATTGCTGTAGACATCGCGATGACATCTCTACTTAGCATAGAGAGCTCCATCCCATCTTGCCCCTGAGTTACACCATCACACATGGCAGGGACACCAGCTGCAACTTGCCCAATAGAACCCGATTCAAGTAACGCTTTTTTTAGTTGTTCAGGGTATTTATCATAAGGTCGGTGAGCAGAAAGCATGTCATTGTAAGAGCTGATGATAGCAATATCAGAACGCGTCATACTTTTAAGGATCTGCTTTTCATCATTTTGGCAGGCAGCAAAACCATGAGCAAGGTTACCACAAGCCAGCGAGGCTCGATGGACAGTTGTACTACGAGCACGTTCAATTTTATTGAGGAAAGCTGCTCGAGCTTGTGCAGAACGAGAGATAATGCGCTGTGTAATGCGCTCAAGTTCCTCATTGAGTGCTGGAGATTTTGTCACTTCAGAGATATTAGAACTCATGGTAATTGCTCCATCATGCAGACCTATAGTCAATTAATCTGCAAGTCATGTAAGTTGTGCTTATCGTTATACCTATTCCAGATAACGTTACAAAATAAATGTTACCGGTAACATTGTTAAATGAAAATAGAACAGTTGCAATATTCAAAATGAATATTTGAAGTTATATGTGATCTTAATCAAGGTTGACTATGGAATAAATCGAACAAGAAATGGACTAAAACTCATGCTATAGTCATTAAATAGAAGCAGTTGCCTGCAAAATTAAGGTAAATTGGGAATATTGTTAATGTGTATACTAAAAATTCAAATAGTGGGCGAATGCGTCGCTTAGTTACTGCAACCTTGATGTTGCTAATGGTTAATTATGTCCAAGCTCAGGTAGTGTTGACATCGGGGTCGCATAAAATTTTAACCAGTATATTCAACCAACAAAATGAAATGCAGCGATATCATCCAACATCGGCAGAAAAAATTGATGTGCTCACTCAGTATTTTTTAAATACCCCCTACGATAAACAAACGTTAAATATGAGCCCACTCTTTGCTGAAAACTTAGTCGTTAATTTAGAAGCGATGGATTGTATGACCTTTATTGAGTACGTTGAGGCATTTAAAGGGGCTGAAAATAGTGCACAATTTTTTAGGAACCTGACTAGTATTCGTTATTTTAATCAAGATATTACATACAAAAACCGCCGCCACTTTTTTTCGGATTGGGCACAAGGTGATAGCGCGGTTGCAGAGGACATTACGGCTAAAATTAGCCCATATGCCGTTAACGTTTCTAAGCAGCTTAATTTAAAAGGTAATCGAAAGACGTATATTTTAGGGTTGCCCATCACCTATAGAGATATAAACTATATTCCATCTAAACATATAGATAATGATTTGATTACAAGGCTTAAGACCGGTGATTATATTGGTGTGTACTCAACGAATAGAGGCTTGGATGTTAGTCACGTTGGTATTGTAATACAAAAAGGAAACAAAACAATTTTTAGAAATGCTTCTTCATTACGTGAAAATTTCAAAGTTAGTGATGTTGAATTACAGCACTACATACAAGGAAAAGAAGGCATTATTGTATTTAGGTCAAAAATAGATTATTAATCTGTTAATTGGTGGTTATTGAATTGAAAAATGAACTTTTGACCTAATTATATTGTATAAATATGAGTTAATCTTTGTTTTTATATGGTTTAGCTGCGAATATAAAATATATTTTAAATTAAAATATTCTAAGAATTGAAAAACATAATCGTTTTTATTGGTTGCTAATTATTTCTAGTGACATTTAAAGTGTAAAATTATATTAAATTATCGATTTGATCAAGAAAAACCAACAAAAGAAATTATGTAATTAAGAAGTGAAAAACTTTTTATAAAGCAATGCATTGCTACATAAATAATACAAAGGTCTCATTTTTTTGTATATAAAAAACATGTTTACCTATCAATTGATATATATTTGATTGTTCATAACTATTTTAAATGATGAAGATTAATTTTATAATGAATATTACTAGCTAAAAATTTTTTTTCTTATTTAGGAGATGGTATGCATATGCATATAGTTAAAAAGGAAAATATTTATGCTTTATTAGGAAATTATTTACGAAAAGCTAGGGTGAGCAAGGGGTTATCAGGCAATGAATTAGGTTCGGTCATTCATTTGAGCCAGCAGCAAGTATCACGCTATGAACTAGGGATTAATAAATTAAGTTTAGATAAATTAATTGAAATTGTCATTTTTCTCGATATTGATATTAACGAAATAACTAAAATTATTTCTAAACAGGTAGAGAATGAAAAAAAGAGTTAGATGGGGTTAGTATCTTTATTTTGGTAAGTTTTTATAACTATTTTATATTATTAGAAAAGTATTAAACTTAAAAAACATGCTTTGAATCATAATTTTAATTTATAGGAAATAACCAATTAATTTGACTAATCTCCTTTGGCACTATTTATTGTGGTAATTACTTAAAGGAAAAAACTGATTTTAAAATAAATTCTATAAATATAAATAATCAATTGTATTTTTAAATTGAATTTTTATGATTTTATATATGGTTAGGGACGGGGTTGTAGCTAACTGATTATTATAGATAAAATATAGTGCTATTGATCAATAAACCTTTTCAGTTTCAGTAAAGGGCTTAAAAGGTTTAACGTGAATATTCATGTGCATTTTATCAAATTTCTTATTTATAAGTAACCTTTATTATTATACATAACTAGTTGTTATTTATTTTATATTATTACTTTTTATCTTGAACCCTGCGTTTTTTCCTACTTTTTTTCTTTAAGATGTCATTATTTAATAGTGTTCCCTATAACATTATGCTTAAATAAAACTTAACTAATTATGAGTTAAGGTTATGGTTTTATGTTCAAATATATAGGGATATTATTTGTGTTTTTGCTTGTTGGTTGCTCGATTTCAGCATCTAATAAAGGCTACTACCTTGATAATCGTTACCCATCAAGAAATACGAGTGAACGGATTCAATATATTATTTTACACTACACTGTTTCTAATGATGCACGTTCGATAGAGCTTTTAACAAAAGGGAATGTGAGTTCACACTATCTTATTCCCAGTAAACCTGAATTTAAATACGGTAAACCAGTTGTATTACAATTGGTACCCGAACAGCTAAAAGCTTGGCATGCTGGTTATAGTCGTTGGCAACATCAAAAAGGTTTGAATGACACTTCCATCGGTATTGAGATAGTAAATCCCGGTCTTCAAGAAAATAGCCTTGGGAACCAAACTTGGGTACCTTTTAATGAATCGCAGATTGTTGCATTGATTCCATTAGTTCAAGATATTATGCAACGGTATAATATACCGCCTGAAAATATTATCGGTCATAGCGATATTGCACCATTACGTAAACAAGATCCAGGTAGGGCATTTCCATGGCAGCGTCTTGCTCAGCAAGGAATTGGTGCATGGCCTGATGCTAAAACAGTTAGTAAATACTTAGCGGGGCGAAATGCTAACGAACCCGCTAATGTGTTACGTGTTCAAAAGGCTCTGAAATTTTATGGTTATTCGGCGATCCCTCTATCTGGCGAGTTGGATGACCAAACCAAAAAGACATTGCGTGCCTTTCAGCTGCACTTTCGTCAGCGGGATATTGAAGGGTTAGCCGATGCAGAAACAGAGGCAATTGCGTTAGCCTTAATTGAAAAATATCGAGATATGGAAAATTTCAAATTATTTGAGCAAACGGAGTAGTTATAAATATAAGCTACATAATGGTTAACATTGCTGATGAGTATAATAAAAGTGAAATGAGGTTTGGGCCTCATTTCACTTTTTGTCATTTAACGGTTTGCGCCGTACTCACGGCTAATTTCTTTTGCAGCCTTGATAACCATCGCACCTAATTCAGTAATGCGGTCATCTGTAATACGTGATAACGGCCCTGAAATAGAAATAGCAGCAAAGGCTTCTTTATGTTCATCATAAATACAGGCACCAATGCACCTTAAGCCTAAAGCATGCTCTTCATCATCATAGGAAAACCCTTGTTTTTTAGCTTGTTGCAAGTTTTCTTTTAAGGCTGATGGGTTAGTTAACGTGTATGGAGTATAGGCATGTAACCCTTTGCGGCTTAAAAGAGGGATTAGCTTTTCTTCGGGTAAGTTTGCAATAAACGCCTTACCGGCTCCAGAGGCGTGTAAAGGCAGTTTCCCGCCAATAGGTGCTGACATCCTCATTAATGCGTTGCATTGCACTTGATCGACAATAACAGCATCATATTCCGAGTGGTCGAGGATAGCTAAATTGACGGTTTCCCCTGACCCATCCATTAAACGGCGTAATATAGGGTGAACCAACGCTAATAAATTACGACTTTCTAAAAAGCTACTTCCAATAATAAAGGCATGAGATGCAATAACCCATAAGCCAAGATCGCCCGTTTGGCGAACAAAACCATGCTGTTCTAATGTCATCAACAGTCGATGTGTCGTTGAATTTGGTAAGCCAGCTTGTAATGCAAGGTCAGTGAGTGCAATGCCACCGGTGGATTCAGAAATGTATTCCAACAGTGTCAGCCCACGACTTAATGATTGAACTTGCCCCGCAGCGGTAGCTCCACTTGCTGGCCCTTTTGCTTTTTTTATCTTTTTAGTAATTGGTGCCGTTGCCATTAAGTCTCTCCTGACGGTAATTTTGTTTCTATTATGTACTATCTCACCTAAAAATACTCATCGGATCAGTTGAAAGACCGATTTTATGCAACCTGAAAAACTCTCATCATAACAGCGAATTTTCGAGTTAAAAGTTGTGATAGGATGTTATAAGTAAAAATTTGACTTATTTCTCAGTGTTCCATTTTAGGAGGGCAGTGCAGTGTCCGAAAAAATTAATCAATTAGAACAAGAATTAAAAAAACGTATATTGGTATTAGATGGTGCAATGGGAACAATGATCCAACAACATAAGTTGTCGGAAGAACAATTTCGTGGGGATAGGTTTGCTGACTGGCCCTGTGATGTGAAAGGTAATAATGACTTATTAGTACTAACCCAGCCTGAGATTATTAGAGATATACATCATCAATATTTTGCAGCAGGTGCAGATATCGTTGAGACAAACACCTTTAACTCCACGCCTATTGCGATGGCTGACTATAAAATGGAAGACATTTCCGATGAAATTAATGAAACTGCTGCACGTATTGCGCGCGAATGTGCCGATGAATGGACACGAAAAACGCCAGAGCAGCCTCGCTATGTGGCGGGTGTTTTAGGCCCAACCAATCGTACGGCTTCTATTTCTCCGGATGTAAATGACCCTGCTTATAGAAATGTTACTTTTGATCAACTTGTTGAAGCTTACAGGGGATCTACACGATCTTTAGTTAAAGGTGGGGTCGATCTAATTATGATCGAAACTATTTTTGATACCTTAAATGCTAAAGCGGCGATTTTTGCAGTTGAAACAGAATTAGACGCGCTAGGTGTTTCGCTGCCTATTATGATTTCAGGCACTATTACTGATGCATCTGGGCGTACTTTATCGGGGCAAACGACAGAAGCATTTTATAACTCATTGCGTCACGCGGCCCCACTTTCATTTGGTTTGAATTGTGCACTGGGTCCTGATGAACTTCGTCAGTATGTTTCAGAGCTATCAAGAATTGCTGAGTGTTATGTCAGTGCTCACCCAAATGCCGGCCTGCCAAATGCATTTGGTGAGTATGACCTTGATGCACAAAATATGGCTGAACAAATTCATGAATGGGCAACAGCAGGTTTTTTAAATATCGTCGGTGGGTGTTGTGGCACAACACCATTACATATTAAAAAAATGGCGGAAGCGGTGAAAGGGGTGATGCCGCGTCAGTTACCTGAATTGCCTGTTGAATGTCGTTTATCAGGTTTAGAACCATTGAATATCAGCAAACAGTCACTGTTTGTAAATGTTGGGGAAAGAACGAACGTAACGGGTTCAGCAAAATTCAAAAGGCTGATTAAAGAGGAAAACTATTTAGAAGCGTTAGATGTGGCGCGCCAACAAGTGGAAAGCGGTGCTCAAATCATCGATATCAATATGGATGAGGGGATGCTGGACTCCCAAGCTGCTATGGTACGTTTTCTGAATTTAATCGCGGGTGAACCTGATATTGCTCGTGTTCCTATTATGATTGATTCTTCAAAATGGGAAGTCATCGAAGCTGGGCTTAAGTGTATACAAGGTAAGGGAATTGTTAACTCTATCTCCATGAAAGAGGGGGTTGAAACCTTTGTCGAACACGCCAAACTGCTGCGTAAATACGGGGCTGCGGTGGTTGTTATGGCCTTCGATGAGGTAGGGCAAGCCGATACACGTGAGCGTAAAATTGAGATTTGCCGACGCGCCTATCAGGTGTTGACCGAAGAGGTTGGCTTTCCCCCTGAAGATATCATTTTCGACCCAAATATTTTTGCTGTCGCGACAGGGATTGAAGAGCATAATAATTATGCTGTTGATTTTATTGATGTTTGTAAGGATATTAAACAACAACTACCACATGCCATGATATCCGGTGGGGTATCGAATGTTTCCTTCTCTTTCAGGGGGAACGACCCAGTCCGTGAAGCTATCCACGCCGTTTTCTTGTACTACGCCATTCGTAATGGAATGGATATGGGGATCGTGAATGCAGGGCAATTAGCCATTTATGACGACCTACCCGCTGAGTTGAAAGATGCAGTTGAAGATGTGGTATTAAATCGCCGTAATGATAGTACTGAGCGGTTACTGGAATTAGCGGAAAAATACCGCGGGGCTGGTGCTCAAGAACAGCAAATCCAACAGGCGGAATGGCGAGGTTGGGACGTAGAAAAACGCCTTGAATATTCGCTTGTTAAGGGGATCACTGAATTTATCATTCAAGATACAGAAGAAACTCGCCAACGTGCATCAAGCCCCATCGAGGTTATTGAAGGCCCGCTGATGAACGGGATGAATGTTGTGGGGGATCTGTTTGGTGAAGGAAAAATGTTTTTACCACAAGTGGTGAAATCTGCCCGGGTGATGAAACAAGCAGTTGCGTATTTAGAACCGTATATTCAAGAACTTAAACAATCGGGAAGTAGTGCTGGTAAAGTGTTGTTAGCAACAGTCAAAGGGGATGTTCACGACATTGGTAAAAATATTGTTGGCGTAGTGCTTCAGTGTAATAACTATGAAATCATCGACTTAGGCGTGATGGTGCCATGCGAAACAATTTTAAAAACGGCACGTGAGCAAAATGTCGACATTATCGGCCTGTCAGGCTTGATAACGCCATCCCTTGATGAAATGGTTCATGTGGCAAAAGAGATGGAAAGACAAGGCTTTACGTTGCCGTTATTGATTGGGGGGGCAACAACGTCGAAAGCACATACCGCAGTGAAAATTGAACCTAACTACAGTGGACCAACCACGTACGTCCAAAATGCATCACGTACTGTTGGTGTGGTTTCAGCGTTATTGTCTGATACTCAAAAAGCAGATTTTGTTGAGCGTACTCGCCGTGAATATGACACGGTACGTTTACAACATGGGCGTAGACGACCAAAAACACCACCAGTCACTCTTGATATTGCCCGAGCCAATAAGGTGAAAATTGATTGGTCTAATTATCAGCCGCCGGTGCCGAAATTTTTGGGTATTCAAGAGGTCAATGCATCAATAACAACCTTACGTGAATATATTGACTGGACGCCATTTTTTATGACGTGGTCGCTCGCTGGGAAGTACCCACGTATCTTAGACGACGAAGTCGTGGGGTCAGAAGCACGTAAATTATTGAATGATGCTAACGCGATGTTAGATAAGCTCGAAAAAGAACGTTTACTGACACCAAAAGGTATTTTTGGCTTATTCCCCGCGAACTGTGTTGGTGACGATGTTGAAATCTATACAGACGAAACACGCCATCATGTGCAAGCAGTGAGTTTGAACCTACGTCAGCAAACCTTAAAGACGGATTTCCCGAATTATTGTTTATCTGATTTTGTGGCACCTAAAGACAGTGGTAAAGCCGATTATATCGGTGCATTTGCTGTTACTGGTGGTTTAGAAGAGGATGCGCTGGCGGATGAATACGAAAAACAGCATGATGATTATAATAAAATTATGGTTAAAGCGCTGGCGGATAGGCTTGCAGAGGCATTTGCTGAATTTTTACATCAACAGGTTCGTATGCAGTATTGGGGTTATGCGAAAGATGAAAATTTAAGTAATGACGAGTTGATCCGTGAAAATTACCAAGGTATTCGGCCTGCACCGGGCTATCCAGCTTGCCCTGAGCACACAGAAAAAGAGAAGATTTGGCAGCTATTAGATGTTGAAAACCAAGTGGGAATGAAACTCACTAGTTCATATGCGATGTGGCCTGGGGCATCTGTATCAGGTTGGTATTTTAGTCATCCAGATAGCAAATATTTTGCAGTGGCTCAATTACAGAAAGACCAAATTGAAGATTATTCAAAACGTAAGGGGCTGTCGGTGACGGAACTTGAGCGTTGGTTAGCACCTAATTTAGGCTATGACCCAGAAGATTAATAAAACAGTGTATTGATTTTTCAGGTGTTCGGCACCATCTTATGGGTAAAGACATTAAAGGGGTCTAATGATGAGCTATGAATTTATTATTGAAAATGAACTGCCGCATTCAGTGGCATTTCCTTATCAGATCCAAAACAGTGCGGCGCCTGAAACATTTCTCATGAGCGAAGATGCGGTCAGTGCGATGATGAGTATCTTACAAATTATGGACAAACTCGATACGGATGAGTCCCTTGATGAGCACTGTTTTAACCAAATTTGGCTAAAAAGCGAGTTAACACCGGCGCGTGCAGAAGAAATTTATTTATTTCTGGAAGAGCGTTTAGCCGTAGAACCAGTGCCTTCACAAGACGAAATAGCTGCATTTTATCAAGCACAACTAGATGAAAACAAACTGTTATCGCAAGAAAGTAGTAAAGAAGGCATGATCCCAGTCCATAAATTTTCTACCAATGATGGTTGGTTGGTCACGACTAAAGAATGTGAATGGATAGCTGAAGTTTTCGCCCCAGAATTAGTGAGTGAAAACCACTTTGTTGTGTCGCAAATTTCTGAGTTATGCAAAATTAGTCACCAAAAACTGGAACATTTACTGATTGAGTGGGGTAAATTTAATTTATTTGCCAGTAAACATGGTGGTTACCGCGTTAATTAAGCCTTTGATAGGTTAATCTTTGGTTTAGGTAGTGGCCGTTTTAGCGATGAATGAACACTACCTAAATTTTTCGACGAAATTTCTTCCTAATAGCGTTTTTTCAGCTTGAATCCCTTATGAATTTTTTATTGGAATGTTATGTTAATAACATAACGCCAATGAATGGGTAATGGTGATGAAATTACGGTATTTATTTCTAGCAGTGTGTTTGAGCACCGCGTCTTTGGCTCAAGCGACTTCGGAAGCTCCTTCTACAAAAAATAAGCCGCTAGAAACCGCAAGTCAGGCCAACGATGTCGTATTTCCTGATGATTTTAAAGCTAAATTAAAATCTGCTAAGGAAGGGGATGTCGATGCGATGGTGGATGTCGGGCTAGCCTATATGGATGGAACCGATTTTTTGCAGAGCAATGATCAGGAAGCTTATCGCTGGTTTAAAAAAGTTTCTGATTTAGATAATACAGATGGCGATTATTATTTAGGTATGCTGCTGCAAAATCAAAAAAAATTTAAACAAGCGGAGTACTGGTATCGCCGAGGCGCTGAAAAAGGGGATGCTTATTGCCAATATGCCATGGGGTATTTATATGAACATGGTGTAGGAGTTGAGCAAAACTATCAGCAGGCTAAAGCGTGGTATTCAGAGGCTGCGGAGCAAGAGCATGCAAATGCACAGTTTGCCATGGGGTTATTTTATCATGATGGGCTTGGTGGCGAAGTTGATTATTCAAAGGCTCGTGAATGGTATGAAAGAAGTGCGGTAAATAATGTTGCAGCGGCGGTTAATAACCTTGCTGTTATGTATGAAAACGGTGACGGGGTAGAGCAGGATGATGATACGGCCGTTTACTTGTATCGACAAGCCGCAAATATGGGTTCAGCAATTGCGCAAGTCAATATGGGCGATTTTTATCAGGAAGGCCATAACTCGATTGAGAAAAATAGTTATCAAGCCATGTATTGGTATAAAAGGGCTGCGCAGCAAAACAATGCTTCGGCGCAACTGGCTATTGCAAAAGTTTATGAGCTTGGCAATGGGGTAACTAAAGACTTAGCTGAAGCATTCACATGGTATGAACGAGCTGCACAAAACAAATCATTTGAAGCAGGAATGAAGGTCGCTGAGTTTTATGAGAAAGGGTTAGGTGGCATTCAAAAGAACCCTGTAAAGGCAGTAGAATGGTATCAAAATTTAGCCAATCAGGATTATAACGCAGCACAAATTAAGCTCGCCAAATTATATTTGGCTGGTGAATGGAAAGAAGCCGATGTTACGCAAATTGCAAATTGGTTAATACTGGCACAAGGGGATAGCATTGAGGCGAAAAACCAATTAGCAATTTTCTATTTAACGGGGACTGGCGTTGCGCAAAACTCGTTAAAGGCCCGAGAGCTTTTGGAAAATGCGGCATTTAAGAAAAACAGTGATGCACAGAATAACCTTGCTGTAATGTATGCTCGTGGCGAAGGGGGAGAAAAAAATATCTTCCGTGCAGTCATGTGGTTTGAGCGCGCAGTCGAACTCGGTAATGCCACTGCCAAACATAATTTAGTACTATTACAGCAGAACAAAGGTGTGAAAGCCGCAATGTTAAAGTACACTGACAGCGTTAAAACGAAAAATAAGTCAACTGATTGAATAAGAAGGCGATTATGAATATCGCCTTCTTTGTTTTAGAGCGGTAGTTTGGTTACTCGAATAAATTACTATGTAATGTACGAACGATATTTTCAGCATCGTCACCGGGAACCAGTAAACAAATATTGTGGCTACTGGCCCCGTAGCTGATCATGCGAATATTGAAAGATTCTAAAGCACCAAAGATTTGTTTCCCTAACCCATTTACTTGCGATAATTCATTACCGATGATGGCCACTAAGGCTAAGTTTTCTTCAACTTCAACACGGCATAGAGCCGAAAGCTCAGTCATCAGTGCATTAGTTAGCAAACTGCCATTTGTCCCTGTTGAACCGGTTGTATCTAAGGTTAGAGCGACACTCACTTCGGAAGTTGTGATTAAATCTACCGAGATATTATGACGTAGTAAAATCGTAAATATTTCAGCTAAAAAACCACGTGCATGTAGCATTTTTAGGCTATGCAGAGTTAATAATGTTTGTTTACGGCGTAGCGCTAATGCCCTGAATTGTGGTGGGTTACTGGTTTTATCAGAAACAATGGTGCCACCTGCTTCTGGGGCTTTACTTGAACCAACGAAAACCGGGATACCAGCACGTACAGCGGGGAGTAGTGTTGCCGGATGCAAAATTTTTGCCCCAAAGGTTGCCATCTCAGCAGCTTCATCGAAAGCTATTTCATCAATACGCTGTGCATTTGGCACGACGCGTGGGTCAGTAGAGTAAATACCTGGAACGTCAGTCCAAATATCAACGCGAGATAAGCTTAGGACTTCAGCTAGCAGTGCAGCGGTATAATCACTCCCACCACGCCCAAGTGTTGTTGTACGGCCTTTTGGATCACGGCCAATAAACCCTTGGGTAATAACTACCGATTCTGCTAAGCGAGGTAACAGCTGTTGTTCTGCAAGGGTTTTCAACTGCTCCAACTCAGGTTCTGCACGACCAAAACTTTCATTGGTTCTCATGACTTTACGGACATCAAACCATTGTGATTCGGTATTGCGCTGGCGGAGGACTTCTACGAATAATAGGGTCGACATTAATTCACCATGACTAACCATTTCATCCGTCAATGCGTCAGAAGTGGCGAGAGACGCGGAATCAGCTAAATGAGCGATATTATCAAGTAATCGATTGATTTCTTCACGGATCACATCAGCAGTTTGCAGATTATCAATAATCGCATATTGGATATCTTTAACTTTTTTCAGTAGCTCATTGCGTTTATCAATATCACAACCTTCAGCGAGTTCTATTAGCAAATTAGTGACTCCAGCGGAGGCAGAAAGCACAACGACTCGAACATTTGGATTAGAAAGAATGATATTGGCACTATTGTTCATTGCCTCAAAGTTCGCGACACTAGTGCCGCCAAATTTTGCGATAACAAACTGACTGTTGTCTGATAAAGACGCTACTGTATTCATGGTATCGATCCCTGTCGTTAAACTATATTTTTATATAGATTTATCGGGTAATTAGCGTTGCGTCAATCAAGAATCGAAGTAAATCAGTAATTCTAATGATAGGTAATTCATTATCGGTTTTCTCAATATACTCGTCATCCTTCAAGCTGCATGGGTGTTGACTGCGCTCAGATAGCCGAATCACATACTTTTGTATGCTCATCGGTCTATCTTCCCTTGTCGCCTACATGCAACTCGAATGATTTAGAGTATATGGCGGTGGTCATCCTTCAAGCTGCATGGGTGTTGATTGCGCTCAGATAGCCGAATCACATACTTTTGTATGCTCATCGGTCTATCTTCCCTTGTCGCCTACATGCAACTCGAATGATTTAGCGTATATGGCGGTGGTCATCCTTCAAGCTGCATGGGTGTTGACTGCGCTCAGATAGCCGAATCACATACTTTTGTATGCTCATCGGTCTATCTTCCCTTGCCGGCTACATGCAACTCGGATGATTTAGCGTGTACGCGCTACTGTTAAAGTTAAATGACATTGAAAGTGTGTATTTCAGTGAAAGAGTTAATTATGTCTGGAAAAGTGCCGTGGAATTGGGGAATATCAACATAACGCAGAAAACCGATAAGTCTCGTATCTTTGACGAGGTACAATATATTTATATTTTAAATTATTTTGGAGAGTGTTATCCATGAAAAGTATTAATCCAAGCCAAACGGCTGCATGGCGGGCGCTAGAACAACATTTTGCGCAAATGAAGGATGTTCATATGCGTGACTTGTTTGCGCAGGATAAAGACCGCTTTACTCATTTTTCGGCAACGTTCGATGGTCAAATCTTAGTGGATTTCTCCAAAAATAGAATTACACAAGAAACATTAGATAACCTGTTAGCGTTAGCAAAAGAAACTGAGCTAGAAAGCGCGATCAAGAGCATGTTCAGTGGTGAAAAAATCAACCGTACCGAAGACCGAGCGGTGTTACATACGGCTTTACGTAACCGTGATAACACACCGATTTATGTTGATGGTAAAGATGTAATGCCAGATGTTAATGCTGTATTAGAAAAAATGCAGAAATTTAGCGAGCGCATTATTCGCGGAGAGTGGAAAGGTTATACAGGTAAAGCGATAACAGATGTTGTTAATATCGGTATTGGTGGTTCTGATCTTGGGCCATTTATGGTTACAGAAGCATTGCGTCCATATAAAAACCATTTAAATATGCATTTTGTTTCTAATGTGGATGGCACACAAATTGCGGAAACGCTGAAGAAACTGAACCCTGAAACGACATTATTTTTAATTGCATCAAAAACGTTTACGACCCAAGAGACCATGACAAATGCGCATTCAGCACGTGAATGGTTATTGGCTACCGCAAAAGACGAACAGCATATTGCCAAACACTTTGTGGCACTATCAACGAATAGTGAAGAAGTTGCTAAGTTTGGTATTGATACTAATAATATGTTTGAGTTTTGGGATTGGGTTGGAGGCCGTTACTCTTTATGGTCAGCAATTGGCTTATCGATTATTTTATCCGTGGGTTTTGACAATTTCGTTCAGTTATTGAATGGTGCCCATGCTATGGATAAACATTTCACCCAAACACCACTAGAAAAAAACATCCCTGTACTGTTAGGTTTGATTGGCATTTGGTACAACAATTTTTTTGAATCAGAAACTGAAGCGATTCTGCCATACGACCAATATATGCACCGTTTTGCAGCGTACTTCCAGCAAGGCAATATGGAATCAAATGGTAAGTATATAGGCCGAGATGGAAAACCAGTTTCATACCAAACGGGCCCAATTATTTGGGGGGAGCCAGGAACCAACGGTCAACACGCTTTTTATCAGTTGATTCACCAAGGGACAAAAATGATCCCTTGTGACTTTATTGCGCCTGCGGTGACCCATAACCCGTTAGGCGATCACCATGAAAAATTATTATCTAACTTTTTTGCGCAAACTGAAGCGCTAGCTTTTGGAAAAACTCGTGAAGTTGTTGATGCGGAATTTGCTGCGCAAGGTAAAAATGTCTCTGACATGGAATATGTGGCACCGTATAAGGTATTCGAAGGTAACCGCCCAACCAACTCAATCTTATTGAAATCCATTACCCCTTATTCACTGGGGGCATTGATCGCAATGTATGAACATAAGATTTTCACGCAAGGGGCGATTTTGAATATCTTCACTTTCGATCAATGGGGTGTGGAATTAGGAAAACAATTAGCCAGCCGTATTTTGCCTGAGTTAGAAAATAGCGAAACAGTCAATAGCCATGATAGTTCGACTAATGGTTTGATTAATAACTATAAAGCTTGGCGTTAACCTTTCTTATTACGTCATATCACTGTCTTATGAAGAAAAAGCGGGAAGCTGTAAAAACTTCCCGCTTTATTGAGATAATGAATGACGGAGACTTGCCTAATAAATTCTTGTTATTACGATGTTAATAAATTTTATTATCGTTTATAACTCGTTAGTAATTAAAAATTTATTCACTATTTTTTTACATTTTGTGTTGAAAATGTGACTTTTTATATAAATTGTTAGCTAACTTTAACCCTGTAGCAAAACAACGTGATATCCTACCGTCTAAGAAATACAGTAAATCATAACCATGTTATCCATGGTGGAAATTTAAGTAATGGATGAAACACTATTTACCTCCCATCCCATTCATTGGTTGGCTGAGGATGATAAAATAGTTCCTGCCAATACGTTAGATTGGTTGTTAGAACTTGGTTCCATGACAAAACGCTTTGAACAACACAGCCAGCAAGTTACCGTGATACCTTATTTAGAACGCTATGTATCGCAAGGTATGTTGAGCACTGAAGAGGCACAATCTTTACCTGAAAGCCCTCGTTATTGGGTCAGGGAAGTCGTCATGTATGGGGATGGTATTCCTTGGTTACTAGGCCGTACTGTCATTCCAGAAGAAACATTGACTGATGAAGACCAGCAATTGGTTGATATAGGTAGAATGCCTCTAGGGCGTTATTTATTCAGCCGTGATGGCTTAACTCGGGATTATATTCGCATAGGTTCTAGTGCTGGTCGTTGGGTTCGCAGTTCTCGATTAAAACTATCGGCTAAACCATTGTTATTAACAGAAATATTTTTACCTGAATCACCTGCATATCGTTAATTATCCTAAATATTTTAAATTTTCATAAATTCAGTAAGTACGCAACACCAACAAACATAAATCAGTGGCTTACAGAATTGAGTGGTATAAACATATACCCAATTTGAAGTATGATGGAATCGAATAAGGAGCACGACAAAGTGGAGGGAAGTATGACGCTAAGTAAATGGCATGCATACAGCCGTTTAATGCGTATAGATAGGCCCATTGGTTCACTATTACTCTTGTGGCCAACGTATTGGGCATTATGGATTGCAGCTCAAAGCACACCAAGTTTACATCTTTTGATCGTGTTTACTGCTGGGGTGTTTTTTATGCGTGCCGCAGGTTGCGTCATTAATGATTTTGCCGATCGTCATTTTGATGGTCACGTAGAACGCACTAAGCATCGGCCACTCCCTAGTGGGGATGTGACTGAAAGGGAAGCTAAAATACTGTTTGCGGGGCTTGTTGGCTTTTCCTTCTTACTCGTTTTAACGCTTAACTCAATGACAATTTGGCTATCTATTGCGGGCCTAGCTTTAGCATGGGTGTATCCTTTTGTTAAGCGAGTCAGTCATTTACCTCAGGTAGTATTAGGTGCTGCATTTGGTTGGTCAATTCCGATGTCGTTCTCTGCAGTCAATGAAACACTGCCTCTGGTGTGTTGGTTATTATTCTTAGTGAATATTATTTGGTCTGTGATTTACGATACACAGTATGCCATGGTTGACCGTGATGATGACTTAAAAATCGGTGTGAAATCGACAGCAATCTTATTTGGCCAATATGACAAATTAATTATCGGCTTATTGCAATTGCTGATGGTGGGTTTGCTGGTGGTTGTAGGTTCTTTAGCAGGCTTAGGGATAACTTATTATCTTTCTTTGGCGCTTGTTGCAGGGTTATTTATTTATCAACAACAACTAATGGTGAACCGCGAGCGTGCTCCTTGCTTTAAAGCCTTTATGAATAATAATTTCGTTGGTTTGATTTTGTTTATTGGCATTATGGTGAGCTATTTTTAGCGAGTAAATCATTTTCCATGAGCCAACAAAAAAGGTAATGTTGAAAAACATTACCTTTTTGCTTTATAGGCTTCACAAAACCGAACTAGTCTTTTTCTGGCTCAGTAGTTTGTGCCGTTACCTCGGGTATTGCTTCTTTCTTTTCTTCTGAAAATTCATCAGCTTGGCTAACACTTTCAATGGTTAAACGAATTTCTGGGGACATTAAGCGCACAAGGACTGCATACAGCTTCTTGGCGTTAGTGGTAAAAATATCGTTTTCATTATTATCGATATAGCCTTCTTCTCTAAGCGTTTCAACGAGAGTTGAAAACACTGCTTTATCAAAGAACTCAGGGGCGTTAATACCGTGCAGCACAGAAAGGCGTTGAGCAAGGATACGGCTTTCTTTTTCCAACGTATTACGGCTGATTTCAGGGCTGGCATTGAGTAATGACAGCGTGATTGCGTAGCGCTGTAGTGTTTCACGGACACCTGCAGCTAAGAGCTGTAATGGGCGAATACGGCGTGGGTTCAACACTACCATATCGTCGTCTCTTAAGCAGATAAGCTTTTGATTATTTAGTTCATCAATTAGAGTATCTACCGTTTCACGCAGCTGTTCATCGTTATAACGCATAAACAATTCTGCTTTTAGGAACGGGTAGATTTGGCTCACTTGATAGTAAATTTCTTGACGGCTGATGCGTTCATGATGCAGCACAATACTGGTTATTAATGACGGTAGTACCAGTAAGTGATGGATATTGTTACGGTAGTAGGTCATTAAAACGGCATTTTCGCGAGGAAGAATAATAATATCCCCCATGCTGTCTTTTTCTACCTCGAATTTATCCATCTGCAATGCATGTTCGAGCAGTTGTTCCGGCGTTTTATTAGGCGTTGTCGCATCAGGCGTATACGGCACATTACGTAATAATTGCAGGTAACATTCCACTTGCTCAATGAGTTGTTCACGTGTTAATGAACGTTGGCGTGAGGCCAGTAAAGCCGTTGCACATAAATTTATCGCGTTAGCGGCGGCAGCATTATTGATATTTACCATAATGTTATCCGCTAACGAGCTAACTGTTGGGTTTAGCCACGATGGGCGCTGTGGCTCAATTGGATCAATTGAGTCACGCCAATCTGGGACACGCTGGTTCAGATAATGAGAAAGAGAAATTGGCTGACCAAAGTTCACATACCCTTGACCTAAGTTACGCAGTTTGCGCAACCCGCGGATCATGGAAAATAAACCTTCTTTCTCTTTTTCTGCCCCGCGCAGTTCTTTTGCGTAGGTCCCTACCTCCATTACGTGTTCATAGCCAATATAGATAGGCACAATAGTAATAGGGCGTGAGTCGCCACGTAGCATGGCTTGCAGCGTCATTGATAGTGTCCCGGTTTTGGGCTGCAATAAACGGCCTGTTCGGGAGCGCCCACCTTCAACGAAATACTCGATAGAGTAACCACGAGCAAACAGTTCACTTAAATATTCACGGAAAACCGTGGAATACAATTTGTTGCCTTTAAAAGTACGGCGGATAAAAAATGCGCCAAGACGGCGAAAAATCGGACCGGCAGGCCAGAAGTTTAGGTTAATACCAGCAGCAATGTGCGGTGGAACGAGACCTTGATGGTAAAGAACATAGGAGAGCAGTAAGTAGTCCATGTGACTTCGGTGGGAGGGCACATACACAATTTCATGACCATCTTGCGCTAATTGGCGAACGCGCTCAGCATGCTGCACGTTAATACCTTGATAGAGGCGGTTCCATGTCCAACTGAGCACACGGTCAGTTAAACGCACGGCTTCATAGGAGAAGTTCGCAGCAATTTCTTCCATCATATTCACTGCGTTTTGCTGCGCTTTTTTCAATGGAATTTTTTTACTGCGTGCTTCGTCTTCGACGGCTTTTTCAATTGCTTTTGAGGTCAGAAGCTTATTGAATAGTTCATAGCGTGCCGGCAGTTTCGGGCCAACCGCAGCAAGGCGCTGGCGTGAATAGTGAATACGGGCGACACGTGCCAGTTTATTGGCAATAATGGTGTCAGTACCGTGGTCCTGAGCCATTTTTCCAATAGAAACGGGTGGCGATAGGCGAACAAAACTGTCACGACCTAACCACAGGATAGCAAAAAACTTTTGCACCCCATTTAATAGTTTCAGTGGTGGTGCAGGGGTATGCCCTTCACGACCAGGAGAGCGCCCGAACATTACAGACGCGGGTAACATTTGAATATCTAGATTAGGGTTGTTTTTGTGCAAATCTAAATAAGCATGGAATGTTTTGACGGAATCTTTACGCGGGTCCGGTGAATAATAGCGAAATACGCGAGGGCCATCATCGATAAACACATAAGCAGGGAGCTTAGTGCCATTGATGTCGTTATCAACCAAAGGGTCAGGTAAACCGATAGCCAAGCATTGATGCCGTAGCGTTAGGAGGTCGGACTTAGAGTGGTAAGGCAATACATACAGTGTTGGCCTGTTAGTATCAAGCTGCAACTCTGCAATGGGGTCCGATGGAATTAGTTTACTTTTTACCAATAATTTAAGTGGTAAATTCAACGTGTTGTAATATATTTTACGCCATAGTGACATAAATGATTATAGCCTCTTGTTAACAATGCTGCGCAATCATACCAGAAATCTACTGGCAGATCTGTTACTGACAATTCACTTTGACCGTAAAAATCGATTATTGTTTGTATTTTTTAAGGAATAAATATGGCAAGTCAAACTAAGGGCTTTACCCGTGTAATTAAAGCCGCGGGATATTCCCTTAAAGGGCTAAAAGCCGCTTGGGTAAACGAAGCGGCATTTCGTCAAGAATCTGTTGCAGCAGTAATTGCGATTATTATCGCCTTTTTCTTAGATATCAGTTATATAGATAGAATACTGTTAATTAGTTCAGTGGTGCTGGTGGCGATTGTTGAGCTATTAAATAGTGCCGTAGAAGCTGTTGTTGACCGTATTGGTAGTGAATACCATGAGCTTTCAGGCCGCGCGAAAGATATAGGCTCTGCCGCAGTGTTTGTCAGTATTGGTTTAGCACTTTTTATTTGGGCTCTGGTTTTATGGCAACGTTATTTTGCCAGCTAGTTAATAAAAACAGTTTAAAGTCGAAAAAGAAGTCAATCGATAACAAATGCCTAAATTCAGCAATTTAACTGTTCCAAATCTTCATTTACCTGTATATACTCACAGTCTGACTGTATAAACAAACAGGGGAACGGAATGAAAGCACTGACGGCTCGACAACAGCAGGTTTATGATCTGGTGCGTGATCACATTTCGCAGACGGGTATGCCTCCTACACGTGCTGAAATAGCAGCAAGCCTGGGTTTTCGTTCGCCTAATGCGGCAGAAGAACATTTAAAAGCCTTGGCTCGCAAGGGTGTAATTGAAATTGTTTCTGGGGCATCACGGGGTATCCGCTTGCTTCTTGAAGAAGAAGCTGATGATCAAGGGCTACCTTTGATTGGGCGTGTTGCCGCTGGCGAACCTTTATTAGCGCAAGAACATATCGAAAGTCACTATCAAGTTGATCCAGAACTCTTCAAACCTCACGCAGATTTTCTATTACGTGTGAATGGTATGTCGATGAAAGACATCGGTATTATGGATGGTGACCTACTAGCGGTTCATAAAACACAAAATGCACACAATGGCCAAGTGATTGTTGCGCGTATTGATGATGAAGTGACTGTTAAACGCTTTAAACAGCAAGGTAATCGTGTTGAGTTAATTGCTGAAAATCCTGAATTTGCACCAATTATTGTCGATTTACGCGAACAAAGCTTCACAATTGAAGGTTTAGCGGTTGGCGTGATCCGCAATAGTGATTGGTATTAATTCTTAAATTATCAGGTTGGTAAGCGGTAAGTTGACGCTGCTTGTTTGATAATTCAATGATTGCTGGCAGATTTCAAATTGATGTGTAGAGATCTGCCTGCTTTACTTGTTCCTTTTCTTTTGTCTCTTTTCTTTGCATCTCATCGAATATTCTTTTCTTATATAAGCAACACCGTTAACTCTACCACTTCTATTTATTACTTTTTCTTTGTAGTAATAGGCTGTTGATGGTCATGGTGGCAATGTGCGTGATCTTGGCAGCTATCAATCTCATCACAGTTTTTACATAAGCCATGGTTTTCAACCACAGTATGACGCAAACGGAACTGGTTGGTTTCCGCTAGGCTGATAATAGCGGCTTCAATGGTTGTGCAATCACTTTCAGTTACGCTACCGCAGTGGTCACAAATTAACATCACTGAAATATGGCTAGGGTTATCAAAGTGGTGACAAACGACATAACTGTTGGTTGACTCTATTTTATGAATAAAGCCTTGTTCCATTAAAAACTCAAGCCCACGATAAACGGTAGGGGGCTTTGCTTGTGGTTCAACTTCACGTAATAAGTCTAATAAATCGTAGGCACTGATAGCACCGTGTTGTTGCGCGATAAGGCGTAATACAGTTTCTCTCTGTGGAGTCAATCTAACGCCTCTTGACTGGCAAATGCGTTCTGCCATTACCAGTATCTTATCTTCATTCATTTTTTTCATTTTACTGACCCCAACTTCGAAAACAAAGTATCAACTATGGTAACAAGTTTATCATAGTTTTCTGACTGAAATAGCTTGAAAAGAAAAAGTGAAAGGATGAAGACAGCTATCTAGCTATGCTTTGTTAGATAAAAAATGAAAAATAAAATTTATAACTCATGAAGGAGATAAAGAAGATATTTTTTATATACAGCATTATCAATATATAAATAACAAAAATTAAACATTTAATTTTTAAAAGAGTAACTAGTCTAAAAAAATTCTTTGAAACTAAGTGTTACCTTTTGATATAAATTTTAATTAAGATTTATCTTATCTGAAATTTTATTTTTCCTATAAATGAGTGATAAAATTTTTTTCCCTTGGATTTTGTTCAATTAAGTTACTATTTATAGATTAAATATATTAATTTTCTCTGCTGTATAGTTTTATATTTTAGTGGCTAATTTTGTTTATTATGAAATATTTTGAAAATCTTATAAATAGAAAGTGAAGGTTTTATATAAATTTTCCTAAATGACATATTTGATTTATATATAAATGAGTTATTTTGGTTTTTTATTTTATATTTAAGTAAGTATAGGGTTATTGTTCTGTATAAACTCATCTTAAGTGTTATTTTTGACAATATATATTGAGATTGTAGAATTGACATCAGAAAGAATTGAAGCGTATGTATAAATATTCATTTAGTTTTCTACGTCAATTTTTAAAAGTTACAGCGAAAATTGAGTTGTTAATTAAAAAGCAAGAAAACTAGTGTAATGGATTTACGTTTTTAAAAAAGATGATAAATGAGAAGGACCTTATTTATATATAACCCTCTAATCTGAAAGAAGTTTATAAAGCTGGAGTGCTGAAAAACTTTACTGATAAGCGCAAATTATCAATAAAAATCAGAAAGAGGAAAATCCTTCCTACTTATTTAAGGAAATGTTTATGAAATTGAATAAATTAGCATTAACTCTAGCTATTGGTTTTGGGATTGGTTTCTCTGGAGCTGCATTAGCTGAAGATCCTGTCGTTCCAGCAAAAACAGTAGAAAGCTCACAAGGTGAAATCCGTTTCACTGGTTTCATTAACGATGTTCCATGTTCAATTGATGCAAATAACCTAAAACAACTAGTTGAGTTTGGTGAAATCGCATTACATGAACTGACATCAAACCAATATCGTTCAGACAGCAAAGATTTCGATATCGTATTGAAAAATTGTTCAACTGAAACTTACAAAAACGCAAAAATCACGTTTACTGGTCCAACAATCTCTGGATTCCAAGGCTTTACAGGTGAATTACTTGGTTTAGGCGGAAAAGTTAAAAACGCAGGTATCGTAATTACTAACGGTGCAGACAAAGTTGTTGAATTTGGTAAAGCATTCCCAGGTACTGGTGACGGTTATGCGTTAAATGCAGGAGATGGCAAAGAAACAACCCTACATTTTGCAGCATATGTTAAAGGTAATGAAGATGCTAACGCTAAAGCAACAACGGGTAGTTTCAATACTGTTGCTAACTTCAAAATCGTATATCAATAAGACTTATTTGAGTTAGATAAATAGAAACATGTGGCGTATGGAAGGCCATATGTTTCTATACCTTTTTACTTTGTTTGATAGGCGCATAATTAAATGAAAAGCATAAGACTCAATTTAATTACAAAATTAATGCTTTTAATATTAACGCCGATGTTTGTATTTTCCGAAGAGGCTATTGATTTTAACACGGACTTTCTTGAAACAGACAGCACTGAAAATGTCGACTTCAGTAAATTCTCTCACGCAAATTATATTCCTCCTGGAAATTACTCATTAGCGGTATCTGTTAATAGAGTTAAAATTTCTATGGAGCAACCTATTATTTTTTTTACACCTGATTATGACGATAAAATATCTCTTGCATGTATTACACCAGAGCTTTATAAGCAACTCGGTTTACAAAGTAATTGGAGTAAAAAAGTAACGTGGTTGCATAATGACCAATGCTTAGATATTCGTTCTATTCCTGATATGAGTATTCAGGGTGACTTAGCAAAAAATAATGTCGATATAAATATTCCTCAAGCATTTATGGAGTATCAAGACCCTAATTGGGATCCTCCATCTCGTTGGGATGATGGTATTTTAGGTGCGTTTATTGATTACAATGCAACTGGGCGTATTGTTAATAAGCGTACTGGTGATAAAGGGACTGAGTCTGGTATTACTGCGACAGGAACCATGGGGACAAATATCGGTGCATGGCGCGTTAGAGCAGACTGGCAGACTCAAAAGGGTGAGTTAAATAAAGGTGGCCAATCATGGTCATGGAACCAACTTTACCTGTATCGCGCAATTCGAGCGTTAAATTCACGCTTAACATTTGGTGAGCAATATTTATCTTCTGAATTATTCGATAGCATACGTTATGTGGGAGCGAGCTTAGAAACTAATGAATCTATGCTTCCACCTCGTTTACAGGGGTATGCCCCTGAAATTGCGGGAGTTGCAAAATCAAATGCAACGGTGATTGTTAAACAAGATGGCCGAATTATTTACCAGACAGAAGTAAGCCCTGGTCCATTTAGAATTCAGGATGTTAACTCTTTTGGAGGAGGGACATTAGACGTCTCTGTTCAAGAACAGGATGGTAATGTCACAAATTATAAAGTTGAAACTTCGAGGTTGGGAACATTAACGCGACCAGGGCAACTTATTTATAAACTTGTTTTGGGTAAGCCAAGTAAAAATGAGCATAGTACTCAAGGGCCTGTATTTAGTTTAGGTTCTTTATCGTGGGGAGCAACAAATAACACGACTGTTTATGGTGGGGTTTTAGGTTCTTCAGAATATCAAAATATTGCGTTAGGGATAGGGCGTGATTTCGCTCCATTTGGTGTGCTTTCAGGTAATATTAGTGTATCTAGAGCGGAGATGGGAAGAGCGGATAATCATCGTACTTTGACAGGGAACTCCTATAATTTAACATATTCTAAACAGTTCGATGATATCAATAGCCAAATTACATTTGCAGGCTATCGATTTTCTGAAAGAAACTATATGAATATGAGTCAATTTATTGATAGGCGTTATAATGATAGCACGATGGATAGTGGTAAAGAATTATATACCATTATATTTGGCACGGCGTTTCCTGAATATAATACAAATATGTATTTAAATTACTCGCATCAAACTTATTGGAACCGTTCTTCAACTGACCAATATAACCTAACGGTTTCTAATTATTTTGATATAGGGAAAATAAAAAATTTAAGCTTAAGTTTAACTGCATATAAAACCAAATCTCATCAAAATGATGATAATGGCGTTTATTTAAATTTAAATGTGCCATTAAATGATAATCAAGCAAGTATTAGTTATTCAGGCTCATTTTCTAGTAATAGTAGTCATAATGTCAATTACTATGACCGTATTAATGAGCGAAGCACATATTCTATTTCTGCGGGAACGTGGGATAAAAATAAAGTAACGACATCAGGTATGTATAACTATGATGGTGATGCAGCACAAGTTAATATCAATGGAACGTACACTCAGGACAATCAAACTGCATTATCTATGCAACTAAAAGGTGGGCTAACAGTTACTCCAGAAGGTGGAGCATTGCATCGTAATACCTCAATAAATGGAGGGTCAAGAGTCTTAATCGATACGAATGGTATTGAGGGGATCCCTGTTCGAACTGGAGTAACACCCATTAAAACAAATCGTTATGGTAAGGCTGTTATCACGAGTATCATGGATTTCAACCGTAATAATTTACGGATTGATATAAATAGCATACCGGATAATGCCGAAGCATTGGATTCAAACCAATATGCAACCTTAACTGAGGGGGCGATTGGTTATCGGAAATTCAATGTGATTAAAGGTGAAAAAATATTAGGAACTATCAGTTTAGAAAATAATAGTTATCCACCTTTTGGATCATCCGTTATCAATGAGAAAAATATTGAAGTTGGAATTGTATCAGATAATGGGTTTGTTTATTTAGCAGGTATTAATCAATCAGATATCCTTAAAGTTAAATGGGGTGATAAATCATCATGTCATATTCAAATACCTGAAAAAATAGAAATTGGCATGGAAAAAATAATATTATTACCATGCAAATAATTATAAGTAATGTATTAACGTCAACGGTGAAAATATGAATATAAGTCTAAATGCTAAAATAGTAACAGTAATGAGTTTGTTTTTATTAATGCAATCGGCTTATGCGGCTATTGCGCTTGATAGAACTCGTGTTATTTATAATGAAAATGATAAATCGGTGAGTATGGGGCTTACAAATGAACACTCAACAAGCCCATACTTAGCACAAGCATGGATAGAAAATGATAATAATGAGAAAGTTACATCGCCTTTTATTGTGACTCCGCCGGTTCATAGAATAGAAGCAAATTCTAAAAGTCAAATTAAAATCCAATCTTTGCCGGCTATTTCTCAGTTACCAAAGGACAGGGAAAGTATCTATTATTTGAATGTAAGGGAAATTCCACCACGTAGCGAAAAGGCCAATGTCCTACAAATTGCATTACAAACAAAAATTAAGATTTTTTATCGACCGATAACGATAATGATAAAAGAGCGTATGGAATTTATTCCACAAGAAAATAATATAAAAATTGTTAAGCGTGGTGCTGATTATTTAGTAAAAAACCCATCACCTTATTTTTTATCAATTACTAAATTGAAAAAAGGTAATACAGACGTTACAAATTTTGAGCCGGTCATGATAGCCCCTTTTGATGAATCCAGTTTAGGTAAGGTTTCTGGAGGCTTAGGCTCTATGCCAACCTTAGTTTATCTTAATGATTTTGGTGGTGCGGTTGATTTGAAATTTAGTTGTCAAGCAACAGAATGTTCCGTAGTACCTAGAAAATAAGGCTAATGATTATGTCCATTAATTTTATGATATCCAGAAAAAATGTAATGCGGATATTGGGGGTTTTAATGACTTTTAATATATCAAATGTATTTGGATTTTCAGGATTCTTATATATTGATATTAAAGGTGAAGTTTTATCCAAACCTTGCACAATCAATAATGGACAAACCATCGAAATAGATTTTGGCGATGTTATGACGACTCGTGTTCAAGATGAAGTTTACAAAGAGCCCATAGAGTATACGGTGAGTTGTAAGGATGGAATTAAACCTAAATTAAACATATTTATTGATGGACTCTCATCTTCATTTGATCAGGGGTTATTAAAAACAAGCGTTGGAAATTTGGCTGTGCGTTTTACAGCAGATTCAAAAGATTTTCCACTTAGAAGTAAACGTTCTTTTAATTTTGCAAATCCTGCAAAGCTTGATGCGATATTAGTTAAAAAAAGTGGAACAGACCTTCCTGCAAAGAGTTTTACAGCGACAGCAACATTGAAAGTGGAATATCAATAAGGACTGAAACATGTTGAATGTAAAAATGATTATGAGTGCAGTCTTATTGATGGTCTCATTGCCTTTTGTTTCAAATGCAAAGGATTATGAGACTGAAATCAGTATAAAAGGTAATTTAATCACGCCACCACCATGCCACATTGATGATGGCAAAGATATTGAAGTAGATTTCGAGACTATTTCAGTTAAATCGATACAAGGTAATGATCAGAAAAAACAAGTAAATTACCAAATTCAATGCGGTGACAATAAAAATAATTGGGCCATGTACTTAAAATTAAATGGTGCGAAAAGCGCTTTTGACCTTAATGGAATAAGTACAGGGGTCGATAATCTTGCTGTTAAGTTTCAATTAGCAGACCAAGATTTAGAGCTTGGAAAAAAGTATTTGATTGACCCAAGTTCTCCTGGCGTTTTATGGGCTGTTTTAATACGTAATGGAAATAATGAAATAAAAACAGGTGATTTTGTTGCCAATGCAACGATGGTTGTGGAGTACGAGTAATGAAAAAAATCAACCAGCTATTATTAATCGGATTTTTTAGCTTTACAGCTAGCCATATTGTTGTAGCAGCAACAAATAATGTCAAAATAAAAGGAAGGTTGGTTAACTCACCTTGTGTGGTTTTGCCTGAAAATAAGAATGTTGAGGTGGATTTTGGTGATATCCGTTTACTGGATATTTATGACCCAACATATCAATTACCGCGACGTGAAATGACGCTTACTCTATCTAATTGTGATCTCAGTATTGCAAAGAGAATGAAAGTAAAAATTTCTGGGGCTGAACATGGTCAGATGCCAGGTTTTATCGCCCTGACAGGTGCAGAATCTAATCCAGGCTTAGGCATTGGTTTTAAGCTCAGTAGTGGTGAGGAAATTAAAATCAATCAGGTTTCTCCATTAATTCCTATTACTCAGTCAGGAAAAAATGAGTTGAAGTTTGATACTTTTCTCAAAGCGACACCTGATTCTATTGCTAACCAGCAAATTAAAACCGGGCATATTTCGGCAATCGCTACGTTTTTATTTGAGTATGAGTAATTCTATTTTCAGACGCCTACTTTTATAGAAATAACCTCTAATTCAACTATAAAGAGATTTAAAATGGGAAAAAGAATACAGCAATTACTATTTATACCTCTTTTTTTAATTACATCAATAAGCTATGGTTCAACATATTTTTCATATGTGGAAGATATAGTAAAAGGAAATGGATATACCTATTACTATCAGATGGATTATTGGAAAGCAAACTCACCTACGGAGCCGAATCCTTGTGTTTCCGTATTAGGTAGCAAAGGGGCTAAGAATTGTTATTTTAGTATAAACCATTTGCATTCAGGAAAAACTAAAGGGGGAATAGCTTCCCGAGCTGATTGGTCATGTGGGATTAATTTTGCTAATTATCCTACTATGGCTTCGATAATTGAAGCAGCACAATCACAGTGTGGGTTGACATTCCCTCGTAGAGGAGAGAGCCGCCATAGTGGTTCGATCACTACTGATGAATGTGTGGGGATTTTTGTAGGAGAAACTGCGAAAAAAAGCTATGCAACAATGTTACCTGGGGGAATTTGTGGTATTGCTCCGCCACCAGCAGGTAAATGTTACTTTACTTCTCCTGATGGTAACGGAGGTATACTTGAACTCAATCATGGGTCATTAAACGCTAATGAATTAAATGGCAACATGCAAACAAGCTTATTTTATGTTATTTGTAACCAAGATATGAGTGTGAAAGTCTCATCAAACTTACAATATGATGATGTAAATTTAAGACCAGATGGTTCATTAAAATCACATGTTACATTAAATAACCGTTCCGCAGCGATTGGAATTGTACAGTCGGTTCAAGAGAATAAAGTTTGGCCTGTGCGTGTAGAGTCGACTTTGAAAACAAATGGTACTGTTATTCCAGGGAAGTTTAGTGGCCGCATTACACTGGTTCTTACTATACCATAATTTAAACTATATTTTGTATTCGTCATTTTCCCATGTTGACGGTTTTGCCTACTATTTAGTAGGCTTTTTTTTACTTGATATTACAGGTAAAGGAAGAGTAGCTTTCATCATTTAATATATAAATGTTATCATCCATTTTAGTAATATTGACATAGTATTTTATTTTATCTTTTTCTAACTGAATGAACTTGGAAAAAATGGACTCGGGTGTACTATCGGATGATGTAATAGACAAAGTTTTAAAGTTAATAACATAATTATTTTTATAATCAACGGCGTGATAATCAAAGTAAACGGCTCTATCTAAACGATAGGTTACCTCATTATTTTTAATATAACCGTATAAATTCATTCGGCCATGATTATCTTGATCTAATTGGATGGCAACTTTTGATTTCATATTCAATCCATCTTGAGTTCCATTATCTTTAATCCAAACAATTTCAGAGTGGCATATTTTTATCTCATTTTGTTTTTGTTTCAAGGTATATGAAGTGATTGATGCAGTGGAGACTAGAAGAATAGAGGCAATAATATATTTTTTCATTTAAATTCTCTGATCGTTTATTGATACACAATCATATTTATTATTAATTTCTTTGCAGATACTAAGGGAAAAATTTTTATCAAATGAATATGTTCTGTTTAAATTAGATAAAAGAATAATACGTTTTGGTTCATTACAGGAGATATTATATTTATCGAGTCTGGCTTGTATAAAGCTTATGTTTTCATTTGAAACCTTTCCTATCATGCCTAGGGGGGTCTGTATAACACAGTTTTCCCGAGCACTTAAAGTTAAATAACTACTTGTAGCATTAGCTTTAGGTGTTAAGTTATAAATAAATAGATAGGCTAAGTAACAAACTGTTAACGTTGATATTGCTAGTAATATCAATTTGATAGGTTTTTTATTTATTTGTGAACTTTTAACTTGATGATTTTGTACTGTGATTATTTTTTGCTTATTGACTGGAGTTGGACCAAATTTTATTTCAGTTTCTTGCTTATCTAAATCTTTATCGATAATTTCATTTTCGTGGATAGAAATATGACTATCAAGGCGGAACCCTTTTTTAGGTACCGTCACGATTGATTTAGGATCAATACCAATCTGCTCAAGCTTTTTTCTTATTTCACTGATGTAAGTGTTTAAATTATTATTTGAACCTACAAGACCGTACTCTTCCCACACATTAGTAAGAAGTTCATCTCGTGTTGCGATTCCTTTTTTCAGATTTAATGAAATAATCTCACCGAACAATCGAGATGCTGTTTTTGATAACTCAATATATTGACTGCGATCAAGTTTTAAGAAAATTAAACTTGAGTTTTCCTCGAAAATATATTTATCATCAATGGTGTAACCATGTAAATTATTCATAAATACTTTCTGTTCTCTCTAAATTAAAGGCTTAAACAGCATTAAGTTATAAAAAATATAATTATTTAAAGTTATCTTTAATTAATTTGAGGTAAGTGATTTTTTGAGTTTTTATTTTTGTTCTTATAGTCTAAATAGGGAATCAATTAACTTCAAGTATTGTGGGGTGAGCATTTTTGTGGTTTGTTAACAAATTTATTGAATTGAACTGATTATCGTTATTTAACGCTGAATTTTTTTATTTTGGTGAGATTTAAGTCTTAATTTAAATCATCTATGTTGTAAAAAAAATATATAAACCTATAGAGTTGATGGCATTAGAAATAATTTCATTATTTGGGATTTGCAGTAAGTAAATATACTTAGTTTTTGAGGTTTTACTTATGCTATAATTTAAACTCTAATGCAATTTATATTAGGCAAAGGATTAAATCTCTGCCTAATATATTAAATGTTAGTATTTATATTCAATACCTAACCAATAGTTACGACCTTCTTCTATATAGCCATTGGTGTATTCGTAGGATTTATCAAATAGATTATTTACAGAGGTGTTGACTGAAATACCTTTCCCTAATTCATAATCGAAACGAAGGTCAGTTTTGGCGAACCCACGTACTTTGCTGTCATTATCGACATAGTTAAATGCCCAACTTCTTGCTTCTTCGGTAAGCGTAATGCTAAACGGTTCGTAAGGAGTCAATTTCACCCAAGCAAAGGCTTTGTGGGTAGGTAGCTCGGCGACATGTTTGACACTGTAGTGTTTTGGATCAGCATGAATATAGCCGTAGCTTAAGCCTGCTTCTAACCAATCGGTGATTTGCCCTGTTGTTCCTATATCAATGCCAAAGTAGTCGACTTTGCCACTATTGCGGTTTTGTAGCAAATCACCGCCATCAGCATTTTTGCCAATATGGTGTGCCATGATGGCATCCGAAACGTGGTTATAGTAAACACTGGTTGTGTAGGTCCATTGTGGTGTGACATATCCTTTGTAGGTTAAGTTGTAGGTAAGGGCACGCTCTGCATCAAGGTGAGGGTTAATAACGAAGGAATCATCACTCTTCATTTTGTTTTTTGTATAACGCTCTTTTTGCGTTGGGAAACGGCTTCTTTCTGACACAGAAAATTGGATGGTATCTTCATTCGTTAAGTGGTAGCGAGCCATCAATTCCCAGTTAAATGCATGTTGGTTATTTCCATCATAGGTATTAAAGTCGCCTGATTTATAATCATAACGTTTGCTATCAGCACTTTTGCGCCAGTCATAGCCAATACCGCCGACAATATCTAGCTTATCAGTCGCAACCCATTGATATTCCGTAGCAATGGAATAGGTATTATCTTTATAGCGGTCGAATGGCACATCTCTTTTAGACCTAGCGCGGTGTATGTCTTCTTTCCAGTGTGCGGCAAATGAAAGCATATCTAATTCACGCACCGTGAAGTCAACACGCATATCGGCACCATTGCTATAGTCATCATAACGACTGTAGTTGTAAGTACCTTTCTTATAGTCTTTCACAGACTTATATTGATGGAGTGTATTCTTAAAGGTATCGTGATATAGGCGGCTTTGTAGTGCGATATCATTAGTTATTTGAGTTGTACTATTAAAGTAGATGCTTTCTTTATCATAGGCAGGCCATTGCCAAATTTGTTGTTTCTTACTGGTAACGCTCGGTGCACTGTTTTTATCACCATCTTGTTTTAGGTAAGTAATCACATACTCGTCGGCTTCGCGGGGTGTCCAACCGACTTTTACCATCATACGTTTATCATCTGTGGCTGAATTCGGGCGGCGACCATTGCTACCTGCTAATGGATTGTTATTTTCTGCATCTGGTATTCCCATAAAACGCTGCTTATATTGGCTACCGCTAACTTGGATAAAACCTAGGTCGTTACGGCCACCTAAGCGTGCACTAATATTGTGAGCGTTATCTGCACCGCGGGCAAAGCCTTGGTTGAAGTTGATATTGGCTTCAAATGGCTTTTTAGGTGTAGCGGTCGTTAAGTTAATCGCACCGCCCATCAAGTTAGGCCCTTGCAGTAATGAGGTATAGCCTGTAGAGAGTTCAACACTCGCGAGTTCGCTAGTCATAAAACGCCCAAGATCAAGGGTGCCGTCATAAGGGACATACGTTGGGACCCCATCAAAAAAGATAGGGACTTGGCGGCTATCAAAACCTCGCACATTAACTTGAGTTTCGTTACGATTCCCTGACTTTTGAATAGAAACCCCTGGCATGGTACTCAATGCTTGTGCCACGTTGGTTTTATTCAACTGTGTCATTTGCTCTTGCGTGATGATATTCGCATCCGCAGCAAGTGGTGTACTCCAAACTGACATTACATCAGTATTTTTTTCGCTGTTAACTGAGGCGGCGTGCCCTTGCGCTGTGAATAAAGCCATCCCAACCAAATAGGTTATTTGTTTTATTTTCATTATGTCTTTCCCGTTTCATTAATTTCGATATATTGTTTTTTATATAACGATATGCGTGATTAGCCATAAGTTAATGCAGCCTACGGGGTAGGCTGTTTTTGGCAAATAGCTTTTTTTATGCGAACTTTTTCGGTTATTGTTTAAAAATGTTCACTTTTATGTCTCGAGGCGCCGCATAGTAGGGAGCTGATGTGACTAGCAACGGCACACCTATTTGGGCAAACTCTTCAATGGTTGTTAAATTAATTCCCCCTGCAATCGATAACTGGCAAGGAGAATGTTGCTGCTGTACGAGTTTTTGTAATTGCTGAATTTGGTCAGGTGGGAGTTTATCCAGTTGCACAATATCGGCCTGTGCCTCAATCGCCAAAACGGCCTGTTGGTAGTCATCGGCCTCAACAATAATCAGTTTTTCGGGGGCGTTTTGGCGCAATGTTTTTACATGTGTATGCCAATCATCTGGTTGTTCAAGACACTGCCGGTGGTTGGTGAATAACAAGATACTTTCAGCACTACCTGCTCGATGAACAATAGCGCCCCCCGCCAAAATCGCAGTTAAGGCAAGGGGCTTAGTGTTTGGGATTGTTTTTCGCGTACAGGCTAGCTGTGCGTTAGGTTGATATTGTTTCAAGATACTGACCATTTGCTGAGTATAGTGACTCACACCACAACACCATTCGAGCACGTTTTGTGTGGCTTTCCAGCCCTGATGCAGAGCTTCAATAGGCCCAGTAGCACGAATTAGAATACTTTGAGGTTCAACGTGTTGGCCATCTTGAAAATGGCACTCACAACGGATACCGAGTTTTTCTAACATGCGTTTGGCGATGTGGAGCCCACTAATACAGCCGCCGTGTTTAGAGGAAAATGTCATTACACCAAGTTGGGAGTGTAGCCCTAAGGCGCGAGTGGTCAGGTCGCCGTATTGGATATCATCCAACAGCAATTGGTCGATTAATGCATCAGGTAAATAAATCATAATGTTAAATCGGCCTCATCGACAACATCCCATGAGACCATCGCCCAATCTCTTGATGGATAAGGAATTTTCTTACCTGACGCAGTTCGTGCATGATAGTAGTGATACAGAGCTTCTGTTTCTTGCGGCGTCATGTTTTTTAGTGACCAATTGACGCTATCGGCAAAGGCTTCAAAGCTATCAAAACCGCCTTGATTCGGGCTCTTAATAAAGTCTACACGGGCATTGATACCCATTTGGTGTAGGATATTCACTGCATAAATATAAGTTGGTAAACGTATTACTTCGCGACCAATTTCTCGAATAATATTTTCATCAATAAAGGTTGGGTTGATAGTATGAGTGGTGTAAACGCGCAGTTTTGTTTGGCGGTTGAGTTTTAGCAGCGCGGTTTTTAAATCATCCACTAATGTCGAACGGGAAGCGACGGCAATATCCACTTTAGGCAGAGTGTCCCAGTTATCTTCCCACGCTAATTTTTCAAAGTGGGCATTGGAAATGCCGAGCTCTTTTGCACGAATTTTCGCCATTTCCAGCATGCCACCACTGTAATCAATACCAATGACCTCTTTGAATTGATTGGCGAGACACAGGCTAATAGAGCCTGGGCCACAGCCGACATCCAGTAGGCTTTCAGCCCCAGTAAAATCCATTAACTCACGAAACTGAACCAAATATGGGTCATTTGGATTGGCACAATTTTGTGCCATTTGTTGGGCTTTTTTATCCCAATGCTCAGGTTCTTTACGGGTGCGTTGTGCCTGCTGCATATGTTGCTGGTACATTTTTGCGAAATCAATTTGGTTAATTAACATGATCCCTGACCTTAACAAGAAAATGATGATGGAAATTGGAAGTGAGCTTCAATACTTTGCTCATCCACATTATAAAGTGCTGCCAAGTTAGTAAGTGTTAACATACTTTTTGATATCCCTTGCCTTGCTCTGTGTTGCTTATCAAGCAAGATAACATGGTCAGCGACCGCCGCAGCATGTTGTGGGTGGTGAGTTGACATCAATATCGTCATACCATGGGATTTAAGCTTTTCAATTTGTTCAAGTAGGCGTATTTGGTTACCAAAATCAAGGCTAGCTGCAGGTTCATCCATAATTAAGAGTAATGGCCTTTGTATCAAGGCTCTTGCTATCAATACTAACTGTTTTTCCCCCCCGCTCAATGTGCTGTACAGTCGAGTTGCAAGGTGTGGAATGCTGAGCCGCTCTAATTGTTGAAGTGCTAAGTTTTTTTCGGCATTACTGGGTACAGAAAATAATGAAATATGCGGGGTGAGCCCCATCATTACCATATCTAATACGTTGAAGGTGAAAGGGGTATCGTGTGCTTGAGGTACGTAAGCAATTACTTTCGCGATATCACGCTGTGATAGTGAATTTAGAGAGCGGTTATTCAGTGAAATATCACCACTGATCGCGGGCAGCAAACCTAAGATGGTTTTCATTAGCGTTGTTTTGCCACACCCATTGGCTCCTAGTAGGCAGGTAATTTCTTTTTCAGGCAAAGAAAGATTGATGTCATCAATTATTGCAGTGTGATGATAACCAATAGCGACATTTTTTAGGGTCATAATACTCATTTAACCCGCCTAGTTTGTAATAATATAGCCAAAAAGAAGGGAGCGCCGACGGCAGAAGTTAAGATCCCTAATGGAAGTTCGATTGCTGCAATAGTCCGAGCTAGTGTATCAGTAA
Organism: Providencia sp. TYF-12; assembly: GCF_041344805.1. Lineage (NCBI taxonomy): Bacteria > Pseudomonadati > Pseudomonadota > Gammaproteobacteria > Enterobacterales > Morganellaceae > Providencia > Providencia sp. TYF-12. Next base: position 523,260 of record NZ_CP166833.1, read on the forward strand.
TAAGCAGTAAGATTGCCCCAATCGCCATTGAGGCAGGAAGCTGATAACGAAAGTTAGCACCCACTATCATTCGGGTGATATGCGGAACAATTAAGCCAATCCAGCCAATAATTCCTGCAATAGAAACAGCACTCGCAGTGAGTAACGTGGCACAAATAATGAAAATGGCGCGTGTCAAACTGACATTGACCCCGAGACTTTTGGCTTCTTCATCCGATAAGCTGAGTAAATTCATACGCCAACGCAATAGCAATAGTGGGATGATAGCAATGACCATGAGTGGCAAGACGGATATTAAGTCTTCTTGCGTAATGGAAGATAGGCCACCAAGTAGCCAAAATGTGATAGAAGGTAGTTGTGTATAGGGGTCTGCAAGGATTTTCATTAAAGAGATAGCGGAGCCACAAATAGCACTGACCGCAACTCCGACGAGAACTAGCGAGAGGATTGGGTCATGTTGCCTTGCTAAGTGAGCAATAAAGCAAACTAAGGCAACGGTAATTAGGCCACCAATAAACGCAAACAGCTGGATATAAAATAGTGATTGACCGAAGAATATCCCGATAACCGCCCCGACACCAGCCCCTGCGGAAACACCTAAAATATCAGGGGAAACTAAGGGGTTACGAAACATTCCTTGGTATGCAGCTCCTGCAATAGAAAGCCCACCACCAATTAAAATCGCGGCCAATGTACGAGGGAAGCGTATTTGCCAAAAAACTGTTTCATGACGAAGGTCGTTCAATGTTGTTTGTGATGAAAGTGGGTTCACAAGCAGGTGATAAAGCTCACTTAAAGTAAGTGAGTACTTACCACTTGTAAGGGCAATAACCAAGCTGATAAGTAAAATAATAACTAATATGAAGGGTTTTGCGCCTTTATTAAGTCGTTCATTCATGATTTTTCTATCAGCAAGTCAACTTGCTCCGGCGTTAAAGATGAATGATAAAAAAGCTCAAAATATTCGGTAATATCGGATTTAATGTGTATTGCGATATTTTTATCAAAATGGCTTTGTAATCGCCTCATGCCGAGTAGGCGGTTAATGCCTGGAGGCCCATCTAGCCAGCCGAATGGCATTCCACTGAATATAAGTAATTTATTGTTTTTAATCGCATTTAAGCCTTTCCACAACGGGGAGGTCGTCATAAACCCAATGGCTTCTTCATATTGCGTTATAATGATATCTGGGTTCCATTGATATAGTTGTTCCATCGAAACTGTGGTAAGACCATGGAAGTTAGGAATATCTACAACATTATGTAACCCAAGCATTTCAATGGCTTCAGTATGAATTGAGCCTTTAGCACCGGTTTCTAAACCTTTTGCTCCGCGTGCAAGGTAAAAACTCAGTGGTTTTTGTCGGTTTTTACTCGCAAATGAAATCGCATCATCTAGGTACCGCTGAGCAAGGTGGCTGAGCTTTTGGGCTTGTGGAATGGCACCAAGGATTTCACCTAGCTGAGTGAGTTGTTGCGGTGAGTTTTGTAGCCCCCCAGAGATTAATAAATAAGGAATATTTGTTTGTTTGGCGACTTTCTCTCCTTGTGAGCGATAAGTTTCGTCTATATTTCCAGTGTCAATAATTAGGTCTGGGTTATAGGACAACAGTTGTTCAAGGGATAATGTGCTACCACGACCCGCTAAACGACCATAAACAGGTAATTCAAGCCACTGTGGAGCGAAAAGGTCAGTTTGCCCTTTTTTTAGGGAGATAGAAGCGAACCCGACCATTTTTTCAGGGACAAGTGCAAACAGTAATAAGTCTGAAGGTGGGCCTGAACTTATTACCCGTTGAATATTGTTTGGCGCGGGGAGTTTACCAAATAGGGCTTGTTCAACTTTATAACGAGTTTGTGCAAAACTCGGTAAGCTGTAAAAAGTAGCGAGAACGGCACTCAATTTAATAAAATGCCTACGATTTATGGCCATATTTAAATTTAATCTATTCGTTATGATAATAATTATATAACGCGAAAATTAACGGAGTCATGATAGAGAGTCAACCACAAAAATGGCGTTCTTAGGAAAAATCGACGTTTATGTGATGTGAATCAGCAACAAAGATTGCTATCCAGCAAAAGATCGCAGAACATAGCACCGTTAACGAATGGGATATCACTTTGGAATTATGAAGAAAAAAAGACCTTCTTTGCAGGATGTTGCCGACCAAGTTGGCGTGACAAAAATGACGGTGAGCCGTTTTTTACGAAACCCAGAGCAAGTTTCGGAATCTCTGCGTGAAAAAATTGCTCAAGCTGTTGAAATATCAGGGTATATACCTAATAAAGCTCCTGATATATTGTCAAATGCAACAAGCCATGCAATTGGGGTGCTATTACCTTCATTGACCAACCAAGTTTTTGCTGAGGTGATCCGAGGTATCGAGGCAGTCACTGACTGTCATGGTTATCAAACGATGCTGGCACACTATGGCTATTTGCCTGAAAAAGAAGAGGAGCGGCTGATGTCGTTACTTTCTTATAATATCGATGGGGTGATTTTAGCTGAGCGTACCCATACGGAACGGACGCTTCGCATGCTGAAAACTTCAGGGATCCCTGTGGTTGAAATTATGGATAGCGTTTCCCCTTGTTTAGATACTGCCGTGGGGATTGATAACTTTGAAGCTTCCCGCCAAATGACTCAAGCGATGCTCGAACGCGGTTGTCGTCATATTGTGTATTTGGGGGCAAGGCACGATGAGCGTACGTTTATTCGTTTAAAAGGCTATGAGCAAGCAATGTTGGATGCCAACCTTGAGCCGCGTAATCTGATGACAGAAGTCAGTTCATCATATTCACTAGGTGCTCAATTATTGCATGAGTGTCGCGCTAAGTACCCTGATACCGATGGCTTATTTTGTACTAATGATGACTTGGCTATAGGCGCTATTTTTGAATGCCAGCGCTTAGGTATTCAAATTCCGGAAGACCTTGCCATCTCGGGGTTCCATGGTCACGATGTGGGGCAAGTCATGACACCGAAATTAGCCAGTATTTTGACGCCAAGGGACCTTATGGGGCGAAAAGCCGCAGAAGTGTTGCTGGCGAGAATGTCAGGGAATAAGCTGACGGAGACGCATTTTGATGTGGGGTTTTCTCTACTCACGGGCGAGAGCATCTAATTATTTCCCGTCATACTTCAAATTATAGGGGTGTTGGCTGCTTTCGGCTACTCAGGTCACATACTTATGTATGCTCCCTGAGATATCCTCAGCTTGCCGCCTACCTCTAATTCGAATTATTTAGGGAAATAGTGTGGTTTAATATAGCCTTAAAGCTAAATTTCGGCGTATGCACTAAAAGTATTGGCTGCACTCACCAACCCTAGTCACATACTGGAGTATGCTCCTAGGGCTTGGCTCGTTTGCCGCCTAGCGACACCACGAATTATTTAGATGAATATTAAAGATGGGTTAATTGAAATTTAAAATAAAACATACTTTTAAATTTCTATATTGTTAGTGCCTCTTTTTTCTTTGCCTATCTTCACTAAACTCAGATTGAGATAATCATCACAGATCTGTTCTCTTCTTCGCCAATTTGATTGCTAAATAAATCCTCACTGCTGATAATGTTACCCGTAACTTGTTACCGGTAACATAACGGTATTAATTAAAAGCCAGAATAATTTTGAATGCCTGAGGAGTTTCCTATGAGTGATACCCAACAACAAAACTATGCATTTGTACTAATGGGGGTATCGGGTAGCGGTAAATCTGCAGTAGCAAATGGCGTTGCTCAGGAATTACATGCCGCCTTTCTTGATGGCGACTTTCTGCACCCTAAAGCAAATATTTTAAAAATGGCATCGGGTCATGCGCTAAATGATGATGACCGCCAACCTTGGTTAGTCGCATTAAACCAGGCAATTTTTGCTATGCAGAGAACAAATTCTATTTCTTTAGTTGTATGTTCAGCATTAAAGAAAAAATATCGAGATATATTAAGAGAAGACAATAAAAATTTATTTTTTATCTACTTAAAAGGGGATTCAGAGGTTATTGAAGAAAGATTAAAAGCCCGTAAAGGGCATTTCTTCAAACCTGAAATGTTAAAAACACAATTTGCAGCCTTAGAAGAACCCAATGCAGCGGAAACTGATGTTCATATAGTTGATATTCGCCAAACTCTTGAAGATGTCATCGGTAATACCTGCTTAACGATTAAACAAATTGTCGCGGGAGAAAAATCATGAGCACGGTTGAGACGCTTAGCACATTAACATTGGTACTCACAGCGGTTGGCTCGGTAGTTTTATTACTGTTTTTAGTCATGTATGCACGCCTACATGCTTTTGTTGCACTGATGATAGTGTCAATTGGTGCAGGGTTGTTTTCAGGAATGCCAGTTCAACAAATAACCGAGACGATGCAAAAAGGAATGGCTGGGACTCTAGGTTTCCTTGCTATTGTTGTGGCATTAGGGGCAATGTTTGGCAAAATCCTGCATGAAACAGGGGCATTAGATCAGGTTGCGAATAAGTTACTTAACCTTTTCGGTGAGAAACATGCGCACTATGCGGTAGGTATCGCAGGGTTAATTTGTGCACTGCCATTATTTTTTGATGTCGCCATAGTGCTGTTAATCGGTGTGGTATTTGCAGTGGCAAATCGAACTGGGCATAACGTTGTCCGTTTAGCTATCCCATTATTTGCTGGGGTTGCTGCCGCTGCGGCATTCTTGTTGCCTGGGCCGACACCGATGCTGGTTGCTTCACAAATGGGCGCAGATTATGGCTGGATGATTCTCATTGGTCTATGTGCTGCAATTCCTAGTATGATCCTAGCGGGTCCTCTATATGGGCGATTTATTAGCCAGTTTGTACACATTGATATTCCTGCGGATTATAAAGCACCAAATACAGAACATGGCAAAATGCCAAGTTTTGGGTTCAGCTTATGTTTAGTGTTATTTCCATTAGTTTTGGTGGGTTTAAAAACAATTGGGACTCATTTTGTTGAGAAAGGCTCAACTCTGGAACATTGGCTCGAATTTATTGGTCATCCTTTCACTGCTTTATTACTTGCATGCTTGCTTGCCATATATGGTTTAGGTTTCCGTTATGGTATGAATAAAGAAAAATTGATGGAAGTTTGTTCTGCGGCGATCCAGCCTGCGGGGATTATCCTGTTGGTGACTGGGGCTGGTGGTGTTTTCAAACAAATTCTTGTGGATTCAGGTGTTGGTCCAGCGCTAGGGGATTCGCTAATCGGCGCGGGTTTACCTATTGCGGTAGCCTGTTTTGTTTTAGCGGGTGCTGTACGTGTTATCCAAGGTTCTGCAACGGTTGCGTGCTTAACAGCGGTAGGTTTAGTTTTACCCGTTATCAGTGAATTAGGGTATTCAGGTGCGCAGCTTGCTGCTTTATCAATCTGTATTTCCGGTGGTTCATTGATTTTAAGTCATGTTAATGACTCAGGTTTCTGGTTGTTTGGTAAATTTACTGGTGCAACTGAAGCGCAGACTCTAAAAACGTGGACGGTAATGGAAACTATCTTAGGGACGACGGGCGCCATTGTCGGTATGATTTTCTTCGTTTTCTTGTAATTTTTTAGGTATAAAGACAAAGGTCAGCTTTAATCGGCTGACCTTTTTGCTTTTCGTTACTGTAAAAGCTGGCTCAACTGGCTATATAAACCTTGAGCACTCTTTTTGTAACCATCAACAGACAAGTGTACATTGTCTGGTCGTGCTAAGTCTTGTGCTGCCCATGTACGGATTGAACAAGGGCCACCCATAAAGGCTTGCCAGTCCCAAAACAGCGTATGTTCCTGAGCTGAAACAGATTTCTGAATTTGAATAACATTCATTAAGTTTACAGGCATTTGAGCTTGGCAATTCATGGCATCATTAAATTTAATCGAATCATTCGGCCCGACTAATAAAATAACGCTATTTGGCATTTGCTGGCGGATTAAGCGGATTTTAGCGCGTAAATTTTGCTCATAAGCGGCAAGGTCTAACGTATCATTAAAGGCTTCATTAGTACCATAAGCTAAAATCACCATATCAGGTGACAGCTGAGCTAAAGTCTCACTCCATTGTGGTTGCCATTTATCTACCATACTAAGTGTTGCACCATTGATCCCTAGCGCGGAAAGCATAACCCCTGGCTTTTGTGAACGTACGAGCCAGCCACCAATCTTTAACCCAGCACTTTTATTGACCGTAACCTCTGCGGGTAACTGGGTGTTAACCGGGGTTGAAAAATACCACTGATAGCCTGTTGCCGGGAGTGCAACATTAGGTGAAACAGCTGGAGCCACACTCATTTGAGAGTCATTCGCGCTCTGGTATAGCGTTTGAAGCTGATAGGCCCCTAGAGCCGGTTGTAACGGCTTGAGTAGCACTTTACTCTTTGCGGCTTGTGGTTCAGCAATCATTCCCCCTAAGGGGTAATCAAAACGCTCATCTTTACGGCTAGAAGAAAGTGACCATTCTTTTTTCTCGCTCATGCGGTTAATGGTTGCAGTACGTTGTCCCGGAATAGAAATAGGAGGAATAAAGCCAGGACCTGCATCACCATAACGTTGCTGAAATAAACTCCTTAAATTGCCGCTGAAAAAATCAGCCGCAGTGTGGGAATCACCAATTTGAATAATATGAACTTGCTGGTTACCTTGACGTAATTTATTTGCTAATTGCGTTAAATTAGGCTCAGCATTGTTGATTAATTGCCCTTGAGATATAACAGTTTGTCCTTGTTTCGAACTTGGTATGCGCGTTTTGTCTGATGTATTTTGACAAGACAATAAGCCCAACGATAGCAGTGCAATGATGCTACCCGCTAAAATTTTGAGCTTAGCTTGACGCAGATTGTTCAGTTTCATGAGGTTCCTTTTCTTCCTCTGCTTCGAAATGGATCAATGAGAAAACTTTTTCTGCAATAAGTTGTTGCCCTTTACTGCTGAAATGAATCCCATCGCCACTTCTCAATTTAATTGTACTGCTTTCATCGCCGATATAGTCAGAGTAGTTATCGCCTTTATATTTAAAGACATCATTGACAGAAAAATAAATTTCGCCGTTACTTTCAACTTCAGACTGGTAGAGGCTTCTTAAGAATTTCATACCATCGGATAGCGTATTTTTACGCATATTAGGAGGACCAACCCAAATAACATCTACATTGTGCTGGCGTGCGGTCGATATTATATCATTAATACGCTCTCGGTAAACTTTTTCCCAGTCTTCACTTTTAAATTTGACGTATTTATAACCTGTTTTTGGTGGCATATCCCAAGGGTCATTAGGCCCTAAGAAAACAACAAGAACTTTAATATTAGGGTTATCATTCAATGCCTTAGCAATGGTTTGGGGCCAGTTGAAAAAGCGTGGATAGGCAAGGCCAGTGCTTTGTTTGCTTAAATTAATGCTATCGATATTATATTTTTTCAATAGCTTGTTCTTAACATGTGGAGCAATGCCTTGCATCATTGAGTCTCCTGCAAATAGAACTTGCTGGCCTTTTTCAATGTTGGCTATATGCTTCTCTACAATAGGTTGGTTTTGCTTGATAGCTAAGTGACTTAAATTGCCCTTGAGGCTTTTTGCTCTCGCTTGTGGGCGCTTAAGCAACTCAGGGAAAGTTATTGATAAGCTGTCTGCTGGGTAGATATAACCATTCATAAAATGCAGGCCCACTTGAAAACCGTCTGGGAAACTCAGCTTCTTGTTTTTATTTGCTAATGCTAATTCAGCGGCTTGCTGGTCGTCTTGTGCTTTTTGCCCTGAAGCATGATAAGTAAATACACTTCCCGCCTCGAGAGCACCGTCATGTAAATAAGCACCGTAATCCCAAATAGGGTTTCCTGCCATTTTCGCCCATGGTGTATCTTGATGATATTTTTGTTGCCAGAATCGCTCCAAAGAACCTTGGTTTAACCAAATCAACAACAGTCCTGCTAGTAACACAATAACTAAAACTTGGCCGGTTTTAATTAGGTTTTTTTTAAACTCAGAAGTTAGCATAAATAAACCCCGGCATACCTGAAGGTGAAAGCATAAACATAATTGTTAAAACAAGAGCAAGTGGAATAGGGTAGTAATACCAAGGGATATCTTGGTATTTTTTCGCCGCATAATGGTAACCTTGTACAAAGTAAGGATAGGTAATGAGTAAGACCCAAAATGCAATAAGCAGACCTAGGCTTGCATTAATTGATGCAATAAAGCCTGGGGCAATAATTTGATTAATCATTAATATCGCATCATCAAAAGAAGCACTACGGAAAAAGATCCAAGCAAAACAGACAAAATGGAAAGTGATAATTCGTGAGACCCAAATTGATAATGTTTTATTAGGGAGTGCCTTTGTCCAACCCAATTTTTCCATACACAAACTCTTTAAATTGAGTAAAACAATCCCTAAGCCATGTATTGCTCCCCACACCACGAACGTCATTGCGGCACCATGCCAGAGTCCGGAGATCACCATAGCAAGGAATACATTAGCATTCATACGGCTAAAGCCTTTGCGGTTACCTCCTAGTGGGATATAAATATAATCACGAATAAAAGTCGATAGGCTAATATGCCAACGTGCCCAAAATTCTTTTAGGTTTGCGGCTAAATAAGGGGCATTAAAGTTAACGGGTACTCTGAAACCTAATAATAAGGCGATGCCCGTAACAAGGTTGGTGTAACCGGAAAAGTTAAAGTAGATATTCCATGCATAGGCATAAGTGGCTACTAAGATCTCTCCTGCGCTATATCCGATAGGGGCATCAAAAACAGGGTTAACAAAATTTTCGGATAAGTAAGAACTAAATAAAAAGAGCTTAATTAGCGCCAGTGAAATCAACAGGATTGCCTTGCGACTATTGAGAATGGTTCGGCTTTCTGCTTGGATTTGAGGCATGAAATTTTTTGCGCGGTTAATCGGCCCCGCCACAATACTTGGAAAAAATGCAAGGTATAAAGCGACATCGAAAAAATCAGCTTTAGGAATTTCTTTACGGCATACTGAAACTGTATAACTAACAGAGTGGAATGCATAAAAAGAAAGACCGAGTGGAGCCAGTATTTCAAGAATAGGGAGCCCAACACTAAAACCAAATTTATCTAAAGTTTGCTGAATACTTTCTTGAAAGAAAGAATAATATTTAAAGTAGGTGAAGTAACCGATAATAACTGTGGCTAGGATGAGATAGACCCATCGATTTGATAGCCAATTTGTCACCCAGTTTGTGAGAAAATAAATGAATAGGGTATAACCAAATAAAATATAGGCAAAATCAGGGTTAAACGAATAAACAAAAAAATAGCTTGCGGTAATTAGTAGACCATTTTGTAGTTTTGCACTGGGCTGACAAGCCCAATAAATAAGAAAAAATATCAAGAAAGAGCCAAGAAACTCAAAAGAGAAGAAATTCATATTAGACTCAAAGATGTTAATTATTTTGGTAGAAGATGAGCATATGATATTTGATCTCTTCTTCTATGCAATCAGAATATTGCTCGTCATATTTTGAGTAATGATTTTGTTGGCGGCATTCAATTCCCCCGCAGGGTATCTGCCTGCTATAACATGAGCAATTTATAGCGATAAAAAAATCCACTTTGTTAAGTGGATTTTTTATATCTTGTACCTGGTGATACAATAATTAGATGCGAGTGGCTGCTCTTTTTTGAGCTTGTGTAATCAGTTCTTCATTACTCGCGTACATTTCTTGTAAATAACGGTTATAGGATGAACCTAACTCGGAGTACCCTTTCATATCATTGATAAGTTTTGTGGTATCTAACTCATCTTTTGATAGGCGTTGTTTTGCTCGTGAACTACGTAGTGATTCATAAGCATTATGGGTATTCATATTCTTCATATACGCTGTCACGGTATCTTCAACTGAAGAGTATGCTGAATAGCCTTTAACTTTACCTTTGTTAGTTCGGCACCCACTTCCGCAGCGCATACCAAATAAGTTACCGTTCTGTAATGCAAGTTGTGATGTACCCCAACCTGATTCTGTTGCTGCTTGTGTGGCCACTAAATGCGTTGGCATGATATCTACGCGACTTAATAGCTTATCCCAATTGATGCGTTTTGGGTTGCTACATTTCATACCATAGCTATCACAGATTTGGCTAAGACGGCGCAGTTCTTGAGCGCTCCATTTTTTATTTGCGCGAACGGATAATAACCAATTGCGCTCTTCCATAATCTGCTTATTAACTTTTTCAATAACAGGGACAACCGTTTTCAAAAATGCTTTCTTTCGTGGTGTACCAGAAGGGTATTTACGTAAATCAGGGAGTGATGTTTTGGCCTGACTTACATTTTGCACAGTTTTATTAGAGTACTCTTTATTGAGCATTGTGCTGGTACTGGTGGAGCCCATACTGAGGCTCGAAAATAAAAGTAAAAATAAGAAAGCGAAGACGGCGTTTGTCCTCATCGTTCGAGAGGGCATTTGCTTCTCCTAAGTATCTCTGAACAAAATTCGAGCGAATATTAGCAGATTAAATTTTTACGAGCTACTTTTATCCGGCTAATATTAGGTAAACTTCTGTATTGGATTGTAGGTTTTTTTGTTTATTTTTAACTTTATTGATTTTGATGTAAAAATAATATTTTTACATCTAGTTTTTATGGTTATATATTAAAATGTCTTACTTGTTTTTACTTTGAATGGCTGCACTTAAGTTAAATTCGATTATTTATCACACAGTTCACTTAGTTATTATAAGGCTATTTTGCTCAATAAATAGCCACTTAGTCGCTTATTTTATAATCAAAATGGGAAAGGCCTCTTTTTCCTAACGATAAAAGAGGGAACAAAAGTGAAATACAAATAGGCGGTATGAAAGGTAAAAAAAGCGAGTTAAGCTTCATTTTTACTCGTCACCTTGACCGTGATAATTTCGTTTAAGTGAGCAATTTTTAGGGGAAATTTAGGGTTGTAAAATCTGTTGCTGTATATCTTGTTGTTTAGCTTCTTCTGCAAGGGCCGGGAAGTCCGCAACAGTCCAATAATGGTTTGGTACAGGAAGTTGTCTCATATTTTCAGTGGGTTGCAAACGTAACTGAGCAAGTAGTGGTAAATTGTATTGTAGGTAGTTATCTGGCAGCGTTAATCGCAACCCTCCCTGAGGTATGATTTGAGTCGGTATTAAAGGTAGTCTGTCATCGCTGGTATTATAGTCCCTTGTTAATACAAGGAATTTTTCAGGTACTCTCCGGTAGCTATTCCACCATAGGCCATCAATGTTATCGAACATTTTACTTGTTTCGGCTCTATTTGATGCGCCCAATTGGTGCAGGGCTAAAGGTAAGATATTTTCTATGGATTGAGAAAAAACCGGCAAAGAGTTCGCTCGACCCTGCAAAATAACGGTCATTGCAAGGCGTGCTCCGAGCAAATTAGAGTAAAGATCTTCAGGGGAAAAAGCCGAGATCCCTTCTGAAAAGCCTGGAACCGATTGATAACCATACCATTGTGCAATTTCGTGCCATACGGCAAGTTGGAAAGCAAGTTTAGCCGCAAGATAGGCACTGAGCGTATAACGTTGGTGTGCAGATGGCGGTGGCGTAAAGGGGCTGAAATGAATTTGTCTACTGGCCAGTTCTTCACTTAGTGAAAGTGTCCATTCTTGGCCAAGGCGTGGATAAATTTGGCTGAATAAGTAAAAAGTATAATCTGCAGTATCTCTGACATGCGAGATATCAATAAACCCACCTTTATCTGTATATAATAAGCCAATTTTTTCATTACTAAGCCCCATTAAAGCTGCACTTGCCCCTAAAAAGCTATCATTATAATGATGCTCACCAAGGCTATCGGCTTCTACAATATTATCGATAGTATAAAAAGGAACGGGGAGCCCCCATAATTGTGCTTGGAGGTTGTACCCGAAGGCACAGCATGCACGTAAGCCTTGAGGGGGAACTAATGAAGGAATAACGGACCAATCTTGTGTAGCTTCTTCAAAGGTATGCGAAGTTAATACGGGGGAAATAGCGGGCAATTCAAGCTTGCTATGATTTTGGCATGCAGTTAATAGCAAGGCTAAACAAGACGCTTGAACCCACTTAAACATTAAAACGCCTCCCCGACCTGAAAATAGACACCAGTGCTATTACGGCCAATGCCGAAATCCAAACGTACATTCATTCTTGGCTTAAATTCAAAGCGATACCCGACACCAACAGTAGGGAGCCAGTGGCTTTGACCTAGTTCGGACGGTGTATCGCTCATCGTCCCTGTGCCTAACCAACCGACAATACCATGACGCCAATCTAGCTTATGCCTAATTTCTATTTGGCTAGTGAATATATTATTGTCGCGATAGCGACCTTCGTAATAGCCTCGCATTCGATTACCATTACCTAATAACGATAATTGATTCCATGGCACATTACCTGTTGAAAACCGCGCATAATTATCAAGTGCAACCACGGTATCTTCGGCAATCTGATGGTAGTAAGCGTATTGTAATTGCGTGGTTTGAAAACGGGTGTCGCTACCAAGATTTGGCGCAAAATAAGTGTAAGTCACTTCAAAGGTTTGCCCTTGGTATGCGTTAGGCAAAAAATCGCGGGTATCATAACTATAATAGGCGCTGACCCCTGAGTTGATAACAGAACGCCCACCGACGGAATTAGCGAAGTACTTTTTTGCACCATCATCTGGGTCGCTGGCATTAATTGATGAAAAGTTCCAACCGAGTCCAATATAAGTGGCATCCGTTAGTTTATACAATGCTCTTGGCGTTATTTGGAATTCTTGGGAATGGTACTTTTCTTTATTATGGTCGTTTTTACCTGCAGAATAGCCCTTTCCCCAATAATAAGTAGGAATGTTATTGATGGTACCCGAAATAAATAATCGCCACTGGTCGTTATCAATAAAATTATAATTAGTGAAATTCAAACCAAATGCGCCTGTAGATGAAGCGAAGCCACTTAACCCAATTGAAGAAGGTTGCGTTTGTTTATCTTCTTTATCTATCCGGTATAAACCAACCAGCGCAGTACCGATGCCTATCCCCATTTCAGGGGTATAAAAAGGCCCCGGCAAAACGCCCCAATCAATGGGTTTGCTGTCATCAAAGCTGTTTTCACCCCCGAGGTTGTTTAACCAGCCATCAATTTGTTGGCGGTCGGGGAGAATATCTGCTTTAGCAGGAAAAAGAATAAAAAGGCTGACCAATGCCAGCCTTTGGATAATAGCCGAATACCACATTAAAAACGGAATTCTCCAGAGACAAAGAAAGTATTACGGTTATTAAAACCAAACTCAGTGAGTACATTAAAATTGCGAGTAAACTCGACGCGAGCACCGACAGTATTATTCCATTTATGGGCAAGGTGCTGTTTGACGTCGAATTTCATACCAGGTTCATCCATTGAGTTAATTATATCTTGGAATTTCCCAGGTAAATTGAGCTTATTGATATCACCTTTAAAACGTTGGGTAATATCTTGGTACATTGCACCAGTCCAAACTTGAACTTTGGTATTCCCTTGCCCATCAATCAATGGGTCAAAAGTAAATGTATAGCCAATTCGAGGTGAAATTATTAAAGCTTTAATATCACCATCAAGAATATCAAGGTCAGTTTTTGTATAATTTAAATCTAATGTTGTGAAAAAATCGTTATATCCCCCGGCTAAAGTAAACCCAGCACCATAGGTTTTACCTTTAAAATCTAAATCAAAAGGTTGGCCTTTCAATAAAGGATCTAGTGGTATAACGAATCCCGGAGCTAACTCGAAACTTCCACCTTTTAGTGTGGTATGGGACTTACCCTTAGTGTGACCATATAACCCATAAATATTTAAGAATGGAAATACCCATGAATCTAATTTAAGTGTATGGGTTTCACTTTTTTGCCGTGTATGTCCCGCTTCAATGTGTATCGCATTTGAAAACTCAGGGCTTTCAGGAGAAATAAACCCAATTCTGTCGACTACAATATCTTGGCGCATATTCATATAACCATAGCTTGCACCAAATGGCTCCGGCAAATCATAACCGCGGGCGCGTGCTTCATCACCCCAAATCGGCAGTACTCGTGACTCTGTAGCAGAAGAATGAGTAATACCGCCTTCGTTATTGTTTTGTGGCACCCCTGACTCACTAACTGATACTGAAAATAATGGACGGTCGCTATCGGCAAAGCTTACGGGAATACATAAAAAAGAAGAAAGGATTAGCACATGACTGAATTGGATGCGTTTCATAACATTGGCTCAATTTTAGGAAGTAAAGGGGGTGTAAAAGCAGATTATTATTCGTCTTACAGCGATAATCGGAATTTTATCATTAATCTTTTTTTTAGGGATAGCGCTTAATGCTTTTTTATTAACTCTTTGGGTAAAATGAGTGTAGGTTGATAGTTTGTTTAAGATTGTGCTTTCCAAAACCGAAAAATAGGTGCCGATAGACAAAAGGTTACCGGCACGAAGAGCGTAAAAGATTATTTTTTATTCTGTTGGTGAAACTTAACACGTTCATGAAAATAGGCTTTTAAGTGATCTTCCATTTGATGGATTTTTTGTTCTAAAGCATGTACGAATACTTCGTCGCTATTCATATTGTAAACACGCTGCATTGCGAGTTCGTCAATGTATTCTTTTTGTGCTTCTGTCAGGTCAATCATATTCTCACACCTATATAGATAGAAATTAGTTCTTTTGCCTCATCAATACGAAGCAAGTCAGAGAAAGGAGGTCATTGTGCCTCAGCCAATAGCGTATGAAAAGTAGAATAAATTATTATCGAATAATGATTATTGGTTTACTTAGTTACAATATAAAGGATCAAATCACAATCTGAATTTGTTAAGAATATTCACAATATTCTTAATGAATATAAGCTGATATCCTCGCTAAAGTCACTTATTAATAGGCCTTAAAATGAACAATAAACAATATTACCTTGATACTGCAGCAGGTGAAGGCGAAAAAGAAGCATCTATGATGGTCGCTATTCCAGGTTCTGAATTGACATCTTCGTTACTTGAGCAGCGTTTAGAAGAACAAACCTATTTTACGGATGGAGAAGTAGACTATATTCCAGATGAAGACGGTTTCTTTTTTAGCTGTAAAAAAGGTGAAGAGGAATTGCGTTTCTATATTTCATTGGTAGATAGCGACCCTGAATATACGATCAACCCATATTTTGCGACAGACCCTATTAGTCCAGAATTATACGCGGAGGCGAGTTCGGCTCCTCAAGCGGTGATTGTGGAATGTTTATTCAAAGAGCAGCCGTTAGTCAGTTACCTTCAACAACTGAAAATCATTCAAATCTTAGTGCCTGATTTACTCTTAGGGCTGGATATTTCGGCAGCAGGGAAAGTGTTTACTCGTGAGTGGCTTAATTTTCAATTAATAGATGATTTAATGCCAAGCATTGATTCTTTATATGTTGTGCACGCTATTTATGACCAAGAAGATAATGAAAATAAACCGGAAGAAGAGCGCGCACCAACCATGTATTGGTTCCATACCCATGGTTTAGCCCGTTGTGGGTTGTCTGAAGCTGAAATTATTATTCCACACCCAATCGCATCTTATTATGGTATCCCAGAATTATTCTGGAGCTTTGTGAACAACAGTATTACACACGGTAAAATCGTCTTTAACGAGCCAATTTTTATTGGGCAAACACAATCAGGTTACGAATACCTGGTGGCATTGCCATTTGAGGAAGGGTTGCTTCATGTCGGTAAATCAACGCCTATTGATAACTTAAAGCCATTAGAAGAAATGAATTTTGAGTTTGGTGATGCAACTTCTGAGCGTTTTATGGGGGATTGGCACGACAGGGATGAGTCCCATCAGCACCCGTCAGTCATGCTGTTCCGTGTTACACAAGAAAACCCAGTATTAGAGAGTTTCTTTGAAGGGTTTGAAGATCAAAATGCGATGATGTTTATGCGCACAGACGAAGAAACGGCGGATATGTCCCGTAAAGCGAAGCTGCGCTGGGAGTATTTCACCCACATGTTAGATAATTATGGTCCAAAACCTGTCACTCAAAAGAAAGGTTTTTTTGCGAAGTTTTTAGGCAAAAACGATGATGAAGCTGATACTGAATGGCGTTTCTTAGTGAAATGTGGCATTGGTTATCATGATGCGGAAGAGGATTATGATGGGCACGAACATATGTGGTTTGAGCCAATTTCTTGGAATGGTGACCAGTTTGAAGGCCGATTAATTAACCATCCTTTTTATGTGAAAGATATGCAAGAAGGGGAAACTTATCCATTAACCCGTGATGATATTACGGATTGGACAATTTATTTCCAAGATGGAAGTTACACGCCGGATACGATATACAAGCTACTGAGTGGCGCGCAAGTTCACTAATTCGTTAGACTTCAAGTCACATGGGCGAAGCTTGTTGCCTATATATGCCTTGGATTATTTAGAGTACAAAGGTTTGTGTTAGACTGGGCGCGTAAAGTGCCCAATTTAATGATGATAGTTTGACACTATGAATGAATCTGACCTGTACCAATATGCCCTGTTTATGCTTTCTCGCCGTGACTACGGTAAAGCTGAGTTATTTAGCCGTATGAAACGACGGATGTATGAGAAAAATGAAGGTATTATTGATGAATCGTTGATTGAAAAAGCCCTTGAACGACTCAGTGAGCAACACTTTCTTGATGATGATCGGGTGGTGGCACTATTAATGCAGGGCTATATTCGCAAAGGTTATGGTCCGTTGCGAATTAAGCAAGAAATGCGTCAAAAAGGCTTTTCTGAAGCTTTAGTTGAAAAACATTTTGCTGATGTTGATGTGGATTGGTTTGAGAAAGCGGCATTGGTACGCAGCAAAAAATTTGGTGATGACCTACCCCAAGATTTTAAAGAAAAGAGTAAACAGATCCGTTATTTACAATATCGAGGTTTTTTTGGCGATATGATTTACGAACTGTTTAGTTGATTGTTTCCTGATTTTAATATCAATGCAGGTTTTCTGTATTTGATTAGCTATCTTGATGACGAACCCATTGGTATCCGCATATACTTCAATTTCTTTTTTTAACCTAATCTAGTCTGTTCTACCTATCTGAAGAGGGTAATTGGTAAAATCCGCTAGAAAATCTCTTCTATAAAAGATTTATTATTTCTTTATCTTGTGTTTTTATTCATATCTATATTAAAAAATATCGTCTGGCATGATCATTGTCAGTGAATTTTGCTTAACTATTAGGCAGAGTGATTTTTTATAATTACAAAATGAGACAGGCAGGAGAAACAAATGATTGAGCTCTTAATCGGCGTTATTGTCGCCATTGGAGTTGGGCGCTATATCATAAAAGGGTATTCGGCAACGGGCGTGCTAATGACAGGGGGGATTTTACTTCTGATCATTACCGCTATTATGGGAAAAAGTATTTTACCAAGTTCTGTTCCTACGACGGGGTGGCGTACAACAGACATTTTGGAATACATAAAATTCCTATTAATGAGCCGAGGTGGTGACCTTGGTATGATGATTATGGTGCTATGTGGGTTTGCATCTTACATGACCCATATTGGTGCCAATGATGTGGT
The DNA here is from genome assembly GCF_041344805.1 of Providencia sp. TYF-12. Lineage (NCBI taxonomy): Bacteria > Pseudomonadati > Pseudomonadota > Gammaproteobacteria > Enterobacterales > Morganellaceae > Providencia > Providencia sp. TYF-12. The sequence goes on from NZ_CP166833.1 coordinate 540,780, forward strand.
TGTTAAAATTGCATCAAAACCGCTAAAAATGATCAACTCGCCATATTTATTAATGGTAGCGGCTTATATTGTTGCTTGCTTGATGTCGCTGGCGGTTTCCTCTGCGACTGGTCTTGGGGTGTTATTGATGGCAACCTTGTTCCCCGTGATGGTGAATGTCGGGATTAGCCGTGGTGCAGCGGCGGCAATTTGTGCTTCACCAGCGGCAATTATTCTGGCACCGACTTCAGGTGACGTTATTTTAGCGGCGCAAGCTGCTGAAATGCCATTAGTTGATTTTGCATTTAAAGTGACTTTGCCTATTTCTATTGCTGCAATTGTTGCTATGTCTATCGCACATTTCTTCTGGCAGCGTTATCTAGATAGAAAAGAAAACGTCAAAATGGAAATGCTTGACGTCAATGAAATCAAAACTCATGCGCCTTCTTTTTATGCCATTTTACCATTCACTCCGATTATTGGTGTATTAGTATTTGATGGTAAGTGGGCGCCTGAACTGCACATAGTTACAATCATTGTTGGTTGTATTATTTTAGCTGCTGTTATTGAATTCATTCGTAGTTTCAGTGCAAAACACGTCTATGGTGGCTTAGAGGTTTGTTATAAAGGGATGGCTGAAGCCTTTGCTACAGTGGTTATGTTATTAGTTGCGGCGGGTGTATTTGCACAAGGTTTAAGTACTATTGGTTTTATCAAAGGGCTTATTGACCTAGCACAATCATTTGGTTCGGGCGCGATTGTCATGATGATTGCATTGGTAATTATTACAATGCTAGCTGCAATGACAACAGGGTCTGGTAATGCACCGTTTTATGCCTTTGTCGAATTAATTCCACATCTAGCAAAACAGATGGGCGTCAACCCAGCTTATTTGGTGATCCCAATGTTACAAGCTTCTAACTTGGGGCGCACATTATCACCTGTTTCAGGTGTCGTCGTTGCGGTGTCTGGGATGGCTAAAATTTCACCGTTTGAAGTGGTAAAAAGAACGTCAATTCCAGTGCTAGTTGGCTTAATTGTTGTGGTCATTGCAACTGAAATTTTAGTTCCTGTCTATCTATAAACCCAACCTATTTTTTATGTAAATGGCTGAGCTAGTAGTTCAGCCATTTTTTTATCACATTTAAAATTAAATTCTTTAGATGCAAAATTTATTATTTTAATCACAAGCTAAAAAGGATTTTTACAGAGGAATTACATTGAGTTTTTTTATTTGACGTTATTAACGAGATCTACGCCAAAAAGTTGAACAAAATAGGTAAATTAAATTAGGCGGTCTTACTAACTTCATGCAAAATCGGCGCATCTGATTTTAATAACGTTAATGATGAAGAATACAAGATGAGCACAATAGAAAAAACAGTGGTTACAACGGATAAGCCAGTAAGTAAATGGACGTATAAGGATTTTACATGGGTACTTTCTTTATTTGGAACAGCCGTAGGGGCAGGGGTTTTATTCTTACCTATTAAAGCAGGTGCTGGGGGTTTTTGGCCATTAGTTGTGTTGGCATTAATTGCTACCCCAATGATTTGGCTAGCACATAAAGGGTTAGCGCGTTTTGTTTTGTCTGCAAAAAATCCGAATGCGGATATTACTGATACTGTAGAAGAGCACTTTGGTAAAGTTGGGGCAAATATCATTACCTTTGCTTATTTCTTTGCTATTTACCCAATTGTATTAATTTATGGCGTGGGTATCACCAATACCGTTGATTCTTTTATTGTCAATCAGCTTGGCATGGCGCAACCTCCGCGTTGGTTACTGTCAGGTGTGTTGATTTCGGCAATGACAGCAGGGGTGGTGTTTGGTCGTGACCTCATGTTAAAACTCACTTCTTTGATGGTTTACCCATTAGTTTTCATCTTATTAGCATTGTCTTTATATTTAATCCCTGAGTGGAATATGTCGATGCTAGAAGTGTCGCCTGATTGGAGTGCAATGCCAGTTATAGTTTGGATGGCTATCCCACTGATCGTATTTTCATTTAACCATAGCCCGATTATCAGCCAATTTACCAAAGACCAACGTCAACAATTTGGTGACAAGGCAATCGTCAAAACTGATATGATCACAGGTGGTGCAGCCTTAATGTTAACAGGCTTTGTGATGTTCTTTGTTTTTTCTGTGGTGTTATCTTTAAGCCCAGCAGAACTGGAAATTGCCAAGCAAGAGAACATTAGCGTGTTATCGCATATTGCTAATATCAATCCATCACCAATTTTGTCTTACTTAGGGCCGATTGTTGCTTTTGCGGCGATTGTTTCTAGCTATTTTGGTCACTTCTTAGGTGCCCACGAAGGTTTAGTTGGGTTAATTAAATCCCGCTCTTCTTTCTCAGTTAGGAAAATTGAGACAGCATCTATGTTATTTATTGTGATAACAACATGGATCGTCACTATTCGTAACCCAAGCATTTTAGGTATGATTGAAACGATGGGGGCGCCAATGATCGCGGCTATCCTGTTCATTCTACCGGTGGTATCGATGAATATTGTTCCTGCAATGAAAAAATTTAGTACGTCAAAGCCAGCACAAATATTCACTTTTGTCTGCGGATTAGCGTCCATTACTTCTGTTATTTATGGTGCATTTCAATAATCGCGGGTAATTCGATTCGTTTTAAAAAGCCACAATCTCAATGGGTTGTGGCTTTTTTTTATATGAATAAGAAATAGATTATAAGAATAATACCTTATGTGATTAATTATCGGCGTTGAGCGGTGCAAAGCGTTCTAAGGCATGGAGTGTAGACTAATCTATATGAAATAATTTCAAGTTCAAATAGTTGCCTAGTATATAGTCTTAGGTAATATCTATTGATATCACAGCATAGAACCCACTTATAATTATCTCTTCTGGCCGTGTTTTCCAGTGCGTCATAACAAGGATAACAAATGAAATTAGAAACATTATCGATTCACGCGGGCTACTCTCCAGACCCAACAACCAAGTCTGTTGCGGTTCCAATTTACCAAACTACATCGTATGCATTTGATGACACTCAGCACGGCGCTGACCTTTTCGACTTAAAAGTCGGGGGGAATATTTATACACGCATCATGAACCCAACAAATGATGTTTTAGAACAGCGTGTCGCAGCATTAGAAGGCGGTGTAGCTGGGCTGGCTGTTGCTTCCGGTATGGCAGCTATTACTTATGCCATCCAAACTATTGCGCAGGCAGGTGATAACATTGTTTCCGTCGCAAAATTGTACGGTGGCACATATAACTTATTGGCCCACGCGTTACCACGTTTAGGGATTGAAACTCGTTTTGCGGAGCATGATGATTTAGCCGCACTTGAAGCGCTGATTGATGATAAAACCCGCGCAGTTTTTTGTGAGTCAATTTCCAATCCGGCAGGGTTTATTGTTGATATTGCCGCATTAGCCGAAGTTGCTCACCGCCATGGTGTTCCACTGATTGTCGATAACACAGTGGCAACCCCATACTTATGCCGTCCCTTTGAACATGGTGCGGATATTGTGGTTCATTCATTGACTAAATATATTGGTGGTCATGGGACATCACTTGGCGGGATGGTTATCGATTCAGGGAAATTCCCTTGGGCAGAGCATCCAAATCGCTTTTCTTTATTGATAGAACCTGATGTAGCTTATCATGGTGTAAGCTATACAGAGCACTTTGGTGCTGCCGCCTTTATTGCTCGCTGCCGTGTTGCGCCTTTACGTGGAACTGGGGCGGCGTTGTCGCCATTTAATTCATTTTTAATCTTACAAGGCTTAGAAACATTAGCATTAAGAATGGATAGGCATACAGAAAATGCATTAAAAGTGGCTAATTTCCTTGAAAAGCACCCACAAGTTGAATGGGTGAAATATGCAGGTTTACCAAGCAATCCAGAGCACGGTTTAGCGCAGAAATATATGAACGGAAAGCCGGCAAGTATAATGTCTTTCGGTATTAAAGGTGGCCAAGAAGCAGGAGCACGTTTTATTGATGCACTGCAACTGATTGTACGATTAGTGAACATTGGTGATGCTAAATCATTAGCTTGCCATCCGGCGTCCACAACGCATCGCCAATTAAATGATGCTGAACTCGCACAGGCAGGCGTATCGCGGGATATGATCCGTTTATCTATCGGTATAGAACATATTGATGATATTTTAGCTGACCTTGAACAGGCATTAGTTGCGGCAAGATAATTGGTGTAAAACTTGATAAAAACTGGTTATGGTAAAGTAAAATCATAACCAGTTTTTTCTTTTTTATTATCCAAAAAAGATGATACTCGTTTTGTTTGTTGTATTAGTTCTTATTTTTATATTAATAATTAGTTTTATATAGTATTTTGAAAAACTGAACGGCCCTGTAAGGTTTTAACCTTAATGTTCAATTCTTATCTATTTATTATTGATGAAATATAATTTCTATTTATGGATTGTTTACCAAGAATCAGCCTGATACAAATTAACTTTTGATTTGTTTAAACGGGGTTTAATTGCCATAACGATAATAACTAAATAGTCAGTAAAAAGTGTTTATTTAAAGCGAATAAGCTAAAAGATATTAAATATCAATAACAAGAATGGTTGAGAAAAAATGATTATGGCAAACAATAAAGTTGCCTACCTTAAGTGGTGCTTACTATTTGGGTTTATCTTAGCGACCTATTTTTTACCGTTAAACGGTAGGTTGCTATGGCAGCCTGACGAGTTACGTTATGCCGAAATTAGCCGGGAACTGATTATTAGCTATAACTGGAGTGTGCCTGAACTTCTTGATATTCGTTACTTCGAAAAACCGATTTTTGGCTATTGGGTTGGGGCACTGTTTCAAATGTTATTTGGTGAAAATAATGTGTCCGTGCGCCTTGGCGCTGTCTTTAGCACTTTGGTCAGTGGGTTATTTGTTTATCTCAGCGCTAAAATGTCATGGAAAAATGCACGTATCGCATTTAACGCTGCCTTTATTTACCTTTCGATGCTTATGGTGTTTACGATAGGCACCTACAATATTCTAGACCCAATAGTCACCGCTTTTATTACGATGGTGATTTTCTTTTTCCAATGGGGTCTAACCACACAACGTTTTTCTCATCGATTATGCGCTTTTATTATGATGGGGGTGGCTTGTGGACTAGGGGTTCTGACGAAAGGCTTTTTAGTGCTTGTATTACCTGTTTTAGTTTGTTCTCTTGCCGCGGTGTACTTTAAGCAATTCAAAGAAGTCTTTGTTTTTTCTTTTGTGTCAATCTTTACGGCATTTGTTATCTGTTTACCTTGGGCATTTGTGATTGCTAGCCGTGAGCCTGACTACTGGAATTACTTCTTCTGGGTTGAGCATATTCAACGCTTTATGGCGGACAACGCACAGAACAAATCACCATTTTGGTTTTATATTCCTATATTACTTGCTGCTGTTTTACCATGGTTGGGTTATCTTTTTGGGGCTATACATTATGCTTGGCGGCAAAAAGGGATTTACCTTTACTTTTTATTGTGGTTTATCGCCCCATTTGTATTTTTTAGCATCACAAAAGGCAAGCTACTAACCTATATTTTACCTTGTATTGCACCGGTTGCCATTTTAATGGCGGCTTACATTGAAAAAGTACGGGCTGAGAAAAAAACAACCGCTATCCGCTTAAATGCCGTTATTAACCTATTGGTCGGTGGGGCTGCCGCGGCATTAATTATTGCTTCTCCTTATATACCTAAAATTAACATTTATCAGGCAGATGAAAGTAACAAATTATGGTTGGCCGCCGCCGCTTTTATCTGCTGGTTATTAGTGGCATTGGTTTCTTTTAAACAACGGTTTTGGTACTTCGCTGCGGCTTGCACCGTGGCAATCAGTTTGAGTGTCGGCCATGTGATCCCTTATCGCGTTGAAAGTAATAACACGCCTCAAAATGTAATTGAAAAATACCATAAACAGTTAGAAAACAAATCGATATTACTGACAAATAATGTTGGGTTAGGGACAGCTTTAGCATGGGTACTAAAGCGTAGTGATATTACGATGCTTCACCAAACTGGTGAATTAAGCTATGGGTTAAAATACCCTGATGCTATTAATCGGTTTTATAGCTTAGGTCAGTTACCTGGTTTATTAAAAAATAATCACTATAAGAATGTCGCGGTAGTGGTAGATGGTTCACAAAAAGAGATCATTGATGCTCTTCCTGGTAACCCAATTATAATTCGTGAGGGGAACTTAGTTTTCGCTTTCTACGAGGGTTAATAGAAAAATGGTATTACATGGAATGTAATACCATTTATATTTAATCGCCTGATTAGCGAGTTGGCTTATTGCCGTGAGGGTTGTTGCCTGTCGGGTGGTTTTTCCCTATTACAGGGGGTAGCCCATGGTAAATTAATAACATTGTCATACTATTACTCATTGTATTTGCATCGACTTCCACTGTATCCGCAGTTCGACTATTTCTTTGGTAACGACCAGATAACGTATTGCTCATTGAGAAGCCTCCTCTGTTTCTTTTATCAGGCGGTTAGCTTCAGCAAGCTCATAACGCCTTGGTGTCAGTGCAGTCGCACTATGATTACGGGCAAGTAATGAATATATGGTGGGCAGAACAAATAAAGTAAATAACGTGCCAACTAGCATCCCTGTTACGATCACCAAACCTAATCCAAAGCGGCTATTGGCGCCTGCCCCTGTCGCGAATAACAAAGGTACTAAACCAATGACCATCGCTGCTGTTGTCATTAGGATTGGGCGTAAGCGAATTTGTGCTGCTTTGAGGATAGCATGGCGTTTGTCCAAACCTTCATTGGCCTGTAACTCATTCGCAAATTCCACCATTAATATGCCGTGTTTACTGATTAAACCGATTAATGTCACTAAGCCAATTTGGGTATAAATATTCAACGTTGCATAACCCAGCGCGAGTGGGATCAAGGCTCCACAAATAGATAAAGGAACAGTGATCAAAATAATCAGTGGGTCGACTAAACTTTCATATTGGGCAGCTAAAACTAAATAAATGATGATGAGCGCCGCCATAAAGGCAAAGGCGAGGGTGTTACCTTCTTGTTTATATTGGCGCGAATCGGATTGCCAGTCATGGCTGAAGCCGGCAGGTAGTTCACTGGCAATGCCATCTAAATAAGCAACTGCTTGGCCGAGTGTGACTCCAGGAGCCGGAATTGCTTGGAAAATAGCCGCATTTTGTTGATTAAATTGCGTGAGCTTATTGGGTTCAACTTGCGTATTGATATCTACGACAGTTGACAGTGGGATCATCGTTCCCGCTTCCGATTTTACATAGTGCCGTGACAGTGCGTCAGGGGTTAGTCGTTGGCTGCGAATACTCTGTGGGATCACATCATAGGAGCGCCCATCCATTCCAAAGCGGTTGATATAGTTTTCACCCACTAATAAAGTCAGGGATTCACCAATATCTTGCATCCTGATCCCCAAACTATTTGCTTTTGAACGATTAATGCGGACTTCAACCACTGGGTTGTTATAGTCAAGGTCGCTATCCACCACCATAAATAACCCACTTTCACGCGCTTGCTGTTTGATCTCTTCCATGGTTTTGTAAAGCACGGAATAATCTTGTGAGCTTCGTAGTACCATTTGCACCGGTAGTCCCCCTGTTGAGCCCGGCAATGCAGGTAACTGGAAGACAAAGATACTATTTCCTTCAACATCTCCAACACGTCCTTGTAAGTCAGCTTGGATAGCCGACGCAGGGCGCTCGCGTTGTTCCCATGAGGAGAGGTTTGTTCCCCCAAAACTAGCGGAAGGGCCATCAGTGCCGTTAATAATCCATGTGCTTTCTGTTTCCGGTAACTCCATGAAAACATCATGTAATTTACGTGAGAAACGTTCAACATACTCTAGGTTAGCGTGTTGTGGCGATTTAATAGCGGTTAATACGCTAGATTGGTCTTCAACAGGGGCTAATTCACGCGGGGCAGATTGGTAAAGTAGGGGCAAACTGATAAAGACCGCAACTGCAATAACACCTGTTAACCAACGGTTTTTCAAAGAAAAATTCAATACAATAGTATAGTAATGAGCTAACGTACTGAAGAACGTTTCAGCCATTCGCGCCATGCGCCCTTCGTTTTGTTTTGAATTGAGCATGAAAGAGCTCATCACAGGGGAAAGGGTTAACGCCACAATACCTGAGACAATCACTGCGCCTGCTAGCGTTAGAGCAAACTCTTTAAATAACGCGCCAGTTAAACCTGACATCAAGCCGATTGGGGCGTATACCGCGGCTAAGGTAATGGTCATCGCGATCACAGGGCCTGCAACTTCACGAGCCCCAATTAATGCAGCTAAAACAGGGGATTTCCCTTCCTCAATGTGGCGATGAACGTTTTCGACAACAACGATAGCGTCATCCACAACGAGCCCAATGGCGAGTACCATTGCTAGCAAGGTGAGCAAGTTAACACTAAAGCCGAAAGCCATCATCAGTGCGGCTGCGCCTAACATTGATAACGGAATGGCTAAGATTGGAATGATGACACTGCGAATTGAGCCTAAACACAGGTAAATAACCACAATGACAATGAGCAAGGCTTCAATTAAGGTGCTGATCACTTGGTCAATAGAGGCTTTAATAAAGCGTGAGGTTTCAAATGCCATTTCCACCTTAACACCCGGAGGTAAGGTTTTAGTGATATCAGGCATTAATTGATTCATGCCATCAACAATCACTAACGGGTTCCCCGTTGGTGTCGCAAACAAACCAAGGTAAATAGCCGGCTCCCCATTCATCAAACCACTTGTTTCAGTGGATGAAGCGCCCAGTTCAATGGTTCCTACATCTTTCAGGCGGACTAATCCATTACCATCATTTCGGATCACCAGATCACGGAATTCATCAACATTGGTGAGGTCGCTATTGACATAAACGTTAGAAATAACGAATTCACCTTTAATTTTTCCGGGAGCTGCTTGGTAGTTATTTTGGCGCACAGCTTGCGCGACGTCGGCGGCTGTTAGCCCTCGCCCTGCAAGCTTATCGGCATCAAGCCATAAACGCATAGCAAGTTGTTGCCCACCAAAAACTTGGACTTTGGCGACGCCGTCAATAGAGGAATACATCGGCTCAATAACGCGGGAGATATAATCCGTTAGCGCTGGTATCGATAAATTAGTACTGGAAAAGCCAATATAGGCAACTGCGGTGGATTCCCCAGAAGAAAGCTCAATAACAGGGTCATAAGCTTCTTTCGGTAACTTATAACGAACTTGGTTTACTTTAGCCATTACTTGAGCAAGAGCTTGGGTAGAGTCTCGATTAAGTTCCATTCGTACAGTGACAAGGCTGCTACCTTGTACTGAGGATGAGGATAGATAATCGACCCCCTCGACTGAGGAAACCGCTTGGGCAATAGGTTGCGTCACAAAACCTTGCATCAGCTTTGCTGATGCCCCGGGGTATTGTGTCGTAATGGTAATAGTTGCACTTTCAAGTTGTGGATATTGGCGAATAGGTAGCTTGCTTAGTGCAAATAAGCCAATTAACACGATAAGTGCGCTGACGACCAGAGCTAAGACAGGCCGGCGAACAAAAATATCAGTAAATTTCATTGCGCCTTCCTTAAGAACCTTGAACGGTCGGAGTCATTGGTTCAGACAAGGTGTCTTGTGCGACAGGTGTCACCGCAGAACCATCGTTTAAGCGTAATTGCCCTGAAGTCACGACTTTATCGTCGGCAGTTAACCCTTGCTCTATTTCTATTTTTCCATCCCAACGTTGCCCCGTTTTCACCGAAACGCGTTTAACTGTCATGGCGCTACCTTCGCCTTGCGTAATGAATACGGTATCGCCATAGGCAGTATAAGTAACCGCAGTTTCTGGGATGGTGAGGACTTGATTGCTGACTTGGCGCACCACATTGACATTGGCGTACATGCCAGCTTTCAGTGTCCCATCGCTATTGTCTAATGTTGCTTGTAAGGCAATAGTGCGAGATTTGCCGATTAATGGGTCAATGGCAGTGATCCGAGCTGGGAATGTTTTATTTGGGTAGGCATCGACAGTAATATCGACAATCTGCCCCAGATGGAGTTCGGGGGATGCCTGCTCATCTAATGAAAAATTGAGCTTTAATGTTTTCGTATTGACAAGGCTAGCGACAGTTTCTCCGGGGCTCAAATATTGCCCTTCGTGTACTTGGCGAATACCTATTGTGCCATCGAAAGGTGCGACGATGGTTTTTTGCGCAATCAGAGCTTGGGTTTGACGGATCAAACCTTGAGCGATATCGCGTTCCGCCCGTGTACTATCAACTTGAGCTTCTGCGACTAAATGCTGTGTTGCGAGGGAACGGGTTCTTTCGTATAAACGAGCAGCATTACGCAACTGTGCTTGATAACGCGATAAATCGGCTTGCTCAACCGCATCATTGAGTTGCACTAATAGCTGGCCTTTTTTGACTTGCTGACCAGATCCAAAAGCAATTTTAGTTATGCGGCCACTGGTTTCAGCTGCCACTAGCACTTGGCTTCCTGCTTCAAGTTCACCTACTCCGTAGAAAGTTCGTGGAGCCGTGTTTAAACTGACTGGGGCTAACGCGACTTTAACGGGAGGGTACTGGTAAGCAGCTTGTTTATTATCTTCATTTTGTGCATAGGTAGAATAGATAGCACTACCGCCCCCTGCAGCAATTAAAATTGAACACAGTATGATTATTGTTTTTTTATTCATTAGATTTTCCTTCTATTTCTGCGTTTTTAACGCGAAATAAAGACCTCGAAAATGCCCTGCAATAGCGACAGCGATTAAGCCACCGATGACTGAAATATGCTCAATCGCCCAAAACATAGCGATTTTGGCTTCTTCCCCTGTATAGCTCCAAAAGGTATGAACAATCACAATAGTGAGAAACAAAAATACGGCTAGAGCACCAGTTCCAAGCCATAAAAGGCGGTTGAAAAGCACCAGAACGGAAGCGGCTAACATGACAAAAGCAGATGCGATATTGAAAAACCAATCCGGGTGCAGACCGGCAGCACGCATTTCGGCAAGGCTATTCTCATAATCAAAAACTTTGGCTAAACCAGATGAAATAAATAAAACCAAGATCAGCAAACGAGCAATAATCCATAAGCTGTTGCTTTCTAACAATTTGGTGATCACCGATGGCATAAACCTATCCCCTTTAAAAAAATAATGTCAATTGACAAACTTGCAGGGTGGTACTATAAAACCTTAAGTTAAGTTGAGGTCAAGCTAAGGGACGCAAAAATGGCAGAGAAAGACACGAAAGCGATAAAACCACGCAAAGAAAGTGGAAAAAAAATAGATTTTACAAGGGCATTAACCGTTGGTGAGGTAGCTAAACGTGCTGGTGTGGCGGTGTCGACAGTTCATTTTTACGAGTCAAAAGGGTTGATCCAAAGTACACGCACGCAAGGAAATCAACGACGTTTTCACTCTGTGGTTCTGCGTTATATTGCCATCATTAAAGTTGCGCAAAGTACGGGGATACCACTACATGAAATTCAAGAAGCTTTGGGGCGTTTTCCTGCGAATAGTTCACTCACATCGGAACAATGGAAAGAAATGTCCACCCAGTGGCGCTCTTCTTTAGATAAGCGGATCAGGCAGTTAACTCGTTTGCGCAATGAATTAGATAATTGTATTGGCTGTGGTTGTTTATCACTGAGTGATTGCCCGCTTCGCAACCCTGATGATGTATTGGGAAAAAGAGGCCCCGGCGCACGAATTTTGGAACGCCCATAAGTCATTTCCCCTTACTTGCATCCCATCACATTTCTCACCATTTGGATAGCCACTGCAAAAAGTGGCTATTTGTTTAGGTATATCAACACATTATTATTTAAATTGCCGCACTGAATGGATAATTTTTGCGTCCATCGGCTACAGCTTTTGGCTATTTTTGCGTAATTATTCGTCAGGTTAATTTTTTGTGAAATCATTGTAATTAAATGAGAGTAAAAAAGAGGATGCCGAAGATGAGAGGTTTAAATAGTAAAATTGCCATCGTTACCGGAGGTGCGACCAAAATTGGTGCAACCGTGGCGAAAATATTGAGCGATTACGGCGTGACGGTCACTATTTTTGATATTGATGCAGTGAATGGTGAAAAAGTTGTTCAAAATGAGCCGAATATTGATTTTCTTCCAGTAGATATTACCGATGATCAGCAGCTTAAGCAGGGAATTGACCGTGTTGCGCAAAAATATGGTCAACTCGATTTTTTAGTTAATCTGGCCGCCACTTATCTTGATGAAGGCCAGTCATCCACAAGGCAAGATTGGCTAACTGCCTTAAATATTAATGTTGTCAGTGCCGTCATGGCGGCTCAGTTTGCCAAACCTCATTTAGTGAAGTCGGGTAAAGGGGCGATAGTTAATTTCACCAGTATCTCTTCTAGCGTTGCGCAAACTGGTCGTTGGTTATATCCCGCATCTAAAGCCACTATGTTAGAGGTCACTCGTAGCCAAGCGATGGATTATGCGCAGGACGGGGTCCGTGTGAACTCTGTGTCACCGGGTTGGACTTGGTCTCGTGTCATGGATGAAATAACGGGGGGCAACCGGCAAAAAACAGACCGCGTAGCTGCGGATTACCACTTATTAAAACGCGTTGGCGACCCTGAAGAAGTTGCTCAAGTTGTCGCGTTCCTTCTTTCTGACCTAGCGAGCTTTGTCACTGGCGCAGATTACGCCGTTGATGGCGGTTACTCGGCTATGGGACCCGAACAGGCTAAACCCGCAATTCCCCGTCTTGCTGAATAAGACACCATATTAAAGACTTTGCAGAGGAAAATACTATGCGTCGTATTGCTATCGTAGGTGGTGGTCAAGCGGGTATGCCATTAGCTTTAGGCTTGCTCGATAAAGGCTATGAAGTCACAGTTGCAACAAACCGTACTCCAGATGATGTGAAAAAAGGCCGTGTGATGTCGAGCCAGTGCATGTTCGATATTTCACTACAATTTGAGCGTGATTTAGGGCTAAATTTTTGGGAAGAAGATTGCCCACCCGTTGAAGGTATTGGTTTTACGGTTCCACATCCAGAAAAAGCGGGTGAAAAAGCCATCACATGGCGGTCTCGCTTAGATAACTATGCGCAAGCCGTTGATCAGCGTATCAAAATGCCATATTGGATGGAGCTATTTGCGGCTCGTGGCGGTAATTTACGTATTGAAGATGTGGGTATTGCAGAGCTCGAACGCCTAGCGGAAACCCATGATTTAGTAATATTAGCAGGGGGCAAAGGTGAAATAGTCAAGCTCCTTGAGCGTGATGAAACCCGTTCGCCGTATGATAAACCTCAGCGAGCTTTGGCATTGACCTATGTCCACGGCATGTTACCAACCCCTGAATATTCACAAGTTTCATTTAACTTGATCCCTGGAGTTGGTGAATATTTCGTATTCCCTTCTCTGACGAACAGCGGTGATTGCCACATTATGGTCTTTGAAGGGGTCCCCGGTGGGCCAATGGACCAATGGAACGAGGCGCGTACTCCCCAAGAACATTTGGCTTACAGTAAAAAGATCCTTAACACCTATTTACCATGGGAAGGGGAGCGCTGCCATAACATTGAGCTAACGGATGATAACGGTATTTTAGCGGGACGATTTGCGCCGACAGTGCGTAAGCCCGTGTTAACGCTGCCATCAGGTAAAATTGTGTTCGGCTTAGGTGATGCGCTAGTCACCAATGACCCGTTGACAGGGCAAGGTTCAAACAATGCGACGAAAGCCAGCAAAGTTTACTATGACGCTATCTTAGCGCATGGAGATAAACCTTATACCGCCCAGTGGATGAACGACACTTTCGAACAATTCTGGAAATATGGTCGCTATGTTGTTGAGTGGACAAACTCTTTATTGGCTCCTCCTGAACCGCATATTTTACATCTCTTGGATGCCGCTCAACAGTTGCCATCTCTCTCACATACTATCGCTAATGCATTCAACTACCCACCAGTCTTATTTCCTTGGTGGAAAGATGGGGCAGCTTGCGAGGCTTACATCCAATCACAAATGATGGAAGAAGCTCGAGCCTAAAAGGGGAGTCCAATATGTCTATGATTGCAGAGGATACATTCATGTGTGATAGGGAATGGGGCCATACCGAATTTGAACCTAAAGCCTTGCGCAATTTACTCGGTTGTTATCCAACAGGGGTCGCGGTTGTGATCACACGTGCAGAGGATGGCCGTGACGTTGGGTTAACAATTAACTCATTTGCATCGTTATCACTCGACCCACCATTGGTGTTATGGAGCCTAGTTAACCATTCACCAAATTTATCTGTGTTTCGTGATTGCCGTCATTTCACTATCAATATTTTAGGTAAAGAGCACCAAGAACTGGCCATGCGTTTTGCTAACCCACGCATCGAAAATAAATTTGCAGATGTGGCGACCCATGTAACGCCAGAAGGTGTCCCCGCGCTACATGGCGCGATAGCCACCTTAGTTTGCGAAAATCATAAACAAGACCATATCGGTGATCACCTATTAATGGTGGGACATGTTCGGCGGATTAGCAGTGAGACAGGTAAGCCGCTGGTTTTCCATGGTGGCACGTTTACCGCTTTACATGAAGCCCTTTAGGTGTAGGAGAGATTATGAACCAGCCAGCATTGATGACATTCGTAAAAGAATTGCAACAGGGCAATATTCGCGTTGTTGACTTGACGCAGACATTATCCCCATCGTTTCCTGCCTTGCAGTTACCCGAACAATTTGGGCAAGTATGGTCATTTAGTATGGAACAAATTTCCCGCTACGATGATAACGGCCCTGGGTGGTATTGGAATAATTTTAGTTGTGGGGAACATACAGGAACCCATTTTGATGCACCTATTCATTGGATAAGCGGCAAAGACCAAGCCAATAATACCGTAGATACGATCCCTGTCGAAAATTTTGTGGCACCAGCGGTTGTGGTCGATGCCAGCCAAGAAGTGGCTAACAATGCAGATTGGGTACTGACGGTAGAGTTTCTACAACAATGGGAACACAAACACGGCAAAATCCCAAAAGGGGCATGGGTATTATTTCGGACGGATTGGTCAAAAAAGGCCGATAACCCTGTGGAATATGTAAATATGCACGAAGATGGTGCACACACACCCGGACCATCGCAAGAAGCGGTTGAGTGGCTTATTCATGAGCGTGATGTGAAAGGGTTTGGTGTTGAGACTATTAATACTGATGCAGGGCAATCTTATCGCTGGCCAATTGCATATCCCTGTCACACATTGATGCATGGCAGCAATAAATATGGCCTGCAATGTTTAAAAAACCTCGATAAATTACCTGCAACTGGCGTCGTCATTGTTGCCGCTCCTTTAAAAATTGAAGGGGGCTCAGGTAGCCCATTACGTGTACTAGCGCTGGTGGGGTGATTTATGACAACACACTCTCACCCTCAAGTCATTGTTGTTGGCAGCGGGATGAACTCATTAATGTGTGCCGCCTTATTGGCGGTACGCGGTAAATCAGTACTGGTTCTAGAGCGTAATGACCGCTTAGGGGGCTGCATTCGTACTGAAAATTTATTTGAGGGGTATACCCACGACTTACTGTCTTGCTGGTATTCGTTATTCGTAGGCAGTCCCGGTTATCAGGAACTCGAACCTTATTTAAAAAAATATGGTTTAGAGTTTTGCCAATGTGATTATTCGACAGGGTTAGTTCAGCCAGATGGTCAGTCTGTTGCATTAAAGCGCGATATTGCTGAAGCAGCAAAGCAACTTGATAGTTTAGCACCGGGAGACGGTACGGCATTTCGTAAAATGGCAGAGACGCTATTTAACCAAGACGCAGCACTGACATTTGGTTTATTAGGGCAAAACCCATACAGTGCGGGCATGTTGAAATTATTATTTTCGCAATGGCGCAAACGAGGTGTAGATGGGTTATTGGATTTTGCTAAGTCTGGAATAGAAAGCTTTCGCCGTTGGTCTGAGCGTGAGCTACAACATGATTTTAGCCGAGCTTTAATGGCGCCTTGGGTATTACATACAGGGTTAGGGCCTGATGAAGCGAGTTCTGCGCTAATTGGGAAACTCACATTTGCAGCGGTAGTTGCTGGTGGTATGCCTGTTGTAAAAGGTGGGAGCGAGCGCATTGTTGAGGCGTTTTCGAAGGTTATCGAAGCCCATGGTGGGCAGCTCAAAACAGGGATGCACGTTGAAAAAATTATTACTCAAGGCCTTGGGAAGAATAGCCGAGCAACAGGGGTTAGGGCTAATGGGCAGGACATTAGCGCTTCAGAGAGCGTGATATGCAACGTTACCCCGACTCAGTTATATGGCGTATTGCTTGATAATGTTTCCCCACAAATAAAGCAAAGGTCAAACGGTTATCGTTATGGGCGTGCGGGGATGCAAATCCATTTTGCACTGAGTGCTCCTCCTCCTTGGTGTAACCCTGAGCTTCTTCATGTTCCTTTGGTTCATTTTACGGAAAGTATGGAACAGGTTTGTTTGTCTGTGGCCCAAGCGAATAACGGTTACTTACCTGATAAACCGACGTTTGGTATTGGTCAGCCGACAGCGCTTGACCCAAGCAGGGCCCCCGATGGAGGGTGGATTTTATGGGTTCAAATGCAGGAGCTTCCTCGCACCTTAAAAGGTGATAGTGCTGGTGAAATTTCAATTCCAGAAGATGGAAAGTGGAATGAGCAAGTGCGTGAAGCAGTAGCTGATCGGATACAGCAGCGTTTAGAACAAGTTATGCCGGGGTTCTCTTCACTGATTGTCGGCCGTAAAGCGATTTCTCCAGCTGATCTTGAACGCTATAACTGCAATCTCGTCGGCGGTGATCCTTACTCAGGGACTTGCTCACCAGACCAATTCTTTTGGTTACGCCCTTTTGCGGCGACGGGGCAAACAAAAGCACATCAAACAGCAGTAAAAAATCTCTTTCATATTGGCGCATCAACACATCCCGGCCCCGGGCTTGGTGGTGGCTCTGGTTACCTTGTTGCACAAAAATTGGCAGTCAAACGTAGGACATAAATAAATCAGCAATGGATTTGTACTATCGCAGGCAAAGCACACACAGTAAGACAACCCACTATGGCAGGAAATATGATGAAAACAAAAATAATCAGTAGGCTTGTTGCAGGTTCGTGTCTCAGTATTCTTTCATTTGGTGCGGTCGCTACCGAAGGTGGTGGATTAGGTGTTTATCCCGATGGTCTCGAAAACTTTATGTCAGGGGCGCTACCACCACAAGGTGTCCATGTACTGATATATGGTGGAAATGCGCATTATGACAGTATTCGCGATAACAAAGGGGATAAAATCCCTGTGCCGGGTTTTAGTGTAAATGTGAATGTATTAGCGCCAAGGCTGATTTGGGTGACAGACCAAAAAGTGTTTGGTGGTGACTTAGCTTTCCATACGATTGTGCCATTATTGGATGTTACCGCAAAGGCAGCAGGTCAGAAAGACAACAGCCGTGGCCTTGGCGATGTGACATTTGGACCAGCCTTAGGTTTTCATCCATCGGCAGATTTACACTATGTGGTGGGGTTAGATGCCTACGCCCCAACAGGGAAATACAGTAAAACTGACCCATCAAGTCTGGGGAAAAATTACTGGGCATTACAGCCTGTCTGGGCAATAAGTTATATTCCCCCAGTTGGTGTGAATGCCGATTTAAAAATGATGTATGATTTTAACTTCCGTAATAACGATACAAAAACACGTTCAGGCCAAGCATTTCATGCTGATTATGGCTTAGGCTGGGGCTTTGGAAATGGTTGGGTTGCAGGGATTGGCGGGTATGCTTTTATGCAAACAACAAATGATAGTGGGCCAAATTCAGCACAAGGAAAAGCCCGAGCCTATTCGATAGGGCCATCCATTCGTTATGCCAACCCTCAAGGCTGGTTATTTACGGCTAAATGGGAAAAAGATTTTGAAGTGAGAAACCGCCCAGAAGGATCGCAAATTTATTTAAAAGCGGCCATTCCATTCTAACGAGTATAATAAATTAAAGCCCTACACCGTGTTAAAATAGCGATGTAGGGCTTTGTGTAAGACATCATTTAGGCTTTTTTCAGACTTTGGCTCGGCGTTTCACCATATCGTTGTTTATATTCCGCACTAAAACGTCCCATATGAGCAAATCCCCAACGTAATGCGACTCCCGTGACACTGGTCGCTTCCCCAGAAAGCAGTTCGGCTCTTACCCGTTCCATTCGTAAATCGCGTAGATATTGCATTGGGCTAATATCTAAAAACTCTTTAAAGCCAGCATATAAGCTACGTAAACTGACTCCCGCAATGTGGGCTAGTTGCTCAACTGTAATAGGTTCATGGGCATGAGCTTCTAAGTATTCCTGCACACGCCTGACATGGCGAGGACGGATTGTGGCTCTGCGCATTCCAGAATCTTCAGTATAGTTATGGCCTTGGGTGGAGAGAAGAGTGACAGAAACCAATTGCTCAACTTGTGTGGTGATCAACTTATGTTGTAGTAGATCCGGTGTACGTGTAGCACATTCAATTAAGTAATTCATTAAGGTGCGCCATGCAATACAGGATTGCCATGCAAAACCCAACTGAAAAACTAATGGTTTATCTAAAGTGTGTCCTAGCTGGCCAACTAAAGACCGTTCTAGTAAGGAGCGAGAAATACGCAACATAAACTGATCGTTATCGCTATTCCAACGCATGGTTGTTGATTCTTCTGGGCTAAGTAACGATGCCATTTGTGGTGTGGACTCTATACATTTTCCGCCACTTTCAATGGTCGCACTGCCAGACAACGGCATTTGTACTAGGAAAAAGTCCTGCAGTTGCCCTGGAGCAATAGTAACATCAGCGCCATATCGTAGACGGCTCAGCGAAATATCCCCCATGGGAATATAATGCATACGGGCATCAAGGCGTTGATGTGGGTTGAGTAAATGAAACTGATGGGGCTTCATCACCCGACCAACCATGGACTTGATCTCTTCGGGATCTGCGGATGTAAACAATAAGCGCTCGGAAGAACAGAGCTGATTTTCAATCTGAGGTGCAGGTGAATGGGGCCACGAGTTGCTCAACATCGGAGGTACCTCCAAAATTATTTTTCAGCTTTATTTCATATTTGGTCAATCTTTAGCTGCATTGTTATCATTTTTTATATTTTTTATAAATTAATTCAAATGGTTATTGTATACGATTAATGATGTGACACTTCTTTTTAAGAGAAGAGTGATCCACTATTCAGGATAAAAGCAGTTATATTCCATTTTTAATTAACATCTCATTAATTATTTTTTAACCAAATGTGAATTGAACATAGCATAAACAGTTTTCCTTACCTAGCTAAAAACGTGCAGAAACTATCCAAAAAATGCAAAAAAATAGAAACTATGTGGTTATTGTGATGGTGCTAACAATATAAAATATAACGTTATTTTAATAATTTAATTAGCTAATTATTCATGATTTATCATATTGTTGTTTCTATTTATCTATCGGTTAGTGAATTTATCAAATTAATTATCTATTTAGTTTTGTTATGTTGAATTAAATAGCTAATGCCTTTATTTTTATAGGGGTTATTTACTGCAATTATATTATTTTTGCATCATCAATTTATTTTTTGAGGTTAATTCTTTTCAGTTATTTTGCTGAAAAAGAGTATTTTCTAGTTGTTTTCATTGGCGATTTGTCCCCTATCTGCAAGCCTTATCCACTCTCTGCATAAATCTAATATCCATGATTAATCATGGATTGACCTTTCATTAACAAAAAGGATACAAGAAAGAAACACAAAAAAGATAAAAACGTTCTGACGTTTACGGGTGAGGTAAAAATGGCTGAGCGATCGTTTATACAAGAAGTTGAAAAATTACGACAAGGGCAAGGGGAAACGTTTAGTGGTGAAGGCATTCTTGCTGTCACAAAAGCACTATTGGAATCAGGTGTTTCTTATGTAGCTGGCTACCAAGGTGCGCCTATTTCACACTTAATGGATGTACTTGCTGACGCACAAGATATTTTATCTGAGTATGGAATACGTTTTGAAAACAGTGCCAGTGAAGCAACGGCGGCCGCAACCCTCGCGGCTTCCGTGAACTATCCTCTTCGTGGAGCAGTGACTTTTAAAGCAACTGTGGGTACTAACGTCGCTTCTGATGCTCTAGCAAACCTAGCTTCTGGCGGGGTACTGGGTGGGGCACTGATCATTGTTGGGGAAGATTACGGCGAAGGTTCATCTATTATGCAAGAGCGTAGCCATGCTTTCGCGATGAAGTCTCAAATGTGGCTACTTGACCCTCGTCCTAATTTGCCATCTATTGTTCAAGCGGTAAAAGATGGGTTTGATCTTTCTGAAGCGAGTAATACGCCTGTCATGTTACAGATGCGTATTCGCTCTTGCCATGTTCATGGGCAATTCATTTGCTCTGATAATCAACACCCTAAATTTACCGTAAAAGATGCCCTCGAAAACCCGACAAGAGACGTTAGCCGTATTGTTTTGCCGCCAGCAAGTTTCTTGCACGAAAAAGAAAAAATTGAAGCACGTTGGCCTGCTGCAATTAAATTTATCCAACAGCGTGAGCTGAATGAATTTTTTGCTGAAGACGCAGAAGATGTGGGCATTGCATTACAAGGGGGGTGCTATAACACGTTGATCCGCGCTTTAAACCAAATTGGATTAGCGGATGTTTTTGGTAACAGCCAAATACCGTTATACGTGATGAATGTGGCCTATCCTCTAATTGATGATGAATTTGAGCGTTTTTGCCGCAATAAAAAGGCCATTCTTATTCTAGAGGAAGGGCAACCGAACTTTGTAGAGCAAAACGTAGCAAATATCCTACGCCAACGAAATATTGATATTGAATTACATGGCAAGGATATGTTGCCGATGGCAGGTGAATACAATACAGCGACTGTGCTTGCTGGCTTGCGTTCTTTCCTTGAACATTACGGAAAAATTGAGCCTCAAGTTAAAGCCGCTGCAAAGCAAATCCGTATTCCAACCATTAACATTGCCACTCAACAGCTTGATGACCCTCTACCTGAATATGTGAATGCAGCAGAGCCAACATTAGATAGCTCGGTACATGCACGCCCACCCGGTTTTTGTACTGGCTGCCCAGAAAGGCCTATTTTTACTGCGATGAAACTGGTTGAACGTGAATTGGGTGAACACCATGTCAGTGCAGATATTGGTTGCCATTTATTTTCCATACTGCCTCCTTTTAATTTAGGTAATACCACCATGGGATATGGGCTGGGAGGTGCGGGTGCTGCGGCCTTGAATGCAAAAGCAGGGAAGCGCGCTATTTCAGTTATGGGTGATGGCGGCTTTTGGCATAACGGCTTAACCAGTGGTATTGCGAATAGCGTGTTTAATCGTAGTGATAATTTAACCATTGTTGTTGATAACAGCTATACATCAGCAACGGGTGGACAAGATATTCTTTCATCAACCGCTTTAAACCCAACGCGTAGCACGGGCCATGAAATCGAAAAGGCCGTGAAAGGGGTCGGTGTGAATTGGGTTAAAACCATTAAACACACTTATGACCTGAAAACCATGACTAACACATTACGTGAAGCTTTAACTACTGATGAGAAAGGGCCAAAAGTTCTCATTGCACAAAGCGAATGTATGTTGAATAAACAGCGACGTGAAAAGAAAAAGGTTCGTACTGATGTTGCTGCGGGTAAACGAGTCGTGCGTGAACGTTTCGGTATCGACCCTGATACATGTACGGGAGATCACTCCTGTATTCGTTTATCAGGGTGCCCATCTTTATCCATCAAGCCCAACCAAGACCCATTGAGAACTGACCCAGTTGCAACAGTAATGGATAGCTGTGTGGGCTGCGGCTTATGCGGTGAGGTTTCTCATGCCGCTGTTTTATGCCCTTCATTTTTTAAAGCCCAGATTATCACTAATCCAACTGGCTGGGACAAGCTATGCCACCGTATTCGTGGTTGGTTTATTGGTTATTTACAACGTCGTGATTCGCGTCGTCGTGAACAATTCAGTTTTTAAGGGGGAATAAATGCTTTCATCCTCAATAGCATTGCAGCCCATCAAAATAGCGATTTTAGCGATGGGTGGTGAAGGTGGCGGAGTTCTTGCGGATTGGATAGTCAATCTAGGCGAAGAAAATGGTTATTTTGCGCAAACAACTTCAGTACCTGGTGTTGCCCAGCGTACGGGAGCGACGATTTATTATGTCGAGTTATTTCCTGGCGCAGATAACTTACAAACGCCACGCCCAGTTTTAGCCCTGATGCCTATGCCGGGTGATGTTGATGTAGTACTGGCTTCTGAGTTAATGGAAGCGGGCAGAGCAGTTCAACGGGGTTTTGTTACACCAGAACGGACGACCTTAATCAGCTCGACACACCGTGTTTACTCAATTGCTGAAAAGTCAGCGATGGGAGATGGGCGCGTTGATAGCCAAGCACTTATTCGTCACGCAAGTTCATCTGCCCGCCAGTTTATTCATTTTGATATGTCACAAGCGGCACAGGATACAGGCAGTGTCATCAGCGCGGTTCTATTTGGTGCGTTGTTTGGTTCAGGGGTCTTACCCTTTAGCCGCACGCAATTTGAGGAAACGATTGTTCGTGGTGGCGTCGGTGTAAAACCAAGCTTGCGTGCTTTCGCATTAGGTGCTGAAAAGTCAGTACACCCGGAAGAGCCTTACCAAGCGCCATCAGCACAAAACGTGATACATACACCTAAAAACAAGCAAGTTTCAGCGTTACTAGCGCGTGTCGAAAATGAATTTTCTCCTCATGTGCATTATCTGGTCACCGAAGGCATCCGTCGGCTTATTGATTACCAAGACCCTGCTTATGCCACGTTGTACTTGAATCGCCTTAATAACCTGTTTGCGCAAAATGGTGGCCAAGATGAGCGGTTACAGCGGGCACTTGCACGCCATTTGGCCCTTTGGATGTCTTATGAGGACACCATCCGTGTGGCTGACCTGAAAATCCGTGATAGCCGATTTGCGCGAGTACGCGATGAAGTACAGGCAAAAGATAACCAATTATTGAATATCAATGAATTTATGCATCCACGCATTGAAGAAATCTGCGAAACGCTTCCCAAAAATTTAGGTCGCTGGTTAATGCGTCCACATTGGTTACACAAAGCGCTTCGCAAAGTGACAGAAAAAGGGCGCACCATCACTACCAGTTCTTTCTTTGGCTTTTTACAGTTGTATCTATTAGCTGCTTGGCGAAAAGGACGGCGTTCGACGTTACGTTATCAACTTGAAACACAACGGATTGAAAAGTGGCTAGAGCTAGTGGCTCAGGCTGCACAAACCAACCCTGCACTAGCTGCAGAAATTACGCAGTGCCAGCGTGTGGTTAAGGGGTATAGCGATACACATGCTCGAGGGTTGCGTAATTTCCAAATATTAATGGATATCGTTGCCCAGCAGGGTAGCAAGTTAGCGCCAATTAATTTGCGGGAACTGCGTGAAGCTGCATTGGCTGATGAACATGGAAAAGAATTAGAAAAATGTCGCCAACGGCTGGCTATAAATTAAGGGTAAATCATGAGCTTACTGAAATTTTCTAGACCACATAAAATTCATTTTTCGCAGTGTGACCCTGCTGGGATCGTTTTTTATCCCCAGTATTTTGTGATGTTTAACAACCTACTTGAACACTGGTTTGATGAACTCATTCCTCAAGGGTTTGCCGGTTATATCCTTGAACAACGGTTTGGGTTGCCGACCGTGCACTTAGACGCTGAGTTTACCGCGATTAGCCGTATGGGGGATGAAGTGATGCTAGAGCTTCATGTCGAACGTATTGGTAGCAAATCTTTGACCTTACGTCAGCGCTGCATAGGGCGAGAGGGGGAATTACGCATGCAAGTGACACAAACTTATGTCACCACCTCGCTAGTGACACATCAAGCTATTCCTATACCCGACATTCTGTATCAGGCGTTAACTGCTCAACAACCCGTAAGCGCAAAAGGGGAAATATGATGAATATTGTATGTATTGGTGGTGGGCCTGCAGGCTTGTACTTTGGGTTACTGATGAAACGGCAAAATCCTCAAAATCGGGTTGTGGTAGTGGAACGCAATCGGCCATATGACACTTTTGGGTGGGGGGTCGTATTTTCAGATGCAACACTGCATAACTTACGCCGTGCAGACCCTGAGTCGGCAGAGACCATTGCTGCGGAATTCAGTCACTGGGATGACATTGATGTGCATTTCAAAGGGACTTGCCACCGCAGTGGGGGGCATGGCTTTATTGGTATAGGGCGTAAAAAATTACTCAATATCTTGCAAGACCGCTGCCTTGAACTAGGTGTCGAGCTAGTATTCGAAACTCAAGTCACGGACGATCAAGACATCGCCCGTCAGTACCAAGCCGATTTAGTCATTGCATCCGATGGTATTAACAGCGCGGTACGTACGCGTTATGAAGAGGTATTTAAACCAGATATTGACCCGCGTCGTTGCCGTTTTGTTTGGTTAGGTACTAAAAAGATTTTCGATGCATTTACCTTCCTATTCGCCGAAAATGAACACGGTTGGTTCCAAGTTCATGCCTATCAATTTCAAGAAGGGTTATCAACCTTTATCGTTGAAACGACAGAAGAAACTTGGCTAAAAGCAGGTATTGACCAGATGTCGCAAGAAGATGGGATTACCTACTGTGAAAACTTGTTTGCTCCATGGCTTGAAGGGGAAAAATTGATGGCTAATGCTGCGCATTTACGTGGCGCAGCAATTTGGATCCGTTTCCCGCGGGTCATTTGTGATAACTGGGTACACTGGACTCAACCAACATCAGGGAAAGATGTACCTATCGTGTTAATGGGGGATGCGGCTCACACTGCGCACTTTTCTATCGGTTCAGGCACCAAATTAGCCTTAGAAGATGCGATTGAGCTGTGTGAAAGCCTGAAAACTGCAAAAGGTGATTTACGCAATGGGCTAGCACATTATCAGCAAGTACGTAGCGTGGAAGTCCTGAAAATTCAGAATGCGGCGCGTAATTCCACCGAGTGGTTCGAAAATGTTAGCCGCTATGAAAACCTTGCTCCCGAGCAGTTTGCTTATTCTTTGTTAACGCGCTCTCAACGTATTTCCCATGAAAATTTGCGTGTTCGTGATACTCCTTGGCTGGAAAAATACGAACAGTGGTTCGCTGCGCAAGCGGGTGTCACACCGCCAGTCAATATACCGCCAATGCTGACACCTTATCAGTTACGTGGGGTTACCTTGAGTAACCGTGTGGTGGCTTCACCGACCTTATTATACAGCGCCAATCAAGGCGTGGTTGAAGACTTCCATTTGGTACACCTAGGGAGCCGTGCGTTAGGAGGAATAGGGTTAGTCATGGCAGAAATGACGGCTATCGCCCCAGATGCACGTGTCACTGAGGGGTGTGCTGGGTTATGGAATGACGAGCAAGTCTCGGCTTGGCAGCGCATAACGACTTTTATACATCAAAATACCAGTGCCAAAATTGGTATTCAATTGGGTCATGCAGGGCGTCGAGGGTCAACTCAGCGTGGTTGGGAAAATGAAAATCACCCTCTGAAAGAAGGGAACTGGCCACTAGTTTCTGCTTCTGCTCTACCGTATTTACCCAATATTTCACAAACACCGGCAGAACTTACTGAAGCACAAATGGCAATAATAACTAACCAATTTGTCGCTGCTGCCAAGCGTGCTGAGGCAGCAGGGTTTGATTGGCTTGAATTACAAGCTGGTCATGGTTATTTACTGTCGAGCTTTATTTCTCCATTAACCAACCAACGTACCGATGTGTATGGCGGGGTGTTAGAAAATCGCCTGCGTTTTCCATTGGCAGTGATCAGCGCAGTACGCCAAGTGTGGTCAAAACCATTGTCAGTACGTCTTTCCAGTACCGACTGGGTAGACGGGGGGACCACTGTAGATGATGCGGTGCAAATTGCTCGTGCGATGAAACAAGTGGGAGTCGACATGGTGGATTGTTCTTCAGGGGAGGTTTCGCCGCAACAGCAGCCGGTATATGGCCGGATGTACCAGACACCAATGGCTGACCGCATTCGTAACGAAGCCGGGGTCCCGGTGATCGCCGTTGGGGCGATCACCGACGCTGACCAAGTTAACAGCATTATCGCAGCAGGGCGGGCAGATTTATGTGCATTGTCGCGTCCATTGTTATCTGACCCAGCATGGTTATTACATGAATGTGCTCGCTATGGCTGGGAAACACAGTGGCCAGCAGCGTATGAATACGGGCGCCAACAGCTTACCCAATCGTTGAGGTCACGCTAAGAGCGTTGGCAAATGAAGAGGAAAATAGCATGAGAACACAGTCCCATGACCAATATCGTGAAAATGTGGCGGGTCGAGCTGATGTAGCTGACACCCCTGAACTTGTCGCGTATTACCAACAACTGGATGCACTAAAAACTGGCGCTTTATGGACAGTCGCAAACAAAATAGAGCCGTGGCAACCTCAGTCTAGTTCTGTGCCAGTTTTGTGGCGTTACCGTGACCTACGTGAGCATGTGTTGCGTTCGGTGGAATTAGTGACCCCAGAAAAAGCAGGGCGTCGTGTGATTTACCTGAATAACCCCGGTCGTCAAGATGTGGCGGCCGCCGTGGGGTGGTTGTATTCCGGTCTGCAAGTCATGCATCCCGGAGAAGCCGCTTCTGCTCATGCTCATTCCTCTTCGGCGTTGCGTTTTATTATGGAAGGTCGTGGTGCTTATACCATCGTAGAAGGGCAGAAAATGATGCTAGAAGCTAACGACTTTGTACTCACACCTAACGGCACATGGCATGAGCATGGGGTAGCGGAAGATGGTTTACCGTGCATTTGGCAAGATGGCCTTGATATTCCATTGGTTAATGCCATGGAAGCCGGTTTCTATAAAGTTCACCCTGATTTACACCAAGTACAGACACGCCCACTTGATTACCCTGTTGGCATGTGGGGCGGCACTGCGTTAAGGCCACATGATATCGGCTGGGATAAACCGTATTCCCCATTATTTAAATACCAATGGGGGCCAACTTACGATGCATTACGTCGTGCGGCAAAAGTCGCGGATGGCTCGGTATTTGATGACATTTTGATGCACTACACCAACCCATTAACGGGAGGGGCAGTGATGCCGACAATTGGGGCTAGTATGCAATTGCTACGACCGGGGTTTGTGGGCAAAGCCCATCGCCATACGGGGAGCTTTATTTATCAAGTTGCGAAAGGCCAAGGTTATTCAGTGATTAATGGCCAGCGCTTTGATTGGCAAGAGCGTGACATTTTCTGCGTACCGTCGTGGATGTTCCATGAACACGTCAATATTTCACAAACGGATGACGCATGTCTGTTTTGTTTTAATGATTTACCCGTGATGCAGTCTTTAGGCCTGTATTACGAAGAAGCCTTAGTAGATAACGATGGGCACCAAAAGGTGGCCTCTTAACAGGCTGAGTTATTGATAACAATTTTGTCTGGTTTTAATTAACTAATTTTACGTGAAACTGAGTGCAATTCTAAGTGGCACTCAAGGAGAAATCATATGCGCTTAATAACTTACCGTTCTGATGTAACTGCCGCTGCTCGTTTAGGGGCTATTGTTGACCAGCAAGTCGTGGATTTAGCTCGTCTAGCTGAAGAACAGGGGCAATATCTACCAGATAATATGTTGGATTTTATTGATTTAGGCCCTCAAGGCGTACGCGTGGGTACTGAGTTGCTTAATATCTACCAAGGGTTATTTCCTGCGGGTACGGCATGGCCAGTGCAAAATGTGAAAATTTTAGCGCCTATTCCTCGTCCGCGTAAAAATATTTTTGGCATAGGTTTAAATTATGTAGAGCATGTTGCTGAGTCTAGTCGTACTTTAGATACTTCGAAAGAATTGCCTAAACAACCGGTTATTTTTTCTAAACCGCCAACGACCGTAATTGGCCCTGGAGATGCTATCGAACATAACGGGCAGATCACCCAACAATTAGATTGGGAGGTCGAACTTGCTGTGGTCATTGGGACTCGTGCGAAAAGGGTTGCAGCTAAAGATGCCCTCAATTATGTATTTGGTTATAGCTTGATGATAGATATGAGTGCGCGTGATTGCCGCCGTGCTGGGCAATGGATTTACTCTAAAGGGCAAGACACTTATGCACCGTTTGGCCCATGTATTGTAACTGCTGATGAAATCCCTGATCCCCATAATTTAAACCTGAACTTAAAAGTGAATGGTGTGACCAAACAGGATTCAAACACCCGTCATATGTTATTCAATGTGAATACATTGATTGAAGATATCAGCCAAGGTATTACGTTAGAGCCAGGGGATATTATTGCTACTGGGACGCCTGAGGGGGTTGGTGCGGGGCGTTCTCCTCAAGAGTGGGTTTGGCCGGGGGATGTGATAGAGGCCTATGTTGAACACATTGGTGAATTGCGTCATCCGGTTGTGTCAGTGTAAGGGGGAAGCATGTTAGAACTTCAATGTTTTAAAGCAGCAGCAGTACAGGCGGCTCCTGTCTTTTTAGACACTGACGCAACTGTGGATAAAGTGTGTCGGTTAATTGAGGAAGCCGCAGATAACGGTGCAAAATTAGTGGCTTTTCCAGAGGTTTTTATTGCAGGCTATCCGTATTGGAGTTGGGTAATGAACCCAATTGACGGCAGTCCGTGGTTTGAAAAACTGTGTAAATCGGCAATCGAAGTTCCGGGGCCGGAAATTCAAAAAGTCGCGCAAGCTGCGGCACGCCATCACATTAACGTTGTTATTGGGGTCAATGAGCGCAGCCCTACAGGCATCGCGACTTTGTACAATACATTAGTCACCATTTCGGATGAGGGGCAAATTTTAGGCCGTCATCGCAAACTGGTACCGACATGGGCGGAAAAACTGACGTGGGCCAATGGGGATGCCTCTTCATTAAAAGTGCACCAAACGAGTATTGGGCCATTGGGGGCCCTAGCGTGTGGGGAAAATACCAATACCTTAGCGAGGTTTGCTTTATTAGCCCAAGGGGAATTAGTGCATATCGCCAGCTATATTGCTTTACCCGTTGCGCCAAAAGATTACGATATGGCGGATGCTATTCGTCTGCGCGCTTCTGCACACTGTTTTGAAGGCAAAGTATTCACCATTATTGCTTGCTCAACAGTATCAGAGGAAATTATTGAGGCGATGTCTGCCTCTCATCCAGAAGCCCGTGACTTACTGGCGCGGCCTAATAGTGCTTTTTCTGGCATTATCGGCCCTGATGGGCGGGTGATTGGTGAACCATTGGTTGACAAAGAAGGCATTGTGTATGGTGAGATTGATTTGAATCGTTGTATTCAGCCACGGCAAATGCATGATATTACTGGGCACTATAATCGGTTTGATATTTTTGATTTACAGGTAAATCGTCGCCCGCTGACTGCTGCACGCTTTAATCACCAAGGGCAAGATATCGATGAATTAAATGTTTTTCCCAGCTCAGAAGAACCGTTTGGGGGGGTAGGGCAATGAATTTAGTGCGAACATATCGGATCGGGCAAATTGTACCTTCATCCAACACCACGATGGAAACGGAGATCCCGGCTATATTACGGGCTAGGGAAGCTCTATTTGCTGAGCGTTTTACTTTCCACTCAAGCCGTATGAGGATGCAAAAAGTCACCAAAGACGAATTGGCAAAAATGGATTCAGATAGCGACCGCTGCGCACTTGAATTGTCAGATGCTGCTGTAGATGTGCTGGGATATGCTTGCCTAGTGGCGATCATGAGCATGGGGAACGGTTACCATCGGGTCTCTGAAAAACGCTTATTTCAACGTACCATGGATAATGGCCATCCAGCTCCAGTTGTAACTAGTGCAGGGGCATTAGTGGAAGGGTTACAAGCTATTGGGGCAAAAAAAGTGTCTATCTTAACGCCCTATATGAAACCTCTCACACAGTTAGTGATTGATTACATAGAAAATGAAGGCATTGAAGTGGTGGATAGCATTTCACTAGAAATCCCTGATAACTTGGATGTGGGGCGGCAAAACCCGCTAGCTCCCGTTGAAATCACCAAAAAATTGAATACGCAAGTGGATGCTATTGTGGCTTCCGCTTGCGTACAGATGCCTTCGTTACCGTCAATACAGCTTATTGAAGACCGCGTAGGGCTACCCGTATTATCGTCTTCGGTGGCTACCACGTATATGATGTTGAAAAAGTTGGGTTTAGAGACTGGTATTGGTGGGTTTGGTTCATTGCTAAATGGTAAGTTTTAGCTGAATTATTGCTCTTTTCTGTTACTCTTTGAGGGGCGGTGATTTAATGCATAGTGCTTATCAAGGGGAGCAAATGCCAGATTCAAAAATTTTTGTTGATCATTATTTGCCTGCCCTGCTTGGGCAGGCTTGGATGCTGGTCTCTTCAGAGTTTCACGCGACCGTGGAAACCAAAGGGCTTTCTGTATTGGAATGGCGGGTGTTATCCACATTAGCAGGTAATGGGTCTATGGGGATCACTGAGCTTTCGCAAAAAACAGTGAGTAAGCAGCCAACAATTACACGTGTGCTACAACGACTTGAACAGCAAGGGCATGTGATCCGCCATAATAACCATAATGGTAGTGATAAACGAATAACATTAGTTAGCGTGACATCGAGCGGGATGTCATTAGTTGATGATCTCCTTATCGCAGCACAGCAGCATGAAGAAGCTGTTTTAGCACCGCTAGGTGTTCGTAAAAGTAAAATGCTTAAGCAAATATTGCGGGAGCTGATTGAGCGCCATAGTTTTGAGGGGAACAATATAGATAAACGTCATACAGATAAAACTAGTGAATAAACAAAGTATCTTTAAAAGAACAGTCAATAGTCTAATAATGATGGTTTAGGTATATTTTCTATATTAATACTTAACTTATTATGGTGTGCATTTTTTATTTTTATCTATCAAATAGATAATTAGCGATATTAAGAGGTGGTATAAAAAATAATAAAATTGTAACGTAATGATTGTTAGGCGATTTCCCAATTTTGTTTTTTTTGTATCTGATAATTAATAGTTACTTTACATTGATTCAATTTATCTATTTACTGCATTACTGATAATTAATGATTAGCTAAACATGGAGCAATCAATGTCAGTAGTGACACTTGTACTCGTTTTTTTATTAGCCGTTGTTGTGAGCGTTTTTGTTTCACGACTGCTCAAAGATATTATTCCATTACCCCTGATCCAGATAGCACTAGGGGCTGGCTTGTCTTTATACGGTTTTACCGTTGAATTTGAACCTCATCTATTTCTATTTTTATTTATTCCTCCTTTATTATTCCTTGATGGATGGCGTATCCCTAAAGAAGCCTTATTTCAAGAAATTAAACCGATAATGTCGCTAGCCATAGGTTTAGTTGTTGTCACCGTTATTGGTATGGGCTTTTTTATTCATTGGTTAATCCCTGCCATTTCACTAGCCGTCGCATTCGCGTTAGCTGCTATTTTGTCCCCTACGGACCCAGTTTCAGTGTCAGCAATGACAGTGAACTCCCCATTGCCTTCACGTATGGCGCATATCCTTGAGGGGGAATCATTACTGAATGATGCTACTGGATTAGTCTGTTTTAGCTTTGCGGTTGTAGCGGCGTTAACTGGGACATTCTCACTAGCTTCTGCGGCTGGGCAGTTTGTACTTGTGGCATTTGGTGGGATTTTAATAGGCCTGCTAGTTGCGTGGGCGATTGGTTGGCTAAATCAATTCTTAGTTAAACGCACAGGGGAAGAGCCGGCAATTCAGATAATGATTAGCTTGCTAATGCCATTTACTGCTTACTTACTGGCAGAGCATCTGCATGTTTCCGGTATTTTAGCTGCGGTTGTTGCCGGTATTGCGATGCACTATGAGAAAATAGCAGGCCGAATGCAAGCAGCGACTCGTATGCAAAGTAAAGCGGTGTGGGATACTGTTCAAACTGCATTAAACGGGATGATTTTCATTTTACTTGGCGAACAGTTGCCTGGTATGTGGACCAATATGCCTGAAGTTGCAGAAGCCGCAGGTGCTAGCCACCCTTGGATGTTGTTTGTGTATGTTGCTGTGATCACAATTGCATTGGCGATTCTGCGTTTTACTTGGGTGTGGATCTCGATGACTTTAACAGTCTTCCATAAACGCCGTCGCGGTAAAGAAGCAGATGTTATGCATATTCGTATGATGGCAGTAATGGCGACAGCGGGTGTGCGTGGAGCGATTACGTTAGCCGGTATTTTAACGTTACCTTTATTGATGCCAGATGGTTCCTTATTTCCAAATCGTGATGTGGCTATTTTCTTAGCAATGGGGGTGATTTTATGTTCACTATTAATTGCCAGCATTGCCTTGCCAATTTTGACCAAAGGCTTAGTACAGGATTTACCGTACGATAACGACGAAATTCGTGCTCGTTTAGCATTAAACGAAGCTGCAATGGCACATTTACGTGACCTAATGAACCACCCTTCAGAAGATGTGGATGAAATCGCGATGCGAACTGAAGTTGGTGCTCAACTACTCGAAATCTACGGTAGGCGACTTGATAATTCAGATGAAAGTGAATCGGATGTTTATGATTTACATAGAATGATTGAAATGGAGCGCGATATGTCTAAATCGGCGCTCAAAGCCAAACGTGAAGCGCTTTACCTAATGCGCAAAAATAAAAATATCAATGAACGTGTTTACCATCGTTTACGTGATGAACTTGATTTAAAAGAAGAAACTCTTAATCATCATAAAAAAGGAAAGCATTAATTTAAATGGCCCAAGTAAAAACTTGGGCCATTTTTAGCTCAAAAGGAATAGCGTGATAAAAAAATATCAACTGACGGAAAGAGAACTGAACTTACTATGGGATGAAGCTATTTTTATTTCCCATGTGAATGACAATAAGGGCTTTCGCCAAGATGAGCATGGTCAATGGATTCGTCGTAGTGAATTTGGTAACCCTAATAGTGAACCCCAGTTGCATTTTCTTTGTGGGAAAATCGCATCAGGCAAATCCACCTTAGCGAACACACTATCGCAACAGCCTCGTACTATTTTATTGTGCGAAGACGAATGGCTTTCTGCACTATATCCTAATGAAATTAAAGAACTATCTGATTATATTGAAAAAAGTGCTTTAGTGAAAAAAGTGCTAGAAAAGCATATTCAGCACCTTGTTGCTGCGGGTAATACCGTCGTGATGGATTTCCCTGCAAACACGCCTACCCAGCGCCAATGGTTGAAATCTTTAGCGCAATCATCTGGTGCATCTTATGTTTTTCATGTATTAAACGTTGATAATCAAAAGTGTAAAGCAAGGTTAGCAGCGCGTAATTTAACAGGGGAAAACCCATTTCAAACCTCTGAAGCACAGTTTGACTTAATTACGGCGCACTTTTCCTATCCAGATAGCAGTGAGCAACTAGTGTGTAAGTTCTACTGATAAAGGGAAGGGACTAACGTGGTTAATAGCCAGACAATATTGACCACTCTAATTTTAAGTTATTTAGGGCGATACATTTTTAGGTTCTGCTGTTGTTCTATCCAATAATAATCTGCTGGGCCACCCGCTCGTAGCAGAGGTTTTTGCCCTGCACAGTCATATAGTCCATCTTGTAGGGCTGATTCATCAATATGCACCATCACGACCTCCCCCATTACCATCCAAGTATCTAACAGTTGGCCATCAGCCCGTTTAAGTTGTTGATATTGAGTGACAATGCATTCCATTGATACGGGTGTTTGTGCAATACGTGGAGGAGAAACTAATGTGGATGGTAATGTTGATAGTTGGGTTAAGGCAAATTCGCTTTCACCACGTGCCAGAGTCGCGCTACTCATATTCACTTGTTCACCAAGCGCCAGTGTTGCGAGGTTATAAACAAATTCTCCCGTTTCAATCGCATTGGTGACGGAATCTTTTTTACCAACACTTGAAAATGCCAATATTGGAGGGGAGTAGTTGAAAATATTGAAAAAACTGTAAGGTGCGAGGTTTGTTCTTCCTTGGCTATCACAAGTTGAAATCCAACCAATTGGTCGGGGGCCAATGAGCGATGGGATAGGGTCATGAGGAAGCCCGTGGCCTTTTGTGGGTTGATAACTATAAAACTGAGTGGTCATTGCACGCTCCTTTTTTGTTTTATCCTAACGGATAATATTAGGAGGCGTAAGAGTAAAAAATGAAAAAGGCAATCAATGTATAAAGTTAGCAGTCAGTGGATAGTGCTCAGGATTGAGCACTATCTGAGGCAAGCTTACCCAGAAATTCGTTGAATAAAACTTGATGGGCTTTGCCCTAACCACCTTTTAAACATGGTTGAAAATGACCCCACATTGCTATAGCCCAAATCAAATGCCACTTCAGTAATCGACTTCCCAGCAGAAATATGGGTGATTGCACTTAACAAACAAGCTTGTTGCCGCCAATCAGAGAAAGACAACCCTGTTTGAGTTCCAAAAAAACGACTAAACGAGCGCTCACTCTTATGGAGTTTTGCTGCCCATTCTTGGGGAAGAGAGGTAATTTGTGGTGATTTCAAAAACTCACGACACAGTGTTGCTAAATGCTCATCTCGGGGGATGGGGGCATAGAAAGGAAGCGGCTCCGCTTGTGCTATTTCATGTAAAATAAGTTGGAACATTGCGCCATCACGACCATTTAAGTCATATTCGAGCGGGGTATCAACGGCTTCAAGCAATAGCTGACGAAGTAATGGAGATACCCGTAATACCTCACATCGATTCCCCCTACGCGGCGCTGCTTTTGGCTCGATATATAAACTACGAGTGCTGACATTCAGCATACGTGTTTCATGGGGAGTATTACAGGGGATCCAAACTCCGCTATCTGGTGGGATCACCCATTCGCCATCTGCGGTGCTGACTTCAATTAGCCCGGTAGCACCATAGAGAAACTGAGCTCGACGGTGAACATGAGAGCTCAAGAGTACATTCGGTAAGTAATCGGTTCCAATGGCGAGAACATCACGAGGCGTCGCATCAATTGTTTTCAGTGGAATATTTCGCATAGGCAATTTTGTTGGCTGAGATTCAAATATTGTTGTTAGTTTTATGAATATAGGCAATTTTTATTGATATAACCACATGTTTTATATGGTTGGCTGAAATTCCGATGTGTTTGGCGATTTTTCGAAAGTTGGCTAAGAGGGAAATGTTTACTCTATCGCGGCAACCTAATGTACGCCAGAGGTAGAGTTACTATGAAAAATTACCCAGATCGGAATGATAGCCAAACACATCTGATCGAACCACTAACCCGCCGTCGGTTTATTCAAGGCAGCTCTGCACTCATGGCTGTCCCCTTTATTGCTGCTAAAACCATTGCCTCAACACCAGAAGACCCAGAGATCATCCCTACTAAGCTTATTCAAAACTCAGCGGAACGCATCGTATCAACCTGTAGTAGTTTTGACTGTGGTGGAAAATGTGATATTCGAGCACATGTCAAAGAGGGGGTCGTTACACGCATAAGTACACGCCCTGATGCCGACCTTGATGAAGAGATGCCGATCATGCGTGCATGTGTACGTGGTCGTAGCTATCGAAAATTTGTTTATCATCCAAATCGCTTGAAATACCCAATGAAAAGGGTTGGTAAACGTGGTGAAGGGCGTTTTGAACGTATTAGCTGGGAAGAAGCGACGACGTTAATTGCAGATAATATGCAGCGTATTAATACGCAATATGGCCCAGCATCGCGTTTTGTCAGTTTGAGTACGGGGGTAACAGGCGGTATTTTTTCTGGTGCCAACATGCTACGCCGTTTATTTAACTTAACGGGGGGCTTTCTGGAAAATTACCATTCAGTGAGTAATGGCAATACCATGGCAGTCACGCCATATACTTATGGCACCTCAGCGAGTGGTAGCACCTTAGATACCTTAGAAGATACGCCTTTAGTGATCTTATGGGGGCACAACCCTAACGAAACGATTTTTGGTCATTCAAATCATTATTTCCAAAAGATGAAAAAGAATGGCACTAAATTTATCGTTGTCGACCCGCGTTACTCGGATACCGCATCATCCTTAGCTGATCAATGGGTTCCTATCTTACCCACCACAGACAACGCGATGATGGATGCGATGATGTATGTGATCATCAGCGAAGGCCTGCATGATCAAGCCTTTATTGATAAATACACCATCGGGTTTGATGAACATCAGATGCCTGAAGGTGTCCCCGAGAACGAGTCATTAATAGCTTATTTAATGGGGAAAAAAGATGGAATTGTGAAAACCCCTGAATGGGCAGAGCCGATTACAAAGGTCCCTGCACAGACTATTCGCCAACTCGCTCGTGAATATGCTAATACCAAACCTGCCGCCTTAATGCAGGGCTGGGGGCCTCAACGTCATATTTGTGGTGAGCGCTCAGCGAGAGGGGCGACTTTGTTGGCGACTATTACCGGTAATGTGGGGCGTAAAGGCGGTTGGGCTGCTGGCTACGGTATGGCAGTCACTCCTGATTTACGTAAAACCTTAGCGGGCCCAAGTTTATTTGAGAACCCAGTGAAAGCAAAAATCAATATCACTAATTGGGTTCAAGCCTGTGAAAATAAAGATTTAGTGACCCCTGATAACGGTTTGAAAAATGCAGAAAAACTCGATACCGAAATCAAAATGATTTTTTCATTAGCGGGTAATTATATGACTAATCAGAATCCGGATATTTTGCATGCCGCTAAAGTGCTGGAAGATGAAAGCAAAGTCGAATTTATCGTTTACAGCGATTTATATATGACACCGAGTGCTAAATATGCCGATATTTTGCTTCCTGAAACCAGTTTCTTAGAACGCTGGAACGTCGGGGGCACATGGGGGACGGGTAATTACATCATTTTATCTGAAAAAGTCATCGAGCCTGAATTTGAACGCCGTAGTGACTATGAATGGTTATGTGAAGTCGCAGAAAAGTTAGGAGTAGGTGACGTATTCAGTGAAGGTAGAACAGAAAAGCAATGGATAGAACATCTGGTGAATGATGCGCACAAAAAACGCCCAGAAGATAATATTCCTAGCTTTGATGAACTCTTGGTAAAACGCCGTCATCTATTAAAGCATCAGCCGCATGTGGGGCATGTTGCTTTTGAGAAAAATATCCAAGATATACAAAACCACCCGTTTGAAACGCCATCAGGGAAAATCGAAATTTTCTCTAAACGCCTTTATGAGCGTCAGGATGCGGATATTCCAGCACTATCACATTACGTGCCTGCCATTGAAGGGCCTGAAGATCCCCTCACGACTCGTTATCCATTGCAACTAATTACATGGAAAGGCCGTAATCGTGCCAATTCAACGCAATTTGCTAACCCGTGGTTACAAGAAGTACAGCGACAAGAACTGTGGATCAACCCGATTGATGCTAAACGACGAAACATTACAGATGGAGAACGCGTCAAGGTGAATAACGACCGTGGTGTCACCATGGTGCCTGCCAAAATAACTCAGCGCATTATGCCGGGTGTTGTTGCCTTGCAGGCCGGAGCATGGTGGCAGCCCGATGAGAACGGGGTTGACCAAGGTGGTTGTGCTAACGTTTTAACCTCGGCACGTAGTACAGCAATGGCACATGGTAATGCCCATCAAACTTTATTGGTGGAGGTAACTAAAGCATGAGTAAATTCCACGTTTATCCCGCTGTCAGTAACAAACAGTTAGGGTTCTATATTGATTCGGCGCGCTGTTCAGGCTGTAAAGCGTGTCAGGTGGCCTGTAAAGATAAAAATAACCTTGATGTGGGGCGTAAGTATCGCCGTGTTTACGAAGTAACGGGGGGAGAATTTATTGAAAACGGCACGGGAGGGCTGGTGAATAATGTGTTTGCTTATACGTTATCCATTTCATGTAACCATTGTGCTGACCCGATGTGTGTAAAGAATTGCCCTACGACGGCTATGCATAAACGTGAAGGGGACGGCATCGTCATGGTTAACACTGACAAATGCGTTGGTTGTGGAACCTGCGCTTGGTCTTGCCCCTATGGTGCTCCTCAAATGAACCCTGAAACTAAGCAAATGTCGAAATGTGATTTTTGTATCGACTTGCAATTAAAAGGGGAGCAACCCGTCTGCGTCGCGACTTGCCCGTTAGGGGCTATTCAGTTTGGCCCCATTGATGAACTAAGAAAACAGTATGGGGACCAAGCGGATGTCCGTGGGTTACCAGATTCCTCAATTACCCATCCCAATTTAGTGATCCACCCACATCAAGGGGCGGGTCGTACTCAAGACTTACAAGGAGATGCCAAATGAATGAATGGCCATTATTGTTATTCACATTTTTAATGCAAACATCCATTGGGCTGAGTGTGATGTTGGGGGTCTTTGCGAAAAAATTATCCACGGCGTTAGCGGGGAAAATTAACTCACAGTTTTTCTTATGGTATTTATTAGTTGCTTGTGTGCTTGCTGGTGTTGGATTGTTATCTTCGATTACGCACCTAGGCGTGCCACTTAATGCCCCTAATTCACTGTTAAATATTTTCTCGTCTTGGTTAAGTCGTGAAGTGGTACTCACTGCAAGCTACTTTGCTTTTCTTGGGCTGACTTTTTTATGGTTATGGTTCAAAAAGGAATTGTCATATCTGTTGTTAGGGTTAGCCATTATTGCTGGGCTCTGTGATGTGTATGCTATGGCGTCAATTTATCGGTATACATCAATGTTAACTTGGATGAATGATAACACCTATTTGATGTTTTACGGCACGATGCTTACCGCGGGAGCTGCGGGGTATTATTTACTCATCAATATGTTATTGCGTTTTAATGTTGGTTCACTTGATGTGCAAATTCCAGTCCGAGGGTTGTGGATATTATGGGCAGTTATTGCTCTTAGCTTATTAGCGCGTTTAGTTTATCAGCCTGCATACGAAAGCTATTTATTACACACTGGCTATCATAATGAATCTATTACCTTTCCTATTGATTCTATCCGTGCTTATCAAGGAATTTGGTCATTACGCATAGGGAGTTGGTTAATTGGCATATTGGCTATCGTGGTTTTAGGGTATGGGGTTTATCGCCAAGTTCGGCAAACAACGCTGGGTATTCATGCATCAGCGAGTCAGGTTTATTTTGCTGTAGGCTGTGTTGCCGCTATTGTTGCTGAATTTCTGTTACGTTACTGTTTTTATACTATTCATCTTTAAATGAATAACCGCTATTACCTAGGAAATAACCCGTTGTATGATCCATTTTTCACACTATGCAGCAGCATTTAATATATTGGGTACTTGTTATTTATTTTCACCAGAGGACGACGCAGCTGATTATGCTATTCATTTTTTCAAGCTCGATGATTTTGCCTCTCAGTGGCCCTGTAAAATAAGTTCTCAGCTTAGCCGCCGTATTACGGAGTCACTTAAAATAGATATCGCGACGTTAAATACTCAGTGGACAGCGCTATTTATTGGGCCAAATGCATTACCAGCCCCACCATGGGGCTCGGTATATTTAGACCCTGAAGGGGTATTGCAAGGTTCATCAACAGCGGCGTTAAGTGATTTTTTAAAACGTGAGCGTTTGACGGTACAAACACCTTATCCAGAACCGTCAGACCATGTTGGTTTAATGTTATTTCAAGCGGCGGTTTTAGCTTCACAAGTGAGAGAAGAGGCATTAAAAGAATTATTGCATGAACATTTAGAAAGTTGGTTACCACAGTTTTCTGAGCAATTAAATCGAACAAACCAGAGCCTTTTTTATAATGCGTTGACTGAGCTTGCTCTGGTCACGGTAAAAAATTGTTCATAAAGTTTTTAATGTTAGGTTTAATTGATCAGTATTTTTGATGTTTAAATCGTTAATTAAACGTAATATTTGAAAGAGTTAAAGGTTAATAAATTATAATTAAATGAAAATTGATTTAGTTATAAGAAATGCAAATTAAAATGATTCTTACTTTATATTTCTAAGCCATAATACGTTTTTAAGTCATACTACTTAATGATGTGCTTAAATATTCTAAGGGGGTATAAAGTGGTCAATCTATGTAATCGTTTATTGTCTCATGAAGATTTAGGAAGGTTGCTATTACGCCTTTCGGTTGGTGGGCTAATGCTGTTCCATGGTATGAGTAAATTATTAACAGGGGCTAGTGGTATTAAGGCATTGCTGGCTTCTTACGGTTTACCTGAATTTATTGCCTATGGGACTATTTTAGGTGAAGTGGTTGCCCCAATTTTTATTATTTTAGGTTTTTTAACGCGTCCATCAGCTTTATTAGTGGCGTTTACCATGGTTGTTGCATGGCTAATGATTGGTTTGGATAAAACTTTTTTACTCGATAAAACCGGCGCTTGGGCTATCGAAAGTATTGTTTATTTCTTCTTAAGCTCGATTGCATTGGCATTTATGGGCGCAGGGAAATTCTCAATTATGAAGAACCCATGCTGGCGGTAATATTATTTTTCTTAAGTGTTTGACATTGCCTTTAAAGAAAGACCATCAAAAATATTCTGATGGTCTATTTTTTTGAATAACCAATAGCTAGTTATTTTCTAATACAACTGTACGGAAAAAACTATCTAGTAAACGGCTATCACGGCAAGCGGGTTCAGGGAATTGCATTCGCTCTGCATTAGTCATAGTCTCTGATACGAGTTGGTCTATAGCTGGCCGTCTCGCACCATAATGACTTTCGTCAGATTGGCTTTTTATCGCCAACAACTCATTAATTTCTAATCGTACTGATTTATCTGAGACTGTTGCAGTCACCAATTCTGAAAATGCCATTGGAGGCATGTTTTTACTTTTTTCTATCCAGTGTAATGCTAATACAGCACGCAATAGGTAAAAGTATTTTTTCAGTTTAACTTGTTTGCCTTTAAAATCAGTATGTAAATTGCGCTTACTTATTGATAAATAATGATAACGTGATTTTAGTGGCGAATAAAATTGTGCAGCCAGTTGCTCCAGTTGAGTAAAAAATGCCTCATCCTTAAAATACACAATGGGTGAGTGTAGCCACTCGATTAATGCGGGGTTTGAGTTTCGCATTAATTTCAATGCTTTAGAAAGCTCCCAACCCGACACATCTAACTCATCATCAATTGGTTTCTCTATCACATCGCGTTTTTTATCCAATGTTAGGTACCAATCAAGTTTGTGAACATAGATAAACCGGACGTCATAGTCGCTATCGCGGGAGGCAAAGCCCCAACCGCGACTACCCGACTCACACGCAAAGAGTATTTTAACGTGGTGAGTTTCTTCTATTTCTTTAAGTGTTTTACCTATCCGTTCTTTCATCAGCACGGATATACTTTCATGGCTAGTTTCCATGCTTTCTCCTTTTATCCCTTTACACATACTACTTGGCGTAGGGTATGAACAATTTCTACCAGTGAGGACTGCGCAGCCATCACCGCATCAATGTCTTTATAAGCCATCGGTATTTCATCAATCACATCACTGTCTTTTCGGCACTCAACATGGGCCGTCGCTATTTTTTGGTCACTTACAGAGAAACGTTTTTTAGCCTCTGTCCGGCTCATGACCCGCCCTGCACCATGGCTGCATGAACAAAAACTTTCTTCGTCACCTAAACCGCGCACAATAAAACTTTTCGCCCCCATTGACCCTGGAATGATCCCCATTTGGCCTTTTCGTGCAGATACCGCGCCTTTTCGGGTTACCAGTACTTCTTCACCAAAGTGCTGTTCTTTTTGCACATAGTTATGATGGCAATTTACGGCTTCTTGTTCTGTGATAAACGGCTTTGGAATTTCACGTGATAGTGCTTCCAATACGCGGTGCATCATTACTTCACGGTTATGGCGAGCAAAGTCTTGCGCCCAACCCACTGCTTCCATATAGTCATTAAAGTGCACACTACCTTCTTTAAAGTAAGCAAGGTCTCTATCCGGCAAATTGGCGATATGCTGTTGCATATCTTTTTGTGCCAGCGTGATAAACAAGTTACCTATCGCATTTCCCACCCCGCGTGACCCGCTATGTAGCATTACCCATACACGGTCTTGTTCATCTAAACACAGTTCAATAAAGTGGTTCCCCGTTCCTAATGTCCCTAAATGTTTGTAATGATTAGTGTTACGTAGTTTTGGGTATTTATCACAGATACGTTTAAACTCTTCATCCAAGTGCGCCCAGTGGGTATCGACAATATCCGGTGTACGATACCAAGCCCCTTTATCACGTCCATGGCGGTGGGTTGTTCGACCATGTGGTACCGCCGCTTCGATAGCGAAACGAATATTTTGCAGGCTATCTGGTAAATCAGCCGCTGTTAATGATGTACGCACGGCAATCATCCCACAGCCAATATCCACGCCAACTGCCGCAGGGATAATCGCCCCTTTGGTTGGTATAACACTTCCTATCGTCGAACCTTTTCCAACGTGTACATCAGGCATTACCGCAAGGTGCTTAAAAATAAACGGCATTTTAGCGGTGTTTTGTAGTTGTGTTACCGCTTTCGGGTCTACAGGCACGCCGTTGGTCCACATTTTTACAGGCACGCCATTTTCTTGAATTAATTGATTAAAGTTATTGTTATTCATTGTTATTCCTTAATTTTTACCAATCCGTTTAATACTTGATCTAACCCACCATAAACGGAAATTTGGTCGATTCGATGTGCGATACTTTCTAAGGTTTCAAGTTCTTTTAAACGCAGCGCAACTGGGTTGTTTTCCATCACTTTTGCGGTATTTAACAGTGAACGAGTCGCGGCGGTTTCTTCACGGCGGCGGATCACGTTAGCTTGTGCCGATTTTTCGGCTTCAACGACTTGAGATAAAATAGTGCGCATATCCCCCGGCAAAATGATGTCTTTTACACCGATACTATCGATTTCTAAGCCAAACTCAACGACGCACTGCGCGACTTGAATCAACATCAACTCATCAATTAACTGCTTGTTTTCTAAAAGTTCATCTAAGGTTCGGGTACCCACGATTTCTCGTATTGAAAACTGCAATTCACGATATAAATGCTCTACAGGCTGGCTCAGTTTTGAGAATGCCAGCAAAACATCGTGATAGCGCCAGTTGGCACACAGGTTGATGCGTAATGTGACTTTGTCTTTGGTTAAAATCTCTTGTCCGCTAACTTCTAATGATTGTAAACGGGTGTCTATTATCTCAACTTCCGGTTTGTGGTTGATTTTCCAATAACCGTAAGTTCCCGGTTGTAATAAATCTTGTATCTCACCATCAATTTTTAGCATACCGACATGCCATGCAGGTACTTGGCTAATTAAGGCCAACTCATTGCCTTTAATGCGTTTTTTACCCATCAGACGTGCAACGAATACAGAGTCAATAACGCTATTTTCTAGCGACTGCGGCTCCACTTTTAAATTATTGCTATTTTTCCAATACAACCGACGGCTCGCTGGTGGCAGTATTTCTGTCAAACTATTGTGCAAGTATATAAAACCAATCTCGTCATCAGTCAAAGCGATGTCAATACAGTGATCATCAACCCAATCAGGGTGAAATTGGCGTAAGTGGTCTGCCAGTTTTTCATCAATAGGTTCGTTATCAAGTGTGAACAATGACACCGTCAATTGATTAAACCAATCGTTTAAACGGTGCTCACCCGCAGTCAGTAATTGTTTAAAATCCCCATTTTTAGCGGTCAATGCGATTTGTCCTTGAGCGATATTTATTTTTTTCATTATTTTTCCTTTTTCAATATTTATCCGGCACTGAAGAAAAAAGCGAAGTGGTGAGGGGAAAAGTAGAGTGCCAAAATTGGCTGTCTAAATTTCTGCTCATCACTCGGCAAAGCTCTCGAGTGGCGGTTTCAAGCTTAACTTCTGCTTAGTTTTATACAGTTGGATTTGTATTTTTTTCAGGAGTCGAACCTGATAGCTAGGCTATTACCAAGGTATCTTACTGACGTCGGCATACAGACCATGTAGTGACTGAGTCACCATGTCTGCACCGGTTGAACTCGAAGTTCAGACAATTTCCGGCAGTGGATGAAGATATAATTGCCAGAAGCGTGCCAACTTTTATTAAAGTAAGTTAAAAAATTTTATATTATTGAAAAATAACAAATAAATATATCTGGTTAAATTTTACTAACATTACCAAGAGAAATGAATTAGGCTATTTATTATCTTTTTATATCGCACTTTATAAATTTATATAAACTCATCATGAATAAGAAACGCAAAGTGGTCATTGGTGTATTAGGCACAGTACTCGATAGAAGAGGCAAAAAAGCCAATCGCTGGACAAAATGGCGGCCAACGGTTGGCCTTTGCCAACAGCCTAATTTGGATATTGGTCGTTTTGAATTACTGCATCAGGTGAATGACTATGGCATGGCGCACCGGGTGAAAGAGGACATTGAACAAGCTTCTCCCAATACGGAAGTGGTACTGCATGAGGTGGATATTGCTGACCCGTGGGATTTTGAAGAGGTTTATACCTCATTACTGGATTTTTCTTCGCATTATCAATTTGATACTGATAATGAAGAGTATCTGGTACATATCACTACGGGTACCCATGTGGTGCAAATTTGCTGGTTCTTATTAACCGAGGCTCATTACCTGCCTGCGAAGTTAATTCAAACCTCCCCAAGCCAAAAGGGGCGGGAGAAAGACCCTGCCGGTATTCATGCGGTGATAGACCTTGATCTTAGCCGTTACGCCCATATCACCAGCCGTTTCCAAACAGAGCAGCAACAGCAGGTTTCGTTTTTAAAATCGGGTATTGCCACCCGCAACGCGGCATTTAATACCATGATTGAGCAAATCGA
The DNA here is from genome assembly GCF_041344805.1 of Providencia sp. TYF-12. Lineage (NCBI taxonomy): Bacteria > Pseudomonadati > Pseudomonadota > Gammaproteobacteria > Enterobacterales > Morganellaceae > Providencia > Providencia sp. TYF-12. The sequence goes on from NZ_CP166833.1 coordinate 585,473, forward strand.
ACGCGTCGCACTACGCTCTAAAGCCCCGATTTTACTCAATGGGCCAACGGGGGCGGGGAAGTCTTTCTTAGCTCGGCGAATTTATCAACTGCGTGAAAGCCGCCATCAAGTTAAAGGGCGATTTGTGGAAGTAAACTGTGCTACGCTTCGTGGTGATAACGCTATGTCGACGCTGTTTGGTCATGTGAAAGGGGCGTTCACAGGGGCAATCAACCCAAGGCGTGGGTTACTGAAAGAAGCGGATGGCGGTATTTTATTTCTCGATGAAATTGCGGAACTTGGGCTAGATGAACAAGCAATGCTATTGAAAGCCATTGAGGAGAAAAGCTTTTTTCCTTATGGTTCAGATGAAGAAATTCACAGTGACTTTCAATTAATTGCAGGGACTCACCGTAATTTGGCGCAGCAAGTGGAAGAGGGCAAATTTCGTGAAGACTTATTTGCCCGTATCAATATGTGGACATTTGCCTTACCGGGCTTACGTGACCGCCGTGAAGACATCGAACCGAATATTGATTATGAATTAGCCAAATTTTGCCAAGACCAACAAAGCCAAATTCGTTTTGATAGCGAAGCTCGAAACGTTTATGTGAAGTTTGCCTGTTCCCCTCAAGCCCATTGGCGTGGAAATTTCCGTGAGTTGGGTGCCTCCATTAACCGAATGGCAACGTTTGCTGAACGCGGGCGTATTACCAAAGCGGTAGCCGAAGAGGAAATTGGCCGTTTGCAAGCTCAATGGCAGTCAAAATCAACCAATGCATTACCAAAGCAAATTGGTGAAATTGATTTATTCGACCAGCAACAGTTAGCAACCGTGCTGGAAGTTTGCCGGCGTTCATCTTCTTTGTCAGAAGCGGGGCGTGAGCTGTTTGCCATTTCACGGCAACATAAAAAACAGCCAAATGATGCAGATAGGCTGCGAAAATATTTGGCAAAGTTTGGGTTAGATTGGGATGAGGTGAGAAAGGGATAAAAAGAAAAACCCCCGCCGAGGCGGGGGGGAGGGTGAGTTAAGGTTTAAAGGTGCAGACAGCGCTATTGTCCCAAATTTTTACACCGGAGTTGCTGTTAAAAGGTAGTAGGCCACCATCTACAATAGATAGCAAAGTACGATCATGGGTAGAACTTTGGTCATGCTTAACTACGATATACGGAATTGCGAAGATGCTGGATTGATATCTTTGTAGGTTCCCCCATTCAGGGATGATTGAACCTGTTTGTCTTGCGAAGTTTGAAGCAAAATCAGTAACAGTGGAAAGAGTTCCTCCGTTGATTTTACAGTGCTCTTCAGGCGTACTCGCTTTAGATGAGCGGAGATCCAACCAAATGTGGGGGGTAATACTAAATTTGACAACCCCATCATGGCCAACACCTGATTTTGCACGAGCTGTGATTTCTGCCGTCCAAGAAGAACTTGGTTTTTTGTTGAAAGTGACTATGCCATTGTTATTGACTGTGAGCCAATTTTTAGATACCTGCCAGTTATAATCCGATGGCCTTCCAACAGGTACCTTAATGGTAAAGGTTGCATCTTTGAATCCGAATTTAGGGAAACCACTGTTGAATTCAAAAGTATGTGGGTTAATATGAGTCTCCAGCTGTACTTTTCCATAAGCGGTAAAGGTGAATGTCGGTGGTCTGTTTGTTGCACCGATGGAGTCTTTATCTATTTCAACAATCGCTGTGCCTTGTTTGTCACTGGATATATCAATGATATAAGTCCCTTTGGAATTAGAGAGTTCCTTCATGTTATCATTATACAAAGCCGCACCTTTTACCTTAATTGTAGGGAATTGGTCGGTAATCAGGCTACCAGCAGCATCTTTTAGCACTAATTGGATAGTGGCTATAGAGTGACCACGTTTATCAATATCGCGGTTAACAACGGAGAACTCACTGCGACCAGTTCTAAATACCGGGACACCAACGGCTACCTCTACATCTTGGGTGTGTGAGAGTGAATTGACACTGACTTTAATTTTCTTTGTCACTAGGGTATTAAATACAATGTTTGCTGTGTAGCTACCATCCTTATTATCTGTCCAAGATGAAGGGGAGGTATTATTTTGCGTATCTGAAATAGTGACATCGGCCATTTGGACGCCAATAACGCCATTCCCATACATATCAGCTAAGGTTACTGTTATTGATGTATTTTCACCCATTTTAACCTTCTTGGGTACAGTTGACTTGACTGTTTTGACATGGCTAGGGCCACTTAATGGCTTAACTGCTACTGTATGGCTAGATGGTACATTATTAACTTCTGCTATTAACGAGTGGTTTCCTAGCTTATTTAATTGGACATCAGTCGTATAAACGCCATCTTGTGTGCTATTCCACATTAAGGTTTGTGTAGGCAAGGTCACTAATACATCAGTTAAGGTGATATCCTTTGCATCTACCTTGGTAACAGGATTGCCATATGTATCTTTTAGGGTTAAGGACAGTGTTACCTTAGTGCCCGGTGTGATTGATTTTGCTGGTGTTGAAAGTGTCGCAGATTTCACATTCGCAGCACCTGTTAGGGAGTTCACCGTAATTTCGTTGGTTGGAGCGGATACCGTATTCACGGTGGCGGTTAACGTATGCTTACCGACTAATGTCAGTGGAACCTTGGCTTTATAAACGCCATCTGATGCCATGCCCCATGCAATACGGCTACTATCAATTTTTTGTTTATGGCTATCTATTAAAGCAATATCCGAGCCATTGACGCCAATCACAAAGTTATCGTGCTTATCTTTTAACACTAAGGTTAATTCAACGTCTTGCCCAGCCTTGAGTGACGTTGTTTTTACCGTTAAGTTAGCTTTTGCTACTTTATCTTGGCCACTTGGATGAGCGACTGTCAGGGTTTGAGCAAGGCTATAGTATTTATTCACCCTTGCCTGCAATGACCCAGTGCCGACGTTGTTAAATGGCAGCGATGCAGTATAGGTTCCATTCGTAGAAGATGACCAGTTTGGACTGAGTGTCGTATTACCATAAGTTATGGTGATGTCACCGTCCGGCACCTGACTAACGTTGTTACCATACATATCGATAAGTGATAGGGTTAATGTGACTGAATTACCAACGGTTATTGTTGAATTGTCCAGAGCCAATGTTGCATTATTGACATGGCGAGTGCCACTGAATGATTCAACTTTCACGGTATCATTAGACAGCACATTCTTAACTGAGGTCGTTAATGTGTGGCTTCCTACCTTATTTAACTGGACGTTAGTCGTATAAACGCCATCTTGCGAGCTATTCCACGTTACGCTTGCTGTAGGCAAGGTCGCGAACGCATCAGTTAAGGAAATATCCTTTGTGTCGACCTTGGTGACCGGGTTGTCATATTTATCTTTTAGGGTTAAGGATAGTGCTACATTAGTACCCGGCATGATTGATTTTGCTGATGTTGAAAGTGTCGCAGATTTCACATTCGCAGCACCTGTTAGGGAGTTCACCGTAATTTCGTTGGTTGGAGCGGATACCGTATTCACGGTGGCTGTTAACGTATGCTTACCGACTAATGTCAGTGGAACTTTGGCTTTATAAACCCCCGCTGATTCCATGTTCCAAGCAATGCTACTGCTATCAATTTTTTGTTTGCTATGGTTATCGACTAAAGTAATATCCAAGCCATTGACGCCAGTCACCAAGTTTTGGTATTGGTCTTTCAGTGTTAAGGTTAACTCAACATTTTCACCTGCACTAACCATGCTGGTATTTGCTGATATGTCCGCTGTTTTTACCACATCCTTTCCGCTTGGATAGGTGGCTTCCACGGTCTGTATACGACTTGGTTGGTTGTTTACAACCGCTTTGAACTGGTAATTACCCATGGTTTCTAACCGTTGTTTGGTGGTATACACGCCATCTTGTATGTTAGCCCATGTCGTCTTGACGGCTTTTTGGTTGTTGGTGAATTGAATATCGTTAGTATCGACCTTGATAACCCCATTATCAACGCTATCGGTTAGGGTTAATGTTAAGGTGACTTCTTTACCTGCTTCAATGGTGCCTTCTTTGGTTTCAAGTCGGGTTTTATGGACATGACTTACTCCTTCGGCAGGTGAAATGGTTAGCTCAAGCTTATCGCTGAGCATTTTATTTGCCACCACTTGAATTGATTGCTTGTGTAGCTTGTTCATAATGACTTCTTGAGTATATAGCCCATCGCTGACTTCTATCCATGCGGTAGTTGGTTGTAGATTAGTCAGTAAATTCAATGCGTTTTTTGCACCAGTGAGTTTGTTATCGAACTTATCTCTTAGCGCAACAGTTAGAGTGACTTTATCACCTGAATTTATTGTGGTGCTTTGAGCGTTGTGAGTAATAAAAATCGTCTCTAATGAGCGCCTTAACCCATCTTTATCATAAGAAGTGATTGGGACCGCTATAGGGGGATTAACGACCCATTCGGCAGTTTTTGATAGCCCGTTAACTTCCACCATTATCTGATAACTGTTAGCTTTAGCGGCAGGAAGGTGAGCTGTATACCCGTTCAATATATTTTTTTCCGTAAATATAATGTTCTGTTTTTGCCCATTAATTTTCACGGTGATATCACTACTCAGGACATTGTTAACAGGGTTTCGATATTGGTCAGTTAAGTGAATTAAGAACGATGATGCTTCCCCTGCTTCACTTCTGGCTATCGGTGAAATGGCGATTGCCGTCACCGCATCTTTACCCGATGGTGAATTGACCATGACATTTGTTATATCTGTAAACTGGCCAATTTCAGCCTTTAGCTTATGTGTTTTAACCTTAGTGAGCTTGATGCTGGTGGAGTAGATACCTAAGCCATGGAGATCTTCATCCCAGACAGTGGGTATGGTGTTGTTACTTTCAGTCAGCGTGATCTTATGATTATCGAGTTTAATAACTGGATTGTCATTTATATCAGTTATTTTTAGCGATAACGTGACTTTACTGCCTGCGGTAATGGTGCTTAAGTTTGTTGTTAGTTTAACTTTATTTATATGACTTTGGTTGGTTGACGGCTGCGCATCAACCAATACATTATGACTTTCTATTAGATTAACGGTTGCTTTCAGCGAGTGGACCCCTACGGTAGAAACCGTTGTTGGTGCAGTATAGATACCATTTCCTTGTGGCGTCCAGATTAAACCCGTTAGGTTTTTCTTAATATGCGTATCATTAATGGTGATATCTTTAGCGGTGATCCCGCCAACACCATTATTCCATTGGTCTAATAATGTCAGAGTCAGTTCTGTTTTACTTCCCACTGTCAGTTGGTTAGTGCTGGCGTTAAGCTGAACGGTTTTTACCTGTGTTGGGCCGGTTAGTGCGTTGACGCTAACGGCAAGTGGTGTGCTTGCTTGGTTGTTAACTTGACTTACAAAAGTGTTTCTCCCTTGTTTATGTAACGGGAGTGTGGTGGTGTAAACCCCTGTGCCTAGTTCTTGCCAAGAGAGTGCAGAGATAAGCGTATTATTATGCTCTAATCGAATATCGCTAGCCTGTACCTTTTCAACACCGTTACCATGGCTATCTGTCAATGTTAATTGTAATTCGACGGAATCGCCGACCATAAACGTCTTGCCAGTCTCCTTTAACTCCACACTGTGAACGGCAGATTTACCTTCTGGGGCATTAACTTGAATGGTTTGTGATTGGGAAATGTTATTGACGGTTACTTGTAACGTATCTGTCCCTACTTTACTCAACAACAACTCCGTGGAATAGCTGCCATCTGCGTTATCCTGCCATTTTACAGAGCTGGCTTGTTTTGTCTTGGTCATAATGCCGCGACTAACACCGATTAGCTTATGATCAAAATGGTCAGTTAAGGTGACTGTGAGTTTTAGTTTATTACCGGCTTGCTGATGAGTTATCTGTATAGGGTCAAATTGTACGTTCTTCACCACGCCGCGTGAGTCTGTCGCCCCCGAGCCATCAGGTTTATCTGCGAGAATAGCTTTTGGTTTTTCCACTGTGAGGCTTATAGTGTCGGATATTTTGTTAATTCTAATCCTAAAGGTGTATCCCCCTGCCTGTAGGGTTGGTAATGTGAGAATATAGTTACCATTAGCCAATTGAGAGACGTTGAAGGTAGTCCCCAAATTATTTATGATGCCAAATGACACTTGATTAATATTGGCGACTGGGTGACCGTTTTTGTCTGTCATGGAAAGCACCAGTGTACCGCCTACGCCCGCTAACATAGGTACAGGCATGGACGACAGAATTTTAATCTGGGAAACCTTGCTATCCCCTTCAGCATGCCCGACAGCAATCTTAACCGGATCACTTTGCGAACTGTTAACCTTAGCGACTAAGTGGTCTTCACCCAATGCCGTTAACATTAAGTCCGCAGTGTAGGTCCCATCTTTGTTATCAACCCAAAGCACATTACTAGTTTGGTTGTGGGTTAATTCAATATTTTTAACGTCAATACCACTTAGAGGGTTATCAAACGCATCTTTCAAGGTCAGCGTTAGTTTTATCGTATCCATTGATTTGAGGTTGGCGGCGGTTTTTATGGCCAGTTCAGCGGTATTAACCACACCTATCTGACCCTGAACCCCAGAGCCATCGTGATGGGTTGCTTTGGTGACCGTTGCAGCGTTTACCACCCAGATTTGTGTTACTGTGTGTGTATTCGCACGAACTTCAACTGTATAGCTACCGGCTTTTTTAGGCGGTAAGGTGGCGGTGTAAGCCCCTTTTGAAGTTAAGGATTCAGTGAAAATGGCGTCTATCAGTGCACCATTGAGCGTGACCTTAAAGTCATCAGCAATTTGCGTGACACCATGTTGATTGATATCAAGGGCTTTCACCATTAGGGTTGGCGAGTGACCTGCTGCTGTTGGGGCAATAGGGCTAAGCTCCAGTGTGCTAATTTGCGCCACTTGGTTGGCATTTTGTACGTCAACAGTGACAGCTTGGCTTGCTATTGAGTTTACCGTGGCTTTCAGTGTATCAGCCCCCAGTTTATTTAACGGCAATGTTGCTGTGTAGTTGCCGTTATTGTGATCTACCCATGCCACACTGCCCGTTTGGTTATGTTGTAGCGCAATATGTTTACTGCTAACTCCTTTGAGTGGGTTGTGGAAGGTATCTTTTAAGCTGACGGTCAGTTGCACATTCGTGCCAGATGTTAACGCTGTTTTTGATGCACTTAGTACCACGCTGCTAACAACACCTTGCTTGTCTTTTATACCACTGCCATCTGTCGTTGCGGTAACGGTATCGGCTTGTGCCACGTTTAGCGTTTTTGGCTTGGATTTTAGCCCATTGGTAGAAATAACCACCTCATGAGCACCACTGAGTTGCCCCGCTAATGTTCCTGTGTAGCTGCCATCCGCTTGTTGATTGACGTTAATTTTTTTCGGTTTAAGCTGATCGATTGCGACCTCAACCTGTTGGATGCCGTCAACCGGGTTCCCTTGAACATCGGCTAAGGTAAACGTTAAGGTACTTTCTGCCCCTGCGCCTACAGAAGGGGTTATATGGGTGATAACAACCTTGTTGATGTGTTTATCTCCTTGTGTTTTTTTCACGTCAATCTTAACCGGATCACTTTGCGAACTGTTAACCTTAGCGACTAAGAGGTCTTCACCCAATGCCGTTAACATTAAGTCCGCAATGTAGGTCCCATCTTTGTTATCAACCCAAAGCCCATTACCGGTTTGGTTGTGGGTTAATTTGATGTTTTTAACATCAATACCACTTAGAGGGTTATCAAACGCATCTTTTAAGGTCAGCGTCAGTCTTACACTATCCCCTGATTTCAGGTTTTGAGTTGATACCGCTGTGAGCTCGGCGGTTTTGACCACGCCGCGTGCACCCTGCGTACCCGTTCCCGAGGTGTTGGTTGCCGTGATGACAGAAGCCACATTAACTTCCCACGTTTGCTGTGCGGTTTGTTTATAGGCAGTCACTTTAACCGTATATTTACCGACTTTTTGCGGTGGCAAGGTCACGGTGTAAGCCCCTTTTGAAGTTAAGGATTCAGTGAAAATGGCGTCTATCAGTGCACCATTGAGCGTGACCTTAAAGTCATCAGCAATTTGCGTGACACCATGTTGATTGATATCAAGGGCTTTCACCATTAGGGTTGGCGAGTGACCTGCTGCTGTTGGGGCAATAGGGCTAAGCTCCAGTGTGCTAATTTGCGTCACTTGGTTGGTATTTTGTACGTCAACAGTGACAGCTTGGCTTGCTATTGAGTTTACTGTGGCTTTCAGTGTATCAGGCCCCAGTTTATTTAACGGCAATGTTGCTGTGTAGTTGCCGTTATTGTGATCTACCCATGCCACACTGCCCATTTGGCTATGTTGTAGCGCAATATGTTTACTGCTAACTCCCTTGAGTGGGTTGTGGAAGGCATCTTTTAAGCTGACGGTCAGTTGCACATTCGCGCCAGATGTTAACGTTGTGTTTGGTGCACTTAGTACCACGCTGCTAACAACACCTTGCTTGTCTTTTATGCCACTGCCATCTGTCGTTGCGGTAACGGTATCGGCTTGTGCCACGTTTAGCGTTTTTGGCTTGGATTTTAGCCCATTGGTAGAAATAACCACCTCATGAGCACCACTGAGTTGCCCCGCTAATGTTCCTGTGTAGCTGCCATCCGCTTGTTGATTGACGTTAATTTTTTTCGGTTTAAGCTGATCGATTTCGACCTCAACCTGTTGGATGCCGTCAACCGGGTTCCCTTGAACATCGGCTAAGGTAAACGTTAAGGTACTTTCTGCCCCTGCGCCTACAGAAGGGGTTATATGGGTGATAACAACCTTGTTGATGTGTTTATCTCCTTGTGTTTTTTTCACGTCAATCTTAACCGGATCACTTTGCGTGCTGTTAACCTTAGCGACTAAGAGGTCTTCACCCAATGCTGTTAACATTAAGTCCGCAGTGTAGGTGCCATTTTTGCTATCTGTCCAAACTGGAGCCAGTCGTTGGTTATGGGTAAGCTTAATTGCTGAGGTATCAACCCCTACCAGTGTGTTATCAAACGCATCTTTTAACGTCAGCGTTAGTTTTATCGTATCCATTGATTTGAGGTTGGCGGTGGTTTTTATGGCCAGTTCAGCGGTATTAACCACACCTATCTGACCCTGAACCCCAGAGCCATCGTGATGGGTTGCTTTGGTGACCGTTGCAGCGTTTACCACCCAGGTTTGTGTTGCTGTGTGTGTATTCGCACGAACTTCAACTGTATAGCTACCGGCTTTTTTAGGCGGTAAGGTGGCGGTATAAGTCCCTAGTTGTTGGCTATCTTCAGTGAAAGTTAGGTGCTGTGACGCACTATCAAGTGAAACTTTAAGGTTATCAGCAATACCCGTGATGCCATGGTTATTGATATTAACGGCTTTCACTGTCAGTGTTGGCGAGTGACCTGTAGCTGTTGGGGTAATAGGGCTAAGCTCCAGTGTGCTAATTTGCGTCACTTGGTTGGTATTTTGTACGTGAACAGTGATAGCTTGGCTTGCTATTGAGTTTACTGTGGCTTTCAGTGTATCAGGCCCCAGTTTATTTAACGGCAATGTTGCTGTGTAGTTGCCGTTATTGTGATCTACCCATGCCACACTGCCCGTTTGGCTATGTTGTAGCGCAATATGTTTACTGCTAACTCCTTTGAGTGGATTGTGGAAGGTATCTTTTAAGCTGACGGTCAGTTGCACATTCGCGCCAGATGTTAACGCTGTTTTTGATGCATTTAGTACCACGCTGCTAACAACACCTTGCTTGTCTTTTATACCACTGCCATCTGCCATTGCGGTAACGGTATCGGCTTGCGCCACGTTTAGCGTTTTTGGCTTGGATTTTAGCCTATTGGCAGAAATAACCACCTCATGAGCACCACTGAGTTGCCCCGGTAATGTTCCTGTGTAACTGCCATCCGTTTGTTGAGTGACTGAAACAGAGATTGGTGGGTGCTTATCGATTTTCACCGTTACGTCATCGATGCCATTGACAGGGTTACCCTGATCATCGATTAATGCAACCACAAAGGCGCTGTTTGCTCCTGCTGCAACTTGGGTAACATCAGTAATGTTGATTTGTTGGATAGCCTTGTTGTCTGCTTGCGCGGAGACATAAATGGAAACGCTCTGGCTTTGTTCGTTATTCACGGCGATAAAGAGCTGGTCTTGACCTAATTTTGTCAGCTTTAATGCCGCGGTATAGGTGCCATTTTTTCTATCTGTCCAAACTGGAGTCAGTCGTTGGTTATGGGTAAGCTTAATTGCTGAGGTATCAACCCCTACCAGTGTGTTATCAAACGCATCTTTTAACGTCAGTGTCAGTGTTACATTATCCCCTGATTTAAAGCCTTGAGCCGGTGCGATTGTGAGCTCAGCGGTTTTTACCACGCCATGTTCACCCTCTGCGCCATGCTTATTGTTGGTGATGGCGTTTGGTGCGCTGACGTGTAAGGTTGATTCTGTTGAATGAATACCACCAACCGTAACCTTTATTTTATGATCGCCGGATTTTTGACCTGAAAGCGATGAGGTGTAGATCCCCGTGTTTTTGGTTTTTTCAGTGATATTAATTAACGTTTCTACACCATCAATAGAAAGGATTGCACTACCGTTCACTCCTGTGACAGGCAGGGAGTTTGCATCAGTTAATACAATCGTGATGGTGCTGTTTTTACCTGCTGCTGGGCTAGGTAGCTTGTTAATTTCGACCTTATGAATTTGAGTTGCACCCGTCGCATTATCGACGTTAATTTTCAGCGGTGAACTGTCTTTCTTGTTTACGGTAACCATTAATTGATCTTCACCAATAGCGGTTAACGGTAAAATAATGGTATAGCTTCCATTGCGGTTGTCTGACCAACTGACAGTGCTTGCTTGCTTGTTCCGCAATTGAATAGCTGAGCTATCAACACCTTCAAGGGTGTTACCAAAGGCATCTTTTAGTATTACGGTTAATTGTAACGAATGCCCTGATTTGAGACCGTTGGGCGACGAAGAGGTTAATTTAACAGTTTTAACTACACCACGTTGATTTTCTGCGCCACTCCCATTTTTTGCTGTCGCTTTAATGGTCGTAGGCTGTTTTACTTGCCACGTTTTTGTTGATGTGTGACGGTTAGCACTCACCTCAATAGTATAATCTCCTGTTTTTTCTACAGGTAATGCGGCGGTGTAAATGCCTTTGTGGGTTGAGGATTCAGTAAAAGGTATTGATCGAGACTGTTTGTTGATCTTAACAGTGATATGGTTAGCAATTGCAGTAACCGGGTGCTTATTATTATCAGTAACTTTTACTGTAATAGTTTGAGTTTCACCTGCTTCACTTGCATAGATAGGCTCAAGTACAACATGGGTGATTTTTGTGCTTTCTATCGCATTATTCACCACAATATTGACGTTTTGGGCATGCCCATTGATGCTCACTTTTACTGTGTCGCTAGCGAGTTGGGTTAGCAATAAATCAGTGGTATAAGTGCCATCTTGGTTGTCTTTCCACGTCACGTTGGTTTTTTGGTTGTGCGTTAGCGTAATGCTGTTCAGGTCAATCCCTTTAAGGGGGTTGTTAAATGCATCTTTTGCGGTGACCGTTAGCTTTAGAGAGTCACCAGATTTGAGTGCGGTAATTGACGACGTATTGAGTGTTATATTGTTAACGACACCACGGTCACCAGTATGGCCTTTGGGATTGGCTGTAATAGTGGTTGCGCCATTGACAGTCCACTCTTTTGATTGTGTTTGGTTACCAGCTTTGATTTCGACAGTGTATTTCCCTGCCGTCATTGCTGGCAAGGTGCCAATGTAAGAGCCTTTATTTTGTGTAGATTCAGTCAAGGTGACAGCCACTTTTTGACCGTTTACCGCTACAGTGATGGCATTTGCAATATTTGTAATTGCATGACCTTGATTATCAATAGCTTTCACCGTAATAGTGGGTTGATTACCTGCTTCGCTATTGGAAATAGGCTCTAAACTTAATGCGGTGATATGGCTGACTTGCTCGCTATAGGCCACATCAATAGCCACTTCATTACTTTGGATGCCATTGGCCTCAACCTTTAATGACGCTTTTCCAAACTGAATTAACTGTAGGCTTGAACGGTAAGAACCATCTTGATTATCTTGCCATGGCGCATTTTTATTCTTGCTTTTAAGTAAGTTAATTAATTTTGTATCAACACCTGTTAAGGTATTACCAAACGCATCTTTCATGGTCGCGGTTAGGGTTAGGGTGTCGCCAACTTTTAGACCATTATGGGGTGATATTTGAAACTCAATGGTGTTGAGGGTGCCGCGTTCATTTAATTGGCCCTGCGGGGAGGCGGTAATAGTGTTTGCTGCTCCTACCACCCAGATCCTTGTCTCGGTTTTCGTGTTAACTTTGGCATTAATTATGTAAGTGCCAGGCATTTGCGCCGGCAAAACAGCCATGTAGGTGCCTTTGTTTGTTGTTGATTCTGCTAATTGTAAAGTGTTTGTCTTCCCTTCAATGGTGACTTGTATTTCATTTGCTATTTGGGTCACAGGATGCTGATTAGCATCAGTCACTTTTAGTGTAATAACTCTATTGTCACCTGTTGCACTAGAGGGGATAGCGTCAAAGATGATATTGCTCACTTTGGCACTATTTGTCGTATTAGCGACGTTAATTGGTGTGTGAGGTGTTTTATGACCACTAATTGAAGCGGTTAATTTATAGTCTCCTATTTGAGTTAATGGCAAGGTGGTTGAGTAAGTTCCGTTAGCGTTATCAATCCATTGTAGTGTTCCAGCATTATAGCCATCAAGAATAATATTACTGGTGTCGATCCCTGTTAATGTATTACCAAAGATATCGGTTAGCGTTACCATCACACGGAGTGCGTCGCCTGATTGCAGATTGGCTACACTACCGGTGGTCATGGTAATTTTATCGATAACACCTTTTGCCCCTTGCAGACCACTGCCAGTTGGGTTTATTGATTTAATGGGTTTTGATTTCTCAACTACCAGTGTTTTTACGCCTGACAGCTTATTATTCACTTCCGCGATAATACTATGCTTACCTTCGTGTTGCCCTGGAAGAATAACCTCATAGGTTTGAGGGGCGATTTCTTTGATGGGTAGTGTGTGTTTTTTGCCATCAATTTCAATAATTATTTCCTGTTCACCAACCACAGGGTTACCATTTTTATCGGTTAATTTAACAGTCAGTGTGCTATTAGAACCTGCATCTGCTTTTTCTATTTTGGTAATTTCAACTTTACTGACGTTATTTTTACCCGAAGCGTTGCTGACTTGAATGGCCGTCGCAGGGGTTTTTTGACCGTTAATTGAGGCGGTTAAATCTTTTGAGCCAATCTCTGTTAATGTGATGGTGGTGGTGTAAGAACCATCGCCTTCATCCTTCCAGACTGGTTTGCCGTTAAACCCGTCAAGGTTGATAGTATGGGTATTGATCTCGGTTAAACCGTTATGAAAGGCATCAGTGATAGTCACTGTGATCCCAAGCTGATCGCCAGATTGTAAGTTGCTGGTATCGCCCATTGTCATGGCAATGTTGTTGACAACACCTTTTTCCCCAAGTTTTCCGGTATTATTCGATTTTATTGGTATCGGTTTCGCGACCACGATTGTATTTTCAGTTGAGACCTTACTATTCACATTCGCGCTAATGCTATGATTACCCGCTTGCAGTGCTGGTAGCGTGACCTCATAAATACCCGGTTTCCTTTCTCTCGCTGGCAGTTTATGGGCTTGACCATCAATATTGATAGTTATTTCTTTTTCACCGGCCACTAGGTTGCCATGTTTATCGGTTAACTCGATAGTCACAATACTATTTGAGCCTGCCGCTGGTTTTTCTGTTTTGGTGATTTTCACCTGATCGACATGGGACGCCCCTGTGGCGTTATTAACCTGTACTTCTGTGAGTGGGCTGCGGGTACCATTGACTGAGGCGGTTAAATCATTGCTGCCAACCTCGGTTAAGGTCAAGGTAGTGGTATAAGAGCCATCGCCATTGTCTCCCCATTTTAAGGTATTCCCTTTGTGTTTACCGACATCGATATTATCGGTATTTAAACCAGCTAAACCGTTACCAAAGGCATCTGACACCGTTACGGTGACATCAAGAGGATTACCGGATTCAAAACGGTGAGTGTGATCAACCGTGATAGCCACTTTGTCAATAACACCTTTCTCGCCTAGTTGGCCCGTTCCGTTTGGGTTGTTCGGGGAAATTGATTTTGGCTGCTCAACCAGCAACTTTTCTTTAATTGATGTGGTGCCATTCAAACTAACATGAATATCATGTTTGCCTGCTTGTAGCGCTGGCAATGTGACTTCATAAATACCCGGTTTTCCTTCTTTTGCAGGTAAAGTGTACGGTTTGCCATCAATTTTAATCACCATTTCCTGTTCACCAACCACAGGGTTACCATTTTTGTCGGTTAATTTGACAGTCAGTGTGCTTTGCGCGCCCGCTGCTGGGGTAGGGGGATTGGTAATGACGATTTTGCTAACTTTGTCTTTTCCTTTGGCATGGCTAACTTGGGTTTGTTTCTGTGGGCTGGTAGAGCCATTAATAGAAACAGTGAGGTCATTATTGCCAATTTCTGTTAATTCAATATTGGTAGAGTATGAGCCATCTTGGTTATCGACCCATTTCAACGTATCGCCTTTGTGTTTACCAATGTTGATATTATTAGTGTCTAGCCCTGACAAACCATTGTTAAAGGCATCTGTGATGGTTACGGTGATTTCGAGCTTATCGCCAGATTGTAGATGGCTGGTATCACCTGTGGTGATGGCGATATTATCGACGACGCCTTGCTCACCTTTTTGCCCTATACCACTCGGGTCTTTAGGCTTGATAGGTTGTGGCTTATCAACAATTAGCAATTCTTTGGGGGACTCTTTCCCGTTAACGACCACTGAAATATAATGGTTGCCTGCAATTTGCCCCTGAATAATAGCTTCATAAGTACCTGGGGAGGTTTCTGTTACTGGCAAAGTGTGTGGCTGACCATCAATATTAACGGTAATTTCTTTTTCGCCGACTATGGGGTTGTTGTGTTTATCACTTAACTGGAAAGTCACGGTACCATTTTCACCTGCTGCGGGTTTACTGATGTTGGTGACTTTCACGTTATCGACATTTTTAGTGCCTGTGGCGTTGCCCACTTCGACTTTAGTGGCTGGGCTCATTGTTCCATTAACAGAAACAGTTAAATCATTGGTACCGACTTCGGTTAATGGTAAAGAGGTGGTGTATGAACCATCACCGTTATCAATCCATTTCAATGTATCGCCTTGGTATTTGCCAAT
Organism: Providencia sp. TYF-12; assembly: GCF_041344805.1. Lineage (NCBI taxonomy): Bacteria > Pseudomonadati > Pseudomonadota > Gammaproteobacteria > Enterobacterales > Morganellaceae > Providencia > Providencia sp. TYF-12. Next base: position 600,727 of record NZ_CP166833.1, read on the forward strand.
ATTGATATTATTGCTGTTTAAATCTGTTAAGCCGTTACCAAAGGCATCTTTAATGGTGACGGTAACATCAAGCGTATCCCCAGATTGCAAAGAGTAGGGAGAACTAGGCGTTATAGTTATATTATCAACAACACCTTTTTCCCCTTTTTTTCCTGTCCCATCTGGCGTGAGAGGAGTAATTGGCTTCGGAGACTCAACGATTAGAACTTCTGGGGAAGATGTGTGTGTACCAATAGTCACCGTTACGTTTGGTGTACCGCTTTGTTGTCCCGGTAATGTGCCGATATAAACGCCACTACCTGCAAAAGTTTCACTTATTGTAATGGGGGTTGGTTGACCATCGATGTTGGCTATTACGCTACCATCAGCCCCAGAAATTGGGTTGTTATATTGGTCAGTTAAAGAAATCATGATGATACTATCTGTACCCGCGGCTGTTTTCTCAAGGTCTAAAATGGAGACATTGGCTAGCTGACCAAATACAAAATTCACTTTTACTTCAACGTGTTGTTCATTGAGTGTTGCGGACAGTTTAGTTGTTCCCGCTATTTTGCTGTCCACTTCAACATCAGTGTTACCCTGCTCATCGGTTGGGCTTAGCTGTGTGGCATTGGCATTTTCAGCATCAAGTTGCAGCATGGCACCCTGAATTGGGTGTGCATGGTTATCAGTGATATGGAATTGAATTTTATTTGTAGATTTTCCATCTGCAACCGCATTATCACTGAGGATATTAAAATGATTAATATGCGCTTGGCGGGTATCTGCAATAAAGGAAAAAGCCGCTTCAACCGGTACGCCGCCGTTTGCAGTCGCTTGAATTCGGTGCTTACCTGTGACGAGAGAGGTAAATTGAATCGATGCTTCTCCTTTCATATTGGTGATAACGCGATATTTGCTTTGGGTGGTTGATTTTGCCGCCTGCATTTTTTTAAATAGATTAGAAAAAGCCATTTGTGACGAGGTGGCTTTTGGCGTAGCCAGTTTGAGCTCAGCAGGCAAGGTGAAGGTCACGACGGAGTCCGGTGCGATATTTCCTAAAGCATCCCGGGCAATTATGGTTAATGTATTGATATCTTGGCCATTAGCTATCGCGTTACCTTGTTTGATGACCTCGTTTGGGTTAATTGATAATACGCCGTAGTCGGTAACTTCAACCCATGTCGTTCCTTGTGGAGAGTGATTTCCATTGTGGTCAGATGCGGTTATTGTGAATCGATAGCGGTTATTTTTCTTGCTTTCTTCTTTGGTCATTGCCACTTTGTAGGTGGGCAATTTAACTTTTGTTTTTGCACCATCAAGTAAGATCTCTCCGCCAGCAGCTAAAAACTCCGGGGCTTGGACTGTGATGTCTTTTAAAGGGTACTTGGTACTAAGGGAATTGATGATAGGGAGTATATCCCCTGTTTTTCCTTGGACCATGTCAGGAAGAGAAAGCGATATCAAGGTTTTCTTTTGATATTCCAATACGATATTATTATTACGGTTAACGAAATCATATCGGCTACCTAATAGACGGCGCGACTCAACGACTTTAGTCGGGTCAAGGTGTTCAGCTAAGCTTTTACCCAATGTCCAAGTGAATTCCATTTTGGCATTGGTTTCACTCAATCCTCCACTTATTTTCTGTTCTGCGCTTAAGGTTACCAGTGAGAAAGGGGTCCAACTCATACCAATTGTGGTTGCCAGTGGGTTTTTTTGGCGCTTATCTTTGCCAAATAAAGCAACATCATCCCCAAAATATTGCTCAAACTTCAGGTTTCCACCAAGGTGCGGATATGATGGTAAAAAGCCCTCAGCTTGCAAATCCCAACCGTTAGCTGGGCGAGCATTGTAGTCATTTTTTAATTCAGACGCCCCCCGCCATGACGAGGTACGCAGGTAAGTATTGGCACTCAATTTTAAGAAATCTTGTGCGTATTCAACCCCAAAACCGACACGAGAGTGATAACGAGATAAGTCATGGTCAAAAAAGGCATTCGTGCCTACCATACTATCCGGGGTAAAGTGACGGACGCCAACACCATTATTGGTTTGTAAGCGGCCATCAGTACGATGAACGTTATGTTGGGTAAACAGTAATAAATCAGGTTGGTCATACCAAGGGATTAACCAATCTAACTGGGTATTTTTAATTTTTAATTTTTTATCTACGTCAACACTAAATTTGGCGTTCCCCGTTTGGGATAACCAATGGTTGATTTCATTTGTTGCTGCGTTGGTAACTTTATTACGCGTGTAATCCTGTGCTAGCTCAGCGAGGTCTGCAGCTTTTTTCTTATCCGAAATAAAACGAGCGGCACTTTGGCTATACTCAGCAATAAGCTGTTCGGTTTTATTGTCATCAAGAGGGAGTGAATCACCACCTAGTGTTGGCAATTCATCAGGGCTTAACATTTTTGCGTAGCTTGGCATAACAGGCATAACAGCCGAAGACCAAATAGCAGTAAATATCACAAAACCATTTGAGAGTCTGTGTCTCAATGTTGGCTTTGCTGTTGATGTAGTGGGGCTCATTTAATTCATTCCTAGTTTTAATTTTAACTTTGTTATTGTGGAATGCTTATAAAGGTAAGAGCTTGTGAATTAGTTTGACTTAAACAGAAGCGGAATTTGCAAGGCGAAAAAATGGGGGATGAGTGGCTTTTATTGCTAATAAAAAGCGACCGTTTATAACGCGAGTAAATGCTATTTATGTTGCTTGAGAATTAATCTTACCTGAACAAAATCAGTTATCTAAAGGGTGAAATAATGGGTTGGAAATTATGCATTTCAAATTAATCAATAGATGGTATAAACGCTATTCTTATTGGAATAATATTAAATTTAGTCGCGGTTTGTGGCCGTCATCAGTTCGTTACTAAAAAATAAAAAAAAGCCCCATTTAAGGGGTAATAATGAGCTAAGAGTTAAACCACTATTTTTATTTTATGGCGTGGTCTCAAGTGAGGGGTATCCATATAATTAAAATAATTGACCGAATAAATGCCACAATGAGTCTGTTTGGGGGGCAGGTTTATGAGTGGGCTGCCTAAATAAGGCCCCCTTATAAACGATACGGTTTTCTTGACTGTGATACGTGGCATTTTTGTCTATAAAGTTAACCGGTATGACCCTGCTATCACCATTAAGAGTGGCAATGATTTCTGTTGTTCCAGCAGTTAAGCTACTGATTTCTAATTCGGTATTTCCCTGCTCATCGGTAGGTATCGTCGGTGAAATAGCGACATTTTTACCACTAAAATGCACTTGTGCACCTGCGATACTTTGTCGGCTATTATTCACAATATGAAATTTAATTTTATTTTTACTGTTCCCATCTGCCAACGCATTGTTTTGCATAATCTCTATACTGCCGATAAACGACTGATCAATATCGGGTTTAAAGTTAAACTGTTCGTTAATTTCTGCACCATATTGCGTACTGGCTTTTAAGGCGTAGCTCCCTGATACCGAAGCTGTAAATTGAATAGAAGCTTCTCCTTTGCTATTAGCGATAATGGCGAACTCTTGTTCTGAAGCGGATTTTGCGACCTGTGCTTTCCACATAAAATGGTTAAATAACGAATAATAACTTGTATTTTTTTGATTGAACGAGGTAAGCCCAGCGGGTAGGGTAAAATTCACTTTTGCATTTGGGACGGTATGTCCAAGCGAATCCTTAATAACTACAGTGAATACATTTGGGTCTCGACCATTTGCTATAACATTACTCTTTTTTGTACCATTTTTATGGATGATAGCGAGCAAGCCAGTATTGGACACTTCAACTAAGGTTTCAGCTTGTGGTGACATGTTCCCCTTAATGTCATAAGCGGTTACTGTTAGGCGATATCGGTTGAGTTGTTGGTTTTTAACGTCATTTTCCGCTATTTTGTAAGAGGGCAACTTCACTGAACTCTTGAGACCATTTAGCGTAATGCTACCACCTGCCGCTACCAACTCAGGGGCTTCAACAATAATTTTTTCGAGAGGATACTCTGAGATTAAGTTGCGAATAATAGACACTTCTTCGCCGGTCACGCCTTGAATAACCTGAGGTAATGACAGCAAAATTAAGTTTTTATTTTGATATTCCAAAATAATATTATTGTTGCGATTAACAAAATCATGACGGTTACTGGAAATACGGTGAGTTGCATCGACTGCTGAAGCGTCAAGGTGCTGCGCTAGATTTTTGCCTAATAGCCAGGTTAAACCGAGGTTTACACGAGTTTCGTTGGTATTGCCATTTCCTATTTTATGCTCTGCATTAATACCCAGCAATGGGAAAGGGGTCCAATGCACACCAACAGTGGTGGCCATAGGGTTTTTCTGACGTTTATTTTTACCAAATAAAGCGACGTCATCACCGTAATATTGCTCTAGTTTTAAGTTAGCGCCTAAGTTTGAATAAGTAGGAAGCCACCCTTCGACTTGAATATCCCACCCATTGGCAGGGCGCGCATCATAATCATCTTTTAATTCTGATGTGCTGCGCCAAGAAGATAGCCTTAAGTAGCTATTAGCGCTGATTTTGGCGTAATCCTGTGCGTATTCTAGGCCAAATCCTAAGCGGGAATGATGATAGGATAAATCATGGTCAAAAAAGGTATTCAGACCCATCATGCTATTTTGGTTAAAGTGGCGTAACCCTATACCGTGATTAGTTTGCAGCCTGCCATCAGTTCGGTGAATGCTGTGTTGGGAAAACAGTAACAAATCGGGTTGGTCATACCAAGGTATCAACCAGTCCAATTGGGTATTTTTAATCGACAGTTGTTTATCAAGGTTAATATTGAGCCTAGCATTACCGGCTTTTGACAGCCAGTGAGATATTTCATCGGTGGCAACATCAGCTGCTTTTTGACGAGCATAGTCCTGTGCCATTTCCGAGAGGTTTTTTGTCTTGTTTTCCTCAGAGGTCAAGTTTGCCGCATTCTGCCCATATTTAGCCAGAAAGCGTTCAGTACCATCAGAGGAGGGAAGTGGGTCAAATTGAAAGGCATCGCTACCCAATCCCAATGTAGGTAAGTTGTCCGTACTGAGTATTTGGGCGTAACTGGGTATGGCCGGCATAATGGCGATAGACCCAATGGCAGCGGCGAGCGCCAAGCGATTCGAGAACGTTGGTTTCAATTTTGACGAAAGGGGAGCCATCGAACTTATTCCTGATATCAATATTAACGTTGCTATTGTCAGGGGGGAGTGGTGTATATGCTTGTGAATTTATTGGACTTAAACGGAAATTAAGTTAGCGTAGTGGAAAAGTTTGGAATGGTATGGTTACCAATTGATTGGTAAGGTTTTTTCATTCCCCCCTATATACGGGGGGAAATAGGGTGTTTAAGGTGTTACTTGGCTTACTGAGACCGTTGTTTGTGTTGAGTGGCCATTGATTGAGGCTGCAATATCAAGGTTACCGGCTGCTGTTAATGTTAAGTAGGTAGAATAATCCCCATCGCGCTCTTCATACCAACCGACAAGATTAGCGTTATGGTTTCCAAGGTCGATATTACGAGGGTCTATACCTTCAAGTGTATTACCAAATGCATCACTGAGGGTAACGGTAAGTAGTAAATCATCACCGACGTTCAAATTACTGGTTGCTCTTGTGGTGATTTCTACATGCGCAACAACACCTAACTGACCTTGAGGGCCGCTGCCGTCAGGGTTGATCGCATCGACGGTGAGTGGTGAGCTTACAGTTAAAGTGTACTCTGGTGACGTTTTTCCCTGTAAAGAAGCAGTTATGGTGTAATCACCTTCCATTTGCCCTGCAAGTATTCCACTATATTCACCTAGGTTGGCGGAGTTTTCTTCGATTTCTACTGGGATTTGTTTATTACCCATATTGATCATAATGACCCCATCGGCACCAGAAATAGGGTTGTCATTTTCATCAATGAGTCTGAGTGAAATGGTCGTCTCTGCGCCAGCATAGGTTGTACTGGTGTTAAGAATTTTAATTTTGTTTAAATGACCGCTGATAAAATAGACGGCAACGGTTTCAGTATGACCATCGACAGATGCGGTAACTTCGCTGATACCACTCATCATACTGGTCAGGGGCATGTCAATCATTCCCTGTTGGTTTGTCACACCATGAGCGTCAATTTTACCTAGCGTGGCGCTAAAATTGACGGTTTTCCCTGCGATAGGGTTACCTTTAGCATCGGTAATGTAAACGGAAACTATATTGGCTTCTTTGCCATCCGCCAATGATGCTGTTTTACTGATATTAATACCCTGTATTTGTGCTGGGCTGGTTGCTGTGGCGATGGTATCCGTGACTTCAATCAGTGTTTCACTTGTTGATGATGTATTCCCATTAATATCATAAGCAACGGCACTTAAATGATAACGGTTCAATTTTTTACTTTCTGAAGGGGTTGAGGCCATTTTATATGCTGGCAATTTTAACCTAGCATTTTGACCTGATGAACTAATAACACCCCCAGCAGCGAATAATTCAGGGGAGTTCCAGACAATTTTTTTAAGGGGGTATTGAGTTGTAACTGATTGTACAAGTTGTAATTCTTGGCCTGCTTCACCTTGTATTTTTTCTGGGAGCTTTAACTGAATAACGGTTTTCTTTTGGTAATCTAGAACAATATTGTTATTTCGATTAACGAAATCGTGGCGGTTACTAGACACTCGACGGGAGTCGCCTACTTTCGATGGGTCCATTTGCTCAGCGAATGCTTTATCAAATGCCCAAGTAAACTGCATTTTGGCACTGGTATCATGTAATCCACTACTGACTTTATGCTGAGTACTCAAGGTGACTAGGGGAATTGGGGTCCAATTGACACCAACTGAGGCTGCTGTTGGGTCTTTTTGGCGTTTATTTTTCCCCATAAGAGCAACATCCTGACCGAAATATTGTTCAAATTTAAGATGACCGCCGAGGTGAGGGTAAGCAGGTAACCACCCCTCTGCTTGTACATCCCAACCGCGGGCAGGGCGTGCATTATAGGCTTGAGATAATGCCGATGTACTACGCCATCCAGAAACAGGTAAATAGCTATTCGCCGTGAGTTTTAAATAATCTTGCCAATATTCGGCACCGATGCCTAAACGGGAATGATAATGGGAAAGGTCATGGTCAAAGAAAGCATTGATACCAACTGTGTTGCGGTCGTTGAACTGGCGTAACCCAATACCATTATTGCTTTGTAACCTTCCATCGGTATTATGAATGCTATGTTGGGTAAATAACAGCATATCAGCCTGTTCATACCAAGGGATTAGCCAGTCAAATTGGCTACTTTTAAGGGATAATTTTTTATCAACATTTAGGCTTAATTTGACATTACCGGCTTTTGATAACCAACGGGTAATTTCGTCTATTGCAACATTAGCGGCTTGGTTAAACGCGTAACTTTGTGCCATCTCAGCGATATCATTGCTATTTTTTTGTTGAGATAGCAGTGTTGCAGTTGTTTTACTGTATTGTGCTAAGTCACGTTCCATGGTGCTATTTTCAGGGTTTTCTACTGTGCTGCCTAAAAGCGGTAATTCTTTCGGTTCGAGCATTTTTGCATAGCTAGGCAACATTGGCATAATGGTCAATGACCAAGCTGCCATAAATAAGGCTAAAGGATGAGAGCGTTTGTCTTTAGGGCAATTCATTAAATACATTCCTAGATTGGATATTCATTTCCGTTATTTTGGAACAAGTATTGAGAAAAACGCTTGGGAATTACTTGGAATAATATGGAAAAGCGGTTTTTATATTGGAATTATTTGGAATGACCGCGTTTATTGATAATTGAAAAATATCGAATAAGTGACTGGGTAAAATCAATAAAATTGTCATTGGAAAAAATCTTACTATAATAAAAACAATGGATTAGATGAGGGTAGTATGGAGCTTACATTTTTAGGAACCAGTGCTGGTGTGCCAACGAAAGAGCGTAATGTCACCAGTATGATATTAAATTTGGTCGGTATTCGAAAAAGCTATTGGTTATTTGATTGCGGGGAAGGCACACAACACCGTATTTTAAATAGCCCATTTAAAACGCCAAAAATTGACAAGATCTTTATTACACATTTACATGGCGATCATATTTTTGGGCTACCGGGTTTGTTATGCAGCCGCTCAATGGGGGGCGCAACAGAATCTTTGACGCTATATGGTCCGAAAGGGTTGAAACAATATGTTGAAACCGTTTTGAGTGTGAGTGAGTCTTATATGACTTATCCACTCAACATCATTGAAATTCAAGCTGGGCAGTTATTTGATGATGGCGAATTGATTGTGACGGCTTACCCCCTTGACCACCGAGTGGAATGCTACGGCTACCGTATTGAAGAGCATGCAAAGAGCGGGGCTTTAGATGCAGAGCGACTCGCGCAAGATAACATCCCTCGGGGGCCGTGGATGCAAGACCTAAAAGCGGGTAAAACAATCACTTTGGAAGATGGTCGAACTGTGAATGGCGCGGAGTATTTAGGCGAACCTATCTCTGGTAAAGTGATTGCAATTTTTGGTGACACTCAGCCAACCGACCAGGGGCTAGCACTCGCTAAAAATGCAGATGTTATGGTGCATGAAACCACTTTAGAAGCAGCATTTGCGGAAAAAGCCAATGAACGCGGGCACTCAACTACGGAACAAGCGGCTCGATTAGCTCGTGCTGCTGGGGTAAAACGCTTTATTGCAACCCATTTGAGTGGGCGTTATATGACTCATGATATCCCAAGGTTACTTGCTGAGTGCCAAGCAATATTCCCAGCCACAATAATGGCAGAGGATTATTTAACCGTGAAAATTTAATTTAAGCGGGTAATAAACGGCCCGCTTAATGATAATTTTTTTAAAAAATCACTTTCACAAAACCATTGCGGCAGTAAGTTTCGTATTCATCGGAAAGTTGGCGATTGGTGACTATCACATCGAATTGTGACAATTCCCCCATATTGGCTGTAGCAACTTCATCAAATAGGTTATAGGGCGCTAATAAAATCTTACGAATGGACTTTTCCATGGCTTTTTTCTTCATGGGTAAATCATCCAAGTTATAGCAAGTCACACCATAGTTCCCGTGTACGCCAGCCGCAGAGATAAAGGCTTTTTTGGGGTTAATTGAATCGAGTAGTGAAGGTAATGAAGGGTTGTAAAAGGAATCGCTTTTTGGCCGATATTCACCACCACATAACAAGGCGGTGGCATTTTTCTTCTGGCTTAACGCTAAAAAAACGTTATGTGAGTAACAAATTCCAGTGAAACTGATCTCCTCTGGGATAAGAGAAATCAATGTTGCCATTTCAATACCATTATCAAAGAAAATCACATCATCTTCAGTAACCATACTCGCGGCAAGGTTTGGAATATACAGTGCTTCGGTTTGGTCTGGGGTAAAAATATCCGCTTGTTGTTCTTGAGCGATTAAATTGGCGGGTTGGGTAACAGAAACAATATAGCCACCGAGTAGCGACATTGGGATAGGGCCTTCGGTATCTGCGCTAAGGTCTCGTCGAATGGTCATTTCTGATACTTCGAGTATTCTAGCGGCTTCTTTTAAATGAATGCGTCCTGAACGTTTTAAACATTCACTTAAGCGGCGAAGGCGTTCTTTTTGTTTAGTTTCTATCACCCTACAGTCCTTTTGTAATACATAAAATTGGCGCGGTCAGACCGCGCCCCAGCATTTAGTAGTCACTTGGCTGGTCATTATTCCCCGTGACTATTGCAACACTTGCACTAGCGCCAACACGGTTAGCACCAGCTTCAATCATTTTAATGGCAGTTTCACGATCGCGAACGCCGCCAGACGCTTTTACACCAACTTCGTTGCCGACTACTTTACGCATTAGAGCAACATGGTGTTCAGTCGCCCCCATTGTACTGAAACCTGTTGAAGTTTTCACAAAACCAACTTTAATTGTGCGGCAAATTTCACAAACTTGTGTAATTTCTTCATCTGTTAGTAGGCAGTTTTCTAAGATAACCTTGAGTGTTGCGTTACCGCAAGCGGCAAAAACAGCTTCAATATCTTGACGAACAAAGTCTAAATCACCACTTTTTAGCATCCCGACGTTGATGACCATATCAACTTCATCAGCTCCACGGCGCACGGCTTCAGCCGCTTCAAAAGCTTTAGCTTCAGTTAAACATGCACCTAAAGGGAAGCCTACCACACAGCAAACCTTAACGTCGCTGTTTTTTAACAGCTCACTGGCTAAAGGCACATATCCTGTATTGACACATACTGAGGCAAAATGGTGCTCTGCCGCTTCTGCACATAATTTTGTGATATCACTAACAGTTGCATTAGCAGCGAGTAAAGTGTGATCAATATATTTTGCTAAGTCTTGCATTTTCAACTTTCCTATATAAATGTGGATAAGACAACAAAGAATGAGGAAATGTGGTAGATGTAACACTTGATCATTCGTTATTCGAGATCCTAATCACAAATGATATTTTTGCAACATGATAATGTTAGTATCATATCATTATGTGATTTATTTAACACGAGGGACATTATGGATATAGCAGTTATTGGTTCAAACATGGTTGATTTGATCACTTATATCGATCAAATGCCAAAAGAAGGCGAAACGCTAGAAGCGCCAGCTTTCAAAATTGGTTGCGGCGGTAAAGGTGCGAACCAAGCTGTTGCTGCGGCTAAATTGAATTCTAAAGTGATTATGTTAACTAAAGTCGGCGATGATATCTTTGCAGATAACACCATCCGTAATCTTGAATCTTACGGGATTAACACGCGCTATGTGGAAAAAGTTCCGTGTACTTCAAGTGGTGTCGCGCCAATTTTTGTTAATCAAAATTCGTCTAATAGTATTTTGATCGTTAAAGGAGCGAATAAGTTTTTATCACCAGAGGATATCGATCGGGCTGCTGAAGATCTAAAAAAATGCAAACTGATCGTCCTACAATTAGAAGTCCAACTCGAAACGGTGTATCACGCGATCGCTTTTGGTAACAAGCATGGGATACCCGTATTACTTAACCCGGCCCCCGCTCAACGAACGCTCGATCTAGATTTTGCCTGCCGTTGTGATTTCTTTGTACCCAATGAAACGGAATTAGAAATTCTAACCAATATGCCAGTCGACACGATGGACAACATCCGCCGAGCTTCACAATCACTATTGGATAAAGGCCTAAAAAACCTGATTGTCACACTTGGTGATAAAGGGGCTTTGTGGATGACGCGCGATAGTGAGTTGTATATACCTGCTATCAAAGTAAATGCCATTGATACCAGTGGCGCTGGAGATGCCTTTATTGGCTGTTTTTCTCATTATTATGTACACACCGGGAATATTGAAGAAGCACTGAAAAAAGCAGTGATGTTTTCTGCATTTAGTGTGACAGGGAAAGGGACTCAATCTTCTTATCCAAGTGTTGAGCAATTTACGGAATTTGTGCAAATCAACACAGTTAACAAATAGCTAAATAATAATAGTCAACGTAGCTGTATACCCTTTGATGTATTAATCAGTCACTAGAACTGAATAGCAAGTCATCGGGTATAAATTATAAAATTATAAGGGTTACTATGAACATTAAGAACATCACTCAGTTACCGGATGGCTACCTGAGTAAGACTCCTCTATTTCAATTTATCCTACTGTCCTGCCTTTTTCCTCTTTGGGGTTGTGCAGCGGCATTAAATGACATTTTGATCACACAGTTTAAAAGTGTTTTTGAACTTAGTAACTTTGCATCAGCTTTAGTGCAAAGTGCGTTTTATGGTGGGTACTTTTTGATTGCGATCCCTGCATCTTTGGTGATCAAAAAAACCAGCTATAAATACACTATTATGGTGGGGCTAATCCTCTACATCGCAGGGTGTAGTTTGTTCTTCCCAGCTTCACATATGGCAACCTATACGATGTTTTTGGCGGCAATTTTCGCGATTGCTATTGGTTTAAGTTTCCTTGAAACCGCAGCAAATACCTATAGTTCGATGATTGGTCCAAAACAGTACGCTACACTTCGTTTGAATATTAGCCAGACCTTTTACCCTATCGGTGCGGCTGGGGGGATTTTACTGGGTAAATATCTCGTTTTCTCCGAAGGAGATAGCCTGCAAAGTCAAATGGCGGGAATGAATGCGGAACAAATTCATGAATTCCGCCTAGCGATGTTAGAAAATACACTCGAACCCTATCGTTATATGATCATGGTATTGGTCGTGGTGATGATCTTATTCCTTATTACTAAGTTTCCTAAATGTAAAGTTGCAGAAACTCAGGATCACAAACGCCCCTCTGCGATCGATACGTTAAAGTATTTAGCCAAAAATAGCCGTTTTAGAAAAGGGATTATTGCTCAGTTCTTATATGTTGGGATGCAAGTTGCTGTTTGGTCATTCACTATTCGTTTAGCGTTGGAAATGGGCGATATTAACGAACGTGATGCATCGAACTTCATGGTATATAGCTTTGCGTGTTTCTTTATTGGTAAATTTATCGCCAATATCTTAATGACTCGTTTTAACGCAGAAAAAGTATTAATTATCTATTCTGTGATTGGTGCTCTGTTCCTTATTTATGTTGCATTTATTCCAAGTTTTACCGCGGTGTACGCCGCTGTAATGGTGAGCATTTTATTTGGACCTTGCTGGGCGACTATTTATGCGGGCACTTTGGATACAGTCGATAATGAACATACTGAAATGGCGGGTGCGGTCATTGTGATGGCGATTGTTGGGGCTGCAGTTGTCCCTGCGGTACAAGGTTATGTCGCTGATATGTTGCACTCTTTACAGCTTTCATTCTTGGTTTCTATGTTGTGCTTTGTTTATGTTGGTATTTACTTTGTTGGTGAACGCCGTTTTAAAGCAAAACAAGAAGCAAAATAATTCAGCGAATCAATTTGGGTAGTGTGAGCTACCCAATTCCATCCATTTAATCAAACCGTGAGTATGAAAATGAATACACTAATACCACTTCACAGAAGCTTATTTACGGAAAAACCGACCCTTATTTTACAAAATGACCAATTTTCTGCGACAGCTTTCCGTTATCAAACGGGCGTAGAAGGTTTACGTATTGAAAATCAGCAAGGTTATTTAACTATTTTACCTTTTTTAGGGCAAATGATTTGGGATGCTGAATTTTGTGGCCAAAATCTGAAAATGGAAAATATGTTTTCAGCCCCGAAACGTGTCCCAACAGTCGTAGAAACGTATGGTTGCTTTGCTTTTCACTCAGGTTTAATCAGTAATGGCTGCCCTTCACCAGAGGATACTCACCCATTGCATGGAGAAATGCCTTGTGCATCAATGGATAGCAGTTGGTTTGAGCTGACAGAAGATAGCTTAAAAATTGTCGGTGAATATGAGTATGTGATGGGTTTTGGTCATCATTATCGCGCTACCCCATCAGTTTTATTAAAGGAAAACAGTACGTTATTTGATATACAAATGTCAGTGACAAACTTGGCGTCTGTTCCTATGCCACTCCAGTATATGTGCCATATGAATTATGCTTATGTAGATAAGGCAACATTGACGCAAAATATCCCAGAACATGCGATTAAGCTGCGTGAATCAATACCGGGTCATGTACATCCAACCGAGCAGTGGCTTGAGTTTAATGAGTCCTTAAAATCAGGCAAAGTGACGTTAAATCAACTTGACCAACCAGACATGTGTGACCCTGAAATTGTTTTCTTTATGGATAACTTGAGCCAATATACTACCGAGCCAGAGTTCAGGATGACATCGCCAGATGGGAATACGTTCATCACACGTTTTAACTCGAATGAACTTAATTATGCCACCCGCTGGATTTTATATAATGGAGACCAAAAGGTTGGCGCGTTTGTACTCCCTGCAACTTGCCGGCCAGAAGGCTTTATGGCGGCAAAAAATAACCAAACATTAATTTGGTTACAAGCGGGTGAAACACGTCAATTTACCGTAACAACGGGGGTTGAAAAATAGTCATTGACGATTTTTCAGGGGATCTTTGATAAAAGGCAGCGATTCGCTGCCTTATTCATATTGTTGACATTCTTCTTGTAAATCAGAAAGTAGCCTCGCTGCATCATAAAGTAGTATGTTTTTTCTATCAGGTTGCATCATTATTGCAACTTTAATATTTGCTTCATGCATATCTGGTAATACTTCCGTCATCAAATGCTCAAGGGAAAATAATATGGGTGAAAAATGAGCCCATTTGCCGGTTAAGCACTGCTCTACGTATGCTTTAGCTGGCCATAAAGGGAGGGAAAGGTCATGCATACCGTTTCTTACTGTAATAAGGCTATTTCCATCACTGATTGCCCAAACTTGCTCCCAATCGGCTATTTTGCCTACAAAATACGTGTATTTTTGTTGTGGTCGCAGCTTCTGGACGTTGCAGATTTCTTTTTCGTTAGGGGAAAATAGTGTGTTATTCATTATTGGATTATCGAAAAAGTAATTGATAATTATTGGGAAAATTATATTTATTATTGTTATCTTAATAACAAAATGAATTGATAACAACATGCAGCAAAAATGAACTAACTCACAATAATAATACCTATCGGTTAAATTTTAGGGCGGTTAGAGATGATAGAAGCGTTACTTGAAAAATATGCGATTGGAATGACATTGATTGCAGCATGCCTTGCACTGTATGTCGTTTTTGAAGTGCTTCATAAAAGGCATAAGCACAAAAATAAAAGCATTCTTATCCATATTATTCAAACAGTTGTACTCTGTGGCATTGTGATTGTATTGGCCCAGTATGTGGATATGGCAGCAACAGACTTTGATTTAAGTTTTATTTCAACGTCTTTAGTTAATTTTTTAACAATTTCAGCCATCGCCTTAATTTTAATGCGAAAATTGTTTCAATTAGCGAATCGATTAGAAAAGAAACAAATTCAAAAAGGGAGTGACCCTACATCAGCACGTATTGTGGCTAGGGTATTTAAAACGACAGTTTTTGTCATCATTGTACTGCTTTTTGGTGAACATTTTGGCATGAGCTTATCAGGGCTGATGGCATTTGGTGGTATTGGTGGTATAGCCATTGGTATGGCAGGTAAAGACATTCTCAGTAACTTTTTCTCGGGGTTAATGCTTTACTTTGATCGTCCTTTTAATATTGGTGATTGGGTCAGTTCACCAGATAGAAATATTGAAGGTACCGTGGTCGAAATTGGTTGGCGGATCACAAAAATTATTACTTTTGACCATCGACCTCTCTACATACCGAACTCAGTTTTTTCTTCAATTAGTGTGGAAAACCCTGGGCGTATGACTAATCGACGTATTAAAACAGAAATTGGTTTGCGTTATGAAGACGCTGACAAAATTGGTGCGATTGTTGATGAGATACGCACGATGCTAAAACAAGATGAAAATATCGATACAGGGCAAACATTATTAGTATATTTTGATGCCTTTGCCGATTCTTCGTTAAATATTATGGTGTATTGTTTTACGAAAACAACCGTATGGGCAGAGTGGTTAGCTGCGCAGCAAGCGGTATATTTAAAGATAATCGATATCGTAAAACGTCATAATGCTGACTTCGCATTCCCATCTCAAACATTGTATGTGGAAAAAAACAACTAACGTTCCGCACATGATAAATTAGCCGACTAATTGATTGTTAATTATTAATTAATTAGTCGGTTTATCTTTATATCTTTGAAATGTAAAAATAAAATTTCGGTCATTGAGCTGCTAGCTGTTAGCATTTTTATGCTATTAACCAGAGGCTTATAAAAAATAATCGACTTTTTGTTTTACTGATTTTTTTGCCAAGGCGCAGGTCATTCCAATTCCCCTACCTATCAAGTATATTGACCGCCTCTTTTCCTCAGCTAACTAAGAGCCAGACTGTTATGAATAAAATCAATGTGGCATGTAGCCAGGGGGTCGCTATCTATTTTACTGGTGAATTTCAGTGGGTAGATATTCGCGATGCACAGTTAAACAATATTGCTGCTGTTGTGCTATCTGAACAAGATGCCAACCAAGGGCTGTGGAAAAGGGTTGCTGAGAGTCAGCTCAGTATTCCGCTGTTTATCATTAGTGATAAACAGCTACCAACGGATGAAAAATTACCTCCTTATTTAACGGCCATTTTGCCGCCAGCACCTGCTGAGCGTGAAGAAAATAGCCGCCAATTACTTGATGCTGCTAATCAGTATCTTGAGCAGTTATTACCTCCATTTTTTGCTCGAATGATGGATTATGCTGCGGGTCATAATGTGACTTTTGCGTGCCCTGGGCACCAAGGGGGGCAATTTTTCCGTCGTCACCCTACGGGGGAGCAGTTTTACCAATTTTATGGTGAAAACCTTTTTCGTACCGACCTCTGCAATGCAGATGTTGCGATGGGGGATTTGCTGATCCACGAAGGAGCTGCGAAAGAAGCCCAAAAATTTGCGGCTAAAGTGTTCAATGCAGATAAAACCTATTTTGTCCTAAATGGCACTTCATCGTCGAATAAAGTGGTATTAAATGCCTTATTAACACCGGGCGACCTCGTATTATTTGACCGTAATAACCACAAATCAAATCATCATGGCGCATTGATCCAAGCGGGGGCGACACCGGTTTATCTTGAAACGGCGCGTAACCCATTTGGCTTTATCGGTGGTATTGATGCACATTGCTTTGAAGAAACTTATTTACGTGAATTAATTACAGATGTTATGCCAGAACGGTCGCAAGCTGTACGGCCGTTTCGATTGGCGGTGATCCAATTAGGCACCTATGACGGAACAGTGTATAACGCACGACAAGTGGTCGATAAAATTGGGCATTTATGTGATTATATTTTATTCGATTCTGCATGGGTTGGTTATGAGCAATTTATACCAATGATGCGTCAGTGCTCGCCATTACTGCTCGAATTAACTGAAAATGACCCTGGTATTATGGTCACTCAGTCCGTCCATAAGCAGTTAGCCGGGTTTTCTCAAGCCTCACAGATCCATAAAAAAGATAATCACATCAAAGGTCAAGAGCGTTTTGTTTCTCATAAAAAACTCAATAATGCCTTTATGATGCATGCCTCTACGAGCCCATTTTACCCACTATTTGCTTCTCTGGATGTCAATGCACGTATACATCAAGGCGCTGCCGGCAATATGATGTGGATGGATTGCGTAAAAGTGGGCATTGAAGTCAGAAAATCCATACTTCAGCACTGCCGTTACTTTAAGCCCTTTATTCCTGAAATGGTTGATGGCAAGTTATGGCAGGATTATCCTACTGAGCAAATTGCGAGTGAGCAGCGCTTTTTTAATTTTATCCCTAAGCAACGTTGGCATGCATTTGATGGTTATGCACAGGATCAATACTTCGTTGACCCATGCAAATTAATGTTAACGACACCGGGTATCGACGTCGAAAGTGGTGAATATGAGGCTTTCGGTGTACCTGCGACTATTTTGGCGCATTTTTTACGTGAACATGGTGTGATCCCTGAAAAATGCGACTTAAACTCCATTCTATTTCTATTAACACCAGCGGAAACGCGCGAAAAGCTGGAATTGCTGGTGTCTCATTTAGTTCGCTTTGAGCAATTACTCGATGAAGATGCATTATTAGTTGACGTATTACCGTCGGTTTATCAGCGTTATGAAAGCCATTACCATGGTTATACGTTACGCCGTCTGTGCCAAGAAATGCACCAACTCAGCGTTGACGATAATATTAAGCAATTGCAAAAAGAAATGTTCCGTAAGCAACATTTCCCTAAGGTAAAAATGAACCCTCAGCAAGCCCATATTGAATTTATTCGGGGTAACTGTGAGTTACTACCCTTGGATGAATTAGAAGGGCGTATTGCCGTTGAAGGAGCCTTGCCTTACCCTCCTGGGGTATTGTGTGTTGTGCCAGGGGAAGTTTGGTCAGGCCCTGTATTGCGTTACTTCAAAGCTCTTGAAGCTGGGATCAACGCTCTACCGGGTTTTGCTCCTGAATTACAAGGCGTTTATATTTCCAAGAATGAAGGTGAGAAAAAACGTGTCTATGCACATGTTTTAAAGTAATTTTGTAGTTATTCAGATAGTAAGCATAGATTTTACCTTATTAGCTCGTTACATTGGGGTCAGACTAGTCATAGCTGACTCCTCATTTATTGATAAGGTAAGGTATGAGCAAAAAAATAATTCTTGATTGCGACCCTGGTCATGATGATGCAATTGCATTATTACTGGCTTACGGCAACCCAGACATTGATTTATTGGCTGTAACAACCGTTGCAGGTAACCAAACCCTCGAAAAAGTCACTTATAATGCTCTAGCGATTGCTGAAATGGCTAAGATCACGGGGGTTCCTTTTGCCGCGGGCTCTGTTCGCCCATTAGTGCGTAATAGCGAAGTTGCACCAGACATACATGGGGACTCAGGGTTAGACGGCCCTATTTTACCAACGCCCACACTTAAATTAGATGAAAGACATGCTGTTTCATTGATTATTGATACCATTATGTCACACCCCCCTAAAACGGTAACGTTAGTACCAACAGGGGCATTAACCAATATTGCGCTTGCTGCTCGTCTAGAGCCCCGCATTGTGGAGCGGGTGAAGGAAGTGGTGCTGATGGGCGGTGGCTACCATGTGGGGAATTGGAGCGCAGTCGCGGAATTTAATATCAAAATTGACCCAGAGGCTGCCCATATTGTTTTTAATGAAAAATGGCCACTGACCATGGTGGGGTTAGATTTGACGCACCAAGCCCTCGCGACCCCGGATGTTGTAAATGAAATTGCAGCGATAGGTAGTGATTGTTCGCAATTTGTTGTGGAACTTCTGGATTTTTTCGGGAAAATGTACAAACAAGCTCAAGGCTTTGATGCTCCTCCGGTTCATGACCCTTGCGCTGTAGCTTATGTGATTGATCCTTCAGTTATTACTACACAAAAAGTTCCTATTGATATCGAATTAACAGGGTCATTGACATTAGGTATGACGGTAGCTGATTTCCGTCACCCAGCACCAGCTGACTGCCATACACAGGTCGCAGTTAAGTTAGACCACCATAAATTTTGGCAGTTGGTCATCAATGCGTTAAAAAATATTAGGTAACTCATGAATAACGAATTAGAACAAATGCCTTACGAGGCGCTTATTGAACGCAGTATGAATGCCTTACAAGCTAAAAATCAGTTTCATTGTGACACGTGGAAATTGGACCAAGCCGATTGGTCGGTAGACCAAGACGAAGGGACGATTATTTTTCACGCTCCAGACAATGTAATGGCGACTGCACCGGTACAAATCGTTGGAACATATGACCAAAACCAAGGCAGTTGGATGTGGAGTTGGGCAAATAGTTCGATCCAACCCGCGCTTACACATGATGCCATTGCAGTTAAAGCCTATGGTGAGCGCAGTGATAACCCGTTGTTGACCGCACGAGTGAGCGACATTGAAGAATATGACGCTTGGCAGCTCACCGCGTTAGCTTGCGAATTAAACAACCAGCAAGGTGTTTACCGAGGTGTCGCGGGTCACACGTTGGTTTTTATGACTTTTGGTGATGTTTCACTACAACAAATTTAGCTTGGGAATGGCTTATTCAGCAGTGAACAAGGCATTTAAACCCTCTTTGGTTGAGTGACCTGTCAGTTATACTGGTTTTCTTTTTTCAATCAGGAGCATACTCATGTTAGATATCGCACTTGAAGCCGCTAAACTAGTCAAAACAATGACGGTAGAAGCTTTCTATAGCGCGGGGAAATTTGACTATAAACCCGATCGCTCGGTAGTGACTGAAACGGATATCCGAGTTGAAGAAGAAATCAGGGAACTGTTTGCGAAGCGTACACCTAATACCTTAGTTTTAGGTGAAGAATTTGGTTTTGAAGGTGAGCAAAAGTTTAGTTCGGGTTGGGTTATCGACCCAATTGATGGAACGCGTGCATTTATTTATGGTGTGCCGCTTTTTAGTACGTTAATTGCTTATGTTGAAAATGGGGAGCCACTCCTAAGTGTCATTAGTTTCCCTGCTATATCAACGATGTTCTATGCATCTCAAGGGGAAGGTTGCTGGTTGGAAAGCTCAGGGCAATCGTTACGGCAACTGAAATTGGGCGAACAATCCCCTAAATCATTATCAGAAGCTGTAATCAGTGCATCTGGGATCCACAGCAGTCATTATAATTCTTCTGAAGGCTCGCAAATTTATCATCTTGATGCCATCGTGGGCGAAGCGCGTGATTTTATTTTTGCAAATGATGCATACCAACATGCTATGGTTGCATCTGGTCGTATTCATGGTGCGATTGATACCATAATGAAACCATGGGACAGCGCTGCCCTCATTCCTTGTATTCGAGAGGCAGGAGGTGAGGTTTGTGGGCTGAATGGTGAACGCACACAAGCCATGTTTGCAGGAAGCTTGCTCTCTACTGCAACTCCAGAGCTTGCAGAGCAAATCGTAGAATTGATGGCTCCTTAAAGGTCAATGCGAGGTTAATATGGCCTCGTGCAGCCCTTTTTATTGATTAGCTGAAATCAAAATGCAAACGTAATTTTTGGCAGTGTAAACAACGGAATAAATAGCCCTGTGCGGCTCCATCTTCATCTAAAATAGTGGCTAGCTCTTCCACTGAAAAACCATAATCAGCCACATCGTCAGCAAGGGAAACAAACTCGTCGAGCCTATCTTTGATGTCTTTCCAACTAACGTAACCTATAAATTCACAGGGTTCATTACAATGAGCCAGCCAAGTCTCTTGCTGCCAACCATGATAACCAGGGGTGCGTTTGATTAGCTCATCAAACATTTCGCTTGGATAGGGGTTGATAGTCTGTAAAAACTCGCCGTTATTATCATATTCACAATCGATCCCTTCCACACTTTCTGGGTCTTGAAATTCCCCATCGAATTTTGCACTAGCAGAGCCATTTGCGATACACCAAGGGCAAAATGCGTTGATATCCTCAACGGAGTAAAAAGGGCTTTCATAATAAATATCTGTAAGTTGCTGGCAACAATCACAGGTGACAGTTTTGTCAGTGAGAAACGCTTTGGTTTCAATAGGGTTTGGATGGTATTTAAAATGAGGAAATTTTCGATTACCAAGTGACATATAAAAATCCTATGGAATAGGGGGTTATTACCCTGAATGACGATTTAATCAGGCTATCACAAAACGTGATAGGTCACTTTAATTCTCTTTCAACGAGTTTATTTAATTGCGTTTTTATTATTCAAATAATTTGAATATGAACAGCGATATTATTAGCTTTAACTTAAATATGGTTTGGCGATATGATACCTCCATCGAAGGCAACACGGGTTGCCTCCCCCTATAACGAACGAAGGAATTATATTATGAACATGTTTAAAACTTTAATGGCAGCTTCTGTATTATCGGTAATGGCTTTTGGTGCTTCCGCTGCAACCTTAACTGCAACTAGCGATACCTTAGACTCAGCAGAAGCGATTATTGCGGCAAAAGCAAAAGCTGCGGGTGCAGATAGCTACACCATTACCAGTGCACGTATGGGTAATTTTGTCACAATGAGCGCAGAAACTAAATAATATGTTGGGTTGTTAATCTTAATTAAATATTTTGTCCAAAATTTCGGATTTTACTTAAAGATTGCAACTGAAAAATGACATGCCCCCTGATAGCGGAGAAATCCCTATCGGGGTATTGTTATATCATCCACGCCTTAATTGATATCTGTGCGAATACATCGCATCCCAAACGGTCTATGTTATAATACTCTCCTTTATTTATTATTGGCCCTTTATCATTGTTAGGGGCTATTCAATGGCTTTCAACATCAACACAAAAGAGCAGCATGCATCAAAATACCCCAAAACAAGGCTACCATAACCTAAACCGCTTTTCCGTTGCGCCAATGCTCGATTGGACCGATCGTCATTGCCGTTATTTTCACCGCTTATTAAGCAAAAATACCTTGTTGTATACTGAAATGGTGACAACAGGGGCGATTATTTACGGAAAAGGGGATTACCTCGCATTTAGTGAAGAGGAACACCCTGTTGCTCTACAACTTGGGGGAAGCGACCCTGCTGCATTAGCTCAATGCGCAAAATTAGCCGAAGAGCGTGGCTACGATGAGGTTAACTTAAATGTGGGTTGCCCTTCAGATCGCGTTCAAAATGGGCGTTTTGGTGCCTGTTTAATGGGGGATGCGCAGTTGGTGGCTGATTGTGTGAAAGCAATGCAAGATGCGGCAACTATTCCGATCACAGTTAAAACACGTATTGGCATTGATGAGCAAGATAGCTACCAATTTTTATGTGATTTTATTGAAACAGTTTCGACTCAAGGCGGCTGTGAAATGTTTATTATCCATGCTCGTAAAGCATGGCTATCCGGTTTGAGCCCAAAAGAAAACCGTGAAATACCACCATTAGATTACCCGCGTGTTTATCAATTAAAGCGCGATTTTCCGCATTTAACTATGGCGATTAACGGCGGTATCAAAACGTTGGAAGAGGCGAAAGAGCATCTTCAACATTTAGATGGCGTAATGGTCGGGCGTGAAGCGTATCAAAACCCATCGATTTTAACTGCTGTAGATAACCAATTGTTTGGTGAGCATTTTCCTATTACGAATGGGGTAGATGCAGTACGAGAAATGTATCCATATATTGAAAATGAACTCACTAAAGGCGCTTATTTAGGTCATATGACGCGCCATATGTTAGGGATTTTTCAAGGTATTCCTGGTGCTCGCCAATGGCGCCGCCATTTAAGTGAGAATGCCCATAAAAAAGGCGCGGATTTAGCGGTCGTTGAGCAAGCGTTGGCGTTTGTTACCCGGGGTGAGTAACATATTTTACCTATAAAAAAAGCACCGTAAGGTGCTTTTCAGCTCTATTCGGCGTTACTTATTATGTTATGGAATAAGCAAGCTCGAGCCTTGGGTTTTTCTTGACTCAATTGTTTCATGGGCTTTTTGCGCATCTTTCAGAGCAAAAATTTGCGATTGTGGCACATCTACCTTCACATTGCCGCTTAAAATCATGTCAAACAATGCGTTGCTGGCTTGGTCCAACTCAGCACGGTTTGTGACATATACCCCAAGTGATGGACGAGTGACGTATAACCCACCTTTTTGGTTTAAAATCCCTAAATTCACACCCGAAACCGGGCCTGATGCGTTACCAAAACTTACCATCAACCCGCGGCGTTTTAGTGAATCTAAAGAAGCCAGCCATGTGGATTGCCCTACAGAATCATAAACCACATTGACTTTTTCGCCATGAGTGATGTCTTTAACACGAGCTGCGATATCTTCAGATTGGTAATTAATTACGTCCCATGCACCAGCTTCTTTAGCACGCAGCGCTTTATCTGCGGAGCCTACAGTACCGATCATTTTTGCACCTAATGCTTTTGCCCATTGGCATGCGATTAAGCCCACACCCCCCGCTGCGGCATGGAACAAAAATACTTCATTTTGCTTAAGTTGGTAAGTTTGATGGAATAAATAATAGACGGTCATCCCCTTTAATGAACTTGCTGCGGCTTGCTCAAAGGTTATCCCATCGGGGAGATGCGCAACCGCACTCTCTGGGACATTATGTACATCGCTATAAGCGCCCAAAGGGCCTTGAGCATAAACGACACGGTCGCCCGGTTTGAAACCCGTAACGTGAGCTCCGGTTTTAACGACAACACCAGCAGCCTCGGTACCTAGACCACTGGGAAGTTTAGCGACAGGATATAAACCACTGCGGACATAGGTATCGATAAAGTTAATACCAATAGCACGGTTTTCGATTTGAATTTCGTTATCTGCCGGATTTACTGGGGAATAATCTACTAAGTTAAGTACATCAGCGCCGCCATGTTGTGCGAACTCAATACGTTTTGCCATGACAATCTCCAATAAGGACTATTCATTTTATTTACAATATCAATAGGTTTACTATAACGCCATCTTTCAATCAGAAGAATTATTGGTTTGTGCTTTTTGTTGAAAGCGTTATCAGGCAATTCTCTCGCGTGAAGGTGCAAAGAATGCCACAACAAAAATCAGATTGGCGTATACTAGAAGCTGTTCGTTAATTATAGACTTGGATGCAAATGTATGGCTAAAAAACCCTCATCGAATTTTAAAACAGATGCCCCCCGGGATCACCAAATGGAAGGTTTGAAGCTTCCACCGCATTCCCTTGAGGCGGAGCAATCTGTTTTAGGGGGGTTAATGTTAGATAATGAGCGTTGGGATACTGTCTCTGAACGAGTCACTCATGCCGACTTTTTTAGCCGTCCCCACCGTACTATTTTCGCTCAAATGCAGATCCTGCTTGAGCAGGGCAAGCCCATTGACTTAATCACCTTATCAGAATCCCTTGAACAACAAGGTGAACTGGATAGTGTTGGGGGCTTTGCTTACTTAGCAGAGTTATCGAAAAATACCCCAAGTGCGGCGAATATTAATGCTTATGCTGACATCGTCCGCGAACGTGCGATTGTGCGTGATATGATCTCTGTTGCTAATGATATTGCGGATGCGGGTTATGATCCTCAAGGGCGTAGTAGTGAAGATCTCCTCGATTTTGCGGAAACTAAAGTTTTCCAAATCGCAGAATCACGGGCTAATAAAGACGAAGGGCCAAAAGGCATCGAAGCCATTTTATCTGAAACCGTTGAAAAGATTGAACAACTCTATCAGCAACCGCACGATGGGGTGACAGGGGTTTCTACTGGCTATCAAGATCTCGATAAAAAAACAGCTGGGTTGCAAGGCTCTGACTTAATTATTGTTGCCGCACGTCCATCAATGGGGAAAACCACTTTTGCGATGAACTTGTGCGAAAATGCGGCAATGACCGAGGAAAAACCGGTGCTTATTTTCAGTTTGGAGATGCCAGGTAACCAAATCATGATGCGTATGTTGGCATCATTATCCCGTGTTGACCAAACTCGTATTCGTACTGGGCAGTTAGATGATGAGGATTGGGCGCGAATTTCAAGCACCATGGGCATCTTGATGGAAAAGCGCAATATGTATATCGATGACTCCTCAGGCCTGACGCCGACGGAGGTGCGATCTCGTGCGCGGCGTATTTACCGTGAGCACGGTGGGTTAAGTTTGATCATGATTGACTACCTTCAATTGATGCGTGTTCCTGCACTTTCCGATAACCGTACTCTTGAAATTGCCGAAATATCTCGTTCCCTTAAGGCACTAGCCAAAGAGTTAAATGTCCCTGTTGTTGCGCTATCTCAGTTAAACCGTAGCCTTGAGCAACGCGCCGATAAACGCCCTGTTAACTCTGACTTACGTGAATCGGGGTCTATTGAGCAGGATGCCGACTTGATTATGTTTATCTACCGTGATGAGGTTTATCACGATAACAGCGAACTCAAGGGTGTCGCTGAAATTATCCTTGGTAAGCAACGTAATGGTCCCATTGGTACGGTACGTTTGACCTTTAATGGTCAATGGTCGCGCTTTGATAATTACGCGGGGCCTGCGTATAACGACGAAGACTAAATACTCGTCATATTTTGCGCTGTCGCGGTGTTGGCTTCATTCCCTAATCCTAGTCACATACTTATGTATGCTCCTAGGCTTAGCTCAATCGCCGCCTAGCGACAACCCAAACTATTTAGAGTATTGGCTAGAGTATTAAGATTAAATAGTTCTACTCGTCATATTTTGCGCTGTCGCGGTGTTGGCTTCATTTCCTAATCCTAGTCACATACTTATGTATGCTCCTAGGCTTAGCTCAATCGCCGCCTAGCGACAACCCAAATTATTTAGAGTATTGGCTAGAATATTAAGATTAAATAGTTCTACTCGTCATATTTTTGCGCTGTCGCGGTGTTGCCTACACTCAGCTACGCAAGTTACATACTTGTGTACGCTCCTAGGCTTAGCTCAATCGCCGCCTAGCGACAACCCAAACTATTTAGAGTATTGGCTAGAGTATTAAGATTAAATAGTTCTACTCGTCATATTTTGCGCTGTCGCGGTGTTGGCTTCATTCCCTAATCCTAGTCACATACTTATGTATGCTCCTAGGCTTAGCTCAATCGCCGCCTAGCGACAACCCAAACTATTTAGAGTATTGGCTAGAGTATTAAGATTAAATAGTTCTACTCGTCATATTTTTGCGCTGTCGCGGTGTTGGCTTCATTCCCTAATCCTAGTCACATACTTATGTATGCTCCTAGGCTTAGCTCAATCGCCGCCTAGCGACAACCCAAACTATTTAGAGTATTGGCTAGAGTATTAAGATTAAATAGTTCTACTCGTCATATTTTGCGCTGTCGCGGTGTTGGCTTCATTTCCTAATCCTAGTCACATACTTATGTATGCTCCTAGGCTTAGCTCAATCGCCGCCTAGCGACAACCCAAATTATTTAGAGTATTGGCTAGAATATTAAGATTAAATAGTTCTACTCGTCATATTTTGCGCTGTCGCGGTGTTGGCTTCATTCCCTAATCCTAGTCACATACTTATGTATGCTCCTAGGCTTAGCTCAATCGCCGCCTAGCGACAACTCAAACTATTTAGGCATTAGAGTTAGAGTATTAAAATTAAATGATCCATAAAAATAATATCGAATGGAAATTGATATTTTTTAGCGTATAACAAATAGAGAATATATTGAGCTGCCAACGTGCAGCTTAATTTTTGGCCAAATTAGAGAGAAACAACGAGGAAATAATGAAAGCGGCAACCGCATTGATAAACCGCCGCGCTCTGCGACACAACTTGCAACGGGTGAAAAGCATCGCTCCAAATAGCCAATTGATTGCAGTTGTTAAAGCAAACGCTTATGGTCATGGATTAGCTGGAGTCGGTATCGCAGTTCAAGAGCTGGTGGATGGCTTTGGCGTAGCGAGGCTCAATGAAGCTTTATTGCTCAGGCAGCATGGTATTACTAAACCTATTGTTTTATTAGAAGGTTTCTTCGAGCAATCTGACTTGCTTGTGATGGCTGCACAGCGTATCGATACTGTTATCCACTGTGTAGAGCAACTGGCAATGTTGGAAGCGGCCGACCTCCCACACCCACTGAAAGTTTGGATGAAGCTAGATACGGGGATGCATCGTCTTGGCGTGCTACCAAAAGATGCAGAAGGTTTTTACCAACGGCTGCAACGTTGTAAAAATGTTAAGCTTCCTATCAATATCGTCAGTCATTTTTGCCAAGCTGATGCTCCACTCCTTTCTACAACCGCAAATCAGATAGCTTGCTTTAAACAGTTTATAGCAGGCAAAGACGGTGAAAAATCCATCGCTGCATCCGCAGGGATCTTACTCTGGCCAGAAGCGCATTATGATTGGGTAAGACCGGGGATCATGATGTACGGGGCATCCCCACAAGAGGGGAAAAGTGCAGATAGTTTCGGTTTATTACCAGTGATGACATTAAAGTCATCTTTAATTGCGGTTAGGGAGCATTTTGCTGGTCAGTGCGTCGGTTATGGTGAAACATGGTGTAGCGATAGGGATACACGGTTGGGGGTTGTCGCAATCGGCTACGGTGATGGTTATCCGCGTAATGTCCCTTCTGGCACGCCAGTGTTAATTAATGGGCGAAAAGTGCCAATTATTGGGCGTATTTCTATGGATATGACTGTCGTGGATTTAGGGCCAAATGCCGAAGATAAAGTGGGGGATGACGTTATTTTGTGGGGTAATGGTCTACCAGTTGAAGAAATTGCCGCACAAACAGGCATCATTAACTATGAGTTACTCACAAAATTAACCTCACGAGTTGCGATGGAATATGTAGACGAATAGTTAGCAAAGGGTTATTTTCAAATAACAAAACGAAATAATGCTAAATAATGATTAGGAGATGTCCTGTGTTCCAACATGTTGATGCGTATCCGGGCGACCCAATTTTGTCGTTGATGGATGAATTTAATAAAGACACTCGTGAAAATAAAATTAACTTGAGTATCGGTCTTTACTACGATGGTGAAGGTAAAACGCCTGAACTGGGTACTGTTGGTACTGCGAAAGCTACATTAAACAAACTCCCTGCCAGTGCGTCGTTGTATTTGCCGATGGAAGGCTTGAAAGATTACCGCCTTGAACTGCAAAAACTAGTATTTGGCGAAGATTGCCCACTGATCGCTCAAGAGCGTATTGCAACCGTGCAAACTATTGGTGGTTCTGGCGCATTAAAAATTGGTGCGGATTTCCTACACCAGTACTATCCTGATTCAGAGGTTTGGTGCAGCGACCCAACTTGGGAAAATCACGCGTCTATTTTCTCCGGTGCTGGCACAAAAGTTCACTATTACCCGTATTTCGATGAAAAAACCAAAGGTGTTAAATTCGATGAAATGTTGGCAACGTTCAAAAAATTGCCTGCAAATAGCATCATTTTAATGCACCCATGCTGCCATAACCCAACGGGTTCTGACTTAACGCCAGCCCAATGGGATGAAGTTACTAAAGTGGCGATTGAACATAAACTAATCCCATTCTTGGATATCGCTTACCAAGGTTTTGCCGAAGGTATCAACGAAGACGCCTACGCGATTAGAACTATGGTCAAAGCAGGGTTACCTGTATTTGTTAGCAACTCATTTTCTAAAATCTTTGGTATTTACGGTGAGCGTGCGGGTGGGTTATCAGTTATTTGCGAAAACCCAGATGAGCGTGACCGTGTATTAGGTCAGCTTAAAGCAGGCGTGCGCCGTCTATATTCAAGTCCTCCATCAAATGGTGCCAAAATTGTGGCTGCCGTATTGACCAACAGCGCAGAAAAAGCGAAATGGTTAGCGGAAGTGGAAGAAATGCGTTTACGTATTTTAGATATGCGTACAGTGCTGGTTGATGAACTGAAGAAAGCTTTACCTGAGCAAAACTTTGACCATTTGTTAAAACAACGCGGTATGTTTAGCTATACGGGTTTTTCACAACAACAGGTTACTCGCCTAAAAGACGAATTTGCAGTTTATCTAGTGGGAACTGGCCGTGTTTGTATGGCTGGGGTCAATCGTCATAATGTGAAACGTATTGTCGAAGCATTTGCTGCGGTTAGCCAATAGTTATTTACCCATAAAGAAAGTTATTCAATAAACGCAGGCTGAGCCCTGCGTTTTTTTTATCTTTTATCTGTAATAACAGCCATTACCTGATCACTGAGACGAAAAATAGTGTCCCATATATGAGTAGTTCTTAAGTATTTCTGAATGTTATCATTAATGGGTTCAACATTTAAGACAGTATCCCCAGTTAAGGTCCCTTGACGTTCTTGTGCGACCCGATTCGATGATGTGAGATCGATAACACCATGTAACTTTAGCGTTGCGGTATCAATAACGGCAGCCTCACATGAAATAGATGTCAAAAAATAAAATAAGTATGAGCTACCCCGTCAGAAACCGGTTCTAATAGCTATCCACTGAAAGCCATATGCGATTTAGGTTCATTGTTGAGGGCGGATGAACAATAAACTGATTTAATTGATATTATTGTATTAATAACTAGTTATTCGTTAGGTTAGAAAGAATACAGATGATATGAAGGGAAAGCCATGGTGGCTTTCCCTGTGCCTTTAGTTTTTAATAACCGCGCTCTAAAATAGGCTTTAAAAACCTTGCAGTATGTGATTTTTCACACTCAGCGACTTCTTCAGGAGTGCCGGAAATTAAAATTTCACCACCACCACTACCACCTTCAGGGCCTAAGTCGACAATCCAATCTGCCGTTTTAATCACATCAAGGTTATGTTCAATGACAACGATGGTGTTTCCTTGGTCACGTAACTGATGTAAAACAGCTAATAACTGTTGAATATCAGCAAAATGCAGACCCGTTGTTGGTTCATCTAAAATATAAATAGTTTGCCCAGTACCCCGTTTAGATAGCTCTTTGGCGAGTTTTACTCGTTGGGCTTCACCACCGGATAATGTGGTCGCGGATTGGCCAAGACGAATATAGGATAAACCTACGTCCATCAGGGTTTGTAGCTTACGAGCGAGTGCTGGGACGGCATCAAAAAATTCACGAGACTCTTCGATTGTCATATCGAGGACTTCATGAATACTTTTCCCTTTGTATTTGATTTCTAACGTTTCACGGTTATAGCGTTTGCCTTTACATTGGTCGCAAGGGACATACACATCAGGCAGAAAGTGCATTTCTACTTTAATGACCCCATCACCTTGGCATGCCTCACAGCGCCCACCTTTGACGTTGAAACTAAAGCGCCCCGGGTTGTAACCACGTGTTCTTGACTCAGGAACACCGGCAAATAGCTCACGAATTGGTGTAAACACCCCCGTATAGGTGGCAGGGTTTGAACGAGGCGTACGGCCAATAGGGCTTTGGTCAATATCGATAACTTTATCGAAATGTTCTATACCTTCTACATCCAAATAAGGGGCTGGAGTAATGGTTGTTGCACCATTTAGTTGGCGTTGAGCTATAGGGAATAAAGTATCGTTAATTAGTGTTGATTTACCAGAGCCTGATACCCCTGTGATACAAGTAAATAGACCAACAGGGATTTTTAGCGTCACATTTTTTAGGTTGTTACCCTTAGCACCAAATACAGTGAGTATTTTGTCTTTGTTAATAGGGACACGTTGCTGAGGGATTTCTATTTTACGCTCACCGCTTAAATACTTACCGGTTAAAGAGTCTGGGTTCGTGACAATATCATTTAATGTGCCTTGAGCGACAACTTGCCCACCATGTACACCGGCCCCAGGCCCAATATCAATCACATGATCAGCGGCGCGAATGGCATCTTCGTCATGCTCTACGACGATAACAGTATTACCAAGATTACGCAGGTGGATTAACGTTTCGAGTAAGCGGTCGTTATCACGCTGGTGTAAGCCGATTGAAGGTTCATCAAGAACATACATCACCCCGACTAAACCAGCCCCAATCTGGCTTGCCAAACGAATACGCTGAGCTTCCCCACCAGACAAGGTATCCGCAGAACGTGAAAGACTAAGGTAATTAAGCCCCACATTAACTAAGAATTTCAGCCGCTCGCCAATTTCTTTTAATACTTTTTCTGCGATCTGCGCACGTTGACCCGTGAGTTTTAGATTTTGGAAAAACGCCATTGCGTGGCCAATGCTGTAATCAGCAATTTCAGGTAATGTTGTATTCTCAACAAAAACAAAGCGCGCTTCTTTACGCAAACGGGTTCCGTGACAAGAAACACAAGGGCGATTGCTTATGTATTTGGCGAGTTCTTCACGTACCGCAGTAGATTCTGTTTCTTTATAACGGCGCTCCATATTATTGAGCACCCCTTCAAATGGGTGACGACGAACAGTGACATCGCCACGGTCGTTACGATATTTAAATTCGATCGTTTCTTTGCCTGAACCGTATAAAATAATTTTTTGGATAGCAGGACTTAATGAACTGTATGGCGCTTCTGCGTCAAATTTATAATGTTCTGCTAATGACATTATCATTTGAAAATAATAAAAATTACGGCGATCCCAGCCACGAATAGCCCCGCCAGACAGGGATATTTCTGTATTTTGGATAACCCGTTCAGGGTCAAAGAACTGCTGAACACCTAAGCCATCACAACTTGGGCAAGCCCCCGCTGGATTGTTAAAGGAAAACAGCCGTGGCTCAAGTTCCATCATGCTGTAACCACACACCGAACAGGCAAAATTAGCAGAAAAAACCAATTCTTCTGCACTTGGGTCATCCATATCGGCAACAATAGCACTACCACCGGAAAGCTCGAGTGCGGTCTCAAAGGATTCGGCTAAACGTTGGGCGATATCATCACGAATTTTAAAGCGGTCGACAACAACCTCAATCGTGTGTTTTTTTTGTAATTCGAGCTTTGGAGGATCAGAAAGATCGCAGACTTCGCCATCAATTCTTGCTCGGATATAACCCTGTGTTGCTAAGTTATCAAGTAACTTAACGTGCTCGCCTTTGCGTTCTTTAACGACAGGAGCCAATAACATCATCCGGCGGTCGGTAGGCTGCGCTAGTACATTGTCAACCATTTGGCTAACTGTTTGTGCTGCTAGTGGTATGTCATGATCAGGGCAACGAGGTTCACCGACACGAGCAAATAATAAACGTAGATAATCATGAATTTCAGTGATTGTCCCGACAGTTGACCGTGGGTTATGTGAAGTCGATTTTTGTTCAATCGAAATGGCTGGAGATAGCCCCTCAATATGGTCGACATCCGGTTTTTCCATTAAAGAAAGAAACTGGCGTGCATAGGCGGATAGGGACTCAACATAGCGGCGCTGACCCTCGGCATATAGGGTATCAAAAGCTAAAGATGACTTTCCAGAGCCAGACAAACCCGTAATAACAATCAGTTTGTCACGAGGGATAACGAGATTGATGTTTTTCAGATTATGCGTGCGTGCGCCGCGTACTTCGATATTATCCATTTACCACTTCCCGGATGATTTGATATTGAACAATCGCAAGCGATCATTATCACATAATTATGGCTGAATGGATATACAGTACTTGCCATATTTTTCTACTACTCCTATTTAAATTCTTAGTGCTGTTGGTTGTGCTTGGCTAGGTAGTTACATACTTATATATACCTTTGTAATGCCTTCGCTTGCCGCCTAGCTATGAATTAAACAGTCTAGAGTGGGGAGTTTTAGTCTTAAAAATGTACAATTATACATAAGCTCAAGGGAAGAACGAATTTGTCGAAGGGGAAACGGTGAATTATTTTGTGTCTATACTGAAATTGCACTCAGAAATTACACTAAAATTTGGAAAGTGTTTCGCAAGTTCGAGGGGGAGTTTCAATTTCGTGGTGCAAATCAGCGAGGTCGTGGTAAACTTCTCGGCTAATCCAGAGATTAAAATTCAATGCATCAGGAGTAATAAATGGCCAGCAGAGGCGTAAATAAAGTAATTCTTATCGGTAACCTAGGACAAGATCCAGAAATCCGTTATATGCCTAACGGTGGGGCTGTGGCAAACCTGACTCTGGCAACTTCTGAAAGTTGGCGCGATAAGCAAACCGGCGAGATGCGTGAAAAAACAGAATGGCACCGCGTGGTTATTTTCGGCAAATTAGCTGAGGTTGCGGGTGAATATTTAAAAAAAGGTTCACAAGTCTACATCGAAGGTTCTTTGCAAACCCGTAAATGGCAAGATCAAAGCGGTCAAGACCGTTACACCACTGAAGTTGTTGTTAATATCGGTGGTTCAATGCAAATGCTAGGTGGTCGTGGTGGTGATTCGTCATCACAAGGGCAAGGCGGTCAGGGGGGTTGGGGTCAGCCTCAGCAGCCACAAGCTCAAGCTGCTCAACAATTTAGTGGCGGTGGTGCGCCAGCTCGTTCACAAGCACCAGCACCACAAACTAATGAGCCACCAATGGATTTCGATGATGATATTCCATTCTGACGGTATCTAGAGATATTTCTTGTGAAAAATCATATTCAATGCCCTTATTTTTAAGGGCATTCTAAGATGATAGGTCAATATAAAGATATATTAATTAAAAGTATGTTAGATAATATTCTATTAACTCTATATGGATATATTTATTATATATCTATTATAGGTTTTGTTATCAATTTCTATATTTAAATAAAACTATGAAACATGTTTAACTGGTTTCAATTACCTCCTCATTTTACTTAATCCGTTAATTATTTTTTCTTTTAAATCACATAAGTCAAATTTATTTGTTGATTTTTAATTATACTTCATCATTATGTATCTAGTTTTTTTTCTGATTTAATATCGAGGTAATATTAAAATGAACCTTTATTCAGTTTCACCTTTTGCTAGTTATATTACGTTACAGAAGAATTCTAAAAGTACTACAACAAAAAAAAGCATTACTGATTTAATAGGTGATATTAATAAAGCCATAAAGGAATATGGAATAAATATTGTATCCCATATAGATATAAAACCAAAACCTACAGCAAATGTGAAAGAAACGGCTGCATTTCATTTAACGGAAGATAGAAGTGTATCTTGGGCTGGCACTAATTTAATAAATGATAGTATCAATCACTTATTAACATATTTTGTAGATACAGAATTTTCAGTAATATATGTCAGTGATTCAGGAATAAAATCTGCAATTATTAGTTTTTTATCTACGGGGAGAATTAATGGCTGGAGTATGGTTGATGAAATGATTTTAACTCATGCTTTTATTGAAGGAAATGAGTTAAAAACTCTTTGGTTAGGAGGAACTCATCGTAATGTTTCTATCAAGCCAAATAGTAAGATTATTAGTGGAAGTAATTTAAATGATGCAATCGATCCTTTTGGTGATTCTACATATATTGCTGGGGCTGTTCGCTCATCTGTAGCAGGGGTTAGTTTAAAACGTAGTGGTGTATGGTTTGGACCTAAAAAGGACTGGGATAGTTTTGCGAAAACTGCGCAAAATTTATTAGCAAAATTACATGATAGTAAGTTGTTTGTAGAAAAATTACCTAAAAATAGTTTAGTTACGGTGCACCATGGGTTAGCACAAAATATTTATGATTTAACATCAGTAAGTTCTGCTTATCAGATCGAATTTGCAGATATAGAAACCTTAAAAGGAAAAAGAAGAAAAGATAAATTGACATATTTGATTAATAACTATCAAATTGATATTGATCAGACAAACACTAGTATAAATAAAGAAGAAATTTATGTGCTTGTAAAAAAAATTATAGATAATAGTTTTTGTTGGTTAACTATTTCACCAGAGATTGTGAATAAGAAATTAATTCTTAAATTTGTAGCTCCAATCCCTAAAGAATTTAATGAATTTGTTGACTCAATTAGAAGCAATATTGACTTTATTCGTATTTTTTATGATAGTGGTCATACAATATCCAATGCATCTTTGAGTTATTCTGAGGTACAAGATAGAGAGTTCGACATTGAATTTAAAAAATTCTCAACGCCAACTATGACGTATGAAATAAAAAAAGAAAAGCCAGTAGGGAACCCTCCACCCATAGAACATATATTTACTGAGACTGATAATAGTTTATTTAAATGGGTTTTTAAAGAAGGATTAACACAATTAGGGCTTTCACAGCCAGCTAAAGACTTTTGTTGGTTGTATTGTGACGATCGCTCTGGTGAGATTGCTGATTTTATTCATGTGGATAGAACATCACAGACAAAGCCTAAAATAACATTAATACATGTCAAAGGTGCAAATAGTGACTCAGACTCACGTCAGGTTTCTCCAGGTGCCTATGAACTAGTTATCGCACAAGCGATGAAAAACCTTCGTAGGATGAGTTCTGTTACTATGTTTGAGGCAATTAAAAGTAATGTTAGTCGTCATGGAGATAAAAGGGTCTGGGATAAGCCATGGGCTAAAGGGCTTATTTCACCGATAACAGCCTCACAAGATTTACTATTAGCACTAAATTCAATAAAGTCGAACTGTTCTTATGAAGTTATTGTTGTACAGCCACATGCATTGAAATCACGCTATTTAAACTCTCAACAAAAACAATCCAGTTCAACAGGAGCTAAGCAACTAAGGAGTTTGCTTTTTGGAGCGAAAGCCATGGCTAATTCGGCTTCAGCTACATTTCGTGTTATTGCCGATGATAGATAGTATGAAAACTCCCCTTTAAATTATAAGCCAGCTAATTTTTCCTTAAGGTTTAGAATTTATATATTTTAAACCTTAAG
Source organism: Providencia sp. TYF-12 (assembly GCF_041344805.1). Lineage (NCBI taxonomy): Bacteria > Pseudomonadati > Pseudomonadota > Gammaproteobacteria > Enterobacterales > Morganellaceae > Providencia > Providencia sp. TYF-12. The sequence continues at coordinate 636,263 of NZ_CP166833.1, forward strand.
AGATTATTAATTTTAAATTAAGAGTTTCTTAAATTAATATTTTCTTAAGGTAATAATAGAAAAAGCTCCAGTAATTAACTTACATGGAGCTTTGTATTGAAGGTTGAATAAAAGAATATACAAATTTTATTTTCATATTGCGTATCAGGCAACTTTGGGTTCCAGTAGTAAAGGGTCATTTTGGCTTTCACCGGAAATTCGGTAAATTGACGGTGATGTACCTAAATATGCTCTGAACCGCTTTGCAAATGATTGCTGGGAGTCGAATTGGTATTTTAGTGCTATATCAATAACTTGAAGGTCGGTCGTGCAGAGGTCCTTTGCTGCTTCACATATCCGCCTTCGGCGAATATATTCACCTAAAGGTATCCCAACAACTTTGCGAAATACCCTCTGTAAATGCCACTTCGTATATCCCGATTTTAGTGCAATATCGTCGAGTAATAGACGATTGGTTAAGTTCATTTCAATCCAAACTAATATCTCATTGACAACTGTAGATTGAAATTCCGTGTATTTCCCTTGGTAGGGAACAGTAATTTCTTTATACATAATATTTTCCTACTAGTTACTTTTTAATCATATCTCTGATTATGTAAATTACCAATAAATAAAAGATAAACAGATATAAATACAGGCTGTTAATTTGTGAAATAACAATAATGCAAAATTTTAATTAGTACTCAACCAGTGTTGTTTGACTTATGGTGATATATTTATGGAGCAACAAACTATCATGAACTTGTTTTTACACCATAAGCACAGAATTAAGATGTGAGTATTAAATGGTTTATTGGTGCGTTGGAATATATCTTTTTAACTGCCAAAAACCGACCAAAATTGCGATGGATATAACAACGGATAAGATATTCATCACTTGCCACCCTAGAGTGAAAAACAACATACCCGCAGCTAAGCTGCCAATTCCCCCAAAAAAATAAATAAGAAAATCCGTCATTCCTTGTACTTTGGCACGTTCATGTATTTCATAGGTGTGTGGTAGCAGGTTGGTCGTGCTGATAAGAATTAAATTCCATGCTACACCGACAAAAATACCCGCGAAAAGGTAGTTATAAAAATGGTTAGCGAGTAAGTTCATGACAGCAGATAAAATTAATAAAACAATACCGCAGAAAATAATGCGTTTTGCGCCTAAATGATGAATTAATGTGCCCGTAAAGAATGATGGAGCGAACATGCCAAGTACATGAAACTGAAATACAATTGCAATTGAAGAAAAGGGGAAATCATGTTGCTTCATAGATAAAGGAATTGAGGCAAAAGTAAAGACAACAATGGCGTAACCTGCAGCACTAACAATTGCAATCAGCATTAAAATTGGCTGTAAATACAAATCCTTATAGCTACGTTTAACTAAGGTTTTGTCTGTTGTGGACTTAACAGCCTTCTTCAAGGGGACAATTAATAATAAAAGAAAAGCGATAAGATAAATGATGCCTAATGTGATAAATGGGCCAGCAAAAGGGTATTCTGCAAAAAATCCTTGGGTGGTAACCGCTAGGGTTGGGCCAATTAACGCAGCAGCAATGCCCCCACTCATAACAAGCCCAATAGCTTTAGCTCGCAAAGAAACAGGAGCTTCCTCGATTGCCGCAAAACGAAATTGTTGTGCAGTGCCTATTGCAATACCAGTGAAAAATAGCCCGATAGAAAAATAAATTAAGCTACTTTCTAAAACGCCAAGTATAGATAACCCAGCACCAATTAACCCGCCAATGTTGCCAATAATAAATCCTATTTTTCTTGAGTATCTTTGCATTACATAGGCAATTGGGATGGTTGCGAGGATCAAACCAATATACTGGCTTAATAATGGGAGCGTTGCGTAAGTGGGGTTTGTTGCCAATTTTTCTCCAACCACGACAGCAACAGAAAGTACAATGGCATTTCCGGTTATAAACAATGCAAGCGTCGTTGTTAACCACCAAACGGATTTTGGCATAAGCCCTCTCTCAACTAAAAGTTATTAAAATCAAGTAATAAGATATTTTTAATAGGGTAATTCTGTAGAATATTACATAAGGTACTACTTCAAGTTGACTTTAAGTCAAGTCTTAATGCAGGGTAAAAAAGGAAAATTTAATCAAAATTTAATTCTGAGTTTATTGATATACCCAGTTTATTCGTTGGTTTAGGAGGAGTGTGATGTATATCTCATTTGAGATTAGTAGAAATTAAAACGCAAAAAAATGATTGTCATCATCAGAAATTTATGTTTTCTTAAAGAAAGCAAGAACAATAATCAAATAAGTTAAACCAAATAAACTAAACAGGAAAACCCCGTGAACATGACTTTTAATCACTCAAACCTACTACTAACCGCGCCATGTGCCGCGGTGGTCGTGCGTGTGGTGGTGGTCGTGGGCTTAGCGCCGTAACGGGTACAAATCAACGCAGATTTAGAAACCCCGCCGGCGCAAACCGAGCGGGGTTTTTTATTACCTTCCGCTTGGGGTCGCAGGCTAGCAAAGGATAATTATGATGAGCGGATCGGGCACTACATCACCACATAAAACCTGTTTTACAGGGGCAGAGTTAATCGTCTATTTATTAGAAAAACATGGTATTACTATTGTTTCGGGCATTCCTGGCGGGGCGGCTTTACCGTTCTATGATGCTTTAGGGAAAAGTAAGCAAATTCAGCATATTTTGGCTCGTCATGAGCAAGGTGCGGGGTTTATTGCGCAAGGGATCGCGCGTACTACAGGGAAAGCGGCCGTTTGCATTTCTTCAAGTGGTCCGGGCGCGACCAACTTAGTGACCGCCATTGCGGATGCAAAACTGGATTCTATCCCGCTAGTTTGTATTACAGCTCAAGTTTCCTCATCAATGATTGGGACCGATGCATTTCAGGAAGTTGATACCTATGGTATTTCTATTCCTGTCACTAAACATAATTATTTAGTTCGTTCTATCAATGAATTACCCCAAGTTATTTGTGATGCTTTTCGTATAGCAGAGTCAGGGCGCCCGGGACCTGTTTGGATTGATATTCCAAAGGATGTTCAAACTGCCACTATTGAACTGACTGAAATACCAGAAGTATTACCGAAAGATAAAGCGCCAGCATTTGATATGGAAAAAGTTCTGCAAGCAGCTGAAATGATTAATAATGCGAAGCGCCCAGTACTGTATTTTGGTGGTGGGGTTATTAGTTCTGATTCAACAGAAACAGCGATTGCGTTTGCGGAAAAAGCCTCATTACCGACGACGATGACCTTAATGGCGCTTGGCACTATCCCTATGCGACACCCATTATATTTAGGTATGTTAGGCATGCATGCTGCTGCTAGCACAAATATGGTCATGGAAGAGTCTGATTTATTAATTGTTATTGGCGCACGCTTTGACGATAGAGCAATCGGGAAGGCAGAGAAGTTTTGCCCTAATGCAAAAATCATTCATGTGGATATCGATAAAGCGGAAATTAGTAAAATTAAACGACCAGATATCGCCATTCACGCAGATGCAGGGCAGATCTTGGAACTATTATTACCTTTAGTTGAACGTAATGAACGTACTGAATGGGTTAATCAAGTTAGTGAATTGAAAAATAAATACCCATTGGATCTCCGCGAGGCAGACAACCCGTTAAATCATTATGGATTAGTTCTTTCTACTGCGCGGGCTGCGGGTGAAGATGCGATTATCACAACTGATGTTGGGCAACACCAAATGTGGGCAGCTCAGGCTTATCCATTATCGCGCCCTCGCCAATGGCTGACTTCTGGTGGTTTAGGCACCATGGGGTTTGGTTTACCAGCGGCGATTGGAGCCGCCTTAGCCGAGCCAGACAAAACGGTTGTTTGTTTTTCGGGTGATGGCAGCTTGATGATGAATATTCAAGAGCTGGCGACAGCCGCCGAGCACCAATTAAATATAAAAATTGTTTTGATGAATAACCAAGCGTTGGGAATGGTACATCAACAACAGGATCTGTTCTTTGAGAATCGTATATTTGCGGCAGCTTATCCTTATCAAACTGATTTTATTAAGATAGCGGCAGGTTTTGGCTTACAAACGTGTGATTTAAATAATGAAGAAGATCCTGAAATGGCACTGGAAAGGGTGATGAATACCAAAGGCCCTTGTTTGATCCATGTTTTAATTGATGTTAACCAGAAGGTTTATCCAATGGTTCCACCAGGCGCAGCTAACATTGATATGATTGGAGCTTAATTATGGCATTTGAACATCACCCAATAGCTTTAGAGTTAATTGTTCGTAACCATCCCGGCGTGATGTCACATATATGTGGCTTATTCGCACGCAGAGCTTTTAACGTTGATGGCATTCTTTGTATGCCAATTAAAAATAAAGATGAAAGCCGGATATGGCTGTTGGTGCAAAAAGACGAGCGTCTATCACAAATGATTAATCAAGTTGAAAAGCTTGAAGATGTGAGAGAAGTTCGTTTCAGTGACGATTTACGTCTCTTCGAAACCATGCAGAATTATTTGCAGTAATGCTTATCAGCATCTTTTTTAATAGCCTACACAATGCGTGTGGGCTTTTTTATCATGATTAATTTTCAACGTAGTATCATAAATAAGGGTTTCCTAAAGCGAACAAAGGTGATATAAATTTAAGCGGTTATAGAAATAGTTTAGGGAATGAAAAGCGAATACATTCTGCTAAATTGAATAATAAAAGGTACGAAAGTTATGCAGAACAACATTTATCTCACCAATACTTACCAATATGAAGTAGAAACAGTTCTATTAAAACAAGGTAGTGACGAGGAAGGGCACTGGGTTGCACTACAAGATAACATTTTCCATCCACAAGGTGGTGGGCAACCCGCCGATACTGCTTGGGTTAATAATGAGCCCGTTCGTATTAAGAAACACCTAAACGGTTTGATTGTTGCTTATCTCCCTGATGGGATAAATTTAAATTTAGAGAGCACCGTTGTTGCAGCCATTGACGGAGAAAAGCGTCAACGATATGCCGCACTGCATACCGCAGGGCATTTGTTAAACTGGGAATTACGGCGTTTTGGCTGGTTTGCACAAAAAGGGCATCATTTTCCTGATGAATCTCGAGTCGAGTTTTGTATGATGGATGGTGAGGTTGTGCCGTTTGAAAAACTGGATAGTCAATATATTGAAGATATTGTTAATCAAAGCATTAGCAGTGGCCGGAAAGTTGAAATAAAACAAAACGACGAGCTGAGGATCAGTTATATCGACCAAACTGAAGAAATGCCATGCGGAGGAACGCACGTTGGTTCATTGGATAGCATTACGCATTTTTCAATTAAGTCGATGAAATATAAAAAAGGGACGTTGCGCATTAGCTATGATGCACAACATGCCTCGGTTTAAACACCTTCGCTGATATGGGAGTAAGTCATGACTACAGTCGCTTGTAATTCTCCCTCTATGCATAAATAAGAATGTGGAAAATCACCGCTAAATGCATAAAAATCGCCTGCTTCTAGAATGATGTTTTGATCGTTATGCAAACGCAACATTAGTGAACCTGAATTCACCATAATGTGCTCATGGGTTCCACTCATATGCGCAGGGCTATTAATAATAGCCCCTCTTTTCATGGTTAATTGCCAGATTTCGGAGATATTCCCCATACTAATACGGAATTTAAATTGCTGTGAATATTCCTCTTCACTCGAGGACCCTTTGACAAAGTAGGGATAAGCTTCATGTTGGCGTGTAAATAAATCGCTAAGCGGAAAACGCAGCGCGATGGCAATCGATTCTAATGTATCAATACGTGGGTTTGAATCGCCGGATTCTAATTTGGATAATGCGGCTTTTGAGATCCCAGATAGGCGAGATAGTTCATTCAACGAAAGGTTTCTAGCTTGCCTAAGTAAACGGATCTTTTGACCAATTTTTATATTAATTTTTTTATCCACAATATGGCTTTCCCTAAATTCCAATTCATTATGCTAATTCTACATGACTCAGTAGAACTAATCACATATTCTCCATCTTATATTGTATTTAAAGAGGTTATTTTATTTTTTGATATAGTTTTAAAATTTACCCACAAAAAAATAAGGCTATTTAATCTGTCCTAAAAAATTTATAGTGAGAGTATCAAAAATTTTAGGAGTTAAATCAGTATGCCGTTTGGGTTATTAACGCCAGAGATGGCGATTTGTTTTGTGACTTTACTTTTCGCTTATTTGGTTTTTGGTATGGCGGGGTTTGGCTCAGCTCTTATCGCAACTCCTGTGCTGGCTATGTATTTGCCCTTAAGTATGATTGTCCCAATATTAGCGCTAATTGATTTAACTGCGGCCATTTTAAATTTATTTAGAGATGGGAAAAAAGCCGATTATCAAGAGATAAAATGGATAATTCCACTAATGGTAATAGGAAGTTTAATTGGAGCCGCTATTTTATTAAAAACGCGACCGGATATTTTAGTATTATTACTGGGTTTGTTCGTGATCGGTTATGTATTAAACACTTTCTTCTCCAAGAAAGTGAAAACACCATTTTCCAAAGCACTTGTTGTTCCATTCAGTTTAATAGGCGGTATTTTCAGTGCCTTATTTGGTAGTGGTGGGTTTATCTATGCGATGTATTTATCGAGCCGAATTGAAGATAAACAACGTTTTCGTATCACTCAGATGACACTGATTGGCTTTAGTACTCTTACCAGAGTAATCATATTCTTGGTTATGGGTGTTTATCTAAATATTGATATTTTATTGATTGCTTTGGCATTTTCCCCGGCAATGTTAATCGGTATTTGGGCGGGTAGGCATATTACCTTAAAAATTTCCCGTGAAGCATTTTTGAAAATTATTAATATTGTTATTTTAGTCTCAGGAATCGCATTGTTATATCGATATTTTTTTGTTCTTTAGTTCATCTAAGGCATTAAAATAAATAATACAATCTGCTTTTGTAGAGATAAATAGCGGAATATATTAGTCATGCTACAATTGATGAGCTAACTATAGTTTTCATTAGTGGCTTATTGGTTTTTTATTTTAAATAGTTATTTATTCATGGAGTTAAAACCTGTTTCTTTTGAAGAGGAAACGAGTTAAGTTCAAAATGAGCTCTGATAATCAGTTTTTGCAAAATTGTCGTCGTTCCCCGTTTTTCGCTATTTTTACGATCACCATGAGTATTGCTGTTATTGGTATCGTGATCGGGTTAAGTATACCGATGGTCGCGCTTAGGTTACATAATTATGGTGTCAATGAATTGTATATTGGCATTATTTCCGCAGCACCTGCGTTAGGGATGTTTTTAATCGCGCCTGTAGTCCAACGTATTGTGTTATGGTCAGGTAAGCGAAAGGCCATGTTATTGGCAACCATCATTTCTGCTGTGAGTTTATTGCCATTACTCAGTACCTTACCGCTGTGGTTATTATTTCCTTTGCGGCTCGTTACTGGTTTGGCTAGTGGTGTGATGATTTGTTTAGGGGAAACGTGGATCAATGAACTATCCCCAGAAAATAAGCGGGGTCGCATATTGGCGATTTATACGACTGTCTTTACAGTGAGCCAATTACTCGGGCCATCATTTATTGCTTATTATGGCGTGGAAGACAAATCACCATTATTAATTTGTACATTGATCCATTTAATTTCGGTGGCGTTATTTCTTTTGATGGATCAAAAAGTTGGTGATCATTCCGCAGAGGCTGCCGCGAAGTCTAATTTCTCTATTATTCAGTTTGTAAAAATTGCCCCAGGTATTTGCGGTGGGATTTTATTTTTTGCTTTTTTTGATGGCACTATTCTATCTATGTTTCCAATCTATGGGATGGGGATGGGCCACACAGAGGCTGTTGCTGCATTAATGATTAGCGCAATTTTAGCCGGTGATGCGATTATGCAACTGCCGTTTGGCTGGCTAGCTGACCATATGAATAGAGAAAAACTGTATCGAATTTGTGGTGTTGTGACATTAGGTGCAAGTTTTTTACTCCCTTTTTTGATAGACCAACCTTATCTTATTTGGGGGTTGTTGTTTGTTTTAGGGGCAACAGCAGGGGCAATTTACACCATCGCATTAGTCCAGATAGGCCAGTATTTTAAAGGGAATGAATTAATTGTAGCGAATGCTGCCGCCGCTATGCTGTGGGGGATCGGTAATTTATCTGGGCCGCTGTTAGGGGGCATTGCTACATCTATTTCACCTTCAGGCCTACCAGTGTTACTGATTTTATCTACGGCTATCTTTTTATGGTTTACTCGTGAGAAGTACAGTGCTCAATCTATTGAACAATTAACAAATTAATTAATTTAGCGGTGCACTACAGGTAGGGAGTACACCGCTTATCGATTACTCAATAGCTTTATATACCACTAAATTTTCACGATCTTCATCTGGCCTATGATTGTGCCAAAATAACTTCATACCTTGTGGGGCCGGTTTAATTTCTTTTGATAGTACAATTAACCAACGGCATTGTGCGGGGCGCTCAAAACGATCTTGGCGTTGGTGTAAGATACCAGTGTAATAATAGAGCATGGGTGCTTCTGATTCGCCAATATTATCTGAAGCCATACAGTCAGTTGCAGTAAATTGGCCTGCTAAGTGTTGATCTAAATCGACAAAAACTCCCTCAAAACCTTTAGTGTAATCAACCCATCCGAGAAATAAGGTTAAAATCACGCCCCAGACGCAACATAGCCCAAGTAACCAATTTTTCATCATCTGAAATGCAGGTGAAATAGGGTTAGCGATGATTTTATTACGTAAAAACCAAACTAAGGTAATGACTAAGCCACTCACAAAAGCCACTGAGGAAAATGGCATCTGGTAGCTCATCGGTAGCCAGCGACTAAAAGGGCTGAGCCATTCTTGCTGGTGGCCTGTTAATGCTATTAGGTAACAGGCCCAAAGAAATAGAATCAGTAATGACCAGAATATTGCCGCGAAATATGAAATATAACGTAAAATTTTCGCTGGAGCAGCTAAGAGTGTTTGTGTTGCTAAAATCGCCATTGGGGCAATAAATGGGAGCAAATACAAGGCACGACCTGAAGCTGAAAGCTGCAAAAAAACAATGCCTAATAAAGGAAATAGGGTGAGTAAATATTGGTTTTGATTGAATAACCGCTTGATAGGGTGCCTTAAAAAATATGCTGTAGCTAGTAGACCCGAAGGAAAGGCGAACAATAAAACGGCAGCTGGAATACGTGTTAAATTGGCTTTTGCACCTAATTTTTCGACAGAAAACCCGAAAAAGCGACCAATATTGTTTTCCCAAAACCACACCATAAATAAGTCAGGATGCTGCAAGTATAAATGGATAGGCCAAGGTAAAATAGCAACAAGGGCGATTAACCCTGCGGATAAACTGAATAGCCAGAATTGCTTGGTTCTACATTGGCGAATAAAAATAGGGGATAAAATTAAGCAAATCCATAAAACGCCGGGGATGAAAACCCCTTTTGAGAGCATTGTGATTACCGTCCCTAGGGATAACCAAAGGCTAGACATCAACAGTTTCTGTTGCTGTATTAGCCCGAGTAACCCATAAAGGCCGATAGTTGCCCCAGCCATAAGAGCAACATCTGTGAACATATCATGGCTGTGGCGCAGAACCCCTGGGGCACAGGCATAGAGTGCGAAAGCTAACCAAATGCGTGTATCCGTAAAGTCTTTAGCTTGGAAAAAGCGGCGCGCTAAGCATAAAAAGAAAGCGAAATTGAGCGCTGAAAACAGCAAAGTTGCACTACGAGCTGCATCATAAAGGGGCATAAAACCAGAAAATAAATGGGATGTAATAGTAGCAACCCAATAATAAAGCGGAGGTTTTTCCATGAATGGTTCACCCGCATTTGTTGGGACTAACCATTCATTAGTTTCATACATGGTTTGAATAATGCCAAAGCTATAATTTTCATCTTGCTTCCAAGGGCTATGGCTATATATTCCCGGTAATAAATACATTGCGAGGAAACAAATAAAAAGTAGTAAAACACCCCGTTGTAAAGTGATTATTGATGTATTCTTATTTGACATTTTAATATGTTTTTTGTGTTCGTTATTATAAATAAATCAGAATTATAACTATGGTTGACAATAATTGAGTGTATATATATATGAATTATATTCACTCCATGTATGTTTTATTTTCTCAATAAAAACAACGTAAAAAAGCATGTTTAATGGTTTGTATGAAAATTATTCTACCATAAATAAATATTTTTTAAGTTGTTCGTTTTGTAAGAAAATATTCTGTGATTATACCAAGAAAAATAATCACTCTCTTTAAACAAACGCTATATGAAAAGTAATTAGTTATTTTTACTTAAAATAACTACGATGAAAATAAAGGGAATTTTAGAAAGTCCGTTTAAGGCTCAGAGGGGAATAGATATTTTTTATCCTTAAGGAAGTACTTAGCAAAAAAACTGATAAGCCTTTGTTGAATACGAAAGGGGGAATATCAGGGGGATATGCTAAAAACACTTGATCATTAGCCCGTTTTAGAACGATAATTGCCCTCCTCACAATACGTTTTATTCTAATTTCAAAGCCAAACGATTGCGTAACTGTTTTTATAGAGAATTTATTCTCAATTGGTTTTATTTTTTGAAAACGTAATCGTTTACGTCAACGTATGCGTTAGGCGTCAGCACTATTTGAGAGTATTCGTTTACTATTAACAGCAGAGGTACACCATGTCAGGCCAACAGGCGTCATCCAACTGTAAATTGGATTCATTTTTTAAGATAACAGCACGCGGGTCTTCAGTTCGCCGTGAAATCATTGCAGGGCTAACTACATTCTTAGCGATGGTTTATTCTGTCATCGTTGTGCCTGGTATGCTGGGGCAGGCTGGTTTCCCTCCAACCGCTGTTTTTATTGCAACATGTTTAGTGGCGGGGTTTGGTTCTTTGCTGATGGGGCTATGGGCAAATTTGCCAATGGCCATCGGCTGTGCGATTTCATTGACAGCTTTTACTGCATTTAGCTTAGTTTTAGGGCAAAAAATTAGTATACCCGTGGCACTAGGCGCCGTTTTTCTAATGGGGTGTTTATTCACCATTATCTCTGTTACAGGTATTCGTAGCTGGATCTTACGTAATATGCCAATGGGGATTGCCCATGGTACAGGGATAGGTATTGGTTTGTTTTTATTGCTAATCGCAGCAAATGGTGTTGGTTTAGTGATCAAAAACCCAAATGCAGGTTTACCCGTCGCTCTGGGGGAATTTACCTCTTTCCCTGTGTTAATGTCACTTGTTGGGCTAGCGGTTATTTTTGGTTTAGAAAAACGTCGTGTTCCGGGCGGCGTTCTACTGGTGATTATCGCTATTTCAATTATTGGGTTGATTTTTGACCCCGCTGTCCAATATCAAGGTTTCTTTAAATTACCATCATTGGGTGACGATGGGCTATCTCTAGTATTTAGTATGGATATTATGGGGGCTTTACAACCCATGGTATTACCAAGCTTGCTTGCGTTGGTGATGACAGCTGTTTTTGATGCAACAGGGACAATTCGTGCTGTTGCGGGGCAAGCTAACCTTTTAGATAAAGATGGGCAAATTATTGATGGTGGTAAGGCGCTAACTGCCGACTCAGTGAGTAGTATTTTTGCTGGTGCGATCGGTGCATCTCCTGCCGCAGTCTATATTGAATCAGCAGCAGGAACCGCAGCGGGTGGTCGTACAGGGTTAACGGCTGTGGTTGTTGGGGTACTCTTCCTCTTAATTTTATTTTTATCACCATTATCTTATTTAGTGCCTGCTTATGCGACAGCACCTGCGTTGATGTATGTGGGCCTGTTGATGCTAAGTAATGTCTCTAAACTTGATTTTGATGACTTTGTTGATTCAATGTCAGGTTTACTGTGTGCGGTGTTTATTGTTTTAACTTGTAATATTGTGACTGGTATTATGCTTGGTTTCGCCGCATTGGTGATTGGCCGTATTTGTGCGGGTGAATGGCGTAAACTGAATGTGGGAACTGTGATTATTGCGGTGCTTTTAGTGGTATTTTATGCCTCAGGATTAGCTATTTAAGGTTCATAATATTTAAATAAGGCGATCTTATCGCCTTATTTAACGTTTTATATCGATTAATCGCAAAATGGTAATTTTTTCCCCGAAAAATAATTGCTAAGGATAAAATAGATATAAGGCGGTGAACCAAGTGGAAGTCCATAGTTTCCACTCGTTACTGGCTCGATTTGAACAATCATGGTCTGGACGGTGCTATCTCTTACTATGCGGCGGCAGGCAAATTTTAGACTTTGGTCGTCTGGTTAATCAGTAAGGGCAACATGGAAATTTTCTTTACTATTTTGATTCTGATTTTAGCGGTCTCTATTTCTGGAGTTGCCGTTAAAGTTTTACCTATTCGAATTCCGCTTCCCCTCATTCAAATTGCTATCGGTGCATTACTTGCATGGCCTCAATTTGGCTTGCATGTCACTTTTGACCCTGAACTATTTATGGTTCTACTGATCCCACCTTTGCTGTTTGTTGATGGTTGGAAGACACCAACACGTGAATTTTTCCAAAATGGCCGAGAAATTTTTATTTTAGTGTTGGTTTTGGTGTTAGTGACTGTAATCGGCATTGGCTATTTAATTTACTGGTTAATGCCGGGTATACCTTTAATTGCCGCTTTTGCGCTTGCCGCGGTATTGTCACCTACAGATGCCGTAGCGTTATCTTCCATTGTTGGGAAAGGGCGAATTCCTAAGCGGATGATGAGCGTACTTGAAGGTGAAGCTCTGATGAACGATGCTTCCGGTCTGGTTGCATTAAAATTTGCCGTCGCAATTGCGATGGGCACGATGGTGTTTAGCACTTCAGGTGTCACCATTGAGTTCTTCAAAGTCGCTGTGGGTGGTTTACTGTCGGGGATTATCGTTACTTGGCTATACAGTAAATCATTGCGCCTTATGAGCCGTTGGAGTGGCGACGACCCAGCAACACAAATTGTGTTTATGCTCTTGTTACCATTCGCATCATATATGATCGCAGAGCATATTGGTTTTTCAGGTATTTTAGCGGCAGTTGCAGCAGGGATGACCATCACAAAATCAGGTGTGATCCGTAACGCTCCATTAGCGATGAGGTTACGTGCAGATAGCGTTTGGTCAATGCTTGAGTTTGTCTTTAACGGTTTAGTTTTCATTATGTTAGGGCTACAGTTACCGGGTATCTGGGAAACGTCAGTTATCCAAGCAGAACTTGACCCTAGTGTAGAAACGTGGATGCTATTTGCAGCGGTAGCCGTGATTTACTTTGCTTTATTGTTACTCCGTTTCTGCTGGCTGTGGCTAATGAAAAGGTTTAGCCGGTTGTTCTTAAAGAAAAAACCACTGCAATTTGCCAATTATACTGTGCGTGAACTCTGGCTTGCTTCCTTCGCAGGGGTTCGTGGGGCAATTACTTTAGCGGGTGTGCTTTCAATCCCTCTATTTTTAACCGATGGCTCTCCATTCCCTGCTCGTTACCAGTTAATTTTTATTGCTGCGGGGGTGATTCTATTCTCTATTTTTGCTGGGGTTATCGCTTTACCCTTATTACTGCGTAATTTTAAAGTGGGTGATAAGGATGCCGATGCTAACGAAATTCGTATGGCTAAAGCCGCAATGGCTGAAGTCGCGATTGTCAGCTTAAATAAAATGCAAGAGCGTTTATCTGCGGATGTCGAGGAAAAGCTAGATTCCGAAGATATTAGCGAGGTGGCATCCCGTGTGACGGGGTATTTAAGGCGCCGAACGGCTGGGCAGGATGAAATAGAACACAGCTTGCAGATTGAAGACTTGGAGCGTCGTTTCCGTTTAACCGCGCTTCGTGCGGAACGCGGTGAGCTCTATCACTTACGTGCGACGAAGAAAATCAGCAACGAAACGCTACAATCTTTACTGGTTGACTTGGATTTATTGGAAGCTGTATTGATCGAAAAAGAGCATTAAGGCTAAAAAACGAGTATTCTACTCACACCCCTTAAGTTTGAGACAAAATACAGCATTATGTGGTTACTTGTTATTACGACGCTGCTTTGGGCAGCGTCTTTTAGTCTTATAGGCGAATACCTTGCTGGCCAAGTTGACAGTTGGTTTTCGGTATTGGTGCGTGTTGCACTTGCTTCGTTAGTTTTCTTACCTTTCTTACGTTGGCGTCAATTTAGCGTCAAGGTGATTGCTCTGTATATGGCGGTAGGTGCTTGCCAACTTGGGGTGATGTATCTTTTTGTATTCCATGCCTATCAATACCTAACGGTAGCTGAGTTTTTACTTTTTACGGTATTAACGCCGTTATATGTGACGTTGATTTATGATTTGTTAGAACGACAACCACTCCGTAAAGGTTACTTATTTAGCTCACTACTCGCTGTAATTGGTGCTGCTATCATACGTTATGATCACTTAAGTGAATCTTTTTGGTTAGGTTTACTCTTCGTGCAGTTAGCAAATATCTTTTTTGCTATTGGGCAGGTAGGTTATAAGCGGTTGATGGAAATACACCCTATTCCTCAACATCAGGCATTTTCATGGTTTTATCTGGGCGCTACGCTAGTTGCACTGATTGGCTGGTTGTTATTTGGCAATAAATCAATGATGCCAACGACAACGCTTCAATGGGGGGTATTATTGTGGCTTGGCATTGTGGCGTCAGGAATTGGCTACTTTATGTGGAACTATGGTGCCACAAAAGTTGATGCTGGAACCCTTGCTATAATGAATAACATGATGGTTCCAGCAGGGTTATTAGTGAATTTTGCTATTTGGCAACAGCACCCCGATTGGTTGAGCTTTACCATAGGATCGAGCTTGATAATTGCTTCTCTTTGGGTGCATAGGCGTTGGATCCTTTCGCGCCCTTTACATAAGACAAGTTCTCCACAGCATGATCCGTCGCGGTCGCAGTAAAAGCCTCAATGGCTGGCTGGCGCTGCTCCCCCTCACGGCAAGCAGCGTACAGTCGGCTCCATAAACCACTCCCCAGTGTTTTTGTTTTAATCAGACCTTGTTTTTCAAAGGAATCAACCGCCCAGTGAGGGAGCGCTGCTATCCCCATTTTTGCTGCAACCATTTGAATTAAAATTAATGTGTTATCTACATTTTTTACATTGGGTGAGACCCCAGCTGGTTGTAAAAAATGACGCCAAACATCAAAGCGATCCCGTTGTACTGGGTAGATGAGCAGGGTTTCGTCTGCCAAGTCATGGGGCTCAATATACGGCTTTTTGGCTAACGGATGGTCATTGGAGACAATCAGTTTCACTTCATAGTCAAACATAGGTGTGTAGTGTAGGCCTTGCTCTGCCAATATGTCAGATGTCATCACGATATCTAATTCCCTTGAGAGTAACTCCGGCTGGGGGTCGAAAGTGACACCTGATTTAAAATCAACGCTGACTTGTGGCCAAGTTTGCCGAAATTGTTGCAAAGCAGGGGTTAACCACTGAATACAGCTGTGACACTCAATGGCAATACGTAATGCACAAACGCCAGGTTCATTACATACGCGGATCGCATCTTTCACTAATGGCAAGACTTGCTGTGCGAGTTGCAGCAAAACTTCGCCTTGTGGTGTGAAACGTAATGGTTGGCTTTTGCGAATAAATAGCCGAAAACCTAGTCTGTGCTCTAAATCACTAAACTGGTGAGACAGGGCCGACTGTGTCTGGTGCAAGTGGGTCGCCGTTGCAGCTAATGAACCGTATTGGCTGAGCGCTTGCAATGTTTTTAAGTGTTTTAATTCGATCATGAAAAACCTTCACCGTGATAATGAATAATTTGCGCTTGTGCTTTATACAGTACCTGTTGATTATAGATGTGTAAACATCTAGACGGCTAAATATTTTAAGAGGTCAATATGTCTGTTATAAATCATACGCTTGGGTTTCCACGTGTTGGACTAAAAAGAGAATTAAAACGTGCACAAGAAGATTATTGGGCAGGCAAGATTGACCAAGCTGCTCTATTAGACGTCGGTCACGTATTACGCGTTCGCCATTGGGAACAACAAAAAAATGCGGGAGTTGAGCTATTACCTGTTGGTGATTTTGCTTGGTATGACCAAGTACTGACAACCAGCTTACTATTAGGAAATGTGCCTCCGCGTCACCAAAATGAAGATGGTTCAATTGACTTAGATACACTATTTCGTGTCGCTCGTGGTCGTGCACCAACGGGAACACCAGCCCCAGCAGGGGAAATGACTAAATGGTTTAACACCAACTACCACTATATCGTGCCAGAATTTCAAAAAGGGCAAAAGTTCGCATTATCATGGACGCAATTATTTGACGAAGTGGATGAGGCATTAGCGTTAGGTCATAAAGCAAAACCTGTGATTATTGGCCCTATAACTTACCTATGGTTAGGGAAAGTTAAAGGTGGAGCCTTTGACCGTTTATCATTGCTAAATGAATTATTGCCTGTTTATCAGGAAATTCTTTCACGTCTCGCAGAAAAAGGTATTGAATGGGTACAAATTGATGAGCCTGCTTTAGTGTTAGATTTACCTGCGCAATGGCAAGAAGCGTATCAACAGGCTTATCAGGCGCTATCGGGTAACACAAAATTGCTGTTAACCACCTATTTTGATGGTATTAGCCACCATTTAGATTTAATTAAAAGCCTCCCTGTTCAAGGCTTACATGTTGATGTTGTGGCAGGCGCTGATGATATTGAAGAGCTACATAAAGCGCTACCCGCAGATTGGGTATTATCACTCGGTATTATCAATGGGCGTAACGTATGGAAGGCCGATTTAGGTGAAAAATTCTCACGGGTGAAACCGTTATTAGGTCAGCGTAATTTGTGGGTTGGCACCTCATGTTCATTACTGCATAGCCCCATTGACCTGAATGATGAAACCCGTTTAGATACAGAAGTGAAAAGTTGGTTTGCTTTTGCAATACAAAAATGTGAAGAACTCGCTTTACTGACAAAAGCGCTAAATCAACCAACAGAAAATCATATTGCTACACTAGAAACATATAGTGCGCCAATCCGAGCTCGCAAAACATCAACTAGGGTGAATAACGCGGCGGTAGCACAACGTTTAGCGGCTATTCGTGATGGTGATACACAACGTAGTAGCCCGTATTCGCAGCGTGCACAGCGTCAACGTGAGCGCTTTAACCTGCCATTATGGCCAACAACAACCATCGGCTCTTTCCCTCAAACCAGTGAAATTAGAACATTACGCTTAGATTTTAAAAAAGGTAATGTGGATAAAACTTATTACCGCACCAATATTAGCGAGCACATTAAACAAGCGATTAAAGAACAAGAAATTTTAGATATTGACGTGCTAGTTCATGGTGAAGCAGAACGTAATGACATGGTTGAATATTTTGGTGAACATTTTGACGGCTATGTTTTCACCCAAAATGGTTGGGTGCAAAGCTATGGCTCGCGCTGTGTGAAACCCCCTGTCATTATTGGCGATATTAGCCGCCCAGAGGCGATTACAGTGGAATGGGCAAAGTATGCTCAATCGTTAACAGAAAAACCGGTTAAGGGGATGTTGACAGGCCCTGTGACGATCCTCTGTTGGTCTTTCCCTCGTGAAGATGTTAGCCGTGAAACGATTGCGAAACAGATTGCGTTAGCATTACGTGACGAGGTTGATGATTTACAAAAAGCGGGGATTGGCATTATTCAAATTGATGAGCCTGCCTTACGAGAAGGTTTACCACTGCGCAGAGACGAGTGGGCAGATTACTTAAAATGGGCGGTTGATGCATTCAAACTCAGTGCTGCAGTTGCACAAGACAATACTCAAATTCATACCCACATGTGTTATTGCGAGTTTAATGACATCATGGATTCCATTGCTGCATTGGATGCGGATGTGATCACCATTGAAACATCACGTTCGGATATGGACTTGCTAGACGCATTTGAGACTTTCCATTATCCAAATGAAATTGGGCCTGGGGTGTATGATATTCACTCACCAAATGTGCCAAGTGTGGAATGGATTGTCGCGTTGCTGAGAAAAGCGGAAAAACGTGTTCCTGTTGAACGTTTATGGGTTAACCCTGACTGCGGATTAAAAACCCGCGGTTGGTCAGAGACTCGTCAAGCCTTAGCCAATATGGTTCAAGCAGCAAAACAACTGAGAAGTGAGCACTAAAAATAAAGTCAGTAAGTGACAAAGGGCAGGGGGAACCTGCCCTTTTTTATAAAATTAGCACAAAATTTAACTTTAATAATTTAAAAATGCGGTTATATATTTCAGTTACTCTTTGTTGATAATAAAACTAAATGTGAATGCGATTTTTTGCCAAATTAATAGGGAAAACAATATGTTTAAAATACCAATGAAAAAATCATTGTTACAAACAAGTACAGCGGTATTTTTATTAATTTCTATTTGGAGTTCATCGGCTTATGCTATTGACCACATTATTGAAACAACAAATGGAAAAGTCCAAGGTAGTACACAACAGTCGTTAGTCACATGGACTGGTATTCCTTATGGTAAAGCTCCTCAAGGGGAGTTGCGCTGGAAAAAACCAGAACCAGTGAGCCAGTGGTCTGAAACGTTTGATGCGACTAAGCCTGCTCAAAATTGTATTCAAACTAGCCAATCAGGGGCGATAGGTACTGAAGATTGTTTGAATCTTAATATCTATAGGCCTGACGATAATCAGAAAAACCTCCCTGTTTTGTTTTACCTACATGGTGGAAATAACCAAACAGGGACTTCAGCCGAATTTAACCCTCAGTTGGTTGCAACGGAACTAAATGCAGTGATCGTTACCGTCAACTATCGTCTTGGCGCACTCGGTTTTAACCCTCTTCAAGCACTTAACACAGGGGATAAGATAGAAGACTCTGGAAACTACGCGTTATTAGACATTAAGCTTTCACTGGATTGGGTAAAAGAAAATATTGCTGCATTTGGTGGAAACCCAAATAACATTACCGTCTCCGGTTTCTCTGCGGGGGGACGAGATGTTATGGCAATGCTGATCTCCCCAATATTTGAGAACTCATTCAATAAAGCGATTGTATTTAGCGGAGGAATGACAACGGCAAATAAAAACCAAGCAGAACAAATTTTTGCTGACCGATTAGCCAAGTTAGTGGTTCGAGATAATAAAAAACCAACACTAGATTTAGCGAAAGAGTGGCTTTTAAGCGGCTCACCAGATGTTAAAGCGTATCTTTATCAACTCCCAGCCGCAGACCTAGCGACGTTATTTGGCGATGCTGGCATTAGAATGTCACAGTTTCCACACCTGTATCGAGATGGGGTAGTGCTACCTAAAAATGGTTTTGAAACAAACGCATATCACTCAGTCCCCATTATCATGGTCACTGGGCAGGGGGAGTTTTCTTTATTTGCTCGAGGTGATAAGCGTTTTGCGGGGGCAATAGCAGATGGCTCATTAGCGACGAATACTCGCCTTTTGAATCAATATGATTTTGCGAATAAATATGGCAGTTTGTTTTATAGCCTGTTTAATGTGAATCAATCGGCCCAAAAGATGTACCCTCATTACAAGGCACCGATTTATGGTGTGGAATTTAGTTTGGGCAGTGATGAAGTTGTGACGGGCAGCCAACTTGCCCCATTAGGTTCTTTCCATGGTATTTTTTTGGCACTGTGGGATAAAACAAAGTTTAGCCCGTTCACTCAAGAATTGGTTAAATTAGAGGGGACGAAAGATGTCAGACAGAAATTTAATGGCTACTTAGCTAATTTTTTATTGAATGGTGTACCATCGAATAAAGGCCAAATTGAATGGAAGCCTTGGTCACCAGAAAATGAACAAGCAGGGGAATCATTACTTGTTATTAATGCAAATAAAATAAAATCAATTATTTATATGAGTAATAAACCATATCAATACGATGATGTTGTTGCTTTGATTGAGCAAGATAATACGGTAACCCCAGAAGAGAAACAGCAAATAATAACGCAAGTACTTAATGGGCGTTGGTTCAGTGAGCCTTTAGATAAACAGTTTTCTCACAAAGAAACGCAATAGCGTTTTGCTGTCCATAAAATGGTTGATAAGCCTAAAATAAGGTTTATCAACCAGCTAACGCTTAACCAAAGAGTTTTGATTTCAGAAGGTTCATACCAATGGAGGCAAGATCCAAGTTTTCTGGAATTTCTCCATTTGGTGTCGCATTATCGACGAGTTGCGGAAGGTATTTTGCCACTAAATCTGAAGTTGACTGTGCATCAAGGCCGACACTTTGAGCGAGTTCTTGGATATTAACATTGCCAAATACTTGCATTAGCTGGTTATTATCGATAGGCAAGTTCTCACCTTCACTAATCCAAGATGCAATAACACCGCCTAACCCTTGCTCGTTAAACTTTTCAACAACACCGCTTAAGCCCCCTTGGTTTTCAAGCCAATCGATGACTGATTGAAATTGTTGCATTTTATCGCCAGCAACCATTCCCATTACTTGTTCAAATAAACCCATTTTAACTCCTCACAATATGTCAGCTAATGCTTAACAGCTATAGATATAACCCTAGTATGGAACATGACACTAAAAAAGTAGCGGGTTATTTTGGTCGATTTAGCCTTAAGGTCAATAAAAATAACGTACTGAGGACAACTTAGCCTAAAAATATATTTTTCAGCATATTGTAGTGGGACAAATAAACACAACCAGCATCACATTTTTTATCACATTATCCTGTGAATGTCTTTGTAGTGATGTTAAATCATTAATTTATTGTTATTCAGATGGTTATGTCTGTTTTGTTTATTTTTTATATTATTCTTAATGTGACGTTAGTCATGTGTTTGTGAATTTTATTGTGTGAAAATTCACAACAGTCACGAAGATTAACAACATCAGGGGTCATTATGGGAAATTTCGTTAATAATATTGGCGTTATTGGCCTTGGTTCCATGGGAATGGGGATAGCCCAATCTTTAATAAAAAATAATATTTCTACCTATGGATTTGATTTAAACCAAGATGCTTGCCAACGCCTTCTTCGCACAGGGGCAAAAGGCGTTGGGCAAGATGCAGCAGAATTTGCTCATCTCATTGATGCTTTATTACTGGTCGTTGTTAATGGTCGTCAGGTTGAGGCTATTTTATTTTCGGGTGAAAAACCACTCGTGGAGCAGCTACGTCCAGGCACCATCATTGTTTTACACAGCACCTTAGCGGCTGAGCAAACCAAAAGCATTGCTCAACGCCTTGCTGAATACCAGTTACCTCTGGTCGATGCGCCGATTTCAGGGGGCTCCATTAAAGCAGCGGATGGCAAGTTAACCGTTATGGCATCAGGAGCACCTGTATTATTTGAAAAACTATCACACGTGTTCGAAGCAATTTCTGAACGTCTATATCGTGTGGGTGACGAAGTCGGTTTAGGTTCAACAGTAAAAACGATCCACCAGCTATTGGCTGGAGTGCATATTGCGGTTGCTGCGGAAAGCATGGCCTTAGCATCCAAAGCGGGTATTGACCTAGCGGTAATGTACGACATTGTGACTCATGCGGCTGGGAATTCATGGATGTTTGAAAACCGTATGCAACATGTATTAGACGGTGATTATACCCCGAAATCCTCCGTCGATATTTTTGTGAAAGATTTAGGGTTAGTAATGGAAACAGGGAAGGCGCTAAATTTCCCATTACCACTGGCAGCCACAGCTCACCAAATGTTTATTTCAGCTAGCAGTGAGGGGTTTGGGCAGCAAGATGATAGTGCTGTGATCAAAACATTTAAAGGTATTACTTTACCGGAGAAAAAAGCATGACAGTGAAGTTAGGTGTGATCGCCGATGATTTTACCGGTGCAACTGATATTGCAGGTTTTATGGTGCAAAACGGTTGGAAGGTAGTTCAATTATTGAATGAACCTGATGAAAACACAGTGATACCACAAGGTGTTGATGCAATTGTTGTTAGCTTGAAAAGTCGTTCTTGCCCAGTGGATGAAGCAGTCAATGCCTCAGTGAATGCATGCAATTGGCTGAAGAAAAAAGCCCAGTGCCAACAAATTTTCTTTAAATACTGCTCGACATTTGACTCGACAGAAAAAGGAAATATCGGCCCAGTCACTGATGCATTGATGAAACAACTCGGTACGACTCTCGCATTAGTTTGTCCTGCGCTGCCCGTTAATGGTCGAACCGTAGTTCATGGCCACTTGTTTGTTAATGGTCAATTGCTCAATGAAAGCGGTATGCAGCACCATCCAGTTACGCCAATGACTGATGCAAATTTATTACGGGTGATGGAAAAACAGTCAAAAGGTAAGGCGGGTTTAATCAAACTTGCTGACATCCAACAAGGTAGCGAAGCCGTTAAGTCACAATTAACTGAATTAGCCCAACAAGGGGTGAACTATGCCATTGTTGATACCTTGACGATGGATGATCTGTTACCTATCGCACAGGCAGTAAAGACTATGCCTCTATTGACCGGGGGGTCCGGTTTAGGCGCCGCATTAGCAAACATTGATAGCCAATGTGCATGGGGTGAAAACAGCGCTCGAGGTGAAAAGCCAACGGGAACAACTCGGAAAACGGTGATTTTATCAGGTAGTTGCTCGGTTATGACTAATAAGCAAGTACAGGCTTATCAAAAAGTTGCCCCAGCAAAGGCCTTAGATGTTGGTGAATGTTTAGCTAACCCTGAGTATGCAAAGTTGTTAGCTACTTGGGTACAAGAACAGCAAGGTGGAGGGTTAGCACCTTTATTATATGCCACTCAACCACCTGAATTACTGAAAAAAACGCAAGAAAAATACGGTGCAGCAGAGTCCAGCGCAGCAGTTGAAAATGTGTTTGGAGAGGTTGTGAAGTTACTTCAATCACAAGGGTATGACACCTTTATTATTGCTGGTGGTGAAACCTCAGGGAAAGTAGTTCAAAGCCTAGGTACAGAACAATTAAGTATTGGTTCACCAATCGCCCCTGGTGTTCCATGGGTACAAGATTTAGCAAGCGGTAGCTGGTTAGCGCTGAAATCAGGTAATTTCGGCCAAGAAAATTTCTTCCAGTTTGCACAGGAGATGTTTAATGAGTGATGAAAAGGCGCTGCGCCAAGAACTAGTCGATTGGGCTAAGTCAATGTTTAACCGTGGATATAGCAGCGGTGGTGCAGGAAATATTAGTGCTCGGTTACCTGATGGGTGCATTATTGTAACACCCACAAATTCAAGCTTTGGTGATTTAGACCCAAACAGATTGAGCAAATTAGATGCCGAAGGTAACTGGATAGACGGTGATAAACCAACGAAAGAAGTGTCTATGCATATGGCGATGTATTTACAACGCCCTGATTGCCAAGCGGTTGTCCATCTTCATTCCCCTTGGTTGACCGCATTATCTTGTTTGCCGGGGTTGGATACTAAAAACTGCTTACCGCCAATCACCCCTTATTACGTGATGCGAGTAGGTAAATTACCATTAATTGAGTACCTACCTCCGGGGGATGACCGTATTGGTGAGGAAATTGCCAAATTGGCACCGACCCATAACGCGGTATTGTTATCGAATCATGGCCCCGTAGTGGGAGGGAAAACATTAAGACAAGCATTCTTTAATACTGAAGAATTAGAAGATACTGCTCGTCTGTACATCACCTTACGCCCACACGGCTTTACAACATTAACGCAAGAGCAAGTTGAGCAGCTCGAAAGTCGTTATCCACAAAAGTAAGGAAACAGAAATGGCTAAATTTGCGGCAAATTTAAGCATGATGTTTAACGAAGTGCCTTTTATGCAACGTTTTGCAAGTGCAGCGAACGCAGGGTTCAAAGGTGTTGAGTATCTTTTCCCTTACGAAGAAGATGCTAATGCGATTGCCGGTGAACTCAAAAAATACAATTTAACTCAGGCTTTATTTAATATGCCAGCAGGTGACTGGGGAGCGGGAGAGCGCGGTATGGCTTCTATTCCGGGTCGTGAGGCTGAGTTTGCTGAAGGCGTACAAACTGCATTGAAATACGCGAAAGCGTTGGGCTGCAAGCAAGTGCATGCAATGGCGGGTAAAGTGGATGAAAACTTCACACTTGAGCAGCAAAAAGCGTGTTTTATCAAAAACATTCAACATGCTGCGGATGTTATGGCAGAACACGGTATTCGTGTACTGATCGAGCCGATTAATACTCGTGATATGCCGGGGTATTTTTTAACGACTCAAAAGCAAGCCGAAGCGCTATTACCTGAAATTAACCGTGAAAATGTCTTTATCCAGTTAGATTTATATCACTGCCAAATTATGGAGGGTGATTTATTGAAAACGATTGAGCGTTTATGGGGCAAGTTTAGTCATATTCAAATAGCGTCAGTGCCATATCGCCATGAACCGGATAGTGGCGAAGTTAATTATCCATGGATTTTTAAAAAATTAGATGAAATGGGTTACGAAGGTTGGTTAGGATGTGAATATCACCCTGCTGGCCGTACCGAAGATGGGTTAGGCTGGTTAAAACAAGCAAATTCATAATGAGGAAAACCTATGCTTCCTTCTGAGCGTCGTGATTTTATTTATCGTTATGTGCATGAGCACCAAACTGTTTCAATTAGTGATTTAGTTGAGCTAATGAATGTTTCGCATATGACAGTACGACGTGATATCCGCATGTTGGAAGAAAAAGGGAAAGTAACCAGTGTTAGTGGTGGCGTTAAATTAAATGATGCACTACGCCAAGAGCTCCCTTGGAGTGAAAAAGCACGGTTGCATCACCGTCATAAACGTGAAATTGGGCAGTTTGCTAGCTCATTAGTTGAAGATGGGCAAGTTGTGTATCTCGATGCTGGGACGACGACCTTTGAAATTGCACGAGTACTCGGTGAGCGTTTTAATTTAACTATTGTCACTAATGATTTTTCTATCATGCAGTATCTGATGAATAAGTCACAGTTAAACCTGTATCACACCGGGGGGCAGGTAGATAAACGTAACCATTCTTGCGTAGGCAATACCGCGGCAATGATGCTGCAAACGTTAAATGTGGACATTGCGTTTATCAGTACGAGTTCATGGGATATACAGCATGGGGTTTCGACCCCACATGAAGAAAAAGTTCAGATAAAACAGACTCTACTTGATGTTGCTCGCCGTTGCGTGCTGGTTTCAGATAGTAGTAAGTTCGGCAAATATGGCATGTTCCGTGTTTGTCCATTGAATCAATTGCACGACATTATTTGCGATGACCAACTGCCAACGGATGTCGTGCAACGGATAACAGAACAAAACATAAAACTTCATTTAATCAAGACATAAAACATAAATAATCTTACCTAGAACTGCATAGCCAGTTAAAAGGCTATAGCAAGGAGAATTACAATGAAAGTTATTATTACTGGTGGCGCAGGCTTTCTGGGCCAGCAGCTAGCCGCTGCTTTGCTTAAAAATACTCAGGGCTTAAATTTTGACCACCTTGTTTTAGCCGATATTCAGTGCCCTACAGCACCCATTGAGGATGCACGAGTCAGTTGTGTTGCGTTAGATTTAACACAGCCAGGTGCGGCCGATAAACTGATTGATGCGCAAACTGATGTGGTTTTCCACCTAGCAGCTATCGTTAGTAGCCACGCTGAAAGTGATTTTGACTTGGGTATGAAGGTTAACTTCGAAGCAACTCGCCAATTATTGGAAGTTGCACGTGCCAAAAACCCAGCAATCAAATTTATGTTCACCAGTTCGCTAGCAGTGTTCGGCGGAGAATTACCTGAGGTGATCACTGATTTATGTGTGGTTAATCCTCAATCTTCTTATGGCGCCCAAAAAGCCATGTGCGAGCTGATGGTCAATGATTATTCACGTAAAGGTTATGTGGATGGGCGTGTTATGCGTTTACCAACCATTAGTATCCGTCCAGGTGTGCCAAATAAAGCCGCTTCTTCATTCGCGAGTGGCATTATTCGTGAGCCATTAAATGGGATTGAAAGTGTTTGTCCTGTCTCTCCTGATCTCGCTTTATGGTTATCCAGCCCTGAAACAGTTATCAATAATTTTATCCATGCTGTCAGTATTCCAGCAGAAAAATTTGGTAAATCGCGCACAGTCAATCTGCCGGGGATCACCGTTACTGTACAAGGCATGATTGATGCACTGCGTGAAGTTGCAGGGCAAGACGCTGTTGATCTTATCCGATTTGAACCAGATGAAGCTATTAATCGTATTGTGGCTAGCTGGCCGGGTAAATTTGATATCAGCCGTGCTTTGGAACTTGGCTTCCGTGCAGATGGCTCTTTCAGTGATGCGATACGCTCGTTTGTCACTCACCATGGCGCATCCAAGTAGGAGATAAACTATGTCCTATATTCCTGTTATTGGCCTCGCGGTGGCCATATTTGTCCTGATCTTTTTAGTATTACGAACGCGTGTTCATGCGCTGTTAGCGATGCTAATTGCTGCTGCAATCGCAGGTATTTCTGGTGGATTGACAGCAGCAGAGACAGTGACAGTAATTACGAAAGGCTTTGGGTCAACACTCGGTAGCATTGGTATTGTTATCGGACTCGGGGTAATGATGGGAAGGGTATTGGAAGTTTCCGGTGCCGCTGAACAGATAGCCTATAGCTTTATCAAATGGTTAGGTAAAAAACGCGAAGAGTGGGCATTGGCAATTACTGGTTATATTGTCAGTATCCCTATCTTTGTTGATTCTGCTTTCGTCATCTTATATCCATTGGCAAAAGCACTGGCAAAAAACGGTAAGCGCAGCATCTTAACATTAGGAGTTGCACTTGCTGGTGGGCTCGTTGTTACACACCATACTGTTCCGCCAACACCAGGTCCTTTAGGCGTTGCAGGTATTTTCGGTGTTGATGTCGGGGCGATGATCCTTGCTGGGATGAGCCTTGCTCTCCCCTGTGTTATTGGTATTGTTTTTTACGCAAAATGGTTAGGCACTAAATATCCTGAGTTTATGCCAGATGAAACGGGCAGCGAAGATTTAAAAGAAGTTCATGCCCGTTACATGGAAGAAAAAGCAAATAAACCATTACCAAGCTTATTTTTATCATTATTACCGATTATCACGCCAATTTTGCTGATCTTTATTAATGCAATTAATGGCTTGATTTTGAAAACAGCACCATTCCAAGGTATGGAAGGCAATTGGTATTTCCAGACTTTTGAATTCTTAGGTGCGCCGATTATTGCTTTATCAATAAGTGTATTGATCTCTGTATACACATTAATGCCAAAAGCAACGAAAGAAGAAGTCATTGACCGTATGGAAGAAGGCTTGCAATCGGCGGGGATCATCCTATTAGTTACTGGTGCTGGTGGTGCATTAGGTGCGGTGTTACGTGATAGCGGAACAGGGAACATTCTTGCTGAGCATGTTGCTAACTTGCCTATTACACCTGTATTAATTCCGTTTATTATCGCGACATTGGTTCGTTTGATCCAAGGCTCTGGTACAGTTGCAATGATCACAGCAGCATCTATTTCTGCGCCGATCATTAGCCAAATACCCGATATTAACTTATTAGTTGCGGCGCAAGCGGCAACAATGGGGTCTCTGTTCTTCGGTTATTTCAACGACAGCCTATATTGGGTTGTGAACAGAATGATGGGAATAAAGGACGTTAAACAACAAATTATTGTTTGGTCTATCCCTACCACTATTGCGTGGGGTATAGGTTTAGTTGGTGTCCTTATCCTTGATGTAGTTCTCTAACATAGCGTTATTATTTTTAGTTCTGCCAAATAATCAAAGCGCCCAGCTATTAGGGGCGCTTTTTGTGGTTATGACAAACTTTCATCTATACTGGTATCAACGGATTTTAAATAGACATAGCGCAAATATTAATTTGTGATGAATATCACTAAATAATGAAATAAAGTTTTTATTGTTTTCATTAAAAGTGACGCTTATCACTAAAAGTTAATGGTTTTCTCGCTATATTACTAGTTACGATTAATCAGTGATGACTGATTTAATGATGCCATTGTGTAAAGGAGTTTGAAATGTCTGACGTTTTCCACTTAGGTTTAAAGAAAAGTGACTTACAGGGGGCAACTGTAGCGATTGTTCCTGGGGACCCTAACCGTGTTGAAAAAATTGCACGTCTGATGGATAACCCTGTACACCTTGCATCATTGCGTGAATATACCTCTTGGCGTGGTGAGCTCGATGGAAAAGCGGTTATTGTGTGCTCAACAGGTATTGGCGGCCCGTCAACATCTATTGCGGTTGAAGAACTCGCTCAGCTAGGCATTCGTACTTTCTTACGTATTGGTACAACAGGCGCAATCCAAGAAGATATTAATGTTGGTGATGTATTAGTCACAACAGGTGCAGTACGCTTAGACGGTGCTAGCCAACACTTTGCGCCATTAGAATATCCAGCAGTTGCAGATTTTAATTGTACTAATGCTCTTTACGCTGCGGCAAAAGATGCAGGTGCGACAGTACATGTTGGGGTGACGGCTTCTTCAGATACCTTCTACCCAGGCCAAGAGCGTTACGATACTTATACCGGCCGTGTTATGCGCCATTTCAGAGGTTCAATGAAAGAGTGGCAGGACATGGGGGTAATGAACTATGAAATGGAATCGGCGACATTGCTCACTATGTGTTCCAGTAGCAAAGGCTTACGTGCAGGTATGGTTGCAGGCGTTATTGTTAACCGGACCCAGCAAGAAATTCCAAACGAAGCGTTACTGAAAAAAACGGAAGGTAACGTACTAAGCATTGTCGTTGAGGCTGCTCGTCGTCTGCTATAGTCAATAATTTACTGGCTCGCTTACTGAAATTTCACTCGGTTGTGGATGTAAAGTAGGCGAGCTTAGTCTCCGCACTTTCTTCCTGTATTCCCTCATTTATATTTTTCCTATAAATTTAGTAATTGCTAACAATTTACAGTGAATAATCTGATCCCCCTTATTTCGTAGATCTGTTATTGTCATAAAAACAATTATCAATATTATGTGCCCTCAAATTATTCAGGATGCATTTATTTTTGTGATCTGAATAAAAGCTGTGGGGCTAAAAGGAATTATTATGTCGACAACACCTTATCTTCACCCTTCAGTACTTCCTCTTAAAGGGGGGATTAACTTCCGCGATCTTGGCGGGAAAAAACTTCCTAATGGCAGCAAAATTAAACCTGGTATGCTATTTCGTTCGGGGTCATTAGACCGCTTAACTCAAGAAGATGAATCCGTTTTACATTCACAAAATCTTTTTCAAATTATTGATTACCGTGATGAAGCTGAAATTTTAGATAAGCCTGATGTGATCTGGGAAGGGGCTCATTATATTCATGCGCCAGCGAATCCTTTAGCTAAGGAGGTTTCGGCTAACTTAGATAAACTGACCCCAGAAATATTAGAACAATTTGACCCACAAGCTTTTATGTTCCGTCTGTATGAATTATTACCGTTGAATAACCCAGCTTATCATCAACTGGTGAACTTACTGCAACAACCAGAGAAAGGTGGAATAGTCCAACATTGCGCTGTCGGGAAAGACCGTACCGGCGTTGGTTCAGCATTAGTCCTCTTTGCGCTCGGGGCCGATTTGGAAACCGTTATGGAAGATTATTTATTGACCAACGAAACACTAGCACCTTATCGCAAACATCTTTTAGCAGAGCATGCAAAAACGATGAATGAAAACATCGTTAAAAAGTTTGAGTATGTTTATTCCGTGCGCGAAGACTTTCTAATGACTGCCTTAAAGAGTATTGAAAGTCACTATGGCAATGTTGATAAATGGCTAGAGAAAGATTTTGGATTGGGGGCTGGCCAGCGGGAAGCACTGCAAAGTCATTTTCTTGATTGATCTATCTTAAGTGACGACGAGTTGTGGAAATTGCGCCTTATAAATTCCATAACTCGGTTAATTGATAAGGATTTTTTGCTTCGTTTAACCTTGATTTATCACATTTTCGTTACTGTAATAAAGTAAATCAATGATGATAGGGGATTGCTTTGACGCTTAATGAAATCGTTACCCTTGTAACCGACTTTACTCGTGAAAATGAAATATGGGCTCTTCCTATTATTTTCTTTCTCGCGTTTGGTGAGTCATTAGCATTTTTATCGCTACTTTTACCTGCAACAGTCATTTTATTAGGGTTAGGCGCTTTAATTGGTGAAAGTAATATTACATTTTGGCCAATATGGCTTGCTGCCGCTTTAGGGGCATTTTTTGGGGATTGGCTCTCTTATTGGTTTGGTTTTCATTATAAAGAGAATGTTCGCAAAATGTGGCCGATTTCCCGTAACCCGCAAATGATAGATAAAGGGCATCGTTTTTTTGACCGCTGGGGGGTATGGGGGATTTTCTTTGGGCGATTTTTTGGCCCTCTACGTGCGGTTGTTCCCCTTGTGGCAGGGATTTGCGCGATGCCACAGCGTCATTTTCAACTGGCAAATATTGCTTCTGCGATGATCTGGGCATTTGGCATTTTGGCACCGGGTGCACTCGGTCTGAAGTGGTTTGCAAGTTGGGTAGGCTAAGCAAAGCTTGCGAAATGCTTCGCAAAATTTTCTCAGTATATGTAATTACCTCTGGACACTTATACAGTATCCAATTACCTTACACTGGGTTTTGTAAAGTAAGGGTGTAATCGTGGATACCTCTCTTTTATATGCAGTTATTGGTGTGTTGAGTGGCATTTTAGTGGGTGGCTTAGCAACGTGGTTTTCTATTGCTCAAAAAATAGCTCACAAAGATCAAGAGCTACAACAAATCAATCGGCAATTGGCGGCAAGTGACGAAAAAAGTATTCATCTTGCTCAATGGAAAGCAGAGTACGACAGGCTTGACCAAGAATTGCGCACACAACGGGATATCAATCGGGAACAAGAAGCCGAACTTCGTGAAGTCATTACCCGTTTTGAACAAAATCAGCTCGCAAATGAAGAAAAACAACGTATTTTACAAAACAGTGAACAACGATTGACTGCGCAGTTTGAAAATTTAGCAAACCGTATTTTTGAACAAAATGAACGTAGGGCGTCGGAACAGCAACAAAAAAGTTTATTGGCAATGTTATCGCCTTTTCGTGAACAACTAGAAGGTTTTCGCCAACAAGTTCAACAAAGTTTTGGTGAAGAAGCGAAAGAAAGGCATACCTTAGCGTATGAAATAAGGCAGTTGCAGCAGCTTAACAATCAGATGACCAAAGAAGCTGTTAACTTAACCCGGGCACTTAAAGGGGATAATAAAATCCAAGGTAATTGGGGGGAAACTATCCTCACTCGCATTCTTGAGGTTTCCGGTCTGCGGGAGGGAAGCGAGTTTGAAACCCAAGTCAGTGTCAATACAGGTTATAATACTCGCTATCAACCCGATGTTATTATTCATCTTCCTGAAGGTAAAGATGTGGTTGTTGATGCAAAAATGTCATTGGTTTCCTATGAACATTATTTCAATAGCGAAGACCCGCACGAACAACAACAAGCTCTAAAAAATCATGTTGCATCCATACGCAACCATATGCGTATGTTGAGCCGAAAGGATTACCATCAGTTACCCGGAATACGCTCTTTAGACTATGTTCTAATGTTTATTCCTATTGAACCTGCGTATTTGCTTGCTTTAAAGGAAGCTCCTGAACTACTTGATGAAGGAATAAAACAGAATATCATGTTGGTTTGCCCGTCCACGTTATTAGTGGCTGTGCGAACTATCAATAATATTTGGCGCTATGAGCGACAAGGGCAAAATGCCCAAGAAATTGCAGAAAGAGCTGCAAAAATGTATGACAAACTACGCTTGTTTGTGGATGATATGCAGGTTTTAGGCTCCAGTCTTGATAAAGCGAATAATACTTACCTGTCGGCAATGAAACGTCTTGCACAAGGGCGAGGTAATTTAATTAGTCAGGCGGAAAGTTTTAAAGAGCTAGGGGTAGAAATTAAACAACCTATCGCGCCTCAACTTATTGAGCGCTCAGAGGCATCTAATTGTGCGGAATCTTAGACTTCTGATAGGGTTTTACCTCAAAGACTGTTACACTTCTAACAAAAGTTTGAACTATCAGCAGGCATAAGAGAAATGACTGAACCAACTAAAGAAACCATTGATTTTGGTTTCCGTACTGTCGGCAAAGAAGATAAAGCCGGTCTAGTAGCGAATGTTTTTCACTCTGTAGCATCAAAGTATGACTTAATGAATGACTTAATGTCATTTGGTATTCATCGTATCTGGAAACGTTTTACTATTGAAGCAAGTGGTGTCCGCCGTAATCAGCGTGTACTTGACCTTGCTGGTGGAACAGGTGACTTAACCGCTAAGTTTTCGCGTCTTGTGGGCGAAAAAGGTGAAGTCATACTTGCTGATATCAATGACTCAATGTTGAAGATGGGGCGCGAAAAATTACGTGATCTTGGCATTGTTGGTAATGTAAATTATGTTCAAGCTAATGCTGAAGAACTTCCATTTCCAGATGACCACTTCGATTGCATTACTATCTCTTTTGGTTTGCGTAACGTTACGGATAAAGACAAAGCACTGCGTTCGATGTTTCGTGTTCTAAAACCGGGTGGGCGTCTATTAGTATTAGAATTTTCAAAGCCTATTATTGAGCCATTGAATAAAGCGTATGATGCGTATTCATTTCACATATTGCCTCGTATTGGTCAGGCAATTGTGAACGACCCAGAAAGCTACCGTTATTTAGCGGAATCCATTCGTATGCACCCTAACCAAGAAACACTTAAAGGGATGATGGAAAACGCCGGGTTTGAGCAAGTCTCTTATACCAATATGACTGGTGGGATTGTTGCATTGCATAAAGGGTTTAAATTCTAAGATGGAAGCACCATCAACACATACCGAAAATCAAAATACAGTTTTGTACTCTTTGATAACAGCATTGATGGAAACCTCACTTAACCATATGTTGTTCAAAGAAAAAGTATTACAGCCTGCTAGGGTACGTTTAGCAGGCAAAGTGATGGCTATTGAGCTTAAAGAACTCAATAAAACGCTAACACTTATTTTTGCTGAAAATCATGTTGATGTATTAAGCGAATGGGTTGAACCCGCAGACTGTACAATTAAAACATCATTATTTACTTTAATTAAATTGAAAGATAAACAGCAGTTATCTCAGCTAATCAATCGTGGTGACATCGTGATTGAAGGGGATATGCAGATTGTTCAGCATTGGTCCTCATTGCTCGATTTAGCAATTTGGAACCCGGCACATTATCTTTCACCTTATATTGGTGATGTCGCTGCTGAAGGGCTTAGTAAACTCTTGAATAAAGGCGTTTGCTTCGCATCTCACTTAGTTAAAAGGCAAAAAACGTATGTGAAAGACGCATTAATTGAAGAATGGAAAATGGCACCTAGCCAACTCGAACTTGCTCATTTTAATGACAAAGTTGAGGAAGTAGAACATTCAATTAATACGCTCGAACAAAGGTTAAGTCTGTTGGAGGAGAAGAATGACACCCGGTGAAATAAAACGACTTTACTTCATTATTCGGGTTTTTCTCTCTTATGGACTAGATGAGTTAATCCCCAAAATTAAGCTTACGTTACCGCTAAGAATTGGGCGTTTAGGTTTTTTTTGGATTAGAAATCAGCACAAAGATAGGCCATTAGGCGAAAGGCTTCGCCTTGCATTACAAGAGCTAGGGCCCGTATGGATCAAGTTTGGGCAAATGTTATCAACCCGTCGTGACCTTTTCCCGCCAGCAATCGCAGACCAACTTTCATTGCTACAAGATAAAGTCGCTAGTTTTGATGGTAAATTAGCTCGAGGTTACATTGAGGATTCTCTTGGTGGGCCGCTAGAACAGTGGTTTGATGACTTTGATGAGCAAGCCTTAGCTTCAGCTTCAATTGCTCAGGTTCACACTGCGACGCTAAAAGAAAATGGCAAAGATGTTGTTATCAAGGTAATTCGCCCTGATATTCTGCCTATCATTAAAGCCGATATTAAGTTGATGTACCGTATTGCTAACTGGGTTCCTTTACTACCTGATGGTAGGCGTTTACGGCCCAAAGAAGTAGTGCGTGAATATGAAAAAACGTTAATTGATGAGCTAAACCTACTACGTGAATCGGCCAATGCGATCCAGCTACGCCGTAATTTTGAAAATAGCTCCATGCTTTACATTCCCGAAGTTTACCCAGACTATTGCCGTGAAAACGTTATGGTCATGGAACGTATTTATGGCATCCCCGTATCAGATATTACAGCGCTAAAAGCTCAGGGTACAAATATGAAGCTGCTAGCAGAGCGGGGGGTAAAGGTTTTTTTCACCCAAGTTTTTCGAGACAGTTTCTTCCATGCAGATATGCATCCCGGAAATATCTTCGTTAGCTATGAGCACCCTGAAGACCCCCTGTACATTGGTATCGATTGCGGGATAGTGGGTTCACTAAATAAAGAAGACAAACGGTATCTTGCAGAAAACTTTATTGCCTTTTTCAACCGTGACTACCGCAAGGTTGCTGAACTACATGTTGATTCAGGATGGGTGCCTCTTGATACAAATGTGGAAGATTTTGAGTTTGCTATTCGTACAGTTTGTGAACCTATTTTTGAAAAACCATTGGCCGAAATTTCATTTGGGCATGTTTTATTAAACTTGTTTAATACTGCACGTCGTTTCAATATGGAAGTACAACCACAGTTGGTATTATTACAGAAAACATTACTGTATGTGGAAGGGCTTGGGCGTCAGTTATACCCTCAGCTTGACTTGTGGAAAACGGCAAAACCATTCTTAGAAGATTGGGTTCACAGCCAAGTGGGGCTACCCGCCATTACTCAGGCATTGAAAGAAAAAGCGCCTTACTGGGCAGAAAAGATGCCTGAAATTCCTGATTTAATATATGGCGCATTGCGACAACATAAGTTTTTACAATCGAATATAGACCAGTTAACACAACAGTTGAAAAGTCAGCGCAATAAACAGCGTAAATCCCATTATCTTCTAGGTGTGGGGGCGACTTTTATTTTGTGTGGTAGCTTATTTTTTATTTCTGATTTTACACGGCTTGCGGTCGTATTTATGGCGGCGGGTGCCCTATCTTGGGTAATTGGTTGGTGTAAAGCGGGCGATAATTAAGTAAACTTTGTTTTGCGACAAGTTTATAAGGCTGTGAACATTTCCGTATTTAGTGTTGGTTGTATATAATAGATATAACAACAATTGATCCCAAAACTATAGAGGTATTAACAATGGAATCAACTATTGCAATGGCTGCTTTCGGTAGTCCTTGGCAACTAATCATCATTGCTTTGCTTATTATTTTAATTTTCGGCACCAAAAAATTACGTTCATTAGGTTCTGATTTAGGTGAATCACTTAAAGGTTTCAAGAAAGCGATGAGTGATGATGAAAAGGCAAAAGTTGAGCAGGATAAGCAAGATGCCGACTTTGCGACTAAGAACATTACTGAACAACAGGCTTCTGAAAAAAAAGAAAGCCCAGTTGAGAGCAAAAACAAAGAGCAGGGTTAAACCGTGTTTGACATAGGTTTTAGTGAGCTGTTGCTTGTTACAGTTATTGGTCTTGTAGTCTTAGGTCCTGAGCGCTTACCAGTGGCAGTGAGAACTGTCGCTGGGTGGATACGTGCTATGCGTTCAATGGCAGCGAATGTACAAAATGAGTTATCACAAGAGCTGAAATTACAAGAGCTGCAAGACACTCTGAAGAAAGTAGAAGAGAAAGCTAACTTAGAAGCGCTTTCCCCGGAACTTAAGCAGTCCATGGAAGAGCTGCGTACAGCAGCACAGTCATTGAAAAGCGGCTATCAAGCAACAACCAGCGATATCGAAACAGAGTTAAATAAAGCAAAAGAGATCACTGACAGTTATGATAGTGCTGTTAAGGATGCTGAAAACAAGGCCCCAGAGACCCAAGAATCAGATCCTGACCCTGAGCATGCAGCTAAGATGGCAGCGGTTGTTGAGGATAAAACACCTGAAGCTCCTACAACAGTGAAAACGGCTGAGCCGCTCGATGCTAAAGTAAAGAACTCTAATCAAACTGAAAGTGAAAAATAACACATGGCTGTAAATGATACACAACCACTTATTAGCCACCTCATTGAACTCCGTAAACGGCTAATGAACTGTTTAATTACAGTTTTGATCGTTTTTGCTGCGCTCGCTTATTTTTCAAATGATATTTACCGGCTGGTAGCAGCCCCTTTGATTGATAAGTTGCCAGTGGGCTCTCAAATGAGTGCGACGGATGTGGCGTCAACCTTCTTTACCCCTATTAAACTGACGATGATGGTTTCGGTTTTTGTATCGATACCAGTTATTCTCTATCAAATTTGGGCATTTATAGCGCCGGCCTTATACAAGCATGAACGCAAACTCATGTTGCCTTTGCTTGTTTCAAGTAGCTTTTTGTTTTATTTAGGGATGGCATTTGCTTACTTTGTTGTTTTCCCATTAGCTTTTGGCTTTTTTGTAAAAACAACACCAGACAGCGTTAACTTTATTCCAGACATCAGTAAATATCTTAGTTTTGTCATGACATTATTTATGGCTTTTGGTGCTGCATTTGAGGTACCAATTGCAATTATTTTACTGTGTTGGACTGGGGTAACTACACCTGAATCATTAAAACGTAAACGTCCATATATTTTGGTTGGGGCATTTGTTGTAGGGATGTTTTTAACCCCACCAGATGTCCTTTCTCAGACTTTACTAGCAGTCCCAATGTATTTGCTATTCGAGTTGGGGGTATTACTGTCTAACTTTTATGTCGGCAAAGGTCGAGGTCGACAAGAAGAAGGTACTGAGGAAGAAGAGTCGTAAGTAGGTTTTAGGTCATATTAGGCTTAATGACAGCCCATAGAGAACCCTTCATTGTTGAAGGGTTTTTTATGAGCACGATTTTTAGTCAGTTGATTTTTTAAATTGAGTATTATCAACAATTTTAGGGACACTTTTGTTCAATATATTCAGTAGAAGAATTGAACGATATTCTCCATTTGGCTCATCAAAGATAGCTTGAACTCCCGCAAAAACACCCTCAGTAATTGTGACTTGATCTCCATGTTTTGGCATATCAGGGGCTATGGAATGACTAATAGGGTTTTGTTGTAATAACTTAATGATTTCATCAGGGACTTCAGCGGGTAATTGGCCAAACCGAATAAAATGGCTGACCCCACGAGTTGATTGGATAGTCGTAGTATGAATTTCGTTGTGATCAAACTTTACGAACAAGTAATTAGGGAATAAAGCTTCTTGCACCTTAGTTCTTTTTCCTCTGACCACTTTTTCCATTTCTGTCATGGGCGTCATACAGATAACACTCTGCCTATTTAGATGCTCAATAGCACGCTCAATTTGCCCTCGTTTGCAATAAAGCAGATACCACTTTTCCATTTTTCGAATCTCGCATGACAAAATTATGTTTATGATAACAAATTACGACATAACAGTGTGACTATTGAGTAGCAGCACAATATTATTGGTATTCTGAAGCTTATATTAATCGAATATGGACTTTAGGTAACTGTAATATAAAAAGCAAATCAGTAGGAGACATGATGGATATCTTTTTGTTGAGTAATGGTAAGCTGCCAGGTAACCCTGTATGGCTAAGCTATGCTCTACCTCGTATCAAAGAAATGATTACACGTAAAAATGTAAAGTCAGCTGTTTTAGTTCCTTATGCGATCCTTCGTGGCTCACATGATGAAAGAGCAGAGCAACTATCGGAAGCTTTAGGGATAAATGTTACTTCCATTGAGCATTTTGCGAGCCCAGTAGAAGCGATTGAACAAGCTGAGTGTATCTTAGTGAGTGGTGGCAACACTTGGTGGCTCAACAAGTGTTTACATGAAAATGGCTTGGTTGTTGCTATTCAGCGCGCTGTTAAAGAACGAGGAGTCCCTTACATAGGTTGGAGTGCGGGGTGTAACGTTGCGACTCCAAGTATTCGTACTACTAATGATATGCCCGGAAGTAATGCTGTAATTATGCCTTCTCTAGGGTTATTCCCTTTACAAATCAACCCCCATTATATTGATGCTCATATTTCTGGGCACATGGGCGAAACGCGTGATGAAAGGTTGCAAGAATTTTGTGTAATTAATCCTCATGAGGTTGTTGTTGCTCTGCGAGAAGGGAGTGGGATGCAGATCAAAGGTAATGAACTTCATTATTTCAGTGGAAAAGATCAAGGTTTTAAACTATTTCAGCACAACAAAACATTCTCAGAGCAGTTTGATACATTATTATTAGAAAAATTAGTCCCTTTTGATTGCCAGTAAAATGGTATACTTGACCAGAAAAAGATTGATTATTAAGTGTTTTAGGCAGTAACTTGTAACCTTGGCCGGACGTCTTATAATGGGACTCCCTCTGTAACAGTAAAAGAAGATAATGAAATATCGTGACCTTAGAGATTTCATCGCGCAGCTTGAAAAGCAGGGCGAACTAAAACGTATTACAATGGAAGTCGATCCCTACTTGGAAATGACTGAAATTGCAGATCGTACACTAAGAGCAGGGGGACCGGCCCTATTATTTGAAAATCCCAAAGGTTATAACATGCCTGTCCTATGCAACTTGTTTGGGACGACAAAACGCGTTGCTATGGGGATGGGGCAAGAAGATATCAAAGCCTTACATGATGTAGGTAAATTGCTCGCATTTTTAAAAGAGCCTGATCCTCCGAAAGGTTTTCGTGACCTTTTTGATAAGCTACCAAAATTCAAACAAGTATTGAATATGCCAGCAAAGCGCTTAAGTTCAGCGCCTTGTCAGGAACAAATTTGGGCCGGTGATGACGTAGACATCACCAAAATACCCGTTATGCATTGTTGGCCAGAAGATGCGGCACCGTTAATAACATGGGGGCTAACTGTCACCAAAGGGCCATATAAAGAAAGGCAAAACTTAGGTATTTATCGCCAGCAAGTACTTGGTAAAAACAAAGTTATCATGCGTTGGTTGTCTCATCGCGGTGGTGCTCTTGATTTTCAAGAATGGTGCCAAGCTCATCCAGGTGAAAAATTTCCGGTAGCCGTAGCATTGGGGGCTGACCCGGCAACAATTTTAGGGGCGGTAACCCCTGTGCCTGACACGTTATCAGAATATGCATTTGCAGGCTTATTACGTGGTAATAAATCAGAGGTCGTAAAATGTATATCTAATGATCTCGAAGTTCCGGCGGGTGCCGAAATTATTCTTGAGGGCTATATTGAACCGGGTGAAATGGCACCTGAAGGGCCTTATGGTGACCACACAGGTTATTATAATGAGATAGATAACTTCCCTGTGTTTACTATTACTCATGTGACTCAGCGCCGCGATGCAATTTATCATTCAACTTATACAGGGCGGCCACCTGATGAACCAGCGGTACTTGGTGAAGCCTTAAATGAAGTTTTAGTACCTATCCTACAAAAGCAATTTCCAGAAATTGTCGATTTTTACCTTCCACCTGAAGGTTGTTCATACCGGCTTGCTGTCGTAACAATGAAAAAACAATATGCGGGGCATGCAAAAAGAGTAATGATGGGAGTCTGGTCATACCTGCGCCAATTCATGTACACTAAATTTGTTATTGTTTGTGATGATGATATTAATGCGCGTGATTGGAAAGATGTTATCTGGGCAATTACAACCCGAATGGACCCTGCCCGTGATACCGTTATGATGGAAAATACGCCGATAGACTACTTAGATTTTGCTTCACCTGTATCAGGGTTAGGTTCAAAAATGGGGCTTGATGCAACCAATAAGTGGCCAGGTGAAACGGAT
Organism: Providencia sp. TYF-12; assembly: GCF_041344805.1. NCBI lineage: Bacteria > Pseudomonadati > Pseudomonadota > Gammaproteobacteria > Enterobacterales > Morganellaceae > Providencia > Providencia sp. TYF-12. Next base: position 675,886 of record NZ_CP166833.1, read on the forward strand.
CGCGAATGGGGACGTCCTATTGTTATGACAGATAACGTAAAATCCCGTATTGATGACATTTGGGAACAATTAAATATTTTTGAAAAATAAGAGGGGAACCATGGCAACTCTAAGCTGTAAAGTTACATCTGTCGAATCGATTACGGATACGGTTTATCGGGTTATATTGTTGCCAGATGGTCCTTTTCATTTTAAAGCAGGTCAATATTTAATGGTCGTAATGGACGAAAGAGACAAACGACCATTTTCAATGGCTTCTACCCCAAAAAATAAAGAAACGATTGAATTACATATCGGAGCTTCTGAAATCAACCTGTATGCTATGGCTGTTATGGACAGGATTTTAGAACAAAAACGCATCGATATTGATATTCCTCACGGTAAAGCTTGGTTTCGCGAAAACAGCAGCAATGGCATGATTTTAATTGCAGGGGGCACAGGGTTCTCTTATACCCACTCAGTACTGCTTGCTGCATTAGCTGAAAATCCTAATCGTGACATTACTTTCTATTGGGGAGGGCGTCAGTTGGAGCACCTGTATGACCTTGGTGAATTACAAGCACTGAGTGAAAGCTACCCTAATTTGAAAATCACCCCTGTTGTAGAGCAACCTGATGAATTATGGCGTGGTAGAACAGGCACTGTTCTCAGCGCAGTGTTAGAAGATTTCGGTGATTTATCCAGTCATGATATCTATATTGCAGGGCGTTTTGAAATGGCGAAAATTGCTAGGGATCGTTTCTGTAATGAACGCAATGCTAGGGCCGAGCAGTTGTTCGGTGATGCTTACGAATTCATTTAACCCGTCCTAGTTCAAATTGTAGGGGTGTTGGCTTCGCTCATTCGCCCTAGTCACATACTTATGTATGCTCCTAGGGTCTTATTCACTTGCCGCCTACCTACAATCTGAACTATGAGGGTTAAACTCGTCTGGTATCTGCATGAAATCAGGTTAGTTTCAAATTGTAGGGGGGCTAGCTTTGCTCATTCGTCCTAGTCACATACTTATGTATGCCCCTAGGGTCTCATCACTTGCCGCCTACCTACAATCTGAACTATGAGGGTTAAACTCGTCTGGTATCTGCATGAAATCAGGTTAGTTTCAAATTGTAGGGGGGCTAGCTTTGCTCATTCGTCCTAGTCACATACTTATGTATGCCCCTAGGGTCTCATCACTTGCCGCCTACCTACAATCTGAACTATGAGGGTTAAACTCGTCTGGTATCTGCATGAAATCAGGTTAGTTTCAAATTGTAGGGGGGGCTAGCTTTGCTCATTCGTCCTAGTCACATACTTATGTATGCTCCTAGGGTCTTATTCACTTGCCGCCTACCTACAATCTGAACTATGAGGGTTAAACTCGTCTGGTATCTGCATGAAATCAGGTTAGTTTCAAATTGTAGGGGGGCTAGCTTTGCTCATTCGTCCTAGTCACATACTTATGTATGCCCCTAGGGTCTCATCACTTGCCGCCTACCTACAATCTGAACTATGAGGGTTAAACTCGTCTGGTATCTGCATGAAATCAGGTTAGTTTCAAATTGTAGGGGGGGCTAGCTTTGCTCATTCGTCCTAGTCACATACTTATGTATGCTCCTAGGGTCTCCTTCACTTGCCGCCTATTGATAACCTAAACTATGAGAGGCTATTTGGTTAGAAAAAGGCAAAAAAAACCCGCCCCTGACTAGGCGGGAACATCGACAAAATGCAATGTTTGTGAAAATTACGGCTAAACACGTTCAATAATAGTGGCGATACCTTGACCAAATCCGATACACATAGTTGCTAAACCAAACTGTTTATCTTTAAGCTCTAATTGATTAAGTAAAGCGGTGGTGATCCTTGCACCTGAGCACCCTAATGGATGACCGAGGGCGATAGCACCTCCACTAAGATTTACTTTTTCGTCTAATTGATTCTCTGATAATTTTAAACCTTTCATGCAGGCTATTGATTGAGCTGCAAAAGCTTCATTTAGTTCAATAATATCAATATCATTTAAAGACAACCCAGCGCGTTTTAATGCAAGTTCGCTTGCTGGTACTGGCCCATAACCCATTATTGATGGATCACAGCCAACTACTGCCATTGCTCGTACTCTAGCTCGTGGCTTAATCCCTTGCTGGCTAGCATAGCTTTCACTCGTTAGCAGCATTGCGGATGCCCCATCAGATAGGGCTGATGAGTTCCCTGCCGTGACTGTACCACTGACCGGGTCAAATGCTGGTCTTAGAGCAGCTAGGCCCTGAAGGCTAGCATCAAAGCGGATGACCTCATCATAATTTACAGAAATAAGATTACCATTAGCGTCATGCCCGCTAATAGGGACAATTTCATTACTAAATTTCCCATTTTCTGTTGCTAAAGCAGCAAGTTGGTGAGATCTCAAGGCAAATGCATCTTGTTCTTCACGGCTAATTTTGTACATTTTTGCTAGCATTTCAGCGGTAAGGCCCATTGCGCCTGCGGCTTTGGCAACTCGTAACGTCAGTTTAGAGTTGAAATCTATACCATGAGTCATGGGGACATGCCCCATATGCTCGACGCCACCAATTAATACTGAGTTTGCATCGCCTGTCATTATGAGTCGGCTAGCATCATGTATTGCTTGCATTGATGAACCACAAAGGCGATTAACAGTCACAGCTGGAACAGTGTGAGGTATATCCGTGAGCAATGCCGCATTCTTGGCAATATTAAACCCTTGTTCTAAGGTTTGTTGGACACAACCCCATATGATGTCATCTAACTGTTTTTTACTTGCATTTGGATTGCGTTCAAAAATAGCATTCATAAGGTGCGCAGATAGGTCTTCAGCCCTGACATGGCGAAATACCCCACCTTTTGAACGGCCCATTGGTGTACGTATTCCATCAATAATGACGACATTTTCCATAAAATTAACCCCTCGCAACTTTTTTGACATCAACGGCCACAACAGGTGGTTGTGGGTAATATCTAGCATTAGTAACTGCTTTTTCTTTTAAACCTTTAGGTGCCTGATAAAGAGGGCTTAAATGCTCTAAAGATTCTGCTGTTTTGAAATAAGACTGGCTACCCAAAGTATCTAAGTAGCAGAATGCGCCACCTCTAAATGGTGGGAACCCTAGACCATACACGAGAGCAATATCTGCATCTGATGGGCTCTGAATAATGCCTTCTTCTAAACAACGGACAACTTCATTGACCATTGGGATCATCATTCGAGCAATAATTTCTTCTTTGGTAAAAGAACGTTTTGTTGAGCAAATAGAAGCGAGTAGTTCATCTGTATGAGGGTCATTAACTTTTTTCGGCTTACCTTTTTTATCTTTTTCATATAGATAAAAGCCCTTGCCATTTTTTTGACCAAAACGCTGCTGTTCAAACATCACACTTATGGCATTTTTGCCTGTTTTACTCATACGCTCAGGGAAACCTTCGGCCATGACTTGTTCAGCATGGAAAGCAGTATCAATACCGACAACATCGAGAAGATAAGCAGGGCCCATAGGCCAACCAAATTCTTTCTCCATGATTTTATCTATTTCTCTAAAATCAGCCCCATCTTGCAAAAGTAAATTAAAACCTGCGAAATAAGGGAAAAGGACTCGGTTAACAAAGAAACCAGGGCAATCATTAACGACAATAGGGGTTTTCCCCATTTTATTCGCATAGGCAACAACTTTGGCGATAGTATCTTCAGATGTTTGTTTCCCTCTGATAATTTCAACTAATGGCATACGGTGTACTGGGTTGAAGAAATGCATTCCACAGAAATTTTCTGGGCGTTTTAGTGAGCTTGCAAGTGTCGAAATTGGAATGGTAGAGGTGTTTGATGCTAATAAGGTATCAGGGGCAATAAGGGATTCTACCTCAGTGAGCACAGCGGCTTTAATTTTGGGGTTTTCAACAACAGCTTCAACGACGATTTGGCTGCTTTCAATACCTGAATAGGATAATGAAGGGTGTATAGCAGCTAATGTGGTTGCCATTTGTGCAGCGGTGATTTTCCCTCTTTCAAATTGCTTGTTTAACAGCTTTTGTGCTTCCTCAATCCCTAACTCTAATGATTTCTCATTGATATCCTTCATTAAAACTGGCACGCCCCTACTGGCGGACTGATAGGCAATGCCTCCACCCATAATCCCAGCACCAAGCACTGCGGCATGCGTTGGAGTACTAACATGTTGTGAGAGTTTTTTGCTATTAGATTTAACATGTTGATCATTTAGAAAAATACTGACTAATGCGCGAGCAACATCACTATGGGCGAGAGGTACAAAAGCTGCGGTTTCATGTTTTAATGCTTCATCTCGTGCACAGTTTGCTGCTTTTTCAATTGTATTTACAGCAGCCATTGGCGCAGGGTAATGTTTCCCAGCAGCCTGATACACCATTCCTTTTGCCACATTGAAACTCATTGTTTGTTCAATAGGGCTTAATTGTAATGGCTCTAGTTTTGGTTGGCGTTTTTTCTGCCAATTTAGTGCACCTGCAATAGCTGATTCAATGATAGTCAGTGCAGATTGAGGTAAGAGTTGGGTATCAACAACAGCGTCGATAAGACCAAATTTTAATGCTTGAGCGGCATTGATATCTTTACCTGCGGTAATAATTTCTAAGGCACTATCTAAACCGATTAGACGAGGCAGACGTACGGAACCACCGAACCCAGGCATAATACCAAGTTTTGTTTCAGGAAGCCCAATTCGAGCGTCGGGTGATGCGATACGAAAATCAGTGGATAAAACGCACTCACAGCCACCACCTAAAGCATAGCCATTGATAGCGCAGATAGTAGGAACTGGCAAATCTTCAATGCGGTTAAAAATGGTATTGGCATATTGTAACCAATTACTTAGCGTTTCTTTTGATGCCTCAAATAGAGATAAAAACTCTTTAATATCAGCTCCAACAATAAACGCTGGTTTATCAGAACGGAAAATAACACCTTGCAGATCGGTTTGCTGCTCTAGAACAGTCACGGCTTCATCAAGTGAAGCAACGGTGTGGGTATCCAATTTATTAATCGACCCTGGTGAGTTAAAAACCAGTTCTGCAATCCCTTTTTTCAACCATTGAATATAGATTGTTTCACTTTGATAAAGCATTCTGCTCTCCTTTACATGGTAATGGTATCTGGTATGACCAGATGAAATGAGTGTGACCAGAATGTTAATTAATTGCAAATGGTTAATGACAAAAATGGAATGCGGGTCACAGCAATTAAGCGAAATAATAATGAATTAAAATGATATTATCATTATTTATCAATATATTAAGTTAGGTTTGCAATAGAGTGCATATCCGTTAATTTCAGAACGTGGTAAGCTTGAATTTTCTAATTAATGCTGAAAGGTTGAAAGAAATGGAAAAATTGACTGCACTCTACGCTGAACATATTAAAACGTTACAATACAGAACTCAGCAAGTCTTACAGCGCAGCAAATTAGATGCCATATTGATTCATTCAGGTGAACCCCTACGCATCTTTCTTGATGATAGTGATTACCCTTTTAAAGTTAATCCTCATTTTAAGTCTTGGGTACCTGTTACTGATGTCCCACATTCTTGGTTACTCATTGATGGGGTAAATAAGCCTAAATTATGGTTTTATTCGCCAGTTGATTATTGGCATAGCGTTGAGCCATTACCAGATGGTTTCTGGACTAAAGACATTGACTTAATCCACCTAAAGAATGCGGACGATATCAAAGGGTTTCTGGCGAATATCCAAAAAGACAATATTGCCTATATCGGCTCTGCAACAGCAAGAGCGGAGTCATTAGGCATCTCTTTGCATAATATCAACCCAAAACCGGTTTTAGACTATTACCATTTCCATCGTTCATATAAAACAGACTATGAGCTTTACTGTATGCGTGAAGCACAAAAAATGGCGGTGAATGGGCACCTTGCAGCACTTGAAGCATTCCGTGCAGGAATGAGTGAATTTGATATTAATATCAGTTACTTACAGTCTACTGGTCATCGAGATACCAATGTGCCATATGGTAATATTGTTGCTCTAAATGAAAATGCAGCCGTACTGCATTACACCAAGTTGCAGCAAACAGTTCCTAATGAATTACGTAGTTTTCTGATAGACGCTGGTGCAGAGTACAATGGCTATGCAGCTGATATTACTAGGACTTATGCCGCAAAAGGCAAGGATGAATTTGCTGAATTAGTGGCGGATGTAAATAGCGAACAGCTTTCATTAATTGATACAATTAAAGCTGGGGTTCGTTATACCGATTATCACGTGGATATGCATCATAGGATCGCAAAAATCCTTGCTAAACATGATATTATAAAAGGTATTAGCGAAGAATCGATGGTCGAAAATGGGTTAACAACACCATTTTTACCTCATGGCTTAGGGCACCCTTTAGGGCTGCAAGTGCATGATGCTGCTGGCTTTATGCAAGACGACAGCGGGGCTCACCTTGCTGCTCCGAAAATGTATCCTTTCTTGCGCTGTACTCGTGTATTAGAACCTAAAATGGTATTAACAATTGAACCTGGTCTGTATTTCATTGAATCTTTACTCGCTGAGTGGCGAAATGGTGAATATAGTCAGCATTTTAATTGGGATAAAATAGAGTTCTTTAAACCTTATGGCGGTATTCGTATTGAAGACAATATAGTGATCCACGCTAACCGAATTGAAAATATGACTCGAGACTTACATTTACGTTAATGAAACCTTATTTAATACCAGCAGAAACGATTTCGTTTACTGAAGAAATTAAAAAAAGTCGTTTTATTACGTACTTAGCACATACCGAGGGTATTGAAGCGGCAAAAGATTACATCCAATCGGTTAAAGCTCAATATCCAGATGCTCGGCATCATTGCTGGGCATTTGTTGCTGGGCGTCCTGATGACTCGCAACAATTAGGTTTTTCTGATGACGGCGAGCCAACAGGAACGGCTGGCAAACCTATTATGGCACAACTGTTGGGAAGCAACTTAGGGGAAGTCACTTGTGTCGTTGTGCGTTATTTTGGTGGGATAAAACTGGGGACTGGCGGGTTAGTTAAAGCTTATGGTAATGGTGTACAGCAAGCACTGAAAATTTTACCAACACAAACTAAAGTGCCACAAAAAGTGTTTAATTTAGTATGTGATTACTCATTGGTTAATGCAATTGAGCAGCTACTTATTCAGGTGAATGGCGTGGTTTTACACAGTGATTATAATGAAGCTGTCTCTTTGCAAATTGCAATTCCTGCTACCCTTCAGCAGGAAGTCAATGATAAATTACGCGATATAAGTCGTGGTGCCTTGTCGCTCACGCCAGAATCGGAATAGTAAACAGCTTTAGCAAGGAATCTGCCGAATGCATTTTCGCGCAATAACCCGTATTGTCGGGCTGCTAGTCATCATTTTTTCATTTACCATGGTTATACCAGGTATTGTGGCGCTAATTTATCGCGATGGCGCAGGGCGAGCCTTTAGCCAGACTTTTGTGACTGCGTTATTGATTGGTCTTTTTTTATGGCTACCTACGCGTAATAGCCGTCATGAACTTAAGGCAAAAGAAGGCTTTCTTATTGTCGTATTATTTTGGACTGTTCTGGGGAGTGTTGGGGCATTACCTTTTATCTTTTCAGAGAGACCAAACCTTTCCGTTACTGATGCTTTTTTTGAATCATTTTCGGGGTTAACCACTACTGGCGCAACAACGCTAACAGGGCTCGACTCGTTACCTAAAGCAATATTATTCTATCGGCAAATGCTTCAATGGCTTGGCGGTATGGGGATCATTGTACTCGCCGTTGCAATCTTGCCTCTACTGGGTGTTGGGGGGATGCAGTTATATCGAGCGGAAATGCCGGGGCCTTTGAAAGACAATAAAATGCGCCCACGTATTGCAGAAACTGCAAAGACGTTATGGCTTATTTATGTATTGCTAACGATTGCTTGTGCTGTTGCTTTGTGGGTAGCTGGTATGGATGTTTTTGATGCTATATCCCATAGTTTCTCAACAATTGCTATTGGTGGTTTTTCTACACATGATGCAAGTGTAGGTTATTTTAATAGCCCTGCGATTAACACCATCATTGGGGTATTTCTGCTCATCTCTGGCTGTAATTTTGGTTTACACTTCGCTGTATTAACTGGGCGTAGCCTTGGCATTTATTGGCGTGACCCTGAATTTAGAATGTTTATTAGCTTCCAGTTTGTTCTAGTCGTGATCTGTACTTTAGTTTTAATGTATCACTCAGTTTATGGTAGCTTTGGGCAAACGCTCGATCAGGCATTTTTCCAAGTTGTATCAATGGCGACAACTGCTGGTTTTACAACAGATAGCTTTTCGGGGTGGCCACTTTTTTTACCGATGCTTTTATTATGTGCGGCATTTGTTGGTGGGTGTGCAGGGTCAACTGGGGGCGGGCTAAAAGTTATTCGCATTTTGTTACTCTTCTTGCAAGGTTCTCGGGAACTAAAACGTCTGGTTCATCCAAATGCGGTATACACGATTAAGTTAGGCCAAAGAGCGCTCCCTGAAAGAATTATAGAAGCGGTATGGGGGTTTTTCTCCGCATATGCTTTGGTTTTTATTGTCAGCTTATTACTTTTGATAGCAACGGGCGTTGATGAGTTTTCTGCTTTCTCTGCTATAGCCACCACATTAAATAACTTAGGCCCGGGTCTAGGAACAGTTGCTGACAACTTTACCTCTATGAATCCAACTGGGAAATGGATATTAGTTGTGACTATGTTATTTGGGCGTTTGGAGGTCTTTACTTTATTGGTACTGCTGACACCGACTTTCTGGCGTGAGTAATTGAGTACAACCTAATATAGAAATGATAATAATCTAGGAACGATGATGAGCTATTTACTTTTACATTCCAGTACGGATGGGCAAACAAAAAAAATTATTTTAAAGATGGCTGAGCAGCTACGGACATTAGGTCGAGAGTGTGATATTCGTGATTTAAACACTGAGCAAAGCTTAAATTTGGCGGCTTATGACAAAGTATTGGTGGGGGCATCGATTCGTTATGGTCATTTTAATAAAAAGCTACTTCGTTTTGCGACTACTCACCAAAACCAATTGAATTCAATGAACACAGCCTTCTTTGCTGTAAATCTTACAGCAAGAAAAGAAGGGAAAGACACAGTAGAAACAAACGCATACACACGTAAGTTTTTAGAAGCTTGCCCTTGGAAGCCAACATTAAAGTCTGTTTTTGCTGGAGCCCTCTTTTATCCACGTTATAAATGGTTTGATAGAACTATGATCCGCCTAATAATGAAAATGACAGATGGTCCGACTGACCCAAATACTGAAATTGAATACACTAATTGGGAGAACGTTACCCAATTTGCTAGTGAGTTTGATAAACTGTAGGTCTTTTTATCAACAAAATGCAGCAGGTTTGCACGATTTGTTTAATAAATCAGCGCTTGAAAAGAAATATTAAAAAAACACTTGCTAGATTTTCTGGGCTCCCTATAATGCGCATCCGTTGTCACGGTAAACCGGCTCGAAGAAAACCTCGAAGCCTTGTGATAACAGAGGTGAGAAAGAAAAAGTTGAAAATAAACGCTTGACTTTCTAAATAAGAAACGTAATATACGTCACCTCGCGACAACGACCTAAGTTAATAAAAACTGAGTCGAATTTCCAAAAGAAATGTCGCAACGCTCTTTAACAATTTATCAGACAATCTGTGTGGGCACTCACAGGACACTATCAAAAAAATATTTGATTTTAAGTCTTGAAGAGTGACTAACACGTTAATTCATATATATGAACTAATAGGTAATCTGGTTTCTTCGGAAATCAGGCGACAGTAAACATTCTTTGAGCATCAAGCTTTTTAATTGAAGAGTTTGATCATGGCTCAGATTGAACGCTGGCGGCAGGCCTAACACATGCAAGTCGAGCGGTAACAGGGGAAGCTTGCTTCCCGCTGACGAGCGGCGGACGGGTGAGTAATGTATGGGGATCTGCCCGATAGAGGGGGATAACCACTGGAAACGGTGGCTAATACCGCATAATCTCTTAGGAGCAAAGCAGGGGAACTTCGGTCCTTGCGCTATCGGATGAACCCATATGGGATTAGCTAGTAGGTGGGGTAATGGCTCACCTAGGCGACGATCCCTAGCTGGTCTGAGAGGATGATCAGCCACACTGGGACTGAGACACGGCCCAGACTCCTACGGGAGGCAGCAGTGGGGAATATTGCACAATGGGCGCAAGCCTGATGCAGCCATGCCGCGTGTATGAAGAAGGCCCTAGGGTTGTAAAGTACTTTCAGTCGGGAGGAAGGCGTTGATGCTAATATCATCAACGATTGACGTTACCGACAGAAGAAGCACCGGCTAACTCCGTGCCAGCAGCCGCGGTAATACGGAGGGTGCAAGCGTTAATCGGAATTACTGGGCGTAAAGCGCACGCAGGCGGTTGATTAAGTTAGATGTGAAATCCCCGGGCTTAACCTGGGAATGGCATCTAAGACTGGTCAGCTAGAGTCTTGTAGAGGGGGGTAGAATTCCATGTGTAGCGGTGAAATGCGTAGAGATGTGGAGGAATACCGGTGGCGAAGGCGGCCCCCTGGACAAAGACTGACGCTCAGGTGCGAAAGCGTGGGGAGCAAACAGGATTAGATACCCTGGTAGTCCACGCTGTAAACGATGTCGATTTGAAGGTTGTTCCCTTGAGGAGTGGCTTTCGGAGCTAACGCGTTAAATCGACCGCCTGGGGAGTACGGCCGCAAGGTTAAAACTCAAATGAATTGACGGGGGCCCGCACAAGCGGTGGAGCATGTGGTTTAATTCGATGCAACGCGAAGAACCTTACCTACTCTTGACATCCAGAGAACTTAGCAGAGATGCTTTGGTGCCTTCGGGAACTCTGAGACAGGTGCTGCATGGCTGTCGTCAGCTCGTGTTGTGAAATGTTGGGTTAAGTCCCGCAACGAGCGCAACCCTTATCTTTGTTGCCAGCGATTCGGTCGGGAACTCAAAGGAGACTGCCGGTGATAAACCGGAGGAAGGTGGGGATGACGTCAAGTCATCATGGCCCTTACGAGTAGGGCTACACACGTGCTACAATGGCGTATACAAAGAGAAGCGACCTCGCGAGAGCAAGCGGAACTCATAAAGTACGTCGTAGTCCGGATTGGAGTCTGCAACTCGACTCCATGAAGTCGGAATCGCTAGTAATCGTAGATCAGAATGCTACGGTGAATACGTTCCCGGGCCTTGTACACACCGCCCGTCACACCATGGGAGTGGGTTGCAAAAGAAGTAGGTAGCTTAACCTTCGGGAGGGCGCTTACCACTTTGTGATTCATGACTGGGGTGAAGTCGTAACAAGGTAACCGTAGGGGAACCTGCGGTTGGATCACCTCCTTACCATTGAAGTGTTTTTGTGAAGTGCTCACACAGATTGTCTGATAGAAAGTAGAGCAATGGCTTTACGTGGGAGACTTATTCGAAAGGATAAGACTTACACGAAAATAGCAAAACGGTGTTTTGCAATTGAATTTTCGTGTCCCCTTCGTCTAGAGGCCTAGGACACCGCCCTTTCACGGCGGTAACAGGGGTTCGAATCCCCTAGGGGACGCCAATTGCGCCGATATCGAGTGAAAGACGATGTCCCCAATAATGATTAAGCCAATTACGTTGTAGTTGGTTTAACAATTATGCTCTTTAACAATCTGGAACAAGCTGAAAATTGAAAACAACGCACATTGTTTATCGCTTAAACAATGTGAGAGTCTCTCAAAAATCTCAACTTGAATAGTGTACTTTGAACTATCGAGTCGACGAGCGAAATGAGTTCAAGGCAGCCCGCGCACAGCAAGCGCAGCGTACTTAATGTACGTGAGCATTGCGAGCACGGACTAACGCCGAAATCATGAAGCACAGTCACTCGTTGTCAGAAGACACCTTCGGGTTGTGAGGTTAAGCGACTAAGCGTACACGGTGGATGCCTAGGCAATCAGAGGCGATGAAGGACGTGCTAATCTGCGATAAGCGTCGGTAAGGTGATATGAACCGTTATACCCGACGATTTCCGAATGGGGAAACCCAGTGCAATTCGTTGCACTATCGTTTGATGAATACATAGTCAAACGAAGCGAACCGGGGGAACTGAAACATCTCAGTACCCCGAGGAAAAGAAATCAACCGAGATTCCCCTAGTAGCGGCGAGCGAACGGGGAGCAGCCCAGAGTCTTAATCAGCATTAGTATCAGGAGAACGGTCTGGAAAGTCCGGCAGTAAAGGGTGATAGCCCCGTATCTGAAGATATTAGTGTTGTGAACTCGACGAGTAGGGCGGGACACGTGTTATCCTGTCTGAATATGGGGGGACCATCCTCCAAGGCTAAATACTCCTGATTGACCGATAGTGAACCAGTACCGTGAGGGAAAGGCGAAAAGAACCCCGGCGAGGGGAGTGAAATAGAACCTGAAACCGTGTACGTACAAGCAGTGGGAGCCTTGATTTATCAGGGTGACTGCGTACCTTTTGTATAATGGGTCAGCGACTTATATTCTGTAGCAAGGTTAACCGTATAGGGGAGCCGTAGGGAAACCGAGTCTTAACTGGGCGAATGAGTTGCAGGGTATAGACCCGAAACCCGGTGATCTAGCCATGGGCAGGTTGAAGGTTGGGTAACACTAACTGGAGGACCGAACCGACTAATGTTGAAAAATTAGCGGATGACTTGTGGCTGGGGGTGAAAGGCCAATCAAACCGGGAGATAGCTGGTTCTCCCCGAAAGCTATTTAGGTAGCGCCTCGTGAACTCATCTTCGGGGGTAGAGCACTGTTTCGACTAGGGGGTCATCCCGACTTACCAACTCGATGCAAACTACGAATACCGAAGAATGTTATCACGGGAGACACACGGCGGGTGCTAACGTTCGTCGTGAAGAGGGAAACAACCCAGACCGCCAGCTAAGGTCCCAAAGTCATAGTTAAGTGGGAAACGAAGTGGGAAGGCTCAGACAGCCAGGATGTTGGCTTAGAAGCAGCCATCATTTAAAGAAAGCGTAATAGCTCACTGGTCGAGTCGGCCTGCGCGGAAGATGTAACGGGGCTAAACTATGCACCGAAGCTGCGGCAGCGATATGTAAATATTGTTGGGTAGGGGAGCGTTCTGTAAGCCTGTGAAGGTGTACTGTGAGGTATGCTGGAGGTATCAGAAGTGCGAATGCTGACATAAGTAACGATAATGCGGGTGAAAAACCCGCACGCCGGAAGACCAAGGGTTCCTGTCCAACGTTAATCGGGGCAGGGTGAGTCGACCCCTAAGGCGAGGCAGAAATGCGTAGTCGATGGGAAACGGGTTAATATTCCCGTACTGGTGATAATTGCGATGGGGGGACGGAGAAGGCTAGGCTGGCCGGGCGACGGTTGTCCCGGTTTAAGGATGTAGGCAGGTGAATTAGGCAAATCCGGTTCACTATATGCTGAGTCTGATGACGAGTCACTACGGTGGCGAAGTAGCTCATGCCCCGCTTCCAGGAAAAGCCTCTAAGCTCTAGATTATCACTAATCGTACCCCAAACCGACACAGGTGGTCAGGTAGAGAATACTCAGGCGCTTGAGAGAACTCGGGTGAAGGAACTAGGCAAAATGGTGCCGTAACTTCGGGAGAAGGCACGCTGGCGCTAGGTGAAGTGGTTTACCCATGGAGCTGAAGCCAGTCGCAGATACCAGCTGGCTGCAACTGTTTATTAAAAACACAGCACTGTGCAAACACGAAAGTGGACGTATACGGTGTGACGCCTGCCCGGTGCTGGAAGGTTAATTGATGGGGTTATCCGTAAGGAGAAGCTCTTGATCGAAGCCCCAGTAAACGGCGGCCGTAACTATAACGGTCCTAAGGTAGCGAAATTCCTTGTCGGGTAAGTTCCGACCTGCACGAATGGCGTAATGATGGCCAGGCTGTCTCCACCCGAGACTCAGTGAAATTGAACTCGCTGTGAAGATGCAGTGTACCCGCGGCAAGACGGAAAGACCCCGTGAACCTTTACTATAGCTTGACACTGAACATTGAGCCTTGATGTGTAGGATAGGTGGGAGGCTTTGAAGTGTGGACGCCAGTCTGCATGGAGCCAACCTTGAAATACCACCCTTTAATGTTTGATGTTCTAACGTTGCCCCGTTATCCGGGGTGCGGACAGTGTCTGGTGGGTAGTTTGACTGGGGCGGTCTCCTCCCAAAGAGTAACGGAGGAGCACGAAGGTTGGCTAAGCATGGTCGGACATCATGCGGTTAGTGCAAAGGCATAAGCCAGCTTGACTGCGAGAGTGACGGCTCGAGCAGGTACGAAAGTAGGTCTTAGTGATCCGGTGGTTCTGAATGGAAGGGCCATCGCTCAACGGATAAAAGGTACTCCGGGGATAACAGGCTGATACCGCCCAAGAGTTCATATCGACGGCGGTGTTTGGCACCTCGATGTCGGCTCATCACATCCTGGGGCTGAAGTAGGTCCCAAGGGTACGGCTGTTCGCCGTTTAAAGTGGTACGCGAGCTGGGTTTAGAACGTCGTGAGACAGTTCGGTCCCTATCTGCCGTGGGCGTTGGAAGATTGAAAGGGGCTGCTCCTAGTACGAGAGGACCGGAGTGGACGCACCACTGGTGTTCGGGTTGTCATGCCAATGGCATTGCCCGGTAGCTAAGTGCGGAAGAGATAACCGCTGAAAGCATCTAAGCGGGAAACTTGCCTTGAGATGAGTCTTCCCTGACCCTTTAAGGGTCCTAAAGGAACGTTTAAGACTAAGACGTTGATAGGTTGGGTGTGTAAGCATAGCGATATGTTGAGCTAACCAATACTAATGAACCGTGAGGCTTAACCTGACAACACCGAAGGTGTTTTAGAGATTGAGAGATGACGTTGATTCAATGAGTGTGAGAAGCCGAGAGGCGAGGGACACAGCAGCTTGTTCAAGATTGCAGTTCTGGTTTAGTGACGAAATGTGCTAAACGGGAACGAACCGAATTTGTCTGGCGGCAATAGCGCGGTGGTCCCACCTGACCCCATGCCGAACTCAGCAGTGAAACGCCGTAGCGCCGATGGTAGTGTGGGGTCTCCCCATGTGAGAGTAGGGAACTGCCAGACATTAAATTAGTGAGAAAGCCACCCATTGGGTGGCTTTTTTGCGTTTGGGGGTTAGGTGATGAGGCGTGGCAGTGTGGAGCGAAGAGTGAGGTGTTCAGTCTCAGGGCGACTCTGATTGTGAGGGCTCTGCCTAGGGTAATGAGGTATTGAGACCACTGCATATTTTATTATCCTGTAGGCTAACTTCTAACTTCTAACTTCTAACTTCTAACTGCTAATGTCTAGCTTCTAAATTAACAGTCTGATTAACAGAGGGCTAGGTTAACCCCTCATTAGTACAGAGATATTCTTTTCCTGCCCATCTCGTTTTCAGCAATTAAGTCACTTCGGTGAAAGGGATGATGACACGAGTGGAGGTTCTCTTTGTTGACTCGGCTCGTGACTTCTCATGATTAATCATTAGCTTAGTGAATGTGCTTTGTATTTATGGCACTTATTGTCATCGAGGACCAATAATCCACTCAGTAACTTACGAGTACGTCTACTTCATTTTTTATCATTTTAGCCCTTATCGTAGTTCCTTTTCTCATCTAAAATCACCCTCAGTATTTATGCTACACCTTGTTGTTGCTAGTCAATAATTCACTTAGCAACTAACTTGTGTGATCACCTTGCTTATTGTGCTCGTGCTTTTTATTCGGTTTCTTATCATCGTATTGGTTATGGTCATGCATAAGCCCTTATTACTGGCTTTGGCAAAATGACATCTATATAGAAAATACAGATAAATGGCAGATATGGTTCGAAATGATGGGCTAATTAGTAGTCAGCTCAGTAATTAATTTTTTTGTATCTTAGGCGAAATTGATAGTGGCTAACAGGTGCTCATTTTGTTTACTTAGCCCGTTACTTCTTATGATTGAAAACAGAAAAAATAGAAAGCGGTAAGCTAATCAAAAATTAGCTTAATAATTAATCACTATAATTATGATAATTTTTAAGCTTAGCTAAATAATAACCAACTTAGAAATTAACTTTTATTATTAAATTATTATTGCGCTAGTTTTTATTGTATCCCTTATCATTCAAATATATAGATGCCCATGAATCATATTTTACGATGTATTAAAATATAAAATTGATTGATTTAAAACTAATGGTCTGGCATTACTTATTGTCCTCTATATTTAATAAAATTTGCTATTAAACATAATAAAACTATACCATTATAATTATTATTCCTCCCTAATTAATAATGTTTGATAGTTAAAGTTTAAAAATGATGAGTTTTAGTTTTTACTATAAATAAGTAAAAAGACAGTTGTAAATTGTTTATTTTTTCTTTTTTTAGAGAGGGTGTATGGTTTTGCTGAATGGAAAAAACTTAAAACTTCATGATATAGAATTAATTATGAATGGTGAAGATATTGCTGTGGATTATATGGTAGTGGAAAAATTAGAAGAAAGCCATAACCTATTAATATTAGAGGCCGAGAAAGGAGCAAGGATATATGGTCTAACAGTAGGTGTTGGCTTAAATAAAGATACGGAATATATAAAATTAAATGGTAGGTTTACTGAAGAGCTAATTGAAAAATCAACGATATTTAATAAAAAACTAATAAGTGCACATTCTGTGGGTATAGGTAAGCCAATAGATAGCTGTTTAATTAGAGGGATCATGGGAATTCACATTAACATGTTACTTAATGGTTATAGTGGAATTCAACCTAGAATAATTAATAGCTATGTCGAATTACTTAACAGAGATATCATTCCTTTTATCCCAAGCATGGGTTCTATTGGTGAGGGGGATATTACTATATTGAGTCATATAGGGCTTACATTATTAGGTGAGGGAGAGGTAATTTACCAAGGTAAAACAATGTCTTCTTCAAAGGCACTTCAACTTGCGGGCATTCCCCCCATAGAACCTTGGGCAAAAGATTCACTCTCTTTATTATGTTCAAACGCTTATTCTGTTGCTATAGCAGCTGCTGCGTTATTAAAAACAGCACATTACATAAATATAAGTGAGTTATTGTATTGTTTAAATCTTCAAGCCTTAAATGGTAACCTCTCACCTTTAAATCAGCAGGTTTTGGATGCTTGTGCATACCCTGAAGTTATTGCAATGGGAGAAAAACTTAGAAGCCTATTAGTTGGTTCTTCGTTGGAATGTTACGACGATGAACGTCATTTACAAGACCCTCTAAGCTATCGTTGTGGGGTATATCGGCTAGCAGAGTTGCGTTTAAGCTATGAACAAGCTAAAGAACAGCTCCTCATTCAAGTAAATGGATCAAATGATAATCCATGCGTGCTCACTAAACATGTAAATAATAATTTGGCTGAAAATGATTGTCATCAGGCAGTGCTTCCAAGTGGAAATTTTGAAACACTACCTTGGGTTTTATCTATCGAAAAATTAAGTTTAGCGATTGCTCATAATGCACTAGCAAGTGTACAGCAGATAGTAAAACTTAATGACCCTTATTTTACACAGCTAACTCGGTTTTTAGGTAATAGAACTGCATTTCATGCACTTGGTGCCATTGAAAAGCCCGCAGTTACTTTAGCAATGAGAATTAAATATCTAGCAATGCCAGCTTCATTAGATTACTTCTCTGTCGCAGGTGGTGTTGAGGATACTGCGACGAATGCACAGTTTGTTGCTGAAAAATTAAAAAATCAATTAATGTATGGATATGAATTAATTTCGATTGTGTTTTTATGTGTGGTACAAGCAATTAATTTAAGAAAAGAGAAAGATCCCTCTTATTTATTATCTTCAAAAACAGATAGTATTTATCATATGATAAGTGAATGTATTGATTTAAATGGTGAAGATAAATCACTTTCAAAAGAATTAACATTGATACATGATTATATCTTAAATTATGAAATATAATCATCGGGCAGTTAATTAAGCTAAATTGAAATTTAATGATGGGTATTTAGTCAGTATTTTTTTAAACCACGGAGTAAAAATCTCCGGTTGTTGATTAATTTCATAAATAAGTTTAGAAATACTAACCCAGCGGATGGATGCGACTTCTTCAATATTGGGATAGATCACTTTATTATAGTGGCCAACATATAGGTGGTCATATTCATGTTCTATTAATCCTCCACTCACTTCAGCATGGTAAGTGAATGAACCAACATGAGTTAAAGGCGTGATGAACCCTAATTCTTCATTAAGTCGTCGTTGTGCGGCTTGTAGGGTATCTTCATGTGGTTTTGGATGACTACAGCATGAATTAGCCCATTGGCCAGCAGAGTGATACTTATGAAGCGCTCTTTGCTGGATAAGCAATTCATTTTGGTCATTAAAAATGAAAATAGAGAAGGCGCGATGTAAGCGACCGAGTTGATGTGCGAGTAATTTAGGCATTACACCTATTGGTTCATCATTTTCATTAACTAAAATTAACTGATCTTCCATTTTTATTATTTCCATTAAAAACTATACGTATAGTTTATTATAACTAAAAATAAAAGTTTGCAAATTAGAGCTATTTATCTCTTATTTTAGTTTAATTCTTAGTCTTATTTTTTTTAACTCGCAGCTATTTTATTATTTATATAGCTGCGATAGGGCTGTAGTGAGGATTATTTTTGTTGTAATACCCAAACAGCAGCTTCAACCCTAGATTTTAAGTTTAATTTTTTAAGCAAATGTTTAACGTGAACTTTTACTGTACTTTCTGCAATATCTAGTTTGCGAGCTATCATTTTATTGGACAACCCTTGTGAAATGAGTTCTAAGATGTCCGCTTCTCTTGGTGTTAAGGATGCAATATGGTTTTCATCTTGTGTTGTATTGTCCCTTAATGATTCAGCAAGTACTGAAGCTAGCGTTGGGCTGACAACTAATTTTCCACTGGCAGCCTCTTTAAGAGCCACAATAAGCTCTTCTGGTTCCATATCTTTAAGTAGATAACCATCAGCCCCTCTTTTTAACGCGTTGACTAGGTCATCACTATAGTTAGAGACGGTAAAAAGGATAATTCTTCCAGAAAGTTCCCTTTTTCTTAGCTCATCTAGAGTTTCAAAGCCATTCATACCCGGCATATTCAGATCGAGAAGAATTAAATCAGGGTCTTGTTCTGCTGCGATTTGGATACCTGTTTTCCCATCTCCTGCCTCTCCGATGACTTGTAATGAAGGTTCTAAACTAATCAGTTGTTTGACCCCATTTCTTAGCATCGGATGATCATCAATAAGTAGGATGGTTGATTTTTCATTCATTATATTTGTATTCTCCATAGATGATTTTTCCGGTGTTTTAAGCGTCAGGTAAAGGGAAAGTCACTTTAACTTGAGTCCCCCCTTGCTCTCTAGAAATAATAGAACACTCACCCTTAAGACTCAGTGCCCTTTCCCTCATAATAATTAGCCCATAATGGTTAAGTTTATCAGCATTAGATGAGATTCCAGTGCCATCATCAGTAATAGTAATGCTAGCGATACCCGCATGTTGACTTAATGATACTTCAGCCCGCTTAGCATTTGCATGTTTTAGGATATTACTAAGGGCTTCTCGGATTATTTGTATAATATGGATTGATTGGTGTGGCGAAATACTTTTCGCTGGTAGGTTATAATTCAATCCTATTGAATAGCCCATTCGTTCACTGAATTCGCTGATTGTACTCTCTAGAGAGGGTAAGAGCCCAGGCTCAGTTAATTTAAGCCTAAAGGTGGTTAATAACTCTCTTAACTGACTATACGCGGTATTAATCTCACTGCGCATTTCAGTTAACAACTGTTGAGGCCTTTCTGGTAATGGTTCAGGTTGCAATTGCAAATAGCTAATTTGCATTTTTAAGCAGGATAATGATTGAGCTATAGAGTCATGAAGCTCACGAGCAATGGCTGAGCGCTCATCCATTATCAATAGCTGTTGTTGTTGCTCTATTTGATGCTCCATTGCTAACATGCCTGAAATTTGCTTGGCCAATACAGAAACTAGATTGCTTTGTTCATCTGAAAGGACTTCTGTATCTTCAATTTCACCGATGATGACACCATATCGGTGCATGTTGTCAGACAAATCCCACTGCATAGTTATTGCTTTTTTTATTATCGGGGAGGGTTGTTTTGTAACATGATTATCTAATTCAGATAGCCCTATTGAATCACAACATATTTCATGAAAATAGGCATCATTACTTTCTTCGTATAACCGTAAGCTGAGATTTTTTAATAGGGTAATATTTTTGAGCTCAATCAGCACTTTTTGTAAGCGTGAATACAGAGGCTCCGAAGAATGTAAGATTTGGTTTGATTGATATAAATAAGATAAAACGCGATTTTTTGTCATCAGGTCCGCTGTTTTTTCTGCAACCCTTTCCTCTAATTGATGGTAACTTTGAGCCAACTCATCGGACATTTGGTTAAGTGTTTCACCCAAAGCGTTTAACTCATCTTGTTGGTGATTTTTAGGGTAGCGCTGACTAAAATCTTTTTGGCCAATAGCAGTCACCATTGACAATAATTTTACCCATGGGTAATAAATTTTCCGTCTTAGGTGCCACATTGTTCCCATTAATAACAAAAAAACTAAACTAATAAAAACGAGCTGGGTCATTGCGACATAAGCAATTTTTCTTTCTGTTTTTTCATCAATATTATGGACTAGTTCATCAAGCTTATTAACGAATGATATTACTTCGTATCTTGCATCATTTGGTGACTCAGCAGCCATTAGCGCTGGTTTCAGTGTATGTAGCCAATAATTATGAAGTTCATTAAATTGGGGGGTTAAATTTTCGACTTTTACTACTTGTGTTAGTTCTGGGCTTACTAAATCATTTTCTAATATGCCTAGATAACGTTGATTTTGAGTATTTAATGGTACTAAGGAAAGTAACCTGTAGCTTTGCATTCTTAAGGAGCCTGATTTATTTATTGCATGGGCATTGCCTTGGACGCTAATAATCATACGATTTGAAATCGTCATTCCAATAATCCCCAAGATCGCAATAAGTAGCATCAGGCCGATTACTTGGTTAATAATTGAAAAGCGACGATACAGAGTCGGCATTTTTCCTTCCTCAAAAATAAAGCTCATAGTAAATTAAAAAGCTTGAACACCTAGTATTGTTCATAAAGAGCATAATATTAAATATACTACTTTGGTGGTATATTTTTTCGGTGGTGTGAGCGCTAAAGCAAAAAATTAAGCTTTAATATATATACTGATGATTTCAACTAATTGATATTTAATGGTTAATCTATTTTTTTTGTTATATTCTAAAATACACATCTACGTATTATAACGTAAATTAAAGATGAATTTCTTTTGATTTAGATCAGTTTGCTTATGTTTGTAACTCGATATGCAATTAAATTTATAGCGAAAAAATAAAAATGGTAAACAATGGAGAGAAAGATAGCACTCAACCGTCTGTGCTATCTTATTTTTGAGGTTAACTTTTTTTAAGTTTTTTGAATAAATTGATTATTGCAACTAGAAGTAAACCTACGATTAAACCAAAAAATAAATTAATAATGGTAGGTAAGACAAACTGCATTGTACTGCCAATAATAGGGGTCAAAATTGCGGTAAAAGCAATTTCATCGATCCATTCTGAAATGTAACTAATACCATGTGTCAAAATACCACCACCAACCATGAACATTGCGGCTGTGCCTACAATAGATAAGGTTTTCATTAGATATGGTGTGATATAAATTAAAGCATTGCCACATTTTTTTAATGCTGTAGATGCTTTCTTCTGCAAGTAAAACCCTAAGTCATCTAATTTAACAATACCTGCGACTAGCCCATAAACACCTATTGTCATTACAATCGCAATAATAGAAAGCACAATAACTTGATTCATAAAGGTCGTTGAAGAAACAATCCCTAATGTTATTGCAATGATTTCAGCAGATAGTACAAAGTCAGTACGGATAGCACCTTTGATTTTTTTACTTTCAAACTCGCTAAGCATTTCAGGAGATAATTGTTTTTGCATAGTAGCGGCTGTTTTTGTTTCGGGGTGCAATAACTTATGTGCAATTTTCTCTGCACCTTCAAAACATAGGTAAGCCCCACCAAGCATAAGTAATGGTGTAATAGCCCAAGGTAAAAAGGCACTAATTAGTAGTGCTAAAGGGACAAGTATTAATTTATTAATAAACGAGCCTTTAGCAACTGACCAAACAACAGGAAGTTCTCTATCAGCCCGTACTCCTGTGACTTGCTGAGCATTTAAAGCGAGGTCATCACCCAAAACGCCAGATGTTTTTTTAGCTGCCATTTTAGTCATGACGGAAACATCGTCTAATACTGCGGCAATATCATCAAGTAATGTGAGTAAACTGCTTCCAGCCAAAATAATATCCTCATTATTTTCTTTTTTAAGGTGTAGTTAATGTTTATTAGGTTGGTTTAGCGATAATTAGTTCACTTGGTATTAACCATAATCTATAAAATTTAATAATACCATTACAGTTAAAAATGCCGCGCATTGAATTATTAAATTTTTATGACAATGGAACCAATGCGTTTTTTGTGTTTCTAACTAATTAATTTTAGTGAAGTAACACATTTATAGTTGGTCTTTCGGTCTGACTTAACCACTTTGGGTTATAAATAATTTTAAGTAGATTGGTATAAGGTTAATACATGTCTTCTCAGCCAGTTTTGAGCATTGTTGTTGCCGTTTATAATGGTGAAAAATTTCTACCTCAGTTTTTTGAAAGTTTAATAGCGCAAAAATTAGAGAACTGGGAGCTTATTGTTGTTAATGATGGCTCTAAGGATGATAGTGAAAGCGTTATCAATGCTTATGCAGATAAGTTTGCTTGTTTCAAAGTATTATCTCAGGAAAATCAAGGTGTTTCGGTTGCTCGTAATACTGGAATGGCTGAAGCAACGGGGAAATATATTACATTTCCTGATATAGACGATGAAATTAACCCTAAAATGTATGGACGTCTATTAGAAATCGCATTATCTGGAGACCTAGACGTTGCAACCTGTAATGGGACATATGTTTATACCAATGGTGACGCACCGAAGGCTATTTTCCCACCAAACAAAGTACCCTCTACGGGGGTGATATCTGGTCCTGAATGGCTTGAAAAAGGGTTAAGCTCACGTAAGTTTTTACATGTGACTTGGTTGAACTTATACCGTTTAGAGATGTTACGCCAACATGATTTTTTCTTTGAGCCTAAGTTGCATCATCAAGATATTCCTTGGACGACTGAAGTTTTGTTAGTAGCAAAACGTGTGCAATTTATTAATGAACAGTATTATCGTTATTTGATCCATAACCAATCAGTTTCTCACTCATTGACGGGTGATGAACGCTCAGTTCGTAAGATAAACACTTATTTGAAAATCATTGATATGTTGCTAGATATTTATCGGCGCTATCCTGAGCAAGTCAAACAAGCACCAGCTTGCTTATGGCAGGTTGGTAAGGAAGGCTTAGGGGTGATCCAAGCCTTACTGGCAATTAAGTCACCTGAAACACAAAAAGAGATGGTGCAGCAGTTTTTTGATAAAGGTTACTGGCAAGTAGTATGGGAACATGCGACGACAGTAAAACTTAAGTGGCGTTTAATTAGGCGCTATACCAAATTAAAAGAAATCCTTAAATCATAATCTTTTGAAAAGGTAGCTGACAGAGGCTACCTTTTCATTATTTATTTACCTAATTGCTTAAGGGAATTTATAAACATTTCCCATAGTTTTGGGTTATCGAGCTTTGTGGCAACTTGTGTATGGCATTCGGCTTTGGCCGGCATACGAAAATCAGTGACAGTCATCCCTGTAGTTAAAGTACCTTGTAACTCGATATCAATTGGCGCTTTAACTGTTTCCATTATCGATGGGTTAATAACATAAGCGACGGCACAAAGGTCATGGACAGGTGCATGGTCGCTATAACCATTACGTTGGCGATAACCTGTTGTGTAGTAATTTAGGGATTCCACAACAAATTGGCTAATTGGTGTATTCAAACGAGCAATTTGTTCCATGATTAGATCATTTGGCCTAGCCTGGTGGGTGAGGTCTAATCCAACCATGGTAATCGGCCATTTTTCATTAAATACAATATGGGCGGCTTCAGGGTCTATGATGATATTAAATTCAGCTACAGCAGAGCGATTACCGGTATGGTAGCCTCCCCCCATCAGAACGACTTCTTTTACTAACTCTACAATTTCAGGTGCTTTTCTGACGGCTAAAGCAATATTTGTTAATCCACCAATAGGAACGAGAGTAATTGTTTTAGGGGGATGAGATTTGATTGTATCGATGATCAAATCGACAGCATGGCGTTGGTCAATTGGCTGTGTTGGCTCTGGAAGGTGTGTCCCATCAAGCCCTGTGCTTCCATGAACTTCAGGGGCAGTTTGTATTGTCCTTACTAAGGGACGAGGGCAGCCAGCAGCTATAGGGATATTATTTGCACCAACGAATTCCATAATTGCGCGTGCGTTGTGAGTCACTTTGTCTAGAGTTTGGTTTCCAACGACAGTCGTGACAGCGAGTAAATCTATATTTGGGTTACCTAACGCCAAAAAGATAGCCATAGCATCATCATGTCCAGGATCACAATCTAAAATAATTTTGTATTTCTGCATTTTTGCTCCTTTCATTATGTTATTTACTTTTGATTAACATAATATAAGGATTTATTTATTATTTTGTGATTTAAGCTTCATTTTAATGAATACTAATGTAATGAAACTATTCATTAATGTTACTAATATCATAGTGACATAATTAACATATTAATAACAATCATGTTGAGTTTATAAAGATTATGTGTTTCTTATATCCTTTAGCTTGGAGTATAAATACACTTTATTAATAAGTTAATAAACTAGGAGGGAGCATGGATAATTATCTCAATAAATTGCCAGATGTAATTGATTCTGTTGCAACTAACCAGTTTTACCCTAATTTATTATCATGGTTATCTTCATTCATCACATTTGATAATGCGATTGTATATTCTTTTGAGAAAGGTGCACCTCCTCGATTTCTATCTAAAGTCGAACGTCGCAATAGTGATAGTGTTAATAGGATCTATCAGCGAGGTGCTTATTTAATGGACCCATTCTATCAAGAAATCCAGAAAGGGGGCGCTTCGACGGTACTCACGCTAAAAGAATTGGCACCTAAAGGTTTTTATCACACTGATTATTATCTTAATTTCTATCGTAAAACGGGTTGGTGTGATGAAGCGGGTTTATTGTTAGAGATCTCAACAGGTAGGCAACTAGGGATCTTTTTTGGTAACGAAGATAGACCTTTCTTCTCAGGAAAGCATACACAAGCCCCACTTAAAGATGCTTGCGATATTATTCGTAGTATGGCTAGGCTTCATAAAGAAGTCTCTCCTCATGCAGTTTCTCATCATTACCGAAATGCGGATATGCAAACGCGGTTTGGGTTAACCCCAAGAGAGTGTGAGGTTGTTGAACTGATCCTTGCTGGTAAAGGCTCCCCACAGATTGCACAGTCGCTTTTTATCAGTTTAGGGACAGTCAAAAATCATCGTAAGAATATTTACCAGAAATTAGATATTAATTCGCAAGCTGAATTATTTAACTTATTTATGAATAGGCCAATTCAATAGGTAGGGTGAATTTCCTTACCTCAAAATATTAGAATTATTTAGTTTATTTATCATGGTGTTAGTTTTATCTAATATTTATTAGAATACTTTTAAGTATTTCAACTCATAAATTGTTATATTATTAATATGGCAATAATTATCTAATTAATTGAATTTTAATTAAAAAAATAAACTTTACTAAATTTTATTTTTATATAAATATTCTACTCACGTCACAAATGTTAACTTTATGTTTCGAATGTCCCTAAAGGGCTATGTAATTGTTAATGCAAGGTTAAGATAATCAGGTTATCGAAAGATACTAAACAGGGTATCCGTTATGAATAACCAAGTAGAATCACTAACTTATTATGCTGCAACTAAGAAATATGACTTACGCTTTCCTACATTAAAAGAAGATCTTGATGTGGATGTTGTCATTATTGGTGGTGGCTTTTCAGGGGTCCACACGGCACTCGAGTTGTGTGAAAAAGGTATTACCAATATTGCTATCTTGGAGGGGCGTCACCTAGGCTATGGTGGTTCTGGGCGTAATGGCGGCCAAGTTATGGCAGGTATTGGCCATGATATTGATGCAATTAAAAAATATGTTGGCCCTGAAGGGTTAGAAACGATCTTTAAGCTCAGTAACATGGGGGCTGGGATCATGCGTGAGCGTATTGCTAAATATGATATCGATGCTGATTTCTGCCGCGGTTACGCTTATTTAGGTAGCAACAAGCGCCAAGAAAAAACCTTACGTGGTTGGCTAAAGGATTTTAAATCCGTTGATCCCGATGAGGAAATTGAATTCTATAGTGGTACAGAACTGAAACAGATTATCGGTTCTGATGCTTATACCTGTGGTATCAAACACATGGGGGGTGGGCATGTTCATTCATTGAATTTGCTATTGGGTGAAGCAAAAGCAATAAGTGAAATTTATGGCGCTAAAATTTTTGAAAATAGCCAAGTATTAAATGTTGAGTATGGAAATACCATCACGGTAAGAACGGCGATGGGCACGGTTAAAGCCCAAAAAATGTTATGGGCTTGCGATTCGTTCTTAAACGGTCTTGAACCAACAATTTACCCTAAAACGATTAATACTTACGCATATCAATTAATGACGGAAGAATTGCCGGACGAGCTAATTGAACAGATCAGCCCAATCCGAGGCGCATATAGTGACATTCGCCCTGTAATTGATTACTACCGTGTGACGAATGAAAACCGTTTATTATTTGGCAGTTCGACGCATTTCCTTGAGTACATTCCATCTGATCTTAAAGCATGGAACCGGAATTTAATGTTAAAAGTCTTTCCTTACCTCAAAGATGTCAAAATCGAACTTGCTTGGGGGGGGCCAATGGCCTGTAGTGCAAATTTATTTCCCCAAATTGGTACATTACCACAGCATAAAAATGTGTTTTATGCTCAAGGGTATTCCGGTTTCGGTGTCACGCCTAGCCAAATTGTCTGTAAAGTTCTTGCTGAGGGGATGGTGGAAGGTTCGCATCGTTATGACTTAATGAGCTCTATTCCTCATGCCAACATTATTGGTAAAGATAGCATGCGTAATGTCATTGTTTCACTTGCCAAAATTATGCATCAAACATCGGGTTATTGGCAGGGGCGGCGCTAGTTCGTTATCAGTCCATCTATTTTATTAAAATTGATTAAAGGTAAAAATCATGATTAGTCCATTATTATTGAATAAACCACTGCCGGAATTACTGAATGTAGGTAGTGTTACAAACTTAGGGTCTGTAGTTGTCGAGGGCGATCCTCAAGCGAGTGTTGCGATGATACATGGCGAACCCACTGATAATCTGACATGTGGAATTTTCGCTTGTACAAAAGGTAAGTTCAAAATGGTATACCCATTTGATGAAATGGCGACCGTTCACGAAGGTTCAGTCAAGTTAACCGATGTGAAAACGGGTGTAACGGTTGAATATCATAAGGGTGATACATGGTTTGCAGCGAAAGGGACAGAAGTTTTGTGGGAAATTGATGCCCCGCGTTTTGTCAAACATTACCTAGCTTGTGTCAATGCCTAATTAATTCCTATTAAGTGGAGTGATAACGATGAGTGAGTTAACCCTATTACCAGAGGTCAGTGAATTTCTGAAACGTCAACATGGCCATTTTATCAACGGGTTGCCGGTTTCTGGCATGGGCGATACTTTTTTTAATGTCGTTAATCCAGCCACTGAGCAAGTCATTGCGAAAGTGAAAGAAGGCACATTAGCAGACGTTGATGCAGCAATGGAAGCTGCTCACGCTGCATTCAAAGGGGCTTGGGCAAATACAACACCGATGGAGAGAGGGAATTGCTTAAACCGCCTTGCTGATTTGTTTGAGAAACATCTTGAAGAACTGGCTCAGCTAGAAACCCTTTGTTCAGGGAAAACAATTCAGCTTTCTCGTTTTCTTGAAGTGGGTTCGTCCGCACAATTTTTACGTTATTTTGCTGGTTGGGCAACGAAAATCAGTGGTGAGACTCTCAATGTTTCATTGCCTTCATTTAATGGTGAAAAATACACGGCATTTACACAGCGGGAGCCTGTTGGGGTAGTAGCAGGTATTATTCCTTGGAATTTTTCCATAATGATTTCTATTTGGAAATTAGCCGCTGCATTAACTTGCGGTTGTACCATTGTGTTAAAGCCGAGTGAATTTACCCCTTTAACGATGTTAAGGGTAGTTGAGCTAGCAAAAGAAGCAGGTATCCCAGACGGGGTTATTAATATCATTAATGGTGGAGGTCGTGAAGTTGGGCCTGCACTGATCCATCATCCTCTATGTTCCAAAGTGACATTTACGGGTTCTGTACCAACGGGGCTAGCGGTAGGGCGTACCGCAATGGAAGGAAAATTAACCCGTGTTACGCTTGAGTTAGGTGGTAAAAATGGCGCTGCATTCTTAGCGGATTTACCCGTTGAAAAAATAGTCAATGGCATCATTGAGGCTGGATATCTGAATCAGGGGCAAATTTGTGCAGCCGCGGAGCGTTTCTATATTCCATCTAAGTTAATGGAACCCGTATTAACTGAGTTAAAAGCCCGCTTGTCTGTGATGAAAGTGGGGGCGCCGTTAGATGAAACAACAGAAATGGGGCCACTCGCAAATAAAGCGCATTATGAAAAAATTCTCGCTTTATTTGAAAAAGCACGCCAAGAGGGTAATGAAATTATTTATGGCGGCCAGCCTATTGCTGGTACAGGTTATTTTGTACCGCCAACCATTATTCGTGCAAATAGCCCAGATGATGCGTTGATGAAGGAAGAAACATTTGGCCCTGTAGGGACATTCCTCAGTTATGACAATGAAGATGAACTTATTGAGTTAATGAATAGTACTCCATTTGGTTTAGCGGCTAGCTTATGGACTAATGACCTAAGTAAAGCGATGCGCATGATTTCACAAATTGAAGCGGGGACTGTTTGGGTGAATATGCATACCTTCCTTGACCCAGCAGTGCCTTTTGGTGGAATTAAGTCATCAGGGGTTGGGCGTGAGTTTGGTAGTGCCTTTATCGAGTATTACACCGAGTTAAAATCTGTCATGGTGCGTTATTAGTATTTAGCTAACATGAAATTAATCAATATTTCCCGGCGATTAAGCCGGGTTTTTTGTATTTTATTGCGCATAGAGTGCAAGTTATGGTTAAGATAGGTTAATTATCATTACTGGTAGATAACCTAATGCAAAAAGTGTTGATTACAGGGGGGAGCAGGGGGATTGGCCGTGCTACCGCCATCCAGTTAGCAAGCCTAGGTATGCATGTGTTGGTCAATTATAAAAGTGACCAACAGTCCGCAGAAAATCTTGTTAGGGAAATCCAAGCCTCGGGTGGTATGGCTGATGCATTTCAATGTGATATTAGTGATGAAAGTGATGTTGTTAAGCTATTCGACACTATCAGGCAACAGTACGGTGACCTTCATTTTTTAGTCAATAATGCCGGTGTTTTATTTCAACAATCGACTACTGAGGGGTTGTCAGCGGAACGTATTAATAAGGTGCTGGCGACTAACGTAACTGGGCTACTGATTTGTTGCAGAGAATTCATTAAGCATGCCCGTTTCTTTAATCAATTTCAAAATAAAGCCATTGTTAATGTTTCCTCAGCTGCGGCTCGGTTAGGGGCTGCGGGGGAGTATATTGATTATGCGGCTTCTAAAGGTGCTGTGGACTCTATTACGAAAGGGTTGTCATTAGAACTGGCTGAGCTAGGTATTCGTGTGAATGGTGTACGCCCTGGCTATATCTATACACAGATGCATAAGGATGGTGGTGAGGAAGGTCGAGTGGATCGCATTGCGGCACAGTTACCGATGAAAAGAGGTGGAGAGCCTAGGGAAATTGCGGAGATTATCACTTGGTTACTGAGTGATGCTTCATCCTATGTCACAGGGACAATAATTGATGCGGCTGGTGGCCGTTAGGGCTAAAAATGCTTTTCTTGGCGAATAATGAACCCTGATGAAACAAGTTCTGTCCGGTTGGTGACTTGTGCTTTGGTAAAAATATTCCGCAAATGCGTTTTTACCGTAGACAGAGATACACCTAATAATAATGCAATACGTTTGTTGCTTGCACCTTCTCGTACTAAGTGGATAATTTCTTGTTCTTTAGGGGTATAAGAAACTAAGGAATCAGGCAGCACATCAAATGTCATTAGCTCTGCAACAGGTAAAATTGCATTTAACCGCATGATTTCTTGTTGGCTAAAAGGGCTATCTCGCATGATTGAAATTCCAGCAATAATCTTATTTTTCCGCCGAATAAAGATTTCAGCCATATCCGTCATATTATTTGGTTGCATAAAGTCATGGAAGAATGCCTGATTTTGCTGACGTGCCTCCGCCCCCATTCTCACTAAGCGTAAGTCACTGCTACGAAAGTTATTCGGGTGTAAAGGATCTAGCTGATAAAAACAGGCAAGATAATCTTGGTGCATTTTTGCGGGAACCCCATAAAGTATATAGTTATCGGGTTGCCAGTGGTCATTAACCAGATAATACACGGATGCTGATATAGGAATAATATGAGCAATCGTATTTAGGCAGCAATCAATCAATGTTTGTTGGTGAGGGCTAAACAATAAAGAGCTCATCATATTACCTTCCGTAGCCAATCGAATTATTATCATGCGCCTTATTGATATTAACATAAAGTAAACATGTTAATAACGTGAGGTTGCTTGCAGTATTTAAAAATCGTTAAAACCCATCCAATAATGCTCTATTGCTTTTGGGTATCTTTAGTGAACTTATTATTAATATATTAACAAAGCGTTTTTTTGTTATGCATTGATATCTAATTAATTATCTATTTTTTGATTCAGTTGTTGGTACTTTTTGCGCTGTTTTTTGGTTCCCCCCTCTCTCTGGGTATCGTCCTTTAGAACGATAGCGAGTCGTTTGTGCTTATTTTTATAGTGGCAATTCAGTCACTATTTTTTTACAAAAAATTCACATTCATGACTGTGTATGGAGCGAGAGGGAAGAAAAATGAATTTATCCTCAAAATTGTCGTCACATCTAGAGAATGGGAAAGTTGGCTTTCCTACAACATTGGCAAGTTCTGCCGGTTTGATTATGGCTAGTCCTGTTATCTTAACGGTTATTAGTGGATTCGGCATTGGCGGTGATACTTTTGCTTTAGCGGTGTTGTTGAGTTTTATTATGATGCAAGCTCAGCTAACAACATTTTCTGAAGCTGCTGCAATCCTACCAACATCAGGTTCGGTATATGATTATATTTCTTGTGGAATGGGGCGCTTCTGGGCAATTACTGGGGCGCTTTCTGCCTATTTAATAGTGCATGTCTTTGCTGGAACGGCCGAAACAATTCTTTCTGGAATTATGGCGTTGGTTAATTTTGAGCATTTAAATACGGTTTTAGAAACCAGTAATTCCTCGTGGATGGTTGGTGTTGGGCTTGTTGTTACTTTTGGTATTTTAAACGCTTTTGGGATCGAAGCTTTTGGTAAGGTGGAAGTTGTGCTGACGTTTGCTATGTGGTCTACATTAGTGATCTTCAGCATAAGCGGCTTGTTATTACCATTTCATGTACAGACGGATGGTTGGTTTGGTCAGCCATTGAATACAGACCCAACATTAGTACTGAGTTTTATTGGAATGGCCATGTTCATGTTTGTAGGGTGTGAGTTAGTGACACCAATGGCGCCTGAGATTAAAAACTCAGCCAAAGTTATTCCGCGGGCAATGACAACAGGGTTGTTCTGTGTCGCTCTGTGTATGGTGCTATTTGGAGCCGCATTAGCGAACCAAGTGGAAAATGTGGTGGTTGACCCACAAACGGGAACCCGTTTATTGGAAACACCAATGGCTATTCCAGCATTTGCGGAATTAGTGATGGGTGAGTTTGGTAAATATTGGATTGGTGTGGCACTTTTACTTGCTGGTGGAGCCACAATCAATACTTTAATGGCCGCAGTACCGCGTATTCTTTACGGGATGGCACTTGATGGTGCATTACCTCGCATCTTTGCTTACTTACACCCACGCTTTAAAACACCAGTATTTGGTATTTTAGTTGCTGTGATGATCCCTTGTTTACACGCCTTTGCTATCCAAGGCGATCTTGACCGCATCATTCCTTTAGTATTAGCCGCTGTGTGCTCTTGGGGAGTTGCTTATTTATTGGTAACTATTTCCGTGGTGCTATTGCGTATCCGTCGCCCTGATTTACACCGCGCTTATCGTTCACCATTCTTCCCTCTGCCACAGATTATTTCGAGTGTGGGCATTATTTTAGCCATTGTTTATATCACTCCACCGGGTATGAGTAAGTCTGATGTATATATTCCTTTTGCAATAATGTTAGGTTTAACTGCTGGTTATGCCTTAATTTGGACGGTTTTTGTGCAAAAAGTTAACCCATTCAAACCGCTAAGTGTAGAGTCAGTCCTATCAAACTCATTCCGAGATGAAGAAATTGAGGGAGGCCAACTTGAGCCATTACGCAACCTCGCCTAAATATTCGCTATGGCAGCGGCTAGGCAGCAGATTAACCAAAAAACGTTTACCAGTGGGCTATCAAACTGGGCTAACACTTAATCGTATTGAGCGAGATATGCTTCCTTATCCGTGTGAATGGCGGGCACCGGGAGCGCTCCTTATTCAATTACAACCTGAATTAACGATTGAAGTCACTGAACGCCCAAGAAAGCTGTTTCTTGCTTTTATTGTATATAGCCGTTTTGCCGTTTCTGGTATTTGTCATCAGGATATTAATGCAAAAATTGAAGTAAAAACGCGAGGAAGTGTAAGGAAAAAACATATCCATTTTGTATCTAAACAAATAGATGGGGCTAAGGTTATTGGCTGGTTGAATGAATATCCCATTATTCGGCAAACATTAGAAGAGTTGGATTTTAACCGATGCCAAATAGAGCTTAATCATGGTCAGTGGCGTTGTGAGATTGAACCTTTTACTGCATCAGAGATGGTCAGTCGTATTCCTGCAACACGACGTTATCTGAGGCTGGAGAGCAAGCAACGTCATCGTTTATTGAGCGCATTACAGTTAATTAGCCAACTGATGGAAAAAAAACGGATTATCCGTTGAATTTGAATAAGTTCTTTGATAGTAATAATTATTATTATCAATTGATTCATTGGAATGAGATGTGAAATCTTTGCCACTTTTAGGGTGTATTTTGTTTTCTTCAGCAGCCATCGCAACCTCTTCAGACTGTATTCGTTTAGCGGAGCTTTCTACTGCCGAAGGGGTGCATAACAGTAAGGGGGATAGCTGTTTATTTTTTGAAGCATCACAGCAAAATTTTATCAAGCAACGTGGAGAGGGGGTTTCCAAGGTCACATTACTAGACGCTAAGCAACAGCCCATACGTACTCTACAAGAATATGGTTCGGCGCAAGAGCCTCATTCTGCGGATTATTTAGTCCCTACAAATGGGGTTTATTATCTTTCTTTGAAAGGTGAGCCGGGGAAGCCTTGGCGTCTGCAATTTGATGTCAAACCTTATCAGCCGTTAGATATCAAAAAAGAGGGAGAGCCTGTAAGCCCTAAGTTGCAAAGCCTATTGGATGAGTATTATAGCGAGGGGGACTCCGCCGCTTTCTGGCAAGCTGTTGCGATAGAAGGAACTCCACTGATTGAGGATCTCGCTGGTTCGCAAAAGCGAGCAACTTTTTTATGGCGGGGGGCGAAATCCAATGCGTATATTTTAGGAGCGCCATCGGGGAATCATGAAAGAATGGCGCATTTGGCGGGAACTGATATTTGGTACCGCTCTTTTATTATCCCTGATAAGACATTGTCACAATATAAAATTGCCCCTGATATCCCAATGGTTCCTGAAGGTGGTTTCGCACAGCGTAAGGCAATATTAGTGACAGCACAAGCTGACCCGTATAACCCCAACGTTATTCCATCTTTAGCTGAAGATAAATACAACCGCTTCTCCTTATTGTCACTAGCGCCACAAATACGCCAATGTAATTTCCCATTAATAAAGCACTCGCAAGTTCAAGGAAGTTTGGAAACTTTTACACTTTCTAGCCGTGTTTTGAATAATGAACGAAAAATTACGGTATATCGCGCAAATATGCCGATGAAACACCCTGCGCTGTTAGTGTTGTTAGATGGTCAGATTTACCAACAAAATTATCAAATGGTGAAGTTTTTTGATAAATGGATGAATAACGGTGATTTGCCAGCTATGGATATCGTGTTTGTCGATAGCATCAGTTCGGAACGTCGTGGGGAAGAGCTGCCTCCTAATCATGACTTCCCTCAATTGCTGGCGGATGAGTTAATGCCGTTACTGGTAAAAAAGGGAATCCAAGCGGACGCTAAACACACTATTATTGCGGGGTCTAGTTATGGAGGGCTTGGGGCAACTTGGAATGCCTTACAGCATCCGGAGGTATTCGGCAATGTGTTAAGCATGTCAGGGTCTTATTGGTGGTCACCAAAGGGGGAAGACCCTGAATGGCTGATCCGGGAAATTGAAACCATGCCGAAGCAACCCATTCGATTTTTCCTTGAGGCGGGTTTATTTGAACAAAGAGGCAGTTGGGGCGGAATTATTCAAAATCATTATCACTTGTTTGACGTATTAAAGCATAAAGGCTACCAAGTTGATGCAATAGAATTACCCAGCGGCCATGATTACATTTCTTGGTGTGAAACACTGTATGAGGGCACAAAGAAACTCTCATCACAGTGGTAAGCACTAATCCGGTTATAGCTTAAAGCAGCTTGTAATGAGCTGCTTTTTCATTTTTATGACAACCGTATTCATTTCGCCATAAAAGCGTCATTCAACTGTCATCTAGCTCCTTTAGCATGCCTATCATTATTTAAAACATACTTATTCATTTTTCATTATTGATCGGCAAGGAAACTGTTATGACTGGTAATTTTATGAAGTCTTTTTTAGCTGTCACAGTAAGTACATTGATTTTAGGAAGTACAATCCCTGCTTATGCCGCAGATAAAAATGATGCGGTTTCAGAAAACCGTGCGGCCCAAGGCGATATCACTAAATTTGGCGGAGCACGTCGTTTAGCGACTGAACAAACTGACATCATGAAAGCGGCGCTTCACAATGGTCAAGCCAAAAATGTGATTTTATTTATCGGTGATGGTATGGGGGATTCTGAAATTACCGTCGCACGTAACTATGCAGAAGGTGCAGCTGGCTTTTTTAAAGGCATCGATGCCTTACCTATCACAGGGCAATATACTCACTATGCATTAGATAAAAAAACGCAGAAACCTGATTATGTGACTGACTCGGCTGCTTCCGCAACTGCATGGTCATCGGGTGTGAAAACATATAATGGTGCATTGGGAATCGATGTATTTGGTAATGACCACGAAACGTTAATTGAAATTGCGAAACGTAATGGAAAAGCTACGGGCAACGTGACAACCTCTGAAATTCAGGATGCAACTCCAGCCGCGCAGTTCGCCCATGTCAGTGCACGTAAATGTTATGGACCTGAAGAAACATCAGAAAAATGTGCGGCTAATGCCTTAGAAAATGGCGGGCGTGGCTCGATTTCAGAGCAGTTATTGATCACTCGCGCAGATGTGACCCTTGGCGGTGGTGCGAAGAGCTTCAAACAAGAAGCAAAAGCTGGGGACTATAAAGGTAAAACGTTAGAACAACAGGCTATTGAACGTGGTTACAACATTGTGCGTGATGCAAATGCGTTGAACAACGTCACTGTTGCGAATCAAGATAAACCTGTTTTAGGTTTATTCCATGATGGCAATATGGCAGTCGCGTGGGAAGGGCCTAAAGCCGTTCATTATGGCAACATCAATAATGCACCACTTGAATGTAAACCTAATTCTAAATTAGATCCAAATGCGCCAACGTTAGCGCAAATGACTAAAAAAGCGATTGATTTATTAGAAGTCAACCCGAATGGTTTCTTCTTGCAAGTTGAGAGCGCATCCATCGATAAACAAGATCACAAAGCAAATCCGTGTGGCCAAATTGGTGAGACCGTGGCTCTCGATGAAGCCGTTCAAGTTGGTTTAGATTTTGCTAAACAACATGGTGATACTTTGGTTATCGTGACTGCGGATCACTCACATTCGAGCCAAATCATACCGGAAGGCACTAAATCAACAGGGCTAACTCAAGCGTTGATTACTAAAGATGGCTCTGTGATGGTGGTTAACTACGGGAACTCTGAAGAAGATGACTCACAGGAGCACACTGGCGCTCAGTTACGTGTAGCTGCCTATGGCCCACATGCGGCAAACGTAATGGGTCTGACTGACCAAACCGATTTGTTCTTTACCATGCGTGATGCAATGGGATTGAAGCAATAAACCAACCCTGTAATATAAATTCTCCGCGACAGGATGTTGCGGAGAATTTTTTTAACGGCCTTCTTTCCTCTCCCCTTTATTCAACCATTCCTTAATAGCTTTATGAAATATTTGAACTTATTTATTTATTGGTTATCTTGATTTATTATTTTTTAATAATCAAAACGAGAGCTTATTTATAAGCGCAGCATGATGAGAACCAATTTATGAGAGAAGTACGGAAACTACAGCGAGATGAAATTCCAGCGGTTTGGTCTATTGATCGCACTGAATTAATTGAGCACCTATATTTACATCAAGATGGGAAATTGGTGCTATCAAAGCAGCGCTTTGATATGAAAGGTTGGCCTGAAGGTGAACCTGAAGCTTACACTCCACATTTGTTGGAAAGTTATGACCAAGGGGCCATTTTTATAGGGGTGTTTGAACAAGGGAAACTGATTGCAGCTGCGAGTTTAGACAATACATGGCGTGGTGAGCAAAAAAATTTGCTGCAGTTGTCTTTTTTACATGTTAGTCACCCACATCGTGGTGAAGGTTTGGCTGGGCTGCTATTTCAGCAGTGTGTTGACCTAGCCATTCAAAAAAACGCTAAAGGGCTGTATATATCGGCGACACCATCAGAAAATACAGTACATTTCTACCAATATCTTGGCTGTACTTTGATTGAAAAACCTGACCCAGAATTATTTGCTTTAGAGCCGGAAGATATTCACTTTGTATATTGGTTTGATTAGAGTGTTTTGTTAATGAATATGTTTGTTGGCTATTGATTTTGTCGTCAAATTGAACAATAAATATTGAAATTCACACAAAATCAGATATGATTGATAATCATTATCATTTGAGATTGTTGAGGTCATTATGCCAACTAGCATATCAAAAACAACTGGCTTACGGCGCATAGGGGCTGGTTTATGGGGTGTTTTCGCCGTGATATTGCTGAGCATTACCTATGTACTCAGCAATATGGGGTTAGATAACCTCAAAATCACCATGATCATTATGATGATCGCGACTGCAGGTATGTTGTTTAACCGTGGTTCTCGGCGTTTATTGATTATCCCAGCCGTTGTTTCACTCGTGTGTTTTCTGGCTGCATTTGTATTACAAAGGTAGTATTTGGTTAAATAATGAGTGAATGCATTAGGAAAAATAATAGAGGGAAAGTGAGCGCACGGTAGAAAGTGCTTTCAAGTCAATTTGAAGTGAAAAACACTGACTGCATCAGTGGTGTGAAAGGGGGGATTAGCCCCCCATACGTCTATAGAATACTAACACCTGAAGCTAGCGCGTCTAGCAATTCCGTCACCCTCGCAACTCACTAAGTTTGTCTGGTTACACTAATTCGGTGTAGATTTTGGTCGCCGTTTTTTGGTAAAAAATAGCCAGTCAATAATGACTGACCACTTCTAGTTTGGGTGAATTTATCGGCGTGTTAATTTTACTGATACAGTTAGCGCTTAATCGCTTGATAAACTTTAAATTTCCCTGTTTTAGCTAGCACCTCATGGCTACCGAATGCTTTATCCAGTAAATCAGGGTAAGGTAAAAAAGCATTGGCGACTATGCGCAAGCGCCCGCCCTTTTTCAGGAATTTAGGTGCTTGGTAAATCATATTTTCAACTGCACGGTAGCTAGTATTTAGCCCATCATGGAAAGGTGGATTAGAAATAATCCAGTCAAACTTATCATGAATATCTGAATAAGCGTCACTTGCAACCACTTTGCCTGTTAGCTGATTAGCTTCAAGTGTAGAAGCTGCGGAATCTAATGCAGAGGCACTGACATCACTTAATGTAAGTTTTATTTCTGGGTTTTGGGAACCAATAACGGCCGCCAATACGCCATTACCGCAAGCTAAGTCTAATAGGTCACCGCTCATAGGCTCTGTAAGTGTAGATAATAATAAATCACTACCGATATCGAGTTCCATATGGCTAAATACGCCTGGTAATGCATTAATTCTAACATTATCAATTTGATAATGACGCCACCAGCGAGAAATATCAAACTGGGTCGGTTGCTCTAGTTCGCCATAATACAAACCACAGCGGCGTGCAGAGTCAATTTTTTGCAAGCTAGCGATGCCTTCCATTATAGACTCGGCACTTTTTACCCCGCTACGGTTCTCCCCTACGATAAATATTTGGCTACCAGTAGCGAGGTGGGTACAAAGATCATCAAGCTGAAAACAAGCTTCTTGCTTGTTTTTTTGCCAAA
Organism: Providencia sp. TYF-12; assembly: GCF_041344805.1. Taxonomy (NCBI): domain Bacteria; kingdom Pseudomonadati; phylum Pseudomonadota; class Gammaproteobacteria; order Enterobacterales; family Morganellaceae; genus Providencia; species Providencia sp. TYF-12. The sequence continues at coordinate 714,579 of NZ_CP166833.1, forward strand.
AATAGATGAGTGTATTACAGGGCTGAATAAATTCAGCTGGGGTTGTCGCAGAGTATAACGCCATTTCCCCCATTAACGGTTGTAAACGTTGCCAGTGGTGATACTGGTTCGTAATGACACGAACGCTTGCTGCTTCTAAGGTTGCTGCAAGTTCATCCTGAATGTCACCGGCCAAAATGACATGACGATCTGTAAAGTGTTCGAGATGGCGCTGTATAACTTCGCTGGCAGGTGTCAGTAATGACATATTCTGTCAATCTCCTAAAATAATAGATAACCGATAACACATTACCAGAAATGGGAGAAATAGCATTGCTCTGTTGGCGCTATTAATCCCCTTTGATAAGATGTGGTTGTACAATTGCGACTGGAAAAATAAATGACACGACGTGACAGGCTTTTAGAACAAATGGGGATCACTCAATGGATGGTGAGAAATCCAGCTGTGTTACGTGGTGAACGTGGTGTAAGGATCCCAGCGTCGACTAAGCTTATTATTATTACTGATGAGAACCTCGATTTAAATAGCCAACTGCTAAAAGATATTTTTCTATCAATGAATATTGTCTCTGATGATGTTGTTTGTGTTAATTCAGAGCAGTTAGGTTTACTCCCAACACCAATAATAACGCCTTGTTGGGTATTAGGTGGCGAAACCCACCCCGAAGGTTCAAAAATCACGTTTATTTCACCTGTTTTGTCTGAGCTGATGTCAAGTCACAGCGCTAAACAGGCACTATGGAAACAAATTTATCAATATGATGAAAATATCAACACTAAAGCAATCTGATCTCGCAACTGCTTTCTTAATTGAGAAGTTAAGTCATGACTTCCCATGGACTGAGCGTGTTTTTTATGGGAATCAAGGGGAAAAGTATCATAACATTAAGATTTCTATTAATAATCAAGTTGTTGGGTATGCAATAACTCAGTGTGTGTTGGATGAAGCCACTTTATTCAATATTGCTGTCCATCCTGACTATCAAGGACAGGGGTATGGTCGTTTATTACTCGAGCAACTGATCAGCGATTTAGTTAAAAAAGGTATCTTAACCTTGTGGCTAGAGGTTAGGGAATCGAATGCATCAGCATTACATCTGTATGATAAGCTTGGCTTTCATCAAGTAACAGTACGGAAAGATTATTACCCGGCGAAAAAAGGCCGAGAGGATGCACTTGTCCTCGCTCTAACATTATTGAATGACGAATAAATACGGTTATCATTTTAAATGTGGAATTAAAAACCCCAGCACGAGACTCGTGCTGGGGTTTTGTCATTTAGGTTCTTATTTTTCTGTTTCCGAAAGAATGGTTTTATTCATCAGCTTAATATCTTCTTTCTGTTGTATTTTTGCTGCTGCTTGTGCATTCACTTCTTCGTTCAGGCCTTTATAGGTGGAATAACACATGATTAGCATCATGATAGATAATGGAACGGCCATCGCAACAAGGGCTGATTGTAAGCCGGATAACCCCCCAGTCATGATGAGTACTATTGCAATCGCTGCAATGATCACACCCCAAATTGTTTTCGTCACATGAGATGGGTTTGGGTTCCCATTTTCACTTACCATACCGAGTACGAAAACCGCTGAGTTTGCTGAGGTAACAAAGAAAATCAACACCAGAACAATAGCTATCATACTAATAAAGGTTGAGGCTGGAAAATAATCTAAAAATTTAAATAACGCAGAAGTAACATCGGTTTTTACTGCGTCAGCCAGTGCTGTTTGTCCTAGGTTTTGAATAAGATGGATTGCAGACCCACCCATCACGGCGAACCAAGCGAATGCACTTAATACAGGAATGAATACGGCACCAATCATAAATTCTTTAATCGTTCTGCCTTTTGAGATACGCGCTACAAAGCTACCGACTAATGGTGCCCATGCAATCCACCAACCGAAGTAAAAGAGTGTCCAGTTCGCAATCCAAGTTCCATCGTTGTACGGCTCGGTGCGAAAAGACATACTGACAAAGTTTTGTACGTAATCACCAATGCCTTGGAATAACACTTTTAAAATCGTTTGTGTTGGACCAGAGATAAAGATAAATGCCATCAACCCTATAGCAAGTACGATATTTAGGTTGGATAGATGCTTAATTGCCCCCTGCAGCCCTGAAATAGTGGAAGCGATATATACGACGGTGATAATGGCAATTAAACCAATTTGTACATAAATACTAATTGGTAACCCCCACAAATAGTTCATTCCACTGTTAACTTGTAGTGTACCAAAACCGAGTGATGTTGCGATACCGATAACGATGGAAAGCATCACTAACACGTTGATCCATTTACCAATCGAGCCGTAAATACGATCACCAAGTAATGGGTAAAATACTGAGCTCATTGATGCAGGGAGTTTCTTTCTAAATTGAAAGTAACCTAATGCAACGCCGACGAGTGCATAACAAGCCCAAGCTGATACCCCCCAGTGTAGGTAGACATATTGCATCGCCGCTTTGGCTGATTGCTCTGTAGAGCCTTGGCCAATTGGTGGACTAATATAATAGGAGACGGGTTCCGCTACCCCCCAAAACATTAAGCTAATGCCAATTGATGCGCTAAATAGCATCGCAATCCAAGTGACGGTGCTGTATTCCGGCTTGTCATCATCATCGCCTAGACGAATGTGCCCAAATTTAGAAAAACCAAGGAACATACAAAAGGCAAAAAAGATAAAAACGGAACCTAAGATAAACCAACCTAGGTTGTTGTAGATAAAACTTAAAGCTGAGTGTGAAAATGCTTCCAGTTTGTCAGGGATAAAGGCGCCAAAACTAATTAGCGCCAAACTAAAGGCTAACGACACGTAAAATATAGACTTCTTATGATTCATCATACCTCTTCTCCGGTTGCTCACTTATTTTTTTTGTATGAGAGTTGGCTTGCAGGGAATTCCTATTGTGTTTGTAAGGTTGTTTTTCGTTAATAGCTACTGTTGGTTTACAGAGAATAGCCATGCAAAGATTGCGCAGTCAACAAATAATTAACTTGTCATTAACAGAATCGGTAAATATATATTGCATATTGTATTGTTTTTATTGATGAAATAATGAATGAATAAATTTTAGTCAATATTTTGTTTGATCATTATTGAGATCTGGATTAACATTCATAAAAAATATGTTAACTATAAGTTTACAAAGTGAGGGCAATTATGAGCAATGCAACCAAAGTCATTTCGATCAATGATCACCTTGATATTGATAACGCATGGACGATCCCTGCACGTTATTACACTTCTGATGATATTTTTGAGTATGAAAAAGAAAAAATATTTGCTAATTCATGGGTTTGTGTTGCCCATATCAGTGAAGTAAAAGAAAAAAACTCGTATATCACTCGTGAACTTATTGGTGAAAGCCTCGTGATCGTTCGTGGTCGTGATGATGTTTTACGTGGTTTTTATAACGTATGTCCACATCGTGGTCACCAATTAATCAGTGGTGAAAGTGGCAAAGTTAAGAATGTGATTACTTGCCCTTATCATGCATGGGCATTCAAGCTGGATGGTCAATTAGCACATGCGACCAATTGTGAGAATGTGAATAATTTTGAATCAGATGCCATGTCATTAAGCTCTTTCCATGTGACTGAACATGCAGGGTTTATTTATGTCAATATGACAACTGAAGAACCTCAACCAATTGAACAGCAATTACCTGGTTTAGCAGAAAAAATGCAAGAAGCCTGTGCTGTGATTGGTGATTTAAAATTGGCAGCACGTTTTGTCAGCCGTACCCCAGCTAATTGGAAAACTATCGTTGATAATTATATTGAATGTTATCACTGCCCGACTAACCATGTTAGTTTCGCGAGTTCAGTGGATGTTAGCGTATATGAACATCAATTATTGGATAACTGGACCGTACAAATCGGTAAAGCTAAACCTTCAGAGTCTTCATATCAGTTTGATGAATCTGTATTAGATCCTCGTTTCTTTGGTTTTTGGATTTGGCCAAGCACAATGTTCAATATGCCGCCAGGAGGGGATTTTATGACGGTTATCTATGAGTTCCCTGTCAATGCCGGAGAAACATTGCAGCATTATGATATTTACTTCCTTAATGAAGAGTTGACGGAGTACCAGAAAAATTTAGTCGAATGGTATCGTACCGTTTTTCGTCCTGAAGATTTACGTCTCGTTGAAAGTGTTCAAAAAGGCTTGAGATCTCGCGGTTACCGTGGGCAAGGCAGAATTATGGTAGATAGGCAACGCAGTGGTATTAGTGAACACGGTGTGGCTCATTTCCATAAGATTTTAGCTGGTGCGCATAGCGAGTAATTACGTTATTGAACATAAATGAACGAGGAGAAGTCACAAATGCATAAGTTAACTAACCCAGCGCTATTTCGTCAGACATGTTATATCAATGGGCAATGGGTTGATTCAGGTCAGAAAATCCCTGTGACTAATCCTGTTGACCAATCTGTGCTGGGAGAAATTCCCAGCTTGTCGGCAAGACAAGTGGATGAGGCTATTGAGCAAGCTCACATGGCGATGGAAGGTTGGCAGCAGCTTACCGCCAAGGCTCGTTCTATCATTTTACGACGTTGGTTTGAGCTTATCGAAGCCAATGTTGATGATCTCGGTCGCTTAATGACCTTAGAACAGGGTAAGCCATTACATGAAGCTAAAGGTGAAATTCGCTACGCCGCTTCATTTATAGAATGGTTTGCAGAGGAAGGTAAACGTGTTTATGGGGAGACTATCCCTCAGACTGTTGGGAGTAACCGGATTTCGACAATTAAGCAACCTATCGGGGTGTGTAGTGCCATTACACCATGGAATTTCCCCGCTGCGATGATCACCCGTAAAGCGGCACCGGCTCTTGCGGCAGGGTGCAGCATTATCATCAAACCAGCGACAGAAACACCTTTTACGGCTCTTGCATTAGCTCAATTGGCCGATGAGGCGGGTATTCCATCAGGGGTTTTTAATGTTGTGACGGGGGAATCGCGTATTTTAGGCGAAAGACTGACAAAACATGAGCTTATCAGTAAGTTTTCGTTTACAGGTTCGACACAAGTAGGCCGAATATTATCAGAACAGTGTGCATCGACTATAAAGAAAACGTCGTTAGAACTCGGTGGTAATGCGCCTTTTATCGTCTTTGAGGATGCAGACATTGATAAAGCAGTAACTGCCGCTATTCAAGCTAAGTTCCGTAATGGTGGGCAAACCTGTGTTTGTGTTAACCGTTTCTATATTCATACTGCTATTTTTGACGAATTTAAAACCAAGTTTGTCGCAGAAGTGGCCAAATTAACCGTCGGAAATGGGCTTGCTGCGGGTACCGATATTGGGCCAATGATTACATCTAAGGCAATAGAAGGAATGAATGCATTATTGCAAGATGCATTAGCGAAAGGTGCTAAATTATTAACATTAGGTAATGAAATCAAAGAACAAGCCAACTTTTTTAATCCAAAAGTATTGGTAGATGTTGATGATTCAATGGACATTGTTCATGAAGAAATTTTTGGTCCTATTGCCACATTGATCCGCTTTAATGATGAGAGTGAAGTAATTTCTCGGGCAAATAATACTATTTATGGGCTAGCGGCGTACTTTTTCTCTCGGGATGTGAATCGGGTATATCGTGTCGCAGAAAAGCTGCAAAGTGGTATGGTCGGCATCAATACTGGTTTGATTTCTAATGAGGTTGCGCCATTCGGCGGTGTGAAACAATCTGGTTTAGGGAAAGAAGGCTCTCGTTATGGCATTGAGGATTATTTAAGCATTAAGTACTTGTGTATCGATATTGGATAAGGAAGGAGAACAGTGATGAACCAAGCAAAAATCGCGGTAAATGTTAGCCGAATAGAGCAGGTTAGCCCAAACATCAAAATGTTCGAATTCGTTGCACAGGACGGTACTTTTATGCCCTTTAGTGCGGGAAGCCATGTTACCGTTCATATGGGGGGAGAGGCTGGCTTACAGCGTGCGTATTCACTCATTAGTGATCCGCAACACTGTGGGAGTTATTGCATTTCTGTTCTGCGTGATGAAAATTCAAAAGGTGGCTCAGCTTTTATGCATGAGCAGTTATCTTTAGGGGATAGTTTATATTTATCCCCTGCCCAGAATTTTTTCTCGCTTGAGAAAAACAGCAAGTGTAAGCATGTTTTGATCGCTGGAGGGATCGGTATTACGCCATTTCTTTCTTATTTATATGAGTTAGAGCACGGCAATATGGATTTTGAACTCCATTACTGTTTTCGTGACCGCAAAACGGCGGCTTTTGTCGAACATTTACAAGAGCGTATTGGCGACCGATTGCATGTATACGATAGCAGCCAAGGGCAGCGAATGTCAGTTGAGCAGTTAATCAAAAGCCAACCAAGTCATAGTCATGTTTATGTATGTGGTCCGGAATCATTAATTAATAATGTGATTGAAGAAGGTCAAAAACATCTTGGCGAGTCACAGATTCACTTTGAAAATTTTGGCGAAGTCGCGAGTGAAGGTGAGTCATTTGAAGTGCATTTTCAGCGTTCAGGGATTAGCTTAGTTGTTGGTGAAGATATGTCTATATTACAGGCAATCGAAGCAGATAAGCGCATTAATGTGGAATGTTTATGCCGTAATGGAGTCTGTGGTACTTGTGAAACGGCAATATTAGAAGGGGAGGCAGACCACCGAGACCTATACCTTGATGATGATGAAAAAGCGCAGCAAAAAACCATGATGCTGTGTGTGTCTCGCGCCAAAACTAAGCGGCTAGTGCTTGACCTATAACCGGGTTGCCCCATGATTACCCAATGGGGCAATGATTAACCACTCAGATATCTTTTAACTCAAACATTAAAAATATCTGCTGTTCATCATTAACATGTTGATAAGCTGTAATTTGTTTATCTTGAAAAACAACCTGCCCTCGGCCAGTATCGAGTACTTCATCTAGCCATGATTTATGACTAATGACTAATTGATACAATAAGCGTTGTAGGTCGAGGTAGTCTATTTCAGATGAGAGGCTGTTTAAATTACTGGCTAAAATTTCACCCGCTTTGTCTGTGAAAACAACAAGATGATTGAAATGAGAAAGTAAAACATCAAAGTAGCATTTGATTTTACGTAAGCGTAATTCATTATTTTTACGTTCAGTATTGTCTAAGCTAATCCCGACTAATTTAGTTACTTTTCCATTTGAACCCCGAACACCTGTGGCACGAGATGTTATCCAGCGGTATTCACCTTCCCAGTTAATTTTGAAATCCATTTCATGGGCTCCACCTTCGCGGATGATTTTGGAATAACCATTAACCAGTTTTTCTTTAGAGTGGTGATCCATTAATGCCCAGAAATCTTCATTACTGGTGATTTTGATGCCATAAACGGCTTCAACGTTATCAGAGTAATTGAGCTCTCCGCTCATTAAGTCCCATTCCCATGTGACGATATCCGCAGATTCTTGGAGGTGGACTTCATTTATATTACGCATGACCCCTGCATTGGTGACAGTAATTAGGCTATTGGTGTATTCACCGTATTTCAACCAAATTTTGTCGACATCCAATAGTGTGGCGAGTTTTTCAAGGTTATCTTCATCTATCATGCCACCTTTTGTCCATTTATTGACCGCGGTTCTTGAGACACCAAGGGCTTCAGCTGCTTTTAATTGGCTCATTTTTTTCTGTTTTAGCAGTTTTAATAAACGTTCTTTGAATGTCTCTGCTTCTATCATCAATGCATATCCACCTTTTGCTAATAAAACTTAATTAAGTGCGTTCATGGTGTAAATTGTTGGTGAGGAATTGCTCTAAATTTTCAATAAACACTCTAAGATTAGCACTAGTTCGGATACTTCTCGAATAAACAGCATAAACATCTGCTGTTTGGTGCCATTGTGGTAAAACACGTATCAATTGACCAGATTGCAATTCGGGAAGCACGCTCCATAGGGAGCGCAGCAGTATGCCTTCGCCACTTAAACACCATTGTTTGGCCACTTCACCATTATTGACGGTCAGCTTACTGTTCGGTGTGACTGTCATACTTTCTTGTTGCTGCTCAAGTTTCCAAACAGCTGGAGCTTGGTTGCGTTCCTTGATAGCAATGCACAAGTGTTTTTGCTCAAGCTGTTGCGGATATTTAGGGTAGCCATATTTAGCCAAATAACTTGGTGATGCGCATAAAACCCGCTGGTTATGGGCGATACGTCTAGCAATGAATTGCTCGGAAATGGCGCCTCCGATACAAATATCAACATCAATATTTTCATTGATAATATCGACGGATTTATCTGTCAGTGTAAGGTCAATCCCTAGTAAAGGGTAACTTTCCCGTAATGTGAGGATGAACGGGTTAATGTATGTACTACCAAACCCGGTGCTACAACTAATGCGAAGCGAGCCACGGATCTCTTCTCGACATGCATTAAGCTGCTCTTGCATATGTTCAAGTTCTGCTAACATCGCTTCACTACTGCGTAAAATTATCTGCCCTTCATGGGTGAGTTTAATTGAACGAGCAGTCCTAAAAAATAATATTTGCCCTAAATTTTCTTCGAGCAATTTAATTCGTTTAGAGATATAAGCAGGGGAAACCAACAGTTGCTGAGCTGCTTGAGAAAAACTCATTAGGCGCGCAACAGTCACAAAAACGCGGATATCCTCTAATGCTGGGAGCTTGTTCATAGTTTGTAAACCTAAGGATTACACTTCATGCCTATACTTTATCACAGCAAGCCATAAACTGGAGAACAAACATACCCAATTCATTTATCAGAGGTTTTCACTATGTCACAATTTAATATCGCAGTAATCCCAGGTGATGGCATCGGTACAGAAGTGATCCCTGAGGGGATAAAAGTTTTAGAAGCGGCAGCGAGTAAACATAATATAAAGCTTAACTTTACGTATTTTGATTGGTCATGTGAAACTTACCATCGTACGGGGCGTATGATGCCTGAAGATGGCTTAGAACAATTGAAAAAATTTGATGCTATTTTTTTAGGGGCGGTTGGTTTCCCTGGGGTGCCTGATCATATTTCTTTGTGGGGGTTATTACTGCCAATTCGTCGCGCATTTAACCAGTATGTGAATCTTCGCCCCGTACGTTTGTTTGATGGCATCAAGTGCCCACTTGCGGATAAAAACCCCGGAGATATTGATTTTTATGTGGTGCGTGAAAACGTGGAGGGTGAGTATTCGGCTATTGGTGGTATTCAATATGAAGGTACTGATGAAGAAATGGTGTTGCAGCAAAGTATCTTCACCCGTAAAGGTACTGACCGTATTTTAAAATATGCGTTTGACTTAGCACAATCGCGCGACAAAAAACATCTAAGTTCCGCGACTAAATCGAATGGTTTGTTTCATTCAATGCCTTATTGGGACAGTCGGGTAGCTGAAATAGCAAAACAATACCCAGAAATTAAAGTCGACCAATTCCATATCGATATTTTTGCTGCCAACTTAGTTCGAATGCCTGAGTTTTATGATGTGATTGTTGGGTCAAACTTATTTGGTGATATTTTGTCTGATTTAGGGCCTGCTTGTACTGGCACGATTGCGATTGCACCATCTGCAAATATTAACCCTGAAAAAGAATTTCCATCAATGTTTGAGCCAGTTCATGGCTCTGCGCCAGATATTGCAGGGCAAAATATTGCAAACCCAATCGGTACTATTTGGGCCGCAGCCATGATGATGCAGCATTTAGGCTGCCAAGATATCCACGATACTATTATGAGCGCAGTGGAAACTGCGATTAAACAGCGCCGGAACTTAACTCGTGATATGGGTGGGGATGCCAGTACACAAGCACTTGGAGAGGAAATTGCTCACTTAGTGGCGCTTTAACCAGTGGTTTATATTGTTATCATTTAGCTAATTTGCTACAGGGTCGAGGTACTGTTTTACGTGTACCTCGATGCTTTGATTGTTAATACCCCCAAGATCTGCGAAAATATCCACCAATTTTGATTAACAAAACGGATTTGCTGCGCTTAGAGCCAAATCAAGCCTCTTCGAATGCCTATACAAATCTGTATATAAACGAAAAGAACGGTTAAATGACAGATCAGAACTTTCTCCATGAAGTTAGCACACGTAGAACGTTTGCTATCATATCCCACCCCGATGCGGGTAAAACCACAATCACTGAAAAAGTGTTATTGTTCGGGCATGCTATTCAACGGGCTGGTACGGTAAAAGGCCGGGGTTCTAACCAGCACGCTAAATCCGACTGGATGGAAATGGAAAAGCAGCGTGGTATTTCGATTACTACCTCTGTCATGCAATTTCCTTATAACGATTGCCTTGTTAACCTACTTGATACCCCAGGGCATGAAGATTTCTCGGAAGACACTTACCGGACGTTGACTGCGGTTGACTGCTGCTTGATGGTTATTGACTCAGGTAAAGGGGTTGAAGACCGGACACGTAAACTGATGGAAGTTACTCGCTTACGTGATACGCCAATCTTAACATTCATGAATAAATTGGACCGTGATATTCGCGACCCAATGGAATTAATGGATGAAGTGGAAAACGAGCTGAAAATTGCCTGTTGCCCAATCACATGGCCTATAGGTTGCGGTAAATTATTCAAAGGTGTTTACCACTTACTGCGTGATGAAACCATCCTATACCAAACAGGTCAAGGCCATACAATTCAAGAAATTCGCATTATTAAAGGGTTAAATAACCCTGAATTGGATGCTGCTGTGGGAGACGAACTGGCAGCCCAATTACGTGATGAACTTGAGCTTGTTCAAGGCGCATCCCATGAATTTGACCATGAAGCATTTTTGCAAGGTGAGTTAACCCCGGTATTTTTTGGTACGGCTTTAGGTAACTTTGGTGTTGACCATATGTTAGACGGGCTAGTCGAATGGGCTCCACAACCACAAGCGCGTAAAACAGATTTGCGTGAAGTGAAAGCAACAGAAGAAAAATTTACGGGCTTTGTGTTCAAAATCCAAGCTAATATGGACCCGAAACACCGTGACCGTGTTGCATTTATGCGTATTGTTTCAGGTACTTATGAAAAAGGCATGAAACTACGTCAAGTGCGTATTAAAAAGGATGTGGTAATTTCTGATGCCTTAACCTTTATGGCTGGTGACCGCTCTCAAGTTGAGAATGCTTATGCGGGGGATATTATCGGCTTACATAATCATGGGACTATCCAAATCGGTGATACCTTTACACAAGGTGAAGAGTTGAAGTTTACGGGTATCCCTAACTTTGCACCTGAATTGTTCCGCCGTATTCGTTTACGTGACCCATTAAAACAAAAGCAACTGTTAAAAGGCCTTGTTCAACTTTCGGAAGAAGGTGCGGTACAAGTTTTCCGTCCGTTAACCAATAATGACTTAATTGTTGGCGCGGTCGGTGTGTTGCAATTTGATGTGGTAGTGGCACGTCTGAAAAGCGAGTATAACGTAGAAGCTATTTACGAAGCCGTAAACGTTTCTACAGCTCGTTGGGTTGAGTGTGACGATGCGAAAAAATTCGAAGAATTTAAACGTAAAAATGAGCAAAATTTAGCACTTGATGGCGGTGATAACCTATCTTATATTGCGCCAACAATGGTGAACTTAAATCTCACTAGTGAACGCTACCCTGATGTTAGGTTCCGTAAAACACGCGAACACTAATACGTTTTTTCTCTCCCGCTACTAGTTTTGTAGCGGGGGATCTTCTTTCGACCTTCTTTTAAAGCCTATTTTTCTGTTTTTTATCGCATTTGCATCAAGAATATTCTGTCTTTGTCTTCTTTCTCTTTATTTTTAACGTTTTTTTACTTAGGCTATATTATTAGTTAGTCCATCACAGTGAAAGGAAGGTTTTTTATGAAAAAAGCAACGCTATTAAGCTGTTTGGGGGTTATTGGGTTGAGCTGGGCGCTCACGGCTTGTAGCTCATCATCAGATAGCGCTTTGAAAAAACAAGCTTCAGAAACGTGGGACAGCGCGTCAAAAACCGTTGAAATGGCGGGTAAGGATACAGGAAATGCAATTTCGAGCGGTGCAAAAAATACGGGTGAGTATATTGATGACTCTGCGATCACCGCTGATGTGAAAGGAAAACTACTCGGTACGAAAGGTATTTCGAGTAATAATGTATCAGTGAAAACCGTTAATGGAGTGGTTTATTTATCAGGTTTTGTCACCTCGACGGATCAAATTGACAAAATTGTACTGGTGGCATCACAAGTTAATGGGGTGAAATCAGTCCAAAATGGTCTGGTGCTTGCCAACTGATTGGTAAATAAATGTATCAATAGCGCAAATTGCTGAATATTTATTATACAGATCCGTTAGAATGGGCTTTCGTTAGAAGGCTCATTCTATTTTTAGGTGGCTTGAGAGCCTTTAGTCAAAAATACAAGAAATAACGGATTAAGGGGTAGTATGGGGAAACACGTCGCAGTGACATTGGGCACTATTGAGCCCCTCGCATTTTTAGACAACATTAACTCGGGGAAAACCGCACTGATATGTGAAGGTGGTGGGCAACGAGGGATTTTTACTGCGGGCGTACTGGACGAGTTTTTAATTTCCGATTTTAATCCTTTTGACTTAATGATTGGTACCTCTGCTGGGGCACAAAATCTTTCTGCTTATATCTGCGGCCAAGCAGGTTATGCACGACGAGTGATTACTCGCTATACCACCAATTCTGCTTTCTTTAACCCACTACGGTTTATTCGTGGGGGGCACCTTATTGACCTTGACTGGTTAGTTGAAACAACAGCAAAAGAATTACCATTGCGGATGCAAGCAGGGCTTGAATTACTTGCATCAGGGCGCGAGTTCTATATGGGGACAAGCCGCAGCGATGACTTTATGGCTGAGTTCTTACAACCTACAGCAGATTCTTGGTTAGATATTATCCGTGCTTCGAGCGCTATTCCTGGTTTTTATCGAACAGGTGTTGAGCTTGGTGGGACTTTGTACCTCGATGGTGGGATCAGCGCGGCGGTTCCTGTTGAAGAGGCTTATCATCGTGGTGCTGAGACGATTGTTGTGATCCGTACAGTGCCATCACAAATGTATTTTACGCCTGAATGGGTGAAAAGAATGACTCGCTGGTTAGAGGGGGATAGTAATGGCTTGCAGCGCATGGCTGCAATGTTAAAAATTCACCTTAAAAGCTACCGTAAGACGCAGGAATTTATTGAAAATCCACCTAAGGATGTACAGATCTTTGAAATTTACCCACCGGTTCCACTCAAGAGCAGTGCGCTGGGAAGTAAAGTTTCTTCATTGAACCAAGATTATCATACGGGTAGACGATGCGGCCGCTATTTTATGGCGGCACTTGGGGATGCGTTTATTGAAAATAGGCGTAGATTTAGCCGTACCTTAGAGCAAAAAATAGAATTAAACCCGATTGATATACAAATCGAGCCTGAAGAACATCGAGATTTAGTCCCTACAATGGCTGTACAGCCCCTAAAAGGGATGCAAGCTAGTGAGAAGCTAGATGGATAATCTGCGGTTTATTGACACCCATTGCCATTTTGATTTCCCACCTTTCAGTGATGCATTTACTGACAGTTTAGCGCTTGCTAAGCAAAATGGGGTGAGTAAGATTATTATTCCAACTGTCAGTGTCGATAATTTTGCACGCGTGTGGCAACTCGCACAGCAGCACTCATCGTTGTATGCCGCGATGGGCTTTCACCCGTTGTACTTAAGCCAGTATCAAGATCAACACATTGATATTTTAGTCGATTACCTTAATAAAAAAGATAAAAACTGTGTGGCGATAGGGGAGATAGGGTTAGACCTTTACATGCAAAATCCACAGTTCGAGCATCAACAAAAAATACTTTCTGCACAATTAAGGCTGGCAAAACAATTCGATTTACCTGTTATTTTGCATTCACGAAAAAGCCACGATCAGCTAGCGGCGATATTGCGCCGTATGGATGTTCCTGCTCGTGGTGTTATTCATGGCTTTGCAGGGAGCTTATCTCAAGCGCAAGCTTTTGTTAAACTTGGCTATTATATTGGTGTTGGTGGGACGATTACTTATGAAAGAGCCAATAAAACACGTAATGTGATATCTAATTTACCCCTTTCCTCGTTACTGCTAGAAACGGATGCACCGGACATGCCAGTGTCAGGTTTTCAAGGCGAGCCAAATCGGCCAGAACGTATTCAATGGGTTTTTCGTGCATTATGTGAACTTCGCCACGAATCCCCCGCAGAAATTGCCCAACAACTTTACAACAATAGTTTGTCGTTATTTAATCTAACGGAGTAAAACCGCAAATAAACGATAAATAATATTTATGTAAGCTTGCTACCTATCTATTTTGCTCCATTCATATTTTGCTTTGGTTGATGAGATGTTTAGTGCCTTTCCAGACTAAACCGAGTCTTGTTTGTGATTTTTGTCACATTATTTGAATTTTTATTGTTTATTGCACCACGTATTTGTGATGAGTATTGCGGGTTATTCATGATGACTAGGTATAATCATCAAACTAAGAGACAAGGTGACGTACACGTTTCCTTATATATCAATTTAAAATCAAGTGAACAGGGATCCTTCCATGCAGCTCATTATGAGTATTATAGGAATGGCGGTGCTTATCGCGATAGCCGTCCTATTTTCTAGCAATCGCCGGGCTATTCGACTCCGCACAGTCGGTGGTGCATTTTTAATCCAACTTGTTATTGGCGCATTTGTCCTTTATGTTCCCGCGGGGCGTAGTGTGCTCCAAGGAATGTCTGACGCTGTTTCTAAAGTTATTGGTTATGGCCAAGATGGGATGAGTTTCATCTTTGGGGGCCTTGTTTCCGATAAAATGTTTGAATTATTTGGTGGCGGCGGCTTTATTTTTGCTTTTCGCGTGCTGCCTATCATCGTCTTTTTCTCATCACTGATTGCGGTTCTTTATTACTTAGGCATCATGCAGTTAGTGATTAAGGTATTAGGCGGTGGTCTGCAAAAAGTCTTAGGAACCTCCAGAACAGAATCGTTATCAGCCACAGCGAATATTTTTGTTGGTCAAACAGAAGCGCCACTGGTGGTACGCCCATATATCGCAACAATGACAACATCTGAGCTATTCGCCATCATGTGTGGTGGTTTGGCATCTGTTGCAGGGTCAGTATTGGCGGGTTATGCTCAAATGGGCGTCCCAATGGAATACCTGATAGCTGCATCCTTTATGGCAGCGCCGGGTGGGCTATTATTTGCCAAGCTGATGGTACCAGAAACAGAAGATGTTAAAGACAGAGTTGATGCGACGGATTTAGTTGCTGAAGACGAGCGCCCTGCCAACATTATTGATGCAGCCGCTTCAGGGGCTTCATCAGGGATGCAACTTGCGCTGAACGTGGGTGCAATGTTATTGGCTTTTATCGCGTTGATCGCGTTAATTAATGGTATTTTAGGTGGAATTGGTGGCTGGTTTGATTATCCTCAATTATCACTGGAGCTATTACTCGGTTGGTTGTTCGCACCGATTGCATTTCTCATTGGGGTGCCATGGAGCGAAGCGACAGTCGCAGGGTCTTTCATTGGCCAAAAAATTGTTGTGAATGAGTTTGTTGCATTCATGAACTTTGGTGAGTACATGAAGGCAGATGCTGAGGTTTTAGCCGCGGGTAAACAAGTGTTATCTGACCATACAAAAGCGATTATTTCTTTTGCGCTGTGTGGGTTTGCTAACTTATCATCTGTCGCTATCTTATTAGGTGGTTTGGGCGGAATGGCGCCAAGTCGCCGCGGTGATGTCGCACGCTTAGGCATGAAAGCGGTTATGGCAGGTACACTGTCTAACTTAATGAGTGCAACAATTGCAGGCTTCTTCCTGACTTTAGGTGCAGCGGCAGTTGCTTGATGTTGTTTCGAGGGGCAAAAGCTGGCTCTCTTAAACAAATATAACGGAAGGGCTCTTGTCCTTCCGTTTTTAATTTGATGCGTTATATTCTTTTGTGAATTTTTATATCAATCGAAAATTTTCAACTACTCTTAACGTAGTAAATTAATGATAAAGCATGTATCGAAAAGCCATTTGAGAGAATAAAATGGCCGTCAGATTAGGTATAATTGTAATCTGTATCACATTTATTATTTTAATAATGTAACATTCAGTCGATTAATGTGATTTGTAGCACATAAAATAACGCTATTCCATGGTCTACTATCATTAGTAAGCTGCTATGGAACTGCTAGTTCTCAGAGTAAAGTTACTCTAGGGCATGATGCGGTGAGAAGGATCTCAGCTGCTCAGTTCGGAAAGTATCCGACTAGCATCTTTAAGGAACCAAGCCCGCTCGCCAACAAAGAACGTGTCGTTCTGAAGAATTAACAACGTTGGAGAGTTATATGACTGATTTAAAAGCAGCCGCACAACGCGCGCTGACCCTGATGGATTTAACCACTTTAAATGATGACGATACTGATGCAAAAGTGATCGCATTATGCCATCAGGCGAAAAGCCCAGCAGGTAATACAGCTGCAATCTGTATTTATCCTCGCTTTATCCCTATTGCACGTAAAACATTACGTGAACAAGGTACTCCAGACGTCCGTATCGCGACAGTAACGAACTTCCCTCATGGTAATGATGACATCGAAATCGCATTAGCTGAAACTAAAGCGGCGATTGCTTATGGTGCAGATGAAGTTGACGTGGTTTTCCCATATCGTGCGCTGATAGCGGGGAATGAAAAAATTGGTTTTGATTTAGTGAAAGCCTGTAAAGAGGCTTGTGCTGCGGCAAATGTGTTGCTGAAAGTGATTATTGAAACCGGTGAATTAAAAGAGGCGGCATTGATCCGCAAAGCTTCTGAAATTTCAATTAAAGCTGGCGCTGATTTTATTAAAACATCAACAGGTAAAGTGCCTGTTAATGCGACATTAGAAAGTGCAGAAATCATGATGCAAGTGATCCACGATATGGGCGTAGCCAAAACGGTTGGTTTTAAACCGGCTGGTGGCGTTCGTACTGCAGAAGAAGCAGCAGATTACTTAGCATTAGCAGGAAGAATTTTAGGTGACGATTGGGCTGATAGCCGCCATTTCCGTTTTGGCGCATCAAGCTTATTAGCAAATTTATTAAATACGCTAGGTTTTGACGTTAAAAAATCAAGCAGCAATTATTAATTTTCGCAATATTGTTAACCGATAAATTCGACTTTAAAGGAGTATATCGTGTTTCTGGCACAAGAAATTATTCGTAAAAAACGCGATGGTAAACCACTAAGTGAAGAAGAAATTCGTTTCTTTATCAATGGTGTTCGTGATAATTCAGTATCAGAAGGTCAAATTGCTGCATTAGCAATGACTATCTATTTTAATGATATGACGATGCCTGAACGCGTTGCTCTGACATTGGCAATGCGTGACTCAGGGACAGTTCTTAATTGGAAATCACTTAACCTGAATGGCCCATTAGTCGATAAACATTCGACTGGTGGAGTAGGCGACGTGACTTCACTGATGCTTGGCCCTATGGTTGCAGCGTGTGGTGGTTATGTTCCGATGATTTCAGGCCGTGGTTTAGGTCATACTGGTGGTACATTAGATAAACTCGAAGCAATTCCAAATTTCGATATTTTCCCTGATGATTCCCGTTTTCGTGACATTATCAAAGACGTAGGTGTTGCCATTATTGGCCAAACAAACTCATTAGCACCTGCAGATAAACGCTTCTATGCCACCCGTGATATTACGGCAACAGTTGATTCAATTCCGCTGATCACCGCATCAATTTTAGGTAAAAAGCTGGCGGAAGGCCTTGATGCTCTTGTTATGGACGTCAAAGTTGGTTCCGGAGCATTTATGCCGACTTATGAAAAATCCGAGCAACTTGCAGAATCGATCGTTAAGGTCGCAAATGGCGCTGGTTGCAAAACAACCGCGTTATTGACTGATATGAATGAAGTATTGGCATCAAGTGCAGGTAATGCGGTTGAAGTGCGTGAAGCCGTACAATTTTTAACAGGTGAATACCGTAACCCACGTTTGTATGAAGTGACTATGGCACTGTGTGTTGAAATGTTAGTGTCTGGATCATTAGCGGCTAATCGTGATGAAGCACGCCAGAAGTTACAAGCGGTATTGGATAACGGCAAAGCAGCTGAAGTCTTTGGGCGCATGGTTGCGGCTCAAAAAGGGCCAGTTGATTTTGTTGAAAATTACAATAAATACCTACCAACCGCAGTATTAAGCAAAGCGGTCTATGCACCAAAAGACGGTATTGTCACACATATGGATACCCGTGCATTAGGTATGTCAGTCGTGACGTTAGGTGGGGGACGCCGTAAAGCGTCAGACCCAATTGACTACAGTGTTGGTTTGAGTGATATCGCGGCGTTAGGTTCTAAAGTAGATACACAAACGCCATTAGCTATTATCCATGCGAACAGTGAAAAAGCATGGGAAGACGCTGCGAAAGAAGTGCGGGATGCAATGGTGATTGGAGATAAAGCTCCACAAGAAACACCGATGGTATATCGCCAAATCAGCGAGTAATAAACAGAGATTTTAGTGGTATGTTGACTTGAATGTACCGCGGGAGAAAAAATATGAAACGCACATTTATTATGGTTTTAGATTCCTTTGGGATTGGTGCAGCGCATGATGCGCATAAATTCGGTGATGAAGGTTCAAACACATTGGGCCACATTGCAGATGCATGTGCTCGTGGTGAAGCAGATATTGGTCGTAAAGGCCCTCTTCATTTACCTAACTTAACTAAATTAGGTTTAGGTAAAGCAGGAGAAGAATCAAGCGGTTCATTCCCTGCGGGATTAGATCCTAATGCAGAAATTATTGGTGCATACGGTTATGCAAGCGAAATTTCTTCAGGTAAAGATACGCCATCAGGTCACTGGGAAATAGCAGGTGTGCCTGTGCTTTTCGATTGGGGATATTTCTCTGATGAAGAAAATAGTTTTCCACAAGAATTGCTGGATACCTTAGTTAAAAAAGCCAACTTACCGGGTTATTTGGGTAACTGCCACTCATCAGGTACGGTCATCCTCGACCAACTGGGTGAAGAACATATGAAAACGGGGAAACCGATTTTCTATACTTCAGCAGACTCTGTATTCCAAATTGCTTGTCACGAAGAAACCTATGGCTTAGACAAACTGTATGAGCTGTGCGAAATTGCTCGCGAAGAGCTAACTAAAGGTGGTTACAATATAGGTCGTGTTATCGCTCGCCCATTCGTTGGCGATAAAGCAGGTAACTTCACACGTACTGGTAACCGCCATGACCTAGCAGTTGAGCCACCAGCTCCAACAGTATTAAAAAAATTAGTTGATGAAAAACAAGGTGAAGTCGTTTCTATTGGTAAAATTGCCGATATTTATGCGCACGTTGGTATCACTAAGAAAATCAAAGCAACAGGTATTGATGCACTGTTCGATGCGACCGTTGAAGAAATGAAGCTGGCGGGTGATAACACTATTGTATTCACCAACTTTGTTGATTTTGACTCCGCATATGGCCATCGCCGTGATGTAGCAGGTTATGCCGCTGCATTAGAACTATTTGACCGTCGTTTACCTGAGTTAATGAAACTGGTTAAAGAAGACGACATTCTGATTTTAACCGCAGACCATGGTTGTGACCCAACCTGGCCAGGTACTGACCATACACGTGAGCATATCCCAGTGCTGATTTATGGCCCGAAAGTTAAACCAGGCTCATTAGGCCACCGTGAAACGTTCGCGGACATAGGGCAAACAGTTGCAAAATACTTTGATTTGTCTCCGATGGAGTATGGTAAGCCAATGCTCTAATACCCATTACCCGTCATACTTTGAGCTGTAGCGGTGTTGGCTGCACAAAACCACCCTAATCACATACTTGTGTATGCTCATAGGGATGGTTTTACTTGCCGCCTTGCTACAACTTAAATTATTTAGGGTAATGGCGGGGAATTAAAGGTAATGGGCAAGGCTTTGCTGTCATCTTTTTTAATAATAAGGTGGGAGACCACCTTATTAATTTAACAATATTTAATCGTTTAAAGGGAAATAATCATGGCAACTCCACATATTAATGCAGAAATGGGTGATTTCGCTGATGTCGTTTTGATGCCAGGCGACCCATTACGTGCAAAATACATCGCTGAAACTTTCCTTCAGGATGTTCGCCAAGTCAATAATGTGCGTGGCATGTTAGGTTTTACAGGGACTTATAAAGGTCGCAAAATCTCTGTTATGGGTCACGGCATGGGGATCCCTTCATGCTCTATCTATGCAAAAGAGCTGATCACCGATTTCGGTGTAAAAGTGATTATTCGTGTGGGCTCATGTGGCGCAGTGATGGATGATGTAAAACTGCGTGATGTTGTAATAGGTATGGGCGCTTGTACGGATTCGCGTGTTAACCGCCAACGTTTTAA
Organism: Providencia sp. TYF-12; assembly: GCF_041344805.1. Classification (NCBI taxonomy): domain Bacteria; kingdom Pseudomonadati; phylum Pseudomonadota; class Gammaproteobacteria; order Enterobacterales; family Morganellaceae; genus Providencia; species Providencia sp. TYF-12. Next base: position 734,927 of record NZ_CP166833.1, read on the forward strand.
AGAAAATGATTTTGCAGCGATTGCAGACTATGACTTAGTCCACAATGCGGTTGAAGCAGCAAAAGCAAGAAACGTGAATGTGCGCGTTGGTAATTTGTTCTCTGCGGATCTGTTCTATTCACCAGACCCTGATATGTTTAAAGTGATGGAAAAGTACGGCATTCTGGGGGTTGAAATGGAAGCTGCAGGTATCTATGGTGTGGCGGCTGAGTTTGGTGCGCGCGCATTAACGATTTGTACCGTTTCTGACCACATCAAAACGGGTGAACAAACCACGTCAGAAGAGCGTCAAACTACGTTCAATGAGATGATTGAAATTGCATTAGATTCAGTGCTATTAGGCGACAAATAGTCGTTAGATGTTTTCATTATGCACTAAAATGCCACCTATTGTGTGGCATTTTTTATCGCTATTTTTTGATTCTACTCATCATCACGGCATCGACATATTGCCCATCACGAAACGCATAGTCTCTCATGCGGCCTTCGAGTTCAAAGCCAAACTTTTCATATAGCCCAACACCACTGCCATTTGCCGCAAATACTTCTAACTCAATACGGCGCACATTCAACCAGTTATCGCAATAATCCACCATCACTTGCATCAGTTGTGAGCCAATACCTTTGCCTTGGTGAGCTTCACTGACGGTAATACCGAAAGTGGCGACATGGCGACGGCGCACTTGGTTAGGCTGACTAATGACTAGCAAACCTACAACTTCCTTATCAATAGTGGCAACAAATTGTGTTACCAACGGATCACTCGTGCCTAGCCGGGCTTCCCATATTTTTTCGCTTGGATAAGGAAGCTGTAATGTATTGGCATATGCCGAATAGTCAGCGTGCATTTGGGTGATTGCAGGGACATCGTCCAGTGTTGCTCTGCGGATGGTTACATTATTCATATAGAATCTCTTTATCGTTATTTATTATAAGAATATTAATCACATTAAAACGATAATCTGTCAATCGATAGTCATCAACGTCATGAAAGGCATTACAAATTGAGTGACTAAAAATAAACAAAATCGCTATCTGATATCACAACATAATAAATAGATATACGATTTTGGCTATATAGCGTTCAGTAATTTATTCAGAGGAATTATCATGCTTGAATCAATGAGTAAAAAAAATTTTTTCACTAGTTTAACAATGAAAAAAGTTCACATAAAGAGTGCTCCAAAAAAAGTTAAAAAATATGTTACTAAACAAATTAAAAATATTAAACAGACTCCAAAATTATCGCCCATAAATCTAAGAGAAAAGAATAAAAATAATATTGATGATATTAAATATGCAGAGCCACCTCTTCACGGTGTATTGAAAGGTAATAATCTAACTCAAGTTGGACTTGAAAGAAATGAATATAGAATAAGAGTCATTAAGAGGACGGAATGGCCGCCATTGATGGAAGCGATTACCATTCCAAATGAAATAGAAGAAAATTTCTATAGCTTATTGAAAAATAATAAAGTAGACAATAAAAGCATTGATCTCATTAAAGAAACAATTAGAGAAATGAAAAAAACGAAATCTTCGGATGACGTTGTTATTAAAATTTATGACTTTTATGAGCTTTTTATAGATAAAGAATATGTTACAAATGAATTCATTGTTAGCTATTTAAAAGAACCAATGGAGATAGCTAAAAATACAGAATGTATTGATTTAAAACCTCTTCCTCCGCTACCAAAAGAAACTATAAAAATACCAGAACCGATTGATGTTGCTAATCAGTTATATAATAAATTAACTAAAAAAATTTCTGAAATGAGTAGAATAAAAGATGTTCCCGATAAGCTATTTATTCACTTTAGAGAGAATGTTTTGAGTTTGAAGAGAGAAGAGAAACCAGAAGTATTTATTAAGAAACTAAATGAGTTATACGAATATGCATTTGAGATCTTACCGCAGGCAACGCTGAATAGAATTGAGAGTAATCTTGGTGATTATATAAAAATAAAGACTGCAATAGTCAAGCCTGTCCGTATATTCGATGATCTCAAGAAGAAACCTAAAAGCTTACGGGAGCGATTATTAAATACTATTGAATGTAAATTATTTTTTCTCATAAAAAAAATAAAAAAAGCTTATTTAGAGGTAAAAAAAATCTTTTGTTTTTGAATAGCAATAATGATAGTGCTGGATAAAAAAGCCAACAATATATTGTTGGCTTTCTAACCTTAATGACTGAATTAAGGCGTCATCATAAACACTTTTGAATTCTGCCCTAAATATTGATGAGATAAACGATTAATATCCTTAACCGTGAGTTGATGAATAATACTTTGCTGTTGGTTTAAACGCTGGTATTGCCCATCATCAGCGGCAATCTGTGCCAGAGCTTCGGTCCAATAACTTGAACTATCAGTGACTTGTGCATTTTCTGTCAGCCAAATATTTTTTGCTTCGGTTAACTCTTTTTCACTCACACCGGTTTGATGTGGGCGGACAAAATAGTTGGGAACTGGGAGGGGTGGAAATGGAGTTTTTAAGGATTATTTAGGGAAGAGTGACAAAATAGATGGGAACTGGGTGTAGCGTCGTAAGCTAATACGAAAATTAAAAATGACAAAATAGTTTGGAACTAGATTTCACTTATCTGGTTAACTAATCTAGCTAACCTGCCGCTCAGCTTAGTACGATCCTATATCCAACTGATCATAATCCTTTCATCAGTATCCCAAATTAAATCCCCCTCCTAGACTGCCTCACCAACACTTTACAGTGATCCCGTATTTCCGGACAGGTGATTGATTTTTTTCGCTTGTACAGGTGTTAAGCCACAGTTATCTTGATGTGGACATTATGCATTGTAATAGCCCATTAACATGCGCTAAGAGCATAAATTAATATACAGTAACAAGCATTACGAGGTGCTAATGTTTGGAAAGCAGCCTCTTCCAACTACAATAATAAGTTAACTATCCTCCACCCACAAATAATTACAAATGACCCCTTTCCGCTATAACTCCGATCTCACCAGCGGCTCGCTACAAACCCGAGAGTGTCGCATTATTACTGGCTTGTTACTCCAAGAGCTTGATGAAGCTGCCTGGGATAAAGCCATGTATAAGGAAAATGTGCTTCAGAAACGCACGCAATCTACGGTAAGACGTATTTCTTCAGCGCTTAGAAAACGCCTAGAACACCTAAGCTCTGACTTTTGGGCTTTTGCGTTTTTATGTTAGGCATTGTCTGGCAACTGGAGGAAGTGTAATGACCATGAATGGTCACTGTGATTGACAGTATCTTGCTTAAACTTATCTGAACAATGGTAGAACTGGCTCATATTTATCCCCTCTATGATTGTTTATCTTTTTCACCATAAAAAGTATCAGGGGCTACTCAGGGCTACATAAAGATATTTATCTACTTTTACTGATTGATAAGTAGCATCAGTCCATCCGCAGGACTGGTGGTGCCGGCAAAATGCTGACCCAACACATGCGTATAGATTTGCGTGGTCTTAACATCGTTATGCCCTAAGAGTTCTTGCACAGTGCGAATATCACGCCCCGCTTGTAATAGATGCGTAGCAAACGAGTGACGAAATGTATGACAAGTGACACGCTTGCTAACGATGCCTGCTTTTTGTACGGCTGCCTTCAATGCCTTTCGCGCAACGGAGTCATGCAGATGATGGCGGCATAATTTGCCGTTATACGGGTGGTTGCAGAGCGTGCTGGAGGGAAAGACAAACATCCACGCCGCTTGTCGATAAGCAGAAGGGTATTTGTGATCTAAAGCAAAAGGCAGCGATGGCCCTACGCCTTGTAAGTTGTCGTCTTGCTGAATAAGCCGCGCTTGCTCAATGAGTTATTTTATTGCTGGGATTAGGCGCGTGGGCAGTAGGCTGTTTCTGCTTTTCCCACCCTTACCGTCATGCACAGTGATGCAGCCATTATCAAAATCAAAATCTTTAACCCGCAAACGCAAGCATTCATTAATGCGCAAACCTGCACCATACAGCAGCGTAAAAATAACTTGGTTGCGAGTATCCATAACCTGCAAAATGCGTTGCACTTCATTTGCAGAGATAACAGAGGGTAGCCGTCTAGGCTTGCTTGCAGGGATATAATCAATATCGCCCAACGGCTGTTGTAAAAACCTGTTGTACAAAAAAGCTAGGGCATTTAAAGCGATTTTCTGCGTGTTTATGGCTACATGTCTGCTGTTTGCTAAGCTGGATAAAAACAGCCTGACCTCTTCACTGCCCATGGTCTGAGGATGACGTTTTTTGTGAAACAGAATAAAACGCTTAATCCAGTGCAGGTAAGTTTTTTCAGTTTTCAGCGCATAACCTTTTTGTCGCATATCCGTGCGTATAGAATTTAAAAATGGACTGTTAGACATAAAACGCTCCTTGTCTTGCAACTGTCTGCCTATACAGCCTATTCTAGCTGGGATTTAAAAAAGTGCCTGTTTTTTACGCCTAGAGATGCTTGTTTACCGGTAGAGTTTTAATTTAATGCTAAATAAATTAAAATGTTATGAGTTCTTTGGGTGAGATAATGTGCATCGTGCAAGCAGGATAGACGGCATGCACGATTTGTAATAACAGAGTGTCTTGTATTTTTAAAGAAAGTCTATTTAATACAAGTGATTATATTAATTAACGGTAAGCATCAGCGGGTGACAAAACGAGCATGCTTACTAATAAAATGTTGTGCGTAAGAATAAAACAAAAGCTGCGTATACCTTTCCGCAGAATCAGTGGCTTCAACAAAAGGATGTTTCAATGCTTCAGCAGAAAATGATCGAACGCTTCAAGGAAGCTTGCCATGAGGATGCACGAATAATCGCGGCGCTGATGTTCGGCTCATTTGCTATCGGAGAGGGTGACGAGTTCTCTGATATCGAATTTGCAGTGTTCATCCAGGATGATCATTTTGAAAATTTCGATCAGCGCTCGTGGCTTAATGCTGTAAGTCCGGTTGCAGCTTACTTTCCGGATGACTTCGGCCACCACACCGCGCTTTTTGAAAACGGCATTCGCGGTGAATTCCATTTCATGCGAAAATCGGACATACCGGTCATTTCCACTTGGCAAGGCTACGGGTGGTTTCCCTCGCTTGAGGAGGCTGTTTTGTTGGACCGATCAGGAGAGTTGTCAAGGTACGCGAGTGCTCTCGTGGGCAGTCCCCCGAAACGTGAAGGCGCGCCGCTGGTGGAAGGACTTGTATTGAACCTCATCAGCCTGATGCTCTTTGGGGCAAATCTTTTAAATCGGGGAGAGTATGCTCGCGCCTGGGCTTTGCTCAGCAAAGCACATGAAAACTTACTCAAGTTGGTTCGCCTCCATGAAGGGGCAACAGACCACTGGCCGACACCTTCACGCGCGCTCGAAAAGGATGTCTCGGAGGACTCGTATAATCGCTACCTGGCATGCACAGGCAGCGCGGAACCAAAAGCACTATGTGTAGCCTATCATGAAACGTGGAAGTGGAGTCTCGAATTGTTCAGGAGTGTGGCTGGACCTCTGAATATCGAGCTTCCGAGAATTGTAATTGCGCAGACAAAAAGGTTGCTAAATGAATCTGCGACGCCGCACAATAAAATGTTAACCTCTGAGGAAGAATTGTGAAACTATCACTAATGGTAGCTATATCGAAGAATGGAGTTATCGGGAATGGCCCTGATATTCCATGGAGTGCCAAAGGTGAACAGCTCCTGTTTAAAGCTATTACCTATAACCAATGGCTGTTGGTTGGACGCAAGACTTTTGAATCAATGGGAGCATTACCCAACCGAAAGTATGCGGTCGTAACACGTTCAAGTTTTACATCTGACAATGAGAACGTATTGATCTTTCCATCAATTAAAGATGCTTTAACCAACCTAAAGAAAATAACGGATCATGTCATTGTTTCAGGTGGTGGGGAGATATACAAAAGCCTGATCGATCAAGTAGATACACTACATATATCTACAATAGACATCGAGCCGGAAGGTGATGTTTACTTTCCTGAAATCCCCAGCAATTTTAGGCCAGTTTTTACCCAAGACTTCGCCTCTAACATAAATTATAGTTACCAAATCTGGCAAAAGGGTTAATAAAATGTTAAACATCATGAGGGAAGCGGTGATCGCCGAAGTATCGACTCAACTATCAGAGGTAGTTGGCGTCATCGAGCGCCATCTCGAACCGACGTTGCTGGCCGTACATTTGTACGGCTCCGCAGTGGATGGCGGCCTGAAGCCACACAGTGATATTGATTTGCTGGTTACGGTGACCGTAAGGCTTGATGAAACAACGCGGCGAGCTTTGATCAACGACCTTTTGGAAACTTCGGCTTCCCCTGGAGAGAGCGAGATTCTCCGCGCTGTAGAAGTCACCATTGTTGTGCACGACGACATCATTCCGTGGCGTTATCCAGCTAAGCGCGAACTGCAATTTGGAGAATGGCAGCGCAATGACATTCTTGCAGGTATCTTCGAGCCAGCCACGATCGACATTGATCTGGCTATCTTGCTGACAAAAGCAAGAGAACATAGCGTTGCCTTGGTAGGTCCAGCGGCGGAGGAACTCTTTGATCCGGTTCCTGAACAGGATCTATTTGAGGCGCTAAATGAAACCTTAACGCTATGGAACTCGCCGCCCGACTGGGCTGGCGATGAGCGAAATGTAGTGCTTACGTTGTCCCGCATTTGGTACAGCGCAGTAACCGGCAAAATCGCGCCGAAGGATGTCGCTGCCGACTGGGCAATGGAGCGCCTGCCGGCCCAGTATCAGCCCGTCATACTTGAAGCTAGACAGGCTTATCTTGGACAAGAAGAAGATCGCTTGGCCTCGCGCGCAGATCAGTTGGAAGAATTTGTCCACTACGTGAAAGGCGAGATCACCAAGGTAGTCGGCAAATAATGTCTAACAATTCGTTCAAGCCGACGCCGCTTCGCGGCGCGGCTTAACTCAAGCGTTAGATGCACTAAGCACATAATTGCTCACAGCCAAACTATCAGGTCAAGTCTGCTTTTATTATTTTTAAGCGTGCATAATAAGCCCTACACAAATTGGGAGATATATCATGAAAGGCTGGCTTTTTCTTGTTATCGCAATAGTTGGCGAAGTAATCGCAACATCCGCATTAAAATCTAGCGAGGGCTTTACTAAGCTTGCCCCTTCCGCCGTTGTCATAATCGGTTATGGCATCGCATTTTATTTTCTTTCTCTGGTTCTGAAATCCATCCCTGTCGGTGTTGCTTATGCAGTCTGGTCGGGACTCGGCGTCGTCATAATTACAGCCATTGCCTGGTTGCTTCATGGGCAAAAGCTTGATGCGTGGGGCTTTGTAGGTATGGGGCTCATAATTGCTGCCTTTTTGCTCGCCCGATCCCCATCGTGGAAGTCGCTGCGGAGGCCGACGACGCCATGGTGACGGTGTTCGGCATTCTGAATCTCACCGAGGACTCCTTCTTCGATGAGAGCCGGCGGCTAGACCCCGCCGGCGCTGTCACCGCGGCGATCGAAATGCTGCGAGTCGGATCAGACGTCGTGGATGTCGGACCGGCCGCCAGCCATCCGGACGCGAGGCCTGTATCGCCGGCCGATGAGATCAGACGTATTGCGCCGCTCTTAGACGCCCTGTCCGATCAGATGCACCGTGTTTCAATCGACAGCTTCCAACCGGAAACCCAGCGCTATGCGCTCAAGCGCGGCGTGGGCTACCTGAACGATATCCAAGGATTTCCTGACCCTGCGCTCTATCCCGATATTGCTGAGGCGGACTGCAGGCTGGTGGTTATGCACTCAGCGCAGCGGGATGGCATCGCCACCCGCACCGGTCACCTTCGACCCGAAGACGCGCTCGACGAGATTGTGCGGTTCTTCGAGGCGCGGGTTTCCGCCTTGCGACGGAGCGGGGTCGCTGCCGACCGGCTCATCCTCGATCCGGGGATGGGATTTTTCTTGAGCCCCGCACCGGAAACATCGCTGCACGTGCTGTCGAACCTTCAAAAGCTGAAGTCGGCGTTGGGGCTTCCGCTATTGGTCTCGGTGTCGCGGAAATCCTTCTTGGGCGCCACCGTTGGCCTTCCTGTAAAGGATCTGGGTCCAGCGAGCCTTGCGGCGGAACTTCACGCGATCGGCAATGGCGCTGACTACGTCCGCACCCACGCGCCTGGAGATCTGCGAAGCGCAATCACCTTCTCGGAAACCCTCGCGAAATTTCGCAGTCGCGACGCCAGAGACCGAGGGTTAGATCATGCCTAGCATTCACCTTCCGGCCGCCCGCTAGCGGACCCTGGTCAGGTTCCGCGAAGGTGGGCGCAGACATGCTGGGCTCGTCAGGATCAAACTGCACTATGAGGCGGCGGTTCATACCGCGCCAGGGGAGCGAATGGACAGCGAGGAGCCTCCGAACGTTCGGGTCGCCTGCTCGGGTGATATCGACGAGGTTGTGCGGCTGATGCACGACGCTGCGGCGTGGATGTCCGCCAAGGGAACGCCCGCCTGGGACGTCGCGCGGATCGACCGGACATTCGCGGAGACCTTCGTCCTGAGATCCGAGCTCCTAGGGATCGCCTCAGAAAACGGAAAATAAAGCACGCTAAGCCGTAAGTAAGCGTGCTCCTGTGAAAGCCACAGCTAAAACTGCGTAGTACACATAGAGGTATTTTTTTCTAGATTTATATCGAATTTCGTTATCGAATTTCGCTTATTATTGATCAACTCGTTGCAGATCATGAAGGCGAAAGTATGACGAATAACCCTACCGATGACAGCAGACCATGGTCGGTCTTTCTTATTTTTCTGCGGCTTGGATTGACATCTTTTGGCGGCCCCATTGCGCACTTGGGCTACTTCCGCGCCGAATTTGTCACACGGCGGCGCTGGCTCTCCGAACGGAGCTATGCTGACTTGGTCGCGCTTTGTCAGTTCTTGCCAGGGCCTGCAAGCAGCCAGGTCGGCATAGCGGTAGGACTGTCTCGGGCTGGATACAGCGGGGCGCTGGCTGCTTGGGCTGGCTTCACGCTGCCGTCTGCCATAGCCTTGATCCTTTTTGCGCTCGGCATCTCCAGCTATGGCGATTACGTCTCGCAGGGCGCGTTGCATGGCTTAAAAGTGGTGGCTGTGGCCGTGGTCGCTCAAGCAGTATGGGGCATGGCGCGTAACCTATGCACGGATGGGCTGCGAGTCACCATCATGGCAATTGCTACCTGCGTCGTTTTACTTGTGCCGTCCGCGTGGGGACAGGTTGGCGTGATTGCTATCGCAGGCATCGCAGGCCGGTTATTGTTCAAGCCAGCGAAAGTTGTTGAGCATGACCCCCTACCTATCACGGTCAGTCACCGGGCCGGCGTGCTTTGGCTCTCGCTGTTCTTTGTCTTGCTGATTGGCCTGCCGGTGTTGGCCGAACTGATGCCAAGTCAAACCATGGCAATGGTGGATTCCTTCTATCGTGTCGGATCACTGGTGTTCGGCGGTGGTCACGTTGTGCTGCCATTACTGCAAGCCGAAGTGGTGCCCTCCGGCTGGGTCAACAATGAATCCTTTCTCGCGGGGTACGGGGCAGCTCAAGCGGTGCCCGGCCCTTTGTTCACGTTCGCCGCGTTTCTTGGTGCCTCGATGAACACCGCCCCGTCGGGCTGGATCGGCGGCATTGTGTGTCTGCTGGCTATCTTCGCGCCCTCGTTCTTGCTGGTCGTCGGATCAATGCCATTTTGGGAGCGTTTGCGCCGCAATACAGGCATCCAAGCTGCGCTGGCCGGGATCAATGCCGCTGTAGTCGGCTTGCTGCTGGCCGCGCTGTATCAGCCTGTATGGACTAGCGCCATCTTTCAGCCGCAAGACTTCGGCTTGGCATTAGTTGCCCTTGTCGCACTTATGTTCTGGAAGCTCCCGCCGTGGCTGGTTGTCCTCGGTAGCGGTGCAGCTGGGTGGCTGTTGAGCGTCGCTCTGTGAGGCACAAAAAATGACTGACAAAGACCTCTACGGCGGTTTGATCCGCCTGCACAGGCACTGTTGCAAAGTTAGCGATGAGGCAGCCTTTTGTCTTATTCAAAGGCCTTACATTTCAAAAACTCTGCTTACCAGGCGCATTTCGCCCAGGGGATCACCATAATAAAATGCTGAGGCCTGGCCTTTGCGTAGTGCACGCATCACCTCAATACCTTTGATGGTGGCGTAAGCCGTCTTCATGGATTTAAATCCCAGCGTGGCGCCGATTATCCGTTTCAGTTTGCCATGATCGCATTCAATCACGTTGTTCCGGTACTTAATCTGTCGGTGTTCAACGTCAGACGGGCACCGGCCTTCGCGTTTGAGCAGAGCAAGCGCGCGACCATAGGCGGGCGCTTTATCCGTGTTGATGAATCGCGGGATCTGCCACTTCTTCACGTTGTTGAGGATTTTACCCAGAAACCGGTATATGCAGCTTTGCTGTTACGACGGGAGGAGAGATAAAAATCGACAGTGCGGCCCCGGCTGTCGACGGCCCGGTACAGATACGCCCAGCGGCCATTGACCTTCACGTAGGTTTCATCCATGTGCCACGGGCAAAGATCGGAAGGGTTACGCCAGTACCAGCGCAGCCGTTTTTCCATTTCAGGCGCATAACGCTGAACCCAGCGGTAAATCGTGGAGTGATCGACATTCACTCCGCGTTCAGCCAGCATCTCCTGCAGCTCACGGTAACTGATGCCGTATTTGCAGTACCAGCGTACGGCCCACAGAATGATGTCACGCTGAAAATGCCGGCCTTTGAATGGGTTCATGTGCAGCTCCATCAGCAAAAGGGGATGATAAGTTTATCACCACCGACTATTTGCAACAGTGCCGTTGATCGTGCTATGATCGACTGATGTCATCAGCGGTGGAGTGCAATGTCGTGCAATACGAATGGCGAAAAGCCGAGCTCATCGGTCAGCTTCTCAACCTTGGGGTTACCCCCGGCGGTGTGCTGCTGGTCCACAGCTCCTTCCGTAGCGTCCGGCCCCTCGAAGATGGGCCACTTGGACTGATCGAGGCCCTGCGTGCTGCGCTGGGTCCGGGAGGGACGCTCGTCATGCCCTCGTGGTCAGGTCTGGACGACGAGCCGTTCGATCCTGCCACGTCGCCCGTTACACCGGACCTTGGAGTTGTCTCTGACACATTCTGGCGCCTGCCAAATGTAAAGCGCAGCGCCCATCCATTTGCCTTTGCGGCAGCGGGGCCACAGGCAGAGCAGATCATCTCTGATCCATTGCCCCTGCCACCTCACTCGCCTGCAAGCCCGGTCGCCCGTGTCCATGAACTCGATGGGCAGGTACTTCTCCTCGGCGTGGGACACGATGCCAACACGACGCTGCATCTTGCCGAGTTGATGGCAAAGGTTCCCTATGGGGTGCCGAGACACTGCACCATTCTTCAGGATGGCAAGTTGGTACGCGTCGATTATCTCGAGAATGACCACTGCTGTGAGCGCTTTGCCTTGGCGGACAGGTGGCTCAAGGAGAAGAGCCTTCAGAAGGAAGGTCCAGTCGGTCATGCCTTTGCTCGGTTGATTCGCTCCCGCGACATTGTGGCGACAGCCCTGGGTCAACTGGGCCGAGATCCGTTGATCTTCCTGCATCCGCCAGAGGCGGGATGCGAAGAATGCGATGCCGCTCGCCAGTCGATTGGCTGAGCTCATGAGCGGAGAACGAGATGACGTTGGAGGGGCAAGGTCGCGCTGATTGCTGGGGCAACACGTGGAGCGGATCGGGGATTGTCTTTCTTCAGCTCGCTGATGATATGCTGACGCTCAATGCCGTTTGGCCTCCGACTAACGAAAATCCCGCATTTGGACGGCTGATCCGATTGGCACGGCGGACGGCGAATGGCGGAGCAGACGCTCGTCCGGGGGCAATGAGATATGAAAAAGCCTGAACTCACCGCGACGTCTGTCGAGAAGTTTCTGATCGAAAAGTTCGACAGCGTCTCCGACCTGATGCAGCTCTCGGAGGGCGAAGAATCTCGCGCTTTCAGCTTCGATGTAGGAGGGCGTGGATATGTCCTGCGGGTAAATAGCTGCGCCGATGGTTTCTACAAAGATCGTTATGTTTATCGGCACTTTGCATCGGCCGCGCTCCCGATTCCGGAAGTGCTTGACATTGGGGAATTCAGCGAGAGCCTGACCTATTGCATCTCCCGCCGTGCACAGGGTGTCACGTTGCAAGACCTGCCTGAAACCGAACTGCCCGCTGTTCTGCAGCCGGTCGCGGAGGCCATGGATGCGATCGCTGCGGCCGATCTTAGCCAGACGAGCGGGTTCGGCCCATTCGGACCGCAAGGAATCGGTCAATACACTACATGGCGTGATTTCATATGCGCGATTGCTGATCCCCATGTGTATCACTGGCAAACTGTGATGGACGACACCGTCAGTGCGTCCGTCGCGCAGGCTCTCGATGAGCTGATGCTTTGGGCCGAGGACTGCCCCGAAGTCCGGCACCTCGTGCACGCGGATTTCGGCTCCAACAATGTCCTGACGGACAATGGCCGCATAACAGCGGTCATTGACTGGAGCGAGGCGATGTTCGGGGATTCCCAATACGAGGTCGCCAACATCTTCTTCTGGAGGCCGTGGTTGGCTTGTATGGAGCAGCAGACGCGCTACTTCGAGCGGAGGCATCCGGAGCTTGCAGGATCGCCGCGGCTCCGGGCGTATATGCTCCGCATTGGTCTTGACCAACTCTATCAGAGCTTGGTTGACGGCAATTTCGATGATGCAGCTTGGGCGCAGGGTCGATGCGACGCAATCGTCCGATCCGGAGCCGGGACTGTCGGGCGTACACAAATCGCCCGCAGAAGCGCGGCCGTCTGGACCGATGGCTGTGTAGAAGTACTCGCCGATAGTGGAAACCGACGCCCCAGCACTCGTCCGAGGGCAAAGGAATAGAGTAGATGCCGACCGAACAAGAGCTGATTTCGAGAACGCCTCAGCCAGCAACTCGCGCGAGCCTAGCAAGGCAAATGCGAGAGAACGGCCTTACGCTTGGTGGCACAGTTCTCGTCCACAGTTCGCTAAGCTCGCTCGGCTGGGTCGCGGGAGGGCCGGTCGCAGTGATTCAGGCCCTTCTGGATTGTGTTGGTCCCCAGGGCACGATTGTCATGCCCACGCACTCGGGTGATCTGACTGATCCCGCAGATTGGAGATCGCCGCCCGTGCCTGCCGATTGGGTGCAGATCTTGCGCAACGAGATGCCGGCATACGATCCGCAAACCACACCAACTCGGAACATGGGTGCAGTGGCTGAATTGTTCCGGGCGTGTCGCAAACACTTTTGGAGGCAGCTATCACCCAGCCAAGGCCGGTATTTTCATGCTTTGTTAACCTTTTGCAGTCCGAAGAGGCGCGCAAGCAAATCATTCTGGTCATTGACGGTCCAGCCGCCTGAAAAGCCAAAGCCCTTCCGCAGCCACAGCATCGCCTCGAAACCCGCGATGGTTCGCCGCGCCGTGTTAAAGGATTGGAAACCGCCGATCTTCGGCATGTTCTTCTTCACCCGGAAATGGTCGCTCTCAATCCCCTGCTGGAGATGTTTGGTCACATAATGCACGGGATCGGGATGGAGAAGCCCATCATCAACCGACGTTTTGATCGTTGACGGGAAGGTGTTGGCCCCGTCCGTCCCAATCCTGTTCGGCGACAACAAGGGTTCATCTTTAAGCATCTTTCGGAAGAACCGCTTGGCAGCGTCGAGATCGCGCTTAGCGGTCAGCAGGAAATCCACCGGATTGCCATGCTTATCGATGGCTCGGTACAGATAGCGCCATTTGCCGCGGATCTTGACATAGGTCTCATCAATCCGGACCGAGCCGCAATGGGGTCGACGAAACTGCCGCAGCCGTTTCTCGATGACAGGTGCATAAGCCAATACCCAGCGGTTGATCGTGCTATGATCGACCTCGAAGCCCCGCTCGCGAAACATCTCTTCCAAGTCACGATAGCTGAGCGGGTAGCGCAAGTACCAGGCAACCGCCTGTACAATCAGCCAGGCCTCGAAATGCCTGCCCTTGAAATCATCCTTCGACTGGCGCTTCAGCTTTTCGGCAATGGTATTCAAAATCATCGGCTCGCTCCGCAATATCAGGAGCGGCAACTTCTCTCCCCATGGTCAACATCGAGTTAACCTGAAGAATTTGCGACAAGGCCATGCGTTCCGCTCCGGAGATGTCTGGCTTACTAGGTCCCGGCGCTATGGCGATCTGAAACACGCACTCGTTCCGGCACAATCCATCGCGGAAGGCGGTCGTCTCGCTGTGCCATTGCGGCCGGAGGAATGGCTGGCAGACCGGCAAGCTCGCCTCGACATGCGGTTGCGCGAGCTTGGCCGTGCCGCTCGCGCAGGCACGATCCCGGGCGGGTCGATTGAAAACGGCGTTCTGCATATCGAGAAACTCGAAGCCGCCGCGCCGACAGGCGCCGAAGATCTGGTGCTCGATCTCTACAAGCAGATCCCGCCCACGCGCATCACCGATCTCCTGCTGGAGGTGGATGCGGCGACCGGCTTCACCGAAGCGTTCACCCATCTGCGCACAGGAGCACCCTGCGCTGACCGGATCGGGCTAATGAACGTTATCTTGGCGGAAGGGATCAACCTCGGCTTGCGCAAAATGGCGGATGCGACAAACACCCACACCTTCTGGGAATTGATCCGCATTGGACGGTGGCATGTCGAGGGCGAAGCCTATGACCGGGCGCTGGCCATGGTGGTCGAGGCACAGGCAGCGTTACCCATGGCCCGGTTCTGGGGCATGGGCACGTCGGCTTCGAGCGACGGACAGTTCTTCGTCGCTACAGAGCAAGGTGAGGCCATGAACCTGGTCAACGCGAAATATGGCAATACCCCGGGCCTGAAAGCCTATAGCCACGTCTCCGACCAATATGCGCCGTTCGCAACCCAGGTGATTCCTGCAACGGCAAGCGAAGCGCCTTACATCCTCGATGGCCTGCTGATGAACGATGCTGGACGCCATATCCGCGAGCAGTTCACCGACACGGGCGGCTTCACCGATCACGTCTTTGCCGCATGTGCCATTCTCGGCTACCGGTTCGCTCCGCGCATCCGCGACCTGCCATCCAAACGGCTCTACGCGTTCAATCCGTCGGCCGCCCCGGCGCACCTGCGAGCGTTGATCGGCGGAAAGGTCAACCAAGCCATGATCGAGCGCAATTGGCCCGACATCCTGCGCATCGCCGCCACCATTGCTGCCGGGACCGTCGCGCCAAGCCAGATTCTGCGGAAACTCGCCTCCTATCCGCGGCAGAACGAGCTCGCGACAGCCCTGCGGGAAGTCGGTCGCGTCGAGCGCACCCTGTTCATGATCGACTGGATTCTGGATGCCGAACTCCAACGGCGTGCCCAGATCGGGCTCAACAAAGGCGAAGCTCATCATGCGCTGAAGCGGGCAATCAGCTTCCACCGCCGCGGTGAAATCCGCGACCGTTCCGCCGAAGGCCAGCATTACCGCATCGCCGGCATGAATCTGCTCGCCGCCATCATCATCTTCTGGAACACCATGAAGCTCGGCGAGGTCGTTGCAAACCAGAAACGCGATGGAAAGCTGCTATCGCCCGATCTCTTGGCCCATGTTTCGCCGCTCGGATGGGAACACATCAATCTCACCGGAGAATATCGCTGGCCAAAGCCTTAGCGTAGGATTCCGCCCCCTCCCGCAAACGACCCCATCCAGAGTTAGCTGTAGAAATGATTATGCCAGTCAAGGCTTTTGAAGAATTCTGCGCACACCATCAAGTACAGCACCTAAGTACGGATGATTTTGCAAAGATTGAATATGACCGCATGAAGTGGCGATTTGGACAGGCCGGTATTAGAGAATAAAAACTCTAGTCTTTATTAAAAAATCAGGAAGATTTATATGCAAATTGATATTAAAACATCTTCAGTTAAGCCTTTAAGAAATACTTATGCTTATATTGAAAAAAGATTTGGTGATAAACCAGCTTCACGTTATCAAGAAGCGACCTACGATATTCAGGAAGAAATTAATTTTCATTACAAACCTTTATGGCAGCCTGAATTTGATCTTTACGATAAGGGCCGTACTGTAATCCAAATGAAAGATTGGTACGTGCTTAAAGATCCTCGTCAATTTTATTATGGGGCTTATACCCAAACTCGAGCTAAACAACAAGAGATTTTAGAAAGTAATTTTACGCTTGTTGAAAAACACGATTTATTAAGAAATATTTCTGAAGAAATTCTAAACAAAGTAACGAAATTACTACTCCCACTTTATTGTAAACAAGACATTTTTATCTTTTATATTCAATGGCTTATTTTCCTGCTAATTGGTAATACCATGAAAAATACCATGCTCAGAAAAGGCTTAACAATATTTTGAAAAATTGCCTACTGAGCGCTGCCGCACAGCTCCATAGGCCGCTTTCCTGGCTTTGCTTCCAGATGTATGCTCTTCTGCTCCTGCAGCTAATGGATCACCGCAAACAGGTTACTCGCCTGGGGATTCCCTTTCGACCCGAGCATCCGTATGAGACTCATGCTCGATTATTATTATTATACTCTGTACACGACAAATTTCACAGAACCCTTATCCTATCAGGATTCTGCTTTCTTAAAATTGCCAAAATTTCCTTAAACTCTTCTTTTTTCCCAAAACCAATTAAACGCTGAATCGCCATTTGAACATAGTCTAAACCATAGCGAAATAAACTCATTGAGAGTCGTCCATGCTTCTTTATTTTTATCGCTTTTTTTTGATTATGTTGCCATTCACCCGTTAAGTAACACCAACAGAAGCTTATAGCTAACACCGCAATCAATTTTTTCACTCGTCTAGGGTCTGTCAAGCGCGTATTTTCAAGATTAAACCCGCGTCCTTTGAGACAACTGAATAAGGTTTCAATTTCCCAGCGTAATGCATAATCCTGAATAGCATTGGCATTAAACTGAGGAGAAACGACGAGTAAAAGCTCTCCATTTTCTAACTGTAGTGCACTTATATATAGTTTCACCCGACCAACCAAAATCCGTCGTTTACGACATTCAATTTGACCAACTTTAAGATGGCGAAATAAATCACTAATTTTATGATTCTTTCCTAAATGATTGGTGACAATGAAGTTTTTTTAACACGAATGCAGAAGTTGATGTCTTGTTCAATTAACCATGTAAACCACTGCTCACCGATAAACTCTCTGTCTGCGAACACATTCACAATACGGTCTTTACCAAAAATGGCTATAAAGCGTTGAATCAAAGCAATACGCTCTTTCGTATCTGAATTTCCACGTTTATTAAGCAATGTCCAAAGGATAGGTATCGCTATTCCACGATAAACGATTGCGAGCATCAGGATATTAATATTTCGTTTTCCCCATTTCCAATTGGTTCTATCTAAAGTCAGTTGCACTTGGTCGAATGAAAACATATTGAAAATCAACTGAGAAATTTGACGATAATCAAAATACTGACCTGCAAAGAAGCGCTGCATACGTCGATAAAATGATTGTGGTAAACACTTGATGGGCAAGGCTTTAGATGCAGAAGAAAGATTACATGTTTGCTTTAAAATAATCACAAGCATGATGAGCGCAAAGCACTTTAAATGTGACTTGTTCCATTTTAGAGATTTGTTTAAGATAAGATATAACTCATTGAGATGTGTCATAGTATTCGTCGTTAGAAAACAATTATTGTGACATTATTTCAATGAGTTATCTATTTTTGTCGTGTACAGAGATTATTATAGAAGCCCCCATGAATAAATCGCTCATCATTTTCGGCATCGTCAACATAACCTCGGACAGTTTCTCCGATGGAGGCCGGTATCTGGCGCCAGACGCAGCCATTGCGCAGGCGCGTAAGCTGATGGCCGAGGGGGCAGATGTGATCGACCTCGGTCCGGCATCCAGCAATCCCGACGCCGCGCCTGTTTCGTCCGACACAGAAATCGCGCGTATCGCGCCGGTGCTGGACGCGCTCAAGGCAGATGGCATTCCCGTCTCGCTCGACAGTTATCAACCCGCGACGCAAGCCTATGCCTTGTCGCGTGGTGTGGCCTATCTCAATGATATTCGCGGTTTTCCAGACGCTGCGTTCTATCCGCAATTGGCGAAATCATCTGCCAAACTCGTCGTTATGCATTCGGTGCAAGACGGGCAGGCAGATCGGGGGTATAGGAAGTATAAACCACCTTTTTGCTCCTCATCCGAAGTATCTTACCTGAAATTCCCTCACTCGTTTACCGCTCAAGCCCCAATTTTAACTGCCGGTCCAGCCTAAACCGCTCTAATAAGGTTCGATTTGGCGGTAAAATCTCTAGCCTGATAGCTCGAGAGATACAAACTGCCCCACCGCCCCGTTTAAAAGTTGGCAGTGTTGAGCAGTGTTGGATTTGGGGTCGTCAGTCAAAGAGACGACTCTGTGATGGATCGAACAGGCTGGGAGTCAGTGGCGGCGCTCGTTCTGGTGGCAGTTCACGCTGCTTGGCGGCATTCGCCTTGGCTGTTTTCTGTTTCAGATGCTTGAGAATCTGCTCAATGACCTTCGGATCTTCGATGCTGGCAATCACTTTGACGTGACCGCCGCAGTGTTCGCAGACTTCAATATCAATATTGAAGACTCGCTTGAGGCGTTGCATCCAGGTCATGGCGCGGTGGCGCTCTGCAGGACTCTTGTCACGCCAGTTAGTATCGAGACCTTCCGATTTGTCGGGCTTCTTGCCCCGCTTGGCGGGTGTTACTTGAACTCGGTGTTTGCTGTTCGGTGCAAAGACGCCGTGGAAGCGTGTGAGGTTGACTCGCGGCTTAGGTACCAACGCAGCGAGTTTGGCGATGAAGTCCAGCGGCTCGAAGATCACATGGGTGGTGCCATTGCGGTACGGAGTTTTGAGCTCGTAACGCACCTGCCCATTGGCGGTTAATGCCAGACGTTTTTCTGAAACCGCTGGCCGACTAATGTAGCGACACAAGCGCTCAAGCTTATCCCGCTGATGCGCTTCGGCCATCACACCGGCGTGTAGCGAGAAACCAGCATGGTTGGCTACTCGACTGCTTGAGTCGGCTTTATCCTCACGCCCTGGCAAGGTTTGCAGGGTGAAGACTTTGCGCCCTTGCTGGGGGCCGACGGCAATGCGATACGTAACCGAAGCACCATGTAATTGAGTCAGCGTATCGTCTTCGCCCTCTTCCAGTGTCAACCACGTATTCTCGGCATCACGCTCCAAAATCCCACGCTTTTCCATGCAGCGAGCGATGCGATGGCTGAGGGTGTGAGCGAGCGTATTCAGCTCATCGTAAGTGGGTGCCTTGACACGATGGAAGCGTTGCTTGCCATAGTCATCTTCGGCATAGACACCATCGAGAAACAGCATGTGGTAGTGGACATTGAGATTTAGCGCGGAGCCAAAGCGTTGGATAAGAGTCACTGAGCCAGTTTGTGCAGAGGCTTTGGTGTAACCGGCTTTTTTGATCAGATGAGTTGAGAGTGTACGATAGACGATACTCAAGACCTGGCCCATCAGCTGGGGATGGCGAGCCAGCAAAAAGCGTAGCTGGAAAGGAAAGCTGAGCACCCACTGGCGAATGGGCTCCTTGGGGAAGACTTCGTCTATCAGCAGCGCCGCACTCTCGGCCATCCGGCGGGCACCGCAGCTAGGGCAAAAGCCGCGTCGTTTACAGCTGAAGGCGACCAGACGCTCGTGATGACAATCCTCGCAGCGAACCCGCATGAAACCATACTCCAGACGGCCACATTGGAGGAGGTCGTTGAATTCTTGTTGGATGTAGCGAGGCAGGTGTTGACCTTGGGCTTCGAGTGAGGCTTTGAAGGCTGGGTAGTGCTGCTCAACCAGCTGGTAGAGCAGCGTCTGGTCGGGTTGGTGGCGTTCGTAACCGTTTGTTTGAGTGGGCGATTGACTCGCCGTGGCGTTCCTTGCCAGCGACATGGGTATCCTCCGCTGATACTGTGGTTATGTACAGTATCAGCGGCTTGCGTTCAGACGTCCAGTCTGGCCCTAGACATCGCTAAATGCTTAACCCGCAATAGCCCTCACGAGTTGTTATCAGCCACTACCGGTTGAGCGAGAAGGTTTTGGGTTCAGGGTGCTATTGCTCCACCAATCACAATACTGAAGCCCCAACTGTTATCAGTTGGGGCTTTTTCTTGTCTGTTTGCGGCGGTTGCGTTTTATCGGTAGTCGTCGAGCTCTGCACCATCCCACATAAGAGCTTAACGGTGCGATCTTCAACGCCATCACACAAAACTTTCTTTTTCACGCACAGTCAACTTATTGGATGTTTTATTAACAACCCAAAAGGAGATATTTAGCGGGCGGCCGGAAGGTGAATGCTAGGCATGATCTAACCCTCGGTCTCTGGCGTCGCGACTGCGAAATTTCGCGAGGGTTTCCGAGAAGGTGATTGCGCTTCGCAGATCTCCAGGCGCGTGGGTGCGGACGTAGTCAGCGCCATTGCCGATCGCGTGAAGTTCCGCCGCAAGGCTCGCTGGACCCAGATCCTTTACAGGAAGGCCAACGGTGGCGCCCAAGAAGGATTTCCGCGACACCGAGACCAATAGCGGAAGCCCCAACGCCGACTTCAGCTTTTGAAGGTTCGACAGCACGTGCAGCGATGTTTCCGGTGCGGGGCTCAAGAAAAATCCCATCCCCGGATCGAGGATGAGCCGGTCGGCAGCGACCCCGCTCCGTCGCAAGGCGGAAACCCGCGCCTCGAAGAACCGCACAATCTCGTCGAGCGCGTCTTCGGGTCGAAGGTGACCGGTGCGGGTGGCGATGCCATCCCGCTGCGCTGAGTGCATAACCACCAGCCTGCAGTCCGCCTCAGCAATATCGGGATAGAGCGCAGGGTCAGGAAATCCTTGGATATCGTTCAGGTAGCCCACGCCGCGCTTGAGCGCATAGCGCTGGGTTTCCGGTTGGAAGCTGTCGATTGAAACACGGTGCATCTGATCGGACAGGGCGTCTAAGAGCGGCGCAATACGTCTGATCTCATCGGCCGGCGATACAGGCCTCGCGTCCGGATGGCTGGCGGCCGGTCCGACATCCACGACGTCTGATCCGACTCGCAGCATTTCGATCGCCGCGGTGACAGCGCCGGCGGGGTCTAGCCGCCGGCTCTCATCGAAGAAGGAGTCCTCGGTGAGATTCAGAATGCCGAACACCGTCACCATGGCGTCGGCCTCCGCAGCGACTTCCACGATGGGGATCGGGCGAGCAAAAAGGCAGCAATTATGAGCCCCATACCTACAAAGCCCCACGCATCAAGCTTTTGCCCATGAAGCAACCAGGCAATGGCTGTAATTATGACGACGCCGAGTCCCGACCAGACTGCATAAGCAACACCGACAGGGATGGATTTCAGAACCAGAGAAAGAAAATAAAATGCGATGCCATAACCGATTATGACAACGGCGGAAGGGGCAAGCTTAGTAAAGCCCTCGCTAGATTTTAATGCGGATGTTGCGATTACTTCGCCAACTATTGCGATAACAAGAAAAAGCCAGCCTTTCATGATATATCTCCCAATTTGTGTAGGGCTTATTATGCACGCTTAAAAATAATAAAAGCAGACTTGACCTGATAGTTTGGCTGTGAGCAATTATGTGCTTAGTGCATCTAACGCCGCCATAAACGGCGACAGGGTGGCGCGCCTATTGCGCATAAAATGGCGAAGCCATGCGCAACAGGCGCGGAATCTCTGGCGTCCGGTTTGATGGCTTTGTTATGCAAAGGACTAGTCTTCAATGACGTGTAAACCACGGCGCTTTAAGTCCTCCAACGAATCCAACATTCCCCTTATTAATTCAACAGGATGCCCCTCCCAGTCTTCAACAACGCCAACAATTCTCAAGGGTTCGCAGGTTCTATAGGACTGTGTTGGATTACCGGGAAATCTTTTGTTCGTAAGATTCGGATCGTCTTCGAACGGTCCTGTTGGCTCAACTATGTATATGTAGCCGCGACCCTCGAGGCCAGACAGTGACATAGCAAGTTCAGCTCCCCAAACTGCTGGCTCCATCAAGGCTGAAAAGTAGATGTGCTTAAGAATACGACCGTCCTCGAAATGAGAGATGAACCCTGTGGTTAGCAAGTCACCAATCGCCAAATTGGCTTTGGTTCCATGATAGAACGGTCCTTGCACCTGCTTGTAATTATCATGAGAGATGGGAATCCAATCTTTTACCATTTTAAGACCCTTAATTGTTGGGATTTGGCTGCATAACGTTTGACATGAGGGGCGGCCAAGGGCGCCAGCCCTTGGACGTCCCCCTCGATGGAAGGGTTAGGCATCACTGCGTGTTCGCTCGAATGCCTGGCGTGTTTGAACCATGTACACGGCTGGACCATATGGGGTGGTTACGGTACCTTGCCTCTCAAACCCCGCTTTCTCGTAGCATCGGATCGCTCGCAAGTTGCTCGGCGACGGGTCCGTTTGGATCTTGGTGACCTCGGGATCATTGAACAGCAACTCAACCAGAGCTCGAACCAGCTTGGTTCCCAAGCCTTTGCCCAGTTGTGATGCATTCGCCAGTAACTGGTCTATTCCGCGTACTCCTGGATCGGTTTCTTCTTCCCACCTTCCGTCCCCGCTTCCAAGAGCAACGTACGACTGGGCATACCCAATCGGCTCTCCATTCAGCATTGCAATGTATGGAGTGACGGACTCTTGCGCTAAAACGCTTGGCAAGTACTGTTCCTGTACGTCAGCAAGTGTCGGGCGTGCTTCTTCTCCGCCCCACCACTCGAC
This sequence comes from Providencia sp. TYF-12, assembly GCF_041344805.1. NCBI lineage: Bacteria > Pseudomonadati > Pseudomonadota > Gammaproteobacteria > Enterobacterales > Morganellaceae > Providencia > Providencia sp. TYF-12. The sequence continues at coordinate 757,645 of NZ_CP166833.1, forward strand.
GATATGAGATCGATTTAGCCACTCATAGAGCATCGCAAGGTCATGCTCAGTCATGAGGCGCAGTGTGACGGAATCGTTGCTGTTGGTCACGATGCTGTACTTTGTGATGCCTAACTTTGTTTTTGCGTTGCTCATGATGTCTAACTCCCAATTTGTGTAGGGCTTATTATGCACGCTTAAAAATAATAAAAGCAGACTTGACCTGATAGTTTGGCTGTGAGCAATTATGTGCTTAGTGCATCTAACTTTGTTTTAGGGCGACTGCCCTGCTGCGTAACATCGTTGCTGCTCCATAACATCAAACATCGACCCACGGCGTAACGCGCTTGCTGCTTGGATGCCCGAGGCATAGACTGTACAAAAAAACAGTCATAACAAGCCATGAAAACCGCCACTGCGCCGTTACCACCGCTGCGTTCGGTCAAGGTTCTGGACCAGTTGCGTGAGCGCATACGCTACTTGCATTACAGCTTACCAACCGAACAGGCTTATGTCCACTGGGTTCGTGCCTTCATCCGTTTCCACGGTGTGCGTCACCCGGCAACCTTGGGCAGCAGCGAAGTCGAGGCATTTCTGTCCTGGCTGGCGAACGAGCGCAAGGTTTCGGTCTCCACGCATCGTCAGGCATTGGCGGCCTTGCTGTTCTTCTACGGCAAGGTGCTGTGCACGGATCTGCCCTGGCTTCAGGAGATCGGAAGACCTCGGCCGTCGCGGCGCTTGCCGGTGGTGCTGACCCCGGATGAAGTGGTTCGCATCCTCGGTTTTCTGGAAGGCGAGCATCGTTTGTTCGCCCAGCTTCTGTATGGAACGGGCATGCGGATCAGTGAGGGTTTGCAACTGCGGGTCAAGGATCTGGATTTCGATCACGGCACGATCATCGTGCGGGAGGGCAAGGGCTCCAAGGATCGGGCCTTGATGTTACCCGAGAGCTTGGCACCCAGCCTGCGCGAGCAGCTGTCGCGTGCACGGGCATGGTGGCTGAAGGACCAGGCCGAGGGCCGCAGCGGCGTTGCGCTTCCCGACGCCCTTGAGCGGAAGTATCCGCGCGCCGGGCATTCCTGGCCGTGGTTCTGGGTTTTTGCGCAGCACACGCATTCGACCGATCCACGGAGCGGTGTCGTGCGTCGCCATCACATGTATGACCAGACCTTTCAGCGCGCCTTCAAACGTGCCGTAGAACAAGCAGGCATCACGAAGCCCGCCACACCGCACACCCTCCGCCACTCGTTCGCGACGGCCTTGCTCCGCAGCGGTTACGACATTCGAACCGTGCAGGATCTGCTCGGCCATTCCGACGTCTCTACGACGATGATTTACACGCATGTGCTGAAAGTTGGCGGTGCCGGAGTGCGCTCACCGCTTGATGCGCTGCCGCCCCTCACTAGTGAGAGGTAGGGCAGCGCAAGTCAATCCTGGCGGATTCACTACCCCTGCGCGAAGGCCATCGGTGCCGCATCGAACGGCCGGTTGCGGAAAGTCCTCCCTGCGTCCGCTGATGGCCGGCAGCAGCCCGTCGTTGCCTGATGGATCCAACCCCTCCGCTGCTATAGTGCAGTCGGCTTCTGACGTTCAGTGCAGCCGTCTTCTGAAAACGACAATGGAGGTGGTAGCCGAGGGTGTGGAAACACCCGACTGCCTTGCGTGGTTGCGGCAGGCGGGTTGCGACACGGTGCAGGGTTTCCTGTTCGCCAGGCCGATGCCGGCGGCGGCCTTCGTTGGCTTCGTCAACCAATGGAGGAACACCACCATGAACGCCAATGAACCGAGCACCAGTTGCTGCGTGTGCTGCAAGGAAATCCCGCTCGATGCCGCCTTCACGCCGGAAGGGGCCGAGTACGTGGAGCATTTCTGCGGGCTGGAGTGCTATCAGCGCTTCCAGGCGCGGGCCAGCACTGCGACCGAAACCAGCGTCAAACCGGACGCTTGTGATTCGCCGCCGTCAGGTTGAGGCATACCCTAACCTGATGTCAGATGCCATGTGTAAATTGCGTCAGGATAGGATTGAATTTTGAATTTATTGACATATCTCGTTGAAGGTCATAGAGTCTTCCCTGACATTTTGCAGGGAATTCCATGACTGGACAGCGCATTGGGTATATCAGGGTCAGCACCTTCGACCAGAACCCGGAACGGCAACTGGAAGGCGTCAAGGTTGATCGCGCTTTTAGCGACAAGGCATCCGGCAAGGATGTCAAGCGTCCGCAACTGGAAGCGCTGATAAGCTTCGCCCGCACCGGCGACACCGTGGTGGTGCATAGCATGGATCGCCTGGCGCGCAATCTCGATGATTTGCGCCGGATCGTGCAAACGCTGACACAACGCGGCGTGCATATCGAATTCGTCAAGGAACACCTCAGTTTTACTGGCGAAGACTCTCCGATGGCGAACCTGATGCTCTCGGTGATGGGCGCGTTCGCCGAGTTCGAGCGCGCCCTGATCCGCGAGCGTCAGCGCGAGGGTATTGCGCTCGCCAAGCAACGCGGGGCTTACCGTGGCAGGAAGAAATCCCTGTCGTCTGAGCGTATTGCCGAACTGCGCCAACGTGTCGAGGCTGGCGAGCAAAAGACCAAGCTTGCTCGTGAATTCGGAATCAGTCGCGAAACCCTGTATCAATACTTGAGAACGGATCAGTAAATATGCCACGTCGTTCCATCCTGTCCGCCGCCGAGCGGGAAAGCCTGCTGGCGTTGCCGGACTCCAAGGACGACCTGATCCGACATTACACATTCAACGATACCGACCTCTCGATCATCCGACAGCGGCGCGGGCCAGCCAATCGGCTGGGCTTCGCGGTGCAGCTCTGTTACCTGCGCTTTCCCGGCGTCATCCTGGGCGTCGATGAACTACCGTTCCCGCCCTTGTTGAAGCTGGTCGCCGACCAGCTCAAGGTCGGCGTCGAAAGCTGGAACGAGTACGGCCAGCGGGAGCAGACCCGGCGCGAGCACCTGAGCGAGCTGCAAACCGTGTTCGGTTTCCGGCCCTTCACCATGAGCCATTACCGGCAGGCCGTCCAGATGCTGACCGAGCTGGCGATGCAAACCGACAAAGGCATCGTGCTGGCCAGCGCCTTGATCGGGCACCTGCGGCGGCAGTCGGTCATTCTGCCCGCCCTCAACGCCGTCGAGCGGGCGAGTGCCGAGGCGATCACCCGTGCTAACCGGCGCATCTACGACGCCTTGGCCGAACCACTGGCGGACGCGCATCGCCGCCGCCTCGACGATCTGCTCAAGCGCCGGGACAACGGCAAGACGACCTGGTTGGCTTGGTTGCGCCAGTCTCCGGCCAAGCCAAATTCGCGGCATATGCTGGAACACATCGAACGCCTCAAGGCATGGCAGGCACTCGATCTGCCTACCGGCATCGAGCGGCTGGTTCACCAGAACCGCCTGCTCAAGATTGCCCGCGAGGGCGGCCAGATGACACCCGCCGACCTGGCCAAATTCGAGCCGCAACGGCGCTACGCCACTCTCGTGGCGCTGGCCACCGTCACCGACGAAATCATCGACCTGCACGACCGCATCCTGGGTAAGCTGTTTAACGCTGCCAAGAATAAGCATCAGCAGCAGTTCCAGGCGTCAGGCAAGGCCATCAACGCCAAGGTACGTCTGTACGGGCGCATCGGTCAGGCGCTGATCGACGCCAAGCAATCAGGCCGCGATGCGTTTGCCGCCATCGAGGCCGTCATGTCCTGGGATTCCTTTGCCGAGAGCGTCACCGAGGCGCAGAAGCTCGCGCAACCCGATGACTTCGATTTCCTGCATCGCATCGGCGAGAGCTACGCCACCCTGCGCCGCTATGCACCGGAATTCCTTGCCGTGCTCAAGCTGCGGGCCGCGCCCGCCGCCAAAAACGTGCTTGATGCCATTGAGGTGCTGCGCGGCATGAACACCGACAACGCCCGCAAGCTGCCAGCCGATGCACCGACCGGCTTCATCAAGCCGCGCTGGCAGAAACTGGTGATGACCGACGCCGGCATCGACCGGCGCTACTACGAACTGTGCGCGCTGTCCGAGTTGAAGAACTCCCTGCGCTCGGGCGACATCTGGGTGCAGGGTTCACGCCAGTTCAAGGACTTCGAGGACTACCTGGTACCGCCCGAGAAGTTCACCAGCCTCAAGCAGTCCAGCGAATTGCCGCTGGCCGTGGCCACCGACTGCGAACAATATCTGCATGAGCGGCTGACGCTGCTGGAAGCACAACTTGCCACCGTCAACCGCATGGCGGCAGCCAACGACCTGCCGGATGCCATCATCACCGAGTCGGGCTTGAAGATCACGCCGCTGGATGCGGCGGTGCCCGACACCGCGCAGGCGCTGATAGACCAGACAGCCATGGTCCTGCCGCACGTCAAGATCACCGAACTGCTGCTCGAAGTCGATGAGTGGACGGGCTTCACCCGGCACTTCACGCACTTGAAATGGCACTGTTGCAAAGTTAGCGATGAGGCAGCCTTTTGTCTTATTCAAAGGCCTTACATTTCAAAAACTCTGCTTACCAGGCGCATTTCGCCCAGGGGATCACCATAATAAAATGCTGAGGCCTGGCCTTTGCGTAGTGCACGCATCACCTCAATACCTTTGATGGTGGCGTAAGCCGTCTTCATGGATTTAAATCCCAGCGTGGCGCCGATTATCCGTTTCAGTTTGCCATGATCGCATTCAATCACGTTGTTCCGGTACTTAATCTGTCGGTGTTCAACGTCAGACGGGCACCGGCCTTCGCGTTTGAGCAGAGCAAGCGCGCGACCATAGGCGGGCGCTTTATCCGTGTTGATGAATCGCGGGATCTGCCACTTCTTCACGTTGTTGAGGATTTTACCCAGAAACCGGTATGCAGCTTTGCTGTTACGACGGGAGGAGAGATAAAAATCGACAGTGCGGCCCCGGCTGTCGACGGCCCGGTACAGATACGCCCAGCGGCCATTGACCTTCACGTAGGTTTCATCCATGTGCCACGGGCAAAGATCGGAAGGGTTACGCCAGTACCAGCGCAGCCGTTTTTCCATTTCAGGCGCATAACGCTGAACCCAGCGGTAAATCGTGGAGTGATCGACATTCACTCCGCGTTCAGCCAGCATCTCCTGCAGCTCACGGTAACTGATGCCGTATTTGCAGTACCAGCGTACGGCCCACAGAATGATGTCACGCTGAAAATGCCGGCCTTTGAATGGGTTCATGTGCAGCTCCATCAGCAAAAGGGGATGATAAGTTTATCACCACCGACTATTTGCAACAGTGCCCTCTGATGTTACATTGCACAAGATAAAAATATATCATCATGAACAATAAAACTGTCTGCTTACATAAACAGTAATACAAGGGGTGTTATGAGCCATATTCAACGGGAAACGTCTTGCTCGAGGCCGCGATTAAATTCCAACATGGATGCTGATTTATATGGGTATAAATGGGCTCGCGATAATGTCGGGCAATCAGGTGCGACAATCTATCGATTGTATGGGAAGCCCGATGCGCCAGAGTTGTTTCTGAAACATGGCAAAGGTAGCGTTGCCAATGATGTTACAGATGAGATGGTCAGACTAAACTGGCTGACGGAATTTATGCCTCTTCCGACCATCAAGCATTTTATCCGTACTCCTGATGATGCATGGTTACTCACCACTGCGATCCCCGGGAAAACAGCATTCCAGGTATTAGAAGAATATCCTGATTCAGGTGAAAATATTGTTGATGCGCTGGCAGTGTTCCTGCGCCGGTTGCATTCGATTCCTGTTTGTAATTGTCCTTTTAACAGCGATCGCGTATTTCGTCTCGCTCAGGCGCAATCACGAATGAATAACGGTTTGGTTGATGCGAGTGATTTTGATGACGAGCGTAATGGCTGGCCTGTTGAACAAGTCTGGAAAGAAATGCATAAGCTTTTGCCATTCTCACCGGATTCAGTCGTCACTCATGGTGATTTCTCACTTGATAACCTTATTTTTGACGAGGGGAAATTAATAGGTTGTATTGATGTTGGACGAGTCGGAATCGCAGACCGATACCAGGATCTTGCCATCCTATGGAACTGCCTCGGTGAGTTTTCTCCTTCATTACAGAAACGGCTTTTTCAAAAATATGGTATTGATAATCCTGATATGAATAAATTGCAGTTTCATTTGATGCTCGATGAGTTTTTCTAATCAGAATTGGTTAATTGGTTGTAACACTGGCAGAGCATTACGCTGACTTGACGGGACGGCGCTTCCCTACCCTCATGGCCGCCTCCCAGGAATCGACCCAGGTGCTTATCGTGGACATAATCCTTTACTCATAAATTGGCACTGTTGCAAAGTTAGCGATGAGGCAGCCTTTTGTCTTATTCAAAGGCCTTACATTTCAAAAACTCTGCTTACCAGGCGCATTTCGCCCAGGGGATCACCATAATAAAATGCTGAGGCCTGGCCTTTGCGTAGTGCACGCATCACCTCAATACCTTTGATGGTGGCGTAAGCCGTCTTCATGGATTTAAATCCCAGCGTGGCGCCGATTATCCGTTTCAGTTTGCCATGATCGCATTCAATCACGTTGTTCCGGTACTTAATCTGTCGGTGTTCAACGTCAGACGGGCACCGGCCTTCGCGTTTGAGCAGAGCAAGCGCGCGACCATAGGCGGGCGCTTTATCCGTGTTGATGAATCGCGGGATCTGCCACTTCTTCACGTTGTTGAGGATTTTACCCAGAAACCGGTATGCAGCTTTGCTGTTACGACGGGAGGAGAGATAAAAATCGACAGTGCGGCCCCGGCTGTCGACGGCCCGGTACAGATACGCCCAGCGGCCATTGACCTTCACGTAGGTTTCATCCATGTGCCACGGGCAAAGATCGGAAGGGTTACGCCAGTACCAGCGCAGCCGTTTTTCCATTTCAGGCGCATAACGCTGAACCCAGCGGTAAATCGTGGAGTGATCGACATTCACTCCGCGTTCAGCCAGCATCTCCTGCAGCTCACGGTAACTGATGCCGTATTTGCAGTACCAGCGTACGGCCCACAGAATGATGTCACGCTGAAAATGCCGGCCTTTGAATGGGTTCATGTGCAGCTCCATCAGCAAAAGGGGATGATAAGTTTATCACCACCGACTATTTGCAACAGTGCCTTCAAACCAGTGACAGCATTACTCATTCAATCTTGGAACTCATCAACAATATGTTGATTGATCTTCTGGCAACAATGGCCCGCCTAGACAATGAGAAACGTATAGAACGTATTAAGCAGGGCCTGGCACGTTCGGGTTACAAACCAACAGGCAAGAAGGCAAATGAGGCTAAACATAAACGAATAAAAGAATTGCTAGTAGTTGGCAATATGACTAAGGAAGAAATTGCCAAAGCAGTGAATTGTGGAGTTGCAACTGTCTATCGAGTTGCTAAAGTTATCTAAAAGAGGCTTATCTCAACGCGCCCCCAATGGGGCACCGCTGCATTCAGGTTACTTCACATAAGAAATTTTATGTTAAATGATTGTTAGAAATGCCCCTTGATCGAGGCATTTTCTATAAAGAATACTAAAAACTAATTAAAGCCAACCAAGTTTCAAAACAAGGCAGTTCTCAGCAATCATATTTTTAAATTATATAACTCCCAACTGAGCTTTTGCTCCAACGATAAGGCTTTCATTTTGAGTTTCTAAGGCAAATAAACCATACATCAAAGGAGAGGCCGCTGCTCTTTCTAAAGTCTGTTCATATAGTTTATTCCAAACTTTACCCCCTAGTTTTTCATACTCGATGATTAGAGTTTTGAGGCTTTCTTCTCCAAACAAAGTTACATGCCCAGCAAAATCAATCGCTGGGTCATCTATATGGGCTGTTGACCAATCAATAACGCCTGAAACAGCTCCATCCTTTGAAGCTAGTACATGCCCAGCATATAAATCGCCATGTATAAATTGGGTGAAATCTGCCCATAGAACATCATTATCCAACCATTTTCTGTAGCGGGTTTCCAATTGCTCACTTATACCAATTTCAGATTTTACTAACTGCAAATTGTTTGCTATTTCAGGTCTTAAATCTGAAGGTTTCATAATTTTCAAATCATTTTCCCGAACTTCTTTTTCAGGAATACTATGGATTTCAAATAAGGTTTTTGCCAAAGATGTTATGTATTTCGGGCTATCTTTGTCCATATTCCAAATTATTTCATAGGTTTCAGCATCCAAATTTAAAACAGGATTATCTTTAAGTATGGGATAAGCCACTAATTCTGTAGATGAAATTCTCCAATCAGGAACCTCTACAGAAAGATGTTTTTTTACCAATTCTAAAATGCGTTTTTCTTTCTTGATTTGTTCCCTCATGCCATCACGACGAGGAATACGCAGCAACCATTGTTGCCCCTTTGTATCAAGAGCAAAAACGACCTTAAAATCAATGCCCATTTCATTGAAATTCATTTTGTCCGTAAGCAACAAGCCGTGTGCTTCAGCAAGTGATTGAATATCTTGAATTGTCATTTTTAATTTCCTTTAAAGAGTTCAATAATTAATGTTCGGATTAGATTGGCTATCATTAACAATCTCTCTCAAAAGTCTTGATGATTTTGTGGTCTTTGATCTCGTAGATAATGTCAGCAATATTATCGACCAATTGCTTGTCATGAGATACGAAGATAATAGTTCCTGCATAGGACTTCATCATTGTTTCTAATGCGGCAATACTTTTTAGGTCAAGATAGTTTCCTGGTTCATCCATAAGCAAAATATTATATTTTCCTAAAAGCATTTTGGATAAAAGCAGTTTGATGATTTCACCTCCCGATAAGTCGGATAAGTTTTTTTGAATATCATTCGCTCCGATCCCCATTGAAGCCAATACTGCACGAATTTCCGCAACTGTGTACTCGCACTCTTCCTGCATAAAGGAGAGCACAGATTTATGCGTGTTAAATTTATATCCTGTTTGTGTAAAGTAGCCAATTTCAGCTTTTGGAGATATGGTTAATCCATCAGCACGTTCTGATATCATTTTTAACAAGGACGTTTTCCCTGTTCCATTCGATCCAGTTATAGCGACTTTAGCGCCAAGCGGTATTATAAAGTTAGCGTCATCAAAGATAGTACGGCTACCAAATTTTAAGCTCAGACCATCTGCCGTAATCGGGAACTTATTGTGCAGTTCTAGGGCTGAACTTTGACGAAAACGAATAGAACGCAAATGCTCTGGTGCTTGAATATCTTCTAATGCAGCCAAACGCTTTTCCATACTCTTAGCTGCCTGATACAGTTTTCTTTGCTTGGTGCCAGTCATTTTTGCATGCCCAAGTCGTCCAGCACTTTCGGTAGAGTTTTTGGATTTTTCTCCTTTTTTCTTATTGTCTAATCGATTAGCTTGCTGGCGTTTTTCTTGCACAGCAGATTCTAATCGCTCCCGTTCCTTCATCATCAGCTCATATTCTACGGCTTGGTGTTGTCGCTCTTCTTCTTTTTGACGCAAGTAATCCGAGTAACCACCCCAATATTCCGTAATTTTACCGTCTTTTAACTCCCATATCTTGTCTACAACCATATCAAGAAAATATCGGTCATGACTGATAACAAGTAATGCTCCATCAAATGCTTTAAGTTGACCAATAAGTAGATCTATTCCATTGAGATCAAGGTGGCTGGTTGGTTCATCCGCTAGAATGCCATGTACTTGTTGGGAAAATGCGGCAGCAATTTTTGCACGAGTTTCCTCTCCGCCACTCATTGTGTCGTTTTGTACATTGGAAACACCAAGGCGAGATAACATTGCCCGGTCTTCGACCGTTTCTATTTCGATTCCGCCCAGTTGGCTGATATGTGCAAAATCACCAAAACGCTGTAATGTCGCTTCGGCTAAAACAATTTCGCCATTAAGTACTTTGAGTAAACTACTCTTTCCTGCTCCGTTATCACCCACAAGACCAATACGGTCATAAGAGTGAATTTCCAATTCATCAATATCCAAAACATCACGCCCAGCATAATCCAAGCGTATGTTTCTCGCTTTAATAATTAAACTCATTTTTATTTACTCCTGTTTAGCTCTTGAAATTTTTTATGCAGCAAACAGGATTTAGGTGAAAACAAAAGCTAGCATCACAGTGTCCTCCCAAAAAAAAAGCTATTCATCCACAGGGTGGACAAATAGCTAGTCAATTAAGTTATAACTGGAAACTATGCACTAAAAGCATACTTATAAATTAAGCATACTTTTACTTTATATATCCGCATATATTCTTAAAGACACAACAAAAGCCCACCATTATAAAATAGTGTCACTATGCAAATAGTTGTGTCTTAACGAATGCGGATAGAATGCATAAACTTACCTAAAAAATAAAATTCAGTTTTATGATAACTTTACTGTTAAAAGAAGTCTAGACAACCTTGTTTTATGCTTGGATATAAGGCTTATTTTAGGCACTGTTGCAAAGTTAGCGATGAGGCAGCCTTTTGTCTTATTCAAAGGCCTTACATTTCAAAAACTCTGCTTACCAGGCGCATTTCGCCCAGGGGATCACCATAATAAAATGCTGAGGCCTGGCCTTTGCGTAGTGCACGCATCACCTCAATACCTTTGATGGTGGCGTAAGCCGTCTTCATGGATTTAAATCCCAGCGTGGCGCCGATTATCCGTTTCAGTTTGCCATGATCGCATTCAATCACGTTGTTCCGGTACTTAATCTGTCGGTGTTCAACGTCAGACGGGCACCGGCCTTCGCGTTTGAGCAGAGCAAGCGCGCGACCATAGGCGGGCGCTTTATCCGTGTTGATGAATCGCGGGATCTGCCACTTCTTCACGTTGTTGAGGATTTTACCCAGAAACCGGTATGCAGCTTTGCTGTTACGACGGGAGGAGAGATAAAAATCGACAGTGCGGCCCCGGCTGTCGACGGCCCGGTACAGATACGCCCAGCGGCCATTGACCTTCACGTAGGTTTCATCCATGTGCCACGGGCAAAGATCGGAAGGGTTACGCCAGTACCAGCGCAGCCGTTTTTCCATTTCAGGCGCATAACGCTGAACCCAGCGGTAAATCGTGGAGTGATCGACATTCACTCCGCGTTCAGCCAGCATCTCCTGCAGCTCACGGTAACTGATGCCGTATTTGCAGTACCAGCGTACGGCCCACAGAATGATGTCACGCTGAAAATGCCGGCCTTTGAATGGGTTCATGTGCAGCTCCATCAGCAAAAGGGGATGATAAGTTTATCACCACCGACTATTTGCAACAGTGCCCCAAAAGATGCCAATATTCTTTCGACTACCTCCCCTCAAAGCCATATCACGTACGTTAATCCTGACTTCATTAAAATCAGTGGTTTCACTGAGGAAGAACTATTAGGCCAGCCTCACAACATCGTAAGACACCCAGATATGCCGCCTGCTGCATTTGAGCATATGTGGAGTACATTAAAATCTGGCCGCTCATGGATGGGGCTAGTAAAAAATCGCTGTAAAAATGGCGACCACTATTGGGTAAGTGCTTATGTAACGCCAATAGCTAAGAATGGTTCGATTGTTGAATACCAGTCTGTAAGGACCAAGCCTGAACCTGAGCAGGTTTTGGCTGCGGAAAAATTATATGCTCAATTGAGAAGCGGGAAGGCCGCGAGGCCGAAATTGGCTGCTAGCTTTTCCGTGAAAATACTCTTGCTCATATGGGGTAGTATTATATCAAGCGCAATGGCTGCCGGCATGCTTACTGATACATCAATAAGCAGCTTATTGTTAGCCACTTTAATGTCAGGAAGCTTAAGCTCTGTTAGTGTTTTGGCTATTCTCTCTCCTCTTGGAAGACTGGTTGAAAGAGCCAGGAATATTTCCAATAACCCATTAAGTCAATCCCTCTACACTGGGCGCACCGATGAGTTTGGCCAAATAGAGTTTGCTTTACGAATGATGCAAGCTGAAACAGGCGCCATAGTAGGTCGCATAGGTGATGCATCAAATCGGCTTAGCGAACACACCCGAGGCCTACTAAAGGATATTGAGTCAAGCAATGTACTTACAGTTGAGCAGCAGGCAGAGACAGATCAAATAGCAACGGCAGTAAACCAAATGGTGGCAAGCATTCAAGAGGTTGCGAGCAATGCACAGCATGCTGCAGATGCGGCCGGAAGAGCAGACACTGAGACGGCATCTGGCCAGCGTCTGGTAGCCCACACAAGCCAGTCAATCACTGCCCTTGAAGGTGAAATTAGGCAAGCCACTCAGGTTATTCATGAGCTTGAAGGTCAAAGTAACGAGATATCAAAAGTTCTTGACGTTATACGAGGGATCGCCGAGCAAACGAATTTGTTGGCACTCAACGCAGCAATTGAGGCCGCGCGTGCTGGTGAGCAGGGGCGTGGTTTTGCTGTTGTCGCCGATGAGGTTCGCAGTCTTGCTGCTCGCACACAGCAATCGACAACGGATATTCAAAGCATGATCAGCGCTCTACAAGAGCGAGCGCAATCCGCTGTTACAGTCATGGAGCAAAGTAGTCGGCAAGCGCACACGAGTGTAGCTCACGCAGAGGAAGCAGCTACAGCTCTTGATGGAATTGGCCAACGCGTTAACGAAATTACCGACATGAACGCGCAAATAGCGACTGCGGTCGAGCAGCAGGGAGCAGTAAGTGAAGACATAAACCGCAGTATTATCAATATACGCGATGCTGCTGATACCAATGTACAGACCGGGCAGAATAATTTGCAAAGTGCGAAATCTGTCGCTCAGTTAACTAGCGCTCTGAGCGAACTGGCAAAACAGTTTTGGGAAAAACGAGGATAACGCTTTTCAGTATCTCGACAGGGATAACTTACTTTACCATCGGTTATCCCTTTTAGCCGCACAAATTTTAGCCATGGCTTTTCAGGAAGTCAGGGCTATCAGAATGGCCTTAGAAAGCCTAGTCAAAGAGCTGTCACGAGAACACCGTTAGCTTAGCGTACGATTTTTTCCGAATTCTGCGGTTCCCCCTCTAACAGAGGGGCTATATAAGCAGCTAGTGCTGTTAATTGAGATAGGGAGTCTTTGGGGTAGTCTGAAAGCAGCTCAGTATGACCCAAAGCCCAAAATTGATGTCGGTGATCATCTACAGCTCTATCAAAGAAGACTAAAGCACCGTGTTTTGGACAATATGGCAAAGCGGGCAAATACCAATCTCGTTGCCAAAAGGCTTCCCCATACCTATTTAGCTGAAGAGCAACGCAATCAGGGCAGTATCTAAAGCGGTTATCGCTCTTAACTCTAGAAGCAGCGACTCCTAGCATTAAATGCACCGCACCTTGCGCTTTGTACTCCATTAACCGAATAGCTTCGTCTCGGCGCTCCTTGCCTACAAACGGAGCATATAAAGGGAATAAGGTATGCTCATAAATAAGCTGCTGAACAGCGTAACGTCCTGTTTGATGTAGATGTCTTGCTATCACACCTAAATGCGAGGGCAGACCTAAGGTAGCGACCACCTTGCGGTTGCCATACACCTCATCCAACAGCTGCTTAGGACTAACAATCCCTTGATAAACGCCTGCCCGTGCAATAGTGCTATAAATCAGCTCATTCGAGTACGGAACAGGAAAGTTTCTCATGGCTAACCTGCTTGTTTAAATAAGCTCGCCATATCCACTATTACCCCTTTCCCTTTTAACCGTTCATGCATGGTTTTTTCAGGTTGGCGTTGTGAATAGATATAACGTAAATCCGTATCAGGCAAGCTATCCCAGTCGCTGGGCTTGACTACCTTTATAGCCGAAACCTTTTTACTCTTGGAGGGCTTTTCTAGTTCTGACACTACCGTTTCGCCTTCCATCAACCACTGCAAAACAAGAGGCAGTAACTTTTGTCTTGTCATCGTTGGATTCTGGCTAAACGCTTTTTTAATAGTGGGAATTAACAGGCTTGAATCGTAATCCTCTTTCAGCATCAGATATAAATGACGCTGATCTTCGGTATCTAACTCTTGAAGGGCTTTTTCTTCTGGTGTTTGTTCTTGTATCGCTGCGATATCTAGCTGAAGTTGGATTAACCGTTTATCAATCTCGGGAACGACTAGATCAGAATAACGAGCAATGCGTTCTGGGATACCCGAGCGTAATGCCTCTAGCATGGGGTGCACAGGCTTTAACTCATCTTGATACACTTGCCGCAATAAACCAGCGGTAATACGCTCATTGCCTAAAGCTAGCGCACGGAGCTGAGCGAGTACAAAAAGTTTTACTACAATGTCCATCACTCCTTGGCTTAGCTCATACCACACATCACGGACCTCATCCGATAACAGCGCATCTTTGCGTTGTAAAAGCTGTAATTGCCAAAGATTATCCGTAAAAGCGATCCACTCTTGATTGGGCTTTCCACGTTGCGTTTGTTGTATAGGATCCCAGAATATAGCTCCAAACCCTGCCCCTCTACGTGCAGACCGCAAATCAGCCTCAAAAATCTCTCGTGCTTTAGGGGTACCAATCAACATCACTGGTACGCCAATAATATTCACCATCGTCACAAAAAAGTTCAGCATCTCTTGAGATCCACCCGAACGAGAGCGGCTTAAATGCTGAATTTCATCAATAACCAACAACCCTAAAGCATGTGCATTGGCTATTTGCGACATCAAAGCCAACATGGTTTCTATACCATGACGTTTTAAGCCATAACGACGCTCATAGTTCGAGCCCAAGGCTCGATCCAACGCTCTGAAAAAATTCAAGCAGATTTCTTTTAGCGAACCATTATGCGAGCAGTCTATTTTCAAATACACCACCTGCTCTACATTGAGTTCACGATGGTAAATCACCTGAGGATACGTGGCTAGAATACGATGAAGAGAGGTCGTCTTCCCACTACCAGAACAACCAATTAACAATAAGCTTTGTGCCGTAGATCGTGCCTCCTCAAAGCGAAATGTCTCCAACTCTCCCGTTTGAACACGCTCATAACCATTTTGTAAATGCTTTTGTAAATCTCCTGTTTTAGGATTTCTGCCTACGTAGCCACCTCGAATCATGACCGAAATACGCTCACTTAGTAGCAAATGCGTACCTAATGGCTGAAAATAGTCATCTGGAATACGACAAATGGTATGAGCTCTGATAACACGGGACTTTTGCAAGTCAGAGGAAGTAAGCTGTAAAGAGGATTTCAGTGATGCAGCACTATTCACTGACTCTTGTAATGGTGGTAAGGCCTCGATAAAAGGATTATCACGATAAGCCTCTACCCCCGTATCACGATAAACTGCTTGAATCCGGGTAGCACTCATGACTCATCCTTTTCTGGTGGATCCTGAAATAATTCAGGCACGTATGTGGGTAGGCTGTAATCTTCTTGATCATCCGCTTCCACTGCGTTGAAAGGAATAACTTTAGCCTCATCACCTGAAGAGCTTGGCTTCAAATGCTCCGCACGTTTTTTACGCTCCGAGGTCACGGCTTCTTTTTTATTAGTTTTAATCTGCTTAATGCGTGTTGATTTGGGCTCAGTAGTACTGGGCGTTAACTTATTCGCTTTCTGAATGGTTTGCTGAATAAACGCCTCAAGCTCCCTGCGTTTAGTTAACTCATCCTGCTTCGCATTGGCTTTATTGTGTTTTTCTTGTGCTTGTATATCCCAAACCTCCCAAAATGAGAGACCTTTAAACTGCCGACTACGTTCCGTCAGATTACAGCGCCAAAATACACGGCTGCCAACTTGCGGAAACAAATAAATCGTATCAACCAGCACTGGGTCATAAGCCGCTTCTAAATGTTGAGGTCTAGCTATATCAGTGCTCCGCTGCAACCAACCCTCACGCAGAATCTCTGACCCCGAGTAATACAAACCCCACAAATTAACGCCAAATGAAGAAATAGAGACCTTTCGGCGAGGCAGTAACGCTACTCGCAACTGCTCTTGCTCCACAGCCCTTAAACTACCTGTACGATGCTGCATACCCCATTGCCATAGCTGGACAGGAATAGACGGTAAATCTGTAGGAAAATCAGCATCTCGATCGTATTTATCCATCACCAGATGGTTATTTCTGAATAAGATCGTACGCAAAATAATTTGTGTGAACTCAAATACCGACAGAGATGCATCTAACCTATAGTCTGTTTCACCATGGCTTTTGATCCGACTGCCCTCTACAATGCCAGGTGCAAAGGACTTAAACTCGGCTTGTAGTGTTCTAAAAGTGCTTTCCACTATGCCTTTAGCATCGCCACGTCTAGGTGGAGCACTTTCCACTCGCACATTAAAACTAGAAACTAAGGCTTCGACCTGATGACTCATTAATTCGCCACGGTCCGCTAGCAACACATCTGGCAAACCTACACACGGCCAGTCTGAGCTACTAATCTCAATATCATGCTGGGCACAAATGGCCGTTTTGTCAGAGCAAGCATTTACAAAAGCCTGCATCGCCACCACATAAGACGGATTTTCAAAGCCGATATAAAAGCCCGTGATCATCCGACTAAACACATCAATCACAATGTAAAGCGTTGGTCTTCCTATGATTTTTTGGCGATCATGATGATCCACTAAATAAATATCAGCAATCGTGGCATCAATCTCATAACGACTCCCAGGGCCTAACGCCTGAGAAGTGGCTGTACTACTTAAGGGTCGTACGTCTTTTTTATATACCCCTGCTTTAACTCTAGACTTTAAGCGCTGAGCTTTAGGGTATTCTCGATCATAAAAATAACGAAACTGACGTAGTGTTGGGTAATCCTCTTGGGGAATGCGAGGAAAATACTGAGCAAACAAGTCCACAAATCGTCTATAGGCAACGGTGGTCTTTGTACCTTTTTGATTTAACAGGTGCTTTTCTATGGTCAACCTAAAAAGGCGTTCAATCTCGGGCGTTACCTTGGTTCCTTCACCCTTACCATATTCTCTGGCTCGGCCAATCTTTGCTGTTCCTGTCGCTGAACGTCTTTCCCCTGGTGCACCGCTGTTTTTGTAGTCAGGAATTAATGCATTAGGCGTTTGACCACGCTGCCAGTAACGGCGTAACAACTTATAAACTGTAGCCTTAGTAACCTTATGTTCTTGGACCACATGCTCAACGAGTTCGCTTCTGACTTTAGGGTCGAAACGATCCTTACTATTAATAATAGGAAGAATTTTTCGATAATCCTCCTCGCGCTTCTGGAAGCTGACAGAATCTACAGACGGCTCTTCTAAATCAAGATGTACATAAGGGTCATCAGTTCTAACTAAGCGGCCTTCATCTAAATACTGCATTAGCAACAACTCAGCCCTAGCTTGTGGAACTCCTTTATCAGCGCTTATTTGCATCCAGACAACTTGGCCATCCTCTATAGCCAAAATGCGATACGGATCATTATCAAATAGCACAACCTCATTAATTTGCCACATAGCGCAACTCCTCCATATTCACTACTTGGCTAATACAGAGATCTGCACACTTATTTGCCCTGAAAGACTTATAAATATTGAACTTAATAAAACCATTTGCGGTTAAGGCTCGTATCTCACTCAATGTTTTGCCTAACTCCAAATCATAAGCAATATCAACCTGCTTACAGACATTGATAATGTTTTCATCTCCTTTTTCTTGCAGGATATGGGCCAATGGGGATAGTTGTGCTAAAAGCTCCGCAGAAACTTCTTCTGTTTTCACTGAATAAAGCCATTCAATATTTTCTTTTACTACGGGATTTATTTCTTTATCAGTAAAAATGAACCAAGGAATTTGCTTTTGCTGCCAATAGCGACGCTCTAGTTCTAGTTTTTCTAAGGTACGCTCGTCTTGTAAGGCTGCTGCAGGTTTGACTTGAATAGCAAACTGCTCAAAAGGACCATCTTTGCAGTCCACTAAAAAATCAGTAGACATAACCTGATCTACACCACGAATAACAGGATGCTTAATACCACTATCTATTGCAATCTGCCTGGTATCACTAGGTAATAAGGGGAACTGCTCGCGTATATCTAGCACGCTGCTCTCCCACTCAAGACTGAGAAAAACAGCAAGCTCTAAGTCAGATAGCAAATGATGGACTCGTCCCGTCTTATGAGAATAAATACGGTGGGAACGACCTGAAGAAGGAACTTCTTGTACTGTTAGCCATGGAATATAGTCTTTACCATGCCCTTGGCCACGCCCCTCTTTAATACGACGGGCAATTTGCACTTCAGAAAATGAAGAGTTTGCTTTAGCCATAACAAAAGTCCAGTATGCTTTTTCACAGCATAACTGGACTGATTTCAGTTTACAACTATTCTGTCTAGTTTAAGACTTTATTGTCATAGTTTAGATCTATTTTGTTCAGTTTAAGACTTTATTGTCCGCCCACATTTGACGAATTTGCCCAATCGTTTTTTGGGCAATTTGCGTCATTTCCTCAGCACGTTCTGGAGAGGTGGTGAAATTCAAGCGAGCAAGGTAATAAGGCTGTGGTTTTTTCGCTAACATTTGTGAAAAACCGAGCGCATAGATACCACTGGCTTTTTCTCTTAACTCACCACGTAAACGCTGACTAACAATCGTATCAATCAGTTGTATTGCAAGTTGGTCTTGCTGTGACCACATCGCAGGTGAGGCGAATTGAATGCTGACCATGCTTTTATCACTACTACTGATGGGATAAGTTTTATTAAAACTGGCCATTTTTGGCATGATGCCTTGGTCACGAGATTTTAGTTTTTGGTCGCTCGCAGGGAGAGACGCTAACCACTTTTCTAATATTGGTTTGAGGTCACGACTGTTTATGGCCCCTGAGATAACCAACGTCATATCTGCTGTAGAGGTCACTAGTTGGCGGTTGGTTTTTTGTAACTGTTGCGCCGTAAATTGTTGCCAGCTTCCTTGTGGTTTGATGACTAATAGTTCGCCGTGGTGATAGCTTTCTTGATTAATATTATCGAGGAAAGTACGTTCTACGGGGGTTTTGGATAGGTTCAATGTTAAGGATTGTTTTTGTTGTTCTAATTTCTCACCGCTAAATTGCGGTGCGGTTAATTTTAAATGCAACAATTGCAATGCGGTTTCTAAGTTATCAGCTGGCGCTTTACCACGAAAACCGTGAGTCAGTAATTCACTATAAGGGCGCAGAGAAATTTGGTTTTGTTTAGCAAATAAAGCCAAATCACGAGCACTGTAGTTACCGTAGCCACTGCTTTCTGGCAGCTTCAACGCCCAATCAGTTAACCCCGAAGTTTGAGCCGTTTCTAAAGAACGCCCTCCCGGAAGCTGCAAATTAAACTGAATATCATCTTTCAGGTTTTTATCTGCCTTAACAATTACCTGAATGCCATTGCTTAATGTCCAATGTTCTGTTTTTTCAACGGGCAGCTTAGATTGCTCAACAATATCACCTTTGGGAACTTGAGGTAGCTGTAATTGAATCGCTTTGGAGCGCAACGTAAATGGTCCTGGTGTGCTTTGGCGTATTTTAACCCATTGCTGATTAAATGCCGATTTGTCCATTGTCGTGGCATCAGTATCGGGGCCAATTAATGCTAAACGCGGGGAGGCAGTTTGTAGGAACTTAGCGACATGTTGTTGTAAGTCCTGCGGTTTGACAGATTTTATCAACTGGTAGCTGTTATCTAACTGCTGGCGTTTATTCCACATTGGCATGTCGTATTCAAGTGCCGTTGTCAGTTGCCCTGCTATATATTCATTGCTATAACGTTGCTCTGAAGCCGCTTGCAGGCTGAATTTTTTCAGCATGGCTTGTTTGGCCGTTTCCAGTTCTTCAGGAGTTACAGGCTCTGTGGCTAAGCGCTGCAATTCAGTGAATAACAGTTGGGTTGCCCCGATGTAATCGTTACCCTTTGGATGAATAATCATCAACTGTTGAAGGCGTCGGTTATCCAGCATCGACCCTTGCTCATTGATACTAATGGAGGGCAAGATGCCATTATCGACTATGACGGAAAAGCGTTGATTTAAAATGGCTAACCAGAGGTTATCTAGTAAATCTTCGGATTGTCCTAAGCGCGTATTTAGCGGTGCGCTGACATCCTTTTGTAACGCAAATTGCACATAACGCGCCCCTTGCTCTTTATCAAACACTCCTTGCACTAACATATTGGTTGAATGGGCGAATTGTTTCCATTGTGGGTTATCTTCTGCCACTTTTTCGGGTTTAGGGAGTGCAAATAAATTATCAACCTGATTGCGTATTGATGAACTATTAAAATCACCAATAATTAATAGCGACATTCGTTGAGGTTGATACCATGTTTGATAATAGTTTTTCGCTTGCTCAATCGGTGCATTGCGTACGATATCTAATGAACCAATGGGGTTGCGTTCAGCGTAACGGCTACCGTGGTAACGTAATTTTTCTAAACTATCGTTGATGCGATAGCCCATTCCTTGACGTAAACGCCATTCTTCGATAATCACTGGACGTTCTTTTTCAAAAGCATCTTGGTCAAATGTCATATTTGACGCCCAATCTGCCATTACTTGTAAGCCAATGGCAACTTGTGCTGTCGAGGCTTCTGGTAGTGATAATTTATATAGCGTGGAATTTAAACTGGTGATCGCATTAACATGACTACCAAGTTTTAACCCTTGGTGCTCAAGCTGCTTGAAACCGGTCGTGCCCGGGAAGTGTTTGGTGCCTTTAAAGGCCATATGTTCAGTAAAGTGCGCAAGGCCAAGCTGCTGTTCATTTTCTTGTAATGAGCCACTGCCGACTAATAAACGCAGCTCAACGCCCGGTTGATTACGTTGTAGAAGGTAAACTTGCAGTCCATTCTCAAGCTGATAGTGCTGAAGGTCATTGCGCACTGGTAAGCGGTTGTTTGAAGTTGGGTTGGTGGATACACAACCGATAACCGTTAGGCTGGCTATTATGGTGAGGGCTATTTTATGAAGCATATTCAGGTGTTCCTGTATTCAAAAGGTCTTTACTCACAGGTTCGGTGAGATGCAGTTGTTGTTCTGCAAACTGAGCAACAAAGCTTTGATGGCTTACTAAG
The DNA here is from genome assembly GCF_041344805.1 of Providencia sp. TYF-12. Taxonomy (NCBI): domain Bacteria; kingdom Pseudomonadati; phylum Pseudomonadota; class Gammaproteobacteria; order Enterobacterales; family Morganellaceae; genus Providencia; species Providencia sp. TYF-12. The sequence goes on from NZ_CP166833.1 coordinate 778,543, forward strand.
ACAATGGCACTGTCATGCAACTCTGCTTTTAATAGGGCGATTAGCTCTAAAGCACTGTTGTCATCAAGGGCCGAGGTTGTTTCATCTAATAAAAGTAGTTTTGGTCGGTTGAGCAATAAACGCGCAAACATAATCCGCTGTTGTTCCCCACCAGATAAACGGTTATTCCAATCGGTTTCGAGTGCTAGTTGATGATGCAGTTTTTCTAAGCCAACTAAAGTTAACGCATATTGAAAATCTTGCTGACTGAATTGAGATGTCGTTTTAGGGTAAGCCAGTAGGTTATCCAAACGACTTATGGGCAGATAAAGGCGCTGTGGAACCCACATAACTTGCTCTGTTCGGGTAATGGTACCGTTAAAAAATGGCCAATGTCCGCTAAGTGTACGTAATAAAGTCGATTTACCAATACCGGAACGGCCACTAATCAAGGTTAATTCGCCTTGCTTGGCAGTTATATTCACAGAATTAATTAAGCAGCGGTTGTCTGCGGTAGAAACTGATAATTTAGCCTGCAGTGGTGGCGATTTTTCGTCGAGAGTCACTATAGCCTTGTTATCGTTTTCCAATAAAACAACAAAATTATATAAACGGGAGACCGTTGCCTGCCATGCTGCGATTTCTTTATAGGCAAAAATAAACCAACCGAGTGAAGTGGCAACACTGGTAAACGCTTGGCGTAGCTGCATTAAGCCACCCAACATAATTTCACCCGCAAGGAATTTAGGAAGAGCGAGTAATACAGGTGCTAAAGCGGTGACTTGTTGGTAACCAACAGTGTAGAAAGATAAGTTTCGTTCGCAGCGGATCAGGCGGTTCCAGTTACTAATAATTTCACCAAAGCGCCCCATCAGTTCTTTTCTATCTTGGGTCTCACCACGTTGCCCTGCGATGGCATCGCCATGTTGGCGACAATTAATTAATGCACTACGGTAATCGGCTTCACGGCGTTGTTTATCCATATGTAAACGGCGTAGTGGAAAACCAATCCATTGAGTAAGCGCGATACCAATTAGGGTATAAATAATACATGCCCAGAACATATAGCCGGGTAGGGTCCAGTCGCTATCGGCAAAATTAAACGATAGGCTGCCAGACAATGTCCAAAGAATCGCAGCAAATGAAATCAGCGTTAACATTGAGTGGAGGAATGTCACTACTAAATTTAATGTCGATTCAATCAGTAAACGAATATCTTCGGCGATACGTTGGTCTGGGTTATCGGGCTCTTGGGATGTTAGTCTTAGTAGGTAGTGTTTACTGTTCGGTGACAACCAACGGCTAAGTATTTGCTCGGTCATGCCTTTGCGCCAACGGATAATTAACATTTGCTTTAGGTAGTTACCCATCACGACGACAAAAATTAGTCCACTGACTAAGATCACGAAGTATTGCAATAAACCATACAGCGCTTGGCCGTCGAGTTTTTGTAGGGCGTTATAAAAGTCCCCATTCCACATATTCATTTTGACGTTGAACCAAACTGAGGACAGTGTGAGCCCAAGTGAGGCAAACAGGAGTATCCAGCACAAAAGGGCAGCACGCTGCCCCCAAAAAGGTTTAACTAAATAGAAAAATTGTTTCAGTGTCTTCATGACGTTTTATTCATTTGTTGTTTTAATTTAATGATTAATATTGTGTTAATTGCTCACATTGCAGCTATGACTTAAAAATCATAATTCACTTGTAACCAGAATTGACGACCCGGCTCATAGGCTTTAATGACACGGTTATCGTATGTAAAGCGATCTGATATATTTCTATTATTCAATACGTTGTTGACTTCAACTGAAACGCCAAAACCGTAAGCGAAGTCAGGTTTCCAGCCTAGACGAGTATCCCATGTGTATTTACTTGCGAAGTGTTGTTTGGTGTATTTACGAACTTGACCATATTCAGGGTCAAAATCGTACGCATTGTCATAGCGAACGGCTTGAGAGCGAGATCCCCACCATTGCAGCCGGTTGTACCAAGTGACGTCGTAGTCATCCCAAACACTGGTCATCTCTAGATTAAGTTTAATTGGTGAGTTAAAACTGGTAGACGGTAATTTTGATGCATCGATAATTTTGCCGTTGTAAGAGACTTTATCGAGGTTAACGCGATTGCTAGGGTCATATGAGCTGTAACCCGCATCTTTTGGCGTATTACTTTCTGTTTGCTGCCATGTGAAAGACGCTGTCATAACATGAGACGCATCAGCCCATTCCCAAGGTTGGCTATTATTAACGGAAAGGGTTACGGTGTCGTGTGAGCTGCGACCGCCATTATCAAAAGTACGGATACTGCGTGTATTTGGATCTCGGGGATTGTCATACTTGGTACGGTTTCTGACTTCATCATAACCTTCACGATGCACATATTGTAAACGCCATGTGGTGGATAAAATATCTTGTTGTAATGCAAGAGTAAGTTCATCGTTATACGGTGTTTTTAATGACTCCAGCCCCTCATAATCTTTTTGGTTATCCCAATCATTTTTGTTTGGATTTAGAGAACAAGCCATTGATTCGCTATATGCCATACAGTTTTGCATACCGTCATTCTGTGCACCATATAGCGCATAAGTCAGCATTGAGCGGCCATAATAACGGTTAGCCCCCGCAATAATTTGGGTTTTGCCATCCCCAAAGACATCGTAGATCCCACTTAAACGAGGAGCAATATTGGTACGGTTTACAAAATCATCACGATCGAGACGAACTCCAGGACGTAGCGTTAATTTGCCATATTGAATACTGTCATCAAGAAAAATGGCATAGTTGGTATAATCTGCAGAATATGAGCCTTGGCGGAAACGCGTTATGTTGCTAAGGTACCCTGAGTACATGTTGTCTAGCCCAATCTCTCCGGTATAGGTATAACGGAAATAATCACGATCTCGGACATAAGTCCCTTTGGTATAATTCGCCTCAGCCCCTAAAGTGGAAGTATGAGTTAAACCTAAAGCATCTTCTTTAGGATCAAAGCGCATCACGGTTTTTAAGCCGTGAGTTTTTTGTTTTGATTCCAAGTCTCCTAAACCGCCACTGTTTTGTTCAACCATGTTCCAGTTGTCATCGAATGCACGTATTGTTAGAGAGTATTTTTGATCATTTTTACGATCATCTTTCAGGTCTTGTGTACTTGCGGTAACTTCAAGCTGGCCGAGGTCAAATTTTTGTTTGTACACAGCAGTGAAGCCAAGCCCATCATGGGTTGAGTCATATCCTGAATTGGCAATCGTTGATGAAAAGAGGCGGCTATCGTAATTAGCATAATTGGCAGACAAATCTAATGAACTCTTCTCTGATAAATCTATCGAATATTTTAAAAAGTAGTTATCAGAGATACGGCGCTGGTTTTTTTTACCGTAAAAACCGTCAAAAGGTACGATTTGGTTATTTTCAAGCACATAAGCTTCACCACCAACGACAGTCATTGGAATAGTAGAACTACGGCGAGAGGCAGAAAATACGATACCTGAATTATCGGTTACACCCGCTTCAAACCAGCCACCAAAGTCACTTTTATCATAGCGATTTTGGAAACGAGCAGGATTGGATGTGTCATTTTTTGATGTATCAATACCTTGAGTGGAATCGTGGAAAAGGTTGTTCCAACCGGAGCGGGTTAAGCGATAATACGCGTGAGCGCTATTTTCCCCTTGCCAGCGGCGGCTATTTACTTCTACCGTTCCCCCCGTAAATCCACCAAATTCGACAGGAATGTTATTGTCATACACCGTCATACTGTCGATAAGACGGCTATCGATGTAGATCCCTTGGTCGCTACTGCTCAAACGGGTTGAGGTTTCACCAAGACCATTGTCCGCGGGGTCAAAATCGTTGTTAAAGCTTACTCCATCAAGGCGATAGGCGTTTTGGTAGCTGCTTGAGCCGTGGATTGAGATACGGGAAGGTTTGATTTCCCCTTGGTTCATTGAATTACTGTCATTGTTGGCAAATTGCACTGCTGGATTAGTCTTCATTAAATCGGTGATATTGCCATCGCCCGTATTTTTTTGGCTAATTTCTTCAGAAGTCACATATTGCGGTGCTGACATAACATCGGTCGCAGGGTGGTTTTGTATCACACCAGACACTTGGGTTTCCGGTAAAACCAATGTGCCTTGGTTTAAATTCTGCTGGTGGATAACAAAAACACCATTTTCATTGACAAGTTCTAAGCCGCTACCGATAAGTATTTTTTGTAATGCGGTTTGTGCGGAGTAGTCGCCCGATAATGCAGGTGCTCGTAGGCCATTAAGTTGGCTCTTATCATATAGCAACTGGATTTGCCCTTGGCGGCTAATTTCAGCAACAGACTTAGCAAGGGGTTGCTCTGGCAAAGAGAAGGTAAGTTCTTGCGCAGAAGCTGATTGACAAACAATGGCACTACTCACTGCGACAGCAAGAGCGAGCGGCCTTAATCGGCTTTGAGTAAACTGAATTGACATAGATATCCCTTATTCTTAAGCTGCACAAAAAGTGTGCGAAAAATGCGTCATTAAAAGAATGACTACTTAAGAAGAGGGTGAAATGAGAATTATCCTCACCTGCAAATGAAAATATTTTTCATTTATTTTTTTTATTCTGAATAATCAATATGTTATTTTTATCTTGATACACGACTTGTACGGGTAATAATGATGGGAGAGCTTGAAAGAACTGTTCAGGGTGGCGCAAATTAATACGACCAGAGATTTTACTCTTGGCTAAACTTGCTGGCGAAAGCTCGACATGGGCTGACGAATAGCCACTTAATTCATCAAGTACCTCAGATAGCGGTTTATCGACAAATACCAATTCACCAAAACGCCAGCGGGCAACTTCTAACGCGTCAATATGTTGGCGCGTAATTTGGCTATTTGGCGTAGGGCTAACGGCGCTATCCCCCGCCAGTAAAAAAATAGGCTGGCCATTGTCAGTATTTTCAAAGCTGACAATGCCTTGGCTAACATTCACTGAAACTTGCTGTGCGACTTTATTGACTTCAAATTCAGTGCCAACGACTTGAATGCGTCTTTTATCCGCTTGGATAATGAATGGGCGGTAAGGGTTTGATTTTACTTTAAAATAAACGTTTCCCTTTTCAAGTAAAATATTACGGACTGGGGTTTCGTAGGCCACATGAATACGGGTATTACGGTTAAGAAATAACTGGGAGCCATCTGGTAATGTGACTTCTTTAGGGGAGTCTGTAGCGACTAAAGTCATGTTATTAAGTAACATTGAAGGCAGGTGGCTGTAGGGTAAGAATAGAACAGCAGCAATAAAAAAAGCCGCTAAGGTATTCCCCAAAGGGCGCCAAAGGCGAAAAAAGGGGCGTTTTTTCTCTGTAAATTCGACACTGGCAGGGCGGGGGAGCATGTCAAACTCCCGCCAAACAGCGGCAATCGCATCATAAGCTTTGGCATGTTCAGACGAAGCCGCGAGCCATTGCTTAAATTGCTCGGTTTCAAGTGCGCTGATGCGTTGGCTGTGTATGCGAGTAAACCACAGCGCCGCTTCCTCATCAATACGGTTTGCATCATCTGATGTTTGCAAAGAATTATGTGTCATTACGGGTTATTGCCCTGATTATCAAGGTGTTTTTTACAATGAACTAGTGCTGCCGCAATATGTTTTTCCACCATACTGATTGAAATTTCCATTCGCTCAGCAATCTCACTTTGAGATAACCCATCAAAACGATAAAGTAAAAAAGCTTCTCGTCGGCGAGGGGGTAATGTTTCGAGAGCGTCACTTAACAGCTGGATACGTTGCTGATGTTCCAGAATTTCACTGGGATCAGCTTGCCTTTGTTCAAGATTGAATTCATGTATGACTTCATCAATGGGGGTTTCTGATGTCGTTTGACGTTGGTTGCGTCGCCAGTGATCAATTAAAACATGATTAGCAATTTTAAATAGGTAAGCTCGGCTCTCTTTTACTGGTGTTTTTTCTTTGCGATTAAGCCATAGTGTAAACACATCCTGTGATAAATCATCAGCATCATTGCTGTTATCTAGCCGATTGCGGAAAAAGCGCACAAGCTGGCTATATGTTGACTGATATGCTCCGCTAATTTTGCGGGCAAGGGATTTATCAATAGTCATTTTGCTGGTGTTAATATCATAAAATGCACAAACAAGGAGTGGGGACCGATGAATTGTGCTGATTAATAATCTGCTCAGATTACTTTTGTAATTAAATCAATGGGTTATTTTTCAGACTGTGTTTTTACTAATAATAATGAATATCATTTTTGTTTGTATTATGCCTATAATTAACAAAAAATAAAGTCGTGAGGCAGAATATGAGCAGTATGACGGGCAAGTTCGAGCGCCCGATTTTCCGTCCACTGGGCGGTTTGTTTTTAAGTTGTCTTTTCCATGGAACACTGGCAGTCATTTTCATCGGATGGTTTACTACTTCAATCCCGAAAACAGGGGTATTGCCACCTGCAATTTCACTACAACTCGGGGTATACCAGTTAGAGCAGCAGGCTGAGCCTGAGGTTAACCATGCGCCAAAGCAGCAAGTCACAACGCATGAAGAAGTCTTGCCAGAGGTAGTTGAAAAAACGGAAAAATTACCAGAAACTGCCATCGTAGATAATGGGACGTTAACCAAAGTTAGTGAGAAAAAGCGCCCACCGAAAAAGAAAACAGTACAAGAGAAAAAAGTGCTTGAAGAGGTTCCTACTGCAGATCAAGAGTCTACAGTAACCTCTGCTCCCGCGTCGGGGAGTGAAGCGAGTAGTCGGGCAAATTTTTCCAGTAATGCCTCTGCTGCACTAAGCGGTCACCAAGGCTGGCAGAGTGAAGTCCATCAGCGTATTGCAAAGTCAAAACGTTACCCACGTGCGGCCCTGCGTTTCCGTTCAACTGGGGTTTCTCAGGTAAAAGTGGTTGTGGACAGTAAAGGTGAGGTTATTACTGCCAGTTTATTTAATTCATCGGGAACTAAAATATTGGACAAAGAAGCCTTAGCCACAATTTCACGTGCAGCACCTTTCCCTATGCCACCAGAAACACTGTTGGTGGATGGGCGAGTCGAATTTGTTGCACCAATCGTGTTTGATACTACTTCGATTTAAAATTAACAGTTATTTATCGGCCTGAGGAGGCTTGCTTTTGGGGGCAGGCCGCTTTGGACGGTAAGGCCTAGGTTCTTTTTTTCGTCTCAGACGGGCTGGTTTAGGTTTTATTGTTGTTTTGCTAGTAAGGTCATCAGGTTCGTTTTCTTCAGGGTTATCTTCAGTATTTACCACTAATGGCGGTGGCTGTTTGTGGCCTTTCTTTTTCTTTAAACGCAATAATGTATTGGCTAAAACAAAACCGATACATAAAGCGAACAGAATAAAAATCCTTAATACATTCGTACTGTTATCTGCTTGCTGAATTTCAGCAGAAAGTAACTCGGTATCGATAGTTAAACGCAAATAGCCCTTTGGCTCTTTTGCCCCTTGGATTGGTACAACTAATTGATATTGAAAGTTTTGTAGTGATGAATTGCCATCGATAGCTAGCCGTTCTTTTACGGTGGCAGGTTCGCCGACTTGTGTCACAAGAACGCCATTGGCAGTGTAGATGCTGGCATCTAAAATATACTTATCTTTTGCAATGTTATTTAAATTGGCATTAATTCGGTCTAAATTAAAATCTTTGCTGCCGGGGACAATATAATCGGATAAGCTGAAAGCGACTTGTTCTGCGAGCACGTAGGTCAATTGTTTAAACTGTTCAATTCGGTTTTGGTTTTGGCTATTACCCAAATATGAAACACCATGCATAAGTAAGGTTACCAGCGCAATGCAGATAACAATAATGACTGTTTTATGTAGCCTAAAAGTTTGTTTCATTTGGTTAGTTGATGCTCTTTGTCAGTATATCCGTCATACTTCAGGTTATCGTATTGTTAGCGGCACTTCACTACCTAAAATGAGTGATTTAAGGTATAAATTGCAGCGGTATATAAGATTTAAATAGTATACATAGTTAATCGGCGCAAAAACTAAGGCGTTGGCGTTAAGTATAGTGGCTTCGTTCGGCTACTCGCAACTCATCATTAAAATAAAGATTACATCGATTACAGGAGCTAATTTTCATGTCAACGAGTTTGACCTATTGTTATTTACCCGACGAGATCCAAAAATGGCCCGGTTTGCCACTTTCTTTGAGTGGTGAAGAAGTGATGCCTCTGGATTACCGTGCAGGTGACAGTGGGTGGCTACTATATGGCCGTGGATTAGATAAAGCTAGGATCAGTAATTTCCAACAGCGATTAGGGATCGCGATTGTGATTGTGTCCTCATGGCGTATTGATGATTACCAAGTTGTCAGAATCGCTGGGAGTATTACCCCTAGGATTAAAAAGCTCGCTGATGAATGTTTATTAGATGTGGTACCGCTAGGGCAAATTCCACGTTTGCGTTCACCAGGTCTGTTATTGATGGATATGGACTCAACTGCCATTCAAATTGAATGTATTGATGAAATTGCTCGTTTAGCCGGTGTTGGTGAGCAAGTCGCAGAGGTGACAGAGCGTGCAATGCAAGGGGAGCTAGATTTTACCGAAAGCTTGCGCGCACGCGTTAGCTTACTAGAAGGTGCAGATGCGTCAATTCTTGACCAAGTATTGGAAACATTGCCTTTGATGCCAGGGTTGACTAATTTGGTGCGTAAACTTCAAGCCATGAATTGGCATATTGCGATAGCTTCTGGTGGGTTCACTTTCTTTGCTAATGATTTGCAGCAGCGGTTAAAACTCGCAGCCGCAGTTGCTAACCAGCTCGAAGTTAAAAATGGCAAACTGACTGGTAAAGTCAAAGGGCCAATAGTCGATGCAAAATATAAAGCCCAAACGTTGGTCAAACTAGCTGAAAAACTGGAAATACCTATCGAACAAACAGTGGCAATCGGCGACGGGGCAAATGACTTGAAGATGATCCGTAAAGCAGGGCTGGGTATTGCATATCATGCGAAACCAAAGGTGTATGCAAGGGCGAAGGTGGCTATTCGTCACGCGGATCTCATGGGGGTGATGTGTGTGTTGAGCGGGGGCTTGAAGCACGAGGAACGCTAAATATTCGTTATATTTCGTGCTGTGGCGGTGTTGGCTGCACTCGGCTGCTTGGGTCACATACTTTTGTATGCTCCCCAAGACATCCTCTTTTGCCGCCTAGCCACAACCCGAACTATTTTGAATGTTGGTATCTATATTTTATGGTTTGCGCTGTAGCGGTGTTGGCTGCACTCGGCTGCTTGGGTTACATACTTTTGTATGCTCCCCAAGACATCCTCTTTTGCCGCCTAGCCACAACCCGAACTATTTTGAATATTGGTATCGATATTTTATGGTTTGCGCTGTAGCGGTGTTGGCTGCACTCGGCTGCTTGGGTCACATACTTTTGTATGCTCCCCAAGACATCCTCTTTTGCCGCCTAGCCACAACCCGAACTATTTTGAATATTGATATCGATATTTTATGGTTTGTGAGATAGCAATAATCTAAAACTAAGTTAATTATCAAGAGGAGTTTGCTGTGGCGAAAGGGGTAAAAAGGGCGTTTGTCTGTAATGAATGCGGGGCGGATTATCCACGTTGGCAAGGGCAGTGTAGTGCTTGCCATGCATGGAATACCATTACAGAAGTGCGTCTGGCCTCAACAAGCTCTTCATCGCGTAATGACCGTTTAACGGGCTATGCAGGGAATGCGGCTGGGGTAAGTAAGGTTCAGAAATTATCTGAAATCAGCCTCGAAGAACTTCCTCGTTTTACTACAGGCTTTAAAGAATTTGATAGGGTGCTAGGCGGAGGCGTTGTGCCGGGTAGTGCCATTTTAATTGGCGGGAACCCGGGGGCGGGTAAAAGTACATTATTGCTACAAACCATGTGCTTGCTTTCACGTGAAATGAAAACCCTCTATGTCACTGGGGAAGAGTCATTGCAACAAGTGGCGATGCGTGCGCATCGACTTGGTTTGCCAACAGATTCGCTCAATATGCTATCCGAAACCAGTATTGAACAAATTTGTTTAACCGCGGAACAAGAACAGCCGAAACTAATGGTAATAGACTCCATCCAAGTGATGCATATGGCCGATATCCAATCATCACCGGGCAGTGTGGCGCAAGTTCGTGAAACAGCCGCGTATCTGACTCGCTTTGCGAAAACCCGCGGTGTTGCGATTATTATGGTAGGCCATGTCACAAAGGATGGTTCACTTGCGGGGCCAAAAGTCCTTGAGCACTGTATTGACTGTTCTATCATGCTTGATGGTGATGCCGATAACCGTTTTCGCACGTTACGTAGCCATAAAAACCGTTTTGGTGCCGTTAATGAACTCGGGGTATTTGCTATGACGGAGCAAGGGCTTAAAGAGGTCAATAACCCATCGGCAATTTTCTTAAGTCGCGGTGATGAAGTGACCTCTGGCAGTTCCGTTATGGTGGTCTGGGAAGGGACGAGGCCATTGCTGGTGGAGATCCAAGCCCTAGTTGACCATTCGATGATGTCTAATCCACGTCGGGTTGCTGTCGGGCTTGAACAAAACCGCTTAGCGATTTTGCTGGCCGTGTTGCACCGTCATGGTGGCTTACAAATGTCGGACCAAGATGTTTTTGTGAATGTGGTGGGTGGCGTCAAAGTGACTGAGACCAGTGCTGATTTGGCGTTATTGCTTTCTTTAGTTTCAAGTTTTCGAGACCGGCCGTTACCTAGGGATCTTGTGGTGTTTGGCGAAGTTGGGCTAGCAGGGGAAATCCGTCCGGTTCCAAGCGGGCAAGAGCGTATCTCTGAGGCGGCAAAACACGGTTTTAAACGTGCGATTGTGCCTCATGCTAATATGCCCAAAAAATCGCCGCCAGACATGAAAGTCTACGGGGTGAAAAAGTTGGCGGATGCGCTCAGCATTTTAGATGAGCTATAACGCTTATTACTAAGAGTAAAAAGGAAAATAAATGGCTGAATTTGACTATCTTAAAAACGCAATCAAACGAGCGGGTTACACTCTCCAGCAAGTGGCTGATGCGACAGATATGACCAAAGGCTACCTCAGCCAGTTGATAAACGATAAAATCAAGAGCCCAAGTGCCCAAAAAATAGCGGCTCTTCATCGTTTTTTAGGCCTTGAATATCCCAATAAGCAAAAAACGATCGGCGTGGTGTTTGGCAAATTTTACCCACTACACACAGGGCATATTTATTTGATCCAACGTGCTTGCAGCCAAGTGGATGAACTGCATGTAATCCTTTGCCATGATGAACCTCGTGATAAAGACCTGTTTATTAATAGTTCAATGTCACAACAACCAACTGTCAGTGACCGGCTGCGTTGGTTACTGCAAACCTTTAAATATCAAAAAAACATTCACATTCATTCATTTGATGAAAATGGCATAGAGCCTTATCCACACGGCTGGGAAGTGTGGAGCGATGGTATGAAAGGCTTTTTGAAAAAGCACAATATCCACCCTAGTTTTATTTATTCGGGGGAGGCAAACGATGCTCCTCGCTACAAAAAATATTTAGGTATTGAAACTGTTTTGGTTGACCCTGAGCGCACCTTTATGAATATCAGTGGTAACCAAATTCGTCAGGCACCGTTTCGCTATTGGGATTACATTCCAACGGAAGTTAAACCTTTCTTTGTCCGGAAGGTGGCGATTTTAGGAGGCGAATCAAGTGGGAAATCTACCTTAGTTAACAAATTAGCCAACATTTTTAATACCAGTAGTGCATGGGAGTATGGGCGCGATTATGTTTTTAGCCATTTAGGTGGTGACGAAATGGCATTGCAATATTCAGATTACGATAAAATCGCCTTGGGTCATGCACAATATATTGATTTTGCAGTAAAATATGCCAATAAAGTGGCGTTTATTGATACGGACTTTGTGACAACGCAAGCCTTCTGTTTACGCTATGAAGGCAAAGAGCATCCATTCGTTCAGGCACTGATCGATGAATACCGATTTGATTTGGTGATAGTACTGGAAAATAACACGCCGTGGGTGGCTGATGGTTTAAGAAGTTTAGGAAGCGATAAAGACCGCAAAGCTTTCCAAAACTTACTCATTGAAATGCTTAAGAAAAATAATATTGAGTTTGTACGTGTAGAGTCCTCTGATTACGATACGCGTTTCTTAGAATGTGTAACCCTCGTTCAGCAGTTATTGATGTTGGATGACTTATAAATAAAGTCACCCAATAAAAAACGGCATCGAATGATGCCGTTTTGATTCTATCTATATGATATCGATCCCTTAAATAATTTGAATTATAGGTAGGCGGCAAGAGAGTGAGTCCCTAGGAGCATACACCAGTATGTGACTAGGTCTCACAAAAGCAGCCAACACCGCTATAATTCTAAATTATGACAAGGATTATTTGGTCATACGCTTATACTTCATACGATGTGGCTGCAGCGCTTCGGCACCTAATGTGCGTTTCTTGTAATCTTCATATTCAGAGAAGTTACCTTCGAAGAAGCTGATATTCCCTTCATCTTGATAATCAATGATATGTGTTGCAATACGGTCAAGGAACCAACGGTCATGGGAAATAACCATTGCGCAGCCCGGGAACTCTAATAGGGCGTTTTCCAACGCACGTAAAGTTTCTACGTCGAGGTCGTTGGTTGGTTCATCGAGTAGCAAGACGTTACCGCCCACTTGCAGTAGTTTAGCTAAGTGTAAACGACCACGTTCACCACCAGATAACTCACCGACGCGCTTACCTTGGTCAATGCCTTTAAAGTTAAAGCGGCCAACATAAGCACGGCTAGGAATTTCAAAGTTACCGATACGCATGATGTCCTGACCGTTAGAAATCTCTTCCCAAACAGTTTTGCTGTCATCCATGGAATCACGGAACTGATCAACAGAGGCAATCTTCACGGTTTCACCAACAGTGATGGAGCCAGAATCAGGCTGTTCTTGCCCTGAAATCATCCGAAATAGTGTTGATTTACCCGCACCGTTCGGCCCGATAATCCCAACAATTGCCCCTTTAGGAATGGAGAAGCTCAGGTTATCAATCAGAACGCGGTCGCCATATGATTTGCTTAGGTTTTCAACATCAATAACCTTATCACCTAAACGTGGACCTGGTGGAATAAATAGCTCACTGGTCTCGTTACGTTTTTGATATTCAACGTTATTAAGTTCTTCAAAACGCGCCAGACGCGCTTTCCCTTTCGATTGGCGGCCTTTAGGGTTTTGACGTATCCACTCAAGCTCTTTCTCGATAGACTTACGGCGAGCCGCTTCAGTTGAGGCCTCTTGGGCTAAACGAGCATCTTTTTGTTCAAGCCAAGAAGAATAGTTACCTTCCCAAGGAATGCCTTCACCACGGTCAAGCTCAAGGATCCAACCTGCTACGTTATCAAGGAAGTAACGGTCATGCGTGATAGCTACGACGGTACCTTCATAGTCGTGTAAGAAGCGCTCTAACCACGCCACAGACTCTGCGTCTAAGTGGTTGGTTGGCTCATCGAGTAACAGCATATCTGGTTTTTCTAGCAGCAGGCGGCAAATCGCCACTCGGCGGCGCTCCCCCCCAGATAGATTCTCTATTTTTGCATCCCAAGGGGGAAGACGTAATGCATCAGCAGCACGTTCTAGTTGGTTATCAAGGTTGTGGCCATCTTGCGCAGAAATAATGGCTTCTAACTCGCCTTGTTCTTTGGCCAGTTTATCAAAATCCGCGCCTTCTTCTGCATAAGCCGCATAGACTTCATCTAAGCGGGTCAATGCACGTTTAACCTCACCAACGGCCTCTTCAACGGCTTCACGCACTGTGTGTTCAAGGTTGAGTTTTGGTTCTTGTGGTAGGTAACCAATTTTTAGACCTGGTTGAGGACGCGCTTCACCCTCGATATCGGTATCAATACCTGCCATGATACGCAGTAATGTTGATTTACCCGCCCCGTTTAGACCTAAAACACCGATCTTAGCCCCCGGAAAGAAGCTCAGAGAGATATTTTTTAAAATATGACGTTTCGGTGGAACAATTTTTCCAACCCGATACATACTATAAACGTATTGAGCCAATTTATTTACCTTTTGATTTATAAAGGGAACTTTAGTTTTTTAGTTTATTTTGCTTTAACAAGCTTAGGCTGAAAAGCATTTAATAAACAGCCATATAATTTTCTAGAACTATACCTGAACATCAGGAGATCATCCATCCCTCCCTCTCAGTGAGACAAGCTTGATGACTTTCTATTATCAACTCATGGGGATGTAGTGATGTGATGCGCTATACAGGGAGTTACCCATGATAAACATAAAGGAATTGAATACTTTTTTAAAATGGGCGTTACGTCAGGTATTTAATCGAAACACATAACAAAGTTACGAATACAACTGATTGCGCTGAATATTGCCGAGGGGCAAAGACTTTAAATTATTCATAAAGTGGCTGATACGTAAAAGACTGTAAAGTCGAAATAATCAAGAACTCTCCGCTGTTACTAAATAAAAACTTTCGGTAGCATTCATAGTATTGATATATGCTTAATATACCCGTAATCCTTCAAGTTGCAGTGGTGTTAACTGCGCTCAGCTAGCCGAGTCACATAGTTTATCTATGCTCTCTGTCTATCTTCGCTTGTCGCCTACCTACAACTCGAATTATTTGGGATATGTGTATATATAGGTTAAGGTTTTCCCTGTAGTTTGACTTTAGTTTAGCGATGGAGCGAGTGAATATGAAAGGTTGGTTAGCGGCAGTACCAGTAACAATGTTGCTGGTTTCCAGCACCGTATGGGCTGATTCCTTACAAGCGCAGCGGGAGCGCTATCAGGCAATTAAGGTTGCATGGGATGCCAATAAAATGGATGAAGTCGAGCGCTTACTGCCGACCTTGCATGATTATCCACTTTACCCTTATCTTGCTTATCGTGAGCTAACTCAAGACTTAGATATTGTATCACCTCGCCAAGTTCAGGAATTTATTAACACTTACCCGACGCTACCTGTCGCAAAAAATTTAAAAACTCGCTTTGTTAATGAATTAGCACGCCGCCAAGAATGGAAATCATTGTTGGAATTTAGTCCTGAAGCTCCAAAGCCGGCTGAAGCACAATGTAATTTTTATTTTGCAAATTGGGCAGTAGGTAACAAGCAAGTTGCTTGGCAAGGTGCAGAGAAAGCGTGGTTAAACGGCCGTTCTATGCCATCAGCGTGTGATAAGCTTTTCAATGAATGGGAAAAAGAAGGTTATTTAACCCCTGAAATGACCCTTGAGCGTATTAGTTTGGCAATTAAAGAAGGGAATACTTCGATTGCGAGCTATTTGGCTAAACGTTTACCACCGAGTTATAAAACGATAGGCGATGCGCTGATTAAACTACAAAATGACCCAGCGTCTGTTGTCACTTTTGCTAAAACAGTAACTCCTACCGACTTTACTCGCCAAGCCACGACAGCAGGCTTTAGCCGCTATGCACGTCAATCCCCAGATGCAGCTCGTGCAGTATTAAATACGGTAAGTTCTGCACAAAAAATGAATATGACAGAAAGCCAAGCGCTTAAAGATAGTATCGCATGGCAATATATGGGGGATGTCACGCCAGAACAGGCGCAATGGCGCGATGAAACTATTCAGGAAAGTCATTCATCATCACTGAAAGAACGCCGAGTCCGCCTTGCTTTAGGGGCAGGGGATAAAACCGGAGTAGCCGCGTGGCTGAGGCAATTACCTGCTGATGTGAAAAATAAAGAAGAATGGCAATACTGGCAGGCTATTACGCTCATTGATGCGGGTAAGAAAGCCGAGGGTGAAGCAAAGCTTCGTGAATTAACCAAGAAACGTGGTTTTTACCCAATGGTTGCTGCGCAGGTTTTAAATATTGAATACCCTGTCTATGTCAATACTGCCGCTAAGCCTGATGCCAGTATTAATCAGTTACCTGAAGTGCAACGCGTGCGTGAGTTAATGTACTGGGAACTGGAAAATCTTGCGCGTTCTGAATGGGTTAGCTTAGTGGCTTCTCTCCCTGCTAATCAACAAGAACAGCTTGCGCGTTATGCATTTGATAACAAGTGGCCCGATCTTAGCGTTCAAGCTACGATCACAGCAAAATTGTGGGATCACTTGGAAGAGCGCTTCCCATTGGCGTGGGATAAAGAATTTAGCCTCTATACAAAATCAAAAGATATTCCAAAGAGTTATGCCATGGCAATTGCTCGCCAAGAAAGCGCTTGGAACCCACAAGCACGCTCACCCGTAGGGGCTACAGGTTTAATGCAGTTAATGCCAGCAACAGCGAAACATACCGCTAAAAAGCAAGGTATTAATTATGTGAATACGAGTCAGTTGACTAATCCAACTACCAATATCGAGTTAGGAACTGCCTATCTTGAAGATGTATACCAGCAGTTTGGAAATAACCGTATTTTAGCCAGCGCAGCCTATAATGCAGGCCCTTCAAGGGTAACTCGTTGGTTAGGTAATAGTGGCGGACGCATTGATGCAATTGCATTTGTTGAAAGTATTCCGTTTTCTGAAACCCGTGGTTATGTGAAAAACGTTTTATCCTATGACTTGTTTTATCGCCATTTTATGGGGCAAAAAGGTATGAAGATTTTGCTTCCTAATGAATGGAATATGAAATACTAAAGATACTCTTCATATTTCGAATTGTAGGGGTGTTGGCTACGTTTGCTAACCCTAGTCACATACTTGTGTGTGCTCCTAGGGCTTAGCATCACTTGCCTCCTACCTACAATCCGAACTATTTTGAGTATTCATATTTTTTATATTTCGTTTTATTGGGGCTTCGTGTTACATACAGGTGTATGCTCCCCGAGCTATCCTCGCTGATCGCCTTGCTACAGTACGAATGCTTTAGCGTATAACTCACATTATTTGGCATCTTGGCAATCGCTTTGTGTTTGGTTGATGATTTCTAATAAGAGTGTGTTATTATCTGTACTAGTTAAATAGTATGGATGGATAGACGATGACAGCAAATCAACAATATGACCCGGCTTTGACCGCGGATGAGAACGCTGACTGGCTGCGCTTTGTGAATTTATTACAATTGGCATTTGAACAAGATATCCATTTGCCAGTTCTTCAGTTATTACTTACGCCAGATGAGCGTACAGCCTTATCGACCCGAGTTAAAATAGTGCAAGAGCTAATGCGCGGCGAAATGAGCCAAAGAGAACTTAAAAATGAACTCGGAGTGGGGATAGCGACCATAACGCGAGGTTCGAATAGTTTAAAGTCGGCTCCATTGGATGTGAAGGCTTGGCTCGAGTCTCAACTTCTCTAAAATACTCTTCATATTTCAAATTGTAGGGGTGTTGGCTGCGCTTGCTAACCCTAGTCACATACTTATGTATGCTCCTAGGGCTTAGCGCGACTTGCCGCCTACCTACAATTCGAACTATTTTGAGTATTGGCATTTATCTATTTTAAAATTGTAGGGGTGTTAGCTGCATTTGCTAACCCTAGTCACATACTTATGTATGCTCCTAGGGCTTAGCACGACTTGCCGCCTACCTACAATTCGAACTATTTTGAGTATTGGCATTTATCTATTTTAAAATTGTAGGGGTGTTAGTTGCATTTGCTAACCCTAGCCACATACTTATGTATGCTCCTAGGGCTTAGTGCGACTTGCCGCCTACCTACAATCCGAACTATTTTGAGTATTGGCATTTATCTATTTTAAAATTGTAGGGGTGTTGGCTGCGCTTGCTAACCCTAGTCACATACTTATGTATGCTCCTAGGGCTTAGCGCGACTTGCCGCCTACCTACAATTCGAACTATTTTGAGTATTGGCATTTATCTATTTTAAAATTGTAGGGGTGTTAGTTGCATTTGCTAACCCTAGTCACATACTTATGTATGCTCCTAGGGCTTAGCGCGACTTGCCGCCTACCTACAATTCGAACTATTTTGAGTATTGGCATTTATCTATTTTAAAATAGCAGGGGTGTTGGCTGCGCTTGCTAACCTTAGTCACATACTTATGTATGCTCCTAGGGCTTAGCGCGACCTACCGCCTACCTACAATTCGAACTATTTTGAGTATTGGCATTTATCTATTTTAAAATTGTAGGGGTGTTAGCTGCATTTGCTAACCCTAGTCACATACTTATGTATGCTCCTAGGGCTTAGCGCAACTTGCCGCCTACCTACAATTCGAACTATTTTGAGTATTGGCATTTATCTATTTTTAAAATTAATAGACACAAAAAAAGTATGGTTTCCCATACTTTAGTGTGAAAAGCGTGATGTTTAATCGCACATGCAATTTTAATTATTTTAAGTATAATTAGTCTTCTACTTGGTTTAGCTCTTTATAAATTTCATGCTTAATGGGAACTAAGGCCAAAATTAAGGCTTGTTGGTAAACACTTGTGCGGGTTAATACCCCGTCGGTGAAAAAACCAATAGCGCCACCTTGTTGTTTGATATTATCAATACCGGTCAAAAAGGCCATTTCATCGCCAAGTTCACGACCTTCACGAATACCTGCCAGAATTTTTTCTGGGATCATAATACTCGCAGAGCGAGACTCGCCGCGTATTTGCTTATGTTCAATAACTATCCAAGCAAAAGTCATATCATCTTCAATGCCTGCTTCGATACCGACCCAAAAGTCTGCTTCAGGGCGAACTTGTCTTGAAGCCATTACGCGTTGTCTAGCCCCTGTACGGGTTTCATTATTACCGATAGGTTGCTGTGGAACACTGCTATCGACATTAATATCTTCAATTTGATAACTGCCAGCCCCAAATACAGCATCGAAAGCTAGATGGATCGCTTTAATTTTGGCAGGATTAGTCGTTGCAGCTATAACTTGGTACATTAATTATTTTCCTTTGAACACATACTTCGAAAAGTAATAACGGAACACATCTATGTTACAGGTTTATCTTGTTCGCCATGGCGAAACTGAATGGAATTTAGCTCGTCGCATCCAGGGACAATCCGATAGCCCTCTGACAGCCACTGGACGACTGCAAGCAAGGCAGGTGGCTGAAAGGATAAAATCAGAAGGCATTACCCATATTATCACTAGTGATATGGGACGCACACTGGAAACTGCACAAATAATTGCAAGTGTATGCGGATGTGAAATTACCACAGAACCGCGTCTACGTGAACTAAATATGGGGGTTCTTGAACAAAGAGCGATTGAGTCGTTAACCTCAGAAGAAGAACAGTGGCGTAAAAGCTTGATTGACGGCACTCGTGGTGGTCGAATCCCTGAGGGGGAATCGATGGAAGAACTCTATACGCGTATGTTTGCGGCATTAAATAGTTGCTTAGATCTCCCCGAAGGGAGTCGACCCCTGCTTGTAAGCCATGGCATCGCACTAAGTACTTTAATTAGCCGTATTATGGGGGTTCCTGCGTATTCAGAGCGCCGCTTACGTTTACGTAATTGCTCATTATCTCGAGTAGACTACCAAAACAGCCCATGGCTTGCGAATGGGTGGATAGTCGAAACTGCGGGGGAAGTGACTCATTTAACGCAGCCAGCCCTTGATGAACAACAAGGCTAATTATTGAAAAGTAAGGAGTTTCAATGTAATGAAACTCCCTCAGCTTAGCGTGCTTTAGTACCGTCTGCTTTGATAGGAACATAATAATCAAACGTATCGATATGCGTTTTAGGGTCATCACTTTCTGGGGTGATATTATGCAAGTCGATATTTTTTAGTCGGTAATGTTCAATATCATACCCAGGGCGACGCGTTAAATTGAGTTTGGGTAAATAAACACCATAAATTTGGTATAAAAACTCCTGTAACGCATTTCGGGTAGGCACGCCATTAAATGAAAATTTCACATACTTACCACTCGGTAATGTCAAATTGGTATACTGATTAGTATTGAAACTTGCATCTTCAGGCCTAACTGCGGTGGTATAGAACACAGTTTGCTCGTCTTCTTTTTCAGGGTTATGGATTGCATGATGCAGCCCGAACACCTCGGAAGCAATCTTGGTGGTATTATCTAAATAATAATGCCAAAACGTTTGGCGCATTTCTGAACATGCGGTTGACCATTCCTCTAAAGCATAAGAACAGCTTTGCTCCAAACCGACCAATTGCAGTTCAGGCATTTGCATAAATTCATGTTCAATATTTATATGATTATCTAAGATAATCGGTGGGCAAATCCCAGTAGCACACCACTCCTCACTACGGCGGTAGAAAGCCGGTGTCAGGTTAAACTGTTTTTTAAATGCGCGCGTAAAAGTTTGTTGCGAGTCAAAGCGATACTGTAGCGCAATATCAAGAATTGGGCGGCTTGTTAAGCGTAATGCAACCGCAGCACGAGAAAGTCTTCTGGCTCGAATATAAGCACCAATCGCTTGGTCAGTGACTTCTTTAAACATTCTTTGTAAATGCCACTTAGAGTAGCCTGCTTTTGCGGCAACATTATCCAGCGAGAGTGGTTTATCAAGGTTGTCATCTATCCAGCGAAGCAAGTCGCGAATAATATTAGTTTGATCCATGTATATCCCCAGCCAATGCGACTTATAGTACAGATATAATCTATCAATGAATCGCTATTCTATATCAAGTTACCTTTTTCGTTTATAGTAAATGAGTTGTATTTGAGAATTAGTTAGAAAAGTGAATAATTAACCTTGTATTGATACGAGGTTTACCGATTGTGAGTTGAATAGGAAACCCAGTATGCGTTGTTCCAGATTAAAAAATATTGTTCTCGCGTCATTATTATCAGCGTTGCCTTGTATTACTTTCGCTGAAGAAATCGGTTCAGTCGATACTGTATTTAAGATTTTCGGCCCTGACCATAAAATTGTCGTGGAAGCATTTGATGACCCTGATGTTGATAACGTTACCTGTTATTTGAGTCGCTCAAAAACGGGTGGTATCAAAGGGGGGTTGGGGTTAGCGGAAGATACTTCTGATGCTGCTATTTCATGTCAGCAAGTTGGTCCGATTGAACTGAGCGACCGTGTAAAGCGTAAACCAACAAAAGGCCAAGTTGTTTTTCAAAAGCGCACATCGTTAGTTTTCAAAAAACTGCAAGTGGTTCGTTTTTATGACCCGAAACGTAACACACTGGTTTATTTAACGTATTCAGACAAAATGATCGACGGCTCACCGAAAAATGCGTTAAGTGCTGTACCGATCATGCCGTGGTGATTATGACGAGTGTTTGGGCTGCAATCCTCTGATAGTATGGATGCCACTCATAAAAAAATCCGCTGCTTAAAAGACAGCGGATTTCGATAACTATAATGCAAATAATTAGGTTGTTAATTATTCGTCTAAATCACCACAGAAACGGTAACCTTCACCGTGGATAGTGGCAATAATTTCTGGTGTGTCAGGTGTAGATTCGAAGTGCTTACGAATACGACGGATAGTCACGTCAACAGTCCTGTCATGAGGTTTTAATTCACGGCCAGTCATTTTCTTCAGTAAATCAGCTCGAGTCTGAATTTTCCCTGGGTTTTCACAGAAATGCAGCATTGCACGGAACTCACTGCGCGGCAATTTGTAGTGTTCACCAGCAGGGCTAACTAATGAACGGCTATTAATGTCTAATTCCCAACCATTAAATTTATAGCTTTCAACCAAACGACGCTCTTCAGTACCGCCAGCCAAATTCATGGTACGTGACAGTAAGTTACGCGCACGAATAGTTAATTCGCGTGGGTTAAATGGTTTGGTGATATAGTCATCAGCACCGATTTCCAGACCGAGAATTTTATCAACTTCGTTATCACGGCCAGTTAAGAACATTAACGCAATACTTTCTTGCTCACGTAATTCACGAGCAAGTAATAAGCCATTTTTACCTGGTAAGTTAATATCCATGATGACTAAATTGATGTCATGTTCGGAGAGAACGTTGTTCATCTCTTCGCCATCAGTTGCCTCATGAACCACATAGCCTTCAGCTTCAAAGATACTTTTCAGCGTATTGCGTGTGACTATTTCGTCTTCAACAATCAAAATGTGTGGGGTCTGCATAGTTGCTACCTAAAGTATTAAAATAAAAATACTGAACTCACAAGCCGTTTTCAGTTAGGTGGTTATTATATTTTTCTCTGAAAAAACACGTTTATGAGTATAAATTTGTTTCAAAATCCAACAGTGACATTATGTTGCTTTTGCAGCAAATGGCTCTAAAAAACTAGCCAAAATATAAGCACTTTCCCAATATTGGGCTGTTAACAGCAATATAACAGCTAATACTGCATTTACCACCTAAAAAACTAACTTTTGTTGATACATATCAAAATCAATTGTAGCACGTTAACAAAAATTGTTAGGTACATAATTATATAAATTAACATGCGATTTAGATATCAGATAGTCGGTCAAAATGCAGAAGACGAATATGAGGATTGTTGCTTTGACTTGAAATTAAAGAATTTAATCTGCAATTCCCCCAATATACCATCAAAAATAATGTCTGATTTGTGACTCATCTCGAATTTTGACAGGTTGTTTTGTTTAAATGATAGAGAGCAAACGCTTCTAAACTAGAAGTAAAGTGTCTATGCAGTAATATGATGAGTCGTTTATGACTGTAAATAAGTAAATATACTTATGTTATTTTAAGGGTGAAGAAATTTACTAACAATATTTTTACATTTAAATAAAGCATAAATTGGTGGAGATTATGCTAAACAACGAATATGAGTGTAAATGTAGAGAGTGATATCAGATATTTTCAGATTAAGCCCATATGATAACGATCAACTTTCTCGGTAAATCACAAAACCCCATGCATTGATCTACAACTAGAAATAAGTCTCTATCAGGTTAATTGGAACATGGGTTTTTTCTGACTCATCTTGGTGGAAATTCCTGCTTATTTTTAGTGGTACATAACTTTTATCAAATCCCATCATTGTATTTATTTGCTTATTTAATAAACAAATAAGCCATTAAAATCGCAAAAAATTATTCATCTGGTAATTTAAATTATTTTGGTTGTTAAAGCTGGCGCTGGTGGGATTTTTGTTTTTTTATGAAGATTTTTTCCCTTTTCCTAGAGGGGTTTTTATTGAAAAACTGTTTTGTTAAAGGGGTTGGAATCAAATAAATTTGACAAATTATGCCGATTGCTTTAACCGTATAGGGAGAAACCCAAAAGATCTAAGAGACAGACAGAATTTATGCGTAATATCAGCCTGACTATTATTATTACCACCACCACCGTAACCACAGGAAACGGGGCGGGCTGACGCATCCAAAAAATAAAAATGAAAAAGCCCGCATCCCCATAAGATGCGGGCTTTTTTTTGGTGTTAATTCAGGAGAGAAATACCATGCGTGTGCTTAAATTTGGCGGTACTTCGGTTGCAAATGACGAACGGGTACTAAATGTTGCTGACATCGCTGAAAGTAAATTAGCAGATGGGCAAGTGGCACTGGTGCTATCAGCACCAGCAAAAATCACTAACCATCTGGTTGCTATGATTGAAAAAACGGTTGCAGGTCAAGATGTCATCACGCATGTAAATGATGCCGAAATGATTTTTGCTAACCTTTTAAAAGGATTGAAAGAAAAACAGCCTGGTTTCGAATATGACAAGCTGAAAAAACTTACAGAACAAGAATTCGCACAAATCAAACAAGTACTGCATGGTATTACTCTCCTAGGTCAATGCCCTGATAGCATCAACGCTACAATTATCTGCCGTGGTGAAAAGCTCTCTATTGCTATTATGGAATCTGTATTAAAAGCTCGTGGTCATAATGTGACAGTGATTAATCCAGTTGAAAGCCTATTAGCAAAAGGGCATTACCTTGAATCTACTGTTGATATAAATGAATCGACAAAACGTATTGCTGCTTTAAATATTCCCAAAGATCACTTTGTCTTAATGGCTGGTTTTACCGCTGGGAATGATAAAGGCGAACTAGTAGTGTTAGGCCGCAATGGTTCTGATTACTCCGCCGCGGTATTGGCAGCTTGCTTACGTGCAGATTGTTGTGAAATTTGGACTGATGTTGATGGTGTGTATACTTGTGACCCGCGTTTAGTACCTGACGCACGCTTATTGAAGGGGATGTCTTATCAAGAAGCCATGGAGTTATCTTATTTTGGCGCCAAAGTTCTCCATCCTCGTACAATCGCTCCTATCGCCCAATTCCAAATACCTTGCCTAATTAAAAATACCACTAACCTAAGTGCTCCCGGTACTCTGATTGGGGATGGTCAAACGGATGACAGCACACCAGTTAAGGGGATCACTAACTTAAATAACATGGCAATGATCAACGTATCGGGGCCTGGTATGAAAGGAATGGTGGGCATGGCTGCACGTATTTTCTCTGTCATGTCACGTAAAGGCATTTCAGTCGTGTTGATCACCCAATCTTCATCAGAGTACAGCATCAGTTTCTGTGTGCCACATAATGAACTACAGCGTGCTCGCGCTGCACTAGAAGATGAATTCTATTTAGAGTTGAAAGATGGCGTATTAGACCCACTGGGCGTGATGGAGCAATTAGCGATTATTTCTGTAGTCGGTGATGGCATGCGTACATTGAAAGGTATTTCAGCGCGCTTTTTCTCTGCATTGACCCGTGGCAATATCAATATTGTTGCTATTGCACAAGGCTCATCTGAGCGCTCTATTTCAGCCGTAATTGCGAACGAGGCGGGAACCACGGCGGTACGTCTTTGTCACCAAATGTTGTTCAATGCAGAGCAAGTGATTGAAGCCTTTATCATCGGAGTCGGTGGGGTGGGAAATGCATTGATTGAACAAATACACCGTCAGCAACAATGGTTGAAGCAAAAGCATATCGACCTGCGTGTGTGTGGTATAGCAAACTCACGTGCAATGTTAACGGATATGCAAGGCATTGATTTAGCTAACTGGAAAGCTGAATTAGCGGAAGCAAAAGAACCTTTTAGCTTAAGCCGTTTGATCCGTTTAGAACGCGAGTATCATTTCTTAAACCCTGTGATTATCGATTGTACTTCCAATCAAGAAATTGCAGAGCAATATGTGAATTTCTTAAAAGATGGTTTTAACGTCGTCACGCCAAATAAAAAAGCCAATACATTATCCATGGATTACTACCACCAATTGCGTGGCGCAGCAGAAAGCTCGAAACGTAAATTTCTCTACGATACAAACGTTGGTGCGGGCTTACCTGTTATTGAAAATTTACAAAATTTGCTCAATGCAGGGGATGAATTAGTTCACTTTAGTGGTATTTTATCGGGCTCACTGTCCTTTATCTTTGGTAAGCTTGATGAGGGCATGTCTTTATCTGAGGCAACGGCGCTGGCAAAAGAGAAAGGCTTTACAGAACCAGACCCTCGCGATGATTTATCCGGTATGGACGTAGCACGTAAATTATTGATTTTAGCCCGCGAAGCAGGTTATGACTTAGAGCTACAAGATATTGAAATTGAACCTGTTTTACCTATGGATTTCGATAGCAGCGGCTCTGTTGCTGAATTTATGGCTCGTTTACCACAATTAGATGTACAGTTTGCTCAGCGTATAAAAGCCGCAGAAGCAGAAGAAAAAGTGTTACGCTATGTTGGGTTAATTGAAGAAGGGCGCTGTCAGGTTAAAATTGTTGCTGTTGATGGCAATGACCCACTCTTCAAGGTTAAAAATGGCGAAAATGCACTGGCTTTCTATACACGCTATTACCAACCAATTCCTTTAGTCTTAAGGGGTTATGGCGCAGGTAATGATGTTACTGCTGCTGGTGTATTTGCAGATATGCTGCGTACCCTTTCATGGAAATTGGGAGTTTAAGAAGTGATTAAAGTTTATGCACCAGCTTCAATAGGTAATGTTAGCGTTGGGTTTGATGTCCTTGGAGCGGCGGTCTCCCCTGCGGATGGCTCATTATTAGGTGATTGTGTCACCGTTGAAGCTGCGGATACTTTCTCGCTAACGAACAAAGGTAAATTCGTTGCTAAGTTACCGAAAAAGAACGAACACAATATTGTCTACCAATGTTGGCAGCTGTTTTGTGAACGCCTTGGCAAACAGTTGAATGTTGCAATGACCCTTGAAAAAAATATGCCAATAGGTTCTGGTCTTGGTTCAAGTGCATGTTCCGTGGTTGCTGCGTTAATGGCATTAAATGAGTTTGCGGACAAGCCATTTGATGATACGCAATTATTAGGCATGATGGGCGAATTAGAAGGGCGAATTTCTGGTAGCGTGCATTACGATAATGTAGCGCCTTGTTTCTTAGGTGGGCTACAGTTGATCATCGAACAAAATGGCATTATTTCCCAACCTGTGCCTGCATTTGAAAACTGGTATTGGGTAATGGCGTATCCGGGAATTAAAGTATCGACAGCAGAAGCGCGTGCTATTCTCCCTGATAGCTACCCACGCCATGACATTGTAAATCATGGCCGGTATTTATCTGGTTTTATCCATGCATGCCATACTAACCAACCATTACTTGCTGCAACAATGATCCAAGATGTCGTGGCTGAGCCTTATCGCACTCAGCTACTGCCAGGGTTTGCAGAGGCACGTAAAAATGCCAAAGAAATTGGTGCGTTAGCATGTGGTATTTCCGGTTCGGGGCCGACACTGTTTGCCATTTGCGATGATAAACAAATCGCTGAAAATATGGCGGATTACTTGCAACAACATTATATTCAGAATGATGAAGGCTTTGTGCATATCTGCCGTTTGGATCTCGCAGGGGCAAGGACAATAGGGTAAATAATGAAACTGTATAATTTAAAAGATAATAACGAACAAGTAAGTTTTGCACAGGCAGTTAAGCAGGGGCTTGGTAAACAACAAGGCTTATTTTTTCCGCAAGATCTGCCAGAGTTTAGTGCAAGCGAAATTGAAGAACTATTAAAATTAGATTTCGTGACACGTAGTAGCCGTATTTTAAATGCCTTTATTGGTGATGAAATTCCTCAAGAAGAATTAGCTGCACGCGTGAAAGCCGCATTTGCCTTCCCTGCACCAGTGTCTAAGGTTGAGGAAGATATCGCGACTTTAGAGCTTTATCACGGCCCTACGCTAGCATTTAAAGACTTTGGTGGGCGTTTTATGGCTCAAGCTTTAGGGCAAGTCGCAGGTGACCAACCAGTTACTATCTTAACGGCAACCTCCGGTGATACAGGGGCAGCAGTTGCACATGCATTTTATCGTTTAAAAAATGTGCAGGTTGTTATTTTATACCCAGAAGGGAAAATCAGCCCGTTACAAGAAAAGCTATTCTGTACACTGGGTGACAATATTCATACCGTTGCTATCAAAGATGATTTCGATGCTTGCCAAGCATTAGTCAAACAATCATTTGATGATGAAGCACTGAAAAAGGCCCTATACCTTAACTCAGCTAACTCGATCAATATTAGCCGCTTACTGGCTCAGATTTGTTATTATTTTGAAGCCGTTGCACAGATCCCAGCTGAAAAACGTGATCAACTCGTGATCTCTGTACCAAGTGGTAACTTTGGGGATCTAACCGCAGGTTTATTAGCTAAATCAATGGGGTTACCTGTTAAGCGTTTTATTGCAGCGACTAACGTGAATGATACTGTCCCACGCTATCTTGTTGAAGGCGAGTGGAAACCACATCAAACCGTAGCTACTTTGTCGAACGCTATGGATGTTAGCCAACCAAATAACTGGCCACGCATTGAGGAATTATTCCGTCGTAAAGGCTGGTCACTGAAAGATCTTGGTTATGGCACGGTTAATGATGATGTGACAAAAGAAACCGTACGTGAATTGGATAAAAAAGGTTATCTATCAGAACCACATGCTGCTGTTGCTTATCGTGTTTTACGTGATCAGCTACAACAAGGGGAATACGGACTATTTTTAGGAACGGCTCACCCAGCTAAGTTTAAAGAAAGTGTCGAGGAAATCTTAGGTAAACAGATCCCTTTACCAAAAGAGCTTGCTGAGCGTGCTGAACTTCCGCTGTTATCGCATTTCTTACCTTCTGATTTTGCAGAGTTGCGTACATTCTTGATGAAATTAGCACCTAAGCAATAAGAGTAAATAGCATATTAATAAATAACGGAGGCTCTGGCCTCCGTTATTTATTCAAGTGAATGAACAAGTAAATTTAATCTATTAATTGAGCTGCTCTAAATGACGGTTAATTTCATTTTGAATATTCGCTGAGGAACTATTTTTATTAAACTTCAGAATAGTAATTGCCTTCTCATGTTCATTCATATCGGTAAATAATGTTGAGCTCAAAGGTTTTGATTGTTGAAAATCTTTAGATTGGCTTTTGTGATTTAAAATTGCTTGCCTCATAGTTGGTGACGTATTATTTTTAGTAAAACTAAGGGCAACAGCCGCTTTAGCATGGCTATCTAATTCAGAAAAACTTAATCCTTGGTTAATGGCTTTTTTTGTATTAATTCCAGCTTGATTAAGGTGGTTATTAATCGCCTTTTGAGTCGATGCAGATGTGCTATTCTCAGTAAATGAAAGCGCCGTTGCCGCATTTTTATGTATATTATTTTCAGGTTTTGCGTAAGCCATATTAGCAGTGACAACGATAAGCCCTAAAGTCAAAATAACTTTTTTCATGATAAATCCTTATTAAAATAAAACAGAATAACTTTCTATATGGTTATAATAAGGGTTTATTTCTGTCTAATACCTGACAGAAAAATGACAAATCTGCCATTTTTCTTTTTTAACTCTAAATGAGAAATTTTATATATTATTAGGAAGGAAAATTGTAAAACGGGTAGAATACTCATCTGAAGTAATCTGAATAGATCCTTTATGTGCAAGTATAATTGATTTCACAATCGCTAAACCAATTCCACTTCCCTCATTTTTTCTTTGCCTTGATTTATCCACCCGATAAAAGCGATCAAATAACTTAGGGAGATGTTCTTCAGGGATTTTTTTACCTGGGTTACTAATGATAATCTCAATTCCACCTTTGACATTTGCCAAATTTATACTGACGGAATCACCTTTTGGCGTATAGCGGATGCCATTCGAAATTAAATTGGTAATTGCTCGACGAAGCATGTTTTTATCTGCAAAAATAGGGTTTGCTTCACCAATAAGTTTTAATTGAATTTCATTGTCTTCTGCTAAAAACTCAAAGTAATCAAGAATTAAAGTTATTTCCTCCTTAAGATTGATCTGTTTTTTCTCTGGGATCAATCGGTTATCATCGGCTTGCGCCAGAAATAACATGTCTGAGATCATCCGTGATAGTCGATTATATTCTTCCAAGTTTGAATAAAGCACCTCGACTAATTCTTCCTTTGTTCGATTTTTATTTAAAGATATTTGTGTTTCAGTCATTAAATTAGTGATAGGAGTGCGCATTTCATGGGCTATATCCGCTGAAAAATTGGTTTGCCTGACAAAAACATCTTCAATTTTAACCAACATTTGGTTAAATGAAATAGTTAATTGTTTTAGTTCTTTAGGGACAGCGGTTGGGTCTAAGCGAATACTTAAATTCTCTGAGGTGACATTTTTTATTTCATCACTGACATCTTTAAGTGGTTTCAACCCTTTGATAACAAGAAAATAAACAATAGAAACGGTTAAAAAACATAGCAAAACCGCACTGATAATTAAATTATTTATTAGTGAATTAAGGTAATCATGATGGAAATTTAAGGATAAAGCTGTTACTAGCCGATATTTTTTTGCTTCTGAAGGGCCACTGATTTTAATATAGCTTTCTGACAGGCGGTAATTTTTAAGGTAGAGGTCTTTATTGCTTTTGCTAGGGTCATAATTTTTTAAGTGGGAAATAAGTTCTGTTGTTGCATTCGGTGATGTTAATACCTTTCCATTATTGTCACTCAAATAAACCACAATATCTTGATGTTCATTAATAATAGTTCTGATCAGTGTATATTGCTCATCTTGTGAGCCAGCATTTTCGTTTAATAAACTGTGGATCGTTAAATTAATTTGGTTGAGTGTATATTCATCTTGCTGTTTAAAATGCAAAACGACAGAGTTGATCATAAGCCAGCTAAATAATAACAATGCAAGGGAAAGGGTGATGCTGATCAAGAAAATAAGCCGAGCAGAAATAGAGATCGGGGAGCGAAATAGCTTATTCATTTTCTGGGATCTCAAGTAAATACCCCATACCCCTAATGGTATGGATCAGTTTCGGTTCGTAATTATGATCGATTTTTGATCTTAAACGCTTAATCGCGACATCAATAACATTGGTGTCGCTATCAAAATTCATGTCCCATACTTTTGATGCAATTAAAGAGCGTGATAGCACTTCGCCTTGATGTAGAACAAAAAGCTCAAGCAAAGCAAATTCTTTACTCGTTAAATTAATTTTTTCATTAGACCGAGTGACTCGTCTTTTAATTAAATCAACATGCAAATCAGCAATAGAAAATTGAGTTTTTTGAATATTATTATTTCCTCGACGTAAAAGAGTTCTAACACGAGCAAGTAATTCAGAAAAATCGAAAGGTTTTACAAGATAATCGTCAGCGCCAAGTTCAAGGCCTTTCACTCGATGCTCAACATTACCTAATGCAGTTAACATTAATATAGGAGTGTTTTTGCCAATAGTACGTAGGTTTTTCGCTATTTCCCAACCGTTAATATCAGGCAACATGACATCAAGGATGATGAGGTCATACTCTTCTGTTGTTGCCATATGAAGCCCCGTAATACCATTTTCTATCGCATCGACAATAAAACCAGATTCAGTTAACCCTTTTGATAAATATTCTCTGGTTTTATGTTCATCTTCTACAATAAGTAATTTCACAAGTACCTCAAAGCTGAGTTGGAGCTATTTTATCCAGCTTTATTCTAAGCATTGAAACCAACAAATGTAAAATGACAAATTTGTCATTTTCATGTCATGAATCTAACAGGAGGTGTTTTTTACCATAGCAATAATTTTAATTACTAGGGGCGTGGCTATACCATGTTTTCACCAAAAATATTACTGATAGCTCATGCTCTAATTTTAACAGGGTGCGTCTCTCTCGCTCCTGAATATCAGCGCCCAAAGTCTAATGTACCAGAACAATTACATTCTGATTTAACGGCCGCTAGCAGAACAAGGGAATCGACATTTTCTATACCTAGCTGGCAAGCGTTTATTCAAGACCCGCAAATGAAAAGGGTGATACAGACAGCCCTTGAAAAGAACAGTGACCTTTATCTTGCCGCATTAGATGTGGAAGAAGCTCGTGTTCGTTTTGGCTTGTCTCAGGCTGAAAAGTACCCACAAATTAGCTCATCAGCGAGTGGTGATTATAACCAGTCACTGAATTCTGATTCATCTCTAAATAAAAAATACAGTGCGGGTATTGATATTAGTTATGAGCTCGATTTTTTTGGTCGTATTAAGAATTTATCAGAAGCTGATAAAGCAAAATTCCTTTCTTCTAAAGAAATGAGCCGAGCTACACAAATTTTAACGATTAAGGCTGTCGCTGACGCATATTTAGATGTGGTATACAACCAACAACTTTTATTAATTGCTAAAGAAACAAAAAACAGTTATCTCAACAGCCAATCTATTGTGAGGCAAAAAGTTGCAGCAGGAAATGCGACACTATCAGATTTAGAGCAAGCGAAAGGGCAAGTTCAATCCATTGAAATTAGTATAGAAAAAATTAATAGTGAAATAGTAAGAAATGAAAACTTAGTCAATTTCTTGACGCATGATTACGCTGAGAAAATAAAAATAGCCTCAACGAGCTATGAGCCAAAGTATCCACTTATTATAACCCCCTCAAATATACCTTCTGAAATGTTATTAAAAAGGCCTGATATTATGGCGGCAGAGCAAAATATTATTTCAGAAAATGCGAATATTGGTGTAGCAAGAGCGGCATTCTTCCCTTCTATTTCTTTCAATACTGGCATTGAGAATAGTAATGACTCTTTGTCGGGACTATTTGATTCCTCGAATGGTATTTGGAATTTTATTCCTAAAATTACACTCCCTATTTTTACTGGTGGTACAAATAGCCGAAATTTAGAGCTAGCGACTATTCGCAAAAATAAAGCAATTGTTAATTACGAGAAAAATATCCAAGTGGCTTTTCGTGAAGTGAAAGATGCGTTGGCGATTAAGTCTAGTTTAGAAAAACAAATATTCTCTCAAAAGCAGTATGTCAAAACGTTAGAACATGTATTGGCTCAAAAACAAGCTAGTTACCAATATGGCAGTTTAAGCTATTTAGATGTTCTTGAATCACAAAGAATTTTATTTACAGAGCAACAGAATTTATTGATGTTGAAAATAGAGCAGCAGAAGAATGAAGTGAATTTATTCTCTGCATTAGGTGGCGGACAAATAGGATCGTAAACATGAAAAATTTGAATAAAGTTATTTTTGCCCTTTCGATAGGGATGTTCACAACGATAGGTTACGCAAATACAGCGGAGCACGATCATTCTGTTTACCCAGAAAAAGTTGCTGAGCCGGTTATTAACACAGAAGGTAAGTTAATTGCGATTGATAAAGCGAATAAAAAACTAACAATTAACCACCAAGCAATTGAAAGTATTGGTTGGCCACCAATGACTATGCGTTTTACCTATGAAGATGAAAATATGATTAAAGGTTTACAAGAGAATGATGAACTAACGTTTTCTTTTTCTCAAAAAGGCAACCTTTCCATATTGAAATCAATCGAAAAGATAAATTAAATAGATAGAGAGATGTTATGTCATTAGTCAACCTGGCCAAATTACTGCTTGTGGTTATTTTATCGAGTGCGATTTCAATTTTATTTTACCGTTATTTCTTTGTAGATGAAAAACTGGTACAGGAAACTGAAAAACAAGAGCGCACCGTTTTATATTGGTATGACCCGATGTACCCAAATACTAAATTTGAGCAGCCGGGTAAGTCTCCTTTTATGGATATGGACTTAGTACCTAAATATGCGGATGAGAATTTAGCTTCAGCAGATAGTAAAGGGGTCACTATTAACCCAACACAAACGCAAAATTTAGGTGTAAAAACAGTGGCTGTGAAATGGGGAAAATTAAACTATGACTTAACATTTCCTGCTGAAATTGTATTTAATGACCACCAATTTGCCATCGTACAAGCACGGGAAAGTGGTTTTGTCGAAAAAGTTTATCCATTTACGGTGGGCGAGCAGATCCAAAAAGGAGAAGCTATCGCTGAGTTAACCATCCCTGCATGGGTCGAAGCTCAAAGTGAATATCTCGCCTTGAAGCAGATGGGCGTTCCACAAACAGATCTTAATAGCGTGCTTGAACGCCTACGTTTAAATGGCATGCCAGAAAATTCAATTGCTCAATTTATTAAAAGTAGCAAAGTACAAACTCGTTTTATCATCAAAGCGCCTATTTCAGGGGTGATTACAGCACTAAACCTACGCCTTGGAATGAATGTGACAAAAGAAGGAGTTATTGCTCAAATTCAAGGAACAACTCCATTATGGTTGAATGCATCTATTTCACAATCAACAGCAGAATTGTTGAATAAAGAGGTTCAATTTTCTGTTGCTATTCCTGCTTATCCTAATCACCAATTTAAAGTAAATAACTGGTTGATATTACCGAGTGCTGATGCGGCTAGCCGGACTATTAATATTCGTGCAGAAATTACAAATGGAGAAAATTTATTAAAACCTGGGATGACTGCTTATTTAAATTTAGTCGCTGAAGATAAAGAAAGTCTGTTAATTCCTTCTCAGGCGATAGTGGATTCAGGTAAAGAACAACATGTGATTGCGGTAGGGAAAGACGGTGAGTTTATCCCGAAAAAAGTCCGGGTCATCAAGGAATCTCAACAAATGACAGCCATATCTGAAGGTTTACAAGTTGGAGAGCCTATAGTGACTCAAGGTATTTTCCTTATTGATTCTGAAGCCAATATTGCTGGTGCATTAGCACGAATGGAAGCACTTTCTGAGCAAGCCACACCATCTAATCATTCATCACATAAATCTCAGGAGTAGACTATGTTGGAATGGATTATAAGACGCTCAGTAGCTAATCGGTTCTTGGTATTAATGGGGGTAGTTTTTTTAGTTATTGCAGGCCTCTGGAGTATTCGCCATACACCAGTTGATGCCTTGCCTGACTTATCCGATGTTCAAGTCATTATTAAAACGACCTATCCGGGTCAGGCCCCACAGTTAGTTGAAAACCAAGTTACTTACCCAATAACTACCACGATGTTATCTGTACCAGGTGCCAAAACAGTACGAGGTTTTTCTGCATTTGGCGATTCATATGTTTATGTTATTTTTGAAGATAATACTGATTTGTACTGGGCTCGTTCAAGGGTTTTGGAGTATTTAAATCAGGTTCAAACTAAGTTACCTAAAGGGGCAGTCGCATCGATTGGACCAGATGCGACAGGGGTAGGCTGGGTTTTTGAATATGCTTTAGTCGATAAAACTGGAAAGCATAATCTAGCTGAATTACGTTCATTACAAGATTGGTTTTTGAAGTATGAATTAAAAGCGCTGCCTAATGTTTCGGAAGTAGCAACCGTTGGTGGTGTGGTGAAATCATACCAAATAGTGGTTGACCCTCTGAAGCTTGCCCAGTTCTCAATTACTTTACCTGAGATAAAACAATCGGTAGAGATGGCTAACCAAGAAGCTGGGGGCTCTTCAATTGAGATTGCTGAAGCTGAGTATATGGTTAGAGCTAGTGGCTATCTTCAGTCACTGGATGATTTTAATAAAATTTACCTGAAAACATCTGAAAGTGGCATTCCTATTTATTTACAAGATGTTGCTCGAGTACAAGAAGGCCCTGAGATGCGCCGTGGGGTCGCGGAGCTGAATGGTGAGGGGGAAGTTGTTGGTGGAATAATTTTACTTCGCTCAGGTGAAAATGCACGTGATGTTATCCAAGATGTAAAACAAAAACTTGATGATTTAAAAGCTAGCTTACCCGAAGGTATTGAAATCATCACAACCTATGATAGAAGCATATTAATTGATAATGCTATAGATAATTTAAGTTATAAATTACTGGAAGAATTTATTGTTGTAGCCCTCGTCTGTGCCGTTTTTTTATGGCACTTTCGTTCGGCATTAGTGGCTATTATTTCTTTACCGCTTGGTTTATTTATTGCTTTTATTGTAATGCGCTATCAAGGAATAAATGCAAATATTATGTCGTTAGGGGGGATTGCAATTGCGATTGGTGCGATGGTTGACGCTGCAATCGTGATGATAGAGAACGCCCATAAAAAATTAGAAAAATGGCAACACCAAAATGAAAGTAAAATACTCGATAATGCTCAGCGTTGGAAACTTATAACTGATTCCGCTGTGGAAGTTGGGCCTGCCTTATTCATTAGTTTATTAATTATCACTCTTTCTTTTATCCCTATTTTTACGTTAGAAGGGCAAGAAGGACGGTTATTTGGACCACTTGCGTTTACAAAAACCTATGCAATGGCTGGGGCAGCTGCCTTAGCGTTAATAGTGATCCCTATTTTAATGGGGTATTGGATCCGCGGTAATATTCCAAATGAAAATAAAAACCCACTCAACCGTTGGCTTATCTCACTGTATAGCCCTATTTTGCTTAAGGTTTTAGCATGGCCGAAAACGACATTATTAATCGGTTTTTTAACACTATTTACCGTGATATGGCCGTTAAAGCATTTAGGCGGTGAATTCTTACCATCAATTAATGAGGGCGACTTGTTATATATGCCTTCAACATTGCCGGGGGTTTCACCCGCTCAAGCTGCATTTTTATTACAGAACACCGATAAGCTTATAAAAACCATTCCTGAAGTAGACACTGTATTTGGCAAAGTTGGTAAAGCTGAGACGGCAACAGACTCCGCTCCTATGGAAATGATTGAAACGACAATTCGTTTGAAACCACAATCACAGTGGCGAGAAGGGATGACGCTTGAAAAAATCATTGACGAATTAGATGAAACAGTTCGTTTACCAGGGGTTGCAAACCTATGGGTTCCACCAATTCGTAACCGGATCGATATGCTTTCAACGGGGGTAAAAAGCCCTATCGGGATTAAAGTTTCAGGTAAAGATCTCCAAGAAATTGATGCTTTAGCGCAAGAAATTGAAAAAGTAACTAAATCTGTGCCCGGTGTTGTTTCTGTATTAGCAGAAAGGTTGGTTGGTGGCCGCTATATTGATGTCAAGATTGATAGAGAAAAAGCCGCCCGTTATGGAATGAGTATTAGCGATGTACAAGTGTATATATCGATGGCGACAGGGGGGGAAATGATTGGTGAAACGGTAGAAGGTATTGAACGTTATCCCATAAGTCTAAGATATCCACAGGATCATCGAAATAGTGTTTCCGCATTGAAATTATTACCGATTTTAACGCCAAGTAAGCAACAAATTGTACTGAGTGATGTCGCCGATGTGGCTGTCAATATGGGGGCACCTATGTTGAAAACAGAAAATGCACGTCCAACAAGTTGGATTTATATTGACGCACGAGACCGCGATATGGTTTCTGTTATTAAAGATATTGATGCCGCAATAAAAGATAACATCCAAATGAAGCCGGGGTTGAGTTATTCATTTACAGGGCAATTTGAATTATTAGAAAGAGCTAACCAAAAGCTTATGCTAATGGTACCCGCAACTATTATGATCATTTTTGTGTTGTTGTATTTAGCTTTTAGGCGTTTCAGTGAAGCATTACTTATTTTACTCAGCCTACCTTTTGCTTTAGTCGGGGCTATTTGGTTCCTTTATTGGATGAATTTTAATTTATCCGTTGCGACGGGAACGGGGTTCATTGCATTGGCGGGCGTAGCCGCTGAGTTCGGTGTTGTTATGTTGATTTATTTAAGACATGCTATTGAAGATAAAGAAAAAGTGCAAGGAATTAACCAGTTATCAAAACAAGATTTAGATAGTGCATTATATGAAGGTGCAGTACTTAGAGTCAGACCTAAAGCCATGACGGTTGCGGTAATTTTAGCAGGTTTATTACCTATTTTATTAGGTACTGGAGTTGGCTCTGAAGTGATGAGTCGGATTGCAGCCCCCATGATTGGAGGAATGATCACTGCACCATTATTATCGTTATTTATTATTCCTGCTGCATACAAACTAATTTGTCAGGCGAGCAATAAAAAATAGATTTTTATAAATATTATTAGTGATTATTTAAAAGGTGAACTGGATGAAAAAACTAATTTTAAGTGGAATGTTATTACTGTCATTTTCGGCTTTTTCGCAAGCAGAAAGCGTACAATTGTATAAAGATGCAAACTGTGGCTGCTGCCAGTTATGGGGGGAAGCAATTAATAAAGCGGGCTATGATGTTGTTATTAATGAGATAAGTTATGATGAATTAAGCCAGTTAAATGATAAATTAAAGGTGCCTTATAATTTACGTAGCTGCCATATTGCGAAATATAAAGGGAAAGTGATTGTTGGTCATGTCCCTGTAAGTAGTCTTGACGCTATTGAATCACTCCCCGCGGATGTCGTTGGCATTTCGGTGCCGGGGATGCCAATTGGCAGTTTAGGGATGGAACAACCGGATGGCAGAACCCAGCCATATTCCGTCGTCCAATTTAAAGCGAATGGTGAATACCGTTAGTTTTTATTATTATCAAGTTGCAGATATACTCTGCAACTTGCCTTAAGAAGCAATTTATATTGAATCCTCTAAAATCAATTCAATAGTTTTAAGTTCCTGTTGCGTAAAAGCGCGATTTTTCAATATCCCCATAGCATCATCAATTTGGCTAATGCGACTAGCACCAATCAATACCGAGGTGATTCGGTCATGACGAAGTAGCCATGCTAAGGCCATTTGGTTGAGTTTTTGACCTCTTTTTTCCGCAAGTTCGTTCAACTGTTTGACTTTAGATAAAACACTTGAAGTGAGCCTTTCTGGCGGTAGTGAAGGGTTACCGGCAGCCCGTGAATCGGCAGGGATACCGTTTAAATAGCGGTCAGTTAAAATTCCACCAGCCAGTGGTGAATAAGCGATAGAGCCAACCCCTTCTTCTTCCAGTAAATCAAGGAGTCCTTCTTCGGGCGTGCGTTCTAACATGGAATATTTAGGTTGATGGATAAGACATGGAGTACCTAATTTATTGAGGATACTGATGGCCTCCTTTGCTACATCTGTAGGATAATTAGATATACCTACGTATAATGCTTTACCTTGGCGCACAATGAGGTTAAGAGCCCCCATGGTTTCTTCTAAAGGGGTGTTTGGATCAGGGCGGTGATGATAAAAAATATCGACATAATCAAGTCCCATCCGTTTCAAACTTTGATTTAGGCTTGCAATAAGATATTTTTTACTTCCCCAATCACCATAAGGGCCATCCCACATGGTATAACCTGCTTTTGAAGAAATAATCATTTCATCACGATAAGGTAGGAAATCTTGTTGTAAGATCCGACCAAATTTGCTTTCCGCAGCACCGGGTGGTGGGCCATAATTATTGGCGAGATCAAAATGGGTGATCCCAAGGTCAAATGCGTGCCGAAGCATGGCTTGGCAATTATCAAAAGGTTTGTTATCGCCGAAATTATGCCATAACCCTAATGAAATCATTGGTAAACGTAACCCGCTACGGCCACATGAACGATACTCCATTTCAGTATAGCGCTTTGATGATGCAACATAAGGCATACTTTACCTCCAAAATAGTGGGTAAAACTTAACCTATGTTGTCATAAACTGAAACCGTAAACTGAGTAATCGATGCGAATTTTTGTGAGTATGCAGGCTTTATTATTAAACTGTGATGGGGTACGAAAAAATAAAACATCTTGAAATAATCAGGTATTGACCTTATAGCAATACCTGAATTTGAGTTTTAAGGCTGTTCTGAGCGGGTAAAGACTAACTCATTACCTTTAGACTGGCTTTCATCAAATTGATAACCATCTAAATTAAAATCAGAAAGCTGATCTGTTTTCGTTAATTTATTTTGGATAATAAACCGGCTCATTAAACCACGAGCTTTCTTTGCATAAAAACTGATGACTTTATATTTACCGTTTTTTTCATCAAGAAAAATAGGTTTAATGATTTCGCCATCCAGTTTTTTAGTGTTCACTGATTTAAAATATTCATCGGATGCAAGGTTGACGAGCACTTGGTCTTTTTGCTCTGCAAGTGCTTGGTTAAGCTGTTTGGTGATAATGTCTCCCCAAAATTCATACAAGTCTTTGCCACGGGTGTTTTTTAAACGAATGCCCATTTCTAAGCGATATGGCTGCATCAAATCTAAAGGCCTTAATACGCCATACAGACCAGATAAAATACGCAAGTGAGATTGGGCAAATTCAAAATCTGCTTGAGAAAAGCTTTCGGCTTGCATGCCAGTATAGACATCACCTTTAAACGCTAAAATAGCTTGCCTTGCATTGTCAGGTGTAAAATCAGCATGCCACTCTGCGAAACGAGCGGCATTGAGCCCTGCTAGCTTATCACTAATTTTCATTAAACTTGCAATATCAGCGGGGGTTAGCTTACGGCATACATTAATCAGTTTCTGTGATTCAGCCAATAGCTCGGGTTGTGTGAATTGCTGGGTTGCCAGGGGGCTTTCGTAGTCTAATGTTTTTGCAGGTGAAATAGTAATCAGCATGACTTGACCCTTTTTAAACAATGATAGCCGTTACTTTAGCAAAAATTCATCCTTAATGGCTAATTGATATAATAAGCCAAACCAATATTGTTTTTTGTTATTCTTTAATCAATGATGTTTAGCTAAAAGGATTCAGTTTTATATCAAGGGGCGAAACCGATTGCCAATCAAATAGTTGCTTCTGACTGGATTTCCTTGCTTGCAGCAATGTGGATGCATGATATTATCTGTATACGGTGCGGCTATAGCCACAATTCCTTTATAATACGCAAAGTAATTCAAATTGTAGGTAGGTGGTAAGCAAACACCACTACAGCTTGAAGTATGACGGGTATAACAACGAGATTAAAGAAATGACCGATAAACTAACCTCCTTACGTAGTCTGACAACCGTTGTTGCTGATACTGGCGACATCGAAGCGATGAAGCTATACAAACCACAAGATGCGACAACTAATCCGTCGCTGATCTTAAATGCTGCACAAATGCCTGAATACCGCAAACTAATCGATGAAGCGGTAGAGTGGGCGCGTAAGCAAAGCAGCAACCGCGAGCAACAAATTGTTGATGCTTGTGACAAACTGGCAGTTAATATCGGTCTGGAAATTCTGAAATTAGTTCCGGGTCGTATTTCTACTGAAGTTGATGCGCGTCTTTCTTATGACGAAGAAGCTTGTATTGCTAAAGCTCGCCATTTAATCAAAATGTACAACGATGCTGGCATCAGCAATGACCGTATTCTGATTAAACTCGCTTCAACTTGGCAAGGTATCCGTGCTGCGGAGAAACTAGAAAAAGAAGGCATTAACTGTAACCTAACCTTATTATTCTCTTTTGCTCAAGCTCGTGCTTGTGCGGAAGCGGGGGTTTACCTAATTTCCCCATTTGTAGGCCGTATCCTTGACTGGTACAAAGCCAATACGGATAAAAAAGAATTTGCGCCACAAGAAGACCCAGGTGTGATTTCTGTGACTGAAATCTATAACTACTACAAAGCTCATGGCTATAAAACAGTAGTGATGGGTGCAAGCTTCCGTAATGTTGGTGAAATCATCGAATTAGCAGGTTGTGACCGTCTAACAATCTCTCCGGGCTTACTGAAAGAGTTATCTGAATCACAAGGTGAATTAGTTCGTAAACTGACTGATGCGGGTAAAACTCAAGAGCCAGGTGA
Source organism: Providencia sp. TYF-12 (assembly GCF_041344805.1). Lineage (NCBI taxonomy): Bacteria > Pseudomonadati > Pseudomonadota > Gammaproteobacteria > Enterobacterales > Morganellaceae > Providencia > Providencia sp. TYF-12. The sequence continues at coordinate 819,221 of NZ_CP166833.1, forward strand.
AAAACTGACTGAAGCTGAGTTCTACTGGCAGCATAACCAAGACCCAATGGCGGTTGATAAACTGTCTGATGGTATTCGTAAGTTTGCGGTAGACCAAGAAAAACTGGAAAAAATGATTGCAGATTTACTGTAATATTACCTTTTTCTATTCAAACCCAGCTTACGAGCTGGGTTTTTTTATGGAAATTTTTCATTGAGTTAGTTCTCAATTTCAATATATAAAATTGAGGGCGCTGTATGAAAAAACGCATCATGATATGATAAGAGCCTGTTTACCCATGAGTAAACAGCTTCTGATTGATCAATTTTTTGAGGTTTATATGAATGAATTGCGCATAGGTCTGGTTTCAGTATCTGATCGTGCTTCGAGTGGTATTTATGAAGATAAAGGTATTCCTGCATTAGAAGAGTGGTTAGCAAAAACGCTGACAACGCCTTTTCGTATTGAAACTCGCCTGATCCCTGATGAGCAAATCATGATTGAGCAAACACTGTGTGAGCTGGTGGATGAATTTGCTTGCCACTTGGTTCTAACAACAGGTGGTACTGGGCCAGCTCGCCGTGATGTGACTCCAGATGCAACTCTTGCGGTTTCAGACCGTGAAATGCCCGGGTTTGGTGAACAAATGCGCCAAATTAGTTTGAAGTTTGTCCCTACGGCGATTTTATCCCGCCAAGTTGGTGTGATCCGTAATCAAGCTTTAATTTTGAACTTGCCAGGGCAGCCGAAAGCAATTGCCGAGACTCTTGAGGGGTTAAAAGATAAAGACGGTAATGTATTAGTCTCTGGGATTTTTGCCAGTATTCCATATTGCATTCAATTACTTGACGGCCCATATGTGGAAACTGACCCTGCAATAGTCAAAGCTTTTAGGCCTAAATCGGCGATCCGGTCAGAATAGTTATCGTGAGAAGTGTCATTGAACGTAATCAGGTGAGTGTTCCCCACCTGATTAAAACGATTTAAGGTAAATAATTAAAAACTATTCCTTATCATTAACTGCGCTGCCCAATAGGTAATACTGTTTTGCCATATTGTTCATTTAAAATCTCAGCAACAGCTAAGTAAAATGCACTGGCGCCGCAGATAATGCCCTCAAAACCTGCAAATTTCAGTAATGTGGCATTGCCTGTTATATTTCCAATGGCTAATAGCGCGAATAAAACCGTTAAGCTACCAAAGACAAATTGCAGTGCTAAGTTTGCTTTGAAGGTTCCTAAGAACATAAAAAAGGTAAAGACTCCCCAAATAGCGAGAAAGACGCCTAAAAACTCAGGGGAAGTTGCTTCGGCTAACCCTAATGTTGGTAAAAATAATAAACCAACTAATGAAATCCAAAACATGCCGTAGGAGGTAAATGCGGTTGCACCAAATGTATTGCCTTTTTTATACTCAATCAATCCAGCAATAAATTGAGCAAGCCCACCGTAGAAAATCCCCATACTTAAAATAACAGATGAAAGAGGAAAGAAACCTGCATTATGGATATTTAGCAGGATGGTTGTCATACCAAAGCCGAGTAAACCAAGCGGGCCTGGATTTGCAAGAGAGCTAGGCTGCATATAACCTCTAGTAAAATATATAAAATTCAAGTGGATATAAGTTGATTAATGCTGCCTGGTTGGCAGCAACGGCGGATCATACGCAGTTTCAATTGCTCAAACCATGATCACAAGACAGGTTTTTTTGCAATAAATGCAAATTTTTTTTAATTCCCCCCTTGATGAATGGATTTGTGACCCCATCTTTAAGACATCGACGGATATCAATCAGAATTATTGCGTATTTAAAAATAATTTTGAGCTCAGAGTGAAAACTCCCTTGAAAATGAAATATTGAGCCACATATAGATTGATATCGAAATCATAGTGAAAAGAATTCCTTTGGAGGCGTTTTAGATGGGTAAAATTATTGGTATCGACTTGGGTACAACAAACTCATGCGTTGCAATTATGGATGGTACTACAGCTCGTGTTCTGGAGAACAGCGAAGGTGATAGAACTACTCCTTCCATCATTGCGTACACTCAAGATGGTGAAATTTTAGTTGGTCAGCCAGCAAAACGTCAGGCTGTGACTAACCCTGAAAATACTTTATTTGCAATCAAACGTTTGATTGGTCGTCGTTTCCAAGACGAAGAAGTTCAACGCGACGTTTCTATCATGCCATATAAAATTATTGCGGCTGATAACGGCGATGCTTGGTTAGACGTGAAAGGCCAAAAAATGGCTCCACCACAAGTTTCAGCTGAAGTTCTGAAAAAAATGAAGAAAACAGCAGAAGACTATTTAGGTGAGCCTGTAACAGAAGCTGTTATCACTGTTCCTGCATACTTTAATGATGCGCAACGTCAAGCAACTAAAGATGCGGGTCGTATCGCTGGTTTAGAAGTAAAACGTATCATTAACGAACCAACAGCTGCTGCTCTGGCCTATGGTTTAGATAGAGAAGTTGGTAACCGTACTATTGCGGTTTATGACTTAGGTGGTGGTACATTCGACTTATCAATTATCGAAATCGATGAAGTTGATGGCGAAAAAACATATGAAGTACTGGCAACCAACGGTGATACTCACTTAGGTGGTGAAGACTTCGATACTCGTTTAATCAATTACTTAGTTGAAGAATTTAAGAAAGAACAAGGTGTTGACCTGCGTAACGACCCGTTAGCAATGCAACGTCTGAAAGAATCTGCAGAAAAAGCAAAAATTGAGCTGTCTTCTGCACAACAAACTGATGTTAACCTGCCGTATATTACTGCGGATGCAACAGGTCCTAAACATATGAATATCAAAGTGACTCGTGCGAAATTAGAGTCACTGGTAGAAGATTTAGTTAAGCGTTCAATGGAGCCAGTTAAAGTTGCTCTACAAGACGCAGGTTTAAGCGTGAGTGAAATCAACGACGTTATTTTAGTTGGTGGTCAAACACGTATGCCAATGGTACAAAAAGTTGTTGCTGATTTCTTCGGTAAAGAGCCACGTAAAGACGTGAACCCTGACGAAGCAGTGGCAATGGGTGCAGCAGTCCAAGGTGGTGTTTTAGCGGGTGATGTTAAAGACGTTCTGTTACTTGACGTAACGCCTCTGTCTTTAGGTATCGAAACTATGGGCGGTGTGATGACTTCGTTAATCTCGAAGAACACGACTATCCCAACGAAACACAGCCAAGTATTCTCAACCGCTGAAGATAACCAAGCTGCAGTAACTATCCATGTTCTGCAAGGTGAGCGTAAACGTGCAAGTGATAACAAATCACTGGGTCAGTTTAACTTAGATGGTATCCAAGCAGCACCACGTGGTATGCCACAAATTGAAGTTACTTTCGACATTGATGCTGATGGTATCTTGCATGTTTCTGCGAAAGATAAAAACAGTGGTCGTGAGCAAAATATCACTATTAAAGCTTCCTCTGGTCTGAATGACGAGGAAATCGAAAAAATGGTACGTGACGCAGAAGCGAACGCTGAATCTGACCGTAAATTTGAAGAGTTGGTTCAAGTTCGTAATCAAGCTGACCAACTGGTGCATGGTACTCGTAAACAAATCGAAGAAGCCGGTGATAAACTCCCAGCGGAAGATAAAGCGAATATCGAAAAAGCAACTTCTGAGTTAGAAGCAGCATCTAAAGGTGAAGATAAAGCAGATATTGAAGCGAAAATCCAAGCCTTAGTAACTGCATCTGCGAAACTTTTAGAAATTGCACAACAACAAGCTCAAGCTGGTGGCGCAGATGCAACTGGCGCTGAAGCTAAGAAAGATGATGATGTTGTTGATGCTGAATTCGAAGAAGTTAACGACAAAGACAAAAAATAATGCCCTTAGCGGGCGCAGTAGCTGTAGCAAATGATAGTTACTGATACCGGATACGGGCGTCGAGGAAACTCTACGCCCGTTCCGCATGTTAAGGGTAAATAGAGAATGGCAAAAAGAGACTTTTATGAGGTTCTAGGCCTCGAGAAAAATGCTTCCGAAAAAGATATTAAGCGGGCTTATAAGCGCTTAGCAATGAAGTATCACCCTGACCGTAATCAGGGGAATAAAGACGAATCCGAAGTCAAATTTAAAGAAATTAAAGAGGCTTACGAAGTTCTATCTGATGATCAAAAACGTGCAGCTTATGACCAATATGGCCATGCGGCGTTTGAACAAGGTGGAATGGGCGGCGGTGGTTTCGGCGGTGGTGCTGACTTTAGCGATATCTTTGGTGACGTCTTCGGTGATATTTTTGGAGGCGGCCGCAGACAGCAACGCCCAAGCCGTGGTTCTGACCTGCAATACAACATGGAACTGACTCTTGAAGAAGCCGTCCGTGGAGTGACCAAAGAAATTCGTATTCCAACACTGGAAACCTGTGATGTGTGCCATGGAAATGGTGCTAAACCAGGGACCAGTGCAGATACCTGCTCAACCTGTCATGGGATGGGGCAAGTACATATGCGCCAAGGCTTTTTCTCAGTACAACAGCCTTGCCCAACCTGTCATGGTCGCGGTAAAGTGATTAAAGACCCATGCAATAAATGTCATGGTCATGGTCGAGTTGAAAGGTATAAAACCTTATCAGTAAAAATTCCTGCAGGGGTTGATACAGGTGACCGCGTTCGCTTATCTGGCGAAGGTGAGGCCGGTGAAAATGGGGCGCCATCAGGGGATTTATTCGTTCAGGTTCATGTATTACCTCATAATATTTTTGAGCGTGATGGTAATAACTTGCATTGTGAAGTGCCTATTAACTTCGCTGACGCTGCACTTGGAGGGGAAATTGAAGTCCCAACTCTTGATGGGCGTGTGAAACTAAAAATCCCGGCAGAAACTCAGACCGGTAAAATTTTCCGCATGAAAGGGAAAGGGGTGAAATCCGTTCGTGGGGGCTTACAAGGTGATTTAATGTGCCACATTGTGGTCGAAACACCAGTCAAACTGAATGAGAAACAAAAAGCATTACTGCAAGAGTTTGGTGAGTCGTTAGGTGGAAAAGGGGGAGAAAAGAATAGCCCTCGTTCTAAAAGTTTTTTAGATGGTGTTAAAAAATTCTTTGATGATTTAACTAAATAAATAATTAGTTAATAATAAATCAAGCTGGATGGCTGACTTTACATATGGTGAAGTCAGCCATTTTTATACCTTATTTAACAACTTCTCCGCTAGCAATCACCGTTTTACGTACTTGGTTAGCAAAATCTTGGGCCTCTGCAATAATTGACCCCTCATTTGCGGTCAGTAATTGGCGATCTTTCATCAATAGCTTACCATCAACAATAGTATGGCGAACATTCGAGCCATTGGCTCCATACACTAAAGCAGCATATGGGCTATACATAGGAACCATATTTGGTGATTTAGTATCAATAACAATAATGTCTGCCAACTTACCTTCTTCAAGGGAACCTAATTTGTCTTCCATATGTAGTGCTCGAGCAGAACCCATTGTTGCCATTTCAACAACGGTAATAGGTGGCATAGCAGCTCTATCTTTATTTTCGAGTTTGTGAATTTTACCGACCAAATTGAGTTCATTTAAGGTGGTTAGCGTGTTGCTCGACATCGGCCCATCGGTCCCTAGACCTACCCGAATTCCTTTTTCTAGCATAGTTGTTACGGGAGCAACTCCCTTAGCTGATTTAGTATTCGCACTAATATTATGTGCGACACCTACATCATATTGCTTTAATAAATCCATGTCTTTTTCATCGACCATAATGGCATGGGCGGCGATAACTTTATTATTCAATGCGCCAATATCAGCCATGTACTGAACAGGGCTTTTACCACCAGTGCGTTTCGCAATTTCTTCTTGTTCACGGTCTGTTTCGGCGAGGTGGATCATCACTGGCACATTCAGTTCTTGAGATAACTTAGCAATTTTCTGCAAATGTTCAGTTGAATTGGTATAGGGAGCATGAGGGGCGAAAGCTGGTGTAATACGTGGATGATTTTTATATTGGTTAATAAAGTTAACGGCATATTCAATGCCTTCATCGGCATTTTTCGCATCAGCCACAGGGAATTTGATGACTGACTCCCCTAGTACCGCCCTTAAACCAATTTTATCTACTGTTTTAGCGACTTCATCCTCAAAATAATACATATCAACGTATGTGGTAACACCACCTTTAATCATTTCGATATTGGCGAGATTTGCCCCAATACGTACCATCTCACGAGATACCATTTTGCTTTCTAATGGGAAAATATAGCGATGTAAGCGGTCAGGCACATCATCGGCTAAAGAGCGAAATACAGTCATAGAGGCGTGAGTATGGGTATTAATTAGCCCAGGCATAACAATATCACCATTAACATTTAGAACATCTGATGCTTGATAATTTTTTGCTAGCTCAGGCCCCCCAACAGCTATGATTTTGTTGTCTTTAACCACAACGGTTCCGTGGTCGATAACTTGTTTTTTATTATCCATAGTGAGGACAGTACCATCAACAATCATGATATCAGCGGGCGTAGCAGCAAAGCTGGTGAAAGAAGCGCTGATAACAGTTAGTGCTAGTAAGGATTTTGAGAATGACATTATTGCCTCATATCTAAATGAAAAATTAGCTGCGTTTTTTATATATCGTTTCAGGGTGTTTGAGAGTGAAGTTAATTGCAATCACTCTGGGTATTTTGATATACCAATGATAGTTTACAGAGACTATTATAAAAACTAATAGTTATTTTATTAGTAATATCAGTGTATTAGTATATTAGGTGCTGAGTTTAGCGAGTAAGACACCAAATAAAATAACGACACAGGCAATGACCCGCATCATATTGAACTTTTCTTTCAGAAAAACAATCGATAAAAACATGGCAAACAGAACGCTGGTTTCTCTAATGGCAGCAACGACGACAATAGGTGCTTGGCTCATTGCCCATATTGCAATCCCGTAACTGATAAGTTGCATTAACCCACCTAATAGCCCTGAACGCCAATATTGCTGAACCCCGCTCAATAAACGACGACGGTATTTAATGATGCCAGGTACGATTAATACGACCCCATTTAATAAAAATAACCAAAGTGTATACACCACAGGGTCTTCGCTAGATCGAGAACCATGACCATCTGATAGGGTATAGCAAGCCGTAAAAAAAGCGGTACATAAAGCGAAGGTGAGCGCCTTCCCATTGATATTTAAGGTGAATTTTTTCCCTGCAAAAGCAATTAAGACAACACCACTTATAATTAATAGGATGCCAATAAACCCCATTAATGGTATTAACTCATTGAATAATAAAGCACTAAGTAGAGCCGTTATTAAAGGTGCAGACCCACGAGATATTGGGTAAATCTGCCCTAGATCGCCGTATGTATAAGCCTGACTCAAAAAGTAGGTATAACCAATATGAAACAGTACCGATAACGCAAGCCAATGGATGGCCTCAGGCGAAGGTAAACCAAGCCAAAGTATTGCAGGTATGGTTAATACCCCTGAAAAAAAAGAAATCATCACAAGGCCGAAGAAACGGTCACTGCCAAATTTAACTAGGGCATTCCAAGTCGCATGGCAAAAAGCAGCGAAAAGTACGGCAAATAGTACGTAAGTTGTCATCGTTAAATAGTAATCGTTAGTGTTTTATTGGCAAATTAACCACATCGTTTTTGAGAAGCGCTTGGCAACTATTTTATTAGCAGTCTCCCACATTTAACTTTTTTGCGAAAGGAATCGAATAAAGAAAGGAGGAAGCTTTTATCAGGACATAAAGAAATGTAGATTTTGTACTGTAATAAAAGTTGAATTTATAAAGTTTATTTTTAACAAAAGTTATTATTTGTTTTTATAAAAATTGTCTATAGTAAAATTAACGTTTTTTTATCATTTAGCGTGATCATCGCCCTTAAAACATCGTCTATTCCGAGTGGTAATGGATAAATAAACGATTTTTTACGAATTAATAATTAGCATAGTATTAACATTCAAAAAAATACTGGGGTTATATATATGACAGCAATTATTCGTAAATTTTTAAGGTTAGAAGCAGCAGGGGGCTTACTTCTGATTATTGCTGCCATAGTCGCTTTAGTAATGGCTAATTCACCATTACAAGGGGCTTATCAGCAATTTTTAGATATCCCCGTGTCCATTAAAATATCAGAGTTTGGTTTGGATAAGCCATTGATATTATGGATTAATGACTTCTTAATGGCGATCTTCTTTTTGGTTGTTGGCCTTGAAGTAAAGCGTGAATTATTAGAAGGATCTCTTGCTGGACGAGATAAAGCCATATTTCCTGCAATTGCAGCACTTGGAGGAATGTTAGCACCTGCATTAATTTACCTTTTATTTAATGGCGGAGACAGTGTTACTCAACAAGGTTGGGCGATACCTGCTGCAACTGATATTGCATTTGCATTGGGAGTGATGGCGCTATTAGGAAAGCGTGTACCAACAGAATTAAAAGTGTTCTTATTAGCACTAGCCATTATTGATGATCTTGGTGTCATTGTTATTATTGCATTTTTCTATACAAGTTCTGTATCTCTGATTGCCTTAGGTTTATCAGCATTATGTATCGCCTTGTTATGTGTAATGAATTGGCGTAGGGTTGAGAATACTGCCGCATATTTGGTTATTGGTATCATACTGTGGGTGTGCATATTAAAATCAGGTGTTCATGCTACATTAGCGGGTGTTATTGTTGGCTTCTTAATTCCATTACATGGTACGAATAAGACTAAGCCTTCTGAAGAATTAGAGCATGTTTTACACCCATGGGTTGTCTATCTAATTTTACCTATATTTGCTTTTGCGAATTCGGGCGTTCAGCTACAAGGCGTCACTTTTGAAGGGTTACTCAGCCCATTGCCATTAGGTGTCGCTGCGGGGCTTATTCTCGGTAAACCAATTGGGATTTTTCTGTTTAGTTGGGTTTCGGTAAAACTTGGGTTTGCAAAATTACCTGAGTCGATTAACTTAAAGCAAGTCTTTGCTGTTTCGGTTCTATGTGGGATCGGTTTTACTATGTCTATTTTTATAACGGGTCTCGCATTTGATGGGCTTGATGAGGTGTATAGTACCTATTCACGCCTAGGGATCTTAATTGGCTCTACATTAGCAGCATTCTTAGGTTATTTTATGTTAAGGGTAGTCTTACCGAAGCAAAAAGAGTCAGTATAGTTCATACTATCGAAATAATTTTTCAAATTATTAGTAAGAATTTCCGAGCTAATACTCTATGATATGCCGCAGTATATTGTGAATATACTGCGGCATTTAAATGAAAGCTCCTGAGTTATGGGGTACAGGTAAACGTGTATAACCAGCAGCGCGGATGATTACTGTTGGCGGTGCAAAAGGAATAGATATGCGGGTTTCACATCTTAATTTTAACCACCTTTACTACTTTTGGCATGTATGCAAAGAAGGTTCTGTAGTTGGAGCAGCGGAAGCACTTTACCTGACTCCTCAAACAATTACAGGGCAAATAAAAGCACTAGAAGAGCGTTTAGGGGGGAAATTGTTTAAGCGGCAGGGGCGTGGGTTAGTTCCTTCCGAGCTTGGGCAATTAATTTTTCGCTATGCAGACAAAATGTTTATGCTTAGCCAAGAAATGTTAGATATCGTCAATTATAGCCGGGAATCTAATCTACTGTTTGATGTAGGAGTGGCAGATACACTATCAAAACAGTTAGTCAGTAAAATATTAGAAACTACAGTTGTTGAGCATGAGCAAATTCACTTGCGCTGCTTTGAGTCAACGCATGAGCTGCTATTAGAACAACTTAGTCAACATAAGCTCGATATGATTTTATCGGATTGCCCTGTTGACTCATCTCAACAAGAAGGCTTGTTCTCGGTAAAACTCGGGGAGTGCAGCATGAGCTTCTTTTGCCGTCAGCCTATCCCTAAAAAACCCTTTCCTGAATGTTTAGAAGAACGTCGTTTACTAATACCGGGACGGCGCTATCTATTAGGTCGGCATATACTCGCTTGGATACGGAATAAAAATTTACAAGTGGAAGTGTTAGGTGAGTTTGATGATGCTGCATTAATGAAAGCATTTGGTATGCATTATAATGCAATTTTTGTCGCTCCATCTCAATATACACCTGATCTTTTAGGTGGTGATGATATTGTGGAGTTAGGGCGTTTAGAAAGTGTAAAAGAAGAGTATTATGTTATTTTTGCCGAAAGGATGATCCAGCACCCTGCGGTACAACGTGTCTGTAATAAAGATTTTTCTGATCTATTCTCGGTTCCATTTAATAGCGTAGAGAAAAAAGCTTAGCAGACAAAAAAACCGGCAAAAGCCGGTTTTTTTAGCTAATCAAGAAGCAAAATTACATTGCTTTAATTTGAGCAACTAAGTTAGCTTTATGACGTGCTGCTTTATTCTTGTGGATCAGGCCTTTACTTGCATGGCGATCAACAATAGGTTGCATGTCATTGAATGCTTTCTGAGCAGCTTCTTTATCGCCAGCAGCGATAGCAAGGTAAACTTTCTTGATAAAAGTACGTACCATAGAGCGACGGCTAGCGTTGTGCTGGCGACGTTTCTCTGCCTGAACGGCACGTTTCTTAGCTGATTTGATATTAGCCAAGGTCCAACTCCCAAATGTATTCTATTGAGGACAATTCAAAGGTCGAGGAATATGCCCTTTCGCCCTTCATTTGTCAATGGATTTGTGCAAATAAACATCGTGTACTTCGATGCTAATGCGTTGTGAATGGTGCAAGATTCTATCAGCAAATATGAGAAGAATACAGATCTTAGCGTGAAAAAATGCGTAATTGATGGCAGATATTTGAAAAAAATGAAAACTAAAAAAAAATTTGGCCTATCAATCAGTGGGTAGTATGAAATTTACCCGGTTATTGGTTGCTTATTAATCGTAATCTATGTTTAGCTATAGGCATTGATGAGAAAACGATAAAAATTTAATATTTTTAGAGACCTCGGAACAAATTTGTTGTATTGATAATCCATTGGTTATCCCAACGTTTTTGATATTCGTGCCTAACAGCTCTGTTTGGGTAGCATTATAACCGACTAATCACATAAAATGGGTCGGTAATAAATCGTGTAGAGATCAAAAAAATAGGGTTTAATGAAACCTTTTGCGAACTAAGGTTAACCTTAGGCGTCGTACAAGGTATAATCCTGCAATTTCCTCGGTATTGAGCCTGTTATGGAGCTAATTCGCGGTATACAGAATATCCGGGCGTGCCATCATGGTTGCGTGCTGACTATTGGTAATTTTGACGGTGTCCATCGTGGGCATCAGGTTTTACTTCAAAATTTGAAGCTCAAAGGTGCGGAGTTAGGGCTACCAACGGTAGTGATGATTTTTGAACCACAACCTCTTGAGTTTTTTATTGGTGACAAAGCGCCTGCGCGTTTGACACGTTTGCGAGACAAAGTGAAATATCTTGCAGATAGTGGTATTGATTACCTCTTATGTGTTGAATTCAACCAGCACTTTGCGTCATTGACTCCGGCTGAGTTTGTATTGGACTTACTTGTCAACAAACTAGGCGTGAAGTACCTTGCTATTGGCGATGATTTCCGTTTTGGGAAAAATCGTATGGGTGACTTTACCTTTTTAAAACAAGCGGGTCATGAATTCGGTTTTGAGGTTGCAGATACAGAAAGCTTTTGTGATTCGGGTCTTCGTATCAGTAGCACGGCTATTAGAAAAGCGATACAAGACAATGACCTTGAATTGGCAGAAAATCTGTTAGGGCATACTTATCGTATTAGCGGGCGGGTCGTACATGGTAACCAGCTCGGTAGGACAATCGGTTTTCCCACAGCTAACTTGCCGTTAAAACGTTTAGTCACACCAGTTACAGGTGTGTATGCTGTAGAAGTTTATGGTTTAGGCGATAAGCCTTTACCTGGTGTGGCGAATATCGGCACACGACCGACTGTATCTGGAAAAGGAACGCAGTTAGAAGTTCATCTGATTGATGCAAGTATGGATTTATACGGGCGTCATATTGATGTAGTGTTACGTAAAAAATTACGTGATGAGCAGCGGTTTGCTTCGTTGGAAGCGCTTAAGGAGCAAATTGCTAATGATGTAATTGCAGCGAGAGAATATCTTACTGCAATAGGAATCAGATAATTTAGCGGAAAATTGGAACTGAGAATCGATGAGTGATTATAAAAATACCCTGAATCTACCAGAAACAGGGTTCCCAATGCGTGGCGATCTCGCTAAACGCGAACCACAGATGTTAGAGCGCTGGTACAAAGAAGGTTTGTATCAGGCAATCCGTAAAGCAAAATCGGGCAAGAAAACGTTTATTCTGCACGATGGCCCTCCATATGCGAACGGTAGTATTCATATTGGTCACTCAGTTAACAAAATTCTCAAAGATATTATTATTAAATCCAAAGGGTTGTCGGGTTATGATTCCCCGTATATTCCTGGTTGGGATTGCCACGGATTACCTATTGAACATAAAGTTGAACAAATCGTAGGTAAACCGGGCGAAAAAGTTTCTGCCGCTGAATTTCGTGCACAATGCCGTCAATATGCAAAAGAGCAAATTGAAGGGCAAAAAGCTGATTTTATACGTTTAGGGGTTTTAGGTGAGTGGGATAAACCTTACCTAACGATGGATTTTAAAACTGAGGCTCATATCATTAGGGCATTGGCAAAAACCATCGAAAATGGCCATTTAGTGAAAGGGGCTAAACCTGTTCACTGGTGTACTGCGTGTGGTTCATCACTTGCAGAAGCTGAAGTGGAATATTATGACAAAACGTCCCCTTCTATCTACGTACGCTTCCCTGCGGTAGATGGCAAAGCCGTATGCGAAAAATTTGGCATTGTTAGTGAAAAAATACCTTCATTAGTTATCTGGACGACGACCCCTTGGACTTTGCCTGCTAACCGTGCAATTTCTTTGAATCCTGAATTCAAATACAATTTAGTTGAAGCAAATGGCGAATTAGTCATTTTAGCTGCCGACCTCGTAGAAGATGTGATGAAAACATCCGGTATCGAGTCGTGGAAAGTGTTAGGTGAGTGTGAAGGCACTGCGCTGGAATTGCTGCGCTTCCAACATCCATTTATGGGCTTTGATGTTCCAGCAATTTTGGGCGACCACGTGACATTAGACGCCGGTACAGGAGCCGTTCATACGGCGCCAGGCCACGGTCCTGAAGACTACATTGTTGGTCAAAAATATGGTTTAGAAACAGCGAACCCAGTGGGTCCAGATGGCTGTTTCCTACCAAATACCTACCCAACATTGGATGGGCTATTTATTTTTAAAGCGAATGACCTGATCGTTGAATTACTCGATGAAAAAGGGGCATTGCTCTATAAACAAGCAATTCAACATAGCTACCCATGCTGTTGGCGCCATAAAACTCCTGTTATTTTCCGTGCGACACCTCAATGGTTTATCGGTATGGATAAAAACGGCTTACGTGAACAATCATTGAAGGAAATTGATATTGTTCAATGGATTCCTGGCTGGGGTCGTGCTCGTATTGAGGCAATGGTTGAAAATCGCCCTGATTGGTGTATTTCTCGTCAGCGTACATGGGGCACACCAATGTCTCTGTTCGTTCATAAAGACACTGAAGAGTTGCACCCTCGTACATTAGAATTAATGGAAGAGGTTGCTAAGCGTGTTGAGGTCGATGGTATTCAAGCATGGTGGGATCTTGACCCAGAAGAGCTATTAGGCGCTGAAGCGGAGACTTACCGAAAAGTCCCTGACACATTAGATGTGTGGTTTGATTCTGGTTCGACACATTTTGCAGTGGTTGATGCTCGCCCTGAGTTCCACGGTAATTCAGCGGATATGTACCTTGAAGGTTCAGACCAACATCGTGGTTGGTTTATGTCTTCATTAATGCTATCAACTGCGATGAAAGGTAAAGCACCTTACCGCCAAGTTCTGACACACGGCTTTACTGTTGATGGCCAAGGCCGCAAAATGTCTAAATCGTTAGGCAATACAGTGAGCCCACAAGATGTCATGAACAAACTGGGTGCGGATATCTTACGTTTATGGGTGGCATCAACGGATTATACGGGCGAAATCGCTGTTTCTGATGAAATTTTAAAACGTGCCGCTGATTCTTATCGCCGCATTCGTAATACGGCCCGTTTCTTATTGGCTAATCTGAATGGCTTCAATCCTGAAACAGACATGGTTAAGCCTGAAGATATGGTGCTGCTAGACCGCTGGGCGGTTAGCCGTGCGCTTGAAGCTCAAGCTGAAATTACTAAAGCATATGATGAGTATGACTTCCTATCAGTCATTCAGCGTTTAATGCATTTCTGCTCCATTGAAATGGGGTCGTTCTACCTAGATATCATCAAAGACCGTCAGTATACAGCGAAAAGTGATAGCTTAGCGCGTCGTAGCTGTCAAACTGCTCTGTTCCACATTGTTGAAGCATTAGTACGTTGGGTTGCACCTGTTCTTTCTTTCACTTCAGATGAAATTTGGAACCAGTTACCAGGTAAGCGCTCACAGTTTGTTTTAACCGAAGAATGGTATGACGGTTTATTTGGTTTAGATGCGTCAAACGAAATGAACAACAGTTTCTGGGCTGAGTTGTTAGCTGTTCGTGGCGAAGTGAATAAAGTGTTAGAGCAAGCTCGTACAGATAAACACATCGGTGGTTCATTAGAAGCGGCGGTCACACTGTATGCTGATAAAGCATTAGCAAGTAAACTGCAAAGCTTAGGTGACGAACTACGTTTTGTGCTACTGACATCACAAGCTACAGTTGCAGATATTGCAACAGCGCCAGTGGATGCGCAAGAAAGTGAATTAAGCGGCCTGAAAATTGCTTTCAGCAAAGCTGTGGGTGAAAAATGCCCACGTTGCTGGCACTATGCGAGTGATATTGGTTCTTCAAGCGAGCAACCTGAAATTTGTGGTCGCTGTGTGACTAACGTAGCCGGCAACGGCGAAACCCGTAAGTTTGCTTAATGAAGGCGCCAATTTGTTCGACCGGTCTGCGTTGGTTATGGTTAACCATTGTGATCATCGTTGCGGATTTAGGGATCAAGCAATTAGTGCTAAAAGATCTCAATCTGTACGAACCGCATCCTGTAATGCCGTTTTTCAACATCATGTATGCCCAAAATTTTGGTGCTGCATTTAGTTTCTTAGCGGATGAAGGCGGCTGGCAGCGTTGGTTCTTCGCTGGGATAGCGGTTGGGATCTCCATTATTTTAATGGTTATGATGTATCGCCAAAGTGCACAAAAGCGCTTATCGAATATTGCTTATGCATTAATTATTGGTGGTGCAATTGGTAATCTGAGTGACCGGTTAGTTCATGGCTTTGTTGTTGATTACCTTGACTTTTACGTCGGTAATTGGCATTGGCCAACATTTAACCTAGCTGATATGGCCATTTGTATTGGTGCAGCACTCGTCATTTTTGAAGGTTTTTTGCCAGATAAACCAAAGCAAGAAAAAGCTAAATAAATTGGCGACACAATAGGTTACAATGCAATAACTCACAGCCCAGATTTTCTGGGCTGAATTTTATGACAAAATAGGTTTGGTTTATGTCTACTCAAATACAGGCGCAGAGCTCTGTTTTACTGCATTTCACATTGAAATTGGAAGATGGCTCTACCGCAGATTCCTCACACGCACAAGGAAAGCCTGCGTTGTTTGTCTTAGGGAATGATTCTTTATCTCCAGAACTTGAAGCCCAGCTTATTGGCCTCAATGAAGGTGAAAAGAAAAACTTTTCATTACCCGGAGACACTGTTTTTGGGAAACATAACCCTGATTTAGTGCAATACTTTTCATTGCGTGATTTTACTGAAACAGGTATACCTGAAATTGGTACTATCATGTTATTTAGCGCGATGAATGGCAGTGAAATGCCAGGGGTAGTAAAATCGATTGAAGGCGAATCTATCACAGTCGATTTTAATCATCCTCTGGCAGAGCAGCAGATTAGCTTTGAAATAGAAGTGCTTGAAGTAGACCCGCAATTGGAGGATCACAATGCAAATATTAATGGCTAATCCTCGTGGATTTTGTGCAGGTGTAGACCGCGCAATTAGTATCGTAGAAAGGGCGTTGGAAATTTACGGCGCACCTATTTACGTTCGTCATGAAGTGGTTCATAACCGTTATGTTGTGGATGATCTACGGCAGCGTGGGGCTATTTTTATTGAAGAAATTTCTGAAGTGCCTGATGGTTCAATTTTAATTTTCTCGGCACATGGCGTATCACAAGCTATTCGTCAGGAAGCTCGTTCACGTGATTTAACCATGTTATTCGATGCAACTTGCCCATTGGTCACTAAAGTTCATATGGAAGTTGCACGTGCAAGCCGCAAAGGTAAAGAGGCTATTTTAATTGGGCATGCAGGCCACCCTGAAGTTGAAGGTACTATGGGGCAATACAGTAACCCTGAAGGTGGTATGTACCTTGTTGAAAGCCCTGAAGACGTTTGGAAGTTAACCGTGAAAGATGAAAATAATTTGTCTTTTATGACCCAAACAACACTCTCAGTCGATGATACATCAGATGTAATCGATGCACTGACAAAGCGTTTCCCAAGCATTGTCGGGCCGCGTAAAGATGATATCTGCTACGCAACAACCAACCGCCAAGAAGCTGCGAGAGAGCTTGCTGAACGTGCTGATATTGTCTTAGTTGTCGGTTCTAAAAACTCCTCGAACTCAAATCGCCTTGCTGAATTAGCATCTAGAATGCAAAAACCTGCATTTTTAATTGATGGCGCAGAGGATATCAAAACAGAATGGCTAGCAGGTAAAAATATTATTGGCCTAACGGCTGGGGCGTCAGCACCCGATATTCTAGTTAGGCAAGTTATTGATCGACTTAAAGAGCTAGGTGCAGATTCTGTTGTGGAATTACAGGGACGGGAAGAAAATATCGTCTTTGAAGTACCTAAAGAATTACGAGTTGAAGTCAAAGAAATCAATTAATTATTTGCTGTAAATAAGGCAGCTACATTTTCATAAAGTAGCTGCTATTTTTATTTTGTTTAAACATTCATTTCCTGTTTTTTTCCTCCTATTAAAACTTTTTCTGATAATCAACGCGCTCTCTATGCTTTTGTTAATATCAATGCATTTTTGCTAGCGGATTGCCGCTATGATGGTTAATCTGTATCACAATCATTTTTCAGACTGCGGGCAATATATTAATTTTGCAGCCTAAAGCAGTTTAGATTCAATTTCTTGCATTAATAATGAAAAAAGGATGAACCATGGCAAATTCAGTGGTACGTGTTGCGGTAGTCGGCGCAGGTGGTCGCATGGGGCGGCAATTAATTCAAGCGGCACAAGAGCAAGAAGGTATTCAACTAGGCGCAGCCATTGAACGTGAAGGCTCATCACTCATTGGAGCTGATGCCGGTGAGCTTGCAGGGGTTGGTAAACTAGGTGTTTCTGTTGTTGATTCACTCAACCAAGTGGTAAATGATTTTGATGTTGTGATTGATTTTACACGCCCAGAAGGCACATTACATTATTTAGCATTTTGTAAAGAGAATCAAAAAGCGATGGTCATTGGCACGACAGGCTTCGATGAACAAGGTAAGCAGGCTATTGCAGATGCTGCAACGGTGATCCCAATTGTTTTCGCGGCAAACTTTAGTGTTGGTGTTAATTTAGTACTCAAATTACTAGAAAAAGCCGCAAAAGTGATGGGAACTTACACCGATATTGAAATTGTTGAAGCCCATCATCGATATAAAGTTGATGCGCCATCAGGCACAGCTTTAGCAATGGGAGAATCTATTGCTGGTGCACTTGGTAAAGATTTAAAAGATTGTGCGGTATATGCAAGAGAAGGCTATACTGGTGAGCGTGAAGCTGGGACGATCGGTTTTGCAACTATTCGAGCTGGTGATATTGTGGGAGAGCATACCGCGATGTTTGCCGATATTGGTGAGCGAGTTGAGATCACTCATAAAGCGTCTAGCCGGATGACGTTTGCAAATGGCGCAATAAGGGCATCAGGCTGGGTAGTCGCTAAAAAACCAAGTTTATATGATATGAAAGATGTATTGTGTTTAGATGATATTTAATTTTTAAATTATAATTTTTGTTTATAATCAGATTGATACAGTCATCAATCTGATTATATTTAATGTTCGGTGTTTTTACCTTTTCAAGTAATTATTTCTATTTGTCTTCCTGTTTTTTAATGCTTTTTTTATCACTAATTTCTCTTTAAACTGATTTTTAGCTGAGTTATTATCATTTTTACAGTTATCTTACGTTGCAACCGTTTACTTATTCATATTGGCTATCATTTTTGGTGGTCATAACGATAAATTCAGGGTAGCTTGGCAAAAAAGTAAGGTAAAATTGTAAAAAATGCATTTTTTTCTAGACAAGACCCTATCTCATCATTAGAATGCGCGCAATTTGCCAAAAATCTGCTTAAAAACTCATTTTGGCATTGATTTAGATCGCAAAATCTGAATTAATATGCAAAAAACGTGATTTATTATTCTCCGGAGGGTGTTTTGATTAAGTCAGCTATATTGGTTCTGGAAGACGGAACCCAATTCCACGGGCATGCCATAGGCGCAGAAGGTGCCGCAGTTGGAGAAGTCGTTTTCAATACGTCAATGACCGGATATCAAGAAATAATTACAGACCCTTCCTATTCCCGCCAAATTGTTACTCTTACTTATCCCCATATTGGTAATGTCGGCACAAATGCTGATGACGAAGAATCTCCAAATGTTCATGCTCAAGGCCTAATCATTCGTGACTTACCATTGGTTTACAGCAACTTTCGTGGGCAAGAAGGGTTGTCAGAGTATCTGAAACGCCACAACGTTGTGGCTATCGCAGATATCGATACACGTAAATTGACCCGCTTATTGAGAGAAAAAGGGGCTCAGAATGGCTGCATTATCGCAGGGGATAGTCCAGATGCCGCATTGGCACTTGAAAAAGCACGTAGTTTCTCTGGGTTGAATGGATTGGATTTAGCAAAAGAAGTCTGCACTAAAGAGATTTATAGTTGGTCTCAAGGATCTTGGACACTAGAAAATGGTCAGCAAGGTGCGAAAGCCGCTGAACAGCTTCCTTTACATGTCGTTGCCTATGATTTTGGTGCTAAACGTAATATTTTACGAATGCTAGTTGACCGCGGTTGCCGCTTAACAGTTGTTCCCGCAACGACCTCGGCAGAAACGGTTCTAGCGATGGAGCCGGATGGTATTTTCCTATCTAACGGGCCTGGTGATCCTGCCCCTTGTGATTACGCAATCAATGCAATTGAAACATTTTTAACCACCAATATACCTGTTTTTGGGATCTGCTTAGGGCATCAATTATTGGCTCTGGCTAGTGGTGCAAATACCATGAAAATGAAGTTTGGTCATCATGGTGCTAACCATCCTGTGAAAGATTTAGACAACGATGTTGTTATGATCACCGCGCAAAATCATGGTTTTGCTGTCGATGAATCAACACTCCCCGATACACTGCGTGTGACGCACAAGTCACTGTTTGATGGGACATTGCAAGGTATTCACCGTACGGATAAACCAGCATTTAGTTTCCAAGGCCATCCTGAAGCAAGCTCAGGGCCACATGATGCGGCGAACTTATTCGACCATTTCATTGATTTAATCAATGAATACCGTCAAAACACACCACGTCAAAACGCAAAATAATCGGGAGCAGAAAAATGGCAAAACGTACTGATATAAAAAGCATTCTGATTTTAGGTGCGGGCCCAATCGTTATCGGCCAAGCATGCGAATTTGACTATTCAGGTGCACAGGCATGTAAAGCGTTACGTGAAGAAGGTTATCGCGTTATTTTAGTTAACTCGAACCCTGCAACGATCATGACTGACCCTGAGATGGCTGATGCTACTTATATTGAGCCAATTCATTGGGAAGTGGTTCGCAAAATCATCGAAAAAGAGCGCCCTGATGCGGTATTGCCGACGATGGGTGGGCAAACGGCACTAAACTGCGCACTTGAATTGGAACGAAAAGGGGTTTTAGCCGAATTTGGTGTAACAATGATTGGGGCTACTGCAGATGCGATTGATAAAGCAGAAGACCGTCAGCGTTTCGATAAAGCAATGAAAAAAATCGGCTTGGGTACAGCGCGTTCTGGTATCGCACATAATATGGAAGAAGCCTACGCAGTTGCTGATGATGTTGGCTTCCCATGTATTATTCGCCCATCGTTTACTATGGGCGGAACGGGGGGCGGTATTGCATACAACCGTGAAGAATTCGAAGAAATTTGTACGCGTGGTTTAGATTTATCACCAACGAATGAGTTATTAATTGATGAGTCATTAATTGGTTGGAAAGAATATGAAATGGAAGTTGTCCGCGATAAAAAAGACAACTGCATTATTGTCTGTTCAATCGAAAACTTTGATGCGATGGGGATTCATACCGGTGACTCTATCACCGTTGCACCAGCGCAGACTTTGACGGACAAAGAATACCAAATCATGCGTGATGCCTCTATGGCTGTTTTACGTGAAATTGGTGTGGAAACAGGTGGCTCTAACGTTCAATTTGCTGTAAACCCTAAAGATGGGCGCTTAATTGTTATTGAAATGAACCCGCGTGTTTCTCGTTCATCGGCGCTAGCATCAAAAGCGACAGGGTTCCCTATTGCCAAAATTGCTGCCAAATTAGCGGTCGGCTATACCCTCGATGAGTTGATGAATGATATCACTGGAGGCCGTACACCAGCTTCATTTGAGCCTTCTATCGACTATGTTGTGACAAAAATACCACGCTTTAACTTTGAGAAATTTGCAGGCACGAATGACCGCTTAACGACTCAGATGAAATCTGTGGGTGAAGTGATGGCAATTGGTCGCACATTCCAAGAATCAATGCAAAAAGCCCTACGTGGTTTAGAAGTCGGTGCGACTGGTTTTGACCCAAAAGTCTCTCAAGAAGACCCTGAAGTATTAACTCGGATCCGCCGTGAATTAAAAGATGCGGGAGCAGAGCGAATTTGGTTTATCGCAGATGCTTTCCGCGCAGGTCTTTCGGTAGATGGTGTCTTTAACCTAACGAATATCGACCGTTGGTTCTTAGTACAAATTGAAGAGTTAGTCCGTTTAGAAGAGAAAGTTGCAGAGTTAGGTGTAAATGGCCTGACAAAAGACTTTTTACGGGTATTGAAGCGCAAAGGTTTTGCAGACGCACGTCTTGCTAGCTTAGTTGGCGTCTCCGAAGCCGAGCTACGTAAATTACGCCAAGGGTATGGCTTACACCCTGTTTATAAACGAGTAGACACTTGTGCAGCAGAGTTTGCAACAGATACGGCTTATATGTATTCCACTTATGAAGATGAGTGTGAATCAAACCCAAATAATGATAAGCCCAAAGTAATGGTGTTAGGCGGTGGCCCGAACCGTATTGGCCAAGGGATTGAGTTTGACTACTGTTGTGTACATGCTTCTTTAGCACTACGTGAAGATGGTTATGAAACCATCATGGTTAACTGTAACCCTGAAACGGTTTCAACAGATTATGACACATCTGACCGCCTGTACTTTGAGCCAGTGACATTGGAAGATGTTCTTGAAATCGTGCGTATTGAACAACCACAAGGTGTGATTGTGCAATATGGCGGTCAAACTCCGCTTAAATTAGCGAGAGCACTTGAGGCAGCAGGTGTTCCTGTTATTGGTACTAGCCCTGATGCCATTGACCGCGCTGAAGACCGTGAACGATTCCAACAAGCAGTTAATCGTTTAAATTTAAAACAACCCCAGAATGCAACGGTAACTGCTATTGAACAAGCGGTTGAAAAAGCTGCGGGAATTGGTTACCCACTGGTAGTTCGCCCATCTTATGTGCTAGGCGGTCGTGCGATGGAAATCGTGTATGATGAGGTGGATTTACGCCGTTATTTCCAAACCGCGGTGAGTGTATCGAATGATGCACCAGTACTGCTTGACCGTTTCTTAGACGATGCAGTCGAGGTGGATGTTGATGCGATTTGTGACGGTGAAATGGTATTGATTGGCGGTATTATGGAGCATATTGAGCAAGCCGGTGTGCATTCTGGCGATTCCGCATGTTCGTTGCCTGCCTATACCTTAAGCCAAGAAATTCAAGATGTCATGCGTGAACAAGTTCGTAACCTTGCATTTGAGTTACGTGTGCGTGGCTTAATGAACGTACAGTTTGCGGTGAAAAATAATGAGGTGTACTTGATTGAAGTTAACCCTCGAGCAGCAAGAACCGTCCCATTTGTGTCGAAAGCAACCGGTGTGCCATTAGCTAAAGTGGCAGCACGTGTGATGGTTGGGCAAACATTGGCTGAACAAGGTGTTACAGAAGAAATCATTCCCCCTTATTACTCAGTGAAAGAAGTTGTTCTTCCATTTAATAAATTCCAAGGCGTAGACCCGATCCTTGGGCCAGAAATGCGTTCAACGGGTGAAGTCATGGGCGTCGGGCGGACATTTGCAGAAGCATTCGCTAAAGCAATGTTAGGCAGTAGCTCAACCATGAAAAAATCAGGGCGAGCGCTCCTGTCTGTCCGTGAAGGTGATAAAACGCGCGTCGTGGATTTAGCCGCAAAATTGCTAAAACATGGTTTCGAATTAGATGCGACGCACGGAACAGCGATTGTATTAGGGGAAGCTGGGATTAACCCTAGGTTGGTGAATAAGGTTCATGAAGGTCGTCCACATATTCAAGATAGAATTAAGAATGGTGAATACGATTATATTGTAAATACAACCGCGGGGCGCCAAGCCATTGAAGATTCTAAATTAATTCGCCGTAGTGCCTTGCAGTATAAAGTACATTATGACACAACGTTAAACGGTGGGTTTGCAACGACTATGTCATTGAGCGCTGACCCAACAGAAAAAGTGATTTCAGTTCAAGAAATGCATGCGTTAATTAAGTAAATTATTCATTAGCCATTAATGAGCCCCTGCAGTTCAGTCTGCTGGGGCTTTTTTGTTTATCTGGGGATAATATGCAATTTCAATAAAAAAATGCAAAATGCTGGTTGACTCTCACGTAACGTGAGGCACTAACCTTAGTCGCAATTACAGGAGGAATGTATGCTATTTCAAGTCGGTGAAATCGCGGAAAAAACAGGGTTAACCATCCGTACACTTCATCATTATGAAGAGATTGGCTTGTTGCTTCCAACTGCAAGGACCGATGCGGGTTATCGGCTTTACAACATGCAATGTATAGAGCGTTTAACGCAAATTCAATTGTTACGGCAAGTTGGAGTCAAACTGAAAGACATCGGTGAATTACTCGATGGCCAGAGTGGGGATATCGCAAGTTTGTTGCAAGAACGTATTGCATTATTAACGGAACAAATGGAACAAATGGCAACGTTACGTTATCGATTAGAGCAATTACATAGGCAAATGCAAACAGGAGATGTTTTAACTCAGGCTGATTGGTTTTCTGTATTGGAGATGATGTCGATGTTTGATAAATATTTTACCCCCCAAGAGTTGGAACAATTGCCATTGTATACAGCACATACGCTGAAAAACCAAGAATGGCAACAGCGTATAGCAACAGTAAGTCAGTTAATGGAGCAAGGTGCAGCACCGCAATCTACAGAGGTGCAACAAATTGCACATGAATGGATGACTGCACTAGAAAGAGATACCGGAGGGAACCCTGATTTCTTTGCTCGGCTGAATCAAATTCATTTATCCGATAATACATTAGCTTATTCATCGGGGATTTCCGTTGCAATGATCCAATATGTTGCAGAGGGTTTTAGTGAATACCAATTGTCGTTGTTTAGACCACATTTAACGGCTGCACAATTTGCTTTGGTTAGGCAGCATTATTTTGCTTCGGGGCAGGTGTGGCCCGAATTAATTGCAGGTTTATATAATGCAATGAAAGCACGTAAATCCCCAGACTCAGAGGAAGTTCAGCAGTTGGCGAAAACCTGGTTAGCGATGTTTAATCAATTCACGGGGAAAGACCCTGAACTACAGGAAAAGATCCGTATGGTATATCGAGAAGAACCAAGGATTTCTCAAGGGACGTGGATGACCCCAGAAATTGGTCAGTATTTGTTTTCAGCTATCACTGTTTTGATGGCGCAATAAGTGAAACGGCCGCTATTTAGCGGCCATTGAAGTTGCTGACGAAGCGGGATAAAAGCGTGGTTTTCCCCGCTCCGTGTTATCAGCCGAAAATCAATAAATTGATTTTCCTCGTTTATTTCAGAACCCCTAACGACTGTCGCCAAACATGATATGTTTGTCAACAGTCTGAATGGCCGCTATTTAGCGGCCATTGCTGTTATCAATTTTATTTGTTATTTGACAGGGCCTTACGGTGTTTCCAATACACGACAATTGAACCAATTAACCCACTCACGAGTAAAACAACAGGGATGATCATCAGTGCGCTGATAACAATTTGCTCATGTTCTTTTACAAAAGGAATTTGATTGAGGGCGTAACCTAAGCTCACAATTAAGCCAACCCATAATAAGCCACTTAACCAATTGAAAAATTGGAAACGACGGTGACTGAGTTCGGATAGCCCCGCGAGCAATGGTAATATTGTTCTAACAAATGCAAGAAACCGGCCTATAAGTAACGCATATAACCCTTGTTTGTTAAACATATTGTTTGCTTTAGTATGATATTCCTCAGGGATCTGGGATAACCAACGTTTGACAACGGTGGTCTCGCTTAGCCATCTTCCTTGTAGAAAACCTAGCCAACACCCTAAACTTGCCGCCACCGTTAACAATAATATGGTTGGAATAAAATGTAATACACCTTTGGCTATTAGTGCACCTGACAAGATAAGCAAGGTGTCTCCCGGTAAAAATGCAGCGGGAAGAACGCCATTTTCTAAAACAATGACAACAAAAAGCACGGTATAAATAACCCAAAGCACTTCAGGGTTGGAGAGTTTAAGGAAATCGTGGTTCCAAAGTGCCAGTACGATTTCGCGTAGGACTTCCATAATCGTTCCTGTATTTGCGTAAAAGCGAATTTCTTTATTAACTATATTACAGGAAAAATGTGCGTCGAGTTTGATTTGTTTGATGAATTAGTGATTTAGCAAATTAATTGCAGGCAACAAGCAAATGGAAACCTGCAATTTAAAATAATTAATTTATTGATTTTTAATGGAAATCAAATTCGCTCGAAAGCTAATTGTAAATCATGAATTAAATCATCAGGGTGCTCTAAGCCGATATGCACTCGGAAAAATGTCCCCTCTTTAGGTGAAAAATCATATTGGCGCATGTTTTGTAAATCCTCTTTTTGATACCCCAAAATCAGTGATTCAAACCCACCCCATGAATACCCCATTTTGAAATGAGTAAAGTTATCAAGAAATATGGTGAATTGCTCAGGAGATAATCGAGATTTTAGTTGAAAAGAGAATAAGCCATTACAGCCAGAAAAATCGCGTATGAAGTATTCATGACCGGGCGATGATGGAAGTGCAGGATGAAAAACTTGGTCGACTTCTGGCCGTTGCTGTAGCCAGTGTGCAATCTGCAAACTATTAATTTGGTGCTGTTTTAATCGAGTTGCTAGGGTATGAAGCCCTCTGTTTGCCATATAAACGGTATCAGGATCTGCGGTTTGGCCTAATAGATAAGAATTTTCACGTAATGTTTCGATACAACGTTGATTGGCAACAGCAAGACCTAACATGCCGTCAGAGTGGCCGTTAATATATTTTGTGGCTGACTGAATGGATATATCAATATCGAATAATAAGGGTTTAAGCAATACGCCAGCCGCCCAAGTATTATCAATCATAATAATAATTTCAGGTGATTTGGCACGGACTGCATGAACAATAGCCGGTAAATCATGAACTTCCATTGTAATAGAGCCGGGTGATTCTAAGAAGACGATACGAGTATTTGGCTGGATTAACTCAGCGATATCTTCCCCAATTAATGGGTCGAAATAAGTCGTTTGAACGCTTAGCTTAGTTAAAATGTTGTCGCAAAAATTCTGCGTAGGGTCATAGGCAGAGCCGGTAACAAGGATGTGCTCTCCCGCTGAAATAAAAGACAAAATAGCATTGGTAATTGCGGCTGCACCCGAAGGATAAAGCACACAGCCAGCCCCTTGTTCTAATTCGGTCATTGCTTCTTGAAAAGCAAAATGTGTTTGTGTACCCCGTCGCCCATAAAATAAAGTGTTACCCGCACGGTGGCGGGTTGCGTGACGTTTTTCTTCCAGAGTGTCAAAAATAATAGATGATGCACGCTGAATAACTGGGTTTACCCCTTTTTGTGTGTACTTAGGGTTTCGACCAATATGTACTAATTGAGTTTCAGGTTTACTCTCTGCCATGATTTTTCCCTACACAGAATGTGATTTGCCGAATTCTAAGGTGATTAATACTAAGACGTTAAATGATCTCGAAGGAAATGTAACCTGAGTATTCTTCAACTTTCATTTTAAATATGGGGATGAAGTAAATTTGTGGGTAATCTACCGAGTGAAAGCAACCAAGGCCGATGGTGAACTAGCTAAATTGTTAACTCAAAGCTGAAGATAAATAACCGTATCATAGAAGAGGGCTTCTTTGTCGAAGAGCAAAAAAACATAAAAAAATTGCAAATACTAATGATAATTACTATCAATTCGCGCTGTGTTTGATATTATCAGCAGCGTCTTTTTGAAAAGAATGGACAGTGCGAGTCAAATTTCGCTTTTAATGGTTAGTCGATGAATGGCACAATCATCGATATAAATTTTGTTATACAACACTAAAAAGAGAGTAAAGGCCAACTGATGCGTAAACTAACAGCTTCTATTCTATTGGCGTTCGGCTTGATGGGGACGGCAGTCGCTGAAACCACACCTGCAACAACACCAGCGGCGTCTCAAAATACATCCTCAACACCATCGGTAGAAAATTCTGCTACGCCAACCACAACGGCACCAAATGCTGAGGTTGCATCAGTACCCGCAGAGCCCATTCAAGGGGAAGGTGGAAATACATCAGCGGTTAGCGAAAATATTGAGCTGGCAACAGAGGCACCAACTGGCGGGTTTGATCAAGACTTATCTGTTTGGGGGATGTACCAAAATGCAGATAATGTGGTTAAAACCGTGATGATAGGTTTAGTCATTGCTTCAATTATTACTTGGGCACTGTTCTTTTCAAAAGGGTTAGAAATCTTAGTTGCACGTCGCCGCTTAAAAGAAGAAGCCAAAGCGATTGCAGAGGTAAAATCACTTGATGAAGCTGTCAGCATTGCAGATGGTTTCAAAGCTAATAGTGTTACCCGTATGCTATTAAATGAAGCTGTTAATGAAAGAACACTTTCTGTCAATAGTACTGACTTATCAGGGACTAAAGAGCGTACTTCGTTCCGCCTCGAAAGAGCTGTCGCTGGAATTAGCCGTTATATGGGGCGCGGAAATGGTTATTTGGCAACGATTGGCGCGATCTCTCCATTTGTCGGTTTATTTGGCACAGTTTGGGGGATCATGAACAGCTTTATTGGAATTGCTCACTCACAGACCACTAACCTTGCCGTCGTTGCACCAGGGATAGCAGAAGCATTGCTAGCGACTGCAATTGGTCTTATCGCCGCAATTCCAGCCGTTGTGATTTATAATATTTTTGCTCGGATGATCAACAACTACCGTGGTCAAGTAGGGGATGTCGCTGCTCAATCTGCATTATTATTGGGACGTGATCTCGATCTGGCAAATAGCAAAGCAAGGTAATTATTATGGCAATGCGTTTAGGTGACGAACAAGACGATAGTGGTGAAATGCATGAAATTAACGTAACGCCTTTTATTGACGTTATGTTAGTTTTATTGATTATCTTTATGGTTGCGGCACCGTTGGCAACTGTTGATATTAAAGTCAACTTACCTGCTTCGACTGCGAAGCCGCAGCCACGCCCAGAAAAACCCGTATTTCTAACTGTTAAAGCAGACAACCAACTCTTTATTGGTGATCAAGCGGTATCAAAAGATCAGCTTTCAGCAATGCTTGACCAAGCCACTAGTGCGAATAAAGATACAACAATCTTTTTTCAAGCTGATAAGAGTGTAGATTATGAAACTATGATGGATGTAATGAACGCATTACGCCAATCAGGGTATTTAAAAATCGGTCTAGTTGGTATGGAAGCGACATCCTCTTCTAAATAAGGAGAGCATCAAATCTTTCCGGCGCGTTTTATCCTTTGGGATGGAACGCGTTTTTTTATGTATAAAATTAATTGTTCAAAAATAGCTATGTAGTGTTTTGAGCTAACCTCTTTATAGTATTTCTCTTGTGCTTAATCATATTTTTTAGTGATTAACTTATTTTTAAAGCGTTTTATTCTTATTTCACACTATTTTTTCGTTAAATTTATGGGGCTATAGTTTGTTCTTCATGTTTTTTCGCCGATTTTTAGGCGGGGCGTTGGTTATAGTAATAAAAAAATAAGGGGGGAACATTAAATTTTATAATGAATAGGTGTTACTTGGCATCTGATTTTTGATGATAACGGTAAGTGATAGCTTTATTTTTCTAGAATACGCATAAGAAATGTTGATTATTGAGTTGGTTTTTTAGTTTTAAAATGCGAGTTTGTCTGGTTGTAAATGCTTTTTATTTTGTTAAAAACGATTTTAAAGATAAGTTATATATAATAAAAAATAAACCATTTTGTTAATAAGGTTTTATGTTTTTATCTTTTTTACCTGTTAATATCAATAACCATATATATATTGCGGCTATTTTATTGTTTTAAAAAAACAAAAAATGATTGTTAATCATAGGAATAGTAGCTATTAGTTTTATTATGTAAATTTAAAATACACAGATAAGTATATTTGCTTATTTCTTTTGTTTTTTTATATGTAAGTATTATTAATGTTTATATGGGGTTTGAAATCTTAAATAATATATTTAAGTAATTATCTGTAGTGATTAAATAATATTAAAGTTATTTATTGGAAATTATTTTAAATATATAAAATATATATTTAACTAATAAATGTAAATTGTCTGTAATATCTTAACTATAAGATTATTATTTTGTTGTTTTTCTGTGAACCCACATAACCAATTGATTTTAAATGAGAATATTTTTTTATTTTCACGTAGGGACTCGAACAAAAAAATGCTTGCGCAACAAATGTATTACGTTATAATGCAATCAATAACATTTAGAAACACTTTTAAATACCTTGTTATATTGAAATGTTTATTTAAAATTTACTTACGCTAGGGTTAATAAAGCCATCGCTAATTTTTGAATTTTAAATTTAGCAAGTTATTAGGCTTTATCTTAAAAATAACTATAATTACTTAGTTAGATAATTCGAATAGCGGGCGTATTTATATAGTGAGATAAGTGTTATTACTGGAGTCAAATGGGCTGACTACAGACTACGCATAGCAAGCGTCGCCGTAATACGGCAATTTCATATTATACACCTCTATAGATAAAATAAGACTACACTTCCAGCGTTATCATTTCGATAACGCTTTTTTTTTGTATTCATTTCGCAGTTTAAGCTCTCATCTCTTTCTGGGATAACATAAAGAAAACAATACAAGTTAACTAAAGAATGAATTGATATAGCTAAGGGGGTGAGATATGAGAAGCATCACCCTTTTCTGTGTTTTATGATGAAATGGCTTCACGAAAAAATTTATCAGAGTATGATATTGCCTCTTCGCTGTGGGGTATCGATATAACTACTTATAAAGATAATTATACAACGGCGAATTTCTCTGCCAGGATCTGGCGTGAAACGAATTGGAAGTAACAATGACTTGGTCTGATTTTAAATCTCACTATCTCATCGGTTTTTGGAAACCATTACCTGCAGTAATTGCTGCGGGGATCTTATCAACTTATTATTTTGGCTTAACGGGCACATTTTGGGCTGTGACTGGCGAGTTCACTCGCTGGGGCGGACATGTCATGCAACTTTTTGGTGCGGAGCCTGAAACTTGGGGATATTTTAAAGTTATTGGCTTTGAAGGCACGCCATTAGACCGTATTGATGGTGTTATGATTATTGGTATGTTTGCAGGGTGTTTTGCGGCAGCCCTTTGGGCCAATAACATCAAATTACGTATGCCTCAACACCGAATTCGTATTTTCCAAGCAATATTAGGCGGTATTATTGCGGGGTTTGGGGCTCGTTTAGCTATGGGCTGTAATTTAGCCGCATTCTTTACTGGGATACCTCAATTTTCATTACATGCGTGGTACTTTGCCGTTGCCACTGCTGCTGGGTCATATTTTGGCGCCAAGTTTACACTGATGCCAATGTTTCGGATCCCCGTGAAGCTCAAAAAGGTCAATACTGCATCCCCACTAACCCAAAACCATGATGTGGCGAAAAGACGTTTTAAACTTGGTATGGTGATTTTTACTTTAGCCATTGCTTGGGGTTTTTATACGTTGCTTGATTCTCCAGTGATGGGTTTCGCGATTTTATGTGGGATAGGTTTTGGTTTATTAATTGAGCGAGCTCAGATCTGCTTTACTTCTGCATTTCGTGATCTTTGGATCACGGGGCGTACGCATATGGCGAAAGCAATTATTATCGGCATGGCGGTTAGTGCCGTGGGGATTTTTAGCTACGTACAATTAGGTGCTACACCTAAAATCCTATGGGCAGGCCCGAATGCAGTAATTGGTGGTTTATTATTTGGCTTTGGTATTGTTCTTGCTGGTGGTTGTGAAACGGGCTGGATGTATCGTGCTGTTGAAGGCCAAGTTCATTATTGGTGGGTTGGCTTCGGTAATATTATTGGCGCAACAGTTCTTGCTTATTATTGGGATGATTTGGGCCCTTGGTTGGCCACTGATTTTGATAAAGTTAATCTATTAGAAACTTTTGGGCCAGAAGGTGGTTTATTGGTTACTTATGCATTATTAGCGGTAGCGTTTGTGCTGATGCTGTTATGGGAAAAACACTTTTTCCGTAAACGAGAGCAAAAGTCATCGAATACATCCGTGGAGGCAGTATGAACAAGAAAGACATTATCCCTGATTACCGCTTAGATATGGTTGGAGAACCTTGTCCATATCCTGCTGTAGCAACGTTAGAGGCTATGCCATCACTGAAAAGCGGTGAAATCTTAGAAGTGGTAAGTGACTGCCCCCAGTCAATTAATAATATCCCACTAGATGCGAAAAATTATGGTTATACGGTGTTGGATATTCAACAGGATGGGCCGACTATTCGTTATCTTATCCAAAAATAACAGATACCCGTCATACTTCGCGCTGTAGCGTTGTTGACCGCTCTCACCGCCCCTAGTCACATACTTTTGTATGCTCCTAGGGTTCGGTTCGCTTGTCGCCTAGCTACGGCACAAATTATTTAAGGTATATTAGTGACTTACCATTCAATTTATTAAAATATTTAAATTGCAGATGGGTTTATGAGTAAAATATCGACAGATGTTCAGTTAATCTTCTTGCCAATTTGTAATATCAAGGACTAATTCACACTCATCGTCAATATATCCCCCTGTAGGGACAAAACCGAGCTTTTTGTAAAATTCGAATGGGCTTTCCTCCCCTTCGCCACAACTGTTATAAAGGCGCGGATAGCCTTTCTTTTTTAGATAAGCAATGACTTGAAGTAATGCTTCGCGACCAAACCCTAGTTTTTGATAGGGTTCCGCAATCATAAAGCGCCACAGCATAATGCCATCATATTCTAATTCATCATCATCTAAACCAGAGTGAAGCATGATAAAGCCAACAGGGACATCATCTGCGTAAATTCCTCGGTACCACGCACAACTAGAAAATTGTGCTTCGACCATCGAATAAGCATTGTCTGCCACCATATTACGTTGTGCTTCACTAAGGGTATGACTTAGTAAGCAAATTTCAGAGAAATTATCAGCAGTGATTTTTTGCAAGGTGACCAGTGAATTTTCATCCACTTCAGGTTCGATGAGCTCTTTCATAACAATTCCTTCGATAGAATATTGACCATAGCTCCAATGATGGAGGTTATTATTTATTATTTTTATTTAACAAACTAAGTATCAAATAAATTGGTGGTGTGGATGTAATTTAATCAACCAGAGATTGAGTGAGCAGTCAATGACTTAATTGTGGCTATGTAAGCAGGGTCTAAAAAGAAATGGCAACTTAGTTAGGTAATAAGTTGCCACCGTGAGATGAAAGGGAACCTGAAGGAAAATTAGTGCTCGGCTTCGCCACCTAACACATCAATTAAACGGGCGATCAAAGCGCTAAGTTCGCCGGTCATTAACACATAGTCCGCATCAAATTTTTGGGCGAAATCTTCTTTCGCAATATCATCGTTTTGATCTTTTAATGTATCGCTAAATTTTAACCTTTTTAGTGAGCCATCATCAGATAACATAAACTGAATTCTTTCTTCCCAATCTAACGCTAACTTAGTGACTAATTTGCCCGCTTCGATATGAGTTGTAATTTCATCAGAAATTAAATCTTGTTTTTTACAACGGATAATTCCGCCTTCTTCTAGGATGGCTTTAAGTTCTGCTTCATCCATTACCGCGAAACCTTGTGGTAATGAGCCAGAACGAACCCATTCGGTTAGTGTGAGTTCTATTGGGTCTTTAAATGTAAGTGGAACTACGGGTAAAGACCCTAAGCTTTTACGTAACAAAGCAAGGTTGTCTTCTGCACGTTTTGCACTGGCGGCATCAACAATAATTAATTGATTGACGGTGTCGATCCAAATATAGGTTTTGCTAAACTTACTGAATGCACGGGGAAGCAGAGTATGCACGACTTCATCTTTTAAGGCGTCTTTTTCTGTTTTCTTTAATTTGCGGCCTTGGTCTGCTTCTAGTTTTTCAATTTTATCCTGTACTTCTTGCTTAATTACAGGAGATGGCAGCATTTTTTCTTCTTTTTTTGCACAAATGAGAATTTGATTGCCTGCTACATGGGTTAAGGCGTCTGCGCCATTCATCGGTGCTACCCAGCCTGTTTGCATCATATCTTGGCTGCCACAAGGGTGATAGGCAAGTGAGGCAAGCTGTTTTTCCAGATCATCAGCGGAGAGTGCCAAATCCCGATTCAGGCGATAGACTAATATATTCTTGAACCACATGAAAAACCTACCTTTGTTGATAAATAGCCAATTAGAGCAAGGGGCTATGATAGCGAATTGTCCGTTATTAAGCGAAAAAAAATGTGTTTAGGCCTTGTCGTCCACAATTTTAATGTCTAAGCCTTGAAAATATTGATGAAGACAAGCCATGATAACCAGATAAATGAAAAAAACATTAGAGAGCATCATTATGAGAATAGGTATTGACCTTGGTGGTACAAAAATTGAAGTGATTGCACTAGATAATAACGGTGAAACGCTATTTCGTAAGCGGGTCCCTACTCCTAGGGGGGATTATGATGCGACACTTAGGGCCATTGCAAGTTTAGTGAGTGATGCGGAAACTGCGACAGGGCAGTCAGGGAGCGTTGGCGTTGGGATCCCAGGAACATTATCCCCCGTGACAGGAAGGGTTAAAAATGCCAATTCAACATGGTTAAATGGTCAATTTTTTGATGCAGATTTAGGTCAATTACTAGGACGACCCGTTAAAATTGCTAATGATGCGAATTGTTTAGCGGTATCAGAAGCGATTGATGGGGCTGGAGCTGGCGGAAAAGTTGTTTTTGCGGTGATTATTGGTACGGGGTGTGGTGCAGGGGTGGCAATCAATGGGCAAGTTCACTCTGGCGGCAATGGTGTAGCTGGGGAGTGGGGGCATAATCCTCTACCTTGGCAAGATGACCAAGATAGGCTATTTATTGCTGAAGAGCATTGTTATTGTGGGCTAAATGGCTGTACAGAGCAGTTTGTTTCAGGGACGGGGTTTATCGCTGATTATAAAAAGTTAGCTGGAGAATCTAAGACTGGAATAGAAATTATTCAGTTGGCGCAAAATGGTAACAAGCACGCCATCAAAGCATTTGAAAATTACCAGAATCGCCTCGCGAAAGCTTTGGCTCAAGCTGTTAACATGTTAGACCCTGATGTTATTGTGCTAGGTGGGGGGATGAGCAACGTGGATGCGTTGTATGTCAATTTGCCTGAAAAAATACGCCAGTGGGTATTTGGTCGGGAGTTCGATACACCAATTCGTAAAGCCGCGCATGGCGATTCTAGTGGCGTGCGCGGTGCTGCATGGCTATTTTCCGCCTAATTCCAATATGTGTTATTGGCTACACTCTGCGAATCGGGCCATATACATTAGTATATGGCCCACGTTATCCTCTTTTGTCGCCTAACGATAAAGCAAAATTTCAGCAAATAATTTAGAGGATTAATTATAATTCAGTATTTAAATAGTTTTTATATTACTTAAATTAAATTTAGGTTATTTAAAATACTATTTAAGTTGTGATACTTATTAAGTCACGTAGGTAACATGGCTAATTATTTTATTTATCAAATTTAATAATATTTTAATGCCTATTATGTATAGAAAATAGGGAGTGATTTAAATCACAGTTCTCTTTCTCTTCAAAAAATAGATTCAGCAAAATAACTTCAATTATTTTATGTGAATTTGTCACTATTAATTCATTTTTGTGACCGATATAAAAATCAGGCTTGATAAAAAGATGAAAACCGTGATTTAGTCACAAAAAATGGTTACTGTTTGCAGTGTATTATCATTAAAGATTGATGCTATGCACATAGTGTGAATTTTTAACGCTATTTTTGTTTGTTAATTGTTCAATAGCGCGGGATGAAAATACAAATTTGAGAGGCGATTTTCTCTCAGTAATGGCAACGAAGGGGATTACATGAATAAAGTATTGAAGCTTTCAACGCTTGCTATGCTAGTCGCATTTAATGCGAATGCCGCAACGGTTGATTTACGAGTGATGGAAACATCAGATGTTCACAGTAACTTGATTGATTTTGATTATTATAGAGACAAGCCAACCGAACAGTTTGGATATGTACGTACGGCAACACTGATTAATGCCGCAAAAAAAGAAGCAACAAACTCTGTATTAGTCGATAACGGAGACTTAATCCAAGGTAGTCCACTGGCTGACTATATTGTTGGCGAAGGTTTAAAAGAGGGTGAGTCGCATCCGGCACATAAACTATTAAATACGATGGGTTACACAGTAGGTAATTTTGGTAACCACGAATTCAACTTTGGATTAGATTTCCTGCATAAAGCAATTAAAGGTGCTAAATTCCCATACATCAATGCGAATATTATTGATGCAAAAACAGGTGAAAATTACTTTAACCCATACATTATTGTTGATACACCTGTTAAAGATAGGGATGGTAAAACACACACCATCAAAATTGGTTACATCGGCTTTGTACCACCACAAATTCTAATTTGGGATAAGCCAAATCTAGAAGGTAAGGTTTTAGTGAATGATATCACTGAAACTGCGAAAAAATTTGTTCCTCAAATGAAAAAAGAGGGAGCCGATTTAGTCGTTGCTATTCCTCACTCAGGCTTCTCTCAAGAGCCTTATAAAGCAATGGCTGAAAACTCAGTGTATTACCTCAGTGAAGTTCCAGGTATCGATGCCATCATGTTTGGCCATTCACACGGTGTATTCCCAAGCAAAGACTTTAGCGATATTAAAGGTGTTGACGTTACAAAAGGTACAGTCAATGGTGTACCTGCGGTAATGCCAGGTCAATGGGGCGATCATTTAGGTGTCGTTGATTTAGTCGTAAATAATGATGATGGCGGTTGGAAAGTTGTCGATGCGACAGCTCACGCGCGCCCTGTTTATGATAAGCCTAATAAGAAAGCCCTTGTTGAGCGAGATGAATCTCTCGCTAAAATTATCGATAAAGAACACCAAGATACGCGTAAATTTGTTGGTAAACACATCGGTAAAGCATCTGAAAATATGTACAGCTATTTAGCGTTGGTTCAAAGTGACCCAACTGTACAAATTGTTAACGATGCCCAAGTTGATTACACCAAAAACTTTATTCAGGGTGACCCAGACCTTGCTGATTTACCTGTTTTAGCAGCTGCTGCACCATTTAAAGCGGGTGGACGTAAAAATTCTCCAACTGAGTTTATTGAAGTTGAAAAAGGGGATTTAACCTTCCGTAATGCGGCAGATTTATATTTATATCCGAACACACTTGTTGTTGTTAAAGCAACTGGTGCAGATGTTGTGGAATGGTTAGAATGTTCTGCGGGGATGTTTAATCAAATTGACCCACAATCAACAGCACCACAAAGCTTACTAAATTGGAATGGTTTCAGAACTTATAATTTTGATACTATCAGCGGTGTAAATTACCAAATCGACCTGACGCAGCCTGCAAAATATGATGTTGATTGCCAAACGATTAATAAAGATGCTAACCGAATCAAAAATGTAACCTATCAAGGTAAACCAATTGATCCTAAAGCAACTTTCTTAGTAGCCACGAATAACTATCGTGGCTACGGCGGTAAATTTGCGGGAACAGGTGAGAATAATATTGCATTTGCTTCCCCTGATGAAAACCGTTCTATTTTAGCTGCATATATCGCTAAAGAGTCTAAAGATAAAGGGCAAATCGCTACCAAGGCAGCTAATAATTGGTCATTTACACCAATTAAAACAGACAAAAAGCTGGATGTACGCTTTGAAACTGCGCCAAGTGAAAAAGCAGCAAACTTTATCAAAGAAAATGCTCAGTACCCAATGAAACAGGTTGGTACTGATGAGATTGGCTTTGCTATTTACCAAGTTGATTTAACAGCTAAGTAATTATTCAAGTAGTTATCTGAGTTTAAGCCTACCGTTTGGTGGGCTTTTTTATATTTATAAATTGGTTAATATAGAGATAATATGCTTGAAGTGTTGCTAGATAAAATGAGTCTTACGAAAATGTTATTTTGGATAAATAATGCTCGGAATATTATGACTGTATTTAAATTAAATATTCCGAGCTATTTTAATATTAAAAATAAATTATTCATAAAAAACATTCAACATCGGTAGTTTTGTATTTTTGTCATATTCGACTTTAACATAATCAGACTCTACAGTTTTGCCTCCACGTAAAGAACCTGTTATTGATATATCTTTTCCTTTTCGATAACACTTAATATTGACTTGCTCTTTACTTTCCATATTTATAGAGCATTGAGGTTCATAGACATAGCCTGTAAATGTAATTGCACCTCCTGAATAATTATTACTAGCATAGGTGAAAGAAAAACTTGAAAGGATTATAGCAATAGCAGATGTTAGCAAAGATAAACATTTCATAGTCCACCCCCCTTAATAACACAAGCCACTATTATTAGTGCTTTTGTGTTCTTATTTCAGTGTAGTTCAAATATCGGCAATGCAAAATAAAAAATGAGAATATATTGAATGTTTTTTTATTGAATTTTATATGTGATTGATAATTATGTGTTTTTGTATTTCATTCTAATTGGGGGTTAAAAGGCAATGAAAGATGAAGGAGGAGAGTAGAATTGAAAATGTATCTTTTAGTTAAATGTTATTAATAGTTTTTCAATAATCATTGATAAATCTAGTTAGTTTGGATTAAGTTGCCATTTAATATTTTTGACACATTTAGAATTATTAGGTATCCCTGATGATGACGAAAATGTATTAACTTAAATTAGATTGAAAAATAACCTTCCCACAAAAATATGCAGTAGGAAGGTTATTTGAAAGTTTTGTATATTATTTGAAAACTTTAAAACGCACTTCGTCAGCCATAAAGTCTTTATCACCAGCCGGCGCATTAATTGAGCCAAAAACAAGTTGTGCACGTAATATCCAGTTAGCTGGCACATTCCACGTTTTTTGCACATCATTATCAATTAACGGGTTGTAGTGTTGTAATGAAGCACCAATATTTTCTTGTGATAATGCCGTCCATACTGCAAATTGTGCTATACCGCTAGCTTGTTCAGACCAAATGGGGAAATTATCTGCATATAATGGGAATTGTTCTTGTAAACCAGTCACAATATCTTGATCTTCGAAGAAAAGAACCGACCCCGCACCAGCAGCAAAACTATCAATTTTTTGTTCTGTTGCAGCAAAAGCCTGTTCAGGAACAATTTTACGTAATGCTTCTTTAGTTATGTTCCATAATTTTTTATGTTCCGCACCAAATAAAATCACAACACGTGAAGTTTGGGAGTTAAAGGATGATGGAGAATGTTTTACTGCTTCTTTAATCAATTTTGTAACATGCTCTTCAGACACCGGCAAAGCATCGCCAAGGTTATAAATAGTACGGCGATTTTTAATCATTTCGATAAATGCATTAGACATTTTGGTCTCCTAGCTTTTCATTAGCGCACGGCATTATTATGGAATAAATTTAAGAAGCCGTAGTTTGTTTCAATGGTTATTACTATAACGGGCTAGAGATAAAATCATAGAAAAAAAATTTAACGATAAGGTTCAAAATTTTGATTTAAGTTTTAAATGTTATTATTTTCAATAATATCAATTGATTAGGTGTTATTTTTGTTGGTCGTAGGAATATTATGGAATATAAATAGGAAAAATAAATTAAATTGAAAGAAAAAAATTGAGAGAGTAGAAAGACCATCAATAATATATAAGTTCAAAAGAAAAACCCAATGGGGTGGCGTAAGACCCCACTAGGTAAAGTGATAAATAATTAAGCTCAATCTAGCTAGTTAAGGCCTTTGGTCATTTAAAATTTTGAGCCACCAAAGTTATCATTGATATATTTTTTGACTCATTCAGTGTGGTACAGTTTTGTTGGTTTAGCAAATTTAAGGTCAGCTTATTGCTCGTTGTTACAACCAATAAGCTGATACTATGGTTAATTGTTTTGTCATGCTCTCTCTGTATGGCTTAGCCTAGGATTTCAACAAATTAAGTGTGTACTCACTATCATAAAGGCAGTCAATTTACCCGGTACTGTGCAGGGAGTTCGCTAAAGCCAAGCCCATTGGCCTTTTTTACTGCAATTTGAACGGGAATGCGTTCTTTCATTGCTTCAATATGGCTAATTACACCGATGGTTTTACCAGATGCGTTTAAACTTTCTAATGCATCAAGAGCAATATCTAAGGTTTCAGCATCTAAAGTGCCAAAGCCTTCATCTAAAAAGAGTGATTCTAATTGTGTGCGGTTACTCACCATGTCCGATAACGCTAGAGCTAACGCTAAACTGACTAAGAAACTTTCCCCACCAGATAAGGTTTTAATATCCCTCACGGTATCAGCTTGCCAGCCATCGATGACTTGCAACTCAAGGTTAGACTGATGATTCCGCTGTAACAAATAGCGGCCATGTAGTTTATCAAGTTGTTGATTAGCAAGAGACACTAAACAGTCTAAAGTCAACCCTTGTGCATAACGACGGAATTTATCCCCTTCGGCGGAACCAATCAGCCCACTTAAGTAGCTCCAATCATCATAGCTTAATTGGCTTTTTTCTATTTCCTGTAGCAAACCTTGCTGCTGCTGGCGTAGTTGCTTGTCCATCCCTAACTGGTTAATAATTTGGCCTTGTTCTTGGTTTAACTGTTTAATTTCTTCATCAAGAGCAATAATAGTGGTGTGTATTTGCTCTTCAGGGATATCAGAAAAACCCGTAATCACTTGTTGCTTTAGCGCTTCTATCGCGAGTTGGCATTCTTTATGGCGTGTTTGATTTTGTAAAAGGTTTTGATTGACGCGTTGCTTTAATTCTTCTAACAGTTGTTTTTCCTCTGAGGTTAATAAAGCATCGAGGAATTTTTGTTGGCTGCTAAATGGGCTGTTCTCCAGCGCTTGTGTGAATTGCGACTCAGCCTGATCCCGCGCTGTGGTGGTCTTACGGGTTATTTCAATTAATTCTTGGTAACTTCCATTCATTACAGAAATTGCATTATCAATCTCATTGAGTTGCTTATGCAGTGCTTCCTGTGCTTGGGAAAGCATTTCCTGTTTTGTATTCAATCGCTGAATATATTGACTCACAGGGAGCCCTGAAAGGTGTGTTTTTCGCAAAGTAGATTTCTGTTCTAAATCGATTTCAATGCGTTTTAATTGATGTTTATCGTTATCGAGCTGTTGGTTAAGCTTGTTTAGCTGGTTGGACTCTGATTGTAATGTCGCATTACTAACATCAATTTGTTGGCTGAGTGTTTGTGCCAACATTTTTTGAGTATTAAAAAACTCACCCCGTTGAGTGACTTCAGTTAGCCATGTATCAAATGTTTCGCTTTCCGGTAAGTTGAGGTCAAAAGGAGCTAATGCTAATTGTAGTTGACCTATTTGTTCGCGTTCGCGCTGTTGTATCTGGCATTGTTCTTTTTGGGTTTCATCAAATAACTGTGTTTGGTATTTCAGGCGTTCCTCGATTAATAATTGGTCAGCCTGTAATTGGTTAAAACTGGCTTGTAGTTCATGTTGCTGGTGTTTTGCTTGTTGGTATTCGTGTTCCAACGTCGCAAAATCGGCAACGATTTTTTGTTGGGAGGCCAGTTGGCAAGTCAACTCATCAATTAATTTGGTTACGGATTGTTCGTTCTGAGCAAGTTTTGGTGTAAGTGCTTGCTCACATGTTTTTTGCCAATGGTGAGTAAGTTCTTCTAATTGCGTTTTAACTTTCTGCTGTTGCTGTATGTTTTCGCTTTGGCGTTGGTTTTGTGTTGCTAATAATGATACCAGCCCAGCATGGTGTTGTTTGAGGTTATCCAGTTTTTCGGTTAACTCGTTCAACTGGCTTTGTGTTTCGCTCAGATGAATAGATTTATATTTATCGACTGCTGGGTGTTCAGTTGCTCCACATAATGGGCAAGGTTCACCGGCGATAAGGTGTTGGCGTTCATTTTCTAAACTGACAATTTTCCGCTCTAGCTGCAACTTTTCATTTGTTAGTTTAATGAGTGGGGTTAACTCATTAATTTTTACCTTGGTTATATCTAGCTCTTTTTCAGATTGAGCGAGAGCTTGTGCTATTTCAGCTTGCTGTAGGTGGTGTTGCTGGAACTGTGCCTGAGTTGCGAGGTATTGGGATAACATTAATGGCAGCAACTTAGCGTGTTGTAGGCGGTTCTGTATTTGCTCAATGCGTTGAGTGTTAACCTTAATGTCTTGTTCTTGTTTGCTATTTTTGTAGCGTTCTTCTAATTGACGAAATACCGCCGTGTGTTGTTCTAGTTCGGCACGTTTTTGGGTTAGTTGTTGTGAGTGCTGTTGGTTGTTTTTTTGTAATTGCTGAGTTTCATGTGCGAGCGTTTGTTGTTTTTGAGTTAAATTAGCCCGTTTGTCGGCTAATTCAAAGACAAACTGGCTCTGTTGTTTCCAACTACCTATTTGCGTATGAATGTCGGCATCTTTATGTTTTTCTTCTAAAAATATATGCAACTGCGCTAATTCTTGGGTTGCGCTTTGAATATGATTTTGCGCTTCAATGACTTGTTGTTGCTTCAGCGTAAAAGAAGCCTGCTGCTCTGTTATTTGTTTAGTAAATTCAACCTGTTGCTGCTTTAATTGCGCAATTTGATTGTCAAGTGGGCGAACAATTTCCTCAATGAGTTGGTGCTGTTGTTTCGTGAAATTAATATGTTGTTGATAATCATTTTGGGCTTGTATTAATTTTTGTTGAACAGGGGTTCGTTCACCTTGTTTTATCGTTAAGGCATTATGCAGACGAGTTTGTTTCTCCATTTGTTCAGTGAGTAGTTGCTGTTGGCGCTCGATATCTTGCCATAAGGGGCGAAGAAGCTCTGCTGGGCTATTGTCAGCTAATTTTTTCAATTGGGGTTGTGCATTCTCTAGCGCCAACTCTGCATTTTTTAATTCGCTGTCTAATGATTGCATTCGTTGAGTGAGCTGATGGAATTGCTTCCACCAATTAATGGCTTGCTGGTGGTGGTCACGCTTTTGTTTGAGTTGCGTTTCTTGTTGTAATAGCCCTGTTTGTTTTTCTAGCAGTGATTGATGTTCAGATTCGCTAAGTAAATTAATAGCTTGAGCTTTAGCTTTCAGTAGGTCTAAATCAATTTTGGCTTGCTTATGTTGATTAAAAATATATATCGAGATTTGGCTATAGATTTCAGTGCCAGTAATTTCTTCGAGTAAGTCGGCTCGTTCTTTTTCAGATGCGTTTAAAAAGGCGGCAAAATCCCCTTGGGAGAGCAATATAGATTTAGTAAAGCGTTCATAATCTAGGCCTGTAATTTGGGCGATTAAATCTTTTATTTCAGTTATTTTTACTGTCAGTATTTGGTTGTCAGCAACGGTAGCGAGTTCTGCTTTTGGTTGTTGTAGATTCCCATCGGGTTTGCCTCCTGCCCGCCGTTGGCTCCAAAAGGCACGATAAGCTTTGCCTTTTACCTCAAACTCGACCTCTGTTAGGCACTCTCCAGTATGACGGGTCATTAGTTCATTTTGTGAGTTAGAAATGGTCTTTAAGCGAGGAGTTCGGTGGTATAAAGCTAAGCAAATTGCATCAAGTAGGGTGGTTTTACCTGCACCTGTAGCGCCGGTGATCGCAAATAACCCATTGCTAGCAAAAGGCTCTTGGGTAAAGTCGATTTTCCATTCACCTTTGAGGGAGTTAATATTTTTTAGGCGTAAACTTAAAATTTTCATATTGC
Organism: Providencia sp. TYF-12; assembly: GCF_041344805.1. Lineage (NCBI taxonomy): Bacteria > Pseudomonadati > Pseudomonadota > Gammaproteobacteria > Enterobacterales > Morganellaceae > Providencia > Providencia sp. TYF-12. The sequence goes on from NZ_CP166833.1 coordinate 861,718, forward strand.
TCCTTGCTACTCTTGGCGTAATGCGTCGTAAGATTGTTTAAATAGTTGGATAAGACGCTGCTCACGTTCAGGGTCGTCTAATTCCCCTTCAGCCAGACGACGTAAGAAAACGTCCTCGACACTGAGTTCACTCAGAGTTTCATTAGCTAAAGTGGTTGATTGCCCTTGTCGTAGTTTACGAGCGCGACGTAGCAAAACAATTTCAACGGGTAGGTTGTGTGTTAGAGATTCAATACGTTGTTGAATATCAGCAAGGTAATCTTGGGAAGCGACCTCGATATCTAGCCAAACGGGCTTATCGCCTTGGTAATTTCCCCATGCTTCGAGTTGTTTTTCTATGTCTTTTAATGACCCTTTAATGCTTTGCAGTGGTTGAATAATAGGGATTTCTAGTTGTGTGATTTGAGTGAGTTTAGCGCCATTGAATTCGACCAAACAAATACTTTTTTGCTGGGATGTCTCATCAAAACTTAGTGCGATGGGGGAACCACAGTAACGAATATGTTGGTTCCCGCCAATAACCTGAGGGCGATGAATATGCCCAAGAGCGATATAATCTGCGGGGGGAAATGCCCCAGATGGGAAAGCATCTAAAGTACCGATATAAATATCACGAACAGAATCCGTTAAAGCGGCACCGACAACGGTTAGGTGCCCTGTTGCGATAATAGGAAGATCTAACCCCATTGTTGTACGCTGTTCAAGGGCTAGTTGATAACTGACTTGGTAATGGTTATGGATCGCTGTTTGCAATGATTGTTGTTTTTCTTCAATACTTTGCCCCGCAATACTTAGTTGAATATCGCGTGGTCGCAGAAATGGAATTGCACACACTAAAGCGGCTGGCTGTGACTGTTTATCGCACAAGGTAATAACATTGGGTTCACTACTTGAAGTTATAACGTGAGTATTAAGATAGCTAAGCAATGCGCTAGACTCATTGAGCACAGAGACGGAATCGTGGTTGCCACTTAATATCACTAATTGGCACCCTGTTTTTTGCAAATTAACAATAAACTTATTGTATAACTCACGTGCATAGCTTGGTGGTGAGCCTGTATCAAAAATATCGCCAGCAACAATGATGGCATCAACTTGGTATAATTCGACTTGTTCAACGAGCCAATTTAAGAAGTGTTGGTGCTCAGGCGCACGGCTTTTGGTAAAAAAGTACTGACCAAGGTGCCAGTCAGAAGTATGAATAATGCGCATGAGTAATCAGTTCCTATCATCATTAAGAGCTATGAATATTCTACAAATCAGTATACCTGATCCCGCTAATTCATAGGGGAAAGTCAATTAATTTCTCATCTATTGCGGAAATATTTCACTTAGATGACATTTAACCGCTAAAATATAGAGGAATGTGTACTATATAGATTGATATTCATAATTCTGTCATAAAAGTGACGCATAATGCGTTCACATTAAAAATGTCTTCTTAGTTTACAGGAACAATCATGGCAAGACGCATTCTAGTTGTTGAAGATGAAGCGCCCATCCGAGAAATGGTTTGTTTTGTGTTAGAACAGAATGGTTTTCAGCCTATTGAAGCTGATGATTATGACAGTGCCATCGCTCAGATGGTCGACCCTTTACCTGATTTAGTATTACTTGATTGGATGATCCCCGGTGGTTCTGGTATCCAAGTGATTAAACACATGAAGCGTGATAGCGCCACGCGTGATGTTCCAGTCATGATGTTGACGGCTCGGGGAGAAGAGGAAGATCGCGTAAAGGGTTTAGAAGTTGGCGCTGATGACTATTTGATTAAGCCGTTTTCCCCAAAAGAATTAATTGCCCGAGTGAAGGCGATTTTACGTCGCATTTCACCAATGGCAACAGAAGATATTATTGAAATGAATGGGTTAACGCTAGATCCAACTTCCCATCGTGTGACCAGTAATGAGACGCCTATTGATATGGGGCCGACAGAGTATAAGCTCTTACATTTCTTTATGACCCACCCGGAGCGTGTATATAGCCGTGAACAGTTATTGAATTATGTCTGGGGGGCTAATGTGTATGTGGAAGATAGAACTGTAGATGTGCATATTCGGCGTTTGCGAAAAGCGTTGGAAATTGGTGGGCATGATAAAATGGTTCAAACTGTGCGCGGTACAGGTTATCGTTTCTCGGTTCGTTATTGAAAACTACCTAAAGAGAGGCATGCGTGCTTGAACGCTTATCCATTAAACAGCTGATTTTAGGGCTGTTTTTATTTATCTTACCAGCACTGATATTATCAGTTTTTATTGGCCACTTACCTTGGCTATTGGTGATATCACTGCTGGCCGCGCTAGTTTGGCATGGGTATAATTTATTAAAACTTTCCTATTGGCTCTGGTTAGATAAAAGTATGCTGCCACCGGAAGGGCGTGGAGGTTGGGAGCCTATCTTTTACGGTATCTACCAGATGCAGCAACGTAACCGTAAGCGCCGTCGTGAATTAGGCCAATTAATTAAACGTTTTCGAAGTGGTGCTGAATCCTTACCTGATGCGGTAGTCATGATGACAACCGAAGGGACGATTTTTTGGTGTAATCGTCACGCCCAAGCTTTACTGGGTTTTCGCTGGCCAGAAGATAATGGTCAACATATTTTTAATTTGTTGCGTTACCCTGATTTTAGCCGTTATTTTTCCATTAAAAATTACGAGCAAGCGCTAACTATTGAGCTTAATAGTGGTGAGATTGTTGAGTTTCGTATCTTACCTTATACCGAAGGGCAGTTATTGATGGTGGCACGAGATGTCACAGAAAAACGCCGTTTGGAAAAGGCTCGTAGGGATTTTTTTGCGAATGTAAGCCATGAATTACGTACTCCTCTTACCGTTATTCAGGGTTATCTTGAAGTGATGGATGACCAAGAAGGGGTACCTGCGGTTAATAAAAAAGCCTTGCATGTTATGCAAGAGCAAACGCAGCGGATGGATAATTTAGTTAAGCAACTGTTGCAGTTATCCCGTATTGAAATTGCCCCACAAATCAACCTTGATGAACAAGTTAATATCCCGTTGATTCTCAAAATGATTGAGCAAGAAGCCCTGAGTTTAAGTCAGGGGCGTCATCAGTTTGTGTTTAATATTGATGAAAAACTGCGGGTTCATGGCAATGAAGAGCAGTTACGTAGCGCGGTTGCAAACTTAGTGTATAACGCAATAAGTCATACACCGGAAGGGTCAAAGATTTGGGTTGATTGGCAAAGAAATTATAGTGGTGCACGTTTTAGCGTGAGGGACAATGGTCCAGGTATCCCTGCAGAACATATTCCACGCCTCACTGAGCGGTTTTATCGGGTAGATAAAGCGCGTTCACGGCAAGGTGGCGGTGGGACAGGTCTTGGGTTAGCTATCGTCAAACATGCGGTTCAACATCATAGTAGCCAATTAGTGGTGACTAGCCAGATTGGTAAAGGGAGTGAATTTTCATTTACTTTACCAACGGTGTTAATTGTTGATGATAAAAACCTTAAAAAGTCATAAATAACTCCACTTTATTAATAGAATCAAAATATTAATAAAGTGGATTCTTTTTATTAATCGATTGATTAATTCTATTAATTCATTTTTTTTATATTTTATCCCACCAACTGTTCATTTTGAAAAAATATATCCTGAAAATTATCGAAATATGGGGGTGACAAAATGATGGGTTGTTTATTTTTCGAGCAAATCATATAGCGGGGATTGTGATTTTACTGAAAGGAATCACTGGTTCTGAAAATTAGTTTAGTGATTTACTCTTGTTTTCACGTTTGCTATTGCCTTTTTGCCCTATAAAAGTTCTACTTGTTGTCAGTTATTGGCGAATTTTTCTGTTTATTAATTTTTCATTTTGTCAAATGCAAAAGAACATACCTTTTTGTATTGTTAATAGTATGTTTCTCAGAATTCTATCTCGCTATATATATTTCAAAGGGTTGCTAAGTGTAAACCCATAACTTTCTATTTTCGTCACTAAAAATTAACATAATATGGCTCATCGTTTATCATCTAGAGATATCATCGCATTAGGTTTTATGACCTTTGCGTTATTTGTTGGGGCTGGGAATATTATCTTCCCGCCTATGGTTGGTTTGCAGGCAGGGGAACAAGTTTGGACGGCAGCACTTGGGTTTCTTGTTACAGGTGTCGGTCTACCCGTTTTAACCGTTATTGCCCTTGCTAAAGTGGGTGGGGGGATTGAAGCCCTTAGTACCCCAGTGGGGAAAACAGCAGGGTTACTACTCGCGGTTATTGCTTATCTATCTGTCGGCCCTCTTTTCGCTACACCAAGAACGGCAACAGTGTCCTATAAAGTCGGTATCGCACCATTATTTGGTGGTGAATCTGACATGTTGTTACTGATCTACAGCCTAGTGTACTTTGTCTTAGTTATTGGTATTTCACTGTATCCGGGTAAATTACTAGATAGCGTAGGGCACATCTTGGCCCCTGTAAAAATGCTTGCTTTAGCTATTTTAGGCGTGGCTGCGGTAATGTGGCCTGCAGGCGACCCAATCCCTTCAACGGTAGATTACCGTGAAATGGCTTTCTCCAATGGTTTCATTAATGGTTATTTGACCATGGATACTCTTGGTGCCATGGTATTTGGTATTGTCATTGTTAATGCCGCCCGCTCAAGGGGGATTGAAAACTCTTCGTTATTGACGCGTTATACGATGTGGGCAGGTTTAATTGCTGGGGTATTATTAACGCTGGTTTATTTATCCTTATTTAAACTGGGCGAAAATAGCGGTTCTTTAATCCCTAACCCAGCAGATGGTGCAGATATTCTGCATACATATGTACAATACACTTTCGGTAACTATGGCAGTTTCTTCTTAGCCGTATTAATTTTTGTGGCGTGTATGGTTACTGCGGTTGGTTTAACCTGTGCATGTGCAGAATTTTTTAGCCGCTATGTATCTATTTCTTATCGTAAATTAGTTTTGATCCTAGGGGTTTTCTCCATGGTGATATCAAACCTTGGTTTAAGTAAACTAATTGCGTTTTCATACCCCGTGTTGGTCTCTATTTATCCACCATGTATTGTTTTGATTTTATTGAGTTTTACTCTGAAATGGTGGAAGAATCCGACCGTGGTTATTGCCCCAACCATGTTAGTTAGTTTTGTTGTTGGTTTAATTGGCGCAGTTAAAGCCTCTGATCACTTAAAAGTGTATATCCCTGAGTGGATGACAGCAATGCCACTGTATAAGCAAGATTTAGTATGGGTATTGCCAACAATTGTTGTGTTAGTGGTTGCAATTTTGTGTGATAAATTTGTGTCACCGGCGGCGCAACATAAACAAGCGTAATCTAATTCACATCTGATTTTTAGCTAATAAGACAAAGAGGAAAATACATTTTATCCTTCTTTGTTCGCAAGTTTAAATGCCCCCGTCATTATGGGGGGGCATTTTTTTCAGGTATTAGTCAACCCCAACGGCACTCCCAGCAGGGCGTCGGACATCGTTAGAGCCATAAATAAAGCCTTCACGTACTTTTCCTGAAACAGCAGAATCATTGCCTGATGATTTGGCACTGACGCCAGCCCCTTCTGGAATGGCGACCATAATCAGCTCAGCTGCGCCCCAAGGGGTTTGTTCAACCATCTTGTAACCCATTTTATCAAGCAGGGCTAAGCTATCTTTAGAGACACCTCTTTGCTCATAATACACTTCATCTGGTAACCATTGATGATGGACCCTCGGTGCATTAACAGCTTCTTGTGGTGGCATACCGTGGTCAATAATATTTAATGCTGTTTGTAAGGTGATAGAAATAATTCTTGAGCCACCAGGCGAGCCTAATACTAAGAATACCTTGCCATCTTTGGTCACAATGGTTGGGCTCATTGAGGACAGGGGGCGTTTACCCGGAGCAATAGAATTGCGCTCACCTTGTACTAAACCATATAGATTTTTTTCTCCCACTTTAGTCGTAAAATCATCCATTTCATCGTTTAGAAAGAAGCCTGTCCCCGGTGGGATCACGACAGAACCAAAGCGACCATTGATAGTATAAGTAGTTGAAACTGCGTTACCTTTTTCATCAACGATAGAATAGTGCGTCGTCTCTGGTTTTTCGTGTGGTCCCATACCCGGTTGAACTTGAGTTGATGGTGTTGCTTGGTTAGGTTTTATTTCCTTACGTAATTCTTCCGCGTAAGTTTTACTCAGTAGTTTTTCTGTTGGGTTATCTACAAATTCAGGGTCACCAAGGAAGGTATTTCTATCCATATAAGCATGGCGCATAGCTTCAGTTAGCGTATGGATATAATCCGCAGAATTAAAGCCCATTTCTTTGAGGTCATAGCCTTCTAAAATATTGAGGGTTTGGCAAATGGTAACGCCTCCAGAACTTGGGGGTGGCGCCGAAATGAATTTATAACCTCTATAGGTACAGCTAATAGGGGTTGTATCTGTGATGGTATAATCTGCAAAGTCTTTTGCCGTCAAAATACCACCATTTTTCTTTGAGGCTTCTTCGATAATTTTGGGGATTTCTCCCTCATAGAAGGCGGAAGGCCCATTTTTAGCAATTTTTTCTAGGGTATTGGCTAAATCACTTTGCACTAATAAATCGCCTGGTTGATAAGGGCTACCATTAGGTTTTAAGAAGATACGTGCGACTTCTGGGTCTTGTTTAAAACGCTCAGTGGTTGTGTCTAACACATCGGTATCTGCACGGGTTAGTACAAAACCTTCTCTAGCTAATTTGATAGCAGGCTCCATCACCTGTTGACGGCTCATTGTGCCATATTTTTCTAAGGCGTAGTCTAAGCCTTTGACCGTTCCCGGTACACCGGAGGCTAGGTAGCCATACAGGCTGGCATCTTTGATTAACTTACCCTCTTTATCGAGATACATATCAGCACTTGCTGCGGCAGGAGCGGTTTCTCTAAAGTTGATAAATAAATCTTTTCCATCTGCCAAATGAATGGTCATAAAGCCGCCGCCGCCAATATTACCACAGCATGGGTTCACAACCGCTTGGGCATAACCGACAGCAACAGCTGCATCTATCGCATTACCACCAGATTTGAGGATATCCGCACCAATCTGCGAGGCTAAATGTTGGGATGAAACAACCATGCCTTTCTTGGCTTCAACGGCAGGTTCTGATGCGGCAAAGAGTTGAGTTGAAAATAATAAGGAAAGTAATAAAGCAGCAGGGCGTAATGATGTTCTGATCATTAGTATCTCCCAGTTAAGGTAAGGTTTGATGTAACACAAATTAATAATATGAATGATTTGTTAATTATTTGTGTTTTTAATGTATAGCATACAATAGTGCGGAATGTTGAATATTTGAGTTAATAAGTGTTAACTTGGTAGGGTTATTTATGAATAAGCAGGGATTAAATATGGATAGGAAAAGGGCTCAAAAAGAGCCCGTAAAGTATATTATTTTTTGTTAAACAACGACATGTGGACCCAGCCATTATTGGTTAAAATGAGAGGGCTTTGTTGTGCACGCTCAGCATGTGTTTGTGCTGATTGAATTTGCGGGTAAGCCGCCATCACTTTTTCATTTTTAGCCCATGGAGCCACATCTTCCAGTTTTTGGGTATAGTTGGCTATAGAGATTTTCTGCCCACCGCGTTCAGCGGGTTCAGTAAAGTTTGTGACTTCATTGACGACTAATTTGCCAGTGCAAAAGCTACCGCGTCCCGAAAATTGAGATTGTTTTTCGTCGTAGAATTTCTCACCTTCACTAGTCAGCGTATATTCAACCCCTTCGCCAGTATGTTCCCCACTCCACATGTCTTTCATGGTGACTTGTTTTTCAGCTTTAGCTAGCAAGCCCGCATCAACTAAGGTATCGAGTTGTTCAATATTACGAGCGCTAAATTTCGTGATAAAGCCTGCTGGCATTTGACCGACATTGATGCAAATAACTTTTCTAGTATCAAGGTAGTCTTGGATGGATTTTTTGAAGTTACTTTCAGATGCGGTTTGGCTGTTGTCACAGCCAGCAAGCAATGCACTGATAATAGCCACTGAGGCTGCGAGTTTTAAGTTCATTTTCCTATACCTAGTTTTCGTTATTTTTATTTAAATTAAAGATGCGGTAGTTTAATTGGAGCATCTAAAAATGATGAATTTGTAACTAAATGTCGTTAAATGTAACCATATTATAAATGGAGTAGGGTTTACAGTAAGAATGAGGGGGGAAAGTGGGGTTTTGGCGTGATTTGGGAACTTTCTGACGTAATGATATGTAGCGAATAATGGGGATTTTAGGCAAATAAAAAAGCGGGCATCTGCCCGCTTTTTAAAAACTCATATCACTGATTACAGTTTGGTAGAGTTTTTAGTCAGGTAATCAGCAACGCCTTTCGGAGATGCATTCATGCCTTCTTTACCTTTTTCCCACTGAGCTGGGCATACATCACCGTGCTCTTCGTGGAATTGTAAAGCGTCAACCATACGGATCATTTCATCGATGTTACGGCCTAATGGTAGGTCGTTAACTACTTGGTGGCGAACAATACCGTTTTTATCGACGAGGAAAGAACCACGCAGTGCAACACCTGCATCCGGGTGTTCGATGCCGTATGCTTTAATGATTTCACGTTTGATATCAGCAACCATCGGATATTTAACTTCACCGATACCACCGTTATCTACAGGGGTTTTACGCCATGCGTTATGAACAAACTCAGAGTCAAAAGAAACACCAACCACTTCAACACCACGTTTTTTGAATTCTTCGTAGCGGTGGTCAAATGCGATCAGCTCTGAAGGGCAAACGAAAGTAAAGTCCATTGGCCAGAAGAAGATGACAGCTGGACGACCGTTCAGGTGGTTTTTCAGGTTGAAGTTATCAACAATTTCACCGTTACCTAAAACAGCAGCAGCAGTAAAGTCAGGGGCTTGACGTGTTACCAGAACCATAATTTACTCCTATGAGTTTGAATTAAAGGTTTTTTGCCCTTATCCATTTTTAATCTAAACGGATATTTAGGACATAGACTTCCAAAAGAATAAGGAATTATCTTTTGATAATAAAGGCATTTAAACCAATTATTGTGATAGGTTTTACCTATCAATCATAATGCTTTATGAAATTAATATCAATAAGATAGTTTTATTCCATTAAAGTGCAAGCTTTAATTTATTACTTTGTATTAATTGTGACATCTTGTACAAAAAAATGTTGCAGCGCGTTTGCCATCATTTGTGGGTAGAATTGGAAGAAAATATTTTCAAGCTGATTATATTGCAATAAAAAATCATCAAATGAACCACTTAGCGCCCCCAGTTTTGGCCGCCTTCTGGCCATACCATTGAGTGATTTGCCTATATAGTTTTTATCTGCATAACGAATTAGCCAGTGTTGTGGCCACAAGTATTCATTTAACTCTTGGAATTTTTCAGGAGTATGACACAGTTGAGGTTCAATTGTTTTTCGGCAATAGCGCACAAAATCTACTAGTGGCAGAGTCGGTTCAAGAGTTGACCAATGTAGCGATAAAAAATGATCCCAGACTAAATCTAATGTAATAGGGGCAACACGGCGGTACTCATCACGAAATAGGCCTTTCGCTTCTTTGACTAGCGGGTGAGTGTCGGTGACCCTATCGACGGTTCGGTGCATAAATATACCCGCGACAATCTCAGGTGAGTATCGCCCAGTAGGGTTACCGCGGACGTAGTCAGCCATGATGTTACCCAATAGGGAACTATGGGCGATATGAGCGAGGTGTAGGTGTGCTAAATAATTCACTTTAAAATGTCCGTCGTCTTTCAAACCACTGGGGTGTTAGCTTTGTAAAGCCACCCGAATCACATACTCATGTATGCTCATCGGGATATCTTTACTTGCTGCCTACCTGTGATTCGAAACCCATAGGACATGTAGCGCAGCGTAGCTAACTTTTTGATTGCTCAAACTATAGCAGTAATTACGTTTAATTCGAAACTTACAGGGCATGACTTGAAATGGAGTAAAAAACCTTTCTTAATTTGCAGCTTATAGGTATCAGTATTGAGAAACAAAAGAAAAAAGATTGAAATAAATTTGTCATGAAATCTTAGCAAAACAGAAATAATTCATTCTTTGAATGGATAAATAGTACGCAGAATTTTTTGCTAACAAAATATTTGTTAAATAATGGCGAATATTTATACTATTTTGCGCTTATTTCTTGCGCCAAAGGCGGTGCGGCACTAGACTAGTCGCCTGTTTTTTTAGATTGATGTCAATACAATGCGTGTTTCTGATTTTACTTTTCAATTACCTGAAGAACTGATTGCCCACTATCCACAGGCGGAACGTAGCGCTTGCCGCTTATTAAGTCTGGATGGAAGCTCGGGGCAGCTAACGCATGGTGTTTTTACAGATGTTCTAGAAAAATTGGAGAAAGGGGATTTACTGGTATTCAATAATACCCGCGTGATCCCAGCAAGGTTGTTTGGTCGCAAAGTCAGCGGCGGTAAAATTGAAGTTCTCATTGAGCGTATGTTAGATCAACACCGTGTATTGGCCCATGTTCGCGCATCAAAAGCACCGAAAGAGGGGGCTGAACTGTTGTTGGGTGAAGATGAAAGTGTCAAAGCCACGATGATGGCGCGTCACGGTGCCTTATTTGAACTGCGTTTTGATGATGAACGGGATGTTTTGAGCATTTTAAACCAAATTGGTCATATGCCATTACCCCCTTACATCGACCGGCCTGATGAAGAAGCGGATAAAGAGCTTTATCAAACTGTGTATAGTGAAAAACCGGGGGCTGTAGCAGCGCCAACGGCGGGTTTGCACTTTGACGAGCCTTTACTTGAAGCTTTGCGCCAAAAAGGCGTTGAAATGGCATTTGTTACCTTACATGTCGGCGCAGGTACTTTCCAACCTGTTCGTGTTGATACTATCGAAGATCACATTATGCACTCCGAATATGCGGAAGTGCCACAAGATGTGGTTGATGCGGTATTAGCCTGTAAGGCGCGTGGCAATCGCGTTGTTGCTGTAGGGACAACGTCTGTGCGCTCACTGGAAAGTGCGGCTAAAGCTAGCCAAGATGCCTTGATTGCTCCATTTTTTGATGATACCCAGATTTTTATTTATCCCGGGTATGAATATCAAGTGATAGACGCACTTATCACTAATTTCCACTTACCAGAATCAACATTAATTATGTTGGTTTCTGCGTTTGCGGGATATAAAAATACTATCAATGCGTACAAAGAGGCGGTTGAACAAAAGTATCGTTTCTTTAGTTACGGTGATGCTATGTTCATCACACCCAATGCGAATGCACCATTCGAAAAAATTGGGGAATAATCAGTTCGAGCGGTGGCGTTGGCTGCTAGCTTAGCAAATTAATATTATCGACAGCATCAGACTGTTTTTCTGATGCTTGGAGGCAAACGTGAAATATGAATTACAAACGACTAGCGGCAATGCACGTCGTGGTCGCTTAGTATTTGAGCGTGGTGTGGTAGAAACCCCCGCGTTTATGCCAGTAGGCACCTACGGTACTGTAAAAGGCATGACACCTGAAGAAGTAAAAGAAACGGGTGCTCAAATTCTTCTAGGGAATACTTTCCACCTGTGGCTGCGTCCAGGGCAAGAGGTCATGAAGCTCCATGGTGATCTTCATGATTTTATGCAATGGCAGGGGCCGATATTGACGGATTCAGGGGGGTTCCAAGTCTTTAGTCTTGGCGCAATGCGCAAAATTAAAGAGGAGGGCGTGCATTTTCGTAACCCAATAAATGGTGAGAAAATTTTCCTAAGCCCTGAAAAATCAATGGAAATTCAGTACGACCTCGGTTCAGATATTGTGATGATTTTTGACGAGTGTACGCCATATCCGGCAGATTGGGATTACGCAAAGACATCAATGGAAATGTCGTTACGTTGGGCTGCTCGTAGCCGCCAACGTTTTGACGAATTGAACAATAAAAATGCACTATTTGGCATTATCCAAGGCAGCGTTTACGAAGATTTACGAGATATTTCAGTTAAGGGGCTGGTGGAAATTGGCTTCGATGGGTACGCTGTAGGCGGCCTAGCTGTAGGCGAACCAAAAGAAGATATGCACCGCATCTTAGAGCATGTTTGCCCTCAAATTCCGGCAGATAAACCACGTTACTTAATGGGGGTGGGCAAACCGGAAGATTTAGTGGAAGGTGTTCGCCGTGGCATTGATATGTTTGATTGTGTGATGCCGACACGAAATGCACGTAATGGGCATTTATTTGTCACACATGGCGTGGTAAAAATTCGTAATGCTAAGTATAAATCAGATACATCGACACTGGATGCCGATTGTGACTGCTATACTTGTCGCCATTATAGCCGCGCTTATTTACATCACCTTGATAGGTGTAATGAAATTCTTGGTGCAAGGCTCAATACCATTCATAATTTACGTTATTATCAACGTTTGATGGCCGGTATTCGCCAAGCAATCGAAAATGGAAAATTTGAAGAGTTTGCGAAAGATTTCTACCAGAAGATTGGTAAACCCGAACCTTCATTAAATATCGAGTGAATTTAAGTGCGAAATGCTACTAATCTGTGTAGCATATCAATCTGATACTTACCATACTTTGAGGCGCATGCGCTTATTAGCTTTATGTAATTCGAAGTATTTATAGAGTATATTTTTAAATTGCTTTCAATAAAACAATGAGGAAAGTTGAATGAGTTTTTTTATTTCTGAAGCAGCAGCGTCAGCAGGTGCGCCAGCGCAAGGTAGCCCATATACTATGGTTATCATGCTTGTTGTTTTCGCTCTGATCTTCTATTTCATGATTTTGCGTCCACAGCAAAAACGTGCGAAAGAACACCGTAAATTGATGGAATCTATCACTAAAGGTGATGAAGTTTTAACAACTGGCGGTTTAATCGGGCGTGTGACTAAAGTATCTGAAACCGGTTATGTGGTTCTTGAACTGAGTGAGAACACAGAAGTAACCATCAAACGTGATTTCGTTGCTGCTGTTTTACCTAAAGGCACAATGAAAGCAATTTAATTCTGATTCTCCCGAAGGGAACTGCCGTGCTAAACCGTTATCCTTTGTGGAAGTATCTGATGTTGATCTGTGCGATCCTCATCGGTCTGCTTTATGCGCTTCCAAACCTATATGGTGAGGATCCGGCTGTTCAGATCACTGGCGTGCGGGGAACCGCCGCCAATGAACAAACGCTGATCCAAATCCAAAAATCGTTACAAGATGATAAAATTCAGAGCAAATCAATCTCTCTGGAAAATGGGGCAATTTTAGCCCGGTTCAACAACTCTGATGTTCAGTTACGTGCTCGTGAAGTGATCATGAATGCACTAGGTGATCAGTATGTTGTTGCATTAAACCTTGCACCTGCGACGCCTAAGTGGCTTGAAATGATCGGCGGTGAGCCGATGAAACTCGGCCTTGACTTGCGTGGTGGGGTTCACTTCCTGATGGAAGTTGATATGGACACTGCATTAGGTAAATTGCAGGAACAAAACATGGATGGTTTACGTAATGACCTGCGTCAAGAAGGCATTGCGTACTCTTCTATTCGTAAAGGCAATGATTATAGCGTTGAAGTCCGTTTCCGTAACGCAGATGATCGTAGCCAAGCAGAAAAAGCACTAGCACGTAAATATCCAGACTTAGTGTTTAGTGATGGTAGCGACAACACGATGATCGCTGTGATGACCGACGAGCGCTTACGTGAAGCTCGTAACTATGCGGTTTCTCAGAATATTACCATCATCCGCAACCGAGTAAACCAATTAGGGGTTGCTGAGCCACTTGTCCAACGTCAAGGTGCTGACCGTATTGTTGTTGAATTACCCGGAATTCAAGACACCGCTCGAGCAAAAGAGATTTTAGGTGCTACAGCAACATTAGAATTCCGTTTGGTGAATACCAGTGTTGATTCATCCGCTGCTGAACGTGGCCGTGTGCCAGGTGATTCAGAAGTGAAATATGACCGTGAAGGCATGCCTTATGTACTGTATAAGCGTGTTATCTTAACGGGGGATCATATTACGGATTCAACATCTGAAGCCGATGAAAATGGTGCACCACAAGTAAGCATCAGCCTTGATAGTTCTGGTGGTTCTATCATGTCCGATTTTACGCGTGATAACCAAGACAAACTGATGGCAACCCTGTTTGTTGAATACAAAGACAGTGGTAAAAAAGATGCAGCAGGCCGTTCAATTTTAGTGAAAGATGAAAAAGTCATCAACGCGGCACGTATTTCGGCTCGCTTTGGTAGCAAATTCCGTATCACAGGCATCAACAATGGTACAGAAGCTCGTCAACTTTCATTATTGTTACGTGCGGGGGCGTTGATTGCGCCAATCCAAATTGTCGAAGAGCGTACCATCGGCCCAACTTTGGGTATGCAAAATATCGAACAAGGCCTGAAAGCTTGTATCGCGGGTCTATTAGCATCAATTCTATTTATGATTATTTACTATCGTAAATTTGGCTTGATTGCCAGTAGTGCGCTGATGGCGAACTTGGTATTAATTGTTGGGGTTATGTCTCTGTTACCGGGGGCGACACTAACTATGCCAGGTATTGCTGGTATCGTCCTCACCCTTGCGGTTGCAGTCGATGCCAACGTTCTTATCAACGAACGTATCAAAGAAGAGCTGCGGAACGGAAGGTCTGTTCAACAAGCAATTCATGAAGGTTATAAAGGCGCCTTCTCAAGTATTACAGACGCAAACTTAACGACATTAATCACGGCTATTATTCTCTATGCAGTGGGTACAGGGTCGATTAAAGGCTTTGCGATTACGACAGCGATTGGTGTCGCAACCTCTATGTTTACAGCTATTGTTGGTACACGTGCAATCGTGAACCTGCTTTATGGTGGTAAACGTATTAACAAGCTGTCAATTTAAGGAGCACGTTGTGGCACAGGATTATTCTGTTGAACAATTGAACTATGGTCGTAAAGTCTATGACTTTATGCGCTGGGACAACGTTGCCTTTGGTATTTCTATCGTATTACTGATCGCTTCTTTTGTGATTATCGGCCTCAAAGGTTTTAACTGGGGGTTAGATTTCACTGGGGGGACAGTTATCGAGATCAACTTAAGTCAGCCTGCTGATTTGGATAAAATTCGAGACAGCTTGTCTAACTCGGCTCATAAAGATCCATTAATCCAGAACTTTGGTAGCAGCCGTGACATCATGATCCGTATCCCGCCAATCGAAGGCGCTGCGGGTCAAGAGGTTGGTAAAGAAATTATCACCATCATTAACCAGAGTGTAGATGATAAAGCGACGGTAAAACGCATTGAATTCGTTGGGCCGAGTGTCGGGGCCGAATTAGCGCAAACAGGGGCTTTAGCACTGTTAACTGCACTAATTTGTATCTTGGTATATGTCGGCTTTCGTTTTGAATGGCGATTAGCCGCGGGGGCTGTATTGTCTCTCGCTCATGACGTGGTGATCACATTAGGTATTTTGTCTCTGTTTCATATCGAAATAGATATGACAATCGTGGCATCACTGATGTCAGTAATTGGTTACTCACTGAACGACAGTATCGTTGTTTCTGACCGTATCCGTGAAAACTTCCGTAAAATTCGTCGTGGTACGCCGTACGAAATCATGAACGTCTCTTTAACACAAACATTGAGCCGCACCATCATGACATCGGCCACAACGTTGTTAGTGGTTCTGATGCTGTATCTGTTCGGTGGCACTATGCTGGAAGGCTTCTCATTGGTTATGTTAATCGGTGTAACCATCGGTACTATTTCATCTATCTATGTGGCTTCTGCATTAGCACTGAAGATGGGAATGAAACGCGAGCACTTGATGCAGGCGAAAGTCGAAAAAGAAGGTGCAGACCAAGAGTCATTACTGCCTTAATTTAAAACTGGCTAAGCCAATTAGCACTTCAAATAGTTGGTGCCGTGAGTTGGCTGCAAACGAGTGATATCTCGAGGAGCATAATAAACTATGTGACTAAGGATAGCGCAATGCAGCTAACAACACCCTCACAGCACGAAATATGAAGAGTTACGAGCACCCTAGGAGGCATCTTCTAGGGTGTTTTTTATTGCATAGTAGGGTAAACTATGTCTCCGTAAATAGATTCAGGAAACGTTATGCATTGTCCATTCTGCTCAGCTGTAGATACGAAAGTCATCGACTCGCGTCTGGTTGGTGAAGGCGCACAAGTCCGTAGGCGCCGCCAATGTTTGCTTTGTCATGAACGTTTCACGACCTTTGAGGTGGCTGAACTCGTGATGCCTCGGGTTATTAAAAGTGACGATGTACGCGAACCGTTTGATGAAGAAAAACTTAATCGCGGTATGCAAAAAGCGCTAGAAAAACGCCCCGTCAGCTCTGATGACATTGAACAAGCGATTATTTCAATTAAATCCCAGCTTCGTGCTACAGGAGAACGTGAAGTTCCTTCTAAACTTATTGGTAGCTTAGTCATGGATGAGTTAAAAAAACTCGATAAAGTCGCTTACATTCGTTTTGCTTCTGTTTACCGTAGTTTTGAAGATGTGCGTGAGTTTGGCGAAGAAATCGCTAAATTACAGGACTAACGCAAATGATAGAACAAGATGACATCTATATGGCTCGCGCTTTTGAGCTTGCACGAAAAGGGCGCTTTACAACATCACCGAACCCGAATGTTGGGTGTGTAATTGTACGTGACGGTGAAATTGTTGGTGAGGGTTACCACCAAAAAGCGGGTGAGCCTCATGCAGAAGTACATGCATTACGGATGGCCGGAGAAAAAGCTCAGGGGGCAACAGCCTATGTCACCCTTGAGCCATGCAGCCACCATGGTCGTACACCGCCTTGTGCGGAAGCATTAATTAATGCAGGGGTCAGTCGCGTTGTTGCTGCGATGCAAGACCCAAACCCACAAGTTGCTGGCCGTGGTTTGTATATGTTATCTCAGGCAGGGATTGAAACGCGTAGTAACGTGCTTTTAGACCAAGCTGAAGCTGCGAATCGTGGTTTCTTGAAACGTATGCGTACTGGTTTTCCTTATATCCAATTAAAGCTAGCAGCGTCATTGGATGGTAAAACAGCCCTTGAGTCAGGGGAAAGTAAGTGGATTACCAGTACTGCGGCTCGCAAAGATGTGCAGGCGTTTCGCGCACAAGCGAGCGCTATTTTATCCACTAGTAGTACGGTTATCGCCGATGACCCTTCTTTAACGGTTCGTTGGAACGAACTGCCAACGGACGTTCAGCAAATCTACCCAGAAGACCAATTACGTCAACCTATTCGCATTGTGCTGGATAACCATAATCGTGTCACCGCTAACCATAAAGTCACTCAATTAGCAGGTGAATGTTGGTTGGTGCGTTCTAATCCCGATATCGGCTGCTCATGGCAAGGGGATGTCGAGCAAATTAGCATCCCTGCACATGAAAATGGTACAGACCTCGTCATATTGATGATGCAACTTGCCAAACGGAATGTGAATAGTATTTGGGTAGAGGCAGGTGCAAAATTAGCAGGCTCATTGTTGAAACTAGGCTTAGTTGATGAATTAATTGTGTATATTGCCCCTAAATTACTTGGGAACAGTGCCCGAGGTTTGGTTGATTTACCTCCCCTCGATTCATTAATTGAAGCGCCAAAATTTGAATTTACTGATGTAGAAAAGGTCGGTGAAGACCTGCGCGTCAGGCTTCGTCCCGTATGGTAAGTGTGTTTTTTGAAAATCATACATACGGTACATGAAAGAATGTGATAAAATCCGCGCCCCGCGGGTTATAATTAATATTAGAGGAAGGCTATGGACGTAATTAAAGGTGTTGTTGCTGCGCCACAAGCGCGTATTGCTATCGCTATCGCTCGTTTTAACAACTTTATTAATGATAGTCTGCTGGATGGCGCTGTTGATGCGTTAGAACGTATTGGTCAAGTTTCGAATGACAACATTACCATTGTTTGGGTTCCAGGTGCCTATGAACTACCGTTAACGGCAAAAGCGCTGGTTGAAACAAAAAAATATGATGCCGTTATCGCATTAGGTACTGTTATTCGTGGTGGTACAGCTCACTTTGAATATGTCGCTGGTGAATGCAGCTCAGGCTTATCTCATGTCGCAATGAATAGCGAAGTGCCCGTTACTTTTGGTGTGTTAACCACTGAAAATATCGAGCAAGCCATTGAACGAGCAGGGACTAAAGCTGGTAATAAAGGTGCTGAAGCTGCACTGACTGCATTAGAAATGATCAATGTAATTAAAGCCATTAAAGGCAAGTAATACACATTTTACTTCGGGCTATAGACTGTAGTGAAGTTAACTAATACCACTGAGTGTATTGATTAGCTTAGTTTTTTATATGCCCGAATAATTTTGTGTATCGTTTTTTATTTTAAGGGGAATCTTGTGAAACCTGCTGCTCGTCGCCGCGCTCGTGAGTGTGCTGTTCAAGCCATTTATTCATGGCAATTATCTGGCAATCCAATTGCCGAAGTCGAATATGAGTTTATTGCTGATCAGGACATGTCAGACGTTGACGTAAAATATTTTCGTGAACTGTTATCTGGTGTTGCTACTAATGCAGCTAAACTTGATCAACTAATGGCGCCTTATTTATCTCGTCAGCTCGAAGAGTTAGGGCAGGTAGAAAAAGCGATTTTGCGCGTTTCAATGTTTGAATTGAGCTTCCGTGAAGATGTTCCTTACAAAGTGGCAATCAATGAAGGTATTGAGCTTGCTAAAGTGTTCGGTGCGGAAGATAGCCATAAATTTGTTAATGGTGTATTGGATAAAGCTGCACCAGTAGTTCGTCGCAAAAAATAAAAAATCAGGGTTCCCTCCTGTAACACTACAGTAGTAAATAGGTAGGCTGGGTTCCAGTCTACCTTTGTATTTATATATTCGTGGTACTCTAAGTTTCAGGTATATTGATTCAGCTAGTTATTTGCCACTTGTATTATTAAGAGCATAAATTATTTGTTTTATTTAAAACGAAAATAGTTATAGCGAAAACGGAAAATCTACCATGTCCTATGGCGAATTTGACCTCATCGCACGTTATTTTAACCGTCAAACAACGAACCGACGTGATGTAAATATCGGTATTGGAGATGACTGTGCGTTGATGACCATCCCAGAAAAACAGCAACTTGCTGTGAGTACTGACACCCTTGTTTCTGGTGTGCATTTCCTCCCTACGATTTCACCTGCTGACCTAGCCTATAAATCATTAGCATCTAATTTAAGTGACCTTGCAGCAATGGGGGCAGACCCCGCATGGGTATCTTTAGCTATTACATTACCTTGCGTTGATTGTGATTGGTTGCAATCATTTAGTGATAGCTTATTTGAGCAATTAAATTATTACGGGATGCAGCTAATTGGCGGTGATACCACTCGTGGTCCAATGAGCCTGACTTATACTGTCCATGGGTTAGTACCACAGGGTAAAGCATTGTCTCGGGCTGGTGCACGTAATGGGGATTGGATTTATGTGACAGGGACATTAGGGGATAGCGCAGCAGGTCTTGCTATTTTACAAGATAGGCTGAATATCAAAAATACCGCGCATAAAGAATGGCTAATTATGCGTCATTTACGTCCACAGCCACGTATTTTACAAGGTCAAGCCCTTAGGAACTTAGCGTCTTCTGCGATTGATATTTCAGACGGTCTAGTCTCTGATCTTAATCAT
The DNA here is from genome assembly GCF_041344805.1 of Providencia sp. TYF-12. Lineage (NCBI taxonomy): Bacteria > Pseudomonadati > Pseudomonadota > Gammaproteobacteria > Enterobacterales > Morganellaceae > Providencia > Providencia sp. TYF-12. The sequence continues at coordinate 881,331 of NZ_CP166833.1, forward strand.
ATTTTGAAGGCAAGTGGCTGTGGCGCTCGAATTAATTTGGATGCACTGCCGCAGTCAGAGGCCTTAGTACAGAACTGTAGCGTTGAGCAAAGCCGTTTATGGTCCCTGAGTGGTGGAGAAGACTACGAGTTATGCTTTACTGTACCGGAAATTAATCGCGGGGCATTAGAAATGGCTTTAGCTCATACAGGGTCTGGTTTTACTTGTATTGGGCAAATTAAGCCGCAATCTGAAGGGATCAGCTACTTTTGCAATAACCAAGAAGTTGATGTAAACCTAAAAGGTTTCGATCATTTTGTTTCGGAAGGTGCGTAGCATGGCAAGTTGCCAAGAAAAAGCAGAAGCAAAAAAACGGCTGAATATGCGTAACCCTTGGCATTTGCTAGCAACGGGGTTTGGCAGCGGTTTATCGCCAATTGTACCTGGGACTATGGGGTCCCTTGCGGCAATACCTTTTTGGTTATTGATGGCAAATATGCCAGTGTGGAGCATATGGGTGCTCATTGTGGCGGGCTTTTGGATTGGCTGTCTAATTTGCCAACGTACCTCTGATGATATGAAAATTCATGACCACGGTAGCATCGTGTGGGATGAGTTTATCGGGATGTGGATTACCTTAATGGCAATCCCAGTGGTCGATTATGAATGGGTCATTACCGCATTCTTTATTTTCCGCATTTATGATATGTGGAAGCCATGGCCAATACGTATTTTTGACCGAAAGGTCAGCGGCGGTTTTGGTATCATGATTGATGATATTATTGCGGCGATATTTGCTTATGTGACAATTTGGTTGTTGGTTTGGTATGACATTATGCCATTCTCAACCAATTAAATACGCGTCATATTTTGCGCTGTGGCGTTGTTGGCTGCACTCGGTTACCCGAATCACATACTTCTGTATGCTCATCGGGATAACCTCGATTGCCGCCTAGCCACAACTCAAACTATTTAGCGTATTGGATGTGATTGCTTATCGTAGTAACTTCTTTTACTTCTTTTACTTCTTTTACTTCTTTTACTTCTTTTACTTCTTTTTGCGCCGAATACCCATCACTGAGGTTTGTGCTAGGGTTAATCCTTTGGTTTCTGGCGCAAATAGAATTGAGACAACTAACCCAAGTAAAGAAACCCCTGCCCCCATCAATACCACCGTGCTAACACCGTATTTTGTGATAAAAATCGGTAGTGCCCATGTGGAAAAATGGTTCCGATACGGCTGATGGACATAATGACCCCAACGGCGGATGCGCGAATATCTGTTGGAAATAACTCATTAGGGTAGAGCCACTGTAAAATCCCTGGGCCCCCAGAGAAGAATGCATAAATACCAAACATGATAATGACGAGGCAGATACCAAGGTTAGAAAATAACCCGAGTATAGTTAGCGCTGCAGTCATTAGGGCAAAGCTACCAATTAGCAGTGGTCGTCTTCCCATTTTATTTAGCCAGTACATCGCTGGTAAGCAACCTAACATAAAAAATAAGCTGATAACTACGTTGCCTAAAGCCGCATTTTTACCTTGATCCCAACCTAGTTGCCCAACAATTTGTGGGCCAAAAGTATAGATGGCAAACATTGGGATCACTTGGCAGGTCCAAATAATCGCAGTAAATAATACGAAAGAAAAATGTCGTTTATTAAACAGTTGATGAAAATGTGTTTTTTTCGCTTCCTCAGCTTCAAAAACCACAGGTTGGCCAAACAGTTTTTCCATCATTTTTTCACATTCTTGAATACGTCCTTTGCGGATTAACCAAAGAGGCGATTCAGGTAGATCAAAACGGCCAATTAAAATAACGATACATGGAATGACGGCACTGCCTAGCATCCAGCGCCAACCATCTTGAACATCATAAAGCATATAGCCAACAAGATTGGCACAAGTTGCGCCAACGTACCACATGGCTGCAATAAACCCGACCGCAAACGCACGCTGTTTGGTATTGGAAAATTCGGTGATCATCGAGGTTGCGATGGGATAATCAGCACCAATGACAATGCCAATTAAAAAACGCATTATTAGTAGTTCTAAAGGGGTTGAAACAAACATAGTTGCAACAGAGATTGCCCCTATGGCCACTATATCGATTAAGAACATTTTGCGGCGACCGACTTGGTCGCAAATGTAGCCAAACAGTGAGGTACCAATGAATAAACCCGCAAGCGTTGCGGCACCTAGTAAGCCAATCCATTCACTGTTTAAACTTAATATTGGAGTGAGTTGCTCTAAAGCGACGCCGATCAGGACTAAAACATAACCGTCCAGAAAAGGCCCACCACTCCCCCAGAGCATGATCCGCCGATGAACGGAAGAAAATTGGACATCGTCAAAACTTCTTGGTTTCATTGTGCATCCCAGTGTCAGCGCAAATATGCGCTTAAAAACCCTAAAAGTTAATGGCTTTTAGGGTTATGCTAATTAAATTAGCCGTAACGAAATTCAATGCCGAATGTGCCGCGTGGGTATTCCCATTTTTCTAATGCACTATCTAAGCCTAGGATACGGCAGGTTCCGCATTCAAGGCAGCCGGCATAATCAAAACGTACGGAGCCATCTTCTTGTTTTTTATATAAGCCAGCAGGGCAGGCTTTGGTTAATATTTCGAGCACTTTCATATCCGGGTGCTCTTTGATAACAATATGTGGATTTTCTTCATCGACATTAAATTTATTAATGCCTAACTTGACATCAACATTGACTGGATCACTCATATTGCCCTCACTCCTTTAATTCCATCCTTGATTAAATTGATGAAGCCGACTTTTTTTGCCTCTTGTAGCATAGTCTTACGCAGTGGCACAGGTGCTTCATCTGAAATAGTGAAGAGTTTTTTAGCAATACCGACAGCCATTTCTGGATAAGCGGAAAACATGCGTGGGTTATCTAAAAACTCAGGCATTTTTTGGTACATTTTCATATCACGAAGAGGGCCTTCGTTGAGTAATTTGAGGTACTCACTGAGTCCTTGTTTACTAAAGTCCTCTTTTTTCATAGCGTTAATTACTGCATTTGCCGCGGCTTCACCCGAAGCAACGGCTAAGTCCATTCCGCGGATGGTAAAGCCTAAATTCATACACATCCCAGCTGCATCCCCTGCGATTAGCACACCATCACGGACCAACTCTGATTGCATTTTCAAGCCCGCTTCTGGGACAACGTGAGCGGCATATTCAATCATTTTGCCCCCTTCAATTAATGGGGCGACCGCTGGGTGGTGTTTAAAATCTTCGAGCATTTGTGGAACCGATTTTTTGGCATCTTTAATATGATGTAAGCCACAAACTAAACCTAAAGAAATAGTATCTTCATTGGTATAAAGGAAGCCTCCCCCCATTAAGCCATCGGTAGGAGCCCCCGCAAATAGCCATGCAACCCCTTCTTTTTCCTTAAGATTAAATCGGTTAGCTAAAATATCTTTTGGCAATTCAATTAATTCTTTTACCCCAACAGCGACATGCTCAGCATTCACTCGTTTGGTCATTCCTAGTTGTTCAGCCAGTATGGAGTTCACACCATCAGCGAGGATCACCACTTTGGCTTCTAGCACATCACCATCGGCTTCAACACCTACAACTTTGCCATCCTGTTCCACTAACTTATCAACGCGAATACCTGTAATACATTGTGCGCCGGCATTTTCAGCTTGTTCGACTAACCACGGGTCAAGCTTGCCTCTCAGCACTGACCAAGAGGTTTCTTCTGGGGGGTGCTCTGCTCCGTTTTGGAAATCGACTGTTACTGCACCTGTTTCTGTCATAAATGACAGCTTTTCACGCGTGATCATACGTTCAATAGGGGCATTTTGGGTAAATTCAGGAATGATACGCTCTAAGCTATGAGCATACATGCGGCCACCAGTGACGTTTTTACCGCCTGCGTAGTTTCCCCTTTCGATTAGGAGAACTTGCGCACCTTCACGGGCAAGCACCAATGCAGCCACTGAACCAGCTAGACCCGCGCCTACAATGATTGCATCAAATATATCATCGGACATAGTTTCTCCAAAGGTCACTGAAACAGTGAGGAAAACCCCACTGCTATTGAATTTATTTAGCCAGTTGTTGCGTTAAAACCGGTAAAATTTTGAACAGGTCGCCAACGATCCCATAGTCTGCAAATTGGAAAATAGGGGCGTTTTTGTCTTTATTAATGGCGACGATAGTTTGTGCGCCGTTTGCGCCAACCATATGCTGAATTTGACCAGAAATTCCTACTGCGAGATATAACTCAGGTTTCAGCATCAGGTTGGAAATACCAACGTAGCGCTCATGCTCCATCCATTTTTCGTTTTCTGCGACAGGGCGAGAACAGGCAATTTCAGCGCCGATGGTATCAGCGAGTTTTTTCGCGATAGCGATATTTTCTTGGCTTCCAATCCCCCGACCTACACTGACCACTAGACGTGCTTTATCTAGTTCAACGGAGTTACCTGCTTTTTTCTGAATCGAGGTACGTACAATAGATTGTTTTGGTTCGACCCATGGTGCAGTTTGAGCAGTACCGCTGAGTGATGCATTATTTTGCGCAGCTTCAAACGTGCCGGTGGTGAGTGTAGCGACTGAAAATGAACTGTTTAAGGTTTCTTGGCCAAAGGCTAACCCACCATAAACCATATGTTTTATTACAGGTTTTCCTGATTCTACTGTCACAGTTGCCGCATCGTTAGACACAGCAGCTTGCAGTCTTGCACCTAAGCGTGCAGCCAGTAATTTACCTCTACGGGTATTAGGTAGCAGTAATAGCCCGTTATCGCCATGCTGTTTAATTGTCGTGACAATGGTATCAGCATAGTCTTCGATGATACGGTCGTCAGGCTTACCAGACAGTTGAAAAACGTGGGTTGCGCCAAGTTGAAAGGCTTGTGAGCTTTGTGCGTCATCTAACGTTAATACATTGACTTGTTCGCCGAGAGTGAGGGCCCCACCGATAAGTTCAGGTAAACGGGAAGTCATATCACTAAATACCCAAACGGTTGATAATTTGCTCATAACTCCTCCGATTAAATGATTTTTCTTAAATGTTCAGCAAATTGTGCAATTTGCTCTTCGCCATCACCTTCAATGATGATGCGTTGACGAACTTTTTGCTTAGGTGCTGCGATAGATTGTGCGGATAATGCTGTAACGTTATCCAAGCCAATATCGGTTATTGCCCAAGCTTGAACGGGTTTTTTAGCGGCACCTAAAATGGCTTTCATTGATGGGATGACAGGGACATTAATATCGGAGGTCACTGCGATAATGGCAGGTAACGAAATGGACAATGTTTCAATTTCATCTTCTAATTCGCGTTCTACAATGAGCGTATCCGGTGTGATGGAGACAATTTTCTTTATGCCATTGATAGCGGGAACTTGCAGGGTTTCACCCATTAAGATACTAACTTGTTGAGCGTTTAAGTCTGCGGAACCATCACCACAGATAATTAAATCAAAACCAACTTTTTGAGCCGCAGAACTTAAGGCAAGTGCAGTTTGATGTGGTAAGGCGTGTTCGAGTTGATCGTCAATAACGACAACAAGTTCATCTGGACCACGAGATAATACATCTTTACGTGCTTTCATATTGGTTAGTGCTTTACCACCAACACTTAACGCAATAACTTTACTATCTGCTTGTTGCGCTTTAATTTGGTTAGCTGCTTCAATCGCATTTAAATCATATTGACTAATTTTGGTATCTGCACGTGAAAAATCTAAAGAACCATCTGAGCTATTTACAATAATATCTTGTTCATCGGGAACAGATTTATAGCATGTAATAATATTCATTACATCTCCTAAAATATAATTAATAAATATGATCCGTTTTTGTTTCGGATTATATAATTATCATGAACTGGATATTTAAAAATAAAACCTAAGTCACCAATATTGAAAACCTTGAATTAAAGTCGGTTTAAATATTCATACTGATACACTACTCACCAATACTGTAAAAATCATCAACTTATCAATGTAATGTTCAATATTGTTATGCTAATCACCAATACTGAAGGTATTTAATAACATTAATATTACAAGATAATTTATCTATATGTATTTATTGGTTATTTTAATTATTAAAGCGTCAGGTATTAGTAACAAATATTTATCACGAATAATATTGTGACCTTAATAACAGAATTGTTAATGGGGACTCGACATGATTTGAATAGTGATTGGATTAATACTTAATTAAATTTATTGAGTTTAGTAATAAATAAGTGAGATGAGGTGTTGAGACTAATATCTATTTAAAAGCTTATATATTAAATAATAAATTGGGATCGAACTATGAGCAAAGAAAATAAAAAGGGTGGAATAGAACCAAAAGTTTTTTTTCCGCCATTGATCATTGTTGGACTATTGTGTTGGTTAACCGTCCGTGACCTTGATGCTTCTAACGAAGTTATCAATCAAGTATTCAGCTATGTCACTAATGTATGGGGCTGGGCATTTGAGTGGTACATGGTGATAATGTTTGGTGGCTGGTTTTGGTTAATATTGGGTCCTTACGCCAAAAAGCGTTTGGGGGATGAAAAACCTGAATTTAGCCGCGCGAGCTGGATTTTTATGATGTTCGCCTCCTGTACCTCTGCTGCGGTACTATTTTGGGGTTCTATTGAAATCTATTATTACGTCTCTGCACCTCCTTTTGGTTTTGAAGCCTATTCAACAGAGGCCAAAAATATTGGGCTTGCATACAGTTTATTCCACTGGGGACCACTACCATGGGCAACCTATAGTTTCTTATCTGTTGCATTCGGTTATTTTTTCTTTGTTCGCAAAATGGATGTTATCCGCCCAAGTAGCACCCTTGTCCCATTAGTGGGTCAAAAACATGTAAATGGCTGGTTCGGTACCATCGTTGATAATTTTTACTTGGTCGCTTTGATATTAGCCATGGGGACCAGCTTAGGGTTAGCTACACCACTCGTTACTGAGTGTATTCAATACTTATTTGGTATTCCTCATACCTTACAACTTGATGCCATCATTATCTTCTGCTGGATCATCCTAAATGCAATCTGCGTGGCTTTTGGTTTGCAAAAAGGGGTGAAAATTGCCAGTGACGTCCGTAGTTACTTGAGTTTCTTGATGCTGGGATGGGTATTTATTGTTGGCGGCGCCAGCTTCATTGTGAACTATTTCACCGATTCTATCGGGGTTTTAATGATGTATATGCCACGCATGCTGTTTTATACAGATGCAGTGGGTAAAGGCGGTTTCCCACAAGGTTGGACCGTATTCTATTGGGCGTGGTGGGTAATCTATGCCATCCAAATGTGTATTTTCCTCGCCCGTATCTCTAAAGGCCGTACTGTCCGTGAGCTGTGTATCGGCATGGTAGCAGGCTTGACGGCAGGGACAACGTTAATTTGGACCATCCTAGGCAGTAATACATTACAACTCGTTGACCAAAATATTATTAACATTCCAAAGCTGATTGAAGAATTCGGCGTTGCACGCGCCATTATTGAAACATGGGCAGCCTTACCTTTGAGCACTGCAACAATTTGGGGCTTCTTCATCCTCTGCTTTATCGCCACCGTCACACTCATCAACGCTTGTTCATACACTCTCGCTATGTCGACTTGTCGCGCAGTGAAAGATGGCGATGAGCCACCGTTATTGGTGCGTATCGGTTGGTCTGTTTTAGTCGGTGTTATCGGTATCGTATTACTGGCTCTAGGCGGATTGAAACCGATTCAAACAGCGATAATTGCCGGAGGATGCCCACTTTTTTTCGTCAACATTATGGTAACGCTCTCCTTTATTAAAGATGCAAAAGTGCATTGGAAAAATGATTAATTTATTCAGAAACAACATTTAAGAGGTTATTAATATGGATTTTAGATTGAATGATGAGCAGGAGCTGTTTGTCGCAGGGATCCGTGAGCTGATGGCCAGTGAAAACTGGGAAAGCTATTTTGCACAATGCGACCGCGACAGTATGTATCCTGAACGTTTTGTTAAAGCCTTGGCGGACATGGAAATTGATAACCTGTTGATCCCAGAAGAGCATGGCGGTTTAAACGCTGGGTTTATTACAGTCGCTGCGGTATGGATGGAGCTGGGTCGCCTTGGCGCACCAACGTATGTGTTGTACCAATTACCGGGGGGGTTTAATACCGTACTCAGAGAAGGGACCCAAGAACAAATTGATAAAATTATGGCATTTCGCGGTACAGGTAAACAAATGTGGAACTCTGCGATTACGGAGCCCGGCGCGGGTTCTGATGTAGGGAGTTTACAAACAACTTACCAACGCCGTAATGGCAAAGTTTATCTCAATGGTAGCAAATGTTTTATCACCAGTAGTGCTTACACACCATACATTGTGGTGATGAGTCGTGATGCAGATTCTCCTGATAAACCTGTTTTCACCGAGTGGTTTTTAGATATGAGCAAACCCGGTATCAAGGTCAATAAACTTGAGAAACTGGGCCTACGTATGGATAGCTGCTGCGAAATTACCTTTGATAACGTTGAACTGGATGAAAAAGATATGTTTGGCCGTGAAGGTAACGGCTTTAACCGTGTGAAAGAAGAGTTTGACCATGAGCGTTTCTTAGTCGCATTGACTAACTATGGAACTGCAATGTGTGCATTTGAAGATGCAGCCCGTTACGCCAATCAACGTGTTCAGTTTGGTGAAGCAATTGGCCGTTATCAATTAATTCAAGAAAAATTTGCACATATGGCGATCAAGCTCAATTCAATGCGTAACATGTTATATGAAACTGCTTGGAAGAGTGACAACGGATTGATTACCTCAGGTGATGCAGCAATGTGTAAATACTTCTGTGCGAATGCGGCATTTGAAGTCGTAGACTCTGCGATGCAGGTACTGGGTGGTGTAGGTATTGCTGGTGAGCATCGAATCGCACGTTTCTGGCGTGACTTGCGTGTAGACCGTGTATCTGGTGGTTCAGATGAAATGCAAATACTGACATTAGGCCGCAGTGTACTGAAACAGTACCGCTAATAGCTGAATGTTTATTGGTTGGCTTTTTAAGAAGGCCAGCCAAATTTAACAGGAGATTAGAACATGGCAGAGCATTTACCAATGCCAGAATTTGGCCCATTAGCAGGGGTCAGAGTGGTGTTTTCAGGGATTGAAATAGCCGGTCCATTTGCAGGGCAAATGTTTGCAGAATGGGGCGCGGAAGTGATTTGGATAGAGAACGTAGCTTGGGCAGACACTATCCGTGTTCAACCCAATTACCCACAGCTATCAAGGCGTAATTTACGCGCATTATCATTGAATATTTTTAAGGATGAAGGGCGTGAGGCATTTCTAAAATTAATGGAAACAACGGATATATTCATTGAGGCGAGTAAAGGACCTGCATTTGCCCGTAGAGGGATCACCGATGAAGTACTTTGGCAACATAACCCAAAACTGGTTATCGCCCATTTATCAGGCTTTGGGCAATACGGTGACCCTCAATACACTAACCTAGCTGCCTACAATACTATTGCACAGGCTTTTAGTGGTTATCTTATCCAAAATGGTGATAAAGACCAGCCAATGCCAGCCTTTCCTTATACTGCTGATTATTTTTCAGGCATGACAGCTACAACAGCGGCTATAGCTGCATTGTATAAAGCCCGTGAAACGGGGAAAGGGGAAAGTATTGATATTGCCATGTATGAAGTCATGCTACGAATGGGGCAATACTTCATGATGGATTACTTCAATGGTGGTGAAATCTGCCCGCGGATGACCAAGGGGAAAGACCCCTATTACGCAGGTTGCGGCCTTTATAGTTGTAATGATGGCTATATTGTGATGGAAATCGTCGGTATCACACAAATCCAAGAAATATTTAAAGATATTGGCCTTGCTCATCTTCTTGGTACACCAGAAATACCGGAAGGCACACAGCTTATTCATCGTATTGAGTGCCCCTATGGGCCTTTAATGGAAGAAAAACTTGATGAATGGTTAGGTGCTCGCTCAATTGATGAGGTGCTAGCGAGATTAGCCGAACTCAACATTGCAAGCGCCAAAGTTTTAACCATTCCTGAATTAGAAACCAACCCACAATATCTGGCTCGTGAGTCGATCACCAGTTGGCAGACTATGGATGGAAAAACCTGTCGTGGCCCAAATGTGATGCCAAAATTCAAAAATAATCCAGGGCAAATTTGGCGTGGTATGCCATCACATGGCATGGATACGACAGAGATACTAAAAAATATTGGATATAGCGAAATTGATATTCGGGGGTTAGTCGACAAAGGATTAGCCAAAATAGTTGATTAATTGAATGGATAGTCAGGTCAATTAATCCAACTGGCCTGATATTCATTAGGGAAATGATGGGAAACAATTAATGGATGTAATCGGTAAACAAAATTTGCGCCAAATGTGGGATGACCTAGCGTTGACCCATCGGGATAATAAGGCGCTTATCTTTGAATCCTGCGATGGAAATATTCGTGAATTCAGTTATATAGAAATGAATCAGCAAATTAATCGCACAGCAAATCTCTTTTTAGATTATGGAATACAAAAAGGGGATAAGGTTGCTTTACATTTAGATAATTGCCCAGAGTTTTTCTTTTGCTGGTTTGGCTTGGCGAAAATTGGGGCGATTATGGTCCCAGTTAACGCACGCTATAAATACCATGAAGCCGCTTGGATTATGCAAAACTGCCAACCTCGTATGGTGGTCACTTGTGCGTCTTTTTTAGATATTTATCAACGTGTACTTGATGATAAAAGTACCAGCCTTGAGCACATTTTTTTAATTTCAGATATGTCGTTTAAACCGCAGGAAGGCATTTCAAACTTTTTGCTTGAACAAGCACAAAAACCGACAGAGTTAACCCAACTTATTGAGCTTAGTGTGGGTGATACTGCGGAAATCTTATTTACCTCAGGTACCACTTCCAAACCGAAAGGGGTGGTTATTACCCATTACAACTTACGCTTTGCGGGTTATTACTCTTCTTGGCAGAACACGTTACGTTCCGACGATATTTACCTTACGGTAATGCCAGTCTTTCATATCGATTGCCAATGTACAGCATCGATGGCGGCATTTTCAGTGGGTGCAACATTTGTCTTACTTGAGAGATACAGTGCGAGACGTTTCTGGCAGCAAGTTGTGAGGCACCAAGCCACTGTTGTTGAGCTGATCCCCATGATGATCCGTACGCTTTTAAGCCAGCCGCTGGCGGATAATGAAAAAGACCATTGCTTACGTGAAGCCATGTTTTACCTCAACTTGAGTGATGAGGAAAAAGAGCAGTTTATGGCTCGATTTGCTGTGAAAAGTTTTCTGACTTCTTATGGCATGACGGAAACTATTGTGGGGCTAATTGGGGATAGACCTGGTGATATCCGCCGTTGGCCATCCATTGGTCGTCCTGGTTTTTGCTATAAAGCGCAAATTAGGGATAAAACCAATCAACCTGTTGCCACTGGGGTGATTGGTGAGCTTTGTGTGAAGGGAGAACGAGGTAAAACTTTATTTAAAGAGTATTACAACAACCCTGAAGCCACAGAAAAAACATTTGATGAGCAAAATTGGATGCACACAGGCGACTATGCATACCAAGATGAAGATGGATTTTTCTATTTTGTGGACAGAAGCATCAATATGATCAAACGAGGCGGTGAGAACGTCTCATGTAGTGAAATTGAAAATATTATTGCTTCACATCCTTTGATTGTTGACGTGGCGGTGATTGGTGTTGCTGATGAGATCCGTGATGAAGCGATTAAAGCCTTTATTGTGTTAGAAGAGGGTGAAACATTAACTCAGGAAGAGTTTTTCGCTTTTTGTGAAAAGCAAATGGCGAAATTTAAAGTGCCATCATGGGTTGAGGTACGTAAGGATTTACCGCGTAACTGTTCTGGAAAAGTGCTGAAAAAACATCTGCAATAATCGAATAACTCTATTAATTACGCGAACGTTTTGGCTGCAACTTTCTGTAGGCAAAATGGCAGCGCATGATGACTAAAGGATTGCACTATGAGCGAATCATTAAAAATTACCCGTAATGGCTCCATTTTGGAAATCGTACTTGATAGACCTAAAGCAAATGCGATAGATGCAAAAACCAGTTTTAAAATGGGGGAAGTTTTCCTTAATTTCCGCGATGATCCTTCGCTGCGTGTCGCCATTATAACAGGAGCAGGAGAGCGATTTTTCTCTGCGGGTTGGGACTTAAAATCTGCGGCAGAAGGTGAAGCACCTGATGCCGACTTTGGTCCCGGTGGCTTCGCCGGACTCACTGAAATTTTCAATTTAAACAAACCAGTGATTGCTGCTGTTAATGGTTATGCGTTTGGTGGAGGCTTTGAACTAGCTTTAGCGGCAGATATGATCATTTGCTCTGAAAATGCCAGTTTTGCCTTACCAGAGGCCCAACTTGGTATTGTGCCTGATAGCGGCGGTGTCTTGCGTTTACCTAAAATCTTACCAGCACCGATCGTGAATGAAATGGTGATGACGGGAAGGCGTATGGATGCTCAGGAAGCATTACGCTGGGGGATCGCTAATGAAGTAGTACCAATGGAAAGTTTAATGGAAAAAGCACGTGAACTCGCAGAAAAAATCACTCAAAGTGCACCACTTGCGGTTGCGGCCTTGAAAGAAATTTTTCGCGCAACCGGAGAGCTTACTGTTGAAGAGGGTTATAAGCTTATGCGCAGCGGTGTGCTGACAAACTACCCCGCGGTTTTACACTCCGAAGATGCAACAGAAGGTCCGCTGGCGTTTGCCGAAAAACGTTCACCAAGTTGGAAAGGGCGCTAGTTCATTTAGCAAAGAGGTGAATTTTGAGTTTTTACGCTTTTGAAGGGGTGATCCCAGTTGTTCACCCTACCGCATATGTACATCCATCAGCGACGGTGATTGGTGATGTGATTATCGGTGAAGGGGTATTTGTTGGGCCTAACGCTTCTTTACGTGGAGACTATGGCCGTTTGATCATAGAAAAAGGCGCCAATATTCAGGATTGTTGCATTATGCATGGTTATAGCGATGTCGAAACCATTGTCCACGAGTGTGGGCATATAGGCCACGGAGCTATTTTGCATGGATGTATTATTGGTCGTGATGCATTAGTGGGAATGAACAGTGTGATTATGGATGGAGCCCTGGTTGGTGAACAAAGTATTGTTGCGGCGATGAGCTTTGTTAAAGCTGGGTTTCAAGGCGAAGCTCGCCAATTACTGGTTGGCAGCCCTGCACGTTTTGCTCGTCATATTCGTGAGGAAGAATTGCATTGGAAGCAGCTCAATACGAAAGAATATCAAGACTTAGCCATTCGATACCGACAAGGATTACATGAAACGTTACCCTTGATAGAAATAGAGTTGAATAGGCCAAGGCTCATGGGGACAACGGATGTCAAACCTAAAGGCCAGTAATTAATCTTTGAACGCCCAGTTAAAAGCTGGGCGTTTTCATTATCGACAGTGATTATTATGAAAAAATGAGGTTAGTTATTTTTTTGCTGTTCAGCTTTTTGAAACCACTCCATCGCCTTAACATAGTCTTGCTTGGAGCCAGAACTGTTGAAATACATGATCGCGAGTTGATTTTGAGCCTCAATATTGCCTTGTTCTGCTAATATTTTTGTTTGCTCAAAGTTATCATTATTTAACTCTGGGTTTGAATATGCATGGCTTGCCGTTATTAACAATAGCGCGATTAGAAATAATTTATTTTTCATATTAATTATAGGTGATAAATAGCGTCCATTTTCTGCTATGAAAGTTAAGTTTTCTTAGCAACCTTTTAACCTAAACCAATATTCAGTAAATATTTCTCCTCTTGGATAGGCAATACTATACAGGCTTATTTTTCCCATAGATGGCTATCATGCCATAAATAATATATTTTTAGAATTATAAAGCTAGCTTTGCATCTCATTTGTTGAGTTGTATAAGTTATTGAAAGTATATGAAGAAAATTAATTTGTTGATTTTCGGCTGATAATACAAAGCGGGAAAAATACGCTTTTATCCCGCTTTGTCGACAGCCTTAACGCAGACTTGAGCCCGTGTTTTTTTGATGTGATCATTATGTTAACGGCGTTGTGCCTTTGATAGCATCCATTGCCATTTTTGCTCTCGATTTAATTCACTCGGTGGCATAGATGCCGCTTTCACTGGAGAATCAATAGTGACTTTTTCAGATTGGTGGTTTCTAAGACGTGCATAAAGTTGATTATCAATTTTTGTAACCTTAATCAGCCTTTGGCACTGACAGCCACGACCCGATAATTTATTCGGGATCATTTTAACTTCACATTGAATTTCAGCTACGTCAGATAAAATATAAGAAACAATATTAACCGCATTAGGGTGAGGGATATCAAAATTATTAGATATTTCTCTGGCGGTGATCCAGCGCCCTTGTTTCATTACCCAGTTAGCAATGGATAAATACAAAGGTTCATTAATATATTGTCCACACATAAGCGCTCCCAAATATATTTATTAAAATTGGCTAAATAAAGAGAAACTATATGCAAATTGTAGTTGGAATGCGTTTATTTGTTTCCTGGTTTTTAAATTAAGAAAACAAAATAATTAAATATTAAAGCCTGGTTAAAATTGTTAAAATCATATAGTCGTTATTATTCAGTGTTACGCTTTGAAATATAATAGGAAAAGCTTTATTGCATAATGCAATGAAAAACCAATATAAGTCAGAGCTTAAGTTACACTGTCATACAGTGACATAGTTCATATTAATGGATTTAAAAATAATTTGCATGTTTTTATTTTCAAAATTTACATTCAAGATAAATATTTTGTATATATTCTGTTTTAGAGTGAATAGAATAAATATCATTGTATATAAGTTTATTATGTTTGGTTTTTTTATTTATTATTATGATATAAAAATATAGTTAAGATGTAAAAGCAGGGTTTAAAAGTGTTTTTTTTAAAAGTTGCATTGGAAATGAAATAATAGAGTTAAAGTTAACACTCTATTACTGTGTATATAAAAAGAAAATGAGAGTGATTAACTTTGTTATTTAAAAAGGCATTACATTATCATGGTAATGCCTTTTTTCGTTAACCTATTACTTGGCTAAGTAGGTATTAATTGACTTAATAATACCCGTTGCATCTAACCCGAGCTCAGCGATAAGTTCCTCTTGGCTACCTTGAGAAATAAAATAGTCTGGTAAACCAAGGTTTAAAACAGGAATGATTCTTTTTTCCTGCATTAGGAACTCATTCACACCACTACCCGCACCACCCTTAATTGCATTTTCTTCGAGTGTAACGAGCACATCATGGCTGCTTGCCATCTCAAGGATTAAGGCTTCATCTAATGGTTTAACAAAGCGCATATCAACCACAGTCGCATTTAATTGCTCAGCGGCTTCTAATGCATGACTAAGTAACGTACCAAAACACAAAATAGCAACTTTTTCCCCTTGGCGACGGATAACTCCTTTACCAATTTCTAGTGGAGCTAAAGGCTGTAGCTGTGCACCTGTCCCCGTACCTCGCGGGTAACGAATAGCACTTGGACCATCTTGGTAATGGTAGCCAGTATGTAGCATTTGGCGGCATTCGTTTTCATCACTTGGTGCCATGATCACCATAGTAGGGATACAGCGTAGGAATGAAATATCAAATGAACCTTGATGGGTTTGGCCATCAGCGCCAACAATGCCGGCTCGGTCAATAGCAAACATCACCGGTACTTTTTGGATAGCCACGTCATGGATGACTTGGTCATAACCCCGTTGTAAGAAGGTCGAATAGATAGCGACGATGGGTTTATAGCCCCCAATAGCAAGACCAGCTGCAAAGGTGACAGCATGTTGCTCTGCGATCGCGACATCGAAGTATTGATCAGGGAATTCTTTAGAAAACCGAACCATACCAGAGCCTTCGCGCATAGCTGGCGTAATTGCCATTAGCTTGTCATCATCTTTGGCTTCTTCGCACAGCCAATCCCCAAAGATTTTAGAGAATGTCGGTCCCGTCTCTTTGCTTTTGGGTAAAGTGAATGTGCTTGGGTCAAATTTTGGTACTGCGTGCCAACTGATCGGGTCCTTTTCGGCAGGTTCATAACCACGACCTTTTTTAGTCATGATATGTAAAAACTGTGGGCCTTTTAAATCACGCATGTTTTTTAAGGTTTGAACTAAGGCGACGACGTCATGTCCATCAACAGGGCCAATATAGTTAAAGCCTAATTCTTCAAACATGGTACCGGGAACAACCATACCTTTGATATGTTCTTCGGTCTTTTTCAGCAATTCTTTGATTGGCGGTAAGTTAGAGAAAACTTTTTTCCCACCTTCACGTAATGTGGTGTATAGCTTGCCAGAAAGCAGGTGAGCCAAATGGTTATTTAACGCGCCAACATTTTCGGAGATAGACATTTCATTATCATTTAAGATAACAAGCATATCGGGTGCGGCGTCCCCTGCGTGGTTCATGGCTTCGAATGCCATCCCTGCGGTGATAGCTCCATCACCAATCACACAGACGGTTTTACGGTTTTGCTTTTCTTTTTCTGCCGCAATAGCCATTCCTAAACCCGCACTAATCGATGTGGATGAATGGCCAACACTTAAAATGTCATATTCACTTTCTTCACGCCATGGAAAAGGGTGTAAACCATTTTTTTGACGAATAGTATCAATACGGTCACGACGACCCGTTAAAATTTTATGTGGGTAGGCTTGGTGACCGACATCCCAAACAAGGTTATCAAACGGGGTTTTGTAGACGTAATGTAATGCGACGGTAAGCTCAACTGCACCGAGACCAGAAGCAAAGTGACCACTAGAACGGCCAACGCTACTCAGCAAAAACTGTCTGAGTTCATCACACAGCTTAGGCAAACTTTCTTTGGGCAACAGACGAAGCTCATCTGGTGTCTCTGCCAATGCTAGCGTTGGATATTTAGCGATATCAATACTCATTAGGTACTCACTTATAATTAATAAAAAACCCACATATTGAATACTCGGTACTGAAACAGTTATCTAAGTATTGCGGTGCGTAAATTTATCTACGCATATTGTGGGTGATCCTCATTGATTGCCTTTCTATAACTCGCTTAGTGTAAGCAATAGTCTGTCTGTTTTTTGAGTTATAGAATGTTCTGAAGATTCATCAAGGTAATAAATGCCGTAATTATCGACCTTCTTGTTGCCAAAAGGCAAAGCATATTGTCAGTTTTTACGCTCAATAATGAAATTAGCTAAAGCGCTTAGCATTTCTATATTATACCCATATGACTGGATCGTCTCTAAAGCGCTTATTGCATCATGATATAGCTCACGTGCTTTTTGTTGAGCCGCTTCAAGGCCGAGTAAAGATGGGTAAGTGCTTTTTTCGTGCTCAGCATCAGTCCCTTGGCGCTTACCTGTTACCGTGCTGTCCCCGATAACATCTAGGATATCGTCTTGAACTTGAAAGGCAAGCCCGATGGACTGTGCGTATTTATCTAAAACAGGTAGTAATTGATGCCCTTTTTCGCCAGCGGCATAAGCACCAAGGCGAATAGCTGCACGAATGAGTGCACCAGTTTTATGCAGATGAATACGTTCTAAGGATTCAAGGTCGACGTATTTCCCTTCGGCGTCTAAATCCAGAGCCTGCCCACCACACATCCCAGCAAGGCCACTTGCATAGGATAGCTCGGCTATCATTGCGATACGGTCTTTATCAGCGACATCTGGCATTGGGGCACAAGCAAGTAATTGAAAGGCCAGCGTTTGTAATGCATCTCCCGCCAAGACAGCATTACCCTCACCATATTTTATATGGCAGGTTGGTTGACCTCTGCGTAAATCATCGTCATCCATAGCGGGCAGGTCGTCATGAATTAATGAATAGGCATGGATGCACTCGACAGCGGCAGCTGGTGCATCAAGGTTTTCTTGGTTCACACCAAGCATAGAGCCTACCGCATAAGTTAAAAATGGGCGTAAACGTTTCCCGCCTAATAACGTGCCATATCGCATTGCTCGTGCAAGAGGAAGGTTTGCAAAAGGCATCGCATTTAGGGCATCTAAAAGGTATTGATTGACTCTGTCATAGGTTTGTTTTTGTTGCAGCGTGAAGCTATCTAAATGTTGTTCAGACATAATTTATTCAGTATCAGGTGAAAAATCGGCAAGAGGTTTATTTTCGTCATCACTGAGCAATATTTGTACACGCTGCTCAGCTTGTTGCAGTACTTTTTGACCTTGTTTGGCAATTTGAACGCCACGTTCAAACTCATTCAGAGCGTCTTCTAGAGGGAGGTCACCGGATTCAAGACGAGCGACGATTTGCTCTAGCTCTTGAAGCGAGTTTTCAAAACTAACAGGTGCAACTTGCTGAGATTTTTCTTTAGCCATATTCTTTAGCCACTAATGTTAAATTAGTTAATTCGGGGAATGTTAAATATTTAGCAGACTAACGTAGTCTTGCCATGGTTACAATTTATTATTGGTGTTTTTAGATTCAGTCCGCAAGATAGTGTTATAATACGCCTCTTTATTGACAATTGGTAACCTATACGTGTGTCCTTGTTAAGACACGTTCGTTTGCCCCACAACCATGAACATGCAGCTATTATGAAGTTTATCATTAAGTTATTCCCAGAAATTACCATCAAAAGCCAAACTGTTAGGCTACGTTTCATTAAAATTCTGACTAGCAATATCCGTAACGTGCTAAAACCTCTTGGCGAAGAAATTTCGGTTGTCCGTAATTGGGATAATATTGAAGTGCGTGTGAAAGGGGAAACGAAGCACGACGAAATTTGTGACATGTTAGGTCGTATTCCCGGTATCCACCATATCCTTGAAGTGGAAGAAAAACCGTTTACTAGCCTGCACCATATTTATGAAATGACCCATGAATCTTATGGTGCGTCTCTCGAAAACAAAACTTTTTGTGTTCGGGTGAAACGCCGCGGTAAGCACGAATTTTCATCGATTGAAGCTGAGCGTTACATTGGTGGTGGTTTAAACCAACATATTCCTTCGGCTAAAGTTAAGCTCAAAGACCCAGATACAACCGTACATTTGGAAATTGAAGATGACAAACTGATTTTAGTTAAATCACGTATTGAAGGTATTGGCGGGTTTCCTATAGGGACGCAAGAAGATGTTTTATCGCTAATTTCCGGTGGGTTTGACTCTGGTGTTTCTAGCTATATGTTGATGCGCCGTGGTTGCCGTGTTCATTACTGCTTTTTTAATTTAGGTGGTGCGGCACATGAAATTGGCGTGAAGCAAATTGCACATTATCTATGGAACCGTTTTGGTAGCTCCCATAAAGTGCGCTTTATTGCTGTAAACTTTGAGCCAGTTGTGGCTGAAATTTTAGAGAAAGTCGATGATGGCCAAATGGGCGTTGTACTTAAACGTATGATGGTGAGAGCTGCGTCTAAAGTTGCGGAGCGTTATGGTGTGCAGGCAATTGTTACGGGTGAAGCGCTTGGTCAAGTGTCTAGCCAAACTTTAACTAACTTGCGTCTTATTGATAATGCTTCTGATACTTTGGTGCTAAGGCCACTGATTTCTCATGACAAAGAACACATAATCAAATTAGCTCGGCAAATTGGGACTGAAGATTTTGCGAAAACCATGCCGGAATATTGTGGTGTGATTTCAAAAAGCCCAACAGTGAAAGCTGTTAAAGCACGAATTGAAGCAGAAGAGGCCAATTTTGATTTTGCTATTTTAGAGTCTGTTGTGGAGCAAGCGCAAAATATCGATATTCGACAAATTGCACAAGAAAGCCTTGAAAAAGTCCCTGAAATTGAAATGGTGAGTGAACTTTCAATTGAAAATGAAGTGATTTTAGATATTCGTTCAATTGATGAATTTGAAGACAAGCCACTGAATGTAGATGGAATGGAAGTTAAGCACATTCCATTCTATAAATTGAGTACGCAATTTGGTGACTTACCAAAAGATAAAACCTATTTATTATATTGTGACCGTGGGGTAATGAGCCGCTTGCAAGCACTATACCTAAAAGAGCAAGGTTATGAAAATATAAAGGTTTATCGCCCATAACTTAAAACAGGGTGCTTGTATCACCAACGCACAATTAGAGAGAAATGTGGGGGAAATTCCCCCACAAGACTAGTTATCGCAAGATAACGTCGCTTGAACCAGCGTGCTTCCGCTGCTGATACTGAAAGAGCATAGCCTTTCTTGCATTAACAATGAAAAACACAATACCGTAAGACACACGGTAACTAGCCCCAGAAGGGCAATTTTGGCCATTCCTCTTGACTCCTTTTCTAAAAGGAGACAGAATCAAATTGTGAGTTTGGAAACTGCCTCGGATTAAGATTAACATCTAAATTCGGGGCTTTCGTCTTTTTGGCTTTGGCAAATGCTTGAACCAAAATGATCCAAGCACCCACTATGATAATAGCAAAAAAGGGCTATAAACGAAGTCTTTTTACTGATGATTTTATTTGATAATCATTATTATTCAGTGGGTTAATGTTAGCTGATAACCTATTATGCGATGTTATAAATTTCCATTTAATCTTCTAAATAATCGTTGATCCCATTCGGCAAAACTAGCTGGCTGGCAACATTCCCTGCAATTTCACGACCAACTAAGAGTTCGATTAATTTTAAGGCGAAATCAAAAGATGTTGCGGGACCTTGGCTCGTTAGCAAATTAACTCGCTCATCAAAATAAACTCGGCGGTCAACCCATTTATTGGCTGAAATTTTATCTTTCATGGCAGGATAACCCGTCATATTGCCAAGTGGGAATAGTTGATGGTACTCCAATACAATGGCTGGCGCTGCACAAATAGCTGCGACAATTTTGCCATCAAGATGCATGCGGCGAACCTTTTCGACAACCAGAGGGCTATCACGGAAAGTCTCAGCGCCAGCAAGCCCTCCTGGAAGTACGATTGCGTCAAAAGGTTCATCTGCGACTTTAATTAATGGTGTGTCTGCGACAATTTTCATTCCTCTAGAAGCAGTAACCTGTAAGGAGCTATCCTCAGTTACACTGGCTAAAGTAACATTAATACCGGCTCTGACTAATAAATCTGCGCTAGTCACGGTTTCTATTTCTTCACTACCATGAGCGATGCAAATTAGAACGGAAATCGTCATATTGTTGTTCTCTATTTTTGACTAAATGATAAAGGCGGTCATTTTCAGGAGTATTAAGCCCATGAGCTCGCGCTTGTTTGATTAAAAAACCCGTAATGTAATCAATTTCGGTACGGCGGTTATTGCGCACATCTTGCAGCATAGAAGAATAGTTAGCCGAAGTATTATAAATAATGCTGTATATATACTCGGTTAGCTCTGATTTATCGGTATGTAGCCCTTCTGCTTCCATAACAGCGCAGATTTCATCTATGATTTGTGAAATTTGTTTCGGGTAATCAATTAGCTGCCCATTTTTACAGTCATATTCAACCGTAAGCGGGTTAATCACGCAGTTTGCGATAAGTTTGCGCCAACAGGTTGTTTGAATATGGTTATGCCAAGCGACGTCTGGTAAAGCTTCATGTAAAATATCTGCAATTGGGTAGTAAGCTTGTGCTTGTGAATTAATTGCACCGATATGCGTAATACCATGAGCGACATGGAATACTTGGTTATTTTTTTGCCAAGCAGCGTGTGTTGTGACACCCGCTAAAATTGGGTGGCGTATAGGGGCGAGTTCTTCGATTGTTCCCATTCCATTGTGGAGCAATAAAATTGGCGTATTCTCAGGGATATTACCGAGTAAGGGGAGTAGGGCATCGGAAACTTGCCATGCTTTTAAACACACGATAACAAGCTCACTTGTTTGCAGATGGTTAATATTATTGCAAGGAATAAGTTCTCGGAAAGTACGCCCACTGGGGTCATTAACATCGACAAATAAATCAGACTGAGCAACACGTAACCAACCTTGTGTTTCGTGCCCTTGCAAGGTTAGTGAGGAAAGCCACAATTTACCTATTGCACCACAACCAATTAGGGTTATTTTCATTGTTTCCCCTTTCATATCGGATCTCTAACGTCTTATAAGGTAAGGCGGAAGTGATTTTTTCTTAGTATATACTGTTAATACGTTGAGTTGTAGTAAACGAAATCTAGTGGTCCTTGATAACTTGAAGTAGGGGGAGCAAAGACGGTATTATGCGGGCAACCTAAAAAATAATTAGTCGAGGTTTTAGTTATGCCATCGTTTGATATTGTATCTGAAGTTGAAATGAATGAAGTGCGCAACGCAGTGGAAAATGCACAGCGTGAGCTAACAAGCCGTTGGGATTTCAAAAATGTTGAAGCCAGCTTTGAACTAAATGACAAAAATGAGTCAGTGAAAATCACCAGTGAGTCTGATTTCCAAGTACTTCAGTTAGTCGATATTTTAAGAGAAAAAATGGCAAAACGCGGTATTGATGGTGCGGTATTAAATGTACCAGATGATATTGTACATAGCGGGAAAACCTATAGTGTTGAAGTGACATTCAAACAAGGGATAGACGCTGCTATTGCTAAGAAGATAATAAAATTGGTCAAAGACAGCAAGCTAAAAGTACAAGCGCAAATTCAAGGCGACCAAGTTCGTGTGACAGGTAAAGCTCGCGATGACTTACAATCGGTTATGGCGCTCGTGCGTGGTGGTAATTTAGGTCAACCTTTCCAGTTTAATAATTTTCGCGATTAATCATTGTGAAACTTACATGTTAAATAGTTAGCCCATTTATTATGGGCTAACTATTTATTGCTTATTGTGAGTTGATAATCGCTTCGAGTTGTTCCCTGTTAATAATCTTTCTATCAACTTTAACGTAAGCACTTAACTCTTCATCTACAACGAGCGCTTCCATGACTCCATTTTGTGCCTGTAATTTTTGCTCAAGAGCGCGACTATCTTCAATGTGTTTTGGTAATTCGATGCGAATACTGCTGACATAAGGCGGTTGTTGCATTGTTAAGCTAATAACAAACCAGATAACCGTTAAAATTAAGCCACCAATAAAGACAGTGCTTGCCCCTTCAAAATTGTATAACCACCCACCGACAATACCACCGATAGCGACACCTAAAAATTGGCTAGTGGAGTAAACACCCATTGCGGTTCCTTTGTAACCAGCGGGAGCTTCCTTACTAATCAGTGATGGTAAAATGGCTTCCATAATATTAAAGGCAATAAAAAACAGTTGGATACCTAAGAAAATAACCCATAAGTGATTACCTGAAAGCCATAATGTCACTTCAGCAGCAGCGAGCAGTACGATGCAAAATAGAAAGACTTGCTTCATCTTGCGGTATTTTTCAGCATAAATAATGAAAGGCAGTACTGTTACAAAGGCAATTAGCATGGTAACTAGGTAGGCTTTCCAATGATCGGGGGCTAAAAAACCAGCTTTTGTCATAATGAGTGGCAAGGCAACAAAACTCGACATTAACAAGGTATGTAAACATAAAATACCTATATTCAATTTCAGTAATTGTGGCTGAGCAAGAACGGTTTTTAAGTTACCTTGAACAAAGGCTGACTCACGGTTTAAAACATGGGTATTGGTGTCTGGAACAACAAAAATAGTGAGTGCGATAGCGCCGACAGCGAGAAGTGCGATCCCCCAGAATAGGCCATTTAACCCAATCATATGGGTAATAATAGGGCCCAAAACTAATGCGATGGCAAATGTTAAGCCAAAGCTAATGCCTAGAAATGCCATAGCCTTGGTTCGATTTTGTTCGCGGGTTAAGTCAGAAAGTAATGCCATTACAGCCGCAGAAATCGCCCCAGCTCCCTGAAGGGCCCGACCGATGATAATTCCCCAAATAGAATCACTTAATGCAGCAATAATGCTACCGAGAATAAAGATCACTAACCCAATAATAATGAGTGGCTTACGGCCTATTTTGTCTGACATTAAGCCAAAAGGAACTTGGAAAATGGCTTGGCTAAGGCCGTAAATACCGATAGCAACACCAACTAAAAATTCGCTAGCGCCCTGTAAATGCATCCCATAGCTGGTCAAAATGGGTAAAACCATAAACATTCCAAGCATGCGCAAGGAAAAAACAGAACCTAACCCCCAAGTGGATCTAAGCTCTGTGGATGTCATTTTATTATCATTCATTTTTATTCTTCATATTTCGTGCTGTAGCGGTGTTGGCTTCTCTCGGCTCCTTAGGTCACATACTGATGTATGCTCCCTAAGATATCCTCGTTTGCCGCCTTGCTACAACACGAACTATTTTGAATAAAAAAGTGATGTTGTAGCAAAATAATTTAAACCAAACTATCAGTATGTTAGCTGTAGCGGTGTTGGCTTCTCTCGGCTCCTTAGGTCACATACTGATGTATGCTCCCTAAGATATCCTCGTTTGCCGCCTTGCTACAACACGAACTATTTTGAATAAAAAAGTGATGTTGTAGCAAAATAATTTAAACCAAACTATCAGTATGTTAGCTGTAGCGGTGTTGGCTTTTCTCGGCTCCTTAGGTCACATACTGATGTATGCTCCCTAAGATATCCTCGTTTGCCGCCTTGTTACAACACGAACTATTTTGAATAAAAAAGTGATGTTGTAGCAAAATAATTTAAACCAAACTATCAGTATGTTAGCTGTAGCGGTGTTGGCTTCTCTCGGCTCCTTAGGTCACATACTGATGTATGCTCCCTAAGATACCCTCGTTTGCCGCCTTGCAATAATATTCTTCATATTTCGAGTTGTAGCGGTGCTGGCATCTCTTAGCTACCTAGGTCACATATTGATGTACGTTCTCAAGGATATCTTCGTTTGTCGCTTTTCTATAATTCAATCTATTTTGAATCTTTATAAGTAGAACTGATATTTTTAATGTATAAAATCAATGGATTATAGCTTTTAATAGTGCGTTTTATATCTAGCTTATAATAGCAAGGGGCTATTTAACCATAAAATTGCGTCATAAGGGTAGGCAGAATAAGTAAAAATGGGTCATTAACGCAAGGAATGGTAAATGAAAACGGCGGGGGAAACCCCGCCGTTTAGGCATAGTTATCATCAGTAACTAGAAAAGTTATCTGACGAGAGCTATAACAGTATCGCTTGAAACAATAGGATCAACAGACATCATCACGCTCAATGAGGTTATAGCTACGATTGAGAAGATGAATAATTTTCTAGCCCAAACACGGTCGTCATTTTCGGTTTTAAAACCGGAAATAGCCATACCGAGCCACCACAGGCTAACTGCTGCACCTACGATTAAATACTTATAGCCCGCATATCCACTGATAGCTAACATTAGTGTTGCGACCATGAATGCTAGGATATATAGGAAAATATGTGTCTTAGCGACAGATATTCCCTTGATAACCGGTAACACAGGAATGTTTGCGGCTTTATAATCCTTGAAGCGGAAAATAGCAATGGCATAAGAGTGAGGCATCTGCCACAAGCTGAAAATTAATAGCAGGATCAATGCACCTGTATCAAATTCATTTGTGACAGCGCAGTAGCCGATAACTGGTGGTGCTGCACCAGATAGACTACCAATCAACGTGCCATAAACTGATTTACGTTTCATATAGAGGCTATAAACGCCTACATAAACAATGAAACCGATAACTGCAAGTAGCATTGCCAAAGCATTGGCTGCTACAAGTAGTAGCAGCATACCCGCAATACCTAATACAGTTGCGTAAATCAGGCTAACTTTCGGGTCAATCAGCCCTTTAACTAACGGGCGATTCTTTGTTCTTTCCATGATACGGTCGATATCACGGTCGATGTAGTTGTTAAAAACACAACCAGAAGCCACGACCAGTGATACACCCAGCAAAGTCGCAACGAACAGCGGGTAATCTATCGAGCCTTTAGAGGCTAATAAAAAACCGCCGATCACAGAAATCAAGTTTCCGAATATAATTCCTGGTTTGGTCACTTGCAGGTATTGCTTAAACATATCGGCAACTCTTTAGTCGAGCATCATATTGATGTTCAGGTTGTACATAATCCACAGCGAGCCGACAACAACAATGCCGACAATTAGCATGGTGAACAGAAATGCAACCAGGTTCCAACGCTCATCTGATGAGGTATTCATATGTAAGAAACATACTAAGTGAACCAGTATTTGCACAACTGCCATGCCAACAACAGTCCAGAGGATTGTTGATGTTGACGCCGTGCCTTCCATCACCATCCAGAACGGAATGACGGTCAGGATAACTGATAGAATAAAGCCAATCAGGTATGTTTTAACGCTACCGTGGCTTGCTCCAGTGTGAGCATCTTTTGCATGACTCATTTAAATAGCCCCCAGAAGATAAACAACGGTAAATACACAAATCCAAACCACGTCTAAGAAGTGCCAGAACAGGCTTAGACAATTCAAACGTGTTTTGTTTACATCAGTCAGTCCACGACGAGTAACTTGGATCATCATGATAATAATCCAAATGAGACCCGCAGTTACGTGTAAACCATGCGTTGCAACTAGTGCAAAGAAGCCAGATAAGAAACCGCTACGGTCAGGACCAAAACCTTCAGCAATCAGCTCATGGAATTCATAAACTTCCATGATAACGAAGCCAAGGCCTAACAAAAACGTTGCAAACAGCCATAAGTTAACGGCAGCAATCTTACCTTTATGCATCGCAATCATTGCGAAGCCATAAGTGATACTACTTACCAAGAGTAAGAAAGTTTCGCCTAATACGAACTTCAGACTGAAGATATCTTTACCAGCTGGACCGCCAGCAGTTCCATCGGCCAAAACAACATAGGTAGCAAACAAACAAGCAAACAGAATCAAGTCGCTCATGATATAGAGCCAGAAACCGAATACTTTTGTTCCACCTGCATCGTGGTGCCCATGCTCAGCATGGGCGATATTTTGGTTAGTCATTGTATTAGTTGACATCGTTCACACCTGCCTTACGTAATTCTTCAAAGTGCTTATTCTCGATTTCTTCGATTTCAGCCACAGGTACGTAGTAATCAACATCTTCGTCGAAGCTTTTTGCAATCCAAGTTACGATCATTCCACCGAAACCAATGATTGCCATCCACCAGATGTGCCAAATCATTGCGAAACCTAAAATCAAGCTAAATGCGGCGATAATAACGCCTGCGCCTGTATTTTTCGGCATATGAATTTCTTCATATGAAGTTGGTTTCTTATGAGCAAGACCTTTTTCTTTTAGATCCCACCAAGCATCACGAGTTTGAACATGTGGCTCAATCGCGAAGTTATAGAATGGTGGTGGAGAAGAGGTTGCCCACTCAAGAGTACGTCCACCCCATGGGTCACCAGTTAGATCACGGTTTTCATGGCGGTCACGGATACTCACAATGATTTGGATAACTTGACATGCAATACCGAGTGCGATTAAAGCAGCACCGCCTGCGGCAACGACTAACATTGTATGATAAGTCGGGTCAATATTCTGGCTTAAGCGACGGGTCATACCCATAAAGCCCAGAATGTATAACGGCATAAAGGCTAAGAAGAAACCGATGATCCAGAACCAGAAGGCACGAACACCCCATTTCTCATTCAGCGTGAAGCCGTAAGCTTTCGGGAACCAGTAAGTCATACCTGCGAAGCACCCGAATACTACACCACCAATGATAACGTTATGGAAGTGGGCAATCAGGAATAAGCTGTTGTGCAGAACGAAGTTTGCACCAGGTACGGCTAACAGAACGCCGGTCATACCACCTACAGAGAAGGTGATGATGAAACCGATAGTCCACAGCATTGGAGATTTATATTCGATACGGCCTTGGTACATAGTAAACAGCCAGTTGAAGATCTTAACCCCTGTTGGGATTGCGATAATCATCGTGGCGATACCGAAGAAGGCGTTAACGTTCGCGCCTGAACCCATCGTAAAGAAGTGGTGCAACCAAACGATAAAGGACATAACGGTGATAACGATTGTTGCCCAAACTAATGAGGTATAACCGAATAAACGTTTTTTCGAGAAAGTTGCTGCAACTTCAGAGAATACACCGAACACAGGCAGAACAAGGATATACACCTCAGGGTGACCCCATGCCCAAATCAGGTTGATGTACATCATCATGTTGCCGCCCATATCGTTGGTGAAGAAATGGGTACCTAAATAACGGTCTAACGTCAGAAGAGTCAGCGTCACAGTTAAGATAGGGAATGCAGCAACAATCAATACGTTAGTACATAACGCAGCCCAGCTGAATACAGGCATTTTCATCATCGACATACCCGGCGTACGCATACGGATAATAGTTGCGATGAAGTTAACCCCTGTTAATAGTGTACCAATACCGGATATCTGGAGACTCCAGAGCCAATAATCGACCCCGACCCCCGGATTGTACTCCAAGCCAGATAGTGGCGGATAAGCTAACCAACCTGTTTGTGCGAATTCACCTACCCCTAAAGAGATGTTGATAAGAACAACACCGACTACAAAGAACCAGAAGCTCAATGAGTTAAGGAATGGGAAGGCAACGTCGCGTGCACCAATTTGCAGAGGTACAACGAGGTTCATCAGACCGACAACAAATGGAGTTGCCATGAAGAAAATCATGATAACGCCGTGTGCGGTAAAGATTTGGTCATAGTGATGAGGGTTTAAGAAGCCCTCTTGGCCAGCAGAAGCAAGTACTTGCTGACCACGCATCATAATCGCATCCGCAAAGCCACGGAACAACATGACCATAGCGACAATGATGTACATGACACCAATTTTTTTATGGTCAACAGAAGTCAACCATTCTTTCCACAACCATTTCCACTTACCAAAGTATGTAATCGCACCGACCAGTGCGAGTCCACCAAGGACAATACCAATCAGTGTGACAACGATAATTGGCTCATGGAGCGGAACTGCATCTAGTGTTAATTTTCCGAACATGCCCTTATTCCTCAGCGCCTGCTGCATGAGCACTGTGGCTCATTTGCATTGAATTGCCTGTAGTTTCTTTATGATCAGTCATTGAATGACCTTCATTTTCTACAGGAGCGTGACCTTTATGGTGCTCATGACCAAACTTCAGAACGATATCTTCATAAAGTTTAGGTTTCACGCTTGAGAAGTAGGTAACAGGAACGTTCATGCTTGGCTTAGCGACTTCGTCGAACGCCTGCATGGTATCCATTGTTTTAGGAGAAGCTTTTACCTTTTGTACCCACTCATCAAAACCTTGGCGGTCAGGAGTTGCAATAGCATTAAACTTCATATCAGAGAAGCCATGGCCACTATAGCTTGCAGAGAAGCCTTTATAAGTACCTGGTTCATTAGCGATTAAGTGAAGCTTAGTTTGCATACCCGCCATCGCGTAGATTTGGCCACCTAATGATGGAATGAAGAAAGAGTTCATCACCGAATCTGACGTGATTTTGAAGTTGACTGGCACACCCGTAGGGAATGCAATTTCGTTAACTGTAGCAATACCTTGCTCTGGATAAATAAATATCCATTTCCAGTCAGCCGAAATAACTTCGATTGTGACAGGTTCCTGATCACTAACTAATGGCTGATATGGGTCCAGCTCATGTGTTGTTTTCCAAGTAATAGTACCTAGAATAATGATAATGATGATAGGAACAGTCCAGCAGACTAACTCTATTTTATTTGAGTGAGCCCAGTTTGGACGGTACGTAGCTGACTTGTTGGATTCACGATATTTCATAGCGAAGATGATCGTCATGAAAATAACAGGAATAACAACAAGAAGCATTAAGCCAATTGCAATAAGAATTAGCTCTTTTTGTTTAACGCCAACGGCGCCTTTTGGATCCATCAACACCATATCGCATCCACCTAATAATAAGGCAGCTACAACGAGTGAGATTGCTCCGATACTTTTTTTGTAGTTCATAAGTCTCATCCACGACCCCAAATGACAAAGATTCTAATTGTCGTTTCATCAGTGCGGGCATTTTACGGTAAGGTTATGCGAGTGTAAATGATTGTAAGGCAAAGAAACGGAATTGTTAGCTCTTTATGTTAATATGATCACATGTAAAGAACTTATAAAGAAAAAGTTAAAATTGATACGTATTATAAGTATATATTGATAAAAGCCCGCTAATACTAAATTATCTTAGTAATTATTCAAAGAAAAATATATACAAAAGAAGCATAAAAACAAGCGAACTGATATGAATGATAAGTAAAATGCTAAGGGAAGTTACGGTTTTTATTGCTGATAAAACCATTTTTATGGTTTTATCAGCAAAATAGTAAAGAAAAATTATTACTTTACTGATAAAAAAAGAAAAATAATTAAATGCTAATGCAATTTTCTGGAGCGCGTTAGAATGTATACTTTAATGTATAAATGATTGCATCTTGGTAAAAAGTATCCCCTAACTTATTGTCAGCATAGCGATATTGCACACCCGCAGATAAGTGCTTGGTTGCATTCCACCAAAAAGCGATCGCCCCATTTATGCCATCGCGTTTGCCACCGTTATAGCGTTTATTTCTTGCAAATTCCATTTCGTGCCAGTTGGTGATCATAAAGTTTTCTTCTAACACGTTGAAATTATAACCGGCAACCCAACCTGCGACATAGCCATTATTTCCGGAATAGAATGTTTGGTCTGTATAATTCAATGCGATAAACGGTTTAAACCACAAGTCACCAAATGCGGTGTTATAACCGATACCATATAGCGTATTGACGTCATGGAAGTTGCCACCATATTTAGCTCCCGGCAATGACCAAGTTCCATAAACATGACCATACAAATTAAAACCCGTATCACCTAAATAGTAACGACCAGTTGTTTTAATGGTATAGCGGCGATTACGTCCGGAATCGGTGTGCTGAGAGTGGAACGGGTTTTCTAGATCAAAAAAACCATATAATTCACCCCAATTAAAATTAGCTCCTCCCTCTAATTCAATATAAGCAAAGTCTTTTTTACGCGTAGTCGTTTCTGTTTTTGTTTCAGTACGATGTGACCAATCTAAATAGTTTACATTGATATCAGCAAAGCCATTTTGATAGCCAATAAAATCGTCAGAATATGCCGTTCCGGCTATAGATGCTAAGGTTGCTATGCAAATGATTTTTTTCATAATAGATTATTTTCGTTTAATGATTAATAAGGTTGGGTTGTACGCTATCTGTTAACGCATTAGACAGTCCGCCTTTAACTTGTGATATATTAGTCTTTAAAATTGCAATTAAGAAATATATTTCAGTGTTATGGTGATCGTAATCACGATATTGAATTGGATTTAGTTAAATTTGCTATTTGGGTCTAATTTAATCAACAGATCAGATTCCCTAAACTAATAAGTTCTATTTAGGGAATTGATTTAATGGATGAGGGGGATTTAATGAAGGACTAGGATTGAGACGTTTTACGGACAGCTAGAAAATCTAAGCTACCACCTATAATTAAACTGATAGCGCCAATACTAATACCTGTATTAAATATTAGATTTTGATAACTAGGGAGAGCCAACCAAAACTCAATTTGTGTTGTAAATAAATACAGTTTCATGCCACTAAATGAGAACACAAGTAGCGAAAGCAGCCAAATAGATAGAAAACTGACCGCAGTAATTAGAGCATATACGGCAAAGCGGTAACCTTTGGCATATAACTCACGGCGCTGAAATAAGCCTGTAGTCTGTGTGTAAACCAAAGAGGTTCGGCAAGCTAATAATAGTAAAACCCCAGGAACAGCCACACCAATTGAAATTAGGTAGAAAAGCGGCCAGCCATAATTACTGACAAAAATACTAGCAATTGGCCCAATATATACACGCCCTACAGCAGAAAGCGCTGAAAGCAGTGCAAATTGCGTTGCTGACAATGATTTATTACACAATGTCATTAACAGGGCAACAAATGCAGCTGTTCCCATACCAGAGAAAATATTTTCAAGAAAAATAATTGAACCCATGGTGAGAATGTGTGGAGGTGTGATTGCTAAAAACCAATACCCTATATTTGACCCGCCTTGCAGTAACCCAAAAAGAAACAGAGCCTTAAATAAGCTCATGTTTTTCATTAGGTACCCACCTAAAAGCGCCCCAATAATGGTTGCTGCCATCCCAACCGTTTTATTGACAGTGCCAACCTCACTTAAGCTAAAGCCTAATGCATTCAATAAAAAGTTAGTATTCAACGCCATTACAAAGGCATCGCCGAGTTTATAAAACACTAACAGTAATAAAATCAGCCAAGCATTGTTGCGGCTAAAGAATTCAGCTAAGGGTTCGTAGATGGCTTTTTTTAGGGATGTGGGAGGAGCAGTATCTTCTTCAGGTTCTTTGGCTAGCAGTGTTGCGATAACACCAATAACCATTAACCCTGCCATCAGTAGGTAGAGTTGTTTCCAGGTTAAAAACTTATCGGCTAACCAAAGTGCAAGCCCACCAGAAACGAGCATGCTGATCCGATAGCCCATCACAGAGGTCGCAGCGCCAATTCCACGTTCTTCTGCACTGAGTAAATCGGTTTTATATGCGTCAAAAACAATATCTTGGGAGGCAGAGCAAAATGCAACAGTGACAGCTAACGCAGCAAGATACCATAAGTGTTCAGAAGGGTTCATGAAACCCATCGCGGCAATACTGATAATTAACAAAATCTGAGTTGTTAATAACCACCCACAGCGTCGGCCGAGGAATGGCGGGGTATAGCGATCCATCATAGGGGACCACAGAAACTTCAATACATAAGCTTGACCGACTAATGAAAAGAAACCAATGGTTCTGATATCAACATTTTCAACAGTTAACCAAGCCTGTAAAGTACCCGCAGTAAGTGCTAAAGGCAGCCCTGAGACAAAGCCTAAAAGAATTAAAGTAATATTATTGGGTAGTGTAAAACGAGGCATAATCCCCTCTAGGCCTAATGTTATATTGCTGCAATACATTGACTGGGGAGACATTGCACTGCGGAGCTAGTCGCCGCGCTAGGCTACCCAAGTCATGGTGATTAAAACTTGGATAGCTTAATACGTTATAGTGTAGATTGCCCGATTAATAGCGTGAATTCTGTCTGATAAAATCGGTGATTTCTTGGTCTGTAGCCATATCTGCAATTAAATCAGCCAATGCACTATTGATAGCAGTTTCTATTTTGGCATTACTCGCAGCCAACAATTCTTGCGTATTAAAGTTGCGTGTGAATGAACGCGTTTTGGTCGAACCATTCGGGGCTGTAGCTATAATACTAACGCTAGAGTTGACGGTAATATTGTGGCGTAAACTGCCTTCAGCAACTTTAGTCTCTAATTTATTCAATTGAACCACTAAATTCACATTTGCAGGCGATGTCACCATGAAGCCGCGCGCTGCCATTTGTTTTTCTACTGCTTCTTGCATGAGGTAACGCGGGTCACGCGATGGGTTAAGCACGACTAAGCTACCATTACGATTCACTTCTGCTAAGGACTTATTAGTGCGGTTATCAACACTACTGACACTAATCGATGTTGCATTTAATGTCGGGTTTTTAGCAGGTAAAGCAATTTTCGGTTCAAGTGATAGCGTGTTGCTGCTAGTTGCACATCCAGCGAGCAGGAACAACGCAACAAGTGGAAAACACAGTTTTTTTAACATAATTTTTCCCAGTTCATCTTTCCTAATTGAAAATGTTTCGTTATGGTGCGGGTAACCGTTATACAATATAGAATGTTGTGGTTTATTTTCCCTGAACGGTTAGACAACATTTTTTAAAAAAATTCGCACTAACGTATCGCTATCATAACATTGCCAAATCATAATCGGGTATTTCTATAATAAGAAGACAACATTAATTAAGATGTGCAATATAGTTTACTGAACTTACCAATACTAGAGAGAATCACAATTTAAGGAGTATTTTATGGTCGCTAATGCATCGCAAAGTATGCAAGATCGAGTGAGCCAAAAATTACAAACTGCTTTTGAACCTTCACATTTAGATGTGATCAACGAAAGTCATCAACACAATGTATTACCGGGTTCAGAAAGCCATTTTAAGGTAGTTTTAGTCAGCGATAAATTTGAGAATAAACGAATGCTTGCTCGTCATCGTGAAATTTATGCTATTTTAGCCGATGAATTAGCGGGGGGCATCCATGCTCTTGCTTTGCACACTTATACACAAAAAGAATGGGATGAGCTTGCCAATACGGCATTAAAATCGCCAGCTTGTCGTGGTGTTGGTGGAGTAAACCGGTAATTTTTAGTTTCAGTTAATAGACTGAAACTATTCTTTTGATAATTTATCATTCCTATGATGGGTTTGATGAGTATTTTTTCTTCAAATTTTGAAGGGAAATAAAAAATTTAGTCAGAAAAGTCACAAATAAAGAGGAAAAATCGCTTCTTTTCTCAGCTTTTCTCGACTCAGGGCGCATGCATCGGTATAATGCTGCGTCTAATTTTCAGTAAGGTTTCGGGACGCTTCTGATATCAGGGATGACCGTTATGAAAGTAACGCCCCCGGTTCTGGAAGGGAGACAGCCAATATGATTTAATGGCATAACTCTGGAGTAGACCGATCACTAAGATTTATTTTGAGGTAAGAAGATGCAAGTTTCTGTTGAAACGACTCAAGGCCTTGGGCGTCGTGTAACAATCACCGTTCCTGCCACTGATATTGAAAAAGCAGTAAATAGCGAGCTAGTCAGCGTTGCTAAAAAAGTGCGTATTGATGGTTTCCGTAAAGGGAAAGTACCAATGAATATTGTTAAACAACGTTACGGTGCGTCAGTTATGCAAGACGTTCTGGGCGATGTTATGCAACGCAACTTCATTAACGCTATTATTGAGCAAAAAATCAACCCAGCGGGTGCGCCTAGTTACAAACCAGAGCAACTCGAAGACGGTAAAGATTTTGTCTATTCAGTTGAATTCGAAGTTTACCCAGAAATCGAATTAACAGGTTTAGAAACGATTGAAGTTGAAAAACCGGCTGTATCTGTAAAAGATGAAGATCTGGAAAGCATGTTAGAAACTCTGCGTAAGCAACAAGCGGAGTGGAAAGAAGTTGAAGCAGCAGCAGAAGCTGATTCTCGTATCACTATCAACTTCACTGGTTCTATTGATGGTGAAGAGTTTGAAGGTGGTAAAGCAGAAGACTTCGCATTAGTTATGGGTGAAGGTCGCATGATCCCAGGCTTTGAAGAAGGCGTTGTTGGCCACAAAGCTGGCGAAGAGTTTGAGATTGAAGTTAACTTCCCTGAAGATTACCACGCTGAAAACCTGAAAGGTAAAGCAGCAAAATTTGCTATCGTTCTGAAGAAAGTAGAACAGCGCGAATTACCTGAATTCACTGAAGAATTCATTAAGCGTTTCGGTATCGCTGATGGTTCTTTAGATGGTCTGCGTGCAGAAGTGCGTAAAAACATGGAACGTGAACTGAAAAATGCAGTTCGTAACCGTGTGAAGGCTCAAGTATTAGAAGGTCTGATCAAAGCTAATGACATCGAAGTTCCAGCAGCGGTTGTTGATGGTGAAATCGATGTTCTGCGTCGCCAAGCTGCACAGCGTTTTGGTGGTGATGAAAAACAAGCGATGGAATTACCACGTGAACTGTTCGAAGAACAAGCTAAACGTCGCGTTGTTATCGGCCTGCTGTTAGGCGAAGTGATCAACAAAAATGAGCTGAAAGCTGACGAAGATCGCGTTAAAGCGCTAATCGAAGAGATGGCATCTGCATACGAAGATCCAGCTGAAGTTATCGAATACTATAGCAAAAACGAAGAGTTAATGAACAGCGTTCGTAACTTAGCTTTAGAAGAACAAGCCGTTGAAACTGTACTGGCGGTTGCTAAAGTGACAGAAAAAGAAACTAACTTTACTGAGCTGATGAACCAAGTTCAAGCTGGTTAATTTTTTTCTTGCTGTAGAAAATAAAAAACCCGTAGTGTGTTACTGCGGGTTTTTTGTCAATTAAAGCCGTTAAATTAACACTTTTGTGAATTTAGCTAGGTTAGCCTTGAAAATCACATTTAAACCCTAATTATATTATCTATACTTCAAGTAGCATGAATGTGCTCACTATACTTCAAGCTGTAATGTGGTTGATTATGTTTATACATACTAGTTACATACAAATGTGCACTCTAAGAGGCTGATTGGCTTGTGGTCTAGCTACCACGTGAATGATTTAGAGTATAGTTTTTGATTTGCGAAAAGCTTTAATTGAGATTTGAATTATTTTAAATAGCTTAACATTGAAGAAAGTGCTGATATCAGCCTAACGGGTTATTTCGCAAATTTTGAAAATCAGGTAAGGTTTTCTAATGGGATAATCCGTGTAACCTAATTAACTTGTGTTAAACTATTTTCAACAGCGTCTTGTTTACTGCAGCATATTTAGCTGCATTTTCTTCTTAATTTTTATCTGTGACGCGGTTAAATTTTAGCTAAACTAAAAATAAGAAGATCGCAACAGGTTGCAGGCACGGTCTTTTTTTAAGGCAGATGTTTTAAAGACAGTTGTTTGTGGCACGATCTCTGCTCTATATAGCGGACAGAAAGCAAATTAGGCGCAAGCACCAGAACGTTTTTAATAGGAGATTTCGATGTCACATTTTGGCAGTCAGGAACAATTAGCATCCCAAATGGCACTTGTGCCAATGGTCGTAGAGCAAACCTCCCGTGGTGAGCGCTCATATGATATTTACTCACGTCTATTAAAAGAACGGATTATCTTCCTGACAGGTCAAGTGGAAGACCATATGGCGAACTTAATCGTCGCTCAAATGTTATTTCTTGAAGCAGAAAACCCTGAAAAAGATATTCATCTGTATATTAATTCACCTGGTGGTGTGATTACAGCAGGAATGTCAATTTATGACACAATGCAATTTATCAAGCCTGATGTGAGTACTATTTGTATGGGGCAAGCATGTTCCATGGGGGCTTTCTTATTGACAGCAGGTACGAAAGGTAAACGTTTTTGTTTACCTAACTCACGAGTCATGATCCACCAACCATTGGGTGGCTACCAAGGCCAAGCGACAGATATTGAAATTCATGCTCAAGAAATCCTCAAAGTGAAAGCACGTATGAATGAGCTAATGGCTCAACATACTGGGAAATCTATTGAAGAAATTAACCGTGACACGGAGCGTGACCGTTTCTTATCGGCTAATGAAGCAAAAGAATATGGTTTAGTCGACCAAATTTATAGTAGCCGTTAATGGGTCAACTTTTGGTATAATTAGTTTATACCATAAACTATTTTAAGAAATTGCGGCTTTGTTTTTAGCTTTAATTAAGAAAAACAAAGCGGTATAGATAAAAGTGAGGTCAACTGATGACAGAGAAACGCAAAGAGGGGACAGGCAAACTGCTTTACTGTTCTTTCTGCGGAAAAAGTCAGCATGAAGTTCGTAAGCTGATTGCCGGTCCGTCAGTCTATATTTGTGATGAATGTGTAGATTTATGTCTCGACATCATCCGTGAAGAGATCAAGGAACTTGCACCGCATCGCGAGCGTAGTGAATTGCCGACTCCACATGAAATTAGGCAACATCTTGATGACTATGTTATTGGCCAAGAAAAGGCAAAAAAAGTCTTAGCTGTTGCGGTATATAATCACTACAAGCGCCTACGTAATGGTGATAAAACCAGTGATGGTGTTGAACTAGGTAAAAGTAACATTTTGCTTATAGGGCCAACAGGTAGCGGTAAAACTCTCTTAGCTGAGACATTAGCTCGTTACTTGGATGTACCGTTTACAATGGCTGATGCAACAACATTAACTGAAGCTGGTTATGTTGGTGAAGACGTTGAAAACATCATTCAAAAGCTTTTGCAAAAATGTGACTATGATGTTGAAAAAGCACAGCGTGGAATTGTATATATAGATGAAATTGATAAAATTTCACGTAAATCAGATAACCCATCAATTACTCGTGATGTTTCCGGTGAAGGTGTGCAGCAAGCGTTACTGAAACTTATTGAAGGGACGGTTGCGGCGGTACCACCACAAGGTGGTCGTAAGCACCCTCAACAAGAGTTTTTGCAAGTTGATACATCAAAAATCCTGTTTATCTGTGGTGGTGCATTTGCCGGTTTAGACAAAGTCATTGGGCAACGTTTAAACACGCGTTCTGGTATTGGCTTTGCTGCGGAAGTTAAAGGTGAATCAGAGAAAGCAACGGAAGGTGAATTGCTGACTCAAGCAGAGCCAGAAGACTTAATTAAGTTTGGCTTAATTCCTGAATTTATTGGCCGTCTGCCAGTTGTTGCAACGCTGACAGAACTAAGCGAAGAAGCATTAATTCAGATTCTGCAAGAACCAAAAAATGCCTTAACCAAGCAATACCAAGCGTTA
Source organism: Providencia sp. TYF-12 (assembly GCF_041344805.1). Classification (NCBI taxonomy): domain Bacteria; kingdom Pseudomonadati; phylum Pseudomonadota; class Gammaproteobacteria; order Enterobacterales; family Morganellaceae; genus Providencia; species Providencia sp. TYF-12. The sequence goes on from NZ_CP166833.1 coordinate 919,540, forward strand.
TTTAGCCTTGAAGGGACTGAACTCGAGTTTCGTGAAGAAGCATTAAAGGCAATTGCGAAAAAAGCAATGGCACGTAAAACGGGTGCACGTGGTTTACGTTCTATTGTTGAAGCGGCATTGCTGAATACTATGTATGACCTTCCTTCAATGAGTGATGTTGAGAAAGTTGTTGTCGATGAAAATGTAATTAACGAACAGTCTGAACCTTTGTTGATTTACAGTAAACCTGAGGCTCAAGCTTCTGGCGATAACTAATCCTTAATAAACGTTCAATAATTAATCAAACAAAATGAGGGGTTTCCCTCATTTTGTTTTTTATGTTCAACTAGCTATTGAATGCTAAAATCTTGTCCCCATATAGTTTATATTCTGAGGTGTGGTTTCCTTGTTTTAGAAAGTAATTTTAGAATAAGAAACAGAAACCCTTAAACTAGCGTGAGCTAAACGAAGAGAGAGCTTTATGAATCCTGAGCGTTCCGAACGCATTGAAATACCAGTATTGCCTCTGCGTGATGTAGTGGTATACCCACATATGGTGATCCCACTGTTTGTTGGACGTGAAAAATCCATTCACAGTCTGGAAGCAGCGATGGATCATGACAAGCAAGTGATGCTGGTTGCGCAAAAAGAAGCCTCGACTGATGAGCCAGGGGTGAATGATTTATTTGCTGTAGGTACTGTTGCATCCGTTATTCAGATGCTGAAACTACCTGATGGCACCGTTAAAGTCCTCGTTGAAGGGCTAAAACGCGCACGTATTACGAGCTTGACTGATAATGGCGAATATTTCTTAGCACAAGCGGAATATTTAGCCCCAGAACAAGATACACAAGCTGAAAACGTAGTTTATGACGAAACAACCGCGGGCTCTCAGTCATCAAGTGTACTTGATGAAAAAGAAAACGAAGTTTTATATCGTACTATTGTTAGTCAGTTTGAAAGCTACATAAAATTAAATAAGAAAATACCACCTGAAGTACTAACGGCATTGCATGCGATAGAGCAAGATCAGCTAGATAAACTAGCGGATACCATTGCGTCTCACATGCCATTGAAATTAGCTGATAAGCAGCGTGTTTTGGAAATGGCAAATATTGCTGAACGCGTTGAATTCTTGATGGCAATGATGGAATCAGAAACTGAATTGCTGCAAGTAGAAAAACGTATCCGCAATCGCGTTAAAAAACAGATGGAAAAAAGCCAGCGTGAGTACTATCTGAATGAGCAAATGAAAGCTATTCAGAAAGAGCTTGGTGAAATGGACGATGCGCCAGACGAGTATGAATCGCTAAAACGTAAGATTGAAGAAGCGAAAATGCCAAAAGAGGCACAAGAAAAAGCCGAAGCTGAGTTGCAGAAGCTGAAAATGATGTCTCCGATGTCTGCAGAAGCTACAGTTGTTCGTAGCTATATTGATTGGATGGTACAAGTACCATGGAATAAGCGTAGCAAAGTTAAAAAAGATTTAGTTAAAGCGCAAGAAGTGCTAGATACCGATCACTACGGCTTAGAGCGCGTGAAAGATCGGATTTTAGAATATCTGGCAGTACAGAGCCGTGTTAGCAAAATTAAAGGGCCAATTCTTTGCTTAGTTGGGCCTCCGGGCGTTGGTAAAACGTCATTGGGGCAATCCATTGCGAAGGCAACAGGCCGTCAGTACACTCGCATGGCTTTAGGTGGGGTACGTGATGAAGCAGAAATTCGTGGTCACCGCCGTACTTATATTGGTTCTATGCCGGGCAAACTTATCCAAAAAATGGCTAAAGTTGGGGTGAAAAACCCGCTATTCCTATTGGATGAAATTGACAAGATGTCATCTGACATGCGTGGCGACCCCGCTTCTGCATTGTTAGAGGTCCTTGATCCAGAACAAAATATTGCATTTAATGATCACTATTTAGAAGTCGATTACGATCTGTCCGATGTTATGTTTGTTGCGACGTCTAACTCGATGAATATTCCGGCGCCATTATTAGACCGTATGGAAGTTATTCGTCTTTCTGGTTATACAGAAGATGAAAAACTGAACATAGCGAAAAAACATCTATTGTCTAAGCAAATAGAACGTAATGCTTTGAAAAAGGGTGAGCTTACTATTGATGATAGCGCCCTAATGAGCATCATTCGTTACTATACTCGCGAAGCTGGTGTACGTGGTTTAGAGCGTGAAATTTCAAAACTGTGCCGTAAGGCAGTTAAAGCTTTATTAATGGATAAAAAGCTTAAGCATATTGAAATTAATGCAGACAACCTGAAAGACTATCTGGGCGTTCGTCGCTTTGATTATGGCCAAGCGGATACTGAAAACCGTGTAGGGCAAGTTACTGGTCTTGCTTGGACTGAGGTTGGTGGTGACTTACTTACCATTGAGACCGCCTGTGTTCCAGGTAAAGGTAAGTTAACTTATACCGGTTCTTTAGGTGAAGTGATGCAAGAATCTATCCAAACGGCATTAACCGTAGTTAGAGCTCGTGCAGAAAAATTGGGTATTAATAGCGATTTTTATGAAAAACGCGATATTCATGTCCATGTTCCTGAAGGCGCGACACCGAAAGATGGTCCAAGTGCGGGGATTGCCATGTCAACGGCATTGGTATCTTGCTTAACGGGTAATCCTGTTAGAGCAGACGTGGCTATGACAGGGGAAATTACATTAAGAGGGTTAGTTTTCCCAATCGGTGGCTTAAAAGAGAAACTATTGGCGGCACACCGTGGAGGGATTAAAACCGTATTAATCCCTAAAGAAAACGAACGTGATTTAGAAGAAATTCCTCAAAATGTGATCGCTGATCTGGAAATTCATCCAGTAAAAACTATTGAAGAAGTGCTTTCTTTGGCTTTAGTTAACCCTCCATTTGGGGCTGAAGTTGTAAAAAATAAAGCTAAAAGAGTGAGCTGAATCAAGAAGTTTGTATAAAATTAAGGCTGATAGCTAATTTAGGGCTTGTCAGCCTTTTTTTTCATAGCTACTTTAGCGATGATTCTGATAATTGTTTGTATGTAATCTGTTCTCTTGCCATTGGTAATCAGGATTGATATAACGACTGCATCATTAATTAACTATACTAATAACCGTTAGAGTTAATTAAGAGATTTATAGTCCAACTAATATGGGGATGATAAGAGTGAATAAAGCTCAACTGATTGATCAAATCGCTTCTGATGCGAATATTTCTAAAGCTGCAGCAGGTCGTGTTGTTGACGCGTTCGTCGCTACTGTAACGGGCTCTCTTAGTAAAGGGGACGATGTTGCTCTAGTTGGCTTTGGTACTTTTTCTGTTCGTGAGCGTGCAGCACGTACAGGCCGTAACCCTCAAACGGGTAAAGAAATTAAAATCGCTGCGGCGAAAGTTCCAGCTTTCCGTCCAGGCAAGGGTCTTAAAGACGCTGTTAATAGCTAATTAGGTATTTAAGTTTGTCTTTCTTGCATTTTTGCGAAAACTCAAACTGACGGAATGTCTTTAATCAGCTAATATATAAGCGCACCATGTAAATGGTGCGCTTTTTTTTCTTTCTGAGTTAAGATTAGCGTATTATCAGGAAATTGAATTCAACAAAGCGGAGTTAAGCCTTTTTATGATGGAAAATTTACGCACAAAGGCAAATAGTCCTTTGCTCAAAATAATACTAGCGCTGATAATCCTTTCATTTGTGTTAGGTGGCGTTATGATGGGCGGCATCGGAGGCAATAGTGCAAATAATGCAGCCGAAGTTAACGGTCAGCCAATTAGCAGGGAACAGTTGCAGCAGGCCTTTCAGCAGGAACGTCAGTCATTGCAAGAATATCTGGGAGATAAATTCTCAGAAGTGGCTAGTAACGAAGAAAGCATGAATTTGCTGCGCCGCCAAGCACTTGATAACTTGATTAACAATGAATTGATTAATCAATATGCTAATGAACTAAACCTGTCAGCAAGCGATCAGCAAATTGAGCAATCTATATTCTCAATGCAAATTTTCCAAACAGATGGTCGATTTGATAGCGAAAAGTACCGTGAGATTTTACAGCGTTACAATATCAATGCAGATAGCTTTGCAGCACAAATTCGCCAAGACCTTACACGCGCACAGTTAGGTAAAACCTTTACCGGTACAGATTTTGCTTTGCCATCTGAGGTTAAAGCATATGCACAACTGTATATGCAAGAACGTGAAATTCGTACGGCAACGTTACCTTTAGCTGATGTTCAAGGTAAACAAACCGTTTCAGACGATGAATTAAAAGCTTATTACGATGCTAACCAAGATAGCTTTATTTCACCTGAAAAAGTGAAAGTAAGCTATGTTGAAATGGATGCGGCATCTATGCCAGCAGCAACAGTATCTGATGAAGATGTGAAAGCATATTATGAGCAAAACCTGAAAAACTATACTCAGGCTGAGCAAAAACAATATAGTATGATCCAAGTAGCTTCAGAAAAAGAAGCAAATGATATCCTAAACGAACTGAAAGCAGGGGCTGATTTTGCTGCCATTGTAGCTGAAAAGTCGACGGATATATTCAGCGCTAAACAAAAAGGTCTTATTGGTTGGATGGAAGCATCATCAACACCAAGTGAGATTGCTGATGCAAAATTAACTGAGAAAGGCCAACTTTCTGCCCCAATCAAGTCACAAAATAACTATATTATTTTCCGCTTAGATGATATTAAACCAGAATTAACTAAGCCTTTTGAACAAGTTAAAGAAAGTATCAAAAACAGTTTACTGCAAGATAAAAACATCAAACAGTTCTATGACTTACAACAAAAGGTTAGTGAAGCAGCAACAAATGATATGGAATCATTAGTTTCAGTTGAATCTGTTTCAGGTTTGAAATCAATCACAACGGATTGGTTTGACCGCAATAATCCTCCGGCGGCACTTAACTTCCCGAAAGTGATTAACGAGGTATTTAGTGATCGCTTAGTTGATAAAAATGGTTCTAAAGGTATTAACTCAGACGTTATTAACGTAGAAGGTGACCGTGCATTTGTTGTACGTGTTACAGAGTATAAGCCTGAAAACATTGAACCTTTTGACACTGTTAAGCCTGAAATAGAAGCTTTAGTTAAACGTCAAAAAGCAGAAGCAGAACTTAAAGCAACGAGTGAGAAACTACTGGCTGAGCTGAAAGCAGGTAAAGGCGAAGAAGCTCTGAATGCAGCAGGCATTAAATTTACGGATGTTCAAACAGTTTCACGTTTGATGCCACAGACTGCGATTATCAATGCATCAATGGAAATGGCTGAACCGGCTGAAGGTAAACCAAACTATGCCATTGCACGTGATGAATCTGATAATTATGTGATTATTCAGTTAGATAAAGTCACTTTAGGCCAACCAACGGAAGATGAGTTAAAACAGCTGTCACGTGAATACCAAGGGGCGATGAGCTCTGCGGTTAACGAAGCTCTGATGCTTAACTTACGTGAAAATGCAAAAATTGAAGTGTTGAATATGGAATAATTGCGAGAAGCTTCGCAATTTAATTTGCAACATTATAAATGAAAGGTCACCTTTGGGTGGCCTTTCGCATTTAAATAACCCTCTGAAAGCTTTCATTGTTTTTCTTTGTCATTGTTACTTCTCAACACACACAGGAGAATCATTATGTTATGGAATACAGTGATGAAACATGGGGCTAATACCGTACTTCTTCTTTCTCTATTAGGGGCTTTTACTTCTTTTTCTTTAGCGAAGAAGATTGAAGCGGAAAAACCCACAACAGCACTTGTGCAAAAAAAAGCGTCAAATGAAAATTCACAACTCATATCTTCAGAGCAATCAGACAAAGTCAATATTAATTCAGCAAGTGTAGATGAGCTAGCACAAAAGCTGAGTGGCATCGGCAAGCAAAAAGCGAAAGCAATTGTTGAATATAGGCAAAAGTATGGGGCTTTTAATTCAATTGAAAATATTCTAGAAGTTCAGGGGATAGGGCCTGCATTTTTAGAGAAAAATAAAGATAAAATTGTACTGTAGTTGAATATTCCCCATACATTGTGGTTCATTCAATTGTATGGGGATACCATTTTAATGGTGGGTAATTGAGCTGTAATATTAATTTATTGTAAATAATTTGGGAGCTAGATCTTATTTCTGGTATTCATTCAGCATATTTTCCGTACATTTGTTATTTTTATGTTATCTAAAATTAAACTGGTCGGAGTAGTTAGAATGACAACACATGTCAAGATCCATGGTTACCATATTGATGTTTTCCAACATGTTAATAATGCACGTTATTTGGAATTTTACGAAGCAGACCGTTGGGAATGGATGAATAAGCGTAATTTCATTAATTGGGCGATAAAAAATAATCTAACTATGGCTGCGGTGAATATTAACGTAAATTATATCCAAGGAGTGCTGTTAGGTGATGAGCTTACTGTTGTAACGCGTATGGATAAAATAGGCTCTAAGAGTGCGGTGTGCTATCAGCAAATTATCCGTAATAACGCGGGGGGAGCAGAAGTGGTATCTGACGCTTATGTTACGTTTGTTTTTATCGATAATATAACTAATAAAGCCATTGTTATAGATGATGAGTTACGTGAAAAACTAGCATCGTTCAAATCAGGGACTGATGATTTCATTCAGAACTAGCCTACCTAAAAAGTGGTTAGGCAGGCGTATCTCTGTTCGGTTTAGTTTGTTTTTTGTTGCTGCTGTTTTAGAGAGAGCATGACAGCTTCTTTGTCATCTAAATATTCATGTAAGCCTTTGCTTCGTAGGTGGCATGCAGCACATTCACCACATCCGTCACCTTGAATCCCATTATAGCAAGTGAGTGTTTGCTTCCTAATGGTCTCAAGGTGGCCATAACTGTCGGCAAGAGCCCATGTTTGGGCTTTATTCAGCCACATTAATGGGGTTTCAAAACGTATATTTTTAGCGAGCCCAAGGTCAACCGCGTGGTTAAGGGCTTTGACAAACTCATCTCGGCAATCAGGGTAACCGGAAAAGTCAGTTTCACAAACACCAGTAATGACGGCTTCAGCTTGTACTTGGTAAGCATATATTGCCGCTAATGTGAGAAATAAAATATTACGACCGGGTACAAAAGTACTTGGCAGACTGCTCGATTCGCTTTCTGTAAAATCAGGCACAGGGATATTATCCCGAGTTAAACTACTGATCGCTAACTCATTGAGTAAGGTCACATCTAAAACCTTATGAGCATTGGCACCAAGTGATACACTTAACTTTTGTGCAACTTCGATTTCAAAGCGATGACGCTGCCCGTAATCAAAAGTAACACAATGCACTTCGTCATAGTTTTGTAAGGCCTGAATGAGGCAGGTTGTTGAGTCTTGCCCTCCGCTAAAGACCACCACTGCACGTTTCATAGGGACTCCTTGGTGATATCACGTTGCTTAAAAAGAGTATTAATTCTCTGCTTTCATGTTAGCGACACTGTAATTTAATTAACAGTTCTATTTTTATAAATTTCCATTGATTAGCGTGCTATTTGTACTCTTATTTGGTTATCTGGGTAAAATTCTTCTATAATAATGTCAATTGGTAACATTTTTATTGTTTTTAAATGATGAGATTTTGCTTAATATTGGTAATTCAAATAATAGAAAGATAAAAGAGCATTTCCACCTAAGCCATGAGGGCAATTATGTTAGATAAAATAGACAAAAAACTGCTTTTTTTATTACAAAATGACAGTAGTCTATCTTTAAACACCCTGGCAGAAGCTGTCAATTTAACCTCTACACCATGCTGGAAAAGACTAAAACGACTCGAGGATGATGGCTATATTCGGGGTAGAGTAACGTTATTAGATGGTGAGAAACTTGGGTTAGGTTTAACTGTCATCGTAACAATTAAAACACAGCACCATAATAGTGAATGGTATGAACAGTTTGTGTCTTTCGTGAGTCAACTTCCTGAAGTGCTAATGTTTTATCGCATGGCTGGTGAATATGACTATCTTATGCAGGTAGAAGTTCACGATATGAAATCCTACGATTTGTTTTACAAAAAACTGGTTAATGGGGTACATGGCTTAATTGATGTAACGTCCAGCTTTGCGATGGAAAAAATTAAATATACTACGGTGCTGCCAATCCCCGATTAGCGCAATTTTGTTGGTAAACGACACGAGCGTTTCAGTTATGTATAAATAAATTAACATTATCCAAGGCAGTAATACGTGCGATTATTTTCACAACTAAGTTGGTATTTTTTGAGCGAATGGAAGCGCTATTTTGGCGCAGTTTGCTTTTTAATTATTATTGCAATTCTACAACTGGTTCCGCCGCGCATCGTGGGTGTCGTGGTTGATGGCATAAGTAAAGATACTATGCCTAAAAAACAGTTGGTGACATATATCTTATTAATGCTGCTTATTGCATTGGTTGTTTATGGCCTGAGGTACGTTTGGCGACTATGGCTATTTGGGGCATCTTATAAGCTGGCAGTTCAATTGCGCCAAAAATTTTATCGACAATTAAGCTTACAAAATCAACAGTTTTATCTTAAATATCGAACTGGGGATCTAATCGCTCGTACAACAAATGATGTGGATCGTGTGGTATTTGCTGCTGGAGAGGGTGTTTTAACGCTAGTAGACTCATTGGTTATGGGGTGTGCAGTATTAATCATGATGAGCGTTGAAATTAGTTGGCAGCTCACATTGCTTGCGCTTATTCCGATGCCGATCATGGCAATGGTTATTAAGCGTTACGGCGATCAGCTCCATCATCGTTTCAAGCACGCTCAAGGTGCGTTTTCATCTTTGAACAATCACGCACAAGAGAGCTTAACCAGTATTCGTATGATCAAAGCGTTTGGCCTTGAAGATCATCAGTCGAATCAATTTGAACAAGTGGCAACGGAAGCGGGGCGTCGTAATATGCATGTTGCGAAAGTCGATGCTCGTTTTGATCCAACAATTTTTTTAGCGATAGGCATGGCAAATTTGCTCGCTATTGGTGGCGGAAGTTGGATGGTGCTAAATGGCACTTTGACTTTAGGTGAGTTAACTAGTTTCGTGATGTATTTAGGGTTGATGATTTGGCCAATGTTAGCCCTTGCTTGGATGTTTAACATTGTCGAACGAGGAAGTGCGGCTTACAGCCGTATCTTAAGTTTATTAAATGAGCCTCTCGTTATTCAAGATGGTTCCCATTCATTACAGCCTGAAAAAGGGCCGTTGGATGTGAACATAATAAGGTTTAGTTACCCAGAAACAACGCGAGTCGCATTACATGATATTCAGTTTAACCTGCAACCAGGGCAGTTTTTAGGTATCTGTGGGCCAACGGGGGCGGGGAAATCAACATTGCTGGCATTATTACAACGTCAGTTTGATATCACTGAAGGGGCTATTTGTTATCAAGGGCAGCCCTTGTCTGAAGTATTACTAGATGAATGGCGCGCAAGGCTATCGGTAGTAAACCAATCTCCATTTTTATTTTCAGAAACTGTCGCAGGGAATATTGCTCTAGGAAGACCAGAAGCTAGCCAAGAAGAAATAGAGCAGGCGGCTCGGATTGCTTGTGTACATGATGATATTTTACGTCTGCCTGAGGGGTACTTAACCCAAGTCGGTGAGCGTGGAGTGATGCTTTCTGGAGGGCAAAAGCAACGGATCTCAATAGCACGGGCTATCTTACAAAATGCAGAAATACTTATATTGGATGATGCGCTTTCAGCAGTAGATGGGCAAACAGAGTTTACTATTTTGCAAAATTTAAGCCGCTGGCGACAAGGGCGAACCTTAATTATTAGTGCTCATCGCTTATCTGCATTGGTTGAAGCAGACAATATTATAGTGTTATCCCAAGGAGCTATGGTTATTCAAGGTAGGCATGAGGCGTTAATTAGCCAGACTGGTTGGTATAAAGATATGTATCATTATCAACAAATTGAAGCTGCTTTGGATGGTGATTTATGAGCCAGAAAAAACCACTTTGGCCAGCATTGAAGCGCTTATTATCTTATGGCAAAGCATACCGGGGTACAATGGGAATTGCCATTGCTATGCTATGGTTAGCCGCGATTGCAGAAGTCAGTGGGCCGCTATTGATCAGTTATTTTATTGATAATATGGTCGCGAAAAAGCAAATCATTATGCCATTGACGTTATATATGGCTATTGGCTTTATATTGCTTCAAGTTATTGCTGCGTTATTACATTATTATCAGATTATTTTATTTAACAAAGCATCAGTGGGGGTTGTGCAAACATTACGAACTGATGTGATGAATGCTGCCTTGCGACAGCCACTAAGTGCATTTGATAAACAGCCTGTTGGCCAGCTAATTTCACGAGTGACTAATGATACCGAGGTGATTAAAGACCTGTTTGTCATGGTCGTGCCAACGGTTTTTCGCAGTTTAGCACTGATTTGTGCCATGTTAGTTGCGATGTTTTCATTAGAATGGAGAATGGCATCTATTGCTGTGATGATTTTCCCTGCTGTATTTGTGGTGATGATTGTTTATCAGAGGTTGAGCACACCGATAGTACGTCGTGTTAGGTCTTACCTTGCTGATATTAACAACGGTTTTAATGAAGTGATTAATGGAATGACCGTTATTCAGCAGTTTCTACAGCAAGCAAGGTTCGGGGCAAAAATGCAAGAGGTCAACCAAGACCACTATTTTGCACGGATGAAAGCTTTAAAATTAGATGGTTTGTTACTAAGACCATTACTGAGTTTATTTTCTGCATCAGTATTGTGTGGGTTGTTGCTACTGTTTGGGTTTGAAGGAACAACGACGATTGGTGTTGGTGTTTTATATGCATTTATTAATTATTTGGGGCGATTAAACGAACCATTAATTGAATTAACCTCTCAACAATCCATGCTACAGCAAGCGGTTGTATCAGGTGAGCGAGTTTTTGAATTAATGGATAGCCCACAACAGGGTTATGGCGAAAGCCTTGTCCCATTGCAAGGTGGCTCAATTACCATTAACCACCTATCTTTTGCCTATCGTAATGACAAAATAGTGTTGCAAGATATCAACTTACACGTACCTGATAATAATTTTATAGCTTTAGTTGGTCACACAGGAAGTGGTAAAAGTACTATTGCTAATTTAATTATGGGTTATTACCCATGGCAAAAAGGTGAGATCCTATTAGATGGGCGAGATTTAAATTCATTGTCTCACCATGTATTAAGAAATGGTATTGCGATGGTACAGCAAGACCCTGTCGTACTTGCAGCTTCATTTTTTGACAATGTGGCGCTTGGGCGTAATATTAATCAAGAGAAAGTCTGGGATGTTCTTGAAATTGTTCAACTTGCAGAGTTAGTTCGCACTTTACCTGAGGGGTTAGACACAGTATTAGGTGAACAAGGAAATACCTTATCTGTAGGTCAAAGGCAGTTATTAGCGATGGCTAGGGTGCTGGTGGTGACCCCGAAAATTTTAATCCTAGATGAAGCAACTGCAAATATAGATTCAGGGACAGAGCAAGCGATACAAAAAGCGCTTCGAGTGATCCGTCAACATACAACACTGGTGGTGATTGCCCATCGTTTATCAACGATAGTTGATGCCGACCAAGTTGTTGTGTTACATCGTGGTGCAATTGTTGAGCAAGGTCAACATCTACAACTTTTACAACAAAAAGGGCGTTATTATCAAATGTACCAGTTACAACAAGTTGGGGAGTCGTTGAATGCCCTCAGTGATGCTGAAAAAGAAGTTGTAACCAGTTAATTATTCTGCACCATTATAATGCACACCTTAAAACCACTCAGCCGAGTGGTTTTTTATTTTGTCTTTTCTTTTTGATTTTTAAGCAAAAAAACATTTTGGCATAAGTTTTGCTCTGACGTCAGTACTGCTCGCTAAATTGAGTGGGTTATTGGTATGACTTATAGGAGTAAATATGAAATACATCATCGCAATTATTAAGCCATTTAAATTAGATGAGGTTCGAGAAGCGCTGTCTGATGTCGGTATTCAAGGGCTTACCATTACTGAAGTTAGGGGGTTTGGGCGGCAAAAAGGGCACGCAGAGTTATATAGAGGAGCTGAATATACTGTTGATTTTTTGCCCAAAGTACGAATGGAAATAGCGGTGTTAGATGAACAGTTAGAGCAGGTCATTGAGACCATTGAGGGTGTTGCTTGTACCGGACAGGTAGGGGACGGAAAAATATTTGTTTTGCCTCTAGAACAAGCTGTACGGATCCGTACGGGTGAAAAACAAGATGAAGCACTGTAGGAGAATGACGATGCGTAAATGGTTCCTAGTCGTATATATATGGGTATTAATGGGTTTTCCAATGAGCGTGTTTGCTTCGCCAAAAGAAGTCGATAAAGCCGATAATGCTTTTATGATGATAGCTACTGCATTGGTTATTTTTATGATTGTACCGGGTATTGCACTGTTTTATGGCGGGTTATTAAGAAGTAAAAATGTGCTTTCTTTAATGGCGCAAACAACGGTGATCTTTGCATTGGTATCTGTTATTTGGATTGTTTATGGTTATAGTTTGGCTTTTAGTGAAGGAAATGCTTTTTTTGGTGGTTTTAACCAAGTGTTACTTAAAAACATTTCAGTAGAAAGTTTATCCGGTTCAATTCCCCAGTTTGTGCATGTGGCGTTTCAAGGTGCATTTGCATGTTTAACTGTTGCATTAGTTGTTGGCGCATTAGGAGAACGCATTAAATTTTCTGCCATTCTCATTTTTACCGTTATTTGGACTACATTTGCTTACTTACCTATGGCTCACATGGTCTGGGGAGGCGGTATTCTTTCTCAAGATGGTGCGCTTGATTTTGCAGGGGGCACTGTTGTACACATTAATGCCGCTGTTGCAGGTTTAGTTGGTGCTTACTTACTTGGGCATCGAACAGGATTAGGAAAGGAAGCAATTAAACCTCATAACTTACCGATGGTATTTATGGGGACATCTATTTTATTTGTTGGGTGGTTTGGCTTCAATGCAGGGTCGGCGGGAAGTGCAGATGGTATTGCTGCTCTGGCATTTATCAATACGATTGCGGCAGCGGCTGGAGCAATCCTGTCTTGGACATTTGCCGAGTGGATTTTTAGGGATAAGCCCTCATTGTTAGGTGCTTGCTCTGGTTGCTTAGCGGGGTTGGTTGGTGTGACTCCTGCCGCAGGAACTGTCGGGGTTGGTGGGGCGCTAATCATCGGTTTGCTTTCTGGGATCGCCGGCTTATGGGGCGTGGTCATTCTTAAACGTTGGTTAAAAGTAGATGATGTTTGTGATGTTTTTGGTGTTCATGGGGTCTGCGGTATCTTAGGGTGCTTGTTGACAGGGGTATTTACTGCCAGCACATTAGGCGGAAGTGGTTATGCAGAAGGAATTACTATGATGAAACAAGTTGGTATTCAAGCTGTTAGCATTTTAGTCTGTGTGGTTTGGACTGCGATTGTTGCCTTTATTGCTTTTAAGATAGCAGCTAAAACATTCGGTCTAAGAATTACAGTAGAGAAAGAAAGGGAAGGTTTAGATATAACTTCTCATGGTGAAAGTGCTTACAATTAAACAAGTACGGCACGATATGATAATGCTGAAAACAGGATAAATACTGTGTTCTATTCGAATTGATAATGGCAGTTTATTGTTTGCTGCCATTACCTTTTCTTTTTTAGTCTGTAAGTATTCACTTACTTTTTTACTGCGGATTAACGAGGTTGCCTGTGACGTATCACACCTTCTTGAACCGCTGTTGCGACTAGCTCCCCTTGGGGACTATAGATTTGGCCTTTTACAAAACCTCTCCCACCTGATGCCGAAGGGCTTTCTACGGCATATAACAACCAATCATCAATCTTAAATGGGCGATGAAACCACATTGAGTGGTCGATAGTCGCTACTTGTAAGTCGCGTTCCATAAACCCTCGACCGTGTGGCTGTAAAGCGGCAGGTAAAAAGTTATAGTCAGAAGCATAGCCAAGTAAATAGCTATGTAGTGAGGGTAAGTCGGGCAGTTGCCCTTTGGCTTTAAACCAAATATAGCGAAATGGCTCCTGAGGTGGTGCATCAAATGGGCTATAAAATTCCACTGGACGGAACTCAAAAGGCGTTGGGCGAAGGGCGTATTTCTTAACTGATTCGGGGAGTTGATCCGCTAAGCGCTGTATAATATCGTCTTGAGAAATTAATTTTTCTGGTGGTGGAACGTCTGGCATTAGGTTTTGATGATTATAGCCTGTTTCCTCAGACTGGAATGAGGCAGTCATAAAGAAGATTGGTTTTCCATTTTGGATAGCACTGACACGTCGGGCGCTGAAGCTTCCACCATCACGCAGTATCTCAACATCGTAGATAATAGGGCGCGAGCTATCACCAGGGCGTAGAAAATAGCTATGGAAAGAGTTAATAGCTCTATCTTCTGGTATGGTTTGCTTCGCAGCATACATAGCTTGTCCGACAACTTGTCCGCCAAAAACTTGTGGTAAACCAAGGTCTTCACTTTGTCCTCGAAAAATACCTTCTTCAATCTTTTCAAGCTCAATTAGGCTAATTAAGTTCTTTAATTCTGGGCTCATAGTTATCTTCGGTTCACTTGGACATAATTAGATATTGGTATTTTCCCATTATTTACTTTAAATAGGTAGGATGATTGTGCGTAGAAAATTTTAATTCACTTAATGTTACATTTTGAAATATTAATTTATTATTTTATTTATATTGGTTATACTTCACCCTATTCCCATGTCTAAAAATGATGTGTTTATTTCTCTACCATAAATGTTTTAAATAAAACATAGGCTTACAGGTAATATCTATGAGTTTCTTTCGCCATATAGTTAGCTTATTGGTCGTTTTGACGTTGATTGGCTGTGAAGGGAATAGCACAAAGCCAAGCGCAAAAACACTTAATGCTAAAAGTAGCCACAATAACCAAACGGTTGATTCAGGGAAAATTGAAGGGCGAGTGGTGATTTTGCAAGATTCTGTTTTACCAGAAAGTGCGATTGTCACGGTAACTCTTGCAGATACATCTGTTGTAGATCTGCCTGCATTGATATTATCGCAGAAATATTACAATTCATTGAATAATCGACCGACAATTCCATTTGAGCTAACTTATCTCAAAAATGAAGTTAGACAAGAGGGTACCCTGACCGTCAATGCGACGATTAAAGCTGACGGGAAGCTATTATACATTGCTGATTCTGATGCTGAAGTTATCAATAATGGTATAACTAAAGATGTGGAGTTGCTGATGGTACCAGCAAACTAATTTGATGGCAGCTAATTTTCAGTATTCTATCTCTTATGTTGGTTCTTGTGTAATAAACCAGCACTTGGCTGTGGCTTTCTTGCTATTTTAGTGACTATCAAGCATAATGCCCCTGCTTTGAAAGAAGCAATCAATGGGGGCTCTGTTGGTTCTCCCGCAACGCTAACTTGTTAACTTGGTCAGGTCCGGAAGGAAGCAGCCATAGCAGGGGTCGTGTGTGCCGGGATGTCGCTGGCAGGGCTCCCACCCAATTTATCCCACTGCTTTCATCTAAACTAGAAAAAATCCCCTTATTTTTATATCAAATTAATTGGCTAGTTTTGTGTTCTGTATTTAATTGTATTTATAAATATGAAGTTTATTTTTATTCTTTAAAATAATATCTAATATTAAAATCGAATAAAGTTAAAAATATCGCATTAATTGTTAATTATAATGGTGATAAAAAACAGAAGGCAGGGAAATTAGAAATAAAAAACCTACTAGCACTATATTAGTGCTAAAAATAAAATTGTATTAAGTTCAGCCGATAAGTGGATTTACCGGCTATAACCATTCACTATCTGCGCGTGTTAATACAGTATTATCTAACAAACTTCCATACAGAAGGTGGAATTTTATCGTAGAGCTTATTCATAGTGAGTTCAGCAAGACGATGATCTGCCGCTGAGTAGAATAACTCTAGTTCATCATCAGATAGTTCATACTTGTTTTTTTCAATGACACGCTCAAGTGTTTCAATTGTTGTGCATTTTCTCAAACGCATCAGATAATCAGATTTGGTCATAACGCCCTTTCTTTATATGGAATATAACTTAGTAACATACGATGTTATTGTTTGATTAAAGATAAATAATGATTTTATGTTTTGCTGGTCAGACATTTTAGGTCATCATCCAGCACTGAAACTAGATTTTGATTCATAGTTTCCCAATCTATAATTTCACTTAATGTGATGACTGGGCTACCAAATAAGTCATAAGTCTCATCGAGGTACTCTTCAATTAATGATATAACGAGATTTTCTTTTGGATATTTGATCTTAAATCGCCAGACAAAAGCTGCGATATGTTCAATGAGTTCATTTAGAGCTGCACTTTGTGCAGAGCTTAGATCGTTAATCCAATGTGTATTGGTTTTTTGCAAACTTAAGATAGCGTCTCTATTGAGACTGTTACATAAGTATTTTAGTTCTGCTATATCATGTCTTTTGGGTGAGTATTCATCCATAATCACCTCCGCGGGCGAATCTGACTTTTGCTATGTGTATTGTTATATCAATAATAATGTCACGTTAACTAATTAAAAGCACCTATGTTCAATATACATATATAAAGCAGTAATATATTGAAAAATATAAAGTTATTGCTAGTTCGTTAAGTTTTCGAAGATTATTAATATTATACATAAGTGACATTCGAACACGGACTGGCAGCTTGGACTAGTTTAGCCGCGATATAATAATAGCATTATTATTACATAAGTCACCACCAATCAACTACTTTTTTCATTTTTATTAGTAAGTGACTAAAATAGAGCTATAAATGCTCGACTTAAACTCAATTTTATAAAATGTTTAAATTACGTTTAACCATTTGGTTATTTTAGTACGGCTAATATGAAATGTTTACACAAAAGATGTTATAAAAAGTATTACTCCATTCAGAGTATTTAAATAGTTTAATTTTACCAATGAAATAAGATAATTAAATAAGAAAAAACCTCGACCAAAATTGGGGAGGTTTTTCATGGAGGTAACTTAGAGGTAAAGGTTTAAGGTTACCCCTGGTTTTAAATCAGCCATTTTTACGCCTGAGTTCCAAGTCATTAAATCATTGAGCTTGATACCGTGGCGTTTTGCAATACTATAATAGGAATCGCCTTTTCTGACTTTATAGGTTTTCGTTTTACGATTGTTTGCTGCCGATATTGGGCTAGAAACTTTTAATGTTTGCCCTGGCATTATCACACTCGCCGTTTTTAACCCATTTAGCTTCTGAATATTTTTGGCTGTGGTATTAAACTTTTTAGCAATACTGGCGACTGATTCCCCTTTACGTACTTTATAAGTCGTAATTTTTGCTCGATTTTGGCGAGCTGTTGAAATTGCCGTCGGTTGTGCCGTTTTAATTTGTTGATTTTGTATTGCGGCAAGGCGGATGGTTTCTAAAACGTCTTGATCAGATAACGATGTTTTAAATTGCTCCGCTTTTGCTGTTGGTAACATAATATAATGTGGGCCTGTTGGCGATGTGATGCCTCGAGTATAGCCTGAATTATAGGTTTTCACTGATTCTACAGTAAGCCCTGCTAGCTCAGCGGCTTGGGATAGTGTAATTTGCTGGCCTACATCAATTTGAGTTAACGCCCTATTTTTATTACTGGTTGGCAGGTTAACTTGGTACTTTTCTGGTGTTTTTAGCACTTGGCTGAGAGCTAGAATTTTGGGTACGTATTGTTTAGTTTCTTTTGGCAAAGAAAGGGACCAGAAATCAGTCGGCAACCCAGCAGCCTCATTCTTTTTAATAGCATTTAGCACACAACCTTCACCACAATTATACGCAGCTAACGTGAGCTCCCAATCATGGCCAAACATGATATTTAGGTTTTCAAGTAAATCAAATGCAGCTTTAGTTGATGAAACAACATCTCTACGTTCATCAACCCATTGGGTTTGTTTTAGCCCATAAGAACGCGCTGTAATTGGAACGATTTGCCACAGGCCTGCGGCTTTTGCTGGTGAAGTTGCTTTAGGGTTGAAAGAACTTTCAATAATCGGAATTAATGCTAATTCCATCGGCAAGTTACGTTCGTTAATTTCGTCTACGATGAGGTACATATAGGGCTCTGCTCTTAATGCCACATCGTAGACAAAACGTTGTTTGTTTAGGTAACTGTTAGCCATTTCCCTGATTTGTGGGTTATCAGGTATATCCATTTTTAGCTCATCACTGATGTAACCCCAAAGGTCATAATCTACCTTTGGAAGTTGTCTACTTGCTGCTTGGTTGTGAGAGGCAACAGTTTCAATTGTGTGATTGGCTGAAGGTTTGTTCTGCTTAACATTTTTTGGGGCGGTTTGGCATCCTGCCAGCAGAACAATGGCGATGAGTGTCGCGATTTTCTTCATTTTATTCTATTGTTCTTCGTTGCAATGTTTAAAAGTCGAACAATAATACTTATCCCACCCCATGATGACAATCATTAAACTTTAAAATTGATCTTTTAATTGACGTAAAAGGGTAAAAACTGCTCTCAAAGGGGGATTTTGCATATTAATTTCGAGTTTTTTTTGTAATTGTTGATTGTCGCATTGCAAGAAAATATTTATTTTCTTCTCATCTTTCAATAGGGTAGGAACTGTTGCTTGATGTTTGTCACGCATTTGCGTTATTTTTTGTAAATATTGTGTAATCGCTTCATTTTCAGGCCAGATATGGTGAGCAAATTTAAGGTTCGACAAGGTATATTCATGGGCGCAGCATATTAATGTTTCGTCTGGGAGCGCTGCAATTTTTTGAATAGATTGCCACATTTGTTCTGGTGTACCTTCAAAAATACGCCCACAACCAGCTGAAAATAAAGTATCACCGCAAAACAAATAAGGCGCTTGGTAAAAACCAATATGCCCAAGGGTATGCCCAGATAAAGCAATTACTTGGAATTTAAATTGGTTAATAATGACAGTATCACCTTCTTCGACTAATTCTGTTGCACCTTTATTTTCAGTTTCTTTAGGTCCAAAAACAGGTAGCGATGTAAATTTGTTTAAAATGCCTTTTACACCACCGGTATGGTCATTATGGTGGTGAGTTAAGAGGATAGCGACTGGCGTTAAATGTTGTGCGGTAATTATTTCGAGCACAGGCTCTGCCTCCGCAGGGTCAACAATGATACACTGCTGGTTATCAGCTAAAACCCAAATGTAGTTATCATTTAAAGCTGGGACTCGAATTAACTCCATAACGACCTCGATACTTGTTAATAGGGGAATTTCATGAAGCCTGCACGTATTGATAAAAAGCTCCAAATGCCCGTTAGTTGGTGTGATATTCCTTTTGGAGAGCAATACCGGCAGTCTATAGAAAACCAATTAAGGCCTTGGTGGCCAAAGATATTTGGTTTTCATCTCCTTAAGTTAGGCCATTTAAGTACTGAAATCCAGACCCAAGAGTGCCTAATTTCTCATCAGTTCAATGTTGGGAATAATGACCCGCGGTTTAATCTTATTGCTCAACCGGGGGCGTTGCCCTTTACTGAGAAATCAATTGATGCATGCTTAATGGCTCATTGTTTAGCCTATGATAGCGACCCACATTGGCTTCTAAGGGAGGTCGACCGTGTATTAATTGATGATGGGTGGCTAGTTATTTCAGGGTTTAACCCCTTTAGCTTAGCAGGGTTAGCAAAGTTAGTACCTGTTCTACGTAAACGGCAACCTTATTGTAGCCGGTTTTTTCCTGCTTTAAGGGTATTTGATTGGCTAAGTTTATTAAACTATGAAGTTTTATATCATCGTAATTGTCATGTTATCCCTTGGATGAATTCACACAGACGGATTAATAAACATGGCGGTGGTATAGGGGTACTAAGTGTTATTGTGGCGCGAAAACGGACTTATCCGCTCACGCCAACGCCGTTAAAATTTAAGCAGCCGAAAGTTAAAATAGGCACGGCTTTAGGTGCGGCAAAAGAGCTGAGTGAACGCACTAAAGTTAACCATAATCGTTAATCTTGTGCAGGTTGGTAGCCGGTATCTTCTTTGGTTGGAGATGACGCCGCCGCGCGAGCAAGCTCATCGCATTTTTCGTTTTCTGGGTGACCTGCGTGCCCTTTAACCCAGCGCCAGTCGATAGTGTGACGTTGGATAGCTTCATCGAGGCGCTTCCATAAGTCTACATTGACAACAGGAGACTTATCCGCTTTACGCCATTGTCTGCGTTTCCAACCGTGGATCCATTGGGTGATCCCTTGGCGGACGTACTGGCTGTCAGTGGTTAATATGATATCACAAGGCCGTTTCAGTGATTCTAGGGCGACAATAGCCGCAAGTAGTTCCATCCGGTTATTTGTGGTTAAAAAATACCCATCACTCAACGTTTTTTCATGCTGTTGATAACGTAGAACAACACCATATCCCCCCGGGCCAGGGTTACCCAAACAGGAACCGTCCGTGAAAATTTCTACCTGCTTTGTCATTTCTGTTACACTCTATATTATTCGTTCCTTTCTAGTTTGACACAAAAAAACATTATGAGCACGGTGATAACCAGACAAATTGTTCTTGATACTGAAACAACCGGTATGAATAAACTCGGTGTTCATTATGAAGGGCACAATATAATTGAGATTGGTGCAGTTGAAGTGATTAACCGCCGACTCACAGGGCGTAATTTTCATGTGTATATTAAACCCGATCGCTTAGTGGACCCTGAAGCATTTGAAGTGCATGGGATCAGCGATGAGTTTTTGCAAGATAAGCCCGTTTTTGCAGATATTGCGGATGAATTTATTGAATTTATTCGTGGCGCTGAATTAGTCATTCATAATGCCCCCTTCGATATCGGGTTTATGGATCATGAATTTCGTAAGCTCAATAAAGGTATTCCACCAACGGCTGACTTTTGTACGATCACGGACAGCTTGGTTTTAGCTCGTCGCCTTTTCCCCGGAAAGAGAAACAACTTAGATGCATTGTGCGATCGTTATCTAATTGATAACACTAAGCGTACTTTACACGGGGCATTGCTCGATGCGGAGATTTTATCTGACGTCTATTTAGCAATGACGGGTGGGCAAACATCGTTGTCATTTTCGATGGAGTCTGAGTCCGCCGATAATGAGCAAGCCAATGAAATACAAAGAATTGAACGACCGACAACAGGCTTGAAAGTACTCTATGCTTCCGATGAAGAGGTCATTGCCCACGAAGCGCGATTAGACATTGTCGATAAGAAAGGGGGAAAACCTTGTCTTTGGCGGCAGTCTTCTGATGAGGCTGAAAATTTACATTGATATATAGAATGTATTGGTACAAATGATGGCATGCAAATTAAGTGTGCTATTTAAGGCTAAAAACTGCTCAACTGCGCGATTTCCCAAGAAAAAGTATTGACGGGGCTGCAAAGTATTCGTAATATGCTTGGCGTTCCCAGAAGGGAACATCCGGAGCGGTAGTTCAGTTGGTTAGAATACCTGCCTGTCACGCAGGGGGTCGCGGGTTCGAGTCCCGTCCGTTCCGCCAAATATTAAAGCCCTGAGTTTTTAACTCGGGGCTTTTTTTTGTCTCATCATCTCATCTTGTCAAAATAGTTTTATTTCATTATCAGTTGCTTAACCATCTGTATATTAGACTAAAAAAGTTTAATTTTAGACCTTTGTTCAATCGGATGGAGAGCTGTCACTATCAACTGCGCTGTATCATTGAAAGGCTAAATGACTAAATAGATAACAATCAGTTTATTAATAAGAGCTGTTTTTTAGCAAATGGTTACCTATTTTGTGGTAGGTTAATCAATTTTTTTACTGAAACTATTTTATTTGGTTATTAATTTAATGGGCTAAAATAGGTCGATTTTTATGCTGTATTTGGCGAATTGAGGGTGTGTACTTTTTATATCATTGATGAATTGTTTCGGTTACGATTGTTATTCTAGTTATTATTTTATTTTTTAAATTCTTCAAAAGAGTAAAATTAACTGAATACATTTTTGATTTACATCAATAAATATATCATACTCGATCTTAACGCTAAATAATGATCTCTTCGTAGAGATAAATCCTTAATACTCATATTATGTGTTATTGTAATAATTTATTTATACATTACATGCCAAATTGTAACAAAATGAAAAATAGTATTAATTTAAATGTCCATTAAATATATTATGTTTTAATTAAAATAATTTTTGCAACTTATTTTACTAATATAAAAAACAATATTTTCACATCAAAAAATAATTTACTTATCACATAGTTACTTATCATTTTTCTACTCTGACTACGTGTTTTATCTGGTGATAAAACTGAAATGTGGTTCATAAAAAACACCTAAATAGAGTTAATCTATTGATTTTCTAACATTGATAGGTTTAAACATTTTTACACGTTTTTTAATCAATTTATATTATTAAGCATAAATTAATAGTCAGAGAATTATTATCAAATAATTTATCCTATTAAATATAAATATATTAATGATTATCATTTATTGAATGATTTTACTTGAATTTTGTCATCGGGAAAATTTTGGAAATGCTTATGGAAGTAAATAACTTAAGTTATTATGCGGGGGTTTTTTTACGAAAGTCCAGAAAAGAAAAAAATCTAACGGGAAAGCAACTAGCAAAGTTAATGCATGTCAGCCAGCAACAAATTTCACGCTATGAAACTGGAAAAACATCTTTGACCATAGATCAACTAAGTCAACTTTTGAATATACTCGATAAAAATTGGGTTGAACTAATAATGTTTGTTCAAAATGAACATGACTTTGATATAAAAATGGCTAAGGAAGAATCTAATAAAAAAAATTACTTGTTAAGTAATTACTTAATGGATAATTTTTTAAATAAAAAATAATAATAAAAATATTTTTTAATTACATTTTTAGTGGTCAAGATTATATTTTATAAAAAACACAACTAAAAGTGTTTTTTATACTATGTAATTTTTATTTGGTATGTATTTAATTTTAATTAGAGAGAATAACAATGTTTAATAAAAGAATATCGTCTGTACTATTATCTGGGATTATTGCTGCTTCTTTTGCTACTGTTGCGAATGCGGATACGCGCACTGCACAAGCGACCGCAACATGGCAAGCAACCGCAATTAAAGATACAACAAGTATGTTAGTTGTTACTCCGTTAAAAAGCCTGACATTTAATTATGCCGAAGGCCAACAAAGTTTTAATCAGCAAAATGGGGCATTTGATGTTGCTATTCAAGGGCAGTCAGGTGCTACAGATTTTAAATTAACCTCAAAAGTGATTGCTAATACATTATCAAGAACTACTGATAACTCCACATTAAAAGTGGGTGTTAAATGGAATGGAACTGACTTAGATACGGCAACGGAGACAACTTTAATTGATGTTGCTGGTGGTTTAACGTCTGGTTTAGATAATTTAGCTGCTGATGGTGTTTATAATGGTTCTGACCGCGCAACAGACCGTGGTGAATTTACGTTCGTTATTGCAAGTGCAGAATCTGCAGGTGCGGCAGCTGAATTTAAAGATCTTGCTGATGGCGTTTGGGATGGTGATGTAAAAGTTCAATTTACTGCAAATTGGGAAGGAACTTTTGTTACACCATAAGTTATTTCATTAATTAAATAACAAATCCTTTATTACGATAAAGATAATATAAGGAAATAGTATCTTTATCGTCTTTTATTTGAGTTTTATTATGAAAAAAACAATTCTTGCGCTCATTTTATTATCAATTATTCCACTGAAAAATAGTTTGGCTGTTAATGTTGGGAATATAACAGAAATTATTTCTTCTGAAGAAAACACCTTGTCAAAGGAAATTGAAAATACGGTCGATGCAGCAAGGTTGGTAAATTTAAGCATTGAAAAAATAGATTCTCCTTTAGAGAATGGAAAAGTTATTCCCGTTAATGACCCTAATGAGATATTGTCAACACCAGCGAATATTATTCTACCGGGCAAAGCAAGAGACATATTTAAAATTATTTATAATGGTCCTAAAGATGATCAAGAACGTTACTACCGATTAAATTGGAAAGATGACCCAATAAGTGAAAGCGGAATAACGAAAAGTTCAAAATCAGCCTCTGCAACAACATCAGCGACGATAAGCACGATACTTGTTGTCGCTCCTAGGGTGGAAAACTTTCGATATCAATATGAAAAGTACCAAGTTGCTAATTTAGGAAATACTTCTTTCCGTGTTGTTGCATCTGGCCCTTGCTTAACAGAAAAAATAACTTTTGGAATTGAAGGTATATGTCGAGAGCGTTATTACTTGATGCCAAACTTGGCAGTGAAACTTCAATTAGTCAATGTAAATAATAAAAAAACAAGTATTGGTATTTGGCACAAAGGGAATTTCATTGTTGTCAAATAGCAGGGTTAGGGCTTAATTATGCATAAAAGTATTATTACGTTATCAATAATAAGCTTTATTTTTTCAAATGCTATTTATGCTAGGGACATAAAGCGTATTAAAGTTGGAGGGTATATTATTCCTCCTGCTTTTGTTATTGCGTTGGAAGAAGGTATGTCTGTCCCTGTATTTTTACGTCTAAATAGCGATATAGAGAAGAATCAAAGTGAAGATAAGATAGCAGATGCTATTATAGTTGTAGAACAAGGAAAGATTAAGCTTGCGAACATTCATTTAGTTGATGCTAGTCAAGGACCAAAATTAAACCAATTATTAATTGAAAAATTAGAAAGTAAGAAAGAGTCATTCTTCAATGAGACAAATAATATTGAAGTTGATAAAAATGCATGGTTACAACTCGATGTATCTTCATTTAATCTATCTTTAGATGTGGATAGTGATGCATTTGCTCCTCAGGAAAAAATACGCCAATTTTCTCTTGGAAATTCGTCTGTTGATGCTTTCTCTTCCGTTGTTAATTATGACTTCGGTATTTTTCAGAGTCAGATAAAAAAAGGTAAAAATTCATCTAGTAGTTATTTTAATTTAGATACCCTATTTGCGATCGCAGAGCATCATATCAATATTAATGCTTCGGCGTACAGTATTGGAAAGTCAAACTCTAATACTGAGCTCTATCGAGCAATGTATGAGCGTGATTTTAATGGGTTACGCTTCGCTCTCGGGTTAATGAGTACATGGAACTTACAGTCTATCGCTAGTTTAACAACGTTAAATAGCAGCAAAATTTATGCGGTTTCAGTTGGTAATAATGCTTCGAGTGTCGTGGTCAATTCAAAATATTCGTTAACCCCTATTTACGTCTTTTTGAATAGCCCTGGTGAAGTACGTATATATCGCGATGGAAAATTATTAAACATTCAAAATTTCCCAATGGGAAGCTTTGAAGTAGACACCAGTATTCTACCATTTGGTATCTATGACGTTACTATTGAAACGGTTGTGGATGGCAAGATTGTGACAACTCAACATCAAACTATTAATAAATCTTTCGGGGGAAGAGGTGTCAATTTTGACAAACTCAACTGGGAGATTTACGGGGGATATGTTGATTTTGATAAGAAGCGTTATGTGAGAGGGAAATACACTCAACGTGAGCCGCTCAAGCAAAGTTATTTATTCGGGGTTTCTGCAGCAAAAAGTTTCCCTGTCTTATCTGGGGTTAACATTCAGATGTCTAATTACGGCTATGATGATTTTTTGATTAATGAAAGTAGCATTAACCTTTCTTTAAATCAGTATATCTCATTGTCTTGGCAGGGGATGTTTGAGAATCATGGTAGTCATCGGAATATTGCTACCCTATCGTCAAGTATTCCTGATGGTTACGGTTCTATTTGGGCATCAAAAGAAAAAGCGGTAGTAAAAGGCGAATTACCTATCTATGACTCAAATAGCTACTCTTACGGTGCAACATTAAATATTGATAAAGTCTTTGAGCGAGCAGGGTCATTTACCATTAGTCGTACAACAGATAAACGTATTGGCGGTGATTCTATCAACTATGAGTATGCAAATACGCTATTTTCAGGCCGCTATGGTACGGTTGGCTTAAGAACAGGCGTACAGCGTTACCACTATGATGACCAAAAAAGTATGAATGAAAAATTTATTAGCCTTGATTTTTCATTACCTTTATCAACATGGTTAAGCACTGGGCTTTCATCAAGTAATGGCAACATGAAAGCAAATATTTATGCTAATAAAAATTTTGAAAATTCGGCAATTACGAATATAGGCGGCTCAGTTTCTAAGTTGGTTAGAGATAAAAATAATGGGGAGTCTGATTTCTCAACCATGGGTTACGCCTCTTATGAAACTAAATATAACTCGGGCATGGTGACTATTAACCGACCTGACAGCAATAGAATAAATGGTAATTTTACCTCAAGAGGTGCTGTTGCATATAGCAATGGAACAGTTATGCCGAGCGGTCAACAAGGGAAGTCGGGTGTTATTATCCATTCGGATATACATGGCGCGGGGAGTATGACAGCTCGTGTTAATGGGCAAAGTTATCCAATTAGTGGTACGAACACATTTATCCCATTATCACCTTATTCTGATTATGACATTCAATTAATGAATGACGCTAAGTCTAAAGATAGTTTTGATATTGTTTCTGGACGAAATAAATCTGTCACTTTATACCCTGGAAATATCGCTTTTTATAAACCAGAGGTCAGGCAATTAGTCACGGTATTTGGTCGCCTTAAATCCCCTGATGGTGAGTTTATAAAATATGCATCAATCCGCAATCATATTGGCCGAACAAAAACAGATCATAATGGCGAATTTTCGATGGATGTCGATATTCGTTACCCCGTTATTTCTCTTTTACAAGAAGATGAGCAAACAATTTGCGAAGCTGATTTGAATTTAGAGGGAGCCAGAGGGGCGTTATGGTTAGGTGATGTAACCTGTGATCCACAGAAAACCGTCGCATTAAGACAATGAGAATTTTATGATAAATAAAATAATGTATACATTACTTCCGGTGTTAGCATTGCTTAGTGGCTTTTATAGTTCCTCAGTCATAGCGGTAGCTCTCAGTAACTCTTATGTTTTTATTGAAAATGGAGTAGATGATGAATACTTCGTTACTCCCAGATCATTAGACCCTCGATTTACAGGAGCGAATAAGTTTTCCCGTTATTCAGCTAAATCACAGGAGAGCTTAGGTTATATGGGGTATACCAATACTGCCATTAGAGCAAACCAAAATGTAGATATTTGGTTTGAAAACTCCCCCATCGACAGCCCGTTTATTGGTAACCGCTGTATGCGTAATTACTGTCATCGTGATAGCGGTTATTGGCCAGCTCAATATATTGGAAAAAACGGTGCATATAAGATAGTGCAATCTGACACCTTAGGTGAAGGCATTTATGCTCGTGGTATATTTAGTGAGTCGACTTACCAATATTTTCAGAAACTCCCTGTTGGTGCGGTTGAGACATATAGTTATCGTGCCTGCATGACAAATATTGATTATGACCCTTCTAAGGGCGAGACTTGCCAAGGAGTCGGTGGAAAGATTATTGCTTCCCATGAATTTACGATGACGAAGTCAGGGCATATAAAGTTGAGCTCAACAGGTGCGATGCAAGAGGTTTATATTGATAGCAATGGTAATCCAAGTTTGGGGCCAGGGGCTCAATTTTGCCGGATTGGCATTGTTGCTAATGTGAATGGCTTGATATGCCAAGTTGTTAAGCATGAGACATCAGGGGATATTTTTGCAAATATCTTATTGAGTTTAAAAGTTAACTCAACGTTAATTCCATTTACGCCAGCGGGTGCATCAATAAAAATTGGTCCTGATGATGGGTCAAATATTTGGCGGAATTATAATTCTACTTACGCAGCAAGCACTTATTTCAAAACTTCGAATGATTCCGTATCTATCTTTTTTTCCAATACGTTTTTTAAGCAGTTAATTACGAACAACGTCGATTTTACTAATAGCCAGGATTTCTTTACTTTTTCATTTACTAACCCAGCTGCAGCGCCACAATCGGGATATTATGAATTTACCCCCTCAAATCAGTTAGTGATTAAGCCTCGTGACTATAGTATCAGTATTGTTCCTTCTGATTTTATTCCAAATCCGTCAAAGACAGGTAAAGTTGGAGCTAATGAACCTGCAATTGAGTTTAATTATATTGTAACAACAAGTGGTCCAAGGCAGGCCGACTCAATTACCGCTAGAGTAGAGGGGCCTGCGGTTAATGTGAGTGGGCAAGCTTACTGCTTATTTAGTTCGGATGATGATAAGTTTCATGTCCCTTTTCCAGCTTACCTTTCGTTTAAGAACGCATCGGGAGTTGAGGAGTCTTATCGTTCAAGTTGCGATGGCACGGAAGTCTCTATGGATAATGCATTATGGACGGAAACTCCATGGGATATTCCCAATCAAGATTTAGGCTCTTTTTATCGTACCAACTTAGATTTACGGTTCCCAATGAATGATTCAAACTCTTTGTTTACGTTAGATGGTATTGATTGGCTAGGAACGGTATCGGCAAGTGGAACTGTGGCTGTAAAAGCGACTTGGACGGGGCCAGATGTACATTTGTAATATTAAGTCGATGCTCCTGTCCGCTAATATAATAATGAAAGTACGTAGAAAACAATTATTCAGTAGCTTGTTGTTACTATTGCTTTTATTTTTTGGAAAGGCATATGCGCTTTATTTGAGTTCGGATATTTCTTCATTAGAACCTAATAATAGTTTTTTTTCAAAACCGTATGTTAATGATACGAAAAAGGTAAATTTATATACTTTTAGTGCTTATCAAATTGATAAACCAAACGAAAAAGAACAAGGAAACGCGATTAAGGATGGGGAAATTATTTTCACTCCATTGAAAAAAGTCCTACTACCAGGAGAACAGGAATATTTTAAAATTTTTTATCGTGGTCAAGAAGATAATAAAGAACGTTACTATAAGATTGTGATTAGTGAAACAGCCCTTGATGTTCAAAGTGATAGCAGGCAAAACCGACAATCTTTATTTTATCCAACAGTCAGTTTGGAAACTTACTTTGTGGTAAGGCCTAAAAATATTGATTTTAAATATGAAATAAATAGTGATAGCGGCGTATTGAAAAATACAGGAAATACTTATTTTCGTGTATTGATTCATCAAAGCTGTGAGGTTGATGAAAATGAGGTGCCATTAATGCTGTATCTACTACCTCAGCAAGAGTTTCGTGATAGTAGTATGAAAAAGAAAAGCCGTAAGTATATCGTTATTTTTAATAAATATTATTCAATTGGTAACTGCGAAGGGGCTAAGTAGAGTAAGAAAGCCACTCATCAAGCGGGCTATTTTTCAGTATGGGCCAATGATAAGCCAGAGATTAGCCAGTCTCTGGCTTTTTTCTTATGATTTGAAATATAACCCCTTTTGGAGCCAACCTTGCTTAGGTTTACACTCGGAAGCAGTCGGTAGTTTTTCATACTTTTTTTGCCTAAAACTTTGCCTATTATCACTATTGTGGCAGCTAAATGCTTAAGATGGATAAATCACCTTGATCCCAGACCGTGAACTCAGGTTTAATAAGACTAGTCAATTGCGCAAAAATGTAAGCCCTAAGGGATATTTTGCGCAATGGAATGGATTCAGCTTTGCAGCAGTTTAATTTTTTTCGATCTGCTGCCATGAACATAGCAAATATTGCGGTATGAATGGAATTACGTTACTTTCAATCACTCTGCTCATAATATTCAAGTTGTCATGTGTAAGCTCTTGTGGCTAATGGTATCAGTTAAAAGACTGAAAAAGTTGTTATGCATTGATAAACTGAATGGTTGGTGTGTAGGTGTTAATAGAAGTAGAAGTATTTATATCGCGTTGTAAAAATTGGTTTAAGTACGTTTTTATCCTACCTGGAGTATACTGATGACGACTCGTAAAACCCTTGCTAATGCTATCCGCTTTCTAAGTATGGATGCGGTTCAAAAAGCAAAATCAGGGCATCCTGGCGCGCCAATGGGCATGGCTGATATTGCTGAAGTGCTGTGGCGTGACCATATGAATCATAACCCAGCAGACCCACACTGGGCGAACCGTGACCGCTTTGTATTATCCAATGGTCATGGCTCTATGTTAATTTATAGCTTGTTGCATCTTGCAGGTTATGATTTACCTATTGAAGAGTTAAAAAACTTCCGCCAATTACATTCTAAAACACCGGGTCACCCTGAATATGGTTATACTCCAGGTGTTGAAACTACGACAGGTCCTTTAGGGCAAGGCATTGCAAATGCAGTCGGTTTTGCTATCGCAGAGCGCACATTAGCAGCGCAATTCAACCGTCCTAGCCATGATATTGTTGATCACCATACTTATGTTTTCATGGGTGATGGCTGTATGATGGAAGGTATCTCTCATGAAGCCTGTTCTTTAGCGGGTACTCTCAAATTAAATAAACTGATCGCTTTTTATGACGACAACGGCATCTCGATTGATGGTGAAGTTGAAGGTTGGTTTACTGATGATACAGCAGCACGTTTCGAATCTTATGGCTGGCATGTGATCCGTGATATTGATGGTCACGATGCAGCGCAAATCAATGCGGCTGTTAATGAAGCGAAAAACCAAACAGACAAACCAACGCTGATTATGTGCAAAACCATTATTGGTTTTGGTTCGCCAAATAAAGCGGGTTCTGAGTCTGTCCATGGTGCACCTTTGGGTGATGCAGAAATTGCAGCAACACGTGAAGCATTAGGTTGGAACTACGGCCCATTCGAAATCCCTAAAGATATTTATGAAGCTTGGGACGCGCGTGTTGCAGGTAAAGAAAAACAAAGCGCATGGGATAAAAAATTCGCAGCGTATACCGCTCAGTTCCCTGAGTTAGCGGCTGAGTTTACTCGTCGTATGAACGGTGAATTACCAGCAAACTTTGATGTTGAAGCGAAACAGTTTGTTGAAAAACTACAACAAAACCCAGCGAACATTGCAAGCCGTAAAGCATCACAAAATGCTTTAGAAGCGTTTGGTAAAGTATTACCTGAATTTATGGGTGGGTCTGCGGACTTAGCGCCAAGTAACTTGACCATGTGGTCAGGTTCGAAAGCATTGAATGTTGACCTTGCAGGTAACTACATTCATTACGGTGTACGCGAATTTGGTATGTCAGCTATCATGAATGGTATTGCATTACATGGTGGTTTCATCCCTTACGGTGCAACATTCCTGATGTTTGTTGAATACGCACGTAATGCTGTTCGTATGGCCGCGTTAATGAAAATTCGCAGCATCTTCGTTTATACACATGATTCTATTGGTCTGGGGGAAGACGGTCCAACTCACCAACCAGTTGAACAGTTAGCTAGCCTGCGCGTTACTCCAAACCTCAGCACATGGCGTCCTTGTGACCAAGTTGAATCTGCGGTTGCATGGAAATATGCCATTGAGCGTAAAGATGGCCCAAGCGCACTGATTTTCTCTCGTCAGAATTTAGAGCAACAGCCACGTACTGCTGAGCAACTAGCGAATATCGAGAAAGGTGCTTACATCCTGAAAGATTGCGCGGGCACTCCTGAGCTAATCTTTATTGCGACAGGTTCTGAAGTGGAATTAGCGGTTAAAGCGGCAGAACAACTGTCAGCAGAAGGCCGTAAAGTTCGTGTTGTATCCATGCCTTCTACCGATGCATTCGATAAACAAGATGCGGCTTACCGTGAAGCGGTATTACCTGCAAATGTTAGCGCACGTGTTGCTATTGAAGCTGGTATTGCCGATTACTGGTTCAAATATACAGGCTTAAATGGCGCCATCATCGGTATGCATTCTTTTGGTGAGTCTGCACCGGCTGAAGAGCTATTCAAAGAGTTTGGCATTACCGTAGAAAAAGCGGTTGAAGCGGCTAAGTCTTTATTGAAATAAAAATGTTAAGGAATTAGCAGGGGGTTACGGCTAATTCCGGTTATGTGACTTAACAACGCCTGACGATGAGTTGGGCGTTGTTTTTTTGTGCATGAATATCTGCTTTTCTATTGCGTTCTGTAAATATATCCCTTAATCTAACTCTAGATAAGCTGAAGCGTTTCAGTTGAGTGGCGTAGAATGAAAATTTTTTCAAAAAATGTCGGTTGTAGCACATTTTTGATGTTTGACTGTTAAAATGAGCAGTAGAGTTAATGTGAGTCAGTTATCCTTATGGCCTGCTGAAGTTCTCTGGTTATTTTAGTGACTCACTTCAGGTTTGAATGTAGTAAGTGCTTATGTTTTATACTAAATAGTTAGCAGCTAATGACTTCAAATCACAGGTTTAAATATCATGACTAAAGTCTGTTTACGGGGTAAGTTGAAAATAGACTCACATGCGTCAGCAGTCTTTAGCAACCGTATGATTTTGCTTATATACAAGGTACGCAATGGCTATCAGGGTAGCAATTAATGGCTTTGGCCGAATCGGTCGCAGTGTATTACGGGCGTTATATGAAACTAGCCGCCGAGCCGAAGTTCAAGTTATCGCAATTAATGAACTCGCTGAACCGGAAGGGGTTGCGCACTTGCTAAAGTATGACTCTAGTCATGGGCGGTTTGCGTGGGATGTAAGGCTTAGTGGTGAACTTTTACAGGTTGGTGATGACAACATTCGCTTATTTCACCAAGCCGATATTGGTGAGCTACCTTGGAAAGAATTAGGCATTGATATCGTTCTTGATTGTAGTGGGGTTTATGGCTCGCGGGATGATGGCTTGCAACATTTAACCGCAGGGGCAAAAAAAGTATTATTTTCACACCCCGGTACGGATGACCTTGATGCCACGATCGTGTATGGGGTTAATCATGAAAGCTTAACGGCAAGCGATAACATTGTTTCTAACGCGTCTTGTACGACAAATTGCATTATCCCGATTATCAAATTACTGGATGACAGCTTTGGCATTGAATCGGGCACTGTGACCACTATCCACGCCTCCATGAATGACCAACCCGTTATCGATGCTTATCATAAAGATTTACGCAGAACACGTGCGGCAAGCCAGTCGATTATTCCAGTTGACACCAAATTAGCTGCGGGGATTACCCGTATTTTCCCTAAATTTAAAGATCACTTTGAAGCGATTTCCGTCCGTGTACCCACGACCAATGTGACAGCGATTGATTTGAGTGTTACCGTACATGACGATGTTTGCGTCGAAAAAGTGAACCAACTATTGCGAAGCGCTGCACAAGGGCATTTTCGTGGTATAGTGGACTACACAGAATTACCGCTCGTGTCGATGGATTTTAATCATGACCCGCACAGTGCTATCATTGATGGTACGCAAACGCGAGTTAGCGGAAAACATTTAATTAAAACCCTGGTTTGGTGTGATAACGAATGGGGGTTTGCTAACCGGATGCTAGATACTACACTAGCGATGGCAGCCGTCGGTTTCGGCGAACAGGTTTAAACTAATTGGCTACTGACAGACAACGGACACTATCCTAGATAGCTTCCGCGCAGTAGTTAATAGCAACTTTATAGAGAATCAACAAGAGGATTCACCATGTCTGTAATTAAGATGACCGATTTAGACTTAGCGGGTAAACGTGTTTTCATCCGTTCTGACTTAAACGTCCCTGTAAAAGATGGCAAAGTTACTTCTGATGCACGTATTCGTGCTTCATTACCAACCATTGAAGCTGCTCTTAAACAAGGCGCTAAAGTCATGGTCACTTCTCACCTTGGTCGCCCGACCGAAGGCGAGTACAACGAAGAGTTTTCACTGCAACCTGTTGTTGACTATCTGGCCGACAAAATTGATTACCCTGTTCGTTTAGTTAAAGACTACTTAAACGGCGTCGAAATCGCAGATGGCGAATTAGTTGTTCTGGAAAACGTTCGCTTTAATAAAGGCGAGAAAAAAGACGATGAAACGCTATCAAAACAATATGCAGCACTATGTGATGTATATGTCATGGATGCATTTGGTACGGCTCACCGTGCGCAAGCGTCAACTCATGGCGTTGCAAAATTCTCTCCAGTTGCTTGTGCGGGTCCACTGTTAAGCAATGAACTGGAAGCGCTGGGTAAAGCGTTGGATAACCCTGCACGTCCAATGGTGGCGATTGTGGGTGGCTCTAAAGTATCCACTAAACTGACAGTATTAGATTCTCTGTCTAAAATTGCTGACCAACTGATTGTAGGTGGGGGGATTGCAAATACCTTCATCGCAGCTGAAGGGAACAATGTTGGTCGCTCTTTGTATGAAGATGATTTAATCCCAGAAGCGAAAAAATTACTGGCTAACTGCCAAATTCCAGTGCCGACTGATGTCCGTGTTGCAACCGAGTTTTCAGAAACCGCAGAAGCAACATTAAAATCAAGCACTGAAATTAAAGATGACGAGCAAATTCTGGATTTAGGTGATAAGTCAGCAGAGCGTTTGGCCGAAATCCTCAAAAATGCAAAAACCATTTTATGGAATGGCCCTGTTGGCGTGTTTGAGTTCCCTAATTTCCGCAAAGGAACTGAAATTGTGGCGAGAGCAATCGCAGATAGCGACGCATTCTCTATCGCAGGAGGTGGTGACACCTTAGCAGCTATCGATTTATTCGGTATCGCTGACAAAATTTCATATATCTCTACGGGCGGTGGTGCTTTCCTTGAGTTCGTTGAAGGTAAGAAACTCCCTGCCGTTGTGATGCTAGAAGAACGAGCTAAATCGTAATTAATTTTTTCATACACAACAGGCAGCGTAGGCTGCCTGTTCACCACAGGACCTTTTCACATGTCTAAAATTTTTGATTTTGTTAAACCGGGTGTTATCACGGGTGATGATGTACAGAAAGTTTTCGCAGTTGCCAAAGAAAATAACTTTGCATTGCCAGCAGTGAACTGTGTTGGTACTGATTCAATTAATGCGGTACTTGAAGCAGCAGCAAAAGTACGTGCACCAGTTATCGTTCAGTTTTCAAATGGTGGTGCTGCATTTATCGCAGGTAAAGGCCTGAAAGCAGAAGGGCAACAAGCAGCAATTTTAGGTGCAATCTCAGGTGCTTATCACGTACATCAAATGGCAGAACATTACGGTGTTCCAGTTATTCTGCATACCGACCACTGCGCACGTAAATTACTGCCATGGATTGACGGTTTACTGGATGCAGGTGAAAAACACTATGCGAAAACAGGTAAACCACTGTTTTCTTCCCATATGATTGACTTATCAGAAGAATCTTTAGAAGAAAACATTGAAATCTGTTCTAAATACTTAGCGCGTATGGCTAAAATCGATATGACTCTGGAAATCGAATTAGGCTGTACTGGCGGTGAAGAAGACGGTGTTGATAACACTGGTATGGATAGCTCAGAACTGTATACTCAACCAGAAGATGTTGCATACGCCTATGAGAAACTGAGCGCAATTAGCCCTCGTTTCACTATTGCGGCTTCATTTGGTAACGTCCATGGTGTTTATAAACCAGGTAACGTACAGTTAACGCCAAAAATTCTGCGTAATTCACAAGACTATGTTTCTGAGAAATATAACCTGCCACACAACAGTTTAGATTTCGTATTCCATGGCGGTTCAGGTTCAAGCGCTGAAGAAATCAAAGAAGCTGTAGGCTACGGTGTGATCAAAATGAACATCGATACTGATACCCAATGGGCTACTTGGGATGGTATCTTACAGTACTACAAAAAGAACGAAGGCTATTTACAAGGTCAGTTAGGTAACCCTGAGGGTGCTGATAAACCTAACAAAAAATACTATGACCCACGTGTATGGCTGCGTAAAGCACAAGATTCAATGGTTGTTCGTTTAGAGCAGGCATTTAAAGAATTAAACTGTATTGATGTTCTATAATTAATACTGATTTAATTTTTAATAAACCCCCGGTAAGGTGACTTATTGGGGGTTTTTTATTTGTTTAATCAAGTTGTTCACCTGAATGTGAGAGTAATTTTAAAAATAATGACTCACTTTGTGTGAGGGGTTTGCTGGCTTCAGTGATAGCACAAATTCGGTTATGAAAAACGGGAGAGTGTTCCACTTCTATAAGAGAATGGCGAAAATTAATTTGAGATGCGTAATTTTCAGGCAATATTCCGACATAGTGACCTGATGCAATAAAGGTTGCGACAGCTTCAAGCCCCGCAGCTTCAGGGCCTTTATTAAATTCACCTGAAGCTAGAATACTTTCTGTGAATGGGTGAGGGCGGTAGACTAATGCTAGATTGTGCTTATTTGGAGCGCTTTTAGCCGAAATATACAGCTTATGTTTTTCAATAAATAAAAATTGGTAATTAAAACGGCTATTTTCATGATATTGCCCCCTAATACCAATATGAATAGTTCTATCACTAAGTGCTCGGTTTAATTGGTTATGGTTGAGTATAATCAGCTCTAATTTAACGTTGGGAGCCGCTTGGGTGAATTGAGAAATGGTGGATGAAAGGTGGCAAAGTGGGTCAATCAAGATATGTTCGATAACACCAATCACAAGTGTCCCAGATAAAATTCCATGTAACTCATCTACTTCTGTCTTAATATTATCCAAAGCTGTCAAGGCCATGTTAGCTTTTTCAATCACTAACAAACCCGATTCTGTGAGTTTAAAGCCTGCAGGGCCTCTTTCACAGAGCTGTACTCCCAATTTATCTTCAATTTCACGGATGTGACGGCTTATTGAGGCTTTAGACATACTGAGTTTTTTCTCTGCGATAGAAAAGCCCCCTGCCTCAGCAACGGAAATAAAAACCCGCAATGATTTTAAATCTTTTTCAGTTAATTTTTTATTATGCATATTTATACCTATTACGTGAAATCAATCACTAATTGTTAATTTAACTTACTTTCTATTGAGACACAAATAACATAATTGATATGTTTTTATTTTAATTTTTAAAATTATTTTTTATTTCAGAAAAGGTTTCATTTTATGAAACCATAGGATCAAAAATATCACTTTTATTCTTAGCAGATATGTATATCTTAAAGTTGTAGTTGTTAATAAATTATTACCAAAGTGGCGCCACAAAATAATAATTAATCCAAATATATATAAATACAAAAGGATTCTAATTTATGGTCACAGATGAAATGTTAACAATAAAACTGGATATGATTACATTTACAGCATTAGGGGCCTTATTATTAATTGCGAGCAATGTAATTATAAAAAAGTTTCCATTTTTTATGAAGTATTCGATTCCTAGCCCTGTTATTGGCGGGTTTATATTTTCCGTCATTATGTGGTTAGCATACCAATTTAATATTGTAGAACTAAGTTTTGATAATACATTATATGATTTATCTATGTATGTGTTTTTCGTCACTATCGGTTTGATGACGGGGGTTAAATTACTTGTTAGTGGCGGTAAGATATTATTATTGTATATGGTTATTTGTTGGGGGCTAGCGTTCGCCCAAAATGGTGTTAGCCTTGGCTTATCTTATGTTTTAGATATCGAACCATTAATTGCGATGATGGCGGGCCAAGCCTCCATGCAAGGTGGCCACGGTATGGCGGCTTCTTTGGCTCCTCTTATCGAATCTTTTGGTTACGACCAAGCACTGAATGTCGGACTCGCCGCTTCAACATTTGGGCTGATCGCCGGCTCAATATTAGGTGGGCCAGTAGGAAACTGGTTGATAAAAAGAAATAACTTAAAAATTGAAACCGATCATATTGATTTAGATGACTTAACTGAAAAGGAAAGTAAGGAAGATAAGGTCACGCCTCAGCAGTGTATCGTCACTGGGGCCGTTATTTTATCAATACTTGCTATTGGTATGCCAACAGCTAAATGGATCAGTGAAGCTACAGGGTTTACTATTCCAGGACATATTTTTAGTTTATTTGTTGGTGTTATTTTCCATTCATTTAATGAAAGAAAACCAATTATCAAAATATCGCGTAGTACAGTGGTATTAATTTCAACAATATCGTTAGAAATGTTTTTAGTTATGGCGATGATGAAATTAAAGCTTTGGGAACTTTACGAATTAGCATTGCCATTAACCATAATATTAATCACTCAGGTTATTGCAACAGTGCTCGTTGCTATATTTATTGTTTATCGTGCATTAGGGCGAAATTATGATGCTGCTGTCATGTCAGCAGGGTTTATTGGTCATGGGTTAGGTGCGACACCAAATGGGTTAGTCGTAATGGATGCAATTTGTAATAAATATGGGCTGTTTTCGCGAAAAGCCTTCATCATTATCCCTATTGCCGGAACGGTATTAACAGATATTGTCGGAGTTCCATTATTTGTCTTTTTAGCCAATACATTTGGCAGCTAATTAAGAAATAAAAATAAATTTAATAAGGATTATGTTATATGAAAAAATTAACGACACCTCCTCATGTTGGTCATAAAACATTTTTATATTCAGAGCTTGTGACTGACTTGACCAATATTGAAGCGGATATTGCCATACTAGGGATGCCATTTAGCTCAGCTTACAGTGCCCATGCTTTTACCAATGATCAGTCGAGGGCTCCACAATATCTACGTGATATGAGTGATAGGATTGTGAGACACCCAGATCATTATGATTTTGATATTGACGGACCATTATTACAAGGGCGGGAAGACATCAAATTTGTCGACTGCGGTGATGTCATCCCTGACTTATCAAAACCATTGGGAGAGCATCACCAACGAGCAGCACAAGCTATTCGGCAATTATTAAGAGCAAATGCACTACCGATTGTTTTAGGTGGAGACCATGGAATTACCACGCCTATTTTGCAAGGTTTTGACGAGGTAGGCCCTGTTACTTTGGTTCATATTGATGCTCATTTAGATTGGCGCGAAGAGGTTAATGGGGTAGATACTGGCCTGTCGAGCCCTATTCGTCGCGCATCTGAAATGAAACATATTGGTGAAATATTCCAAATTGGTTTGCGTGCTCAAGGAAGTGGTCGTCCCGCAGATTACCAAGCTGCCAAAGACCATGGAGCCCATGTTATTCCTGCCTACGAATTGCATGAAGTGGGGATGCAGGCAATTTTAGACCGTATTCCAGATAACTCAAATTACTATATCAGTATTGATGCTGATGGTATCGACCCAAGCATTATGCCGGGGGTTGATGGCCCTGCACCGGGCGGAGTGACTTACTTACAAGCGCGTAGCTTAATTCACGGCTTAGTGAAAAAAGGCCGAGTTGTGGGGATGGATATCGTCGAAATCACCCCAGCTAAGGATATACCCTCGAAATTAACAGGGGTGACCGCGGGGCGTTTTGTCGTGAATTTAATTGGCGCATCGATTCGAGCAGGGTATTTTGATAAGAAATAACTCAACGAACTAATATCGTACTCATCATAAAGTGGGAGATATTTTCCCACTTTATTGACCGCCCGTCGGCGTCCCTTGATGAAACCTTAATTGCCATTGGTTTTTTGAGTTTTTCAGCCAAATAGATGAGCGATGGGTTAACTTTATTTTAATATTTTGTTGTCGCTCAAAACTGGTATAGGTCATTAGCAGCGTATTATCACTCAATAACGTGCAATGATAATCTTCTGAATAAATTGTTTTAGGCTGTTCATCAACAAGTACGGATAAAGTATTGGTCTTATTTGTCGTCCCCCCTGAGCGTCCAAATTCAAAAAAATCCTCATGTAGCACCTCACGAAGGAAATTAATATTCTGCCGGTTAGCTGAAAGATGTAGCTTTTTTTCTACATCAATTAATTTATTAAATAATGCATCCATAGCTAGCGCTCCCCTAATTGTTGAGCCAGTTTTTCGGCTAATTGATTAATTATATCGGAGGTATTAGTGTGAAAATGCATGGCGATTTCCATTTCTTGAGCAACAGGAAAACCTTCTTCTTCTGTTAAAACCCGATGTTGCGGGAGTTTCGCACGTAGAGGTAATAAACTAACGCCTAACCCATCAGCAATAGCGCTCTGGATACCAGCAAGGCTGGAACAGGTATAGGTAATGTGCCAAGGGCGTTGTTCACTATCCAATAGTTTAAACATATCATTGCGGTATAGGCCATTTTCAGGGAAAACCACCAGTGGCACGGAGTCAATATTTAACCGTTTTGCTTGGCTGCTGGTTAACCAACATAAAGGCTCTGGCCAGTGATAGTCGCTTTTAAACTCGCCTTTTTTTTGCTTAACAATGATCAAATCCAGTTCACCATGTTGGTAACGTTGGTGTAATTGGCGGCTTAATCCACTAGTGACTTCTAAGCGCACATTCGGGTTTGCCTGCATAAAAGCAGCTAAAGTGGGAGTGACTTGCCCTGATGCTAAATCTTCAGGGAAACCTAGCCGAATAGTTTGGATGACGGCATTACCTGTTATTTTCATAAAGAAAGTATCATTTAGGGCTAAAATATTTTTAGCGTAGCTAAGTAGGATCTCCCCTGTTTCTGTGAGTGTGAGTATTCGATGCCCACGTATAAATAAAGGGTGCTCCACAAGTGCCTCTAAACGTTGTATTTGTTGACTTAATGTTGACTGCGTCGAATTTAGGTGCTGTGAAGCAACAGTAAAATTCCCTGTTTCAGCAACCGTTACAAAGGTTTTTAATAATACAAAGTTGAGTAGTGGATTCATTTTTTTAATACCTATCATTAAGTTATTTAATTTTTAAATAGCATATTTTTTGAGTAGATTAAAGGGCTTATAGGAGATAAATCATGAAAATAACTTTTTTATCTATTAAGTGGTTGGTTTCTTTACTGGGTATTTTGACTATTTCTTTGATATTTATGGTGAAAGGGATGGCAAATCCACAACAGAGTCCACTTGTCGCACTTGCGGAGCAAGGCGACCTTCATCAGTTGCAATCTTTGGTCGAACAGGGGGCTGATATTGAACAGCGAGATCTGCGTCAGCGTACACCATTGATGGCAGCAACACATAAAAACCAAATTGCAGTTGCTCGTTACCTGATTGAACAAGGTGCAAATGTGAATGCACGGGATGCAATGCAAGATTCCCCTTATTTATATGCAGGTGCCCGCGGCTTGCAGGAGATTTTGTTATTAACCTTACAAAATGGGGCTGATTTAACGAGTACCAACCGTTATGGTGGTACGGCGCTGATCCCAGCGGCAGAGCGGGGGCATGTGCAGACAGTTAAGACGTTGATTGACGCTGGTGTGGATGTTAACCATGTTAATCGCCTAGGATGGACTGCTCTAATTGAAGCTATTATTTTGGGTGATGGTAGTGATAAGTACGCGCAGATTGTGACACTATTGATTAACGGTGGCGCGGATGTCAATTTAGCGGATAGTACGGGTGCATCGCCGTTGACGCTGGCAAAAAGTAAAGGGTATCGTAACCTTATTGAAATTCTTGAAAAATCAGGAGCTAAATAATGTCAGATAGGCAATTTTTACAGCAAGCTATCACTTTAGCGGCAGAAAATGTACGGGCTGGTGGTCGCCCATTTGGTGCTGTCGTGGTGTGTGACGGGCAAGTGGTGGCGACTGGTGTGAACCAAATGCTTGAATTAAGTGACCCAACAGCACACGCCGAATTGATGGCTTTGCGACAAGCAGGGAAAACATTGAACCGCGTTAAACTGGAAGATTGTGTGGTCTATGCCAGTGGGCAACCTTGTCCTATGTGCCTTGCCGCTATGCGAATGGCAGGGGTTAGCCGGGTTGTGTACGCTTATTCAAACCAAGATGCAGAGCCCTTTGGGCTATCAACAGAAGGGATTGCCAAGGCTTTACGAGTTGAACCTGAACACCAATCCGGTTTGCGTTTTGAACAGTTGAAACCTGATAATGACGCTTGTTCTTCACTGTATCAGTTATGGTCGGAACAACAGAAATAATGGGTAAAACAGCCTCATCCTCTTTTGCCTTGATACTCACTATTGTGTTAGTGGGGGTCAATTTACGGCCATTCATGACCGGCCCAGGGCCCGTTATTGATAGTATTATGCAAACGACAGGGATGAGCTATCAAAGTATTTCTTTGCTCACTTTATTACCTATGTTGTTGATGGGCATTGGCGCATTAATTGTACCTATCTTAAATCAACAGTTAGGAGAACGGTTAGGGATTAGTGCAGCGATGTTATTGCTGCTCGTTGGCTCATTAGGGCGCTATTTTGTAGAGGATGGCACCTCTTTACTGTTCACGGCTTTTTTATGTGGTGTAGGGGCGGCGTACATTCAGTCGGTATTTCCGGGGCTTATCAAAGCTAACTTCCCACAAAAAATGGCGATGATGACAGGGCTGTATTCTGCAACCTTAATGGCTGGTGGTGCGATCGGGGCGCAATTAACGCCACTATTAGAAAATGCAACGGGGCATTGGCAAACGGCTTTAGCTTGGCTTGCATTCCCTGCGCTGTTGGCTTTGGTTGCTGTTTTTCTGAACATTCGTACGGCTCGTACGCCAAAAGCCGAGCAGGTTTCTTTATGGCGCTTTTTACGTAAACCCAGAGCTTGGTTGTTAATGGCTGGGTTTGGGCTTATCAACGCAGGCTATGGCACTGTGGTGACTTGGTTGGCGCCATTTTTCCAACAACAAGGGATCAGTGCTGCACAAAGCGGTTCTTTTGTTGCCATATTAACGGTGTTTCAAGCGTTATCTGCATTGATGATCCCTGTACTGGCTTCACATAATATTGATCGGCGATTTTGGCTAATGGTAACGCTTAGTAGCCAAGCAATTGGATTTTTAGGGTTAATGTTATTCGCGAATGCTTTCCCGTTGTTATGGGTTGCTTTGCTCGGCCTAGGGCTTGGTGGGTGTTTTGCACTGAGTATTATCACTGCATTAGACCATATATCGCACCCTGTTAGTGCTGGAGCTCTTACGTCTTTAATGCAAGCGGGGGGCTTTATTATTGCCGCATTTGGCCCGCTATGTGCAGCTTGGTTACACCAAGTCAGCCATAATTTTACATGGGTGTGGGCAATGCATATTGCATTTGTATTAGTGACATTGTTGCTTTATTTACGTTTAAACCCTAAAAATTACAGTAAGATTTTTGCATTGAAACCATAAAAAGGACTTTTATTTGTCCTCTATTTTTTGTTTTTCCGTTTGGATTTTTGTTTTTTGGTTTCTTTTTCAATTTTATTTTCAATGGAATTAAAATAGATCTCCAAATAATGTCGGTTACTTAAAAATGAAATTAGGCAACTGGCAACAATAATGACCCAGATAAGTTGTAACTTGATTGAGTCTTCAATACTGAAAAGCAGTAATAGTGGGATCATCACAATCATGCTAATAAAAACTGAGCAAAATAAAGCCCCTGAAATATAGAGTGAGAGTTTTTTTAACCCGAGTATATTTAGTACGACAAGGGTGGCAATAGATAAAAACAATGTGCCGAACGTGGCAAACATAATGACTAACCCAGCTTCTTGCTCAAGAAGCCAATCAGTAAAACCAAACCAAGAAAAAGGAATGCTGATCATTGTGAAGGCTCCTGTTTACCGTATAGCAGAGGAATAGCTTTAAAGCGAAATAACGCTGCAAAAATTAGGTTTGGAAAGATGTGAATATCGGTATTGTAGAGTGTGACCGTTTGGTTGAAAAATTCACGTCTGTCGGCAATTTGCTCTTCAATATGCTTTGCTTGTGTTTGTAATTCCAATAGTACCGCCTTACTGATAAGCGCGGGATAGTTTTCTGCGATAGCAATTAATGGCTTTATTTTTGGCGATAGTTGGTTTGCAGTATCAATTTTGATTTCAATGGCCGTATTGGATAAATAGCGCTGTCGGCTTTCAACTATTTCATTAATAAGCTGTTTTTCATACGCGATAGCTTTATCTGCCACTTGAGTCAGCGCTGGTATTAACTCAATTTGTTTCATTAATAGCACATCAATATTGGCAAATGCTTTGAGGCAATTATTTTTCAAAAAGACAATATTGTTATAAATATTAATTAGATAGCGAATGATTATATAGCCAATGATAACAATAATAATGAAGAAAATAAGCGTTTCCATGCTAGTTATCACCGAATAATGATATTTTGTCAAAATACAGATTTAATTGCCCATTACGGTAATTTATCGGGGTAACCAAAATAACCCCAATCAATAACAGTGCAATAATGGCGGTAATGGATAAATTCCGACGTAATGGCCCGGTTTTATTCCAATGTACAACATAGTCAGCTGGAGAAACACCTAATAGCATATGAGGAGCTTTGCGGATAATAACGGGCTCACCTTTTTCATTCGCGTCAGCGGTGCCAATCAGTAAATAACGGGTTTTTGGTTCAAGCAAATATTCAGTATAACGACGGTTGCCTTGCTCAATATCCATATGCGCTTGTAGCCCTGGATAAACAAAGTAATCGGGGTCACATTCTACCTTTACTGACCCTGTATCATCGGTCAGGATAAAACTCTCCATACGGCTTTTACTATTTTGTAATGTATAACTTTTTTTACCATCTTTATCTTTCGATATG
Source organism: Providencia sp. TYF-12 (assembly GCF_041344805.1). NCBI lineage: Bacteria > Pseudomonadati > Pseudomonadota > Gammaproteobacteria > Enterobacterales > Morganellaceae > Providencia > Providencia sp. TYF-12. The sequence continues at coordinate 963,765 of NZ_CP166833.1, forward strand.
GAATACTCAAAATAAAAGGAGCCATAGCAGGTTTTATTACCTAACTGGCTTTTAATTTCAGTACCTGTGGTTATTTCACCTTCAACTTCGACAAGCCCTATAGCTATTGAGCGTATTTTGGATGTCGCGAGGTTTTTTTGAAATTTTAAGAAGCGCTTGGTTGGTGTATTTTCAATAAACTTAAATACGAAGGCTAAGACAAATGCGATGAAAAACACTCGCATGTCGATAAAAAAGCCTACAAATAAGCAACTTGCTAGTAAAGTCCCCACGAGTACTTTAAGAAAAGCGCTAAACTTTGATGAACCTTCATTTTGTAATCGCTGATACCGCTGAAAGCCGGCTTTACTGGCTTTGACGATATGACGAATAATAAAAAAGGAAATGGTCAATATCACAATATAATAAATGATACTGCCGTAATCCCCTTGAGTAGGTGATAGCGAGTACCACATACCGCAGGCAATGCTGATAAAAGGGATGATCCCCCAATTTACTCTTTTATTTATCGAAAACTTATTATCGATAAATAAAATTAAAGCACCAATCGCTGCCCCGAGTAAAAAATACATATTCACAGACTAATACCCTTTACGTTGATATTATTTAAACTGGATACCATGATATTTTTTATCATCTTCAGAAATATCAAGTAATGGTAATTGTGTAAAACGAAAGGCATTAGCAATCAGGTTGTCAGGGAACATTTGTATTGCAGTATTATACTCTGTTGTTGCATCGTTAAAACTTTCACGGCGTTGGGCTATTTTATTTTCAACATCGCTTAGGGCTAATTGTAATTGTGTGAATTGCTCACCAGAAATGAGGGTAGGGTAATTTTCTGCGATAGCTATAAGGTTACCCAGTGCGCGGTTCATTTCATTTGAAGCGGTGATCTTGTCCGCCATATTTTGGGCACTAAAGTAGCTTTGGCGTGCGTCACTTAATGAGATAAAAAGGCTTTTTTCATGTTCCATTGCTTTTTCTGTAATAGTGACCAGTTGTGGAATTTGATCGGCACGCTGCTTTAAAACCACGTCGATATTAGCAAATTGGTTAATCACTTGGTTACGCGCATTGATTAAGCGGTTATAAATAGATATCCCCCAGCCAACAGCCAATAATAATAAAACAGCTACAACGATAAGAGTGATGGTCATATTAATGCCTTTTAGTCAGCGGTTTTTATTTAATTTGATTTTAGCTAAACGTATAAGAGTCTTATTAATTATGCAATCAGAAAAGAGTGAAAGGGAATGTAATATAAAAAGAAAAGGAATATCGTAAAGTGTTTCTGTAACAGTTTAGTATATATAACAAAATAGCCTCTTAAATTAGAGGCTATTTCAGTCAGATATACTCGTTATATTTCAAGTTGTATCGCTACTTACGCTGTTGGTTCAAGTATTTGGTGCATAACAGGGTGGAACTTGCGTTTAAAGTAAACCAGACCATGCCCTGTGTCATTGACAATGATTTGTTTCATTTCAACCATATACACTGAGTGAGTACCAATATCTTGGACTTGCGTAATTTCACCTTCGAGGTTGGCAAGGGCATTTTTCAGTAAAGGTTGTTGTAAAATACCGTTGTCCCACACATTCCAACTAAAACGCTCTTCCATGGTTGAACCTTTCATACCTGCGAAGTGGCAGGCGAGTTCTTCTTGATCATGGCTTAGTACGTTTACACACAGGCGGCCATTCTTTTGAAATACCGCATTCATGGCGCTATTGCGGTTGACACATACCATCAAAGTTGGTGGCGTATCTGTAACTGAACAGACTGCGGTTGCGGTGATCCCACAGCGACCTTCAGTACCATCCGTGGTGACTATGTTAACTGCTGCACCAAGACTTGCCATCGCATCTCTGAAACGCAGGCGATGTTCATTTTCTAAAGACATTTTGACCTCCTGCTGCCGATTATTTTAGCAGCGAATCTAACTGATTAATATCATTGTTGTTATGCAGGTGTGGACGTTTCCATCCGTGCTGATCGTAATCGGATAAACAACGATCAACCATATCTGTCATGGCTTTCATATTGCCAGAACCGTATGAATGACGCAGACATTGCAGGCGAATTTCATCTTGGCTACCAGCATAGTTAATTTCATACAGCTCATGACGGCCACCAAATTCACTGCCGATTGCATCCCACATAAGTTTTAAGATCTTAATACGTTCAACATGATCCATACCGTTGGAGCCACGAACATATTTTGCTAAATACTTATCAATCTCTGGGTTATTCATGTCACGAACGCTAGATGGTAGATAAATCAGGCCGCTGGTGACGTTACTTTCTATTATATTTTTGATTTTGGTGTAGGCCATTGGTGCCATAACACGATACGTTTGAATTGCTTGAGTATCAGGTAAGAATGCACCGCCTTCCCAAGCTTTTGCTTCAGAGGTCATTGCATCAGTTAATGACCAGAACAAATTGCGCCATGCAACCACTTCACCTAAGTCTGCTTGTACACCACGGAAGTCGATAACACCAGTACACTCCAAGCTTTTTTGCAGAAGACCGGTGATGAAATCGAGTTTCACCGCTAAACGTACACAAGCTTGTAACGGGAACAGGCGAGCGAAACCACCTTGTACTGCCCAGTTACGAGCGCGATCAAAGTCGCGGTAGATCAACACGTTTTCCCATGGAATTAACACATGATCCATCACGAGGATTGCGTCATTTTCATCGAAACGGCTTGATAATGGGTAATCAAATGGTGCGCCAGTAGCTCCTGCGACTAATTCATAAGATGCACGTGAAATCAGTTTCACGCCATCAGCATCCATAGGGGCGACAAACATCAGTGCGAAATCAGGGTTGTCACCCATGACTTGCGCAGAGCCAAAACCAATAAAATTGTAGTGCGTTAACGCAGAGTTAGTTGCAACGACTTTTGCACCGCTGACGATAATACCTGCATCAGTTTCTTTTTCTAGTTTTATATAAACATCTTTTACTTCATCTGCGGGTTTATGGCGGTCGATAGGTGGATTAACAATAGCATGGTTAAAGTAAAGCCCACTTTCTTGAATGCGTTTATACCAGTTACGGGCGTTATCAGCAAATTGGCCGTAATATTCTGGGTTAGCACCTAAACAACTGGCGAATGCCGCCTTATAGTCTGGAGTGCGTCCCATCCATCCATAGCTCTGGCGTGACCAATCTGCGATTGCATCGCGCTGTTGGCGCAATTCATCTGCACTTGTGGCGAAACGAAAGAACTTATGTGTGTATCCCCCATTACCGGTGTCGGTGTTCCAGCAAAGTTGGTCATGAGTCGTTTTATCATGAAGCGCATCATATAATTGTCCTATAGAAGCGGCGGAGTTACGAAAAGCAGGGTGAGTGGTGACATCTTTCACACGCTCGCCATAAATATAGATTTCACGGCCATCTTGTAGGCTTTTTAGATATTCCTGGCTATTAAAAGGGCGTTTAGCATCTGAACGAAAATCTTCTGGTTTCATGTCTACCTCGTTATCTCACAATGAGGGCTTGCAATGATAGGGGTACAAAGGTTGCAAGCTAAATTATGTTAATTTTATGTTTCTTTTGTGTTTATTAATTGAATCGCTTTCTGAGTAAGTTTTAAAGAGACTTTTTAAAGGTTAACGGGTACTTTTCGTTGGAAATGGTTTTTTATGAAAGAATTGTGATCACTTCGATGTTTTGATGTTAATGTAATTATCAGATTAAATGTAAAAACAATGTATATCAATCAATTATACTTTATTTATATATTAATATATATTTGTTATTTTGGTTTTTGGTGGTTGTTTTTTAATCTTTACATTCACTTTTTGTTAATCAGTTTGACATTGTTGATAATGTTGAAACAAAATCAATAAAACATCAAAATGTTTTTAAAATGTAAAATAAAAGTGTGGTGGTGGGAAAAGATAGGCTATCAGGAAGCATGAAAATGTATTGCATTCTTAATATGCAATACATGTGTTATTTTTGTGATAAAACTACCCGTACTAGTGGATATTTTGTTCGCGCCATAAACTTGGGGAACAACCCACTAATCGGTTAAAAAAGCGGGCAAAATAAGCGGGGTCTTTAAAACCAAGCTGGTAGGCAATTTCAGAGACTGGGCTATCAGAAAATAGCAGCATACGTTTTGCTTCCCTTAATATCCTATCAAAAATGAGCCGTTTAGGCGGCCTATTCGCGAAACGGCGGCACATATCTTTCAATCGAGATTCAGTGACCCCGAGTTTTTTTGCATACTCAGGTACTGCTAGGTGCTCATGATAATGTAAGTCAATGAGTTGATTAAAGCGTTGGAATAAACGATGCTCCCCTCGAACACCTGTGGTCGGGTGCTCATCAAGAGGGATTGACCTTAGTAGAAAAGCAAAAAAAGCCTGTGCTAAAGAGGATAAAACCTGATCTTTCCCTACAGCGTTATTTGCCGATTCACGAGCCATTAGCGCCCAATAATGATTGAAGGTGTCAATATCTTCGGGTTTGTCTGCAACAGATAAACAAATTGCTGGAATATTGACTAAGTCAGGGTTAGCAGGGTAAAGCGAACCCAATAGTGGGCTAATTAAATCTTGCCGTACAGTTAGTACGTGGCCATCAGTGTCTTCTTGGGTAAAGAAGGCATGGGCGACAGATGGGGGCGTTAGAATAAATAAAGGTGCCTGAACCGAATAACGAGATTCATCAAGTTGTAGGGTGATATGACCAGTAACCAAATAGTGTAATTGGAAAAAACCGTCATGGCGATGGGCTTGCATATCACGGCCAAAGAAAGCCGCCATGTTACCAAAGGTTTGGTAGTGAACGTCATCGTTACCTTGGGTTTCGTCGTAGTCTGTACTGATGTCGATATTCGTAATTAAAGTTGAGTTACCCTTCATTCTTCGGCTCGCAGCGTTGTTGGCCTCACAAGCCAACCCTAGTCACATACCGCAGTATGTTCTTAAGGGTTAACTTGCTTGCCGCCTAGCTGCAAACCAAATTATTTTGGGTAACACCCTTTAATAATTATTTGCAGCATAAATTATTAAAACATTCAAAACCTTCAAATCATTCAAACCATCAAAATATTAAGGTGTTGCTCTTGGTCTTGAGTTCTTCATTGGGATAGCGATAACTAATAGTGCACCGACGACCAGCAAACCTGCCACAAAATAGAGGCCTGAATTAAAGCTACCTGTTTGGTCTTTTAGCCAACCTATCAATAGTGGACTGACGGCTGAGCCTATATTACCCGTTGCATTGATAACCGCAATACCGATAGCTCGAGCACGTAAACTAATGGATTGATCAGGGGTCGTCCAGAATACGGCCATGGCAGTGAAAGAACCTGTCGAGGCCATGATAATACCAATCAATTGGATAATTGGGTGACTCGTCATGGCAGCAAGTACCCAGCCTGCGGCGGCGAATAAATACGGTAAGGCAGTATGCATTTTCCGTTCTTGCAAACGGTCTGACCGCCGACTCCAGTAGATCATCCCTAAGATGGTACAAAATTGTGGGATTGCAGTTAACAGGCCGATCATGGCATTACTACTGCCTTCATTGAAGCTTTGCATGATCTGAGGTGTCCAGATGTTAATTGCGCTTAATGTATTGGTTAAACAGAAATAAGCGACGGTATACATCAAGACAACAGGGGTGAATATTTCTTTCCATAAACTGGTATTTTGCATTGCTGTATGGCTTTTTGAGCCATGGGGTTGCACTAATTCCAGTTGGTCTTGGTCCATCATTTCTTGAAGCGTGTCTTTATCTTCTTGGGTCAGCCATTTGGCTTTTTTCGGAGAATCATCCAGATAGAACCAAACGAGTACCCCAAGGATCACTGATGGGAAACCTTCTAGTAGGAACAACCACTGCCAGCCTTTTAAGTTTAAAACGCCATCTAAACCAAGGATATAGCCAGATGCGAGTGAACCAAATGCCATGGTAACTGGCATGGCTATCATAAATAAGGCATTAGCACGAGCGCGGAAATAAGCGGGGAACCAGTAGGTTAAATACACTAAAATGCCCGGTAGGAAACCTGCTTCTGCTATCCCCACTAACATCCGTAAGATGTATAAACTGGTTGGCCCGGTCGCAAACATGGTTGCGGTTGAGGCAATTCCCCAAAGCACCATGATGGTGGCTATCCAACGGCGAGCCCCCACAATACTGAGCATGATATTGCTTGGAATACCAAAAATAACATAAGTGACATAAAATAAGGTTGCCGCTAAGCCAAACATGGTGGAAGTGAGGCCGATATCTTTTCCCATAGTTAGGCCGGCAAAGCCGATATTAATCCGGTCTAAGAATGAAAACACAAATAGTACGAATAAGAATACTATCAGCCGTTTGAATAGTTTATTAATTACCCGTTGCTGTGGCTCAGTTAAATTTTTATGTTGCTCAGCAGGGTTAGTGCTTGCAAGTTGTTGATTACTCATATTGTAGGGCCCTCAATTCTTTCTTTTGAAGATTTTATAGGTACAAGGGACTAGTAGGCAGTCATGGTGCTGTCTGCCCTATATTGTGATATTGCTTTTTTATTTAGCTAAATAGGGTAATTGTCTGTAGGGTTAAAATTGACCTATTTAGCGATACTTATTGTTAATAAACGCTTGGTGTACTTGGAGTGACCTCTGAGACGGTTTTGCCAAATTTAGCTGCCAGCGCTTCAGCGGTACGAGCAAGTAATGTGGTATCCACACCTACTGCCACAAACAGGGCACCGAGTTTCAGGTAGTGTTCGGCAACGTCTGGTGCCGCCATTAAGATCCCAGGGGCGATACCGGCTTCACGAATTTGTACAATAGCTTTTTCTATTGCGGCTTTAACTTCTGGGTGATTAGGGTTACCAGAAAAACCCATATCGGCACTGAGATCTGCTGGGCCAATAAATACGCCATCCACTCCTTCAACGTTTAAAATTTCAGGCAGGTTATTCATTGCTTCACGAGTTTCTACTTGCACGATTACGCACATTTCATCATTTGCACGAGTTAAATAATCGGGGATACGGTTCCAGCGTGACGCACGCGCTAATGCACTACCAACACCGCGTATTCCCGCTGGTGGATAGCGAGTCGCACGGACGGCTTGTTTTGCTTGTTCAGCATTTTGCACCATAGGTAATAAAAGTGTCTGAGCACCAATATCCAGCAATTGTTTGATGATCACCGGGTCATTCCACGGTGGGCGGACGACTGGCTGTGATGGATAAGGGGCTATTGCTTGTAATTGAGATAATATAGTTTGTACATTATTCGGTGCATGTTCACCGTCAATCAATAGCCAATCGAAGCCAGCACCAGCAACAAGTTCAGCACTGTATGGGCTACATAACCCAAGCCATAACCCAATTTGCGGTTGACCACTTTTTAAGGCTTTTTTAAATTTATTTTCTAACAGATCCATAGTATTTCCTTATACAAAACGGCAGCTAATAGAACCCATATTGCCGTAGTCGACGTGGAACACATCGCCTTTACGTGCAGGAACAGGTCGGGTAAATGAACCACCAAGAATGATTTGGCCCGGTTCAAGTTGGACATTATGCGGCGCTAATTTATTGGCTAACCAAGCAACACCGTTAGCGGGATGATTGAGAACTGCGGCAGCGACACCAGACTCTTCAATCACGCCATTGCGATATAACAGTGCGCTAATCCAACGCATATCTAAGTCGCGTGGTTTGATAGGTCTGCCGCCTAAAATCACTGCACCATTAGCCGCATTATCCGAAATTGTGTCGAATACTTTACGGGGACGGTTAGTGTCTGGGTCTATGTTATGGCAACGTGCGTCAATTAGCTCAAGAGCAGGGATCACATAATCAGTTGCGTTATAGACATCAAAGATGGTGCAGTTGGGGCCGTGTAAGGGTTTTGCGAGAACAAAAGCAAGCTCTACTTCAATACGAGGGACAATAAAGCGGTCAGTGGGAATATCACAACCGTCATCAAAAAACATATCGTCAAGTAGCGCGCCATAATCAGGTTCATCTATTTGTGAGCTTGCTTGCATTGCTTTGGAGGTTAGCCCAATTTTATGGCCTTTGAGTATACGTCCTTCAGCAATTTTCAAACCAACCCATTCTTTTTGGATGGCATAAGCATCGTCAATCGTCATCTCTGGGTGATCCAACGAAATCTGGCGGATCTGCTCACGTGATTTTTCAGCCTGATTAAGGCGTTGGGCTATTTGCAATATGACATCTTTTTGTAACATCTTATTCTCCTTTTGCACCTCAGCTCGTCATACTTCGAGCTATAACTGCGTTAGCTTCACGATAGGCTTGCGCCTATCCCCTAGTCACACGGGTATGCTCCTAAGGGATTAGTCTCATTTGCCGCCTTGTTCTAACTCGAATTATTTAGAGCTAAGATTTTAAAAGCGAATACCGCCAGCTAATGTGTCTTTCTAATTAGAAAGACCACCGAAACAGAGGTATTTCACTTCCAGATAATCTTCAATTCCGTAGCGTGAGCCTTCACGCCCCAGACCAGACTGCTTAATGCCACCAAATGGGGCCACTTCATTTGAAATAATGCCTTCATTAATACCGACCATTCCGCTTTCTAAAGCCTCAGCAACACGGTAGATTCGACCGATATCTTTTGAATAGAAATAGGATGCCAAGCCGAACTCAGTGTCATTCGCTAGTGCAATGGCTTCTTGCTCATCACGGAATTTGAATAAAGGCGCGAGTGGACCGAATGTTTCCTCTTTAGCGACTTTCATGGATTCGGTTACACCGGTGATCACTGTAGGTTCAAAGAACAAACCACCCAACGACGCTGGTTTACCACCTGCAATCACTTTCGCACCATGAGAAACAGCATCAGCAATGTGCTCTGTCACTTTATCGACAGCGGCTTGGTTAATCAGCGGGCCTTGCTGTGAATCTGCTTGGGTTGATGGGCCAATTTTTAGTTCATTTACAGCTTTTGCTAAGCGAGCGGCGAATTCATCATAGACACCTTCTTGAACTAAGATGCGGTTAGCGCATACACAGGTTTGCCCGCTGTTACGGAATTTTGCGGCTAAAGCCCCTTGTACTGCTGCGTCTAAATCCGCATCATCAAAGACAATAAATGGCGCATTACCACCTAACTCAAGGGACATTTTTTTCACAGTATTAGCGCATTGTTCCATCAATAATTTGCCAACACGGGTAGAACCTGTGAAAGTCAATTTACGGACAATAGGGCTGGAGGTCATTACCCCGCCAATGGCTTGGGCATCTGTGCCTGGGACGATGTTAAATACGCCAGCAGGGATACCTGCTTGTTCACCTAATGCCGCGAGTGCAAGCGCAGAGAGTGGTGTTTCTGCGGCGGGTTTTAGTACCATAGTACAACCGGCTGCTAGAGCTGGACCGACTTTGCGTGTGATCATCGCATTAGGGAAGTTCCAAGGCGTAATTGCCGCAACCACACCGACAGGTTGTTTTATTGTTACAAGGCGGCGACCTGGGAGTGGTGACGGAATAGTTTCACCGTAAATGCGTTTACCTTCTTCAGCAAACCATTCAATAAAACTGGCTCCGTAGGCAATTTCTCCCATCGATTCGGTTATCGACTTGCCTTGTTCTGCACTGAGCAATTGCGCTAATTCTGTTTGGTTTTCCATCATCAAATGGAACCATTTATTTAAAATCTGGCTACGTTCTTTCGCTGTTTTAGCTCTCCATGCTGGGAGGGCTTTTTCAGCAGCTTCAATAGCCTGCTGAGTTTCTAACGCCCCTACATTACTCACTTTGGCGATAACGTGGTTATTCGCAGGGTTTGTCACTTCAAACACGTTGTTGTTTTGTGCGTCAACCCATTGACCGTTGATATAAGCCTGTTGGCGGAATAATGTAGAATTGGTATTTATGCTCATTTTTCGTTTTTCTCCGAAGACACTGATTGCACCTGTGAGTGGGGATTTTTAGCCGATAAATATTGGCTTGTGAAACTTAACCCAGCACAGATAGCCATAACGAGTGTCATAGCAAATGGGGATTCATCCTGTAATACAGAAACTGCAACACTAGCCAGAGCAGCCAATGCAAATTGAATTGAAATTGCGAGTGCACTGGCGCTACCTGCAATTTTTCCGCGATGTTGCAGTAACAGTGACAAACTGTTAGTGCCGATAGCATTTACCATCGATAGGAACAGTACCACCAGAATAACAATTATGGAGAGGCTTTGTTGATAAAAAAGTAACAACAATAAGCCAAACGCAAGTTGAAAACCGCTTTGCATGGTCAATATACGCGTCAAACTATAGGTTTTTAGCAACTTAACATTGAGTAACAGCATGACAATCATCCCCAAGATGTTGCAGCCGAATAACAGGCCATAATGCTGTTCAGAAACACCAAAATAGCTGATGTAAACAAATGGTGAGCCACTAATAAAGGCGAACATCCCTGCGAAAGAGAACGCCATGGTACCGATAATACTCAGTGCTTCTTTGTCGCTGAGCACCTGAGCGTAGTTTTTAAAAGCAACGCAAATAATATTCTCAGTGCCCCGCTGGTGGCGTAATGTTTCAGGGAGCAAGAAAAAAATTGCCGCCACGGAAGATAGGCCAATCAGCGCCAACAAATAAAAAATAGCTTGCCACTGAAAGTGGATAAGTAGAAAACCACCTAGTAATGGGGCAAGTAATGGAGCAATCATGGTGACGAGTGTCATTAATGACAACACTTTAGGTAATTCATTTGCGGGATACACATCCCTAGCAATTGCCCTCGCCATCACGATTGCAGCACCGCTGCCAAAAGCTTGTAGCGCCCTGAAAATAATTAACGTATTGGCATCAGAGGCTTGAGCACATAATAAGCTTGCTACGGTAAAGATTGCCAAGCCACTTAACAACATTTTACGGCGGCCCAGCAAATCGCTCAGTGGCCCGTAAAACAGCATCCCGACACAAAAGCCAGCAAAAAAAGCGCCTAGTGTGTACTGCATTTGCCCTTGAGAGGCTTGAAGAGCAACCCCCATCTGAGGTAGGGCAGGAAGATACATATCGATAGACAATGGGCCGAATGCCACTAATGACCCCAATAATGGGATTAGGTAGTGCGGTATGTGTTTATCGAAACTTTTAACCATCTTGCCCTCTCAATACAACGATTAGTTACTGCCTAAACCCTCACCCTTTAAATAGGGCGTGCACATTGTTTTGTTTGTAATTTAATACAGGGTCTAGCTCTTCCATGGTGAAAGATAGTGCTAAGTAGCGTTTTGCCATTAAATCAGCAAAATGGTTTTTGATGAGGTCGAAAATCATTTCCCCTGTTTTTTGCTTATCTTCAAGGGAACGACCAGCACCAATTTTTAACGTCATATGGACAAACGCATAGTCGTGCTTACCATCGGCCATTTGCCAAGTATCTAGCCAAATAGCGCGACTACGAATTCCAGCTAGTGGGAAAATCCCCGTCTCAGCAAGGGCATCATTCACTTTAGCGAATAACGCTGGGAGCTCGGCTTCATCACGAATGTTTTCTGTGCATTCTGCATAAAAATGAGGCATAACAATTCCTTATACAGTAGCGGTTTGTTTTTCAGTAATATAACTTGGAAGAGGGAATACGGCGTTAATTTGCCCTGTCCCCGAGCTGGCGAATAAATCCGTTAACACTTCCACTTTTTCCGCGTATTTATCCCAACCCAGCATGCCTAATAGCATTACCGTATCGTGCATATGCCCTTCACCATAGCAATAATCAGCATATTCAGGCAGCATTTTGCAAAACTCTTGGAAACGACCTTCACGCCATAGTTTCACAACACGTTTGTCCATTTGCTCATCAAATTCGCGGGTGTAACTATTCATACCATCTTCGGCTTTTTGGTCATCAATAAAACGGTGTGATAAAGAACCACTAGCCAATACAGCCACGGTGCCATCGTATTTTTCGATCGCGGTCAGTACGGCTTCGCCTAATTTCCGGCTGTCTTCAAAGCTGTGAGAAGTACAGAATGCGGAGATAGAAATCACTTTAAAGTGGCGGTCGCTATTCATATAGCGCATAGGAACTAAAGTCGCATATTCGAGAGTTAAGCTTGGAATTTCATGAGCTTGAGCTCGAACACCTAATTTGCGCGCTTCTTCGCCGATCATTTGGCCTAGGACTGAGTTTCCATCATATTCATATTCCATATCACGAATAAAATGAGGGAGTTCATTACTGGTATATATACCTTTAAAATGATCGGCGCAGTTGATGTGGTAAGCACTATTGACCAGCCAGTGCGTGTCAAAAACAATGATGGTATCAACGCCTAATTCGCGACAACGACGGCTAATTTCTTTATGACCATCGATAGCGGCTTGGCGGCATCCATGATTTTTACCCGGTAGTTCTGATAGGTACATGGATGGGACGTGTGTTATTTTTGCGGCGAGTGCCAACTTACCCATTTCCTTCCTCCTTCGCTTATCCGTCATACTTCGCGCCGTAGCGTTGTTGGCTTCATAAAGTTACCCTAGTCACATACTTCAGTATGCTCCTAGGGATAACTTCACTTGCCGCCTAGCTACAATACGAATTATTTAGGATAAGTAGCCAAATTAATTATCATTGATTCAAAATTACTTAGAATAAAGAATGGTGTAGCTTGCTACTGAATAATTTTGCTTTTTATTACACACCCCAGCGAGGGATGTTATGGTCTCCGTAGGAGATACAGACGTTCTTCATTTCCGCGAAGACTTCGAAGCTATACTCGCCACCTTCACGGCCAACACCGGATGCTTTAACACCACCAAATGGCTGACGTAGGTCACGTACGTTTTGGGTATTAACAAACACCATACCGGCTTCGATATTACGAGATAAACGTAAGATTTTGCTCACATCTTGTGTCCAAATATAGGAAGCTAAACCGTATTCGATATCATTTGCCATGCGTAAACCGTCTTCTTCTGACTTAAACGGAATTAAGCAAGCAACTGGACCAAAAATTTCTTCCTGTGCGACACGCATGCTGTTATCAACATCGGCCAGAACAGTTGGGCGTAAGAAGTTACCGTTTCTTAGGTGTGCAGGTAAGTCAGTTGGTTTATCTGGGCCACCAGCTAATAGGGTTGCACCTTCTTCCATACCTAAGCGAATGTAACCAGATACTTTGTTCCAATGTTGTTCGCTGATTAATGCACCGACTTGTGTTTTTGGATCGTTCGGGTCGCCGACGATGAGGCGGTTTGCACGTTCAGCAAAGCGTTTTACAAACTCAGGGTAAATGCTTTCTTGAATGAAGATCCGAGAACCTGCGGTACAACGTTCGCCATTTATTGAGAAAATAGTGAACAGTGCGGCATCTAATGCGCGTTCAATGTCTGCATCTTCAAAAATCAGAACCGGGGATTTTCCGCCTAATTCCATTGAGTATTTTTTCAAGCCTGCATTTTGCATGATGGTGCGGCCAGTGGCGGTACCCCCTGTGAAGGAAACCGCGCGTACATCATGGTGTTTAACTAACGCGTCACCGGCAGTACTACCGTAACCTTGAACCACGTTAAGAACACCCGCAGGGATACCTGCTTCAAGTGCCAGCTCCCCAAGGCGGTTAGCGGACAATGGTGATAATTCAGACATTTTCAACACAGCGGTATTACCCAGCGCTAAACAAGGGGCTGTTTTCCATGTTGCCGTCATAAATGGGACGTTCCATGGGGAAATCAGTGCGCAAACACCAACAGGTTGAACTAAGGTATAGTTCATCATTTTGTCGTCAACTGGGTAGGTACGACCATTCATTTGCTGGCAAATTTCGGCAAAGAATTCAAAGTTATGTGAGGCACGAGGGATCAACACATTTTTAGTTTGATGAATAGGTAAACCAGTATCTTGGGTTTCCATTTCCGCTATTTGAGGGACGTTTTCATCAATGAGTTCACCAAGGCGACGCATTAAGCGAGCGCGCTCTTTCATCGGGGTATTGGCCCATTTAGGAAAGGCATCTTTTGCAGCAGCAACGGCTTGATTGATTTCATCTTGCCCACCAGCCGCGACTTCAGCCAATACTTCGCCAGTTGCTGGGTTGGTGGTTTGAAAATAGTCTTTGCTAGCAACGTTTTTTCCGTTGATCCAATGGTTAATCTTAGTCATTACACTCGTTCCTCATATTCTTTTTCGCTGATAATGGTATTGACTAGTCTGCCAACACCTTCAACTTCAACAATGACTTCGTCGCCCGGTACCACATCAGACAGCCCTTTTGGTGTCCCTGTGGCAATCATGTCCCCCGGTTGCAGTGTCATAAAGTCACTGAGGTAAGCAATTAAAAATGGAATATCGAAAATTAGGTCAGCAGTTGTCCCTTTTTGGCGAAGTTCACCATTAACATAGGTATATAAAGCTAGGTTGTGAGGGTCTTTAACTGCGCTTTTATCGACGATCCAAGGACCAATTGGTGTTAAGGTATCGCGGCTTTTAACACGTAAATTTGGACGATAATAGTTTTCAAGATAGTCGCGGATCGCATAGTCATTACACACGGTGTAACCTGCGACATAATCCATCGCGTCTTCTTTCGATACTTTATGGGCAGCTTTACCAATTACGACCACTAATTCAGACTCATAATGCATATATTCAACATTATCTGGACGGACTGAGACTTGGCGGTGGCCCGTTAAGCTATTTTCAGCTTTAATAAAAATTAGCGGCTCTTCAGGTGGCTTAAACTCTAATTCTGTTGCGTGATCCGCATAATTCAAGCCTAGGGCAAATAAAGTCCCTTGTGCAGGAGGTAACCACACGATATCGGAAGAATCACCAGCAATAACATCCCCGTTTGGTAAGGTTATTTCTTCGTTGTCGCCAACAGTGACGGAATATTCAGTGCCTTTAAACAGAACTTTTGCGCGTTTAGTGATAGTAGACATTATTTTCCTCCTGCTGCCACAACGGTGTTTTTCAGGCTAGGGAAGCCTTCTGCTAGGATGACCACTTCGTCACCCGGTTTGATAGTGACACGTTGTTGTGGCGTGCCTATTAGGATCACGTCCCCTTGTTTTAGGGTGGCAAAGTCGCTTAGTGCTGCCACTAACTCGCTAGCATCGCGGATCAGATCTTTTGTTGACCAACGATCCACTTCCTTACCATTTACTTGAGTGATGATATCGACAGGAGCATTTAGCGAAGTTGTCGCCATTTCACCTATTGGGCAAAAGGTGTCGCGACACTTAGCTTTAATGGCAGGACGATAGAAGGTGTCTTCTGGCAAGCTCACTTCGTTTGCTAGTGCAAACCCTGCAATAAACTGATGTGCATCGGTTTTACTCACTTTACGTGCTTCTTTACCAATGACTAGCGCTAGCGTTGCACCACTTTGAACTTCTTCTCCAATAGGATGGATGATTGGCTCACCTGAGTTAATACGCGTATTACGCGGCTTAATAAACCACACTGGTGTTTTAGGTGGGGTTTTATAAGGGGCTTGCTGGAATGCCTCTAGCCAGTGATTAAGCTGGCTTTGGTGGTTGAGGGCAACGGCAAAAACAGTGCCTTTCATTGACAACTCCTTATGAAAAGAATTTAACTTTCGAGTAATTATTAATATATTAATAAAGTATAATTTTAAAATTAGCAATAGGTTTATGGAAATGTTAATTTTAATTGTGATCGTATTAACATAATCAGATGGCAATGATGCAACCCATTGTTATTGTATGGTTTATTATTTTTGCTATTTTTTATGGTTTACAAATATTTAACTTGTATGTTGTTTTTTAAATTATTTACTCATTAATATTTTAGGGTTTTTCTTTGAGATTGTTATTTGACCGTGCTACTCTTGGTAATAAGTAAATTGGTCGTGTAAAAGTCAGTATAGACAGTGTGCGATTGAACAAAATAACGTCCAATACAGCAAAATGGTAGTCACCGTGAAGCACCTAAATTGGATTAAATAACTTTAATTGAGTGGTGAGTTTTAAGCTTATGCATGAATCATTGACAATTGCATTGTTGCAGGCAAGGGAAACCGCAATGGGGTTCTTTCGGCCAATATTGAAGTCGTATAATTTGACTGAACAGCAATGGCGTATCATTCGGGTTTTAGCTGATAAACGTTCAATTGATTTTCATGAATTATCAGTCCAAACCTGTATTCTTCGTCCAAGTTTAACGGGGATCTTAACCCGTATGGAACGTGAGGGCTTAATTTTCCGCTTAAAACCGTTGAATGACCAACGTAAATTGTATGTCTCTTTGACGCCCGCAGGGCAAGAGCTATATGACAAAGCGCGCCAAGAAGTGGAAGAGGGTTATCAAAAAATAGAGCAGGCCTTTTCTCAGGAAAAAATGCAACGTTTAACCGAGCTATTAGATGAGTTAATTGCATTAGAGAGCCCAGATTATAGTAATATTTCTGCTGATAAGAGAAAGAGCGCCTAAATTTTCGTCATATTTCGAGCTCTAGCTGTGTTGGCTTCTTTCGGCTATTTGGGTCACATACTAATGTATGCTCCCCAAACTATCCTCAATTGCCGCCTTGCTAGAGTTCGAACTATTTAGAAAATTAATTTGTATTCGTTATATTTTGAGCTCTAGCTGTGTTGGCTTCTTTCGGCTATTTGGGTCACATACTAATGTATGCTCCCCAAACTATCCTCAATCGCCGCCTTGCTAGAGTTCGAACTATTTAGAAAATTAATTTGTATTCGTTATATTTTGAGCTCTAGCTGTGTTGGCTTCTTTCGGCTATTTGGGTCACATACTAATGTATGCTCCCCAAACTATCCTCAATCGCCGCCTTGCTAGAGTTCGAACTATTTAGAAAATTAATTTGTATTCGTTATATTTTGAGCTCTAGCTGTGTTGGCTTCTTTCGGCTATTTGGGTCACATACTGATATATTCTCCCCAAACTATCCTCAATCGCCGCCTTGCTAGAGTTCGAACTATTTAGAAAATTAATTTGTATTCGTTATATTTCGAGCTCTAGCTGTGTTGGCTTCTTTCGGCTATTTGGGTCACATACTAATGTATGCTCCCCAAACTATCCTCAATTGCCGCCTTGCTAGAGTTCGAACTAGTTAGAAAATTAATTTGTATTCGTTATATTTCGAGCTCTAGCTGTGTTGGCTTCTTTCGGCTATTTGGGTCACATACTGATATATTCTCCCCAAACTATCCTCAATTGCCGCCTTGCTAGAGTTCGAACTAGTTAGAAAATTAATTTGTATTCGTTATATTTTGAGCTCTAGCTGTGTTGGCTTCTTTCGGCTATTTGGGTCACATACTAATGTATGCTCCCCAAACTATCCTCAATCGCCGCCTTGCTAGAGTTCGAACTATTTAGAAAATTAACCTGTATTCGTTATATTTCGAGCTCTAGCTGTGTTGGCTTCTTTCGGCTATTTGGGTCACATACTGATATATTCTCCCCAAACTATCCTCAATTGCCGCCTTGCTAGAGTTCGAACTAGTTAGAAAATTAACCTGTATTCGTTATATTTCGAGCTCTAGCTGTGTTGGCTTCTTTCGGCTATTTGGGTCACATACTGATATATTCTCCCCAAACTATCCTCAATTGTCCCCTTCCTGCAATTTGAATTATTTAGATACTTAAATGATTCACTTTCCCTGTAGATTCACTGAAGTCGAACTTCACTGATACTTATTAGATAGGTAGTCAATTCCTCACTGTCATGTTCTTTTTTGCAATTGTGAAATTACCTCGATGGCTCTACTTACTAGTGCCAAACTCATCAGTAAAATCACTATCAATAAAATCAATCGATTGATTGTCAGCATATAACAATAATTTTTACCGTTAATGAAGAATTAATCGAAGCAATAAAATAAAAAAATACAAAAAAACGCATTAAAAATAAAAATAAAAATAAAAATATTAAATTTTATTCATGGTGGATATTTTTATCTAAAAACAGTTAATGAGAATGAGTTACATTACTATAACTTTACTATTCATAACGAAAATTTAGATAACATGACAAATCATCAAATTATGCGGCGTTTATTATACTTATCGTTATTCATCATTTCGCCTTATGGCTACACAGAAAATCAATTGCTATCCTCTGCACAGGAAAGCATTCAATTTGAACAGAAACAACGATTGGAATCGGAGTTAACCCAACGTAGCCTATTAGAAAAACAAAGTACAATCCCTATTGAGGATGCATCGCTTCCCCCTAATAAAAATAAAATATGTTTCCCTATCAATGGGATCCAATTTGTCGGCTCAACACGCCTTAGCAGCACAATACAAACCCAATTAACCTCACCTTACTTAAAACGTTGCCTCACGCTAGGTGAAATATATAAGCTTGCCAAGCATGTGACTAATTACTATATAGAACAGGGTTTTATTACTTCTCAAGCCATCATTCCAGAGCAAGATTTATCCTCACATCAATTGCTATTACAAGTTATTGAAGGGCATATTGAAACTATTGAGATTGAAAATTCCCCTGAGCGCTTAGTTCAGCAAATATTTCCTCATCAACAAGGCAAAATATTAAATCTACGGGATATTGAACAGGGACTGGAGCAACTCAACCGATTACCATCTATCAAATACACCATCGATATTCAGCCAGGAACCCAAAATGGCTACTCTCGGATTATTATTCATCAGCAAGGGAATAAATGGCCTATCACTAGCCAACTGAGCCTCGATAACTCAGGTATGAAGGCAATGGGAAAACAGTTGATTACGGGGAGTTTAACGGTAGATTCCCCTTTAGGGTTTGGTGAACAGTGGTCAGCCTCGGCCAATACAGATCTGGATGGAAGTGCATTCCACTATAATCGTTATATCGTTGCTAATCTGAATGTTCCTTATGGCTACTGGTCTTATCGTTATCAATTTTATCGTAATAATACGTTACAGCCATTTTATACATCGGGTCAGCAATACCGTTATGAAGGAAAAAATACTAATCAACAATTTGATATAAACCGCTTAGTTTATCGCGATGGCAAACAGCGCCTAACCCTGCAAGGCAGTTTAAAACATAAAAACGCCAATACTCAGTTAGCTTCCCAAACCCTGAGTATCAGTAGCCCAACCTTAACCTCACTCTCATTTACTCCGCAGTACAGCACCATGCTCGGGCAAGGTTATTTCACGTTTAACCCTGTCGCTGAATGGGGGGTATCCGCCTTTGGTGCCTCACCTGATACTCTCGCGAAAGACTCGCCGCGCAGCCATTACCGAAAATTCACTCTAAGCAGCAGCTACCAGTATTATTTTTCCAATGGTATGACTTATTTAACCTCATTTTACGGTCAATATTCACCTGATAACTTATACGGCATTGAACGCATAAGTATTGGGGGTCAGTACTCTGTTCGTGGCTACCATGAGCAGTCTTTAAGTGGTAACCGAGGCGGGTATTGGCGCAATGAAATTCATAAAGATATCTCGACGACTAGCATTGGGCAGTTTCGTGTAATCAGCGCCTTAGATTATGGTTTTATCGCCTCAGATAAATACCACGTTGAACATAACACCTTAGCGGGGGGAGCCGTTGGCCTCTCTTTTACCGGTAATAGCCTGTTTTATTCTCAGTTTCTACTTAGTAAACCTTTGCATTATCCCTCACAACTTAAACCAGACCATTGGTCGACCTACTGGTCGGTTTCATTCTCTCTGTAGCTTTACGTTTTTAAAGGATTATTTATGCTAAATGAACAACTGCCTTCACGACCTAAGCGGTTATTAAGTTACACCATTATTTTCTTAACCGCTGTCTACCCTTTGCATCCCGCTTGGGGAGCCGCTATGACTGCGGCAGATAAAAACACCCAAGTCACTCAACAAAAGAACGTCCCGATTATTAATATTGCTACGCCGAATGGGGCGGGGGTATCGCATAATAAATTCCAACAATTTAATGTCGATAAACAAGGCGCGGTACTCAATAACGCCACCACTAATGTGAATTCCCAAATCGCAGGGCAGGTTAAAGCTAATGCGAATTTAAAGGGAAACGCCGCCAATCTGATTATCAACGAAGTCACTGGCAGTAGCCGCTCTGAATTACAAGGGAAGTTGGAAGTGGCTGGTAAAGGGGCGAATGTCGTCATTGCCAACCCGAATGGGATTACCTGTAATGGTTGTAGTTTTGTGAATACCCCTGCGATCACTTTGACCACGGGGAAACCCATTCTGGATAACAAGGGCGCATTGTCTGCGGTTGAGGTGAAAAAAGGTAGTGTGGTTATCGGGGCAAATGGCATGAATGCGCAAGCGCAAACCTATGCCGATATTATTAGCCGTGCCACAGAACTGAATGGGCAAATTAAAGCCAAAAACCTGACCTTGATGCAAGGTGCTAACCGTATTGATTTTCAAAAAGGTACCGTGACACCGATTGCCGGTGAAGGGGCAAAACCGAGTGTCTCAATCGATACTAAGGCGCTAGGGGGGATGTATGCTAACCAAGTTAAATTGGTCAGCACGGAGGCAGGGGTGGGGGTTAACCTCAGCAATGTGCAAACTAATCAAAATGACCTAACGTTAACTGTCGATGGCAAAATTACCCTTGCAGGCAATATCCAAGGTAAAAAAGACATTAATGTCAGCACCAAAAATCTGCAAATTAACACCAATGCTAAAGTGAATGCCATCAAGGACATCACATTAGCCACCAACACCCTCACCAATAATGGGAAAGTTATCGCCGGTAAGGATATACGTGTCTTTGCTGACAAAGTCAGTAATACGGGTAATAACGCACTGATTCAGGCACAAGATAATCTGTGGATGCAAAAAAATGCCAAAGGGGATTTGAGTACCCTGATTGAGAATAAGTCAGGGACAATAAAGACCAATGCGGGGGATTTGGTTGTTAGAACTAAGAAACTAACGAATACAGTAATGGCATCCCCCATAAAAATTTCCAATATCGATGCAACTACCAGTGATAGAAATGGCACTTATGTATCTTCTTTTTTTGGTACTAGGCAGGGAGTTGTATCAATTATTTCACTCTATCCTCGATTAGAAAGTTTTCCCTATAAAAAATGGTTTGGGGAAATGGATTTTATCAACAGTGACAGCATTAATGTTGAGCGAAAACAGTATTTGGGTCTAGGAAACATTGGGACTATAACATCAGGAAAGAATACCTATATTAACGCAAATAATTTAGTTAGTGACTTTGGAAAAATTGCTGCAAAAAACAATGTGATATTGACTGGGCAAAATGCATCAATATCCTCTTTTGATTCAGGGAAATTAGATCTTTGGTATAAATACGATACATCTAATGCAGATTTAGGAAAATTTGCAGATGAAAGTGAGGATAATGGAACTTATGATATTTTTTATGTTAGTGAGCCAGTAGATTTTAAATTAATCGATAAATTTTATTCTTGGGCGCCTGAAACTTTAAACTATAAAACGATATCAGCTGGAAATAATGTTGTCCTTGATTTTAAAAATACTATTAATCTTGAAAGTAAACTTCCTAATACTGATAAGCCCGTTGCAAAAATAGTACAAATAGGGAATCCTTCTTTTGCTATTACTGCCAAAAATATTATCTTAAATTCTAATAATATAAATATTTCCTCTAACTTACAGTCTGAAAATGATCTGTCTATTATCGCAGGTCAAAACATCAATATTCATAATGCACAGCTCGCTGCAAAACAATCACAAAGCCTAATTGCGAATAATGACCTTAATCTTAAACAAGTCAACTTAACCGCTAAAGACGGTACCTTAATTGCGAGAAATGGCAGTATTCAGTATAACTTGAATCCTATCTCTGCTTTTAAGGGGAATGTGTTATCGCCCCCGGTCCTTAACGCATCGAACTCATTAAATATACAAGCCGGTAAAAACGTTACATTTGATAATGTGCAGTTAGCCAAAACGAATAAACTCTCTATCAGTGCCAATGACAATATTATTATTCGTCGCGATGAATCCAATTTAATGAAACTCGCAGCTTCAGAGCCTGCTGCCAATATCAATGCGTTACTCACAAAAATAGGAAACTGGGCTAGTTCGGGGGAAATAAACCTCACCGCAGGTAAAAATATTGAAGCGCGTGGCATTGCCTTCAACAGTGGAAAATCACTGTCATTCAATGCAGGACAAGATATTTTATTAGGCTCAAAATCTATTAAAGATGTTGATAATATATTTAAAACCAATCGCTACCCAGAGCTGCGCTCTCAACTTATTGCGAATGGTAATATTACGTTAAATGCGGCACGTGATATTGACTTGCAATCCGCCAATCTCCAATCAAAAGATAAAATTACTGCAATTTCAGGCCGTGATATTAAATTAACGGCTACCGCTTATTCCGCCATTCCCAACCCCAACGAAGACAATCAAGATGTACGTTATGTGACCTCGACACTCTCCGGTGATAAAGGTGTCACACTAGCCTCCAATGGTGCATTGACCGCACAAGGTAGCACAATTAAATCCCTAGGTGACATCACACTCTCAAGTGGGGGAAATGTACGCTTAGAGTCTGTCAAAACGAATTATCGAAAACAATCAGGTAAACGATTTGAAGAGTTATATCGCCAGATAGGTACTGAAATTAACAGCGGTAAAACCCTGACCATTTTGTCTGAGGGGAGCATTCTTTTCCAAGCGTCTCGCCTCGTCGCCAAAGGGGCAATGGATATTGCAGCAAAAGGCGGATATCTCTATGCGCAAGCGATGGAGGAAACTAGTTACTTCGAAGAGTATAAAAAGAAATGCAATCGATGGACGCTTTGTATTACTAAAAAGGAAGTTAGAAAAACACGTAGTGATAAAACCAATAAAGTCACTGAATTTACCGCAGGCGGCGATATTAATTTGTACGCCAAAGATGATGTGACGTTAGAAGCCACTAAAATTAATGCGGGCAAGAATGCCAAAATCACCAGCCAAACAGGCAAGGTCAATTTTAAAGCTGTCAAAAATTCGCAATTTGAACAGGTAATTACAAATTCTAAAGGGTTTTATATCACTCAACGCAACAAAGGGTATACCTCAGATAAATGGGTTTTACCTGCATTGCATATTGGTGGAAAACTGACTGTTGATGCGAATAAAGGGATTACTGCGGATGTTAAAACCAAAAATAATCAAAGCTAACAAAATGCCCTGAATGCTCTAGGTCAAACAGAAGGCACCAAATGGTTAGCGGGTCTAAAAGACCGCAAGGATGTGCAATGGGGATTGGTTCAAGATGCGTATGACAGTTGGGATTATAAAAGCCAAAGCTTAAATCCAGTGGCGTCAGCGTTAATCATGATAACCGTTGCGGCGATGACGTCAGGTACGGCATCACAGTTTGCAGCTTGGGCAGCGTCTGGATCTAGCGGAACTACTGCAACAGTCATTTCCGGCGCAGCCTATTCAGGCATGACAGCACTTTCCACACAAGCCGCAGTCGCATTGGCTGAAAACCAAGGGAATCTATCCAAAACTCTGAATTCATTGGGCAAAAGCGATGTCGTCAAATCAATCATCACCCAGATGGTGATTTCAGGAGCGCTCAATGGCCTAGATATAAAAATGGGGTGGACTAAAGGTAATCCAGCAGATGCTAAATTACCGCTATTAAGCAATGGAGATTGGGGTAAAGTTGCCCAGCGTGTTGCAGCTCAATCGGTAATTAGCTCAACAGTGAATACCACAATACAAGGTGGCAGTTTTACTGATAACTTTAAGACTGCCTTACTCAGTAATATTGGAAATCAGATTAATGCTGAGGGTGCTCGACTTATTGGCGACAATGGGGAGATTCTAGGCCATACAGGAAAACTATTAAGTCACTCTGTTGTTTCGGGTGTAAGTGCTGAAATTGCTGGTGGAGATGCGAAAGGTGCAGTTGTTGGTGCACTAGCAGCAGAGTTGGCTGCAATAACATTAAACAGTAAATTGTTTGAGCCAAAATATATCAATGAGCAAGAAAGACAAATCGCATTACTACAAGATGCTATTAAGGGGAATGATGCCAAAACTCAATTCACTAAAGTATTAGGTGGATTTGCAGGGGCATTAATTACCCATAAGCCAGAAGGGGCTTTTTCTGCCGCTAATTCTGCTGAGCTGGTTTATACGTACAATTATACAGAGCATCAACTACAGCAAATAATTATAGAGAACAATCTGGATATGATGGCAGCAGCTAAAGGAGATAAAGCTGCCGCACAAAGAGTTGCTGCAAGAGAACAAGCAGCTGGAGTAGTGGGTTTAGTTGCCGTCGGCGGGGTTGTCATCATACTCGGAGGTGAAATAGTTGTTGCCGCGACTCCACAAATTGCGGAAGGGTTAAAATTAGGCTTTGCTGGATGTAAAGCTAGCGTCAGTTTCTGCGCGACTAAGCTAGGCTTGGTAGCAGCCGATATAGCAGCACCTGAAGCTGCTATATCGACAACCGCAATTGGAGGAGCGGGCTATAAAGTCGTAGTGAATTCTGAAGAGGCACTTAAATCATTAAAAAATATAATACCAACCACCTCAAAAGAGCTATTGACTTCAGGTAAGCTTAATATCTCGAAATTAACCCCCATCATAGAAAAAGAGCAGTTGCACGCCTCTGCGACTAACAAACTGATCGCAGAGATTAATAGACTCCCGTCTAAGACTCAGGCTGCAAATACAGCCACCATGATAGGTGCGTATGATCCTGTGACGGGGAAGATAGCTATTGGATATAGCGATGGTAAAATTTCAGCTGAAATGCTGAATAAGGACACTGTAATTTATGTTGAGAACCAACTCGGTGTTAAAATAGGTGAATATACAACATTTTGTAAAAATACAGTTGGCTCTTGTGCTGAGGTATCAGCCGCGGACTCGTTGATTCGCCAAGGAGTTAAGCCAGAAAATATCCGATTTACCCAAGCAGTCAGGCCAAGAGAGGTTTGGGGAAAAGATACAATTCCGCTAAAAGCAATAAAAGAAACATGTGATAATTGCTTAGTTACATGGCCAACAGGAGTAGATAAATGAGTATGTTAGATATTAATTGGAAACCTAGCTTTGGTTCGGTTTTTACTTGGTTTGCCATGGATAAAAATGGAAAAATCGCAGTCATGATTAATAATGGTTTTGGTGATTTACCTAAATCGTTACTGGCGATTAGTAATGTTACAGAACTATTGAATAATTTAAATGAATTTATGTGGGAAGAATCAGCAACTTTTGTAAACTATCCCCTTGATAAAGGTGGCTTAGCTATTTTAGATTTATATTCATCATGTCTTTATCGACATCTATCTTCGAAAAAAGAAGTTGAAGAGTGTATAGAAAGCGAGTTAATGACTTCGGGGCATTACAGTGATACTAATCTGTCAGTCAATAAAGGCTTTTTTATTTATCAAGCTATAGAAGGCAATAACCCTGGAGATGATTACCCTGTCGGCTATGATGGTGAAACTAAGATGGGAGATTATTTCCGTTATTTGATGCCGACTATTTATGCTTCAGTTGAAGACTTTCCCAAAGAGTTGCGCCATGGAATTGCGGTATCTGATACCATTGATTTCACTGTAGACCAGTTATTCGATAACGACAAAATTAGTGAATATTTTCCTCGTATGTACCATGATTAAAGTTAGGAAAGTATTATAAATAACCGCCATCTTTACGTAAAGATGGCGGTTACTGCGGTATAAACTTTAGTCTCTAATGACTAAGTTCTTTTTTAATGCTACTTACCCAATAAGTGTAAGAAATGAATATGTTTTTCATATTGGTCAAGAATATCGTGAATGATTTGTTCTTTAGCCCAACCCATCACATCATAATCTTGCCCACCTTCTTTTAGGTGGATTTCAGCACGGTAGTAACGTTGTTCTTCATTTTTCTCTTCATCAATTTCATCCCCCATACCTGCTAAGGCAAAAGAAGGTTGAATATAGTAACGAAGGCGAACTTCATATAAAAAGTTCATATCATTACCTAAATCCACTTCAAACCCGATCCGGTCATCTCTGTCGGTGTGGATATGGCAAACCGTCCCTTGCTTCTCGAGTTCCTCTGATACCATTTCCATTGAAGGTTTCACGGATTCCTCGATAAAACGCTTAACATGTGAACGCTTAGGGAAATAAACGATATTACGTAAGCGACGCTGCCACGGTATAGGATTACGGCTTGCTGTAGGAGCGATCGTTGCGAGCTGTTGGCTATCGCGTTTGTAGGCATCGACACGCAATGCTTTAAACAAACCATAAATAGAGACTAACAAGACCATAGCAAATGGTAATGCACTCGCAATCGTCAGCGTTTGCAAGGCTTGTAAACCACCAGCGAGTAGCATAGTGATAGCAACAATACCCATCAGGGCTGCCCAGAAGATACGCTGCCAAATAGGGGTATTTGAATCACCACCTGAGGCAAGGGTATCAACAACCATTGCACCTGAGTCCGCCGAAGTCACAAAGAACACAATGACCATCAGCATGGCGCAAAATGACAATACAGTAGAAAAAGGAAAGTAAGTTAAAAATTCAAATAAGGCGAGAGAAACATCAGATTGTACGGTTTCCGCTAACTTAGTAGCTCCCTGATTTTTAATTAAATCAATCGCAGTATTACCAAAGAACGTCATCCACATTAAAGTGAAACCGGCAGGAACAAACAGTACTCCAGTAACAAATTCACGGATAGTACGCCCACGAGAAATACGAGCGATAAACATCCCTACAAATGGAGACCATGATAACCACCAACCCCAATACAAGAGAGTCCATCCCCCTAACCAACTACTTGATTTGGGTTCATAAGCGTAAAGATTAAAGGTTTTAGTGACGATCTCTGATAGGTAGCCACCTGTGTTCTCAACAAACGATTTCAACAGTAATACTGTTGGGCCTAAAATAAGAACAAGGAGCAACAATAGGAAGGCTAAACCAAGGTTGAGTTCAGATAAAATACGGATACCTTTATCTAACCCTGAGACCACCGAGATAGTCGCTAAGCCTGTAAAAGCAATAATTAACCCAACTTGCACCATTTCATTAACGGGCAGACCAAATAAGTGGTTCATCCCCGCATTGACTTGTAAAACACCAAAACCGAGCGATGTGGCGACACCAAATACGGTACCGACAACCGCAAAAACATCGACAGCGTGACCAATTGGGCCATAAATACGCTCGCCAATAATAGGATAAAGAGCGGAGCGTAAAGTAAGAGGAAGCCCATGGCGATAGCTAAAAAAGGCTAAAATTAATGCAACTATGGCGTAAATCGCCCAAGCGTGTAACCCCCAATGGAAAAAGGTTAATCGCATGGCATCTTTAGCGGCTTCAACGGTTTGGGGATCACCAATAGGTGGGTTCAGATAATGCATTACTGGTTCAGCAACACCAAAGAACATCAAACCAATACCCATACCAGCGGAAAATAGCATGGCAAACCATGAAACATAGCTAAAATTTGGCTGTGCGTGATCCGGTCCTAATTTTATTTGCCCATAACGAGAGAGTCCCAGATAAGTCACACTCAATAGAACAATCGCAACAGCAAGGATATAGAACCAGCTGGCGTTATTAAATAAATTTTGTTGAAGATGACTTAGATGAGATTCTGCAACTTGGGGCATTAAGGCAGCAAAGCCAACAATGACCAAAATAACAATTGCGGAGCTATAAAATACTGGGGGACTAATTTTGGAGCGAACTTTTTTAGAATCATCATTTATTTGACTCATAACAACCTTCTTTTGTTTTATTTTATTTTTGGCATACCAATAGAGACAAAGTATGCAACCTGCTGTCCTTCTTAATGAAACAATGGATAATTGTGAAAGGTTTCCTAAGGAAACAAAGTAGAAAGAACAATAAATACATCGTGTTAATAGCAGTAAAAACGGCTAAAAGCAGTGATTAATTTTGAGCCTTGAACCCTCTTTAGTGTAAAAAATCAGGCGGACATACTGCCACGATATGGATAAATGATCAACAACAGCGGGAAATAAAATAAGGATGTAATAAAAATATCATGTTAATTATCATATTATTAATAAGTTATAATGTAATATTTACATTCTTTATGGAGAAGTTAATCGAAATAGATAAAACAAGCGGTTTTTTACGTAAAAACGATAAGTTAGCAGTGAGATTAACAGAATTATCGTAGCTGGCTGTCTTTACTTCCACGGCGGTTATAGCCGCTATACGCAGCGTTTTTTTTATCCAATTCATTTTGGCAGCTGATACACAACCTGACCCCTGGTAAGGCTAAACGACGGGCTTCAGGAATGGTTTCGCCGCACTCTTCACAAATCTCAGCACTTTCACCTGAATGTAACTGGCTACGAGCTTTGGTGATTGCGTCATCTAATGTTGCATCAATTTGTTCTTGAACGGCATTTTCATTTGCCCAGCCATTCGCCATAAGAAACCTCTATTTGTTTAATTATTGACCTAATATTAATATAGAGGCGAGAAAATTAAATTCAAGGTCAATTATTGTTCTAAAGAGCGAGTCATATAGATGTGGTCCATTCCGTCTTCATCGTACATTTCCCCCTCTGTTTGGTACTTTAAAGAGTGATAAAACTCGATGGCAGTATGTTGTGCAGAAAGGCCTATTTTTTTGAAATGATGTTGTTGTGCGTAATGCTCAACAAATTTCATGAGTTCGCGGCCTAGCCCTTTTCCTCTATGCTGTTTTTGTACCGCAACACGGCCCACTTTGACTAACCCGGTCTCTTCAAACAGAATGCAACGTAACACTGCTGCTGGGTGTTGATTAAGGTACAAAACGACATGCAAGGCAGTATCATCATATTCATCAACATCGATGTCAGCAGGGAAGCCTTGTTAGTGGGTAAAGACTTGTTGGCGTAGGTCAAATGCATCTTCCACGAGTTTGGGGATTGCATGTCCAAGGCTATATTTAATTTGCATGAAAAATCCTGATATCGACGTTATAAAAGAAACCCCACTATATAACGAGATAACCATTAAGTAAGGAAGGTTTTAGTACTTTTATTGTTACGAAAAATAAAAAATGGGAAATGCAGGCATTTAAGCCTGCATTTAAGGTTGCAGATAAGGTGAGAGTATAGGCGTTTGATTTATTGATTAATCAAAGCTTATTCCTGTTTTTAGCGTTACTAAAACTTATTTCTCATCTGTTTTAGCATCGTTTTCGGCTTTGAGTGACTCCGTTTTCTCTTTCACATCGGTGGCCATTTCATCCGCTTTATTGATAGCATCTGTTTTGACTTCTTGGCCAAACTCAGCCGTGTTTTGCTTTAATTCCTCGGTCTTATTTTTTACATCTTCAGAGAGTTCATTTGCTTTTTGCTGACCATCTTCTTTTAGCTGTTGTGCTTTTTCTTCAGCTTGCTTAACCGTATCATTCCCTTTGGATGCGTCATCACAGCCTGCTATGGCCGTCATAATGCCAGCAAAAAATAGTGAGGCGATAACTTTCGTATTCATAAACATATCCTTAGTATTAAAGGGGTGATTGAAATCATGCAAATGCATTAATCATAATGCTCATATTTAAATATAGTTGAAAGTAAAATTGTTATAAAACAAATTAATGATTTTTTGAAAGGTTAATATAAATTAGGGTAGATAAAGAGACTTGATGGCCGACTTGGTTGAAAGGCAAATAAAATATTTTAATGGTTAAGTCGGTCATGTAGACATATAAGTAAGCAAACCAGCTAAAATGATGAATAGCTGTCGGTTTACAAACGATAAAAATATATTTTTAATTGAGATAATAGAGGGATAGCAATATGACGTACTATTATTCGTTTATCATTTTGAAGTTTATTATTGGTTTCGCTATTGTTATCACACATATGAATTTATCAGGAAAGACTCAGCTTTCCCAGATGACACCAATTGATTTTATTGGCAATTTTGTGCTTGGGGGAATAATTGGTGGGGTCATTTACAGTGATACTATCCCTCTTTATCAGTATATTACTATTTTAATAATTGGTGTTTTATTTATTAGCTCTTTGAATTTTCTAACAAAAAAGTTTAATTTTTTTCGTAATGTTGCAATTGGTAATCCCATACCAATCATCAAAAAAGGGCAGTTCATTATGGAAAATATCTTAAAAAAAGGAAATAAAATCGACATTATTAATATTTCTTCACGGATACACGCCCAAGGTATTCACTCATTTCAAGAAATTTATTATGCACAAATAGAGCCTGATGGGCAGCTAACGGTTATTTGTGATGAAAAAAATATGCCTTCGGTGATCTTGATGAAAGATGGCATCGTTAGAAATAGCGAGTTAGATTCTATTGAAAGGGATGAAGAATGGCTAATGCAGCAAATTGAATTACAAGGAATTGCTTCTGTCGATGATATTTTCTTAGCTGAATTTTGGCGCGGAGAAGTTAGTTTTATTTTACGAGATGGTAAGATAAACCGTAAAAATAGCCATGAATTAAAAATTATTGCATAAAGCAAGTAAGTAGATGAAGCAAACCTCATCTACTTACCCTCATATTATTTCTTCAAATCATCATAAAGCATCAGTGATGATTTATTTTCAGGGTCGCCTATATAACGGGGTTGCGGTTTAAACTCATTGTTAAATAAGCTTTTTTGAGATTCAAACCCAGTATAATTTAACCCAGCTAAGTCAGACCATGCATAGATAAAATCCATAGTACTAAATGGGCGAGTTGTTTTATCATTTAAATCAAATTGATGGGTATTCAACCACTCAGGGGAC
Organism: Providencia sp. TYF-12; assembly: GCF_041344805.1. NCBI lineage: Bacteria > Pseudomonadati > Pseudomonadota > Gammaproteobacteria > Enterobacterales > Morganellaceae > Providencia > Providencia sp. TYF-12. The sequence goes on from NZ_CP166833.1 coordinate 994,442, forward strand.
TGCCAAACAAGGAAAGGAACATTGTAAATGACTTTACTTGGTTTGCCTTCACTACGCCCTAGCATTTTGTGTGGCGGTGTATCGTAGACATCTTCACCGTGGTCGGAGAAAAAGACTAAAAAGCCATTTTCTTTTGAAGAATCAAAGTCTTTAATTAATGTTGAAACAACATAATCATTATAATGTTGTGCATTATCATAAGCGTTATAATCGTTTACTTCATCTTCATTAAGGTTTTTGGGGACAACATCGTCTTTCCCTTTAAATATGGCTTTTTCTTCCGGATAGCGGAATTCATAGCGCATATGCGTCCCTAATAGGTGTACAACAATGAATTTTTTCTCAGCAGGATCAGCGAGCGCTTCTTTAAACGGAGCAAAGACCACGTCATCGTATATACGCGAGCTTTGTGCCATATCATTATTGAGGTAATACTGTTTATCCGTTTGGCGAGAGAACGCTGTAAGTAACGTATTACGCTCGGTCATCGTTTGCTGATTGGTGATCCAGAACGTTTTAAAACCTGCTTGTTTCATCATGTTCATGATGGAGGGGCGGGAATTAAATAGCTCCGGTTCTGTTTGAGTTGCAAAGGTGAGAATTTGTTGTAATGCTTCAATGGTGTAAGGACGCGATGTCACGACATCATTAAATACTGACAAATTTGTTGGGTAATCCCTAGCGAGCTCATCTAATTCAGGCGTTGTTGGGCGTGTGTAGCCGTATAAACTCATTCTATCACGGCTGGTGGATTCACCGATAACCAACACAAATGTCCGAGGAGTGTTACCATTCGCATCGACGAAGTTTTCTAATGGTGGGATCTTGCTATTATCGCGAATGAGCTCTTCCATATTCGCAAGTTGGTTCTTATATAATAAGTAACCACTCACAAACTGCCATGGAGCTGCGTATGCCAGTTTACTATTCACATAAGAGGCGACATTGGCTATTGGGCGGTCTTGCTTAATTCCTTTATTATAATAAGGGATACCAAACAGAATAATTAAAATCAGTAATGAGATACCGATTCGCCCTGATTTTGGAAGTGTAACTGGTTTTAGGCGTGTCCAAAGAAAAATAGCAACGACAGTATAAGCCAGTATTACACCAACCACTTTGAAACTAAAATATTGTTTAAGAAACTCCCCAGCTTCATTGGTGTTGGTTTCAAACATCACAAACATAACACTTTGTGATATTTGGTGCCCATAAACAACAAAATAGGCGAGAGCAACCACAGAAGATAGCCACAGGACGATACCTATCAGCCCTGCAACCAGCTTAATTTTTTTTGGAAAAAGTAAGGCGGGGATTAGCCAAAGGGAGCTGTAAAGTAATGAGTCCCTTAAGCCGATAGAGTTGCTTTGCCCAGTAACAAGCACATATAGCTGTAATAATGACGAAAAATACCAAAAGTAGATTAATAACCAGAACAAAGAGATCCAGCTAAACCTTGCAGAGCGTGTAGTGTTAACCATAGTTTTGTAAACTCTTGTTTTCTATTATCGTTAAGTCACATTGAAAAATAATTGGGAAATCGGTGTTTAGATAAAAAGGTGTAAATTAAGTTCAAAAATATGTTATCTATCAATAAGGATTTCTTAATTTTTCTTTGTTTTTTTCATGTTAGCAAATAGCCAAATAAGGTGACATTCAATTATAGACGATGTTTTATAGGTTATTATAGAAATACTATGATGACGGATAATTATGTGTTATCGCATTTAGCGAATTGATATTATCCTTTGATATATTTATGGTATATCAAAAATTTGCAAATTTTATCAATAAAGGGTGAGAGCAACTCATGTTAGACAACTCATTTGTGGCTTTTCTGAAATCATCCTTATCAATCAGGGTATTACTTTCTTTACTGATTATTATTGATGGTGCAATGATTTTAAAACCTGTTTTAAGCGCTTATACAGACTACATTGATTGGCGTGAATCAGGGCTAACACAGTGGTTAAAATCATTAGGCTTTATGAAATTACTGGATATCCCGCGTTTCCTATTGGGGATTTCATTGATTTTCCTTTCGTTATTTATGGTCAATGGTGCGCGGATCGCCTGGGTGTTTTCGTTGTTTTTACTCGGGATCATTTCATTTGTTGATCTAAAATTAGTGCAAGAAAATATTCACCAAGGCTATTTCTCCCTCGCTTTGTTAGTGGCACTTTGCGTATTTTGGAAGCTATATCATCACCATAGCTTAACCAGTGCAGGGTTCGTGGCCATTACCTGTATTATTGCATTATTGCTCTATTCAATTTTTGGTACTTTGTATATTGGTGATGAATTTTTACCTGTCGTTAAAGATGGCACGACCGCTTTTTATTTTGCTTTGGTTTGTATGACAACAGTCGGTTTCGGCGACATTGTCCCAGTCACCGTGGATGCACGGATATTTACAGTGACAGTCATTCTTTTAGGGATCACGATTTTTACCACTTCAGTGGTTTATATCGTTGGGGTATTAGCGAAAGGCACAAAAGAAATTGTGCGTAAGAGGTTTTCTTATATGAAAAATCATTATGTGGTGATTGGCAGTACCCCAATGGCTGTGAATGTTTACCAAAGCCTGAAAAAACGTGAATTACCTGTTGCAGTTATTTGCCAAGAAAACCATCGAAGTCACTATCCAGAAAAAGATAACATTGTAACTGGGGACCCAACGAGTAGTGAATTACTCGCTGCAGCCAATGTAAAGCATGCTAAGTGTGTGCTGATTATGACAGACAGTGATTCACTCAGTACATTTGCTTTATTGGGCGTGAAAGAGTTAGCAGGGAGTGATAACCCAGTTAAAACTGTGGTTTTGATCAACCAAGAAAACAATATGGATAAAGTTCGTTTATTGAAGCCGGATATGCTGTTTTCATTATCGACTCTAGGCTCTGAAGTTTTGATGCAAGTGCTTTGCGGTGACGCAATATCCAATGACTCGATTAGTGATATGCTGTTGAATAAAGTTGCAAAAAGCTAACCTCTAAATCAAAACAGGAATTCTGCTTCATGCTAAGTGCTCAACAGGTGAGTTGCCATCGGCAAAATAGAGTGTTATTTCACCAGCTAGATTTTACGGTGCAGCCCAGTGAAATTTTACAGGTCGAAGGGCCAAATGGGGCGGGGAAAACCACCCTTTTACGCATGGTGGCTGGGCTATTAAAACCTGATGAGGGGGCTATTTGTTGGAATAATCAGCCGATTGATAAACTTAAAGAGGAGTTTACCCGTCACCTACTTTATTTAGGGCATAAACCGGCAGTTAAATCCTTATTGACCCCTTACGAAAACCTAAAGTTTTATCATCAAATGCATCATAAAGGGGATGCTGGAGAGCAGATTTGGTCTGCTTTAGAGGAAGTTTCTTTAATTGGTTATGAAGATATCCCTGTTAGCCAACTGTCAGCAGGGCAACAGCGCCGAGTGAACTTAGCTAGGTTATGGCTAAGTGATGCACCATTATGGGTATTAGATGAGCCGTTTACTGCGATTGATGTAGCTGGTGTGGAACGCTTAACAGAGCGTTTTCATCAACATGCAAAACAGGGGGGCATCATTTTATTTACCTCTCATCAAGCCATGTCGGGGCAATTTGGGTCACTAAAACTGACTGGTGGGGTTGAATCATGTTTTGGTTATTAATTAATAGAGAACTCAAAATTGCATTTCGTGGTTTTTCTGAACTGATGAACCCGTTGTGGTTTTTCTTAATTGTTATCACATTATTTCCGCTAAGTATCGGGCCTGAGCCCCAGTTATTAGCGCGTATCTCCGTAGGGGTGTTTTGGGTGGCTGCAATTTTATCGTCACTCTTATCATTAGAACGCTTATTCAAAGACGACTATCTTGATGGTTCCCTTGAACAGTTGTTACTCGCACCACACCCCTTATTTATTAGCGTATTCGCTAAAGTTATCGCCCATTGGTTAGTGACTGGTCTGCCGTTGATCCTGTTATCTCCCATTGCCGCATTAATGCTGTCTTTCAGTGCTGATACACTTTTAGTGCTTGTGGGGACGTTACTATTAGGGACACCAGTGCTGAGTTTTATTGGGGCGATTGGGGCCGCATTAACGGTTTCATTGAAGAAGGGCGGTGTTTTAGTGAGCCTGCTAGTTCTTCCTTTATATATCCCAGTACTTATTTATGCGACAGGGACGATGGAAGCCCATAGTTTTAAAATGCCATTAGATGGCTATTTTGCTATTTTAGCGGCTTTATTCGCTGCGAGTATCACTTTTTCCCCTTTAGCGATTGCTGCGGCATTAAAAATCAATATCAGTAATAGCTAACTGGTTTATCTCATCTATATTCATCAAAAAGCCCTCTGAAACCTTCGTCTTTTTAGTTCGAGGGGAGAAAAGAGGGTTTTAAAAACTCGAATAAGTTTTTTCCTCCTTCCTGATAAAAAAGTGTAACAAACTATTTTAAATGTAATTAATTAGATTCTCTTTACCCTCTAATTGAGTGTACCTTGCAACTATTTGATTCTAATTTACTTAAATTTTCATTCTAAGTGCATTTACTTGGGGTTAACTAAGCCGAAAATTTATATTGAGTACAACTATCATGGATATTGTATTTGCTATCCATTTGATAAATTTATCTTTGTAAGAAAATTCTGTATTTACATTTTAATTAAATAATTAACATTAAATAATAAACATTAGGATTGTCATTTAAACAAAAAAATGTAAAGTTACGTATATTGACTTAACTTAAATGTAAATAATTAAAAAAAGCTAATGATTAATGTACGTACCTTACTACTCGGAACTCTTTTTTCTACCTTTTGTTTTCCTGTTTTAGCAAAAGAACAGTTATTGAAGCCGGATAACACCGATAACTTATTCAATCGTCAAACGCATCAACAACAAACTTTACAACAACAGTTTGATGCGAAATCCCCTGATGTAAATTTATCCGCGGCTATAGCAAAAACACGGTTAAAATTTCCGCAAGAGAATCCCTGTTTCTTAATTGAACGAGTTGCTGTCAGTGGGCAAGAGGCATTTCCCCATTGGGTGCCTATTGAAAGGCTAGCGAATCAGGCAGTGGGTCACTGTATTGGTATTGATGGCATTAATTTATTAGTGACAGATGTCCAAAATAGATTAATTAGCCATGGCTGGATCACCAGTCGCGTATTGGTTCCCGAACAAGATTTATCGACTGGCGTTCTCCAGTTGGTTGTGATGCCCGGAAAAGTGCAAAAAGTCATATTTACGGATGACTCATCACAATACAGTACGCTGTATACCGCGATGCCAGCGCATTCAGGTAATTTATTAGATTTGCGTGATATCGAGCAAGGTTTAGAAAATCTACAACGTTTACCTACTGTGCAAGCCTCAATGGAAATGGTGCCGGGGGATGGCCCAGGGGAAACCCAAATCGTAATTAATCGGCAGCAGTCACGCTATTGGCATGCAGGTGCGTGGGTGGACAATACAGGCTCAAAAAGTACCGGTAAAAACCAAGCAGGGGTGATGTTGGCACTGGATAACCCGACTTCGCTTAGTGACCTTTTCTACATTACGGCAACGCGGGATTTAAGTTTTTCCAGCGATAAAGATACTGCCAACTACAGCGCTCATTATTCGGTACCCTTTGGGTATTGGCAATTTGCCACTACCGCAAGTGATTATGAATACACCCAAACCATCGCTGGTGCAAACAGTGATATTGAATATCGCGGTAAAAGCAAAAGCCTGAACCTGCAACTGAGTAATGTGCTGTACCGTGATGCGACGGCTAAAACGACCGCCACCTATGATGTGAATTTGCGTGAAACCCGTAACTTTGTACAAAACACCGAAATTGAAAACCAAAAGCGCCGCACTACCGCATGGAAATTGGGCTTAAATCACCGCCAATATGTGGGGCAATCAACTATTAATTTAGGGGCAAGTTATCAACACGGTACGCGTTGGTTTGGTGCGATGCCTGCTTTTGAAGAGTTTCGCAGTAAAGACTCCCAAGATTATGCGACGGCACTGGCCATTATTATGCAGTTTTCAGCCTCAGCGAGCGTGCCTTTCAGCGTAGCTGACCAAACCTTGCGTTTTGATACGCAATATTTACGCCAACGGAGTGACCGGCCGCTGACCCCCCAAGACCAGTTCAGTATTGGTAACCGTTGGACAGTCCGTGGGTTTGATGGCGAACGTACTCTCAGTGCGGATGAAGGCTGGACGCTACGTAACACCTTATCATGGGCATTACCTGTCCCCGCTCAAGAGCTATATGTGGGCGTCGATTATGGCAAAATTAGCGGGCGTGGAACTGACATTAATTTAGGTACACACCTTGCAGGCGGCGCGATTGGCCTACGTGGTGCAATCAACCCTGCCAACTTAAGCTATGACCTTTCAATTGGCACCCCATTCTCTAAACCCGATGGTTTTAAAACAGACCCTGCTACATTTGCGTTTTCGGTTAACTGGAATTATTAAGGACTCTCAGGATGAACAAGTTATTTTATCGCTTAATTTTTAATACTGCCCGCCAAATGGTGATGGTGGTGGCGGATATTACGCGCAGTCATCGTGCGGGCCCTGCCTGTTCAAGTGAAAACCGTGTTGAGAAAACCGCAAATAACCGCGTACGTTGGTCAATCAAGCCGATTGTCACTTCCCTATGGCTAACATTGGGAATGGTGAGCTTTAGCGCTTCTTCGTCAACGATTGTTGCGGATGGTAAAGCGCCGGGTAACCAGCAACCCACTGTCGTGAATACACAAAATGGTTTGCCACAAGTCAACATTCAAGCGCCAAATCGCGATGGTGTATCTCGTAACCAATACAGCCAATTCGATGTTGATCATAAAGGGGCGATCCTCAACAACAGTAGTACCAACGTCAATACGCAACTCGGTGGCATGATCCAAGGCAATGATTGGCTCGCCAAAGGGGAAGCTAAGATCATCCTTAATGAGGTGAATAGCCGCGACCCTAGCCAGCTCAATGGCTTTATTGAAGTTGCAGGGAAAAAAGCCGATGTGATCATCGCCAACCCAGCAGGGATCACCTGTAATGGTTGTGGTTTTATTAATGCGGACAAGGCGTTACTTTCTGCCGGTAAAACATTGATTGAAAATGGCAAAATTAAGGGCTTTGACGTTGATAAAGGCAGTATCAATATTGTCGGTAAAGGCTATAACGGCAATGGGACTAACTACACAGCGTTGATCGCTCGCTCAGTGAATATTAATGCCAAATTACATGCGAAAGATTTAGCGATTACGACAGGAAAAAATACTGTTGCGGCGGATGGGAAAACCATTCTTAAAACGGATAACTCCTCTATTGATGATAAGCCTGAATTTGCTCTAGATGTGGCTGCATTAGGGGGGATGTATGCCAATACCATCAAAATGCGTGGTACAGAACATGGTGTTGGGGTACGAAATGCAGGGCATATTGGTGCAGAAGCCGGGGATATTACACTTTCTGCTGATGGTAAAGTGGGTAACTCTGGGGTGATCACCGCCAGTCACAATATTGCAATAAATAGCCAGAAAGCTATCAATAACACAGGCACCGTACTGGCGCAAAATGATATCCAACTTAAGGCGAAACAGGTAATAACCAACACCGATAAAGGCCAAATCGTCGCAGGGCGCGATGCAACGCTAAGTGCTGAGCAAATCAATAGTGACCGTACCGCATTATTAGCCGCGGGGGTCGATAGTAAAGGTAAGCTTACATCAGCGGGTTCATTAACGGTTAAAGGCGAGAAAGAAATAGCATTACAAGGGGATATTGTTGCTAAAGACTCATTAACAGTAACAGGCAGCGGGGTAGATCTATCCCATTCCAATACCCAAGCCAAAAATATCGCGCTGACGTCTACCGCAACGGATATTCGCACCCAAGAAGCGCATTTACTGGCAACGAACAACGCGACATTGACTGCTAAACGCGGCATTGATAACCAAAAAGGGGAGATTGTTGCTCACCAACTCACTTTATCTGCTCCCGAGTTTATCGACAACCAACAGGGTAAGCTCGTTCAAAAAGGAAATTCAAAAAATACCTTACATACTAAGGTATTAGGTAATCAACAAGGTGAGGTCAATCTAGCGGGAGAGACTTCCGTTATCACGCAACAGCTGAATAACCAATCGGGTCAGTTATTAAGCCGTGATGGCAAAATGGATATTCAAAGCCAAAGCCTGAACAACCAGCAAGGCACGTTGTTAGCCTCTGGTAAGCAAGGGCTAACTATCAAAGCGGATTCACTAGATGGGCAAAAAGGGGAGATCCTCACCAATGGTGCATTGAATTTAACTGCACAATCAGTGAATTTAAATAACGCCACCACCCAAGCAGAGCAAATCACGTTACAAGCGAATACATTATCTCACCGTCAAGGCAATATGTTGCAGACGGGGAGTAAAGCCATGGGGCTTAATGTGACTAATGAGCTTGATAATTACCAAGGAAGTATCACATCCAAAGGTGATTTACGCTTACAGGCAGAAAAAGTCGACAATACAGACGGTAAATTACTAACGGGGGCGAACCATCGCTTAGATGTTACGTCTGCAAAGGTGTTTGATAACACCCGTGGTGTTGTCCAAACCGATAAGTATTTGATGATCAAAGCGGATAAACTGATTAACCAACAAGGTAAAATCAGCAGTTTATCGGGTGCAGCTTTATTGACAGCAAATAGTTTAGACGGTGCACAAGGCACTATTTTTGCGAAAAACACATTAGGCATCGAAAGCGCTGATATCAACTTAAACCAAGGTTTAACCCAAGCGGATCAAATTTCTATTTTAGCCAATAACTTCATCCATCAGAGCGCAACCTTATTGCAAACAGGGGAAGGAAAAACCAAGCTGCATATTCAAAATCAATTTGATAACCAGAAAGGGGAAATCTCCAGTAATGGTCAAGTTGATATTGTGGCAAACGAGTTGAATAACCAAGAGGGGAAAATCATTGCCGCCAAACAGGGGCAATTGACACTGAGTATTCAACAGGCGCTGAATAATACGCAAGGAATATTATTAGGTAATCAGGGGGTTCAGCTCGCAGTAGAGCATTTAATTAACCAATCGGGCAAAGTTATTGCCAGTTTTGGTGATAATCATCTGGCGTTAAAACAACTGGATGGTGAGAAAGGGGAAATCCTTTCGAAAGGTAAACTCGCCTTAACAGGAGATAACCTGAACCTCAATGATGCAGTGACACAAGCCGATAATATCCAAATTGATGGGCAAAGCCTTTCCCATCAACGTGGCCAAATGCTACAAACAGGTAGTGAAAAAGGGGAAATTAAACTAGCTCAACACCTTGATAACCAATCAGGAAATATTAGTAGCCAAGGCACATTAAGCTTGGATGTGGCTAAGCTTTCTAACCAGCAAGGTGTGGTAGTGGCATCAAAAGTAGGGGCTTTGATCTTAAATGCAAAGCAGGGCATAGATAACACCCAAGGGACATTGTTTGCCGAGCAAAATTTTATGCTCAACACGCTCTCGTTCACGAATACCGATGGGAAAGTGATTAGTAAACAAGGCAATATGTCGGTTTCGACTGAAAACCTGCAAGGCCAACGTGGGGAGATGGTTGCACAAGGTGACTTATCACTTAATGGTAAAGACATTGACCTAAGTGCAGCGACTACGCAAGCACAACACATCCAATTGACAGCGAATAATTTAACGCATCAACAAGGGACGATGACCCAACTGGGTGAGCAGCAAGGTACTATTAACCTATCCCAACATCTTGATAATAACACAGGGGATATCAGTGGTAATGGTTCTTGGCTGATCAAAGCCAATACCCTTGATAATCAACAAGGTCACATATTCAGCGCAAAAATGGGTAAGTTAGACTTACAAATTCAGCATGCTCTGGATAACACAGGTGGAACGCTAACAGGCCGCCAAGGCGTGTTTATGGAAGCCCAATCGTTGATCAACCGTACGGGAAAAGTGATCGCCAGTATGGGGAATGTGACATTAAACAGCCAGTCACTGGATGGCGATAAAGGCGAAATACTGGCCGCAAATACGTTGAATATTCAAACGGGTGCTGTTTCACTGAATCAGGCTATCACTCAGGCCGAACAAATCTTAATAACGGCAAATACCCTTGACCACCAAGGTGGGAAATTATTGCAAACTGGCGATACAGCAGGGGAAATTACGTTACAAGGTTATTTGAACAATCAAGCGGGTGAAATAGGGAGTAACGGTAATTTTACTCTACAAGCTGATTCTTTGAATAACAACGATGGGCAAATTATTACCGCGAAGAACGGTGAGCTCACTATTAATTTGCTGAGTGAGTTATTGAACCAACATGGGGCTATTGTTGGTGAAAATAACCTGAATATTAGCGCAGATAGCGTTGATAACCGAGAAGGTAAACTGGTTGCTCGTCATGGTAATGCAAAACTGAACATTACTAATAATATCAATAACCAAGCTGGGTTAATTGCCGCAGAACGCCTTTTACAGATGCGCAATCAGGCGCTGCAAAACCAGTTGGGCTACCTACAAGCCAATGCTATCAATATTAATACCCATAACCAGCGGTTTGATAATACACAGGGCTCACTGTTAGCTCAGCAAACACTGGTATTAAATAGCGGCCAACTAGACAACCAGCAAGGCTCAATTCAATCAGGCAGTGAGATGCTGATTGATACCCATGGTGAGCAACTGATTAATACCCAAAGCGGTGATGACAAAGGGATTTATGCGCAAGGTGGTTTAACCCTAACTACCGGTGAGCTCAATAATGAGCAGGGCCGTATTGTGGCAAAAAATGCACTGACATTGAACAGCCAAGGGGTTAATAACCAGCAAGGTTTGGTGGGAAGTCAGTCCGAGCTGACAATGAATATCCAACAATTGGATAACAGCGAAGGGGTGATCAAAGGGCAATCCATTAATATTGATACCCAAGGACAGCGTTTAACTAACCTAGCTAAAACAGATGAACAGGGGATTTTTGCTAGCCAAAATTTAGCATTAACCATTGGAGAGTTAATTAACCGCCAAGGGAAAATTCAAGCTAGTCAAATTTCACTCAATAGCCAGAAAAAGCGTGTTGATAATAGCGAAGGTGAAATTCTTGCCGCCAATGATTTAACGGCGAATACGGGAGCGCTGGATAATCAACAAGGCCGACTGCAAGCAGGCCATCAGCTGACTCTGAATTCCCATGGTGAAGTGGTGAATAATAGCCACACGCAAAAAAATGGTGGCATATTAAGTGGTGGAGGCTTATCCATTGACAGTGGCAAGCTTCTTAACCAGCAAGGACAAATTCAAAGTTCGGAAGCGGCATCGCTCACCACCACAGGTATTGAAAACCAGAATGGCCAAATTTTTGCGGGTCAGTCAATGGATATCAATACCCAGCAACAGGTGCTATTAAACCAACAGGGCACATTAGCGAGTAATGGCAAGCTCGAACTGAATACAGGGGATTTAACTAATACCCAAGGTACTGTTCAAGGAAAACTTGGACTTACCGTGAATGCTGAGCAGATTGATAATCAAAAAGGGTTATTACTGAGCCAATCGGCGTTAAACGTGACAGGAAAGAACCTAGATAATACTCAAGGGGTTGTTCAGTCACAGGGAAATGCAACGCTGGATATTCATCAACGGATTGAAAACCAGCAAGGGCAGCTTTTGTCTGGTCAAAACTTGAACGTGAATACGCAACAGCTCAATAATGCGAGTGGTGTTATTCAAGGCCTCAATAATGTTGAATTGGCAGTAAAACAGCAAATTGAAAACCAACAAGGCTGGATCAAGGCTAATGAAAACCTCGATATTTCAGCTCAATCTATTGATAACAAAAATACAGCTAAAACAGGTAAAGGTTTGGAAGGGCAGAATATCACCCTGAAAACCACGACATTAGATAACCAAAGCGGTGCACTCCGTGCAGGGCAAGCCATTGAAGCGAATGTGGCACAAAGCTTGAATAATATTCAAGGGATGCTCTCAGCGGGAACTCAGTTGAATGTAACTGATAATGCCCAAGGTAAAGCCTTAGTATTATCGAACCAACAAGGGGTGATGGTTAGTAATGGCTCAGCCGCTATTTCTGCGGACCAATTAACGGGCGAAGGCAAGGTGATTGCACAAAAAGCATTATCACTGACACTTAACCAGTTATTTGAAAATACAGGGCGCATTCAAGCTGGCGAGAACTTAACCGCGAATTTTGCACAAGGCTTTACCAATAAAGGGTTATTTTCTAGCCTTGGCGAACTGGCGTTAACCACTACGGCCGTTATCAACCAACTTTCCGGCGAGATCAGTGGGCAAAATACCCGAATTAAAGCCAGCGGTCAGGTGATTAATACTGGGCTTATAGACGGTGTATTAACACACATTGTTGCGAATTCTTTAGATAATCTAGGCACAGGGCGTATTTACGGAGATTTCCTAGCAATAGCGGTCAATTCCCTCTTGAATGATAAGCAAGGGGATAAAGCGGCCGTTATTGCAGGGCGTAAAGAGGTTAACCTTGCGGTTTCTGAGCTATTAAACCGTGACCATGGTTTGATTTACAGTGACGGTGATTTAGTTATCGGTAAGCAATTAAATGACCAACTACAAGCCACTGGTCATGCCAAAAGTGTGAAAAACCACAGTGCAAATATTGAAGCGTCAGGCAACCTCACACTGAAAACTGATTTACTTGAAAACAAAGATATTCATTTGCAACTGACTGACGATGCAGTGGAGGTCAGTCGTGAGCACTTTGATTGGTATGATGCGGGTAATGGTAACCGTTATAAGTTGCAACCAAGAAATGGTAATCAAACTCGTTATGCGATTAATGAAGATGGCACGCTCAATAAAGAAGTGGGTATTCATTATGAAAAATCCAATCGCTGGCGGATGTTTGAATACGGAAACTGGACAAAATATTTTTATGAATATGATTACGACCGTATTATTTATGAAACACAAGTTATCAAACGCGATGCAGCACTGATCACCAGTGGTAAGCATTTGACGATTGATGGGCAGCAACTGAACAATGAAAATTCACGTGTTGTGGCAGGGCAAAACCTGATCTTAACAGGCTACGAACTAAACAACGAAGAAGCGCAAGGTGTTCGTCGTATTTTTGAGGATGGAAACACGATTTATCGCTATAAAGGCGGTAAAAAATGGAAAACGCGTACTAGCACGTCAAAATACCAAGGGGTTAATAGCGAAGAAGATTTAGCATTACATTTATTAGAAGTCACCGAAAATGCGGGTGGTATCAATAAAACTCAGCTCGATTCAGTGAAAGTGAATAAACTTGACGGGCAAGCGGAGGGGGTTTCTGCTGCAAGCCTACAAGATAACCAAGGTTCAGCTATCACTGAACAAACGCTAAAAGAGGGTAAAAATACGCCATTAGACTTGTTACCAGGTCAACAAATGGAAGTGACGCAATTACCGTCGATTTCAGCCAAAGTGGATGTCAAAGATGACAAATCAGTTGACTCATCATTGCAAGTCGAAAATGCCAATGTGGGTAACGGCACTGACATTCAAGGGCAAAATGACGCAGGTAAAGGGGAAAACATCACAGCAGAGACTGGCTCTCAAGGTAAAGATAACCTCGATACAGTGATCAGAACCGTTGGACCAAATACCCAATTACCCGACAACAGTCTATTTAATCTAACACCTAACAGTGATAGCCAATTCCTGATTGAAACAGACCCACGCTTCACTAACTATAAAAAATGGTTGTCGAGTATTGATATTGTCACGAATGAACAACTGCATAAGCGGTTAGGTGATGGTTACTATGAGCAGCGTTTAGTGCGTGACCAACTGATTGAAACTACTGGGCAGCGTTTACTGGGTAACTACAGTAGTGACGAGGAACAGTATCGTGCACTGTTAACCAATGGTGTGGCATTCGGTAACCAATTTAACCTGACACCGGGTATCGCCTTAACGCCAGAACAGATGGCGAATTTAACCACAGATATTGTGTGGATGGTGAATAAGGAAGTCACGTTGCCGGATGGACGTGTTGAACTAGTGAGTGTCCCGCAGGTGTACGTTCGTGCTCGCCAAGGGGATCTAAACGGCAATGGAGCATTACTGGCGGGGCGCAATGTTTCTGCGAATATGACTGGCAATATCCTTAATAGCGGCGAAATTAGTAGCCGTGAATTGACGGACTTACGTGCTGAAAATATCGAAAATAGCGGCCGCATCCAAGGCAAAGACATACAGCTTGATGCCCTAAAAGATATTAAAAATGTTGGTGGGGAAATCCGTGGTTTAGACAATGTTTCGTTATCAGCGGGGCGCGATATTCTCAGTGAAACGGCGCAGCGTGGGGATGGCAAATCACAATGGCTCGATCGTCCTGCCAGTATCTATGTCACGGGTGATAATGGTCAGCTTACCTTAAAAGCGGTGCAAGATATAAACCTAATCGCGACAGATATCGGCAACTTAGGGGTTGATGGCAAAACATCGATAATTGCAGGGCGTGATATTAGTTTAGAAACTCGCGATGTTAGCTCGGCATTTGATTACACCCATAATTCAAGCAATTACTATCGTGGCGCTAACAGCACAGAGGTTGGCACACAAATCCAAACTCAAGGGGATTTAACCTTATCTGCGGGGCAAGACCTGTCTGCCCGTGCAGCAAACGTGAGTAGCGGTGGGGAGTTAGCGATCAATGTTGGGCGTGACATCAATATTACTTCCGGTATTGAAACAAGTGATTATGCGAAACACACCAAACACAAGGATAAAGGCTTCTTATCAAGTACCACCAAAGAAACCCATGATGAGGTGAATGAGCGCACAGCCATCAGTAGTATATTCAGTGGCGATAGTGTGAAAATGACGGCAGGGAATGACGTGAATATCGAGGGGAGTAATATACTCGGAACTAACGATGTTACCGTCAATGCTGGCAATCAATTGAATGTAACCACTTCTGACGAAGCACTGCATGAAACTCATGTGTCGAAAACCAAAAAATCAGGGTTAATGAGCAGTGGCGGTTTAGGTTTCACGGTTGGTTCAACTTCACAAAAAGTGACTACCGAAACCGATAGCAACCAGAAAAAAGGCAGTGTGATTGGCAGTACGGCGGGAGATGTAAACTTAACCGCTGGTGGCAGTGCAAATATTCACGGCAGTGATGTGATTGCGGCGAAAGATATCAATGTAACGGGCAGTGATGTGAGTATCACCGCGGCTGAAAATAGCCGTACGGATATCACCACGGTGGAAAGTAAATCCAGTGGGTTGACGGTATCGTTAGGCGGTACAGCGGGTAGCCTGTTAGATGGTATGGCGCAGACTGCAAAATCAGCGAAACAAGAAGATGATGGTCAGTTAGCTGCACTTAAAGGAATGAAAGCGGGCTTACAGGGTGTACAAGCTCAGCAAGCCGGTGAGTTGGCTGGACTGAAAGAAGGTGGTAGTGTGGCAGATGCCTTTGGCGTCAATGTGTCTTATGGCAGTAGTTCTTCAAAATCCACCACGAAAACACAGCAAAATACCGCATCAGGTAGCAGCTTAAGTGCTGGGGACAATGTCAACCTTACAGCCACAGGTAAAAAAGAGGGTAGCCAAGGCAACCTGACGGTACAAGGCAGCCAAGTGGATGCAGGTAAAAACATAACCTTAACTGCGAAAAATGATATTAACCTGACCAGTGCCACCAACACTCAAACCGTGAATGGTAAGAACGAAAGTAAAGGCAGTTCAATCGGTGCAGGTATTAGTACGGGCGGTTGGAATGTTAATGCGAGCGTGAATAAAGGCAATGGTTTTGAGAAAGGCAATAGCCAGTTCTATACCGATACAGAGGTTAATGCGGGTAAACAACTGACGCTGAACAGTGGCAAAGACACCACGCTAACCGGTGCGCAAGTGAGCGGTGAAAGCGTTAAAGCCAATGTGGGTGGGGATTTGACCCTATCTAGCCAACAAGCGACGGACAAATATGACTCGAAGCAACAAAGTGGCAGTGTATCTGGCAGTATTGGGTCAGGGTTGAATACCACAGCTTCCGTGAATGCCAATAAAACCGAAATGCACAGCGATTATCAATCGGTAGATAAGCAAACGGGTATCAATGCAGGCAAAGGCGGTTTTGATATTACGGTGGGTGAGCATACACAACTTGATGGTGCGGTCATAAGCAGTACGGCAGAGGCGGATAAAAACACATTGGATACAGGTACTCTGGGCTTTGGTGATATTAAAAACAAAGCGGAGTACAAGGTGGATAGCCAAAGTGGTGGTTTCAGTACAGGAGGCACACCATTTGAAGACCAGTTAATGGGGAATGCAGCGGGTTCACTGCTGACCAATGTGAATAACAAAGGGAAAGACAGCAATACCACGCATGCTGCGGTATCGGAGGGTAACATTGTTATTCGCGATAAAGACAATCAGAAACAAGATGTCAGCGAATTAAGCCGAGATACAGACAATGCTCATGAAAAACTCAATACGATTTTTGATAAAGAGAAAGAGCAAAAGCGGATAGAGAAAACGCAGTTAGTGGGTGAGTTAGGTAAGCAGATTACTGATATAGCGGTGACGAATGAAAGGATAGAAGCCACTAAGAACGAAAGGAAAAACTTTGATAAAACGCCAATGACAGACGATGAGCGTAAGAAAGCCATTGCTTCTATCAAAGATCCGAACTTAAAAGGGGATGAAACGGCCATTCGGAACGCGGTATTAAATGATCGTATAGAGAAAGCGGTTCAAGGGTCAGAATGGGGCGTTGGTGGTGATAATCGCCGTATCGTGGAGTCAGGGACGGCGTTAATCCAAGGCTTGGTGAGTGGTGATGTGAATAAAGCGGTGGCGAATGCGAGTGCACCGTATATCGCCAATCAGATAGCCAAGAATATTGGAGAGGAAAATAAAGCAGGGCGTTTAGCGGCCCATGGTATTGCGAATGTTGCATTAGCGCTGGCAAAAGGTGAAAATGCAGGGGCACAATCGCTGGGAGCCATGACGGGTGAAGCGATGGGGATGCTGTCGGTAGAACTGTACGGTAAAACGGTCGGTGAGCTGACGGAAGACGAAAAAGCGACAGTGAGCGCCTTTGCGAGTTTGGCTGCGGGAATAGCCGGCGGATTAGTGGGTGGCGATACATCGAGCGCAGGCAATGCCGCCGAGGCAGGGAAGACCACGGTTGAGAATAACTTATTCGGTGGAAATGAAATAACACATACCCAATATGTTCAAGAGCACGGAAAAGATGTGATGTCGTGCGCTGATAATCCTGCTTCAGAATCTTGTCGTCGCGGTATGGCGATGAACAGAGCTTATGCAAAAGTGTTAGCAGCAGGCGGTTTAGTCTATTTGCCGGGTGGAATGCAGATGACAGCGGTTATAGGTGGAACCTCGAATGCAGGTATTCAGTACATATTGACTGGTAATATCAATCCAGATGACGTACTTATTGCTTCCTATGTCGGTGGGTTTACAGCTAACACAGGTTTAGTTGGAACGGTGGGAATCAATGGATTAGGTGGCGCAACATCAAGTGTACTGAAAGATGAGGATCCATTAGAAGGTGGGCTGACATCAGGGCTTAGTTCCGGGGTTGGCTATGGAGCAGGCAAGTTAATTAAGCTAGGTACTAATAAGTGGGGATATTGGGTCTCCGATGGTTTTGATCCTAAATATAATCCGAAGTTACAAGGTGGCGCAAATAAAGGGCAATTAGGCTTATCAAAAGATCTATCACCTGCCGAATTACCTGGGGTCGCTGGTAATATTACTAGTTCTGTCGTTACTGAAAATACTAATAGTAAAATCAATGATAAGCTAAAAGAAGGCAATGAAAAATGAAATTGAAATTTTTATTTGTCTTCTTGCTGCTATTAATCGCTGGTGTATTTGTTGCTAGTATTATTTCTATCGCTGTAATTAATTTTATACTCACCATAATTAAAGGAACTGACTTTAGCCTAGACTCAGCTGAAATATGGGGAATAATGAAGATGAGCATTGTTGGTGGAAGCATAGGAGCTATAGGTATTTGGCTGTCTAGTTTTTTAAAGAAAAAATAGTTAAATAAAACCCTATTGTTTTTATAAAAAAAACCAGCGCCACACTGGGATCTATTTTATCTACCTCACTCCTCAGCCAATCGGATAATCAACTGTCCGGCTTGGCGAGTGAGGGTGTAGTGGTTAACCGTCTAAAATACCATACAATTCAATAAATTACCTATAGCAATCAGTTGCGGGCTGGGGTTGGCTTTACCACTATTCGGTAAGTAACCTACTGAATATTGACTAGTTTTGACCACTTATTTTTGAGCTATCTGTGTTTTTATTCCTACCTAAATCAGCGACAGAGCTATAAAACGCACGTCGGGAAAATCGTCTCTGATGGTAAAAATGCACTGGAGAAGTCGGCTTTTAACTGACTGAGTTATGTTTTTATCTGGCTAAATCGCAATGGAATGAGTTGTTGTTGAGAATAACTATCTGAGCTCTCAAAATGTCATTGATATGGTGAGAGAACTTGAAGAAGCGGATAGAACCGGCGCAGATAAAAAAGGCATTTATGCTAAATACGGCAAAATCAGTGAGTACAACAGAGATAAAACTGTTGCTGAAGTTAAAAATGGGGATTCGTTTGATGCTATCGGTGCGTGGTCTGATTTAAATGGCGGTATTGATGTTGCTGACGGTCTGAAATGGGCTGCCCTTGTTGATGATTTGAGTAGTGAAGATCGTGCTCAACTTGTTAATTTTGTGAAAGCGGAAAATGCACAAAGTGCCCAAGCGATTTATGATTCATTATCGATAACGGCTAAAGGAGCATTGCTCGCCAAAGAAGCGGGTGAAAATATTGGAATTGGTGGCGCAGTGCCGGGCGCGGGAATATCGGTTGCTGGGATTAAGGGAAGTGGTAATAAAGGTGGAAAACAAAAAGATTCAGAAAATAGCTCTCAGCCACCACAAAATACAGGTAATAATCACCAGAGACCACCTCGAAACGCGACTAGCCTTGCAGGTGGTCCTTTAGAAAGGGCTCAACAAGTAAGTGGAAGGTTCCAAATTGAAAATGGACCTAAAAACGGTACTGTTTATCGAGCTGATAACCAAGGGAATATTACAAGCTATGCGACCTATGACTCTAACGGTATGATTTTGAAACGAGTTGACGTTACTGGAGCGGCTCACGGAGGTGTAGCTACTCCCCGTCATGCCAATCATCGGTATGCTCTTCTCTTAGGCGCTCGCCAAATCTAAAAAATAACCAATCATATCTTGCCCTTTGCCCTTTGGGCTTTTAGCTATTTACATGATTTTTGAGTCCATCGTGTAAAACATGAGAGCAATGGGCACTATCAAAGTGGTGGGTTCGCTGCTGACCAATGTGAATAACAAAGGGAAAGACAGCAATACCACGCATGCTGCGGTATCGGAAGGTGAGATAATCCTTCGTGACAAGGCTAATCAGAAGCAAGATATACCTCTACTCAGATGGCAAAATTTATTAAAACATCATAAATATACACAATGGTTATCTTTGCAAACTCATAATATGAACAAGCTTATATAAAAACAGTACAACCTCGGCTTCTTAGTATTTTTACAATCGCAGGTTCTATACTAAAATTATTCCATCGTAAGTCTAGCTTCATTAGTTTTGGTATATTTACTAGGCTATCGGGTAAATTACTAAGCTGATTAGCACGTAAATCTAGATATTGAAGTGACTCAATTTCCCCAATAGAGCTCGGTAGTGAATATAGTTTATTAAACCTTAAATTAAGAGTGTGAAGATGTTTAAGACTTGATATCTTTGAAGATATGTTATCAATTTTATTATTATTTAAGTCGAGTATTCTTATTGCAGCTAAACCTAAAATATCATCGGGTATATGAGTTACTGAATTATTCATTAAATAAACCTCATGGACACCTGATAGCTGCGTGATCGAGTTTGTTAAATCTATAATTTGATTGTTATATAATCTTAATTCTTTCAAATTTGTTAACTTAGAAAATTGGTCAGGAAGTTTTTTTAATTGGTTATCAGTGGCATTAAAATATAACAAGTCGTGTAGGTTTGATAATGATTCAGGAAGCTTTTTAATACCATTATCGCTTAAATAAAGAAATTGTAGCTTATTTAGGTTACCAATTTCGGTAATGACCTCATTAATGCTATTATGCCCTAAATCTAGCATCTCAAGATAACAAAGGCTTGCTATGTCAGTAGGGATTGATTTAAGTTCATTACAAGATAAGTTAAGGACTTTTAATGATTTACATTGGGTTATTAATGATGGGAACTCCGCTAACTTATTGTTATATGCACTAATAACACTATAGGAAAATGGCGATGAAATTAATGAATCAATTTCTAGATGGTGACCTGAATCTAAATTTAACGCTAAACTAGAATCTGAATGTTGGTGTAACATAGGTTTCTCCCTATGATGAGTAAGTGAGTTACCCTTAAATTTCAGGTAATGCTCAAAGTCAGTAATAGTATAAAACAACCACGATATTCTAATTAAACAAAATAATACATAACAAAAGGTAGGAAATAATGTCTAATATCTTGTTATTAGATAGCGACAATTTTTCACGTATGCTTTATCAGCCTGAACAACAACCTGGGCAGTGCGTTATTGTTTATTTTTCGGCTTCTTGGTGTGTACCATGTAAGAACATGCAACCTATTTTCCAACAAGTCGCGAACCACATTGATGATAAAAAAATAGTTTTTGGGGTTGTCGATATTGCACAATCACCAACTTTAGCACCTAAGTACGGGATAAAAACTGTACCCACTATCGCAATTTTTCAGAACACTCGGTTAGTTCACACGATTGCAGGAGAGGTACCCTTAAATAATGTATTAATGGTATTGAAGCAGGTGCTCGATAGTTAGTAATATTCGATTTTTTGCGTTAAGTTAACTCTAACTACTCATACAAGACATTCACAATGTTAATACTTATTTTAGAAGGTGTATTAATCGGTTGCTTACTTGGTTTAACTGGGGCCGGTGGCGGGATTCTTGCTGTCCCCGCCCTGATGGTAAGCCAGAACTGGAGTGTAGCTTTAGCCGCTCCAGTTGGTCTTTTGGCTGTGACACTCGCTGCTTTGGTTGGTGCAATTCAAGGGCTTATAAATAAAACTATTCGATATAAAGCTGCTATTTGGATTGCGTTATTAAGCATACCTACGGCTAAATATGGTATCTATCTTTCCCATATTATCTCTCCGGTTTGGTTAACGCTCACTTTCAGCATGGTTATGTTTTATGTGGCTTATCGAGGTTTTTTGGGCGAACCAAGTGAGTTAACGCATTCAGTTTGCCAAATTAATCAAGAAACAGGAAAGTTTATTTGGAATATGAAAACTGCTGCTGTACTTGGTGGTATTGGTATAATTTCTGGGTTATTGACAGGGTTGCTCGGGGTGGGGGGGGTTTTGTGATAGTCCCAGCACTACGGAAGTTTACCAATTTAAATATGAAGAGTATTATCGCAACATCATTACTGGTGATTTTTTGTATTGGTAGTATTAGTATTTTTATTAATGTATTAAATGGATTCCCCTATCCAAAAGAAATTAGCTCTATTTTTATTGTCTCTTGTATTATTGGTTTATTAATAGGGAGGTTAATAATTAATTATCTTTCAGCTAAAATGATTAAAACGATATTTTCAATATTGGTCATTATTGTTGCATTAGTCTTGTTTATTTCATCATTAAGTGAGTTGAATTTCATTTGATTTATTAAGGGATTAATAGGTAATCGATTAATCTATGTGGTATGCCACTATTTTTGATAAACCGTAGTTTAACCTATCATAATGGCATAAAATCGATTTATCTTCATCCGCAAATAGGTATAATGAATAATCGCATTTTTTCTGCCCTGATAAAGATTGATATGAACTAATATTATATTCATCGGGGTGGTCATTAAAGGTTAACTAATATAATTATGGCAAAGCAAGATAGCTCAACAACGATAATAGATATAGCTAAGCGTGCTAATGTAACGGATATTACAGTCTCAAGGGCATTTAACCATCCAGAAATGGTAAAGAAAGAAACTCGAGATAAAATATTGGCAATAGCTCAAGAGCTAAATTATGTTCCTAACCTTTTCGCTCGGAATTTGAAGAATAAAAATAGCCGCATAATTGGTGTGGTTACTGATAGCACATTTAACCCATTTTATGTTGTATTAATTCAAACAGTTTCTCGTTTAGCGAAAGAAAAAGGCTATCAGGTGATGATCTTTGACTCGGATAGCGATGAAAAAGCAGAGAAAACGGCTATTGAGACCTTAGTTAGCTATAAGGCTAGTGGGATTCTGCTATCTCCTGTTCGCGATGATAAAGGCTATCAACCAAGTTACCTTTCTTTAATTGACCAGCACAATGTACCTTTAGTTTTTGTAGACCGTGCAATTTATGGCTATGAAAATAAATACTCGGGTTTATTTTTGAAAAACTTTGAAATTGGGGCATTAACAGGTAAGTTTTTGAGTCAGCAAGATTGTGATAATACGTTAATTGTTTCTGGTCCTAAAGACTCAGAAATTAGTTTATCGCGTTTATCAGGAATATATGAGGCCTTTCCAAATAGGGGGAACATTCATGTATTATACAGTAGCTATATGTTTAATAAAAATGATGAAGCTTATTTAAGGGAAAAGGTTCAAGAACTATACACACCTAATATGTATATTGTGGGGCTTAATGGTATTATCACAGCAGGTATGTATAAAATTATTTTAGAATTAGGCTTGTCTTGCCGTTATTTTTCAGTCGATTTACCGCCATATGCTGATACTTATCACCTGTCTATTTCAGGTGTTCATCATGACTCTGTTTACCTTGGTGAGTTAACTACAGATTTATTATTTTCTGAAATAGAGCGTGAAACAAATAAAAATCACCAAACAAAGCAAATATTTGTAGATGGTAAACTGGTTGTTTACTAATTAAAGCGGCCTCGTTTAGAGGCCCTTTAATTTTTTTATTATATTATTTTAATAAAAGTTTAGCTTAGCGTTTCATTGAGCTAATTAATGTTGCTCCCCAGATAATTAAGCCTTTTACAATATATTGTACATAAGGGGAAATACCGAGTAAATTTAAGCCATTATTGAGAACACCTAATATCATTGCTCCAATTAAGGTTCCGATAATCATTCCTCGGCCACCAGCTATGGATGCACCACCAAGCACAACGGCGGCAATAGCATCTAATTCAAAGCCTACACCTGCATTAGGTTGGCCACTCATAACACGGGAAGTAAAAATAAGGCCAGCGAATGCCGCGGTAAAACCACTAATCACATAAACTAACATTTTATAGCGTTCGACACGGATACCACTAAGACGAGCGGCTTCTTCATTACCTCCGATAGCATAAATATAGCGACCAAATGAAACGTGGTTTAAAACAACATAAAAAATTAAGTACAGCCCCAGCATTAATAAAATAGGAACTTGTATCCCCATTAATTCTTCACGTCCCCAAAAAGCAAATTCTTGGGGGAGCCCTGAAACAGGATAGCCACCGGTATAAATTAATGCTAAGCCTTTGGCGATTATCATGGCACCAAGTGTGACAATGATAGGTGGCATTTTACCGTAAGCGGCTAATATTCCATTAATAAAACCGAATGCAATACCTGATAATAGGCCAAGAGCGATTGCGGCATAGGGGTCCATGCCATAATATTTCATTAAACCCGCCATTAAAGTTCCAGAAAGAGCCATAACAGCACCGACTGACAGGTCAATCCCCCCGGTCAAAATAGCAAATGTCATACCAATAGCAATAATGGCATTAATTGAAACCTGACGAGCAATCGTTGAAAGATTATTTACCGTTAAGAAATGCTCATTAAAAATGGACATACATGTAAATAAAAGAATTAAACCAACGAGTGGTAAAAATGCAGGTATTTTTGTTAGCTTAGAAAAACTAAATTTATTTTTAGTTAATGGAATAGCACTTTGATTAGACATAGTCATTATCCTATATAATATTGCCGGCTGCATGTACCATGATCTGAGTTGAGTTTATATCGTCCCCATTTAACTCAGCGGCAATTTCACCATCTCGAAAAACTAAAACTCGGTCACTAACACCGATAACTTCTGGCAACTCTGATGAAATCATAATGATAGAAATCCCTTTTTCAGTCAGAGAGCGCATTAACTGATAGATTTCTGATTTCGCACCAACATCAATTCCTCGAGTAGGCTCATCGAAAATAAGAATTTTAGCTTGCTTATTTAGCCAGCGAGCAATAACAACTTTTTGCTGATTACCACCACTTAAAGTGGAAACGGCAGTGTGAGGCTCTGGTGTTTTAACTTTTACTTGAGAAATTAATTCAATAGATAAAGTGAGTTCTTTTTTATTTTGGATTAAAAATAATTTTTGAGCGTGGTTATTTAACCAAATATTCTCTTTTACAGAGAAAGGCAAAACAAGTCCTTGAGTTTTTCGACTTTCAGGTAATAAACCAATTCCTAATTGTAAAGCCGTCGCAGCTGATTTAATTTTGACTTCTTTACCTTCTAAAATAACTTTTTTCTTATAGGATTTATCAGCACCAATCATGGCAAGAATGGTTTCGGTACGGCCTGAGCCGACTAAACCAGCTAACCCTAATATCTCCCCTTTTTTTAACTGAATATGGTTTACAGGGCTATTAGCAAAACGCTGGACCTCAGCATCTAAAATGACCTCTTGTTGATCAAATTGGCGCTTATGAGGGTAAATATTTTCTACTTCACGACCGACCATCATTTCGATAATCACATCTAAATCGGTATCATCGACTTTACGCGAACCGATGTATTGACCATCGCGTAATACGCTGATAGTGTCACAGATCTCATAAATTTCTTCTAAATGGTGAGAAATAAAAAACATCCCAACCCCTTTAGCTTTTAAATCACGCATCACATCAAATAAATGATTGGCTTCATTTGGTGTTAATGTCGCTGTAGGCTCATCTAATACGAGGATTTTTGCATCTAAAGAAAGTGCTTTTGCAATTTCGACAAATTGTTGTTCTGCGATACTTAAATGGCTAATAGGTTCATCAATATTAATATTCACACCTAGCTCAGCTAATATCTCCTGAGACTTTTTACGCATTGATTTTCTATCTAATAAACCAAGTTTATTCTTTAACTCTCTATTTAAAAAAATATTTTCAAAAGCATTTAAATAAGGAATTAGTGAAAACTCTTGGAAAATAATACCCACACCCGCTTTAATGGCGTCTCTGTAGTTATGAAACGTATGTTCCTTACCTTCAATCAGAATTTGCCCGCTATCAGGTTTATGTATTCCACATAAAACTTTCATTAGCGTTGATTTGCCTGCGCCATTTTCACCTAATAATGCGTGAACCTCTCCTTTTTCCAAAGAGAGATTGATATTATCTAACGCCTTAACCCCAGGGAAAGTTTTGCTGACATCTTTTAATGCTAATAATTGCATCATATTGCTTCCCTATATTTTCTTCACCGCTTAAAAATGGGTAACAAAGTCATTTGGAAGATAAATATTCCAATATGCATTTTATTATTAATTGTTATTGGAGATGTATTGCACCTATACATAGGATATGGGTGCAATACATTATTTATAAAACGAACGATTACCAGTGGAAATCTTTAGCGTTAGTTTTGTCGATTAACTTAACATCAATAGGGACTTCTTTCGGTACGTTAGCGCCCCAATATTTTGCTAGCCCCATTGCTAAGCCAATGCGGACTTGGTCACGCGGGAACTGCGCAGAAGTTGCGATAAACGGAGAGTTACCTTTTGCAATTTCAGCAACAGCTTCAGGTGAACCATCAACACTGACCAATTTCACATCACGACCAGAGGATTCAATTGCGGCTAATGCACCTAAAGAACCGACATCATTAACACTGAAGATCCCGTTTAGTGTAGGGTTAGCTTGTAGCATGTTTTCTGTGACATTCATTGCAGTATCACGCTCTTGCTTACCGTTCAATTTAGTCACAATCTTGATATTTGGATATTCTTTCATGGCGGCTTCGAAACCGCGAACACGTTCTAGAATTGGGACTACTGGAATACCATCTAAAATAGCGACTTCACCTTTACCACCAAGTGCTTCACCTAGGCGTTTACCTGCCATTAAGCCCGCATCGTAGTTTTTAGAACCTACAAAAGAGTCTATTGGCCCATTTGCTTGCGCATCAATAGCGATGACAACGACGCCGGCTTTCTTCGCTGCAAGTACTGCAGTTTCAGCACCGACACTATCGGCTGGGTTGATTAGCAAAATATCGATTTTTTTCTGTAACATATCTTCGATATCGCTGGTTTGTTTTGAGACATCATGAGCGGCGTCAGAAATATATAATTGTGCACCCATATCGCCTGTTGCGCTCTCTAAGGCTTCTTTCATGGTGACAAAATACTCGTTATTTAGCTCTTGAAACGACATGCCAACGGAAACTGGTTTAGCCGTAGCGTTAAACGCCATACCTAAGGTTAGTACACTTGCAGCTACAGCTAACTTTTTGAATTTACTCAACATAAGATGTTCTCCTAAACGAGCGTTTAATTATATGTAGGGTATTACTTTGTTTAATGTTTATTTGAATTATCAATTGCGACAAACGGTTAATATATTTATGGTTTAATGACGACTTTAATTGAGTCTGCCGATTTGGCCATAACAAAGGCTTCTTCCCAATCATCGATGGAGTAGAAGTGGGTAACGATATCATCGGCACTGACTAAACCACGGCTAAATAGGTCGATAGCGACTTCATAGCTGTATGGGCCTAAGTGAGCTCCGCGGATATCTAATTCTTTACGGTCACCAATAATCGACCAGTCAACGGTTGTTTCTTTACCAAAGACGCTAAACTCAACGAAACGCCCCAATTTACGGATCATTTCTAGGCCTTGAGTAACGCCAACAGGTGCGCCTGTCGCTTCGATATAAACATCGCAACCGTAGCCTTCGGTCATCTCTTTAACTAGTTTGATGGCGTCTTCTTTAAGCGGGTTGATCACCACGTCAGCCCCAAATTTTTTTGCTAGCTCAAGGCGTTCATCAATAGCATCGATAACGACCAGTTTTTTCGGAGTTTTCAGTTTAGCAACTTGGATCATGCATAATCCAAGAGGCCCAGCACCGGCAATGACGACGACGTCATTTAAGTCAATATCACCACGGCGTACCGTGTGAATAGCACAAGCCATTGGCTCAATTAAAGCGGCATCTTTATCCGAAAGTTCATCAGGGATTTTGTGAATAATTGCACGTTCAGAAAACCGCATATATTCAGCCATACCACCATCGGCAACTTCTTTTTGGAAGCCATAGATATCATGGGTTTCACACATCCAGTATTTACCAGATTTACAGAAACGGCATTCCCAACAAGGAACGATTTGTTCTGCTAGTATGCGGTCACCTACCTTTAATTTAAATTTTTCGGCAGAGCCTTCACCTAATTCAGCGACACGACCATAAAATTCATGGCCTGGCACTACAGGTGCTTTGATCCACGGGTCATCTCCCCAGAACATTTGAGCACCATCATTCGCTTTACAGTCACCAGCACAGATCCCGCACCCATCGACTTTGATAACAACTTCTCTATATCCTGGTATTGGTCTTTTTATATTTTCAAATCGGTAATCATGGGGACCATGACAAACAACGGCTTTCATTTTTTCAGGTAGCTTACTCATGTTCTAAAACCTCTTTCTAGTTGTTAGCCCTAATGTTGACGTCAACATTAAGCGTTTTTTTTATAACTCATGACTTGATTTTTTAACGCTTAACTATCAATAACGGTACGAATGTAAGAAAAATGGTTATTTAATGTTATAGATAAAATAAATTTTTTTTAATATGACGACGTCGTCATTTTTGAAACTAGGTATTTAAAAAACTAAAATTTGTGATTTAAATCCTAATTTTAGTCGTCTCTCTAAGTGTTTTCATTAGTAAATGGGAACGCTATGGATGTTTGTAATGCAATGAAATTAAACATAAAAAAATTCTCATTTCTCGATTTACTTCTTTTTAAGAAATGAATGTAACGCCGAGTATAATTATTTTAACTATTTTCAGAAGAGGGGAATGTATGCAAAAACATTTCAGCTCACATTTTTCAATGAAAATAATTTTAATGATTATCAAATAAAGTGATCTATATTGGTGAAATAGCCATTATTTTAAGAAATAAAATTTTATTTAAAAAGACTAAACAGAGTAATAGATAATTTTGATTGGTTATTGCTACTATTTTTCTTAAGAATGACTTTTACAAAAAAAAAGAGCTTTATACTTTGTTGTAATTTATCAAGCAAAGCATAAAGCCAATTAGAGCCAATATTTAACTTCATTTTGTTAAGGAAACTGTCGAACTACTATTAAATAAAGTGGTGCGAGGGGGATTCTCTCGCACCGAAAGCAGAAGGTTAAACGACCATCGGTGCAATGATAAAACCGAAGGCGACACCTGCAATTATTCCGCCTAGCCCTGGTAACATAAATGGGTGATTTAAAATGTATTTTCCGACGCGTGTAGAACCGGTTGAGTCAAACTCTATTGCGGCTAAAGACGTTGGATAGGTAGGCAGAACAAAAACCCCAGTGACGGCGACAAAAGATGCCAATATAGCCCATGTTGGAACATCTAAGGCAATGGCTAAAGGAATAATTAATGGTGTGGTGGCACCTTGTGAGTAGAGTAATGCGCAGGTAAAAAATAGCACTAAAGCTAACAAAATAGGGTAGGCGGATAATACATCTCCAGCGATGGCTTTAATTTGGTCCATATGCGCATCGACAAATGTAGTTCCTAAAGTCACGATACCTAATATGACCGCGAGGGAGCTCATTCCTGAACGGAAAGTTGGCGCTAAAACAATTGAATTTGGCGATGTTTTACAAAAAACAACCATTAAACACGCAGCACTGAGCATACAGATAATGATGATATCTCGAGTTCCCATGGGTTTACCAATATCAAAACCAGGGCGCAATTGAGGGAATGCAGCTAGTATAACGATAGCAAACGTCGCAATAATAAATAGGACGACAGAGAATTTTTCTCTTGTAGTGCTCTCGCCTTTTTTCTCTTCGTATTTATGAACTAACCCTTTTTGTAGGCGTTCTAAATAAACCTCATCATCTTCTAGTTCACAGCCTTGGCGTGATGCGATAAATGCTGCGACCATTGCTGCGACGAAAGAGGCAGGTAGACAAACAGACATAACCACAATAAAGGTAACACCATTCCCTTCCATAATGGTTAACATGGCAGCCATCGCCGCACTGATTGGCGAACCAGAAATGGCGATTTGGGATGCAACAACTGAGCCTGCTAAGGTTCTGGATGGGCGGATACCCGAATCTTTCGCAATTTCAGCAATCACGGGGAGCATGGAGAACACAATAAAGCCGGTTCCTGCCATGATAGTCATTACCCAAGTTGTAATTGGTGCTATAATATTCAAATACTTAGGGTTTTTACGCATAAATTTGCTGGCAAGGCGTACCAAGTAATCCATACCTCCAGCAGCTTGTAATGCGGACGCTGCAACTACGACGGTCATAATAATTAAAATAACATCGACAGGGGGAGAGCCTATAGGTAAACCAAATCCAATCGTTAAGACGGCTAAACCTAATCCACCGCATAGCCCTATACCTATTCCTCCCATACGTATACCGAAGAAAATTGCGCCTAATACCACAATGATTTCTAGCCAAACCATAATCGTCTCCAATAGACAATATATTGTCATTAGTAATATAAAAATTAATTTTTGATAATTAATATGAGTTATAAATGTTTTTATGCGTTTCTATTTATCATTAGATTTTGTCGTCCAACTCTATTTTCATACCAATGAATACTGGCTCTGACTAATGAGCTGGTTGAGTCAATGTATTTTTCAGGGTATTTATTTGTTTCATTTTCTAGAATGACGGGAACTTCAGTACAACCTAAAACAATAATTTCAGCACCTAGAGAAAATAATAATTCGGCTTGTTCTTTCATGATGGATTCCGCCATTTTTTTATTTCCCGACTTTAATAAATAAATGCTTTTCATTACCATTTCTTGGCTTTTAATATCTGGAGTAATACACTTTAATTTTTCACTCTCTATATTTTTTTGATATAACCCCATAAGCATAGTGGCATTGGTTGCTAATAAACCGATATGTTTTTTCTTAGTGGCTAGTACTTCCATCATTGTCGTTTCAACAATACTTAGCATATCGACGTGACAGGCCTGCTTTAGCTCGTCAAACCAAAAATGTGCAGTATTACAAGGGATAACAATACATTCAGCACCAGCAGTTTCGAGTTTTTTTAAATAATCAGTCATTAAGGGTAAGGGGGATACGCCATGGTTTAATAACGCTTCAGTACGGTCTGGAATATCAGGAATGGATGATATTATTAAAGGGATATGCTCTTGGTCTTTATTTGCGACAGTATAGTTCACAAATTTATTAAATAAATCGACGGTGGCAGCAGGCCCCATTCCTCCTAACACTCCAATTAAACCTTTCATTTTAATACTCCTGCCTCATACACCTTAATTTATAAAATAAGGGTAGTGAGATGTTATATTACTTAAATTATTTAACATATAAGTTAATATTTAATTAGCTATTAACTTATTTATCCCTGATTAATCTGTGGGTAATATTTATCAATGTTTATCTAGGAAGAGAAATGCAAGTAAGTATGGTTTGATGCAAGATACGCATTAAAAATTAATTCTAAAATTAAATTATTTTAATAATGTAAGCTGAAAGGCTGAGTAGCATTGGCTTTGTGGAAAAGATATGAAATAAATAAAATTAGTTTTTGATTTTTGTTAATGTTTTAAATGGTAGGCTTATGCATAATACAAATAATGAATCTACAATATCAGCTTAATATTTTAACTAACAATTAACTTAAGATATCAATAAAAAAACTTTTAATGTTTTATATTTTAACAGCAAGTCCACTTAAGGCTTAATAACATGAAAAATATAGAAACAAAGTGGCTATATGATTTTTTAACACTGGAGTCATGTCGGCATTTTTCTCATGCAGCAGAACAACGAAATATTTCTCAACCCGCTTTTAGTCGCCGAATCAAGGCATTAGAAGAAGCAATAGGCGTTGAATTGTTTGATAGAACCACATCCCCTTTACAGCTTTCTGAGGAAGGTAAAATATTCCATTCCCAAGCTCGTAGCTTATTGCAGCAATTAGAATGTAACTTAAATGAATTATCTGGGCACAATGTGCTGAGTTTGCCCAATATTAAAATTGCTGCGGCGCATTCGCTGTCATTAAGCTTATTGCCTAAGTTAGTTCATGCATTATCAGGTTATGGGGAAGAATTTGTCTATCATGTTGAAGCCATTGATGTGGTTCAAGTGGTAAATACGTTGCGAGAAGGGAAGAGCGATTTTATCATTTCATTTTATGATGAGGATTTAATGCAGTCGCCATTTTCTTGTTTAAATGTGTTTGAGTCCGAGTTGTACCCAATTTGTGCAGCGGATGAGTTTGGCAAACCGTTATTTGATATCTACCAACCTCAAGTACCGTTATTGAACTACACCAGTGCTTCTTATATGGGAAGGTTAGTTAATCGTCGATTAAGTGAGTTTGGTGCGATTAACTCTAAAACACTCTTTATGTCATCAATGAGCGAATTGCTAAAAAATATGGCATTGGATGGTCATGGAATTGCATGGTTGCCGATTTACTCGGTAGTTAATGAGTTAAAAGAAAAAAAACTAGTCTGTCTCAACACCCCAGAATTAACGATACCTATTCAAGCTTACATTTACCGCATGGATACTCGCTTGAATAAAACAGCAGAGGATTTTTGGCGTATTTTAAAGAAAAATATTCCAGAAGATTTACGGCATTTGTAATGGAAAAGGAATAATTTATGATACATAACATCTGGATATATTGAGCGTTATCCTACGATGATATTGATGGGGTCTTAGCTGGTAATTAAGTCATAAGGTGTATAAAAGACCTCTATTCAGGTAGTCAGATTAATTATGTAGCCTTAATTTTAGCTTGTATTCCGTCAATGATTATCAGCGCTTGGGGTCTTACCCTGGAAAATAGCTTTAGTTTTTAGTGAATGTTTAAGCTTATCGTTGCTGAGGGAGTATTTTTGGGTGTGTGACCAACACCTATTTGGAAAACATGTTTAGGTTTCTTTAAAGAAAACTTTAATTTACTCTCTTTTAGATTGTCTTATTTGGATTGGTTATTTGTGGTTAAAAGAAAAAAGTACTTTAATAGACAAAATATTATTAATGTATTCTCTTCAGCGTTAGCTAAAAATGAGAATGAGCGTCAATAAGTTTTGACTTTACTTAAAAATTGATTATCGGAACTGTATTAAATACTAAGCTTTTACATATCTGTGATATGGCAAAATCAGCCTACTGTTATAGGTAATTTTTGCTATAGCTTTTTCCCTTAGGGGCTGCTCATATATTAGGGTAAGCTTTGGTTTTTATATAACCATCTGTAATTAAAGGGTTTGTTTTTATCGATATGTTGTGAAGTAGCAGGCTTGGGATGAAAAAGCTTGCCGGATAAGTCGAGTAGTTATTTGCTAATGCTAACGAAAAATTTAAAAATATAGTAGGTGCTTTTTATTTGGATATTAAAAAACAGAGGAATATCATTTATTGACAATTGAAAAATGAACTAATTGTTTTTATTGAATTTAGTTTCGATTTTTTTATTGATAATCTTACTGATCACTCTATTATGAGTATAGTTTCAATTATAAATCATTTCTAATATTTAAATATTGTTATGTTAATTTAGGAGTATCCATGGAGAATATATTGTCAATTTTGGATGTCCCAAATACTGCATTTATGCTGCTTTGTACGAGCCTTGTTATGCTAATGACTCCTGGACTTGCTTTTTTCTATGGTGGATTAGTCTCTCGTAAAAGCGTTATTACCATTATGTCCCAGAGTTTCTTTTCTATGGGGTGGGTGGCAATTATTTGGTTTGTTGTTGGTTATTCATTATCGTTCGGTCCCTCGATTAATGGGATTGTCGGTGACCCATTTTATTATGCATTCTTGAATAACATAAGCCCTCAAACGATGTATACCGGTAATGATGGCGGCTTACCAATACTGGTTCATTTTGGATATCAAATGATGTTTGCGATTATTACTCCAGCCTTAATTACCGGAGCTTTCGCAAATAGAGTTAATTTCCCTGCTTATCTCGTATTCTTAACCCTATGGACATTATTTGTCTATGCACCGTTCGTTCATATGGTTTGGAGCCCAGATGGTATTTTCGCTAAATGGGGGGTTGTTGATTTTGCGGGTGGTATTGTCGTTCACGCAACAGCAGGTTTCGCTGCAATTGCTTCAGCGTTATATGTCGGTAAAAGAGTCGTTAAATCGGATGGTACTCACAATATTCCGTATATTGCACTTGGCGCGGCTTTATTGTGGTTCGGTTGGTATGGTTTTAACGCGGGCTCTGAATTGCAAGTCAATACTGTAACTGTTTCAGCGTTTATTACTACAGATATCGCCGCCGCATTTGCAGCAATTACTTGGTTTATTATTGAACGCTTCCATACAGGAAAACCTAAACTTGTCGGTTTTTTAACAGGGGCTGTAGCAGGGTTAGCTACTATCACACCGGCTTCGGGGTATGTTTCAATAGGTTCTGCAGCAATTATTGGGGTTATTGCCAGTATCGTCTGCTATACCTGTGTTTTCTTAGTCCGACGCCATTTAGATGATGCATTAGATGTTTTCGGTGTGCACGGTGTCGGTGGTATTACAGGCTCAATTTTAGTCGGTGTATTTGCATCAACGGTTTGGAATGCGAAAGGTCCCGCGGGGTTAATTGAAGGTAACGGCATGCAAATTGTGAAGCAAACTGTAGCTGTTGTCTTTACCAGTATTTGGTCCTTTGTCTTTACAATCTTAATTCTTTGGATAATCAATAAATTTACGCCAGTTAGAGTCGACCAAAATGCGGTTGGTGACAATTTAGATATTGTTGGATTTGACGAAGACGCGTACCGAGAAAAAGCAGATTAGTTAGCAAATATATTGTTTCTTGCAGTTTATCCTAATTGGTGGGTTTATTTGAACCACCGGTTGGGGTAGCTGCTAAATACAGCTGGTAATTTAGGATGGGTATATGAAAAAGAAAATAG
Organism: Providencia sp. TYF-12; assembly: GCF_041344805.1. Classification (NCBI taxonomy): domain Bacteria; kingdom Pseudomonadati; phylum Pseudomonadota; class Gammaproteobacteria; order Enterobacterales; family Morganellaceae; genus Providencia; species Providencia sp. TYF-12. The sequence continues at coordinate 1,028,719 of NZ_CP166833.1, forward strand.
CAATAGCTATTCAGGCTATTTGTTTTATGGGGCTATCGATGGGTGCAAATGCTGCGACCGATACACAGCAACCACAAACTTTGCGTCTAGCGATTGGCTCTGAACCAACCGAGGGGTTTGACCCAATGTTAGGTTGGAGCCACGGCAGCTATTTACTTTTACATAGCCCATTACTCAAGCAAAAAGCGGATTTGTCATGGCATAGTTACATGCTTGAGAAATATGAACATTCAGATGATGGTAAAGAGTGGACATTAAAATTAAAGGATGGACTTAAATTCTCCGATGGCTCCCCTTTAACGGCAAAAGATGTCGTTTTTACCTATAACAATGCAGCAGCAAGTGGTGGAAAAGTGGATATGGGGAACTTTGCTAAAGCGCAGGAGATTGACCCATCAACCGTTAAAATCACATTATCCGCACCCCAAAGCACCTTTATTAACGTTTTGGGCTCATTAGGCATTGTTTCAGCAGATAAATATGATGCAAAAAAATATGCACATAACCCTATCGGAGCAGGCCCCTACCGTTTAGTGAATTTCCAGCCGGGCCAGCAATTAATCGTAGAAAGAAACCCTTTCTATGCGGGGCCTAAAAACGATTTCGATAAAATGGTTTTTGTCTTTCTCAATGAAGATGGCGCTTTTGCTGCCGCTCAAAGTGGTGAACTAGATATTGTACGCATTCCCGCAGCTGTCGCGAGTAATGCTAAAGATGTCAAAAGTATGAAACTAATTGAACGCCATAGTGTTGAAAACCGAGGGATTTCATTCCCAATTCCGCCAGCGGGCGAGAAAAATGCCTCAGGCGACCCAATTGGTAACGACATTACTTCTGATGTTGCTATTCGCAAAGCGATCAATTACGCCATTGACCGCAAACTATTAGCAGATGCTGTTTTAGAAGGCTTTGCTATTCCTGCTTATACGGGCGTTGAAGGCTTGCCTTGGAATAACCCTCAATCTTCGTTTAAAGATGGAGATATTGAAAAAGCGAAATCTATACTGGAAGACGCTGGCTGGAAAATTAATAAAGACGGCTTAAGAGAAAAAGACGGTAAGGTTGCGAAATTGACACTGTGGTATGCCAGTGGTGATAGCACTCGTCGTGATTTAGCGCAAGCCGTAAGGGCTAGCTTAAAGCCGATTGGCATTGAGATGGATTTAAAATCAGGCAGTTGGGAAACCGTGGAAAAGTACATGCATGCCAACCCAACATTATTTGGGTGGGGGAGCCTTGACCCAATGGAACTGGTGCATAACTACAGCAGCAAAGCGGCGGGTGTCGGGTTTTATAACGCAGGTTACTATAAAAATCCCGCAGTTGATAAGGTGATAGAAGAAGCACTTCGCCAACCAGATCAAGATGCAGCTATTCCATTTTGGCAAAAAGTGGATTGGGATGGACAAACAGGAACTGGTATTCAAGGTGACGCCGCTTGGGCTTGGTTAATGAACGTACAACACCTTTATTTATTGAATAACTGTGTTGAGCTAGGTAAAGGGGCACCTGAAATCCACGGTTCATGGTCAGTGTTGAATAATGTTGATGACTGGGCTTGGACCTGCAAGTAATGCGGACAACCATAGGGCTTTTGTTCAGGTTTATCTGTTTATTAGTGGTGACTGCATTTGGGGTTTTTATTCTCCTTAGCTATTCACCTATAGACCCAATTAAAGCCTATATTGGTAATGATTTAATGCATGTTCCCCCAGACCAGTATCCGTTGATTGCGGCTCGCTGGGGGCTTGACCAACCATTGTGGATGCAGTTTTGGCGTTGGTTTTCTCAGTTGTTACAAGGTGATATGGGGTACTCCATGCTCTATAACATCCCTGTATCACAGGTGATTACCGATAGGTTAGCGCCATCGTTAGCTTTGTTATTATCGGCGTGGCTGTTTTCTGGGGTGATTGGTTTTGGTTTGGGGCTGATAGCAGGGCGCTACCTAAATAGATGGCCAGATAAAATTATTTCAACGCTATCTTATTTATTGGCGTCGATCCCCGTTTTTTGGGTTGGTTTACTGTTATTGTCACTTTTTGCTGTTTCACTACAGTGGGCACCGATTTGTTGCGCTTGGCCGATTGGCTTAGATGAACAATCATCCACACTGTCACAAAAAGTGCACCATCTTGTGTTACCTGTAGTGGCTCTAGGGATGTTAGGCATTGGTAATATAGCTCTGCATACTCGTTCGAAAGTTGCTGAGGTGATGAACAGTGAGTTTATCCACTACGCGAAAGCTCAAGGGGATAAAGGGTGGTCGATGATAAGCTTTCATGTGGTAAAACATGCGATTACACCCGCAATATGTTTACAGTTCGCCTCTATTGGTGAGTTGCTCAGCGGAGCATTACTAGCAGAAAAAGTGTTTGCTTATCCTGGATTAGGCCAAGCAACCATTGATGCTGGCTTACGTGGTGACATCCCTTTGTTAATGGGGATCGTGATGCTATGTGCGGTAGTGATTTTCTTTAGTAATAGTATCTCTGACATGATGCTTAAGAGAGTGAATAAAGGGGTACTCCGAGAGCCATGACTTATAACCCAAATAAAGCCTTAATTAAGTTAGTTATTTCATTGTTATGTTTATTGGTTTTAGGGGCTTATGCCGCATGGCTTTCTCAAACTGATGTGGATGTGAATTTACTCGACCGTCGACAAGCGCCTTCATGGGCACATTTATTCGGTACGGATAATTTAGGTAGAGACTTGTGGGACAGAGTATTTCAAGGAATAGCGACCAGCTTACAAATTGGCACCACCGCAGCATTATCGAGTGGAGTGATAGCGCTTGTGATGGCAAGTTTATCTTCGTTCAGTAGGACGATGGATTATGTTATTCGTGGCTGTATTGACTCCCTGTTAGCCTTGCCTCACTTGCTATTATTGATATTGATTTGCTTTACGTTAGGTGGTGGAAAAGTGGGCGTAATTTGGGCTGTTGCTTTGACTCACTGGCCAAAGCTAACGTTGGTCTTACGTTCCGAGTTGCTTCGAGTGCAACAAACAGATTACATCATGTTATCGAAACGGATTGGAAATAGTGCGCTTTACCGATGCCGATATGACTATTTACCGATGATCCTTTCACAATGGTTAGTAGGGACGTTATTGATGTTCCCACATGCGATATTACACAGTGCGGCATTGAGTTTTTTGGGTTTTGGTTTGTCTCCACATGAAGCATCGTTAGGTATTTTACTTTCCGATGCATTGCGTTACTTAAGTACTGGTGCGTGGTGGTTAGCCATGTTTCCGGGCGTCGCATTAGTTGGGTTAGTGCTGTTATTTGATCAGTTTGCTAAAGCGGTACAACAATTATGGTTGAGGAGCGATTGATGCTAAGTTTTGATAACCTAACGATTGATGTTGCGAAATTTCGCTGGCTAGGCAAAAAGCGTTGGTCTCCACTTTTACAAGATATCTCATTGGATATTGCGCCAGGTGAAATGGTTGCATTGGTAGGAGGAAGTGGAGAAGGGAAAAGTTTACTTCTACAAAGTAGTTTAGGTTTATTACCTGAAAATATGCGTTGTCGCGGTGATATTGTATTAAATGGGTGCCAGTTGACAGAAAAGTCAAAACAACAATATCGCGGTAATTCACTGTGCTATATCCCACAAGGGGTTAGTGCATTAAATCCACTCATTAAGATAGGTCCTCAACTTGAACGTGCTGCGGTATTAAGTGGGCAGCATATTAAAATGCATGACGTTGCATTGCACTTACAGCAATACAATTTACAAGCAGATTTAATTCATAGTTATCCCAATAAGCTTTCAGGGGGAATGGCAAAACGCGTTCTCGCTTGTAGCGCGACGCTCTCCCAAGCTGAATATATTCTTGCGGATGAAATTTCATCATGGCTAGATGATGAACATGCGATACAACTTCTACAACATATCAAATCTCTTTGCTTTGCTGGTAAAGGTGTTTTATGGGTTACTCACGACCTTGCAATGGCGGTGCGTTTTGCTGATCGCATTGCGTTATTGCGTAATGGTGTTTTAGAAGAAGTACTCAGCAGTGAAATATTAAAGCAAGGCGGAGGAGGGAAGTGGTTTCAATCTCTATGGAATTCTTTGCCTGAACAACAGTTTATGAATTGGACTCAGTGAATAAATATTATTTAAAAATTAAATGTAGGAAGTCATCAATAAATAAAAACTCTTATTTCGATTATCTTAATTTGAATGTTTATTGGTGTGAATTTTATTTATTTAACTCGTCGTTATTAGATATTTAACTCAATTTATATTTAAAAATAAAATGAGTTATTCGCTCATAAAATGATTACTTATCAGTATTAACACTAAGCTTTATCAATTGAGGAGGCGTTATGCAGTTAACCCCAAGAGAAATTGAAAAATTGATGGTTTACACACTTGCTGATGTGGCTGAAAAACGCCGCGCACGTGGCGTGAAATTAAATTATCCCGAAGCCGTTGCCATTATCACGGTTACTGCACTTGAAGGTGCCCGTGATGGTAAAACCGTTGAGGATGTGATGAAAGAAGCAGCGACTGTTTTAACAAAAAAAGACGTTATGGATGGCGTGGAAGACTTAATTCCAAATGTTCAAGTAGAAGCTATTTTTACTGATGGTACTCGTTTAGTGACCGTCCATAATCCGATTAAATAAATGAAGGATGAGGTGAAATATGAGTAATTCAAAAACAAACATTAAAGCCCCGACTCCTTTAGGTGGTGTTATTTTTGCAGATGAGCCTATTGAGTTCAACGTTGGCAAACCTGAAACAAAAATTAAAGTCCGTAATACCGGTGACAGGCCTGTGCAAATTGGTTCCCACTTTCATTTTTTTGAAGTTAACCATGCATTAGAGTTCGACCGTGCAGCGGCTTACGGTAAGCGTTTAAATATTGCCTCTACAACGGCAATTCGTTTTGAGCCAGGTGATGAAGTAGAAGTTTCACTGATCCCTTATGGCGGAAAACAAAGTGTCTATGGGTTTAATAACCTTGTTGATGGTTGGGCGGGTGACAACGTTGCCGCTACTGAACGTCCTGCTAAAGCAATCGCCTTAAATAAAGCAATTGCTCGTGGTTTTAAGCATAAGGAACAGTAAGCGCGTTAGATGTCAGTAATGATGAATAACAATGCACCTTCTTAACATTAAAGGTAAATAACATGCCAAAAATTTCTAGACAAGAATACAACGGTTTATTCGGGCCAACAGTAGGCGATAAAATTCGTTTAGGCGATACCGACTTATATATTGAAATCGAAAAAGATTTACGTGGATATGGCGAAGAGTCTGTCTATGGTGGAGGTAAATCTTTACGTGATGGTATGGGAGCAAATAACACTTTTACCAGCGACAATGGCGTTTTGGATTTAGTTATCACTAACGTCACCATCGTGGATGCACGTTTAGGTGTCATTAAAGCCGATGTGGGGATTAAAGCGGGTAAAATTGTTGGTGTAGGGAAAAGTGGTAACCCAAATATTCAAGATAACATCACACCGGGCATGGTTGTCGGGGTATCTACGGATGCTATCTCTGGTGAACATTTAATCCTAACGGCTGCCGGTATTGATACCCATATCCACTTGATTTCTCCGCAACAAGCCTATGCCGCGTTATCAAATGGTGTGACAACTTTCTTTGGTGGCGGTATTGGCCCAACTGATGGAACTAACGGTACAACAGTGACGGCAGGCCCTTGGAACATGCGCTCTATGTTACGTGCTATCGAAGGTTTACCTATTAACGTGGGTATTTTAGGGAAAGGTAACTCGTATACACGTGAGCCACTTATCGAACAATTAGTTGCAGGTGCTGCGGGGCTGAAAGTTCACGAAGACTGGGGCGCAACAGGGAACGCTATTCGTCATGCGTTACGTATTGCTGATGAATTTGATGTACAAATCTCAGTGCATACAGACAGCTTAAATGAAGGTGGTTATGTTGAAGACACCATCGAGGCCTTTGAAGGTAGAACTATTCACACCTACCATACAGAAGGTGCGGGTGGTGGACATGCTCCAGATATCATTAAAGTTGTTAGCCAACCTAACGTATTACCAAGTTCAACCAACCCAACGTTACCGTTTGGCGTGAATAGCCAGTCAGAGCTATTTGACATGATCATGGTATGTCATAACCTGAACCCAAATATCCCTTCGGATGTGTCATTTGCGGAAAGCCGTGTTCGCCCTGAAACCATTGCAGCAGAAAACGTGCTGCATGATATGGGCGCTATTTCGATGTTCTCAAGTGACTCACAAGCGATGGGGCGTGTGGGGGAAAACTGGCTACGTATTGTCCAGACTGCGAACGCCATGAAAGCTTCCCGTGGCAAGCTACCTGAAGATGCTCCGGGTAATGATAACTTCCGTGTTCTGCGTTACGTGGCAAAAATCACTATCAACCCTGCAATTGCTCAAGGCATCAGCCATATCTTAGGCTCGATTGAAGTTGGCAAAATGGCCGATCTCGTATTATGGGACCCACGTATGTTTGGGGCTAAACCAAAACTGGTCATTAAAGGTGGCATGATCAATTGGGCTGCAATGGGTGATCCAAATGCATCCTTGCCAACACCTCAGCCTGTTTTCTATCGTCCAATGTTTGGTGCGATGGGTAAAACTGTCAATGACACCTGTGTGACTTTCGTTTCACAAGCAGCATTAGATGATGGCATTAAAGAAAAAGCCGATCTTGAGCGCCAAGTGGTTGCAGTCAATAACTGCCGAGCTATCGGGAAACGTGATTTAGTGCGTAACGGTGAAACACCAAATATCGAAGTTGATCCTGAAACTTTTGCTGTAAAAGTGAATGGTGAACACGCAACTTGCCAGCCGATTAGCGAAGCTGCAATGAACCAACGTTATTTCTTTAGCTAATCAGTACATGTTTGGATTATCTGCCCGCCGGTGGTGGGCAGAATTAACATAAAAGGTAATATTATGATCATTATTGAACATATTCTTGGCAATGTTAAAAAAGACCCAGTGTGGCAAGCACGTCAGAAAAATGCTGATGTTGATATTTTGATCCTCGATCAACGAGAAGCTCAGAAAAGCCGCTGCCGTAAAAATACCGAAAAAGGCCAAGATTTAGGTATCGCGCTGGACAGGAATGTCTTGTTATCTGATGGCGACGTTTTGCTATTTGATGAAGCTACCAACGCAATGACGATAGTTCAGATCTCCTTACGTGACGTCATGATGGTCAACTTATCCCACCTAAAAAATCTAAGTACAGAAGAACATATTCGTATTAGCTTCGAATTAGGGCATGCATTAGGTAACCAACACTGGAAAGCCGTTTTAAAGGGAGACCTTGTTTACGTACCGCTAACGGTAAGTGAAAAGGTAATGGGGTCGGTCATGCGAACGCATGGTTTTGGTGAAGACACCTTTACCTTCGTGAAGGGCGAAACTATTTTACCTGAATTGAGCCACTCTGAAGCGCGTTTATTATTTGGTGGGGCAGAAGAAACGGATACGCATGTTCATGTGGAATTAGGGCAGATCCACGGACACAGCCATAGTCATGGGCACAGCCACGATCACAACCATGATCATCATCATGACCATGGGCACTCTCATACACACAAATAACGTTCGTGTTAATGAGTAAGGAAAGTGATATGGAAGCATCTGACCTAATTAGAATTATGCAGTTTGGTGATTCAGCATTGCCAATTGGTGCATTTACATTTTCAAATGGGGTTGAATCCGCCATTCAAAAAAGTGTTGTCCACAACAAAGAAACGCTGAAATCCTTTGTTCACACGTCTTTGAAGGTTGCTGCACATTCAGATTGCATTGCTATTGTGGCTGCACATCGCGCCACTCTTGCTCAAGATAGCGACACATTGGCGAAAATTGATTGGGCTGTAAATAACCGCAAGCTGAATGAAGAAGCACGAATAATGACAACCCGAATGGGGAAAAAACTCGCTGAAATCTCAGTTCATATTTTTGAAGATCCACTAGTGAGTGGATGGCTTGCAAAAATCAAAGCGAATGAGGTTCCGGGAACCCAGCCGGTGATACAAGCCATGGTTATGGCAGTACAAGGAATAACAGAAAGAGATGTTGTCGTGATGCACCAATATGGTATTGCCATGACAATTTTAAGTGCGGCGATGCGATTAATGCGTATCACTCACTATGAAACTCAGCATATTCTTTTTGAATTAAATGAAGAAATTAAGGTTTTTTGTGACATCGCAGCCTGTGGTGACATAGAACAAATGTCCTCATATGTTCCTGTTATTGATGTCTTAGCTGCGGTACACACTAAATCATTTGTCCGTTTGTTTATGAACTAACGAACAACTAAAAATTTTGGGGAAAAACGATGAAAAAAATGACTCGGATCGGAATTGGTGGGCCTGTTGGCTCAGGAAAAACTGCAATTATTGAAGTGATCACCCCGATCCTTATTGAAAGAGGCATTAAGCCGCTAATCATCACAAACGATATTGTGACGACCGAAGATGCGAAACAAGTAAAACGTACCTTGAAAGGTATTCTTGATGAAGAGAAAATTTTAGGTGTTGAAACGGGGGCATGTCCTCACACCGCGGTACGTGAAGACCCAAGCATGAACATTGCTGCAGTTGAAGATATGGAAGAACGTTTCCCTGATAGCGACGTGATCATGATTGAAAGTGGTGGCGATAACCTTACTTTAACTTTTAGTCCTGCACTAGCAGACTTCTACATCTATGTCATTGATGTAGCTGAAGGTGAAAAAATTCCACGTAAAAATGGCCCAGGTTTAGTACAAGCTGATATTTTAGTTATTAATAAGATTGACTTAGCGCCTTATGTTGGTGCTAGCCTTGAAGTGATGGAACACGACACGAAAATCGTTCGTGGCGACCGTCCCTATGTACTAACCAACTGTAAAACAGGGGAAGGGGTTATTGAGTTGGTTGATATGATCATGGATAAATTCCTCTTTACGCACCAAGTTCCAAGGGGGTAAAGATGACGAATTTCAGGGCAGATATAGCAAATACTCCAACGCGTGTTAAAGCTCATATTTTAGGCAGCAATGCACCTGAACTCGCCGCATATCAAGATGAACCGAAACAAATGCAAAGTGGTGCTGTTGGTAAAAGTGGTTACTTAAAATTAAGGTTTGCTCAAGGTGAATATCGTAGTGAGCTGGTGGAAATGGAGCGTCGTGTTCCCTCATTAGTGCAAAAAGCACTTTATTGGGATGAACTGATGCCCCAACTGCCTTGTGTCACGATGATTTCAACTTCAGGTAGCCTATTACAAGGTGACCGACAAGCCCTTGATATTATTGTTGAAAAGGGGGCTTGTGCTCATGTGACAACGCAGTCTGCGACCAAAGTTCATATGATGGAAGCGAACTACGCCACACAGTACCAGAATATTGTCGTTGAGGAAGATGGGTATTTAGAATATTTACCAGACCCAATCATTCCTCACCGTAATTCTCGGTTTATTACTGACACGCGGATTAATATTCATCCAAGTGCAACGATGATTTACTCAGAAATACTGATGTCAGGTCGAAAATATCATCACCCAGATGAGCAGTTTGGGTTTGATGTTTTTTCATCACATATTCGAGCAGAGTCATCGTTAAATAAAGAGTTGTTTGTTGAAAAATATATTTTAGAGCCCAAAAAGGCACCGCTAAACATTACTGCGGTTATGGATAGCTTCGATACTTTTGGCAATGTGATTTTACTGACACCTAAAATTCATCATGAACGCATTTTAGAACGGTTAGATGCGATATATGACCCGAAAAATGAAATTGCTTTTGGGGCAACTCAATTACCGAATGAGTGTGGGTTAATATTTAAAGCATTGGGGGTTGATAGTCCAAAAGTGAAGGATGCCGTCAGGTATTTTTGGCAAATAGCGAGAGAAGAAATATTAGGTATTTCGCTACAAGAACCTTTTTTATGGCGTTAAATATTTTTTAGCAATGAGATACACAGTAGTCATAAAGTGACTGAAATAACCTTTTGGGTTATCAAGGTAATTTATTAATATATTATCAGTAGAGTGATTTTTATAATTTCTCTACTGATATTCCTATTAAGGAATTTCACGATGGAAAAAACAATAAACCAGAACGCTTGGAATAAGTTGGCCAGCGAAAATATAGCGATACAATTTATTGATATCGTTTTGCGTGGCTGTGCTCAAGTTATGTTTCAAAATAACGCACTAACCGGACTTCTATTTTTTATTGCGATTTTCATCGGTGCTTTTTTAGAAGGGATGCCGCAAGTCGCTCTAGGTTGTTTGTTAGGCACCGTTGTCGCTACACTTACCGCTTATATTAGTAAGTTAGATACTGAATCGTTGCGTTCAGGGCTTTATGGTTATAATGGCTGCTTAGTTGGAGTTGCACTACCGACTTTTTTAGAGAATACCCCATTTGTTTGGTTAACTATCGTATTAGGGAGCATTGTTTCCGTTATAGCCACTATCTCTTTAATGGATTTTCTAAAAAATTGGAAAGTCGCAGCATTAACTGCTCCTTTTGTTTTAGTATCATGGATTATTCTGCTCGCGAGTTATAACTTCTTAGGTATTGAAGGCGTTGCGTTACCAACTCCTGCTCTGCCAAAACAACTTATTGAACCTATTGGGTCAATTCCTCACAGTGACCTAATCGCTGATATTTTTCGTGGTGTTTCTGAAGTATTTTTACTTAGCAGCATGGTTGTTGGTATCATTTTTGTAATTGGTCTAGCGGTGAGTTCTATGTGGGCGGCGATATTTGCCGTATTTGGTTCTCTTCTTGCTTTTATCGTTGCGACCTTTTTAAAAGGTGATTTTGCGAGTATTCACACTGGTTTATATTCATTTAGCGCTGTATTAACCGCGATTGCTCTAGGTTCTACGTTTAATAAACCGAGCTATCGGGTGGTGGTTTATGCCATCGTTGGTGTGATATTCACCGTATTTGTTCAAGGCGCACTCGACATTATTCTTGAACCATTTGGTATCCCGACTTTAACGATGCCATTTGTTCTAGCATCATGGCTATTTTTAGTACCGAACCAAGATATTATGCCTAAGCATCGGCAATAATATTGCAATAAAACTTTTTGGTATTCAATTATGAAAAAAAATGCAATATATAAATATATTCAAAATATGAGAATGCTACGCATAGTGCTCTCATTATTAATACTTGCTGATGGGGGCTTGATTATTTCCCCCATCATTTCAACTTATGATTTCCATTTATACTCGCAGCATCTAGGTTTTGTTGATTGGCTACAATCTTTAGGTTTAGTTAAATTATTAGATATTCCAAGGTTTGCTATTGGTGTAGTGCTCATTATTCTTGCTATTCCTGTTTATTTAGGACTACGTATAGGTTGGTTATTTAGCTGCTTTATGCTGTTCATTATTATGTTAATTAACTTGGTATTAGCGAGAGAAAATGCGCTGACTGGAACCTTTTCACTAATAGTGTTGATTATTGCCATTGCAAATTGGAAAGCATTTAATCGCCATAGCTTATCTGGCGCTGGCTTTGTTGCTTTTATGAGCTTAAGCGTCCTACTGGGCTATTCTGTATTTGGGACTTTGTATTTAGGCGAACAATTTCAACCTCATGTTACTGATATCTCATCCGCATTCTATTTCGCTTTAGTTTGTATGACGACAGTCGGGTTTGGCGATATTATTCCGATTAGTGTTGAAGCTAGGTTATTTACAATTTCGATTGTTATTTTAGGTATTACAATTTTTACAACCTCTATTGTCTATTTCCTAGGGGTATTTGCAAAGAGCACACAAGAAATTGTTAAGAAGAGATTATTTCGTATGAAAAACCATTACATTATTGTTGGCGCAAGCCCTTTAGCTTTAAACACCTACCACGGATTAAGAAAACGCGACTTAGACGTCATGGTACTTTGCCATGAAGAACAGAAAAAGAACTATCCAGATAATGCGCAAGTTATTGCCACGGAGAAAATAAATAAACATACATTAAATAGCGCTAATTTAGGCCAGGCTAAAGCATTATTTATTCTAGGTAGCTCTGATTCTGAAAATACTATTTCTATGTTAGCGGCGAAAGAAATTGTTGGCGGAAACATTAAAAGTGTTATTGCTGTCAATGATGATAAAAATTACGAAAACATGCAGTTATTGCATGCAGACTTGCTTATTTCTCTCTCATCTTTAGGGAGTGAAGTGTTGATTAAAATGATTTTTGGAGAAAATATTAATAACCAAGTGATGGAAAATATTATCTTTTCAAACAACATCTTAGATTCATAGTATGCAAGGGTCTCAATTGTATAATTGCTGTTATGGAATATCTACAGCTTTATCATTTATACGAAGAAATAAAAATATAGATAAGAGATAGAGAATTTATTATGGATCTAACCGTTATTATTTTTATTTTAGTGTACGTCGCAATGGCTTTTGGGACTTTCCCTGGGATTAAAATTGACCGAACTGGCGCATCTGTAGCGGGTGCATTGGCCATGATAGGGTTTGGGATTATCTCGCCAAAATTATCTTGGGATGCTATTGATTACAGTGCAATTGGGCTATTATTTGGTTTAATGGTGGTATCCGCATCATTTACGGTATCAGGTTTTTATCACCAAGCGGCTCAAAAAGTCGCTAGCTTAAATATTAGCCCACCCAAATTAATGGCGGTTTTCATTATTGTTGGGGCACTTCTTGCTTCAGTACTTACAAACGATATTGTTGTCGTTGCAATGACGCCTTTATTGGTGTCTATCACGTTATCTCGAGGCCTTAACCCTATTCCTTTTTTACTTGGCTTTTGCTTTGCTGCCAATAATGGTGCCGCCGGTTCTTTAATTGGTAGCCCTAAAAATATGGTTGTTGCACAAGGATTGGACTTATCTTTTATTGGAATACTCAATATTACGGCTATTCCAGTATTATTTTCAATTCCAATTGTATGGTGTGTGATCTCCTTACTTTATCGTAACCGCTGGTATTTATCTGAAGATAAAAAATCATTAATGTCTAGTGGTGAGCCTTCAGTTATTGAATTTAATTGGTGGGAAACAATAAAGGCCGCTACAGTTTTATTTGCTGTTATTTTGGCTTTTTTATTCAGTGATTTGCCGCGTGAGCTTGTTGCATTATCGGCAGCATGCTTTTTATTGTTAAACAGAAAAATAGCGTCCAGTGACATGTTAAAGCATGTTGATGGTGACTTAATTCTGCTAATGATGGGGCTATTTATTATTAATGCCGCATTTTCAAATACGGGTATTCCTCAAGAGATACTACATTACTTATTGGGTAAAGGTATCGACCTAAATAGCCCGATTACGTTATTTTTAGTCACTATCGTGATGAGTATTTTTGTCGGAACCACACCAACGGTTATTTTATTGATCCAGTTTGTTTACCCTCATGGCAATGTTGATCTACTCGGTGCAGCGTTAATTTTAGGTGCTTGTTTTGCAGGTAATATATTTATATTCGGTAGTATTGCTGGAATTATTGCCGTTGAACAATCTTCAGCCCACGGCATTAAAATATCGTTTTTAGAGTTCACTAGATCTGGCGGTATTATTTCCATCATTTGTATTTTTATTGCTGTTGTTTGGTTATCCATCTATTAGCTTATAGAGAGCTGAAAATATGTTAGAAGTTAAAAACTTATGTATAAAGCAAGATAACCGAACCTTATGGGATTCGCTTTCTTTTTCACTGGATAAAAATGAGCGATTAGGGATTTCAGCACCGAGTGGTTTTGGTAAAACAACCTTGGGGCGTGTATTAGCACAATGGCAAATACCGACCCAAGGAAATGTATTATTTAATGGCAAAAGTTTATCTCAAAAAGAATATTGTCCTATTCAGTTAGTTCCTCAGCACCCTGAAAAATGTTTTAACCCGTACCGGACAGTAGGGGAAAGTGTTAGGGATGCTTGGGAGCCAGACCCATACTACCTTGAAAGGTTGTTCATTAAATCAGAGTGGTTGGTTAGAAGGCCAAGTGAGCTTTCTGGTGGTGAACTTGCTCGAATTGCCTTATTAAGAGCCTTAGACCCAAGAACAAAAATATTAATTGCGGATGAAATTACCGCACAGTTAGATGCGCATTTACAGAAAGATATATGGCAGTTTTTAATTCAACTTTCGGAAGAAAGACCATTATCGATGATTGTTTTTAGTCATAATAAGTTCCTATTGGAAAAGGTGTGTACATTGGTTTGGAATATGGCAATATCAGAATGAATTATCTTATAAAGCTAAATAAGATTACTGGCTATTTAATATCGTCATTTAACGATTATTGATTAACGATGTTCAATTAATGTGTGTGCTTTAATTTAAATTCTAAAAACGATGTCTTTATATCTATGATATTAAATAGAGGGCGTTGCAATGGTAGCTGTTGATATTTTATTAGTCGGTTTTGGCGGCGGTATTGGTTCATTACTGCGGTGGTGGATTGGTCGCTTAGTGGGGGAGCGTTATCATGGGAAATTCCCATTATCAACATTCATTATTAATATTTCAGGAGCATTTGTTATTGGTTTTTTAAGCCGTTATTTTGCGATCGATTGGGATGACCGTTATGGTGCATTTCTACAATCAGCAATTTTAACTGGATTACTGGGGGGGTATACAACGTTCAGTAGTATGCAGCTTGATGCCTTGAAGTTAACTCAAACTAGACAAAAATTGCTCGCCTTATTTTATTTATTACTTTCGGTTTTAGTTGGGTTAGCTGCGGCATTTACTGGTGCTTGGTTAGCAAACTAACAGGGGCTAAAAATGAATATCATGATCTTAGTTTTTATTGGTGGTGCAATTGGTGCAATTTGTCGCGAGTTATTGATGATATCTGTTCCAACCATGAATGACCATTTCCCTCTTGACATATTTATAGCAAATATCGTCGCATCCTTATTGTTGGGTATTGTTGCAGGCTTACTTATGAGAAATAAAATAAGCCAAGGGATGAATGCTTTTTTAGCTACAGGGATCATGGGAGGGTTATCGACATTTTCCAGCTTTGTGTATGGAGCAGTGGAAATAATGAAGTACCCACAGTTCTTCTTAGTTGCAATAAGCTATTTGGTTTTAAGTGTCGTTATCGGGTTTGTTGCGATTTATATCGGATACTCAGTAGGTAATAAGCAATATAGTTAATTATCATACTAATATTTTTAAATTTATAAGAGAATAAGAGGTTTTGAAATGAAAATAGGTAAATCAATATGGCATGGGATCACTTCAAAGCCTTATAGATTACAATTATTTTTTGATATAATACTTTTAATATTATCACCTGTGATCTTCATAAGTATAATTGGCTTTGATACTAAAACTCTAGATATGGATGTTTTTATTGTTACATTAGTTATTCTGATTTATATTTACATTACACGTTGGTTTAGCCATTGGTATTGTAATAGACGTGAAAAATAAGTGCATAGATATACAAAAATTTGATAAAGCTACATTTGCTTTTTTGTCATAACTAGCGTCTGTTGTGGTCTAAAAAGAGAGGAAGCTTCATGGTTTATAAAGAAGAAGCTTCCCTGTTTTTCCTTACTATTAACTTGTGATTTTCCTTTTCTTTATAATCCTTATAATGTTTAAAACCAAGCTAGCAAGGATTGCTACAACCCCACCTATAAATGTCTCATATACCCTTGATATGGGAAGTAAATAAGTTGGGTTATGTAAAAATAGCGTTTCCTCAAGAAGAAGTAAAACAAATACAGTAATAGAGAAGGTCTTTAGCATGTAATTTAAACGGAAAAATGTAGGGATAAAAAATATGGTTAAAGCTAATACAGATAAGTAAATATAAGTTTCTTTTGATTTTGTTATACTAAACATAGTGATGACAAAAGCTGCTGCTAATAGACTTCCTAAAAACCTAAGTAACGTAACTTTTATTATATTCATTTCTTTTGGGTGGAGTAACATAATGAATGTTAGAGGAGCCCAATAAGGTTTGTATAGATTTAGATAGTCGGGTATTGAAAGGCTTAAGAATAGAAAAAAGCTGAAAAAGAAGGCTCTTATATATATTTTTTCGTCACTATGATAAATTGCTTTTGAAAATAACCCATTTTTAAACGCATGAATTTCATTGTTTTTATGTTTCAGTAGGCTAAAAATGACTAAACTAACGGCAACCCCCGAGAGATATGCCATTGGCAAGTCAATGCTAATAGAGTCTAACGTTGTTCCCATACAGGAAAAAATAATTAAAAATGGAAATGTGCGATCTAAATAATCATCTTTTTTGTAAAAAAGGTAATAACAATATGATAGGATAAATAAATAGATATAAAAATAAATGGTTAGCTTTAGTAGAAAACCAATACCCCCACCAACGATAACCAAACATAATAGAAAAAAGATGTAAAAAATATTACTGCTATCAGGTTTTGCATCATAGACGATATTAGAGAATAATGTTGTTATAACTCCAAATACTCCACCAATGGTGCCAAATAAAGAAAAACAGATAGTTGAGTTTACTATTGCGGCAATCAAAAATGTTCCGTTATTTCTAAAATTAATATATTTTAATTTTTTATTAATATCTTTCATATTGCTCACTCATTTCATTTTTAAGTTATTTGTATCATATTTTGGAGTGAAGTTATATAGTCGGAAAATGTATTGTTTTTATATGCAGAGGTGATTATTAAAATAATATTAAGCTAATTTTTATGTAAATTTTAACTAATTGGTAAACTTAATTGGTGGTTATTCTGTTGGTTCCTAAAACTGAGTAGGTTTTTTAACAGATAAAAATTGTTGCAGCCCACGATAAACTAGAGAGCATCGGTATGGGCCTCACATAGGTATGGGCCTCACATAGGTAAGCGTCAATTTTTACCTAATGACATTACGCTGGCAATATCACATATATCAGTCACAGTTATAGTGAGCTTCCTGAGGGGGATGTGAGTACAATATCGAGTACTCTTAAACAACACTCGGACAATGAAGTTGATAATAGATAGAGTCGAGTTGAATTGGAACTTAGGAGAGTGTTGAAATTAGCGAGCTTTACAAACGAAAACAGACGTCGATTGACGTCTGTTAATAATGAGGTGGTGCCCGGACTCGGAATCGAACCAAGGACACGGGGATTTTCAATCCCCTGCTCTACCGACTGAGCTATCCGGGCAACGGAGCGTATTAAACCTGATTTCATTGGTTGAGTCAAGGCGCTTTCAATAAACTTTTGACTGTATGCGCTTTTTTTCAACATGTTAGCTAGTTTTTAACCGAAAACACATAAAAAGACTAAGGTTATTAGTCAACGCCAGCCTGAAATGGCTTTAGGGTTGGCTGGCGTTGATGTTTATCGGCTTTTAGCGTAAGTAATTTTTCTGAGCTTTATTCACTTTAATTAGATAATTACGTGACTCAGCGGCAGGGTGTTTAGTGGACAATGTTTCATATACCTCACCTGGCTCTAAATTATTAATACGTTGTGCTGCTTGTTTTTTATCACTGTGAAAGACACGCAATACGCTGCCAGCACCGCCGTTATAGGCCGTTATAACGGCATATCGGCGTGATGTTTGGTTACGGATATCGCCTAAATAACTGTTTTGTAATATCGCCAAATAGGCTGTACCAGTATCGATATTTTTTTCAGGGTCAAATAAATAACTACGGCTAGGAACACCGGATTTACCTTGTGAGCGGAAAACATCCTTACCCGCAGTATTTGGCATTATTTGCATTAACCCCATAGCATCCGAACGGCTTACAGCATAAGGGTTGAAACTTGATTCAATTTGCATAATCGCCAGAATTAGTGATTCATCAACACCATATTTTGCGGCTGATTTTTTAATATATGGCAAATACTTATGAGCTCGTTTGTCTAAATGATTCGGGACTAATTGCATGGTCACTGACCAAACAACATTCATACCAGACTGCCGGCGCTGCATTTTATTTTCGACTAGATAATCAGCAAACTTTGTTGCACGCCATTCCCAACGAATAGCTTCCCCAGTGTTATCGAGTACTTGGCCAAATAAGAATGGCTCTTTACTGTGGGGAATATCATTAATATCAGAGTAAAGGTCGATAGAGTTGGGGTCATCACCCATCAATAATGTGGTGACAATTGCTTTTTTTAAGTGTTCAGACGGCTCTATTGCTGAAATAGTTTCGACGGTGATAGTCCCTGCATCAAAGTTAATATGGCTGCGGGTACGGTATTCATCTGTGTATTTCACATAGTCTTTTGGACCTGCAATCAGCACTTCTTTAATGCCCCAAATATTTTCAATATTATGGGCAAATTGCCCCATTAAAATATCGAACCCATTGGTGTCTTTGACATGATTAGGGTTAAAGTCAGACTTTTGATTACTAGAACATGAAACAATTAGAGGGATCAATAAGCTCAGCGCAAATAGTTTTTTCATACGATTCACAGTCTTGGTGCAAGAGTCTACCTACTGAGTAGGTAGACAAACAGATTATTTTTCAGGCGTATAACCATCAATATGAATATCATGACCTTCAAACAAGAACTTGATCATTTCTTGTTCTAACATTTTACGGTCATCGGGGTTCATGGTATTGAGTTTCTTTTCATTAATGAGCATGGTTTGTTTAGCCATCCATTGACTCCATGCTTCTTTCGATATCTCGTTAAAAATACGTTTTCCTAACTCACCTGGGTAAAGCTGAAAATCTTGCCCATCAGCATCACGTTGTAAGAATGTACAAAAAATGGTTCTACTCATTAACTTTTTCCTCAAATTTCAGGTAGTAAGGCAAGCTGCTTTAATAAATTTTCAACTGGGGCAGCAAGACCGATAGTTGCACCTAAGTGTAAGTTATACCAGAGTCCTTTGCCTTCATCCATGGCAGAATTAAATGCCTGAATATTAACTTTTACAGGGATAATATCTAAATGAAAATGGCTAAATGTGTGACGGAAGGAAATTAATTGCTCTGGCGAGTTATATTCAAGGCCAGAATCTTTTAACCATTGATTAAGTTGCTCTAAAGACTCAAATTGAGGGAAGGCAAATAGCCCACCCCAGATGCCTGATGGCGGTCGTTGTTCTAACCATACATTATCTTCGTGTTGCATAATTAAGAACCAAGCACTTTTTTCAGGGATCTTTTGTTTCGGTTTTTTTCCGGGGTAGTTCGACCATGAGTGATTCGCATAAGCAATACAGCCAAAATTAACAGGGCAAATTTCACATTTAGGTTTACTACGGGTGCAGACCATAGCCCCTAAATCCATCATGGCTTGGTTAAAAAACTCGACCCCAACTTTTGGCGTGACGTCAGTGCTAATATCCCACAGGCGGTTTTCCACTTCCTTTTTCCCCGGCCAGCCATCAACCGCATAGGCACGAGCTAACACGCGTTTAACATTACCATCTAAAATAGGGTAGTGCTGCTGTTGTGATAATGACAAAATCGCCCCTGCTGTTGAACGCCCAACACCGGGTAGAGCAAGTATTTCATCGAATGTACGGGGAAATTGGCCATTATATTGAGTGGCGACCATTTGTGCGGCTTTATGCAGGTTACGAGCCCGTGCGTAGTAGCCAAGACCTGTCCACAAGTGTAATACTTCATCAAGCGGCGCATTGGCAAGGGCTGTGACATCCTCAAAACGAGCAATAAACTTCTCAAAATACGGAATGACAGTACTTACTTGGGTTTGTTGCAGCATAACCTCTGACAACCACACATGATAGGATGATTTTTCCTGTTGCCAAGGCAAGGTTTTACGGCCGTATTTGTGATACCAGCCGAGCACTGCAGATGAAAATTGTTGAGCTTCCATTGATAATTTTATTTTTATTGATATTGCCAGTCATGGTAGGAATTGCAACATAGACTACGGGGGCTGTAAACCGCTATTGTGTGGTTTAGTGTAAAGTTAGCTAATTATCAACTGCAACCTTGCAGAAGTTTTGCTAAACTCCGATATCCTTTGTGTCTCAAAGGGGCTAAAGGCTCCCATTTGGGGTATTTAGGGTAGGAATTGATAGGTTTGATAATGAATCACCTTAATATCACTTGATTGTTGGCACATTAACTTAATTGGGCAACTATTTTTTAGAACCTTTATTATGATCAATAATGTAATCTCCCCCGAATATAATGAAGAAGGGCGGGTTATGCGCCGAGTCCGTAGTTTTGTCCGCCGTCAAGGGCGTCTGACAAAACGTCAGGAAGACGCATTAGAAAAAGAATGGGCAGAGAAAGGCATTGATTTTATCAATCAGCCTTTTGATTTTGCCAAAGTATTCAAGAACTCAAATCCAGTGACATTGGAAATTGGGTTTGGCATGGGCGCTTCATTGGTGGCCATGGCATCACAAAATGCAGATAAAAACTTTTTAGGTATTGAAGTTCATGCGCCGGGGGTTGGGGCATGTTTAGCATCAGCAAAAGAAGAGAATGTCACTAATTTACGCGTGATGTGCCATGATGCTATCGAAGTATTGGATTACATGATCCCTGGTGGTAGCTTGGCAATGGTTCAGTTGTTTTTCCCTGACCCATGGCATAAAGCCAAGCACAACAAACGTCGTATTGTTCAAGTCCCTTTTGCGGAAAAAATTCGCAGTAAATTAACAATTGGCGGTGTTTTCCATATGGCGACTGATTGGCAGCCATATGCTGAGCATATGCTTGAAGTCATGACGAGTGTCGAAGGCTATAATAATTTATCATCATCAGGTGATTACGTTCCTCGTCCTGCAACAAGGCCAGAAACAAAGTTTGAAAAGCGAGGCCAGCGGTTAGGGCACGGTGTATGGGATTTAATGTTTGAGAGGATCAAATAATGGCTAAACAACCACGTAGTCGTCGTTTACGTAAAAAAATGCGCTTGGATGAATTCCAAGAGTTAGGCTTCACTGTTAAATGGAGCTTTAAAGAAGGTACGCCGATTGAGGAAGTTGACAGCACCGTTGACCAACTGATTGCAGAAGCGATTGAGCCGAATGGTTTAGCGTTTGAAGCAAGTGGCTACATGAGTTGGGAAGGGATCGTTTGCTTACAAAAAATTGGTAAGTGTACCGAAGAGCACCGTCAAATTGTTGAAAACTGGCTAAAATCAAAAGGCATGAACGACGTCGTTGTTTCTGAGTTGTTTGATGTTTGGTGGGAATGATTTTATTGGGTTTATCTCAATGAATAAACTCAATTTTCACTAGTTTGAAGAGGCATCCAAAATTGGGTGCCTTTATTTTCTGTAGTAAACATTATCTGGAGTCAACGTTTTGAGCGCCATGTTTTCTAACCAGCTACTCAACGATATCCTAGACCAAGTACGCCCACTTATTGGAAAAGGCTGCGTTGCAAACTATATCCCTGCTTTGGGCTGTGTGCCGCCTCATCAATTAGGTATTGCTGTTTCCACTATAGATGGTGATATTTTTACTGCGGGCGAGGCATATCAGCGCTTTTCAATACAGTCCATTTCTAAAGTGTTGAGCCTCACCTTGGCGATGACACGCTATGAAGAAAATGAAATTTGGAGTCGCGTTGGTAAAGAACCTTCTGGGTTACCATTTAACTCCCTTATTCAAATTGAAATGGAAAAAGGCATCCCGCGAAACCCATTTATCAATGCGGGAGCGATAGTGATCGCCGATATGTTGCAATCTCGTTTAAGTGCGCCTAAGCAACGGATGCTAGAGTTTGTTCGAAAATTGTCTTGTGAACCTGATATAAGCTATGACACAGTGGTTGCCCGCTCAGAACTGGAACATGCAAGCCGTAATGCCGCAATTGCTTATTTAATGAAATCCTTTGGTAATTTTGAGAACGATGTTTTAACCGTTCTCGAAACTTATTTTCATTATTGCTCTCTAAGTATGAACTGTGTTGAATTAGCGAAATGTTTTTCCTATTTAACATCACAAGGAATGTCATCTTGTTCCATTGACCCAATCATCACTCCACTACAATCAAGGCAAATCAATGCGTTGATGATGACATGTGGTATGTATGATGGCTCTGGCGAATTTGCATTTCGGATAGGAATGCCCGGCAAGTCTGGTGTTGGCGGTGGTATCGTTTGTGTGGTACCAAACCAATTCACTGTAGCAGTTTGGTCCCCCGAACTCGATGCGGCGGGGAACTCTCTGGCTGGTTGTGCTGCCTTAGAGTTATTATCAAAGCGAATTGGACGTTCTGTTTTTTAACGCCACTGGTTGAAGCCATTAGTCGTTGATATAACGTTTTACTAGGAGATTTTATGTTACGTCGTACATTAATTGCATTTTCACTCCTTGCCTGCGCGACAAGCCAAGCTGCAGATTATAATTGCTCTGTCACTCCGAAAGATGACATCTTTATGACGCCAGAAAGCGTACAGGTCATTGGCCGTAGCGGTGATTTAAAAATTACCCCAGACGGCGATATCACACTCAATGGTAACAATATTGCCGCGACAGAAACGCAAAAACAGCAAGCTATCCGTTATCAATCGATGATCCGTAGTGATTTACCTTGGATAAAACAAGAATCAGAAAAAAAATTATCTACTTCAAGGGAAACCATTGATAAAGTGGTTGTTAAAGTCATTGGGGGGGATAGCAATATTCGTAACCGGTTGACTAAACTAGAAAAAGAACTGAATGGGCAAATTGATCAAATCATTGAGACTCGCCCTAACGGTTATGTATTCCATCATGAAGCGATGAAAACAGTAGAAACAAAAGGGCGTCAGCTGGTTAATGAAAGCTTAGGTGGTATTTTGCAAGATAGCATCAATGAAATGGGGCGCAAACAATTGTTATCTGGGGGCGATGCAAGCAAGGCCTTGCAAGGGATGTTGGGTAATCTAGGTGGGTTGCAGCAAGAGCTTGAGTCCGAATGGAAAACACAAGAAAAAAGCTTCCAGCAGTTTGGGCAGCAAGTCTGTGCTAAAGTGACTTCAATGGAACAACAACGCGTTTCACTACTTAACTCGCTCAAAGCTAAATAAATAGTTAATCCCGTATAAAAACAGTAAGATATAAAATCATCTTACTGTTTTATTATTTCATTCTCTGTAACTTCTCATTATAAATGTGATATTCGCATCATTAATGGTAATGAAAATGAAATTGATTCTTATTTAGTTGACATCTAAGTCACTCTCTTTACAATGCGGGTTTGGCTTAATGACTAAATTGGGATCGTTTAAATGAAAAAGTTCATTCCTGCAGTACTTGTTTCTGTATTGTCATTCTCTGCTCCTTTGGCTTTTAGCGCAGAACCGGCTGCTTTCACACCCAATGTGGTGACAGCGCAAGGTGCTGAAAAAGTCACGATTAAACATCTTTCAGGTGAAACTGAGGTGGCCAAAAAACCACAAAAGGTGGTTTTATTTGATTTCGGTGTTTATGACTCAATGCAAAAACTAGGCCTAGGTGATAAAGTCGTTGCGTTACCAACAGCAAATGCCCCTGCTTATGTTAAAGGCAATATTCCAGCATCAATGGAAAATGCAGGTGGGATGAAACAGCCCGATTTAGCAAAAATTGCACTGTTAAAACCTGATCTTATTGTGATCACGGGTCGCCAAGGCAAATCTTATGAGGCGCTATCAAATATTGCACCAACGATCAATCTAGGCTCCGATAGTAAACATTATATGGAGTCAGTAAAGGCAAATCTTGGGGTAATTGGTGAATTGTATGGCAATCAAAAATCAGTTGATGAACAACTAGTTGAACTAGATAAAACCATTGCTGATGCCCAGAAAAAAGCAGCTGATTCAAATAAAAAAGTATTAGTGTTAATGCATAATGATGGCAAGCTGATCCCAAATAACCAAGCTGTTGTCTATAACGTAGTGAAAGCACAGCGTGCTGAATTACCTATTGATGAAAATGCCGATAAGTCAAAACGCGGTGTGGTTGATAGCAAAGCCATCGCACAAGCCAATCCTGATGTGATCCTGATTATTGACCGTAGTGAAGCGATTGGCGCAGGAAAATTAGATAAAACCGTTTTTGAAGATACAAACATTCAAGAAACGAAAGCTTATAAAGATGGCAAGATTACCTATTTACAATCTGATTTGTGGTACTTGTCAGGTGGTGGTTTAGTCAGCTTAACTGAACAAGTGAATGCTGTCGTTAATGCCCTATAATTAATATCTGCCGTTGTCTTATTGGCTACGGCAATATTTACTATCCTCATTGTTATTGTCGTTTATTTCTTTTTTATCTCTAAATAAAAAGCCCGCATCAGGTGTTGATGCGGGCTTTCAATGAACGAGAAAATATACCTTCGCTTAACAAACGATTTTTTGCTTAAAAATCATTCCTCATCTAAAAACAATTCTAACAACGAGTTGAGAAACAGTTTTCCATGTTCTGTAATTTGCCATTCGTTATCCGTCTCAGTGATATAACCCTTTGTTAATGCTTCATCAATAGCTGGTCTAACTGTTGATTCGGGTAACCCAGTATATTGGGTAAATTCATCACGAGGCATTGCTTCAAGTAAGCGGAGACGGTTCATAAAATATTCAAATGGCCTATCTTTGGTGTCAACATCATAGGATTGATGAATGTAATGACCTTCCATATAGCCACGAGGGTGCTTGGTTTTTACTGTACGTAAAATTCTTCCATCTTCAAACGTGATTTTACCGTGTGCTCCACAGCCAATACCAAGGTAATCACCGAATCGCCAATAATTAAGATTGTGCTCGCATTGATAACCCGGTTTGGCATAAGCTGACGTTTCGTATTGCTGATAACCAGCTGCACTCAATAATTTATGACCTTCTGTATAGATATCCCACAGAGTATCGTCGTCAGGTAACGTGGGAGGGCGTGACCCAAATTGAGTGTTAGGTTCAATGGTCAACTGATACCAAGACAAATGCGGTGGGGCAAGCTCAATAGCTTGACGTAAATCAGATAAACCTTCATTGCGAGTTTGAGATGGGAGGCCGTGCATTAAATCGAGGTTAAAGCTTCTCAAATTTAAATTTGTCGCTAATTGAGCGGCACGCTTTGCTTCATCAGCGCCATGAATGCGGCCTAATGTTATTAATTTATCATTACCAAAGCTTTGCACACCAATGGAAATTCGGTTGATCCCCGCAGCTTGATAGCCAGCGAAACGGTCTGCCTCTACCGTTCCGGGGTTAGCTTCCATGGTAACTTCAGCTTGTACATCTAACTGGATACGTTGGCGAATACCATCCATCAAGGCTTGCATGGACTCGGCAGTTAACAGACTCGGGGTTCCCCCACCAATAAAAATAGTTTTGACAGGGCGTTCACCAATTAATTGCGCATCAATATCAAGGTCTGCCAATAGGTGCTCAACATATTCCATTTGGGGAATTTCCCCTTTGAGGGTGTGTGAATTGAAATCACAATATGGGCACTTTTGCACACACCAAGGAATATGAACATATAAACTCAATGGTGGTTGTTTAAGCATTTTTTAATGCTTCCAACATCATTGTTAGGGCTTTACCACGATGTGAAATGGCTTGTTTTTCTGCTTTAGTTAACTCCGCTGAAGTACAACCCAATTCAGGAATATAGAAAATAGGGTCATAACCAAAACCCCCTTGGCCTTTACGTTCACGAGTAATAATGCCTTGCCAACGACCGTGGAATACTAAGGGGGTCGGGTCTTCTGCATGGCGTAAATACACTAAAACACAGTTAAATTGTGCCTGACGTTGGCCATCAGGCACATGTTCCATTGCATTAAGTAATTTTATAAGGTTTTGCTCATCATTCGCCTCTTCCCCCGCATAACGTGCGGAGTAGATACCCGGAGCTCCTCCCAGTGCATCAACAGAGATCCCTGAATCATCGGCAATTGCGGGTAAGCCCGTTTGCGCCGCAGCATGTCGGGCTTTCAGGATAGCATTTTCAATGAAGGTTAAACCTGTTTCTTCAGCAGATTCAACACCTAATGAAGTTTGCGCGACAATATCCATACCAAAATCACGGAGTAAGTCGGCTAACTCATTCACTTTTCCCGGATTGCCGGTGGCTAAAACAACTTTTTGCATCATTTAGAACTCATTTTTACATAATACCAATGGAATACATCATTGCTGTGAGTGATGGGTCAATCCATAAGGAAATATCTACACGCAAATAGTTAAGCGCAATCAAGATAAACATCACAATCATGGCTGAGAAGTCTAACCCGCCCATTGCTGGAATAATACGACGGATTGGTGCCATTAATGGTTCTGTTAATTGGTACAATAAATAGTCAACAGGGTTACGGCCTTGGCTGACCCAGCTTAAAATAGCGCGGATTAAAATCATCCAGAAAATCAATTTACCTGCGTAGGTTAATAATAAAATAACCCCCATAGGTAGGATCGTAACACCTAAAATTGGCAGTAAATTAGTTGCCCACATACCGAAAATAATTGCAGCTAATGCCAGCACAAAAGCGACAACAACTGAAGCGGTATCGACTGAGCCAATAGCGGGGATCACTCGACGTAATGGCCCAACAATGGGTTGAGTTGCCTTAACGACAAATTTTGAAAATGGGTTATAAAAATCGGCACGTACACATTGCATCCAAACACGCAGTAGTAAAACAAAAATGTACAGCTGGATCAGGGTAGTGACAACAAAAACGATAGTCTTCATGGCAAATTCCGCGATTAAATTAAAAAAGTTTTTCCATCTCTTCGGCTCTGTCAATTGCACTTTGCATTGCATTGGCAACAGTTTGCGGAAGATTTCCATTATAAAATTGTTCTAAAGCCATCGCGGTAGTACCGCCTTTAGAGGTGACCTGTTCACGTAATGTTGAAAAGGCTGTATCACTTTGTGATTTAGCTAGTTCCACAGAGCCTTCTATGGCATTGAGGACTAATTCACGGGCTTGCACACTATCATAACCGAGTTGTTGCGCTTTTTGCTGCATTGCTTCCATAAATAAGAAGAAATAAGCAGGGGAACTGCCTGTAATCGCAATAATATTATTGATCTCTTGCTCTTTCTGGCACCAAATTGTTGTCCCAACGCTTTGCATGAGTTCTTGTGCGAATTTTTTGTCTTGCTCTGATACTTGCCCTTGAGCAAACAACCCACTAACGCCTTTACCCACTAATGATGGCGTATTTGGCATAATGCGCACTAAATTAAGCGGGTGTGCGAGGTATTCGTTATAGCGTTCAGCAGGGATGCCCGCAGCAATGGTGAGGACTAATTTTTGGTCAAAATTGGTAACTTGTTGCAGTGGCTCACAGACCTCTTTCATCATTTGTGGTTTGACTGCGAGCATAATCACATCGGCGGCTTGCACTGCGGCTAGGTTGTCATGGCGACTGATTATACCGTACTGTTCGGCGAGTTTGTCACGGCGTACAGGGGTTGGAGAACAAACCGTGATCATGGATGCAGGGTAACCGTGGTTAACCAAACCTGTAATAATGGCTTGAGCCATATTTCCGGCACCGATGAAGGCAATTTTACGATGTTGCATTCTGTTCTCCTTATTTATTGGTGATACTGGCGAGCGCCAAAAATAGCGGTTCCTATACGTACCAAAGTAGAGCCGCAATGAATTGCTGCGCGCATGTCATCAGTCATACCCATAGAAAGTGTATCGACGGTAGCGTAATTTGTTTGTAATTGCTTAAATGCAGCATCCATCTTGCGAAATGTGGCACACTGGCGTTCGTAATCTGTTTCGGGGGCAGGGATTGTCATCAAACCACGTAATACCAGATTAGGCATAGTGGCGACTTGGGCGGCTAGTTCGTTTAATTCCGCTAAGGTGATCCCCGATTTACTATTCTCATCACTAATATTGATTTGGATGAGAACATTTAAAGGGGCTTTATCGCTAGGACGTTGGTCGTTCAATCGTTGAGCGATTTTTGCCCTGTCAAGGGTGTGAAACCAATCAAAGTGTTCGGCAACTAGGCGGCTTTTATTGGATTGTAATGGGCCGATAAAATGCCAAACAAGGTCATTCCTATTTGAAAAATATTGAATTTTTTCAACACCTTCTTGAACATAATTTTCACCAAATTGGAAAAGACCAGCCTCAATGGCTTCTGAAATAGCTTCACAAGGTTTGGTTTTACTTACAGCAAGCAGCGTAATGTCTTGTGGTGAGCGTTGGCACTCTGCGGCGGCAAGATCAATACGTGCTGTGACATCAGAGATATTATTTTGAATGGTCATTGTTTTATTCAATATAGTTTAATTCAATATTGGTGTATTCACATACAGGTCTATTTACCAAGTAGATGAATTGCGGTTATTGACCATAGTGTAAAGCAAATCGCGTCAGAACGGCACCTTTGCATAGGGGGAATTCAAAAAAATACTGGTTAAGCTTGATAAAAAAGCATTTTCTAACAGTGTCCTTAAATCTGCTTTCCCAGATAATAGCAAAAGGCCGATTGATTCATAACAGACGGTGATGCTGACAAAATAGGCACACTAGTGACAGCAGTAAAAGATAACGGCAACCCGAACTCGATAATCAAAACTGTGTTGAACCCCTTGTAATGATTTCCAATTTAATAACTTCTTGTTTTATTGGTTCTTTCCGGTCAGAAATTTTATCTAAAAGCATTTTTATCGCTAATTCGCCTATATACTGAGTGGGTATTTTAACCGTAGACAGTTCGGGGTTTAAATAATTGCAAAGGTCAGTATCATTGAATCCGATCACGGCAACATCTTTAGGAATCGTGATGTTAAGCTGCTTTGCTGCTCGATAAAGCGCACCAGCTAATAAGTCATCATCGCAAAATACAATATTGGGTTTTTGCTGAAGTAAAGATGCTGCATTTTGGGTTGCTTCAGCAAGGTTAAAGGATGAGTAAATGACACATTTAGATTTTTCTACATAGTTTAATGACTCGAATTCATTGTTAAATAATTTATGGCGATTTAGAAAATGTTGCCTTGGGATATCAGATCTAAAAAAACCAACCTTAAACCGTTTCATTTTATGCGTAATAGAGAACGCAGATTTGATCGTTTTATCAATATCTAAAAGAATGTCATTATTTTTTTCATCATCAGACTCTATGAATATCAGCTTATCTCGGTAATTTTCTAATAATTCGATATGTTTTTTTTCACATGAATAAATAATGCAGCCACTAATTAGTTTACTTTGAAATAATGAAAATAAATGTTCAGACCATTGTTTGTTGGCATAACTATCTAAAAGAATTAAAGAATACCCGGATTTGGTTGCTGAAAGCTCTGCAGCATGAACGACTTTTCCGAAATAGGGTTGTTGAATATCGGGGACAATAAATGCAACGGTACGTGAATTTCCACTACGTAAAATTTGCGCATTGATATTAGGCTGATAGCCTAGCTCTTTTGCCACACAGAGGATTTTTTCACGGGTTTTTTCAGATACTCGGCCTTGGTAACGACCACTAAATACAAGAGATACAGCCGACTGTGAGACGTTAGCTAAACGGGCGACATCTTTACTGTTAACAGTAGACATTTTTTCTCCATATCAAGAGTGAAAACATAAAAAATACTTTATAAACAGATGGATGCGTTATTCTAAACGAATTAAAAATGATCTAATACGCTCATACTAAATGATAAATTTTGTTTGGGCTTATTAATTTGCAAGCTTTATGTTTTTATGTGATCCATGTCGAGTCATACGTATTACTTGCTGTGAAGTATATCACTTTATTCTTGTTTAATACCCAGTACATTAATTAAAACCAAGAAATGCCTTAGAGGAAAATGCTCAGTAGTAGAATCAATGTTTTTATTAGCCATACCGAATGTACATTGTATATAAACGTGTTTACGTAATATTGAGTGAGGTAAATAAATTATTATGAGCACAATTACTCGATTAAAAATAGTCTCGTTTATGCAGTTTTTTATATGGGGCTCTTGGCTAGTTACATTTGCTTCATATATGTTTAATACACTCCACTTTACAGGTGGAGATGTTGGGTTAGTCTTTAGTTCTTTAGGCATTGCATCACTATGCTCACCTATTTTAATGGGGCTAATTGCAGATAAAATTAATAATAGAAAATTCGTCTATGTTACCATTCATTTAATATCGGCGTTTTTTTTGATTGCAATGGCACATAGTACTTCGGTTAGTTTGCTTTTCGCCATGACATTAGTTCATCTGATTTTTTATATGCCAACAATGTCAATCTGTAATAGTATAATTTTTGAAATACTGGATAGGGAAAAATTAAAATCAGAAAATTATTTCCCAAAAATCAGGGTGTATGGAACTGTTGGTTTTATAGCTGCAATGTGGATTATTAGCTTATTAAAGTTAGAAATGAGTTATTATCAATTGTATATAGCAGCAATAGCTTCCGTGGCTTTAAGCCTTTATTCTGTTATTTTTATATCGGTAAATAAAGATAACCATAATTTGGAATGTGATCCTCATTCATTTAAATTTAGTGATTTGGCTGTCTTATTTAGGAAATCTCAAGTCGTTGTTTTCTTGTTTTTTTCTATGCTGCTAGGGTCTGTTTTACAAATCACGAATACTCTCGGTGTACCCTTTTTGCAGGATCTGGCTGCCGCACCAGAGGCTCAAAACTCTATTTTTTCAACCTACCCGACAATTTTTTTATCAATATCGCAATTCTCAGAAGTGATTTTTATATTGTTACTTCCTTTTTTATTAAAGTATATCAAGATAGAAAAAGTTTTATTGTTGAGCATGATAGCTTGGATTTTACGCTTCGGGTTATTTGCATATGGTGATTTTACCTATATAGGAACAATAGCATTATTCCTTTCAATGTTAGTATATGGTTGCGCCTTTGATTTCTTTAATATTTCGGGTTCTTTATTCTTGGAAAAAGAAATAGCACCTGAATTTCGTTCTACAGCACAAGGCGTATTTACTACTTTAGTTAATGGATTTGGTACTTTCTTAGGTGCCATATTGAGTGGCTGGGTATTAGATCTTAATACGATAAATGGGGTTGTAGATTGGAAAATGTTTTGGATTGTATTCACTAGCTATACGATTACATTCACATTTATTTATGTACTGTACATGTTTTTTTCAAATAGAAAAAAACAGCATGCTTATTCATAAAAATGTAAAAATATTGAGGTATATATTATGTTAGATACTCATCAATACTCTATTGCTGATATTAATTTAGCAGATAAAGGAATAAAACGTATTAATTGGGCCAAAGCACATATGCCTATTATGCAAAGTTTAATTGAAAGACTTGAAAAAGAACAACCATTTAAAGGTCTGACAATTGGTATTTGTTTACATGTTGAAGCAAAAACAGGGGTATGGCTTGAAGCCTTGACAAAAGGTGGCGCAAAAATTGCTATTACAGGTTCTCCTGGTTCTACACAAGATGAAACAGCGGCAGCATTAGTAAAATATATGAATGTGAGTGTTTTTTCGAGGAGAGATGAATCTTTTGAAGACCATATAGCCTATTGCAAAAATGTCTTGGAAATGAAGCCGGATATCATCGCCGATAATGGTGCAGATTTACATGAGCTGGTTCTTACCGATCCTAAATTTAAGGCATTACAAAAAGTAATTATTGGTGCGACGGAAGAAACAACCACAGGAGCAAATAGGTTAAGGGAAGATTTCACATCTCAGCTTTGGCCAACATTAATTATTAATGATACTCAGTCTAAAAGAATTATAGAGAATCGATATGGTGTTGGCTCATCTGTTGTGGAAAGTATTGCTCATGTAACTAATGTAATGATACACGGTAAAAAAGTAGTGGTGATTGGATATGGTTATTGTGGCTCTGGTGTGGCACAGCGTTTTAGGGGAATGGGGGCACATGTTACGGTAGTAGATACAAATCCGCTTACTCGATTAGAAGCTCATTTAGAAGGTTTTCAAACTGCTGAATTAATCAGTACGTTACAGGATGCCGACTTTGTTGTGAGTGTCGTTGGGCGAGATAATATACTTACTACAGAACATTTTTCTGCAATGAAAAATAATGTGCTTGTGGCTAATGCGGGGCATTTCCAACGTGAAATTGATGTGAATGCATTGAAGAATTTAAGTAATAATAGTGAAGAGGTCATACCTAAAATTAATAAATACCAATTGAAAACGGGTAAAAATATATTCCTAATGTCGGATGCAAACCTTGTTAATTTGTCTGCAGGAAATGGTAATCCTATTGAAGTTATGGATTTAGGCCTCGCTTTACAAACATTAAGTTTAGAAAAAATTGCTTTAGATAGCAAAGCATTAAAAAATATTCCGCAACCTGTTCCTTTTGATATAGAAATGAAAGTAGCACAACTTGCGTGTGATAACTGGATAACGCATTAAGCTACTTGTACATACTTCAAGTTACATTGTGTTGATTATACTGAGTTTGCTGAGTCGTTTAGCTTATCTAAGCTCCAGGTCTAACTTTGCTTATTGCCTACATGTATATTGAATTATTAAGAGTATATTGTCTTATAAGAAGCTGGTGTGATTAGCGCTTTTTGTAGGAATTAACTTTGAGTGACTAATATGAAGAATAAATTTTCTGTTGCATTACTTTTAAGTATTATCATCCCATTGTCTTATGCTGATAACCTAGTGGAAATTAATATCCTTGGTACGTCTGATATTCACTCTTTCATAAGTGATGAGGATTATTTTAATAATCTAAAAAGTGAAAAATATGGTTTGAAATCGCTAGTTGGTGCGATTGAAAATTTTAGGCATGATAATAAAAACACCTATTTAGTTGATGTTGGTGATTTATTATCTGGCAACCCATTAGGGAATCATATTATTAAACGCTATAACCAAAATGAAAGCTATTATCGTATATCTCCTGTTATCTGTAGTTTAAATGCACTTAATTATGATGTAGCAACCCCTGGTAATCATGATTTTGATAATGGTGCTGAGTTTTTGAAATGGTCTTATTCTGGAGCGAACTTTCCAGTAGTTTTAAGTAATGTTATTGATAATACGTCACAAAAAAGCCTTTATCCTGAGTATATTATTCAGGAAAAAGAGGTTTTAGATGACGCGGGTAATAAGCATTTACTGAAAATCGCATATTTAGGGTTAGTTCCTATGCAAACAATGCTTTTTAATAAAAGCAAACTTGAAAGTGAGATTACATTTACTGATATGCTAGATGCTGCAAATAGTACTGCTATTCAGGCGAAAAAAGATGGGGCTGACTTGGTTATTGCCTTATCTCATTCAGGTATTGATGTATCACAAGTTGAACATGGTATGGAAAATGTCGCATTTTATCTTGCCAAAAATCCGAATATAGACGGTATTTTATTTGGTCATACTCATGAAGTTTTTCCTTCTGAAAAAATAACAGCTAATGAAAACATTAATGTTAAGGATGGGAAAATGTTTGGCAAGCCAGCGGCTCAACCGGGTAAGTGGGGGGAGTCACTATCCGCTATTAAATTTGTTCTAGAAAAGAATAATGATAAGTGGGATATAAAAAGTAGTAAAGGATATCAAGTCGATAGAAAAAATTCTGTTGCTAAAGAGAGTACTATTGAGAAAATATCGTTGTGCATAAATGATACAGAACAAGACTTAAAAAGTGACTTAGACAAAGAAGTAAGCCAAGACAAATTTAAAATCAATAATAATTTTAATCTGATTGGAAATGAAAGCCTAACAACTGTACTTGCGGACTCCCTTCGTTATTATATGCGAAATTTTACGAGTGAAAGCGATAAGGTGTTAATTTCTATTTCACCATCTTATTCATTAAATGATGCAAGTTTTTTTGTTGACATACAAGACAGGAAAATAACCAATAGGGATTTAAACAAGATTTTTTATCCCGCTTCTTTATCTGCATTAAAGGTAAACAAGCAACAATTAATCGAATGGTTGGAAATGAGCTCAAATATTTATAATATGCCAATAGATGAGTCTACACCATTAATTAATACTAATGCCCATAGCTTTTTATTTTACCCAATTATGGGGCTAACCTATGATGTAAATATTAGCAAATTACCGTTATATGATTTATACGGTAAGAAAAATGAAGGGGCTACGGTAGGGAGAATTTCGAATATTCGCTATAACAATAAAGAAGTGGTCGATACAGACTCATTTATTATTGTTGCGAGTAAGTACGCACCGTACTTTCAAAAGCACAAAGATGCTCCTTACTTAGATATTGGTAATGAAAGAAATATTGATATATTTACGGGGTATATTTCGGCGCACCATGAATACCCACAGCCGAAAAATAATTACCGTATAGTGTCGGATATACCATTAGAAATGAATTTGATATTACCCCATAATACAGATAAATCAGCAACATTTTTATGGGGAACTGAGTATCCTTTGCAAGTAAAAAGCCAAGATACAAAATCAGTAACTTACCAAATAAAAATAGCCCAGTGATATTAAAGACTATCTTAGGGGGCAGTTAGTCCTCTACTTTTAGTGGGCTCTCAGTAAGGGAGCCCCACTTAGTTTTGCTCAAACCAGCTTTCAAGGATAACAACAGCAGACGCCGAGTCTACTTTTCCTTTGCTTAATGCACGGTAACCACCTTGCTCAAAAAGACCAGCTTTTGCTTCTACAGTGGATAGCCGTTCATCATGCAATTCGACTTTGACACCAAAGCGACCATGAATGCGGTTGGCAAAATTACGAGCTTGGCTTGTGACGAGTTGCTCGGTTCCATCCATATTAAGTGGCAGGCCGACAATGACCAATTGAGGAAGCCACTCTTTAAGTAATTTTTCGATTTGTTGCCAATCAGGGCGACCATCGTTGGCTTTTAAAGAAGCCAACGGTCGAGCAGTGCCCGTAATTTCTTGCCCAATAGCAACACCGATACTTTTAGTTCCAAAATCAAAGGCGAGCAAAGTTCTTCCAGACATTAAGCGTGCCCCGCTTGCATTGAAATAGTATGAATATTAACACCGATTAATTTTGCAGCAGCAGCCCAGCGTTCATTAATAGGGGTATCAAAAATGAGCTTAGGGGAAGCTTCCACCGTTAACCAGCTATTTTCCATAATTTCTCGTTCAAGTTGGCCCGGTTCCCAGCTTGAATAGCCGAGTGCTACGAGGGAGTTCTCGGGGGAATCCTCACCACCAAGCGTTTCTAAAATATCTTTGGAGGTGGTGACCATGACATCTTCATTTAAGTGTAGGCTAGATAAGAAACCAGTTATTGGTGTGTGTAAGATAAACCCATGTTCTTCTGCCACAGGGCCACCAGCAATTACAGGCCTTTCTAAGTTACGGTTATTAACTTTATCAGATATCGTAATTTCAAGTTTTTTGAGCATTGTATCGACGGAAAAATCATCAATAGGCTTATTAATTACTATCCCCATCGCCCCTTTTTCATTGTGCTCACACACATAAACAACAGACTGTTCAAAATAAGGGTCTGTTAGGGATGGCATGGCGATAAGAAAATGGTTTTGCAGATTCAAACTAAGGCTCCATTGAATTTAATAACAACTTTAAAACAACCAGTTAAAAAGACCTAAACAGGCCTTTTTAACCATTTATGGCTTATTTTTTTAGGCGACGTTCAATCGCATCCATCAACATACCCGTGATAGAAATATCGAATGCTGCTTCGATTTCACGCGCACAGGTTGGGCTAGTAACGTTAATCTCAGTCAGACGGTCACCAATAATATCAAGACCAACAAAAATTAAGCCTTTTTCTTTCAGCGTTGGCGCGACAGCCCGTGCGATGGCCCAATCACTTTCACTAAGAGGACGAGCTTCACCTCGGCCACCAGCGGCAAGGTTACCACGAGTCTCACCTTGTGCAGGGATACGTGCCAAGCAATATGGAACAGGTTCGCCATCGACAACTAATACACGTTTATCACCGTCTTTAATTGATGGTAAAAAGTTCTGAGCCATACAGTAACGGGAACTATGTTCGGTTAGC
Organism: Providencia sp. TYF-12; assembly: GCF_041344805.1. Taxonomy (NCBI): domain Bacteria; kingdom Pseudomonadati; phylum Pseudomonadota; class Gammaproteobacteria; order Enterobacterales; family Morganellaceae; genus Providencia; species Providencia sp. TYF-12. The sequence goes on from NZ_CP166833.1 coordinate 1,064,597, forward strand.
GTTTCAATAATGACACCAACATTTGGGTCATCTTGTTTTAGACGGAAAATGGAAGCGCCACCCATGCCATCTAAAGGTTTGAAAATAACATCCCCATGTTGCTGGTGGAATTCTCTCAGTTTTTGTGGGCTACGAGTGACTAACGTATCTGGTGTCAGCTCAGGGAACCAAGCGGTAAATAATTTTTCATTACAGTCACGCAGACTTTGCGGTTTATTGACAATTAAAGAGCCCGCTTGTTCTGCTCTCTCTAAAATATAGGTAGCGTAAATAAATTCGGTATCAAAAGGCGGATCTTTACGCATTAAAATAGCATCAAGTGAACCAAGTGCGATGTCTTGCTCACCATGAAACTCATACCATTTGTCAGGGTTTTCTTCGACAGTGACTATTTTAGTTTGTGCTCTAGCCTCACCTTGGTGTAAATACAGGTCATTCATTTCCATATAATGGATTTCGTAACCACGACGCTGAGCTTCCAACATCATCGCAAAACTGGTGTCTTTCTTGATTTTGATGGATGAAATTGGGTCCATCACTATACCGAGCTTGATCATTTTTTCTCCTTAACCCAGATCACCTAAGCGCACTTGCAGTGCAGTGATAGCGGTTAGCGCAGTCGTTTCTGTTCGTAATACTCTAGGCCCTAACAGTATATCGGTAAATTGATAATTTGCTGTCATTGCGATTTCATCGGCTGATAACCCCCCTTCAGGGCCAATTAACAACCTGACTTTTTTCAATTCAGTTGGCAGTGTATTGATGCTTTCTGTTGCCCTAGGATGAAGATTAACTTTAAATGCGCCATCATCTTCTGCACACCAATCTTCAAGTGTTTGTACGGGGCGGACTTCTGGGATACGGTTGCGCCCACATTGTTCACAGGCCGCAATAGCAATTTTTTGCCATTGTTGTAATTTCTTCGCTAACCTCTCACCTTCTAAGCGAACGCCGCAACGCTCTGATAACAGTGGTGTAATGATATTTACCCCTAACTCTACGGATTTTTGGATGGTAAATTCCATCTTTTCTCCACGGGACATCACTTGCCCTAAATGCAAATCGAGAGGGGACTCTCTATCATCAATACGGCTATCTACAATGCGAACATATACATTCTTTTTAGTCGCTTCAGTAATTTCAGCATCAAACGTTTGATTGCTACCATCAAAAAGTTCGAGTTTTTGCCCCGCAGTCATGCGTAGTACTCGCCCTACATGGTTTGTGGCGTCATCACCAAGAGAAATTGTCATATTCGTTTTAAGAGGCTCTGGGTGATAAATGCGTGGGATGCGCATAGCTTTTCCTTAGTACAGACTAGGTTAATAAATAAGATAGCTTTGATGAATATGGGGATTGAATCTCTAAACACAAGCACTAGCGCTTAGTTTATAACGAAAAAAATGCTAATTGTAGTACGTCTGTGCGGTGGCAATTTTATCAATAATTACTCAAAAAAATAAAACCTGAAAATGTCGAATAAACCGACGAAATAACACGGAATTAAAGTGTTGGGATAAGCCAGAATAGCGAGTATATTTATTTTGGCTCCGTAATGGAAGGAAGTATAAAATGAAGGAATTATTTTATTTTTTATTATCATATATTAAATCATTTATTGATAATATGACAAATATGATATCTTCCTGGCAGGGGGATGAAAGGCTTTTTTTTATTGAGTCAATTGGATTTCATCTATGCAAACAAGATGTTATATTTCTTGTTGTGTTGTTTTTATCCGTTTTAATGACTCAAAAGTTACTTATTTATCTCCCTGTTTGGTGTTTTGGGAAAAACAAAATAACAATTAAACTTCATACTTTACTTATTCTATATGGGGTGTTCGGTTGTATTATTATTGGGTCATTTAATAGTTTATGGGTAATGTTGTTTTTAGTGGTTTTTATTAATTTAATAACACCGTTATTTATTATTGATTATAAAATGGGTTATTTGCCGGATGTACTAACCTATCCTTTATTGTGGTCTGGTTTGCTATATCAAATTAACTTACCTCAAGGCAATGTCATTTCGGCTATCTATGCAGTTATATTGAGTTATTTTATGATGCTAATTACCGTTACACTCGTGGAAAAAATTAAAAAACAACCACAGATGGGGCGAGGGGACTTAAAATTAATTGCAGCGTGTGCTGCATGGTTAGGGGTATGGTTATTACCTTATTTTATAGGGCTTGCGGCTTGTTTAGGGCTGTTACATTATGCATTCGCTCATTGGGTATTGCCGAAAATAAGCCAAGGGGGTCATTCTCCAAGTTGTGTAAGTGCTAAGCCGTTAGTAAATGAAATAGCCCAAACCATACCATTCGGGCCTACAATTATCATTAGTGCAAGTATCTTGCTGTATTTATCTATACTGCGTATTGGTTAGCGACAACTAAATGTAAGGGTTAAGACGCAGCAGCGACCAACGAGTCTAAAAATTGCTGCCATTTGTCTGGTGACCCAAGGTAATTTTGTAAAGGAACCCGTAACCATTTCCCTTGTTGCTGAATTAACAGCGTAGGGAAACCTGACGCACCAGACTGGGCGAGCAATGCTTTACTATTCTGTATGTGTTTTGCAGTTTCATTTTGTTCACATTGCGTGTAATCACTGGTGTACTGCTCAGCATTCAAGTTAAGCTTTTGGGCTAATTCAGTAAGCACTGCCGTATCATTAATATGACGCCCAGAAATATAATGGGCTTTTTGAATGGTTTTAAGCATCTCAAAGCCTTTACCTTGCTTGGTTGCAGCTAAAATAGCGGTTTGTGGTGGTAGGGAGTCCATGACTAAATTAGGTTCATGGAGCATTTTTATATAGTCATCACCAAAAACTTGCCCTGTCATCGCTGCAATACGTTTATCTGATTGCATAATATATTGGCGAAAATTATCATCAAGATGCAAACGCGCATCACCGGCTAACATGCCACCACCATGCATCTCAACATTGGTACTGGGGTGTTTGGTTGCAATTTCCACTAAAGGGGCTGCTGCATAACACCAGCCGCAGTAAGGGTCATAAATATAGTGTAGGGTTATATTTTTCATTATTGATCCTCAGTAATAATTTGGGGTTAATTTGAGTTAAGTTGTATCATTATTATCAACAGTTATATACAACAATCTCCCTTATACTCGCGGTTGTATTTCTAGGCATATTATTCAGTATGTTAAATATACAAAATGGTTGTTATAAGGGAGTGATACTAATTTATTGAGGCCACTGCATTTCGCCTTTAATAACCTTAGCGCTTAGCTCTAAACTTGATTTATCATCCAGTTGTGGGTATTTAGCTGCAACCTGCTGTACTAATTCATTCGAGTTTTTACTCGATTGCGCGGCGGTTTCAAAATCTTGTAAGTATTGCTGAGTAAATGTCACCGTACCAATATCCAATTTAGATGCTCCCGTGAAATGACCAGGGACGACAATCGTCGGGTTCAGTGCTTTGATACTTTCTAACGTTTGCTGCCAATTTTGGCGTGATGCCTTAGTCTGTGTATCAGCCACCCAAACGTGTATATTGTCTGAAACAATCACACCACCGACAACGGCTTTTAGCGATGGAACCCACACATAAGTTCTATCTGGCGAAGCACCGTCAAGGCCTTTTATCTCTAGTTTCTCGCCATCAACAGTAAAGCTATTCCCTTTGATGATTTCGGGGACTATCACATGGGTCGGAGCTTCACCCTTTAACTCATTTCCCCAATAAGCGAGCTTGCCATCTTTAGTCGCTTTAATAGCGGCAACGGTTTCAGATGTTGCAATTACTTTAGCTTCAGGAAAGGCTTTTGTAATTGTCTCTAAGCCGAAATAATAATCAGGGTCTGAGTGGCTAATATAAATAGTGGTTAATTTTTTATTGAGTTTTTTAATTTTATCGACCAGTTGTTGAGCATCATTATTTTGAAACTGAGCATCGATTAATACGACTTCATTAGGGCCACTAATAATTTCAGATGACACAGGGAATACACTGTTGTTACCTGGGTTATAGATATCGAGTGTTAATTTCTCGGCTTGTGCTACTTGAAATGATGTTGCGATGAATACTGTTGCTGCTAAAAAAGTTAATTTCATTTTGAGTCCTAAAATTGAATTGTCTGAGAATGAACTAGGCGTTTTTGCTTGGTATGTATATTAAGTTGCAATGATTAACGGAAAAACACCATAATTAGGTGAAGTTTGTTGCATAAACCGGACGAATGGGGTGTAAATGGATAGGTTAAAGGCAGCACAAGTGTTTATCACGATAGTGGAACAAGGCAGTTTAGTTGGTGCTGCTGAAAAGTTAGATATGTCGCGTGCGATGGTGACACGTTATTTATCTGAAATGGAACAATGGGCTGGAGTACGGTTACTTAATCGAACAACAAGGCGTTTAAGTTTAACCTCCGCTGGTGAGGGGGTGTATCAGCAATCATTACAGCTCAATGCGATTTCACAATTAGTACCTGTACAACAACATCATGATGCAAAAGAGCTATCTGGCTTGGTACGTATTAGCTGTTCACAATCGATAGCCCAAAGTGCATTATCCGTTGCTATGGCAGAATTTTTGCAGCAATACCCAAATATGACGATAGATATGCAAATATCTAATAAATCGATTAATCTTATCGAAGAACGTATCGATTTAGCGATCCGTATTACTAACCAGCTAGAACCTAACTTAATTGCTAAGCCTTTATCGACCTGCCACTCTGTAATTTGTGCTTCCCCAAAGTTTTTAACGGGGAAAAAAATGCCCACTAAACCTGAAGACTTAGTGTTACTTGAATGTCTTACATATAGCTTTTTTGGGCGCAGCATTTGGCGTTTTGAAAAACAAGGGGAACAGCATACGGTATTAGTTGGCGGGCGGTTGAGCGCCAATGAGTCCGTATTTCTTGCCCAAGGCGCTTTAAATGGTGCAGGGGTTACCATGCAACCTTATTATTCCGTCGCAGAGTATTTAGCAAGTGGTGAGTTAATTCAATTATTACCTGATTATCAACCAATGCCATTAGGTATTTACGGGGTATACACCAGTCGACAAAAAATGCCTACACCATTACGTGCTGTGATTGATTTCCTTACAGACTGGTTCAAAACGTCACCATATTGGTTAGCGTTGATGCAACAAGGCCGACGCTAAGCTCTCTTCTATTTGGCTGAAGGTACTTTTTAGTGATTGGGTGAAAATATCTGTCAGTTGAGAAGATGGGCGGTGAATGGGGCGAATTAAACTCACTGTAAATGGAATGGAAAAACTGAGGGGACGGATCACCAATTTCCCTGCAGATTGCTGATGAAAGTCTAACGCTGTTAATGGGTTTACAATGGATATCCCGATCCCCTTTAATGCCATAGCGCATATGGATGATGCAGAGTGTGTCTCCATCACCATTTTTCGTTCAATATGGTGTTCTGTAAAGGTTGAATCAATTAACTGGCGGTAACTGTCTGTTAATGACAAACTGATAAACCGTTGATGTTGAAAGTCAGTAGGCGTTAAAACCTGTTTTAGTTCAAGGGGGTGCCCTGCAGGTAACACACACACCTCATTTAAACAGCCTAACGTTTGCTGTTCAGTGCCGGGTGGTAGTTGAAGGTGTTCTGTTAAGCCAAAGTCATAACGCTGAGCAGAAAGCCATTCTTCCAGAACTGGGGATTCTTGTGGGATCACCGTGATATTTACATCAGGGTAACTTTCCATAAATGACTGACAAACCTGAGGTAATAAAGACTGGGCAAAAGCCGGTAAACAAGTAATGGATATTTGTGCGTGTTCAAAACGCCGAATAGTTTTAGCCGAATTTTTGATCCGCTCTAATCCATAATAAGAACGCTCGACTTCTTCTAAAAAACGTAAGCCTTGCGCAGTTGGTTGTAAGCGGCCTTTTACCCTATCAAATAATTTAAATTGTAATAGATATTCAAGGCGAGCAAGTTCACGACTGATGGTGGGCTGTGATGTGCTCAGTAATGTAGCAGCTTCCGTTAAGTTTGGGGTAGTCATGACGGCACGGAATATTTCAATATGACGCCAAGAGATAGCTTGCATGTTTAGCCTCTAAATAAATGCTATATCAAATATGAATAGACTTTAGCAAAATGGATATTTTTTTTCCCGTTTTTTCTCTGAATAATAGATTTCAATACAATAAATTATTAAGACCATAAAAATTTGCAAACGAGAAAGACAATGACTTCATTCGCAACTACGACAAGCCAGTATTTAACACCTGAACATTTGCGTGGATTACCAGCCCAGTATGGGACCCCTGTTTGGGTTTATGATAGCGCTGTAATCATTGAGCGTATTAAGCAATTACAAGTCTTTGATACTGTTAGGTTTGCACAAAAAGCAAGCTCTAACATTCATATCCTCCGTTTAATGAAAGAGCAAGGGGTCAAAGTAGATTCTGTTTCTTTAGGTGAAATAGAGCGTGCGCTGGTCGCTGGCTTCCAAGCAGGGCGTGAAAACTCAGAAATTGTTTTTACCGCAGATGTATTGGACAGAGCAACATTAGAAAAAGTGACGGCTCTGGATATTCCGGTAAATGCAGGGTCGATTGACATGTTAGACCAGATTGGTCAGAAAAAATCTGGTCACCCAGTTTGGTTGCGGATTAACCCGGGGTTTGGTCATGGCCATAGCCAAAAGACTAATACGGGTGGTGAGAATAGCAAGCACGGTATTTGGCATGAAGATTTACCAGCCGCGTTAGAAAAAATTCGTCATTATAATTTATCGTTAGTGGGCATTCATATGCATATTGGTTCTGGCGTTGATTACCAACATCTTGCTGATGTGTGTGATTCAATGGTGGCATTGGTCACCACCGCTGGGGTTGACCTGCATGCGATTTCGGCAGGGGGAGGGTTATCAACCCCTTACCGTGAAAGCGATGAATTAATTGATGTACAACATTATTATAGTTTATGGAATAACGCCCGTCAGCGTATAGAGCAGCATTTAGGGCACTCAGTCGAACTTGAGATAGAACCGGGGCGTTATTTAATGGCTGAATCCGGTGTTTTGCTGGCGGAAGTCCGTGCGGTTAAAGATATGGGGAGCCGCCATTATGTGTTAGTGGATAGCGGTTTTAATGATTTAATGCGCCCTGCGATGTACGGCAGCTATCATCATGTATCTGTTCTAACTGCGGATGGCAGTTGTGCTGATAGCTCTCAACTCATCGATACTATTATTGCAGGCCCTCTATGTGAGTCAGGGGATGTATTTACTCAATTAGAGGGTGGTTTAGTTGTTACACGCGCATTACCTGAGGTCAAAGTAGGGGATTATTTAGTTTTCCACGATACTGGCGCTTATGGTGCATCTATGTCTTCGAATTATAATAGTCGTCCATTATTACCGGAAGTCATGTTTGTAGATGGCAAGCCAACGCTGATCCGTCGCCGCCAAACGATTGAAGAATTATTAGCATTAGAATTGGAATTATAAGTTTTAAATATAATTTACATACAAAAAGCCAGCTATAATAACTAGCTGGCTTTTTGTTGTTACCCTTAAACTCATTTCTAAGAAGATAACCTTTTATAATTTACTTTATAAATTAAGCTGCTTTCTTTTTTTTACTTGTATCTTCACTTGAAGGTTCGTCAGGAGACTTTTTTGACGGAAGTACCCCTAAGTCATCAAACTCAAACTCATCCACATTAATAGTCCGTAACCGGCTAGCTTCCGCTTTACGTAAAATATCAGCTTCTTCTTGCGTAATTACATTTTCAGGGAGTAATTGGTCTGCTAGTTCATCTAAGCGAGTAAAGCTGAGTTTACGCTCTTTTAAACGGCAGATACGGTCGAAGATTGGCTCAGCAGCAATAATATCGAGTAGTGCTTGGTTTACTAAGCCATGCGGGTTGTTTTCTGTTGGCGTTAAGTACTGACCACGACCTAATCTATCCCGTGTTTCAGAAGGTTCCATCAGTAGCTGCGCCAGTTTGTGGTCAAGTCGGTCAGATGGCATCGACATAGAACGGCCAACAGGGAAGAGTGTCACTCGCATTATCGCCGCTACCATTTTATTAGGGAAGTTTTTCAATAAATCATCCATGGCTTTTTCTGACTGATAGAGACAATCTTCAACAGCCCATTTTACTAGCGGTAAATCTGCTTTTTGGCGACCTTCATCCTCATAGCGTTTTAGGGTTGCAGAGGCAAGGTACAGGTTACTTAAAATATCCCCTAAGCGTGCCGAAATACGCTCACGGCGTTTTAAGCTTCCGCCTAACACCCCCATTGCCACGTCAGACAATAAAGCTAAGTTAGCACTTTGACGATTTAACATTTGATAATAACGGCGTGTTTCGTCTTTTGTTGGCGCGCTACTGCCACGACCGTTAGTCAAGCCTAACCAGAAACTCCGGAACTGGTTACTAATCACATGACCGATATGCCCGAATACAGCTTTATCAAATTTATGCAAATTATTATCTTTTGCAGCAGCCATTTCGTCTAATACAAATGGATGACAACGAATAGCACCTTGGCCGAAGATGATCATACTACGAGTGAGAATATTGGCCCCTTCAACCGTAATAGCGATTGGCGCACCTTGGTAGGCTCTGGCGACAAAGTTTGAATCGCCAAGGCAAATTCCTTTACCACCAGTGATATCCATTGCATCAATAATGGCGCGTTGACCTCTATGAGTACAATGGTATTTTACGATAGCAGAGAGAACCGCGGGTTTTTCGCCTAACATAATCCCTGACGTAATCAAAGTTGCTGCTGCATCCATCAAATAAGTGTTACCAGCAATGCGTGCTAATGGTTCTTCAATCCCTTCCATTTTACCAATTGATAATTTGAACTGGCGACGAATATAGGAATAAGCCCCTGTTGCAATAGCGATGCTCTTCAGACTTCCTGTTGAGTTAGATGGTAATGTAATACCGCGTCCGACAGAGAGACACTCGACAAGCATTCTCCAACCTTGCCCCGCCATCTTTGGCCCACCAATGATGTAATCAATAGGAACAAAGATATCTTGACCGCGAGTCGGGCCATTCATAAATGGCACATTAAGAGGGAAATGGCGATGGCCAATTTCGACCCCCGGTGTATTGGTTGGAATTAAAGCACAAGTGATACCAAGGTTTTTTTCTCCGCCTAATAGTTTATCTGGGTCAGATAATTTAAAGGCTAGCCCTAACACGGTCGCGATTGGTGCTAAGGTAATGTAGCGTTTATTCCATGTTAAACGCATACCAAGGACTTGTTCACCTTGCCATTCACCCATGCAAACTATGCCAGTATCTGGGATCGCACCTGCATCAGACCCTGCTTCAGGGCTTGTTAAAGCAAAACATGGAATTTCTTCACCAGTAGCTAAACCCGGCAAATAACGCTGTTTTTGCTCATCGGTACCATAATGTTGTAGGAGTTCACCAGGACCTAAAGAGTTAGGAACACCGACAGTTATTGCCAGTATGCCCGAAACTCCGGCAAGTTTTTGTAATACTTGTGATTGAGCATAGGCAGAAAATTCAAGACCTCCGTATTCTTTTTTGATGATCATGGCAAAGAAACGGTGATCGCGTAAATATTGCCACACTTCAGGAGGGAGGTCTGCGAGCTCATGACTCACTTCAAAATCATTGACCATGCCACAAACTGTTTCAACGGGACCATCAATAAATGCTTGTTCTTCGGCAGTCAATTGTGGTTTTGGGTAGTCATGAAGCTTATTCCAATTAGGGGCTCCTCGGAAAAGGTCGCCTTCCCACCAAGTTGTCCCTGCATCAATGGCTTCTTTTTCTGTTCTTGACATTGGTGGCATGACTTTTTGAAACATTTTCATAGTGCGGGCGGAAAATAATGATTGGCGTATTGGGCTGAAAACAAATGGAAATAATACTAAGGCGACTGGCAATAACATCCAGTAGCTCCAAATATTTATCACACCCATAACAGCAGTATAAGCCAATAATAATATTGCGCTAAAAACCAACGATGTTTTGTGATAACAAAGTACGCCAATTAAGGCTAGGAATAACACAATGCTGAGAAGGATCATAGTTAAGCTCCTGTCCACTTGTAAGAGGTCTGACCTGTTGTTATCTTAATCTATACCCATTAATAAAGAATTAGCAATGTATTTACATCCTAATTACAACTTGGCTCACAAAAACACCAAATTATGAAAATGGTTAAGGTAATTTACATTAAGGCCATTAAAAAATTATGGTTACTAGTAAGGAAAAAGGAGGTCTTTTTCTACGAAGCTAAGACAGCACAATCAAAAGTAGAAACAAAACAATCCCTGTGCAACAATCTGAGTATTAAAGGTTAATTGTGGATACCTATCTGCTCTTTGTCATTAGATGGCATTTTTATTTAGGCTATTTAAATATAAATTAATCATACTCTCTGTAACATGTTCTTAATTAAGAGGAAACCTCATGTATCAAGACCTGATCCGTGGCGAGCTAACAGAAGCTGCCGACACGCTATCAAATTTCCTTAGCGATGACGCAAATATTGAAGCTATTCAAAAAGCAGCCGTATTGTTAGCCGATTCTTTTAAAGCTGGTGGCAAAGTATTGTCTTGTGGTAATGGTGGTTCACACTGCGATGCGATGCATTTTGCTGAAGAGTTAACAGGGCGCTATCGTGAAAATCGTCCCGGTTATCCAGCGATTGCAATTTCAGATGTTAGTCATCTGTCTTGTGTCAGTAATGACTTCGGTTATGAATATGTTTTTTCACGTTTTATTGAAGCAGTAGGGATGAAGGGTGATGTTTTACTGGGCATCTCAACATCTGGTAATTCAGGGAATATTATCAAAGCGATTAGCGCTGCTCGTGAGAAAGGGATGAAAGTAATCACGCTAACAGGTAAAGATGGCGGGAAAATGGCAGGTACCGCAGATATTGAAATCCGTGTCCCACACTTTGGTTATGCTGATCGCATTCAAGAAATTCATATTAAAGTTATCCATATCTTAATTCAGTTGATTGAAAAAGAGATGGTGAAGTAAAGTTTTAACCGGTTTAGGAGCCTTTAAATGTGTGAGTTACTTGGCATGAGTGCCAATGTTCCAACTGATATTACGTTTAGTCTTAGTGGGTTAATTTCTCGAGGTGGGCATACCGGTCCACACAAAGATGGCTGGGGAATTACGTTCTATGAAGGCTTGGGATGTCGCACATTTAAAGATCCTCAACCAAGTTTTTTATCACCCGTTGCCCGCTTTGTGCAGGAATATCCTATTAAATCAGAAACGATTGTTGCGCATATTCGGCAAGCAAATCAAGGTGATGTATCATTAGTCAATACACATCCCTTTACGCGTGAATTGTGGGGGCGCAATTGGACTTATGCTCATAATGGCCAATTAAAGGGCTATCGTTCATTGAAAACAGGGCGTTATTGGCCTATCGGTGAAACTGATAGCGAATGGATATTTTGCTGGATTTTACATCAGTTAAGTGAAAAGTACCCACGAAAACCCTCCAATTGGAAAAGCGTGTTTCGTTTTGTCGCGACATTGGCGGATCAGCTACGTCATAAAGGGGTGTTTAATATGTTGCTCTCTGATGGGCAATATTTGATGGCGTTTAGTTCAACGAATTTACATTGGCTGACGCGTAGAGCACCCTTTGGTAAAGCGAAATTATTAGATCAAGATATTGAAATTGATTTCGAGCAATGCACCACACCCACTGATATTGTTTCTGTTATTGCAACTCAACCTTTAACGGGAAATGAAAATTGGCAGCGGATCGAGCCAGGTAACTTTGTATTATTCCATCTTGGTGAGCGCATATTGTGATTTAGATCCTAATAATTTCGTTGGGGTATCTGGTAAGCTAACTACCGCGTATTTACCTAATGTCACTGAAATTTCTGCGGGTCTTCCTGTTTGGTTAAAGTATTCGTAAGCAGGCTGTAGCTGTTTCCAAAATGAATAGTGACTTGAGTTTCTGTAGCGCGTCATATTTTCATTTGTCATCTTAAATGGGTAGATGCTGACATTGATGGTTGGCTGGCCATTTAATAAGGCAGTTTCGACGGTTTGATAAATTTCACCCATATATTTATCTGTCATGGCATAGCATCCTACAGAAACGCAACTGCCATGGATCATTAGGTAACTACCGCTGTAACCTTGTGCTTTATCGTATTCATTAGGGAATCCAATATTGATAGATCGGTAATACCGACTATTTGGGTTGAGCTGTTCTGCGGTAATTTGATAAAATCCCTCAGGGCTTTTGAGGTCTCCTTCTATTTTTTTCGGGCCAAGGCCCCCAGAAAACTTACAAATTGGGTAAGTTTTGGTCAGCTTATATTTTCCAGAAGGGGTTTTTTGATAGAGTTCGAGTAAACCCTCTTGCTTAAATATTTGAATAAAAATAGATGAATTTTGATTATCCAAAGCATTATTCTTAAGTATAAATGAAGAGTTGCTCGCCTGAATTACAGGTGGATATATGAGTACAAATGGAAAAATTGCACTAAAAAATTTACTTAATTTCATACTAAGGCCAAATGTAGAAGTTTTCACTGATTAAAAAGAATACAGAATTTATGCATTTTAGACGAGTAAATAGAAAATTAATATAGCTTGTTAATAGTTTTTAGATGAATCTTTATCGGTTAAATAGTAATCAGCAATCGATAAAGGTGATGTTATAGTTCGGCAATTTCGAATTGTTAACAGAAAAATTTAAATATTAATGCAATTTGCTTGAACTATGTCACTTCTATAGACGGACATAGTGAGTGGGAACTGATAAAATTACGTCCGGCAGAAGAAAAAATTTAGTAACAATTATGTGAAAATACCTGCTTAAGTGGCGAAAGTGGCTTGAGCTGTTTTTATTACTGAGTCGCTATCATTCATTGCTGAATCGTTAGCTTAGGGTTTAACTGATAAACTTGTGCAGATCTTATGATTAAAATTAAAAAAGGCCTTAACCTTCCCATCGCAGGTGAGCCAGCCCAAGTGATAGAAGACGGCCCGAAAATTCAACACGTAGCTGTGCTAGGTGAAGAATATGTCGGAATGCGTCCTTCGATGCTGGTTAAAGAAGGTGAACGTGTCATAAAAGGGCAGGTTCTTTTTGAAGATAAAAAGAATCCGGGGGTTGTTTTTACAAGTCCAGCCTGTGGTAAAATTGTTGCTATTCATCGTGGTGAGCGTCGTGTGCTTCAATCTGTTGTCATTGAAATTGACGGTGATGAACAGGAAAACTTTGCAGCTTATACTCGTACTGAGTTATCTGCATTAACCAGAGAACAAGTCGAAGATAATCTGATTAAATCAGGTTTGTGGACCTCTTTAAGAACGCGTCCATTTAGTCGTTCGCCACAACCAGGTTCTTCACCTAGCGCTATTTTTGTTACTGCAATGGACACAAACCCTCTTGCTGCTGATGCCGTTTTGGTTATTCGTGAACAAGAACAGGCATTTAACGATGGGTTATTAGTCCTTAGCCATTTAACAGAAGGTAAAATCCATGTATGTCATGGAGAGGGGGATTTACCAAAAGTTGAGGCTCATAGCCAGATTTCATACACCCAGTTTGCGGGTCCTCATCCTGCTGGGTTAGCGGGGACTCATATCCATTTCTTGGAGCCAGTAAGCATCAAGAAAAAGGTATGGAGCCTTAATTACCAAGACGTTATTGCGATTGGTAAGCTGTTTGTCACTGGGCAGCTTTATACTGACCGTATCGTTTCATTGGCAGGGCCACAGGTTGAAAAGCCGCGTTTATTACGCACTTGCCTTGGCGCTGATTTATATGAATTAACTCAAGGCCAGCTTAAAGCGGGCGAAAACCGTATTATTTCAGGCTCTGTCCTTTGGGGCGTAACTTGTGATGATACCCATCATTATCTTGGCCGTTTTCACAATCAAGTCTCTGTATTAGCCGAAGGTCGCGATAAAGAACTATTTGGCTGGATTATGCCTGGTGTTAATAAATTTACGATCACTCGTACTACGATCGGGCATTTCCTGAAAAATAAGCGCTTTAATTTTACGACAACAATGAACGGCGGTGAGCGTTCAATGGTACCAATTGGTAACTATGAGCGTGTTATGCCTCTTGACATCATGATCACTCATTTGTTGCGCGATCTCCTCGCTGGAGATACCGATACATCACAAGAATTGGGCTGTTTAGAGTTGGACGAAGAAGATTTAGGTTTATGTACCTATGTTTGCCCAGCGAAGTACGAGTATGGTCCTGTATTACGTGATGTTCTGACCAAGATTGAGCTAGAAGGGTGATTCCATGGGTCTGAAAAATTTATTTGAAAAGTATGAACACCATTTTGAGCCCGGTGGAAAACTCGCTAAATACTATGCATTGTATGAAGCAGTTTCTACAGTGTTCTATACACCGGGAACGGTGACGAAAGGTCGTTCTCATGTCAGGGACACTATTGACCTGAAGCGCATGATGATTTTAGTCTGGCTTGCTGTTTTCCCTGCAATGTTCTGGGGGATGTACAACGTAGGCAACCAAGCTATCCCTGCACTTCATCAACTGTATAGTGGAGCAGAGCTACAGCAAGTGCTCGCGAGTGACTGGCATTATAGTTTGGCACAATTTTTAGGTGCCTCGCTGTCAATGGATGCTGGTTGGGGAAGTAAAATGCTGCTTGGTGCAGTTTATTTTCTTCCTATTTATGCCGTTGTTTTCCTTGTCGGTGGGTTCTGGGAAGTGTTGTTTGCCATGATCCGTGGTCATGAAATCAACGAAGGCTTCTTTATAACCTCTATCTTGTTTGCTTTGATTGTGCCTCCAACAATTCCTTTATGGCAAGCGGCTCTTGGTATTACCTTCGGTGTCGTGATTGCTAAGGAAATTTTCGGTGGTACAGGGCGTAACTTCTTAAACCCTGCGTTAGCGGGTCGTGCATTTTTATTCTTTGCTTACCCTGCTCAAATCTCCGGTGACTTGGTTTGGACTGCAGCGGATGGTTTCTCGGGAGCAACTCCATTATCACAGTGGGCTTCAGGTGGCGAACACGCGCTAATGAACACAGTAACAAGTGAGCCTATCACTTGGATGCAAGCGTTCTTAGGTAATATGCCAGGCTCGATCGGTGAAGTTTCGACGCTGATGTTGTTTATTGGTGGCGCACTCATCATGTTCTTCCGCATTGCATCATGGCGTATTGTGGCGGGTGTCATGGTTGGTATGATTGCCATGTCTTACCTATTTAATGCTATTGGTTCAGACACCAATCCGTTATTTGCCATGCCTTGGTGGTGGCATATGGTTCTGGGTGGCTTTGCATTTGGTATGATTTTTATGGCGACAGACCCAGTATCCGCTTCATTCACTGATAAAGGTAAATGGGCATATGGCATTCTGATCGGCGTAATGTGTGTACTTATCAGGGTAGTAAATCCGGCTTATCCTGAAGGGATGATGCTGGCTATTCTGTTCGCCAACCTGTTTGCTCCTTTGTTTGACTATCTGGTCGTTCAAGCAAATATTAAGCGGAGAAAAGCTCGTGGCTAATGATAAACCAATTAATAAAGATAGCGTCGGTAGAACATTTCTAGTCATTTTTATCCTTTGTCTAGTTTGTTCTGTTGTTGTCGCAGGTGCTGCAGTTGGTTTGAAGCCGAAGCAGCAAGAACAAATTCAGTTAGATACTCAGCGTAATATTTTAAGCGTGGCAGGTTTAATGCAGCCTAAAATGACCGCAGAAGAAATCCAAAAAGTTTATGGGGAGCGCATCGAACCTAAGCTTTTGAATTTCAAAACGAATGAACTATCTGACAGCACTAGCCGTTATGACCTAAATGCTGAGCTACGTAGCGATGAAACCAGTATTGCCCTTTCTCCAGCAGAGGATATCGCAAAAATTCGCCGTCGCGCCAATAGTGCTGAAATCTATTTAGTGAAAGATGATGCCGGCAAAGTATCACAAATTATTTTACCTGTTTATGGTTCAGGTTTGTGGTCTGTAATGTATGCGTTTGTGGCAATCGATGTTGATGGGGTAACCTCACGCGGTATCACTTACTACTCGCATGGTGAAACACCAGGTTTAGGTGGCGAAGTCGATAACCCACAATGGAAAGCCCAATGGCCGGGTAAAAAACTGTTCAATGAACAGGGTATTCCGGCAATTAAAATCGTACGTGGTGGTGCCACAGATAGCCCATACGGTATCGATGGCCTTTCAGGTGCAACCCTAACGTCAAACGGAATTCAACATATGTTTGATTTTTGGTTAGGGGATAACGGCTTTGGTCCGTTCCTGAAAAAAGTACGTGAAGGAGCGCTGAATAATGGCTGATTCAAAAGAAATAAAACGCGTCCTACTTGGACCACTATTAGATAACAACCCAATTGCTTTGCAAATACTGGGGGTCTGTTCTGCATTAGCAGTAACAACTAAGTTAGAAACAGCATTGGTTATGACCATTGCGGTAACATTAGTTACGGCATTTTCTAACTTCTTTATTTCACTGATTAGAAATTATATTCCAAGCAGTGTGCGTATTATTGTACAGATGGCAATCATCGCTTCTCTCGTCATCGTGGTTGACCAAATTTTACGTGCGTATGCCTATGAAATATCAAAGCAACTTTCAGTATTCGTTGGTTTGATTATTACTAACTGTATCGTAATGGGGCGTGCTGAAGCTTATGCAATGAAAGCGCCACCAATAGAAAGCTTTATGGATGGTATCGGTAATGGTCTTGGCTATGGTGTGATCCTTGTATTAGTCGGTTTCTTTAGGGAATTATTTGGCTCCGGCAAACTGTTTGGTATCACTGTCTTTGAATCACTGCAAAACGGTGGCTGGTACATGCCTAATGGCTTGTTCCTCCTCGCGCCAAGTGCATTCTTTATCATCGGTATGCTGATTTGGGGACTACGTATCCTGAAACCAGCTCAGGTAGAGAAGGACTAATCACATGGAACACTATATTAGCCTATTTGTTAAATCCATTTTTATTGAAAATATGGCGTTAGCATTCTTTTTAGGTATGTGTACTTTTCTCGCTGTTTCAAAGAATGTTAAAACAGCCTTTGGACTGGGGATCGCAGTAACTGTCGTTCTTGGTATCTCTGTTCCAGCTAATAACTTGGTGTATAACTTAGTGTTGCGTGATGGGGCAATAGCAGAGGGTATTGATTTATCCTTTTTGAACTTCATCACCTTTATCGGGGTTATTGCTGCATTGGTTCAGATCCTTGAGATGATTTTGGATCGTTACTTCCCATCACTGTATAACGCACTTGGTATCTTCTTGCCATTGATTACTGTTAACTGTGCAATTTTCGGTGGTGTTTCTTTCATGGCTCAACGCGATTATAACTTTAGCGAATCGATAGTGTATGGGTTTGGCTCGGGGATCGGTTGGATGCTTGCCATTGTCTTGTTGGCAGCTATCCGTGAGAAAATGAAGTACTCAGATATTCCAGCGGGTCTAAAAGGGTTAGGTATCACCTTTGTGACAACCGGCTTGATGGCATTGGGCTTTATGTCCTTCTCCGGTGTGCAGCTATAAAGGCGAGAAGAATTCATGGAAATTATTATTTTAGGTGTAGTGATGTTTACCCTGATTGTCTTGGTGCTTACAGGCTTAATCCTGTTTGCAAAATCCAAGTTAGTCAATACAGGGAACATCAAAGTTGAAGTAAATGGCGACCCTGACAAAAGCTTTGAGGCTCCAGCTGGCGATAAGCTGTTAGGTATGCTATCTAACCAAGGTATTTTTGTTTCATCTGCTTGTGGTGGTGGTGGTTCATGCGGCCAGTGCCGTGTGACAATCAAAGAGGGTGGTGGTGATATTCTGCCGACAGAACTTTCCCACATTAATAAGCGAGAAGCAAAAGAAGGTTGTCGTTTAGCTTGTCAGGTTAACGTTAAGCAAGATTTAAAAATTGAGCTTCCAGAAGAAATCTTTGGTGTGAAAAAGTGGGAGTGCGAAGTTATTTCTAATGACAATAAAGCCACTTTCATTAAAGAGCTGAGATTGAAGATACCAGAAGGGGAGGTTGTTCCTTTCCGTGCCGGTGGTTTTATTCAAATTGAATGCCCTGAACATATTGTTAAATATGAAGATTTCGATGTACCTGAAGAGTATCGTGAAGACTGGGATAAATTTAACCTATTCCGTTATGTTTCAGAGGTTAAAGAGCCTACTGTACGTGCCTATTCAATGGCCAACTACCCTGAAGAATACGGCATTATTATGTTAAACGTGCGGATAGCAACGCCTCCGCCACGTAACCCAGATGTTCCACCAGGAATTATGTCCTCTTATATTTGGTCATTAAAACCAGGGGATAAAGTGACAATTTCCGGTCCATTTGGTGAGTTCTTTGCAAAAGAAACTGAAGCTGAAATGGTGTTTATCGGTGGTGGTGCGGGTATGGCGCCAATGCGTTCCCACATATTTGACCAATTGCGCCGTTTAAATTCTAAGCGTAAAATTAGTTTCTGGTATGGGGCTCGTTCAGTTCGCGAAATGTTCTATACAGAAGATTTTGACCAACTTGCCGCGGAACACGAAAACTTTACATGGAATATTGCACTTTCAGATCCTTTACCAGAGGATAACTGGGATGGTTATACCGGCTTTATCCATAATGTTCTGTATGACAATTACTTAAAAGATCACCCAGCACCAGAAGATTGTGAGTTCTATATGTGTGGGCCTCCAATGATGAATGCTGCTGTAATTAAGATGCTTAAAGACCTTGGTGTTGAAGATGAAAACATCTTACTAGATGACTTTGGTGGTTAAGTTATTAGGTTTATTGTACTTAACAAGGTTAGTACAGTGATAACACTTTAAAGAGGGAAGCTACTTCCCTCTTTGTAATTTAACAATGATGGCTAATTACTAATTATCTAATTGGTAATTAGTAAGTTAATAATTATTTTGACTGAAACATTCTCTGCATGGGTGACGATGTAAAGTGTGTTAATAGTCTGAGCGACTTCTACAGACTCGCTCATGATTGACGCGGAGAAAACGATGCTAAGTAAAAGAATTTATACCCCAATACTTCTGTTTGTCGCGACCCTGTTTCTTGCTGCTTGTGGTGGGCCAGAGCAACAAAATCTTCAGGGACAAACAATGGGCACTTATTACTCGGTTAAATATGTTACGGATTCTTCAGGGGCAAAACCTGAAGCGATTCAAGCTGAGATAGATAAGCGCTTAGAAGAAGTTAATGACCAGATGTCAACTTACCGACCTGACTCTGAGTTAAGTCGTTTTAACCAGTCTAAAGACATAAATACACCATTCCCTGTCTCCGCAGCAACTGCAACAGTTGTTAAAAAAGCTATTGAGATTAATAAAATCACAGATGGCTCTTTAGATGTAACTGTTGGGCCTTTAGTTAACTTATGGGGGTTTGGCCCAGAAGGGAGAGTCACTAAAGCCCCTTCAGATGAAGAATTGGCCAAGCGCAGAGCATGGGTAGGGATTGACAAATTATCCGTTCAAGACAATAACCTAGTCAAAACCATTCCTGAACTATATGTAGATCTTTCATCAATTGCGAAAGGCTATGGTGTAGACGTTGTTGCTGAATACTTAGAGTCAGCGGGTATCAACAACTACATGGTTGATATTGGTGGTGAAGTGCGTACTAAAGGTACCAATGGTAAAGAGGCGCCTTGGCGTATTGCCATTGAAAAACCTGCGGCAGATGGTGTAAGCCAAACAGCGCAAGAAGTTATCGAGCCTGGAGATAGCTCAATTGCAACCTCTGGGGATTACCGTAACTATTTTGAACAGGATGGAGTTCGTTTTTCTCATACTATTGACCCAAAATCAGGGCGACCAATTACCCATAATCTAGTTTCTATTACGGTTATTGCAGATAACTGTATGAGTGCCGATGGGCTATCAACAGGGCTAAATGTGCTAGGGCCTGAAGCTGGCTTTGCCTTAGCTGAGAAAATGAATATTCCTGTTTTTATGATTGTTAAGACAGATAAAGGTTTTGAAGAGCGTTATACTAAAGCATTCGAACCATTTTTAACCAAGAAGCAGTAATTCGGGGAGGATAAAGGAATGCTAAATATTTTTATTGCCGCCTTTGCACTGTTCTTGCTGGCGTTTTTAGGAATGTCTCTTGGGTATATTTTCAAGCGTAAAAGTATTCAAGGTAGTTGTGGCGGCTTAAGTAGTATCGGGGTTGATAAAGTATGCGATTGCCCTGAGCCTTGTGACGCCCGCAAAAAACGCATGGCACGTGAAGAAGCTCGCCAAAAGATGCTGGAAAAAAACCGCATACTTTAGTATTTAATCTATCTGTTTTCTAAACCTTAGCCATATAAAGTATATGGCTAAGGTTTTTTTATAGCATTAGCCAGTTAAAACGGTATCCGCATTTTTGTCGTATAACTAGCTATAACGGAAGGGAGTTAAGGTATATCAATGCGGTTTTATTTCTAGTATGAATGACAGCAATAATAGCCGAATATACTATTCGAATAATATTTAAACAGCATTACTCTTCTATTTTATTATATAGATTTTAGTTGACTCATTTTCTTATGGCATGAATTTTTTGGGGTATATATGACACCCATTTCTTTACGGTATCCATCAAATTTAATGATAATTTTGCAGTTCTCGGCTTTGTTTGCATTACATTTTAGGGGACTTCCACTACTCCATTTTTGGCCGCTAGAAGTGGTAACTGTCCCTATCCATGAACTTTTCCCCGTGGATGAGTATTCGATATCAAATACATCATTATGCGTTTGTTGAGCCCTTATATTATAGGTAATGAAAGCCTTATCTACATCATCTTCACTGCTTTGATAAATAATTTCGACTTTTTTAAAGTCTTCATCCCATTTATTTTCAATAGAGATTGTTCCTTTTGATTTTGACATTTTATCCTCTTGATATTTATAATGAAAGTTCATTTTGTAAGAATAGGCTTAGTTAGTTTTTAAAGGTGATTATTGAAATTAAATTAGTAGTTTAAATAAAAAATAGTATTATTATAAACTAGTATTTTTAATTTTTTCTAAAAATAGAATTCAAGAAAATATTGCACTTTTTAATATTGGTTTTATTTAAAGTAGATGTAAATAATGATTAACATTAAAGTGTTATAAAAATAAAATAGGAGGTAGTTTAGGTGAGGAAATTAAGCTAATTTATTTGATTAAACATAATTCAAAATAAAATAGCTTAATTATTAGATTATTTTTTGAAGTTTTTTGGGGAATCAACCATTACGGCATCAACACCAATTTCTTTTGCGAGTTGATAGTCTTTTTCGTTATTAACACCAAATACAATAATATACGCTTTACCATTTTTTCTAAAACAATCGATAGCGTTTTTATCCCATGATAAGGTTGCAGGTGAACGAGCTTCACCTAAAGTATACTTTTCAACAACTTCAACTTTACGATGAAGCTCGAAACCATACCAGCGAGTATTATCTTTATCATTTTCTATAGGGCATTGGCGACTCATAACACTATTCGCTAGCATTGTTCTTGTTTCATCACGGCTTTCAAATAATTGGAATTGAGGTGAAAGAGACTTTAATGCCGTTAAAAAGGCATCATTAGTTGAATAAAAACGGACTTGTTTAAATGCCTTAGTCTTATTTAATAATGTAAGGATAGCTTGTGCTTGCTGAGCAGGGTCGGCATCAGGGGATTTTAAGTCAATATAGAAAGTGGTATTAGGGTATTTCTGTAGAACAGCTTCTAATGTATTAATTGTTGTTTTTTGCAAAGGGAATTGTTGGTTATGTTTTTTACTAAACTTATAGGCAGCATTGATATGACTTAATTGCTCTGCGGTATAAGCAGATACTGGCCCTTTTTTTTCTGTTAACGAGTCTAAATCACTTGGGCGATATAAAACTAATTGATTATCTTTACTTAATTGTACTGTTAGCCAAATAGCATCGGCTTTATTTTCTTTTGCTAAATCAATTGCATAAATTGTATTTTCCGGTGCATCAGCAGTACCGGCTCTGTGTGCAACAATTTGTGGTGATAATGCTAAAGCAGTTTGACTTGCAAGAAGTAGAATAACTGACGCCATAGTTTTAACATATTTTGATGTTGATAGAATTGCCATAGGTATCATCCATAAAAGAATTTTTTATAAAATATAATGAGTGAAAAGGACGCATCTGTTTTATTACATTTTCACGGTAAAGTAAGTATTTACGATTGTTTTTAAGACAAACTTTAAATAACAAATGCTGTTATATAGTGTGGCAGACTATTATTTCAATAATATTAATTATTTTTATTATCATTAGGTTATCTGCTATTTTAGAATTGATGTCAGCGAATAGGCCCAGATTGCACGGCTAATAATAATACTGTATATTTAATCAGTTGATTGATTGTGTGGGCTAACTTGTGCGTAAAATTATACATATTGATATGGATTGCTTTTATGCAGCCATCGAAATGCGTGATGACCCAAGCTTGCGTAGTATCCCTATTGCGGTAGGAGGAAGTGCCGATCGCCGTGGTGTGATCAGCACCGCAAACTATGAAGCCCGTCGTTATGGCGTACATAGTGCCATGTCTACCGCTATTGCTCTAAGGCTTTGCCCTCAACTTAAAGTCGTTTCAGGGAGAATGGCGTTATATAAAGAAACGTCCATTCATATACGTAAGATTTTTGCGCGATATACAGATTTAATCGAGCCACTTTCCCTCGATGAAGCTTATCTTGATGTGACTGACTGCTCACAATTACATGGTTCAGCTACGTTAATCGCAGAGGCAATTCGTCAGCAAATTTTTGATGAATTACAATTGACAGCCTCAGCGGGGATAGCCCCTATCAAGTTCCTTGCTAAAATCGCCTCTGATATGAATAAACCAAATGGGCAATTTGTGATCACCCCGCAAAATATTGATCAATTCATTCTGACTTTACCACTAAGAAAAATTCCGGGAGTGGGAAAAGTCACCGCACAAAAGCTAGCAGATATGGGGCTAACGACTTGTGCTGATGTGCAAAACTATGACGTTGTTACACTGATTAAAAGCATGGGGAAGTTTGGGCAGGTACTATGGGAGCGTTGTCACGGTATCGATGAACGGCCTGTAAACCCAGATAGACTAAGGAAATCCGTTGGTGTTGAGCGGACTCTTGCTGAAGATATTCATGAATGGAATGATTGCCTTTTATTATTAGATAAACTTTATGATGAACTGCAATCGCGTTTAGCTAAAGTGAAGCCTGATTTACGCATTGCGCGCCAAGGCGTAAAGTTTAAATTTGATGATTTTCAACAAACAACACAAGAGCATGTTTACCCAATGCTTAATAAGCAAGATTTAGTCCAGTTGGCAAAACAAGTTTGGGTTAATCGACGTGAACAGCGAGGGGTACGATTAGTTGGGTTGCATGTTATGTTACAAAGCCCTCAATTGGAAAGGCAATTGTTATTAGAACTATAAATAAAACATCTACCATAATGAATGGCAGATGTTTCAGTTATGATCAGGTTTTAACCTTTAACCGGGATTGCTTTTAAAACAGCGGTCAACAGTTTCCAATATTCACCAACACTTGCAATATGCACTCTTTCATCAGGAGAGTGAGCACCACGAATGGTTGGCCCAATTGAAACCATATCCATATCTGGGTAAGGCTTTTTGAATAAGCCACACTCAAGGCCTGCGTGGATCACCATCACATTTGGGATTTTACCAAATAGCTTGTTATAAGTTTCACTCACTAAGTGCATTACGGCTGAATCGGCATCTGGTTGCCAACCTGGGTAGCTCCCCTCAGCGCGGTACTGTGCTTGTGCTAATTTACTAATAGAAGTGAGCATGTTAACAACATAGTTTTTGCCACTATCAATCAGTGAGCGAACAAGGAAGATAACCTCCGCTTGGTCTTCTGTCATGCGAACAACGCCCTCATTAAGCGATGTTTCTACGACACCTACAGCGACATCACTCATGCGAATTACGCCATTAGGTGCAGCATTTAAGAAGAACGTAAAACGTTTTTGGCAATCATCAGACAGTGCTTTCAAGTCACTTTGTGTTTCATCTAAGAGTAGAACAAGGTTAGGTTCTATAACGGCTAACTCATTCTTTAAAATACCTTCGTAGCGTTCTCTTAATGCTGTCAGTTCAGCAATTTTTTCTGTCGGAACAGAGATAATTGCATGCGCTTCACGTGGGATAGCATTACGTACGGTACCGCCTCTAAATTCTAACAATTTCAGGCTTAAGTCTTCCGCATGTCCAGCAAGGAAGCGTGCGAGTAATTTATTCGCATTACCTAAGCCTAAGTGAACATCACCACCGGAGTGACCACCTTTTAACCCTTTTAGGGTTAAAGTAAACGTCTGATAACCTTGTGGTAAAGGTTCACGCAGTAGATCAAATGTTGTTGTGAAATCAACCCCTCCAGCACAACCCATATAGATCTCACCTTCTTCTTCAGAGTCGGTGTTAATCAGAATATCCGCCTGTAGCCAACCTGCTTTTAGACCAAACGCACCTTCCATGCCAGCTTCTTCAGTCATGGTGAGTAAAACTTCCATAGGCCCATGCTCGACACTGTCATCAGCCAGAACCGCCAATGCAGAAGCTAAACCAATACCGTTATCTGCGCCTAAAGTTGTACCTTCAGCGGTCACCCATTCACCATTAACATATGGGCGGATTGGGTCTGTTTTAAAGTCATGCACGGTGTCATTATTTTTTTGTGGCACCATGTCTAGGTGTGCTTGCAAGACTACTGCTTTGCGGTTTTCGTAACCCGTTGTTGCAGGTTTACGGATCAAAATATTACCAACTTCGTCGCGTTCTACATGAAAACCTTTTTGTTTTGACCAGTCGATAATATGCGCAGCTAAAGCTTCTTCATGATATGAAGGGTGCGGAATAGAGCAGATGGTAGCGAAGATGTCCCATAGCGGTTGGGGGGATAATGTAGCTAGTTCAGACACGTTTCTCTCCTTTTATTTTCCCTTTATATTTCAATCTGTAGCATTGTTGGCTTCACTCGTAAACTCCAAGCATATACTTATGTATCCTCAAAGGATTTACTCATTTGCCGCCTAGCTACAAATTGAACTATTTAGGAATAATATCCTGAATAACCCATGTAGGAACTGATTGGCAACCAACGTTAATTTCAGCTTCAATTTTTAAAAGGAATATTGCTGTAATTATGACCTAACAGCCTGAAGTTTCGAATTAAAGGCTGCATCTTTTATAATCTCAGGATAACACTTTCTTTTGAAGAATGGATAGTGTAAATGATAATAATTAATGGCGAATGATGCTTTTTACTGGTTTTTAACGCGCCAAATCACTATAATCTCGCGCAACCTTTTTTCCGCAAGACACATTTCAGATTTACTCAGCAGTCGGGACCCGAATTTTATGAGCGAAAAATATGTCGTAACGTGGGATATGTTGCAAATACATGCCCGTAAACTCGCACAACGTTTATTACCAGTAGAACAATGGACCGGTATTATCGCGGTTAGCCGTGGTGGTCTTGTTCCAGGCGCGCTTCTTGCACGTGAACTGGGCATTCGTAACGTTGATACCGTATGTATATCTAGCTATGACCATGATAATCAACGCGAATTAAAAATTATAAAGCGCGCTGAAGGTGATGGCGAAGGCTATATCGTCATTGACGATTTGGTCGATACCGGTGGTACAGCGCAAGCTATTCGTGATATGTATCCAAAAGCACACTTTGTTACTATCTTCGCTAAGCCAGCTGGTCGTCCATTAGTTGATGACTATGTGGTTGATATCCCGCAAGACACATGGATAGAGCAGCCTTGGGATATGGGCGTTGCTTTTATAAAGCCATTGTGTGAACAAGACAAATAAATCGAAGTTAAACTTATTTTCTGGTAATAGATTGTCATTAACAGCCTTTGGGTTTTTTCCTCATAGGCATAACACATAAATACCTAAAATTTTTGAGTCAAACGCGATATAATCTCGGGGGAGTGCATTTTTGCATTCCCCTTATTTTTGGTTTTTTGGCACAATTCAGCTCAGGTAGACAAGGAAATAGGGATGACTCAGCAAAACCTTTCAGAAAAACTTTTCAAACCTAGAGTCAGACAAGTTGAAACGTCGACACTTGTATCCTACTCGTCAGAAACGACTCCTCTGATAAAAGCTCATAGCGTTCTAAGTGGTTCTCATCATGTTGGCTGGTATCGTATGATCAACCGGCTAATTTGGATTTGGCGTGGTATTGATGCACTAGAAATTGAAGAGGTACTTAGCCGAATAGCAGTTTCCGATGCGCCACGCAGTAATGAAACCCAGTTGGATACCGTCATTGGTAATAGGCGTGGGAATTGGTGCTTCGAATGGTCACAGCAGGCTATGCGCTGGCAACAGAAAGCTTTGGAATTCGAGCAAGGGCCGGACGCGGGTAATGCATGGTTGCGAGCCGCAAATTTATACAGTATTGCAGCATACCCTTTTATTAAAGGGGATGAACTAGCAGACCAAGCTATTTTATTAGCGTGTAAAGCCTATGATAATGCTGCCAAATTTTCAGAATATCGGTTAAAGAAAGTTGCATTCAAAGTGGATGATGGGAAAGAAGTTTGTGGCTTTTTACATATCCCATCCCACGGTCAGGGGCCTTATCCTACCGTCATGATTTGCGGCATGTTAGACAGCTTACAAATCGATTTTTGTCGCTATTTTCGCGATTATCTCGAACCATTAGGTATTGCGATGCTAACGCTCGATATGCCTTCTATTGGTTATTCGATAAAACATAAATTGACACAAGAAACAACAACACTGCATGAGCAAATTGTTCGCCAGCTTGAGGATATTGCATGGATTGACCATACCCGCTTCGGTATCGTCGGGATGCGCTTTGGTGCCAATATAGCCTTAAGATTAGCTTATATGTGCCCAGAAAAAATTAAAGCAGTCGCTGTCATAGGTCCAATTGTGCATAGTTTATTGCACGAAGAGAAATATCAACAAGATATTCCTCGGGTAGTTTTGGATGTGTTCGCGAGTCGTTTGGGAATTTATCAGGTTGATGGTGCCGCTTTACGCCATGAGTTGAGTTGTTATTCACTTAAAAATCAGGGCCTTTTAGGAAAAAGAAGCAAAGTTCCGATGTTATCGGTAAGCTTAAAAGATGATATCTATAGTCCGAAAGCAGAATCGGATCTAATTCGGCGTTCATCAATGGATGCAGATACAATAATACTACCAAGTCAGCCTGTTTTTGCTAATTTTGAAAAGGCACTAAGTGAAACTACTAATTGGCTGAAAGCAAAAATACTTTAATTATATTTAATATCTTGCTTATTTTTTCCCATTTGTTAAAAAGGGGTCTACCCAAGAAGGAGATCCTTAACATGGCTTTACCGACTGATTATTCAAATGGAAAGTATTTAAAGAAATTTGCTGCAATGGGGCCTTATTTACGCGAAAAACAATGTATCAATGGCTGTTATATATTCGATAGCCTTGTTGTTTGTATTAATGCGAGTATTGCGCCTGAGAAACGTGAATTTTGGGGGTGGTGGTTAAAATTAGTTGCAACTGAAAAAGGCTTTGAGTTCACTTATCATTTTGGTATTTATAATAGCCATGGTAGTTGGCAAGTCAAAGCATTCAAAGATGCGGCTACCACTGAAGCCGTTGAAAAAAATTTAGTATCATTTCATCAAGCACTTACTAAGCAATTACTTGAGCTTGAGTTAAGCCTCTTCCCTTCGCCACTAATGGCAGAATTAAAACTGGAATTAAGCGCATAAATTTGTTTTAAACCAACTTTTGTTGAATTTTGCGTTATGCCTGTTGGCATAACGCGCTTCTCCTGATAAAAATGGTATCTACTTTTTTGTTTTCTTAATCCTAATGGCAGAAAAATGATGAAAAATAGCCAGACGCTGGTTGTTAAGCTAGGAACCAGTGTGCTAACAGGGGGCTCGCGCCGTTTGAATCAAGCTCATATTGTTGAGTTAGTCAGGCAGTGTGCGCAGCAATATGAAAAAGGGCACCGTATTATCATTGTGACATCAGGGGCAATTGCCGCGGGTCGCGAACACTTAAATTACCCCGAATTGCCGGCTACCATTGCATCTAAACAGTTGCTTGCGGCAGTCGGCCAAAGTCGTCTTATTCAGTTGTGGGAAAGGTTGTTCTCCATTTACGGGATCCACATAGGGCAAATGCTGTTAACACGTGCAGATTTAGAAGACCGTGAGCGTTTTCTAAATGCTCGAGACACCTTACAAGCATTACTGAATAATGGCATTATTCCCGTTATTAATGAGAACGATGCCGTTGCGACAGCAGAAATAAAAGTCGGTGATAACGATAATTTATCCGCATTAGCCGCTATTCTTGGTGATGCTGATAAACTGTTGCTACTGACTGATATAGAAGGTCTATATGATGCAGACCCCCGTAGCAACCCAAATGCGAAATTAATTCCTGAAGTCTATGGTGTCAACGACGAGCTTCGTCAAATGGCAGGAGGAAGTGTCAGCGGTTTAGGTACGGGGGGCATGGCAACTAAGCTACAAGCGGCTGATGTTGCTGGCCGCGCAGGGATAGATGTTATTATCGCAGCAGGTAATAAACCTGATGTCATTAGCGCTGTGATTGAAAATATTCCAGTGGGGACTCGTTTTTATGGGCAGAAAAACCCCATGGAAAATCGTAAACGTTGGATTTTCGGGGCGCCAGCTGCGGGTGATGTGTATATTGATGATGGTGCACAATTAGCAATTATAGAAAAAGGTAGCTCATTGTTACCAAAAGGAATTAAAAAGATTGAAGGTGATTTTTCCCGAGGCGCCGTGATCCGCATTCTAAATATGGCGGGGAAAGACCTTGCACACGGTGTTAGTCACTATAATAGTGATGCACTAAGGATGATAGCAGGTCATCATTCACAAGAAATTGGCAGAATACTTGGCTATGAACACGGCTCAGTCGCTGTTCATCGTGACGATATGATAGTGAGTTAATTATGTTAGAAACAATGGGTAAGGCTGCACGAGCAGCGTCATGGCAATTAGCTCAGCTAAGCACCAAACAAAAAAACTCGGCACTATTGCAAATTGCTGAATTACTAGAAAAAGAAAGCGCAGTGATATTATCTGCTAACCAGCAGGATATGGAACAAGCAAAAGCCAGTGGTATGGCAGAAGCCTTACAAGACCGTCTATTGCTGACTCCAGAACGCTTGAAAAGCATTGCTGATGATGTCAGAAAGGTTTGTCAGCTTGCTGACCCTGTTGGGCAAATCATTGATGGTAGCCAGCTTGATAGCGGTTTAAACTTACAGCGCCGACGCGTACCTCTAGGTGTTGTCGGGGTGATTTACGAAGCGCGTCCAAACGTCACTGTCGATGTGGCTTCGTTATGTTTAAAAACCGGTAACGCAGTCATTCTACGTGGTGGTAAAGAAACCCATAATACGAACCTTGCTGTGGTGAGTGTTATCCAAAAAGCACTCAAAAATAGTGGGTTGCCAGAAGAATCTGTACAAGCTATCAATAACCCTGATCGTGAATTAGTTTCTCAATTATTAAAATTAGATCGTTATATTGATATGCTGATCCCTCGTGGTGGTGCGGGGTTACATAAATTATGTCGTGAGCAATCAACGATCCCTGTGATCACCGGCGGTATAGGTGTTTGCCACACCTTTGTCGATGAGTCAGTTGATTTTAATAAAGCGATTAACGTAATCATCAATGCAAAAGTACAGCGCCCAAGTGCTTGTAACTCACTGGAAACTTTGCTAGTTCATAAAGATATTGCGGGTAATTTCTTACCATTTTTAAGTGAGAAAATGGCTGAACAGCAAGTCACACTGCACGCTAGTGAAAAAGCAATGCCATTATTGGAACAAGGCCCAGCAACAGTTGTTGATGTAAAACCTGAAAATTTGGTTGATGAATGGTTATCCTTAGACCTCAACGTAGAGATTGTTGATGACATTGACGCCGCTATTAACCATATTCGCCAATATGGTACTGCGCATTCTGATGCTATTTTGACCGAGTCTATCCGCCAAGCAGATTATTTTGTACAGTGTGTCGATTCGGCGGCTGTTTATGTGAATGCGAGTACTCGCTTCACAGATGGTGGGCAATTTGGTTTAGGGGCAGAGGTTGCGGTTAGCACTCAGAAATTACATTCTCGAGGCCCTATGGGGCTAGATGCCTTAACAACCTATAAATGGGTTGGTTATGGCGATTTTTTAAATCGCCCATAAAGACTAAAATAGATTAATAGGCCACACTTGTGTGGCTTTATTTTTTATTATTTGCCGCATTAGGCAACTTTCATAAGCAGATACATAACCAGTTTTGCTTAGTATTCATGATGATGGGGTGGAAATTAATGTTTTACATTATCGGTCCAAGAGGTTCGGGTAAAACGACAATTGGTAAAAAATTGGCCGAATCTAAAGGCTACCAGTTTGTTGATACAGATAAATTGATACTCGAAAGAGCGGGTAAAACGATAGCAGAAATTGTTGAACAGTACGGATGGGAATATTTTCGTCAATTAGAAACGGAAACGTTAAAATCAATTCTTCAAGATAAAACGATTGTTTCAACAGGGGGCGGGCTGGTTCTTGCTGAGGAAAACCAGAAGATCATGCGTGATAACGGGACAGTGATTTATTTAAATGCTAAGCCTGACGTTTTAGCTAAACGCCTAGCCGCAGAGCCACAAGCTGACCAGCGGCCAAGCTTAACAGGCAAATCATTAGTTGAAGAAATTGAAGAAGTTATGCAGCAAAGAGAACCTATCTACCGTGCGACGGCACACCATGTTATTGATGCCACACAATCCATTGATGATATTATCGCGCAACTTAATGATTTGACTTAAACTAATTAGGTATCAGTAAAGTACGTTTTCGGAATATACCGCTTAGTAGAAAGAGCAGAGCTAAGTAAGATAGGTATGATAACGGAAATACTTCACTTATTTGCATATAAAACATAATCATAATATAGGGATTCATTATGTTGGCAAACATCATCAAGGCAATACTTAAATTTTTATTTCGCGTCCAAGTTACCGGTGATGCAAAAGAATTTAATCAAGATAAATGCTTGATTACACCCAATCATGTTTCTTTCCTTGATGGTGTTTTGATTGCACTTTTTTTACCTGTAAAACCTGTATTTGCTGTGTATTCATCATTTGCGACACCAAAAATGGTGAAGCGTCTTAAACCTTATGCGGATATTGTTCCTCTTGACCCTGCTAACCCTTTAGGGATACGTCACCTTGTTAAAGAGGTGGAAAAAGGGCGCCCAATCGTCATTTTTCCAGAAGGGCGTATTACTGTGCATGGTTCTTTAATGAAAATCTATGAAGGGGCTGCATTTGTTGCTGCAAAGTCGGAGGCAAAAGTTGTTCCTATTCGTATTGAAGGTGCGGAGCGCAGTCACTTTGGTCGGTTAAAAGGCATTATTCCATTAAAATGGTTCCCAAAAATCACATTACATATTTTGCCTGCACAAAGTATTCCTATGCCTCAAGCCCCTCGAGCTGTTGAGCGCCGAGCCTTAGCTGGAGAGCATTTGTACCAAATTATGAAATCTGCGCGTATGGCTTGTTTGCCCCAAGTCACATTGGTCGAAGAGTTTATTCAAAGTGTTCATAAGTTTGGTCGATATACGCCCTGTATTGAAGATATCGCTTTTAAAGAAGACTCCTACCAAAGCTTATTGAAAAAAGCTCTGGGAGTCGGGCGTATTATAGAACGTTATACCCATGAAAATGAGCGTGTAGGCTTATTATTGCCAAATACAACAGTTACGGCTGCGGCTATTTTTGGGGCCCTAATGAGGGGACGAGTCCCTGCGATGCTGAATTATACTGCGGGAAGCCATGGGATCAGTAATGCATTAAAAGCATCTGCAGCCACTGTCGTATTTACCTCTCGCCAATTTTTAGAAAAAGGTCATTTAACGCATATTCCCGAGCAAGTTACTGAAGCTAACTGGATTTACCTTGAAGATTTAAAAGATACAGTGACATGGCAAGATAAACTTTGGATTGTTAAGCATTTATTTAATCCACGTAAAGCCGTTATCCCGCGCAAAACGACAGATGAAGCGATCGTGCTATTCACTTCAGGGTCAGAGGGAACACCGAAAGGGGTGGTTCATAGCCACGGGAGCTTAATGGCGAATGTTGAGCAAATTAAGACCATTGCTGACTTCACTCCTCGAGACCGTTTTATGTCATCATTACCATTATTCCATGCATTTGGTCTAACTGTTGGTTTGTTCATTCCTCTATTTTCAGGAAGCCGAGTGTTTCTTTATCCAAGCCCTTTGCACTATCGAGTCATTCCGGAATTGGTCTATGACAAAAATTGTACAGTGCTTTTTGGGACTTCGACATTTTTAGGTAATTATGCGCGTTTTGCGCATCAGTATGATTTTGCACGTTTGCGCTATGTCGTTGCTGGCGCTGAAAAGCTCTCTGATAAAACTAAAAAAATCTGGTTTGATAAATTTGGTATTCGTATCCTTGAAGGGTATGGGGTGACTGAATGTGCTCCTATCGTTTCAATTAACGTACCAATGGCCGCTAAAGAAGGTTCAGTAGGTCAAATTTTACCCGAAATGGAGGCGAGGATTATCCCTATCCCAGGTATTGAACAGGGGGGGAAATTACAGCTAAAAGGGCCAAATATCATGAAGGGGTATTTACGTGTTGAAGCCCCTGGTGTCTTAGAAACGCCTAAAGCGGAAAATGAGCAAGGTGAATTAGAAGATGGCTGGTATGACACGGGTGATATCGTTACTTTAGACAATCAAAACTTCTGTACTATTAAAGGTCGTGTTAAGCGTTTTGCAAAACTTGCAGGGGAAATGGTTTCTCTTGAAAGTATTGAACAAATGGTCGCGGGTATTTCACCAAATGAGAATCATGGCGTTGTCACTAAGCCTGATAGTAGTAAGGGTGAGGCGCTTGTTTTATTCACGACAGATAAAGAATTAGACCGCAGCGCATTGTCTGCGGCAGCGAAAAGCAAAGGCTTAACTGAATTAGCTGTCCCGCGTGACATTCGTTTAGTAAAAGAACTGCCAGTTTTGGGAAGTGGTAAAACGGACTTTGTTACACTAAAACAGATGGCGTTAAAGGATGAATAATATGCAAGAAAGCATGCAAAATGCGCCATTAATGAGCCGAGGAATGAAAGCCGTATTGGCGTCTCAATTCCTCTCTGCATTTGCTGATAATGCATTATTATTTGCAATACTTGCACAGCTTAAAGCAGAGTTTTACCCTGAATGGAGCCATCCTATTCTGCAAATGGTGTTTGTATTTACTTATATTGTACTGGCACCTTTTGTAGGGCAAATCGCCGATAGGTTCTCAAAAGGGCGCGTAATGTTGTTTTCTAACATTTTTAAATTTATTGGGGCTCTTGGTATTTGTTTGGGGTTAAACCCTTTCCTTTGCTATGGTCTAGTGGGGGTAGGCGCTGCATCTTATTCCCCTGCTAAATACGGTATTTTAGGGGAATTAACAGGGGGAGATAACCTTGTTAAAGCAAATGGAGTTATGGAAGCATCGACAATCGCGGCTATTCTAGTGGGCTCAGTGGTCGGTGGGGTGCTTTCCGATATTAACCTTATATTAGCGCTCGGAACTTGTGCTGTATTGTATGCATTAGCTGTTATTGCCAATTTCTTTATCCCACCGCTAGTGGCTGCACGGCCAGGCAAAGGCTGGAATATTAAACTATTAGTGACTGATTTTTTCGGTGCTTGCCGTATTCTATGGTCTAACCAAGAAAGTCGCTTCTCACTTGTGGGGACCAGTTTATTTTGGGGGGCGGGTGTCACCTTACGTTTTTTATTAGTGGCATGGGTACCTGTCGCTTTAGGCTTACAAGACAATACAACCCCAACAATCCTCAATGCGATGGTTGCTATAGGGATTGTCGTTGGAGCGGGGCTTGCTGCTAAATTTATTACCTTAAAAACGGTTTATCGTTGTACTCCTGCTGGGGTTATCATCGGTATCATGGTGGTTTTACTCTCATTGCAAACTAATATTATTCCAGCATATTTTATTCTGATAATACTTGGGGTATTTGGTGGCTTATTTGTGGTTCCACTTAATGCATTACTTCAAGAAAAGGGGAAAGAGACTGTTGGAGCAGGGAATGCCATTGCTGTGCAAAACTTAGGCGAAAACAGTGCAATGCTAATTATGTTAGGCTTGTACTCTTTGGCAATTAAAGCTGGTTTGTCAGTAGTGAATGCAGGGATTGGTTTTGGTGCTGTATTTGCGATAGCTATTGCGGGTTTGTGGGTTTGGGATCGCGCTCGTAAAAAAATGAAGTAAAGGTAGGTAGCATCATGATAGATGAGAAGCAACTCGAAATATTGAGTATTCAAATTGGTCAGAAACTAACAGAACAAGGTAAAACAGTCACCGCTGCTGAATCTTGTACTGGTGGCTGGGTTGCTAAGGTATTGACCGATATCGCAGGGAGCTCAGCTTACTTCCAGCGTGGCTTCGTCACTTATAGCAATGAAGCCAAACACCAAATGATTGGTGTTAAAGAGGAGTCTTTACAACAATATGGCGCAGTAAGCCAACAAGTTGTCGCAGAAATGGCTTTAGGGGCATTGCGGGAAGCGAGGGCCGATTTTGCTGTTTCAATCAGTGGAATTGCCGGCCCCGACGGCGGTAGTATAGAAAAGCCTGTTGGGACAGTCTGGTTTGGTTTTGCTAAAAAACAGGCTGATAAAACCATAACCGTAACAACACAGCACTGTGTATTCCAAGGGGATAGAAACCAAGTTCGTTTACAATCAACGGGTTATGTCCTAGAAACACTTTTAAAGTTGTTAAATGAAAAATTTTCTTGATACTGTATGATTATACAGTATAATTAATTTTAACAAACCCAATTCAATCGTTTTATTCGCAGTGGTCAAGCCATTGCACTTAGGGAGTAATCATGGCTATTGATGAAAACAAACAAAAAGCACTTGCAGCAGCATTAGGCCAAATTGAAAAACAATTTGGTAAAGGCTCCATTATGCGTCTTGGTGAAGACCGCTCTATGGATGTTGAAACGATTTCAACAGGCTCCTTATCCCTTGATGTTGCATTAGGCGCTGGTGGCTTGCCATTAGGTCGTATTGTTGAAATCTACGGTCCTGAAGCTTCGGGTAAAACAACATTAACTTTACAGGTTATTGCTGCGGCACAACGCAGTGGTAAAACTTGCGCATTTATCGATGCAGAGCACGCCTTAGACCCTATCTATGCGAAAAAATTAGGCGTAGATATTGATAACTTATTATGTTCACAACCCGATACAGGTGAACAAGCTCTTGAAATTTGTGATGCATTAACACGCTCAGGGGCGGTTGATGTCATTATCGTTGACTCTGTTGCTGCGTTAACACCTAAAGCTGAAATTGAAGGCGAGATTGGTGATTCTCATATGGGCCTAGCAGCCCGTATGATGAGCCAAGCAATGCGTAAATTGGCGGGGAATTTAAAAACGTCAAATACCTTACTGATCTTTATCAACCAAATTCGTATGAAGATTGGTGTTATGTTTGGTAATCCGGAAACCACTACAGGTGGTAACGCATTGAAATTCTACGCATCTGTCCGTTTAGATATTCGCCGTATCGGTGCGGTGAAAAACGGTGAAGAAATTGTAGGTAGCGAAACCCGTGTTAAAGTTGTGAAAAATAAAGTCGCAGCACCATTTAAACAAGCTGAATTCCAAATTCTTTATGGTGAAGGGATTAACACCTTCGGTGAGCTTATTGACTTAGGTGTAAAACATAAATTAATTGAAAAAGCGGGTGCTTGGTATAGCTATAACGGGGACAAAATCGGTCAAGGTAAAGCTAACTCAACAACTTATTTAAAAGAGCATCCTGAAATAGCACAGGAAATTGATACGAAACTACGCGAAATGTTATTAAATCATACTGGTGAATTTAGTAGCGCTGCGGAAGATTTCGTCAGTGGTTCTGATGAAGAAGAAACACCAGAAGAAATTTAATTCAAGTGTAACTATTTGATTATCATCTAAATTAGTGGCGCACCTTTCATAAGGGGGCGCCATTTTTATTTTGGCCTATTACATTAATAGTTTATCGAACAGTTTTTCTGTGGAAAAATACCCCAGCGCGGGGTATAAACATGCTTTCAGAAAATATCTAGACGCTTTACAATGAAAGCTGCTAATGGATGTATCTATATTTTACTTCTGCATAAAGAGACTTTATCTTATCAGTCACTTTTTAATCGGAGAGTTGATTAGAGGTGATGTTACATACCATCTCAACAATTCGTAATTCTGTTTCCAGCTTGATATCGGGATAAATATGAGTAAAAGCACCGCTGAGATCCGTCAAGCGTTTCTCGACTTTTTTCATACGAAAGGTCATCAAGTGGTCACCAGCAGTTCGCTAGTGCCAAATAATGACCCTACACTACTGTTCACAAACGCAGGGATGAACCAGTTCAAAGATGTATTTCTTGGCCTGGATAAGAGAGCATATTCCCGAGCGACAACTGCGCAACGTTGCGTTCGAGCAGGTGGTAAACATAACGACTTAGAAAATGTGGGTTATACCGCTCGCCACCATACATTTTTTGAAATGCTAGGTAACTTCAGCTTCGGTGATTACTTTAAGCATGATGCTATCCGCTTTGCTTGGGAACTATTAACTAGCGAAGAGTGGTTTAATTTACCAAAAGAAAGGCTGTGGGTAACTGTCTACGCGACAGATGATGAAGCGTATGATATCTGGAACAAAGAAATTGGTGTTCCAGCTGAGCGTATTATTCGTATTGGTGACAATAAAGGTGCACCATATGCGTCAGATAACTTCTGGCAAATGGGTGATACAGGCCCTTGTGGTCCATGTACAGAGATTTTCTATGACCATGGTGAGCATATTTGGGGTGGTCCTCCGGGGAGCCCTGAAGAAGATGGTGACCGTTATATTGAAATCTGGAACCTTGTCTTCATGCAATTTAACCGTCAATCAGACGGTACTATGGAGCCACTGCCAAAACCTTCAGTCGACACAGGGATGGGTTTAGAACGCATTTCCGCGGTACTTCAACACGTAAATTCTAACTATGAGATTGATATTTTCCGCGAACTCATTGCTGCTGCTGCGAAAGCAACAGGGGCAACTGATTTGGAAAATAAATCATTGCGTGTTATTGCTGACCACATTCGTTCTTGTGCATTCCTTGTTAGTGATGGTGTCATTCCATCAAATGAAGGGCGTGGCTATGTTTTACGGCGTATTATTCGCCGAGCAGTGCGTCACGGTTACATGCTTGGTGCAAAGGATACCTTCTTCTACAAATTAGTTGCTCCACTAATTAACGTGATGGGCTCTGCTGCGGATGAGCTTGCACGTCAGCAAGCAATGGTAGAAAAAGTTCTTAAAACTGAAGAAGAACAATTTGCTCGTACTTTAGAACGCGGCTTGCAATTATTAGACGAAGAACTTGCTTCCCTAAAAGGCGATACACTTGATGGTGAGGCTGCATTCCGTTTATATGATACCTATGGCTTCCCTATCGATTTAACGGCGGACGTTTGCCGTGAACGCAATATTAAAGTCGATGAGCAAGGTTTTGAGCATGCGATGGAAGACCAACGTCGTCGTGCTAGAGAATCGAGCGGTTTTGGCGCAGATTATAACTCATTAATCAAAGTTGATAAGCGTAGCGAATTCTCTGGTTATCAATACGATGAGCAACAAGCAACAATCACGGCTTTGTATAAAGATGGTCAACCTGTTGATACCCTTAAAGAGGGTGAAGAAGGGTTGGTTATCCTAGATAAAACTGCATTCTATGCAGAGTCCGGTGGGCAAGTGGGTGACACTGGTTATTTAAATAGTGACAGTGCAAGCTTTAATGTAACAGACACTCAAAAATACGGCCAAGCGATTGGTCACATAGGTAAAGTAGAGTCAGGTACATTAGTTGTTAACCATCGTATTACTGCTTTGATTAATAGCGCGAGGCGTGATGCTATCCGCTTAAATCACTCAGCGACACATTTACTTCATGCTGCATTACGTCAGGTATTGGGTGAGCATGTGTCACAAAAAGGCTCATTGGTTAACGATAAATATCTCCGTTTTGATTTCTCCCATTTTGAAGCGATGACACAGGAAGAGCTACGTCAGGTAGAAGATATTGTGAATGCTCAAATCCGAAAAAACTCAGAAATTGAAACTGAGTTGATGGATTTAGAGGGAGCTAAAGCGAAAGGCGCTATGGCATTATTCGGTGAAAAATATGAAGAACGTGTACGCGTTTTGAGTATGGGTGATTTTTCTATTGAATTATGCGGTGGTACACATGCTAGTCGAACTGGGGATATTGGTTTATTCCGTATTCTTAACGAATCAGGCACTGCTGCTGGCGTTCGTCGTATCGAAGCAACAACGGGGGCGATGGCGATTGAAAATATTCACAATCAATCCGAGCAACTTTCAGCAATTGCTCACCTATTAAAAGGTGACTCCAATAGTCTTGTGGAAAAAGTTAAAGCTGCATTAGACAAATCTCGTCAGCTCGAGAAAGAAATTT
Organism: Providencia sp. TYF-12; assembly: GCF_041344805.1. Taxonomy (NCBI): domain Bacteria; kingdom Pseudomonadati; phylum Pseudomonadota; class Gammaproteobacteria; order Enterobacterales; family Morganellaceae; genus Providencia; species Providencia sp. TYF-12. The sequence continues at coordinate 1,103,209 of NZ_CP166833.1, forward strand.
TGCAACTAAAAGATCAGCAAGCATCGCAAGAAAGTGCTTCAATAGGTAGTAAAGCGAAAGATGTGAAAGGCATCAAGTTGTTAGTGACTCAATTGAGCAATACTGATCCTAAGCTACTGAGAACTATGGTAGATGATCTCAAGAACCAGCTGAAATCTGCGATTATCGTGCTTTCAACAACAAGTGGTGATAAAGTCAGTATGATCGTTGGGGTGACTAATGATTTAACTGCTAAAGTTAAAGCAGGTGACTTGATTTCCTTTATTGCAGGGCAGGTTGGCGGTAAAGGTGGTGGGCGACCAGACATGGCACAGGCAGGGGGTACTGACGTGAATGCATTACCTGCTGCGATGGCAAGTGTCGAAGAATGGGTTGAATCACGGCTATAAGCGTCGACAAAGTTGCCTCATTAAAATATGAGGCAACTTTAAGCTGTTGCGGCATTGTTAATGTATCGCTTGTAGTGTTATATTTTGCTTGTAAATAATTAGAATGCTTGCATTGATGGCATCAATGCTTTAGGTGAATATCATTGCTTTACGTTTTCACGGTGTGTGATGGACAATAGCGGGGGATACCTAAAGACCCGACTCTTTTAATATTTCAAGGAGCAAAGAATGCTTATTCTGACTCGTCGAGTTGGTGAAACACTCATGATAGGCGATGAGGTAACAGTTACTGTATTGGGTGTCAAAGGCAACCAAGTTCGTATTGGTGTTAACGCCCCAAAAGAAGTTTCTGTTCACCGTGAAGAAATTTATCAACGGATCCAGGCTGAAAAAACTCAACCAGATAATCAATAATAAAAAAGAAGCGTCCAATGATTGACCACACAGCAAGAATGGACGCTTGTCTTTCCTATTCTATTATTCCCTTTTGTTAATCTAATATGCAGTTTTTTTAGTGTTTAGCGACTGTATTTTGCTGAGCATTAATTTTCATCATGCTCGATTCATTTTTTTATTGCATGTCTATTTTTCACTTGGCTAAAAAATATACTTTTTGTTGAGTGCTATCATCATTTTTTTTCCTGCTTTTTGTTTATAAACTTAGTGAGATAAGGGCTGAAAAAGATATTTTTCGGTGCTAAACTAATCATCTTGCTTGTGAAATGTGCAAACAGACTACGGAATGCAAAAAGTTTGGAAAAATTGTTTGACTTCTAAGTCTAGGAAAGTAATATGTGCGCCACACAGCAACGAGATGTTTGAAAAAACAAATCGTGTGTAACTAAAATATGGTGAGGTGGCCGAGAGGCTGAAGGCGCTCCCCTGCTAAGGGAGTATGCGGTCAAAAGCTGCATCGAGGGTTCGAATCCCTCCCTCACCGCCATTTTAGATATGCATCCGTAGCTCAGCTGGATAGAGTACTCGGCTACGAACCGAGCGGTCGGAGGTTCGAATCCTCCCGGATGCACCATATTTAACCCTATAAGAGTATCTGATGGGGTTTTGTTTTGGTTCTAGAATATTGGAAACCAAAACATGCAGTAACTTAGAAGTTAGTTTTTAGTAGTTGATAAAAATTTTGAGATAAAAATCAGTCTTGCACTAAACATGCATCCGTAGCTCAGCTGGATAGAGTACTCGGCTACGAACCGAGCGGTCGGAGGTTCGAATCCTCCCGGATGCACCATCTCTTAGTTGCTAAATTTAGCATATCAATAATACATTTTAATCTAATTCATAAAAAGTTATTGGAACATCGATTTATAATCGAAAGAATTTTGCATCCGTAGCTCAGCTGGATAGAGTACTCGGCTACGAACCGAGCGGTCGGAGGTTCGAATCCTCCCGGATGCACCATCATTAGAAACTCCTCACTTTGAGGAGTTTTTTTTTGCCTAAAATTAGAAAAAATGCCATTCACCTAATATCTTTGTATGTAATCCTCGATAAACCACACATCTAGACAGCGACAATTTATGTGATTTAAGCTAAAGTAATTGCCTCAATAAAATAAATTAACATCACAGGCGGGAGGTCGATTTGATCCCGGACGTATCAAAAGCGCTCTCATGGTTAGAGGCGCACCCAGAAGCACTAAATGGAATTCAACGTGGTATTGAGCGCGAAACATTGCGTGTGTCCCCAACAGGTGCGATAGCAGAAACATTGCATCCAGAAGGGCTGGGAAAAGCTTTAACACATAAATGGATCACGACAGATTTTGCGGAGTCCTTACTCGAATTTATTACTCCTGTAGATAAAAGCATCAGCCATAATTTGGCCTTTCTTCGGGACTTACATCGTTATACTGCGCGCCAACTTAAAAATGAAAGAATGTGGCCGCTCAGTATGCCGTGCTTTATTGAAAGTGAAGATAGAATCACTCTTGCTCAATATGGTTCTTCTAATGTCGGGCGTTTTAAAACCCTGTATCGAGAGGGCTTAAAAAATCGTTATGGTGCGCTAATGCAAACGATAGCAGGGGTGCATTATAACTTTTCTTTGCCAATTGAATTTTGGCAGGCTTGGGCTGGTGTAAAAGATGAAGAAAGCGGTAAGGAAAAAATTTCAGAGGGCTATTTACGTCTGATCAGAAATTATTACCGCTTCGGTTGGGTTATTCCGTATCTATTCGGCGCATCTCCAGCCATTTGTGGCTCTTTCTTAAAGGATAGAGACACAGCGTTATCATTTGATAAAACAGATTGTGGCACCTATTACTTACCTTATGCGACATCACTGCGCATGAGTGACCTAGGCTATACAAATAAGTCGCAAAGTGATCTAAATATTACGTTCAATAAACTGGATGAATATATAGAAAACTTGAAAAAAGCCATTCATAAACCTTCGGCTGAATTTGAAAAGCTAGGAGTAAAAAAAGATGGCGAATATGTTCAGTTAAATACGAATGTATTACAGATAGAGAATGAGCTGTATGCCCCTATACGGCCGAAACGTGTACCTAAAGGTAATGAATCACCTTCAGATGCTCTAATGCGTGGTGGTATTGAGTATATTGAAGTTCGTTCACTGGATATCAACCCGTTCAGTGCAATTGGGGTAAATGAAACACAAGCTCGGTTTGTTGATCTATTCTTAATATGGTGTGTGCTTGCAGATGCACCTGAAATGAATGCTCAAGAGCTTGATTGCTGTCGCCAAAATTGGAACAGGGTGATCCTTGAAGGGCGTAAACCTGGACAAGTGATTGGTTTTGGTTGTGGTAGTGAAGTCAAACCATTAGTTGAGGTTGGTCAGCAATTATTTAATGATTTAATTCGGGTTGCTGAAGTGCTTGATACTTGCTGTGATGAAAGGTATCAAGAAGCTTGCCACCAGTTTGTTGCCATGTTTGAAGATCCAACACTGACATACTCAGCGCTCGTTATGGATGAGATGTTGGAAAAAGGCATTGGTGGTTATGGGCTAGAATTAGCTGAGAAGTATTTTGAACAGTTAGTTAATGAACCTTATGAAGTGATTACTGAAGAGCAATTTGAACAAGCACGGTTAGCTTCAATTGAGAAGCAAGCAAAGATGGAGCAAAGTGAAACTGAAAGCTTTGAAGACTATCTGCGCATCCATGCAGGACGCTAAAAGAAATGGCCACACTAGGTGGCCAAATAAAAATCTCTTAGAGAATTAGGGATGATAACAAATTGCGCGTCTTTCAATATTTCAGACTCTGCATTTTCAAAATAGTTTCATTTATTTTTAGAAATAATTTTTATATTTTTGAGGAGGTCACAAAATGCCATTATTAGATAGCTTTACTGTCGATCATACTCGCATGTCAGCGCCTGCTGTACGTGTGGCAAAAACCATGAAAACACCGAATGATGATACTATCACAGTGTTTGATTTACGTTTTACCGTGCCAAATGAAGAAGCCATGACAGAGAAAGGAACGCATACTTTAGAGCACTTATTTGCAGGCTTTATGCGTGATCATCTCAACAGTGATGGTGTAGAAATTATTGATATCTCTCCAATGGGCTGCCGTACAGGTTTTTATATGAGCTTAATCGGCCAACCAGAGGAGCAGCGTGTTGCTAATGCGTGGAAAGCGGCAATGGAAGATGTTTTGAAGGTTGAAGATCAAAACAAAATTCCTGAATTGAATGTATATCAGTGTGGTACATATAAAATGCATTCATTAGAAGAAGCGCAACAAATTGCACGTAATGTTCTCGCTTCCGAGATTGGTATCAATAAAAATGATGAATTAGCGTTACCAGCAGACAAACTAGAGCAACTGCACGTCTAGTTATCTATCTTTTAGTTGATCTATATATAAAACAAAAGAGCCAATATCTGGCTCTTTTTAGGTTGTGAGCTAAGAGTGGCAGTTTAAATTAAAGGTCTGGGATTTGGGAGCTAAATGCCAGAGGGGTTATCCTGACTTGCTTAACAATATTTTCGCTCATGACTAATACCTCGATAAGGTAATGGCCTACCACGATTTGCTCTTCAGGTTGAGGGATATCACCTATCACCTCTAATACCATGCCATTAACCGTCCTAGGGCCATCAATAGGGAGATTCCAATCGAATGCCTTATTTAGCTCACGGATATTGGCAGAACCGTCTACAAGTACGCTACCGTCGCTTTGTGGCAAAACCTCTTCAGCTAGTGATGGAGACATAGATGTTGTAAAGTCCCCTACAATTTCTTCTAAGATATCTTCGACAGTAATAAGACCTTGAATTTCACCATATTCGTCAACAATGATGCCTAGCTTTTCTTTGTTATGCTGAAAATTAACAAGTTGAATATTAAGTGGCGTACTATTCGGGATGAAATAGATATTATCAGCTGCTTTAATCAGATTTTGCTTGTTGAATTCGCGTTTTTCCATCATCAAACGATAGGCTTCTCGAACACGCAAAATACCAATGGAATCATCAAGGGAATCACGATAAAGCACTATACGTCCATGAGGTGAATGCGTTAGCTGTCGAATAATTGATTTCCAGTCATCATTTACGTCAATGCCCACAATTTCATTTCTTGGCAACATAATATCGCCAACGGTGACTTTGTCTAAATCCAATATTGAAATCAGCATGTCTTGGTTGCGACGGCTAATTTTATGCTTTGATTCGTTAACAATGGTCCGCAATTCTTCCTTGTTGACGGCATCCGTACGGGCAGTTAGCGACCGTATACCTATACAACGTAACAACAAGGCTGAAATGGTATTAAATGCCAACACAATCGGCATCATAATGACTTGTAGCGGCTTTAAAAGGTAGCTGCTAGGAAACGCAATTTTTTCTGGATACAGCGCAGCGAGTGTTTTAGGCATAACCTCGGCAAATATAAGGATCACAAATGTTAGAATCCCCGTCGCCATTGCTACACCGGCATTGCCGTATAAACGCATGCCGATAATCGTCGCTAATGCAGAGGCGACAATATTGATCAAATTATTGCCAATAAGCACTAAACTTAAGAGTTTATCGGGGTGCTTGAGTAATTTTTCGACGCGGATCGCAGAGCTATTGCCATGTTTTGCTAAATGTTTTAAACGATAGCGGTTTAATGTCATCATCGCTGTTTCGGAAGCAGAGAAATAGGCCGACATAAAAATTAAAACAATCAATATGATGATTAGCGTACTGGTAGACACATCATCCAAAACAAGGTTCCTTATATGAGGCTAATGGTGGTTTAGTTGTCAAAATATTATAAATTCCTGTATAAGGCGGTTACCAAAAAAAGCCATTGTTAAGATAATGGAGCCCCCAACGTGGAAAAACAACACGCGTTTACCCCGCCATCCACCATGGAAATGCCCCCAAAGCAAAGTAATATAAACAAACCAAGCAATAACAGATAATACTGATTTATGGATATTTTCTTTACCAAAAATATTATCCATATAAATAAAGCCTGTGCATAAGGTTAATGTAAGCAAAATCACACCAACCTGAGTGATATGAAACATCTTGCGTTCTACAACCATCATGGGTGGCATATCTGGGCTAAATTTTAAGGTTTTATTTTTTAATTGGTGGTCAATCAACGCCACTTGGAGAGCATATAACGCTGCAATGAGCAACGTTGCATAGCTCAATAAAGCTAAGCCGATATGAACGAATAGAGGGACGCTCGCTTCTAGATGAGTAATAAACTCACCGGGCATGATGGTGGATAACATTAAATTAATGATAGCAAAACTATATACAATCGGAGTTAAGTACCAGGCTTTTCCCCAATAAGCCACAACGGTCATAATCACACACATAAGCAAGCTAACCGCAGAACCTAGATTCAACAGTGTGAGATTTTGCCCCTCGGCCTCACTGAAAATAAGTAATTTCAGTGTTATTGCATGAGTCACTAACGCAATAACAGCAAGCAAAATCGCTAGGCGACGATAGAATGGCTGCTTACGCACTTGACCGGGGACGATCAGTAGCAGACTGACCATGTATGTACAAACTGCTATGACTGCAAATACGGGCATAGTATAGTGTCGTTGTTCTTGGTTAGTGGAAAGTTATTACATAGTATAACTTGTACGGGTGTAGGCTCCAACCATTGGACGGGCTAATCACAGCATATTCGTTGTTGATAGCACTTCATGCGCCAACTGATTTGATTTATCACCATAAATTAGAACCATAATAACCTGTATCATCAGTTTCAAACAGGGGGCAGCGAAAAAACAATGGGCATGTTACAATAGCATAATTATTTTGCCCGAATTATTTTAGCGTTGGTTTTTCTTTCATAATTATGAAAGGATTGATACTTATAATTCAAGTCGTTATAACCAATACACTTGAAATTAGCTGTATTAGCAACCAGATCAGGCTGAGCATCGGCCCATCAACAGAATTGAGCTAAGACATATGTTTGATAATTTAACTGACAGACTATCGCGCACGTTGCGCAATATCAGTGGGCGGGGACGCCTTACTGATGACAATATTAAAGACACATTACGCGAAGTTCGCATGGCCTTACTGGAAGCAGACGTTGCTTTGCCAGTTGTCCGTGAATTTATTCAAAAAGTCAAAGAAAGTGCTGTTGGTCAAGATGTTAATAAAAGCCTAACACCTGGCCAAGAATTTATTAAAATTGTTCAAAATGAACTGACTAGGTCGATGGGGGATGAAAACCATCAGCTTAATTTATCTGCGCAACCGCCTGCGGTAGTCTTAATGGCCGGCTTGCAAGGTGCGGGTAAAACGACCAGTGTTGCCAAGCTTGGTAAGCATTTAAAAGAAAAACAAAAGAAAAAGGTACTGGTGGTCTCAGCTGACGTTTATCGCCCTGCGGCGATCAAACAGCTAGAAACATTAGCTCAATCTGTTGGGGTTGATTTTTTCCCTTCCGATGCACAGGAAAAACCCGCAGCCATCGTACAAAAAGCATTAAAACATGCACAGTTACAATTCTATGATGTGTTGTTAGTGGATACCGCCGGTCGTTTACACGTTGATGAAGCGATGATGGAGGAAATCCAAGAAGTTCACCGCATTATCAAACCCGTTGAAACCTTATTTGTCGTTGATGCAATGACAGGTCAAGATGCGGCAAATACTGCAAAAGCGTTTAATGAAGCATTACCACTGACAGGGGTTGTATTAACCAAAGTTGATGGGGATGCTCGAGGCGGTGCGGCACTGTCAATCCGTGCTATCACAGGCAAGCCAATTAAATTCTTAGGGGTTGGTGAAAAAACTGATGCCTTAGAGCCTTTTCACCCTGAGCGTGTCGCTTCCCGTATCCTTGGTATGGGGGATGTGATTTCTCTGATTGAAGAGATCGAACATAAAGTTGACCGTGATGAAGCTGAAAAATTAGCGAAAAAGCTAAAAACGGGTGATAGCTTTGATTTAAATGACTTCCTGAGCCAATTAAAGCAAATGCGTAATATGGGCGGCATGGCGAGTATGATGAGTAAAATGCCGGGGATGTCCCAATTACCTGATGCCGTCAAATCGCAAATGGATGATAAAATCACTGTTCGAATGGAAGCGATGATTAATTCTATGACGCGTAAAGAGCGTGAGAAACCGGAAATTATTAAAGGTTCACGTAAACGTCGTATCGCAGCAGGTTCTGGTACAACAGTACAAGAGGTGAACCGCCTCTTAAAACAATTTGATGATATGCAGCGCATGATGAAGAAAATGAAAAAAGGCGGCTTAGCCAAGATGATGCGCGGTATGAAGGGTATGATGCCTCCGGGTTTTCCGGGGCGTTAAACAATAAAGCCTCAAACAAAACGTACTTTTGATTGATTTTTGCGTCAAAGTGAGTAAACTTTTCGGGCTTTTTATATGACAGCCGGACTCTATCCCTCGATGGAGTCTGGTTGTTTTGTTAACTAATGAGGATGTTATGGTAACAATTCGTTTATCTCGTGGCGGCGCTAAAAAACGTCCGTTCTACCAAATCGTTGTAACCGATAGCCGCAATGCGCGTGACGGTCGTTTCATTGAGCGTATCGGTTTCTTCAACCCGATCGCAGCAGGTCAAGCAGAAGAACTGCGTTTAGATCTGGACCGTGTTGAGCATTGGGTTGGCTTAGGCGCAACTATTTCTGACCGTGTTGCACAACTGGTCAAACAAGCTAAGAAAGTAGCTTAATCTGTCACGGTGGTAACAATGAGCAAGCAAACTAAGTTACTGCCACCTGAAAACCCAATTGTATTGGGCAAATTAGGTGCAGCATACGGTATTCGCGGTTGGCTCAAAGTTTTTTCGTCCACCGAACATGCTGAAAGTATTTTTGATTATCAGCCTTGGTTTATCCAACGTTCAGGTCAATGGCAACACATTGAAATTGAAGATTGGAAACATCATAACAAGGATATCATTGTTAAGCTGGGTGGGGTCGATGACCGCGACGCAGCAGCACTCTTGACTAACTTTGAAATTGCGGTGAATTCAACCCAACTTCCTGAGTTAGAAAACGAATACTACTGGAAAGACCTTATGGGTTGCCAAGTTGTTACGTTACAAGGGTATGGCCTTGGTATTGTTACTGACATGATGGAAACTGGTTCAAATGATGTACTAGTTATTAAGGCGAATTTAAAAGATGCATTTGGCATCAAGGAGCGGTTAGTTCCGTTTCTTGATGGGCAGGTTATCAAGAAAGTCGATCTCGATGCCAAACTTATTGAAGTGGATTGGGATCCTGGTTTTTAAATCTCCGGTTGAACGGTTTTGATAAGTGGGACGAAATTATGTGGATTGGTGTAATTAGCCTGTTTCCCGAAATGTTCCGCGCAATAACCGAGTACGGGGTAACTGGTCGGGCAGTGAAAAATGGCCTGCTGACTGTTGAGTGCTGGAATCCTAGGGATTTTACCCATGATAGGCATAAAACAGTCGATGATCGCCCCTATGGAGGTGGTCCAGGTATGCTGATGATGGTTCAACCTTTAAAGGATGCAATCAACACAGCAAGAACTGAGGCCGGTGTTGGTGCAAAGGTTATTTATCTTTCACCTCAAGGGCGCAAATTAAGTCAAGACGGCGTTTGCGAACTAGCAACCAATGAGAAGCTAATTCTTGTTTGTGGTCGCTATGAAGGTATTGATGAGCGTATTATTCAAACCGAAGTTGACGAAGAATGGTCAATTGGTGATTACGTTCTCAGTGGTGGGGAACTCCCTGCTATGGTGTTGATAGACTCAGTCTCGCGGTTTATTCCGGGGGTACTTGGTCATCAAGCTTCTGCACAAGAAGATTCTTTTGCTGATGGCTTGTTAGATTGTCCACATTATACCCGCCCTGAAGTGTTAGATGGCATGCAAGTTCCTGAGGTACTGCTTTCAGGGAATCATGCCAAAATAGATAGTTGGCGCATGAAACAATCACTTGGTCGTACCTGGCTTAGAAGACCTGAGCTTCTGGAAAGCCTAGCTCTGACTGACGAGCAGAGGATGTTGCTGACTGAATTCCAAAATGAATATCAGTCCGAGCAACAAATGAATCCAGACAATTAATTGTCTAAACATATCAGTTTACCTAGGGTAAGAGAGTTATTATGAGCAATATTATTAAACAACTTGAAGACGAGCAAATGAAGCAGGACGTACCTTCGTTCCGTCAGGGTGACACCGTGGAAGTTAAGGTATGGGTCGTTGAAGGCTCTAAAAAACGTCTGCAGGCATTCGAGGGCGTGGTTATCGCTATTCGTAACCGCGGTCTGCACTCTGCATTCACTGTTCGTAAAATTTCTAACGGCGAAGGTGTTGAGCGTGTATTCCAAACTCACTCTCCAGTCGTAGATAGCATTGCTGTTAAACGTCGTGGTGCTGTTCGCAGATCTAAACTGTACTACCTGCGTGAGCGTTCTGGTAAGGCAGCTCGTATCAAAGAGCGTCTGAACGCCAAGTAATACGCTTTCGCTACATCCGAAAGTTATGTTATGAGAGAGGCCCGCATTTGCGGGCCTTTTTATATTTGTCACTATATTCGTCATATTTCAAGTTGTAGCTGTGTTGGCAGCACTCATTCGCACTAGTCACATACTTGTGTATGCTCCTAGCGCCTCATTCCTTTGCCGCCTTGCTACACCTCGAACTATTTAGAATATAGCTGAGAGAGTTTATCTTAAGTCCTAGCTGTGTTGGCAGCACTCATTCGCACTAGTCACATACTTGTGTATGCTCCTAGCGTCTCATTCCTTTGCCGCCTTGCTACACCTCGAACTATTTAGAATATAGCTGAGAGAGTTTATCTTAAGTTGTAGTTGTGTTGGCAGCACTTATTCGCACTAGTCACATACTTGTGTATGCTCCTAGCGCCTCATTCCTTTGCCGCCTTGCTACACCTCGAACTATTTAGAATATAGCTGAGAGATTAATCTCTTAATCTGTAAATAAATATTTACTAAAAATTGGTATTGAACTCTGATTTAAATACTGTAAATGTTAATTTTATGTAAATTAATATAATTATCAATAAATTGAATGTATGTAAATTATTGTTTACACATATGGAAATATTTTACACAAATGGATTGAATTGTTTACGATGCATGGTATGTTATTAGCCATACACCCAAACACAATATGTAAACAATAAACTAAGCAAATATAAGCTAATAAGTAGGTAAAAAATGATCATGCAAAAAGATGTACTCAACAATGTGAATATTCAAGATGAGCAGGTATTAATTACTCCTGAGAGTCTGAAACAGAAATATCCTCTGAGTCACAGCAGCCTGCATGCCATTGCGACATCGCGCCAAGTGATTGCCGACATCATTCACCAACGTGACCCTCGCTTACTCGTGGTATGTGGTCCTTGCTCAATCCATGATGTGGATGCCGCTATTGAATATGGTGAGCGCCTGAAAAAATTAGCCGAAGAATTAAGTGATAGCTTATATATTGTGATGCGCGTGTACTTTGAAAAACCTCGTACTACAGTAGGTTGGAAAGGTTTAATTAGTGACCCATTCATGGACGGTTCTTTTGAAATGGAAAAGGGGTTACATATTGCTCGTGATTTATTAACCAGCTTAGTCAATATGGGGCTGCCATTAGCAACTGAAGCATTAGACCCTAATAACCCACAATACTTAGGGGATTTATTTAGCTGGTCTGCAATTGGTGCTAGAACAACAGAATCTCAGACTCACCGTGAAATGGCATCTGGTTTATCTATGCCTGTTGGCTTCAAAAACGGAACTGATGGTAGTTTATCTACGGCAATCAATGCATTAAAAGCTGCTGCTATGCCTCACCGTTTTATGGGGATTAACCAATCTGGTCAAGTGTGTTTATTACACACAAAAGGTAATAGTAATGGCCATGTTATATTACGTGGCGGTAAAAAGCCTAACTATGAAGCTGAAGATATTGCAGCTTGTGAAGTTGAAATGAAAAAAGCGGGCTTAGCACCATCGTTAATGGTGGATTGTAGCCATGGCAACTCGAATAAAGACTACCGCCGTCAGCCACAGGTTGTTGATTCAATTATTGAACAAATTGTTAATGGTAATGAGTCAATTACAGGTATTATGTTAGAAAGCCATATTAATGAAGGTAATCAAACGTCTGAACAAGCACGTGATATGATGAAATACGGCGTCTCTGTGACAGATGCTTGCATTAATTGGCAAACAACAGAAACTGTATTGCGCAATTTGCATCAAGCACTGCTACCAGTGCTAGAACAACGCGCACAAAAACTGAGTAAAGTGAGCTGATCAGGGTATTGGTATGTCTGCTGAATTATCCCATTTACGGGAAAAAATTGATGAGGTTGATAAATCGTTATTAGATTTATTGGCAAAAAGGCTGCAATTGGTTGCTGAGGTCGGTGAGGTAAAAAGCTTACATGGGTTACCAATATACGTGCCTGAACGTGAATCAAGCATGTTAGCTGCTCGTCGTGCTGAAGCTGAGCGAATGGGGGTCCCTCCTGATCTTATCGAGGATATTCTTCGGCGGGTCATGCGTGAGTCCTATGCTCGTGAAAATGATAAAGGGTTCAAAACATTGAACCCATCAGCAGGGCCGATAGTCATTGTCGGTGGCGATGGAAAAATGGGGCGGTTATTTCATCGTCTCCTCACTTTATCGGGCTATCAAGTTAAGTCATTAACTGAAAATGATTGGTCTAAGGCCGAGTCGATTGTCGCGGGCGCTAGTATAGTAATGGTGAGTGTACCTATTCATTTGACGGTTCAAGTGATCAACAAATTACCCAAACTAGACAAAGACACAATCTTAGTGGATATCGCTTCTATTAAGCAGCAACCACTAGACGCTATGTTAGCGGCTCATGATGGGCCAGTATTGGGGCTTCACCCAATGTTTGGTCCTGATATTGGTAGTGTTGCAAAGCAGGTCTTTGCCTATTGTCATGGCCGTGGTGCTGGATCTTATCAATGGTTCCTTGAGCAGCTATTAGTTTGGGGAGCTAGACTGAAAGAAATTTCGGCAAAAGAACACGATAAAAACATGAGCTTTATCCAAGCGTTACGTCATTTTACGACCTTTACGTATGGGCAAAATTTAGCGAAAGAAAATATCGACTTGCAGCAATTGCTTGAATTATCGTCACCTATTTATCGCTTAGAATTAGCGATGGTTGGGCGGTTATTCGCGCAAGACCCGCAGCTATACGCAGATATCATTATGTCTTCTGAAGAAAATGTTGAGTTGATCCGTCGTTACCATCAGTTGTTAGGAAACTCAATTGACTTACTTGAAAGCAAAGATAAAGCGGAATTTATTCGCCAATTTAATCATGTTAGTGAATGGTTTGGTGAAGATGCCCACCATTTTATGAAAGAAAGTCAGTCGTTATTGCAAAGAGCGAACGATAACCGTAAATAATCATTCCTCGCCTTCTATCGTATTTCTTGCGGTAGGAGGCTTTATTTCTTCTGCGAATGCATTGTTATGCCTTACAAATACTAATTTTAGACAATCTAATTCTGATTATTTATTTAAAATAAGTAATTGTACTTACTTCTGTAGTTTCTCTCGAATAATATCCTTAGCTGCTCAAAAAGCAAGTTATCCACTATTTAATTCTAAATTAATCAATTTTTAAAATTGATATTTATAAATCGATCGATTTAAATGATAAAGGTTTGGCTGGCTTTACCGATAACACTAATCATTAAATGATGGCTAGTGTGGTAAACATATGTCTTTTAAGAATCTCAAAATCAGTATGAAGTTAACGATAGCATTTGGCGGGTTTGTTGCGCTTATTATCTTGAGCTCAATATTTTCTTTGGCAAACATGAACCGTGCAAACGAAGGAATGAAGCAGGTGCTTTATGAAAGCTATCCAATTGCATCGACCGCAGGGCAAATGATGGATAACTTTTATTCTTTTATTGGGATACAAGAGCTTATTTTGCTTGATGATAGAGGTAGCGATAAACGTCGTGAAGAACTCTCTAAAATTACACTTAAGATAACGGAGTTACTGGAAAAACTGGAAAGTAGTGTAACGGATGATCGTTCTAAAGAAATATTGGCCGATCTACGGGGAATTCGTCAGCAATTCCATGCATCACAAGCCCGTATGAATACATTCTTGCAGCAAAATAATCGCCAAGCTGCAATTGATGAAATGATGACAAAAACCTCTAGTATTCAACGCGAATACCGTGAGCAAATTCAGACGCTAATGGCTATTCAAGACCTACAAATGCAAGAGATCGGTCGTAATGTGAATGCTGACTATGAAAGTAATAAGATACTGCTTGCGGTATTGTCGCTCTTCAGTATTGGGATTGGCTGTGTAGTTGGTTGGTTTATTACTACCATTATTACTCGCCCTCTAGAAAATGCAGTCCATTTTGCTCAAGCCATAGCAAGCGGCGATTTAACTAAAGATATGCAAGTAACCTCAAAAGATGAAACTGGTGTGCTGCTGCAAGCACTCAACGACATGAAGGGGCGTTTGTTAGAAATTGTCCAAGAAGTTCAACAAGGTTCGGAGAGTATTTCGGCTGCGGCAGGGCAAATTGTTGCAGGAAACCAAAATTTAGCGTCTCGTACAGAAGAGCAAGCTGCATCTGTTGAAGAAACCGCGAGCTCAATGGAACAAATTACTTCAACAGTCCAAAATACAACAGAGCATACTCACGAAGCAAGTATGTTGGCTGATCAAGCCGCAATCATAGTACAAAACAATGGTGATATGATGAGTCAAGTAACTAATAAAATGCGGGCTATCAATACATCATCGTTACAAATGACAGAAATTATTAATCTGATTGATTCAATTGCATTTCAGACAAATATTTTGGCATTAAACGCCTCAGTTGAAGCCGCTAGAGCAGGGGAGCACGGCCGTGGTTTTGCTGTCGTCGCTGGCGAAGTCAGGCTGCTAGCTCAAAAAAGTGCGGCATCAGCTAGTGACATTCGCGAGCTTATTGAAAATTCTTCATCCCAAACTCAAGACGGTATGGATTTAGTTGAAAAAGCCACTGATCAAATTTATGGAATGATTGACAGTGTAAAAGAGATGAACACATTACTACGAGAAATTGGCCAAGCGAGCCGAGAACAAAGTGATGGGATTGCACAGATTAATAGTGCTGTCGGGCAACTTGATTTAACAACGCAGCAAAACGCTAGCTTGGTAGAGGAATCTGTTGTGGCAGCAGACTCATTAAATGAGCAGGCATTCCACTTAAAAGAACTAGTGAATTACTTTAAAATAAAAGCTATTAATTAGTACAATAGAATCGTTGCAAATCTGATGATAAGGCTGCACAACTACCAGTGCAGCCAACGTATTTTGATATAGACAATTAAGGTGTGATCTTTTCTGGCTCAACGGGGACAACATTCTCTGATGGGTAACAACCCAATACTTTTATTGAGCGTGTAATTGCTGATAGCTCTTTTAAAGCTTGTTGCATATTTTCTGAACGCAAATTAGCGTGCACATCAACGTAAAACATCTCTTCCCAAGGTTTACCGTTAATTGGGCGAGATTCTAATTTACTCATTATTATCTGATTGTTTTTTAGAATAACCAGTGCATCAACTAAAGCACCTGCTTGTTGACCTGTAGTCATTAATAACGTGGTTTTAGCAGGAACTTGTTCTGTTACTTCAATCGGTTGTGGAGCGACTACAATAAAACGGGTCATATTTATCTGTTGATTGGCAAGGCTATGCTCTATTACACTTAAATTATATAAAGCCCCCCCAGCTTCACTGCCTAGCGCCGCGACGTTAGGTAAATTTTGTTCTGCTACCATTTGCATCGCAGTGGATGTGCTGTCGCAATATTTAATCTTCCAGTGGGGGTATTGTGCTAAATATTGACTACATTGTTGGAATGGTTGCGGATGACTATACACCGTATCAATTAAGCTTAAATCAGTATTGCCCGTTGTTAAAAGGCAATGGTTAATTGGTAGTCGAATTTCGCCAACAATTGATAATGTTGTATTCTGCAGTAAATCGTAAACATCATTAATTGCACCGGAACTGGTGTTTTCTATCGGTAAAATACCGTATTCAGCTTGCCCACTTTCAACCAATGAAAATATATCTTGGAATTTATGACAACTACATTCAACTAGTTGATCAAAATGGCGTGCAGAGTATTGACGAGCGGCGATGTGTGAGTAAGAACCTTTAGGGCCTAAAAAAGCAAACCTAGCCGTATCACTTGGCGTTAGATTTAAATGTTTTTGTAAAATGGCTTGTTGTGTGAGAACCGAGTCCTCGATAATCATCTGAAATAGACGAGTAATATAAAACCCGTCTAGTCCAAGGGGTTTGCCTTTATTAATCAAAACATCAAGGAGTTGGCGTTCGCGATCTTTATCTCGAATGGGGCGGTTATCATCAATCTTTGTTTCTGCCACTTCAACGGCATAACCACGACGTTTTGCCAAAAGGCCAAGTAATTCACTATCCAATTGGCTGATTTTCTCTCTTACTTTCAGTAGATTATTACTGTTATCCATTCTGCCCACCCTGTAAATATCATGATATAAAAAAGCCCCCTAGCTGGGGGCTTTCTAATCTTGTCTTCTTTTTTTCTCGAACGACAAAAGCCCCTTATTTAAGAGTCACTAAAAAAGAAGAAAAAAAAGACAAAATTAAGATTCATCTGCAACACCTATTATTAGACCTGTATTAAATAGACCCGATACTTAATAAGATGTCAATAAAAAAGGTTAAGAACACAAAAAAACGCGCCTATAGTAGGCGCGTTTACAAGGTTCAAGATAAGTTGATAGATAATATAAAATTATAACGTAACGAGGTTCGCTTCTTTTACACTATTGTTGGCTCTTCTTGATTCTCCTTTATGTTGCACTTTATTAAGTTGTCTTTCGAGTTTGTTAATTAGTTCATTAATTGCAACGTACATATCTTCATGTTTGGCGCTTGCGACCAGTTTACCTGTCGCTGTTTTTATGTTTGCATCAACCATGAAACCTTGTGGCTCTTTTGATAACACTACGTGAGTGTTAATGAGTGAGACTTGCCACTTATCAAGTTTTGTTAGACGGTTCTCAATGTGCTCGCGAATTGCTGGGGTAATATCCATTTGTTTGCTAGTAATGTTCACTATCATATAGTTACCTCTCATTGTTTCCGTCTTTGATGAGTCCAGAATACCTATTATCTCTAATAAAAAATTGATATAGATCACATCTAATTCAGGGGAGGGAGTCGGTACATTTGAAGTGTGATTTCACGTATAAAAGGGGTGAAAAAGCATTGCCAAAATGAGTAGATTAAGACAAACTGGTCAAGTTGGCTATCGATACGGCAAATAGTCGGAACTTTTTTTGGGTTAAAATTAAGCCAATGAAAGTATTGTTAGTCTCAAAATAGCAAACAAAGAAAAACAGCAGCCAAGGCTGCTGTTTAAGATTACTCGGTTATATTATTGTGGGTTTGCTGCAATAATATTCGCAACCTTAGTCGCTTCTTGATTTAACCCCATTTCTTTATAAGCAATTTCCATGTATGCCAAGGCATTACGTGTTGCTTCTGTGTCTGGGTAATCTTTTAGCATCTGTTGGACACGGTTAACAACCGCGACATAAGCCCCGCGTTTGTTGTAGTATTCAACCACGGAAAGGTCGAATTTCGCTAAGCGGTCTTTTAAGTAGACTAAACGCTTACTCGCATCATTTGAGTATAAACTGTTAGGATAGTAGCGAACTAATTGGCTAAAGTCCTTAAATGCAACGCGTGCATGTTGTGGATCTCTATCTGAGCGGTCGATACCAAAGAGCCCTTGCAGTAAACTATCATCTAATGCCATAGCAGTAAGACCACGCATGTAAAGGACGTAGTCAATATTTGGGTGAGTTGGGTTCAAACGCATGAAACGGTCAATCGCAGCTATCGCCATTGGCAGCTCTGCTGATTTATAATATGCGTAAATGAGGTCTAATTGGACCTGCTGAGCATATGGACCAAATGGATAACGGTTATCGAGTGCTTCAAATTGTTTGATAGCAGCTTTAAAGTTGCCGTCCTGTAATTTTTGCTGACCCGTACTATAAATTTCAGCTGGGGAGCTATCAGGACTGACTTCATTGTTACTGGAGCAGCCGACTAAGACCAGACTTAACGTGGCAGCGGCCACCAGATTTTTCATACGTATCATCACGTGTAGGTTATCCTCTGAGTGTTTCGAGGGAGACTATCCATAAGGCTCCCGGCAAAATTCGAGTTACAATAGCATATATTTTAAATGAAACGGCTGTGCCGTCAAAATACAAACACCAAAAAAGTAGATTAATTTATGGCTCAACAAGTACAACTTAGTGCAACTATCGCTGAATCACAGCTTGGTCAACGTTTAGATCAGGCTTTAGCCGAATTGTTCCCTGATTATTCTCGTTCACGCATAAAAGAATGGATTTTAGCTGATAGAGTGCAGGTTAATGGCAAAGTTATCAATAAGCCAAAAGAAAAAGTTTTTGGTAGCGAACAAATTTTAATCGATGCCCTTATCGAAGAAGATAATCGCTGGGAGCCTCAAGATATCCCACTTAATGTTATTTATGAAGATGAAGATATCCTAATTATTAATAAACCACGTAATTTAGTTGTTCATCCTGGCGCTGGCAACCCAGATGGGACGATCCTTAACGCATTATTGTATCGTTACCCTGAAATTGCCGATGTACCAAGAGCGGGTATCGTCCACCGTTTAGATAAAGACACGACTGGCTTGATGGTTGTTGCAAAAACGGTTCCTGCGCAAACTCATTTAGTTGAAGCGTTACAACGCAGAGAAATTACGCGTGAATATGAAGCCGTAGCGGTAGGCCGCATGACTGCTGGTGGCATGGTGGAAGAGCCAATCTCACGCCATCCAACCAAAAGAACCCACATGGCTGTTCATCCAATGGGGAAACCTGCGGTGACACATTACCGTGTGATGGAGCATTTTAGAGCTCATACTCGTTTACGTTTACGTTTGGAAACAGGTCGAACTCACCAAATCCGTGTCCATATGGCTCATATTAATCATCCTTTAATTGGAGATCCTTTATATGGCGGTCGTCCGCGTCCATTAAAAGGCGCAACAGAAGAGTTCTTCGAAGTCATGCGTAGCTTTGATAGGCAAGCGCTGCATGCGACTATGTTGCGCCTGTATCACCCAATTTCAGGTATTCAAATGGAGTGGCATGCACCGTTACCGGATGATATGGTTAAGCTTATTGATGCCTTAAAGGCAGATACTGAACTTCACAAAGACGATATGGACTGGTAATGAGCATATTGATTTTCCCTGACTGGCCACAGCCTAAAAGTGTATCAAGCTGTAGTACGACCCGTGCTGGTGGTGTGAGCCTACCACCTTTTGATAGCTTAAATTTAGGTGATCACGTTGAGGATCGCTTTGAGGCCGTCAGTGAAAATCGCCAACGTTTAGTTAAACTTGCTCAATTACCGCAACAACCGGTGTGGCTTGAGCAAGTACACGGTACCCGCGTGCTTCATCTTGATGGCAGTAAAATCAAGAATAAACAAGCTGATGCGGTATATACCAATCAAAAAGGTCAGGTTTGTGCAATCATGACCGCAGACTGTTTACCCGTGCTTTTTTGTAATATGGCAGGTAGTGAAGTCGCAGCGGCACACGCGGGTTGGCGAGGTTTATGCAATGGTGTACTTGAGAATACGGTGAGCCAATTTGTCAGCCCAACAAATGAAATTATGGCATGGTTAGGGCCTGCGATCGGAGCTGAGAAATTTGAAGTTGGCGGCGAAGTGAAAGACGCATTTGTTAATCAATCGTCTGATTTGGCCTCAGCTTTTACTCCCCATAATGGAAAATATTTAGCCGATATCTATTTATTAGCACGTAAAAAACTGAGTACGATGGGAATTAATGCCATTTATGGTGGTGATTTTTGTACAGTAACGGATGAAAACAGATTTTTTTCCTATAGACGTGAAGGAAAAACGGGCAGAATGGCCTCTCTAATATGGGTATCCAACTAATTTTAGAGTTATAATCTAAATTAACAAATATAATAAAAATAATCCCATGCAAAACTTGAATAGTTAAAAATAGACCTCATTTAGTAACCAGTAGCAAATTTAATCTCATTTATCGGAGGTGTTATGCGTCTGGACCGTTTAACTAATAAATTCCAGCAAGCTCTCGCTGACGCCCAATCATTAGCCCTTGGGCGCGAAAACCAATTTATCGAACCAATTCATCTATTAAGTGCCTTGTTTAATCAAGACGGTGGCACTGTTCGTCCTTTACTGACAACGCTAGGCGTTAATGCTGTGCAGTTTAAGCAAAAGATTGAAGATGCATTGGAACGTTTGCCTCAGGTGCAAGGTGTTGCGGGGGATGTTCAACCATCAAGTGACTTAATGCGTCATTTGAATTTATGTGACCAATTGGCACAGAAGCATGGGGATGAATTTATCTCCTCAGAATTATTTCTTATCGCCGCTTTAGAAGCCAATACAACATTAGCAGACATGCTCAAAGCAGCAGGTGTTAATAAAGATAACTTAATAAAGGCAATAGAACAGATGCGTGGTGGAGAAAAAGTGAATGACCAAAGCGCTGAAGACCAGCGCCAAGCTTTGAAAAAATATACTGTCGATTTAACCGAGCGAGCAGAACAAGGTAAATTAGACCCTGTGATTGGTCGTGATGAAGAAATTCGTCGTACGATCCAAGTGTTGCAGCGCCGTACTAAAAATAACCCAGTGCTTATTGGTGAACCCGGTGTTGGTAAAACTGCGATTGTTGAAGGTTTAGCTCAGCGTATTGTTAATGGTGAAATTCCTGAAGGGTTAAAAAACAAACGTGTACTTTCACTCGATATGGGCGCACTAATTGCTGGCGCTAAATACCGTGGTGAATTTGAAGAACGTTTAAAAGGCGTTTTGAATGACCTTGCAAAGCAAGAAGGTAATGTCATTCTATTTATTGATGAATTACACACCATGGTTGGTGCTGGTAAAGCTGACGGTGCAATGGATGCCGGCAACATGTTAAAACCTGCGCTAGCTCGCGGTGAATTACACTGTGTTGGTGCGACAACGTTAGATGAATATCGCCAATATATTGAAAAAGACCCTGCGTTGGAACGCCGTTTCCAAAAAGTCTATGTCGCAGAACCGTCAGTTGAAGACACTATTGCGATTTTACGTGGTTTGAAAGAGCGCTATGAGCTACATCACCATGTACAAATTACTGACCCAGCAATTGTCGCAGCGGCAACATTATCCCATCGGTATATTACCGATCGTATGCTGCCAGACAAAGCTATTGATTTAATTGACGAGGCTGGTGCAAGTTTGCGTATGCAGATGGATTCAAAACCTGAATCCTTAGATAGACTAGAACGTCGGATTATTCAGCTTAAACTCGAGCAGCAAGCTCTGAAAAAAGAATCTGATGACGCAAGTAAAAAACGTCTTGAAATGTTAGAGGAAGAACTAACAGAGAAAGAACGTGAGTATTCTGCGTTAGAAGAAGAATGGAAAGCAGAAAAAGCATCTCTTACTGGTACACAGCATATAAAAGCTGAACTAGAGAATACACGTATAGAGATGGAAAAAGCACGCCGAATGGGCGATTTAGCTAAAATGTCTGAATTGCAATATGGCCGCATTCCAGAGCTTGAAAAACAACTTGAAGCCGCAACGAAAGCGGAAAATAAAAGCATGAAGCTTTTACGTAACAAAGTCACTGACGTTGAAATTGCTGAAATTTTAGCGCGTTGGACTGGGATACCTGTATCAAGAATGCTTGAAAGTGAACGGGAAAAACTGTTACGTATGGAGCAGCAATTACATCAACGTGTTATTGGTCAAGATGAAGCGGTTGTTGCTGTATCTAATGCGATTCGTCGTAGTCGCGCAGGTTTATCTGATCCAAATAGACCTATAGGTTCATTTATGTTCTTAGGGCCTACAGGGGTCGGTAAAACTGAGCTGTGTAAGGCGCTGGCGAACTTTATGTTTGATAGCGATGACGCAATGGTGCGTATCGATATGTCTGAATTTATGGAAAAACATGCGGTATCGCGTTTAGTGGGTGCGCCTCCAGGTTATGTCGGTTACGAGGAAGGTGGCTATTTAACTGAAGCCGTTAGACGTCGTCCATATTCTGTTATTTTATTGGATGAAGTTGAAAAAGCGCATCCAGATGTCTTCAATATTTTATTGCAAGTACTGGATGATGGGCGTTTAACTGATGGTCAAGGTAGAACGGTAGACTTCCGTAATACGGTAATTATCATGACATCTAACTTGGGTTCTGACTTAATCCAAGAAAGGTTTGGCATGATCGGTTATTCAGAAATGAAAGATATGGTAATGGAAGTGGTATCCCATAGTTTCAGACCTGAGTTTATTAACCGTATTGACGAAGTGGTTGTATTCCATCCATTAGGTAAAGAGCAAATTACGAATATTGCTAATATTCAGTTAGCTCGTTTATATAAACGTCTTGAAGAACACGGCTATGAAGTGACAGCGACTCCAGCTGCACTTGAGAAAATTGGTGAGGCAGGTTTTGACCCAATCTTCGGTGCAAGGCCATTGAAACGTGCTATTCAACAAGAAATTGAAAACCCTCTGGCACAAGAAATTTTGTCAGGTAGGTTATTACCGGGTAAACCTGTCATTTTAGATGTAGAAAATGACGAGATAGTTGCTAAGCAGTAATTGATATTATTATAGAATCAAAAGGTGGCTAATATTAGCCACCTTTTTTATATCAAATTACGTATAAAACCGCGTTTTTTGCTTGAGAATTGGGCGTAAAGTATAAAATATAATCACTTGAGGTTTTTTTTTCAAAAAACACTTGCCAGATTTTTCTGACTCCCTATAATGCGCCACCACTGACTGGGAACAAGACAACGCAAAGCGCGATGAACACTGAAACGGCAGCGAGAGATTCTGAAAAGAAAAAGCAAAAAATTGCTTGACTCTCACAGAGGAAAACGTATTATACGGCTCCTCGCGACAACGACCTCGAAGTCGAAAATCAAACAGATTTAGTCGCAACGCTCTTTAACAATTTATCAGACAATCTGTGTGGGCACTCACAGGACACTATCAAAAAAATATTTGATTTTAAGTCTTGAAGAGTGACTAACACGTTAATTCATATATATGAAATAAGGTAGTAACGCTTATTTTGGAAGGATAACGCAAAGGCAAGCAGAGATAACCCGAGACAGTACTTAGGTGCGGCGAGGGGAAGCGATGTGAAGCCGACAACGTTAGCCGAACAAAAGAACGTTACGGTCAGTAAACATTCTTTGAGCATCAAACGCTTTTAATTGAAGAGTTTGATCATGGCTCAGATTGAACGCTGGCGGCAGGCCTAACACATGCAAGTCGAGCGGTAACAGGGGAAGCTTGCTTCCCGCTGACGAGCGGCGGACGGGTGAGTAATGTATGGGGATCTGCCCGATAGAGGGGGATAACCACTGGAAACGGTGGCTAATACCGCATAATCTCTTAGGAGCAAAGCAGGGGAACTTCGGTCCTTGCGCTATCGGATGAACCCATATGGGATTAGCTAGTAGGTGGGGTAATGGCTCACCTAGGCGACGATCCCTAGCTGGTCTGAGAGGATGATCAGCCACACTGGGACTGAGACACGGCCCAGACTCCTACGGGAGGCAGCAGTGGGGAATATTGCACAATGGGCGCAAGCCTGATGCAGCCATGCGCGTGTATGAAGAAGGCCCTAGGGTTGTAAAGTACTTTCAGTCGGGAGGAAGGCGTTGATGCTAATATCATCAACGATTGACGTTACCGACAGAAGAAGCACCGGCTAACTCCGTGCCAGCAGCCGCGGTAATACGGAGGGTGCAAGCGTTAATCGGAATTACTGGGCGTAAAGCGCACGCAGGCGGTTGATTAAGTTAGATGTGAAATCCCCGGGCTTAACCTGGGAATGGCATCTAAGACTGGTCAGCTAGAGTCTTGTAGAGGGGGGTAGAATTCCATGTGTAGCGGTGAAATGCGTAGAGATGTGGAGGAATACCGGTGGCGAAGGCGGCCCCCTGGACAAAGACTGACGCTCAGGTGCGAAAGCGTGGGGAGCAAACAGGATTAGATACCCTGGTAGTCCACGCTGTAAACGATGTCGATTTGAAGGTTGTTCCCTTGAGGAGTGGCTTTCGGAGCTAACGCGTTAAATCGACCGCCTGGGGAGTACGGCCGCAAAGGTTAAAACTCAAATGAATTGACGGGGGCCCGCACAAGCGGTGGAGCATGTGGTTTAATTCGATGCAACGCGAAGAACCTTACCTACTCTTGACATCCAGAGAACTTAGCAGAGATGCTTTGGTGCCTTCGGGAACTCTGAGACAGGTGCTGCATGGCTGTCGTCAGCTCGTGTTGTGAAATGTTGGGTTAAGTCCCGCAACGAGCGCAACCCTTATCCTTTGTTGCCAGCGATTCGGTCGGGAACTCAAAGGAGACTGCCGGTGATAAACCGGAGGAAGGTGGGGATGACGTCAAGTCATCATGGCCCTTACGAGTAGGGCTACACACGTGCTACAATGGCGTATACAAAGAGAAGCGACCTCGCGAGAGCAAGCGGAACTCATAAAGTACGTCGTAGTCCGGATTGGAGTCTGCAACTCGACTCCATGAAGTCGGAATCGCTAGTAATCGTAGATCAGAATGCTACGGTGAATACGTTCCCGGGCCTTGTACACACCGCCCGTCACACCATGGGAGTGGGTTGCAAAAGAAGTAGGTAGCTTAACCTTCGGGAGGGCGCTTACCACTTTGTGATTCATGACTGGGGTGAAGTCGTAACAAGGTAACCGTAGGGGAACCTGCGGTTGGATCACCTCCTTACCATTGAAGTGTTTTTGTGAAGTGCTCACACAGATTGTCTGATGAAATAGAGTAGCAGTATCAATAGGCTTGTAGCTCAGGTGGTTAGAGCGCACCCCTGATAAGGGTGAGGTCGGTGGTTCAAGTCCACTCAGGCCTACCAAAATCGAATTGATGCAGCGTTATAAATCAGCTCGTTTACTCAAAAGTAAACGTCGCCAATTTATGCCTTGCCTAAATCCGATTTGTCATTTTAATGACTGAGATTGATACTGAAATTACCTTTATGGGGCTATAGCTCAGCTGGGAGAGCGCCTGCCTTGCACGCAGGAGGTCAGCGGTTCGATCCCGCTTAGCTCCACCATAAATTTTTCTGATTATTCAGAATAGATTAGTCAAATAGTCTATTGCGAATAATTATGCTCTTTAACAATCTGGAACAAGCTGAAAATTGAAAATAACGCACATTGTTTATCGCTTAAACAATGTGAGAGTCTCTCAAAAATCTCAACTTGAAGTGTTTTTCAAACACACAAACGAGTGGCATGAGCGAGCAGTGTGAAATTCAAGGCGGCTAGCGCACAGCAAGCGCAGCGTACAATAGTACGTGAGCATTGCGAGCACTACCCAACGAAGAAGTTCACCACGCACAGCCATGACGTTAAGTGTCGTCTGATAAGAAGACACCTTCGGGTTGTGAGGTTAAGCGACTAAGCGTACACGGTGGATGCCTAGGCAATCAGAGGCGATGAAGGACGTGCTAATCTGCGATAAGCGTCGGTAAGGTGATATGAACCGTTATACCCGACGATTTCCGAATGGGGAAACCCAGTGCAATTCGTTGCACTATCGTTTGATGAATACATAGTCAAACGAAGCGAACCGGGGGAACTGAAACATCTCAGTACCCCGAGGAAAAGAAATCAACCGAGATTCCCCTAGTAGCGGCGAGCGAACGGGGAGCAGCCCAGAGTCTTAATCAGCATTAGTATCAGGAGAACGGTCTGGAAAGTCCGGCAGTAAAGGGTGATAGCCCCGTATCTGAAGATGCTAGTGTTGTGAACTCGACGAGTAGGGCGGGACACGTGTTATCCTGTCTGAATATGGGGGGACCATCCTCCAAGGCTAAATACTCCTGATTGACCGATAGTGAACCAGTACCGTGAGGGAAAGGCGAAAAGAACCCCGGCGAGGGGAGTGAAATAGAACCTGAAACCGTGTACGTACAAGCAGTGGGAGCCTTGATTTATCAGGGTGACTGCGTACCTTTTGTATAATGGGTCAGCGACTTATATTCTGTAGCAAGGTTAACCGTATAGGGGAGCCGTAGGGAAACCGAGTCTTAACTGGGCGAATGAGTTGCAGGGTATAGACCCGAAACCCGGTGATCTAGCCATGGGCAGGTTGAAGGTTGGGTAACACTAACTGGAGGACCGAACCGACTAATGTTGAAAAATTAGCGGATGACTTGTGGCTGGGGGTGAAAGGCCAATCAAACCGGGAGATAGCTGGTTCTCCCCGAAAGCTATTTAGGTAGCGCCTCGTGAACTCATCTTCGGGGGTAGAGCACTGTTTCGACTAGGGGGTCATCCCGACTTACCAACTCGATGCAAACTACGAATACCGAAGAATGTTATCACGGGAGACACACGGCGGGTGCTAACGTTCGTCGTGAAGAGGGAAACAACCCAGACCGCCAGCTAAGGTCCCAAAGTCATAGTTAAGTGGGAAACGAAGTGGGAAGGCTCAGACAGCCAGGATGTTGGCTTAGAAGCAGCCATCATTTAAAGAAAGCGTAATAGCTCACTGGTCGAGTCGGCCTGCGCGGAAGATGTAACGGGGCTAAACTATGCACCGAAGCTGCGGCAGCGATATGTAAATATTGTTGGGTAGGGGAGCGTTCTGTAAGCCTGTGAAGGTGTACTGTGAGGTATGCTGGAGGTATCAGAAGTGCGAATGCTGACATAAGTAACGATAATGCGGGTGAAAAACCCGCACGCCGGAAGACCAAGGGTTCCTGTCCAACGTTAATCGGGGCAGGGTGAGTCGACCCCTAAGGCGAGGCAGAAATGCGTAGTCGATGGGAAACGGGTTAATATTCCCGTACTGGTGATAATTGCGATGGGGGGACGGAGAAGGCTAGGCTGGCCGGGCGACGGTTGTCCCGGTTTAAGGATGTAGGCAGGTGAATTAGGCAAATCCGGTTCACTACATGCTGAGGTCTGATGACGAGTCACTACGGTGGCGAAGTAGCTCATGCCCCGCTTCCAGGAAAAGCCTCTAAGCTCTAGATTATCACTAATCGTACCCCAAACCGACACAGGTGGTCAGGTAGAGAATACTCAGGCGCTTGAGAGAACTCGGGTGAAGGAACTAGGCAAAATGGTGCCGTAACTTCGGGAGAAGGCACGCTGGCGTTAGGTGAAGTGGTTTACCCATGGAGCTGAAGCCAGTCGCAGATACCAGCTGGCTGCAACTGTTTATTAAAAACACAGCACTGTGCAAACACGAAAGTGGACGTATACGGTGTGACGCCTGCCCGGTGCTGGAAGGTTAATTGATGGGGTTATCCGTAAGGAGAAGCTCTTGATCGAAGCCCCAGTAAACGGCGGCCGTAACTATAACGGTCCTAAGGTAGCGAAATTCCTTGTCGGGTAAGTTCCGACCTGCACGAATGGCGTAATGATGGCCAGGCTGTCTCCACCCGAGACTCAGTGAAATTGAACTCGCTGTGAAGATGCAGTGTACCCGCGGCAAGACGGAAAGACCCCGTGAACCTTTACTATAGCTTGACACTGAACATTGAGCCTTGATGTGTAGGATAGGTGGGAGGCTTTGAAGTGTGGACGCCAGTCTGCATGGAGCCAACCTTGAAATACCACCCTTTAATGTTTGATGTTCTAACGTTGCCCCGTTATCCGGGGTGCGGACAGTGTCTGGTGGGTAGTTTGACTGGGGCGGTCTCCTCCCAAAGAGTAACGGAGGAGCACGAAGGTTGGCTAAGCATGGTCGGACATCATGCGGTTAGTGCAAAGGCATAAGCCAGCTTGACTGCGAGAGTGACGGCTCGAGCAGGTACGAAAGTAGGTCTTAGTGATCCGGTGGTTCTGAATGGAAGGGCCATCGCTCAACGGATAAAAGGTACTCCGGGGATAACAGGCTGATACCGCCCAAGAGTTCATATCGACGGCGGTGTTTGGCACCTCGATGTCGGCTCATCACATCCTGGGGCTGAAGTAGGTCCCAAGGGTACGGCTGTTCGCCGTTTAAAGTGGTACGCGAGCTGGGTTTAGAACGTCGTGAGACAGTTCGGTCCCTATCTGCCGTGGGCGTTGGAAGATTGAAAGGGGCTGCTCCTAGTACGAGAGGACCGGTGGACGCACCACTGGTGTTCGGGTTGTCATGCCAATGGCATTGCCCGGTAGCTAAGTGCGGAAGAGATAACCGCTGAAAGCATCTAAGCGGGAAACTTGCCTTGAGATGAGTCTTCCCTGACCCTTTAAGGGTCCTAAAGGAACGTTTAAGACTAAGACGTTGATAGGTTGGGTGTGTAAGCATAGCGATATGTTGAGCTAACCAATACTAATGAACCGTGAGGCTTAACCTGACAACACCGAAGGTGTTTTAGAGATTGAGAGATGAGGTTGATTCAATGAGCGTGAGAAGCCGAGAGGCGAGGGACATGGCAGCTTGTTCAAGATTGCAGTTCTGGTTTAGTGACGAAATGTGCTAAACGGGAACAAACCGAATTTGTCTGGCGGCAATAGCGCGGTGGTCCCACCTGACCCCATGCCGAACTCAGCAGTGAAACGCCGTAGCGCCGATGGTAGTGTGGGGTCTCCCCATGTGAGAGTAGGGAACTGCCAGACATTAAATTAGTGAGAAAGCCACCCATTGGGTGGCTTTTTTGCGTTTGGGGAAACCGAAATCACGCAATTTAGGGAGAGAGGCCTACATCGTGTGTTTATCGTTAAAGGTGATAAGGTAATCAGTAGTCCACTGAGGGATTGAGCTAGTAGGCGGTGTAGCCTGATTGCGATAAGTATTATTGTTTAGTCTCGAGTTGACCCCTCGCAATAGTACAAACTACAAATTTGATAAGATAAGATGCGCCTGATTTGATATACTGGTAGGCGATATCTTATCAAGCTGTAATAGGGTATTGATTATTTCATTGCAATGTAGGGATATGAGACGTGGCGAAAAGAACTTATTCT
The DNA here is from genome assembly GCF_041344805.1 of Providencia sp. TYF-12. Classification (NCBI taxonomy): domain Bacteria; kingdom Pseudomonadati; phylum Pseudomonadota; class Gammaproteobacteria; order Enterobacterales; family Morganellaceae; genus Providencia; species Providencia sp. TYF-12. The sequence continues at coordinate 1,132,163 of NZ_CP166833.1, forward strand.
GTTCGATATATTGCAGGTGAACCTGCAAAACGTATTCAACCTACACCTGTACATATGTTAGGGGAATCCCTTCCAATTGGTATGCCGTTATTTGCTGCTGGGGAAACCTTAGATGTCGTTACTTGGAACATATATAAACAGCAGCGTCCAAATTGGAAAATAATGCTACGTGAGTTAGTGGTCGATAGAAAACTAATCTTACTGCAAGAAGCTCAAATGTCCCCAGAGTTAATTTCTTTTGCTGCTTCACATCAATTGATCGCTGACCAAGTCCCTGCTTTACCTTTTTCTCCTCATCCTGCGGGTGTAATGACATTGGCAACATCACATCCAATTTATTGCTGCCCATTGAGGGAGAAAGAGCCTTTATTACGTTTAGCAAAATCAGCTTTGATTACGGTTTATCCATTACCGAATGGTAAGCAATTGATGGTAGCGAATGTGCACGCAATTAATTTTAGTTTTGGGGTAGATGTCTACACTAAGCAACTAAATAAGCTTGGAACGCATATTAGTAAGCATATGGGGCCGGTACTCCTTGCTGGTGATTTTAACGCATGGAGTCGTCAGCGAATTAATGCACTAAAACGCTTTATTCGTTCTGTTGGCTTAAAAGAAGTTACCTATAATTTAGATTTACGGACAAAAGCTTTTGGTCGGCCATTAGATTTTATGTTTTATAGAGGTTTGAAGCTTAAAGAAAGTCGAGTGTTACAAACAGATGCTTCTGACCATAATCCAATCATCACTCAATTTGATTTGCTTAAGTAAGATCTTTTTAAGAGTTTCCCACCTTATTTATCTCTGAAACTATTGTAGATTTTATTATCAACTATAGCTGGAGATAGTTCATTGAAGCGATTATTACCTATAGCCTTATTATTTTGTGCATACCATGTTATGGGCAAAAATAATATCGAGCTAGCGAAACAAGCAGAACTACTACCCCGTTTGGTTATTTATGATCCGGCTTATCGTCAGATTGAATATCCTAATGGTGATGTCCCTGAAAATTATGGGGTGTGTTCTGATGTGATTATCCGTAGTTATCGGAAGATCGGAATTGATTTACAAAAATTATTACATGAAGATATTAAAACTAATTTTAATCAATATCCAAGTCAGCGTATTTGGGGTTTACGCAAGCCAGATAGAAATATTGATCATCGACGAGTGCCTAATTTAGAACGTTTTTTTACACGAAAAGCTACTGTAAAACAAATTACCAATAATGGGCAAGATTACTTTCCAGGTGATATTGTTTCGTGGCGTTTAGATGATGGTCGACCGCATATTGGAATTGTGACCACTATTAAGCTACCTGATAGCCAACGGTATTTGGTAATGCATAATATTGGTTATGGGCAAGTGGCAGAAGACGTGTTATTTAAGTGGAAGATTGTAGGGCACTACTCATATTAGCATCTTTTTATAAAATGGTTAGTGACACTGATGACTGTTTATTTAAATAAACAATCAATTAATAACATCTGAATTTATCGGATAAGATTATTTAATATATGAAAGTAATTAGTTTTTCTTGTTATTTTTTAAATTATATGCAATTTATTGTATAAGTTATTATTGGAATTAAACTATATTTATTAAGTGTAAAGCACGGTGATAAGCGATTTTATTTGTCGAGTTGTTTTATTTCTTAAGGATTAAATGCCATGAAAAATATAGTTATTGTGGGTGGTGGTACAGGTGGTACCATGCTAGCTAATATTTTAGCTAGAAAACTTAATAAAGAAATTTTTTCGAAAAAAATAAAAATAACCTTAATAACAGATAACCCTATACACTATTATAAGCCGGCATTTATGTATGTGGCTTTCAATATGTTTTTTAAAGATGAGTTAAGTCGTCCAGAGCGTGAATTATTGAGGCCTGAAATTGAATTAGTTATTGATAAAGTAGATTCATTTAATTTTAAAGATAAAGAATTATATTCGATAAATAATAAAAAATACCATTATGATTATTTAGTGGTTGCGACAGGTTGTGTACCTAAACCTGAACGAATTGAAGGGCTAAAAGATATTGGTAATCACTTTTATGCCTATGATGCTTCTCGTAAATTAGCAGACCAACTTAGTAAAATTGAAAAAGGTCGTATTTTTATTACAGTTTCTTTTCCTGAAACGCCGAATGTACCTCACCAGTGTGGCATTGCTCCTATGGAGACAACACTGATGATTGATGAGTTCTTACGTAAACGCCGGGTTAGGGATAATATTGAAATAGTTTATACCTACCCAACCGTGTCACAATTATTACGTAACTGTTTATTTATGCAACAGCCTGTTTGTGAAGTTATTCCAGAAATATTTACTATTAAAAATATTCAAGCACAGAGGGGATTTACATTAAATAAAGTCGATCCCGATAAAAAAATTGCATACTCAAAAGAAGGGGATGAACAGCCTTTTGATTTATTGATTAGTACGCCGCCAATCACCGCAGTAGAAGCAGTAATTAATACAGGATTAAGTGAACACAATAATGGTGAGGGATGGTTACCTACAGACCATGAAACTATGCAAGTATATGGTATAGACGGTGTTTATGTTATAGGGGATACCGTTGATTTACCGATTAGTAAAGCAGGAGGCAGTTGCCATAACCAAGCTGCAATTATTGCAGATAACATTTGTGGTGAATTAATTTATGGTTATCCGGCGGCTATATATGATGGACGAGTTCAGGCAGTTGCTCAAATGGGGTTAACAGCAGGAATGCCTTTGCAATATGATTATAAACACGATGTTATTCCGACTCCTCCAACTAAATTAGGAGGGTTACTGAGAAATGGCTTCAATAGGGGTATCTATTGGGCAGCTATTCGTGGCTTAGTTTAATGAGGAATTTAAAATGTCGAATAATGAAACTCAAAGTAAGCTTGTTGAGCTACTTAGCTCAGAATCAGGTAATCATCTTGCTGAAAAATTAGCACCATTATTACAATTAAATCGCTTAGATAATATTGTTGATTTACTGTCATTAGTTTCTGACCTTATTGATATCTTAGATAACAGTACAGTAGAAAGATTGTCAAATTCATTTGAAGATACTTTGGTTCCTGTATGGGAATTAGGTACAGCATATAACATGGCTAAAATGGAAGGTGTATATGATAGTAAAAACCCAAATTTTCGTTCAGTGTATGCTTTATTAAAAGATCCTGACACATTACGTGGAATTAGTACGGTTTTACGGACTTTGCAAATTGTCGGATCTCGATTATCTCAATCCCAAGGAGGGTGATTTTTAGGAGGTGGTATGAGTTTAGATATAAAAAGTTCTTTTGATACACGGGCAATTCATAGCCATTATGATGCAAACCAACATTTAGGTTCATTAGCAGCACCCATTTATCAAACATCAACTTATGTATTTAAAAGTGTGGAAGAGGGAGGTGCCTATTTTAGTGGTGAAAAAGAGGGGTATATTTATACTCGGATTAATAACCCGACGCTAACTTTACTAGAAAATAGGATCGCTTCTCTTGAGGAGGCAGAGGCTGCTGTTGTGTTCTCTTCAGGTATGGGGGCGATTACAGCGACTTTTTGGACATTGTTAAACCCTGGTGATGAACTACTAGTGGACTTAACCGTTTACGGTTGTACCTATGCTTTTTTTCATCATGGATTAGCTCGATTTGGTGTAAAAGTACGTCATATTGATATGAGCGATCCAAATAATGTGGCTAAAGCGATCACTGATAAAACTCGGATAATATTTTTCGAATCACCGGCTAACCCAAATATGCGCTTAGTTGATATTGCAGCCGTGAGTGAAATTGCTCATCGAAAAAAAGTATTGGTGGCTGTCGATAATACATACTGTACGCCTTATATCCAAAAGCCAATTACACTTGGTGCTGATATTGTTATTCATTCTTTGACTAAATATATGAATGGTCATGGGGATGCAATGGGTGGGGCAATAGCGACTTCCGCAGAGTATGCGAAACAAGTAAGGTTAGTTGGATTGAAAGACATGACGGGGGCATGCTTATCTCCTCATGATGCGAATTTAATTCTTAGAGGGGTGAAAACGCTACCTGTTCGCATGGAACGGATTGTTCAAAATACGCATAAAATTGCTGAATATTTGCAGTCTCATCCGCAGATAAAGTCAATAATGTATCCAGGATTACCGAACTTTGAACAATACCAATTAGCTCAAAGACAAATGAAGTTAGCTGGGGGGATTATTGCCTGCGAGTTAAAAGGCGGAATCGAAGCCGGTAAACTGTTTTTGAACCGCCTCAAGCTATTTTCAAGAGCGGTGAGTTTGGGAGATTGTGAGTCATTAGCTCAACACCCAGCTAGCATGACCCACTCGACCTATACTCGAGAAGAAAGGTTGAAATATGGTATTAGCGATGGGTTAATTCGGCTTTCTATTGGTTTAGAAAACGTGGATGAGTTAATAGACGATATTCGTCAAGCTATTGAGTCATAATAAAAAATAGCCCTATATGGAATAAATATAGGGCTATTATATTTTTAGGTTAGCGCTTTTGGTAAGAACGCATAATAAAGAAAGCAATACTGAGTAAAGCAACCCAAACAAAGCCGACGATTAATGCGACCTGAGTATCTTTAAAGAAGCCTAGCAATGCGATAACAAACACCATGAATGCAATAGTGAGAGCAGGGCCTACAGGCCAGAAAGGTACTGGAAATTTTAGTTGTTTTACTTCTTCTTGGCTCATTTTTCGGCGCATAGCAACATGAGATAGTAAGATCATAAGCCATACCCAGACGGTCGCGAAGGTTGCAATAGATGCAATAATCACGAAGATTTTTTCTGGTAATAGGTAGTTAAGGTAAACGCCCAATAACATTACGACAGACATAACCAGTACAGTTACCCATGGAACACCACTTTTTGTTAGTTTGGTAAAGACTTTTGGCGCTTGCCCATCTTGAGCCATGCCGTACATCATGCGGCCAGCACCAAAAATATCACTGTTAATCGCAGAAATTGCGGCGGTGATAACGACAATATTCAAGATATTGGCTGCTGATTGAATACCTAAGCTATCGAAAATTTGTACAAATGGACTACCGTTTTGGCCGATTTGATTCCATGGGTAAATACACATCAGGATAAATAGTGTTAAACCATAAAATAGTAATATGCGAATAGGTACAGCATTGATGGCTTTAGGAATGGTTTTTTCTGGATTCTGGGCTTCACTTGCGGTAATACCAATGACTTCAATACCGCCAAACGCAAACATGACGATAGCTAAAGAGGCGATGACCCCCTCAATGCCGTTTGGCATGAAACCACCGTGTTCCCACAGATTTTGTAGCCCAACTTCGTGGTTGGTTTCTTGACCAAAACCATAGAACATTAAGAATGCACCACCAACTATCATACCAATGATGGCACTGACTTTTATGATAGAAAGCCAGAATTCCATTTCGCCAAAGATTTTGACATGACATAAATTGAGCGCACTAATAAATAGTACGATACTTAATACCCATACCCACTGGTCGACATGTGGGAACCAGAACCCCATGTACATCCCGAAGGCGGTAATATCAGCTAAGCAGACAACCAGCATTTCAAATACATAGTTCCAGCCAGTGAGAAAGCCAGCTAGAGGGCCCATATAATGACTTGCATAGTGAGAGAAAGAGCCTGGGACGGGGTTATGCACCGCCATTTCACCGAGGGCACGCATTACCATAAACACGGCTGCACCGCCTAACATATAGGCAAGTAATACTGCAGGCCCAGCAGCCTGAATGGCTGATGCTGAACCGTAAAACAGCCCTGTACCAATCGCTGAGCCTAAGGCCATAAAGCGAATGTGCCGAACACTCAGCCCCTTTCTGAGTTGATTTTGTTCACTACTTTGCATGTCTTTTCCTGTCATTGACTTTGTTTTAATATATTGTACCGAATATAGTTTCGGTTTCGTTGATTTAATTGATGTACTTTCCTGAACGCAAGGTGATTACATTATCACAAAGTGCATTGCCCGTGAGATAGATATCTGCAATATAATATGCGCTAAATGGATTATTCTAGGAGCAGTATGAAGTACCCAATTAATGAAATCTTCCAAACAATACAGGGGGAAGGTGTTTTCACTGGTGTCCCAGCAGTATTTATTCGTTTGCAGGGCTGCCCTGTTGGTTGCAGTTGGTGTGACACTAAACAAACTTGGGATAAGGAACCTGCAAAAGAAACCACTTTGGGCGATATTGCATTGAAAACACAAGATAGTGATTGGTGGGCGATGTCTGATGCGGATGGGTTGGTCCAATTGATGCAAAAAAGTGGTTTTACCGCGAAACATATTGTGATCACGGGCGGAGAACCTTGTATTTATGATTTAACATCATTGACCGAGGCTTTGGAGAAGCAAGGGTATCAATGCCAAATTGAAACGAGTGGGACTTACCCAGTTCAATGCACAGAAGAGACTTGGGTGACGGTATCACCAAAAGTAGGTATGAAAGGCGGATTGAAAGTACTTAGCCAAGCGGTGGATAGGGCTAATGAAATTAAGCACCCAGTTGCGCGAGAAAAAGATATTGAAGCGCTTGAAAGAATTTTAGCATTACGTACTGTGGATGCTCCACCTATCGTTGCATTACAACCGATTAGCCAAAAGGCGACAGCAACGAAATTGTGTATTGACACTTGTATACAGCGTAATTGGCGTTTATCGATTCAAACGCATAAGTATTTGGATATTCAATAATAAAAAATAACGATGACTTTGCATCGACCCCCAATAGTTGAAAAACAATCATTGGGGGCTTTAACATTATCTAAATGGTTGGTTTAACGGCACTTCAGGATCGGGCTCGTGAGTAATACGGTTACGTAAGTCACGACGAATAATCTCAATAGACCAAAACCAAATTAAATGGCCAAATATTTCTGAAACATTCTCGTACCATGGAAGGTCGAAAAGTGGAGGGGTGAGCCCCATAAGAGGGAATGAAATCATATGGACAAATAATTGCGCCAGTGCACCCGCTAATAACCCTTGCCATAGCTTAATTTTAGGGAATATTTCAGCAACAATGCAATATCCGACAGCAAACACGATAGAAAATAGGATGTGAGTAACACCCACTGAATTAAACACGTGCCCTGCAAAGGTGTAAACCGCAGAATTAGGGTCTGCAATTCCTAACCAATCTCTTAAGAAAATATAAGGTGGATTTAGAAAATTACGTGAGCAGTCAATTTGTTCTGCTGCGCGGATCAGAGTTTCAGGCGAGCAAGCCGCGTTGAACATATCTGTTGGGCTTCTTGGCGGTAATGGAACTTCAGCGCCCCATTTGACAAACGATGAGACAATACCTGCGATTAAACCGATAAATGCTGCTAATCCATAACGTCTTCTGGATTTGGGTGTTTGTTGAAATAGATTCATTTTCCCTGCCTTATTAAAAGTAAATAATGGTAAATAATAGATCAGGTTATAATTTGATGCACTATGTCAAATTAAAGTTTTTATGTTCTTTATGCCAGGAAACTTAAAATAGCCGTCAATGGCCTCTTTTTATTTATATTGTTGCAAAAATGTAAACTTTTCAGTGACTTCATTTTTTGCGAAGATAGAAAATGCCCGTGGTTGCTTCACTTCTTGCTTATACTTTAGCGCCAACTCTTCTTACCTTAATCTTAGGTCTTGATACCAGACTAACCACTGCCACTTGATAGCGGTTGGAAAGCTTTTCATATGGTGTGTTAGGGTGTGCTTTATCTGAGGGGGATTATTATTTACTGCATAATTAGCGATAAGTCGAAGAGAAGGATATAGAGATTTTTGCCCCTCATTTATTTTCAAAACCGATTAGGCTTGCCACTAAACCAGCAGCCTGAGGGGCTTGTATCCCTATATAAATGAATTTTATTTTTACCCAGCTATCAAAATAGTTACGGGAAATACTATTACCTTTTTAGAACTTGTATTTTTAAGCCTGCCCGCGATAAACGCAGCCTGCATTGCAAGTTTCTTTAACGGTGACTGCACTTAATAAAGGTAAATGTGGTTTAGTTTGTTGCCAAATCCATTGTGCTAATACTTCACTTGTTGGGTTTTCTAGCCCTTTGATCTCATTTAAATAATGATGGTCTAGTTGTTCCCAAATAGGCTTAAATACCGCTTTCACATCAGCAAAATCAATAATCCAACCACTCTGTTTATCAACTTCCCCAGTAATTTCTAAACGCACCATGAAAGAATGCCCATGCAGACGACCACACTTATGACCAGCGGGGACATGGGGAAGTTTGTGTGCAGCTTCGAACGTAAAATCCTTATAGATTGTTGTGCTCATATATCATTCCTTATTGTTAATAAACAGCGCATTGTACTGTATTTTTAGCTAAAAATGTCTTTATTTGCCAAATTATTACTAACCGCTTTTATGGATATGATCCATCTGCTAATTGCTTTAGGCTTTTTAGTTATTATTTATGGCTATAGTTTCTTATCCCGCTATTGATGGTTGTTATAACCTAATCGCATACCCTACTTATTCTAAGTACAGCGGTATTTTTTGCTTTACTAGTTTAATTATTTAGGTAAATGAGCGAACAGTCTGTTGTGGGTATTTTCTGGGTGAGTGACATAGCATTGTTTTTTAAAATTCAAAAATGAACTACGCTGGGGTTACAGGATAATGACAAAAAAACAGCCGCCATTAGCGGCGCTGCCAATATCTGTTGAGCAATTAACACGTTTGCAGACAGTTGTTGATGATTTTTCATCACATCAACTCGCTTGGCTTTCCGGTTATTTATGGGGGATGGTAAATCAAAATGCCCCTGTTGACATGTCAACGAGTGCGCCAGTCGCTGCGCAGGAAACCGTTACGATTATTTCAGCCTCACAAACGGGTAATGCACGCCGCCTATCAGAGCAACTCAGAGAACGTTTAATTAGCGAAAAAATTAACGTGAATCTAGTGAATGCGGGTGACTATAAGTTTAAGCAAATAAACCAAGAGAAAGTGCTGGTTGTTGTGGCATCAACTCAAGGGGAAGGGGAGCCAGCAGAAGAAGCTGTCGCATTATATAAATACCTTTATTCGAAAAAAGCACCGAATTTGGCACAAACCAGTTATGCCGTTTTTGCTTTAGGCGATTCATCGTATGAAAAATTTTGCCAAGCGGGCAAAGACTTTGATTCCCAATTGGCATTATTAGGCGCAACGTCATTGATTGAGAGAGTCGATGCAGATGTCGAATATCAATCCATTGCAGATGAATGGGTTGAAAACCTTACTCAAATCTTAAAGGCACGAGTTCCGGCACAAACTGATAGTCAATTATTAACAGCTCAAGCGGGAAGTGTGAATGAAATTCACTCATCGCCTTATACCAAAACAGCACCTTTAACCGCCACGTTACTCAGTAATCAAAAAATTACAGGGCGGGATTCACAAAAAGATGTTCGTCATATTGAAATTGATTTAGGTGACTCTGGTTTACGTTATCTACCGGGGGATTCACTGGGGGTGTGGTTTGATAATGACCCCGAATTAGTTGATGAGCTGGTGGCTTTACTTTGGTTACAAGGGGATGAAGAGGTCTTTATTGGCTCGCAGCGGCACTCTTTACGTGATGCACTGATTTATCAATTAGAACTGACACAAAATACTCACGTAATTGTCGAGAAATATGCACAACTATCTAAAGATGATGAGTTGCTGTCATTAATTAGCGATAAACAAGCTATTTTGCAATACGCGCAAACGACGCCGATCGTTGATATGGTGCGCCAAGCCGCAGCGCAGCCAAGTGCTCAAGAATTTGTTGATTTACTACGCCCACTAACGCCTCGATTGTACTCAATTTCCTCATCTCAAGCGGAATCAGAAGACGAAGTACATGCTACCGTTGGTGTTGTTCGTTATGACATCGATGGGCGTCCTCGCACTGGTGGGGCGTCGGGTTTTTTAGCAGATAGACTCAAAGAAGGGGATGAGCTGCGCATTTTCATTGAGCACAATGATAACTTCCGCCTACCTGCTGACCCAACAACACCTGTGATTATGATTGGTCCTGGGACAGGCATCGCCCCATTCCGCGCTTTTTTACAGCAACGGGATAACGACGGTGCAACAGGTAAAAACTGGTTGTTTTTTGGTAACCCTCACTTTGTTGATGACTTTCTCTATCAAGTTGAATGGCAGCGTTATGTTAAAGACGGTTTATTAACCCAAATTTCATTAGCTTGGTCGCGAGATCAGAAAGAAAAAGTTTACGTGCAGGACAAACTTCGTGAACAAGGCGAAGCTGTTTGGCAATGGTTACAAGAAGGTGCACACCTGTATGTCTGCGGTGATGCAAATCGTATGGCAAAAGATGTAGAGCAGGCATTATTGGATATCATCGGTCAATACGGCAACATGGATAGTGAGGAGGCCGATGAATTTTTAAGTGAGCTGCGCGTAATGCGCCGTTATCAGAGGGATGTTTATTAATGAGCAATGAACAACAACAAAAACCCTTAATCGTCGAAGGCAAACTTGCTGACAGCGAACGCATGAAGCAAGACAGTAACTATTTGCGCGGTACCATTAAGGAAGATTTGAAAAACGGCTTAACTGGTGGTTTTAATGGGGACAACTTTTTATTGATCCGTTTCCATGGCATGTACCAACAAGATGACCGTGATATTCGAGCAGAGCGTGCAGAACAAAAACTTGAGCCACGTCATGCAATGATGTTGCGTTGCCGCTTACCGGGGGGAATTATCACCCCAAAACAATGGTTAGATATTGATAAGTTTGCTACTGAGCACACGCTGTATGGCAGTGTGCGCATAACTAACCGGCAAACATTTCAGTTCCACGGCATCCTTAAAGGGGATGTGAAACCTGCACACCAAATGTTAAGCCATGTCGGCTTGGACGCATTAGCAACGGCAAATGACGTTAACCGTAATGTGCTATGCACATCTAACCCAGTGCAATCGGAGTTACATCAGCAAGCCTATGAATGGGCAAAGAAAATTTCTGAGCACCTTTTACCTAGAACCAGCGCATATGCTGAAATTTGGTTAGATAAAGAAAAAATTGTGACAACCGATGAAGAACCTATTTTAGGGCAAACTTATTTACCAAGAAAGTTTAAAACATCGGTGGTTATTCCACCTCTCAATGATGTGGATTTACATGCTAATGATATGAATTTTATCGCCATTGCTGAAAATGATGAGCTCATTGGTTTTAATGTGTTGGTTGGTGGTGGTTTAGCTATGACTCATGGTGATACTGCGACCTTTCCACGTTTAGCCAGTGAATTTGGTTTTATTCCATTAGATAAAACATTGGCCATTGCAGAAGCGATAGTGACAACTCAGCGTGATTGGGGGAATCGGACTGACCGTAAAAACGCGAAAACTAAATACACTTTAGAGCGAGTGGGGGTCGATACCTTTAAGGCGGAAGTTGAAAGGCGCTCCGGCGTGGATTTCGAACCAATCCGACCTTATCAATTCACGGAACGCGGTGACAAAATTGGTTGGCTTAAAGGGGTTGATAATCGTTGGCACTTAACGTTGTTTATTGAAAATGGCCGGTTGATTGATTTAGCGGATAAACCATTAAAAACTGGGGTTGCGGAAATAGCGCGTATTCACCAAGGTGATTTTCGTTTAACAGCTAACCAAAATCTGATCGTTGCTGGTGTGCCTGAAAGTGAAAAAGAGGCGATTGAAGCGATAGCGAAAGCCCATGGGTTAATGAGTGATGCAATCACGCCACAGCGTGAAAATTCAATGGCTTGTGTTTCTTTTCCAACTTGCCCGTTAGCGATGGCTGAAGCGGAACGTTTTCTCCCTGAGTTTGTTAGCCACGTTGAAAATATTATGGCATCACATCAAGTGGCTGATGAGCATATCGTTTTGCGCGTTACAGGCTGCCCAAACGGATGTGGTCGAGCAATGCTGGCGGAAGTGGGGTTAGTTGGAAAAGCGCTTGATAGGTATAATTTACACTTGGGTGGTAACCGTATTGGAACGCGAATTCCACGCATGTACCGCGAAAATATCAGCAGTGCTGAAATTTTGGCTATTTTGGATGAATTAATTGGTAATTGGTCGAAAAACCGCTTAACTCAAGAAGGTTTTGGAGACTTTTTAGTCCGCACTGACGTTGTAAAGCCAGTTGTAAATTCTGCTGTCGATTTTTATGAGGTTCAGGAGGCAGTATGAGTCAGCTTCAACTAGCGGCAGTATTAAGTTTAGATAAAGCTCAGCAAACGGCGTATTTATCTGACTTCAACGTGCAGTTAGAAAAAATGAGTGCAATACAGCGTATTGAATGGGCGCTTGAACATTTGCCAGCAGAATTTGTGTTGTCTTCCAGTTTTGGAATACAAGCAGCGTTAACGCTGCATATGGTGACACAAATTGTACCTGATATCCCTGTCATTTTAACGGATACAGGCTATTTGTTTCCCGAGACCTATCAATTTATTGAGCACCTAAGCAGTACACTAAATTTGAACTTACAAGTATATCGAGCTCAGCGAACCCCTGCGTGGCAAGAAGCGATTTATGGGCAGCTTTGGACGCAAGGTATTGAAGGGATTGAACGTTATAATCAACTTAATAAAGTTGAACCGATGGAAAGAGCATTACATGAATTACAGGCTCAGAGTTGGTTTTCCGGGTTAAGGCGTGAGCAATCAACGAGCCGAGCCAATTTATCAGTGTTGGGGGTTGGTAAAGGCATTTTTAAAATCCTACCTGTCATTGATTGGAATAATAAGCAAGTTTATGAATACTTAATAAAGTATAAGTTACCTTACCATCCATTATGGGAAAAGGGATATCTATCAGTCGGTGATACCCATACAACCCGTAAATGGGAGGAAGGGATGAGTGAGGAAGACACTCGTTTCTTTGGTTTAAAGCGTGAGTGTGGGCTTCATGAAAACTAAATACTCGTCATACTCGTCATAATTCAAGCTGTCGCGTTGTTGGCTGCGTGCATTCGCACTAGTCACATACTTATGTATGCTCCTAGCGACTCATTTACTTGCCGCCTAGCGACAACATGAATTATTTAGAGTATGGGTTGGTCATAATTCAAGCGGTAAGGTTGTTGGCTGCGTGCATTCGCACTAGTCACATACTTATGTATGCTCCTAGCGACTCATTTACTTGCCGCCTAGCGACAACATGAATTATTTAGAGTATGGGTTGGTCTTAATTCAAGCGGTAGGGTTGTTGGCTGCGTGCATTCGCACTAGTCACATACTTATGTATGCTCCTAGCGACTCATTTACTTGCCGCCTAGCGACAACATGAATTATTTAGAGTATGGGTTGGTCATAATTCAAGCGGTAAGGTTGTTGGCTGCGTGCATTCGCACTAGTCACATACTTATGTATGCTCCTAGCGACTCATTTACTTGCCGCCTAGCGACAACATGAATTATTTAGAGTATGGGTTGGTCATAATTCAAGCGGTAAGGTTGTTGGCTGCGTGCATTCGCACTAGTCACATACTTATGTATGCTCCTAGCGGCTCATTTACTTGCCGCCTAGCGACAACATGCGCCTAGCGACAACATGAATTATTTAGAGTATGGGTTGGTCATAATTCAAGCGGTAAGGTTGTTGGCTGCGTGCATTCGCACTAGTCACATACTTATGTATGCTCCTAGCGGCTCATTTACTTGCCGCCTAGCGACAACATGAATTATTTAGAGTATGGGTTATTCGTAACCCAATTCGTGGTTTTAGTTTAGGGTTTAAATAGTTATAGATTTAATAAAATATTTGTTTAATTACAAAGGGATACTTTTATTTTAAAAATAGATATCCCTTAATTTTTATAAAACTAAATTTAAAATAAAGTTTTAGTTAAGTTTGGTTGATTTGATACTTTTTGTCATTATTTTTTGCTAGTTAATGAATATTTGGCTTATTCCTTTCAGTTACAAGTCATGTTTTTTTAGCATTTCAAACCTTAACTTTTACACCATATAGTCAATTTTATATTTCATATAATAAGTTTATATAAAGATGGGTGAGCAAGATGGATTATTTACCGTTATTTGTCGATGTGCGTACGCGCAAAGTAGTGTTGATTGGCGGTGGCGTAGTGGCTGCACGCAAAGCTGAATTGCTCATCAAAGCACAAGCTCAACTTGTGGTTATCTCCCCGTCGTTATGTCCTCAATTACAAGCTCAGTGCCAACAAAACCATGTTATTTGGTTAGCTGAGGAATATCGCTCTTCTTTATTGGATGACGCTTTTTTAGTGATTGCGGCGACGGATGACACGAAACTTAATGAAACCGTTTTTTACGATGCTAATGAGCGAAAAATTTTTGTCAATGTAGTAGATGATCAACCTTTATGCTCGTTTATTGTTCCTTCAATTATTGACCGTTCTCCGGTGATTGTGGCGGTTTCCTCTGGGGGAACAGCACCCGTTTTAGCCCGTTTATTGAGAGAAAAATTGGAAACAATGCTTCCTGCTTCTTTGGGGAAAATGGCTGAAATTGCTGGGCGTTGGCGCGGTAAAGTCAAAGAAACGCTGGTCAATATGCGGGAAAGAAAGCGCTTTTGGGAAAAAAGTTTTAGTGGGCGCTTTGCATCACTAGTTGAAAAAGGCCAATTAAGCGAAGCAGAGTTGCAATTAGAACGCCAACTTTATGAACCCGATAACCATGGTGAGTTAATTCTTGTAGGAGCCGGGCCCGGTGATGCGGGGTTACTTACGTTAAAAGGGTTGCGTGTTTTACAAAGTGCCGAGGTGGTTTTATATGATCACCTTGTTAGTGAGGAAATTCTGGAATTGGTACGTCGTGATGCCGACAAAATTTGTGTGGGTAAACGAGCTGGCAATCACAGTGTTTCTCAAGAAGAAACTAACGCATTGATCGTGAAATTTGCTCAGCAAGGCAAAAAAGTTGTTCGCCTTAAAGGGGGGGACCCGTTTGTTTTTGGTCGCGGAGGTGAAGAGCTACAAGTTGCTGTTCAGGCAGGGGTCCCATTTCAAGTGGTACCAGGGGTGACCGCGGCGATTGGTGCAACTGCTTATGCAGGGATCCCGCTGACGCATCGGGAATACTCTCAGAGTATTACATTTATTACTGGGCATTGTCGTGAAAATGGCGCTGATTTGGATTGGCAGGCACTTGCTCGTGGTCAACAAACCTTAGCAATTTATATGGGCACAGTAAAAGCAGCCAATATTAGTGAACAACTGATTAAATTTGGGCGAGCGAGTGATACCCCTGTCGCTGTTGTAGGTTGTGGGACAAGGCGTGAGCAAAAAGTGGTTACAGGTAGTTTATCTGAGCTGGAAACATTGGCACAGCAAGCACCATCACCCGCTTTGATCGTGATAGGTGAAGTTGCGGCATTACATAAACAATTAGCATGGTTTGGCACACAAACTGAAGATATCAGTTGGCGTAGTGCTGTACTGGAATTGGCTTAATTTAGGAGGCGCTTGTGTACGAAAAAACATTGACTCACTTACAGCAGTTAGAGGCAGAAAGTATTCATATTATTCGAGAGGTTGCCGCCGAATTTGCTAACCCAGTGATGCTGTATTCTATTGGAAAAGATTCGTCTGTCATGCTGCATTTAGCTCGGAAAGCTTTTTACCCTGGGAAATTACCTTTTCCTTTGTTGCATGTAGATACAGGATGGAAATTTCGCGAAATGTATGAGTTTCGTGATGCAACAGCACAGAAATATGGTTTTGAATTATTGGTGTATCGTAACCCTGAAGGGGAAAGATTAGGGATTAACCCATTTGTACATGGCAGTGCAAAACATACCGATATCATGAAAACCGAGGGGCTAAAGCAGGCTTTAGATAAATATGGCTTTGATGCGGCATTTGGAGGGGCACGACGAGACGAGGAAAAATCCCGAGCAAAAGAGCGGATCTATTCTTTTCGTGACCGATCTCACCGTTGGGACCCGAAAAACCAACGCCCAGAACTTTGGCATAATTACAATGGGCAAATAAACAAAGGTGAAAGTATCCGTGTATTTCCACTGTCAAATTGGACTGAACTCGATATTTGGCAATATATCTATTTGGAAAATATCGATATTGTTCCATTGTATTTTGCAAAAGAGCGGCCTGTTATTCAACGAGAAGGGGCCTTGTTGATGGTTGATGATGACCGTATTGATTTACAAACGGGGGAAGTTATTCGCCAGCAAACAGTACGTTTTCGAACTCTTGGCTGCTGGCCTCTTACGGGAGCCGTACCATCAAATGCGCAAACCCTGCCTGAAATTATTGAAGAAATGTTGGTTTCTACTACCAGTGAACGGCAAGGGCGGTTAATCGATAGCGACCAGTCAGCATCGATGGAACTGAAAAAACGCCAAGGCTATTTTTAAGGCCTGTGGGGAAGGTTAATACATAACGTCAGGGTCAATACGCAAGGTCAGGAGAAAAATCATGGCACAGGCCGTTTATAACGAATCAATTGCACATCAAATTGAGCAGCAAGGTGGTGTGGAACCTTATTTACTGGCTCAGCAGCAAAAAGGGTTATTACGTTTTTTAACTTGTGGCAATGTAGATGATGGCAAAAGTACTTTAATTGGCCGTTTACTACATGATACCCGCCAAATTTATCAAGATCAGCTCTCAACACTGCAAAGTGATAGTAAGCGTATAGGTACGCAAGGCGAAAAACTGGATCTTGCGTTATTGGTTGATGGGCTCGCAGCAGAGCGTGAGCAAGGGATCACCATCGACGTTGCTTATCGCTATTTTTCCACGGAAAAACGCAAATTTATTATTGCCGATACACCTGGTCATGAGCAATACACGCGTAATATGGCGACAGGCGCATCAACATGTTCACTTTCTATTTTGTTGATCGATGCGAGAAAAGGGGTACAAGAGCAAACTCGACGCCATAGCTTTATCAGTACTTTGTTGGGGATACGCCATCTTGTTGTCGCCGTAAATAAAATGGATCTGGTGGGTTACAGCGAAGCTGTATTTGAGAAGATCAAACAGGATTATCAACAGTTTGCAACAGAATTACCCGTTGAATTGAATGTATGGTTTGTGCCAATTTCAGCGCTTGATGGCGACAATATTGTGAATAGCAGCCATCACTTACCTTGGTATCAAGGCGAAACACTATTATCGATTTTAGAAAATGTTCAAGTGGAACAAAAGGCCGTAGAACAGGCAATGCGTTTTCCAGTGCAGTATGTTAATCGTCCAAACTTAGATTTTCGAGGCTACAGTGGAACGTTATCGTCAGGTATTGTACGGGTAGGGCAAAACATTAAAGTCTTACCGTCGGGGGCGACATCTCAAATTAAACAGATTGTGACTTTTTCTGGTCCACAAGAGTTTGCTATTCCGGGGGAAGCTATCACGCTCGTTTTAGCGGACGAAATTGATATTAGCCGCGGTGATTTATTGGTTGCAGAAAATGAAACCTTACAAGCGACACAACATGCGTCAGTTGATGTTGTGTGGATGTCTGAGCAGCCTTTAGTCCAAGGGCAGCAACTCGATATAAAAGTGGCTGGTAAGCGTAGTCGAGCCAAGGTTGAAAATATTCAATATCAAGTTGATGTGAATAATTTAACGCAAAAAGTTGCCACAGAGTTACCTCTAAATGGAATAGGTTTAGTGGAGTTTTCTTTTGATGAGCCGCTATTGTTAGAAAATTATCAGCGTAATGCGGATACTGGCGGTATGATCCTGATTGACCGGTTAACTAATGTCACCGTAGGAGCAGGGCTAGTTCGCGAGACACAAGCCCCTATTTTTGAGCCAACTAGTGAATTTAGTGAATTTGAAATTGAATTAAATAAATTAGTTCGTCGTCATTTTCCGCATTGGGGCGCTCGTGATGTTCTTGGTGGAAAATAACTATGATGACAAAAGCAAATAATATAGTTTGGCATCAACATGCTGTGACTCGACAGCTACGGGAAAGCAATAATGGGCACAAAGGTGCAGTATTGTGGTTTACAGGGTTATCGGGTTCAGGGAAATCTACCCTTGCAGGGGCGATAGAACATCAATTAGCTTCAATGGGGAATAAAACCTATTTATTGGACGGTGATAATGTTCGCCACGGGTTATGTCGTGATTTAGGTTTTAGCGAAGCGGATCGGCAAGAAAATATCCGGCGGATCGGGGAAGTGGCTAAATTAATGGTAGATGCAGGCTTAATTGTTGCTACTGCATTTATTTCCCCGTTTCAACATGATCGGCAAAAGGTGCGCGATTTATTTGAGCCGAACCAATTTTTTGAATTGTATGTGGATACTCCTGTCAGTATTTGTGAACAGCGCGACCCAAAAGGTTTATATCAACAAGCCCGAGAAGGTAAAATCAAGCAGTTTACAGGGGTTGACTCCCCCTATGAAGCCCCGCAATATCCGGAGCTACAGCTTAATGGTCAACAACCGATTTCAGACTCCCTTTCTCAAATTATTGCGTTATTATTGCGCAATCAAATCATTCAAGTGGATTATTAATTGCCTTTAAATATCCCTCTTTTTTATTAAATGGTAAAATAAGAGGGAATATTTAGTGCATTTAAACCAGACTTATTCTGACTTTTTATCACTATTTTAGTATCACAGTAGCGTCATTCGTTGAGTTATGGGATGATTAGCAAATCATTTCAGGGGGCAAGATGGGTAAATTAACGCTACTATTAATCGCGATATTAGCATGGTTACAATATTCCTTATGGTTAGGTAAGAACGGCATACATGATTACGTACAGGTCAAAGATGATGTTGCTGCTCAGGAAATTGTTAACTCGCGCTTGAAAATGCGTAATGAACAGCTATTTGCGGAAATTAATGATTTAAATGATGGGCAGGATGCGATTGAAGAACGAGCTCGTAGTGAGCTTGGGATGATCAAGCCTGGGGAATCTTTTTATCGGGTGGTTAAAGAAAGTAATAACCAAAAATCCACACAATAATAACGATGCAAAAATGGTATGCCCATTAGCCTGATTATTTCTGATGTAAGAATCTAATAATGATAAATCCAGACAATACCCCACAAACCCGAGCCCTACAAAACAATGACCCTCAAATTGTTGCGCTAATTCCTGCGGCAGGGATAGGGAGCCGCATGAATGCCGATTGCCCCAAACAATATCTACGGGTGGCTGGCAAAACGATCATTGAACATACACTGAGTGCATTGCTAGCAAATAATAATGTTAAACATATTATCATTGCACTAAGCTCAGAAGATGAATATTTTCAGCAGCTAGCTATTTCAACAAACCCTCGAATTACTGCGGTTATTGGTGGAAAGGAACGTGCAGATTCGGTCCTTGCCGGTGTCAATTTTTTAGCGGCGCAACCTGAACTCTCAAATTGTTGGGTGTTAGTCCATGATGCTGCTCGTCCTTGCCTCCACCAGTCAGATTTAAATAAAATTATTCAATTAACAACAGAACAAAACTGCTGTGGTGGGATACTCGCGGCGCCTGTTCGTGACACCATGAAACGCAGTTTAAAAGCCAGCCAGTTAATCGACCATACTGTTGAACGTGAGGCTCTATGGCATGCGCTGACACCACAATTTTTCCCGCTATTATTATTACGGGACTGTCTAAGTAAAGCCTTGAAAGAAAATGCAGTGATCACAGACGAAGCCTCTGCACTTGAATATTGCGGTTATCAACCGGTATTAGTTCCGGGGCGCGCAGATAATCTAAAAGTGACACGCCCAGAAGATCTCACCTTGGCGGAGTTTTATCTTTCAAGAATGAACAATTAAGGAAAAAAAATGAGAATCGGACACGGTTTTGACGTACACAAATTTGGTGGTGAAGGCCCTATCATCATTGGTGGCGTGCGCATCCCTTACGAGCAAGGCCTACTCGCGCACTCAGATGGTGATGTTGTATTGCATGCACTAACTGACGCAGTACTCGGTGCTGCTGCGTTAGGAGATATCGGTAAATTATTTCCAGATACTGACCCTGCATTTAAAGGGGCTGATAGCCGTGTGTTACTAAGGGAAGCCTTTTGTCATGTACGTGCTAAAGGTTATCGTATTGGTAATATTGATATTACCATTATGGCTCAGGCGCCTAAAATGTTGCCGCATATTGCTCAAATGCGGGTCAATATTGCTGAAGACCTTGAGTGTCATATGGATGATGTTAATGCGAAAGCCACGACGACGGAGCAGTTGGGGTTTGTGGGGCGTAAAGAAGGCATTGCCTGCGCCGCGGTTGTTCTTTTAGTCAAAGATAATAGTAATGAAAGCAATGAATGTTCAGTACCTGCATGGTAAGCCGTTGTCTTCTGGCACGCTAAAAAGTGTTCCTGAAGATTTTATTGTCAAAGAAGATTTAGGCTTTGAGCTCGATGGTGAAGGCGAACATGTCATGGTTCGTGTCGAAAAAACAGGGTGTAATACGCTGTTTGTTGCTGAGCAATTAGCAAAGTTTGCTAAAATTTCAGCTAGAGCTGTCAGCTATGCAGGTTTAAAAGATAGGCATGCGGTGACTGAGCAGTGGTTTTGCTTACAAATGCCGGGTAAGGAAACGCCAGATTTTTCTGCATGGCAGCTTGAAGGATGCCGCGTGCTTGCCACTACACGGCAAAAACGGAAATTACGTATTGGTTCCTTGAAAGGAAATCAATTTGAAATCACTTTGCGTGATATTTCAGATGCGAAAGATGTTGAACAACGCTTAGAAAAAGTCGCATTATCTGGAGTACCTAATTATTTTGGTGAGCAACGCTTTGGTCGTGGTGGGCAGAATCTGACCCAAGCATTACGTTGGGCAAACCAAGAGATTCATGTTCGTGAGCGGAATAAACGCAGTTTTTATCTTTCTGCGGCTCGCAGTGCAATGTTTAACCATATCGCGAGTGAACGTATTGCGAATAATACGGTACATCAAGTGCTATTAGGGGATGCATTACAACTAACGGGTCGGGGGAGTTGGTTTGTTGCAACTTCGGATGAGTTATTAACACTGCAAGAACGTGTGTTATCAACAGAGTTAAGTATTACTGCCCCTCTTCCTGGTGATGGCGAGTTAGGTTCGCAAGATGACGCATTAGGGTTTGAAATTCATTGCTTAGAAGATTATCAGCCATTTATGGCTTTAATGAAAAGTGAACGCGCATCTTTGGTGAGAAGAGCCGTTATTATCAAGCCTCAGGGATTGCAGTGGCAATGGTTAGATAACACGACAGTAAAGCTAACATTTTTCTTAAACTCAGGTAGTTTTGCGACAAGTGTAGTAAGAGAAATTATCAATCAAAATGGGCAGGATAATGCCGATGCTAAAGATTTTATTGAGTAATCTTTATCCATAGGTATCCATTGATAGCCATAAAAAACAGGACAACCTTAAGTTGTCCTGTTTTTTTATGGCTCGTACTGATATCTCATACGGATATAAAAATAAAATCCCACAAACCAAAAGACAAAGCGTATAACGTCACTGATAGCGATGGCCGCCTTGTATTTTATTGGTAATTTAGATTAGGGCGTATTGTAGGGTAAATTTAATTGTTATTTATTTGGGGGGCTCGCGTTTTTTAATTAAGTGATCGGCTTACTTTTTTGATGGCGTCATTTTGACGCCGGTAATTATTTGTGCTAATTTTAACCTATGAAGTGAATAAGACCGAAAAGGAAGGTGACAACGACTAATCGAAAAAAAATTTCTAATCCTACTGGAGTTAAAATAATGAATACTAAGGTAATGAAAAATCGAACTAATAAAATGATAAGTAAAGAAAAAATCGAAAACGAAAGAATCACAATAAGAATGCCTAAAGAAAATAAAGAGCTTTTAGATACGGCGTTAGCCCTATCTGGTTTTAGTTCGTTAAGCAGTTTTATAGCGATGGCCGCCGCTAATGAGGCCAAGAAACTAATAGCTGAAAATGCGCTATTAAAGTTGTGTCAACGCGATGCTATAGCATTCGTTGAATTACTTGATAAGCCAACAGAAATGAATGAGAAATTCATAAGGGCGGCTAAAAGACATAAGGAATTAATTAGTAATGGAAATAGTAAAGCTTGATAAGAACATTCATAATAGAGCTGCGTTTGATTGCGGAGAGTCTGACCTAAATAATTATTTAGGTCAGACGGCAAATCAACATGCTAAAAAAGAGGTGGCTCGAACTTTTGTGTTGAGTGACCCAACTCTACCAAACAAAGTAGTTGGGTTTTACGCTTTGGCTATCACCAAAGTTTCATTAACTGAATTGCCGCCTAAGCTTGCATCTTTATACCCAAATGAAGTTTATTGTGCTTTGATATCCCGTTTAGCGGTAGACTTAACTGAGCAAAATAAGGGGTATGGAGGAGTCGTCCTTATTGATGCTGTTAAAAGAATAATAGCGGCAGCTGAGGACATGCCTGTGCCGATGATCATCGTTGATGCAAAAAATACTAAAGCGAAAAAGTGGTACGAAGGGTATGGTTTTAAATCGTTGCCGAATCAGCCTAATCGACTGTTTATGCCTGTAAAGGCAGCGCGTGATATGTTAGGGGCTGGATAGCCCCGAGTATCAATATGTTGATGAGTTTTGGCCTGCTGCATTTTCTTTCCAGAACGTGTACATTTCCCTTATTCCTTCCGAAAAAGAGTAGTTCCCCGCCTTATTTACGCCATTTAATCAGTTCTAACGATTTAGCGTTAAAGTTTTTTGAAGCGCATTCAAATAGTATTTCCCCCTCTGCCCAATATCGTCATTTTAGATGCTAGGGTGCTGAGCAATTCACGCTGATTAATCAGATTATTTAGTTCTTGAATGACCTTATTTTTTCGTTAGGTCTGCAATAGTCACGTTAACAAAAACAGATACTGTCTGGTATTTGGATAGAGTCGCCAATACTAACTAATAACTGTGCCGAAATTGTGACGCAAAAATGAGAGGGGCTGATAAAATAGCAAACTAGCCTAATCACATAATAGTGTTATATCATAAACGTGATGCTGATGCTTTTCAGTGTCATTTTATTGGTCACTAAAAATTTTTAGGACAACAGGCAGGACAATATCCTTGACCTTAAAAATAAACTTCAATTACATCAAAGGATAATGTCGATGCTAAAGATTTTATTGAGTAATGACGATGGCGTAAATGCACCGGGTATCCAAACCCTAGCGGCTGCGCTACGCCAATATTATCATGTTCAAGTGATTGCCCCAGACCGCAATCGCAGTGGTGCGTCGAATGCACTAACATTAGATAAGCCTTTGAGAATTCAAACGTTAAGTAATGGTGACCTTTCGGTACAAGAAGGCACGCCAACAGATTGTGTGTATATCGGGGTAAATAAAGTGGTGCGCCCACGGCCTGATATTGTGGTCTCAGGTATCAATTGTGGGCCGAACTTGGGGGATGACGTGATTTACTCAGGTACAGTCGCTGCGGCTACTGAGGGGCGTCACTTAGGCTTACCGTCGATTGCCGTGTCATTAGATGGAGATACTCATTATGAAAGTGCGGCAAGGGTAACATGTGATATCTTGATGTTGCTGCAAAAGAGCCCTCTGCGTGCGGGTAATATTTTAAATATCAACGTACCTGATATTCCTTATGAGGATATTAAAGGTATCAAAGTGACTCGCTGTGGAAGCCGGCATGCTGCATCTGAGGTATATAGCTTAGAAGACCCGAAAGGTAATATGCTGTATTGGCTAGGCCCTGTTGGTGAAATTCGAGATGCTGGTCCGGGGACCGATTTTGAAGCTGTACAACATGGCTATGTTTCGATAACCCCATTGCAAGTTGACTTAACAGCCTATAAAACGCACACGTTAGTGGAAGAATGGCTAGAAAAATCAGGAGTGCTAGTAAAATGATAACAGGGCTCATGAAAGATCTTTTGGCTCAATTACGCCAACAGGGAATTCACGATGAGCGCCTATTAGACGCAATTTCACTCGTGCCTCGAGAACGCTTTGTGGATGAAGCTCTTTCACATAAAGCCTACGATAATATTCCATTGCCGATAGGCTATGGTCAGACTATTTCGCAACCATACATAGTGGCTAAAATGACCGCCTTGCTGTCTTTGTCACCGAATGACAAGGTGCTTGAAATAGGGACAGGGTCTGGCTATCAAACGGCAGTACTTGCTCATTTAGTTGAGCATGTTTTCTCTGTTGAACGAGTGAAAAGTTTGCAATGGTCCGCAAAGCGGCGTTTAAAACAGCTTGATTTACATAATGTGTCAACTCGCCATGGTGATGGTTGGGAAGGGTGGCAATCAAAGGGCCCTTTCGATGCTATCATTGTGACAGCTGCGCCGACTGAAGTGCCAACCATGTTACTGGAGCAATTGAAAGATGGTGGGCGGATGGTTTTACCTGTTGGAGATAAAGAACAATCTTTAAAGCTAATTACCCGTCGTGGTAATGATTACCATGCTAATGTCATCGAGAAAGTGCGTTTTGTTCCATTAGTTGCGGGTGACCTTCTTTAATCTATTTGCAATGGTATTTATCCATCACCGCACTGGGTAATTTTGTATCATTAGTCTACATAAATACTATTGCGAATACTTCATTAACTCAAATAGCAGTAAAACTATTCTAAATATGATAGTTTAACCCTCTTAAATTGGATAATAGGCTCAAACTATTGAGTCATAATCTCAAATTGTTATATTTTTGATATATTTAACTTGTTCACTATTTTGTATTTCTGTTTTAATAAGTGAAATATTTTATGGTATCTCTATTACTGACATTATTTTGCATTGTCACGTCAGATTTTTCTTCACGGGAGAAGAAGCATGAAAATTGTTAGCCCTATAAGCAGAATTCGATGGGCAGTCATCTTTTCATTTAGCGGAGCACTATTGGCAGGCTGTTCCACGCCTTATCATACGGCAGCACCTATTTCCAGTGTGAATGATAGCCAATCTCGCCAGCCAACGACGCAAAGAGTGGCACCCGTATCGTCATCAAATACGGGGGTGAGTACGGCAATGCCGTCTGCACGCCCAAATTTATCAAGTAATACCAATACACAACCGGTTAGTCGTACTTCATCTTCAGGGCCTGTTACGACCAATGGAGAAGGGCGTATTGTGTATAACCGTGACTACGGCAATATACCAAAAGGCAGTTATAGCGGTAATAGTTATACTGTTCAGCGCGGTGATACGCTATTTTACATTGCTTATATAACGGGTAATGATTTCCGTGAGTTAGCATCTCGAAACAATATTCCTGAGCCATACAGCTTAAATGTAGGGCAAGTTATTAATATTGGTAACACAAATGTGAACTCGAGCACTCAATTAGCCTCAAATTCATCAAATAGTCATCAGCAACCGGTTGATCTTCGAACAACTAATGCGTATCCTGAAAACAGTGGTGGTCAAACTACAGGTAAGATGTTGCCTAATAATAAGAAACCTGCAACGCAAGTTTCAACGACGGCAACAGCTCCGACGACCACAACTGCTTCAACCGCAGCTAGTAGTACAAATAATTCGTCAATAAAATGGCGTTGGCCGGCAGATGGGAAAATGATTGAAAGTTTCTCAGATGCTCAAGGCGGGAACAAAGGGATAGATATTGCAGGTTCTCGTGGTCAAGCTGTACTTGCTGCTGCTCCAGGAAAAGTCGTTTACGCAGGTAATGCTTTGCGTGGATATGGAAATCTAATAATTATAAAACATAACGATGACTACTTGAGTGCCTATGCACACAACGATACGTTGCTTGTGCGTGATCAACAGGATGTCACTGAAGGTCAAAAAATAGCCACCATGGGTAGTACTGGAACAAGTTCGGTTAGATTACACTTTGAAATTCGTTACAAGGGAAAATCAGTAAACCCGTTGCGCTATTTGCCGCAGCGATAAACTGGGCGGAATGCTTTGACATTCTGTCCGCATTATCAAGGGTAGGAGTCACTGATGAGCCAAAGTTCGCTGAAAGTTAACGAGTTATATAATGACCTCGACGAAAGCAATTTAGATGATGCATTTGATGAGAGTCAGTTTAAAGAAGAGGATCTAGTTTCAGAGCAGGATGAAGAAATGGATTTACTCCAGAACACAAACCAACGTGTTCTGGATGCCACCCAAATTTATCTCAGTGAAATTGGATTCTCACCGCTCCTTACAGCTGAAGAAGAAGTCTTTTATGCAAGGCGTGCATTGCGCGGTGATGTTGCGTCGCGTCAACGCATGATTGAAAGTAATCTTCGTTTAGTTGTAAAAATATCTCGCCGTTATAATAATCGAGGTCTTGCTTTACTCGACTTGATCGAGGAAGGGAATCTTGGGTTGATCCGTGCTGTTGAGAAATTCGATCCTGAAAAAGGGTTTCGATTTTCGACGTATGCAACATGGTGGATACGTCAAACGATAGAACGTGCTATCATGAACCAAACTCGTACAATTCGCCTTCCTATTCATATCGTTAAAGAACTCAATATTTACCTTCGTACTGCACGTGAATTAGCCCAAAAGCTGGACCATGAGCCAAGCCCTGAAGAAATCGCTGAACAGTTAGATAAACCTGTCGAAGATGTCAGCCGGATGTTGCGCTTAAATGAACGTATTACGTCTGTTGACACTCCAATTGCAGGGGATTCAGAAAAATCTTTGCTTGAGGTATTGTCTGATGATAATGATTCAGGTCCAGAAAATACAATTCAAGATAATGATTTAAAAGAGAATATTGTTAAATGGTTATTTGAATTGAACCCAAAACAAAGGGAGGTTTTAGCACGACGTTTTGGGCTTTTAGGTTATGAAGCAGAAACTCTGGAAGAGGTTGGGCGCGAAATTGGGCTCACTCGAGAAAGGGTTCGTCAGATCCAAGTCGAAGGTTTAAGGCGGTTAAAAGATATTTTACATGGTGAAGAGCTGACATTAGAAGCATTATTCAACATGTAGAGCACTAACTAGGTTAGTTATTCAAAATCCCTATAGATGAAAGTTTATAGGGATTTTTTTATATCAATATGCACGAGTTAAAGTGATTGGTACACCACTATGAAACTTAAAATCATCATCAGGGGTAGAAATTAGTTCAGCTTCAATAATACCAAAGTAATTAATACGTTCAGTGATATCCTGTTTGCTAATTAATTGCGCTAAGTGTAAATAATCTTGGTAATGACGTGCCTCAGAACGCAATAATGAAATATAAAAGTTAGCCAGTTGCTCATCTAAATAAGGTGCCAGTTTCGCAAAGCGTTCACATGAACGGGCTTCAATATAAGCACCAATAATGAGTTTATCAACCAAGGTTTTAGGGTCATGAGGGCTAATATAGCTAAATAAGCTTTTTGCATAACGCCCTGCGGTTATTCCATCATAGGGAATATTCCTTTGGTGCATAATTTCAAGAACTTGATAAAAATGGTGAAGCTCTTCTTTGATAAGCAATACCATTTTATCAATTAAGTCTTGGCTATAAGGCGATTGTTTTTTCGCGAGTATTTGCTTGGAAATTTGGTTTTTATTTTTTAACGTATATATATCGCCAATTCGATCATAAGCGAATGCTTCATAGGGTTTAAACCATTCAAGTAATACAGTAGCACTTTGCTTATCTACCGCATATTTGCGAATTAAAAACATGGCACTTTGCGCGGCTTTTAGTTCGCATAATAGGTGGTCTTTTAAAATAATGGGTAAGCTTTCAGGTAAACATGCTTTTTGCACCCAAGCATCGGGTGTTTCACATTGCAAAAACTGGCGGATTGGCGCCAGTAATTGTTGATACTCATTCATGTTATATATTCATGTCCTTTAAACGATAAATCCAATCAAGGGCTTGGCGAGGTGTGAGTTTATCCGGGTCAATACTGTCTAATGCCGCTAGTGCGGGTGAGGGCTCGGCTTCTTCTGTGGTTAAGAAGCTAAGTTGCGCACTATCAACATGGCTGGTATTGGCATTATTGGAGATAACCTCAAGTTCTTTCAATTTCTGTTTAGCTCGCTTGATGACATCCTTAGGGACACCAGCAAGAGAGGCTACTGCTAGGCCATAACTTTTACTGGCGGCACCATCTTGGACATTATGCATAAAGGCAATAGTATCACCGTGTTCAATGGCATCAAGGTGGATGTTGACAGCACCTTCGAGCTTTTCTGGCAGTGTAGTTAACTCAAAATAGTGGGTAGCAAATAATGTCATTGCTTTGATTTTATTCACTAAGTTTTCAGCACAAGCCCAAGCGAGTGAAAGCCCATCATAGGTGGAAGTCCCTCGTCCTATTTCATCCATTAATACTAAACTATGTTCAGTTGCATTATGGAGAATATTCGCTGTTTCAGTCATTTCAACCATGAAGGTTGAGCGGCCAGAAGCAAGGTCATCAGAAGCCCCAACACGGGTAAAGATCCGGTCAATTGGACCAATAACCGCTTTACTCGCAGGCACAAAGCTACCGATATAGGCTAGCAATGTGATCAATGCAGTTTGGCGCATATAAGTACTTTTACCACCCATATTTGGCCCTGTGATGATCAGTAGGCGACGCTGCGGTGACAGTGATAGAGGGTTAGATATAAAGGG
The DNA here is from genome assembly GCF_041344805.1 of Providencia sp. TYF-12. Lineage (NCBI taxonomy): Bacteria > Pseudomonadati > Pseudomonadota > Gammaproteobacteria > Enterobacterales > Morganellaceae > Providencia > Providencia sp. TYF-12. Next base: position 1,160,689 of record NZ_CP166833.1, read on the forward strand.
TTCACTCAGTACTTGCTCAACAACTGGGTGGCGGCCTTCAGTAATCTGAATACCTGCTTTTTCAGTGAGTTGTGGGCAAGCATAGCCTAAAGTATCTGCGCGTTCAGCAAGGTTTGCTAATACGTCTAGCTCAGCTAGTGCTTCTGCACTGGTTTGTAATTCAGCAAGATGAGGAAGTAACATATCAAATAGCTCATCATATAATGCTTTTTCAATTGCTAACGCTTTCCCTTTTGATGTCAGTACTTTATCTTCATATTCTTTTAATTCAGGAATAATATAGCGTTCTGCATTTTTTAGGGTTTGACGACGAACATAGTGGATTGGAGTTAGGTGGCTTTGACCTCGGCTGACTTGGATATAGTACCCGTGCACCGCGTTATAACCAACTTTAAGTGTGTCTATCCCCAGTTTTTCCCTTTCGCGAATTTCCAGTTTATCTAGGTAATCTGTAGCACCATCTGCGAGTGCACGCCATTCATCGAGTTCACTGTTATACCCTGGGGCGATGACGCCGCCATCACGAACTAAGACTGGCGGAGCATCGATAATGGCTCTTTCAAGTAACGCTTGTAGTTCGTCAAATTGGCCAATCCGTTGTTGTAAATCTTGCAAGTAGGCGCTATTGGATTGCCCCAAGATTTGATGAATATCTTGGTATTGTTGGAAAGCATGGCGCATGCGCGTTAAGTCACGAGGCCGTGCAGAACGTAACGCAAGACGGGCCAATACACGTTCTAAATCCCCAATTTGACGTAAAAAAGGTTGCAGTTCAAAACCACATTCCTGTAGAGCCCCAATAGCTTGCTGGCGGTTATTCAAGACTTGAATGTTTCTTAAAGGTGTATGCAGCCAGCGTTTTAACATGCGGCTACCCATTGGGGTGACACACATATCTAAAATTGCGGCAAGGGTATTTTCTGTACCGCCGGCTAGGTTTTGTGTGATCTCTAAATTTCGACGAGTTGCTGCATCCAAAATGACATTATCATTTTGTTTTTCCATCACAATACTGCGAATGTGGGGTAACGAAGTACGTTGTGTATCTTTCACATATTGCAGTAAACAGCCTGCTGCACGAAGGGCTTTGTGGGCATTTTCGACGCCAAACCCGACTAAGTCTTTGGTACCAAACTGTAAGCCAAGCTGCTGTTTTGCCGTATCGAGTTCATATTCCCATAATGGGCGACGACGTAACCCTTTATTATGTTCAATAAGTGACATGCTAGCGAAGTCTTCTGGGTACAGTAACTCAGCAGGGCGAGTGCGCTGAAGTTCAGCTTGCAGTGCTTCTTCGTCGGCAATTTCGCTAATAATAAAACGCCCAGAGGTAATATCTAAAGTGGCATAACCAAAACCTTGTGGGTCTTGCCAAACCGCGGCCAGTAAGTTGTCTTGCCGCTCATTTAAAAGAGCTTCATCAGTAATGGTGCCGGGGGTGACAATGCGTACGACTTGGCGCTCTACCGGCCCTTTGCTTGTTGCTGGGTCGCCAATTTGTTCGCAAATTGCGACAGACTCACCCATTTGCACCAATTTGGCTAAGTAGCCTTCGGCGGCATGGTGAGGAACCCCAGCCATTGGTATAGGTTGCCCCGCAGATTGCCCGCGTTTAGTGAGCGAGATGTCCAATAATTGAGAGGCTTTTTTTGCATCATCGAAGAAGAGTTCGTAAAAATCACCCATACGATAAAACAGCAGTATGTCTGAATGTTGTGCTTTTAGTTTTAAATACTGCTGCATCATGGGGGTGTGGGATTCGAAACTTTGCTTATCAGTCATAATATTGTCTGTTCTAACGTATTGAGTTAACTAAATTCTGTGAGTTTATTCGAAGATTGTATTCAGGTAATAAAATACCACAGATCGTAATAAATGAGTGTAGATAAAAGTACATGTCGCATAATTCGCTATAGTATGACGTGGTTATGAGCAGGGGCAACAGTATAGGGAAATAAAAGCTCTGAAATGTGTGTATTCTCTCGGGATGTTGATCCGGTGAATATCTTATGATTGTTTTATATTCAAGAACAATTTAGTTTAGAATTATATTAGAGGAAGGAGTTAGCTTTGCTAGCTAAATTAATTTAATGTATATGGTTATTTGTAGACGATAAATCTCAGTTAATATTTTTTTATTAATGTTAATCAACTGGTTATGGATGGGCGCTGACCTTTATCCAGAATGGATTTATTACGAAGAATCGCTTAAATATAGGTTCACAAAAATAACTAAGACTAATCCATAAATCAGGTACTTGTGTAGACCTTAATATTAGAATGGGTTAAAAAGTTAATTCATATACGAATTGAGAGGTTTTCATGAAATTTAGCACATCAAAAGCGCTAATTATCGCTACGGCAATTGCTATACCGGCATTCTCTTATGCTGATGCTACCCCAGATACTAAAGTCACAGAGGGCCCTCTCAAAGAATGCTATGAGCAAATTGCAGATGCTCCACGAACTGCGGTTCAAGCTTGTTTGCAAAGTAAATTAGATAAAGCCGATGAGCTAATGAAGCAAGCACTTACCGACAATGAAACACATCTAAAACAGTTGAATTCATCTGCGACGACACAGGCGATTACATCATTAAAAAAATCGCAGGATGATTTCCTTGCATTTAGAGTTAGTGAGTGCCAACGTCAGGCAGATGCATTACTCGGTGGAACCGGAATGGGGGATGTAATGCTAGCGTGTAAAGTGCAGCTAACTTACTCACGAATTGAAGCGCTTAACCCATAAAAGTTGTTCTTATCGGGGTGCCTTAAGTTTTTTATGCATATGGCAGTAAATTGCTTTCGTCATGGTTGCGATAAACAAGATAAGAAATGTATCCAATATGGGAATTCACCCTTATGACTGGCAATTTGAGCCCCTTAAGTTCGTATTAAGGGGCTTTGTTGGTTATCGCGCTGCCTTTTTCAGCTTTTCAACTTGCTCAACGGTAACAGGGTTACTTTGTTCTCCCCATTCGGCTCGCGCCCATGAAATTAAATCGGCTATCTCTTGTGATGTTAAATCATCTGCAAAACTTGGCATGGCGTACATACGTTGGCCATTAGGGAACGTTGTTGTCGGGATACCGGTTAATACCACACTTATAAAAGTCTCGGGGCTATCCATTGCTAAAATAGCGTTACCTTTTAAGGCTGGAATGCCATTAGGAACGCCTTCCCCTGTGATGCCGTGACAGCCTGCGCAGGTCGACATATACATCAGACGCCCTTGCTCCATAGTCCCTGCGGTATCAGCCATTTGTTGGCTATTAGCTTCAGGAAGTGGAGCTGGCGGCTCTTTTTTGCCAAGTACTTTTCCTTGTTTATCGGTCATTAAATAAATAGCCATATCATCGACATCACTTTTTTTCATCTGACTAGTGGAAAAGTGTGTGACAGTGCTCATATCTGCAAAAGCAGAGCCTTGTGGTGCGTTACCTGTGAGTAAAAATTGGCTTAGTGAGGCAGTATCATAACCATGCTTAGACAGTGCTGCGGCAGTAATATTAGGAATTGCCAAACCTGCTTCCTCTCCACCTTGAAGTGAACGTGAAAACTCTACGCCCATCATAAGGTTACGTGGTGAATGACAGGCGCCACAGTGAGCTAACCCTTCGACAAGATAAGCACCGCGGTTCCATTCGGCAGAACGTTGCGGGTCATGTGGTGCATTTCGTTTCGGGAAGTTCAGTAGTGTCCAAAAGTTCATAAACGGACGAACTGGGAGGACAAAAACCCCCGTATTTTCTTTGTTTGGCACCGCCATGGGAGGAAGTGACATCACATAAGCATATAAGGCATCAATATCTTCTGAGGTTGTCATATGTGTAAAGACAAAAGGCATCGCAGGATAGAGGTTCCCTCTTTCTTTGCCAATACCGTCTTTTAATGCTCGATGGAAATCGGCACGCGTATAGTTACCGATGCCGAATTGTTTGTCGGGGGTGATATTGGTGGAATAAATGGTCCCAAATGGCGTTTCAATGGCTCGTCCTCCTGCCGCTAGCGGCCCCTCAGGCAAAGAATGACAACCAAAACAGTCTCCTGCTGTTGCCAATTCTTGGCCTCTAGGCAGTAATTTTGCGATTTCTTCTGAGGTCAGTGGTTTATCGATATTAGTTGCGATACTTGAGGTTCGAAATGCACCGAATAGGATAGCAAGCATAAGCGCTATGAATATTACGATGATGATATAGAACGTTTTACGTATGGAGCTAGATTTAGTCATTGTCTTTCCCCTTATTCTATTACACAGCCGGGGGTGTCGAGAGCAACTTTTCTCACCGCTTCATAATAACGTACATAGCCGGTACAACGGCAAATATGTTCGTTGAGAGCTTCTTCTATTGCATGTTCTAGCTCTGCGCGTTTAATTGGGTGTTTCTTGAGCTTATCAAGAAATACCGTCGCGCCAGTGACAAAACCAGGGGCACAATACCCACATTGGAAAGAGAAGTTTTCGATAAAGGCTTGCTGGATTGGTGTTAATTCAATGACGTTGCCTTGTTCATCAAGTTTAGCTTGCCCCTCGATGGTGACAATATTTTTATGATTAAAGTAATGAGCACCAAAGATGCAGGTGCGGCTTTCAATCGTTGAGCCATCGGGTTGAATTTCCATGATGGTGCAAGCGTGGCAGATCCCTTGCCCACAGCCGAAGTGAGTACCAGTGAGGTCTAAATATTCATGTAAAAATTCAATCATTGGCATACCAACAGGGACATCAATAGGACCAATTTTTTTGCCGTTAATGGTCAGTGTTAATGGCTTGCGCTCAATAATCGGAACGGCATTTTTGATATTCATGAGAGGGCCTTTTTAATTTTATCAACCGTAATCGGGAATTCGTAGAAACGCTTGCCTGTAGCGTGGGTTAATGCATTACTAGTCGCTGGTAAGATGGGGATCATTCCAAGTTCAGCCATACCTTTTGGTGGTGAGGTCTCAGAAAGGGGCGGTAAGTAATCGATGGTTTGCTGCCATACGGCGACATCTTTAGCTCGAGGCAGAACATAGCGGTTAAAATTCCATGTTCCATTACCGGGGCCATCTTCATATAACGGGAGCTCTTCCATTAATGCGTGACCAATCCCCATTGCGGTGCCACCTTGGATTTGCCCAGATACTAATTCAGGTACAATCATAGTGCCGGGGTCCATAATCATATGGTGACGCATGATCTCGACTTCGCCAGTCATGGTATTGACATTGAGCTCAACTAAACAGGATGCGGGCGTCACTGTAGTCGGGTCGGCTTTTGCGCGCTGTGTCGGCGGGTAGTAGGCAATATTACGTTTAATGAAATGATAACCGCCTGTTGTCATTTGTTTTTTCAATTTTTGTGATGCACCATCACCATAACGTACAGATATCGCATCAAGAGGGAGGTTTTTTAAGCCAACAGTAGGAATATCAAATTCTGCACGAGCCCATTGCCAGCTTGAGTATCCATGTACGGCGACGCCTGTAATTAACCCCATTTCATGAGCTCTTTTTGCAAGTTTGTCGAAGGGAATTGGTTTCATGCCTCCGCCGCCAATACCTTCAGGCCCTACTCGGATATCTGCGAATTCGACATTTAAGCCATTGAAAGCTCCACCACCAGGACCTTCACTCCAAATACTTTTTGCGGCAGGCCAGAGTGTGTTTTCCAATAGAAAATGCCCGGCTTGGCGAGTACCGAAACCAATGTAGTAAACGCCACTAGATGAGCTCATATCAGGGATAAGAGCGGGCGTCCAATAAGGATCAGTTTTAGATAACTCATCTTGTTTTTTCTGGTCTGCCCAACTGGTTTTAAGGGGTAACTCCTCAAATTCAGTGACGCCAAACTCGACAACATCAGGGGCTTTACTCAGCGCCTGCCATACCATCACTTGTTGTGCGGTTGTGCCGCCAGTACCAATTTCTTGCATACAATGGCGCATGGTGAGTTTGCCATTGGCGTCAAATTCTAGGGAGAGGATAGTAGGAACGCCACTTGAGCCGTAAACTTGTTGTACTTGAGCAAAACCAACACCGTAGAGTTTCCCCAGGTTTTTTGCTTCATATTCTGCTTTATTTTTATTACGTTCGACCCAAATTGGGTGGTTTTCTGCTAGGTTTAACATTTCTACATTGCGAGGATCGCCTGCAATAACACCACCTTGAGTATTTGGATAACCTTCTAAAATAGCGTTACGGCGGCGTAACTCGATAGGGTCAATGTTAAGATCATGGGCGATTTCATCGACCATTAACTCGGTGACCGCCATAGATTGTAATGACCCAAAACCACGCATAGAGCCGGCTTCAACTGCAGGGGTCGCCATTGCTAAGGCTGTTAAGTCCGATTTAGGGAAATAATAAATCGATTGGGCTCCACGGACAGCAACGTGAGATACGGCAACGGAAAGGTTTTCACGACCTCCGCCATTACAGTTATAAGTACCTTTTAATACATCAAATTTACCCGTTTTTTTATCACCCACAATGGTGACATCCATTTCAATGGAATGGCGTTTCATCCCCATTTGAAATTGTTCATAGCGGTCGTTTGCCATACGTACTGGTAGCCCATCGGCATAGAAACTTGCCACCATAGAATAGAACGGGAAAACCGAATAGTCTTTTGAGCCATAACCTACCGTAGAGCCAGTTAATAGCACAATATTCTCGACTGAAAAGTGTTTATTGTTTTTAGATAACTCTGCTGCTGCATTTACTACACCAGCAGGTGATTGTGTCGCGGTTAAAATATGCAGTGTTTTGGTTTGTGCATCATACCAAGTGTTACAGTTATCTGGCTCCATAGCACAGGGGTCGATAGACTGAGAAAAACCGTGGCGTTCAATGACAAATTTATTGGGGTCCTGTTTTGCAGCTTCGACCTCTTGCTCAATTTGCCGTGCGTAATCCATGGCTTTTTCTTGTTTATCGGGGTGTTTTTCTGCTTGGTGTAAGGCTTGAATAAAACCACCCCCGCGATCTTTTCGAATGACAGGTGGAATGGTTAGTGCATGTTTAGGGTCATAAGGGGGCCAAATGGGGGTATTACCATCAAAACCGCCTTTAATTCCTGAATCTTGGTAAGGAGAAAAAATGGAAGGGGAAAGTGGTGTTTCACCCCCAATGCGAACGTAACGGGCTGCTCCATAGTTAGCTGGCGGTTTGGGGCCGGTGACGGCACCGTATTTTACCGTGTTCGTTGCAAACCGTAGCATTCGTTGTGCAGCACTAAAATGATCAAAATCCTGATAAATTAAGATGGCAACAGGGTGGCCGATAATAGGGGGCGTCTCACCAAGAGGGACTAAAATATTGGTGCCATAGAACCCTTTCCCCATACTAGTATCTTGAGGAATATTTAAACCATCTCGTATAAGGTCTTCTTGCAAAACAATTTTATCGGGTTGTAGATTTGGCCCTAGCATTGAAATGTCGATGCCTTCAAAGGTTTTATTCGCTTCCGTTGCTTTTAACATAAAGGCATAACTTTGTTTTTTAGGCCAGCCAGGAATATCTTTTGCTCGGTAATCGCGTGCAAAGTTTTTACGTCCTGTTACCTTCTCCACACCGTCCCAACGAAAACGAGCTTTACCATTTTGACCGATCCAATCTGTTGGGGGAGAATCTGAATCAAGCTCCATTGCACTAGCAAAAGGTAATTTACCGACCATAACAGCAATACCTGCAATGGTTCCGAGTTTGATAAAATTGCGTCTAGAAATTTGTCCCGACATTTAGTGCTCCCTGATTATATTCTTAGGAGATTTTATTAGTGATGGAGATAAATAATTCATCTTAATTGTTAATAGTAATATTATTTTGTTTCGATGATATCTATTCTAAAATTGATGATTAATATCAGATTGCTCAGTAAGTTAGATAAGAAATTATGTAAATAGTAAGGTTATCTATAGAGGTATATCAAGAATGAGTAAAGGGATTTATTCAAGAAAGTGAATAATATTGTTAGAGTCATCTTAATATGACAGTATTGAATAAAGTCACTGAGTTTTATCAGGGTATGATTTAATTAAATCAAATGAAATATTATTAATAAATACATAAAATCAACATGTATTTAATGATATAGAATCGGTTGTTATGCGCTGATTTGGTGGCGAACTATCGAGCTTGTTAATATTGCTACAAGCTCGATAGCTGCTTTTTAGTTGTTACTGACGTAATGCTTTAATTTTATCTGGGGTGACATCTGCGGGTTGTCCCCCCCATTGGACCCGAAGGAAATTTACCAAATCACTGATTTGCTCATCTGTAAGTTGGCCTGCAAATCCAGGCATACTTTGCATGTTTTGGTTATTTGGGAATGGTTGTTCAGGTAAACCATCCAAAATGGTATTAATTAAATTAGTACTATCTACATCACGAAGCGTTGAATTACCTTTTAGCGCAACAGCGACATTAGGTTTTCCTTCTCCATCGTATGAATGGCAGCCAGAGCAAGTTTCCAAGTAAATTTGGTGGCCCTGTGGAGAACCCTCACCTATATTTAATGGTGAAGTTGCGGGTGGGTTGTCGCCCATTAAATAGGTCGCAATGGCTTTGTTATCTTCAGGTGTGAGATGTTGTGAGCTAAGATAAATCACCGGGTGCATATCACTGAAAGCAGACCCTTGCGGAGCGATACCGGTCATAAAAAATTGTTGCAAGTCCTTTGTTGTCCAACCGCGAGCTGCGAGAGCTTCAGGTGTAATATCTGGCGCCATAAAACGGCCTAAAGACCCACCTTTCATAAAGTTATCTAAATCCATTTCACCAAGTTTTCCTCTTGGAGTATGACATTCAGCGCAGTGCTCTAACACATTGACTAAATACTTTCCTCGCAACCATTCAGGAGAGCTACCTTGTGAACTATTTGGTAGGGGCTTATCGTTAAAAAACAATAAATTCCAGCCAATCATTGCCATACGTTGGTTTAGTGGAAAGGGCAGTTCGTTCTCAGGAGGAGCGACATCGACAGCAGGTTGGCTCATGAGGTAGCTGTAAATAGCATCAGAATCTTCACGCGTTATTCCTTTATAAGAGGTATAAGGCATGGCCGGATAAAGGTGCTTGCTAGGGGGAGAAATACCCTGAGTCAAAGCGGTATAGAACTCGTCTTTTGTCCAACGACCAATACCGAAATCAGCGGATGGCGTTAAGTTACTGCTGTAAATTGTCCCGAATGGCGTATCCAGAGGGAAACCGCCTGCCAGTGGTGCGCCATTGGCACTTGTATGGCATGCAGCGCAGTCACTCGCAAGGGTAAGGTAATGGCCTCGTTCGATTTCTTGTGCTGTCGCGGTAACTTTTTGCACTGGGCCATCTAATGTACGGCTTTCGTACCAATACAGCACAGCCCAAACGATAACAATGATGGCTATAAGCCATAATAGAATGCGTTTAATCATTTTATGGCCTCCTTGAGTAACCCTGGAGTACTGAGGACCACATCGCGTACGGCTTCGTAATAACGCACATAACCGGTACAGCGGCAGATATGATTATTAAGGGCTTGTTTAATCGCTTCTTCTAAATCTTCTTCGGCAATTGGGTTTTTCTGCAGTTGCTCAATAAAAATAGTTGCAGCATTAACAAAGCCGGGGGTGCAATAACCGCATTGAAAACTAAAGTGTTCAACAAAAGCTTGTTGCACTGGGGATAAAGTAATGTCGCCGTTTTCTTCTTTAGTTGCAGCGCCTTCAATTGTGCGAATACTTTTATTATTAAAAAAATGAGCCCCTGTGATGCAGGTTCGTATTTCTTCACTTGTACCGGATGGGTTGTCTAATATCACGACACAAGCGTGACAAATACCTTGCCCACAGCCGAGCCTTGAGCCCGTTAGGTCTAGGTATTCATGTAAGAAATCAATCATCATTAGGCCAGCAGGGACATCTATCGGTCCATAGGATTGGCCATTGATAGTTAGGGTGAGAGGAAGGAAATTTATGCTCATGATATTACCTCTATGATGTCTTCAGGGCGAACTGGCAGGCGCAGGAAGTGATGTCCTGTTGCGTCAGCAATGGCGTTAACGATGGATGAAACGACAGGGATCATTACGACCTCTGCGACACCTTTAGGGGGATCTGTTTCTGAAAGCCCCGGTAGGATTTCATTTGTCTGCTTCCAGACGGCAACATCACTGGCTAACGGCATATGATAACGGTTGAAATTCCATGTTCCGTTACCCGGTCCATCTTCATAGAGAGGTAAATATTCGTGTAATGCGTGGCCTATCCCCATCGCGAGTCCACCTTGGATCTGCCCTGAGACAAGCTGAGGTACAATAAGGTTGCCACATTCAACAACAGTATGATGATCTAGAAGTTCAACATGTCCCGTTGCCTTATCAATTGAGAGCTCAGAAAGTGTAGCAACAGCACTGTAGTAGGTGACACCTGCATTATTACGTTGTGTGTCAGGATAATAGGCTTTTTCACGATGCCAAACTTGGTAATCTTGATCTGCAAAGCGTAAAGAAAGACCATCAATGTATAAACGACGTGTCTCACCATTAATTTTGAAGTCAGCTTCAGCCCATTGCCAGCGGTTAAATACGTGGCAAACGGCGCCTGTAACCCCACCCATTTGGAAAGTTCGTTCAACTAAGCGAGATAAACTCAGTACTTCTAATCCATTAGCGGTTAAGCCATTTTCAACCCAACGCGCATCTTCACGTCGAACAACGAGAGGAGCGGCTTGTCCATTACCAATACCTTCTTGCCAAATAGACATCGCAGCAGGCCATAAACCATATTCGAATATTAATCGAGCGGCTTCATTCGTACTTTGAGTGAAATAATAAGCGGAATTACTCGCACTTGCTGGTGAACAATAATTAGGTGTCCAAAGAGGGTTCTGTGCTAAGCGTTCCTGTTCTTCTTGTGACATAGCGAATGGATTACCACTCGAAACCATCGGTAATACAGACCAATCAACGACAGAAAAATGAGCTTCTTCTGCAGGTTTACCTAGCCATTTAGCGCAAACCACCGACTGAGAGGTTGACATACCTGTGCCAATTTCCGCTCCACTGTGATAGATAGCAATTTTACCTTCAGGAGTTAGCTCGACGCGGGCAAATGAAGATTCAGCTCCTGTACCAAAGTCTTTTTGTACACATGAAATACCTGTGCCAAATAGTTTTCCACTATTTTTTGCTTCAAAGTCGGCTTTACGTTTGGCTCTTTCTAGCCACATGGGGTGCTCAGCGCAACGGGATAGCACTTCATCGGCACGAATTGCGCCGCCAGGGATAGCGCCTTGGGTATTTTTCATACCTGATTTAATCAGGTTTTTCATTCGAAACTCTATAGGGTCTGCATTCAGTAATTTTGCGGCTTCTTCCATCAACATATCGGTGGCAGCCATTGCTTGCAAAGTCCCATAGCCACGAGCTGAGCCAGCATCTACAGCCCTTGACGCAATCCCGACTGCTGAGAGATCACTACGAGGGACGTAGTAGATTGCTTGGGCGCCAGTTGCCCCGACCATAACAACCGAAGGGGTAAAGTTACAGCGCCCGCCACCATCGCCAATGAATGATGCAGAAAGCGCTTCGATTTTGTGGGTTTTTTTATTAACGGCTAACGTGTAATCCATATCAAAAGCATGGCGTTTAATACTGGATTGAAATTGCTCATAGCGGTCATTGGCTAACCGAATTGGTACACCATCACCATAGAGTGTTGCCATAGCACCATAGTATGGAAATGGTGCATGGTCTTTGGAACCATAACCCACGGTAAAACAAGGATGTAAGAAAATTTGTTTAATCGGAAATTTTGATTTTGCCAACATCTCAGGTAGCGAAGCTGCGACTTCTTGAGGAGATTGAGTTGGAATAACTAAATGGAATGATTGGTTTTTTGCATCATACCAACCATTAGCATTATCAGGCTCAAGTGCTGCGGTATCAATAGATTGTGAGAAATAGTTACGTTTAATAATTAGCCAATCTTCAGGTGGGTTTTCTAACTGCTTGGCGAGTTCATCAGCATAAAACATGCCTTCTTCGTCCAGTTTTCCGCCTTCACGCCCTTCGGGCCAAACTGGTAGATGTTTTTTCATCCCGATAGGGGAAATTGGCATGTCTTTTAGACTAGAGTATACATCTGGTGAATAAGGCGTTTCTCCGCCAATTCTTACACCGCGGTAAGTTCCCCAAGGATTGCGTTCGAGAGGGCCAGTATAAGCGCCATATTGAATGACATCATCACGGAATTTTAGCGTTTCTTTCGCGAAGTTAAATCTAGCGAAGTCATGATAAATCAATAAAGCGACCGCTTGACCTAGATATGCGGGGGTTTTCCCTGTAGGTAACAACATGTCATCACCATAAAAGTCAGGGAAGGCGACACCATCTTTTTCTAAATCTGCTGCCGTCACAAGGCGATCAGGCATTAACCCATCTTTAAGACGACTGAGGTCAAAACCTTGATAGATTTTATCGGCTTGAGTAACTCGAAGTAGAAATGCATGACCCTGTTTTTTGGGCCAGTGAGGGATATCGCGAGCGCGTATATCTCGAGCAAATACTTTTTCTCCTTGAACTTTGGAAAAACCATCAATTCGAAATTTTATTTGCTTATCTATGGGATTCCAATCTGGAGATTGAAGGATTTTTTCCTCGAATAGCACGTCAAAGGCACGGCTATACAAAGGCGCTAAATAAACAGATATCCCAGCAATAACGGCACATTTTAGAAAGTGTCTGCGGGAGAGTTCGACATTGCTTTTGCTCATAATACACCCTTACACTTATTTTTACTGTATCAGTGTTTTTATTTTTATAATTGCATTGATATTTATTCTATATCCATTTAACTATTGTTCAACTACTAATAATTAGCAAATTAATGAAAACTAAAGCTTGTTATCTTATTGAATATACCTTATCTATGAGATACGCAATAAATATATATACACATAACGTAACCTATGAATATTGGCATTTTAATATTAGCAGCAGGAAAAAGTGAACGTTTTCAAAAGGCTGGAGGTAAAGGAAGTAAATTAAATTTCGTGCTTGATAAGCAAACGGTTTTTGAGAAAACTTTATATAATTCAATGGGTAGTGGGCTTCCGATTCATGTGGTTACTCGCCCAAATAATGTTGATGTTATTAATAATTGCTTACAATTTAACATTTCATTTTCATTGTTAAATAGTGATGGGCTGGGTGATTCTATCGCATTAGGTGTTAAAGAAACATGGCACTTAGATGGGTGGTTGATTCATTTGGCGGATATGCCATATATAAATAGTGAGTTATTTGTATGTGTAGCTAATGAATTAAAATATCATTCATTAGTAAGACCTATATATCAGGGGTGCCCTGGTCATCCTGTGGGGATATCTGCTAAATACTATTTAGATTTAATTAGATTGACGGGGGATGAAGGTGCAAAATCGCTATTACACCATAATGTTGTTTATGAAATGGATATAAATGATAAAAATGTTATTAAGGACATTGACTATCCAAGTTTTGATAACAAATAGGGAGCAAATATGTTGCGTGAAGATGTTTCTGTTATCTCTCAAGCGGTTGTTTGGATAAAAGAAGGGCCTATCTGGCTATGTACCGTATTGAATACTTATGGCTCTTCACCTAGAAGCCCTGGCTCTCTTTTGGTTGCAAGAAGTGATGGTCAGTATTTAGGCTCGCTTTCTGGAGGTTGTATTGAGGAAGACTTTATTCAACGAATTAAACAGACTGAATATACGGATAGCAGCCAAGTCGTACGTTATGGGCGAGGTGGCATCGAAGCCAAAGTAAATTTACCCTGTGAGGGGAGTTTAGATGTTTTAATAGAATATTTACCAAATAATGAAAAATCACTTAATTATCTAATCGAAATTCAAAATGCATTATTGGGTTATTCTGCAATTATCAAAAAAGTGACATTGCCGCAGCCCGGAATGATTAATACGGTAAAGGATATTGAGTTTTCAACACAGATAGAACGAGATGGTCACGATATTCAATTATACATTGCAGCTCCCCCAAAACTGATTATTGCTGGCATTTCAACAGTTGGCGCTTATTGTGCTAATTTTGCACTCACTTTAGGCTTTGAAGTGATTATTTGTGATCATAGAAATGATGAGTTATCACGTTTTTCGCAGCAGATTCCCTCTCAGATAGAAATCATACCTGTATTTCCTGCCCGTTATTTAGAAGAAAAGGGGTGTTCCCCTAATAGTGCAATAGTTTCATTAACTCATGACCCGCGGATCGATGATTTGACATTAATGGAAGCGGTAAATACAGATGCATTCTATATTGGTGCAATGGGCTCTGTAAGAACAAGCGCTCGTCGAAGAGAGCGTTTAGTTGAGACGGGCGGTATGTCAGTCGATGAAATTAAGCGTATTCATGCACCTATTGGTATTCCTATTGGGAGCAAAACCCCCCCTGAGATAGCATTAGCTATTATGGCGGATATTGTTGCTTATAAAAATGGGGTGAATTTGTCTAATCAGGTATGTGATAAGAAAAAGTTGATGACGACAGCTTAAATAGCATGTGATATTGAAAACTAAAGTTTCCTAACCATGGCTTGGATGAAAAAACAGTGAGCCTTTAATTTTAGGCCTCACTGTTTTTATTGATAGCGAGGTATACAGTTAAAGTATATTAGGACTGGGAAGCAATAACCATAATCTCAACAAGTACTTGGTCACGAGCCATATTAGCTTCAACCGCTGCACGCGCAGGGCTATTTTCTACAGGCATCCAATTTTCCCATGCTGCATTAAAGGCGGAAAAGTCTCTCGCCATATTTTTAATCCAAACTTGAGCAGATAAAATACGGGTTTTATCACTGTTGCTTGCTGCTAATAAAGCATCTATTTTCGCAAAAACTTCTTCAGTTTGTTGCGTAATATCGCCAGTTAAATCATTCGGTACCTGCCCTGATAAATAAACAATGCCTGCATGTTCAACACTATCAGCTAAGCGTGGTTTTGGGTTATTACGTTTAATGGGCATAGTTACCTCGTGAATCCAGTTAAAGAAATAGGTGATTTTTGTTCTGTAATAAGTTTAGTTAATATTTCTGCACTACCAGCAGCGAGTGTGAAACCTAAACTGCCGTGACCAATATTTAGCCACAAATTGTGGTATGCAGTTTTTCCTAAAATTGGAGGTCCTTTAGGTGTTGATGGACGTAAACCAAACCAACTTTCGGCGCTATCAACTTGTGGTAGCTCTGGAAAGGTTTTTTTTATGATTTTTTTGAGCGCTTTTATTCTATTTTCGCGTAAGCCAGCCGTGTCATATCCAATATCGACCATGGCAGCAATACGGAGTTGGTCATTAAGTTTGGCATAGACAATCTTATTTCCGTAATCAGTCACGTTAATTTTAGGTACTGTATTTTCTGTTTGTGGATATTTCACACTTAAGCTATACCCTTTAAGACCTAATATTGGCACATTAATTTTGAGCGACTTCAATAATTCACGACTGCCGTTACCTGCACAAACAATAAAATCATCGGCTTGAATTATTCCCTGGTGTGTCGCTACGCCTGTAATACGGTTATCTTGTTTAATGAAATATTGGACTGATTGTTGTAAACAAAGATTAAATTGCGGTTGAGTTTGCAAATATTGCAGGAGATTTTTACAGAACAAATAACAATCAGCACTTTCATCATCAGGGGCATAGATGGCACCGACTAATTGGGACTGTATATGTTTTAAAGAGGGTTCCAGTTCGATGATTTCAGCGGGTGTTAATGTTTTTTGGAATTGTTTATCGGCGGTTTCGTTGGCTTTTAGAAAGCTTTTCGAATCACGGTGGATAATCAGTTTGCCTGATTTTTCCCACGCAAAATCGCCTAAATCACCTTTTTGACGCCATAAATTCATCATATTTTTGCTTAATAATGATAAGCGTAAAAGATGGTCTCCGTTGATTCTATTGGTTTTTCGGTTACAAGCTAATGTGAATTGTGCTAACCAAGACCATTGGTGCACAGACGGGGTTATCTTTAAATTTAAAGGCGAGTCGTTTTTCCCCATCCAACGCAAACCTTGTAAAGGCACACCAGCATCGGCGAGTGGGGACACATAGCGATAACTAAGCTGACCACCATTTGCAAAACTGGTGTGCATTCCAACATCTGTTTCAGACTCAATTAACGTGACAGTTTGCCCCGCTTTAATTAATGCATATGCGGTACTTAGTCCAATCACACCGGCACCGATAATCACCACATGTTTAGCCATAATATTCTATAACCAATAATCACTAAGGAGTTATTATTTAACGGTGAATAGGTTAACTAAACAATTGAGTTTTCATTACCAGAGTATAACTTTTGGTTAACTGTTTTATTCCTTTTTTCCAAAGTTAACGCCAATGTATTGACGTAATTTTGTGCCGCTTTCGTTAATGGTCTATCCGCACGATGAAAGACGGAGACTGCGAGCTGTAAATCTTCTTTGAGAGGGTAAATCATTGATTCGGGTAAGGTATGCTCAGCTGAAAAAATATCGGTGATGCTACACCCCAACCCAGCTTGGACGAATTCAGCTGCCATATGATAAGTATGAACGCTAATGTTTGACTCTAAAAACTCATGGCGTTCTTGTAATAATTGGGCCAATGAATCTGAGCCAGGGTGTATCCAACGCTGTTGATCAATATCGATAAGAGAAACAGGTGAGTGTGATGGTGGTTTACTGTCTACATAGACCAACGGAATATTAGCAATCGGCAGCATTGTGATCCCACCTTCAATACTTAGGTTGAAGCCTATGCCAATATCTAAGTCTTGCTGAGTTAATAACTGCATAATATCTGTTGTGTGATGTGTTCCTATGGTCAGTTTAATATTGGGATGTTTTTTTATAAACAGAGCCGTTACTTCGGGAACGAGGTTTAACCCCAAGCTGGGGAGACACCCTACAGCAAGTTTACCTTGAGGGTTACGTGATAAGTTTTGTGCTAAAATTCTTAGCTTTTCTAAGTTGTGATAAACTTCTTTGGCTTCTTCAAACAGCAAATTGGCTTCATCAGTAGGGAGCAATTTCCCTCTTATCCGCTGAAATAACACTAGCCCAAGTTGTTGCTCTGCATGTTTTAAGGCTTTACTGGCTGCTGGTTGTGAAATATGTAAAACTTCTGCTGCACGAGTTAAAGACCCACAGGTCATGACTGCATAAAAAATATCAAGATGCCTTAATTTCATTGTATAAAACCTACTATTTTTCGCTATATCACTATGTTAGCGAAATCATTTAAATTAATCCGGATAAGTCATCACGTTGTTACGATGAATGTGAGCGATTACTCTATTTTTCGCTAATCAAGTTTTTCTTAGCGCAAAGGAACCAGTAAAGTTCAATAGTCTTTGAGGGGAAACGTGGGTAACTGAAAAGAAACAGAGAAGCGAGCCTATAGCTTTTTGTTATAGGCTCGCAAGTTATACTATCGTGTTAAGTAAAGTAAGTACCGATTTCAATAAAGATCTTAATTATGATGCTATTTGCAATATCAACAATAAAGGCTCCAACCATTGGAACAACTAAAAAGGCTTTATGTGATGGGCTAAAAGCTTTGGTAACTGTTTGCATATTGGCAATAGCTGTAGGGGTTGCCCCCATACCAAAGCCACAATGCCCTGCACTAATAACGACAGCATCATAATCTTTACCCATCATCTTAAAGGTAACAAAACAAGCGAATAGCACCATAACCATAGTTTGTACGGCAACGATGATTAAAACAGGCCCAGCCATACTCGCTAATTGACCAAATTTGAGTGACATTAATGCCATGGCTAAAAATAGTGATAATGCGACACTGCCTAATACATCAACTGTTGGCTCAAAAACCTCATGCTTAAATACATGGGTTAATACATTACGGATAATAATACCAACAAATAAACACCACACAAAAGTAGGTAAATGCAACACGGTATCTTTAAATAATTCACTGATATATCCACCAGCGACGATGCAGATAATTAACATCGAAATGGTCTCAATCACATTATTTGCATTAATTTTCCGCTTAACGCTAGGTTGTTCAAAAGCCTCAATAATTGTTTCTTTTTCAAGTTCAGTGGCTTTTGGAATAGTGACTTTTTTCAATAAGTGACGAGCAACAGGACCACC
The DNA here is from genome assembly GCF_041344805.1 of Providencia sp. TYF-12. Classification (NCBI taxonomy): domain Bacteria; kingdom Pseudomonadati; phylum Pseudomonadota; class Gammaproteobacteria; order Enterobacterales; family Morganellaceae; genus Providencia; species Providencia sp. TYF-12. The sequence continues at coordinate 1,178,817 of NZ_CP166833.1, forward strand.
AATTAACCCACCTAAGACTAAACCGAGGGTAGCGCAAGCCATCGCTAATTCAACTGCACCTGTGACACCGTATTTATCAGCCAGTATTGGCCCCCAAGCTCCTGCATTACCATGCCCACCGGTTAACGTCACTGACCCCGCAATTAAACCAATAAATGGGCTTTCATTTAATAAAACCGCCATTCCCATTCCTACTGTATTTTGAATGGTAATCAAAATGGTTACTGCGATGGTTAATAAAACGAGAGGTTTCCCTCCTTTTATTAATCGAGAAAAATCTGAACTTAACCCAATTGATGAGAAGAAGGTGATCATTAGAATGCTTTGTAGTGAAGCATCGAAAGTAAATGAATAACCTACTGTTTTATCAACGATTAATAAAATTATGGCAACAATAAACCCACCGACAACGGCTTCAGGAATATGGTTTTTTTGAAGAAATGGTGTGTATTTAACGACAAACATACCAATCAATAGCGCCAAACAAGCGACTAATAAAGTGTAGCTGGCATCTAGGATCATTATTTTACCTCAAGTTAGTTTACCAGAACTTTCACTGTTGTTATTTAACATTAGCGACAAATTAAATTACTTTGCTTAACTTTTGTTTAACAATGAGTTTTGTTTGGGTATCTATAACTTTTAGTTAAACATGATCTATAACACTATTTAGATATTGTTTTTTTCGTCGTTGAGTATTTTTGTGAGAATATCACTAATTATTTGTTTTTATGGTTTTTTTTGTTTTTGTGCCGTTTTTATATCGTAATGATAATGGTGTAAATGAGGTGTTTTTTTATCTGAGAAAGGTAAAGAGATAATCGAAAGGAATGATAAGAAGTGTGATGTGTGACATAAAAGAAAACCGCCACTAGTAAGAAAACAAAATAGTAATCTGTATGAATAATATAAGGTTTGTATCAAAAAATTAGCGTTTTAAATAGTGACAATACCGGTTTTAAATTTATGGCTTAGAATTAAATAAACAACATTATTATTAACAAAAATCACAGTTTAATTTTGTTTGTATATTGTTATTTAGTGTTTTTCAGCATCTTTTTATTATTATCATAATAGGTTAATAGTTTAACTATTTGTTTTTTATCTTAATAAAAGATTGTTGACACTCATTTTTATTTTAAAGTCTTATTTTTTCTTAATATAGTGAGAATAAAATTTTTGCTATGATGTATTACTAAAGCTTATGTAAATCAATGGAGAATGTAGTTTGATCAAGGCTTATAAGATTACTCGGTAGCCCACTTAGTTATGATGATTTTTATGGAGTGTTTTAAATGAAAAAAACCATTCGGCAAGTAACATTCGAATTATTACGTAAATTAGGTGTAACAACCGTTTTTGGCAATCCAGGCTCAACAGAAGAAACATTTTTAAAAGATTTTCCGAGTGATTTTCGTTACATCCAAACTTTACATGAGTCTTCGGCTGTTGCCGCAGCTGATGGTTATGCTCAAGGTATGCGTAAGGTTGCTATGGTGAATGTACATACATCAGCAGGTTTAAGTAATGCGATGAGTAATATATTAACCGCCTATATGAACCGGACACCATTGATTATTACTGCCGGCAACCAAACGAGAGAAATGTTATTAATGGAACCTTGGCTGACAAATATCGAACCCGAAACACTTCCGAAACCGTGGGTGAAATGGAGCTATCAGCCTGTACGTGCTGAAGATGTCCCTGCTGCATTTATGCGGGCTTATGCTATGGCGTTGCAACCACCCGCAGGGCCTGTGTTTTTATCAATTCCGCTGGATGACTGGGATAAAGAGACACAAATGACCATGCCAACTGTTCGTTCAGTTTCGGAGCGTATTGGTTATGATCCTCTTCGTTTACAGGAATTTGCAACTGCTTTATCTAACGCTGAAAACCCCGTTTTGATTTACGGTTCAGCAATTGCAAGGGGACAAGGGTGGGATGTGGCTATTCAATTGGCTGAAAAAATCAATGTACCAGTCTGGTCTGCTCCTGCATCCGAACGGCCTCCATTTCCTGAGGATCATCCTTTATATGCTGGTGGATTGCCTTTTGCGACAAAGCCATTATCAGAAAAACTGAAAGGTCATGATTTAGCTATTGTGGTCGGTGCACCCGTTTTTCGCTACTACCCTTATGTTGCGGGAAGCTATATCCCTGATGGTATGCGCTTATTGCATATTACAGATGACCCTATTGAGGCGGGGAGAGCCCCTGTTGGTGATAGTTTATTAAGTGATGCCGTTTTAGCGCTGGAAGGGTTGCACCAATTGGTGATGCCAAGAAAAATGGCTAAAACAGTGGTTAAGCAACCGCATGGTATGGCTCCTCATTCTACAGCAGAGACTCAGAACACTTCGGAAATATTAAGTGCCTCTCAGTTATTCCGCGCTCTGAGAGAGGTTTCCCCAGAAGATACTGTACTTGTTGAAGAATCCCCGTCTAATTTAGGCGAGTTACACCAAGAATGGCCGATAACGTTACCCGACTCTTTTTATACATTTGCGAGTGGTTCGTTAGGTTGGAATTTACCCGCGAGTGTTGGTATTGCACTAGCAGAGAGAGACAGTGGGCGGCATCGTCCTGTGATGGCAATTATTGGTGATGGTTCAATGCAATATTCTATTCAGGGTTTATGGAGCGCAGCTCAACATAATTTACCGATTGTTTTTGTGATACCTAAAAATAATGAGTATGCGATTTTAAAATCATTTGCGGTACTCGAGAAAACACCGGGGGTACCGGGGCTTGATATTCCAAACCTGGATATAGTTGCATTGGGTAAAGGATACGGTTGCAGCGCGGTAAGGGCTCAAACCGTTGATGAAGTCAAAAAAGCCTGCCAAGAAGCATTCAATCGTAATGGACCCACGGTGATTGAAGTTCCTATTTTACCGTCTATTCCTCCACTTATCTAATTAACAAAAATAGTCCCTAGAATGGGGCTATTTTTGCCTATCTTTTATTGTAATAATAGCTAAATTAGCGTCACTCATGTGGAGTTAGAAAACATTATAAAAAGGTTTTTAGAGCGTTATGAAAAATTCATATCAGGTAGCGCAAACATTGTCGATTTTACAACGGCATCTTTGTGATTCATTGATTGCCGTTTATCTTCATGGTTCAGGCGTGTCTGGCGGTTTAAAGCCGGCAAGTGATATTGATATATTAGTTGTCATTGATAAAGAAATGACTCATGACCAGAGAACGCTACTGGTTTCTGATTTTATGGTAATTTCTGGGCTTTATCCTAGCGATCCTCAAGGGCGTCGGCCATTAGAAATAGCTGTTTTTGTTTCAGGCGAGTTAGCCTCTCTTTCATACCCAGCAAAATGTGAACTAATGTATGGGGAATGGTTACGGCAAAGTATTGAGCAAGGGCAGTTGGAAGGTCAAGTTTACGATCCTGAATTTACTTTGATGTTAGCGCAAGCACAGCAAGAAGCTGTTAGTTTATGGCAATCAAAAGAATATCAACTCCCTGTTGTTAATGAACAGCAAATAAAGCAAGCGATGTTAGATTCTCTCCCTAATTTATTGTCATCTTTAGACAGTGATGAGAGAAATGTTTTACTGACATTGGCTAGAATGTGGAAAACCATGGAAACTGGGCAGTTTGTGACAAAAGATAAAGCCGTTGATTGGGTCATAAACCGGGTTCCGGATGAACTACAACCCATCCTAATAGGTGCCAAAATGGCTTACTTAAATGGCATCCCAACTGATTGGATAAAGAAAAAAATTGAAATACAGAAGCTAGCAAAGTTTATGGAACTCGGTGTCATGAATAGTTTTAAATAAACTTTATCAATATATGTAGCTTTAAATGCGTTATTTGTTTCAACAGATAGAATTTGTCTGATACTTAGATACTTTAATAGAATTTTCTTTATAATTTACAGTTGGTTGATATTTTAAAACGGATAAAAAATGACAAAAAAATCAATTAACCCTAAAACGGTATTTAACTCTTTGCAGTATGGCTTTAGCCAAGCAATAGAAACGAGTGGAACACGCCAATTATTTTTATCGGGGCAGGTTGGTGTAAATGCTGAACAAGAGACTGTAACTGGTGGGATGTATGAACAAACAGTTCAGTCACTGATTAATATTGAGCATGTATTACGTGAAGCGGGTGGGGATTTATCCCATGTCGTGATGTTACGTATCTATATTAAAGCAGGTTATGATAGTGACGAAGAGCAGCTTGCTATTACAAATGTATTAAAAGAAAAGTTTGGTGAAATGCCTCCCGCCTCTTCTTGGATTATTGTGACAGGCCTTTCATTGCCAGAATGGCTAATAGAAATAGAAGCACAAGCGGTATTAAATTAGTGTTAGCTTAATTAAAAAGGCCGCTGATTATGAGCTGACCCCAGTCATTGGGTAACCAATTTCTGGGGTTCACGTCATTATTTAAACTCTGGCCTTTTTATCATTCAGTGAGTATTAGTGTTTTACTAGTGTTGAGAAATAATACACGAGAGGGACTGCTAGAATCCATAAACTGATAGGGATCTCGCGCCATTTACCAGCAACAGCTTTAATTAAAATATAGAATAACAACCCGCCAGCAATCCCTGTTCCAAAGCTATTGGCAATTAAGGTGATCATCACCATCATTAAAACAGGTAACCCATCAGTAAAGTTGCCTAAATCAACTTTACGTAGACCACTAAACATATTTAGACCAATCAAAATTAATGCGGGCGCGGTGGCTTGTGCTGGGATCATTAATGCAATAGGGGTAAATAATAACATTAATAAAAACATAAATGCTGCGGCAAGAGCTGTCATTCCTGTTTTACCACCCGCTTCAGCGGCTGCCGACGACTCTATTAATGCTGTTGCAGCTGGAATGCCGACCATTGGTCCTAATGCTGCTGCGATTGAGTCAACGATAAATGGGCGGTTTATATTCGGCATATTACCTTCTTTATCTAATAGACCTGCTTCGCCGCCAACGGCTAATGTTGTTCCCATGGTAGAGAAAAATTCAGCAGCAAAAAAGACAAATAAGAAGGGTAAAAATGCAATATTCAACGCACCAATTAAATCAACTTGCCCAAGAACTGGTGCGATAGAATGAGGAACACCAATAAAACTTTCAGGTAGTTTTGTGACACCAAATGGAATACCTAAAATAGTCGCAAATAAAATGGCCCATAATATTCCACCGGGAATTTTACGCGCTTGTAATGCGATAGCGACAAAAAAACCTGCAAGGGCAACTAAAGCACCCGGTGAAAGGAAATCACCTAACATTAATGCATTAGTTTTTGGATTGGCTAATACTAGCCCAGCATTGCGAAAGCCTAATACAGCAACAAAAAGCCCAATTGATGCAGTTAATCCGAGTTTAATTGATTGGGGTACTGAACGAGTTACTACTTCACGTAAGCCGAATTTGGTTAACAGAAAAAATAAAATACCAGACCAGCACGCAATACCTAACCCTATTTGCCAATCTATTCCTTCGCTGCCCGCTAGGGTAATACCAACGAGTACCGACCCGCCAATTCCAGGACCCACAATAAAAGGTAAATTTGCATAAAAAGCCATTAATAAGCTGGCAAGCACAAAGACAATAATGGTCCCTGTTGTTGCAGCGCCTTTATCCATTCCACCCGCGGCTAATAAACCAGGAATTACCACCAATAGATAAGCGGCAGCTAAAAAGCCCGTGATACCCGATAAACACTCAGTTTTAATTGAACTTCCGCGTTCTTTTAATGCGAAGCGTTTTTCTAACCAACTCCCTGATGTTGGCGTATTTATTGAATTTTCAGCCATTAATAGGCTCTCCTGTCATTATTTTTGGTATATTCGTATTTTTAGGTCATTAGTGCTCGGAAAAATGAAGAACGGCATCAACAAGTTGACGTGTTGTTCCATCTGTTAATCCTAAGTCGGTTAAATGTGGCCCTGCATTACAGGCTAGACAAGTTCCTTCTATCGCTTTGAAAACACGATAAGGCGGTTCCCAGTCAGCAATTTTATGGCTTAACTCACGTAATTGACGGAACTGCTCGGCGAGTTCTGAGGCGGGTAAATCCGATAACATGCCCGCAATTGGCATAGCTACATGGGCTAAAATTTGTCCATTTTGGACTAAGGCCATGCCTCCACTGCTTTCTATCAATAAATTGGCGGCAATCGCCATATCCTGTGGGTCACGACCGAGCACGACAAGGTTATGAGAGTCATGTGAATAGCTAGTAGCGATGGCGCCGCGTAATTCACCCCAACCTTCGAGCAGGGCAATCTGTGGTCGTGCATCATGACGCCCATGGCGGTGCTGAACGCGAATAAAACTAAAATTATCAGGAAGTTGTACTATGCCATTAGTAACTTGCACATCAACTTCTCCCCATTGAGTAAAGCGGGCGCCATGGATATGCCGCAATCTAGCTATTCCATTATTCACTCCATCAATTTTAAGTTGGCAATCATCCGCGGTAATTGGGGAAAGATGCATAGTATCTCGAGGTGGTAAAATATCTGATGGAGAACTAATGGCATGTATTAATTTGCCTTTTTCTGCAATTTTTTTACCTGCTACATAAACGGCTTGTGCTTTTAACGTTGTCAGTGAGTCAAAGAGTACGAAGTTAGCTTTTCTGCCTGCGGCAATTAAACCAAGGTCATTACGTTGTAAGCGAATAGCCGCATTGAGTGTTGCAAAGCGCAGTGCATCAGTTGCTGGCATGCCATATTCAATCAATAGGTTGAGTAAAGCGATAATACCACCTTTTTCTATCAGCATATCGGGTGGAACATCGTCGGTACAGACTGTGATTTGCGATGATAAATGGGGCAATGATCTCAGTGCATTCACAATGTCAGGGAGTAAGTAGGGATGGGAGCCTCGAATTTCTAAAGTAAGGCCCGCTCTGAGTTTTTCCAGCGCGTCATCTGCGGAAGTTAACTCATGGTCTGAAGTAACGCCTGCCGCGAGGTAAGCCTGTAATTCGGCACCTTTTAACCCTCGAGCATGCCCTTCTATTAATTTACCGGATTGGAGCCCTGCATTCAGCACTTCCTCCATTTTTTCGCTGCCATTGAGTACGCCATGCATATCCATAACCTCGGCGACCCCCCGCACTTCAGGCCAACTAAGCATAGTTGACATTTCTTTGCCTGCGAAATCTGCCCCCGACATTTCCAACCCTGGCGTAGATGGGACGGATGATGGTGCAGCAACCATAACGTCTAAAGGTAAATTACGACTAGAGTCAATTGCATAGCGGACTCCCTCTAATCCTAATACATTAGCAAGTTCATGGGGGTCCCAAAAGACGGCAGTTGTCCCTTGAGTTAGAACGATTTCTGCATAACGAGCTGGTGGAAGGTGAGAACTTTCTAAATGGACGTGAGTGTCAATTAACCCAGGTGAAATAAAATAACCCGATAAATCATGAACTTCTTTTGCATCAGTGCGTGAACCTGTTGGGTGGACACTTGCAATCAAATTATCTACGATACCGATATCTGCGGAGCGTATCTCGCCTGTTACCATATCAACGATATTGGCTTGTGTGAGTAAAAGGTCAAAAGGAATATTGCCTTTTGCGGCTTGAATAGCATTACGCCGAGTTTGCTCTGTTATGTTCATAAAAATACCATTTATATGATTTATGGTTGCTACTTTATGAGCAAGGCAAACGTTTGCCAAGATGATAAAATTTATCAGGCTATAAGAGAAGGTTATGATAGGATGAATATTCCATGATTATTCAATCTGCAGACAATTAACGATTATGACAGAACCTTGGCAACGGCTGCCGGCACTGACGCTCAAACAATTACAGTATTTTGTCACTTTGGCAAAGTTGCGTCATTTTACTGAAACAGCTAATCGTTTAGCTGTAAGTCAGCCTGCACTTAGTAGTGCTTTACGGCAAATTGAATCTGTTTTAGGTGGAAAGCTAATTAATCGAACGGCATCATCAGTCACATTAACGGAACTAGGTGCTGCTATTTTACCTCATGCACAGCAAATCCTCAGTGTGTCGCATCGTGCATTTAGTGATATTCAAAAAATCATCGAGGATGGTGGTGATGGTATAGTGCGTATAGGGCTTGTTCCTTCTGTGAGTTCATTAGTATTTCCATCTGTTCCTGAACAATTAAACCAATTATTTCCTAGATTAAAAACCGAGTTTTATGATCAAACTAATGACTTACTCGTGAACCAGATAATTAATCATGAAGTTGATTTTGGCATAGGGGTTCTAGACAGTTCAGTTCCACAAGAGCTGAGTATTTCCCCATTACAAGATGACCCTTTTGTTGCTGTTATTCATCATGATGACAGGTTAGCGAACAATGAATTTCATTTACCTTGGAAATTACTGAATAATCGCGACATTGCTGTATTTTCTAAAGGGAATATTCAACGTTTAGTTGCTGCAACAGTAGAAAGCCATCGGCTCAAATTAAATATTCGTTATCAAGTTGATTATATTGAAACTCTATATGGTTTAGTTCGTTCTAAACTAGCTATTGCCATCCTACCTCAACTTTATACTGTTCATTTACGTGACCCTGAACTGAAAGTATTACAACTTCAGCAACCTGAATTAACTCGTACAGTCGCTTTAATACGTAATAATCAGCCTCTTACACCAATGATGGAGGATGTTTATCAAGTATTATTAAAAGTATTACGTGGTCATAATGGATAATATTTAAACTATTTTAGGGTGTTGATTGCAACAAAATAGATAGTTAACAGTAAATTAGTTAGTTAAAGCACTTATCGTAAAGTTATTTTTATCAATATCAATTAATAATATACTGTTAGCATTGCTGGTAATATTTAAAGTGAGAGATAACCCCCCTCATTCAGGTGTAACATTCTGATTATTTAGAATAACTATAAAATTATCATTTGGAAATAATATTATGAAAATCATCCTAAAAATTATTTGGTTTATTGCCGCAGTCATATCTATTTCTGCTTGTGATGATTTTCAGGCGTTAGATGGAAAAGGTAAATTCTATTACACTAATCCTAGTACAGATACAATGACCTTTAAGTTAGATGGTAAAGGTTATGATATTTTACCGGATGGGAAAGGGGTTATTCTAATTTCTAGTGGGTTACATCACTTAGAAGATGAAAAAGGGCATATAACTGACTTTTTTGTTTTTGAAAATAATTCAGGTGGGATTATTAACCCAAATCAGTTTGTTTATTATACTTTATCTGAAGTGTATGCGGTTGATGGTAAAGAAAATAGGTTTCAGCCTGCTAGTTACCCTGTGACCATTAATGGTCATGAGTTAGAAATGCCTATTCGAAGCTCAAATGCCACGATCATTGATGCAAATATATTTAGATGTAGTTACCCTGTAGGGGAAGCATTTCCTGAGTCAATTACCCTTTATGACGATAATTTAGATGGGAATATTAAATCTAAGTGCTTTGATAAGCTTGAATTAATTCAATATATAAAAAATGAATATAACAAAAACCTATTACCTCAGAAAAATCATCATGGTTTTTTAGATTCCGTGAATATAGATTTTATGTATGTAGAACCCACCGCTGATTTTGCTAATGCTAATGTGCAATTAAAAGCAGAAAAACTAGTAAAATTGGTTAGAAAGCTGAAAGATTCTGATGATGCTGATATACATAAAAAGCTGAATGAAGAATTCTATCAAGCGACAACTGAATTAGTTCATGAATATGCGCAGAGTTCTGCATCTAATACCGTTTCTGAAAATGTGAAATATAATGAATTTATCCAACAAATTAATTTACTCAGGGAAAATGGTATTTGGGTAAGGTAAATTTAACTTATTCTAATTACAGTGATATTTCTACACATAAGAGCTGATTATTTAGTAATGGTTCGTCTCATTCTTAATTAAGAAAATGCTTATTAAGTAAGCAGAGTAATCTTATTTGAAATAATAGTAGGAAAAGAGACATTGGATATGGAAGTCTTTATATCAACCATACCAAGGAACTCGGCAATGAACCTATCAAAGCAATCTGTTTTTGCTGTTATATCAGCAGCATTTTTATTGTTGTTCACTACTGTTGCAAGTAGCAAATCAGTTGTCGAAATTAAGAAAGAACCTGATGTTTTAGATCTCGTTTTTATTCTCGATAAAAGTGGATCAATGTCTGGTTTCGAATCAGATACTATTGGCGGCTATAACAGTGTTCTTGCTGAAAATAGAGACAAAAAAGCCAAAACTTACATTACGACACTGCTATTTAATGATAAAACAAACCTGCTCTACAATAGGGAACCTATTGATAAAGTAGCTAATTTAACGCTGGATGATTACCAAGTTGGCGGTTATACCGCACTATTAGACGCAATTGGGGAAGGCATCGAAAAAATGCGTGAAAATAGAAAAGTGACTAAAAATAATAATGTTCTATTTATCATTATTACGGATGGTCAAGAAAATAGCAGTCGTAAATATTCTCAAGCTAAAATTAAAGCGATGATTAAATCAGCGGAAACGGAAGATAAATGGGATTTTATTTTCTTAGGTGCAAATATTGACGCAATTTCTGAAGCTGAAAACATTGGCATTAAAGGTGCTAATGCGACGGGGTATGTCCAAGATGGTACGGGATATGATAAAGCTTATCGTGCTGTCAATAAAGCGGTTGAATCAAAGCAGATGTCTGCACCAATATCAGAGGATTGGAAACAGGAAGTTGAAGCGGATGTGAAGGAACGCCAAAAATAATAAATGCAGTAAAGCCTAAACAACAGTGATGAATAGATAATATTTAGGTGATATAGCCAATGGCTAGTGATTAAGAATATTAATTGTAAATGGTAAAAGCCCCTCAGTAATTGATTGTCTAACTACTGAGGGGCTTTTTGCATGATAGGAGAGTTAAATCACTTTATTTGGTTTGTTTTAATGCTGTAAACATTTTTTCAGCAAGATAACCTTGTGAATTTTTTACCCCCGGCAAGACGAAGTAGTACCCACCACCGAAAGGCTTTATGTATCTCTCTAGGGGTTCACCATTGAGACGTTTTTGAGTATCAATAAAACCCGTTTTTAAATTTTGTTGAAAAGATACAAAGATTAGCCCCATATCTAGAGCACCAGACTCTGTTAAGCCTAAAGAATAGCTGTAACTTCTGCGCCTAAGCTTGGCAGTATAACGTTCAGGATTACGAGGCTCAGCACGGCGCATATGAGAGTCAAACAATATACGATCGCCATGTGGGTCTTTTTCAAAGGCTGGGTCATCATGTTCATTTTTCATCCCTATTGGTGCTCCGGAGTCTTTATGACGTCCAAAATCGTTTTCTTGATCTTCTAATGGCGTTCTATCCCAAAATTCAAGATTGAAGCGTATTAAGCGCACGGCTTGGTATGTACCGCCATCACACCAAGAAGGTTCTTTACTTCCATCTGTTATCCAAATCAGTTTATTCATCAATGATGTGTCAGAAGAGGGGGCATTGCCCGTTCCATCCTTAAAACCGAACAAGTTAATTGGAGTCGAGTGATTGTCGATATCTCGTGCAGGTAAGAAACCGTCAATTTTCCATAATGGGAAGCAATAGGGAGATACATGGCGTAAAATATCCCTTAATGCATAAATAACACTTTCTTGGCTGTTGGCACATATTTGTAGTAAAAAGTCCCCACCACACCATTTTTTCTCTAGCCTATCGTTAGGGAAACTCGTCATTTCACTGAGGTATTTAGGTTTAATTTTGTTGAGACCAAATCGGTTATCAAAAAGGGAGTTTCCTAGTGCCACAGTGATAGTGAGTAGGTCAGGTTGCAAATGTGTCCCGAGAATACCGGACTCAGCTGGAGGCATTTTATCATTTTCTGTTGAAGGCATTGTTTGTGGTTGGGTAAGGTATGCAATGCGCTCGGTTAACAAAGCGAAAATAGTTTGTAGTTCTTCAACAGTATTCGACGTAATATTGAAAGCGATAAATGAGGCATTTTTAGGCTCGGGTGTTAATACACCAGCTTGGTGTTCTCCAAGATAATTAACCGCTTTATTGTAAGTGGGTTGGCAATCAGCGAATTTTTCTTTAGCTTTTAAAGTTGGAATAGTTAAAACCGCGCTACCAATAGCGAAAGCTTTTAATGCATTTCTTCGTGACATTCCTGTTGCTTGCAAAATACTTCTAGGTTTAGCTTGCATAAATTTATGCCTTAATATTTATAGTAAACATCAACATCGAGCTGAGCCCGTAACTTTGCTAAAGTTTCGGCTTGTTGAGTGAGTAATGAATAAAGTGCCATTTTGTCTTGTTGTTTTAGCTGGCTATAAGGTTGATATGTGCTATCAGCCATATAATATGGCTGCATGATTTTATTGATCCGTAGAGTATTTTCTTGTAATTGTTTAAGTGTATTCTTTTCAATAAAAGGTTGAATAACGTTGATGATTTCTTGCGAACCTTTTAAGTTAGCAGAAATATCGGTTAAATCAGATAAGCTGTAGATATTTTCTTTACCCTCTAATTTTGTTTCTAGGATCATTTCAATAAAGTCAGCGGAAGCCTGTACTAATTTAGGGATCTCAATAGTTTCTGTTGTGACTCGTTTATGCAAATCGCGCCCTTTAATGAGTAACTCTTCATTAGCCGCTAATGCTTGTGTTGGATTTTTTGCAGCAAATAATTGGTATTCAACAAGATGAAACCCAGTAAAGCGATAGTCTTTTTCTTTATCGAGAAAATAATCTGCCCTAGGGTTAATGGTTCTATCTGTGTTACCGAATAACACTATAATTGGACGAACAGTCTCGTAGTGTTGATGGGCTATGATGTAAGCGTGTTGAGCTGCCGATAGCTTCCCTTGTTGTAAATTTTGCTGTAGTAACTCTAGCTGGATAACCATTTCTGCTAATTCAGCGGTGATAAAATTCATGTAGGTATGGATTGAATCTTGGTATTTCTCTGGAGTGGGGATATCCCCTTTAGCAATAATGATGTTATCCCCAGTCTGTACTGGGGACCTTAGTGCTTTGCCATAACTTAATGAAGGAACAACGACCCCTAATATTAAGCTAAAAAATAACCATTTGAATTTATACCTTAGCAAGCTGCACATTTTTTTTGCTCCTTGCAAATAGCGGTATCACAATTACCCAATAGAGAATAAAGGTTATTACACTTAGCCATATCGGTTGTGAGCGATAGGCAAAGAAAGAGGAAATAAAATTCCCCGCAATACCTGAATCATCCAGTAAAGCGGTAGTATCCCAAGCGGGATAAATTAAAAACTCGGGGATAGCAAAATCATACTCAATCAGCAGGTTAGCACTTTCTTCCACCCCTTTTAGTAGAAGTGATAATGCAAGGAAAAGTAGGATCACCCCTGTAACTTTGAAAAATATAGCCCAAGAGATTAAGCGATTGGTCAATAAAAAAGCGTAAAGGGTCAGGGCAGCAATTGCTATTCCGCCAGCGACTTCGATAAAGAATTCAGATGCATTATTGGTTGTTAATGACATAATAAAACTAGAAAGGAATACCACAATTTCACTCCCTTCACGGGCAATTGCGATGGCGATAATGAGTGAAGCTCCCCACCAGTTATGGTGTGCAGCATTGCGGTTAATACCCGACTCAATTTCTGCTTTCATAGAACTACCGTGTTTATTCATCCAATAAACCATTTGGACGATAAGAACACAGGCAAGTAATTCCATAAAGATCATAAACAATGATTGGCCTGTATCATCGAGGACGTTAAATACGCCATAGATAAGCAGTGCAAGCAATATGGACATTGCTAGCCCAAGGGCAACGCCCCCCCATAGGTATTTCATGCCATTACGAGCATCAGGGTGACGTTTTATCCACGCATAGATGATACCGATAACTAAAAGCGCTTCAAAACTTTCTCGCCACACAACAAAGAGAACTTGCCCCATGTTACATCCTTTTATTTAGCAATGATCTCGCCTTTCGGGTGAGAAAGGTGAAAGTCATCGAAGAAGCTATAAGTACCTGGTTTTAGCGGCGCAATGACAACAACAGAACTTGCGCCTGGCGCTAAAACTTTTTCTTTTCTCAATTGAATACTTTCAAATTCAGCAGGTTCTGTACCCGTATTTGTGATTTTAATGCGAATAATTGTTTTGGCGGGGACTTCGAGCACTCGAGGAATGAGGTCTCCATTTTTCATTTCTAATTCGACTGTGAATTTTTCTGCCGCAAGTGAATATTGTGGCGTAATAGTGCAAGCAATAAGCAGTATAAAGCTCAGTATTGTTTTCATCTTGGCTTATCCATTTTAAGCGCAAATAAAAAAGGGCTTGCGTGGAAAGATTCCCCGGTTAAGCCCTTAACTAATTTGGTGAGAAATTAGTAACTACCTTTACGACCAATACCCGCGTAGTCAAAGTCCCAAGAGACTTCAAAAGGCTGGAACCAAGGAGCGACACCTGTTTCTTTATCAATATGGCGACCAAAGGCAACATCTTTATTGTGTGAAGGTGGATAAATTTTGTAGACCACACGATATTTACCATTACCGTCTAATTTGATGTTTTCCCCATAGTGAGGGCCATCACTCGCTACCATTGGCATAAACGTACCTGTTTGCGTTTGTGGTTTATCACCAAGTTTTGTAACGGAATATTCGATTGTTAGGTAAGGGACCCAATCGCCTTCGGCGAAGCCATTCGGATTATCTTCAACAGCATGGATATCAGCTTCCAAATGAACATCTGCTTTGTCTGCGGGTAAATGAGACATTGCATGGTGACCTTCTTCAGTATCCATTGTGATGGGTTGTAAATAGACCCCTTGGATTTCCATTCCATTTTTGATCACTGGGTGGCCAAGTGGATATTCTTGAGCGAATGCAGCGATTGAAAATAGCGTGAGACCCGAAACAGCAGCTTTGTATGCGAGTTTCATTATTTCGTCCTTACCATAAGTAATATTGAGTCGTAATGATAATCATTACTATTGGTAAAAAACAAGCAGTAATTTTTAATGGAATAGGCATTAAAAGGGTAAAAATACACTTTTTTTATAAAAATCTATATGTTAGAAAAAGTTATTATTCTTAAAAAAATAACTTATTCATAATGTGTTCTATTAGGCAGTTTATAATTTTATACATGATATATTTCGCTGATTGTTATGAAATTAGTTAAAGTTCTTTTAATAAATTCTTTTGATTGATAAAGAAAGGGGCAACTATGCAAAAACGTTATCTTGATTGTTCAGCCTCAGAGATTGCCAAACTAAGTAAAAAGACGCTATTAGAGTCAATTAAGGCCAGTGAGGGGCGGCTATTGGTTTCTGAAACCATTGGCACTATTCAACCCGTATTAATGACAGTCACGAATGCGGAGCTAGCCGCGAGTCAAGGTGCTGATATTTTGCTGTTAAATGTTTTTGATGTTAATCAACCTATTCTACAAGGGTTACCAGAAGGAACGGCTCCTGAGGAGGTGATTCGCACTCTTAAGCATTTAACGGGTCGGGCGATCGGTGTGAACCTCGAACCAGTTCCAGCAGGGTTTAATAACCCAACGCAAGATGCACAGTGGAAAATATCGGAAGGGCGCTTGGCAACAGTAAAAAATGCACTGAAATTAAAAGAAATGGGGGCTGATATTATTGTTCTAACGGGCAACCCCGGGAACGGTGTTACTAATGAAGAAATTAACCAAAGCCTTAAAGAGCTTAAAGCCGTGGTAGGCGAAGATATTGTTCTTATTACAGGGAAAATGCATGCAGCGGGTGTTTTGAATGCTTCTGCTGAACAATTAATTACGGAAGATGATATTCGGGCATTTATTGCCAGTGGTGCTGACATTATTTTATTACCAGCGCCCGGTACCGTCCCTGGGATTTCATTAGAATTTGTACAAAAAATGGTTGGTTATTGCCATTCTCAAGGGGTTATGACAATGACAGCAATTGGAACCTCCCAAGAGGGAGCTGACTTACAAACGATTAGGCAAATTGCGTTAATGTGTAAAATGGCAGGGACTGATTTACATCATATTGGCGATTCGGGCTACAACGGAATTGCATTACCAGAAAATATTTTAAATTATGGTATTGTGATCCGTGGTGTTAGGCATACTTACTCGCGAATTGCCCGTTCAATCAATCGTTAGTGCAATTTATTTTCTAGTTAAAAGGGCTATTCTGATTGGCTCTTTTAGCTTTAAAAATTCATTATTATCGCTAAAAATTTATACAATTCCTTTTCTTCTTCAGGTAAAATTTCGCCCATTTTTCTAAAATAATAAAAGAAGTGAGTTATGTCGCAAAATACTAATTCGGTGCCTAAAATTGGCTTCGTTTCCCTTGGTTGCCCGAAAAACCTAGTTGATTCAGAACGTATTTTGACTGAGTTACGCACAGATGGCTATCAAGTGGTGCCAAGTTACGATGATGCAGATTTAGTCATCGTCAATACCTGTGGTTTTATCGATAGCGCAGTACAAGAATCGTTAGAGGCGATTGGTGAGGCGTTAAACGAAAACGGCAAAGTTATAGTGACTGGGTGCCTCGGCGCAAAAGAAAATCAAATTCGTGAAGTTCATCCAAAAGTCTTAGAAATCACAGGCCCACATAGCTATGAACAAGTACTAAACCATGTTCATCACTATGTCCCTAAACCAGAACATGACCCTTTCTTTAGCTTAGTTCCCGAACAAGGGGTTAAACTAACGCCTAAACATTATGCTTATTTAAAAATTTCGGAAGGGTGCAATCATCGCTGTACTTTTTGTATTATTCCTTCAATGAGAGGGGATTTAGATAGTCGTCCAATTGGTGATGTATTAAATGAAGCGAAGCGTTTAGTTGCATCTGGCGTAAAAGAATTACTCGTGATTTCACAAGATACTTCTGCGTACGGTGTTGATGTTAAACATAGAACGGGGTTTTGGGATGGGCAGCCAGTAAAAACCAGCATGGTTGGTTTATGTGAACAACTTGCTTCTATGGGGGTATGGGTGCGTTTACATTATGTGTATCCATATCCACATGTTGATGACGTGATCCCATTGATGGCTGAAGGAAAAGTATTACCTTATTTGGATATACCTTTGCAACATGCTAGTCCAAAAATCCTCAAATTAATGAAACGTCCTGGGGCAGTGGAAAGGACATTGGAACGGATTAAGCGTTGGCGAGAAGTTTGCCCTGAGTTAACGTTGCGTTCGACTTTTATTGTTGGCTTTCCAGGGGAAACCGAGGAAGATTTCCAAATGCTATTGGATTTCTTAGCTGAAGCTAAGCTAGATAGAGTCGGGTGCTTTAAATATAGCCCAGTAGAAGGTGCGAAAGCGAATGAGCTTGAGGATCAAGTACCTGAAGAAATTAAAGAAGAGCGCTACCATCGTTTTATGCAATTACAACAACAAATTTCAACGCAGCGTTTACAAGATAAAATTGACAGTACAATTTTAGTGATTATTGACGAAGTTGATGATGAAGGGGCTGTTGGGCGTAGTATGGCAGATGCACCTGAAATCGATGGTATGGTTTATCTAAATGGTGAGTTTAATGTTAAGGCCGGTGATATTGTTAAAGTTAAGGTCGAACATGCTGATGAATATGATTTATGGGGCTCGATAGTTACCGATTAATAACTTATTGATTAGTACATTTTATAGCCTGCTTAAAGATAAAAAAAGCAGGCTATTTTTATTCATTGATGGCGAACTATTCGATTGCGGGTGGTAAATTGATGTAGATCAATGGTGAAAAAACTATCAATAAATAACTTGATCTAGAATATAAAAATTAAATGGGAAATTGACATAATCAAATAACTCTTATCGAAGAATAAGGATGACTATGTCGGCTCATTTAATATTTCCAACAGCAATATCGAATAAATTTAATCATTATAATTCAATTGATTATGATTTTATGATGGACCTTGTTAGTGGGACCATCATGGATGGATTATCGCCATTATATAATTTCAACATCGATGTTTCATGCATTAGTACGCGGGGCGAAACGCTATGGCTAAGTAATGAATCGAAAGGCGCTTTTGAAATTGCAAACCTATTATTAGGGGATATGACTGAAGGTGCGAGAACAAGGTTATTTGCCAGCCCAATTGAGTTACATGGTACATTCTATTATTTAGCCCCTGTATATTGGCCTACCGATGAACTATTCCTGATCGTGGCTTTTTCAACCGTTGGAGATAACGGTAATCTTCTGCTCGCGCTAGCTCAATCTCTTGCTAGAGAAGCAAGTGAAAAACTAAAGTGTCACTATTATTTGCAGAAAATACCGTATGAAGCGAAAGGGGAACAACGTTTTGCTAACATGGATATTCAATCTGTTGAAAAAGAATTGATTATTGAAGTCGCGCAAGCCTGTAAAGGTAAAATCCAACAGATGCATCAGGTGCTCAATATGGGGAGAACAACGCTGTGGCGTAAGCTAAAACAATATGAGATCAATATTAAAGAATATAAGTAATCTATAGCCTAGTTGTATCATTGCATAAAGCCAAAAAGAGTGCGCTTCTGACTACTCTTATAGCCAGTCATGAGCCATAAAAATAGTGAAGCGCAAAAGAATTAGCCAATATTGTGATCGGTCGTATGGAAAGGCAGATTTGGCTTACCTCTCTGTACTGCTATCAGATGTATTGGGATAAAGAGAAATGAAAAAGTAAGCTCATTATGACGAAGTAGATGAAGTATGTATGTTGTAAAAAGCCTTATTTTTTTATATTTTCGCTCGAAGGAATTGTTAGCAAAAAGCAACAGATTTCATAAAAATATGTTATATAAAATATTTTTGAACAGTAGCTTAATAAAGCTTAATTCTATCATCTTATTAGATAAATTCGGAAGGTTATCATTACGACTGAAATTATTAATTAACTTAAGTGGCTCTTTAGTCAAATATAGTGTATTTATATTTTTTCTGTAATTTATGAATTTTAGTTATTATTTTTAAATATACAGGATTTTAATCTATATTTATCTTAGATTATATAGATTAATCATTTTTAAGAGAGAGAATTTCTGATGGTTTAATATTAAACCATCAGAAATAATAATTTACATAAGAAAGGAAACATATCATATAGATTAAATATGTTTAGGATAGGTATTGATATAGTCGTATTCTTGAATAAGCTGAGGAAGTGATTTAATACCTAGTTTTGTATAAATATTAGAGCGATGAACCTCTACAGTTCTAGGTGATAAAGAGAGTTTTTCTGCCGTTTCTTTACTCGTATTACCTTCTAATATCATATCCATGATTTCTCTTTCTCTAGTCGAGAGGCGAGCAAACTTATCAGATAGGTAGGTATATTTTTTGTGCTCTTCATGCATAGAGACGAACAGTTCTGTTGCATTACTAATAGCATTCAAAATTTCAATATCTTTGAAAGGACAAGGGAAAAAATCAAAAGCTCCAGATTTAAAGCTTTCGCGACACAGATTGATAGAAGGCTCTTCAGCAAGAACAATAAATGGCACAATACCGAAATTGCTACTTATATTGTTTAATCTATTAATACGGTTCTCATCATTATTTAAGAATAATAAAATACATTCTTTCACATTGCTCTCGAAAGGGTAGGTATAATTACTCATAAATGTTTCTTCGTTATTATAAAATTTAAAGATAAAACCAAAAGATTCCATCATTAATTTCAGCTTATTCTTAAAGACATTATCACTATCTATGATTACGTGAATGGTGTTATTCATCACCATACTCCTGTTAAACTGATTTGATATTCATATTAATTTGATAAAATACGTAGATAAATAAACCGAAAAATGAATTTGACGGTAATATTTTCTACTGATCGTTGTTCTTTTTATTAATGTATTACTGACCTTAATTTATATTAAAAATATCATCTAGTTAAATTTAATATAAAAATAGAAACAATGGTTAAAGTTTGTGTCAATGCGTAAGATTCGATTAATGTTATGTAACATATTAGGTGGTTTTACTTGTTTAACGAGTTTTTTCCCTAACAAAATATATAAAAAATTTATAAGTTCTTCCAATAATATCGCAAATAGCTAATCATAAAAAGTCTAAAATGTGGGGCTGAGCGAAGTTTTGTTAAGTATTTATACTTGTTTTAGATTGATTAACAGTGGGTGCTTTTTATATCTAACATGCTAAAATTTATCCTCGACCTTTTTTAATGAGTGAATATACTTAATGGCTTCTTTAAAAGATGTAGCGCGACTAGCAAATGTTTCATTGATGACGGTATCAAGGGCAATTAATAGCCCTGGCTTGCTCAAACCTGAAACATTGAAACAGGTTCAACAAGCTATTGAGTCACTTAATTATGTCCCAGATTTTTCTGCTCGGAAGATAAGGGGGAAAAGTTCAAAAATTTCTACAGTAGGTGTTTTAGCGCTCGACACAGCGACAACTCCATTTTCAGTAGAAATGATCCTTTCAATAGAACAAACAGCAAGGCAATTTGGTTGGAGCAGTTTTGTTGTCAATATCACATCAAGTGAAGACAGCGAAAGAGCGGTTCGCCAACTATTGTCCCAACGTCCTGATGGTATTATTTATACCACAATGGGGCTTCGAGAAGTCTCTATTCCAGAAACGCTACATAATAACCGTCTTGTTTTAGCTAATTGTGTAGATAAAGAAAATAAATTTCCGGCCTACATACCAGATGATTTTAATGGCCAATATAATGCAGTTGAACGTTTAATTGATAAGGGATATCGCCATCCATTGTGTCTTTATATCCCACAAGAAACATTGGCTGGGAAAATTCGCAGTGAAGCAGTTGAGGCGGCGTGGAATAATGCTAATTTACCTAAACAATCTTTAAAACAATATCATTTAGAACTAGGTGATGAACATTATTTGGATGTTATAAATTTAATCAATCGTCACTTTAAAAATAAGAAACCAGATTTTGATGTCGTCATTTGTGGAAACGACCGCATTGCATTCTTAGCATATCAAGTGTTGCTTAGCCATGGATTACGCATCCCTCAAGATATTGCGGTGCTTGGTTATGATAATATGATTGGTGTTGGGGAATTATTTTACCCACCATTAAGCACTGTGGTATTACCGCATTATCAATTGGGGCAACAAGCCGCTTTACATATTATAGAAGAACGCCAGTTAGATGGGGTTCAATACGTTGCATGCGACTTGTTAGAACGTAACTCATTTTAATATATGAATATTTAATTATTTCAAGAGGTTGTTGGCCACTGGTGTAGTAACAGCTTCTTAATATTCCCAACAGAACTTCTCTACTTATACGATAGCTTTTTCGAGATGCCAATAGGTTGCTTTTTCTAACTTTGCTTGGTTATTTATTGCAAATAGTTTTAAATCTCGCTCCCCTTCATGTGGGTAGATACGGCAACTAAAATTAACGTCACCATCGTTAATGAATATTTCAAGACTGGAGCGATCAACAAAAGCATGTATTTTTAGCTGCTGGGTTTCAGGTAATGGAACACTGCGGCTATCACTAATTGTATATTCAGGATAATGGCGCATTAAGGTTAATCGTTGGTTTTGGTTATCAATATAAAATTGCACTCCGTAACCAATCCAAAAACCAAATTTCTCCGCGGGGCTCTGTTGTAAATCCCAAATAAGTTCTAGTTCACAACTGGAGGCATCTTCATTCACTAAAACCGTTGTGTTCTTTTCTAAATTTATTGTGGGTAAGTGCGTAGTGGATTGCCGTAAAGACTTTAATTCTTCAATAGGTCTAGAAATAATTTTGCCTTGTTCATTAAGAGTAAGCTCTCTGGGTAAAGTAAAACAACCTGACCACCCATCTTTTTGGGATGGCATATGACTTTCCCACATATCCATCCAAGCTATTGCAATACGGCGACCATCTTTCGATAAAAAAGTTTGTGGTGCGTAAAAATCCTGCCCAAAATCTAATTCGGTAAATTGGTGAGTAATTGTATAAGGGGAGTTTGGTGACCAATTCCCGACTAAATAACCATTTTGAAAAAGATTACGATATTGGTACTTTTCAGCTTTTTTCCCTTGAGGTGAAAATAAAGCAATAAAATGTTTCCCTAGAGGAAAAAAATCAGGGCATTCCCACATATAAACACCCTTATCATCAGTTTTAGCCAGCACTTGGTAGTTTTGATCCCAATTTAATAAGTCTGAAGTGCTAAATAAGAGTATTTGACCATGATTATGGGGATCTCTTGCACCGACCACCATCCACCACTTATTGTTTTGCTGCCAAACTTTTGGATCACGGAAATGCATAAACCCTTCAATTGGCGGAATGACAACTCCTTTTTTTTCAAAATGAATACCATCTGTACTAATCGCAACGCATTGAGACTGAATAATTTGGCTGTCATCACCTTGATTACCCAACCAAATATGACCCGTGTAGAACAGATAGAGTTCACCGTTATGGCTAACTGCGGAACCCGAAAAACAGCCATCACGGTCATACTCTTCACTAGGTGCTAATGCAATAGGTTGGTGCTGCCAGTGGACCATATCAGTACTTGTTGCATGCCCCCAATGCATAGGCCCCCAGCTAGCGCTAAATGGATGATGTTGATAAAAAGCATGATATTGACCTTGGTGATAAATCAACCCATTTGGGTCATTCATCCAGCCAGCAAAAGGAGCGAGATGATATTGAGGATAGAATTGAAAATCTAGGTTTTTTCTTGATGTTTGAATGGTGTTATTCGCTAATTCAAGTTGATTTTTCATTGTGCTTCCTTAGTTATTTCCCCATACCGAAATGGATAAATAAGATGAGATAACTCGTGCGTTTCTTTAATGATATATTTATACTAATGTTAACGTTAACAGTTTGCTAGTGAAAATTTCATTAGTAGGTAATGTATATATTCATTAATAGATAATAAAAACACGTAGTCAGTAAAGGAGATATGATGAAAGTCTGGGCTTTAGGCGATGCAGTAATTGATTTGCTCCCCCTTAAAGGGATGCAATATGAAGCTTGTGCTGGTGGAGCCCCCGTTAATGTCGCCGCTGGCGTTGCACGTTTAGGGCAAAACAGTGGTTTTATTGGCAGGGTAGGGGAAGAGGCTTTTGGGCATTTTATGCAGAAAACCTTATTTGAACTAGGAGTGGATACCAGTGCGATGGAGTTTGATGACAAATATAAAACGAGTACCGTTTTAGTCTCATTACATGAAAATGGTGAACGTGAATTTTCTTTTTTAGTTTCCCCTTCAGCAGATCAATTTTTAACTGCAAAAAACTTACCTAAATTTGGTAATGATATTTTGCACTTTTGCTCATTAGCATTGGTACATGAAACCTGTCGGGCATCGTTATCAACAGCAATAAAAAATATACAGCAAACAGGGGGATTACTGAGTTTTGATATCAATATTCGCCCACAAATGTGGGCTGATCCCGATGAAATGCATTGTGTTATCGATACTTTTGCAACGCAAGCAGATATTTTAAAACTATCGGATGATGAATTATTGTGGCTAACAAAGGAGAGCTGTTTTGATGATGCGATTTCTAAATTACAAAAGTATCCTGCCAGTTTAAAAATAGTCACTCAAGGCGCTAAAGGTTGCCAAGTATTTACGTCCTACACATCTATAGCGGTTAGTGCCTATTTAGTTGATAGCATTGATACAACAGGGGCTGGCGATGCTTTTATGGCGGGTTTACTTGCGGGAGTTTCTCAATATGGTTTGTCAAATACTGGCGACAGCTTAATGAAAATTATTTCTCAAGCGTCAGCTTGTGGAGCTTTGGCAACGACTAAAAAAGGGGCGATTTCAGCAGCGCCAACGCAACAAGAATTAATCGAATTTATACAACAGCAACCACTATTATCCCAAAGAGAAATCCTTTGAAAAGTATCTATATGGAAGGTAAATAGAAGATGGTTGTCTAATCCTCTTTTATTTATATTTACTTCGATATAAATCGACCAATATTGGAGGTGCAATCAGTTTTATTTTCTATATTTTGGCGTATGATACGAAGCTAATTTCACTTAATTAGTTTTTATTGCGGGTAAACTATGTTGCTGCGTTCAGGAGTGGCTCTTGCCATTTTTTCTTATATTCTATGGGGTATAACACCGTTATTTTACCGTTTACTTCCTGGCGCCGAACCTTTAGAACTACTTGCTGAACGTCTTATTTGGTCAGTACCAATACTTTTTTTTATTCGTTTAATTATTAAGAATAAATCTTTATGGAGCCAAGTCTGGGCTGACAAAAAATCAATTGTTTTATGTTTCTTTAGCTCATCGATTATGGCTATTTCATGGACTGCATTCACTTATGCGTTAACTCATGGGCAAGTTCTAGCGGCAAGTTTGGGCTATTTTATTAACCCTTTATTTTCAATTTTACTCGGGGTTATCTTTCTCAGAGAGCGACTTGTATTTTCTGAAAAAATGGCCGTTATTTTTATATGTGCTGGTGTCGGTTATCAAATATGGCAGTATGGCGAACTACCTATTCTAGCGTTAGTGATGGGGAGCGCATTTGCGATATATGGATTAATACGTAAATTTATTCGGTTTGATGTCATTACTTCTTTATTTTTAGAAGCTCTTTGGTTATTGCCAATAGCAATAGGAATAACTTGGTGGTTAAACTCAAATGGTTTAAGTGCGGTAGCAGAAGGGGATTGGCAAGTTAAAATTCTTTATATGCTAGCGGCTCCGGTAACGATTATCCCATTGCTATTTTTCACGGCTGCAATTAAAAGAACTTCATTGACTGTAATTGGTTTAGCACAGTATATAGAACCCACAATCCAATTTTTACTTGCGGTATTTTTATTTAATGAGCTATTTGATTGGGTAAAAGGTGTCAGCTTCTCATTAATATGGATTGGTTTGATGTTCTGTATTTTAGCGATTTTGCGCAAGCAATATACTAAGTTCTCTCATAAAGATCCCTTTATTACTGGGCGTGATAAGACACCATTAGGCTAGATACTAGGCTCAGCATTCATGAACTTTGTTTCCTCTGATAGTAAAAGCAAACGATTGCGTATATAATCACATTTATTATTTTTGCGGATAAGGTCATTAATCATGAATCAATTGGGTACTGCGCTGTGCGCTTCAGCAACCAAAGTCATGTTGCTTGGGGCGGGTGAACTGGGTAAGGAAGTCGCTATTGAATGCCAACGTTTAGGCATTGAGGTGATTGCTGTTGATAGATACGATAATGCGCCAGCTATGCACATTGCTCACCGCAGTTACACAATTAACATGCTTAATGGCGAAGCATTAAAACAGCTTGTTGCCTTAGAAAAACCTGATTTTATTGTCCCTGAAATTGAAGCTATTGCGACAAAAACCTTAGTTGAACTGGAAGAACAAGGGCAAAGAGTCGTGCCATCTGCGAAAGCCGTTTTTCTTACCATGGACAGAGAAGGGATACGTCGCTTGGCAGCGGAAACGCTTCATTTACCGACCTCTGATTACCGATTTGTTGAAAATAAAGCGGATTTTATTACTGCAGCAGAGAAAATCGGTTTTCCTTGTATTGTAAAACCAGTCATGAGTTCGTCAGGAAAAGGGCAGAGTGTTATCCGCTCGGCAGCAGAATTAGAACAAGCATGGGAATATTCTCAACAAGGTGGGCGCACGGGACAGGGCCGCGTTATTGTTGAAAAAATGGTTAATTTTGATTTTGAGATCACCTTGTTAACAGTCAGTGCAGTTGATGGCATTCATTTTTGTGCTCCTGTTGGTCATCGCCAAGAGAAAGGGGATTATCGTGAGTCTTGGCAACCGCAACAAATGAGTGATATTGCATTGAGGAAAGCACAAGAGGTTGCCCAAAAAATAGTTAGCGCATTGGGAGGCTATGGGGTATTTGGTGTTGAGTTATTTGTGTGCGCAGATGAGATCATTTTTAATGAAGTCTCACCTCGCCCTCACGATACAGGAATGGTGACGTTAATTTCACAAAATTTATCTGAATTTGCCTTACATGTTCGGGCTTTCCTAGGGTACCCAATAGGCGCAATTCGTCAATATGGGCCAAGTGCTTCTGCGGTTATTTTACCTGAATTGCATAGCAGCGATGTAGTATTTGGTCATATTGATACTGCATTTGGGTCGGATATCCAGTTACGTTTATTTGGTAAACCTGAAATAGCAGGAACTCGTCGACTCGGGGTTGCTTTAGCTGTTGCTGATTCTATTGAACAAGCATTGGAAATGGCTAAGACTGCGGCTGATAAAGTTAAAGTATCAGGTTGATTTCTAATAAAAAGAGCTCATTCACATTATATGAATGAGCTTTTAACTATTAAGAATTAAAATGATAACGAAGGGTTATTCAAGGAAAAATTTTGTTGTAAAGCAGCAGTGGTTATCTCTCTGATAAATGGTATAAGTCATAAGCTTGCACTAATATGACGGTACCTGCATAATTTTAAAAAAGAATTTAATTGTTGCATTAGGTTATACTTTTTTATTTTAGGCGACTACTGGCATTCCGCCGTTAAAGTTCTTACTGGCGAATCTGCAGTAACTGCAATCGTGTCTAATGCAGAATAGTTAATGGTACACTGACCCGATTGACCACCCCATTTAACGTTAATACGACCAGTATTTGGTAACCCACTCATGTAAAGTTGGCCATTTGAACCCACAATTCCGGTATTGATATCGTTTTCATCGTCTTCTGATACTAACGTCGCGATCGCCCCAAAAGGTGGGATTTTCCCCGTGGCTTTCAGATTAATAATCGCTTGATAACCAATTTTGGTTTTAAACTTACGCTTAATAACCGCCCCTTCCGTTGGATATACCATCATCGAGGTGTCTTTAAAGGTCGTATCATCCGGTAATGTGTTCACATTAACCGCAATTTGGTTAGCCGTGTTACTGGATAACTGAGGAATAATGGCATTCCCAAAGCGGTCAAATTGCGCGCCAGAGGATAATGACGCCCCTTTTGCCCCCTCTGCGGTGATAATCGCAATCGTATCCCCCACGTTTGGCGACAATGTGACCCCATCTGAATGCGCAACTACACCGCCACTTAGGGTACCGTTCATTGAGCGGCTCATATCTGAATAGCTGTAACCGGCTGATAATGTTGCGTTGTTCGCGGAGTAAGTCCCATTCAGGCTTCCCCCGTAGTTGTTATTGTAACTGTCATAGTTCTGGTAGATACCATAACTAAAGCGACTCTTCATCGCGCTACCAGTTAACCCTGCTTGATGACGAGTTTCACCGTGCTGATCTACACTGACCCCATAACGCGCGCTCATGGTTTGTGCCATTTCACTGTTCGTCAATAAGCTGAGCGGCACAGACACATCAAAGGAAACCACGCGGTTCTCAGGCCAAGTATTGTTATAGCTCTTCACGCGGTCAACCATATAACTGAGACTATAAGAAACCCCTTTATAGTTATTGTTATAAGACACCCCAACCGAGGTATTTGAGTTTTGGCCGCCCCAATAAGTATTTTTTGACGCTCTTAAAGAAAGGGAACCATAAGAGTCAAAAGATTGGTTAATTGAGGTTTGGAAACTATAACGTTGACGCGCTCCCGTCCAAGGCGCTAAGTCATCTTTAATTGCATAACCGGCATTATTGTAATCTGAGAACGAATAGAAGTTCTCAGAGGTATAACGTAATGCCGTTAAGTCAAATGAGGTCCCCGTTGACAACAAACTTTTTGAGTAACGGATACGATAGGATTGCCCTTTGAGGCTTTTCCCTGAAAACCGAGCATCCGAGTGGGTAATATCGGTAGATAACGCCCCTAATACACCCAACGATAAGCCGACCCCACCCACAAAGGAGTTATACCCATTAGAAACTAACACCCCACCATAGGTGGTGATGTTATGTGGTAGCCCGATGCTGAAGGAACCAAGCGTAAAGTTTTTTCGCTCAGAGTCCACGGCAATTCCGCCATTGTAACGACCCGCGGAAATTTCATAATTATAAGCGCCTTGGCGCTCCATCATTGGCAGCGAGGAATAAGCCTGAGTGAAAACAGTTTGTTTGCCATTTTCTTCTTCAACCGTGACTTCCATATCCCCGGCTAAGCCGCTGGCAGGGATGTCACGAATAATAAAACGCCCTGGCGCCACAAAAGTTTGGTAGACCACACTGCCGTTCTGGCGCACAGTGACAGTCGCATTGGTGTTCGCCACCCCTTCCACTATAGGTGCAAACCCTTGCATGCTGCTAGGGTCAAGCTGAGGGTTTGATTTTAGCGTGGCGCCTTTCATAGGAATGGCGTCAAAAATATTCCCGCCTGTCGAGATTTCCCCGGCTTTTAGCGTTGATTTAATCGCATTAATGGTGCGATAGATATAAGTATTGGAAAAGTTGGAGTCACTTGTGCTGGAAGACCCCACTGCTTTTACTGTAGTTATATAAATAGCTCGTTCTTAGGCGCCATGGCCCCATGTTGATCCCTGCATTGATATTACTAAACAGAGAATCACTGGTACCTGCTTTTTGGTGATATTTGCCCAGTTGGCGGTTATTACTGTAGTTAAAGACATAGTCCATCACTAACGCGGTAACACCATCATCGCGTAATTCAGGCGGTACATAGCCAGCAAAGTTTGGCACCATGGCAATTTGAGGAACGGATAAATTCACCGTCAACGTTTGTACATCAAAGGTGATGGCAGCATCGGCAATGTAACTGGATAAATTTTCAATCTTCGTGTCTTCACTCAAATCTCTTAACTTGGGCAGAGATGCCGTATTAACACCCAGTTTTTTCAGTTCGCCGACTGTAAAGACGGGGGCAACATGACCATCTTGCTGTTTTTCAAATGCGAGATTAAATTCCCCTGACGGGATCATGTTAACATTAACGACCACGTCATAGACGCCGGGCGTTAATGTATTGTTATCCGCAAAGTCATTTAAATCGAGTTGAGAAACGTCTATCCCACTGCCGTGCATTAATAGGCCGGGGTCAAAATACGATTCGGCATGCATAAAAGAGGGGGCCATTGCATAGCAACAAATAAAGACCTCTAATGCAATTAATTTTATTTTCATCCCTTTCACTGCATCACCTTTCGTTATTTATTCTTGTTATTTATGTTTCAATCGATGTTTATTCTATGGATTGAGGAGGTAACTCCATTAAATATTCATCGGTAAATCGCCATTCGATTTTTCCAGTTTGCGAGTGAACTTCATTTGTTTCGCTAAATAGTTTTTTGTTTATTTAATCGATTTAAGGCGATATAGATATTTAAAATAGAAATTAATAGCGAGTTGAAATCTATTTTCTATTTTAATTTATTATCAATAACAAGATTATTTCTTAATGGAAATTTATAATGAAATATAATTATAAATGGTTATGTTCAATAAATATTATCTATATATCAATCGGCATAATAGCCAATAGTTAATGTTGCAGAGAAATCACCATCGCTAGGGTTACAATTGCTTTCAGCGCAACGTAATTTGGCTGTCACCATTTTTGTTTCACTGACACTTTGAATATTATCCCAAATTATTGAGGCTGCATCTGGCTTTAATAATGAGCTCTGATTAACATCAATAACCCGATTTCCTTCTAATAACTGAACACCGATGACACCATTTGGGTCATCATTGAAGAAGTTTTTGCTGCCATTTAATGTATTACCTGATGCTAAATAAACCGCCGCCGTTTTTTGATCCGTCGTAGTACAATTTCTTAAACCAATCGAGAAATTCTTTGCCACTGTATCCTTTTTAATTTCACTGACGGTTGTGACACCAGATGCATTACCAAATATAATTTCATTTGGGACATCGATTTCACAGGTCTTAGCTAAAAATAAAACAGAAAATTGGTATTCTACTTTGTAATCATCTGCCGCCATCACGGGGTAATGCATGAGGAGCATTAAAAAAGTCAGTAACCCCTGTTTTATTTTTTTCATGGCTCTTAATCCTGATAATATTCAAAAGTAACCGCAGCATTAGCATCGCCTGGCTTAACGTTATTCTCTCGTTTGACAAGGCTAACTTGGTAATTCACAACAATTGAATCGCTGGTTGTGGAAGGAAATGTGGAAATCCCTTCATCTTTCACCGCCTGACAATTTTGGTTGTTATTGTCGCAGGATTCAAGTAAAAAACCCGTTTTAGTTGTATCTGCTAATCCAAAAAAAATACCATTATTAAATGTTGTTGATGCGGCCGATTTAGATTTTATTTTAATTTTCTTTTCAGTACCTGCCGGGAAATTCTGACAAGTAATGGTATAAGAAAAACTTTCAGTTTTTATCGGTTGATTAATTGGGCTTTCGTCAACATCAGATGCTGTTAGCATTCCACTTTTATTAAAATCAATATATTTATCTAACTCACTGTTATCATCAAACTCACAAGTTTCCTTTTATGATTTTGGTTTTGAACTGTATTTGCCCATTCTGAGCAATAATTGAGCCTGAGAATACAATGACACTTAGCGCTAATATCCCTTTACTCAACAGTCCCATGATATTCATTGTATCCTCCAAGGTCGTTGATAACAGCCCACTTAACAGCGCCCACTTTTGATTGAGAAACAAAGTTCATTTCAGCAAATGGGGCAATAACATTATTTTGTTTATTAAGCTTAATCGCTTTGTTATTAACAGATAAACCAGCCAAATTGATATAGTAAGGCGAGTTATTGACTACCTTAACGCCATTGGAGGTACTTTTAGTTTTGATGCCTTTAAATGCTTCTTCTTGCTGCATCGGCAGATTAGCCGGTCGATAGAAAATTTTAATAACACTTTCTAATCCGACTTTTACCCCATCCGCTTTATCGGATTCAGGGACATTTCTTGAGTGAAAGTAATACATACTTTCACGATCTTTTGGAAACTTGTGTGTGAGCGCTTTTATTTTAATAATATTACGTTGTTTTGGCGCTAATTTAAAAATAGAAGGTGTAATGACAAAGTAACCTTCAGAAGGTGTTTTGCTGTCTAATTTTTGTGTAATAAAACTGGCGACTAAATACGATTTACTGTCTTCATTTCGTGCAGTAATTGCAGCAGAGTTTGTTGCTTCATCAATAACAATACGCGTTTGACTTAAACCGACACCCGCTTGAGAAGAAAACGAAAAAGCAAATAAGATAAAAAGTAAGGATTTTAATTTTAGCATTCTTTTTTTCTCTTATAATTTGCAGGCAGCAATAAATTACTGCCTGCTTTACTAGCTAAATTAACGCACGACGGTGATTAGTCGTATGCTACGCTGAATGTTACTGGCACATTTAAGTTTTGTGCGACAGCATCAGAAGCCGTTGCGTACAGACCAGCAACAACTGGGATGACGTAGTCATTTTTACCGGTTACTTTCAGGTCAGTAATTTCAGTTGCGATGTTAGGTTTAAGGTTTAACTTCAGTTTTTGCTTTACCAGCAGCTAATTTAACACCGATTTGTGATGCTTGAGCGTCAGCAAACATATCTGAGTGACCAGTTAATGCTTCACCAGTTGCTAAGATAGAAACAGTCGTTGCATCAGCAGTTTGGTTTGTAGAATCGTCATAAACTTTAGTACAGTTATTTAAAACTAAGTTAAAGTTTGCTTCAGATAATGCTTTAGTAGTGTCTAGGTTTTCAGTTGAGTGTGTACCTAAGCTAACTAAATCTTTAGAAGCGCTGATATCACAAGTTGTTGCAGCAACTAAACGTGCATTAAAGTTAACAGTTGCATCTTGTGCAGCAAAAGCTTGAGAAGAAAGAGTAGCAACCGCGAATGCACCAACTAAAGCAAGTTTATTCAATTTCATAATAATCATTCCTAAGTATGTGAGAACGCCTTAATTTAAAGATTAAATTAATGGGTATATAAATTTTAGAATTACAGATTAAGTTTTTATTTTATTAATGTAGATTTAATATGATTTATCTCATTATTAAACCCAAACAAATAAATATATTTATTCGGCCATTTAATGAAAATTAAACTAGCTTATAAGTAAAAACTTAACTTTAAAATATCTTCATGTCTATTTAATTAACTCTTGTCTACCAGAGTTCGTGGATAATATTAATTCTACTCATATAGGTTGTCAAACCGGTGAAAAATCCATTTTTAGGGTTTTTAAATAGTTTTAAAATTGTTATTTTCAATTGATATCAATAGGTTATGTTTTTTATATGTAGCTTAACTAATATTTCGAGTTGTGGTTCAGTTATATATTCTAAAAATAATTTAATTAACATGTTAATTCAGGTATAAATATTGAAATTAACATTTACACACAATTTGTCGCTAAAAATAACACACAAGATGCGTATGCGGGCTAAATGTTACGAATAACTACGAGGTGTGATAAAAATGCCTATTATTTATTTTCTATTAACACTTAAATTAATCTTGATCATTTTTTTGGTAACGTACATAGAACACCATTAATTAAAAGAAGATAGTTGTTAGCCTCATCGAAATAGAGGGAAATGTGAAAACAATGTTTTTCTATTTTTTCTCTGGGATTATTCTTATAAAAATTTGCTATTTCTGTTTATTCTGAGTTTCACACGGGGAGATACTCGTTATAGTATCTAGTGTATAAGTGAAATCACTAAGCGATAGTGTCTGATTATCATAAAGAACAATTGATACAGGCTGACTTAAAACAAGGGAAAACCATGATGCATTATTTTATAAGTGTTCTTTCATTAGTTTTTGTCTCTTTTTTGTCTGTTGGGCAAGGCCTTGATGAACAATTTCGTTTATGGGTTTCTGGTGAGAAAGACAATATTCAGTGTTTTGACAACCAATCTTATTTTCAATATTGCTTACGCAAACTACCGAATAAGGGGTTAGTTGTGGTCGATAAGAAGGGGGATGAGGTTTATCAACTTTATTATTTTGATAATTGGCCTGATGAACCTCAAGAGGGGTTATATCGGTTTCGTAAAGGGAACAAAATAGGTTTTGCAGACGAAGTCACAGGGAAAATTGTATTCGATGCTATTTATGATTGTGCTTACCCTTTTAAAGGTGGGAAAGCGAAAGTCGGTATTGGTTGTGAAACACAAACGGATGGCGAGCACAGTTGGTGGACAGGTGGTAAATGGACAACAATTACTCACTAGTAACGTGTTTTGATATTTAAACACATTAATTACGAATGATTGGCTGTTTTTACGTTTTATTTGCCATTTATTTACAATAATACTCATTTTAGTTAATTAATTTATAGTAAT
Organism: Providencia sp. TYF-12; assembly: GCF_041344805.1. Classification (NCBI taxonomy): domain Bacteria; kingdom Pseudomonadati; phylum Pseudomonadota; class Gammaproteobacteria; order Enterobacterales; family Morganellaceae; genus Providencia; species Providencia sp. TYF-12. The sequence goes on from NZ_CP166833.1 coordinate 1,211,968, forward strand.
TAACTAATTGAAAACTAATTGTAATTGTTATTTAGATCACAGTTTTTATCTTGTTTAACCCCCCTAAAAACCATTCACAGCAAAAAATAAACCGCTTAAGTCTGTATAACACCGCTTAGCATAACTTTAAACAATGACGGCGTATAATTTATTACCATAGACCCCATGGCAGAACTCATTTTTATTTTTACCGTTCAACCACTGCCAATAAAAAATCATCAGTGATGAATGACACGCTAGCAATAAATAGTTATCCATTTTTCACTGATGGTAAATACAAAATCAAAGGCATGTTCGTTTTACCTCAGAAGGGTGTTCTATGAACAAAAATGGCATTTTAAAGCATATTCCGTGGATGATCCTTGGAATTATTGGTGCAGTCTGTTTAGGTGTAGTCGCGCTTAGACGTGGCGAGCACATCAGTGCGCTATGGATAGTTGTTGCTTCTGTAGCGGTCTATCTCATTGCATATCGATATTACAGTTTATACATCGCTAAAAAAGTGATGAAGTTGGATGAAACTCGTGCAACACCCGCCGTCATTAATAATGATGGATTAAACTATGTACCAACAAATAAAAACGTTCTTTTTGGTCACCACTTTGCTGCAATTGCAGGGGCGGGGCCATTAGTTGGACCGGTGCTTGCTGCTCAAGTTGGTTATTTACCCGGTACGTTATGGTTATTGGCCGGGGTTGTGCTTGCGGGCGCGGTGCAAGACTTTATGGTGTTGTTTATTTCTTCACGCCGTAATGGGGCATCATTAGGGGAGATCGTTAAGGAAGAGTTGGGGCCAATCCCAGGTACTCTAGCACTTTTTGGTTGCTTCCTTATTATGATCATTATTCTTGCTGTATTAGCATTGATTGTGGTGAAAGCTCTAGCGGAAAGTCCATGGGGGGTATTCACTGTTTGTTCTACAGTACCAATCGCATTGTTTATGGGGATATATATGCGATATATCCGGCCGGGACGTGTGGGTGAAGTTTCGGTTATTGGTATTGTATTACTTGTCGCATCAATCTGGTTCGGTGGGGTGATTGCTCATGACCCATATTGGGGACCTGCACTGACCTTTAAAGATACAACTATTACCTACGCATTAGTTGGCTATGCATTCATTTCTGCATTATTACCTGTTTGGTTAATTTTAGCGCCACGTGACTATTTAGCGACCTTCTTAAAAATTGGGGTCATCGTGGGTTTAGCCATCGGTATTGTTATTCTTAACCCTGAACTGAAAATGCCAGCAGTAACACAATTCGTTGATGGAACTGGCCCAGTTTGGAAAGGGACATTATTCCCATTCTTGTTCATTACCATTGCATGTGGTGCCGTATCTGGTTTCCACGCATTAATTTCTTCGGGAACAACTCCGAAATTATTAGCAAACGAAAAAGATGCGCGCTATATCGGTTATGGTGCCATGTTAATGGAATCTTTCGTTGCTGTTATGGCGCTGGTTGCTGCTTCAATTATCGAGCCTGGTCTGTATTTTGCTATGAATACACCGCCAGCGGCTTTAGGTATTACAATGCCTAACTTGCACGAACTCGGTGGGCCTGACGGCGCAGCTATTATGGCTCAACTGAAAGATGTTTCTGTTCATGCGGCGGCAACAGTCAGCTCTTGGGGCTTCGTAATTTCACCTGAACAAATTATGCAAACGGCGAAAGATATTGGTGAGCCGTCTGTTTTGAACCGTGCGGGTGGTGCGCCAACTTTAGCTGTCGGTATTGCATTTGTATTCCATGAAATTATGCCAGCGGCAAATATGGGCTTCTGGTATCACTTTGGGATCTTGTTTGAAGCGCTGTTTATCTTAACTGCACTTGATGCAGGAACTCGTTCTGGCCGCTTTATGCTGCAAGATTTGTTAGGTAACTTTGTTCCATTCCTGAAGAAAACGGACTCATTGGTTGCGGGTATTATCGGTACCGCAGGGTGTGTTGGTCTATGGGGTTACTTACTGTATCAAGGTGTTGTTGACCCTCTGGGTGGTGTTAAGAGCTTATGGCCATTGTTCGGTATCTCCAACCAGATGTTAGCTGCGGTTGCATTAGTCTTAAGTACAGTTGTTCTGATTAAGATGAAGCGCAGTAAATATATAATGGTTACCGTATTACCAGCAGTATGGTTATTAATCTGTACTACTTGGGCGCTAGGTCTGAAACTATTCAGTGATAATCCACAATTAGAAGGCTTCATGTATTTAGCTAAATCTTATAAAGATAAGATTGCAGCGGGTGGTGCGGAATTAACGGCACAAGAAATTACTAATATGAATCACATTATTATTAATAACTACACCAATGCTGGCTTGAGTGTTCTATTCTTAGTGGTTGTTTACGGTATCATTTTCTATGGTATCCGCGTCGGGATGAAAGCACACAAAAATCCGCAGCGTACAGATAAAGAAACACCTTATGTTCCTGTACCGAAAGAGGGCGTGAAAGTTTCATCTTCACATTAAGTCACCCTTCAATCATGCTGAGTTACCGAAAGGTACTCGGCAACTGAAAGGTCGCCCTACATTGTGTATTCATAATGTAGGGCATTTACATTGGAGAGGCTGATGTTTGGAAACCTCGGCAAAACAGGTAAGTACCTTGGGCAAGCTGCGCGTATGTTAATCGGTATCCCTGACTATGATACTTATGTGCAGCATATGAAAGATAATCATTCCGATAAACCGGTGATGACGTATAACGAGTTTTTTCGTGAAAGGCAGGATGCACGATATGGTGGCAGTGGCAAAGGCGGGTTTCGCTGCTGTTAATGATTACTTCGGTAAATGAATGCGGTGGGGGTAATAATGAAACCAATTAATGTCACAATTTTAACCGGTTTTCTTGGTGCAGGTAAAACGACACTCCTTAGTCATATTCTTCATACAGAGCATGGCCATAAAATAGCGGTGATTGAAAATGAATTTGGCGAAGTGCCTATCGATAATGCATTAATTGGCGATCGAGCGACACAAATTACCACATTAAGTAATGGATGTATTTGTTGCAGTCGTTCCAATGAATTAGAAAATGCATTATTAGACCTATTAGATGGGTTGGATAGTGGGAAATTAGACTTTGACCGTTTAGTGATTGAATGTACTGGCATGGCAGATCCAGGGCCAATTACTCAGACGTTTTTTTCCCATGAGGTATTGTGTGAACGTTATTTGTTAGATGGTATTATTACTTTAGTGGATGCCGTTCATGCAGAGAAACAACTGAATGATTTTGCTATTGCTCAAGCGCAAATTGGTTATGCTGACCGCATTTTACTTACCAAAACAGATATTGAGCCGAATACTGAAGCTTTAATTGAACGCCTACAACGGATCAATGCGAGAGCTCCGATTTACCCTGTTATTCATGGGGACATCAATTTAAATTTATTATTAGATATTGAAGGTTTTTTACTCGATTCAACACTGAATGTGAAACAACCTACTTTCCGTTTTGCACCTAAACAACAAAACGAGGTGGGGTCGATTGTACTTGAATTTGATTACCCTGTTGAACTGATGGAAGTTTCCCAAGTGATGGAAGATTTGTTGCTCAGTTTTGCTGATAATCTATTGCGGTATAAAGGTATTTTATCCATTAAGGATGAACCTAAGCGGCTCTTATTTCAAGGGGTTCAGCGTCTTTATAGTGCAGATTGGGATAGAGATTGGGAAGAGGGTGAACAACGTAGCAGTGTGTTAGTCTTTATTGGCATCGACCTTCCTGAAGCGATGATCCGTGAAAAATTTGCGGCATTAGAAGCCAAATAAAGCATGGCTGAAAAACGGATTTAAAGCGGTTTATTTCAACGAAAAGTCATTAGCGCTGATGGGGAGCAATGAATTTTAAGGTACCATCAGCGTTCAAGACGAAGAGTTAACGTGCTTTAGCAGCCATAATCTCAATGATTTGCACATCCGTATATTTCATTGAACCAGCAGCAAGTGAGCATAAATTAGCGATAGATTGGTCAACATCGTCAGAAACAATCCCATCAGACCCTTTGACACAGCTATTATCTAACGCCATGAGTACGGCTTTATAGGCTGCACTTGCACTCGTGGAAACTTTCATTGCACAACTGTTTGATGCACCGTCGCAAATCATCCCACTGACATCGCCAATCATGCTAGAAATTGCCATAGCGACAACTTCATAGCGGGATTCTAATAACCAGGCTATCCCCGCGGCAGCACCCATTGCAGCGGTAGTTGCTGCACATAGCGCCGACAGGGCTGGGAGTTGATTATGGATGTAAATTGCCATTAGGTGCGACAACATTAATGCACGAGCCAGTTGCTCCTCAGAGGACTGTAAATAATCGGCGGTGACAACAACAGGCATGGTTGCGGCAATACCTTGGTTACCCGAACCTGAGTTGCTCATCGCGGGTAAAACGGCCCCTCCCATTCGCGCATCAGAGGCAGCGGAGGTGCGGATCATAATTTCTGACATTAGATCTTTTGACAGCAAGCCACGGTCACGTTGAGTTTGCAGTGTTTTACCAATATGTAAACCATAGACATTACGTAGCCCTTCTTGAGATAACGCTTCATTTAAATGTGCGGCTTCTAAGATGAAACAAATATCTTCCAATGGTGCTTGGGTCGCAAATTGATAAACTGACTTCGCGGTGACAGGGGGAAGGGCAACATCTGCTGCACAGTCAGCAGCATCATCGGATTGAGGTTTGTTTAATGTAGCATCGAAGCATATTTGCTGGTTATGAATGATTTTAACGATATTTGTGTGAGAACCCGCAATAATAACGGTAGCTGAACCCGTTTGTGTATACACCGTTGCTTCTGAATATATAACGTCACTGCATGGATGTTTAATATCAACGGTGATAGCTCCTTGTTCTAACATCGTTTTACTTAGCGCAATGGCCTGCGCTGATGCGGATTTTAGAACTTCTAAACCCGCTTCTGCATCACCTCCAATGGCGCCTAATGCTGCTGCGATAGGCAAACCCACCATACCGGTTCCAGGAACGGTGACACCCATACCATTTTTCATTAAGTTTGGTGAAACAAAGGCACAAACACGAATAACTTGCCCATCAAGGAGGGACGCCGCTTTAGCGGCTGCATATGCCAATGAAATTGGCTCAGTACAACCTAAGGCTGGTTTGACTTCTTGTTTTACCGCATTGATAAAATATTGCCAAAGTAATGGTTGTGATTGAGCATGCATGGCAAGTCCCCCTTAATAAAATCTTTTTTGATTTTGTTATTTTAAACAACAAGCTGGAGAAAAACTTCGCTATGTTTGGGGGGATATAAGATACAAAGAGAAAAATTTTCCCTAATTTAATTTATAAAGAATAAATTTTCCCAATGTTGAACTCGGTCACTTTGCCCTGCTGCTTAAAAATGAGCAAGACAAAGTGATCATAGTAGGTTACTAACTTTCAAGGTCTAGGCGTTTGCTTTGCCATTTGCGTGAACGCCAGCGCCATGCATTGGTTAAACCACGTAACCATTCATCGGCGAAGAAACCGAGCCAAATACCGAGTAAGCCCATTTCCATTTTAATGCCTAAGAAATAACCTAACGGAATAGCGACACCCCACATAAAGATAATTGCAGTGCACAGTGGAAAACGGGCATCTCCTGATGCGCGTAATGCATTCACCATCACAATATTAATGGTCCTACCTGGTTCTAAAAAGACAGACAGTAAGAACAGTGGCAATAGTAGTTCAATAATACCTTGGTCATCAGTAATGTTATTTAGGATAGGGTCACGTAATAACCAAAAGGCGATCACCACACCAATAGTGACGTAGAACCCCATCTTGAGGCTTTTCACTCCCCGATTAAAGGCATCTTCAAAACGTTTTGCACCAACAAGGTGACCAACCATAATTTCATTACCAATACTGATAGAAATACCAAATAGCATGATAAATAAGGATAATTGAAAATAGAGTGTCTGCGCTGCTAGTGAGGTTTCGCCCATTAAACCAATAAAGGCAGAAGCCGTCATAAAGTGTAGGATCCAGACAAGGTTTTCCCCAGCAGAGGGGAGACCAATATGCAAGATTTTGCCCAGCATTTTACGTGACCAGTGGACCAACATTATCGGCACAAATTTGATACGTAGGCCATAAAACAGCAGGCAAAAGAGTAGGATCACGGCAACAACACGACCGACAACTGTCGACCATGCAACGCCTTCAAGACCGTATTGAGGTAAGCCAAAGAAACCATAAAGTACAATAATATTTCCAAAAACAGTAATTACGTTGGCAATCAATGTAACCCACATGGCTGGCTGAGCCTTTCCATAAACCCGCAAGCATGCGGCTAAAATAATGGAAATGGCTTCAGGTATTAAGCAAATACCTAAAATACGTAAATAAGTATAACCGTCAGCCATCAAATGTGATGGCATATTCATAATGGTTAAAATACTGTAACCAAAAAATAAAGCGACGAGGGCACTAGAAAAGCCAAGAATAAAGTTAAATGCGATAGAAATATGGATCGCTTGGCTTGCCTTTTCACGGCGTCCAGCCCCTAAATATTGAGCAATAACAACACTGCACCCCACACTAATAAAGTTAAAAATAGTAATAAAAAGGTCAAACACTTGGTTACCTACACCCATTGCAGCTAAATAGGCAGTAGAAACGTGGCTGACCATATAGGTATTAATTAATAAAGTGGCCAAATGGAGAAAAATATCGATAAAAATTGGCCAGCTGAGCGAAAAGAGTGATCGCTCAGTCACATCGGATTGATGCATTGAGAACCTTTATATTCATAAGTATTTGGGAAAGTATTCTGAACCGCTAATTCTACATGGATTCCAACAATGAAAATAGGGTTAAAATGCTTCCATCTGAATAAAGCTAATGTTTTGTTTACTTTTACTTATTCTGTTAGATTTAATTTCGCTATAAATTAATTAATAAGCAACATCAGAACTGTATAGGAGTAAAAATGACAAAAATTAAAGCAGCAATAGTGGGCTATGGCAATATTGGTCGCTATGCACTAGAAGCTGTTCTAGCCGCTGAAGATTTTGAGCTGGTTGGCATCGTGCGTCGTAATACACAAGATATTCCTGCTGAACTTTCCGCTTATAAAGTGGTTGATGATATTGAAAAGCTAGGGAAGGTAGATGTTGCTCTACTGTGTTCGCCAACGCGTGCGATCGCGCCATTAGCAGAAAAAATACTGGCCAAGGGGATTAATACTGTTGATAGCTTTGATGTTCACTCAGATATTGTGGCGTTAAAACACCGTTTAGATGACGTGGCTAAACAGCATAATAGTGTGGCGGTTGTCTCTGCTGGCTGGGACCCCGGCTCAGATTCTATCATGCGTACTTTAATGTTAGCTATGGCGCCAAAAGGTGTGACTTATACTAACTTTGGTCCCGGTATGAGCATGGGGCACAGTGTGGCAGCCAAAGCCATTGATGGGGTAAAAGATGCTCTATCTGTGACTATTCCGTTGGGAACAGGGGTTCACCGCCGCATGGTATACATTGAACTTGAAGCGGGTGCAAAGTTTGATGATGTGGCTCAAGCCATTAAAGCGGATAGTTATTTTTCATCAGATGAGACGCATATTCGCCAAGTCGATAGTATTGATGCACTAAAAGATGTTGGTCATGGCGTTCATATGACCCACAAAGGGGTTTCAGGGGCAACACATAATCAGTTATTTGAATACTCAATGCGCATTAATAACCCGGCGTTAACCTCACAGTTTATGGTTTCTGCTGCTCGAGCTACCATGAAGCAAGCTGCGGGTGCTTATACTGTGATTGAAATCCCACCAGTGAATTTCCTGCAAGGTGACTTAGATACATTAATTGCCAAATTGGTTTAATCACAATAGGTAATTTTTCATTAATGGCATGGAGGTTCATTCCATGTCATCTTGTCTTAATTTATTACAGTTGTTCTTACGCTAAGTTTGTTATTCAGATTTAAGGCACTGTTTATTATTTGTATTATCAAGTAGCTTATAAAGAAAAAATATATTGTTGAAAACGGAGTAAGATAATGGCGAAGTCGTCAGGGAATGGACAAGTGGAAAGCAAAACAAATAAAAACCAAGGTTTTTTCCCAAAAGAACCAGCAGTAAAAAGTGTGCAAGAAAGTTCACATTCTTTTAGTCTTATTCGCGTTTTTTCAAAGCTAATTAATTATGGTTTCTCTCTTTTCTATGTTGGCTTTATTTTATCAGTGTGGTTTTTTCCTGAGTATTACACGGTGGAAATTATCTATAACCTAACGCTGATCCTGATCTTTGAATTTATTTTAGTTCACTCCGGTGTATTTATGGCGGTATTTCGTGATTGGCGGATATTAATGCTATTTGCGTTGCTATATGGTTTATTTGCATTAGCAATTAATATGGCAGTATTAGGTGACTCTCCGCTAATCTTATACTTGTATAGTGCTACTGTGGCGAACCGAATGCTTTTTGGTATCAGTAGTCGTACAGAACAAGAACGCGGAGAAAATATGGGCTATTCGGCTTTGATGGCATTAAATTTCATGTTTTGTATTTTCTTTGTAATTATTTTGTCTTTTCTTGTTCCTTATGGTGGATTAACGCCAGAGTATTTAAGGTCCATTGATTATTATTCCAGTATTTCTTCAGGCGGTGAATTTCCAGAAAAACCTCATGTGGCTTTTGCTTTTGGTGTTCTTTACTTTGGAATGCCGTTATTTATGGCCTGCCTAATGCATTTTTTGTGTAAAGGGCACTCTATTTACCAAAAAAAAGAGAAGTAATATTGTGGCAAGGAAGATCAGAAATAGAAAACATGCCAATAAACGCTCGACATCATTTACAGCGAAAGGGAAACGTCATTTTGTTGCATCAGACAAACAGCAAGGAATGATGAGTTTTTTACCTGAGTTAGTGGATCACGGCTTAACTATTTTTTATATCGGTTTTTTATTGTCTTTATGGTTTTTCCCCGATTGGTCGGGGGTTGAAGTTGTTTACAATATGGTGTTGATTCTGCTGTTCGAATTTATTTTAGTGCATATGGGCACGATGATGGCAGTGTTACAACGTGGTTTTTTCTTTGTTTTTGTGGCTGCTATTTTAGGCGGTGTGGCCTATATTTTTCATACAACAAAGATTAATTCTTCTGCTATTCTTTATATTTACGCTGCTACGTTAATTAATCGAATTATCATTGGACGCCAACAAGGGAGCCAATTTGATAATTTTAATGCCTTCGATGAAGGGCTTGCAAAATTACGCCATTATGTTGCGTGTTTTATCATTGCTGTATTTCTAACGCATTATTTACCCCAAGGGGGGCTCACTGAGCAATACCTTGAAGAGAATAATTATTATGGCATGTTAAAAATGACAGGCATGACAGAAAACCCATTAATCATTATTCAATTTGGCGTTTTGTACTATTCTACTTCTCTGCTTTGGGTGTTGTGGCGTTTTTTAAAACGGCATAAAAAATAAAAAAGCGCCTATCGAAATAGGCGCCTGGTGTTGGCAAAACAAAAAAATAATAAAAATTAACGTGTTATTGTTTTAAATTGCTGTGTAGTCTTTGTGAGTGCGACTTCGGTAGGCAAACGTTCCATTGAACTTGCGCCATAAAAACCATGGCAGTCAGGGCAGTTTGCTAAAATATATTCGGCATCTTCAGGTGTTGCGATAGGGCCACCGTGACAAAGCACAATAACATCATCACGTACTGCTTTAGCGGCTTTAGCCCATTCATTGATTAGTGGCACACAATCTTTCAGTGTCAGTGCGGTTTCTGCACCAATATTACCACCTGTTGTTAGCCCCATGTGTGGCACGATGATATCAGCGCCTGCTTCAGTCATCGCTACAGCATCTTCAGCGCTAAATACGTATGGCGTTGTCAGGAGGTCTTTTTCATGTGCCATACGGATCATATCGACTTCTAGGTCATAACCCATTCCCGTTTCTTCCAAATTAGCACGGAAATTACCATCGATTAAGCCAACTGTTGGGAAGTTTTGTACGCCCGCAAAGCCTGTTGTTTTGATGTCATCTAAAAACTTATCAAATTGGCAGAATGGGTCAGTACCGTTTACACCAGCAAGAACAGGGGTGTGCTTAACTACTGGTAATACTTCTTTTGCCATATCCATGACAATTTCATTGGCATTGCCGTAAGCGAGTAAGCCTGCGAGTGACCCACGACCCGCCATACGGTAACGGCCTGAATTATAAATAACAATTAAATCAATACCGCCAGCCTCTTCACACTTAGCAGATAGACCCGTACCAGCACCACCGCCGATAATTGGTTCGCCACGAGCAATCATTGCTCTGAATTTTTTTAATAAATCTGCGCGGTTATGTTTCATAATTAACCTCTATTATTTGTTCAAAATATCCTGGTGTAGTTGAATAACCTGCTCACAAAACTCTTGGGAGTTAATGTGATAAGGACTCAAAATAAGCTGTCTTTTTTCTGTTTTAATTAAATTTTCATTGAGCGCATCAATAAAGGCTTGGTCAGCAATTGGGTCCCAGAAAGGAGCCCCATCGATATCTAATGCTGAAAACCCTGCTGTTGGAACAATAAAACGGATCTCTCCCTCACAACGATTTAATTTTTCGGCGATCCAGCGGCCCATCTGTTGGTTTTCTTCTTTTGTTGTTCTCATCAATGTGACTTGGGCATTATGATGATAAAATAAGCGGTCTTGGTAATGTTCGGGAACCGTAGAAGGGCGGCCAAAATTGACCATATCCAAAGCGCCACAGGACATAACGCAAGGTGTCTGAGTGCGTTCGATAGCGCCAAAACGATCTTCATCACAGGCTAACACGCCGCCAAAAAGGTAATCACAAACCTCAGTCGTCGTGATATCTAATACGGAATGAAGTAGCTTACTATCAATCAGTTTTTCCATCGCTTTACCGCCACTGCCCGTTGCATGGAATACAAGGCAGTCATATTGTTCTTCTAATTGCGCGGTTAATTGCTGAACACATGGGGTGGTGACACCAAACATAGTTAAGGCAATTGCTGGTTTCAAATCAATGTTTTCTTCGGTGTCTTGATCAAACCAAACAGCCCCAGCGATTTGGTTCGCGGCATTTTTTAATACCTTACGGGAAATTACATTTAATCCTGATACATCTGTTACGGAGTACATCATAGAAATATCACTGGCTCCGATATAGCCAGAAATATCTCCTGAGGCCATAGTGGATACCATGAGCTTAGGAATACCAACGGGTAATACTTGCATTGCTGGTGTGATTAGCGCAGTACCGCCTGAGCCGCCTAAACCAAGAATTGCAGCTACATCTGTTTGGGCTGAAAGATATAAGCTAAAGGCTTGTGCCATCGCTTCTATTGCTTTACCTCTATCGCCACAGAATACGGCGTTTGCACCAAGAGGGTGAAAACTTGCTACAGTACTTGCACTGACATCTGCATTTTTTTCTAATTGAGTCTTTTGTGTTGTCAGGTCAACAGTACGCACAGCTAATCCGGCACTTTTTATTAATTCACTGACATAAAAAACTTCAGCGCTTTTGGTATCAAGTGTTGTTGCAACATAGATAAAACCCTGATTTTTTTTCATTGAAAAATCCTTTCAGATAGAAGCAGGTCGTTGAATTTCCCATCACAATGAGACTATAGTATCATTTTGGATAAATGTAAAATGAGACTGTCGTCTCATTTTTAGGTTTGTTGTAGAGGTAAATAGTTGTTAGTATCTATATCTTATTGATAAATATTAGTAATTGTTTTTTATGATGGTGAATCAATGATTAGGTTGGTAATACAAAGTTACAGTATAATTTATCATGAATGATAATTTGTTTTATGGAGAGCAGGGAAAAGCTCGAGGTGACAGCGTAAATTCATCTTTTTAATAGAGATGGTTACTTGCTTGTTGTTGTGCTTTATTAGTGACATTGACTAAACTTGTGGTAAGAAACAGTATTTTAAGGGTAAATAATGCCGAAGATTAATTCAGAACTACAATATAAGGGCACTCGAAAACGTACCTATGTACTATTGGTCACTACGGCTTTAGATTTATTTGAAAAGGGAGCTATGCCTTCTGTTTCGGAACTCGCTTTAGAAGCAGGAGTTTCTCGTGCAACTGCATATCGATACTTTCCAACACAAACTGATTTAATTACCGCAGTAGTTAATGAGAGTTTAGGGCCTATTTTAACTTGGCGCCCACAAAGCGTAAAAACGGAAGAGCGCATTGATGAGCTATTAACATATGCTTTTCCTCGAATGTTTGAACATGAAGGAGTATTGCGAGCGGCGTTACAAGCATCATTACAACAATGGGCTCAAGGTCGGTCTACCCCACTCAGTATAAAAGACAAACGGCTGGAAAGAGGTAACCGTAAAGATATCCTAACGATGGTGACGTCACCAATGAAATCAGAATTTCCGCAAGAAATTATTGATAAAGTGATCCGTGCTTTTTCTGTTATTTACGGCTCTGAAATATTTTTAGTGTTGAAAGATATTTGGAAAATGGAAGATTCCCAAGTCACCGAATTAGCGCAGTGGATGGCAAAAGCGATCATGAACCAAGCCGTTGCAGATAATGCGAATAAGTAAATATTCGTTAACGGACTTAACTGGTTTTTATCGACTGAAGTCAAAAAGATAAAATCAAAGTCTGATAAATAATCAATTAGTAGTGAATAATTACTATGGTGATAATTAAATCGATACTAGCCCCATATGGCATCGTTAATATGATATAAACTAAGGCTATAAATAATCTGAACGGTTAATGCCATATGATGAAGTTATTGAAAATGATAGGTGGGATTGCCATCTGTTCATTGATCGGCGGTGGGCTTACTTACCTAGGTATCCCACTTGCACTTATGTTTGGGCCGATTATCGCTGTTATTATTTTTCATCGTTTTGGTGTTTCTTTTGCTGTACCTAAGCATACGATTACTTTCGTTCAAGTTACCTTAGGGACTTCTGTTGGGTTGATGTTTAATCAGGTTTCCCTTAATGAGGCAGATAATTTATTTCTTTTATTATTAATGTTAGTTGTATGTTTAGCGGTACAATTTTCATTTAGTTTTTTTTGGTTTTATCGAAAAGTTGGTTGGACGAAACAAGAAGCAATGCTTGGCTCAGTGCCTGGGGCAATGGCAGCTATTTTAGCCTTAACTGACCATACCCATACGCCGCCACAAAAAATTGTTATTTCACATACAATTCGCTTAATTATCCTGATTCTATTAGCAGGGATTGTTGTAGGTAGTGATGGTGATCCGCAACCTATCATAGAATTACCAGTACTAACTTTAACCTCAACGCTATGGTTATTGGTGATTATAGCGGTTGGTTTGGGGGCAGGGCTTATTTTGCAGCGTTTAAGGGTTCCAGCCCCTTTTATGCTAACGTCATTAGCTGCAGCAACGTTGATTCAAAGTTTTCTAGATATCCCATTAAGTTTCCCATTGATGTTAACTGAACTGAGTATGGTATTAATTGGGATGAACATTGGTAATCATTTTATTGTTTTCCCACTTTCCTCATTGATTAAAAATATTTACTCCTCTGCACAAGTGGTTATCATTAATATCGCATTAACTTTCCTGATTACTGTATTTGCCTCTTGGGTAACGGGTTATGATATTTCTGTACTCTTACTGGCTTGGGCTCCAGGTAGTATGGAAGCAATGACCTTTGCTGCGATTACGATGAACCTTGATGCTGGCTTTGTTATGTCAAACCATATTATCAGAATGGTTATTATCCAAAGTATTCCATCGATTGCTTTATTTTGGCAGGAGAAAAAGGCTAAAAGGCAAGGGTAATGTAGCGTGGTAAAAAGAAAGAAAACAGACAGAAAAGGTACGGGTGTGTTTTCTTTCTTTTGTTATACTTGGTTTTAAACAACCTGTATTAATTCATTTTAGGGTTATTTAACGTAAGCAAAAAGGCCGAGGGAATCCCGAGCAAGTGATTGGCATTTAAACTCGGTTGTCAGTGGTATTCCTTTTAAGTCTTTATAACTTTCTTTATTGAGAACGGTCATTTTTTCAGAATTATAATTGCTCAGATCCCATTTATTACTTTTAGCGAAGTAAACAATAGCCCGTTCGATTTCCCTGTCAGGGATTTGGGAGTACCCACAGTCATATTTTAGATAAATGAAAACAGCCGTCAGATCAGCGAGATCTTCAGCTTCATTGTTAGAAAGTGCTCTGGAAGAATTGGTTATCCCTAACAGAGTCATCAGGCATGACATCAATATAAATTTGCGCATTCGTTATTCTATCTGTTTTCTATGTCAAGTTACGTTAGCATAAGAATAGAATTGTTAGTCAACTATATTTTTCTTAAATCCATGTAATAAACCCACAATTACAGAGTGGATTTATTGACCTTCCTGTAAGGGGAGGCTTTATCATTCCTTTATTAAACCATGTTTTGCATAGAAAGGGTAATTTGCCATAACTTACTCTGATAATGATTATTTATTTGATAAACAAAAGGAAGGTTATCAATGCTACGTCGCGATTTTCTTAAGTTAAGTGCTATCACATACGCTGCAAGTGCGCTGCCTATTTGGAGCCGCATCGCGGTCGCAGCCGAAAATTACCCAACTCTTGCTATTCCGCCATTACTAGAGCCTGATGAGCAGGGAAATATTCAGTTAGCAATTCAGCAAGGTGTTTCTCAATTTGTCCCTGGAAAGAAAACGACAACATGGGGCTATAACGGAAATTTACTGGGGCCTGCGGTTAGTTTGAAAAACTGATGCGCTGCGCGATAAATTAAGTACGCGTGCGCGATAAATGAAATCTAACTTTATTTCATCAGGAGAAACTATGTTTCAATTTACAAAGTATAAATAACAAAAGACCTCTGTGTGAATTCGAGGCCTTTTGTTATGCAAAAATATTTTCAGTTAATCAAACTTGGAATTATCACAATAACCATTAATTAACATGGACTTTGTATTACCTACTGCAAAAGTGATTTGTGCACCTTTTTCTATTGAATTCCCTGACGCTCTTGCTATTCCTCCAGATAACTCGATGTTCCCAGTGCCCGCTTTGAATTGAGAGTTAAGATACATGTGGGTAACACCAGCGCCAGAATACCTTCCTGCGCGTATTCTTGATGCGTTGTGACACACTATTCCTTTTCCATTTCTGCCATCCCCTGCGTATCCATCGACGTTTAAAGTGTCACAGTTATTTAGCGTCAAACTAAAGCTCGATGGGCTAACGAAAACAGCATCAACTATTGAGTTATTAAAAGTGAAGTTGGCTGTATACCCCGTTGTTGCTTGATATATATCTGCAATATCAACGTTTAATGTAATGCCCGTTCTTGCAATAACCGCAGATGGGATTGAAGATGGGAAGATGTTTCCTGTGACTTCAACAGACATATCCCCGTAAAACCCTGTCGCGGCTTGACCCGGTAAACGCATGGGGTTAATCCTTACAACTCCTGAGCCAGCGGGTATTCTGACATTTAAATCAACAATTTTAATGAACTGAGGCAGCTTACGACTAAATGTCGTTTGACTCGTTGGATATCTGAATAACTCAACAACATTCACCGTTGGTGCAGCATTATTGTTCGCAGAAGCTGTTAGTGAACCGCCGTTAATGATAATTCTTCGTGGGTAAAAGACTTCCCTCCCAAAATCAATATTATCTGCGTGCAAGCGAACGATGCACGTTTCTGCATCCGTTAATGCTAAATCCCCACAGTTGAGTTCAGGATTGTCAACAATGATATCGCCAACCCACTCCGAGCCATAATCTGCTCGTAAATCAATTAATGCGTTCACGTATCCCGCAGTACCACCGATACCGACGCAAAACTTTTTACAATCTCTCGCTGTTAATGTGCCTCTGCCTGAGATTTGAATCGCTTTTTCTTTAAGAGTGCAACGCTCAGCAGTGAAGTTAAAAGCTTGTGCATGAACTCCCACGCGAGCGCATGTAATGTCAGTAGCGAAGCCATCGCGAATAGTGTTACCGTCCATTAACCCCCAATCCCCAGCACCGTGATAGTTTCTAGCACCTTGACGTATCACTGAGCCGCCTGAAATTCCATAAGCACTTGCGGTTTCAAAGTGGTTGCTGTTATCAACTGCAATTGCATCTAAGACATTATCCCTGCAATTATGAGGTTCAAAGTAAGTGACAATACGATTAACAGTGCTACTATCTGTTCTTTTAACTCCGCTTGCGTTAACAGTGACATCATTGCGCGTTGAGTAGACGAATGATGCAATCAGTGAGTTTCCGATTGTGATCGAAGGCGCATTAAATATTAATTTGCTTTTTTCAAGTTGGTTAACAACAACTGAGACTTGGGTTGTCATTGTGTAAACCAATGGGTGACTTAGTGTACCCCCTTTCCTTACTTCAACAATATCTCGCTTATAAACGGGCGAGTTTCTATCACCGTTTCTGTAAATATCAATATCTTTCGAGTTAATTGATACGACAGCGTTTTCGTAAATAGCCAGCTCAGGAACAACAGTGTTTCCACCGACAAAGTTTTGATTATTAACATTCACTGTTACAAGGTCGGTTGTAGGCTTAACGCTGAACATCTTGTTAATATTCAAGTTATCATCGAAAACGAACTCTGAACCTTTTAAGTCCACATCCGTTTTTACACTGACTTCAACGGGTTTAGATATACGAAACTTACCGCGATTTTGCTTTAGCTGCACGCCAAGACGGTTAGCTGCTAAATGGGCGCGGACTATTGCATCTTCTGACGGCTCTATGCCAGTGATATCAGCGCCGGCAATTTCATAAGAAATGTACAGTTGATTATCCAGTACTTCTCTGACAAATCGACCTGTTCCACTGATAGGCGCTATAATCATAACTCCATCATCAACATCAGAATTATTCGCTTCATATCTAAAGAAGCCACCACCGTAGTTCTTTTCTTGATGATAAGACAAGACGAGAAGGCGATCTTGATCATTGAAGATACGTGTATCTAGTTGCCGTAAATCATTAATCGAATCGACCTGAGCCGTACTCAGCCCCCCAACTCGCATCCAAGCACCAATGCCAATGCCACCTAATTCCATTGGCGATGAATTGGCGGGTACTGATTTTGGAAATTCACCAACCCAACGATAAAGGACGTTTTCTTTCTCAAATAAAACAAGTTGAAAAGGTTGGGTGAGTGACTTTATTTCGAGTAAGCCCGATTCAAAACTCCCCGTTATACCGTATCCCTTACCCAAGACAAATAATTTACTGGCTAGCACTTGCCCGTGGTCAACAATCAGTTGCACCGCAGCAACATTGTCAACTTTAACAACAATATTAATATAAACTTGGGTTTTTGCGCCTGAATCTGCTGATGGGATATAGGTTTCTGGGTACTTGCCCACCGCAACCAAACCACCTTTTGCATCAAATAACCCAATCTCACGAGCTGTCCAGTCTCCATCTTCAATATCGTGGGGGATAATGGCTTCTGCTATGACTTGGCCTTGAAGTTCATCATCAGTACGCAAATCATTTAAATCACCACGCCACCGCTCATTACGCAGGTTAGTCTGCTCTTCGACAGGCTCATAGTAGGAACCTCCACCATCACCCACCGCCATGTGCGGAATTTCAAGGGGCTTTTGAGCAGCAAGCGCTTCTGCTAAGGCGGTTTTACCGTAGTTAGTCAAAATAGTGTAAAAAGGTTTCATAATGCATCCTTGGGGTAAACTGTGGTAATCGTGCCGCCTACGGCGCCTGTTGTAATGATTGGCTCTAATGAGCCTTGTGATGAATGCGTGATTGGACGGCTAATGACATAGCGACCATATTGACCAAATAAATCGTTAACGGGTCGAGTCGTATCCAGTAGCCCGTCAGCATTGAGTTCAAAGCTGCTAAGTGTGGTCGCGTTATTAATCAGTTCTAACACATCCGTCACATCAAATTGCAGGCGATACAATTCAACCAGCACAGGTGACATATCTTCAGCGAGATTGACCGCCTCATAACGCAACACCAGCTCTAGCGGTTTGTTGGTTAGAAATGGAATAGTGTCACTGCCTGCATATTTGTAATGCACGGTAATGGGTTGAACGATTGGGGTTTTGATGATTTCTAACGTGCCGAAATTTCCGTCAATACGATAATCAACACCATCAGCTAACCCAGGTATCACCACATCCCATAAATTCACCTGCTGTAATGCGTAACGGCCGCCCGCAACCAAGCCGATGGGTAAGACTTCTTTCGTTGCACGCGCTTTGGTTGAGAGCGTTCGACCAAAAACAGCCAACGCGATATTGTCTGGTGAAAATGTGAAAAAGTTCGCGCTCACTTGGCATGATTGATGCGTGATGTGCTTTTGGGTGTTATGCACAATGCCTTGCTGCGCGTGCTGTTTCATCTGCGAACGACTCGCAAAAGAGACGGTGAATTGGTCAACGTCGCCCACCCAACGCAAGTTGAGCGGCTTGCCTGGCTGACGAACAGCCAGCGACACCTTACCTTGCCCATAGAAGTAATCAGACATCGGTCACCTCCATTTCAATCGGTTCTTCAGGCTCAATCACAATGAGTCCCGCAGGCAGTAACGTGGTAAAGGTTTCTAGCGAACGACGGCCGTTACACTCAGTCCAAATCTGTAAATAATGCGCTTGCGCATCTCGCGATGAGGTACTGGAGTCATAAGGCAACACAACATGGTTATCAGTGAGTATTAACGACCATACGGGCTCAGTTTCCCCAAGCGCCGTTAGCGTCAGGTGATATTGCGTGCCAGGCTCGGGGCCAATATCGTCCATCGAACAATCAATGAGGCGGTCGACTTGTAACACGCGGTCACGGTGTGCCCAGGTCATGACGTACTCATCGGCTTTTGCGACAGTTACGGGATAGTGCTGGTTATTAATGGCAATGCGCCCTGGTAAATACGGCCGAGACTGTCGTCCCGTGAAAGTCAGTGAAGACACTTGCGCCAATCCAGGCTTTAAGGTTTCGGCGGTCGTTTTGGTGAGCAAGCGCCAGTTAAGCGACTCACTTTCTAAATACTCTTGCGTGCTACCTTCAATCCCTTCCGACAAGAAACGTAATACCGTTCCGCCATTGTGATGAACGGGCAGCGTGTCACCACATCCTCGGCCGACAATCAAGGTTTTATTCCCTTCATCCACCGCATCAATGCGTATAAGCTCATCACCCAACCACGCAGGGCTGCCCACCATTGGCACCACATTGGATTCAATCAAGAGCTGCGTATCCAGCACATTCACCGCTTGACGTAAAATCCCGCTAGGTGTCCAATCAGGTTCACTGACCGTTTGCCACTCCATGCCCTCACTTTGGGTTTGCAATAAATAGCTGATGGCCATGTTATTGGGTTTGGTGGCCATGACTGACAAATAACTGGATGCGGCATGAAGATAGTCCAAATCAGCAGCGGATAATTGACGAGCTAATAACGCATAAGGCACTTCAAACGCTTGACTATCGGTAATGGGTTGCGCTGCACCATCGGGCGGCACCCACGTACTACCTTGACCGCCGCTACTGTAAGAGGTCGCTGGTAAGCCAAATACATCTTGCACCGCTTTGATTTTTAAGCTGCCATTATCGCGCTCTTCAATCGACCCCACACGCAACACCATGTTATCAATGTTGCGGTCAGGCAAATGCACACGAAACACCGACGCAGGCGCTAACACGCCACCGCGACGGTCAAACTCTAAGATGAGGCGCGTTAAGCCTGAAGCGCTCACTTGGAGGTCACGTTGTGCGGCGCGGGCGGCCAGTTCATGCGTCGGAATACCCATATATTCGGTGCTACTGGAAATTAACCCGACAGATTGAATCGCCCCCAAATTTTGGGCGCGCACTTCGCCATCGGTATGAGTCACAGGGTCGTGATAGGTGATAACGAGTTCATTCGGTGCCGCATCACTGCTGGTACTGTCATCATCTTGTACCGCAATAATGCCGTTGTCATAGGTGAACAACGGTAACTCATCCACATTGTAATCATCACGAAGTAGCCTTAACACCAATTTGCCCGTGTTTAAATCCCCGTATTGGGCTGCACCAATATGATCTAATATTTGCTGCACGAAATTATCTAAACTGGTTTGACGGTTATAACGCAAACACAAGCCAAATCCTTCATGGTGCAAGGTATCTGCCGCTTTACGGTAGCTGTCGAGGTTTAAATCATCCAGCGATAAGCCGCGACCCCAATCACGGTTGGTGGCGCATTCCACTAAGATATGGGCTGCGTTATACGCATAAATCGTGCGTAGGTTTTGGATTTGTTCAGGCGTTAGATTGGCTTCATCATCCAGTTGGCCTTCAGGGTTCGACAACATAATAAAGGCTTTTTCGGGATACCAGACATTACTATCCCACCCTTTAAGACCACGACGTACACGGTATGACCACGGTTTGGGTGAAGCGGCATAGCTGCTCACCATCCCTGAAAATAAGGTGGTAACGAGGCCACGAAAGCCAGGCACCAAACCTGTCAATAGCTTGCGTAAACGTTCGGTCGGAACTTGGTCAGGCTCACCCATCATTACTTCAAGTGTGCCGCGAATACCGCCTTCACCGCCTGTGTCTGTACCCCCAAAGAGATTTGGCTTATCGATATAGACCGAGGTGCTTTCACTGATTTGGCCTTGGGTGCCAGCAAACACGGTTTTCTTGTCAGCCGAAATCGCCACAATCTCATCGACGGGACCACGACCTAAACCTGCTTGAATATCCCAATAATAGGTATAACCAACGGTTTGTTTTTTGCTGCCGCCACCTTTGCCGCCACTACCCATTGTTCTCTCCTTGGCGAGCTTCAGCCAGTTCAACAATTTGAATCGCCAGAGCATCACCTGTGCCTCGTAAGGCTTCAGCGTCAATAAAACCATCTTTAATAAAGGCATCAAAATCGAGGTGATAACGCTTAAAAAAGGCTCTTAATCCCCAAGCACAGCCGCCACCGCGACGAATGTCATTCATGGTAATCTTCATCGTGTACCTCTACTTACGAATAGCTTCATAGCGATAATTGCCATACGCCAAGACAAACCAATCATCCGTCCAGCAATCCCCAAAAAACACACATTGCGGCGTGCCTTCTTTCGGCTGTGGGTAATCCCAATCTTCTGAAGATGCCGCTTCTGTTTTAGAGGTGCGTTGTTTTGGCGCCATGACTGTGCTTAAAAAATACGAGGCCACAATCACTGCCACGTATTTTGCTACCGTCCACCACATAAGGATTCTCCTTAAAATAACTTCATAATTTCGTAAGGGGATTTCCCTGGCATGTGCGGTTGGCCGCCATAGTTCAGGGTGTTATTGAATTTGTCATTGCACGTTTTAATGGTACGGTCGCAGCCTGGGAATAAATTCACTCTCATACCCACGGCAAGGCGGTCAGTGCCCCCAAAGAGTGACAATTGATTGCCGCTATGAACCCGTAAGCCACGGCGTTCGGTGTAACCGTCATCGTCCCATTCGATGTACCCGCCACTGAAATACCCATCGGTAAAGGTGCCAGGGAACGCAACGGTGATAGTGGCACCATCAAGCGACACAATCGGCACGGAAGGCACCATCACGGTGAGTGGATTAACACGGCAATGATGGTCATACAGCGCATACGGACAGGCACGACCATAGGTCAGACGTAAACCGCTACGGGTAAAGGTACTGCCAACACTGGCGGTGATAAGTTTGGTTTGGTCTGCACTTTGGCGTTTAACTTCCTTAATCGTGCCGAGCCATACAGTACGAAACTCGCCCGTGTCATCCTCGACGTGCCAACGGTGAATAAGCACCTTCAGGGGACTGGATGGCGGTACGCCACGAAACAATTGCGCCACTTCCGATACGGACGGCACTGTCACTTCGAGGCTACCACCTTCACCCGTGCGAATGCCGTTATCACTGATAGCTAATGGCAACCACGTTTTGCCATCCAGCTCAATCGCTTGGTCGGCATTGGTGTAGTAAAACCCTTTCGCGTCATTGCGCATAAAGGCATACAAGGAGACAGGTAAGCCATTGGCGGTTGAATATTCAAATTTATTCCAGCTCATCACGAACCCCTCTAAAAACCGTTGAAACCTCAGTCACGCCATCACGGCCGCTGTGATACGTAATCGTTATGTCATCCGTATTTTGGCGGCATAGCGTCATAAAGCTGATGCACTGAATGTGCTCAATGGCAGGCGGCGCGATATCTAACTGAAGCCGCTCAAATTCACCGACTTGCTGTACGTTGATAATGCGGCCATACATGAAAGTGCCGTCAACGAGCTGCACCGCCAAATCACGGCGACCTTGTTGATATTGAATAAGCGATAACCCCGTATTGATGACCGAGAGTTGATACCCGTTCACCGCAATAGCAGTTAAATCATCGGTTTGATGGGAGACCCATGCAGCACGTTGACGACCTCGCAACCACATCAAGCGCTGACGTAATAACACTTGGCTTTCAATGCCAGATAAGAGCCATTGATGATGCTGAAGGTAAAACGCACGCTTGGCCGTATCTGTCCGAAATGGTAAGCCGTAGCCGTTATCCAGCTCTAACAATTGGCGTTGGTACTCGGCTTTGCGGTCTTCTTGCCAATCGGCAGGAAAATCCCACACGGGAAAACCGCGATAGCTTACCGATGGCATCGATGCCGAAAACGGGTTGGCTTGCTGTAATCGGAAACGGCATTGCAAACGTGAGAGTGAATCTGTAAAGCGCGTCACAGGCGGCATGTCTGTCAACATGGCCAACGCAACGGGGTATATCACCGCGCCCGCGTACCAGGCTTGGTTTAACGGGGAAACAGTAACGGTATCCGTAGATAACGCAATAATCGGCAATAGTGCCACTTGCCCATGTTGGACAAGGTAAAGATGGCTGATACCCTCTAACAGTACAGCGGCGTTCTCATACGCAAAGGTCGTTTGTCCTATCGCTAAATCGGTTTGCAGTAACGTACTTTCCGTAAATAACGGCAGTGACCAAACGCCAGCACCATGCATGGCGAGTTGATTTTCAAGCTGCTGACGCTCACCATCACCGACCAATACGGAAAACTCAAACTGACGACGGGGCGTTATACGTCTTGCCACGCGCTGCTCAGCACCCGTAGGCGAAATATGCACGTCAGTTTTCCAAGAGAGCGTTTCGGTTACACGCTCTGACCAATCAGGTGAATACATCCATAATGGGTTCATTAATCTACCCCCAAAGCTTGGCGTAACGTGTCTTTATTTGAAGTGATAAAGGTCATCAACGTGCGCTCACCCGCAGGGGTATTCATGGCCGCACTGAGCACTTCATTGGGGTCAATAATGAGTTTTTGTTGCAGGTTGACAGGGGATGCCGATGCACCCGCACTACCTTGAGACTCAGCAACGGAAGATGGTAAAGAAGGTGCAGAATATTGGGTAAAATTGGGTGCAGAAACCAAGCCACCCTCCGAGAAGCCTGGCAACAAGCCATTATTCAGCGCATCAAAGAAGCCCACACCAAACTGGTCAACAGCGGCTGCGCGCATCACAAACTCACCATTGGAAAGGCGAGTCATAATACTGTCGGAGGTTTTTGTCCCCGGGCCAATCACATGGCCACCTTCCGCAAAGCCCATTCCTAAGCCTTTTAATCCCGCACTGAAGGCATTGGATGCCCCCCCTGCGGAGCTGGCTGTCATAATGGCGGTGGCTAGCGAAGTCGCCCCTGCGGCAAACGATGCCGTTAACGCTGTGGCCAGTGCGGTCGTGCCTGCGGTAAACGCAGTGCCAAACATGGCAGCGCCCGCGGTGGATGAGGTAGTAATGGAGGTGGCGTACATGCTCGCACCTGCGGTATCCGACGCAGTTTTGGCGGCCGTATCCGCACCCGTGCTGAATAAGTTGCTCATCCCATCCATCGCCATACTGGCCAGATTACGGGAGGCCACTTGTGCCATGCTGTTAACAATACTTTGACCGAGGTTCAATACGGCATCACTCAGCGCCAATGTGCCGTTGGCTAAGCCATTGAGAGTGCTTTCAATACCGTCTTGGAAACCTTCTTTAAATGCACCCACCAGTTCATCGGTCGTCGATTGCAGCACCAGTAACTCATTTTCCAGCTCAACCAACATCGCTTGCATTTGTTGGCCCGTTTCACCGGGTAATTGAGTCATTTCACGCAATAGCGGCAGATAGGCTTCAATTTGTGCGCCCGTCTGTTTATGCAGTTCAACCAGTTGGCGGCGACCTTCCAGCTCCGAAATCAAGCCAGCATCCATTTGAGTTTGAATACGGCTTTCTTGCTGGTTGCGTAGCTGCTGAATACGGTCAAACTGCGCCTTCAGCTCATCGGCTCGCGCTTTGGCTTCTTGGGCAGGTAACAGTTTATCTAACCAGGCTAATCCTTCCTGATTGCCGGACTGAGTGAACTCTTTACGCATGGCATCGGTACTGGTTCGAAGCATCAGCAATGTCGCATCCAGTTCTTGGCCTGTGGCCTGAAGGTATTGCGCCTGAAGCTGGGCATTTTTCGCCGCGTTAGCATCGGATTGCACTTTCTTTTCTTCGGCAGCAATAAGCGCAAGTGCGGCTTCCGCCCGCATCTTATAAGCCCCAGTCAAGCCTTTTTCGGCTAGCTCGTAAGCACGGACTTCTTGCTGGTTTTTACCCAGCAATGCCGCTTGCTTTTCCAAGCCTTTGACGTAGCTTTCAGTCGCTTTGGCGGCGGATTCAGCCTGACGTTTCGCTGACTCCCGATTCTTTTTATCTTCGTTCGCTTTGTCGATTTGTGTTTGCAATTGAGCCAATTCATCAAGGCTGGCTTTGAGTTTGTCGATTTCAGCAGGAGTACGTCCAGCCATTACTGCGGCAGTTATCACTTTATCAATAAAAAGCTGCAATCTCTCTGAAGCGGTATAGGCAGCGTTGGCGAGATCTTTTTCCAGTTTATCTTTGGTTTTGCCAATTTCACCTTCCAATTGGGCAAATTCATTTCCTTTATTTATAGATTCTTTTAACTTTGAAATATCAAGACTTGCAGCATTAATAATGTCAGTAAATGCCTCACCCAGTAAGCCTGTGCTATCCGTCACGCCTTTGAAATTACCTTCAACTTCTGTTGCTAGGCTTTTTCCACTTTTTCCAACAAACTCCAATGAACGCGCTAACTGATCATTGAGTCCAGTACTGACTTTTGACTGAGCCTCATTTAACCTATCGAGGTTTTTACTCAGCTCGTTGATCTGCTTTTCGGTCTCTTCCAGCTTTTTACTGGACAGATAGATACCAAAGCCACTTTCCGCAGGGTTACGTGACATTCCATCAATTTGCGCTCTCAAGCTATCGGCTTTCTTTTGCAGCTCCGCCAGTTTTTTAGCGTCGCTTTCAATGGTGGCGGCATTACTCTGTTGCTGTGAATAGGCGTCACCTAGCGTGACACCTTGGCGGAGTTGCCCTTGGGCATCAATCAGCGCATAGGTTTTCTGGGTTTGGTCATCCAGTGTTTGAATAGTTTGTTTGTGCTGTTGCTCAAGTTGGGCTTCGCGCTCTCGCGCCGCTGCATAGGCACTGGTTAACCCGCCCACCGCGAGGGTGACACCTGTGATGGCGAGCCCCATTGGGCCGCCCATCAAACCGAGTAAGCCACCGCCCATACGACCAAGCAAGTTACGCTGTGCGCCAATCGCGCCTGTTTGCGCGGCTTGTAGGCTTTTCTCTGCGGCGGCTTGTTGGGTTAAGGCCGCCGTTAAGGCTTGTTCGGCTTGGATACGTTGCGCTAAGTTAATTTTGCCACTGGCGCTGGCTCTCGCCAGTTCCGCTTGCGCAGAGGCGACTGCCGCTTTAGCCTGGACATGTTCCGCTTCAGCAAGCAATAAGGTTTCAAGGCGCTCAGCGCGAGCGGCTTGGGTCGCCGATAAGAACGCCGCGACCTTACGACCCGCGACAGCCACTGAAATCGCAACGACGGCAGTGGCCAAAGCAGATAAATTACCGGACAACTCAGAAATAATCGTCGCAAACAGTTTGGTCACACCGAGGGCATCATTGGTGCCGCCCACAAAATCGACCCAGGCGTTAGACATTTGCGCTGTCGCGCGCGCAATCGTAAGGGGCATTTGGGCAAATTCCGCATCGATATCTGCCGCACCGTCTTTTAAGGCCTTAAACACCACATCCGTGGTCAACTGGCCTTGCTCGGCCATTTTACGCAGTTCACCTTGGGTTTTCCCCAACGACTTTTGGAGCATGGTCATAATGCGCGGCATCTGTTCTGCCACCGAGTTAAACTCTTGGCCGCGCAGAACGCCCGAGGCTAACGCTTGACTAAGCTGAATAATGGCCCCAGAGGCTTCTTGAGTGGTTGCCCCAGACACTATAGCGGCTTTATTAATGGTACTGGTGACCTGCATCAACTCGGTTTGGCTCGCGGAATCTTTCATGGCACGGGCTAAACGGGTATAAAGCTCCGTTGTGGAGGCAATACTTTGGCTGGTTTCATTCGATAAGCGAATAACCGATTGGAACGTGAGTTTGGCTTGCTCATTGGAGGCCGATACCAGTTTAATGCGAGCAGACAGATTACTGTATTCATCGGCAGTTTGCCCCAAACCCCGGATAAAGCTGGCACCAAACGATAATCCCGTTAACGCGAGCGCGGTATTTTTTAAGCGTGTAAATTGCTCCGAAAGCGCCTGGCTTTTGTTCGTGGTGTCATCAATGGATTTTCCCGCCTGTTTTGCACTTTGCTCAACGGCTTTAAAGCCTGTTGCACCTTCTGAAATCTTGCTTAATGCTTCACGCTGCGCCAAGATTTTTTTGAGGTTATCACTGTACGTCTGCTCATCCAGTAAGCCCGCATTGAACGATTTCCCCAGTTGGGCTTCCATGTCATCCAATTTACTCAACCCTTTAAGGGTCGGGTCAATGCTTTCCAACAGTGTATCGAGACTGGCCGCCAGTTTGGCATTCTCTTTTTCGTGTTTGGCGGTGGCCGCAGCGGCTTCCGCTTCCAGTTCTTCTTTGGTTTTGACAGTTTTATGGTAGCGGTTGAAATTGTTCGTTTGCGCCGCCGTTAAGGCTTGGGAATCGGCAATTTCCTGTGCAACCCGAGAGGCTTGTTGGTCACTGACTGACTTTAATGCATCTTCAAGTTGCTTCAACTCGGTGTGAGCCGATTTCAAATCCGCTTGAATTTTTAAGCTAAGTTCAAGATTTTTGTTGTCGGCCATGTGGGTATCCAAGCCCCGTTAACGGGGCATTAAAAGTTGTTTAAAACGATTAAGGTATGCGCTCAGGCTTTTACCCCCAGAAAAACCGACCCCAATGTCTTGGGTGCGGTTTTGTCGCTCAATTAATTGCTGTTTCTGGACTTCTTCATAAAACAGGGTTAATTGTCTGGCTGTGTAATGGGGGAGTGCGCGGTAGTCGTGTCCGTGGTCGATAAGACAGGCGAAGACGCTTGCCCAATCAACAGGGCTTGCTTGGCTCTTGCCATTTCGACCATTTTCTCGCGCAGCGCACTCCGGGTAAAAAAAGCCGCATTGACACCCCACCACACCATCAGTAAGGCATCGCTGTCTTCACCTGTTAACGCACTGACCCATTCGACAGACTCACTGCACGACACCGCGGCAACCTGAATCACTTCATTGGCGAGTGTGCCCATCAAGTCGTACAGTTCATCCAGTGTCACTTCCGCATCTGGCGAGTTGAGCATAAGCGCCTTAAAGCCATCACTAATGGCTTTAAGCGGCGCGCGGTACTTGAGCTGCTCGGCTAACGTGTACTCATGCACCACCACCTCTTTGCCTGCCAACGTCAACGTGCGCTCGGGGAGTAAAATGGCTAATGACTCACTCATGCTAAACGTCCATTGACATACGTTAAGCTGCCAAAGCGACCCATCGCATCATCTGACTTACGGGACGTATCCATCAGTAAGCCCGCTTTGGTTTGTAAGCCAGCTAAACTGGTGTCGTTATTGATAAGCCCTAAGTTAGAAACGGGGTCGAACTTCACTTTGTACAGCTCTAAAATCACGGACGCGTCTTCTTCCGCTAAGTTGACACCCTCATAACGCAAGAAACGCTCTTTCGGTTTTTGGGTAAACAGCGAGGTAGCGGTATTTGCACTGTACTTATAAGCCGCTTCAGGAGCAGCGGTTTGGTCTTTGGTAAACGTGACTGCCCCAAAAACTTCATCGAGCAGATAGTCTTCATCGAGTACCAGTGGAGAGCCAGAGGCCGTCAGTACGACATCAGAAACACTGGGGTGAGCCAAGGTGTAACGCTCACCCGCTTTAATATTGGTGGGGAATTTTTCCCCAGTGACGGAGCCCGCGGCAGTTTCAATGGTTTTGCCATACAGCAATAACGCCAAGTTTTCACCGGACAAATCATGCCAGGTCATGTCGATTTCACCGGAGTTCCCCAAGGAAATGCGACGGGTGATCCCTTTGTGGCCTGTGTAAGATTCTTTGTGTTCGATTTTCTCTGTTTCGAGTGACACACTGAATTCACTCACATCACCAATAAAGCGCTGCGCTAACGCACGACCAAATTCATCGCGCTCCGCTAAAAAGATTCGGCCTTGACCGTAGTAATACGTTTCAGGTTGTTGCATTAGTGTTCTCCTTTCTCATCGGTATGAGAAACTGTCGATATGGGGGAAAGCACAATTGCGCTCTCCTCAATCGTTTTTTTGTTCACGTTGGATTTGGGTGTCGAGGGCAGTTTTGCGATACCTTGCGCCTCTAACCAAGCCTGCGTTGCCGCATCCACATGCAGTGATTCGCCTTTGGCGTAGAATTTTCCTGCATGGGTATGTGGCTGAAGTAAAATAAGCGTTTGCATGGTGTTACCTCTTCGGTTGCCCAATCACATGGAAAACTTGATAGCTGTCCATCCACACCAGTACACCATTGACAAAATCGACCACTTGACCGCCGACCAATTCAATGGGTTTGGCGGTACGCGATGGCGTCCAACCAATCAACTTGCCCCGTACTTCGCCAATCAGCGGTTCAAGGACTTTTTTTGCTGAGTTGATATCCGTCTGCTGACTGGATACATCCCGCACAATCATCACCACTCCAAATGTGGACACCATGCCATGACGGATTGCGGTAGCATCGGTAGCACGCTCATGAGAGAGCAACGCATAAGCCGCTGGCGTTGGGGTATTGAGCAAATCGGTGATTTTGCTGTATTCCGCCATTGTGCCAAGGTGTTTTATCGGGGCAGTTTGCCCCGTTAATTCACTCAATTTTGTTTGGATCAGACCAACATCAAACGGTTGCCAGTTCAAAAGTGCCTCACTTACCAAAATGGCGTAATGTATGGGTATCAAAGGTTCTTGCTGGCCCTTTATGGCGAGGTTTCCCACCCGCAGGCGGTAACGGGTCATCAAGCCCTAATGAGTAGCGGCCATCGGCAACCTTCTGTAAAAAGCCCATCGCGGCTTTGTAATCACGAACAACCGGGTCGGTTTGCTCAGTGCCCTCGCGATAGCGAAAGGTGTGATAGCGGGCAATCGCCCGCGCCCACGCGGTCAACTGACGAGGAATGCGCGATAACGGCAATTTCAACCCGCGTTGGCGTAAAAAGCCGTCAATCATGGATTGCGTATCCTCAATGACCCCTTGCAAACGTGATAAGGCGTCATCGGCTTGAGCCACTTCATCCGGTGTCCAATCATCAACGGGTTCACTGTTCGCTCTGGCCGTCAGTAGCAGAGGGGACACAGGATAGTGATTATCCTGTGCCAGGTTTTGACTTAACTCGACTGCTCCAGGTGTGTCACAGAGCTGGGCAGCCGTAATGTAAGTCACCGCGCCCATTATTCAGTCACCGCATTTTCAAAGAAGAAGCCCAAATCTTTAGCCGCAATCACTTCTTTAACGGATTCACCGACACGGACGATTTGACCACCGCGCATACCGATATTCGGGTCGGTGATGGTGCCCGAGGTTCGACCGTTCCACTGCGCCGTGAAACCAAAGGTGGTGCCACTTTGGGAATCTGCTAAACGGTCACGGTAGAGGAAAGCCGCATGATTTCCCCACGCGCGTTGCATGTTCGGATTTTGGCCTCGTTTAGCGATATTGACCCACGCTTCCCCCACATAGATTTGTTCGAGCTCTAGCAGCTCAGCAAGGAAAGTGAGGG
Organism: Providencia sp. TYF-12; assembly: GCF_041344805.1. NCBI lineage: Bacteria > Pseudomonadati > Pseudomonadota > Gammaproteobacteria > Enterobacterales > Morganellaceae > Providencia > Providencia sp. TYF-12. Next base: position 1,242,124 of record NZ_CP166833.1, read on the forward strand.
GAACCATGCCCGAATCACCGAGCGTACCGTTAAATGCTTTCACAATTTTCGGGTGACGGCGCAATATCGTGGCAACGCGGCGACCCAATACGCCGATGGATGGGCGCATAATCACGGTATCAAGGGCATCCATGATACTCACAGCCGGATCGCTATCAGGTTTACTCCACGAATCACCCGCCGCAACAGTCTCTCGGTTCTTCGCGTTATAGCTGTTTTTGTCAAACACCAAGTTGGCCGTACGGACTTCACGGTCGAGTAAAATCAAATTGGTGGTTTGCTCAGTGGCACGCCCCAATGGATTAATGTGCGGTTGATTTGCCGCATTATCGATATCCGCTTGGGGAACTGGCGCATCTAACGCGTGGTCTTGCGTCGATTCGGTTTCTTCTTTCCCCGTAAATTCCACACGCGTCGGCTGGCTAGTACGACCCACTAAAGTATTGGGAACCGTAAAGCCTTCTGATAGCGTGTATTTGGTGTATTTAAAAGACTGCGTACCCACGGGTACGCGTGGTAACACGTCATCAGCAATCAAACGAGCATTGCGATAGGCGATGGTGATAGCAGTCAGCTCTGCATCAACCGGAAATGGTGCAATTTGTCTTGTCATAATAAAAACCTGTTTAACGTAATAGAGAATAAAACAACCGAGTTACGGTTGTGTCGCACCTGCGGCTAACTGCCCCACAGCAATCCACACGGAACCAATATCGCCTTCTGCACCCGATTCTTCGGCATATCCGACAATAAAGTCGCCCGCGGCAGCAGGCACAGCCCAACCCTCCGCATTTGCAGTTAACGGGTCGCCCGCTTTCACATCTGCGCCATACATCACATCAGCAAAACCCGAACGGATAACATCAGTCGGCATTTTTTCATCGCTTTCAAGCAGAGTGGTAACCCCAAGAATGAAAGCTTTGCCATCCACAGCCGGGTCAATATGGCGTGAGTCATCTTTGTTAAACACCACTAAACTGTATTGCCCAATCGCTTGAGTAGAGAGGTAAGTCGTTACGATGCCGGGTAAATTCATTTTTTCGCTCCTTTCACGTGATTAACGGCTTCAGTGGCAGAAATAATGCGACCTTTGTCCGCTTGCTCCACCATATAATCTCGGGCAGCATTAGCGACCGCTTGACTATCAGCAAAGTCCAATGCTTCATCACCATCTATTGCCGACTTTTCACTGAAATCCAAAAAGGCTGGACGGGACTGAAGCACATCACGCAATAGTGCTTCCGGTGTTTCATTGACAGTGGCACTGCCATCGGCAAACGAAACGGCCCCGTTTGGTAGGTTCATAAAAATCTCAACCACGCGATTTTTCTGTGCGGGGAGTAATTTGCCGTCTTTCACTAAACCATCGGCAAAGTCGGTGATCTCTTGGCGATGACGCTGTGCCTCATCGTCTTTGATTTTTTGCTCACGGGCTTTTAAGTCATTTTCACGCGCCTGAATTTTTGCTTCACGCTCAGCGAAATCAGTCGGTGGTGTTGGTTCTGTGTTTTTCATCTTGCCCTCTTCAGAGTAGGAAAGTGGTTTCACCGCATCATCATCCATGCGGCTATTGGCAATCGCAGCGGCTAAATCATCAATACGCCACTGGGGTAAAACTTGGTTCGCCTTTTCAAGGCTCTCTTTTTCAATGAGGTAATCGCGCAGTGCACGGAGTGAATCCACCAAAGACGCAACTTCCCATGGCAATGCAAATTCGACAGGAGCCGAATCACCGCTACCTTCGGAAAAGCTCACATCGGGCAAACCTTTTACCGCAGGCGGGGTTGCACCTAAAAAACCAATGTGGCGTGGGTAGAAGTGCCCCGGTTTTGGGTTGCCTGGTGAATCGGGGAGGTAAATAGATAAACTGCGTTTTTTGTACATGCCTTTGTTAAAGGCTTCGGCAAACTCCGGCACCACTTGTTTGGGTTCGGCATACACCAACCCATCACGCACTTCAAAACGGTTTGCCCAACCATATGAAGGGGCCGTTAATTTGGGGTGACCAATGACAAACGGGGTTTCCATCAGTGTTGGGTCATAACTTGCGGCTAAATCCAAGCAATCTTCTAGGGTGAAGGTCACTTGTCGGCCGTCCATAGCAGTGTGAGTGCCAGGGCGAAAAACAGGTAAAGTAGCAGTGGAGGTATTTGGCATGCTGACAATCTCAAAATAACCAGAATGATGGCCAGTGTAAAAAAGGGAGCGCAAGAGGTCATTGGACTGCGCTCAAGTCAAAAATAGCCTTGAGTCGAGGTGGAAAACAGGAAGTGGAAAAGAGACTGAAGTAAAGGGTTATTAAAACCTATTATAATAACCCTTGGTGCCATTAAGGCGGCAAGAACTGAATAACGAGTCGTGGAAAACAAAAAACTGCTTAAAATGCGTTAGAGGCAGTTATTTCATTAACGCCCCTGAAGGTGCTCACGCGCAATGTCTAACAGGCGATTGCTTTCATCACGGGATAACCCCAACCAAGGCCGCGCGGGCATCACCACTTTCTTGACGGGGCGACCGCCCACATTTAAGGCTTTCGCGTTCTTCGGCACTATCGTACCACCAAATTGGTGAATAGCACCATAGGGCCTGTCTGTACCAAAATACAAGATATCGCCTTGAATTTGCCAACGTAGTGTATCTTGAAGTTGCCCGGTGAGCGTTAAAATCTTATCAGCATTGCGGCTTTTACTGTCTCGATACCACGGGCGCAATGCCGCCCACGGTGTGCCATCGGGAGCTTGCTGCGCACGGAATCGGTCTTGATGGAGAATGAGCAACTCTTCCCCCATATCTTCCAGCATCGGTGTGACATCATACGCCGCCGCTTTCAAGACACGAAGCATCGTTAATGCACTTTGCGCCTGAAAATTAATTGTGATACTGGCCATCGTTACCCCTCATTCTCCGGTCGTGCATAGGCTAAATAGCCTTGACGAATACTGTTTAGCAGGCTCTCATCACGTTCACTTTCTGACAGCACCATTAATACTGACCAACCCGAACGCGACCATTCGACCACCACCCAAAGTGGCTCAACACTGTCTGGTAACTGGTAACGTGCCACATAATAACGCTGAGATTGGGCTTTACTGACACCCGATGTCGATACAATGCGCGTCCAGATTTCATCCGGTGATTGCAGCGTTTGCGCCAGTAAGAGTGCATACGGTGTCAGTTTTTCTTGCGCCCAGACCGTTGAGCCTGTCGCCGCCACATCAAACATTGACGCCCCAATCGTCACAGGTGCACCAATCGCATCTTTAAAGACAACGGGCTCTGCTACTGCGCCAAACTGCTGCAAAAATTGTGTCGTCGCTTCAGTGGGTAAAGTTTTAGCAGGCAAAACCTGTTGAGGTAACACTTTTCGGGGGATGGGCAGCATAACAGGGATAACCCGCTGTGCATCCAGCGCTTGCCAGATTGACTCACTGGTGCGCGGTGCAGGAATAAACGGCGCTAACAAACTGCGGCCAGGTGTATGCTCAAAACCCGGGTCAACCCCTTCCGGCACGGAAACCGCAATGGGGCCATCGGGACGACGCTGCCCAATCAATTGCGTTTGCCACTGCAAATCGGGTGCAACGTCAGGGCCAGGTTTACCTAATCGAGCCAAATCTGACGCACGACGCGCCACCACGCCACATTGACACCCCCAGCCATTGGGTGGGAAGTTGGTTATCCACCACGGATCATCCCAACGCAATATCATCCCATGCCACTTTAAATGCTCTTCACGCGGCGTTTCCACGGCGTGGCTGTGACGGTATTCCCAATAAGGTCGCGTCTCACGCATTGACCACAATTGCTGAAAACGACCCGCCATGTAGCTGCTGCGCACGTTGGTTTCATAAATCACGCGCGTTCGCCAACCAAAACCGCCGTTATACTCCCACCCATAGCGTGCCACAATCGCTTGGAAGTCACGCCGAAAATCCGCCAAGGTGCCACCTTGGGCAATGATGTTATCGACGGCAGTGCGCAAGTCGGCCAGTAAGTCTTCTCGCATGGCACCTGCAACGGCGAATTCACGGTCATGTTCAGCGCCATAGACATCTGTCCAATGGCCTGTGGGGCGATTGGTCTTATTTTCGAAAAACGTGTTTTGCTCTTGAAACGGCACGCGGGCTGTCGTGATGGACTCAGTCATTTGGCACCGCCAATCCCGCATCACGGGCTAACGCAAACACGTTAGATAACGCGCTCGCTTGCGCATCCAATGGCAAATTCGCCATCAATTGATTTAACGTATCACCGATATCTTCCAAGCTTTTCGCTTCATTGAGCTGGCGCTCAATCTCGGTTAACCAATTTTTTAACGGGGTTTGTAATGCCGTTTCAGAATCCAATAGTAATTGTTGCACGGGGTCAGTTTGGATCGCTTGTGCCGCAAAGTCGGTCACGGGTGGTGGTGATGCCGCACCAGGCGAAGGTACTGGCTCCCATTCACCGCCATAGGTGGCCTCCACACAGGCTAACGTCGGTCGATAACCCGTTGTTTCAGAGATGAGCTTGTCACGGGTCGCGCGTTTAGCTAAATCTTCCGCCTCTTCAAAGACACGGGCAACACGCGGTATTTTAGCACCTGGGAAATTAAGCTCGGTCAGCCATTTAGCGGGCCCCAAATTCCATGATTCACAAATGATATCCGCATCGGCTTTGACAATGGATTCTAACACGTCCGCTTGCAAGGATTCATTGCCGCCGATGGAGCTGGATGCGCCCCCCGAACTGGTGATTTGCCCCACGACCACGCGGCGAATGGCTTCGTTCATCGCACGGTAAAGTGCTTGATAATCGGGCGTCCCACTGCGGCTCGCTTCCAACAGCTCTATCGCCATGCCTTCCGGCATAATGATCCCACTGTCAGTTTGAATGCGGTGCGTCAGCTCTAACAGGTTATTTTTCTGCTCTTCAGTCGCTCCTTGATGAAACTTACCCACGGCGGTGGGCATTCCGTGTTTATCCAAGAAAATCAGCCAAAACTTGAGACCATTGCGTTTAAACAACGTTGGCCAATACAACCAGTGCGCTAACCCTAATCCATACGGCTCATCATCATGATCGGCACCTGTGGCAAAATGCCAAAAATACGGGGCTAAGCAAGGCTCACCCTGTGAACGGTTATTGGGAGTAATTAAACGCAATTCGCCTTGCGGGGAGTAACGAAAGCGGCGACGGTCACGCACTTTGACCTTATCAATCCACACCAGATTATCTTTGACGGTATAAATCAGCTCTGCCACGGCATACCCGTAGAACACGCCAAAATGCATTAGACGGGTAACGCGGTCAAAGCCCAATGCATTGATTTGGTCGCGCATAGCATCAGCGGCCGCAATATCTAAAGGGTCTTCACCGCCGGGCTCCACTATCCATTCGCGCTCAATCACCGCATCTTGACGCTGGGTGAAGGCGGATTTCACTTCGTCATCATTGAGCACTTCGCGATACAAATCTAAATTACCCGCTGCAACGTTATTTAAGACACTGTCATCGGGTAGCGCCAATGCGCCCAACCAAGGGCGCGTAATATCACGGCCATCGCCTGTGCTGGCAAACTCACGACCGAGTTCCGGTTGACTGGCAGGCACGGCGGGAGCGCGTGATTGACGACGTTGTTTTTTGGTTTTACGGCTCATACAAACCCCTTAAAGTTATTCGTGCCTCTGACCGTTCCCCAGCCAGCCTTGCTGTAGGTGGACTCATTTTGCGTGGTATTACCGCCGAACTGCGACAGTTGACGAAACACATCACGGGAACCATTACTGAAAAATTCAATTTCTGCCGCCAGGTTGAGCGAAGCATACCAAGCTAAACAACCGGCTATTGCCGTATCACCATGGCGCAGCAAATCCGCATCCTTGAGGTCTTTACGTTCAATATTGGCAATCATCGGAATACCATCCACTTCTTCCACCGCACGCAAGTCTTGAGCAATATTTTCATCACGAGGTAACTCAATCACACCGTCTTCAAATGCGCCGATAAACTTTGGCATCCAAAGCCCATACCATTTACGGTTCAACATGATTTCCGCAATGCGTGGGCGACCAAAGCGGTCAGCGGTATATTCCGCTAACACCATACCTGGGCCTGTTGCGTCCATTGCCCCGCCAGACTGACGAGGTAGGTTTTCAATTAAGTAAAATAAAATTTGTTGTTGTAACGCTGACGGCACGTTGTGCATTTCTAAGGTAAACGGGGCGCTGCGCCGTAAGACATTGTCAATGCCCAGAGGCACAATGGCCGAAAAGTGGCGGTGGCGAGCAAAGTCCATGCCGAAGACATGACGGCGCTCAGGGTGGCAGCATTCTTTGATGACAGGAGCCAACTCTCGCACCAGCCACTCTTTACCCCAAAATTCGCGTTCATATTCACTAAGATTGATAAAATCATCATCCAACGCCAATCGGATGACCGGGCGCTCTTCTGGCATTGCACGCTCAATCCACACCCCCGGAATACACACACCATTACCATCACGGGGGATGGCATCCAGCTCTTCACGCATCGCCGCTTTACGCGGGCCATACGCATTACGGATACCGTTGTACCAGGCTTTTTTCCCTTCCAGCGTTGGCGTTTCGCCTTTCATGGCACAGCGACGCTCGTACAACCCATTTTCAACGGCATCATCGAAGGTCACGGTGAGTACCTCCGCATCCTCGCCATAGCGACCCGCCTCAATATCGGCACAGAACTGGTAGAACGGATTATTTTTGCCATTGTGCGAGCTAATCACCACAATACGACCGCCCCAGATCAACAGTGCGGTGGCGGCATCCAATACGCCTTGGACATCGGGGTGGAAAGCGGCCTCATCGATAATGACGACGCCTTGTAACCCACGAATATTGGCAGGACGTGAGGACAAGGCAGTGACTTGGAAGCCACTGGCAAAGCGTACACGATACGCGGTAATTTTGCGGGTATTGCCTTCCTCATCCTGATCATCAAACAAAAACTCTTCAATTTTAGAGACATTCTGAGCTTGTTGCTGGGCAATTACACGGGCAAATTTCCCCACATAACCAATAAACTCCAAGCCTTTTTCCTTGGTATCCCCAATGTAAAACACGTTATCGCCGCCTGCGGATTTTTGTGCCCCGGCAATCAACGTGGAGTTAAGCCCCCACGCAAAGGTGATCCCCGTGCGTCGCCCTTTAGGGACGGCAATGATGGATTTATTGATGGCTAAACACGCTTTTTGGTGCGCCATCAATATCCCGTCTTCAAAGGGATTGAGGCTCATGGGGATATCACGCGCACGGGCGGGTAACTCATCCCAATCCACCTCACGCACGGTTGACGCTAACGTTTTCATGACTATTTCACTCCAAGGACTTTTTCACGCCAGAACTGCACTTGCTCTTCGCTGAGACCTTGCACACTCGCCACTTCGGATAAATTGGCTTGCTGCTCTTGCAAGAGGCGCTCACGGGCTTCACGTTCAATTTCACGTCGCTCATCTAACGAGGCTTTACGGGCTTGCAGCACATCTTTAGCCGCACGCGCCAAGTGACGCACGGTATCAATGTCCGCTTTTTCGGTTTCTTGGGCTTCTAAAGCCGCATGGGCGGTTAATGTGGTCACGGCTTGCACCATCAAGGCACCCGCGCGTTCATCGGGGTTTTCACCCAATTCACTGACCAATAATCGGGCCATTTGGTCTTGGGCTCTCATCCGCTCAACCACTTCACTGAAGGAATTTTTATAACGGCCTAACGCGCTGCGGCTCGGTAACGTGTCTTCCTTGGGAAAGTGGGCTTGCAAGTCCGCAATCAGCTCATCCAAGGTCATTTGGTCTTCACGCAATCGCTTCTCAAGGTGTGAACGCACCTCGACAGGCAACTTATGAATGGAGGATTTGCGCCCCATATTAACCTCCCGCACTTGGACGTTTGACACCCGGTGTCACAACACGCCCAGAAGCCACATCCGCACCACGGGCGGTGAGTTTCACTACAAGCACAGGGCCAATGTCATCCAATTGCACTAAGCCTTGCTCTTCTAACCAACGTAACTCGGTTTTGACGAGGTCACGGCTTGGGTTGTGCCCAAAACGTGAGAGCGCATCATACAAAATGGAGCTGTTTGAGGTGTACGCGGGCATTTCAGATAACAACCGCAATGTCACTAAACGGGCATCTTCCCGTAAAAAATCCGCATAAGACATAATGGGGCTCACTCCTTTTTTTGATGCAATAAATATTGATTGAGGTTATCTAACTGCCGCGACATGCCGCCTAAACGTTCAGAGAGAGACTGCAAAACAGCATCATTGCGACTGATGGTGTCAATGAGGCGGTTCACTTGGGCCTGCGTCGGCATTTGGGAGATTTTCACTTCCATTTCAGCCAAGCGAATTTGCATCGCGGTCAATTCTTGCTGACTAGCGGATTGCCGCTTGACCATCCAGGCGTAGACGCCTATCACCAACATCAAAATATTTTGCGTGGTGGGTAAATCAAACATCAGTTCATTGAAGCCCATCACAGCTTCCCCCTTGCGCGCAGCGGATCAATTCAATGACTTTGCCCGCACAGTCACCGTATTGGTCATAAAGAATTTTGAGCGTGGCGGTGATTTCATCCATTTCACCGTTCTCCGCTTGCTTCGGTTCGCTGCATGGGTTGGTGAGCTGGCCGGGTAAAACCGTCACGGGCAGTGTTGGCGGCGCGGGCTTGGGCGCGTCCAAGTTGCTGCATGACGTCATCATCAAGCACACAAGAACGACGAGACCCCTGTGTTTTTTTGAGCGCATCTTTAAGCTCCTTCGTGGTATCAGCATTGTCTTTTGCACGTTCAGCCAACAGGTTGGAAAGCCGCTCATTCCATTGCTGCGTTTGAGCAAACTGTTTTTTTAGCTCGGCTTGAAAGGCCGCATATTCACGGTCTTTGTCGTCATTTTTCTGCTCGGCCACCGCCAGTAAGGCATCGGCAGTGCCACGTTGATAAGCCAGGTGATCCACGGCAACCAATGCAGAAATAAACAAGGCAATCACCAGAACGTATTTGAGGGATTCACGGAGTAAAGCGGTCATGGCATACCCCCAAACCCCAGCCAGCCTCTTGGTATTGTGGCTGCCATCGGGTAATGATGCGCTGTGGATAGCCACGATTTTCACGAAAATACGCGGCACCACGCCCCGCATTGACACCATCAACACTTGACCAATAACGGCCACTGTCTAATCCCATCTGCGCGGCTTTCTTGCGGTCACGTTGCACCCAACCCAATCCCCCGTTATAGGCAGACAGGACAAAGGCCCAGCGATCACACTCGGTATTGGCTTGAATGCGTTGATAGAGCCAATGGTCATACGTGACTAAGGCACGCAATGCCCAACTGGGGTTATAAGGGGCTTGGTCACCTAATGATTGCGGGTACATTTGGGCTATCCATCGGCTCGTATCCGGCATGAATTGCGCTAAGCCTTGCGCCCCGACGGGTGAGCGCGCATTGACTTTCCAGCCTGATTCTTGGTGGATTTGCCCTGCAAAGGTACTGATAGGCGCATCCATCCCCCAAATGGCACGGGCATTGCGCGTCAGCTCGCGTTGATGTTGGTGGGCTTCTTGGGGAATGGCGGTGCTCACAGGCACCGCACAGGACATCAATGCCATGACCGCAAACCCTAATAAGGCTTTTCGGATTGTTTTCATGGCTATAACCCCAACGTCATCCCAAGCACAACAGCCAGCACAATCAAGGCACGCCGGATAATGACCGCGGCAAAGATACGTTGATAACCTTGCACCACGGGGTATTCGGGTTTGTCCTCGCCCTCATAGGGCTTGGATTGTTTCCAGTCATGGCACAGGTACGAACCTGGGCTCGCATACGGAAAGAGCCCTCTGTCCAAGGTGTAACCGAGCACCACTGCCAAACACACGAGTGAGAGCTTATACAGGACAACACCGACTTGTTGAGGTGAGAGAATGGCAATGACAACCAGTAATGCGATGGCCGCAAACCACCAACCTAGCAGACGATAACGGGTAAAAAAACGAGACAGAGACATAGCAACACCTTTTTTCATTGTGAGAGTTAAGGTGTATGACTATAAAAAAGGGAAGATTTTAACGCATTGGACGACGCTCAAGTGATATTGGCGTGGTTTTGTTTCAGGGTATGCAGGGTAACGACGGCGAGAGCCATAGCATGTTTCAGGTGATACGGGATGTCAATAGGCTTTCACCCACGTGTTGCTTAGCTACCTTAATCCAGATTGAAAACACAGGAAAAACCATGTTCACTCAACGTATTTTGGGTGTCTTTATTGACATCATTGTTATTGCTTCACTTTATTGCGGTACGGTTTATAACATGGAGGGGCTAATTAATATTGGCTACTTTGCAGGGTGGTTGTTTGGGAGCTTTAATTTATTGGGATTTGTTTTTCTTGATACCGCCACTATCCGTAAGCATTCCCATCACCGTCCTAGGTTCTTTCGAGGCTATGACATTGTAACTGATGCCGCTTTTGTGATATTTGCGGCTTATTCTGGATGGTTTGTATTGGCGTTAATTTTTGCAATAGGCGCACTATTTAAAGCCATCAAAATCAATGAAATCGAGCGCAACCCCACAAATCAACCAATACCATAAAATGTATGCGCCATAACTACTCACTAATATGGCGCACTTACTACCTTTACCACTTTAGCTTTGGCCCCGTATAATTATCTAGCTCATCATATAAAGAATTTCTGCCTATAGAGCCAAAATTGGCATCTTCATATTTTTCACCGCGATACTCACTAGAACACTGATGGCAGCGGAGCATATAAGCATGATTAGCAATCGTTGTTGGCTGCAAGATGGACTTAGTTTTTTGAATAAAACATTGTGGGCATAAGTATGTTTTTGTTTCTTGTGTACCATTTAGATCTTTCAGTTGGTAAACAACACCTCCGGCGGGAAGAGTAACTAATTCGTGATTACTCATTTCATTATCATCCCATGACTGATTAGCCTCAAAATTTCTTTTTAATTCATTGTACTCCGCTCGAAGATTATTGTGCTCGATTATCAATTCGTAGTGTTCTTTAAGTGCTTCATTTAACTTGCTGCGAAGGTCAATCAGGTGCGAATTAACTTCATCATCGTTGGTTTTAGATGAACTCAGTTTATTCTTCACATTGATAAGAGAATCAATGATATCTATAGATGATTTGATTGTGGAAATGATACTGCTTGGTGTCATGGCTAATCCTTTTAAATAAAATAATGGCTATAAGTAAGGTTTTAATACGTTAGCTAGTACAGTTACTGACTTATTTTTTTATATTCATCACAACCTGCATCAATTCCATTGTTACAAGCCTGACCAAACCATGATTTAGCTTTAGATTTATTTTTCTCTACGCCTAATCCGCCGTTATAAATAAGACCTAAACTATAATAAGCTTTTGCACTACCTTGCTTAGCTGCCATTTCATACCACTTCCTAGCTTCAACTGGATCTTTTGTTATGTCGGAACTACCGAACATATATAACCCAGCAAGAGCCTCTTGAGCTGCTAGCTCCTTTTGTTTTGCGGCTTTTTTTAGGTATTCAATCCCTAAATCAACGTCTTTGGGGACGCCTTCACCAGTTAAATACAGCGTGCCTAACATGTACTGTGGGAATGGCATTCCTTCTTTTGCAGCTTTCTTCCATGTAGTTATAGAATATACTCGCCCTCCAATCATGACAGATTCATCAGGTTCTACTTCCGTCGCAATACTCATTGCTGAAAGGGTTAAACCGACAAATAGAGTAATTACCTTTTTAATTTGACTATCCATATAACTTAAATCCCATAAGTGGTTGAGTAACGCAAAGAGAAATAGATCTCAAGTATCTTTATCATCAGACTTAAATATAACAATTATAAATTGTTAGGCGTTCTTTTCCTAAATTGATCCAAATAAACAACATTACTATTTTGTTCTGTTTGAGTTTTGGTTTTTTTTGAACGTCATTTATAGATTGCTTTTCGACGTTATTAACCTGTTTTTTTATCGGATTTTGGTTGAGCAAAGATTCTCCCAACCTCAAGAATAGCCCTCCGCTGTTCCGGAGTTAGCTCCTCTAGAACATTGATTAGTTCTTTTTTATCTTTTAATAAAGGCTCAGAATCTTGATCAAAGATATTATTTGTTACAAAAACATCTCCCGTACCTAACAACAACCAATTCAAATTTACACCCAAATGTGTACATATCTTGGTGAGCCCTGAAATATTAGGCTCTCTATCCCCATTCAAATAGCTTTGAGCAGTTCGATAAGGCAAGTCCGCAATCTCAGCAAATTTCTTGATAGAACTGATTTTTTTCAGCTCAATTGCTTTTTTTAATCTTTCCGATATACACATTTGCGTTTTCTTCATTGCATTATACACGATTGTGTATATAATCTATCATACATAAGCCAAACATCATTGCATTATTTAAGGAGGCAATATGACGAAGGCCATTAGTCCTGAACAAGTTAAAGCAAATTTAAATTTATCAGGAATTACAATTACTCAATGGGCAAAAGATAACGGGTATTCCCGTAACGAGGTTTACCGAGTTCTTAATGGTGTAGTTAAAGCCAAATACGGTAAAGCTCATGAAATAGCGGTCAAACTTGGATTAAAGCCCCAAACCACTATTTAGCCACACCTTAAGTGTAACAGCATTTCATTTTAGAAAAAGAGGTTAATTCAATGAATGACAAAACCCGTGTATCAGCCGCAGTCAGAGCGCTGAGAATTCTAAAAGTCCTAAAAGGGCATACTAATTACGGTTTATCTAACCAAGAAATTGCAACAGCAATAAATGATACCCCAGTTAATGTTAGTCGTGCGCTCACTACACTTATTGAAGAAGGTCTTGTTGACCAAGTCCATGACAATGGTGGGGGCTCTCATTACAAATTTGCCCTCAGTATTCAAATGCTTCAAATCGCCCATTCCTGTATGGCTGAAGATGAACGCCTTATAGCAAGGTTAGAAGAAAAACGTCACCGCATTCGTGCTGGTAGCCAAAATAATTAAGGAATATATAAATGAATAAAACACAAGTTGATATTTCAGAATTAATAGATGATTCCGACGTTATTGGGCAACGTATCCCAGTATCAGCAACACCAAGTAAAATAGCTGATAAAGAAGCTCAGGATGCAGAAGACCGAGACTTACTTAATCAGCTTCTTGGTCAGGCTCAAATGGCAGAGGCGTTTGGCAAATTTTCCCAAACGGTTTGGAGTTCTAAATTAGCGTTCGTCAAGGAAAACAGACTTTATCAGTCACTTAAAGGAAAAATTACTCCAAACGGTTTGGAGTTAAATGGAACTTGGGTTGAGTTCTGTAGTTTATTAGGTATTTCAGACGAAAAAGCTAATCAAGATATAGCCAACTTAAAAACCTTTGGTGAAGAAGCTCTTGAATCTATGTCACGCATGGGGATTGGCTATCGTGAAATGCGCCAATACCGCAAATTACCCGCAGATCAGCAACAAGCCTTAATTGAAGTGGCAAAAGAAGGTGATAAAGAATCTTTAATGGAATTAGCTGAAGAGCTCATTGCTAAACAAGTTAAAGAAAAAGAAGCGCTTAAAGCCGACTTGGAAATTAGTCGCCAAAATGTGGCCGAGAAAAAAGAGCAAGTATCTCAACTTCAGGAAGCCAATGAAGAACTGAATAACAAGCTCAAACACCGTATTTACCATGAAACACCAGACCAGACGGAAGCTGAACTTCGCAAGGAAACTAACCTCATTGCTCATGAAATAGAAACCTTTGTTTCCGTGCGATTGAAAGAAGCCTTTGCGGCATTGGCGAGCCATGCAGATGAACACAACTTACCTCAAGATGACTTTATGGCGGGTTTACTGTGTCAAATTGATCGTCGTGTTTTGCAGCTTCGTGAAGAATTTAGCCTAGAGAGTGCCCCCACTGGAACTGACCGCCCGTCATGGTTAGAAGTGGATGAAAACACCCTATTAGGGCAACAACCTGTTACTGAGTAGGGTTTTACGTATGAGCGCAATCTTAACAGAACGACTGGTCTCTATTGCACAAGCTGCACGTAAGGCAGGCCATGGCAAAAAGGAAGCGATTTACCAGGCTGCCTGTGAGGAGTTGAACTTATCACGTGCAACATTATTACGTCGTATCAAGGAAGTCGCCATGACTGAACCTCGTAAACGTCGAAATGACTCAGGCAAAAGCGCATTAACCCGCGATGAAGCCTTGTTAATATCGGCAGCATTGAAAGAATCAACACGTAAGAACGGCAAGCGCCTGTATTCCATTAAAGATGCAGTGAACGAGCTGCGCGCCAATAACATGATACGTGCAGAGTCAATTGATGAAACGACAGGTGAAGTCAAATTATTGTCTGAAAGCGCCATTAGCCGTGCATTACGGGCTTATAAAGTGCATCCAGACCAACTGGACAAACCTGCACCGCATAGCCGATTAGCCAGCCTTCACCCAAACCATGTTTGGCAAATCGACGCCTCGTTGTGTGTGCTGTATTACCTGAAAAATGGGGCTAAAACCAGCGGGTTACGGGTCATGCACCACGACCAATTTTATAAAAACAAACCCAAAAACTTGGCAAAAATCGCCAATGAGCGGGTATGGAGCTATGAAATCACGGATCACACTAGTGGCTGGATTTATGTGGAATATGTTTTAGGCGCAGAATCAGGCGAAAACCTGTGCAGTGTGTTAATCAATGCGATGCAAGAACGCGGTAATGCGGATGTGTTGCACGGTGTACCAAAGATTCTGTATATGGATCCGGGGTCAGCCAACACCGCATCAACGACTAAAAATCTGTGCCGTTCATTGGGAATTAATGCTATTTCCCATGCGCCAGGCAGCGCACGGGCAACAGGCTCTGTGGAAAAAGCCCGTGACATTATTGAGCGCAAGTTTGAGCCGGGTTTAGTGTACCAGCCTGTTAACAGTTTGGAGGAATTGAATGCGTTAGCCAAAAAATGGCGCAGCGTGTTTAACGCCACCGAAAAACACAGCCGCCACGGCGACACACGCACCAATATTTGGCTAAAAATCACGTCTGAACAGTTAGTGAAAGCACCAAGTGTTGAAATATGTAAAGAATTAGCGATTGCGACACCTGTATCACGTGTGGTCGAGGCAACCTTAGAAATCAAATTTAAGGGGCATAAATACAGTGTGGCGGATGTACCCGGCATCATGGTGGGTGACAGCATTTTAGTGACGCAAACCCCGTGGCGTGAGGATGCAGCACAAATCGTGTTACATGATGAAAATGGGCATGAGTATTTTCATTTAGCTGAACGCGTTGAATTTAATGAATTTGGGTTCGCTGAAGATGCCTCCATCATTGGGCAAAGCTACAAGAAACCCATTACAACCGAGGCACAGAAGACCCAAGCCGAAATCGAACAATTGGTTACAGGCACCACATCCAGTACGGATGCCATCGCCGCCCGTAAAGCCAAATCGATACCGTTTGGTGGGGAGTTTAACCCTTACAAATCCTTGGATGAGGCTGCATTACCCAGTTACTTGCCGAAGCAAGGCCAAGAGTCAGAGGTGCGTAGCCCTCGCATAGAGCAGCGCCCATTAACACATGTTGAAGCGGCTAAATTGCTACGCGAAAAACTACTTACTCTGAATTTCACGTGGACAGCGCAGCATTATCAACAAATTACACGGTTATACCCTGACGGTGTACCGGAAAATGCCATTGAGGACTTGATCCAATTATTGACGACGGAAACGGCGTCCAACGTGGTCAACCTACGCTAAGGAAACATCATGTTGAGATTAAAAGAAGTGATGAAAGAACACCAAATTTCACAGCAAATACTGGCGACAGCAGCAGGCATTTCTCAACCCGCTATCGCGCAGCTAGTGAACCACGGTAAATGGCCTAAACAGCATACCGAGCAAGTTCGCCAGCGTATTTGTGAGTTTTTGGATAACCATGAATTAGACAGTGCTGAGGTGTTTAATGAGGTGTCGCCCCAAACCAATGATTGCGACACCTCTGCCCCAGATAGCACAAAATCAGAGGACGAGACTATGTTACTAGCAAAACAGGTGTTATTACCAGCAACAAAAAAACATTTTGGTTTATTCCGTGATCCGTTCTCGGACGAAGCCTTACAGGGTGCGGACGACGTCTTTGTTACCCCTGACATACGTTATGTGCGTGAAGCCCTGTACCAAACAGCACGTTACGGCGGTTTTTTGGCGATTGTCGGTGAATCGGGTGCAGGTAAATCGACGCTACGCCGTGACTTAATTGACCGCATTAACCGTGAAAATGACCCTATTATCGTGATAGAGCCGTATATTATTGCGATGGAAGATAACGATATTAAAGGGAAGACCTTAAAAGCGGGTTCGATTGCAGAAGCGATTATCAATACCATCACACCACTGGAAAATGTGAAACGTAGCCAAGAGGCCCGTTATCGCCAGTTGCACCGTGTTTTAAAAGACAGCAGCAACGCGGGTTACCAGCATGTATTAGTAATTGAAGAGGCTCATGCGTTGCCAATCCCAACACTGAAGCACCTAAAACGCTTTTTTGAGTTGGAGAACGGCTTTAAAAAGTTGCTTTCTATTGTGTTGATTGGGCAGCCTGAATTGTCTCTCAAGCTGTCTGAGCGTAACCAAGCAGTACGTGAAGTGGTTCAACGCTGTGAGGTGGTGCAGCTCCCACCACTCGATAATCAGTTACATGAGTTTTTAACCTTTAAATTTGGGCGTACAGGCAAACCTATCAATGAGGTGTTAACTGATTGCGCCATTGAAGCGATACGCAATCGACTGAGCCAAGTGAAAAGCGGTCGTCGTGAAGCCGTAAGCCTACTGTATCCACTGGCCGTGAGTAACTTAATCATTGCAGGCATGAATTTAGCGGCACAAATCGGCGTTCCGGTGGTTGATGCGGATGTGATTAAAGGAGTCTAAGCCATGAAAAAGCACACTCAACCTATTCAATATGAGATGGAAAATGCCAATAAAGCATTAAATACGGTCATCAATATGGGGTTTGTGGTACTGCATTTAGAAATTGGTAAGCACAGTCGCCCGACATTTACAGTTGTATCAACGAGTATTTGCAAAAAGCTCGTTGAGTTAGGTCAAGCAGCCCGTTTTTTTGATGATCACAAAGATGGGAAGCATACCGTGAAATATCAATACCCCTTGAATAATTGTCGTGTGGTTTGGAAGGAAACTTTGTGATGAATCATCAATTTAGCTGTAAGACTTGTGAGCACCCAGTAGAAGCATTGCAAGGGCAATCTGCCCCCTTGAAGCAGGATGAGTACGGTGTGCTTTTTGTGGATGTGATTTTAGCGTGCCCACACTGTGCTGAGCATTATCACGTTGAAGTGGCGACCAGTGCCTTAAAAATCGCCTCGTCATACCAATACAAATAAAGGATCTAACTATGTCTGTTAATGATAAACAATACACAAAACATGAAGCCCCAGAGGGTTACTGGCGCGATGCTAAAGGCCGTTATATCCCCATTGAAATGATTAAACCGATTGATCGTTTAAGAGATGAGTTAGTAGGTCGCATCATTGAGCCAGCCCTTGCTATAACAGAAACACTTAAGGAATTTAAATCATTTTCATTTGGTGAAACTGATGCTTTTCGCGCTCTGTCAGCTGAGCAATATAACGCGCCTATTGGTGGTGAAAAAGGAAATGTGACCTTTCATTCATTCGATGGAGAATATCGTATTCAAGTAGCGATACATGACCGCATTTCATTTGATGAACGACTGAAAACAGCAAAAACTTTAATTGATGAGTGCATTATGGAATGGTCTGAAGGTTCCCGACCTGAAATCATGGCCATTATTAATGATGCATTTCGTACTGATAAAGAAGGAAAAATACGCCAACAAGACGTTTTAAATTTGCGGAATTTAGATATTACGCATGAAAAATGGTTGCGAGCGATGGATGCCATTAGCGAATCAATCAAAGTTATCGATAGCTGCCGTTATATCCGTATCTATAAACGAACGGGTGACAACAACAAATATGACCAAATTCCGCTGAATATCACGGGGGTTTAAGATGGCACGTTTAACCTATATTTACTGTGCAACAATGGCTTCTCAAGCTGAACAACTGGG
Source organism: Providencia sp. TYF-12 (assembly GCF_041344805.1). Lineage (NCBI taxonomy): Bacteria > Pseudomonadati > Pseudomonadota > Gammaproteobacteria > Enterobacterales > Morganellaceae > Providencia > Providencia sp. TYF-12. Next base: position 1,260,260 of record NZ_CP166833.1, read on the forward strand.
ACGTTATTCTCAAGCCCATACACATTGGATTGATGCCTCACGTTTGGCGCGTAAATCAGAAAACCGTGTTTGGGCTGAACTGCGTGCTGAGTTTTGTTTGAAAGCACCTATTTTTATTAGGGATCGCCATGAAAACACTGACAGCAAAACAATTTAATGAACGCTATCCGGTTGGTAGCTTCTTTATTTACCAACCGAACCACATTTTACGGGGTGGCCCAACAGCAAGAACATGGGGAAAAGCAGAAGAGAAAGATAATCGAGTGATGGTAGAAATCGATATTTATCCGCACTATGTCGATATTAACTCTCTCACTATCATGACTTATGGTAATAATCATAAGTAATTAAAAAATAAAAACTTTCAATATTTGGCGTAAACCCGTCGAGGATTGCTTACGCCAAAATCAGGAAACACGGTATTTCAAGGTGACTTATGAATAATAAAGAACGTTATTTTCAGAAAATCAAAAAGCTACTGAATAAAGCACGAAATAATAGCAGTGCTGAAGAAGCGGCAAGCGCTTTACGTATGGCGCAAAAGCTAATGCAAGCGCATGGTTTAAGTGAATCTGATGTGGCGCTCAGTGAAATTACAGAGTGTAAAGCGCATAAAACACCATCGAATGCAGCCAAACCGCCACAATACATGCTCTTTTTAATTCATGTGATTTCAAAAGCTTTTGGTGTACGTCATTACTTAAGTTGGCATGGGATCACTAAAGTTCGACGCTCTGTTGTGTTCTATGGCATTGAGGAACGTCCGCAAATTGCCTGTTATGCGTTTGAGGTTCTCTCTCGACAGCTAAGTAAGGGACGTACCGAGTATAGAAATAGTCTACATAAAAATACCAAACCATCTAAAAGAACAGATTTAGCCGATACCTGGAGTGAGGCATGGGTAAATGGGGTTTGGCAAGCTATTACAGAGTTTGCAACCACTGAGCATGAAGATAAACAAATGGATACGTTTTTAGCGCGGTTAAAAGAAAAACACAATGTTACCGATGTGTCTGGTCGTGAAAGCCATCAACACAAGCAATCAAATCAAGCGGCCAATGATGGGTATCGGGCGGGTAAAAAAGTGCGATTAGCACAAGGCGTAGGGGGTGATGGCTACCAACCAGCAAATATTGGTTTCAATAATGGAGTAGAAAAACATGCGTAAAAAATATTGGTGCCCTAAGTGCGACAAGCCATTTCCACCTGAAAATTTTTCTATTCAAGTTGGGGATAAGGTTGATTACATGACTGAGCAAGTTTGTGAGGATGAAAGTGGTAAGCGTTTCTTACGCTATCAAGCGGAGGAAGGCGAAGTGCTTAAAATTGAGGGAGAAAACGCATTTATTGCCTGTGAAGATGGTGATGAAGACTGGTTTCCGCTGGGTTCACTTACGCTCTCAGCAGCCCCAAATGTACTAACAATGGCACTCACTGGAGTTTGTGAGTGTAAATCTGAAGGTACTTCAAATGATTGAATTTCTAACTTTAATGTGGGGATACATTGCTACTGGCATGGCACTAGGGTTCGGTATTGCAATGGGAGTCATTGCAGCGATTGGTTTTCATCGTTTTTGTAATGCGTACTTTATGTTCTACATAGTATCGCCATTGCTAGGCAAAATTCATCTGTGGAGAATGAAGAAATGATCACAACTATTATTTATCTAATTTTAATCTTAATTGGTGGCATTTATTCAAGTTATCAAGCCACGAGATGGCTTCTCATGTTATGGGATCGCCTCCGCTATAAGCGAAGTTTTAAATCTCAATTATTGAAAAAAGCAGCTATCAAATTGATGGATGCAGGCAAAAAAGTGACGGGTGTTAAAGCAGACCAAGTCACTATTTATTATGACGATAGCCAATCACATACATTTCTCAGTGAAAATGCCGCTCAGCAAGTACGGTGTATATTGCAATTTCACCAAGGTTTGGATGAAGAATCTAGGCGCACTTTGGAAGCCACAATTGACAACATCCGAAATAAATCACCTGAGCAATCTCAATATGAAAAAGTGGTGGATTATTAAATTAATAAGGCGCTTAGCGCCTTATTTTCTGGCTTTGTTGTTGGTGGTTTTATTTTTCTCATTCCTAACCGTGATGGCTATCCGCTTGAATGACCCCACCTGCAAAGCCGATATGGACAGCTTTAAAAAACGCTGTGTGACAGCAATTCAGCATTATAGGGGGCAATATGCACCGCAATAAACTTATCCAACTCATTCACATTGCTCGAACGGAGCAAAGCCGTAAGGGATTGATGGACGATGACAGCTACCGCGCAATGTTACGACGGGTAACAGGCAAAGATTCCTGCAAAACCATGAGCACCTCAGAGTTATCGAAGGTGCTTTCTGCATTCAAAAACCAAGGCTTCAGTATTAAATCTGATGAATCAGCAAAGCCATTACGAAGCTTCCCAATGGGGCGCAAGATATGGGTGTTATGGCAAAAGCTGGCGAGTGCCAAGCTCATTAATGACAACTCAGAAAAGGCACTTGAAAAATGGATAGCGCGTGAATTGGAAGTTGAAAAGCTGACGTGGCTGCATATGGAGCCACAGAAAGCGCATCAGGCCATTGAGATGCTCAAGCAATGGTTATCACGGGCTTAAGGAGAAAGATAATGACAACATTAATGGAAGAAACACGTAACTCCCTCCTTGGCGAACTTGCAGATCACATCAACGAGCAAGCTAAAAATCATGGTGTGGAGGAAGACCTATCTGAGCAGCTATCCGTCAATATTGTCGATTTTATCTGTGAGCACTTTTCAGGCCAAACTATCTCTTTTCCCAAAGATATGCAGTTTAGGCGCGCCAAACGCAACCAGCAAATCTATGATGACTATCAACGTGGAATGCGCTGGCCTGATTTGGTTCGCAAATATAATATGGCTGATAGAACGATACGGAGGATCGTCGAACGAATGGAAAAAAGGTTGAAAAGTAAAATGCAACCAGATATGTTTGGTGACGCGGGGTGAAAACCCCGTTTTTTATAAATTTTTCGATGTTGTAAAATGAAATACTCTTTCACTTTAGTGTCCCAATATATCCCCATACCTACCACTAAATACCAGAATTATCGCACACCCTTATATTATTTATCTCACTTCTCATCAAAAAACGGGCAAAGTGTGAATGTGAATATTATTAACCAGCTACCGGAAGAAACCACTGTTCATTGGCATGGTTTAGAAATCTCAGGTGAACAAGATGGTGGTCCGCAAGCGATTATCCAACCAGGAGCAAGCCGTAAAGTCAATTTTACGGTTAATCAAAGCGAAGCAACTTGCTGGTTCCATCCTCATACTCATGGAAAAACAGGCCACCAAGTGGCGATGGGGTTAGCGGGCTTAGTGATAATTAAAGACGATGATAGCACCAAGCAGGGGCTGCCAAGTTCTTGGGGAGTGGATGATATTCCTGTTATTTTACAAGATAAACGTTTAAAAGATGATGGTCAGATTGATTATCAACTCGATGTGATGAGTGCTGCGGTGGGTTGGTTTGGCGATATGATGCTAACTAACGGGGCTGTTTATCCAAAACATGTGGCACCTAAAGGCTGGCTACGCTTGAGATTACTGAATGGCTGTAATGCTCGTAGCTTAAATATTTCGACCAGTGATGGGCGTAAAATGTATGTTGTTGCCAGTGATGGCGGTTTACTCGCTGAGCCAGTTGCTCTAACTGAATTACCTATTTTAATGGGCGAACGCTTCGAAGTACTTATTGATGCTTCAGATGGTCGCGCTTTTGATCTTGTGACCTTACCTGTTGGGCAAATGGGTATGACTATCGCACCTTTTGACCAGCCATTACCTGTTTTACGTATCGAAACAACATTAACACCGAGTGAAGGAAAACTGCCTTCAACGCTTGCTGCAATACCGGCTATCCCTTCTCTTGCTGGTTTAAATCGCCGCCGGTTCCATTTAATGATGGATATGCGTTTGGATATGCAAGGTATGATGATGTTACGTGAAAAATATGGTCCGCAAGCGATGGGCAATATGGGCGGACATGGCGCTATGATGGGAAATATGGGTCATGGGGCGATGATGAATAATGGAGAAATGAACCATGGGAACATGGGACAAGGAAATAAACGTGGTGGGATGGGAAATGGAGGCCATTGTGGAACTAATTCAGGTGATTTAGACATTCACAATGCAAATACTATTAATGGACAAGTTTTCTCAATGACGCATCCTGCATTTAATGCCCCAATAGGTAAGCAAGAGATTTGGGTTGTTTCAGGGCGTGGTGACATGATGTTACACCCATTCCATGTGCATGGAACGCGTTTTCGTATTTTGAAAGAAAATGGCCAAGCGGTAGCGCCACACCGGCAAGGTTGGAAAGACATCGTTAAAGTTGAAGGGCAAGTGAGTGAAATTTTGGTGGAATTTAATCATCCTGCAACACAGCAGCATCCTTTTATGGCTCACTGTCATCTACTTGAGCATGAAGACACCGGCATGATGATGGGCTTTACTGTAAGTTAAGCGATATCCTAATTTTTAGGACAAAATGCAGTACTAAATTTTAGTACTGCATTTTCCTTTATTAGTATCTAGGTTCTGCCTATGCTAAAATTACGCGCTTTCCATTTCCATAGATGCGTAATTGAAGATGAAACATACCCTTGAAGTCATGATCTCTGAAGAAGAGATTGCACAACGAATCAGTGAATTAGCAGATAAAATTAGCACTCATTATCAACAAGTTGATGGTGAGTTAGTCCTTGTTGGTCTGCTAAAAGGTTCCTTTATTTTTATGGCTGATTTGTGCCGTAAAATTAATGTTCCCCATGAAGTCGATTTTATGACTGTTTCAAGTTATGGCAATGCAATGACATCGAGTCGTGATGTGAAAATTGTCAAAGATTTGGATGAAGATATTCGTGACAAACATGTCTTGATCGTGGAAGATATTATCGATTCAGGCAATACCTTAAATAAAGTCCGTGAGATTTTCGAATTACGTGGCCCTAAATCAGTCGCAATTTGTACATTACTTGATAAGCCTTCACGTCGAGAAGTGGATGTCCCTGTCGAGTGGATTGGCTATTCAATTGAAGACAAATTTGTGGTTGGTTATGGTATCGATTACGCTCAACAGTACCGTCATTTACCTTATATTGGTCATGTAACCTTACTTGAAGATTAAGGTATAAACAACGAATAACTAAAAAGGACAGCAATGCTGTCCTTTTGTTTATTCTCATTGAAATTTCAATGAATTATTTTTAGTTATTCTCGATAATTACAGGATAACCAGTAATCTTTCCATTCTTATTATCAAGGTAAGGCGTAATCAGTGTAGTGATATCTCCTGAACTGATTTTTCCATAATAATTAGAAATAGAATCGTCTGCTTTAGCCGTTAAATCAAGACCTGCACTCATAATACCGTCATAGTTAGAAATCTTGTTCGCACTCGCATTTAGATTTCCTGCACTATTAATTTGAGCATAGTTATTAATGATTTCGTTGCCCATTGTAATATCAATGTCAGCTTGCCCTGCTGCGGGGAAGATAGCATTTGTCTGAATAATCCCTGAATTATTATTCAGCTGATAACCTTTGATATTAATGCTACCATCATTAGCGATAATTCCGCCTTTTTGAGATGATGATAAGCCAAGGTGGAAGGTACCTCTTTTAAAGTCGGCAGCATTGGTATTGCTAACGTATTCAGCATTCATCACTATATTATTGTCAGCTTTAATTAATCCACTACTATTATCTAGATACTTAGAGATAAAGTTAAGATCAAAACCTTTAATATAGCTTAAATTGTTTACCAAATTACCAATGTTGAATGTGGACTTACCATTGTTAGAAACAATAGTACTACTCTTAACATTGGTTAGCTTCGGTGATGTGATATTCATCAATTTGTCGCTACTAATAGTCGATACAGTATCGTTGATGATTTCTCTGCTGGCGGTGATGTCCATTCGACCCGTTTCCGCTTTAATTACCGATTCTTTGTTTGATAGGTAAGTACCGTCAATATTCACACGACGATTAGCATTAATGGCACTAGAACGATTCTCTAATTCAGTGCCCGTAAAGCTAAAGTCCCTCCCAGCTGTTATAGCTGAATGTTCATTTATTATCCGAGCATCAGTAATATTGATATCTCGGCCTGCGATCAGCCTATTTTTTCCGTATTTACTATTGCTATCTTGCCTGTTATAAACAAAACCGTTCTTAATATTAATATCGCCTTGTTCAGCTAAAACTAAACCGCCTGTATTGTTAATGGTGGAGGTGGAGTGAAGATTCAGGTTGACGTTTTTCTTTGCACTGATTAAGCCATCATACATATTAGCTATGTAACCAGTAATAGCGGTAATAGTGATGCTTCCATCAGTTGAAATAATGGTTCCTTTATCATTCAGAAGCGCCATTTCAGTTCCATGAAGGTAGTTGACATCTGGGGTGCCAGTTATATTAATATCCCCTTTACTTTTTATGGTTCCTGTATTATTTATCGAATAAGAATCCACAGTTAACCCACCGTTTCCAGCATTGATTAACCCTTTATTCTTTAAATAATTGCGTTTAACATTAACATTCAGGTTTATTTTGTTGGCATTTAAGCTGCCTTTAGAGTCAACAGTGATACCATTGAAATTTGGATCATAAGAAGCTTCCGACAAGCTAGAAAGTGTCTTACCATTTGGGTCAAACAGACTCGCGCCTGCTGATATATTTAGCTCATTGGCTTCGACCTTACCCTTAACCAATACAGCAGAGGAAATAAGGTCAATAGTATTATTGGATGTTAGGTGGTTATTAACTGTGATTTTGCCTTTATTGACGTTATATCCAATTAAGTTATCACCAGCCATAAGAGGGGTGCCTGCTACAAAGGCACCACGTGATGCATTAATAAACCCACAGCTATTACAGGTAATACCGGAAGCATTAGCTACAATCACTTGCGCTGTTTTGCCTGCAACTTCCATCATCCCATTTATAACACTAGTTTTGTTAGAAACTACTTCATTTAAAATAACTTTAGCTTCATTACCAGCAGTTAAGTTACTATTACCGAAGATGCTTCCTGCTAATTGAGTGTTAGTCGTTGAACTACTGTTATTGAAAATAACACCCTTTTCACTCACATTGAAGCTGTCAAAAGTATTATGTGAAATACCTTTATCAGTTGGTTTTTTAATGTGAATAATATTAGGGCCATTAGTATTATAAATGATACCTGTACCATCTAGACTATAAGTTTGATTGTAATCAGTAGATGAAAAATAAGGAGTGTATAACTCTGTTACATCTTTAGAATTAAGCTCACTATAGCGGTGATAGATTCCATCAGAGCCTTTCAGTTTTATTTTTGCACCTGAATTTATTTTAGCATCATAGTTATATATCTCTTTGGCATTAATAACGATATCTCTATCGCTGTTTAGTTCACCTCTATTATTATCAAAGTTTCCTGTTAAATTAAACTCTATTCCACCTTTGCTAGCAGCTCTTTCTCTTATTTCGCTTTTAAAGAAACCATAGTCGCTGGATATTTTATCACCATTGACAGTGATACCGCCATCTAAAGTTTCAATCCCACCAACGTTATTAGCTAATCCAAATTTGTATGCAACTTGATTGAAATTATTCGAGTATGTGTTATATAACTGATTAACATTAAGCGTTATATCATTATATGAACGAATATATCCGCCACTGTTGCTTAGTGAGTTAGCATCAACATTGAGTTTGTTTGCATTAATAAAACCCAGTCCATTATCAATGGTGTTTGACTCAATATTTAGCTGGTCACCTGAGATATGCCCACCGTTATTCTGAATATTATTGACCTTAATATTGGATATATAGGTTGGTGTGGTGCTAGCTGTATTTGTCGCAGAAACTATTTTTCCTTTATTGGTAAGCTTATTAGCGGTAATATTTAATCCTCTTCCACTACTAATAATTGAGTTTGCATCATTACTAATTTCATCTGAAACGATTAAATCTAATTTAGCATTCTTCGCAGTAATTGATGATGCTTTATTTTTTAGTGTATAAGCATTAAGTGCTAGTTTACGATTGGCAGTAATGGATGAGTTAGTAATTTCACTATAACCTACAGTTATATTGACATCTCTACCTGCTTTAATTTTTGCATTTTCGTTATAAATACGGCCAGCATTAATATTGACATCTCTGCCTGCAATAATTCTATCTTCAGATCTTGAAGTATCACGCCATTGATAAAGAGTGTCTCTAGTATCGACATTAATATCGCCTGTTTCAGTTTTAATTAAACCACCACCATTCTGAATAACATTGGACTTAATGCCAACATTATTTTTAGCATTAATTATGCCACCCCTGGTATTTGATATCAGGCTATGGGATGTTAAATTGATATCACCAGAGGTTGAAGTAAGGCGGCCTCCCTGATTATTAAAAGTCGTATCAATTTCACCAGGTTTTCTAGCGATTATATTAAGATCTTGTTTGGCAGTAATAGCAGCTTCACTGTTATTCAAGGTGTCAGCATTGATATTAATATTACCAGAAGATTCAATTCTCTTATAGTTAGTCAACCCACCTGCCGTGTTAACGGATAGCCCTTGATCTCCGGCTAAGATAGTTCCTTGGTTTTTTACACCCACTCCACCTTCTGTGGTAATTAAGGTAATTTTATCCGCATACATACCACCTAACGCAGAGACATCAATACCGACAGATGGACGACTTCCTGTACCCGCAACAGACGTTACTGCAGTTCCATTCGTATCAACAAAATTATTGCCGGTAACCACTTTAATTTCTTCAGCTTTTAACCGCCCATTGATGAGCGCAGAACGAGAAATAAGCTCTGTTGGTGAGTCTGAATTTAAACTATTATTGACAATGATTTGCCCTTTGGCAACATTATAGCCAAGGAGTTCACCATTTGAAACCAAAGGCTTACCAGTCGTCAATGTTGTACTTTCAGTATTAATAAAACCACATGAGTTACAAGTAATACCTGATGGGTTAGCGACAATAACTTGAGCTTTCTTACCCGCAACTTCAACCATACCATTCAGGGTAGTTGCATTATTAGAGTTAACCTCATTTAGGATAACTTTTGCTTCACCACCTGATAGATTAAGGTTCCCGTTAATTAAACCGCCTAATTGTGTATTAACATTATCTTTACTGTTATTTAGAATAGCGCCGTTTTTATCAACATCGAACTTACTGTATATATTGTGAGAAACACCTTTATCACTAGGTTTGTTAATATGAACAATGGTAGGACCATTGTTTTGATTCATGACACCAGCACCGTTAGTATTGATTATTTCTGCGTGAGCAATAGAGGTAACTCCTAAAATTGCTGAAACGCATAAAACGATTGGTTTTAGTTTTAACGTGGGGGTTGATGACCCACTTTTAATAGGCAAACTCATAGAAATATCCCTAAATATAATTGGAGATTGATATTTATAAACTAATAATATTCCATTATAGCCAGTAAATTATGATAGAATTAAAAAATAAGTATATTTAAAAGTGTTTAACTGACTTTGTTTTTTATTTGATAAAATTAAATACCATTAACAAACTAAATATGGATTAAAATGTAGTTTTTTTTACTAAGTCCTTTAGTATCAATGAATAAGGTTTACTCTGCGGCAGGATAATTATGTGTTAATACTTAAATGTCTATACTTACATAATTTTTCTTATTTGGAGTTAATGTTAAGTTTCATTGAATATATATATTTTGTTATTTATTACCTTTAATGAATCTCTATTTTATTTTATTTTATTTTATTTTTATATTACTCTAATTTTGGATTAAATAAAAAAGCTCTCATATGAGAGCTTTGAATTTAAATTATTTTTTTTGAGTTAATGTTGCAATAGCTTCTCTATAACAGAGTTCAAGTTTTTCTCTGCTGTCTGCAGTGATATGTAAATCTTGTAAACGACCATTATTAATCCCGTAAACCCAACCGTGGATCATAACATTTTGTCCACGCTTCCAAGCTGATTGCATAATTGTTGAATGGCCTAAATTATAAACTTGTTCAACTACGTTTAGTTCGCATAAGCGGTTAAGGCGCTCGCATGGTTTGAGTTCACCTAACATTGAGCTGTGGCGATACCAAATATCACGTATATGCAGCAACCAGTTATTAATTAAACCGAGCTCGGTGTTATCAACAGCAGCTTCAATCCCACCACAGCCGTAGTGACCGCAGATAATAATATGTTCGACTTGAAGCACATCAACCGCATACTGTATAACTGACAAGCAATTGAGGTCTGTGTGTATAACCAAGTTAGCGACGTTACGGTGAACAAATAGATCACCAGGGGCTGCGTTAATTAATTTTTCTGCAGGTACTCGACTGTCTGAGCAGCCTATCCATAAGAATCTCGGCTTTTGCGCTTTTGATAATTCTTTGAAGAATTCAGGATCTTGTTCTTTTACTGATGCTGACCATGCTTCATTGTTAGCAAACAGCTCTTCGATTTTTCTCATCATGACTTATAGCCTAGTTGTGTTACTTTGCGATAAAATCTTATACAACATTTATTGATTAAATAATAATTAGTTATACTAATTACAGTATCCTTATGATGAACCTCTCTTTTAGACAAGACAACCATTAATTACTAACTCATTGAATTATTTTAAATAAATCAATTATCTCTTTTCTGCATAACATAGAACAGAAAAAAGTGGCATCATAAGATTATATTGCCTGTAAACCGTCTTAAGAATAAAGGTTTTTTTTACATATGACATATGCACTTGAGTTATCACAGTTAACCAAAACCTACCCTGGTGGAGTGAGAGCCCTAAGAGGAATAGACCTAAGCGTTGAAGATGGAGACTTTTATGCTTTGTTAGGGCCAAATGGCGCGGGTAAATCTACAACAATTGGCATCATCAGTTCATTAGTTAATAAAACTAGTGGTTCTGTAAAAGTTTTTGGCTACGATTTAGAAAAACAAGTTGTTCAAGCTAAGCAGCAACTTGGTTTAGTCCCTCAGGAATTTAATTTCAACCCATTTGAAACAGTATTACAAATAGTGCTTAACCAAGCGGGTTACTATGGCGTAGCTCGGCCCGTGGCTGTACAACGTGCCGAGCAATATTTGTCGCAGCTTGATTTATGGGAGAAGCGTAACGAGCGTGCGCGTAATTTGTCTGGGGGTATGAAACGCCGTTTAATGATTGCTAGAGCATTAATGCACCAACCGAAACTGTTAATTTTGGATGAACCAACCGCTGGAGTTGATATCGAATTACGCCGCTCAATGTGGACATTTTTAAAAAGTTTAAATGCGCAAGGGACAACCATTATTTTAACGACACATTATTTGGAAGAAGCTGAAATGTTGTGCCGTAATATTGGTATTATTCAACATGGCGAATTAGTTGAAAATACCAGTATGAAACAATTGTTAAGCCAACTGGAATCAGAAACTTTCATTTTCGATTTAGTACCCAAAAGTCCTATCCCTCAGTTATTGGGGTATGAGTCCCGTTTAATTGATACATCAACTCTTGAAGTTGATGTCAAAAGGGAACAAGGGCTGAACAGTGTTTTTAGTCAACTTAGTGAGCAAGGTATTCAGATTTTAAGTATGCGTAATAAAGCTAACCGTTTAGAAGAGTTATTTGTGAACTTGGTTAAAAAAGAAAATAATGTGACTGAAAAGGGGATAGTGTCATGATCTCATTATATTGGGTTGCATTGAAAACCATTTGGATAAAAGAAGTTACTCGATTTGGTCGTATATGGGTACAAACCTTGTTACCACCAGTTATTACAATGTCATTGTATTTTGTCATTTTTGGTAACCTGATAGGTTCTAGAATTGGTGATATGGGGGGCGTGGACTATATGCAATTTATAGTACCAGGTCTGATAATGATGGCAGTGATCACGAACTCATACTCAAATGTATGTTCTTCATTTTTTGGGTCTAAATTTCAGAAAAACATTGAGGAATTACTTGTTGCTCCAGTTCCAACCCATATTATTATTGCTGGTTTTGTTGGTGGGGGGGTTGCAAGAGGGATTTTAGTTGGCTTCTTGGTTACTTTAGTATCACTATTTTTTATTCCATTACAGGTTCACTCATGGGTTATGGTCATAGTGACACTTCTATTAACTGCAATTGTGTTTTCATTAGCTGGGTTATTGAATGCTATTTTTGCCAAGACATTTGATGATATTAGCATTGTTCCTACCTTTGTATTAACACCACTAACTTATTTGGGGGGTGTTTTTTATTCATTGTCATTACTACCGCCATTTTGGCAAGCAGTATCCAAGCTGAATCCCATCGTTTATATGATTAGTGGTTTTAGATACGGTTTCTTAGGTATTGCTGATGTTTCTATCGGAATTACCCTTGGGGTGCTTATGATTTTCTTGGTTGTTTTCTATTTGCTGACTTGGTATTTAATTGAGCAAGGTAGAGGGTTACGCAGCTAACTTAGCATATTTTATTTTTCTTAAGGCCATATCTAAATTTGTTATTTAATTAATTAGATATGGTCAGTTTTTAAGTATAAATACGCAGGTGATTTAAAATTAAATTAACTGGTAAAAATACTTAGTTTATTAGAGATTAAGTTTGGTAGTATAAATTTTGGAATAAATTTAGCGATTATTTACATATGAAATAGTTTTATTGGGAAACTGCAAGGTTTATAACATCTCATTCGGAATATTCCGAACTAAATCTATAGCTTTTTTCAATAAATAAACGGTTATTTATAACACTCCCTTCAAAATATATAGTTATTTATCTCTGATGTAATTAAAATTTAGAGTTAAAGACTCAAAATACAATTAAAGTATTTATATTATTAACTCGTGCTTATTATAAGTAGATAAAGTAGTTGTTATAGCTGGTTATAATTATATTTTAACTTAATTAGCTTGTTTTGTTATCGTTAACAAATGGTTTTTCTTTATTTTTTGATATATTTCTCTAAATGATCATTGTCAATAAGTTTAATTATGGATTTAATTCTTTCTTTAAATTAAATTTGCGAGTTTACTCTTAATATGGATTTTATTTAAAAAAGCTAATATACTTTTTGTGAATTAAATATATGGGGTATTAAGTATTCAAAAGTAATTTAACTACTAGTCTTGTACATAATTAATAATTATTTACTGGTATATAAGAGGTTTATATGATTTTAAAAAAATCTGTATTAATGACATCAATTATTATTGTGTCATTATCGGGCATGGCACATGCAGCGGTTGATAGTGGTAATGCTAGAGGTACGATAAATTTTAAAGGGCAATTTATTGATACAACTTGCACTATTGAAGTTAATAATACAAATAAAAATGAAGGTACTGTGCAACTGGGTACTTGGATGACAAATACCTTTGATAAAATCGGTGAATTAACAGAAGCTGTTCCTTTAACAATAGGCTTAAGTGGCTGCCCTGCAACATTAACTCGGGCACGAGTTACTTTCGGTGGGACGGCACATGCTGATGACAACAAACTATATGCGGTTAGTGAAGCAACAGGTGTTGGTATTGGTATTTCTGGTGATGTAAATGGAACAAATTTTTATACTCCAGACACTGAAGCTGATGGTATTGATTTAACGAGTAATGGCGGTGAGAAAACCTATTACGCACGCTACGTTACAACTGCGAATGAAGTTACAGCAGGTAAAGCGAATGCTGATGTCACAGTAACTATTCAATACAACCAATAATTAACTTAATTAGGGAACGATTGTTCCCTCTTTTTGATAGGGGAAAATTTTGAAAAAATCTCTTATTTTACTAGTACTTCTATGTATGACAGCAGTTAACGTAAATGCTAGTGTGGTTTTAGGTGGTACGCGCGTCATTTATGAAGGTAATAAAAAAGAAGCCTCTATATCAGTTCGGAACGATGAAAAAATCCCTTTTCTTGTTCAGTCGTGGGTGAATAGTTTTGATGATAGTGAAAAACAGAAAATACCATTTACAGTAACACCGCCTCTTTTTCGTATTGAGCCTGAATCAGTAAATGCAATTCGAATTGTATTAACGGATCCTAAATTACCATCAGATAAAGAGTCTATTTATTGGTTAAATGTTAAATCAATACCGCCGTCTGACCCTAATGCAACAAATAATTTAACTATCTCAATTAATAATAAAATTAAGTTAATTTATCGCCCAGTGGATTTACCAACAGCAGATGCATTTACTGCCTATGAAAAGCTCACCTTTGAAAAGAAAGGAAATAGCTTAAAATCTAAAAACCCAACACCTTATTATGTGTCATTTGGTGAACTAAAAATTGGCAATAAAAAAATTACTGATCCTGGCATGGTGCCTCCAATGGGAGAAGCAACTTGGAATATTTCAGAAATCCAAGCAAATCAGGTGACTTGGAGTGCTGTTAATGATCATGGAACGATAACAAAAACAAAAACTCAGACATTAAAATAATTCGTTGGAAGAATATACATTATGCGTTGTATTCCAAGAAAACAACTCTTATCAATTTGTTGTGCTAATGCTATAACCTGTTCGCATAATTGGGTAATGTATTTTCGGTTAAAGAAAGTATGTCAGGCAGTGGCTGCAATTATTTTCACTGGTATGAATGTTAATTATGCATTTGCTGATGACTATTTTAGCCCAAGCTCATTAAGTGTGGTTGATGGTCAAAATATTGCAGATTTACCGAATTTAAATCAATTTGCTAATCCGGGTGGCCAGCTTGCAGGGGAATACCATGTTGATGTAATTGTAAATGGTATTTTAATGGAATCGAAGGTCGTTGAGTTCATTAAGGATAAGTCGTCAAATCAGCTAATTCCCCTATTAACGAAAGAAGAATTAGCACTTTGGGGTGTTAAAGTTGATGCGATTCCTGCGTTAAAAGCTCTTCCTGAGAAACAAGAAATTGTTCCTATCAGCGAATATATACCTGATGCAAAATCTATATTGGAATTGAATCAACAAAAGTTAAATATTTCGATCCCTCAAATTGCGATGGACAAGCAAGCATTAGGTACTGTGCCAACAAGTCAGTGGGAAAACGGTGTTCCCGCTTTGGTCTTAAATTATTATTATAGTGGTTCAAATAATTGGAGCCGCAATAAGTCTAAAGACTCCAATTCTCATTACTTTAATTTGCGAAGTACTGGAAACCTAGGTCCGTGGCGTTTAAAAAACTACTCAACCTATACAGATAATAATGGGAAGCGTGAGTGGGAGAACATTGAAACCAGTTTAGAAAGAGGAATTAATTATTTAAAATCACAATTAACAATAGGTGATACTGCTACACCAAGTGAAATATTTGAAGGATTTCAATTTCGAGGCGTACAGTTACGAAGTGATGAATCTATGCTACCTAGTTCAATGAGGGGATTTGCACCCGTTATTCGTGGTATAGCACAAAGTAATGCAGAAGTTACAGTTAAACAAAATAACTATGTTATTTACCAATCTTATGTTTCGCCCGGAGCATTTGAAATTGATGATTTATACCCAACAGGAACCAGCGGTGATTTGACTGTTTTGATTAAAGAAGCAGATGGTTCTGAACGTTCATTTGTAGTTCCTTTTTCATCAATTGCCATAATGCAACGTGAAGGACAGCTCAAATATTCACTAACTGGAGGGAAATATAAATCTAATACTTCAGGTGAGGTTGAGCCAAACTTTTTGCAAAGTACATTTATTTATGGATTACCCAAAAGTATTACGGGGTATGCAGGGACTTTATTATCCAAAAACTACCAGTCTTATGCGGCAGGAATGGGGATTAACTTAGGAAGTTTTGGGGCATTATCGGCAGATATAACACAAGCTAATAGCCAAAACTTATTAGGGAAAGACAATACTGATAGCGGGCAGTCATATCGTTTTCAATATTCTAAAAATGTCACGTCTACAGGTACTTCAGTAACGTTAGCAAACTATCGTTATTCAACTGAAGGGTTTTATACATTTAGTGAAGCAAATAGCAATCAGCCTAAAATCTATCGTAATAATAAAAAAAATCGTTTTCAGGTTTCGCTTAACCAATCACTAAATGAATTCGGTAATGTCTATTTTTCGAGTTATCAGCAAGATTATTGGAACCGTTCAGGTAAAGAACGCTCATTGAATGCAGGTTATAATAATAATATTGGCGGGATCACTTACAATTTTAGCTACAGTTATACTGATAGTGCTTATCAACGTAAAGCGGATAACTATTTTTCTTTTTCAATGACTATTCCTTTGAATGATTCATCAGGCAACTACACATCGATAAACAGCAGCGTTACAGCTGATAACAGTGGTAATACGGATGCAATGATGGGGATAAGTGGTACTTTAGGTGAGAGTAATAATTTTAATTATGCTATTCAACAATCCTATGGGAATAAAGAAACACGTGCGAGCGGAAATGCATCAGCATCTTATCGGGGAAGCTATGGGGTTGCAAATGCGGCTTATGGATATGATAAATATTCACAACGAGCGAACTATGGTCTAACGGGGGCCGTTGTCGCTCATCCACATGGAATCACATTGTCTCAGCCAATCAATGATACTTTTGCTATTGTCCGTGCTCCTGGGGCGAAAAATGTACAAGTTTCAAACCGAGCAAATATTTCAACGGACTCTCGTGGTTATGCAATTATTCCTTATTTAAACCCTTATACGAAAAATGAAATTACGCTCAACATAGATTCATTACCAGATAATGTTGAATTAAAAACGAATACCGTGAGTGTCGTACCAACGAAAGGTGCAGCGATTCTGGCAAGTTATCAAACGCATGTGGGTTACAGACTATTATTTACTGTAACGCATAATGGCAAACCTGTGCCTTTTGGTGCAATGGCACAATTCTCTCAAAGTGATGATCAAAATATAAGTACAGGTATTGTGGGCGATAATGGTGATGTTTATCTCAGTGGAATGCCGGAACAAGGGCAATTACAGATAAAATGGGGTAAAAGCTTACAAGAACAATGCATTGCAGAATACCAATTAACCGCGGAACAATTAAAACAGCATTTACCTATATTGCCTGTTAATTGCCACTGAGAATAGGTTTTTAATATGAATATAAAACAGATTATTACTTCGATTGGTATTACATTGTTTTCATTTAGTGCATGCAGTATTGGGCAATTTCGTGTCAATTTAGGGGATTTAGAAATTGATTCAGCGGCACATAAACTTCCCCGTGAATCTATACTCGGTAATGGATGGAAGCAATTTGAACCTAGCGCTAACCATGAATTATGTGTTGCAGAAAATGCGGGAAATTTTAAATTTATGTTACAAGCTAATAGTCAGCCGACCGGAATGACTATTAATGATGGTTCAGGTAGTTACCCTGTTTTTAGTACTGGGATTGATGGTGTTGGTTATGTGGTTGGTGTAAGGCAAAAGGGAACGAGTCAATGGTATCCATTAACGGGAAGTAATAGCGAAATTAATGCAGTTGATGGCTCATCGGCACTACAACTTGAAACGCGGATGATGTATATCAAAACGGTTCAAGGGGATATTGAAGGGTCAGAAAAGGTTGCTACACATTTTAGCACAATTAAAGTGCAATGCACTGGTGATATGAATTGGATATCATCAGTTGGCGAAATATTACCTGCATCAACTTTAATTTCATGGGCACAGCGTACTTGCTCTATTTCATCTGTTCGTCAATCTGTTGATCTTGGAGTTCACGATATTGCTAAAGTTCGTTCACTTAATATAGGTGATACTTTTGGTCATGCTCAGCAGTCGATCACGATTAATTGTCCAAAAATAATGTCTGTTGCCTATACGATCGCAGATAATTTGCACCCCAGTAACATCAATACAGATATCATTTATTTGGAAAATAACAATGAGAACCCAGGATTTGCTGTACGTGTATATGAATCTGGGAAGTCATCTCCGTTGAGGTTGGGGGGAGATCGCTCATTATCTAATAGTTATGTATATTCTCTGCTAGATAAAACGAGTCTAAGCCCGATTATTACAAAGACATTTGAATTCAAGTACGTCAAAACGTCTAATGAAGTGAAAGCGACTAATGGTAATGCACAGGTCACGGTTACCCTTGTGTATAAATAGAAAAGGTAAATTATCAATGAATTATATAATTAATTTGCTCGTTTTTTTATTTTCTTTAACCTATATGAATGTTCTTGTCGCGGACGAATATATCAAGGTGAATTTTAGCGGCTCAATCAAAGCTAAGTCGTGTACCGTGTTCTCTGCAGCACAGAATATTGATTTAGGGACTTGGTTTTTAGAGGGAAATGGGCGTAACTTTGCTCGCGATTCAGTCACTGATTGGGTGGAATTTGATTTGGCGTTTAATTGTTCACCGGACAAGCGGCAAGTGGTCGGTGTATTAGAAGGTACGCCAGCCGAGTTAGATAATAAACTATTTGAGTTAGATAAATCAGCTGGTTCAGCAAGCGGAATGGCCATTCAAATTGAAGCTTATTCACCAGAGAATAAGCGTTGGGAAGAAAAAAATGCGAATGAAGTGAGCACATTAATTAGTTTTGCGGGAACAACATCAGGAATGAATACGGTTCAATTGCGCGCACGTTATAAGCAACTAGCAGACAGTGCAACAGGAGGAGATGCAAATGCCTCTATTACATTTGTTGTGCGAAATAACTAAGGAAAAGCAATGAATCAAAATATTAGATATGCGACTTATGTTTTTGCAATAGCACTGCTCTTTTTTTCTACAAAATCTATGAGTTATGATGCTATTTTTAATATTACAGGGCGAGTATCTGCAAACACGTGTTCAGTTCAATCTGCGAAAACATTCAATGTTAATCTTGGTGACAACATAATTGGTTGGAGTGGTTTTGGTTCTGGTATCAATACGAAATCTAAAAAGGTAGATTGGCGGATTGATTTTAACTGCGATAAAGATGCTACCATTTACTTTAATTTTCGGGGAAATAATTCTAGTAGAGATCGTGAATTACTAATGTTGAGTCCTTTGCCTGGAAGTGCTAAAGGGGTCGGAATAAAGACGGAATTGGATTTCGGAACTAGCAGTGTAACCATAGGATTTTATAGCAGTATATTGGCATCATATAGTGGCGTTGAAGGAAAAAGAACACTTATACTTAGATCGTATTATGTACAAACAGATAGTGTAGTTACTCCTGGTATCGCGAATGCTTCGATGGATATAGACGTGACTTACCAATAAATAATAGATATTGAATAAACTAAAGCGCCATTAATATGATGACGCTTTAGTCTTATGTTAAGCCACTTGTACGGGTACCGCTTTTGCCACACGACTCATAACGTTATTTTCATCAAAGTAAGCGACTTTAGGCTTATGAAGGCGAGCATCTTCATCTTCAATTTGTACATAAGAACAAATAATAAGTTTATCCCCAACAGCGGCACGACGTGCAGCCGCGCCATTCACAGAGATAATCTTCGAACCTCGTTCACCTGAAATCGCGTAAGTTGAAAAGCGTTCCCCGTTATCAACGTTATAAATATCAATCGCTTCGTATTCAAGGATACCGGCTGCATCCATAAAGTCTTGATCGATAGCACAGGAGCCCTCGTAGTGTAAGTCAGCCTGAGTAACAGTGACGCGGTGTAGTTTTCCTTGCAACATTCTTCTTAACATTTTTTCTTCCTCATTCGGCCCACAGCGTTGTTGGCGTTCTCCCTCCCTAGTCTTAGGCTCCTAGAGATTTGTTTATTGAACGCCTAGCTGTAAACTCTGTAATTGCAGTGTGTTGTTTTATTGTTATAAGTACTTTGTTTCTATGCAATATCGACGGGAAGGTCAACTTGCAAATTGTCAATTAGTCGAGTCTGCCCTAACCATGCTGCCATCAGGATGACGGCTCGTTTACTCGACCCATTAAGGGGTAACAAGGTTTCTGCATCACGAATAAATAGCTCATCTGGTGTAAAACCAGCTTGGCGTAAAGACTCTTCCATTTCATTGACAAGGTCATTTGCAATGCTAGGGGTTTCTGCTAATTTTTGCCCGGCTTGTAACATAATTTGATAAAGCTGAGGGGCTATTTTTTGCTCTTCAGCAGATAAATTATTATTGCGAGAACTTAAGGCTAGCCCATTTTTTGCTCTAACTGTTGGAATACTGATGATTTGGGTATCGAATGATAAATCATTAACTAATTTACGAATCAATTGTAATTGCTGATAATCTTTTTTACCAAACAGCGCAATATCAGGTTGTACTAAGTTGAACAGCTTAGTAATAACAGTTGCGACACCACGGAAATGCCCCGGACGACTTGCGCCTTCTAGTATCGTTGATAGTTCAGGGACTTCAACATATGTCTGCTTTTCCATCCCGTCAGGGTAAAATTCGAGAGGAGAAGGTGCAAAAACTAAATTGATACCAAGACGTTTTAATTTCTCACAGTCTTCTTGCAACGTTCGCGGGTAATTTGCTAAATCAGACTGCCTATCAAATTGCATTGGGTTAACAAAGATACTGGCAATAACAATATCAGCTTGCTGTTTAGCTTGGTCAATGAGTGTTAAGTGACCATCATGCAAATTGCCCATTGTTGGCACAAGTGCAATACGTTTGCCTTCTTGTTTCCAGCGACGGATTTCACGGCGTAGTATAAGTGCCGTTTCAACGATAAGCATACGTGTGTTCCTTATGGTTTTTTGTAGTCAATTAGGAAAAGGAGTGAGCTTCACTTGGGTAAATCCCATCTTCCACTTCTTGAATATACATGCGGATAGCATCATTGATATTACCCGCTTGCGCTAAAAAGTTTTTAGCGAATTTTGGTGGGCGGGCTGTAATACCAAGTGCATCATGCATAACGAGAATCTGACCATCAGTTTCATTTCCTGCGCCAATACCAATAACGGGGAGCAGTAATTCTTCAGTGATATGACTCGCTAATGAAGTAGGAACACATTCAAGTACTAATAATTGCATTCCTGCATTTTCGAGGGCGATTGCATCTTTCAAGACTTGATTAGCAGTCACTTCATCACGCCCTTGGACTTTATAGCCCCCGAGTATATTGACGGCTTGTGGTGTTAAACCAAGATGGCCACAAACAGGAACGGAGCGTTCACATAGCATTTTTACGGTGTCACACAACCAACTGCCGCCTTCAATTTTTACCATATTGGCGCCTGCTTGCATTAAAATAGCGGCATTTGCACAAGCTTGTTCTGGTGTGGCGTAGCTCATAAAAGGCATATCAGCGATGATAAAGGCGTTTGGAGCCCCTTTACGAACACAACGTGTGTGATAAGCAATTTGTTCAACGGTAACGGGTAATGTGGAAGACTCGCCCTGAATAGTCATGCCAAGTGAATCGCCAACGAGCATGACTTGAATTCCTTGCTCATAAAATAATTGAGCAAAACTAGCATCATAGGCTGTCATGGTTGCGAACTTGCGTTTGTCTTGTTTAAACTGACATAAATCAGCCAGAGAAATTGGTTTCATTATAATAACCTCCGGAAATGATCTCCTTGCGACCATACCTCATAAGAGGTTGCACACTTTAAGGGGTAATGTCCCAAAGCGTCAGGCCATTGCGAGGAACTTGTGTGAGTCTTTCCAAAAGCGTTTCGCCATCAGGAAAAACTAGGGTGGGGGCAATTTCACTGAGCGGATACAACATAAATTCCCGCTCTTTTAGCCCGTAATGTGGAATGGTTAACCGGGGGGTATGGATAACTCGGTTACCAAAAAGCATGATATCAAGGTCAAGAGTGCGAGGACCCCAACGTTCTTCTTTACGCACTCGTCCAAGATCTAATTCGATTTTTTGTGTGTGATCAAGTAGCTCTTCGGGCTCGAGATCTGTTTCTAGTAATACAGCCAGATTGAGAAAATCTGGCTGATCCTGTGGCCCTAAAGGCTTAGTTCGATAAATAGAAGAGATTGAAACGACACGACTGTTAGGGATCGCATCTAATGCTGCAATAGCTTGCTGAGCCTGTTGTAGTGGCTTACCAAGGTTACTTCCTACAGCAATATAGACTTGTTCCATGGTACTCTCTCTATGTATTACTATGACTTATTAGGCTTGCGAGCCCCAGCGTTTGATGAGCGTTGTGGGCGGTGACGCCGACGCGTTGGCATATTGCCTAATTCGGAAATCATCTCACGCTGCTTGCTATTATTAGCTTGTTGGAAATCCGCCCACCACAATGTTAATTCTTGTAGTTCATTCCGGTTTTCGACATTGGCTCTTAGTTCTAATAAATCAAACGCAGCACGGAATTTAGGGTGCTCCATTAGTTTATTTGCACGGCGGCCTTGACGACGAGGTAATCGAAGTTGTAATAACCAAATATCACGCATTGTGGTTGTGATACGTTTCGGTATTGCAATCGACCGACATTGTTCGTCTAAAATGTCATTCATGGCCAGCGCAAAGGCATCATAATAAGCCAATCCGCCCTCCTGAGTAAGCTTTTCAGCATGCTCGGTTACGGGGTACCATAACATAACCGCAAATAAAAAAGCAGGGTTAACGCGTTTATCATTTTTAAGCCTGAAATCGGTATTTTTCAGGACTTGCTCAATGATTTTTTCCATTGGTGAGTCACCGTTTTCAGTGAAACGGCTGGCAACAACAGGGAATAGCTGCTCAAATAAACCATATTTTTTGAGCATCATATAAGTGGTATAACCTTGCCCAGCTTGTAGCAACTTAAGTGATTCTTCAAACAGCCTTGCCGACGGTATCTCTTTTAATAAATGAGCGAGTGAATAAATAGGATCTGCGGTTTTTGGCTCGATACTCATATTGAGTTTGCATGCGAAGCGTACCGCTCTTAGCATCCTAACTGGGTCTTCACGGTAACGGGTTTCAGGGTCGCCAATTAAGCGAATAACCCCATCCTTTAAGTCTTTTAACCCATTAACGTAGTCACGTACGGAGAAATCATCAATATTGTAATAGAGACTATTCACTGTGAAGTCACGACGAATCGCATCTTCTTCAATAGAGCCGAAGATATTATCACGCAGCAACATGCCGTTTTGTGCTTGAGAAGACAGGTTTTTATCTTCTGAAGCATTTTGGTCATGATTCCCCCGGAACGTTGCCACCTCAATAATTTCAGGACCGAACATGATATGAGCCAAACGGAATCGGCGGCCGACTAGGCGACAATTACGAAATAGCTTACGAATTTGTTCCGGTGTTGCATTGGTGGTGATATCGAAGTCTTTAGGTTTTTGACCTAAAAGTAAATCGCGAACCCCTCCGCCGACTAAATAGGCTTCAAAGCCACTTTTATTTAATCGATAGAGGACTTTTAGAGCATTATCACTAATATCACTACGGGAAATAGAGTGCTCCGCACGGGGAATAACAGTAATGTTTTCGTCGTTAACGGTTGTCATTATGGTGTGTTTCTCAGGCGTAGGGTCGGCACGTTGAGATTGACGAACCGTTTTTTTAATAGGCGCTGTTTTATGAGTTTGCTTAGTGTTCTGTTCTTTTGATGCAGTTTGCGCATCAGCAGAATGAGTGACTGGCCTTTTACCGGCTGCCTGAGTATCTCGTAAAATGTCACGATGCTGTGATGCATCTTCATCTGATGCATTTGTATTGCGAGATAAAATATTACGGCAGAAATTTGCTACACGGTTAAAAATAGTACACCTCGATGTGATTACCAATATTCATTAAACAAAATAAGCGGCTAATCATAGCTCACAGAAGTTTCTTTGAGAATGGTTAAACGCATAAAAGTCATGTCTAATCATTAATTTTACCAATAAAATTAACTCAAAAAATAGCATAATTTATTTTTGCTTTCGTAAGATATGACCTGCAATGCCTTATTTTAAGCTATTTTAGGGCGTTAGGTTATTTGTTTTTTTTAATCATTGGCCAAAAAAATGGCTAATTTTAAGCCCTCTAAAATTTTAGGTGTAATGGATGAGTATTATTTAGTATTAATGATAATACTAAATTTAGATAAAACAGCAAGATAGCTTAAAAACACCATAAAAATGCAGGGGGTAACCAATATAAACCATGACTAACGGGGGGGAGAATGCTGGGAGAGCAAGTTTTCACGGTGACAAAACCTTATAACGGCGCACGTGATATGCGCCGTTTAGGACTCCATCTGAGCTATTAGCCTGCCATTTGCTTTTCGCGAATTTCAGCTAATGTTTTACAGTCGATACATAAATCAGCAGTAGGACGGGCTTCCAAACGGCGGATACCAATTTCTACGCCACATGATTCACAAAAGCCAAAGTCATCATCTTCAACTTTTTTCAGGGTTTTTTCTATTTTCTTGATCAGTTTACGCTCACGATCCCGGTTACGTAATTCAAGGCTGAACTCCTCTTCCTGAGCGGCTCTATCAACGGGGTCTGGAAAGTTAGCTGCCTCATCTTGCATATGAGTAACAGTCCGGTCCACTTCATCTCTGAGTTGATTGCGCCATGCTTCGAGAATGAGCTTAAAATGCGCCAACTGGGCCTCGTTCATGTACTCTTCGCCAGCTTTTTCATGATAGGGTTCAACCCCAGCAATGGCGAGAATGCTTAAGGACGATGTCTTACGTTTTTGCCCTTCTTGCATAATGCTTCTCCTACACACGCAAATTTTACAAAAACCCCAAAGGGGAAAAATTAAGGTCGCTATAAATAGCAGAAGAGAGCTCTCTTGGCAATCGTTCCTGCAATGAGTTTTGTAATGCTGTGAGGGCGAGCGTGTTTATTCCCTTTCTAGCGCCCAGAACTCAGCGGCCTCGTATAAAAATTGGTTAAAAAAACTTTATTTAATAGAGTTAAAGCGAATCTGCTTCCCTAACGCCATTTGTTGAACAGTTATATCAGCTTGATAACAAAGTACTTCAACACCACTTTGCCGTGCCTCCTCTAATAACTGCGCATATTTTTTATCAATATGTGCAGCCGCAGATGCTACGTGAATACCTGTGTGTAAAGCAACAAACAATAGTATGGCTCTTTTTCCTTCTTTAGCAATCTGTGATAGCTCGCGTAAATGTTTTTGCCCTCTTAGCGTGACGGCATCAGGGAAAAAACCGTGGCCATTTTCAAGTAAAGTTACTGATTTAACTTCAATAAAGCAATCTGGTAATTCACTGTTTGAGAGAAAAAAGTCAATTCGGCTATTTTCTGAACCATATTTCATTTCTGGCTTTATTACGCTGTACTCGGATAATTCTGGAATGTGTTTTTCGGCTAAAGCTTGAGCAACTAATTGGTTCGCACGCAGCGTATTAATACAAATAAAATCGCCATTAGCTGTTTGGGTAAGTTCCCAGCTGTAGGGATATTTACGTTTTGGGTTATCAGATGTGGAATACCAAATAGTATCACCCGGTGTCGCACAGCCAGTCATTGCGCCGGTGTTAGCACAATGAATAGTGATTTCTTCACCATTAGGCAGGGTGACATCAGCCAAAAAGCGTTTATAGCGCTTAATTAGCGTGGCCGATTTTAAACAAGGATTAAACTCCATATATTCTCCGCTGTCATACGAGGTGAGTTGTCAATACACTGATTTTAATATGATTGAAAGTGGCTAATGCTACAATGTCTGATAGTAAAAGTTAAATGCATGGAGTGATAACCAAAGTGTTCCCCATATTAGACGTCAGAGAATCACTAATTACCGCATTAAAATCATCCCCTCAAGTGCTATTACATGCACCGACGGGAGCCGGTAAATCCACCGTTTTGCCATTAGAAATCTTAAAAAGCGGGGTGGTTAATGGGCGGATTATTATGTTGGAACCTAGGCGTCTTGCGGCTAGAGCAGTTGCCGCGCGTTTAGCGGAGCAACTTGGGGAAGAAATTGGCCATACCATTGGTTTACGTATGCGTTCAGAAACTAAAGTTAGTCGTGATACTCAGTTAGAAATCGTAACGGAAGGCGTCTTAACACGGCTATTACAAAATGACCCTATGCTTGAAGGGGTTGGGTTGGTGATTTTAGATGAATTTCATGAACGCAACTTACAAGCAGACCTTGGCCTTGCATTATTACTTGATTCACAACAAGCTCTACGGGATGACCTGCGGGTGTTATTGATGTCTGCTACCCTTGATAACCAAGGGCTCTCCCAGTTGTTCCCTAATGCTCCAGTGATCACTTCACAAGGACGCAGTTTCCCCGTTATTCGTGAATATCATCCCATAAATCCTAATAAATTATTTCATAAAGAAGTCGCGGCAGCAGCATGGCTGTTTTTGCAGCAAGAGAAAGGGTCACTATTATTATTTCTCCCGGGCGTGGGGGAAATAGAAAAAGTAAGAGCTGAATTAGCTTCGATAGTGAGTGAGGACATACTTTTGTGTCCTTTATATGGAGCTTTATCTCTTAAAGCACAGCAGCAAGCAATCCAAATAGCTCCCGAAGGGAAACGTAAAGTTGTGCTAGCGACTAATATTGCGGAGACCAGCTTAACTATAGAAGGTATTCGCTTAGTGATGGATAGCGGCCTGGAGCGAGTAGGGCAGTTTAACCCTCGTTCAGGGATAACAAAATTAGTTAAGCAACGCATTAGCCAAGCATCAATGACACAGCGAGCTGGACGAGCGGGGCGCTTAGAAGCTGGGGTATGTTGGCATCTATTTAGTGAAGAGCAAGCGGAGCGTGCGGCTCAATTTAGTGAAGCACAAATCAACCAAAGTGACCTCAGTGGGCTATGGCTTTCTTTACTACAGTGGGGCTGCCATGATGTGACACAATTATCATGGCTCACCTTACCCCCAGCCCCCGCGATTGGGGCGGCAAAAAATCTACTTGCTAAACTTGGCGCGATTGATGCACAAGGGAAACTGTCTATCATGGGACAGAAGATGGCAGAACTAGGTAGCTCAGTACGTACTGCCGCGATATTGTATAAAGCACAAGTCGCTAAAGATGAGTCAGTTTTGCAATTAGCCGCATTATTAGTGGCTATTATTGAAGAGCCGCCAAGAGGTGGTGAGTGCGACTTACGTTATTACTTAGACCGGCCAAGCGAAAGCTGGTGCCGGCGTGCGACCATTTTAAGTGGGCGAAAAGTTAACGCGAGTATAGGGCAGCAAACCGCACTGATAAGTAAGTGGTTACCAACATTATTAGCAGCCGGTTTTCCCGACCAAATAGCAAAAACGAGGGACAATCAATTGCGTTATCAGTTATCCAGTGGGCTTGGAGCATCGCTACACGAAACGGATAGGCTATTGGGAACTTCTTGGTTAATCGTGCCATTGTTGTGGCAACCAGAAAATAGCGCAGATGCACGAGTGGCACTTGCGTACCCCATTGATATACAAGAATTGCAAAAAGATTGTACTGAACTATTTAATGAGCAAGAAACCGTTGAATGGGATGAGCAAAAAGGGACATTGCTAGCATGGAAGCGCTTGCAGTGCGGCCAGTTAGTGGTGAAATCAGAACGCATGAGTAACCCAGATAAAGCTGATATCAGTAAAGCGTTGGTTTATTGGCTAAAACAAAATGGGCTGCAACAATTGAATTGGCAAGAGGATGCGTTGCAACTGTGTATTCGTTGTACGTTAGCACAGCAATATTTCCCTGAGTTTGAATTACCATCCTTTGATGAAAGTACATTGTTATCAACATTAGATGAATGGCTTGAGCCTTATCTTATTGAGGTAACCAATAAACAAAAGTTGCAGCAAATTAATTTAGCAGAATTGCTAATAAACCGGTTAGATTGGCAACAACAGCAGTGGCTAGCGAACATGTTCCCTACAACTTACCGCGCACCTTCTTCACATGATGTGAGTATTCACTATGCATTGGATAAGCCGCCTGTCATAGAAATTCGTATGCAAGAAATGTATGGTGAGAAAACGAATCCAACTGTTGCGCAAGGGAAAATCACGTTAACGGTTTGTTTGCTTTCCCCTGCGATGCGCCCATTACAAATTACACAAGATCTCGGCGCATTTTGGCATGGAAGCTACAAAGAAATACAAAAAGAAATGAAAGGCCGCTACCCAAAACATTTATGGCCCGATGACCCAGCAAATACAGCACCAACGCGGCAAACAAAAAAAGCGATGATGGGTGCGAAATAAACTATTTTTATGCTCTAATAGCAGGTTCATAAAAATGGCTTATCCCTGCTTAATGTGAGTAAGGAAATGTAATTAAGAGCTTTCTTTGGTGAAATCTCTAAGGTTATGAGCCAAAATTAACCACTAAGCTATTCAAATAGTGAATGATTATGTTGTTAAGTTATTTTGTAAGGTGATATGGAGCGACCATGTCAGGTAAAGATTTTGAACCAATAGGCAGACGCAACAAAAAATCTGCTGGGAAAAAACAATCTTCATCCCGCCGTCGCAGAGACCGCGATGATTATGACGATGAAGATTTATTCGAAAATGATGATATTGACCAACAATATCTCGATGATGAAGACGAAGAAGAGCAAATGGCTAAAAAAGGCTCGAAAAATAACAAACCACGTAAAGTGAAAAGCAAATGGCGTTGGTTCTGGCTGTTAGTCAAACTAATGATTGTGTTTGCTGTTTTATTAGCAGCATACGGTTTTTATTTAAATCAACAAATTAAAGAACGTCTCGATGGTAAGGTGTGGGATTTACCTGCGGCAGTATATGGCAGGATGGTTAACCTTGAACCGGGAATGGACTATAGCCAAGCTGAAATGGTTCGCCTGCTCGAAGGTATGCAATACCGAAAAGTGAGTAAAATCACCACCTCCGGCGAATTTGTGGTTCGCGGTAATAGCATTGAAATTTTACGCCGTCCTTTTAATTTCCCTGACCAAAAAGAAGGGCAAATATTAGCGCGTATGGTGTTTGAAAATAATGGGTTAAGTAAAATTGAAAATATGGAAAATGGCCGTTCATTTGGCTTTTTCCGATTAGACCCTAAACTGATCACGATGATGCAATCGGCGAATAATGAACAACGTTTAGTATTGCCATTGTCTGATTTCCCCGAATCGTTGGTCAAAATTTTACTGGAAACCGAAGATCGCAACTTCTATGAGCACGATGGGGTCAGTTTATACTCTATTGGCCGTGCTGTTGTTGCCAACTTAACGGCTGGGCGTTCGGTTCAGGGGGGCAGTACCCTGACGCAGCAGTTAGTAAAAAACTTATTTTTAACTAATGAACGCACATTAAAACGTAAAGCCAATGAAGCTTACATGGCTATTTTGCTGGATTATAACTACAGCAAAGAACGTATTTTAGAGCTGTATCTAAACGAAGTGTTCTTAGGCCAAAATGGTAATGATGAAATTCGTGGCTTCCCGCTAGCAAGTTTGTATTATTTCGGTCGTCCAATTAATGAGTTAAGTTTTGACCAGCAGGCACTGTTAGTGGGTATGGTACAAGGGGCATCAACTTATAACCCATGGACTAAGCCACAAAATGCAATTAAACGCCGTAACATTGTGTTGAAAATCTTGGAAACACGCGGCGTAATCGACCAAGAAATGTACCAAGTGCTCAGTGCAAGGCCTCTTGGCGTGAAAAATAAAGAAGGGTTGGTGGCTTCTCAGCCTGCCTTTATGCAAATGGTACGTTTAGAGTTAAATCAAAAACTGGGTGATCAAGTTAAAGAGTTATCCGGTGCAAAAATCTTTACAACCTTAGACCCTGTCGCTCAAACGGCTGCGGAAAATGCGGTGGAAAATGGAGTCGCTGATTTACGTAAGGCTCGTAAGTTAGACGATATCGAAGGCGCAATGGTGGTCGTTGACCGTATTAATGGTGAAGTTCGTGCCATGGTTGGTGGCTCTCAACCTCAGTTTTCTGGCTTCAATCGAGCATTGAATGCACGCCGTAGTATTGGTTCGTTAGCGAAACCTCCTGTTTACCTTGCTGCACTGAGTGAGCCTGATCGCTATCGTTTAAATACATGGTTAAAAGATGAACCACTCACTGTTAAGGTGGGTAATCAAAATTGGAGCCCAAGGAATTATAGCCGTAATTTTAATGGCCGTATGATGTTAGTCGATGCACTTGCTCGCTCACAGAATATCCCAACAGTAAACTTAGGGTTGGAAGTTGGTCTAGATCAGGTATTTAATACCTTTGTACGTCTAGGAGCGCCAGCTGCAGCAATGGAAAAAGTGCCTGCGATGCTACTAGGGGCGGTAAATTTGACGCCAGCTGAAGTCGCACAAGTTTATCAAACCATTGGCGGCGGCGGTAATCGCGCTAAATTATCTGCGCTGCGTTCAGTGATTGATGGTGATGGTAAAGAGATTTATCAAAGCTATCCATCTGCAGAGCGTGCTGTACCTTCACAAGCTGCCTACTTAGCGTTATACGGTATGCAACAAGTGGTTAAGCAAGGGACTGGCCGTGTATTATTGTCTAAATATGGCAAATATAACTTAGCAGGTAAAACAGGGACAACTAACGATTTGCGCGATAGCTGGTATGCCGGCATTGACGGTAAGGAAGTCGCGATTGTATGGGTAGGTCGTGATAACAATGGCCCTACGCAATTAACAGGCGCAACAGGAGCACTGAAGGTATATCAACGTTACCTTGATAATCAAACACCTTTGGCATTAATCAATCGTGCCCCAGAAGGGGTTGTAGATATGCAAGTGACTGCCGATGGGCAATTAAGCTGTTCAAATTTTGGTGGGGGTAGAATGCTACCAATCTGGACGGATAACCCCGATGCTTTATGCCAAGCATCAGAAAACCAAGACCCAGTTTGGAACCTAAATGGCAATAACGATGAGCCACAAAATGATGCACCGGATTGGGTTAAGGATATGTTTGGCAATAATCCCTAAATTCTCGTCATACTTCAACCTGTAGCGTTGTTGGTTGCACTCGCTAGACCTAGTCACATACTATTGTATGTGACTAGGTTCTAGCTCACTTACCGCCTAGCTACAGGCTGAATTATTTAGAGAATTGCCGCGTAAAGTTTCACTTTTTAGCGTTGTTGACTGTATTCACTAGATTTAGCCCCACACAGTTGTATACCTTAAGTTCTAGCTCACTAATCATCTAGCGACGGGCTGAATTATTTAGAGAATTGCCGCGTAACGTTTCACTTTTTAGCGTTGTTGGCTGTATTCACTAGATTTAGCCCCACACGGTTGTATACCTTAAGTTCTAGCTCACTTACCGCCTAGCTACAGGCTGAATTATTTAGAGAATTGCCGCGTAACGTTTCACTTTTTAGCGTTGTTGGCTGTATTCACTAGATTTAGCCCCACACGGTTGTATACCTTAAGTTCTAGCTCACTAATCATCTAGCGACGGGCTGAATTATTGAGAGAATTACCGCGTAACGTTTCACTTTTTAGCGTTGTTGGCTGTATTCACTAGATTTAGCCCCACACAGTTGTATACCTTAAGTTCTAGCTCACTTACCGCCTAGCTACAGGCTGAATTATTTAGAGAATTGCCGCGTAACGTTTCACTTTTTAGCGTTGTTGGCTGTATTCACTAGATTTAGCCCCACACGGTTGTATACCTTAAGTTCTAGCTCACTAACCATCTAGCTACAGGCTGAATTATTTAGAGAATTACTAAGTACAGTTTGAGTTATTGCGTGAGGATATAGTTATCTATCGTTAACTATAAGAAGAATAGAGGTGAAAGTGGAGATAGCTTCACCTCTATAATGTTAGTGTAAATTAATTGTTTTTAATTTTCATCAGTGCAGTTTCGGCGGCTTTGATCGTTTTTTCAATGTCTTCATCACTGTGAGCGATAGACATAAAACCAGCTTCAAAAGCCGAAGGTGCAAGGTAAATGCCTTGCTCTAACATATAATGGAAGAATTTCTTAAACCGTTCTACATCGCACTTCATCACGTCTTGGTAGCAAGTTACAGTCGGTGCATCAGTAAAGAAAACCCCAAACATACCGCCCACATGGTTGATTACCATCGGGATACCTTGTTCTTGGGATACGCGTTTTAAACCACGGGCTAATTTTTCTGTTAGCTCATTTAAACGTGAGTGGACACCTGGCTGAGCGACTTCTTTTAAGCAAGCGAGACCCGCTGCCATCGCGACAGGGTTACCCGATAATGTACCAGCTTGGTAAACAGGACCAATTGGCGCGAGTTTTTCCATGATCTCAAGTCGGCCACCAAACGCGCCAACAGGCATACCGCCACCGATAATTTTACCTAAACAAGTTAAGTCAGGTTGAACATCGTAATAGTCTTGTGCGCCGCCCAGAGCTACGCGAAAGCCTGTCATGACTTCATCAATGATTAATACAGCATTGAATTCATCACAAAGCTCACGTAAACCCGGTAAAAACTCAGCTGTAGGAGGGACGCAGTTCATATTGCCAGCAACAGGTTCAACAATCACACAAGCAATATCTTCAGGGTAGTTTTCAAATGCTTGGCGAACTGAGGCAAGATCGTTATAAGTACAGGTTAAGGTGTGTTTAACAAAATCTTCAGGGACTCCTGGAGAATTCGGCTCCCCCATAGTGAGTGCCCCTGACCCTGCTTTTACTAATAAGCAGTCTGCATGGCCGTGGTAACAACCTTCAAATTTGATAATTTTATCACGTCCAGTGTAGCCCCGAGCAAGGCGGATAGCGCTCATGGTAGCTTCTGTTCCTGAATTCACCATACGTACCATATCCATAGAGGGCACTAGTTCACAGACGAGTTCAGCCATTTCAACTTCCGCTGCGGTTGGCGCTCCAAAACTTAAACCTTTATGCACAGCTTTAATTACTGCATCACGAATAACTGGGTGATTATGCCCTAAGACCATCGGCCCCCATGAGCCAACGTAATCCACATAGGCTTTGCCATCGACGTCATAAATATATGAACCGTCAGCCTTTTCTATAAACAAAGGGGTTCCGCCAACACCATTAAAGGCACGAACTGGTGAGTTTACACCACCAGGAATTTGTTCTTTTGCTAGTGCATAAAGTTTTTCAGATTGCGACATGGCAGGGCTCCAAAAAGAGGCTAAATAGAAATTTGCCTCCATTCTAAAGCACTGTCTCAATTAAACCAAATGTTGATCCTAAGATATGCACAATGTGTCTAATTGTGTAACAACACTTGAACGATTTAGTCAAGTGGCGGATAATTAGATTAATTGATCTGGGGCGGCTTTTGCTTCCCATGAATTTACCGGTTACCGGTTTGGAGCTAAAAATGAGTGATGATTCAGCTCTGCCCTTACAATTTACTGATGCGGCAGCAATAAAAGTTAAAGATCTAGTTTCTGACGAGGATAACCCAAATCTGCGTTTACGTGTTTATATTACCGGTGGCGGATGCAGTGGTTTCCAGTATGGTTTCACATTTGATGACCAAATCAATGAAGGTGATATGACCATTGAGAAGCAAGGTGTTGCTCTTGTGGTTGACCCAATGAGCTTACAATATTTAGTTGGCGGAAGTGTTGACTATACTGAAGGTTTAGAAGGCTCGCGCTTTATTGTGACGAACCCGAATGCTAAGTCTACTTGTGGGTGTGGGTCGTCCTTTAGCGTCTAATTTTCGTTATATTTCGAGCTGTGGCGGTGTTGACCTCATTCAGCTACTCGGGTCACATACTTGAGTGTGCTCCCCGAGGTATCTTCATTTGCCGCCTTGCCAAATTTTCGTCATATTTCGAGCTGTGGCGGTGTTGGCTTCATTCAGCTACTCGGGTCACATACTTGTGTATGCTCCCCGAGATATCTTCATTTGCCGCCTTGCCAAATTTTCGTCATATTTCGAGCTGTGGCGGTGTTGGCTTCATTCAGCTACTCGGGTCACATACTTGTGTGTGCTCCCCTAGGTATCTTCATTTGCCGCCTTGCCACAACTCGAACTATTTAGAAAATTTCTGTAATCTGTAATCTGTAATCTGTAATCTGTAACCTGTAACCTGTAACCTGTAACCTGTAACCTGTAACCTGTAACCTGTAACCTGTAACCTGTAACCTATAACCTATAACCTATAACCTATAATTCTCGGATTTTAGTTACTAATTATCAATTAGATAGTGAGTTTAGCTGTTCGCACAGTTGTTCGGTTGCATTCACAATCCTTGGGCCTGCTCGATGAAACCAATCTTCGTTTAACCGAATAACAGGGACATTGAGTTGGGGATGCCAAAATTCTTTCACTGCTTTTTCCTGTTCTGCTGAACCTGTCATGATAATCACATCTGGTTTGCGGGTAAGTACTTGCTCACGGCTGACTTGCGGCCATTGCACTGTACTATTAGCAAAAATATTTTCACCACCACAAAATTCCACAACATCATTTTGCAATGTCTGATTACCAGTACTAAATAAAGGCTGGATACCTAATTGAATAAACACACGTTTTGGTTTGTTGATTAAGGCTTTTTTATTTTGATAAGAGGCTAAGGTTGCCCGCATCATTTCAATATTGTGTTGTGCAATTTTGGGGTTAGGACTGTATTGTGCTAATTCAGTAACTGAATTAATCACTTCATCGATGCTTTGCGGGTCGAAATAAATAATAGGAATACCAAAAGATGCGAGTTGTTCGAGAGGGCGCTGTGGGTTTCCTCCTCGCCATGCAAGAATTAAATCCGGTTTAAGTGCGATAATACGCTCCACATTTAGCCCTTGCCAATCAGCAACTTGTTCTATTTTTTTTGCTTGTTCTGGATAGTCGGAGTAAGCACTAACTGCAACTAAATTATCACCTAATCCAGCCGCGTAGGCGAGTTCGGTGTTTGCTGGTGATAAACTAATAACCCGTTGTTTGGGGGTAGCTAGAGCAGAAAAAGTAACCAACAAGGTACATAACAAGGTAACAGTGAAGGAATAAAAATGAGGAATTCTTTTCATGACTATCATTTATCTTAGCTGCAATGAAAAAGCATAACGGAATGTTAGTTATGCTTTTTCATAGGAGAAAATTAAGCGAGTTTTGTTAAAATCGCGTTGATCATCAGTGAAGATTGGCGAGCAGCAATAGGTAAAAACTCATCAAAACTGGTATGAGACTCTTTATCGGCTACATCAGAAATGGCGCGAACGACAACAAATGGTACGCCAAACTGGTGGCAAACTTGCCCTATCGCAGTCGCTTCCATCTCAACTGCAGCAACTTGAGGGAACATGGCTTTGATACGAGCTAATGGTTCTGCTCCATTAATAAAAGCATCACCACTACAGACTAAACCACGTACTGCATTCATATCCAATAAATTAATGCACTGTTCCGCAACGTTTATCAGGTTGCTATCCGCGACAAAAGCTGGTGGGCATTGTGCCATTTGGCCTGGCTCATAGCCAAACGCGGTGACGTCGGCATCGTGATAACGAACTTCAGTAGAGACAACAATATCACCAACATTTAAACGAGGATCTAACCCACCTGCGGACCCAGTGTTGATAACTACATCAGGTTGGCAATGTTCTAGTAATAATGTTGTACCGATTGCAGCCGCAACTTTACCAATACCTGATTTTAATAAAGCAACGTCAACACCATTAATTTTTCCGGTATAAATTTCACAGCCTGCGCGGCTGATCGTTTGGCAATTTTCAATTTGTGAGCGCAAAATAGCAACTTCTTGCTCCATTGCACCAATGACCCCAACTTTCATTTTGTCTCCTTCACCATATTCCCCTACTTAGTGTTTACAACACATTATTTAGGGAAAATAGAATTTTGTTGTGTTATTGCTTTGATCTTCGAGCGCTATCGCAACTAATATTGCAATATCTCATGTTTAAGCAATGAAATTACAAAGCTGTACGAAGTGTAGCATTGAAAGTTGAGGCGTGAAGTATTTTTCCTGCACTTTGGTTATATAATGACTAATAAATTTAGATAAGGGAGAGGAAAGAATGGGGGAGATTAACTTTCTTAAAAAGCTAAGCTTTCAGCGTAATTATACGAGTAGCGCAAAGAATCAAAAAGTTTCGGAAAAAGATGAAGACGCCGTTAATCGCTTATTTGAAAGTGATCGGGGGCGTATCATTAATTCTGCTGCCATTCGTCGCTTACAACAAAAAACACAAGTTTTTCCGTTAGAACAAAATTCTGCTGTACGTAGCCGATTGACTCACTCACTAGAGGTTCAGCAAGTGGGGCGTTACATTAGTAAAACCGTTTTGGGTGAATTAAAAAAGAGAAAGTTATTAGAAACCTATGGGTTAGATGAAAGGTGTGACGCCTTTGAAAGCCTCGTTGAAATGGCTTGCTTAATGCATGATATCGGCAACCCACCTTTTGGTCATTTTGGTGAAGCTGCAATACAGCGTTGGTTCAGTAAATTATTGGCTCCCGGCTATCTTTATACACCAGACTCTCCTGATCCATGCCAAATACACGCCTTACAATTGACAGGTAATGAAAAGCAAGACCTTTTTCGTCGTCAATTGAAGCACGATTTGTGTTCATTTGAAGGCAATGCTCAAGGGTTGCGTATGGCTCATCGGTTGCTCAAATTAAATTTGACCTACGCACAGATTGGTTCAATTTTGAAATATACTCGCGGGGCTTATGATTTAGCTCCGATCCCTGCAGAATTTGACTATTTAATGAAAAAACCGGGTTATTATTGGTCTGAATCAGATTTTGTCAGTGAATTGACAAAAAAACTCGATATGGAGAAATATTGTCGCTTCCCTCTCTCTTATATTATGGAAGCGGCTGATGATATTTCATATTGCATTGCTGATCTGGATGACGCTGCTGAAAAAGGTATTTTTACCGTCGAAAAATTAATCGATTATTTAAAGGCAGAATGGGGTCCTATTGAACCAAACGATTTGTTTGACCAAACCATTATGCGTGCTTATAACAATATTAGTGATAATCACACAAGGCGCATTCAACAAGATCAGTTTTTTATGTACTTACGCGTCAATATTACGAGTAAGTTATGCCATTACAGTGCTCAACAGTTTATAAAAAACTTACCTGAAATTTACCATGGTAATTTTAATAGCGCATTACTGGAAGATAAAAGCCCTGAGCATAGGTTATTGAAAGTATTAAAAACAGTGGCATTTAAGCATGTTTTTAACCACCATGAAGTTGAGGAACTAGAACTTCAAGGGTATCGCATTATTAGTGGGTTACTCGATTTCTATAGCCCATTATTAATGATGAGCAGAACAGATTTTGCGGAACTAGTGGACAAAAACTATCATAAGCATTTTTTTATTGAAACTCGTTTATTCCATAAGTTATCTAATAAGCACCGCTTATCTTATACTGAAGCGCTTGAAAAAATTTCTGCGACCAATGAGTCTGACCGCTCAATCCTCGAGTTTTATTACCGGGCACGTTTAATACAAGACTATATTAGTGGGATGACAGATCACTATGCCTATGAAGAATATAGAAAATTTATGGTCAGCAACTAACATTATATTGATGTTATGTAATAAATTCGCAAAGTATTCAATAAAATGATAGGAAAAACAGGTATACTAAGGGGACAGGTTTTTCCTTATTAATAGGCGGAAAAAGCAACGTGTTGAAACGGGAAAAACGGCAATCATTATTTTTATAACTTAATACTCCGTAGTGACTACTTATGGCTCAATTTTACTCTCCGAACCGCCGTACTACTTCACGCCGTCAAATAACGGTTATTGCTGAAAGCCTTGATGCTGCTGGGCAAGGTGTCGCTCGTGTCGATGGCAAAACGATTTTTGTGGCAGGTTTATTGCCTAATGAAGAAGCTCAGATTGAATTAACAGAAGATAAACGTCATTTTGCAAAAGCGAAGGTTATTAGGCGGTTGAGTACCAATCCACAAAGGGTTAAGCCACGCTGCGGTTACTTTGAACAATGCGGTGGTTGCCAACAACAGCATGTTGATATTGAACTACAAAGGGAGAGTAAAGCCCTTGCTTTACAGTATGTAATGTTACGCGAAACGGGGGTAGATAAACCAGCAACCCCGGTTATCAGCGGTGAGTCATATGGCTACCGTCGACGAGCACGCTTGGGTTTGCAATACCATTCTAAAAGCCATCGGTTAGTCATGGGCTTTCGAAAAACTCAATCGAATACTTTGGTTGATATAAAACATTGTCCTGTTTTATCACCCGATCTAGACATATTGCTTGAGCCGCTTTCACAATGTCTCAACCAACTCAGTATTGCCGCGAAACTGGGGCATGTTGAATTAATTTATGCGGATAACTGCAAAGTTGTATTGATCCGGCATTTGGCTCCTTTGCTATCTTCAGATAAACAAAAACTCATTGATTTTGAAAATCAGCACGGAGTGTCTATCTGGTTAGCAGGTAATGATGAAAACTTACATACGCTGACTGAGACTTCCCCATTACCTGAATATCAAGTCGCAGGGGAAAGGTTGAGATTTAATCCGTCAAACTTTATTCAAGTTAATGCGCAAGTTAACCAACAAATGGTCGAGCAGGCGTTAGCATGGTTGGATATCAACAGTGAAGACAGGGTATTAGACCTGTTTTGTGGAATGGGTAATTTTACACTGCCTATTGCTCGGCTAGCGAAATCTGTCGTTGGGGTTGAAGGTGTTGAAAATTTAGTCGAACAAGCACGAAACAACGCTCAGCTCAATACTATTTATAATGTAGCATTCTATAATGAGAACTTAGAAGCACAAATTCATACACAGCCATGGGCAGCTCAAGGGTTTAATAAAGTGTTATTAGACCCTGCAAGGGCCGGAGCTGCTGGTGTAATGGAACATTTAATTAAACTGATGCCAGAAAAAATTGTCTATGTTTCATGTAACCCCACAACATTAGCTAGGGACAGCAAGGTTTTACTTGGTGGGGGTTATCAATTATTACATTTGCGGATGTTGGATATGTTTCCGCACACTAGCCATTTAGAATCAATGGCATTATTTATCCGTCGCCCAGAGGTTTAATCGGTAGGGAGAATATATGGTTGCAGTAAGAAGTGCACATCTTACCCCAGCAGGTGAGTTTGCCCCAGAAAATTGGGTTAATGGTTTAGGTTTGGGCAATAAGCAATCAGAAGAAAAGCTCATCCATACCTGGCAATACTGTCATGACAAATTAGCTGGACAAGAAAAAGCGCCTTTATTGCTATGGCGCGGCATTGAAATGACCGAGATACTCTCTACATTGAGTATGGATATCGGTAGCTTACAAGCAGCTTTGCTTTTCCCTTTAGTCGAAGAAGGGGAGCTAAAAGAGCAAGATGTGATTGATGAGTTTGGTAATTCTATTAACGAACTTGTTAAGGGCGTGTTGGAAATGGACGCAATTCGCCAGCTCAAAGCCACGCAGTCGAGTGAAACAAGCTCGATACAAGTGGATAATATCCGTCGTATGTTACTGTCGATGGTAGAGGATTTCCGCTGTGTTGTCATAAAATTAGCTGAACGCATCGCACATTTACGTGAGGTAAAAGATGCAACAGAAGATGAGCGCGTATTAGCCGCTAAAGAATGTTCAAATATCTATGCGCCTTTAGCAAATCGTTTGGGGATAGGGCAGCTAAAATGGGAACTAGAAGATTTTTGTTTCCGTTATTTACACCCTGATGAGTATAAAAAAATTGCTAAATTACTCCATGAGCGCCGTATCGATCGTGAAGAATACATTGATAACTTCGTAGGGACATTACGAAAGTATATGTTAAAAGAGAGTATTCAAGCTGATATCTACGGTCGCCCTAAGCATATTTACAGTATCTGGCGCAAAATGAAGAAAAAATCTTTAGCGTTTGATGAACTGTTCGATGTGCGTGCAGTGCGTATTGTCGTCGAACGCTTGCAAGATTGTTATGCTGCTCTAGGGATTGTACACACCCACTTTCGTCATTTGCCGGATGAGTTTGACGATTATGTGGCGAATCCAAAACCAAATGGTTATCAATCGATTCATACGGTGGTACTTGGGCCAAATGGTAAAACCCTTGAAATTCAAATACGAACTCGTCAAATGCATGAAGATGCAGAGTTAGGGGTTGCAGCGCACTGGAAGTATAAAGAAGGCGCAACGGGTGTTGGCAAGGGCAGTAGCTATGAAAACCGCATTGCATGGCTGCGTAAGTTAATTGCATGGCAAGAAGAAATGGCCGATTCTGGTGAAATGCTGGATGAGGTGCGTAGCCAAGTATTTGATGACCGAGTCTATGTCTTTACACCTAAAGGTGATGTCGTTGATTTGCCAACGGGTTCGACGCCACTTGATTTTGCATATCATATCCACAGTGATGTGGGTCACCGTTGTATAGGGGCTAAGATTGGTGGTCGCATCGTGCCATTTAGTTACCAACTACAAATGGGGGATCAAATTGAAATTATTACGCAAAAGCATCCAAATCCTAGTCGTGACTGGTTAAACCCTAACCTTGGCTATGTTACCACTAGCCGTGGACGAGCGAAAATACAAAACTGGTTCCGTAAGCAAGATAGAGACAAAAATATCCTTGCGGGTCGCCAAATATTGGATAGCGAGTTATCTCACCTCGATATTAGTCTTAGAGAAGCAGAAAAGCTGTTGATAGCGCGGTATAACGTTCATTCATTAGATGAAGTTTTAGCGGGTATTGGTGGTGGTGATATTCGTATCAACCAATTAGTTAACTTCCTACAAAGTAAGTTTAATAAGGCGACAGCAGAAGAAGAAGACCGTGCAGCGATGAAGACGCTGGAAAGTAAGTCTTCAGTTCCAAGGGC
This sequence comes from Providencia sp. TYF-12, assembly GCF_041344805.1. NCBI lineage: Bacteria > Pseudomonadati > Pseudomonadota > Gammaproteobacteria > Enterobacterales > Morganellaceae > Providencia > Providencia sp. TYF-12. The sequence continues at coordinate 1,300,901 of NZ_CP166833.1, forward strand.
ACCATCTCATGGAAGTGGTCGTGTGGTCGTCGAAGGGGTGGGTAACCTGATGCACCATATTGCGCGTTGTTGCCAGCCAATCCCGGGTGATGAAATTGTCGGTTTTATTACCAAAGGGCGAGGGATTTCCATTCACAGTGCGGATTGTGAACAGTTGGCTGAATTGCAAAGCCATGCCCCTGAGCGTGTTATTGATGCCGTATGGGGGGAAAACTATTCAAGTGGTTATTCTTTAGTCGTCAGGGTAGTCGCAAACGATCGTAGTGGGTTATTACGCGATATTACGACAATTTTAGCGAACGAAAAAGTTAATGTCCTTGGTGTCAGTAGTCGTAGTGATGTTAAACAGCAACTAGCGACAATAGATATGACAATTGAGCTTTATAACATTGAGGTACTAAGCAGGGTACTCGCAAAATTAAATCAGTTACCTGATGTGATAGAAGCAAAACGCCATTCATCATAGGTTGTCGTCAGATATTGAGCCGCAGCGTTGTTGGCTGCGGTATTTTACTTTAGCCAAATACTATTTTTTGCGTGAGCAGGGTAATACTTATGAACACTCGCGATCATCGTTTTTTCTTGTGGTGTATTGTGGTCAATGACCGAAAGTAGAGGGTCAACATTGGGATTAGATAAATATTCAGAGGTATCATTACCTCTTAGCACACCTCCATCCCCATATCCTATGACTTCTCTGTTTAATTCATTCGCAAATGATTGATAGACACCATTAGTAACACCAAAGCATGATAGGACATGCAGTGGTTTTTGGGAAACCGTAAGGTCAACATTGTGAACTGATTTTATATGAGATATCGCCTCTTTTACCGTTAAGTATTTTCTATTGGCCGTATTATTCGAATACATTGAAACTTGTCCATTAGGAGTTCCGTGTATGGTTAGAGCCTCTTCCTTCATTCCTTTAAAATCACTGATATAACCGATTTTAAAGTAGATATCTGATCGAGTACTTTTCTCAAGGCTAAAGGCTTTGCAAGTTTCATACCCTTTACCAACTCCTTTCGGATGAAGGTTGATTGAAGAGTTGCTAATTAATTTTACTTTTTTTGAAAACAAAGATTTAAGGCGATTTTTTGGTGTGATATCCGTTGTGTTTAATTCACTGACTGGATACGTAATTTTATTAAACATGCTATTAGCTCTTTAATGTTTTTCTTACCATACTTATTTTTTGGGCAGTATTTTTCATAAATGAAGGTAAAAATGTCGAATTTGTTTTTTTATCGTCATTGATAGTTGATGAAGGGGAGATAGCTTATTGAATTCCCATATTATACTCGTCATACTTCAAGTTGCATGGAACGGGCATTCAGGTAACTGCATTACGCATTGGTGTATGCCTATCAGACTATTTTTGTTTGTCGTCTACATGCAATTTGCATTAATTAAAATATAAAACTGCCATTGTAAAAATCGTTTCAGTTGGTTCTATCTTGTAATCAGTCAGTGATAAAAAGCCAACGCGTACAAAATCAAAGAAAAAAGGGAATAAAAATGAGTCAGGCCAATCCTCAGATAGAACGCTTATTGTCTATTATGGCACAGCTACGCGACCCTCAAAGCGGTTGTCCATGGGATAAAGTACAGACGTTTAAAACTATCGCACCATACACACTTGAAGAAACTTATGAAGTGTTAGATGCAATAGAGCGTGAAGATTTTGCTGACTTAAAAAGTGAATTAGGGGACTTATTATTTCAGGTGGTTTTCTATGCACAAATGGCGAATGAAAAGTCATTGTTTGATTTTAATGATGTCTGCCAAGCCGTGAGTGATAAGCTTGAGCACCGCCATCCCCATATCTTTGATGCTGATAATACGCTGAGCAGTACAGAGGTGATTGACGGGTGGGAAAAACGTAAATCGAAAGAGAGAGCTGAGAAATCCCAGTTTTCTGTGCTGGATGATATTCCAAGCTCATTACCCGCGCTGATGAAAGCGTATAAAATTCAAAAACGATGTGCATCAGTGGGTTTCGATTGGGATACACTGGGTCCTGTAGTTGGTAAAGTTCATGAAGAATTAGAAGAGGTTATGGAGGAAGCAACTCAGGTTGTTGTCGATGAAACGCGCCTTGAAGAAGAAATTGGTGATTTATTATTTGCCACAGTAAATTTATCTCGCCATTTGGGGCATAAACCTGAAATAGCGCTACAAAAAGCATGCAACAAATTTGAATCTCGTTTTCGTCAAATTGAAAAATGTTTAGCTGAAAGTGGTAAATCTACAGAAAGTGCTACACTTGAGGAGATGGAAGCACTTTGGCAGCAGGTTAAGCGCCAAGAATAAAAGAGACATTATATTTTGCATCACAGCATTGTTGGTTATCCCTAGCGGTATTATGAATGATGTAGAGTGATTGCTTGATACAGCTAAAGTCGCATGACTTAGATTTTTATAATGACAAACAAAGCTTCAAAAATAATGAAAGAACTGAAACTTTTGAGGGCTAAATAGCGATAAGCAGAGTAAATAGTTATTCAAAATCAAAGTTAGTGCAGAATCGCATTTTTTACGCCATATAATCAGCTGAAAGGATTTAGCTTTTGCCTTTAAACTGTGTTAATCTATAAAAACAGACATAGATGACTACTTTTAAAGCGATAAATAATTTTCGTTTTTAACTTGCTGATAATAATAGAGTATTGATGAAATTTAGCCTTATTATGCTTAGAACATTTGTAGCGAAATTAAGGTTCGGGTATACTGTTTTCCCGTCCTGTTATATCCATCATCTTTTAAACCTAAACTTTCAGGTTCAGCATGAAAACTAATTATATTTTTGTGACCGGCGGGGTCGTATCCTCTCTGGGTAAAGGCATTGCCGCAGCCTCTTTGGCGGCTATACTCGAAGCCCGTGGACTCAATGTGACGATTATGAAACTGGACCCCTACATCAACGTAGATCCAGGTACAATGAGCCCTACCCAACACGGGGAAGTTTTCGTTACAGAAGACGGCGCTGAAACTGACTTAGATTTAGGTCATTATGAGCGTTTTATCCGTACCAAAATGACACGTCGCAATAACTTTACGACTGGGCGTGTTTATTCCGAAGTTCTGCGCAAAGAGCGCCGTGGTGATTACTTAGGTGCGACAATTCAAGTTATCCCGCATATCACTAATGAAATCAAAGACCGAATTATCCGTGGTGGCGAAGGCCATGATGTCGTTCTTGTCGAGATTGGTGGTACTGTTGGTGATATTGAATCATTGCCATTCTTAGAAGCTATTCGTCAAATGGCGGCAGAAGTAGGTCGTGAGCGTACTTTATACTTACACTTAACTTTAGTGCCATACCTTGCAGCAGCGGGTGAAGTGAAAACTAAGCCAACGCAGCATTCTGTGAAAGAGTTACTATCAATTGGAATTCAGCCTGACGTATTAATTTGTCGTTCAGACCGTGTTATCCCTGCGAATGAGCGTGCAAAAATTGCGTTATTCTGTAATGTACCAGAAAAAGCGGTTATTTCCTTAAAAGACGTTGATTCTATTTATAAAATCCCAGCATTGTTAAAATCACAAGGTTTGGATGAATATATTTGTAACCGTTTCCGTATCGAATGCCCAGAAGCGAATTTATCTGAATGGGAACAAGTTATTTACGAAGAAGCTAATCCTGCAGGTGAAGTCACTATTGGGATGGTAGGTAAATATGTTGAGTTACCAGATGCATATAAGTCAGTTATTGAAGCACTAAAACACGGTGGTTTGAAAAACCGTTTAACAGTGAACATTAAATTAATTGATTCACAAGATATTGAAACTCGTGGTGTTGAATTACTAAAAGGCTTGGATGCTATTTTAGTTCCAGGTGGTTTTGGTGAACGTGGCATTGAAGGGAAAATTCTGACGGCAAAATATGCACGTGAAAATAACATCCCTTATTTAGGTATTTGTTTGGGAATGCAAGTTGCGTTGATTGAATTTGCTCGTAACGTTGCCAATATGGAAGATGCAAACTCAACAGAATTTAAAGCAGATTGTAAATACCCAGTTGTTGCGTTGATTACAGAATGGCGTGACGAAGAGGGTAACCTTGAAGTTCGCTCTGAGGAGAGTGACCTTGGGGGTACCATGCGAGTAGGCGGTCAGCCATGTCACTTAGTGAATGGTAGCTTAGTGCGTGATATGTATGGTTCAGAAACCATTATTGAACGCCACCGCCATCGTTACGAAGTAAATAATTTACTGTTGAAACGCATTGAAAATGCAGGCTTGAAAATTGCAGGTCGTTCAGTAGATAACAAATTGGTGGAAATTATTGAAAACCCAAATCATCCATGGTTTGTGGCATGTCAGTTCCATCCTGAATTTACTTCTACTCCAAGAGATGGTCACCCATTGTTTGCAGGTTTTGTTAAAGCCGCTGGTAAGTACCAGAAAGGTGAGTTGAAATAAGATATGGGGAAGTCGGTGCAGGTGTGCCAGCTTCCCGAAATTTAACTTGTACTGAGGAAAACCTAATGTCCAAAATTGTTAAAGTGATCGGCCGTGAAATCATTGACTCTCGTGGTAACCCAACTGTAGAAGCTGAAGTTCATTTAGAAGGCGGCTTTGTTGGTTTAGCAGCTGCACCATCAGGTGCATCTACAGGTTCTCGTGAAGCACTGGAACTGCGTGACGGTGATAAAGCACGTTTTCTGGGTAAAGGTGTTCTGAAAGCAGTTGCCGCTGTAAATGGCCCAATCGCAGAAGCCCTAACTGGTAAAGATGCAAAAGATCAAGCCAATATCGACCAAATCATGATTGACCTTGATGGCACAGAAAACAAATCTAAATTTGGTGCAAACGCAATTCTGGCTGTTTCTTTAGCAAGCGCAAAAGCAGCAGCAGCAGCAAAAGGCATGCCTCTGTATGAGCATATCTCTGATCTGAATGGTACTCATGGTCAATATTCTATGCCTTTACCTATGATGAACATCATCAATGGTGGTGAGCATGCAGATAACAACGTTGATATCCAAGAATTTATGATCCAGCCTGTTGGTGCACCAACACTGAAAGAAGCGGTTCGTATGGGTTCTGAAATCTTCCATCACTTAGCTAAAGTACTTAAATCTAAAGGTATGAATACAGCAGTTGGTGATGAAGGTGGTTATGCTCCTAACTTGGAATCAAACGCAGCAGCTTTAGCCGCAATTAAAGAAGCCGTTGAACAAGCTGGTTATGTATTAGGTAAAGACGTTACTCTAGCGATGGACTGTGCAGCATCTGAGTTCTATAACGCAGAAACGGGTAACTACGAGTTAAAAGGTGAAGGCAAAACCTTTACTTCACAAGAGTTTACTCACTATTTAGAAGAACTGACTAAACAGTATCCAATCGTTTCTATCGAAGACGGCCTGAACGAATCTGACTGGGACGGTTTCGCATACCAAACTAAAGTACTTGGTGACAAAATCCAATTGGTTGGTGACGACCTATTTGTAACGAACACTAAGATCTTAAAAGAAGGTATCGATAAAGGTATTGCTAACTCTATTCTGATCAAATTCAACCAAATCGGTTCGTTAACTGAAACTTTGGCTGCAATTAAAATGGCGAAAGATGCCGGTTATACTGCGGTTATTTCTCACCGTTCAGGTGAAACTGAAGATGCAACTATTGCAGATTTAGCTGTAGGTACAGCAGCAGGCCAAATCAAAACCGGTTCTATGAGCCGCTCTGACCGTGTTGCTAAATACAACCAGCTGATTCGTATTGAAGAAGCATTAGGCAAAAATGCGCCATTCAATGGCCTGAAAGAAGTGAAAGGCCAAGCTTAATTTAGTTTGACCTTAATAATATTATTACATGGGAAGCTTAGGCTTCCCTTTTTTATCTACTATTCATAGATAATAAATTTAAATAATTAATATATTATTTTCTACCAGCTGAATTAGTTCTTATTTTAGTTCTATTACCTAATGAGTTATTGCTTAAATTTTTTATAACTAATAGTGTTTAACTGTTTTTATATTAATTTTAACCTGTATTCAATAGGGATGGGTATTTAATGATTGTAATAAATGATGCGCAAAAAAAAATAGGAAAAGAACTAATTAAAAGCAATGATATTAATTTAATTACGTCTAATTTTATCGAGTTTACTCAAAGAAATGCCATTAATACTGATAGCATAACACATTTTGAGCAGCCATTTACAGAAGGTCGAATACAATTCATTAAGGTTGCGGATGGCGCTTATAGTATGGAATATGCCAGTGGTTCTGACGTACTTAGGGATGGAGAAAGTATTGAAAGTTATTTTTTAGGGTGTAACAGAATAAACGATAATAATAAGCGACCTATTTATATAGATATCCCTAAAAATGCAAAAGAAATAAAGTTTTTATTTACAGGGACGCTTTCAGGTCACTCAATAATAGTAACTGACTTAAATTCAGAGAGTTATCGGGTTTATCAAGATAGGCGAACTAATAGTTCTATCCTCTATGATAATGTCGTTATGGCTATTGACTATAATGACTATAGAGTAGAAGGGAGTCACGGAGGAATTGCCACAGCATATATGCAATATATTAACGGTAAATGGCAACTTTTATTACAAAAGCAAAAATATAAAATAGAGGGCAATATTGCTATCCCTATTTTTCGAGATGAAAATAAACCATTAGATAGCTATCATGCAAGTGTTAATTTTCTATCATACAAAAAGCGAAAATTTATAGAATATAGGGGTAGGTTACACAAGAGAATATTGAATTTAGCAAAGCTATATAATATTCCTACAAATGATATAAATAAAGATAATTTTGAATTTGACGATTTTTCATTAGATAACTTAGCATCTAATCCTTGGGTGGTAATAATAAATAATATAAGCAATAAAATTAAGTCTGACTCAATCTTACTTAAACAGCTTTTAAAAAAATGGGAATCTGAATTAAAACATTTAGAATCATTAAGTCTTAACAAGGTAAAAGAAAGAAATAGAATTAATGTTTTAAAAACAAAAACAGCCAAAAATAGAATATATTTATTATTTATAACAGAACAATATGAATCGCTTCTTATAGAAACTCGGGATGCGGAGCGGAGTTGGCTGTGGTATCAAGTCAAAGAAAAAAAAGGGATGGATTGGGTTATTGAACGTAAGTCAATTAAACGACGAAATATCGAGTCTGATCTTTTAATTACAAACCGTTATCATAACTTGGTTTATATCCACAAAAACTCAGCTAATATAAAATTCAAAATAGATTTTAATAATGGGATGCAAAAATTTAGTGAGATTAGCATAGCTTTAGTTAGGGATGATATGACATCTCTACAAATGAAAGAAATATATGTAAATCAAAATTTAACTGCATTAGATAGAGGGGCGTTATATAAAAAAATAGAAGAGTCTGAGCATAAAGAATATATCGATAATATATTAAATAAAACGGAAAAAATTAGCGAGCTTTTTTATTTAAATGGTAGTATAACAAATCGCCTTGCACCACAAGATTTCTATTTGATGCTAGCTGATGATACATCTAATGGGCGGTGTTATCCATTAGTTAGGGCCATGTCAGTTGCATTATCAAACCGAGGAACAAAGGGCGCTAATTTATTAATTGATAGGTTATTTGTTGCTTCAGCAACCCCCAACGAAACGGATTCTGTTTTGTTTAAATCAGCATTAGCTAAATTACATTCTAATATTAGTGCAGTAGAGGCTTCAATTCCCCATGGATATATGGACTTAAATGACATAAAAAATTTATTAACTTTAAAAGAAAAAAATATGATGTTTGCAGTAAATACAAGAACACATTCCATGTTGATTGGTAAAACAGTTACGGATGGTTATACACTATATTATTTTTATGACCCTAACTTTGGGTTATTCTCTTTTGATAAAAGCAAATCTCTTTTTTCTGCGGTAAATAAGTTTATGATAGATAACCAAATGGCGAAGTATTATTCTGCCTTTGGTACAGATAGTACGCCTACTTTTTCAGTGCTGACAATTGTCAATGATGATATGGCATTAGTTCCTGTTGGTAATTATTTAAATGTTGACAATTTAAGTGATGTAGAGTCTCTCAGTACAGCTTCAGAGCGCCAACAATCGGTTGTTCAACTAATTGAACGACAGGATATAGTCGAAGTAGATATTCAGTTAAAAACATCACTTACTATTTTAGATGCACAGCAGTGGGGGAAATCACTAAGTAAATCGATAGAAAAAATATCATCTGAACATCGGTTAGGAAAAAGTTGGCTTCCTTTATTTTCAAATATCGAGGAAATTGAAGATAACCACTATCGGATTCAATTCATTAATAAAGATGATCCACAATCAACCTATTGGGCTGAAACAACAGACAGCTCATTAATTGCATTTAAAAATTACTATGAAAAAAATATGCTGGCATTTGAGCAATATTATTATATTAATGAAAATAAAGTGGTTCCAAAAGGGGGGGATATCAATACAGTACCTATTGAAGGCTTAAATGCGGGAATAGCAATACAATCTATAATTCAATGGGCTGAAAATAGAACGAAAAAGTTGAGTGAAGATAACGAGAACTCCTCTAATTTATCATTAGCACTTAAATTGCATAGCTATGTTAACTATACGATGACGGCTCATGGGACAATGACCGATGCAGTGAAAATAACGGAATTAGTTAAAACAGTATTAATCGAAGAATCCGATACATCGGCGATGGTAATTAGTGATTTTTCTTTTTCTTTAGCTAATGTAGCAAATGAAGGTGTAGGGCTAATTTTTAATGGTGCAGTTGTTGGCTTTGATATTTATGAACTAGAACATGCAGAAAATGAATCTCAAAAAGTGGTGTTTGGTACTCAATTAGCTTTTGATTCAGTAGGGCTAATTGCAGGGGCTGGTAGTGCGGGGGCAGGTTTTTTAGGTGCAGCGAGTACCTCGATGGCTTTGGGAGGTGCGAGTGTTATATTCGCAGGACTTGGCATTGGGTTTGCGGGGCTAGCACGTAATTTTGCTATTATAGGTGATAATGCAAAAGCAGTTGGTCGTTATTTTTATGCTCTTGATCAAGCTTATAAAGGTAATGGATATGATTATTTAAGTGACAAAAAAGCGTTAGTGCCTCGTTTTGGTGCGGTATTTAGAAAAATTGATTTAAGGTCGAAGCAAATTGAGTTTGATAGCCAATATATTTATCGAACCAGTTCAGTATCAGCCGGTGGTGGAAGGAGAAATTATATTTTTTGGGGTGGCAATTTCCCTACAATGGTAATTGATAAAGATAAAGCGATTAATATTCGTGATGGGATAGGCTATCAAAATAAGGTACATAAATTAGAGACCGAAAATGTAGAAGCGCTAATTTTGCCAGTCATACCTAAATCGTATATTAAATATAATTATAACTTATGGCCAGGAGCAACAATGCGCCATGATTGCGGTTTTGATGTGATTAGGCGCCTAGAAAATGAAGATAACTTTGATTATGATTTTTATATATTCCCGAGTGAGAATACAATTACACAAATTTACCATGAATATGTTGATACACCAATTGAAGTTAGGTTAGATAAACAATATAGGTATTTATTTGTTCCAAAATTAGCCAAGGAATGGCATGGGTATATAAAATATGAAATCCAAGGTGGTGGGGGTGAATATCAAATAAGCATACAAGAAGGCGTTAAAATTAAGTTAATGGATGATGATGGGAAGGCATCTCGTTGGGTGATAAATACAGAGCAACTGAATAACCCAAGCATTAAGGTTCTGGAAAATGGCCTGAATATCGGTGGTGTTGAAATAGAAATTTCATCTTATTTAAATAAAGATAATATTTTTGTATTAGATAAAAATAATGAGTTGAGCAAAGTAAATTTTGAAGCATTAACAGTGAGTGTTGTCAGTGAAGATGCGAGTCAATGGGGAAATAGTCAGCAAACGCTTGTTAGTCATCTTAGACAATTATCTCATGAAAATAAATTATATGAAAAATATATAGTTATAGAAAATTATAAACACAATGAGATAAACGTCGGGCGTGCTTTTTTTGAAATGGATAAAGAACGATTTATATTCATTAATTCAGAAAAATATAAAAATAATAATATGGTCCTTGGAACGGCACTTGACGAAGTGGCATACTTTTATGTATTAAAAAGTAATGTAATGTTGGGGGTTGATATTAGCTCCGGAGATATTCTATCTGAGTATAAAATGACCTATCCGGAAACTGCTTCAATTGAAATTATTGATATATGGCAAGAGGATGAAAGTATTTATATTTCATGTGAAATAATGGTAAAAGGTAATTTAGTTAAAACTACCCACTTATTTTATAATAATAAAATACAGTTGTTGAGTATTACCATTGATGTGATATCACAAGAAAATCCCTCTGAATTATTTGATAAGATATCATCAAATAAAACGGTGTCTTTTTTAGCTGAACATATGGTAGGTATTACAGACAATGGTCGGGTATCAAACTCTACTACTTCTGAATTAGCAAAAGTAGTTATGATATCAGAAGAAAGTGAAGGTAAGGTATCACAGCGTTATTGGTATTTTATAGAAAATGATAAAATAATAATTCCTAATTATAATTCTATAAGAGAAAGAGGTGGTTTATCATTAAATCCGACTAAAGAAGACACATCTCTACTTTCTAATTTATTTTTAGTGGGGGGCTTGTTAGATGAAAAAGGAAATAAAGTATTTTATTTTTATAATGATAAGAATAAAATAATCTATCGCCAAGAAAGTTTTGAAAAACAAAATTTAAACTCAACGTCATCAGTCATGGAGAGTATTGAGATACCTGATTTAAAAAATGTTATTCTTTGGGAAAAAAGTATTTTAGCCATAGATGTTTATGGAATAGTCTATCAAATAAATGCAGATGGGAAATCACATCAAGTCGCACTTAATACTTTTTGGTTTGAGCAACACCCTTTTTGGTGGGATAGTTTGAATGAATTATTCGGTGACTTGCCTATACTGACATTATTCGGTATTAAATCGTCAAATGGTAAGGATACGGTACCTGCATGGTATGTAGATAACAAAGTTGTTATCGCCCAAGAATTGTTAACAGGAAACACACTAAAATTATTAGGTAGAAATAAGGACGACTCCGGTGTACTTATTTTTGATACAGTTAGTCGTAAAATTTACATACAAAAGTACGCAACTCCTGAGCAGTTAAGAGACTCGTTTGGTTCCGGTTACCAAATTAAGGAGGTTTCTAGCTTGCCTTCTATTATTGAATTACATCCTAATACTAAGTTTAAAAGTGTCAAAAGAGTCAATTCAGGGGTGCTTCTTTTTACAGAAAATGATGAAATACTTTATCATGATGTAATTTTAAATGGTGAGAATAAACCTAGCCCTGTGGGGACATCATTAATTATCCAAGCAAAAAAAGAGAATGGAATACTTATTCCTCCAGTCATTTCTAATGTTAAAAATTTAGTATTGAGCGGAGGTGAGGGACTAGGTAGGTATGTATTAATCAGATCTGTTTGGCGGCACTATAAGGTAATTGTTATTGATAATTACGCAAATGACTCTTTAATAGATACAATCTCTTTGCCTGTTGATGATTTAGATTCTTTACTAGTAAATCAGTACAATGATGATCTGCTTTTAACTGACCCCAGTACGGGGACAATATTAATGTTACGCCAAGTTTTCGGAGAACAATCTCAAACTCATAAACATTTACAGATAAACTGTATTAATAAGTTTGCTTCGTACAACGTGGATGAACTGATTCAGAAAGCATCATTTGAAAGTCGATTGAGTACTGAAGTTAGTTTAAGAAAAAAGCTTGAGAGTGCCCCTTATAAAGGGGAGTTTAGTGATCTTAGTATATCTAGGTTAACTGAAGTGATGGCGCCTTTTAGCAGTGAAAAATCATTTTTAACCAGTGACGCAACAAATCAACATCTTCAAAAACATACATCTGAACAGGTTTTTTCTTTATTTAATGAAAAACAGTAATTGTTAATTATGGATTAAAATACAGCCAGTGTTGTTAGGCTGGCTGACATAAGATGCTAAGCTTAGCGAGGCTTGTTTCTATCGGGGACTTAGGGCAGCATATCTAAGCTACTTTAATCGATAAAGTCGATTATTTATTGTCATTACAATGAAAAAATAGCTAAATTACACAACATAGATCGCAATTTTGGAGTATCCACATTTTCATCCTAATAAATTAACTCTATATTTCACTTCTCGTAAATAAATATTAACAATAAAACTCGAAACTGAATTTGCTTCCGAGCTATGGAGTTTACATGGATGCTTCTGAATCTTTAACACCAGCAGTAGGGCCTGGTCCATCAAACAAGCGGGGTTGGATAATCTTAGCGGTTGATATCGTACTATTGCTGTTACTGTTGAAATACTTGCCATTTGATGACAAAGCTAATGCAGGCCTCGCTATGATGGTCTTTATTGGCGTGCTTTGGTTGACCGAAGCTATTCACGTTACAATCACTGCTTTATGTATTCCAATTCTCGCTGTAGTGCTTGGGTTAATGAATACAGGTGATGCGCTGAAATCTTTTGCGAACCCAATTATCTTTTTATTTTTTGGTGGGTTTGCATTAGCAACAGCATTGCACATTCAAGGTCTTGACAGGCTAATTGCTAATCGTTTACTGATGGCAGCTCGCGGTCGCTTGTCTGTTGCTGTTTTATTATTATTTGGCGTTACAGCTTTACTGTCGATGTGGATCAGTAACACTGCAACTGCTGCTATGATGCTACCGTTAGTGTTGGGTATTTTATCTAACCTAGATGTTCGCCATGAACGTAACACTTTTGTATTTGTATTATTGGGTGTTGCGTATAGTGCCAGTATTGGTGGTTTGGGAACCATTGTTGGTAGCCCACCTAATGCGATCGCAGCTGCTGCATTAGGGTTAGATTTCTTATCATGGATGAAATACGGTATTCCTATCATGGTGGTATTACTGCCAATGATGTTTGTATTGATGTATATGATGCTGCGTCCTAATCTTAAACACCGTTTTGAAATTGAATTAGAACACGTGGAATGGAATGGTAAACGCATAACAACAATGGTTATTTTCTTATTAGCTGTTGTATGTTGGATCACTAGTACATTTATCAGTGATGCATTCGGTGGTGTTAAAGACTTAGATACTATTATTGCAGTCAGTGCCGCGATCCTAATTGGTATTTCTGGCGTAGCTAGTTGGGCGCAAATTCAAAAGAATACTGAATGGGGCGTGCTAATGTTATTTGGTGGAGGTTTGACCCTGAGCGCAATTTTAAGCTCTTCAGGTGCGAGCCGCATCATGGCAGATTGGATGCAATTAACATTTGGCCAAAGTCACTGGTTTGTGATTATTATCGCCGTCACAGCCTTTATCATCATTTTAACCGAATTTACCAGTAATACAGCGAGTGCGGCATTATTAGTGCCTATTTTTGCGACAGTTGCTGAGGCATTAGGTATGCCAGTTATTGTATTAACAATGATCATTGGTATTGGTGCATCTTGTGCATTTATGTTACCAGTTGCGACACCACCAAATGCAATTGTGTTCGGTTCTGGCTATATTAGGCAAATCGAAATGGTGCGGGTTGGGGCAGTGTTGAACGTTGCTTGTATCATAGTGATTTCACTGTTTGCATGGTTCGTTTGGATGTAACTTAAGCCCAAATTTGAATTAACACACGGCCTCTTATTCGGAGGCCGTTTTGTTTGTTATTTCGTAAGATTGGTATTACTGGGGTGGCTGAGCGATGAGTATTTGTTGGTTTTTACCTATCTTTATAGCACCTTTATCTGAAAGCATAATATCACCGTCTCCACGTACTGAAAGACTCATTGCACTGATAAGGCCTTTAATATCAATTTTATTTTGTGGGCAAAGGAAGTTATCTTGGCATTGGTACTGATGGCTCTCAAGTGTAATATTTCTCCCAGTTAATTTTGCTTGTTCGTCCAGTTCAAATTGGTTTCCTTGGATGTAAGGAATGTCTGTTTTAAACTTTGAGCTATATTTAATGACTGCTTCACTAGGTGACAGTGTACCGATACCGGATGCACTAATATAATTTTGTATAGCTGCATTGATATTGAGAGTGTTTTGTAGCTTTATTTGGTCAGCGAATACATTTATTTTTGACAATAATATAGGGTTACCTTGTTGTTGAGTAATGGTGACAAGGCTATCTGGCTGGGTTGAAAACTTTAGTTGGCTGTAGTCCTCTAACTTTTTTGGTTCAAGTTGGTTATCTTTTTCTTTATTTTTGATATATTGCCTTTCAAACTTTCCTGCTACTAATGACAAACTATTTATATTATTAGTTATGCCATTCTTCCATGAAATACCATTTGGGTTTGCGATAACTAGGTTAGCCCGTTGGCCTTTTATGCCTAAAACTCCTTGTAATTGGCTTTCTTCATTTCCTGTTACTTCAGCAAATATAAGCTTGGCAGCTTTATTATTAAGATTGCTATTGCTGTTTATATCATTGTTAAAAACTAAACCGTCTTCATTGGAAGATAAACTCTCAAAAGTATTGAATGAAATATGGTTTTTAAGTGGAGCTTCAATGTTAATGACTTTTGCTTTATCGATGTTGGGAGGGGTTGAGTTAGAAATAAAAGGTAGAAATAAACTTAGATATGTGGCGGTTTTTACAATTATTAATTTCATATATAACTTCCTTGCTATTATAATGACTCCTGAACAGTGTTGATTATACTTAAAAGTAAGGTTTTTAAAATAACAAAAAAAACACCATGATAATAAAAAATATCAGTTATTTCCCATGGTGACTGTATGGGGTTTATTTGTTTATTTTTGTTTTTTAGTTGAATTATTTAAATTTATAGTGTTAATTAATAAATGATTATTTAATTAATAGATTATTACATCAAAGGAATGATATAAATGTTGAATGATAAATATAGTTTGCTAGATTTTTTAATTATAAAAAAACATTTTGGGATTAAGCTAATATATGTAGGAAATGTATTAGCACAGAAAATAATGCAAGTTAGCCCCGAATTAATAGCTCAAGTATTGCGGGATAGATCTTTAAAAACGGGCCTTTTGGGGCGAAGGATACAAACAAAAAATGGTCTTGCAAGCCATGATATTCAGCAATTAGCCACAGACCCATTATCCTTTATTAGGCTGAATGCCATTAGTGGCGATAACATGACAAAAATGGGGAAGCTTCCTCCACACGGCCGTGCTCAATTAGTCAAGCTAGCACCAAACAGTTATGCAGCTGAATATCTGTATGAGCCTTCAAGAATGGACCCTAAATTAGCCGTTGAAGCCTATTTTTTAGGCTATAATGGGGCTAATCAGTCAATTAAAACACCTGCTTATGTTGATATACCTATACAAGCAACTGAAAATAGCTTTTTATTTACAGGGTCTTTGACAGGGTGCTCTGTTATTGTCACAAAGTTAAACGAGACAACATACCGTGTTTATCATGATGGCCGAGTAAACAGTTCAGTATTATATGATAACGTAGTAATGGCATTTGATTTTAAAGATTATCAAATATCTGGCACTGAAGAAGGGCTTGCCGTTGCTTATATGCAGTTTAATCATGGTGGGTGGCAATTATTACTACAACGCCAAGAATATGAAGTCATTAATGGCACTCCCACCCCCATATTGCGTAGAAATAGTGCCTCGATTAGTGCTTTATACCCAAATGAGCGGCTTTCTCATGATGTTTTAGATAAATTTAACCTTCATCGTAATGAAATACATAAAAAATTAAAACAAATTGCAAGTGAATTTGGTATTGATACTGATAATATTTTAGATGGCGTGTATTTTGAAGGGGAGTTTTCATTACAGCATCCTGCTATTACGCCTTGGTTAAATTTACGTGATGAGATAAAAATTCAAATTGCTAAAAATATTAATATACTAAATAATAAAATAGAAGAAATAAATTTAGAATTGACAGCGTTAAATAGAAAAGAAACACATAGTAATGAGGATTCGATTAGAATTGCACAATTTAAAAAATCTATTGAGGAACATAAGATTACACGTGGATACTATAGGCAGAAGTATGGTTCTATTTTGGCAGAAGCATTAGTCGTTGAACGCAATTGGTTATGGTTACAAATAAAAAAACAACATGGGGAATCTTCAATTATTCAAATGGAAGACCCGAGTATCCAGAGTGGAATTAATTTTAAAACCCAGCCAATTGAAAAGCTTTATGAGCTGGTGTTATATAATGACATAGTAAAACATAATGTTAAATTTAATGAGGGTATTGAACAATATGATCAGATAGTTATTGATGGTTTTAATGATGATATGTCATCATTAAAAATGAAAGAGTTATATATTAAGAGTGAATTAAGTATTGAAAAGAGGGGGGCTTTATACCAACATATAATTAGAAAGGAGAAAGCAGAGTTTGAAAGTAATATTTTAAGCTTCACTTTGAAATCTAATTCATTGTTT
This sequence comes from Providencia sp. TYF-12, assembly GCF_041344805.1. Lineage (NCBI taxonomy): Bacteria > Pseudomonadati > Pseudomonadota > Gammaproteobacteria > Enterobacterales > Morganellaceae > Providencia > Providencia sp. TYF-12. Next base: position 1,317,371 of record NZ_CP166833.1, read on the forward strand.
CGAGACGCGGGGGGGATTGACCAACGAATTGCTCCCCAAGATTTTTACTTGCCTTTAATGGGGGATAATTCGGGGGGGCGTTGTTATCCTTTAGTTAGGACGATGTCTGTTGCATTAAAGTCAGAGGGGATGATAGGTGCAAATAAATTTCTAAATAAAATGTTTTTTGCAGCAGCATCACCTGAAGATAAAAACTCAATTTTATTAAAATTTGCACTGGAGAATCTCCATTTAAATATAGAGGCGACTCAGGCATCAACAGTTCTTGGTACATTTGAATTAAATAAGGTAAAAGAAATTCTGGTTGATTCTAAAGGATCAAATATGTATGCACTTAATAGTGTTACACACTCGATGCTATTAGGGAAAACGATAATTAATGATGAAACAAATTATTATTTTTATGATCCTAACTTTGGTATTTATGCTTTTGATGATCCTGATAAATTATTTTCTGCTTTGAATAAATTTATGTTTGAAAATAACATGGCTCAGCACTATTCAGTTGTCGGTGGTCAATTTGAAATGGTATCAATTGATACAGAGCAAATGTCTGATGTTCAAATTGGTAGCCGTTTAACTGTTGCCGATTTAGTTCAGTCGGATGATTTAACGGAGTCTATTCACCAAAGCGAGGAGGTAGCAGAGATAATTGCTCGTCAAGACTTAATCGCAAGAGACAAGCAAATACAGGCTTCCTTAGCCATTTTAGAGTCAGAGCGGTTGGGAGAACGCCTTGAATCGGCTCTTTATGAAGTGATTAATAAACATCAATTAGATGAAAAGTGGTTACCCGTTTTTGAAAATGTTGAGAAATTGAGCGATGACCGATACCGCATTCAATTTATTCACCAAGACGTAGAAGCAAAAACACGGTGGATTGAAACAGAAAACGCAACATTTTTTGAATTTAAAGAATATTTTCATAAACAGATAGCAATACTAAAGAAAAATTATTCTTTTAATGGTAAGGAGTTACAAAGAAAAAGTGGTATTGGGGAAGCGGAACATGTAGATGGCCTCAATATAGCAATGGGTATACAAGCAATAATTCAATGGTCTGCAAATCGAAATCGCAAGGCAGCGGCTTCTTCGGAACAGCCATCAAATCTAGAAACAGCATTACGTATTCATACTTACATTAGTTATTCAATGATGGCACATGGGGTGATCAATGATGCTGCTAAAGTAGGAAAAATAGCTTACTCATTGTGGCGAGAAGGAAGCGTAGCGGCTAAAACAATGATGAACAATTTTTCTTTATCGCTAGTACGTATGGCAAATGAAGGGCTTGGTATTCTTTTCCAAGGAGCAATGGTTGTATTTGATATTTATGAGTTAGCTAATGCACAAAATGAAGCACAAAGAGCCGTGTTCGGAACGCAATTGGCTTTTGACTCAGCGTCACTCGGAGCTGGTCTTGTCGGTATAGGTGCCTCTATACTCGGTGCTGAAACCGTCGCAGGTATTACTGGGCCATTATCTGTACCGATTATGGGGGTAGGGATTGGTTTTACTGCTTTAATCAATATTAATCAACGCCACGCACAAAAAGCAACTGCTGTTGGTCTGGAATTTACGGCTTATCAGCAAAGTTACCAGAATGCGGCAATAGCTTATGATGATGAAAAAAAACTTTTAATCCCAACTTATGGAGTAGTAATAGAAGAAATTAACTTTCAAAGAGGTTTTTTTAAACTGGGGAGTCAATATATCTACCGTGGTGAAAACATGACATGGACTATTCCGCATTGTTGTATGAGTGATTTTCAGTCAGCGCCACGAGCAGATATTGATAGAAAGAATGCCATTAATATTAGGGAAGCGGTTGGCGTTGTAGATAATCAGGTCAGCTTTGATGGGGGACAGTCTCATATTATTGTGTTGCCCGTCGTTCCGCAATCTTATATTCGTTATAACTACAGTGTTCTTTTCGGGGGAACAGTACGTAATGATAATGGCTTTTCAATATTGCGGAAAATGGAGGAAGACTACCAATTTTATTTTGATTTTCTCTATTGTAGTGCCGAGTACATAATCTCAGAATTAATGCATGAGTATGTCAATACTAAAATCCAAGTTACGCTTAACACTGAAAATAAACATTTGGTTGTTCCACTAATGCCTGAACCATGGCGAGGTCATATAGAACATGTTGTTAAAGGGAATGGCGGGGAATATCAAATTACAGTTAACCATGGTGCTTCCTTGCGGCTAATGGAAGACTTAAGCAGTGATAAGCTATCCCAATGGATACTTGATACAAGTCTGATTGATGATGGTAAAGAACTTAATGTTTCATTTTATGATGACCATATTAAAATAAATGGGTTTACGATTGGAATTGATGCTACAGCTAAATCAAGCCTGATAAAAATTATTAATAGTAAGAATGAGCTTAATATAATTAACTTTAGTGCTCAAACAATTGAACCCATTAGTTTAGATGGACACCGATGGAGTGTAAAAGGCCAATCTATTGAACAACACCTTAATGAATTAGCGGATAAACATGAATTACATGGGCAATATGTAGTAGTTAATAGTTATCAGCATAATGGCTTAGATGTTGGGCGTGCTTTTTATGACGTTGCAACAAAACGTATGTTATTTACGAATTCATTATCAGAAGAAAACCAAACAGCAGAATTAATCGGCGTTATTGGTGATGTGGTTTATTTCTATTCGAGAGAAAAAGCGATAGCTTGGCAAGCCAATGTTAAGACCGGCGATATTACCCATAAAATAGAGGCTTCATCAGTTTTAGGTAGTGGAGCAGAAATTGTTCATGCTTCATTAGAATATAATCAATTTAATATTACATTACGTCAAAATTATCTGGGGCAGAAAATAGATAGCACTTATCGAGTGCTTAGAGATAAATTAGAGCTAACAAAGGTATTTAATAATAGAAAGTTAATTAATATGCTTCATAATACCCCGACTATATTATCTCAAGAACAACGTCAAAAACTGTTACAACATGACTACTTAGTTTTTTCTGATGAAGTAATAAACTCTAGTTCAGATTTATACATGCCTATTGAGCCAAATGTTAGGAAAGTCGTCATACTCACAGAACAGGAGCAAAACCACGAAAGGGAACAAGGTTTTACTTATCATCCTGAACATATTGGAAACCCTAGTTCACAGACCGAAACTTCCGTTGGGAAAATCGTAAAGCTAATAGGGACAGACAAAGGTTTTACTTACCGTTATTGGTTACGAAGTGAGAGTGGGACATTAATTAAGTGTAATTTAGCCAGACCTGATAATTATGATAGCCAGCTAAGTTCACAGTTATTACGGCGATATTCCATAACGGCAGAAAAACAAGTCGAAATTGATTTGCTATTAGCTAAACCAGGTATACCACTAAAAACAATTATGGAAAGTTCTCATTTTGGTATATCACAAGAACACTTAATACGAGCTGAGAATTTATTTAAAATTAGTGGAAAGAAAGCAACCTTAGCCAAGGTTTTGGGGGTAGTTCATGATCTCTATGACTTGAGAAGCGACCAGTGGGTATGGCAATCACCTGAAGATTTAATATTGGTTGGTAGCCTGTTTAATCAAAGTGGACAGGAAGTATTCTTTTTTTATAGTCGAAAAGAAGATGTAGTTTTTTACCAAGAGGGGCTTGGGCAAGATATTATTGAACCAAATAACCCAACGGCTTTACGTTTAAATTTCCGCCAGATAGAGAATGTTATTAACTGGCAGAATAATATTTTAATTATTCAAGATGATGGCACAGTAAAGCAACTTAATGCTGATGGCACTGCTGATACAGTTGCCCTTAATAAAAATTGGTTTAATAAGTCAATTTTTAAGTGGAGTAATTTCAATCAATTTTCAAATGAAAAACACCCTATTGCGTTATTTGGGTTAAAAGGTGCTGATGGGAAACGTATATTACCTGCATGGTATTTAAAAGGTAAAATTATCATATCACCATCATTTTCACCGGAGAGTGAATTACAAATCATGGGGTTTGATGATGCTAAACAGCAGGGCATAATTTTTGATACAAAATCAAAGAAATTATATCAAGTAAAGGCAATTGACTCTGCTCAATTTGACCGCATTTTTGATCAGAATAGGGTTATGATACACCCTGAGAACCTACCTGAATATATGGATTTATACCCAAACCTCAGCTTTAAGTCCGTAAAAAAAATAGCGGGTGGTTTAATGCTACAAATAGATAGTGATGAAATTATATATCACCCAATTTTGCAGAATAATAAACAGCTAAGTTCATCGTTAATTATAAAAGGAACAAGGGGTGATGATAATTTAAAGTTAGAGGAATTCAGAAATACATTTGTTTTGATTATTAGCTTAGGTGAAGGCTCAGATACGTATAATTTCGAGAAAGCAGATTGGCAGTATTATAAAGCGATTATTATCAATAATTACTCGGCAGATCGGGTTGTTGATCGGCTAGTTCTCCCCATAGAAGCTCAACTGGGGGATATATATGCTAGTCGCCAAGGGGAGGATTTAATCATTACGGACCCAATAAACAATACATCGTTATGTATATATAAAGCTTATAGCTCACAGGCTGACTCCTACCGTCACCTACAAATTCAAATTGGTGAAACTGAACAATTTATTGATATTAGTATTCTTGCTGAACGTCCTCAGGTTCGTCATGGCTTAATGTATTTATCCGCTTATTTTAATGAGCAGCTAAGAATAAATGACGAAATCGCGCTATTAGGGGGATTTACAACTCAAATGGCTGTGGATGATGGAGTCAATACGTTGCAGAAATTAGCCTTAGGGCAAGGGCAACGTTATTCCGATACATTATTATTCGATACAGTGAATCAACATTAAATAGTGATCAGGTTGAAAAAAAGAGCCACGTAAGTGGCTCTTTTTAAGTCTTATAGGTAATTAATGCGAAGCTGGTGGATGGCTGTGTTCAATATCTTCAGACTTCTTAGAGAAACGGCGACGGATCACCACGAAGAAGACTGGGACAAAGAAAATAGCCAGTGAAGTTGCTGCGAACATACCACCCAGAACACCCGTACCTACTGAGTTCTGAGATGCAGAACCTGCACCATTACTAAATACCAGTGGAATAACACCTAGCATAAATGCCAGTGATGTCATCAGGATTGGTCGTAAACGCATCTTAACTGCGTCAAGTGTTGCCTCGACTAACCCTTTCCCTTCTTTTTCCATTAAGTCTTTGGCGAATTCAACAATCAATATTGCGTTTTTCGCCGAGAGCCCAATGGTTGTTAGTAGACCTACTTTAAAGTAAACGTCATTATCTAAGCCTCGAACTGAGGTGAAGATTAATGCTCCGATAATACCTAGCGGAACGACTAACATAACAGAGAACGGAACTGACCAACTTTCATACAGTGCTGCCAAGCATAGGAAGACGACTATCAAGGAAATCGCATATAGAGCAGGGGCTTGGTTACCTGCTAAACGTTCTTGATAAGACATCCCCGTCCACTCATAACCAATTCCTTTTGGCAGGTTTTCAGTCGTGAGTTTTTCCATTAGCAGCATAGCATCCCCGGTACTTTTACCTGGGGCAGCCTGACCTTGAATGTTCATTGATGGGACACCGTTATAACGCTCTAAACGTGGTGAACCAAACTTCCAAGGGTCTTGGGATGTGTCCAAAAATGCAGAGAATGGAACCATTTTACCTTGGTTGTTACGAACATACAGGTTACTGATATTTTTTGGCAGCATGCGGCTTTCTGCGTCACCTTGTACGTAAACTTTCTTCACACGACCGCGGTCGATAAAGTCATTCACGTAGGCTCCACCGAAGATCGAGCTTAATGTTGCGTTAATATCACTAATCGCAACACCTTGTGCCTGTGCTTTTTGTTGGTCGATATAAATACGGTACTGTGAGGTATCATCCTGACCATTTGGACGGACACCTTGCAGCATTTCTGGGTGCTGAGCTGCTAATCCAAGTAACTGATTACGGGCTTCCATTAATTTTTCATGCCCTAAGTTAGCTTTATCTACAAGCTCGAAGTCGAACCCGTCGGCGGTACCTAACTCAACAATTGCCGGTAGGTTAAATGCGTAGATTAGCGCTTCTTGTTTTTGTGACAGCGCGATATTAGCGCGTTGTACAATCGCATCGACGTGGTTTTCATCACCTTTACGCTCGCTCCAGTTTTTCAGAACGATAAAGGCTAGACCCATATTTTGTCCTTGACCTGCGAAGCTAAAGCCCCCAACGGTAAAGACTGACTCAACGTTTGCTTTTTCTTCGGTAAGGTAGTAGTTGTTAACTTCATCCAATACCGCTTGCGTTTGTTCTTGGGTTGATCCAGGTGGTAATTGGATCATTGACAGGAATACCCCTTGGTCTTCTGCTGGTAAGAAAGAAGACGGCAAACGCACAAACATAAAGGCCATGCCCGCCACTAATATCAGGTAGATGACAAGATAACGGCCTGTACCGTTAAGCATGCGGCTTACACTGTCAGTATAATGGTGAGCTTGCTTTTCAAACATTCGGTTAAACCAACCGAAGAACCCTTTCTGGCTACCGTGACTGCCTTTTTCAATCGGCTTCAACATGGTTGCGCACAGTGCTGGCGTTAAAATCATTGCCACCAGAACTGAGAATACCATTGATGATACAATCGTGATTGAGAACTGACGATAAATAGCCCCCGTAGACCCTCCAAAGAAAGCCATTGGGATAAATACTGCCGAAAGTACCATTGCGATACCGACTAATGCACCTTGGATTTGACCCATTGATTTTTTGGTCGCTTCTTTTGGTGACAAGCCTTCTTCTTGCATTACCCGCTCAACGTTTTCAACAACAACGATGGCATCATCGACCAGAAGACCGATGGCAAGAACCATGGCGAACATCGTCAGGGTATTTATCGAGTATCCGAATGCCGATAAAATAGCAAAAGTACCCAATAATACGACTGGAACGGCAATTGTAGGTATTAAGGTTGCACGAATGTTTTGTAGGAACAAATACATTACCACAACAACTAGCATGATTGCTTCAACCAACGTTTTAACCACTTCGTTAATCGAAATTTTAACGAATGGGGTTGTATCGTATGGATAAACAATTTCTAACCCTTGAGGGAAGAAAGGTTTCATATCTTCAAGAGCTGCGCGCACGTTATTAGAGGTATCTAATGCGTTTGCACCTGTCGCCAACTTAATACCAATACCAGCAGCAGGTTTACCATTAAAACGGGCAATCGTGCTGTAGTTTTCTGCACCTAATTCGACATCAGCAACATCTTTAATGCGTACTTGTGAACCATCTTGGTTTACACGCAGCAAAATATTGCTAAATTCTTCAGCATTATTTAAACGTGTTTGTGCAATGATAGAAACGTTTAAACGCTGGTTAGCAATTGAAGGTGAACCACCGAGTTGCCCTGCTGCTACTTGGTTGTTTTGAACCTTGATAGCATTAATGACATCCGTTGTGGTCATGTTGTATTTAACGAGCTGTTCTGGTTTTAACCAGATACGCATCGCATATTGCGTACCAAATAGTTGCGTTTCACCGACACCATTTACTCGGCTAAGTGGGTCTTTAATATTTGACCCAACATAGTCAGCAATGTCGTATTGCCCCATTGAGCCATCATTAGAAACGAAACCGGCAACCATTAAGAAGGAACTAGTTGATTTATCAACACTAATACCTTGCTGCTGAACCTCTTGTGGCAGCAATGGCATTGCCAGTTGCAATTTATTTTGTACCTGTACTTGCGCTATATCACCATCAGTACCTGCTTCAAACGTTATTGTGATGCTAGCAGAACCTGATGAATCACTGCTCGATGACATATATACCAAGTTATCGATACCGTTCATATTTTGTTCGATAACCTGAGTTACGGTGTTCTGTACAGTCTCAGCATCCGCTCCCGGATAGTTAGCTGAAATAGAAACAGCCGGTGGCGCGATGGTTGGGTACTGTGAAACAGGTAACTGGATAATTGCCAACAGACCAGCAAGCATGGTGATAATTGCAATTACCCACGCAAAAATTGGTCTTTCTATAAAAAACTTAGGCATTAATCAGCCGCTCCCTTATTTAGACTTTTCTTCAGGTTTTGCCTGATTGTCTATGGATTGCGTTTCTAAGTTAGCTTCCTTAGGATTCACAACAATTCCTGGTTTGATTTTTTGTAAGCCGATGACAATGATGCGATCACCTTCTTGTAAGCCATCAGTTATCAGCCATTTATTGCCAATAGCTTGACCAGCTTTAACCGCCCTGACTTCAACTTTATTCTCAGCGTTGACGACCATAACTTGAGAAGTCCCTTGAGCTGTACGGGATAACCCTTGTTGTGGCACCAAAATCGCTTTTTCAATTATGCCATCTTCTAATACCGCACGAACAAACATACCTGGAAGTAACTCTTTGTTCGGATTAGGGAAAACGGCTCTCATTGTGATAGAACCTGTTGTTTCATCAACAGTCACATCAGAGAACTCGAGAACACCTTTTTGTGCGTATTCTAGGCCATCATTACTGATTAAGCTTACAGGGGCTTGACCAGATTCTCTTTGGACAGCACCTTTGGCTATCTCATTTTTTAGACGTAAAAAATCATCGCTTGATTGAGTGACGTCTACATAGATAGGGTCTAGTTGCTGAACACGCATTAACTCAGTTGCTTGACCAGTAGAAACTAATGCCCCTTCAGTGACATTCGATTTACCAGTACGACCACTGATTGGCGCAGTTACTTTGGTATAGTTCAGGTTAATACGTGCAGTTTCAACTGCGGCTTCAGCCGCTTTAACAGCAGCAAGAGCTTGTGCATAAGTTGATGTTGCTTGGTCGTATTCCTGACGGCTAATGTAATTAGTGCCTAACAATGGTTTATAACGTTTAACTGTCAATCCTGCTAAATTTGCATTTGCTTGCGCTTTCGCTAATTCAGCTTTTGCACTGTCATAGGTTGCTTGGAATGGTGCAGGGTCAATCTGGTACAAAGATGTGCCAGCTTCGACATCGCTACCTTCTTTATAGTTGCGCTTCAAAATGATGCCACTAACTTGAGGACGAACCTCAGCAACACGAAATGCAGATGTACGGCCTGGTAACTCGGTTTTGAGCGTCAGAGGTTCGGCTTTAAGCGTAACAATTCCTACTTCAGGCGCCGGGCGTTCTCCGCCACCTTGTTGTTCGTCGTTACAACCGGATAAAGCTAAGCCACCTGAAAGAACCAACAGAGCCAGAGGTAACACCCCTCTGTTTTTTCGCATAAGTTAACCTCAATTAATCAATATGAGTTCAAAACAAAAATAAGAAAAATGGTAAACAATATGATTTATCACTGTGCTATAGTACAAACATACACGATTGTATGTAAATCAGCTTTCGATAGAAACGGGTCACAATGGCACGAAAAACTAAACAACAGGCTGAAGAAACTCGCCAGGAAATATTAGATGCTGCTATCAAAACATTCTCTGAACGAGGCGTTTCTGCCACATCATTAGCCGATATTGCAAAAGCCGCCGGGGTTACCCGTGGGGCGATATATTGGCATTTCAAAAATAAAGTTGATCTTTTTTATCAAGCCTGTGAGTTTGGTGATAACCAAATTGTACAAGCTGAAGAATATTATCGTTCTAAATATACCAATGATCCACTTTCAATACTAAGAGAATTGTTAGTTTTTATTTTAACTGATTTCATTGAAAGCCCTAAAAACCGCGCTCTGATGGAAATATTTTTTTTGAAGTGCGAATTAGTCGGTGAAATGGCGGCGCTAGTTGATTTTAAACGGGCTAATTATGTTGCTAGCCAATGTCGAATTGTTGAAAACTTACACTCGTGTATTGCGGCAGGGCAATTACCGGCAGACCTAAATGTCGACTGCGCTGCTATTATGATCCGTTCTTTGATGTCAGGTTTATTGGAAAACTGGCTACTCCAGACAGAAAACTTCAATATAAATCAACACACCATTACATTGGTTGATACACTATTAGAGACTTTAAAAAGTAATGCCGCAATACGGCTTAAACCAATTCAAACTGAATAATTGGAGTGTAAAATGTCATCTATCCTGATTATTGCCAATGGCGCACCTTACGGCAGTGAAACATTATTTAACTCATTGCGTTTGGCGATCACCTTAAAAGAGCAAAATTCACAGTTGGATTTAAAAGTTTTCTTAATGTCAGATGCAGTGGCTGCGGGATTGGCTGCGCAAAAACCCAAAGAAGGTTATAATCTTCAACAGATGTTAGAAATTTTAACCGCACAAAATGTTCCCGTGAAATTGTGTAAAACATGTACGGATGCACGAGGAATTAGCGAACTTGCTTTAGCGGACGGTGTTGAAGTTGGGACGCTTGTTGAACTCGCCAGTTGGACATTAAGTGCTGAGAAAGTATTAACGTTCTAGTCTGGGGTCGTGCAATATTTACCTAGTGTGCTGATAGTTCTTTATCAGCACTTTGTGTAATAAAACAATATGTGAAAGCTTATTATGAGTATATAGGGATGTTGTTATGATGAAACAACAACGGAATTGGCTACATTTAATTAGCATAATCTTATTATTTGCCACAGTGCTTTTTTCCTATCCTGTTAACGCATTAACCACGAGTCATTTACCGAGTAAAAATGAGATTAAAAGTGCACTCGATGCATTGAATAAAAAAAGTACCTTGAATGAAGATGATAAATTAGCGTTAGCGGATTTAGAAAAAACATCTGATTTTTATGAGGAACTGAGTAAATTAGAACAACGAACTGAAGAACTACAAGAAAAACTCAACAATACCAGTGAAGATTCGAGAAAAGCGGTTCAAGGTTTACAGCAAATAAAAAAAGAAAATAAACAACTTGCAGCAAACTTCGCTGAACAAATTCAAAAAAGCACACTTTCCCAATTAGAAGCATTGAAATCATCTTACCTAGAAAACCTTCAAGTTGAACACAGTGACCTCGCTACCTACAGTAGTCAATTGATAGGGTTACAAACTCAACCTGAACGAGCCCAAGCGCTGATGCTAGAAAATGCGAAGCGTTTGCAAGATATTCGTAATGAATTAAATAATACACAAGACGATGTGGTGAGCTTAAGGCCAACCCAAATCAATATGCTACTGGTAGAACAATATCTATTACAGCAGCAAAATGAGTATCAAAAACGCATTCTACAAAGCAATACCCAATTGCAAGATGTATTGCAAAAACAACGCGATTATACCGCGGCTTATATTGAACAGCTCGAAGTCTACATTCAACAGATCCAAGCTGAAATTAGCCACCGTCGGCTTAATGATTCCCAATCGACGGTACGTGAAGCATTGAGTACCTCTGAAACAGATATTAACGTTCAACAAAACCCGATTATTCAAAAAGAAATTGCGATTAATAATACATTAAGTGATCGGCTTATTGCGGTGACAGAAGACAGTAATAAATTAGTACAAAATGGTATACGAGTTAAAACGTGGCTTGAAAGAGCGACACAATCAGAGCGAAACTTAAAAGAACAGATCAATGTATTACGAGGTAGTTTGTTGTTATCTCGAATTTTATTTCAACAACAAATTGATTTACCCGCTAATATTTTAACTAAAAACTTACCTACGACAATTGCTGATTTGCGTCTTGAACAATTTGATATTAATCAGCAGCGTGATGAACTATACCAACCCAGTGATTACATCACTAAATTAGAACAGCAATTAGAGATTAAAACGGGGGATGACCCAGAAGTGTCAACCTTATTATCAGAGGAAGACAAAGCGGTTTTAATAAAACTGTTGGAAGTTCGCCGAGGGTTGTTAGATGAGCTGAATCAACAACTCGGAGGGCAAATTTCACAAGCAATTAATTTAGAGTTAGATCAAAACCAATTATTGAGTGTTGTGAGTTCTCTTGAAAACATATTGGCACAGCAAATATTTTGGGTGAACAGTAATAAACCGATTGATTTAGAATGGCTGAAAGCCTTTCCCGAAGCGGCGACTGCACAATTCGACAATGTTGATTTATCCATTTCAAGCCGTAGCATTATGAAGGGCGTCAGTAACTCTTTGCTGGTGGTTATTCCGTTAGTGTTAGTCGCGCTAATTTTTATTTGGTTTAACCGTAAGATTAATCGACGATTACAGGATATCGACCAGCACCTTTCAAGTTTACGTAGTGACAGCGTATTAAGTACACCATTTGCCTTATTATTAACGTTAATGCAGACCTTGCCAGTATCATTGTTTTTATTAGCTATTGGTTATTGGTTTTTGAAAACAGGTAATGCTCAAGGGCCCTTTGTTTGGAAATTTTGTCAGCAATTAGCCATCTTCTGGGTGTTATTTGAGCTAACTTATCGGGTACTTAAACCCCAAGGTATCGCGCAAAAACACTTTGCTATCGAAAAAGAGAAAATAACACTTGCTCGACGTGGTCTGTTCAGATTATCTATCCCTTTGTTACCGCTTATTTTCTTTTCGACTTACGGAATTAGCAATCCATTAAAAGTGTCAGAAGATGTGATTGGTCAGCTAGTAGTGTTAATTTCCTTAGTGCTACTGTGTATTTTTACCACTCCATTTTGTAAGCGGGTTTGGCAAGAAAGGGGCAGTCATTTAACTCGGAGTATTGTTGTGGCACTACTGACATTTTCACCATTGATTTTAGTGGGGTTGATGATGGCGGGGTACTACTACACCACATTACGTTTGACGAATCGTTGGATAGACAGCTTATATTTATTGTTGCTGTGGCATATCACTTATAATGCCTGCTTGAGGGGGTTGACATTAGTCGCTCGAAAGCTTGCGTATCAACGAGCTATTGAACGACGTGCGATGTCTAAGCAAGAAGAGACGGAAAATGAGCCAATTAAAGAACCCCCTATGGCCATTGATTTAATTAGCCAACAGTCGTTGCGCTTAATGACAATGGTCTTATTTATTATCTTTGCACTAGCGTTCTATGCTATTTGGTCTGACTTTATTACGATTTTTTCCTTCTTAGACAGCGTGAATTTGTGGGGCTACACGGCGACTTCGGCGGAAGGTGGCAATATTTTACAATACGTGACGCTTGCCAATTTAATTTTAGCGTTAGTGATTATTGTTGTGTCATGGGTGATGACGCATAACTTACCTGGGTTATTGGAAGTTCTGGTATTATCTCGTTTGAAGTTGCGTCAGGGCTCAACCTACGCCATTAAAGCCATATTAACTTACAGTATTATTGGTATAGGAGCGATTGCTTCGCTGGGGATGATTGGCGTAACTTGGAATAAATTACAGTGGTTAGCCGCTGCTTTAACCGTTGGCTTAGGGTTTGGTTTACAAGAAATTTTTGCTAACTTTGTTTCTGGGATCATCTTATTATTTGAAAGGCCAATTCGTATTGGTGATACGGTGACGATCGGCGAATATTCAGGGACGGTGAGTAAGATCCGCATCCGAGCGACTACCATTGTTGATTTTGATCGTAAAGAGGTCATTATTCCCAATAAGGCTTTTGTGACTGAAAGGTTGATCAACTGGTCGCTTTCAGACACCGTCACACGGGTAACGATAGCAATTGGTGTTGCTTATGGGTCAGATCTCGACAAAGTTAAGCAAGTTTTATTATCTGCGGCGACCAGTAACAGCAAAGTAATGACAGAACCTGCACCTAATGTTTATTTTACTAGTTTTGGCGCGAGTACTTTAGATCACGAATTGCGTTTTTACGTACGCCAAATTGGTGATCGGTCTGTAACGAATGATGAAATAAACCGAGCGATAGACAAACTATGTAGAGAAAATGATATTGATATTGCCTTCAACCAACTAGAAGTTCATTTGCATAATAGCCAAGGGGATGAAGTGCAAGAAGTCAAGCGTACATTAAAAGACGGTGATGGCAACTTAGCTAATTAGCGGTCTTTCGTGCAGGTGGCTTGGGCCGCCTGCATTTGCTTCGAAATATAGTCATTTCTAACAATATCAAGGGCTTTTAGTACGATATCTGTGTCTATTTCTGAGGTTTCTAATAAATAAATCAAATCAACGGCAAGCTGTATTTCTAGCGGTGCATCTTTAAGCGAAGACATGGCAATTCCTTTTGTCGTTAATGTTGATTAATCAAAATATTGGTTTTCTTGGTGCTCAATAGCTTTTTCTATCCGTAACAGTGCTTGTCGGCAACGGTATAAACGGCCTGCCAATACGGCAAGTTCTTTTTGGCATTGGTGCTGTAAACGATGATCCGTTAGTTGGCTTAGGTGAAGTTCTTTTTCACTGACCATTGACTGCAAACGGCGTTCGTAGTCTTGATGTTGTGATAAACGTTCATATAAATCAATCTGCTCTTTCTTCTTGGTAAATGTTGATTCTTTCTCCCGCAAGGGTTGTGTCGAAATCTCACGAGAAATTGCCTGTATCTGGTGAACGATTTTTTCTGTGAGGAAATTGACCTGCTCTGCATGGTTTAGCGTGACACTATGGCAAAGCTGTAGATAAAGTGCTTTTAACTCGTTTTGGCAATCACCAAGGCGCGTCGACTTACGATTAAATAATTGCACATCAAAGCGGGAATGCGAAAACTCAAGGTCCTTTATTGGGCTCACTCGCGTCTCTAATTCATCAATCTGCTTTTTTAACGCATCTAAAAGAGCGGGGATTTTCATTTTTTATTCTCATTAAATGTGAAAAATAGCGTAATATTGATATTCAGCAACAAAAGCAACTGCAAATAGTCGGCTTCTTGTTGCATTTTTATGGTACTTTACATAAATTCTACACTTTCGTGTTTACTATATTGGCTTTTATTATGACCGCTAAAGAGCAACAACTGCAATTGATTAAAGAAAGTATCGCATCTATTCAAGATTATCCAATCGAAGGTGTGATTTTTCGTGATATCACGACTTTGTTAAACACCCCAGCAGCATACCAAGCAACCATTGATATGTTAGTTGAGCATTACCAAAATAAAGGGGTTACTAAAATTGTAGGGACTGAAGCACGTGGTTTTCTATTCGGTGCACCTGTCGCATTACGTTTAGGTGTTGGTTTTGTTCCTGTACGTAAAAAAGGGAAACTACCGCGTGAAGTATTAAGTATGACTTATGACCTTGAATACGGTACCGATACCCTTGAAATCCACAAAGACAGCATTACCCCAAATGATAATGTATTGGTTGTTGATGACCTATTAGCAACTGGTGGCACTGTTGAAGCAACAGTTAAAATGATCAAGCAGCTCGGTGCTAATGTGGTTGAAGCCGCATTTATCATTAGCTTACCTGACCTTGGTGGTGTGGAGCGGCTACAAAAAGAAGGCGTATCTTCTTACAGCTTAGTTGAATTCCCTGGGCACTAATCTTTATTTTCCCTCTATTTTTATCACAACCTCGCCGTAAGGGTTGAGGCTGTGGTAGCATGTACTAAGATTATATTTATTCACGTATCATGTTAAATTACTGTGGGAACCATGAGCTATCAGGTACTTGCCCGTAAGTGGCGACCTCAAAAATTTTCAGACGTTGTTGGCCAACAACACGTCTTGACTGCACTTGCTAATGGGCTGGAGCACCAGCGGCTTCATCACGCCTATCTTTTCTCGGGCACACGAGGCGTAGGGAAAACGACGATTGCTCGCCTTTTTGCCAAAGGTCTTAATTGCGAAAAAGGGATCACGGCATCCCCTTGTGGTCAATGTGTCAACTGCTTGGAAATTGAACAGGGCAGGTTTGTCGACCTAATTGAGATTGACGCAGCTTCACGAACTAAAGTGGAAGATACCCGCGAATTACTCGATAACGTCCAATACGCACCAGCACGCGGTCGCTTCAAAGTCTACTTGATTGATGAAGTCCACATGCTGTCACGTCATAGCTTTAATGCCTTGTTGAAAACCCTTGAAGAGCCGCCAGAACACGTAAAATTTCTTTTGGCGACGACTGACCCACAAAAACTTCCCGTGACTATTTTGTCACGTTGCTTGCAGTTCCATCTAAAAGCGTTAGATGTCACTCAAATTAGCGAACAACTTGAATTAATTCTTAATGCTGAAAATATTGAACATGACCTGCGTGCTCGCCAGCTGATAGCGAGAGCCGCTGATGGTAGTTTACGTGATGCATTAAGTTTAACAGACCAAGCCATCGCGATGGGGCAAGGCAAGGTAACTGCTGACATAGTGAGTCAAATGCTTGGCACACTGGATGATGAGCAACCATTAGCTATCATTGAGGCATTAGTCCGTGCTGATAGCATCGCCGTGATGACCCAAGTGGAGCAAGCGGCTAGCCGAGGTGCGGACTGGGAGAATTTACTGGTTGAAATTTTAACCCAGTTACACCGCATCGCGATGATCCAACTTCTTCCTGCGGAGCAAGAAACAGACCCATCTTCGATAGACGGGCGCTTGCGGCAAGTTGCAAGGGTTATTTCTCCAGCAGATTTACAGCTTTTCTACCAAACCTTGTTGGTAGGAAGAAAAGAATTGCCCTATGCACCTGAGCGGCGTATGGGGGTAGAAATGGCCTTATTGCGAGCACTGGCATTTCACCCTAAAAGTGTAATCGAAGAAATTGAAGCGCCTCCTCGGGTGATCACACAAACGGTAACACAGAGTGCACCTCAAAGGGGAGCGCCGCCACAAACTCGTGCAGAGAATTTGCCAGAAAATAGCCCAACCTTGCAGTTATTAAAAGCTAGGCAGACCCTGCAATCACCCCAAAGCGAGGACCCTGGCCTAAAAAAGGCTAAACCGGCGACGTCTGAAAAGGCTAAGCCGGCGGTATCAGCACTAGAAAGGCTGGCCGCCGTGACCAGCAAACACCAACAAAATGTGGAAAACAAAGCTTCACAAGGGGTGAAAGCTCAGAAACCAAAGCCGTATCAGTGGAAAGCTCAGAACAAAGAAACAATGGCTCAAAAAGATGCCGTTACGACGCCAAGTGAGATCAAAGAAGCGTTAGAATATGAGAAAACCCCTGAATTAGCAGTAAAAATTATTGAAGAAGGGCGGGAGCGAGACAGCTGGTCCGGGACAATAGCAAAATTAAATATTCCTAAGCTGGTTGAACAATTAGCTTTGAATTCATATATAGAAGAATTAAGTGAGTCGCAAATTATTTTACATTTGCGTTCATCTCAGAAGCACCTCGATAAGCCCCAAGCGCATAAAGCGCTAGAGGAAGCTCTGAGCGAGCAGTATGGTCGTTCTGTTGAACTGAAAATCGTTCATGATGATAATAGTGATGTGAAAACACCACTAGAATGGCGACAGGCGATTTATGAAGAGAAACTGGCGCAAGCTCGTCAGTCAATTATTGCGGATAAGACGATTCAAAAACTTCGCTCTATGTTTGATGCGCAGTTGGATGAAGAAAGTATTCGCCCCGTTTAACGCTACAGTATATTGGTTAATCTGTAGCCTCAGTTGTGAGAGAAAACTATGTTTGGTAAAGGTGGATTGGGTAACCTGATGAAACAGGCCCAGCAAATGCAAGATAAAATGCAAAAAGTTCAGGAAGAAATCGCTCAACTTGAAGCTACAGGCGAGTCTGGTGCTGGCTTAGTGAAAGTGACAATTAATGGTTCGCATAATTGCCGCCGTGTTGAGATCGACCCTAGCTTGTTAGAAGATGACAAAGAAATGTTAGAAGACTTGATTGCAGCGGCATTTAACGATGCGGCTCGACGCATTGAAGAGACACAAAAAGAGAAAATGGCGAGCGTTTCTAGTGGTATGCAATTACCACCAGGCTTTAAGATGCCATTCTAATGCAAACAAGTCCGCTTCTTGAATCATTAATGGAAGCGTTGCGCTGTCTTCCCGGCGTTGGGCCAAAGTCAGCGCAGCGTATGGCTTTCCATCTTCTACAGCGTGACCGGAGCGGTGGGATGCGTTTAGCGCAATCTCTCACAAGTGCAATGTCTGAAATTGGTCATTGCCGTGATTGCAGAACGTTTACCGAACAAGAGGTTTGTAATATTTGTGCGAATCCGCGTCGTCAGCAAAATGGTTTAGTTTGTGTTGTCGAAAGCCCAGCAGATATCTATGCCATTGAACAAACTGGGCAATTTTCAGGGCGCTATTTTGTTCTTATGGGGCATTTATCGCCATTGGACGGTATTGGTCCGATAGATATTGGCCTTGATAGGTTAGAAGAACGCTTAGCGGTAGAGACGATCACAGAAGTGATTTTAGCGACAAACCCGACGGTAGAAGGTGAAGCAACAGCAAACTATATTGGGGAAATGTGCGCACAATATGGGGTGGCAGCGAGCCGAATTGCTCATGGGGTGCCTGTGGGTGGGGAATTAGAGTTAGTCGATAGTACGACGCTGTCTCATTCGCTCTCCGGCCGCTCTCGATTGTAATATCCTCGTCATATTTCAAGCTGTAGGGGTGTTGGCTGCACTCGGCGACTCGGGTCACATACTGATGTATGCTCCCCGAGATCTCCTCATTTGCCGCCTACCTACAACTTGAACTATTTAGAGGATAGTATTGATTTCGTTTTTCTAAAATCACCCTACAGAATTCAGTTACTAATTTGAGTCGTGGGGGCTACACTCGGTGACTTGGGTCACATATTGGTGTATGTTCCTAGGGATTAACGTATTTGACGCCTAGCTACAGCACAAATTATTTAGAGTATATGATTGGAGATGAGTAGAATTATTCCTTTCATTAACTATCTTTAAAATGATTGCGGTTGTTATTATTTCCTTTCTAATCATTGGTTTTGGTTTTTTCTTCAGTAAATTTTTTTGTCTTTATCGCTTGAATTTTTGTTTTTCGCCCCCAACTAATCTGCATCGATAAGTCAAACCTATCCAATTAGATTGATGAAATAGAGGCGATTAATGAGTATGAAAGGACAGGAAACGCGTGGTTTCCAATCAGAAGTTAAGCAACTCCTCCAATTAATGATCCACTCTCTTTATTCGAATAAAGAGATTTTCTTACGCGAATTGATCTCCAACGCATCAGATGCGGCGGATAAACTGCGTTTTCGTGCGTTATCTAAACCAGAACTGTATGAGAATGATGGTGAATTGCGTGTACGTATTAGCGCAGATAAAGACCAAGGTACATTAACGATTAGTGATAACGGTATTGGTATGAGCCGTGAAGAAGTTATTGATAACTTGGGGACTATCGCAAAATCAGGTACGAAAGCATTTTTAGAATCTCTAGGTACTGATCAGGCAAAAGATAGCCAAATGATTGGTCAATTTGGTGTTGGTTTCTATTCAGCTTTTATTGTCGCAGATAAAGTCACAGTACGTAGCCGTGCAGCAGGAGCCCCTGCGGATGAAGGTGTTTTTTGGGAATCTGCGGGTGAAGGTGAGTATACTATTGCCGATATTGAAAAAGCGGAACGCGGTACAGAAATTACGTTGCATTTACGTGACGATGAAAAAGAATTCCTTGATAACTGGCGTCTACGCTCAGTAATTAGTAAATATTCAGACCATATTGCTTTACCTGTTGAAATTGAAGATAAAAATGAAGAAGACGGTACGGTAACGTGGGAAAAGATTAACCAAGCTAAAGCACTATGGACACGTAGTAAGTCTGAGATCTCTGATGAAGAGTATGTTGAATTCTATAAACATATTTCCCACGACTATGCTGACCCTTTGACTTGGACGCACAACCGCGTTGAAGGTAAACAAGAGTATACCAGTTTACTGTATGTTCCTTCTCAAGCACCATTCGACTTATGGAATCGTGACCAACAGCATGGCCTGAAATTATACGTTCAACGCGTATTTATTATGGATGACGCTGAACAGTTTATGCCAAATTACCTACGGTTTATTCGTGGTGTATTAGATTCCAATGATTTGCCATTGAACGTTTCTCGTGAAATATTGCAAGATAGCGCATTAACACGCAGTTTACGTAGTGCATTGACTAAACGTGTTCTACAAATGCTTGAAAAATTGGCGAAAACAGATGCGGAAAAATATCAAACTTTCTGGCAACAATTTGGTTTAGTGATGAAAGAGGGCCCTGCGGAAGATATGGCAAATGGTGAAACCATTGCTAAACTTCTGCGTTTCGCGACCACTCAAACAGATAGCAGCGTGCAAAATGTTTCTTTAGAAGACTACGTTAGCCGTATGGTGGAAGGGCAGGATAAAATTTACTATATCACCGCAGATAGCTATGCGGCGGCAAAAGGTAGCCCACACCTCGAATTATTCCGTAAAAAAGGTATTGAGGTATTGTTGTTATCCGACCGTATTGACGAATGGATGATGAACTATTTGTCTGAGTTTGATGGCAAACAATTCCAATCAGTCAGTAAAGCTGATGAGTCATTAGATAAACTTGCGGATGAAAACAAAGCTGAACAAGAAGAAGCGGATAAACAATTAGCACCATTTGTTGAGCGTGTAAAATCATTCTTGGGTGAAAGGGTTAAAGACGTCAAACTGACGCATCGTTTAACCGATACTCCAGCGATTGTCACTACAAATGCTGATGAAATGAGCACTCAGATGGCGAAATTATTCGCTGCGGCTGGTCAAGCTGCGCCAGAAGTGAAATACAACTTCGAATTAAACCCAGCACACCCATTGGTGAAAAAAGCGTCTGAAGTGTCAGATGAGTCTGTATTTGCTGATTGGGTTGATGTGTTATTGGATCAAGCATTATTGGCCGAGCGTGGTACATTGGAAGATCCAAATTTATTTATACGAAAAATCAACGAATTGCTTTTAAAATAAGTTAATTTTGTACTTTCGTTTTTGAACATAAACCACGCTTTTGCTTGTGCTTTAGCGTGGTTTTTTTCTTTTGCGAAAAAAGATAAATGCGAAAACGTTTACGTGTGTTCTTGAGTAAAGCGCCATGCTAATGGTATGGTAGCTTGTTTTCTTTTCAAATTATAAAAATCTAAATAGCAAGGGGTTTACGCAATGCGTATCATTCTGCTTGGCGCTCCAGGCGCTGGTAAGGGCACTCAAGCTCAATTTATTATGGAAAAGTTTGGGATCCCTCAAATTTCAACAGGTGACATGCTACGTGCAGCTGTTAAGTCAGGGAGCGAACTTGGTTTGCAAGCTAAAGAATTAATGGATAACGGTAAATTAGTGACTGACGAATTGGTTATCGCATTAGTTAAAGAGCGTATCAAACAAGATGATTGCCGTAATGGGTTCTTGTTAGATGGGTTCCCTCGCACAATTCCGCAAGCGGATGCCATGAAAGAAGCGGGTATTACCGTTGATAACGTCCTTGAATTTGATGTACCAGACGAAATCATCGTTGAGCGCATCATTGGCCGTCGTGTACATGCACCATCTGGTCGTGTTTACCACATCAACTTTAATCCACCGAAAGTGGAAGGTAAAGACGATGTAACCGGTGAAGAATTAACGATACGTAAAGATGACCAAGAAGATACCGTACGTAAACGTTTAGTTGAGTACCATGCATTAACGGCTCCTTTAATTGCTTATTATCAAAATGAAGCAAAACAAGGTAATACGAAGTACTTCAAATTGGATGGTACACGTAAAGTTTCTGAAGTTAGTGAAGAATTAGCAAAAATTTTAGGTTAATATTGGCACTCCTTATGCTTCTTGTTACTGTATAACAGTAACTTGCATTATTAAGGGTGTAAGCCAAGTATAAGGCAGCGAGATCGCTGCCTTTATTGTTATACCACTTGGTGATAAAAATAGTTATTTAACTATGTTAATGTTGGGAATGATTATCAATTAGGAGTTGTTTCATGTCAGAAAAAAAATACGGCATTTTATTGGCTAACCTAGGAACACCTGATGCCCCAACAACCTCAGCAGTTAGACGCTATTTAGCAGAATTTCTTAGTGATACTCGCGTTATTGATGTACCTCGTCTAATTTGGAAACCTATTCTATATGGTGCAATTTTGCCTATTCGGTCGTCGAAAGTCGCGAAATTATATCAATCTATTTGGTTAGAAGACGGCTCCCCATTATTGGTTTACTCTTTACGCCAAAAGCAAAAATTAGCCGCTTTGTTGCCTAATATTCCAGTAGATATAGGGATGAGCTACGGTTCACCATCAATTAAAACTGCGATTGATAACCTGATGGAGCAAGGGGTTACTGATTTAGTGGTCTTACCTTTATATCCACAATATTCATGTACCACAACTGCTGCGGTTTATGATGCAGTTACAAGGGCATTTCAAGGTCGACGTACTATTCCGTCAGTTCAATTTATTCGGAGTTATGCCACTCATCCTGCGTACATTAAAGCACTGGTAACTTCTATTGAAGCTAGTTTTGCCAAGCACGGTGAACCAGATAGGCTGGTATTGTCTTTCCACGGCATTCCTAAGCGTTATTGTGATACAGGTGATATCTATCAGCAAGAATGTGAAAAAACCGCTCA
The DNA here is from genome assembly GCF_041344805.1 of Providencia sp. TYF-12. NCBI lineage: Bacteria > Pseudomonadati > Pseudomonadota > Gammaproteobacteria > Enterobacterales > Morganellaceae > Providencia > Providencia sp. TYF-12. The sequence continues at coordinate 1,339,758 of NZ_CP166833.1, forward strand.
GGCATTGCGTGAAGCCTTAAATTATCCAAGTGATAACGTGTTACTCACTTACCAGTCACGTTTTGGACGAGAGCCTTGGCTCATGCCCTACATGGATAAAACAATGCATGAATTACCCAGCCAAGGTGTAAAATCAGTTCAGGTTATTTGTCCTGGGTTTTCAGTTGATTGTTTGGAAACATTAGAAGAGATAAGCGAACAAAATAAAGAGTTCTTTATTAGCAGTGGTGGTCATAAATATAATTACATATCGGCTTTAAATGATAATCAAGATAGTATTAGCATGATTAATTTAATAATTGAAGATGCATTAAAGTAGTCAATGCATACAATTAATACAAAAAAGTTAGCTTATCGATATATCAAAAATTCGATTATAGACTATAATAACTTATCTGAAATTAAAAACGATTAAACAAATTTTATGTCTTTTGGAATTAATATGAGCAATGAGCAACCGCCACGAGGCAATAATATAGAGCAGAAACCAAATACTGCTCCTCAGTTTCATTTACAGCAGAATGATGAAATTGACCTCATGGCATTATTTTCGATTTTATTAAAGCATAAGCTCTTAATTATTATTTTTACTGCTTTCTGTATTGTGTTGAGCGCGGGGATTGTCAGCTTTTTACCCCAAAAATGGAGTAGTACAGCAATTGTTATTCCTCCTACATCTGAAAACATCCAAGAAGTAAACAAATTAAAAGCGCAATTAGACGCACTAGAAATCCCTATTGATTTAAGTGCTCAGCGCATTTTTAGCGTGTTTGTTGATCAGTTTCGTTCAAAAGTTAACCAGAGCGAATATGTAAAAAGTACACGGTATTTTCAGCAGTTAGCGCAAAATATCGAACCGAAAGATGATGTTGCTAGTCAACAACGGTTAGTGAATCAAATCATTACCAACGATATCCAAATTCAAGACCAATCGAAAGAAAAAAACAGTACCTCCAATGACATTGTTTTAAAGTTTACGGCGTCTTTACCTATCGAAGCACAAGACTTACTTGAGGGGTATATTCGCTATAGTGCATCAAAAGTGAGGCAGCAAATTAAAGTTGAGATAGATAACACTGTTTCTCAGCGGTTGATCTTTGCTAGCGAATCACTGAAACGCGAAGTCAGTAAAATCCAAACGGAATATGATGTTAAAGTTGAACGCTTAAAGCGAGCTGTTGACATCGCGAAAGCTGCTGGGATAGAAAAACCGATTGCGAGTGATTCTGTAACGATCAACGATGACCCTGACTACCCAATTGCGCTTGGTACAGAAGCCTTAGAAAAGAAATTACTCATTGAGACACAAAACCGTGATTTAGCTTTAATGAGCGAAACCTTGCAGAACCGTCAAATTTATATTGATGAACTTAATGCGTTAACGAGCAAGGAGTTAGACTTTGCACCCGTGATGTTTATTTTGACACCGGATTTCCCACTACAAAAAGATTCACCTAAATCATCGCTTATTGTGGCATTGAGCGCAGTTCTCGGCTTTATATTGAGCTGTTCATTTGTATTGAGTCGCCAGTTATATCGTGATTATAAACAGCAAAATGTGTAATTATTCAGCTAGATGATAGTAATCAAGCCAGCACTTTCTTTTGAGGTGCTGGCTTAGCTTTATCGTGTTAGAATAGGGAGATGTTCCATTTTTAATCTCCTAATTATGAAATTCCCCGGTCAGCGTAAGTCAAAACATTACTTCCCTGTTAGTCTCAGAGATCCGCTTTTACAGCCCCTAAAAGAAACGTTGGCTGATGAAGAAAACTGTAAATCCTATATTGTTGGTATCGACCAAACTTTGGTCGACATCGAAGCAAAAGTGGATGATGAGTTTATTCAACGCTATCAATTAAGCAAAGGGCACTCACTGGTTATAGAAGATGCTATTGCTGAGGCGTTATATAAAGAATTAACAGATAACGCATTGATTACACATGAATTTGCGGGTGGTACGATTGGTAATACATTGCATAATTATTCTGTCTTAGCGGATGATCGCTCTGTCCTGTTAGGCACAATGTGTAACAATATCCAAATTGGCAGTTATGCTTATCGTTATTTATGTCATACCTCTAGCCGTATGGATTTAAATTTCTTGCAAGGTGTTGATGGCCCTATTGGGCGTTGTTTCACGCTAATTACTGAAAATGGTGAGCGGACGTTTGCTATTAGCCCTGGCCATATGAACCGCTTACAGCCTAGTAGTATCCCTGAAGATATTATTGCAGGGGCTTCTGCATTAGTATTAACGGCCTATTTAGTACGTTGTAAGCCAGGTGAGACCATGCCTGAAGCGACGATGCAAGCCATTACATATGCGAAAAAACATAATGTGCCAGTGGTATTAACTTTGGGGACTAAATTCGTTATTGCTCAGGACCCACAGTTTTGGCGTGATTTTCTCGCCGAACATATTTCAGTAGTCGCGATGAACGAAGATGAAGCACAAGAACTAACCGGTTTAAGTGACCCTCTATTAGCCTCGAATATGGCTTTAGATTGGGTTGATTTAGTGCTTTGTACCGCTGGGCCGTCAGGGTTGTATATGGCTGGGTACACAGAAGAAAGCTATAAACGTACAACACAGCACCCATTGTTACCAGGGGCGATTGCAGAGTTTAATTTGTATGAGTTTAGTCGTGCAATGCGCCAGCAAGATTGCCAAGTACCATTACGGATTTTTTCTCATATTGAACCTTATATGGGGGGGCCGGAAAAAATAATGAATACGAATGGTGCAGGAGACGGCGCATTATCTGCATTACTCCATGATATCACAGCAAATTCTTATCACCGTTCAAACGTCCCAAACTCCAGTAAACATGAACGCCAATACTTAACATATTCATCTTTAGCTCAAGTGTGTAAGTATGCTAATCGTGTTAGTTATCAAGTGTTAACACAGCATTCACCACGGTTAACTCGCGGGTTACCTGAAAAAGAAGATAGTTTGGAAGAATCCTACTGGGATCGCTAAGTTAAAAATGATATTCAATATTTATATTATTGAAGTATGTTAAGTTAATTGACCCCAATATAAATATTGGGGTTTTTTATATCAATATATAACATCTATATATTAATTGATTAATATATTAATTAATTAGTAACAAATTATGAGATAAATTGTGAATAATGATGACAAGAAATAAATCATGGGGCATTAACTAAATGTAGTTAATGGATGAATTTTGGCATTTAAAAGCGACGAATAAATAAAAGCTGCATCCTACTTTATGGGTATAGACATTTCAAATGCAGCTAATCTCTAATAATAATTATATAAACATAACTAATGTGAATTATTTTTATTTAGTGGTAGCAAGTTGGTGCTCTACCTCCACCTTTTCAGATTCTTTTGCATCTTCCTCTTCATAGCGCATAGCTTGAGGGACTGATATTTTGATTGCAATAAATACGGCTAAGGCCCCACCGACCAATTTACCAAGTAAAATGGGGAGAACAAGCGTGGGTTGGAAATTTGCGGTAAAGGCTAAGTGATCACCAATTGTAGCCTGTGCACAAACACCGAATGCAACACATAATACTTTATCTCTTGCACGCATATCTTTGAATAAGTGATAAGTTGCAATGATGTTTGCCATTACCATAATAAAACCTAACGAACCGGTATCACTCAATTTTAAACGGTTACTTAATGCGCGAACTAATGGTTTACAGTAACGTTGGAACAGGTAACAAATTGGGAATGTCCCTGCCAGCATGATACCAATATAACCTGCAATTTCGATTGCACGGAATAGCTCATTTTGATCTGCAAACAGTGGGTCAAAGCCCCATGCACCGAAGACTTTACTAAATACGCCAGTAAAATGCTCAACAATAGAGAATGCTAAGACTAATTTCACAAATGCATCCATAATCTTACCGAAAATTAAAAAACCGGTAACCATTAGCATTGGGCGATATTTTAACCCAGCTGCGAGTAAGAAACAGAATACAAACAGTGGCATCAAGTATTGCAACATCGTGAAGAAGTCTAAGGTTAATTGATGCGCTGCGGGTGAGTTAGTCGAAATAATGTCTCTAACTGGAATATTATTGAATGTAATTAACAACAGGGATGCCAGTACGCCAAAGGGGATCGAGATCAGACCTGCCATCGCACCCAGTGCTAGATATTTATGATCTTTACGATTTAACATGGTTAAACCAACAGGGATCAAATAAACAATGGTGGCACCAGAGGTATAGCCGATCAACATGGCCGTGATCCACATATCGCGGTTTGTTGTGAGTGCATCAGCTAATTGATAGCCACCCATATCGACTGCAATAATTGACAATGCAGCAATTGAAACATCTGACCCTACAGATGAAAAAACAGGGCCAAGCACATAGGATATTAACTGTGATAGTAACGGTACGGCTGCCATAATCCCTGCTTGTGCAAGGAAAACGGGACCAATAGAGAATATACCATTAACAAACTCTTTTCCGAGGTCACTTGTTGGTCTAACAATAGATGCGACTGCGCCTATAATCGCACCGCACATGATTAAATAGATAATGTAATTTCCGAATTCAGCCATGGTAGGGTCCTTTTATTATTTTAGTGTCTTAATTGGCGAGAACGGGCAATGATGTCGCGATACTGTTCCATCACGCCTTGCATGTTGGTTCCATCTGGGCGTGTTATGGTTGCATTGCGTCTAACTGCCATTTCGTGAGTGATACCTAGGCCTTTACGAGCCAATAAGGCTGCGCCTAATGCTGTTACTTCACGGTTTGCTGGTGCTTCAATATTTTTTTGTAATAAATTGGCTAAAAACTGCTTAAAGTATTGATTTGAAGATAACCCTCCATCGACTGAAATTGACTGACCTAAAGGTGAAACTTGCTCCATTGCAAAAATAACTTCCGCTGAACGAGCTGCTATTCCTTCAAGAACGGACTGCATTATGTCTTTTTTATCGGTATCTAGAGAAAGCCCCGCCCATAACCCCGCGGCACTCCGATCCCAGTAAGGGCAGCCTAAGCCAGATAATGCAGGTACGAATGCAAGGCCGCGTTTAATTGCTGGTTCAGTTCTAAAATCGGTGAGTTCATCGAATGAGTCGAAAAGGCCAATTTTACGCGCCCAATTAATGGCTGATGCTGCGTTATATACCCCTCCATCTAATCCGAAAACGGCAGGTGTACCCGGAAATTTCCAGCACAAGGTTGGTAATAATCCACTTTCGTGAGTTTTAGGAATATCAGCCCCTGTCAGTGCTTGTAAAAAAGCGCCTGTACCGAAAGTAATTTTTGCATCCCCTTTTTCACGGCAGCCATGACCGTATGTGCCGGCAAACTGGTCAACAATGATTGCCGTGACAGGGGTTAAATGCCCATCGAGGTTGATGGCACCAAAATCACCAATATTGTCTTTAATAGGTGGCAAACAATGAATAGGCACACCAAAAATGTCACATAGTTGTTGATCCCACTCTAAAGTGTGAATATTGAGTAGTGAGGTTCGTGATGCGGAATTATAGTCAGTGACAAATACACCACATAAACGGTCGAGGAAAAAAGCATCCATTGTGCCTATCCGTAGCTGGTTTTTATCCGCTAGCGTTTTCGCTCCCACCACATTCTCAATAATCCATCCCATTTTGCTGGCGGAAAAATAAGGGTCTAGCGGCAAACCTGATTTAGATTGCACTAGTGGTTCCAAGCCTGCTTCTTTCAGCCGTGAAATGGTTTTTTCAGTGCGTAAATCTTGCCAAACGATCGCATTGTATAAAGGGCGCTTACTTTGAGCATCCCATGCGACAATACTTTCACCTTGATGACAAAGACCAATCGCATCAACAACCTCGCAGCTATTTAAGCATTTAATAATATTTGCCAAGATTTCCTCAGGGTCATGTTCTACCCAACCACTGTTCAACGTGATTTGTTTATGAGGAATGCTCATTGGGGAGTGATAATGGCCGCCTTCTTCAAAGACAACGACCCGGGTTCCCGTTGTTCCCTGATCGATAGCCGCATAACGTTGATTGAGCATCGCAATATTCCCAGTGTTGTAAATGTTGTAAATTAGTCTGTTTTTTTGCTTACTATCGTTTAATCGGAAATAAAATCCACAAAAAACTCACAATAAGTTTCACTAATGTGATAAAACTCACAATATTGTAACAATGTGAATAATATTTTTGTTAATGTTGTGGTTTGTGTTGTTTTATTTGTTGTGGTTGTGGGAATTATGTGGTTTTATGTGTGCAAGTTAGAAATTAAGGATCTCAGCCATGGATATTAATAATAAAAAAATTTGGGATGTCATTGTCATCGGCGGTGGTGTCATTGGCTGTGCTGTGACACGTAAATTTACACTAATGGGTGCCAAAACACTGCTGTTAGAGCGTGGTGGAGACATTCTTTCGGGAGCAAGTAAGGCAAATAGTGCACTATTACATACGGGTTTTGACGCCACACCAGGGAGTCTGGAACTTGAATGTATGCAAGATGGGTATCGTGAATTCATTGAAATCAGAGAAAAAATGAATTTACCGTTACTCGAAACCGGAGCATTAGTTGTTGCATGGAATGAAGAGCAATTGAGTAAACTCCCTGCGATTGTTGAGCAAGCACACACTAACAATGTATTAGATGTGGCAATCATCAATAAAGAGGAGTTATATCGCCGAGAACCACATTTGGCTCAGGGCGCGCTGGCTGCGGTTCATGTCCCCGGTGAAGCGGTTATCGACCCTTGGAGTACGCCACTGTCTTATTTAACTCAAGCAGTGAAACATGGTGCTGAATATCGTTTTCATTGTGAAGTAAAAAACGGTTCGCTAAACAATGGGGTGTGGGATTTAACCACATCAAAAGGTGAGTTTTCTGCTCGTTTGGTAATTAATTGTGCTGGTATTAACGGTGATATTGTGGAGTCGATCTGCCACCCATCACCATTCCAAATAAAACCACGCAAAGGGCAGTTTTTGGTTTATGACAAAGCCGCCGCTGCCGATATTAATGCGATCATTTTACCAGTGCCAACCGCAATAACTAAAGGCGTACTATTATCAAAAACTATTTTTGGTAACTTATTATTAGGCCCAACAGCAGAAGAACAGGATGACCGTTGGAAAGCGGAAGTGAAACAAGAAGTGCTAGAGGGTTTAATCTCCCAAGGCTCTCAGATGTTACCTTCATTACATAATTATAGTGTAACGGCAACTTATGCGGGACTGCGCCCTGCAACAGAAGAAAAACATTATCGTATAAATGATTATCCTGAAAAACACTGGATATGCGCAGGCGGGATCCGCTCAACGGGGTTAACCTCTGCTTTAGGTGTTGCTAACTACTTGGCAAAACTATACCAACAACACTTTACGCCATTATTTGAGCTTTCTCCTCCAGAAACGCTAATTTGGCCAACAATGCCAATGATATCCGAATATCACCAACGGGATTATCAGTGTAAAAGTAATGGTGGCATCGTATGTCACTGTGAGCTTGTTACGCAGCGAGAAATTGAAGCTGCGTTTGACTCCGATATTCCGCCTGAATGCTTAGGGGCATTGCGACGTAGAACGCGCGTGATGATGGGGCGTTGTAATGGGTTTTATTGTAGCAGTCAGGTAGCAGAAATAATCAATGGCCGGTTTGACCATACATTAGCAGTGGAGGCAGTAAAATGAGTTTGAATTATGATGTGGTTATCATAGGCTCAGGGCCTGCTGGGGTTGCTGCTGCGTATTCGTTGCGCCGTCGCGGTATTCAACGTGTTGCTATCATTGAACGTGAAGCTGATGCTGGCGGGGTTCCGCGTCATTGTCAGCACCCAACGTTTGGGGTACTTGCCTTTAAGCGCCCAATGAAAGGGAACCAGTTTGCTAAAAAGATTGTAGCTCAACTGGGAGACACTCCTATCTTTACCCGTAGTACGGTGACTCAGCTTCACCCTAATGGGCATTTAACCATTTCTACTCCTGATGGGCTTGTAGAGGCGCAAGCAAAACGTGTTTTAATTGCAACAGGAGTGCGGGAGACACCAAGGCATCCACGCTTGGTATCAGGGTTGCGTCCCCAAGGTATTATCACTGCGGGTGCATTACAGCAATTTGTGTATCTTAATGGTAAAAAACCGTGTCGTAACCCAGTTATTGTGGGGAGCGAACTGGTAAGCTTTTCTGCTTTATGGACACTAAAAAATGCAGGCGTTAAAGCGCAGGCTATGATTGAAAGTGGTGATCGCATTTTGGCCTTTAAGCCAGCCACATTATTTGCCAAAGCAATGGGAACGCCAGTGTTTCTTAATAGCCAAATTACTGAAATTGGTGGATTAGAGCGTGTAGAGTATGTGGTAGTTGAAAGTGCCGGTAAAACTCACAAAATTATGTGTGATTCGGTCATTTTTACTGGGCAATTTGTTGGGGAAAATACATTAATTCGCAAAAGCCACCTTGATTATGATGCGGCGACAGGCAAACCTGTAACGGACCAACGGGGTCGTTGCTCTGATACGAGCTACTATGCTGCTGGTAATATGTTACACCCTGCAGATATGGGTGATCAGTGTTACCAAGAGGGGCTTTGGGTAGGTGAACAGATTGCAGATGACCTACTGGCGAATCATCACCAACAGCAACTAAAAGAGACTCAACGGCTCCCAGTGCATCTGGATGATAAAATTTGCTTTAGTGTGCCTGCTTGCATTGATATTAATGATAATTCAATAAATAAAATTAATTTTAATATTAAAGTCGAGCACGCGGTGAATGGCACTATTAAGGTTATGGCTGGCAGTACATTATTATATGAAAAGCACCATCGAGGTTTGCCAACTAGGCGTATTTTGCTGAAAAATATCGATTTAACAAAAATACAACGAGATGCTACTGAAATTAGTATCGCTGTTGTATAGTGCTAGAAATGTAAATGGTCAAGAAGGGTTAAACTATGTGTGAGGGGCGTTCCTCAAAAGTACGTCATCAAACCATCATTGAGTTACTTTCTACTCAGGGTCAGGTGTATGTACAAGAGCTCGCAAAGCATTTTAATGTCGCGCAAGAAACTATCCGTCGAGATCTGAGTAAGCTCGAAACTCAAAAATTACTTAAGAAAATTCATGGTGGCGCAGTTAATATTCAGTCAAAGTTTGAACGTAATTTTACTGAAAGGGCTCAAGCCGCGGTTGATGAAAAAAAAGCGATTGCAGCGAAAGCGGCTGAATTTATTAAACCGGGTGATACGTTGTTTATCGATTTTGGTACAACAACATTTGAATTTAGCCAGCGAGTAAAGCTAATTGATAACCTAACAATAATTACTAACTCACCGCTATTAGCGAATATATTGCAGGAAAACCCAACAATTGAAACTATTTTAATTGGTGGGCAATTTAATGCAGCGCAAAATGCCTGCTTAGGGGCTATTGCGCTAAAGAATATTGCTGAATTTTTTGCTGATTATGCGGTTATAGGTGCAGGGGCTATTCATTCATTACATGGGGTTATGGATCAACATGTTGATGAGGCTGCTATTGCGCAAAAAATGATGGAAAATAGTGACAAATTAATGGTATTAGCGGACGGCACAAAAGCCAATAAGCATGCCATTAATTTTGTTACAGGTTGGGATAATATTGATTATTTAGTGACAACCAGCAAAGACTTTAAATTACCTGAAAATAAAAAACGACCAAAAACAAAGATTATTATTGCAGAGCTTGAATAAGCTGTAGTTTTAAAAATTAAATTTTAGTTCTCCCTATGGAAAATAATGAATTATTTTTTATAGGGTTGCTTTATCCAAAATACGTTATTGCCAACACTAGGAATTATTATGAGCCTTTATTTTATTGCTTGCCCTTACTCAGACCCTGATAGCAATGTTGTGGAAATGCGCTTTCAGGAGTGTACAAAATTTGCCGCTGAACTCGCCCTTCAAGGGATTGCAACTTATAGCCAGATCACAATGACTCATCCAATAAATCAATTTCTTGCAACACAAGGACAAAAAGTGGCTTGGTCTTCCATCGATATGGAATTCTTGAAACGTTGTGATGGGTTAATTGTATTGACGTTACCCGGCTGGGAAAAGAGTGGTGGTGTTGCGGCAGAAATTCAATTTTTTAAAGATAAAGGCTTGCCTGTTTGGACTGGCGACGAGTTTAAGGCTCAAATGGAAAAATAATTTCCAGCCATAAAATAAATCGGTCCATAACCTATTGTTGTTATGGACTTTTTATTTATGCCAATTATTTAATAATATTCGTACTGATATTTGAACGTTTCAATTAAAGTATCAGGTAGATTACTACGTGAATTCGTTAACTTTTCTGTTAGGCAGTTACCAAATTTATCAGTTTCTAAACACTCAATAGTGGTGGAGACTTCCTCATTATTGAGTTTGATTTTACGTATTTCTTGTTTAAAAAAACCGTGAGTGTCATAACTAAACTGGCGGATATCTTGCCCTGAATTACCGACCATTGAGACAAGTTTTCCTTGGTCATCATAGGAATATTGGTAAAATACCTCGACTCCTTCAGTAAAGCCCTTTGTGGAATCTATTTTGCCATTTTTGTACGTGGTACTGACTGTATAGTCATTACCTGCTTGGTCATGGGTTTTGACTGTGGATATTTTCCCGGATGGGTCTTGCTCAAAGGTGAACTTACCTTCGATACTCTGTATTGGCTGGCCGAATGAAATAATATTTACCATTTCATAGGTTGGATTTTTTTGGATGGTTCTCTTTAGTGATGAGTTTAGTTCTTTGTCTAAAAACCATTTTGACTCACTTTGATAGCTTTCTAAAGCACCACAAGTTGAAAACTGCATTTGTAGCGTTTTTGTATCTAGAGGCGAGCCTGTGGGAGTTGATGCATAGCTTACTGACTTTATTGATTTAATAGGGCCATAGACTATCTTTTGAGTCATTAAATGCAAGTTTTCACGATGTGTGTTTCGTAACTCATCACGACAGTCATCTACTGCATAAGCCGATGAAATAAATAATGACAATAAGCAAAGCAGGTGGTTTTTTTTCATTTATTATTTTCCTGAATTTTAACGAGTAGGAAATAATATAGAAGGTGTAATCAAAAAGTTTGTGTAAAAAAGCCGTAACTCGAGTTACGGCTTTAAAGGGGGAATAAGGCTCTAGTGGCTAGGTTTTAGGTATTCCGCTAAATTCTTGCCTTCACCTTTTTTATCGTTGTCACCATCAATAAAATCATCGACAGAACAGCCAAATTCCTCTACATCGTGGCACATGAGTGTCGCCATTGATTTGGCAATTTCATGTTCACCAATAATGATATGGTCAGCACCGCGTTCTTTGATAAAGCTGACTTCGTCATCATAGTGAGCACGAACAATCACAGTAATGTTAGGGTTCATTTCTTTAGCTGTTGCCACAATTTCACCTGCTTCATAACCATTAGGAATGGTTAGCAGTAACGTTTTGGCACATTCGATGCGGGCAAGGCTAATAATGTCTTTATTCGCGCCATTACCTAAAATCGCACTAAAGCCATTTTCGGCCAGCTCTTCAAACCTTGCTCGAGTATCTTCAACGACAACAACAGGGATTTCTTTTCTACGTAGCTTGTCTGCTAGCATACCGCCTACACGCCCATAACCGACAATGATGGCATGGCCACAAATATCGACAGGCACTTGAGTTTCTTCTTCCAGCGTTTCTTCCAGAAGTTGTTCTTCAATGGTTTCGGTACTTTCGAGGTATTTATCTAATAAAGTAAATAACACAGGGTTAAGCATAATAGAGACAATTGCCCCTGCTAACACAAGGTTCTGCGCGTCTTTATCCATGACACCGAGTGTTAAGCCCATACCTGCTAAGATAAATGCAAACTCACCGATTTGTGCAAGGCTAACTGATATGGTTAAGGCGGTTCGCCGTGAATGGCCAAACATCCTGACTAGTGCTAATGCCGCCGCAGATTTACCAATGATAATAATGGCGAGTACACCAAGAATGCCTAAAGGTTGTTCAATAAGTACGACTGGGTCAAATAGCATCCCGACGGAGACAAAGAACAGAACAGCAAATGCATCACGTAATGGTAAGGTATCCTGTGCTGCGCGGTGGCTCAATTCTGATTCGTTTAATACCATCCCAGCAAAGAAAGCACCAAGAGCGAATGAAGCGTCGAAAATCGCGACTGCTGCGTAGGCAATACCTAATGCTAGCGCAAGTACTGCAAGGGTAAATAGTTCACGAGACCCCGTAGAAGCGGTGCGCGATAAAATCCATGGAATGACCTTTCTGCCAATCACTATCATAATGAAGATGAATAGAACAACTTTCCCGATAGTCCAAGCTAGGCCTAATGCTAATTCACTAAAGCTTGCGTCATCGGTATTCATGATGGCAGCGGCTGCGGGGAGTAGGACCAAGGTTAATACCATGGCTAAGTCTTCCACAATCAGCCAGCCAATCGCAATTTGCCCACGTTGACTTTCAATCAGTTGCCGTTCTTCTAATGCACGAAGTAATACCACAGTACTGGCGGTCGAAAGACAAAGACCAAAAACAATACCCGTAAAGATCCCCCAGCCGAACAATAGGGATAACCCAAGACCAAGTAAGGTGGCTACTGCGATTTGTGCAATTGCCCCAGGAATGGCGATGGATTTAACGGCGAGTAAATCTTTCAGTGAAAAATGTAGGCCAACCCCAAACATCAGTAAAATAACACCGATTTCAGCTAACTCGGGTGCAAGAGCCGCATCCGCAACAAACCCTGGCGTAAATGGGCCTGCGAGAACACCTGCTGCAAGGTAACCAACTAAAGGGGAGATTTTTAATCGCTGTGCGATCATACCTAACACATATGCAAGGGCGAGACCACCAACAATGGTTGTGATTAAGGGCGTTGAATGCTCCATTTAGTCTCCTCTGATTAGTATAAATAATAATAGGTGGGTACATGCCGTTGACTTTTAAAATGAGGCCTTCATTTTAAAATGCAAATGCGATGTTTTTATATTTTAACTTTTTTTGAGAAAAATTTCCTTAAAAAAATGAAATGTTTTTAAAAAAAAGACGCTTTAAGGGTGCTAAATCGTTACAAACGATAAGATTATGGGATTTTTATCTGGAATTTATCTCTAATGTGGTGAGAAAGACCCACACTTATTTTTAGGTAAGTGTGGGAAATATAACAAAATAAATCTATTTGTGACCGATATTCGGCAGCAATACTGTAAAAATGCCAAGTAATGGTAGGAAAGCACAATAATGATAAACTTGTTCTATACTGGTTAAGTCAGCGATATGCCCTAAGACGGCAGCACCGACGCCTCCCATTCCAAAAGCGAGACCAAAGAATAACCCTGACACCATGCCTGTTTTACCGGGGATTAGTTCTTGCGCATAGACCAAAATAGCAGAAAAAGCGGAGGCTAAAATCATCCCGATAATCACGGTAAGGATACCAGTCCAATACAGTGAGGCATAAGGTAAAATTAAGGTAAAAGGTGCAACTCCGAGGATTGAGAACCAAATAACGTATTTACGCCCTATTTTGTCACCAATAGGGCCGCCAATCATGGTGCCTGCTGCAACTGCGAATAAGAAAACAAATAAGTGGATCTGGGCGTTTTGCACAGAAACACCAAACTTATCGATCAGATAAAAAGTGTAATAGCTGCTAATACTGGCCAAATAGAAATATTTGGAAAAAATCAACACTAACAATACTGCTAGTGAACCAATAATCGCTTTACGTGGTAACACGTTAATATCAGCGGTAGAAGCGGGTTTTTTACTTGCAGCACGGTGCTGTTGCTTATACCAATTACTGACTTGTAATAAAATGACGATGGCGAGTAATGCCGCTAATGAAAACCAGCCAATATTCCCTTTCCCATAAGGCTCTATAATTAAAGCCGCGAGTAATGGTCCTAAAGAAGCGCCTAAATTGCCGCCAACTTGGAAAAAGGACTGAGCGAGGCCATGACGTCCCCCTGATGCCATACGAGCAACACGCGAAGACTCAGGGTGAAAGACCGAAGAGCCGGTTCCGACTAAAGCGGCAGCGAGCAAAATGGTAGGGAAAGTTTCAGCCATTGCGAGCAAAATAAGCCCCGTTAGGGTAAAGGTCATTCCAATCGGCAATGAATACGGCTGCGGGTGCTTATCGGTATAGTACCCAATGATAGGCTGCAATAATGAAGCCGTAATCTGATAGGTCAAGGTGATCATCCCTATTTGGGCAAAACTCAATGAGAAATCAGCTTGCAACAAAGGGTAAATCGCTAATATCAACGATTGGATCATATCATTGAGTAAATGAGAAACACTGATAGCAGTTAGAATACTAAAAACAGTTTTCCCAGTTTTATTCAGTGGTTTTGATGGATTCGTGTTATTTGGGGTTGTGGTTTGCTCACTCATAATTATCAACTTTCTGTGTTACATAATTGTTATCAATATAGCTGAAATACAATTTATTTAAATGAATAAATAAGTCACATGAAAAAATAACACCAGTGATTTATTTGATGGCGATCTCATTTTTATGAAACGAATTTCTTATTCTGCAATAGGTATCAAATCCTGTTCATATTTTTGTGCTATAAAACTGAGGGTCGTGACAAGCTATAATCTAATATTAGTCAATTAAAATTCCTATACCAGCAGGGAGAAATGTATGAGGTTTACATTTAAGGCATCCGCATGTGCATTGACGGTATCATTAGCGTTAATACCTGCCACTATGGCAAATGCGTGGGAAAAAGATAAAACCTATAATATCACTATTTTGCATACCAATGACCATCATGGGCACTTTTGGCATAATGACCATGGCGAATACGGGCTAGCAGCTCAGAAAACAGTGGTTGATGAAATTCGCGATGAAGTAGCAAAGCAGGGTGGTAGCGTTTTATTGCTGTCTGGTGGTGATATAAACACAGGTGTTCCTGAATCAGATCTGCAAGATGCAGAGCCTGACTTCAAAGGTATGAACCTTGTAGGTTACGATGCAATGGCATTGGGTAACCATGAATTTGATAATCCTTTGGAAACTCTGCGCCAGCAAGAAAAATGGGCAACGTTTCCTTTCTTATCTGCCAATATTTATCAGGCAAGCACAGGTAAGCGTTTATTTAAGCCTTACCAAGTTTTCGATAAGCAAGGCGTAAAAATCGCCGTGATGGGGCTAACAACCGATGATACAGTTCGTATCGGTAACCCAGCAAACTTCCCTGACGTTGAGTTTCGCGTACCTGCTGATGAAGCGAAAAAAGTCGTCGAAGAGTTACGAGAAACAGAAAAACCAGACATCATCATCGCCGCAACCCACATGGGGCACTATGATGATGGCAATCATGGTTCAAATGCGCCGGGTGATGTAGAAATGGCTCGTAGTTTACCCGCGGGTTATTTAGATATGATTGTTGGGGGGCATTCACAAGACCCTGTTTGTATGTCTCAAGAAAATAAAAACTACAAGCAAGCTGATTATGTGCCAGGCACGCCTTGTGCGCCAGATAACCAAAATGGGACTTGGATTGTTCAAGCACACGAATGGGGTAAATATGTCGGACGTGCTGATTTTGAATTTAAAAATGGTAAGTTTACCCTGAAACATTACCAGTTAATTCCAATTAACTTAAAGAAAAAAATCACGAAAGAAGACGGCACGAGTGAGCGCGTTTATTATACGCAAGAAATAGCTCACAACCCTGAAATGACCAAGCTTCTGACGCCTTACCAAGAAAAAGGTGATAAGCAACTTAGTGTGAAGGTGGGGTCAGTTGAAGGTAAACTTGAAGGTGACCGCAGTAAAGTTCGTTTTGTTCAAACCAATATGGGGCATCTTCTGTTAGCTGCACAAAAAGAGCGAGCAGGGGCCGATTTCGCCATCATGAGCGGTGGTGGTGTTCGTGATTCTATTGAAAGTGGTGATATTACCTACAAAGATGTCCTTAAAGTTCAACCGTTTGCTAATGAGCTAGTGTATGTTGATTTTAAAGGGGATGAAGTGATCCCTTATTTGACAGCTGTGGCAAATATGAAGCCTGATGCGGGTGCGTATGGTCAGTTTTATAATGTGAATTTAACACTGAATAAAGATGGCACTATCAGTGATGTTAAAATTGATGGTAAGCCTGTTGACCCTAGCAAAACTTATCGCATGGCAACATTAAACTTCAATGCTATCGGTGGAGATGGTTATCCGAAAATCGACAACCATCCAAACTACGTCAATACAGGTTTTGTCGATGCAGAAGTCCTCAAGGGGTATATTGAAAAACATTCCCCTCTGAAGGCCGCGGACTATGAACCTAAAGGTGAAATTATTTACAACAATAAATAATTCATAAAACCAGTAGAAAAGCTCCATTTATATGGGGCTTTTTTATCGCAAAAATACATTTGCCACTAAACGTGGTCCTTCAAAGATCTTGAAAGTAGATAAGTGCTTAAAATAGTCATTAGGTGCATGGTCAACAAGAAAACGAACTTTTCCTTGTGTTAACCACAACTGATGGCTATTTATTAAGTGGATTTCAAGTTGAAATACTACACTCCAATTTTTACTGTTAGGGATATCGAAGTGAGCGACTGCATAATAGAGCCCGATTGGTGGTAGTTGTTTTCTACCACCATTTTTAGTTAATACCCATTCAATAGTAACGGGAAACATTAAATCAGTAGCTACTTGCGAATTTCAGCAAAGGTGGCATTCAGTACGTTAGCGAGGTCTGTGGGGGCGAGCTCAATATCTAATCCACGTTTTCCCCCAGAAATAAACATCGTCGCATATTGTTGTGCTTGGTCATCGATAACGGTGGGCAGACGCTTCTTTTGGCCTAATGGGCTAATCCCCCCAAGCAAATACCCCGTTGTTTTTTGGGCTATCTGAGGGTCGGCCATTTCAACTTTTTTTACTTTAAATACTTTGGCGACTAACTTTAAATCTAATTGACCTGAAACAGGGGTGACAGCAACGGCTAATGTTTTTTGGTCACCATTTAAGGCGACTAAGAGTGTTTTAAATACCTGTTTGGCATCTAACCCGAGCTTACGCACTGCTTCATCACCAAAGTTACTTTCATTGGGGTCATGTTCATAGGGATGCAGTGTAAATTGAATTTTTTGTTTTTCGAGTAATTTAACGGCTGGAGTCATTCTTTTGCCTTTTATTGAGTTATGACTTACTAACGCAAATATTCAACAAGACTATTTTCACCAAATAAATGCAATGCGCCCACGGCGACAACATAATTTCCATCAGGGAGCGCTTTGAGCTTCTTTCCCCAATCTGCATTACGTTGATTCATTAATACTTGATATGTCCCTTCGCTAAAGGTATTTGGGAGAATCGTTCGATTATTGGGTTGGTAATCTAGCCACCAACCTATCATGGTTTGCAGTAAACGTGCGTTTTCTCGCCAGTGAACCAGTGAGTCTTGTAATAACGTAAGCCCATTATTAGGCAAGGAAAGCAACAATTCAACTTGGGAATGGGTTCCCTCAAGCTCGATAATAGGTTTATTCTGCGATTGGGCACTGCGGAGTAATTGATAGTCTATGCCATAATGACCGCGCAAACCCAGTTCTTGGGCTTGTGTTGCTTGTAAGATCAACGCGATTTGCCATGAAGGTAGTGCGTCAAAGCGTTCAGGTGATTGGTGTATTTCTTGGCAAGACTGTAAGAAAAGACTGAACTCTTTATCAGTTAACCGCTGTTGGACTGGAGGTAGCTCAGTATTACCGTCAGAAAAAGGTGAGTGGGTATCAGTAATATCCGCTTCAACAATCAATGCATCTGCTTGGTTAAGTTTGTCTAATAGTACACTAGATAAGGGAAACATATTTTCTGTTCCCATATGAATACTGCCCACTATGTGCAGTTTGAGGTACTTTGATAGTCGAACATCAATGGCGGGATAAGGATAGACTGGCGCAGTTTCCATATGGAGCCAATTTTTTAAATTTTCGATAAGTTTTCCCATGTTCCCTACCCAATTCTTAGTTAGACAACTAGGTTAAACAATCTTTGGTCATTTTGCGAATGTTGAACGTCAATTGCGCATTTTTAGTGTGTTTGTCATTAAAAGTGATTAAATAAAGGGTGGATAAAACCGAGGAAATAATGCCTCTATAATAGAGGCATTATCAGTGATTAACTTTGCTTATTGATATTTTTAAACACGCTTAACAACGTAAATAAGCTAAAGGAACTAAATACCATTTCAATACCAATCAATGTTGTCAGTAAAGTGATTGACGTAATTGGGCCGTTTCCGATGAGTAAATAGGCGATAAAGAAATCTAAAAGACCAATAATAATTTGCAACCAACCGCTAGCGGAGCTGATTTGTTGGAAGCCAACATATAGCCGAATAACACCACCAATAATAAAAAGAGCGGCTACAAAAATGGCGAGAGCAATTAGACTTTGGAGCGGGTCTTTGATAAAGGAATAGCCAACAATGATATAGATTAGCCCAATAATAAAGCCAAATAAGCGTGACCACCCCGTGTAAATAACGGTGCTTAAGATGCTCACAATTGCGCCAACACCACCAATAATAAGCAAAACACCTAGTACTGTACTGACGGCGATACCAGATATCATTGGGTTAATAATACAAAAAATCCCACCTGCTAATAGTAAAAAAGATAATATTAACAAAATGGTGCGCTGTTTTTTAAACTCTTCACTAGCGAGTTTTGCGAGCTTATCACTATCAATATTAAGCATTTTGTACTCCAAATATTAAATAACGGGATATTTAACATTATAGACTTCGCTTTCAATTAATAACATATAAGATAATAAGATTTTACTGCATAAAGCATTTTCTGTGAGAATGGATAAAAGGAGAGGAAATCAATTTCCTCTCCTTACAGGGTTATTTCTCAGGTTTAAAGCGTAATAAGCGGTTGGCGTTACTGACCACGGTAATGGATGATAAGGCCATTGCTGCACCTGCAACGACAGGGTTAAGTAAAGTCCCCGTAATTGGGTATAAAATACCCGCCGCGATTGGAATGCCTAATGTGTTATAAACAAAGGCACCAAACAGGTTTTGTTTCATGTTACGCAGTGTTCCTTTTGAAATAGACACTGCATCGGCAACGCCATGTAAGCTTTGGCGCATTAAGGTAATGGATGCGGTCTCAATCGCGATATCACTACCGCCACCCATCGCAATACCAACGTCAGCTCGGGCTAGAGCAGGGGCATCATTGATACCATCACCGACCATCGCCACTTTGTGGCCTTTGGCTTGCAAGGCTTCGATTGCTGCTGATTTACCGTCAGGCATTACGCCGGCGATAACTTCATCAATACCCGCTTCTTTGGCTATCGCATTGGCGGTTACTGGGTTGTCTCCGGTTAACATGACTAAACGGAAACCTTGTTTATGTAAACGCGCCAGCGCACTTATGCTGTCTTCACGTAATGGGTCACGGATAGATAATAGTGCAGCGACTTTGCCATCCACCGCTAACATGACAGGTGTTACACCTTGAGTTGCTTGTTGATGCAATGTCTCTTCAATATCGCGGGTGTCGATATTATTTTGTGTTAACAGCTTTTGGTTGCCTAATAAAATGGTTTGCCCATTAATGATGGCGCTGACACCAAGGCCTGCGAGAGTCCTAAATTGCTCATTGGTTGGTAATGTTAAGCCTTTTGCTCGGGCTAATACCGCACGTGCTAATGGGTGATTAGAACCATTTTCCAATGAGGCCGCCAGTTGTAAGGCGGTATCTTGTTCATAACCATTAAATACATGGATATCGGTAACTTGTGGCATACCCTCAGTCAATGTACCTGTCTTATCGAATACTATGGTATCTAATTCACTGGCTTGTTGTAACGCATCTGCATCACGCACTAAGACACCAAATTCAGCAGCTCGACCTACGCCTGAAATAATGGACATAGGCGTCGCTAAACCTAAGGCACAAGGACAAGCAATAATAAGTACCGTGGTGGTAATGACCAGTGCATAGGTAATTTGTGGGGCAGGGCCAACAAAGTACCAGATGGCACCTGAAATCAAAGCAATAGCCACGACGATAGGTACAAATACCGCAGAAATACGGTCAGCAAGTTGGCCGATTTGTGGTTTGCTGCTTTGTGCTTGGCGAACAAGATAAATAATACGAGCTAAGGTAGTTTGACTCCCCACAGCTGCTGCGCGAAATAGCACAGTTCCATCCTGAACTACAGTACCTGCATGGACTTGGTCACCCTTGCTTTTTTGCTGAGGGATTGGCTCACCAGTTAGCATTGCTTCATCTAGCCAGACTTCTCCTTCAATGATTTCACCATCGACAGGTACGCGGTCGCCCGTCGCTAAGCGTAACACCATCCCTTTTGTCACCTGCTCTAATGGCATATCCACTTCGCCTTGCTCTGTGACGACACGGGCAGTAGGGGGCGTTAAATCCAATAGCCTTTCGAGAGCTTTTGATGAACGCTGACGAGCACGTTGCTCTAGCGCATGGCCTAGGTTAATCAGACCGATAATCATTGCACTGGCTTCGTAATAAAGGTGCCTTGCCTGATCAGGAAACCACTCTGGCCAAATATTGACGACGATAGAGTAAAGCCAAGCTGCACCTGTTCCTAGTGCAACTAGGGTATCCATTGTGGCACTGCCATTTTTTAGGCTTTGCCATGCATTACGGTAAAAGTGGCCGCCTGCAAACACCATGACGGCAAGGGTTAACAGACCAATGGTTAGCCAAATAGTATGGTTTTGCTCAGTGAGCACCATATTATCGCCCATCATCCCCCAGACCATCACTGGGATACCAAGAGCGAGTGCTAACGCTGATTGCCAGCGAAAACGACGCATATTTCCCTGCGCCACTTCTTGCTGTCGTTCGCGGCGTTTTGCTTCATCTTGAATAATTTCAGCGCCATAACCGGCTTTTATGACGGCGTTAATCAGGTCTTCAGGGACTGCGGTTCCTGTAACTAACGCACTGCGTTCAGCTAAATTTACACGTGCATTCTCAACACCTGGGACGCTATTTAATGCTTTTTGCACTTTACTGACACAACTGGCACAAGTCATCCCGTCTAATAATAATTGAACACTGTCATCGGTTGGTGTTATGTTAGGTTGTTCATCTAAATCAGACTGCTGTGCCGGAATATCACATATTGCCGCTGAATCAGCTTCCGGCTGTTCAGTTTCTATCGTCAGCGGCTCAGTTTTTGGGGATTCAGAACCTTCTTGACTGAGGGATGCTTGATATCCTGCCCCTTCAATTGCACTAATTAGTGCATCAACGGAAGCATGACCGTGAACAACAGCCGATTTAGTATCAACTTCAGCACGTTCAACCCCCTCAACGGCTTCTAAAGCTTGTTGCGTTTTCGCTGCACATTTCATGCAACTTAAGCCAGAAAGAGCTAGTGTTGTTGTATTAGGTAGTGCAAGCTCCGCATGATAACCGGCTTGCTGAACCGCGCTAATTAAAGCTTGTGGATCAGCGGTTCCATAGACTTTTGCATGCGTGGTATCAACAATTGCGACGGCAACACCATCAACGGATTCAAGTGCTTGCTGGGTTTTACCTGCACATTTCATGCAGTTTAGACCGGAAAGCTGTAATTGTACGTCAGGGGTTGTTGCGACTGTAGCTTCATAGCCAGCGTCGGTGATTGTAGGAATAAAATCAGTTGCATCGGTATCACTGTCAAAAACAGCATAGTCGATGGTAACTTTAAGGTTAGCCACATCATCACGACTTTCCAATGCTTTAGTGACTGAACTGACGCAATGCATGCAGCTTAGCCCTTGTAATTTCAATATAACTTTATTACTCATTTTCCAGCCTCCAAACCCTTTTAGTAAATGGGTCTATAATTTTATCTTTAATTTGGTCTATAATTCGTCGATATGCAAAGGTTACACCTTCCAGCAAGGTTAAGGTCAAGAGGAATTATGAATATTAGTGAAATTGCCAAAAAAACTGGCCTAACTGCAAAAGCGATTCGTTTTTATGAAGAGAAAGGGCTAATTACTCCACCAGAAAGGGGGGAGAATAGCTACCGCTATTATCAAGAGAGGCACTTGAATGAACTTGTGTTACTCAAACAAGCAAAAGACGTTGGCTTTACACTGGATGAATGTGGCGAGCTGTTAGGGTTATTCCGTAACCCCAGCAGACATAGTGCGGATGTAAAAAGCACAACTATTGCTAAGATAAATGAAATAGAGCAGACAATCGTAAAATTGTCTGCTATTCGAGATACATTACAAGAGCTTGTCGATGTGTGCCCCGGGGATGATGGTGCTGACTGCCCAATTATTGACCATTTGGCGCGTAGTTGTTGTCACCATCAGAAGGCTTAACTTTCAAAGTGATACCATCAACGGCAACGACGACCACTTCAGTGTTTACAGAAAGAGGGACGTCGCTATAAACACGCCAACTGCCATCGGCAAGGCGTATGCGGCTATAGCCCTCTTCAGTATCGGTTAATAAACGTGCTTTGAAGCCAACCAGTTGGTGACTAATTTGATTGACGTCATCGGCAGTCGTTTTCTTTCGCCCACTTAACCACTTACGCCATAAAACGGCAGACACAACCGTTAATACGGCGAATAAAATTCCTTGCCATTCCCAACCAAGAAATGGCAGTAACCAAGTGAGTAACCCGACGGCAACAGCGGCAATTCCTGACCATAGTAGATAGCCGCCAGTACCAAGTAGTTCGGCAATTAGCAATAGCCCACCAAGACACAGCCAAAACCATGCCGGCTGAGCACTGATAAGCTCTATCATTCTGCGACCTGTTTTTTGGTATTGTTGGCTTTTTTACTTTCGCCGATTAGCTCTGTAATTCCGCCGATTGCTCCCATTAGATTGCTAGCTTCTAATGGCATCATAATCACTTTGCTATTTTCAGCGGAACCAATACTGGTTAGCGCATCAGTGTACTTCTGGGCAACGAAATAGTTAATCGCTTGCATATCCCCTGCGGCTATAGCATCGGACACCATTTGAGTCGCTTTCGCTTCGGCTTCCGCGGCTCTTTCCCGCGCTTCTGCTTGTAAGAAAGCAGACTGGCGTTCACCTTCTGCTTTTAGGATTTGGGATTGTTTTTCACCTTCGGCTTTTAAAATAGCCGCTTGGCGAACCCCTTCAGCTTCCAAAATATCAGCACGCTTAGTCCGTTCAGCCTTCATTTGTGCATTCATCGCGCTGATAAGTTCTTTTGGTGGTTTGACATCACGAATTTCAATACGGGTGATTTTAACCCCCCAAGGGTTAGTTGCTTCATCAACGACATGTAATAAGCGAGTATTGATAGAATCACGTTGAGACAGCATTTCGTCAAGTTCCATTGAACCTAATACAGTACGAATATTGGTCATGGTTAAATTCAGTACGGATAACTCTAGATTACTGACCTCATAAGCTGCACGAACAGGGTCTACGACCTGAATAAAGCACACGGCATCGATAGTGACGTTGGCGTTATCCCGAGAAATGACTTCTTGAGATGGGATATCAAGGACTTGTTCCATCATATTAATACGACGGCCTATTTTATCCATAAATGGCACGATGATATGTAAGCCTGGTTGTAAGGTACGGGTGTAACGACCAAAGCGCTCTACAGTCCATTGGAAACCTTGAGGCACTGTTTTAACACAGGTAAAAACAATAACGATAGCGACAAAAATGATAATCGGTATTGCACCATAGGCGAACAAGTCCATATCGACCTCTTAATTAATAAAGTAATGAATAAACTTGGCGGCGATATTTACTTGCTAACGCATCGCCAGTACCCATTGCTGACATGATATCCATCATAGTTTTTTTAACGGCACCTTCACCAGCGCCCAAATCTTTACGTAAGAAGCCAAATAATAATTCCAGTGCTTCTTCATTACGGTTCACTTCATGGAGTTTTAATGCCAATTGTACTGCTAAATTTGTATTTTGTGGTTCTTGGTTAAATTCATCCTGCAATTGTTGAATTTCTGGGGTATCTGCAGCTTGTTTCAGCAATTCAATCTGAGCAACTAAACCTTGATAACGGCTGTCTTTATCTTGTAATGGAACACTATTTAGGGTGATTTGGGCATCATCAACTAAGTTTAAGCTAATTTGTGTTTCTGCCAATAATAGTGTGATGTCACTATTTTTAGGGTTAAGTTGGTTAGCTTCTTTTAATAATGGTAATGCTTCTTGTGCTTTACCTTCCGCGATTAGCTCCGCGGCTTGTGCCGCTTTCATTTCTTCTGGGCTAGGGAGTACCCGAGATAAAATTTCTAGCACAACCTCTTCAGGTTGTGGCCCTTCAAAGCCATCGACGGGGCGACCATTTTGCAATACATAGACGGTTGGGATTGCTTTTAAGCCAAATTGACCTGCAATCATTTGTTCTTCATCACAATTAACTTTAGCTAAAATAAATAAACCTGCATAGTCATTGGTGATTTTTTCCAACAGGGTACCAAAATCTTGGCAGTGTGGGCTGCGAGGGGACCAAAAATAAAACATGACAGGTAAGTTCATTGATTGTTCAATGACTTGATGCAGGTTAGTTTCGTTGATATCGATAATTTGAGCGTTAGCAAACATAAGGTATCTCTTTAGAATTTTTTTAACATTAATAGTAGAGTGGGGCTGATTTTGCTTTTTTCAAGCCTTTTTCCCCTGATTTGCCAGTATTTTATCCATTAATTTGTCGGGTAGAATACGTTTAAGTATACGCACGGCAACGGTTAATAATGTGACTGAATAGCGTACTTTGGGGCGTGGGCTTTCTAAAGCATGGATTAGTTTCTCAACCACATGCTCTGGCGTTAATGTAAAGCGAGAAGCAATCCCTGGGTTTTGAATGGGTTTATCTTTTTGAGTTTGTTCGACATTTTGGGTAAATGCAGTATGAATAGGGCCGGGTTCAATTAAGCTGATAAATACACCGCTACCTTTTAGCTCTAATCGTAATGCATCTGACCAAGCTTCAAGGGCATATTTACTGGCTGCATAGGCCCCGCGGCCAGGGGTCGAAATAATGCCCATTACGGAGCTAGTTTGAATTATTCGGCCTTCATGGTGCTCTAGCATGGAAGGGAGTAATTGTAAGGTAAGCTGGTGGACACCAAAAAAATTGGTGGAAAATTGCGCTTCGAGTTGCTCGCGACTAATGCTACTTAAAGGCCCATATACGCCAAACCCTGCGTTATTGAATAATCCGAAAAGCCGATGGTTACAGAGAGATAATACAGTTTGTGCCGCAGCATCTATGCTATTGTTATCATTAAGATCAAGGGAGACCGTGTCATAGCCAAGTGCTTGAAGGCGTAAAATATCGCTTTCTTTTCGACAAGCGGCAATAACATGGTAACCACGCTGGCGTAGGGTTTGTGCAGCACAAAAGCCAATACCACTCGATGCTCCGGTAACCAAGATTGATTTTTTGTTTCGTGCTGATGTTTGCATAACTTTACCTTGATTCCATGCAATTTAAATTATTTCGAGTATAAAAGAGGGCTTTTATACTCTGAGTTTAGCCATTATTTTACTGCTTAGACGGTAAAATATGCGCAGAAAGTTGCTTTTCCATAAAATCAGCAATTGATGGTTGGGCTTCTACTGTAGGATGAATACCATCTTGTTGTATCCATTCAGGCTTTGTAATCACTGTTTCCATATAAAATGGTAATAAAGGTATTTTATTATTTTCAGCAAGTTTGGGATAAACTTTTTCAAAGCTTGTTGTATAACGTTTTCCATAATTGGGTGGAATACGAATTTGCATTAAGAGCGGTTTTGCACCAGATTGCTCTATTTGGTCGATAATTTGCTGTAAATTAGTTTCGAGATCCTCAACAGGGAGGCCTTGTAAGCCATCATTTGCACCTAATTCAATCAGAACCCAGTTTGGTTTGTTTTGTGTAAGTAAGGTAGAAAGGCGTTCAAGCCCTTGTGCTGAGGTATTCCCACTGATGCTGCCATTAATAACTGCAATGGGCGGTGACAGTTTCTGCCAACGGTCGGCAAGTAGCGAGGCCCAAGCCTGCTCAGCCGGTAAACGGTAGCCTGCACTCAGGCTATCCCCTAAGATCAATAACTTAGTTGACGCCAGTGCGTGTCCACTCGCGGTTAGTAACAGGAGAAAAACCAATATATGTCGGCGAATAATATTCTTGAAGTTCATCATCTCATTAAACGTGTTGGTCAAGGTGAACATGAACTGACTATATTGCAAGGTGTTGAGCTAATTGTCGAGCCCGGTCAAACAATTGCTTTAATTGGCGAGTCTGGATCTGGAAAATCGACCCTATTGGGGATCATCGCAGGCTTAGATGATGGTTCTAGTGGCACGGTTAGTTTACTAGGGCAAGAGCTAACCCGTATGGATGAAGAACAACGTGCGCGTTTACGTGCTGAAAGTGTCGGTTTTGTTTTCCAGTCTTTTATGCTTATTCCAACATTAAATGCGGTTGAAAACGTGCAGCTACCTGCCTTATTACGTGGTGAATCTGAATCAAAAAGCTACCAACAAGCCGCTGATTTACTGGCTGAATTAGGGCTAGGGAAACGCCTTAATCATATGCCGGCTCAGCTTTCAGGAGGGGAGCAGCAACGGGTTGCATTAGCTCGCGCTTTTAATGGGCGCCCGAAAATTTTGTTTGCAGATGAGCCAACGGGGAATTTAGACCGCCATACTGGGGATAAAATTGCTGATTTATTATTTGCTATGAATAAAGACCATGGCACAACCTTAATTTTAGTCACTCATGATAACGAATTAGCCGCTCGTTGCCAGCGTCGTTTACGGTTAGTTGATGGGCAATTGAGGGAAGAAATATGATTTGGCGTTGGTTTTGGCGTGAATGGAAAACACCATCGCTACTTATTGTTTGGCTTGCATTGACGCTTGCTGTTGCCTGCGTATTAGCGTTGGGGCGCATTAGTGATCGTATTGAAAATAGTATGAGTTACCAAAGCCGTGAGTTACTGGCTGGTGATTTAGTTTTACGTTCTTCACACCCCGCTGACCCAAAATGGTTGCAAGAAGCGAAAAATACAGGGCTACAGCTGAGCCAGCAGATTTCATTTTCGACGATGGCATATGCAACCGAAGATGAAGATGCAAGGCCGCAACTGGTACTAGTCAAAGCCGCAGATAACGCTTACCCACTCTATGGTGGGTTAGTAACTGAACCTGAAGGCTTACAGCCTAGACAAGGGCAGGTTTTAGTTGCACCACGGCTACTTGAGTTATTGGGACTTAAAGTTGGAGATAGCCTCGATATTGGTGATGCCACACTTAAAATTTCAGGTAAATTGCTCCAAGAACCTGATAGCGGTTTTAACCCATTTCAAATAGCGCCAAGGGTATTAATTGCGATTGAAGATGCACCATTAACAGGGGCAATTCAATTGGGGAGCCGTTTAACATATCGCGATATGTTTGCTGGTGATACCGACATGGTCAGCAGTTTTCAACAAAAATTTGATCAACAGCTCCGAAGTGACCAACGTTGGTATACTTTAAGTGAGAATAACGGGGCGGTCGGAAAAACCTTCCAGCGGGCGCAACAGTTCTTGTTACTGTCAGTTTTATTAACCTTATTGTTAGCCATTGCCGCGGTAGTGGTGTCTATGACCCATTATTGTCGCAGCCGTCACCAGTTAATAGCAGTGCTTAAAACCTTAGGTGCAGGGCGAAATGCGTTACGGAAATGGATTATTGGCCAATGGTTGGTGATCTTAATTGCTGCGGCACTACTCGGCTCATTATTAGGGTTGGCTTTTGAAGGCATTTTAATGCAAATCCTTGGGGCCATGTTACCGAAAGAACTTCCATCAGCAAGCTTAATGCCTTGGGTTTGGGCTGTAGGTACCCTATTTATTATTGCTATTATTGTTGGTAGCCGGCCTTATTACCAACTTATGGCAACTCAGCCTTCAAGGGTATTACGGGATGATGCTCAGTCTCCTGTTTGGCCACTATATTATTATTTACCTATCGTAGTATTCATTGTTGTTGGTGGTTTATTTATCTTTGCGGGGGTAAACCCACTGTTATGGTCGATTCTAGCAGGGATTGTGGTTGTTGCTATTTTATTGGCTTTAATTGGTTGGCTAGGGCTATGGGGGCTTCGACATATTAAATTCCGCCAGCTTAGCTTACGTCTTTCTGTGAGCCGGTTACTAAGGCAACCACTACAAACGATTACTCAGATGAGTGCATTTTCATTATCGTTTATGTTATTGGCGTTATTGATCTTAGTGCGCGGTGATCTTCTTGATCGTTGGCAGCAGCAACTTCCTGCGGATAGCCCTAATTATTTTTTGATCAACATGAATCACTCACAGCTTGAGCCTGTGACAAAATTACTTGCACAGTACCAAGTTAAACCGACAGAGTTTAACCCTGTGGTACTTGCACGTTTAACGGATATTAACGATCAATCTGCTATTGAATGGGCAGATGAGCGAGATCCCAATAATAATACGGTTAGGCGTGAATTAAGTTTAACATGGCAATCGGAATTAGCCCCTGCGAATGTAGTGGATGAAGGGACGTGGCCACCTAAAGCAGGTGAAGTTTCAATTGAACAGACGGTGGTTAAAGAGCTAGGTTTAAAAATCGGCGATAAACTTACTTTTAACGCAGGTGCTCAGGTGTTTTCGGCAACAGTAAGCAGTATTCGTACTGTTGATTGGGAAAGTTTACGGCCAAACTTCTATTTTATTTTTTCAGAAGAAACGTTATCGGCCATGCCAGCAACTTGGCTAAGTAGCTTCCATTACGAAGGCGATGGTCAGTTATTGACACAACTTAGTCGTCAGTATCCAACTATTAATGTCCTTGATACTGGGGCGATTATCACACAGATCCAGCAAATTCTTCAGCAAGTCAGCCAAGCTCTTGAAGTAATGGTTGTGTTGGTTATCTTCTGTGGAATACTGTTGCTATTAGCGCAGATCCAAGTGGGAATGAGCCAGCGCGAACGTGAGTTGGTTGTTTATCGCACCCTCGGTGCAAGTAAAAAACTGATGCGAAGAACATTGTGGAGTGAATTTGCTTTACTTGGTTTAATGGCGGGTCTTGCGGCTGCATTTGGCGCAGAAATCGCGTTATGGTTACTGCAAAATAAAGTATTTGATTTTCCATGGCAACCCGAGTGGCGTATGTGGGTATTACTCCCTTTAAGTGCCGCCTTATTGTTATCTATTTGTGGCGGGTGGCTGGGGCTGCGTCTGGTTGGAACAGGAAACCAGCACAGGCGGCTACCAAATAGTTAACAGGGTGATTTTTAGCGTTAGGCGGTCTGTAATGCTAAAAGTTAACTTAAATAAAGGGGCAAGTATGAGTGCTGTTTGCTTGCCCTTAATCATAGCAGGCCGTTTGTTGGTGTCTCTAGTCAAATAACTGTCTTTAATTCATCACAAAATTGTCATTCACTATAGTTATGATTCCGCTGTCTATTATTGATGGTCATACAGTGGAAATATAACAATGCAATATAACAATTCTATTAAGCGTAAGTTCGGTTCTTTATCTTTGTTGGCAAGTTTAATTACTTTTAGCATTTCAGGGTTCGCTCAACAGGAAGTACCAGCAACGCTGGCTGGGCATTCTATTTTGCCTGTTGATTCAACGGTTTCAGCGCCACACAATGCGCCTTCAGGTTTACAAGTTAGCGGTAAATTTACTACGGGGACTCGTGTTGATACTCTCGGTAAAGTCGAAGGTAAATCTGCTGATCGACCAACAGGGATGTCTATTCCAATTAAAGGTCAACCGCGGCAAGGTCATTCAGGTATCAAGCATATGGCTGATGGTACTTATTGGGTTTTGACTGATAACGGCTTTGGTAACAAAGTAAATTCACCAGATTCTATGTTATATATCACGCAATATGATATTGATTTTAAATCAGGTAAAACGACACCATTGAAAACCGTTTTCTTCCATGACCCAAATAAAATTATTCCTTTTCATATTATTAATGAAGACTCAAAAGAACGTTATCTGACGGGGAGTGATTTCGACCCAGAAAGCTTTCAGTTTGCTGATGGTGCGTTATGGGTAGGTGATGAATTTGGCCCTTATTTAATCAAGATGGACCTTGATGGTAAAGTCTTGGCATTGTTTGAAACCCAAGTGAATGGGGAAAAAGTGATTTCTCCAGATCACTACCAAGTAACAACGCCAGGCAAACCATCTGATACAGTGGCTTTTCAAGTTAATCGCTCAAAAGGTTTCGAAGGGATGGCATCATCACCGGATGGCTCAAAATTATATCCGATGCTAGAAGGGGCAATTTGGGACGATAAAAAGCAAGACTATGAAAGTGTGGATGGTAAGCGAGCCGCTCGCATTTTGGAATTTGATGTCAAGAAACAAGGTTGGACAGGCAGAAGTTGGTTGTATGTCTTTGAAGATAACCAAAATGCGATTGGTGATTTCAATTTAATTGATGATACCCACGGTTTAATTATTGAGCGTGATAATGGCGAGGGGACAGCTGACAAGGCATGTGCAGCGGGTAGTAGTAACACTGAAAATTGTTTTAGTCATTTAGCGAAATTTAAACGCGTATATCGCATTGAGTTCTCGGATAAAAATGTAGGCGGTGCGGTCGATAAGCAAGCATATATAGATTTGATGCAGATTAAAGACCCGAATAACCAAGCAAGAAAAGCGTTAAACGAGGGCGTATTTACCTTCCCATTCTTTACTATTGAAAATGTGGATATTGTGGATGATGAACATATTATTGTGGGGAATGACAATAATTTCCCATTCTCATCGAGCCGTGACCCGAATAAAGCGGATGACAACGAATTTATTTTACTGAAAGTCCCTGAGTTACTAAAACCTTAATTTATTTTATGCCACTTTAACACGATGTTGGGTGGCATAAACTGATACGCATGTGTTGATCCAATATCTGGTCTTTTAGCTTATTTTCCCTTGGTTTTAATCTTTCCCGAGCTAGAGTCTCGGGATTTTTTATTGGGTATTGAGTACAGGAGGCTTCATCATCAATGTTAGCAGTAAAATAACGACAACAGGGGCAGCAATAATTAAAAATGCTGGGGTGAAGCTGCCTGTAAAATCTTTTATTGCGCCAGCGATAAAAGGGGCCAAACAGGCAATAGTAGAAATTAAATTTACCACGGAAAACAATTCTAAATAAGGGCCACGACCAAAATAGTTAGACAGCAGAACACTCGATGCAAGGAAGGTCATACCATACCCAACACCGACACACAGTACGAATAAAATGAGCCATAACCAAGATGTCGCAATGCTTAGGAAAACCACGCCAAGTACCATAATGATTAGACTACCAATTAATAGTTTTTTAGGTTCTAACCATTCACCAGCAGCTCCACCAATAAACCTTGAGAATGCATTAACAAATGCCATTGTACTAAGTAATGAAACTGCAACGGTCATACCAAACCCGCGCTCCTCAATATGTGCCACGGCAAAGCTGTTGACAGTAATGCCACACCATAAAAAAGAGGTGTAGGTTGCTGCAATTAAATAAAATTGCCATGTACGCAGTGCTCTGCCGACAGTCCATACTTCAGCAGTACGATAAATGGGTTTATTGGCATCACTCACTTGTTTTTGCATCACTTTTTTTGCATGAGCTTGTTCTTGTTTGCCTTCGCGCAACATAAAAATCGTGATTAAAGTAACAATGCTCAGGTAAACGGCGCAAAGCACCCAATGCATACGCCATGAGCCGAGCTGATTAGAGGCATAAAAGTAGATCCATGGGCCTGCTACGCCACCTAACCCGCCTATGGTGAAATACATCCCAAAGGCGAGAGATTGTTTTTCAAATAACCGTGAGAGGACATAAGTCCCTGGAACGGTAGCCAGTAGGGTAAAACCTATCCCAATTAGTGCTGTGCCAAGAAAATAAGTACTGATGGTATGTGTGGAGTATAAGTTATAAAAACCCGTGATAAAGACCAATGTTCCCAACAGTAAAGTGGCGCGTACCCCCATTTTACGGATAAGAAGTGAAGGGAGAAAACTGGCGAGACCACAGGTTAACCCGAGTAAAGTAAAACCGAAGCCTGCTTCGCTCCAGCTCCATTTAAGTTCGCTTATCATCTCCGGTAGTACCACACCCAAAGAGGTAAAGGTTGTTGCGGTGGCTAAAAAGTAAACCAGCCCTAAAAGGATGAGAATGCACCATTGATAAAGCGGACTAAAAGGCTGCGAGGACATATTAACTCCGGTAATGCCGCACACCTTGAAACCAGGATACGTATTGATTGGGTGACGGCCAAAAATAGCAGAATGCCCGAAAACATGTTCGGGCATCGATTAAGCGTTATTTTCGCTATTTATTGCTGAGAGTGCCAGTCTAATTTTGCATTTGCCCACTCAATGCCACTTTTGTACTCATTTGGTAAAAGCGGAATTAGGCTATTAAGGGTTGAAATAAGTTGCTGGTAATCATTATGGGCTAAATTTAAATGACCAACTTTACGGGCAGGGCGTACTTCTTTTTCATACCAGTGTAGGTGAATAAGCGGTAGTTTAAGCCAGTCAAGGTTGATATTAGTGCCAATAAGGTTGACCATAACCGCAGGGCTATAAACCTCAGGGGATGGCATCGGCAAGTTTAAAATTGCCCTTAAATGTAATTCGAATTGGCTAATGGAGGCACCGTTTTGAGTCCAATGCCCACTATTATGAACGCGAGGGGCAATCTCATTGATAAGTAAGTTATCGCCAACCACGAAACATTCCATTGCCATGACACCGATATAACCTAATTCATCCATGACTGCACTTAACATCGCCTGCGCTTGCGCTTGTAATGGAGTAGCAGATTTAGGGAAAGCGACGCTGGTACGCAAGATCCCTTCTTGATGAAGGTTATGGGTGATTGGGTAGAAAACGGACTCCCCTGCTTGGTTGCGTGCGCCAATCACAGACACTTCGCCATCAAAGGGAATGCCTTGCTCAACGATGCACTCACCATAAATTTCTGCGGGCAATTGAGTTTCATCGCCGGGGCGCACTCTCCATTGCCCTCGGCCATCGTAACCGCCAGTTCTACGCTTGACGATGAGAAAGTCCCCTAACGTAGCGAATAGCTCAGGCCATTGTTCTGGTGACTCAAGCCGTGCCCAAGGCGCCGTTGCAAGCTGCAAACTATCAAATAGGCTTTTTTGTGGGAACCTATCCGCTAGGCGTGGAAAAATATCACGATTAATAAAAGCGTTATGACGTGCGAGTTCTTTTGTTAATGGGGTTTCAGGCCAGCGTTCAATTTCCGCAGTGATCACGCTTTGTTGATAAGGAACCGCCTCAGGTTCCGCATCAAGGCCAACAGGAAAAACAGCGATACCTAATGGCTCGCCCGCTTGGCGAAGCATTCGGCCTAATTGGCCATTACCAAGAACGCAGACGGGCTTCATTAGGCTTCCCTCGGATCTGGGTTGTTTAACACATCATTAGTTTGCGTCGCACGCCATGCAGCGAGGCGATTGAAAACGACGAAGTCACTGATTGCGAGTACTTGAGCGGCTAATAAAGCCGCATTGGCAGCGCCTGCTTTGCCTATAGCTAAGGTCCCAACGGGGACCCCTTTGGGCATTTGTACGATAGAATAGAGGCTATCGACGCCACTGAGTGCAGCACTTTGTACAGGAACGCCAAATACAGGAACTAAGGTTTTCGCTGCTAACATACCCGGTAAATGAGCGGCTCCGCCAGCACCGGCAATAATCACATCAAAGCCATTTTCTTTCGCATTTTCAGCGAAAGAAAACAGTTTGTCTGGGGTGCGGTGTGCTGAGACTATTTCGACATGAAAAGGGAGTTGGAGCTCGGTTAACACATCAGCAGCATGCTGCATGGTTGTCCAGTCACTTTTCGAACCCATAACAATGGCGATTTTTGCCGCAGATTGATCAGAAGCTTGGGCAGTCATTTGGTGCTTTCCTGTATTGAAAAAAACGTCACCCGAAGGCGGAGAATTGAATTGTGCCGATCATATCACGACAAAGCAGCAAGGAAAACGTTTGCGTGATTAATAAATAGGCAATCAGTTATGTTTACAACCAAGAAGTTGCAGAAGCGTTATTCGAATGGGAAGAAAATGAGTTCGATACCTTGTTGATTGATAACAAAGGCAGAACCTTCATGATGCCATGCACCTAACACGCCACGAAAATGAACTTTACCACCAATATTGATTTCATGAATAGCAGGGCGGTGGGTATGACCGTGGATCATCCATTGGGCTTGGTGCCTTTTTAGTGCGTCAATAACCGCTTGAGGATTAACATCCATGATGGATTCTGCTTTCATACTGCTTGCATACTGGCTATTTTGGCGCATTTTTTGGGCAATGCGGCGGCGAATAAATAAGGGAAGTGCAAGAAAAATACGTTGAACCCATGGAGTATGGACTTTTTTACGGTAGTTTTGATAAGCGGCATCATCAGTGCATAAAGTATCACCGTGTAAAATCAAAATGCGATTGCCATAAAGTTCCAGCAATGTTTCTTGGGGCAAAATAGTCATGCCACATTGTTTGGCGTAACGTTTACCCATCAAAAAATCCCGATTTCCGTGAATGAAATAGCAAGGGACTCCCTGACTTGTCAGTGTTTTTAATTCGTTAGCAACAAGTTGATGAAGCGGGCCTTGATCATCATCACCCACCCAATAATTAAAAAAATCACCGAGGATATACAGGCTATCGGCGTGGATGGCTTGCTGTTGAATAAAATTAATAAAACCGGCGGTGATCGCCGGTTCATCTTCACTCAAATGCAAATCTGCAATGATATAAGTGGACATGCGCTCAGGCTTACTCGCTAACTGTCACTTTCTCAATGATTACATCTTCACGAGGAACGTCTTGGTGGAACCCACTGCGACCAGTAGATACCCCTTTGATTTTGTCGACAACGTCCATGCCTTCAACAACCTCTGCAAATACGCAGTAACCCCAGCCATCAGGGCGCTCTGAGCGGAAGTTTAAGAAGTCATTATCAACAACGTTAATAAAAAATTGTGCGGTTGCAGAATGTGGGTCGTTGGTACGAGCCATTGCTAATGTACCACGGCTGTTTTTGACACCGTTGTTAGCTTCATTTTTGATAGGAGCTTTAGTGTTTTTTTGTTCCATGCCGGGCTCAAAACCACCACCTTGGATCATGAAACCATTAATAACACGATGGAAAATGGTATTATTGTAGAAACCTTCACGACAATAAGTTAAAAAGTTTTCGACTGTGACGGGGGCTTTATCGTCAAAGGTTTTGATAACAATGTCACCGTGATTGGTATGAAATGTAACCATAATAGCTATCCTGAATAATTGTTTTTTATGCGCTATCTTGCGAAAGCGTTGAGATCAGCAAGTTTATATCACAGATAAAACCTGACTTGAAGCAGCAGTACGCATTGTAGCTGTTTTATAGCATAATAGGTGCGTCTTAAATACAATGAAA
This sequence comes from Providencia sp. TYF-12, assembly GCF_041344805.1. Classification (NCBI taxonomy): domain Bacteria; kingdom Pseudomonadati; phylum Pseudomonadota; class Gammaproteobacteria; order Enterobacterales; family Morganellaceae; genus Providencia; species Providencia sp. TYF-12. Next base: position 1,375,221 of record NZ_CP166833.1, read on the forward strand.
AAACCGATAGTAAAGGTAGGTTAAACCCTTGCATTCTTAAGGTGAACGGGGTTCAATAACATGATATTTTATCGATAGAAATCGATAATCATTTTTCAAATAAAATGGAAAAGTTCAGATGCTGCAAATTTTTAATACACTAAGTCGCCAAAAAGAAGAGTTTAAGCCCATCCACGCAGGTAAGATTGGGATGTATGTGTGTGGCATCACTATCTACGACTTGTGTCATATCGGTCATGGCCGTACATTTGTAGCGTTTGATGCAATTAGCCGTTATTTACGTTATTTAGGTTATGACTTGAATTATGTTCGTAATGTGACTGATATTGACGATAAAATCATTAAACGTGCGGCGGAAAATAATGAAAGCGTTGAAGCGCTGACAACGCGTATGCTGGCTGAAATGCATAAAGATTTCGATGCTTTAAATATCTTGCGCCCAGACAGCGAGCCACGTGCAACACGCCATATTAGTGAAATTATTGAATTAACCCAAAGTTTAATTGAACGTGGACACGCGTATGTTGCAGGTAATGGCGATGTCATGTTTGAGGTAAAAACTGACCCGAATTATGGCTTATTGTCGCGCCAAGATTTAGAACAACTGCAAGCGGGTGCACGCGTTGAAGTTGCGGATGTTAAACGAAATCCAATGGATTTTGTGTTGTGGAAAATGTCCAAACAAGGTGAACCTAGTTGGGAGTCACCTTGGGGTTTAGGTCGCCCAGGCTGGCATATTGAATGTTCCGCGATGAATAGCAAAACGTTAGGTAACCATTTTGATATTCACGGTGGGGGCTCTGACTTAATGTTCCCACACCATGAAAACGAAATTGCACAATCTACCTGTGCCCATGATGGCCCATATGTTAATTATTGGATGCACTCAGGGATGGTGATGGTCGATAGAGAGAAAATGTCTAAATCTCTCAATAACTTTTTTACTATTCGTGATGTGCTTGAATATTACGATGCAGAAACGGTACGTTATTTCTTGTTATCTGGTCATTATCGTAGCCAACTCAATTATACCGAAGAAAATTTAAAGCAGGCTCGTACAGCACTTGAGCGCATGTATACCGCATTACGAGGCACCGATAAATCAGCTGTACCAGCTGGTGGTGAAGAATTTAAAGCTCGTTTTATTGAAGCGATGAATGACGATTTTAATACTCCAGAAGCCTATTCTGTATTGTTTGATATGGTGCGTGAAGTAAACCGCTTGAAATCAGAAGATATGTCAGCGGCCAATGGGATGGCGGCACAACTTCGTGAGCTAGCCGGTGTTCTAGGTTTGTTAGAACAAGACCCAGAAAGTTTCCTAAAAGGTGGCGCACAGACTGAAGATGATGCGGAAGTGGCAAAAATTGAGGCATTAATTCAACAACGTTTAGATGCGCGTCAGAATAAAGATTGGGCACAAGCGGATGCGGCGCGTGATGAACTTACTGCAATGGGGGTGGTGTTGGAGGATGGTGCGGCTGGCACTACGTGGCGTCGCAAATAATACGCGTCATATTTCGCGCTGTGGCGGTGTTGCCATCACTTGGCTACTTGGGTCACATACTTTTGTATGCTCCCCAAGTTATCCGCGTTCGGCGCCTAGCCACAACACGAACTATTTAGCGTATTAATAAGTGTTAATTTCAAGCTGTGGCGGTGTTGCCATCACTTGGCTACTTGGGTCACATACCTTTGTATGCTCCCTAAGTTATCCGCTTTCGGTGCCTAGCCACAATACGAACTATTTAGCGTATTAATAAGAATCAACTTCACGTTGTGGCGGTGTTGCCATCACTTGGCTACTTGGGTCACATACCTTTGTATGCTCCCCAAGTTATCCGCGTTCGGCGCCTAGCCACAACACGAACTATTTAGCGTATTAATAAGAGTCAACTTCACGCTGTAGCGGTGTTGCCATCACTTGGCTACTGGGTCACATACCTTTGTATGCTCCCCAAGTTATCCGCTTTCGGTGCCTAGCCACAACACGAACTATTTAGCGTATTAATAAGAATCAACTTCACGTTGTGGCGGTGTTGCCATCACTTGGCTACTTGGGTCACATACTTTTGTATGCTCCCCAAGTTATCCGCGTTCAGCGCCTAGCAATAACATTAAATATTCAGCATATTAATATAAGTTTTATTTCAAATATAAATTGAGTTAAAAATAAAGCGTTAGATATTTAAGCGGTTAGGTAGTGATATCTAACCGTTTTTATTTTGTTCTAGATAAAAGCCCCCCAATTAAGGGGGGAATAAGACTACCAACAGGGACTAGGAATGGAACTTAAATTGGTATGACTAAGCGATACTTGCCATTTCTTGTTGAGCTTCTTTAGGGGTTGCTTTTTTGACAATGGCATAAAGCACACCTGAAACCACTGTGCCAACTACTATCGCGAATAAATACATCAATACATGATTAATGGCTCCGGGTATTAACAGCACAAATAGACCCCCGTGAGGTGCCATCAACTGAATACCAAAGTACATGGATAACGCTCCAGTTATTGCGCCACCAATGATACAAACAGGGAGAACACGGATAGGGTCTTTTGCTGCAAAGGGAATGGCTCCTTCAGAAATAAAGCATAATCCTAGAACAAATGAAGCTTTGCCTGCCTCACGTTCTGCTGGAACAAATTTATGACGAGCCAAAAAGGTTGCAATACCCATTGCTAGAGGGGGAACCATTCCTGCTGCCATAATCGCTGCCATTGGCGCATAAGTTTGTGAACTTAACAGTCCCACACCAAAAGCATAGGCAGCTTTATTGACCGGGCCTCCCATGTCAGTGCACATCATTGCACCGAGAATCGCCCCTAAGATCACGGCATTGGTGGTTCCCATCGTATTTAGCCAGTTTGTTAGCCAATCCATTAACCAAGCGACGGGATGCCCTATTACATAGATCATGGCTAGGCCGGTCACTAAGGTAGAAATTAGTGGCACGATTAAAATTGGTTTTAGTGCCTCCATTGTTTGCGGTAATTTTAATCGAGTACTAATAAAATGAGCACTGTAACCCGCAAGGAAGCCAGAAATAATCCCACCTAAGAACCCAGCACCTAAAGTGGTTGCAAGTACACCGCCGACTAGACCTGGCGTTAAACCAGTCCTATCAGCAATAGAGTAGGCGATATAACCGGATAGCACTGGCACCATCAACGCGAGAGCTGTTTGTCCACCAATTAGGCTAAGTGCCCAAGCCAGTGACCCTTCAATGTTGGAAGCGTCCAAACCAAAAGCAAATGACAGTGCGGTGCACAGACCTCCGGCAACAACCATCGGAAGCATATAAGACACTCCAGTGAGTAAGTGTTTATATATTCCACGTTTTTCATTGGTTTTATGTGATTGCGAGGAGGGGGTTCCACATTGTGGCGTGAATAGACTCGCTTCTTCTATAGCTTTATCCATTACTTGAGCTGTTTTTTTCAATGCCGCACTGGTGGAGGTGCGGTACATTTTTTTCCCCGCAAATTTATCAACATTGACTTCAATGTCTGCCGCGACGATAACAAGATCGGCCCGTTCTATTTCTTCTGGTGTAATTTCGTTTCCTACACCGACGGAACCTCGAGTTTCTACTTTTATATGCCAGCCACGTTTTTTGGCTTCAGTTTCAAGAGCTTCTGCTGACATATAGGTATGTGCAACCCCTGTAGGGCAGGCGGTAACTGCCAGAACAGATAGAGGAGATGAATGAGATGGTGCTGAAGCATTTTCTGTTAAGAATATAGCTTGGCTAAGAGCTGCTGAAAGAAATTCAGCAGGTTGCCTAATTGCGTGCTCAGGAAGGCCAAAATAAACTTTTTTATCAATGCAAGTAAAGCTATCAGGTAGTTGATTTTCAAAACAAATGATAATATCGGCATCTGAAAGTTGTTCTGTAAACGTAATATTTTGTCTAGCAGATATTTTTTTTAAGGCATCAATAGCCAGCCAGACAATAGCAGGACCTTGTTGATGACTCGGAGCGATTAGTATTTTCATCATGTTTACCCTTATTCTACTGTAAACGGCTGTAAGTCAATTTGAGCCATCATGCGTGCAAGTTGAGCTCTGTTAGTAACACCGACATTAGGTTGTGAGACTGCGAGTGCGGATACCGCTGTAGCAAGACGTAAGGTATGTTCACTAGTTTGGCTCATTAATAAGCCATAGATTAGCCCGCCAACCATGGAGTCTCCGGCACCAACAGTACTGATAACTTCGCATTTAGGTGGTTTTGCAAACCAAGCCCCTGATGCGTTAACCCACATAGCACCTTCTTCACCCAAAGAAACGACAACATGGGCAATACCTTGCTGCCGGAGCTGATTCGCGGCCTCAACAATTTCTTGATGGGTAGATAGTGCTCTGCCTGCCCAAATTTCTAATTCACGGTGATTGGGTTTGACTAGCCAAGGTAATGCTTTTAAGCCTGCGACAAAGGCTTCGCGGCTACTATCAAAAATCACACACATGCATTGTTCACGCAGGCGGCGCATCCATTGGGTAAAATCATTTAAGTCGACGCCTTGAGGTAAACTTCCGCTAACACAAATCATATCGAATTGCCCAGCCCAGCTTAGTGAGTCTGTTACGAAACGCTGCCAATCTGCTTTGGTAATGCTAAAACCTGAAAAATTGAAATCAGTCACAGACCCAGCTTGCTCTGTGAGTTTCACATTAATTCGTGTACGTCCTTCAACGACTTGGAAGCGATTCGCGATACCCGTTTCACTAAAGACTTTTTGAAAGCCATCTTGGTTTTCTTTTCCTAAAAAACCACCGACGGTGACATCAATATCTAAATTTTTAAGTACTTTGGCGACATTGATCCCTTTTCCTGCTGCGTGAAGACCTGCAGTTTTAACTAAATTCACATCACCACGATGGATATCAGTTAACAGACCAACTAAGTCATAAGCTGGGTTTAAAGTGATAGTTGCAACTCTTCTACTCATGGAATTTGTTCTCCAAGTCCGGAATTAATGGCTTCGCCAATCGTGCTTATCGCTTGCTGTGCATCAACTCCTTCTGCGTGAATTCGTAAACGATGGCCACATTTAGCGCCTAAACTGACTATTTTCATTAAACTACGCCCATTAACAGGTACTGCTGTCCCATCAAGGTTACTGACGGTGATTGTGCTTTCGAATTTTTTAATAGTGCTGACTAACAGGGTACTTGGACGAGTATGCAAGCCATGTGGATTCATAATGGTAAAATCTTGAGTGATCCCAGACTGGCTTGGTTCTATAAGTGAATCGGAGGGGGAAGGGGAGTTTGTGTTTTGTTCATTTGTAAAGCGTGAAACTAAAGAGTTAACGTTATCATTTTTTAAAATATGACTGATTTGTTGGTTTTGTAATAACTGACTTACTTTTGATAGAAATGACTCAACTTGGTTATTCGCATAAGAAATGGTGATTAAGGCTTTGACCGGATGCTCTTGAAAATGAAAGGTGTTTTTGGCGACCGATAACGCAATACCATTTTGAATGTTCCCAACAGGGCTATCACTTAGCCAAATACCTTGTCCAAGGTAATAAGGTGTTTCAGTGAGCACTTGCGTAATAAAGTCAGTACTCACTATTTGGGCATTTTGTAGGTTAATAATATTTTGTATTTTCAGTGTATTAATATTATCTGCATGGGCATTAATAGTAACCATCGTATCGTCAAATTTTAATGGCTGAATTTGGCTTTCTCCCATTAATAATTGCTTTAGTGCTTTAGGTGTATTTGCCTTTACCATTGCTTGCGCAATATTTTCATCACTAATAACGTGGGTCAATTGGCGAAGCAATTCTAAATGTTCATTAGATTGAGCAGCAATACCAATGACAATGTAAGCAGTTTGCCCATCGCCCCATTCAACACCATGAGGAAATTGGAATACAGAGAAACCCGTTTTTAATACTTGGTCTCGAGTGTCTGTTGTCCCATGAGGAATAGCAATCCCATTGCCTAAAAAAGTGGGGGCTTGCAGTTCTCGATTAAGCATCCCTTGTACATAACCACTTTTAACATAACCTGAGTTTTCTAATGCTAGAGCCACTTGTTCAATGGCACTCTTTTTGTCAGTTGCTGATGCAGCAAGATGGATATCATTAATTGATAGGCTAAACATAATTTCTCCTGATTATTTAGTGATAACCGGACCAGCCAGAAAGAATGCTTACGAGCAGATCTGATTGTTTGTTAATCATGTTATCGTTAACAACGATAGCTGAATCGTTTAGTCTTGTCTATGGAATAGAAGAAAATTATGTTGAAATTGAGATCTAAGTTAAATTTTTTAACTTAAATAAATACGTTTTATAAGGAGAGTTTTATTGCGAGCTGAAGTGTTGCTGAAATTATTTTCTTATCAAAAACAAAGAATAATGTTTTTTTAAAAAGGCAGGGGATAAAAAATATCTCAAAATAAATTGTTGATGGTTTACTTGGAAATGAGCTAACAGATAAAGGAGTGTTATGATGGGGTAAAGAGGGAGGTGGGTAAGCTGACTGGCTCAGCTTACCCAAATAAACTATTCTTCAACTCTGACTGTTTCACTACCCATTGAAACGGTTTTTCCAGCCAAAATTTTGCAGCGTTTACGTGTTTCAACGACGCCGTCGACTTGTACTAAGCCATCAGCAATCATTGCTTTAGCCATTGCGCCACTTTCAGCCCAGCCTTGAATTTTTAGCAAATCGCACAGTTCGACGTGCGGATGCCCATCAAGATTGAAAATTTCCATTGTTGCTCCAGATTACATTAAATATCGTGGTACTCTTCACACGCTTGTAACGTGTTTTGAATCAGGGTTGCTACGGTCATTGGCCCAACTCCACCGGGAACGGGGGTTATCCAAGATGCGCGTTTTGACGCCTCATCAAAATCAATATCCCCTGTTACTTTACCATTTTCTAAACGGTTAATACCAACATCAACAACGATAGCACCAGGTTTAATCCACTCTCCTGGAATAAAATTAGGCTTACCAACCGCAACAACAAGTAAGTCCGCATTGCGCACATGTTGTTCTAAGTCTTGGGTAAAACGATGGGTAACGGTTGTGGTGCAACCTGCTAATAGTAGCTCTAGGCTCATTGGGCGACCAACGATGTTAGATGCGCCAATAATAACGGCATTTAAACCGTGTGTATTGATATTATAGCGTTCTAGCAACGTAACGATGCCCCTTGGTGTGCAAGGGCGTAAGCGAGGTGCTCGCTGGCAAAGGCGACCCACATTGTAGGGGTGGAAGCCATCAACATCTTTGTCTGGATGAATGCGTTCAATAACTTTAACGTTATCAATGCCCGCAGGTAATGGCAATTGAACTAAGATCCCATCAATTTGGGTATCTTGGTTTAAATCGTCAATCAGTTTTAGTAATTCCGCTTCTGACGTTGTATCAGGTAAATCATAGGAACGCGAAATAAAACCGACTTCTTCACAAGCACGACGCTTACTGCCAACATAGATTTGCGAGGCAGGGTTGGCACCGACTAAAATAACGGCAAGCCCTGGAGCGCGTTTTCCTTGTTCTAAACGTAACTGTACTTTTTGGGCAACTTCTTGCCTAATTGTCTGCGCAATCGTTTTCCCATCAATAATTTTTGCTAACATCTGTAACTTAATCCATATATGAGACACGGTAATATCTCTATTTTGTCAGAACTTCACACTATTGTCAGTTCAAACTGTTACATAAATTGAGCATCTAGTAATTTTAGTAGCGAAAAGCCATTGACTCGGCGCTCAGCAACCGTATAATTCAACGCCATCAGCCATATAGGCTACCTGCATTATCAATGCGCCCTTAGCTCAGTTGGATAGAGCAACGGCCTTCTAAGCCGTAGGTCACAGGTTCGAATCCTGTAGGGCGTACCATTCTCAAGTATTTCAAAGTCTACAACAGTCTATAAAACCCTTATAAAATCAGCTATCACAAGAATTCCTAGTATTCCAAGGTCTAGTTACGTCTATTGAAATTTACATATATGTGGGGGCATAATTGGGGGCATTACCCCGTTCAATGAAAATCGGTGCCCCCAAATGAAGCTAACAGCCAGACAAGTAGACACTTCCAAGCCAAAAGAGAAAGCTTATAAACTTTCTGACGGTGGGGGCATGTATTTAGAAGTTGCTCCAAATGGTTCTAAGTATTGGCGTATGAAATATAGATATGCTGGTAAAGAGAAAAGGCTGGCTTTAGGTGTATATCCATCAATATCACTCGCACAAGCTAGGGCGAAAAGAGAAGAAGCCAAGCGCATATTAGCGTTAGGTGATGACCCATCGTTGGTAAAGAAAGCCGAAAAGCGAGAAAAAGAGTCTCAGGTAAATAATAGCTTTGAGAAAATCACGCTTGAATGGCACGACTATAAAAAGCCGAATTGGTCGCAAGGCTACGCTGATGACTTATTAGAAGCCTTCCAGAAAGATATCTTCCCTTACATTGGTAAAGCTAGCATTACGGAAATTAAGCCGCTAGACATGCTAGAGGTGCTTAGAAAATTAGAAAAGCGTGGTGTGTTGGATAAGCTAAAGAAGATAAGACAGGCATGTAACCAAGTATTCCGCTATGCAATTGTTACGGGGCGGGCAGAGTATAACCCTGCATCAGAATTAGCTGGCGCACTGTCTACGCCAAAGGCAAAACACTTTCCTCATTTAAACGTTAATGAGCTACCTGATTTTTTACAGGCACTATCTGTATGCAGTGGAAGTAAGATCACTCAGATTGCTACAAAACTATTAATGATAACAGGTGTTCGTACTATTGAGCTTAGAGCTGCTGAATGGTCAGAAATCGATTTTGATAAGGCTATTTGGGAAATCCCAAAAGAGCGTATGAAAATGCGTCGTCCTCACATGGTCCCACTCTCTACGCAGGCGTTAGAATTATTCAGAGAAATACAAACCTTAACAGGGCGGTTTAAGTATATCTTTCATGGCAGGAATGATGCTTCTAAGCCAATGAGTGAAGCGGCAATAAATCAGGTCATAAAACGTATTGGTTATGATGGTAGAGCCACAGGTCACGGATTCAGGCACACAATGAGTACCATCCTACACGAACAAGGCTATAACACCGCATGGATTGAGACACAGCTAGCGCACGTTGATAAAAACTCTATTCGTGGAACGTATAACCATGCTCAATACATTGATGGGCGCAGAGAAATGCTTCAATGGTACGCTGATTACATGGGGGCATTAGAGAACGGGGATAACGTTGTACACGGCAATTTTAAATGTGCTTAATCCACCAGCAGTCGCATGCAGAACCAGATAATAAAATGTCTGGTTTTTTGTTTTGTAATAAATTGTTATTGCAGTAAATATTTAAAATATCAACGAACTTATCCACAAGTAGCCTCCATTTAGTTCACTTGATAATACGCAGATATACTATACACTTTACTTTAGTATTTCTTAATGGACGACAGTAGACCACAGATAACTCAGGGAGTGAGGCGTGGATATATTAGCTAGCCGAAAATGGCTAACACTTAAAGAAACATCTCGCTTTTTAAGTAAGAAATTAAAAAATGAGATTAGATTATCTGATGTTGCGCGATTGATTGCTGATGGCGTAATCAGACCCTCTGTTTTTTTTCATACCCCAGTTTTTGTTAGGGCTGTAGACATTACAGATAGGCCACTTTCTTATGTTTTATCTGAAACAGAAACAGCTCTTTCCGATAATCGTAAACTATTAAGCCAAGAGCCAATATTGCCTAATACATTAGTTCCTCACGCTACACCTATTGATAATCAGATCATGAGGGTTTCTAGTTTATGGTCAGCTTTGCCTACAGGTATAGCAAAACATGAAGCGGAAAGAATATATTCGCAAGAAGAACAATTGCCTATGCCAACACGGTCGTTATATGACATAAAGGGGATCGTCATCGCTGAACCAACAAAAAAATATCAGTTAATCACTGGGTTTGATGTTGAGAAAGAGCTACTGGAGTTAATCAAATTAAGTCAATCACAGGATGGTGAGGGAAGTGGTTTTCTTTCTGGGCATATAGAAAAGTTGAAAAATATCCGAGATGAAGTTCGCCATGGCAAAATGGAAAATAGCTTTATTCCCTGCACTAGCTTGCCTCAGAATGCATATTTTGCAATTAAGATGGAAGATATAGAATCATTTTTCTCTGAGAGTCGAGAGCCCCAAAAAAAGATTTCATTAAAAACACAAAACGCACAAGCTCAATTTATTTACGGTTTACTTTTTACTAAGTATGGCAAAGATGTTGCTGATAACCCCCGCCCTCATATTGAAAATCCAAGAGGAGTAATTAGAACAGAGTTCGACTCATTGAACCTCTCATTACCTAGTGGAAATGCTGTTTCTGGCTGGCTTAAAAATATTGACTCGTAATATTACGAACTATTTTTGTAATATTACGAAAACACCTAATTCAACGAAGTATATTCCATCCTGAGATCTACGAACGTCTACTAAGGCGTATCATTAACTAGATAACAGGGGGCACCATGCCAACAGTTACAACCTTAAAAGAAAACCTCATTCGCTTACCTGAAGTTATGCGTCGTACGGGCTACGGTAAAGCGTGGATTTATCGCCTCATTGAAGCAGGTCAATTCCCTAAATCAGTAAAAATCGGCACTCGTTCTATTGCTTTTGTTGAGTCAGAGGTCGATGAGTGGGTAGCAAATAAGATTGCTGAATCACGTACAGGCGAGGTGGCATAATGGAAAAGAAAAACCACCCGCTACAGGTGGCTTCTCAGGATAACGCGACAGCATCTATTCTATCAAAGAACCCACCCAAAAAACACCGTGCCCGTTTATATATGTTAGGTACTGGCATTAATGGATTTACAGAGAATGAAATATTAATTCATTGTCGCTTATCGTCAGCAAGGAACTACGCCTCGGAGTTAGAGCGCAAGTTGGATATTACACTGGATCGCATTGATGAGCCTAATCCTGATGGTATCGGGTCACACTACCGTTACCGCTTTAAGACGGCTCAGGATGCGCAGAAGGTTATCAATTTAATTAATGAACGCGCTGAACAAGGTAATTACCAGACGCTAGATAAAGTACACGTAAATAATATTTTAAGCCTCTACCCGACAAAATAACGGAATAAGAAAATGAAACTAAAAAATAACAGCTTAAATGCTGGTGGATTCGCTCACCCTAAATTCAGTGAAGAGCCTATTTTAAATATTAACTCAGATGATATTTCCGTTATTCGATTTGAGGGGGTAGAGGTGCGGATAGTTAAAATTAATAATGATCCGTGGTTCGTTGCTAAAGATGTTTGTGACGCATTGGAAATATTAAACTCAAGTGATGCTTTAAAATCATTAGACTTGGACGAAAAAAATACTATAGCTTTAAACTATGGTATTCAGGGAAACCCTAACAGACAGGTTATAGCGGAGTCTGGTTTCTATAAACTAATTGCCCGTAGCCGCAAGGCAACCACTAAAGGCACATTCGCACATCGTTTTACTAATTGGGTATTCCGTGACGTTATCCCATCTATTCGTAAAACTGGCGCGTATGGTGTGCCATTCTCAGCGTTAAATGACTTCACTAAGCGTCAGCAACAATACCAAATCACAGCCTCAAAACATGGACGTGACCTGCAATCCTGTAAGCAAAAGAAAGCTGATTTACAGCGTGAAGAACGTGAATTATGGAAGAAGTACCAGCCTGATTTTCTTGATGGAGAAATCCACTAATGACGGCTATTAACTTACAAATGGTTAGTACACCCAAAGCGGTGTATCAAAGTTCAAATATTAATCAATTATCCCCAGAGTTGGGGAATATTGCCTACCAAGTGAATGATTCCCTACTGGCAGGTAAGGGGGTAAGTTTAATTTACTCCCTTAATAATACTGTAGCTTTAAACTACGGTATTACTGGCAATCAATCAGACAAACTTTCGTCTGGTTACTCGGCCAATATTTTGGCTCAGCAATCAGCTAAAACTTTAGCCGATGTATTAGCGAAAATTTATGCCAATCAATCACCCAAATTTATGGGAAATCAATCTGGGGAATATTTCTCAGGTCAATCAGCAAAACATTTTGCCAATCAATTAATCCTAACCACCGTTGGAGGATGGGATAACAGCGAGAACCTAAAACGTGGAGAATTTACACCATTTGCTAAAGGTGATTTTTCTCACCTTTTTAAAGAGGCGAATTATCCTCATTGGCAAGGTTTATCTGGGGGCACTACACAAGGCAGAATTGAGTTTTTGGAGTCCATAAAAAAGGGCAGCCAATCGGCTACCCTTGGAAACGTCGATATTAAATACCGAGCAAGTGAGAATATTAATATTAGCTTACTTCTCTGGTATGGCAAATATCAGTTTTTAGGCTTAACACCTAATCTTTCCAGCTCGTTACGACAGGCTGTCTTAACCCATGCGCTAAATGGCTCATCGCCAATAACTGAGTTTATTTGTTCGAGTAAGTCATCTTCAAAGCGAATCATTTTCATGGTGCTTCGAGATCTATTAAATGCTTTCTTTTCTTTTTTATCTTGCACTGGTAAATACCACTATGATAGCCTATTATTAATTGGTAAATACCATAACACAGGTTATCCCAATAAAAAAGCAATGCCCTGTAGTGCGTCAACACTAACAGGGCATCTAATCACCAACGATAATCACACTATCGAGGTAACTATGAGTAAGTTTAACACACCCGTCACAGGGCGGACTAGTCTCACCCCTAACCAATCGTACAGATGGTTATTCCTCGCGTTAAACCGTAGCGATTACACCGCTAAACCTTGCCGTATTGCTGTTACAGCACCGAACGAACACGATGCAAGACTCATGCTTGTACGTGATTACATTCTGTCATTCGCTGGTCGCTTACCTGCTCAGGAGGTGGCTCATGCGTAACCCTCAACCTAATGATTTCTACACTCACAAAAATAATGGTGAAACCGTCAAAGTTTTATCGGTTCAATTCAACCGTGTGACCTTTCAGAGAGACGGCTTTGATAGTCCTGTCATTGTCTCATTAAGCCAGTTCAGCAACGAATACACCTATGCAGGGAGGGCTTAATTATGAGTCGTTTATATCCTGATAACTATCAGCGTATTCAAGCTGAAATAACGGACATGTTAGGCAATAACGCCCCTTTACACTCAGAAGAACGCAGCCGTGACCGTTTACTTAGGGTTCGAAAAGGTATGGCTCATATTCTTTGTGAGGTATTCCCTCAGATTGATGATCCAAAAAAACAAGAACTCTATTACTGGTTGGAAGCCATTAACCGTATTAGTGACGCGGAAGCCGTAGACGCTAAATCGGAGGGAAAAGCATGAGCAAGCCAATTTCTTTAGATGTAGCAGCGTATAAGGCACAACAAGCCCATTCATTAGTTATGGTCATACTGGAAAAGGCTAACGGGAGATGCCCGACTGAATTAGTAGACCTAATTACTATCGCTTGTGATTTAAGTGGTGAAATTCGGGAATCCCTCGAGGAGGCGACCAAATGAAAACAATTAAATTAAAAGTTGGTCACTTATCTACCTTGGAAGAAGTCGAGCATATCAACGAGGAGCTCCAAGCGTTGTTAATCCCACTGTTAACGGCTGTAGAGAATGAGGCTGATACAGATACACATTTTCTACTGAGAGCAGTTAATCGCCTTGTACATGCTCAAGGGAAAGAAATTACTCGGTTAGCGGAGGTGATGAAATGAGACAAGTTACTATCAATGCCACCAGCCTAAGCCCATTCATGTATCAAGGTAAGCGAGTTGTGACCTTTGCCATGATTGACGAGGTACACCAACGCCCGAAAGGTACAGCAAGGCGTACATTCACCAAGCATAAACGCCATTTCATTGATGGAGTTGATTACTTTTTGTTAGGTCAGGACGTATTACGTCCACACCTTGATGAAAATATCACCAAGTACACGCCTGAAATAATGGTATTGGCTGAATCTGGTTATCTCATGTTGGTTAAGCCATTTACCGATGATTTGTCGTGGCAGGTTCAGCGTTCAATGGTTAACAGTTATTTCCGACTCTCTGAGTTTCCCGAAATTAAACACATTCAAATCCCCACGCTGGCGGAACTTGAATCCATGCCAATTGGTGAGGCTCAGAACTTGATTAGTAGTTTAGAAGCTGACTCTTATCAAGGTCACGGTAGGCGCGGCAGTTATGCCATGAACTTACGTCGCAAGGAGAAGAAAGCACTTAAACCAATGGTAATGGCTATTGAACAAGCCTCACAGCTACACATTCAGGATATGGGGGGTTATCGCTCATGAGAACGTTTCAAATCGCAGGGTATGGCACAACACCGAAAGGCTTAACGCTAGGTATTAGCAAGCGTGTGATATCTGCCACCCAGAAAGACGCTCAATCGCAAGTGATGCGAGAGGCGCAACGTGACGGTTTAACCGATATCCGAATTAACTATGTGCGTGAGGTGAAGTGATGACACCAGAACAGAAGCGTGAAATAGAAATACTGATTGAAACACCTGAGAACCAGACTTCCGCATTACTGACTTTGTTGTCTACATGGTGCGCGGCTGAGGAAGATAACGAAACTCGAAACATGATAAGCATTGCCTTAACGATTGCTTGCCAGATTAAAAAATCACTGGAAGAAGTAACGGAGGGCAAATAATGAAACTCAATTATTTTGACAGTGGCGCAGTCGCCAAAATCACCGTAACCAGCAATCTATTTCAATATAAAAAACATCGTCGGGTTGTGGATGCGGTACTACTTAAAACCCATGTAACAGCCAGCACAAAGCACGGTTTAGTGATTAAAACAGTGATTACAGGTAAATCCTCGCATGTGTTGCGAGCTTATAAGTTAGCGGTAACGGAGGCGAACCGATGAATATTACAAACATTAACGCATTCGAGCACAGCGAACATGGCGTAATTCTCATTACTGACGCAGCTAACCAAAAGGCTATCAGTTACAGCGAAGCACTGGACGCATTAGACAACGGTAGTTTTGACGCAGATTTACTTAAGGGATTTGAGCTTGTATTGGCACTATCAAAAGGTGAGCGAGAACGCTTGTTTAACCCAACATTAGAGCAAACGTTGATTTTATGCCGTTGGGTAGTGACAGCGTCATTTGTTCAAGAGTTAAGGGATAAGCATGGTGTTATTGAAATCGACAATGAACGGGGCGGCAAAGATATTGCCACGCTGTATTACGGCGACAGCGGTTCAGGGATGTCAATTTACCCATCGGGCGAGCGTGCGTTGTTAATTATACACATGGAAGAACTTATTTGTGAGCAATACGGGCAGGAAATGGGGCAGCAGTTAGTTATCAGGGCTTACATGGACTTTATCAACATGCAGCCAGAAGTGGGAAATCGCCTCTCTGAAAAAGGGAGAAAGGGGCTCACTCTCTTACATGATGGCCTTTTGAAAATAGTTAGCCCTAGCGAAGTTGACACTAAGCCAGTGCTTCACTGATAGGGGGAGATCATGATTAACAATTTAAACCATTTACTGGCGAACAAAGGAGCATTTCAATGAGCAATATTATTCCATTCAAAACCAAAGCGAACTCGCTTGATGATGCCCTGAAAGCCTTTGCCTTTGCTGTATTTAAAAGCCGCCCGAATGACTTTGAGGAATGTTACACCTACACGGAAACATGCCAAGGCCGTACTAACAAGCAGCAAATTTCACCTATTGAGTACCTTTGTTTCTTAACTGAGGTTTGTTTTATTGAGCCGTTAATAGACCAGTTTGAAGAATACGAAACGGCCGCACTGGAAGCCTTAACCAAAGCGGTAGATTGTGGGCGTCTTACTCTGGAGGGTGAAGCATTATATCAGTCTATTTTAAGTGTGTCTCATGAAATGGCTGAACCAGCAGGAGGCGCAGACGATGAAACCGATTGATGTTATCCGTGATGTGAAGCTGAAAGCGAATGGCCAATGGCAAAATATATTATCTAACCTCGGGGCAGAAGTGCCCCTAAACACGCACACCGCTTGCCCTCATTGTGGCGGTAAAGACCGTTTTAGATTTGACGACAAAGACGGCAACGGCACGTTTATTTGTAGCCAGTGCGGCTCAGGTGATGGATTGGACTTAGTTCAGCGTGTTCTGGGCGGTAGCGTGACAGAAGCCGCTTATGAGGTGGCTGGCATGATTGGAATTGATACCCGTTCAGATAATCCACCAGCCTACCGTAGCCATGAGGTAAAAGCGCAACAGGACGTATTGAAAGCGCAGCAAGCAGAGAACCTAGCTAACGAGCAGATAGAGAAGCATAAACGCTTTACCGCGCGGTACAGCCGCACTATTGCCAATGCTAAACAGGGCGAATCTGAGTATCTCAAGGCGAAAGGATTTGATAGTACCACCGTGACCCTATTAGCCGATGGTTCGCTGATTATTCCATTGATAGATGCTGAAGGCACAATCACAGCGGCACAGACGATTAAACCCAATGGCGAGAAACGGCTATTACTCGATAGTGCGAAGAATGGCAGCTATTACCCCATTAATGAGCCTGTAAACGTGTCTACGGTGATTATCGCTGAGGGATTGGCAACCGCCATGACGTGCCAGTTAATCCAACCAGAAGCGCACACAGTAGCGGCAATTGATGCGAGTAACTTAATTCATGTGGCTAAGGTGATGCGGACTAAGTACCCAGAAAGCCAGATTATCATTGCAGGGGATAATGACAGTAAAAATGAGATCAACACGGGCAAGGTGAAAGCAGAAGCCGCAGCGAGAGAAGTTAGCGGCTATGTTTCAATTCCACCTTGTCAGGGAGATTGGAACGATTACCTGCAATCCAGAGAGAGGGAAGCTACTGCCTCTGCTTTCAGCGAGGGAATATATCAGCCACAAGGAGACGAGGCAATGAGTGAGATTACATTGACTGAAACGGCAAAGGAAAGCGTTACCGAAACAGTAAAACCAAGCGACCCCATGAAAATACGCATTGAATCACGCGACGATGGTGTATTTCTGGTTACGCCTAAAGCGGACAAAGAAACAGGGGAGATCATCAATCATGAACAATGGTTATCTAACGCCATAAAACGCATTACGAAAGGCGTTAATGACCTGAATCAAAAGTATTTGATTTTCGAGTGGGGCAATAACAACGTTCAAGCCGTTCCGATGGGGGATATTGGCGAGCGTGAGGGCTGGAAAACGCTTAAAAATGCAGGGCTAATTGTGACAACTAAATCAGGGCTAAGACAGTCTTTATCTGATTGGCTCTTGCGCCAGAAATTCAAAGAGAATTGGAGTATCACCAATAAATCAGGCTGGCACAAAGGCGCGTATATCATGCCAGACGGCTCAATTATTGGCACACCCGAACAACCGATATTTTTTAACGGGCAAAGCGCAGCCGCTACCGCCTACCAGACAAGCGGAACGGTAGAAAGCTGGCGGAAGGATGTTGCACGATTGGCTAACGGTAACAGTTTCATGATGTTTGCAATTGGCGCAGCCTTAGCCGCACCGATGACGAGTATCACAGGGGCGGACAGCTTTGGTATTCACATTTACGCCCAATCGACAGCAGGGAAAAGCACCACCGCAGATATGGCCGTGAGCTTGTACGGTGATCCCGATTTGCAGCGTTTAACGTGGTATGGCACTGAATACGGCATGACTAACGAGGCTGTAGCGCACAATGACGGGCTTTTGTATTTGGATGAAGTCGGACAAGGCGCAGACCCTAAACACGTCTATAAATCGGCTTACACGTTGTTTAATGGCAAAGGCAAGATACAAGGTGCGAAAGATGGTGGCAATAGGCAGGTTCAAAGCTGGCGGACGGTGGCCATTAGCACAGGGGAAAAAGACATTGAAACCTTTTTATTAAATTCAGGTGTGAAAGTGAACGCAGGGCAATTAGTGCGATTACTAAATATCCCCATTGAACGCGCCACCGAACTACACGAATGTGAAACAGGGAAAGCCCACGCGGATTTAATCAAGGTGAATTGTCGTGATAGCTACGGGGTAGCAGGACGTTATTGGATTGAGTATCTATCGAATCATAAAGACGAAGCTAAAGAAGCCTACAGAGCCGCACAGCAACGCTGGAATAAGTTAATTCCAAGTAGCTACGGGGAACAGGTACACCGAGCGAGCGACCGATTCGCCACGATTGAAGCCGCTTTGATTATGGGCCGTGTGATTACGGGGTGGAGTGAACAAGATTGTAGGGATGTAGTTCAAGCAATATTTAACGTATGGGTTGCAGAGTTCGGCACGGGAAACAAAGAGTATGAGCAAATCAAAGAACAAGCTGAGGCATTTTTGAATGCTCACGGATTAAGCCGATTTGCCCCAATTCCTTATGATGTTAGGGATCTACCTATTAGAGACCTTGCAGGATATAGGAAGAAAGGCAGTAACGAGGATGACCCGATAATCTTTTATACCTTCCCGTCCGCCTTTGAGAAAGAAATCGCGGCAGGGTTTAACTACAAACAATTTGCTGAGGCGTTAAAAATGGCTGGCATGTTAACACCACCCACCAGTGGGAGAGGTTATCAACGAAAAAGCCCACGCATAGACGGACGGCAATTTAATGTTTACGTTTTGCAGTTCGCTCCAGAGAGCACAGAAGAAGATAACAATTGAGCAACAACTAGCGGAGGGATGAAAATCCCATAATGTTTTTTTCATGTACGTGATTTTATCGTTTTAGTGTCGGTTCAGTTGGTTCAGTAGATAAGTTTTATTGATTTATAAGGGAAAAATAGCATTTATTGAACCAACACTGAACCAACAAGAGGCTGTTTTGAACCGACAAAGTGGCATTTTGAACCAACACACAGAATTAAAGAGTTTTTCCACTGGATGGCATTTTTAAATTCGATGTTGGTTCATACATAGAAAATGTCGGTTCAAAACATGGGTATGTTGGTTCAGTACTTTCAAATAAATGCTTTAAAAACAAGCATCTTTACAAATTGAACCAACTGAACCGACTGAACCAACACCTGATCGCGTATTTAATAGAAAAGTTTTTTGAGGAAAAAGAAATCATGACCCGAGTGACTTTATCATTAAGAAAAAATAACAATGGTGTAACAAATCCACCAGCGACGAACACACCAAAAAACACACAGGCTAAAACGTCACAGGAAGCCCCACAGCAACCGAAGAAGAAAAACAAGGCAGATGTTCACGCGAAGAAGAAACAACACCGTATCGACCGTATAGCGAAGCACTGGACGCTATTTAGTGAGCCAGAAGCCAAGCCGCTAATGATTGGCATCAAGGAAGCTATGATTGCTGAGGCTAAAGATAGAGGGCTGGATATCCCAGAGGGGCAAATAAAACAAGGGCTACACGCTTATATCAATCGTAAGGTATATTTAAAGGCTCTTATCTTGGGCGGCAATCGGTTTGATATGCACGGACAACCTAACGGAGAAATCACGCCAGAACAGCAAGCCATAGCAGAACAAACGCTGGTGGAATGGAATAAAAAGTAACACGGGGTGAATGATGAAAATCACGTATCGACATGAAGAAGGTCAAGATATTATTGAGTTGGCTTATACGATTTTAGAGAAAGATAACTTGAGGTATGCCCTTGAATCGGTCACGAGAAAAGCCGATGTAGAAATCAAAACATACGGTTTTATCTTTAAGCGAACAATTATCACAGGTCAGCCTGACCAAATCCAAATCGCAGGCAAAGCCCTAGCAAGGCGTTATAGCCATTAATTGAACACCGCCAAAGCATAAGCCGAGGCGGTTATGTATAATTGGCCTTCTCAACTAAAGGGATCACCAAATGAAAAAAATCATGATAACGGCTCTATTGGCTTTGTTTCTATCGGGATGTGATAACAGCCCACCAGCACCCTACGGCTTTAAGTGGGGGCAGTCGGTGGAGGATATCCAAAAGTTAAACTTAGATGGTGAAGGATGTAAGTTCCCTGTGTGTGAGGTAACCAATACTCCAAGCGGAGTTACAGGATCAACGGTTTTAATATTTAATAAAAAACTAGGGTTGGTTCAAGTATTACGCTCAGAGGCATTGGGTGAAACAAGCCAACAAGAAGTAATGAAGAAATTTAACAATGCGGTTGATGAGGTGAATGTAGCGTATGGTGATTCAACAAATAAAATAATTAAAATTGAGGATGAATCAAACTTTATTGCTTGCCTAAATAAAATAGGGTGTAGCAAGATAAAGGCTGAATACGACAAAGAAGGGTACAAAGTGTTAGTTTCAGTTGGTATTAGAGATAAAGATGGTAAATTAGCCATTCTAACCAACTATGCAAAACCTCTAAACTAGAACCCACCTAAAAAACAAAAGCCGACCTTGAGTCGGTTTTTTTGTTGTCTTAATACCATCAAAGCCAAAATAAGTAGGAAATATTTCTATACTTTCGATTATTTATAGCAATATATTGTTGTTTATTTTTTGCTCTGGATTACAATTGTAGTGTATATAACTACAGGGTGGGTAAATAATCATGGATAAGCAAAAAAGAACCTTCAAGGCAGTGTCAATTGAAAGCGACATAGTAGATCGCGTTAAAAAATTTAAAGAAAAACAGGGTGAAAAAGATGTTTTCATTCAACGAGCGCCTATTAGCCAATTGATTCAAGGGCTATTAAGTGATGCCTTACAGCGTGAGGGGTTCTAATGGAAAAGTTACAGCAGTTAGCAAGCACCATAGCTCAGATTTATGTTGATGGGCTAAAAGCGGAAACGGGAACAACATTAGTGACTTATAACGGCATTACAGGCGAGGTGATCCCTGAATTGCTGGCGGCAGGGCTATTTGATAATGCGGTATCGATCGTTAAGTCTCGCGGTGAGTCGTTCGACGTTGAGAGTAAGGCCTGTGATTTATTGCTCCCGTATTTGAATGTATTCACTAAGCCATACTCCATCACAGATCAGTGTATTTATGTGATTGGCGAAATGACTCGTTTTGCATTACGTGACGGTAATGTCAGTGGCTTATCAGCCGTACATTAATTAGAGGGAATAATCATTATGTATCATGGCGAAGGTTATACAATAGACATACATGGTGAGACTGAGAGCTTGCTTGAAGCGAATAAAGCGATTAGAGAAACAAAGCGGAAAATGGCTGAAATGGGTAAACAGGCTGATGATACGTCGAAAGCCTTTTACCGTTTTGATAAAACAGCAATGGCCGTTTCCAGTGCGTTAAAAATGCCTGAAATTAACCGATTATCACGTCAAATGAGCGAGTTAACGGGGCAAATTGGCGCAGCGTCAGCCGCTACAGACAGAGCGACTAGCGCGAATGCGCGTTTTACAGGGGTAATTAGTAATGTCTCTGGGTTATTAGGTGCGGGGTATATTTCTAATATTGGCAGTGCGACCTCTTCACTCTTACAACATACTCAAGGGGCGATTAACGCCACACAAGCCGAGGTTTCACATACTCGCGCTATTCAAATGAAAGCACAGGCATTACAAGCCGCAGCCTCCCAAGAAGTCATTAACGCTAGAAATCTGACAGTATCCGCACAAGCCGAGTTAAAAGCGGCTCAGGCAGCGTTAGAGCACGTTTATTCATTAGAGGCGGGTAATGATGCCAAGCAACGTGATTTAGAGTCACTGAGAGCACGACAGGCGGCGCATCTCAAGGATGCCGAAATAACCTATCAAATGGCAGCGAGTGAAGAAAATCTACAACGCGTCACCAAAGCCAGCAACGCCCTACACGCCACAGAAACCAAAATCAAAACGCATTTAGCCACAACAGGGAAAGAAATTGCGCGTGTTGAGGCTCAAGTTGCTAAAGCGAAAGAAGTTGAAGCCAACGCAACCCATAAATTAAATGCGGCATTAGCATTAGAGCAAAAAGCGAAAACCACACTAGCGACCACAACGGACGCAGTGACCGCAGCCAATAACCGCGCAGCCCAAGCCGCTAAAACTCAGTCTATGGCTATGCAAGGGTTACGGGGCGCGGTGGGATTATTAGGTGGCCCTACTGGTGTATTCTTTTTAGCTGCCGCAGGTGTTTACGCGCTGTATAACGCCATGAACGATGACACCGCAACTAAAGAGTTTAACGACAGGGTAGATCAGTGGATTGATAAAATTGACGAACTGTCAGCAAAACAGGCGCGCGTTGTGGCTAACCGCTTAGGCGAGAAAATAGCGGAAACAACCACAGAGTTAGACGGACAGAAAAAAAGCCTTGAAGCCGTAAATGTGGATCTCAGAGCCCATAGAGAAGAACTTGGCAGAATTGAAAAGGCAGTTAATAAACTTAAAGAACAAGATGGAGAAATAGGCTCTACTTATGCGCTAGACAGCTATGTTGACGCAATCAAGGAGCTGACTAAAAAACAGCAGCAATATGAGCTACTTATTTCTGAAGGTGAGCAAAATATTCGACGCTGGACGGTATCGCAAGGAAAAGCCGCTGATATTGCTAAGGTTAGAGCGCAACAAACGGATGAACTGACCAGAGCCGATTTAATTTACCAACGCCAAGCTAAAGGCGTGATTGATGCTAACCAACAAGTAGCCCGATCACTGGAATTAGGCAGCGAGGCAGCCGTTAAGAAAGAACAGGCTATCAAAGAGCTGGAAAAGGCATTGATTGCTGACGGCTTTGTTAAAGACTCTGAGATATTTAAACAGAAAATCCAAGAATTAACGGATGAGTTTGATAAAACGGTCAGCTTGAACCTTGCTAACTCGCTTACTGAGATTGAGCAACGCACCCAAGCCCTCACAATTGGCATGAAAGACGGTAAGCCGGCACTGGATGAATACAACGCCTCGTTACTCCTTATGCAAATGGGATTAAAACAAGGTTCAGCCGCCTACAATGCCGAACTCCCGAAAGCTATTGAAGCCATACGCAAGTTACGTGAAGCCCAAGAAGCCGCACTTAGCAGTAAATCAAAAGGCAATAAATCTGCTAAAGCAGCCAACCAAGCAAATGAAGCGATAAAGCGTCAGAGTGAGCAATTGGCCACACTGAAAAAACGTTATGGATTATTGGAAAGTGGCGCAGCCGATGTTAACCGCCAAATGGCAATCTATGAAGCTGTTCAGCGACTCGGGGCACAGGCAACAGAGAAACAAAAAGCGGCTATCTCAAAAGAGGCAGCGGAACTGTTTGACCTCAATCAGCGCGTGAATGATTTTATTGCGGCTCAGGAAATCACCCCAGAATTAAAACTAGCGCATACCTTTGGTGAGGAAGTTAAAACCCTCAAACGTTTGTTAGATGAGGGATTCATCAACAAAGAAGATTTTGAGCGTATGGGGCGTGAGGCGATGGTGTCATTTAATCAGGGAATGACTGATATCAAAATCAATGCCTCAGTCAATTACATTGAGGAAAACCGCGCTAAATTTGACCCGATTCAGGCATTGGCTAATGAGCATACTCAGAAGTTGGCCATGATGAAAGAATACAAAGCGCAAGAGTTACAAATACTCAATGAAGCCTATGCAAAACAGCAGATTAGCCATGACCAGTTCACCGCATCGAAAGCGGCAACTGACGCGCAATACCATCTACTCAGAACCGCAGCAGAGAAAGAGTATCAACAGCAGCAGTTAGCGGCACAATGGGAGCTAATGAGACAGCAGAACCTAGGCTATGAAATGTTAGCTTCAGCGGTTGATTCTCTGGCGGGTAATGTTTCAAACGTCATGACAGGGTTAATCACTGGCTCAATGGATGCGTCCGAGGCGTTGCGTTCGTTAGGTAATACGATGCTAAACAGTGTTGTAAATTCCATTGCTCAGGTTGGTGTGGAGATGCTTAAAAACTTCATTCTGACCAAAACAATTGGCGTTGCTTCACAGGCAGCGAACGCAGCGGCAGCAACAGCAGGAGGGGCGGCAGCATTAGCGGCATGGACACCAGCAGCAATCGCGGCATCAATCGCAACAAGCGGAGCCGCATCAGGAACGGGATTATCAGCCTATACAACCGCACAGGCCGCAGGGAAAGCTACGTCTATGTCAATGATTGGCTTTGGTGGTGGGCGTTATAACGGTGGTGCGGTCGATGCAAATAAAATGTATCGATTTGGTGAAGGTGGTAAGCCTGAAATATTCCAAGCCGCAGGGAGAAATTACCTTTTACCAGGAGAAGGCGGTAAGGTTATTCCTAATCGTGATATTGGGGGCGGTGGTGTGCCTAATGTTGTTATCAATGTGAATAACACCGTTGCGAGTGCTCAGGTTGAATTTGGACAGCCACAATATGACCCAAGGACAAACACGATCACGCTTGATGAAATTATTCATGAAGTGATGAACGGTGGGAAATTAGATGATGCTTTACGTCAGGCTTATGGGTTAGGCAGAAAGGCAAGAGGCAGCTTTTAACTTTATTGGGGCAGATTCCTGCCCTTTAGTTTTATGAGAGTACAAAAATGATAAAAGTGAAAGTCTCTAAGAGAAGAGGTCGCAATCAATCGTTCCAGCAATATTGCCAACATGTAGAGCAACGAGTATCACGCGCTATGCAGCGGTTTCTTATCGATGCTGGAGCACAGGCCGCAGTCTATACGCCTATCGATACCTCGGCATTGATCAATAGCCAGTTTCGCACAGTCACCATTAACGGTACGCGAGTAACGGGGCGTATTGGTTATTCCGCCAGCTATGCCGCGTATGTGCATGACCCGAAAGTTAAGCAGAAGTTTAAACGCCCAACGGCTAAAAAAGAGTTCTTGAAAAAAGGCGTTGAGGAAACATTACCCAATTTAGCTAAGTATATTCAGGAAGAATTGAAGCGTTAACTTTGATGATTTAGATACCAGTACGCGCGAGGGGCAAATATGCAGAAAACAATCAAGAAGAAAACCAACCGTTATTTTAATGATGCGCCTACAACGCGCCTAATCGTAACGTGTGAGCAGTCAGTGATTGATATGGTAGATATTCACATTAGAGCCGATAGAGTGACTAGGGGCAATCGTGCGGAGTTTGTGAGGCAGGCTATCATTGAGAAGCTACAGCGTGAACTTTGATGATTTATGCAACAGTACGCGCGCGAGGCTGTAAACCTTTGACGATTTAGTGACACGCTAAGAATGATGATTTTCGGGCACGTTAGGAATGATGATTTATGTACATCGTAGAGAGTGCTAATGTAGATAGAATTATTTGATTTTAGGGTGATAAATAAAATGGAAAATGTAAATTTCTATCCTTGGGTTGGTGCTAATTACGAAAATAGTATGTTTGGTATAAAAATACTCATACTTGGTGAGTCTCATTACGCTGAAAATGATGATGAGCCAGATAGTGATTGGACTCAACATGTTGTAAAACATAACGCCCAAGATCATCCTAATGCGTTTTTTACTAAAATTACTAAAGCTGTGTTAGGGCTATATAGTGAAGATGAACTATCAGTAGATACACGCTCTAATTTCTGGGAGCATGTGGCGTTTTACAACTACGTACAGGGCATTGTTGGGGAGTCAGAACGAATTAGGCCAACGAATGAAATGTGGGAAGAAGCAGAAAAGCCGTTTTTAGCCGTTATAGAATCATTGAAGCCCGATGTAGTTATAGTGTTAGGCTCTATGTTAGGTGAATGGGTTCCTGCGTTAAATGATAATATTAAAGTGGCCTATTTGTATCACCCATCAACTAGTTATTTTAATTATAAAGGCGCAATACCAGCCATTAAGAAAGCAATGGACGATGCTAAAAGAGAAAGCAATTCTTAACGTTTTTCTAATGCCAAAATCCTAAGAAATCCTAAGATTATTTCAGGTAAAATCTTAAGGTTTCTTAAGGGTAAATGATAACATTTGATAATATATTTCAGTCAATGCCACCTCACGAAACCTCACGCCATTGATATTTTACTACTAGCCAAAACTAGTCTTGCTACCACAGAAAACTACAGGTTGATACTAAGTTTTGCTAAGGTTTTTACTATGCTTTAGTATTATGGCTTTATAGTTAATAACTTCAGTATATGCTGGCGGGTTAGCGGTAATGATAAAACTAGTTTGGGAATAGAAATGCAAATAAATAAATTAAAAAACAAAAATGAGTCACCAGAAGACATTATAGAGAATTTAATATTTGCCTATCAAAATTCAAGAGAAACATATGTTGAAAACAAGAGAGTGTTTCGTGGGCGTAGTCATTCTATATCGGGTGTTTTTGAAGATCTATTTGCTGATTATTTGTCAAAAAATTTACCTGATAGTAATCAATATTTCGTAGACCAGCAATTGTTCTCATCAACAGCAAATATACGTTTTTTCCCAGATATACTAATTATGAATGATGAAATAAGTAATAATATCATAGATTTAAAGCTTGATTTTGGGTGGTCTAGAAATGATGTTTTTGCATTTTGCGAAACGTGGAATCAAAAAATAGATAAACTGAAAGGAACGAGTTTCACTTTCAATGATGGAATAACTAAAGAAAAAAAGAACGGTTTTTTTTCTGATAATTTAAAATATCATGTAGTAGTTTCGACTAAATTAAATAATGGCAGTAATTTTATTGAAGTAAAAGATAATGTGACAAAAAATTTGGAGTATGTTGAGTTATATATACTCACTGATAGAGTCCATCCGAATGATTACAAAAGCACACCTGAAGAAAGGATGAAAAATATACATATATGCATGAGTGAATTTTCAAGATTAATGAATAATTTGTCATAATAATATAATTCTTTTAGCACTTAACGGACAAAAATATAGTTTAAATTGTCCGTTATTAAAGGTAGCAAAATTCGGTGATATCAATTTTTACACGTCAAAATTAATAGCGGCTTTAGCACTATAAATAATTCAAATTATTTACTATATTCTTGTGACGCTTCCACGCTGAATAAATATCCTTATCCCACGCTTTACCGCCTTTAGTCTGATAGCCAGCCTCGTTAATTCGTTCAGCGATAATGCGTCCGTTATCTATACCCTCTGATAGCACCGAATTAACCACAGAAACGACAGCAGACTCATTATAGGTATACGGTGGGATATCTGCCTTACCAGCAATTAAAGACGCGACAGACGATTCTAGGCGTTCCACTAGCGATAACATACGAGCATCAGGATTGCTGTCTGGTCGATTTAGTTTCTCTTTGATAGCTGAGACTATCCAAGCTGTTTTATCACTGCCAGAGTTCGATACAGCATCATTAAACAGGGCTTGCAGTTCAGCAGGTAAACGAAAGGCAATAAGATTAGATTTACTCATGATAATAGTCCGTTATTAATTCATTGAGTGCTTATTATATCAGTGTATAACACTGTTATACAGATTAGAAAATGTAAAATTGCTGGTGGATTTAATGATTAATTCTATAACTTAAAGTTAGGGTAACTTACTGTAAAACAAGCAAAGCGTATTATTGCGCTTTGTAACTGACTGAATACATGACAAAGCTCAAGTTTGAGCGCAGTCTAATTTTACCAATAGAATCAATCGGCTCATTTTTGAGCCTGTATTTATCAATAGAAACAATGCCCTCAAAATTGAGGAGGGTTAACGATTGTGATTATGGCCATAGTCGGAAAGGGCGACAGTTGAAATGCTACCCTTGATACTGAGGATGGCTTGAAATGAAGCTCTCATATCAAAACCACAAATTAGTGCCTTTAGCCAAAGTAGCTAAATATTAGCCAGTACAGCTAACCACTCAAAAACACGGTGTAGCTATTTTGATATCAAAAAGAATCGCAGCAATAACGTACCAAAATGGTACTAATATAAACCACGGTGGTACTATGGTGTTGTTATAGTGATTGTAAGGTATCCGTTTTGGTATCCACCGAAAAGGCTATATTTTACTGGATACTCCATCCGCTGAATGTTGACAATTGTTGACATCAGAACCAGACAAAACCAGACATGGGAACCTGACAAAACCTGACATGAGAACAAAGTAAATGTTGTTAATTGTTGTGGTCGAAAACTTGTCAAAACTTGTCATCGTGTCAAACAAATTTATAAGCCCGTCCAAAATTAAATAGGTACGCAGTAGGTATGTGTTTAATTCTCGCATTTCGCTATAATCAAATAAAATCATGATGTTGTGTAAAAGTACGCAGAATGGTACGCAGCAAAACAAGGGTAATAAGTTTGGACTAGTCTGGACAATTACCACTGTAAAACATAACCCATTGATTTACCCGAGGCCGTCACTTTGGGTTCGCCTTTAGATTGCGTATTTTAACCCGTGAGCGTGGTTGCCATATTGACGGTTGCCACTCTGGTTGCCAGCAAAACAACATGTTTTATGCTAGTGGAATGATGGGCTTTGATTGTTCCAATTCAGCACAATCAAGGTATAGCGATAATCACAACACCTTTGAGGTATAGCCATGTTACAACGTGAAGCAATAGAAGCCGTTATGATGGAGTTAGCCCACCAGCAAGGGCAATCACTCAACGGACGCGATAGGTTAGCCATTAGAACAGGTGTAGCGCAGACGATACAGGCTAAAGAGCGTCACAGGCGTAGAATGACAGCACCTACCTACCAATGGACGAAGCCAGCACCAAAACGGTGATGCGAAGATAATCGCAATGGTTAAATATTAAGCGATGCAAGAAAAAGTGCGACGGTATACAAGCTATAGGTTGCCTTGAAATCAAGGGCACGTAAGGCGACTGAATAGGACTCCTTGATATTAAGGAGACATGAGGCTCTGAAATCGGAGGCTCGTCACTGGCTGGCAATATTCTAATCATGGACATGAGATAAAAGTAACCACTCTGGTAACCACTCTGGTAACCACTAAAAGTAACCACAATGCAAATAAGCATTGCGATACCCACAGGACAAATTTGTCCTCTGAATAAATATCAATAAGTTACCGTGACGCAAATATGCGTTACCGAGTAAATCAATGGTTTATCTACTTTGAGCATGAATAACCAAAGCTAAAATAACGGTCCTATTACGGTCCGTATAATGTGATTGAACGGCAAGATTACGGCAAGATTACGGCAAGGTTAAACGGGGATGTTACGGGGAGGATTAAGCCAATAACGGTGAGATTACGGTGAGGAATCAGGGAGAGATTACGGCGAGGTTTCCACAATGGTTTCCAGTGAAAGCGCACTTTAGCAAATGGAAACTAACACTAAGGTTTCAGGCGGTCAGTTGTATTTTGATTCCGTCGATTTAACGGAATTAAGTATAATCAATGACTTATATCTACATACGGGATAATCCCGTATCATCATGGATAAATTAACGTTTAGATCACCCATAGAGATTGGAATTATTACCCGATATTCCAGAGTCCTATCAGCATTTTATTTTAACCAATAGCTTATATTGTGATGGCATTAAGATGAATAAACCAGAAATGAGAAAAGCAAAATCAATCAAGATCACCACGTCAGGAACGGTAATAAAAGCCCCTGAGCGAGTTAAAACAGACACAGGTAAAGTTATGGCCACAATGACTATTCAGGCTGAGAGTGACAAGCGTAGCCCGTACCCATTAAAGATAGTGGCATTCGATATTAACGCGCTGGAGCTTATGACCTGCCAGAAAGGAAACAAAGTAACCGCGACAGGTCGCTACGAATGGTTTAATGGTTATCAGCTAACAGGGGCGCAGATAGTTACCTGTTAGTAAAAGTTAGTATCGTAATTACTAGATTATGTGATTAATATCTAATGTTTATAATACTTCCACTGAATAAATGAACAGTGTGTTTATTATCAGTTCACATAAATATTGTTTATTTATTAGAATAAGCCAAATTTTCTATATGGACGAATTAAAAATGGCAACTAAAGAACAAACGATAAGTATTATATATGATGGTGAAGCGCTGAAAAATCATAAAATGGACATCCTTTTCTTTGCTAGTAGCCTGCAAGGGCTTGGTGATGCTATTTATGAGGCGAACTCTATTCTTAATGGCGACAGTGATTTTAATGTTAGCGTTGATGCAAGCCTAATAGCTGGTTCATTCGGGTTTAAACTATCCATACAGCAAAGCTTAACCAATGCAAAAGATGTCTTAAAAATTATAGGGTTGAATACCGCTAATTTAGTTGTTGGTGAGAAAACAGTCATTGATGTCTTAAAAAAACTCGAAGGAAGAAAGATTGACATTATTGAAAAAGATAGCACTACAGGAATGATTAAATTAATAGTTGATGGTGAGGTGATTGAGTGTTCTGACGATGTAGAGAAAATAGTCAACTCTCCTAACATACGTAGATCAATTGATTCATTTGTTCATAAGCCGCTATTACATGATGGTGTTGATAGCTTTGAAGTTAATGTGGGTGAAAATAAAAAAGAAACTCCAGACCTCAAGATAACAAAATCAGAGTCAGAAAGTTTTAAGTCACCTAAGACTATATTTGAAACTAAGAAAGAAGAAGAAGATATTGAAACAACTCTTACATTCGTGTCTGCAAACGTACAGAAAAAGTCAGGCTGGAACGTGGTCATGAATAACGAATCATTCCAAGTAAAAATGGATGATGACGAATTTATATTAAGATTGACCAAGCCTGATGCTCCAAGTATTTTTGGAGAGCTTTTCATTGTGAAAATGAAAAAAATCACGACCTCAGACTCTGTTAGCAAAAAAGTAAGCTACATAGTTCAAAAAGTAGGGCGTCAATTAGGTAAAAAATGATGATGGTTTTATTTAGGAGTTAACCATGCAAAGCTTAGGTTTTATTGGAATAATCGGGATTGTGCTCGCAGTTCCTGCTTTGCTTTACTCTATTCGATTAACTCTTAGAGTTTTGCTTTATCTGATTTTTAGTAAAGAAAAAGTCATTATTCGCTACCATGATGAGCAAGGAAATATCTCGGAAAAAAAAATCTTTTTGAAAAAAGATGATGAGCTGTTGTCCTTGCTTGATGACATAGCTAAAAAGAACAACCATGGGGATAAAAGCCATGGTTGATGATTTTAAAAAGGATGGGAATAAAGCGGTTGGAATAGCTGGTGGCAGCGGCGTTGGGGCGATTTTGATACAGCTTGCTGAAATGGTTAATTCTGATTATAGAAATATATACATTGCGTGCGTTCCTTTCATTGCTGTTCTTCTTAGTGAGTTCTTTACTTTTATAACTGCTTTAGTTTCGTTAGATCCCAAAATGTTACGGATAAAAATCAGGCTTAAAATAATTAAGTGGAAGCTTTACTGGGGAATGAGGAAAGATATAAAGCCCGAACTAAAAGAGTTAGCACGGCAACGATACGACACAATAATCGGTATCGAGATGGGAGTTTATAGCCTTGACGATTTTTTTAATACAATACCTAAGCCACCAGATGCAAAAGAATCAGCTAAGCCTATACACACTCCGCCAGTAGAATAATGATTTAACAAAGCCCTTGTAAAAAGGGTTTTTCTTTATTGAAGCCATGGTTAGTTAAAATGTTTCATTTTTTGCAATGTGAGTCAGCAGTGATGATATTTTTGCAATGCTGAGGTTTCTGAAAAAACTTAACTCTAACTCTCTTAATTTATGAGTCACAAAATAAAAAGGGGGCATAATTGGGGGCATGATACGAAATTGAATGGTTTTAAAGTGTTTATAATCAATGTGATACATGCTTGTATTGAATCCTGTAGGGCGTACCATTCTCAAGTATTTCAACGTCCACAATAGTCCATAAAGCCCTTATAAAATCAGCTATCACAAGAATCCATAGTATTCCAAGGTCTAGTCACGTCTATTGAAATTGTAATGGTCAACAAATTCTGTAGAAGATCTAAGCGGCATTTTTTAGTTCATGATATTTTTGATGGGGTGTTAAATAGCCAATCGTTGAATAGCGTCGATAATAATTATCAAACTGGATATAATCTTCAATTTTATTGATAACAGATTGATGATTTATAAACGATAAGTGGTTAAATCTTTCAGTCTTTAAGCTCCTAAAAAATCTTTCCATCACTGCATTATCGAGGCAATTACCTTGCCGATTCATGCTCTGAGTTACTTTCCTTTCAATGAGGTGCTCCTTAAACTCCTCCAATGAATATTGGCAACCTTAATCTGAATGGAACATCAAACTTGTCGTATCCGGTAATTGCCTTTCAATGCTGTTATCTAAGGCTTCTTTCGCTAATTCCGAATCCGGTTTTGTTGATAAGATATAGCCAATAATTTCTTTGGACACTAAATTCAACATACAAGCTAAGCAAATCCACTTACTATAATGTCGAATATACTTGATATTCCCGACATAATAGTGATTATATTCTTAACTGGAGAAAACCGGATATCATTGCGCTTGTTATTGGATTGGTCTCAGGTATGATTAGCTATAATTTTGCATTTTTTATTACATTCTCTATTACAGCGATTGTTTATTACCTGTTAGCTAAAAAAAATCTTTAAATTTTAGATAGATAATCGTCTTATTTGACCATGCATTAAAATCATTAATAAATAAAAAGGTGCCAATATATTAGGCACCTTTAATAATATAACCATTCGGTATTCGGCTAACGTTGGCTATCAAAATAATTAGAGATTTGTTTAATATCGGCACCGCTTGCGAGCGCTAGTTGTAATAAAATACGGGATTTTTGTGGGTTTAAAAATCCTGCTCCTATCGCAAATGATTTACTACTTACATAACCTGATCCTGTACGCGTTGCCATCACGATAGGAACACCTTTATCACTCAGCTGTTTAATTGCCTCTTCCATATTGCTAGAGACATTTCCATTGCCACTTCCCGCAACAATAATTCCTTTTGCTCCGTTACTGATAGCAGCATCTAGCAGGGCTGGAGTTTGATCTTGATAGGCATAAATAATTTCAACACTCGGTAGGTCATCTATTTTACTGACATCAAAGAAAGCACGATCAATAGGCTGTGCTGGGGTATAGTAAAATTTAGGATTTCCACTCACAAAGACACCTAAATAACCAGGTTCGTAAGATTTAAATGCATCAGGTGTTGTGGAGTTTGCTTTAGTGGTATAAAAAGCAGAGCCAATACGGTCATTTAAAACCACCATAACCCCACGGTCTTCTGCTTTTTTGTCTGCGGCAAGTACTACGCCTTCAAGCAGGTTCATTGGGCCATCTGCACTGATAGCCGTGGCTGGTCTCATTGCTCCGACAATAACGGTCGGCTTTTTATTGTTAGTTGTTAATTCTAAAAAAAATGCTGTTTCTTCAATTGTATCAGTACCATGAGTGATAACTACACCTTGTTGATTTCCTTCATTCAGTAAATAGTTAACACGCTTACTGAGGTTTAAGAGGATCTCGCTGCTAATATTGCCGCTAATGGTGTTAGAAACTTGTTCGCCTTTGACGATAGCAACATCGTTGATTTCTGGCACGGCATTGATTAATACATCAATACCCAGTGAGCCCGCTTTATAATCGGTGGTATCAAGGTTGGACTTGGAGCTTCCTGCGATGGTGCCCCCAGTGGCTAAAATGGTTACGTTGGGTTTAATGGCGTCGGCTGCGAGTGAAACAGAGGTATATAAGATTATGCTAGAAAGTAACGTATTTAATAATGTCTTTTTCATCATATTTCCTTAAAAAACCTTATAACATTATCCGTTATAAGGTTTCATTATTGGCTTATATTGATTTGTTGTTTTTATACGGATAAACGTTGTAGTAGCCCTGTAAAGATTGAAAAACCAGTGAATAGCTGTTCTTCATCGATATCAAATTTGGCTTGATGGTGGCCCGCTTTGATGTCAGAGCCAATCACAAAATAAGCGGCCTTTCCGCCATGGGCTTGTACACGTTTAATCAACAGCGTGGCATCATCACTGCCATTAAAATTCATGGTGCGCTGTACTTTTTCTACGGCTGGAATGGTTTGAGCTACTTCGGTGATATAGTCAGTCATTTCATCGTCAGGAATGAAATCAACGGCTTCCCCCATGACCTCAGTTTCGAGTTCAACATCAAAGCTGAGTGCTACACCGCGTGCACGTCTTAAGGCTTCTTCGGTCATGTAATTGTTAATTTTTTCGTTTTCACCCCGTACTTCAATTTGCATCTGTGCGTATGAAGGGATCACGTTACGGCCTTCACCTGCATTTAAGACTCCGACGTTGGCTCGTGTCATTCCTTCACCGTGGGTTGGCAAGCTTAAGATCTGGATAGTGGCATTACAGGCAGCCAGTAAGGCATTTTTCCCTGCATGGGGCTCCATTCCTGCGTGAGCGGCTTTACCTTTAAAACGGAGATCCATTTTTAAGGTGGAAAGGTAACGTTCAGGTGCAGCAACGACCACTCCACTCGGAATATCACAGCCAAGGTGGCCACAGGCAAAGTAATCAACATCATCTAAAATGCCACTTTCAGCAATAGGCTTTGCTCCCCGTACACCTTCTTCTGCGGGTTGGAATATGAGTTTAATAACCCCCTTAAGTGGACGGTCTTTATTCTCGATTAGCCATTTTGCCACACCGAGGCCGATAGCCATGTGTCCATCATGGCCGCAAGCATGCATATAGCCTTGATTCGTTGAGCTAAACCCTTCTTGATTTGGGATGTGCTCTGCCGTATCGGTTTCTTGTACATTGACGCAATCAATATCAAAACGAAATGCGACAGTGGGCCCCGGTCGTCCTGTATCAAAGATTGCCGCACATCCAGTGTAGTCACCGATCCTTTCGAGTAGCGCATCATCGACCCCGCGTTCTTTGGCTGCGCGCTTGGCTTTTTCAACAATGGATGGATTGCGACCACGAATGAAATCAGGGTTGATAATCTGCTCCCCTTCTAATACATGGTGCCCTATTTCTTCAAGTGTTTTAATTAAGATCGCCGTGGTATAAAACTCTCCCCAACCCGTTTCTGGGTAACAGTGGAACTGACGCCTCCACGCAACTAATGAGGCATTATCTATTGTAGTCATTTTGATTTTCCTTTTAATAACCCATTCTACGCATACAGAAAATATGCATAAATTAACGTTGCTATCGTGCCTACCGCTAAAGGTACAGAGGTTCTTTTCACTACTTCAACAGGACTCACTTTGATAACCGATGCGACAATAATGACGACAGCAGAAACTGGAGAAATTGCTCGAACTAGGTTAGAGGTAAATTGCATTGGTAGAGCAACCATAATTGGGTCAACATGAGCCTGATTAGCAATAGATGGGATCAATTCAATGAAAGAATAGAATACTGCGTTACCACTACCGCTAATGAAGGTGATCAATGCCGTTAAGCCAGAGAAAATAAACATTAACCCAACCCCTGCGTTATTGACGTCCTTTACAACACCGGAAATCATGTCGATGATACCAATGGCATTCAGACCCGCAACCAGAGTACCCGCAGCAACAATCAGGACAACGACTTGAGAAAACCCTTCCCCCATGCCTTTAAAAAATAACCCGGCTTGCACCATTTGTTCTTTTGGATTGCCTTTACGGGTAAGCTCAGTGACAAATGCAAGAACAAAAGAGAACAGAGTAATTTCAACTAGTCCGACTTTGATTTCTCTAAAACACAGCCCTAATACAATAATTAAGATAAGTGGAACAAGTGGAAAGAGGGCATAATAAGCCGGAGGAAGATCTTTATTACCTTCAAGCTTACTCTTATCAACTTCGGTAAAGGCCGCGGCACCTTGGCGCTTATCCATATATTTTTGCCAGAAATAATGCGCAAAACCCATTAATAATAAAACGGGGAGGGAGATCACGGCATGGTGTAAGGTGACATAGTCGACGACATGCTCAAAGCCCAGTAACCGAGCGGCGACAACGTTATCTCCTCCTAATGGTGTTGGCATAATAGTTGCAGTGGTGGCAATAATACCCGCGGCGGTCATTGATGACATTTTAGCAGCCCTTAATATTGGGTATAAGGTCGCCATTAAAATAACGGCTAAGGAAGCCGCACTGGGGATCACTAACGACAGTAAGTTTCCTAGCCAAAAAACAATTGGAACTAGGATATAAGGAGACCGGATTTTTGAAATAGGCTTTGCAACTAAATGAACCGCGGCATCGTTTGCACCAATGCGTGACATATAAGAAGAAAAACCGAATAGGACCATGATTATGATCCCTGCGCCACCAAATTGTTTGATAAACCCTAGCTGTATTTGTTTTAGTGGATCAAGCCAAATATTCCCTGTGCTTTGCTTTATATCTAAAATAGGCATCCCTAACATTGCTGCGCTGAGCATCAGCGCAATACCTGCGGTGAATAATACAATTTTTGCTTCGAAGTTCTTCGCAATTGCATAACCCGCTAGTATCAACACTATTACACTGATAATTATAACAGTCATAGCTGCCTCTCATCATTATTGTTTTATTAGAAGTATCTTCATGAGAAGATATAATTAATATTAATTAATGGTTTTTTAATATCAATTTAAAAACGTACAAACATTGATTTTAATCATCAATTCACAGCGTTTGTGGTTGTTTTTATCTTTCTGCCTTGTGTCTTCACTAAAAGTATCTTAGCATGAAGATATATTTTTATTGAAAAAGTGGTAGAAAATTCAATGACGATGAAAAAAATATCTTTAGTGGGTATCACTCTCGCTTTATGTGCGGCCTTCTTATGGGGAACGGCTGGGACAGCTCAAAGCTTTGTGCAAGGAGCAACGGCTCCTTACTGGATTGGGGCATTTAGGTTGCTTGTTGCGTGTTTATTCTTTCATTTGTTGTTTTTTTATCGAATTACAAACCGCCAAGCGCTAAAAGTAAATGAGCAACAACAAACAGATAATTCTGCCAAAAAATCAATGATATATTGGCGATATATAACTATCGCAGGTATCTGTATGGGGTTATATAACTTAACTTTTTTTGCAGGTATTAAGGCGACTGGGATCGCAATTGGAACTGCTACAACGATTGGTAGTGCGCCTATTTGGGCGGGCTTAATGCAGTCGCTCCTTTTAAAGAAATCACCGTCTTTGCTTTGGTGGCTCGGTACTTTTTGTGCAACGGCTGGTGGGACATGGATGGTTCTTTCTCAAAGTAGTAGCTGGCAAATTAATACGGGGGGTTTGCTTATTTGTTTGAGTGCGGGTTTTTGCTATGCACTTTATACGTTGATGAGTAAAAAATTGGTCAGTATTGATTCTCCATTAACCATTACTAAGCATACATTTAGTATTGCTATATTTATTGCTGTTCCAATAGCTTGGGTACTAGCCGGAACACCAACCGTCGGTTGGGTAAGCATTGCTGTTATATTTTATCTTGGATTATTAACGACTGGAGTGGCTTACCTTTTATATACCCAAGCTTTGAAACATATTAGCGCACCTACAGGTGTGGCATTGGGCTTAATTGAACCGATTGTGGCGTTTTTCCTTGCGATCGTTGTCGCTCATGAGAACGTTAATATGTTAGCTGTCATAGGATTATGTTTGATTTTGGCGGGTTTATGGTTAGTTTTAAAGTCTGAAGGCCAGCAAACAGCTTAACTGAAGTGATTAAGTCAAAATGAAGACAGCTCAATGTGAGCTGCACCTTGAGGTTTAGTCCAACTTTGGGGTGTTTTTTTATTTAGCCCCATTTTTTTCGTTGAGCTCAGATTTTTGTGATTGTATAAGTTTCTTCAGTAGCATGGCGAGTTGGTCTTTATTTTCGGCATCTAATCCTTGAACTAAGGATTTTTCAATCGCTACGTGGGTTTCTACTGCTTCAAGGGTTAACTTCCGTCCTTCAGGGGTTATTTTTACAATGACTCCACGTCTATCCGCAGGATCTGGAATTCTAACAATAAATTTTTTTTCTTCTAACCGGTTAATTCGGTTAGATAATCCACCAGAGGAAATAAGGATTTTCTTTTGCAGTTCTTTGGGCGAAAGCTGACGATCAGGATTTCTAGCAAGTGCTGCGAGTACTTCAAACTCACCTACATTGAGATTATAGCGAGCGAGATTAGCATCAATAAATTGAGAGATATAGTGGCTCATGCGCACTATGCGGGCGATAATAGGTAAACCACTCAGGTCTAATGTAGGGACGGTTTCCAGCCACTCTTGTATCAGTGTATCAACAAAGTCTTTTTCTGACATTTTTTTGATTTCTTTCATGACTAAAATCCAGTTTTGAGCTTATGTTTATACTAAGTCTGAATCAACCTAACTCTTTATATTTTCAATATAAGTTTATCATGAAAAAGAACCTTTTCACAGACTTACCCTCATTCAAAATAGAGAACTAGTAAGGTGAAAGTAGAAATTTTATTTTTACATTTGACTTAATATTTGATTTTTCGATTATATTTTCTTTTGGTAATACGAAAGCAAGTTTTACAGCATCGGTGATAGTGTACCACCGTCTATAAGAGCACTTGCTCAAAAGTGGATTATTAGGCCGTACTATAAAAGATAAATGCGTGATTGATCGCGCTATCTATAGGTATTCTAAATTGAAAACCGTAATTATTTTGCAGAAAAACAATTGTTGGTATATTTGTTGGTATAAAATTTATCGAACACGATATTTTCATTATAAAACAATGTTAAATGACTCGTATTCGAATCCTGTAGGGCCATTAATTTTCAATCACTTACCATCATTTAAAATTCTCCACTTTTGCTAACTGGGACGTATTTGGGACGCAAGTGCCGAAAATAGTGTCTATTTGCTTCGCGTGTTCACTTAAATGATTAGGTGCTAAGTGAGCATATCTTCTCATCATATCAACCGATTCCCATCCGCCCATTTCTTGTAGAACTGAAAGCGGGACGCCAGACTGAATTAAGCAGCTAGCCCATGTATGCCGCAAATCATGAAAGCGAAAGTTTTCTATTCCTGCTCTTTTAAGTGCGGCTCTCCATGCTGTGTTAGAATCAACTCGCATTTTTCTAACGCTTGGCGTTAATGTTCCGTCTGGTCTCTTTTTGGATTCAGGATGAACAAATAACCACCAAAAGTAACCGCAAGACAAATTTGCCCTCTGGGAATTAATTCCACAGTGAAAATAAGCACTCTTTTTAAATATCAATAAGTTACATACTAACCGTTTCCATGAAATGAAAAAACTAGAACATATATGTTCGTGGGGGTATTTTAATAGAATTAAGATGTATTAATTTAATTAGAAGGTCTAATGTCATTACCTGAACGCTTGAAACCTATTAAAGTTAGTCGTATCACAATAAAGAAAAAGCAGGAGCTGCTAGAGAAAATAACTAGCAAGATTGATAATGGCGCAATCGAAAATGACAAAGAACTGAATTCTATGATATCTAATTGGCATGATGGAGTAGCAAATATCTGTCAATTTTCAGATTTTCGTGATTATAGTTCATGGATAAGCGCTAAAGAGTTTACACGTATAGCATTCGATAAATGGAGATGCCTCAGTGGTTAAAGGCAGATATAAATTATTGCCTGGTGAGTCTATTGCTTTTGGATATGAAATTGATTTATATAGAAAAATCTCAGGGTGGGCACATTTATTCCCCTACTTTTTAGATAACGAGAGTTTAAGTGTTGAGGCATTAGATTCTTGTACCGTGGCTCCTCTTAGCTCGACTGATATTAAATTTGGTAATCAACTTGCGGGGAGAAAACAGAATCAATTGCTTGAAACTAAACTTGCGAGTATGCATATTAATTGTGTAACAGCAGGTAAGCTTTTAATGGTAGTTTCAGCTAATCAGCAATTACATAGGGAAACAAGTTCGGGAAATAATTCAGGCACAAATTTGGCTGGAATGGCCTTGGACTCACTTAGTGGCAATACAGCGGATTCAACAGAAAGGCCATATATTGTAACCTCAAGAGCAGCATCCACCCCAGATATTTGTAGAAATGGAAATGGTGATGCTATTCCATATTATGACCGTATTAAATTAGGGAATATGTCAAATAGCAGCACTAAAGAAACATTATATTTCAACCTTTGTCATAATGGAAATATCAAAGCGGGAAGCTATCGAGGGAGTATTGATGTTTCATTTTTCTTAGAATAGTTACTATAGTTCGTAATTAAAATTATAATATCCTCTTAGTCTGATATTTAACAATTAATTACGAACTATTATTTTAATAATTTACTCATAAAGCTACAGAGGTTTAATGGCTATCAGCTAACAGGGGCGCAGATAGTTACTACTTAGTAAAAGTTAGTATCATAAGCCGATTTAAAATCGGAAAATCTAAAGAGGACATTTCACATCTTTAGACTAACCCACAATTAGTTACCTACCTTTCATTGTTCCTCTTTAAGATGACCAGTTCAGCTGCTCCGAAGTTACCGAGGAGTTTCAAATATATCTATAAAATTTTAGTTACTTGTGTGCTCAATTAATTCATAGTTAATCTACTAACTTATTGTGCAATGAGACCCTTATTGAGGCGCAAATATGATTATACGTTGTTATAGTGACAAAATAAGCGATAACAAAATAGATGAGCTGACCAATTTATTGCATAGATGCGTCCTTGGTGGGGCTAGTGTTGGATATACTGACGCAAAAGATCAAATAGGTGATATGAAAAATTATTGGGTTGGTGTCAATCACTCTTTATCAACAAACAATTTTAAGCTTATCTCAGTAGAGGTAGATAATAAAATCGTTGGTGTTGTTGGACTTGATTTGTGTACAAAGGCAAATGGCAAACACCGAGGAGAAATTTGTAAATTATTGGTATTACCTGATTACAGGCGCAAAGGTCTCGCAAGGAGATTAATGCTAGCGGCTGAGCAAATAGCATGGGAAACAGGATTGACACTTCTAACATTAGATACAAATACCAAAGGAATAACTGTTAGCTTATATACCTCTCTAGGATGGCAGGTTAGTGGTGAAATCCCTGAGTTCGCTCAATCAATTCATGGCGACCTTGAATCAACAACCATCATGTTCAAGCTAAACCCTGAAAGTAAAGTTTAAATAAGATTGATTAATAGCTGATTAAATTTGAAGTCGTATCTGTGTTAATTTTACAGTTCCGTTTGAAACGAAGTCGTGGAAAACACGAGTAGAACTATTTCCGGTTGGTATTTCATTATCTGCAATGAAATTACCAATTGATGATATTTTTACAGTGCTGGTGGCTTTGGGAAAATTGAATCTTAAACCTCTTAATTTTGAGTCACAAAATAAAAAGGGGACATAATTGGGAGCATGATACGAAATTGAATGAATATAAAATGTTTATAATTAATGAGGTATGTCTTTATATTGAATCCTGTAGACTTCAAATGATGTCTATTTTATGCCTAAAATTCAGTGGATTAACTGATTTTACGCTTTCTTTGTTCATCTTCCAATGTAAAAAACTCCGCTCTATAAGCCGTCATGTGAACCCCTTGATGGTGATCCTACGTGATGGACACCTTAACTTAACTCAGAGCGGATATTACAACTTTGCTATTACAAACGGTGTGCACTAATAATTAAAAAAGGTGAATATCGATTAAAAATTTCAGCTTCCGATTTTTCCAATAGGGCGTCATTGATGACTTTAGGCTCTTTAAGAGCATCAATCACAAATCCCACATTGAGTAATCCCATAATATAACTTTCGACTGTTCGGTGATATTTAATAACGTCATCGACAAACCATGAGGTATGACGTATAGACTCATTCTGATAATTATCGACAGGCATACAGATAAATTCACCAGATTCATTTTTCATAAATGAAGAAGCATGTGCGGTACACATCGGATGTTCCACAGAGAATACAAATTTCCCACCCTCTTTGAGGTGAGAATATGCTTCGCTTGCGAGCTGATTAAAGTTTTCGATATAGTGGATTGCGAGGGAGGAAATAATAAAGTCAAAACGTTCATCGAAAGTCATAGGGTTAGTCATTGACGCATGAATATATTCAATATCATCGGTTTGGGTCAGTTTTCTGGCTTGTTCTATCATGTTACTTGAAAGCTCAATACCGTAAACTTTTTTCGCCCCTTTGCTGTGTGCGTACCGTGCAAAATCACCAAAGCCAGATCCCAAATCGAGAATTATTTTACCTTTTAAATCAGGTAATAGAGCCCTTAATGCAGGTTCTTCTATGATGCCATTAAGGCCCGTATCATTGACCCTTAATGTTTGATAATTTTTAAAAAAAATGGGGTTATCATAAATATTCTGTTCTTTCATAGGTAGTCTCAGTATCGTTATAAATTATCTTCAAGCTGTTACCACTGATCACCACTGCGAAAATCGCAATAGAGTGGTTGGGAAAAATCAATCGTTTTATCTTTTGTCCACCCAAGAACGCCGCCTTCTTCATCAATGGAATGAATATAAGAGCCTTGTTTGAGTTCATACAGCTTTCCTTCCCAAACATGCCATCCTGCTGATTGATATAGAGGAAAACCCTCTTCAGATGCAGAAAGTAAGCCGAGTTGATAACAGTTTTCTATAATTTTGTTGGTTTCCTGCATGAGCTGTCGACCAATACCTTGGCGGCGATAACTTTCTAATACTGCCATGGCTTCAACATAACCGACAGTGACTGGGTGATGACCTAATGCCATATTGCGCTGAACAATGGATACGTGGCCAACAACATGTTTTTGGTCGTAAGCTAAAATATGCATGCCGCCTAAAGCATGCTGAAAGTCATCTCGAGAAAAATCACAGTCAAAGCTTTGATATAACAAAGTGTAGATAACCTCTTTTTGGTCATTAGATAACTGCGATGTATGGCGACTGAAATATTGGATAGTCATAGAGTCTCTTGAAGTGCTAGAAATAAAAGTAAATAGAATCAATAATTTTTTTTGCGCCCCAAATATACCAAT
This sequence comes from Providencia sp. TYF-12, assembly GCF_041344805.1. NCBI lineage: Bacteria > Pseudomonadati > Pseudomonadota > Gammaproteobacteria > Enterobacterales > Morganellaceae > Providencia > Providencia sp. TYF-12. Next base: position 1,417,922 of record NZ_CP166833.1, read on the forward strand.
AATATTATTTAATAATTTTTGGATAAGTTGGGTTAATGTGTTTGTTAAAAAGGTAATTTCATTATTATCTAACTCATGCAAATGGAGCGGTTTGTACGAGCGCTAATATCTCGCTCTAGGGAAGAAAAGTTTTCATAAACACGTTGCGCCTCACAAAAAAACTGTGAGGAAACAAGTTTGAAGCCATATTGCTGTAATACAGTTTCAATTTGTTGCTGAATTGGACTGCGTATAGCTCCAATTTCAATCAGTTTGGAAAGCATTCAAAGAGGAAACCACGTAAGTGTTGTTCTCCACCCGATAGGGCAACATTTTCATGCTTCTATCCTGAATAATAAAATACCCATAATCATTTAGAATTCTATGGATTTCATTATAATTACTATTGTAATCATTAGTGTGGTGAATTAGTGCTCTTTCAAATACGATATCAATACTTACTGTATCAGTCTTGCTGAAAAGATATTTGTAGATAATTGATGGGTTTTTCTGTCGCGGCTTTAGCCATGTATTTAGAAGTTGCCCCGAATGGCTCTAAGTATTGGCGTATAAAATATAGATATGCTGGTAAAGATAAAAGGCTGGCTTTATATGTATAATTGTAATGTGTGAGAAGCCAATCATTGATATGGTAGATATTCACATTAGAGCTGATAGCGTGAGATTCTTACACACCATAGGGCGCAGTGCTTTCTGTTTTCTAGTGGATAACAATCGAGTAGTGTCGACCATACCTTTTTATAAGACAAAAAATAGGTCCGTTCAACATGATAGCGATTTTGATTAAATCATTTATTGGTAACATTAATGGATATAAAAATATAAAGAAAATAATATGGTTATGTATGTTAATTCCAGTTTTTGGTATCGCTAAGGAGAAGCCTACCGTTGTTTATACTCCCTTAGAGCTATTAGAGATGACTGTTACCAATAAAATCCCGAATAGCGAAACCCCCGTTTTGGATAAGTTTGATAGCTCTAAAATGCTATTTAATGAATGTAAATCAATAGCAAAGATTGTAATTTCTAATTTCAGTAACGCCTACCCAACAGTAATTGATGTTGATAGCAGCACACACTTTAAAGTAAGAGTCGGATCAATAGATGAAGTGTTTACCTTGGAGTGTGTTAATGATGAAAAACGGGTTTACAGGGCTAAATACAAACCTAAAAGTAATTAGTTTTTATGGGGAATAGTTGATTATTGGTAGGGGAATAAGAATGATGATTTTCGGGCTCGTTAACAAAGGTAGTTAGATAGTTTTTTAACATTATATTTAAATTATATCCACTTCTCATGTAAATATGAAAAGGCATTGTAATTTCAAATAGTTAGTAACTATATTTAAAAATTAAGTAATAACATATTCACTAATGTATTTTTTGTATATTCTAAAAGGATTTAGAGATGGTAAAGATAATTAATACTATTCGATATTAATTTATCACCTTTGTTGACTGGCGATGAAAAATAAAACGCTATAACACCTTATTCAGTTGAGGAGTAAGAGCTGAATAAGGTGTTATTTATATATTAAATCAGAGCAATACACGATAACATTGATCAAAACTAGCTAAAAAAACCAGAACGTGTGAGTTCTCCTATACCCGTAATGATAAACTGCACGCCCATACAAACTAGTAAAAATCCCATCAGCCTAGATATTGCATCAATACCGCTTTTACCAAAAAACTTCATAATAAGATTTGAGCTTTTTAGACTGGCCCACAGGATCACAGAAAAAATTAAAAATACCAGCGGTGGAGCGATAATAACAACCCAATGTGGGTAAGCGCTTTCATTGGTGATTACTGATGAAGCCATACTAATAATCATCGCTATAGTACCTGGCCCTGCAGTACTTGGCATAGCTAAAGGAACAAATGCAATACTAGATGTATTATCTACCGCTTTTCCCCCTTCAACATTACGGCTATTTTCAGCGATAGGAAACAACATACGAAAACCAATGTAGGCAACAATAAAACCACCTGCAATCCTCAAACCAGGAATAGTAACACCAAAGGTATTCATGATCGCTTGCCCTGAATACCATGAGGCCAACATAATAAAAAAGACATATACAGGCGTCATTTTTATAGTTTTTTTACGAGCCTCAATTGTCATTCCACCTGATAAACCAAGAAACAATGCAACTGTAGTTAGTGGATTTGATAATGGCAACAATACCACTAACCCAATACCTATTGCAGTTAATAATTCAAACATGACCACCTCATATATTTATGGTTATAACAACAAGCCAATAACGTCTTTGGCATACTTTACATTAATATCAGAATAAAATTTTTCAGTACCATTAAGAGATTTCAATATATTATCTTTATCATCTTTTATTGATACTGCATTAATGATACTTACTATCAGCTTTCTTACCTGCTCAGATTCCGATAATTCATATAGGCTAATCAATGCAATTAACACGTAAAATTGGTTAATATTTTTATGTTCATATAATGAATTCACATTCATTAGTAAGGTATTACGGATTTTTATGAGAGCCAATTCATTTAACGGTATTGTATTTATCTTCTGTAAAATAAAATTAACTTTACGAGATTCTATTTGCTGTGTATTACTCAATGGGATGATATACAACATCAAGATCACTATAATGATAGAAAAAATAAGTGCTATGGCTGTATTAGCAAAAAAGACAAAATCAAAGCTCATTGGATTAGTAAAATTAATTAAAAATATTAATGAAATACACATAATATGTGAAATCAGAAATGCTAATTTACCGACTGTTTTCAGGACACCTAAAAGGATGAAAACAGGGGTCATAATCAAAGCTGCTTGCATAAAGCTTGATGCTTGTATTAAAAAGAAAAACTTCAATACATAGCTAAGTGCGATAACCAACAGAGCAACAATAAATACAATAAAAGCAAGCTTATTAGCATTGGGAATAGTAACCCCAAAAGTAAAAGAAATACTCACTAGCACAGGCAATATGTAGCCATATTCCCAACCAGTATTAAGCCAAAAAATGACACTAATCACTAGGCTTACAACTAACCGTAATGTATTTAAAAAAGCATCTTTCCAATCAAAAAAAACATAAAACTGAGAGGTAGAGGGATTATCAACCTTGTTCTTCAAGCTTAATATTTGATTATATTTTTCATACTGTAAAAATGCTCGATCGACTAAACCAATAATAGATATAGTGACCAGCATAGGTAATTTTAATACCTTACTGTGTGCCTTTTTAAAAGATAAAAAATGACTTTCATATTTACTCACTTCATCATGGGCAATACTATCAGCAATGATAATAGATAGATTTTTCATCGTATTATCATAGTTTCCTTTGAACACACTTGATAACACATCTTTTCTATCCGTACTTATTTTTCTTTTCAGTAGAACTGTTTGTAGATTATTCGTTCTATTTGGCAAAGCATAACTAATAAATGTATAAATAATGATACCTATCATGACCTCCATTAGCCTTTCTTGAGACAAATTAAATATAGTCATAGGCAATGGATAAACTGAAGTACCAAAAGCAATAATTGCAGAAGTATACCCTGAAAGTGAAAACATATAAGGCATCATATAACGTGAGGTCAGCGCCATAAATAAACATACTGACAGCCAAATAATAATCAGGGCGGTAAACAGCCAGTGGTCACTGATACTAATATTAGCGATTAATGTTACTGCTATAACGCCAATAAAACTTCCAGCAAGCCGTGCCACCATTTTAGCCAAGCTTAATGATGGGTCTGGATAGCCAATGATTGCGACCGTCATCATTGACCAATAGGGCTTATCAAAACCAAAATATGAAGATATATACCAAGCCAATAAAATCGCTAGCATATATTTAACTGCGAATATCCAGTTTAGTTTCATCACTTAGTCTTCAATAAATACAGTGCAAGTCGTACCCGGTATAAGTGTAACTCCTTGAGTGCCATTTAATGATATTTTAATTGGTACTCTTTGCGCTAATCGAACCCACGGGTAGTTAGGCTGTATATTTTCAAGTAACAGACTCCCTGTCGTGGAATTGTTATCATCAATTGCTCTACCAATGCTTTGTACTTTGCCTTTTAATTCATGATTGTTGCTGTATAACTTTATACTTGCACTATCACCAACCACAACATTGGTCATTTTAGTTTCTTCTAAATAAGCAATCACATAGAAAGAGTCTTTATCAACGATCGCAAATAAAGGGGAACCTGCATTAATATAATTCCCTGAACGTAAATTCAAATTAGTAATAAAACCATTTACTGGTGAATGAATTTGTGTTCTTGATAGGTCAAGTTTAGCTTTTTCAATCTTCACTTTTGCTAATTCAATTTTCTTAGCTAAGCTTTCCTGGCGGGCTCTAGCATCATCTAGCTCTTCCTTAGATATTGCAACTTGACTTAATTTAGTCCGCCTTGCTAATTGGTTCTTTGCAAAATTGTATTGAACTACTAAATCATTAAGTTCTAATTCAGATTGACATAGTTTAATTTCATAATCAGTAGGGTCAACGATGAGTAACAATTCACCTTGTTTGACCTCTTGGTTGTCAATGACCATCAATTGTTCAATTTTCCCTGAAACCTCAGCTGTCACTTGGTTGATTTCAGCGCGCACTCTACCATCACGAGTCCATGGACTTAATGCATAATGGTTCCATAATAAATATATAGACGAAATGATGATAAAAACAGATATAATAATTAATAAGTATTTCTTTATATTCATTATATTACCAACTATAAATTAATAATGAATGAACGGCCAAAACGCAGAAAAATAGTATGGAAATATCGAATAAACTCCCCGCATATTCATATTTGCACACTAAATTTGCGTAAACCACCCTAATCAATAACCAAGAAAAGAAACCTAAAAAAAATACCAAAGCAATACCGGGTATAAAAACCGTACCCCCTAGAATTAAATCTTTCATACGACTATCCCATTATAAAGAGATATTTGGCGACATTAACTATTGTAGGTAGTAAATTTACATCGCAGTATAATTTTTAAAATATAACAAACCCAAACAATTGCTTTAATTATATAAACTGTAAAATATTACGATTTTCTTATTTCTACTTTACTACATGATAGGAATAATGAATTTAGCCGATTATATTACCAATAAATACCGATGTAAAACTTGAAAGCACCAAAAGTTAACTTGTTAGAGTTAAATGCCAAAATTAATCATGATTGGTTATTGTGCAGATAAATAAATTTATCTTAATTATGTGCATTGTAACTAGTAATTTCATACATTTTTATTAATTAAGTCTGTACTATTTTAATAACAAGACAACTAAATAGAACACGATATAATTTACTAAATAGATATTTACATTGGTGCAATTAATCAGAAATACAATTTAAATTGGTAATGATAATATATCCTATGGATAAGCTACCTCTTAATGTGGTGAAATTATTCAGTTTTATTACAACCATTTAATTGCTGACTTTGACGCAAATCCATTAAAAATAGTAACAACACTACACATGAAAGACGTTAAAATACTAAGCCACCCATCCGCAGATATGCCACTATTCTTATGGAGAATACGTATTGATAGGGTTGATAGGTTTCATTTAGGAAGAGCTCAGTAGCCATCAAAAACTAACCCGCTTATGAATTGCACCCAAAAAGTTGGACATATCATTCAACATATAGGGGGCGTTTTTATGGATATCTCATGGAGATAACCGACTATCCTGAATGGTTCTCGTAACCACAAAACGTGGATAAGAATAGAACGACTGACACAGCGTTCAGGATTGAGTAATCACAGTATGTGATCGTGAATATCACCAAGAAAAACCGTGCTTAAATCGCGAGAAAAAGAGTGAATTCGTAGTTGGTCTTGAAGGGGAATAGAGTATTGAAGCCTATTAATGGCTGTATTTATCCAATAATTGCCTACTATTAATTGTTGTTCTCAGTTTACTACCACAGAAAACTTCAGATTGAAATTAATTATCGTTCACAATATCAGATGTATAAAAATGATTAGGTCAATAGATTATTATGATAAAAAAGTTTTAGTAAGAGATTGTAATTGGTAGAGCGAAAAAATAGCCATGCGATATCTTTCGTACCGTTTTGAACGGCGCAATATTTGGGGGGTAGGTTGTGTTTATTTCAATATCGGATGATTCTCATATGTCTAATAATTACTATAGTTAGTATAAGATACACTTAAATTTCATATCCACATGAAATAATTAATAATTATTAATTTTGAGCTATCTTCGATGAATAAAAAATTCAATTTAAGTATAATTTTAGTTTCACTGATCATATTAAGTGGTTGTACTCAGAAACATAGAGATACCATATCAGATATAACTTATGCATTAACGGGTGTCCCTGGTGCAAAGCACAAAAACAATGGAAATAACACCACTGCAATGAAATCAAAAGCACAATTAGAAAGAGAAAAAGAGGAGTATGAATTCAAAAATCGCCGCCAAAGTTGGATTGGTAAATCTATAGATGACCTAATAATGCAAAGGGGCAGCCCTTTTGGGGTTCATAAGAGACAGGATGGGGGATCTCAGTATACCTTTAAGAAAACCCAAAACAGTTCTAATGACCCGTACCTTAATAACCCTCGCTTATGCGTAGATAACTTTATTACCGATAAAAATGGATTAATTAAAGACTGGTCATCTTCTAACTGTCTTTATTAAACATAGCTAATATAGTTTCTCCTAATCCTTTTTTGTTAGAAGGGCGAGTTAGTTAGCTAAAACCGCCCCTCTACCTGTTTTATAATTAAATAAGCTTACCTACAATATCCTTATCCCATACTTTACCGCCTTTAGCTTGATAGCTAAGCCCATGAATTCGTACAGCGATAATGCGCCCGTTATCTATGCCTTATGATAGTACTAAATTGATCACTGAAACGACGACAGACTCATTATAGGTATAAGGTGGGATAACTTCTTACCAGTAATTTTTAAAACCTGTAATGGTAATAATGACTCAAATGGAAAGAATCAGAGCTATTCAGGATGCTGAAAAAGTCAAGCCACCTCTAAATTAACGCGTTGTAGCGGGTGACCTGCCAGAAAGGAAGAAAGTTACAGGTTACTATGAGTGATTTAGTGGTTATCCGCTAACAGGAGCGCAGAGAATTGCTTGTTAGAACTTGTTTATAAATGTAACCTTTGATGTCCACATATGTTTTTTTCCACGGGTCTTATTAAATGAAAAATTTGTTAGTTTCTGTTAGTTGTATTCTTTCATTATCTGGGTGTGCAGTGACCGAATATAATTACACGCCAGATTCACATAAAATAAGTGAGCCGAAAGTAGGTAGTGTTAATCGTGCCATCATAGGTCAAAGTTTAGTTAGGGAAGGTGATATAAGCGAGCTGAAAGCGATTAAGGTATTGAACCCAATACAAATAGACTTGGCTTATAAAATTATTCCTGGTGTGTTCAAAAAAGTTGGTTCAAGTGACAAAGGTGATTTCTATATGCCAGCTCAAACCATTGACTCCGGTTCTGTTGTCGTTGAGGCTCTTGGTCAGCCATGGAGTTCAATTTTAATAAAGAAAGGAGCCAATGCTAATGAAATTTGTATTGTAACTGACTTAAATGTTGCTGTTTGTAGTGATAAAGCCCAAATTGAATATCTTGAGTTAAATAACCCTGATGGTAATTCATTTGAGCAGGCTTTGATTTTTAATGGGATAAATAATCAAATAGTAGATATTAGCTACAGAAAAATAGGCTCAAACATTGAAAATCAAGGGTTTGGAAACAATCTTCAATATAACCTTAAAAAAAGCAATGTTATTTCTTATGGGAATGTAAAACTAAAAATTATAAATAGTTCTAATGATTCATTGACGTATGAAGTTATAAGTAATTTCTCGGGTAATTAAAACTATCGGAAATGGATGGTTTTTCCAAAATATAGCGTTAAACATATAAAGTCATTCTTTGTTTAACGCTACTATCGTAACTTTGAAATATCAAAGCTAATAGTTCCCGCGCATAAAAATCTTGTAATAATTTAAATCGTAAACTGTTTATAGTTTTACTATAAAAAATAGTTATGGTGAAAATATATTTCAATCAAATTTCAATAAGATAAGGTGTTTTTTTGTTGAGCGAATGACACCTTTCTCTGTAATTTATTATCTTCTGAAATTTTAGTAAAAAGTCTGTAAACCCTTGTCTAATTTAATCACCCTTATAATGATAAATATAATTATCACAAAAAGAGAGTCATAATTGAACAGTAGATGTATGTTATTTTTCATATATAATATTCTGCAGTCAAGGTTTGGCAGTACGAGGTAGTCGAGTTATAAACTAATAAATTTTGTGTAAATGAAATATTATAAAAAGAAAGGTGAGATACTGTGAGCATATTTAAATCGATTTGGGATTTTTTTGGCCTGTATCAGACTAAAAAAATAAGAATTTTACATTTATTAATTTTAGTTTTAGTGATATCGCAAATCATTGTTAGTAATTGGATGACAGGAACAAAGTCAGTCGTTCCTCCTTTTTTTGATATGGCTTATTTATTTACTTGGATTCATATTATTTCTGGTTTTGTGCTCTTTTTTTTAACGTTCTTTTTAGTCGTATCTTGTTTTAATCAACGCGGTTTTAAATATTTTTATCCCTATCTCTGGGGGGATTTTAAACAAATCAAAGAAGATATAAATTCTCTTTTAGCTAAAAAGCTACCAGATAGCTCTCCTAAAGGACTTGCTGCAACAGTTCAAGGGTTGGGGTTGGGGGCTTTATCAATTGTTATTTTGTCAGGTATAACATGGTTTATTTTATGGCTACAGCAGTCTCCATTTGCTTTAGAGGCTAGGAGTATTCATAAGTCACTCACTATTTTAATTGAGATTTATATTTATGGTCATGGTGGTTTAGGGGTTATCCATTTTATAATTTGGAAAAAAAATAATAAAATGGGTGGTTAGTTTTGCTCCTATGTATTTAATGATTTTTTATGAATCTCTAAATACTAATAAAAACAAACAATTCCATTTTAAATGAAGTTGGTGAGGGTTATTTTTATTCCCTATGATATTTAATAAAGTTAAATAAATCATAGGTATAGGTTATTACTTTTGACACTTTTGCTAGCAATAATATCTATAGAAAAAATAACCCAATTACCGCTTTAAATCACATTTGTTATTCTCGATAAGCCTTTTAATGCAACAGCATGAATCACGGGTGAAACACTTGTACAGCAATTCCCTAATACTGTTATTTTATATTTCTTTGCTTGTTCAGCAATCGTGGTAAATAGTACGCAGTTTTGAGTCATCATTCCGCATAATTCAATATGAAATATTGCCATAGCGTGATGGCTCATCGCCTGAAGGGGGGATAGGATAACCTATAGTTAAAAGACATATATGCTTTGACGTATGTGTTTGGCGTGTATATATTATACATAGTAGAGAGTAAAGGAGCATGTATGGAACCATTACAACTGTTTAAAATTTTAGGCGATCAAACAAGGCTAAACATCGTGTTGCTTTTAAAAGCATCAGGTGAATTGTGTGTTTGTGATATCTATACCGCATTAAATTTATCACAGCCCAAGACATCTCGTCACTTAGCGATGCTTAGAGAATACGGTCTTTTGCTTGATTCTAAACAGGGTAAATGGGTTCACTATCGCTTATCTCCAACATTACTTCCATGGGTAAAAAATATCATTGATGTCACCTATGCAACCGAGAAAAATAGAATCGCAGATTTGCTCAAGAGCCTAGAGACAAAAGTGTCAGTGGGTCATTGTTCGGCATAAAATTTTTTAAATTAACATATTCGAAAAAACATATATAAGGTTGAGATATGAAAAGATTAGAAGTATTTGACCCAGCGCTATGCTGTAGCACTGGTGTTTGTGGAACAGAAGTCGACCAAGTATTAGTAGACTTCGCAACAGATGTAGATTGGTTAAAAAAACAAGGGGCGAATGTAAAGCGTTTTAACTTAGCACAAGAACCTATAGCGTTTGTTGACAATACAAAAGTGAAAACATTTTTGGAAACCGCGGGGGCGGAATCACTCCCTCTATTTATTCTTGATGGTGAGATTGTGTTGACTGGTCGATATCCTAAACGCCATGAGCTTGCTAGATGGTTTGGAATTCGTATGAATATTGAGAAGGTTGAGGTCATTAAGCCGTGCTGTGGTAACGATAAAACATGTTGTTAACGAGGGATATACAATGAAATTTTTAGATAACGCACCTAACTATTTATTTTTTACAGGAAAAGGTGGGGTCGGTAAAACCTCGATTTCATGCGCAACAGCAATCAAATTGGCAGAGGAAGGAAAAAAAGTTTTATTGGTAAGTACTGACCCGGCTTCTAATGTGGGGCAAGTATTTTCTCAATCAATTGGAAACCACATTAAGCCAATAACATTAGTGCCAAACCTATTTGCGATTGAAATAGACCCGCAAGCCGCTGCCGAAGAATATCGAAATAAAATTATTAATCCCATCAAAGAAAGTTTACCTGAAGCGGTAATTCAAAGTATTACGGAGCAGCTATCAGGTGCCTGTACAACAGAGATTGCTGCTTTCGATGAATTTACTGGGTTGTTGACTAATACAGAAATTACCCGTCAGTTTGACCATATTATTTTCGATACTGCACCAACGGGGCATACCATTCGTTTACTACAACTCCCGAGTGCATGGAGTGATTTTATCAGCGATAACCCTGACGGAGCGACATGTTTAGGGCCAATGTCTGGCCTTGAAAAACAGCGCGAGCAGTACAGCATGGCAGTGGAAGCGCTGAGTGATAACTCGCTAACAAGGTTACTATTAGTTGCACGTCCTCAGTCAGCTGCGTTAAGAGAAGTTGCGAGAACCTACAATGAGTTATCTTCTCTGGGGATTAAAAATCAGCAATTGATCGTTAATGGTGTTTTCCCCGAAACGGCGATAACTGACAATGATAAGTTATCCCATGCGCTCTACTCTCGTGAACAAGCCGCATTAGCGTCTATGCCTGAAGCACTACGCTCGTTACCTGTCGATATTCTTTATTTACAAAATATCAATATGGTTGGAGTCGATGCACTGAAGCAGTTGTTATCTAATGACATGCCACAAGTTCCAACTACTACCCCGACAAAACAACCTATTTCTTTACCTACTTTGTCAGAACTGGTTGGCGAAATATCTCAACAACAGCATGGGTTGATTATGTTAATGGGAAAAGGCGGTGTAGGGAAAACAACGATTGCAGCATCAATAGCGGTGAAACTGGCAGAAAAAGGGTTAGATGTTCATCTGACCACATCCGACCCTGCTGCTCATATTGAGTCAACACTCGATGGTGTTTTACCCAACCTTCAAGTTAGTCGAATTGACCCTATCGCCGAAACTGAACGTTATCGTAGTTATGTTTTAGAAACAAAAGGGAAAGATTTAGATGCAGAAGGGCGGGCATTACTAGAGGAAGATTTGCGTTCCCCATGTACTGAAGAAATTGCGGTATTTCAGGCCTTTTCTCGCATTATTAGGGATGCTGGAAAACGTTTTGTTGTGATGGATACAGCTCCAACAGGGCATACATTATTACTCCTTGATGCAACTGGGGCATACCATAAAGAAATTGCTAAGAAAATGGGAGGGAAGGGACACTTCTTAACCCCTATGATGCAATTGCAAGATCCTGAAAGGACAAAAGTGATTATTACGACACTTGCTGAAACAACACCTGTGCTTGAGGCGGAAAACTTACAAAATGATTTAATACGTGCAGATATACACCCGTGGGCATGGGTGATTAATAATAGCCTATCTATCACAGAAACAACCTCACCATTGTTACTTTCAAGGGCAGAGCAGGAGGTTTCTCAGATTGAAAAGGTGGCATCAACATTGGCAAAGCGTGTTGCTATTGTCCCTTTACTTGAGACAGAGCCTGTGGGGATATCCGCATTAAGTCAGCTCGCAGGATAAGTTCTACTTTTGGAAAAAGGTGCATAGAAAAGCACCTTTTAAACGAGGTTGTTATGTTTATTGCCGCATTAATTTTTATTTTGACCATTACGTTCGTTATTTGGCAACCCAAAGGGCTAGGTATTGGCTGGAGTGCAACGGCAGGGGCGGTATTAGCCCTTATTTTTGGGGTGATTAGTTTTCAAGATATTCCCGTTGTTTGGAATATTGTGTGGAATGCCACCGCGACATTTGTTGCCGTGATTATTATCAGTTTGCTGTTAGATGAAAGTGGCTTTTTTGAATGGGCGGCATTACATGTTGCCAAGTGGGGTGGTGGCCAAGGAAAACTATTATTTAGCTATATTGTGTTACTCGGTGCGACTGTTGCGGCTTTATTTGCCAATGATGGTGCGGCATTGATATTAACGCCGATTGTGATTGCAATGTTACTTGCACTTGGCTTTAACAAAGGCACGACATTAGCATTTGTTATGGCTGCTGGTTTTATTGCAGATACAGCGAGCTTGCCACTTATTGTTTCTAACCTCGTTAATATTGTTTCAGCTGACTTTTTTAATATTGGTTTTACTGAGTATGCGTCAATTATGGTGCCGGTGGATATTGCTGCGATTATTGCGACACTGGTGATGTTACATTGGTTTTTCCGTAAAGATATTCCTAAACAATATGATGTCACTAAACTGAGTGAACCAGCTTTAGCTATCAAGGACATGACGACGTTTAAAGCAGGCTGGTTTGTGCTAGCGCTATTACTCATCGGTTTTTTTGTCTTAGAACCATTAGGTATTCCTGTTAGTGTGATTGCTGCGATTGGTGCTTTAATTTTATGGGGAATTGCAGCTAGAGGTCATACGATTAATACCAAAAAAGTGTTGCGTGGTGCGCCGTGGCAAATTGTTATTTTCTCGTTAGGTATGTACTTGGTCGTGTATGGTTTAAGAAATGCAGGGTTAACGGATTACCTCTCTGAAACGCTTGATTACCTTGCCGATAAAGGGTTATGGGTAGCAACACTAGGAACAGGGTTTATCACTGCGTTTTTATCATCCATCATGAATAACATGCCAACAGTATTAATCGGCGCTCTTTCCATTGAAAGTAGCCAAGCAACGGGAGTTATTCAACAGGCGATGGTGTATGCCAATGTCATTGGTGCTGATTTAGGCCCGAAAATTACCCCTATAGGGAGTTTAGCAACATTGCTGTGGCTGCATGTGTTATCACAAAAAAATATGACCATTACATGGGGATATTATTTTAAAACGGGGATCATTATGACTATTCCTGTACTCACCGTCACATTGATTGCTTTAGTGCTAAGGCTTTCACTGCTAAATTAAGGGCAACTCCATGAATGAAATTACAATTTACCATAACCCAGATTGTGGTACTTCACGCAACACTCTAGCGATGATCCGCAATAGTGGCATTGAACCGACGATTATTTATTATTTAGAAACGCCACCCACTAAAAATGTATTAGTTCAACTGATTATAGATATGAACATTACGGTAAGAGAGCTATTACGCAAAAATGTGGAACCGTATGAGCAACTAAGCTTAGAAAAAACGATTTATACCGATGACCAATTAATTGATTTTATGTTGCAGTACCCAATATTGATTAATAGGCCGATTGTGGTAACGCCATTAGGTGTGAAATTATGCAGGCCATCTGAAGTGGTATTAGACATATTGCCAAATCCGCAGCAAAAGGTGTTTATCAAAGAAGATGGTGAGGTTATCGTTGATAAACTGGGGAACAGACTAAAGTAGGTAACTATTTAGTGGTTTTATTATGTTTTCTTTTACGTGAATACGTCTGAAATAATGAGAAAAATAAGCTCTATTTCAATGAAATGGGCGATAAAACCCCCTGCGATTACCAGTGAAAACGGTTTTTTTATATTGCTCGGTCTTAAAAAGCACTAAAGGCTGAAGGCCGCCTTTAGTGCGAGTTGAGGTTACAGCGCACTATCCCGTTAATTAAGGGATTACAAATAAGGCAATGGCCAGTGCTTAAAGTAGATATGCTTTGCTTGCCAATCTACTTTCTCAGTATTGTCTGCAAGTAAATAGCGAGCGACAGTAAATGCAAATTCAAAGCTGACACCTAGCCCTTTTGCACTAATAAATTTACCATCCACAACAACGTCTTGATCAACGTAGTGCCCATCATTATATTTTTCAGCAAGTTTATCACCAGTACTATAATGTCTACCTTCAAGTAACTGATGAGCTGCGAGTACTTTGGCACCAGAGGAACATAGGGCACAAATATATTTATCTTCAGAAATATGACGGCGAAGAAACTCAATAACTTGTGGTGAGCTACTAAGGCGATCGGTGCCTTTTGGGCCGCCAGGCATCATTACTGCGTCATAACTGTGAGATAGTTTTTCTGTTAACAAGTAGTCAGCACTAATTTTAGTTTCAAAATAAGTATTTAGTGTCAGGGTATCCATACATGAAAGAACATCAACATGAATATCTAATCGACGCATAATATCAATGAAAACGACGGCTTCACCTTCTTCGAAGCCATCTGCGAGTAATACAGCAACTTGTTTCATGTCATTCCTTTATTATTTATTTCAATGAATTATAACTTTCCATCACTTTTACAAACGCGAATTTTATCCATGACAACCGATTTCATTGCAGCTTTGCCTGGAACTAAATAGTGACGAGGGTCAGTAGCATCTGGGTTTTCAAGAAAGTAGTGTTTGATGGCATCGGAAAAGGCTATTTTCAGTTCAGTTGCCACATTTACCTTACAAATACCTAGATCAATACAATGGCGTACATCTGCATCGGGTATGCCTGATGCACCATGTAATACTAGTGGTATTTCTGTTTTTTGACGGATTGCTTGTAAACGGTCAAAATCTAAGTGCGGCTCGCTTTTATACATACCATGAGCTGTACCAATTGCGACCGCAAGTGAGTCAATACCAGTGCGTTGGATAAATTTTACGGCAGACTCTGGGTCTGTAAATAAAGCATCTGCAGCATCAACGACCAAATCATCTTCTTGGCCCCCTAAGCGTCCAAGTTCCGCTTCTACGGTACAATCCCATTGGTGACAGTAATCAACAACTTGTTTAACAATTTGAATATTTTCTTCGAAAGGAAAGTGGGATGCATCTATCATTGCGGAACGCACTCCTGAGACCACCTTTTGGAAAATATCAGGAATATCTTCATGATGGTCTAGGTGTAATGCGACAGGAATATGATAGCGTTCAGCCGCTTGCTGGCAGATAGCAATAAGATAATCACTCCCCGCATAGGCAAAGGTACTTGGTGTTCCTGCGAGGATCACTGGAGACCCCATTTCTGCGGCAGTTTCCATCACAACTTGAATAGTCTCGAGATTGTGGATGTTGAATGCAGGCACAGCATAGCCACCTTGTTGGGCTTTATTTAACATACTACGGGTCGATACGAGAAACATAGTTGCCTCTTCTTTCATTTAATTTCGATTTATAATAATCGAAAGATAAAGAAAGGTAAAAGATCTAAATCACATTTTATTTGTTTCACACCGAAAGGTAATGAAAGAAAACTAAAAAAAATGACTCATTTTAGAACTATAAGTTGTCACACCTTTACGTAATAGGTTGTTTTTAGGACGTTTTGATTGACCTATAATTGTTTCAATTACCTTTTGAGTGAGAGGTTGTTTATCTAAGCGGCGACTTAAAGGAGACTGCTGTTGAGTATACTCCTGCCGAAATATCACCGTAACTTCCTGCGTATCTTTAACTCCTATTACCGAAGCATGAATCGATGGAATTTCGAAACGAAAATCGGCCTTTTCGATTGGAAGTTCGCTGGTGGGAGTTTGCCAAAGCTGAAGCCGTTCACCACAATATAAAGCGATGACCACAGACCGTAATGACCAGAAACTGCTTGCAGGTCCGCTGTAATTATCGACAAGACGAGAGTCTTGCGCGAATAAGCCTTGCGTTGGTGCTCCCGCTTTTAATGCACCATTACTAATAAAGTAGCGAAGTGTGCTTTCTAAGGCATGTTTGGCTTGACCGATACTGACGGAATCACAACCTAAATCAACACCTGCGATTAATGGAGTTGACACCGCTAAACGGTAACATGCACTGCGCCCAAAAAATGGAATACCTTTGGTTGTAATAAATGGTAGATAGCTGCGATTAAACTGATTAAGGGATTGCTTTATAAATTCATGATCGAAGCCTGGAATAATTTGGTTTAGCCAGTAAAGCCCATAGTAAAAACCCCAAGCATTGTAATAATCAAAATTCCCTTTTGCACCATCACGGAACCAACCGTCGCCAGCATAAAATTGTTTAATTCTGTTATAACGCCAATGGGCAATATGGTCAGTTCCCGTCAATGCTTTGATAACAAATTGGACGGTGAGTGGGAATAAATGCCAGTTATTATCAACGATTTCGCAGTGATTAACTTGTTCGAACCACGTGATAATTTGGTGTTGTAAGCTAATATCAAGCTGATCCCATACCCATTTACGACTGAGCCAAAGGGTGAGAGCTAAGTCTGCAGATTCACATATTTTTTGGTCGTAGTTTTCAAGCTTCCCCCAATAGCCTTTATGGGAAGGGTTTGTCCCATTCACAAATGCGCTTTTAATCATCTCTGCAATATTAAATGGTTGTTGGTTTAGCCCTTTGATTATCGGTTGCTGATGATGAACTAACCATGCTGCAAGCAGGGGTAATACTCGGCTAACACCTTCCATAGCATCTGTCTTGACGGTTTGTTGTCCGGGGCTTCCGGGGTAATAAGCATGGGTATAATCCCAAACTTGATAATGATGAAAAGCCTCCGTGACATAGCGAGTGAGTGTTTCGCAAAGAAATAATAATGGCTTTTGATTATCGCGAAAGGTATCGGCAATAAGTTGGTCATGGTGGTGGTAAGCCCGTTTTCGGATACATCTTCTAATAATATTTTCTTTAAACAGTCGTTGATAGATGGCTATATTAGGGTGTTCATAGGGGAGTTTTGGACGTTCAGTAGGAATAATAGGTGTAGTCATATTTATTCTCGATTGTTAGAAAAAGCGAGCTTCCATGCTCACTTAATTGGCCAAAGATCCGATTCTATCGTGCAGAATCAACAAGTATTTGGTAACGGTCTTGTCCCCATACAACAGGTTTTGGTTTGTCTTTAACCCAATGATAATAAGCAGATTTTAGCTGTTTAACTTTTTCTGGATACTGACGTGCTAAATCAATTGATTCAGCAGGGTCTTGTTTATCATTGAATAGCTTAGGTTGGTTTGAGCCATCGTCATAAAAATACAGAGCCCATTCGCCATCACGGATCGCCCATGAGCCTTTTGATAGTTTTTCTAGGTTAGGGTTATTAGGGATTTCTTTACGTTGGTATGTTATCCATTCATGGTAACCGTGCCAGAATGCCTGATTTTCTTCGCTGTAGTGTTTAGTCCCTGGGCCTGTCCAATAAAGGTATTGATGTGGAGATTTATCGTCTTTGCCTATTAATACGGGCATAATATCTTTCCCTTCTACTTTCAGGGTATCTGGGATAGTTATTCCTGCACTTTTCAGCGCCGTCGGCAGGATATCGATAGCTGAAACCATGATGTCACTCTGTTTACCTGCTGGGATATGGCCCGGCCAATAAGCAACAAAAGGGACACGCACTCCGCCATTAAACATTTGGCCTTTGAAGCCTTTATCCATTGCGTTCATTGGCATTGGGGATTCATGAACAGCCCCGTTATCTGAAATAAAGAAAATTAACGTATTTTGTAATTCTCCATTTTCTTTCAACGTGGCAATTATTTTTCCGATCCCTTCATCTGCGGCATTCAGAGCGGCAAAATACTTATCAGCTTCAACATTACCTGTATTAAATTTATCCATATATTTGGCAGGTGAAGCCTCCTCAAGTGGGATATGAGGCACGCTATACGACAAATTAATAAAGAAAGGCTTATCTTTATGACTGTCTATGAATTTGACAGTTTCATCCGTCAATAAATGAGTCAGGTAGCCAGAAGCAGGGACATTTTCCCCATTACGCCAAATCGCTGGTGAATTCCACAACGCTGCGCCAGAGGCATAATAACTGTAGGCATAATCAAAACCCCTTTCATGGGGGGCAAACCCAGGTTCTGGTGTTGATATCATGTTGTCATGATAATCACGAGTTTGTTTATCTTCAGCTATCTTGGGCTTTTTGATCACTTTCGCATTATGCCACTTCCCAATGCTGGCAGTTGCATAACCATCGGCTTGGAATAAAGCGGGTAATAATTTTATGTCCTCTGGAATGCCTAACATAGCATCATCATTACTATAGGTACCGAAGCTTGCAGGGGAGCGACCAGTAAAAATCCCTGCTCTAGACGGCCCACAAACTGGGTGAGCAACAAAGGCGTTAGTCATTTTAATTCCGCCGGCTGCCATTTCAGTGACATTTGGCATCGCAATTTTCGCGGCTTCGACCATTTTATTTATGTCGCCATCATAACGTTGGGCGGTAGGGCGTTTTGCTAGCTCGTTAACATCAAGATTGTCTAACACAAAATCAAGCTGACCAGTCCCTAAATCATCCATAACAATAAGTAAAACATTGGGTTTTTCAGGGGTTCCTCCAGCAGTTGCAGCTAAGGGAAAACTTAAGCAACTAGTGGCTATAAGGCCAGCAAGTAGGCTTTTTTTTACAGTAGGTAAGATCACAAAAGTCTCTCCAGAAAGGTTAATTTATTGAAAATAAGCTTTTTTTAAGGCAGGGAGTGCATCGCTAGCCAATCCCCCGCGGGAAATAGCTTGCTGCATTAACTGCATGCCTAGTGCGGTATGATGAAATATTTTTTTATAAGAACGGCACAAGTAATTGTGGCGATATTTTTCTCCATCAATTGCCACAATTCGGTGTTTAGGGCAGCCACCGTAGCATAAGCTTTGGACTTCACAACGTTGGCAAATACTGGTGAGTTTGTCGTATTTATTTTGACCAAAGCGTGTCTGTTGCTTAGAAGAAACTAAACGAGCTAAGGTGTTTTCTTGGACGCTACCTAAGCGGTTTGCAGGGTAAACGTAGTGGTCACAGGAGTAAACATCACCATTAGATTCAATGATTAATGCTTGTCCACAGGTTTTGGATTGAATACAAGTGGACGCAGGATAACCCATCCATGTACCAAGTAAGCTATCGAACAAACGGATGTATACTTTTCCTACATCACCTTGGCGTATCCATTCGTCGAAAATATCAGCCATAAATTGTCCGTATCCTTCACTTGAAACTGAGAAAGACGCCATAACAGCATTCGGACCGGGCGCATAGTGCCCCCCTTGCATATGTGGAAAACGTCGGTCTACTTCAACAATTGGAATAAATTGAAAGAATGTCGAGCCGATATCTTTTAGTGCTTGATACGTTTCTTTTCCTTTACGCCAATTCTGATCGTTCACGACGGTAAGTGTATTAAATTGAACACCATATTCGTTGAGTAACTGAATTGATTTTTTAACGCGTTCGAAGGTTGGGTTACCATTGACTGAAATACGATATTTATCATGCACCGCTTCAAGTCCATCAATAGAAACCCCGAGTAAAAACTGGTGATCGGCAAAAAATTGTGCCCATTGACGGTTTATTGCAATTGCATTGGTTTGGACACTATTTGTGATCGTTTTTCCTTGTGCGTATTGTTTTTGATACTTCACAACACGCTCAAAAAACGCTAACCCAGCGAGTGTTGGTTCTCCGCCTTGCCATGAAAAATCAATTTGGTCACTCGCGTTAGACTGAATATAGTCTTTAATGTAACGACGTAATACATTGTCAGGCATCACGTCATGATGGTTATCTGCTACTTCTTCGTTAAATACATTCTCTTTTTCGAGATAAAAACAGTATTCACACTTGATATTACAGCGATAGCTAGTGGGTTTCGCCATCATATGAAAGTTAGTTGGTTGGTTAGAAGCCATTTTTTTATCCGAAAGAAGTCAGGTTATTTTTATAGCATTACGCAATTTTCGTAAAATCAAAAGAGATTGAAATCACAAAAATGGAAAATGAAAGATTTTGAAAGGTGGGGGGAGAGGAATAAATGGGGGATTCACGATAAAGTATCGTGTCGTTAAAATTCCAAAATATACTTTTTAATTAAACGGAACCCGACATCTTTCGAATAGAAAAAGTTTTTTCAGCACGTTTTGCTAATTTTAGAGTCATTTCATTACTAAAATTTCACGAATCTGGGCTTAGAGGCGACAGTCTGACGATTAGATTAATTAAAATACACTGATTAACACTTTATATATTGGATAGTTTCTCATTCGAAGCTATGATATTTCAATTATGAAAATATCCGTAAGCAAATAGTGAACAAATCGAAACTTTGTGAAAGAGATCAAAAGTTTTGTTTTTTTACGTTGTCGGTAATTTTTGGCGTAGTAAACTAATTTCGAAATCAAATGAAAGTCTTTTGTTTGGTTTCGTAAGGAGACGAAAGTGAAAGCGGCAGTTGAGCGGCGTATGGAAATACTCGACATGGTTAACCAACATGGTAAAGCCAGAGTTGAGGATCTAGCCGAAATTTTTAAAGTTTCAAGTGTCACCATTCGCAGCGATTTAAGTTTTCTTGAAAAAAATGGTTATGTTATTCGCTCTCATGGCGCTGCAATACCGAATACAGGGTTTATTGCAGAACTGAGTATCCACGAAAAACGTGGGCAAAATGCGGGAACAAAAACGTTAATAGGGAAAGCTGCCGCCACGCTAATTAAGGATGGGGATACCGTTATTTTAGACTCGGGGACAACTACGCGTGAAATCGCGACACATTTAAAATCGCGTGAAAACGTAGTGGTCATGACTAACGGTTTAGATGTTGCAATGGAGTTGGCGAATACCGCAGGCGTTGATGTATTAATGACAGGCGGTGCATTGCGAAAGAATGCTTTATCGTTTTCTGGCTCTCAAGCAGAAAGCAGCCTAAGAAATTACCGATTTGATAAGGTTTTTCTTGGGGTTGACGGATTCGATTTACGTGTTGGTATCACGACACACAATGAACAAGAGGCGAGCCTCAACCGTTTAATGTGTGATATCTCAGAGACTATTATTGCAGTTGCTGATTCTACGAAATTCGGTAAACGTAGCTGTCATATGATCCGTGAGTTTGGTGATATTGATATTTTGGTAACAGACTCTGGTATTCCTGATGAATATGTCCAAGAGTTAAAGGACCATAAAATCGAAGTCATTATCGTCGATAAAGATTTATAGCTGACTAACTCCATTAACAGCACTGCCGGTGTTGATTGTGGAGTTAGTATTAATGCATCCTTTAGAAAAAATTGTTCAGCAAAATAAGTTAGGTCAACAGAACGGTATTTATTCTGTTTGTTCTGCTCATCCTTTTGTTATTGAAGCATCATTGCAGCAAGCGTTGGACAATAATTCCTTTCTTCTTATTGAAGCCACTTCTAATCAGGTTGATCAATTCGGTGGTTATACCGGTATGACACCTGCTGATTTTTATCATTATGTTACTGAAAAAGCAGAGAAAGTTGGCTTTCCTCTCAATCAGCTAATTCTTGGTGGTGACCATTTAGGCCCTAACCGTTGGCAAGACCTCCCTGCTGCAGATGCTATGGATAATGCCGATGTTTTAATCGCAGCTTATGTTGCCGCTGGATTTAAAAAAATTCATTTAGATTGCAGCATGTCTTGCGCTGATGACCCTGTTCCTTTAACCGATGAAATTGTTGCTGAGCGGGCGGCTCGCCTTGCGGTTATCGCAGAAAAAACAGCAAAACAACAATTCGGTCGTAGCGATATTGTGTATGTCATTGGTACTGAAGTTCCTGTTCCCGGCGGAGCCACAGAAGCTTTAGAGGGTGTGGAGGTCACTTCTCCTGATGCCGCTCGCAAAACCTTAGAGTGTCATGCGAAAGCATTCGAAAAAGCAGGTGTGGGGGATTGTTGGCAACGGGTTATCGGATTGGTCGTTCAACCTGGAGTGGAATTTGATCATACCGGTGTGATTGATTATCAACCCGAAAAAGCACAGGCATTGAGTAAAGTAGTTGATGATTATTCACATCTGGTTTTCGAAGCTCACTCAACTGATTACCAAACAGAAGATGCTTATAAACAATTGGTTCGTGACCATTTTGCTATTTTGAAAGTAGGCCCCGCATTGACGTTTGCAATGCGCGAAGCGCTGTATTCATTGTGCGAAATTGAGAATGAAATGTTTCCTGCCAAGCAATGTTCTCATTTAAAAGAAAAAATGGAGCGCTTGATGTGTAGCGAGCCGCATTTCTGGCAGAAGTATTATCATGGCGATATTCACCAACAAGCATTTGCTCGGGTATATAGCTTCAGCGACCGCATTCGTTACTATTGGCCGGATAAAGAAATTAGCGATGCAATAGATAAGCTAATGAATAATTTATCTGCTAAACCAATCCCATTACCTTTACTTAGCCAATATCTGCCACATCAATTTAAACAATTGAGAGAAGGTCTGATTGATGGCTCACCTAAGTCGTTTGTTTTCGCAAAAATTCGCGATGTGTTATCGGTGTACGCCGATGCGTGTAAATTCAGTCACTGAGGTTTGACATGGAATATTTAAGTTATCAACCGGCTGAACTAGAACAACTTAATGCGTTCTGGACAGCAAAAGAAATTGAGCAGCAACCTGAATGTTGGCAAAAAACGGCGTTATCAGTGAAAGCATTACGTACTGAAATTGATGCGTTTTTAGCTAAAGTTTTATCAGCACCAGATGCTCGTATTATTATGACTGGAGCAGGCACTTCTGCATTTGCCGGACGTGCACTGGCTCCTATATTAACTGGGCATCTTAAGCGTCGTGTTGATGCAATAGCAACAACAGATTTGGTTTCTGACCCGAAAGAGTATTTAGCTGAAGATGTGCCGACCTTGTTAGTTTCTTTTGCTCGCTCTGGAAATAGCCCTGAAAGTGTTGCAGCTCTTGATGTCGCTGAAAAGTGTTTATCTCAATGTTACCACTTAGTGCTGACTTGCAATTCACAGGGGCAATTATTCCAATATTGCCAAAATAACCCTAATGCATTGGCACTTTTGATGCCAGAAGAGTCGAATGACCGCTCTTTAGCCATGACATCAAGTTTTTCATCTATGATGATGGCCGCACTATCCATTTTCTTAGATGATACTTTCTTTAATAAACAAATCTTACCATTTTTCACTCAATATCATGATAATTATCAGCAGTTTAACCGAATAATTCGTGAGAGCTATGCAGGTAAATTCAAACGTGTGATTTATTTAGGTAGTGGGGGGCTTCAGGGGCTTGCACAGGAAGCGGCTTTGAAAATGTTAGAGCTTACCGCAGGTAAAGTGGTGGCTAGTTTTGATACTCCATTAGGATTTCGTCATGGCCCTAAATCAATCGTTAACAAAGACACGCTAGTCGTTTTATTTCTTTCGAATGACCCGTATACCAGACAGTATGAAACTGACTTATTACGAGAGGTAATTCACGATAATGCATCATCCAAGGTGATCGGGATCACTGCGTCCTCTGAAGATATTTTTTTGAAAGATAATTTCATTTATATTTCAAAACTGGAGCATTGTTCTGACGCAGCGTTACTATTTCCTTATCTAATGTTAGCGCAAGCATTTGCTTTTCATAGCTCTATTGCACTGGGGAATACACCGGATAACCCTTCTCCAACAGGAGAAATTAACCGGGTTGTTCAAGGTGTTACTATTTACCCGTTCTCATATCAAAAAGATGGCGAATCGCTATCTTGAGATAGACACAACAAATAATAAGAGAGCAAGTTATGCACACACCAAATATTGTCTGGACCCGAATCGATGAACGTTTATTACATGGGCAAATTCGTATTACATGGGGTAAACACACGGAAGCAAATTTAATTCTTGTTGCGAATGATGACGCTGCTGATGGACCCAATTCTGCTTTTATGCAAGCTGGCATGAAAGCATCAGCAGGTGGAGAATATGCGGTCCGCTTTTTCTCTATTCAAAAAACCATTGATGTGATTAGTAAAGCATCTCCTCGCCAGAAAATTTTTGTACTTTGCAATAACCCAACTGACGTTGCTCGTTTAGTTGAAGGTGGTGTTCCTATAACGCACTGTAATGTTGGCAATATGCATTTCCATGAAGGGAAAAGACAGATTGCGAAGACGGTGTCTGTTGATGAACGTGATTTGGAGGCATTTCGCCGTTTGGTGGATAAAGGCGTCACCTGTACCGTGCAAAATACACCTGACCAATCTCCAGTGGATGTGTTAGCGCTTGCAACGGCTTAAGGCTGCTTGAGGCATAACTTAAAACAACTGTGTTTAAGGAATTATTATGATTTATGAAGCTTCTCTTGTGGCTTTATGGGCCTTCTTTTGCGGTATAGATAAGTATGATGTTGCGCTAAACATTCACAGGCCACTCATTACAGGCCCTGTTGTTGGGTTGATTATGGGTGATATGCAAGTCGGTTTGATTGCAGGCGCTACGCTGGAACTTGCATGGTTAGGGTTAGTTCCTAATGCAGGGGCTCAGCCACCAGATGTCACATTAGGGACTATAGCGGCCGTTGCTTTTGCCATCATGACTAATCAATCACCTGCAGTTGCGATGGGGATTGGGATGCCTATCGCAGTGCTAATGCAAATGATCATTATCGGTTTCTTCGCCATGACTGCATTTACTATGGGTAAAGCAGACCGTTATGCAGAAAAAGCCGATGCATCGGGTATTTCTCGACTGTTGATAGCCACTATTACTGTTCGTTCATTACTGTATTCCATTGTTGCATTCGTCACGGTTTATTTTGGTGAACATGCTGCGGAATGGATAGATCAAAACACGCCAAAAGTATTGCTAGAAGGTTTAGGTATTGGCGCGAAAATGGTACCAGCAATTGGCTTTGCTATGTTGTTAAAAATCATGTGGTCAAAAGAAGTGGCGGGCGTGTTCTTCGTTGGATTTGTTATGACAACTTACTTGAAGCTTCCCATCATGGCGGTAGCAATACTTGGCGCATCCGCAGCAGCACTGTATTACTTCTTCAGCGGTAACAGTAACAACAATAACTCACAGAAAAATGAGGATTTTGAAGATGGTATCTGATAACAAAGCAATCGAACAAACGAAAAACCTCCCTGTTGAGTCCTATGTTGATGGTGTTGATGAGTATCAGGATACAACGGTTCGTAAGGTAATAACGAAAGGCGATCTTTGGAAATGTGCGTTTCGTGGTTTATTTATGGAAGGTAATTTTAACTTCGAACGCATGCAAGGTGGTGGATTTGCTTTTTCAATTATCCCTGCTTTGCGCAAAATCCATGGAAACAACAAGCGGGACTATGCGACATCACTAAAAAACCATCTGCAATTTTTCAATGCGAGTCCAAAGTTGTTTACGTTTTTGCTCGGCACAGCGGTTGCTATGGAGGAAAACAAAGAGAAGCCTTCAACGGTCAACGTGATGAAAGTTGCAGGTATGGGGCCTACTGGTGGGATTGGTGATGCTATCGACCACATGACATTAATGCCATTGACGTTAGCATTAGGCGCTTCTATTGCAATGGAAGGGTCTATTGCAGGGCCGTTTGTCTTTTTCTTTCTCTATCAAATAATCCACTTCTTTGTGTATTTCGGTTTGATGTTTATGGGCTATCGCGCAGGTACAGCTGCGATGGTCAATATGAGTGATGCGACTGAAAAATTAGCGAAAGCCGCCAACATTATGGGGATTTTTGTTATCGGTGCGTTATCCGCTACTTTCATAAAGGTGCAAACAACGGCCTCGATTGAATTAGGTGGCAAGGTTGTTGAGCTGCAAAGTGCATTATTCGACAAAATTATGCCGAATTTACTACCGCTAGGCTTGGTTTTCCTGATGTTCAAAATGGTCAAGGGCACAGGCTTTTGGGCTAAACCTCCTGTACTTATTTTTTCAATGTTGGCATTCGGTGTGATTGGTCACGTATTGGGTGTTCTGTAAGTAAGTTAGATATTTGCGGGCAAATGGGTTTGCCCGCTTAGGAGTATACGAATGATTGGTTTGATTATTTCGGGTCACCTCAATTTTGCAAGTGGTATGGCATCGGCAGTAAAAGCTATCGCAGGTGAACAGGAGAATATGGTGTTTATTGATTTCATTGAATCAATATCGCCCGATGAATTAGAGCAGCAAATGCGTGCCGCTATTCAATCGATGTCTTGTGAGCAAGTTGTTTTCCTCACCGACCTTCCGGGTGGCACTCCATGTAATCGTGCCATGGCAATTATGATGGAAAACCCCTCTGTTGAAGTCTTAGCTGGCGTCAACCTTCCTATGATAGTTAATGCTGCATTTGAACGTGAAGATACCACCGCCAGTGAGTTACTGTCGGTTCTGAGAGAGATTGGTATGACAAGTATCCAAGACCTCCGTGAGCAGCTTGCTATGTCGTCTGAACCTGAAAATGAAGAAGATGGTTTATGAACCAGCAATATGCAATTTTAGCGGATAGGACGTTCACTCCAGAGGGCATCCGTTACCAGCAGTATGTGGTGATAAATGATGGCATTGTACAGGAAGTTACGAATATCGCGCCTGAAAACTGCCCGATTATCCATCTTAAAGACCGCAGTTTGCTACCCGGATTCGTCGATATTCATATTCATGGACGAGCCGGCTGTGATGTGATGGATGCAAGTCAATCTGCTTTGCAAACCATCTCAGATGAATTAGTCCAAACGGGAGTTGTGGCATGGGTCGGTACGACGGTCACAGCCCCAATGGATGATATCCAGCAAGCGTTAACCAGCATCCGAGACTTTACCTCCAAACCACAAACATCCGGTGCACAACTGCTAGGAAGCTTCCTTGAAGGCCCTTATTTCACAGAAAGGCATCGTGGGTCGCATCCAGTGAAATACCTTAAAGCGCCTACAGTTGCTGAGCTTGATGAGCTTTATCGATGTGCAGAAGGTTCTTTACTGCGTGTTGCTATAGCCCCTGAAGCTGAAGGCGCCACTTCAGCTATTGATTGGCTTGTTGAACATAAAATTAAAACCAGTGTTGCACATACTGCGGCGGATTATGAGCAGACTAGCCAAGCTTTTGCGCGTGGCGCAGATTGTGGCGTGCATCTTTATAACGGGATGACGGGGTTACATCACCGTGAACCTGGCTGCTGTGGTGCCGTGTTATATCACAATGTACTCGCTGAATTGATAGCCGATGGTATTCATGTCCACCCTGTCATGATGGAACTGGCTTATCGCCTAAAAGGTTACCAACAGATTGCATTGATTACTGATTGCATGCGGGCAGGGGGGCTTCCTGATGGTGACTACGCCCTTGGCGCACAAATGGTCAAAGTCACGAATGGCCAAGCTCGAACTGTCGATGGTTCTTTAGCGGGGAGTACATGTAGCTTGGATAGTGCATTGCGCAATATGGTGCGCTTAGCTCACATACCTGAATGGGAAGCCGTTCAGATGGCAACCGCAATACCGGCTGAATATCTCGGTATTAGCGAGCAATTTGGTTATATCCGTAAAGGTGCTCAAGCCAATTTTGCTGTTGTTGATAACAATTTTTATTTAACAGACACATTCATCAGAGGTGAACACGTTCACTCTGTATTCGGGAAAGCCGATCACTAAGATGGTTAACCCATCAGTAAATTTATGAGGTATTTATAATGGAAATTCGTCAACCAATTCACAGTGAGCATGCTAAAACGCTCGATACCGAAGGGTTACGTCAACAGTTTCTGATTGAGGATCTGTTCCGTGAAGGGGAAATGAATCTCACTTATAGCCATATCGACCGTATTATTGTCGGTGGTATTGTTCCAACAAGTGCGCCATTAGCGTTAATGGCGGGGAAAGCCTTAGGTGTTGATTTTTTTCTAGAAAGGCGTGAATTAGGCGCAATCAATATTGGTGGGGCAGGTAAAGTTATTATCGATGGCGATGTGTTTGAGATAGCCCCGCGTGAAGCCATTTATATTGGTATGGGGACTCGAACAGTTGAATTTATGAGTATTGATGCGAAAGAACCTGCTCGTTTTTATATCAATTGTGCACCGGCTCACCATGCTTATCCAAGCCGTAAAATTACGATTGACCAAGCATCGCCTGAGAAACTGGGTAATGCTGAAAACTGCAATGTCCGTACTATTTATAAATTTTTGCACCCGTCAATCCTACCAACATGTCAGTTATCAATGGGGATGACGGTATTAGAGCCGGGAAGTTTGTGGAATACCATGCCATGTCATACCCATGAGCGCCGTATGGAAGTTTATCTGTATTTCGATATGAAAGAAGATAATGTGGTTTTCCACTATATGGGTGAACCAACAGAAACTCGCCATATTGTGGTCCGCAACGAACAAGCGGTGATTAGCCCTAGCTGGTCGATTCACTCCGGTGTAGGTACCGCGGCTTATACCTTTATCTGGGGCATGGTTGGGGAAAATCAAGTTTTCCATGATATGGACCATGTCGCAATGAAAGATCTGAAATAGTTACTCCTTTCACTCTTTTTTTTTCTTATACAGTAAAACGATGTGGGATATTCCCACATCGTTAGAGGAACTCATCATGAATTTATTTGATTTAACTGGGAAAGTTGCCATCGTTACGGGGTGTAACACTGGGTTAGGGCAAGGTATGGCTATTGGTTTGGCACAAGCAGGAGCTGATATTGTTGGGGTTGGTGTACAAGATGCACCTGAAACACGACAGCAGATAGAAGCATTAGGGCGCAAATTTCATTACATTACCATGAACTTAATGGA
The DNA here is from genome assembly GCF_041344805.1 of Providencia sp. TYF-12. Lineage (NCBI taxonomy): Bacteria > Pseudomonadati > Pseudomonadota > Gammaproteobacteria > Enterobacterales > Morganellaceae > Providencia > Providencia sp. TYF-12. The sequence goes on from NZ_CP166833.1 coordinate 1,446,742, forward strand.
ACAATCAGGCTTACAAGATTTAGTTGACGAAGCAGTATCGGCAATGGGTCATATTGATATATTAGTTAATAATGCGGGAATTATTCGCCGTGAAGACTTATTAGAGTTTAGTGAAAAAGATTGGGATGATGTGATCAACATTAACCAAAAAACATTATTCTTCCTATCACAACGCGTTGCCCGTCAGTTTGTAAAACAAGGCAATGGTGGCAAAATCATTAATATTGCGTCAATGCTATCTTTCCAAGGTGGTATTCGGGTGCCATCTTATACGGCCAGTAAGTCCGCGGTAATGGGGCTGACTCGCGCACTGGCAACAGAGTTATCTCAATATAATATTAATGTTAATGCCATTGCACCAGGTTATATGGCAACAGATAATACGGCGGCACTGCGCGCTGATGCGGCTCGTAATGCAGCAATCGTGGAGCGCATACCTGCCGGCCGTTGGGGAACTCCAGATGATCTCGCAGGGCCTGCCATTTTCTTAGCTTCAAAAGCCAGTGACTATATTAATGGTTATACCATTGCGGTAGATGGTGGATGGTTGGCCCGTTAATCCATCAGGAGAATAAGAATGGAACAATCATTATTACCTCAATCGCTACAACGAAATACTGTTTTGCAGGATATGAAACGAGTATACCGTTTTCAGTCTGCGAATCAGGTACGTAGTGTGATCCGCCGTAGTGGAAAAACCCGTTTTATTAAAGATACGGATTGGGAGCGTGGCGTTCTGTGGTCTTGTGTTGCTGCGGCATGGCAAGCGACACAAGATAAGGAATACCTTGATGGTGTGATGAATTACACACTTCATACTGGGTTTCGCCCAGGCCCTAATGCACGCTTTGCGGATGACCATGTTTGTACGCAAGCTTATTTAGTGGCGAGTAGCCAATTTTTACAACCGGAAGTTCTTGAGCCAACGATTAAAGCGTTTGATTTGATGTTAGCAGAGCCCAAAGCGGGTCGCGAAGATTGGTGGTGGTGTGATGCCTTATTTATGGCGCCCCCAGCATTTGCCGCGCTTTCGGCAAAAATAAAAGATGTACGTTATTTAAACTACATGAATCAAGCTTATTGGGATGCAATTGAGCATTTACGCGATATTGAGACTGGGCTTGTTTATCGTGATTATCGTTATATCCCAGATGGCCAAGGTAGTGAGCTACGTGAGGCGAATGGCGAGAAAGTGTTTTGGAGCAGAGGGATCGGTTGGGTTATCGCATCAATTCCTCGGATTTTACCACACTTACCGAGTGACCATCCCGATCGTCAACGTTATATTGATTTGTTTACAGAATTACTGGCTGCAATCATTCCTTATCAGCAAGAAGATGGTTTTTGGCGTACGAGTTTGCTTGACCCACAAAGTTTCCCGGCGCCTGAAAGTAGTGCGGCAGCGTTATTTTGTTATGGAATAGCATGGGGAATTAATCATAATATTTTAGATGAAAAGACTTTTTACCCAGTATTAGAAAAGGCTTGGGTCGCATTACGCGGCTGTATTCACCCTAATGGTATGTTAGGTTATGTACAATTACCTGCATTTAACCCGAGAGATGTTAATTTTGAACATAATATGGATTATGGTGCGGGAGCTTATTTATTAGCGGGTAGTGAAGTTATCAATTTATTTTGTTAGGTTATAAATTCATTTAGCATTGCTCATTGTTATTACTTTTTAATACTATATTTGTTATTTCACCGGTTATGTTTTTAGTAATAAAACATAACCGGTTTTTTTTATTGTTATTACTGTAGAATGTAGGGTGCTCAATGTTTTTTTAAATAAAAAGACCTATTCAATATTTCAGAAATAGGTCTTAATGTTTTTAGATTAATAATAACCGCTGCTTAATTACCAAGTATATTGAATACCAACGCGGAAACGGGTTTGACGGTCGCTTGAGAAACGATTTTCTTTCACGTTACCTACTTCAACAAATGGTCGCCATAATGCGCCATCATCAGCTTTAATATCATAACGTAGGCGCACGTTATGTTGATAATCAAATTTCTTATTGTTATACATAGGTTGTGCGTTATCAGCCATTTCCCACATTAAGTCTAATTGATATTGTAAGTCTAAATTATTCCATTTATAACCAATCCAGCTATCAAATTCTTGAACTTTAGAGTGGTAGTTGCTGCCGTTTTCACCAACTTGCCCATAATCCCAAACCTTCCATTTATAACGACCTTGTAAGCGAATACCGTTATCAAACGTATAGTTTAAGCGGACGTAAGGAACATAAACTAGACCGAGCTTATCAAAATCAAGAGATGCACCAACAAGGCCAACGAGGTTTGGATTGAGTTTTTTATAATAAAATGCAGAAAACTCAGAACCATCAATTTTCATTGCATCATATGCGCCATCTTTATTTCCATAGCGAGCATCTAACTCAAAGCCAATATTTTTCCCAGTATCCAAAAAGGCTTTAATACGGTCGCCACTTTTCCCAGAAGCATCTAAATATTGATGACGGTATTCAATTGTCGTTTTATAGTTATTAGCGAGTGCATATTGTGAAGAAACTGCAAATAATACGGCACTAGTGATAAATAGTTTTTTCATTATCTTTATTCCAAGCTGTATGCTTTAAGCATGATGGTAGTAGTTCCCTGTTTTATTAGAGAATTTATTGTTTTATTTTTTATGAAATTGCCACCTAAGGAGAGGTGGCAAATTAATATTAATTATTTAGTTTCACATTCTGTGACTTTTTTGTTTAATTTATTTGTTGTTGCTGTAATAAATTCACTTGGTCTCCAAGAATCACCTGTCTTTTCTAACCAAGGAACTAGCTCTTCTTTAATTAATTTATCGATAAGCGGTTTATTCTCATCAGCGACATTTTTCATTTGATAAGGGTCATTTACGTTATCGTAAAGAGTATATTTCAGAGGCTGGCCATCTTGGCGATCAATAACTAATGTATGGGTTTTAGTTCTTACCCCCCGTTTACCAAATGAAGGTTCGCCATAAGGAATAAACAGGTATAGCTGTGAATTAGCGGTATCGCCTTCACCTGTTGCTATACGCTCCGCTAAATTACTCCCTTCAACTGAGCCGGGGATCCAGTGTTCTAACCCTAGTAGCCCTAATATTGTTGGGTATATATCTGGCGCAGACATCAATGCATCATCTTGTCCTACTTTGATTTTTCCGGGTAAACGGAACATCATTGGTACGCGCATAGACTCTTCATAAGGGTTGTTCTTAGTTGCCTGCCCATTAGCCCCAAGACAACTACCATGGTCAGAGAAAAAGACGACTAACGTATTGTCTGCAAGACCTTGTTTTTCTAGTTCGTCAACGATGCGACCAAATTGGTCGTCAACGCCGTTTACCATCGCTAAATACTCTTTAAAGTATTGGGGGCCATAGCCTTCTTGATATTCAGTATCCCATTTTACATTTGGTCTGGTATTAAGTTCTTGTGAGGTTTTTCCTTTGTAAACGTCTAAATATTTTTGTGGCACTTGGTCATAAGGGGAGTGAGGAGGGTTCATGGAAACCACTAAAGCAAATGGCTTCGATGTATCTCGGTATTTACCCTCTTCATTGCGTAGAAATTTGATAGCCATATCAGCTTCATGTTCAGGCCCCCACTGGTCGACATAAATTGGCTTCTCACGTGGTGTATCATTCCCCCAATACATAGGCTTCATATGTAGGTCATAAGTGCCATAGGAGTACCAAAAATCAAAGCCATGGCGGCGATCAGGTGCTGCCCATTCATTCCAATAACGGCCTTCCATCGGGTTATTATAACTTTCAATAAAAGGGGCATAAGGTGCATCCAAATGCCATTTTCCAATATAGCCTGTACTATAATCGAGTGATTTCAATACATCGGACCAACATTTCGAATAAGGAGATAAATCAATACCGACCTTACCGCCATAGTCATGAGCATTACCTGTTATGCCGTTACGAACAGGATATTGACCCGTCATAAACATGCCGCGAAATGGTGAACATAATGGGTAGTTAGACGCCATTTGTGTCATTACTTTAGCTTGTTTGGCAAACTTATTTAGGTTAGGTGTAATCGAAGGATCTTCTCCCATAAATTGCAATGCATGTGCACGCATTTCATCTGGGAAAATGATCAATAAATTTGGAGCATTATCAGGACGGGCTGGCATGCCATTAGAAGGTTTCCCTGAGTTGGCTAAAATGGGACTAGAAACCGACATTGCTGCACCGCTGGCTGCTAATCCTTTGATAAAGCTTCTGCGCGAAACAGTCATTGCTTCTTCCTCTTTGTTTACGTTTTCTTTCGTTTTGTGTTTTTATATATTATTTATACTTTTGCATAATATCAAAAAGTAAGTGATCGAAAATGTCGAAATTGAAGTCATGATCACAAAAAATGACCAATCGAAAGCTACTGTGATTTGTTTCGAAAGAAAAACAAAATAGTGTAAGTGTGGTGATTTATATTTATCTATATGATTTAGAACTATTAATTGATATTTTGTGATAAGGGTTGCAAATTTTACATTTTTACTTTCATTTGGCATAAGGTGAGCTTTTTGTTTTTCATTTGCTTTCATTGGTTCTGGTGAGGGGAGTATGAAGTGTGTTTATTCAAGGTTATAGAGACTAAATAACGCCTAGGTGATCGAGAATAATAAGTAAAGATGGCTTTGGCTTACTGTCGAATCATGATGCGTTTTAGAATAAGAGAAATAATAGAGCGGTAAGGTATATCAGGTCTTTGATAAAAAGATTGATACTTGAGTTAAGGCGTTTAAATAAGTTAAGGATATCCGTTACATATTAATACGGGTATCCTTTTATGATAAATAACTAACCAATATTAAAATTGTGCATTTAATCCTAAGCGTAATGTGCGCCCAGGCGCTGGCATCATACTACGAGTCAATGGGTCGATATAATAACGGTCAGTTAAATTGGTAACTAAAAACTCAACATTGATATTTTTATCTATTTGGTAGCGAGCGTAGGCATCGGCGGTTAATGTTGGAGTCCAGTGCATAGGGCTATTATTCGCCATTGAATAACTACCGGGGTAACGCTGCATCATTTTCTTTTCATCTTTATTTTGCACGCTGCTGGTGTAACGTAAACGAGTTCCTACTTCAAGGCTTTCATCCATAAAACGCATCCCAAGGTTCGAGTTAATCGCATATTTGGGCTGTAACTGCGTTCTCAAGAAGCCGCCGGGAAATCCAGCTGTTGTACATTGGGAAATATTATATTGATTACCAATGTCTACTTTTGCAGGCTCGGAGTCATCGCAAACTTCATTTTTCAAGCGGTAATCAATACCTATATCCATAAATACCCCGCCATTATCATAACGAGCGAGGGCTTCAATCCCTGCGGTTTTATGTTCTTTTACTTGAATAAAGTTAAGGCGACCATCACGGTCAAACGCATTTTCGATTACAGTGTGGTAGTAACCTATTTTTATATCTGCATGGCGTTCAGCGCCTAATAAGCTTTGAAGGTTACGAGAATAGCCAAATTCCATGGTTTTAGCTCGTTCTGGTTTAAAAACCATTTTTTCTTTGCGGGCTTCACTTGAGCCTGCAAAGCCGATACTGTTTTCAAAAATACTTGGTAAACGTATTGTTTCGATATAGCGTGCATAAACTCGGTCATTATCCGATAACCAGATATTTGCACCAAAAGCAGGGGCCCAGCCATGACTTTTTTGTTTGCCGGGAAACTGCCATTTTTCTTCCTCTGTGAGTTTTCGCTTAAGTTCGCTTGCTGGATGTTCATACGCTTTATTATAAACAAACACTTCCTTACCTGTGACGGGGTCAATTGCGCGTGCTTGTGGGTCGATAGTGCCATTGTGGAAAGGGTTCGTTTTTGTTGTGTAACGGCCATCTTTATCCGATTTCCAGTCAGTACGGAAACTGACGTCTAAAACGCCATTTTCGTTTGGTCGCTGAGGGTCTTTTCTCTCGGTGATATAAACATGGTAATCTACATCATCAAGCCCTAATACCTCAGTTAAAATTTGTTTATTACGATAAGAACCGCCAAAGGGTTGATAACCTTTAGCGACGGCTTTGTCATATTCTTCTTGTGTCAAAATTCGGTTGTAGTTGATCCTTCTAGCAAGGCGTTCATCAGGGTTTTGAAAACCATTGGTGCGTTTTCTCATTTGCTCTTTTAAGTAATCATCTTCTGTCCAACCATCAATATATTTTGCGCCTGCATCAAGCTCTAACCATGTTGTTGGCCTATAGTTAAAGTTAAAAGCAATGGTTGTCTCTTGCCGATGCCCTTTTCGGGGGAGAGCAATAAAGGGGCTAGCTGATTGGGAGGGGGGCACATCATTAGAGTCTAATTTTTCTTTAAGCATTGACCCGCGTAGCGTTAAGTCCAGATCTGGTGTAAGTGCCATTGTATTTCGCAAGTTGAAACCGATGCGGTCATTTTCAGAGTTTGTTGCGGCAGTATTAATTAAAGAACCGTCAATATTAGGGTCTTTACCGTTTCCATAGCCGTATTCAAACCCCCAATCACGTTCTTTAGGTTCACGAGGGTAACCCCCTGAGGTATTTGTATCACCAACAGAGTGTGTCATCCAGATATTGGCATTTAGATCAATCAATGGATTGTCATCAGGTTTCCATGCATATTCTGCATTATAGGCATTTACCGTAAAGTGGGCTAATGGCCATTGAGGAAGCACTTGTTTCCCTTCAATTTCTTTAAAGCCGATACGCGAAGGCATAATTTCACCATAGGTACTTTCGCTGCGCCTAAAACTTAAATGTAATGTTTGGTTTTCAGTGAGATACAAATTTGTTTTAATTAAATAAGATTCTAATTCATTAGATGTATTTGTGACCTCTTTCCCGGGAGCATATATTTTGGCTGCGAAAGGGAGGTATGGGTCTGGGCCTAGCTGCTGTTGCACTGTTTGTTGTTCGTTGAGCTGAATTGCTTCTTGGTAGCGATGAGCGCCTTTTTTGCCAGCAAAATAGTTGCCTTGTCGGCGGTATGCATAGGCCGCCATAACATCAAATTTTTCTTGGCGGGTACCTACTGCTATTCTCCCACCGTTATCTTTAAAATTGAAAAATTGCGCATTACCGCGAGATTTTGGGGTGATATTAACGACGGGGTCTGAAAAAACATAGTTATTGTTTTTATAGATCTCAGGGTGATCTCGATAATCGCTACCATATCCAAAGTTTGGTACTCGTTCTCGTGTCGAATTACTACTGGTTTCTAGCTTTAAACTAAAGCCAAATTTCTCATCGGGGGCGACAACATCATCTATTCCTATAGTTCTAATTGCTATCCCACCACCAACGGATGTTTTGATATCGCTAACCAGTGAACCACTTTTTTCAATATCAATACTGCTAATGAGGTTAGGGTCTACATAATTACGGTTATTGGCGCCATTATAACCACGATAGACCGTTAAAGATTGTTCTGTGCCATCGACTGTGACGGGGACGCGCTCTTGACCTTGAATACCTCGGACATTAGGGTCTAATGCTCCACTATTACGCGCATCGCCACTGTATACACCAATTGCACTATTTAGTACGTCAGCGGTGCTGGTTCCTTTATAGCGTTCAACTAGATCTTTACCTAAATATACCTTAGAACCCTTGGCATCATATTGATCATCGTAGCCTTGTTGGTCTCGTTCCTTGATGGTTTTTGCGGAATCCTGAACAGTAATAGTGCCAATATGTTCTTTCTTTTCCGCTTGAGTCGTTGCTGGGAAAAAGAGGGTGGTAATAATTGCAGTAGTAATAGGTTTTAATTTGTATTTGTACATTTTGTTTTTCTCTATGCCATAACACTTAAAAGCGGGTTTCTAACCCAACTGAAACCTCGTGCTGATGGTAGGAATAGATCCCATCTGCCGAGCTTTTATTATTTCGAAAGCGGTAACTGGTATAAGGCGTGAAGGTTAGTAGTGTGTAATTTGGAAAATTTAATCGCGCAAAATACATAGTTTCACGATCATGACGCTTAACATTTAGCAAATAGTTGAAGGCACCAAATTGGCTTTCTCGATAAGTTGCTAATGCTAAGAAATGAATATCGGGTGTTAATACCGTATAAAAGCCAGCCCGTGCGCCAAGTTGGTCATAGTTGTCACTGCGAACTTCAGTGGTTACGCGAGTGGCATCAGCACCTAAAAATATGGAACTATTAGGTGTAATACCGTAAATCCCCGTCATATGAAGTGCTGTTCGCGAGCCATCAGCGCTGTCATAGGGTTTCTGATAATGAAGTTGTTGATAATCAGCTGAAGTTGTCAGGATCACTTGAGGGGTGAATTGATAATCTGCGTCTATTCGTCCCCCCATTCCTAAATATCGACGCTTTTCATTGACGGTTTTTAGTTCGAGTTGCGGGCCCAAAGATACGGTTGTATTTGCATTATTAAAGCGATATAAGGCAGCGAAAGATGAGGTGTTTTCACTATACTCAGCATAATGTGGATAGCGATCACCATAGGATGTTCCCTTGATTTGAAGGGAATGGTTTCCTGTTATTGGGATAATTTTACTGAGGCTAGCATCATAAGTAAGCCCTGAAGACGCGATTGGGTTGGCCATTTTCCATGTGCCGCCCGGCGTTTGCCAAACTTTATCTTTATTAGGGGCTTGATTAATATTACTGTTGTATTTATATCCAAAAGATAAACTTCCTGTCCAAGCCGTACGGTTTTCAATCGCGCCAATAAACTGTTGAATAGTTTGTTGAACCCCAGCAGGCAAAGCGAGGGTCTCATCGTTAATTAGGCTTTGGAATAACGCTAATGATTCTTTATTTTGGTTGTCTTCAAAATAGGCACGAGCCAATTCCAACTTGACTCGTAGAAATTGGGGGGATAACGCTAATATCTGTTGATAATACGCAATGGCCTGAGGGTAGTGATTTTGCGATTTTTCTATTTCGGCTTTAGCAAATAAAATCAATAACGGATCAGCGTCAGACAAAGCCTGATAGCGTTTTAATAAACGCTGTACATCCTGAAATTGCCGATGGTTAATGGCTAAATAAATTGCTTGCCCTAAATCTTGGGCATTGTTTCTCAGCGTGTAAGTTTTACCGCTAAGATTAATAGACATGTCATCAGGGAGTAACTGTTGGTCTTTGCCGGGAACAACGGCGCTTTTATCACGATAGTTTTGTTTGTCTTTCTGCCATAATAATTGTTCTCGGTCTGTATCCAGACTTGCTGAGAATGTAGGGAAAGAAAGTACTAATATAGTTGTGACGGAAAAAAGTAAAAAATATTGCATAGGTTGTTTTCGGCATTAAAGGTAGGCAGCCAACTGTCAATCATGCTTTGTTGACCACCTAAATTGATTTACACGTTACTGGGAGATATCTCCTCGGCTCCCACCAAAGGCCATATCTTTACTTTGGTCGTTAAATTTAGTCACACCCGCTATATGTTTCGCTTGGTCGCCAAAGAAGTGACCGCGAGCTTCACCGACAGCGCCATTTAGCGTTGCATCCCCTGCGAAGGTTGCGTTATTTTTAATTTTGGCATCGATATTTGTGCTACCGATATTCCCTGCTAATGATTTGCTACCAAAGTTAGCCGTCAAAGTTCCCGTCGCTAGTGCACCGCCGTTGTATTGGCTAATCCCTTTCACTGAATATTCCGCAGTTCCTGCCGTTGGCATATTGCTAGTAACATCTTTACCTGAGTAATAAGCAGTATGTGTGGTGTCATTGACTTGGCCTGTTGATGACCATTCACCAAAGTAAATTTCAGCGTTGGCAACTTGTGCAAAATTGAATACGCCCATTTTGTTGTGTGTGGCTGGATTGCCAGGAGTATTAGGCATTGAAATCACATGGGCTTCATTTCCAGCTTGTTTTGGAGCCATTTTTGTTAAACCAGAAAAAGAAATAGTTTTGCCGCCATAGACAGCTTGAACTCCTATTCCAGGGTCACCAATTGCGCCACCATGGCCTCCAGCAGTACCTTCTGTGGCACCTACTTGTACGGAAGGGCCCGATGGATCAAAAGGCTGGCTTTGATCAGAACCGACAGCGGCAAAGGTACTAAAAGACATTCCGCATGCTGCGAATGCTAGAGCAATAACATTTAACTTTTTCATCGGAATACTCCATTTTAATTAAAGATAATAATGATATTACTAGTATGGTAATTATCATTTTTCTGATATATAACGGGTGTCATTAAATCAAATAAAAATATAAATGCAAATGATAATTCTTCGCATTAACATTGATATTATTATGGGTATCAATATGATAGACTCGGTATTTGGTGTGTTAGCTATTGATATTAAAAATTTTTTTGTAAATTAATTGTTGTTTTATTTATTTTTCACTTAAAAAATTTTTAATAAAAAAGTTAGATTAGTCACATTTTAATGAATGTAAAAAATAGTATTTCACAATAAAACATTAAAATAAGTAATGTTTTATTGTGGGGGATAGGATGAAATAGACGGGCTAGGAGCAGTAGGTTGATAATTTGATTAAATCAAAGTTGCATATTAATGAGTTACAGGCATAAAGATTGATAGGGGTACAAGAATGAGTCCTTGGTTAATTTTGGGCGCTGGTGGTAAAGGCGTCGGTAATATGGTTGTTAAACTGGCAGTTACGGATAAACGTCCTGTTATCGCAATAGTGCGTAATTCTCAATCAGCCGAAATGCTAGAAGATCAAGGCATACAGGTGTTTAGGGGTGATGCTTGTGATAAGGCCGTCGTTTCGTCAGCTTGCCAAGCAGCTGGCGCCTCAGCAACGGTTATTTCTACGATGGGGGGAACACAGGATTATTTAGCTCACCGCACTGTAATTGATTGTGCCGAGCAGGCTGGTATATCTCGCATGGTTCTCGTGACATCGCTTGGATGCGGTGATTCATGGCAATATTTGTCTTTACGGGCACGTACCGCTTTTGGTCAAGCCGTGCGTGAAAAATCCCTTGCTGAATCATGGTTACAAACGAGCTCTCTCGATTATGTCATCGTTCGCCCTGGTGGTTTACTGCACGGACAAGCAACAGGAAAAGCGATATTACAACAAGTAGATGATGTTCACGGTTTAGTGATGCGGGCAGACGTAGCAGAACATGTTTATCTTCTAGCCCAACAAACTACGCTTAAAAATCAAATCTATAGCATAATTCAGCCAGAGCTGGCATTAGCTTAAACAGATAGTGGCCTTGCTTGGTCACTCAACACTGTAATAGTGATAATGATATCGTGACTATCGTGAATTATTTGTTCATTGTGTTGGACTCCACTAATTTCGAACATATTGTGCAGGCATTGGGGGAGCAAACCGAAAAACATAAGGAAACTATAATGAATATTGCACAGCGGTTACAGGATAAAGGCCGCCAAGAAGGTCTACTTTAAGGCATTGAGCGAGGGCGAGAAAAAGGACGACAAGAGGCAACAATTGTTTTGGCAAGTAAGCTACTTAAACAAGGCATTAGCCTAGAAATTATTATGGAAAGCACGGGGTTAAGCTGTCAAGTACTGGTTTCATTACAGTAGGGTTTTAGGCATTACTGGTCATTAAAGTGCAATATGATAAGGAAGAATATACAACAAAGCTTGCAACTGGTTGAACAATGGTTGAATGGGTAAAATAGGTATAAGCCAGAAAGCTCTGATGACAGAACTTTCTTTTAGCTTATTTTTGCAATCCTAATTCAATTTCAACATTTAGCGGGCAACACGCAAGCCACCTTCAACACCCTGTGGGCTCCAGAGAATTTGCCATAATTGAATATCGCGAGCTCGGAATGCACCAGCACACGCATTGAGGTAATAAGAAAACATACGCTTAAAACGAGGTGTATAATTAGCTTCAAGCTCAGGCCAAGCTGATTGAAAACGAGCATACCACGCCATCAGTGTATGGTCGTAATCCGCACCAAAATTGTGCCAATCCTCCATCACTAATTTGCCTTCACTACTTTCGCCAATATTTTGTATTGAGGGTAAACAGCCGTTTGGAAAGATATATTTATTGATCCACGCATCAACATTAACTTTATTGCGATTAGACCCAATGGTGTGAAGGAGAAATAAACCATTGGAGGCTAAATTACGTTGGACAATATCAAAATAGGTTGCGTAGTTTTTTGGCCCAACATGTTCAAACATACCCACTGAAACAATACGGTCGAATTGGTCATTAAGGTTTCGATAATCTTCTAATAAAATTTTGACATCCATATCAGCACAACGAGCCTGTGCATATTTTTGCTGTTCAGCTGAAATTGTGACACCAGTGACGGAAACGCCAAAATGTTTAGCTGCATAGGCAGCAAGACCTCCCCAACCACAGCCAATATCAAGTAACCGCATACCTGGTTTTAATTGTAATTTTTCACAAATTAAATTTAATTTTTGTTCTTGAGCTAGAGAGAGGTTTTCAGGGCTATGGTCTAAGCCTTTCCAGTAACCACAGGAATATTGCATGTAAGGGTCTAGCATCAAAGAAAATAAATCGTTACCTAGATCGTAATGCTCTTCACCAACGATACGAGCCCGTTTTAGGGTTTGTAAATTTCGCACTCGTGCTACAGCGACTTTCAACGTATCACTGAAATGATGGGGTAATTTGTTATCAAGCCCATGGCGTAAAACGCGCTGAAAAAACATATCCAACCGCTCGCAATCCCACCAGCCATCCATATAGCTTTCACCCAACCCTATTGAACCGTGTTGTAGGACACGTTTAAAGAATTGGTTATTATGAACTTGTATATCGAAAGGGCGGGAACCATTAATTTCAATGTCTGCTTCATTTAATAGCTCTGAAGCAATACGCCGCCAAGAGTCGATAGAGGCTTTCTGGTTAACTACATTTTCAGTACTCATCTGATCTCCAATTTTTGTCAAAGTGGGATTCAGAGAACTTTATTTGTGACGTATTCGCGGTACAGCAAAACAGGAATATTGACCACCACGGTATGACAGTCAGTGTATTAGCGTTATTGTTGCTATAAATAAAGCTCAAATCCAGTTTTAGATAACTCTTTAAAAAATATAAAACCTTCAGGTTTAATTTCAATAAAAATTGCACTTAATTTTTATAAATGGCACTTATAACCAAAAATAAGGGGTAACTAGACGTTTATTGCTTATCAAAAATTGTCAATATTTTATAGAAATCAACTATGTAAATAATAAGCTTAGTATATAAATATGGCAATGGTATGAAAGATGAACAGCAAATTTAAAATGGGGGGAATGAAATATAGGAAGACAGCTTAAATGGTTCACCTGTTGGCCACAGAGAACCATTTAAACGGCTAAATAACTTATTTAGTTCGATCTGAATAACCGTAATTGATAATTTCGGCTTGCTCAAGTTGGATTTGTGTTACCGCAGGTTGAGTATTGGCTATCACACGCCCATCACGGATAGAATAGCGAACAGGGACTTGTCGGCGTACCGCATCAAAACCATTTTCGGCAGGTAAAACTAGCAGGTTAGCCCGCTTCCCTTCACCAATACCATAGTCAGCTAAAGCCAATGTACGCGCACTGTATTCACTAATTAACTTCAGCCCATCATTGATTTGTTGATAACCCATTAACTGGCAAACATGTAACCCCATATGTAGCACTTGCAGCATATTTGCTGTACCGAGAGGATACCAAGGGTCAAATACATCATCGTGACCGAAGCAAACATTAATATCTGCTGCTAGCATCTCTTTAACACGTGTAATACCACGGCGCTTAGGGTAAGTATCAAATCGGCCTTGTAAGTGAATATTGACGAGTGGGTTCGCGACAAAGTTAATCCCTGACATTTTCAATAAACGGAATAAACGCGAAGTGTAAGCGCCATTATAGGAATGCATGGCAGTTGTATGACTAGCAGTCACACGAGCCCCCATCCCTTGTGCATGCGCTAATGCGGCTACGGTTTCCACAAAGCGTGATTGCTCGTCATCGATTTCGTCACAATGCACATCAATTAAGCGGTCGTATTTCTGAGCCAGTGCAAAGGTTTTATGTAACGACTCAACACCATACTCGCGGGTAAACTCAAAATGTGGAATTGCTCCTACCACATCTGCGCCTAAGCGTAATGCTTCCTCTAATAGGGCTTCGCCATTTGGATATGACAAAATCCCTTCTTGTGGAAAGGCGACAATTTGTAAGTCGACCCAAGGGGCGATTTCTTGCTTAACTTCTAACATGGCTTTCAGGGCTGTTAATGTGGGGTCAGAAACATCCACATGGGTACGAACATGTTGAATTCCATTAGCAATTTGCCATTTTAATGTTTGCCACGCTCGGCTTTTAACATCATTGTGAGTCAACATTGCTTTACGTTCAGCCCAGCGCTCAATACCTTCAAATAAGGTGCCTGATTGGTTCCAGCTAGGTTGCCCAGCAGTTTGCGTTGTATCTAAATGGATATGTGGCTCAACAAAGGGAGCAGTCACTAAGCCACCTTCAGCATCCAAGCTTTCAGGCAATATTTCCCCGGCGGGTTGTGGCACAATGGCTTGAATTTTTTTGTTTTCGATATCAATGCGCCATAGTCCATCACGTTCTGCTAAATGGGCATTATGAATATGTTTGAAAGTTTGATTAAGCACGTGTCATCTCCGAGTCTGTTGTGCGGCGGCGATTTAATAATGGGTTAAGAACAGCGTAACATAATGCGCCACCGAGCACGGCATTAACTGGGACAATCCCAGGTAAATAATTACCTGCAATGACACCAGCAGCAACGGCCAATAATGCACTAACGTTAACATCACGCATTTTATTGCTATCGAAGGTGCTATAACGGTGACGATACATTAAAAAATCTGCAATGATAATTCCCCCAATTGGAGGAATAGCGGCAGATAAGAAAGTGAGCCAACCAACAAAATTATTATATAGCCATAAAGCACATAAAGTACCTATTAAGCCGTTGATGATAGATAAGGTTTTGCTGGATAGCCCCGTAATATTTGCAAAGCCTAAGCCAGATGCGTAGAGGGCATTATCATTGGTAGTCCATATATTTAGCCCTAAAACAATAATTGCGGGTAATAAAAGTCCTTGAGCAATCATAACATCAGAAATGTCTGCCATACCCAATGAAGCGGCTCCTGCCGCGCCAAAGATAAACATTAATGAATTACCAAGGAAAAAGGCAACAATGGCGACGAGGACGGCGATTTTTGGCCTACGACCAAAGCGAACAAAATCAGCGGTTAATGTGCCTGCACTCACAAAAGACCCTACGACCATGGCTAATGCAAGGTTAAAATCAATTGGTTTTGTCGGGGTAATTGATTGTAAAGCATTCATGCCCCCCATATCAGTAACCGCAAGATAAACGGAATAGCTGCCCAGTATGGCGATAGCAGGGACAGCAACGACAGAAAGAACCGTAAGTGCAGAAATACCGAAAATAACAGTCACCGTCATTAAGACCCCTGAAATACCAATTAGCCAATTAATATCCCAACCAGTAGCTTTCCCGACAGGAATTGCAAACATAGCAACTCCAACACCAAACCAGCCGACTTGGGTGCCGCCTAATAAGAAAGAAGGAAGCCAAGAACCTTTGATACCAAAAGAATAGCGTGCAAGGAGGTGGGTTGTTAAGCCAGTTTTAGAACCGATAAAACCAAGAAATGCGGTGTAGATACCAAGAAGAAGATTACCGATGAGTACTGCGAGGAAGAAATCATGAAAATCAAGACCGGTACCAAGAGCGCCTCCGGTCCACATACTGGCGGAAAAGAAGGTTAATCCTAGCATTACAAAGGTTAATGCTAGCCCGCCTTTTCGCGCGGATATGGGCACGGGGCCATGACTATAATTTTTATCTTCGCTCACGATAGTCTCCAATTATTTTTTCAGGGCAAAAAAATCCGACGCATTTTATAGCCAGAAAAATAAAAAGCAAACGTTTTCGTTGGTGGTATTAAAATAATTAATCTATTAAAAAACAATTTAATTTAAGGAAATAAGTCAGAAGGGGTCATGAAAATTTTTATGTAAGATGTGTTTTTTTCAGTAATTCAATGCATTCTTGTGCGCCGCGTTTAAGTGCATGGCTCTTTAAGCTAACCACATGAATAGGGAGCTTCAAACCATTAGGCGTATTTTTAAACTGTAACGGCTTTAAAGTCCCTGTCGCTAGCTTATCTTTAATCAGGGACAAGGGAAAATTCCCCCAGCCCATGCCCCCTTCGACTAAGCCTAGTGCTAGGGAAAAGCTATCTGTTTTCCAATAGTTGCTGGAAACAACAATGCGCATATCACTGAGCTCGTGCTGCCGGCTACCAATAATAATTTGTCGGCTTTCGACGAGGTCTTCAATATAAAGTGAAGTTCTTTCTTGCAAAGAAGGGTGCTTTGTCGAAATAGTCGCAATAATAGACTCCTCGCCAATATAATGAAATTGTTCTTGAGAGTTAACATGTATTCCACCAAATACAATAGCGAGCTGGAGTTGTTTTTTATGTAGTAGTGGTAATAGGTCATCTTGGGGCGCGGTGACAAGTTCAATATGTAACAAGGGATATCGTTGGCTCAAAACACGTAGAGCATCAAAGAGTATATTTGAATTAATACCTGCCGCAACACCTATAGCCAGAGTGCTTTCTACCCCTTGGGTCAACTCTCTGGAAAATGTATTAAGTTGTGATAAGTTTTCAATAATATGGCGTGCATAGGGGGCTAATGAAAGGGCTTTCTCTGTCGGTTTGGGCTCACGGGAGTGACGATCAAATAGCTCAAAACCCAATTCTGCTTCAAGATTAGCTATTGCCATACTGACTGCCGAGGGGACTCGTTGTAATGATCTTGCAGCGGCAGAAAATGAGCCTTTGTCTAGAACAGTGAGGAAAATAATAAGATTGTCACTATTGAATGACATGGTAGACCTTTCAATAAAATTGATAGTAGCTGACTTTTATTATCATTGAATTATATTTATTTTACCACCTATTGATGACGATATATTTAGAGGTGGAGATATGCAGGGAATTAAACGGAAAATTGTGTTTGTTACTATCTATGAAGTTGTTGGGTGGGTGATTTCAGCGCTAGCACTGGCCTTTCTTTCAGGGAATTCAGCGGGAACAACAGGGCCATTAGCATTGGTGATAACTACGATTGCTGTTAGTTGGAATTTTATTTTTAATACAGGGTTTGAATATTGGGAGTCAAAACAAAAATCACGAATCAGAACCTTTAGGCGCCGGTTTGTGCATGCCATATTATTTCAATTAACATTGGTAATTTTTTTAATACCGTTAATTGCATGGTGGCTCTCGATTAGTCTTTTACAGGCGTTAATATTTGATTTTGCATTAATTATTTTTATCCCAATTTATACTTTCTTTTTTAATTGGGCTTTCGATAAAATTTTTGGGTTGCCTAAATCAGCTCTGCCACAAGATAATAAAGCCGTATCATAAAACAAATAGCGTGTTTCCTTCCTTTTTTATTGCGGAAGGAAACACAGATTGCCCAATATTATTTTAGTAACCTAACCTTAACCGCTTTGCCTTTAATTTTCCCTTGTTGTAATTGTTTCCATGCTTGTTGAGCAACAGAGCGTTTGACGGCAACATAGGCATGGGTAGGATGGATAACAATTTTACCAATATCATCGCTTACTAAACCGACATCACCAGTTAGTGCTCCTAAAATATCGCCTGGGCGCATTTTGGCCTTTTTGCCGCCATCAATACACAATGTTGCCATTGTTGCTTCTAATGGTGTGATATGAAGCCCCTCAGGCTCAGCGTGCCAATTGAGCTTCATATTTAGCATTTCTTCGAGCACGTTAGCGCGTTGAGCTTCTTCAGGTGCACATAAGCTAATTGCTAGGCCGCTTTCTCCTGCTCTTGCAGTTCGGCCAATGCGGTGAATATGCACTTCTGGGTCCCATGACAATTCATAGTTAATCACCATTTCTAGTGCTTTGATATCTAACCCACGGGAAGCAACATCTGTTGCGACTAAAACGCGGCTACTGCTATTGGCAAAACGTATTAGAGTTTGGTCGCGGTCACGTTGTTCCATGTCACCATGTAGTACTAAAACACTCTGTTTACTCTCTGTTAGAGCGTCAAATACGGCTTGGCAATCTTTTTTAGTATTGCAAAAAATTACGCAGGATGCAGGTTGCTCACGGCTTAATAATTTTTGCAATAGGGCTATCTTCCCATGACGTGAAACTTCATAGAACTGTTGTTCGACAGCGGGTAATTCGTCAATGCTATTAATTTCAATAGCTTGTGGTTCGTGCTGGATTTGCTGACTGATACGTGCGATTTCATCTGGCCAAGTTGCTGAAAATAATAAGGTTTGGCGATTCACTGGGGAGTAATCAATCACGGTTTCTATGTCAGGCATAAAACCCATATCTAACATTCTATCAGCTTCATCTAACACTAGAGTCTGCAAAGCATCTAACTGAACGGTTTCACGGTTTAAATGGTCAAGTAAACGGCCCGGCGTTGCGACAATGATATGTGCAGCATGGGCGAGGGAATCCCGTTGTATGCTAAATGGGACGCCACCACACAGGGTTAAAATCTTAATATTAGGAATTGCACGTGCTAGCCGACGTAGTTCGTTTGCCACTTGCTCTGCGAGTTCACGAGTAGGGCATAAGACTAATGATTGTGTTTTAAACAACTTAGCATCGATATGTTGCAATAACCCCAGACCAAACGCTGCGGTTTTGCCACTCCCCGTTTTAGCCTGTGCTCGAATATCTTTTCCGGCAAGGATTGGCGGAAGGGCGGCGGCTTGGATAGGGGTCATACTGAGATAACCTAATTCTTGTAGGTTAGAAAGTTGTTCAGTAGAAAGAGCGTTAAGGTCAGCAAATGAAGTCACTATAAAATCTCAAATAGAATAAAAGGCTAATGATGCTAATGATACTATCCTAGCGTTGCGCTGTCTGTTTTTAATTCTGAATACTTAACTAGAATAGTTAATCCAATGATCTATTTTAATTTTAAAGCAAAGAGAATAAAATTCTCTTAAACCCATGTTCAGTAGTATTGATAGAGGGGGAATAAGCAAATCCCCTAAGAAATAAGTTAAATTTATTTAAATATTGATACTGATTGATTACATGTGACACTGATATATTTAACTTCTCACATACATTTGTTGTTTATTTTTAATTGGTTATAGCTTCTTTGCTGCCTTTTTTCTATTCATTAAGTGACTAAATAATAATATTGTGACGCTGAACTCATTTATTGTAATTATAGTAATTTATTGATTTTTAATGTTATTAAACTCAGTTTAGAAAAATTTTCTCTTAATTTGCAACATGTCATCAATTTTTAGAAAAAATTTTCTATTTCTCTGTGGCATATTCCTTTTAGCAACAAATATAAATATATCGTTCTTTATTTTACTATTACTGGGTTTAGATAATGACTAAGAATATCGCTACAATTTTAATTCATGGTGGAAAGCAGCAAGATGCAGTTAATCACGCTATTTTCCCTGCAATTACAACGGCCAGTACTTTTGTTCAACAAAGCTTAACAGATCATGGAGAATATTGTTATTCACGTTGTAGTAACCCAACACGTTATGCATATGAAACCTTACTAGCTGAAATTGAAGGTGGGGTTTATGCAACAGCAACCGCCTCAGGTGTTGCCGCTTCGAGCTTAGTATTAAACTTATTACCTAAAGATTCGCATATTATTGCGATGAAAGGGGTTTATGGTGGAACGTTTAGGTTATTTGAACGCGTCTCAACATTAAATTGTGGGCACCAAATAGACTATGTTGACCTTAATAATCTGGAAGAAGTTAAAGCAAAAATAAAAGAAAACACCCGTTTAATTTGGATAGAAAGCCCAACAAACCCATTATTAGAATTAGTTGATATTAAAGCAATTTGTTCATTAGCTAAAAAGCATCATATTTTAACTTGTGTTGATAATACATTCGCTACGGCATGGAATCAAAAACCGTTGGAATTAGGTGCTGATTTAGTGATGCTATCGGCGAGTAAATATATAGGTGGCCACTCTGATTTAATTGGTGGTGCAGTGATTACTCAGAGTGATGAACTAGCGAATCGTCTAGATTTTTTGAAAACCACACTAGGCGCGATTGCTTCTCCTTTTGATGCGTATCTAGCTTTACGTGGACTTAAAACATTAGCACTTCGCATGTCAGCACAATGCTGTAACGCAGAACAAGTTGCAAAATATTTATCTACACACCCAAAAGTTGAACAAGTTTATTACCCAGGGCTGTCTTCGCATCCACAATATGAACTATGTAAAAAACAAATGCGTACTGGTGGGGCGGTCGTCACGATTAAATTAAAAGGTGATATTGAAGATACAAAGTATTTCTTATCTAAAGTGAAGTACTTTGTATTAGCTGAGTCTCTTGGTGGTGTAGAAAGTATGGTGAATCATTCTGCAACTATGTCCCATGGCTCAATGACAAAAGAAGAAAGAGAGAGTATTGGTGTTTATGATACGACATTACGTTTATCTGTAGGCATTGAAGATATTACTGACTTATTAAATGATTTAGAAAACGCATTATCTTAATTTATTAAAATCACAATAAAATATAATAAGAGAGCATCTAATGAATGATTATGGGATTTGGACTATTGTCACGCCAATGGTGACAATACTTTTAGCCATTTTTACACGACAAGTTATATTATCATTATTACTGGGAATATTAGTCGGTTTTACCGTTATACATGATCACAATATATTATTAGGTGTGAATGGGACACTTGATGGGATTATTAATACGTTTGCTTCACCAGGGAATACAAAAACAATTCTATTTATGGTAATGATTGGCGGTATTATGCGACTGGTTGTTGTTACTGGGGGCGTAAAATCACTGGTTAGATTATTAACGAATAAAACAAAATTAATTAAAAATAAAAAAGCCGTTCAATTAATGGCGATGATTATAACCTCATTAATTTTTATCGAAAGTTCGATTAATCAATTAATCGCAGGGGCTTCAACTAAAACACTGGCTAAAAAATACGGCGTATCGCCTGAGAAAATGTCATATATTGTTCAAACATCCTGTGTTTCAGTTTGTTCTTCAGCCATGATTAACGGTTGGGGGGCGGCAATGATGGGGGTGATTGGCGTACAAATATCCAAAGGTTTCATCACAGGAGAACCATTTGAAATTTTAGCAAGCTCAATGGTATTTAATATCATGGCGTGGTTTTCTTTAGCATCAGTATTGTTTTATATCTTCTCTAATACATCTTGGGGGCCAATGAAAAAAGCCGATTTACGTGCGCAAGAACAGGCTTTGACAATGTTGGCGGCAGAAGAAACAGAACAGGATGATGAAGATATTATTGACCACCCTAACTGCCATACATCCCTTAATTTCTTTATTCCTATTCTATCTACAGTATTAATGGTACCTCTTGCGCTTTATATCACTGGTAATGGCGATTTTAGCAAAGGTAGTGGCTCAACTTCGGTATATTGGGGCGTCATGTTTGGAACTTTAGTTTCTTTTGTTTGGTTCTTAGCTCGTCGTGTATTGAACATTGAGACTTTTTTTAAAGAACTGTATATCGGCTATGCCAGCATGGTCAAAATTAGCTCTGTGATGATTTTGGCATTTTTAATGGGGACCGTATCTTCAGATTTAAATACCGGGGCCTATATTGCAGAAATTACATCAGGGGTTATTTCACCTGCATTTTCAATAGGGTTTATTTTCTTAATTAGTGCGGTGATGTCTCTTGCAACGGGAACATCATGGGGAACATTTGCCATTATGATCCCGATTGGCGTTCAACTAGGGATTTCCGTCGGTATGCCTATTGAATATATGATTGGTGCAGCTATTGCGGGTTCTATTTATGGCGATATGACTTCTCCAATATCCAGTGATGCGATTGTGGCTTCAATGGCAACGGATTGCGACCATATTGAACATATTCGTACTCAAATGCCTTATGCCACCGTAACAGCTGTCTTTGCGTTAATGGTTTATCTCTATTTAGGTTTTACTTATTAGCGGGATACGTTAAAAATGAATTTTCAAGAAAAAATCTCGGCTATTACCAAAATAGATTTACTTCATGGGGTAACTCCCTTAATGAAATTACATAATATTTCAGAGTATCTAGGCCGTGATATTTATATTAAACGTGATGACATGACCCCCCTTGCTATGGGGGGAAATAAACTTCGTAAATTAGAATATCTTTTTGCAGATGCATTGAGTAAAAAAGCCAAGGTTATCGTTACCGCGGGGGCTATTCAATCTAATCATGTTCGCCAAACAGCAGCTATTGCTGCAATGTATGGCTTACAGTGTGTTGCACTATTAGAAAACCCAATACGAAGCCATAATTCACTATTTTTGAATAATGGAAATAAGCTGCTAACCGACTTATTTAATGCGGATTGTTATTTTTGTGATGAAC
This sequence comes from Providencia sp. TYF-12, assembly GCF_041344805.1. Classification (NCBI taxonomy): domain Bacteria; kingdom Pseudomonadati; phylum Pseudomonadota; class Gammaproteobacteria; order Enterobacterales; family Morganellaceae; genus Providencia; species Providencia sp. TYF-12. Next base: position 1,469,180 of record NZ_CP166833.1, read on the forward strand.
TGACAGACCCAAATACACAACTGCAGGAACTTATTGAAAAACTAAATTTGCAAGGTAGTTATATTATTCCTGTAGGTGGTTCAAACGTATTAGGGTCAATAGGTTATGTCAATTGTGCTTTAGAAATTGTGCAGCAAAAACCAAAAGAAATCGAGTTTGCGGCTGTAATTGTGGCCTCAGGGAGTGCTGGAACACATGCGGGGTTGGCAGTTGGTTTACAAGCGTTTTTACCACATACCCCAGTCATAGGGGTTACAGTTTCTCGCACGGTAGAACAACAAAAGCCTAAAGTTGAATATTTACTTAATCAACTTGCCGTGCAATTTAATCTTTCAGCATTACCTGAAATTAAATTATGGGATCAATATTTTGCCCCTTGTTATGGAATGCCTAATGATAAAGGCCAACAAGCAGTTGAACTATTGGCGAGAAAAGAAGGGATTTTACTTGACCCTGTTTATACAGGCAAAGCAATGGCAGGGTTAATTGATAATATTTTAAAAGAAACGATTGGTGACAATCAGCCATTACTCTTTATTCATACTGGCGGTTCACCCGCTATGTTTGCTTACTCTGAAATTAATGTGGCAAATATTTAAATATACTTATTAATAATGCGATTTACTTATGAAAATTAATACCAAAGTTATACATGGTTACCCGATGACAGATAAATATACTGGAAGTTCGTCTATTCCGTTATATCAATCATCGACTTATTCTCAATCGGATATTGAAGAAAATTATTCTTATATTTATTCACGTTTTTCTAACCCTACTAGAGATGCATTAAGTGATGCTATCTGTGCGATTGAAAATGCCAAGTATGCTGAAATTTTTTCCTCCGGAATGGCAGCAATTAGTGCTATTTTGTTGAGTTTTAGCCATGGTGACCATATTGTTGCTTGCAAAAGTATTTATGGCGGGTCGTTTCAATTAATGACTGAATTTTTACCAAGATATGGTATTTCAGTGACATTTGTTGATGCAACAAACCCGCAAAATTATGCGGATGCAATTAAAAAGAATACCAAGGCTTTTTATATTGAAACTCCATCAAACCCAACATTACAGGTGACAGATTTAATCTCAGTGATCCGTATTGCAAAAGAAAAGCAACTCATCACAATTTGTGATAATACGTTTATGACACCGTTATTGTCTGATGTGATTTCATTAGGTATTGATTATTCGATTAATAGCGCTACAAAGTTTATTAATGGACATAGCGATGTGATTTTAGGAACGGCAGCAACAAACAACCCCGAATATGCTAAATTGCTACATAAATCTGCGGTAGCTATTGGTAGTATTGCTGCACCTTTTGATAGCTGGTTAACCATGCGTGGGTTGAAATCGATGGCGATGCGAGTTGAAAGATCCAGTGAAAACGCACAAAAGCTTGCTGAATATTTGCATGAACATCCTAAAGTTGAGCAAGTATTTTATCCAGCTCTACCCTCTCATCCAAATTATGATATTCATATGCGGCAATCTAAAAATGGGGGAATGGTTGTTTCTTTTGATTTAGGCAGTTATGAGAATGTGAAATTATTTTTAGATACAATTCGCATACCATTAGTTGCCGTGAGTTTAGGGGGGATAGAATCTATCGTTTCTTATCCTAGGATCATGTCTCATGCTTGCATATCTGAAGAAGAACGCCTATTACAAGGTGTTACTGAAGGGCTTTTGCGTTTCTCATTAGGTTGTGAAGATATTGAAGACATTATTGCAGATGTTGATATTGCACTTGCTCAAATAAAGTAACAATAATGCCGAATAGTTTATTTTGGTTTACTCATCAGTTCAATTAGGTAACATTATGAAATGTAAGTTATATCTTTTAAATATGGGTTTTTCAGATAAAAATTATGAAGGTGAAGTATTTTATTGCCCTGATTGCACAATGTTAGAAGGCATTCTTGCTAAGAACACTAATTTAAGGGAATTTATTGATGTGGTCTATATTGGTTTTGAAAAACCTAGACAAGAACTGATCACTGTTATCGGGGATGTGAACCAATCTTTGCCTGTGTTGGTATTGCCTGAAGGGATTAGTTCGGTACATCAAACGGGGGTTTACAATAATACTGCTTATATTTCTGACTTGGACAAAATTATCCTGTTCTTAAATGATGCCTACCATATACCTAAAAAACACCCATAGTATAATAATAGCCCTAAATATACCCTGATTTAGGGCTATTATTCACACGTATTTATTTTCTATTCAAATAGCTATTGAAACAACTAAAGGTAAATTTCTTTATTTATCGGATTTAATTGGATAGCTTGCTGTATGTATTTTAAAGTTTCATTCGCTAATAGTGCAGTTGCTTCATAAAAAGCATGGCCACTTTGTAATTGCATTTTCTCTAAATAACGATAAGCCCAGGGTAACAAATGCATTTCTAATAGGCCCCGTAATAGCTCGGGTTTATTTTCAACAACCCAAGCAGTGAGTAACAATAATAAACCAATATGATCTTCTGGTTCATTTTGATTTAATTCAATATTAATTTGGTTGTTGCGTAGCCAAGCCCTTAGTTCAAGGGTGGATATACCAAAAACACTATTTTCCTTATCAAGGTAAACAGAGCCCCAAGGTGGTACGGGAAGCGCATCAGGGCCAATAAATAAGCGCTGATAAGCTTCTTGTAATGTTTCTTGCTCATTTAAGCTATCTTGAAAGCGTTTATCAATACGTTGGCAATCATAGATATTATTGAAAGGCCACTCAGATTGCCATTCACTTGAGCTAAATAAGTGAATTAATTTATTTACACGGGCATCAGAAGGGTTATAACTAAATAATGCGCCAAGAGTTTGTGCGCAAAGTGAAAAATCCGCCAGTAGTTTTTGTTCCATATTGATCCACTTGATATATTGATTTCGCTTTTTAAGCCGATCGTAACCAAACATCAGGCTTTTGTCGATGATAACAAGAAATAAGCTTTTTCTCGTCCTATATAAACAGTATTAGGTAATGATTACCCCGCAATAGCCTTGGCAACAATCATCTGTAGCCTGTAGAGAATTTCACTACTGATTAGTTCATCATACACGATTAATAAAACAGCATTAGAAAGCCTATTCTCAACGGTTTTTTCATTTTTATGTATAGTAAAGCCAAACAGCTAAACCCAATGATAATCAGGCTGTTCACTATTCAATATATTGCAGGCATTAACAGCATAGTAACTCATATCACGATAGCGGGTTATTAGCTTTATTTAGCGTTAATTAAATTCAATATTAAGGATAATTGATTGAGCAAAGCCCGCTGGTGGCTTACCTACTGAGCGGCTTTTTTGTACCGCTGTTAATGCGGCATTGTCTAATAATTCGTTTCCAGAACTACTCGCTAAGCGTACTAAACTAATTTCTCCCGTTTGGCTTAATTGGAACTGAACTGTGCTGACACCTCGACTTTTCATTTTTTTAGCTCTACGTGGATATTGTTTATTGCGTTCAATTTCTTGACGTAATTTTTCACGATAGGAACTTATTAATTGACTGTCTATATTACTAGGGGCTTGTTGTGTTTTGTGGCTTTTATTTCCCAAGGATAAGGACGTCACTTGACCACCTGCTTTTTGCTGTTGGGCAATTTCAGTGTGTAGAGGTGTTTTTTTCTCTACTGGCTTCTTAGGCGTCTCTGTATTTTTAACCATTGTAGATGTTGTTGGTTTAACCGGTTCTTTGACGGTTTTTTTTATTTCTTTTTGTTTTTTAGGGACGACAATAGTGGCTTTTTCCACCACAGTGTCTAACTTTATTTTACTAAGGATAGCGTGGGCTTGTGCTATTTCTTCAGGTTGAGTTTCTTGAGCGGCCTGAGTCAATGCAATAGAAATAACTGGAGCATCCTGCAACGCTTGGTTTTTCTGAGATTGAGATAATGATTGAGTCGTTATATAAATAAAATACCCGATAACTAAAATATGCAATGTTATCGACAGAATAAAAGTAAGTAGTTTTTGACTCATCATAAGACCTCGGTATTCTTTCAGTTAAAGCCAAAAAGGTAACGGCTAAACGTGTTTAAGATAAGTAATTGCTAACATTGCTTTAAGGTTATAAGGGGTAAAAGAATTCATTTGGTTATAAATCATAAGATAATATGATGTTTTATTTTATGTTAATGATTATCAATTGCAAATGCAAGTTATTGTCATTATCGTGAGGTACGTCGTGGTTTCTCAGTTTTATAGTGTCATTAAAGTAATTAACAGCAGATAAAGTGGGGATATTTATTTCTCTATTAAAACAAAAAGGCTTAGCAAATAACTAAACCTTGATGAAATGACTTATATGATAAATTATGACTGTTAATAGTATCTTATTATCTTATTTAGTTTTACTCCGGATTAAATGTTGTTCCATGGCATAAATTGTCGCAGAGGATTGGTTATTCTGTGTAAAACTAAGCGCTGCCACTGCTTTCTCATGGCTATCCATTTCTCCAAAGTTTTTTGCAATGATAGCTAATATCGGGTCACTATTTGACAAGGACACCGAACATGTTTCGTGTTCGGTGTCGTTGCTGAACTATGTACGTTTTATGGCTGGCTTAATCGAGTTTGATTGGTTTTCTTGGTTAGTAAACCAACGGTCACGCAAAATGTCATAGAGTAGGTTAAATGCATAAGTGTAAAATAAGAAAAAAGCAAAGAAGCCAATCTCAAGTAAAAATGCATCCCATAAAGTCATTTCTAGGAGTACTGCCAGTATCGGTAGGCCGAGGATCACAAAACTTAATTCGAAACCAACAGCATGGGCAATACGTACTTTAGTTGGGCGTAGCCCTTTAGAAAGAGGCCAGTAGAGGTCAAATAGCATGTTATAGAATAGGTTTAATAACATGGCGAGTGTCGATAATATAATCGCGACGGTACCCATTTGGAAAATTGAGCGTCCTAAAATCCATGCACTGACCGGAGCAGTTATCGCGATTGCGATGATTTCAAATGAAACTGCATGAAAAATTCGTTCAGTTAATGTTTTTGTCTGCTTGCTCATAACTACCTCAAATATATAGCTATCTAATATGTTATAAAAAAAACAGGTGCAATTATTTGCTATTTTATATATATATACAAAATGGCAGCCATCGGAAAAATCGATACCTTATGAACTATTCTATAGAAACATTGCGTACCTTTGTGGAAGCCGCTGCACTGAAATCGTTCTCTGCGGCAGCGAGAAAGCTTAATAAAAGCCAATCGACAGTGAGTACGACTATTAGTGGTTTTGAAGATGATATGGGATTTGCTTTATTTGATAGGCAAGGGCGTGAATCAACACTGACTTTTGCTGGAAGAAAGGTATTAAGTCTAGTTGAGGATATCTTATCAGCTGATGAACGATTACAAGCCTTGAGAGTTGAATTGTCACCTGATATTGAACCACGGTTAAGTTGTGCTTTTTCAGATATTTATCAACCTCCACACGCAGAGCATGTATTAACAATATTAGATAGACAATTTCCTCATATTGAATTTGAATTCTTAATAGCCGAAAACAATGATGTCATTGAAATGATCCAAAATCAGCAGGCTCATGTTGGCATGATGGAGTCACGAATCGAATATCCTGCTGATATTTCATTTTCACGTTTACCTGTTCAAGGGGAGCTAGGGTTGTATGTGTTAGCTAGCCATCCGTTAGCAAAAGAAAAACAAATTACCTATCAACATCTCACGACGACACGTCAACTACGGTTAAGTAGCAGCAGTGAAACCGTCATTAACAGCGAAAAAAACTGGCTGGCTCCCAATTATTTGTTGTTACTAGAAATGGCTGAACAAGGGACTGGCTGGGCAATACTACCCACTTGGTTAGTCAAGCAATTCGGTCATGGCCTATTGGTGAGCCTTAATTATGACCTATGGCCGCGTAAAATTAATGTAGATTTAGTGTGGTCTAAGCATAATCCACCAGGTAAAGCGGGATATTGGTTGATCAATAAATTGTTAAATAGTTAGGATTGAATATATTTATTCTAATTAATTTGTAATTGTTGGTATAACTGTAATTTATTTAGAACTCCTCCTCGTATGTAACAAAACATTTCCATGTAAATAAACGTAATAACATTATGATAATAAGTCTTATGTAGTTACCCTTAAGTTAAATCAAATGCTTGTTTGAGCTTGTTAGTTAAAGGAAATAAAATGAAAAGACTATTAGTACCTACATTATTTGCTGTTGTATCTACAATGTCATTTGGTATTCAAGCCGCTACGGCTCCAGCAGCAACGCAATCACAAAATGCTGAGCATAAATTAAATGCTTACGAAGAAATCATGGTTGGTAAAGTCTGGACAACAACGGAAGCTTTAGACCAAAACAAAAAAGAAGTCAGTGCCGATGATAAGCAAGTTTCTAACTTCTTTGGCTTAGCTGAATATTATCCAGATGGCACCTTTAATATGACTACATTTGATGGGAAACCAAAAATGAAAGGTGATTGGTCATTTGATGAGAATGGAAAAACCCGTTCATTAACTGCAAAAAATGATCAAGGGGAAGTGTTATTTACTCGTGTTGTAGAAAATGTCACTGTAACACCTGAAGAATATACTTATCGTATTTATCCAGAGCAAGATAACAAAGATAAGTACTTTGATATTGTACATAAAGTTAAAAAATAATTTTCTTATGGATGCCGCTTTGAGCGGCATCCATATTATCTAGCAACGTGCTGTTTTAAATTATAGCGTGTATTTTTTTAACAATTTTTCATCTAATATTAATGATAACAATGAAATAAATAAATTTCGTTGCCGTGTATTTTCCCATCCTTGTTCAAAATCAGACATTAACCAAATCACTTCATCTAAAAATAAATGTTTGATAGCTTGTTGCCAACAAGACTTTTCAAAAGGGGTAACTGTAATGAATTCAGAATAACCGAGTTTAAACAATTCCCATTCATCTACAGTAAAAATACGATTTGGTGCTGTTTCTAATACATTATGGAAAAGTAACAATGTTAAGGCTAAATCGAAAATCCTAGGAATATAAGTTGCATTATCGGGGTCTATAATAAAGGCTTGGTTGCACTCTAAATAAATTAAATTATCAGCTTTGTAGTCATAAGGCGTAGCAACAGCGGGTAAATTATTTTTTCTTAAAACCGATTGATTTTCAATAGTCTCTAGCATTAATCTTTTAAACTGATTTATATCTATAGCTAATTTATGCTTTATACAATGGTCATGTATGATATTGATATCATTGATTATATCGCTATCCTCAAGCTCATATTCATTATACTCACTGAGTTTTTCTTGATTATTGATAGAGGAAACCGAGTGTATTTTCCCCAGTAAACGGCCTGCTTCAATAATTTCATGTGTAGAAGCGCTATATTTACTTCCTTTAATAAACGGATAGAGCACCCAAACATCATTATTTATTTCTTGTGGATTCGGGGTAACTACTGAAATTGGTGTGACAATATTTATTTTTTTATTATTTAAATTGGATAAATAGCTTGCTAATCTGTTGGCATCATCAATATTAGAGCAAGTCTGTTTTAGTACATAATCATGATTATTCTTATGTATTTTATATACTGGCGAATAAGGATAGATGCTTTCGATCTGACTAATATCTGTTAGCTTAAATTTTTTGAGAATATTATTAATTTTCATGTGACTACCAGCAACTGAAGAAGTAAGGTTAAAAGGCAATGTTAAACATTACCTTTTATTGTAAGTAGTCACTTAGAAAATAATGTGTTTTTATTTAAAACAGGTTTCAGCCCAGCGAGTTAGCCCTGCGGTAACGGAACCAAAATCATCTCCGCGTACGATAGGGATATTAGGCAATTCTTGGGAGATAGCTTGATGCAATATGGGTGAGCGAGCACTTCCCCCCGTAATGTAAATAGCATCAGGTTGCACTCCCCCTTGATTGACAGCCTCTTTAACTAGTTCAATCATTTTATTCTTTGGTGATTCTATTGATTCAATTAAATGCTCTCGTTGAATATTAACTTCAAGCGTTTCATTCAATAGCGCAATTTTAGCTAAATAATTAGCATCTTCAGATAAGGCAATTTTCGCCTCTTCAGCTTTACGGACAAGGCTATACCCAAGGGTTTCGTTATATACTTCTAGTAAGCGAGCCAATTTTTTAGGCTCTTTTGCTTCTTGTTTTAATCGAGTCAGCGCTGAAAGGTTTTGCCGCGAATAAAATTCTTTTTGGGCTTCAACATTATTTATCGCAATTGGGTTCCAAAACTGTAAAAATGGCATTTTAATACCTGAAAGCGACTGGCTTTCCATCCCAAAAAGTTGCATCAATTGTTTTAGCGCAATATAGATATCAAGATCATTTCCGCCCACTCTTTGGCCACTATGGGCTAATAAGGAAGGGGTTCTATCTTGTGCGGTTCGGTAACTTGGCCCCATTTGAATTAATGAGCAATCAGTTGTTCCGCCACCAATATCAACAACTAGGATTATTTGGTCACTATTTAAAGTTGATTCATATTCAAGGCCAGCAGCGACAGGTTCAAATTGAAATGTAATATGATGAAAGCCTGCACGTTTTGCGGCACGATATAATATGGATTCTGCTTGCTGGTTAGCTAATTCTCCACCGCGACCATGGAAGTTAATTGGCCGTCCAATCACTGTATCGTCTATAACTTGTTGTAAGGTATGTTCAGCAGTATCTTTGATATTTTTCATCATGGCGCAAACAAGGTCTTCGAAAAAACTAATTTGTGTTTCATGAAGCCCGGAAGCGCCTAAAAACGACTTAGGTGATTTTACATAATAAACATCTCTTGGGTCACTTAAATATAAATCTAAGGCAGCTTGCCCGAAAACAATATCTTCAGGCATTAAATCGACCCCTTCATCTTGATTAAAAGTTATCGACCTTCTTAATATTTGCTGCCCAATTTCATCTGAAGGTGTGATTTTGCAATGACGAAATAGGTGTTCAGATACAGATTCTCTTGTTGGCGCACACAGTGTTGATGGAATATATTTACTATGGCCCTCTAATGGTAATAGTGTCGGTATTCCGTCCTTCATGATTGCGACAGCGCAGTTGGATGTACCGTAATCAAAGCCTATAAACATCTCGCCTCCAAAATAGTAACCTTGAAAAAAAAGGGTTGTGACTTTATATCAAGCAATCAAGAATTACTACCAAAATAGCTAGTTAATTTAACGTTGCAAGATTAGAAAATGATAAGATAGGCATGACTTCGCTTTTCTCAAAGTCAGTTGTGTGATTAAGGTTATGGAACTATTTTTAACCTTTCTTAAGCAGATGTATGCACTATAGTATATGGAGGTAGATAGAAAATTAACATATAGTGCTCATCTTAATTCTAACTTATCTTGAATGCAGAAATAAACAAGTTGAGAATATGAGAATATTGCTTATGCTGGTTTATTCGACCATTTATTATATTTTTATTATATGTAATTGAATCAATATAAAAACAACATACTTTATTTCGTTTGAAATGTGTAGGATTGAGTGATGGTTTTAGACGTAATTTAAATATTATTTTTATATTATTAATGTGTTAAATTTAACCTTGATTGTATTTTTATCCGGTGGATTAATTATTACAATATTTACCCCATATTATATTAAAATTATCATTAGGGAACTCTTTGTCTTTATCATCAATAATTGGGATAGAGACAACATTACGACCATCGTCATGACGATATGTTTTGACGATAAAACGTTTAAATGAATATGGTGTTTGACTGGTAAAAATGAGTACTTCTCCACAAACATAACCTAACATTCCGTGGTCAAGAGTTTCTCTTATCTCATGATATTTAACATTTTTATACTCTGCTGTTTTAGGGTCAACTAAAAAATCCTCAACTGCTTTTTGTGATTTTTCAATAATATCTAGATCAGGTGTATAGTTACTCGCGACACCGCCAATAAAGGACGCGCCAGCAATAAGGCCAACAACCAAGAATGAAAATATTTTATTTTTCATGTTTTTTATTTCTTATGTGATTGTTTTACATTCCTAAAATAACATCGTAAAAGAAAAATGTTTAATCGTATATAAGTAAGATTAAGAGAGTTAATTTTACTTACGTTATTATACACAGGTTTAATTTTAGGAGTTTAATATAGCGAATGTAGCATAAAATTATTTAATGTAATATAGAGATGAAATAATGATGAGCAGTAAGAAACGAAAAATTACATATTAAAATGAATTGACATTAATTAGGGGGGTATATTTGTTACTATAGTGATAATTTAGTATGTATTAACACTTAATGTAAAGATATTAATTTTATATATTTTAATTATTTTTTATTTCCCATTATTTTTGCCATATGTATGGCTTCAATTAGTTGTGAACGATTAATACGGGAGCTATTGCTATCTAATAGTTTTTGCCAAATATCAATTGCTTGCTCGTAATTTGCATTCATAAATGCATCAGAAGCAACTAGCATTAAGGCTGTGACCTCATTGTTATCAAGAGCTAGGGCTTTATTAATTACAGCATGGGCATCTGGAGTCAGGTGCTGCCCTGCTTGATAATATAATACAGTTGCAATTGCGGAGTATATTTGTGCATTCTCATCGCCATATTTTAGTGCTCGATAATAAGCGATTAGTGCGTTGTCATAGCTGTTTTGATATAAATAATATTCACCAAGTGTTGCCCATAGTTCACTATTTTCAGGTGACTGACGAATATCATTTTGTAAACGTAACAAGTCATTTTGTTCTTGTTGTAACGGAGTGAATGATAAAAGAGGATCAGAGATACGTAAATATTCGCGATACGTCAGTTCAAAGCGGGGTATAAAGAAATAACCAATAATGGCGAAGAATAATACAATGATAAACACCGTGTTTCGTTTCTGTTGAGAAGGAGATTCATCAGTCACGGAGACTAAAAGTTGTTTTGTAGTTTGGGTTACTTCGGCGCTATCATGGCGATAATGATATTTTTGTCGGCGAGTTAAGTAGAATGTTAAACTTAAAATCCCCGCCAGAGCAATGATGGGCAATCCCCATAATAAAGCAGTTCCTAGCGTTAGCGGTGGGTTATAAAGAACAAACTCACCATATCTATCAGTCATATATTGTTGGATTTGGCTCTTATTTTTACCTTCAGCTACCATTTTGAATACTTGATGCCGCATACTGACCGCAGTAGGGGCATTTGACTCTAATAAATTTTGATTTTGACATTGTGGGCAACGTAGTGATGAGGCAATTTGCAAAGAATAGTCTTGTTCTTCCTGCGAATTAAATTGCCACACGTCTACAATTTGTGCTTTAGCCATAAACGAAGCAAATAAGAAAATGAAAGTGACTAAAGCTTTATTCATGCTTTGTTCTTCCTTTTACCCAACCAATTAGCAGCCCAAAACACATAAATAACGCACCTCCCCAAATCCATTGAATGCCATCTTGCACATAAAAGCGTATTGCGTAGCTATTTGCACTTGTTTTCTCCCCTAAAACAGCATACCAATTACGTACCCAGCCCCAATAGGTTCCTGGTTCAATCATTAATTGCTGACGTGCCGTATAAAAACGGCGTTCAGTAATTAATTGGTGTAAGGGGTGGTTGGCTTGGGCAACTTGTATAACGGCTTTTTCAGTTGTGTAATTCCCCTTAGCAAGGAGTTTAAGCTGTTTAAATTGGAACTGATAATCTGCTAAAGAAACAGACTGCCCAATGGAAAGGTTGACACTAATTTCTTGCCGGCTACCAACGGAAAGGGCAATACCCGCAGCAAAAATAATTACCCCAGTATGGGCAAGAAGAGAGGGTAATTGTTGGTTAATTACACGAATTGGACGTAACCAAAAAATGCATAAAATAGCCATTAAAAACCCACACGAAATGGCGATAATTATTCCGTGTGACCATAGAACAATACTGAGTAATGTACTGAGGAGCAATATAACCGGAAATCGCCATTGGGTGATGAAAGGGATTTTCTTCGGTAGATTAAGCACGCTTAATGCCATAATAAGTAACATTAAAATGCCGAATGGGAGTAATGCTTGATTAAAATATGGCGCACCAACAGAAATTTTCCCCCAACCAAAGAGGGCATAAATCATTGGATAAAGCGTACCAGTAAGAACAATAAATAATACTGTAGCAAATAGGACTAATGTTAATAATAAGTAAGTATCACGTTTATTCACCTTAGCGGTTTTACTTTCTACATTTTTTGCTTTCCAGCCATAAATAAACAAAGCGATAAGGCTTAAGATACTAAATAGTAAAAATAGGGGAACGGCTCTCACATTATCAAGGGCAAAAGCATGTACAGACATTAAAATGCCAGAGCGTACAATTAATGTACCCAATAAAGATAAGATGAAGGTAAGAATGGCAAGTAATATTGACCAGTGCCGATATCCTTCAGTTTTCCTCGATGCGGATAAGCTATGAAGCAGGGCAGTGGCACTTAGCCAAGGAAGTAGTGATGCATTTTCAACAGGGTCCCAAAACCACCAACCCCCCCAGCCTAATTCGTTATATGCCCACCATGAACCCAGCGTAATTCCGAGAGTCAGTATACACCAACTTGGTACGGTGAAACGCCAACACAACCAAGCCGTGATTTGATTAAATTGGCCTGTGAGTATTGATGCGAGAATTAAGGCGGTCACAACCATTAACCCACTATAGCCTAAATACAGCAATGGAGGATGTAAAATAAGCCCCCAATGCTGCAACATTGGGTTGAGATCACGCCCTTCAATTGCGGGTGGGAAAATCCGCTCAAAAGGGTCTGAATAAAAAATAATGAACCATAATAAAGCGCCACTGATCATGGCAAGAAAGGTTAATGTCAGTGGGAAGACAAGATGATTTTGCTGGCGATAGCGCCAAGCAAATAATGCGCTCCAAGCCGATATAAACAGTAACCAAAGGAAAATTGACCCTTCATGTCCTCCCCATACTGCGGCAATCTTTATATATAAAGGGGATAAACGATGACTATGCTGTGCAACATATACTACGGAAAAGTCACTTTGGATAAAGCTGACGGTCAAACAAATATAGGCAGTAAGTAGCAGAAAAAACTGTGAATAAGTCCAAAGCACGTTCTGAGGCATTTGCCTCGGAACGTGTTGGATGAGACCAATAACTCCACTCAAAGCCTGAAAGCTAGCGATACATAAAGCCAATACAAGGCAGAGAAAGCCGATTTCAGGGAGTATTAGTTCCAATTATCACCTTTATGATTGAATGAGTTATGCAACTGTTAATTGCCCCGCATATAACACAAAAAAGCGTAAGCAAAATACACCTAATAAGCTGGCACCACTGATAATCAACACTCGAGATGCCCCTAGTCCTTTATCAGCCCATTTTTTTAATGCTAAAGGAATAATGAAGCCGAAACCGACGACACCAATCCAGAACCAAGTGGTCCAGAAACCGCCACCCAGCGCCGCAGTTAAGGAACGTATCTTCCCGTCATCGCCAAGTGCTAACCCAACAAAAAATGCAGCTAATAGGAATATTTCTAACCAAATCACATAGCCTTCAACTTTATGTAGAAATGCACTTTCAGGGTTATGAACATTTTTACGATAACGTAGGGCGATAGCAATTAGCGCGACTGCGATCCCCGACGATATCCCTGAAAATAGGAATAAAGCGGGTAAAATCGGGTTATTTAAGAAAGGGTACGATTTTAGCGCTGAGAGTAAAAAGCCAGTATAGGCTCCAAGTAGTACCGCGAGTACTAACATGATGATATCGAGAAAGCGCACAACGCGATTAAATAAGCTTAATATACGAGGAACAAAACTGAATTTAGGGAGCCACTTTTGTTGTAATGTAATCACCTCTTTTTCATATATTTTTGCTAACCAAATAACCAGAACTACCATATATAGCTGAAATAGCATGACCCCCATCGACATCACTGAAGTTAGGCTGTAGTGGAACATCAGTTTCCAAAACGTCCACGGACGAGTTAAGTGGAGGATCAAAATCAGTAGTCCAAATATGATGGTTGTTGGCGCAAGTATCAGTGTCGTTCTCATTAGAGTACTGTCACTGCCTGCCGCTTTGGGGTAATACTGACGTAGTAATACCGCCAGTACGACTAGCCCTGCCGAAATACCAATTAAGAATAGATAAACAGCAATTGGCCAATCCCAAACGAGAGATTCAAAATGGAAAGCTGAAGCTGTTGTCATTGGCTAACCTCCCCATATTTGAAGGGAACTCGATACATTTTGGGGTGTGTGCCGAGCGCTATTTTGAACCGGTATGTTGGTTTTTCTTTTAGCATTAACGAAATATCGCTATTAGGATCATCTAAATTACCAAATATCAGTGCTTTGGTTGGGCAAGACTCGACACAAGCGGGTTGTTTACCCTTTTTTAGATTGGTTTTACGACAAAAATCGCATTTATCGGCGGTTTTACTCACGGGGTGAATAAACCTGACACGGTAAGGACAGGCTGCAATACAATATTGACAACCTACGCATAAGTCAGGGTTTACATCCACAATTCCAGTTGTTTTATCGATAAAAGAGGCCCCTGTAGGGCATACATCAACACAAGGGGCGCTCTCACAATGTTGGCAGGAATGGCGAAAAAAACGATATTTAACATCAGGAAACTGACCAATAGGTTCACTACGAATAATCGTTAACCGAGAAACACCTTCGGGGACTTGGTTAACTTCTCTACACGCATCCATACACGCCGTACAGCCGATACACAAGTTTTCATCGTGGATCATGCCGTAGCGAACCCCGTCTATTTTCATTGTATTCGCTAGAGTATGACTCGCTATCCCCCCCACCGCCGCCAGTGCGCCTGAGTAGATGATGAATTGACGACGAGAACAACTCATGGTTGCTCCTTACGCAATTTTACCGCTGCTGGGTTAAAGTCAGGGTTATTGCGTTGATCAGAGTGGCAGTCGACACAAATTTTCACTTTCCCTTTATCTGTCAGTACCTTCATAGTGTCTTGTTTAGGATGAAGGTCATGGCAGCTAGCACAGGCTACTTTGGTGACGTGGACATCATGTGGCCAAAACGCTTTTTGTAGCTGTTCGGGTAAGTGACAGGACAAACACACACTATTTTGCTGTTCCACACCGTACATTGGGTCGTTAAAACGCATAACATCTTTAACGCCTTCGCGGTGTTTTGGTCCAGGATTCCCGTGACAATTGGTACAAGTTACCGGTAAGTTATTATTGGGGTTAATAACTTCTGCGTGCGTGCCGTGCATGCCTTCTTTGTCAGGTTTATGGCAGTCGATGCAAGCGCTATCTGCGCTACGCTGCGGTGTAACAACCCAACGGCCTTCTGCATTTTCTTGTGCAATCTGAGGTGTCGCGGATGCAGCCGCTGCCCATAATAAGCCTGTTGCCAGCACCCCAGCAGTTAATAACGAACGTAGTACGCTCATATTCACTCCATTGGTTAAATCGCCCTTAGGTTGCGGGCGAATCTAGTTTATTTGGCTAATAGGTTATTTTTACGAGCTTGGTCATCCCACTGTGGCACGACTGTTTTTAAGAACTCTTGTTTTTCTGCATTAATTTTTTGCATATCTAAACCAATAGCTTGCTGTGCTTTTTCTTTAGTCGAAATATCGGGAATAGCTATTTCGTGGGTGATCCCTTTCGAACCTAGCAAGCGAGCTAATTTAGTCCGTGCATCCGCAGCCTTATCCATCGCGCCACCTAACATACGCAAACCTTCATCTGGTGCGTGCATATGAATACCGTGAGAGGCAATAGATAAATCCCAGCGCCATTGCGCATGACGAATATCGGTTAAAATTGGTTTCATTTCATCTTCGGTTGCACCTGCATCCCAAGCTGCTTTTGCTTCAAAGTGAGCACGAACTAACTGGTCTTCAACTTTGATTTTCATTTCTTGGATAGCGTGTTTACGTTCAGCGACAACATCTTGCAGTTGTTGTTTACTTTGAGTATGGCAAGTACTACAGGTTTGTTCGAAATTATCGAATGGGTTACCGATTTTATGACTGGTATACAGCTCACCTTTGTCGTTTTGCAGTTTAGGCATATGGCAGTCAATACAGGTCACATTATTTTTACCATGAATACCCGCACTCCAGGTTTCATACTCAGGGTGCTGTGCTTTTAACATGGGGGCTTTTGATAAGGAGTTTGTCCAATCAGAAAAACCGATATTATCGTAGTAAACTTCCATATCCTCGACTTTTGTCCCGTTATCCCATGGGAATTTCACTGATTTTTTATCGCCAGAGAAATAATACTCAACGTGACATTGACCACAGACCATGGATTGCTGGTCGAAGCGACTGGCTGTAGCAAATGGTTTACCAATGGCTTCCATTGCCCGTTCTGCATATGGGCGTGAGAGAGTTAACTCCGGTTTGCCTTTAGCAAAATCGGGTGAATCTGTTTTGTGGCAGTCGGCACAACCTAAAACATTCACAACTTCAGGACCGCCTTTTGCCCATTTGCCTTCAAAGTAGCCATCTTCGCCATGTTCTTGGATTAACCTAGCAACATCTGGGCTTTTACAGCTCCAGCATGCCATAGGCAATGGGCCATCTTGAGCATCTTTTGGCGCACCAGTTCGTAACGTTTCACGAACGTCGATAATTGCATAAGCATGGCCTCGTGGCTTGTTATAGTCGCGAGAGAATGGGTATCCTGCCCAAAGTACCACTAAGCGAGGATCTTCAGCGAGCGCATCTTCGCGGTTGGATTGCTCTGAAGTTGCTCTCCATGAATGGTATTGATCTGGGTGAGCCGCCTCGAAAGTTTCATTTCGAGCATTAATAGTGGAAGTCGTATCTTTAGTGGTAGGGGTTTGTGCATGCACAGAGGTAAATAGAAATATTCCTGCCACCAAACTCAATAAGTATAGTGCATTATTTCTTATGTTTGCCATAAAGGGCCTCGAGTAATGTTAGCCAGCCATCCCTTCATTGTTCGAGTTGTTTTTTTTGCATGTAGCCTGTAACTCGGACGAATTTGGATATATTTTTGTTATATAAGTTTGATAGTAAGCGCACAGATGCTATCAAGACATTGCCAGCCTATATGTGTAACAAAAAACCACACTAAAAATATTGTTTTTGATCAAAAGATAATTTGTATTAAAGGAATAGAATGCAGAGAAATAATAAAAATGAGGTACTGTTAAATCTGATATAGTTATTAGTCACTAGTTTTCAAACTGTTTTAAATGAAATGGATCGTAATGATTCTTATTTTTTAAAATAAAATTAATTTTAATTTAATTCGTTGATTTTATGTGCTTTTTTAAATTTTATTTACTCTTGTATTATTTTTATAATAAAAGAGTAAAAGTAAAATGTGCGTAATATCAAAAATATTGCATATATTTTTTTGCAAAATGACATTGCATATACCACTTTAGTGGTAGTTTTTGGTGTTAATTTAAACCCATAACATTAAAAGTTAGGTTTAATTTAAAAAATCATATTGAATGATTGTTAAAAAATAATTAATAAATTGTCTTAATTACCTCTTTTGGCTCTATTTTGAAGGTCAATCCCATCAATAAAACCAATGTCATCATTTTAGGGCGTAAGTCGTGTTATTACTCCTGTTACCTCCTAGGTAGTATGTATTTTTATAACCTCTCTCGTTAATATTTCTCATAAATACACATATAAAAAATGCGGTTTATTAGTACTTTTTAGTTTTCTTGTTGGCAATGTAAAGGAAAAAACATGGTTGATCTCACCCGTCGGGGAGTATTAACTGGTGCGTGGCGTAACGCAGCTCCAGTGGTTCGGCCGCCATGGAGTGGTAGTGAAGTGCAATTTATCGAATTGTGCACCCGTTGCAACGCGTGTGTGGAAAGTTGTGAAACTGCAATTTTGCGACCAGGCGCGGGCGGCTATCCCGTTGTTGATTTTAAACGCGGAGAATGTACTTTCTGTTACGCATGTGCGGCATCATGCCCTGAACCTATTTTCCTATCAAAACATTCCCAACCTTGGGATATCTCAATTTCGATTGGCCAGAATTGCCTTGCGTATCTTTCGATCGAGTGTCGTCGTTGCCAAGACAGTTGTGAGCCAGAAGTCATCTCTTTTCGTCCGTCACTGGCAGGTATTTACCAGCCAAAAATAGAAACGCAAGGCTGTACAGGCTGCGGAGCTTGTGTTGCAAGTTGCCCAGTATCAGCCATTACCGTGGAGCATGAACATGCACAGTAACTATCAAGTGTGCAGTTTAATCGTACAAGTAAAAAGTGAACGAATGTCTGCTGTGACCGAAAAAATAGAACAATTTTCGAATTGTGAAGTTGCGTTAAGTTCTCCAGACAACGGAAAATTGATCGTTGTGGTTGAAGGTCAAGATAGCAGAGCATTGTTAGATACTATTGATTTAGTACGCGATATTGATGGTGTACTAGATGTTTCGCTGGTGTATCACCAGCAGGATGAGCAAGGTGAGGAAGATTATGAAACTCAGTCGTCGTAGCTTTATGAAAGCCAATGCGATAGCGGCCGCTGCTGCGGCGGCCGGTATTGGTGCACCCAGCATTGCGAAAGCTGTTGTTGGTCAACAGGAAAGTATCAAATGGGACAAAGCGCCTTGCCGTTTTTGCGGTACAGGCTGTGGCGTTCTGGTGGGAACGCAAAATGGCCGTATTGTAGCAAGTCAAGGTGACCCTGAGGCTCCTGTTAACCGTGGTCTGAACTGTATCAAAGGGTATTTCTTACCGAAGATCATGTATGGAAAAGACCGTTTAACACAGCCGATGTTGCGTATGAAAGACGGTGAATATGACAAAAATGGTGAGTTTACTCCAATCACTTGGGAACAAGCCTTTGATGTTATGGAAGAAAAAGTCAAAACCACATTGAAGGATAAAGGCCCTGAAGGCATCGGAATGTTCGGTTCAGGTCAATGGACAGTTTGGGAAGGCTATGCAGCGTCGAAACTGTTTAAAGGGGGCTTCCGCTCGAATAATTTAGACCCGAATGCTCGCCACTGTATGGCGTCTGCGGTTGTTGGCTTCATGCGTACTTTTGGTATGGATGAGCCTATGGGTTGTTATGATGATATTGAGCACGCAGATGCATTTGTTCTGTGGGGCTCGAATATGGCAGAAATGCACCCAATTTTATGGTCACGCATTACTAACCGCCGTCTATCTAATCCAGATGTACGTGTTGCGGTACTCTCCACATTTAAGCATCGTAGTTTTGAATTGGCGGATAACGGGATTGTATTTACGCCGCAATCTGACCTTGTGATCCTGAACTATATCGCAAACTACATTATTCAAAATAATGCAGTTAATCAGGAATTCCTCGATAAACACGTGAATTTACGTCGTGGTGCAACAGATATCGGTTATGGATTACGCCCAACTCACCCATTAGAAAAAAGTGCAAAAAATGCGGGTTCCGATGCATCAGAGCCAATGACATGGGATGAGTATAAGGCATTTGTTGCAGAATATACGTTAGATAAAACGGCAGAAATGACCGGTGTGCCAAAAGATCAATTAGAAGAGTTAGCGAAACTTTACGCTGACCCGAATACCAAAGTGGTATCTTACTGGACGATGGGCTTTAACCAGCATACTCGTGGCGTTTGGGCAAATAACTTAGCGTATAACCTACATTTATTGACCGGCAAAATCTCTCAGCCTGGTTGCGGTCCTTTCTCTTTAACTGGCCAGCCTTCAGCATGCGGTACTGCGCGTGAGGTTGGAACATTCTCTCACCGTTTACCTGCTGACATGGTGGTTACTAACGAAAAACACCGTGAAAAAGTGGAAGGTGTTTGGGGCTTACCTGCTGGTACTATTCCTGAAAAAGTCGGTTTACATGCTGTTGCTCAAGACCGAGCGCTCAAAGACGGCAAGCTGAACTTCTATTGGGTAATGTGCAACAACAATATGCAAGCAGGCCCAAATATTAATGAAGAACGCATGCCAGGCTGGCGTGATCCGCGTAATTTTATTGTTGTTTCTGACCCCTATCCAACAGTCAGTGCGTTAGCCGCCGATCTGATCTTGCCAACGGCGATGTGGGTAGAAAAAGAAGGGGCGTATGGTAACGCAGAGCGTCGCACTCAATTTTGGCGCCAACAAGTTAAAGCACCGGGTGAAGCAAAGTCAGATTTAATGCAGATGGTGTTGTTCTCTCGTCGTTTTAAAACGGATGAGGTTTGGTCTGAAGAGCTATTGGCGAAAAAACCGGAGCTACGTGGAAAAACCTTATATGACGTGTTATTTGCCAATGAAGCGGTGACTAAATTCCCTGTTAGCGAACTCGCTGAAGACCAGTTAAACGACGAATCTCGTGAACTTGGTTTTTATTTGCAAAAAGGCTTGTTTGAAGAATATGCAGGCTTTGGACGCGGGCATGGTCACGACCTTGCTGATTTCGATGAATATCATAAAGCACGTGGTATTCGTTGGCCTGTTGTCGATGGCAAAGAAACCATGTGGCGTTATAGCGAAGGGAACGACCCATACGTTAAAGCCGGTGCTGGTTATCAATTTTACGGTAAGCCAGATGGTAAAGCGGTTATTTTTGCATTGCCATTTGAACCTGCGGCAGAGTCTCCAGATAAAGAATATGACCTGTGGCTATCAACCGGACGTGTATTAGAACATTGGCATACTGGGAGTATGACTCGCCGTGTTCCCGAATTACATCGAGCTTTCCCTGAATCATTAGTCTTTATACATCCATTAGATGCGAAAGACAGAGGGTTACGTCGTGGAGACAAAGTTAAAGTGGTTTCACGCCGTGGTGATGTGACGACGATTGTGGAGACACGTGGCCGTAACAGACCACCGAAAGGCTTAGTGTACATGGCGTTCTTCGATGCTGCGCAGCTAGTGAATAACTTAACACTGGATGCAACGGACCCACTTTCAAAAGAAACGGATTACAAAAAATGTGCCGTTAAATTAGAAAAGGTGTAATAGCTAATGCCCCAGAAAGCGAAAGCTCAAAAGGCTAAGTCCCAGAACAGTCGCCGTCGTTTTTTGCGTGATGTTGCTCGCGCAGCGGGCGGGTTAGCGGCTGTTGGTGTGGTACTGGGGCTTCAGCAACAAACGTCTCGGGCCAGCGGAGTTAGGCTCCGCCCACCGGGCGCTCTTGATGAAAAGGCATTTTCAAGTGCTTGTGTACGTTGTGGTCAATGCGTGCAAGCTTGCCCTTATGACATGTTGAAACTAGCAACATTAGCATCAGGCTTAGCAGCAGGAACCCCGTACTTCATCGCCCGTGAAAACCCATGTGAAATGTGTGAAGACATTCCGTGCGCCAAGGTATGTCCAAGTGGTGCGCTGGATAAAGACATTGAATCAATTAATGATGCACGAATGGGATTGGCAGTTTTGTTAGATCAAGAAAACTGTCTTAATTTTCAAGGGTTAAGGTGTGACGTCTGTTACCGAGTATGTCCACTTATTGATGAAGCAATCACCTTGGAATTGGAACAAAACCACCGAACAGGTAAACATGCGAGGTTCTTACCAACAGTCAATAGCAATTACTGTACAGGGTGCGGTAAGTGTGAACAGGCTTGTGTACTGGAAGAAGCTGCTATCAAGGTATTACCAAGGTCGCTAGCGAAAGGTGAATTAGGTCATCATTACCGTTTTGGCTGGCTGGAGGGCAACAATGGCAAATCGTAAGCGTGATGCCGGACGTGAAGCTCAGACTAAAAAGGGCTGGTGGCATAGCCATAAGTGGTTGGTATTTCGACGTGTGAGCCAATTGCTTGTGCTCGCTATGTTTCTCAGTGGGCCATGGTTCGGTGTTTGGGTTTTACATGGGAACTACAGTAGCAGCTTATTGCTAGATACTGTGCCTTTGACTGACCCACTCATTACCTTAGAAAGCTTAGCAAGTGGATATTTACCCGGTATTTCGGCACTGGTAGGTGCAGTTATTGTGTTCGGGGTATATGCACTATTAGGTAAGCGTATTTTCTGTAGTTGGGTCTGTCCTGTGAATCCGATCACGGATGCGGCAGCTTGGTTGCGCCGTAAGTTTGAGTTAAACCAGTCCGCAACAATACCGCGTTATATCCGCTATGTATTGCTCGGAGTGATCCTCATTGGTTCAGCGGTGACAGGGACTCTTCTTTGGGAATGGTTAAATCCAGTTTCATTAATGGGGCGCAGTTTAATTTTTGGTTTTGGTAGCGGTGCATTAGTCCTCGTTGCACTGTTTTTATTCGATTTATTGGTTGTGGAACATGGATGGTGTGGTCACCTTTGCCCTCTGGGTGCCCTGTATGGCATCGCGGGTTGTAAAGGCGCATTAGTTGTTACAGCGGAAAATAAACAAAATTGTAGCCGCTGTATGGATTGTTTCCACATTTGTCCGGAGCCGCAAGTACTGCGTGCCCCGGTCTTAGATAAGCAAGCCCCAGCGCAGATTACAGATAAAGACTGCATTACTTGCGGTCGTTGTATCGATGTCTGTTCTGAGGATGTTTTTAAAATAACACTACGATGGAGCTCGGGAGCTAAATCATGAAAAATCCTGTCCTGAAAAAGACGCTAAGCCGCGCAATTGCAGGTATGGCCCTTGTTGTTAGTAGTCTTGTTTGGGCTGCTAATGGTGTCGATTTGTCTCAATCACCGGAAGTGTCTGGTACGACAGAGGGAAGCATTCATATTCCGAAAGAACAGGAAAGAATGGCGCTAAACTATGTGAACCAACCGCCGATGATCCCACACAGCGTTGAAGGTTACCAAATTACGACGAATACTAACCGCTGTTTACAGTGCCATGGTGTTGAGAATTACCGGACAACAGGTGCGCCAAGAGTGAGTCCAACACACTTTATGGATGCAACAGGTAAAGTGCTTGGTGAAGTCGCACCAAATCGCTATTTTTGTTTACAGTGCCATGTGCCGCAGTCAGATACGGCACCTATCATTGATAACACATTTACCCCATCCAAAGGCTTTGGGAAATAAGGGGGAGACATGGCAAATAACAATGATAAGCAGGTCAATGGCGAAAAACAGCCGCGTAAAGGGCTCTTTGGCTTAATTGGACGAATATGGCGTTGGTGGCGTAGACCAAGTCGCTTAGCGTTAGGCACCTTATTGCTGATCGGTTTTGTGGGTGGCGTGATTTTCTGGGGAGGCTTTAATACGGGGATGGAAATGGCGAATACAGAAGAGTTTTGTATTAGTTGCCATGAGATGCGTGAAAATGTCTATGAAGAATATATGGATACCATTCACTATACGAACCGTAGTGGTGTGAGGGCGACTTGTCCAGACTGCCACGTACCCCATGAATTTGGCCCCAAAATGGTACGCAAAATTCAAGCCAGTAAAGAATTATACGGTAAGATTTTTGGCATTATTGATACACCACAAAAATTTGAAGACCACCGTTTGGCAATGGCACAAAGCGAATGGCGCCGGATGAAAAATAATGACTCTCAGGAATGTCGTAACTGTCACAACTTTGAGTATATGGATTTTACTGCGCAAAAAGGGGTCGCGGCAAAAATGCATGACCAAGCTTTAACTGAAGGTAAAACCTGTATTGATTGCCATAAAGGGATCGCACATAAATTACCGGATATGCGTGAAGTTGAACCGGGCTTTTAACCTTAGAGAGTCGTTTTACCATTGCTTATAACTATGATTTGTAAACAATGGTTAACAAATAGGCTGGTTATACATCTGAGTATGATCAGCCTAAGTTATATTTGTGTTAAATCAATATATTTGCTTTTTTAACGTGTATTGTATGATGTGCTGTTATGCAGAATTTACTAACAATATAAAAAATCAAGGTAACTAAACTATGTGGAAAAAGCTTCATCAACTTGCCATTCCAGTCAACCTTTACCGGTTATGCGGCCGTCTAGTACCGTGGTTTATTATATTGAGTGTAGTCTGTTTAGCTGTCGGTTGGATTTGGGGTTTTGGTTTCGCACCAACAGATAAAGTTCAAAGTGAAAGTTATCGCATTATGTATATCCATGTTCCAGCTGCAATGTGGTCAATGGGGATTTACGCAGCCATGGCGATCACGGCCTTTGTGGGTTTAGTTTGGCAAATGAAAGTGTCGGAATTGGCCATAGCAGCAATGGCTCCCATAGGAGCAGTGTTTACGTTTATTGCATTAGTGACAGGTGCAACATGGGGTAAACCAATGTGGGGCGCGTGGTGGGTATGGGATGCACGTTTAACCTCAGAGCTGATTTTACTTTTTCTATATGTGGGGATTATTGCTTTATGGCATGCGTTTGATGATCGTCGTATGGCGGGCAAAGCAGCGGCTATTTTAGTGTTAATCGGGGTGATAAATTTACCTATCATTCATTACTCTGTTGAATGGTGGCAAACGCTGCATCAGCCTTCTACTCGTATGCAAGAAAGTATTAACCCTGCAATGCGCACACCACTCCGTTTAGCTATCTTGGGTTACTTATTTTTATTTATTTCTTTGACATTAATTCGTTTACGTAATCAATTATTGATTCTAGAACGCAATCGCCCATGGGTATTAGACATAGTTAATAAGGGAGGCCGCAAGTCATGACATCCGCATTTGCATCTTGGAGTGATTTTTTTGCGATGGGGGGCTATGGTTTTTATGTATGGCTGGCTGTTGCGCTAACCTTAATACCGATTCTGTTACTCTGTTTGCATACATTTTTTCAAAGAAAAATGATTATAAACGCAATTCTTAAACAGCAAGCTCGTGAAGTAAGGCAAAAAGCGGCAAGAGCGCGTAGGGAGGGGATGTGAATATTCGTCGTCGTAACCGGCTTTGGTTAATTTGTTCCATACTTGTCGGTGTCGGTTTAACATTGGCGTTGATCCTATATGCGCTACGCTCCAGTATTGACCTCTTCTATACACCCGGTGAAATTATTTATGGTAAACGGGAAACCCATCAAATTCCAGAGGTTGGGCAGCGTTTACGTGTGGGTGGAATGGTAATGCCAGGCAGTGTTGTACGCGATGACTCAAACCCAAACTCATTAAAAATCACCTTTACGGTTTATGATGCTGAAGGTGAGGTAGATGTGAGCTATGACGGTATTTTGCCCGATTTATTTAAAGAAGGGCAGGGGGTTGTTGTTCAAGGCGAATTACAAGCGAACAACCATGTTTTAGCCAAAGAAGTCTTGGCGAAACACGATGAAAACTACACTCCACCAGAAGTTGAAAAAGCGATGCAAGAAAATCACCGCAGGCCAGCAGCTGCCTATAAGGACAATGCATCATGATCCCTGAAATTGGTAGCATTCTGCTTTGCTTAGCATTAGGTATTGCGGTTTTACTGTCGTTTTACCCTTTATGGGGAGTGGCACGTAATGACGCACGCTTAATGTCATCATCTCGTCCATTAGCATGGTTACTTTTCTTATGTGTCACAGGGGCATTTTTAGTATTAGTCAATGCCTTTATTGTTAACGACTTCTCTGTGACTTATGTTGCTAATAACTCCAACACACAATTACCCATTTGGTACCGCATAGCCGCAACATGGGGGGCTCATGAAGGTTCTTTATTGCTATGGGTATTGTTGATGAGCGGTTGGACTTTTGCCGTAGCAATAGGAAGTTATCGTATGCCACTTGATATTGTGGCTAGAGTACTCGCGGTAATGGGGATGGTCAGTGTTGGCTTTTTGTTATTTATTATCTTCACCTCAAACCCATTTTCACGTACGTTGCCGGCTTTCCCGATTGAAGGGCGAGACCTCAACCCGTTATTACAAGACCCTGGGCTAATTTTTCACCCTCCATTGTTGTATATGGGGTATGTTGGTTTCTCTGTGGCATTTGCCTTTGCCATTGCGGCATTGCTTAGCGGGCGTTTAGATAGCTCTTTCACTCGCTTTGCACGCCCATGGACGATGGCGGCATGGTTCTTTTTAACCCTTGGCATTATGCTAGGTTCGGCTTGGGCGTACTATGAATTAGGTTGGGGCGGCTGGTGGTTCTGGGACCCAGTTGAGAATGCCTCATTCATGCCATGGCTAGTGGGGACAGCTCTGATCCACTCATTATCTGTCACTGAGCAGCGAGCCACATTTAAAGCATGGTCATTATTATTGTCGATTTTTGCTTTTTCCTTGTGCTTGCTTGGCACATTTTTAGTGCGTTCTGGGGTTCTAGTTTCTGTACACGCCTTTGCCTCAGACCCATCCCGAGGACTATTTATCCTTGCCTTCATGGTACTGGTGGTCGGTGGCTCTTTATTAGTGTTCGCATTAAGGGGGCATAAGGTTCGTTCAAGGGTCAACAACGCATTGTGGTCACGTGAGTCCATGCTATTAGGGAATAACGTTATTTTAACGGCAGCAATGTTGGTTGTTTTATTAGGGACATTATTACCTTTAGTGCATAAACAAATTGGTTTGGGGACGATTTCGATTGGTGAGCCGTTCTTTAATACTATGTTTATCGCCTTGATGGTGCCGTTTGCCTTGCTATTGGGGATTGGGCCGTTAGTACGCTGGGGGCGAGATCGCCCTGCTGCTATCAAAAAAATGCTTATTATTGCAACGATAATGACATTAGTGTTGTCATTTGTTTTACCGCTATTAATGGAAGATCGTATTGAGGCGTTAACCGTTGTTGGCTTGATGATGGCGTGCTGGATTGCAATTTTAGCTTTTGCTGAAATGAAAGTTCGTATAAGCAAAAAAATCAAACTAACGCCGAGTTATTGGGGCATGGTTTTGGCGCATTTAGGCTTAGCCGTCACGATAGTTGGGATAGCCTTCAGCCAAAACTACAGTGTTGAGCGCGATGTCAAAATGAAGCCAGGGGATAGCATTAATATTCGGGCTTACACCTTTACGTTTAATGGCGTCAGAGAAGCCGATGGTCCTAATTATCAAGGCGTTATAGGTAGCATCTCTGTAACAGAAAAAGGCAAAGTGGTTAGTATTTTGATGCCTGAAAAACGTTTTTATAACGTTAGTCGTGCTGTAATGACAGAAGCGGCTATTGATGGTGGTTTTACCCGTGATTTATACGCAGCTTTGGGTGAAGAAATATCAAAAAGTACATGGAGCATGCGCTTGTATTATAAACCCTTTGTACGCTGGATTTGGTCAGGTGGTGTATTGATGGCAGTTGGTGCGTTGTTTTGCATGTTTGACCCACGCTACCGTCGTCGTAAATTACAGAGGGAAACGGCATGAATCGCAAAGTCTTTTTAATCCCTTTTATTATCTTTGCAGGGATAGCCGCCGTCTTATTATGGCAGCTAATGCGTAATGCGGAGGGGGATGATCCTCGTTTACTTGAATCTGCTCTAATTGGTAAACCTGTTCCTGTATTTAGGCTCGAATCATTAGAAAACCCCGGGAAACATTATGAATCTGATGTATTAACACAGGGGCAACCGATTTTACTTAATGTATGGGCGACATGGTGCCCGACTTGTCGTGCAGAACATCAGTATCTCAATAAACTGTCTGCACAAGGTGTACGGGTTGTGGGGCTAAACTATAAAGATAAGCGTGATAAAGCGATTGTGTGGCTGCGAGAGCTTGGTAACCCTTATGCACTGAGTTTATTTGATGGGGAGGGGATGTTGGGCCTTGATCTCGGTGTCTATGGCGCACCAGAAACCTTTTTAATCGATGGCAATGGTGTGATCCGCTATCGCCATGCAGGGGCAATGGACGAACGTGTTTGGGAAAAAGAGTTTAAACCCCTTTGGGAACGCTATAATCAGGAGGCGAACCAATGAGGTATTTACTCGGTTTATTCATGTTAGTACTCAGCTCAACAGTCACATATGCGGCTACTGAAGTGTTTACTTTTGATAGTGAACAGCAGGAACAACAATTTCGCAAGTTAACGGAAGAATTACGGTGTCCAAAGTGCCAAAATAACAGTATTGCGGACTCTAACTCAATGATTGCGCTGGACTTACGTCAAAAAGTGTATGAGTTGATGAAAGAAGGTAAAAGCCGGGACGAGATTGTTGATTACATGGTTGCCCGCTATGGTTATTTTGTGACTTATAACCCGCCATTAACGCCACTCACCATGATGTTATGGGGCTTACCTTTTGCCGCCATCGCATTGGGGGGATGGATTATTTTTGCCCGTTCGAGAAAACGGGTGCGTATCAAGCAGGTGGAACAGGGTAATGATGGCGTATTACCAGAAGCCTCCCGAGCCAGTAATTGGGTTTACCTTCCAGGGTTAGTGATTGCTTTAGGTGTAGCTGGCGGCGCCTATTATCAAGTGGGTAGTTACGCTAAAGTCACGGATTGGAATAATGCTTACCAACAAGCCCCAGCTTTACTAGATAGAGCATTAGACCCTTCTGAGCCCCCGTTGAACAATGCGGAAATGGAACACTTAGCTTTAGGCTTACGGACACGTTTACAAGAAGACCCTCAAAATATCGAGGCATGGGTGATGTTAGGGCGAATTGGCATGGTACTCAATAATGCGACCATGGCGACAGATGCTTATGGCAGAGCTTATCGTCTTGCGCCTAAAGATGAAAACGTCATTATAGGGTATGCCGAGGTTCTTACTCGCTCGTCTGACCCTGAAGATAACCGCCAAGGTGCTGAATTGCTCAAAAAATTAATTGCTAAAGATCGCACGAATGTGAAAGCGCTGAGCATTTTTGCTTTCAATGCATTTGAACAAGAGCGCTATGCAGAGGCAATTTCAGCTTGGCAAATGATGTTAAAATTATTACCTGAAAATGATCAGCGTCGGCCGATTATCGAGCGCAGTGTTGAGCAGGCTTTGATGATGGTACATGAAAAGAAAGGGACGCCGACAGGTAAGTAATATCCTTCTTGATAATGTTATACAGGCGAAAGTCTGTATAACATTCATTTCTTATCGTTCACTTCAGTTTTTTCTAATTTCAGTTGCTTATTAAAGAAAGCTAATAATCATTATTTTAATATGGTTTTAGCTTTTAATTATATTAAAGGTAACTTATTTATATTTTTACTTATTATTTTATGATTGCAATCATGTCTTTTCTATCTGCTAGTTTTCATTTACCGCTTTCAAATAATATTCATCCAACAAATGATGCCAATAGGATAGGTAAATCCTAAAACAAACAGTTGTATAAAAGCGAAAAGCCTCCTTTCACTGTACAAATAGTACAAAATTGTCGTGCGATTTAACATTAATGGTGAAAATCAATAACATTAGGCATCCAAATAAGATACACTTTCGCCCTATAAAAATGGGTATTGAAAATAACGGAAAAACGTTGCACCTGCGTCCTTTTATCAGACAGTTAGCTGCTTATCTTGCTTTACTTGCTGTCGCAATGCTGTTTATTGCTCCTTTGGTTTCAAAATCAATGGAACATGCAACCGCTTGCACAGAAGCACATAGTGAGACGGCTGCGCCTTTGATGCATAAGCATCAGGGGGAAGTAATGCCTGAAAATTGTGAGCTATCGGTACCCATGAATCATATGTTAATGACAGGGGTTGGTCAGTCGCCTATGGAAGACATAGCCTGTGGTTACTGCCAGTTATTGATTCATTTCCCATTTCTAATTCTGTTTGTTGCTGCGGTAATCCGTCAACTGGCAACCCTGGCAATTTTTATCCCCTTTGAGCGTTGTATTCAATTTTGGCTGTATAGGCCGTGGTCATTACATTTAGCTAGAGCCCCTCCTCAATTCCTATGCTTATCTAAAAATTAATTATTTTTCAGACTGTTATTTTGTGTTTTTTTGCACAGAAGGTTTTTCATCATCTTGGATTTTTACTATTTTCAGGATTGGTATTCCTGTTGCAAATTTTTAGACACAAAGGTGAATAACAGAAATATTAGTGTTGATATCGATACATAGGTAGCAAATGAATACTCAATTTTTTAAAATTGCCCCCGTTGCAGCGTTGGTGGTTAGTGCGGTTATTAGCGAATCTACAGCAGCTAAAAATGAGGCTAATCAGAGTCTCATTACAGATAGCTCAGTGATGATTGTTACTGCACCTGTTGATTCTCCATTAACTATCACTACATCGCCTAAAACCCCAAGGCAGCCAGTTCCCGCAAGTGATGGTTCAGATTACCTAAAAACTATCCCTGGTTTTTCGCAAATTCGTAATGGTGGGACAAATGGCGACCCTGTTTTTCGCGGGATGTTTGGCTCACGTTTACGTATTTTAACTAACGATAGTGAAATGTTAGGCGCCTGTCCTTCCCGTATGGATGCTCCAACATCCTATATTTCGCCAGAAAACTTCGATGTTCTTAATATGATTAAAGGTCCACAAACCGTTTTATGGGGACCAGGGAATTCTGCTGGCACGATCCGTTTTGAACGAGAAAAACCTTTGTTTACTGAAGCTGGTATAAAAGGGAATGCAAGTGCATTAACTGCATCAAATAACCGCTGGGATGGTAATGCTGATATCAGTTTAGGTAATGAAGTAGGTTACATTCGAGTCATTGGTAATAAATCCCGTTCTAATGATTATAAAGATGGTAATGGGCATAAAGTGCCCTCTAAATGGGATAAATGGAATGCTGATGTCGCAGTGGGTTGGACGCCAGATGAGTATACTTTATTAGAATTAACCGCAGGGAAAGGTGACGGGGAGGCACGTTATGCTGGAAGAGGGATGGATGGTTCTCAATTTAAACGGGAAAGTTTAGGTTTGCGCTTTGAAAAGAGCAATATTGGTGATGTTCTTGATAAGGTTGAAGCGAATGTTTATTACAATTACGCTGATCATATTATGGATAATTACTCTTTGCGTTCACCTTCAGGTGGGGGAATGGGGCATATGGGACATGGCGGTCATGGCATGATGAATATGCCAATGAAAATGCGAGTTGACCGTGAAACCATGGGTGGGCGTGTTATGGGTACATGGTTATGGACTGACTATGAGCTACGTAGCGGTGCGGATATGCAAACAAATAAGCACCGAAAAAATCAGAATAATAGTTGGAAAAAGGATGCTCAATTCCAAGACTATGGGGTATTTAGTGAGTTGACTTGGCATGCAACCACACAAGGCAAAATGGTCAGTGGAGCACGGTTAGATCGTGTGATCGTTGATAATAATACAGGTATAGGGGCTTCTGGGCGTAATACAGTAATGCCAGCAGGCTTTGCTCGTTATGAACATTCGTTATCTGATACCCCTGTTATGCTGTATGCCGGTGTAGGATATACCGAGCGTTTCCCAGATTATTGGGAGTTATTTTCACCTAAACTGGGACCGGATGGTACCAATAATGTATTTGATAAGGTGAAAACTGAAAAAACAACCCAGTTAGATATTGGAGCTAAATATGCACATGAAAATACAAATGCATGGGTTTCTGCATATATTGGTCATGTGGATGATTTTATTTTGTTTCGTTATAGCCCAACAAACCCACGCATGAGCCAGATAGAAAATGTAAATGCGCTTATTATGGGCGGGGAGCTCGGTATTGCCCAAAAACTGAATGATGAATGGAAAGCAGATGCGAGTCTCGCTTATTCATGGGGAGAAAACCGTACAGATGGTAAAGCATTGCCACAAATGCCCCCATTAGAAGGGCGTTTAGGGTTGTCATGGGAAAAAGGGGATTGGACAACAACTGGTCTATTACGTGTTGTGAGTCGTCAAAACCGTGTTGCGATTAATGATGGTAATGTTGTTGGAAAAGATTTTAGTCAGAGTGCGGGTTTCACTATTTTCTCATTAAATACAGCGTATGTTGTCAATCAAAATATGAAATTAAGTGCAGGGGTTGATAATCTATTTGATAAAACATATAGCGAGCATTTGAATTTAGCGGGTAACAGTGGATTTGGTTATTCATCAAACCAGCCTGTTAATGAGCCAGGAAGAACTTTTTGGGCAAAAGTTAATGTGACCTTTTAATTTCAATTAAATTTGCAAACAACCCGCAGAGTAATG
This sequence comes from Providencia sp. TYF-12, assembly GCF_041344805.1. NCBI lineage: Bacteria > Pseudomonadati > Pseudomonadota > Gammaproteobacteria > Enterobacterales > Morganellaceae > Providencia > Providencia sp. TYF-12. Next base: position 1,501,089 of record NZ_CP166833.1, read on the forward strand.
CGGGTTGTTTGTGAGTAGTTAAACAAGCACTGGAATATAATAATTCAATTCTTGGATGTAGTGATGGGGGTTATTTATAAATGCTTCGTAAGTAGGTTTGGAGTTTAAAACATACATTTCTATATCCGAACCAGTTCCACGGACAATATCCATTTCAGCTAGAACTTTACCATAAGCAGTATAGATAATATCGTTGTAATCAATCCCCTGCAGACTACCATCTAATTTAATTTCCAAATAATTTCCACTCGGTAGTTGAAAGTTTGTTGCTTGTGGTGGGGTGATATCAACATCTTTTTCATCTAATGCAGTAATATATAAGAAAGTCCCTTCTTCATTAGAGCTCAAGTCTACACCATGAATAGCATATAGGTGCTGCGTCACATATTGGTTTTTATCAAGAAATTTTTTCCAATATTGTCTGCGTAATTCATCGGTTTTAAGGTTCCAACCATTTATATCCTTGGTATATCGATGCTTAATACCAAGTAAATTTATTGCGGGCAATTGAGTAAGTCTGACTTGGAATTGAAGTTCTTTATTTTCACGAAGTGGCAGACAGAACCCATCGACCTTCCAACCTTTGCGCTTTCTATATTCAGAAGGGGTAAGGTTAAATTGCTTTTTGAAAGCGCGACAAAATGTTTGTTGCGAATCAAATCGGTATCTCAGTGAGATATCCATAATGCTGTCGTTAGTTAATCGTAATGCTACCGCTGAACAGGAAAGGCGCCTTGCTCGGATATACGAGCCAAGTGCCAAACCAGTTTGGTTTTTAAATAGGCGCTGAAAATGCCATTTAGTGTATCCTGATTTATCGGCAACAGTATCTAGGGATAGGCGAGATTCTAAATTTTGTTCTATCCAGAGAATGATTTCCCTGATAACGCTTTCTTGTAGCATGATTATCCTTTCAAGTTGCTATTATCTAGATCAATAAAGTAAATAATGCTTAATACTGACAATGATACTAGATAAGAATTCATGGATGCTCGCAATAGAATACCATGTCTACAGACAGTTTGATTAAAAAGATGTGAAGTTAAGTAAGTTTTTCTTCTAAAAGTATTGTTGTTACCGACTGAAATACAATTATTTGTTGTTAGTTTAACATTAAATATGTATTAATAACTATTTAAGTTTAAAGTAAATAAACGTACAACTATAGAAATAGATAAAGAACAGTTAATATTATTATTGCTAAATGCCGATAATCCTTTTGAGATGGTTGTAAATGGATTGATATAAAAAACAGATCCAGCTTGGATTGTTGTGATTTATAATGAAAATATAAGCCGTTTATCTTTAGTGGGTTGCTGAAACGATGATTAGTTATAAAAAATAGGGCTATTTTTTATAACCACAAATATTATTTTTTTTATACAATAGCCGTATGGAAACTTATTGATACGCTTAACTACAAATTGTCACGATTTCCATAAGTAAATAACATTAAATGTATAGAGTTTATTTCATCAAATTTAAAAAATAAGCTAAAATATTATTGTAATCTGATAGATACATTGTTCACGATTAGAGATAGGTGAGTAAATTAACCCATTCTTCATTGGGGTTAATGTAGTACCAATCGAATCTTATCTGCAACAATGAAATAATAAAAAATAATAATATCATAATGTTATGTTTTTATTGTGTTTTTCTTCGATAGAAATAGTCTTTTAATGATTGGTTTAATCGGAATTTAGTTATTTTAAGTCAATTTATAAATTGAAAAGTGGTGTTAATTTACGCGTCGCTTAATTAGATAGCTTATACGTATGTAACCCAGGGGGGTATTATGAGTAAAGACAGTATCGCTAAGATGTTGGGGATAAAAATTCGTAATCAACGAGAAAGTCATAAAATGACCGTTAAACAAACTGCGAATTTAATTGGGGTAACTGAAGATGAAATGCGACGTTTCGAAAACGGTGAAAGTTGTATTGATGTAGATTCATTATTTCAGTTTGCCTACTTATTCAATATTGAGCCAGCCTCTTTCTTATATGGCGTAGTGAATGTTAACAGCGGGATGCGCAGTACTCTACACTAACATTGTTTAGTATTGGCTGAATAAAAAACTTAATGATCAATTGGTTAAACGTATCCACACGATAATGTTGGAAAACTTAACTCTGTAAGTTAAAAAATAGGTTAACAGAGCTGCTGTATCTCTTAATTTGTCATTATCGTACTTAAATAAACCCCTCATCGTATAATTGTTTTAATATTTCATTGGTAAGTTCATTAGTACGTGCCCAATGAGCTGGTTGTGTAAGTTTAGTACCGCCGTGCAGTTTTAGAATGAATTGGTCTATTTGTTTAAAAATAGTATTTTTTTCATTAAGTTGTTGTCTTTGTGGGTTAAATAGTACTTTATTTTCAACCTCATAACTTTGATTGCACTGTTTTAGAGATAATTTGTCTGAAATATTCCCCGTATTAAAAAATAGCTCAAATGAAATTAACAACCCCCCTTTATGACGCAAATTGATTATTAGCACATCCCCATCTTCCATTTTTGCGAAAGGGTGTGAAAACTGAATTGACGCTGTAGAAAATGAAAAATCAGGGAGTAAGGTTAATAACAGTTCAATTTTTTGTGTAATCGTACCTCTTAGTATATTGAATGGTAACCTATTTTCTGGCTCAATGACCCGGTGAGCGGATAAGCGTAATAACCCTGTTTCTAATTTGTTTTGAGTGTGCAAGACATGCTTTATTTGATTAAATGAGTCCTCAAAAGTGAGTGCTTGACTGTAGTCAATTAAAACATCGTTTCGTATTGCTTTTATGAATAATTCTTCAAGCTCTTTTTCATTAAAGCTTGGGATATTATTGAGTAAGATATCTTTTCCTGCTGCAATTGCGGCATTGATTGTAAATTTCAATAGCTCATCACTACAGACTGCTGTCATGATGATGCAATCAACGTCATCGTTATTAACCAGTGCCTCTATTTGTTGTTTTTGATACATAAAATAAGACATAGAGGGAAGTGGGGGAGCGATATCACAAACAGATACCAACTCACTATGATGAGCACTGCATTTTACTGCATGAATATAAGGTTGATTATGAATGGACGTTCCGATTAAACCAATCCCTGAGCGACGAAGAGAAGTGACAGAGTGCTGCTCTTCAAGCAATCGAAGATGGCCCAGTAAATAAAGAAAGTGTGTATTTAACATGGTCGTTCCTTATTATCGGTTTTAAATCAGAAATTCATGTGCTCCCAACATAACAGGATGAAATAATAATTTCATATTAATGTGTTGTCGAAATTTGTATTTTCTGATGAAACTCACAAATTAAAGAAATCATTTATGTAAACCCACTTGAGCGGCGGTATGTAGCAAAGAGAAATCAATTTAGTAATGGAAACGGCCAAATAGGGGCTCTAAACTAATGGAGGTATTTAGTTTTCGAGCCAAAGTAGCGTTAAACTAACTTACTTCCTTGACGGTAGGCTAAGGCGACTGTCAATGATTGAGCTAAACATAACGTTGCTGACTGGGAACGAAATGCATCCACTTGCGCTTCTTTAATCACAAAGCAAACGTCACTAAAACTGGCGAGTGGGCTAATCTGGCTGTCAGTAATTACGATTTGTTTAGCACCAGACTGTGCTGCTTTTTCACTAACCATTACTGTTTCTGATGCATAGGGGGTGAAACTAATTGAAATAACCACATCGTTTTCACTAATTTTACTGATCTGTTCTTTAAACATTCCCCCAAGACCATCTATCAGAACAGGGCGGCACTCCAAATGGCTTAATGCATAACTGAGGTAGGTCGCGACACTAAATGAGCGACGCAAGCCAATTATGTAGACATTTTGTGCATTAGCTAATAATGAAACTGCTTTTTCTAAATCTTCGGCAGAGGTCCTAGCTGCCATTTGCTGCAAGGCTTGTGCATTGGAGTGAGCAAATTCTTTTAAAATTTGAGCGGGGTCATCACTCAATTCTTGAGCACTATCCATTTCGCGAAATAGCCTTGCTCTATCAGTGTAGCTTGCCGTTTCTTCAACAAGGTTCATACGAAACAATTGTTTCATTTCATTAAAGCCACTGAAATTAAACGCATTTGCAAAACGAATTAATGTTGATGGTGGAACATTGGCTTCTTTTGCAATAACGGCAACGGTATCAAATGCGACACTATTTGTATTATCGAGTACGTACCTAGCCACCTGTTGCAAGCGTTTACTTAGCTCATCATAACGAGAGCGAACTTGCTCTTGAAACTCATTTAAATTTGATGCACTTGACATATAACCTCCATGATTTGGCTCTAATTGTAGTTGTTTTGCACGGTTAGTCGAATTATTTTGAAACGGTTAGTTCATATTTCTACATTCTCTATCTTTATATATCTAAAATAATTTGAATTTCGGTTAGCAAATTGAATGAGTTACATTGATTGCTTTTCTTATTGTGCCTAGTTGGTAAGTGCTTCTGTCTGCACTGCAATAGACGTGTATACCTAATTAAATAAGTGATTAGGAGACTTTTTAAAATGGCATTTTCTATCTTGAATTAGAAATTTCATAAAAACTTTGTCTAGATCACATAAATTGAATGTTATTTCAAATTTCATTGCAAATGAAACAAATATTTCATATACATTGGGTAACAACGTAATCCTGTCAGTTAAAGAGAGGCAACATGGAACAGATTAATAATTTCATCGGTGGTGAAATAGTTTTGAGCAAAAGCGGTCGATTTGCACCTGTATTCAACCCAGCAACGGGCGAGCAAATTGCACAGGTGGTATTAAGCAGTGCTGATGAAACGAAACACGCCATAGCGATTGCTCATAAAGCATTTCCAAAATGGTCGAAACTTTCGCCATTAAAGCGCTCTCGAATCTTATTTAAATTTAAAGCGTTACTTGAAGATAACATGGATGATTTAGCGCGCCTTATTTCTAAAGAACACGGTAAAGTGTTTTCTGATGCGGTGGGTGAGATTACACGAGGCCTGGAGGTTGTTGAATTTGCTTGTGGCATTCCTCACTTACAAAAAGGTGAACACTCGGCCAATGTCGCCACAGGTGTGGACAGTCATTCATTAATGCAACCACTAGGTGTTTGTGCTGGTATTACCCCGTTTAACTTCCCTGCTATGGTACCGATGTGGATGTTCCCAGTGGCAATTGCTACCGGTAATACTTTTGTTTTAAAACCATCTGAGAAAGACCCGTCTTTGGCTCTTGAATTGGCTAAATTGTTAAAGCAAGCTGGTTTACCTGACGGTGTATTTAACGTCGTTCAAGGGGATAAAGAATCTGTTGATACGCTGCTAACTGCACCAGAAGTTCAAGCGGTAAGCTTTGTTGGTTCAACTCCGATTGCCGAATATATTTATACCACAGCGTCTCAGCATGGTAAGCGTTGCCAAGCGTTAGGTGGAGCAAAAAACCATTGTATTTTAATGCCTGATGCGGATATGGGGCAGGCTACGAATGCAATAATGGGCGCTGCATTTGGGGCTGCGGGTGAGCGTTGTATGGCACTTTCTGTTGTATTAGCCGTAGGGGATGAAACGGCAGATACATTAATTGCTAATTTGAAAGCTCAGATAGCCAAAATGACCGTGGGACCCGGTATTACAGATGGCAAAGAAAATGATATGGGGCCAGTAATCTCAGCACAGCATAAAGCGAAAATCTGCGACTATATTGCGAGTGGTGAAAAACAAGGGGCGACATTATTGGTTGATGGTCGTGATTTCAAAGTAACGGGTTTTGAAAAGGGTTATTTTGTTGGGCCAACATTATTTGATAATGTGACTCCTGAAATGGATATTTATAAAGAAGAAATTTTTGGGCCTGTATTAGCTGTTGTACGAGTACCTGATTTTGAAACAGGGTTGAAACTAATTAACCAACACGAATACGGCAATGGAACCGCAATTTTTACACGTGATGGTGAAACAGCCCGTGAGTTCCAAGAAAATGTTCAAGCTGGAATGGTCGGAATTAATATCCCAATCCCAGTACCAATGGCTTTCCACAGTTTTGGTGGTTGGAAACGTTCAATTTTTGGGCCTCTCAATGTTCATGGAAATGATGGTGTTCGCTTCTATACTCGCATGAAAACAGTGACTAGTCGTTGGCCTGCTAGTGTACGTTTAGAACATCATGAAAGTAGTTTCACAATGCCAACCATGGAATAAATGGAGACCCATATGAATAAGCAGAAAATGACTACAGCCCAAGCATTGGTAAAGTTTCTTAACCAACAATATGTTGATGTCGATGGTGAGCAGTATCCGTTTATTCAGGGAATATTTACGATTTTTGGCCATGGTAACGTTGTCGGTTTGGGTCAGGCGCTTGAAGAAGCGCCTGGACATCTGCGAGTTTATCAAGGTTGTAATGAGCAAGGTATGGCGCATATTGCGACTGGCTTTGCCAAACAGAAAAAACGGAAACAAATTTTTGCAGTGACTTCTTCGGTAGGGCCGGGGGCAGCTAATATGGTAACGGCGGCGGCAACAGCCACAGCCAACCGTATTCCGTTGTTATTACTACCAGGAGACACCTTCGCCACTCGTCAACCAGACCCTGTTTTGCAGCAAGTCGAACAATATGGTGATGGGACAATCAGCACGAATGATTGTTTCCGCCCTGTATCTCGTTATTGGGACCGGATTTCGCGGCCTGAACAGCTAATGGCAGCGATGATTAATGCAATGCGTGTATTAACTGACCCTGCTGATACGGGGGCCGTTACCATTTGCTTACCTCAGGATGTTCAAGGGGAAGCATGGGAATACCCTGATTACTTCTTTGAAAAGCGAATTCATCGCATTGAACGCCGGCCGCCAACAAGTGTAAGTCTAGAGGAAGCCGCTCATCTTATTCAAAGTAAGCAAAAGCCGCTTCTGATATGTGGTGGTGGTGTGCGTTATTCAGAAGCACATAATGATTTCGTTCAATTTGCGGAGGCTTACGGTATTCCGTTTGGTGAAACTCAAGCGGGTAAAAGTGCTGTTGTTGCCAACCATCCTTTAAATGTAGGGGGAATAGGCACGACAGGTGGGCTTGCGGCAAACTTACTTGCAAAAGAAGCTGATTTGGTTATTGGTGTTGGGACTCGTTTTACTGATTTTACCACGGCATCTAAGTCATTGTTTAGTAAGGAAGGTGTGCGGTTTTTAAATATTAACGTTGCTGAATTCGATGCCAGTAAGTTAGATGCATTAAAAGTGGTAGCAGATGCAAAAGAAGCTTTGCAAGCTCTTGATGCAAAAATGAAGGGGTCAGGCTATCAGGCCCAATGGGGGCATGAAATTCAACTGGCGAAGCAACAATGGAAGAACGAATTAGACCGGTTGTTTAGCATTCAGTATCGGCCGTTGGATTTTATCCCAGAAATTGCAGGCCACCTTGATGATAAACTTGAAGAATACAGTAAAACACTCGGCACTGAACTTGCGCAAACTCGGGTTCTAGGTTTGATGCAGCAGCACATGGAGAGTGACGCGATTATTGTGGGGGCAGCGGGGTCATTACCGGGGGACTTACAGCGTATTTGGCTACCAAAGCAGCGGGATACTTACCATCTAGAATATGGTTATTCATGTATGGGGTATGAAATTGCTGCGGCTGTTGGCGCGAAAATTGCGGCTCCAGAACAACCTGTATATGCCATGGTCGGGGATGGCTCCTATTTAATGCTACACAGTGAGTTGCAAACGGCAATTCAAGAAAATATTAAAATCACTATTTTATTATTTGATAATGCGGGCTTTGGTTGCATCAATAATTTACAAATGAGCCAAGGCATGGGGAGTTTTGGGACTGAAAATCGCCAACGCAATCCACAAACAGGCCTACTGGATGGGCCATTAGTGAAAGTGGATTTCGCTAAAAATGCAGAAAGCTATGGTTGTAAAAGTTATCGAGTTCATGATGAAGCTCAGCTGATCTCTGCTTTGGAGGATGCTAAAACGCATTCAGGTTGTGTATTGATTGATATTAAAGTGCTTCCAAAAACCATGACTAATGGTTATGAAGCGTGGTGGCGTACAGGAACAGCTCAAGTTGCTAAAAAGCCTGAAATTGTTGCGGCGGCTGAGGAAATTAAACATAAAGTTGAACATAAGGTACGGCTTTATTAATTAACGCGTTATTGGTGGTTTACGTATCATCAAAATAACTCGATGGTGTTATGCCATTGAGGAGGTGTTTTATTTTGAGTGATGGTGTAGGCCTCATTTCGTCGGGTATTATTGTGAATATCCGCAAGGATTTCACTTATTGTGTTTATGAGTTGTCGTCATGTGTATTTTTAAACCCAGCGTTTGCTGGGTTTTTTTATGGTTTTAATAGTTTAATTTTCTTTTTGTTGAAATGTATGTTTTAAATTTAAGTTAGTCGGAATTAATAAAACAGAAACAGAAAATAAAGTTGCAGTAAAGTACATACTTTATTGTCAGATAGTGATGAGTTACATTATTATTTTGTGATCTAAATAACACTAAAAATACACTTTAATGCAACATTTGTTACCTAGAGCCCAAAAACATAATTTCCAAAAAATTATAAATTGAAATGAATGTTTTATTTGGTATATTTCGTAATATCCAAATAGTGGATTTAAGGTATCAAGGAGCATTTGAATGTTCAACATAGCACTATTCGGCGCAGGACGTATTGGACAGGTTCATGCTGTTAATATTGCCGGCCATAAAGAAACCGCACTTTATTCTGTTATTGATCCGTACCAAGCTAATGCATCTGCGTTGGCTGAAAAGTACCAAGCTAAAGTACAAACCACAGAAGAAGCGATGCAAGACCCAAATGTGCATGGCGTTTTAATTGCTTCTGCCACAGATACACATGCTGATTTAATTGAGTTAGCGGCTCAACATAAAAAAGTCATTTTTTGTGAGAAGCCAGTTCATCTCGATCTTGAACGAGTAAGACAATGCCTTAAAAGTGTTAAACAACATAATGTCCCATTGTTTATTGGTTTTAATCGCCGTTATGACCCGCAATTTCGCCATCTCAAAAATTTATTCCAGCAAGGGGCGATTGGTAAAGCTGAGTCTTTAATTATTACATCTAGAGACCCGTCACCGCCACCAGCAGAGTATGTCAAAGTCTCCGGTGGTATGTTCAGAGATATGACGATTCATGACTTTGATATGGCGCGCTTTATGATTGGTGAAGAACCTTGCTCTGTATTTGCCCAAGGAAGTAATGTAGTAGACCCTGCGATTGGCCTTGCGGGTGATATCGATACCGCATTCATTATTTTGAAGTTCCCTTCAGGGGCCATGGCGACCATATCGAATAGCCGCCGCTCAGGGTATGGTTATGACCAGCGCATTGAACTGCATGGTGAGAAGGGGCTGCTGACAGCTGGGAATATAAAAGAAAATAGCGTTGCGTTATTAAGCGAAGTCGGTTGTTTGTCTGCTAAACCCGAATATTTCTTCTTACAACGCTATCATGAGGCATACAAAGCTGAATGGGAACATTTTGTTGATATTTTAGCTGGACGTGCTGAATCAGAAACCACAGGTACCGATGGTGAGTTTGCATTATATCTTGCAGACAAAGCACTTGAATCATTAAAAACAGGAAAAGAAGTTAAACTCTAATTTATATTTTTAAATTATATTTTAATTGATTATTAATATGCGGACGAAAAAATGATTTTTCGCCCGCAATAGAATTCAGATATGTTCATCCGATTATTTAATAAATATATACATTAATATTTGTCTTACGTATTAATTAAATACCCTACAAGCAGTAATGCTTCTATAAAATTTGTGGCTATTTTACTGTTTAATTTTTAAATTCAATCTAAGTATTTGTTTTTATTTGTGAATTTTGATTTATAAAATAGTCTTGAAGCTTGCAAGTAGTGATTCAATAAGAGCGCCAAAAATTTTTCATTATTTAATACTTAACATGTAAAGAATTTATTTAAATACTGAAAATTTGCTTTTTTGGTAGACATAATGATTCAAATAATAAGGTAATAATATGTCATTAATAATGAATCTCAATGAACAACAGAGAAAAAGGTTGCACCAAATCACCTTGGTAGCAACCTTTGGTGGGTTACTTTTTGGTTATGATACTGGTGTAATCAACGGGGCATTTTCCTCACTGAAAGAAAACATGGGGTTAACACCGACCACTGAAGGCCTTGTGATGAGTGTCTTGTTGGTTGGTGCCGCACTTGGAAGTGTTTGCGGCGGGCGAGTGGCTGATTTTATCGGGCGACGCACCTATTTACTTTACCTTTCGTTTCTTTTCCTATTTGGCGCTTTTTTATCTGCCGCTGCACCGAATATTGAAATTCTCCTTGTAGCTCGATTTATTCTCGGTTTTGCTGTTGGTGGTGCATCAGTCACTGCACCAACATTTATTTCAGAGGTTGCGCCTACAGAAATGCGAGGCAAACTCACCGGGTTAAACGAAGTGGCAATTGTGATAGGTCAACTTGCTGCCTTTGCGATTAATGCGATTATTGGTTCTATTTGGGGGCATTTACCAGACGTTTGGCGTTATATGTTGTTAGTGCAAGCTGTACCTGCTTTATGCTTACTTTTTGGTATGTGGAAAGCTCCGGAAAGCCCGCGTTGGTTGATGAGTAAAAATCGTCGTGAAGAAGCATTGAACATTTTAAAACAAATTCGCCCAGAAAAACGTGCTATTCAGGAATATGAAGATATTGTCACATTGTTAGATGTTGAAGCCGCAGAAGCAAAGAAAAACCCAAATGGAAAAAAACAAAATCTAGCTTTAATTTTCAATACCCCTTGGATTTTTAAATTAGTTTTGATTGGGATGGTATGGGCTGCTTTACAGCAAACCACAGGGGTTAACGTAATTATGTACTATGGTACAGAAATACTGAAAACGGCTGGTTTTTCTGAACAAACTTCTTTGGTTTTTAACGTATTAAATGGTGTGTTCTCTGTTGGGGGAATGGTTATCGGGGTACTGTTCTTAGTTGACCGCTTTAAGCGCAAGACATTAATTGTCGGTGGTTTTGCTTTAATGGCATCGTTACATTTATTAATCGCAGCAACGGATTATTTCTTAACTGGGGATATTAAAGCAACGTTGATCTGGTTACTTGGTGCGGTATTTGTTGGTGTGATGCAAGGGACAATGGGCTTTTTAACTTGGGTGGTATTAGCCGAGTTATTCCCATTAAAAATCCGTGGGTTATCGATGGGGATTTCTGTTTTCTTTATGTGGATTATGAATGCGATCGTGAGTTACTTGTTCCCTGTATTGCAAGCCGAACTTGGTTTAGGACCTGTATTCTTAATTTTCGCGGTAATAAACTACTTAGCAATTGTCTTTGTGGTGAAACTACTTCCTGAAACATCGAATAAATCGTTAGAGCAGTTAGAAGAAGAGTTGTCATCAATGTAGTTGTTAACCATTCATGATACGAATGTACCTAGTTAACTTAAAAGAGGGTTAGATATGATTGAACAACTGACCACAAATAATCTGCATTTAGGGTGTCAGGCCAGAAATAAAGCTGAAGTATTAAAGATGGTAGGTACCGAGTTTAAAAATAAAGGCTACGTAGATAGGGACTGTGTCCATTTTCTAACTGAAAGAGAGCAGCAAATCTCGACTTTTTTAGGCAATGGTATCACTCTGCCACATTTACCTAAATCAGCGAATGACATCATCTTACATACGGGAGTGGAAATTTTTCAATTCCCTGATGGGGTGATTTGGGATAGAACCAATGTGATGTTCATTGCCATCGGTGTGATTGCTAAATCAAGGGAGCATATTGATGTACTCAAAGAGATTGCATTGATTTTCAGTGATGAGTTTATTGCTAATGCATTATCTTTAACGTCGAGTAAAGAAGAGTTTCTCAGTATTTTACATCGCTAATTATACTGTTTTCATCTTAAACCGTTATGAGAACAATAACATACTCATGACGGTTTTTTATATTCACTGAAAAAGTAACAATAGGGACAATATTGGGAAGATAGTCGCTCTTTTTATAAAATGATATTGCTCCTTTACCTTAATTGATAGGAAGTCATTGATGTCATTTCATATACCAACTAACTAAGTTAATGTACACCTAGAACAAACCAGCGATGATAACTTACGAGCCCAAGGAACGGTATGGTCTGCAAACATACAGGGAATAAACACATTGTTTATTTACTTAGCTGTGTAAAACAACAATGAACAACTGAGGTGCAATGTTTCATTTCATTTCATTTTTTGCTTTTTCATTCCATTTTTTATTCTTTTATTTCATCATTTATCTCCGCCTTACCTCTTTAGGTTCCTGAGTAATAGAGTTAATTCTTTATATATTAGCTAATTACATAAAAAATTAACGCTAGATCACATAATGAAACTAATATTCCTGATTCCGTTGAAAATGAAATGAATATTCCGTATAACATTATTATCAACTTCTGAATAAATCAGACCCGCATTGGGTTAGCCAGTGCGCCACTAAAAATGAGCGAGGGGAAGAACAAATGAAGGAAATCCGTATCGGTATGATTGGTACTGGCTATATTGGGCGAGCTCATGCCATTGCTTATGCACAGGCCCCTACTGTTTTTCCACTACAAGGAAAATTGGTTCGCGAAATGATTGCCGAGATTACACCAGAGCTAGCTCAAGCTCGGGCTCAAGAAATGGGGTTCAATCGTTCAACCAATGATTGGCGCAAACTCGTGGCTGACCCAAATATTGATGTGGTGGATATTTGTTCCCCTAATTTTCTGCATAAAGAAATGGCAATGGAAGCAATTAAACATGGCAAACATGTTTATTGTGAAAAGCCATTAGCGCTTAACTCTGATGATGCAAAAAAAATGGTAGAAGCGGCAAAGAAAGCCGGTGTTTTAACCTTGGTGGGTTTTAATTACATGAAAAACCCAACATCACAACTCGCAAAAGAAATTATTGCTAATGGTGAGATTGGTGAGGTTATCCATTTTTATGGTACCCATAATGAAGATTATATGGCAGATCCCAATGCCCCCATTCATTGGCATTGTTTCAAAGAAAAAGCGGGTTTAGGGGCGCTGGGTGACTTATCTGCACACATTATCAATATGGCACAATTTTTAGTTGGCGATATTGAAACCGTTTGTGGTGACATGGAAATTGTTATTAAACAACGCCCAGAGAAAGAAGGCTCATCTGTGATGGTGCCTGTTGAAAATGAAGACCAAGCACATGCGATGGTACGTTTTTCAAGCGGAGCGATGGGGGTTATCGAAACTTCACGCATTGCAGCTGGACGTAAAATGGGGCTGACCTATGTGGTGACGGGTACTAAAGGGACATTAACCTTCACACAAGAAAGAATGGCTGAACTAAAACTATATCGTCACGACGACCCAAGTAACCGTCAAGGTTTTAAAACAATCTTAGTTGGGCCTGAACATCCAGATTATGCACCGTTTTGTGGTGGTGCAGGCCATGGTATTGGCTTTAACGATCAAAAAACCGTAGAAGTGCGCGATCTCATTAATGGGGTAGCCACAGGCACACCAATGTGGCCTGATTTTGAAGAAGGCTGGAAAGTATCGCGAATTTTAGATGCAATCGCGCGCTCATATGAAGAACAGCGCTGGGTTAAAGTCAAAGAAATCAATTAATTCTGTTGTAGTTAAGGGGTGATTAATGGATAAGCAGAAGAAGTTAGATGTTATCTGTATGGGCCGTATTGCCGTTGACCTGTACGGACAACAGATAGGTTCTCGTTTAGAAGATATGAGTACATTTGCCAAATATTTAGGTGGCTCTTCGGGGAATGTGGCATTTGGAACTGCGATACAAGGATTAAGGTCATCAATGCTTGCCCGTGTTGGTGATGAGCATATGGGCCGTTTTTTACGTGAGGAATTAAAGCGTGTAGGGTGCGATACCAGTCATCTTATTACTGATAAAGATAGATTAACGGCATTGGTAATATTAGGGATCAAAGATCAAGACACTTTTCCATTGATTTTCTATCGTGATAATTGTGCTGATATGGCAATTAGTCCAGACGATTTTACGGAAGAATATATTGCATCCTCTCGTTGTCTGGCAATTACAGGGACGCATTTATCTAACCCTAAAACCCGTGCCGCTGTGCTAAAAGCATTGGAATATGCCAAACGTAATGATGTAAAAACTGCCATTGATATAGATTATCGCCCAGTCTTATGGGGGCTAACTTCCCTAGGTGATGGTGAAACGCGTTTTATTGCTTCTCAAAGCGTAACTCAGCAATTACAAGACGTGTTGTCACTGTTTGATTTGATTGTCGGAACCGAAGAAGAGTTTCATATTGCCGGTGGGACAACGGATACTGTTCAAGCCCTTAAAAATATTCGTCAATTAACAAATGCTGAACTAGTGTGTAAACGCGGTTCTTTAGGGTGCTCAGTGTTCAGTGGTGAGATCCCAGAGACCTTAGACGAAGGGATTACAGTACATGGCGTGAGGGTGGAAGTCCTTAATGTATTAGGTGCAGGTGATGCCTTCATGTCTGGTCTATTACGCGGTTATTTGAATGGAGATGGTTGGGAAAAAGCCTGCGCTTTTGCTAACGCATGTGGGGCATTAGTTGTTTCGCGCCACGGTTGTGCGCCCGCGATGCCAACGAAAGTTGAACTGGATAACTACCTTGAGCGCGCTGCGGCTGTACCGCGTCCTGATCTCGACCCGATGCTTAATCACTTGCACCGAGTGACATCACGTAGCACTCAGTGGGATGAATTATGTGTAATGGCGTTTGACCATCGGATCCAATTTGTCGATATGGCACGTAATGCAGGTGCAGATATTTCATGTATCCCTTATTTGAAAAAATTGATTTTCCGTGCCAGCTGTGAAGTAGCTGAAGAGGCAAACTTACAGGGTAAAGCAGGTTTATTGTGTGATAGCACTTTTGGTCAGGATGTTTTGAATGATGTGACAGGGCGTGGTTGGTGGATAGGGCGACCCATTGAGCTACCAGCGTCCAGACCACTATGTTTAGAGCATGGCAATATTGGTTCGCAGCTGATTAGCTGGCCGAAAGAGCATATCGTGAAATGCTTAGTATTTTTCCACCCTGAAGATAATCATCCGCTGCGTTTAGAGCAAGAGAAAACCGTTCAAGAGGTGTATAGCGCATGCTGCCAATCAGGCCATGAATTATTACTGGAAGTAATATTACCAGCTGATATGGAGCGTAATGATGAGCTGTATTTACGAGCCATTAAACGTTTTTATAACTTAGGCATCAAGCCAGACTGGTGGAAATTACCACCGCTACAGGCAGAAAATTGGGATGAGGTTGATGCATTGGTCCAAGAGCGTGACCCTTATTGTCGTGGTGTTGTATTACTAGGGCTTGATGCGCCACAAGCAGAATTACAAGCGGGCTTTAATGCCGCTGCTGGGAAGTCAATCGTAAAAGGATTTGCCGTTGGTCGTACTTTATTTGGTAAGCCTTCTTATGAGTGGATGAAAGGTGAAATCAATGACGACGAGCTGGTTCAGAAAATAAAAAGCAATTACTTAAATCTGATCGCCTTATGGCGTCAGCGTAAATAATATTACTCTTACCTACACAGGAGCTTCATCATGGCAATCCAACTTGGTATTAACCCTTTGACATGGACCAATGATGATTTACCCACTTTAGGGGCAGAAACGTCTCTAGAAACATGTTTAACTGAAGGTCGTCAAGCAGGGTTTGCTGGTTTTGAGTTAGGAAATAAGTTTCCACGTAAAGCGGAAATCTTAGGGCCAATTTTAAAACAGCATGATTTACAACTGGTTTCAGGCTGGTATTCGGGTGAATTGTTGACTCGCAGCGTGGAAGAGGAAATTGAAGCGGTACAAGGTCACTTAGCATTACTGCGTGATTTAGGCGCGAAAGTGATGGTATTTGCCGAAGTGACTCACTGTATTCATGGCGATCAAAATAAACCCGTTCATATGCGACCACTATTTCCAAATGACCAATGGGAAGAATACGGCAGGAAGCTGACTGAGTTTGCGAAATATACCTTATCTCAAGGGGTTAAAATCGCCTATCACCACCATATGGGGACGGTTATCGAGTCAGCAGAAGATGTTGATAACCTGATGAAACATACCGGTGATGAAGTAGGCTTATTACTGGATACAGGGCACTTAACATTTGCAGGTGCGGACCCAGTAGAAGTCGCTAAACGTTGGGCAAAACGAATTAATCATGTGCATTGCAAAGATGTGCGTGCAGATGTATTAAAAGATGTTAAAAACCGCAAAACAAGTTTCTTAGATGCAGTATTAGCTGGGGTGTTTACAGTACCCGGTGATGGCTGTGTTAACTACCCAGAAGTCTTTAAAGTATTAAAAAATAGCCAATACGAAAATGGTTGGTTAGTGGTAGAAGCGGAGCAAGACCCAGCGATTGCCCACCCGTTGACTTACGCGACACTGGGCTATAACAATTTACATAGGTTAGCCAAAGAAGCCGGGCTAATCTAAATCGTCGTCATATTTCAGTCTGTGGCGTTGTTGGCTGCACTCGACCACACAGGTCACATACTTATGTATGCTCCCTGCGTTGCTCTTGTTTGCCGCCTAGCCACAAACTGAACTATTTAGTGTATTTAGAGCGAAAGGCTCAAAAGAATTAAAAAGTTAGATGGCTGTATTTTGAGTGATGGCCACAGGTCAATAAAACAGATTGCAGGTGTTAGTAGGCAATCTTAAAGTGTCAGAGGAAAATTATGTCAAAATTACTGTCGAAATATCATGCTCCAGATGCACATAAGCGAACTCAGCATATCACTCCGAAAATCGCTAACTGGGGATATGTTCACTTTGATGTTTATGAATTAAAACAAGGTGAGTCGATTTCTTTACCCGCTTGTGAAAATGAAATGTGCTTAGTGCTAGTGGCAGGTAAAGCGACGATTAAAACGCCAAATCAAACATTTGATAATATTGGCGACCGCATGGACCCTTTTGAACGTAAAAAACCATATGCAGTTTATGTCACAGCCCAAGAGTTTGCTGAAGTTAAAGCTGAAACAGCATTGGAACTCGCAGTTTGCAGTGCAAAAGGAAAGGGCACTTACCCAACTCGCTTAATTGGCCCTGATGATATTGGGGCAGAGCAACGGGGTTATGGCAACAATAAACGCTATGTACATAATATTTTACCCGATGATAAAGCGGCAGATAGCTTGTTAGTGGTGGAAGTTTATACGGATGAAGGCTGTACTAGTTCCTATCCAAGCCACAAGCATGATACTGATAACGAGCCAAATGAAACGTATTTGGAAGAAACCTATTATCACCGATTAAATCCATCTCAAGGTTTTTGTATGCAGCGTGTTTATACAGATGATCGTGAATTAGATGAGTGTATGGCGGTGTATAACAAAGATGTGGTTATGGTGCCAAAAGGGTATCACCCAATGGCAACAATGGCAGGTTATGACAACTATTACCTTAATGTGATGGCTGGCCCAACACGTAAATGGTTATTTACGTGGGAAAAAGACCACAATTGGGTTAATAGTGAGATTTATGCAGCAAAACATCGTGAAAAGTAAGTGAAAGTTATACGTGAATTAAGTTAAGTAAACACCAAATCTGTTATCAATTTTGCCGGTAAGTATATAGTTACCGGCTTTTTTATTTAATTTAATATGCAACGGTAAACTGTTGGCGAATAAATTGTGCATGTTCAGCTTCATCAAGGATGGCGACAGCGAGATCTTCAACGGAAATCTTTGCGGGGTGTTGGCCATTCATGAGTAACTGGCTTCCACCTAAACGGAATGTTTCGGTTCTTTCTCCTGGTTCAAGTACCGCAGCAGGGGAAACATAGGTCCAATCAAGAGAATCGATAGATTGTAAGTGGCTTTTGAGTTCCCTCATGGCTTGAGCCCCAGGTTTTATTTCAGTTGGGAAATTAGGAGAATCAATTAAATCAACACCTGAAGAGGTTTTTAAACTCCCCGCACCACCGACAACGATAAACCGTTTTACCATTGATTTTTGTACAGCTTGTAAAATCGCTTGGTTACCTGCCACGGTATCTTGATATAAATTTGGGTTTTGCCAGCCACCATTAAAAGCACTAATGACGACATCTTGCCCTTTGAGCCGAGAGGTTAGCCAAGCAACATCGGTGATATCACCAGATGCGGTAATTAAATACGCATGTTGAGACAATTGGTTGCTGTGACGAGAAATAGCCGTGACTTGATGATGACGGAGTAACGCCTCAGCTACGATGGCCTTACCCACAAACCCTGTTGCGCCAATGATGGATATTTTCATTTTGAGCCTCGCGTTACTTGAATGTGAAATGCATCAATAATGATCCCAAAATTACTGACTGGAGTGTTTTTTATCCTTATCAAAGTATAGAACAGACTTATTCATTACGTAATCTAGTTAGTTTTTATTTCGTGAAGTACCCTAGAGATTCGACAAAACTTAACAATGCTTGTTTTTTGAGGATTTATTCCCCTTAGTTATTTTTCTTGTCTGAATAATTTTAAAATAACACTTGTCATAATAGCGATAGCACCTCCTAAGGCGGTCTCTAAGACTCGGTCAAATAATAATTCATAGGTAGGGTGTCGCCAATAAATGACTTGTTCAAGAACGGATAAAATTAAACTGGTAACGACAAAAGTCATGAAAGTGTAGCCATGATGAAAGCTCATAGGCATGAGAAATGCGAACACCACCATTGCAAATAAGCCAATATAAGGCATCAGAGGGGTGTTAAATAAAAGGTACAGTAAAAGTACGGAAATAAGGCTCCCTAAAACGCGTTGCCCTGTAATATGAATGATACCCTTAGTTTTGGGGTGTAAAACAAATACAAATGTGAGCAATGTCCAATAAAAATGACCTAGGTCGAGCATTCTAGGAATGGCTAATGTTAATAAAAGCCCCACAGCATAAGTCATGGAACGCGGGATAATATTCTTATGTAATGTGAATAAATTTTTCTCAACCAGTGCACCGGTAATAATGCTATGTCGTGTCATTTTGTGGCTTAAGGTATAGTAAGTTACTAAAGTAACACCGCTTCCAATAATAAAGCCCAACGCTAAGCTTCTAGAAATATCAGGTAAAATTGTCCCTATGGTTGACATGATAATCATAAATTTCATGGTTAAATCCATCACAGGGTCAGTGCCATATAACTGATAATAAATAAAAGAAAACACGAAGAGATAAACATAAAACGCCATGCTTAATCGCAGGGTATCACCTATAAATATGGCGACTAAAATCATCAATAGCCAAAAAGCGGTATAGGCATAATTTTTATACTCTTTTGCAGCATTGAACAGATTAAAAGAATAAAGTGTGGAAAATGCTGCCCACATAGCTGCTTGCGCATCTAAAATCAGATAGGCCGCGACTGCACTAAACAACATGCAGCTGGTAAAAAGGAACCCATCGTAAATAGCAGGGATGTTTCTCATAATACGACGCTCATAAATAGAAGCTTAACTTATTAATTATTAAGGTAATTAGATAGCAATCTCATTGATGTTTCAAGGATAGAAAACAATATCTGGCTAGATTGTTAATTAATGGCACGATATTCATGGTTAAAAGGTAAATTCTGTTTTTATGCAGTAAAAAAGGCATAATAGAAGGAGCATTCATAGCAATCATAAAGGTAATAAAATGCAAATAATTAATCCGCATGATTTTGTTTGGGTCGGCAATGATAATGATGTTGCGGTAGAATCGCTCCCTGAATGGGTTGCCTCACAGTGGAATAGTAAGCTGCCACTGACCGTTTATAGAGATAAAGCGGACAATAATAAATTGACGGTCGCAATTCGGGGAATTAAACCGCATCAACGCGTCACGACTCAAATTGAGAAATCAGCGATAACCCATATTATGAATGTAGAGTCTTTGGTAGCAAATTCAGTTGAATTACAACGCTCTATGTTTATCGCGTTACCACCTGTCCAGGTGTTATGGATAATCTCACAGGATAAATGGCCTTGGCAGTGGGGCGTCACGGGGAGTTGTGCCTATACCTTGGCAACCGATATTCAAAGTATGTTATCTGACTGCGACCTTGATGTAGTTATTCGTTGTTCAACTCCTCAACAAAAAGAAGATTTTGCCGAATTCGCCATTAAAGCAAATACCCCGTATTGCCCAATTGATATTCACATTGAAACCCCAAAAGGGGGCTTTTCGTTAGCGGAATGGTTTAAAAACGACCAAGTTACATTACATACTCCTACTGGCGATGTAATGACTGCTAACCCTTGGGATGAAAGATTGTAATCTTTTATTTATAAAATAGGGGTAATGGCTTGAATATTAATCAGATTGGTTAATATTTAATTTTGATGTTCGTGCAGGTGATTTTTTCCTAATCAATAAATTAGGGGGCAATACAACTAAGCGCCCCTATCTTATCGGTTAGTGGTCGATATTCGGTTCATGTAGACTTGCTTCGTGCCATTCTTTCATTGCCGGTAAATCTAAAACGCGGGCTACCCAATGTTGTGCTGCTGGGCTTATTGGTAACTGATAGCTACGGATGCGAAAGGCTACAGGTGCGAAGAAAGCATCAACAACGCTAAACTCATTGCCCGCAAGCCATGGCCCGCCGAATTGATTCAACCCATCTTGCCATAATTGCTGAAGGCGGTTTAGGTCCGTTTGTAATTCGGAAGAAATCGTCGCTGTAGTTGCTTTGAGCGCAACATTCATTGGGCATTGTTGGCGTAGATAAGTAAACCCAGAATGCATTTCTGCACTAGCGCTGCGAGCCCAAGCTCTTGCTTTGTTATCTTTTGGCCATACTTGAGGGTGCGTTTCAGCGATGTATTCACAAATAGCGAGAGAATCCCAAACAGTGAGTTTGTCATCAACTAAACAAGGTACTAAGCCCGTTGGGGAGAAACGACTAAATTTGTTATGGCTACTTTTACCATTTTCAAAAAAACACAGATTTTCTTCAAACGGGATTTGCAATACTTTTAATAAAACCCAAGGACGTAAAGACCACGAAGAGTAATTTTTATTCGCTATCCAAAGTTTATACATAGAGTCTAACCTGCTAGTTAATTAAAAATGTAAAAATGGAGAATACCAATGTAAAAGGAAAATGCCTGACCGACAAATTTTATTTTTATGAGAAAAGGTTATATCTATTTGCTATAAGGTAGAACAAATTGAAATTAACCAAAATGGAAATATAATTATCCAGTTACGACTGTTTACAAAACTGGAAGAATCTTTATTCAACTTTTACTATTAAATATAGACAAAACAAAATAGTAAACTATTTTTAATTATGTTGATTGTATTTGAATATCTACAACAAATTATTTGTTTAACTTAGGGATAGGAATAATATTAGTTTCACCTTATGATTACTACGGCTTAGTTAATACGATATCACCTTCACCTCTAAATGGTTTTTTATCATGCAATGGAAAAATAGTGCAACCCGTTATGGGCATATCTCGTTGCTCGTGCATTGGTTGGTCGCAATAGTCGTATATGGAATGTTTGCTTTAGGTTTATGGATGGTGACACTGGGATATTATGACAGTTGGTACCACCAAGCTCCTGAGATACATAAGAGTATAGGAATATTATTATTTATTGTTATGGCATTTCGTGTGATTTGGCGATTTATTTCTCCCCCACCGAAACCATTAGCAAGTTATAGCAAATTAACGAGAGCAAGCTCTTTGATTGCACAGGTGCTGATTTATATTATTTTATTCAGTATTTTGATTAGCGGTTATTTAATTTCGACTGCTGATGGACAGCCTATTAGTGTATTTGGCTGGTTTGAAGTACCCGCAATATTTACTGGCGCTGCAACACAAGCGGATACCGCAGGTGAAATTCACTTATATTTAGCTTGGGCTGTAGTTTTATTGTCAGTTTTACATGCTTTTGCTGCTTTTAAACATCACTTTTTTGATCGTGATATTACATTAAAAAGAATGTTGGGTTTTAATCCCGATAAGTAACGTGGAGATAATTATGTTGAAGAAAACGGTTCTTGGTCTGGCTACTGGTGCTTTATTTTTAACCGCAGGTTCTGCATTAGCAGAAACATATCAATTTGATAAGCAAGGCCAACATGCGTTTATTGAATTCCGTATTCAGCATTTAGGATATAGCTGGGTATATGGTAGCTTTAAAGATTTCGATGGCAATTTCACTTATGATGCAAAAGACCCATCAAAAGATAAAGTAGAAGTCACGATTAAAACGGGAAGCATTGATACTAACCATGCAGAGCGTGATAAGCATTTACGCAGCGCAGACTTTTTAAATGCAGCTAAATTCCCTGAAGCGAAATTCGTTTCAACAGAAGTGAAAAAAGACGGTGAAACTTATAAAATTACAGGTGATTTTACTTTAAATGGTGTGACAAAACCAATTACCTTAGATGCAAAACTGATGGGTGAAGGTAAAGACCCATGGGGTGGATATCGCGCAGGTTTTGAAGCTCAAGGTAATATTAAATTGAAAGAATTTAATATTAAATCTGATTTAGGGCCTAAATCTCAAGAAGCACAACTGCTGATTTCTGTTGAAGGCGTTCAAACTAAATAAGTTTTATTATTCAAAACCTTCGGGCTGCTAAGCTCCGGAGGTTTTTTATTTTATGAATAACTAAATTATTTTCTGTACTAAATCCCTCTTATCTTTATTTCGCAATTTCCTTTATTCCTATAGCTAGACAGCTTCGATGCAAGCTAAAATAGTAGGCATAGGACGTTATCGTCTTGAACACTATTATTTGGTGTATGGCAATATATCTCATTGTTTAGGTGATATAGGCAAGTTTGACGGCATTTGTGGTGATCCGTTTTATAGAGAAAAGGCAGGGCAATTTTGAAAACAAATAACTCACGTAAAACCGCATTAATTGTATGCATTATTTTTATTGCATTTGCGCTCGGTTTTTATTGGTTAAGTAAAGATAATGACGTGTTATCAACTGAAAATAATAGTGCTATTCATTCAGAAGCACTTGCTCAAGTTGAAAAAGAATTGCCGATAATTGCCACAGTAAAGAAAATAAGCCCTGAGACCTACCAAAGTTTTGAGCACCTTATTACACAATATGACCCGACGAATGAAGACCTGCGTCGTCAATTATTTGATCAGGTTGTTGGCAGCGTAATGAAACTGGTGCTGGAGCGTATGGAATACGCCTCTGATGATTCTGTTATTAATTTCACCAGTAAAGTGAATGATTATCTTAAAATCTTATTAGAAGAAGACCCAACAGGGCAAACATGTTTTTATTCTCTTTTCCCACATTTAAGAGAGACGGCGGAAATTATCCCACCCCAAAAAAGCCAAGTAGTATTATTAAAGCAAATTCAAGCAACGAATGAACTGTTAATTTCGAGTGAAGCGGGTACGAAGCAAGCTTTAATGTCACCTGCTGAATATACTGAGATGTTGACTAAACTAGCCAGCGAACTTTCTACAAAATATGGTGCAGACACAGCAATTCTTGGCAATTTACAAGCGGGTAAAAAATCGCCTGCATTAGCTTGTCGTATTTCGATTAGCTTCTATGATGAAATATTAGCTATCCCAGATAACAAACAAAAAGCAGCATTATTACGTTCTTTGTTTTCTTCAGTAAATAACTAGTTTTTTCACTGTAAAAAATGGCACTGATACAAAGAAGTGCCATTAACGTTTATCATTTATTGTATTTCTTACTATATCCATATCTCATTTTATTTTTTATCTAGTAAGACTAAATAATATCCATCTGTATACTATGCTTATAGTACGTTAATTTGATTATTTTGGAGATGGCATGCAGTTTGTTAAAAAAAGCATCGTAGCACTAGCGACAATCGCAGCAATATCAATGCCTATTATGGTGAGCCAAGCATGTACTCGGGTACTTTACTTGGGTGACAACGAGCAAATCATGACTGGTAGAACAATGGATTGGAAATACGATATTGGTACCAATCTTTGGGTTTTCCCCCGGGGAATGGAGCGTAATGGGGTTGCTGGGCCAAATTCTCTACAATGGAAGTCAAAATACGGTAGCGTGATCGCTTCAGGTTATGATATTTCGACGACTGATGGGGTCAATGAAAAAGGCTTAGTGGCTAATCTCTTGTGGCTAGCGGAATCAAAATACCCTCAAGTGGACGATAAACAACCTGCATTGTCTATTTCATTGTGGGCACAGTATGTTTTAGATAACTATGCAACGGTTGAAGAAGCGGTTGCTGATTTAGAAAAAAATCCGCTAGTCGTCGCTACTGATAATGTGCCAGGGCAAGATCGTTTGGCGACCTTACATTTATCTTTATCAGATGCTAGTGGCGATAGCGCTATTATTGAATATATTGATGGTAA
This sequence comes from Providencia sp. TYF-12, assembly GCF_041344805.1. Classification (NCBI taxonomy): domain Bacteria; kingdom Pseudomonadati; phylum Pseudomonadota; class Gammaproteobacteria; order Enterobacterales; family Morganellaceae; genus Providencia; species Providencia sp. TYF-12. The sequence continues at coordinate 1,525,481 of NZ_CP166833.1, forward strand.
GCAAGTTATTCATCACAATCGAAAATATCAAGTGATGACTAATTCACCAATTTATGAAAAGCAATTAGCAATGCAGGAATATTGGCAAGGGATTGGTGGTACAGTGATGTTACCAGGAACTAACCGCTCAGCAGACAGGTTTGCCCGGGCCCAATTCTATATCAATGCCATCCCTCAAAAAACAACAGCTAACAAAGCGGTAGCGAGTGTTTTTAGTGTCGTTCGCAATGTGTCTGTACCATATGGTTTGACATCAGAAAACTCACCAGAGATATCATCAACTCGTTGGCGTACTTTGGTGGATCATAAGCGTCAACTTTACTTTTTCGAGTCCGCATTAACGCCAAATATTTTTTGGACCGATTTAAAGAAAATTGATTTTTCTGCTGAAACAGGGAAAGTCAAAAAGCTTGACTTAGGAGTAGAGCAAAGCAATATCTATTCAGGGGATGCGACCAACAGTTATGTGGTAACAAAACCATTTGAATTCTTAGGGTTAAGTGCTAAGCAATTAGGTTATTAATTATCTATTATTAGGTAATGAATCATAGGGCAACCGCTAGTGCTGACTGGCGGTTGATTTGTATCAAAACCCTGATTGTTTTATTAATGAAAGCTTTGCAGTGTTCAAGCTATCGGTATAAGATGTATTTAAAATGCAACTTATTGGTGATGATATGAATGAACTTGTGTGCTACAAGACCATGCCGGTCTGGAATAAAACCTCTTTACCGCTCATGTTTCAAGAGCGCCATAATACAAAAGAGGATACATACGCCCAGTTAAAGGTATTGAAAGGCTCTCTTGATTTTATCATTTTTAATGAAGATGGCAGCGAACAGCACTTCACCTTTGATGTTCATAACCAGCCGCCAATAATCGAACCACAAATTTGGCATCGTATTTCCAATTGTAGTGATGATATGGAATGCCAACTCGCCTTTTTGTGCCAACCAGAAATTAAATTTTATAAGCAGTATGGTTTAACGATCCCCCATTCAGAAGTTCGGTATTTATGTGAAAATAAATTATCAGCCCCTTGTAAAACGTTGGATTTAGGCTCTGGTCGTGGAAGGAACAGTTTTTACCTTGCATTACAAGGTTATGACGTTACTTCCGTCGATATCAATCCGCAACATATTCAAGCGATTGATTTTGTGAAAAAACAAGCAGGTATAGATAATATTCATACTGCTATTTACGATATTAATAGCCACCAAATTCAAGATGATTATCAATTAATTATTTCTACTGTGGTACTGATGTTTTTGCAGCGTGAAAAGATTGCGGATGTGGTAGCGAACATGCAACAGCATACGTTATCAGGTGGTATTAATGTGATTGTCTGTGCTGTTGAAACGCCAGATGCTCCATTAGATTTAGTTCCTTTTAAATGTTTCTTGAAGCCAGGCGAATTAAAACATTATTATCAAGACTGGGAAATTTTAAAATATAATGAAAACCCAGGTCATCTGCATCGCACGGATGCACAAGGAAACCGAATTAAGCTTAATTTCGCAACGCTAATTGCAAAAAAAAGATAAAACTATCTGATTGATAAAAAACGGGTTGTTTCAACAACCCGTTTTTTTATGGCTAACGTTAAGCAGAAGGGGGGATGGTCGCTTTCGCTGCTGACTCTTCTTTTGCACTACGCTCAAGTGTTTTTTCTAATATAACGGAGTAAAGGGGCCTGCCACCTAAAAACTGGGCCATCATAGTGGCACCGATACAAGTAATAATCATAGGCAAGATAAGCTGATAATTATTCGTCATTTCTAAAACTAATACGATACCCGTTAAAGGGGCCCTTACCGTTGCAGCAAATAAAGCCCCCATGCCTGCGATGGCAAAAGTCCCCACTTCTATTTGGTAATGGGGAAATAGTTCGAGTACAGCATAGCCAAAAACACCACCAAATAACGTTCCCAGAGCGAGTAAGGGAGAAAAAATCCCTCCAGGTGCGCCTGAGCTAAAACTAATTGTTGAGGTTAAAAAGCGTAATGCAAAAAAGAGGAATATTAAGGTAATCGTAAATTGTCCTGCAACCATTTGGTGGATCACCGAGTAACCACCGCCAACAATTTCAGGAGTATAAACACCAATAGCACCAAAAGCCCCACCAATCAGCCCTCCCATTAAGACGAAACGAGAGATTTTATTTTGATAAAAGGCGAGAAATTTATCCTGTAAAAATAATAAAAAACGGTTGAAACAGATCCCTACAATACCAAATAACAGCCCTAAAACTAAATAGAGCCAAAGTGTGTTCATGGGGGCTGAGGAAAATTGCCCGATATTTAATAAGGCGGCTTCCCCATTAATTAGTCTAAAAACAATAGTGGCTGTAACTGCACCTATGAATACAGCTTTAATGGAGATTAAACTGTACTTAAATTGAGGACGCATCTCTTCAATAATAAATAATATCCCTGCAAGAGGCGCATTAAATGCAGTTGATAAGCCAGCGGCTGCACCCGCAGCTAATAAAGTGTGGCGAGATTCATTATCTTTTAAGCGAAAAATATCATAGAACATCTGGCTAATATTAGCCCCTAATTGGACTGTTGGCCCTTCACGCCCTAATACCATCCCAGAGCCTAGTGTTCCTAAGCCACCAAAAAATTTTACGGGGATGACTCTCCACCATCTAACAGGGCGTAAATCTTGCAGAGCCCCTTCGATTTCGGGGATACCAGAGCCCCCTGATTCAGGGGAAAAACGTTTAACAAGATAATAACCTATCATTGCAAGAATAGCTGAGACAGCAAACATAGTCGGAATAACTAACCATTTATCTATGACTAAGTCGCCAACAGATTGAGTACGGTAGTTACTGATCCAAGTGGTGCCTAACATAAATAGAGAGCCAATAAGCCCAACGGCAGCGCCAATAATTGCGGCTAATAGTAAGATCTTTATGGGAGTCTTATCTGATTCTTTTAACCGTCTAAGTACACCGAAACGATATTTCATTACGGACTTACTTGTTAATTTTTCCTGTGCCATCTTTTTTTGATTCTCTTTTTGTGATTACATAACAATAACTTACATTCATAGTATAGCAAGAGATAAAGTAAACCTTATCATAGGAAAATTATATTGGAATAAATAGTGATTATTTTTCAAAAAATAAAATGAGGGCAGCTTATTCATTCTGAAATAATGAATAAACACTAAGGCCAGCAGCAGATGGTTTATCATACTTCCAGTATTGATAATAGTTCTCATTCATACAAAACATTAATGTAGATCAATAAATGGTTAGATAGCTAACAATTCCACTTTTTTATTCTAATAAAGAGCGTAATCTTAATGTTGTATTTGAAATGCAACTTTAAGAGGCGAATAACATGTACTGTGTGCAATGTGAACAAACAATTAGAACTCCAGCTGGTAATGGCTGTGCATACGCGCAGGGTATGTGCGGTAAAACAGCAGAAACTTCTGACCTACAAGATTTATTAGTTGCTGTATTGCAAAGCTTATCGGCCAGTGCAGTTACGGCTCGTGAACTCGGTATTATCGATCATGATATTGATAGTTTTGCTCCACGCGCATTTTTCTCCACATTAACTAACGTCAATTTTGATTCAGACCGTATTATTGGTTATGCACGCGAAGCTATTTATTTACGTGATAAATTAATTAAACACTGCCAGTCAGTAAATAGTGCTGTGGTATTTAATCACCCCTTGATCCACTTGCAGTTAGCCGGTACCGATATTCCTACCTTACAGGCACAAGCAGCACAATTCTCTTTGGATATCGATAAGGCAGAAGTAGGCGAAGATATCCATGGATTACGCATGTTATGCCTCTATGGCTTAAAAGGGGCTGCGGCCTACATGGAACATGCTCATGTACTAGGCCAATACGATAATGAGGTTTATGGCCAATACCATAGCATTATGGCTTGGCTAGGTACGTTGCCATCAGACATGAATGAATTGCTTGATAACTCAATGGCAATTGGTTTGATGAATTTTAAAATCATGGAAATATTAGATGCGGGTGAAACCGGTGAGTTTGGTCATCCAGTGCCAACTGAGGTTAATGTTCGCCCTGTTGCAGGTAAATGTATCTTGATTTCAGGCCATGATTTAAAAGATCTGAAAATGTTACTCGAGCAAACAGAAGGTACAGGGATCAATATTTATACCCATGGTGAAATGTTACCCGCACATGGTTATCCAGAACTGAAAAAATATGCTCATCTCGTCGGTAACTATGGCAGTGGGTGGCAAAACCAGCAAGTTGAATTTGCTAAATTCCCTGGGCCTGTTTTGATGACATCAAACTGTATTATTGACCCTGATGTTGGGCAATATAAAGACAGAATTTGGACGCGCAGCATTGTCGGCTGGCCGGGAGCTAAACACTTAGTTGGTGATGATTTTTCTGACATGATAGCGCAAGCACAATCACTAGCAGGGTTCCCATATACCGAAATTGAACACAAAATCACGGTTGGTTTTGGACGCCAAACTTTATTAGGCGCTGCTGATGCGGTGATTGATTTAGTCGCACAGAAAAAACTGCGTCATGTCTTCTTAGTAGGGGGTTGTGATGGTAGCCGTGGTGAAAGAAGTTACTACACTGATTTTGCACGTAGCGTACCTGAGGACTGCCTGATCCTAACATTAGCGTGTGGTAAGTATCGTTTTAATAAATTGGACTTCGGTACATTAGAAGGTTTACCACGTTTATTGGATGTTGGTCAGTGCAATGATGCTTATTCCGCAATCATGCTGGCGGTCAATCTGTCAGAGAAACTTGGGTGTGGTATCAATGACTTACCACTAAGCTTGATTCTATCTTGGTTTGAACAAAAAGCGATTGTTATTCTATTAACACTATTGGCGCTAGGTGTGAAAAATATTTATACCGGTCCAACAGCCCCAGGTTTCTTAACCGAAAACTTATTAAATGTGTTAAATGAGAAGTTTGGTATGCGTAGCATCACCACGGTAGAGCAAGATCTCGCTGAAATTTTACCTGCATAATTAGTAAGACGACTGAACCCGTTTAAAATACCGATATGAGAGAAGGGGGCTGTGACCCCCTATAAAGGAGTGAAGCAATGACAATGCCAAGCAGTTTATGTCCAAATAGGATGCAAATTCATTCTATTATTCAAGAAACAGCGGATGTTTGGACTATCAATCTTATTAATCACGATTTCTATATGTATTCACCAGGGCAATATGCTTTGGTTAGTATTAAAAATAGTGATGAGGTCATGCGTGCTTATACTCTTTCATCATCACCAGGGCAAAGTCGTTTTATTTCGATTACAGTCAGGCGATTAGCAGATGGTATGGGGTCAAATTGGCTCACACGTTCTGTTAAAGAGGGTGATTACCTTTGGCTTTCAGCCGCTCAAGGGGAATTCACTTGCGCTAATGTAGAAAACCAACAATATTTAATGCTGTCGGCAGGTTGTGGCGTGACGCCGATTATGTCTATGACTCGTTGGCTAATGGCAAATCGTCCTGAGGCAAACGTCAAAGTATTATTCAATGTTCGCGATAACCAACAAGTCATTTTTGCACAAGAATGGCAACAATTAACCCAATTATATCCAGATAGGCTACAGCTGTGTGTAATGGCTGAAACTCCAGATAATGGGGAGGTTGCACAGGGTCGTTTAACCGAAGAAAAACTAAAAGTACTAGTACCCGATATTCATTCACGTATCGTAATGACATGTGGCCCAGTTCCATATATGAAAAATGCGCAGCAATTTGCTGCAAATTTAGGCGTCCCTGCTGAGCAATTCTTTATGGAGCGCTTTTCTACCGAACCAGAGGCTATTGATAGCGAAGATGTTCTGACATTAAAAATTCGTCAGCGTTTAGTGAATTTTAAAGTACCAGTTGGTACCTCTTTATTGTCTGCATTAGAACAAAATAAACAGCCGGTTATCGCGGCGTGCCGTGCAGGTGTCTGTGGTAGTTGTAAAACAAAGGTATTATCAGGAAATTACACCACATCCAGTACGATGACATTGACTGAAGCAGAGATTGCCGAAGGTTATGTTTTAGCCTGCAGCTGCCAATTACAAGGCGACACTGAAATCGAGTAAGGTTATTTAACGTCGTTAGGCTGTCTCATTATAAAAATAATGGGGCAGTGCTACACAATACGAAATAATATAAATTTAACGTACGCATAATAAGGGTTTTTAGTGTTCTATTTTTGGACTATGTATGAAATAAACAGACAATTTACTCAATGTATTAATTGCTGAAACTGCGACTTCTTTATTTGGGTCTTGGCATAAATCTATGATGCGTATGATGGCATCATGATATTCAATTGTTGCTTTAAAATCGCCTAATGCTGAAATTGCTGCGATTTTTATTTCATCATTCACTCTGTATGTTAAATTTGTTAACATACCTACAATTACTTTATCCATAATAAAACTTTCACTGTTAAATAAATTAAAAAATATTCTAAGATAATTCTAGTGATATTTAATTCTGAATTGACATCTAAAAATTATTATTAAGAATTAATAATTCATTTTTTGTTAATATATTAGAATTAAATAGCGCTTTAAGTGTATTTTCTTGCTAATTAATTTTTAAATTTGATTGTTGTTGGTTTTAAAAACCACTCAAATAATTAGTGTTAGTAATTTATGATACACCAATAAAGAGTGAGTGGTTTATTTAATAATGCTTGGAGTCATGGGTTTTGATATTTATGCTGTAAGGCAAGGAATAAGGGTGAATTTAATTAATTTTATTAAATTATATCTTTAATGTTATTTTTGTTTTCTTGGTTATTATTGATGTGGTTACTGTTTTATTATAATGTTTTTATAACAAAAACATTATAATTTATTGTTTTTTACAAATTGTTACTTGATGAATTTATATTAAATATAAACTTAAACAAACCCTAAACAATAAGTTTACTATGCGTAAAAAAACGTAGATAGAGACTAGTAATTAATTTATCAATGGGTATAATTCGCGCCGCATCCAAAGTGCAGTATCTCGTTAGGCGAGGCTCCTATACAAACATAGGTTACTGATCTGACGACGTCGAGAGACGCCCAAGATTAGGACAGGATATATCGACCGAAGGTATATCCCCATGTAACTTCCTGCTCAATACAGGATACGTTGTATAGTGCTAAAACCGAGACGAAGAGATAGCTTTTGCATTCTCTCATCTGGTTTCGCCCCTATTTGAGTACTGTTTGAGTAACCAACAGTAATAGGGACTAAAAAAATGACATTCACTTCTCAAAACAAAGCGGGAGCAGTTGCAATTGCTCAATCCGCGATGAAAGGCACGCGCCTTAAAAACCACAATACACAGCAGCCTAAAATTGATGACGCAACTGTTAGTGCATATATGAGCCAATCATATCTACCAGTTTCTGTCGCAGATTCAATCGCCTGTGTAAAACAAAACCTTATTGAACACCTTGATGGCGAACAAATTCCGACTTATTTATTTGTTGTTGATAGCGACAATTATTTAAATGGAATTCTTTCAGTTAAATCATTGTTAGCTTCTCCAGAAGATTTATTAGTGTCTGATATTATGCGGCACAATTATTTTTCGGTTGCACCAGAACAATCTCGTCATGATGTCTATGACCTGATTAACCATAGTGGTCTAGATATGATCCCTGTTGTGCAATTTGGCAAATTAATGGGTGTTTTGCGTCCGCAAGATATCGCAGAACTGATTGAAGATGAGAATACACTTGATGCGCAGTTACAAGGCGCAACGACACCGCTTGATGAGCCTTATTTAACGACTAGTCCAGTAACACTGTGGCGTAAACGTGTAGTTTGGTTGTTAATGTTATTTGTCGCTGAAGCCTATACAGGGACAGTATTAAAAGCATTTGAAGAACAACTTGAAGCAGCAATTTCACTTGCGTTCTTTATCCCATTATTGATTGGTACTGGTGGCAACAGCGGTACTCAAATTACGTCAACGCTAGTTCGTGCAATGGCGTTGGGAGAAGTTAGCTTACGTAACCTTGGTGCAGTGCTGAAAAAAGAGGTTTCTACTTCATTTTTAGTTGCTGTCACTATTGGTGGGGCTGCTTTAATTCGTGCTTGGATCTTAGGCGTTGGTCACGAGGTAACGATTGTTGTAAGCTTAACAATTGTCGCTATCACTATGTGGAGTGCGATTGTTTCTTCAATTATACCAATGGTATTAAAGAAACTAAAAGTAGACCCAGCAGTCGTATCGGCACCGTTTATTGCGACTTTTATTGACGGCACAGGTTTGATTATCTACTTCGAAATTGCCAAATTAGTGATGACGGAGTTTGCTTAAGAGACATGTTGAATTTGCTACGGCGGAAGGTTAATTTTCTGCCGTAGCGGCACTAACTTCCTTCGGTTTTAAAATTTCCCCACATCGACGACACAAATATTGGTTTTCACCTCTCATCACTTTGTTATGACGACGTATTGTTAATTCATGGGTTGTTTTACAGGCACAGGTGTAATTAAAGGTTTTACTTTTTACTGTTGCGACTGAAAAACGATGAGTACGGTTTGCATCCACTTCTAGCACATGTTGCATCATCCATTTCCATTCTTTGCCATGGGGCGCAATTCCCTGTCGACCGAACATCTTAAAAACCAATAAGTGAGCCAGTTCATGAGGAACAACCTCATCGATGAAAAGATGTGTATTTTCAATTAGTAATATTGGATTAATACGAATTTCCCATTCTTTTAAGTAAGCACTACCAGCTGTTGTGCCGCGTTGTTTGTAATTGAGTTTGGGTTCTGGAAAAGCTTGTTCAAGTTTTTGTTCCGCCAACGCGAGCTTTTCCCGTAGGGTGCTCATGACTCGTTGCTGTAAAAAAATAGGGACTCTAATCGTTTTCATAAGTTAAGGATACGTGAAGGTGAGCAAGGCAAACAAGTAAAATTTGACGATTATTATATAAAAATATATATTATAATAATACATAATAAAGATAACTAACGTGACTATATGAATAATACACCAGAAGAATTGCTTTTTGCGATGAAGCAAGCAGCAACACAAACTGCATCATTATTAAAAACACTGGGGAATCCTGATCGCTTAATCCTACTTTGCCAATTAACACAGGGGGAAGCTTGCGTCAGTGAATTAGAGGAACAACTGGGTATCCAACAGCCCACCTTATCACAACAACTGACTGTGTTACGAAATGAAGGCTTAGTGACAACTCGTCGTGAGGGTAAACGCATTTACTATGCAATAGCAGATGAAAAACTATTCACGCTACTTAATACTTTATATCAACTTTATTGCCCGGCAAAGGAGAACTAACATGGTGATTGATTGGGCTAATTTTACCCCGATATCCGCTGCGATAGGGGGCGTGCTGATTGGGTTGGCAGCGGCAATTTTATTAGTTTTTAACGGACGAATAGCAGGGATTAGCGGCATTTTAGGTGGTTTACTAAGACCGATAAAAGGTGATACGGCATGGAAGGCGGCTTTTATCATTGGATTGATGATTGCCCCGTTGTTATTCACTTGGTTTGCTTATACGCCAGAAGTAAATATTACGGCTAGCGTACCAGTTTTAATTCTAGCAGGTCTATTTGTTGGCTTTGGCACGCGTTTAGGGGGGGGATGTACCAGTGGCCATGGCATTTGCGGTATGTCGAGGTTTTCTCGTCGCTCCATTGTTGCCGTAATTATTTTTATGCTTGTGGCTTTTGTAACCGTAGCGCTTGCTAACCAGTACGGGCTAAGGGGATAAGTGAATGCCAATTATAATTGCACTGATATCAGGAATATTATTTGGTTTAGGTTTGGTGATAGCGGGGATGGGAAACCCGGCTAAAATTCTATCCTTTCTTGATATTACGGGGAATTGGGACCCGTCCTTACTTGTCACAATGGCAGTGGCAATGGTGATTAGTGGGGTTTCCTATGTTTTTATCAAAAGAAAACGAGTAAGTATCCTGAGTTGTCCATTACAAATACCAACTAACCAAATAATTGATAAAAAGCTGATTACGGGCAGCGTGTTATTTGGTGTTGGATGGGGGCTTGCAGGTATTTGCCCAGGACCTGCCTTGCTATTAACAGGAATGGGGGTTACTCAAGGGGTTATATTTACGTTAGCTATGATAGCAGGAATGGCAATTTTCCAATTTACACAAAAAAATTAAGCCATTTATATGACGATATTATCGACAATAAAAACCCATCATTAGCAGATGGGTTTTTTACTTTACGGTATTAACTAAATAAATTATAAGCCAGCGGCACTGCGCAATAATTCAGCTTTATCCGTTTTTTCCCAAGGGAATTGCGAACGACCAAAATGGCCATATGATGCAGTTTGCTGATAAATTGGGTGTAGAAGGTCAAGCATATTAATTAAACCGTAAGGGCGTAAGTCAAAGAATTCACGTACTAATTTAATTAATAACGATTCATCTACTTTAGCCGTACCAAATGTTTCGACCATAATAGAGGTTGGCTCAGCGACACCAATAGCATAAGAAACTTGGATCTCGCAGCGGTCTGCAAGCCCTGCAGCCACAATATTTTTTGCAACATAGCGTGCAGCATAAGCCGCGGAGCGGTCGACTTTAGAAGGGTCTTTACCAGAAAAAGCACCACCACCATGACGAGCCATACCACCGTATGTATCAACGATGATTTTACGGCCAGTCAAACCACAGTCACCCATTGGGCCCCCAATGACAAAGCGACCTGTTGGGTTAATAAAATATTTAGTTGCAGAACTTAACCATTCAGCAGGAAGAACAGGTTTAATGATTTCTTCCATTACGGCTTCGTGCAGGTCTTTTTGTTGAATTTCTTCAGAATGCTGAGTGGATAAAACCACCGCATCAATACCGACAATTTTATTGTTGTCATATTGAAAGGTAACCTGACTTTTTGCATCTGGACGTAACCAAGGTAAGGTGCCATTTTTACGTACATCTGCTTGGCGTTGAACTAAGCGATGTGCATAAGTAATTGGCGCTGGCATTAATACATCAGTTTCATTAGTGGCATAACCAAACATAAGACCTTGGTCACCTGCACCTTGTTCTGATGGGTCGATACGATCAACACCTTGATTGATATCAGGTGATTGTTTACCAATGGCACTTAAGACCGCACATGAATTGGCGTCAAAGCCCATTTCGGAGCTGGTATAACCGATTTCGCGAACCGTTTTGCGTGTGATTTCTTCAATATCAACCCAAGCACTGGTGGTGATTTCTCCCCCAACCATCACCATACCTGTTTTGACGTAGGTTTCGCAGGCAACGCGAGCTTTCGGGTCTTGTTCTAGAATAGCATCAAGTACTGCATCAGAGATTTGATCAGCAATTTTATCTGGATGCCCTTCTGATACAGACTCAGAAGTAAAGAGATGTGTAGCCATGAGATTAATACCTTAAGAATTCGCAGATTTATAATTGGATGTTTTAACATCTAGACGTCTATTTTAGTCTCATACAGCAAAAATTTCTACCTCTATTTATACAAAAAACGGCTAGAGCACAAAACAACGACCCATAAAGTTTTATCTCAATTTAGTTATTTTGGTTTTGCTTTTTGAGCGTAATAGATGTATAAACAGCGACCGTAACGGATGGTTGTTATTTCCCGTTATATACCAGCAGGTAAAATAAAATCCCTGCTATCTATCAGGAATGTTTATAAACTTTTGAATTTCAATAAAAAACAAGGTGATATAGCTTAAATCAACAGGTCAACCTGCCAAAATAGTGCTACAACATTGAAATTTTAAAGGGTTAAACAGTTATATTGGGGGTTAATGGGGAATGAACCATAATCTACTGAATAACAGTATCCAACCGTCATTTGCGGATCGCCGCGTGACATTGGCGTTTACTTTCCTGTCATTCTTTACTTCATCACGAAGTTACCGTCACATCTCTAATACACCTTTGAGGCTGAGTCATTAATTTGTCAGCTTAAGGTCGTATATTGTCACTGTTTAGATGTTCTAAGCACTTTTTATTAAAATCTGAGTATTGCCGTTTCCCCGACATAACTGTCTTGTCGTGCCATGTCGTAATTACATGCATCGGAAGGAGAACGCGTCACTCACCCCTCCATATTAGGAGTTTGTTATGAATGATAATATCGCTCGCAAAATGCGCCAGACTTACAATATTGCGTATTGGGGTGGTGGTTACTATCAGGTGAATGAGCGCGGAAATGTCTGTGTTTGCCCTAATCCTGAAAACCCTGACACCTTTGTTGATTTAGCTGACCTTGTAAACGAGGTCAAAGAAGAACAACAGCATTTACGTTTACCTGCTTTGTTTTGCTTCCCACAAATTCTACAGCATCGCCTTCGCTCAATAAATGCGGCGTTTAGACGTGCTCGTGAATCTTATGGCTACAAGGGGGATTATTTCCTTGTTTATCCTATCAAAGTCAACCAACAACGCCGTGTGATTGAATCTTTAGTCAATTCGGGGGAACCATTAGGGCTAGAAGCGGGCTCTAAAGCAGAGTTAATGGCTGTTTTAGCCAATGCAGGCAAAACACAGACAGTGATTGTTTGTAATGGTTATAAAGACCGTGAATACATTCGCTTAGCTCTGATTGGGGAAAAATTAGGTCACAAAGTTTATCTGGTGATCGAAAAAATGTCCGAAATTGAGATGGTACTCGCAGAAGCTAAAAGCCTTGATGTCACTCCACGCTTAGGGGTACGTGCCCGTCTTGCTTCGCAAGGGTCTGGTAAATGGCAAGCTAGTGGTGGTGAAAAATCCAAATTTGGTTTGGCTGCGACTCAAGTATTACAGTTAGTCGAAATCCTGCGTAATGCAGGTCGTTTAGACAGCTTGCAACTGCTTCATTTTCATCTGGGTTCTCAGATGGCAAATATTCGTGATATTGCCACGGGGGTTCGTGAATCCGCGCGTTTTTATGTGGAACTACATCGTATAGGCGTCAATATTCAATGTTTTGATGTGGGCGGTGGTCTAGGTGTTGACTATGAGGGGACTCGCTCCCAATCTGATTGCTCAGTTAACTATGGTTTAAATGAATACGCTAACAACGTGATTTGGGCTATTGGTGATGCTTGTGAAGAGTTTGGGTTACCACACCCAACGGTTATCACTGAATCTGGCCGTGCGTTAACGGCGCATCATACCGTTTTAGTTTCCAATGTGATTGGTGTAGAGCGCAACGAATTTACTAAGACATCACCACCAAATGAAGATGCCCCGCGCTCACTTATTTCATTGTGGGACACATGGGAATCGATGCAACATCAAGGGAATAGCCGCTCGTTGCGTGAATGGTTACATGATAGTCAGTTTGACTTACAAGAAGCGCATACCCAATACGCACATGGTGTTTTAGATTTAACTCAACGTGCATGGGCTGAAGAGTTGTATCTTAATATTTGCCGCCGTATTCAACAAGATTTGGACCCGAGTAACCGTGCTCATCGTCCAATAATCGATGAACTTCAAGAACGTATGGCAGATAAGTTCTATGTTAATTTCTCCTTATTCCAGTCATTACCAGACTCATGGGGTATTGACCAAGTTTTCCCTGTATTGCCGATTGAGGGGCTAGATAAACCATTAGACCGCCGTGCTGTATTGTTAGACATAACATGTGATTCTGACGGTATTATTGACCATTATGTCGATGGCGATGGGGTTGAAACCACCATGCCAATGCCTGCTTATGACCCAGAAAACCCACCAATGATTGGTTTCTTTATGATTGGGGCATATCAGGAAATTTTAGGCAACATGCATAATTTATTCGGTGATACCGCTGCGATAGATGTATGGGTTGATAGCCAAGGTAATGTGCGTTACTTACAAAGTGAAGAAGGCGACTCCGTGGCTGATATGCTGCAATACGTTAAACTGGTTCCTGAAGTATTATTAGAAAGCTTTACTGAGCAAGTTAAAGGGACGGGGCTGAGTGAGCAGCTACAGAAAGATTTTGTGGCAGAGTTCGAGAACGGGTTGTATGGGTATACTTATCTCGAAGACGAATAAGTTATCCAATGCTCGTCATATTTCGTGCCGTGGCGGTGTTGGCTGCACTCGGCTACTCGGGTCACATACTTGTGTATGCTCCCCGAGATATCCTTGTTTGCCGCCTAGCCACAACACGAACTATTTAGAGCATTATGCACGTTATATTTTGTAGAGTGGCGGTGTTGGCTGCACTCGGCTACTCGGGTCACATACTTGTGTATGCTCCCCGAGATATTCTTGTTTGCCGCCTAGCCACAACACGAACTATTTAGAGCATTATGCACGTTATATTTTGTAGAGTTGTGGTGTTGGCTGCACTCGGTTACTCGGGTCACATACTTGTGTATGCTCCCCGAGATATCCTTGTTTGCCGCCTAGCCACAACACGAACTATTTAGCGCATGAGTTGAGAGTATTGCAGATAATAACTTTGTGCAAATAACATGATTTGTTTATTATTTATACTGTGCGAAGTTAATTAGATAAAAACCATTCGAATCGAATATTAAAAGGGCTTGCTAATAGGCAGGTTCATTTTGAGGAACAGAAATGATTAATAGTACTTTAGGCAATCAAGTTGATAATTCACTGGTTTCTAACGCATTTGGTTTCTTACGTTTTCCGCTGAATTTTCAACCTTATAGTTCAGATGCCCAGTGGGTGATCACAGGTGTACCATTTGATATGGCGACGTCAGGGCGCGCTGGAAGTCGTCATGGCCCTGCGGCAATTCGCCAAGTTTCTACTAATCTTGCATGGGAAAGCCATCGTTGGCCGTGGAAATTTAAATTAACCGAGCGTTTAAAGGTGGTTGACTGTGGGGATGTTGTGTTTGCTTTCGGTGATGCTCAAGACATGTGCGATAAACTGCAAGCTCATACGGAAAAGCTACTTGAATCGGGTAAACGTTGCTTAACATTTGGCGGTGACCATTTTGTGACACTGCCGCTGTTACGTGCTCATGCAAAACACTTTGGTAAAATGGCATTAGTGCATTTCGACGCTCATACTGACACTTATGGTAATGGCAGTCAGTATGATCATGGCACTATGTTCTATCATGCGCCGAAAGAAGGGCTAATTGACCCAACCCGTTCAGTGCAAATCGGTATTCGTACTGAGCACGATAGTGACAACGGTTTTACAGTGTTAGATGCAGCGCAAGTCAACGATCGTGGAGTAGATGACATGATCGCGCAGATTAAAGATATTGTTGGTGACATGCCAGTATATTTGACATTCGATATTGACTGTCTTGACCCAGCGTTTGCACCGGGAACAGGGACACCTGTTGTGGGTGGCTTAACCTCAGACCGTGCATTGAAATTGCTGCGTGGTTTACAGCCATTAAATATTGTGGGTATGGATTTAGTGGAAGTGGCTCCCGCTTATGACCAATCTGAGATTACTGCATTAGCGGCGGCATCCATTGCATTGGAAATGTTATATATCCAAGCATCTAAAGAATAATGTATTTATTTCTATTTTAGAATCAAAGCCACCAACTCGGTGGCTTTTTTTAGGTTGCGAACCAACGCTATGCTTGCATGAGGTTTTATTTAAAATGGCGCTGCGGTTTGGTTTTGCATTTTTTCCTAAAACGGATTAACTTTTTTCTCCTAACAAGTCTTATTTGCATACGGAAACGCCTCCATCCACATATAATGATGTTCCGGTTATAAAACTTGATAGTGAACATGCTAAAAATAACGCGGAGGATGCGATTTCCTCAGGTTCAGCTAACCGTTTCATCGCGTGTAAATTTGCTGCCCATTCACGTTGTTGTTGGTTGCCTGCCATATCGGTATTTACCCCACCGGGTAGAATGACGTTTGCCCGAATATTCTTATCTGAATAGTCCACCGCGATACCTTTAGCTAACGCCAGTAAAGAGGATTTGGCTGTTCCATAACTGCACATCCCAGGAAGACTGATACTATTACCAACAAAACTTGAGGTGAATATAATTGACCCTCCCCCTGATTTAACCATTAAAGGTATTTGATTTTTAGCGCCCAAAAATGCGGCTGTAGAGTTTATAGTTTGAACCTGTACCCACTCTTCAAGGCTGAACTCTGCTACTGGTTTCATTGGGCCTACCATGCCAGCATTATTTACAGCGATATCCAATCGTCCAAATTCTTTTGAAACTAGGTTTATCAGGTTGAAATGTGTCTCTTCTAAGCAGATATCTCCCGCATAATAAATTGCAGTTCCTCCTGTGGCATTGATCTCATTAGCCACTTCGCTAAGCTCCGCTTTTCGTCTACCGGTCAGGCACACTGAAGCTCCATTTTGAGCAAACATTATTGCGATAGAGCGGCCAATACCAGAAGATGCCCCAGTGATAATTGCAGTTTTACCGTTGAGTAGCATGTTTATCCCTCATTTTTCTATGGAGCCCTCAAAATAAAGGGTTTTAAATCAGGAAAAACTCGGCTTATTGCTTTTTATTTTGGTTTAAAACAATGTGTTGTTGTGTGAAATTTATTCGCTTTGCAGGGACAAAGAAGATTAATGTTACTGAAATCGTTAACATTAATCGGTATATAGGGAAACGCCAGGGTGGAACTGAGAGAATAATTGAAACGTATGAGCCCCAATTCGATTTTAAATTTCAATTAATTGTGTATTAATTAAACATAATACAAGAAATCGCATTTTTTGTTTATTATATTGATAATGATTTTTATTAACAATCATCTTTGAATTTCATTATTTATCCCTTTTTCTTTGGAAAATCAAAAGTATTTATTAAGTTAATAGTTAAATATATCTAATAAATAGAGAATGACAGAAGAAAATCTTTACTTTGTAACTTATTGTTATTATTGCTAACTTATTGTTAATGGTGGACTAGTCATTTTGACTATTATTCAGTAGGAGAACAGTATGGCGTTAAATAATAAAGTCATTTTAGTTACTGGTGCGGCACAAGGAATTGGTCGCGGTATTGCATTACGCTTAGCAAAAGAAGGTGCCAATATCGCACTGGTGGATTTGAAAAAAGATAAACTTGAAGATGTTGCAAAAGAAATTGCAGCCTTAGGTCGTAAAGTGACAACATTTGCCGCAGATATCAGTCAACGTGACCAAGTATTTGCTGCGGTAGCTCATGCAGAAGCAGAGTTAGGTGGTTTCGATGTAATGATCAACAATGCAGGGATTGCTCAAGTTAAGCCAATCGCTGATGTTCGCCAAGAAGATATGGATTTAATCTTCAAAATTAACGTAGATGGCACTATGTGGGGCATCCAAGCGGCTAGCGAGAAATTCAAAGAGCGTAAGCATAAAGGTAAAATCATCAATGCTTCCTCGATTGCAGGCCACGATGGTTTCGCTATGTTAGGTGTGTACTCAGCAACTAAATTTGCGGTTCGTGCGTTAACTCAAACGGCGGCAAAAGAATATGCAAGTTCAGGTATTACGGTGAATGCATATTGCCCAGGTATTGTGGGTACAGATATGTGGGTTGAGATTGACGAACGCTTTGCAGAAATCACTGGGGCACCAAAAGGCGAAACCTACAAAAAATATGTTGAGGGTATCGCACTGGGTCGTGCTCAAACCCCTGATGATGTAGCAGGTTTAGTGGCATTCTTAGCCAGCGATGACTCTGATTATATTACAGGTCAATCAATTTTGACTGATGGCGGGATTGTTTATCGCTAATTCACATATGTGATATCAAAATTGAACTGATAGCCGCGTTGATTTATTCAGCGCGGCTTTTTTCATTAAGCGGCTTGCTTCTTAATATTAGTTAAAATAGCGTCTGCTTGTGTCCAAAGCAATGAACCGCCTTCTTGAGGATATAAGTAGCGGTTGCAGTTTAAAAAACGGCTGGCCAACACTTCACCAAAATCAGGGGAATGTACTGTGCTCATATCCAACTCGCCGTACCATAAGGAGGTAGGACATTGAATATTTTCAGGGGTAAAGCCCCATTCTTGCAAGGTGATTAATAAGTCTTGTACATATCCTTGGTTACCTTGAGCAAAAGCGCGCTGAATACAACTTGTATAGGCTGCAAGAAATTGTTCTTCATTGTACAGTTGTTGGTCTATTTCTGCACTGCAATTGAGGATAAAAGCTAATAGCCACTCTCCTGTTACATTCTTAAGTAGCCAATCGGATAAATTATCAGGCGTATTAAGCGCTTGTTCCTGCATATTCACAACATCGGCCGTTAATTTTGCGCGAGTATCTGGGTATTCAAATTGGTCTTGCCCAGAAACAATAGACAGTGAATTTGGCTGGCAATAATAGGCAATGGCCATCGCAAAGACCGCACCTTGGGAAAAGCCAATTACAGAAAAGGTATCAATAGATTGCTCATTTAAAAGCGCTTGGATATCCATAGCAAAACTTTTTAATGATTTTTTTGTTTGGAAGGTGGAGCCCCCAAGCCCTGCGCGTTCAGGAACAATTAAGCGAATATTTAATTGTTGCAGTAAATCTAACCCAAAGCCCAATGTGCCACTCATACCTGCTCCAGTACAAAAAATCACGGGGAAACCTGTTTTGGGGCCTGATTCAAACCAACACAATTGACGACCATCGGCTAACGTCATCGTATGTTGATGTAGATTGGTCACTGGAACGTTATACATATGAATTCCTAAGATAAAGCAAGTTTGGGCTGGGTGATAAGATAGGTCAGTTAATAATTATTCAAACTGGCATTGTTATAATTGCGATTTTAAAGTATTAAAGAGGTAAATTGCAAAATATTAGCTTAAATAATTATTGGGTAATTAGTATAAAGAGGGTGATATGGCATTTTCCGAGTCAGAAAAGCAAATTTTATTGGCTGTTAAAGGGGTTGGTCCCATGGTGATAAGCCGCTTAGAGCAAATGGGGTTTAGCTCATTAGCTCAATTAAGTGAAGCTTCTTATGATGAAATTTTAATTTCAGGAGCCGCATTAACAGGCTCAAGTTGTTGGAAAAATAGCCCTCAGGCCAAGAAAGCCGTTGAGGGGGCTATCTTGGCAGCAAAGCAAGCGCTTGGAACATCAAGTTAATGGGGGGGATGTTTTGTTTTCCATTTTTTACTGCGTAAAATATTAAGTACCTGTACTGCCATTGAAAAGAACATAGCAAAGTAAATATAGCCTTTTGATACATGGACTTGGACGCTTTCGAGTATCAGCGTAAAACCGACTAATATTAAAAAGGATAAGGCTAAAATTTTCACTGACGGATACCGGTCAACAAACTCCCCAATAGGTTTGGCGGCAACCATCATAATTAATACTGCAATAATTACCGCCGCCATCATGATGAATAAGTGATCTGACAGCCCAACGGCCGTGATCACAGAATCTAGACTAAAAATAATATCTAACAAAGCAATTTGTACGATAGCCCCCCAAAATGAGCTAATGCGCTTACTGGCAAAACTATTCTCATCTTCTCCTTCAATAGTGTCGAAAATCTCTTGGCTAGCTTTCCAAATGAGAAAAATGCCTCCTGCACACAAGATTAAATCGCGGGCAGATACCATATGCTCAGCAATGCTAAAAAGTGGTGTGGTGAGTCGTGATAACCAAGCTATTGAGGCAAGTAACGCAAGACGCATTACCATTGCTGCTATCAGCCCAGTGCGCCTTGCACTATTTTGTTGGTGGGCAGGGAGCTTGCTGACGACAATACTGAGGAAAATAATATTATCTATGCCTAATACAATTTCTAATATTGTTAGTGTAGCCAGTGCCATCCACGCATTAGGGTCCAATATCCACTCAAACATCTTTGTACCTTCTAAATCAAATAAATAAACAGTGATAATTGTTTATCGTCTGCTTTGGTACAGGCGATGGGGGTTGTTAAGCAAGATTAAAATGCCGCGCTAATAAAGGCGCAGTGAAATCTTTCTTAAGGTAAAAACCACGTGGTAATGTCATGATTGGTTGACCAAATTCACCAATCGCTTCAGTTAGTGCTTTATTATTTGCTGCTTTGGGGCGAATTTGTAGTACTTGGCCATGCCGTGCCGTAATGGTTTCTACTTTACCTAACACGATGAGGTCCATTAACTCCTCCCAATCTTGTCGTAGCAATTGTTCTTCAAAAGGAGAAGGGCTCCAAATTAAGGGGTTAGCGACGCGCCGTTGGGCAAGAGGGATTTGTCTCTCTCCCTCGATTGGGAACCATAAAATTCGCGATAGCTTACGGCGTACATGGCTATTTTCCCATGTTAAACCACTGTTGCCCGTTAATGGTGCTACAGAAACGAAGGTGGTTTCTAATGGAACGCCGTGGCGGTCAATTGGGATGGTTTTTAATTCAATACCAATATGAGCGAAATCTTGTTCTGCTTTGCTACCTGCGCTGGCACCTAAAAAATACTCCAATAACATCCCAACCCAACCTTTGTCTCGTTTAAGATTAGGGGGAATTGGGATATTGGCTATTTGAGCGAGCTGACCCAGTGTATAGCCCGCGAGTGCTTGAGCCCTATTCATAAGGGTTGCTTCGTTTTCAGGTGGTTGCGGTGGTATAAATGGCATCATGATTTGGGTATTAGTGTGTAAAAAACGAACAAAAATAAATTGCTGAATGAGGTGAGTATAACACTTTATAGCTATAAATTTTAACTATATGAAATATATGATAATATCATTAGTTATTTACGTATATTAAAAACGATTTTAGAGGTTATTAAAGTTCCTCCCAAGATAATCACAGGATCATGCACTAGGTTATCCACAGGATTTCTGGATAACTGTTAAAAATAGGGAGCACTGTGTGCATTTACAGGCTTGACGAAACGTTTTTTTTGAAGTTTATCACAAAAAACGAGTGAGTTAAGCGCATATGTTGTGGATAAATACCTCGTTGTTTGATCTTTGTTCAGTTAGACTCCTAAGCGATTTAGTTAAAAAATTAACCAGTGGATAAAGTGGTGTTTTTGATTTTATTTGATTGATTTACCAATGTTTATTAGTTTCTGTTTTTTTTTGATAAAAAAAGGCGCTGGGGATATACCCTGATTACCATAGGGTTGTTAACATAGATATCCACAGAAAAAGTGAATAACATCCATATTATTGGCTTTGGCTGTTTATAACTATGAATGATTTACTTTTCAAAGACTACTTGCCAGTGAATTTCTTACGGTATAATTATTTAAGTGAAGTGTAGAATTGTGACTATATCGATAATAAATAATACGCAAATAGCTAACCTCTAAATAGTTTGCGCCATAGCGAGATGACGAGGGAAGGTAGCTTGGGGGCGAACACAAGTATCTGATTGGAAGAGAGAGTGAAGCCTGAAAAAACAGGGCAAAAAAAAGCCGGCGAACCGGCTTGGTGATAAAACACCATTACTCTAAATGGGGGAGTTGGTCAGCAATATGCAAACCAAACGAGCTACTTACTGCTAACTATTATCGCTTGGTTTTAGAAAATTAAAATTGATGCATTTTTTGCCGGAGTTCCTCTTTTATGTCTAATTCACGCTTACAAAACCAATTCATCCGCCTTTGGCAACACTTTCAGGGGCAAGATAGTGAAACTACTCTGCAAAATATTGCAGATACCTTGTTTTGCTCTAGACGTCACGTTCGTACACTACTTAATAATATGCAATCTAATGGTTGGCTTAGTTGGCGAGCAGAATCAGGCCGAGGTAAACGCTCTACGTTAATCTTCCATGTAAATGGCTTAGAGTTACAGCAGGCGCAGGCTGAGCAATTACTAAAAGAGGAAAGTATAGAAAAGCTGGTGGCTCTTGTCGGTGATAAAGAAACTATTCGTCAAATGGTACTATCTGAATTAGAGCGCAGTTATCGGCAAGGTAAAAACTTACTACGCATTATCTATTATCGTGATTTTCCGGCGCTTTTACCTGGTGCGCCAATGCGTCGCTCAGAAATTCACTTAATGAGCCAAATTTTTAATGGGTTAACCCATATAAATGAGGAAAAAGGGGAAGTCGAAGATGGTTTAGCACATCACTGGCAGAGCATTAGTGATACTCGATGGCGCTTTTATCTACGCCCCGCAATTTACTTTCACCATGGAAGAGAAATGGTGGTAGATGATATCATTTCGTCACTATTACGCTTAAAAAGCTGCTGGCCGCTTTTTTCTCATATTCAATCTGTGTCGTCTCCCCAGCCTTATGTCATTGATATCACCCTCAGCAAGCCCGATAAGCAGTTGCCTTGGTTATTAGGTAGCCATCATGCCGCTATTCTACCTAAAGAATGGGAAAGTATAGAAAATTTTAGTCGTTGCCCTATCGGTACAGGCCCTTACCAAGTTGAAAAAAACTTGCCACAAAAACTGACTATTTCGGCTTTTGACCGCTATTTTGGCTATCGAGCGCTACTTGATGAAGTGACTATATGGGTGGTTCCTGAGCTATCAGAGCAAATGGTGTGTACCACATTAAAAATGGATGGCGATACACATCACAATGATTCATTGGAAAGTCGCATGGAGGAGGGGTGCTATTTCTTGCTGATGGATCAGCGTTCAGAAATTGCTCAACGTGAAGATGTCCGCAAGTGGCTATGCAGCTTTTTAACGCCAGTAAACTTACTTGCTCATTGCGAGCCGTTTTACCAGCGTCACTGGGCGCCTGCTTATGGTTTGTTATTACATTGGCACCATAGCAAAATGCTGACTTTATTTCCTAAACCTGCTGACCTAACTGAACTGACAGTCACCTTTTATCATCATCACCATGAGTTTTATGCGATAAGCCAAATAATGAAAAGGGTGCTACAAACACAAGGTGTTGAGCTTAACATCAATATTATTGATTATGATGATTGGTTTAATGGGGATGCGCCAAGCGATATTTGGTTAGCCACGGCAAACTTTTTTAAGCCACTGGAGTTTTCAATTTTTGCTACCCTATATGAAATGCCGCTATTACGTCAATGTCTTGGAAATACACTGGAAAATGAACTTTGTTTATGGAGAACTCACCAATTAGACGTTGAATCTTGGTGTGAAAGTTTAATTGACTCACAAATTTTCCATCCTATTTTTCATCATTGGCTTGAATTACAAGGTCAACGCACAATGCGTGGCGTTCGCATGAATACCTTTGGCTGGTTTGATTTTAAATCTGCTTGGTTTAAGCCTTCTGAAGATGTTCCTCGTCTTGAATGATGAGGCTTTACGGCGTTAGTGAGGGGATGTTCCACTTTATATCGTGAAACTACGCCTACTGAAGTAGGCGTAGAAACGGGTTTATTGCATAAAAGAGGGGATATTCTGCTCGTAATCTTTAATTTGGTCGACGTGTTGCAGCGTCAGCCCAATACTGTCCAACCCATTCATCATGCAATGACGGCGGAAACTATCAATCTCAAAATGATACGTTTTATCGCCTGCTGTGACTGTTTGCGCTTCTAAATCAACAGTGAACTGGCAACCTTCATGGCTGTTCACATAGTTAAACATTTCATCCACTTCTTGTTCGCTTAATTTGATTGGCAACAATTGGTTATTGAACGAGTTGCCATAAAAAATATCGGCGAAACTTGGGGCGATAACGACTTGAATGCCAAAGTCAGTCAGTGCCCATGGAGCATGTTCACGAGAAGAGCCGCAACCGAAATTTTCACGCGCCAGTAAAATACTTGCGCCTTTAAACACGGGTTTGTTCAAGACAAAATCAGGGTTAGGCTGCTGGCCATTTTCATCTAAAAAACGCCAGTCATTAAACAGATGTTGACCAAAACCAGTACGAGTAACTTTCTGCAAAAATTGCTTAGGAATAATGGCATCAGTATCAACGTTTGCGGCATCTAAAGGAGCAACAATGCCTACGTGGGTAATTAATTTTTCCATTGCTTTTCCCCTTAAATTTGAATGTCGCGAACGTCAGCAAAATGGCCATTAATCGCTGCGGCAGCAGCCATCGCTGGGCTAACTAAATGTGTACGACCAGCACGACCTTGGCGACCTTCAAAGTTACGGTTACTGGTTGATGCACAGCGTTCACCTGGATTTAAACGGTCATTATTCATGGCTAAACACATTGAACAGCCCGGTAAGCGCCATTCAAAACCGGCATCAATAAAAATTTTATCTAAACCTTCTTGTTCAGCTTGTGCCTTAACAGGACCAGAACCCGGAACCACAATCGCTTGAACACCGTCTGCGACTTTTTTACCTTTAGCAATTGCAGCCGCTGCCCGTAAATCTTCAATCCGTGAGTTGGTACATGAGCCAATAAACACTTTATCAATTTTTACATCTGATAATTTAATGCCTGATTGTAACCCCATATAAGCCAACGCTTTTTCTGCAGATGCGCGTTCAACTGGGTCTGCAAATGACTCAGGTGCAGGGATAGGCTGATTGATAGCAATAACTTGCCCTGGGTTGGTTCCCCAAGTAACTTGTGGTGCGATGCTACTTGCTTGAATAGTGACGACCTTATCAAATTTAGCATCATCATCTGTTTTCAACGTTTTCCAATATTCGACTGCGTCATCCCATTGTTGGCCTTTAGGTGCAAACTGGCGCCCTTTTATATAATTGAAGGTGGTTTCATCTGGTGCGATGATCCCAGCTTTAGCACCTAATTCGATAGCCATGTTGCACACCGTCATACGGCCTTCCATGCTTAAATTTTCGATGGCTTCACCACAAAATTCAACAATATAGCCTGTACCACCTGCGCTACCCGTCGTCCCAATGATAGCTAATACGATGTCTTTTGCTGTAATCCCTGCTGGGGCTTTACCGACAACTTCGATTTTCATGGTTTTGGCACGCGCTTGTTTCAGCGTTTGCGTTGCCATAACGTGTTCAACTTCAGAAGTTCCAATCCCAAAAGCTAACGCACCAAATGCTCCATGTGTTGCCGTATGGGAGTCACCGCAGACAATTGTCATTCCAGGCAGGGTGATCCCTTGCTCAGGGCCCATCACATGGACAATACCTTGATATGGGTGATTTAAATCATATAAAGTCACACCAAACTCTTGGCAGTTTTTCATTAATTCTTGCATTTGGATGCGAGCCATATCGCCACAAGCATTGATATCTTTTGTTTGTGTCGAAACGTTATGATCCATAGTAGCAAAGGTCTTACTCGGCTGATGTAACGGGCGGTTTTTAGTTCTTAACCCATCAAAAGCTTGAGGAGAAGTCACTTCATGTACCAGATGGCGGTCGATATAAATTAACGGGGTTTCATTTTCGACTTCCCGAATAACGTGCGCGTCATATAATTTTTGATATAAAGTCTTAGCCATGTTACACCCCTTCTGCAATATAACGAGCAATGGTATCGCCCATTTCACTGGTACTGATTGATTTACCTGTACCAGCTAAATCTGATGTTCTATAGCCTTCTTCTAAGGCTTTATTGACTGCACGCTCAATAGCATCTGCAGCGTCAGCTTGGTCTAAGCTAAATCTTAACAGCATAGAGGCTGATAGGATCTGAGCAATTGGGTTTGCGATATTTTTCCCTGCAATATCGGGGGCAGAGCCGCCAGCAGGTTCATACAAACCAAACCCACATTCATTCAAACTTGCAGAAGGTAACATACCTATAGAACCAGTGATCATGGCGCATTCATCAGAAATAATGTCGCCAAATAAGTTAGAACATAACACCACATCAAATTGTGAAGGTGCTTTAATCATTTGCATTGCCGCGTTATCGATATACATATGGCTGATTTCAATATCTGGGTATTCTTTTGCAATTTGATTAACGACTTCACGCCATAACACTGAACTTTGTAACACGTTAGCTTTATCAATAGAGGTCACTTTTTTATTTCGCTTACGAGCTGATTCAAATGCAATACGTGCGATACGCTCAATCTCATAGCGGTGATACACCTCGGTATCAAATGCATATTCTTCGCTGCCTTCACCTTTACGGCCCTTTGGTTGACCGAAGTAAATACCACCTGTTAATTCACGGACACAAAGGATATCGAAACCTTGGGCTGCGATATCAGCACGTAAAGGGCAGAATGCTTCCAGTGCCTGATATAAACGGGCAGGGCGTAAGTTGCTGAATAATTTAAAATGTTTACGTAAAGGTAATAACGCACCGCGTTCAGGTTGGCTATCGGGTGGTAAATGCTCCCATTTTGGTCCACCGACAGAGCCAAATAACACCGCATCTGCTTCTTCGCAACCTTGTACTGTTGCTTGTGGTAAAGGTTCTCCGTGTTTATCGATAGCCGCACCACCAACGTCATACTCTTTAGTATTAATAGTGATAGCAAAGCGTTTGCTAATGGCATCTAAAACTTTGTGTGCTTGCGCCATAACTTCAGGACCGATGCCATCACCCGGTAATACGGCAATTTTATAACTAGACATTGTTAAACAGCTTCCTTTGTGTTTGATTGTGATTCTTGGTTTATTTTTTGTTTTTCTATTTCGACTTGTTCTGAACGCCAAATGCTATTCAACACATGCACCATGGCTTTCGCTGAAGATTCGACGATATCTGTCGCTAACCCCATGCCGTGGAACTTACGGTTATGGCATTCAACCACGATATCCACTTGGCCTAATGCATTTTCACCGTGGCCTTTAGCTGATAACTGGTAAGATACTAATTTCATAGGGAATTTCGTGATGTTGCTGATGGCTTGGTAGATGGCATCAACGGGGCCATTGCCGGTTGCCGCTTCAGACTTCACTTCATCGCCACACTGCATTTTGACTGTTGCTGTTGCGACAATGCTAGAGCCTGATTGTGTACTGAAATAGTCCATCACGAAGTGGTCAGTTTCATCTTGTTGTTTCGTAAAGAAAGCCAAGGCCTCTAAGTCATAGTCAAAGACTTGACCTTTCTTATCGGCTAAATTCAAAAATGCAGTATATAATTCATCCAATTTGAAGTCTTTACCTTCGTGATACCCCATTTCTTCCATACGGTGTTTAACGGCAGCACGGCCTGAACGCGAGGTTAAATTCAATTGTTGTTCTTTTAAGCCGATAGACTCTGGCGTCATAATTTCGTAGGTTTCACGGTTTTTCAATACACCGTCTTGGTGAATTCCTGATGAGTGAGCAAATGCGTTGCTACCTACAACCGCTTTATTGGCTGGGATTGGCGTATTACATAATTGGCTAACTAATTGGCTGGTACGGTAAATTTCTTTGTGATTAATATTGGTATGCACATTTAACAT
The DNA here is from genome assembly GCF_041344805.1 of Providencia sp. TYF-12. NCBI lineage: Bacteria > Pseudomonadati > Pseudomonadota > Gammaproteobacteria > Enterobacterales > Morganellaceae > Providencia > Providencia sp. TYF-12. The sequence continues at coordinate 1,552,629 of NZ_CP166833.1, forward strand.
TTGTTCGCGCAATTTAATTGCCATAATCACTTCTTCTAATGCTGTGTTGCCAGCACGCTCGCCTAAGCCATTGATAGTCCCTTCAACTTGGCGGGCACCGGCTTGCACAGCACTGATTGAGTTAGCAACGGACATCCCTAAATCATCATGGCAATGAACAGAAATTACGGCTTTGTCGATATTGGGCACACGGTTATACAAATCAGTGATAATGCCGCCAAACTGGTAAGGCGTTGTGTAACCGACAGTATCTGGGATATTGATTGTCGTTGCACCTGCATTAATAGCCGTTTCTACAATGCGACATAAATTGTCAGGGTCAGTACGGCCCGCATCTTCACAGGAGAATTCAACGTCATCGGTATAGCGTCTAGCGCGCTTGATGGAATTGATTGCCATATCCATTACGCCATCAAAGGATTTATTTAATTTTTTCTCCATATGCAAATTGGAGGTGGCTAAGAAAATATGGATACGAAAGGCTTCGGCAACCTTTAATGACTCGGCTGCAACATCAATGTCATTTTCAATACAACGTGCTAATGCACAGATTCGGCTATTTTTAATTTCACGAGCGATGGTTTGGACTGACTCGAAATCACCTGGAGAGGAGACAGGGAAACCCGCTTCAATAACATCAACACCTAAACGCTCTAAGGCGAAGGCAATTTGTAATTTTTCTTTGACTGACAAACTTGCCTGCAATGCCTGCTCACCGTCCCGTAAGGTGGTGTCGAAAATAATAACTTGGTTGCTCATATTGTGTTCCTCATCTCGAATTTTATTTTATTAAACCAATCGTTATGTTCTTTTAAAGCCGCAGGCATAAAAAAACCCGCGGGTTGCGCGGGTTCTTAATGTTTGTGGACAGTGTCTTGCTATTTTCCGTCCATAAGCATACCGCGCAAGTTTAATGCGAGTAGTAGTAGGCTTAGTAGGCGGATAGAAAACATCATTTTAAACTGTCTCTCTTGTGTTGCTTAATTAACTGTATTTATTGATACGTGATCTCATGGTTAATGTCAATCTTAGATTTTTCACATATTTTTACCAATCATGAATTACCTCTAAAAACTAGGGGTTGTGACTAAATTTTATAATTTATATGACGTTTTTACCTATATTTACTGGCTGAAATAAGGGTAAAATTCTTTTGGTGAAATAGTTGTGCGGATTGATTCATGTAATCTATTGTTTTTTAACTATTTCTTTGTTTTTGTATGTGGGTGATGGATTAAAAGAGGGAAATGAATCATGTTCACTGATGGTTTTCAATTAAATTAATTATCTAATAAATATATAATTAAAAAATAATCTGATAATGCGAATATTTCTTGAATTCACACACGATTTATTATGATTTCTTTCACAAATTGTTTTATTATTTTTACTGAGAGTGATTGTTCGCTTAATAAGTAACCATCATTCATTACTTTAGTGAATATTTACGTTTTAATAATGATATTTATACTGTGAATCTAATTAATGGGTAAAATAATATAAACGTCGTTTTAATAAATGCAGGGAAAGCGAAATGACTTATTATCTATAAGTTGTTTTAAACATAATATTTAATGAATTTATATATTCGTCGGTTTTTTCTCGATGAATGAGCCTTTTCATTAATGAAAAATGATAAATATATTTAGTGGAGTAAAAAATGACTGATTTTGATACGATTTTAACAGCCAAAAAAGACAATGGTGATATTCATTTGCGTAATGTTGATTTAAACTTATTAACGGTTTTTGATGTTGTCATGCAGATGCAAAACGTGACAAAAGCGGCTCAAGTTTTAGGGATGTCTCAACCCGCAGTAAGTAATGCGGTGTCTCGTTTAAAATCCATGTTTAATGATGAGCTGTTTGTTCGGTATGGTCGGGGTATTCAACCAACATCTCGTGCTAAACAGTTGTTTGGCCCCGTTAGGCAAGCGTTGCAGTTAGTACATAATGAATTACCTGGCGCAGGGTTTGACCCACAAGATAGCGAACGAATGTTTAATTTGTCTATTTGTTCTCCATTAGATATTCGCTTAGCTGCAATTATTGTCGCGAAATTTAAAATAGTATCACCTAATATTAATATTTTTATTCATTCATTTATGGATAACAACATTGCTCATCAATTAAAATATCAAGAAATAGATTTTTTCCTTGGCTATAGCCAATTCGAAAAACCCGAATATCAACAACAAATTTTATTTGATGATGAATTAGTATTAGTTGCATCAAACCATCACCCTCGTATTGGAAATACTATTTCTGCTATTGAAATAAACAATGAGCGTCATGCTATTGTTGCTATGGATAATATTGGCTCATTCAGTAAGCCTTATTATTATAATACTGAATTATCTGACAACGTGAGTTATCAAGGAACTGATTTAAACAGCGTGCTTAATATTGTTGCTCAAACTGATTTAGTGGCATTTGCACCAAAATGGTTGGTTGAACATTACTCAGGTCAATTCAAATTACGTTCGCTAACATTACCGTGGGAAAATAACACACGCCCTTGTTATTTAACGTGGCACGAGTCAACGGCAAGGGATAAAGGCCACCAATGGATGAAGTCTCAATTCAACCAAATGATTGCAGGGCTAACTGAGCAGGCGGCAGCGGCATAATTATTTTGGGCGTTAACTAAAGCTAGAGGAACAGACGTAATGGTTTTCAGTCAGTTGTCAGGGTGAGGCCAATGCAGCTAAAGGGTATTAACAAGCACGATTAATCTCCCTTCTAAAAACTACCTATAAAACAGAATAGGCACTACAACAGCATAACTAACTCATTATAGTGAGAACTATGATGAGTTTTGTAGTGCATATAACATTTGCAAAAAATTTACATATAAATGCTTTCCACGCTTCCCTTTAGTCGATACACTTCGAATATTCAGCTAACAGTTGTAAGCTGAAATTGTAAGATAGCTAAGTGCTTGTGAGCAAACCGAGCAACTTATATTGATAATGGCCGATAGGAAATTAACTTTGATTACTGAAAATCTATATCCATACCACTTGGTTAATCGCTTACGTAGCAGAATTAATGCACAAGAGTCAGCGAACCGGATAGCTTTCAGTCAATGGGATTGCGGGCAACAAAGCTCGTTAACATGGAGTGAGGTTGGTGAACGCACTTCTGCGATTTCTCGCCGCCTTTTGGCGTTACAAGTTGCAACGCAAGGTAATATTGGTCTCTTTGCTCATAACAGTATGGACTGGTCGCTTGTTGACTTTGCGGCTTTGCAAATTAGGGCGGTCACCGTTCCACTTTATGCAACCAGTAGCGTTGAGCAAGCAGCCTATATTGTTAATGATGCAAATATCAACATTCTTTTTGTTGGGGAAGACGTTCAATATCAGGTCGCTTGCCAGCTACCAGCACTTTGTCCACAGTTAAAAATGATTGTCGTGATGAATGAGAGCGTGGAGCTGATCGGTAGCTCCGTAGAAACGATGCATTTGTCGGCATTTATGTCTCAAGCTAAGCCTGAATTTCAAACTGAGTTAGATGCCCGTATTGCGGCGCATAATCTTAGTGATTTATTTACGATAATCTATACATCAGGGACCACTGGTGAGCCGAAGGGGGTCATGTTGGACTACTACAACATGGCGGCGCAATTGTACCTTCATGACCAACGGCTAAAATTAACAGCGGATGATATTTCTTTGAGCTTCTTGCCGCTTTCCCATGTGTTTGAGCGTGCTTGGAGCTTTTATGTGATGCACGTGGGGGCTTTAAATGTTTATCTAACCGATACCAACAATGTACGTGAAGCTCTCGCCGATGTTAAACCAACCGTCATGTGTGCGGTACCGCGTTTCTATGAAAAAGTGTATAGCGCGGTACAAAGTAAAGCGGCTAAACAACCGTGGTTACGCAGAGGGTTATTTAACTGGGCAATTTCGCTAGGTAAAAGCCGCGTCAATGCCATAGCAAAAGGTCGCCAACCTTCATTGTTTAACCGGGGTCTTTTCCCTCTCGCAGATAAACTAGTATTGAGTAAAATTCGTGCTGGTTTAGGTGGGCGAATTCGCTTTATGCCAGCAGCAGGTGCTCGTCTAGATGATGACGTGATTGCCTTTTTTCTTTCAGCAGGTGTCGATATCAAATATGGATACGGCATGTCAGAAACCTGTGCCACGGTATCTTGCTGGGAAGAAGGTAAATACCCGTTAGGGTCTATTGGCACACCATTATCAGCAGTCTCTGTACGTATTGGTAAAGATGACGAAATTCAAGTCAAAGGCCCTGTCGTCATGAAAGGCTACTATAATCGGCCAATAGAGACCTTAGACACTTTTACATCTGATGGTTGGTTAAAAACTGGGGATGCAGGGAAAATCGATGCCCACGGTAACCTCTATATTACAGATAGACTGAAAGATTTAATGAAAACGTCTAACGGTAAGTATATTGCTCCACAAATGATTGAAGGCGTTTTAGGGCAAGACAAATTTATTGAACATATAGCCGTTATTGCTGATGCACGTAAATTTGTTTCTGCGCTGATCGTACCTTGCTATGACAGTTTGGAAGAGTACGCTAATTCAATTAATTTGAAATATCGTGACCGTTTAGAGCTCTTAAAAGACTCAAAAATTGTGGCGTTGTTTGAGTCCCGCTTAAAAGACTTACAAAAGAATGTAGAACATTTTCATCAAGTTAAACGTTTTACCTTATTACCGACTACTTTTACGATGGAACAAGGGGAATTAACCCCCACATTGAAGTTGCGCCGTAAAATTATTTCTGAGCGCTACCAATTAGAAATTGAAACTATGTATAAAGAATAATAGATATAGAAACTAAAGCCATTCAAGCTAACTTACTTGGGTGGCTTTTTTGTTTATGAACCTTGTGATTTTTGCAACTGACAATGCGAAGGGAAATTCCACTGTTTTTTTAGCTAAACTAGTCATTCAACCTCCTATTTTTTTCATATATAGTCAATCTACCTACCAACGACTGATGTTCAAGATTATCTGAAAGTTTAATGTACTTGGTGCTGAAAATGATGTTTGCTTCGTTTCAGCCGGAGCGATATGTTAATAGCACTAATTCACCTATTTTAATGATAAAAATAAAGGGGTAATTGATACCTCTTAACTTGCAAATAATGTCTGGGGGCAAACTCATGGAGATGTTGTCGGGAGCTGAAATGGTCGTCAAATCATTGATTGACCAAGGAGTAAAGCACGTGTTTGGTTATCCAGGCGGTGCAGTATTAGATATTTATGACGCACTTCACACTGTTGGTGGGGTAGAACATATTTTAGTGCGTCATGAACAGGCTGCGGTGCATATGGCAGACGGTTACGCTCGTTCAACAGGGGATGTCGGCGTGGTGCTTGTGACATCGGGTCCTGGTGCAACGAATGCAATCACAGGGATAGCGACAGCATATATGGACTCTGTTCCGATGGTCGTGTTATCAGGGCAGGTTGCTAGTTCGCTAATTGGCAATGATGCTTTCCAAGAATGCGATATGGTTGGGATTTCTCGTCCAATAGTTAAACACAGCTTTTTAATTAAAGATGCACAAGAGATCCCTGAAACAATCAAAAAAGCTTTTTATATTGCAGCCAGCGGTCGTCCGGGTCCGGTGGTCATTGATTTTCCAAAAGATACCGTTAATCCGGCTTTAAAATTTGCTTACCGTTATCCAGACAGTGTCTCTTTGCGTTCTTATAACCCAACGTTGCAAGGGCATAAAGGCCAAATAAAAAAAGCGCTATCTAAGCTAGTCGCAGCAAAAAAACCGGTTTTTTATATTGGTGGGGGTGCCATCAATGCAAATTGCTCCGCAGAAATTATTGAACTGGCTGAGAAACTGCAATTGCCGGTAGTATCCACACTAATGGGGTTAGGGGCTTTCCCTGAAACTCACCAGCAGTCTGTTGGTATGCTAGGTATGCATGGTACCTATGAAGCCAATAAGGTTATGCATAACTCGGATGTTATTTTTGCAGTTGGTGTGCGCTTTGATGACCGTACAACCAACAATTTAGAAAAATACTGTCCAAACGCGACGGTCATTCAAATTGATGTTGATCCAACGTCTATCTCAAAAACGGTTAATGCGGACATTCCTATTGTCGGAGATGCCAAATTAACACTAAAACAAATGCTGGGTCAGTTAGAGCAAACATCATCACAACAAGACAGCCAAGCGCTCAAAGATTGGTGGAAAGATATAGCGCAATGGCGTACTAAACAATGTTTGCGTTATGAAACTAACTCAACAAAAGTTAAGCCCCAGCAGGCGATTGAAATGATCTATCGTTTAACGAATGGGGAAGCCTATGTCACGTCTGATGTAGGGCAACATCAAATGTTTGCTGCATTATATTACCCTTTTGATAAACCACGTCATTGGATTAACTCAGGTGGCTTAGGCACGATGGGGTTTGGTTTGCCAGCTGCATTAGGGGTGAAATTAGCACACCCTAAATCAACGGTTATTTGTGTGACTGGCGATGGCAGCATCCAAATGAATATTCAAGAGCTTTCAACCGCGCTGCAATATGGTTTGCCAGTTGTCGTACTTAATTTAAATAACGGTTTCTTAGGTATGGTGAAACAATGGCAGGACATGATTTACCAAGGTCGCCATTCACAATCTTATATGGAATCATTACCTGACTTTATTAAGTTAGCAGAGGCTTATGGTCATGTGGGGATTTCAATCTCCTCACCTGATGAACTTGAAACCAAGTTGCAACAAGCCCTCGTTGAGGTGAACGAAAATCAACGGTTAGTATTTGTTGATATTAATATTGATGAAACTGAGCACGTCTATCCAATGCAAATCCGTGGTGGGGCAATGGATGAAATGTGGTTGAGCAAAACAGAGAGGACCTGATCATGCGTCGTATTTTATCCGTTTTATTAGAAAATGAATCAGGTGCTTTGTCCCGCGTCATAGGTCTGTTTTCTCAACGTGGTTATAATATTGAAAGCCTAACCGTCGCACCAACGGATGACCCAACCTTGTCACGGATGACCATCCAAACTAAAGGTGATGCAAAGGTGCTTGAGCAAATAGAAAAGCAATTGCATAAACTGGTTGATGTTTTGCGTGTCAGTGAGCTAACAGCGTCAGCACATATTGAACGCGAGGTCATGTTAGTGAAGCTACAAGCTTCCGGTTATGGGCGTGATGAAGTGAAACGTTGTGCTGATATTTTCCGTGGGCAAATCGTAGATGTGACTCCAACGCTTTATACCGTTCAGCTAGCGGGAACAAGCGAAAAACTCGATGCTTTTATCGAATCTGTACGCGGTGTTGCTGAAATTGTTGAAGTTGTGCGCTCAGGGATCGTCGGTGTTTCACGTGGTGATAAAATTATGCGATGAAAAATTTATCTTCCAAAGGTAGAATACTCGCGTTTAAGGCTCCGAATGACTCGGAGCTATTCCCAAAATTGTAAAGAGGTTAACGTGAAACTGGATGAGATAGCCCGTCTAGCGGGTGTTTCCCGCACAACGGCTAGTTATGTGATCAACGGCAAGGCCAAGCAGTATCGAGTCAGCGATAAAACTGTAGAAAAAGTGATGGCAGTCGTCAGAGAGCACAATTACCATCCAAATGCAGTCGCGGCGGGTTTACGTGCAGGTCGTACCCGTTCTATAGGGTTAGTGATCCCTGATCTGGAAAATACCAGCTATACCCGTATAGCGAACTACCTTGAAAGGCAGGCACGTCAGCGTGGTTACCAATTACTCATTGCGTGCTCAGAAGACCAACCAGACAACGAAATCCGCTGCGTTGAACACCTTCTGCAACGGCAAGTTGATGCCATTATTGTTTCAACGGCATTACCCCCAGAGCACCCGTTTTACCAGCGCTGGGCAAACCGTTCTTTACCTATTATTGCACTCGATAGAGCCCTTGAAAAAGAGCACTTTATTAGCGTAGTAGGGGATGACCAAGAAGATGCTTTCATGATTTCAGCAGAATTGCGTAAGTTTAAAGCTGAATCGGTATTGTATTTAGGGGCATTACCTGAGTTATCTGTCAGCTATTTGCGTGAGCAAGGTTTTCGTAAAGCATGGAACGAAGACCCTCGCCAAGTTGATTATTTATATGCAAATAGCTATGAACGGGATTCAGCAGCGGAAGTTTTTGCCCACTGGCTTGATAGTGGTAATGAAATGCCTGATGCGTTGTTCACGACGTCATTCTCCTTGCTACAAGGGGTACTTGATATTGCGCTTAAACGCAGCGGTCGTTTACCGGAACACATGGTCATTGCCACCTTTGGTGATAACGAACTGTTAGATTTTCTGGGGTGCCCTGTGCTTTCCCTAGCTCAGCGTCATAGAGACATAGCAGAACGTATCTTAGAGTTGGTATTAGCCAGCCTAGATGAAAAACAAAAACCGGAACCGGGTGTCACCCGTATTCGTCGTGATTTATGTCGTCGTGGAAGTTTAGGTCGTAAGCAATAATTACTCGCTTTAACTTTAGCCGAACAGTTAATTATTTATGCGATAATGAGTGATGTTAATCACAAAAATGAGTAAGATAACGGCCCCTACACAGTAGGGGCTTTTTTTTATATGCAAAAATAGGTAAATATTTAACTTTAGGAATTATCTTAAAATATTTATTAACCATTTAACAGTGAAAGCTAAATTAGCGGATTAGAGTGAGAATTCGAGTCTGACTGTTTTATAAAAAATTAGTTTGTAAATCTTCTATTAATTAATACTGTTTATTAAAACAGTTATTTATTGGGTTGAAATATAATGGTTTTATTTTTTTACAGGGGTGTTTTTGCTGTGATTATATATTAGTGGTTGTTTTAAGACCAAGTAAACCCAAAAAATTGGTGAGAGATGCACGGATTAAAAATAAAACATAGGTCAGACTTATAACAAATTGTTTGATTTTTAGTCAAATTATCATAATTTAGTTTATTTAGACTGTGTTCTATAAAATATGTCAATTATATCAATCTGTTATTTCTTATTTTCTTTCCCAGTAAGATTTTACCCGCCATTATTTTTTCTGAATTGTTCTGTAAATAAAGCTAAAGCTCAATCTGACTGGCTTGACAAGGTTTTCATACCATTCGTAAACTTTATATGTGGTGAATTGTGGGGTAAAGTGGGTGGCTTGGAAATAAAAGGGGTTTAATCGGGTATGTTTCGTGGGGCAACACTGGTTAATCTCGACAGCAAAGGGCGTTTAACCGTGCCTACTCGTTATCGAGGAATGCTGAACGAGGAATCAAAAGGGCAAATGGTTTGTACCATTGACCTTCACCAGCCATGCCTGCTGCTTTATACCTTACCCGAATGGGAGATCATCGAAGAAAAACTTTCTCGGTTATCGACCATGAACATTGCAGAACGGCGCGTACAAAGGCTTTTGCTTGGCCATGCAAGTGAATGCCAAATGGACAATGCGGGGCGTCTTTTGTTAGCCAGTACATTGCGTCAACACGCAGGGCTAACCAAAGAGGTCATGTTGGTTGGCCAGATTAATAAATTTGAACTTTGGGATGAACAAACTTGGTATCAGCAAGTGGATGACGATATTGCCGCTGAACGCCTTACCAATGAACCACTTTCAGCCCGCTTACAGGATTTGTCACTATAACAATGACGCAACAGCAATTTAAGCACGTAACAGTATTATTGGATGAAGCCGTTAATGGCTTAAATATTCAGCCTAATGGGGTATACATCGACGGCACATTTGGTCGCGGTGGGCACTCCCGTCTGGTTTTAAGCCAACTGGGTGAACATGGTCGATTGATAGCCATTGACCGTGACCCAGAAGCCATAAAAGCAGCACAAAGTATTGATGACCCTCGTTTTATGATTAAACATGGGCCGTTTTCTGATATAGCAGCCTACGTAGAAGAAGAAGGTTTAGTGGGTAAAGTTGATGGGGTCTTGTTGGATTTAGGTGTTTCTTCGCCGCAATTAGATGACCCAGAAAGGGGGTTTTCCTTCATGCGTGATGGGCCATTAGACATGAGAATGGACCCAACGAAAGGCCAGTCAGCACAACAATGGCTGATGAACGCTGAGGTAGATGACATTGCTTGGGTACTTAAAACATTTGGTGAAGAGCGTTTTGCTAAGCGTATCGCAAGGGCGATCGTTGAACGTAATCACAATCCAGAAGAAGAGCCATTAACTCGTACGCGGCACCTTGCTGAATTAATTGCCAAAGTTAGTCCAATGAAAGACCGACATAAGCACCCAGCAACCCGCAGTTTTCAAGCGATTCGTATTTATATCAATAGCGAATTGGAAGAAATTGAACAGGCATTAGAGGGGGCGATGAATGTACTTGCTCCAAATGGGCGTTTATCTGTAATTAGTTTCCACTCTTTGGAAGATAGGCTAGTTAAACGATTCATTCGCAAAAATAGCAAAGGGCCTACTGTACCTGCGGGGATACCCCTCACGGAGAGTCAAATAAAGGAACTCGGTGCTGCGAAATTGCGCGACTTAGGGAAAATGAAGCCTTCAGATAGGGAAATAAACGAAAATCCACGCGCACGTAGCTCTGTGCTGCGTTTTGCAGAAAAGGCGGGGCAATAATGGTTCCTGAAAGGCACAGCCTAGCACGCGTGATTGGGCGCGATTTATTCCGTTATGGCGTTGTTCCTTTGATTTTATTAGCTGCAATTATTGTTAGTGCAATATTTGTGGTGACCACGGCACATGAGACACGTTTGTTAACTGCTGCGAAAGACAGGCTCTACGAAGAGAAAGACTCGCTAGATATTGAATGGCGCAATCTGATCCTTGAGGAAAATGCATTAGCGAGCCATAGCCGGATAGAACGTTTGTCTATTGATAAATTACAGATGGTACAAGTTGAACCATCACAAGAAAAAATTATTGTTTCTAAACAATAAAAAGGTCCCTAATGAAAGCACCGAAAACAGCGAAAAATAAGAAACAAGATGAAAGCACCAGCTTTATCCGCTGGCGTTTTATTTTGCTGTGTGGATGCATTGTCTTAGCGTTAGCTGGTTTATTGGCGCGTGTGGCTTATCTACAAATTATAGCGCCAGAAAAACTGGTAAAAGAAGGCGACATGCGCTCTTTGCGTGTGCAAGAAGTGGCAACCTCAAGAGGAATGATTAGTGACCGAGAAGGGCGCCAACTCGCCGTCAGTGTGCCTGTTAATGCAATTTGGGTTGACCCAAAAGAAGTGTTTGAAAAAGGGGGGATCAGCAATGATGAGCACTGGAAAGCACTCGCTGATGCACTTGAGATACCACTGGAACAAATTACCAACAAAATATCGGCCAATCCAAGAGGCCGTTTTGTGTATTTAGCGCGCCAAGTTAATCCATCTATCGGTGATTACGTTAAAAAATTAAAAATCCCAGGGATCTATTTACGTAAAGAATCCCGCCGCTATTACCCATCAGGCCCAGTTACCGCGCATTTGCTTGGTGTGACAAATATTGATGGTGAAGGGATTGAAGGGGTCGAAAAAAGCTTTGACCGTTGGTTAAAAGGGGCGCCGGGTGAGCGTACCGTGCGTAAAGACCGTAATGGACGAGTTATCGAAACTATCTCATCGGTTGATAGCCAAGCAGCTCATAACTTAACGTTGAGTATTGATGAGCGAATTCAGTCTATTGTATACCGTGAGTTAACTCGTGGTGTTCAACAAAATAAAGCCGAATCTGGTGTGGCAATTTTAGTGGATGTGCATACAGGGGAAATCTTAGCGATGGCTAACAGCCCATCCTACAACCCTAATAACCTTGCTGGTACACCAATGGATGCAATGCGTAATCGTGCTATTACCGATATTTTTGAACCGGGTTCGACCGTGAAACCAATGGTCGTAATGAGCGCGTTGCATAATAAAATTATTAAAGAAAACTCAGTGATAAATACTTATCCATATCGTGTTGGCGGTCATGAAATTAAAGACGTTGGGCGTTATGCAGAGTTAACAATCACTGGGATTTTACAGAAGTCGAGTAACGTTGGTGTTTCTAAACTGGCGTTAGCGATGCCTGCCACAGAGCTGGTGGATGTGTATAACCGCTTTGGGTTTGGCAAGCCGACTAATCTGGGGTTAGTCGGGGAAAGTAGTGGCATATTCCCAAGTAAAAAAACACGGTGGTCTGATCTTGAAAGGGCCACCTTTTCTTTTGGCTACGGGCAAATGGTAACTCCGTTACAGCTTGCGCGGGCCTATGCAACAATCGGTAGTTTTGGTATTTATCGCCCATTATCTATCACAAAGGTAGACCCTCCTGTTCCAGGGACTCGTGTATTTCCCGAGCCGATTATGCGAACAGTGGTTCATATGATGGAAAGCGTCGCTTTACCAGGCGGTGGTGGTGCAAGTGCTGCCATTAAAGGCTATCGCATTGCAATCAAAACAGGGACCGCGAAAAAAGTCGGTCCTGAAGGGCGTTACGTCGAAAAATATCTAGCCTACGCCGCTGGCGTTGCGCCAGCCAGTAATCCGCGTTATGCATTGGTGGTGTTAATTAACGAACCAAGTGCAGGCAAATATTATGGTGGTGCGGTATCTGCACCTATATTTGGTTCAATTATGGGCGGGGTCTTACGACTCATGAATATTGAACCTGATGCATTACAACCGAACGAACAAAACGAAATTGTGAATAGCAAAAAAGAGGTTAAAAGTGGCAGATCGTAATCTTTGTGATCTTCTCTCACCTTTTGGTGTGAGCATAGCTCCAGTCTCACTACGTGAGATGACACTAGACAGTCGAAAGGCTGCCTCGGGCGATCTGTTCATTGCTATAAAAGGTCATCAATCGGATGGTCGACACTATATTCCTCAAGCAATTGCTCAAGGAGTTTCCGCTGTTATTGCTGAGGCACAGGGAGAAGCGGCAGAAGGCGAAGTGCGTTTTATCCACGGCGTACCTGTTATTTATCTGCATGACCTTAATAATCGCTTGTCGGCACTTGCTGGTGAGTTTTACCAACATCCATCAACAAAAATGAAATTAGTTGGTGTTACTGGGACAAACGGTAAAACGACGACAACACAATTAATTGCGCAGTGGGCAAAAGGCTTAGGTGAAACCAGTGCCGTAATGGGAACTGTGGGTAATGGGCTATTAGGGCAGGTTACGCCAAGTGAAAACACCACTGGCTCAGCAGTTGATATCCAGCTTGAACTTACACAATTATTAAATAAAAAAGCGAGTTTAACCGCGATGGAAGTATCTTCACATGGCTTAATTCAAGGCCGTGTGGCTGCATTACAATTTGATGCGGCAGTATTTACCAACTTAAGCCGTGATCACCTTGATTATCATGGTGATATGGAAAATTACGAAGCCGCAAAATGGTTATTATTTTCTACTCATAATACAAAATCGCAAATCATTAATGCAGATGATGATGTCGGGTTGAAATGGTTACAGCGTTTACCTCAGGCCTGTGCGGTAACGATGGAAAATCGAATACCTAATGGTTGGCAGGGCCCATGGTTAGCTGCGACAGAGGTGGAATACCATGATAAAGGCGCGACGATCCACTTTGCTTCCTCGTGGGGGAATGGGGTGTTCGAAAGCCCATTAATGGGGGCTTTTAATGTCAGTAACTTATTAGTGGCGATGGCAACTTTATTAATGATGGATTACCCATTGGGCGAACTGATGGCGACAACATCCTCATTATCGCCAGTGTGTGGTCGCATGGAAGTATTTAGTGCACCTAACAAACCGACAGTGGTGGTTGATTATGCCCATACACCTGATGCCTTAGAAAAAGCATTAGCTGCGGCTCGTTTACACTGTAAAGGGCAACTCTGGTGCGTGTTTGGCTGTGGCGGCGACCGTGATAAAGGCAAGCGCCCACTAATGGGGGCTGCGGCGGAAGAATGGGCTGATAAAATAGTCATTACAGATGATAACCCTCGTAGTGAAGACCCGATTGACATTATTAATGACATTATGGCGGGTTTGTTAGATTCAAGCCGAGCATTAGCTATCCCTGGCCGTCCAGAGGCGGTGACCAGTACAATTTTGCAAGCCTCACCAGATGATGTGATTGTGATCGCGGGTAAAGGCCATGAAGACTACCAAATTATCGGCCAGCGAAAATTGGATTATTCAGACCGCTTAACGGTCGCAAGGTTATTGGGGGTAATCGCATGATCCCACTAACACTTGCACAATTAGCACAAATTACAGCTGGGCAGATTGAATGCACGGCAGATAACCAATTACAGCTAACCGCAGTGAGTACGGATAGCCGGAAAATTCCAGAAAACGGCTTGTTTATTGCTTTAAAAGGTGAGCGTTTCGATGCCCATGATTTTGCACAGCAGGTGGTTGAGGCGGGTGCAAAAGCCTTATTGGTAGCACGTAAACTGAATGTGGATTGCCCACAAGTCGTCGTGAAAGATACTCGGATTGCTATGGGGCAACTGGCTGCGTGGGTACGTCAACAAAGTCGAGCGAAAGTTGTTGGCTTAACGGGCTCTTCTGGCAAGACGTCGGTGAAAGAAATGGTGGCGTCAATTTTGTCAGAGCGGGGCAAAACCCTATATACCGCGGGTAATTTGAATAATGATATTGGTGTTCCGTTAACGTTATTTCGCTTGACTGACGAATACGATTTTGCCGTCATAGAAATGGGGGCCAATCATCCCAATGAGATTGCTTATACGACGAATATAGTGAAGCCTGAAGCGGCACTAGTGAATAATTTATTTGGGGCGCATTTAGCAGGTTTTGGTTCACCTGAAGGGGTTGCTAAGGCCAAAGGTGAAATTTATCAAGGTGTGGCAGAAGAAGGCACTGCGATTGTTAATCTTGATAGCTACAGTGATAAATGGCGGTTTCAGCCACGCCAGACGGTTTGGTATTATTCATTAGCGCCAGAAGCTAACGTGGATTTTTACCCTTCAGATATTCAAGTTAAGCAACTGACAACGGATTTTGTTTTACACACACCAGTGGGGCGTGCTGATATCACATTGCCACTTCCGGGGATGCATAATATTGCGAATGTCCTTGCTGCGAGTGCATTAGCCATTTCAGTGGGGGCTAGCCTTGAAAACATTAAAAATGGCTTGGCGAAAACTCAAGCTGTACCGGGGCGCTTATACCCTGTCAGTTTAGCTGAGCATAAAGTGGTTTTCGATGATACCTATAATGCAAATGATGGCTCAATGATTGCTGCTATTAATGTGCTAGCACAAATGCCGGGATATCGCATTCTGGTTGTCGGCGATATGGGCGAGCTAGGCGATTACGCTCACGATTGTCACCAACGTGTTGGTATCGCAGCTAAGCAAGCAGGTTTAGAAAAAGTATTAAGTGTTGGTGAACTGAGTGAGCTGATCAGCCAATTAAGTGAGTGCGGTGAACACTTCACCACCAAAACAGATTTATTGTCCCGACTAATTCCGCTAGCACAGCAGAATGATGTTGTTTCCATTTTAGTTAAAGGTTCACGCAGCTCCGCGATGGAAGATGTAGTGAATGCATTAAAGGAGTGCTTTGAATGTTAGTCTGGCTTGCCGAAATGTTGGTCCACAAGTTTTCCGTGTTGAACGTCTTTTCTTATTTGACGTTCAGAGCCATTGTCGGTTTGCTGACAGCACTCGCTATTGCTTTATGGATGGGTCCACATCTAATTACTTACTTGCAAAAAATGCAAATTGGTCAAGTCGTTCGTAGTGAAGGGCCTGAGTCACACTTTAGTAAACGCGGCACGCCAACCATGGGCGGCTTATTGATTTTATTCTCAATTACAGTTTCAACACTGTTATGGGCTCGCTTAGATAATCCGTATGTTTGGTGTGTATTACTGGTATTAGTCGGCTACGGTATTGTTGGCTTTGTTGATGATTACCGCAAAGTGGTTCGTAAAGATACGCGGGGGTTAATCGCGCGTTGGAAATATTTCTGGCAATCCGTTATCGCATTAGTCGTTGCATTTTCAATGTACGCGATTGGTAAAGACACACCAGCAACACAGTTGGTTGTTCCATTCTTTAAAGATGTTATGCCGCAACTGGGTGTGCTGTATATTTTATTGACTTACTTTGTGATTGTCGGGACTAGCAACGCGGTTAACTTAACGGATGGCCTAGATGGCTTAGCTATTATGCCGACTGTTTTCGTTGCAGCTGGGTTTGCTTTAGTGGCATGGGCGACAGGTAACGTAAACTTTGCAGGTTATTTGCATATTCCATTTTTACCTCATGCAGGTGAATTGGTGATTGTGTGTACCGCCATTGTTGGCGCTGGCTTGGGCTTCTTGTGGTTTAACACCTATCCAGCACAAGTCTTTATGGGCGATGTTGGCTCATTAGCGCTTGGTGGTGCACTCGGTACCATTGCGGTGCTACTACGCCAAGAGTTTTTATTAGTGATTATGGGTGGTGTGTTTGTGGTTGAAACACTGTCGGTGATCTTACAAGTTGGTTCGTTTAAATTACGCGGTCAACGTATTTTCCGCATGGCACCAATTCACCACCATTATGAATTGAAAGGCTGGCCAGAGCCACGAGTGATCGTGCGCTTTTGGATTATTTCGTTAATGTTAGTCCTGATCGGGCTAGCAACCTTGAAGGTGCGTTAACATGGTCGATTATCAGGGTAAGAATGTGGTTATTATAGGTCTTGGGGTAACAGGCCTATCCTGCGTTCATTTTTTCATTGAGCGTGGCGTTGTGCCGCGTGTGATGGATACCCGAACCGTACCGCCCGGTGTTGATAAACTTCCTGTAAATGTGGTGTGCCATAGCGGTAGTTTGAATAACTCATGGCTACAAGAAGCGGATTTAATTGTTGCAAGCCCTGGTATTGCTTTAGCAACACCGCAATTGCAGCAAGCTGCACAAAACGGCATCGAAATTGTGGGTGACATTGAACTCTTTTGCCGTGAAGCCGATGCTCCGATAGTGGCTATTACGGGGTCGAATGGTAAAAGTACGGTTACCTCACTTGTGGGTGAAATGGCAAAAGCCGCCGGGGTTTCAGTCGGCGTTGGTGGCAATATAGGTATTCCTGCACTTTCATTACTGAATGCAGGGCATGCTCTCTATGTTTTAGAGCTATCAAGCTTTCAACTGGAAACGACATCCAGTTTAAAAGCGGCTGCTGCAACGGTATTGAATATTAGTGAAGACCATATGGATCGCTATCCATTGGGGCTAGTGCAGTATCGCGCAGCAAAATTGAAAATTTATCATCAAGCTGAAAACTGCATTGTGAATGGGCAAGATGCGCTGACATTACCCGAAAACCTAACACAAGATGAATGCATCAGTTTTGGTTTAAATAACGGTGATTATTTCTTTGATACCCAAAAACGTGTGTTAGTGGCTAAAGGTGAGCAACTGTTGGATGTTAACGAGATGCATCTGACCGGCCAACATAATTACCTCAATGCGTTAGCCGCATTAGCCTTGGCAGATGCAGTTAATATTCCTCGTAAAGCGAGTGTACAAGTCTTGAAAGAATATGCAGGGCTGGCACACCGTTTTGAATTGGTCCTATTTAAACATGGTGTTCGTTGGATTAACGACTCTAAAGCAACTAATGTTGGTAGTACAGAAGCGGCGCTGAATGGGTTACATGTTGAAGGCACTTTGTATTTATTATTAGGTGGCGATGGTAAGTCTGCTGATTTTTCATCACTCAAACCTTATATTGCTGCGGATAACTACCGTTTGTATTGTTTTGGTCGCGATGGTGAAACATTGGCGGCGCTGGCGCCGGAAAAATCAGTATTGACAGAAACCATGGAGCAAAGCTTACGCCAAATTGCACCAAATTTAAAAGCCGGTGATATGGTGTTGTTATCTCCTGCCTGTGCAAGTTTGGATCAATTTAAAAGTTTTGAGCAGCGCGGTGCTGTCTTTGCTCAATTAGCCGAGGAGTTAGGTTAATGACAATACCGGGTGCATTGCGTATCAAAAACTGGGTCATTGGTGAAAGAAATGGCGTGATTTCAGGCTCAACGCTTTACGACCGTACATTAGTATGGTTGGCATTCGGTCTTGCTGCGGTTGGTTTCATTATGGTGACATCCGCGTCGATGCCCGTAGGGCAACGTTTAACGGAAGACCCATTCTATTTTGCTAAACGTGATGTTGTGTATATCGTCATTGCATTTATTTTAGCGCTAGGTGTAATGCGTATTCCGATGGCAGTTTGGGAAAAATACAACTTTATATTACTGATGGCATCATTAGCCATGCTAGTTGTAGTACTTGTCGCAGGCAGCTCGGTTAATGGTGCATCACGCTGGATAGATATCGGGTTGGTAAAAATCCAGCCTGCGGAGCTCTCAAAATTTACATTATTTTGCTATGTATCTAGTTATTTAGTTCGTAAATCAGATGAGGTACGTACACGCTTCCTCGGTTTTATCAAACCAATGTGTATTTTGGTCGTTATGGCCTCTTTATTGTTATTACAGCCTGATTTAGGAACCGTCATTGTTTTAGTGGTAACGACACTTGGTTTATTGTTTTTAGCTGGGGCAAGGCTCGCACCATTTATTATTGGGATCGCTGCTTGTGCAGTTGGGGTATTAGCATTGATTTGGTTTGAACCATATCGTTTGCGACGTGTTACCTCTTTCTTAAACCCATGGGATGACCCGTTTGGTAGTGGTTATCAGTTAACGCAATCCTTGATGGCTTTTGGTCGTGGGGAAATGTTTGGTCAGGGGTTAGGTAATTCAGTACAAAAATTGGAATATTTGCCCGAAGCGCATACGGATTTTATTTTTTCAGTTTTAGCCGAAGAGCTGGGTTATTTAGGCGTGGTACTGGTTCTGCTAATGGTATTTATGTTGGCATTCAGGGCGATGATGATTGGTCGCCGCGCATTAATGTCAAATCAACTGTTTGGTGGTTATTTAGCGTGCTCAATTGGGATTTGGTTTACTTTCCAAGCACTTGTCAACGTCGGTGCGGCATCCGGTATGCTGCCAACGAAAGGGTTAACATTACCATTAATTAGTTATGGTGGTTCAAGTTTACTGGTTATGGCTGCTGCGATAGCAATATTATTACGAATTGATTTTGAAACACGTCTTGAAAAAGCACAGGCGTTTGTAAGGAGCGTTAAATGAGTCAGGCAAAAAAACTACTCGTCATGGCCGGTGGAACAGGGGGACATGTTTTTCCTGGTCTAGCTGTGGCGCATTATTTGCAGGCTCAGGGCTGGGAAATTCGTTGGTTAGGCACCGCTGATCGTATGGAAGCTACATTAGTACCTAAACATGGCATTGATATCGAGTTTATTCAGATATCGGGTTTAAGGGGAAAAGGGATTGCGGCATTGGTCGGTGCACCTTGGCGGATTTACAAAGCGATCCGTCAAGCTAAGGCCATTATTAAACAGTATCAACCCGATGCAGTCTTAGGGATGGGGGGCTATGTCTCCGGTCCGGGGGGAATTGCAGCATGGCAGTGTGGGGTTCCGGTTGTTTTGCACGAACAAAATGGCATAGCTGGTTTAACGAATAAATGGTTATCTCGAATAGCTAAGCGTGTATTACAAGCTTTTCCGGGGGCATTTCCAAATGCACCTGTGGTTGGCAACCCCGTCCGTGAAGATGTTTTAGCTTTACCAGCCCCACAAATCCGTTTGGCGGGTAGAGATGGCGCAATACGTGTGTTGGTTATCGGTGGTAGCCAAGGGGCGCGAATTTTAAACCAAGTTATGCCTTTAGTGGCTGAAAAAACAAGCAAGCAGTTAAATATTTGGCATCAGGCTGGAAAAGGTAGTAAAGGTTCTACTGAAGCATTGTATAATGAACACCTGCAAGTTTCGGGTAATTCCGAGTATAAAGTTACTGAATTTATTGACGATATGGCGCAAGCTTATGCTTGGGCAGATATTGTTGTTTGCCGCTCAGGTGCATTGACAGTAAGTGAAGTTGCAGCCGCAGGTTTACCTGCCATTTTTGTTCCTTTTCAGCATAAAGACCGCCAGCAATATTGGAATGCACTGCCGCTAGAAAAAGCAGGGGCCGCTAAAATATTAGAA
Organism: Providencia sp. TYF-12; assembly: GCF_041344805.1. NCBI lineage: Bacteria > Pseudomonadati > Pseudomonadota > Gammaproteobacteria > Enterobacterales > Morganellaceae > Providencia > Providencia sp. TYF-12. The sequence continues at coordinate 1,572,637 of NZ_CP166833.1, forward strand.
CAGCCGCAATTTACGGCTGATGCTGTGGCGAACCTACTTGAACAGTGGGATAGGGCAACGTTACTGTCGATGGCGCAAAAAGCCCATGATTGTGCAATAACTGATGCAACGGAACGCGTTGCTGCTGTTATTTGCGAAGTGGCTAAATAATTTTAGCCATAATTGATACCGATTTAATTAGAAGCGAAGAAATATAGTGAATACACAACAATTAGCGAAATTAAGAATATCAGTGCCAGAAATGAGAAGAGTTAGGCACATCCATTTTGTTGGCATCGGTGGTGCCGGCATGGGTGGTATCGCTGAAGTGTTGGCAAATGAAGGTTATGAAATTAGTGGTTCTGATTTAGCACCAAATGCAGTGACTCAACAGTTAACCGAATTGGGCGCAACAATTTATTTTAACCATCGCCCCGAAAATGTTGAAAATGCGAGTGTGGTTGTAGTTTCTACAGCTATTTCCAGTGAGAACCCTGAAATTCAAGCAGCAAAAGAGTTACGTATTCCTGTTATTCGCCGTGCAGAAATGTTAGCTGAACTAATGCGTTATCGTCATGGTATTGCTGTTGCAGGGACTCATGGCAAAACAACAACGACAGCAATGATTTCTGGGATTTATGCGCAAGCAGGTTTAGACCCAACCTTTGTGAATGGCGGTTTAGTTAAATCAGCAGGGACACATGCTCGCTTAGGCAGTAGCCGTTACTTAATTGCTGAAGCTGATGAAAGCGATGCTTCATTTTTGCACTTACAACCGTTAGTTGCGGTCGTCACGAATATTGAAGCTGACCATATGGATACTTATCAAGGTGACTTTGATAATTTAACCAATACGTTCATTAACTTCTTACATAATTTGCCATTTTATGGCCGTGCAGTCATGTGTATTGATGACCCTGTAATTCGTTCATTATTACCCAAAATTGGTCGTTATATAACGACTTATGGTTTTAGTGAAGATGCTGATGTGCGTATCACAAAATATGAACAAAAAGGTAATCAAGGTTTTTTCACCATTGCGCGTGAAGGGATGCCAGAACTGACTGTCGTACTTAATGCGCCGGGGCGTCACAATGCATTGAATGCAACGGCTGCGGTTGCTGTGGCAACTGAGGAAGGCATTGATGACTTACATATTTTGTCTGCGCTGGTAGAGTTCCAAGGCACTGGGCGTCGTTTTGATTTCCTAGGTAATTTCGCATTACGCAATGTGAATGGTAAGGAAGGCGAAGTGATGTTAGTTGATGACTACGGTCATCATCCAACAGAAGTTGACGCCACCATTAAAGCAGCAAGAGCAGGTTGGCCAGATAAACGTATTGTTATGATTTTTCAGCCTCATCGCTATACACGTACGCGTGATTTATACGATGATTTTGTTAATGTGCTGGGGCAAGTTGATATATTACTGATGTTAGATGTGTATTCTGCTGGTGAGAAGCATGTTCCGGGGGCTGATAGCCGCTCATTATGTAGAACAATTCGTGGTCGCGGTCAGATTGATCCTATTTATGTTGCCGACGTTGAACAAATACCACACATCCTAGCTCAAACTCTTGATGAAAATGATTTAATTTTAGTTCAAGGCGCAGGAAATATTGGTAAAATAGCAAAAAACCTAGCGGAAACGAAATTACAGCCGCCGATGGTTGAGGAATAAATATGGCAGAGAAAGTTGCGGTTTTATTAGGAGGGACATCCGCTGAACGTGAGGTTTCACTTCAGTCAGGGAGTGCTGTGCTGACAGGGTTACGTCAAGCAGGTATTGATGCTCATCCTATTGATACCAAAGATTTTCCTGTTGAAACACTGAGAAATGCAGGTTTCGATAAAGTATTTATTGCGTTACATGGTCGTGGCGGTGAAGACGGAACATTACAGGGGTTATTGGAATTTTTAAACCTACCTTATACTGGTAGCGGTGTAATGGCCTCGGCACTCAGCATGGACAAGCTAAGAACAAAACAATTGTGGGAAGGGGCAGGGTTAAGTGTGTCTCCGTATGTATACTTGACTCAGCAGCAGTATACCCAAGCTTCCCATGAACAAGTTATCGAAAAGGTTCAACAACTCGGTTTACCACTTATTGTTAAGCCAAGTTTAGAAGGTTCCAGTGTTGGGATGAGTAAAGTCGACAGTTTAGAGACATTGTCTTCAGCATTAGAATTGGCATTTCAGTTTGACGATACAGTGTTGATAGAAAAATGGCTTAGTGGCCCAGAATTTACGGTTGCAATATTAGGTGATAAGACATTACCGTCCATCCGTATTCAACCACCGGGTATTTTTTATGACTATGAAGCAAAATATCTGTCAGATGAAACGCAATATTTTTGCCCAAGTGGTTTAGATGAACAAACGGAATCTGAGTTGTCTGAGTTAGCAATGAATGCATATCAGACAATAGGATGTGAAGGCTGGGGGCGAGTGGATGTAATGCAAGATAGTGACGGTCAGTTCTATTTATTAGAAGTGAATACCTCACCAGGCATGACTAGCCATAGCCTAGTACCAATGGCCGCACGTCAAGCAGGTATGGGGTTTTCTGAGTTAGTTGTGCAAATTCTGAAATTGGCTCGTTGATATGTCGCAGGCAGCATTAAACGTTAAACATCATAACCATAAGAACGATGAAGACCCAAGTTCAGGGCCAAGTAATGGTGCATTTTTAGGTGGGTTATTTTTCTTCCTAATTGTTGTAAGTACTATCATTTGGAGTGGTTGGATGGTAACGACATGGATGAAAGATGCAGATAGGCTACCAATGTCTAAGTTGGTTCTAACAGGGGAGCGTCATTACACCAAAAATGATGATGTTAGAAAGGCAATTTTAGCATTAGGGCAACCGGGTACGTTTATGACAGTTGATGTCAATGCTATCCAAAATCAAATAAGCATGATGCCTTGGATACGCCAAGTTACAGTGCGCAAACAATGGCCTGACGAATTAAAGATTCACATTGTTGAGTATCGTCCATTTGCAAGGTGGAATGATCAAAACATGGTAGATGGAGAGGGGCGGGTATTTAGTTTACCGGTCAGCGAAAATGGGAAAGGCGACTATGTGTTGCTGTATGGCCCACAAGGTAGCCAAAAAGAAGTTCTTAAAGAATTTGCAGTATTTAAGAATACATTAGCTGCACATAACTTAAAACTAAAGTCACTCTCTATGACTGCTAGGCATGCATGGCAAATTATTTTAGACAACGATGTCAGAATTGAACTGGGTAAAAAAGATGTTTCAGAGCGGCTAAACAGGTTCCTTGAACTTTATCCGCTTTTGCAGCAAACGACGGATAAACGAGTTGATTATGTTGACTTACGTTATACCAGTGGTGCTGCGGTGGGTTGGGCACCACTATTGGTCGATGCTCCACCGAGTTTACAATAATGACTAATAACTCTAATTAGGCAGAAGAAATGATTAAAGCAACGGACAGAAAATTAGTGGTAGGCCTTGAAATTGGAACTTCCAAGGTATCAGCCCTTGTTGGCGAAATTCTGCCCGATGGTATGGTTAATATTATTGGGGTGGGAAGTTGTCCATCTCGCGGAATGGACAAAGGTGGCGTAAACGACCTTGAATCAGTGGTAAAATGTGTCCAAAGAGCGATTGATCAGGCCGAATTAATGGCAGATTGCCAAATATCTTCAGTATATCTTGCGTTATCGGGTAAGCATGTTAGCTGCCAAAATGAAATTGGTATGGTGCCAGTTTCAGAAGAAGAAGTGACACAAGAAGATGTTGATAGTGTGGTACATACTGCAAAATCAGTTCGTGTTCGTGATGAACACAGAATATTGCACGTAATTCCACAAGAGTTCGCGATAGATTACCAAGAAGGGATTAAAAATCCGGTTGGGTTATCGGGTGTACGTATGCAAGCCAAAGTACATCTGATCACCTGCCATAATGATATGGCGAAGAACATCGTCAAAGCAGTTGAGCGTTGTGGGTTAAAAGTCGATCAGCTTATTTTTGCGGGTCTTGCTGCAAGCTATAGCGTGTTAACTGAAGATGAGCGTGAGTTAGGTGTTTGTGTCGTCGATATTGGTGGCGGTACAATGGATATGGCAGTTTATACGGGGGGCGCTTTACGCCACACTAAGGTTATTCCATACGCAGGTAATGTGGTGACTAGTGATATCGCTTATGCTTTCGGAACACCGCCAACAGATGCAGAGGCAATCAAAGTGCGTCATGGTTGTGCAGTAGGTTCGATTGTCAGTAAAGATGAGACCGTAGAAGTGCCTAGTGTGGGTGGTCGTCCACCTAGAAGTTTACAGCGTCAAACCTTAGCAGAAGTTATCGAGCCACGGTATACTGAGCTGTTAAACTTAGTAAATGAAGAAATTTTAAATTTACAGGAACAGTTACGCCAACAAGGTGTCAAACACCATTTGGCCGCTGGTATCGTGTTGACTGGTGGAGCAGCTCAAATCGATGGTTTAGTCGAATGTGCTCAAAAAGTGTTCCATACGCAAGTGCGAATTGGTACACCGCTCAACATCACAGGATTAACGGATTATGCGCAGGAGCCATACTATTCAACTGCGGTTGGGCTTCTGCACTACGGTAAAGAAAGCCATTTAGGCGATGATACCGAAATAGAAAAACGAGCATCAGTGAGCGGGTGGTTTAGTAAAATAACTAGCTGGCTGAGAAAAGAATTTTAATTTTTATAAAGAAGCATATTATTAGCTTCAAAAGTAGTAAGCACAAAACGGAGAGACATTATGTTTGAACCAATGGAGCTAACCAACGATGCGGTGATTAAAGTCATCGGCGTTGGGGGCGGCGGCGGTAATGCCGTTGAACACATGGTGCGTGAACGTATTGAAGGCGTTGAGTTCTTCGCTGTCAATACAGACGCACAGGCACTGCGTAAAACCGCAGTTGGACAAACTATCCAGATCGGTACAGGTATTACCAAAGGTCTGGGTGCTGGCGCAAACCCTGAAGTCGGCCGTAATGCCGCTGAAGAAGATCGTGAAGCTCTGCGTAATGCATTAGATGGCGCAGATATGGTCTTTATCGCAGCAGGTATGGGCGGTGGTACAGGAACTGGGGCTGCTCCAGTTGTTGCCGAGGTAGCCAAAGAACTGGGTATTCTGACAGTTGCTGTTGTGACTAAGCCTTTCAATTTTGAAGGTAAAAAGCGCATGGCATTTGCAGAAGCGGGGATTACTGAGTTATCAAAACACGTAGACTCACTGATCACCATCCCAAATGATAAATTATTGAAAGTACTTGGTCGTGGTATCTCGTTACTAGATGCTTTTGGTGCGGCAAATGACGTACTTAAAGGTGCAGTACAAGGTATCGCTGAACTGATTACACGCCCAGGTTTGATGAACGTAGACTTCGCTGACGTACGTACAGTCATGTCAGAAATGGGCTACGCGATGATGGGTTCAGGTGTCGCTCGTGGTGAAGATAGAGCAGAAGAAGCGGCTGAAATGGCCATTTCTAGCCCACTACTTGAAGATATCGACCTGTCTGGTGCGCGTGGTGTGTTGGTTAACATCACCGCTGGTTTCGACCTGCGCTTGGATGAGTTTGAGACGGTAGGTAATACTATCCGTGCTTTCGCATCTGATAATGCGACGGTAGTAATCGGTACTTCTCTAGACCCAGAAATGCACGAAGAGCTGCGCGTCACTGTTGTTGCTACGGGTATTGGTATGGACAAACGCCCTGAAATTACCTTAGTCAGCAATAAGATGTCTCAGCAGACGTCAATGGAGCAACGTTATCAGCAAATGCAAAATAGCATGTCTTCATTAACAGAAGAGAAACCAGCAGCTAAAGCGGTTAATGACCAAAATACGCAAACAAATAAAGAACCAGATTATCTTGATATTCCTGCGTTCTTGCGTAAGCAGGCCGATTAATTTTAATTTATATTGGTTTCTCCGCTTTTTGTGCTAAAATTTCCTACTGGTTATCCTGTAAGATAATCAGTAGGACTTATAACATTGCGAGAAAAATACGATGATCAAACAAAGGACATTAAAACGTATAATTACAGCGACTGGTGTCGGTCTACATACCGGCAAAAAAGTTACGCTTACTTTACGTCCAGCGCCGGCCAATACCGGGGTCATCTACCGTCGTACTGACCTTAATCCACCGGTTGATTTTCCGGCAGATGCGAAATCAGTTCGCGATACTATGTTATGTACTTGCTTAGTCAACGAAGATAACGTACGTATTTCAACTGTTGAGCATTTGAATGCTGCCTTAGCAGGGTTAGGTATCGATAACATTGTTATTGAAGTCAATGCGCCTGAAATCCCTATTATGGATGGCAGTGCAGCACCATTTGTTTTCTTACTGCTTGATGGCGGTATCGAAGAGTTAAATTGTGCAAAGAAATTTTTGCGTATTAAAGAAACTGTACGTGTTGAAGATGGTGATAAATGGGCAGAGATGAAACCTTATAATGGGTTTAGTCTTGATTTCACTATTGATTTCCAACACCCGGCTATTGATAGCAGCACACAACGCTATTCACTTGATTTCTCTGCGGAATCATTTGTTAATCAAATCAGCCGAGCACGTACTTTTGGTTTTATGCGTGATATTGAATATCTGCAATCAAAAGGCTTATGCTTAGGCGGTAGTTTCGACTGCGCTATCGTTGTTGATGACTATAAAGTTCTTAACGAAGATGGCTTACGTTTTGAAGATGAATTCGTTCGTCACAAAATGTTGGATGCAATAGGTGACTTATTCATGTGTGGGCATAACATTATTGGCGCATTTACTGCGTTCAAATCTGGTCATGCACTGAATAACAAACTTCTACAAGCGGTTTTAGCGAAAGAGTCCGCTTGGGATCTTGTTACCTTTGAAGATGAAGCTCAATTGCCAGTGGCATTTAAAGCCCCTTCAGCTGTATACGCATAACGTTGGTTATGCGGCTATCACCGAAAATAATCGGGGTTAGCCCTTTCTGTTGGCTGTGCTAGTACTCTCTCCGGCTAGTGCAGCCAGCCGCTCAAACCTTTCTTTTAACCCTTTTGGGCTATTCTCCGCTAATTTTAATAATGTTAGTGCTGTTTGCGTGCTTATCTGACGGTTGTTCATTTTTTGACTTGTTGAGTCTGTTTGCTTAGTTACTGAACTATTTTGCTTCGATTTTCGCATTAGATCGGGATTGATTCTGATGTCGATAGAAGATAAAGATGGTAGAATAGATGTCCTTAATGCAGAAAGAAGGTTTATTTTTTCATAATTAAGGCGGGTCATCCAGCTGGCATTAGCCACTTCGAGGACCATAACATTGTTACGGTAGTTTGCAACACGGCACATTGGTTTGATTTCACTAGGAAGTAAGCCTTTTACTGCACGGTTCAGTTTAACAATGGCTTTTGCATTGCGCTGAATTGTCTGCAACGTGTTCGATGATGTTGCCAATGACCCTTCAAGAACATCAAAAAGTGCTTGGGGATGACTATCTCTCATTTTTGGCTCCAGCTAACAATGTACAATGATAAAACGTATAGACAGATAATAGCATTGTCACGAATTGATGATATAAGAGTTTAATGGGCATTTTAAATTTTTGGCGACAACTTGGTAGAAAATACTTTTGGTCCCACCTATTATTAGGTGTGGTTGCCACGGGTGTCGGCTTGCCTACAATTTTAAATGCATTATCTGAGTCTCAATTAACACAAATTAACTCTTCACCAGTTAATCGCCAAAGTCAGGCGGTTAATGCGTTTGATAATTTATTTGCTCAGCAAAATTCTCAACGTTCTTCATCCTCATCCTCTTTTTCGGTTAATTATTGGCAGCAACATGCGGTAAGAAATGTCATCCGTCAGTTAACTTTTGCCTTTTCAGCAACCGAAGATGACGATGCAAGTACGGCCAAAAAAGAATCAGAACAACTTATTGTACCACAATTGATGTTAGATACGTTGTATGCCATGTTGGCTCAGCGTTCACTTCAGTGGGATGAACGTGTTGTTCAAGTTAATCATTATGATTACCCTCACTTTATTTCTTACCAACCTGCGATGTGGGTGGCACAAGTCCATGGTATTCGTGCAGGGCCGTTAACTTCTTAATCTCCCTCATAAAGTATCAGCAGATATCGCTGTATTATTTTATGGCATAACAATGAATAAAAAATTAAATAACTAATTGATATATTAGAGATTAAAGATATGTTAACAAAGATCCTAACCAAAGTTTTTGGTAGCCGTAACGACCGCACACTACGCCGCTTACGCAAAGAAGTTGAAAAAATTAACCGTTTAGAGCCTGATTTCGAAAAGTTATCGGATGATGAACTAAAAGCTAAAACAATTGAGTTTCGTGAGCGTCTAGAGAAAAACGAAAGCTTAGAAAGCATCATTCCTGAAGCGTTCGCTACGGTACGTGAAGCGAGTCGACGTGTATTTGGTATGCGACACTTTGATGTACAGCTAATTGGTGGGATGGTACTGAATGAACGCTGTATCGCTGAAATGCGCACAGGTGAAGGTAAAACACTTACCGCAACGTTACCTGCATATATTAACGCATTAAGTGGCAAAGGTGTCCATGTTGTAACAGTAAACGACTACTTAGCAAAACGAGATGCGGAAAATAACCGCCCATTATTTGAGTTCTTAGGCTTAACGGTGGGTATTAACTTACCGGGTATGGCTCCTCCAGCGAAACGCGAAGCGTATGCTGCGGATATTACTTATGGAACTAATAACGAGTTTGGCTTCGACTACTTACGTGACAACATGGCGTTTAGTCCTGAAGAACGCGTTCAACGTAAGCTTCATTATGCTTTAGTGGATGAGGTTGACTCAATTCTTATCGATGAAGCTCGTACACCTCTAATTATCTCAGGTCCTGCTGAAGATAGCTCAGAATTGTACCAAAAAGTGGATAAACTAATTCCACATCTGCAACGCCAAGAAAAAGAAGACTCCGATACTTTCCAAGGGGAAGGTCATTTTTCGGTTGATGAAAAGGCACGTCAAGTTACCATTACTGAGCGTGGGCTAGTATTAATCGAAGAGTTATTGGCAAAAGAAGGCTTAATGGCTGAAGGAGAGTCGTTATATTCTCCATCTAACATTATGTTAATGCACCATGTTATGGCTGGCTTACGTGCGCATGCTTTATTTACGTTAGACGTTGATTATATTGTAAAAGATGGCCAAATTGTTATTGTCGACGAACATACAGGTCGTACAATGGAAGGGCGTCGTTGGTCTGATGGTTTGCACCAAGCTGTTGAAGCGAAAGAAGGTGTTGAAATCCAAAATGAAAACCAGACACTCGCGTCTATAACATTCCAAAATTACTTCCGTTTGTATGAAAAACTAGCCGGTATGACGGGTACCGCAGATACAGAAGCGTTTGAATTTAGCTCTATTTATAAACTTGATACCATCGTTATTCCAACTAACCGCCCAATGGTTCGTAAAGATTTACCTGATCTGGTTTATATGAATGAAGCAGATAAATTCGCTGCAATTATTGAAGATATCCGTGAAAGAACTGCCAATGGTCAGCCAGTACTGGTCGGTACTATTTCGATTGAAAAATCAGAGCTAATTTCTAATGCATTGAAAAAAGCTAAGATTGCGCACAATGTTCTTAATGCTAAATTCCACGCAATGGAAGCTGATATTATCGCCAATGCGGGTCAAGCGGGTGCTGTCACCATTGCAACGAACATGGCGGGGCGTGGTACTGATATTATGTTGGGTGGTAGCTGGCAATCTGAAATTGCCGCTTTGGAAGACCCAACTCAAGAACAAATTGATGAAATCAAAGCCCAATGGAAAATTCGTCATGATGCAGTATTAGCATCCGGCGGTTTACATATCATTGGTACAGAGCGTCATGAGTCTCGCCGTATTGATAACCAGTTACGAGGCCGTGCTGGTCGTCAAGGGGATGCAGGTTCATCACGTTTCTACTTATCGATGGAAGATGCACTTATGCGCATTTTCGCCTCTGACCGTGTCACTGGGATGATGAAAAAACTAGGGATGAAACCTGGTGAAGCAATAGAGCATCCATGGGTCACTAAAGCGATTGCGAATGCGCAACGTAAAGTTGAAAGCCGTAACTTTGATATTCGTAAACAATTACTTGAGTATGATGATGTAGCGAGCGACCAACGTCGTGCTATCTATACTCAGCGTAATGAATTGTTGGATGGTGGTGATATCAAGGAAACCGTTGATAGCATTCGTGAAGATGTATTCACAACAACAATGGATGCATATATTCCTCCGCAGTCATTAGAAGAAATGTGGGATATTGAAGGGCTACATCAGCGTTTAGTTAATGATTTTGACCTCGATTTACCAATCAAAGAGTGGTTAGATAAAGAACCAGAACTGCACGAGGAAACATTGCGTGAACGTATCATGGCAAAAGCCATTGAAGTTTATGATCGCAAAGAAGAAATTGTCGGTGCAGAAGCAATGCGTAACTTTGAAAAAGGGGTAATGTTGCAAACATTAGATACCTTATGGAAAGAGCATTTAGCTTCAATGGATTATTTACGTCAAGGTATTCATTTACGTGGTTATGCCCAAAAAGACCCGAAACAAGAATATAAACGTGAGTCTTTCAGCATGTTTGCAAATATGCTTGAAGCACTGAAATATGAGGTGATCAGTACGTTATCTAAAGTACAAGTTCGTTTACCTGAAGAGGTCGAAGCTTTAGAACAACAGCGCCGTGAAGAAGCAGAGCGTTTAGCGAAGAAACAACAACTTAGTCACGAAGCAGGTTCGGAATCTTTAATGACTGAAACTGAAGCCAAAATAGCAACACAAGGCCATAAAATCGGTCGTAATGACCCATGTCCTTGTGGCTCAGGTAAAAAGTATAAGCAATGCCATGGCCGCTTAAACTAATTCGTTGTTAAAAATATCAATACTATAAAAAAGGCGGGGGTACCCGCCTTTTTGGTGAAGAAATAATGGAAAAAAAACATTTGCATATTGCAGCTGGGATTATACGCAATTCACAGCAGCAAATTTTTATTACTAAACGCCCAGAAGGTACTCACATGGCTGGTTTTTGGGAGTTTCCGGGCGGCAAGCTTGAAAAAGGAGAATTACCAGAAGCGGCATTAATCCGTGAACTTGAAGAAGAAGTTGGCATTATTGTCACTCAAAGTGAATTATTTCACCGCGTTGACCATGAGTTTGATGATCGGTTTATTACACTTTACTTCTTTATGGTTTCCGAATGGGATAATGAACCTTATGGTAAAGAAGGGCAGGTTTCACGTTGGGTTGCTCAACAAGATCTGGTTGCGGATGAATTCCCGCCAGCAAACCGTGTTATTGTTGATATGCTAAGGTAAAATCGGGTAGTTTTTAGTCCGGTACGAATTGAGGACTAAACATAAAGAATCGTACCTGAAAGCATAGTAAGTGGAAAATACATAAGGGGATAATCACCATATTTTGTATTTTCCACCTAAATTATAGATATTACTTATCGGGTTGTTCACTCCAATCATCGCTGTCAGATATGTCACCTTGACTCGCAATGCGTTTTTCTTCACTTGCCCATTCACCAAGATCAATAAGTTGGCAACGTTTACTGCAAAAAGGTCGATAAGGGCTAGTTTCATCCCAGACCACTATTTTTTTGCATGTGGGGCAATTTACCTCAATAATTTCACTCATAAATTATAACTCTAGCTAGCAACAGGATAATTCAAAATTAATTACGTCTGGTAGTATACCATTCTCACTGTCAATATGCAGGAAACGTAGAGCAAACCGTGTTTTGTGCCCTGAGATTTGCGGGTAAATCAGGTATTCTGTAGATAGCTTGATACGCAACAATTCTTTGCCTTCTACATTATCTTGGTAGAAGCCATTATTAGACTCTCTGACTTCGAATTTTCCACTTTGCCGAATTAAAGTAAGAACAGTTTTTAATGCGTCATTTAGAGGCTCAATACTTTGTAGCCAGCCGTTAATCGCTTTATCCCGTTCAACTTGAGGGATATTTAACCAGAGTTGTAATGTAGGAAGATCAAAACTACAGCATCCTCCAGGAATGCTTAGGCGTTGGCGCACCATACTAATAATTTTATCTGTACGTAAGTGATGACCAAAACGAGGCGCAGACATTAAATGGGAAATTTTACCGGATAATTGTTCTAATAATGAGGAAATCAATTCATTATCTGCGTTAGGGGCTTCAGCCCAATTGGATAACCGAGTCCGTTGTTTTTCAAGTTCTTTAATTAGCTCAGAACGAACTTCCCCTCTATCGAGAATTTCAATTAATTCTGAAACAGAGCGAAAAAAAGCGATACCTGAAGAATAAGAGGTAATATTACTAAGCTCATAAATTTGAGATAAAAGTGTTTCAAGGCGCAACCATGAACGGATCTTTTCATTCATCGGATACTCATAAGTAATAAAATTTGTTGCAATTAGTTCGCCCATTTTTATTCCTATTTTTTTATTTTTGCTAATGCTAAATATTGATTGTGTAGAATTGCTACCTTATCTGAAATATCTGTATCGTTAGTGTGGTTTGTAATTATGTCATCGGCATAAGATAGACGTTTTTCACGGCTTACCTGCGCATTTAGTATATTCGTTATTTGCTCAAGACTGGTATTATCTCTTTTCAGGGTTCGCTGAATTTGTTCTTCGGGTGTTACATCTACAATTAACACTCTATTAGCCAAATGATAAATATTATTTTCAATTAATAATGGAACAACCCAGAGCACGTAAGGGTAATTTGCTTGTTGGAATTGCTTTTGTGTTTCTTGCTGAATAAGGGGGTGTAGCAGTGCATTCAACCATTTTTTTTCATTAGGGTTAGAGAAAATAATTTCCCTGAGCTTACGCCGGTTGAGAGAGCCATTAGGGAGAATAACCTCTTCACCAAAATGAGATTTAATGGTTTCTAATGCTGGTGTATTTGGCTCTACGACCTGACGCGCGATGACATCCGCATCGACAAGAGGGACACCGTATTTTGCAAACTCGTTTGCAACCGTTGTCTTTCCGCTACCAATACCACCTGTCAAAGCAACTATATAGGGCATAAAATTATTCATTTATTCATCGAAGAAAAATAGATTACACTGAAACAATCAGTTTGTCTTTACTCAATTTTGTATTAATTTCACTAGTTAAAAATAACTAGTGAAAGTACGCCATATGATATTGATATTCTGTAAATATAACAATTGTATCTTTATTAAAATAAGTTATAACCCAGTTATTACATTACCTAAATTAAATATCGGCAAATACATCGCTAACATAATCGTACCGACTAAAATTGCAATAAAAACCAATAAAATAGGCTCTAGGTTTTTGAGCGATTTTTCAGTTAAAAATAGATATTGCTCTGAATAATATTTAAATAAATATTGGGTGAAATACTGAAGCTTTCCTGACTCTTCAGCAATAGAGAGTAGCTGTACAGATAAATCAGGGAAGAGTTTAGTGTGCTTCATTGCATAAGAAAGTAATTCCCCTTGGTGTACAGAGGTTTGTATTTGCCTACAATCTTTATTGTATTGGTAATTGCTGATAGTTTGAATAGTGCAACTTAAGCATTCAGATAATGATAATCCGACTCTTAATGTTGAGTGCATGGTTAAAAAATAAAGGCTTAAGTAATGGGTTTGTATTAAATCTTTGAGTAATGGTATGCGCATCATGACTCTATTTAAAATAGATTTAAGTGTAAATTTAAATTTAACTGTTAATACTGATAAAATGAAAAATATAAATAACAGAATGATTGATTTTTCTTGTATATATTCAGAGGTAAAAATAACAACTTTAGTAACAAAAGGTAATTCATGTTGAAAATTACCATATATATTTTCAAATTGAGGGACAACATAGTACATCATAATTATTAATAATAAGATTGAAAATAGTGATAGTGCGATTGGATAACGCATTGCTTTTTTGATAAGTAATGCATTTTTTTCATTGTGTTCTAACATTGTGCTAATAACTTGAAAGCTTTCATCGTAACGCCCTGTTTTTTCGGCAACAATTATTAGGCTGACTATTGTGTTATTAAAAATAAGAGGGTGCTTAGTTAGATGCTGTGAAAGCTTATCGCCTTTTTCTAGGTTGTCAATTGAATTTTCTATCATATTTTGCCAATAAGGAAGGTGGCAATTAGATAGTAGTATTTTTAGGCATTGAACTAGGTTAATACCTGAAGATGCCAATATACTTAATTGGTGAAAGAAATGTATTCGATAATCTATATTCTCACGATTTAAAATAAAAATCATTTTAAATTTAATTTTTAATGGGGTTAGGTTATTTTTAGTAATTGCCAAAAAAGCATTTTTCTTACTACTGGCTAAAAGGTTTTTTTTAATTAAATTGTTGTTACTGTCAATAGCAATATATGAATAAATAAACATAATTATAGTTTTCCATGCCCAATAACAGAATAAATTTCTTGCAGAGTTGTTTCACCTGATTCAACTAAAGTTAGGCCCGCTTTAAATAAGTTATCGAAACCCTCTATGCTAGAGGGCTGACCAGAAAATAATTTGCCTATCTTTGGTTGATCGATATACTCATAAATAGCGGTTCTGCCCATAAAGCCAGAGAAGCAGAGCTCACACCCTTTAGACGACCACTGATTAATAATTAGATCATCATTCAGTTTAACGGGCTGCGCTGTAATTCCTTTACAATAAGGGCAAAGCTTTCTTACTAACCTTTGTGCTATTACCATTTTTAAACACGATTTTAATTCAATATGACTAACGCCTAGCTGATTCATGCGCTCTATCGCACTAAAGGTACAATTAGTATGTAATGTTGATAAAACTAAATGCCCTGTTTGTGCGGCACGCGTGGCAATTTTAGCGGTTTCTTCATCTCTAATTTCCCCAATCATAATAATATCTGGGTCTTGTCTTAGTAATGCTCTCAGAATAAAAGCGAAGCTAAGATCATATTTTTCATTGACTTGAGTTTGATTGACCCCTTGTAAAGGGATCTCAATTGGGTCTTCGATGGTTGAGATATTTCTAGAGGACTTATTTAAATATTCAAGGGCACTATACAACGTTACTGTTTTACCGCTACCTGTAGGGCCTGTAACTAAAATTAACCCTTGTGGCTGATTTAGATAGTCTTGTAGTGAAGAAAGAAGGGAAGAGCACATCCCAATGTGCTCTAAAGAATATTTTAACTGTGTATTCAAAATGCGTAATACTAGTTTTTCACCATGAAGAATTGGAATACTTGATAGGCGGATACTGTAATTTTTCCCATCAAAATGCCAACTCATTTGCCCATCTTGTGGACGCCGTTTTTCTGCGATATTCATTTTTGCGAGTATTTTTATACGAGCAATGATTTCATTGTTAATTTCATATGGTGGGGAAGGGATAAAATATAATTTCCCATCAACCCGCAACCTAATCTTTAACCCTTGTTTGGTAGGTTCAAGATGGATGTCCGATGAACGTTTATGAACAGCGGTTTTTAGTAGGTCCTCAACAAAATCAACAGCGGGTGAGCTAACATTAAGGGACTCAGCCTCTTTAGGTTGATATTGAGTCTCTTCTTCTTTTATTTGATGTATTTCACTGTTGAAATAATGGTCGATTTTCTCTTTTGGCCAAATATCGTAGCAAACGGGTACACTTGCAATAAATTTTAGTGTGGCAATTAAATTGTCATTAGGCTTTTTTGCGACAGCGATAGATAACCTTTTGTGATTATAATCAATTATGATCATATAGTTTCTATCACATATATTTTTTAACTCTTTTAAAATATATTGCTTGTCCTTGAGTGTGTTCATGAAAACTCCTAATTAAAATACAAATGTTTTTTCACATAATGATTTTAAATTTGCATCAGTTTTACTTTCACAAAGAACTGACCATTTAAAAGGCATGCTATTTGCTGGGATTGACGGTGTTAAGGTTATATTAAGTGCTGATAGTGACTTATCACCCGTTAATTTAATAACCCCAGACTTTACTTCTATTTTACTAATGTACTTTCCTGTTATATTAGTAGGTATGTTATTATTTCCATTATTACATTGTGATAAACTTCCTTGCTCAAAACTACACAGTTCTATACTACTTTTATAGGGGAGCACCATTTGTAGTACATCTGTCATCGCAGCTTTTTGCATATACCCTTGATAACCAGGAATAGCAATAGCACTAAGTATAGAAATGATTGCGATGACTACCATTATTTCGATAAGAGAAAAACCTTGCTGATTCATAATTAAAACCTCTTTTGTTTAGTGAGGTTTAATCATAATTAATTTTTTTTAATAAACTTATCGATAAATAAAAAAATAGAAAGCGTTTTGTAAGTTTTGTAGTGTGAAAGGATGCGTTACATTATTTTTTTCGAGTGGCTTCGCAATAAAAAAAGAATTGCTTTTAAAACAGTGTTAGGTAATGAATTGTTATATAAGATAAGTTCGGTGCTATTAACAGCTAATATATATTAAAATAAAAATATTAGCTGTTAATTAAGTATAATAACTATTAACGTTTTAATTTATTTTTATATTTTTGCCAATCGAAAAATGGGCCTGGGTCTGTTTTCCTTTCAGGGGCTATATCACTGTGACCAGTAATATTATGTTTAATTAATGGGTACACAGAAATAAGCAACTGGGTTAGTTGGGCAAGAGACTGGTATTGCGCTTCAGTGAATGGTTCAAAATCTGTACCTTCCAGCTCAATGCCAATTGAAAAATCATTACATTTTTCTTTGCCTTGGTAGCTAGATTGCCCTGCATGCCAAGCTCGTAAATGAAAAGGTACATATTGAACGATCGCACCATCACGGCGTATTAAGCAGTGTGCAGAAACACGAAGGTGTTTGATTTCTTCAAAAAAGGGGTGTTCTTTAGGGTTTAACTTCCCTGTAAAGAGTTGATCAATATAAGGTCCACCAAACCTACCGGGGGGGAGGCTAATATTATGGATAACCAAAAGAGAAGGAATAACATTCTCAGGGCGTTGGTCGTGGTGTGGGGAAGGGATATGAGTCACATTATTTAGCCAACCATCATGTATTTTCATATCGTTATCCATAGTATTCTCTTTTCTTTTTTGTTAATACTCGTTATCTGCGAATGAAAAGATTAGCATAGATAAAATAAGACGGGTGCATATTTTGGAGTTATAAATGCCTATACGACGTTATGATGAACAGCAAAGACGTACAATTCTTCAGGCAAGATTGGATACGGATATTCCATTTATGGTTGGTGTTGCTCTGAAAGAAGATTTAGGTCAGGTCATTGATTATAAAAGGGATATAACAGGTCAGTTATTGAATGCGGATACTCAAGCGACAGCACGCATTATCACCCGTGAAAATGGGGTCTTTTGCGGGAAACAATGGTTAGAAGAGGTGTTTCTTCAACTAGGGGGGCAAGTCAAAATTGACTGGAAAGTACAAGATGGCGAAGTTGTTACGCCAAACCAAGTATTGTGTGAGATGCATGGCCCATCACAAATTTTATTAACTGGCGAACGTACTGCGTTGAACTTTATTCAAACACTTTCATCGGTATCAAGTGTAACCGCGCAGTATGTGAAACAAATCGAGGGGACGAAAGCTAAACTGCTTGATACCCGTAAAACCATACCTGGGCTGAGAACCGCTTTAAAGTATGCTGTGCTGATGGGCGGTGGTTTTAACCATCGACTAGGGTTGTCTGACGCTTATCTAATAAAAGAGAACCATATTATCTCCGCAGGGTCTGTTGAGCGCGCTGTTGAGTTAGCTCGCCAAGCTCACCCTGATGTACCGATTGAGATCGAAGTTGAAAGTTTAGCTGAGCTATTACGTGCTTTGAAGGCAGAGGCTGACATCATTATGTTAGATAACTTCACTTCAATGATGATGAAAGAAGCCGTAGTACTCACCGCAGGGAAAGCAGCACTTGAGGTCTCAGGGGATGTTACATTAAATACAATAAAGGAATTCGCGGAAACAGGGGTTGATTTTATTTCTGTAGGGGCATTGACTAAGCATATTAAAGCAATGGATTTATCAATGCGCTTTGTTGAAAGTAAAGTATAAATTGGCCTTTCTTTTACTGTTAAAATTAATTAGATCAAAGGGTTAGTGGAATCGGAGGGCGGTAAAATTTCATTATTTTTGTCGCCCCATGATTAAACTGAATAAATAGGCTTGCGCCTATCCGCAATATTGAAATATTAGCGTGTTATTCTATTCATTACTTCCATTTTATTCTGAAGTTTTATGGTAAAAAAAGTGTGTTATCAACACACTGTGTTTCACTTAAGTCAGGGTTAACTCTTTTGTTAACATTTTCATTACAATAGATAGTGTTTTTTAGAGCCTGAATATAAGTTGGTTTTTATTATCGATTATTTATTCAAAAAATATGAATTTAAATTTAAATAATGACTTACTTTAACGC
Source organism: Providencia sp. TYF-12 (assembly GCF_041344805.1). Lineage (NCBI taxonomy): Bacteria > Pseudomonadati > Pseudomonadota > Gammaproteobacteria > Enterobacterales > Morganellaceae > Providencia > Providencia sp. TYF-12. The sequence continues at coordinate 1,591,079 of NZ_CP166833.1, forward strand.
TTCAGCTTTTGTTTTTTAGCATAAAAAATCGGTTTTAATGTTAAAAATATTCATATGTGATTGGTTATTAAGTTATCAAATCATGCTAAATATTAAAAAAAATTGTTAAGATTTGCAGGATTTTATGATTTAGCGCAAGGTCTTTATGGACAGATAGTGAATACTTTGTTACTTTATTACCCCATAAGAAAATTGGTATTACCAATTAACACTGGGTAATACCTAATCAATAATTACTCACTAATGAATATGGCAGATTATGACTTACGGTAAAATTCGCCAACCAAAGTTATCAGATGTGATAGAGCAACGACTCGAACATCTTATTTTCGAAGGGACACTACGGCCCGGCGAAAAGCTGCCTCCTGAGCGTGAACTTGCCAAGCAATTCGACGTATCTAGGCCATCAGTGCGTGAAGCAATTCAAACGTTAGAAGCTAAAGGGCTTCTATCTCGTCGCCAAGGTGGCGGCACTTTCGTTCAAAAGAAAATGTGGCAAAGCTTCAGTGATCCTTTAGCCCAACTACTTGAAGGTAATCCCGAATCTCAATTCGATCTGCTTGAAACTCGCCATGCCCTCGAAGGTATTGCAGCTTATTATGCTGCACTTCGCGGCACAGAAGAGGATCTTGAACGAATTCGGCAAAGCTATGAACTAATTAAGACAGCACAAGAAAATGGCGGCCTAGAAGCTGAGTCAGATGCCGTATTGCAATATCAATTAATTGTGACGGAAGCTGCCCATAATGTTGTGCTATTACACCTATTGCGTTGCATGATCCCAATGCTAGAACAAAATATTCGTCAGAATTTTGAGTTCTTATATACCCGTAAAGAAATGTATAAAGCAGTTAGTGAACATAGAGCCCAGATTTTTGCAGCTATAATGGCAAGAGAGCCAGAAAAAGCGCGTGAAGCTTCTCATCGTCATTTAGCTTTTATCGAAGATTTGTTATTGGATATCAGCCGTGAACAGACAAGACGAGAACGTTCTTTACGTCGGTTACAGCAACATCCTGATTTAAATTAATAATATAGATCCTGACTGCTGCGTCTATATTATTGTGAATACTCTAAACGAGAGTTAAAGCGGCAACTACATCAGGGCCTATCTTCCCGCTATTTTTAGTCATATTGGGAAAATGGCAGGAAGATAGGCTCCATATAACCATATAAAATAGATAACAGATAAGGAATACACCATGTCAGATATGCTAAAAAATGACGTGGATCCGATTGAAACTCGCGACTGGCTACAGGCGATTGAATCGGTCATCCGTGAAGAAGGTGTTGATCGTGCTCAGTTTATTATCGAACAGGTATTAAGCGAAGCGCGTAAAGGCGGTGTTAATATTGCCGCTGGTGCATCTGGTCGTTCTGATTACATCAACACAATTGCTGTTGAAGATGAGCCGGCATACCCTGGTAACATGGATTTAGAGCGCCGTATTCGCTCGGCAATTCGCTGGAACGCAGTAATGACTGTTCTGCGGGCTTCTAAAAAAGACTTAGAACTGGGTGGCCATATGGCTTCTTACCAGTCATCAGCAACCTTATATGAAGTATGCTTCAACCACTTCTTCCGCGCTCATAATAACAATGATGGCGGTGACTTAGTATTTTTCCAAGGTCATATCTCTCCGGGGATCTACGCACGTGCTTTCTTAGAAGGTCGTCTAACTGAAGAGCAAATGAACAATTTCCGTCAAGAAATTGGCGGCAATGGTCTGTCTTCTTACCCGCACCCTAAATTAATGCCTGATTTCTGGCAGTTCCCAACCGTATCAATGGGGCTGGGGCCAATTAATGCTATTTATCAAGCTAAATTCCTGAAATACCTAAACAACCGTGGTCTGAAAGATACATCCGCTCAGCGTGTGTATGCATTCCTTGGTGATGGTGAGATGGATGAGCCAGAATCTAAAGGTGCAATTACTATTGCAACACGTGATCAATTAGATAACTTAGTTTTCGTTATTAACTGTAACCTGCAACGTCTGGATGGCCCAGTTACAGGTAACGGTAAAATTGTTAACGAATTAGAAGGTGTCTTTAGTGGCGCTGGCTGGCAAGTTATCAAAGTGATGTGGGGCGACCGTTGGGATGAACTGCTGCGTAAAGATACGAGTGGCAAACTTGTTCAACTGATGAACGAAACCTTAGACGGTGACTACCAAACCTTTAAATCACGTGATGGCGCATATGTCCGTGAGCACTTCTTCAACCGCTACCCTGAAACGGCTGCATTAGTTAAAGATATGACTGATGATGAGATTTGGGCACTGAACCGCGGTGGTCATGATCCGAAGAAAGTGTATGCAGCATTCAAAAAAGCACAAGAAACCAAAGGCAAACCAACTGTTATCTTAGCTCAAACCATTAAAGGTTATGGTATGGGTGAAACAGCAGAAGGTAAAAACATTGCGCACCAAGTGAAAAAAATGAACATGGATGGCGTTCGTCATTTCCGTGATCAATTCAATGTTCCAGTCGCTGATGAGCAAATCGAAAAACTGCCTTACGTTACTTTTGAAAAAGATTCAGAGGAATACAAATATCTGCACGAGCGCCGTCAAGCGCTGGGTGGTTATTTACCTGCTCGTCGTTCAACTTTTGATGAGAAGCTGGAAATCCCTGCACTGGAAGATTTCAGCCAATTATTAGAAGAACAATCGAAAGAAATTTCGACCACGATCGCTTTCGTTCGTGCATTGAACGTTATGTTGAAAAACAAGTCTATCAAAGAGCGTTTAGTGCCAATCATCGCTGATGAAGCGCGTACTTTTGGTATGGAAGGTCTATTCCGTCAAATTGGTATTTATAGCCCGAAAGGCCAGCAATACACACCACAAGACAGAGAACAAGTCGCATACTATAAAGAAGATTCGAAAGGTCAAATCCTGCAAGAAGGTATCAATGAATTGGGTGCAGGTTCTTCTTGGTTAGCTGCTGCAACATCTTACAGCACTAACAACTTGCCGATGATCCCATTCTATATCTACTACTCAATGTTTGGTTTCCAACGTATTGGTGACTTAATGTGGGCAGCGGGTGACCAACAAGCACGTGGCTTCTTGATTGGTGGTACTTCAGGTCGTACAACGCTAAATGGTGAAGGTTTACAACACGAAGATGGCCATAGCCATATTCAATCACTGACAATCCCTAACTGTATTTCTTATGACCCAGCATTTGCTTATGAAGTTGCTGTGATCATGCAAAACGGTTTAGAGCGCATGTACGGTGAAAAACAAGAGAACGTGTATTACTACATCACAACTCTGAACGAAAACTATCATATGCCTGCAATGCCAGAAGGTGTAGAAGAAGGTATCCGTAAAGGTATCTATAAACTGGCTTCAGTTGAAGGTAGTAAAGGCAAAGTTCAGTTGTTAGGTTCAGGTTCTATGATGCGTCATGTGCGTGAAGCGGCGGATATTCTGTCTGCAGATTATGGCATCGGCTCTGATGTATACAGCGTGACTTCATTTACTGAATTGGCGCGTGATGGCCAAGACTGTGAGCGTTGGAATATGCTACACCCATCTGAAGCTCCACGTGTTCCATATATCGCACAAGTGATGAACGATGCACCAGCAGTAGCGTCGACTGACTACATGAAACTGTTTGCTGAACAAGTTCGTACTTATGTACCAGCAAGTGACTACCGTGTTCTGGGTACAGATGGCTTCGGTCGTTCAGATAGCCGTGAAAACTTACGTCACCACTTTGAAGTGGATACTAGCTATGTGATCGTTGCAGCATTAGGTGAATTAGCTAAACGTGGTGAGATTGATGTTAAGGTCGTTGAAGAAGCGATCAAAAAATACAACATCAACCCAGATAAAGTTAACCCACGTTTGGCATAAGAGGTAAAAATCAATGTCTATTGAAATCAAAGTGCCAGATATCGGTGCTGATGAAGTTGAAGTCACCGAAGTGATGGTTAAAGTGGGTGATAAAGTAGAAGCTGAGCAATCGCTTATTACCGTTGAAGGTGATAAAGCTTCTATGGAAGTCCCATCTCCACAAGCGGGTGTGGTTAAAGAAATTAAAATTGCAGTTGGTGATAAAGTCACAACCGGTAAATTGATTATGCTGTTTGAAGCAGAAGCGGGTGCAGCAGCACCTGCTCCAGCAGAAGCACCTGCAGCGGCTCCAACGGCAGCACCAAGCGCAGCAGCGTCAAAAGACGTTGCTGTACCAGATATCGGTGGTGATGAAGTTGAAGTTACCGAAATCATGGTAAAAGTCGGTGACACCGTTGAAGCTGAGCAATCATTGATTACTGTTGAAGGTGATAAAGCTTCGATGGAAGTACCTGCTCCATTTGCAGGTACTGTTAAAGAAATCAAGATCTCGACTGGCGACAAAGTACAAACTGGCTCGCTAATTATGGTCTTTGAAGTTGCAGGCGCAGCGCCAGCAGCAGCTCCAACTTCTGAAACGGCGGCACCAGCTGCTCCAGCAGCTTCAGCAATTAAAGATGTTAATGTTCCAGATATTGGTGGCGATGAAGTTGAAGTTACCGAAGTGATGGTTAAAGTGGGTGACACCGTTGAAGCTGAGCAATCAATCATTACGGTTGAAGGCGACAAAGCATCAATGGAAGTGCCTGCACCATTTGCGGGAACTGTTAAAGAAATCAAAATTGCGACTGGCGACAAAGTGAAAACTGGCTCGCTGATTATGACTTTTGAAGTTGCGGGTGCAGCGCCAGCTGCGGCACCAGCACCTCAAGCATCAGCACCTGCTCAAGCAGCAACGCCAGCTCCTGCGGCGGCTACCCCAGCTAAAGCCGCTGATAGCAAAAATGAATTCGTTGAAAACGATGCATATGTACATGCAACGCCAGTTATTCGTCGCTTAGCGCGTGAATTTGGTGTTAACTTAGCGAAAGTAAAAGGTACAGGTCGTAAAGGTCGTATCCTGCGTGAAGACGTTCAAGCTTACGTGAAAGATGCGGTTAAACGCGCAGAGTCTCCAGCAGCAGCTGGTGGTGGTTTACCAGGCATGTTGCCGTGGCCAAAAGTGGATTACAGCAAATTCGGTGAAGTCGAAGAAGTTGAACTGGGCCGTATTCAAAAAATCTCTGGTGCTAACCTGAGCCGTAACTGGGTGATGATCCCGCATGTTACGCTAATGGAAGAAGTAGATACCACAGAAGTTGAAGAATTCCGTAAGCAACAAAATAAAGAAGCAGAGAAAAAACAGCTTGGCGTGAAAATTACCCCACTGGTATTTGTCATGAAAGCCGTTGCTCGCGCACTGGAAGAAATGCCACGCTTTAATAGCTCGATTTCTGAAGATGCGCAGCGTTTATTCCTGAAAAAATACATCAACATCGGTATTGCAGTTGATACACCAAATGGCTTAGTTGTTCCTGTCTTTAAAGACGTTAACAAAAAAGGCATTTTAGAGTTATCTCGCGAACTGATGGAAGTTTCTAAGAAAGCACGTGCAGGTAAACTGACTGCATCTGATATGCAAGGCGGATGTTTCACTATTTCTAGCCTTGGTGGTATCGGAACAACCGGCTTTGCACCAATTGTGAATGCACCAGAAGTTGCGATTATGGGGCTGTCACGTTCTGCAATGAAACCAGTTTGGAATGGTAGTGAGTTTGTTCCTCGCCTGATCCTGCCTATGTCACTGTCCTTTGACCATCGTGTTATTGATGGCGCTGATGGAGCTCGCTTCATTACCTTAGTAGGGCAATTAATGAGCGATATTCGCCGCTTAGTGATGTAAATAATAAGACCGGCTTATAGGCCGGTCTGCTTTATTTAGGCTGAGACAGAATTTTTTGCTGCTGCTACGAAAGGTTGGGAGTTACATCACGAAATGAGCCTTTTCAGGGTGTTAACAATTCTGTAAACTGCTCTCGGTGTGTACTTTTCCAGTGGAAAATCGTTTATTCAGCAGTACCGCTGGACAAAACAAAAAGAGGTCATGATGAGTACTGAAATTAAAGCCCAAGTCGTTGTGCTTGGTGCAGGCCCTGCAGGTTATTCTGCGGCTTTCCGTTGCGCTGACTTAGGTTTAGAAACTGTTTTAGTAGAACGTTATTCAACGCTTGGTGGGGTTTGTTTAAACGTTGGCTGTATCCCTTCAAAAGCTTTATTGCATGTTGCAAAAGTGATCGAAGAAGCAAAAGCTTTAGCTGAGCACGGTATTGTTTTTGGTGAGCCAAAAACTGACATTTCCAAAGTTCGTTTATGGAAAGAAAAAGTGATTAATCAGCTGACTGGCGGTCTAGCTGGTATGGCTAAAGGCCGTAAAGTTAACGTGGTTAACGGCTTCGGTAAATTTACAGGCGCTAATACTCTGGTTGTTGAAGGCGAAAATGGTAGTACGACTATCAATTTCGATAACGCAATCATTGCTGCAGGTTCCCGTCCAATTCAATTACCATTTATCCCACATGAAGACCCACGTATTTGGGATTCAACAGATGCATTAGAACTGACTGAAGTTCCTGAGCGTCTGCTGGTGATGGGTGGTGGTATTATCGGTTTAGAAATGGGGACTGTGTATCATGCACTGGGTTCTCAAATCGATGTGGTTGAAATGTTTGACCAAGTCATCCCAGCGGCTGACAAAGATGTGGTTAAAGTATTCACCAAACAAATCAGTAAAAAATTCAACCTACTGTTAGAAACTAAAGTAACAGCAGTTGAAGCGAAAGAAGACGGTATCTACGTTTCGATGGAAGGTAAAAAAGCTTCCGCAGAACCACAACGTTATGATGCGGTATTAGTGGCTATCGGCCGTGTTCCTAACGGTAAAAACTTGGATGCAGGCAAAGCAGGCGTCGAAGTTGATGATCGTGGCTTTATCCATGTGGATAAACAAATGCGCACTAACGTGCCACATATTTTCGCTATCGGTGATATCGTTGGTCAGCCAATGTTAGCGCATAAAGGTGTGCATGAAGGTCATGTTGCCGCTGAGGTTATCTCTGGTCTGAAACATTACTTTGACCCGAAAGTTATTCCTTCTATTGCCTATACTGAGCCAGAAGTTGCATGGGTTGGTTTAACTGAGAAAGAAGCGAAAGAGCAAAATATCAGCTATGAAGTTGCGACTTTCCCATGGGCAGCATCAGGCCGTGCAATCGCATCTGATTGTTCAGAAGGTATGACTAAACTGATTTTCGACAAGCAATCTAACCGTGTTATTGGTGGTGCTGTTGTCGGTGTCAACGGTGGTGAATTACTGGGTGAAATCGGCCTAGCAATTGAGATGGGTTGTGATGCCGAAGATTTAGCATTAACTATCCACGCGCACCCAACACTGTACGAATCAATCGGTATGGCTGCTGAAATTTACGAAGGTAGCATTACTGATTTACCAAACGCTAAAGCGAAAAAGAAAAAATAATTTTCTTTAACTGCACTGATAAACAGTATCTCTAGTATGCTGTTTATCACCAAAGCGAATTGAAGCCAATGTGGAAACATGTTGGCTTTTTTTTGTTTTTGTGAATATAAACAACTAGTCACATGTTTCAGTTCAATTATTTATTAAAATCTAAACAAATATTAATTGAAAATAATTTAATTACCTTCAGAAAGAACATTGCGGAGATTGAAAAATCGCTCAGCTGGAAATTTTTAATTGACCCACAAAAATATCCTTGTACATAAAAAAGGCATTCAAATAGGAAATAGGACTTTAATTGAAATGCCAAATAAAGGTAACGCAAAGGTTTTTAATGGAGCATCAGAAGTAGAAATTAAGCAGTAAAGGCACTGTGCTTTATTGGCAAGTCGATAATTTTAATTTGGCCTGTGAACATTTCACTCAGTTAGGAGCAAAATTATATCGAGGGCCAATGTTAATCGATGATAACAACCACATGTGCCAGTTTATTGACCGCTTCGGAAATTTACTTGGAATAAAAGGTTAATAAAATCAATAAAATCCTTTAAATAGATTAAAACCAATCGTAATGATTTACCTTATCAATTAGTAATGTAAATAAAATTACGATAATAAATATAATTTGTGATACCCAAAGGAAAAAGCCATAAAAGAGGGTGCTTTAATCAGCGAAATGCATTATAAAAAGTATGGTTTTTTCAGCTTTTTATAAAGATTTATAATCTCTTAAGCTAAAAAATAACCCGTAATTAAGTGTTAAGGCATGAAGTTAGTAGATAAATGTTACTTTCTTGTGAATGAATTAACATTGCGTTTAAATTCTGCTATGCTGAGAGCCCGAAGCTGGACATAATTTTACCGCCATTGAGATTATGCGAGCAAATTCCTCTGACCTGGCACCGGATGATAATTTTATCAATAAGGTGCAGACAGCCGGGTATATAAATAACAAAGAAGCGAGGAGAACGTCGTGCTAGAAGAATACCGTAAGCACGTAGCCGAGCGTGCCGCTCAAGGGATTGTCCCTAAGCCATTAGATGCGTCACAAGTAGCTGCACTGGTAGAGTTACTAAAAAACCCACCCAAAGGTGAAGAAGATTTCTTGTTAGACCTGCTAACCAACCGCGTCCCCCCTGGTGTTGATGAAGCAGCGTACGTAAAAGCTGGATTTTTAGCCGCAATTGCTAAAGGCGAAACTTCCTCTTCTCTTATCTCCCCTGAAAAAGCCATTGAATTACTAGGTACCATGCAGGGCGGATATAACATCCATGCACTAATTGAAGCTCTTGATGATGCTAAATTAGCGCCTATCGCAGCGAAAGCCCTTTCCCATACATTATTAATGTTTGATAACTTCTACGACGTAGAAGAAAAAGCGAAAGCTGGAAATGCGCATGCGAAACAAGTTATTGAATCATGGGCTGATGCTGAGTGGTTCAAACAGCGCCCTGCATTAGCAGAAAAAATGACCGTGACTGTTTTTAAAGTCACTGGCGAAACGAATACTGATGACTTATCTCCAGCTCCGGATGCATGGTCACGTCCTGATATCCCTCTACACGCTTTAGCCATGCTGAAAAATGCGCGCGATGGTATTGAACCAGACGATGCGGGCAATGTTGGCCCAATCAAGCAAATCGACGCGCTAAATAAGAAAGGCTTTCCATTAGCTTACGTGGGTGACGTAGTCGGTACCGGTTCTTCTCGTAAATCAGCCACTAACTCCGTGCTGTGGTTTATGGGTGATGATATCCCATTTGTGCCAAATAAACGTGGTGGTGGGGTAGTATTAGGCGGCAAAATTGCCCCAATCTTCTTCAATACGATGGAAGATGCTGGTGCGTTACCGATTGAAGTGGATGTGTCTAAACTAAATATGGGTGATGTTATTGATATCTATCCATTTAAAGGTGAAGTACGCAACCATGAAACAGGTGAGCTGCTTGAAACATTTGAATTAAAAACGGATGTTTTAATTGATGAAGTCCGTGCCGGTGGCCGTATTCCATTGATTATTGGCCGTGGTTTAACTAACAAGGCTCGCGAATCATTAGGTTTAGAAGCAACTGATGTATTCCGTCATGCGAAATCTGTAGCTCAAAGCAACCGTGGTTTCTCATTGGCACAGAAAATGGTTGGTCGTGCTTGTGGTCGCCCGGGTATCCGCCCAGGTGAGTATTGTGAGCCAAAAATGACGTCAGTAGGTTCACAGGATACAACAGGCCCAATGACACGTGATGAGCTAAAAGACTTAGCTTGCCTTGGTTTTTCTGCTGACTTAGTGATGCAGTCATTCTGTCACACTGCGGCGTATCCAAAACCTGTTGACGTTACTACGCACCATACATTACCGGATTTCATCATGAACCGTGGTGGTGTTTCTCTGCGTCCGGGCGACGGTATTATCCACTCTTGGTTAAATCGTATGCTCTTGCCTGATACCGTCGGTACAGGTGGTGACTCACATACGCGTTTCCCTATTGGTATTTCATTCCCAGCAGGGTCAGGGCTAGTTGCGTTCGCAGCGGCAACAGGGGTAATGCCTCTGGATATGCCTGAGTCTGTTTTAGTTCGTTTCAAAGGTGAAATGCAACCAGGTATCACATTACGTGACCTTGTTCATGCCATCCCTTTGTATGCGATTAAAGACGGCCTTCTGACTGTTGAGAAAAAAGGTAAGAAAAATATTTTCTCAGGTCGTATTTTAGAAATCGAAGGTTTGCCAGAACTGAAAGTTGAACAAGCGTTTGAATTAGCTGATGCTTCAGCAGAACGTTCAGCCGCGGGTTGTACTATTAAATTAGATAAAGCGCCAATCACTGAATACTTGCAATCGAATATCGTTTTATTGAAATGGATGATCGCTGAAGGTTATGGCGACCGCCGCACTATCGAACGTCGTATTAAAGGTATGGAAAGTTGGTTAGCTGATCCGCAACTGCTCGAAGGCGATGCAGATGCAGAATATGCAGCAGTGATTGAAATTGACTTAAACGATATTAAAGAGCCAATTTTGTGTGCACCAAATGACCCTGATGATGCACGTTTACTGTCTGATGTCCAAAACGAGAAAATTGATGAAGTGTTTATCGGTTCTTGTATGACAAACATCGGTCACTTCCGTGCAGCAGGTAAATTACTGGATTCTCACAAAGGCCAGTTACCAACCCGCTTATGGGTTGCTCCACCCACTAAGATGGATGCAGCACAATTAACCGAAGAAGGTTATTACAGTGTGTTTGGTAAGAGTGGTGCAAGGATAGAAGTTCCAGGCTGTTCACTGTGTATGGGTAACCAAGCGCGTGTGGCGGATGGGGCAACGGTTGTTTCGACATCAACCCGTAACTTCCCTAACCGTTTAGGAACAGGGGCGAATGTGTATCTTGCATCAGCTGAGCTTGCTGCAGTTGCTTCATTGTTAGGCCGTTTACCAACGCCTGCAGAGTACCAGCAATTTATGGATAAAGTCGACGAAACAGCAGCGGATACATACCGTTACTTGAACTTTGACCAATTATCACAATATACCGAAAAAGCGGATGGCGTGATTTTCCAAACAGCGGTTTAAGCCACTTTTTATATTAACCGTAAAGGCTCCTAATTTAGGGGCCTTTTTTGTCTCTATTGCAGAATATTGAGTTAAATGTATTGTGAAATTTCAATTAGGTTTAAGTCAGGGTCGCGTAAATAAATTGACATAATTGGCCCCACTGCACCAGTACGTTTCACTGGCCCTTCTACAATTTTTACACCTTGTTGTTCGATGTGTGCCTGTACCTGTTCAAGGGGGATATCGCTAATAAAACACAGGTCTAATGCGCCGGGAACAGGTAAATGTGCTTTTGGCTCAAATTCCTTTCCATATTGATGAATATTTATTTTTTGCTGACCGAATTGCAGGGCATAGCGTTGTTCACCAAAGGTCATCACTGACATCTTTAATACACGCTGGTAGAAATCAAGGCAGGCATCAAGGTGAGTGGTTGTTAGGACTAAATGGTCTAAGCGGTTGATCATTGGAACTCCTATAATCTAAACAGAGGTTATTATCATTTTTTAGTCATTTAATATTAAGTGAATATAAAAATTATAGTGTTGAAATTGGTGTTTTATCGAATTTTCTTTCAGCGAGCAGGTAATACCTCTCAACAAACGTGATTGTCTCACGTTATACTGGTCATAATGACGCAAAGAGTAGAGGTATTGCATATGGACTACCAATTTTTCCAAGATATCACCGGAGCTATCTCCGCTAAATTCTCGATGGATCATGAGGCTATTGGATATTGGCTTAATGAAGAGGTTAAAAATAACCTTAGTCTGTTAGATGCTATCGAAGATAATTATAAAAAAGTCAAAGGCAGTGAAAAGCAGTGGGAGCTTATTGGTCATGAATATACACTGTTACTTGATGATGAAGAGGTGATGATCCGAGCTAATCAATTATTCTTTGAAACAGATGGCCTAGAAGAGGGAATGAGTTATTACGATAATGAAAGTATTGCATTTTGCGGTATCGATGACTTTCTTTTAATGTTAAAAGATTACCGTGTTTTTGTTATTGAAAATGGGAAAAAATAATTTTTTTAGTGATTTGTTTTGTATTTCTATAAATTATCGCTATTATTTTCAGGGTATAGCTAGCTATTAAACTTTTTATTAGAAACTTAAATGGCTAGGGTTGATATTGATAATGAGATCCAAAAGGGCATATATATATGAATACTGATGATGTTACAGGGGCGTTGAATAATGCAACGAATTGGTTTGTGGCAAACCAAGATCTGTTAGTTCAGTATGTGGTGAACATCGTGTCAGCTATTGTTATCCTCATAGTCGGTATGATGGTAGCAAAAGCAGTCGGGCGCGGTTTGCATCGCGTAATGACGATGAAAGGCATTGACGCTACAGTGAGTGACTTTTTATCTGCAATAGTTCGCTATACGATTGTTGCGTTTACCTTAATCGCGGTATTAGGCAAAATTGGTGTACAGACAGCTTCTGTTATTGCGGTAATGGGTGCGGCAGGTTTAGCGGTTGGTTTGGCATTACAAAATTCACTCGGTAACTTTGCTGCTGGTGTATTACTGGTAATATTTAGGCCATTAAAAGCGGGGGAGTATGTCACTATAGGTGCGGTTGAAGGCACGGTGCAAAATGTGCAAATATTCTCAACTACACTAAAAACAGTTGATGACCGCATTATTGTTATTCCAAATGGCAAAATAATTGCTGATAACATAATTAACACCTCACGTGAACCTAACCGTCGTCAAGATATCATTGTCGGGGTGGCTTATGACTCTGATATTGATACCGTGAAAAAAGTATTAGGTGATATTGTTGCGGCTGATGAACGTATTCAGCACAGCAAAGGGGTCACGATACGTTTACATGATATGGCGCCATCTTCATTAAATTACGTAGTGCGTTTTTGGACGACAAATGGGGATGCATGGCCAGTGTATTGGGATCTGCTAGAAGAATTCAAGCGTGCCTTAGATAAGCACCAAATTGGTATTCCATTCCCACAAATGGATGTCCATTTATACAAACAAGATACAGCAACGAATAAAGTATCAGCAGAGTAATTTGCATTAATATTTAAAAATGGAGCCAATTTGGCTCCATTTTTGTTTTTAATATACCAATATGGCATTGGCATTTATGACAGAAAATCTAGCTTAATTAAGTTAAATGCCATAAGTCTGACTTATGACCCATTAGAGTAAATCATTTCCGCTAATAATTGTTTCTCGCTAATATCCCGCATATAAATTGAATAACTATTTGGAATTTATGCATGATTACGATTTATTTTCAGGGGATATTATTGGGTGCAGCAATGATATTGCCATTAGGGCCACAAAATGCATTTGTTTTACAGCAGGGAAGTCGTAAGCAGTTTCATTTAATGAGTGCATTGTTATGCTCTTTAAGTGATGCCGTTTTAATTAGTGCTGGTGTTTTTGGTGGTAGTGCATTACTGAGTCAGTCAGAAATATTAATGCAATTGATAACTTGGGCTGGGGTATTGTTTCTTTTGTGGTATGGCTATGGTGCATTCCGTATTGCAATGAGCCCAGATGAGACAATTCTTCAAGTTGAAAACCGAGTGATTACTCGGTGGAAAGTAATTGTAACTTTGTTTGCCGTGACATGGTTAAACCCACACGTGTACTTAGATACTTTTGTTGTGTTAGGTAGCGTAGGTGGCCAACTAGAAAGCCAGCTACGGCCTTGGTTTACCGCAGGTGCACTGACGGCATCCTTTGTATGGTTTTTTGCTTTAGCTATATTAGCTGCATGGTTTTCACCTGTACTTAATAAACCTCGTTCACAACGCTTGATCAACGTATTTGTTGGTAGTGTTATGTGGTTTATTGCTGTTCAGTTAGCATTGCAAGGCTTAAAAGGGTTTTAAAAGACAATATTACATCAACAGATTGAAAACGCCTTTCAGTTTCTTATTATTCTGAACTACGTTTTTTATTTAGTGTGATATTGTTAAGTTGTATTGAGGGATAGTTTGTTATGAACTATCCTTTTTTTAGCGATAAATAATATCATTGGGAGGTTCTGTGAAATTAAAGTCTTTAGTTTTTGCTACTATGGTAGCTGGTGCTGCGGTTCCGGGCTTCTCATTCGCCGATCCACTACCGAATGGCCCACATATTACGACATCAGGGAACGCAATCGTAAAAGCAGCCCCTGATATGGCAACACTGAATATTTTGGTCGAGGTAACAGCAAAAGATGCGGCTGCGGCTAAAGCGGGTGTTGATAAACGAGTCGCTGAGTATTTTGAATTTTTGAAGAAAAATGGCATTGAAAAACAAGATATTAATGCTGCTAATGTGCGTACTCAGCCAAAATACGATTACAGTAGTGTGAAGCAAAAATCGACGATTGAAGGTTATACTGCAACACGCTCAGTGGAAGTTAAGGTTAAAAAACTTGATCAACTGAATACTTTATTAGATGGCGCTTTAGCAGCTGGTCTTAATGAAATAAACTCAGTACAGTTTGGTGTTGCTAACCCGCAACAGTACCGTGATGAAGCACGGTCTCAAGCGATTAAAAATGCGACAGAACAAGCCAATATCTTAGCGAAAGGTTTTAATGTTCAGTTAGGCCCAGTGTATAGCATTAACTATAATGCGCCAGCTGCGGTGCCATATCCAATCGCTGCAAGAAATTACGGTGGGGCAATGAAAGCCTCTGTTGCTCAAGACCTCAAAGTTGATGAGACCTATGAACAACAGAGTATTGATTTTAATGACCAAGTGGATGTGGTGTTTGAGTTGAAACGTTAATTTTCAGAGGCTATATCATCTTCTTGTTTTAACATTTGGCGCCCTGTTTTCAATAGGGCGTCGGTTACTCTCTTCATTGTACGGCTTTCAGGTGCGAACCGGTGCCAATACAGCATACGCCTTTGGCATAACCCCGGCGTTAAATCAACCAATTCACCATTTTTCAGCTCATCTGCTATTTGCAAATGAGGGATCATGCAGCAAGTTGAGCCTTGTTTCGCCAGTTGGACAAAGGCTTCGGATGAATTTACGATATGGCAAGGAACACTCCCCGGTGATAGCCCAAAATTTTGTTGCACAAAGGCTTGGTGCATATCATCTAAATGGTCAAATGCAACCGCGGGGGCTTTAAGTAATGAAGAACGAGTTACACCATCAGGGAAATATTTAGCGGCAAAGTCAGGGGAAGCGACAAAAATGTAGTCGAGAGCACCGAGTTTATCAACTAAGCAGCCGGGTAATGCTTGGGGTTGAATACTGATAGCACCCACGACTTCACCACGCCTTAACCTTTCCTGAGTTCGAGTTTCGTCTTCAACTTGTATATTTAGCCGAATAGGGCTATTACCCAGTACTGGGTTTAACGCGGGTAGCAACCAAGTTGCTAAGCTGTCTGCGTTAACGGCAAGGGACAGAAGAAGTGGTGTTGAGCCCCCATTTTCATCGCCAAGCCATTGTTCCTCTAATAGTTCTACTTGATGAAGTAGCGCTAGCAGTTTTTGCCCTTGTTCTGTTGGATGAGGCGGAACAGTGCGGACAAGTAAAGGTTGCCCAAACAGGTTCTCTAGCTGCTTGATACGTTGTGAAACAGCAGATTGTGTGATGCAAAGTTTCTGAGCCGCACGCTCAAAGCCGCGTTCACGAATGACGGCATCCAGTGCTTGTAACGCGCGATAATCAGGGCGCTTCATCGAAAAGATCTCCTTATTGTTATTCTATTCGAGGCTATTGACCTTTGCTGTTCCATAAAAATAGATGGGGAAAACACACAAGGCGAATTTCCAACTCAGTGTAAAAGCTCAGCTAGGGTTATTAACAAAGAGCAGTAACCTTAAATCACTATGCCATATTTTTAGTGATAACACTTGAAAATATTATTGTTGCTAGATAAATCCCAAAAACAACGGCATAAATGTAAAGAACAATACTGCAACTTAGCCAGTGTCCGGTATATACTAGCTATTCATAACCTTAATCACGACTCAATTAATTAGCAAAAGGCATGATCATGACTCAGGACGAATTAAAAAAAGCGGTAGGTTGGGCAGCACTCGATTACGTTAAACCGGGTACTATTGTTGGTGTTGGAACGGGTTCAACAGCTTCTCATTTCATTGATGCTTTGGCAACGATGAAGGGGCAAATAGAAGGGGCGGTATCCAGTTCAGAAGCATCAACCCAAAAGCTAAAATCACTGGGGATCACTGTATTTGACTGTAATGAAGTTGATTCATTAGATGTTTATGTCGATGGCGCTGATGAAGTCGACCATCATATGAATATGATTAAAGGTGGCGGGGCAGCCTTAACAAGAGAAAAAATTGTTTCAGCTATTGCAAAAACATTTGTCTGTATTGTTGACCAATCCAAATTAGTTGATGTTTTAGGTAAGTTCCCATTACCCGTTGAAGTGATCCCTATGGCTCGTAGCTATGTGGCACGTGAGTTGGTGAAATTGGGGGGGACCCCTGAATATCGTCAAAATGTCGTAACTGATAACGGAAATGTGATTTTAGATGTCCATAATTTAAGTATTGTAGACCCTGTTGCATTAGAAAATACTATCAATGGCATTGCTGGCGTGGTGACTGTTGGGCTATTTGCTAACCGTGGTGCAGACGTCGTATTAATGGGAACCTCTGATGAAGGGGTTAAAACTATTAAGTTATAATTTATGTTATAACAAATAGATAAATTCAGCGTCTTAAAATAAGTCAGTAGATGTCATATTTACTGGCTTTTTTTATGTTTGATTGTGAATTGAGCGGGTGTTATTTCTGAGATAGCACTAAATTAATTAACCAGTTTTATAAATATCGATGATTTGAAATTTATTTCATTTTTTTTAATACCCCGTTATTTTGGTGATATATCTCACACTAATGCGCATTGTGCAGGAAAAAAACTTATTTTGTGTTACTGCTCCTGATTTTCTACCGTTTAACTTCTTTTTCTTTGCTATTTTTAGTATCCATAAAGCAAACGGTTGTATTGATACTGCGCCGTTTTTTGTTATGTTGGTATAGCTGCATACTTCAAGGTGGGTGGATGTCGATTTTTACAGGTGCTTTGAAGAATGCGAAGCAAACATGCAAATTCATCGGTTATAAATTATTAGTACGTTCACGATAGGGTAGGGGAAATGGTCAAGGTATCTTTGCAAAAAGACAAAATAAAATTTTTACTGCTAGAAGGTGTGCATCAAAGTGCGGTTGAGAACCTAAAAGCAGCAGGTTACACCAATATTGAATACCACAAAAGCGCGTTATCCGACGAAGAATTAAAAAAAGCGATTAAAGATGCACGTTTTGTTGGTATCCGTTCCCGTACTCACCTTACTGAAGAGGTTTTTGCGGCAGCAGAGAAATTAGTTGCAGTCGGCTGTTTTTGTATCGGGACTAACCAAGTTGATTTAGATGCTGCGGCAAAACGCGGTATTCCAGTATTTAATGCGCCATTTTCCAATACTCGTTCCGTTGCAGAAATGGTGTTAGGTCAACTATTACTGTTATTACGCCGTATTCCCGAAGCGAATATGCAAGCACACCGTGGGATATGGGAAAAACAAGCTAAAGGCTGCTTTGAAGCTCGTGGTAAGCGTTTAGGGATTGTTGGATATGGTCATATTGGTACTCAGTTGGGGATCTTAGCTGAAGGGATCGGTATGAATGTTTTCTTCTATGATATAGAAAACAAATTGCCATTAGGTAATGCAACTCAGGTCCGTTCTTTAACTGAACTGCTTAATATGAGTGATGTCGTGAGCTTACATGTACCTGAAACAGCAAGCACCAAAAATATGTTTGCTAAAGAGCAGTTTGACCGTATGAAGCCGGGTTCTATTTTTATTAATGCTTCTCGAGGTACAGTGGTGGATATCCCAGCATTGGCAGCTGCGCTGGAAAGCAAGCATTTATCAGGTGCCGCCGTTGACGTATTCCCAACAGAGCCAGCGGCGAATAATGACCCGAACGACCCGTTTATCTCTGAATTAATTAAATTCGACAATGTGATTTTAACACCGCACATTGGTGGCTCGACTGAAGAGGCTCAGGAAAACATCGGGTTAGAAGTTGCAAGTAAATTAGCAAAATACTCAGACAATGGTTCAACGTTATCTGCTGTTAACTTCCCTGAGGTTTCACTGCCAGTACATACCGAGGATACTAACCGTTTCTTGCATATTCATGAAAACCGCCCAGGTATTCTTAATAGCATTAACCAAGTATTTACGGAGAATAATATCAACGTAGTTGGGCAGTATTTACGTACAGCTGGTAATGTTGGTTATGTGGTGATCGATGTGTTAACGCAGAGCCCAAGTCAAACAGATGATGCCTTAGCTAAGCTAAAAGCACTGCCAGGCACTATCCGAGCACGTTTGCTGTTCTAAATTAGCATTGGTTGCTTTTACTTGATGATGATGGCGCAGGTATTAATTACCAGCGCCATATTTTTTGTGGCGTAATAATTTCAGGTAACGGAATATCCCAGTGCGCTACGGGAAGTGCCTCGACCTGCTGGCAATCATGGGCTAAGCCGATGGGGTAAAAACCGGTTTGTTGCCAATGAGCTAATGTCCTATCATAAAACCCACCCCCCATTCCTAATCGCTGCCCTTGGCTATCAAAAGCCACAAGGGGAATGAACATGATATCCAGTTTTTCTATAGGGAGTACATCTTGTACATTGAGTGGAGGTTCATCAATATTAAAGCGGTTTTTGACTAACTGTGTTTTTGCGTGATAGCGAAGAAAAAGTAAATGATGGCGGCTGAAAGGGTGTAAAACAGGAAGGTAAACCTGTTTGCCTTGTTCCCACAGTGCACTAATTAATGGCCTAGTATCAATTTCACCATCAAACGAGAGAAATAGAGCAATGCATTTCGCTGAGTTAATCTTTGGGTGCTGCAAGGCATTCTTCATGACCAGTTGAGCGGCTAACTGTTGTTGTTTCGTGGTTAATTGACGGCGAGCCTGACGGATGGATTGGCGTACTTGCTGGCGTTGTGTGGAAAGGGCATCTTGCATATGAAAACCTACTCTATCAGCAATAGGAAATAATTAACTATTTAGAGTATATCGCAAGGCGAAAATTATTGTAGAAAAGTAAATCGTCTGAATCAATACGACGTTGTATTATTGGTGTGTGTTATTAAAGGTAAATAGGAATACAGTAGAGGGTCTCCAAGATGCCGTTGTAGGCTGTAACCCTTGAACCCTTGGTTCAAGGTGAACGCAGTTTAGCAACCTTTAGGCTTCCTGAACGAATCAGGCATGCTCACCAGCGCAATAACCACATTCTGTTTGGTAGAAATATCGGCTCAGGGGACTCGCCCACTCACGCGCATCTCAGAGAAATTTGGTTTGAGTACTTTCGTTACCCAGTGATTTCATTGTACAAAACTAGATTTAAAATGCAACCTTAATTTTGGATATTTTTTTCTACTAGTGTCTGATTAATAAGCGAATTTACTCTAGGGGCAATACTTGCCTCTCAGTAATTTTTACCTGATCATGCAACGCTTGTTCAATAGTATGTTGCAACATTTTTATCTTTTCTTCCATATTATAAGCATAATCACGCGTTTTTGTCTTTTCTTGTGCTAATTCGTGACAGACGTTCAATGCTACGATAAAAATAAGTTGTTCCATATTGGTGACACCGCTTCTATCTTTTAGGTTCTGCAAGCGCTGTTCTAATTCTTTAGCCGACTCAAGAAGGGCTTCCTTTTGTTCTGCAGGGCAGTTGACTCGCAGTGAGCGCCCAAAAATTTGAATGTCGACAGGTTGTGCGGACATGTTACCTCCATACTGAATAATGTTCGCCATAAATACAACATATTTGGCGCAATTAATAGATAAGACAAAAGCATACTGGTCTAGCGGCTATCCTTGATGGTAGCATATCACGAATCATAAGCTAACATGACGAATTCAGATGTCTATACAAAAATCTTTACCAAACTATGAAACACTGGACAAACTGTTACAACAGCACTCAATAGCACTTACCGCAGCTGAAATCCATGGTCTAATAACGGGGTTAATTTGTGGTGGTAGCCGTGATCATAGCTGGCAAACATTAGTCCATGACCTTGCTAACGATGGTTTAGCATTTCCTCAAACAATTTCACAGCCACTACGTGATTTATTTGACACCACTTTTGAGTCGCTAGATGACAGTGAATTTGCATTTACTATGCTATTCCCTGATGAAGACGCCTCTATTTTTGACCATGCAGACGCATTAGCGGGTTGGGTTAATCACTTTTTATTAGGCGTTGGGGTGGCTCAACCCAAACTGGCGGATAAAAAAGAGATTGCAGAAGTTATTACAGATTTACGTAATATCGGAATGCTTGGGTATGACGAAGACGAAGACCAAGAAGAGCTTGAGCAAGCGCTAGAAGAAGTGGTTGAGTACGTCAGGGTTGCGGTACAGCTATGTTATATCGCATTAGTTGAGCCAAATAAAGGCCCAACAGCGGTTGAGAATAATAAGCCTATCCTTCATTAATTCTAATCGCGTCAGTTTTACACATGAGCTCTGTTTTATCACTAAAATAGGGGAACTTAGAGCTGGTTTATCCAGCTTTGGGTCATTGTCGCCAGCGCGTATTGTTCGCTAGCATAATATTAGCAACATCATAATTCAGATAATAAGGCAAAAACGGTATGAATAAACAGGAATTTATTTCTCGTCGTAACGCATTATTGGCAAAAATGCAGTCAGGTAGTGCAGCAATTATTTTTTCTGCCCCGCCTGCACAGCGCAATGCGGATTGTGAATACCCTTATCGTCAGCACAGTGATTTCCTTTATCTGACCGGTTTTAGCGAGCCTGAAGCTATATTAGTCTTAATTAAAAGTGATGAAAAACATAGCCATACTGTTCTTTTTAATCGGGTGCGCGATTTAACAGCTGAAATTTGGTTTGGGCGTCGTCTTGGTCAAGAGGCCGCTCCTGAAAAGCTAGGCATTGATAAAGCCTTACCATTTAACGAAGTTGAAGAGCAGTTGTATCAGTTACTCAACGGATTAGATGTGGTTTACCATGCTCAAGGTGAATTTGCTTACGCAGATAAACTCGTTTTTGATGCACTAGATGTTTTACGTAAGGGAAGCCGTCGTAATCTGCGTGCGCCAGAAACTATGGTGGATTGGCGTCCGATTGTGCATGAAATGCGTTTATTTAAATCGGAAGCAGAAATTAATACGATGCGCGAGGCAGGGCGGATTTCAGCCCTTGCACATATCCGAGCAATGGAAACTTGTCGGCCAAATATGTATGAATACCAGTTATGCGGTGAGTTAGAGCACGAATTTACCCGTCATGGTGCACGTTTCCCTTCTTATAATTCTATTGTTGGAAGCGGTGAAAACGCGTGTATTTTGCATTACACCGAAAATGAATGCCAAATGAAGGATGGTGAGCTGGTATTAATTGATGCAGGGGCAGAGTTTGAGGGATATGCGGGGGATATTACGCGTACATTTCCTGTTAATGGCAAATTTAGCCAAGCTCAGCGCGAAGTCTACGATATCGTGCTGAAAGCTCTAAATACCGCATTAGAATTGTATCGCCCGGGAACGAGTATGCATGAGGTTACTCGCCAGATTGTGCGTATCAAAACCGAAGGCTTAGTGGCCTTAGGTATTTTACAAGGCGATGTCGATCAATTGATCGAAAACAAAGCATATCAAGCTTTCTTTATGCATGGTTTAAGTCATTGGTTAGGGCTAGATGTGCATGATGTCGGTTTTTATGGGACCGATAGAGACCGTATACTTGAGCCTGGGATGGTATTAACCGTCGAGCCTGGTTTATATATTGCACCAGATGCTGATGTGCCTCCTCAATACCGTGGTATCGGCATACGTATTGAAGACGATATTGTGATCACTGCAGAGGGCAACGAAAATCTGACAGATCTGGTCGTGAAAGACCCAGATGAAATAGAAGCTTTAATGTTGCAAGCAAAACAGCGTTTGGTTTAAAAAGAGTTATTAATAAAGGTAAGAAATAACGCATGAATGTGATTATCGTGGGGGGCGGAATGGCGGGCGCGACGTTAGCACTCGCTATTTCTTCCCTTAGCCAAGGAAAGTTATCGGTTTCACTCATCGAGGCCGCTTTACCGGAAGGCAAACACCCTGGGTTTGATGCTAGAGCCATTGCATTAGCACATGGTACTTGCCAGTATTTATCAAAAATAGGGGGGTGGCCTGCATTCTCAGATTGTGTGACACCGATTAATCACGTTCATGTTTCTGATAGAGGGCATGCGGGTTTTGTCAATATTGCCGCAAAAGATTATCATATTGCCGCATTGGGTAATGTGATTGAGTTACATGAGGCTGGAACCCGTTTATTCTCCCTTCTGCGTAAAGCGCCGGGGGTGACATTATACTGCCCCGCCAAAGTCGAAAGTGTTCATCGTGAACAAGGCTCTGTTAGCGTGACTTTGGACAATGGTGATACAGTAACTGGTCAATTATTGGTTGCCGCTGATGGTAGCCATTCTGCGATTGGTAAAGCATGTAACATACAATGGCAACAGGATGATTATGGGCAAGTAGCCATCATCGCTAATGTGAAAACGGCGGTTGACCCAAAAGGCCAAGCATTTGAACGCTTTACTGAATTTGGCCCCCTTGCACTATTACCTATGTCACAAGGGCGTAGCTCTTTGGTTTGGTGCCACCATCAAGAACAAGCTGATGCCATTAATGCATGGGATGATGCAACATTCATTCACAGGCTACAACAAGCATTTGGTTGGCGTTTAGGTGAGGTTGTGATGGCCGGTAAGCGTCATTGCTACCCATTAGTATTACGCAAGGCACTGACACCGGTCAGCCACCGAGTGGTACTGGTTGGTAATGCAGCACAAACATTACACCCTATTGCAGGGCAAGGCTTTAACTTAGGGCTCCGTGATGTTATGCAATTAGCTCAAACGGTGGTGAATGCACATGCTGATAATCAAGATATCGGCAGCTATTCGTTGTTAAGTCAGTACCAACAAATACGGGCTCTCGATAGGGACAAAACCGTCACAATGACCGATGGGTTAGTACGCATATTTGCTAACCGTTGCTTACCACTGATTGTTGGCCGTAATTTAGGCTTAATGGCAATGGAAATGTTGCCACCCGCTCGCGATGTTTTGGCGCGCCAAACATTGGGTTGGGTTACACACCAATAACCACGAAATAGAGAGGAAATTAATAACATGCAATCATTTGATGTGGTTATCGCTGGCGGGGGTATGGCTGGACTTGCGCTGGCTTGTGGTTTAGAAGGCAGTGGCCTACGTATCGCTGTGGTTGAAAATACCCCCCCTAAATGCACATTTTCAGCGGCAGAACCTTACGCATTAAGAGTGTCGGCAATTAATGCAGCGAGTGAGAAATTACTTACTCACTTAGGTGTTTGGTCAGCTATTAAAGAAATGCGAGCCTCAGCTTACGGTGGTATGGAAGTCTGGGATAACGACAGCTTTGGCCGTATTACATTTTCTGCTAACGAACAAAATTTGACCCATTTAGGTCATATTGTTGAGAATAATGTGGTGCGAGATGCTTTATGGCATAAAGCGTCTCAACTAAGGGATGTAACGTTATTAGCGCCTGCAGCGATAAAAAAAGTGGCTTGGGGGGAAAATGATGTTTTTATCACATTAGAAGATGAAAACATGCTGACGGCAAGGCTAATAGTTGGGGCTGATGGGGCAAACTCATGGTTACGTAGCCATGCTGATATCCCGCTGACTTTTTGGGATTACGAGCATACTGCGCTTGTTGCAACTATCAGAACCGAAAAACCCCATGAAGGGATCGCAAGGCAAGCTTTTAATGGTGAAGGCATTTTAGCGTTTTTACCCTTAAGTGACCCACACCTTTGTTCTATTGTTTGGTCACAAGGGGCAACGGAGGCTGCAAGGCGACAAACGTTAGATAAGGCAAGTTTTGATAAAGAGCTCGCAGTGGCGTTTGATTTACGTCTTGGTCTTTGCCAATTAGAAAGTGACAGGCTAACAATACCATTAATAGGGCGTTATGCTAGGCAATTTGCCGCTCAACGCTTAGCTTTATTAGGTGATGCGGCACATACTATCCACCCATTGGCTGGTCAAGGCGTTAACCTTGGTTTTATGGATGTGGCGATGTTAATTGGTGAAATTAAACGCTTACATCGGGAGGGTAAAGACTTTGGCCAATATCTCTACTTGCGTGATTATGAGCGTAGTCGAAAACACAGTGCTGCATTGATGCTAGCGGGGATGCAAGGTTTCCGAGAGCTATTTGAGGGGAATAACCCTGCGAAGAAACTGCTACGTGATATTGGTTTAGTTTTGGCTGATAGTTTGCCGGGTGTTAAACCCCAGTTATTGAACCATGCTATGGGGTTATCTGATATGCCTAAATGGTTGGAAAAACTATCATTAGAAGAGTCGCTCTAATTTCTTGTTCAGTAAAGGTATAGCGCCAGTTATACCTTTATCTTGTCATATTAAATTCCAAGTCTGTTAATACATATTCTGTTGCCAGAAATAACTCGTATTGTTTAATCCCTGATCCTGCCATGGTCTTTCGTTTAATTTGCTATTTGGGCGCAGTATTATTTTCACAGTATGACTGAAAAAAACTAATTGCAGCTACATTTCGCATTAGTTTTACTTATTTTGCTCGTTGGGTTTTGCTCTCCAATTTTATTCATAAAGAATATAATCTGGTTGCTTTTTAATCTATTCTGCCTTGATTGTAAGCATTTTGAGTGATCATTCTCAATTATTTAACAAAAAGCACTGGTAAAAGTAGGATGTAATCAGTAATACAGTGGAGCAGTAGCCCTATTTTTTTTTATAGAATCTAGCCGCGAACAATGGTAGGTTTTTAAAAATGTTATCGTTTGCGTCAGGTTAGTAATGCCAATTGATTAATCGATAATAGGTATTCTTAACCACGCAATCACCCTGTCATATAAATAATGTAAAGAGGGTATTCATGGTAAAGCAAACAACACTATATGAAGAGCATATAGCCTGCGGCGCAAAGATGGTGGATTTTCATGGCTGGATGATGCCGTTGCATTATGGTTCTCAAATCAATGAACATAATTTCGTCAGAACCGATGCAGGGATGTTTGATGTTTCCCATATGACTATTGTCGATTTACATGGTGAAGGTTGTCGTGACTTTCTTCGTTATCTACTCGCTAACGATATCAATAAACTTACAGAGAAAGGTAAAGCCTTGTACACGGGTATGTTAAATGCATCCGGTGGGGTTATTGATGACCTGATTGTTTATTATTTGGAAGAGGGTTTCTATCGTTTGGTGGTTAACTCTGGGACAAGGGATAAAGACATCGCATGGATTGAGCAGCACGCAGCGGGTTATGCTGTCGAAATTCGTGTACGGGATGATTTAGCCTTATTGGCAGTTCAAGGCCCTCAAGCTCAGCAAAAAGTACACTCCTTGCTCAGTGATGAGCAAAATAAAGCCATTGCTGGCATGAAACCTTTCTATGGTGTCCAAACAGGGGATTTATTTATCGCCACGACAGGGTATACCGGTGAAAAAGGTTATGAAATTGCGATGCCGAAAAATCAAGTTGTTGGTTTTTGGCATAAGTTATTAAAAGCGGGTGTCCATCCTGCTGGCCTTGGCGCACGTGATACATTGCGTTTAGAAGCAGGTATGAATCTCTACGGTCAAGATATGGATGAAAGTATTTCCCCTCTAGCCGCGAATATGGGGTGGACGGTTGCTTGGAAACCGGAAGACCGCCAATTTATTGGGCGTGAGGCATTAGAACAATTACGCGAACAAGGAACTGAAAAACTCGTCGGTATTGTGATGCGTGAAAAAGGTATACTGCGAGCAGGGCAAGTGGTCCGCTTTACTGATGAATTGGGTAAATTACAAGAGGGGGTAATCACGAGTGGTTCTTTCTCTCCAACTCTCGGATTTAGTATTGCGTTGGCGCGTGTCCCTAACGGAATTCAAGACAAAGCGATTGTTGAAATTCGACATCGAGAAATGCCAGTTGAAGTGGTTAAACCGGGCTTTGTCCGCGAAGGTAACTGCTTAGTGTAATTTGGGGTAACCCGATAAACAAATTTTAAAATTGAGAGGCAAATAATGAGCAATACACCTAAAGAATTATTGTATACCCGTGAACATGAGTGGCTGCGTGATGAAGGTAACGGTGAGTATACCGTTGGTATTACTGAGCATGCGCAAGAAACTCTGGGTGATATGGTGTTTGTTGATTTACCTGAGGTTGGTAGCGTGGTTAGCGCAGGTGATGACTGTGCTGTTGTGGAATCCGTAAAAGCGGCATCTGATATCTACGCACCTTTGAGCGGTGAAATTGTTGCAGTTAATAGCGACCTGAATGATTCACCTGAACTAGTAAATGAACAGCCTTATCAAGAAGGTTGGATTTTCCGAATTAAAGCGTCGGATACCTCTGAGCTGGCGGACTTAATTGATGCGGCGGGTTATACCTCTATGATCGAAGCCGAAGAATAAAATCCTAGTCATATTTCTTCTTGTGGCGGCGTTGGCTTCGCTCATTCGCCCTAGTCACATACTGATGTATGCTCCTAGGGTCTTATTCGTTTGCCGCCTAGCCACAAGATGAACTATTTATAGGATTTATTAATACGCTTGTTTTATGGGTGGATGCACTCGACAACTCGGGTCACATACTAGTGTATGCTCCCCAAAATTGTCTCCGCTTGCCGCCTAGTCACAAGATGAACTATTTAGAGAGTTGAAAAACATAATTAGCAAGCAACAAGTCGTTACCTCGCAAGTTCCGTAATAACCGCCCTACAACTTATGCATAGCAGACAAAGGATGGGAACACAGATATGTCGATGTCACTGAGTCAATTAGAAAACCGTTCAGAATTTATTTCACGCCACATTGGTTCATCAGAACAACAAATAAAAACCATGTTAGATACTGTGGGTGCAACCTCATTAGATGCTTTGATGGACAAAATTGTTCCTAAAGCAATTTTACTTTCAGAGCCACCAAGAGTAGGTGGTGGGGCAACTGAACAGGAAGCTTTAGCTGAATTGAAAGCTATCGCATCACTGAATAAACGCTTTAAAAGTTATATTGGGATGGGTTATGCACCCGCGGTGCTTCCCCCTGTTATTTTGCGTAACTTATTGGAAAACCCCGGTTGGTACACAGCTTACACGCCATATCAACCTGAAGTTTCACAAGGCCGCTTAGAATCATTACTTAATTTCCAGCAGTTAACGATTGACCTTACCGGATTAGACTTAGCATCAGCCTCATTATTAGATGAAGCGACTGCGGCGGCTGAAGCCATGGCGATGGCAAAACGAATTAGTAAGTTAAAGAATGCTGAACGTTTCTTCGTTGCTGATGATATTCACCCGCAAACTCTTGACGTTGTAAAAACACGAGCCGGTACCTTTGGTTTTGAAGTGATTGTTGATAGTGCAGAAAAAGTTCTTGAACATGAAGGGGTGTTTGGGGCCTTGTTACAACAAGTGGGCACAACCGGTAATATCCATGATTACAGTGAACTATTCGCAACATTAAAACAGCGCCAAATCGTTAGCTGTGTTGCTGCAGACATGATGGCATTAGTGTTATTAGCTGCACCGGGTAAACAAGGGGCCGATATCGTATTTGGCTCAGCGCAGCGTTTTGGTGTACCTATGGGCTATGGCGGTCCACATGCAGCTTTCTTTGCTTGCCGTGATGAGTTTAAACGTGCAATGCCGGGGCGTATTATCGGTGTGTCACGCGATGCCGCGGGGAATACAGCATTGCGTATGGCGATGCAAACCCGTGAGCAGCATATTCGTCGTGAAAAAGCGAATTCAAATATTTGTACCTCACAAGTTTTGTTAGCCAATATTGCGGCTATGTATGCGGTTTATCATGGTCCTGAAGGTTTAAAAATGATTGCTGGGCGTATTCATCGCTTCACATCAATCTTTGCTAAAGCTTTAGCCGAAGCGGGGTTTTCATCACGCCATAAAACTTGGTTTGATACTTTAGCAGTTGAAGTGGAAGATAAAACCGCAGTATTAGCCCGAGCAGAAAAAGCAAACATCAATTTACGGACGGATATTCGTGGAGCCGTGGGGGTCACCTTTAGTGAAGTCACCACTCGCCAGGACTTAAATGAGCTGTTTACGGTGATCACGGGTATTGACACTAAATTGGATTTTGAAAAATTAGACCAATCTGTTGCAAATCAAGAACACGCCATTCCAAAATCTATGCAACGGGCAGATGAAATCTTAGTTCATCCGAATTTTCATCGCTATCACAGCGAAACAGAAATGATGCGTTATATGCATAGCCTTGAGCGTAAAGATTTAGCGTTGAACCAAGCGATGATCCCGCTGGGGTCGTGTACGATGAAGCTTAATGCAGCCGCGGAGATGATCCCGATTACATGGCCAGAATTTGGGGAGCTACATCCATTCTGCCCTGTGGACCAAGCACAAGGCTATCATCAAATGATTGAACAGCTTTCTCATTGGTTGGTGCAATTAACGGGTTACGATGCGGTTTGTATGCAACCTAACTCAGGTGCACAAGGGGAATATGCAGGGCTGCTCGCTATCCGCCGTTATCATGAAAGCCGTAATGATGGGGGGCGGAATATTTGTTTGATCCCAGCTTCAGCTCATGGAACCAATCCAGCGTCTGCCCATATGGCAGGTATGGAAGTCGTGGTTGTACGTTGTGATGATGAAGGGAATATCGACTTAGACGATTTACGCGATAAAGCGCAGCAATATAGTGATGTACTTTCTTGTGTCATGGTGACTTATCCATCTACACATGGGGTTTATGAAGAAAGTATTCGCGAAGTCTGTGAGATTATTCATCAATATGGTGGGCAAGTTTACCTTGATGGAGCAAATATGAATGCTCAGGTTGGGTTAACGACACCGGGCTTTATTGGCGCGGATGTGTCTCACTTAAATTTACATAAAACATTCTGTATTCCTCATGGTGGTGGCGGTCCAGGTATGGGTCCAATTGGGGTGAAAAAACATTTAGCTCCGTTTGTACCAGGGCATTCAGTAGTTGAACAAGAAATGGTCACAGACCAAGGTGCAGTTTCTGCTGCTCCATTTGGTAGCGCTTCTATTTTGCCCATTAGCTGGATGTATATCCGAATGATGGGCTCTTATGGCTTACGCAAAGCGAGCCAAGTGGCTATTTTGAATGCGAACTATATTGCTAAACGCCTTTCCAGCCGCTATGACATTTTATATACAGGGCAAGATGGTTACGTTGCTCATGAATGTATCGTTGATTTACGCCCAATTAAAAAGGATACCGGCATCAGTGAGCTTGATATAGCTAAACGGTTGATTGACTATGGTTTTCATGCCCCAACCATGTCTTTCCCTGTGGCAGGGACGTTGATGATAGAACCAACGGAATCGGAATGTATCACTGAAATCGACCGTTTTATTGAGGCGATGTTAGCAATACGGGATGAGATTGACCAAGTGGTTGAAGGGCAGTGGACGCTTGAGGATAACCCTCTGGTGAATTCTCCTCATGTCCAAACCGAGCTAACGCAAGAATGGCCTCACAGTTATAGCCGTGAATTGGCTGTGTTCCCGACGGCGCAAACCAAAGCTAATAAATATTGGCCAGCGGTTAAACGTCTTGATGATGTGTATGGCGACCGTCATTTACATTGCTCGTGTGTTCCGATTGAAGAGTATATGTAAGATATAATTTAAAGTGCTCATATCATGTTGAGCACTATCAATAAATTAGTTATAAGGCTTGAACTCAATATTAGACTGAGTCAGGCCTTTTTCTTTAATATATTCACATGATAAATTAAGGTGAATACTGGGTGATCCCCGTATAGTTTTTACCTTGATAAACTTTCTCAATGTCACCGGTCGGTATTGTTACGCGATAAACCCCACCATTTAGGTCTGCGACATACATTAATTGAGCAGGTTTATCATAAGTGAGACCGATAGCTTCTTTGAAACCACGGCTGATAACTTTGTGATTATTGACGCCATGCGTCGTCACATTTGCACAATTTAAACTATTACCATCCGGTTCGGCACCTCTATCCGTCCAATATAAAAGACAGGCTTCTTCATCAAGTAATAGGTCAATAGGCTCAGGTAGGCGATCAAGTAATAGTTCAATATCAGTTCGGTTCTCGGGGGATTGCTGAATGTTTGGTTTTAGTGGTGCTCTGAAAATACGACCAAGATTACCTTTTGGCGTCCCTTTTTGTGTCCAATAAACCCAATTGTTGGGAATATCTAAAGAAATACCGACACACTGGTCTAAAATATCAACTTGGTTTTGCTTATTTCTGGGCCTTGCCACATGAGTTTGCAAGTTTGAGCCATCGACATGGCAAGAAGCAACTTTTCCCCCTTCGCGATCACACCAATATAGCCTTTGATTGATTAAATCGAGTTGTAGCTGTTTTGGTGTTCTGACATCTCCATGACCTAACAACATTTTTCGCCCACTACCATCGAAGTTCATTACGTTAATTGAACCATCATCAGCGTCATAATCCTCTCCCATATTACTCCAATAAATTAATTTATTCGTTGGGTCGACGGCGATACCATCTGGTGTTCCACCTAATTGTTCTATTAGGCATGTAATTTGATAGGTTGATTTATTAAACTGAATAATGGCTGGAGAATGGACATCAAGTAACAATAGATAAGGGGATGAGCTAATTTTATTCATTGGCATATGTCACCTAATTGATAATCAATACATCACGTGAATGTTTGTTTAAACCATAGGTAACATCTTATTAATTAGCAAACTATTAAATGTATTAAAAATTAGTTTTGAAGGAGGTTATAGGATTTTTATAAGCGACCGTTAAGCCGCTTATCGGGAATTACAGTAACCAGCCTTTTTGCTGGGCTTGCTCTAACTGTAATTTAAGTTGTTGATAAAAATCAGGAAGAATTTGCTCTATATAATCACATTTACTGATTACTTGCTCAAGACGGATGTTGTTTTCAACCCAGCTTTGCCCTTGATTATGTAAATTCATCAGCATTGGCATAGCCCTATCAATCGCATTGGCGTAAATGGACTCAGGAGTTTCAAGTGCATCATATTCATTCCATAATGCTAAAAGCGTTTCAGCTTGCGGGTTAGGCAATAGGTTGAAAATACGATTAGCCGCTTTAACTTCTTCTTCATGGATAGCGTCACGAGCAGCATTATCGAATACCATTACATCACCTGCGTCAATTTCGACTATGTCGTGAACTAATGCTAATTTAATCGCATGCTCAATGTTAACACCTTGAACATAAGGGGCGAAGCTCATGGCTGCAACTGCAAACTGCCAGCTATGTTCGGCAGTATTTTCTTGGCGTTCGCGATTCAATAACTTATTTTTACGGTAAATACTTTTGAGCTTATCTAATTCCATTAAAAATTGGACGACCTCGGTAAAAGCCCCAAACTTGATAACCTCAATAGGCTCGTTACCTAATACAGATGACATAAAAACCCCAACTATTTTTCTTCTAATGAATATGGCAACGGTACGATAGTTAAATGGCTTTGCTCATCACCCATAACGCGAAAAACACTGTCAGGTTCCATATCGTTATTCATAATGATTTGCACATATATTTTGCCATTCCCTAAGCGAACCGTGGCAAGAACTGTCCCAGTACGGCGCCATTTATCGCCGAGTTGCCATTCAACGCCTTCACCAATATTTGGGAGTGTTGAACCTGTTCCTTTTAACAAATACATTGCGCGTTTATTGGCACCACGAAATTTGGCCCTAGCGACCATTTCTTGACCCGTGTAACAGCCTTTTTTAAAGCTAATTCCATCAGGAAGAGCTTGTAAATTAGCCGCTTGAGGTAAGTGTTGAGCGCTATTTTCTTGGTCTATAACGGCAAAGCCTGCTTCGATATCGAGTGCTAACCACTGTTCATCACTGACTTGTGGGGCACCGAGTGTCTGCACTATTGTCTGTGCTGTTGCCTCTGTTGTAACCACTAAAAAACGTTCTGTAGGTAATGAAAAATAGAGTAAAGTCGAATCACCGTCAGTGACTACTTGGTTTTGTTCGTCAGGTAAAACGCTAAAGACTGCTGAAAGTGCTGCTCTTGCTCCTTTACCCGCTACCCCAAGTAGCTTAAGCTCATTTTTTTTCTCAAATGTTACTTTGGAAAAAACCGCATATTTTTTGAGTTCAGCGAGTTGCGTATCAGCAATACTGCTTCTTAATAAATAAGAGAACCCTTCTAAATGATGGAATAACCGCAGGTCACTCCACATTTTACCTTTTGGGTCGCAATGGGCAGTTAATGCATGTGATTGAGTGAGTGTGGCAACATCTGCGGTCACTTGGCCTTGTAAGTATTTTTCTGCGTCTAGGCCATGAAGGTGGATAAGTTCCCAGTTTTCCAGTGAAATCAAAACGAGCGGTAAAGAGTGTGATTCAAAGGGAAATTGTTGTGTACTATCAATATCAATTTGGGTAGTCATGATTTCACCTGTTGTTCTTTGATAGATAAAGGTGCTTAATGGTAAAATAGCTAGATAACATTGCAAGTAGTTATTATGATACCACGGGTATTATTGAGTATTTTTTTGTTATCTGTTTGTAGAAAAACGGCATTTTACTACTAAAATTACAACAATGTAGCCTATGGCATGTTTTCTCAGTAGATAATCTGTTAGAGTATTGAAAATAATCAATCTTATCAGTTAACTGCAACAAAAGGTCGTAGTGGAATGGATATTGAGAACAAGGCGCGAATTCATTGGGCTTGTCGCCGCGGTATGCGTGAGCTAGATATTTCAATCATGCCATTTTTTGAGTATGAATATGATAGTCTGACAACCAATGATAAACAGGTGTTTGTCCGTTTATTGGAGTGTGCGGACCCTGATTTATTTAACTGGTTAATGAATCACGGTCGCCCAGATGACGACGAGCTATTTCGTATGGTAAAACTGATTCAGGAAAAAAATAAAAATCGTGGTCCTGTGGAAATCTAATCTTTCCATTTCATGGAAAACACAGTTTTTTTCAACCTGTGTTCATGGGGCAGTAGGCATGTTTTTGCTTGTTGCACCATGGGCACCGGCTCATTCAATGATATGGTTGCCACTTCTTGCGGTTGTGGTGGCTAGTTGGGCAAAAAGCCAAAAGAACATCAGCAAAATAAAAGGGGTTGCTGTGTTGGTTAATGGTAATAAAGTCCAATGGAAAAAGAATGAATGGAATATTGTGAAAGCACCTTGGTTGAGCCGCTATGGCATCTTATTGTCATTAGAAGCTTTACAAGGTAAGCAACAAAAAATTCACCTATGGGTTGCTAAAGACTCTGTTTCTGAGGAAAGTTGGCGTAATTTGAACCAATTATTACTTCAATACCCTGATATTTAAGGCTACTGAAAAACAAGTAGCCGTAAAGAACCTTAGTCACTTATGTTCATGTATTACAGGGAAGCTTCGATTTCTTGCAAAATTTGCACACACCATTGCGCAATGCGCTCATCGGTCTGCTCAAATTGATGAACTTCATCTAATGCTAGCCCAACAAATTTATCACCCTGTTCATTTAAGGGTTTTGGGCTTTCGAATTCATAGCCATCAGTAGGCCAAAAACCGACAAATTTGACACCTGTTGGTTTTAATTGGTGGTATAACATGCCCAAGGCATCAAGAAACCATTCGCTATAATCTATTTGATCTCCTAACCCGTACATAGCAACAATTTTATTTGCTAAGTTAAGAGTGGGAAGCGCTTCCCAAATTTCTAGCCAATCTTCTTGTATTTCACCAAAATCCCACGTTGGTATTCCCAAAATAAGAACATCATACTGTTCCATTTCAGTTGGCGGTGTATCGTTAATGTTATGCAGTGTGACGAAATCATCGCCCAGAATATCACGTATTTTTTCTGCAACCATTTCGGTATAACAGGTACTAGAACCGTAAAAAAGACCTATTTTCATATATATTGTTACTATGTCCAGCTATGGTTTTCATCACAAGAGATGTATTGTAACAGAAGCAACTACATTCAGGCATAATAGAATTGTGTGGTCTTACCCTAAGGAAGCTCATTTTTCGTGGAAACAAAACAACTTAATCCATTAATTGAACAATTTCTTGATACCATTTGGTTAGAACAAGATCTTGCCGAAAACACTTTGGCATCTTATCGTAATGACCTTCAGTCGTTAGACAACTGGCTTGATGCTCACCAATTGTATTTAGAAAGTGTTCAGTCAATTGACCTGCAATCTTTTTTAGCAGAACGCATTGATGGCGGTTATAAAGCGACCAGCTCTGCTCGCCTATTAAGTGCTATGCGTAGGTTATTTCAGTATTTGTATCGTGAAAAAATACGTCTCGATGACCCATCTGCGGTTATTGCAGCACCCAAAATTCCTCAGCGTTTACCTAAGGATTTAAGTGAGCGGCAAGTCGAAGATTTATTGAATGCACCCGCAACAGAGGATGCGCTTGAGTTACGAGATAAAGCGATGTTAGAAGTGTTGTACGCTTGTGGTTTGCGAGTATCTGAATTGATAGGCTTAACATTTTCAGATATCAGTTTACGTCAAGGTGTCATCCGTGTGGTAGGTAAGGGTGATAAAGAAAGATTGATTCCATTGGGAGAAGAGGCAATATACTGGCTAGAAAAATATATTGATGAAAGTCGTCCTGAACTATTGAATGGCAAAACCAGCGATATTTTATTTCCCAGTAAGCGTGGCACTAAAATGACACGGCAAACTTTTTGGCATCGGATAAAATATTATGCAGTACTTGCTCATATTGATACTGAACTACTCTCACCTCACGTACTGAGGCATGCATTCGCAACCCATTTATTGAACCACGGGGCGGATTTACGTGTTGTGCAAATGTTATTAGGTCATAGTGACTTATCCACAACACAAATTTATACCCATGTTGCCACAGAACGGTTACGCATGTTACATGAGCAACATCACCCAAGGGGGTGATGTATGATTAAAGGATTATCTATGAAACGCAAATTGTTATTATTGGCTGCCGCGTGTATTACGGCATTTACAGCGACAGTATATGGCGCAACCGAAGAAAAAGTGATCCGCGATACGTTAGAAAAATACGATATGTCGGTTGAGGCAATTAAACCCTCACCAATAGTCGGCTTGAATGTCGTTGAAACAACAACTGGTATTGTTTATATCACTGACGACGGTAAATATTTACTGCAAGGGCCGATTTATGACATGAGTGGCAAAAACCCAGTCAATATTAGTAATCAGCCACTGATGAAAAAAATTGAAGCACTAAAAAATGAAATGATTATTTTCAAAGCGCCTCGAGAAAAATATGTTGTTACTGTCTTTACCGATATTAGCTGCGGTTACTGTAAAAAATTGCATGAATCTGTTGGTGAGTTAAACAGTAAAGGGGTTACGGTTCGTTATCTTGCATATCCGCGTCAAGGCGCTGATAGCGACGTAGGTAAAAAAATGGCATCAATATGGTGTAATGGTCTCCCTCAAAAAGCCTTGACTCAGGCATTTAAAGGGGACGAAATTGCGATGATTGATGGTTGCAAAATTGACTTAAGCAAACATATGAATGTCGGCAATTTATTTAAAGTCACAGGGACGCCTGCCATCATATTACCAGACGGCCAAATGTTACCCGGTTTTCTTAAGCCAGATGCTCTTATCCAGTTACTTGACCAAAAATAGTTAATTATTGTGAATGTAGAAACGTTATTACAACAAAGAACCCAAGATAACTCGGCTGTCCAATTACCTGGTTTACCGGAGCTGTTACAGCGCATTTATCGGCATCGGGGGATCACGGACATAACGCAATTAGAACGTAAAGCGTCTAATTTATTGGACTATCGTTCATTAGCTGGTATTGGGGATGCGTTATCACTGCTTTATCGCGCATTGGTTGAACATCAGGCGATCACCATCGTTGGTGATTTTGATGCAGATGGGGCAACGAGCACGGCATTAGCTATCCGCGCCTTAAAAGCGATGGGCTATGCAAACCTTAATTATATTGTTCCTAATCGTTTTGAAAATGGCTATGGTTTAACGCCGTTTGTTGTTGAAGAAGCTTATAAACGCGGGACAAATTTAATTATTACTGTTGATAATGGTATTTCATCTCATGAGGGAGTTGCCGTAGCTAACCAATATGGAATAAATGTCATTATTACGGATCACCATCTGCCCGGCGAAGTTTTACCTGCAGCTGATGCAATTATTAACCCAAATCTAAATGATTGCCGTTTTGCGTCCAAATCACTCGCTGGTGTTGGCGTGACCTTTTATTTGATGTCTGCATTGCGTGCACATTTACGCCAACAAGGGTGGTTTACGCAACAAGGTCTTAGTGAGCCTAATTTAGCAGAGTACCTTGATTTAGTCGCATTAGGGACTGTGGCAGATGTGGTTCCCCTTGATACCAATAATCGTATTTTAGTTCATCAAGGTTTAAACCGTGTTAGAGCAGGCCGTTGCTGTGTTGGTATTAAAGCATTAATTGAAGTTTCTAAACGGGACTTATCTAGGTTAGTCGCAAATGATTTCGGTTTTGCACTTGGTCCAAGGCTAAATGCTGCGGGTAGGTTAGACGATATGTCCGTGAGTATTGAGTTATTATTAACAGATGATATGGCCTATGCTCGGGAGCTTGCTAACGAACTTGATGGTTTAAACCAAACACGTCGCGATATTGAAGCAGGGATGCAACAAGAAGCATTGGTTCTGTTTAATAAACTTGAATACGGTAATAACCCATTGCCTAATGGCTTAGCGATTTACCATCCTGAATGGCACCAAGGTGTTGTTGGGATTTTGGCTTCAAGGATAAAAGAACAATACCATCGCCCGGTTATTGCTTTTGCACCGGCAGGGGATGGGATATTAAAAGGGTCAGGGCGTTCAATTCAAGGTGTACATATGCGAGATGCTTTAGAGCGGCTAAATACCTTACAACCTGGGCTGATGCAAAAATTTGGTGGCCATGCCATGGCGGCTGGGTTGACTTTGGACGTCGATAAATTTGATGTTTTTAAACATCATTTTGAACTATTAATGGGTGAGCTCATTCAGCCCGAGCAGCTTTCAGGCGTAGTTTGGAGCGATGGTGAGTTATCGCGCCATGAATTTTGTTTAGAAACAGCTGAGCTTCTTCGCGAAAGTGGCCCATGGGGGCAAGCATTCCCTGAACCTGTATTTGACGGGCATTTCCAGTTGCTACAACAAAGGTTAGTTGGGGAGCGTCACCTTAAATTGATGTTAGAACCTGTTTGTGGTGGGCCTATGCTAGATGCCATCATGTTTAATATTGATGTTCGCCGGTGGCCTGATAACAGCATCAAGAAAGCAAAAATTGCGTTTAAACTTGATGTAAATGAATACCGTGGGCAAAAAAATGTCCAGTTAATGGTTGAACATATTTGGCCGGATTGAGCTAACAAATAGCCAGAGAAATAGCGTTTGATGCCGCTATAAACCTGAGATAAATTCCGTTATACTAAACGGTTTGTAAATAAAAATTTTATTTTTGACTAACCATAAGATATTGAAAAATGACGTTTGAAATAAACCCAGTAAAAAGTAAGATTCAGGACCTGTCTGAACGGACAGAGGTTCTGAGGGGGTATCTTTGACTATGATGCCAAGAAAGAACGCTTAGAAGAAGTCAACGCTGAACTTGAGCAACCAGATGTCTGGAATGAACCAGAAAGGGCTCAGGCACTTGGTAAAGAACGCTCATCCCTTGAAGTTATCGTAGAAACGATTGACCAGATGGTTCAAGGCCTTGAGGACGTAGAAGGTTTATTGGAGTTGGCTGTTGAGGCCGACGATGAAGATACTTTCAACGAAGCCGGTGCTGAGTTAGAGCTACTACAAGGTAAGTTAGAGCAGCTCGAATTCCGCCGTATGTTCTCAGGTGAGTATGACAGCGCTGATTGCTACATTGACTTACAAGCAGGTTCTGGCGGTACTGAAGCGCAAGATTGGGCAAGTATGCTGTTACGCATGTATTTGCGCTGGGCAGAGTCAAAGGGCTTTAAAACCGAGATTATTGAAGAATCTGATGGTGATGTTGCTGGGCTGAAATCTGCAACGGTCAAAATTATTGGTGACTATGCCTACGGGTGGCTAAGAACGGAAACCGGGGTTCACCGTTTAGTGCGTAAGAGCCCGTTTGACTCAGGTGGGCGCCGTCACACCTCTTTTAGTTCTGCGTTTATTTACCCTGAAGTGGATGACGATATTGATATCGACATTAATCCAGCGGATCTGCGTATTGATGTATACCGTGCTTCTGGTGCTGGTGGTCAGCACGTTAACAAAACAGAGTCAGCGGTTCGTATCACACACATTCCAACGAATATTGTGACTCAATGCCAGAATGACCGTTCGCAGCATAAAAACAAAGACCAAGCGATGCGCCAGTTAAAAGCTAAGTTATACGAACTGGAAATGCAGAAGAAAAATGCAGATAAGCAAGCGATGGAAGAGAACAAATCCGATATTGGCTGGGGAAGCCAGATTCGTTCTTATGTCCTTGATGATGCAAGAATAAAAGATTTACGTACTGGTGTGGAAACGCGTAACACGCAAGCCGTACTGGATGGTGATTTGGATAAATTCATTGAAGCTAGTTTAAAAGCTGGCCTGTGAGGAAAAAATGTCTCAGGAACAACAAGGCGCTGAACAAGCACCTGATTTGAATAACGAACTTAAAGCCCGCAAAGAAAAATTAGTGGCATTGCGTGAAAAGGGTATTCCATTCCCCAATGATTTTCGTCGTGAAAATATTTCTGACAAAATTCATGCTCAATATGATGATAAAACATCAGAAGAGCTTGAAGACTTAAATATTGAAGTGTCGATTGCAGGTCGTATGATGACTCGCCGTATTATGGGTAAAGCGTCATTTGCCACGTTACAAGATGTTGGTGGGCGCATCCAGATTTACGTATCTCGCGATGATTTAGCCGAAGGCGTCTACAATGAGCAATTCAAAAAATGGGACTTAGGTGACATCCTTGGTGCAAAAGGTCGTTTATTTAAAACCAAAACAGGTGAATTAACGGTTCATTGTCACGAAGTGCGTTTATTAACTAAAGCGCTTCGCCCTTTGCCTGATAAATTTCATGGGTTAGCAGACCAAGAAACACGTTATCGTCAGCGTTATCTTGATTTGATTGCTAACGATGAGTCACGTCATACATTTATTGTTCGTTCGAAGATCCTTGCAGAAGTCCGTAATTTCATGGTGGATAATGGCTTTATGGAAGTCGAAACACCAATGATGCAAGTTATCCCTGGCGGGGCATCTGCTCGTCCGTTCATTACTCATCATAATGCGTTAGATATTGATATGTATTTACGTATTGCACCAGAACTGTACTTAAAACGGTTAGTTGTTGGTGGTTTTGAACGTGTATTTGAGATTAACCGTAACTTCCGTAATGAAGGGCTATCTCCACGCCATAACCCAGAGTTCACTATGATGGAACTCTATATGGCGTATGCGGATTACCGTGATCTGATTGCTTTAACTGAAGATCTCTTCCGTACACTGACACAAAAAGTGTTAGGGAATACGGTTGTTCAATATGGTGAGCAGCAGTTTGATTTTGGTAAACCATTTACTAAATTAACAATGAAAGAAGCTATCTGTAAATATCGTCCAGAAACTAATGTTGCTGACTTAGACGATATGGATAAAGCGGTTGCGATTGCTCAATCAATTGGTATCAAAATTGAGAAGAGCTGGGGTCTTGGCCGCATTCAATGTGAGATTTTTGAAGAAGTTGCGGAAAGTCATTTAATCCAACCAACTTTTATCACCGAATATCCGGCTGAAGTATCACCATTAGCGCGTCGCAATGATGATAACCCATTCATCACTGACCGTTTTGAATTCTTCATCGGTGGTCGTGAAATCGGTAATGGTTTCTCGGAATTAAATGATGCGGAAGACCAAGCAGAGCGCTTTGCCGAACAAGTTCGTCAAAAAGATGAAGGTGATGACGAAGCGATGTTCTATGACGAGGACTATGTTACTGCATTAGAACATGGTTTACCGCCAACAGCTGGTCTTGGTATTGGTATTGACCGTATGGTGATGTTGTTTACTAACAGTCATACAATTCGCGATGTTATTTTGTTCCCTGCATTGCGTCCAAGTAAAGCTTAAATACTATATATGCCCAGTTAAATCTGGGCATTTTATTTATCCCCATCCTTTTACTCTTTTTATGCTTTATTCAAGCTCATCATTTTAGTTGTAAAATTACTACCTTGTTTGTTTTATATTGCAATGTCTCGTTTAAGTTTGCACATTTAATCGCTGTGCCCCTGCTAAATACGACGAATGAAACATATATTAAAATCAAAAATAAATTTGAGTTACGAATGGTATCAATTTAATATAAGTAATTCTGACAGATAGCTGGTATAATTGATGGCGCAAAATTACTGTTATACTAATGTGTGCTTCTATGCAACATATTGATTAAGTATAAGTTTTATTGTTTTTTTTGCGAAGTTTGTAGCTAATATTTTAAAGTGAACTGCATTTATTATGGATAGCTCTTCGCTATGCTAAAGCATTCTTTAACCCGTTGTTTGTAATAAAAATGAAAAATAGATTTGTTTTGCAAAGTGGATGACTGCTTTATTTGTTAGCAAGTGTTACAAAGAAATACTTAGAATTAGGCTTGACCTAAGATGTTATTAGACTGTTTGATTTACGATTAGGTTAACGGTTTAAATAATCTTTTGCTAACATAATATAATTAAAAAGCCTACTCATAGGTGTTGAGTTATCACTTATTTGGCGTATTAATGAGAATAAGCTCATAAAAATAACTAAAATGTAGCGATAAAATTATTTTGAAACTAAAATTAATTTAATCATAAATTTATGAGAACACTCTATTTCTACATTCGGGCTTATAGAAAATAGCTAATTTTTAGCTTACACTAGGTTTCTTGGACATCATTATAATAGCGAAGAAAAGTGCTGGTAAGGTAACCATATGTTTTTAAAAAATAAATTTTATGTTGCATCTTTGCTTATAGCAAGTACAGCTCTTCTTTCAGGTTGTACATTTGGCTCAGACACATACAATACAGCAACACCGAACACCCCAAGTAAGCAGGTAGTCAATACTAATACCGCTCAACCAGTAGCGGATGCAACCGCAACTCAAGGGCAGATTGATGATTCTTACCCTGAATCTCAAAAAGTTCTAAATAATGCTATCGACCGCACACCAATAGCATCCACAAGTTATGGTGGTAATGCGGCTAACCAGCAAACATTTGCTCATCTAAATACGTGTGTTAAAGAATTAAACGCATTAAAAACGCTCTCACCTAAAGATTACAATCGCTTAGTAGGTTCATTTAAAGAGGTTAGCGAAATCAACCGCCTATATCGACAAGTTGAAGGTACTGCTAGCCCCGACACAATTGAACTATTACAAATGGCAATAGAGTCTAAAACTAAAGTGTTGTGCGCAAAAGTTCGCTATAACTCAGTATTGTCTACCGAATCAACGTTGAAGAAAATTAGTGGATTATGAGAATAAACCTTAGGCTTTGTGTGTCGCTGGCACTTGTTACGACTTTTTTTAGTCATGCTCCAAAAGCAGAGCGCTTTAACAATGTTATTGATGATTTTGATACTTACCTTCAATTAGAAAAAGAAGGTAAGGTGCAAGAGCAAAAACAACAATTACCAGTTAATACACAAAACCAAGGTTATGATATCTTTTCTTCGCTATCTACGGTCCCTGCGCCAAATGAAAAACAAAACTCTGCGGCAGTCAACAAAGGGACCAAAGGAAAGAACTCAGGGAAGAAAAAATCAGCTGCGGCATCAAACAAGAAAAATGATGTAGCGAAAACTGAGGCTGAAAATTCAGATACAACAACCTTTCCTGAAGTTTGTGCAGTGACAACCGAAAATGTGGTTGCACCTGTTTTATTGTCGTCCTATCCTTATTTTTTCCAGAGTAATCAATGGAATCCGGCCTATCTCGCGAAAGACTTTGCGAAATATCAACTTGTCCTCGATCCACTGGGTTTGTATTCATCTAAATATACGAAACCAACGGGTATTGATGCTTCAGCTTACCTTGAGCAATTAGCTAAACTTATTGAACGTCAGCAATTAACCAATTTATATAAATTTGGTATTGCGCAAGGGGTAGGGCAATTAATTGCGTATAACAACTTGTTGAACGATGATCAATTAGTCGCAGAACTTATTAATCATAATAAGAGTATTGCTCAGTTGACGCATACAATCACTGAGAAACAATTTGAGATTGATAAACTGAATGCTGAGGTGCTTAAAAATAAAGAGCAAATCGCACAATTACAGGCTGTATTAGATTCATCAGATGATCAATCGCTAATTGATACTTTGAATACTAAATTAGCTGAAGCGCAAAAAGCTATTGAGCAAAAACAAAATAGCCTTGAACAATTAAGCCAAGAAAACCAGCAAACACAAGAAACCATTGCTCAACTTGAAAATCAACTGAATGATAGTATTACTGAGCAATCAAAACTTAAACAGCAATTGGCTGAGAAAGAACAATTATTTGTTGCAGCAAATCTGAAGATTGAACAACTTACAGCGGATATTGCTAAATTAGAGTTAGATGCGAAAAATCAATTACAGATGGCAGGTAATACTGATGAGCAAATAAAATCAGTCACTGCTGAACTGTTGCAGCAAAAAGAGTTGCTTAAGCAGAAAGAAAGTGAATTAGCAGCAGTACAGAGCCAAAAAGATGATGTTCAAGTGGCTTTGAAGGCGCAGCAAGATAGTGCGAAATTATTAGAACAACAAAACCAACAG
Source organism: Providencia sp. TYF-12 (assembly GCF_041344805.1). Taxonomy (NCBI): domain Bacteria; kingdom Pseudomonadati; phylum Pseudomonadota; class Gammaproteobacteria; order Enterobacterales; family Morganellaceae; genus Providencia; species Providencia sp. TYF-12. The sequence goes on from NZ_CP166833.1 coordinate 1,633,948, forward strand.
TTGCAGTCGCAATTAGTTGAGAAAGAACAGTTAGCTGAGAAAATTCAGGCATCATTAGCAGAAAAAACACTTCAAGCAGAACAAAAAGCCGCTTTAGAAGTTGCATTAAAAGAAGCTCAAGAACAGCTTAACAATCACCAGACCACACAAAACACACTCGCAAAACAATTAGTAGATAGCGAAAAACAACAAGCACGATTACAGGCTCAATTAAGCCAAAATGAGCAGAATTACTCAGTTGCACAGGCCCAGTTAAAACAAGCCAACGCAGAACTGCAAAAATTGCAAGCGAATGTGGAAAAACAAACCGCCATGATGAACCAAGCCAGCGATGCTCAAGTGAAAGCGCTGACGGCGGATTTGAATAAGCAAATTATTTTGCTCAAGCAACAAGAAGAAGGCTTAGAAAAATCACAAGCTGAAAACCAAGCCACGCGTGAAGCGTTAGCCAAACAACAAGCAGCAGCGAAAGCTTTAGAGCAGCAGAACCAGCAGTTGGCGAAGCAGTTGCAAGACAAAGCGCAGCAAGCCGATAAAATCCAAGCGTCATTGGCGGAACAAACCGCGAAATTAGCCCAGAAAGCGGCGTTAGAAAGCGAATTGGCGGCAGCGAAGAAACAGCTGGCAGAGCACCAAGCGGCGCAAAATGCATTATCGAAACAGTTTACTGACAGCGAGAAGCAGCAACTTGCGCTGCAAGCGCGTTTGCAGAAAAATGAACAGGATTACGCCACGGCACAGGCACAGTTAAAACAAGCCAATGCAGAGCTGCAAAAACTGCAAGCAAACATGGAAAAACAAACCGCCATGATGAGCCAAGCCAGCGATGAGCAAGTGAAAGCGCTGACGGCAGACTTGAATAAACAAATTGCGTTATTGAAACAAAAAGAAGCCGGGTTGGAAAAAGCGCAAGCTGAGAGCCAAACCACGCGCGAAGCGTTAGCCAAGCAACAAGCAGCAGCGAAAGCTTTAGAGCAGCAGAACCAGCAGTTGGCGAAGCAGTTACAAGACAAAGCGCAGCAAGCGGATAAAATCCAAGCGTCATTGGCGGAACAAACCGCGAAATTAGCCCAGAAAGCGGCGTTAGAAAGCGAATTGGCGGCAGCGAAGAAACAGCTGGCAGAGCACCAAGCGGCGCAAAATGCATTATCGAAACAGTTTACTGACAGCGAGAAGCAGCAACTTGCGCTGCAAGCGCGTTTGCAGAAAAATGAACAGGATTACGCCACGGCACAGGCACAGTTAAAACAAGCCAACGCAGAGCTGCAAAAACTGCAAGCGAACGTGGAAAAACAAACTGCCTTGATGAGCCAAGCCAGCGATAAGCAAGTGAAAGCGCTGACAGCGGATTTGAATAAACAAATTGCATTATTGAAACAAAAAGAAGCTGGGTTGGAAAAAGCGCAAGCAGAAAGCCAAACCACGCGCGAAGCGTTAGCCAAACAGCAAGCGGCGGCGAAAGCTTTAGAGCAGCAGAACCAGCAGTTGGCGATGCAGTTGCAAGACAAAGCGCAGCAAGCCGATAAAATCCAAGCGTCATTGGCGGATCAAACCGCGAAATTAGCCCAGAAAGCGGCGTTAGAAAGCGAATTGGCGGCAGCGAAGAAACAGCTGGCAGAGCACCAAGCGGCGCAAAATGCATTATCGAAACAGTTTACTGACAGCGAGAAGCAGCAACTTGCGCTGCAAGCGCGTTTGCAGAAAAATGAACAGGATTACGCCACGGCACAGGCACAGTTAAAACAAGCCAATGCAGAGCTGCAAAAACTGCAAGCAAACATGGAAAAACAAACCGCCATGATGAGCCAAGCCAGCGATGAGCAAGTGAAAGCGCTGACGGCAGACTTGAATAAACAAATTGCGTTATTGAAACAAAAAGAAGCCGGGTTGGAAAAAGCGCAAGCTGAGAGCCAAACCACGCGCGAAGCGTTAGCCAAGCAACAAGCAGCAGCGAAAGCTTTAGAGCAGCAGAACCAGCAGTTGGCGAAGCAGTTACAAGACAAAGCGCAGCAAGCCGATAAAATCCAAGCGTCATTAGCGGAACAAACCGCGAAATTAGCCCAGAAAGCGGCGTTAGAAAGCGAATTGGCGGCAGCGAAGAAACAGCTGGCAGAGCACCAAGCGGCGCAAAATGCATTATCGAAACAGTTTACTGACAGCGAGAAGCAGCAACTTGCGCTGCAAGCGCGTTTGCAGAAAAATGAGCAGGATTACGCCACGGCACAGGCGCAGTTAAAACAAGCCAACGCAGAGCTGCAAAAACTGCAAGCGAACGTGGAAAAACAAACCGCTTTGATCGGTCAAGCAAATGATAAACAGATTAAAGAGTTAACTGCTGATCTAAATAAACAAATTACCTTGTTGAAACAAAAGGAAGTTGCTTTAACGAAGTTAGATGCAGAGAAAAAATCAATTCAGGGAGAATTGGCGACTCAACAAAATGAAAGTAAAAAGCTTGAGCAGCAACTCACTGATGCAAATAAGCTTATCAGTACTTTGAAAGTGGATTCACAAAAAGAGTTGGCTGCAGCCCAAACAAAATTGAAAAAACTGCAAAGAGAATTAGATTCGCTCAATTCTGTAACCGGTGATAATGCATTAAAATCACAAATAATGGATTTAAATCGTCGCATTACTCAGTTACAAGTTGAAAACGATGCGTTAAAAGCGAAGGGAAGAACAAGTTCAACAGCAGGTTTAGCTGGAAGAGCCCTTCCTAGTAAAGATTTAAAAGTAATAGCTGCAGAAAACGCGAAGAAAAACCAGAAAATAATTGAGCAAATTACCGCTCAAAAATACAGTAAACTTGATAGTAATACCTATTATAAAATTATTCAGGCCGGCTCACCGATAAAAAATGTTAAGAGTAAAGATGTTACTTTTATTATGAGGGAGCAACTAACGGATGGTAAGGTTACTGTAATGTATACTGAGCAAAACCCAGTCACATTACCTTATGACCAGTTACCGACACCGTTGAACTCATTTGTTGAACGGGCTGGAGAAGGCGGAATGGTTAAAGTGTACATCAAACCAGAAGGCGGTTATGGCGTTGAAGGGATACCGGGCGAAGTGCCACCTAATTCAATGTCTATTATTGATTTGAAAATTATTAAAGCTAAATAATTTAGCGGCTACCTAAGATTATCTTGAGAAGTAGTTTGTCATTAAAAGGCAGGCTACTTTTTTTATGGTATCAGTAATCTAGGGGGGAATTTAGTCAGTGGATGTTAATTAGAAAGGGGGACGACGGAGGGTGCCTTTCTGCCAGTTTATAGTTAAAGCTAAAATTTCTATAACTGACAGGGCATGTGTCTATGCGCGATATGCTGCGATATTAAGCCGCTATTCTTGATCTGCTAGGCGTATATCCAAACCGCTTGCGATAAGTTTGTGTAAAGTAGGATTGACTAGAAAAGCCAGCTTCCATTGACACTTCCACAATACTCATTGCAGTGTTAACTAATAATTGGTGTGCATACATAATTCGTTTTTCGCTGATCCATGAGCGTGGTGATGTAGCATATACAGTATGAAATAATTCTTTAAAGGTCGTTAACCCCATACCAAACGTTCGTGCAAACTCGCTTAATTTCCATTCTTTAAGGTAATTGGCTTCCATAAATAATTGCAAACGTTCCGCTTGTCGGCTACTGAGTTGCCTAAAATTAGATAATAATAAAGCGCCTTGCTCACTGTAGCTTAATAATAAGAGTAATTCACTTACACGAAGGGAAACAATTACTTCAGGATATTCATGATCGATAAATGAGTTCAGGCTATTTTTAATATCATCAATTAATGAATATGAGGTAAATTTAATGATGTCACTTGAGAATGTCTCATTTCGCTCTATTTCGCTTAATTGAGAGCCATGTGTTGCAATAAAATCACGTAAAAACTTATCATCTAAAGCTATCCAAAGTAATTGGCAATCTACTGAAGGATCAGTCATTTGCAAGGAATATGAACCTTGCTTATGATATAAGATATCCCCTTCGTTTAAGGTTTGTAAGTTAGCTGGAGTTTCTAATAATAGTGAACCTTTCTCTACAATAAAAATACCTTTTGTCGCAAAATCCATAATATTATGAGACATACTACTATCTACACTTATTCGTTTGATAACCTGTTGGTTTAAGTTACTTTCAATTTGCATAATTGACACCTTATTAATCTCATTTAAATATTCCAAATGTAATTAGCGAAATTAAACATCACGCTATTTCTTCTATTGATATCTAAAGTCGCTACTACTAGTAAGGCTGAAATTATATTTATCGATTGTTTTTATGTCACACTGTAAATTTAAATATTAAAAAATGTTTCAAAACATGGTTTTTTCGAGCCTTTCCTTTTATTTGAAAGGTATTTCCGTTGTTTTGTGGGAGGGGATTTTATAATATTCTATATTTTTGTTATTTATCTGAAATATTATTCTAATTTATTAAAGTCATCTGGATGTTAATATTTTGTTGTTTTTTTACGCGTAATGTGAGTTTTTTTCAATTTAATGCTTGTTTGTCATTTTATAGGAATTAGTGTTAATTATAGGTATGTTAATAATGACTATAAAACTCGTTAAAAGTAGTATTGATAAGTTTATTTTATCAATACTAATGTTATTACATTGAGTTATTAAAAATATCAATCACTATGATTGATGTTTTTTATTAAAAGTGGGGTAAAAGGGATGAAATTGAGACATTAATCTTGTTTTTTAATCAATAGGCAAAACTGATAGGTTTGATAGGTTATATAAATATAGATTTTAATAAATAGTTTTTAAGGGTTACTATTTTTTAGATATCCATCATTACTGAAAAAAAATACATTTTATAAATTTTTGCATAGGGCATGGCCTATTAAGGAGATTTTTAGCAACAAATAGCCCACTGAAGAAATTTCAAAAATTACAGTAGGATATTGCTAAAGGGGGGATTATAGATACAAACTGATAATGGTAAGGCTCTTTAATCATTATAAGAAGATTAGTGATAATCTGCCGATGGGGGTTATATTGCTTTTTTAATGCAATGAAGTGGAATCTACTGTATTCGCTTATTATGAACTTTCTTTAGAGTTTGCTCTCTTATTAACCTTAGGTGGCAAATCAGGGACGGGTTTACGGTCATCGAGAAGGTGGCGTATCGCGAGTATTGGGTGATGAATAAGCATTTTTGGGCCAGCCCAACGCATGATTAGCTTCATTTGTTCACGCATTTTTGGTTGGTAACAATGGATAGGGCATTGTTTACAGGCGGGCTTTATTTCACCATAACGGCACTTCTCTAGTCGATTTACGGCATAAAAATAGAGTTTTTGATAATAATCGGGGGCATCATTGGTTGCTGGGTGTGCTTTTTCATAGATTTTTATCATCTTTTCAATTGTTTTAATTTCCCGATTAATACGTTTGCCAGCCATAACAAGTCCTCTATTACAGTAAACATACATTTAATATACAACTTTATTGGTGTAATGAATAGTTAACGATAAATTATTGAGTAATTTATTGATGGTGTTCAAGAAAGCGGTGGATTTTACTGAGGGCTGAAAAAGAGGGTAATAAGCTACCCTCTTAAATAAGAAAGTATTAATAACTTAATGGCGGCTTAAAATATCAGCCAAATAAAGTCATATTAACTGCTTAGCTAAAGTCTCACTTTTTTATAAAAGCGGCAGAGAAAGCTGAGCTAGTATCGTTGTGGTGAAGTGGCTGATCACCTATTCGACAACATTATTTTTTGCATTTCATCTTTAAGATGTAATTTTTCTTTTTTCAGTTTGGCTACGTGTTCATTATAACCTGCGCCTGAAGGGCCCTCGAGCTTACTGATTTCTTTGTCGAGTTGATGATGCTTTTCATAAAGAGTTTGAAAACGGGGATGTGTAGATACTAATTTTGAAACTAAATCTTGATCTGCTGATAACATACTACCTCCTCAGAATGTATTAAGCCTCAAGTTCAGTATAATCAGTGCCTAGCTGTTGTGCATTAAAATAGGGGGTAATTTACATAATTTTTATCATTTTTATGATCACTCTACTAAAATTAAGTATGATTACGTTAATACTGGGGGTGATTTATTTTTTTGTAATTAAGAATCATCCATAGTGATAATTATGGTGTAAATAACTTAACATATAGCCAAGTATGGTTTTTTTAATTGGTTTTATCTTCTGAAATAGGAATAAATAATGAAGAAAGCGATTTTATCTGTAATGGCAGCGGCACTGATTTCATCTTGTGCAGTAGCAACGGAAGAGTTGGAAAAGATCGCGCCATATCCAAAAGCAGAATCAGGTATGACACGTCATGTCATTCAACTTGCCAATCAACAAAATGAAAATGACTTTATGGTTGAATTAGTTATTGGGAAAACCATCAAAGCTGATTGTAACCGCCAATGGTTTATGGGAGATCTGGATAAAAAAACATTGGAAGGCTGGGGATATGATTACTATAAACTAGATGAAGTCAAAGGCCCTGCCTCTACTATGATGGGCTGCCCTGAACCTGCGAAAGACCGTTTTGTTTCCACACAATTAGGCGATGACGCTTTTATGCGTTATAACAGTAAGCTGCCAATCGTGGTTTATACGCCATCAGATATGCAAGTTAAATACCGAGTTTGGTCAACCGATGGTAAGCTAATGGATTCCATCAAAAAATAATTAAAAGAATGCCGCATATTGCGGCATTTTTTATCAGAAAATATTTAACGAATAACAAATACCGAAGTTTTAGCATGGCGCACAATAGCGGATGCAGTAGAGCCCAATAGATAGGTTGAAGTGCTTGGGCGATGTGAACCGACCACAATTAAATCTGCGTTAATTTCTTGCGCATAATCTAATATTTCATCTTTAGCTGAGCCGATACTGACTTTACAGTTAATTTGCTTATCGGAAACTTTGATGTCTTTTATGACTTCTTCAAGTGCGCGCATCGCCAGAATTGAACGTTCAGCGGAATCTTTATGGCTTTCAGGTAGTGCTGCGATTTCAATACCAAAAAACAACTCGACACTAGGGATTACAGACAGAAAGTGAATTTCAGGTGAGCCTAGCTGCGCTAACGCTTCTACGTGTTTGAGGATCTCTTGATTCAATTCATCTTCTAACAAATCAATAGGAACTAGGATTTTTTGATACATAGCTACCTCATTTAGTGTCATTTAAAATTAATTATAGTGGCTTACCTACAATATACTATAAGTTAAATAGAAAGTAACAAATGCTATTAAATGCGCATTTATCGTGTTTTTGCAAGTTTAATATTATTAACTTAATAAAAAGAAAGGGTAATTATTATTAGTTAAAAGCTTTATTTACAATTAATAATGGGACTTTAAACGAAGAATGTGAGAACATACAGAGAAATCATTTTTAACTTATTGATTTAAAAGGTTTATCTGAATGATAATTATTTTGTTTTTCATTAAAGAATATATTTTATGAATATAAAAAATACTTCATCTAATAAAATGAGTGAGTTTGAAACGCAACAAGCAAAATTCAAAGCGGCAAAGAAAAGCACACTAATCAGTGTGGTGGTGAATACGCTGTTGTCGATTTGGCAGATAATCATTGGTATTTTTTCACACTCTTCGGGGTTAATTGCTGATGGTATTCATACATTATCTGACTTGGTTGCAGATTTTGTTGTACTTATTGCGAATAAAAAAAGCCACAAAAAGCCGGATGAAGACCACCCTTATGGCCATTTTCGTTATGAAAATGGAGCTTCATTAATTTTAGGGATTATTTTGTTAGTGGTCGGTGTGGGAATGGTGTGGTCAGCGATTGGAAAGATGTTGAACCCAGCACTGATCCCTGAAGTTCATATGATTGCATTAGTTGCAGCTTTAGTGGCTTTAGTCGCGAAAGAGGGCTTATTTCGTTATATGTTGTATGTGGCGAAAAAAGTGAATTCTAATATGTTAGTTGCCAATGCATGGCATGCGCGTTCTGACGCTGCCTCTTCATTAGTTGTTGCAGTTGGTATTGTTGGTAGCTTATGTGGGTTGCGGATCCTTGACCCAATAGCCGCTTTGATTGTTGGGACATTCGTTTTTCGTATGGGGTTTAAATTCACCAATCAATCGATGCAAGACCTAATGGATAAAGGCGCTGATGAAGAAACATTACAAGAAATTCGCACTGTTTTAGAGGGTATTAATGAGTTATCTGGATATCATGATTTAAAAACCCGTAAATCAGGTGATTTTTTATTAGTGGATGTTCACCTAGAACTTGATGGCAATATGAGTATTACCGCAGGCCATGATATTGCAGTGAATGTGCGGAAAAAATTGATGGAAAACCCGCAAATATTAGATGTTATGACCCATCTTGACCCATATGATAAAAACCATAAGCACTAAACCACCATGAATTAATCTATTTTTATATAAGGCCGAGCTTTTAATAGCTCGGCTTTTTTGTTGCTAATATGAATTAGAAACTTAACAATAAGTTATTGCACTTTATGAGTTACAAATGGAAAATCAGCAGGTTGTTTCCAAACAATATGCATTAATGATGACACCCGCCTAGCGAACTATACGGGTTAATACTGAATAATTGAGGGAAAAATGCAGTTTACTCAAGAACAATGTCAGATGCTCCGAACGCCAAAAGTTATCGCTCTAACCAATAAAAATGGGATGAAAATTATCTTAACGAGCCTCGGTGCCAGTTGGGTTAGCTGTATAGTGCCTTTAGCGACAGGGAAAAGGGATGTCATCTTGGGAGCCCCCAATATGGCAAAGCATATGGAGCAAGGTGTATACCTCGGTGCCACAGTTGGGCGAGTCGCTAACCGGATTTGTGCATCACAGTTCACTATTAATGGGCAACATTATCGAGTATCGAATAATCAAGGTAATCACTGCTTGCATGGTGGAAAAGATAATTTTAGTTATCGTATATGGGGAATTCTTCAACCTAGTCCACAGAAAGCGGTTTTTGTGTTGACCTCTCCTGAGGGAGATCAAGGCTTTCCTGGTCGTCTCTATATTGAAGTGAGTTATGAATTAACCGAAACAAATCAAGTCATTATCGACTATAAATATCAATCAACAGATTATGGCCCTGTTAACCTCACTAACCATGCTTATTTTAATTTAGCAGGGGAAGACTCGCTAAGAACAGCACTCGAACATGATTTACAAGTGCATGCCGATGCCTATTTGCCAATCACTCATGATGGTATCCCTACGGGGGAGTGGCGTGATGTAACAGAAACCAGCTTTGACTTTCGTCAGGGTAAGCGTATTGGGTTTCATTTTTTACAAGATGAAGAACAACAGCACGTCGGAGGGTATGACCACGCATTAGTGTTAAATAAAACCCTTACGGATGGAGTGCAAACTGTCGCAACACTTGGGTCACCTAATGGGGATGTGAAATTAAATATTGCGACCACTATGCCAGCACTTCAGCTTTATAGTGGCAATCATTTAGTTGCAGTATCAGGAAAAAGCCAGACCTATACAACCTATTCAGGTGTGGTACTTGCTACACAGTTTCCTCCAGATGCGGTAAATCATCCAGAATGGGGGGAGCAATATGATTCACTTGTTCAACCTAACAAAATTTATACCAGCCAAACCTGTTACCAATTTTTATTTTGATACTTATACGTAATAGCCTAATTTTACGGTATTTAATAGATAAAAAAACACCCCAAAAGCCAGACTAATGGCGTCCAACTTTTGAGGTGCTGTTCACATTAGAGGACGGAAACAGTTACAAAAACAATATTAAATAACAAATAAATCCATATATTCATTCACCGGCATTTTTTCCAATAGTGGTTTATCAAGGGATGCTTTAAGAATACGTAGTTGCTGGGCTTCAGGGAATTGTCTTGCCAAGTTTATTCTAAATTTCTGTAATAATAATGGCATTCCCTCTTTACGACGACGTTTGTGGCCGACAGGATATTCGATTACGACCTCTTCTAGCACTTGGCCATCTTTTAAGGTGATGGTTACCCCATTACTGATCGAACGTTTTTCTGGGTCGTGATAATCCTGCGTGAAATTAGGGTCCTCATAACAGTGCATTTTTGCCCGTAGTTCATCAATACGACTATCATTTGCAATATTGTCTTCGTAGTCAGCAGCGGTGAGGCGACCAAAAATTAATGGGACTGCCACCATATATTGAATACAATGATCGCGATCAGCAGGGTTATGCAATGGGCCTTTTTTATCGATAATACGGATGCATGCTTCATGTGTACGGATAGCGATAGACTCAATGTCTTGCGCCGTTTTGCCTAATTTCAATAGCGTTTGGTAGAGCTGTAAAGCCGCTTCAACTGCTGTTTGTGAGTGAAATTCTGCTGGGAAGGAAATTTTAAATAAAACATTTTCCATAACATATGAACCATAAGGACGTTGAAAAGTCAGTGGTTTCCCATCAAACAAAACATCATAGAAGCCCCATGTTTTAGCAGTCAAAGCGGTTGGGTAGCCCATTTCACCTTTTTGAGCCATTAACGCAAGCCTAACTGCTCGTGATGTGGCATCACCGGCTGCCCATGACTTACGCGAGCCCGTATTGGGCGCATGTCGATAAGTCCGTAAGCTATGACCATCAATCCACGCTTGAGAAACTGCATTTAGGATCTGTTCTCTTTCTAACCCTAACATGTGAGCAACAACGGCGGTTGATGCTACTTTAACTAAAATAACATGGTCGAGCCCCACTTTGTTAAAGGCGTTTTCTAGCGCAATACAACCTTGAATTTCATGGGCTTTAATCATTGCGGTTAAAACATCTCTAATCACTAATGGCGGTTTTCCTTTGCTGATGTTCTCTCTCGATAACCAATCTGCTGTTGCTAAAATCCCCCCTAGGTTATCAGAAGGGTGCCCCCATTCAGCGGCAAGCCAAGTATCGTTAAAATCTAACCAGCGACACATTGTACCGAGATTAAATGCGCCTTGAACAGGATCTAATTGAAACTGTGTACCAGGAATTTTTGTGCCATTAGGTACGATTGTTCCGGGGACGATAGGGCCCAGCAATTTTTTGCAAGCGGGGTATTCGAGCGACTCCATGCCACAACCTAATGTATCTAACAGGCAATGATAGGCCGTATCGTAAGCTAAATCAGAGACAATGGGGTAATTCACTACATAATCAACAATGTCGCTGATCACTTTATCAAATTCAATTTTCTGCGAATTAACGGTTTGAGTTGTCATTATTTTACCTTTATTAGCGCTGTTCTATCGGAGTAAATAGTTGATTTTCAGGGCCAATGTAGTTGGCTGAAGGGCGAATAATTTTATTGTCTTGTCGTTGTTCAAGAATATGAGCAGACCAGCCCGCAGTACGTGCCATGACAAACAATGGGGTAAACATGGCGGTTGGGATGCCCATCAAGTGATACACCACTGCGGAAAACCAATCTAAATTAGGAAACATATTTTTTTCGCGTTTCATCACGGATTCAATGCGGTCAGCAACCGTGTATAAATGACGATTTAAGTTTTGTTCAGATAACTGTAAAGCTACCGATTTAATAATGGGATGGCGTGGGTCGGCGAGGGTATAAACAGGATGACCGAAACCAATAATCACCTCGTTATTTTTTACACGAGACATAATGTCTTGTTCAGCTTCATCCATCGATGCATAACGTTGCTGAATTTCTAATGAAACTTCATTTGCTCCACCGTGTTTAGGACCTCGAAGTGCAGCAATAGCACCGGTCATTGCGGAATAAAAGTCTGTCCCTGTACCTGCAATAACTCTGGCTGCAAAAGTGGATGCATTGAATTCATGCTCTGCGTATAAAATAGAGGCAATATGCATGTATTTTTCCCACTGTGCAGGGGGCTTTTTACCGTGTAATAAATGTAAAAAATGTGCGCCAATAGAGTCATCATCGGTTTGGGTCTCTATGCGGCGTCCATGATGACTAAAATGATACCAATACAGTAACATTGAGCCTAACGACGCCAGTAAGCGGTCAGCGATATCTCTAGCAGCAGAAAAGGAATGGGATTCTTTTTCTGGAAGGACACAGCCCATCATTGAAACCCCTGTACGCATGACATCCATTGGGTGTGCATTAGCTGGAATGGACTCTAGCGTTTTTTTTACATCGGCAGGTAACCCACGAAAAGATTTTAGTTTTTCTTTATAAGCGACTAGTTCGGTTGCGGTAGGAAGCCTATCGTGGATCAGCAAATAAGCGACCTCTTCAAATTCACACTGAGTTGCTAAGTCATGAATATCAAATCCACGGTAATGTAGGTCATTGCCATTACGGCCTACAGTACAAAGAGCGGTATTTCCAGCCGCGATACCGGAAAGCGCAACAGATTTTTTAGGTTTAAATTGAGATGCTTCAGGGCGATTAAGTTGTTCATTCATCATTTATTCCTTGTAGGGGATAGAGGAGGTGCAACTTGTGTTAAATATGATGGCCTAACGAATTAAGGTTTTTTCTGAGCAAACAAAGCATCAAGTTTTTGTTCATAATCGTAGTAATGAATGCTTTGATAAAGTTCTTCCCGTGTTTGCATAAGAGGAATAACACTTTTTTGGGTGCCTTCTTTACGTAGTGTGGAATAAACCTGTTCTGCTGCTTTATTCATCGCGCGAAATGCAGAAAGCGGGTAAAGCGCAATTGCGATGCCGACACTGCGCAGCTCATCAAGGGTAAACAGCGGGGTTTGGCCAAATTCAGTTAAATTAGCCAACACTGGGGCGGATGTATTACTCGTAAAGCGCTGGTACATGGATAGTTCAGTAATGGCTTCTGGAAATAGCATATCAGCACCTGCTTCTATATAGGCGTGTGCTCGCTCAAGCGCGGCATCTATTCCTTCAACAGCTAAGGCGTCTGTTCGTGCCATAATCACAAAGCTATCATCTGTACGTGCATCAACTGCCGCTTTAATACGGTCAACCATTTCTTGTGTCGAGACAATTTCTTTATTAGGGCGATGACCACAGCGCTTTGCACCAACTTGATCTTCAATGTGCAAGCCTGCGGCTCCTGCTTTACAGAACGATTTTACTGTACGAGCCACATTAAAAGCGGAAGGGCCAAAGCCAATATCTGCATCAACCAGTAGCGGTAAATCACACACATCTGTGATGCGACGAATATCAATCAGTACATCATCTAATGTTGAAATACCTAAATCAGGCATGCCTAATGACCCAGCAGCGACCCCTCCACCAGATAAATAGATAGCTTTATAACCTGCTTGTTTAGCGAGTAAGGCGTGGTTGGCATTAATTGTTCCCACTAATTGCAATGGAGATTCTTGCGTGACTGCATCACGAAATTTTTGTCCAGCAGAAATCGATGACATAGTAGCCTCATTAATTGTTAATGATATGTAATAAATTTATTGTAGTGGTAGTCATATAGCAATTGGTATGCCAGTTTGAAAAATAAAAAATATTTTTTATAAAATTATTAGAAATCAATTGATTAAGAATTTATTTAAATTGTGACATTAAGAGCAGATTTTAAATAATAGGCTATTTTGTTTCATTGAAACATTATATTGTTAAATGAAACATAAAATGAAACATAAAATGAAACATGAGAAAGGTATCGTTTTTATGGATAAACCGATTATTTGGACCGTCTCAGTATCGAGATTATTCACGCTTTTTCGGGATATTAGCCCTGAGTTTAGCGAACAAGCTGACATTACCCCATTAAACCTTGGCTTTGAGCAGGCGGCAGAAGCCGTACGTGAGCGTTTAAAAGAAGGGCATTGTGATGCCATTATTAGCGCAGGTTCGAATGGGGCTTATTTGAAAAGTCATGTTTCAGTTCCGGTTATTATTGTCAAAATCAGCGGCTTTGATGTGATGCAATCATTAGCAAAGGCCAGAGAAATAAGCGATAAAGTAGGAATTATCAATTATAAAAATATCATTCCTTCATTGGATGAGTTTCAATCCCGCTTCGGTTTGCATATTGAGCAACGAAGTTATGTGACAGCGGAAGATGCGAGATCGCAGCTTAAAGCTCTAAAAGCGATGGGAATATCAGTCGTGGTTGGTGCGGGTTTGATTATGGACCTTGCCGATGAAATGGGCATGACAGGGATTTTTGTTTACTCGACGCAAACGATACGACAAGCATTTTCTGATGCGATTGAACTGAGCAGATTATCACAGCAAAATAGTCGTTCCCAAGATAAGTATTTGCCCGTTAACCCTACAAAAGTTCGCTATACTATCAATGACTTGATTGGCTCTTCATCCCCCATGGAACATGTGCGGCAAACGATTATGCTGTATGCCCGTTCAGATGCGACTGTACTTATTCAAGGGGACAGTGGAACAGGGAAGGAAATGGTTGCACAAGCAATCCATCATGAGTTTACCTTATTTAATCAACATAAGCGCAGTAAAAAACATATGCCATTTGTGGCTGTAAACTGTGGCGCAATTCCGGAAACATTGCTAGAGGCTGAACTCTTCGGTTATGAAGAAGGGGCATTTACAGGGTCTCGACGCGGTGGTCGTGCTGGGTTATTTGAGATCGCGAATGGTGGAACGCTGTTTTTAGATGAAATAGGTGAGATGCCAATTGCATTACAAACTCGGTTACTTAGGGTTCTGGAAGAGCGTTCTGTGGTACGGGTGGGGGGGTATAAACCTCTACAGGTGGATGTGAGAGTTATTTGTGCGACACATTGTGATTTAGATAGCTGGGTAAAAGAAGGGCGTTTTCGAGCTGATCTTTTTTACCGACTTGGGGTGCTAAGAATGCGAGTGCCTGCTCTCAATGAGCGCGGAGACGATATTTTGGTGCTAGCTGAAAGGTTATTAAAGCTAGCATTTGCAGGTTTGATGCTGCCATTACCTTCATTTCGGGTCCAGCAATTGTTGGATAGCCGTGATTTTTTTGTCAATTATGCGTGGCCTGGTAACGTACGTGAATTGAGAAATTTAATGGAGCGTGTGGCATTGTATTGCAGCGCTTATCCAGAAAAAGCAATTACAAAAACGATGTTAATGAGTTTGTCACCAGAAAGGCATATCGATGACGGCACTGAAATAGTAACGGAAAATAAACTTGATGAGTCATTAGAGCAAGTGATGGCTCGGTTTAATGGGGACCGCAAAGCCGTAGCTCAGTATTTAGGGATTAGTAGAACAACACTTTGGCGTCGTCTTTCAACTTAAGTCGGTCAGTTATCATTGGCATTGATTAAACACTCCGTAATTATTTTATGAGCTATAAGTTAAGTATTGGCTATTTTGGAAACGAATCATCTAATGCCTACGCTTATATAAAAAGAAAAAGTGATGGGGTTATTGAATATAAAATAGTTGGGGGTGATTGGTTTTATATAGTCAATATTGTAATGAATAAATTAATAAATGAATTATTTTGTGGGATAGCACTTTTCGCTACTTGGAATATTACTTAAGTTGTATCAAAAAGTAACAGAAACTATTTAAGCTTGGTTTTGCTTAAGTTATTGTTTTTAATGTGATAATTTATTTTTTGTGCCAGTGTTTTATCTAAGTTATCCCTCGTAAAAAACGTGATTTTTCTCACATAAATTATTTTGCTAGTCACCATTAGATTTTCTCATTTTAACTTAGCGATTGAACGATCTATATTGCGCTCAAATTAGTCTTACCTTTGTTATTTTACTACTGCACTAATCGCCGAATTGTGTTCCTTTTTTAAGAACACAACGTTGTCGTATTCTACGATGTAGTTGCAGCGCATATTATTTACTTTGTTAGTTGGAGAGTGGGGCGTGAATCAGTCCACTACTATCATGCGCAAACGCGACAATGCATTCGTTCCTGTTGCAGGGTTAACGATTTTTGCTATTGCATCGGGTTATTTAATGAGCTTAATTCCTCTGTCGATGGGGAGTTTTGGCATTGACACACAATATGCCGGGTGGTTAGCCAGCGCTTATTATATTGGCTTATTAATTGGTTCAATGCTGATTGAACCTGTTATTGCAAAAATAGGCCATCGCTTAGCATTTATTGGTTTTCTGTTAATGTTAGCGGCAACGGTGATTGTACTACCTTGGGTTCCTACCATTGAAGCTTGGCTGCCGAACCGCTTAATCGCAGGGGTTGCTGTCGCCGGTATTTTTGTCGTTGTTGAATCTTGGTTATTGATTGGTGATAACCCTAAAGAACGAGCAAAACGCCTAAGTTTTTATATGACTTCATTATATGGCGGGACAACACTAGGTCAATTGGCGATTGGCGTTATTGGTACGCATGGTGCATACCCTTTTATGGTGGTTTTAGGGTTATTATTATTAGCTGTTATGCCGCCATTATTTGTGCGTGGAGGCCAGCCTGAAAGTGGCTCACACCAAAAATTATCATTAAAGAAAATATCTCGTTTAAGTAAACCCGCAATTATTGGTTGCATGGTTTCGGGTATGACGATGGGCACTATCTATGGGTTAATGCCACTATCATTGAAAAAAGATCAATTTACCACTGACCAAGTGGGTGTTTTGATGGCTTCAATTATTTTAGGTGGGATGTTAATTCAGCCAGTCGTCAGCAAGTTATCTGTTATGATGAGTAAAACATTATTATTGGCGATGGTTTCTTTGTTAGGTGTTTTCGCGATGGGGGTGATTTATATCTCTAGCGATTATTTAGTCATGATTGTGGCTCTAGCATTATTAGGGATGTCAACATTTGCGCTATATCCTGTTGCAATTACCTTAGCTTGTGACAACCTTGATTCGTCCTATATTGTTGCAGCAACTCAGGTTATGCTATTTAGTTATAGTATTGGCTCAGCAATGGGGCCGATAGCAGCTGGGACTTTTTTAAACCAGCAGAATGGGCTAGTGGATTTCTTCTTCCTTGTATTGTTGGTAACGGCAATTTATATGTTAATTGCTAGCTTACGCCGTAAAGCGAGTGTTTTGGCGAATTAAATTTACTCAGTTTGCCAACAACAAAAAGGCTCTGTTACTTAGTACAGAGCCTTTTGTTTTATTTAGTATTATTTTTTCTTGTTAGCGGCAGGGGTGGCGAGTTTAGCCCCTACAGGAACATCATTTTTTGCTGGTGTGATCCGCTGCTCCCACAATTCCCCCAGTTTAAAGTCCCATGAAAGAGGCGATATTTCTGTTCTGCCTGCATTTGGTGCAAAGGTCAACTCACTAAAATAAAGTGTATTTTCATCTGACATTAAAAAGTCGGCTCGACAGTAGTCAAAAGGAGTGACTAGGATTTCCGCTAGACGTAACATTTCTTTAAACAATGGTGGTTCAGGAACAGGGTCCAACATATTCGGGTAGCCAAAGGTAACGGGCTGCAACTGCCAATTAACATCATAGATGTTAATAAATTCATTACCAAGCTCATCAGTATAATCAATTTCAGCATAAACAGGTTTACCAGAGAAACAGTGAACACGGCATGTTTCAGGCACGAGTTTTTTGTTTTTATTGGCAAATAAATCAATATATTCCTCGCAGATAATGCGTGCTGGAATATTTTTATAATGACGTTCACGAGTAATGTAATAAAGGTTTTTGGTTAAATGAAATGCCAATTTATCCTTTGCTTTAGGCCAATTAAATTCAGCTTTATTATTACATATAACGCTACTGCCGCTATCATGACTACATTTTAAAACAAAACATTCCGGTAGGTCATCAATAATGATTTCATTGGCATTTTTATAGGTCGCTAAAATAGGGACTAAATATTCATTACCTATTGTACGGGAAACATAATCACGTACGGCTAGTTTATTTGCAAACTGAGTGTAAAGTGGGTTTTTGTCACGTAGCATCCTAAAATTCACCTTCTCATTAAAGCTTTTCGGGGCTTTAAAATCAGGACGATAATTAAGATTTTTAGTAAATTTATTAGCCAGATACGTTTTATCACTGACAACAAATGTGCGTAATTGTTTTATAAAATACTCTGCTTTTTTCATGCGAGTTTTAACCATTCTAAAAATTGTAGTGTGTAGTTTTAAATATAATTTTTCTTCGATTATATTTTTTATAACTTAAATAAATCATCAATAAACGTAATGTCCGACTTAATAATTTCTTAATAAATTAATGCTAAATAAATGATAAATAAAAGGTGTTGGTTGTAATGAAGGATAATGGGTTGCTTATTTTTATATCAATAATTAAATCAATTGTTTTAATTGATTGTTATTAACAATGTTTTTTTAGTAATAAAATAGCAAAAGTCTAACGTGTTACTCTTAAGTAATTATTTTAATGGTGACATATCCTAAATTAATTTATTTAGGAT
The DNA here is from genome assembly GCF_041344805.1 of Providencia sp. TYF-12. Lineage (NCBI taxonomy): Bacteria > Pseudomonadati > Pseudomonadota > Gammaproteobacteria > Enterobacterales > Morganellaceae > Providencia > Providencia sp. TYF-12. The sequence continues at coordinate 1,652,233 of NZ_CP166833.1, forward strand.
ATGCCTGGCATTGCGAAAGTAAGGGGGGAATAAGACAACATTGTTTAGGGAATTATGATAAGGGAGGCTCCCCCATTTGTCGTAAGAAACGTAACTGCGCAGCAACAAGCTGTTTGTAATTAATGCAACGATACGGCATGTTATGTTGTTGTGCGAGCGTTGCCAAAATCTTGGCGAGAGCAGGGTAATGACGGTGGTGCCAATTAGGGAAAAGGTGGTGAGTGAGGTGGTAATTTAACCCACCGGTTAAGCGCCACAAATAATGAGGTGAAGGGACCCAATCACAAGCCGTCACAAAATTATGATGGTACCAACCATGTTTTATTTGTTTGTCATCAGGAGCGGTAAAAAATTGTGCTTCTGCCCAATGAGTACCGAGGAGCAAGTAAATGACAAAAATAGAGGCGACCATTTGGCTTAATAAATAAGTAATAAATATTGTGGTATAACTGATCCCATGGCTATGAGCAAAGAATAACGGCAACCCTATCATTAAGATTAAATGGCCTAATTTGCTAGCAAGAAAGAGGCTCCATCCTAACTTACCCTCTAAAACTTTTTGAGTTTTTAAGCGTGTTTTCCCAGTTCTATCTGACCAATCAAATACTAATGCAATCCATGTCAATGAGAGTGAGGCAACAAAAGGCCAATAAATATGTTGATATTTCATAAAGGGACGCCATTTCTGGAATGGCGTTTGGCGAAAAACCCCATTTTCTTCAGTATCTAGATCATAGTGTTCAATATTGGCGTAATGATGGTGATAATGAACGTGCCGTGTACGCCAAAATTCAGGCTCTAGCCCTAGAGGTAAGGTTACGAAGCGCCCAAATACACGATTTTTCCAGCGTGTTTTAAACAGGGTATTGTGGCAAGCGTCATGTTGGCCTATTACATTTAATAACATAATAAGTAGAACGAATATAAAGTAAGCGGATACGTAAACCAAAGTGGACGAGGTAAACAGTGTTGGCAGGTAACTCAATAGAGCAATAGCAAACAAGGTCACTATAGCTATTAGGTCAGCTTTCCCTGCATACACATGATCTTGTTTTGCGTGCAGGTACGCTTGGCTCGCCTGTTTTAATGCGTTATGAAAACGTTGCTCGTCAGCATTTGCAAATATTAATTCGAATTCAGAAGGGTGCATTACTACTCTCTGTGGGGGTAATTTTCTTTAGAATCTATACTATAGCGTTACTCCGTAAATAGCCGCAAAATAAAAATGAAAAGCAGTGATGGTTTCGACCTATTCTTAATCAAGAAAAAGTATTCGTTATATCCTGTTTTTTATTAAATTCGCTGGCTATTAGCCAATAGTGCTCAATTGATGAGAAGTTTAAGAAGCCAGTTTAATCAGGGCAGGAAACGACTATATAACGATAATAGTTGAATTAAACTAATCGATTTGATTGGGTGGATAATGCTTAACCAGAGAAAATTGATAAGGTTAAGGAACAAATTTTTAGCTACATCCTTGTAGAATAGTCCGTTGAACATAAAGTAACAAAGAAAAGTATGTCTGTCTGTAATAAAGCATCAGAAAGAATGTTTTTAGCTTCATTCAGTATTTATGATAAATAATCTTTATCATCATTATGGTGTTTTAGTATTTTGTTTGTAATATTATACTGAATTAAGTTAAATTAGGAGTTTGCCTATGTTGAATAATGTACAAAAATGATTATATTTTAGCGATTAAAATTTTTGTATGTAGGAGTCTTGAATGAAAAAAGTATTGTTAATATTTTTATCAATATTATTTATCCCATTATCTTCTTCGGCAGGATATAAATACTATGGTTGTGAAAATAAAATTTACCAATTAGAAAAGCAATTAAAATATGCCAAAATGCATGGGAATAGAAATAGAGTTGCTGGGTTAGAACGTGCGATTACTAAGGTACAAAATAATTGTTATGACCATTATTCGGGTGCGACAGGCCCTACGAGGTTGAATAATCAGTATCACTTTGATGATACTGAGAAATTAGAGCGAGAAATAGATATTCTTCGCGAAGAAATTAACCGATTAAAAGCCTTGAACAACTAATCTAAATAGCGGTTATTAATTTGCAAAGTAGATAACCCATCTTTGGAATATTTACTTTGCATTTTTTTATCGAAAATTTTTTACGCCTAAGTGGGCGAGGAAAATTACTTTTCAGCCCTGTATTTAACCCTTTTATACCTTTCTTTCTCTGCATATAAGTTAATTATAAACTATAAACCAAATAGATAACTTATTTTCTTCCTAAGGGAAATTTTGAGTTTTTATTTTAACAAATAGATAAGCCCTGTACAGATAATCTCTTAGATACTATACTCCCCCTATGTATAATGAAGGGCTTGAATATGCCACATTCACCAAAAGAAAAAAAAGCGGTACTGACGAGAGTCAGGAAAATAAAGGGGCAGTTATTAGCTCTAGAGTCGGCTTTGGAAAATGAAGCTGAATGCGCCGCGATTTTACAGCAAATAGCGGCAATTCGCGGTGCAGTTAATGGTTTGATGGCTGGGGTATTAGAAAGTCACTTACGCGAAGGGCTTCAAGAGTCAGCAACAACACAATTGCAGAAAGATTCAGTGGATGATGCTATTTCATTGATTCGAACATACTTGCGATAAATAAATAAGGAATAATGATGAAATCACGTGCAGCCGTCGCATTTGGTCCAGGCGAACCACTGAAAATTGTAGAGATTGATGTAATGCCTCCTCAAGCTGGGGAAGTGTTAATTAAGATTAGCCACACGGGTGTTTGTCATACGGATGCTTTCACCTTGTCAGGCGATGACCCAGAAGGGCTTTTCCCCGTTGTCTTAGGGCATGAAGGTGCTGGGGTTGTTGTGGAAGTTGGTGAAGGGGTAACAAGTGTTGAGGTAGGTGACCATGTTATTCCTCTTTATACTGCGGAGTGTGGGAAGTGTGTTTTCTGTGAATCAGGTAAAACCAATTTGTGTGTGTCTGTACGGGCAACACAAGGTAAAGGCGTAATGCCTGACGGTACAACGCGTTTTTCCTATAACGGGCAACCTATTTACCATTATATGGGGTGCTCAACCTTCAGTGAATATACTGTGGTTGCAGAAGTTTCTTTAGCGAAAATTAATCCGCAAGCCAATCATGAAGAGGTTTGCTTACTAGGTTGCGGTGTAACAACTGGCATTGGCGCAGTTCACAATACGGCGAAAGTACAAGAAGGTGATTCTGTTGCTGTATTTGGTCTAGGTGGTATTGGCCTTGCTGTCATTCAAGGGGCAAGACAAGCAAAAGCTGGGCGCATTATTGCGATTGATACTAACCCCGCAAAATTTGAATTAGCACGTCAGTTTGGTGCAACGGAATGTTTAAACCCTAAAGATTATGATAAACCTATCCAGCAGGTATTAATTGAAATGACGGAGTGGGGGGTTGACCATACTTTTGAATGTATCGGTAATGTCAATGTGATGCGAGCAGCATTGGAAAGTGCCCACCGTGGTTGGGGGCAATCAATTATTATTGGTGTTGCTGGTGCAGGGCAGGAAATATCGACTCGCCCATTCCAATTGGTTACAGGTCGTTCATGGCGAGGCACTGCATTTGGTGGTGTGAAAGGGCGTAGTCAACTACCAAAAATGGTTGAAGATGCAATGAAAGGGGATATCGAACTCGCGCCGTTTGTGACACATACCTTACCATTAGATAGCATTAATGAAGCATTTGATTTAATGCATGAAGGTAAATCAATTCGTACAGTTATTCACTACGACTAAGGGAGGGAGTCATGGAGAGAATTGAACGCCATGCCTCTTTTGGGGGGTGGCAAGATGTTTATCAACATCAATCTACGGTGCTTGGCTGTGAAATGAAATTTGCTGCCTATTTACCGCCTCAGGCAAAAATTCAGCCTTGCCCAGTGATTTATTGGTTGTCAGGGTTAACCTGCGATGAGCAAAATTTTATTACTAAGGCGGGTGCGCAGCAGTTTGCTGCTCAGCATGGTGTTATTTTGGTAGCTCCTGACACAAGCCCTAGAGGGGCTAAAGTGGCGGATGATGAGGCTTATGACTTGGGTCAAGGAGCGGGTTTTTACATTAATGCTCTGCAAGCTCCATGGAATAGCCATTACCAAATGTATGATTATATTGTGTCGGAATTACCCACTTTGGTCGAAGCTCATTTACCCGCTTCAGATAAGCGCTCCATTTTTGGTCATTCCATGGGTGGGCATGGGGCACTGATGATTGGCTTACGTAATACGGGCCGTTATTGTAGTTTATCTGCGTTTGCACCTATTGTGGCTCCATCTCAAGTTCCATGGGGGCAAAAAGCATTTACGGCATATTTAGGGGATGAACGGGAGCGTTGGTCTCAATACGATACGGTAAATTTGCTTGAAAACACGGACTCTATTCCCCCAATATTAGTCGATGTGGGTACGGCGGACCCTTTTTATAAAGAACAGTTAAAGCCTGAATTGTTTGCTGATATTTGCGATAAAAAACAGCATGCATATACATTAAATTTACGCGATGGTTATGACCACAGTTACTATTTTATTAGTAGTTTTATTGGTGAGCACATTGCGTTCCATGCATTACATTTGAAATAAAATAGCTAAAACACAAAAAGTGGGGCTCGATAATGAGTTTCACTTTTTTATTATAAAAATTAGAAATATTTAGATAACAAATTTCAGAGTATTATTCTATTCAAAGTGTTGGTTTAATAATTTGCTCACAGCATTGATTGCACTTATTGCAACATCTCTATTTGGGTCATGACAGAGTTCAAGTAATCGGTTAATTGTATTATTTTGCTCAATAGGTAGTTTACAGTTACCTAAAGCTGAAATGGCGGCTATTTTGACGTCATCATTTTTTCGTTTAGTTAAACGAAGAAATGTTTCTAACACTCTATGATCCATAATTTATCCTAAAAAATACTATTATTAAAAATAGATGGGAAAAATATATTAATATTATTAATTTCCTAATTATTAAAGTACAGGAACGTTGATATTAGCAAAATAAAATTATAAATAATATTAAAAAAACTCGGCTGCTGTGTGCTATTTTATGAGAGTGTTTAATCACCAAATTACCTAATAAGTCATAGGGGTTTATCTTCGTCGGTATCAGGTTCAATGGTGATTTTTCAGGGAATAAGAAAGCCTGTTAAAGTTTATGACAATAAGCTAGAAGGTGAGTGCTATATACAATAGCATGACTCGAAAAAATAGTATTACCCATAGATTAAAAGTGGTCAGAAAGTTTACTTAATGCTTTTATTGCAGATACCGCAACATCTTTATTTGGGTCTTTGCATAATGCAAGTAGCCGAGTGATAGCCGTCTGCTGCTCAACTGTGGCTCGATAATCCCCCAATGCAGATATGGCTGCTATTTTTACATCATCATTTCCTCGGTGTGTTAATTCTATTAATGTTGTTATGATATTATTTTCCATGTGCTTCCTTGTCAGCTTTACTAAATCACACATGCATTCTAAGTGAAATTACTTGATATTTATTTTTTAATTTAGGCTTATTATTAACGTATTATTTTGATTTTACTCATTTTTAGAATAATAACCACGTTGTATATTTAATAATGGTAAATCAATAGGCTATGCAGGAAATAAATCATCACAGCAACAACTTATAAGAGTAGGGTTATTTTAAATAGTGACAGATAATTAGATTAAAGGGTAAATAAAAGCACTTTAGCAAGTTATGAGTTAAAGTGCTTATGGGGTAATTAATATTATAAATAAATCAATGGCGTAAATAAATATATGGTGTGTTATTTTCAGGGTGTAGAGTGACGCCTAAATCTGCTTGATACCAACGCGTTAGGTTTTCGGTGGTTAATACATCAGTAGGAGAACCTTTCGCCACAAGTTGACCATCATGGATTAATAAGACTTTATCCGCATATAATGCTGTAAGGTTAAGGTCATGCAATACGCAGCAAACTGCTAGTGGCTGTTCACGAGTGAGTTGGTGTAATAACCGTAGGCTATGCTGTTGGTGGTATAAATCGAGAGCAGAGGTTGGCTCATCAAGAAATAAACAAGCCGGTTGTGGGGTTGGCTGCCATAATTGGGCTAACACGCGCGCTAATTGGACTCGCTGTTGTTCCCCCCCTGAAAGCTGCCGGTAATCCCGTTGACGCAATGGTTGGCAGTGCGTTTGTGATAACGCCTCATCAATGGCAAGGTGCTTGTTTTCAGAGCCATAAGGTGTTCTCCCCATAGCAACTACATCTTCAACCGTAAATGCAAATTGCAGGTGACTATGCTGTTTCATGACAGCGCGTTTACGTGCTAAGTGGTTGTGATCCCAATCGGATAGTGCCTTGCCTTCTAAAAAGCAAGCACCTTGAGTTGGAGTATTGTAGCCGGTGAGTAACTTCAATAAACTGGATTTACCCGCACCATTAGGCCCAATAATAACGACCATTTCCCCTTGTCCTATCGATAAACTGATATCTTGGATCAAGGTTTTGTCGTGGATTTTGTAAGATAGATTTTTGGCTTCTAACAATGTTGGTTTCATTTGCATCATTTAAATTTTCCCCGCGGGTTGCCGTAGAATCAACCATAAGAAATAGGGGCCACCAATAAGGCCAGTGAGTAAACCAACAGGTATTTCTGCAGGGGCAACAGCTGTTCGCGCAATAGTATCGGCAATTAAGAGTAGTGAAGCACCGACTATCGCAGAACCTGGGATTAACCAGCGGTGATCAGGGCCAAGTGTCATGCGGATCAAATGCGGAACGACTAAGCCAACAAAACCAATGACACCGCTCATCGCAACAGCACAGCCGACCAACATGGCGCTAAGGAAGAGTAAAATAAATTTAGCGCGTTCAACATTTAGGCCAAGATAATGAGCGTCTTCATCGCCGAGTTGTAAGATATTAAGCTTGTTCCCTTGTGCTAAACAGACAACACTGATGGGCAAAATAACGGAAGCGGCAATAGCCAATGAAGGCCAGTCAACATTCCCGAGTGTTCCCATCATCCATAAGCTAAATGTTCTGAGTTGTTGGTCATTACTGATATAGCTAAGAACCCCAATAAATGACATACACAATGCATTAATGGCAATTCCGGCTAATAAAAGCCGTGCTAGATTGCCATTTGATGAACGATTCAAACTAAAAATAATGAAAGAAACGGTCAGGCTACCCACGAATGCGGCAGCAACGTGACCATAGCCCTGCATAACCGTCGGCAATGAAATGGAAAAAACAATAAAAGCGGCAACGGATAAAGCAGCACCACTACTAATCCCCAATAAACTTGGGTCCGCAAGCGGATTACGAAATAGGCCCTGCATAATTGCACCTGAAACAGCGAGTGCAAGGCCGACTAGGATTGCAATTAAAATACGCGGCAGGCGAATGTTTAACCAAATTTGCCAGTCGGTATCTGTGGCAGAAGCTTGCCACAGCGTTTTCAATGAAAAGTTCATTGCACCTGCATTAGATGCGAGAACGGTCAGGCCACAAAGCACTAGAAATAAAACGATAATCACCAAAAATGGGTTTTTAAAACGGCTCATTGGGACTTTTCTAATGCCTCACGTAGTTGTTGCATGACTTGAGGGGTACCTAAGCTAAAGGTGAGCATACCGACATCGTCAACAACGAGCAGAGCTTTGTTTTTCCCAGCAGGTGTCATTGACATTCCCTGTAATTTCCACACTTTATCGATTCCCCCTAGTGACTTAACGCCTTCTTCCGTAAACACGATTAAATCAGGTTGGCTTGAGAGTAACCCTTCTTGAGATAAAGGGCGGTAACTCTCAAAGTTAGACATCGCATTTTTTGCCCCGATGGCGCTGATAACACTATCTGCGGCAGTCTGCTTCCCTGCTGCAAGGGGCAGGACTCCGCCATGGCTCATGATAAATAGAACTTTTTTATCAATAGGCGTTGTATTGACCTGGCTTAGTGCTTGATTAAATTGGTTAATAAGTTGCTCGCCTTGGCTCGTTTTTCCCACGGCGTTAGCAATAGTCTCAATTTTTTTGGGAATGGCTTCTAAATTAGGCTTCCCCGTTACCTTGATGATTTTTACACCACTTTTTTCTATTTGTGATAATGCCATCGAAGGTTTTGCGAGCTCACTCGCTAGTACGAGTGTTGGGCGCATGGATAACACGCCCTCCGCATTTAGCATCCGCATGTAGCCAACATCAGGAAGTTTGGTTGCTTGCTCGGGGTGAAGGCTGGTGCTATCGCGGGCAACGAGTTGTTGTTCCGCTCCTAGGGCATACACAATTTCAGTGACGTCACCACCTAAAGTGACGATACGTTCTGTTGCGTAAGCACTCATTGATATGACCAGCGTTGCAATTGTTAGAAGCCATTGTTTCATAATAAGTTACCTAGTTTTAAATGCGTGGTAATGCGGTGACTTGTTGGCGCCATTGCTCTTGCTCTGGAGTCCCTTCGGTACGCTGCCCATACATTTGTGCGATTTGATTTCCTTGGTTATCAAAGACTTCAAGACTAGTTACAAAGCCATCTTGTGTGGGTTTACGAGTTACCCAGCATTCGGCAATGCCATTTTCAATCATGTGCAAGGTGAAATCAGGGTTGAAAATGTTTAGCCACTTTAAGTCTGAACCTTCGCTTTGGTATGGCATGATTTTTTTTATTTCACCAGTAAAAATTTGCACACATCCGCGGTTGCCCACAAAAATCATGATTTCATTCTGATCCTTAAATGCAGTATTAATCAGCTGATTGAAGGAATCATTAGGGACTTTCCAAGCTAAATCATCGCTAACAGCGGCAAAAACTTGCTGGCGGCTTAAGTTATTTTTCTTTAACAATACAAAAAACTGATGGACATCCGTCATATCGCGCCATTGTTGTTCTAACTGGCGCTTTAGTTCCTCGCTAATAGGTTGACTGGTAAAAGGAACGATGGGCTGATGAACTAATTCTGCATTATCTTGGGTTGTGTATTTGTCAATCAGCGCATACCAAGCCGCCATATCCGTTTCTTCAGTGGTATAGACCTTATGTAGAGCATCACCATGTTTGTCAAAGAACTGAATACTGTGGCGTTCACCTTGTTTGCTTTCTTCAGTCAGGGCAAAAATCGCATCCCAGTGACTAAAAAACATCCGCAAATCAAGTGCGCGAGGGTTCAAAATTAACCCACCATGAGGGCTAAATGTTGCATTGTCATAGCGACCAACTTGCTCATGAACCACGTATTCGTTGCGAGTAATAGCTTTGACTTTCCCAACACTGGCCAATTCGGTCAGAAGCGTAGGTGCATCAATATCTAAGCGCACAGCTTTATCATGACCCACACGACTGTGTAGCAGTTGTGCTTCAGAAACATTTAAATAAGCGGCAAGATCACGAGCGTATCTGGCTTTATTCTCTGCTTTAGCTTGTTGGTAACGCTCGAAAAGTGTTGAATTCACGTGTATCTCCTTAAATTGTGTGAATTACCATTGGAAGCTGACAAGTAGCTTGGCATTACGACCATCTTGCGGAATGCCTTGCGATGAGTAATATTCTTTGTCGAAGGCATTGCCTAGTACCACACTCGTTCCTAACCCTTTGAGCTGCCCATCACCTTGGTAACTGACGTAAAAGTCATGAACTGCATACCCCGCTTGTTTAGGGGCTTTTGAGGCCTTATTGAAATTGGTGTGGCGTGTAAATTCGCTTAACCAGCCTACAGAGAACCCACTATTGGCGACAGGGATTGACAGGTTGCTTGTGACGGATTCTGGCTTGATGGAGGTAATTGACTCACCATTGAATTCATTAATTCCTTCAGTGCGGTTGTAAGCTAAACTCCATTTGGCATAATCATTTGTATAATCGAGAGAAGCATCCCAACCCCAAATTTTGGCGCGCTTGGCATTGATAGACGTGGTGTAGTTTTCCACCATATTAACGTCGGTATTGATGTAGTCTTTCGCTTTAGTATCAAAGTAGCTCGCTTTAAACTGTAGGTTGTCACGAGCCATCATTAAGTCATCAAAACGCAAACCAAAGCCATATTCAGCTGTCCGAGTTGTTTCTGGTTTTAAGTTTGGGTTAGGACGCCATCTGTTAAATTTATTCGGTCCCATAGGGAAGTGAATACTATCGTTATACATTTCCATCATGGTAGGTGCGCGAAATGCTTCAGAATATGAAGCAAACAGCATTGACCAGTCAGTTGGCGTAATACTGACTGCTCCTTTAGATGACCATTTACCTTCTTTGACTTTTTCATTACCTTTCGCTTTCGATTTATAATGGTCATAACGCGTGCCGATAATGAACGAAACAGGTAAATCTTTTAAGGTGATCTCATCTTGTAAAAAGCCAGAAGCAAAGGTGATCTCAGCATCAGGGAATTGAGTGGCTGCCGCGTAAGGGGTTTGTTTTTGCTGATAAGCTTCGCTGCCATAGGTTAAGTTATGCGAAGCAACAGGTAAGTCGTAGAAATTAGTTTTATTATCAATCTTTATACCAGAGGTTTTTTGCGTACGCCCCTCATAAGGGGTGCCTTGCCCTTTGGCTGTGATATTGACCTCTGAATAATAAGGCGTCACTTTTAGGTCGAGCCAATTCTGTGAAGACGGTTTTAAATGGTATGTCGCTTGTGCATCACGTTGGCGAGTCGTGCGGTTAACTTTTAAGTTTTTAGGTGTACTAGTGAGCTCTTGAGGGTTTTTTGGCTCGTGAGCATCGTTGTTGTAGTAACGGAGTTGGCCTGATAATTTTTGCGTATCGTCTATTTGCCATGTTCCTTTAGCTAATAGGTTGCCAATAGTCTCTTTGTTATCCATGTCATCGCCATTACTCATGCGAATATCGCCAGTCTCTTTGGTCACGAAACTGAATACGCCATCAAGGTTGTCGCTACGACCAAAAGCGGTACCACCAAAACCAATACTATGGTCTCCAGTTGAGCCTTGGGTAAATACACGGAAGCCGTGGTTTTGCCCTTCACGTAATAAATCTTTCGCATCAACGGTTTCCCACGCGATGACTCCCCCCATGGCACCACTACCATATAGCAAAGCTGAAGGGCCTCGAATGATTTCCACTTGCTTAATCAAGGCAGGGTCAATAAAGGTACCATTAATATGGCCCGTATCAGTGCCTTGTCGTACACCGTCAACAAGCGTCAAAATCCCATTGCGATCAAAACCACGCATATAAATATCTTGGCCATTGGTGCGAGCGGTTCCTGTCACACCAATTCCAGGCACTTTACGTAAAATATCATTCACGTTATTTGCAGTTTCGGTTTCTGGGGAATTATTTTTGATTACAGTCACCATCATTGGTGTATCAAAGCTATCGCGCTCAGTCCCAGTGGCATAGACGGTCATAACATCGTTGGCATTCTTTTTGGATGAGACTTCAGTGGTTTGGGCCTGTGCACTGGCTATAACCCCCAATATCGCACTGGTTATAACTGACACTCGTAAAACATGGGACATAATTGTGAGACTCCATAACGTATTTTATTTTTCGCTGTATTAAACAGAATGAGTTAAATATTTATTAATTAGCAGCTTATGGCTAAATAAAAGTGAGTGGGTCAGGGGGAACTGACTTTGGTATCACACAGGGGAAATTGAGTGTAAGTGGTGCGCTAGCATAAGAAAAAAGGGGAGTTAATGACTGTAGATCACTGAGATAGGCGTAGTTTGGTTGTGATAACGGAGTAACGTTATCTGTCATTTTACGCAAATAGAATGGTGTAAAACCATGTTGGTGGATCGAATAGTTATTTATGTATACAGGGTGCCCAGAGGCAAAAATAGGGTATACAGACGTCAGTTTAAACTCCATAAGAAACCTTTCCTATGCTTAGATTAAGCTGGCTGCCTGGATAATAACCTAGGTGGCTTGCGATTTATATTTTTGGCACAGACTACTTAGTTAAAATCAATTTACCTGTACGTGTTTGTCTTAATAAATAAAGTTCGCCATTATGTTGAATTGAGACCTTGCCATTAGGCCCCAAGAGTTGTTGGCTTTCTATTACGTCAGCTTTAACGGTTTGCTTTGCCGTTTCGACGTTGTGTTCTGCAACTGGCGCTGTCATATTATTTACCACACTAAATTTGTTGATAATAGAAATGATATTGAGAATGATTATCTTTAGAATCATTGCCAATATCAAGCGTTTTTCACAAACAAACAACAAAAGGGATACAAACCTTTGAGTCGGGAAGAAAATTATTCATTATGGGAGAGCTAGCAAAGGCAATAAGCGCGATGCAATGCTAAGCTATAGTTAGGGTTCACTGCTGACTCATGGAGAAATAAAGTGAAATTACTCATTGTTGGGGCAACAGGGCTAGTCGGTAGCCATGTATTATCATTAGCTTTAGCTGACTCTCGAGTCACGCAGGTTATTGCGCCTACGCGCCGTGATTTACCTGAGCATGCTAAGTTATGGGCGCCAACGGTTGATTTTAATCATTTGCCAGATGAGGCAGATCTTTGGGGAGTTGATGCGGTGGTGTGTACTTTAGGGTCAACAATGAAAGTAGCAGGCTCAAAGACTGCATTTCGCCGAGTTGATTATGATTACCCGTTAGCCTGTGCTGAGCTCGCTAAAAAATGGCATTGTCCAACCTTTGTTTTGACTTCGGCATTAGGCGCTAATGCTAATTCCCCTTTTTTCTATAGCCGAGTGAAAGGGGAGCTTGAAAAGCGTTTAATATCATTGGGGTTTTCTTCTTTAACAATAGTGCGTCCAAATGTCATTAGTGGTCACAGAAGCCAAGAACGCCTTGGTGAAGTGGTGGTAATACGGGTTATTTCGTTTTTATCTCGTTTGCTTCCTGCAAGTTGCCAAATTAGCCCTGCAACTAATATAGCCTCAGCGCTACTCGAAGGCGCAGTCAATCCTATTCAGGGTGTGAATATTGTGTCATCAAAACAATTGGCATAACCAATTCACTCATTAAAAAATGAAGCTTAATCGATTAAGTTTTTTGATGTTGGTAACAAATTGAAATAAAAATGTAATAAAACTGTAACATTTAAGTAAATTTACCTATTGTTGCTATCAATGTATTGTCATATTTTTGCCTGCTAATACTTTTAGTAGGATTCAATATGTCAATATTTAAGGAACAACCAGATGTGCCAGTAACGATGTCAAAATCGGAAATCGACGCAAAATATAAATACTGGCGTCTGCATTTAATGATTGTTAGTTATATTGGTTATGCTGTTTTTTATTTCACACGCAAAAGTTTTAACTTTGTTATGCCTGAAATGCTAACTGATTTGGGGATCACAAAGGGTGATATCGGAATGGTTGGGACAGCTTTTTACCTAACTTACGGCGCTTCTAAGTTTCTGTCTGGGATCATCGGTGACCGCTCTAATCCACGCTACTTTATGGGGGTTGGGTTAATTGCCACTGGGGTCGTGAATATTCTATTCGGTTTAACATCATCCATATCCATGTTTATTGTGTTATGGATGGTAAATGCATTCTTCCAAGGGTGGGGATGGCCACCTTGTGCGAAAATCCTCAATACATGGTACTCACGTAATGAGCGGGGTCTATGGTGGGCGATTTGGAATACCTCGCATAATATTGGCGGTGCCATAATTCCAATTTTGTCTGGTGGTGTTGCATTAGCATTAGGGTGGCGCTACGGAATGATTATCCCTGGTGTTATTGCTATTGTGATTGGTATTGGTTTGTGTATTTTGCTACGTGATAGGCCGCGTACGATGGGGCTACCGACAGTTGGTGAATGGCGCAATGACATTGAAGAATTAAAATATGAAGCCAAAGGGGCGGGGTTACCACTAGGCCAGATCCTTAATCAGTATATTTTTAAAAATAAGGTATTGTGGGTATTAGCGCTGTCTTATGCCGTAATATATATCATTAGAACCGGGATCAACGACTGGGCTAATCTTTACTTAATTGAAGATCATGGTTTTAATCTACTGTCTGCGAACGCCGTCGTTATGATGTTTGAAATTGGTGGCTTTTTTGGGGCTATCGTAGCTGGATGGGGTTCTGACTTAATCTTTAAAGGTAATCGTGCGCAGATGAATGTCATATATGCGCTAGGGATTATCATAACGTCATTCTGTTTATGGATTGTGCCAGTTGATAACGAATATGTATTTTCATTCTTATTTTTTATGACTGGTTTCTTTATTTTTGGTCCACAGTTCCTTATTGCGATGGCCGCTGCTGAAAATTCACATAAAAATGCTGCGGGTGCGTCAACAGGCTTTGTTAGCTTATTTGCTTATATTGGGGCATCAATTGCAGGTTATCCGCTATCGTTGGTGATTGAAAAATACCAATGGAATGGTTTCTATTCGTTATTATTAACCTTGTCCATTTTCTTGACCCTACTGTTGATAATTGCGATGGCGATGACAAAAAAGAAAATCAGTAATGATGCATAACGGTTTATCATAAAACCCAAAGGTCACTTTGATAGTGACCTTTTTTCGCTAAATTAACCTTGAATTTGTGCAAGGGAACCGTACAAGTTATACAACACATCATACTCGTCTTGTTGGTAAAAACGTATTTTATTCCAACAAAACTGCTTCGCAACTTCAACAGTAAACCTTGTAGCATCAACAAGTTCACTTTCATAACTTGCACCGGTTTCACTACCGGGGACCAGTGCTTTGGCTGTGATGGCTAAGCCAACTACAGGAGCATGGGTAGCAACATGGGGTTGCATAATGGAATTGAAATGATAAACACCGTTTTCATAAGGGGAAATATCTTGCGTGGTAATTGGGAATGTTTTTGCTACATCACCAGTCGCATATTCCATTAAACGCACTAAATCTGGAGAAACTCGCAAAATATAGCCTTGCTTGGCAGTTGGTGAAATCGCAATTCCTCGGTGTTTAATAATACTATTTCCCTTGGATGTATCGATAGATAAAATGGCATCCATCTGTTTATCGACTTCGTATTTATTCATCGTAGCTGAGGAAACGGGCATCCCCATAAAGTCGACAGGGTCATGAGGGGTTATCGAAACATGGGTTGCAATATGGGAGGTTATAATCACATCCCCTTTAAGCCGGCTACCTTTTGCTGTCATATCAAGTAGTTTCATCGCACTTGCAAAGGCAACAATAGAGCCATCAGCATCAGACACTAACCCGATTCGATTAGGTTGCGCTTGTTGTGCCCCTAAACGGCCAATAATACCAAGTGTTGGGTAATTTCCACCAGATAGTTTTCCCTCTGTACCGGGAATGACAACCTTAATAAAATGGCATAATTGACGAGTATCTTCAGGAGCCTCGTAGTTGACTGAGGTCACCGTGATTTGAGCATGGTCGGGGCTAACAGAGCTTAATAACGAGGACATTTTTTCCCCATCAACATGGGGGCTGTCCAATAACTCATAGACTTGGCTAACATAGTTCAATGACATTATTATGCTCCTTTAATCATATCTAATCGGAAAGGTTGGTTAGTGGTAATTTCTTCAATTTTATCGGGGCCACGTAGCCATAATGCATTTTGGTCACCTAAAATAGTGCCTTGTTCATTTTCAATAAATAACGCGGTACCTTCGTAGAGGGCAATTAACTCTTCGGTTGGGTTAATCGTCAAAAATTCATTTAAACGTTCCTCGCGGCTTTCCCCATTGTGACCAACTGGTTTGCCAGAAATAAAGTGTGGGTTAATTTGAAATGGTGATATGTTCAGTGAATTAAATGAAGGTGGTTGAACAATAGGCATATCATTAGTTGTACGGATCGTAGGGGTTGCAACATTACTTCCTGCACTCCACCCCATATAAGGTACTCCATCCTGTTTGACGCGCTGGGAAATTACGTCAACAATTTTGGCATCGTATAGGCGTTTTAGTAGAGCGAATGTATTTCCCCCACCAATTGCGATAGCTTGTGCTTCCTGCACTGCACTAATCGGGTCGCTAAAATGATGAATGGATTTTAATTCATAACCTAAGGCCCTAAATACAGGTTGTACAATGGCTTCAAACTTATCAAAGCTAAAAGTCACTGCGGCATAAGGAATAAATAAAATATTTTGTTTTTTATGTTGTAATAATCGATGAATTTGCTCATCAGCATGTTCTAAATAATTCATGTTTCCCATGCGTGAACTACTCATTAATAATGCTTTAGTCATTTTTTATTCCTTTGTAATATCATTAATTGCGTTAATAAATAAATCTATTTCTTTTTCAGTATTAAAATAATGCAATGATAATCGAGCCATTCTTTCTATGTTATAGAACTGCAAAATTGCCGTTGCCATAAAATGCCCTGATTCAATAATGATATTTTTAGCTTCTAATTTTTGCATTAATAAATCAGAGGAAATACCCTTAATGTTAAATGGAATTATTCCTATACGCTGATTGCTATTATCTGGACCATATATTTCAATATTTGGAATTGTGGCTAATTTCTGCATAGCATATTGTGTGAGGGTTTGATTACGTATTTCAATTTGCTCGATACCTAATTGGGATGCATAGTCTAATGCAGAGTTCAAACTGATAATTGCAGGGATATTTGGGCAACCTGCTTCAAAACGTTTAGCGGTCTTGGGTAATATCACCGTACCTGTTTTAGGGTCGATGCTACTATTCCACCAACCAACTAGCATTGGGGTTAATAAGGGGATTAACGACTCACGGACAAAACATATCCCACTGCCTTCGATTGCTCTTAAGCCTTTTCGTCCACAAAAGGACATAAAATCACATTGCCAACTTTGAACATTAACACGATACATTCCAATAGCCTGAGAGGCACTGACATGGCTTAATACCTTATACTTTTGGGCTATTTCACAGATAGCCTGCACAGGTTGCATAACGCCAGTTATATTAGATAATGCCACAAAACTGATGAGTTTCGTTTTGGGGGTAATGGCGCATTCTATGGATGCGGGAGAAATAACCCCTTGCTTATCGGCTTGAACAGTAACAATTTTTATTCCTTTTTCTTCTGCTAGCAATTGCCATATTGAAATATTACTGAGCATTTCGGTATCCGGGATAATAACTTCATCACCTGCTTGCCATGAAATACCTCTAGCAATTAAACAAATGGACTCTGTACCATTTTTAGTGAATGCAATTTCATTTTCTTTAGCACCAATAAACGTGGCCATTTTTTTCCGGCAAACTTCGACCTGCTGGTATGTTGCTTTGCGAAAACTTGGCAGATAGATACCTTGTTCTGCTGTTTTGTCGAGGTAGGCCTTTACCGCATCAATGACCGGTTTGGGTGGGGGGGCTGCGGCTCCAGTATCGAAATAGACGTAGTTTTGTGAGACTAGGGTATCTTGCTGTGCTTGTTGCCATATATTCATCATAATTATATTCCTATTGAAAACTATCGAGCCCATAGGGAAAGCAGTTTTGCTTTTATCGTTGGAAGAAAGGCTTTGGCGGTGGAATAGAGCGCATCACCGGCAATGAGTCCTCCAGCGAAAGTTGAAATTTTATCTGAGCTAATATTAAAGAAGCGTTGTATGATGACCCGCACGGCGAGCGCTACGAGAACGGTCCAACCTGCAATGGGGTAGTTGATCATCAAGCCTGTTGAAAAAAGAACACCAATTTGGTTTTTTGCCCCGCCAAT
Organism: Providencia sp. TYF-12; assembly: GCF_041344805.1. Lineage (NCBI taxonomy): Bacteria > Pseudomonadati > Pseudomonadota > Gammaproteobacteria > Enterobacterales > Morganellaceae > Providencia > Providencia sp. TYF-12. Next base: position 1,669,844 of record NZ_CP166833.1, read on the forward strand.
TAATTGAATAACAGCCCCAGGAATGGCCCACAGTAACAACATCATTGCGACATCAGATGAACTGCCTGCTTGAATTGTTGCCGCATAGAGTCGAGAGGCAGGGACAATTTTGTCTTGCTGAAAATAGAAATCATAAGTCAGTGCAACAACGACTAAGGCACAGGAAAAACCAATAATAGAGGCAAAATATTGTTGCTTTCGGCCATAGCGCTCAACATTTGGGTTTTTGCCGTTACCGCGGATCATAAACCCAGTCTTTAAGTCAAACCCCATATCTGCGAATGCAGGGCCAGTGGCGACACAGAACCCAACTAATACAGCTAATGCTTCAGGGGGAAAACCAATAAGGATACCTATCATTAATGAGATAAGCGCAGCTGCCGTCGCTGGAAACCAACCTGAATGCATGGCAGCCATCCCCACAATCATCTCTTGAATCAAAGCTGCTAGGGTAGCAAAAATAAGGAATCCGATGAGTTGTGGCAATGTCATCGTCACAAAAATTTGGCTAATAAAGGTTAAGGCGAGGGCGGTGAGAAAGTAGAAAATAGCCCCTTTAATTAGTGTTGATTTAATACGGCGGCTACTTTGAATAAGTTCTTCACTTTCTTTAATTCGCTGATCCGTTTCTTTTTTATTACGAAAAACAATGGCACCTATTTGAATGAGTGCGACAATTCCTGCCCCAATCATTACACCGTGAGGGACATAGTGTTCATATAAATTATAACTAATTAGACCCGATTCAGAAAAACCACGAATAAGTAAGCCAATAGCAAACATGAATAATGCAAAGATACTACCGATTAAAGCGATACCTGCGGAGGCCATAGGGATGCCAAATCCCGCACCGATTGCGCCTGCAGCAAAGCCTGTTAATAGAGCACCTAGTCTTTTGCCACCTTTATTTCCTGCCCATAGTGTTTCTGCTGTTGCAACGCCAGCAGGCCAAGAGGCACTCGCTGGGTATGCGCGAGTATTAAATAATCCGTATAATATTGTGCCATCAATAATAATAGCCACAAATGCACCAGCCATCATAGGGTAAATTAATTCAGGCATACCGAGCACCCAAGGGACACCGATTGAGACCATCAATCCATTCGCTGCGGCAAAGGTGGCGGCTGAAATACTGGTTTGAATTAAATTTTGAGCATCTATAAATTTAAATGAAGAAAAAATTGAAAATGGTAATCTTGATAATAATATAGCTAATACAGCGCCAATAATTGAGGTGTTCGCCGATATTCCTAGTGTGACAATAATTTGTATACCGATAATAGCACCAACAAATGATAATATAATTATTGCAATAAGCAGTGCTGGAGAAAAAATAGATACACGTACCTCAGTATCATTTTTATCATGAGATATATTCATAGAGTTACCTATTTTAATATTGAATTATATTTATTTTTTATATTTCTCCATATTTAAAATATGGCAGATAACTTGCTTGCTGTAGATTTTAATAATGGATAATATTCAGTTAAATTTTTACTTTGGCTTGAGGCAGCAATACATAAAGAGCCTAACACCCCTTTTTCAAATGAAAAAATAGGTACTGATAACCCTTGAGTCCCTGCAAGGTAAGCTTCTTTTGAATAGGCATAGCCTTCATCCGCGTAAAGTTTCAATTGATGTTTTAATTCCAAATCATTTTGTAAATTGTGTTTTAAAAGATAATCCTCAATATAAGTCACATCCATTGAACTTAAGATAATTTGTGTAAAAGGCGCTTCGTGTAATGACAAGGCCTCACCTTCTTTTGAGGTAAAGCGTATTAGGTGGTCATTTTCTAAAATAAAATTACAAATGGCGATATCGTTATAGCGACGATAAATAAAAATAGTTTCATGCGTTTTGCTGGCTAATGGCTGGAGGTAATCATTAGCCAACTGAGAAAATTGCCGTGTATTATTTGCTATGTGGCCAATTTCGATGCAGCGTAAGCCCAATAAGTACTCTTTACTGTTATTTTTTTGTAGAAACCCTTGCTCCTCTAAAAGGTTAAACCCACGTTGCACCATTGAGGGGCTTTTACCGATATGACGAGCCAGTTCACGCACTCCCCATATTGGTTTATCAATTGAAAAATGGTCTAGCAGAGTTAAAACAAACCCTGCGGATTGTAACTGATTACTCATGCTTCCCCCTGTGTGCATTAAATTAAACGGTATTATTGTTATTTTTCGTTCCTTTATCAGGAACAGTGTTCCGCTTATCGATGCAAATATATTTAGATGAAATAACATACAAAGTAAATGATTTGTTGCCACAGTGTTAAGTTGGTCACTGAATCAATTGTGATCATTCATCAAAATAAGAGTTATTTTGATGTAATATGTTGATTTTTATATTTAATTATATGGTTGTAGACTGTTCCTAGTAGCGAAACAGTGAGTGGGAGCGTTGATATATGAGATGAATGGCATAAATCATCAAACAAGAATGGTGGTGACTAAACGTTATTCATAATGTGGTTGGGGGGGAACCCTAATACACTGATTTCGACGCGGTTGAATATTTTTTCGTCATAATAATATTCATAAAGTAACTTATTAGAGTCACAAAGTTACTCTGTGCTTTTTTATCCAAATCATTATCCTCGATTGGCATCTTATTTTTTCAATTTTTTTCAATTCTCATGACATTCATCGGTTCTTTGCTATTTTTGTGTAAACGTTTACACTAAATCGAGTTTGATCACAGAATTGGATATCAACTCGTTGGTATACTCGCCCACAACGGCAAGCTGAAAGGCAAATATGAAATTGAAGGCGTACTAAGGAGTGAAACATGCAGCAGGGTGAAATATTCGTCACTGGGGGATTGGGTTATATTGGTAGTCATACTTGTGTCCAATTAATAAAAGCTGGATTACTTCCTGTTATTGTTGATAATTTACATAATGCTAAATTGGAAGTGCTTAATCGCATTGAACAATTAACTGGGGTGAGGCCGGTTTTTTATCACTGTGATATTCGAGATGAACCGGCTATTAAATCTATTTTTAGCGCCCATCAATTTCGTTCAGTTATTCATTTTGCAGGGTTAAAAGCGGTTGGCGAATCAGTTAAAAAACCCATTGAATATTATGATGTTAATGTCAATGGCACATTGGTTTTAGCTCGTTGTATGAATGAAGCTAACGTAAAAAGCTTAATTTTCAGCTCTTCTGCTACCGTTTATGGGGAACCTAGCACATTACCCATTACAGAAAACTTCCCAACAGGTAACACGCAAAGCCCTTATGGCACCAGTAAATACATGGTTGAGCGTTGCTTATCTGACCTTTATCACGCCGATAATTCGTGGTCGATTTCCTTATTACGCTATTTTAACCCTGTGGGTGCACATTCATCAGGCCTGATGGGGGAAGACCCTCAAGGTGTGCCAAATAATTTAACACCTTATATTACACAGGTTGCGGTAGGAAAAAGGGATAAACTAGCAATTTATGGAAACGATTACCCTACTGTTGATGGGACTGGCGTTCGTGATTACATCCATGTAATGGATTTAGCCGATGGGCATGTTGCTACATTGCAAGGAGTCGGTCAGCAAGCAGGGTTACATATCTATAACTTGGGAACCGGAAATGGCTTCAGTGTACTGCAAGTGTTGCAGGCGTTTGAAAGAGCCGTTGGGAAGCCTATTCCTTATACTATCCAACCTCGTCGTGCTGGGGACATCGCAGAGTATTGGTCTACCCCTGAAAAAGCGTATCGTGAATTAGGTTGGCAAGCGGTGCGTACCCTTGATGATATGGCCGCAGACAGTTGGCGTTGGCAAGTAAATAACCCTAATGGATACAATAAATAGGAGATTGATAGCATGAATAAGATGCCATTTAACCCCTCAGATTGCCCTCATCGCCGTTATAACCCGTTGACGGGGCAATGGGTTTTGGTTTCACCTCATCGAGCAAAGCGCCCATGGAGTGGTCAAGATGAAAAGCCGTCAATAACAGACTTGCCTGAATACGATAAAAATTGTTTTCTGTGCCCAACAAATACTCGTGTTTCAGGCGAGGTAAACCCTAACTATCAAGGTACTTATGTTTTTCAAAATGATCACGGTGCTTTGTTAGAGCAAGCCTGTGCTCAGCCAGAAAACCAGTCAGCGTTATTTCAAACTCAATCAGTCAGAGGCGTTAGCCGAGTCATTTGTTTTTCACCAGATCACAGTAAAACGCTACCTGAGCTTTCACTTCCAGAAATTGAAAAGGTGGTGGAAACATGGCAACAGCAGGTTACGGAACTCAGTAAACAATTTACTTGGGTTCAGGTATTTGAAAATAAAGGTGAAATCATGGGGTGCTCTCAACCGCACCCTCATGGGCAGATTTGGGCGAGTGATTTTCTGCCAAATGAAATCGAACGAAAAGACCATTTTTTAGCACAATACTATCAGCGCCATGGCAGTAATCTACTGATGGATTATGTCAATGCAGAACAAAAATCTGGTGCGCGTACTGTGGTGGAAACAGAGTATTGGATAGCAGTTGTACCTTATTGGGCCGCTTGGCCGTTTGAAACGATGCTGTTACCTAAACAACCGATTAGGCGCATGGATGAAATGAATGAGACCGTCCGTACAGACTTGAGTTTGGCGCTAAAAAAACTGACTTGCCGCTACGACAATTTATTTCAGTGTTCCTTCCCTTATTCGATGGGGTGGCACTTTGCCCCTTATTTTAAACCACATAAAGATATTGAACATTGGCAATTACATGCGTTGTTTTATCCGCCGCTATTGCGTTCTGCAACGGTCAAAAAATTTATGGTGGGTTATGAAATGTTAGCTGAAACCCAGCGTGACCTAACGCCAGAACAGGCAGCCCAGCGTTTAAGAGAGGTTAGCGAAATACATTACAAGCAACGCTAAACCTAACGAAATAGTTAAGGAATTATTCAAATTAATATTTGCTTGGATTTTATTGTTCGAGTAAATCAATTTTACGATTAAGGAAAGCAAACAATGGAAATGCTGAAAAAAACGGTTGCTAATTCATTCGAGAAAACCTTTGGTTATCCAGCGAATATTTATGTTCAGGCTCCAGGGCGAGTGAATCTGATTGGTGAACACACAGACTATAATGACGGTTTTGTGCTGCCGTGTGCCATTAATTACCTAACAATGACTGCGGCGGCAAAACGTGATGACCGTATTATTCGAGTAGTTGCTGCCGATTATAATAATGATTGTGACGAGTTTAGCCTAGACCAAGAAATTACATTTTTACCTGAAAAAATGTGGGCCAATTATATTCGCGGTGTAATTAAGTTCTTGTTGCAACGTGGGTTTAAGTTTAACGGATGTGATATCGCAGTCAGTGGCAATGTACCGCAAGGAGCGGGGTTAAGTTCTTCAGCTTCATTAGAAGTGGTTATAGGGCAAACAATGAAGGCCTTGTATCAATTAGATATTAGTCAGCAAGATATTGCGCTGAATGGTCAACAGGCGGAAAACCAATTTGTCGGTTGTAACTGTGGCATCATGGACCAATTAATTTCAGCCTGTGGTGATGAGGGGCATGCCTTATTGATTGATTGTCGTAGTTTGGATTTACTGGCAATTTCTATCCCTGACGACCTAGTTGTGATGATAATCAATTCAAATAAACAACGGGGGCTAGTGGGAAGTGAATACAATACTCGGCGTAAACAATGTGAAGAAGCTGCTGAGCGCTTGGCTGTAAAGGCATTGCGTGACGTGACCTATGATGAGTTTTTGCAAAAACAACATCAATTACCGCCATTAGTTGCCAAACGGGCTAAGCATGTGATTAGTGAAAATGAGCGTACACAGTTAGCCGCAATCGCGTTGACACAAAATGATTTACCCTTGTTAAGCCAATTGATGGAGCAATCACATATTTCCATGCGCGATGATTTTGAAATCACCGTGAAAGAGATTGATACATTAGTCGACATTGTGAAATCTATTTTAGGGGCTCAAGGTGGTGTGCGTATGACCGGTGGTGGTTTTGGAGGCTGTGTGGTGGCCTTAATGCAACAACAACTTGTGCAACCAGTGATTGAGGCTGTTGAAGCCCAATATTCTAAAATGACAGGCTTACAGGCGGATATTTATGTTTGTCAGCCAAGTGCCGGCGCTGGCGTAGTGAGTTTGAGTTGATCATAGAACCTGACAAATTGAGGGAAAAAATGCAATTTACTCACGAGCAACGTCTTGTGTTACAAGCCGCTAAAATTATTGAGCTAACCAATCAAAATGGTATGAAAATTACTTTGACGAACCTGGGGGCAAGCTGGATGAGCTGTATCTTACCCTTAGCAAGTGGTCAGCGTGATGTTATTTTAGGTTCGCCAAATATTGCGCAGCAGATGCAGCAGACGGTTTATTTAGGGGCTACAGTGGGCCGTGTTGCCAACCGAATCGCGAACGCACAATTTTCGATTGATGGTGAAAATTATAAAGTGTCTAGTAATCAAGGAATGCATTGTTTACATGGGGGGGAAGATAATTTCAGTTATCGGGTTTGGGCTATTTCACAGCGTCATGCTCAACAGGTGGTGTTTACTCTGATTTCCCCTCATGGTGACCAAGGCTTTCCCGGTGAGTTGCGAGTCGATACGAGTTATGAATTAACAGATGAAAATCAGGTCATTATTCGTTATCAGTACCAAACATCGGCAACTTGCCCTGTGAACTTGACTAACCATACCTACTTTAACCTTGCTGGGGAAAATACGGAAAAAACGTTATTTGAGCACGAGCTTAAAATCCACAGTAACGATTATGTACCGACAAACAAAGACGGGGTGCCAACAGGGGCGTGGCGCGGTGTTACTGGCAGCTATTTTGATTTTCGCCAAGGAAAGCCAATTGGCCGTGGTTTTTTACAAGATGAAGACCAAATAATGGTTGGGGGATATGACCATACGTTTATCCTTGATAGCACTCGTATTGATGGGAAGCAAACGGTCGCTTCACTTCGTGCACCTGCGGGGGATGTTCAGATGAATATTTCAACAACCATGCCAGCAATGCAATTATATACAGGGAATTATTTGACTTCTGTCGCGGGAAAAACAAAGGAATATACCCCGTTTTCTGGCGTTGCATTTGAAACTCAATTTCCACCTGATGCGGTAAACCACCCTGAATGGGGGGCTAAATACAGCCCAATTTCATACTCAAATCAACGCTATACTAGCGAAACATGCTATCAATTTATTTTTTAATGTATTATTTCGCATAATTATTAACACCGCAGTGATGCGGTGTTTTGCTATTTAGGCATGAATAATCCGTTGTTTTCATTTAAATGATTTTAATATGCGTTATGCCATTGTTTTTAATCCTAGCTCATTGTTTAATAAGCCATCCTAATTGTAGAGGTATACGATGGCGACAATCAAAGATGTAGCAAAAGAAGCCGGCGTTTCTGTTGCAACGGTTTCACGGGTGATCAACCAATCGCCGAAAGCGAGTCAAGCTTCTATTGCATCAGTAAAAAGTGCAATGAATAAGTTGGGTTACCGGCCAAATGCTGCTGCTCGTGCATTAGTGAACCAAAGTTCTAATACAATAGGTGTACTGGTTAATGATGTATCCGACCCATTTTTTGGGGTAATGGTTAAAGCCGTTGATGGCGTTGCTCATCGAAATGGCAAACATATTTTGATTTGCAATGGTTATCATAATGCCAAAGAAGAGCGCCAATCTATTGAGTTATTGATCAATAACCGCTGTGATGCATTGATTATTCATTCAAAAGCCCTTTCGGATGATGAACTGATTGGATACGCGAAAGAAGTTCCGAGTATGGTGCTGATTAATCGGCATATTGATGAAATCGCTCACCGTTGTATTTCATTAAATAACTATAAAGGGGCATATTTAGCGACTGAACATCTAATTCGTCATGGGCATACTAAAATCGCTTATATTTCTTCAAATCATCAAATTGAGGATGCGGTACAGCGCTTAATGGGCTATCGCGATGCGTTAAAAAATAATGGTATTATTCTTTCAGAAAGTTATGTCGAATATGGTGTCCCTTACGGTGAAGGCGGGGAACAAGCAATGACTAATTTGCTAACCAAGTCATTGGAGATCACCGCCGTGGTTGGCTATAACGATTTTATGGCAGCAGGGGCGATTGCCGTATTGGATGAAAATGAAATTCACTCACCAGAACAGGTTTCAGTAATTGGTTTTGATGATGTTTTGATTGCTCGGTATATTCACCCGCGTTTAACCACTGTACGTTATCCTATTCAAATGATGGCTGAAAAAGCAACGCAATTAGCCCTCTCTTTAGCTCGGGGTGAAAAAATCTTAGGGGATAGCTTAATTTACTCCCCGACCTTAGTTCAGCGCAATTCCGTTCGACCATTGCATTCTTAGTGGTAATGCCATTAGAGCCATGAATTGAGCACTCATTCACTTTTTATGTAAACGTTATCATTTATTTTTGATGGTCATCACGTATTTTAGATTTTAGCCTGCTGACTTTCAGATTCTCTCTGTTATTTATGCCCTTTATGACGCGATTTCTAGGTTTAAATCTAATGTTTAGTTAATTCAGTGAATATTCTTAAGAATATTGTGAAAATATGTGATTTAAGTAACGGTGATTATTTGTGGTAACGTTTACACTAACTTCGTTATCATTTGGCGAAGGAATTTTATTATGCAGACAGAAGGGGTTGGACTAAGCACTTTAGACTACGGGATCTTCATCCTGTACGTGCTTGTTATTATTAGTGTTGGGCTCTGGGTATCACGAGATAAAAACGGGCAAAAAAAAGGAACTAAAGATTATTTTTTGGCAGGTAAAACATTGCCTTGGTGGGCTATCGGTTCATCATTAATTGCAGCAAATATATCCGCAGAACAATTTATCGGCATGTCTGGATCAGGCTTTTCGATTGGTCTGGCAATTGCATCCTACGAATGGATGGCGGCACTTACCTTGATTATTGTCGCTAAGTATTTTATGCCTGTGTTTATTGATAAAGGTATTTATACTATTCCTGAATTTGTTGAAAAACGCTTTAATAAAACATTAAAAACCATTTTAGCGGTATTCTGGCTAGCATTATTTATCTTTGTTAACTTAACCTCAGTCCTATATTTAGGTGCGTTAGCGTTACAAACAATCCTAGGTATACCAATGAATTATGCTATTTTTGGTTTAGCATTATTTGCGGTAATTTACTCCCTCTATGGTGGCTTATCCGCAGTAGCATGGACCGATGTCGTGCAAGTATTCTTCCTGATTTTAGGTGGCTTGTTAACGACAATTATGGCAGTGAGTTATATTGGTGGGGACGCCGGTTTGTTTGCTGGAATGAGCCGTATGGCAAGCGAAGCGCCTACTCATTTTGAAATGATCCTAAGCCAAGATAACCCTCAGTTTAGTAATTTACCGGGGATAGCCGTGTTAATCGGTGGCTTATGGGTTGCCAACTTATACTATTGGGGCTTTAACCAATATATCATTCAGCGTGCATTAGCCGCTAAATCCATCAATGAAGCTCAAAAAGGGTTAGTATTTGCTGCGTTTCTAAAACTTATTGTACCGATTTTAGTTGTTGTGCCTGGTATCGCTGCTTTTGTGATAGTTTCAGACCCTGCATTGCTTGCTGGTTTGGGGACTATGGCACAAGAACATATACCGACATTAGCGCAAGCGGATAAAGCTTATCCGTGGCTAACCCAGTTCTTACCTGTAGGCGCGAAAGGGGTAGTATTCGCAGCATTAGCAGCCGCTATCGTATCGTCTTTAGCTTCTATGTTGAACTCTGTAGCGACTATCTTCACCATGGATATCTATAAGGAATATATTGCACCTGCAACAACGGACCATAAATTGGTTAATGTTGGCCGAGTCAGTGCGGTTGTTGCATTGATCATCGCCTGCTTTATTGCACCATTACTGGGTAATATTGGGCAAGCTTTCCAATATATACAGGAATATACAGGCTTAGTGAGCCCTGGGATCTTAGCGGTATTCTTGTTAGGTTTATTCTGGAAGAAAACAAATGCGAAAGGCGCGATCATCGGGGTATTATTGTCTATTCCATTTGCTTTATTCTTGAAATTAATGCCATTAGGTATGCCTTTCCTTGATCAAATGATGTACACCTTCTTCTTTACTGCTGTAGTGATCGGGTTGATTAGCCTTACAACGGCAAAAGGGGATGATTGTGATGGCGCTATTATTTTAACTTCCGAGACCTTTAAAACGTCAACAGGTTTCAATATTTCCGCTTACGTTATTATGGTTGTTTTGTGTGTTTTATACGCACTTTTCTGGTAACGCCATAGCATTATTAAACTCACCATTAAAATGATAACAAAAGGCGGGATATTCCCGCCTTACTTATTTTTACTCGCTTGGATAGCGATTTTATATACTTTTATTAACAGATGCTCTGATATCGTTATAAATTAGTCGTCTTATAATACGATTCTATTTTGGATTTAAGTGACGCAACAATTTTTTTCTTCCAAGGTTGCATTGATTTTCTGTGCATCATAAATAAATTACCAATGGCAAGGCTATCAGTAAGCTTCGTTTGGTAAATGGTATGTTTTAGTGACTGATTTTCTAGCCAAGGTTCTGGCACAATCGCTAAATATGGGCTGCTATTTATTGCTGATATCACTTGCGAATATTCTGGGCATTTAAAGCCAATAGTTCTAAATAAACCTCTTCGACGTAATTGCCTATCTAGTTCGTTGTCATCTTGGGGCCAAGGTAAACAATAGACATGTTTATAAGATACGAGTTGTTCAAGGCTTAATTCTTTAACGTGCTCTAAAGCTGGTCTTAATGGCGCTCCGTAGATAATGACTAATCGGCTAATACCTATAGTTTCAAATTTTAGCGACGATACAGGGCTTTGATCTCCACCGACAGCAAAGACTAAATCAATGGTGCCATCAAGCACTTCTTCACGCCAAGACCGCCTTTGGTATGGAATACATTCCGCGTAAAAATCTAACTTGAAAGACAGTTCTGATAAAGGAGAGGTCATAATATCCATCAATGCTGGGGGGCAGACAATTTTGAAACTTCTTGAGCCATCAATGGAATCTGTAAATAAATCATCATTCAAGGAAATAAAAAGGGGAACGAGTTTCGCTTTAAGTGTTAAAGCAAATGGGGTTGGAACTTGAAGATTATTTTCTCGTTTAAATAACGGGTCACCCAACGCTGAGCGTAGCCGACTCAATGCGTGGCTGACCGCGGAAGATGAAATACCCAGTTTAGAAGCTGCTTCCTTGGTACTTCCTGTTAAAAGTAATGCATAGAGAACTTTGAGAAGATTAAAATCAAATTGAGCTAGGTTCATTTTGTACCAATATTAATGAGCAGAATTCAATTTACTTATATTATCATCTTGTTTCGATGATAAACAAGTAACGGTATTCATGAAACAGTTAAAATTAATAGTATTGCTCTGCATGCAAGGGTTAGTCGTGCAACCTATGGCTTATGCTTCATTACATCCTGAGCAACCATTATCTGTCGCTCCACCTAAAAGTGTCTTTATGGAATGGGCAAAGCCTATTGCACCTTTCAAAATAGCCCCTCAAGTTTGGTATGTTGGAACGACAAATTTAACGTCTATATTGATCACAACAAATAAAGGTCATGTACTCATTGATGCGGGCTTAAATGAAAGCGCAGAGTTAATTCAAAGTAATATTGAAAAACTAGGGTTTAATATTAGGGATATCAAATATATTTTGAACAGCCATGCTAGGTTGGATCAGGCGGGTGGGATAGCTAAATTAAAAAAAATAAGTGGTGCAAAGGTCGTTTCGAATAAACTCAATGCTGAGCAATTGGCTTTAGGTGGAGCAGATGATTTTGCATTAGGTGATGCATTATTATTTCCTTCAGTTAAAACAGATTTACTCTTAAATGATAATGAATCATTTAGTCTTGATGGTGTAACTTTTACTATATTATTAACGCCAGGGCATTTACCGGGAAGTACGTCATGGAAGATAAAACTAAATAATAATGACACACTGATATATGCAGATAGCCTAGCAACTCCTGGCTATTATTTAATTAATAATCTGAATTATCCAGAAATTATTGAAGACCTCCAGTATAGCTATCAGGTTTTGTATGATCAAAAGGTAGATATATTTATTGCAAGTAAGGGAGATAAGTTTGACCTTATAGATAAACTTAAAGAATTAAATAATGGAAATGATAAGGCATTTTATGATGAAAATGGCCTTAAACGTTATGTTGAAAAATCCAAAATGTCTTTAATAAGCCAATTACATTTATAATCATGTAAATAAAGAGTGAAAATCATGACAGTTAAATATTTAGTCCCAATGTTGGGTGCTATTTTATGCACTAATTCTTTTGCCGATGAATTAATATTAGGTGCAGGTGTTGGAATGTCATCACCCTATGAAGGGTCTGATAAATATATTTTAATACCGGATGCGACGATCCAATACACAGTAGATACAAACAGTTTTGGTATATTTAGTTTGGGCACTAGTGGTGCAAAGTGGCAATATAGTCTGTTTGATAATTTTCATATAGGTGTTCTTGGCGCTTATATGCAAGGTCGAAAAGAGGAAATTGGTTTTTCTGGTAGTAAAAATAAAGACTTAAAGGGAATGGGAGACCTTAAAGGTGCTATAGCTGCGGGTTTTGAAGTGAGTTATAGTATAGAAGAGCATTCTATCTATATTAATTCATTGACGGCACTTGGACATAGGGATTATGGCGGGGTAGATGTTGATAATGCAACAAGGGTTGAGTTTGGGGTTAACTCGCATTTTGAATTAAATGATGACTGGTTTATTGATACCAATATATCCACAAGATACGTAAATAAAAATTATAACCAAGCTTACTTCGGCGTGACTGAAAAGCAGTCTCTTAAGACGGATTACGCTGTATATACCCCCAAAGCAGGTATTAAAGATGCAGGTATTCTAATCGGGTTGAACTATAGGTTGAGTGAGAATTTTTTCCTTAATTTAAAATCTGGAGGTTATTATCTATTTGGTGATGCGGCTGATAGCCCAATTACAAAACAAAAATATGGGCTAGTCAATATAATTGGTCTCTCATATACATTTTAAAGAACATGCAAATGAAAATAAATATTAAATATACTATATATGCATCAGTGTTTTTATTATGTGGATGTGTTGTAGGCCCAGGCTGGTATAAAGAAGGTGTAAATTATGAAGACTCTGAAAATGTCTTGGCAAAATGTAAATATGATATTGGTATTGCTTTAGTGAGTTCAAATGAAAGGCCAGAACTCATCGCTGAATGTATGAAGTCTCAAGGGTATAGATACAAAAACTATTCACATAGCTATTAAATTTAACTTTATATTCTATATTGTAATTTATGGTGCTAACTAATGGCACCTTTTTATTGGATAACTATGATTATTATTTTTAGTAAGTTTTTAAGAGAGTTAAATAGCAGCGGTTTGTTTGAAAATATAAACTATGACTTATACCCTAAGTTGGGAGTAATATATGGATGTGATAAAGAAAAAAGAGAAATAAAAATCACTCTTTCAACATTAAATGATAAAGAAAATAGGGTGACAATCACTGTGCAATCCGATGTTGATTGGAATAAACGAAAACAATTGCGTGCAGTACTTATTAATGAAAGTTTATATATAAGCCATGGCGACTTTATAGATAGGGTTACGCCTATTTTCATAAGGAATTATTTCTTTAAATTTGATATTATAGATTTTTTATCTATAGTAATTTGTCAAAATAGAAAAAGATAATAGGGTTAAGCGGTTATCAGTAGGAAAAGTATCGATATAGAAAAGAATGCTTATTTACCTTAAGTAAGGGGCTATTATCTCTCTGTGCATGTTGATAAATTTTACTTAATGTACTTGTTGCGCATCAGTGATACCCCTTATCAACCATGTTTTAGGTAACTATATATCAATGAAATGACACGGTAAGTGCGTTTTTTTATTTGGGTGGAGTAAAACTAACCTGCATAACGGCCTAATTGCAAAGGCTTTTTCTTACCTATAGGCTTTGATTATAGACAATAGGGCTATCTATTATTGTTACTATGTAATATATCGAGCCAGAAAGTTGCTCATCTATTTATGAATATCATTTAATTTTAAGGGTAACAGGTGGTATTTAACACAAGTTTATTTAGTTGATGAGGGGGAATATCTAGGGCTATAAGCAGTAATAACTGTACCATTTATCAATCTATTTTTCATTATCCTTGCTATATATCCTAACGTTTTCTAACGCAATTAAAATGTTACCCTAAACCGATGAAATTTAAAATTCACCATATAGAGCGTGGGCATAGACCGTTTAGGTTGTGCTTTTATTGCGGCTCCTTTAAAATAAAGTTGATCAGTGATTTATCATTGGTCTTGCCTCTTCTAGCGTTTGGTCGCGCTAGCAGAATACTCGGTTAGCTTTGGTCGGCGACCCGAGGTAAAGAAACCCATTTAGGTGGGTTTTTTTACGCCTATCAATCAACGCTTGTCAGCCCTAACTGGCTGGTCTTGCCTCTTACGTTAGCCTAACTCTTTTCCCTAGGTAGGCTGATTTTTAGGTTTGAACACTTATCTAAATACTTGCTGTGTTTGTATTAGTAGAAATAATATTAGCACCGATATTTTTATCATTCAATAGCATTGCTAATTACTTTAGGCGATAAAAAACCGAAAATATTAGCGATAGTATTTAATTGATTGTTTTGGTTAAGCAAAATCAACCATTTTTATTGGAAGAGACTTTATGACTTTACCTATTACGCGTAAATCATGCATCTCAGCTTCTTCAATATAAAAAGTTTCATAGGCAGGATTATCAGATTTGACCGCAAGCTTCCGGCCTTTAACTCGCTGTAATCGTTTTATGAATAGGGAGCTTTCAAAACTAAATACATAGACGCCATCCCCATCAAAAAAGTCACTGTGTGTATCAACGAAAACAACATCCCTAGGATTAATTGCCGGAGACATGCTATCGCCGCTGATATTAATCATCTCAATTCCTTTAAGACTTTTACGACCAAATAACTCAAAAATCTTTTCGGAAGAGAATTCTATTGATTTTATGGTGTCAGGGAAGTCATTATTAATAAAACCACCGGGACCTGCTTTTGCATATATATCCATTAATCTCAATGTGTTGTGATCGCTTCTAATCGATTGTTGTGGGTGAGTGGTATCTTCACTTCTATTTGTTGACCTGACGTAATCGAGTAAAATTTTTAATTCGGGGTTGATATCTTCAGGCTTAACACGAAGTAAAGCGGCAAATTTTAATGTGGTATCTGTATTTAACGCAGTACGGCCATTGAGATACTGGCTGACGGCTCCTTGCGTAGAAAAGCCAAGTGCCTCAGCTGCTTTTTCTTGAGTTAAGCTGAGAGATTCACGTTTGCTTTCCCAGATATTACGTAAATTTTGGGCTGCTATTTTGTCTGATTCTGAAATTTTTCTATTCATATCATCTATTTTATTTGTATTGCTAATATTATGCCACTAGTATTGCTATTATTTTTCGTCATTAGTACTGCTAATATTGAATCGTTAAGTAAAAAAGGAGCTAACAAATAAGATTAAATATTTACCTAAAAAATAACAGTAACTTAATCAGTCTGAATTTGCTCAAACCATTGGCGTGATACAGGGCCATATCAGCTAAGTCATCAAAGGTAACTCCATTCCAAAATGTTGTAAAGGCATTGGCTGGGCATCAAAAACAAACGGGTTATTAGACCACTTGCTTTATAACCCGAAGTGAGGTGATTTGATTTATCTTTTAATCGTTTAATACATCGCTTAAAAGTTGAAATATATGCACTTGGAAAAAAGAAAATCGCTCCCATCATATGGTTATATATTTTATAACGGATATAAGGCCGTCTTGTCATAAGGTTATTAGATGTCGTTAGTTGGAGTGAAAATGAAAAAATCGGTTTATAAAGCAAGTGGTTTATGGAACCAAGAATCTTTCATAACTCTTTTTGTCGCAACAAGCGAAAAAGATGTACTTTCAACAATCGTATTTTGGGCAAATCTTGGTGGCGCTCGAGTCGATGAGCTATCTATCGAGCGTTATTGCTCAGTGCATTAACCAAACTAAGATGAAGTGGCAGGCCAATGACAAAAAACAGTAACAGAACGTAAAGCTGAACAACGTAAGCGGCAAAAAGAATCAGGCATTACTGGCTGAGTTATTTCTTGGTAAGCAGGGGGTAAAAATGCTTCAAAGAAATTGTGCATTACGTAGAGCCAGTAGAGAGCCTTGTAAGAATGCGAATTTGATTCGAATGGATGACATACTGTGATGCTATTCGGCTCTAAACGAAACAATAGGATATCTAAGTTGTTATCATAGACGACTGTGGAATAGGTAGGTTAAACACACAAAACACTGTTTATTTAAACAGTGTTTTGTGTATAATCCATTTATTGGCTTGAACACCCAATCTAAATACTCGCTGTGTCTACTGAGAGAAAAAGTATGGCACAGTATAGCTTTATCAAAATATCTAACGGCTCTCTTGTTTCGGCTTCCCGCCCAGCAAGGGAATTCATGCACGTCAAAATCAAGTGTGGTGGTGTGCTTTCGGCTGATTTCAAGAAAGACCGCGATTCACGACGCCATCGCAACTACTCCGCAATACTCAATTTAGGGGATAAATATTGGCAGCCAATTGGCGACAATACTCCAATTGATAAATTCTTTAATGCTCTCCGTTATTGGTTAGTAGAACAATTGGGCCATTATGAAACCTTTGAAATGTCCGATGGCAGCCTACGCCGTATCACCCAATTAATCAGTTTTACCAAAATGAACGACCTAGCTTTTGGTGAACTCTACAAAGCCACCCTCGATGTACTTTGGAACTGTATTTTATTTCGTAAAATTCCCCCCCAACAGGTTGCTGAAAATGTGGCAGCTCAGTTATTAGATTTTATTTAGAGGCAAGACCAATGAAACTCGAAAATGCACTGAAAAACTTTCACCCCAAATCACCGATATTTAGCGATACTGCGAGCAGTACATCACCCGACCGTTTAACTGGAACGGACATCATAGCTGCTATGGGGATGATTGATCCTCAGGCTAAGTTTGGCATGACGGCTTTTCTCGCTAAAAATGATGTCAGCGAAGAGGATAAAATTTCTACCATAGAAGCCTTGACGCAATATGCGAAAAAACAGACCCCAAAGCTGGTAGCAAAAGCTGCAGGTAAAAAACTAGGTCATTGTTTAATCATATTGGCCAAAATCGCATTTGAGGACTACGCTCGTTCTGCAGGTTCCGTTTTCCCATGTTCAACCTGTAGCGGCAAAGGGATGATTGATAAACAAGTCACTACAACAAAATATTCAACAAGAGACGCTGTCTTTTCCTCCTTTACCAAGGACAAGCCCAAACGATATACTAATACTGAGCGTGAGATCGTGGAAACTGAAAAAGTGATTTGCCAGTCATGTAAGGGAAAAGGCCAGTTAACACAGCGCTGTCGATGCAAGGGGCGGGGGAAAGTACTGGATGAAGCACAAACAGAACGACAGGGCGTCCCAGTATTCAAAGATTGCCCACGGTGTGCAGGCCTCGGTTTTAAGCGCGTTCCCTCATCTGTCGCATATAATGCAATAAAGCACTTGGTACCAGAGCTTAACGAAAGAACATGGCGCCGAAATTGGAAACCGTTTTATGAAACATTGGCCAGCAAATGTTTTATTGAGGAAAGTATTGCAGAGCAGGCGTTTAGCAAAGCGATAAAATAAACTGATCAAATAAACAGTAAAAAGCTTGCATTTTGTCCGAAGCTGGTTTATTATTTTTACATAATGGACATTCTATACCTAATTAAGTAAATCGATGTCTCATTTTACCAATTCAAAACCTCGCGATTGCGGGGTTTTTTTATATCTAAAAACCTCAACAAGTGTTGCGTTTTCTTAAGAGTAGAACCTCACTTCGGCAGGGTTTTATTTTGTGATCTTCTGTGGTTTAGCACGATAAGTGAGGTTTTAAGTGAAAGTCTGCATTATAGGCATTTCTGGCGCAGGGAAAACAACGTTAGCTAAAAAATTAGCCATTGAACTGAATGTCCCTACTTATGCGTATGATGATATATATTGGAATAAAAGGAGTGGAGAATATATTAAAAATACTCCTGAGATAATTAATTCACTTGTTTCTGCCATAAAATCGGAAAGAGATTGGATAGTTGAAGGCGCGTATGATCGTCGGATGCTCCCATTCTTTGAAGACTGCTCTTTGATTATTAGATTGAAGATCCCATATCGGATATGTGTGTTAAGAATAATAAAGCGTTACCTACTTGCAAAAATAACAAAAACAAGACATAAGGAAACGATTCTAAATACCATTGAATTACTTCGCTTTGCAAAGCGATTTGATAACCAATTAAATGTTTTTTTTGATTCAAACCCAGCTGTTATGCATAAGATAGTTGAAGTTAATAACACTAAGCAGTGTTCACTAGAAATTAAAAAACATTTAAATGAAACTTCATAATTTAAAGGGGACAGTGATGCCATTTTCTATGTTTAACCGACTAATATGTAAGGTAACCCTTACAAGTTCAGTGATCTAGTCTTGTGGATAGCTTATATTCAAGAGGTCGCCTAGTGCGGCCTTTTTTGTCTATAGTAAAAAGCTAATTTCTAGTTAATTTTTTATGGATAAAATAGCAATTCTTAAATTAAGCTAAAATTGAGTGGGTTAAATTTTTTATTCTAATAGTTAGTTTTTAATTGATATTAAGATTCATGCCTTTTAATTTTTTAAATGTAATAATTTCCTTTCTTGTTTATTTAAAAAAAGGATGTTTTTATTGTGAGTATTTTCAATTTTAAAAAAATAATGGCTATAACTATCTTTTCTTGCTCATTTTCAAGCTTTGCTGCAAATCCACCGTTACAATTTCGCATTCACGGTTCTTTTGAAGAGGTTGTTCCTCCGTGTAATTTGACAAGCGAGCCGAGCCTTAATTTGGCTTTTGATACCATTCCAACATATGTAAATATTGGATACGAAACGCAAGCCGAGTCTGTCAGAGTAAGTTATCAATGTATGCAGGATGTTAATGTTAAAGTTTATTTTTCTGATGCTGCCCATAAACTTTCTAGTGCAGCATATCAAACGACAGCGAGCCATATTGGGGTTAAAACTAAAATAAATGGTCAAATATTAAATCCCAATGAAAAACTAGAGTTTAAGTCTAAAGCAGGAGCATCAGTAATCCCAGTTGAAGTTAGTTTAATAAGGCTAGCAGAAACACAAGGTAATGGTGGTAGTTATGACTTTAATTTAACGGGTATTATTGAGACAGAGTATAACTAATATTTTAATTAGTATATTGTGTGCTGCTTTTCTATTAAATTCTTCAAGGTCACTTAGGTGGCCTTTTTTATTAACTCAACCTCAGGCACTCCGTAGGGGGTGAAATCATGCGTATGGATAAATACAGCAACGCAGCCTACGGCAGTGCTGGGCTTACAGCATTCTTTGCAAGTCTATCACTTTATGAGTGGGGCTTTATTATCGGGATGGCGTTTAGCATTATTCTTGGTCTTATTACCTTTTTTATGAATCGACGAGAGCAGCGAAAGCGAACACGTTTATTTGAAGAACTCGTTAATAAAACTGACCCACAAAACCCCTCAGCCACTGCACGAAAAGCTGCCGAACTTATGGCGAAAGCGCCTAAGGATATCTAATGTCACTCAAACAAAAACTCACTGTGCTTGTTGGTGCAGGGGCTTCGGCTATCGGTTTAGCCGTGATTGCGCATTATGAGGGGATTAGATATGAGCCCTACGAGGATGTTATTGGCGTGCTGACGGTCTGCTATGGGCACACAGGGAAAGATATTGTTCTCAATAAAACTTATACCAAAGAAGAATGTAACGAGCTGTTAGAGCTGGATTTTATGAGAACCAAATTACAGGTAGATCGCCTAGTTAAAGTCCCTGTTGAGGAGCATACAAAAGCCGCGCTTTATTCATTTGCTTTTAATGTTGGCACTGGCACATTTGCTAAGTCGACCATGTTGAAAAAGCTTAACGCAGGTGACCAATACGGTGCTTGTGAAGAACTAAAAAGATGGGTTTACGCGGGGGGCAAGGTATGGCGCGGGTTAGTGAACCGCAGAGAAGCGGAGGCTGCAATATGTCATGGAAACCTGTAGCCGCTGCAATTTGCATTGTGCTATTTGCGATAGCAATGATTGCGTTCGGTGTTTATCGTCTAACAGGCAACACTTGTGGCATTGATAAAGCCAGCTTAGAAAAGCGTTGCCAAAAAGCCATCGACCATTATAAGGGCCGACAAGTTAACTTTTAATCTTCTCTATGGTAACCGCCATGAATAAAGTCAGAGCATTGTTATTTGTCGCTGCATGGGTGGCCATATGGGGAATGTGGAAGCAGTACGAGAAGATAGGCGAACTTAACACCAAGAATGCCAAGCTACTCATTGAACTAGCTGAGCAAGTTAAAATCAATGAAGATTACCAAGAGCGCGTTCAAGCGCTTCATAAACTCGATACTAAACATATCCAAGAGCTAACAAATGCAAATGCTGAAATTGATAAGTTGCGTATTGCTGCTGAGCGCAATCCTGAGCGGGTGTACATCAGAGCCAGTTGTCCGAAAGTCGAAACCAATTCCACCTCCCGCGTGGATGATGGAACAACCGCCAGACCTACTGACTCCGCTATCCGAAATTATTGGTTACTCAGAGAGCGAATTGCGCAGTCAGAGCAAATTATTAAAGGGTTACAGGATTATGTAACACTAGGGTGTGCTCAATATCACTAAATAGTGATTTAAAACAATATATTAAATGCTAAAGCGAGGTTTTTTATGTTTAAAAAAAGCTTGCTGTTAAATTTTTAAACACACTGGCTTTGGATAGTCCAATAGAAAAAGCCGGTATCAGGCAGTACAGCCAAGACAAATCACCTGCTAAACCACGGGGGATACGCAGCAGATGCGACAGGCAGTTAATTTTACAGAGGAGGACAAATAATATTTGGTTATTGATACCGTGTTGCGGCACGTCACATTTCTATTGAAGTTCGTGGCAGCTAACAAGCGATAGATAACCCATATATCCAATCAATGGGTGTTGATTCATATTCAATTTATTGCCGATTTTAGACTTCCCTCGATACCAAAGGCATTCAGTGCGCTACATCACCTAATTATCTTATTTTCAACGATAAAAATACGCTGTAATCAGTGATGCACTCTGGTATGAACAGGGCGGTTTGATATCGGTCATTGGCATTGAGGTCGGTAACGATGACGGACAATGATATTGATAGTGCTATTTACAAACAGCTAGTGCGGCAGTTAACAGAAATAGGGCTTGATATCCCTGTAAAAGCGGGGTTCCAACCTATCAAGCCTGGCAGTGAAGACAATATGGTGATGTTCTTTTCTATTAATGAAAGAGGTCATGGTTGGCAGGGGCGCAACTACAATATTCAGGGGCAAAATGCCAATCACCAAGAAAACCTATTATCTGAAAAAACATACCAAGTTCAGACAGTTATTACTCAATTAGGGTCGTATACAGCGAATGATATTGCCGCGATGGTGCGAATGGTCATCAATTCACTTCCCTTTGTCACCGCATTGAGAAAGCAAGGCATTGGTGTGCAGCGTGCAACTGATATTCGCCAACCTTACATAGTGAACGAACATGGTGACTATGAACAAACCATTTCATTTGATTTTAATGTGACGTTTAAACGTTCTCTCTTCCCTGATACAGCGGCCATTAGTGCGTTGTATCCTAATCTCCACCGCATATAAGGTTTTTACTATGCCAATTAAACAAACACGATACGTTGATATTGCATCGGCGGTCATTGGTGCGTCTGCTGTTCCGATGCGCAAACTGACTGCACGTTTATTTTCCACCAACCCGAAAATTCCTACGGGTAAAGTATTGGAATTTACCAGTGGCCAAGTCGATGAGCTATTAGGTATTGATGCGCCAGAGGCTCACTTTGCGCGGCAATATTTTAGCTATGTCAGCCCTGCACCAGTCAGTAAACCCAAAGAATTACAAATTGCCGCCTATGAGCCAGTAGGGCGTGCGCCTACGCTCTTTGGTGCAAAAGCGGCCGCATTAGTGGATTTAAAAATCATTACCGATGGCACGCTATCGGTCACGATAGGGGCTGTAACTAAAAGCTATAAAGATATTGATTTATCAGAAGCAAAATCGTATTCGGATATCGCGTCTACAATTCAAAGCAAGCTTAATGCTGAGAGTGAACCGCAGTTTTCCAGTAGCTATCTGACGTTTAATGCACTGGAAAGCACGTTTGAACTCAGTGGCGGTGTTCAGGAAAGTGTATCGATAAGTGTCGAGTATTCTGCGCTGGCTGAAGCCATGGGGCTTTCTTCCGGTACGGCATCGGAGGGGAATCCCGCGCAAACGCCTTTAGAGGCTTTCATTGTTGCCGAGCAAGTTTCAGATTCGTTTGGTAGCGCGACATTCCTTGACGAAATGCCATTAGAACAAGCGGTTGCTTTAGCTCAGTATATTTCGGGTGAAAACGTCAAGTACCAGTTACACCTTAATGTTAGTAAAAATAAGGTTGAAGATTTTAGTGCAGCCTTGATGGGAACGGCTTCTGTTGGGTTAAACCTCAAAACGGATGATAGTTTCTTTATCCAAGCCCTACCCATGGCAGTTATGGCGGCAACGGATTACGACCGCACTAATGCGACGACAAATTACATGTTCCGCCAGTTTAGTATTGCGTTTCCTGCCCAAGTCACTACCGATAAAGATGCGGATCGCTACGATAAGCTTCGTGTGAACTACTACGGTGAAACCGCGGTTGCTGGTTCACAGATTCGCTTTTATCAACGTGGTTTTCTGTGTGGCGGGCCATCGAACCCGCTGGATATGAGTGTGCATGCCAATGAGCAGTGGTTAAAAGCTTATATCGCGCAGCAATGGTTTAGTGTGTTACTCGCGACTCGCGGTGTACCAGCCAACAAAGATGGTGAAGCTCGTGCACTGATGGTTATTGCAGGGGCTGTTACTAAGGCATTGGATAACGGCACAATTTTAGCGGGTAAAACGCTGACTGAAGTACAAACATTGGCGATTGCTGATGCGTCTGGGGATGACCTTGCATGGTATGACGTGCAGGACAAAGGTTATTGGTACAACGCACAGATTGTTGAAAGTACAGGGGAAAATGGTTTACCTGAATACGTCATGAAATACGTGCTGATTTACGGAAAAGGTGATTGGGTACGTAAAGTCGAAGGCTCACATAACTTAGTATAAGGAATTGATAATGAGTGATATTTCTGCAACAGGCTTGAGTTTCACTATTCAAGCGAGCAAAACCTTTCCTGCGGGAATTTTAATTACCTCTTTTGCGGATGATGCCGACCCGTTAGATTTACCGGCGGTGGATATTGCACAAACGGGTATGGATATTAATGGCAACTTGGTGAGCTGGTCTGCCCCGACCCCACAAACGGTCACTATCAACGTATTAGCGGGTAGTGAAGAAGACCAAAACCTGTCTATTTTGTTCGAGGCCAACATCGCCAAAAAAGGTCGTCGCCATGCAGGGGATGTCATTACTTTTGTCGCATCTTATGGTGATGGTTCAACGGTGACAGCGCGTAACGGCAAAATTACGAACGGTAGTCGTGGCAACTCAGCCGCCTCGGCAGGGCGTTTGAAATCCAAAGCCTATACCTTTGTGTTTCAGGATTTTGACAGTACACGCGTACGTTAATTTTTCATCCATTTATGGCGGGGAATCCCGCCTTTTTTATCGGTATTTATCATGTTAATAAAGCCTAAAGAAGTGGCCATCAAAGATGTTGATGGCGTTGAAAAAATTTTTGTGATTAGTCGGTTACCTGCTACGGTTGGTCGTGAAATCCTAGCCAAATACCCATTATCTAATGCCCCTAAAATTGGTGACTATGAGGTCAGCAAAGAAGCCATGTTAAAAATGATGGCTTATGTGTGTGTAGTTATCGATGATGAGGAAATTCTGCTTAAAACCCAAACATTGATTGATAACCATATACCTGATGGTGAGTCGTTGATCCGCCTAGAGTTGGAAATGCTGAAATATAACACCAGTTTTTTCGGCAACGACGGGAGTCAAGGTTTCCTCCATTACCTACTCAGCAAGGTAAGTGGTTCACTCCCGTCGATTATAAAAACGCTGATGGCTTCTTTGCCGTCATCATCAGCGAGCGACTCGCCACCTTCACCGAACTCAAAAACTCAGTAGATTTAGAAGAAGCACTGGATCTGTGGGAAATTGCTATCACGAATCGTTATAACGAAGCTTTAGCAACATCACAGAAATGAGTGATATGACTTTAAAGTTCTCCATAGTGTGCTTTACTTAATATGTCATTAACTTATTGGTGAATATATGAAAAAGTCTATTGCAGTATTAGCGGCTATCGTATTACTTTCTGGTTGTAAAGTGGATGTGGTGGCTAAAGTTAATACGGACGATCTTCTTTCCTTAGATCACAAAATAGTGCAGGGAAATATTAATGTAGAGGTTCCTTCATGTAATGACTTTGAGGATTCGAGAAAAGAGTCTAAGAGCTTAATCCAGATAAAGGAAAAGCTTCCCACTATATTTAAAACCGTTGAATTTAAAGAATGTTATAAGCAGAAGTTTAATTCTTATGCTAGTTTTTCTGTGCCAGTTGGTATTGGTAGTTTTGTTGGGGAAGCAAAAACAGTAGATACTGAAATTTATGTTTTCTCTAATAAAATTACTTATGCAGGTATTGTTTTAGACGATGATGCAGCAAAGAGATTAGCAAGTGCAAAGAAAACTTCTCCTGGCGAATTAAATCTTGCGATGACGCTGGTTTTGGAAAAAGGGAAACAACCCATTCCGAACATTGCAGCAATCGGTGTATATATGACCGGTATAGAGTCTAAAAATTCACCGATCTCAATAGGCAGAGTTAAAATTGAAGCCAAAGAGATTAAACTCAGATTATCAGATGTTTCTAATTCGATGATTGAAAGTGGCAAGATTACGTCAGTTTTAGTGAAGGCAGAGTATTTAGAACAACTGCTCACACAATTGAAGGAATAATTGCCATATATAACAATTTAAACCGCCTCTCAGGCGGTTTTTTTATGTCTAAAAAAGGTGATTTATGTCGTTAATGGATACGTTTGTTCAAGTCTTTGAGTTTGATACAAAGCAAGCGGATAGTGCCTTTGAAAAAATCCGGCGTTCTACGGATGACATTATCGCCGATATGAAACGAGTCAGCGAAAATGCAAAAGGCGGGATCGCTTCGTTAACCGATTTTCTTTCCCAAGTAACTTTGTCACTGCAAGTGGGGGCGCAGAGTGCAAAAGTAGAGCTCCACCTTGATGCGCCTAAAAAAGAAATGGTGGCCTATTTGGATGAAATGAAAAACTATCTTGAATATGCCAAATCACTTCATCAATCAAATGTGCTTTCTATTGAAAACAACAAGAAATTGGTCACCGGCATACAAGCGTTGGAATCTAATATTCAACGCACGGAAGGTTCATTGGCTGATCAGGTCATGGTGACGAGTAAGGCGGCAAACGAAGCGAAAAATCTTGCTAATAACAATGATCAGCTTGCTAAATCAGCCGATGGTGTGGCGAACCATTATGATAAAGCAGCCCACTCACTATCTGGGTTTTTAGGCAAAATAGCCAATGTGTTTGGGGGGGGATTAACCATTAGTCATATTGCCTCCTTTATTCAGTCGGCTGCTGAAGACATTAATTTATTATCGCAATCAGCAGATGCATTAAATTTGCCCGTTGAAGTGGTTGATGCTTTTGGCAAGGTAGTCACGTCGATGGGAGGAGATGCACAAGGGGCCCGCGATACCTTGATGGATATGTCTAACAGTATCCGTGTAGCCTTACAAGATACGTCGTCGGGCAAAGCTGAGGTATTTAACAGTTTAAAAATCAGCTTAAAAGATATGCAAGGTGATTCTATTGATGCGATGGAAGGGGTGTATCGTTTATCAGATGCCGTACAAGGACTGAGCAAAAAAGAAGCCATATTGCGCATTAAAGAAGTCGGTATTACCGATAATAAAATCATTGAATCCATCTTAAAAGGGCGGACTGAACTCGAAGCATTAACCAAAAAGCAAAAAGAAAATGGCGTCGTAACTAAGGAATTAGTATTACAAGCGCAAAAATACAAGCAAGTGACTGGCGGGTTAAAAACGGTATTTAATAGTGTGATGGTCAGCATTATGAATGCGGCTTTACCTGCACTTACCCAAGTGCTTGCTTGGGGAGAAGCTTTTGTAGATTTTTGCCGTGACAATCAAGGTTTTGTTACGGGGTTTTTTATTGCCATTGGTACCGCAGCATCTGCCGCAGGAATATCAACATTAGCCGCTATGTGGCCTATCTTAGCGATTAGCGCAGTTGTCGTGCTCCTTGCCGCTGCCTTCGCACTGATTTATGACGATATCATGAATTTTATTGATGGTAATGATTCCATGATAGGTCGCATATTGGATAAATACCCTGCCTTAAAAACGGTGATTATGGCGTTATGGGAAGCCTTTAAAGCGTGTTTTGACTTTATTATTGCTGTCTCTAGCGCAGTTTCCGATGCGGCTGTTACTGCCTTTAATTTGATTATTGGTGGTGTTAAACAACTGTGGACATGGCTTAATGAATTTATTGATGGGCTTTCAGTCTGGGGTAAGGCGTTTGAAGATGTGTTTGATACTGCTTCTGATGCCGTTGTCGGGATTTTTAAATGGCTTTGGGCTCAAATTAAGCAGTACCTTGGCTGGATCAATGACGGTCTTGATGCCATTAAAAAAGGTTGGAGCACAGTTAAAGGTTGGTTTGGTTTTGATGATGCCGAAGTCACCCAAACGGTTGAACGTAAAATGTCAGCGGACGGTACGATTGAACACCGACTGCCAGAATCGCCTCAGTTATCGGAAGAGGATGCGATGAAACTGCTGCAAGGGGCAAATCACTACATAAGTAGCATTTCATCTAATCCACTAAACTCAATGACCAGTCAGGCTATAAATAACACATCCAACTCGACCAATGAAACTAACATCTCAATTGGTGAGATTAAAGTGGAAACACAAGCTACAGATGCTCAAGGTATGGCGAGAGATAGCAAGGATGCTATTGCCTCTCATTGCCAAGACCTTGGTCATCAAATGAATTCGGGGCTAGGCAAATGATCACCGAAGTTAAAATATTCAATACAGATAATTTCACGGCATTATTTGAAACGGTTAATCCAATGCAAATTAATGTGAGCGATGGACATAAAGCAACACAGTTTGCGGTTGAATCAGGAGAAACGCGCAGTGACCATATTGTGGAGCAACCCGTTGAGATTAGCATGGATCTCATACTGACTGGCGAGATGAAAAGCACCTTTGAAATCATGCAGCAAGCTTATGATAAACATCAATTAGTGGGGGTTCAGACTCGCGTTAAAACTTATCAACCCATGCTGTTAGTCAATTTCAATCACACTGAAATTCCAGATATGGCAGACGCAATTAAGCTCACTTTACGTTTTACTGAGTGGCGAACGGTTGAGCCTGAGTATGGGGATTTACCGCCACGAAAAGTGACTAAAAAAGAGCAATCTAGCACAGTAAATCGAGGGAAAGTTCAAACGGTCACAGTATCTGACCAAAAGAAAAAATCGACAGCGGCAAAAATGGTCGACGGTGATTTAAAACTAGGGGGAGGATAATGCAAGAAATTCCATTAAATACTGTACCGAATCAACGCGTACGCATTAGCCTTAGCGGAGAGGAATGGGAACTCACTTTCAAGGTGGCACGAAATACAATCTGTTGTGATATTAAACGCAATGATGTCGTTTTATTGCGAGGCATTCGAGCTATACCTAATCAACCTTTGATCCCTTATCGCTATCTATCTGCTGGCGGCAATTTTGTGTTTATTACTGATAATGATGAATACCCGTGGTGGGAACAGTTTGGAAAATCTCACTATCTGGTGTGGTGGGGGAATGACGATGATTGATTTACGCCGTATTCGTATCGGCATTGAAGTCAATGAGCGACTACAGTGGTATGAAGGGCTGCGTATTCGTGCTAATGGCACCAAGTATGCTAATTCGTTACAAAATGAATGTACGGTGAATATTGACGGATTGAATGCGGATACGCGCAATATGTTACTTACGGAAACCAGCCCATATGCTAAAGCGAAAAAACCACACCGATTAATTTTAGAAGCAGGGCGCGTTAGTACGGGAGTATTTCGCATTTATGTCGGGGATATCGTCAGCGCAGAAATTGCCTCTCCGCCAGAGGTAACTCTCACCTTAAAAGCGAAAACTAACAATGGTAACGCACGGGATATCGTGTCTTCATCGGCCGGTGCCATGAGCAAAATGAGTGAACTAGCCAAGAATATCGCCCAAGATTGTGGCGTTAAATTGGATTTCCAGGCTACCGATAAGAATATTGCTAATTGGTATTTTTGTGGCTCCGCGTTAAAGCAAGTGGAGCGGTTACAAGATGCCGCGAATGTTAAAGCGTTTATTGATGATGACACTCTCTATGTGAAAGATAGGGATAAAGCATTAAACGGCCGTCTGCGTATTCTCAATCAAAAAACAGGCATGGTAGGTATTCCTAAAGCTAATGAAAAAGGCGTCGATGTCACTTATTTGATTGATAGTGGCTCCACATTGGGGGGAATGTTACGCCTTGAAAGTCAGTTTAACCCTGCTTTAAACGGTGATTATATTATTGAGCAACTCAAGTTCGATATTGCTTCCCATGACGACCCTTTCTTTTATCAAGCGATCTGCAAAAGAGTATAAACCATGAACCAACCAAATAATGATATTGCTAGCGAAGGCAGCTTGGCAGGGCAGTTTATGGCTGCGTTTCGTAACTTATTGATGAATATTGATGACATGCTACCGGCTACAGTGGTGAGTTATAACGATAAAACCAATCGAGCTGTTATCAAACCGTTAGTGATGATGGTTTCTACCGAGGGGAAAAAAATTGGGCGTGCTTCGGTAGCGAACATCCCGGTTTTCCGCTTTGGAGGAGGAGGTTTTTTTATCCGAATGCCCATTAAAGCAGGGGATTTTGGTTGGCTCAAAGCCAATGACCGCGATATCAGCTTAGTCTTTCAACGGGGCGGTTTAGAAGATGAACCGAATACAGCGCGCTTACATACTTTTAGTGATGCTATGTTTTATCCGGACACACTTAAAGGCTGGCTGATTGATGGAAAAAATACCGATGCGCTAGTCATTCAGTCTATGGATGGCTCAGTATGTTTGTCATTACATGAAGGAAAAGCTGTATTAGATTCACCCATTTTTGAGGTTAATGTGCCTGAAACCACCTTTAACGGTAATGTCACGATCAATGGTAACCAGGCGGTGAATGGAAACAGCGACTCAAACGGTGGCACGATGAAACATAATGGTAAGGATATTGGCTCAACGCATAAACATAGTGGTATTCAAAGCGGTAATAGCAACACAGGAGCCCCAATATGATGACCTTCGATGTTAACGACAATAACGATATTTATATTGGCAGTAGTGGCAACTTAGCGATAGCAAACGCTGAAAAAGCAACGCAAAACCGTTGCGAGCATTACGCCAAAGCGATACGCGGTGAAATGTTACATAAGCTAAATTCGGGGCTCCCGTATTGGAAAACAACCTTTGGGCGGCAAGTGGACATGCCTTTGTTTGAGTCTGCTTTTCGCAGCCGAATGGGGGAACTGGATGATGTGACCTCCGTGGTGTCATTTTCGGCAGTGATGGCGGATAACACACTGAATTATACCGCGGTGATCCAAACTATTTATGGGGAGATAACACTTAATGGCTGATTATCAATATATTACATCACAAGGTGTCATTGTGCCTGATACCAGCACTTTACGTGATGAGGTCGAAAATGAATTTAAAAACCTCTTTGGTCAACAACTCGATGTGTCACCTGAAACGCCGCAAGGTGCACTTATCACCATGGAAGTTGAGAATCGGGATGCAATCGCACGAAATAATGCCGAGCTAGCCAATCAAATTAACCCTGATTTAGCCGGCGGTATATTTCTCGATGCAATATGGGCGTTAATGGGCGGTCAGCGTTTTGATGCGACCCATTCATTTTTGACACAGGTTAAATTCACCGGTACTGCCGACACCTTGATCCCTAAAGGGTCGCAAGCAGCAACGCTGAGTGGTGATTTATTTGAAACCACCAACACTCTGATTATTGGTAAGGATGGCACTATTACAGGGGATATGCGCGCCATTAAAACGGGGGCGATTGAGTGTGGGATTGGGCAACTGAATAAAGTGGCTAGCTCCGTATTAGGTTGGGAAACCGTTTATAACCCGAGTAATGCAATACTGGGGAGAAATGCGGAATCAGACTTACAGGCAAGGCGGCGGCGTAAGCAGACATTAGCTAAGAACACGGTCAGCGTGGGTGAAGCGATTACCTCTGCATTATATGAACTAGAAGGTGTGCGTTCCCTTGCTTATAGAGAAAATCATACCAGTCAGCCGATGGTTTTTGAGGGGATCACCCTAGTGCCTCATAGTATTTATGTGTGTGTTGAAGGGGGAGATAAAGATGCGATTGCTCGTTCGCTATTACGTACAAAAACGCTCGGAGCATCTTTTAATGGCAATGAAGAAGTTAATGTTTTAGACACAATCAGCGGCCAAACTTATCCCGTTAAGTTTGATCGGGCGAAAGAGATTGTGTTGTTTTGTCGTGTGACAGTAAAAAAAGCTACCGTTGATGCACAAACCATTATCCCAGCTGCGGTTGAGTCATGGGCTAATGGGGATATCGATGGTGAGGGGGCTTTAGTGGTTGGGCGAGATGTTTCGCCATTTGAAATATCAGCGGGTATTAATGCGGTTGAGCCTCGCTTATTTATTACGCATGTTGAGCTTTCAACTGATGGCAAAGCTTGGTCATCGAATAACTATAAAATAAATATGAATGAGGTGGCAAGAATCAAACGCAGTGCAGTACAAGTGGTGATGGTATGACGAAAATCCAATCGTTTGATTTCCATTCAGATTTATTGCGCGCCATTCTTTGGCAGTATGAAGATGCTGAAAATCTTAAGGTATTAGCACAATATAAAGCGAATTACTTTGAACGTGCGACAACGCAGTTTTGGAGTGGTTGGTATCGTGATGTGTTCAATATTGATACCGCTAATGAGTTAGGTTTAAATATTTGGGCACGTATTCTTGATGTACCACTGGGGATTGATGTTTTTCCTAGTGATATAACGAAAATTGGTTTTGGTTTTGGCAAAAAGAAAGCCAATTTTAACGCTAATTTTCGGCGTAATACCGATTACACCTTATCCCTGACAGTTGAGCAAAAGCGTCTGGTTGTGCGTATGCGTTATTTTAACCTGACGCAAAGCCCAACGGTTACCAATATAAATCAGTTCCTTAAACAGTTTTTCTGGCAAGCAGATAGCAAAGTGTTCGTGCTAGACCCGCTGGATATGAGTTATCTGTATTATGTGTTTAGTTTCAATCCTGACGAACGTTTACGGGTGCTTCTTGAAAATTTTGACCTAATGCCTCGCCCATCTGGGGTTGGGGTTAAATATCGTATCGTGACGAAGAAATCGTTCGGTCACGGCCAACATCGTAAAAACTTCCTCAGTAGTAATTTCGGAGCATAAAATCCATGACAAAAATATTTAAAATCCCCTTTGCAACACAAGGGGACAGAACTTCTATTCCTGATGATGTACAAGCGGATGGCGCAGTATCTTACACGCAGGGCTATAGTTATGATTATGAGCGCGACCAAATAACGGACCCTGCGGCGAAAGATATTGAACGTGAAAAGATGAACGGTATGTTTCACGATATTACGGAGGCGATTGGTGAGCTGCAAAGTTTGGGGCTACCTAAATGGGCAGCAGAAGCTAAACCATACCCGATCCGCGCCATTGTTTATCATAAAAATAAGGCATGGCAGTCGAAAGTTGAGAATAATAGCAATGAACCAGCTGCTGGAGCAGCATGGCATGAATTAAAAGCAGATTTAACTGCCAGCGATATCAATGTTTATAATAAAACCGAATCCGACAAGCGTTTCCAGCCATTAGGTAATTATCTTCCTGCTGGTTATAGCTATTCAAAAGTGGAGTCCGATACTCTTTATCAACCTAAAGGTAACTATGCCCCTGCTGGGAACTACGCACTTAAGGGGGAAAGCTACACCAAAGCAGAAGCAGATGGGCGATATCAACCCAAAGGAAGTTATCAGCCTGCGGGGGATTATGCGACGAATAGTGCTTTAACTAACGGCCTAAATACTAAGCTTAATATCAGCAGTGTTGTTCAGGCAACGGGCAGTTCAACAACGGCGGTCATGAGTCAAAAAGCAGTGACTGACGCCTTACAAAATGCGGTTAATCTTAATACAATTTACCCAGTTGGTATTGTGGTGTGGTTTGCTCAAAATAAAAACCCAAATACGTTATTTCCTGGCACGAAGTGGCAATATATTGGTGAAAATAAAACGATTCGATTAGCCAATTCGAGTGGTAATAACGTGTTAAGTAGTGGTGGTAGTGATTCGATTAAGTTAACGGAAGCACAATTACCTGCACATAATCATAGCTTCTCAGCAACAACCAGTAGTTTTGATTATGGGACGAAAACGACAAATAGTACTGGAGCTCATACTCATACATTTACAGGGGTAAAAAGATTAACAACAATGCCTAACGCTACAAATGGAGGGAGAATTGCGTGGGTACAAGAGGAACAAACAACAGGTTCTTCTGGCGCCCATACCCACACCGTCGCAATAGGTGCCCATACCCATACAATCTCAGGAACAACAGGTAATAAAGGTAGTGCTGCTGTAATTACAGTAACCAACGCCTATATTATGTTAATGGGTTGGTATCGTATCTCATAAGTAATTATTGAAGCTAAAGTGGCGCAGTCAGTGCCACTTTTTGATTGCTGTTTATATAAATCAATTAGTTGACTAAATAATTCTAATCATTCACTGTTAATTTTAGATACAAATACATTTGTATCAACTATGAACTTAAAACTGTCGTAATTGTATTCTGAACAAATATTAATATGGGATGCTCTATCACATGTAAGGAATCAATGATTAAAAACGTATAAAATTTAGTATACTTTCTTCTATTAGAGAATATTGTGCGATATTTTACAATAGCTTGAGCACTTCATCTTTATATAATATCAATTTTTTTCATTATAGTGCATCCAGTCGTTAATATTATTTTCTACTTCCCACTCCTTAATTTTACGTATTATTGACTATTAATCGAGATATAAATGATTAATTCAGTGTTTGTCTTATTGTTTTAATTACTTTAATACAGTGAAATACCGTTGCCAAATACAAGGAGATATTATGTATATTAATTTTGCTTATGATATGGTAAACATAGGTTGGTTAACATTTATTATCTTTATGCCTATAGACCCGGTTTTTTCCTATTCTGCGCTATTGGAAATAACGACACTTTCGGTAAAGTAACCTTATTATAATCGGTTAAATAGAGATTGAGGCAACAACAATAATCACATATAAAGCAGCTATTCCCAAAACAGCACCAATGATTGTCCTAGCAAAAAGGCAGCTAAGGCTGATTGGCGGCGATTTAGGGAGTAGCGCTGAAAAACTCCAATAAGCAAGAACGAGTAATAAAAAAGAAAAAAACAAAAGATAAGTAATAGTGAATGCCACTTCGAGTCCCCTTAAATTTAATATGATTAAGTTTAAGGTATTTGGAGTTTATATGCGATAAGAAAAAATACAGAAAATTGATGGTAATGATATAAATCGCGAGATTTTACTATTCAGCATGAGTTAGATGAATTTTGCTCTATCAACCATCGTTAAATAGAGCAGTACATATTCTACAGTATAGTCATTACAAGTGTTGCTGATGCTGTAAATTCCCCAGTTATTGATTTGTTTGGATCGTTTATTACAGGAACAACTTCGAGTACATCTTGCCCCGTGCCATTAGTCAACACAGTATTAAATGATGTGTTCGGCTTCACAATAAGGCCATTGTATTTTATCATGATCCCTATATCATCCCGGAGAGAGGTAGAAACCAAATCAGAAGAAAAACTAGCAGGGTTAGCGATAATAGTAACCTTTATATCTTGGCTTATCGACGTATTGCAAGAATACAATAGTGGGATAGTCTTGATATAGCTATCACCAGTTTGAGTTATCCTTGTATTATCAATATCACCAAAGTCAATGTTAATATCTTGGTTGTTATTAATCTGGCATATAATTGGTAATAAAATTGTTTGCCCGGTTGTGTAAAATTTTGCTGAAGTAGAGTTATTTAAGCTGCTAAAAATATAAATTGAATCATAAACAGAGAATAATTCAATTCCAGGGGGAACATTGACAAAACCGTTCAACTGATCTTTTCTTAATCGTAAGGTAATTAACTGTTCTACACCATAGGAACCATTAAGAAAATTCAAACCTTCCCTTAATGAACCTACATCACGACCACTACCACTGGTAGGCGTATGAGGTATTGTGGCTCCATTAAAACCTGTTGTTTGAATTTTTATATCCAAATCGTCACTTAGTTTTAAAAAACCATTGCCGTATTCGGATTTAGGTAGTGAACTTCTTGTATTATAATATACCATTGGATACATATAACTACCTGAACCTGAACTTTCAGGTTTAAAACGACAAACTATAGGATAAGGACCTTGAGGAGACCTATAATTATATAAAACAGATGAATTAGCTTTGCTATTAGTAAAGGAGCTACCACTAAGAGTTACATTAAATATATTTGACTCTTTATAATCCCAGCAAGTATTTTCGATATCAGCAGCAATAGAGTTTTGTAAAAAAAGAAAGTTAAGTAGAGTTAGAATAAATATTGTTTTAGTTACGGTTAATATTTTTTTTATTGAATATATCATATCATTACAACCTAAGGATAGTTGATTAATAAATTAAGATTGGCATTAAAATCACCATCTATAATTTGATTATTTTCAATTGCATCGGTATATGCTTGTATGTATGCATTAATTGTTATAGTATTTTGCCCATTAGTGATTTTCTTTCTTAAAATACTTTTGTTTATTTTTATATGCTCACCATCAATAGTTTCTATACCTATTGCTATCCCTTTTGCCGTACCATTGATTGCCAATAACTCAGGAAGTATTAAATCTCCATCACCAATAAAGCTAATTTCCACATCATTACCCAATGAAGTATCACACTCTTCTAATTGTATTGTAAATGGATATCCAATCGTCCGGGTGTGGAGATACAAGGTTTTTTTAATTACATTTCCAATTTCTATGGTTTGGTTTCTAGAGTTTAAATTTAATACACATGGTTCAGAGACAATTTCCCCATGCATATATAAATCACCATTTCTAGAAAATGCGTTTGAAATAAAAGCTGAGTACAGAAAAAATATGATATAAATATAATACATAGAGTCCCTTATTAAAAATAAGTTGAAACCAAAGTTGCCGTGGCTGAAAAATAACCAACATCAAGTGGTTTTGTCATATCTAACATTATTGGTGTAATAGTAAACTCATATATACTGTCACTTTTAGCCGCTAAAAATTTATTAAGTGTAATTGGGTTACCAATGTTATCGTTAAATATAATTCCTAAATTTTCTTTACTTGTTGATATTACATTGTTGTTGCCGCTAACAGCATTTCCTTGAATTTGAATGTATAGGTTTTTATTTAAACTACCTTTACATTTCATTGGAATATTAATTTTTTTTGCGTATTTTTTTCCATCAACTTTTTTGAATCCAATCATACCAAAATCAATATCCATATCTACCTTGTTGTTGAATTCACATCCAGGCTCAAATAGACGGCCCTTAAACTGCATATCAGTTCCATAACCAAGAATTGAAGATAATGATGTAGAATGAAAAAAATTAATGATATTAATAAATATTTATTTGGCATAAATTTCTCAAATTTATTTAACTTGGCATTTATGGTTTAAACACTGAAAATCTAATGTTGGACGACCACCATAGTCATTGATATATGTAAGTGTGAAATTATCATAAACAGTCGTTGTTAATTTTGTGCTACTCATTGGTGAAACTGTAATAGGAGAAAATTGGTTATCACTTTTTTTATTGTTGTAGGATTGTATGTCAGTTATGGTAATATAATAACCAGTTGGGTTTTCAATAGTATAGCCATTTTTTTCTTTAGTTAAAATAAGTTTATTTTGCCAAGGTTTGCCTGAGTTTGTCATTATTGAGCTAGGCCGATAGAATAATTTAATTTTTGTTTGAAGTGCAATCTGAATAATATTAGGCTTATCACTACGAGGTGGTATTTCTCTAAGGTTAAAGTAAAAAAGAGTTTCTCTATCTTGTGGTAAATCCTTTACTTCTGGTAATGAAGATATGCGAATCATACTTTTACTTCCCGGTTCAATACGTTGAATAGGCGGAGTAATTAATAATGGTTTTGTTACTTTATTGAAGTTTTCATCTTCAATCCATGCTTGAGCTAAATATGGCAACTGATTACTTTCATTGCTTATTTTTAAACTTATTGCTTTTGTTCCTTCTTCATATATGGCGCGTGTTCGGTCTAATGCTATTGCAGCACTACTATACTCTGAATTTAATAATGTAAGTATAAAAAATGCATAAATGGACGTCTTTTTCATTTCATCTCCTAAATATAATTATTTAATTCTTTTAAAATCACAAGGAAGTAACAAATCTTGATTAAGTTCGATTTTTTGTGGAATTTCAATCTGACACTGTGGTGTTCCATTCCATTTAACATGCAAGGTTTCACCAATATTAAAACCTGCTATATAAGCTAATCCATTATCACCAACGATCCCAAGCTCTCTGCCTTTCTCATTTTGAATGCTAGCTCCAAAAGGAGGATAGTTGCCTTGTTTTAATCTAACAATGACAAAACCTTTATTCCCCCGAAGTATACTGAATTTACGGTAACCGATAGCACCGTCTGTGAGAGCAGATTCAACAATACTACTATTAACATCTATGTCATCAGCTATTTGATTTACATCAATACTGGTATCTGTGCGATAATAGCTATTGATATTTGTGAGCACAGCAATTCCGAAATAATTACTATGTATTATTCCATTATTAATTGGGATGTTTTCAACACCTTCTGTACTCAGCATTAATCTTGTACCACCATTAATACCTGAAGGATGAAAAGCAGCACCATTCATTGTGGCTGTCAGGCCTCCTTGAATTGAAGCTCCCACGGAGCTATATTGCTGTTGAGCATATGACGCATTGACGCTAACATCAGCTATATCATTACGATGGCTATAATAGCCATTAATCATAGTATTTATTTCTTGTGTTGATTTATGTGACTCACCAATAGACATTCTATAGTTATTATTTATGTCTATATTATCTGTGAAATTGACAGATTGATTAATATAGTTACTAGAGCTTTGACCGTTATAGCCAAGGCTTTGACCATTTCCTAAAGGCAGGCTAATACCCACCGAAATACTATCATCTGTACGCTGATTTCTTTGACTTCTTACCGCAGAAATATTAATGGATAGATTTTTTTGATTTAAAAAATCAAAATATCGGCTTAGTGACAAACTATAGTTATTTTCTTCTGGTTTATCCCAGTAGCTTTGATGTGAATACGTAGAGTATAAACTTAATCTTGCATCTGAGAAGTTTTTATTGATTGTTACGGTATACATTTCTTTATTTTGTTTTATATCATTATTATGATAACGTAAATTTAAAAATTGATTCATCGTTACATAATTACGCTCAGAAAATCTGTAGCCAGCAAAAGTTACTTCGCTATCGTAATCATCAAATCTTTTGGAATAACTTAGCCGGTAAGATTTACCTGATTTAGTATTGGAGCCCGGAATTTGTGCGT
Organism: Providencia sp. TYF-12; assembly: GCF_041344805.1. Taxonomy (NCBI): domain Bacteria; kingdom Pseudomonadati; phylum Pseudomonadota; class Gammaproteobacteria; order Enterobacterales; family Morganellaceae; genus Providencia; species Providencia sp. TYF-12. Next base: position 1,707,915 of record NZ_CP166833.1, read on the forward strand.
GTGATTGTGTAACATCGGCAGATAAAGCTCCCAATAGAAATAAATCTCTACCTATACCAACGGATAAAGAATTGAACCCATCAGTCATAATTCCCCCGCCGTAAAGAGACCAGCTATTCGCAACACCCCAAGAGATTTCATTGCTAGCAAAGAAATCTCCTTGTATTTTATGCTGAAACGTTGAAGGTCGTCCTACGGCTATTTTGTAACGTAAAGATCCTGGTCTCGTCAGGTAAGGAACATTAGCAGTATCAATATAAAATATTTGTTCTGTTCCATCTTGTTCTTGAACTTTAACCTTTAATTTTCCACTTACAGCACTAGTCAGATCGCGAATTTGGAAGGGACCTGATGCGACGGTTGTTTCATGTATTACTCGATCGTGTTGAGTTATGGTAACTGTGGCATTAGTTTTTGCAATACCCCTAACTTCAGGAGCATAACCCCTTAAATTGGGTGGAAGCATTCTTTCATCAGTAACTAAGCTAGCACCAGTATATCTAAATGAGTCGAATATATTTGATTGAAAAAAATTCTCACCTAAGGTAGCAACAGCGTGAATATTGGGTATTGGTCTAAATGCATACCATCTAGACCAATCAAATTTATTTATTGTATGATTCGATGACGAAGCTTTAGTATGGTTACCTTGGTAGTCTGCACGCATTCTCCATTTACTTATATTTGCACCTACAGTACCACTAACACTTAAATTTCTTGTGGACCCATTGTTATCAAGGCGGTTCAAATCCATATTTAGATTATAGTCTACCAGTAAACCATTTATTCCATCATCCCATTGAGATTGTGGTAACCAGTTAGTGTCGCGATATTCTAAATAGAAATTTGGCATGGTTAAATATAGTGTTCCATCTGCAACATTTGCCTTAATATTTAAACCTTTTAAAGAGCTGAAATCAGCACACTGTTGTTGGTGCCAAGTTTTAACTTCTTCTAGGGTATTTTGAGTCAAACCAAGTTTATTGACTAACTGGACAGGAAAACAAATATCTGTTTTTTTAGGGTCTATCTCATTTGCATAGAATGAAATTGATTGTTCTTCATTTTCAATTTTTTGATTATTCAGGAAAATATTTAGCAGGTAATCACCAGGCATTACATAATCAGAATCTTTAAATCTAGATAAATCTATATTACTTCTATCAACTGAATCAAGCACATCAGTATTAAATTCTATCGCTTCTGAATTAAAACAATAGCTCATGGTCAACAGTGGAATGATAACTACTGCTTTATATTTAGTTTTTTCCCTATTAATCATAGCTAATTCCGTTAAGTTATTAATTTCGATAAAGTCATAAATGTTTTTATAATTTCAGTGACTGTATGTAATACAAACTGGTTTTGTTTTTTATAATTAATAATGAGGCGATAAAATAAATAAAATTAAATATAACTATATACTGCCCATAATGAAGAATTAGATGAATTAATTAGTTCATATGGGCAGTTGTTATAATTTATTTAATAATGTATTAGTTATACAAAGAGAAAATTATGGGTATGCAAGTGTAAAGTTTGCTACACTGCTAAATTCGCCTGGGGTAACTTCCCCTGTTGCTGAACTACCTTGTAAGTATGCAGAAAATACTAATTTATTATCCCCATTTAATAAGCTGCGTGCTGCTGACGGCGTACCTAATGTAATTTGTGTACCGCTACCGTCCGTAACAACAACGCCTGCGCCTTTAGCACTACCAGTTACACCTAAAAGCTTGTTGTTTATTGCATCTTTAGAGCCATCAAATGTGATAGTTACATTTTTTTTCGTTGTAGTATCACATTTTTCTAATCCAATGGTAAAATTACGGGGAGTTGAATTTCCTGCATTTGAAAGTAACACACTTGAAATTTGACCAAGATCAACGGTTTGGTTAGAACTTTCTGGTGCGATAGAGCATGGTGAATCAATAATTGAACCTGTAAAAGTCACACTACCTGATCCTTGCTCTTTTGGAGCTGTAGCTGTTTCTGGTTCCACTGCAGCTGCACCAAAAGCCATAATACCTGAAGTTAAAGCTAAAGATAAAAAAACTTTATTCAATTTCATATTTCATCCATTAATTAATATTTATTTTAAAATTTAAAGTAGTAACAGATAAAGTTAATCAAGTTACTAGTGTTTTCTGTAGGCTTTCTTACTTATGGAATGGACTTCAGATTTATCAATAATTAATTTTATAAAATTATTAAATAAAATATCATTCCTCTCCTTGCCTGTTTTAAATATTAATCTCTAAGCTTGTAATTTGTTTAATTAAAAAGACTTAAATTTTAATAATTAAGATTTTATTTTTATCTCATTAGGTAAAATCCAATAAAATCAAACTGTTATGTTGTTTCTTAAATTATCTTAAATATATTTGTTGGTGTTTTTATGGCTGTTGATGTTTGTGATTTTTTATTTATATGGATAGGGAATGTTAAATTTTTGTTTTTTTTATAATCATTAATTCTCTCGTAACTTATGAATAATTATATGTTTTTTTTATTTAAGAATATTTAATTAAGAAAAATAAAATATATGTTGTAATGTACTTCTTCTTAAGGATGTTTTTAAATTTATGGTTTTTTATAATTTTAGTTTTTTATCTTACTTAAAATAGTCTTTTTAGTCGGGTATAAAATATTTTGGTTAAGGCCTTGATGATAATGATTATTATGTGAATTATTATTAATTGGTACTGAAAATTTAAATCTTGAAAATGTTTAAATGTTAAAATACACTTATTATGAGTTAGGGGGGAGTATGAGTAAAATACAGCAAGTCATTTTTGATGATACGATTCTTTATGATAAAGAATCGGCAAAAATTATAAATTTATTAAATACAAATGAAGTGGCAACATTAACTGTTCCGGCAAATGAGTGTTTATCCATTGTATTAAAAAATTCACCTGAAGTAACAACTCAGAAACAGTTATTTCATGAGGTTTGGGAGGCTCATGGTATTCCAATAAATTCGAATACTTTTTATCAAAATATTTCAATTATAAGAAAGGCCTTTAAACAACTAGGGTACACACCTGATGTTTTGATTACAATACCACGGCGTGGCATTGTAATATCAAAAAATATAGATATTAAAAAAGTAAAAAACCATCATTTAAGTGAAAAAAAACCATTGGCAGTTATCGAAAAACCATTGACAGTTATAGAGCAGCCTTTAGTTAAGAAAAACACCACTAAAAAAAATAAATATCATGTTAATCTTTCAGTGGTTTTTTTAATATTACTATGTTTGGTAATGGTTTTTCTTTATTATAACAATATGAGTAAGATTGTTTCTCCCTTCTCTAGTTATAAATATATGGGTAACTATAATGATTGTAGTATCTATGCTAGTGAAAGTTATTCAAAAAATTTCTTAGATAATATATTGAAAACTATCGGTGGGGTAGCTTGTTATAATAATGAAAAACTATATGTTTCAGTATATTCAAACCTACCAAGAATATCAGTGATTAAATGTAATGAATATATTTATCTATCTGAAAGTATATGTAGTTCGTACTATTATTATTTAAAAGATAATTTAAAATGAAAAGAATATTAATTCCTGTTGTTTCACTTTTTTTATTTATATCGTCAATATTTTTCTATCTTAATAGCTATAAAAATCGTATACCTGATCTTAATTGTTACGCCCAAGTTCGCTATAGTTATTTTACTGATAAAGGGTTTGATGTGATGGATACTGGTATTGGTTTTATGCTAGAAAATGGTGAAGGTACAATATCTTATTCAGCAACCTTAAAAAAAGAAAACTCCATTTTTAATATAAAGAGAGATATAAAAGTAAATTATAAAGTCACTGATAATAATTCTTATTTAATGACTGTTTCTAATATTAAAATATCGCCTTTAGATAATCTACCAGATAACTTGGCATATATTTATATGTATGGTTATACACGAGAAAAGGGGGGGTGGTTTAATGTTAATGTGAAGGAGAATGGGGAGAATAGCTACATTATGTATACAACTACAATCCCCCAATTTTTTTGCAAAAAAACATAATTTTATTGTCATATAGTGCTTTTTATATTTTAAATTTTCTAAAAATAATTATTTAAAGTTTATTCACATGTTCATGCTGTGGTTCATATATATTATTACCACTGTATACTTGTATTAACCAATGATAGGAATAAACAGTGACTAAGCATAATGTTAATGAACAATTTTTAAAAGCAAGTCAAAGAGTTAATAATATTAATAAATGTATAGGGTTCTTTCTCAAGGATATTAGAAAAAGTAATGATCTTACAGGAGAAGAAATCGCTAAAAAACTTTGTATTAGCCAGCAACAATGGTCTCGTTATGAAAGAGGTATTAATAAATTAAGTATAGATAAGCTATTAATTATTTTTCTGATACTAGACGTCTCTCCTTATGAGATTTTTGATTATATAGCAACTGAAGTTTACAAAGGAAAAGAATCAGAAATTATGATATCCCTTTAATGCTAATACAACGGAAGTTAACTATGCACCGGATAAGTTATTCCATCCCTTTATCAGTATATTAGGCTTAAAAATAAATATGTTGATAAAGCCTTTGGCAACTTCTGTATTGTCCATATTTGCTAATCAAAAAATGGCAGATCATATGGTCTGCCAAATGTTATTTTGATAGGGGACTAAAATTCGATTTAATCTCACAAATTAGCGAACAGCTAAATTTTAAGCGACGAAATAATTGTTGCTTCCATTTTCTCTGCTGTAGTGAAAGGGGCGAAGCGTTTGAGTGGTTTACCGTCACGGCCGATCAAGAACTTAGTAAAATTCCACTTGATTCGACTCCCCATTAGGCCGGGTAGCTCGTTTTTCAGGTAACGAAATATTGAGTGAGCCGAGCTCCCGTTAACGTCTACTTTCTCGAATATAGGAAAGCTCACGCCATAGTTAATAAAACAGGTCTGCGCGATTTCCTCAGCGCTGCCGGGCTCCTGTTTACCGAATTGATTACAGGGGAAACCAAGTACCACAAAGCCCTGAGGCGCGAATTTCTTATAGAGTGCTTCAAGGCCATTGTATTGCGGCGTAAAGCCACAATGGCTGGCAGTATTAACGACGAGAACCACCTTACCCGCGTAGTCAGTCATAGAGATGAGTTGCCCATTGAGACTTGTCGCTGTCAGTTGATGAAAGGTGTTCATAGTAGGACCCTCATAGCAGTACCAGATAAGTAAGCCTGTTGGTTATTAACATATCACATTAACATGTTCTTGTTTGACCTGCCTCTCAGGCTGATCAGCCAATTGCATAGAGATGGGAACTGAAATGTTGAAATCCAGCAGCCAAGCTAGTTTAGTACTACTATTCGGCTGCCCTTCATTAATCACACAGTACTCAACTGATCCAGAATAGAAATAAATACTATGTAAAACTTTGAGGCTCTTCTAAATTAAACTGTGATTGTCCTTTAGATTTTGCAGACTTAAAGTGAAAGATCCCAAAAAAGCTGACTTTCCTCAGACGCATGACCAATCTTTCGTATTAGGGAAAAAGGAATCGAGTTACTCTCATCGAGAGTCTTTCCGATAATATTAGCAGCATTTAGGTATTCATATCTCAGTCCAAAGCTGGCCACCATAGTAGGTTCCGCTGAGTGAGTACGATCTAAGAGTGCTTGATTGAACTCGATAAACTGAACGAGCGTGGCACCTGCGGCTTTTAATCCAGTGAAAATAGAATCAAACAGTTCAGGATGGAGTGCCCGTGTAAACACTGCGATAGTCTGGCCCTTAAGATCCGCAGGCTTCAGATTATTGACCTTCGCGAGGGGATGATTGGCAGACATCAGTAGTTCAAGCTTGAGCTCACAGAGTAACATTGTCTCAATTTCAGAATGGTGTACTTCACCCAACACAAAAGCAAGGTCTAAACCCCCCTTCAGAACCCGATCAATCAGCCCTGAGCTCCAGCCAATATCGAGTTCAACACTGATATCGGGATAAATTAACGCAAATTGTTCGACCAGTTCTTGTCTGCGAACAATGTGGCTGCCGTAAGGAGGAGAACCAAGCCTAAGGTGACGCTCATCTCGGTGTTGCAATTGGGACGCAAGAGCTTCGGTCAGCATCATTGATGCGTGTACGCCGCGTGCTGCTTGAAGTAGCTCGTAGCCCTGTTTGGTTAAGGTAATATTACGTGTGTTCCGAGTAAATAGGGGAAACCCTAACTGCTCCTCAAACTTTTTCAATCGGGCAGACAGCCACGGTTGAGCTACATGTAAACGCTCAGCTGCTCGAGTGAATGAACCTTCCTCAGCGATTATCGCAAACTGCACCACAAGGCGCGGATCAAGCTTCATTGAGCAATTCCTCATTTATATCGCAGAGATCTGCATGTTGTAGCGTAATGTTTAATGACCGTCGCATTTTAACTAAATCCTATTGGAATTATAACGAAATCTTAACCGCTATACTGTTAGCATGTATATTGTTATTTATACGAAATTTGACTTAATTACGAGAAAATTCGTCTTAGACATGGCTTCTTGATAGAGGGATACTTCCATCGAAATCTGTACTAATCCACTACTGGTAAATTGGTTTGGCGTACGGCCACAATTGTTAGCATTAGTGTGAAATAAACAAATTTGGAGGAATGCATGGACACGAAACAGAGGTTCGACCAACTTAAGAATACGGAACGCCTCAATGACGAAATTCTGTTTGAATTCTTTGATTCGCTTTCACCCGTTTCTACAGATGAAGTTCTGGGGCGCTGGAAAGGCGGTGATTTCAATACAGGGCACTGGTGCAATCGTGCTCTGATAGAAAGGAAATGGTACGGAAAGTGGTATCGAAGCAAGATGGACGCAGTGCCACTTATCTGTTATGACGACCAAAATCGCCTATTTTCAAGTCAGGCAATGAAGGGTGAAGCCTCGCTTTGGGATGTAGAATTCCGTGGAAAAGTCTCGACTACCATGATCTACGATGGTGTACCTATCTTCGATCATTTACGTAAAGTTGATGAAAACACACTGCTCGGCGTCATGGATGGTAAATCGTTGGAGGGCTCCCCTGATATTGTTGATAACGGCAAGTACTACTTTTTCTATCTTGAAAAGGTAGATAGTTTCCCAGTCGAATACGTGGAAGAGTGAAAAACTGTTTATGTGGGCAAACGCGGCTATTGCTCGCCGCGAACAAGCTCAAAAGCAGTGTTGAGTGATTTGAAATTTGGATAGGAGAATCCATGATGAAAGCCGCTGTACTCAATACGCCTAACGGGCTCTTTTCGATTGAGAATATTGAGATTGACCACCCGAAAGGGCGCGAGGTTCTGGTGGAGGTCAAAGCATCTGGCCTTTGCCATACGGACTTACATATTGCAGAGAATAACTACGGCTTTCCGCTGCCAGCCGTACTAGGGCATGAACTAGCTGGAATTGTCAAAGAGATAGGCCCTGAGGTCAGAGAGTTCGCTATTGGTGACCATGTGGTTGGTTCTCTGGTTCAATATTGCGGCCATTGCGAAGCCTGCTTGGACGGACGAACTTACCAATGCGAGCATCCTGAGGAAACTATGCGAGGTGCAGGGGAGGGACAGCGTCTAACCCTTAATGGTGAGCCAGTCTTACCGATGTTTGGTACTGCTGCTTTTGCAGAATTCACTTTGGTACATGAGAATCAGCTGGCCAAGGTTCCCAAAGAGTTACCTTTTCCTCAAGCTTCAGTTCTGGGCTGCGGTTGCGTAACAGGAGCCGGAGCTGCGATTAACACCGCTGCGATCAGACCAGGAGATACGGTCGCTGTGATTGGTGTTGGTGGCGTGGGTCTTAACGTCATCTCTGGCGCACGGCTTGCTGGAGCTACACGTATTATTGCCATTGATACTCAACCGGCTAAAGAGGAACTCGCTCGTCGGTTTGGTGCGACTGATTTCGTATTGGCGGGAGATGGTGATCATGTTGAAACGGTTCGTACCATGACGAATGGCGGAGTTTTACATGCTTTCGAGGTGGTAGGTGCAAAATCTACCATTGAGCAGTCTGTCAAGATGTTAAGAAAGGGAGGTACTACCTATGTGATTGGTATGCCGAAGCCAGATAACCCCATTAGTGTTGATGCCTTGGAGGACGTGTTGCTTAATCAGGCAACTATTAAAGGGGTTTACATGGGGTCTTCGAATATTAAGCATGATATTCCTATGTATGCCAATCTTTATTTACAAGGACGTTTTAACTTGGATGACCTCATTTCCAAACAGATCGATATCGATGAAATTAACGAAGCTTATCAGGAGCTTAAAAATGGCGGCATTGCACGAAGTGTAATCACCCGCTTCTGACCCAACTCATAAGGAAGCCGCATCATAGATTTCAGTCAAACGGATACATCCTGTACCTTTATTGGCAATGAGATTGTTATTTTAGGGGGCTTGTAAGGGCAATGTAAATCACGGCTTCTAGCCTGTGTTTATAAGACCTTTAAAACACTCTGAAAAACTTAAAATCACATAAAATCATGCAGTAAGGTATTATCTTACTGCATGAAATATTAAGGTGCCCTTCATGAATAATCACCACTTCGCGATAGGGATTTCATTGGCTTTGGGCATAGGTACACTATCAGCACAAGCTCAATCATCCGATGATAATGTGATAGTGACAACGATGATAGTGACAAAGCCAACTGGTTGTGTTGGCCCGGAGAAAAGGCGACGTCTGTAGATCTGATATGTGCTGTACACTACGGTTACCAAGACTGATGGTTCAACAACTATCGAAAACGTTAAAGTAAATCCCAACGCACCGATAGGTTATTTTTATGTCTATTTATACCGTCTTGCCTGCTATCTAGTTTAACGAGCGTCACCTTCCTCTAATCTAAGAATTTTTGTTTTAAATTCTAAAATTACCTTGTTATACCGAGGCACTTATTTGTTATTTTATAGTATTCTTGAACAATTACCTTTGCGTCTATAATAATGGGTTTTAATTTGGCATAGTTATTAATAATAGCAATTTAATTCTAAATTTAAATTGAGTAATTTTAATTTAGTCATTTTTAGATATTCATTTATGTATTTTTCGTATATGGCTAACGGATTGTTTTTGTGTTGCTAGTTTAAGGAAATAGCTACATATAATCGCAAATATACCACCAATCAATGTTTCCATTATTCTTTCAAGTAAAAGATGGTAATCGATATGGTTAAAGTAAATTGACATTTCTATTAAGGATAAAACAAGTCCTGTAAGGCAAAATGTGCCAAAAACGTTGTTTTTTTTGCTGTTACTTATTGGGATTAGAAAAGCAAATAGATATATCAAAGCAAAGCCAACATACGGCATAAAGGCAGTAAAATTAAACGTAAAATATAAAATAAAAACAACAAGTAATGTGCCAATAACTCGATCTCTAGTTAACTTAATGATGTTAGTTAATTTAGGATTTAACACAAATATATATGTCAGTGGTGCCCAGAAGAAATGGTCAATATTAATTGCTCTAGAGGTCAAAACACATAAAAGCAACCCAAAAGAATAGATTAGTGACTGAAAAATAAGGCTATATGATAATTTGTCTTTTTTTAGTGATATATACTTTTTTATTTGGAACATCGTAATTTTTTTACGGTTACTGATGGTGTAGCAAAATACAAGAGTTATGATTGTTCCTATCAGTAAGCCTATTACTAGGCCATCAAAGCTCGATTTGTTGAGTGTCGCCCCTATGATATAAAAAATCATGAAGTATTTAAATGACATATCCAATGAGGAGTCTATATTGTAAAACTGGTAGTAAATAAAAGGTGCTATGAAGAGAATTACCAAAAATAGGCTGCCGAAACCCAAAAAATAGCCCAAGGCAGAGCCTACAAAGACAAAAAAAGAACACAGTAGTGAATAGGTGATATTTTTATATTGGCTAGCTTTATTAAATATCGTGTAGCCATGCAGGGTTGAGAGTGAACTCCATAGTGTTGCATCAATGCCAGCAATGTAATAAGTAATAATAAAACTTACTACGAGGCATAATGTGAAATAAAAGCTCTCTAAAAAATTAATCATAGATTTACCTAGTTACTAAATGAAAAAGCAAGGGCTCAGTTTGCTTGATGTTCAAATTATGACTAAATCAAAAAACACATGAAAAGAGCCTGTTAAAAGGTATAGTACTATATTTTCTATTATTTCCAATAAATAGCGTAAATACTTTTTTCATACACTATAGTTTTCACTCTTCAGTTTCAATGAGAATAATTGAATTACTGGTATTTTATGAGAGATGTGTTTTTGGAGCTCGTATTCAATGCGGTGAACAGTCTGTAAGATAGAGATATTTATGCTCAAAGTCGATGTAAAATGCGCATTTTGTCAATCAACGCATTTAGTTAAAAAACATGGATAGCGAATTGTTGAGCATCAATGCTATCGCTGCCAAGCCTGCGCCAAAGATTCCAAGTAGATTATGAATATCGGGCTTGCCAATCTGGGAAAAAGGATAAAATTATTGACCTCACGGTGAATAATGCAGGTATTTGTGATACTGCCAGAACCCCCCAGCATATTTATTGAACGCGAACACGATCTATTATGATGGTCTACATATTGAATGCATGACCGTTTTTAGGGTGTAGATGCTCTAAATCATTACAACTTTTTTGTAATTTTAAAATCGTACCCGTGTTAACAACAATTTTAAATTTTTCAAATTGTTGTTTGAATTTTCCGTCGGGTTTCTAAATAACCCGCCTCGCCCGTTAGGATGAGGTAATATTTTATGTGGAGGTGAGTATATTAATTGACAAGCATCTTTTTATGAATATACGGATATGATGATTATGTATTTAAATAGTAGAAGTATTCCCGTATAAAGATCCGGTATCGCTGATAGTGTGCGAAATAGATTCCCGCCATCATTGAGAGGTCATTGAGATTTTTTGAAATCTTCTATGCCTACCGGCTGGCGGGAGTTGAACCAGCGTCCGTAATTTTTTAATTTATTGATTTATAATTATTATTTTCGTGGCGTCTATATAATGTGCATTTCTCGTACATTCTGATGTCATGTCATTGCCAGACTATAGGCTGAAATACAATAAAAGGAACTATAGGTACCGTGAGGAAAATCTTGAAGCCCACTCTTTTGTTTCTTGTTCTATTGCCTTGCTAAGTGGATCAGGTAATACATCGCGAGGCATCGATTCGCTTTTAACACCGTCAAACATGTAGTTAAAAATAAGCAGAAGTTTAGCTTCATTTTTTTCAACTGTATTTATGGACTCATTGATTGAAGTGGATTTGAATACTAGCCTCGAGTCGTGCATTATGGCAGTCTTAAGCTGTTCATAGTGTAAAAATATAGAATTTATATGATAGATTAAAGAATGCGCGCTTATTGCATCGTGTTCACGAAGTTTTTCATCATCCTCATCACCTGAGTATTCATCAAGACTTATATTTTTAATTACATCTAATAGTGAGTCCGCTGCTTCTATTAACTCTCTATCTAAGTCTGAGATTAAAGAACATAACCACTTATCTTTTGAGTTGATATTAAGTATATCACTCTCATCGAAAGTAATTAACTTAGATGATGTATTTTTATCTTCTATTTGAAGAATAATTTTATCCAAGTTAACATTTGAAAAATATTTCCAGTAAATTATTGGGTCACCATATTCTTCAGAGAATACAACAGATGCCAAAATTACATTATTGTCTAGTTGCCTCCAATATTTAAAGTCCGTTAGATCTATTTGGATGTCAGGGGTTGAAGTAACGGTCGATTTAACTTGGATTGCAAAAAAATCACCCGTTGAGATGTTGCGCTCAAAAACCTCAACTTGAGCATCGATACCAACATCAATATCAAGAAGACGGCACGGCCAACTAAAATTCCTTACAATCCAATATGCAAAGTATAGCTCTCCAGCTGCGCCAGTTACGCCTGTTGATTTGAATTTTTTCATGATTAATTATCAAAGCCTTTTGTAGAAACAATATCTATGAATAGCATGAAGCAAACTCCAAGAAAATTAAAGAAAGTTAGCAATATTTTTAGCCGTCCCACCATCATATTCCTTAAGATATCCCCCATAGTGCCTAAACAGCATTTCAGGCCCTTTATGCCCCATTTGTCCAGCTAACCAAAATAGATTTGCACCTTGGCTGATATGCCTTGTGGCAAAGGTATGTCTAGTTTGATATGGATTGCGGTATCGAATACCCGCTTTTTTCAATGTTGGCACCCATGCTTTCTTTCTGATCGCGTCAGCTCCTGCCCAGGCTTTATTTGTTTTTGGGTCTTCGAAAATTACACCGTCTTTCATAAACGTGAATTGCTTTTGATCATTCAGAGCGTTCATGGCCTCACTATTTAATTCAACTTTTCTGGTGCCGGCTTTAGTTTTGGTTTTCTTAATAACACCAACCACACTGGCGGTCTGTACATGTGCGGTATTCTCTAAAAAATCAATATCACTCCATCTTAATGCACATAACTCAGAACTTCTTAACCCTGTATTAATGGCAAACTGAAATAAGTTTTTCCATTGCTCATATCTTGCCGCAGTGAGTAGGGCAGAGACCTCTTTAGGTGACAATGGGTCAACAATATAACTGCTTTCATTGTCACTGTTATTTGATTGATATCTTGAAGCAGATACAAGGCTGACTGGGTTAATGGATACGATCCCATCGGTAATGGCTTCATCAAGCGAGCTACGCAAAAATGAGAGCTGGTTACGGATAGTTTTTAATACTGTCGTTTGCTTTTGTATCCAGTTTTTTAGGATCGCCGGTGTGAGTGATGAAACATGTAATTGGTGCAAATCAGATAAGGCACTTTTGCATTTTTTATAACCGCCAATCGTTGATGGCGATAAATTTCTAGTTTCACAAATAACTAAATATTCCTCTAAATAATCAATCACTCTTTTTTCTCGATTATTAACACCAAAAAGCATTAATTTTTTAGAGTTAGGAAAATATTTAGCGTAATTAAAAGTGCCTTTTTCAATGTTGTTTTGAATTTCAGCAAGTAGCCTTTCAGCGTATTTAATATTTTTATTATCGACGGTTACTCGATGTGCCGTTGGGGATTGATGTCCCGCCTAGCGATAAAACGAAAATCGGCTTTGGTTTTGGTAAAAAGAATGCCAATTTCAAAGGCAACTTTCGGCGTAATGCCGATTACACCTTATCGCTGACGGTCGACCAAAAACGTCTCATCGTGCGTATGCGCTATTTTAACCTTACGCAAAGCCCAACGGCCACCAATATTAATGAATTTCTTAAACGCTTCTTTTGGCAGGCGGATAGTAAAGTATTCGTGCTTGATCCGCTGGATATGACCTATTTGTATTACGTGTTTAATTTCAACCCGGACGAACGTTTACGGGCCCTTCTTGAAAACTTCGACCTCATGCCTCGCCCATCAGGGGTAGGAGTTAAATATCGTATTGTGACTAAAAAAGCCTTTGGTAACGGTCAACATCGTAAAAATTTCCTTAGCAGTAATTTCGGAGCCTAAAATCCATGACAAAAATCTTTAAAATTCCCTTTGCAACACAAGGGGACAGGACTTCTATTCCCGATGATGTACAAGCCGATGGCGCAGTTTCATACACGCAAGGTTATAGCTATGATTATGAGCGTGACCAACAAACTGATCCTGCAGCTAAAGATATCGAACGTGAAAAGATGAATGGCATGTTTCACGATATTACGGAAGCAATAGGTGAGTTGCAGAGCTTTGGTTTACCTAAATGGGCGACAGAAGGTACGCCATACCCAATTCGCGCTATCGTTTATCATAAAAACAAAACGTGGCAGTCGAAGATTGAAAATAACAATGTTGAACCTGTCGCAGGTACAGCATGGCAGGAACTGAAAGCGGATTTAAGTGCCGGTGATATTAATGTTTATACCAAAACCGAATCCGACAAACGCTTTCAGCCATTAGGCAATTACCAAGCGGCAGGTTATAGCTATTCTAAAGCGGAGTCTGATACCAAATATCAACCCAAAGGCAACTATGCCCCCGCAGGCAATTACGCACTTAAAGGTGAAAGCTACACTAAAGTAGAGGGCGATGGGCGATATCAGCCGAAAGGCAGTTATCAGCCGTCAGGGGACTATGCAACAAACACAGCACTTAATAACGGGTTGAATGCTAAGCTCAATACGAGCAGTGTTGCCCAATCAACGGGCGGATCAACAACGAACGTGATGAGCCAGAAGGCCGTCACCGATGCATTACAAAACTCGGTTAACCTCAATACGATTTATCCCGTTGGCATTGTTATGTGGTTTGCACAAAACAAAAACCCGAATACCTTGTTCCCTGGTACTAAATGGCAATACATCAGTGAAAATAAAACTATTCGATTAGCTGCAGCGAGTGGTGCGAATGTGTTAACAACTGGCGGTTCGGATTCGGTCACATTAACAGAAGCACAGATGCCAGCTCATAATCATAGCTTTTCGGCAACAACGAGTAGTTTTGATTATGGAACGAAAACCACAAATACAGCAGGAGCTCACACGCATACAGCCGGTACCCCCATCAATTCTTATTGGGGGGACCGAAATAATAAAACTCTTGCACCCGGAAGTGGCAATGTAACTAGTTCGTCCGGCGCACATAATCATACTGTCACAATTGGCGCTCACACTCATACAATATCGGGTGCTACAGGAAAAAAAGGTAGTGGTAGTGCAATCACAGTGACAAACGCCTATATAATGTTGATGTGGTGGTATAGGGTTAGTTAATGCCAAGCAGGAATAATTGATATATTTTTATGCTGATATAATAAGACCGTAAGGTGATGCGGTCTTAAATCATTCATAGTAATATTTAAGTTGAATAAATTATAATCATAATTATTATAATGGGAATGGTATTACTTATAAAATTTAAGCTTAAAAATTAGAAGATGAATATATTAAGAAAGATAAATAGATATAGAAATGAAAAAACAAAAAAAATCAAGTTTAAACTTAGTCTATGGATTATGAAGTTGCTTTATAAAAGACAAAAGGTTGATGTAAATAATTGCAATAATGTGTGCATTTTTATGCACGCAAAAGCTATAGGAGATTCTATTATTACATCGGGACTGATTAAAAAAATTAGGTCTAGTGGTAAAAAGGTATACATTGTTGCTCCGGAGGGATTGAATTTTTTATTTTCTGATATCATTGGAAATGATGGTTTTTACCCTTTTGATAAAAATAAAATACCTGAGTTAGTGTGTGAATTAAAAAAAATTAATATTGATCTAGTTATTGATCTCTTTGATTTTGACCATTCTATACGCCATAGGTTAAAAACTTTATTTCTATTAAATCCTGCAAAATCAATTGGTTTTGACCAGCCTAAAGGAAGTATATACGATATCAATCTACGCAGTGATGGTAAAGCTCATTTAACTGATAGAATGATCAAAGTTCTAAAATACTTAAATCTAGAAAGTAAAAACTATAAATACGAATTATCCTTTGATAGTTCTGAATTCTCGCTCGCTCATGACTATGCTAAGTCAGTAAAAGAAAATAAAAAACTAATTATATTTAATCCTTATGCGTCACAAACTGAACGTTCTTTTTCAATGCAGCAAATAAATGAAATAATCGAGTATCTAAACTCACTAAAAAATTATAAGACAGTTGTTTTTAATTTAGGATGTAGCATTAATTGTGAATTATTAGAAAATGTGGTGTTAAATCCATTTAACGATGCTGGAAACTCTTTTGCACTAGTTAGCAATGCCGATGTGGTTGTTTCTGTGGATACGGCGATTGTTCATTTGGCAAGTGCCTTTAATATAAAACAATATTGTGTCTATAATAACAAGCGTAATGTTATAAATCAGGATTGTAATATTGTTTTTGGTGCTAATAGCTCGAATGCAATTCAACTAACTACCAGTGATAATCTTGGTCTTGCGATGGGGGATCCTATGAGTAAATTTGATGTTAGTCTCTTAATTAATGAGATGCGTAAGGATTTAAATTAATATTGCTAATTAACCCTAACAAATTAAGCCGTTGTAAAAAGCGGCTTCTTATCGTATTAAGTGTATTTTTACTGTTTCAGAATAGCCATCTCCCGTTTTTTCTAAATATTTTCCTATCGTTACGTACATATGTTTTGCAATACCAAGAAACAAGTAGGACTATTGCACTGACCTATCAATACTCTTATTTGTGCCTTCCTTTGTTGATAGGCTCCAGCTTGTATTATTTTTGATTATATTCAATTTTTAGTAGTATTTTCTTTAAGAATAAATCTTTTAATCTATAATATTGATAATTTCTTATTGTTTTTCGCAGACGACTTCTGTATTTTTCTCTCAATTCTATTAATGGTAAACGCTCATGCTCAATTAAAGAAATACTTTTAGTTTCATCATCATAAGGTATAACGGAAGGTATAAAGCAATATATATTAGCACAATTGAAGTATCTAAAATACCACCACATATCAGCTTCGTACTTAATTGGGGTTTGGAATGATATGAGTCTTTGGGCTGCTTTTTTGTTGATAATGTATGCATGAGATCGAATAGCTTGGTAAACTTTAAACACATTATCATCTATCTTTTGATTTTTTATGTAACTATCAACGCATGATAATAAATAGATATTTGGCTTAGTTAATTTATCTATTTTTTGTATTTTAGATATTACATTTTCAATGTTATGAGGTAATGTAGCATCGTCTTCTAGTACGAATGCCTGCTCAATGTTTTCGTTTACCATTTTTTTATAAATTGCCAAATGGCTTAAAGCACATCCAATTTCACCTTTTGATAGCATGCAATTTGGGTAGTCATAAACAATCTCTTTAAGTTCAGAGTTTGATAGATCTTTCCCGTTTACTGCATTAATGAATTCATATTTTAGTTCAGTTTTATCGAGTTGAGCTTGCATTTTCATTCGACGCTCAGAACTTTCTTTTAGGTTGATAATAAAAACAATCAATTGGATACCTACCATATGGTTGATTTAAATTTCTATATTTGATGGCTTATAGCGCCGAAAATATGGCACTTACACACTAATGGCCATCACTGAACCGATATTGACAATTACTCTCAAGTTACATGCCTAGTTTTTGAGCTTTTCTATGAATATGTAAAAAGTAGTAAGCTATTTACATCATCTAGAAACATTAGAGGATTTATACTATCAAATAGTAAAGCCATCTAACAGCGAAAAGCTACCGTTTGGTGGCTTATCATCTATTTCAAAACATATGTTGATGTTCAGGTGAGATGAGGTATCTAATTTCATTTTTTACAAAAAAGAAAACCCCAAGGAATGACCCTCAGGGTTTTTGATTTAAAATGCGCGTGCATTTCACGTGCACTTTCTAGTCTTAATGTTGCCAGTGTCTAGTCCAACTGATTTTGCTAACTTCCTGTTTTTAAACCTGTTGTCCTATCACTGACCCACCAAATTTGGGCTGGCGGAGTCTGAATTAGACTCTTAGTTAATTGATTTTTAAGTAACAAAAACCAATTCAACTTTTAATTTGGGCCTATTGTTGGGCCTAAAATTTATTTTACTGTTTTTTTGATTTGGACTAAAAAGTAGATTGCTATTTTAACATGGTTGATAAGCTAGTGAGCAATAAAAATTGGTGGTCTGCTTTGTGCTAGGAATTCAAATAATTTACTTCGTGTTAACTTCATACGGAAAATGATTTTACCCTGATAATGAATATGAAATGAATGCTAGCCAAGCTCGATACCAATAATTTTGTATGTACTCATGTTGATGACCTTTTTAAAAATCACGACCCTGCCACATACGCCGACAGGGTGAACAGCCCATTAATCTCCTGAAGGTGGTTAGGCGAATTATATTTCTTCAGCACTTGTTATAACCGGAATAAATTCACGGTGGGTCTTTTCAAGGTAGCATGTTGCATCATCCCTTGATGCCACTATATTCAATTGTTTACTAAAGAAACTTAATTTTGCTCTTGCTGCATTCAAAACTTCAGCCCAAGTCATAACCCATACTTCAACATTTAATTCAGCGTCATCTAATGTTTTTCCTTTAGGCCACCCACGTTGATTAGCCCTACGTTCAGCATACTCATCCATTGAGTTAGACACGGCTATGAAAGTCCACTTTGATTTAGTATGATCAAAACGTTCATCCCCAGAAACAGATAACGCGTATTTTTCAACCTGACCAATAACATCATAATTTATTTTCTGAGAGGGGCGTTTAAGTTCAACGACTAAATACTCTGTAAAGCCCTCATACGGTTGGCGGCACTTTGCAAACATTAGGTCAACACGACCTTGTCTTCCATCTGGGAGTAAAACAGGTTCGTTATCGTCCTCATCATATCTTTTACCAAGATGCTTGATATGTTTTTTTAAAACATCCTCAAGCCAGTCCTCAGAACCAGCAAGGAAGAAGTCCTCTCGAAAAAGCCAAGCTTCCTTTTCTAGAATTTTATGAAGTTGATCTCTTTCCAATAAAGTTTTCTTTGTATTTTTATTATGTAAAAGGTTGTCTAGCCCATTAATAAAATCAACTCTATTAGACACAATCTGAGAAGCACTAATTATTGAAGACAAGGTTGTTCTCTCCAATAACGCAGCCAACTCATCTTGCTCTTTAGATTTCAAACCCAAAACTTCTGTTAGAATTTTTTGTACCGACGTGGGATTCTGTTTAATCGCTTGAGATAAGAGCATGAATGTGAATTTTTTTGTTTTTCTATCTGCACTTTCAAAGCTTTTTAGATAGCTTTGAACATTAACAGCAAGAATATCAAACACCTTTCGTTCAATTACTTCCGTTGGGCCTTGGGATACGTCATCGTTATAGGGGTAAATTTCTTGTTCTTTCCAAGAGTCAACTATTTTGGATTTATTAAGAAATGCTTTATCCAGAAAGTGAATTTTAGCCCTTTGTATAATAGCATCTTTAATCGTCTTAACCTCAGGAATAAGTTCACCTAAAGATACTTCATTTTTATCACTTAGTGCCTTAAAGTAATCACACTTTGCATAGAGAGTAAAATCATACCCGGGAGCACGAATAATTGGCCCAATCTTCTCTTTGTATAGAGAAAACCCTAACAAATCACAGTAATGAAGTTCCCTCTGAACTTTCTTTTTCCATTCGATAATAGTCAAGGAAGCATTAATCAGAGATCCATCAGGGAGTATGACCCCACCTATATCGTAGTCTTGTTTGTCAGACCATGCATCGGTTGGTGAGACTCTCTCACCTAAGAATATTAATTTCCTACTTGGATATTCTGTTAGGAAAAGAGCAAATTCCATGATGAGATCAGATAAAGCATCTTCAGTTAATAAAAGTTCAGCAGTGTTACTAGTGTTATAAATCTCTACTTGTGTACCTAAATCTTCATCATCAGCTAACTCTGGCTCACTGATTATAAAATCGTTAATTTTATTAGCATCAGTTAAAATCGTGTATTTATATTTATTACCATTTTTTTCGAACACGGTTTTCCAATGAACTTGCTCACCAAGAGAGAGAGACTTGAACCTTCCTCGACCAAACTGGCCATGGAGGGAGCGATCCCCATTTGCTTTCTCAGCTTTTTTCCAAGATTCCCCTAGATTACCGAAGTAACTCACAACTTTATTGTGAGCGATTCCAGTGCCATAATCCTTAATCAGAATTGCTTCAACTCCCCCAAACACAGGATCCGTCGTAATCTCGATTTCAACATTCTTAGATTTTGCATCGAAACCATTCCAAATTAGCTCACTCAGCGCGGCAACTGGTTTTGCATGAGCTAATCCAGTAAGAAAGTCAGCTCCAGCTTTGACGGTGATTCTTGACATACATATTCCTTGATATGAAGTGTTTAAGAAGACTGCAAGTAAGATGATAGATTTACTAAGAACTAATGTTGTCGTTAGAATGTACAATATTCAGCTAGTCAATCTTAATGTTTTAGCTGGAATTGAGGTACATCAATCAGCGTTTACCTATCACCACCTCATAATCTGCTCCCTATTGATTAACACAACATGATGTTAATCATTTCTTCATTCGACTTTGACCACGTTAATTAATACGCGGTAATGCTAGCAATTCCTCCATCGACTTTGGAAACAACCGTGAACTTTCGTTCCTCACTCAAAGCCAATTATCAGACTTATTTATATATTGCATTAGAAAGTTGTTTCTATCAAATCTAAACTAATGTATCTAATCATTGTTAGATGATGTTTAAGATACTTAAAAAAGCCTACTAACCAAAAAAAATGGCAGATCATTCAATCTACCACTCGTTACCCTGATCGATAGCTAAAAAACTATTATTTTTTCCCTTCCACACTCATCTTCGCCAATTCTGGATTATTAGCCTCAAAGATGGATAACGGCAATTCGACCTTACGCCCGTTCTGATCTTCCACCACTTTAACCACTTCAAACTCAGTAACATCCTCACACGGAATTTCCAACCCTGCAAAGGTGGCACGAGTGGCGCTAGAATCGCCAAAAGGTTCCACTTCCAGTATCGTATCCCCTAATACTTTGCCTTGCCCATCTTTCATTCGTAGCGTTAACTCAAGCGCACCAAACTCCGCATGGTCTAAAACTATATGGCTACCGCCATTATCGAGGGTAAATGAATAACCACAGTAACCTTGGTTAATAAAATTTGAGCTCGTATGTGTGATGCTCGCATAACGCTGCTGTTCTTCAGCCAAGCTAAATGCACTCACTGCCAATAATCCTATCGCAAATAGGCTTTTTATCTTATTCATTACGTTACCTTTAATTATCTTTTCTCGTCCTCGCTACCGCAAATGATGGTAGCGAGAATGCTATTTATTGTTGGTTGGTTTGCAATCCGCCTTTAGTACGGTCTTTTTCTTTCCACCGTGGGCGTTTTTTACCTGATAATTCTTTTTGTTGGTTCCAATAACCTATCGGATAGCGTTTGACGATAGTACCGTTGACACCAATATCAACTGACGAATATTGCCCGTTATTAATGTATCCTTTTTGGACATAAGCATTAGGGCTACAAGTGCCCGTATCGCGTTGTTGCCAGTTTCCGTCAGTTCTTGCCACGATATAAAAATCACCAAATGCGCAACCTGACGCAGATTTATGATTCAGTACAGCAACATAATGCTTGGTTGAGCCTACAATCCTACAGCTACTATTTTGGCTCCCACACACTTGCCATAAGGTTTTACCGCCATCACCTTTATATTCCCAAATGGTATTTTTAGGGGGCTGGCTGTTGGCAGAGGCTGGTGACGTCATCAACCACAGTGAGGCTAATGCAGTTACGAATATATATTTTTTCATTATAAATTCCTATCAACATAAATAGAAACGTCAGATTGACGCTTGATGAACACCGTCTAATGGGTGCTTGGTTTTCCCTGATATGGCGTATTCGGTGGTTATCTGGTGAATAAGGCACTCACAACAAAAATGGCTGATCATGGTTAATGTGATGACTTACGGTTTAGTCGCACTGAAATCCAGTGACGAATTCGTCGATGAAGATAAAAGGCAATACCAGTGGCGATAAGTAAATCAACCAGCAATATCGTGGTGGCGATTCCTTCAGTAAAACCGTATAGCCAACCGGATGACATGATAATCAGTAGGCTAGAGAGGGCTAATCCGATAATGATGGACGAGATAATGGCAACTAATTTGGGGTTGAAATGGATTTTATAATCAACCCCCTTGAAAGCACTCAAAATCCATAAGCCTAATTGCGCCAAGAGTTGTGGGATAACCAACGCCAAGAGATATAAAACGAAGTACATCAATGTGATCCCATACGGGTTCATGATAAGGGCGATAAGCTGGAAATATGTTAACAATGCGCCAGTGATCCAAAGACATAACAAAATACTGATAACGATAGCGATGCGTTCTAAACCCAATTGTAAGTGTGAAACGGTGTTCATATTTTTTAAGCTTCCTTATGTGATGATGAATTCACGATGTAATAGTTATTTTGAATGGGTATGGCCCATTCATGACCGCAATCGCGGCACATCCAGCCCGAGCCCCATGGAATGATGTCTTGCTCAGAAGAACAGTGAGGGCAATGTGTTGGATGTGATGCTAGTGGGGTTAATAGCGTCATGGTCGGCTCCTTTCTTTGTGGGATGGAAGAGAGGTAAGTAATTGTGATATCAATCTAAAATGCGGTAGTGCCGCGATAAAACTGTTTTGTTGTGACAGCTGCATCACTGTGTGTTTCGGTGTGAAGGGGGTATTGAGTGGTTGAACTTGCTGGATATCTTCTAACAACAAGACATGCACTTGCTGGTGGTATTCAGCCAGTAAATACCACTGACCTTCACGGTAAATCAGTTGATAGGGTTGTAGTGGATTAAAACGACGCTCAGGCGTAAGTAGGCTAATAGATTGCTTACTGGTAATGGCATATACCAATTGATAGAAATGGTCGGCATGTAAAGCTGAAATCTTATGGGCATGGTGCCAAATCAAACAGGGTGCATGGGGTTGTTGGGTTAGCAGTAATCCCAGTAAGCGGCTGTCTAGCCCCGGAAACAATCGAGTCATTCCAATCTGTTTCACAAAGGTCAGAACATCTTTGTCTCGATAAGCTTTTAGCGTATTGATAGGCAAGCGATAACAACCTTGCCGACCTTCTACCCCCAGATAAGCCAAGCGTTCACGTAAATCCCGTTGTAACGTGCGTTCAGAAACATTGAACTCTTGGGCTAAACATGAGAGCACAAGATTTTCTCCTGCCATTAAGCGGGCAATCAGCGCTGAGAGTCGCACAGCCATGCGGTCATATTTTCGATTGGTCTGAAACATAACGTATTGCTCTCAATAACAGACGTTAGGAAATTAAGAAGTGAGGGAGTTTAACTTAGGGGATTGACAGGTTATGTCTGTTGGGAAAAATTCTCATTAGGCATTTTAATGAAAAATCACTATAAGTAATTCATTGATAAATAACGTTATGCTTTTTATTTGAACGATAAGAAAGTAAGGCGTAACGACACAACCTGTCAGGGCGGGAAAATTAGTTGGGATGGCGAGGAGTGAGTTGGTTAAATAAGGTATCCGCCATCACCCACAGCGCTTTATTGAGTTTAATATCACCATCAATCCCATTCACTGAACGAGTTCGGGCACGTTTACCTTTTGCGGTACGACCTGATAATCCCCCTTTAATCAAGTTCTCTTGTAAACGTTGGTACACCGTCCAAAGGTCTTCTTTCTTATCTTCAACGCGTCGAGGCTGTAAAACTTGCTCTCGTGTAACGGGTTGATGTTCTTCACCAAAGCGATAAGTCAACGCTGCTTCCGCAAAGGCTTGCTGTGCAGGTGGCGGTAACAATAACGACTGCATACTTTCGCGTTTTTCAGCCACTTGCTCAAACGTATCGAGTACCTCATAAGCCCCTTCAATCACTTTACCCACAACATCCCCTTTATGGGGGACACGCACTTCCCCTAATTCATCACCGCACACCAAACCGTTGGAGCATACAGCTCTAAAGAGTCCCGGCAACATCTGATAACTGCTTGAGCCATCATGGCTATTTAATAAAATAATTTCAGGCACTTGTACGCCTGTGATTTGGTCATGCCGTCTGAGGCGTAACATATGTTTTGTGTGCTCTCGACGGCTAATATCACGAACCCGGGTCTGGCAGGCAAAGAATGGATAGAAGCCTTCTTTTTGCAGGCTATCAAGTAAGGTAATGGTCGGAATGTAAGTGTACCGTTCACTACGCGAATCGTGTTTTTCTTCAGAAAACACACTGGGCACTGTGCGAAATAATTCTTCAATGGTGAGTGGACGGTCACGACGAATGCTGTTAGCAGAGCCAAAACGCGAAGCTAATAAACTCATGATAGACTCCTGATTAATCAATTAAGTGGAAAATGGCAGCGGATTCGGGATGTTGTAACGCGTAGTCACGCAACTGATAAAAGCGGTCGCACATCACTTCGCTTTCAGTTTGGAATGACCAGATGCTGTATAGGATAAGACATACGGCAATGCCTGCCGCCTCTTGGCTCACGGTGGCTTCATTGCCGTTGTGCATGTTGAATAAGGTTAAGGTGTCTGCGTTGAGGTCGGGGTAAATAAAAGCACCGCCATTGCTGAGCGTGCCATACTCCCAGTAACCGCCATGATACTCATTGCAGAATTGACCCATCGTGGTGAAGATCACCACTTCAAAGGTAGCCCAGCCTTTTACTGCACCAAAATGGTTGAGCCAAAAATCAAGGCGTTGTTCATCAGGTACTAATTCCATTGTGATAGCGGATTCGGTTGAATGATTCATTAGTTGATACTCCATTAAAAAGAAATAAAAAAGCGCCAATCCCGTTAAGGAGTGGCGCTAGATGTCATTAATGTTGCGTTAATTTAAGAAGCTAAAAGAATAGGCTCCACAGGGACTTAGCGACGGAGACGATGCTATTTTTGACCGTACCAATCGTACTCTTTATCAAGACAGGTAGGGGAAGGATGTCTATCAGCGTATCGACGATATCACTGACGCATTGCCCAAAATCGTTACGTGCGACATTCTCCAAGGATTGCGTCCGGTAAGTGCTGTTCAGTTGCCTAGCGACACCGCTACTGGCTTGCGCCGGTAACGCCTGTATGAGTTGCTCTGTTAATTCAGTCAGTTGGTAACCTTCTGCCGCAGAGACTGTCATCACAGGGTGGTGTGGCTTGAATGCGGTTATCACGGCTTGTTGCTTCAATTCTAAGTTAGCCGCTTGCTCTGGGGATGGCTGGTGGCGTTGTTCATCCCACTGGCGACAGGGCTCTATCTTGTCGGCTTGGTTCAGCACAAATAGAAAGCGGCTTGGTTGATAACCACATTGCTCGGTGAGAAATCGGTAACACTGTTCATCAGAAGACCATGCCCTATCATCGGCTTTGAGTACCCAGATGATTAAATCCAGTTCTGGCAATAAGTTACGATAGAGCTGGTGGTATTCTTTATCTCGTTCGATGCTTTCCCCTACGCCGGGTAAATCTATAAAGGTGAGCGTATGATTGTTCATCGTCATACTGAAGTACTGGGCTTGGCGTGTGCAGCCAGAGACATTACTCACTGGCGATAATGGGGACTGGAATAGGGCATTGATAAGACTGGATTTTCCTGCACCCGTTTTACCCATTAGACCAATGGTGGGGGAGTAGTTGATGAGATGGTTAAGTTGGTTGAAAAACAGATTTTTAAATGAAATAGGAAAGGCGGATATCACCCTTCCTAATTCGGGTTGTAGGTTCATATTATATCCTTGAAAAATCATTGTGGCTATTCAAGGAGATAATATATATCTGAGATTTTTTATAATTATCAATACAATAATATCAAAAGGATACTCAGTGAATATTTAGTTATAAGTGCATAGAAGAGAACACGTCCACATTGAGTAATTAAGGTACGTTGCCTATTGTGCACTCAACTTAGTTGTTCACTGAGTATCTCCTTTTTGTGTGGTAATCTATGAATGCTGCAAAAATTACTTAGTTTGATAACGCCACTTCATAGCCACATCACTAATTTGCTCTATTGTCATAGCCTGTTGCTGCCATCCCTTGTCAAAATCTATATCATTTGAGCGAGGCAACTGTTCATCAGATAAGCTTCTAATCATCACTCTGGTTGGTAACGTTGCTGCTTGGCCGACAAATATGGCTTCTTGACGTCTGAGACCTGAAAGCATTTTTGTTAAGCCAGACATTGAATCAGGCAATATACTGCGAACATGCTCGCGGTCAGCATCATTAGTTATACGAAGTACGATCCATGAATTACATTGCGACAGTACTGTAGATTCAACTTCACTAGGCCTTTGTGAAACTAACAATAAGCCAACACCATATTTTCTCCCTTCTTTAGCAATACGGCGAACTGCTGATTGTGCCGCCTCATATTGAGCTTCACCACGATTCGGAACATATCGGTGAGCCTCTTCACACACCAAAAGTACTGGGCTATTTTGCCGTTCAGCCTCGGTTTGCCAGACTTTAAGTTGAAAAATGATTCTCGCAATTGCAGCGCTAGCAACACCAGCGACTTCATTAGGTACACCAGACAAGTCAACAATCTGAACTGTGGTTTTCTGTGTTAAGAATTGATTGACGATTGTAGGTAACGGATCTTCGGCGCCATTCCAACTTTCCATCATAAATTTGAGACGCCCGTCTTTTAGCAATGAATCTATCTTTCGAATAACTCTACTAAAATCCTCATGCTGTTTTTTATCTTTGTTTTCTGGTCGCTGAGCGTTAATTGCACCAATTAATCCTTGCTCGTAGAGAGCTCCATCTTTGAATCCGAAATGGTCTAAGCCTTCTGCGCTGCCAATAATGTAAGGAATCGGCGAGTCAACCGTTAATTGGTTCTTATCAAACCCAAGCAGCTCAGCCGCCTGCTCTCGAACTGCAATTAGGGCATTTTTAACAATGTTTGATTGTGAGGTTGCTGCAAACTCAGTCTTGCCGATAAACAAGCTCAATGACTCTTCTAAATCGAGTAGCCAGTACGGAAGTTTAAGTGAACCTTCATCGGTCGATAAACGTTGGTGTGTGGGGAACGCTTTGCCATATTCATTATGTGGATCAAGGATAATAATTTGTGGGTGCCAGCGCTCATGATTGGCTATCAGGCCACGTTCGAGAATACTGTGAATAACAGCCGCAACAGTGCCTGATTTGCCAGCACCGGTAGAACCAAGGATGGCAGTGTGCTTACCTAGCAATTCATTTAACTCAGCGTAACAAGGTGCACCGCCAGAGCCAACATGCTCGCCAAGTTGAATAACGGCACCTTTGGCGTCACCGTAAATAAACCTAAGCTCTGATTTGGGTGTCAGGTAAATGGTTTGCTGCGGTAGTGGATAAGTAGCAACACCGCGTTCAAACGCAAGGGCAAACTCATCTTCACCTTTCCTACGCCACTCAGCCTCTCCAAACAAGTCAGCTTCAATAATTCGTTCATCGGAAGATGCGACAGGCAAGCCCTTTTCTAGCTGGTAGTCAGCCTTCATTCGTAATCGACTGACTAAACCATAAATAGAGCGGCGGCCAAAATGAACCTTAATGATTGAGCCAAATTGCCCAATTGGATAGTTTTCGCCAGCAAATACTCGGGACAAGTCTGAAATAGTAGGGTCGAGCTCGGCGATAATGCGCGAGCCATCTACCTCAATAATTTTCCCGATAGAGAGATTTTCAATGGGCTTTATGTATTTGTTATCCATATCAAACACCTCCTTCAAGGATCTGGGTTAGGTTTTCAAACTTCCACCATTCAATACTTTTGGTTGAGATAGCCTTTTGCTCTGCGTGGAAAAATCCTTTATCAGCAAAGATCAGTACTTGTTCGTTAATTGAGTTATCTTGATACCAAGTCTGCAATACTCCACTAGGCTCAGTGTCGCTAGTAAAGGCCATCACGGTCAGATTACCATTTGAGGCCCTTAAACCACGTTCAATTTCTAGGTTGATGTGTGCATCACCAAAACTGTACCCAGTGATCAACAAAACACGTTGACTGCCACCTTGCGGGTTTAAAACTGCTCTAGCTCGATGCATTAAGTTTGCATAGGGATCGAGCTGAGTTTCACGGTATTTAGTAGAAGCTGGCCAAATCATAATTTTTGCCGCTTTGTCTTGATTACGCTTCAAATGTGGAGCAATTCGCAATGGCGTAGATGAAGAAGCATGCTCAGCCCAATTGATGGAACCATGTAGCTTAAATACTCGGGCATTTAGATTGTTCTGTTCAAACGTTGAAGGGTTCCACCATCCTGATACACCGCCCTCTAAACCATCAGCATATCTCAACTGTGATAGTGCGAGTGAGTCTTCAATTAGCGTGTCGTAATTCATCACTAGATAATCGATGGTGCTTGGTAAGCTGTTTTTTCCTGGTCGCATAGGTCGATGCAGTGCTTGAACAAAACGCTCATGTACAGCAGAATCTACTTCAACACTAATTACTTCAAAAATAGCGAGTTTTATCTCGGTTATCGCTTGTAATAACTGATCGTTGCTATATTCAGTGCCACCAATAGCCACCTTGCTCGCTGTTACGTTACGATTTGCTCGACGAGCCGTGATAGCAAGCCAATCGACGAGTTCACTTAAGTAATCTTCAATGTGTGAAGCTGGATTTGCACCTGCGAAAGAGGTTTGTATGGCAATCAATATCTGTTTGGAATCATCGGAGAGCTTGTCACTTTTTAGTGCTCTTTCTGTTAGCTGGTTTGTTAATGGAAGCCCAGCACAAAAACTCGCCCCTGCACCTAACAGAACCGCTTTTGAGTGTGAGAGTAATTCTTCAAGTTTATTAATTGCTTCCCTAAATTCTTTTTGTTCAAAAACTGTGGTATCGAATGCCATACTCCCTCCTTAGAGCTCGCCTTTATAGGCAGAGTCGAGAATTGATGCTTTTAATAAACACATTAATTGTACTTTTTCATTTAATTCAACTTTTACTGTATTTCTAAAATTCGAAACTTCATCAATCTTTTTACAAATAGTTTCCTGTAGCTGTTTGCTGGGGGGGCAAAACGAAAGTGCTTTAATGCCTTTCTGGTTTATGATAGGCAATGTTGCGGTTGACGCATTGGCCAAAATTTCAGATTTAATAAAACGAAACCAGTAATATGCATATTTAGGAGTTATGTCACTGTTGAATTTCATACCGGTAATTTGTTGGTTAGAACTAGCATCTTGTTCCAGATAACCGATTTTCCCGATGGTAGCACCGATGGCGACGAGCATGATTGTTCCTGCATCAAATTTGCGTGCTTTACCTGCATCAAATGCTTTTTGACTCAGTTTTTTGTTGGAATCAGAAAGAATATCGTGATCACCAAAGTCAGAAGGTGCGAACCAGTTAATGTCACCATTTTCGTAAAATTCAGCTTGTTTCGTTGGGGGGGTAGTTCCTGTCTGAATTTGCTCAATATGTTTTTCTACTGTAGATAGACCGAACAACTCAATCGCTTGCATCATTTGTTCATTTATCGTGCTTGCGTACAATGCATCAGTCAATGTAATGCTTTCTTGCAAATGTAGGATAGCGGTGTCGATGCGAGTGAGCAGAGTATCAAGTTTTTCGACGATGTATTTTTGTTCTTCTAGACTACAAATAGGAATGTTAACGCTTTTTAAAGCCTTTAAAGGTACTCGTTGTCGTCCAGTCGCACCTTCCATTTGATCTATTAGAAAACGCCGAACTGATGGAGATCGAAAGAAATGCAATAAATATTTTGGTTCAACGCTATCTAGTGCATGAATTGGAAAAACCTCTGTTGTTGCGAAGCCACCATTTACATTGTCTATTAAAGCTGTTTTGTTGTTTTCTGTACAAGGTGTAATTTTGGCAAACAGCACCGCATTACGCTGGAATTTTGTGTATCCCTTTTTTACGTCATCAAAGTTTCGTCGTTCGTAGGTACTTTTTTGACCCGTTTCTTGGTCAATATCGGTCATTCCAATAAATGGGATATTCCCTTCAGGATCTGGAGTTGGCACAAATCCTCTATCAGTTCCGATTTGCGCAACGTCTTCAATGATATGCCATTCCCACCCATTCGGTAGCTTATATAAAATCTGTTCCATTTTTACTTCTCCGCTAACAGAACTTCAATTTCATCCAAGAGGCTAGATACCAGCTTTTCTTTGGTTCGGATCTGTTTAAGGATATCGTTTGGCGCTAAATGTTTAGTATCTTTCTGTTTAGCTGGGTTTTTGGCGGACAAGTCGTAGCCTTCTTCTACCAGCTTGCTGACTGATACCGTCCATGAGCGCTCGGTGGTTTCTCGGCTACTATAAAGCTTCACAAACTCTTTTAAGTGTTCATCGGTGATCGGTTTGTTTTTGGTGAGTTTTTGCTCAGGTTCGCATTCGTAGTACCACACGTCACTGGTACCGCCGCTGCGCTCAAAAAACAGCACGTTGGTTTTAACACCCGAATATGGCAAAAATACCCCTGCGGGCAGGCTTAAAATAGTGTTCAGGTTAAAGTTTTCGAGCAGTTCCTGTTTGACTTGTTTAAAAGCATTGTTGGTTTGGAACAGTACGCCTTCTGGAACTACGATCGCTGCTTTGCCGCCACTTTTTAGGGTTTTCATAAAATGTTGTAAAAACAGCAATTCGGTAGCATTCGCTTTAATGGGAAAGTTCTGTTGGATCTGATCTTTTTCTTTCCCACCGAACGGAGGATTTGCGAGGATAATATCGTAACGATCTTTTTCCTGAATATCGCGGATATTCAGGGTAAGGGTATTGCCCCGGAAAAGGTTGGGTGATTCGATGCCATGCAGAATCATGTTCATCATACCCATCACATATGCCAGAGAAGTTTTTTCAAAACCATAAAAGGTGTCGCGCTGAATAAAATTCCATTGTTCGGTGGATAGTTCGCTTTTTTTAGTTTTCAAGTGTTCAAAAGCTTCAACCAAGAATCCACAAGAGCCTGCTGCAGCATCATAAATGGTTTGTCCTGCTTGTGGGTTAATGGCTTTGATCATGGCGCGTACTACAGGGCGTGGTGTATAAAACTCACCCGCGTAACCACCAGCATCACCCATGTTTTGCAATAAGCCTTCATAGACCAACGAGAGCTCAAACATTTCATCACTGGATTGAAAATTCAGCGTGTCGATAATATCTAGCACTTCACGCAGTGTATGACCCGAGGCAACCTTGTTGTCTAAGTATTGAAAGATTGCACCAATTTTATAGGCAAAAGATTTAGGATCTGAGCCAGTGGCTGCGATATTGGCAAAGCCTTTTAAGTAAGGAAATAACTCGTTGTTGACATAATTAGTTAAGTCATCACCAGTGTGAGCCTTATTGATATCTAGTTTGCCATCGGTATTTTTCGGGCAGGCCCAATTTGACCAACGGTGCTTTTCATTTAATACAGGTTGATAGTCTTTCCCTGATAGTACTGCTTCATCTTCTTTTTCAGACTCGTAATCATCCAAAAACTTTAAGAACAACACCCACGAAGTTTGCTCGGTGTAGTGCATTGCCCCACTAATGCCATCGTCGCGGCGCAGTATGTCGGTAATTCGGTCAATCTTTTGTTGTAATGACATGGCTTATAGTTTTCCGATAATAAAATAGTACATATTGGTGATATCTTCGCTGATTTCTTCTGGTGGAATCAGGTCGATATAGGCTTGGAGCTTTTCCATACAAAGCCCTTTTTCATGTTCAGCACCTGTAAGGTTATTAATAAGGCTATGTGTGGCAGCTTTAACAACATTTGAAGATAGTTTTCTAATTCCATCGTTATCACCACTATCGTTTGGCTTTAAATGAAATTCCGCAGCTAAACGATCGTTGTTAACAGTGTTTATTTGGTTGTGATGTGATAACGCAGTGAAACTTAATAAGTAGTGCTTAACCTCTCGCCTTTTCCAAGCTAGTAAAAAGGTATCTACCCGATAACCTTCTGCCCACTTAATTGAGCTAACTAGCTCACCGTAAGTTCGACCGGCCAACTGCACACCATTAGGCTTCCAGCTTGGATTAGCCTCATCTCTGTCACATATCAAAAAAATCTTTCTTGTAAAAATCTGACTCTCTGACGAGCTTAGTGCTTTGACCCAATTCACTTTAACTTCGCCCAGCGTGTCCTCGTCGCATGTATAGCTTGAAGATTTTTTCAACGGGCTTATGGCGGCGATTCTAGTGACATCATGCCCCTTCCTTTTCGCCAACTTGACGAATATTGCCCAGTCATTCTCATCATCCAATATGGCAATACTCGGTAACTTACCACATACTTCAAATTCAACGGATTTGGCGCGGGAAAGCACACTGAGTCGACTGATCAATTGCTTGATTTTGTTGTCTTCATTAATTCGTCCGTGTTCCACAACTTTTAGATGTTCTATACGGTTTTCTTTAGCAGAAATAGAATCCAATAAATGTGTGGTAGTAATTGCATAGCCTTGTATGCAATGTAATAGCGACCATAGTTTCTCTACGTTTTTGTAATGTAGGTGTGAGTCTGCTTCATCAAACAGAAATAGAGTATTAGGCGCATCAAAAAGGTCTATCAAGGCGTATAGAAAGAGCAGTTGGTATTCACCATCGCTCAATTGGTCAAGTTCTATTCCATCTTTAAAAAAGAGCTTATATCCTTTTTTATCAATGAAGTAATTGTTGTCTGCAGCTTGAGTAAAAAAACTGACTTCAGGATCAAACGATACATTTTGCGCTTGAGCATTTTCATTTCCAGTTTCAGCATCTTCATCACCAGCTTGTATTTCTCTTGGGTAATCGAATGAGACATTGATAAGGCGGTTAGCTGGTATTTCAAGTTCGTACTTACGAATCGATTGCTCAAAATCGTAATCTCTAGAGTGAAATACGCCAATAAAACTATCTAGTGAGCGGAAGTAAGGAGTGTTTCGCAGTGTATTAACTTCGCCTCTTTCTTCTTGTCTTAATGCGTCCTGTACTCTTTCAACGTATTTTTTATCTACTTTGAACTTACACAATAAGCGGCTAGATTGGTCATCACCTCCAGCCTCCAATTCTGTAACATAGCCACGCTCACGTAAGAATGAACGAACTTTGCCACTACGCTTGGTAGCCGTTGCAAGAAAAATAAGCAACTTAGACCATTGCTTATTAAAGTAAATGCACTCCAAACCTAGTCCCCTACCTGCTTTTCGTTCACGTTTTAAATAAATACCAAACCTTTCAGAGTAGTTTTCATTTTGCCCAGAGGAAAAGCATACTACGTTTAATTGTTGATATGCGCGTTTGTTTAACCGCTCTTCAAATACCGATTGCAAGATACTTGATTTACCGCTGCCATTTTCACCAATCAAGGTTGCTACTTTATTGATATACAGGGTTTGGCGCTGGTTGTGCAGCGGGTTAGGTGCTAGAGTTAGTTCCATTTTAATCTACGTGATAAAGCTGTTGTTGTAATTGTTTAAAAGCAGCCAGTAAATAGGCTGGCTTTCCACCGAATGCTGTTGAGGCATCTTTCACTGTACCCAATCCCGATAGCTCAATGAGAGCAGGTAAGCGATCACGCGATAGCTCAGTGCTGCCAGTTTGCTCATAACGATTGAGTACAAAGTGTAAAAATTGTTGAGCCTTTTCTTGCTGGTACTGCCCAAAGAAGGCGTGGTTAGTACGTACATGATCGGCTCGTGCTTTGCGAGTTGCCATTGGCTGTTCAAAGGCTAAAAAGGCCAGCAGGTCGAAGATATCACACTCTTCTGCTTCAAATATCCGCCGCAGCGTGGCAAGTTGTTCTTTGTCAAAACCTGTTTGCACGAGTTTATCGAGTAAGGTTTCTCGTTCATCGGGGTCTGACCAAATCTGACGTAGTTCCTCAACCGATTTAAATAACCCTGGTAACTGGGTTATTAGACGCTCAACAAATTCTTGCACCGTTAGTGGCTTGCCATTTTCATCGATATAGCGAGTTTCAATATCAATCACTTTAAGTTCACGGTGTTTGCTCAGTTTTACTTTTAAGCGGGACCTAGGCTCGGGATCTGAAGTATCTGTTCCTTCAGATGGCTCTGGTGTGTAAGGCGGTGGTATTGGTTCAGCTGTACCATCTGACTCTGTTGCTTCAGGTTCACCATCCCAGTCTTTGTCGTAAAACTTATTAGTTGCACCGCGAAAATCGACAATGGTGAAGTAGTCTTTGCCATCGAAAACACGGGTTCCGCGACCCACAATTTGTTTAAACTCCACCATTGAACCAACGGTTCTATCCAGCACTACGTTACGCACATTACGGGCATCAACCCCAGTGGTAAGCATTTGCGATGAGGTAATAATGGTAGGTATGTCTTTGTCATTATCCTGAAACTTTTCTAGTAATTCACGACCTATTTTACCTTCATCACTAGTTACACGAACACAGTAATGTGGATCTTTTACTTTTTTGTATTTGTTGATCATATCGCGCATGGTGAGTGCATGATTTTGGTTTTCACAAAAGATGATAGTTTTTTCTAGTGGATTTATAGTGTCTAAAATAGCTTTAGCGACCAGTTCGGTACGCTCATCGACCACAATTTTTTTATCGTAATCTTCTACCTGATAAATATCTTGCCCAGATTCGCCTTCGATCACTTGGTCATCTTTGGTAAGCACTAGTTCGTCTAAGTTAGTTCGCACCCGTTTGACCCGGTAAGGAGTTAAGAAACCATCATTGATACCATCTTTTAATGAGTATTCAAATGCAGGTTTTCCAAAGTAGTCATATGTATCAATGTTTGCTTCACGCTTTGGTGTGGCAGTAAGGCCCACATGTACTGCACTACTAAAATGGTCGATAATAGCTCGCCATGAGCCAGTTTCATTAGCGCTTCCGCGGTGGCATTCATCAATCATAACTAGATCAAAAAAATCACTTGGATAAGCTTTGTAATAACCCTCTATATTTTCTCGTTCGGCAATAGCTTGATAGATAGCAAAAAAGATATGTGCGTTAGTTGGCACAATCCCATGACGCTTTCTTATTTCTTCACCATTAATCTTAATTAGATCTTTTTCATAAGGGTTAAATGTGTTGATCGCTTGGTCTGCAAGTATATTACGATCAGCTAAAAATAATATTCTAGGGCGGCGAGTGCCAGGTGATTCTTTGTTCCAACGAGACTGGAATAGTTTATGGACGATCTGAAAAGCAATAAAGGTTTTACCAGTGCCCGTAGCCAATGTTAAAAGTATACGGGACTCTCCTTTACCAATGGCGTCAGTGGCTGCATGCACCGCTAATTCTTGGTAATAACGTGGGTGCATTGCTCCTTCTATGTGAAAGGGGACATTTCGAAGCTGTTGGCCTAAGTTGGAGTGAATACCAGCATAGCGTTTTTCTAATTCTTCAGGTGTTGGATAAAACTCGATGTAGTCGCCTTTTCCAGTTTCTAAGTCGAGTTCATAGATTTGTTTGCCATTACTTGAATAGACAAAGCGAACGAGCAGCTTTTGAGCATAGTCGATGGCTTGTTGAAGGCCTTCTGTTGGGGAATAAGATTCTTTTTTCGCTTCAATTACAGCAAGGTAGCGATTGTCTTTATGGAGTAGATAATCGACAAAGCAACGACGACCGCGTATTCCACCTGCAAGTTTGCGTCCATCGGTAAAGAAATGCTCTCGAATTATATTACTTGGCTGCCAATATGCAGCCTTAAGTGCTGGATCTATATAATTAGCTCTAGTATCTGCTTCCGACGACATATCCACACTCCTTGATGCCCATTGGTTTTTACTATCGTTTATTGTTCTTGTTAATGTGTTGCTAAACGGATAGATAAATTACTAACGTAAGTTACTAGTGTTGCTATATTCGCTCATTAGACTAACTACAACAACTAGGCAGTGGTAGCTTGTATTTGCTTAATGAGGCCTTTGTCACATGTTACAAATCAAACATAACAATTTGATTAATAGTTGATTTTTCTAATGTTGAGTTTAATGTATTACGATTGCTTATATTACCATTAATATGATTTTTCTCAAATTATTCGAATTGAATTAAGTGAGTTAGGAAGATGGGAGTACAATCGTTTTCTTACGCATTGAATAGTAACGTTCATTGAGTGTGATACTAGTCTGTTATAATGATAGGCTAGCGGTGTTACCAGTAGGAATGCTACCTTATTGTATAGGTGGCCCTAAGGCCACCACAAATATCAATACTGGCTACGCCCTAAACTACGACGTACAGGGCTGTACTGCTTGGAGTATTCTTTTGCTAAATAACTCAAACGTTTCATGACTAATTGGTAATCATCAGAAAATGATGCTGAAAGTTTATTTAAGCAATATCGACAGTTTTCTGGGTAGTGTACTAATGTGCCTTTATCAAAAGTAGGATTAAACTCGAGCTGTAATGCATTGTACCAAGCTGTGGTGATCATGGTCCGTAAACTAGGTTCGATTAAATTGTAGTCCCCTAAATGGTAGTATGCGTCTTTATTGAAGACTAAAAATACATGGAAGTGAGGCTGTATTGCAGTTGCGATTTCTTTTACCCACATATAACGCATGTTGTTTTCAAAAGTACGTTTACCTTGAAGCTTTTTACGGTGTTGATCGTGCTTAAGTTTAGCCTTTAAGGAGTCAGTAAATCGGGATATAGGACTTCCTTCTAAATAAGGGAAACATGTCGGCATATCTCCATTATCGATAATAGACGGAAAGTGAAGGTCAACTCGTATTACCGTGATACGAGGGTATTCCTTTAAAGCATAATTCAATGTATCAGCAATGCATTCTAGATAAAATTCATTATATTCATTTTTAGACATGAGTATTCCCTAGGGTAATATTAACTTACCCTTTAATATGATTAAAGTAATATAGGGATAGGGCAAAGGAGCTGCGTTATCCCTTTTTGTATTATTTAGCTAATAAGGTTTGAAATGGTTTTTTATTAAATTAGATATCGTCTCCTTGGTGTTTTTTATGTAATGCACCCCTACTATATT
Organism: Providencia sp. TYF-12; assembly: GCF_041344805.1. Taxonomy (NCBI): domain Bacteria; kingdom Pseudomonadati; phylum Pseudomonadota; class Gammaproteobacteria; order Enterobacterales; family Morganellaceae; genus Providencia; species Providencia sp. TYF-12. Next base: position 1,744,407 of record NZ_CP166833.1, read on the forward strand.
TTTATTATTTGCTAGTTATGATAGATGGTATATATAATACCTATCCAACACGAAAATTATATTTAGAGTCGTACTGTAACTACATTTTCTATTAATTAATTACTCTGGAGTTAGTCCTATTCGAAAATGTCTTTATTCCAGTGGCGTTTTATAGTTGAAAGACTAATGTTAAGCTTATTTGCTATCTCGCGTTGTTTATATCCCTTGTGTTTCAGATCGTAAATATAATCTTTATACTTACTTCCTGCAGGCCGACCTAATGACTTATTTTGGGATAACGAAATGTAATGTCGCCTGCTTAGTTTTAGTACTTCATAGCTTTCTTCTAAATCATTTAATAGATTCAGCACGTCTAGCAAGAAAAACTTCTGCTCAAATATATTCGTGATAGACTGATTAAGGATGACAACAGCCATACCAAGTTCATGGCATCGAGATAAAATCTGTGCAGCCTGATGAGTATTATTTCCTATATCATAGAGACTCCTTGTTATTAAAGTGTCTTCTGGTGTTAAAATATGGTCAATATGCTCCATAAGTTGTGGTGGAGGAAGTTTCACATCAAGCAATGGTTGACGTTCAATGATGATATTATCCTTAACCTCAGGGCAAAACGTGACAATTTCCTGTGTGTATTGCTCAAGATTTGCTAAGGCATCACTGTCATCATGTCTTACTCGGATGTATGCATAATGGCTCATTTTATTCCCTTAGGTATCAAAAAACGTATTAATGACCTGTTATAGTGGGTTTATGATTATGGTGTTTGAGCTTTTGTCTATTCTTTTGTTGGCATTGTTCCTATCAATAACCCCAATTAGAATGCACTGATGGTTTGTGTGATAAATCGGTATAAAAGCCTCATAGGTATGTTTTAACTGTACCTTACTTTTCTTTATCGCTTCTTCAATGCCAAAAAAAACAATATCATTCATCGGTATGTTAATGATCCCATTAAAGTCAAAAATGTAATTTTTATACTCAGTATTTTTAATTAAAATTGTATTTGATAATCCACCTGCTTTATGTAGCTTATAGTGAACATGCCTATCAGTATAAATAAAGATAGCCTTCTTAATATTTGGTTCGCTAATGTAGTGTTCTAGTTCTTCTTGAATGCTTATTTTTTCTTTGAGACCAACTTTAGGACTTTTAAATGCATGAGGATAAGCATGTTGATCAATAATGACACCTTTTTCTATTATGTGCGTTTGCCATATATCTAAAAGATGTTCAGCTAAAGAAAATGTCGATGCTTTTCCTTGATAATTCATTGAAGATTTATCTGGGGAAAATAATTTACTTTCAAGCTCGTTAGTTAATTGAGTGTATTGGTTTATCTCTGAAAGTAATGGGCAAGCACTCTTTAATATACTGGATATTAAAGATGAACGTGAAGTTTTATGCTTACAGCAGTACTCATCTATCTGTTTTAAACTGTTTTCATTTTTTACAGTAATAGTTATCCGTTGAGACATGATAATTATCCTCTCTTAAGTTTTGTATAAATAATTTTTAACGTTATTGAATAGTCAATATTCGATATTTTAGGCCTGTTTTGGTTTTACTTCTTTAACTTCTTCACAATAATAAACATTCTCAATAAAACATTAATATCGTTAATGATAAAATGATGACTAGCTAAGTTGACTCTCGTTGAAGTAACCAATCGTTGATTTCGGATTCGATCCAACCAACAGATTGCTTCCCTAATTTTTTTTGTTTAGGAAACGTTGGGTCATACCTTGGTGATGTTGGGTTGATCCAGTCATAGATGGTGGAACGACCGATACCAATGCGTTCGATTACAGTGGGTAGTCGAAGAATCATGATATTGGATTGATTCATAGTGTGATTTCCTCTACTTATTAAGTTATGTCTAAGTTTGTAATAGCTATTTTATTGCGGCTTAGGGATGAAAAATATGGTGGAAGCAAAAATAATATTGAGGGTGTTTTAAGTGGATGATTTAATTGATTTAATACGTGTCGTTTGTAAGGCTACTGAAAGTAAACAAGCACAATTTCATGATGAAATAAAAAAAAGAGGGTGGAGGGGTTTACGCGCTGATTCAACGTTAAAAGTTTTAGGTATGTTGAATGGGGAAGATGATGAAGTTAAAAAGTATGCAGCAGAGTTATATGCCAAAATATCAAATAATAAAGACCCAGTAGGTAGTTATCGCAGACGAGTTAGGAGTCTGCATCTTAAATTTAATGATAAAGATAAAGGCGTTAATGTTTATCTTTTAAATAGTGTATTTTGGTCAAGTGTTAACTTTCAATTAGCGATGAATTTTTATGAAAGAAATACCCCATTCCAGCATAAAGTTGTCGTTGTTGAGTGTTTAATGCAAAGTCTAGAGGTGCTAAGCGAGAGCTTTGGATTAGGCGTTTATAGTTATTTTAGTGAAGATTTAAATCGATTGAATAGACAACGATCTGAGGCGGCTAAAAAGGGAATCCGAACTAGGAGTGATGGCTACGCTAAAATAAGACAAAAAGCATGTGAGTTGTTGCTTGAATCGAACCCTAAGTCTTTAAAATGGAAAAACAAAACTGTTGCAGCAAAAATAATTACAGAAGATTTATGGGGGTATATTGAATTAGTAAAAAATAAATATCCACAAATAGAGATCAAATATGATGATTTAACTAACAAAATTGTCAATTGGTCTAGAGATTACGATGATGTCAGAGCTGCCATGGAGGAAGTAGCTATAACCAGAAAGTATAAAAAGAAAAATGCCAAGAAAAGATCTAAGTGAGTATGATTAAATAAATCAGTTTTGATAGTTATGTTGATATGCTATTGGTTTAGTTCTGGTTTTTCTGAACCAATAGTGTTACGACAGTTAGGCTGATCATAAATTTATTAGTCTTTACTGTGATTGTTCTACTCATTCTATACCTTATACATGCACTATTAGCTCAATTCGATATAATAGTTTCACTTTCGGCAATTTAAGTGCCAATATTTTCGTTAAAAAGTCTAAGCCATGGCAATTTTTGATATTGAAAAAGGTGAATTACTTGGGCTATCTGATGTTCAGTTAGAAGAACTAATCGCTCGTCTTTCAGAGGCAGAAGTAGCAGTACATGGTCATAGCCCTGCTAGGGTAAATTGGTCTGGATCAATCAATGCTCCAGATGATGGTATTGATGTTCATGTTAATGTTCCTGTAGAGCAATTAACTACAGGATTTATTGAAAGACCGAATACAATCCTTCAATCAAAAAAACATTCAATGCCGAAGACTGCTATTACAAAAGAAATGGTTATTGATGGTGAATTATTATCAACGATTTCTTTATTAGCCGCACAAGGGGGAAGTTACATTATTGTCAGCTTAGCTGATGATTGCTCTCCTCCAATGTTAAAAGACCGTATTGAAGCCATGCAGGATGCAGCGAGCAGAGATCCTAATGGCAGTAATTTGCATTTATGCTTCTTTGACCGTTCTAAATTAACTCAGTGGGTGCGCCAACATCCGTCAGTGATGTTATGGGTGAAAAGGAAGTTGGGTAGAGGATACTCTGGCTGGCAGCCGTATGGGGCATGGAGCAATCCACCGCAAGGAGCTGAAGATACTATAATTTTCGCACAAGGTGTGAAGATCTCATTGCCATCAGGAAAAGGTCAGAATCTTAGTATTGAAGATGCAATCGGACCGATGAGAGACCTTGTACGAACGACTAATAAAGCAATTCGTATTACTGGGTTATCTGGGGTAGGAAAAACGCGTATCGTACAGGCGCTTTTTGATGAAACTGTAGATACAGTTGGAACAGATGCTCTTGATAGAACAATTGCTGTTTATGTCGATACTGGTGCTGAACCAGAGCCGTCGGCTACAGTCATGTTGGAGAGGCTTATTTCTGAAAACCGACATTCAATTATGATCCTTGATAATTGTCCATCAGACCTCCATGCAGATTTGGCTAAAAGGGTTTCTACTGCATGTGACAATGTAAAACTCATTACTATTGAGTACGATATTAGGGATGATAAGCCACAGACCACAGAGGTAATTCACGTAGAGACAGTTGGACCCGAAGTCGCTGAAAAATTACTGCTCCGTCGTTTTCCTAATATAGGCCAGAATAATGCCCGTAGGATTGCAGAGTTTGCAGATGGTAATGCAAGAGTCTCTTTGGCAATAGCGGAGAGGGTGGAAGAGGGGGAAAGTTTGGCTCAACTATCCGACGCTCAATTGTTTAACCGTTTATTCGATCAGCGTAATCACCAAAACGATGATTTAAGGGAGCAAGCTGAAATATTATCTTTAGTATATTCATTTTCGATTTCTGATCCCGATGTAGGGGGAAGTGAATTAGAAGTATTGGGCTCTCTTTCTGGGTATTCTAAAAACCAATTATTCCGCACAGTCAAAAAATTAATAGATAGGCATATTGTACAAAAAAGAGCTCATTGGCGAGCTATTTTACCTCATGCTATTGCGAACAGATTAGCATCGTCAGCACTTGATAGTATCCCCATCGAACAGCTTAGGGCAACCTTTGAAGCATCGAACAATCAACGTTTATTAATGTCATTTGCTCATCGATTAGGGTTGTTACATGACCATCCTGTCGCCATCGAGATTGTTGAAGGTTGGTTACAACCTGAAGGACTGTTAGGGAAAATTCTAGAACTAGATGATTCACAAATAAGGATGTTGGAATATATCGCTCCAGTGGCACCTGATGCGTTATTGAACCGAATTCAGGTAGAAATCACTAACTCTAATTTCAACGAGTTAAAGCGCTATGACTCTCGTCGAACAACGACTATCAAACTATTACAAGCATTAGCTTATGAGCCTAGTAATTTTGTGCAATGTGCTAAATTGTTAATTCGAATTGCAGATAATGAAAAAGAAAGTAATAACCATGATGATGCAGGGCAAAAGCTCACTAAATTCTTTCAGGCATATTTATCAGGCACTCATGCTTCTATAGAGCAGCGTATTGAGATTATGAATGAATGCCTTACTTCAGATATCGTTGCTCGTAGATCTTTAGGGCTTAAAATGCTTTCAACTGCTCTTGATGGTGGTTTATGGTCAGGTATTGGGTTGTATGAATTTGGTGCTAAGCCTAGGGATTTTGGATTCGAACCTGACTACGATGAATTGGTTGAGTGGCATCATACTTTTATTAATTTTGCATTACAATTAGGGATCTCAAGTGATCTTGAGTTGAAAAACTGTGCTCGACAAATTCTGGCGAATCAGTTTAGGGGAATGTGGTTTCAAGAAGCTATGAGAGAAATACTTATCGATGTAGCTCGTAAATTGCATAATGACTCTCCTTGGGGAGAAGGTTGGAAGGCGATTCGTTCAGTTATTTATTTTGATTACTCTAAGAGCCAAGATAGTCAAAATTTAAAACAGATACCAGATAATCTCGTGGCCTTAGAGAAAGAGTTAGAACCTAATAGCTTAATTTCAAAAACAATAACGTTTGTATTCAGTGGAGGGCGGGATTATTGGGCTCTTGATAATGATTTTAATCATAGTTCTGGAGATAAATATACTGACGCTCGAAAACGGCTTGACGCTAATGCTCAACGACTAGGTGAACTTTTTGCTATTTCAAATCATAAGCTCCATGAGCTAGGCTCTAATTTATTTGCTGCTGATTGGATGCCATATCGAATAGCTTTTGGTACAGGATTAGCGAAAGGAACATACGATCAGAAAATCTATTGGCAGAATCTTGTTGATGAGTTGAAGAAACATCCCGAAATTAATAAAGATTTCTCAGCTTTTAAGGGATTTATTGACGAAGTTGATTCTGTAAATAGAGAGCTAGCGCAGGAATTTCTTGACCAGTGCGCAAAACATAATGAACTTAGAAACGTTTTAGTTGCTCTACATCCACAACGAGAATTTACAGTTAATGATCTGAATCGCTGTATGACAATTTTGGATGATCCAGATATTAGGCCAATCATGTATGGACCGATTTTGTGGAGGAAGGAATATGGAGATTTACCAAAAGAGTGCATTCTTGACCTTATTTCGAGGCTTTTAAGAAAACAAAATGGTGATGATGTAGTTTTAGATGGCCTTAGCATGAGGTTACATGACGAAGATGAAGCAATCGATACTCTTGGTGCCGAATTTAGATTACTTGGTCTGAAAGCTGGAATATCGCGACTTAAGAGGAATGATAATGACTCTGGCGGTATGAGCGATTATAACATGGAACGTGTGATTAATGCTGCTTTACGTTTTGATGGCAACGAATCGGATAAACTAGAGTGGTTAAATACTATTTTTGATGTAATTGACAATAGCTACGGTTGTCTTTACTCATTTGCAAATGTTATTGGAAAGACTGCGTCATTGATGCCAGACGAATTTCTTTGTCGTGTTTTTGAAGGGGATGGTAGGCAAAAACAGTCACGATTATATTTTATCCGTAGTGATGATAGGAATGGTTCTGCTCTTGAAAAAATAGATGTGGATTTCCTGCTTGAGTGGTGCTGTACCAAAAATGATAGCGGCATATTTGCGGTTGTAGCGACGAGCATAAACCTTTGGGTAAAAGATGAGATTACATCAGCAACGATCTTGTCTGAGGTGGCAATCAAATTATTAGAACTAGCACCTGAACCAAAGGTTGTTTTAGAAGCATTTGCAGAGTGTACGACTCCTTCTTGTTGGTCTGGTAGTCTGGCAAATATAATGCAATGTAGAGCAGATGCAATTAGCCAGCTAATTACCCATGAGCGTACCGACATTTCTATAGCTGCAAAATCGGTGAATGAAAAATTGATTCGGTGGATAGAGAATGAAAGAGGCCGTGAACGTAAGGATGCTGAAGGACGTGAACAGCGATTTGAATAAACAGGATATAGAAAGAGTTGACTAAGACATTTTGTATAGTATTCATTGCTCAAATTATCAGGTGGGTAAATGTTGGCATGAAGTAATGCTAAGTTAGAACAGCAGTCAAGAATTGGGTAAGTGATTAAATGTAATTGTATTAGCTCATATCCGAGCAGTGTAGTACATACTAGAAACTGACAGTCAGCTCTGAGCAAGAAACGGAAGTTCGTTATTGTTTATAACTATCGAATAAAAAATTACTAGCATTGATATATAATTATTCAATGAAGCACGTGTCATGGCGCTAACATAGAACCACGAAACTTCGTCTATATATGGGGAATTATATGAATGCTAGGGCTATTGATACCGGGTAACAGGCATTTCCGATGTGTACCAGCTCTATTTCGGCAATTTGTGATAATATTCTTTAAATCATAAGAATTGGTTAGGGAATTGAGATGTGTAACACGGATAAACACTGGTTGTATGTTATGTACACCGATGAGGGGATTTTGATCTTTGGTTGTTTAGTGCATGGTGCAGAGCCATGGGCAACTATACCTAAAGAAGAGCAATTCGTTGAGTTGGAGATTGAGGGAGCAAAGGTCAACATTTTGCAAGAAATCCTCAATACTACGTCAGCTGTGCAACTGACAGATACGTTGGAAAATGAATCATCTCTGAAGCATGTACTCCCCTCTCTAGTACAAGACATTGAGTTTTCTAGCATGTGTAGCCATTTGGCCGACGGTTTTGGGCGTTTGGCAAAGCGTGTTGTGACGTTTGCAGCGGAACAATTTATCTCCATGCCTGATGATCAGCTCAAAAGTCTGCTGGAGCGCATTGAAAAGGATACTGGTGTCAATTTCAGAAAAACGCCTTACCGATTAGGTACATTTGAAGTATTTGACGTACCCGCTAATGGGGAAGGTCATGAAGTGATCAGTCTGGAGCTCATCACCCCGTTGACCAAAAACTGCCCCGAACTTTCCGCACCCAAGGGATTCAAACTAGCACCAACTGTAAATCTTGACGCTCCGCTAAGTGCGCACGTCATTCTGGAGCATGCGGGAATGACTGTTCATAACGGCCTTCACATCATTAAGCCGGGGATAAACCTGACAGTTGATACTGCGCCTTGGTCCGGTTACGAGATTAGTGTTTTCGATATTGATGGACAGCTCATTCAGTATGACCAGAACTCACTTATTCTTCGTATAGGCATGAATACGCAGATTCAACAGGGTACAATCCACGTTAATGACAGGCTCACTCAATCTTCAGCAGGACTGGGTAAACAAATACATAGTAGCGCATCTTACATTCGGCCAGCGACAACGATGCGTTCACTGACCGGCGTACCGGACAGCGTTTTTGAAGCGCATACTAAAAATACTCGTGATTACCTAAATAAACTTTACCCCTTGCTGGGAAGCGATCGCTGGTTCAACAAGGGGGTAGCCTACGAAGTTAGGGTAATTGAGCATTTCAAAAATATACTTAATAGCGGGCGAATAAAGCACGCGGTTATTGTCGACCCTTTTTTCGGAGAGGATGCTCTGACTCGCATGGTTCCACGTATTAAAAACCCCGACCTTGAAATGACAATTATCACAAGTCTGTCGAAGCAGAATCCTGATACGGATAAGTTTGATTACGACATCTTAAAGATGCGAACTGCTCTCAATAGGATGCGATCAGGAATTGTGGGAGGGATTGTGCGTGCCTTGCGTGTTATCAATCTAGTTACTGGTAGTACTCAGGCGTTTCATGACCGCTACCTAATGCTGGAGCTATTCGAAGGGAACAGGGAATTATATCTACTGTCAAACAGTTTCAACAAAATGTCAGGTAACTGGCCATTTTGTATGTCAAAACTTGATGATGCTGTCTCACTCGTAGTTGGTCGTTATATTGACGGTCTTATCTTGGGTCAAGATATTACTAAATCCTCTTCCCCTGAAATTACGCTGGACTGGCCGAGAGATGAAAAAACAATTTAACCGTAACTTCATACCTGAAATTACTCACACGCTACGATGGCTTTATGGAAATCGACAGGGCACTGACGCTTCGGTTTTTCATCATGCAAAAATGCGTGGTCTGATCACCAAATTGGATTACCAGTACTGGGAATGCAATGGTACATTACTATTGCGATTGCTAAAGAAGCAGACGAAAACTGGTCCACTTCCTTTGAACGGTGCAGCATTGGCAGGCATAGGTGAAATGCTAGCACGCTCTCACACTGATAATCTGGAGGCTGAGAATATTGTAGTTTATGTTCTTAAACGCCTACTAAGAAATTCTAGAGCCTATAAAAAATGCTTAAACGAAGCAATCAAAGCTGCAACTATGAAGCATTCTGCGCCGAAACGAACTGGCGCCGATATTTTTTCTATTCCTGTTATTAACTACAATGACTGGAAAGAAACCAGATTTGCTTTCAGGCTAGCGGAAAGATGTCTCAATGACAATCCACGAAGAGAGTATGCGTTGGGTTTTCTTTCTCGGATGATGTTGATCCATTGTCCTGAATATATGGGCCATTTTGTGGCTGAAGTCGCTGTACGTGTTCCTATTGATACTATTGTCGGAGAGGTTGCAGAACTTTGCAGTTTTTATCCTACTCTTGCTGATGCCGCTATGCGTACTCGTTTGCCAGTATTCATCATGGTTGGTGCCTTCAGCCTCGGAATTGAATTTCACTGGAGGCCAAAAACGCCTCTCCCTTTTCTGGTAGATCGTCTAAGGATTCTTTGTATTCCATCTGAGGGTATGACTCAAATTTGTATTAAGCTGATGAATGAAACACGAATTACTTTACGACAATGCAACCAGAAAATTTCCGATATACAAGGTAGGCTTAGACAGCTGAAATATAACCCGGATCAGGCTAATTATGATCAATCCAGTTTGCCTGACGTCATTGCTAGAGAGGAAATACAGCTCGAGAATTGGCAAGAAAAACTTCAACTGGCTGAAAAGGAGTTCTCTCTCGCTCTTAATGCTACAGCTGGAGTTTGTGATAATACAGAAAAGACTTGGGAATCATTTATATCGATAAGTCATCCAGATGCAGAATACATTTGTCGATTTGCACTAGCACATAAAGATGAAACACGTAAGTTCATGCTAGGTAAGGCTTTGTCTATATTTGGAAAACAACTTACCACCTCGGAATGCTGGTCACTCATCAATGAGGATACCTCGGCATATTGGTTTGCAAAAGCACAAACTGATTTATCTATTGAATTAGGGAGTGATCCTGGCCGTGCGGCTGGCCAGCGAATTTCTGCATTCGAGATTAATCTGCGTGAACGAGCTCAAGCGCCATTTGCGGTAGTACGTAATGCTGGGTTCACTAACGATATTAAACTATGGGCAAAGCTTTTGGATTTTGCTTTCCACGTCGCGCTCTCATTTGATAATGTACAGGATATTTTACTCAAACATGCGCTAAATTCGGCTCGTCATTTTTTACCTATTGCCTCAAGGTCTCTGCTGGATGATTTCAAATTACTAAGGATCATTTCTATCCATACAGCTAATGCGCTTCGCAATTTTCCGGAAGAAAAGGCAAGAGAATGGTTGGATGACCCATTGATGCCTGATGTAACGAAAGCATATATCATCTGGTCTCAGCCCACGATACTTGAAGATGGTATTAAAAGAGCTCACGTGTATGCGGAGAGTGTAAAACAGTGTTATTCAGATGAACTTGAGAGTATTAATGCAATGACATCGTTAGTGGACCATGCCTTCAGTGCTCATGTAAATGCACCAGTTACAAAGAATATTGAGGCAGGACTTTACAGGCTCTGGGACTTATTACCCGATACAGGGGAATACATGTTTGTAAAATTACTAACTGCTGGAATTATTCTGGAAGCACTCCGAGGGGATGAGATAGCAAGACAGCAGATAATGGATGATCATTTCTGGGGACATCGTTGTATCGGACAACTAATCATCGAGCATAAAAACATTTAGTGGTATTTTTTTTGCCATATAGATAAATGTGTGGAATGTCCGAATTTGGCACAGGGCTGATAACAGCCCTGATAGAACTATACATCAATTGACTCAGATCTCTCTAACACATCATCGACTTCAATTCCTAGATAACGAGCCTCTATCACGATACACGTTCCAAGTTCAAATTGTCAGATTGTACTCATCAATTCAGAGCTAGAAATTTTTTATTTCAGAGGACAGAAGCATGAGGAATTCAGGCGTATACTTGAAAATGGGATTTAGTGACATCAATACTAACAACTCTAATAGTGTTAGATATTATGCTAATTGTGAACGAAGTCAGTAGAGTATGGTTATGGCTACTTCAGGTAAGTAGGTTCATCATATCACTACATAAATCTAAATGTTTTCTACTAGGGTCATTTCATTTTTTTCATATAGAAGTTATAGTAACACATTGATAATTATTTTAGCTGCCAATTATTTGTAGCTACATACCTAATAGTTAGGATCAGGGATGGCATCGTCTGAGATAGAGCGTATTAAAGAACGGCATAAATCACAAAAACGACTGAATGAAGTTTATGCCGACTCAGTGAACTCTTATTTAATACACTATTCGTGTGAGTCGTTCTACGCAGCTCCAGGCCAACCCCCTGTAGGTCATTCCACTCGTGTTACTAGTATTGCAATCAGAAATCTCAAGTCAGCACAGACCAAGACATGGTCTATTCAAAAGTCAGCAGAACTGCTTAAACAACTAGTGAATTTAACTTCACTTGCAGCTGGTAGGCAGGCGATTTCCTCCCCTACTCAGATATCGACTATTCTTGATCCGCTTGAGCGAGATATGCTAGACGGTTACTTTCAGTTTTTAGCCAGCCATGTTGAAAGCACTTTTATTCACTGGAACATGCGCGATGATAATTATGGCTTTTCTGCCTTGGAACATCGCTACCGTGTTCTTGGGGGGACTCCAACTATTTTGTCTGATAATCGAAAGCTAGACTTGGCCCGAGAGCTAGTAACTTTATATGGCCGCAAGTATGCCCCTCATACATCTCCTAAAGGCCGTAAAGGGCGCCTGATGAGCATAATTGAATTGAACGGAATCGCAGATGTTGATGCTCTTCAAGGGGCGGAGGAAGCTGATGCATTTGTCAATGGTGACTTTATCAAACTTCAGCAATCTACTCTTCGCAAAGTGGACATACTTGCCAATGTATTCGATAGAACCCATCAGAAAAGTCTAGTTACCAAGGCAAGCTTTATCGATAAGTATGGCGTGCATCCAGTAGCATTGGTGGAGCTGGTGAAAAATAGCCCTATCGTTTCTGCGTTCACTATATTTGCAGCTATCGGTGTAGCAGTAATTAATTATGAACGTATATTCACCTATGTAAGATCGTTCTTCTAGTTAAAACAAAAGCCATTTTTCATCGAGTTATTTTGCCCCCAATTAAGTTCTCAAGTGAGCACTCGTAAGCAAAGAAAAAATTGAAAGACTGATAAACTACCGTTCAAAACGGCATGACTTGCTTAGCTTTGATTTGCACAACAAGATTTTAGTTATGTTCGCTTCTGGCACAAAGCTGGCGTCTAGACGATGCATGGCTCTGTGCCATTATGCTCCCGTTCGAATCGAACGGGAGCATAAACTACCCAACTAGCGATATCCCTCTTATCCCGCCTTCAATAATACTCCCCCTATCTGCTGCCTCAATAAAATCAGCCCACCATTGCATCATAGGGCGCCTTTGCTCTAAGTAATCACTGCGGTTGTAAGCTCGCCTAACTTCATTTTTATCAACGTGGGCGAGGGCGGCTTCGATAACATCAGGTGGGAAGCATTGTTCATTGAGTGCGGTACTGGCTATTGAACGAAGACCGTGAGAAACCAATACACCACCGAATCCGGCACGTTTTAATGCAGCATTGACGGTTTGGCTATTCATTGGTTGGGTAGGCTTGATACGGCTAGGAAAGATAAACTCACGATTACCACTGAGAGGTTTCATTAGTTCTAAGATAGCTAAAGCAGCGTCAGATAACGGAACAGTGTGCTCACGGTTCATTTTCATTCTAGCAGCCGGTATCTTCCATTCTTTAGTTTCAAAGTTGATTTCGTCCCAGCGTGCTTCAGCGGCTTCGGCAGGGCGGGATATGGTAAGCAGCTGCCACATAAACAAGCATCGAGTCGATAGGCTAATACTAGCTGTACGCATTGTCTGCATGAGTTGCGGTAGTTGATCAGGGGGAATACTTGGCATGTTCTTTTTCTTCGGCTTTTCAAAAGCTTTACCGATGTTGATACTTGGAACGGCATCAATTAACCCAGTATTTTGAGCATAGATCATCACTTCGTTGATACGTTGACAAAGGCGACGAACAGTTTCTAATGCACCTCTGGCTTGAACAGGCTGTATTGCTTGAACCAATATATGGGCTTTGATATCGGTAACGCTGATATCACCTATAACGGGAAACACATCTCGTTCAAGTGAACGCCAAATATCGTTACCGTAATCTTCGGTTACGGTGGACTTCTTTACTTCCCACCAACGTTCAGCGACAAGTTGAAAGGAATTGGTTTTGGCCTCTTGAGAGTTTCTTATTTGATCTTTTTGATATTCTTGAGGATCAATATCTTTTGCCAGCAATGAGCGAGACACTGCTCTAAGTTTTCTAGCATCTAAAAGTGTGACAGCAGGGTAGGCCCCAAAACTTTGTTTGGTTCTTTGTTTTGTATAAGGGCGGTAGTAACGGAATTGCCATAACTTGCTTCCGCTAGATTTGATTAGCAGTGTGAGTCCATCACCATCATATAGCTGATAGTCCTTGTCCTGCGGTTTAGCTGCTTTGATTTCGGTATCGGTTAATGGCTTAGTTTTTCTTGCCATGAAAAATCTCCATGCATTTAGGCCCAACAAAGATGTTAGTTCTTTTCGTTGGGCCTATCAATGGGCCTAAAGTAATTAGCTTGGGTGGGATAAAATAGGACAGCGTAGGACATAAAAAAGCCCGTAACTCATTGAGTTAACGGGCTTTTCAGTCTTCTTTGGACGTCCTTAGAAGATAATTTGGTGGAGCTGGCGGGAGTTGAACCCGCGTCCGAAATTTCTACATCCTCGGTACTACATGCTTAGTCTAGTCTTTAAATTCATTTGCCAGCTGCGGACAGACACGCCACTAACAAACTATCCTGATTAAGTTTAACGCTGCAACCCCAGGCAAGGCATTCACGCGATCTCTTTTGGGTTTGACCTCTCTTGATCCCCGTCCTAAGAGCGGAGGCTAGGGAGAGAGGGCTCTAAGCAGGTTATTAAGCTGCTAGTGCGTAGTTTTCGTCGTTTGCGACTATTTTTTTGCGGCTTTTTACGAGGCCAACCGCCCCTCGGCATGCACCTTGGGTTTCGCAAATCCCGTCGAATCCAGAATCAGCCCCAAGTTGTTGAGCACAGTATAACAGAAAATTATCCTATAAAGCTAGAACTTAGCGATTAGAATGTTTCATTATACGTGCTTTATCGAGTTGCCATTCACGATCTTTGATATCAGAACGTTTATCATGGGCTTTTTTACCCCTTGCAACACCAATTTTGACTTTACACCATGCATTTTTCCAATAGAGGGAAAGTGCAATAACGGTATACCCTTCACGATTAACTTTGCCGTAAAGTGTGTCTAATTCACGTTGATTCAGAAGTAGTTTTCGGCTACGGGTTGGATCACACACTACATGGGATGATGCAACAGTAAGTGGTGTAAAGTTTGCACCAAATAAGTAGGCTTCACCGTCACGTAAAAGCACGTAGCTATCACCAATATTGGCTTTGCCAGCGCGTAGTGATTTAACTTCCCAACCTTGTAGGGACAAACCCGCCTCGAACTCCTCTTCGATAGAATATTCGTGGCGAGCACGCTTGTTCATAGCAATTGTTGCTGAACCGGGTTTATATGGTTTTTTCTTTGTCATAGTGCAATCATTATACTGTAAGCTGAGTTGAAAGAAATCTTTCTAAGCTGATATTTTTCTGATTGTGCAAATCTTGCCCTGTATGGGTTTTGTTTTTTGTTTAACCAGTCAATGATGGTATTATATGCTCAGTTTTTGGGGATAGGAATTGATATGCCACAGATTAGTCGCTCTGCGTTAGTCCCTTTCAGCGCAGAACAAATGTATAAACTCGTCAATGACGTTATTTCATACCCAAGTTTTTTGCCTGGGTGTGTAGGTAGCCGAATTATTAGCCACAGTTCTGATGAAATGACAGCTTCAGTTGAAGTGTCAAAAGCGGGGATCAGCAAAACCTTTATTACTAAAAATGTACTTGAGGATAACAAGTGTATTCACATGCAGTTGGTCGAAGGGCCATTTAGCAAGTTATCTGGAGGATGGAAATTTATTCCTTTAAGTGCTGATGCATGCAAAATCGAATTTCATCTTGATTTTGAATTTACTAATAAATTAATAGAGTTAGCATTCGGTAAAATTTTTAAGGAATTGGCGAACAACATGGTTCAAGCCTTTACTTTAAGAGCTAAGGATGTTTACAGTGTCTGAGCTTAGTATCGAAGTAACCTATGCATTGCCGGAAAAACAATTTTTGTTATCAGTGAAGGTTGCTGATGGTACAACAATTGAGGATGCAATAATTGCCTCTGGAATTCTTGCGTTGCGTGATGATATCGATTTAAAGAAAAATAAAGTGGGTATTTATAGCCGCCCTGCAAAGTTGACTGATAAAGTGCAAGATGGTGATCGGATTGAAATTTACCGGCCTTTAATTGCAGACCCGAAAGAATTACGTCGAAAGCGCGCTGAAAAATCTAAAGAAACAAAAAATAGTTGATAGAGCTAATATGATTTTGATGAACCGAGCGATAGCTCGGTTTTTTTGTTATGTAGACTTAATATCTTCAAATTGCTTTGGAAATAAGAGTGGTATAACAATGTTCATTCAAAATAACTACCTGTTCAAATATGTAGTTAATGATACAGGTAGATAGTTTCATAAAGCCCTAACTATATGATTAGTCAGCTGACTTGGTCTCGGATGCTTTAGTTTCAGCGGCTTCCATTGACTCTTGGGCTGCAAGGTTTTTCTCATTTTTGATATCAGTTAAAATACCATTGCGATCAAAAATTAGAGTTAAAGTCTCTTGCTGAACTGGGTCATGCCCGAGCTCTTGGCGGAAAACATAATACCAAGTCTGAGTACCAAACGGGTCGGATAACATTGGTGTGCCCAAAGTGTAAGCGACCTGTTGCTGTGTCATTCCTTTTTGGATCTTGGCAACATCTTTCGCTGTGAGGTAATTACCTTGGTTAATGTCAGGGTGATAGACAAGACGTTCCATCATTGAACAGCCCGTAGACATTAATGCGAGTGATAGTGCAGCAGCAGTTAACAATTTATAACGCATGGATATCTCATTCCTTTTGGAGTCAGAACATCAATGATAATCGACATTGATACATTTTAAAACCTTCCTTATCGACTCTAAGACCACATGAGCGTAAAAAAGTTGTCAAAAATTACGCTGCGAGTAATTCTTTTGCATTTGCCAGTGTGTTTTTTGTGACTTCTGAACCGGCAAGAAGTCGGGCAAGTTCTTGTAACCTTGATTTTTTGTCCAGTAATTGCATATGTGTTTCAGTTTCTACGCCATTGGTTTCTTTACTGACATAAAAATGATGATGACCACAACCAGCAACTTGCGGTAGATGGGTTACACACATAACCTGCGTCGACTCACCTAATTCACGTAATAATTTACCAACAATCGCTGCTGTTGGCCCACTGATACCGACATCGACTTCATCAAAAATTAAGGCTGGGGTGTCCATTTTTTTAGCGGTAATAACTTGGATAGCTAATGCTATGCGTGATAATTCACCGCCGGATGCAACTTTACTTAAAGCTTGATGAGGCTGACCGGGGTTAGTCGTAACATTGAATTCAATCTTACAAGCACCGTCGATTTGCAACTGTTCCGGAACAAATTTTACATCAATAGTAAACAGGCCGTGGGGCATAGATAGTTGGTGCATGCTATCGGTAATTAATGAACTTAACTCTTGGGCATAATGCAGGCGCATGTGGTGTAAGCGCTTAGCGCAAGCTAATGCTTTTTGGTGATCATTAATAACCTGAGCATTTAATGCTTCACAATCTTCATTTTGATTGGAAATTTGTTCTTGCTCACTTAGTAACTGTTGAAATAGTTCTGGTAGTGCTTCAGGAGTAACATGATGTTTACGCGCTAGGCTAATTTGTTTAGAAATGCGTTGTTCAAGTTCAAACAAGCGATTGGGGTCAAGTTCGTACTGATCGCAATAATGTTTTATTTCATCACTGACTTCACTGACTTGGATTGAAGCCTCTTCGAGCATATCCAGTAACCCTGAAAACTTAGGATTGAGAGCGACTAATTCAGATAACTCATTTTTTGCCATGTTCAACAGGCCCATCACGTTGGCTTCATCATTGTCTGATAATATTTGAGCCGCAGTTTGCCCAAGCGTTAAAAACTGACCATAATTTGCTAATTGTTTATATTCTTGGTCAATTTCTTCAAATTCCCCTTGGATGGGCATAAATTCATTTAATTCTTTCAAATGATATTCTAATAGCTGCTGACGAGCTTCATATTCTTGCATTTGTTTTTGAAAAATGGCCAATTGCTGGCAAGAGTTATGCCAAACCTGCCAAGCTTGTTTCATTTGCGAGAGCAGTTCTTGTTGATTTGCATAGGCATCTAGTAGTGATTTTTGGTGAGTATTATCAAGTAATAATTGATGAGCGTGCTGACCATGGATTTGGATTAGTAAAGCACCGAGTTCCCTAAGCTGCGAAAGAGGTACGGATACGCCATTAATAAAGCCACGGGAGCGGCCATCAGAAGATATTGTACGGCGTAATAGGCACTCATTTTGGTTATCAAGTTGATGTTCAGCTAACCAATTTGCGGCCATTTTTGCATCTGCAAGGGAGAAGCGGGCGCACAAATCTGCACGTTGAGTGCCAGAGCGTACCATATTGGCTTCACCACGTTCCCCTAAACACAGGCCGAGCGCATCAATAGCGATAGATTTACCCGCACCTGTTTCACCTGTGATGGTGGTCATGCCATTACGAAAATCAATTTCTAATTCACGAACGATAGCAAAATTATTGATGGTTAATTGAGTAAGCATCTGCGCTCTCCTGTAAAAATACACACCTGTGTTTTCATACAGTTTAAACTGTTTTTTTATACAGTAAAGAGGTAGCGCAAAAAAATTAAAAAGTTTTTTTAGCCCATCCTAATTTTGAACTTAACGTATTGAAATAGTTATAGTCTTGGGGGTGAACTAGGTTAAGGTTTTTATTACTGCGTTTAATTATAACCTCTTCACCATCTTGAATTGGCAGCATAATTTGGCTGTCACAACTGACTTCATAGTCGATATTTGTGCGTAAAAACTTTAAACGGATACTGCTATCACTACTAATAACGAGTGGCCGTGATGATAGGGTATGAGGGAACATAGGGACTAAGACAATGGCGTCTAAATTAGGCGTTAAAATAGGGCCTCCCGCAGAAAGTGAATAGGCGGTAGAGCCAGTTGGAGTTGCAATGATTAAGCCATCAGAGCGCTGAGAGAATGCGAACTTTTCATCAATATAGACTTCAAATTCGATCATATGAGCGACTTTACCTGGGTGCAGAACAATTTCGTTGATTGCAGTACTTTTCCGTGATTTTTGATTACTTTTGATAACCTGAGCTTCTAATAGAAAACGTTTTTCTTCGCGATATTCACCTTCAAGGACCCGAGAAAGCTGCTGTAAGGCATTATCAGGGTCGAGGTCAGTTAAAAAACCGAGGTTACCCCGGTTTACGCCGATAACTTTATTATTATAGCGGGATAAAATGCGCGCAGCACCCAGCATGTTACCATCACCCCCAACGACGACGACGAGGTCTGCTTGTTGGCCAATATCGGTTAATGACCCTGTATTGGCATTAGCCAGCTTCAGATCTTTGGCAACTTGTTTATCAATAATTGCATGGTAATTTTTTGAAATTAGCCAATGATAAATTAATTCATGAGTTGCCAATGCTTCCGGATGCCTTGGGTGCCCGACAATGCCTATCGTTTTAAATTGTGATTGTGGTGTATTATTGCCCTTTCGCATACTTTTTTGGCCTCTCATTGTATGACTTCCCTTGAATCCCTGTATTAGATCCCCATAATACTCTCATATAGGGGATTAATGCTAAATACGCGGAGATATTCATGAGTAGTAAAGACCAAAACATGCATGATGAGCAAGCTTTTGAGCAAAATGAATCACAAAAAGTTCAACAAGAGCAAGAAGCTGAAGTTCAGCAAGCTGATGAAATGCAAGCAAACGAAGAAGCGTTAGCAGCGCGTATTGCTGAGCTTGAGCAACAGCTTGAAGCATCAAGAAAAACTGAGCGTGAAGCCATGTTGCGCGCACATGCTGAAATCGAAAACATTCGTCGTCGGACGGAACAAGATATCGAAAAGGCGCACAAATTTGCTCTTGAAAAATTTTCTAATGAACTATTACCAGTTATTGATAATTTAGAGCGTGCTATTGATGCGGCAGACAGTGACAATGAACAATCTAAAGCAATGGTAGAAGGGTTAGATTTAACGCTGAAAACATTCTTAGATGCAGTGGCGAAATTTGGCATTGAACCAGTAGGCGAAGCGAATGTACCGTTTAACCCTGAGGTTCATCAAGCAATGACGATGATAGAATCGCCTGATCATCAAGCAGGTCATGTTATTGATGTGATGCAAAAAGGCTACACGTTAAATAACCGTCTATTAAGACCAGCAATGGTCATCGTGTCGAAATAACGATAATGATAATTAAATGGGATGCACAGGCATCCCATTTAATTACTAGTATTATTGAAAATCAATTGTTTGATTTTATTGTTTTCTTGTTCTGCTTTTCTAGCCCATTACATCGTATTTTATTCGTTGATGACTGGGTTCCAGTCAATAGGTGTTTTGCCTTCCCGTTCTAAGATGGTATTTGTTTGGGAAAAATGTCCGCAACCTAAAAAACCACGGTGCGCTGAAAGTGGCGATGGATGTGGGGCTTTAAGGACGTGATGGCGCTTAGTATTAATTATTTTGCCTTTTTTCTGTGCGTGGGCGCCCCATAATAGAAAAATGACCCCCTGAGTATTTTCATTAATAGCTTCAATAACTTTATCTGTAAAGGTTTCCCAGCCTAGATGTGCATGGGAATGTGCATTACCTTGCTCTACCGTCAGTACGGTATTGAGTAATAAGACACCTTGCTTAGCCCAACTCAGTAGATAGCCATGATCAGGCCGTTGAAAACCAGCGATATCTTTCTCCAGTTCTTTATACATATTAACTAAAGAAGGTGGCGGTTTTACCCCTGGGAGTACTGAAAAAGATAGGCCATGGGCTTGACCAGGTCCGTGATAGGGGTCTTGACCTAAGATAACCACTTTGATGTCGGCAAGTTCTGTATAACGAAAAGCATTAAAAACATCATCTTGTGGTGGATAGATAACTTTACCTTTTTTGCGTTGATCAGCAACGTAAGCAAGTGTTTCCTTGAAGTAAGGCTTGGATTTTTCTGGGCCAATGACATCGTGCCATGTGATAGGTTCTGACATGAAGTATTCCATAATAATGAATCTATGACAGTCCAATTTATAACTGAACCAGTTGATACCCTAAGCTTACTGGTTCATAGGCAAGAGATAAAGCCCTGATATTGATTATAGTATTTAAAATATTTTTTAAAGTTTATGAAAAAAATTAAAAAACAAACGGATTAATTTTGATTTAAATCATAAAGTTGAACCGATCTGTTTAGTTACTGCGCGAAATAATTGATAAATATCAAAGAAACTCAGGGGTTCAACTGGTATAAAATGACTATATACATTGGTTAGACCAAATATCCAATTGCTAGTTTTTATAAGATTGATGGTTAATGCAGTTTCGGTTAATAAAAACCGATTGCAATCAAGTTCGAACGTGGAGGTCGACATGATTACTGGTATTCAAATTACTAAAACAGATAATGCAGCATTATTAAATTCTTTCTGGTTACTTGATAACGAGAAAAATGAGGCTCGTTGTGTTTGTGCAAAAGCGGATTATAACGAAGGCCAAATCGTCGCGAAAGACGAATTAGGTGCTTTTGAGTATCGTGAAGTCCCTTTGGAGATGAAGCCAACAGTTCGTGTCGAAGGTGGCCAGCACTTAAATGTGAATGTTTTAAGCCGTGAAACATTAGAAGATGCGGTTAAAAACCCAGAAAAATACCCACAATTAACCATCCGTGTATCAGGTTATGCAGTACGTTTTAACTCATTAACCCCTGAACAACAGCGTGATGTTATTACCCGTACTTTTACTGAAAGCTTATAATAAAATTTAGTATAACTACGTTAAATACTGTGTAATAAATTCTAAAGCCATTGTTATCAATGGCTTTTTATTTGCGACTAATAAAGTAGATTATTTCTCTCCTTGGCTATTTGTATTCCAATATTCTTCCAACACAATATATTTGTTAGGAGGAATTTATGCCTTTTTTAACGCCAGAAACGATATCCTCTAGAGATGAGCTTTCTCTTGCTCAAGAAAGTTTAGATATATATTTACAACATCAGCATGTAGAAAATCAGTCTTGCGGGGGAAATTTGTGGCCCCCAAAAATATTAAAAAATGACTTTTTAGGTCGGGATGCACAGCCGAAAGACTATATATTAGCGTTGCTTTCACAGGGGGCTTACAATAATAATTGGCAGACAATACAAGAGATTGAAAGATTAGATGATAGTGAATTGAATAAACTGGGAATAAGTGCTGAATTATTAAGTGATAAGCAGACAGGGTTCCAAGCTAATATTTGTCGGTTTCATGATTTATATATTCTTTGTTTTAGTGGTAGCAATGATATCAGCGATTTTTATGCAAATATCCGCCAAGGAATTGGTTTGTATGAATCTCAATATTTTCAAGCCGTGAGTTTAATGAATGTTTTATCAAATGCAGTTAATGGAAATACAATCTGTACAGGGCATTCATTAGGTGGAGGGCTATCGTCTATTGCAGCATTGGCAAGCAATTCTCCTTGTATTGCATTTAGC
The DNA here is from genome assembly GCF_041344805.1 of Providencia sp. TYF-12. Lineage (NCBI taxonomy): Bacteria > Pseudomonadati > Pseudomonadota > Gammaproteobacteria > Enterobacterales > Morganellaceae > Providencia > Providencia sp. TYF-12. The sequence goes on from NZ_CP166833.1 coordinate 1,766,395, forward strand.
CCAGCGGGGCTGTCTAAGAGCACTGTTAATAAAGTCGGCATAGATTACCACATGGCTGAAAAAGTGGCTCAGGAAGGACTAATACGTTTTTATACTGTGCAGTATGACTGGCTTGATTCATTACAAAATTCTTTACCAATCCCTTCTGCGTTGGGAAATTGTATTAAAATGCCTTATAGCGAACAGAGTTCTTGGAAAAATTGGCTACCACACCGTTTATTAACAAGAAGTTTTATTGCACATACAATGGTTAAAATTATTAAAATGATGTGCATGCATAAACCGTGGAATAATTGGAATGCCCTTACTGGAGAATATAATAAAATCCAAGAAATACCATTAACTGTATTCCCTAACCCTGAAGAACAACAAGTATTAAATTGGCAAGAAGGTTGTAAGAAAGCGATTAAAGCAGGGGATATTAATGAGTTTTCAGCTATTTTAGTTCGACATCATAAACCTAGCGATATTGACTTTTTAGCTCGGCAATCAGTTAGTGCAATGAATGGGCAATTTATGCAAGTTTTAATTGAATCTCAATATGGGCAATTAATTAAAAGTATGCAATCAAAAGAACAAAAAAGTATTTTGCATTTAGCTGCACAAAACGGCCAAGTCATGCAATCTCAAATCTTATTAAAGAATGGTGTAACGGTAAATATTAGGGATAGTTTAGGCAATACTCCCTTACATGATGCAGTGAATAGCCATGCACTTGAGGTGGCAGAGTTATTGTTAGCAAGTGGAGCTGATTGGCGAGTTAAAAACAACCAAGGCTTAGACTGCAAAGACATTCTCAATAATCATATTATTAAACCAGAATTGTTAACCCATGAGGGAAAATTTATGCGTGAAAAAGTGTTTAATATGATGAAATAATAAAAAAAACGGGTCGAAACCCGTTTTTATTTACTTAGTTTGCTCAGGTGTTGTCGGTGCAATTGGAGCACGGCGTTTCCCAATATTTTTCTTATCGCGATGGCGTACTTTTTCTTTCTTTTTAGTTTGTTCTTCTTTTTTCTTTTCCTTGCGTTTTGCAAGGACTTTCTTCGACGGTTTAGGCTTATTCAGCATTGCCTCTGAAGGGGCTTTCGTGGTCGGACGCAAAGAGTCAACAACACGAATTTTAATTTGGTCTTCAATATAGCGAGTTATTTTACCCAGCAGTGGAAAGTCGTGAGCTTCAACTAAGGAAATTGCAACCCCTTTGCGGCCTGCGCGACCCGTACGACCAATTCGATGTAAATACACATCAGCAGTACGTGGTAAGTCAAAGTTGAACACATGGCTGACGTTATCGATATCTAAACCACGGGAAGCTACATCGGTTGCAACTAATACTTTAACTTGGCCATCAACTAAACGGCGAACAGCTTCGTTACGTTTAGTTTGCGGCATTTCACCTTCAAGGTAACATGGTTCAATACCTGCTTCACGCAGCCATTGAACGACTTCACGTAAGCGTTCGCGTTTACGAACAAACACAATCGCTTTTGTTACCTCTTCTTGTTTTAACAAGTGGCATAGTAAAGCTGTTTTATGTTCTAGTGTGTCGGCTCGGTAATGAAATTGTTGAATTTTTTTGCGTTCGCGACGAGAAGGGTCTGCATCAATTTCAATGGGTTCTTCTAATAACCTTTCTGCAAAATCACGGATTGCTTCGCCTTCCAGAGTTGCAGAGAAGAGCATAGTTTGTTTGCGCCAGCGCGTTTCACCAGCAATGGTTTCGATATCATTCGCAAACCCCATATCTAACATGCGGTCTGCTTCATCAAGGATTAAAATTTCAACGGCCCGGCAGTCAAAGTTTTCTTCTTTGATATATTGGAGTAAGCGACCTGTTGTGGCGACAACGATATCTTGATTTTCGCTGAAAACCTCAGCATGGTTCATATAAGCGACACCACCAGTAATCGTTGCAATATCTAGGTGATTATGTGCGCATAATTCTTTTGCTTGTTCAGCAACTTGCATGGCTAATTCACGAGTTGGTGTAACAACCAGAACTCGAGGTGGCCCTGATTTTTTTCTTGGAAAATCAAGTAAATGTTGAATCGCAGGGATTAAAAATGCGGCGGTTTTACCTGTTCCAGTAGGGGCTGAACCTAAAACGTCTCGGCCATCCATTGCAGCAGGAATAGCCGCGGCTTGAATAGCCGTTGGGCGTTGATAGCCTTTATCCGAAAGCGCATTAATTAGGCTTTCGTCAAGTTCAAGTTCAGAAAAAGTGGATGCAGTCATGATATACCTCTATTTGGGGCGCTGATTATAAACAGGTTAGCAAAATTGTTCACCTGAAAAATCAGCTTTCCTCAATTGTAACTGTTTTTAAAGTAGACAGGGAGTGATATATCAATGAAAGTAGGTAGGGTTTAGGCTGGATAACACCATTGAAAAGGGAGGAGAACCTCCCTTTCGAAATGATTAGCTAAATATATTAATAAGCCAAGTATGGTAAGGTATCCCGACTAAATCAATGAGTACTGCACCACTCAATGGGACAATCATAAAGGCTTTCATGGAAACATGTTTATAACGCTCACAAACGGAAGACATGTTAGCCATTGCATTTGGCGTAGCTCCCAGCCCGTGGCCCATTAAACCAGCACACATCACGGCGGCATCGTAATTCTTACCTAGCAGCCTAAAAATAACAAAGACAACTAATAACGTTAATATAATAACTTGCGCTAATAGGATGGTAAATAATGGTAGTGCAACTGTTTTCAACTCCCAAATTTTTAATGACATCATCGCCATTGTTAAAAATAAGCCAAGGGAGACTTCTGATATCAGGTCAACCGATTTTTGGTTGATGCGGAATAATTCAATTTGGTCGTTAATATTGCGGATAACAATAGCGATGATCATTGCGCCTACATAACTCGGTAATGAAAATCCTGTTGCCTTAGTAAATTGTGCCGAGGCGAATTGACCAATTACCATGATCCCCAGTACTAACGCGAGCATTTTTAAAAAAGCATGGGCATCGATAGATTCGATTTTCCCTGCGATGGTTTCAGGTATTTGAACTCGTTCTACATTTTCATCAGCTTGAATGCGAACGTTAAATTTCTTGATCAAAAATGAAGCGACTGGCCCACCGAGTAGACTTCCCGTTATTAAACCGAAAGTTGCGGCGGCAATAGCGGCGACTGTCGCTGATTGCACCCCTAAGCTTTCTGCCATACCACCAAAAGCAGCCGCACCACCGTGCCCTCCTGTTAGAGAAACACCGCCAGCCATAATGCCGATAACAGGTTCAACACCTAATAAATGGGCAAGCCCTGCACCGAAAGTGTCTTGGAAGATAACCACAAACCAGCAGATGAAAAGATAGATAAATAGTAACCGACCACCACTTTTCAAAATACGGAAGCTACCGTCAATCCCAATAGTGGTAAAGAAGGCAACCATTAAAAAGGTTTGTAAGCTGGTATCAAAATTAATCTCGGCTAGATTGAATGATTTAAGTCCCCAGATAATCAAACTAACCAGAAAACCGCCAATAACAGGGGAGGGAATACAAAAACGTTGTAGCCAATCAATACGTTTTTTTAAGTGGATCCCCATCAATAGGCAGATTACTGTTAGAAATAGGGTGGAGAGCGTGTCTAGGTGTAGAATCATATTTTTCCCTTTTTAACTGTTGTCTTTCACGCTACAGAGTTGTTAGCCGCGCTCCGCTACCCTAGTCACATACTTTTGTATGTGACTAGGGATAACGTCACTTGCCGCCTAGCTGTAACGCGAAATTCAATAGTTAAAAACCATTAAGATATTGCGCTACAGCTAATTTGATAATCAATTTCAAAGCTATTTTTATTGTGGTGCTCGAAAGTAAGTTATCTTAACAGCGTGAGAAACAGTGTATTTATCAGTCGAATTGTTGTGTTGTTTTATTAGAATAAATATTGGTAAATCAAATAAGCTGCGAGTTTGGCGGTATGGTTATCAATATCAAACTCAGGGTTACATTCTGCGATATCAAAAACGGCAATTTTTTGGCTACTTTTGATAATGGCAAATAGTTCATCAAAAATTTCAGTAGAAATACCTTTCGGTGCTGGTGCACTAACGCCTGGCGCAATGGCTGCAGAAAATACATCTAAATCTACGGTGACATATAAATAGTCGACATCGTCAATGAATTTTTTAATTTTTTCAATTGCTTGAGGTAGCTTGGTATAAGCTAATTCTTTATCGCGGATATATTGGCAACCTAACGTATCAGCGGTATCGAATAGGACTTTTGTATTGCCATGATCTGCGATGCCTAAGCATAAGTATTTGAAAGGACGTTGGTATTGCTGACATAACATGGCAGATTGCAAAAATGGCGTGCCGGAAGTGGCAATAGGGGCTTCGCGTAAATCGAAATGCGCATCAAAGTTAATAATACCAATTGTTTTACCCGCTTGATATTGTTCAACATAGTCAAACAGGCCTTGGAAGCTGGCAAATGCCACTTCGTGACCACCACCTAGGACGATAGGTTTTTGGTTAGCAGATAATATAGCTACTAATTCATCAGATAGACGGCGTTGTGCGGCTTCGAGATCACCGTCATCACAGCTAATTGTCCCGTTATCTTTGATGGCAAGTGGTTGATGAATTGGCAACCCTGCAAGTTGGCTGCGAATAGCATTTGGACCCGCTTTGGCCCCCTGACGGCCTTTATTACGTCTAACGCCTTCATCGGACGCAAAACCAATTAAGGCAAATTTAGCAGGAGCGTGTTGGTTAATGACCTGATGGATGCGCAAATGTTCTTGTGTTTCACCATCTGTGCGCCCTTGCCATTGGAAAGCTTGTGTCATAGTTACTCCAGGTTAATTAATTTAGTAATGTTATGGGCTGTTTGGCAAGTATGCGTAATAAATTCATCGACGCGATGAGTGGAACGGAATTCAGGCGCCATAACTGAAATTACAGCTAAAACATCATTTCCTTTGAAAATAGGGGCAGAAACCCCCAATACGCCCTCGTCAATTTCACTGATAGACACGCCATAGCCTTGTTTTTGTATCTGCAGTAGGTCTTGTTGTAATTTAAATTTACTTTGCTCATGTGCTAATTGTTTCGCGTGTGTTTCAAATACATGGGTTTGGTATTGTTCATGACGAAAGGCCAGTAACGTTTTTGCACTTGCTCCTTTTATTAAGGTATTACCACGACCAATAATAAAAGAGCAGCGTAAGGCCTGTTCACTTTCAATCATGTCTACACAAATAGTTTCCCGTAAGTTTGAAGTAATTATCGCCACGGTTTCTTGCGTTTTTTTCGCTAGCTTTTGTAGCTCTTGTTTAGAAGCTCCCATCAATAAACTGTGGTGATAGTATTTTTCTTGGTTTTTGATACTCTGCGAACCGACACAATAAGTGCCATATTGTTTTGCATAAGAGACAAATTCCCAATTTATGAGAATTGCCAGCAACCGATAAACTGTCGATAATGGGATGCCTAATGCAGATGAGATAGCCTGAGGCGTCACCGGAGATGCACTGGTTGTGATATATGACAAGATGTCTAGGGTTCGATTTATACTATTCATTGCATCTCCTTTTTTTGAACTTAGCAGTAAAAAAAATTCGTCTCAAATATTATTCTCATAATATAAGAATAATATTGTAGCGAATAGGTTAAATTATCATTTTTATTTGCTCAAAATGAGTACGATAGAATAAATATTGTCCAATTAGAGTGTTTGCATGTGTGAACTAAAACAAAATTACCGCAAAGGTGGGTTTACTTTTAAACAGTTTTTTGTCGCACATGACCGATGTGCAATGAAAGTGGGGACTGATGGCGTGTTGCTGGGGGCTTGGGCTCCCGTAAAAGGGGTTAGAGCAGCTTTAGATATTGGCAGTGGTAGTGGCTTGATAGCCCTGATGTTAGCCCAAAGAAACCCAACATTGCGTGTTGATGCCGTCGAATTAGACCATGAGGCAGCGGCGCAAGCACAAGAAAACTTTAATGAATCACCTTGGGCGGAACGCTTACATATAATTAACCAAGATATTATTACTTATAGCCAGCATTCGCAGACTCAGTATGACTTGATTGTGAGTAACCCGCCTTATTTTGAACCTGCGGTCGCATGCCGTGATAAAAAACGAGACCAAGCAAGGTATACATGTGCTTTAACCCATGATGTATTGCTAAAAAGTGCGAAGTCCTGTCTTGCTCCCCATGGGCTGTTTTGTTTAGTCTTACCATACGAAGTTGGGGAGAGATTGCAGGATATGGCAGGGAAATCTGGCTGGTTTACAGCTTTTCGCGTCGATATTAGCGATAAACCTAAAACTGGTTATCACCGTATGCTGCTGGGTATTCAATTACAGGAAGCATCGGTACAACAAACATCTTTAGCGCTAAAAAATGAAAATAATGAATATACCGAAGCATTTCGTAAACTTATTCAGCCATTTTATTTAAAGTACTAAGTTATATACCGTGAAGCTAGCTAAAGAAAAGCCGACACCAGTGCCGGCTTTGTGACCCTCTATTCAGGTATTAAAACGGTAGGCCCTGAATTTGGTGATGGGTCTGGATAATCAAGTGTATAGTGTAACCCACGGCTTTCTTTGCGCTCTAGCGCGCAACGTACCATTAATTCAGCAACTTGAACGAGGTTTCGTAATTCCAGTAAATTATTTGAAATACGGAAATTCGCATAGTAATCATGGATTTCTTGCTGTAATAGATGAATACGACGTAAGGCGCGCTCAAGGCGTTTGGTGGTTCTAACGATCCCCATATAATCCCACATAAATAGGCGTAATTCATGCCAGTTATGTTGGATTACAACCTGTTCATCCGAATTATGCACTCGGCTTTCATCCCATTCAGGCAAATAAGGGATCTCATCGATCTGTTTTATGGTTTTATTGATGTTTTCTGCTGCTGACCAGCCATATACAAGGCATTCTAAGAGTGAATTTGAGGCCATACGGTTTGCACCGTGTAAACCGGTGTAACTCACTTCCCCTATAGCATATAAGTTGGTGATATCGGTCATACCCATTTTGTCCACAATGACGCCACCACAAGTATAATGAGCCGCAGGCACAATTGGGATTGGCTCTTTTGTGAGATCTAAACCTAGAGTCATTAGTTTCGCATAAATGGTTGGGAAGTGGTTTTTTATGAAATCATCAGGCTTATGGCTGATATCCAAATACATGCAATCAGCACCAAGGCGCTTCATTTCATGGTCAATTGCCCGAGCAATAATATCACGAGGAGCAAGTTCGCATCGCTCGTCATAATCTGGCATAAAACGACTACCATCAGGGCGTTTTAAATAAGCCCCTTCTCCGCGCAATGCTTCTGTTAGTAAAAAATTACGTGCTTGCGGGTGGAATAAACAGGTTGGGTGGAACTGGTTAAATTCAAGGTTAGCAACACGGCAGCCGGCTCTCCATGCTATTGCGATGCCATCGCCAGAAGAAATATCAGGGTTTGTCGTGTATTGATAAACTTTAGCAGCACCTCCCGTTGCTAACACAACTGTTTTTGCTCGGATTGTTTCGACTTGTTCTTTTTGGCGGTTCCAGACGTAGGCACCTAAAATACGAGAAGAGTTGGCTGGATTAGAAAGGATAAGGTCAACGGCGTTATAGCGTTCTTTAATATGTATATTAGGGTGGGCAATGGCAAGATCGACTAAAGTTGTTTCAACTTCCTTACCTGTGGCATCCGCATGATGTAAGATCCGCCGATGGCTATGACCCCCTTCACGGGTTAAATGATATTGTGTTTCGCCGCTTTCGGTGATTTCGGTGTCAAATAAAACACCTTGGTCGATCAGCCACTGAACACAATGCTTAGCGTTTGAGGCAATAAATTCAACCGCTTCTTTTTGGCAAATACCCGCACCAGCGATGAGGGTATCTTCAACATGAGATTCAATACTGTCGGTATCATCAAAAACGGCGGCAATACCACCTTGTGCGTAGTAGGAAGCCCCTTCACTGAGGTTGCTTTTGCTGAGAATAGTCACTTGATGAAAGGGGGCGAGCCGTAAGGCAGCTGAAAGTCCTGCGACACCACTCCCAATGATTAAGATATCAGTGTAATGCTGTGTGGATGCGTTCATAAGTGTTTGCGTGTATATAATAGTATGTATTGAGTTTTTTATGTTAGCCTATTGGATTGTCTATTGCTATTGATGGATTGCTGTTTAGTAAACATGTATTGACCTAAGTCTATTTACATATTCAAATTGGTTTCGTGTGGTGGTAATAGTATTTATTTACAAAATTCGTATGCTGTATTCATGAGAGACGGAAATGTTATATACAGTTGTTTTAATGGAGATCTTTTAGGATCATCGAAACAGCAACGTTGGCCGTTTTGTAAATTATTGACTATTTTTTTAGATTTAATTGAACTTCAACTAGTTCTACTACTCAAAGTAGTGCTTGCTTTAGGAAGGGAGAACATGATCAAGTTAACATATTATCAGCTTGAATTCGGGAGATACTTCCTGGAATGAGCGAGCAATTAACTGACCAGATATTGGTTGAGAAGGTGCAAAAAGGCGATCAACAAGCTTTCAACTTACTGGTAATAAAATATCAGCATAAAGTTGCAAGTCTAGTCTCTCGCTATGTGCCGCAGGCCGACGTCCCTGACGTGGCTCAGGAGTCATTTATAAAAGCGTATCGTGCCATCGGGTCATTTCGTGGTGATAGCGCATTTTACACTTGGCTTTATCGTATTGCGGTTAATACGGCTAAAAATTATTTAGTTGCTCAAGATAGGCGTCCACCCGCGTCAGATCTCGAAGCGAGTGATGCAGAAAACTTTGAAACCGCTGGTGCTTTAAAAGAAATTTCGAACCCAGAGAACTTAATGTTGTCTGATGAATTAAAGAAAGTCGTTTTTAAAACCATCGAATCATTGCCAGAAGATTTAAGAATGGCAATTACGCTTCGCGAACTAGATGGTTTGAGCTATGAAGAAATCGCAGAAATTATGGATTGTCCTGTTGGCACTGTACGTTCGCGTATTTTTAGAGCAAGAGAAGCGATTGATAATAAAGTACAACCTCTGATTCAACAGTATTAGTATTGTTAAATCAGTCAATTAACTATAATTGTGATGCAATTAACTGAAGGTAATTGGGCATGCAAAGAGAGAAACTTTCCGCAATGATGGATGGCGAAGTTCTAGATTTAGAACTAGTAAACGCCATTTCACGTGATTCAACGTTAAAGCAACGTTGGGAGAGCTATCATCTTATTCGTGATACTCTACGTAACGAAACTAGCGAGGTCATGCATTTTGATATTGCTAGTAAAGTTGCGGCAGCACTAGAGAATGAAGCTGTGCGTATTAATCCTCAGGTAGTTGTTGAATCGCAGCCTGAACCTGCGACTTGGGGAAGCTTCCCATTCTGGGGCAAAATTCGTCCTTGGGCGAGCCAATTAACCCAAATTGGTGTGGCAGCTTGTGTTTCATTGGCTGTGATTGTTGGTGTTCAACAATATAATCAAAGTGATGCTGTTGATTCACCAGTTGATGAGCCTATGTTTAACACAATTCCAGTAGGAAGTGGTGCGCCAGTAAGCTTAAATATATCTGATAATCAACTGTTTGGTAACGAGCAACAACTGCAACAAGTTGAGCAGCAAAATCAACGTATTAATGCAATGTTGCAGCAGTATGAAATTGAAAGACGCTCAATGTTGAATCAGAATCAGCAATATCAAGAACCTGCACAAGCTGCGTCTTCAGCAGGAGTTAAATTGCAATAATGAATAAATGGTTATCCGTCATCTGCCTGACGGGCAGCCTGATTGTTTCTAATCAAGCTTCGGCATCTGAACAAGATGCCGATGTTCTTTTTAAAGAAATGGGAAATGCTGCCCAAGCTCTCTCTTATGAAATGTCATTTGTGACATTTAACCCTCAATCAATTACTCCTGTACGTTATCGCCATACTATTATTGATGGTAAGCCTGTTTCTCAGATGATCCAGATGGATTCGTCACGACGTGAAATTGTGCAAAAAGGTGACAGCATTAGCTATTTTGAGCCAGGGTTTGATGCATTTAGCTTAAATGGCAAAAATATTGTTGATAACTTACCTTCGGTAATTTTTGCTAATTATCAACAAATTAAACCGTATTATAATTTTATTGATGCAGGGCGCACTCATATTGGTGACCGACCTGCATTAGTGATCCGCATAATATCGAAAGACAATTCACGTTTTAACTATGTAGTATTGATCGATGAAGAAACGAAATTACCATTACGTATCGATCTTCTCGATAATAATAGTCAAACACTTGAACAATTTCGTGTGATCTCAACGGTACTAGATAGCAAAACAGTGAAAGATTCGTTGCTTACCTTGAGCAAGGTAAATATGCCGCCTTTATTGATTTCGCCCAAAAATGGGAATCCCTCATTTAAGTGGCAAATCGGTATGTTGCCACCAGGCTTCGAAGAAATATCGCGCTCTTCACGTAAATTAGCTGAAGACGATATAGTCGAAACGGCGATGTTTAGTGATGGTCTATTTACCTTTTCTGTTAATGTGACAAAATCTGTAAAAGGCCCGTTGTTAGATCAACCCTTACAAAATGGGCGTCGGACAATTTATACGATGGCGCAAAAACAACATGTGGTCACTATCATCGGTGAATTACCGTTGGCAACCGCACAAGTCGTGGCGGGTAGTATTCAGTTCCGGGAGTAAGTTATGGTAAAAGAGTGGGCAACAGTAGTCCGTTGGCAAAACGGTAGGGCGTTATTGCGCTATGGTTCTTCATCTGGCTGTGGAAGTTGCGGTGCTCGTAAAACCTGTGGTTCTTACGCATTAAGTAAAATAGGGCCAAATACGGAACATGAATTAGAAATTGCGATTGAACAGCCACTGGTGGTAGGGCAAAAGATTGAGGTCGGTATTCCAGAAGGTAGCCTGATACGCTCTGCACTATTAGTTTATTTAACGCCTATTTTAGGGTTATTTATTTTTGCAGGTCTAGCGCAATCATTTAGCTTAGAACAGTTTTGGATAGCTATGTCTGGTGTGGCTGGTGGTGTAATTGGCTTTTTTATAGCACGTAAGTTGGCGTCAAAATGGCGTGATGACGAAGCTTTTCAACCTGTGGTTTTACAAATTGGGTTACCTCCGACAGAGCTTTCGATACAAGTTAATTGCTAAATTTCAATGGGTTGTATTCGAAATATAAATTGGTACTATCACTAAAAAGGGAAACATGTAGTTTCCCTTTTGCGGTTTAAAGCTTATTAATAAATGGATGATTAGCAATTCATTGGCTTTTTAGATTATTTCGAGCAGGAATGAAAATAGTATAAGCACGGTGGTATAAAACAGTATATTTTACAGGGGAGTTAGCGATAAATTACGATAACTAACTTATTAACCTTATACAGGTTTACAGTTGTTTTACATTGAATCTTTGTGTTAGTGGGTTCTTGTATGTAAAATGCTGCTAATTAACAATCTTGTGATAATCATAGCATTTTAGTTTTGTCGCGATATTTGCACAAAGCTGATTTTGTAAGGCAATTTAAAAGAAGATATTACCTTGAAAATCAATAACATAAGAAACTTTTCTATCATTGCTCATATCGACCATGGTAAGTCTACCTTATCAGATCGTATTATTCAGATTTGTGGTGGTTTAACAGATCGTGAAATGGCGGCGCAGGTTTTAGACTCAATGGATTTAGAACGTGAGCGTGGGATCACCATTAAAGCACAGAGTGTTACACTCGATTATACCGCTGCGGATGGTGAAACATACCAATTAAATTTCATTGACACACCTGGCCACGTTGACTTCTCTTATGAAGTATCACGCTCATTAGCAGCATGTGAAGGTGCCCTGTTAGTGGTTGATGCAGGGCAGGGGGTTGAAGCTCAAACACTTGCAAACTGTTATACCGCTATTGAGATGGACCTAGAAGTTGTTCCTGTTTTGAACAAAATCGACTTGCCTGCGGCAGACCCTGAGCGTGTTGCGGATGAAATAGAAGATATCGTGGGGCTCGATGCACATGATGCTGTTCGCTGTTCAGCAAAAACAGGGATTGGCGTTCAAGATGTGATTGAGCGTCTGGTTAAAGAGATCCCCCCACCAGAAGGTGATGCGGATGCGCCTTTGCAAGCCTTAATCATTGACTCATGGTTTGATAACTATTTAGGTGTTGTTTCATTGATCCGTATTAAAAACGGCTCCTTGAAAAAAGGCGATAAAATCAAAGTCATGAGTACAGGTCAAGTGTATAACGCTGACCGCCTTGGTATTTTTACACCGAAGCGAATTGACCGCGATGTATTAAATTGTGGTGAAGTAGGCTGGTTAGTATGTGCGATTAAGGATATCACTGGGGCACCAGTAGGTGATACTTTAACAGGTGCTCGTAATCCTGCTGAAAAAGCGCTGCCTGGCTTTAAAAAAGTAAAACCACAGGTTTATGCAGGTTTATTCCCTGTAAGCTCTGATGACTATGAAGCTTTCCGTGACGCCCTTGGTAAACTTAGCCTGAATGATGCATCATTATTCTATGAGCCAGAAACGTCTACGGCACTCGGTTTTGGTTTCCGTTGTGGTTTCCTTGGCTTATTACACATGGAAATCATCCAAGAGCGTTTAGAGCGTGAATACGACCTTGACCTGATTACTACTGCACCAACGGTAGTGTATGAAGTAAAACAAACCAACGGTGAAATTGTGTATGTAGATAGCCCTTCGAAGCTACCTGCATTGAATAATATTGAAGAACTGCGTGAGCCAATTGCAGAATGTCACATGCTGATGCCTAAAGAGTATTTAGGTAATGTGATTACATTGTGTGTTGAGAAACGTGGTGTTCAGACCAATATGGTCTATCATGGTAATCAAGTATCGCTTACTTATGATATTCCAATGTCTGAAGTTGTTCTGGACTTCTTCGATCGTTTGAAATCAACCTCTCGTGGTTATGCATCGTTGGATTACGCATTTAAACGTTTCCAACCATCGGATATGGTGCGGGTCGATGTTCTTATTAACAACGAACGTGTTGATGCCCTCGCCTTGATTACTCACCGCGGAAATTCACAACATCGTGGGCGTGAACTTGTCGAAAAAATGAAAGAACTAATACCTCGCCAACAATTTGATATTGCGATTCAGGCGGCGATTGGTAACCATATTATTGCTCGTTCTACAGTTAAACAACTACGTAAAAACGTGCTTGCCAAGTGTTATGGCGGTGACGTTAGCCGTAAGAAGAAACTGTTACAGAAGCAAAAGGATGGTAAGAAGCGGATGAAACAAGTAGGTAATGTTGAATTACCACAAGAAGCGTTTCTTGCTATATTGCATGTTGGTAAAGACAACTAAGTTTACAAGGAGACTCAATGGCTAACACCTTTGCCTTGATCCTAACACTGGCAACATTAATCACAGGGATTATATGGTGTTTAGACAAGTTTAAATTTGCACCTGCTCGTAAAGCGAAGCTAAAGCAATTACAGGATGCGACTAACGGTGCAGTGAGTGAAGCGGATGTTGCGAATGCAGTTCGCCGTCCTTCATGGCTTGAAACAGGGTCATCTATTTTCCCTGTGTTAGCTATTGTGCTGGTTGTCCGCTCATTTATTTATGAGCCATTCCAAATACCTTCAGGGTCAATGATGCCAACTTTATTAGTTGGCGACTTTATGTTGGTTGAGAAATTTGCTTATGGGCTAAAAGACCCAATTACGCAGACGACATTAATCGAAACTGGTAAACCTAAACGTGGTGATATTGCGGTATTTAAATACCCGAAAGATCCAAATGTTGATTTTGTAAAACGTGTGATTGGTATGCCTGGGGATAAAATCGTTTATAACCCAGATGCGAAAGAACTGACTATTTACCCAAATTGTGCTGATAACAAGTGCACGGAAAAACTCCCTATTACTTATGGTCCATTGGCACCGAGTGAATGGACGATGTTTTTTGATGTTGATTCTGTTGTTGACAGCCAAAAGGGTAATTATGAAATCCCATTGGACGAAGCATTACCTAGAAATGCACTGCGCCAGTATGAGCGTAGCGAAAAATTAGGCACCGTTGAGCATCAAATCCTAATTATTCGCCAAGCTATTACTGAAGCAAGGTATTTGCAACCGGGTATGCCAAAGAATGAATGGATTGTGCCTGAAAAGCATTATTTTATGATGGGTGACAATAGGGACAACAGTTCAGATAGCCGTATGTGGGGCTTTGTTCCTGAAGAAAACCTAGTTGGTCGAGCTGTGTTTATTTGGTTAAGTTTGGATAAACAAGAAAACGAATGGCCTACAGGTATTCGCTTTAGCCGAATTGGTCCACTATAATCTTATTAATTGGATCTGCCAAACGGTGGTTGTGCGGGTTTTCATTTGAAAATCCGCATAATCCGAAGCATTATTATTTTACCCAGTGTACAATATAGTTTAATTAATATTATTGGCTCTCCAATTATTAACCCTCCTTTATAATGCATGGTAACTAATGGTATTTTATAATTAGTTCTACTGAGCTGTATAAAATGTGGGTTGACTCGGGAGTCAGTGCAAACGCAACAGTTTTGTAAAATGGCTTATTTTACAGGTCTGTTGCGTGTGCTTTTTTATCAAATAAAAATGGTTGGGCGCACATGAACCCCTCTTTACTAGAAAGATTACAGCGTAAGCTTGGTTATCAATTCAATCAAAATGAGTTATTAATCCAAGCCTTAACACATAGAAGCGCAAGCAGCAAACACAATGAGCGCCTAGAATTTCTAGGGGACTCAATATTAAGTTTTGTTATTGCAAATGACTTATATCATCGTTTCCCTAAAGTGGATGAAGGTGATATGAGCCGAATGCGAGCAACACTTGTGCGTGGAAATACATTAGCGGAAATTGCCCGTGAATTTGAACTCGGTGAATGCTTGCGTTTAGGGCCGGGGGAATTAAAAAGCGGTGGGTTTCGTCGCGAATCTATCCTTGCTGATACTGTTGAAGCACTGATCGGTGGTATTTTTTTAGATAGTGATATTCAAACGATCGAAAGAATTATTTTAGATTGGTATCAAAGTAGACTGGATGAAATCAGTCCGGGTGATAAACAAAAAGACCCGAAAACAAGGTTACAAGAATATCTGCAAGGGCGTCATTTACCATTACCTAACTATCTAGTTGTTCAGGTAAAAGGTGAAGCTCACGATCAAGAATTTACGATCCACTGTCAAGTCAGCGGTATTGAACAGCCTATTAATGGGGTTGGGTCAAGTCGCCGTAAAGCAGAGCAAGCCGCCGCAGAGCAAGCATTGAAAATTTTGGAGCTTGAATGAGTGAATTACAATCCCACTGTGGCTTTGTGGCTATAGTTGGGCGGCCAAATGTTGGTAAATCAACATTATTAAATCAATTACTGGGGCAAAAAGTTTCGATTACATCGAGAAAGCCTCAGACGACTCGCCATCGTATTATGGGGATCCATACAGAAGATAATTACCAAATTATTTATGTAGATACTCCAGGGTTACATATTGAAGAAAAACGAGCTATTAACCGTTTAATGAATCGAGCCGCATCGAGCTCAATTGGTGACGTGGAATTAGTTATTTTTGTGGTTGAAGGCACTAATTGGACGCCTGATGATGAAATGGTATTGACTAAGCTATCTAGCTTACGTTGCCCTGTTATTTTAGCGATCAATAAAATTGATAATGTGGTCGATAAAACGATATTGTTGCCGCATATCGGTATGATTAGCCAGAAAATGAACTTTTTGGATGTTGTTCCTATCAGTGCGGAGAAAGGCACGGGTGTAGATACAATTGCTAAGATTGTGAAGCAACATATACCTGAAGCGACTCACCATTTCCCTGAGGACTATATCACCGACCGTTCCCAGCGTTTTATGGCATCGGAAATCATCCGTGAAAAGCTAATGCGTTTTCTTGGGGATGAATTGCCATACTCAGTGACTGTAGAAATTGAACAATTTAAAGTGACGGATTCGGGTATATATCATATCAATGGGTTGATTCTGGTTGAGCGAGAAGGCCAGAAGAAAATGGTGATTGGTAACAAAGGTAGCAAACTGAAAACCATTGGTACTGAAGCACGTATTGATATGGAAAGAATGTTTGATAATAAAGTACACCTTGAGCTTTGGGTTAAAGTTAAATCTGGTTGGGCTGATGACGAAAGAGCATTGCGCAGCCTTGGTTATGTCGACGACCTCAAATAATTGGTGGTAGAATGAGTGGTTGGCAACGTGCGTTTGTACTCCATTCAAGGCCTTACAGTGAGACAAGCTTATTACTTGATTTTTTCACTGAAGGTGAAGGGAAAATTCGCTTGCTTGCGAAAGGTGCTCGCCGTAACCGCTCACCATTAAGAGGCTGTTTACAGCCTTTCACACCTTTGCTGATCCGTTGGGGAGGCAAAGGTGAAATCAAAACACTCATTAATGCTGACCCTGTTTCCTTGGCTTTACCTTTAACGGGGACGGTTTTATATAGCGGTTTATACCTTAATGAATTAACCGCTCGAGTATTAGAATTTGGCACACCTTATTCAGCCTTATTTTTTGATTACCTTTCCTGTTTGCAAATACTCGCAGCAAGTGAACAGACCCCAGAATTTGCTTTACGCCAATTTGAATTGGCACTGCTTTCCTACCTTGGTTATGGGGTGGATTTTCTACACTGTGCAGGCAGTGGAGAGCCAGTTTCCGATACTATGACTTACCGTTACCGTGAAGAAAAAGGTTTTATTGGTAGTTTAATTATTGACCAGCTCAGTTTCACAGGTAAGCAACTTAAAGCTCTGGCTAGTAGAGAATTCCCAGATGCTGACACATTGAAAGCAGCCAAACGCTTCACTCGCATTGCCCTTAAACCCTACTTAGGTGGAAAGCCCTTAAAAAGCCGCGAGCTATTTCGCCAATTTACCTACTCGCCTAAAGTGCAGAATAAGCCCAATTAAATATATTGTTATTTTAATGATTGAATGACCCCATATATTAAATATATTGATTATGGTTATTCGCCCCTTTTTTATTATTTTTACTGAAAGTCTTCGCTTTGAACAACGTGAATTTATCATTTCAATAAAATTCTACGAAGCGCTTCGCAAAATAAAAGTGTAACCATTGAAATAGGGCAATTAAGCTGGAATTCACCTCGAATGATGAGAGATTTATTCCCTCAAGACGGCAAATTACAGTAGGATAGAAGGGAGAGTTGTTTGTTATCGTTTATTTATTGGGAGAAAAAAATGGCTGAGCTTTTGTTAGGTGTAAATATTGACCACATTGCAACTGTTAGGAATGCAAGAGGCACTCAATATCCCGACCCTGTACAAGCTGCTTTTGTCGCTGAGCAAGCAGGGGCTGATGGCATCACGGTGCATTTACGTGAAGATCGTCGCCATATTACCGATAGAGATGTCGCCCTTTTAAATGAAACCATTCAAACTCGAATGAATCTTGAAATGGCAGTAACGGATGAAATGGTTGAGATAGCCTGCCGTATTAAACCTGCATTTTGTTGCTTAGTCCCTGAAAAACGTGAAGAAGTCACCACTGAAGGTGGCTTGGATGTCGCAGGTCAAAAACAAAAAATAGCTGATGCCGTTAAGCGCCTTTCTGAAGCGGGTATTTTAGTTTCATTATTTATTGATGCAGATCACGAGCAAATCGATGCGGCACAAGAGTGTGGGGCACCATTTATTGAGATCCATACTGGGGCTTATGCAGATGCGAAAACAGAACAAGAGCAAGAGTTAGAATTTCGTCGTATTCGTGATGGTGTGGTATATGCCGCAGGTAAAGGTATTAAAGTGAATGCAGGTCACGGGTTGACTTACCATAATGTTCAGCGTATTGCCCAATTACCGGAAATTTATGAGCTAAATATTGGTCATGCAATCATTGGTCGTGCTTTATTTAGCGGGTTAGCACAAGCCGTTGCTGATATGAAAAAAATATTATTAGAAGCGCGTAAATAATGGCGATTGTAGGGTTAGGTACAGATATTGTTGAAATAGCACGCATTGAGTCTGCAATTGAACGCACAGGTGACAGCCTAGCGAACAGGATACTGACAGAAAGCGAGTTCGTTCAATACCAAAAACAATCAAAGCCAGCGCGTTTTTTGGCAAAACGTTTTGCAGTCAAAGAGGCTGCTGCAAAAGCATTAGGCACAGGAATACGCAATGGTTTAGCATTTACCCAATTCGAAGTGACAAATGATAAATTGGGTAAGCCATTACTTAACTTAAATGGCGCTGCGCTGGAACTTGCAGGTAGCTTAAAAGCAACACATTTCCATGTTTCGATTACAGACGAACGCCACTATGCCGCTGCTACAGTCATTATTGAAAGTAATCTTTAAATAATGCTATGCCTAGCTGCCAGAAAATCTACTGGCAGCTTTCTAAGCATTAAAGCTCAATAGCGAGGGGAGGTTAATTGGGGTTAAATTTTATCAGCGTGGTGAATTGCAACAAATTTGTCCCATAACTGTTCTTCAGTTTCAATATGTTGAGGGTCGGTGATGATTGTGTTTGTTATCGGGCAGACAGATTGACACGTAGGTTTGTCATAATGGCCTACGCATTCAGTACACAGGCTGGAGTCAATTTCATAAATTTCATCGCCCATAAAAATTGCATCATTTGGGCATTCTGGCTCACACATATCGCAGTTGATACATTTTTTAGTAATTAATAATGACATATCAATAATTTACACTTAAATAAGTTAATAATTAGCAACTTATACCTTGCACTTATTCGTTACTTTCGTCTGGTATTTGTGATTTTATACAGTATATTTCATATTGAAAAATCTAAATTCGTAACACAAAACTCAACGCATCCCTTTTTATAGCTTAGAAAATACCTAGTGAGTGCACTTAAAGTAGAGTGCTTTGTTATATAGGGGCATTTCAATGTCAGTAATGTCGGATAAAGCAACACAAAACTTAAAATCACCATCAGTTGATGAATATTTAGGTGCTTTACTGCGCTAGGAGCCATGCAAGCCCACTTATACAAGTACACACATGAGGGTTTGTGTTACTGCCGCTAAGATCATTTTAAATCATCTTAACAAGCTACGTCGATCTAAATACGAAGAATCACACTATCTATGCATTGATTTCAGTAAAGCAGGTAAGGTTACTATATATGCGGAGCTTCTGAAACAGATGAATTTAAAAGGTAGTAAGTTAGGCGAGTCTCTGTCAATTGTGTGAGAAAAAACAAAACTAATCAGAATAATGTTGGCAAGACTAAAAGATAAAGTGAACCTGCTTTGGCAGGTTTTTGTTGCCCAAGCCATAGATGATCTAGCTAGCTTGAGCAATAAATTATTTATTCGATTCTATTTTCTTATCCTGCTCATATAACTTAGCGCCTTTAGCTCGAAGTTCTCCATCGACAATTTCGATAGAATCAGCTTCTACAATAATTTTTTCCTGTGGTTCATTGCTAGATTGCTTCCCGTTTAATTTGATAGTGATTTCAGGAGCATTGATAACACCCTCTTTGACTTCTACCGATTCAGATGAAGTTTGTATGGAATTGGCCATAGCGAACGTAGATAGTGTGACTGAAATTACAGCTAAAGGTGCAATATATTTGCGCATAAAAAAACACTCCATTGTGATGTATAAAACGGGATGCTATCAAATGAAGGTTAAATGGGTTACAAGTTATGTAAAGGTAATTAGTTTAAGTGTGTCTAGCGAAACTCGGCAGGTTTGCTTCAATTTGCATTTCCTCTACGCTAACATCACTGAAATTAATTAATGGGATGGTGTGAGATGAAAAGGATACTAGCAGTTGTGTTGTTCATATGTTTTCAATCGTCTGTAATGGCGACTACCTACAGCTTGGATGAACTACAGGCGATGTTAGATAACAATAAAAAGCCAGAAGTAGTAAGCCCTTATAAGCAACTCATAAAAGTTAAAGGGCTAGGTGATTTTAAATCTTGCAAAGAGTGGCAAAAAGAACAATTAATACCTTATGCTGTGTATCCACAGAAAATAGGGGCTTCAATGGAGAAGTTATATTCTATTAGGGTGTTGATGGAGGATAGAACACTAACATTCAATTGTATTGATCTGGACAATGTGTCCGGTACTATAAATGAAGCAATGTACAAGTAATTTAGCCCTTACCTGTTGTCAGGTATTTCACTCAAATTTGAGGGACTGCTTACTCATAATCTATGCTCCTTTATCTGACGAAGTGGCTAAAGTTATTAATTATGAGGAACGACCTCCCCTAAATAACTTGTTATGCATGAAGTAGTTATTGATATATCGCCAATTAAATTGCTGATAAAAATTGAGTTGAATTATTAACCTTGAATGTAAAAGAAAATTAAGTGATTAATATTTACCGATAACATTCACTTGAATAAATATTTTCAGATAACAAAAGTTATGGTAGTAATAATAAAAAATTATTAGGGTATGGCTATGTTTGAAAACCTAGGTGTATTGAATTTTTGGACGTATTTGGCAGGGTTAATATTAATTATCATTGTACCGGGGCCAAACTCGCTTTATATATTAAAAACAAGTACATCACATGGTACTCGAGCAGGGTACCGCGCTGCAATAGGGGTATTTACTGGGGATGCAATCCTGATTTTCCTTTCTTTTATTGGTGTCGCATCACTGATTAAAGCATCACCGACTCTATTCACCATTGTTCGTTACTTAGGGGCTGCTTATTTATTGTATTTAGGCTGCAAAATTTTGTATGCCACTTTTTTACAAAAGAAATCAATGTCTTCTGAACAAAGTACGATAGAAATTAAAGCTGAGAAATATTTCACTCGGGCTTTAGTACTCAGTTTAACTAACCCTAAGGCCATTTTATTTTATATTTCATTTTTTATTCAGTTTATAGATTTTAATTATTCTCATGCATGGGTACCTTACTTGGTATTAGCCACCATTTTGGAAGCTGTTAGCTTTTTATATCTGAGCTTACTGATTTTTAGTGGTTACTTAATTGCGCGTTTTTTACGTGAAAAACAAGTGCTGGCGAAGTTAGGAAACTGTACGGTTGGGGCGTTCTTCATGGGGTTTGCCGCAAAATTAGCTATTTTTAGCAATTAGCTGAAGATGATACGGGTGTCGACTATTTCAAATTGCAGTCACTCTAACATTTCGGGATAATCAATACATAAAATGTATTGAACAGAGGTAAGAGTGACGCAAATAGAAATTGATGAGTTTTGGATGCAACAAGCCCTAGAGCTAGCGTTGAAAGCGCAAGAGATAGGCGAAATCCCGGTGGGGGCGTTACTTGTTAAAGATAATCAACTAATTGCTTCAGGCTGGAATCGTTCCATTATTGACCACAACCCGACAGCCCATGCTGAAATTATTGCTTTGCAACAAGCAGGGCAAGCTCTGAGCAACTACCGTTTATTAGATACCACATTATATGTCACATTAGAGCCTTGCATCATGTGTGCAGGAGCGATAATTCACAGCCGAATTGGTCGTGTCGTGTATGGCGCTAAAGATTTTAAAACAGGGGCTTGTGGTTCTTATATTAATATTATGGGGCAAGCTGGGTTAAATCATTATGTGGATGTGACTGGCGGAGTCTTAGCCGAAAAGTGTTCTTCAATGCTTAGTGCTTTTTTTAAAATGCGCAGAGAGCAGAAAAAAGCACAAAAGCGTCAACAGAGTTAGCGGTGTTATTTCACTATCCGATTTGCTATTAATTCGTAGGTTTAAAGCGGGTTATCTGGGGATTTAAGTGGTGGAACTGGCACTGGGTTATCAGTCTCTGTTTCATCTTGTAATGAATAAGGCGAAATCAAATAATGGCCTAAGGATAGCTTTTCCATGTTATGGATTTTAGGTGTTTGGTTAGAGGAGCTCATCGCCCCCAGGTTTTTAATGCTAACTTTTTCTGTAATAGGTGACTGATTTTCAGTTGGGTTAGCCCCTGTAGTTTTTAAGTTATCAGGCGAAATCAAGTAAGTTAATGACTTTTGAGCAATATCAAGCGTATGTTGTTTTCTTTCTCGGCTTTGCAAATAACCGACTAGGCTTTGATGATATCGACGAATATTTTCAACATAGCGATAAGCCTCATGTCCACGAGCATAGCCATAGGTTAGCTGTGAATAATATTTCTTTTGGGTCAGTAATGGTAACCGTGCTTTAACATCAAACCACCGATTTGGGTCCCCACCTAGCATTTCCGTTAGTTTACGCACATCCTGCATATGGCCATATCCCATATTATAAGCTGAAAGAGCGAACCAAATTCGGTCATCTTCTGCGATGCTTTCGGGTAACCGGTCCATTATATAAGCAATATAAGCAGCACCGCCTTTAATACTTTCTTCTGCGTCTAACCTATCGGCAATTCCCATCGTTGCTGCCGTTGGTTTTGTTAACATCATTAAGCCACGAACCCCGGTAGGAGAAGTTGCAAGGGGGTCCCAGTGAGATTCTTGCCATGCAATTGCTGCGAGTAGTTTCCAATCTATCTCTTGGGCATATTTTTCAAATAAAGGTTGGTAGTCAGGTAGTTTATTATCGATAGCTTTAATAAATGCCATGGTATCAAAGTAATCGAATGACTCTACGTGGCTAAAATACTTTTCATTTAACCGTGCTAATAATTCACTTTCATTGCTGAGATTGAAAAAGTCCAGTAATGCGGCATCTAAGCTATTTTCTTGACTACGTCGCATATACCAGGTAACAGCATGGTCATCTAATAGGTCAAAAGCGACAGCAATTTGAGGATGGATGCGCTGCTGTAAAGCGATGGCGATAGAATCTTCTAGTGTATAATCAATTTCACCATCAGCTAGCATCTCAAGTATTTGATTTGTAGTATATTGAGATGTTTCTTCCCATTTTAGATTTGGGTATTCCTTAGCAAGTTCCTTTAGCGTGCTAGCATGGGCGGTACCAGAGGTGACCAGTAGTTTGCCATCAATATCATTGAAAGATTTTGGCCTCGTGGTTCCCTTTCTATATACGAGTTGCTGGGTGACATTAAGGTAACTTGGCCCAGTTTTAGTTTTTGCTAACCTTTCTTTATTATACAGTAGCCCAGCGACAGCGATATCTGCATCCCCATTTTCAAGATCATCAAAAATCTGCTCAAAATTTGGGCGAATGGTGATTTTTAGTTTAACACCAAGATATGAGGCAAACCCTTGGGCGAGTTCATAGTCAAATCCGCGCAACTGTTTTTGCTCATCTATATAGATAAGTGGTGAGCTAACAGCACTAATACGTAATTCACCTTGAGATATAATTCTATTAATTTGTGAATCTTGTGTATTTGGCCAACGGACGTTAAAACCAATGACCATTGTAGCCAGTAGCGTGATAACTAGGATGATTAGATAGTTAACTTTTAAGTTATTCAAATAATAGTTTCTCGTGCATTAACTGGTGCTGGTATACCTAAAAAGAGTATGGCTAAGTAATGGTTATAATTCCAGTGGTTGGCTATTTTGCTTAACAATCAAGATCGGTGCAACCTATATTATCGTATTTAGCACATAATAATATTTAACTAACCGCTTCATTTTTAATCACGCAAACGGTTTCGTATTGATGAACATTGCTCTATAATGTCCTTCGGTTTCCCTGCTTTCATGTTCAGGGCTGGCGTTTAAAAGAGAGAAATTAAGACTATGGAAATTTTGCGTGGTTCACCTGCTCTATCAGCATTTCGTATTACCCGCCTTTTGGCGCTGTTCGCAGAAAAACAGCTCCCTGTTACGGATATTTATGCTGAATATATGCACTTTGCTGAGCTGTCAGCGCCGTTAAGTGAAAGTGAGCAAGGCAAACTGAGCAGTTTGTTAAAGTATGGTCCTTCTCTGGCGGAGCATGACCCATTCGGTAAGCTGATTCTAGTGACCCCACGTCCGGGGACGATTTCTCCATGGTCTTCTAAAGCAACGGATATCGCGCATAACTGCGGTCTTACTCAAGTGAAACGTATTGAACGCGGAATTGCTTACTATGTTCAAGGGGACAACTTAACCCAAGAACAATGGCATGATGTAATCACTATTTTGCATGACCGCATGATGGAAACTATTTTTTCTTCTTTTGAACAAGCCAGTGCGTTGTTTGCGCATCAACAACCAGCTCCCATGAAAGTGGTTGATATTATTGCTGGTGGACGCCTTGCATTAGAAACAGCAAATAAAGAAATGGGGTTAGCATTGGCTGATGATGAAATAGATTATCTGCTAAATGCTTTTACAGGCTTGAAGCGTAACCCAACAGACGTTGAATTATATATGTTTGCACAAGCAAACTCAGAACACTGCCGCCATAAAATTTTTAACGCAGATTGGGTTATTGACGGTGAAGAACAGCCGAAATCGCTGTTTAAAATGATTAAAAATACCTTTGAGAAAACACCTGATCACGTTTTATCTGCATATAAAGATAATGCTGCGGTAATGGAAGGCTCATCAGTTGGCCGCTTCTTCCCTGATCCAGAAGGGCGCACTTATCGTTATCATCAAGAAGATGCACATATTTTAATGAAAGTAGAGACACACAACCACCCAACGGCAATCTCTCCGTGGCCTGGTGCTGCAACAGGGTCTGGTGGTGAAATTCGTGATGAAGGGGCCACAGGTCGTGGTGCAAAACCAAAAGCAGGCTTAGTTGGTTTTTCTGTTTCTAACTTACGAATTCCGGGTTTTGAACAGCCATGGGAAGAGGATTTCGGTAAACCTGAGCGGATTGTTACTGCGCTGGACATTATGATGGAAGGGCCTCTTGGGGGGGCGGCATTTAATAATGAGTTTGGCCGTCCTGCGTTATTGGGTTACTTCCGTACCTATGAAGAAAAAGTTAACAGCCATAATGGTGAAGAATTACGAGGCTACCACAAACCAATTATGCTAGCGGGCGGTATTGGTAATATCCGAGCGGACCATGTTCAAAAAGGTGAGATCACCGTAGGTGCTAAATTAGTAGTACTTGGCGGCCCTTCCATGAATATTGGTTTAGGGGGAGGTGCTGCATCATCTATGGCGTCAGGTCAATCCGATGCTGATTTAGATTTTGCCTCCGTGCAACGTGATAATGCAGAGATGGAGCGTCGCTGCCAAGAGGTTATCGATAGGTGTTGGCAGCTTGGTGATGATAACCCAATCTTATTTATTCATGATGTGGGCGCTGGTGGTCTGTCAAATGCTATGCCTGAGCTAGTCAGTGATGGGGGCCGTGGAGGTCGCTTTGAACTGCGTAAAATCCTCAATGATGAGCCGGGAATGAGCCCATTAGAAGTGTGGTGTAATGAGTCACAAGAACGCTATGTTATGGCGGTTTCACCAGAACAGCTTCCTGTATTTACGGCAATTTGTGAGCGTGAGCGTGCGCCATTTGCAGTGATTGGTGAAGCAACAGAAGAACGCCATTTAACGCTAAATGACCAGCATTTTAATAATCAACCTATTGATATGCCGTTGGATGTGCTGCTGGGTAAAACGCCGAAAATGCTTAGGGATGTGAAAACCCTGAAAGCAGAAGCCGATGCATTAGATAGAACAACGATTAACCTAAATGAAGCGGTTAAACGTGTACTTCATTTACCTGCGGTGGCTGAGAAAACGTTCTTAATTACGATTGGTGACCGTACCGTTACCGGGATGGTCGCTCGCGACCAAATGGTCGGGCCATGGCAGATCCCTGTTGCAGATTGCGCAGTAACAACAGCAAGCTTAGATAGCTACTATGGTGAGTCGATGTCTATCGGCGAAAGAACGCCGGTAGCACTATTAGATTTCGCGGCCTCTGCACGTATGGCTGTCGGTGAAGCGTTAACAAATATCGCCTGTTCTTACGTTCAAGATTTAAAACGCGTCAAATTGTCAGCAAACTGGATGGCGGCAGCAGGGCATCCAGGGGAAGATGCTGGGTTATATGAAGCAGTTAAAGCCGTCGGTGAAGAGCTTTGCCCTGCATTAGGGTTAACCATCCCTGTTGGTAAAGACTCAATGTCAATGAAAACACGTTGGCAACATGAGGGTGAGGAACGTGAAATGACGTCACCACTCTCATTGGTGATCACTGCATTTGGGCGTGTAGAAGATGTGCGTTTAACAGTGACTCCTGAATTAAAAACATCGACAGATAACGCATTATTATTGATTGACCTTGGTCAAGGCCACAATGCATTAGGTGGTTCTGCACTCGCACAAGTTTATCGCCAATTAGGCAACAAAGCCCCTGATGTACGCAGCCCTGAGTTGCTGCTCGGCTTCTTTAATACTGTGCAGAAATTATTATCAGAGCAAAAATTACTCGCTTATCACGACCGTTCAGATGGCGGTTTGTTTGTCACATTAGCGGAAATGGCTTTTGCAGGGCACTGTGGGATCAATGTTGATATTAGCTCATTCGATGAAGACACTCTTGCCGCGTTATTCAATGAAGAACTTGGAGCTGTGATCCAAATTAATGGCGCGGATAAATCTTATGTAGAAGAATGCTTTGCTCAGGCTGGCTTGGCCTCTTGTGTTCATTATTTGGGGACGGCGACGCAAGATGATGCGGTGATAATTAATAGTCGCGATACGGTGGTTTATCATGGCTCTCGTAGCCAACTGCGCCAATGGTGGGCTGAAACAACATGGCAAATGCAACGTCTGCGTGATAACGAAGTGTGTGCTGATGAAGAGCACGCGATGAAACAAGATGACCAAGACCCTGGTTTACATGCTCATCTGACTTTTGATATTGAAGATGACGTCGCTGCGCCATATATTTTATCAGGCGTACGTCCAAAAGTGGCGGTATTGCGCGAACAAGGTGTTAACTCTCATGTTGAAATGGCAGCCGCTTTTGACCGTGCAGGTTTTGATGCGGTTGATGTTCATATGAGTGACTTGTTAGCGGGGAATTTATCCCTGAGTCAATTCCAAACACTGGTAGCTTGTGGCGGCTTCTCTTATGGTGATGTATTAGGGGCGGGGGAAGGTTGGGCAAAATCAATTTTGTTCAATAATAAAGTTCGTGATGAGTTTGCGGCATTCTTTAATCGTCCTGATACCTTATCCTTAGGGGTCTGTAATGGTTGCCAAATGATGTCAAACTTACATGAGCTGATCCCAGGAGCAGAGTACTGGCCACGTTTTGTTCGTAACCGTTCAGAACGTTTTGAAGCCCGCTTTAGTTTAGTTGAAATTGCGAATAGCCCGTCATTATTGCTGCAAAATATGGCTGGCTCTCGCATGGCGATAGCGGTTTCTCATGGCGAGGGGCAGGTAGAGGCTCGTGGTGCGGCACATTTACAGCAGTTAGAAGACAATGGGCTAGTAGCCATGCGTTTTGTGAATAATTATGGTCAAGTGACTGAGCAGTATCCAGCTAACCCGAATGGGTCAGTTAATGGAATCACTTCGGTTACCACAAAAGATGGGCGAGCCACTATTATGATGCCTCACCCAGAGCGTGTTTTCCGTACGGTGAGTAACTCATGGCACCCTGAAAACTGGGGAGAAGATAGCCCATGGATGCGAATTTTCCGTAATGCACGTAAACAATTAGGTTAATAGTTAATTAAGGTTGTTTATCAGGCCAGTTGATTTTTCTTCTGGCCTGTTTTTTTAGCGAGTAGGGGAGAAAACACTATTTCCAAAAGCGATTGATTTGTTCACGCAATGCTTCTGCGGTCTGCTTCCCTGTATCACCAACTAAGGCTCTCCCAGCGATAAACGCTTTCGCTTTGATGCCATTGAATAAGTGGATATCCTCAGGAACGATACCGCCAGTGATAGACAGTTCTAGCCCAAGGTCAGAAAGCTGACGCATTTTTTCGATATCTTCGTTAGTCCAACCAATACCAGCGAGTTCAGCATCACGAGACCGGTGGTATATGGCTTGTGAGATACCAAGTTCAACCCAGTTTTTAGCATCTTCAAATGTCCAATTACCATAGATTTCGATTTGGATTTCCCGGTTAAATTCATCGGCGACTTTTTTACAGGCGGCGATAGTGGCGATATGAGCCGCCGCGGAAACGGTGATCCAATCTGCACCAGCCTCAAAGGCCATACGGGAAAGAATGGCACCGCCATCGGTAGTTTTCATATCACAAACAATAATATGGTTTGGGTATTGTTTGCGTAACGTGGCAACGGCATTCATTCCTTCCGCAAAGGCTAAAATTGTTCCTACTTCAATAATATCGACAAAGGAGTGCACATTTTCAGCGACGTTTAAAGCGGATTGTAAGTCAGTTTGGTCTAATGCAATTTGGATCAAAGGTTTGGTCATTGTGATTGTCCTAGAATATTTTCACGTATCAAACGCGCAAGGCCATCACCATTGTTATCTGTAGCACAAACGACATCTGCGTGGGATTTCACGGTATCATCGGCATTCTTCATTGCAACTCCTAAGCCCGCTAGCTCAATCATGGAGATATCGTTGTGATTATCGCCGACAGCGATAACTTGGTTTGGTTGATACCCCAGAGAGTTAAGGTGTTCAGCTAAACGTATTCCTTTATTATTGCCTTTAGCGGCGAAATCGAAACGGTTTGACCATGACTTTTCTGCATTAAAAGTTTGTTTTATCCAAGGGGAATTCAAGAAACGTTGTAATGTAGCGGGTTCACCTTCGACAACAAACTTCCAAATATAGTCAGCGTGCTGGACTTGTTCTTCAAATGAATCAATACGATAAATTTTGGGTGGATGGGCCATTGTTGGGTCGTTAGCCCATTGCTCCATTGCATTCATGTAATCGATAGGATCGACTTTTGAATACACCATGGCATCAGTGATATACATCACCATTTTCAGCTTGTCTTGTTGCGCGAGTTCGATAAAAGTGAGTGCATTTTGTTTGGTGAGTGCATTGTGCGTGATAACTTTTTCGTTTTGGTAATCATAGATATAAGTACCATTGCAACAAATAATAGGCGTGGTTAGCCCTAGCTCATCATAATAAGGGCGAGCAGCGGTATGATGGCGTCCCGTTACAATCATAACGTGACATTGCTTTGTTGCTGCCTGAATGGCTTGTCTGACTTCAGGGTGAATTGTGTGATCCTGAGTGAGTACGGTGCCATCCAAATCAAGTGCTAATACTTTATACATAGTGGATTACCTCTATAGCTAATTAGTGATTTTCTTTTGTTATCATTAAATTAGCATAATGCTTGATCAATAACCTGATAAACATCATCAATCGTTCGACAGCGGCGCAATTTATTGAGGTCAACGCCTGTTTCACTGTCTTCATCATCAAGAACGCGAGTGACTTCCATTAAGCCTTCCATGTGTTCATCTGATGAACTGCCAGCAAGAGTGATCAGCACATCGACGGGTTCCTCTTCCCCATCAAAAATAATGGGGCTTTCTAATGTGACAAGGGCAAAAGCCGTGCGGATCACACCATCTTCAGGCCTAGCATGGGGAAGTGCGAGATTGGGCGCGATACAAATGTAAGGACCGAGTTTTTCGACGCTACTGATAATCGCATCATGGTAGGCGGGTTTGATTGCGCCAGAAGCGACCAGCATATCCGTACCGATTTTAATGGCATCACGCCAGTTGGTTGCGGATGCTTGTAGCTGGATTGAATTATTATCAATTAATGACTGTTTAAACCCCATCATTGTCTTCCTTTTAATATTAAATGAACATTTAAGGTCATAATTCCTCAGTGATGCTATTTATTTGCTAGAAAATTAGTATGAATAATACTGAGCAGTTCATCACCAAACGAATGTGGATTGAGCATATTTTGTACGCCTAAAACAAACTTGCCTTCACCTGGGTCCATCTCAGCACTTAGGTGTTTTGAAGAAACGATAATATCTGTTGCCGTTAATTTTGACTTATAGTCAGATACTGCGCAGGAGTCCATTACATGGGGAATGCCTTTTTTCTCAAGGTATTGACCAATTTTCATTTTCATCATCATTGATGAACCTTGTCCATTACCGCAAACGGCTAAAATCCTAACGGGTTTAACAGTGGGGTTTTCAAATGTAGCTTCGGGTGGTTCTTCAGTTTCTTCTAGCTCAGTAATAGGCCCTAAAGCGGCTTGTGCATCTTCCTCTGCGCGTAGTTTTTTAGCCGCAAAGTACATATAGACAACGGCTAACGCCACGACAACAAAGAAAAACATTTTTGAAAATGATAACCCTTGCATAATAACAGGGAAGGCTAATGCCCAGTCGGCCATACCCATCCAGCCGCTGAAATCAGTGCCTTGGCGGTTAATCAAATCAATCGCCCATGCCGAGCCTAATATTTCTATGACTCCCATGACAAAACATACTTTCATCACGGCTTTCCAGCCCCCAAAGTGGTTAGCGAAAATACCGATAGTGGCGTTTGAGAAAAACATCGGGATAAAGCCTGGGATAATCATAATAGGGGAGCTAAATGCCAGCATACCGAGTACGGCAACAAATTGGCCAATTGCCCCCCACATAAAGCCAAATACCATTGCATTTGGTGAAAAGGCGTAGATAGCCGCACAGTCAATCGCGAGCACTGCATTTGGGATCACTCGTTCTGAAATACCTTTAAAAGCTTCCGATAATTCAGCCACAAACATACGCACGCCGGTTACAATAATTTGAATGGCTACCGCAAATTTTAGCCCAGTCTCAATAATATAGATGGTCCAGTGTGTTGTTCCTGCCATTGATTGTAGGTTTGGAATGCCGAAGGAAATTAGGATAACCCCAAAGAACAAGGTCATCACAATCGCTGTTGCAGAAATACTATCGTGGAAGATGTGTAACCATTTTGGTAAGTTTAAATTATCTACGCTGTCTTTTTTATCTCCTAATTTTGGTGCGACTTTAGTGGCTATCCATGAGGCAAATTGTTGCTGGTGGCCAATTGAGAAACCAGCCCCACCAGTGACTTCCTGCGTAGGTTTAAACATAATATTGGAGGAAATCCCCCAATATAACGCCATTAAAACCGCAGAGTAGATAATGGTTTCCCACATACTTGCGCCAAGTACAAAATAGAAAACAGCAATCAACCCTGCTTGCTGGAACATGATATGTCCCGTCAGCATGATGGTGCGGATACCGGTAATACGGCGAAAGAGTACCAGTAGGATGTTAAGTGCAAGTGCTAACAATACCGTATAACCCACCCATGAATAGTCATCCCCCATGGTTTCCATAGTAGCCATCATGGAGGTATAAGGGTCAATGACTGAACCGGTGAGGCCATGATATTCAGACATTTTTTCAATCACGGGTTTGAAGCTGGAGACCAGAGTACTGGCACCAACACTGACTAACATAAAGCCGACAATGGTTTTGATTGTTCCTTTAAGAATTGTGGTACCGTCACGCTTCAAAAGCCAGTAACCAATAAAAGTGACTAAGCCTAATAATAGAGGCGCTTTTGTCATTACCTGGCTGTAAAAAATATAGAAAGCGTCGTATAAAAAATCCATATTTTTACCTCTAATCAAATTGTTTTTGTAATTTATATGGGGTAGAGATTAATCATATTGATCGTATCTGGTGTTCTTGCGATATAATCATTTTAAACCTATAAAATGTCGTTAAAAAACCAAAAGTAATCATATGTAATCACCGTCTGATCTTTTATGATTGTTTGCATTTGTCTGTTTTTTTACCAGCAAAAAAATAAATAAATGGCGATTTGATCACGTAAAATTTAAAAACACCAATAAAATCAGTGTTATTTTTTTATTCATAGTAAATATCTGTTTTTTGTTACGACAAAGGTTGACAACTAATAGCGAGATAAATAGAATCAAAACCAATCACAAGTAATCAAACTTAATCATAGAGTGATTACTTATTAACAGGACGATAGTTATGAATGAAGTGCAAAGACACAATGAAATATTGTCTTTATTAGAAACAAATAGGGTGATCAACGTTTCTCATATTACCGATCACTTTAATGTGTCTCCTGCAACGGCTCGTCGCGATATTTCTAAGTTAGATGAGCAAGGTAAGTTACGAAAAGTCCGTAATGGTGCAGAAAGAATTGAAAATAAAAAGCGTAAGTGGACACCGTTAAATATTAACAGTACTGACCACTACGAGGAAAAATCACAAATAGCGGTTAAGGCGGCAGAAATCTGTTTACCCGGTGAGAGCGCGGTAATTAACTGCGGTTCAACAGCGTTCCTTCTTGGGCAGCAATTGTGCGGGAAAAACGTACAGATAGTGACCAATTATTTTCCGCTAGCAAGCTATTTAATAGACCAAGACCACGACGATGTTATTTTAATTGGTGGCCAGTACAACAAGGCACAAAATATTTTTTTAAACCCAGCTCTGAACAGCTTAATGGGTTATGCAGGTAACTGGATGTTTACATCGGGCAAAGGCTTAACAGAGGCCGGCTTGTATAAAGCGGATATGTTAACGGCGGTGGCTGAACAACAGATGCTTGACCAAATCGATAAGCTCGTGGTGGTGGTTGACAGTTCTAAGGTGGGGCATCGAACAGGAATGCTCTTTTGCCCAGCAAATAAAATTGATGTTTTAATTACTGGAAAAAACGCTAACCCTGAAGTTATTAAAGCCATTGAAGCACAGGGAACACGGGTCATACTGGTCTAATTCCTTCATATATTTGGTTTATTGAATTTAATCCTATCTTGCTAAGTGCCTTAATGCTCTATTAAGGCGCCAAGCTCCCTACATTCAAAATTCTGGAAAAAGGTATTAATACTATGAGTAAAGTAAATGAAATCACACGTGAATCTTGGATTTTAAGTACGTTTCCTGAGTGGGGAACTTGGTTGAATGAAGAAATTGAAAAAACGGCTGTTGAGCCAAACACATTCTCAATGTGGTGGTTAGGCTGTACAGGAATTTGGCTGAAAAGTGCAGGTAATACCAATATTTCTATCGATTTTTGGTGTGGGACAGGTAAAAAAACGCAGAAAAATCCGTTGATGAATAAGCAACACCAAATGATGCGCATGGGAGGGGTAGAAGCATTACAGCCTAACCTAAGAACCTCTATTTTTCCTCTCGACCCATTTGCAATTAAACAAATTGATGCGGTATTAGCCTCCCATGACCATGCCGACCATATTGATGTCAATGTCGCAGCCGCAGTATTACAAAATTGCGGTGAACACGTTAAATTTATTGGCCCGCAAGCTTGTGTTGATTTATGGACCAAATGGGGCGTTCCTACAGAGCGTTGTGTTGTGGCAAAGGTGGGGGATGTGATTGAAGTCGGAGACATGAAAATTCGTGTACTCGATTCTTTCGACCGTACAGCACTGGTTACGCTACCGCAAGGCGTGTCTTCTTATGATAAAGAAATCCTAGATGGTATGGATTACCGTGCAGTGAATTATTTAATTGAAACAACAGGTGGTTCTATTTATCACTCAGGTGATTCTCACTATTCAAATTATTACGCAGCACATGGTAACCGTTATAATATTGACGTGGCATTGCTTTCTTTTGGAGAGAACCCCCGTGGAGTCACGGACAAAATGACTTCATCTGATATTTTGCGTGCTGCGGAGTCACTTGATTGCGAGCGAGTTATTCCATTCCACCATGATATTTGGGCCAACTTCCAAAATGACCCACGTGAAATAGAAGTTTTATGGAATATGAAAAAAGAGCGTTTACAATACAAATTTGCGCCGTTTTTCTGGCAGGTAGGTGGTAAGTATACTTACCCAACAGATAAAGACCGCATACATTATCAGCATTTCCGTGGCTTTAATGATATTTTTAAAAATGAACCTGAACTGCCATATAAAGCATTCTTATAATTAATTCTGCTATTAAAAACCAGCGTTTAAGGAGACTTAAGCGCTGGTTTTTTTATGAGGTTTAAAATAGCATGCATATATTTAAATAATATGAATTATCAGTATTTTTTATTGTTATATGGTTAGTTTTTTTGTTTCTCTATTGATATTGACTGTCTTAATTTAATCATTTTTAATCTTAATGTTATCAATGTGGATAATATTTAATTAAAATTACATTTATTCTAGGTGAAAATATGGAAAATGAAATAATATTACATGATTTAACTGAGCGTATATCTTCAATTAGCGAAGAAATTGCGATGTATAATGAAGATGAAGAAGTTATATTAGAGTCGTAAAGATTGAAAAAATGCCGTCCACAGCGGCATTTTAATGGAGGTGTGAATATGTATAACGGAATAACAAAACCAATGATAAAGCGTTCTCATCATGTTATTGAATCTGATAATGGAAATATTTGTATTGGTGAGATCCCTAGTAAGGCTAAAATAATTAAGTCCCCCCCTGAATGGGTAAAAGTCGTATTGTCTAAATTAGATGGAGAGCATACATTACCTAGAATAATAAAGGAACTATTAAATAGAAACTTAAATGTTGAAGAATATGAAGTCATAGATTTTATTCAAAAAATGATATCATGTGGTTTAGTTGAAGATAATATTATTTCATCCGAATTACTTTCTTCTAGAGAGATTGAATTGTACGATCGTCAATTATTACAATTTTCTTTAGTCGATAATGATAATTTATCATCGATAAGATATCAGGAACGTTTGAAAAAAAGCAGAGTTTTAGTGCTGGGAATGGGTGGATGGGGAACATGGTGCTCATTACAACTTGCATTAATGGGGGTTGGAACGTTAAGGATTGTTGATGGTGATATTGTCGAATTATCAAACCTAAATAGACAAGTCTTATATACAGAGGAGGATATCGGAAAAAGAAAAGTTGACTCAGCTGAAAATGGAATATATAAGCATAATAAACACACTAAAATAGAAAAGTTTTTTGAATTTTTAACGCCAAATGAAAATAGAATTAATGATTTACTTAATAATGTTGATATGATTTTACTTGCATGGGCAAGTTTAGGCTACTACAAAAAAAATACGGTAGAGGAGGTAATACACAAAGTTGCTATTGATAAATCGATACCTATCATTGAACTTGGTGGGGACCCACATGAAATATCCATAGGACCTATTTATTTAAATAATCAAATAGGGAAAACATACTTTGATGTTAAACATCAAATTAAAAAAACATTCTATAGTGATGACCCGACAGTGAAAGAGTTTCAAGAAGCAAGAATGAAGCAACAGTTTTTAAATGGGGTGAGAACTGTTAATGCTTGGCAAAGCTCACCATCACTAGCTGTAATGTCAGGGTTAGTGGTTGACCAAGTAATTAAAGTTATTACTAAATATGATGCTATCTCATTGGAAGGAAGGAAAGTTACAATCTCACTTAGGGACTTGAGTTTTTCAGAGGAGAATCTGTTTAATGGGGATAAGTAAGCATAACAAAGAATTTTTAAGTAATGGGTATACTAGTTTTTCAATAAAAGATTTTTTTCCTGAATTTGAAGTTAATTTAAATTTAATTAATAATATTGAAGAGGATAAATGGAGTTTTATTATAAAAAATAGGCGAGGGGTAAGCGATTTTTATCTTTCTGACACTGATATAGAGAGTATCAATTATGAAAAAACAATAGCATTTGAGGATAGAGATAATGGCGAGTTTTCATTTTCATTTAGAAGAATATGCTTTGATGAAATTAAAATAATTTTAGTTGATTTAATTGCGGTTGTTGATGATGTTAAATTTAAAGATTTTTTATGGAGTATAACTGGAAAGAAAGTAAATATGATATCAAACATATATTTAAGCAAGTTTGATAAAAATGATTTTTTAACTACACATTGTGACTCCGATGATGGTATAGGCATCGTGATTAACTTAACAAAGAAATGGGAAGCGAACTATGGAGGGTTAACGATGATATTAGATAACGAAAAAAAAGAAATTTTAGAAACATTTATCCCATCATATCTAAACATTTTAATTTTTGACACAAAAAAAAGAAAAATCCCACATTTTGTTTCTACAGTAATATCTAATAAAATAAGCAAAAGAATGGCATTAGTTGTGAGGTATAATGAAAAAAATTAAAGTGCTTCTTTGTGCTACTTTAATGTCATTAATATGGGGGAGTGCATTTCCTATATCAAAACTGGCAATTGACCAAGTAGGTGTTTGGGGTTTTAGAATCTATTCATTAGTTATTTCAGTTGTTTTTTTGTGTTTTGTATTTTTCATTATTGGTCGATATCGGTTTAATATTCAATACTTTTTAAAAAGTATCCCACTTGGTTTTTTGAATGTTTTTTTGGTTCCTATATTAAATAGTTTGGCGTTAAAGTATACTGAAGCTGTAAAGGCGTCTGTACTTGTTTATACGATGCCAGTAATGGCAACACTCTTGCTGAGCATAATGAATAAACACATTGAATTTCGTTCAATAATTGTGTCTTTATTATGTATTAGTGGCATTTTTATATTTATAGCGCCATCTGGCATAAGTATTGGCGAAGCGATAATTCTATTAAGTGCACTCATGTGGGCGATAGGAACCATTTTATCTGAAAAAATCGTCTTAAAAATAAACCTAACTTCAAAAGTATTTTACCAAAATATAGTCTCATTGATTTTTCTTGTATTGTTAATGCCATTTTTAGATGTTGATGTAAACATATTGAGTAATATACATCCTGAATTTCTTTGGACTGTATATATTCCAATTATCTATATGGGGCTGGCTAATGGGGTGATTGTTTATATTCTTTGGTATTACATGATAGGGCACGGCGGTGTTAAACTGTCATCATACTCAATTCTTATTTCACCAATCATTAGTGTCATGATCTCATCTTATCTTTTAGATGAGTCTATGACAATTTCAATGATAATCGGTATGTTATTTATTCTTTTAAGTATGTTAATTATTTTTTTAGAAAAAAATAAAGTTTGATATTCAAATAACGGCTTACATGCTTTTAGTGATTAAACTTCCTATCGGTGCTGCGTATTCCTCCACCCTAAAGGGCGGAGGGGCGACGAGTTATTCACAAATGCCAAGTTATTCTGTTGTTAGCTAAGCTAGTCTTTAATGCTTCTTAACGTGGTTACTTCCTTGTACTTTACTCTGGTATTTCATTTACCTGTTGCCTAACCACATTAAGCATTATTTAAAGAGTGTAACATTACTCAAGAATAAACATGCCATAGGGGTGGATCTGTAAATAAAGGTTTTCCCCTACGGTTGGCTGCAATTGTGTGGCATTAATTTGCAACAACATGGATTGACCATGCCAATCAACAGTGACCTCATATTGAGGCCCCATATAAGCCACATGAGTGACAGTACAGCGTTGGCTATCGTCACCTTGTAAGCTAAGCGTGATAGCTTCAGGGCGTACACCGACAGTGATTTCCGTATTATCCGTTGCTAGTTGTGCTGGGCGAGGTAAGTGATAATTAAAAATATTTACTGAATCATGAGTCAGTGTGGCAGGGAAAATATTCGCATCTCCCATAAAGCTGGCCATAAACCTTGAGGCAGGCTGACGGTATAGTTCTTGTGGAGAACCTAATTGCATGATTTTCCCTTTGTTCATCACCAAAACCATATCGGAAACGGCGAAGGCTTCACTTTGGTCATGGGTCACGTATAACGAGGTGATGTTAAACTGTTGCTGTAATTCACGGATTTTTTCACGCATGCTACGGCGTAAATTGGCATCTAAGTTACTTAATGGCTCATCAAATAACAACACTTTAGGTTTGAGGATCAATGCACGAGCTAAAGCAACACGCTGTTGCTGGCCACCAGAAATTTGGTCAACAAAACGGTCAGCAAAGCCAGCTAAATCAACCAATTCTAGTGCTTCGTCAACACGTTTTCTGATTTCAGCTTTAGGTAAGCCTAACATTTTCAAACCATAACCGACGTTGTCCCCTAACGACATATGAGGGAATAGGGCATATGATTGGAAAACCATACAAATATCACGTTGTTGGATTGAACGATCGGTAACATCCTCACCATCTATAAACATCCGTCCTTCTGTGGGTTTTTCTAACCCTGCGACTAAACGTAATACCGTGGTTTTACCACAGCCAGAGGGACCTAATAAGGTCACCATACTGCCTTGTGGAATAGAAAGACTTAAATCGTCGATGACCGTATTGGTACCAAAGCGTTTAGTCACATTTTTTAATTCAACAAAATTATGTTGTGTCATGTCAGTTACTCCATGATTACTGTGCATTTTTGGCTTTGGAACGTGAAACACGGGCTTCGCCAATTAAATAGTCAAATAAGAAAATAATGGCCAACATGACGACAATCAGTATTGAACCATAAGCAATTGCCACGCCGTATTCACCATCCTCAACACGATTAAGAATGTAGGCAGTTGCTACGCGAGTATCGGGGGTTACCAAGAATACAATGGCACTTACTGTCGTGATCGCTCGCACGAAGCTATAAATCAAAGCCGATAAAATCGCAGGGCGCAGTAATGGCAACAGGATAAAGAAAATGGTGCGCATGGAGCCTGCCCGTAAGCTGAGTGAGGCTTCATCTAACGATTTATCAATTTGCCCTAAGCCCGCAATACCGGCACGGATACCGACCGGAACATTACGCATGGTCATCGATATAATGACGATAGCTGCGGTACCAGTTAAGTAAAATGGCGAGTCATTAAAGGCTAAAATGTATGACACACCAGCCACTGTTCCCGGTACGGCAAAGCACAGCATGGTGGTAAATTCGATGGTTTTTTTACCACGAAAATCTTGGCGAACGACGATATAAGCAATTAACAAGCCGAGTATGGCGGTGATTGGTGCAGCAATACCCGCGTACAGAAGGGTATCTAATAAGGATGGCCATGCGCCGTCACTCATACCTTGACCGAATAACTTAATAAAGTTATCGAAGGTTAATGTGTAATCAACGCCCCAGTTTACCGTGAAGCTACCATAGAAAATACTACCGTATAACAATACGTTAAAGGCAACCCAAATAGCTAAGAAGGTAGTTACAGTAGCAATTAATGACACAGGTAATGGTTGTACATCACCGCGATACGATTTGCCCGAAACAGTGACATAGGAACGCTTACCTATCCACATATATTGAACG
Source organism: Providencia sp. TYF-12 (assembly GCF_041344805.1). Lineage (NCBI taxonomy): Bacteria > Pseudomonadati > Pseudomonadota > Gammaproteobacteria > Enterobacterales > Morganellaceae > Providencia > Providencia sp. TYF-12. The sequence continues at coordinate 1,805,414 of NZ_CP166833.1, forward strand.
CAGAACACTAATAGTGAGAAAACTAATAGTGATGCACCTAAGGTACTTGCTGCTTGATAATCGAGCTGAGAACCTGTGATATAAAAATAAATTTGTGTTGCTAGAACATCGAAGTTACCGCCTAACACTAATGGGTTACTAAAATCGGCTAATGACTGAACGATGACAATTAAGAATGCGTTAGCCAGTGCAGGTTTCAGTAATGGCATAAACACATTAAAAAAGGTTTGGTAGCGGTTAGCTCGTAAGGTATACGAAGCTTCTTCTAATGATGGATGAATAGTTTTAATTGCCCCATCCAAAATCATAAATGACATAGGGGTAAAGGCGAGGACTTGAGCTAGCCAAATACCAGTAAAACCGTATAACCAGTTGGTATTTTCTAACCCCATATAGGCCGCGAGAAATTCGGTGATATACCCAGAACGCCCCATCATCAACGTAACACCCAAACCGACAACGAATGGCGGAGTTACGATGGGTAATATTGAGAAAATACGGCCAATAATTGCGGAGCGTTTCGCAATACGAGTGGTGTAAATAGCTAAAATTAAACCAAAGAAGGTACAGCCAGCACCAACCGCCAATGATAAAAAGATTGAGTTAATAATGACTTGAACAATATGTGATTGTGTCAAAATCGCTACAAACGCAAAGGGAGCAAAATCGCCATTACCATCGGTGAACATGGGAATAAAAATAGCCACGCTCGGAAAAACAATAAACAGCGCAATCAGGGTGACAACAGTGATGAGTGAACCAATAACAAACTGGTCGCCACCAAGCCATTCAAGGCGTGTTAGTGCGAGAGTCATCACCATGCCAAGGGCGATAAATAACACTATCGAAGAGTAGCCTAAGCCTTTTCCTTCAAGATAAGAGGTCAAAATGACTATAGCAACCGTTGCTACTGCAATGCCAATATCCAAATAATGGCGAGTTTTATGATAGCGATCCGCAGGTGTTAACGGGCGAATAAATAAAATAGAAGGCAATAAATACCAAAGCCAACTAATGTTTAAGCTGCTCCAACCATACGCGGCAAGGATTTCATCTTGCGTAGAATCAAGTAAGCCATAATCAAGGCTCCAAGAAGGTAGCAAAGCAAAACCAATCCAAGCTAATAACAACCAGAAAAAGGTGCTATCTCGCTTTTTAGGTGGTGTCAGTGTTAGGGTTTGAGACATAGATCCCCCTAAGCTCATTATATTTTGTGTAAGCAGGGTGTTTAGCCATGACACAAACTATTTTGAGCTTAATTAAATTAATTTTTATTTTAGTTAAGTAAGTGCTCAATGCGGCGTATTAACGCCGCACCAAATTGTTATTTGCTCATTTTTACTTCAGTAACCCATTTATTGATCAGATTTTTACGGACATCTGCATCCCCGTATTTATCCATATCATAGTTAATTAGGTTTAAGTCATTGAGTTTTAATGAAACTGGGGAAGACTCCGCAGTGGTATTGGTTAAAATCTGGTAAGATTTACCTTCTTTCCAACTAAGTTCTTGCGCTTCTTTAGAGAGGACAAAATCAACGAATAGTTTGGCGTTATCCATATTGCGCGCATTTTTAAGGATACTGATACCGCCAATTTCATAGCCTGTACCTTCACAAGGTGCAATAAGCTCTAATGGTGCGCCATTTTCGACTTCTAATGAATAATCATGTAAGAACCCGATACCAATAGCAGACTCACCTCGAGCCGCATTACGTGCCGGTGCAATCCCTGACTTGGTGTATTGTGAAATATTCGCATTCAGTTTTTTCAGATAATCAAAAGCTTGTTCATTTCCCCATAGCTGGTCAAAAGTGGCCAGTGCGGTATAAGCTGTCCCTGAGCTTTGTGGGTCAGCAATTTGAATTTCGCCTTTATATTCAGGTTTAGTCAGGTCTTTCCAGCAAGTTGGGATAGGTAAACCTTTTTCTTTTAAGCGGTCTTTATTTACGCCAAAGCCTAAAATACCAATGTAAACCGCGGAAGAATAGTTCCCTTTACGTTTCGCAGGGTCTTGGAACTGAGGCATGATTTCAGATAATTTTGGCGATTTATAGGGTTCGAGTAAATCCATTTCCCCCGCCTGTGAATGAGGGTCTAATGTACCGCCATACCATACATCAGCTTGTGGATTGCGTTTTTCTGCTTCAATTTTAGCTAAAGTACTGCCAGAACCGTTACGAACAAATGTGGTTTTGACATCGTATTTTTTCGCGAAAGCTTGGGTTTCTGTTTCGCACATGGCATTAGTTGCGCTACAGTAAACCACCAGACGGCCTGCGGCATTTGCAGTGGTAGTGATTGCTGCAAGTGACAAACCCGCAGCGATAAGCGTAGAGAGAGTTTTCAGTTTCATTGTCAGTCCTTTTTTCAGGTTTTATTATCAGAGGGTGAAACAGTGCCTGCTAAGTGCTCCCGTTTGCTGACATTGGCAATCAAAAGAGGCATTAGCAGTAGCCCCATCAGAGCCGCTGCACTGGCGAGCAAGGTAAACATCCCTGACCAACCATAACGTGCAATGACCTGAGAGAGTGGCCATCCAGCAATTGCGGCACCTAAATAGGCGTACAAGCCAAGATAGCCTGTTACCGCTCCAGCTGCTTTTTTATGACAATATTCTGTTGCAGCTAGACCGATTAACATTTGTGGTCCAAAAACAAAAAAGCCGATAGCAAAAAAACATACAGCCAATAATGCATAATGATGAATTGGCGTTAACCATAAGGCGCTAACTGAAACACACAGGCCCAATGAAAACAGTAAAATCATAGGTGCGCGTTGGCCGCGAAACAAAAGATCTGAACCCCAGCCAGAACAAAGTGCCCCTAATAAGCCACCTAATTCAAATAACGATAATGTTGCGTTAGCACTCAGTAAGTTGGTACCGTGTGTTTCCGTTAACCATAGGTTTCCCCAATCATTTATTGCCATACGGATCAAATAAACTAAGATATAAGAGAAACCTAATAACCAAATCATGCGGTTAAAAACGATGCTCTCTTTTAAAATCAAGAGCATTGGCATTGGCGGAGACAAACGCTCTTGGCGTAATTCCAGCACATCTTTTCGCCATTGGCCCACGCTAGGAAGATGCTCTTCTTGTGGTGTTCCTCGTAACTGACTACATAGCCATAAACCAACAACCACGCCAATTACCCCAGGAACAATTAAAGCCATCTGCCAGCTATATTGGGTGGCTAATAGCGCTGTCAATAAAGGCAGCAGCATTCCACCAAGGTTTATCGAGATATTCCATAACCCCCACCAAAAGCCACGTTCATTGCGTGAATACCAATGGGTTAAGATACGTGCGCAAGGAGGCCATCCCCAACCTTGGAAAAAACCATTTAATGTCCACACCACTAATAAAGCAGGGAACGATAAGCAATAGGCGAATACGATATTTAGCAACCCAGTCATCACTAGGCCTGCCCCCATAAACCAGCGATATCCTGTAATATCGTGAAAAATACCCGATAAAAACTTTGAAATACCGTAGGTAAGGTAAAACGCAGTGGCTATCCAGCCGATATCGCTTTTATCGAGAAACAATTCACTTTGCATAACTGGCATCACGAAATTAAAGCTTTTTCGTGTAAGGTAAAAAGTGGCATAACCAATAATCATTGATAGCATTAAGCGGCGACGCCAAAAACGATAAGTGTTATCCAGACTCAACGTGTCATTACCTGTCATGGTGTTGTTTCTCTTGTTTGGCAAATGTAATCAAGTTTTTAACAAAAAGGATGAGAGAAGGTATTAGAGGGGTAGGAATAATTCCTAGTTTTGCGATGTTTTATCTCAAAATGTGGGCAAGTTAACACTTATTTTCGTTCCATTTTGGGTAGTTAACGTCCAATCACCGCCTAAGGCTCTGACTCGTTCTTCAATACCACGTAAACCAAAGCCGCTGGTTCGTTTACTAAAAGGAATACCAACGCCATTATCATCAACGATAAGCTGGATCTGGTCATTTACTTGTTCAAGTGATATATGGATTTGAGTGGCTTTCGCATGCTTACTGATATTGTTAAGTAACTCTTGGACTAGCCGATATAGTGTAAATAAAACCGTTTCGTTTATTGGTGTTTCTTGTAAACCGTAATGAAAATGGCATTGAATATTCCTTTCAGGGAAGGAAAACTCAGCAATTAAGTGTTTAAGCGCTTTTTCCAAGGACATTTCTTCTAGCACGGGCGGGCGTAACTGGCGCAACAATTGCCGTGTAGACTGGTGAATTTGCTGCGCGAGTTCATTAATTTGGCTCGCTGCTTGCTGGCCAAGTGGATCAGCGGCAGTTTTTTTGACTAACATTGATTGAATTTGGATGGCGGTAATATTTTGGCCGATTTCATCGTGTAACTCACGGGCAATCGCTTTTTTAATATCTTCTTCGGTATGGACTAATTGGCGCATTAAATCACGACGAGCTTTTAGCTCTTGTTCTAAACGTTGGCGGTAACGTTGTAAATTGCTAGCAAGTTGTTTTTGACGGCTAATGGCAATCCCTAATCCAATACCAATAAGGGCTTGGGTACTTAAGAACATCTCTAGCTCTTCTAAATCAGCGAAGGCACCGTGGAATTGCCGAGCAAAAGTAATAATTAAACTCCCTAATAGAGCGGAAAGTACTCCACCTTGCCAGCCATAGCGATAGGCCATAAAAACATTAGGAATAAATACCAGTAGGACAATTAAACGCTCTATTTCAGGCGCAAAAAAGACTTGAGCGCTTAAACCGACAACACAAAACAAAAAGCACCAGACAATCAATGAAGTACGTAATTGCTTATCAGGAGTCCCATAGTCAAGTAACATTTGGTAGTGCTGTTCGTGTAGATATTCATAAATTAGGTAAACAAATGGGGATAGCAAAATTCCGCCAGTAAATGTCGTTAAAAATAACTGGCTAACGGAATAGGGGGATAACCAACCAAATAATAACGCATGCAGAATGCTATTTGCAGCCACACCGGCGAGCAACAGTAATAAACGTTGCCAATATAAAGTGTATCGCCACCAGATATCTTGAATAATAAAAGCGACTCCAAGGCTAAGCAATGGAGAGAGTAATAAAATAGGTTGAAACAGTAATTGTTCTTCTGATAGCCAAAGATTGAGTATTCCTTCACTGAGTAGCAGTGTTGGCCAATAGCGTCGCCAAAGGATGATCATTAAAGCGAGTCTTAACCCTTGAGGAAGAAATAATGTTGCTTGAAAACTATTTTGGCTCAAATAAAAACCGATGATCCACAATCCAACCCACAATAATGAATAGGTAAAAAGTAGAAAGGTGGATTGCAGTGTTAATCGCAGGCTTTTATTCATCATAAATTATCGAGAAATCAGGTTGTGTTCTAATGCATAATGAACCAGATCGATGGTATTTTCACACTGTAATTTACCGAGTACATTAGCACGGTGCACATGAACAGTTTTATGGCTCAATTCGAGTTGTTCAGCTATGACCTTAACGCTTAACCCTGATACTAATAAATCAAATACTTCGCGTTCACGAGGGGTAAGCTCTTGAATTCCTTTTTGTTGCTGCGGTGAATGGCGTAAAGCTCTCATGGCATCTGAACATAGGTAGCAACCTCCCTGATGGACAGAACGAACAGCTTGGACTAATTCTTCTGGTCCGCAGCGTTTCGTTAAATAAGCGCTAGCCCCCGCATCTAACGCACTTTGAACAAAAGCCGGCGTGTCATAAATACTTAAAATAATTGTACGGAAGTCGGGCTTTTTCTGGCGTAGACGCGTGAGTAATTGCAAGCCGTTTTCATCAGGCATAGAAATGTCCATAATGGCCACATCTATATCAAGGTTAATTAGGTTTGGCCAAGCTTCTTGGGCATTTGCATATTGCCCAACCACTGAAATATCACTTTCTAAGGTAAGCAATTGAGCGAACCCAGACCGTACAACAATATGGTCATCAATTAAGGCGATTTTTATCATTTGGCTTTATTATTTTAATGTGTAGTGTGTTACTCAGTCTTATATCAAGATGGGAAAGGATAATCTATAAACATCATTTAGAATTCTGATATTCATCAGAAAAGCAGAGTATAAAAGGAGGAGGGAAGGCGAGCCCACAATAGGCAATGACTTAATCGTACAAGGTAATAAAACTAAGGCTTAATGCTTTATTACCTGAAGAGTTAGCCCTTACTTAGATGATTAAACAGGCAATACTTCAATGATATAAACGTGGGTATCCGTGTCGATGATTCGGTTAAGTTTTAACCCAGACTTGGCAAATAGCGCTTCAAACTCTGCTTTTGTATGCCCGCCGCCATCCGCGGAAAGGTTGATACAGAGTAAATCCAATTCTTTGCCAAAATAGGGTTTGTCATCATCACCAATAACACAATCGATCAAGAGTAATTTAGATGATTGCTTCATGGCACGGCGGATAGTTTTTAGGATCTCAACAACTTTGTCATCTGGCCAGTCATGGCTGATATACTTAAGTAAAAATATATCGGCTTCTGGGCATTTTTCAAAGAAAGAACCGGGGCAAGTTTCCCAACGAGAGTCATCTTCTAATAAGTGTAAGATATTATTTTCTAAAACATGTACCTATCAAATAGAATACCTTGAACTGTTGGGTTGTTTTTCAGTACTTCGAGAAGTAAACCACCAAAGCCACCCGCAATATCAGCTACAACAATATTTTCATTGAAATCATAATGCCTAACTACAGAGTTATTTTCTATCGCTGAAAATGATGACATACCATTATGGAAGTTGTCGGGTAAGTTGGCATTTTTCTCCCAATATTCAAAGAAACTACCGCCAAATAAATCTTCAAATACCGGTTTTTTTAATGCGATATCACTTAATTGATAAGACGGCATCCAAAATGTTTGGTCTGTTACCATGAGTATCGCTTGGCGTAATGAAAATGGATGATCAGCCTTTAGAAATTCGGCTTCAGGGTTTAAGGCAAAACGCGAGTCACCTAGAGAGGTAAAAATCCGGTGGCTGGCAAGCAGGCGCAGTATTTGGCGAATTGTTCTTTCTCTGCAACCGAGTTCTTGTGCTAGCTGCTCTGACGTTTTGGGGCCACTCTCTAAGTGTTCAGCTAAATTAAGTTTTGCAGCTGCACGTAATGCAGCTTGAAACATGAAACCAATTGTTTGCTGTAAAACGTATACGCCAGCACTGAGGTCATCTGGTTTGTTAGTTACCGTTGAAGAGTCTTTCATTTGACATCCTATTATTGTTTAAAAAAAGGTCAATTGATTTGTTCTTTTTAAGTATTGTATTACTTTGCGGAAAAAGCAAACCATATAAAAAGAAAATGCGAGAATTTCTTATCTTAATGTATTATAAGTAATTATTTTTTTGGTTGTCTGCTTTGTTATAGATTGTCAAATTAGAGTCAATATTTTATTTCACACATAAAATATAAATATATTTAATGTAACTTAACTGAAATATCAATAGGGTTAACTAGGTTTTTCCCCCTCTAATACGGGGTGTATAAAATTAACGACAGACCAGTATTGCCACTGTCGCCAAATGGAGACACTTATCTTATTGATATTTAAGGTTATTTTATTTTTGGTGCTAGAGTGTCTTAAATTAGCGACAATACGATGAATGGAGAACACTATTTTTGTGTACTTAAATCCCGCAAAAGAATGATTGAATATATTTTTTGTTATTATTCAAAGTGATGAGTGTTTTCTTGAAAAGTTGGCATGGCTTGTGCATAATAATACTCAGTTGCTCATTCAATTTATTATGTAGGTCCATAATTAGTTGGGTACATACCACATAAAGCAAGAATGACGCCAAAGTAAGGTGCCTACCGTCCAACAGCACAGATACTCGCCTTCGGGCCTTATCAAACACAGGGCGACACGTTGAGTGAGGCACCACCTATATGATTATCTTTATTGTAAAGACATAGTCATATAAAAGAAGTAACCCATCGCTGGCGGGGTAGAGTCCAATACTCTATCCCGCCTTCCTGTTTATCTCCCCCAATCTTTCGAACCGCTGCGTTGCTATCTCAGTGTAGTTTCCCCAAAGATCATCTTAAGTGATTGGTTGTTGAAATGCGCTTTTGCTATTTATTTATCAATAGATATGCGTGGCTAAAAAGCCCCGACCTTTATTTAGAGAGGTTGGCATGTTGATTGCTATCACATTATACACTTAGTCTGATTTCAACATTGCGGTATACAGAATTGTGATTCAACTACCCGTCCTACAAAGAGTTCTGTTACCATTAAAAAACGTTTAATGAGTATGAGATGAATGCATTGAGTAAATGGCGTTTTTTCCCGCGCTCCTTGCGCCAATTGGTTGTTATGGCATTCTGGTTGGTATTATTACCACTCTTAGTGTTAGCTTATCAGGCTTACCAAAGCTTAGAGCAACTGAGTAATCAAGCAGCCGATATCAATAAGACCACATTGCTTGACGCAAGGCGCAGTGAGGTCATGAGTAGTCTCGCCTTGGAAATGGAGCGTAGTTATCGGCAATATTGTGTTTTACAAGATGCGACACTACAGACACAGTATCAAAAGCAATTTGTTGACTATGAACAGATGCTTGAGCGCCAAAAGACGATTTTACCGAAAGACTCAGATACCTCTAACCTGTCTAAAATATTAGGGCAACTTAAAGCAGTTACTTGTGAAAATAACGAACCAACCCAGAAAGTTGTTCAAGCATTGGAACAATTTTCCGCTGAAAATGCACTTTTAATTCAAGAAACAAGAAATGTGATTTTTAGTCGTGGAGAGCAATTACAAAAAGCAATTGCCAATAAAGGGCAATTATTTGGTTGGCAAAGTTTAATCCTCTTTTTATTGAGCGCATTACTGGTCACTTTATTCACAAGGATGATTATTGGTCCGGTGAAGGTTATTGAGCGAATGATTAACCGCCTCGGTACTGGTCGAACCTTGGCGAGCAATATAGAACGCTTTAAAGGCCCTCGAGAGCTGCGTACTATTGCTCAGCGGATCATCTGGTTGAGCGAACGTTTGGCATGGCTTGAATCTCAACGCCATGAATTTTTGCGTCATATTTCACATGAATTAAAAACGCCTTTAGCCAGTATGCGTGAGGGAACAGAACTTCTTGCGGATGAGGTTGCTGGGCCATTAACGGTCTCCCAAAGGGAAGTTGTCGAAATCTTAGATCATAGCAGTAAGCACCTTCAGCAACTTATTGAACAACTTCTTGATTATAATCGCAAATTGGTAGATAACCCACCTGAAGCACAATTAGTCGATTTGCAAAAGCTGATTGACGATATTGTAAATGCACATAATTTACCGGCGAGAGCGAAAAATATTAAAACGGACGTGCGTCTAAAAGTTGAAAGTTGCTTAGCAGAACCGACACTTCTTGGGCGTGTAATCGATAATATCTACTCCAATGCGGTGCACTATGGCAGCGAATCAGGTAATATTTGGGTTTCTAGTCGTAGGATAGACAATAAACTTCTGATTGAAGTTGCTAATACAGGTACTCCAATCCCAGATTCTGAAAAAAGCATGATATTTGAGCCTTTTTATCAAGGTTCATTACAAAGAAAAGGTGCTGTTAAAGGAAGTGGATTAGGGCTAAGTATTGCACAGGATTGCATCAAACAAATGGGGGGAGAGCTCTCCTTGGTGCCTCATAAATCAGCAGATGTTTGTTTTAGAATTGAACTGCCTCTAACAGCAGAGAATGAATAATGGTAAATCGGTCTACAGAACTTTTAACCGTACTTTGTAATAAAGTCGCGTTTAATAAACAAAAGCAGGTGGTTAGTTACGTGATGAGACGTACAACTACACATATTGGGGTGGTTTTATTTGGCCTTTTTTTAACAGGTTGTGTTACGAAAGATGGGCAATCCCCCCTTGAAACACTGTCACAAGTTGTTGTACCTGAAGTTAAAGTGACTGACTATCGCTATGCATCTTGTGAAACTATTTGGGATAATGACCAGCTAGCAGCTCGTGAAAACGCCTTGTTTTGGTTACGTATGATGGATTGTGCTGATAGGGTTGATATGACTCAGGCTCGAACTGATGCTAATCAAATAACGGTGACGGATTGGTCGACGGCATTTCAACAAAATATCTTATTAAATTCAGCAGACCCCAGCATTGCTGAAAGGCGAAAAATGCTTGATAGCATTAATACCTATAGTTTGAGTTTTCCAACAGGGGTACGCCCCTTATTGCAGCTATGGCGTGAACAACAAGTGCAAATTATTAATCTTTCTGATGCAGGTTCGCGTTATAAGCGTTTGCAGCAAGAAATGGACAGTAAACTCGACCGCCTAAAGGAAGACAATGCCAAGCTGGCTTTTGAATTGAACACGACTGCGCGAAAATTAGAAAACTTAACGGATATTGAACGCCAACTTTCTTCACGCAAAAAAAGTACTAATGAAACAGAAAAAGAAGTCGAGAATGCAGTAGAAGGGGAAAAACCTACATCTTCAGAGAGCCAGCAGCCAAGTAACACATCGGGCTCATCTGTAGAACAGCCTTCATCGGAGAATGAACCTAATGACAAACCGTAAATCGGCAAATTTACTGTTAGTGGATGACGACCCAAGTCTACTTAAACTACTCGGAATGCGTTTAAGTAGTGAAGGTTTTAAAGTCATTACGGCAGAAAGCGGGCCTGAAGCACTAAAAATATTACAAAAAGAAAAATTAGATTTAGTGATCAGCGATTTACGAATGGATGAAATGGATGGCATGGCGTTATTTGATGAAATTCAAAAAGCCCATCCGAATATGCCCGTTATTATATTAACGGCACACGGCTCTATTCCTGATGCTGTTGCGGCTACACAACGAGGGGTATTTAGTTTCTTAACTAAACCCGTTGATAAAGATGCACTATATAAAGCCATCGACGAAGCTCTTGCGCTTTCATCAACCCCAATAAGTGATGAGGAATGGAGCTCTGGTATTGTGACTCGCAGCCCTTTAATGATCCGTTTACTAGAGCAAGCCCATATGGTTGCTCAGTCAGATGTAAGCGTATTAATTAATGGGCAAAGTGGTACAGGTAAAGAAGTATTGGCTCAAGCAATCCATAAAGCAAGCCCTCGTGCTCGTAAGCCATTTATTGCGATTAACTGTGGCGCATTACCTGAGCAATTATTAGAGTCTGAACTTTTTGGCCATGCTAAAGGTGCATTTACAGGCGCGGTGAGTAATCGTGAGGGGTTATTTTTCGCTGCTAGTGGTGGGACCTTATTTTTGGATGAAATTGGTGATATGCCAATGCCATTGCAAGTCAAATTATTGCGAGTGTTGCAAGAGCGCAAAGTACGCCCCTTAGGAAGTAACCGTGATTTAGATATTGATGTACGAATTTTATCTGCCACTCATCGTGACTTACCGAAAGCGATGGAAAAAAATGAGTTTAGAGAAGACCTTTATTACCGCTTGAATGTAGTTAATCTACGTATTCCTGCATTGAATGAACGCTCTGAAGATATCCCATTATTAGCTAATCATTTATTACGTGAGTCAGCATCTCGCCATAAACCGTTTGTACGCAGTTTTTCCAGTGATGCGATGAAATGCCTTATTACCGCGAGTTGGCCAGGAAATGTGCGTCAGCTAGTCAACGTCATTGAACAATGTGTTGCACTCACCACGTCTCCTGTTATTAGTGAAGCGCTTGTCAGTCAGGCTCTGCAAGGGGAAAATACGGCCCTCCCGACTTTTGTTGAAGCGCGTAATCAGTTTGAACTAAATTACTTGCGTAAGTTATTACAAATGACGAAGGGGAATGTGACTCAAGCTGCTAGAATGGCAGGGAGAAATCGTACAGAATTTTATAAATTACTTGGTCGTCATGATTTAGAAGCCAATGATTTTAAAGAATAAATGAAAATTATTGACCGCATGAATTTTATCGAACAAATTATGTGCAATAGAGCAATCCATATTCATGCTTCGGGAGAAAAAACACCTTATGAGCCGTAAGCTTAACATTTCGCTAGCACAACTTAACTGGCTAGTCGGTGATATTGAAGGCAATTGTGAACGCATGCTGCAAGTTGTAAAAGAACAAGCAGGTCACACTGATATCGTTATGTTTTCAGAGTTATCACTGACTGGGTATCCTCCGGAGGATTTGATTTTCCGTGGTGATTTTGAAGACCGTTGCCTCGTACAACTTGAACGCCTACAAAAAGCCAGTTCTGCTACAGCAATTATCGTCGGTCACCCATGGTATGAAAACGATGAAATCTATAATGCGTTGTCATTTTTTTACCAAGGCAAATTACACGCACGTTATTTTAAACAAGAACTGCCAAATTATGGTGTATTTGATGAGCCTCGTTATTTCACGGCTGATGAAAAAACCTGCGTAGTCGAATTTAAAGGTTATCGCATTGGGTTATTGATTTGTGAAGATATTTGGTATGACGAGCCAGTGGATGCCGTTAAAGGCGCCGGTGCTGAGTTATTACTCACGATAAATGCTTCACCTTATGATATTCACAAAGAACATATTCGTAGTGACTTGCTGGTCGATCATTGCCAACGTACTAATATGCCTATCGTCTATCTCAACCAAGTCGGTGGTCAAGATGAACTAGTATTCGATGGCGGTTCTAAGGTATTGGCGAATAAAGGTAAACAAGTATACCAGTTGGCTGAGTTTGAAGAACAAGTAGCGACAGTCCATTTTGAAGATTTGGTATTGGTGACTGATGGTGGGGCTCAAGAAGAAACGAACTCAGTGGCTCAAGTTTACCAAGCGTTGGTATTGGCAACACGTGATTACATCACTAAAAATGGCTTCAACGGTGCCATTTTAGGGTTGTCTGGGGGGATAGACTCAGGGCTGACTGTTGCTATTGCCGTAGATGCAATAGGTAAAGAGCATGTACAGGCAGTGATGATGCCTTTCCGCTATACTTCTGAAATGAGCATCCATGATGCCAAAGAACAAGCTGAGCTGCTCGGAGTTGAATTTGATATTGTTTCTATTGAGCCAATGTTTGATGCATTCATGGCACAATTAGCACCTATGTTTGAAGGTACAGCAGCTGATACAACAGAAGAAAACCTACAAGCACGTTGCCGAGCTGTTATTCTAATGGCAATGTCTAATAAACGCCGTCGTTTAGTGTTGACCACAAGTAACAAAAGTGAATCGGCCGTGGGCTATTCAACATTATATGGCGATATGGCTGGGGGATTTGATGTATTAAAAGATGTGCCTAAAACCCTCGTCTTTGAGTTAGCTAAATATCGTAATACAATATCGCCAGCTATCCCTCAACGTGTCATTGATAGGCCTCCTTCTGCGGAACTTGCTCCAGGCCAGTTAGACCAAGACAGCCTACCGCCTTATGACGTTTTGGATGCGATACTTGAAGGTTATGTCGAAAAAGATCTCTCCGTTAATGATTTAATTAAGTTAGGTTTTGATAAAGACATGGTGCGTAAAGTTGTACGCCTTGTTGATATTAACGAATATAAACGCCGTCAAGCTCCTATTGGGCCGCGTATTACCATGCGTAATTTTGGGAAAGATCGCCGTTATCCGATCACCTCAGGTTTTGGCCGTAAAAACTGGTCATAACAGGGACTATTTATGAAAAAAATTGATGCAATTATAAAGCCATTTAAACTTGATGATGTTCGTGAAGCTCTGGCTGAAGTAGGAATAACTGGGATGACTGTTACTGAAGTGAAAGGCTTTGGTCGCCAAAAAGGGCATACCGAGCTGTATCGCGGTGCAGAATATATGGTCGATTTCCTCCCTAAAGTAAAAATTGAAATTGTAGTTCCGGACGATATAGTCGAAAACTGTGTCGAAACCATTATGCAAACCGCGCAAACCGGTAAAATTGGTGATGGTAAAATCTTTGTTTATGACGTTGCCCGGGTGATCCGCATCCGTACGGGTGAACAGGACGAAGAAGCGATTTAAACATAGAAGGAAAAAGCGGTAACGGAAAATACACAGGAATGGGATTAAAACAGTGTATTTGTTAGATGAACCCGTTACCGCTAAATTGCGAGAAAACTAAGCCGCTTGAGCTTTAAAACGTGATTAAAGCAATTTTAATGCGTTAATGCATCTCAAGAAATGCTCTTCTCACGAGAAGAGCATTTTTTTATCAATTAGTTGAGTGGCAGAACCTTATGTGGGCCAAAACATTCATAGTGAATAGCATTGGCATCAACCCCCATTGAAACTAACTGTTTACCAACATGTTGCATAAAACCGACTGGGCCGCAGAAGTAAAACTGCATGTTTGGTTGCTCAATCCATTCACGAACTTGCTCTAAGTCCATTAAACCTTGGAATTGATAATCAAAGCCAGCCCGATCAGTTGTACGAGGTTGATTAAACCAAATGGCAGATTGCCCCGCTTTTTGTTTTGCCATCAGTTGTTGTATTTCATGGCTAAAAGCATGAACAGCCCCATTTTCAGCCGCATGTAACCAATTAACTTGTGCATCGTGCCCTTGTTCTGTGAGGTGGTTAAGCATACTTAACATCGGGGTTAAACCTACACCCGCAGAAATTAACGTGACAGGGGTTTGGTTATCAACATCGATAAAGAAATCACCACAAGGAGGGGCCAATAATACGCTATCACCTTCATTTAATTGCTGGTGTAAGAAATTAGAAACAGCGCCTTGGTCTTCGCGTTTTACGGCGATACGATAGCTATGACCATTAGGTGCAGTAGTTAATGAATATTGGCGAATTTCTTGGTTTTCAAAATCATCACTATTTACATAGATTGTAATATATTGCCCTGCGCGGTAATTTGCGACGGGTTTGCCATCGACAGGGACAAATTCAAAACTGGTGATGACATCACTTTGTGGCTGTTTTTGTTTTAGTTTAAATTCCCGTAGGCCTTCCCATCCCCCCGTTTTATCTGAGTTTTCTTGGTAAATTGCGGCTTCACGACCAATGAAAATATCCGCTAATACACCATAAGCTCTTCCCCATGCATCAAGCACTTCTTGACCTGGGTTAAGTAATTCATCGATAGCTGCCAGTAAGTTTTCCCCAACAATTGGGTAGTGCTCCGGTTTGATATTTAAACTCACGTGTTTTTGTGCGATTTTTTCCACGGCAGAAACCAGTGCTTCAGGTGTTTCAATGTGGACGGCATAAGCGCAAATAGCATTGAATAGGGCTTCGCGTTGGTCACCATTCATTTGGTGAGTCATATTGAAAATATCTTTTAGTTCAGGATGTTGTTTAAACATTCTGTCATAAAAATGGGCGGTAAGTTTGGGGCCTGTCTCAGCAATGGCAGGGATAGTTGATTTGACAATGGCAATGGTTTGGCTATCTAACATACAGGTGCTCCTGAATTATTTTCATGTTCCCTTAGTGTTCATCGCGATGATGTATTTTTCAGCTACTTGAAAATATATTGCATATTTTCATTTAGATAGCGTTATTTCACCGTAATAAACGTACTTTTATTTGAGAGACACAAAGTTTATTTATAAACATGTATTTTAAATACAACTTATAATATTTAAGGTAACAAGTAAATACTCAAACGTGGAAAATATGACTGAAATAAACACATAATGAGAAGGGGCTTGCAAATTCAGCGATCTCTGCGTCAAAAAATAAAATTTGGACTATTTTATAGTGAAGCCTTAAGAAGCAAATGAAGTGAAAAAAATTAATGCAATCGTTTGCGTATATTTTTTCTTTAGGGCTATCTCAACAGAGAAAAAGAGTTTACACTGTGTGTTATTGCGATGAATCGATTTTCAACCTATTGAATTGCTGAGGCAGGAGAAGCGAATGTTAAAGCGTGAAATGAATATTGCAGACTATGATCCAAAACTATGGGAAGCAATGGAGCAAGAAGTACAACGTCAAGAAGAACACATTGAATTAATTGCTTCTGAAAACTATACCAGTCCACGAGTCATGCAGGCTCAAGGTTCTCAGCTAACCAATAAATATGCAGAAGGCTACCCAGGTAAACGCTATTACGGCGGTTGTGAGTACGTTGACGTCGTTGAGCAATTAGCGATTGACCGTGCAAAAGAATTATTTGGTGCTGATTACGCAAACGTACAGCCGCATTCTGGTTCACAAGCAAACGCTGCTGTTTACATGGCTTTATTACAACCGGGCGATACAGTGTTAGGTATGAACCTTGCACACGGTGGGCATTTGACGCATGGTTCGCCAGTTAATTTCTCGGGTAAGTTATATAATATCGTTCCTTATGGTATTGATGAGAGCGGTAAAATTGACTACGACGATATCAAAGCACAAGCAGTAAAACATCAACCTAAAATGATTATCGGCGGTTTCTCTGCATATTCAGGTGTGGTTGATTGGGCTAAAATGCGTGAAATTGCAGATAGCATTGGTGCTTATCTGTTTGTTGATATGGCTCACGTTGCAGGTCTTATTGCAGCTGGTGTTTATCCAAACCCAGTTCCTCACGCTCATGTTGTCACAACAACGACCCATAAAACTTTAGCAGGCCCTCGCGGTGGTTTGATCCTTGCTAAAGGTGGCGACGAAGAGATGTACAAAAAAATCAACTCTGCGGTATTCCCAGGTTCTCAAGGTGGCCCTTTAATGCATGTGATTGCAGGTAAAGCGGTTGCGTTGAAAGAAGCTATGGAGCCAGAGTTCAAAGTTTACCAGCAGCAAGTGGCGAAAAATGCGAAAGCCATGGTCGACGTTTTCCAAAAACGTGGCTATAAAGTTGTGTCTGGTGGAACTGAAAACCACTTATTCTTAGTTGATTTAGTTGATAAAGGTATTACTGGTAAAGATGCTGATGCAGCTCTTGGCCGCGCTAATATCACTGTTAACAAAAACAGCGTACCAAACGACCCGAAAAGCCCATTCGTAACGTCTGGTGTACGTATTGGTTCTCCAGCAATTACACGTCGTGGTTTTAAAGAAGCGGAAGCAGGTGAGCTAGCTGGCTGGATGTGTGATATTCTAGACAACCTCAATGACGAAGCGACCATTGAAAGCGTGAAACAAAAAGTATTAACAATCTGCAAAAAATACCCAGTTTACGCATAATATAAACAATATTTAATTACCTAAACCCGCTTCTACATGTTTGTATGAGCGGGTTTTTTGCATTGAAAAAAGGGAGGGGTGATGGTCATTCCATCAACACGTTGGTTAGCTATTGACTATTTTACCTATTTTTTTGCGTATAGTATTTTTTTACCATTTTGGTCTGTGTGGCTACAGGGCGAGGGTATTGATGCAGAAATGATAGGGGTTTTACTCGGTGTCGGGCTAACAGCTCGCTTCCTAGGTGCAATGTTTATTACTCCTTCCGTTAAAGAGCCCTCAAAACTCATCATGGCACTACGACTGCTAGCAGGTCTCTCATTAATTTTCTCTGTTGGTTTTGCTTTTGGTTCCCATTGGGCATGGTTATTATTTGTGATGATAGGGTTTAACTTGTTCTTTGCACCAATGGTTCCATTAGGGGATTCGTTGGCTGGCACTTGGCAAAAACAATTTTCATTCGATTATGGCAAAATCCGTGTTTGGGGCTCTATCGCATTTATTATCGGCTCATCTTTAATGGGCTATTTGGCGGGAGTCTGGGGTCATCAGTCCATTATGGTTGCTTTGATTATAAGTTGCTTAGCATTATTGCTAGGGTCAATGTTAAAACCCGCTATCATGCCGACTGGAGCTGCCAAAGTAGAGGGCGATGATAAGCTTTCCTTTAAGCAATTAATTGCAGATAAGAACATCGTGAAGTTTTTAGTTTGCGTAACGCTGCTGCAAGGTGCACATGCAGCTTATTATGGGTTTGCGTCCCTATTTTGGAAAGAAGCGGGCTATTCAGATTTAGTAATAGGTAATTTGTGGTCACTGGGTGTTGTCGCAGAAGTGATAGTTTTTATGTTGAGCCACCGTTTATTTAGGCGTTGGAGTGCTCGTAATCTATTACTCTTATCTGCATTTTGTGGGGTGATTCGCTGGGGCTTAATGGGGGCATTTACCAGTTTACCAGTATTAATCATTATACAAATACTGCACAGTGGTACCTTTACGGTTTGCCATTTAGCCGCGATGCGTTTTATTAGTGCGCGTAAAGAAAATGAAATCATTCCGTTACAAGGGGTGTATTCTGCCCTAGCCACCGGTGGTGGGTTAGCTGTGCTTACAATTATTGTTGGTTATATTTATGAGCGCGTTCCAGCCCATCATGGTGTGGTTTTCTATTTAATGGCTCTTCTTGCTATTCCTGCCATATTTATTCGACCCAAAATTGTTGCTCAGCCGTAATGGTGAATAGTTACGAGGGAGTCTGTTGTCAAGTAGTGAAGTGAATATGCGTATTCTTGCTGCATTTCATTTATATTAATTTAAATAAAAACACTTAATTAAAATGGGCAAGTAGCTTTCTGAGCTACTTGCCATCTAAAGTTAGTATTATTTTTATAAGCTTGGTAAGAATGTTGTAAATACAGGCATAAATGTCACTAGTAATAAAACAACAATTAATGCGAAGAATAACGGTAATACTTCACGAATAAAGTCAGAAATACGCACACCTGTGATAGACGTCGCGACAAACATCACTGTTCCCATTGGTGGCGTTAAACAACCAATAGCCAAATTCAATATCATCACAATACCAAAGTGGATTGGGTCGATACCGAGTAATTTCACCGTTGGCATTAATAGAGGAACGAGCACAATAATCGCGGCATTACCTTCAATGAACATGCCTAGAATTAACAGAACCGCATTGACTATCATTAAAAATACATAAGGATTGTCAGAAAAATTGGTCATCATTCGCGCGACATCTTGTGCCACTTGCTCATTCGTCAATACCCATGCTAATGCGGAACATGTCATGATGATTAGCATAATACTCGCGGTTGAACGAGCTGTTTCGAGAAACGAAGCGGCGATATCTTTTAACTTCATTTCGCGATAAAAGAAGGTACCAATAACGATGACATAAAGTACAGCAATTGCACCAGCTTCTGTTGGGGTAAAAATACCAAACCTAATTCCACCAATGATCACAAGAACCAACAAGAAAGCTGACATTGCGCCTTTACCGGTTTGGTATACCTCTGACCAAGTCGGTCCTTTTTCTCTTGCTGGTTTATAGCCACGTCTCTTGGCAATCAAATAAATAGTAACCATTAAGGCAAGGCAGCACATAAGGCCAGGAATAATTGCAGCCATAAACATTTTGCCAATGGAAACGTCAGCAACAAACCCATAAATAATAAGGGCTATCCCAGGGGGAATAATTGGGGTTATGAGTGAACCAGCGGCTGTCACAGCAGCAGAAAAACTCCTTCCATAGCCTAATTTCGTCATTTCAGGCACTAGCATTTTAGACAGCATTGCACAGTCTGCAAGGTTAGATGCTGATAGCCCACCCATCATGGTGCTTAACAATACGTTTGATTGAGCAAGACCTCCAGGGTAGTGGCCGGATAAAGTGCCAGTGAATTTTAGCATTCGACTGGTTATTCCAGTGTAATTTAATAAATTTCCTAATAAAATAAAAAAAGGAATAGCTAGTAAGGTTACGTTTTCCCCTGCACCAATAATTCTCTGTACGGCGATTAATGGAGAAATATCACCAACAGAAAAGAAATAAGTGAGTAAAGCGATTAATACACTTAAGAATATAGGGACGTTAATTAAAAAACAGAAAATTAATACAATACAGGCGATAACTACTGACATGGTTTATCCCCTTTAATTAATTTGCTCATATCTTCCAACAAATGTTGAATTGAAAATAACACCATGATGGATGCACCAATAGGAACAGAGAGGTCGATGTAATAATAAGAAACACCAATAATTGGGGTTATCTTATCTTCTGCAATAATAGACAGTTCGTATCCAAGGTAACCGAAAATTGATAAAGCAATGATAGCCATAATATGGGTGAATACTGCGATAACTAACTGTATTTTTTCAGGAAATAAAGAGGTGATGGCATCAATACTGACATGCATTCTTTTACCTGCGGCCGAAGCGGCACCGATCATGACAAGCCAGATGTAGCAAATAATTAAAACTTCTTCACTCCACATTAAAGGGTCATTAAGAAGCCAACGCATGAACACAGCAAGAATAGTGATCATCACAATCGCTGCGACGGCGAGTGATGATACAATATCACTTAATTTCCCCAGAAATTTAAACATAGAAGATCCTTGCAAGAATAATAGCTAACCTTATTATTGTGAAAAGACTGGCGGAATATACCGCCAATCATGATGGTTAATTATTAATAATATCTTGTGTTTGCTGGTATAAATTTGCAGACCACTCTGGGAATTCATTATAGAATGGCTTAGATTTTTCTTTGAAAAGCTCACGGTCAACTTCAACGACGGTAACCCCTTCATTCTTCATTTTTTCAATAATTTCTTTTTCTTCTTTTAGAACTAATTCAGTTAAATATTGGCCTGCTTCATTTCCTGATTCAACCAAAGCTTGTTGAATATTTTCAGGTAATTTACTGTAGGTTTTGCTTCCCATGACTAAGTTAGTGACGTTTTCTACATGGCCCGTTAGGATAAGAAATTTCGCTGCTTCATGGTGTTTTTGGCCATATAAAACAGGAATTGGGTTTTCTGCACCGTCAATAATTTTAAGGTTAAGTGCGGTATAAACTTCAGCTAAAGGTAATGGTGTTGGAGTTGCTCCCATCGCTTCTAAGCCTTTAATTTGGATTTTATTATTTGGTACACGGATTTTTAAACCTTTTAAGTCATCCGGCGTTTTTATCATTTTATTCGCGAGAATATGACGTGACCCATATAACCAATCTTTAGATACAACATGCAGGCCTTTTTTATCCAACTGCTGTTCTAAATTGCCATACCAAGGTGAAGCATTTAATTTAAAAATATCTTGATAGGAAAGGCCTAAATAAGGACCAAACATAATACCGTAGTCAGGGACATAGTCAGAGAAGAAAGCGCCATCAGCGAGAGTAATTAATGGGCTACCTAATTTCATTTGTTCTATGACATCTTTCTTAGAACCTAATTGTGAACTTGGGTAAGGGATTAATTCACCTTCACCATTTGTTTTTTCATTGAATTTTTTTGCCCATTCATGGATTGCTAAGTCAAAAGGTTCGCCTGGATTATTTTCGTAGGCAACTTTTAATTTATATTTAGCATCAGCAAAAGCTGAACCAGCCATACTGCCCATTAAAATCATAGTGCTGAGTGTTAAGCTAAGAATTTTCTTCCCGTTCAATGTGCTCAGTTTCATAAAAGTATCTCCTGTAGGGGGATTTATTGTTTTAAATAGTTTTTTTATATCTTTCACGTAAAGTGGATTCAGTGCCATTATGCAGAATAGCATTTATTTTTTGGCAAACATCTTCCTGTAATTGTGGAATTTCATTGAGATTTAAGCCCCATAAATCAGACATTGCTAAGACATTTTGGGTTAACTGCCTTGTATCCGAATCATAGAGGCTATCCCATTCTTTAAAACGTTTGAGCAAATAATCATCATCATTCAATGGGATTGATAATTGATTAAACTGCCCGCGATAAAAAACAATCAATGCCGCGAGTGAGAATGCAATGCAATAAGGGATTTGATTGTATTGGTTAGAATAAGAGATTAATTGAGGTAATAGCCGAGTTTTAAACTTGGTTAATGAATTAAGAGCGATAGAGAGTAATTCATGCTCTATAAATGGGTTGTTAAAACGGTCGATAACTGCGGATGCGAAAGCATTTAACTCCGTAGGGTCTTGAGATAACACAGGGATCACTTCGTTACCGATTAAATCCTTGGTGAAGGATAATAAAATGGGGTTAGATGTGGCCTCACGTACAGTTTTAATTCCTGCTAAATAAGCGACAGGTACCATTGAGGTATGTGCGCCATTCAAGATAGCGACTTTACGCTCTTTGTAAGGTTTAATGTCATCGACAATCTTTATGTTTAATGGCAATTCATTTAATTTCAGTTTTTTCTCTAATTCTTTTGGTCCTTGAATAACAAATAGATAAAAATATTCAGCGGTAACTAAAAACTTATCTTTATAACCTAACTCTTTTTCTAATTTACCGATTTCATTTTTAGGATAACCTGTCACTATTCTATCAACTAACGTAGAGCAAAAGGTATTGTGGTTATTCAGCCACATGATGAAATCATTAGGTAGATTCCAGTCCTCTGCGTGTTTATTGATAAATTCTTTTAATTTTTCACCATTATAATCGATTAATTCACAAGGGATGATTATCAATCCTTTGCTTTTATCACCATTGAAATGCTGATAACGGTGGAAAAGAAATTGAGTCAATTTTGCAGGAAAACTACTTGCAGGCCTATCGTCCAAGCAAACATCTTGTTTATAAACAATACCCGCTTCGGTCGTATTGGAAAAAACCCACTGTAAGTCTGGGTTTTCCGCACAACTTAAAAATTTATCATATTCAGAATAAATAAGAATTTCGCGATTAACGGAATTGATGATCCTGACATTTGAAACACTTTGTTGTTGTTCGTTGATTCCCCTGGTGATGGCGGTATATAAACCATCTTGCTCATTGATTGACGGGTGTGTTGAATCAATCGGCCTGACAATTGTTATGCCGCTATTAAAGTCTGTTTTTTCATTCAGTTGATCAACCATCCAGTCAATAAATGCCCGTAAAAAGTTACCTTCCCCAAACTGAAGAATTTTTTCTGGGTACTGCTTATTAGCCATTGATTGCCGATTCAGGTAATTATCCATGACTATTCCTCGAGTTATTATGTGTATTATTCATCTGGTGTGGGTTCAGACTAGAAGTATTTTTTTTTACGGACTATTAATTGCATCAATTTTGTGGGGTCAATGGCTTTTTGGTGTTTTTAATGTGTTTTTTATCAATTAAAAACATGGTTTTTATCTTTGTTAAAATGGTGATTATTATTATTTTTTATATAATTATATGATAATTAAGAAATATATTATTTTTTGGGTAAGTGAGGATGATTGGTTTTTTATGATTCTATTGTTTTTTTAGTGAAAAATTCAGGTTAAACGTGGAGGAGGGAATAATAATAGTAAGTCATAGGGCGCTCAATTAGTTTTTAATCAAGCGCTTGGATTGAATAGGGTTATTCATATGTCTGTTGTATCGAATTGATCATAGTCCGTTTAGCAGTATCTAAATGGTGACGAAGTTCATTCATCGCGACAATATCATTACGGCTAATTAAAGCACTTAAAATAGTCATGTGTTCTTCGATAGCAAGGACGTTTCTTTCTTTTAAGTCTGACTCATCCCACTGGTATTGGAAGTGGAATATAACAGTAATAATTTCAAGTGATTGGTTAAAAAAGGGATTGTTGGCTCCCGATAAAATAAGGCTATGTAATTCATAGTCTAACTGGGAAAAATCACGATAATTAATCGTGACTGTTTCGCGCAATGCCCTATGTTTAAGTAATAATTCTTTGGCTAAAATCCAACGGTGGTCATCCGCGGGTAAATTTAAAAAATGCGTAAGTGCATTTGTTTCAAGCAACTCCCTAAATTCAAAGAGTTTCTCTGCATATTCGCGAGAAAATTTCATCATATGCCAGTTGCCTCTATGGGTATTTTTAATTAACCCATATCGAGAAAATTCAACCAAAAATTCCCTAACCACACTGGAGTTAACATGGCTTTTCTTGGCGAGTTGTAACTCTGTAAAAGTATCCCCAGGCATCAGTTCTTTGCGTTTAATCATTTGGTAAAACGCTTTTTCGAATAACACAATTTGCTGATCTGGCAGGCTTGATTCAACTGGGAAGAAATCAGTTTTGTTTGGGTATCGAATAACGTGATATTCATTACCTTGTTTTTCAACAATTTTTTTCTCTAGTAAATATTCAATCGTGTGCCTGACAGTTGTACGACTGATATTAAACATTTCCGCTAAGGAAGATTGAGAAGGAAAAGGCGAAGTTAACAAATTTTTATGAATAGCATCTAAAAATTCATTAATAGAAGCGTAGCGCAAATTTTTACTTCTCACCATTTTGAGATCCCTCTAATTGATTTTTATTCTTAAAAAACCGATTTAAAACCGATTTTAAAACATTTAATCACAAAACCTGCTTGTTTAATATCTAGATTATGTTTTTTAAATTAAAAAAGACAGATAAATTGATGGAGGATGATATGAAGCAATTGATTTGTCAGGAACCTAAAAAGCTAGTCTATCAGCAAGTTGAAGAGCCAGTGGTCAAAGCCGGTCAGGTAAAAATTAAAATCCATGCTATTGGAATTTGTGGCACAGATATTCATGCATGGGGAGGAAATCAACCTTTTTTCCAATATCCTCGCGTATTAGGGCATGAGATTTCGGGGACCATTTGTGAAGTCGCTTCTGATGTAACTCAGTGGAAAGTAGGGCAACGTGTTGCGGTAATGCCTTATGTTGCTTGCTACGAATGTGGAGCTTGTAAAAGTGGTAAAACGAATTGCTGCGAAAAAATCTCAGTTATAGGTGTACATGAAGATGGGGGGTTTTGTGAGTATTTAAATGTCCCAGAGAATAATGTATTGGCAATCGCCGATACTGTTAGTGATATTGATGGGGCGTTAATTGAGCCATTTTCTATTAGTGCTCACGCGGTAAGGCGTGCGCAAGTGAAATCTCAAGATACGGTTTTGGTCGTGGGCGCAGGGCCAATTGGTTTAGGTGTTGCTGCTATTGCTAAAGCAGATGGTGCTAACGTGTTAGTTGCAGATACCAGTGCAGCAAGGCGCCAGCACGTAGAAAAGGTGCTGGGAGTCACAACCTGTGACCCAGCGGATGAAATGTATTTATCTGTCATTGAAGAAAATTTCCAAGGGCAGTTAGCAGAAAAAGTCATTGATGCGACGGGGAACCCGCATGCGATGAATAGCGCCGTTAATTTAATTCGCCACGGTGGGATAGTGGTATTTGTTGGCTTGTTTAAAGGCAATTTATCTTTTTCAGATCCCGATTTTCATAAGAAAGAAACCACAATGATGGGAAGCCGTAATGCAACGCTTGAAGATTTCAATAAAGTAGCGAAGTTGATGTCGGAAGGTAAGCTAACAAGTGAGATGATGTTAACTCATCAATTTGATTTTAATACCATTGGTGAGCGCTATGAGAAAGATGTTATTAATAATCGTGAGTTAATTAAAGGGGTTATTTTATTTTAAGTCACATTCGTTAAATTACATGCAAAAAAATGCCCACTTAAGACAGCTTGAACTGTAACTTGTTGTGGGCTTTTTTCAAACGGGGGGTAATTAGCGTTTAAGGGCTTCTGATAATTCGTCTTTCATAACGGATAATATATCTTTAACCACTCGTGGGCTACCAGCAACCAAGTTACCTGAAGCTAAATAGTTATGGCCACCGACAAAATCAGTCACAATACCGCCTGCTTCACGCATGATCAGCTTGCCACCTAAGAAATCCCAAGGTTTTAAACCAATTTCGAAGAATGCATCAACACGGCCTGATGCGACATAGCATAAATCTAACGCTGCGGAGCCTGTGCGGCGAAAATCAGCACATTTATCAAACATAGCCGTCATAATTTTCATATAGGCAGGAGCATGTTGCTTTTGTTTGAAAGGGAAGCCAGTTGCGACAATAGCTCCGTCAAGGCCACGTTTTTCATCGATACGAATGCGGTAACCATTAAGTTGCGCGCCTTGACCACGAACTGCGCTGAACAGTTCATTACGCATTGGGTCATAAACAACGGCAACCTCAGTACGGCCTTTAACGCGCACAGCGATAGAAACAGAAAAATGGGGAAGGCGTTTTGTGAAGTTAGTCGTGCCATCCAGTGGATCGATTACCCATTGAATATCGTTATCTTTACCTAATAACTCACCGCTTTCTTCAGTGATAATAGTATGATCAGGATATGACTTACGGATGATTTCAATAATCAACTGCTCAGATTCTTGATCAACGTTAGTGACAAAATCGTTAGCGCCTTTTTGAGTCACTTTGATATTACTAGGCATTTCATAGTTTTTAGCTATGTGATTACCGGCCTTACGTGCGGCACGTATGGCGATGTTAAGCATCGGATGCATGGGCTTTTTCCACTGGAATGTTAAAGAACGAAAAACAAGAGAGCCGAATTATATAGATGTTCGTCACAATAAGCAATTTTGTGTTAAACTGTGCCGATAATTTTTTCATTAAACGTATAAACCATGTTAGATAATATCCGTATTGTTCTTGTTGAGACCTCACACACTGGTAATATGGGCTCGACTGCCCGTGCAATGAAAACCATGGGGCTTTCAAATCTTTATCTTGTTAATCCTCTTGTTGAGCCTGATTCACACTCAATCGCACTTTCCGCAGGGGCAAGTGATGTTATCGGTAATGCCACGATCGTCAAAACGCTCGATGAAGCCTTAGAAGGGTGTAAATTAGTCATTGGTACTAGTGCTCGCTCTCGTACATTGTCGTGGCCAATGGTTGAGCCTCGTGAGTGTGGTGTAAAATCAGTAAACCAATCAAAAGAGTCACCAGTGGCGATTGTTTTTGGTCGTGAACGTGTTGGCTTGACTAACGAAGAGTTACAAAAATGCCAATATCACTTATATATTCCCACCAATCCTGAATATGGGTCATTAAATTTAGCGATGGCTGTTCAGTTGGTGAGTTATGAAATTCGTATGGCTTATCTGGCTATGGATGAAAAAAATGCGGTAATATCGCCGGATGATGAGGTAGAATACCCGCCATCAGAAGATGTTGAGCGTTTTTATGTCCATCTTGAGAGTGTACTACATGAGTCAGGTTTTATTCGTAAGGCACATCCAGGCTTAATTATGAATAAATTACGTCGCTTGTTCACCCGTGCGCACATTGAAACTCAAGAGTTACATATCTTAAGGGGTATCCTAACGTCGATGGAAAAATGGGCGAAAAAGTGAGGCTAAACTCGTGGTAAAAGTAGGTGAATAATACTTGAGTAAAATAGTCAGGTAAATAGTTGACTAAATTAGTCAGGAATGTCACAATCTTGCTATAATTTACCACGGAGTAATATGTTATGAGACTCACTTCCAAAGGGCGTTACGCGGTAACAGCGATGTTAGATGTCGCGTTACATTCTCAGTCAGGTCCAGTACCTTTAGCTGATATCTCTGAACGTCAGGGAATTTCCCTCTCTTATCTTGAGCAACTTTTCTCTCGTTTACGCAAAAACGAGCTAGTTTCCAGCGTCCGCGGTCCGGGTGGTGGTTATTTGCTTGGCAGAGACGCAGACCAAATTTTTGTTGCTGAAGTCATTGCTGCGGTTGATGAATCTGTTGACGCGACTCGTTGTCAAGGTAATAAAGAAGGTTGCCAAAATGGTGACCGCTGCTTAACCCACGCATTGTGGCGTGACTTAAGCGATAGAATCACAAGTTTCCTTAGCAGCATTAGTCTTGACGAATTGGTTAAAAACCAAGAAGTCATGGTTGTTGCTGATAGACAAGATAATGAACAGCGTAAAACCATGCCAAATGGAATAACACCTGAATCTATTATCAATGTACGTGCTTAAAAAATATATTAAAAATTGCAGTCGGTACATTTTGGTGAGGTTTTAGACGAAGAGCTAGCACCCGCTATTTGTACCTTTAAAAATTAAAGGCAAGCTATATTGACCTTTGGAGTATGTGAGCAATGAAATTACCAATTTATCTTGACTATTCAGCAACAACACCCGTCGATCCACGTGTTGCTGAAAAAATGATGCAATGTTTAACAATGGATGGGAACTTCGGTAATCCAGCATCCCGTTCTCACCGTTTTGGCTGGCAAGCCGAGGAAGCGGTTGATATTGCTCGTAATCAAATAGCTGAATTAGTGGGTGCTGACCCACGTGAAATCGTCTTTACATCAGGTGCAACAGAGTCTGATAACTTAGCGATTAAAGGCGCTGCCAATTTCTATAAAAAGAAAGGTAATCACATTATTACGTGTAAAACGGAACACAAAGCCGTTTTAGACACTTGCCGTCAATTAGAACGAGAAGGTTTTGAAGTGACTTATTTGTCACCACAAAGCAACGGTTTAATTGCCATGCAAGATCTCAAAGATGCTATCCGTGAAGACACAATTTTAATTTCAATTATGCATGTTAATAATGAAATTGGTGTTATTCAAGATATCGAAGCAATCGGTGAATTATGCCGTAGCAAAGGGATTATCTTCCACGTTGATGCGACTCAAAGTGTAGGTAAATTACCTATCGACTTGAACGCATTAAAAGTCGATTTAATGTCATTCTCTGCTCACAAACTGTATGGCCCAATGGGCATCGGTGCACTATACGTTCGTCGTAAACCGCGTGTGCGTCTTGAGGCACAACAACACGGTGGCGGTCATGAGCGTGGTATGCGTTCTGGTACATTAGCGGTTCACCAAATTGTCGGTATGGGCGAAGCGTATCGTATTGCAAAAGAAGAGATGGCATCTGAGTCCGAGCGTTTACGCGGGTTACGCTTACGTTTATGGAATGGCATTAAAGATATCGAAGAAGTTTACCTCAACGGTGATTTAGAACACGGTGCGCCGCACATTCTGAACGTCAGCTTCAACTATGTTGAAGGTGAATCACTGATGATGTCCTTGAAAGATTTGGCTGTTTCTTCAGGTTCTGCATGTACATCTGCAAGCCTAGAACCTTCTTATGTACTACGTGCTTTAGGGATGAATGATGAGCTAGCACACAGCTCAATCCGTTTCTCTTTAGGTCGTTTCACGACAGAAGAAGAAATTGACTATGCAATCAAAATGATTCATGGCGCAATTGGCCACTTACGCGAGCTGTCTCCTTTATGGGAAATGTTTAAAGACGGCGTAGATCTTAACAGCATCGAATGGTCTCACCATTAATCAGACGGTTTCAGGAGTATAAAAAATGGCTTACAGTGAAAAAGTTATCGATCATTATGAAAATCCACGCAACGTTGGTTCATTTGACAACAGCGACCCAAGCGTAGGCAGTGGTATGGTAGGTGCACCTGCATGTGGTGATGTCATGAAATTACAGATTAAAGTAAATGATGACGGCATTATTGAAGATGCACGCTTTAAAACGTATGGTTGCGGTTCAGCTATTGCTTCAAGTTCATTGGTTACAGAGTGGATGAAAGGCAAAAGCTTGGATGAAGCTGAGTCAATCAAAAATACAGCAATCGCAGAAGAGTTAGAATTACCGCCAGTGAAAATTCACTGCTCAATTCTAGCTGAAGATGCCATTAAAGCTGCTATTGCTGATTACAAAAGCAAACGCCAAAGCAAATAGGTATAAATGTTAGTGTATAGGGCAACCAATATTAATAAATAACAAAAGTTATCGTCCTATATCTGACAGATTATCCGTAATCATTTGGGGTGAATATCGCTGAGGGAAGTTAACACTCATCAGCTCAATGATGACGGATATAAAATAATTTGAAGGCGGATGCGACTAATCGGTAGCATCTGCCTTATTTGTTTCTAAAGTGAGGTTTGCAATGTCTATTTCTCTTACAGAAAGTGCGGCGCAGCGAATTCAATCTTTCCTACAAAACCGAGGGAAAGGTGAAGGCTTGCGTTTAGGTGTAAGAACTTCTGGTTGTTCAGGAATGGCTTATGTCCTTGAGTTTGCTGATATAATCAATGAAGAAGACACGGTTTTTGAAGACAAAGGTGTTAAAGTTATCGTCGATGGTAAAAGCATTGTTTATCTTGATGGTACCGAGCTGGATTTTGTAAAAGAAGGCTTAAACGAAGGGTTTAAATTTAATAACCCTAACGTCAACAGTGAATGCGGATGCGGTGAAAGTTTTCACGTATAATTCCTTCATATAAGCATGATTTTCGACCGATGTTGCTAATACTGGCGGCATTGGTTACCGGTTCGAGAAACTGAGCACTTATGGATTATTTTACTCTTTTCGGGTTAACTCCCGTTTACGCTATTGATAGCGAACAGCTAACGCAGCGCTTTCAAGATTTACAGCGTCAATACCATCCTGACCGTTTTGCAACTTGTTCCGAACAGGAAAAGATGCAAGCACTTCAAAAGGCTGCAACGATTAATGCGGCTTATCAAGCCCTTCGTCACCCGCTTAAGCGCGCGGAATATATGCTTTCATTGCATGGTTTCGATATTAATAATGAACAACATACCATGCATGACACTGCATTTTTGATGGAGCAGCTTGAATTACGTGAAGAATTAGACAATATCGAAAATAATGCTGATGCACTTGAACTACTGAGCACGTTTATGAAAAACGTCAAGCAAATGCAACAAACAAGAAGTGTGTTGATGGTAACCGAACTGGATGCCATGCAGTGGGAAAAAGCCGCTGATACCGTACGTAAATTGCGTTTTCTCGATAAGCTACAGCAACAGGCTGAGCAACTCGAAGAACGGTTACTAGGCGAATTTTAAGAGAAAACGACTATGGCTTTATTACAAATCAGTGAACCGGGAATGACTGCTGCTCCACACCAACGTAAATTAGCAGCGGGGATTGACCTAGGAACCACTCACTCTTTAATTGCAACGGTACGAAGTGGTGAAGCCGCCGCATTACCTGACAACCAAGGGCGTTTTTTATTGCCTTCTATTGTGAATTATCAAGCAAATAGCAAACAAGTTGGTTGGGAAGCTAAACAACTAGCTGAGCAGGACCCGGTGAATACGGTTATTTCAGTAAAACGTATGATAGGGCGGTCATTAGCAGATATTCAAAAACGCTATCCTGATTTACCTTATCAATTGAGTGCCAGTGAAAATGGTTTACCATTTATTCAAACTGCTGCGGGCCAAGTTGACCCAATCCAAGTTTCTGCTGATATTTTAAAAACACTCGCTAAACGCGCACAAGAAACTCTCGGTGGTGAAATGGATGGCATCGTGATCACCGTTCCTGCCTATTTCGATGATGCACAGCGTCAAGGTACCAAAGATGCCGCACGTCTTGCTGGTTTACATGTGCTACGTTTACTCAATGAGCCGACGGCTGCGGCGATTGCTTATGGGTTAGACTCTGGGCAAGAAGGGGTAATAGCGGTTTATGACCTCGGCGGTGGTACATTTGATGTGTCTATCTTGCGCTTAAGTCGTGGTGTGTTTGAAGTATTAGCGACTGGTGGTGATACAGCGCTCGGCGGTGATGATTTTGACCAACTTCTTGCCGAGTGGATTGCCAATCAAGCTGGCGTTTCACTGCAAGGTGATCATCATTTAAATCGTCAATTATTGAATATTGCGACCAAAACAAAAATTGCGTTGAGTGATGCAAATACTGCGACCATTGATGTTGCTAATTGGCATGGTGAAATTCACCGTGAGCAATTTAATGCATTGATTGAAAATCATGTTAAACGGACATTGTTAGCCTGCCGTCGAGCATTGAAAGATGCGGGAGTTGAGGCAGAAGAAGTGTTGAATGTGGTGATGGTTGGGGGCTCAACGCGTGTGCCATTAGTTCGCCAGAAAGTGGGTGATTTTTTTGGAAAAGAACCACTGACCTCAATCGACCCTGACAAGGTTGTGGCCATTGGCGCGGCTATCCAAGCCGATATTCTAGTTGGGAATAAGCCTGACAGTGATATGTTATTGCTAGATGTTATTCCCCTGTCCCTTGGTTTAGAAACCATGGGGGGGCTTGTAGAAAAAGTGATTCCGCGCAATACCACTATCCCAGTCGCTCGTGCCCAAGAATTTACTACATTTAAAGATGGCCAAACGGCAATGAGCGTGCACGTAGTACAAGGTGAGCGTGAAATGGTTGCCGATTGCCGTTCATTAGCGCGTTTTACCTTGCGTGATATCCCAGCAATGGCTGCGGGGGGCGCACATATTCGGGTAACTTTCCAAGTTGACGCGGATGGGTTATTAAGTGTCAGTGCGATGGAAAAATCCACGGGTGTAGAAGCTTCTATTCAAGTTAAGCCATCTTATGGGTTAACGGATAATGAAATTTCAAGCATGATTAAAGATTCAATGTCAAACGCGCAAGATGATCTTAATGCGCGCCGCTTAGCGGAGCAAAAAGTTGAAGCGGCAAGAGTGCTTGAAAGTTTAACGAGTGCATTAGCGCAAGATGCCAATTTACTGACGCCAACAGAAGAGTCGGAAATTGATAATGCAGTCAATGAGTTAATTAAAGCGGTCGAGGGGACTGACCCGGCCGTAATTGAAAATGCCATTAAACAACTGGATAAGCAATCGCAGGATTTTGCTGCGCGTCGTATGGATAGCTCTATACGCCAAGCGCTGTCAGGCCATTCTGTGGATGAGATATAATTATGCCTAAAATAGTTTTTTTACCTCATAGTGATTTATGCCCAGACGGTGCGGTTGTTGAAGCACAAGAAGGCGAGTCTATTTTAAATGTTGCATTACGCAGTGGTATCGAACTCGAACATGCCTGTGAGAAATCCTGTGCTTGTACGACTTGCCATTGCATTGTTCGTGAAGGTTTTGATTCATTGGAAGAAAGCAGTGAGTTAGAAGACGATATGCTAGATAAAGCATGGGGCTTAGAACCTGAGAGCCGACTGAGTTGTCAGGCGCTGGTGACTGATGAAGATTTAGTGGTCGAGATTCCAAAATATACGATCAACCATGCCCGTGAACACTAATGCTCGTCATATTTCGCGCTGTCGCGGTGTTGGCTTCTTTCAAGTATTCGGGTCACATACCTGTGTATGCTCTCCGAGATACTTTCAATTGCCGCCTAGCGACAACGCGAACTATTTAGAGCATTGGACTATTTGTTAATATTTCATGCTGTCGCGGTATTGATGCTTTCAATCACAGGTAGCAGAGCGAGCGAATTATTTTGCACATTGAAGTGTAGATGAAAGCTTGATAATCAAATTAGTGAGGGAGTATGAGCTTAAAATGGTCAAATAGCCGTGAAATCGGTGAAGCATTATATGATGCATTTCCTGACGTTGATCCGAAAACCGTGCGCTTTACGGATATGCACCAGTGGATTTGCGACTTAGAAGAGTTTGATGATGACCCGCAAAAATCGAATGAGAAAATTTTAGAAGCGATTTTGTTAGTTTGGCTGGATGAATTCGAATAAGTGGTTTTTTCATCTAAAAACCGAGTGGCTATTAAGAATAGTGCTCGGTTTTTTTATTTTGCATCAGCACTATAATGATATCCCTAGTATTATTTATCAGTTAAGGTAACAGTAAGTGCGGGCAATCTATTGGGCTTTTGCTGTCCGCAAAAATAGACAAAGTGAGAAAAACGATGACAAAACAAATTATGCCAGTAATGATTTCTTGTGAGCCAGCAGCACCATGTTGGGGTGAAGGCGCATTGTTAAGCTCTAGCGATAACGGCATGACAATCCACCTGAAACACGCTGGGAAATTATGTGCTGTGCAAAGTGCTGGCCGTAAATTAGATGGGCAAGGTATTCGCAATGTTGCCTTAACCGGTGAGGGCTGGGACTTAGAAAAAAGTTGGGCATTTTGGCAAGGTTTTCGTGCACCGAAAGGGGCTAGAACTATTGAATGGCCTGTGTTACCAGAAGAAGACCGTAAAGAATTAGAAAACCGTATTCGTACTGTTGATTGGGTACGTGACGTCATTAATGCTCCGGCTGAAGAATTAGGGCCAGAGCAATTAGCAAAACGCGCTATTGACCTACTTTGCACCGTGGGCGCTCAAGATATTAGCTATCGCATTATCAAAGGTGATGACTTATTAGCTCAAGGTTATACGGGTATTCATACTGTTGGCCGTGGCTCAAGTCGCCCACCAGTATTCTTAGCTTTAGATTACAACCCAGGTGCAAACCCTAACGCGCCAGTTTTTGCAGCTCTAGTTGGTAAGGGTATTACCTTCGATTCGGGGGGCTATAGTATCAAGCCATCTGCTTCGATGAACTCAATGAAAGCGGACATGGGCGGGGCTGCCACTTTAGCAGGTTCATTGGCTCTAGCGATTTCACGCGGTTTGCAAAAACGTGTGAAAATGTTCCTGTGTATTGCAGATAACATGGTGAGTGGCAACGCATTTAAGTTAGGCGATATTATCCGTTACCGTAATGGCAAATCCGTAGAAATCATGAATACAGATGCTGAAGGGCGTTTAGTGTTAGCTGATGGCTTAATTGATGCGAGCAAAGAAAACCCGACACTGATTATTGATGCAGCAACCTTAACTGGTGCAGCAAAAATGGCAGTAGGTGGGGATTACCATTCAGTTTTAAGTTTCGATGACAAGTTAGTCGCTGATTTAATGAGTGCTTCAAATGAGGAATTTGAATTATTTTGGCGTTTACCATTAGCTGAATTTCATCGTCAGCAGCTACCGTCAGGTTTTGCTGATCTCAACAATATTGCTGCGCCATCTCATACTGCTGGGGCAAGTACAGCGGCGGCATTTTTATCCCATTTTGTTGAAAACTATCGCCAAAACTGGGTACATATTGATTGCTCGGCAACTTACCGTAAGTCTCCTGTTAGTTTATGGGCAGAAGGCGCAACAGGTATTGGTGTGAGAACACTGGCAAACTTGTTAATCAGTAAATCAAAATAACCCCCACGGGTTGACAATGGGCACGAGAAGAATACTTTTCGTGCCTATTTTTTACCTAAGCGATTTTTACCTCAATGAAAGTGCGAGTATAATCAGCAATTATTTTTAATAGCAGGGGATGGCAATGTCGCAGCAATCGAATAATAACAGTTCTATCCAAGAAACTGAGATCCAATATACTGAGTTAACCGTACCAAAAGGCTCATCACTTAAGCTAAGTGCTTTAGAAGAACAGCCACAAGCAATTGTCGATGCACTATCTGAGTTTTTTAAACAACACAAAGTCGTAAGACGTGGGTTTATAGTATCGGCAGTTGAGGATGAAGCTAGCGAAGAAAACCCAATTTTGTTGGTTGCATTGGAATTTACCGCGGGTGCTGAAAATATTGATGCAATTATTCATGATGCTGGGACATTAGCGTGTGATTTCTTAGCAGATAACGAATCGATTGATTTTTGTATCGTTAATGAACATGAAAAAGGGGTTAGTCATTTTATTACGCAGCATGTCCAGCCATTTTATCAACGCCGTTTAGGCAGTTTTCTACGAGATACTATCCCTGTCAAAAATACCTGATAAATAATATCTGAGTGGGAAAGTAGTTTTTTCTCACTCATAAATAAAAAATAGTCTTGAATAAACTTTTTTCTGCTTTCTATTGATAAACATTCCACATTCTTACGGTATTTTTTCCTAATGGTTTTTTCCGTTTTGTCTGATAGGTGTTTTTATAACACTCTGTTAAATTATATTGATGAAAGAAATAATTATTGGAAAACATCACTAATACATAAATTTAGTCATTTCCTAGTATCTAGTGGGTTTTAACTTCCTGTTAAAACCATAAAAAAACAGAAAAAATTAACTTATTAAAGGGCGGGCGGTAATGAAACAACAATCAGGTTGGGCTTCATTGGCGGGTCTAAAAACGAAAAAACGTTATCTTGCAATAGCATTAGCATCAGTCATGGCGTTAGTGGGGTGCGATAATACAGAAGACACCACTAAAAATGAGCAAAATGTGTCATCTACGGCACCAGAAAACCAAACCAAAACAGCACCTGTTGCAGAACAAAAAAAGTCAGCACCAAAGCTTTCTACTGAAGAAATGGTAAAAAAATACGCAGGGAAAGACTTAACAGTGTTGGATGCATCTGAATTACAGCTTGATGGTGCTAGCGCCATGGTGGTGACTTTTTCTGTACCATTACAAGCAGACCAAGACTTTGGTCAGTATTTAAACTTAATTGATGTGAAAACAGGTAAGCTGGATGGTGCTTGGGAACTATCTGATAACCAGATGGAATTACGTTTTCGCCATCTTCCACCTTCAAAAGAATTAAATTTATCGATTAACCCAGGTATTAAAGCGGTTAACGAACGCACACTCTCTGAGAGTTTTAATAAAAAGCTGACAACTGCCCAGATCATTCCAACCGTTGGCTTTGCGAGCAAAGGTTCTTTATTGCCAAGTAAGGTTGCTCAAGGCTTGCCAGTTATTGCATTGAATGTTGATAAAGTTGATGTGAATTTTTTCCGTGTAGACGAAAAACAACTACCGCAATTTTTGGCGAAGTGGCAATACCGCAGTAATTATGAATATTGGTATTCAGAAGAGTTTCTTGACAAAGTTGAACTGGCTTACACCGGTCGGTTTGATTTAAACCCGGATAAAAATACACGACAAACGATTTTATTGCCGTTAAAAGACATCAAAGAACTACAGCAAGATGGCGTTTATTTAGCCATCATGCAAAAAGCGGGGAGCTACAGTTACCAATTCCCAGCTACGGTATTCACATTAAGTGATATTGGAGTGTCATTACACAGCTACCAAGACCGTGTGGATATCTTCACTCAATCATTAGCGAAAGGCTCTGCAATTAAAGGCGTAGAGTTACGTATTTTGGATGACAAAGGCCAGTTAGTCACAAAAGGGACAACGGATGGAGATGGTCATGCGCAATTAGATAAATTGGCGGGTGGGAAATTATTACTGGCAACCCATGATGGGCAAACCAGTATGATTGATTTAACACAACCTGCGCTTGATTTATCGGAATTCGACATTTCAGGGCCAGAGGGCTACGCAAAGCAATTTTTCACCTTTGGACCTCGTGATTTATACCGCCCAGGCGAACTATTATTAGTCAATGGGTTATTACGTGATGGGGATGGTAATCCCGTTAAAAGCCAACCCGTCAAGGTGGACGTATTAAAAACGGATGGGCAAGTTGTAAGAAGCTTTGTTTGGCAACCGGATGAAAAGCAAAATGGCTTATATCAGTACCAATTTGAAATCCCTAAAAATGCAGAAACAGGTGGTTGGTCATTACGCTTTGATTTAGGAGATGGTTCACCGCAACGCTATTATAAATTCAATGTTGAAGATTTTATGCCTGAACGGATGGCATTAGAAATCGAAGGTAGTGATGTTCCTCGTTTAACGGATCAGTCAGTAGATTTTGATATTCAAGGGCGTTATTTATACGGTGCGCCAGCGGCAGATAACCAACTGCAAGGGCAAATTGTATTAAAAGCGGATCGCGAAGCTGTAGCTAAACTCCCCGGTTTTGAATTTGGTGCCGTCAATGAGGAAGGTTTACCGCGTAAACTGGATGAGTTTGACCTGACACTCGATAGCAATGGGGAAACGGTCATCTCAATTCCAAACAGTAATTGGAGTTCAATTCGTTCACCGATTTCAGCTGTTTTACAAGCCAGCTTATTAGAAGCGGGTGGCCGCCCAGTAACGCGCCGCGCTGAGCAGGCTATTTGGCCAGCAGACAAGCTGGTGGGTATACGCCCATTATTTGCTAAAAAAGAAATTTACGATTACCGCACTGACCGCTATGTAAAACGCCATAATGTGGATGAAAACTCATTAGCAGAATTCGAATTAGTCATGGCAGATGCGGCGGGTAATAAATTGGCTGCAGAAAACTTAACAGCTCGTTTAGTGTATGAGCGCCGTGATTATTATTGGAGTTGGTCTGAAAGTGGTGGCTGGTCATCAAATTATGATCAAAAAGATTTAGTGATGGCGAATGAAAACATCACGATAGCTAAAGATGGTACTGCAAAAGTATCATTTCCAGTGGATTGGGGTGCTTTCCGTTTAGAAGTCGTTAACCCAGAAAATAAATTGGTCACTAGCCTTCAGTTTTGGGCCGGTTACTCATGGCAAGATAACACTGGCGGCAGTGGTTCCGTTCGACCTGACCAAGTGAAGCTAAGCCTGAATAAACCAGCTTATTTACCGGGTGAAAAGGCGAAAGTGCGCATCGAATCACCAAAAGCCGGGAAAGGCTATGTATTGTTGGAGTCGAGCAACGGCCCATTATGGTGGCAAGAAATTGACGTGCCTGAAAAAGGTTTAGATATTGAAATTCCAGTCAATAAAGAGTGGGCTCGCCATGATTTATATGTCTCCGCGGTTGTCGTGCGCCCTGGGGATGATTCTAAAGAAGCAACCGTGAAACGTGCGGTAGGCGTGCTTCATCTCCCTATTGCAGATGAAAACCGTAAGATTGCATTGGCACTAAGTGCACCAAATAAAATGCGCCCAAATCAAGATTTAACGGTAAAAATCAAAGCGACAGCACAAGACGGCAAGCCATTACCTGAAAAAGTGAATGTGTTGCTATCTGCGGTTGATACGGGTGTATTAAATATCACTGATTTTAAAACGCCAGACCCATACGATGCTTTTTTTGGTCGTAAACGTTATAGCGTGGACCAATACGATGTTTATGGCCACTTGATTGAAGGGCAAGGTAAAATTGCCAACCTACGTTTTGGTGGGGATAGCGAAGACGCTGCGATAGAGCGCGGTGGGATGAAGCCACTAACCGAAGTACAAATCATTGCTGAGCAAGCAACACCTGTGACCCTAGATAAAAACGGAGAAGGGGAAGTGAGTTTGGCTATCCCTGATTTTAACGGTGAATTACGTGTGATGGCGCAAGCGTGGAATGAAAAGGATTTCGGGCACGCAGATAGTAAAGTCACGGTTGCAGCGCCTTTAGTGACACAGATGTCGATGCCACGCTTTATGGCCGGAGGCGATAAGTCTTACTTTGCCCTTGATTTGACGAATATGACTGACAACACGCAAAACGTGACGGTCAATTTCAAGGCATCAGGAATGGTGAAACTTGATGGTGCTAGTAGCCGTGAATTGCAACTTCCTAAAGGGAAACGTACAACACTAACGTTACCAGTAAAAGCTGACTATGGTTTTGGTGAGGGTGAGGTTTCTATGACCATCAATGGCATGACGATTGATGGTGAAGCCAATAAAGAATATAGCAATAGTTGGAAAGTGGGGGTACGTCCAGCACAGCCAGCTGAAACTATTTCCTTCGCGACATCGATTGAACCGGGGAATGTATGGTCGTTACCGACTAACCAAATCGCAGGCCTACAGCCGGATACGATTGAAGGGCAAGTCTTGTTAACCAGCCGTCCTCCATTAGATATTTCCCGCTATATCAGGGAATTATTTGCTTATCCATACGGCTGTTTGGAACAAACGATTAGTGGGTTATATCCATCGTTGTTCTCAACTCAAGCTGAATTGAATAAGTTAGGGATCAAAACACAAACCGATGCCGACCGCCATAAAGCGATTGAAATTGGTATTCCACACTTATTGAGTATGCAACGTAATGACGGCGGTTTCTCACTGTGGGATAGAAATGGGCGTGAAGAGTATTGGTTGACGGCCTATGCTGCAGATTTCTTAAATAAAGCCAATCAGCGCGGGTTTACCGTACCTCAAGAAGCATTAAGTAATGCTAATACGCGTTTGTTAAGTTATTTGCAAGATGGTAATCAAATCAATTACCCATATACAGAGAATCAAGCGGGAGCTCGTTTTGCGACCCAGGCCTACGCAGGTTTAGTGTTGGCATCGCAACAAAAAGCACCTTTAGGCGCATTACGTCAGCTTTATAACCAAAGTAGCCATGCTGCAAGTGGTTTACCGTTAGTTCAGCTTGGTGTTGCTTTGAATCTAATGGGCGATAAAGCACGAGGCGAAAGCGCTGTTATTGATGGGTTGAAAAAACAGCGTAGCCGTTATAGTTATGTTGGTGATTATGGTTCGGTGATCCGCGATGATGCGATGATTGTTGCGTTATTAAATGAATATAATTTAATGCCAAAATCACGCGATCAAAAATTGCAGGTTTTATCTAATAATCTGATATCTCAGCGTTACTTCTCAACTCAAGAAAGCAATGCATTGTATTTAGCAGGGCGTTTCTACTTAAATGAAAGCGAATCTCCGTGGAAAGCGACGGTCAATGGTCAGGAACCACCAATGGTTTCAGATAAACCCGTAAGTGAGTTCTTGAGCAAAGATCAGCTACAGACTGGTTATAGCATTGAAAATAGTGGCACTAACACCCTATATACGCGTTTAAATGTAGTGGGTTATCCGCAGCAGTCACCAAAACCAAGCTCAAATGTGTTAGGTATCTCTCGCAGTTACTACGACATGAAAGGTAACCGTATTTCATTAGATAGACTCAGAAGTGGTGAAATGGTGGTGGTTAAACTTGAAGTTCAAGCGTCACAAAGTGTGCCTGATGCGTTGGTGGTTGACTTACTGCCAGCAGGCTTAGAATTGGAAAACCAAAACTTAGCAAACAGCAGCGCTAACTTAAGTGAATCAGCACCAAATCTTCAAGAATTAATTGATGATATGCAACAATCACAAATCCGTCATATGGAATACCGTGATGATCGCTTTGTTGCTGCCGTTGAAGTTCAGAAATATCGGCCGACAACATTGGTGTATTTAGCGCGCGCAGTGACACCGGGTGTGTATAGCATCCCTGTGCCACAGGTTGAATCAATGTATGTACCTGAATGGCGTGCGACAGGTTATTCTGATGGCCAACTAGAAATCGTTCGTTAATTGTCACCTAAAGCCCTTATATTGGAGTTAAGATATAAGGGCTTTTTTATTTCATCATCTTGGTACATCCATCAATGAAAAAATGGTTACGTCGCACCACCTTTACACTGTTACTGTTAGTTATTTTTCTGCCATTACTATTTTTTATTGCAGACAAGATTTGGCCTTTGCCAATTAAAAAAATAGAAATGGCACGAACAGTCGTGGCGGCGGACGGAATGCCTTTATGGCGCTTTGCGGATAAAGAAGGGATTTGGCGTTTTCCTGTCCAGTTGGAAGAGGTTTCGCCGGATTTTATCGAAGCATTGTTAACCTATGAAGACCGTTATTTTTATCGTCACCCTGGGGTAAACCCGTTTTCATTAGTAAGAGCAGCGGGGCAGTTGGTGAGTTCAGGTCGTATCGTGTCCGGTGGGAGTACTATCTCCATGCAGGTTGCTAGGCTAATCGACCCTCACGAAAGAACGCTTGGCGGAAAATTAAAACAACTCTGGCGTACCGCTCAACTTGAATATCATTATTCTAAAGACGAAATTCTTGAGATGTATTTAAATCGCGCACCATACGGTGGGACGATAGAAGGTATTGGGGCTGCTAGCTGGGTCTATTTAAACAAAGCCCCTGCCAAATTAACGGCAAGTGAAGCTGCATTATTTGCGGTTTTACCTCAGGCTCCAAGCCGTTTACGACCAGACAGATACCCAGAAAGAGCGCAAGCTGCTCGTGATAAAGTGCTGGATAGGCTAGAAGAATACCAAGTATGGAGTGCGGAAAAAGTTGCTGATATTAAACAAGAACAAATTTGGTTAGCACCGCGGAAAAATCCGCATTTGGCTCCTCTATTGGCTCGACGAGTCACTAAAGACACCCAAGAACCAATTATTGAAACTACCATTGATGCCAGTTTGCAAAGGCAATTGGAAGATATGGCTATGAATTGGAAAAACCAATTACCCAAGCAAACTTCGCTGGGGATT
Source organism: Providencia sp. TYF-12 (assembly GCF_041344805.1). Lineage (NCBI taxonomy): Bacteria > Pseudomonadati > Pseudomonadota > Gammaproteobacteria > Enterobacterales > Morganellaceae > Providencia > Providencia sp. TYF-12. The sequence continues at coordinate 1,846,876 of NZ_CP166833.1, forward strand.
TTGGTGGTTGATCATACTGATATGAGTGTAAAAGCCTATATTGGGTCAATCGATTTCTTAGATGATAGCCGTTTTGGTCACGTCGATATGATTAGTGCATGGCGTTCACCGGGGTCTACGCTGAAACCTTTTTTATATGGGTTAGCGATGGACGAAGGCTTAATTCACGCAGAATCACTCTTACAAGATGTTCCAAGGCGGTTTAATGATTATCGACCGGGAAATTTTGACAGTGGTTTTAATGGCCCAGTCAGTGTGAGTGATGCGCTGGTTCGTTCCTTAAATTTACCGGTAGTTCAGTTATTGGATATCTACGGTAGTAAACGTTTTACAGCGCAATTACGTAATGTTGGAACTGAGTTACGTTTCCCATTGGGAAGCGAACCTAACTTATCGTTGATCTTAGGCGGAACTGCAACTCGCATGGAAGATTTAGTCTCTGCGTATAGTGCATTTGCCCGCAAAGGTCATGTCTCACCTTTGCGGTTTAAACCGTCAGATCAAATCCGAGATAGGGTACTAATGTCACCGGGGGCGGCATGGATAGTGCGACGCATTATGGGGGGAGAAGCACGCCCAGTGCCCGATGAGAATTTATCAGGGCAATTGAATTTAGCTTGGAAAACAGGGACTAGCTATGGCTATCGTGATGCATGGGCGATAGGGGTTAATCCACGTTATACTATCGGTGTTTGGGTTGGGCGTCCTGATGCGACACCCGTGGCGGGGCAGTTGGGTTTTGCGACTGCGATTCCGATAATGAACCAAGTAAATGCCATGTTGCTGAGTAAAATATATTCATCCCATCAGCCGTTGCCAAAAGATATTAAACCCGCCAGTGTCAGCCAAGCTGTGATTTGTTGGCCGGGAGGGACATCATTATTGAAAGACGACAGTAATTGCCGTCAACGGCGGTTAAGTTGGATTTTGGATAATACCATCCCGCCAACCTTGATGGCGAGGGACCAAGAATCGTTATTAGGTTTAAGACAAAAAGTCTGGGTTAATGACAAAGGGTTACAAGTCGCAGCCGATTGCCCGAATGCGCAAGAAAAAGAAGTCCACTTATGGCCCATTACGGTAGAGTCATGGTTACCAGCAAGTGAGAAACGAGTTAATCGTTTACCAAAAGTAGACCTAACTTGCCCACCCCTCAAATTGGAAATGCCACCCTTATTAATTTCAGGCGTGCGAGATAGCGAAGTTTTACAACGTTTACCCGGAAAAACGAGCTTGGATTTACGTCTCGTCACTCAAGGTGGGCAGGGTGAAAAATGGTGGTTCCTAAATGGCGAGCAAGTTAACACGACAGAGCAAAATGGTTCAATTTTGCTGACACTTGATAAAGCAGGGAGCTACCAAGTTTCTGTATTAGATCTAAGCGGTCAAGTGGCGGCAATTAACTTTAGAGTTCGATAATAGTTGAAAAACGTGACTTACCCGAAAAAATAGTGTTTTTTGCTATAAAAAGTTTAACAAAATGTTGATGTGACTGTAGGAAATTGTAATCAGAGCCCCTATAATCATCGCCTTATTTTTCTTTTTCCTAGGTGTGCTTAATTTTAAAGCCTAAAAACCTAATATCAGAAATAGAAATAATATAAAAAACTACAACATGCCCCTATTTCACGTTCTTGAATCCTAACTTACAGGGAAGAGCAAAGAATAAAGGCCTAATAAATCGCTAAGAGGTTATTTATGACTGTTCAACGTACATTTTCTATTATTAAACCAAACGCTGTGAAGAAAAACGTCATCGGTGCTATCTACAACCGTTTCGAAAGCGCAGGTTTTTCTATCGTTGCTGCTAAAATGATGCATTTAACTCGTGAGCAAGCTGAAGGCTTCTACGCTGAACACAAAGGTCGTCCTTTCTTTGAAGGTCTGGTTGAATTTATGACTTCAGGCCCAATCATGCTGCAAGTGTTAGAAGGCGAAAATGCAATTCAACGTCACCGTGACCTGATGGGCGCAACTAACCCAGATAACGCATTAGCGGGGACTTTACGTGCAGACTACGCTGACAGCTTCACTGAAAACGCAACTCACGGTTCAGACTCTGAAGAATCTGCTGCACGTGAAATCGCGTATTTCTTCACTGCTGACGAAATTTGCCCACGCTAATACACTTTACATAATGCATTAGCATTATTGTTGTAAAGTTTGTACAATGCGACGCCCTGCTATTATTAGCGGGGCGATTATCTTTTTAAGACTGCAAAATTACGTCGTGCTATAATAAATGTTAGCACTGCCGAAAGTGTAATAACGAGGCAATACATCATGTCTGATATGACGACAGCTGCACAATGTGCAACTTCTTCCGCTATTTCTGTCACACCAGAAAAAACGAACCCAAAAACGAATTTACTTGATTTAAATCGCAAACAGATGCGTGAATTTTTTGCTCAGATGGGTGAGAAACCTTTCCGTGCGGATCAGGTCATGAAGTGGATTTATCACTATTGCTATGATGATTTCGATCAAATGACCGATATTAATAAAGTCCTGAGAGCAAAACTGAAAGAAGTCGCGGAAATCCGTGCTCCTGAAGTATCTGAGGAACAACGTTCATCTGATGGCACCATTAAATGGGCGATAAAAGTAGGAGATCAGTTGGTTGAGACGGTTTATATCCCAGAAGCAGACCGTGCAACGTTGTGTGTTTCTTCACAAGTTGGTTGTGCGCTGGAATGTAAATTTTGTTCTACGGCACAGCAAGGGTTCAACCGTAACTTGCGTGTTTCAGAAATCATTGGTCAAGTATGGCGAGCGGCGAAAATTATTGGTTCGTTGAAATCCAGTGGTCGTCGTCCAATCACTAACGTTGTTATGATGGGAATGGGCGAGCCATTACTGAATCTGAACAATGTGGTCCCAGCCATGGAAATTATGTTAGATGATTTCGGTTTTGGTTTATCTAAGCGCCGAGTTACGATTTCAACATCGGGTGTTGTACCTGCTTTGGATAAACTAGGCGATATGATAGATGTTGCCTTAGCCATCTCATTACATGCTCCGACAGACGATATTCGTGATGATATTGTTCCAATTAATAAGAAATATAACATTGAAACATTCCTCAACAGTGTAAACCGCTATTTAACAAAATCGAATGCAAATGCTGGGCGGGTTACGGTTGAGTATGTGATGTTAGATCACGTTAATGACAGTGTTGAACAAGCACATCAACTGGCGGAATGTTTAAAAAACACACCAAGTAAAATCAACTTGATCCCATGGAACCCATTCCCTGGTGCACCATATGGTCGCAGCTCAAATAGCCGGATAGACCGTTTCTCTAAGGTGCTGATGGAATATGGTTTTACAACGATAGTCCGTAAGACTCGTGGTGATGATATTGACGCAGCATGTGGCCAGTTAGCGGGTGATGTGATCGATAGGACAAAAAGGACTTTGAAAAAACGTATAGCAGGGGAACCTATCAAGGTAAAAACAGTCTGATTTATAGATATTATCTAATCAGTGAGTTAGGTTATGTTTCGAGGCGTTTTACAGTTAGGCAAAACGTCTTTGTTCACCTACAATAGTTGAAGCAATATGATAAATTTAACTGTTGTTTCAAAACTATGATAAATTCTGACGAATAAAGCTACTGAATAGTTGCTTTATATTTTTTTAACTTGGAAATAGTGTTGCCAGCAAATGACTATCGAAAATAATACCGAACAAACCACTGTGACTGTAGGACAATTATTGGTGCAAGCTCGTGAGCGCATGGGGTTAACACAAGATATTGTCGCAGAACGATTATGTCTCAAAGTAAGTACGGTAAATGAGATAGAACAAGATATTCCCCCCGCTGGCGTGGAACCTACATTTTTACGCGGTTATATTCGTCTATACGCACGTATGGTGGGTGTGGCTGAAAGCGAAATTAAAGACTTAATGAAAACGGAAGAGCCTGTTCCGTTAGCAAAAGTTTCTCCAATGCAAAGCTACTCACTAGGCAAACGACGTAAAAAACGTGAAGGCTGGTTAATGAAACTGACTTGGTTAATCGTAATTGTACTGATTGCGATGGTCGGTATCTGGTGGTGGCAAGATCACAACGCGCAAAAAGACGAGTTAGTCTCGATGGCGAGTCAGAACGATTTGATATTGTCTCAGCAAGATAACAATACAACCTCTGTTGACTTACCAAGTCCTACAGGTGAAGCACCTATCGGGGCTGCAATATTAGAAAATACCCCAGAAACATTGGCTCAGCAACCGTCGACGGCGGCTCCTTCATCGGTTAATCCAGTGGAAGAAAATGCGCCAGTGAAGACTATTCCACTACCGAATGCGGCCCAAACAACGAATGCGTTAGACCGAACGCATTCGGCTGAAAATACAGAAATTGCACCTGTTAGCAGTAGTGCGCTAGTGTTAAATTTCACGGGGCAGTGCTGGTTAGAGATTCGTGATGCGAATAATAAAATCTTATTTAGTGGTACTAAAAATAATGGTGATAAGCTCGAACTCGATGGCGCACAGCCTTATCGCTTAAATATTGGTGCCCCTGCGAATGTCACAGTACAATTCCAAGGTAATGCGGTGGATTTAAGCCGTTTCATCAAAGCGAAACGCCCTGCTAAATTGAAATTACCTGAAGCTTAAAGTATGACGAATAAAAAGAGGCAAACTATATCCGAAAACATCTTTTATGATAGTTTATAGTTTGCTTTCTTGTGTATAGTGAAACCAGTAAGACGAAATTGTTAACACTATAACACGGTATAAAAGAGCACATGGACGTTCGGAGAATTAAAGAAAAATGCATAATGAATCACCGATAAAAAGACGTAAATCCACTCGAATTAACGTAGGCAATGTGCCTATAGGCGATGGCGCACCCATCGCAGTTCAATCAATGACGAATACCCGCACAACGGATGTTGATGCAACGGTACAGCAAATTAAATCCCTTGAACGCGTTGGCGTAGATATTGTTCGTGTTTCAGTCCCCACTATGGATGCAGCTGAAGCATTTAAATTGATTAAGCAGCAGGTCAATGTGCCATTAGTGGCAGATATTCATTTTGATTATCGCATTGCCCTTAAAGTTGCAGAATACGGCGTTGATTGCTTGCGCATTAATCCAGGTAATATTGGTAGCGAAGAAAGAATACGCCAAGTTGTTGATTGTGCACGTCACTACAATATCCCCATTCGAATCGGTGTTAATGGTGGTTCCCTTGAGAAAGACATTCAAGAAAAATACGGCGAGCCTACACCAGAAGCGCTAGTCGAATCAGCGATGCGCCATGTGGATATTTTGGATAGACTGAACTTTGATCAGTTCAAAATCAGCGTGAAAGCCTCTGATGTCTTTTTAGCCGTGGGGTCTTATCGCTTATTGGCAAATAAAATTGATCAACCCTTACATTTGGGGATCACCGAAGCTGGTGGCGCACGTTCAGGCTCGGTTAAATCTGCAATTGGCTTAGGTATGTTATTGTCGGAAGGTATTGGTGATACCTTGCGAATTTCATTAGCCGCAGACCCAATTGAAGAAGTAAAAGTCGGTTTTGATATTCTAAAATCATTACGAATTCGCTCTCGCGGTATCAACTTTATTGCTTGCCCAACCTGTTCACGTCAAGAGTTTGACGTCATTGGGACCGTTAATGCTTTAGAACAACGTCTAGAAGACATTATTACGCCAATGGATGTCTCGATCATCGGTTGTGTGGTTAATGGCCCAGGTGAAGCCGAAGTTTCAACACTTGGTGTTGCAGGGGCGAAAACTAAAAGCGGTTTCTATGAAGATGGTAAGCGGCAAAAAGAACGCTTTGATAATGATAATATTATTGACCAACTTGAAGCGAAAATCCGTGCTAAAGCGGCGATGATGGATGAGAGTAACCGGATCGAAATTAACCTAAAAAATTAATTAGGTAAATAAACTGGCTCGTATAGAGCCAGTTTTTACATTTATCAGGCTATTAATGGTGTTAATTATCCGTGTTTTTTTCTAAAATCGAACACTCATCGGGCAAATAAACAGATAATTCCCGATTCGTATCAGTAATTGGTGTTTGTTGATTGAACCTGATGATATTTCGCTCTTATAATCAAACTTATGTAATTCTGAAAATAGAGAAATAAAGTGGGAAAAAATATCCAAGCCATTCGCGGCATGAATGATTACTTACCAGCTGACACGCGTGTATGGCAAAAAATCGAAGCAACATTGAAAAATATTTTACAGGGTTATGGTTTTAGTGAAATACGTACCCCGATTGTAGAGCAGACCCCGCTATTTCGTAGAGCGATTGGTGAAGTGACGGATGTCGTTGAAAAAGAAATGTATACCTTCAATGACCGTAATGAAGAAAGTCTGACATTACGCCCAGAAAATACCGCAGGCTGTGTCCGCGCAGGTATTGAGCATGGTTTGCTGTACAATCAGGAACAACGTTTGTGGTATTTAGGGCCAATGTTTCGCTATGAACGCCCTCAAAAGGGGCGTTACCGCCAGTTTCACCAATTAGGTGCAGAGGTATTTGGTTTGAGTGGGCCAGACATCGATGCCGAAATGATCCTAATGACAGCGCGTTGGTGGAAAGCATTAGGTATAAGCGAACATGTGACGCTAGAACTAAACTCAATTGGTTCGTTAGACGCGCGTGCAAATTATCGTGAGGCTTTGGTTGCATTTTTAGAGCAACATAAAGATAAGCTGGATGAGGACTGTAAACGCCGGATGTACACTAACCCACTTCGCGTTTTGGACTCTAAAAATCAAGGGGTGCAAACGTTATTGAATGATGCACCTGAACTGTTTGATTACCTTGATGTCGAATCACGTGAACACTTCGATGGTTTGTGTAAACTATTAGATACTGCGGGTATCAAATATCGTGTTAATCAGCGTTTAGTTCGTGGTCTTGATTACTATAACCGTACTGTATTTGAATGGGTTACAACGGCACTAGGCTCTCAAGGTACAGTCTGTGCTGGTGGCCGCTACGATGGCCTTGTCGAGCAATTAGGCGGCAGAGCTACCCCAGCTGTTGGTTTTGCCATGGGTATGGAACGCATGGTGTTGCTAGTCCAAGAAGTGAATCCAGCATTTACCGCAGACACTTCAGTGGCTGACGTGTATTTAGCGTCTTTTGGTGAAAATTGCCAACAAGCTGCCTTATTGGTTGCTGAAAAAGTACGTGATGAACTACCTACTTTGAGATTAATGGCTAACCACGGCGGTGGGAACTTCAAGAAACAGTTAGCAAGAGCAGATAAACAAGGCGCTAAAATTGCTTTGATCTTGGGGGAAGACGAAATGACTAATGGTCAAGTAACCTTGAAAGATTTGCGCACAGGCGCACAAGAAACTATTTCACAGCAACTAATGGCTTCTCGCATCGCTGAGCTATTAGGTTAAGGAGAGACAAGTGGAAGTCTATACAAACGAAAATGATCAAGTTGATGCGATCAAACGCTTTTTTGCTAACAACGGTGTTGCATTAGTTGTTGGCCTTGTTATTGGTGTTGGTGGTGTATTTGGTTGGAATTACTGGCAGTCACATAAAACCAATATATTGCAAGAAAGCGCCCAAAAATTTGAAACAGTGAGCACTCAACTGCGTTCAGGCTCAGAACAAAGTATCGTTGCCGCGCAAAAATTTGCTGCTGAAACTGATGATGTTTACAGCGCAATGATGGGGCTAGAGTTAGCGCAAATCGCCGTTGATAAAGGCGACTTAGCGAATGCACAAACTGCGCTAACTAATGCATTAGCTAAAGCGAAAACGGTTGATATGCAAGATTTAATTAACTTGCGTTTGGCTCGTGTACAATTGGCTCAAGGTAATGCCGATGGTGCGATAGCATCTATTACGAATATCAAAGGTAAGTCATGGCAAGCGACGGCACAGGATGTCCGTGGTGATGCTTTACTCCATAAGGGTGATAAAGCTGGTGCAAAAGCCGCATACACTCAGGGGCTAGAAAGTGAAGGTTCTCAATCTCTTAGAGGTATTTTAACTCTGAAATTGAACAACGTATCTAATTCATAAGAAGAAAGGAAACGACAAACATGCAGTTGCGCAAAACTCTTTTGGTTGGCCTAGTCGCTTCAGCTTTACTTGCCGGTTGTTCCAGCGAAACTGATTCTATCATTATGGCGCCACTTCCGCAGGTTGAGAATCAATTTACTCCATCAATTGTTTGGGATAAATCTGTTGGTAATGGCGTTGAACAATTTTACTCCGAGTTATCGCCTGCTTGGGATGGCTCAGCTGTTTATGCGGCAGACCGTAAAGGTTTAGTGAAAGCATTTGAGCTAGACAGTGGTAAAGAGATTTGGTCTGTTGACTTGTCCAAGCGTACCGGTTTCCTTTCTGCGAATTTATCCGCGTTATTATCAGGTGGTTTAACTGTTGATGGCGATAAAATCTTTATTGGTACTGAGCGTGGTACCGTTATTGCCTTAAACAAAGAAGATGGTCAAGTTATTTGGGATGTTGAAGTTGCTGGTGAAGCCCTTTCTAAACCGGTTGTTAGTAACGATTTAGTCGTTATTCATACTAGCAATGGCCAATTGCAAGCGTTAGATGTAAATAGTGGTGAAATCAAGTGGACTGTTAACATGGACACGCCATCACTGTCTTTACGTGGTGAATCTGCACCAGCGGTCGCATTTGGGGCTGCAATTGTTGGTGGTGATAACGGGCGTGTAAACGCCGTTTTATTATCACAAGGGCAACTGATTTGGCAACAACGCATTTCTCAAGTCACTAGTTCAACAGAGATCGGCCGTTTGAATGATGTCGATATGACACCGATTATTGATGACGGCAAAGTCTATGCGATTGCTTATAATGGCACATTAGCATCACTTGATATGCGCTCAGGCCAAATTTTATGGAAACGCGAACTAGGTTCAATTAATGATATGGTGATGTCAGGTGAAAACCTGTATCTCGTTGACCAAAATGACCGCGTGTTGTCCGTCCGTAAAAGTGATGGTGTGACATTGTGGACACAAGAAGACTTACTAAACCGTGGTTTGTCAGCACCTGAAATGTTTAATGGTTATATTGTTGTCGGTGACAAAGAAGGCTACTTACATTGGTTAGATATGAATACGGGTGAGTTTGTTGCTCAAAATAAATTAAACAGCTCCGGTATTCACAGTCGCCCTGTTGTTGCAAGTGATAAACTAATGGTTCAGACGAAAAACGGAACAGTTTATCTGTTAACGCGTTAATTTTCTGACAAACCGACAATTTATCGATAAAATCAACGGTTCCTGATGACAGGAGCCGTTCGTTTTTTGTTTTCTGAGTGAAAGCTTCAGAATTCCTTTAGTTAATAAAAGTTGTGAGGCATCTAAGAATGATACCCGTCGTAGCGCTGGTAGGGCGTCCAAACGTAGGAAAATCCACGTTATTTAACCGTTTAACCCGTACCCGTGACGCATTAGTAGCGGACTTTCCCGGTCTGACTCGTGATCGCAAATATGGTCGTGCCGAAGTGGAAGGGCATGAGTTTATTATTATTGACACGGGTGGTATCGATGGGACTGAGGAAGGCGTAGAAACGCATATGGCCGCACAGTCCTTACAAGCCATTGAAGAAGCTGACATTGTATTGTTCATGGTCGATGCGAGAGCCGGGTTGATGCCAGCAGATGAAGGAATTGCCAAACATCTTCGTAGCCGCAAGAAAAAAACTTACTTAGTGGCAAATAAAACTGATGGTATTGATGTAAATACCGCAGTTGGTGATTTTTATTCGCTTGGGTTAGGGGAAATACACCCCATTGCTGCCTCCCACGGTCGTGGTGTAACACAATTAATTGAACAATCTTTGAAACCGTTTATTGGTGAAGAAGAAGAGCAAGTTGAGTTAACGGAAGAAGAAGCAAATGCGGCTTACTGGGCTGAGTTAGAAGCAGAAGGCCAACTTGCTGAAGATGAAGAAGACGATTTTGACCCAACCACATTACCCATCAAATTAGCGATTGTGGGTCGCCCAAATGTGGGTAAATCAACACTCACAAATCGTATCCTAGGTGAAGATCGCGTTGTTGTGTTTGATATGCCGGGTACAACCCGTGACAGTATTTATATTCCAATGGAACGCGATGACCGTGAGTACATTCTGATTGATACTGCGGGCGTGCGTAAACGTGGGAAAGTAACGGAAACAGTAGAAAAATTCTCTGTAATTAAAACACTGCAAGCAATCGAAGATGCAAACGTTGTGTTGCTAGTGATTGACGCAAGAGAAGGTATCTCAGACCAAGATTTATCGTTACTTGGCTTTATTTTAAATGCTGGGCGTTCACTGGTGATTGCGGTTAACAAATGGGATGGCATGAAACCAGAAGACCGTGAACATGTAAAAGACATGCTAGAGTTACGTCTTGGTTTTGTTGACTTTGCACGTATTCACTTTATTTCAGCGTTGCATGGTAGCGGTGTAGGTAATTTATTTGAATCGGTGCAAGAGGCTTATGAATCCGCTACGCGTCGTGTGGGAACGGCATTGTTAACTCGAATTATGAATATGGCGGAAGACGAACACCAGCCGCCGTTGATTCGTGGCCGTCGAGTTAAAATGAAATATGCACACGCAGGGGGGCATAACCCACCGATAGTGGTGATCCATGGTAACCAAGTGTCGGATTTGCCTGATAGCTATAAACGCTACCTAATGAATTATTTCCGTCGCTCACTGCAAGTGATGGGGACGCCAATTCGTATTCTGTTTAAAGAGGGTGAAAACCCATATGCAGATAAGAAAAATAAACTAACTGCAACCCAATTACGTAAACGTAAGCGTTTGATGCAACATCTTAAAAAACGTTAGTGGGTCAAAGTATCAGCTAAGGGTTTACTAACCTTAGTGAATAAAAAGCCGTAACAAAATTATTGTGTTACGGCTTTTTATTATATTATCGATTTAAATAGTTTAATAATTAAACGTTGCTTTCACACAACCAAAACTAACAACGATGGCGCGGTGGGGCACAAATGATTGAGGTAAATTATGGACACTCGTTCTTCTACACGTCTAAACAAATATATTAGTGAAAGTGGTATTTGTTCACGACGTGAAGCTGATCGTTATATTGAGCAAGGCAATGTCTTTATTAATGGTAAACGTGCAGCCATCGGTGACCAAGTTTTTGCAGGTGATGTGGTTAAAGTTAATGGTCAATTGATTGAACCGCGTAATGAAGATGATTTAGTATTAATTGCGTTGAATAAACCAGTGGGGATTGTCAGTACCACGGAAAGCGGCGAAAAAGACAATATTGTTGACTATGTTAACCATAGCACGCGAATTTTCCCTATTGGGCGTCTAGATAAAGACTCTCAAGGGCTGATTTTTTTGACTAATCACGGTGATCTGGTTAATAAAATTTTACGTGCCGGGAATTCTCACGAGAAAGAATATTTAGTTACGGTGAATAAACCCGTTACAGATGATTTTATTCGAGGCATGGGAGCCGGAGTCCCCATCTTAGGTACGATGACTAAGAAATGTAAGGTGAAAAAAGAAGCGCCTTTTGTGTTCCGTATTACCTTGGTGCAAGGTCTGAATCGTCAAATTAGGCGGATGTGTGAGCACTTTGGTTTTGAAGTGACTAAGCTTGAACGTATTCGTATTATGAATGTTCGGTTAACAGGGCTTCCAGTTGGAGAGTGGCGTGACTTAACAGCAGACGAACTGATTGAATTATTTGATATGATGGAAAAATCAGAATCGGATATTAAACCGAAAAAACAGGCAAAGACCCAAGCAACCAGTAAAAATGGTGGTGGAGCCAAACAAAATACAGGGAATAAGCCAAAGGCGAAACCTGAAAACCCTACACGTAAAAAATTTACCCAACCGGGTCGTAAAAAGAAAAAACGTTAACGTGCGGGTTTAGTTAAAAATCCTTTGCTTATAAGGCTGAATGATTAGGCATTTGAATTGCTTAACATCGGCCTTTATAGATGAAAATGACTAACTACTAAGAACAGCTATTTGGCATGGTGATGTCGCCATATGATAAAAGATTAGTGTTTATCGAATACTAATCCAACTTTTTCCCAGCTTTTTTGTGTTTGTGATGCGATTTGTTCACCAAATAATTTTTGGGCGTTACTCACTGTTGCTGTGGCAAATTGCTTGAAATCCGCCATTGAGGTAACAATAGGGTCTGATACTGCCGCTATCCATATTTTACCAGCAACATCCCATGTATATCCTCCTAGGCTAGTTGCTAATAAATGAAAGGCTTTATTCGGGATACCTGAATTAATATGGACACCACCATTATCAATCCGCATAGGTAAATCTCGATATTGAGACATATGACCAACTTGTGGGTCAACATTTTTGTTATTCAATGCATAAGCAGTGCCTGGGGCACTCATGGAACGTAAGGCTGGGGCATTAATTTGGTCGATAAATAAATTTTCACCAATAAGCCAATTGGATTCACAAGCTGTCTCATTTTGTACAAATTGTTTGACCATAATGCCTAAAACATCAGCAACGGATTCATTTAGCGCACCAGATTGAAATGCATATCTAAAGTTAGCTTTTGAACTAATGAAACCATGGGCTAATTCATGGGCAATTATGTCAATGTCATTGTAAAAGGGGCCAAAGACTTTACCATCTCCGTCACCAAAGAAAATAGCCTGAGAATTCCAAAAGGCATTAGCGTAGTTTGTTCCATAATGAATAACCGCATTGATGTCTGCAGAACAGCCAAACATCTGGTCAATATCTAATTTCTCCTTAAAGAAAGCACGTACTTTCCCAATATAATCGAAGACATAGCCTGCCGGTGCTGAAGGGGCTTTATCATCACCTTCACTCATGATCACAGTATAATCATCATGTGGCATATGCTCATTAAGGGAAAGTTGGTCACGCTGGCAAATCGGTAAATCTGAGTGTCGATGGATCTTATAGGGAACAGGGCGCTGAGCATCTCGAATAAAGCGGCTGTAATTTTTAACAGGATCAATAGAACAAGCAGATAGGCTATTACGATGTAATTGTGCATCTTCATCTGAATAGATTCTGCTCATGACATCATTGATATGAATGAGTGTAGGGTTGAGCTTAGTCACTCCAGTTTCGGAGATTAAACTTGATATTAGACAAGGCGATAATAAGGAACGACCTAAAATTTGACTCATATTATAACTCCATTCTATTGGATGAAATGGAATCATAATTGTTTTTTTGTTTTGTGTAACCTTTTGATATTTAACGAATTTAGTTAGATTTTGTTATATTTTATTAGAAAGGTAGAAATGGAATATTTCTACCTTAATGAATAAGCTTGTAACAGTAATTATTGGGTTAACCAGTCTTTACCGGGGATTAAAAATTCACTATAGAGAGTCGCTTCTGGGCTATTAGGCTCAGGATGATAGTCATATTCCCAACGCACCAGTGGTGGCATTGACATTAAAATAGACTCAGTTCGTCCACCGCTTTGTAAACCAAATAAGGTGCCTCTATCCCAAACTAAGTTAAACTCGACATAGCGACCACGACGATATAATTGAAACTGTCGTTCGCGTTCTCCCCACGAATGGCCACAGCGTTTTTCAACAATGGGTACATAAGCGTGTAAAAAACCATGTCCAACGGCTTGTGTGAAGTTAAAACAGTTATCGAAACCCCATTGATTGAGGTCATCAAAGAACAGGCCACCGACACCCCGAGGCTCATTACGATGTTTTAAAAAGAAGTATTCGTCACACCAATGTTTATATTTAGGATAAACATCATCGCCATAAGGTAAGCATAAATCGCGAGCTACAGTGTGCCAGTGAATGACGTCTTCGTTAAAGGCATAAAAGGGGGTTAGATCAAACCCACCACCAAACCACCAAACAGGGGCTTCTCCCTCTTTTTCGGCGATAAAAAAGCGCACATTCGCGTGGGTAGTTGGGATATATGGGTTGAGTGGATGGATAACCAGAGAGACGCCCATTGCTTGGTAGCTACGACCTGCGAGTTCAGGGCGGTGTGCTGTGGCAGATGCAGGTAATTTTTCCCCCTGAATATGGGAGAAGTTGACCCCTGCTTGTTCGAATATAGCCCCATTAGTTAATACTCGGCTACGGCCCCCACCACCTTCAGAACGTTCCCATGTTTGTTCTAGAAAAGTTTCCTTACCATCTAGCTCAGTGATTTTTTGACAAATAGTATCTTGTAAGCTTTGCAAGAAAGCTTTTACACGACCGATATCTGGGTAATTCATTGTTTTCTAATAGAACCATAGATGAAAAATAATAACCAAAGTATACCCTTTTGTCGTAAAAAAGGCATATTGAATATTGATTGTGTGGCAAAAGCAGTGATAATGACAGAAAGATTAGTTTAAACGGGCAAATGTTATGGAAATACGCATCTTTCGCCAAAGTGATTATGAAGATGTACTGACGTTATGGGAACGTTGTTCTCTCAATGAGTTTTCGGGGGACCCTGAACTCGACATCGAACGTAAATTACAATGCGGTGCAGACTTATTCTTAGTCGCTGAGGTCGCAGGTGAGGTTGTTGGTACCATTATGGGCGGGTACGATGGTATCCGCGGCACAGCCGTTTACCTTGCTGTACATCCTGAATATCGTGCGCGCGGTATAGCAAATGCTTTAGTCAGCCGGCTAGAGAAAAAACTAATTGCCAGAGGGTGTGGCAGAATTGAACTTTTAGTGAGCGAAGAATCAGATGCCGCTATTTGTATGTTTGAAAAAATGCTTTATGAAGAAGAACAGTCTGAACGTTTGATTTATTCGAAAAAATTAACTCACGAAACGGATTTTTAGGTTAATTGACTATTTGTTTAATCATTCATGTGAATGTTTTGGCAAATAGGTTGTCACAATATGCATTATGCGACGGATTAAAGAGGATGATATGTCCCAACATGCAACTTTTAATAACAATAGCGGCTTAACGCCATTGTTGAAAATTACTCTGCTATGCGGAATAACACTATTGTCAGGTTGTGCTGGCACGAAAATTTTTTCGCCATCGACTTGGTTTAGTAGCCCACTAGTGATCTCTAGCTCAGGGGTTGGTCAAGTAACCAATTTTACCCCGATGCAAGCTGATACTATTAAAACGCAGCTTAATGACCGTTATAACATCCGTAGCGGAATGCAAATGGACAATGGTGATGTGGTCGCTATTTTCCAAGGCATTAATGATGACGAGGTAAAATTAGAGATAATGGGGCCTGAGCATGGCTATGTGTCGCGCATTACAGTCAATGACCCTGATATTGTTACCGAGTGGGGGCCAAAAGTTGGCACTGAATTTAGTGAAATATACCAAAAAGCATTTGGTGTATGTAGCCTTGGTGAGCGAATCAATGATGTACCAAGCATTGAATGTAATTCGCCACAATCAACAAAAGTTATTTACCGTTTTACGGGTAAATGGCAAGGGCCAGAAGGGATGATGCCTTCGGATAATGACCTTCAATCATGGACAATATCGCAGATAATTTGGCATAAGTAAGCTGATTTTAAGGTATATCGTCAGGTTTAGTTATACTGGCGATCCCCTCTTTTATCGAACCTCGTTATTGTACACAAATAAATTTCCCCTTTCTTAAATTTTCTTTCCTATAATAGGCATCGAAACCTATAAACCCTTGCGTTAAAACAAGGTGAAAAACATCACGATAAGATAGGATAATCATATCGTTTTATATAAAAAATAGGTTATATAACATACTCATTTTACGAGGTTTACCGTATGTCTCATTCTCAAAGTGGTATTTTGAAAGAACATAGCCGTTTTGGTATTTTTATTGAAGCACAAGTGCAAGAAGGATCTCTGGATGAAGTTAAATCTGGATGTAAAGGCTTTGTCGATGCTTTGACCAAACTACAGGCGCAATATCCTGATGACCGTCTTGGGGCAGTAATTGCGTTTGGCTCTGATATTTGGCAGCAATTGGGGCATGCTCAGTGCGCACCTGAATTGAAACCATTCCATACATTAGGTAAGGGGCTTGCGCCTGCCACACAAAGAGATATGTTTATTCATATTCAATCTCTTCGCCACGATATTAATTTCTCTTTAGCGCAAGCGGCACTAAAAGTGTTTGGTAAATCTATTCATGTTGTTGAGGAAATTCATGGTTTCCGCTGGGTAGATGATAGGGACTTAAGCGGTTTTATTGATGGTACAGAAAATCCGCAAGGTGAAGAAATTGCGGAAGTGACATTAGTCGAACAAGGCGATGACAAGGGTGGTAGTTATGTTTTAGTTCAACGCTATGAACACGACTTAAGGAAATGGGATCGTTTTACTGAACATGAACAGGAAAAAATGATTGGCCGTACTAAACATGATAGCGTTGAGCTTGATGAAGATGTGCGTAATGTGACTTCGCATGTTTCACGAGTCGTGGTAGAAGAAGAGGGTGAAGAGCTATCCATCATGCGTCACAGCCTGCCGTATGGCACAGCAAGTGGTAAACATGGTTTATTCTTTGTCGCCTATTGTGCAAGGCTACACAATATTGAACAACAATTGCTTAGTATGTTTGGTGAAAAAGACGGTAAATACGATGATTTACTGCGTATGACGAAAGCCGTTTCAGGTAGTTATTACTATGCGCCTTCTCTTGAAAAACTACTCGCATTATAAATGACTGTTTGCCGCATGGATGCGGCGCTCTTTTGTTATCATGAATATGCTGATGCCCTGCCTAAGTGAATATCAATCTTTTCTCACCCCAAACGAATTAAGCCATCAACAACCGTAAATACGGTATATAGATTTGTCGATTTGGTTTATTCATGAAAACTATTCATTTCTTAACTCATTAAAATAAAACAGTATTTTTACTCTTATGTCGATATTTTCTTTGTTATTCTAATTTGATATATCAAAAGGTGATTGATAACTACACAGTTATAACCAAAACAGATACAGTGTTTTTAATCTTAGTCGTTTTGGTTTAGTTATGAATGGGTGTGGAATGAAAAAATCATTTTTGAAAAAAACAGCATTAGCAAGCTTAGCGACGGCATCGTTATTCGGCAGCACGCCATTAATTGCCGCAGAACTCCTTAATAGCTCTTATGACATTGCCCGTGAGTTATTTGTGGCATTAAACCCTTCATTTGAAAAACAGTGGAATGAAGCACATCCAGACGACAAATTAACGATTAAACAATCCCACGCGGGTTCATCGAAGCAAGCGCTAGCAATATTGCAGGGGTTGAAAGCCGATGTTGTCACTTATAATCAAGTTACAGATGTGCAAATTTTGCACGATAAAGGCAAATTGATCCCTGCTGACTGGCAAGCTCGATTACCAAATAATAGTTCACCTTATTACTCCACAATGGCGTTTTTAGTGCGTAAAGGAAACCCTAAGGGAATTAAGACGTGGGATGATTTGGTACGTGAAGACGTAAAATTAATATTTCCAAACCCAAAAACATCTGGAAATGGCCGCTATACCTACCTTGCTGCATGGGGGGCTTTTAACCAAGAAAACAATGGTGACCAAGCAAAAACACGTGAGCAAATGAAGCAATTCCTAAAAAATGTCGAAGTATTCGACACTGGTGGCCGTGGTGCAACTACCTCTTTTATTGAAAGAGAGCTAGGTGATGTATTGATTAGCTTCGAATCAGAAGTGAACAACATTCGTAGTCAATATGGTGAGTCTGATTATGAAGTGATTGTACCACCAGTTGATATTTTGGCTGAATTTCCAGTGACTTGGGTTAATAAAAATGTACAAAAAAATGGTTCAGAAGATGTCGCTAAAGCTTATTTGAATTATTTATATAGCCCTCAAGCCCAAGAAATTATTACTAGCTTTAATTATCGCGTGAATGATAAAGCCGTAATGGAAGCGAATAAGGCTAAATTCCCAGAGACAAAACTTTTTACAGTTGAGTCTCAATTTGAAAGCTGGCCAAAAGTGATGGATGTGCATTTTGCAACAGGTGGCGAGTTTGACGAACTAATGGCTCAAGGGCGCCGTTAATGAGTCGTTCAGGAAAGCGCTTTCTACCAGGCTTTGGGCTGACATTAGGGAGCAGCTTATTTTATACCTGTTTGATTTTGCTGCTACCCATGAGTGCATTGGTAATACAACTGTCAGATATGACATGGCAGCAATATTGGGCGGTGATTAGTTACCCGCAAGTGGTTGCCGCCTACAAAGTAACTTTGTTGTCAGCGCTGGTTGCCAGTCTATTTAATGCTGTCTTTGGCCTATTATTAGCTTGGATTTTGACTCGCTATCGCTTTCCTGGACGTCTGTTTTTAGATGGTTTAGTTGATTTGCCTTTTGCATTACCTACCGCCGTCGCTGGTTTGACACTCGCGACATTGTTTGCAACTTCTGGTTGGTATGGTCAATACCTTCACCAGTTCGACATTAAAGTTGTGAATACATGGTTAGGAATTGCGGTAGCAATGGCGTTTACCAGTATCCCATTTGTAGTGCGTACCGTGCAGCCTGTTTTAGAAGAGTTAGGGCCTGAATATGAAGAAGCGGCGCAAACGCTCGGTGCTAGCCGCTGGCAAACATTTAGACGAGTCGTATTACCTGAACTTTCCCCAGCTCTTTTAGCGGGTACAGTGTTGTCTTTTACTCGTAGTTTGGGGGAATTTGGTGCCATTATCTTTATTGCAGGTAACATTGCTTGGCAAACAGAAGTAGTTTCATTAATGATTTTCAGTCAATTACAGCAATTTGATTACCCTGCGGCGAGTGCTGTCGCATCCGTTATTTTGGCGGTTTCATTGCTGCTTTTATTTAGTGTTAACTTAGTACAAAGCCGTTTTGGTAAACGATTAGGGGGTAAGTAATGGCACAAGTTACACCTATTCATGCTGCTAATCGTTCCCAAATCAACTGGGGGAAATGGTTATTAATAGCCATTGGTATTCTGTTCTCAGTTTTGCTATTGGTTATCCCAATTATTTGGATTTTTATTACAGCATTTCAAAAAGGCTTAGATACCGTTTTACTGAATTTAGCAGACCCTGACATGTTACATGCGATTGGGCTAACTGTGTTAATTGCCTTAATTACCGTACCTGTAAATTTGGTTTTTGGCACAATGATGGCATGGCTCGTCACGCGTTTTCATTTTCCAGGTCGGCAGTTACTGCTTACATTAGTTGATATCCCATTTGCGGTTTCCCCCGTCGTCGCAGGTTTATTGTATTTGCTATTTTATGGTTCTAATAGCTGGTTTGGTGGTTGGCTTGAAGGGTTTGATATTCAAGTTATGTTTTCATGGCCAGGAATGGCTTTAGTGACGATTTTTGTGACTTGCCCATTTGTTGTGCGTGAATTGGTACCATTGATGTTAAGCCAAGGCAGCCAAGAAGATGAAGCCGCGGTATTGCTGGGGGCTTCAGGGTGGAAAATGTTTTGGCGAGTGACATTACCGAATATCCGTTGGGCGTTGCTATATGGTGTTGTACTGACCAATGCTCGGGCGATTGGGGAATTTGGTGCGGTATCCGTGGTTTCCGGTGCTATTCGTGGTGAGACCTATACCTTACCGTTACAAGTTGAATTATTACATCAGGATTATAACACTGTCGGTGCATTTACTGCCGCAGGGGTCCTCGCTGTAATGGCCATCATTACATTAATCCTTAAAAGCGCATTGCAATGGCATTTAAATCGTCAGCAGTCTGAATCAGGAGTCCATTGATCATGAGTATTGAAATTGAAAAAATCGGTAAGTTATTTGGGAAAACCCAAGTACTCAACGGTATTTCACTGGATATTGCATCGGGTGAGATGGTGGCGCTATTGGGGCCTTCTGGTTCAGGTAAAACAACGCTATTAAGGATAATCGCAGGGCTTGAGCAACAAAGTTACGGTACTTTGCGTTTCCACGGCCAAGATGTCAGTAAAATACATGCAAAGGATAGGCATGTAGGTTTTGTTTTTCAGCATTATGCATTATTTCGTCATATGACGGTATTTGATAATGTCGCTTTTGGCTTAACAGTTCTACCGCGTAAGCAGCGACCATCCACACAAGCTATCAAACAAAAAGCCATGCAACTATTGGAGATGGTGCAATTATCTCACTTGGCTTCCCGTTATCCTGCACAGCTCTCTGGTGGGCAAAAGCAACGTGTAGCTTTAGCACGTGCACTGGCGGTTGACCCGCAAATTTTATTGCTTGATGAGCCTTTTGGAGCTCTTGATGCGCAAGTTCGTGTTGAGCTACGCCGCTGGCTACGTCAATTACATGACGAGTTAAAATTTACTAGTGTGTTTGTCACTCATGATCAGGAAGAAGCCATGGAAGTGGCAGATAGGGTCGTCGTTATGAGTGAAGGGCATATTGAGCAGGTTGGGACGCCAAGTGCTATTTGGCAGAGCCCTGAGACTCGCTTTGTTCTTGAGTTTATGGGGGAAGTTAACCAAATCTCAGCACAAATCAGGGGGTCAATGCTCAATATCGGCGGTTATGAATTTTCGCTTAATCATAGCAGTGCTCATCAAGGAGAGGTCGATGTATTTCTTAGGCCTTGGGAAATATCATTACAACCTGAAGTGGATGAACAACACCGTTTACCTGTTAGGGTAACAGAATCTGGTCCAAGAGGTCATTTTTGGCAATTAACAGTTCAACCATTAGGGTGGGGAAATGACCCAATATCTGTTGTTTGGCAGTCCGCAGCAACAATACCGACACGAGGTGAACGTTACTTTTTAGGTAGCAAGCAGGTTAAAATTTACCAAGGAAACACGGAGTTATTATTTCCTCAATTAGCGGAAAGTGCATGAATATAAATTGTTATTGTTGATAGCATTTATATAAATAGATAATAAATGCTATTTATTTTTATGACATCTTAAGTATCTCTCTTTTCTGTTGTTGGGCTATTTATGAATAGTATTTAGCCCAACAATCACGTCGTTTTTTCTTGTAATTCATTGATATTTATGTGTATTATTTTATTTTTTCTGTTAAATATAACTGGTAATCATATAAACTTATAGTAATATATTATATCAATTAGCTATATCAATAATGGTAATAAAGATAATCTATTTTTCTAATATTAATGTGAATAGATTTCATTTTTCACGCGCTAATATTGGAGTAATATCTTATTTCTATTTGCTCCTATCTATAAATAAAAATTATAAGGATGGTAAAGTGTCAACTCTGGAACAGTTTATCGGTAATACACCTTTAGTAAAACTTCAGCGCTTGGTTCAAGGGGTTAATGCTGAAATTTGGGTTAAGCTAGAAGGTAATAACCCTGCGGGTTCAGTGAAAGATAGGGCTGCCTATTCGATGATCAAAGAAGCTGAAGAACGAGGGGAAATTAAACCTGGGGATACGCTTATTGAAGCGACGAGCGGCAATACAGGGATAGCACTAGCGATGATAGCTGCACTAAAAGGCTATAAACTAAAATTACTGATGCCAGATAACATGAGTAAAGAGCGCCAAGCATCTATGCAAGCGTATGGTGCGGAGCTTATTTTAGTGAGTACCGCAGTGGGAATGGAAGGTGCTCGAGATCTCGCTAAAGAAATGGCGCTCAGGGGGGAAGGGACTGTATTAGACCAATTTAATAACCCAGATAACCCATTAGCTCATTTTAAAACAACCGGCCCAGAAATTTGGCGGCAGACACAGGGGAGGGTCACCCATTTTGTCTCTAGCATGGGAACAACAGGGACTATCACAGGGGTCAGCCGTTATTTAAAATCCCAATCAACCGATGTACAGATTGTTGGGTTGCAGCCCGCAGAAAAAAGCCAAATCCCAGGGATCAGACGTTGGTCGCCGGGGTATCTTCCCGGTATTTTTGATGATTCATTAGTTGACAGTGTATTAGATATCAACCAACAAGAAGCCGAAGAAACCATGAGGGCTTTGGCAAAAATTGAGGGGATATTCTGTGGTGTCAGTTCTGGTGGAGCAGTAGCAGGGGCTTTAAAAGTAGCAAAAGAGAACCCAGGTGCGGTGATTGTTGCGGTAATTTGTGACCGAGGAGACCGTTATTTATCGACTGGGGTATTTAACCAGTAAGGTTAACTCAGGCTAAGAACGAGTAAAGCCATCAGGCAAGGGCCTGACGGCTTTGTCTAGCGAATAGAGCGGATAGCTAGGCTATTTCTTTATACGCATGATAACTGTTTCACCAACGGTCACTGAACCCGTTAGTTTATTCAGTTCTTTAATTTCATCCATGTTAGAAATAACAACAGGAGTGAGAACCGATTTGGCTTTTTCTTCTAGCAGTGCTAAATCGAATTCGATGATTAAATCACCTTTCTTGACGGTTTGGCCTTCTTCAGCGATACGTTTGAAACCTTCGCCTTTGAGTTCAACTGTATCAATTCCGAAGTGAACAAATAGCTCTATACCATCATCTGATTCAATAGAAAATGCATGGTTAGTTTCAAAGATTTTACCAATTGTACCATCTACAGGAGCGACAATTTTATTCCCTGCTGGTTTAATCGCAATACCATCACCAACAATCTTTTCTGCGAATACAACATCTGGAACATCTTCAATATTGACAATCTCACCAGATAAAGGGGCGATAATTTCAATACTACCACTGCTACTTTTGTCTTCCGAAACGAGTGATTTCAGTTTGTCAAACAGACCCATGGACCTTCTCCTAATCGTTTTATATGGGACCGAACTAATGTGCTGTTCCTAGCATAACGTTTTTTCTTGGATAAAGGTATCTACAAGTTTCATCAATTCATCTGCTGTTGGTTGAGCAAGTGCTTGTTCAGCCAGAGCCTGAGTATCAACAAAGTTCGCATTGCGAATTAATTTTTTGATACGTGGAATTGATATTGCGCTCATACTAAATTCATCCAGCCCCATGCCAAGTAGCAATAAGGTTGCACGCTCATCTCCTGCGAGTTCCCCGCACATCCCTGTCCATTTACCTTCTGCATGTGATGCATCAATCACTTGCTTAATTAAGTTTAGGACAGCTGGTGACATTGGGTTGTAAAGATGAGAAATCAGTTCATTACCACGGTCAACCGCTAAAGTGTATTGAGTTAGATCGTTCGTCCCAATACTAAAGAAATCAACTTCTTTTGCCAAATGACGAGCAATAACTGCTGCTGCTGGTGTTTCCACCATAACACCAACTTCAATTGCTTCATCAAAGGCTTTGCCTTCTTCGCGTAATTGAGCTTTTAGTATCTCAAGTTCTGCTTTTAGTTCACGAACTTCTTCAACGGAAATGACCATTGGGAACATAATACGCAGTTTACCAAATTTAGACGCTCTTAAAATAGCTCTTAATTGTGAGTGTAGAATTTCTTTGCGGTCAAGACAAATACGAATTGCACGCCAACCAAGGAAAGGGTTTTCTTCTTTTGGCAAATTCATATACGGCAGGTCTTTATCACCACCAATATCCATTGTACGAACAATAACAGCTTGGCTGCCCATTGACTCTGCAACGGCTTTATATGCTTGGAATTGTTCTTCTTCGCTTGGGAATGAATCCCTATCCATAAATAAAAATTCGGTACGATAGAGGCCAACACCTTCTGCACCATTACGTTCAGCCCCTGCGACATCACGTACAGTACCAATATTTGCACAGACTTCAACTTGATGTCCATCAAGTGTGATTGCTGGCAAATCTTTTAATTTTGCGAGCTCTTCTTTTTCTTGCAGATATTCATCACGGAAAGCTTTTAACTTATCAACTTCAGCTTCTGATGGGTTTAAGTAGATAGTGTTATTTACACCATCTAATACGATAAAATCACCATTTTTAATTTTACTGGTTGCATCACTCGTGCCGACAATAGCAGGCAACTCAAGAGAACGAGCCATAATTGAGGTGTGTGATGTACGACCACCTAAATCGGTGATAAAACCCAGAACTTTATCTAAGTTCAGTTGTGCGGTTTCGGAAGGCGTTAAATCAGCAGCAACCAAAATCACTTCTTTGTCGATAGCGCTTAAATCAACAATTGGAATATTTAAAATATTTTTTAGTAGGCGCTTACCGATATCGCGTACATCGGCAGCACGTTCTTTCAGATACTCATCATCTAGGGACTCAAGTGCTTGGGCTTGGTCTTCAATAACGGAATAGGCGGCAGCATCAGCCGTTTTTTTGTCGCCTTTAATCAAAGAGATTATTTCTTGTTCAAGCTCTTCATCTTCTAGCAGCATAATATGACCTTCAAAAATCTCAGCTTTTTCGGCTCCAAGATTTTTTTCGGCTTTCTCTTTAATTAAAGTGAGTTGTTCGGCTGATTTGTTACGACCCTCAATAAAGCGTGCAATTTCTTTATCTGCCTGATCGTCAGCAATCTTTTTTGTGCTAACAACGATAGGATCTTCTTTGAGGATTAAAGCCTGACCAAAAGCAAAACCCGGGGATACTAAAATTCCTGAAATCATAATATTACCTTACTGCTGCTAGTGCTAGGAGTTCTGATATTGCAGAGACCGCTATGGTTATACCGATTATATAAATATCCCCGAATGATATCATTCAGGGACAGCGAATGAGATCGGTAAGACGTTTCTCTTGCGTGCGAAATTATTCTAATTCGCCCATCAGTTTAACTAAATGTTCAACGGCTTCTTTCTCATCTTCACCTTCAGCGGAAATGGTGACCACTGTACCTTGAGTTAAACCCAAAGTTTGTAATTTGAACAGGCTTTTTGCGCTAGCGGATTTGCCGCCAGAAATCAAAGAAATATCAGAAGAGAATGCTTTTGCTTCTTTCACAAATTGAGCTGCAGGACGAGTATGTAGACCATTTGGTGCCGTAATAGTGACTTCTTGCTGGAACATAGTATTTCCTCAATAACTTTAGTTTTTTTAATTACCCAGCCTATTGTAGATGAAATAGACTAGGTTTGCGTATAGTTAGATTATTAACTTGCAAAAAGGTTTCCTACTTTGTGCGGTATCAACCCTTTTTCAGTTTTTGCCTCTGAAGTTATGTTTTTTTAGCCACTTTGCAACTACCAGATGTTTGCGGTGGAGGTGACTAAAAAGTGATTAATTTCGAGGTGCAAAATAATTACTATGTTTAATACTAAACCCCGAATTAGAAATCATCTCCATCCGTGCTAAACTTTGATCTGCACCACAAAAAAAGCACCTTTAAGGTGCTTTTTTAACGAATTTGCAACGAAATTATGTTAGTCAGCAGAAATGTCAGCAAACAGAACAGTTGATAAATAACGCTCACCTGATGAAGGTAAAATTACGACTATATTTTTGCCTTTATATGCAGGGTCTGCAGCAATTTTTGTTGCGGCTGCGATGGCAGCGCCTGATGAAATACCCGCAAGGATACCTTCTTTTTCCATTAATTCACGGGCTGTTTTAACTGCCTCATCATCACTGATTTGAATGACTTTATCGAGTAGTTTTAGGTCTAAGTTACCGGGGATGAAACCAGCACCAATACCTTGAATTTTATGAGGCCCTGGCTTAATTTCTTCACCTGCCAATGCTTGGGTGATAACTGGGGAAGTTTCAGGCTCAACAGCAACGATGGTAACTTCTTTGCCTTTGGTATTTTTTAGATACTTTGCAATCCCTGTGATAGTACCGCCTGTTCCGACGCCCGCAACGACGACATCAACATTACCGTCGGTATCTTCCCAAATTTCAGGGCCGGTTGTTTTTTCGTGAATTTCAGGGTTGGCAGGGTTGTTAAATTGCTGAAGTAAAAGGTACTTTTTAGGGTTACTATTGACAATTTCTTCAGCTTTAGCAATGGCGCCTTTCATGCCTTTTGCACCCTCAGTAAGGACAAGGTTAGCCCCTAAGGCTTTGAGCAATTTACGGCGCTCGATACTCATGGTTTCTGGCATTGTAAGGGTCAATTTATACCCCCTAGCCGCGGCAACATAAGCAAGAGCAATCCCAGTATTACCACTCGTTGGTTCCACTAACTCTTTATCTTTATTTAGGATACCTTTTTTCTCCGCATCCCAAATCATGTTAGCGCCAATACGGCACTTTACACTGAAACTTGGGTTGCGTGATTCCACTTTTGCTAAAATATTACCATTACCAAAATGCTTTAAACGCACAAGAGGAGTGTGTCCAATGGTCAACGAATTATCTTCATAGATTTTGCTCATGGGATATCCTTAAAAATCGGTTAGCGAGTAAAACTGTGTCACTCAGTCAAGACAAAAAATAATATGAATTCAACATACGTGAACAACAAATTAATGCAAATATGATTTGAATATAAGCTTATAACAAAATGCTATTTTAGATCTAATTGTTCTAAGAATGAAATTAAAGCAAAAAATTGATGGTGTGAATGTGTGTGTTGGCATGCGCAGGCGATGAAGCCTGCGCTTATCGGTTAGAAAATACTTAGTAACGGGCGTAACGTCCGCGATACCTATCAACCCACATGAGTGTCGCGCCGCAGACAGCAACAGGCATGATGACTAAATTTACGAAAGGTAGCATCATGAGTAAACTGATGACGCCACCAAATTGAATATTTCTCATGCGTTCTTTCGCAAGCGCTTGTTTCATTTCACTAAAGCCAACGCGATGGTTATCAAATGGGTAATCACAATATTGAATTGACATCATCCAAGCCCCAAATAGGAACCACAAAACAGGTGCTATGGTTTGGCCAATACCCGGAATAAAAAATAAAATCAATAAACCAAGTGCGCGGGGTAAATAATAACCAATACGCACAAACTCACGTTTTATCATGCGTGGAACATCTTTTAGTA
This sequence comes from Providencia sp. TYF-12, assembly GCF_041344805.1. Lineage (NCBI taxonomy): Bacteria > Pseudomonadati > Pseudomonadota > Gammaproteobacteria > Enterobacterales > Morganellaceae > Providencia > Providencia sp. TYF-12. The sequence continues at coordinate 1,873,614 of NZ_CP166833.1, forward strand.
GTTCCGCCATTCCTGTGTCAGGAGCGGGTTTCCCTGTCAGTTCGGCTTCTAGTTTTTCAGATAACCAACCATTAAATGGGGCTGCAATAATATTTGCAATGGTACTGAAAAAATAGGTAAAAACTAATAAGATAGAAATCACCGCTAATGGAAAAAACACATAATCAAGCCATTGTAGCCAACTCGGAATATAACTCATCACTTGGTCTATCCAGCCGCCAAGCTTAGTGTATAACCACCAAAAAGCACCTCCTAAGAAAATAATATTTGCTAATAAGGGCAAAATGACAAAGCGTTTAATACCAGGACGTGTAACTAGTCGCCACCCTTGTGTAAAATAATAAAAGCCAGAATGGTCTTTTTGTGGCGAAAATGTCGATTGGGTCATACTTCTTGTTCTCTCCTTTTCGGTTGACTATGTATCATATAGGTATGAAACTAGGCTGACTAGCCATTATTTGCTTAAAAAAGCAGCAAACGAAAGCGGAATATTCTCTTTCTTGTAAGAAAATCGTTCTGAGGGTTGCACTTAGAGCAATTGAGAAATAATCTTAAGGTAGTTTCCGCCGTGTTGGCATAATCATTCATCAACTAGAGATAACAGCGATGCAGGATTTGCGTCTGATATTAGTGGTCGTAGGTGCGATAGCCATTGTCGCTTTATTACTGCATGGTTTATGGACCAGCCGTAAAGAGCGGTCAACGTTATTTCGCGACAGACCGGTAAAACGTCGAAAAAGCGAAACGCAGGATAAATCATCTGAGTATGATGATTCTGTATTATTTACTGAGGACAAACCCACTCAGCAGGGGGCGATTCAACCCGCAGTAGCAGACCCACTTGATTCAGCAAAAAATGAATCTCAAGTTGAGCCAAACATACGGCCAGTAGCTCCGGTTGAGCCTGAACCTAAATTGGCGGCGGCTTCTGAACATCTGGCTAATGAAGAACCTGTGGTGGCTGTACGCACTGAACCCTCTCATGCTCCAGAGCAATTGACTATCAATATGAATGATGAGTCAGTTACTGAGCCACAAGTTAGCACCCAACCTGTGCGGCCTACTGCGATTGAGCCACACATTGATTCAAATAACCTGAAAGAAGAGCCACAGTCGATACAACATGAACAAACAACGGCGAACACTGAAACGAAAGCTGAGCCGCAGGAAGATTCTGCTACAACAAATAGCAAGGAGACAGTTTTGGTACTTCATGTAGCAGCTCATCATGGGCAAGAGCTACAAGGTGAAGTATTATTGCAAAGCATCCTTCAAGCAGGGTTCCAGTTTGGTGAAATGAAAATATTCCACCGTCATGTCAACCCGTCGGGTACTGGGCCTGTATTATTTAGTTTAGCCAATATGGTTAAACCAGGTTCCTTTGATCCTGAAACGATGTCTGATTTCACAACTCCGGGTGTTTCCATGTTTATGATGGTGCCATCTTATGGTGATGCAGGGCAGAATTTCAAATTGATGTTACAAGCCGCTCAGCGTATCGCATCCGATGCGGGTGGTGTTGTGCTTGATGATGAGCGCAAGATGCTCACACCTCAAAAAATAGAGGTGTACCACGCGCGGATCAGAAGCACGTTAAACTAAATAATCGTTTTATAAAGGCCCCCTTAACTGGGGGTTTTTTATCTTTAATGAGTGTGATCATGACTACCAAGCAAGAAATAGACCAATTAAAAAAACAGTTACGTCATCATGAATATCAGTACCATGTATTAGACGCACCCGAAATTCCAGATGTTGAATACGATAAACTTATGCAACGTCTGAAAAGTATAGAAGAGGCACATCCAGAGCTTATTACGAGTGATTCGCCAACTCAGCGGGTTGGTGCTGCGCCTTTATCGGCGTTTGAAACGGTTCGCCATGAAATTCCAATGCTGTCATTAGATAATGTTTTTGATGAAGCGAGTTATTTAGCTTTTGATAAACGTGTTAGAGACCGCTTAAAAAACCATGAAGAGCTTACATTCTGTTGCGAATTAAAGCTTGATGGGCTAGCAGTTAGTTTATTGTATGAAAATGGTGAGCTAGTACAGGCTGCGACGCGTGGAGATGGGACGGTTGGTGAAAATATTACTGCCAACGTACGGACCATCCGAGCTATCCCCTTGCGTTTGACTGGGGATAATATCCCAGATCGAGTGGAGATCCGTGGTGAAGTCTTTATGCCACAAAAAGGGTTTGAAGCACTGAATGAAGAAGCGCGTAGGACAGATGGCAAAGTATTCGCAAATCCGCGTAATGCCGCAGCGGGCTCTTTACGTCAACTTGATCCACGCATTACAGCGAAAAGGCCATTAACTTTCTATTGCTATGGTGTTGGGGTTGTTGAGGGAGAAACATTACCTGATACCCATTATGGGCGTTTGATGCAGTTTAAAGCGTGGGGTTTGCCTGTTAGTGACTATGTTCAATTGTGTGTTGGCTCGCAAGCTGTATTAGATTTTTATCGCGAAATAGAACAAGCTCGACCAAGTCTTGGTTTTGACATCGATGGCGTCGTTATCAAGGTCAACTCAATTGCTATTCAAGAGGAATTAGGCTTTGTTTCACGAGCGCCACGTTGGGCTACGGCATTTAAATTTCCAGCTCAGGAACAAATAACTCAATTGAAAGACGTTGAGTTCCAAGTCGGGCGTACTGGGGCTATTACGCCCGTTGCGCGTCTTGAACCTGTGCAAGTTGCCGGGGTGATCGTGAGCAATGCGACGCTACATAATGCCGATGAAATTGAACGTCTTGGGGTTCACATTGGTGATACCGTTATTATCCGCCGTGCAGGGGATGTGATCCCGCAAATTGTCAGTGTCGTGGTTGAAAAACGTCCTGTTAATAGCCGTGAAATCGTGTTTCCAACCCATTGCCCTGTTTGTGGCTCTGATATTGAACGCATTGAAGGCGAAGCCGTAGCGCGTTGTACTGGGGGGTTGATTTGTGGCGCACAGCGCAAAGAGGCTTTAAAACACTTTGTTTCTCGTCGTGCCATGGATGTTGATGGCATGGGGGATAAAATTATCGATCAACTGGTTGAAAAAGAATATGTCAAAACGCCAGCTGACCTTTATCAATTGAGTGCAGGTATTTTAACTGGTTTAGACCGTATGGGGCCTAAATCAGCTCAAAACTTAGTCACTGCACTAGAAAAATCGAAACAAACAACACTGGCACGTTTTATTTATGCATTAGGTATTCGCGAAGTTGGAGAAGCTACTGCGGCTAATCTTGCAGCGCATTATGCAACATTAGAAGCGGTAATGTGTGCAGACGAAGAGTCACTGAAAACTGTTCAAGATATCGGTCATGTGGTGGCGAAACATGTCGTGAATTTCTTCCGCGAAGAACATAACCAAGCCGTTATTAACGACCTGATTACTAAGGCTAATATTCACTGGCCAGAAGTGAAGGTCGTGAACAGTGCTGAAATTGATAGTCCATTTGCTGGCAAAACAGTGGTATTAACTGGGTCAATGAGTGTATTAACCCGCGATGAAGCAAAAGACAAGCTGGTCGCTTTAGGTGCAAAGGTGGCTGGAAGTGTTTCTAAGAAAACGGATATGGTGATTGCAGGGGAAGCGGCAGGTTCTAAATTAGTGAAAGCGAATGAATTGGGTATTCATGTTATAGATGAAAATGAGTTAATACGTTTGCTGAATATTTAATGGTGAACTATATTCAATCTAATTTTGTTGCTTACAAGGTGGTAAGCAACAAAATAATACTTAGGTCGTTGTAAGCCTTAACTTAAATTTTCATTAAGATTTCTGTGCAAAAAAAGTGATTACAGGGTTTTGTTATAGTTGAAACGTGACCGCCTTCTTCTTTTTGCAAAATACACCTAGTAAGCTTTCATATTAATGTGACCACCGTCTCATTTAAATGTTGTCTATTACATAGAATATGCACATAGACTGATTCTTAAATTTGTTGGAGTCGCATATGACCTCGATCCTGCATTTCGTTTTATCCTTAGTAGTAATTGCTGCTCTTGCAATTTTAGCAAGTAGTAACCGTAGCGCGATCCGCCCCCGCTATGTTATTCAACTCCTTGTTATTCAAATTGCGTTGGCTTACCTTTTCTTAAAATCTAATATCGGCGAATCTTTTGTAATGGGTGTAGCAGGGGTGTTTACTCACTTGCTAGGCTATGCAGCGGAAGGGACGAAATTTATTTTTGGCGGCATGATTGAGGGCAATTTAGCGTTCTTTTTCTTACAAGTCTTGTGTCCAATCATCTTTATTTCTGCATTAATTGGTATTTTACAACACGTCAAAATTTTACCTATCGTGATCCGCATTATCGGTACTGTATTATCGAAAGTGAACGGTATGGGGAAATTAGAGTCATTTAACGCAGTAAGCTCATTATTGTTAGGGCAGTCAGAGAACTTTATCGCGTATAAAGACCAACTCAATAGAATGTCAGAGCGCAGAATGTACACCATGGCGGCAACCGCAATGTCTACGGTATCAATGTCTATCGTTGGTGCTTATATGACCATGTTGGAACCTCGCTTTGTGGTCGCGGCATTAGTGCTTAATATGTTTGGTACTTTTGTTGTTTTATCATTAATTAACCCGTACCCACCAGAAGGTGAAGAAGACATCCAAATGAGCAATTTGCATGAAGGGCAAAGCTTTTTTGAAATGTTAGGCGAATATATCCTTGCTGGGTTTAAAGTCGCAATTATAGTATCAGCTATGTTGATTGGTTTTATTGCCCTAATTGCGATGGTTAATGGTATTTTCTCTGCAGTATTCGGCGTTGATTTCCAAACGATGTTAGGTTACGTGTTTTATCCATTTGCTTGGGTTCTTGGTATTCCTGCGGATGAAGCTTTACAAGTTGGCGGCATCATGGCAGTTAAGATGGTCACGAATGAGTTTGTCGCAATGGATGGCTTACAAGCGATTGCTGGTGGCTTATCAGAACGTTCTGTCGGTATCTTATCGGTGTTCTTAGTCTCTTTTGCTAACTTTTCATCTATCGGTATTATTGCTGGTGCAATTAAAGGGTTAGATGAAAAACAAGGTAATACAGTAGCACGCTTTGGTTTGAAACTATTATACGGTTCAACATTAGTGAGCTTCCTATCGGCAGCTGTTGTTGGCTTAGTTTTGTAATCAATAAAAAAGTGTTAAATTGGCAAAACGGCGTTCAAATGAGCGCCGTTTTGCTTTCATATAAAAAAGAAAACTGTTAAAAGAACAGATAAAACGCAGTCAAAGACACAACACTAAAAATGTAAGAGAATAAATGGAAAAACAAGATCTCATCGACATAGCAAATACCTATATGCCGTTTGGTAAGTACAAGGGGCGTGTGCTAATAGATTTGCCAGAGGAATATTTACTTTGGTTCTATAAGAAAGGAGAGTTCCCTGCGGGGCGTTTAGGGCAATTAATGGAAATGACCTTAGGGTTAAAAATTGAAGGGCTTGAAGGCCTTGTGAAGCCACTTAAACGCAGTTAAGCAGCTAAGGCTATTTGTGGCTTAGGGAATCAGTAATTTTCTTACTCAAATTAATAAACAGTTCTTGCTCTTGTTGAGTTAATACTGTTTTAACCTTTAAGGCATTTTCAGCACGGCCAGTGGCTGCACGTTGTAAGAAATCATGCCCTTTTCTTGTTAAGTGGGTGATCAGTTCCCGCTTATCTTCTTCAGATTGATACTGTTCAACAAAATCATAGGATTTTAGGACTCGAAGAAATTTCGATAAATTTTGGCGGGAAAGTCCAAGGGATTGGCTTAATTGGCTCGGCGTCAAATCACCTTTAAGCCTTAATATTTCTAGTACATCATATTGGCCCCAAGTTATTTGCTCGGGGGTAAAACTCGCTCTGCGAGCCACTAATGTACATTGTAATAATGAAAGCGCATCTTCAAGAGCATCTGACATAAAAAATGTTCCTTAATATTCAATCACTCAAGTATACATTGACTTTTTAGATAAAACGATACATTGATTAACTAAAGTTAATTGTTTATAGTTAACTTTGGTTAATCATAATTGAGGTGCATCATGGGGAAATTTAACGACCGAATAGCGCTTATTACGGGCGCATCAACAGGCGTTGGCTTTGGTATTGCTCAGAAATTACATTCCCTCGGAGCGACTGTTGTTATAACAGGGCGCAATCAGCTTACATTAACACAAGCTGCGAAAGAAATAGATCCAGCGGGTCAACGCATCAGCACTATCAAAATGGATGTTGCAAATGCGCAAGATTTCAAAGCAACGATTGAAAAAATTGAGCAGCAGTACGGTGCTTTGCATTATCTGGTGAATAATGCGGGTATCACTGGCCCACATGGTGTCAATGTAGAGGATTACCCATTAAAGGCTTGGCATGATGTGGTTGCAACAGATATCACGGGGACGTTCCATGGTTTAAAATATAGCATCCCTAGTATTTTGCGTAGTGGGGGCGGAGCGATTGTCAATTTATCTGCTTGTAATGGGGTGACAGGGATCGCAGGGATTGCACCTTATACGGCGGCAAAACATGCAGTGTTAGGGCTTACGCGCTCTGTGGCGTTAGAGAATGCGCAAAAAGGTATTCGTATTAATGCTGTTGGCCCAGGTTATGTACAAACGCCTAATATTGAGAGGTTACCGCAAGCAACTCAGGAATGGATGTCTTCAACACACCCAATGGGCAGGATGGCGACAAGGGAAGAAATTGCTAATGTGGTCGCCTTTTTATTATCAGATGAAAGCAGCTTTATGACAGGCGCATTTATTCCTATTGATGGCGGTTATACAGCACAATAATGTAGTAAGTATTAAATATAGTGGAGTGCAAATGAGGTAAAAGTAAATTGATGTTTTACGACATTAATGAAAAAAACAAGCGATTTTAGTAAGAAGAAACGAGTAATCAGAGGAAATTATTGGTGGAGCTAAGCGGGATCGAACCGCTGACCTCTTGCATGCCATGCAAGCGCTCTCCCAGCTGAGCTATAGCCCCAATAGAATAATTTTGATGTTGTATTAATGCCACCTAACAGGGAATTAGATGGTGGAGCTAAGCGGGATCGAACCGCTGACCTCTTGCATGCCATGCAAGCGCTCTCCCAGCTGAGCTATAGCCCCAAATACAATTCTTTTGGACGTTGGGATGATATTCAAGGCTAGGGGGAGTGTCAATCAAATAATGGTGTTTTGACACTGACTGCTTAAATATAAAGCAAACATCAGTTAATTCAAATGATTGAAGTGGCTAATTGGCACGGTTAGGTTGCAGTTATGATTTAAAGCGCTTGATGAGATAGGCTGCTTTTCCTTATTTCCGCTAGGCTAATTTTTTATTTAAGAGCTTTGAGCGTAATGGTAGAGCACCTAGATTAAATTGATTGGTATGGGTGGGTTAAGTCATTTTTTATATGACATGAATACATATCTAAATAAAAGCCCCATGCCTAATAAATAACATGGAGCTTTTAAACTTTAGTTTTTATTATTGTGCGCTTGCTTCGCGTTCACTAATAAAGGAGAGTGCTTTGTCAATACGAGCGATAGAGCGTGCTTGGCCAATTGCATGAACAGTAACATCAAGGCCTGGTGATTGGCCTGCACCTGTTACAGCGACACGTAAAGGCATTCCCACTTTCCCCATACCGACTTCAAGTTGCTCAGCGGTAGCTTCAATCGCTTTATGGACATTTTCAGCATTCCAGTCGGTGATTGCAGCCAGTTTGTCTTTAACTACTTCTAATGGTTGACGAGCGACAGGGCGTAGGTGTTTTTTCGCCGCATCAGCATCAAACTCTTCAAAATCTTGATAGAAATAATGACAAGATTCGGCCATTTCTTTTAGGGTCTTGCAACGTTCACCCAATAGCTTAATTAAATCAACTAACTGAGGACCTGTACTCGTGTCGATATTTTGCTGTTCAATATGCCATGCAAGGTAAGTCGCTACTTCTTCAGCAGGTAGTGTGTTGATATAGTGATGGTTTAACCACAGCAGTTTATCTGTATTAAACGCACTTGCTGATTTGCTGATCGCATCTAGAGTAAAATACTCTTTCATTTCATCAACAGTAAAAATTTCTTGATCCCCATGGGACCAACCTAGGCGAACTAAGTAATTTAATAGTGCTTGAGGTAAATAACCATCATCACGATATTGCATAACACTTACTGCACCATGGCGTTTTGATAATTTTTTACCGTCATCACCTAAAATCATTGAAACGTGTGCATATTCTGGAACTGGTGCACCTAATGCTTTTAGGATGTTGATTTGGCGAGGCGTGTTATTGATATGGTCTTCACCGCGGATCACGTGAGTGATTTCCATATCCCAGTCATCAATAACTACACAGAAGTTATAAGTTGGTGAACCATCTGTACGGCGAATGATTAAATCATCGAGTTCTTGGTTGCTAAATTCAATTGGCCCACGAATCCTATCATCAAAAATTACAGAACCCTCTTGTGGGTTACGGAAACGAACAACGTGAGGTTCATCAGGAGTGTGGTTATGAGCGTGATCACGGCAGCAACCGTCATAGCGAGGTTTTTCATTGTTTGCCATTTGCTGTTCACGTAACGCTTCTAAACGCTCTTTTGAGCAGTAACAGCGATATGCAGTACCTGCATCTAACATTTGGTCAATGACAGCATTGTATCGGTCGAAACGCTTAGTTTGATAATAAGGACCCTCATCCCAATTTAAATTCAACCAGTTCATACCGTCCATAATGGCATCGATAGCTTCCTGAGTTGAGCGTTCTAAGTCGGTGTCTTCAATACGCAGGACAAATTCGCCCTGATTGTGGCGACTAAATAACCAGGAATACAGAGCAGTACGAGCACCACCAACGTGTAAATAGCCAGTTGGGCTAGGTGCAAAACGGGTTTTGATTTTACTCATCGAGATTGCCTTAATTGCAAAACATTGTTTTTGAATTGCTTATTTGCTCGCTAGCCAATCGAAGAACTGAAACAAGACATCATTAAATAGGGTTTGTGCAGGACGTTCTGGCTAGTGATATTTATAAGCATTGCTAAAATGTGACTCTATTCTATCATCCTGTAGTGATTCCTCAATCAAGTTATCAAAATAGAAGGAAAGAAAATGATTATTTTGCCGATAAAAATAAAAATAAATGTGGAGGAAAACAATTTTCACTTTTTTGAGCGATAAAATAAGGGTGAAATATATAGGTAATTGATTAAAAAGGCAGCTTTTATGGCGAATATTGAAACATCTTGATTATTTTTGCAACGAACGAAAAAAATCTATTGAAAAATCGTTGACTCAGAACTCAGTATCCCTATAATGCACCTCCATCGACGACGGGGCGATTAGCTCAGTTGGTAGAGCACCTCCCTTACAAGGAGGGGGTCAGTGGTTCGAGCCCGCTATCGCCCACCACCGTTGACGATGAAAATAAATAATTGGGCGATTAGCTCAGTTGGTAGAGCACCTCCCTTACAAGGAGGGGGTCAGTGGTTCGAGCCCGCTATCGCCCACCAATTATTTATGAAAATGTGGAATAAGTCATGAAGTGGGCGATTAGCTCAGTTGGTAGAGCACCTCCCTTACAAGGAGGGGGTCAGTGGTTCGAGCCCGCTATCGCCCACCACTTCATTTGTTACTCGCATTAAAAATACGAAATTAGATGGGTCGTTAGCTCAGTCGGTAGAGCAGTTGACTTTTAATCAATTGGTCGCAGGTTCGAATCCTGCACGACCCACCATCTAAAAGAAACAAACAATTCAAGCAGTTCAGATGGGTCGTTAGCTCAGTCGGTAGAGCAGTTGACTTTTAATCAATTGGTCGCAGGTTCGAATCCTGCACGACCCACCATCTAAAAGAAACAAACAATTCAAGCAATTCAGATGGGTCGTTAGCTCAGTCGGTAGAGCAGTTGACTTTTAATCAATTGGTCGCAGGTTCGAATCCTGCACGACCCACCATCTCAACAGCAGTTCAAGTCAATTCACCGCCCCGTAAATACTCAGTCGCCAATCCATACCTCGGCAAGCTGGTTGCAGGTTCAGGCCGCAGGCTAAATTCGTAGAATTTAAATCCTGCACGACCCACCATCTCAACAGCAGTTCAAGTCAATTCACCGCCCCGTAAATACTCAGTCACCAATTCATACCTCGGCAAGCTGGTTGCAGGTTCAGGCCGCAGGCTAAATTCGTAGAATTTAAATCCTGCACGACCCACCATCTCAACAGCAGCGCAAGCCAATTCACCGCCCCGTAAATACTCAGTCGCCAATTCATACCTCGGCAAGCTGGTTGTAGGTTCAGGCCGCAGGCTAAATTCGTAGAATTTAAATCCTGCACGACCCACCATCTCAACAGCAGCGCAAGTCAATTCACCGCCCCGTAAATACTCAGTCACCAATTCATACCTCGGCAAGCTGGTTGCAGGTTCAGGCCGCAGGCTAAATTCGTAGAATTTAAATCCTGCACGACCCACCATCTCAACAGCAATTCAAGCCAATTCACTACCCCGTAAATACTCAGTCGCCAATTCATACCTCGGCAAGCTGGTTGTAGGTTCAGGCCGTAGGCTAAATTCGTAGAATTTAAATCCTGCACGACCCACCATCTCAACAGCAATTCAAGCCAATTCACTACCCCGTAAATACTCAGTCGCCAATTCATACCTCGGCAAGCTGGTTGTAGGTTCAGGCCGTAGGCTAAATTCGTAGAATTTAAATCCTGCACGACCCACCATCTCAACAGCAGCGCAAGCCAATTCACTACCCCGTAAAGACTCAGTCACCAATTCATACCTCGGCAAGCTGGTTGCAGGTTCAGGCCGCAGGCTAAATTCGTAGAATTTAAATCCTGCACGACCCACCATCTCAACAGCAGTTCAAGTCAATTCACCGCCCCGTAAATACTCAGTCGCTGAGCAGTACTTTGATCTTGAAGATAGCGGTTATGGAATAAAACCGACATCTGCAATGTTTATTCACCATACATAAGATAAACTTGTTGAAATGTAGGTGAACATTGAAACAGTATTTTTGCATGGTTAGAGACAATATCTTAAAAATTACATAACCATTTGATGTAAAGTCATAATTGTATTTTTTATCTGGAGAGGTTGGCAATAATGATAGATAATCTGATAGGCTTAAATAAGCATTGGTTAATTAAAATAATAGTATTGTAGTAACATAAGGTGGGATATCGAGTTTCACTATCTGTCTTAATTATGCAATAATGCAATGATATTATCATCTGAAGTTAAACTCTGTTTGAGTGTTATTTCTTGATATTTAATTCCAACCATGCTATTGGGACGATAAAAATAACAATATTAAATTTAGATTATCAATTAGCATTATTTATTCATAATTTTGTGATGTTCATCAAGTAAAGTGAATAATAAACTTTTTTAACGTTAAGGTTTTGTTATCTTGATAGTTATGATTTGGTAGATATTTACCTTGCTGCTTTAAAAATTTAGCATTTTGGTTAATTGTAACAGAATGGTGCTTTTTGTAACTCATTGATGTTTAATATTACCAAATAGTTTTAGAGGTAAAATTTATTGTTTTTACTATTTTTTACATAAAACTAGCAAATATGCTCATATTTTCACTTCCAAGTGCCTGTACTACTTTAATATCATTAATAATGTTACAGTGTTAAATTATTCTGTTTATTTCCTTTATTTTCAGGTTATACATCGGTGTGAAGGGTTTTTTTTAGATTAATATTCTGATATCAGCCAAGTGACTGAAGGGGATAGGCATAAACCGACGAGTCCTGATCATTATAATTGATTGATATTACAATATTTTATTGTTACTTTAAGAGTGTGAAATGATTTGTTACATAGTTGCAATGTCATTTTAAGACTAGTTGAAAGTAATTAGAAGGCTAGTATATCATTCTTTCCGATATTGGCTGAGTCGTCTTTAGCTTTATCAAAGTTACACAAATTAAATAAAGATAAAAATAAAAAATGCAGTTAACTATCTGCAGACTTTTATTTCATTAATATAAATTGAAGCGAGAATGTTTATGAATACAAAATATCCTGTCGCTTGTGCAGTTGGACAAAAAATTAAAGCACTAAGAAAAGCTCAAGGTTATACGGTTTTTCAGTTAGCCAAAGAGATAGATATCAGTGAGCAGCAATTATTTCGTTACGAGCGTGGCGTTAATCGTATTGACATAGATTGTCTTGTTCGCGTACTAAAAATATTAGACGTCAATATGGGTGAATTCTTTAGTGAAATACTACAAGATGACGAACATATAGATGAGAGAAGGGACACAAAAGGATTTGATGATTCAATCTATACTCTTGTATGATACAAATAATTATTTTGTCTCAAAATGAAACTTAATTTAATTTTTATTCTTAATTGTTTCAATTAAGAACATAAATTAATGCACTGATGTGCGTATTTCAAAAAGAGTATAATTATATTATTTATCTCTCATATCGAATGATATTAAAAATAAAAGCCCGAGTTGGGCTTTTATTTTATTATTATATAAATACGGGACTAAACTATTTAACTTAATAATAGATAAATAATAAATAACACTGATTCATAGATAATGCTGGATGAGTTAATTACTAACTGACCGGTAATATATACTTGCTTCCAGTGTTATCTGTATTATCTATAGTTAATGATATCGTGCTTTTTTAGCTAAATAATCACCAATAAATTGCATACTTTGTACAATGATTATCAATGTAACAACCGTTATGGCCATTGCTACATTATCAAATCTTTGATAACCATAATTTAGCGCTAAGTCACCCACACCACCGCCACCGACGGCCCCTGCCATTGCAGTTGCTCCAACTAAAGTAATGCTTGCAGCTGTTAGACTAAGGATCAGTGATGATTTTGCTTCAGGTAAAATAAAATGCCAAACAATTTGCCAATTAGTTGCTCCCATAGAGTCTGCTGCTTCAATAATTCCTGAATGTACACTTAGCAATGAATTTTCGACTAAGCGAGCGGTATAGGGGGCGATAAAAATGACTAAAGGTACTATTGCTGCTGTTGTCCCTATTGATGTGCCTACCATAAAACGCGTTAATGGGATCATTGCGACCAATAAAATAATAAAAGGTAATGAGCGAATGACATTGATAATTGGGTTTACAATCCGATAAATGGATTTATTTTCCCAAATACCTCCAGGCCGAGTCACTACGAGCAATATTCCTAACAAAATACCGAATACGGCTCCTAAAATGAGGGCAACACTGACCATAGTAAATGTTTCGGACATGGCGAGTAGAAACTGTTTACTTGTTAAAGCTGTTTCGAATAATGGTGTCATAATGCCCCCTTATTGACTGCGACCCCTCGATGACGAAGAAACAAAATTGCGTCATTGATTTTTTCTTTGTCACCAATAATTTGTACAAACATACTCCCTAGTACTACACCGCTGATTTCTTTCATGTTGGCAAACAGGATATTGATTTTGACGATATTTTTCAGTATCAACTCATTCACAACAGGCTCTTGAGCGGAAGCCCCTAAAAACTCTAATCGGTAGACATCTTGTTGATGTTCTAAATTATGGAGAACACGTTCGGGGATCTCCTGATTCAAAACGGTTCCAACAAATTTTTGTGTTGTCAGATGTTGTGGGTTTGCAAAAATATCGAGCACTGTACCTTCTTCGACAATTTTGCCTGATTCCATAACCGCAACGCGGTTACAAACTTGTTCGATAACCTCCATTTCATGGGTGACAAGCAAAATTGTAATATTTTGCTCTTGGTTAATTTTCTTTAGTAATTGAAGAATTGAACGGGTTGTTTGTGGGTCGAGTGCTGAGGTCGCTTCATCACATAATAAGATTTGTGGGTTATTGATGAGTGCTCGGGCAATACCAACGCGTTGTTTTTGCCCGCCAGATAACTGCCCCGGGTATTGGTTTTTCTTATCGCTAAGCTCTACAAATTCAAGAATATTATCAATTCGACGATTGATTTCTTGTTTATCGACGCCTGAGAGTAACAGAGGCATAGCAATATTTTGTGCGACAGTTTTAGTTTCTAATAAATTGAAATGCTGAAAAATCATACCAATACTTTTTTTATGCGCACGTATCTCAGCAGGGGTATGGTGCGCAATATTTTGCTCATTAATAATGATGGCGCCATTAGTAGGTTTTTCTAATTGATTAACTAAGCGGATAAGGGAGCTTTTACCTGCGCCGCTATAACCAATAAAACCAAAGATGTCCCCTTGATTGATATGCAAATTAATACCTTGCAATGCAACTAAAGATTGCCCATCTTTTTCATATATCTTCTGTACATCTTGAAAGGTAATCATAATTTACTCTACATTATCAGTTAGTTGTATACGCTCTGATTGAGGAGAGGCAGCTCGCCATTCATCACCTAATAATTCAGCCTCTTGGCTCATTTTGACTAATTCAAGATGTTGTTCGCGATGCGCAAGATATAATTTTGCGGCAATATGCCCAGCCAATCGCTCAGCGCCGACATTAGTACCAGGAATTAAACCAATAACAGGTCCCATACTGAGTGACGCTGATAAATTAAAGCAATATAACTGATTGATTTTATGGTTATCATTACTATTTTTAGCGACTAATTCAAAGTGATTGCCTAAATAAGGGTGTGATGCTAACTCTGAATTTTGCTCATTAGCAGGGGGAATGAAAACATCTCCCCATGTTTTAATCAGAGGAGTGAGTCGGTTGAAAGCGCTATTTTTAGACCAATTTATACGATAGCCAGTTGCTAAAATTAGATAATCTACGGTGTATTTGCCACTCGTTGTGGTGATATCTAACTTTTTATTATTCAACTCAACAAAGTTAACTTCAGTATTAAAGTTGAAATAAGCATTTTTATGGCGAGATACGCGTAGTGTACTACCATGTGGAGCGGGCGTTTTTGCTTTAGCGACATAGTCAGCATAGTGCCATTTTTGTGCATCGGTAAAATAGCTATAGGCGTTAGTAAAACCTGGACTACCAGCTACTTTACCTCGGTTTACGCGTGGCATATCACTTGCTCGAATTAAAATCTCGACCGAGTTAGCGCCATTTTCCAATGCGGTCGCAGAGCTGTCCATTGCGCCTGCGCTATAGCCGACAACACCAATATCTAGCCCCTTAAAACGGCGATAATCGGAGCCTGCGTATGAATGCTCCCAATAAGCGGTAGGAATATTATCCATAAAACTGGGGATATTAGCTTCGCTAAATGATTCCATTCCTGTCGCCAAGATGACATGTAACGCTTGATAAGTGACTTTGCCCTCAGGCGTATCAAATATTAATTCGCGGTAATCATTAGTTGGTAAAATATCAATTAATTGATACTGATTTAGGACATAAGGTTCTGTCATGGTTCTAAACCATTGTAGATATTCCCCCCATTGTAAACGAGGGATCTTATCGAGTTCTTCCCATTTTTGGACACCGAATTGCGCTTTAAACCAAGCTTGAAAGGTTAAAGATGGAGAAGCTAAGGCTGGGCCAACAACATGTTTTGGAGAGCGTAGTGTTTCCATCAACGCAGGTGTTTGCCATGGGCCTTCTTTTCTAATGGGAGCCTGATCAAAAACGATAGCTTCAATACCCTGTAACTTAAGTGCAAACGCCGCGGTAATCCCTGACATACCAGCACCAATAATAGCCACATCAACTTGTGTTTTATGTTTATTATTTCCTGATAACGACCAGGAGCTAATAGGTAAATTTAGATATTGCAGATCTTGTTTTACTTGTGCCTCTAATGCATCTAAGCCGATAGGTAATGCCATTTAATTACTCCTTACCTTCTGTAATTTCAAATGGTTCACCTAAGGACAGCATGAGACGGTTTGCCCACGAAAAGAAAGCACTAGATTGAATCAGATCAAGCAATTCAAGTTCGGATAAACCGAGTTTTCGTAGGGTTTCAATTTGCTGCGTATCTGCTTGAATTGGTGTTGCAGACAAAGATGCGGCTAAATCCGTGATCGCGGTTAATCTTTCATCAAAACCTTCGGCAAGTATTGAGCCTGGCGCTGTCGATAATAGTTTTTCAACGTCGGGACGGCGTGCCTTAGCATATTGGCTTGCTTTTCGTGCATGAACGGAAGCACAGTAAATGCAGCCATTGACTTTACTCACAACAGCGGCAGCAAATTCCCGCTCCCAACGAGGAAGGCCATCCGTTGTGTAAAATACTCCGCGGTCAACTAATGTGCGTAATTCTAAAATTTTGCTTTGGTGAGCAAGTAGTAAAAAATATTCTGAATTTAATTGGCCGAATTTTTTCATGGTTTGTGCTTCTTCGGCGGATAAAGAGTCTGGCAGCCTTGCCGATAGCCATGGTTCCCAACCTAAATTGTCTTGAGTAAAAGCTGTTGGTGATGGCCGGCCTTGCTGAGTTATTGGTTGTTGATTCCATTTACCAGCCACAACTTTATTTGGGTGAGTTGTACTATCGCTATTACCAGAAAGTAACAATATGCCCTCAATGAGGCGGGCTTGGTAAGTGACATAAGTCACTAACTGCGCCAGTAAAATAATGTCATGCTCGCCCCAACCATGTTCAATTAATGGTTCAATTAAATGGTAATTTGTCTCTTTAGGTGATTGAGTTAATATTTGTAGATATTCTTTAGCGGCCTGAAAAGGGAGGGAATGAGTTATTTCTGGCACAGACCCAGCTAACTTAAAATAGAATTTCGCAAGGCGTGGGCTGCCCGTTAGTTCAGCGACTTGATAAGCAAAATAATATTTCACATCATTTGAAAGCAAAGTAGATGGCACAGAAAAAATAGCATTGAAACAAGCTTGAGTATTATCTGTTGCTGCTGCGCGCTCTTCGCGAATTTTAGCTAAATTGGAGTCTGGTGTTAAATCAGTCAGGTAATTAATTAAATCATCATTGAAAACAGTCATAAAGTAACTCACTTTTTTTAAACGTTTTTTTATCTCCTTTATTACATATCAAGCTCATCATTAACCGAACGATCTATTTGTTATATCCTTATAGCTAAAAAGAATTAAAATAGATTGTTATATTACTTTTGTATTAAGGTATAACGATATGATCTAAGTAGAACTTACAAATTATGATTATACTGCCCAAAATATCTTTACAGGGTTGTTATCTATGTTAAAACAAAAAATAATAAATTTATCGTTAATGGCTACAGCGGTAATCGTACTTGCTGGGTGTGGCGATAATAATGAAAAAAATAATCCAAATAAAAAACACATTACGATAGGCTTTGGCGTGGGAAATTATATTGACCAAGTTGAGAAAGGTATTGTCCCTATTCTAGAAAAGAAAGGCTATACCGTTAATTTGCGTCAGTTTTCACAAAATAGGCAAATAAACCCTGCTTTTGAAGAGGGATCAATAGATGCATCTGTTAACCAAAGTCGCGCTTATATGGATGCTTATAATAAAAAAAATAATATTAATATGGTAGCGCTGACCGACTCTCCTAGTGCACCACAAAGTTTGCGGTCAAATAAACATAAATCACTCGATGAAGTCAGAGATGGCATGATTGTTGCGTTATCGAACGACCCTGTTAATGCAGAACGAGGGGCTAGGATTTTAGAGCAACTGGGCTGGGTTAAAATTAAACCTGATGTTAGTACGTTAAGTTTTAGTGTGAATGATATTTCACCAGCGAAATATCAGCTTGATATTAGAGAAACAGATGCAGCACAAGGTTTACGTTTATTAGATGATGTTGATTTTGTTGTGGTAAATGGAAATTATGTTGCGAGTGCAGGGCAGAGAATAGCGGATGGATTGGTGGTAGAAGATTCACCTTTGGAACACCGTGTTATTGTTACTGTGATGCAGGAAAACCTTGATTCTCAATGGGCTAAAGATTTAAAAGATGCTTTTGAATCAAAAGAATATGCAGATTATATTCGCTCACAGCGTATTTATGATGGTTTTATTGAACCAGAAAGCTGGAGTAAGTATCCAAAATAAAAACCTAGTCTATTTTATTTATTGTTCAACATCTTTTAGCCACTTATTAGTGGCTTTTTTATATTATTTTACTGATTTAGTATGAAAATTATTCGTGTTGAATTGCTAGACAACGTTATGTTTTTTAGATATTTAATAGGAAACAAAAGTACGATAAGAACCGCGTAGAGTTAACTCAGTTTAAAAAGTCAATCAGGCAGGGGAACATATGAATAATGAATTAATAAATGCATTTAATGTGATAAAGGCAAAAAAATGGGTTGATTTGACTCATAGCTTTGATAAGGATTCACCCCATTTTTTTATGTTTGATTCAGCTGAATTTAAAACATTATTTGGCTACCCTGAGGGTTTTTTTGCACAGCAATTTACTTTCCCTGGGCAATATGGAACACATATTGATGCTCCATGTCACTTTGTAGAAGGAAAGCGCTACTTACACGAATTAGAATTGAAAGAGCTTGTTTTACCTTTAATCGTAATTGATCAGTCACAAAGAGCAAAGAAAGACCCAAATTTTGCATTTAATCTTGATGATGTTTTAGCGTTTGAACAACAACACGGTCAAATTGAGTCAGGCAGCTTTGTTGCATTACGTACAGATTGGAGCAAGCGATGGCCCTCGCAAGAACTTATGGATAACAAAGACGAAGAAGGTAATAACCAAATACCTGGCTGGGGAATGGATGCACTTAAGTTTTTATTTGAAGTGAGAGGCATTAAAGCGATTGGTCATGAAACCTTTGATACTGACGCAGCGAAAGATTTTCGGAAAAATAATGCATTATTGGGGGAATATTACGTATTAGAACAGGATACTTACCAAGTTGAGTTACTGGCTAACCTAGACCAAGTGCCTACTCGGGGCGCTGTTATTTTTAATATCGTAGCTAAACCAAACAATGCAAGCGGTTTTCCGGTACGCTCTTTTGCAATTCTACCCTAGAATATGTTGATAACATTCCCCATCTATAGCCATTTAGTTTGATGGGGAGCGTTAAATGGCAAATAGTTATAAAATAATTAAAAAACCTATATTTTAAACTCGGAGAGTTTCCTAAAGCCGATGGCAATATAAACAAAAAAATTATTGTTAAAGTCATTGCATTTATATTTTAATTAATTTTAGAAATGTTTTTCCACGGAAACCCCTTGTAGTAAATCAAAATAGTGTCTTAATAATAAAGTGAGTTAAATACCATTTTTGATAATCGCAATAATATTTGACGGGTTTTATAGAGAGGGGTAGTAAGGATTAGGGGACTTTAACCAGTAAGTAATAATAAAATGATTGATATCGTGAAATTATGATACTCACGATATGCGTTAAGATAAGCTTACAGCCTAAAACTATTACGACGCAGAAAATAATTAATTTAAGTACGCCGTAATATGATGATCTTATTTAAATAGCGCCATATCTAAAAATTTGAAAGCATCATCTACATTAAGGTATTTCTCAGTTGTAATGTAGCTGCCAGTTGGTTGCCAATATAAATTAGAGACTCCAGGGTCTACCTCATTATTTGCTATTTTATAACGAATAAATTTTATTTGAGTATTATCACTTAAATCTCCACTGTTGTTATTATCTATAAATTTTGTTCCTTTAACCATATAATAATGGTTTTTATACTGATGTAATTCAAAATCAGAGATTTTAACCATAGATGCAGATAGGCTAAAATCGCTCCAAATAAACCCATTATCATCTGGAGTGGGAATGATTGACCATTTTTTGTTATCTTTCATAAAAATAGTCGCAGTGCGATTAGGGTGTGATGTATTATTGTCAAAGCTAGCTAAAAAAATGATGTCAGTAATACCATTATTATTAAGGTCTATATTATTTTGCCCATCTTTTAACATGACTAATGTGCTACTGTTGCTCATAAAGCTAGCTAATAATAATAAATAGATGAGTTTCTTAAGTTTCATTTGGTCGCACTCCGAACTAGTCTAAAACCAATGTCGGGCATAACAAAACCCGCGCTGTGAATATCACAACTTGATAAGCCTGCTGGTTGTAAATAGCTTCCACCACAGAAATAATACATTTCTGTGCCTAACACGGTTTCGCTATCATAGACCCATTCATATACGTTACCACTCATATCATAAATTCCTAGAGCATTCGCTTTTAATTTACCAACAGGACTGGTGCCGAATAGCTCTGTATTAGGTTCGGGAAACCAGGCAACTTCCTTTGCATTATTACTTCCGGAATAATAATGCCCATATGTACCATCAATTAGGCCATTATTTCCTCCTCTCGCTGCGACCATCCACTCTGCAATTGTTGGTAATCTATAACCATTGGCATTATTATTTATTGAAAAACTATATTGTGAGCTATCTCGCAAAATAGAATTATCTGCAATTATATAGGCAGGTTCTAGCCCCATTTTTTCACTCAATGCATTAGCAAACACAATCGCATCAGACCATTCAATATTAGTAATTGGATGGTCTTTATTATTTAAGTCAGATGTACGGCAGTCATCATAAAAGGAACCATTACAACCCTCATTTATCTTATAACCTTGTCCGTGTGCCCAATTAATAATCTCATCGTAAAGTTTGTAGGTTACTTCAGTATTCATAATAAAATAGCCATTAAGCTTGACATTTGAATTTGATTTATAATCATGATCACCAAAAACAGCACCTACGTAATAATCCCCTTGGTCAATATATACTTCTTGGAATAAAGAGGAGGATGCATGGGTACTCCAGATTGGTAAGATAAATAGAATTAGTGAAGCCAAGTATTTCATACTGTATTAAAATCCTATATGTTTAATTTAAGGGGCACTCTATTGAGAGATATTTAAACTAAAAAGTGAATACTTTTACGAAATTAGCTATTTTTGAAAACTTTAGAATAGTATGAGTAGATCTAATAAAATAGATCTAATTGATAAGGCTCACCTATAACTTTTATTGAACCTGCTGGGGTAGTCATAAAGTCTGCTTGATAACGTGCGTTATTAACCCCGGTAACAAGGTTGTCTAAATCTGTATGTGCCACTCTGATAGATTTATGTTTAGCCCATAGAGGAAGTTTGTCTATATAATAGTAAAAAATGACAGAAGTGTTACCGTTACCATCATCAATGATATTCTCAATTTTGTTAATGCGTACACGACCATAGCAGAAATCTCCATGCTTATTAAATTCAGTTTGTCCTTTCGTGGTTAGCTGCCAAATTTTTTGATTTGATATCCATTGCGATTTAGCTAGGCCTGCATCAACGAGTGCTTCCATTTGCGCATTTACCCACATCGACCCTCCTTTATTCATAGATACTGGCCATTGAGTTTCCCCTAAACATAAAGGTGGTTGCTTATCTAAAGCTTGCTGAATTAACATCATATATTTATCTGTGCTAGCAGCTTGGCTGAAGGTTGAAAAAATTAGACAACAGGCAAGCAAAAAATATTTCATGTTTAAATTCCTATCTTTAAAGTTTAATAAAAAATACTTAATAGCAAGCGCGGTTAAATCTGAATATCACCTTTTGCAAAGGAGCAACAAGTTAAAATAAAGCCGTTGGCAATATCTTCTTTGGATATACCACCAGAATGATCAAGCTTTACTTCACCTGAAATTAATTTAACTTTACATTTACCACAATGCCCAGCAGCACAATGATATTTTATTTTCACTCCATTTTTATAAGCACATTCTAGAATGGTTTCATTAGACATAATAGTAAAGTTATTATTACCAATAATTAAGTGATAAGGTGCTTTACTCATGGTTTTTACCTACAATTCTGGATATTATTTCTTTTCGAATAAGTTTATTTTCATGACGAAAAGTCGTTATAGACACGGCATTTTCTTCTATTCGTCTAAGTAAGTAAGGTAAAGATTTTTCAAATGGCCCATATGGCAAATACTTACATACTCTAGCGCCATGTTTAACGGCATTGAGTGAAATGTGATCGCCTACGCCATACAATTGCCCTAACCAGTAATGGTGGTTTGTTAGCCGCGTATTCTCTAATATTTTGGAGATACTTGCTTTGTTATGGGTTGCAAAGAAGGGGGTGAAATTTTCAATATTAATCGCAATAAACTCAATGATAGCATTGTAGTTGTCGTCTTTAGCCGGTTTTGAGGTGAAGAAATGGTTGCTTGCAGAATCGTTTCGTTGGAGTTCTTCTTCTAAATAGGCGCCACGGACCAATTTTATACCTATTTTTATGTTGTGTTTTATTGCCAACTTATTCATTAGTTGGATGAACTCATAAGATGATTTTTTATAGCATTGTAATGTTAGTGTAATAACAGCTTTTTCCTTATTGTATTTGAGCATATTTTCTATAGCGATTTTATCGATAATAGGTTGGAACCATGATTGCTCAGCATCAATCATGACACATACTGACATTTGTTTTGCATAAGCAAAAATTTGGTTGTATCTGCTGAGTACTTTTTCCCAAGCAGGTTGATATATTAGAAAATCATGGTCGTTTTTAATTTTAGCCTGATATACGGTGATTGACCCCAGCGATGATGGTTTTACTACAACGTAGGGCATATGGTTTGTACTACTGGCGAGTTCGATTAACCTAAGTGTAGAATTGACGGCCTCATCAAAAAATGAAGCATCCTCTTCACCTTCGACAGCATAGTCTAGGACACTTGATATATTGTTTTTTGCTAACATACCAGTGACATCCTTGGCTTGCTCGAGTGTTTCACCACAAAAATAGATCCCATTTAATTTATTGGTAATTATTTTTATATTTCTTTTGACCATTAGCTTTAGTATATAGATAGAAAGGCGTTTAGTTATTTTGTAGGTTAAAAGTAGTGTTACTATATATTTTATGCAAAGTGTCGTAGTGGTATAGCGAAAATAAATTGATAATGTCTTTGAGTTCATTTCATTAATTTCCATATTGGCTAGCCAGTTATTCACCTAGCTAGCGTTTAAATAAACTTAAAGATCTGCCGTTTGTCCACGGTAGAGGCGGCGAATAATTTTATCGTCATTAAATTCTTCACGTTCATGAATAACTCTTCGGTTATCCATAATGAGCAAATCACCATTTTCCCAATAGTGCTTGTAGTAGTAACGTGGTAACTTCATAAATGCGCTTAACTCAGTAAAAAACCTTTGAGTTTCATCCTTAGTAAACCCAACGATTCGGGGTTCCCAGCTAGCGGGTTGGTCGGTATCAAATGGGAAGTAAATTAGCATTTTTCTCACCCATCCCAAATCGGTAAAGACAGGGACTTTAAACCATCCCGCAGGTGAAACATCAACATAGTAGCCATGTTCCAATACTCTGACTTCGAAAGTTTCATTTTCGAGTACTTGACGTAAATGGTTCGGCATTTCATTGCAGGCAAGGACGTGATCACAAATTGTTGTTGAGCCACGAAACTTCATATTTTTAATTTCTACCGCATATAAGAATACTTGATCTACTTGTGAGAGTAACAAGCCTCCGTCAGCGTGGAAGGGTAACTGCCCACGACCGGTAACTATTTTTCCTTTTTCACCATCTAGTTTTAGGGTGTCGCGGTAGCCAAATCCGACATCTATTTTTTCATCTGCATACTCAACAATCGTGCCATATTTGCCGTATATATCACGAAATTCATTAGCATCGATATTCAGTTTATTTACAATTAAGAAGCCTTGGCGCATTAACAGATGTTTAATACTGTTGGTATCCGAATTAATAAAATGACTTGCCGACATTTTTGCACCGAAGCCAGTTGGCATAGCAGGTAACCATTGCAGATTATTATTCATAAAATCCCTTATAAATTAATAGTTTTTACCGAGTATTTTTTGGAAATGTTCTTGAGCATCTTTCGCAGCAAAGGCGTTTTTATGTACTAACTTAGATTGCTCTCTGGTTTTTTCTAATACTTTAATAAAGCTCTTATTCATCAATTTCTTAGTATTACCGAAAGCTGCTGATGGGTATTTCGATAATGCATTAGCCTGCAATAAGGCAGTTTTTAAAAGATGCGAGCTTGGTGTTACTTGATTGGCAATGTGATATTGATGACATTGGGTCGCGGAAAGTTTTTCGCATTCAAAAACAATTTTTTTCATCAAAGAGTGACCATGTGTAAACTCAAGTATTGCTGCACCAACAGAACAGCCAATACCATGTTTTAACTCCGGCATGATAAATTGCGCTTGGTCAGACATAACACGATAGTCAAACATCATTGCGAACTGGAACCCCATACCGATGGCATAACCATCAATAGCTGCAATAGTTGGTTTGCTAACATTTAAAACAGCTTGATACAGATCGATTACGCGGTCTATCCAGCGTTCGACTTCAACTCCTCCAGAAAGTGCTTTGACTTCATTGAAGTCACCTCCTGATGAGAAGGAGCGACCTACACCACCGTAGACGACAATAGATTTAATGCGGCTATCTTCTTCGGCTTTAACCAGCGCATGTTTAATTGCATTTTCTAGCTCTTCACTGAATGGATTATGTTTATTTGTATGATCCAATGTTAATAAACGAGTCGATTCAAAATCTTGCTCAATAATCATCTTTAAATCCTCTTCATTATTTCACGTAGTTTCGTTGGCGTGGCTTCATCAATGGTGAGTCTCCCAGTCAAAAACTCCTTATAAACCGCATAGCTAAATCGAGTTTTTGCTTGGTAGTTGGTGGCGCTGGTACCAATGATATTGGCAAAGGATTGGTTGACAGAGGAGCCCTCGTGAATACCTATTTTTTTACGCCAAACAATTTCTTTTGGAATAAGATGCAGATTATCGGTATATTCGCGGAGGATATTTTTAACCTCCTGATCTCTGATTTTAAAATCAGGGTTTAAATTTTTACATAGGGATATTAGGCCATTATTCCAAAATGGATGATATACGTTTAGCCCATAACTATTGGCTCCATGAGTAGAGAATTCCCCCGTCCATTTGGTTCTATAAACTTGTTCAGCAAGGATATTATTGGGGTTTTGATAATCTTTTAATGGGTTTAATATTCCCCCAAAAAGTAAATCGGAGCCATATCCAGTTAAGAGTGAGTTAACTTTACCTTGTGCCAATTTATAAACGTTAAATAACCCTGATTGGATTTCTGATGATAAACCATCAAAAATTTCATTATGATAAATAGCGTTAATTACACCATTAATTATCTCATCGTCACTCAATATTTTAACTTCATGTTCCGTTCCTAAGGCGTTAGAAACAATTTGAGCAAATTCAAACTCATTACTTAATTCGCTACCAATAGACCAAGTTTTTACTTTTTTAAAGTATTGGCAGGCTAAAGCAGTGACAAGACTAGAATCTAGCCCGCCAGATAGTGGAATACCAATAGATTCATTATTATCAACAAGTCTAGAGATGGAATACCTCATTTCCATATCAATTAAATGGTATAGAACATCTTTTTTCAGTGTTATGATATTTTTATTTGTGGGGGTAGCAAGTTGTCTACTTTCAATATAAGGGTAATTTTGTTCATCATGGGTGATTGTGTTTATCGTTCCTGGTTTTAACCGAATAACATTTCTAATTGGCGAGAATGTATCTGTTTTGAATGTATTTTCGATGATTTCATGTTCAGGAGAAAAATCAAAAATTTTTTCTCCTTCTAAGTTACCTACAATTTTTAAGCAATTAGTAATCCAAAATTGTTCAGCTTTTACTACATTAATAAGGTTTAAGCCGCGTGATTCGGTAATCACTTCAATCGTACCGTTATGATATTCGATAAATAAACAAAAATCTCCTTCAGCTAGATAAATAGCGGTATCCCCTAGCTTTTCTCTTAATAAGCAAAGTATTTCAATTTCGTTAAGTGCCCAAGTACTTCCTTCTATTTTACCGAGAATTGATTTTAGCACTGATATATTATAAATATTACCGAACAAATATGCAGTGTAATAAGCTGTCTCATATTGAATGATGGTAGTGTTATTTTTAGATATTAAAATGCCAGTTGATATATTTGTAATATGGAATTCATTACTTAAACGACTTAATTTATTTTCTGAACAGGTGCGGGTAAAACAAAACTCAGTGCTCAAAGTCTAATCCCTCATAATGTATTATTATCAGAAAAAACAAAATTGATATATTTTTGACCATATAAACCTGATTAATAAATGGCGTTAAGATTTTTAACAAACAAAAAATAAATTTGCAATGATAAATAGTGGTTTTATTAATTTGAGTTAGGGTTAACTCACATTTTTTTTACTTAATTTAATATTTTATATGTTTCATATATGTATTTTTTCGATAGAATTTAAATAATTTGATAATTGAAATTTACGGGTTAAATAATGGAAATATATTTGTGGTAAGAGTTATTGTTAGAGTTTATGGTGAGATAATAAACTTTGATAGAAAATGAGTTTTAGTACCTATTAGCTCATTGCTAATTTTTAGCCTAAGGAATAAGGACAGTAGTTTGTAATTTTATTACAAACTGGAGAGTTATCAGATTGAAAAAATGATGGGTGTACCACAATTTAGTTATATTTAGTGATAGTGATCACTAATTTAAAATAAACACGCTTTCTTATTGCGTGATGTGAGTCACAAATTTCTAGTTTTTAGCGTTAAAAATAGCCAGTGTAATTAAGCTACATGTGATTTGCGTGATCAATATCACTATAAAGGTGGGGGAGGTGGGGGTATAAGCGTGATCGGGGTCACAGAGAGCCCGCGTGGTACGCATCTGATAAACGGCATGTTAGAGTGAAAGTGTTGAAAAAATCACTGACGTTATTTGGCGATAACGTTATGACCTTATCATTCTCGTACCACGGGGTTCTATCATGGTAACATCAAATATCAAATTAAAGGTACAGAATTTTGGGCGTTTCCTGAGTAATATGGTTATGCCTAATATTGGTGCTTTTATCGCTTGGGGTTTAATTACAGCGTTATTTATCCCTACAGGCTGGTGGCCTAATGAAACACTAGCTCAACTTGTTGGCCCAATGATCACTTATTTATTGCCACTTTTAATCGGTTATACCGGGGGGCGTTTAGTGGGTGGTGAGCGGGGTGGGATTGTCGGTGCAATCACTACCATGGGAGTGGTGGTTGGGGCGGATATGCCAATGTTCATGGGGGCAATGATTGCGGGGCCATTAGGTGGTTTCGCAATTAAGCGTTTTGACCGCTGGGTTGATGGAAAAGTCAAAACAGGTTTTGAAATGCTGGTGAATAACTTTTCCTCTGGCATCATCGGTATGTTGCTAGCTATATTAGCCTATCTTGCTATTGGCCCATTAGTGGCTGGCTTGTCTAAAATATTAGCTGCGGGTGTGAATGTAATGGTAGAAAACAATTTACTACCACTTACGTCAATATTTGTTGAGCCTGCAAAAATATTGTTTCTAAACAATGCAATCAACCATGGTATTTTCTCTCCGCTCGGTATCCAACAAGCGGCCGAAACGGGCTCATCGATTTTCTTTTTAATTGAAGCAAACCCAGGGCCCGGGCTAGGTGTTTTATTAGCTTACATGTTTTTTGGTAAGGGAAATGCCAAACAATCAGCACCTGGGGCAGCAATAATCCACTTTTTTGGTGGAATTCATGAGATCTACTTCCCATATGTATTAATGAATCCTCGGTTAATTCTTGCTGTTATTCTAGGTGGAATGACAGGGGTATTTGTTATGAACCTTTTTAATGCTGGTTTAGTTTCTCCTGCTTCACCAGGGTCTATATTTGCAGTTCTACTGATGACACCGAAATCATCATTAGTTGGGGTTATTCTATCGGTTACAAGTGCTACGGTAGTTTCTTTCCTAGTTTCAGCCATTTTATTGAAAAGAACCCGAGTTGGTGATGAAGATGAGCTTGATAACGCAACCAAAAAGATGCGTGATATGAAAACGCAATCAAAATCACCAGTAAAGGTTTCTAGTCACCAAAACGAACCACTTAATTTTATGGGAGTGCGTAATATCGTCGTAGCATGTGATGCAGGGATGGGGTCCAGTGCTATGGGAGCTGGTGTATTAGCTAAAAAAGTACAGGATGCAGGTTTATTGGATATCTCAGTCACGAATATGGCTATTAATGATTTACCCGATAATGTTGATATTGTTGTGACTCATAAAGACTTAACAGAAAGGGCTAAATTATTTGCACCCAATGCGATGCACATTTCTTTAACAAACTTTTTAGATAGCCAAACATATAATAATTTAGTCACGAATTTAATTGCTAAAAAAAATCCTAAGGCAGCCAATGATGGGCGTTTAATTAAACAGACTATTATGGCAGCAAATGATGAATCTTATGAAATTGCTGAACATGAAGATGCTTTATTTACTTTAAGTGCTAAACATATTCATTTAAACCTAACAGCAGAAAATAAAACGCAAGCCATTCGCTTTGCGGGGCAAAAGTTAGTTGAAGGTGGATATGTTGAGCCTGATTATATTGATGCCATGTTAGCAAGAGAGAAATTAACTTCAACGTACCTTGGTGAATCTATTGCGGTGCCACATGGCACTATAGAAGCTAAAGACCGTGTTTTAAAAACCGGTATTGTGATTTGCCAATACCCTGAAGGGGTGCAATTTGGTGAAGAACCTGATGAGGTTGCTCGTTTAGTCATTGGTATTGCCGCGCAAAATAATGAGCATATTGAAGTGATCACGCGAATCACTTCCGCACTTGATGAAGAGGGTGTTATTGAACGTTTATGTGAAACGCAAGATGTTCAAGAAGTGCTCGAAATTTTAGCATCTCAAAGTGCAGCGTAAGGGGGAATAGCAATGAAAGTCATTCATTTTGGAGCAGGAAATATAGGTCGTGGCTTTATTGGCAAACTACTAGCGGATGCGAATTCACAAGTGACTTTTACCGATGTTAACCAGCCGCTAATTGACCAATTAGCCCACAGACAATCTTATCAAGTTCATATTGTTGGGCAAGAAAATCGTATTGAAAAAGTTCAGCATGTCCATGCTGTTAATAGTAATGATCCAAAAACCATTGAATTTATTGCTATGGCTGACATGGTGACAACGGCAGTAGGCCCCCAAGTTCTTGAAAAAATAGCCTCGACATTAGCGAAAGGTATTATTTATCGTGAAGAATTAGGGAACACCCAACCACTCAACATTATTGCTTGTGAAAATATGGTTAGGGGAAGTAGTCAATTAAAACAGCATGTGTTGGCACAATTACCAGAGAAACTACACCAATGGGTTGAACGACATATTGGTTTTGTGGATTCAGCTGTTGACCGTATTGTGCCACCCATGGAGGCGGCTAATGATGACCCCCTTGATGTTACTGTTGAGTCTTTTAGTGAGTGGATTGTCGATCAAACTCAGTTTATTGGCGAGATCCCTACCATTAATGGAATGGAGCTAACTGATAATTTGATGGCGTTTATCGAACGTAAGTTATTTACATTAAATACAGGGCACGCCATTACCGCATATTTGGGGCAGTTATATGGTTGTCAAACAATTAGCGATGCGATTGCTGAACCAAAGATTTATACTGTGGTTAAATCTGCGATGGAAGAAAGTGGGCAAGTATTAATTCAACGTTATGGCTTTAATGAAGAAACCCATTGCCAATATATTGATAAAATATTAACTCGTTTCGCAAACCCTTATTTAAAAGATGATGTTAACCGTGTGGGGCGTCAACCAATACGTAAGCTGAGTCCAAATGATAGGCTAGTTAAGCCACTATTAGGTACACTTGAGTACCAATTACCTAATAAAAATCTGATTATAGGTATTGCTGCTGCATTACATTTTAGGTGTGATAGTGACCCGCAAGCGAATGAGATGGCAAAACGTATCAATGAAAACGGGGTTTACCAAGCAGTTATTGAATTTTGTGCATTAGCGCAATATCCACAGGTTGTTGAAAAAATTTGTTCTCAATACCAATTAATGATGTTGAGTAACCAGTAATATTACGGATAATAAATTAATTATTGAGGTTCGTTCACTTTATAGCTATCAGTAAATTAGTAACGAGCTGTATAGCTGTAAAGTGACAAAAAATTATTATGGAAAATAAACAAAACATTGAAAATCAAATTCTTGAGCGATTAAATGGGCGCCCTGAAGTACATCTTTTTTTTCAAGAGGTTGTTTCGTTAATTACACAAGCTATTGATAAATTAATGTTAAAAGTGTTTAGAAAGGATGATTATGCAGTAAAATATGCAGTTGAGCCTCTTTTAACAGGGAGTGGGCCATTAGGTGAACTATCTGTTCGTTTAAAGTTATTATTTGCTTTAGGCGCAATTACTCGAGAAACCTATGAGGATATTGAGTTATTTCTTGCTTTAAATCAGTCATTATTATCAAGTGATTTAAATTTAGATTATATTGATGATGAAATTTTAGGCAGTATTAAAATGCTTCATTGCATGGGGCCTTTACCTGAAATGATGCGCTTTGATCAACCAGAAGATATGGTTGATACACAGCTTATAGAATTACAAAAGCAACGTTTTCAGCAAATGATTAAATCATCACTTGTATTATCAGTGACGGCACTTATTACTCAAATAATAGAAACGGATGTATTTTAAGCTAATGAATCAATATCCGCATATTTATTTAGTTACTATGCTACATTTTATTATTTATCAATTGAAATTAATATGATTATATAATCCATTTTATTAAATGGTTATTAGGATGTATTAAATGAATATTGTTGTTACGCAGACGTCACTCCTGCAGATAAAGATGAACTTCTTAATGGTTTACGCAGCTTTAATGTCCAATTTTTAAACCCAGAACGTTTTAGTTCATTAGGCGTTTTTTTTAAAGATAATGATGGTGTAATGGTTGGCGGTTTGCTTGCTGAGGTTAAAGCTAACTGGCTTTGTATAGATTTTTTATGGGTTAGTGAAAAGGCAAGAAATGAAGGGTTAGGCCGAAAGTTGATGTGCGCTGCTGAGCAAGAGGCTGTAAAAGTAGGTTGCCTTCATGGTTTAGTTGATATATTCAGTTTCCAAGCCTTGCCATTTTACGAAAAACTTGGCTATGTAAAACAAATGTCACTCCCCGATTTCCCAGAATCAGGTATGCAGAGGCATTATCTTACTAAAGCTAAATTGAGTAGTTAGTGCCCTTATAATGGCTATCTGATGTAACTATGCAAACTCACTTTACCCTTTTTATATTTCACTGAGGTTAGTGTTAACTTGCTGTAAATATAGATTTTTTATGGTTGCAGTAAAGAGGGAGCTCTTGTTTATGGTGTCCCCTGCAGGAATCGAACCTGCAACTAGCCCTTAGGAGGGGCTCGTTATATCCATTTAACTAAGGGGACTTTCGACGTGTCACTGGATGAGTTTGGCATTTTACTGTTCACTTCTAATTGAATCAAGTCGTTACGTATAATAAATTGAATTAATTGCACACAATGGCGTTTTTGTACAATTTTCATGCTAAATTTTATCTGTTTACGATTACGGATTAGCCTTTTCTATATATCAGCATACAAGCAAAATTTCTTTCGATGCTTCTAATGAATTAATTGAATGTTTTTCAATAAAGATACAAGCTCTAATATCGTGGCTATGGTTAGTGTTCAACATAGATTGAATGTATTGTAGTTAGTTATAATCGCGGTCTTATAAATCAAGATGATATGGTTTAACTCAAATAGTTATTGTCTGAATAAAAAATGCACTAATCACTGTCCCATTGGTATAATATTGATATAGTAATTGTCTTAGGTGCATTAATTATACTAATGAATATTGGTTTGGTTGGTCGTAAAAAGACGATTAAATATAATGGGGGCAGAAGCTAAATATTGAGTATGTTTTTTAACTTATAATGCGATTGATAGGCGTAATAAATCGTATTTCTATATATAATAATTTGATTACCCTATAAAATATAATAATGCTTATCTGTAGTTTGGACTAATTGTTCAATATTCTTATAATAACAAGATGATTAAATAAGGTATAATTTATATTTAAGTAATCAAATCACTCAAAAAGGTTAACAAAATCCCTTTTTTAGCCTTACTATAATCGTATTCATTATTACAGTGGAAAGTGCCGTAGCAGGACGGTGCAGGGAATGGAGAAGTGTTATGAAGTTTCGCATGACGGGCGTCTTTCTGGCTGGAGTGTTAATTGCAGGTTGTGCAAGTAACATTGATCCAGAAACTCATGAGCGTTCAGACCCATTAGAAGGTTTTAACCGAGCGATGTTTAATTTCAACTATAACGTCTTAGACCCTTATGTCTTAAGGCCGGTTGCTGTTGCTTGGAATGATTATGTACCAATGCCTGCTCGTAATGGATTAACTAACTTTTTTGTCAACCTTGAAGAACCCGCAAGTATGTTGAATAGTTTCTTGCGTGGTGAAGTCACCCAAGGTTTTAAACATTTTAACCGGTTTTTCCTTAACACCGTGTTTGGGATGGGGGGCTTAATTGACGTTGCGTCGATGGCTAACCCGCAATTAGCAAAAGAAGAGCCTAAACGCTTTGGTAATACATTAGGTTATTATGATGTAGGTTATGGGCCATATGTAGTTCTGCCTGGCTATGGTAGTGCTACACCGAGAGAACAAGGTGGTGACCTTGCTGATAGTTTATACCCAATGTTAAGTTATCTGACATTTTGGATGTCGGCGGGTAAGTGGGCACTTGAAGGTATTGAAACTCGAGCGAGATTGTTGGATTCTGATGGGCTGTTGAAAAATTCTTCAGACCCGTACTTGATGTTACGTGAAGCGTATTTCCAACGGAACGATTTCTTATCGAGTGGTGGGGCATTGAATGCGACAGAAAACCCAAATGCAGCCGCAATTGAGGACCAGCTCGATTCTATAGACTAATAGATTGATATGCTCATGGAAGGTTTATCACTCTCTTGTATACGTTTGATACTAGAGAGTGATAAATAAAAAACTAATCATTGTCTTGCTTTCCTCGTTGAGAGACGGTGTCAATCAAGGCGATTACCCCTAATACACCAATAAAGCCTATAGTAAATAGTGTTCCCATAAAAACCCCCTACGTTTTTGTCATTGTTGCCTCTTTGTATTTTCACAGCTATTACTAGCGTTAAGATATAGCATTATTAATACAGTTTGATGAAACAGCTCATATTTTGTGTGTATGAGTAAGTATAAGATACATACTTAAGTTGTGCTTGCAAATAAGAACATTCAGAGAGTAACTGTTAATTTTATGATATATAAAGCGATTTATCTTAAACTTGTAAAGTTTTGAAAGCTAATTGTAGATGACGAAATGAATAGAATGAAACTAACCTATTTAACAATTAATTTACATGTAATGACAGCTGAGGTCAAGATGAAATTTTAATTAGGGAGTGAAGGTGTGGGAGGTAAGTGAGTATCAGGGATGTTTCCGCTGATACTCACTAAAATTAATAAATTAGAAAGCGTAGTTAAAGTTTACACCATATAACCAAGCGGAACCTTCAGATTTGAAGTTATAAACAGGGGAACCAGGTCGTTCCAGCAATTTTTCACTGATATTGACTTTCTTACCATGCATATAAGAAATCCCCACATCGACAGAGGCATTTTCATTGAATGCATAAGTTGTACCAGCACTTAACCAGTAGCGGTCTTGGTCTGGGATAGAAATTGAACGGTATTCTGAACGTACAGGTGTCTGGTCATAGGCGATACCGGTACGGAATGTCCAGTTATCATCATAGAAATAAGTAGTACCTAATGCTAAACGCCATGCATCTTTAAAATGCTCTGGTTTATGGAATAACTCTCTACCATCACTTTTTTGGTAGGCGGTTAATTCTTTAAATTCACTCCAGCCTGTATAAGCTACACTATAGTGTAGAGCCCATTTAGGTGCGACTTTGTGGTAACCTGAGAATTCCCAAACGTCAGGTAGATTAAGGTCTAATTTACCTTTAACTTTTTCGCCGCCCGTACCGTATAGGTCTGGTATTCCTTTAGGAATATCATTTGAGAATTTTCCATCTTCAAACTTAACTTTAACTTTAGAACGGTAGCTTAAACTTAAGCGGTTATCATCATTAATTTCGTATAAGATACCCGCATTCCAACCATAACCCCAATCATCACCTGTCAATTTTGCCATAGTGGTGCTGCCAGGAAAGGCCGGTAATTGCCCTTGACTAATAATTGGTGCTAGAGCACCTAAATCACCCGCATGCCGAGTGATTTCTGCATCAGCATAGACTGCATTAACACCTAAGCCAAAACTGAAATTGTTATTAACACGGTATGCGCCACTTAAATTTAAGTTAACAGTTTTTAGATCTGTTTTACCGCCAATAGGGCCCGCAGCATAGTTTTTATTAAAATCAGTTGCTAAACCAAAGTTAGTGGTCATTGAAGTCCCAACTGCCCATTTATCATTAACTGGAAAAATAAAGTGAGCATTCGGTACAACAGCACTTGGTGCGATATCGTTTGCTGTCGTATTGCTACCCAATGGTGAGCCGCCTTTACCTTTAATATCAACACTTGGGTCAATATATACAGCACCGACAGACAGAGAAGGGCGATCAAACAACATCATGGCTGCAGGGTTACGGCTTCCCTCACTTGCGTTGTCGCCCATTGCACCAGCCCCAGAAAACGCGCGCCCCAGTGCAGATGTGGAATATTCATTAAGCAAAAAACCAGCTGCACCTGCGTTGGAGGAGACGATTGCCACTGCTATTGCTAAAGCTGATCTAGAAAACAGGTTTTTCTGGCTCATGACCAAAACCCTCTTATGTTTTATTTGAATAAAGCGACTTCTATCGCAAGAAGCGCAGAATTGTAGGGTCCCTTGCCGCTATGACAAATCAGACCAGTTACTAGAGTATAGGTCTGACCACCTGATATGTTGCAAGCTTGTTTTGTGTTTATTTCGATTCCGTTTGCAAAAATGCGACACATTTAACAAAATGGCAACATAAAATGACCAATTAAGAGTAATAAACAAGCAAGCGCGGGGTAAGATCAAACTTATGTTTAATTTTTAGTGATATATTTTGATACACACTAGTTTTTAGCACTTTTTAAGCGTTATGATAGCAACTTAACAGTTTGTTTATTTGGAGAGTAAAATGACTGATGCGATTAACCGTTGTAGCGCGGATGAGACAGCAGCATGCTGTTGTGTGGATGTAGGAACAGTGTTAGATAACAAAGACTGTACCGCATCGTATCAGCATGTTTTCGCCACACAGGGAGAAGCGGAGTCCATGTTGAAAACACTCACAGACAAAGCAAAATCTGTTGAGTCAGACCCTTGTGTTATTACCCATTCTATCAATGCGGTAGAGGGTGGCGTTGAATTGAATGCTGAATTTACTTTTAGTTGCGAAGCAGAAAGTCTGATTTTTCAGTTAGGCCTTCGTTAATCAAACGTTTGAATCTATCCTAATTGACCT
Organism: Providencia sp. TYF-12; assembly: GCF_041344805.1. Taxonomy (NCBI): domain Bacteria; kingdom Pseudomonadati; phylum Pseudomonadota; class Gammaproteobacteria; order Enterobacterales; family Morganellaceae; genus Providencia; species Providencia sp. TYF-12. The sequence continues at coordinate 1,908,987 of NZ_CP166833.1, forward strand.
TTTATCACCAAGAATATAGCCTTTAGGCAGATTCAGTGTGGTAAAAGGTTTATCTTGTCTTTTTTTATCACATCTTTTCCATCCTATTTTTACTCTAAGTTGCGTGTTTGCTCGCATTTTTTATCAATAGCCATTGATAAATGTGAATATTATGTTAACAATCATTACAGGTCAGACCTCTTTGGGTCGGTAGTGAATAATCTAACTATATTTCATTTTGCTTTTAGCAGGAGCGACCATGAATCAACATTCCCACCATGGTGAAAAAACATATCCAACAAAAGAAAGGATCGCCATTGTGAGTGGTTTACGCTTACCATTTGCAAAGCAGTCTACCGCATATCAAGGGATTGCAGCTGTTGACTTAGGCAAAGCGGTTGTTGCCGAGTTATTAGCGCGTAGTGACTTAGATAAAAACCTAATTGAACAACTTGTTTTTGGGCAAGTTGTTCAAATGCCAGAAGCCCCTAATATTGCGAGGGAAATAGTCCTTGGAACGGGAATGAGTGTCTCAACAGATGCTTATAGTGTATCTCGTGCCTGCGCAACAAGCTTTCAAGCGATCGTTAATGTAGCTCAAAGTATGATGGTAGGGGATATCTCTGTTGGGGTTGCTGGTGGTGCTGACTCATCCTCTGTTCTTCCTATCGGGGTATCGAAAAAATTAGCAGCGACCTTATTAGCATTAAGCAAAGCTAAATCTGTTGGGCAAAAACTGTCACTAATAGCAAAATTACGCTTAAAAGACCTACTGCCTGTTGCGCCGGGGGTTGCAGAGTACTCCACAGGGCTTCGCATGGGGGATACTGCTGAACAAATGGCTAAAAGCTATCATATCAGTCGGGAACAACAGGATGAACTTGCGCATCGTTCGCATTTATTAGCGGCAAAAGCATGGGAAAATGGTGCTTTAAATGATGAGGTTATGACGGCATATATGCCGCCTTTTAAACAAGCCTACTCACAAGATAATAATGTTCGCGCTAATTCAGTTCTATCATCATACGCTAAGCTAAAACCTGCGTTTGACCGTAAGCATGGCAGTGTCACTGCGGCTAATAGTACACCACTGACTGATGGTGCAGCAGCAGTATTAATGATGACAGAGTCACGAGCAAAAGCACTAGGTTACACCCCTTTAGGTTACATTCGCAGTTATGCCTTTGCTGCAATTGATGTATGGGAAGACATGCTATTAGGCCCATCTTATGCCACACCCATTGCATTGAAACGGGCGGGGCTGTCTTTACAAGATTTATCTTTGATTGATATGCATGAAGCTTTTGCTGCACAAACGCTGGCGAATATACAAATGTTTGGTAGCCGTAAGTTTGCACAAGAAAAACTAGCAATGAGCAATGCAATTGGTGAAATTGATATGGATAAATTTAATGTGTTGGGCGGCTCTATTGCTTATGGGCATCCTTTTGCGGCAACAGGGGCGCGGATGGTTACGCAAACTTTAAATGAGCTGCGTAGACGGGGTGGTGGTTTTGGGTTGACCACTGCATGTGCGGCTGGTGGTTTAGGTACTGCAATGATCTTAGAGGTGGAATAATGACACAAAATTCTACTACTGAATTGGCGATAGGGGCTATTCAACCCGCGTTTAAATTAGAAATTTACAATGAAAATGTTGGGGTTATTTTCATTGATGTGCCTGAAGAAAAGGTCAATACATTAAAAGCTGAATTTGCTGAACAATTCCTTGCCATTTTACAAAAAGCACAATCCACTTCGGGGTTAAAAGGTTTAGTCATTACCTCAGGGAAAAAAGACAATTTTATTGCTGGTGCGGACATCAGCATGATTGCGAATTGTGAAACTAAAGCGCAAGCAAGCGAGTTGTCAAAGGAAGGCCATACATTATTTGATAAAATTGATAATTACCCTTTACCTATTATTGCCGCTATTCATGGTGCATGTTTAGGTGGTGGGTTAGAGCTTGCATTGGCTTGCCATGCTAGGGTTTGTTCGAATGATAGTAAAACCAAGCTAGGGGTGCCTGAAGTACAATTAGGGCTATTGCCTGGCTCAGGTGGAACCCAACGATTACCTCGGTTAATCGGTATCCCACATGCTTTGGATTTAATGCTAACAGGTCGGCAATTAGGTGCAAAACAAGCACTAAAAATGGGGTTAGTGGATGACGTTGTGCCGCAATCCATATTGTTAGATGTCGCGGTTAACATGGTTAAAAAAGGGGGCATTAAACGTCCTGCTATTCATTGGCAACAACGGTTATTAAGCAGCCGATTACTGCGTAATAAAGTGTTTCAAAATGCCAAGCAAAAAGTATTAAGTAAAACAAAAGGCCATTATCCTGCACCTGAAAAAATAATTCATGTTGTGAAAACAGGGATGAATAAAGGCTTGAAAGCTGGGTATGCAGAAGAGGCGAAAGCTTTCGGCGAACTGGTGATGACACCAGAGTCGGCTGCATTGCGTAGTTTATTTTTTGCCGTCACTTCATTGAAAAATGAATCCGGTGCACAAGCCAACCCATTGCCAATTAATAAAGTGGGGGTATTGGGTGGTGGCCTCATGGGGGGAGGGATAGCTTACGTTAGTGCATTTCAGGGGAAATTACCTGTCCGTATTAAAGATATTTCAGAGAAAGGTGTTGCCCAAGCACTACGTTATAGCTGGGATCTACTCACTCAGAGGGTAGTTAAGCGGCGGTTATTAGCACGAGAACGAGCGGCTGTAATGGCTAAAATATCAGGGACGTTAAGTTATCAAGGGCTTGAAAACTCAGATATCATTATTGAAGCTGTTTTCGAAGATTTAGCATTAAAGCGAAAAATGGTTACTGATGTTGAGAAAATGTCGGCCAAACAAACAATTTTTGCATCTAATACATCATCATTACCTATTCATCAAATTGCGGCTAATGCAGCACACCCTGAAAAGGTTATTGGTTTACATTATTTTAGCCCAGTCGATAAAATGCCGCTGGTGGAAGTGATCCCTCACCAGCAGACGGATGAAACAACCATAGCGACAGTGGTTGCCTTTGCGAAACGCCAAGGTAAAACGGCGATTGTTGTCGGGGACGATGCCGGTTTTTATGTGAACCGGATTTTAGCGCCTTATTTATGTGAGGCAGCTCAATGTCTTGTTGAAGGTGAGTCTATTGAACAAATCGACCGCGCTTTGGTTGAGTTCGGTTTCCCTTTGGGGCCTTTTAATTTGCTGGATGAGGTCGGTATTGATGTCGGAACCAAAATTTTACCTATTTTAGTCGAGCGCTTTGGTGAGCGTTTTAATGCACCTGATTTACTTGATAAAGTTGTCAAAGACGGGCGTAAAGGTAAGAAAAACAGCAAAGGGTTTTATGAATACGGTCATCCTTCAAGCAAACTGTTGTTTTGGAAAAAAAACAGCAAACGGCAAGTGGATAAAACCATTTATTCACTAATAGGGGTAACGCCAAACAGCCGATTGAGTAAAGCGGATATTGCACAGCGTTGTGTTATGATGATGCTCAATGAGGCGGCCCGTTGCTTAGATGAAAATATCATTCGAAATGCACGTGACGGTGATGTAGGGGCTGTATTTGGTATTGGTTTCCCACCTTTTTTTGGTGGCCCATTTAGGTATATGGATAGCTTAGGTATCGCTAAAACGGTAGAAACATTACGTTCTCTCGCCGCGCGTCATGGTGAGAAGTTTCAACCTTGTGAGCTATTGTGTGAAATGGCTGAAAAAAACCATACTTTTTTCTCAGTTAACACTGACAAGTAGCTTCGCTTACATGATGGGATAACGATTACTGAATTATGGTTTTCCCCGTGGTGTAAAAATATTTTAAAAATTAATAAGATAATAATATAAACCTGATACTAATACGTTTTGCTTGGTGTCAGGTTTTTTATTATGCGTGTCATACCCTTTATTTTCCAATGGGCTTTATCGCAAAAGTTAGGCTAAAAGAGGCAAGTTTATTTTTGGGGCATAAGGTGAGAGGTGTTAATTACCTAATGGGCGGTAGAGATAGTATAAGGTGATTTATAACCGATTGTTTTTAAGATATAACTTTTTTTATGCATATTTTTCAGATAAAACATCAACAAAAATCTACCCAAATCATTTTCTTTGCTGGCCATTTCATGCAGAATCACACTTTACCCCAACTGATGGTTATTTTTACAACAATTACCTTAACAAAAAGAATAGTCACTTTAATTAAGTAGGCTACTCAGATGGTGGATTATGCAAGTTTATATTATGCGTCATGGCGATGCAGCGATACAGGCAGCAAGCGACGCTGCTCGCCCATTAACACAAAAGGGAAAAGATGAGTCAGTTTTAATGGCTCAGTGGTTACAAAATCAAGGGGTCAAAATTGATTGTGTATTGGTGAGCCCTTATTTAAGGGCTGAGCAAACACGTGAAGTGGTTAGCCAACATCTTAACATACCAAGCAAATTTGAAGTGTTAGAGCAATTGACACCAGGAGGGAATGCCGTTTTTGTTGCTGATCATATCCGTGACCTTGCGGTGATCGGTGCCAATGCTATATTAGTTGTTTCTCATTTGCCATTGGTGGGTTATTTGGTGTCTGAATTGTGCCCACACAAAGAACCACCAATGTTTACCACATCAACTATTGCTTGTATTGAAATTGATGTGGCACACCAGAAAAGCCACGTTGAATGGATGTTGAGCCCATCGCAATTATTATTTGCAAAGTAAAATATAATATGAGCGCTTAACGACGAGCGCTCTCCATCGTTTCTATAAGTAATAATAGAGCAGCATTTCCCCCCCATTCTTTAGGGGCTTGGTGAAAAGCAATAATATCAGGGTGCTGTGCAAGCCATAATGGTGTTTGTTGTTTTAAAACGTGTTTCCCATGACCATGCATGATACAAGCACAATAAACATTTTCACGTTTACAGGCGGCAATCAAAGCGCCAATTTCTTGTTTCGCTTCCATTTGTGTTAGGCCATGCAAGTCTAAAAATAATTCAGGGACGTAGTCACCACGCCGCAATTTTTTTAGTTCATAAGGGTTAGAATCTGGCCTTAAATAACGGGTTGGGCCTTCCTCTTGTAGCTGAGGCTGAAATTCATCCGAAAAATAAAATGAAGCATCAACTTGCTCTTGGATAACCTTCTTACTTGAGGGTTGGGTTACTTTTGCTCGAATAGGCGCGTGTAGGACTTGGTCCTGATGAATTTTTTTTGCGCCATTAATGGCTTCTTTAAAGAGACGAATATCTTCATCTTCAAGTCCAAATTTGTTTTTCATAATTTTAATAACATTTTGGCGATTAATCTTTCTGGTCGTTAGTGTAACCCATTTTTTCGGTCAATGGAGACAATTGCAAATTATTGGTGTTATGTAACAAATTTATAACCTTTTATCGAGTAAGCATTGACAACAGGGGGGTAGCTAGTCTAATTGTATATACATATATATACTTTCATTAATGAAATGAATAAAACCGACGTTGGCAACAATAGGAAAAGCTAATGGTATTTAAAACTCTCCCGCACGATATAGTTTGGCGTAATGGCCGCATTGCAACAATGAGTACAGGATCAGCAGCACCGTATGGGCTAGTCGAAAATCATGATTTAATTGTTCGTGATAAGCAAATTATTGCCATTGTCCCTACTAAAGATACTGAAATTAACGACTGCCAAATTATTGATGTTAAGGGTAGGTTAATTACCCCTGGTTTAATTGATTGCCACACTCATTTAGTTTTTGGTGGTGACCGTGCCGCGGAATGGGAACAAAGAATGAATGGCGTTTCCTATGAAACCATTAGTGCTCAAGGAGGTGGAATAAACTCCACTGTCCGTGAGACACGAAAAATGAGTGAGGACGCGTTGTTTTGCCGTGCTAAACCGAGGCTCGAAGCATTAATTCGCGAGGGTGTGACGGCAATTGAAATGAAGTCAGGCTATGGCCTTGATTATGAAAATGAAGAGAAACAATTAAAAGTTGCTAAGCGCTTAGCCGCGGAATATCCAATTTCAGTGAGTTCAACATTGTTATCTGCACATACTGTGCCTGAAGAATACAAAGGCCAGTCTGATCAGTACATTGAATTAATTTGTCAAAAAATCATGCCCGAGCTGTGGAAAAAAGGTCTATTTGATGCCGTTGATGTATTCTGTGAAAGCGTTGGTTTTTCTCTTAAGCAAAGTGAAAAGTTATTTGCCGCCGCTCAGCAGTTGGGTATCCCAGTAAAAGGCCATGTTGAACAACTATCAAATTTAGGTGGCAGCGAATTGGTTGCTCGCTACCATGGTCTATCTGTTGATCATATTGAATATTTAGATCTTGAAGGAATACGTGCGCTAAAAGCGAGCGGGACAGTTGCAGTATTATTGCCAGGTGCTTTTTATTTTCTAAGAGAAACTAAACTGCCACCTATTGAATTATTACGCGAACACCAAGTTCCGATGGCTGTTTCAACCGATTTTAACCCAGGAACAAGCCCATTTGCATCATTACGTATGATTATGAATATGGCGGCTGTGTTATTTAAGTTAACACCAGAAGAAATTTGGGCAGGCGTGACCCGCCATGCTGCAAAAGCGTTAGGGCGAGAAGATACTCATGGGCAATTAGCGCCGGGGTTTATTGCCAATTTTGTGGTGTGGAATGCGCAAGAACCTGTGGAAATGATATATGAGCAAGGCAGTAACCCCTTGTATTTACGAGTATATGAAGGGGAAATTACCCACCGTAATCCATAATCTTGGTCAGTATTAATATAAAAAATCATTTAAATTGAGCTAATAATAGCCATAATTAATAATATATTGGTTGCTGTATGTAATGTATGTATTCATTATGTATAGCAACTCTATGATTATTTTTGTTTGTTGTTATTAAAATCTCATCGCGTATTTATACCGTTAATGGGGTATTAAATGTGATGCTTTTATTCACGACTGTCAGGATAAAAAATGCCCGATAGTACTAAGCTAAAGTTACATTTTGTGACGTAAAATAGCCTATACATCCTTCAGATTTTAATGATTAAATTGGAAAACACTGTGACAGCCAATAAAAAAGATAAATCAGGAACGCCAGTTCCCTTATATTTGCAAGTTAAGCAGTCTATTATTGAGAAAATTCACACTGCACAATGGCAGGCAAATGACCGTATTCCATCTGAAGCTGAGCTAGTCTCCCAATTTCAATGTAGCCGAATGACAGCAAACCGTGCTGTCCGTGAATTAACAGCTGAAGGGTTATTAGTTCGCTTGCAAGGCGTTGGGACTTTTGTTGCAGAGCCTAAGGGGCAATCCGCATTATTCGAAATACACAGCATAGAAGCGGAGATCCTTGCGAGGGATCATAAATATAGTTGCCGTATAATTAAGCTTGAAGAAATACAAGCGTCATCAGCATTGGCGAGTGAACTTAATATTAGTCTAGGAGCCCCTGTTTTTCATTCTATCATTGTACATTTAGAAAATGATGTCCCTGTTCAAATCGAAGATAGGTATGTTAATGCTCTAGCGGCGCCTGATTACTTACAGCAAAACTTTTTATCTATTACTCCCCATGATTATTTATCTCAGGTCGCACCATTGACCCAAGGTGAGCACATTGTGGAAGCGATCGAGGCAGATGAACGGGCTGCAAGGTTATTGCAAATTAATGTAGGTGCATCCTGCTTGCTGATTACTCGTCGTACTTGGTCTCAGTCATTTATAGTCACCAGTACAAAATTATTGTTCCCCGGTCATCGTTATAAACTCAAAGGCAGTTTTTCCTCTTAGTTTTTATTAAAAAATAGGCGGGGTTGTATTAATACAAATTTCCGCTTTGCGCCTTACACACTCTCTCCATCACGTTTTTTTTGTTTTTTCATGTAAAATTATTGTGAATTTAATGTGATCTCACAGGCAAATTTAGAATAAAAAAGTATAGAACAATAAATACATAAGATAATTATCTTGTTGTTTTTTAATGAAAACCCTCTTTTTTATATAAAAATAATTTAATTTTTATGTTAAAAAATTGATTGATCGTACATGTATATACAACTATATCTATAGAAAGATAGAGTGAGTATCCAATGAATCGATAAATAGAGGGTATACAAGTGACAGCACTTAATAATAAATATAGAAATATCGAAATTAGGGCGCCGCGTGGTAATTCATTGAGTGCAAAAAGCTGGCTGACGGAAGCGCCACTACGTATGTTAATGAATAACCTTGACCCCGATGTTGCAGAAAATCCCCATGAATTAGTTGTATATGGTGGTATTGGTCGTGCGGCACGTAATTGGCAATGTTATGACCAAATCATTGAATCTTTGAAACAACTCGAAAACGATGAAACTTTACTTGTTCAGTCCGGTAAACCTGTCGGGGTGTTTAAAACTCACGCTAATGCTCCACGCGTTTTAATTGCTAATTCGAATCTTGTGCCTCATTGGGCCAATTGGGAGCATTTCAACGAACTGGATGCCAAAGGTTTGGCGATGTATGGGCAAATGACCGCAGGAAGTTGGATTTATATCGGCAGCCAAGGGATTGTCCAAGGTACTTATGAAACATTCGTTGAAGCTGCTCGTCAGCATTTTAATGGTGACTTAACTGGTCGTTGGGTATTAACGGCGGGGTTAGGTGGAATGGGGGGCGCTCAGCCATTAGCCGCAACACTTGCAGGGGCTTGTTCACTGAATATTGAATGTCAACAAAGCCGCATTGATTTTCGCCTAAGAACGCATTATGTCGACGAACAAGCCACTGATCTCGATGATGCATTAGCACGTCTTAAAAAATACACCTCAGAAGGCAAAGCCATTTCTATTGCACTGTGTGCAAATGCTGCTGAAATTTTACCTGAATTAGTTAAACGTGGTGTGAAGCCAGACATGGTTACCGACCAAACCAGTGCCCATGACCCACTCAATGGTTATTTACCCATTGGCATGAGTTGGGAAAAATACCGAGAACTCAGTGTCAAAGAGCCACAAGCCACTGCCTTAGCGGCAAAGAAATCCATGGCAGAACACGTTAAAGCCATGTTGGCATTCAAGAAACAAGGTATACCCACATTTGATTATGGCAATAATATTCGCCAAATGGCGCTGGAAATGGGGGTGAAAGATGCCTTTGATTTCCCTGGTTTTGTTCCTGCCTATATTCGCCCTCTATTTTGTCGTGGCGTTGGCCCATTCCGTTGGGTTGCGTTATCAGGAGATCCCGAAGATATCTACAAAACTGATGCTAAAGTTAAACAATTATTACCTGATGATAAGCACTTACATCGTTGGTTGGATATGGCACGTGAGCGGATCAGCTTTCAAGGGTTACCGGCGCGTATTTGTTGGGTTGGTTTAGGGGACAGAGCTAAATTAGGCTTAGCCTTTAATGAGATGGTCAGAAGTGGTGAGGTTTCCGCCCCAATTGTTATTGGTCGTGATCATTTAGATTCTGGCTCAGTTGCTAGCCCAAACCGTGAAACAGAAGCGATGAAAGACGGCTCTGATGCGGTATCAGATTGGCCGCTACTCAATGCTTTATTAAATACAGCCAGTGGCGCGACATGGGTTTCTTTGCATCATGGCGGTGGTGTGGGAATGGGGTTCTCACAACATTCGGGAGTGGTGATTGTTTGTGATGGAACCGACGAAGCGGCTGAGCGTATTGCTCGAGTACTGCACAATGACCCCGCAACAGGGGTGATGCGCCATGCTGACGCAGGGTATGACATCGCGATTGCTTGTGCAGAAGAAAAAAATCTCAATTTACCTATGATTAAAACACGTTAAGGAGTGCCATTAATGACTAAACTAACTATCCACCCAGGAAAAATGACACTCGAAGATTTGCGCATCGTTTTTGAACAGCCAGTGACTGTCACATTAGATAAACGTGCTCATGCCGTGATTGAAAAAAGTGTAGCAACAGTTAATAAAATTATTGCTGAAGATAGAACTGCTTATGGTATTAACACTGGGTTTGGTTTGCTAGCGAATACGCGTATTGCTACGCAGGACTTGCAGTCATTACAGCGTTCTATCGTGATGTCACATGCGGCTGGTGTGGGTGACCCTTTAGATGACGAACTAGTACGTTTGATCATGGTGTTAAAAATTAATAGCTTAGCGCGTGGCTTTTCAGGAATTCGCCTCGAAGTAATCAATGCTTTAATTGCCTTAGTCAACGCACAGGTTTACCCGTTTATTCCCGCTAAAGGTTCAGTCGGTGCATCAGGTGATTTGGCACCTTTAGCCCATATGAGTTTGATTTTACTCGGTGAAGGAAAGGCTCGTTTTGAAGGTAAATGGATATCAGCCAAAAAAGCGTTAGAAAAAGCAGGGCTGAAGCCTTTAACGCTTGAAGCAAAAGAAGGGTTGGCTTTATTAAACGGAACCCAAACCTCCACTGCTTTTGCCCTTAAAGGGTTATTTGAAGCTGAAAAACTACTACTTTCAGGGATTATTTGTGGGGCATTGAGTGTAGAAGCGACATTAGGTTCGCGTAAACCTTTTGATGCTCGAGTACAAGAAGTGCGAGGGCAAAAAGGGCAAATTGATGTCGCAGCCATGTTCCGAGAGGTATTATCATCAAGCAGTGAGTTGGCAAAGTCGCATGAAAACTGCGTGAAAGTACAAGACCCTTATTCACTGCGTTGCCAGCCACAAGTGATGGGAGCTTGCTTAACTCAAATTCGCCAAGCGGCTGAGGTGATTTTAATCGAATCAAATGCGGTATCAGATAACCCTCTGGTGTTTACGGATAACGGCGATATCATTTCTGGGGGCAATTTCCACGCTGAGCCAGTTGCGATGGCGTCAGACAACCTTGCTTTGGCATTAGCCGAAATCGGGGCTCTATCCGAGCGTCGTATAGCGTTATTAATGGATACCCATATGTCACAGCTTCCTCCATTCCTCGTGAATAATGGCGGCGTGAATTCTGGCTTTATGATTGCTCAAGTCACTGCAGCTGCATTGGCAAGTGAAAATAAAGCATTAGCACACCCTTCGAGTGTCGATAGCTTACCGACTTCAGCAAACCAAGAGGACCATGTTTCTATGGCACCTGCTGCGGGGCGTCGTTTGTGGGAGATGGCGAAAAACGTCACTGGTATTCTTGCGATAGAATGGCTTTCTGCATGCCAAGGGATAGATTTTCGTGAAGGGTTAAAATCTAGCGAAGCACTCGAAAAAGCGCGTAAAACGTTACGTGAACAGGTCGCTTATTATGATAAAGACCGTTATTTTGCGCCGGATATTGAAGCTGCCATTGATTTAATTAATCAACATAAACTTTCAAAATTATTTACGAAAGGTGCTGTTTTCCCTAAATAGCACTGGTAGTACATCAAGCCAATAAAGGTGGCCGGCAACGTATCGGCCGCCTGAAGTATTTATCTACACGACTAATAAAATAATACGAAGGATAAATCATGCAAAGCATATCACAACTTGCGCGAGGGCTTTCTGCGCGTCACATCCGATTTATGGCTTTAGGTTCAGCGATTGGTACAGGTTTATTTTATGGTTCAGCAAAAGCAATAGAAACAGCAGGTCCGGCGGTACTGCTCGCTTATATAATAGGGGGCGCCGCGGTGTTTATGGTCATGCGCGCATTGGGCGAGATGGCGGTACATCGTCCGCTTGCGGGGTCGTTCTCACAATATGCTAGCCATTATTTAGGTGCTCGAGCTGGCTTTTTTGCTGGATGGACATATATATTTGAAATGATTATTGTTTGTCTGGCTGATGTCACCGCATTTGGCGTATATATGAAACTCTGGTTTCCTGATGTCGCTCAATGGATATGGGTGCTAAGTATCATATTCTTTATTGGTGCTATTAATTTGTGTCACGTGAAAACGTTTGGTGAAATGGAGTTTTGGCTTTCCATTATTAAAGTGGTCGCCATTATTGCGATGATAGTGGGTGGGGCTGCCATCATGATGTTTGGTTTTGGCCAAGCGGCTGACCATGCGGTTGGGGTGTCTAATTTATTTATCCATGATGGGTTTATGCCTAATGGGGTTGGAGGGGTGATAGCCTCTTTTGCGGTAGTGATGTTTGCATTCGGTGGAATTGAAGTGATTGGGATCACTGCCAGTGAAGCAAAAAACCCTGAAGTGACTATTCCACGCGCCATCAATGCTGTTCCTATCCGTATTTTGTTATTCTATGTTTTAACGCTCTTCGTTTTAATGTGTATTTATCCGTGGAATCAAATTGGCCAGCAAGGTAGCCCATTTGTGCAAATATTTGACAGTTTAGGTATCAAATCTGCTGCCAATATCTTAAATATTGTGGTGATCACCGCAGCGATTTCTGCGATCAACAGTGATATTTTCGGCGCAGGGCGCATGATGTATGGTATGGCACATGAGGGACAAGCACCGAAAGCCTTTACCAAACTGACAAAAAACGGTGTGCCTTGGATGACGGTATTAGTCATGGTGCTGGTGTTATTGGTCGGAGTTGTATTGAATTATGTTATTCCTGAGGATGTTTTTGTTATCATTGCATCAATAGCAACGTTTGCAACCATCTGGGTGTGGCTAATGATTTTACTAGCTCAGTTTGCGATGCGTAAAAAAATGACGCCAGAAGAAGTGAGTAAATTAAAATTCCCTGTTCCTATGTGGCCTGTGGCGCCTATTTTGGCGATAGCTTTCATGGTCTTTATTTTTGGTGTGCTCGGGTATTTTGAATCCACGCGTATTGCCTTATATGTAGGGGTTGTGTGGTTGGCACTTTTGGCTATTGCTTATGCGGTTTGGGTAAAGAAACCGGCTAAAGACGTTGAGAAGCTTGTGCAAAATGAAGGCTAGAGATATCACTTTTCTCATCTAAAAGACTAGGTTACTTAACGCCCTTTAATTAAAAAGGGCGTTTTTATTTTTAATTTATAGCGAAAATGGTGTGCTAGCTAAAGGTTGTTGGTGATTTTATTGCATTAATCTGCTGATTTGTCTTTCACTTCGTGGCAAACTTTAGTTATTCAAATATTCCCTTTCAAAAAACAGGCTGGAGAAACCCTTCTTGGAAAAGATCTTCGTTGATGAAGCTGTTGCAGAACTTCATACCATTCAGGATATTTTACGTTGGACGATGAGTCGTTTTAATGCTGCCAATGTGTATTATGGTCACGGTACAGATAATCCGTGGGATGAGGCGTTGCAATTAGTGTTACCGACACTTTATTTGCCTCTAGACCTACCAGATGAACTCCTGACATCTCGCCTGACACCAACAGAACGCCATCGGATTATTGAGCGTGTTCTGCGCCGTATTAATGAACGCATTCCTGTTGCCTATTTAACTAACCGTTCGTGGTTCTGTGGGCACGAATTTTATGTTGATGAGCGGGTATTGATCCCTCGTTCACCTATTGGGGAGCTTATCAATAACCATTTTGTTGGCTTATTAACTGATGAACCTCAAGCGATATTAGACTTATGTACAGGTAGTGGCTGTATTGCAATTGCTTGTGCATATGAATTCCCCGAAGCAGAAATTGATGCCGTTGATATTTCGGCGGATGTGCTCGCGGTCACTGAGCAAAATATCGCTAGCCATGGTTTGGAGCATCAGGTTGTGCCTATTCGCTCCGATTTATTCCGCGATATGCCTGAAGTTAAGTATGATTTGATTGTTACTAATCCACCTTATGTGGATGCAGAAGATATGGATGACCTACCTGAAGAGTTTCGTGTAGAGCCGGAACTTGCCTTAGCAGCTGGCAGTGATGGGCTAAAGTTAGTGCGCCGTATTTTAGCTAATGCCCCACGGTTCTTAACGAAAGAAGGGGTATTAGTGTGTGAGGTTGGCAACAGTATGGTGCATTTAATTGAACAGTACCCTGATATTCCATTTATTTGGCTGGACTTTGAATACGGTGGTGACGGGGTGTTTATGTTAACGCGTGAACAGCTTGTTGAGCATCATGAGCACTTTGCGCTTTATATTGATTAATCAAGGGTTGCGTGATTTCTCATAATCATGTAATCAATAACAATTACATAACGATTAACAGCAAACAACACACGTCTTGGTAATACAAGAGCGGCTTAGAATAGGAAACTTCGATGGCAGGAAATTCAATTGGGCAACTGTTTCGCGTAACGACCTTTGGTGAGTCACACGGGGTGGCATTAGGTTGTATTATCGATGGTGTTCCCCCTGGTTTAGCTCTAACAGAAGCTGATTTACAAAAAGATTTAGACCGGCGTCGTCCTGGGACATCTCGTTATACAACGGCACGTCGTGAACCTGACCAAGTGAAAATTTTATCAGGTGTATTTAATGGGGTAACGACGGGGACAAGTATTGGTTTATTGATTGAAAATACGGATCAACGTTCCCAAGATTATGGGGCAATTAAAGATGTTTTTAGACCCGGCCATGCGGATTACACCTATGAGCAAAAATATGGCCAACGCGATTACCGCGGTGGTGGTCGCTCGTCTGCAAGGGAAACGGCAATGCGCGTTGCTGCGGGGGCTATTGCTAAAAAGTATCTACAAGAAAAGCTAGGGGTTCAAATTCGTGGTTGTTTAACACAAATGGGCCCGATTGCATGTGAAATTAAAGATTGGTCCATCGTTGAGGAAAACCCGTTCTTTTGCCCTGATCCAAACCAGTTAGATTCACTTGATGAATTATTGCGTGGTTTAAAGAAAGAGGGTGATTCAATCGGCGCTAAAGTGACTGTGGTTGCTGAACATGTTCCTGCGGGGCTGGGGGAACCGGTATTCGACCGTTTAGATGCAGATTTAGCCCATGCTCTCATGAGTATTAATGCGGTTAAAGGCGTAGAAATTGGTGACGGTTTTGGTGTTATTGCGTTAAAAGGCAGTGAAAATCGCGATGAAATTACCCGTAATGGTTTTACCTCTAATCATGCTGGCGGTATTTTAGGCGGCATCAGCAGTAGCCAACCGATTGTTGCCCATATTGCGATGAAACCAACATCGAGCATCACGGTATCAGGTAAGACGTTGAACCGTTCTGGTGAAGAAGTTGAAATGATCACCAAAGGGCGTCATGACCCTTGTGTCGGTATCCGTGCTGTACCTATTGCAGAAGCGATGATGGCCATTGTTTTAATGGATCACTACTTACGCCATCGTGGGCAATGTGCTGATGTTACTCCTACGATGCAAGCATTTGATTAATTAGTAAAGGTTGATGCTATAACCCGTGAGCGGGGCGGTCTAGTCGCTTACGGGTGAGAAAGGTTTGGATGAAGCCTACTTAAAATACCTCATCTGGGTTGTGATATACTACATATCAACATCATGATATTTCTCATCTTTGGATTGTAAAATGGATTGGCTAACCGCCGTTGCGCCTGAAGTTTATGCGTTACTCTTCTTTGTTGCACTTTTCGCTGGTTTTATTGATTCAATAGCAGGGGGCGGGGGCTTGTTAACCATTCCAGCCCTGTTATCTGTCGGGATCACTCCTGTTGAAGCATTAGCAACCAACAAATTACAAGCCGTTGGTGGGTCATTCTCTTCAACCCTTTATTTTGTTAGACGTAAAGCGATAGATTTACGAGAGCAAATATTTCCGTTCATTATGACGATGATTGGTGCGATGTTAGGCGCCATCGTTATTCAAATGATTGATACTGCGTTTTTAAAGCAACTGCTACCGGTTCTTGTCATTTGTGTCGGTTTATACTTCTTATTAACGCCATCGATTGGGGTACAAGACCGTCAACAGCGTATTAGTATGCCTTTTTTTGGTGTTGCCATCGGTATGACGCTAGGTTTTTATGATGGTGCATTTGGGCCCGGTACGGGGTCATTTTTAGCATTGGGTTACGTGTTATTACTTGGTTATAACCTCGCTAAAGCAACGGCTCATGCTAAGTTACTGAACTTTGCTTCCAACTTTGGGTCTTTAGTCTTCTTTATTATCGGAGGTCATGTTCTTTGGGTACTCGGCTTTGTTATGCTTATTGGCCAAATGGTGGGTGCACGCTTAGGTGCACGGTTAGTATTGACCAAAGGACAAAAACTGATCAGGCCAATGATTGTGGTTATTTCGTTATTAATGAGTATTAAGTTACTCCATGATAGCCATGGCGATGTGATAAAAGCTTGGTTTCTCTCATTATTTTAAGATGATTTAAATTATTCATGAGTAAATATAACTATCAAGATCTAATTGATATTTTTGATAAATGTTTTGGTGAAAGTTATAACACCAAATTGGTAAAAGGGGATGATGAACCCATTTACTTACCTGCGGATGAGTCTGTTCCTTATCATCGTATTGTTTTTGCGCATGGTTTCTTTACTAGTGGGCTACATGAAATATCACACTGGTGCATCGCAGGGGAAGCCAGACGCCAGCAAGTCGATTATGGCTACTGGTATTGCCCAGATGGACGAGATGAAAAAACGCAGAGTGAGTTTGAAGTGGTTGAAATTAAACCCCAAGCTTTAGATTGGTTATTCTGTGTTGCGGTTGGTATTCCATTTAATGTCAGTTGCGATAACTTGGAAGGGGATTTTGAGCCCGATCGTATTGCCTTTATGCGTAAAGTGCATGCTCAAGTGATGGTTTATTTAGAAAATGGTATCCCTGAACGACCATTATGCTTTATTAATGCGTTACAATCGTTTTACAATACGCCACCTATTTGTGCAGAAGACTTCCCTTATCCGGAAGATATTTTTGCCTAATGAAAATACATTACAGTAAGGATTAAGCATGCTTGCGGATTTAGAAACACGCATACTGACAAAAATTGATGATATGGTTGAACACGCTAACGATGATGAATTGTTCGCTGGTGGTTATTTGCGTGGTCACTTAACCCTTGCTGTGGCAGAGCTGGAGGAAGAAAACCAAACTGGCTCTGACGCTTTATTCCAACGCGTTGAAGAAAGTATTCACACTGCAATCAAAGCGGGTGAATTGACACCACCGGACCAAGTGCTGGTCTTGGACATGTGGAAAAAATTACTGAATAACGCAATATAACCCATCGATTTATGATCACAAGCGGGGGAACCCGCTTTTGGTTCACACTTTAATACTATCACTTTCCTCATTTATAATATGTATATGACCCGCTTAGCTGTACCAGACGATGCCAAATATCTCCCCGCAGTGGAATTATCCGCAGGGCAAACATTCGCTAACCATGAAAAATACCGTTGGGTTGCTGAGGGGGAAGGGCAAACGGAACAAGAACACCTTGCTTTTATTCATCAGCAGCTTGAATGGGTTGCTGTCAATAACGATGGTGAAGTAGTGGGGTTTATCAATGCAGAAAAGCGCAGAAATAGTTTACATATTTGTGAGTTATCTGTTTGCCAAAACTGGCAAGGTCAGGGAATTGGTCGGCAATTAATCAAACGGGTATTTGAAGCCACATTGTCTTTACAGCTACAGTTTGTGACATTGACAACCTTTCGTGACGTACCTTGGAATGCCCCTTATTATCAACGCTTAGGTTTTGATATCATTGATAATGACAAGCTAACCATTGAGTTGAAAGCGATTTTACAGAGTGAAGTTGATATGGGGTTTGCACGGGAAGATCGCTGTGCAATGGTTATCTCATTAAATGAACTTGCAGCTAGCTAATGAATGGCAGGCTGCAAGGTATTGGTTTCAATAAGGGGTTTTTACTTTACGCCCTAATAATAACTTTCTAACCCAAAAACGGTTCGGATGAAGCTCTGCGAGGGTTTCGTCATCCAAAGGTAGAGGTTCAGCAAAAATTTGTGCGGCGAGAAGTTCAGCACAAAGTGGGGCAGTTGATAAGCCTCGGGAGCCTAGGGCACCAAAAATAAATAAATTTGGGTGCATAGGTGCAGGGCAAATTGTCTGATTTTTGGCTATCTGAGAGGGTAAATCTTGGTAGACTTCCATATGTTTTTCAAAATCAGGCACATTCCCTAATAGCGGGAAGTGGTCACGGATAACACAACGTACCCCTTGACGTGAATGTTTGTGTGAAATATCAATATCGTTAGGCCAAGTAACATCCGGCAGGTTATCAATCAGTTTTTGGCGGTTCCCCTGTTGTTCTTCTTCGCTATAGTTTAAATCCAGATGCTCCCTTTGGTAACTTGCACCTAAACAATGTTGCTGCCCAGAAGCATCAGCAGGGGTTAAATAACCTTCAAAACACAACACATTTTTTAATTGTTGTAGTGTTTCATTGGTTGGGATGTGGCTAACTTGCCCTCTAACAGGGGAAATAGGTAAATTAACAGTTTGCGAAAATTGGCGCAGTTTGTGCCCATTGGCAATAATAACGGTGGAATGAGTAGATATTAACGTCTGTTGGGGGGTGTTTATCAGCAACTGCCAGTTATCACCATCAGGCTTAAGTTCGTAAACATCGTGTTCAAAATGGAATGTGACACCCTGTTGGTGTAAATATTGTTGTAAGCTTTCACAGAGTTGAGCAGGGCACAACCAACCACCGGTAGCATAGTGAATTCCACCATGGTTGACATCAATACCACAAAGGTCACTCAGTTGCTGGCGGTTTCTACCAATAGCAAAATCGGTGGGCCAGTCGGTTTCTAGCATGCCCGCTATTTTATTAGCAACTTTATCGTTATAAGCTAATTGGCTGACTCCACACCATTGCCCGTCAAACTTAACTCCCTGTTTTGCCAATTGGTGATAAAAGCGTGAAGCAAAAGGAAAGGCACTAATAAAAAAACGCTCAAGTGGGTCATTATTACCTGTTAGTAATGGGTAAATTGCGCCTTGGCGGTTGCCTGAAGCATTTTGTGCGACTTGCGAGTCTTTACAGTATAAGGTGACTTTTGCGCCACGTTTTAGCAAGGTGTAAGCTGCGGTGAGGCTTGCAAGGCCACCACCAATGATTGCAATGTCTGTTGGGTTATTGGCTTTTTCTCTTGCAAACCAAGGTGTTAAGTTTTCAGTTTCTTTTTCTATCATTATGCCAGTTAGCATTTCACGTTTTTTACCAAAGCCTTTGACTTTTTGAAGAGTAAAACCTGCTTGCTGTAACCCTCTTTTGACAAAACCTGCGACGGTAAAGGTCGCAAATGTACCATTAATACGGGCTAGTTTAGCCATTGTAGCGAACAAGTGTTCGCTCCACATTTGTGGGTTTTTTGAGGGGGCAAAACCATCTAAAAACCATGCGTCTATCTTATTGTTTAGATTGTTTTTTAGCTTAGATATTTGCTCATTAACATCACCAAACCATAAGTCCAGTACAACATCGCCATTTTGTAAGGTCAGACGGTGGTTTCCGGGTAATGCTTGAGGCCAGTTGTCACACAGTGATTGTGATAGGTCGTTAAGTTCAGGCCAGCATTGGTGAGCTGTGATTAAATCGGGCTTTGATAAGGGGTACTTTTCAAAGCTAATAAAGTGTAAACGCTGCAGTTTTGCGTGTGGATGCTCGGCTTTAAATTGGTTAAAGGATTGCCATAATGCTAAAAAATTCAACCCTGTACCAAAGCCTGTTTCGGCAATAACACAGGTTTTGAATGGGTGAGTATTGAAACGTTCAGGAAAAAGATTTCCTTGCAAAAAGACATGACGAGACTCTTCTAAGCCATCTTGGTTAGAAAAATAGATGTCTTCAAATTGTTCGGACATCGGTGTGCCTTCTTCATTCCAGCTAAGGCGAGCAGTTTGTACAGCACGTTTGTTCACGATAAAGCCTACTATGACCTAATAATCAGTAAATTTTAACGCTGTTATGAGTGTAAGGCTACCTTCATAAAAAAGTCTTATTACAGTCACAAAGAAAAAAAATACAAATATTTACCCTGATCGGACTTGTTCAGCGTACAAGTGTAAGCTAAAGTGACAACCTGTAATCCCGCAATCATATAATTATAGACATGAGGTAACGAATGAAGCGTGCAGTCATCACTGGTCTAGGTATTGTTTCCAGCCTTGGTAATAACCAGGAAGAAGTACTGGCTTCTCTGAAGGAAGGTCGTTCCGGGATCACTTTCTCAGAAGAATTCAAAGAGGCAGGGCTACGTAGCCATGTCTGGGGTAATGTCAAAAACTTAGAGCTGAAAGACCTGATTGACCGTAAAATCTTTCGTTTTATGAGTGATTGCTCTGCGTATGCTTATTTATCTATGGAACAAGCAATTGCTGATTCGGGTTTAGCAGAAGAACAAGTTTCAAATTTACGTACGGGGATTGTGGTCGGTTCTGGCGGCGGTTCTCCGCGTAACCAAGTTGCTGGCTCTGATGGTATGCGTGCGAAAGGTTTACGTGGTGTTGGTCCTTATATGGTGACCCGTGCAATGGCATCAGGTATTTCAGCTTGCTTAGCCACACCATTTAAAATTAAAGGTGTTAACTATTCAATTAGTTCAGCGTGCTCAACATCTGCACATTGTATTGGTCATGCAGTTGAATTGATCCAACTAGGCAAACAAGATGTAGTTTTTGCTGGTGGTGGTGAAGAGCTGAGCTGGGAAATGACCTGTGAATTCGATGCAATGGGCGCATTGTCAACTAAGTTCAATGAAACGCCAGACAAAGCATCAAGAACTTACGACCAAGACCGCGATGGTTTTGTTATTGCCGGCGGCGGCGGTATTGTAGTAGTTGAAGAACTCGAGCACGCTTTAGCGCGTGGTGCACATATCTATGCTGAAATTGTCGGTTATGGTGCAACATCTGATGGTGCAGACATGGTAGCACCTTCAGGTGAAGGCGCGGTACGTTGTATGCAAATGGCGATGCAGGGTGTCGATAAAATTGATTACATCAATACACACGGTACATCGACACCAGTCGGCGACACCAAAGAGCTGGAAGCTATCCAAGAAGTTTTTGGTAGTAATTCCCCTGCGATTTCTGCGACAAAAGCGATGAGTGGCCACTCATTAGGGGCGGCAGGTGTTCACGAAGCAATTTACAGTTTATTAATGCTAGAGCATGGCTTTATTGCACCAAGCATCAATGTCGAAAATTTAGATGAAAAAGCCCATGGCCTGAATATCGTCACGAAACCAACAGAACAAGTGTTGGATACAGTGATGTCAAACAGTTTCGGCTTTGGTGGTACTAATGCCACATTGGTGATGAGCAAATACAAAGCGTAATTTGTTTTAGGCTAAACAATTAGAAAAAAGCGAGAACTCAGGTTCTCGCTTTTTTTATAAATATAAAAAGGAGAATAGCTGTGTCATTTTATTAAATTATAGAAATGATTAACATGAGATACTCTAGCCAATTTCTGAAAACAAATAGCCTAGAGGTGTGTAAATATGAATGTTAAATCTTTTTTCTTAACGTTAAGTAATAGCTCGACTAAAATAAGTAAGGAGTATGAAAAAAACAACAGTGATGCAAATAAGAAACTTTTATTAAAGACAGTAATTTCAAAAGTGAAAAATGTTTATAAGAAATGTGCTTTGGATGTCGAGATAAAAGATAAGTTAAAAATCAATAAACAGATTAATATATTGAATGATGTGCTTAATATAGGGCCTGTTAAATCTAAAATAAGCGGTAATAATATTATTAACTCTATGGAAGTTAAGTCTCATAGTATGTCGGATAGTATAGCATTACATTATGACTCTTCAGATTGTCAATTGGAGAAAACAGATATAAATAATATTATTTTTAATTGGGAGGATAAAAAAACCTTCAAACCTAGCAGTATTAACGCAGACTTTTCTAACTCTACATTATCAGACATGAGAATTGCATCAAGTGAACAAACTCCACTAATTAGAGCGGATTTTTCTAATGCAACGCTTAATAATGTAGATATTAAGCTACCTATTAAATCAGATGTTAATTATAATTTCGATAAAGCAAAACTGAATAATACAAGGATTGAATTAGATATCCCTAGTGGGGAGTTAAGTCAACTTAATTTATTGGCGTTATTTGGTGATGATAATCACTATTCTAATAATGTATTCCAGTCAGTATTAACAATTAATGATAAAAAAATTAAAAATGATTTATTGAGTAAATTAAAAAAATCCTTTGATTCAAATATTAGATATTTTGACAATAAGCATGATATAAAAGATAAGTTTTTAAGCAGTATCTAAAAGGTATTGTTACTTAATCGCCACTAGCGCCATCACTTCCCCCTGAATCGGATGATGAGCAATCAGTACTGGAATTATCATTTGAACAAAAATGATTGCTAGCACGATGGGAATTGTCGCTAGTGGTACTTTCATAAACTGGGGGGACATAACGGGTATTTGATGAGGATGACGTTCTGTGGGAAGTAATGTCTTGGTAGTTTTTTTTCACTTCAAATATTTGGCTTTTCCCTTTCGACCAACCAATAGTCACAAGCGTCGTATTTTTCTTGACGCTGATATGCAGCATTTTTCCACAAAAAATATGCATTTTACCCAGTGCTTTTATTTGGATATAACCGCTGTCTTTTTCTGTGATAGTCACGGGTTTCTGGCTATGGATGGTGTAACGGTCACCATGAATATCGATGGTGACTGTATACGCTAATGGTTTCGGCTGGATATTAAAAAGGACAAAAAGTAATCTATCGAACATTGTGTTTTATATCTTAATAAGTCAGGTGAGTACCATAATTGATTGGCATTATTTAATATATCATCATTGTCTGATTCAGTGGTTTATTAACAACTGAATAAATATACATCATTGTATTGAATGTTTTGTCCAAAATAGTGACATGATATTGACTTGATTTTTAGTCGAATAGAGGTAGTCATATGTGTGTAACCAGATTTCATGAGGCTATTTGGAAACAGGATTTTAAAATTTTAGGTAAGGCGTTATCTCGCTCTATCCACGATAAACTTTGTGGGAGGATGAGTAAAATACATAATATTGAAAAACCATTTCCACTGTATAAGTATGACCAAAAGAGAACAAATATAGTCCCTAATTTACAATCAAAATATGTCTATTATGGCGAAGGAGTCCATGATAACTCTGTGGTTTTGTTAAGTTATATAAAGCTCCCTATTTTTTAATAAAAAAATGCCCCAAAATCACATTGGGGCAAATTCTACAGAGATGGCTTAACAATTTGAAAATTATAACGTTGTAGCCTGTTTGCGTTTACGGAGTAATTTCACAATAGGCGGCAGGATTAAAACAACAACGGCGAGGATCAATAAGCTTTGTGAAATAGTACTGCTCCAAAGAATATCGAAATTACCATTGCTGATAGATAATGAACGGCGTAAGTTTTGTTCTAACATCTCACCTAATACAAAACCTAATATAAGTGGGGAAAGCGGGAAATTCATTTTCCGTAGAATAAACCCAAAAACACCTAACCCCATCATCAACAGCAAGTCAAAAGTAGTGCTATGAACTGCATATACACCAACAGCGGAAACACTGGCAATTGCGGGAACTAAAAACCACAAAGGGACAGTCAACATACGTGTGAATAGGCCAATTAATGGAATATTCATGATTAACAACACGACGTTAGCAATAAGTAATGCAGCAATTAGCCCCCAGACAATTTCCGGTTGTTCGGTAAACATTCCCGGTCCAGGGGTGATATTATAGAGCGTTAGCGCCCCCATCATCACCGCAGTTGTCCCTGAGCCTGGAACGCCAAGTGTTAACATAGGGATAAATGAGCCACATGCTGAGGCATTATTTGCGGCTTCAGGTGCAGCGACACCACGTACATCACCATTACCAAAATCGCCTTTTTCACCACTGATTTTCTTTTCAGTCATATAAGTGATAGCGCTGGCGATAGTGGCACCTGCACCGGGTAAAACTCCAACAAAGAAACCGACGAAAGACGAACGCAGTGCGGGCCCTGCGCAAGCTTTGGCTTCTTTGCGGTTAAATAGCATTCTACCCGTTTTGCGGATCAAACCTTGGCCTGTAGCGGTACCTTCAAGCATCAATAAAATTTCACTGACTGAAAATAAACCAATCACAACGACAATAAATTGCACTCCATCAGAAAGATGGACACTATCAAATGTAAAACGATATTCCCCTGAGTTGGCATCGACACCGACGGTGGCGAGTGACAAACCAATTAATGCGGCAAGTAATGATTTAATAGGGTTTTGGCTCATCATACTGCCCAAACAGGCAATAGCAAAAACCATTAAAGCGAAATATTCAGCAGGCCCGAAAGCTAACGACCATTGAGCAAGCAAAGGTGCGAATAAAATAATACCCACAATGGCGATTGTTGAGCCAATGAATGAACTGACCGCTGAAATAGAAAGAGCAACACCGCCTTTTCCTTGTTTTGCCATCGGATAACCATCTAATGTGGTCATTATAGCCGCAGCATCACCCGGAACATTAAGTAGTATCGATGAGATCCGTCCTCCATATTCACAACCTAAATAAACAGTAGCGAGTAAAATTAAGGCAGATTCTGCTGGTAATTTGAGCGCAAATGCGAGTGGCAATAATATAGCGACCCCATTGATAGGACCAAGACCGGGCAACATGCCAACTACGGTTCCGATAAAACAGCCAATTAAGGCAATCAAGATATTTTGAGGGACGAGCGCAACCTCAAAACCTTGCGATAGATACATCCAAGTTTCCATGAGCTTGCTCCTTAATTAAACAGGCTGCCAATAGGCAAAGTGACATCCAGCAATTTATCAAAGGCATAAAATAAGAAGATGCCAAGGATAGGGCCTGAAATAATGGCTGCCGTTGGTGTCGCACCAAATAGTAGGGCCATGCTGATAGTCAATAAACTGGTAGCAATAGGAAACCCTAACCACTCAAATGCCCATGCATAGATAACTAGTGCGATGACTAAGAGTATTAAGCGGCGCAATACATAAGGTTTCGGCCATTCAACAGCTTCTTGTTTGCCAAATAATAAGGCAAGGGCACAAATAGCCATTAAAGATAGTATGGCGACCGGAAAAGGGCGGGGGCCCAGTGGTTCGTATGAAAATTCACTTTGGATCCCCCAGCCGATATAGATCCCGATAGCACACAGTATTAGCCAGACTATGGCGAATATGCGTTGACTCATCGTTTTCTCCGTTATTTGGCTAAACCAAATGCACGGGCTTGCTCACGATACTGTTCGATTTCTTTTTTTACGTAGCTATCGAGTTCTTGCCCAGTTAAGTTATATTCAAACAAGCCACGAAGTTCACGTTGCTTTTTGAAATCTTCGGTTTGTTGGAGTTTTTGGAATGCCTCGACCCATTGGTTGTAGTCCTCATCGGACACTTTGGGCCCCATATAGAAACCACGAATAATTGGCCAAACAATGTCATAGCCTTGTTCTTTCGCCGTAGGGATTTCGGATAAGCCATCACCGAGGCGTTTATCGGCATAGACCGCTAGGATACGAATTTTGCCTTCATTGATATACGGGGTCATCTCGCTAATATCCCCTGATAACACCTGTATATGGTTTCCAAGTAGAGCTGTTAGGGTTTCACCACCACCTTCAAAAGCAACGTAACGCATTTTTCTTGGATCTATATCGATAGCTTTAGCGAGTAGTGCGGTTTTCATCCAGTCTTGACTGCCAATAGAACCACCGGCTCCAAACACGATGCTATTCGGGTCTTTTTTAAAGGTATCCATTAAATCATTAAGGGTTTTATAAGGGGAATCTGCACGTACAGCAATCATCCCATAGTCGCTGCCCACACTGGCTAGCCAACGGACATCATTCTCGTTATAGCGACCAAACTTACCTTGCGCTAGGTTGAGTAATGAGCCACCTGAGAAAGCAACAATCGTTCCTGGTTCAGCAGGGCGCTGCGCCACGATGGCATTATAGGCTACCGCACCAATGCCTCCGGGCATGTAAGTAACACGCATTGGTTTTTCAATTTCTTTAGTTTCAAGCATGGAAACTTGGACTAATTTACAGGTTAAGTCGAACCCCCCTCCAGGTTTGGCTGGGGCGATACATTCAGTACGCTCTGGTAGAGCACTTGCTTGGTTAACGCCAACTAAAAATATTGCTGTTGCTAAGGCCTTGATTGTATATTTTTTCATTTTTCTTTCCTTACTAAGACAATAATTAAAGAACTATGTTATTTACTTCTTGTTGTGTAGATGTTGCATCATTGTCTGACAAAGCTTTCATTTACCTTTCATTAACAAATATTATTATTTTTATGTGATATATATCAGATTGTTTTGTATTTCTGCTTTTTTGTTATGTTAATTTAATGTTAAATTTAAATTGTTGATTCCATTTAACCGTAATAGTTGTGATGGATACAGTAAAAACGATGACAATTGCTTTTCAATCACGATAGGTAATGCCAACGTATACAGATAAGTAATTATAATGAGTATGCGGAATGAGAATTTTATTGGTTGAAGACCATGACGAGTTGTCATTGTGGTTACAAAAGGCATTATCGTCATCAGGGTTTGCGGTTGACATTGCCAGTGATGGCGCCATCGCAGATCAATTATTACAAACAGAACAATATGCCCTTGTTGTGCTTGATGTATCTCTTCCACGAATGAGTGGGTTGGAAGTATTGGCGCAAATGCGAAAACGTCATCAAGAGATCCCTGTTTTGCTGTTGACGGCAAACTCGGATGTGGCTGACCGTGTCCAAGGCTTAAATGCAGGTGCGGATGATTATTTAACAAAACCTTTTGATATCGCTGAGTTAGAAGCTAGGATTCGTGCCTTACTAAGGCGTAGCCAAGGGCAAGTCAATGAACCGCAGCGTTTTGGTGCGCTGTGTTATCACGAAGAAGGTTATTTTTTACTTGGTCAAGAACCATTAGGGTTAACCCCAAGGGAATATGCGGTATTAAATACCTTGTTTCACCGACGAGGACGCCCAGTTTCAAAGATGCAATTATTTGAACAAGTGTTTTCTTTGTCCGATGAAGCCAGTTTACAAAGTATTGAATTATATGTTCACCGAGTGAGAAAAAAACTCGCAGGTTCGGATGTTAACATCAATACGTTACGTGGATTGGGATACCGATTAGAGCAGTGTAGTGTATGAAATTAGTCTCTCATCCACGCTCTCTCTTTCATCAGTTGCTGCTCTTTTTCGGTATCCCCCTCATTTTATTGGGGGGATTTTCGGTTTATACCCATTATTATAGTGCTAAGAACGCTGCAAATTTAGCTTATGATAGAACGCTACTCGCCTCTGCTCGTACTGTGGCAGAAAGGCTACAAGTGGTAAATGGGCATTTATCTGTTAGCGTACCTTATGTGGTATTGGATAGTTTCGAACTGAATAATAATGACCGAATTTTTTATCAAGTTATTTCCCCTGACGGTGAGACTATCTCCGGTTATGATGACTTACCGCCAATTCCCTCTTATTGGATGCGCTCACAGCACTATACTGCGCTAGTTTATTTTTATGATGCACAGTATAAGGGCTTGCCTATTCGCATTGCAGCGTTTTATCAACCCATTAATGAAGGTGGCATCACTGGGATGGTTGAGATCCGTGTTGCGGAAACCGTTTATTCACGACAAGATCTCGCTAATCAATTATTAATCTCCGCGCTGATGAGCCAAGGTACGGTGGTGCTTTTAACCTTAGTTCTTGCCTATATTTTACTTAGTAAGTTATTGGCGCCATTGAAAAAATTGTCCAACTTAATGTTAAGCCGTTCCGCTAATGATTTAACACCATTGCCAGATTTACTGCCATGGTCTGATTTATCGCCATTAATTGATGCATTGAACCGCTATATTTCCCGTTTAAAGCGGATGGTGAGGCGACAAGAGCGTTTCAGTGCGGATGCATCCCATCAATTGAAAACACCATTAACGGTGTTGAAAACACAGGTTTCAGTCGCGATTAACAGTCAAGATGCTAATCAGCGGCAACAGAGTTTACAAGCTATCGATAAAACCCTCGATAATACGATTATTCTCACTGATAGGCTTTTGCAACTATCTCGGTTAAAAGCGCATGAAAAAGAAGCCGTTACGCAGTATCGTGCTGTTAATCTAGTCGAAATTGTTCATCAAACCTGTTTTACGCGGCTGACTCATGCAGAAAGTCAATGTGTGGATTTGGGCTATGAAGGGCTCGATGTGGCTTGGATCAAAGGTGAACCCATTTTATTGGCAGAAATGTGCGCAAATCTAATCGATAACGCAATAAAATATACGCCAGCAAATGGCGTGGTGACAGTGCGTGTTGTAAATAGTGATGACAAGGCGCATTTTGTTTTGGAAGTCGAGGACTCAGGGCCAGGGATACCAGATGCAAAGATTAACCGTTCTATGGAAGCGTTTACTCGTTTAAATAATGCCTTAGGGAAGGAAGGGGCTGGTTTAGGTTTGGCTTTGGTTAAAGATATTGCTAGTTACCATGGCTCTGAACCACAACTATTAAAAAGTAAATTACTCAATGGATTGTTGGTTCGAATCGCATTTAAAGCTAGCCAAGCACCACGGTAAGAGAAGCGCCCTTATTTGGGCGCTTTGGTGCCAAAGTTTAAACGCAGTAAAAACTGGATGTGTTTAGTCTCGCATTGGTATTAGTATATTTAGTTGTTTGTTATTTGAATAACCGTGTTTAAAATCACTAGCCATTGTGTTTTGTTTGAGACTTGCCATTGAGGATGATAATAATGATTCCGTATCTAACTGGTTTTTGTTATTGAAAGGTGTATTAGTCAACTTCTCATTATTTTCTTTTTCATTTAAGGATGCCTCGATTGATTTTATTTTTACATCTGTATTGTATATTTCGTCAAGTAAAGTCGATAAATCTTGTGAAATTAAATTGTTTTCTTTATTTTCTGAATGGTCGTAAAGGTATTTTGCAAGGTTGTTTTTTGAATTAGTTATTTTTTCTTCCCATAAATAGATCTTATCAGTAGATTCTGATTTCTTTTTTTCGTTTAATTGATGGCGTTGTTCAGTAATCTCTAACAATGCATTTCCAATTGTTTTATAATAAGTTTTCTCGCTAACATTAGATATGGCAGATTTTAATGGAACATAATTATGAATGTTAGAAATAAAATCATTCTTCACTGCTGTTAAGTATTCTTTTTCTCGCCGCATCTCCGATATATTGATATTTTTTTTATCAGATTGTCGAGGAGTTAATAGATGGGGCTTATTAATTTCATTTTGTTCGTTTTTTGTGTTTTTAGTGATTGATTTTTCTCTGTTTACTATAGATGTGTTTGATGCATTATTTTTTAGATTTGAATTCACAATAAATACTCCATATTAATTAGGGGCTTTCTAACGTTTGTAATCCGTAATCAATAAAATATAAACCAACTAAACAAAGATAACTAATTTTTATTTAAAATGAGTTCTAAATAGTTATTATTGGAATAATTATATGACTAATTTTTTAATAATTAGATGATTTTAAGCGGAATTCTATATTTATCAGGAATATATTATTAGATATATTGATAAGCTTTTGTGTTTTATTGAAAATCAACTAGGAAAAGACTAAATGTTATATCCATAAATGGTAATCGGAACTAAACAATATAACCGACTGATATATTGAAGTATCCAAATAATAACTGATAATAATAAAAAGGATTCGATAAAGGCGCTAAAGCAAATTAGCGCCTTTATCGTTAATTATTTATTAATGAGTTTAAAATCCCACTCTTTTAGTGCTTTAATTGAGTCCTCGTCTTGGTATTTAGCACCGAGTTCAAGGTAATCATGGGCTTTTTGCAGGTCTGCTTTGCTCTTTGTTCCGACCCAACCATTGTAATACATGTAGGCCAGCTTGTATTTTGCCATTCCATGATGAGTCCCTTGCTCTAGGTTTGTCATATCATAATATTTGGCTGCACCAACATAATCTTTTGGTACTCCTTGGCCAAAATACAGCATATCACCGGCTTGGTGCGCGGTATTACTGTCATTTTGTTGTGAGCCTAAGTCAAAGTAATAAAGCGCTTTAGGAAAGTCTTTCTCAATACCGCGCTCATTGTCTTTGCGGTAAAGGTTACCTAAAATATTATAAGCACGAGGATAGCCATTTTTACCTGCTAATTCATAGTAGTAGATCATCTTTTGCGTGTCTTGCGGTACTCTTTCACCCCGAGCATAAGCGATACCTAAGGAGAAAGCTGCCATTTTATCACCCGCTTCAGCCTTCACACGTTGTTCTTCAATTTGTTTAGCAAAGCGACCATATTTTTGGAATGTTTGCTCATCATTGAAACGTTGTTCAATCGCTTGTCGCTCCTGTGGTGATAACTGCTCTAATAATTCAATATTTTTAGGGTCTTTTTTCAGACGCAATGCCGTGTAATAGGCTTGTTTCGCATCCCCTTTTTCCACATAGGCTTTGTACAGGCTACTTAGCGCATGACTCTCATGATAGTTCAATGAAATTAGATACCATTCAATAGCCTTATCGATATCTTTTTTCATATCACATTCACCAGCTAAGTAAGTATCCCCCATTTTTTTACTTAAACTTTCAGCTGAACGAATATAATTCCGCTCAGTATTCTTCTCGAAATTCTTCTTTTGTAGCCACTCTTTTAAGTAAGTGCTTGCCTTATCCAGATCGGCATTATCGCTATTACTGCAATATTCACCAGGGTAATTTATTTCATACAGTTTCTCAATGGCATCTAAGTCGCCTTTTTCATAAGCACGCTGTAAGTAACCCAAAGCTTTCGGCGCATCGGTTCTTGCGTAATAGCTATAAAGATTAAGCAATGCATCTGTACGGTTATTTTCTTCGCTTTGCAGCAATTCTAAATATTTTTTATCATCTTTAGGGCGGTTAAGGTTTTTCTTGTTATTACGAATACCTTTTTGATACAAATTGGCTAATGTATTGAATGCCATACTAGAAATTTCATCATCAGCTGACTTGATACCTTCTTGTAGGTATTGAATGGCTGAATTATAGTCCGTTGAACTGGTTAGAACGTCGCTGTCATACAAGTAGTCTTTGGCTAGTTGGACCTTGGAAAATAAGTCACCTTTTGCTGCACCTTCAAGGTAATTTTGGTGTTTGACTTGTTTATCGCTGGTGACTTGGTCAAGAGCTTGATAAGCGGCTAAATTGCCTGCTTCAATGCTCTTTTTATACCAAGTTTGGGCGGCTAATGCGCGACTGTAATCCTTATACCAATCTCCGAGTTTCATATAGGCTGAAGTATCACCATTTTGCGCAGGAACAACGATGGAGTTATAGGTTTCGATATAATTATCAACACGTTTAGGGTTTGAGTGTTTTTTTAAATAAACAATAGCTTGATCCCAGTCTGGTTCTTTCAACCAAGACATTTTGTCTTCGTTGAGTATCCCCATATACAGGGTTTTTGTATAAAGGCTAATTGCGTTATCATTTCCTTCATCGCTAGCAAGCTTTAAGTATTTTAAGGCTTCTAATTTGTCTTCTTTGATCCCTTTACCATAATAATAGGCTCGGCCTACTTTATATTTAGCCTCTGAACTTTCATTGAGCATTTTCATGCTGATGTCATAGTCATTCATATACTTAATGAACTCGTTCCCCCAACTTCCTGCTTTAATGTAATATTCACGGGCTTTTTGGCGATTTGGTGCAACAAGGCGACTACCGTTTAAATATTGATGTGCTAATTTGCGGGTGTAGTCTTTGCTACCGATAGCGGCTAATTGGTCGTAATAACCAAGAATCTTCGCTTTATTAGCATCAATGAGTGTGTCTTGGCTGTAATAATCCACTAATTCTTTTAAAGCGTTTTTATTATTCAACTTTGCACTAGCGGTCAAGTATTGTAGCCATTTTTTCTCATCGACTTTTTGCCCATAGTTACCGAATTTATAAGCATTGGCGAGGGTACGAATGGCATCAGAGTCATTATTTTTTGCCTTTTCCTGAATAGTAATAAACGAGGCTCTTGCTTTTTCAATTTCTCTTTTACGTGATTTTAAAAAACTGAAATCTGGGTCAGAGATTTTGTTGTAATATTCCATTGCGAGATCATAGTCAGAATCTTCCCCATAATTACCTTTTTGGTAAATTTCCCCCAGCTCATATAAACAGCGGTTGCTGCCTAATGCTGCACACTTTTTATATTGTGGGACGAGGTCTTTCGGTGTTAACCCTGTGATTTTCTGAAAACGCTGCTTATAGTAGGGCTTGTCATTATAATAATTAACGCCATCCAAATTTTGAGCAATATATAAAGACGCTGTGGTATTGCCTAATTCTGCGGCTTTTATAATGGTATCGTAATAAGGTTTTAGCTCTGCATCACTTAGGGTATCAACTTGGGTCAACTGGGTAAGTTGCTTGATGCCATAAAAGTAAGTGATATCCGCATCAACCCCAATTTGTGGTTCGATACGCTTTAAGGCTTCGGTGTTATTTTCGGATAGGGCTAAATCGACTAATAAACGTTTAGCGTGTATGGTAGCCAAACCAAGTTTTAATAAAATGTCATTGGCGGTATTAAAGTCTTCTTTTGACAATCGTGACTTGCTATCAGGTGAAGCGAGTACGTCAACAACTAAGTTCACAGCACGTTTGTTTTCTTCCGGCTTATATTTTAATAATGAGGCTGCATAATGAATACGGCTGCTATCATTATTTTTACTGGATTCTTCATACAGTTCAAAGGCTAGATTGCTATTTTTCTCCGCATCTTCGCGTAATAAATAATCCGCATAGAAATGCGCTAATGTATAGTTTTTTCTTTCAATGACATCATTTTTGAGAATATCAATGATCGTTTTCTCGTTGACGTAGTCTTTTATATCATATTGATAATAGAGTTGAACTAACAGGCGGTCAGCTGTCGACTTGTAGCTATTTTTACTTAAACCTTTTTTCAGTATCTCTACGGCTTCTGGCAAGTTCTGCTTAGTACCAAACCCATTGATATAGTAACGAGCTAACTGCATTTGTGATTCATAATCGGGTGCAATTCGGTTAGCTTTTGCGAGTGTTTCAAAGGATTTTTCTGGTGAATAGAATGAGCTATTTTTATTGCGGTATACTTGGCTTACAACGATCAAAGCTTCTGGAGAATTAGGGTATTTCTCGATTAATATCGGAGTATATTTTTTTATAGTATCTACTAATTGTTTATTTGGAAAACGGTAACTGTAAATAGCTTTTTCGATAATAGTAATTAACGATTTTTGATGGCCTAAATCTGCGGCGTTAATTAAATATTTATTCGCTAATTCATCATCGCGTTTTACATCATAATTAAAGGTATTACCTGAATAGACCTGATAGGCTTGGTATAATGCATCGGGATATTGCCCCTCAGCGGCCTCTGTCAAATCTTTAATATTATCTCTATCTGCGAGGTAATTAAAATATAGCGCTTTGGGAGCCCGTTGTTGTATTAAAGGCCGCAAATACATTACAGCTTTATTTTTATTCTTACGGACATCTTCGCCTGTCATGTATTTTTGATATAAAATATACATAGCAGTTTCATCACCTTGACTGGCTCGGGTTTCAAGGTTAGCGATTATTTGTTGTTTTTCTTCTGGCGTTAGTGAGCCATAAATTGATAATGGCGCAGGTTCAAATCTCTCAGCATCGGCAATAAATTCGAAAGCTGATGCCATTGACATACTTTCATATTTTTTTGCAAAAATCTTATTTGGCGTAATACCATTGCCGCCTTCTTTATAAATAGATGCTAATAACATAGCCGGTAATGGGAAGTCTTTACTGACTAAGGGGGTTAAGATTTCGACTGCCTTTTTATTATCTTTATCAACCTTATGGGCAATATAACCGAGTGCAAATTTAGCTAGACGTGAATCTTGTTCCGCAGCCAGTGTAAAGTATTTCCGAGCTAGTTCGGTATTCTGCGGAATATCTTCATATTTAGCTTCCATATAAATACCGCCAACCATCACTTGAGCCTCAATTACACCGAGATCCGCAGCTTTAGTTAAAGAGGTTACGCCATATTTATCGTCAGGGGTATCCTCTATTTGTTGATCATAACGGTAAAAGCCCAGATTATAGAGCGCATTTTTATTGTTCTGTGCTGCAGATTTAACCAACCAACTTAGTGCTTTACTCTCATCAGGTTGAGTACCTATCCCATCTTTATACATTGTGGCTAATGCATAAGCGGATTGGGAGTCAACATCAGCCGTATTTTCAAATTGCTTAAAAGCGGCTTCGGTATCGCCTTGTTGATATAAATCGTAACCAGCTTGTGCGGAATTGGAATGGCCTAATGCATTGATAAAGTAAATGCCAACTGCAATAGCAATTACTATAAATATGCAAAGCCAAACTTTAAGTTGTTTAGTCATTGTTATTCCTTATTAAAGGTCATGTATGACATGACGTGTTCCATCAGTGCACATCGAGTCAATATTTGGTTTTGAGTGAAAATACTACTTAATGGGTAGAACGATTTTAGTTAAGTCTAATTGCTTAAGAAGAAGATTCAATCAGAATTTCCCTTTATTGCTTGCTCAGATTAGCTTTGCACAAGCTTATCAGCGAATGACAGACAAAGGGTGACTGAGACGTTTTAGAGCGTTACAAAATATAAATGACGAAAAACCGTGCAGGAATGTGGGAAGAAATATATTGAGGAAAATAGATAAAACATAGCCCCACAGAGTGGGGCATATGAGTCCACGACATTGCTTTTATTGCTTTAAGTTATAAGTTGTAGCGGCAGGTTACTGACAAGTATCTTCTTGCTGTGCCACTTTTTTATTACGGCTAAATACTTGCGTCAGTGGGGTACGTAATTGTTGCGCTAACATTACCCCTAATAATACAACACCTCCACCAATTAAATGATAGCTTTTTAATTCTTCGCCAAGAGCAAAAACGGCAATAATGGCGGTAAAGACCGGAGCAAGGTTCATAAAGATAGACGTGGTATTTGCCCCTAGCCGCATTACGCCTTGGATCCATAGCGCAGGGGCAATGATGGAGGCGGCGATCCCTGCAAATACGACTAGCCCAATATTGTGGCTGTTGAGTGACACATCATCAGCTAACAAAAAGTTAGGCAATAGCAGAATAACCCCAAAGAACACCTGCACATAGAGTGAATCCCAGCTAGATAATTGGATTGACCAACGCTTAGTTAATACACCGTAGAGGGCATAAGCTGCTGATGCTATTAGCATCATGATTTCGCCTTGGCCTAAGCCATGAGAAAATAATGAGATAGGGTTACCTTGGCTAACGAGCCACGACAGGCCCAATAATGACAGGGCGGAGCCCAATACAATACCGACAGTTGGGATAACACGTAATACGAAAATACTGATCACAACGGTTAATAATGGGATCAGTGAGTTCATTATCCCCATAAAGGTCGCACTGACACTATGGGCAGCGTAATAGGCTAAGCTTTGGTATAGCATCATGCCCAGAGCCCCTAAAATGGCTAATTGCCACCAGTGTTTCATGACGACTTTGTGGTTTCGTAGCACCGAACGTAATACAAATGGGGTCATGACGATTAGCGCCAACGCCCAGCGGTAAAAAGAAATTGCAGCAGGGTCAATAGCCGTGGATGCTGCTTTGTTAACAATCGCATTGATAGACCATAATAAAACCGCAATTAGCGGAAAAAGAAGACTTTTCATTAAAACACTCTCCCGTATCGAATGCGCAGTAGTATACATCTGTCTGGTTTTTTATATATACTGATATTCAGACAATCGATAACGCTTTTCAGACAGGTATCATGGAAACTTCAAAATCAGATATTTGGCAAGTCAGTGAATGCAATATTATTGAGCCTGAACTTATTGCTTTTCGCCACGAGCAAACTGCCGCGCTGACGGAATACAAATCCCATTCACACCCATTTGGGCAAATGTTATATGTGGTTTGCGGTATTATGGAAATGGAAGTTGCGGGTAAGCACTATTTAGCGCCACCTGAGTTTTGTATTTGGATACCTGCAAATATTTCCCATGCTAGCTTTAATAAAGAAAGTGTCAAATTTCGTATTATTGATTTCTCACATCAATACAATCAAATATTAGCTCAACGGCCGTGCGTGATTAAATTAAGCCCTATATTTCAATCCATCATGAGCGATATGTATCAAAGAGGCATTGTACAACCAGAAACTGAACAAGATCTACGGTTAGCTCATGTACTCATTGACCAGTTTTCATTATCACCTTGCCAAGATACTTATTTGCCTAACACTAAAGACAAGTTTTTAGCGCCAATCTTACTGGAATTGCAAAATGACCCTGCGGATAATACGACCTTGGCTGGGTGGGCAAAACGTTTTTATACCTCAGAGCGTACATTGTCACGACGCTGCCAACAGGAACTCGGTATGTCATTTAGTGAATGGCGTCAGCGCTTGCGCTATCTTCATGCGGTTGCGGGTCTTGAATGTGGTAAAAGTGTACACGAAGTGGCACTTGATGTTGGATATAGCTCTGCGTCGGCATTTATTGCGATGTTCCAACAAATTTCAGGGGTAACCCCGGACCGTTTTCGAGCGAAAGAGTTTGTGACAGAAGATTAGTTTACATTGGAACGTTAACTCTCATAGGCATCTGGGGCAAAGCGTGGCAAAATATTGCGATGCAAAGCCGTATCGTCAATAGATTGGGACAAAACAGTGAAAATTTTAGTTGATGAAAACATGCCTTATGCTCAGGCATTATTTAGTGAACTGGGCGAAGTTAAAGCTGTACCGGGGCGTCCAATACCCGAACACGAATTAATAAACGCGGACGCATTAATGGTACGGTCGATCACCAAGGTGAATGAATCTCTATTGAAAAATACGCCGGTTAAATTCGTTGGAACGGCAACAGCAGGTTTTGACCATGTAGATACTGCATGGTTGGCAACGGCAAATATCGGTTTTTCTTCTGCACCCGGTTGTAATGCTATTGCGGTAGTGGAGTACGTTATTTCATCGTTATTATTCCTTGCGGAACGTGATAACTTTGATTTACGTGATAAAACAGTAGGGGTCATTGGTGTAGGGAATGTCGGTGGGCGTTTAGCTGAGCGGTTAAACGCTTGGGGCGTAAAAACCTTATTATGTGATCCTCCACGTGCCGCTATGGGCCAACAAGAAGATTTTGTGTCTTTTGAAACCGTATTAGCGCAGGCGGATGTGTTAACTTTCCATACGCCATTGAATCTTTCTGGGGAATATCAAACTTTTCATTTAATGAACCAAACCCACTTAGAAAACCTACGTGATGGCACCATTTTAATTAATGCTAGCCGGGGTGAGGTGGTTGATAACCAAGCATTATTAAAAACATTGCAACAGGGGAAACCGTTGAGTGTGGTACTGGATGTTTGGGAGCCGGAACCTGACTTGTCTACTGAGCTATTAGCTTTGGTCGATATTGGTACACCGCATATAGCAGGTTACACCCTAGAAGGTAAAGCAAGGGGAACGACGCAAGTTTATGAAGCTTACTGTCAATTTATCGGTAAATCCGTGCAAATTTCCCTTTCATCATTGTTGCCAAAACCGGATATTAGCGAGTTAACCTTCAATGGTAAATTAACGCAAAGCCAACTCAAAAGATTAGCCCATCTTGTGTATGATGTACGCCGTGACGATGCCAAGCTGCGCAAGGTAGCAGGTATTAAAGGGGAATTTGATAAGCTGCGTAAAAACTACCAAGAACGTCGCGAATGGTCATCACTCAATGTGGCTTGTGATAACGCCGATGTTGTCGCGCAGCTTAATGCATTAGGGTTCAGTGCTTATTTAGCAAATTAATTGGTATAATTTTTTATCATTAAACGATCTCATTAATGGGGTCGTTTAGTTTTTATTACTAGAGGAATAGCCATGACTGAAGGTTGGAATATTGCAGTATTAGGCGCAACTGGGG
Organism: Providencia sp. TYF-12; assembly: GCF_041344805.1. Taxonomy (NCBI): domain Bacteria; kingdom Pseudomonadati; phylum Pseudomonadota; class Gammaproteobacteria; order Enterobacterales; family Morganellaceae; genus Providencia; species Providencia sp. TYF-12. Next base: position 1,946,703 of record NZ_CP166833.1, read on the forward strand.
CTGTAGGTGAGGCCATTATCTCACTGCTAGAAGAAAGGGAGTTTCCAGTTGGCGAACTGTATTTACTAGCCAGTGAGCGTAGTGCGGGGGAGAGCGTACGTTTTAGTGGCAAAAGTATTCAAGTTGAAGAGGTGAATGGTTTTGATTGGTCGCAAGCGCAAATTGCTTTTTTTGCGGCTAATGAAGCGGTTAGCATGCAATATGCAGAATTAGCGGCACAGGAAGGTTGTATTGTTATTGATACAAGTGGCGTATTTGCTCAAGAACCTGATGTGCCATTAGTGGTACCAAATGTAAATCCTCAAGTTTTAGCTGATTACCGCAATCGTAATATTATTTCTTTGGCAGATAGCTCCGTGAGTCAATTAGTCACAGCGATTAAACCGCTGGTGGACGCAGCAGGCTTAGGGCGAATTACCTTAACGAATATGTTATCCATGTCGAGTTATGGTAAAGCAGCCGTGGATGAACTTGCAGGGCAAAGTGCACGTTTATTAAATGGTATTCCTGCGGAAGAAGGGCGTTTTAGTAAGCAACTTGCTTTCAATATGTTGCCTTTATTGTCAGACATGGAGGGGAGTGTTGTTCAAGAACGCCGTCTTGTTGAACAAGTGCGCAAAGTACTCCAAGATGAAGGTTTACCTGTTGCTGTTAGTTTTATTCAGTCGCCTGTTTTTTATGGAAATGCTCAAGTTGTCTACTTGGAAACGTTACGCCCTTTGAGTGCAGAAGAAGCGAATGAAGAACTTGAACGTTTTGCGGATATTCAGGTCTCAGAAGAAGGGGATTATCCAACTCAGGTAACGGATGCTTCTGGCAATGACCAACTAAGTGTCGGCTGCGTTCGTAATGATTATGGCGTTCCTGAAATATTACAGTTTTGGTCGGTGGCGGATAATGTGCGCTTCGGTGGGGCACTGATGGCAGTAGAAACCGCTGAAAAATTAGCTCAGGAGCTATTCTACTGATGTCAGAACCAACAAAGTTGTATCGGGTTGCGTTAGGGGTCGAATACAACGGTAGTCGCTATTTTGGTTGGCAACGCCAACAAGAAGTGAAAAGTGTGCAAGGGTGCTTAGAAATCGCCTTGTCAAAGATTGCCGCAGAGCCGATCAACGTATTTTGCGCGGGTCGTACGGATGCAGGTGTTCATGCCACTGGGCAGGTGGTGCATTTTGAAACCTCAGCCAATCGCAAAGAAGCGGCTTGGACTATGGGGGCAAATACACATTTGCCTGCGGATATTGCAGTTCGTTGGTGTAAACCTGTGAATGATGAGTTTCATGCACGGTTTAGTGCCACCGCTCGCCGCTACCGTTATGTGATCTTCAATCATCGCTATCGGCCTGCAATTTTATCTAATGGTGTAACTCATTTTCACTACCCATTAGATGAAAAAAGAATGCATCAAGCGGCTCAGTCACTTTTAGGTGAGCGTGATTTTACCTCATTCAGAGCAGTCCAGTGCCAATCAAAGTCTCCATGGCGTAATGTAATGCACGTGAATGTGAGTCGCCATGGTCATTATGTGGTGGTGGATATTAAAGCCAATGCCTTTGTTCACCACATGGTTAGGAATATTGTTGGTAGTCTGTTGGAGATAGGGTGTGGCAATCAAGGTGTTGATTGGATACAACATCTTCTTGAGCTAAAAGATCGCACCAAAGCAGCGGCAACGGCAAAAGCTGAAGGCTTGTATTTGGTGAGCGTCGATTACCCTGAACAATTTGCATTGCCGCAGAATGTTATGGGGCCTCTTTTTCTTGCAGATGAACTGATATAAAGCAAACTTTTTATTTGTCCCATCATTGTTGGGAATGGCATGGACGCTATCATTAATGAGGATTATATGGAATTCATCACTTTTATTATCGACTTTATTTTACACATAGATGTGCACCTTGCTGAACTCGTTAGAGACTACGGTACATGGGTATACGGGATCTTATTCCTGATCCTTTTTTGTGAAACAGGTCTAGTGGTCACACCATTTTTACCTGGGGATTCGTTATTATTTGTTGCGGGTGCAATTTCAGCATTAGACAGCAATGATTTAAATGTTCACTTAATGGTCGCATTAATGATTACTGCTGCGATTATTGGTGATGCAGTGAATTACACCATTGGACGTGTTTTTGGCGAAAGGTTATTTAAAAACCCGGACTCAAAAATTTTTCGTCGCGTATATTTAGAAAAAACCCATGAATTTTATGAAAAACATGGTGGTAAAGCGATTATACTGGCTCGTTTCGTGCCGATAGTAAGAACATTTGCGCCTTTCGTTGCAGGAATGGGGAAAATGTCTTATCGTCATTTTGCCTTTTATAATGTCGCAGGTGCATTTATATGGGTATTATTATTTACCTATGCAGGTTATTTATTCGGTGATTTACCGATTGTACAAAAGAATTTGAAATTATTGATAGTCGCGATTATCTTTGTTTCAATTTTGCCGGGTGTGGTTGAAATTATTCGCCATCGCCGTAAGGCCGCGAAAGAAAAGCGTGCTACAGCGCAAAAAATCGATAACCGTTAAGCGGTTTAAAAAGTTTTTATCTACAGTGAGATATCATTGTGGTTTAATGGCAAAAAATACCTACTGGTGATAACCAGAGTGAATCAGACAAAAAGGTCCATTAATGAGCTGGATTGAAAAAATATTAAAGAAAGGTAACTTGACCCAATCACACAAAGCCAATATCCCAGAAGGGGTTTGGACGAAATGCGATAGCTGTGGGCAGGTGTTATACGGTGCTGAATTAGAGCGTAACTTATCAGTGTGTCCTAAATGTGACCACCATATGCGTATTCATGCACGCCAACGTTTAGAAACCTTCCTTGATGAAGACTCAACGTCCGAATTAGGTAGTGAACTTGAGCCAAAAGACCTCCTCAAGTTTAAAGACTCAAAAAAATATAAAGACCGACTTTCAGCCGCACAGAAAGAAACGGGCGAAAAAGATGCCATTATTGTCATGAAAGGGACCCTAAAAGGGATGCCGGTTGTCGCTGCGGCATTTGAATTCGCCTTTATGGGGGGGTCAATGGCATCGGTTGTTGGTGCTCGTTTTGTCCGCGCAGTGGAACAGGCTTTGGAAGATAACTGTCCATTGGTGTGTTTTTCATCAAGTGGTGGCGCTCGTATGCAAGAAGCGTTGTTATCATTGATGCAAATGGCAAAAACCAGTGCAGCGTTGGCAAAAATGCAAGAACGCGGCTTACCGTATATTTCAGTACTAACTGACCCAACTATGGGTGGCGTTTCTGCTAGTCTTGCAATGTTAGGGGATATTAATGTTGCTGAGCCTAAAGCCCTGATTGGTTTTGCTGGCCCGCGTGTTATTGAACAAACGGTACGTGAAAAACTGCCACAAGGTTTTCAACGCAGTGAGTTTTTACTCGAAAAAGGCGCTATCGATATGATAGTCCGCCGCCCTGAAATGCGTGACCGCTTGGCTGAAGTCTTGGCAATGTTAACGAATAAGCCTAGTTTTACTGAGGCGCCAATTATTGTTGCAGAAAATGTAGAAGTTGACATTGATATTACTGATGAGACTGATGGCTTTGAGGTAGACGTACAAGAAAAGGAACCTGCAAAGCATAAAAAAGATGATGAGTAATTTAATCATTCCTAATGCCAAGTCTCCATTGGAGACTTGGCTTTCTTACCTCACCGACTTACATAGCCAAAATATTGATATGGGGTTGGAACGAGTCGGTCAAGTCGCTAGGCAAATGAACCTCACACAGCCTGCACCTCGAGTTATCACTGTCACTGGAACTAACGGTAAAGGGACAACGTGCCATACGTTAGAGTCTATTCTGATGGCATCAGGGCTCAAGGTTGGGGTCTATAGCTCACCACATCTTGTTCGTTATACAGAGCGTGTGCGTATTCAAGGCCAAGAACTTGCAGAGTCAGAGTTTTGCGCAGCGTTTGCGACCATTGAATCACAACGTGAAAACATTTCGCTTACCTACTTTGAATACGGTACCTTGGCTGCATTACAGTTATTTAAGCAAGCTGAACTGGATGTGGTTATTTTAGAAGTGGGGCTAGGCGGCCGCTTGGATGCAACAAATGTTGTGGATGCCGATATTGCAGCGATCACCAGCATTGCGTTAGATCATACAGACTGGCTTGGGGCTGATAGAGAACATATTGGCTATGAAAAAGCGGGTATTTTCCGTTCTGGTCACTATGGTGTAGTCGGTGAACCTGATATGCCTGCGTCTATTGCTCAAGTGGCGGATAAACTAGGTACGGTGCTTTTTCGTCGTGGTGCGGATTGGCAATATAGTGAACAAGCGGGAAGTTGGTCATGGAAAAGTGCTCAACATGAGTGGCATAATTTACCATTACCGAATGTCCCATTAGCGAATGCAGCAACCGCGCTTGGTGTTATTAGCTGCTTATTATTGATTGATGTTGATATCGCCCAAAAAGTTACAGAAAGCGCAATTCATCAAGGGTTAAAATCGGCTCAATTGCCAGGGCGTTTTCAGGTTATCGGTGAAAAACCATTGATGATTTTAGACGTGGCACATAACCCGCATGCTGCAGGCTATTTAGTCAGTAAATTAGCCGAACTTCCTGTTATGGAAGGGCGTCATATTCGTGCGGTTGTCGGTATGTTAGGTGACAAAGATATTAAAGGCACTCTTGATTGCCTGTCACAGCAAGTTACTGATTGGTATATTGCGCCATTAACTGAATTTAGAGGGGCTGATGTCGCTACGCTTAGCCAACATTTAGCGCAAGCGAATGAATTTGATTCCGTAGAAAAAGCATGGCAACAAGCTTGTCTTGATGCAAAAGAGCAAGATGTGGTTGTTGTGTGTGGGTCATTTCATACTGTCGCCCATGTTATGATGTTATTAGAAAACCAAAAAGGATAGTGCCGGTGGCTAGTAAATTTCAGAATCGTCTTGCTGGCGCCATTGTTCTTGTTGCTGTAGGGGTTATCGTTCTCCCTGCACTGCTTGATGGCGATAAGAAATATAATGAAAATGAATTTGCGGCCATTCCTATTATCCCTAAACCGGGTGATGAAGAAGATATTGAAGCGATAGCGCCTATCGCCAGTACGACATCAACAGCTTCTTCTGAAGGGGCTTCTGAAGCGATGCTGTCAGAAGCGATAACACAGCAGCAAAATGAACAAGTTGAAGCGGCAACATCGGCTGAAAATAATCCACCTGCTGTTGTTGAGCCAGTAAAACCAATCAAGCCAGAAGTTAAACCAGAGCCTAAGCCACAACCGAAAGTTGAACCAAAACCGGAGCCTAAACCCGAAGTGAAACCAGCTCCGCAAGGTAAAGCGTTTGTTGTGCAAGTTATTGCCTTAAACAATGCAGCTAAGGTAGAAGAAATTGTGGCAAAACTCAGGTTGTCTGGTTACCAAGTGTATACGGTTCCCGCTAAGCCAGTGAATAATAAACTCACACGTATTTACGTGGGGCCAGAAGCCTCTAGGCAAAGGCTAGAGGCCGCGTTACCAGAGCTAAATTCGATTACAGGGACTAAAGGGATAATTCAAACCTATAAACCTTAAAATTAAAGATCCAATAATCCCTAAAAGGTAAGGGGATTTAGTAACTTACTGCGGCGATTATGATTTTTTCTTTTCGCCGCTATTTTTTTAAATTTGATAGAAAAATGGTTACGCAAACGTTTTCGTTTTCTGTTAGAATGCACTTCGCTGATGTCGTGAGTGCGAATTTTGGAATGGAATATGGTCTGGATAGATTACGCAATTATCGCCATTATTGGCTTCTCGGCACTGGTTAGCTTGATCCGTGGTTTTGTACGTGAGGCATTATCACTAGTGACATGGGGTTGTGCTTTTTTTGTTGCAAGTACCTTTTATCCTTATTTAGCCAGCTACTTTACGCGCTTTGAGGATATACTTGTTAGAAATGGCATTGCTATCGCTGCATTATTTATTGCCACCCTTATTGTGGGGGCAGTAGTGAACTATGTGATTAGCTCATTAGTACAAAAAACGGGGTTATCAGGCACAGATCGGGTTCTGGGGATCTGCTTCGGTGCGCTGCGTGGTGTGTTAATTGTTTCGGCCTTATTGTTTTTTCTCGATACATTTACACCACTTCCTCAAAGTGAGGATTGGCAGCGTTCGGAACTTATTCCGCAGTTCAGTCATATCATCAGGTGGTTTTTTGACTACCTGCAAAATGCGTCAAGTTTCCTACCGGAGAATATTTCTCCGTCTGGCTGATGAGGAAAGACTAAATGTGCGGTATTGTCGGTATCGCCGGTGTAACACCGGTAAACCAATCGATTTATGATGCTTTAACGGTGTTACAACACCGTGGGCAAGATGCAGCAGGTATTGCCACTATTGATGGCAAAAATAATATTCGTTTACGCAAAGCGAATGGTCTGGTTAAGGATGTGTTTGAAACACGTCACATGCTCAGGTTACAAGGCTGTATGGGGTTAGGGCATGTTCGTTACCCAACTGCGGGGAGTTCAAGTGCTTCTGAAGCTCAACCTTTCTACGTAAACTCACCTTTTGGTATCACCCTTGCTCATAATGGTAATCTGACAAATGCTCATGAACTCACTCGGAGTTTATTTGAAACAGCACGCCGCCATGTCAATACCACATCGGATTCTGAAATATTACTCAACGTATTAGCTTATGAGCTAGATAGGTTTGACCATTTCCCTCTTGAGCCAGATAACGTATTTAGTGCTGTCTCAGCGATGCACAAAAAACTACGCGGCGCCTATGCTTGTGTGGCACTTATTATTGGCCATGGGATGTTAGCATTCCGTGACCCTCATGGTATTCGTCCCCTAGTATTAGGGCGTCGGGTCACAGAGAAGGGTGAGCACGAATATATGGTGGCTTCTGAAAGTGTCGCACTTGATACACTAGGTTTTGAGTTTTTACGGGATGTCGCCCCCGGTGAAGCGGTCTATGTCACTGAGAAAGGCCAATTATTTACCCGTCAATGCGCAGAAAACCCACAATTGACGCCATGTATTTTTGAATACGTTTATTTTGCTCGCCAAGATTCCTTTATTGATAAAGTCTCGGTCTACAATGCAAGGTTGCGCATGGGGCAAAAACTTGGCGCTAAAATTGCCCGTGAATGGGAAGATTTACACATCGATGTTGTGATCCCTATTCCTGAGACTTCGTGTGATATTGCTCTGGAAATAGCACATATCCTTGATAAACCGTATCGCCAAGGGTTTGTAAAAAACCGTTATGTGGGTCGGACGTTTATCATGCCTGGTCAACAAGAGCGTCGCAAATCAGTCCGTCGTAAGCTCAATGCGAACCGAGCAGAGTTCCGTGACAAAAATGTCTTATTGATTGATGACTCAATAGTGCGTGGCACCACATCTGAGCAAATCGTTGAATTAGCGCGTGAAGCGGGAGCAAAAAATGTTTACTTTGCTTCAGCGGCACCGGAAGTGCGTTTTCCGAATGTCTATGGCATTGATATGCCAAATGCTAATGAGCTAATTGCTCATGGTAGGGAAGTGGATGAAATTCGTAAATTAATTGGTGCAGATGGGTTAATTTTCCAAGATTTAGCTGATTTGGTGGATGCGGTTCGTGAGGAAAATCCAGAAATTAATGAGTTCGAATGTTCTGTGTTTGATGGTATTTACGTCACCAAGGATATCGACCAAAGTTATTTAGATTATCTGGAAAACTTACGTAAAGATGACGAGCTAAAATTGAAAGATAAGAGTGAGGTTGAAGACCTCGAAATTTATAACGAAGGCTAAATTTTCGTCATAGTTTCGGTTACAGCGTTGTTGGCTTCATTCAGCTACCCAAGTCACATACTTTTGTATGCTCCTTGGGATAGTTTCATTTGCCGCCTAGCTGTAACCGAAACTATTTAGAAAATTAATCGTGATTCTATTTTTATCATTATTTAATTTTCTAACGTTGTTAGCTTCATTCAGTTACCCAAGTCACATACTTTTGTAGGCTCCTTGGGATAACTTCATTTGCCGCCTAGCTGTAACCGAAACTATTTAGAAAATTAATCGTGATGCTATTTTTATCATTATTTAATTTTCTAACGTTGTTAGCTTCATTCAGTTACCCAAGTTACCTACTTTTGTATGCTCCTTGGGATAACTTCATTTGCCGCCTAGCTGTAACCGAAACTATTTAGAAAATTAATCGTGATGCTATTTTTATCATTATTTAATTTTCTAACGTTGTTGGTTTCATTCAGTTACCCAAGTTACCTACTTTTGTAGGCTCCTTGGGATAACTTCATTTGCCGTCTAGCTGTAACCGAAACTATTTAGAAAATTATAACGTTAAATGAAGGCGTAAGTTACAGTTATATCTGATTTAAAACGCGCAAAATTCGAGTAAACTAGAGGGACATTAACTGCCTATCTGGAGCTATATATGGCTGATTTCAACTCCCTTCCTGATGTGATTAAACCTTTCGTAGATAAAATCAAAGCCACTAAAAAATCCCTTGTTGAAATGACCTTAACCCCCGTTGAAGAGTATGTGTGGTGGGAAAGCCGTGTGGGCGGAATGCCTTATTTGCCGCTTGGTGAAAAATACCCAACAAATAGTGAAGGGACACCACTAAAACTGCTTGCGCAAATTAACTTTGCACAAATGCCTAAGTTAGAAAATTACCCAGAAAAAGGGCTGTTACAGTTTTTTATTGGTGGAGATGATTTGTATGGGGCTGATTTTGAAGATAAGCAAAAACAAGAGGATTTTAGAGTTATCTATTGGGAAAATATTATTGAAGATATTAGCCAGTTAACACAAGATTTTTCCTCAGTAATTGCCGCACATACTGATGACTATTACACGCCCATCGACCATCAATATAGTATTGAATACACACCTGCAGAACAATACATTAGTATCGATGATTTCCAGTTCGGGCAGAAAATCCTTGGGGTTGATAACCTCTATGATTATGAAGAACAGTTTGAAGGTGAAGACTTCTATGATGAATGGGTTGAACCTTACAGTGATTCATTTGAATCGGGTGCGCACTGTATTGGAGGCTACCCATTTTTTACTCAATCTGATCCAAGAGAATATGAAGAAAATATCCAGCAATACGAACTATTACTGCAAATAAATACGGATTATGAAATCGGTATTATGTGGGGGGATATGGGCGTCGGTAATTTCTTTATTCACCCAGATGACTTGAAAAAAAGAGATTTTAGTCGAGTAGTGTATAACTGGGACTGTGGCTGATCACCAAAATCCTTAATATCCTATAGGCTTTTGTCGTGTTGGCAGCGCTTTTCTAACCAAGTTGTATATTCTTGGGATGGCTTCATTTGCCGCCAAGCGACAACTGGAAGCCTTTGGTATATAATCGCAAAAAAAATCGCGAATTGGGCTGCTAAATGAAAAAACTGATCATCGGGTTAACTGGGGCAAGTGGTGCTATTTATGGCATTAGGCTGCTTGAAGTATTAAAACCTGTCAAAGGGATAGAAACCCATTTGGTGATGAGTGCAGCCGCACGGCAAACATTGGCGTTAGAAACCAAGTTTAGCGTAAAAGAAGTGCAACAATTAGCTGACCATTATTATGATAGCCGTGATATTGCAGCGGCAATTTCATCAGGTTCTTTTCGTACTGAAGGGATGGTCATAATGCCTTGCACAATGAAAACCCTTTCTGGGATTGTGCACAGCTATACTGATACTTTGGTGACCCGAGCTGCGGATGTTGTACTCAAAGAAGGGAAAAAACTCGTCCTAGGGGTACGGGAAACGCCATTACATGTCGGCCACCTGCGTTTAATGGTGCAAGCGGCTGAAATGGGAGCCGTGATCATGCCCCCCATGCCTGCATTTTACCATCAGCCTGAAACTATTTTAGATATTGTTGACCAAACCGTTAACCGCGTTATCGACCAGTTTGATATTACCCTTGAACACGATTTATTTCATCGTTGGCAAGGAGCTAAATAATTTAGTACGGTAGTTATGCTTGGTTATTAAGTATTCTTGAGCCAAACATAACACTAGGGTCAGTATTAAGGTTAAAATTTTCCATCGAAATAGGTAAAAACCATTTCGTCTAGAGATATGAGTAGCGTTAAGAAGGGTTACCTTTCTTTGGAAACCAATAAGTCTTCTAATGCAATTTTTAATTCGATAAATTCGAACTGAAACCCCGCTTCTTCTAAACGTTTAGGTATGGCTTGCTGCCCACCTAATACTAAAGCCGCGGATTCGCCTAAAATAGTTTTGATCACAAAAGCTGGAGTGCGGACAAAAGAAGGGCGGTTAAGTACATCCCCTAAAACAGCAGTGAATTGGTCATTATGCACAGGATAAGGTGCAGTCATATTGAAAGGGCCTGAAAGTGTTGGAGTCGTCAGCAAAAAGTAAATCGCATTGACCATATCGTTGATATGTATCCATGGCATGTATTGTTTGCCGTGACCGATTGGGCCACCAGCCCCCATTTTGAAAATGGGCAGAATTTTACCTAGAACCCCACCATTGGCGGATAATACGAGGCCTGTACGTAATAAGCACACGCGTGTTTTGTCGGACGCGGCATTTTCAGCAAGGGCTTCCCAATGTTGCGCGAGTTGATGGGTAAATTCGTCGTGGGGTTGTTCATCTTCTGTGACGACAGATTGGCCTTGATCGCCATAGTAACCCACGGCTGAGCCCGATAAAAAGACGCAAGGCGGTGTTTCACTAGCAGCAATCAGTTCAGCGAGTCGCTGGGTGATTTTCCAACGGCTATCACAAAGGCGTTTTTTCTGCTCATCAGTCCAGCGTTTTTCAGCAATAGGTTCGCCAGCTAAGTTAATGACAGCATCAAAGTCATTGAGATGATTGACGTCATTTAACGTTGTCCAACATTCAACAGCCTTACAAAAATGGCTATACACTTTTTGTGGCGAACGGCTCAATACTGTGACCTGATGACCAAGGGAAATGAGTTTTTGGACAAGAGGCGTACCAATGAGCCCCGTACCACCAGTGATGAGTATATTCATTTTTTGCACCCCTTAAAGCCTCGCCAATGATGAATGTTTACATTATCAATTTTATCGCTGTAATTCAGTGATTGTATGGTTTTTATTTTCTAACTATAGCATTTATAAACTAAGTTTGTGTATTCCGGCGACACGAATGTAAAAATATTGTTACCAATACACATCTTCTCGTCCGATGATCTTTTTTGTGATAGCAACTCAATGCAAATTCAGCTAGGATCGAAAACCGAATGTTAGTTAAAGCATATCTTGTATTGCCTTTTATTGCGGCAATCAATCTATGGCATAAGCTGTTTCAGGCAATTTTGAAAAGGTTTACAGGATGGAACAACAAACCGAAGTCGTTGAGTGGGTAGATATTGTTGATGAAGATAATATCGTGATTGCTCAGGCAACCCGTAGCCAAATGCGAGCTGAGAACTTACGCCACCGTGCAACTTACATTGTGGTGCATGATGGCATGGGGAAAATATTGGTGCAACGACGTACTGAAATTAAAGATTTTCACCCTGGTTTTTTAGATGCAACGGCGGGTGGCGTTGTTACACAAGGTGAGAATATTCTTGATTCTGCTAAACGTGAAGCCGAAGAAGAGCTGGGTATAGCAGGCGTGCCTTTTGCCGAGCATGGCCATTTTTATTTTGAAGATGAGCACTGCCGTGTATGGGGTGGGTTATTCAGTTGTGTGAGCCATGGCCCTTTTGCATTGCAAGAATCAGAAGTGGCTGAAGTGAGTTGGTTAACGGCTAAAGAAATCAGTGCCCGTTGTGATGAATTTACCCCTGATTCTTTAAAAGCACTTTCTTTATGGTTAACTCGTAATAACGAGTCTGAAAAAGCCATTACTTGTGCTGAAAACTCTCAATAAATAAGTTTTAAATTTTAAAAGGGCTATTTTATTTAGCTCTTTTAATTATTTCTATCATATTCAAATCGTTAGCAAGGTATATTTCTGACTAGTATATAATTATTAGTTATATAAAACTTGCACGTTACACGATGTATTCATTTCAACTCTAGATATAATATGATTGAGCTTCGCATTTATCGCTTGCGATATTATGTAATTGCTTGATGTATAAAATAACGCTTCGAGAGAATAAAAATGACAATTCATAAAGCAGACCTCCTTTTGAAACACCAACACCTTGAGAATGTAACAAACAAAGCACGTGAAATTATGGAGCGTGAAGGTATTGAAGCTTTAATTGCAACGGTAGGGGATAATTTTTATCACTTAACCGGTTTTGCCAGCTTCTTTATGTATACCTTTAGGCAGACTGGCTCTGCAATTGCTGTTATTTTTCGTGACCCTTCAATTGAATCTTTGGTGATCATGAATGAATTTGAAGCCGCAAATTTATCGCTTCAAATGCCAAATGCTAAAATTAAAACATTCCCAATATGGGTCGATGTTGACGATCCTTATAATCCTGATAACGGTAAAGTGGTAAAAGCACGGCCGATAAATAGCCCGATAGAAACCATTTTTACGCTCTTAAAAGAGGCGTTATCTGAAGCTGATGTTTATGGTAAACCGGTTGCGATTGAACTAAACCAAATAACCCATATGGGAAAAACATGGTTAGATAAAGTTATCCCAAGCTTAAACTTAGTAGATTCATCCGCTTTATTTAATGAGTTGCGGATGATTAAAAGTGAGTGGGAAATTGCTCACCTAAGAAAATCTGCACAAATTACAGAGGCGGGGATTGCAGCAGCAAGCCAATTAATTAAAGTGGGATGCACCTCTGCGCAATTGACTGCGGCATTTAAAGCTAAAGTGATGGAATATCCAGAGACTAATTATAGTCGTTTTCACCTTATTTCAGTTGGCAGCGATTTCTCCCCGAAAATGTTACCCGATGACGTGCCAGCCAAAGAGGGTGATCTCATTAAATTTGATTGCGGGGTAGATGTTGCAGGCTATGGTGCTGACATAGCACGCACATTTGTCGTCGGTAAGCCGGATGAAAAAGTGAGCCGTATTTATCAAACTATTTTAAAAGGTCATCAATATATGCTAAGTCGCATAGCACCCGGCGTGGCATTAAGTGACGTTTTTAATGAGACGATGGCACTAATCCGTTCTTCAGGGTTACCGTATTATAACCGTGGGCACCTAGGTCATGGTGATGGGGTATTCGTTGGGTTAGAAGAAGCCCCTTTTGTGAGTGCAGCAACGACAGAAGTCTTTCGTGCTGGCATGGTAATGAGTTTAGAAACACCATATTACGGGATTGGTGTTGGCGGTATTATGATTGAGGATATGCTGCTAATTACTGAAGATGGTGTTGAGATGTTAAGCCATTTGCCTCGCGAATTGGTTTCATTAGGGTAAATGGAATAAGGAATTTTCTATGAAATGGTACCATTATTTAGTGATTTTCCCGATCCTAGCATTAACGGTGGGCATTTATTATGCTAACCAAGTAGAACCTTTTGTGATGGGGCTACCCTTTTTAATGTTTTGGATTGTTGTATGGGTGATTATTACCGCCTTAGTGATGTTACTGATAAATGTATTAGATAATAAAAATACTAAGGAAACATCATGAGCTCTGCGTTAATTATTATTACCATTTTTTTCCTTTTTAGTATCTATCTTGCTATTCGGGCTAAAAAAGGGAAAACGATGGATCACGAAGGTTGGTCTGTCGGTGGGCGTAGTTATGGCGCTCTATTGGTTTTTTTACTGAGTGCAGGGGAAATCTACACAACATTTACTTTCCTTGGTGGGAGTGGTTGGGCATATGGCAAAGGCCCTGCTATTTTATACACATTAGCCGTCAATGCATTTATGGGGATCTTTTTATATTGGGTACACCCGAGAGTTTGGCGTTTTGCAAAAGATAATGATGTTAGGACAATTTCTGAATTATTTGCTAAAAAATACCAAAGTGCAGGCTTAGGGCTACTGATTAGCTTAATTTCTATTGCTGCAATGGTGCCTTTATTCGTTTTACAACTTAAAGGATTAGGCATTATAGTTTCTCAAGCATCTTATGGTGCTATCCCCGCAGATATGGCGATTTGGATTGGTATTATTGCTGTCACCTTATTTGTAATGATTTCAGGTATTCATGGCTCAGCTTGGACATCGGCACTTAAAGATTTAATGATCTTAATTGTAGTTGTGTTTATTGGTATTTATATTCCATTACATTACTACGGTAGTTTTGGTGAGATGTTTAAAGCCATTGATACTGCAATGCCAAGCTTCTTAACTTTCTCAGATACAGGGCTCAATATTCCTTGGTATATTTCGACGGTATTTCTGTCAGTGGTTGCTTATTTTTGCTGGCCTCATTATATGGCGGCGGTATTTACTGCAAAAGATGAAAAATCTCTGAAGCGAAATAGTATTTTAATTCCAGCGTACAGTTTGATTATGTTATTTGCTTTTTTTGTGGGTTACGCATCAATTCTACAAATTCCGCATCTTGAAGGAGCCGCTGTAGATTTATCCCTGTTTGAAATATCGAAAGAAACGTTTTCACCTGTTGTCGTTGGGTTTATTGGCGCAGCAGGGATGTTGACCGCTTTAGTGCCGGGCTCAATGTTGTTACTCACAACGTCTAACATGCTTGCAGGTGTGGTGCAAAAAGCACTAGGGGTGAGTGAGGAAAAACAACAATCAGGGATGTATGCACGTTTTATGGTGCCACTTGTTGCATTAGTGAGTCTGTATTTTATATTCCACAGTAATGACACGCTGGTCGCAATCATGCTATTAGGGGTTAATATTGTGGCACAGTTCTTCCCTGCGCTGCTGATGAGCTTTAAACAACATAATCCAATGACCCCTGCGGGTGCAATTTGTGGGATTATGGCAGGGGTATTATTCCTTGCAGTGACGTATATTGAAAAAATTTCGTTAGCTCAATTGTTCCCATGGTTAGGGGAAGGCTTAAGCTATATGAATATTGGTATTGCTGCATTTATTCTGAATATTATTATTGCGTGTGCTGTGTCGGTATTTACGCGTAAAAAATTATAATTATTTTAATTGCTACAATTAAATGCCAGTTAAATAATTAACTGGCATTTAACATCTAAATTATTAATTGAGTTTTAATTTAAGTTTGGCATCAGTTTTAAACCTATTTTAAATAATGGTGCGATATTAAATTTGATGGTTTTATTTTGTTGTATAAACAAGGCTTAGCTTTATTATTAATTATGTCATCTGACAGTTTCTTATTTCCTTAATAGTAAACATTAATATGGAAGATATAATTATGCCAAATAATAAATCAGTTGAGTTATTAAAGAATCAGAAAGGAAAAGATAAGTGCCCACCTAATAAGCTAGCTTTATACACTAATATTAATTATAACAATTCAGAACTTGGCGATATTCTTCTTATCTCTCCCAACATTCAACTTGATCAACAAGAGTTAGCATCGTATGGGTTTGATGTTGGTCATCATGATGGGGTTTCTTGTGTTGTTAATAATATGGGTCAGTCAGCCACTCTCGTTGCTGGGCTTAATCTTGATGGGGAAATACTCAAAGTCCTTGCGATGACATCAATCCCTTCTCTTGTTGATTACGGTTGGAATGATGCGACCCGCTCAGTGGTTTCTGCTCCCGTTGAACTAGTGGAGCTTGTGATATCGTCTCAAAATCCAGCTGAATTAAAATTAGGCCAACAAGAGCACTTTGAATTTAAAATAGAAAATAAAAGCGGTGTCGATGTCCCTGATGTAACGTTGGATATTACGTCTAAGAATAGTGGTGTAGTTGAAATTATTTCCTATCCTAATACGGTTAATCTCCCTGCAGGAGCCATAACGACAGTTGAGGTATTAGTCGATGGAAAGGGGCTGGGTAATACTGAGTTAAGCGTACGAATTAATACGCCAATCGGTTTTATTAATCAAAACAATAATACTTATAGTGTGACAGCAAAAGTGAATGGCGTTGTGAATTTAACACTGATGGTTGATAGGCAAGTTACTTTACTGAGGGGGATCACAAAGCGCATACCATTAAAGATCACTAATAAAAGTGAAATACCAGTTAATGGTGCTGTCATTGAAGCTGAATCAGAGAATGAATTACTTATGAGAGTGAGTGACATTGACCCGATAGTCAATATTGATGCAAATGATTCGACAGTGATTGATATCCCACTCAATACAAGTGTATCACGAGTGGGAAGCACAAGGTTAATTTGCAGTATAACGCCTCCTGCCGGCTATGAAAATGAAGGCGACCATAATGTTAGTTCTAATATCATAGTCACTGCAGAAAAAGATTTAGAGGTCTTACAGAAATATCAGGCAAGTTGGGCTGGGGAAGGTGGTTATCTTTATAGTTATATGCTGACATTAATATCAGAAAATACACGGGTCACTTTATGGGAGTTATCCTTCCAATTACCTGCTGGAGCGAAAGTCTCCGAAAATTGGTATGAAAGCCAGAAAAATTGGTTAAATAAGAGGGAGTCTGGTGGGAATGTGATACTGAGTAATACTAGTGGGCATACAATTGACCCTGGTGTTGAACTCCCATTACAAATTCAGTTAGTTTATCCTAACCAAGCTGAAGCCTATGAATATATTTACAGCCTTCATCTTCGACAAATCAGATAAGGTGTTTCTCATTCAGTTGATACATGAGTATTGAGTGAGGGAATTTTCATTTGGTTGCTGTTTGTTATCTTGGTGAAAAACGGAATGTGTTGCACACATGTCATTATCAAGAATATATTTGCAAGCCGTATTGCGCTGCTATTAGAGATTAAATTTTTTTATAAAAAAGCCAGTCAGTTGAAAGTAACCTGACTGGCTTTTTAACATCAATTATTTATTGATTAGGCATTTTCGTTTTGTACTGCTTGGATAGCAGTTAACGCAACGGTATAAACGATATCATCAACTAATGCACCACGAGACAAGTCATTGACTGGTTTACGCATACCTTGCAGCATTGGACCAATAGAGACTAAGTCAGCAGAACGTTGTACGGCTTTATACGTGGTATTACCGGTATTTAAGTCTGGGAAGATAAATACGGTCGCTTTACCTGCAACTGGTGAATTAGGCGCTTTGGATTTAGCAACATCAGCCATTACTGCGGCATCGTACTGCAATGGGCCATCAATCATCAAGTCTGGACGTTTTTCTTGTGCTAAACGTGTTGCTTCACGTACTTTCTCAACATCACTACCAGCACCTGAATCACCTGTAGAGTAAGAAATCATCGCAACGCGTGGGTCAATACCGAACGCTTTTGCAGAATCAGCAGATTGAATAGCGATTTCTGATAATTGCTCTGCAGTTGGGTCTGGGTTGATAGCACAGTCACCATAAACAAATACTTGTTCAGGTAATAGCATAAAGAAGACGGAAGAAACTAATGAACTGCCCGGTGCTGTTTTAATTAATTGCAGCGGTGGACGGATAGTGTTGGCAGTGGTATGGACCGCGCCTGAAACGAGGCCATCAACTTCACCTTTTTCAAGCATCAGTGTCCCTAGGACGACATTATCTTCGAGTTGTTCACGAGCAACAACTTCAGTCATACCCTTGTTCTTACGTAGCTCAACCAAACGAGCGACATATTCTTCACGTACTTTGACAGGGTCAACAATTTCAATTCCTGTACCTAGCTCAATACCCTGCGCTGCAGCAACACGACGAATATCATCAGGGTTACCTAATAAAATACATGTTGCGATCCCGCGCTCTGCACAGATAGAAGCCGCTTTGACTGTACGTGGCTCATCACCTTCAGGAAGAACGATTCGTTTACCTGCTTTGCGCGCTAATTCCGTTAATTGGTAGCGGAATGCAGGTGGTGATAAGCGATTAGGGCGCTCAGAATCTGCAACCAGTGATTCAATCCAATCACTGCTAATATGACGAGCAACGTAGTTTTGAATTTTTTCAATGCGTTCATGGTCATCTGCGGGAACTTCTAAGCTAAAACTTTGCAGATTCAAGGATGTTTGCCATGTGTTGCTTTTTACCATGAAAACCGGAAGGCCCGTCTCAAACGCTTGTTCACACAGTTGACGGATTGGTGCATCGATATTGTAACCACCAGTGAGTAGTACAGCACCAATTTCAACACCATTCATCGCGGCAAGCGAAGCAGATACCAGTACATCAGGACGGTCTGCTGAGGTCACTAATAAAGAGCCTGGGCGGAAGTGCTCAAGCATGTGCGGGATACTGCGCGCACAGAACGTGACTGATTTAACGCGACGAGTTTTAATTTCACCTTCGTTAACAATTTCAGCGCCTAAGTGTTTTGCCATATCAATTGCACGAGTGGCAATTAAATCAAAATTCCATGGAATTGAAGCGAGCACAGGTAAATTTAATGACGCTAACTGTTTCGTATCAAGATTAGCAACAGTTGCTTTGGTGGAGTCATCAAAAATTTCAGACAAATCAGGACGCGTGCGACCTTGCTCATCAACAGGTGCATTTACCTTGTTAATGATAACACCGATAATGTTTTTATTACGTTGACCACCAAACTCATTACGGACAAGTTCTAAACGCTCTTGCATTTGTGTAATGTTACTATTACCAGTAGCAGTAACGAAAACAATTTCAGCACCCAATGTTTTGGCAATTTCATAGTTTAATGATTGAGCAAATGAGTGCTTACGGGTAGGAACAAGACCTTCAATAAGAATAACTTCTGCATTTTTTGTGTGCTCATGATAACGAGCAACAATTTCTTCCATTAAGACGTCTTTTTTCGACGAGGTTAGCAGCGATTCAACGTATTCCATGTTTAATGGTTCAACAATGGTAGTAATACTTGAATGCGAACGAAGTACTTCGGTAGTTTGGTCTTTATTGCCAGAGACGCGTGGCTGTGCGATAGGTTTGAAAACGCTTAATTGAACACCTTTTTGTTCCATTGAGCGAACGACACCTAGGCTAACGCTAGTTAAGCCAACGCTGGTGCCAGTAGGTATTAACATAATTGTACGGGACACGGGAACCTCTTTATTTCGGTTACTCTAATGACAAAACGATACCGCCAGCAGGTTGCTGGCGGTAGAAGTTGCTTATGCGGTTAAACGCGCAGTATCTTGGGCAATAACCAATTCTTCATTGGTTGCGATAACCAGCGCTGGGCGGCTTTGATCGGTAGTGATTAAACCTTCTTTACCGAAGCGTGCCGCTAAGTTGCGTTCGTGGTCATATTCGAAACCAAGGATTGCCAGTTTCTTCAAGGTGATTTCACGAACTTGTGCTGAGTTTTCACCAATACCACCTGTGAAGATGATAGCATCAAGGCGGCCTTCCATCAGTGCACTATATGCACCCACGTATTTCGCTAAACGATGGCAGAAAACATCCATTGCGCGAGTTGCGTCTTCTTGAGTGCCATAGTTGTCTTCAACATAACGGCAGTCGCTGGTCACGCCTGTTAAGCCAAGTAAACCTGATTCTTTAGTCAGCATTTTATTGATTTGTTCAACGCTCATACCTAAAGAATCATGTAAATGGAAAATGATTGCAGGGTCGATATCACCACTACGTGTTCCCATTACCAGACCTTCTAATGGCGTTAAGCCCATGGAGGTATCAACACATTTACCGTTAACAATCGCAGTCACAGAACCACCGTTGCCTAAGTGGCAAGTGATAACATTGAGCTCATCAACAGGCTTATTCAGTTTTTTTGCAGCTTCACGGGAAACATAGTAATGGCTTGTACCGTGCGCGCCATAACGGCGGATACTATGCTCTGAATAGAGTTCGTATGGCAATGCATACAGATAGGATTCTTGCGGCATGGTCTGGTGGAATGCGGTGTCAAAGACAGCAACATTTTTATTGACCAAGTGCGGGAATGATTTTCTTGCTTCTTCAATACCAATAAGGTGAGCAGGGTTGTGCAGTGGTGCGAATGGGATAGCCGCTTCAATACCGGCAATAACGTCATCAGTAATTAAAACCGAAGACGTGAATTTTTCACCACCGTGAACAATACGGTGACCGATAGAAGTGATCTGCTCTGACAACTCTGGTTTTTCAGCAAGAATGGTGTTAACAATGAAATCCAATGCTTCGCTATGCGCCGCACCAGCACCTAAAGGAGCTTCCTTTTTAGCACCGTCCATTTTCCACTTAATACGAGCTTCAGGGAGGTTGAAGCACTCCGCTAAACCGGATAAAAATTCATCTCCATTAGTCGGATCGATGATGGCGAATTTCAGTGAGGAGCTACCGCAGTTTAAAACCAGTACCAGCTTACTTGACATGGAAATACCTATCGTTAATTGTTGTTGTGAAGCCTTTTGAAAAAAATGAAAAGACTCAGATTAAAAATATATTGCTAGAGCCTAGCGTATTTATGACCTGAAACATCATGATTGATATCATGTTAAAGGCGAAAAAGTTAAAGATCGTGAGACCTTTAGGGGTTGATAAAGCAGGCGCTATCCTTTTTTGCAAAGGCATATAAAAGTAAACCTCTGCACCTAGTGTTGAAATAACGACCAAAAACCCCAATATATATAACTGTTGTCTATCTTCAGTTTCGAAGATGGATAAAGTTACAAAGTAACAAATGCAACAGCAATTCTAAATGTGGCAGATTCTACTAAAATTATTTTATATTTTATACGTTTTTTTTAAAAATAGAGACTTTGATTGATTAAAATCATAAGTGACGTATAAAGTGGTGTTATAGCACAGGGTTACATTGCTATTAGAATAGCTGATATTTAGTAAAGTGACTTAACTTAAGGTAAATGTAATGAAATAATTTCGTTATCTTAAATGTGCTATCATTTTACCATGGTGCAATCTACAAATTATTGCCTCAGTTTTTCAGAAGTCGATAGGAAACGTTTCATGAGTACATTACAAAGTACACCGCCCGGTTTTTTTAAACGCTTTAGATTAGGTAACCGCTATCTGAAGACCTTTCCTATGGAGAAAAAACTGTCGCCAATTTTCCCCGAAATTCGTATCAACAAAGCAGTTCGCTTTGGTATTCGTTTTATGCCGCCCATTGCAATTTTTACATTAGCATGGCAAATCGCGTTAGGTGGGCAATTGGGACCCGCCATTGCTACGGCTCTTTTTGCCTGTAGTTTGCCAATGCAAGGCCTATGGTGGTTAGGTAAACGTGCTGCGACGCCTCTACCATCTAGCTTGCTGAGCTGGTTTCATGAGATCCGTGATAAATTTACTGAAGCAGGAATTGCCATGGCACCGATTGAGCAGCAACCTGATTATATGGCGTTAGCTGACTTGCTAAAGCGCGCATTTAACCAATTAGATCGTTCCTTTATGGAAGATATTTAAGAGATAATTTCTATTAAAAGGTAGATTTAACAATAAGTAATGTAAAAAGGGTGTTTAGATCAATAAAAGTTGTGTTTTCACTGTCTATGATTAATGTTGAATGCGAAGATAAGCCATACTTTTTAGTGGGAGAACCATGATGGAAATGACTAACGCACAACGCTTGATCTTATCGAATCAATATAAAATGATGACCATGCTTGACCCTGATAATGCAGAACGTTATCGTCGTCTACAAACCATTATTGAACGTGGTTATGGGTTACAAATGCGTGAGTTAGACAGAGACTTCGGCCATTTAAGTGAAGATACCTGCCGTACTGTTATTGATATCATGGAAATGTACCATGCACTGCAAGTTTCTTATAGCAACATGGCTAACAAGGAAGAGATTGATGGCCGCCGTGTGCAGTTTTTGGGCTTTGATGCCGCAACAGAAGCACGTTATTTGAGCTACGTCCGCTTTATGGTAAATACAGAAGGGCGTTATACCCACTTCGACAGCGGGACGCATGGGTTTAACTCACAAACGCCAATGTGGGATAAATATGTACGGATGTTAGCGATTTGGCATGCTTGTCCACGCCAGTATCATCTTTCAGCGGTAGAGATTTCCCAGATCTTCAATGCTTAGTGCTCGTCGTATTTTGCGCTGTAGCGTTGTTGACTGCGTTCGGCTACTCGTCTCTGGTCGCTTAGCTACAGCACAAACTTCTTAGAGTAAATTTGTTCGTCATACTTCTACTTGGCGTCAAGGCGAATAATTTAGAGCAAATGAAATTAATAAGTATAAAAATTTCAAACTCAAACTCAAACTCAAACTCAAACTTAAATTAACATTTCTTTTCTGTTTTAACTCTCCAGTGCACTCAAATCTAAGTCATTAACGCAAATCTTGATTATTTTTGTTATTGAGGTTGCGCATTGGCGTCTATTTAGCGTTAACTAAGAGATAGAATCGATTCAAGAACAAGAAAGGGGTAGACGTGAAATTAAAGGCAAAAGGGTTTCTATTTGATTTAGATGGCACATTAGCAGATTCGCTCGCAGTGGTTGAGCGTTGTTGGTGTAAGTTTGGTGAGCGTATCGGTAAAAGTGCTGAGGAAATTATTAGCTATATTCATGGGAAGCCAGCATTAACCAGTTTACGTCATTTTTTACCCGATGCGACTGAAGAAGAGGTCATGGATTATTTCCGCTGGTTAGAGAAAATGGAAAGTGAAGATATGGAAGGAGTGGTTGCCTTGCCGGGGGCTGTAGCGCTATTAACGCGTTTAAATGAAATAGGTGCACCTTGGGCAATCGTGACTTCAGGAACAGTGCCAATCGCTCATGGTCGTCAGCAAGCAGCGGGTCTACCGGAACCAAAACACTGGGTAACCTTTGAAAAGGTAACTAAAGGTAAGCCAGATCCAGAGCCATTTTTATTAGGTGCAAATGTACTTTCTTTATCGCCAAAATCCTGTATTGCTTTCGAAGATGCTACGGCAGGCATTCATTCTGCACTTAGTGCTGGCTGCCAAGTCGTTGCAGTCCATGCGCCAGAAGAAATGGCCCGTCGTGATGAAATTAATGTAATCATCAATTCATTGGCACAAATTTCAGTTATGGGCCCCGACAATAATGGGGATTATGAACTTTTAGTGTCTAATTCGGATTAATGATGATCTAATCAAAGAAATTCTCCGTAAAACATGGTTAACTAAAGAAAAACTTTAGCAATGTATTTTTTCGTCGAAAGGGGATATTTTGAACGGAGAATTGCTGTGGGTATTAACCTTACTGTTGATCGCGATAGTTTTATTTACCACAAATAAAATCCGTATGGATGTGGTTGCGCTATTAGTGATTGTCGCTTTTGTTCTGAGTGATACTTTAACACTTGAGCAAGCAACGGCAGGGTTTGCTGACCCTAACGTACTATTGATTGCGGCTTTATTCGTTATAGGTGACGGTCTTGTCCGAACTGGCATCGCATATCAAATGGGGGATTGGCTTGTTCGCGTAGCAGGAAGCAGCGAAAGCAAGATGCTGGTTTTTTTAATGCTCACCGTTGCGGGGCTGGGTGCATTTATGAGTTCAACAGGGGTGGTTGCTATCTTCATTCCAGTCGTTCTCAGTGTTTCTGCCCGGATGAAAACTTCCCCAAGCCGTCTGATGATGCCACTTGGTTTTGCAGGGCTAATGAGCGGCATGATGACATTGGTTGCAACGCCTCCGAATATGGTTGTTAACAGTGAATTGGTTCGTGAGGGGATTGAAGGCTTTAAGTTTTTCTCAATTACACCTATCGGTATTCTGATTTTATTGGCGGGTATAGCCTATATGTGGGTTACACGTCGCTGGTTAGGAAGCAACGAGCCAGACAAACTCCCTGAACGCTATCAGCGTAGTTTTCGTGATTTAATTCGTGATTATAAATTGACTGGTAGAGCACGCCGCCTCGCTATTCGCAAAGGCTCGCCATTAATAGGCCATACCCTTGATGAATTACACCTACGTTCTCGCTATGAAGCAAACGTAGTGGGCATTGAGCGCTGGCGTAAATTCCGTCGTGTTATGGTCAGTGCGACAGGGGGGACGGAACTGCGCGAACGTGATGTTTTATTGGTTGATATTTCGGTCAGTGATGATGAGTTGCGGCAGTTTTGCAGTGAGCAATTACTCGAACCAATGATTTTACGTGGTGATTACTTTTCTGACCAATCCCGCGATGTGGGAATGGCTGAAGTTTCCATGAACCCTGATTCAGAACTGCTTGGTAAAACGTTAAGGGACATTAAATTTCGTACTCGTTATGGGCTTAACGTCGTCGGGATCCGTCGTGATGGTAAAGCATTGGATGGAAAGTTGGTTGATGAACCACTAAGACTTGGCGATATCTTGCTGGTAATTGGTGATTGGAAGTTAATCCGTATTTTATCCACTAAACCACGTAATTTTATTGTATTAAACCTTGCTGCGGAAGTAGAAGCAGTTGCGCCAGCGTCATCACAAGCTCCCCATGCGCTATTTTGCCTAGCCCTAATGGTGGCAATGATGGTGACTAATGAAATTCCAAACTTTATCGCTGCGCTGATTGCGTGTTTGTTAATGGGTAAATTCCGTTGTATTGATATGGAAAGTGCTTATAAGTCTATCCATTGGCCAAGTATTATTTTAATCGTAGGGATGATGCCGTTTGCTATAGCTTTACAGGAAACAGGGGGGATTGCCCTTGCGGTTGACGCGTTGATGAAAGTTGCAGGGGGGTTAGGCCCTCATGTGATGCTGTTATGTCTCTTTATCTTATGCGCTACTATTGGTTTGTTTATCTCAAATACTGCAACTGCGGTGTTAATGGCCCCTATTGCGATTGCTGCCGCACGTCAAATGGAAGTTTCACCGTTGCCATTTGCTATGGTGATTGGGATTGCGGCTTCAGCTGCCTTTATGACGCCAGTTTCATCTCCTGTTAATACATTAGTTCTTGGCCCCGGCGGATATAAATTTGCTGACTTTTTGAAAATGGGAGTGCCATTTACTATTATTGTTATGTTAATTAGTGTGGCAGTTATTCCGATACTATTTCCTTTTTAAGCTCATAGAAATTAATTTTAGCAAAAAGCTCTAATCTATATTAGAGCTTTTTGCTATTAAAATTAATGATATTTTTAATATTTAATATATTTTAAAAGAAATTTTTTTGTTGATATTCTCTGTAATTCAATACATTTCAATTATAGGTGAATAAAATGAGTCAAAATGAATCATGGGGAGATGATAAATTCAATTATGGTTATTGTGACTTTGAAAATTATTGGGGGGAGACATTGTCACATGTTGAACTAACTCACTTCGTTGCAGGTTATTTTGATGTGACTAAAAAACTTGCTACGTCAATAAAACTATATGATATTCCAGATAAATCTGAGCTAAAAAAAGTATTTACCATATTATTTGAACGAAATAAAATAGATTCATATGATTTTTGGTCAATAAAATTTGTGACGAAGAAAGGGGAAGTATATAAAACTAAAGAGCCTTTACGTTGTACTATCTCTATTGATGACTCTGAATATGTAATACTAGGTATTAATGGGGATAAAAAAACATTTTATATTGCATTTTCTACTATGATAGGTTGCAATAAAAAGCTAGTGAAGGTTGAATAACCTTTTTTATAGAATAAACTCGAATCTAATTTGCTATTATTAGATTGGTAAATCAACAGATATATAAGTAGATATAAAATACTACTACTTATATATTAATTGCTGATTTCATCTAAAGATAAAGTAAAACTGGGTACGAAGGTTTTCATAAAATATTCCATCTCTGGGCTATTTCGTTCCGCTAACATTTTCTCTAGACGCCTTTTGGCTAATTTAAACTCACTATTCCCTGCGGACAGCTCTTCTAGACATTTTAAATAGGCACATAATGTATCTGCTTGTTTTACGATAAAATGCTCTTCTTCCGATTGTAAATCTTCAATAATTAATTCTTTAAAGTCGTCTTGTAATTCTTCAGGTAGCATGTCGATAAGCTTTTGTTGCGCAAATTTCTCTATTTTTTTATATTCATGGGCTATTTGTTGATTATGATACTTGATAGGAGTAGGGAGGTCACCGGTAATGACTTCACTGGCATCATGGTACATGGCAAGTAGTGCGATTTTCTCTGCGTTTACATTACCTGCAAACTTACGGTTTTTAATGATGGCAAGTGCGTGAGCGACCATAGCAACCTGTAAACTATGCTCAGAGACATTTTCAGTACGTACATTGCGCATAAGTGGCCAGCGGTGGATCAGTTTCATTCTAGCGAGATGGGCAAAAAAGTAGCTCATAATTCCTCTTCATATTGTTTGTAGGCCATAGAAATTATATCGAAAATAGAAGTAAAGTGATATCAGTTTATTGTTTTTTTAATTAGTTATTTCTAAAATATAAAATAAATAACATTCAATTATCAATCGCAATCCGAATATCTATTTTGGAACTTTTTAATTAATATATTAATTATATTGAATTATAATATTAAAAAAATATAATGGACTTTTAAATAAGAAATAAAGGGGCAATATGAAATACTTTCCATTTATATTATTGGGGTTTTTCCTTGTGGCAATCTATTTTATTTCTATTATTTGATAATCAAAATAATACAGTCAATAAAAGATGATGAAATGTAAAATTTAACAAGCCTCCAAATAGGAGGCTTTATTTTTGGAATAACTAAAATACCATATTACTGGCGATAACCTTCTAAGAAACGGCCAAATTTATTAATCGCCATTTCTAAATCATCTGCATAGGGTAGCGTGACAATTCTAAAATGATCAGGTTCAGGCCAGTTAAATGCAGTGCCTTGAACTAATAGCACTTTTTCTTGTAATAACAAGTCTAAGATCATTTTTTGGTCGTCATGAATATTAAAGCGTTTAATATCAATTTTTGGGAACATATACAGCGCCCCCTGAGGTTTAACACAAGAAACCCCTGGAATTTGGTTAATCAGTTCCCAAGCGCGTTCGCGCTGTTCATATAGGCGACCACCTGGCTGAATAAATTCGCTAATGCTTTGATAGCCACCGAGAGCCGTTTGAATGGCATGTTGCATAGGGACGTTGGCGCATAAACGCATTGAGGCTAACATTTCTAACCCTTCAATATAGCCTTTAGCATGCTTTTTAGGACCATTTAGTACCATCCAACCTTGACGGAAACCAGCAACGCGGTAGGTTTTTGATAAACCATTAAACGTGATGGTTAATAAATCCGGTGCTAATGCTGCGATTGAATGGTGGACTGCACCATCATATAGAATTTTATCGTAAATCTCGTCCGCATAAATGATGAGATTATGTTGTCGAGCAATTTCGACGATTTCCATCAACAGGTCTTTGCTATATACAGCACCTGTTGGGTTATTGGGGTTGATAACAACGATACCACGGGTTCTTGGTGTAATTTTTTTGCGGATATCTTCGATATCTGGCATCCACCCTTGTTGTTCATCACACATATAATGAACGGCTTTCCCACCAGATAGGGAGACGGCGGCGGTCCACAGAGGGTAGTCAGGTGCAGGGACAAGCATTTCATCCCCATTATTAAGTAACGCTTGCATTGCTTGCACAATGAGTTCTGATACCCCATTACCAATATAGACATCTTCAACGGTCATTTCATGAATACCGCGAGCTTGGTAATGTTGAACGATAGCTTTACGGGCAGAATAGAGCCCTTTTGAATCACAGTAACCTTGTGAACTAGGCAAATTGCGTAGAACATCAACGAGAATTTCATCAGGCGCTTCAAAGCCAAATGGTGCCGGGTTACCAATATTCAGTTTGAGAACTTTGTTCCCTTCTTCTTCTAAGCGCTTAGCTTCTTTTAACACAGGCCCGCGAATGTCATAGCATACATTATCGAGTTTATTAGATTTGGTTAGATTATTCATTGTTCTCTCATTACCCTAACGGGGTTACTTTGGTAGGGACCGGCATTATTACCTTACTGTACTCTTCTGTCAGAAGCTTTTGAAGATGCTAGGTAATCTTTGGTGTAAAAGGTTGATTTGAGCATAAATGTAATACTTGGGCTCTGAATATATTCATTAAGTTAGCCTTACAGTCTAATTGTATGTTTTAAGTTGGAGTTTAATTTCGATAATCTTTAGGGTTTTAGTATAGAAATGGTAAAAATGAGGAAATCCTAGCTCTTAAAAGAAAAATTGTATCGAAATGTAATATTGATAATGGAATCATGAATACTGTCATAATTTATACGCTATAACGGCCTTTTTTTGTAATTTTTAGTGGGGTTTTGTTAGTAATATTGATTGTTTCGGCTGGTTTTTTTTAACTTAAAGTGCTTCATTTTATTGTAATTTATTGATTTTTAATGACATTAAAAAATAGTGAAATGATTTTTATAATGTGCTTACATTAAAATAATTGTGATTACATTAAATATGTTACTATTTAGGTGTACTAAACGAAGGGATTTTAATTAGCTTTTAAGAAGTATATTCCTTTTTTTAAATACATTTTTGATTTTTTGGAAGTATTCTATTTATCTCAGCTATTTTGTCGCTAATAAGCGCTATATTTGTGTTAAATAGGTAAAATAAAGAAAAGTAGAAGAGAAGTTATTGCAGATCTATGGATTAGAAATGCACTCACTTAGTAGTCGCACAAAACTCGCTGATTCTCATGGAGGAGAGCAGAAACACCAGGTTACATAATATTATATAAGAGAATGAACGATGATAAATTCCAATCGTCCCATTATGAACTTAGATCTTGATTTGCTACGAACTTTCGTTGCTGTCGCTGATCTAAATACATTTGCAGCCGCAGCGGCTGCGGTGTGTAGAACGCAGTCTGCGGTAAGCCAGCAGATGCAACGTTTAGAGCAATTAGTCGGTCGTGAGCTTTTCGCTCGTCATGGGCGGAATAAACTGCTTACAGCACATGGATTGCAATTACTCGGTTACGCGAGGCAAATTCTTCGTGCAAATGATGATGCAACTGCATCATTGACTTATAACGATGCAGAAGGTGAACTTCGTATCGGAGCATCAGACGACACTGTTGATATTTTGCTGCCATTTTTACTTAACCGGATAGCATCAGTATACCCACGAGTTGCTGTTGAAGTTCGCATCAAGCGAGCGCAATTTATTGAGTCAATGTTAGATAATCACGAAGTGGATTTAGCATTAACGACAACAAGGATTAGTCATCATCCTAAGACGGCATTAAGGACAGTACCTGTGTTATGGCACAGTGCTCCTGATTTCCAATTGCGCCCTAATGAGCCAATACCGTTAGTTGTTATGGATGAAACTAACCCTTATCGTAAACTGTGTACTAATGCGTTAGATGAAGCAGGGTTGCCATGGCATGTAGCCTATGAGGCTGCTTCTTTACCAGCTGTTCGTGCTGCTGTGAATGCTGAGGTTGGGGTAACTGCTAGACCAATGGAAATGCAAAATGCGGATTTACGTATTTTAAATGAATCAGATGGGTTACCTCGTTTACCTGATATTCAGTATTGGTTGTATAAAAATGCAGATGAACAGAAAGATTTTGTTTTAACGGTGTTTAGTGCCATCGAAAACAAAAAAATACCTTATGTTGCATCGTCAGCGAGTGAATTGGCTGATAGCAATGATGGGGAGAATTAAGTTAATCGTTTCGTCTAATTTAGCTTAATCATAATATATAATTTATTTATTTGTTTCGACGGTACTTCCAACCTGCTTGGAAGTACCGTTTTTTATATCATTTTATTAACTTACAAGTGATTCACTTGTTTGTGATCAATGCGTTACTGCTTATAGACAGATATTATTTTAACGGCGCATCAGGTGGAAAGAGCACAACTTACACAATCAAATTACAACGTGATAAAAAGTGGCAAGATAATCCTATTTGTGACTTGTTGCTGCTGAGCACAAACAAAATAATGCTTACTGACTGAAACGATTATTTCACGTTACCGTGTTTAATGTTCAATATTGGGAAACGGTATCAAGTAATCCTATTGAGTCAGTGTTTAAATAGTCAAAATGCTTTTTATCGTTATCAAGTTCAAATTTATCATTTTATTTCCGATTTTAGCTTATAAAAAAATCAATTAACCACTTAATAAGTATGGTTAAATATTGAAGAGCATGAAATAATTGTGATGTAGCTGGCATAACCTGAATTTCATTAGTTAGTTAATGATTTGTTATGTTATTAACAATTTTTTTTAGCAGAATTGGTAAAATAGCGCTGGTATGTCAGTTAGTTACTTAAATTAAACAATAAAAATGCGTTAAGGCTTCTTAAAGTTAAATTGAATGTGATGTAAACAAATTGAGTACTTTTTCAATAAAACTGTGCGTTAGATCAAATAAAAAGAGCAATTTTTCATCTGTTAAGACAGGTTTTTCCTGAGATAATGGTGTAGTAAAAACGAATAATCAGTTAAACTAGTTTGCGTCTTTACTTGTGTATCATTACACTGACACGTTTTAGCAGATTATGAGTACTTTTTGTTATTTTAGTGTTTTTAGTCTGTGAGGTTTTTGTAACAAATACGGGTTATTTTACCTAATTTGGGTAAAGTAAATTGTAATGAGAGAGGACAAACCAAACGCGGTCAACAGACTGATTTAAGTTTGGTGATCTTTTAGTTGGTGATCAATGTTTGGTCTTTCTTCTCGATTAACTGGGCAATTGTGGTGCAATACTGCCGTGTTGTAAAAAAGAGCAGTTTACGCACCATAAGTAATGAGTAAGCAACGAGTATGTCTACATCAATCCTAGCGTTAGCCCATAACTGGGCGTTTGCGATATTCCTTATCGGCACTATCGGTCTGTGTGCTTTCATGCTGGTCGCAGGTCACTTCTTGGGTAGCCGCGCCAAAGCCAGAACAAAACATGTCCCTTACGAATCAGGTATTGATTCGGTCGGTAGTGCACGTCTTCGTATGTCAGCTAAGTTTTACTTAGTCGCCATGTTCTTCGTTATCTTCGATGTTGAAGCCATGTTCCTATTTGCATGGTCAGTCGCCATCCGCGAAGCTGGCTGGGTAGGCTTTATCGAAGCCGCTATCTTTATTTTGGTATTGTTGGCGGGATTGTTTTATTTAGTTCGCGTTGGAGCATTGGATTGGACACCAGTCCGTTCTCGCGGAAAAGTAAAGCATCCTAGTGAAGTTATTAAAATCAGCAATCGTCATCCGCAGTAAAAAGCGAGGCATTATACAATGGATTATACGCTCACCCGCATAGATCCGAACGGTGAGAACGACCGTTACCCACTGCAAACTCAGGAGATCGTAACTGATCCACTGGAGCAGCAAGTTGAAAACAGTGTGTACATGGGGAAACTTTCTCATGCACTTCACGATGTTGTTAACTGGGGGCGCAAAAACTCTCTATGGCCCTATAACTTTGGCCTTTCATGTTGCTATGTAGAAATGGTGACTTCGTTCACGGCTGTTCATGACGTAGCCCGCTTTGGTGCGGAAGTACTACGTGCTTCTCCTCGCCAAGCCGACTTCATGGTCGTTGCAGGCACATGTTTCACTAAAATGGCGCCTGTTATTCAACGTCTGTATGACCAAATGCTTGAACCAAAATGGGTTATTTCCATGGGTTCATGTGCTAACTCTGGTGGTATGTATGACATTTATTCTGTTGTACAAGGCGTCGATAAATTTATCCCTGTAGATGTGTATATCCCAGGTTGCCCACCGCGCCCAGAAGCCTATATGCAGGCTCTGCTTCTGTTGCAAGAATCTATCGGTAAAGAGCGTCGTCCGCTGTCTTGGGTCGTTGGTGACCAAGGGGTTTACCGTGCCAACATGCAATCAGAAAGAGAAAGAAAGCACGGTGAACGTATTGCAGTGACGAACCTGCGTACACCAGACGAAATTTAAGGCTTAAAGCCATACAGCGTAACAGAGCAATGTTGTTGCGAAATAATAAACCTGATCAAGCGTTATGGTGAAGAATGATGACAGATCAGATAGCGCAAGCGAGTAGTACCCAGCCAGGATGGCAGACACAGGAACATTTAAATGACCCTGTGCTTCTGGAACTGCGCAATCAATTTGGGCCGGATGCCTTTTCTGTTCAAGCAACCCGCACTGGTATGCCAGTGGTTTGGGTTCGTCGTGAACAATTACTGGAAGTTGTAGATTTTCTAAAGAAACTACCAAAACCGTATGTCATGCTATTTGACTTACACGGGGTAGATGAACGCCAAAGAATCCACCGTCAAGGCCTGCCTGAAGCAGACTTTAGTGTTTTCTATCACATTATTTCTATTGACCGTAACCGCGATATTATGTTGAAAGTCGCTCTTAATGAGAAAGACCTCAACGTACCTTCTATGGTTTCGCTGTTCCCAAATGCAAATTGGCATGAACGTGAAGTGTGGGATATGTTTGGGATCACCTTCCAAGGTCACCCAAATTTACGTCGCTTACTGATGTCGCCAAGCTGGGAAGGTCACCCACTGCGTAAGGATTATCCTGCGCGTGCAACTGAGTTCGACCCCTTTGTTCTGACTAAACAGAAACAAGATCTGGAAATGGAAGCTTTAACTTTCAAACCAGAAGAGTGGGGCATGGCACGTGGAAATGAAAATGAAGATTTCATGTTCCTGA
Source organism: Providencia sp. TYF-12 (assembly GCF_041344805.1). Classification (NCBI taxonomy): domain Bacteria; kingdom Pseudomonadati; phylum Pseudomonadota; class Gammaproteobacteria; order Enterobacterales; family Morganellaceae; genus Providencia; species Providencia sp. TYF-12. The sequence continues at coordinate 1,979,165 of NZ_CP166833.1, forward strand.
ACTTAGGGCCAAACCACCCATCATCACACGGTGCATTCCGTATTGTACTGCAACTTGATGGTGAAGAAATTATCGACTGTGTGCCTGATATCGGTTACCACCACCGTGGTGCTGAGAAAATGGGCGAGCGCCAGTCATGGCACAGTTACATTCCTTACACTGACCGTATTGAGTACCTCGGTGGGTGTGTGAATGAAATGCCATACGTGTTAGCCGTTGAAAAATTGGCTGGCATTGAAGTGCCTGACCGCGTAAAGACCATTCGCGTCATGCTGTCTGAATTATTCCGTATTAATAGCCACTTGCTATACATCAGTACTTATATTCAAGACGTCGGCGCAATGACACCTGTATTCTTTGCGTTTACTGACCGTCAAAAAGTGTACAACGTGATTGAAGCTATCACTGGGTTCCGTATGCATCCAGCTTGGTTCCGTATTGGTGGTGTTGCACACGACTTACCGCGCGGTTGGGAAAAGTTGCTGCGTGAGTTACTTGATTGGCTGCCGAAACGTTTAGAGTCTTATGTCACGTCTGCACTGAAAAACTCCATCTTAAAAGGCCGTTCTATTGGTACAGCAATGTACAACAAAGAAGAGGCATTGGCATGGGGTGTGACAGGTGCGGGTTTACGTGCTACAGGCGTTGATTTTGACGTGCGTAAATGGCGTCCATATTCAGGTTATGAAAACTTTGAATTCGATATTCCTATCGCTCACAACGGTGACTGCTATGACCGTGTGATGATCAAAGTTGAAGAGATGCGCCAGAGTATCCGTATTCTTGAGCAATGCTACAAGAATATGCCAGAAGGCCCATTCAAAGCCGACCATCCATTGACGACGCCGCCACCAAAAGAGCGTACGTTACAGCACATTGAAACCCTGATTAACCACTTCTTGCAAGTGTCTTGGGGGCCAGTGATGCCTGCGAATGAATCATTCCAGATGGTTGAAGCCACGAAGGGGATCAACAGCTACTACCTGACCAGTGATGGCAGCACGATGAGCTACCGTACACGTATTCGTACGCCAAGCTATGCTCACTTGCAGCAAATCCCTGCGGTTATTCGCGGTAGTTTAGTTTCAGACTTAATCGTCTATCTGGGTAGTATCGATTTTGTAATGTCGGATGTGGATCGCTAACCATGCATAATGAACATGATAAACACAATCAACTCGATGTGGTGAATGTATTCGAACCTCAAGCTCATCATGGCTTTGTTTTAACTGACGAAGAGCGTGCAGAAATAGAAGGTGAGAAACATCACTATGAAGATGCGCGAGCAGCATCTATCGAGGCACTGAAAATTGTGCAAAAAAACCGTGGCTGGGTTGAGGACGGTGCGATCTATGCTATCGCTGACGTCTTAGGTATCCCCGCTAGTGATGTTGAAGGTGTGGCAACATTCTATAGCCAAATCTTCCGTCAACCTGTTGGACGCCACATTATTCGCTATTGCGACAGTGTTGTTTGCCATATTACTGGTTATCAGGGTTTAGAAGCTGAAATCATTAAACAGCTGAATATTCGCCCTGGCCAAACAACAGCCGATGGTCGCTTTACATTGCTGCCAACCTGTTGCTTGGGTAACTGTGATAAGGGTCCGACGATGATGATCGATGAAGATACTCACAGTTATGTGCAGCCTGAAAATATTCAAAAATTACTGGAGCAGTATCCATGACAAATTCTGTTAATCCAGTGATCCGTACTGCTGAAACTCATCCCCTAACATGGCGTTTGCGTGATGACAATCAGCCTGTTTGGTTAGATGAGTACCGCAGTAAAAACGGATACAAAGGTCTTGAGCGTGCGCTCAAAGGCATGGCACCGGATGAAGTTGTTAACCTTGTCAAAGACGCTGGCCTGAAAGGGCGTGGTGGTGCGGGGTTCTCAACAGGCCTGAAATGGAGCCTGATGCCAAAAGACGAAAACATGAAACTGCGTTATTTCTTATGTAATGCGGATGAAATGGAACCGGGCACCTACAAAGACCGCTTATTGATGGAGCAACTGCCTCATTTGTTAGTTGAAGGGATGATCACGGGAGCATATGCACTAAAAGCTTATCGTGGTTATATCTTCCTACGTGGTGAGTATGTTGAGGCAGCTCAACACTTGCGCCGTGCCATCGAAGAAGCGAAAGCTGCGGGCCTGTTAGGAAAAAATATCCTCGGTTCGGGGTTTGATTTCGAGCTATTTGTGCACACCGGTGCTGGGCGTTATATCTGCGGTGAAGAAACTGCACTGATTAACTCTTTAGAAGGTCGTCGTGCTAACCCGCGTTCTAAACCACCATTCCCTGCAACATCAGGTGCTTGGGGTAAACCAACTTGCGTAAATAACGTTGAAACTATCTGTAACGTGCCGGCTATTTTAGAGCATGGTGACCAGTGGTACATCGATTTAAGCGCAGGTAAGAGTAAAGACGCGGGCACTAAATTAATGGGCTTCTCTGGGCGTGTGAAAAATCCGGGTCTATGGGAATTACCATTTGGTACAACGGCACGTGAAGTATTAGAAGATTACGCAGGTGGTATGCGTGATGGTTTAAAACTTAAAGCATGGCAGCCGGGTGGGGCAGGGACAGACTTCCTGACCAATGACCACCTCGACTTACCAATGGATTTTGAAAATATTGCCAAAGCCGGTAGCCGTCTTGGTACTGCATTAGCAATGGCGGTTGATCATGAAATCAACATGGTTTCGTTAGTTCGTAACTTAGAAACCTTCTTTGCACGTGAATCCTGTGGTTGGTGTACGCCATGTCGTGATGGATTGCCGTGGAGCGTGAAAATTTTACAAGCACTGGAAAAAGGCGAAGGCCAGCCGGGTGACATCGAAACATTAGAGCAACTTTGCCGTTTCTTAGGTCCGGGTAAAACATTCTGTGCTCACGCACCGGGAGCAGTCGAACCGCTGCAAAGTGCCATCAAATATTTCCGTGATGAATTTGAAGCGGGTATCTCGCAAAAAGATCTGCGTAACATCGTGCAGATTGCGGGTATCCAACCAAACCTGCTCAAGCAGCGTTGGTAATTATTTAGCGATTGAGCAACCGCTAAAGAGATTTTTCACGAAGAACGTATTTTTGATTAACGCCTGCTTTATGCGGGCCTTTGGGAAGCATGCTGACTATGGCTACAATATATGTAGACGGCAAAGAATATGACGTAAACGGGTCTGAAAACCTGTTACAAGCCTGTCTTTCTCTCGGGCTAGATATTCCTTATTTTTGCTGGCATCCGGCGCTGGGAAGCGTTGGCGCTTGCCGCCAGTGTGCGGTTAAGCAATATCAGAACGCGGATGATACTCGCGGTCGCCTAGTAATGTCTTGTATGACACCGGCAACGGAAGGTACCTACATCTCAATTGATGATGAAGAAGCCAAACAATTCCGTGAAAGTGTTGTGGAATGGCTGATGACCAACCACCCTCACGACTGCCCAGTCTGTGAGGAAGGCGGTAATTGCCACCTACAAGATATGACGGTGATGACCGGTCATAATATGCGTAAATATCGTTTTACGAAACGTACACACATCAACCAAGACTTAGGGCCGTTCATTAGTCATGAAATGAACCGCTGTATCGCTTGTTACCGCTGTGTGCGTTATTACAAAGATTACGCAGATGGCACGGACTTGGGGGTTTATGGGGCACATAACTATGTGTATTTCGGTCGTACAGAAGACGGTACGCTAGAAAGTGAATTCTCAGGTAACCTAGTTGAAGTCTGTCCGACAGGGGTCTTTACCGATAAAACGCACTCTGAGCGCTATAACCGTAAATGGGACATGCAATTTGCCCCGGGTATCTGCCAACAGTGCAGTATCGGTTGTAATACTAGCCCTGGTGAGCGCTATGGTGAAATCCGCCGCATTGAGAACCGTTATAATGGTTCAGTAAACCACTATTTCCTATGTGACCGCGGTCGTTTTGGTTATGGCTATGTCAACCGTAAAGACCGTCCACGTCAAGCTGTGTTAAATAAAAATGGCGTAAAACAGGTTATATCGGCTATTGAGGCAATGCAAAGCGGTGCGCAAATTATCAATCAAGCGAAGAAAGTGATTGGTATTGGTTCACCACGTGCAAGCATCGAAAGTAACTATGCGTTACGAGCACTTGTCGGTGCAGAAAACTTCTATTCAGGTGTTTCTTCGAGTGAGCAACGCCGTTTAGCGCTGATGCAAAATATCCTGCAAAATGGCGGTATCTATACGCCAACACTGCGTGAAGTGGAGGGTTACGATGCGGTGCTGGTACTGGGTGAAGATTTAACTCAGACAGGTGCGCGTATGGCGTTATCTGTACGTCAAGCGGTGAAAGGTAAAGCACGTGAAATGGCGGCAGCACAAAAAGTCGCTGACTGGCAAATCGCGGCAATCATGAACATTGGTCAACATGCGAAATACCCACTGTTTATCACCAATGTGGATGATACCCGCTTAGATGATGTCGCCGCATTTAATTACCGTGCTCCTGTGGCTGACCAAGCACGTTTTGGTTTTGCTATTGCCAACATGATTAATGGCGATGCACCAGCAGTGAATGACTTACCTGCAGACCTCAAAGCGAAAGTTGAAACCATCGCACAAGCGCTTTCAAGCGCGAAAAAACCACTGATTATCAGTGGTAGCCATAGTGCTAGTGAGGCGATGATCCAAGCCGCGGCTAACGTGGCATTTGCACTAAAAGCGAAAGGTGCGCAGGTGGGCTTATCTTACTTAGCCTCTCATGCAAACAGTTTTGGTTTAGCAATGATGGACGCACAGCCATTAGACAGCGCATTAGCTCGCATTGAAGCGAACGAAGCGGATGTGGCTATCGTTATCGAAAACGACCTGTACCGTCATAGCAATGTAGATGCGGTTAATAGCGCATTAGCGAAGCTGAAGCATTTGATTGTTGCTGACCATCAGCAAACCGACATCATGGATAAAGCAACATTAGTTCTGCCAGCAGCAAGCTTTGCTGAAGCAGACGGTACGTTGATTAACCAAGAAGGTCGGGCACAACGTTTCTTCCAAGTCTTCGACCCAACTTATTACGACAAAGCTATCGTGATGAACGAAAGCTGGCGCTGGATGCATTCATTGCAAACTGAAGCACAGGAACGTGATGCAGACTGGTCGCAACTTGACCATGTGATTGCTGATTGTGTTGCTACACTGCCACAATTTGCAGGCATTGTTGATTCTGCACCAAAAGCCTCTTTCCGTATCCGTGGTCAAAAACTGGCACGTGAACCTCATCGTTACAGTGGTCGAACAGCGATGCTGGCTAACCAATCTGTTCATGAGCCTCGTCAACCGCAAGATATTGATTCTCCATTTGCTTTCTCAATGGAAGGGAACAACAGCCCAACGGCACCACGTCAGCAAATTCCATTTGCTTGGGCGCCGGGTTGGAACTCACCACAAGCGTGGAATAAATTCCAAGCAGAAGTGGGGGGCCATTTGTTATTTGGTGACCCAGGTGTGCGTTTGTTCAATTCAACAGAAAGTAAATTGGCTTACTTCACTGATATTCCAGCAGCTTATCAAGCGACTGAAGCTCAATGGGTGGTGGCGCCGTATTACCATCTGTTCGGCAGTGACGAAATGTCACAGCGTTCAGACGTGATCCAACAGCGTATGCCTGAGCCTTATATCATGCTGAATGCGCAAGATGCAGAGTCACTTGGTTTGACAGCAGGAACAAAAGCTGAATTTAGCCATGCAGGTCAAGCATTTAACTTAACTGTACGCCTCAGTAATCACCTATCGACTGGTCAAATTGGTTTACCATTAGGGATGCCGGGTATCGCACCTGTTCTGGCTGGCGTGTCAGTCAATAATCTGCGGAGGGGAGCATGATGGATTGGATTTCTCCTGAAGTAATGGAAGTCCTTATTTCCATACTTAAATCTGTCGTCATTTTATTGGTTGTTGTGACTTGTGGAGCCTACATGAGTCTGGGAGAGCGCCGTATTCTCGGTCTGTTCCAGAACCGTTACGGCCCTAACCGTGTTGGTCCGTTTGGGATGGGCCAGTTAATCGCGGATATGTTCAAAATGCTGTTTAAAGAAGACTGGATCCCACAGTTCGCGGATAAGAAAATCTTTACGCTAGCGCCAGTTATCGCATTTTGCTCATTATTCCTTGCATTCGCCATCGTACCAGTTAGCCCAACTTGGCACGTGGCAGACCTGAATATTGGGATTTTATTCTTCCTGATGATGGCGGGTCTAGCGGTGTATGCGGTGTTATTCGCTGGTTGGTCAAGTAACAACAAATACTCTTTATTGGGGGCGATGCGTGCGTCAGCACAAACCGTGAGTTACGAAGTGTTCTTAGGCCTTTCTTTAATGGGCGTGGTTGCACAAGCAGGTTCATTCAACCTGATTGATATTGTTAACTCCCAAGAAGGCATGTGGAACATCATTCCTCAGTTCTTTGGCTTTGTAACTTTTGCGATTGCAGGTGTTGCGGTATGTCACCGTCACCCGTTTGACCAACCAGAAGCAGAGCAAGAGATTGCGGATGGTTATCACGTTGAATACTCAGGGATGAAGTTCGGTCTGTTCTTCGTTGGTGAGTATATCGGTATCGTAACGGTCTCTGCTCTGATTGTGACGCTGTTCTTTGGTGGCTGGCATGGACCATTCTTGCCGTCATTCTTGTGGTTTGCGATTAAAACTGCGTTCTTCATGATGATGTTTATCTTGATCCGCGCTTCTTTGCCGCGTCCACGTTATGACCAAGTGATGTCTTTCGGTTGGAAAATTTGTCTGCCGTTGACACTGCTTAATCTGCTGGGTACCGCAGCAGTGATTTTATACAACGCTCAGTAAGGGGTGATTGAACCATGACATTAAAAGAGTTATTGGTCGGTTTCGCCACCCAAGTACGTAGTATTTGGATGGTCGGCCTACATGCGTTCGATAAACGCGAAACGCAAATGTACCCAGAAGAGCCGGTTTATCTACCACCCCGTTACCGTGGGCGTATCGTATTAACACGCGACCCTGACGGTGAAGAGCGTTGTGTAGCCTGTAACTTATGTGCGGTGGCTTGCCCTGTGGGTTGTATCTCACTGCAAAAAGCTGAACATGAAGACGGCCGTTGGTACCCCGAGTTTTTCCGCGTGAACTTTTCGCGCTGCATTTTCTGTGGCTTGTGTGAAGAGGCTTGCCCAACTACGGCAATCCAATTAACACCTGACTTTGAAATGGCCGATTGGAGACGTCAGGATCTGGTTTACGAAAAAGATGACCTACTCATTTCAGGTCCGGGTAAATATCCTGATTATAACTTTTACCGTAAATCGGGTATGGCGATTGCAGGTAAAGACAAAGGTGAAGCGGATAACGAAGCGAAACCGATTAACGTCAAAGACCTGTTGCCATAAGGAGCGATATTCATGGAATTTACATTTTATATCGCCGGCCTAGTTGCCATATTAGCAACTTTGAGGGTGATAACTAATACCAACCCGGTGCATGCACTGTTGTATCTGGTTGTTTCTCTGCTGGCTCTGTCGATGGTGTTTTTCTCTCTCGGTGCGTATTTTGCTGGGGCTTTGGAAATCATCGTTTATGCAGGAGCCATCATGGTCTTGTTCGTATTCGTCGTCATGATGCTTAACTTAGGTCGCTCAGTGCAAGAACAAGAGCGGGCTTGGTTAACACCAAAAAACTGGATTGGTCCCGCGGTGTTGTCTGCCGTATTACTGGCCATCTTAGTTTACGGTATTACCTCTTTGTCTTACGAAGATGGGATTAAAGGTACCGTGATTGGGGCGAAAGAAGTGGGTATAAGCCTATTCGGGCCTTATGTTCTAGCTGTTGAGTTGGCTTCATTGCTATTACTGGCCGGTTTAGTTGTCGCATTCCACGTTGGGCGTGACCGTAAAGAAAACGGCGCTGACCTTGTCAGTGTACGTAATGCGGAGGAGCAAAAATGATACCTCTTCAACATGGTCTGATTTTAGCAGCGATTTTATTTGTAATGGGACTGAGTTGTCTCGTTATTCGCCGCAATTTGCTTTTCATGCTGATCGGACTGGAAATCATGATTAACTCTACTGCTCTGGCATTTGTTGTTGCAGGGAGTTTTTGGGGGCAGCCAGACGGCCAAATTATGTATATTTTGGCGATTACATTGGCTGCAGCGGAGGCGAGTATTGGATTGGCGTTGTTACTGCAACTCCATCGTCATCGTCAGAACCTGAATATTGATAAAGTCAGTGAGATGCGCGGATGAACCTACTCTATTTAACTATTCTGTTGCCTCTACTTGGGTCGGTGTTACTTGCCTTCTCTCGTGGACGCTGGTCAGAAAACGTTTCTGCCATTATAGGTGCGGGGTCGGTCGGCTTAGCGGCACTCGTAGCACTTTATGTTGGCAATGAATTTTTAGCTCAACCTGTTTTATCAAATGGTGGATATGAACCATATTCACAACAACTTTGGACTTGGATGTCGGTTGGTACTTTCAACATTCCATTTACCTTAGTCCTTGATGGTCTGTCTCTTACCATGCTGGGTGTGGTAACGGGGGTGGGCTTCCTTATTCATGTGTATGCCTCTTGGTATATGCGTGGCGAGGAGGGTTACTCACGTTTCTTTGCCTACACTAACCTGTTTATCGCGAGTATGGTGGTTTTAGTTCTCGCCGATAACATGATGCTGATGTATCTCGGTTGGGAAGGGGTAGGGCTGTGCAGTTATCTGCTGATTGGTTTTTACTATACCAATCCAGACAACGGTAAAGCTGCGATGAAAGCCTTCTTCGTGACCCGTATTGGTGATGTGTTCCTTGCCATCGGTATGTTTATTCTGTGGAATGAACTGGGCACACTGAATTTCAGCGAAATGGCAGTATTAGCACCTCAGAAATTTGCTGAAGGTTCGAGTGCTATCAACTGGGCTACCTTAATGTTATTAGGTGGTGCAGTCGGTAAATCAGCACAGTTACCATTGCAAACATGGTTGGCTGATGCGATGGCAGGCCCAACGCCTGTTTCTGCATTGATCCACGCCGCAACCATGGTGACCGCGGGTGTTTACTTAATTGCACGTACACATGTTCTGTTCCTGTTAGCACCTGAGGTTTTACATTTAGTGGGTGTCGTTGGTGCGGTCACATTAGTACTAGCTGGTTTTGCCGCATTGGTACAAACGGATATCAAACGTGTTCTTGCTTACTCAACCATGAGCCAGATCGGTTATATGTTCTTGGCTCTGGGAGTACAAGCTTGGGATGCGGCGATTTTCCACCTGATGACACACGCTTTCTTTAAAGCGCTATTGTTCCTCTCAGCAGGTTCGGTGATCCTCGCATGTCACCACGAACAAAACATCTTCAAAATGGGTGGGCTACGTAAGCAAATCCCATTCATTTATGCTGTGATGTTAATCGGCGGAAGCGCACTGGCTGCATTGCCATTGTTTACCGCAGGTTTCTACAGTAAAGATGCAATTTTGTGGGGTGCGCAGCTTGATGGGCAAACGGTGTTGTTATGGGCAGGTATCCTTGGTGCATTAATGACTGCAATTTATACCTTCCGTATGATTTTCATCGTGTTCCACGGTGAAGCAAAAATCAAAGCGCACAAGGTTAAAGGCATCACTCATACATTGCCACTTGGCATTCTGGCTATCCTTGCAACGTTTGTTGGTGCATTAATTCACCAACCATTAGAAGGGGTATTCCCTGCTGAAGCCGTGGGAAGTGAAGACGGTAAAGTCTTACTTGAAGCGATTTCTGGCGGGTTTGCAATCGCGGGTCTGTTGATTGCTATATTCCTCTATCTATTCAGACGTTCCATTGTTGATGCTATCGCGAAAACAGCAGTTGGCCGCTTTTTCAGTGCATGGTGGTACCAAGCATGGGGATTCGACTGGCTGTATGACGTAGTCTTTGTGAAACCTTTTAAAGGTATTGCATGGCTATTGGAGAGCGATCCGATTAACTCACTGATGAATATCCCTGCACGCTTATCAAGTTTAGCGAATAAAGGGCTTGCGGTGAGTCAAAACGGCCAGATCCGTTGGTATGTTGCCTCATTGGGGCTGGGTGCAGTGCTGATTCTTGCTCTGCTGCTTTTGGTTTAATTAAGGGACACATTGCGCCATGCTATTACCTTGGCTAATACTTATTCCCTTTATCGGAGGCCTGCTAAGTTGGCAGGCTGACCGGTTCAGTCACCGCGCTCCACGTTGGATTGCGCTGGCGACAATGGGATTAACACTTATTCTTTCCGTGCAATTGTGGTTACAAGGGAACTATTCTCTGGTTAATCCACAAGGCGTTCCACAATGGCAGTCTATTTTCTTTATGCCGTGGATCCCAGCACTGGGAATCAACATTCACTTAGCGATTGATGGTTTGTCACTATTAATGGTCGTATTGACGGCTATTATGGGCGCGTTTTCGATTCTGAGCTCATGGAGTGAAAACCAAAAGAACCAAGGTGCATATCACTTTAACCTGCTGTGGATTATCACAGGGGTGATGGGGATTTTCACTGCGGTTGACTTGTTCTTATTCTTCTTCTTCTGGGAGATGATGCTGATCCCGATGTATTTCCTAATTGCCAATTGGGGGCACAAAGGGTCAGAGAGTAGAAAACATATCAACGCAGCTACCAAGTTCTTTATTTATACGCAGGCGAGTGGTTTGATTATGTTAGTGTCCATCATTGGATTGGCACTGGCACACTTCAACTCAACAGGCACATTAACATTCAATTACGACCAACTGTTAGGCACACAAATGTCTAGTAGCGTCGCATTTATGTTGATGTTAGGTTTCTTTATTGCTTTTGCCGTTAAAATGCCATTAGTGCCATTCCACGGTTGGATGGCGGATACGCAAGAACAATCCCCAACCGCAGGTTCGGTGGACATTTCTGGTATTATGCTAAAAACCGCGGCTTATGGTTTGTTACGTTTTACTTTACCACTGTTCCCAGAAGCTTCTATCCAGTTCACGCCAGTTGCGATGACACTGGGTGTGATCAGTATCTTCTACGGTGCATGGTTAGCGTTCAAACAAACCGACATTAAACGTCTGGCGGCATACAGTAGCTTATCCCATATGGGGTTTGTGACAGTAGCGATTTATGCAAGTTCAGTGTTAGCGTACCAAGGTGCTGTGATCCAAATGATCACCAACGGCCTGTCAGGTGCAGCGCTGATTATCATCAGTGGTCAACTGTATGAGCGTACACAAACGCGTGATATGCGCATGATGGGTGGGTTGTGGAAACGCATTAAATGGTTACCAGGAATGTCCCTGTTCTTTGCCGCGGCAACGTTAGGCATGCCAGGTACAGGTAACTTCATTGGTGAGTTCATGATCCTGTTCGGTAGCTTCAGCCAATTCACATTAGTGACCTGCATTATGGTATTTGGTGTGGTGTTTGCTTCTATCTACTCGTTGTGGATGATGCAACAAACTTACTATGGCACACCAAAATCAGAAAAAGAAATGAAAGGGTTAACTGCGCGTGAATTCGGTGTGCTGCTGGCTCTAGCTGCTTTACTGGTTATTATCGGTTTCTATCCACAACCAATTTTAGATACTTCAATTGGTTCAATGGAAACATTGCATAACCTGTATTCTGCTTCACTTACAACATTAGGGCTGTAATTCGCCATGACAATAACTCCTCAAGAACTGATCGCAATATTACCACTGATGATCGTCGGGTTGACGGCAGTGGTTGTGATGCTGTCCATTGCGTGGCGACGCGATCACCTGACCAGCGCCGCGCTGACAGTATCTGGTTTTATTATTGCGTTGCTTTCACTGATTTGGGTGGCTGATGGCTACCTGATGGATGTGACTTCGCTTATCCGTGTTGATAACTTTGCACTATTCTACAGTGCATTAGTCTTAGTTGCAGGTATCGGTACTAGTATCTTTGCTTACCATTGGCTAGAAGGCTTTGGTGACAATAGGGATGAGTTTCACCTTTTAGTCGCTATTGCTGTGGCGGGTGGTGTGCTGTTATCTATGTCAAACCATATGGCGTCAATGTTTATCGGTATTGAACTGATTTCATTACCATTGTTTGGCTTAGTTGCTTATACCTTCGAACGTCGACGCACCTTAGAAGCAGGGATTAAATACATGCTGTTATCCGCAGCAGCGTCTTCATTCCTGTTATTTGGTATAGCATTACTGTATGCAGAGTCAGGCAGTTTAAGCTTTGCAGCGGTCGGTCAAAGCTTATCTGACAGCCAAATCCATGCGCCATTAATTATGATTGGTTTTGGGATGCTGATTGTGGGCTTCGGTTTTAAATTATCGTTATTCCCATTCCAGTTATGGACACCAGATGTTTACCAAGGTGCTCCTGCGCCAGTATCGGCATTTTTGGCAACAGGCAGTAAGATTGCTATCTTTGCCGTGCTAGTGCGTATTTTTATGGAAGCGCCAGTGACCAATAGCGACACTTTATCGATTGTTATCTCTGTCATTGCCATTGCCTCTATTTTATTTGGTAACTTGTTGGCAATTAGCCAAAAAAGTGCAAAACGCTTACTAGGTTACTCATCTATCTCTCATATGGGGTATTTGTTGGTAGCACTTGTTGCTTTACGTACCGTACCGGAATACGCCCAAACAACCATCGCTATTTACCTTGTAGGTTATCTATTTGCAAGTTTGGGGGCCTTTGGGGTAATCAGTATCGTTTCCAGCCCTTACCGTGGTGATGACCAAGATGACTTCAGTGCGTTCCGTGGCCTATTCTGGCACAAACCTGTGTTAGCAACGGTCATGACTATTATGATGCTATCACTGGCAGGTATTCCAATCACATTAGGGTTTATTGGTAAATTTTATGTGATTGCATCCGCAGTGAAAGCTGAATTATGGTGGTTAACTGGAGCTGTGGTGGTGGGTAGTGCAATAGGTTTGTATTACTACCTACGCTTTATGGCAAGCCTATATAGCCGTGATGCAGAACACGCAGAACGTTATACAGGCCCTGAAAAAGCGACATTGGGTACTGTGGTTGCCGTTATTTGTGCCATTGCAGTTATTGCATTTGGGGTTTGGCCACAACCACTTATCGATATCACATCAACAGCTCTTGCTGTGATTAACTGACGGTTAAACACATCATGTTGATGAAAACCGGTTACCTCAACAGTAACCGGTTTTTTTTAATCTGGAAGTTGCAATTGGTATTGATATTCCACCTCATTTAAATAGGTCATAAATATCTTACTTGCGACATGAATATGCGGCACATTCAGCGTTTGTTCAGATACATGTTCATTAATAAAGTCGCACCAAGACTCTAAATAGTTCCTCAGCAGGTTAGCTTGAGTAATGACTGACTGTACATTTAGAACGATAGTGGAGATTTCTTCTGATAGACTGATGAGCTTAGACACCCTGAAAATATTCGTATCAATCGCATTCATTTCCCCTTTCAATTCGATTATTAGGTCACTTAAATAGAGCCTAACATCAACAAGTTGCAGAAATTCTAAACCGTCATCAACCACAGCTAAGAGGTTTTTAATATAGCGTAGAGCCATCTTTAAAATCTGTTTTTTGTTTTTCGGTATGTCAATAGAATCTATCGATTCTTGATTTAAAAAGTATTTTTCAAAGAAATCGGTAATTTTTGTTTTTAAAATAATATCTTCAGCGGCTTTAATAATAGAGTGTTGTTGATTAACCTCATTAATTTTCATTTGAATATTTTTTTTGGCGGAGCTTAACAACCCTTTTTGGTTATTATATTCTTGAAGTTTATTCTTATTTGGCTTATCAATATTAAATGTTTGCAATGAATCGGTGGTGAATCGTATTTTATAAATGAATTTTTCTAATTCTAATTTTAGTTCAATGAGGTCTTCTATAAAACCAACTGTTAATATTTTATTCTTTAAATTCTCAATGTTATCAGGGTGATGGTTGTCATTATTGTTTTCGTTTAAATCATTAAATATTATATAATCTAATTTTATTTTTATAATTGGGATTGAATTTCTAATGAGTTGATTAAGACTTTCTGTTTTAATGGCGATTTTGTTTATTTTATCATAAATAACATAGTCATAATTTTTAATGTTCTTATTAAAATCAATGATGCTATTTGATATACATCTTAATTGGTATACATCAATGGAGGGCAATACAGGGATTTCGTTGTTATCATGCATATTCGTACCTTTTATTTAGAAGTGTTGTCATTTATTTGTAATTCATCAAATAATGTAATTAAATGAACTGAGTATTCTTGTATTTTATTCCAAGAGCTGATAACACGTTTAAATTGGGAGATAAACCTGATTAGTTTGTCTGCGTTATTAATTCTTTGAAAAACTTCAATTGATTGAGTAACTTCAGTTAAAATAACCAACCACATATAGTCTAAGTGGTCGATGGCTAGCCTCGCATCCTTGATAAACCCTTCAATTTTATGTAGGTTAATTTGCATATCAAACATCGTTTTTTGGATGAGTTTTTCTTGGTTAATTTTAGTGTTGATTTCTTCTATTTCTTTTAGGATGTTATTCCTTTTTATTCTTATGACTTCTGCTTTTGAACCAAAAATGCTGCTTGTAATAATAAGACCGATCACCCCACCAGCAAGCCCTGTAAAACAGAGTTTCACAAAATGGTTATATTCCTGATCAAGTTGCTGAACCTCATTTTTTTTAATTTCAATCATTTCTTTTAAGAAAGGTTCTGAGCTTTCATTATTACTTGGGTCAAGTTGCTGATAGAGACCTTTAATATTGAACAGTAATGATTCAACATGCTCGAAATTAGAAAGGTACCCCCCTGTAATATATGCCCTAAAATCAGATACGATATTTTTTATTTTTATCGTTTTAATTGACTGGTTTTTTATATCACTTTTAATTAAATTTAAAATGCTTACAAGCTCAGTCGCAATTTGTTGGTCATCGCTTTGATAAATGATTTCATCAAGTTTATTTTCTGCTAGGTCATCCAAATTATCAGACACTCTTTGTAAAATTGGCATGTGATTAATATACTCAATGACCTCATTACCAGTCTGAATGATATTTCGGCTAGTGAGTGAAAGATTAACAGATTGTTCTTTAACATGTTGTTCAACATTATCCCATGAATTAGCATGGTCGCGAATATTTATAATTGCTGTGGCTATATCATTAGAGTTAATAGGTAATACGGTTGAATCGGTAATGCCAAACCATTTTAAAATATCAGGTTTTTTCAATGGTAAAGAAAGGGCAAATTGTACATGCTGATGGATGTTGAGTAAATCTTCTAAAGTAAAAATGCCTGCAGACCGGGTGGAAAGTGAATCTTGATTTGTTAATAATGCTAATGTTGCATTACCTATATTTTCTTTTTCGATAATTCGGTCGTAATTTTCATGTGTATTCATTATTAATTCCAATTTAATTAAGTTAAAGGAGAAAGTTGAATTTAGTATTAATAACTATAATTATGATTGTAATACCGGTTTATGATGGTCAAGTGATGAAGATTTTATAACCATTAACCTACAAGAAACTGGAGAAAAGGTTGATAATAAAAAATGAAAATCAGAGACAAAAAATAATTTATAGCTATAAACAATAATATTCTGTTAAACAAACTCCCATTAAATGGGAAAGAGAGGGTTGTTACCTAATACAAGGCAATATTCATTCAAAGGGGAATTCCTGATGGAATTGTTAATTTAATCCTGAAGGTAAATTTTGGGGTACAAGATGTTTCAAAATGAAATAGACAAAGGGGGAAAGTGTCAATGGTTTAACCATAGTCAGCAAAAGATAAAATGACTATTATCAATAGATTAAATTAATATGTAATCACCTAATATATATAATAAACTATACTCATAAACTGAGAGATTTAGCGGTCAACAAGTAACAACATGAATGTCTTAAATTCAACCCTTTTATACTGTCTGTGTGATCGCTGGTGGCTATTTGGTGACATGGTGCTTACTGTGGGTCATCAATGTATTAAAAAATTACATTGCGCTATATAATAATTCAAAGTGAATCTGTGTGATGTAGCTGTAGGGATCGAAAGTGACATATAAAAAAATTGATAAAGTGATAACGGAAATTTTGGATCATTTGTCTACATTGACACTCAAAACGAAAGAGCATACTCGTCTTACTTGGCAACTGGATGGGCAACTTACTTTTCCAGGGCTTCCATGGTTATCTGAGCAAAACTGTTATCCGCAGTTCTATTGGTATCAAAGAACTGGCGCACAGGAGTGCAGCGCGATTGGAATGGTGAAATCATTTCATTCGATTGATGATGCACAAGCTTTTTTATCGCAACACCCTGAAAACCCGGATATGCGTTTGTGGGGGCTAAATGGTTGGAATGCAGTCGGGGAAGGTATTCCCGAAACCTTAAAGCAACAGGCCACGTTTTGTTTTTTGCCTCGTCTTGAGATCCATCGATTTCGTTCAACCGTTCATATAAGCGTCAATATAGATGGGGAAGAAGACCGACTGAATACACTCAGTTTTGTACAACAATTAACGTTAACGGCTAAAACGACATTAGCTCTTACAGCAGATATTATTGCGCAGGAACATATTCCTATGCGTGATGAATGGTGCCGTTTATTGAATTGTGCAATTGAGGATATGAAAGCAGGGAAAATGGAAAAAGTGGTGATGGCACGAGAGACTAAATTAACCCTGTCTGAACCGATTGCAGTCGCTGAACTTTTATCAAAAAGCCAGCAGGTTAATCATCATTGCTACCATTTTATGATGGCTTTTAATCAGCATTCAGGGTTTATTTCTTCTACGCCTGAACGTTTATACCTACGTCAAGGTGAGCAGCTTAATTCTGAAGCCTTAGCGGGAACGGTGGCAAATGACCCTGATGATGTCATTGCTGCTGAATATGCAAAATGGCTAATGGAAGACAAAAAAAATCAACATGAAAACCTCGTTGTAGTTGATGATATTTGCCAGCAGTTACAAGGTGCAGTGACAGGGGTCGACGTTTCTAGTGCGAAAGTCATTCGTTTAAGAAAAATTCAGCATCTTTACCGTTCGATAGTTGCAACTCTCGTCACGCCTTCTGATAGTGACTGTTTACAACGTTTACAGCCAACCGCTGCTGTTTGTGGGCTACCCAGAAATGTTGCGCGGCAATTTTTGGCTAAAAATGAACCTTTTTCACGTGGTTGGTATGCGGGAACAGGTGGGTTTATTAGTCTCAATAAAAGTGAGTTTGCGGTGTCTTTACGTTGCGCACAAATTGAAGGTGAGCATGTTTCTCTGTATTCAGGAGCCGGTATTGTGAGTGGTTCAGACCCTGAGCAAGAATGGATAGAAATAGAGAATAAAGCGGCTGGGTTAAAATCTTTATTTGGAAATAACGAAAAACCATAAAGTAAAAGTGGTTATTTTCTTTTTATTTTCAATTAGTTCATCAAAAATTGTCCTGAGATCAAGAAATTTTTCTTAGTCAGTTTAAACTGATTGATAATTAATAATTTGCTGAGCATATTATGTCTAATTCTGCTTTTAATATCCGTTGGGCTGAAGTGATTATTGAAGCGCTTGCTCGTCACGGTATGAAACATATTTGTATTGCGCCAGGCTCACGCTCTACGCCTTTGACTCTTGCGGCAATTAATAATGCAAAATTACACTGCCATACGCATTTTGATGAGCGTGGTTTAGGGCATTTGGCCCTAGGTTTAGCGAAAGCGAGCAATGAACCCGTTGGTGTTATTGTCACCTCAGGCACTGCTGTCGCTAACCTTTATCCTTCATTAATTGAAGCGGGCTTAACGGGGGAGAAAGTTATCTTCCTGACCGCAGATAGGCCTCCAGAATTAATTGATTGTGGTGCTAACCAAGCTATTCGCCAAGCCCATATTTTTGCTTCACATCCCGCTCAGTCATTAATGTTACCGCGCCCAACGCGCGATATTTCAGCCAAATGGCTGGTGTCAGCGGTGGATAACGGTATGAATCAACTCCATCATGGCGCTTTTCATATTAATTGCCCATTTGCTGAGCCGCTTTACGGTGAAAGTGAAGGCGATTATGAATGGCAGCAGACATTGGGTGACTGGTGGAACTCAAATCATCCATGGCTAAGTGAACCCTTAACTAATTCTGTTGCGCTCGTAGCTGATTGGTATTTTTGGCGACAGAAAAAAGGGGTTGTTATTGCTGGGAGAATGAATGTAAATGAGGGTGAAAAGGTCACTAAATGGGCTGAACAATTGGGGTGGCCAGTATTAGGTGATGTATTATCACAAACAGGGCAACCTTACCCTTGCGCAGATTTATGGCTTCAACACCCCGATGCTATTCGTATTTTAAAGCAAGCAGAATTAGTCGTGCAGTTTGGCTCAAGCCTGACAGGAAAACGGTTATTGCAGTGGCAAGCGAGTTGTGAACCACAAGAATACTGGGTAATCGATACAATTCCACAGCGCTTAGACCCTGCAAATCATACTGGTCGCAAATTAACATGCTCAATTAAAGGTTGGTTAGAAAACCACCCCGCACAACCACGCAGCTTATGGTGTGAGGAGCTTGTTACCTTAGCGCAGAAAGCACAACACTACGTGCATCAACAGTTAAGCGAGCAATTTTCAGAGGCCGCCATAGCGCATCAGTTGCCCGAATTATTGCCATCTCGCGGGCAGTTATTTGTTGGCAATAGCTTAATCGTACGCTTAGTCGATGCTCTAGCTCAATTACCGATGAACTACCCTGTGTATAGTAATCGTGGCGCAAGTGGCATTGATGGGCTGATTTCAACAATGGCGGGAGTGCAGCGAGCAACGGCAAGGCCAACGCTCGGGATTGTTGGGGACCTTTCTGCATTATATGATTTAAACAGCTTAGCATTATTACGTTCACCTTCAGCTCCAACTGTTCTGATTATTGTGAACAATAATGGTGGGCAAATTTTTTCTATGTTGCCCACACCGGAAGAGGCAAGAACAAACTATTATTGTATGCCGCAAAACGTGAGTTTTGAACCTGCCGCAAAAATGTTTGGTTTACAGTACTGCGCCTCAACGGATTGGCATTCGTTGAAACAGGCTATCCAGCAATTTTGGCACAATCAGCACGGTACATTACTTGTGGAGCTGGTGGTTGATAGCGATGAGGGTGCTCGTACTTTAAAACAATTAGTCAGCGATATCTCGGAGTTATAATGCTGTCAGCTCAACGTTATCACACGAATGCTTCAGGCCCTTGGTTAGTGTGGTTACATGGGTTACTGGGCAGCGCAAATGATTGGCTTCCAGTGATTGAGCAATTCAATAACTACCCATCATTAGCGGTCAATTTGCCGGGTCACGGCGCGTCGAAATCGGAAACTAATCATGGTTTTTTGCATTTTGACCAACAACTTAGTGCTGTATTACAGTATTATCAAATCCATGAATATTACCTAGTTGGTTATTCATTAGGTGCCCGCCTTGCAATGCATTTTGCCTGTTATCATCAGCCAAAGGGGTTATTAGGCTTAGTGATAGAAGGGGGGAATGTTGGTTTGAGCAGTGAGCAAGAACGGGTAGAGCGCAGAGCAAATGATGCTGCATGGGCACAGCGTTTTCGCTGCGAACCGATGAAACAAGTTTTGGATAGCTGGTATCAACAAAACGTGTTTGCTGACTTATCACCACTGCAACGCCAACAGTTAGTTTTATTACGCCAACAAAATAGCCCACAAGGAATTGCTGATATGTTAGAAAATACATCATTAGCAAAGCAACCTTTTTTGGCTGACAAATTGCACCAACTGGATTGCCCTTATCGCTATTTCTGTGGCGATAGAGATCAAAAGTTTCGAAGCGTTTCGCAACAATACGCTTTGCCGTTAACGCTGATTGAAAATGCAGGGCATAATGCTCATCGGGAAAACCCAATAGGTTATGCGGCTGCACTTCACCATTTTTTATCACAATGTGGTTAAAGGAATCTGATAATGATTTATCCAAGCGAAGAAAAATTATACGCGCCAATTGAATGGCAAGATTGTTCTACAGGGTTTGAAGATATTCGATATCATAAATCTCCTGAAGGGATTGCAAAAATTACGATTAACCGCCCTGAAGTGCGTAATGCTTTCCGCCCACAAACTGTGAAAGAGATGATCCAGGCATTATCTGATGCACGTTATGATGACCAAATAGGCACTATTATTTTAACTGGTGAGGGTGAAAAAGCTTTCTGTGCAGGGGGCGACCAAAAAATTCGTGGTGACTACGGTGGGTATCGCGATGAAAGTGGCACACACCATTTAAATGTCTTAGATTTCCAACGCCAAATACGTACCTGTCCAAAACCAGTTGTGGCGATGGTCGCCGGTTTCTCTATCGGCGGCGGTCATGTTTTACATATGATGTGTGACTTAACTATTGCGGCTGATAACGCCATATTTGGTCAAACGGGCCCTAAAGTTGGTTCATTTGACGGTGGCTGGGGCGCATCGTATATGGCACGTATTGTTGGGCAGAAAAAAGCACGTGAAATTTGGTTCCTATGCCGCCAATACAATGCGCAGGAAGCATTGGAGATGGGGCTAGTCAATACTGTAGTTCCTTATGCCGATTTAGAAAAAGAAACGGTACGCTGGTGTCGTGAAATGCTAGAAAATAGCCCGATGGCATTACGTTGTTTGAAAGCTGCCTTGAATGCAGATTGTGATGGTCAAGCTGGCCTGCAAGAACTGGCGGGTAATGCAACAATGCTATTTTATATGACAGATGAAGGTCAGGAAGGGCGCAATGCTTTTAACGAAAAACGCGCGCCAGACTTTTCTAAATATAAGCGTAATCCATAATGCGTAAAGCCACACTCTATTCGTTCAGCCTGCCAATGGAGGCAGGCGTCATCCTTCGTTATCAGCGTTTAAAAACTCGTGATGGGTTATTAGTCTGCTTAAAAGAGGGCGATAACGAAGGTTGGGGGGAGATTTCCCCTCTACCAGAGTTCAGTTCAGAAACATTAGAACAAGCAACCGCCGAAACTATTGTTCGATTGAATGAATGGATAAAACACGGCAAAATTTCTGAAAGTCTATTGCCTTCTGTTGCATTTGGTTGCAGTTGTGCACTTGCAGAATTGACTGGTGAATTGCCTGAGTCAGCGGATTATCGCAAAGCTCCTTTATGCAGTGGTGACCCCGATGATTTAATTCTAAGCCTTGATGCGATGGATGGTGAAAAGGTGGCTAAGGTCAAGGTTGGGTTATATGAAGCGGTACGTGATGGAATGGTCGTTAACCTATTATTAGAGGCAGTACCCGAGCTTAAATTGCGTTTAGATGCTAATCGGAGCTGGACTCGTGCGAAAGCTGACGGTTTTGCGAAGTATGTTAATCCTGACTATCGAAGCCGTATTGCATTCTTGGAAGAGCCCTGTAAAACCCGTGAAGAATCGTTGAAATTTGCAATGGATACGGGGATTAACATTGCTTGGGATGAAAGCGTGCGTGAAGACGGCTTTAAAGTCGAAGCGCAGGAAGGGGTTGCGGCAATTGTGATTAAACCAACATTGACGGGTAGCCTTAATTATTGCCGCTCTTTAGTTGAGGATGCGCATCGTTTAGGCTTACAAGCTGTGATTAGCTCATCCATTGAAAGCAGTTTTGGTTTAACACAATTAGCGCGTGTTGCACAGTGGTTAACACCAAACACTATTCCTGGTTTGGACACCGTTTCATTGATCCAATCGCAATTGATCCGTCCTTGGCCCCAGTGCGAAATAGCTGTTCAGCAACTCGATGAATTAACGGTCGTATGGCAGAGTTAATCCATTTTAATGACTGGCCTTGGCAACATTGGGCCAGTCTTTACCCCGACTCAATCGCATTATTGACGGATTCTGAGCGTATTACTTGGAAAGCCTTAAGCCAACAGGTCACCGACCTTGCCAATTACTTTTCAATGCAAGGGGTCAATCAAGGGCAATGTGTTGTCTTACGAGGTAAAAACTCTATCGAATTGTTGCTAAGCCAGTTAGCTCTTATTGCTTGTGGTGCAAGGGTGTTGCCTCTTAACCCGCGTCTACCAGAAAGGTTATTAGGGGAACTATTGCCACACCTTGATGTGAGTGCTGCTATTGATTTTACTGGTGAATCAGGTGTCTTAGCTGAGTATCGAAACTTAGATTATCAGCAGTATTATCATTTTATTGATGATAATGCTTTTCAGACAGTTGATTTTTTGACCGCATTAGAACAACCCGCAACACTCATATTAACTTCCGGCTCAACCGGCTTACCAAAAGCCGTCGTTCACAGTGTATTTGCCCACTTATGTAGTGCAAAAGGGGTTGTCAGTGTGATGAGTTATCAACAAGCGGATTGTTGGTTGCTTTCTTTGCCGCTATTTCATGTTTCAGGACAAGGTATTATTTGGCGCTGGCTACTCCAAGGGGGCAGTTTAGCGTTGAAAACCTCACCATTGGCCGAAGCCTTGCAGGATGTTACGCACGCATCCCTAGTTCCAACACAATTATGGCGTTTGTTAAACGAAGAAACTGCCAGTCAGCTTGTGTTAAAAGAAGTTTTGTTGGGGGGGGCGATGATACCTACGACACTCACAGATTTAGCAGAAAGCCGCGGAATTGCTTGCTGGAGTGGTTATGGGATGACTGAAATGGCATCCACTGTTTGTGCTAAACGTGCAAATGGTAAAAAAGGTGTCGGCTTACCATTAAAAGGTAAGCAAGTACGTATTATTAATGATGAAATCCAAATCAAGGCAGATAGCCAAGCAATAGGGTATTGGTTTGATGGTGAGGTCAAGCCGTTAAACTGTATTGACGGCTGGTTTAAAACCAATGATAAAGGCGCTTTTACTGAAGGTGAGTACCAGATACTCGGTCGATTAGACAATTTATTTATCAGTGGCGGTGAAAATATTCAACCAGAAGATATCGAATCCGTCATAAACTCTCACCCTGATGTCAGCCAAAGTTTTATTATTCCTGTTGATGATGAACAATTTGGTCAACGGCCAGTCGCAGTCATTGAAATTAATGAAACAACGGATTTAAATAAACTGGCAGATTGGTTGAAAGATAAACTCGCCTCCTATCAATATCCTACAGCGTTTTATTATTTAGCTCCTGAGCTGAAAGCTGGCGGGATCAAAGTTTCTCGCCAACAAGTAAAACACTGGCTATATACAAAGGCAGTGTTTAGTCATTAAAAAGTGGCAGGGATTCTCCTGCCACTCAAGCGAATTATTTTTTCAGAGCGTTTAATGCTTTTTCCACGCCTGCACCATACTCAGGGTGAACTTGTTTAAATAACCCAATTTGGCGTATTTGGGTTTCTTCTGTTGCGTCAATCAGTTCCCCCGCAATACGTTTAAACATTCTTTGATGTTCTGCATCATCCAGTAGTTCATACAAGGCGCGAGGCTGGCTGAAATAGTCTTGGTCTTCACGATGATCCCAATGGTCAGCAGCACCTTCGATAGATAATGGCGGCTCACTGAAATCCGGTTGTTCTTGGAATAAGCCTGCTTCATTTGGCTCATAAGTGACATTATTGCCACTATTGCCATCCACACGCATAGCTCCATCACGATGGTAATTGTGGAATGGGCAGCGAGGTGCGTTTACAGGGATTTGGTGGTGGTTGACGCCAAGGCGGTAACGGTGCGCATCGCCATAAGAGAATAAACGCCCTTGTAACATTCTATCTGGTGAGAAACCAATACCCGGGACGATATTTGCTGGGCTGAATGCTGCTTGTTCGACATCAGAAAAATAATTATCTGGGTTACGGTTAAGTTCAAAATAGCCAACATCAATTAATGGGTAATCCTTATGTGGCCAGACTTTAGTTAGGTCAAATGGGTTATAAGGAACTTGCGATGCTTCTTTCTCAGGCATGATTTGAACCTGTAAGTTCCAGCGAGGAAAGTCACCTTTTTCAATAGATTCAAATAAATCACGTTGTGAGCTTTCTCTATCTTTACCGACTAATTGTTCTGCTTGCTCATCAGAGAGGTTTTGGATGCCTTGTTGGCAGCGGAAATGGAATTTGACCCAAAATCGCTCGTTATCACTATTGATAAAGCTATAAGTATGGCTACCAAAACCGTGCATATGACGGTAACTTTGAGGGATGCCTCGATCACTCGCATCAATGGTCAATTGGTGCAAAGATTCAGGTAACTGAGAGAAAAATGCCCACTTATGTTCCATAGTACGTAAATTAGAGCGTGGGTCGCGCTTAACCACGTGGTTTAAATCAGGGAATTTCAAAGGGTCACGGAAGTAAAAAACTGGGGTATTGTTACCAACCATATCCCAGTTACCTTCTTCTGTATAAAACTTCAGTGCAAAACCTCTGATATCACGTTCTGCATCTGCGGCACCACGCTCACCTGCAACGGTAGAAAAGCGGGCAAACATTTCGGTTTTTTTTCCAATTTGCGAGAAAATTTTTGCCCTTGTGTAACGGGTAATATCATGTGTCACCGTAAAGGTACCGAATGAGCCTGAACCTTTTGCATGCATGCGTCTTTCTGGGATCACTTCACGGTCAAAATGAGCCAGTTTCTCTAAAAACCAAACATCCTGTAATAACATAGGGCCGCGTTTACCCGCGGTCATGACATTATTATTATTGGCGACGGGAGCGCCAGAAGCGGTAGTAAGCCCTTTCTTTTTCATCAAAATACTCCTAATTCTGGATTAAATGACTACACAAACCTAACTAATAAGTTAATCTTTTGTAAAAAAATAAAATCATTACTACAATGAACCTATAAACCAGTATAATTACCATGGTATTAATAATCTAATTAATATGACCAATTACTGTGATTAACATGGCAATAGTGGTATTCATATTACTGTTATTGAATGATATACCTTTGATTTGATAAAATTATTTGAGAATTTGTCGTATTTTATGTATAGCTTGAGTAAATCTGAGTAATAAAGACTGAGGATTACGTAAAATTCGCGTAGTATCCGCATGTAATAATTTGAAGAGGATAAGATAATGCGCAAAGTATTGTTATTAGCAGCGGCCATGTCGCCATTTTTTGTTGGTACTGCACAGGCAGTTTCAGTTAGTGCTCAAGCAGGTAAACATTTTACGGAATTGTCCGCTGGGTTGGGTAACCCAAATGCCGGTTTAGCGTTTAATGGTTCTTGGGCGCGCAGTGACCATGATGGTCAAATGGGGAGCCTCGGCGCTACATTTGGTTTGCCAATTGGGCCTTTTTCTGCTCATGTTGGTGGTAAAGGGTTATATTTATCGCCTGATAACAATAGTAATGGTGCTGCATTAGCTGTTGGTGGTGGGGTAAATTGGCAAGCTTTGCCTTCATTAAATATTTATGGTGAAGCTTATGGTGCTCCTGAGCAACTGACATCAGGCAGCAAATCGTACGTAGAAGCTAAAGCGGGCGCACGTTACACGGTATTCAAGCCGTTATCTATTGATGCTGGGTATCGGTTAATTGAAATGAAAGGTAGCCATGGCAACAACAGTGATAAAGTTGCAGATGGTTGGTATGTGGGAGCAGGGCTTTCATTTTAAAACTTTTCTCGTATTTTAATCAGTTCCTAATCCGGGATTAACCCCTTAGATTGGGAACTGATAATTCCACCTTATTTTTTATTATCATAAATATTCTTTATTTAAAAGCCGCTTGAAACAAAATAATAACTAAGCTTATTTATTACGATGTTGCTCACATTGCACATACTAATAGCTGTTAGAGGGTTACTGTAATGAAACCAGTACTTCACGGCTTAACCCCGTGCTTTCCATAATAATTTCTAGGCTAACCCCTTGTTTAAGTAAATTACTCGCCAAAACAATTGTTGCCTCTTCACGCCCTTTTTCTCGCCCTCGCTCAATGCCTTCAAGTAGACCTTCTTGGCGGCCTTTATCCTGTAACCGCTGTGCAATATTCATTATAGTTTCCTTATGTTTTTCGGTTTGCTCCCCCAATGCCTGCACAATATGTTCGAAATTAGTGGAGTCCAACGCAATGAACAAATAATTCAAGATAGTCACGATATCATTATCGCTATTATAGTGTTGATTAAGTGCCTGTGCCAAGAGCGGCAGAACTTGCTGAAATTCATCCCGTAAATACTTATGTTTCATCGCCAGCTCCATGACAGCGACTTTCCGATGATTAACCAATTGACTATCCTCTATTACCGTGACATCTACCAATGGGAATGGCTGTGTGTATAGCCCATTAGCGATATCTGGGAGTGTAAAACAATCCGTCCATAATTGCGTATAGGGGTATGGAGACCGCCCACCGTGATAAAAAAGAACTGGCACCACAAGAGGGGGCGTCTTATTACCTTGTTGCAGATGTTGGTTCATCGCTAAAAACGCATAATGCATTAAACGCCAAGCCATAAGTTTATCTGGGGTTGACTGGTGTTCGACTAAAAGATAAAGGTAACCTTTTCCGTGGGTTGTTTGCACTGAATATAAAACATCGGATAAACGTGAGCGCAGTTGTTTATCAATAAATGAAGAGTTAGTTAGGGCTAGCGTATTAAAATCACATAATGACTTAATATGATTAGGGAGGTGAATATCAAAAAAGTCTCGGGCATTCTCAATTTTCGTCATAAAGCCTTTAAAAGCGGCATCATGTGCAGTAGATATCCGTTTTTTCTGCATCCAATTATCCTTATTGGCAGCCAATGATAACAAGCAGTAACGTCACTACACCACAATAGAATAAGCAGACAAAGTTGTCTGCTCGGTATTATTTACTGATAAGGAGTGATATTTTGGAGGTAAATTTTAAGAGGTGTATTAACTCAGAGTAAAATATAGGGATGATGAATGATTGGGTTAATGGATAAAGGTAATAACAATAAAACTCAATCCTGAGTAAAAGACTTCAAATGGCATGATATTGAAGTCTTTTACTTTATCGAGAGCTTACCCAACGTTTGGTAAAAAACCAGCAACAATAGCAAATTGGATAGCGATGACAGCGATACCGCAAAGTAGCACTAAACCTAATATTGGTGTGCCACCCTTAACTTGGTATTCACCTTGCGTTTCAACTTTACGCACCCGTAAGGTTAAGAGCGCAGGGATAATCAGTGCAAGAACAGACAGTGCAACAGCAGCATAAGTTAAGGCCTGCACGAAACTGCTAAAAAATAAGGCAGCTAACAGCGGCGGTATGAAGGTTAATAAACCTGTTTGAATGCGACCAAATAGGTGGTTACTGCGCTTAAATAGGTCGGCAAGATAATCAAATAGGCCAAGGGCAACACCTAAAAAGGAAGTCGCTAAGGCTAAATCCATAAATAAACTAACAGCGATATTTACACGGGGTGTAGCCACAACATCACGGATTGCAGTCAGTAGCCCGTTTAGGCCAGATTGTTGCGCAAGGATCCCGATAAACGTATGAGAGGGAATTGACCCAAGCGTTGCGATTTGCCACAGAATATAGGCGACTAGTGGGATAGCACTACCCGTAATAAAAATCATACGTAATTTACGCACATCACCATTCATATAGTTCACCAAGCTAGGCACGCTTCCATGGAACCCAAATGAAGTGAATATAACGGGCACGGCCGCAAGAAGTAGGCCTTTTTCAACTGGCATTGTGCTTAAGTTAATAGCTTCGGCATGGGGCATCATCACGACTAACATAATCACTAAAAAAACAGTTTTTGCAGTGAATAAAATTCGATTAATAAAGTCTACAGAGTGGGTGCCTATGCAGACAATCGCACCACCGATAATTGTGAACGCAATAATGGCAGTATCCGTCGAAATGTTAATACCCCACCATGAAGAAAAACTGTCTGAAATTAGAACACCGGCACCGCCAATATATGCAGTCGTTAAGGCGTACATTAATAACAGCATACTGAGGCCTGTTACTATTTGCCCTGTGGGACCTAGATATTTCTTAGCAACAGACCCTAATCCCATGTTGGCTGGGTTATGTTGATATACTTCAACTAATAGCAATGAGGTATAGCTCATTAACATCCACAAACCAACAAGCAAACAGACGATGCCTGTGAAACCGACACCTGCAGCAGCAAGTGGCATTGCCAGCATCCCAGCCCCTATTGTTGTTCCTGCAACGATTAACACACTGCCAAGCGTACGATTCTTCACAAGTTCCTCTAATTGAAATTAATTTATTAATAAGTGCAGCAGATTATGCGATTGCACGTGCGCTGTCAAATGTAAATTACAGGTGGTGTATATATATATTTACACCTTAAATTTAGTTGAGACTAAAAGAATGGCTAAATAAATACAGGTTAATTAAATGAAAAAATAATGAGAGATAAACGTAAATTCAAAGAGGAGGCATATGTTAAAAAATAGAGGGTAATTAATTGATTTTTCTATATAGACTAATTAACTGGGCAGTATGGCAGTTACTTAAGGTGAATTGTGTGATGGGGCTATAACAAAAGCATAAAAAATAAAATTAAATTGATTTTGAAATTATCATAAATCAAATTAATGAATATAAATCATCCGGATAATATAGGCAGACATATCTATAAAGGATGAAACTATGGACTTCATGATACAACTTGCCATTATCCTTGTTTGCTTGTTTTACGGAGCAAAAAAAGGTGGGATGGCGTTAGGGCTTTTGGGTGGTGTTGGTCTCGTAATTTTAGTTTTTGGGTTTGGCTTACCGCCAGGAAAACCGCCTGTTGATGTTATGCTTGTTATCATTGCTGTTGTTGCCGCATCAGCAACGTTACAAGCATCAGGCGGTTTAGATGTCATGCTGCAAATTGCAGAACGATTACTACGGAAAAACCCTAAATACATCTCTATTGTGGCACCATTTGTGACATGCATTTTAACCATTTTGTGTGGTACAGGGCATGTTGTTTATACTATTTTACCTATCATTTATGATGCAGCGATTAAAAACAATATTCGTCCAGAAAGACCAATGGCTGCAAGTAGTATTGGTGCACAAATGGGGATTATAGCTAGCCCTGTATCAGTGGCTGTTGTTTCACTCGTTGCAATGTTAAATGGGGTGACGATAAACGGGCAATCTCTTGAATTTCTAGATTTATTGGCCATTACTATCCCATCAACATTATTAGGTATTTTAGCTATTGGTATCTTTAGTTGGTTTAGGGGGAAAGATCTTGATAAAGACCCCGTATTCCAAGAGTTTATTTCTGTCCCTGAAAACCATGATTATGTATATGGTGACAGTGTGACATTACTGGATAAAAAACTGCCTAAAATTAATTGGGTAGCGATGTGGATTTTCCTAGCATCTATTGCAGTCGTTGCATTATTAGGCGCTTTTTCTGAATTAAGACCACTAGTGAATGGTAAACCACTTTCTATGGTATTAGTGATCCAGATGTTTATGTTATTGGCAGGAGCGCTAATTATTATCATCTGTAAAACTAATCCAGGGCAAATATCGAAGAATGAAGTTTTCCGCTCAGGGATGATTGCTATTGTCGCGGTATATGGTATCGCATGGATGGCTGAAACCATGTTTGGTGCACACATGGATGAGATCAAAGGAACACTTGGTTCTTTAGTTAAGGATTTCCCATGGGCATATGCGGTTATTTTACTATTGGTGTCTAAATTCGTTAATTCACAAGCAGCGGCATTGGCAGCGGTTGTGCCTATCGCATTAGGAATTGGTGTTGACCCTGCTTATATTATTGCTTCTGCACCAGCTTGTTATGGTTATTATATTTTACCAACTTATCCTAGTGACCTTGCAGCGATTCAATTTGACCGCTCAGGAACAACACGTATCGGTAAATTTGTTATCAACCACAGTTTTATCTTGCCGGGGTTAATTGGGGTGGGCGTCTCTTGCGTATTTGGCTGGGTATTTGCCGCTTTATATGGTTACCTATAAACCGATAGCAATCTCATAAGATGAAAAGCGATTGCATGGAAAGTCAATTACCATGCAATCGCTAACGATATTAAACTATCAACCAATTTCAATGTCAGAAAGCGGGTGGCAACAACAAGGTAATATTTCACCTTCTTGAACAAATGCCAAAGGTTTACGCTTATAGCCGACTTTTCCACGTAATAACATCACACGACATGAACCACAGTAGCCTTCACGGCATTGATATTCGACAGGAACACGACTATCTTCGAGAGCTTCCAATAAACACGAATGGATTTCAGTATGGAAGGGGACTTGAACACCCTGCGTTAATCGCAGGGTGATTTTATGGCTAGCCATAATTACAGTTCGAAGTCGCTCAGGTCGTCGGTATCGACTTGAGAGTCAATTTGACCAACTAGGTAAGAACTAACTTCAACTTCTTGAGGTGCGACCTGTACGTTATCTGAAACTAACCATGCGTTAATCCATGGTATCGGGTTGGAGCGCCCTTCGAAAGGTAATTTCAAACCTACCGCTTGCATACGGATATTAGTAATGTATTCAACGTATTGGCATAAAATATCTTTATTTAAACCAATCATTGAACCTTCACTAAATAGGTAATCAGCCCACTCTTTTTCTTGTTCCGCTGCTTGTACGAACAAGTCGTAGCATTCTTGTTCACATTCCGCTGCAATTTCTGCCATTTCAGGGTCATCTTGACCTGAACGCAATAGGTTAAGCATGTGTTGAGTACCGGTTAGGTGCAACGCTTCATCACGCGCAATTAGCTTGATGATTTTTGCATTCCCTTCCATCAGTTCACGCTCAGCAAAAGCAAATGAACAAGCAAAACTAACATAAAAACGGATGGCTTCTAGGGCATTAACACTCATTAAGCACAGGTAAAGTTGCTTTTTAAGTTGGCGTAGAGAAACGGTGACTTGCTTGCCATTACAATTATGAGTGCCTTCACCAAACATATGGTAGTAGTTAGTCATTTCGATTAGGTCATCATAAAAACCAGAAATGTCTTTTGCACGCTTTAAAATTTCTTCATTTTCAACAATATCATCAAAAATGATGGCAGGGTCATTTACGATATTACGAATAATATGCGTATAAGAACGTGAGTGAATAGTTTCAGAAAATGCCCACGTTTCTACCCAAGTCTCTAACTCAGGAATTGAAATTAATGGCAACAGAGCCACATTTGGGCTGCGACCCTGAATAGAGTCAAGCAGCGTTTGGTATTTCAGATTACTGATGAAAATATGCTTTTCGTGTTCTGGCAATGCATTATAGTCAATGCGGTCGCGCGACACGTCAACTTCTTCTGGTCGCCAGAAAAATGACAGTTGTTTTTCAATCAGTTTTTCAAAAATAGGGTATTTTTGCTGATCATAGCGTGCCACGTTAACCGGCTGGCCGAAAAACATCGGTTCCAGCATTTGGTCATTTTTCTTCTGTGAAAACGTTGTATATGTATGTGACATAACCATTCCTATTAAATTTTACACGCGCCGCCTTCGCAATCGGAATCTGCTGACTCAACAACTTCTTCCAGATCACCTTGCACATCTTCCGCGCCATCGCGGGTGTTATGATAGTAAAGTGTTTTCACACCAAACTTATAGGCGAGCAATAAATCTTTTAGCAATTGGTTCATTGGTACTTTACCGCTCTCGAAACGAGTTGGGTCATAGTTTGTGTTTGCAGATATCGACTGGTCGATAAATTTCTGCATGATACCAACGAGTTGTAAATAACCGCTATTTGAAGGCATTTGCCATAACAGTTCATAAGCACTTTTAAGATTTTCGTAATCAGGGACGACCTGACGTAAGATGCCATCTTTAGATGCTTTAATACTGATGTAACCACGTGGCGGCTCAATACCATTGGTTGCGTTTGAAATCTGGGATGATGTTTCAGAAGGCATCAAAGCAGATAATGTAGAGTTACGCAGACCATGTTGTTTAATGTCTTGGCGAAGTGCTTCCCAATCATAATGTAAAGGCTCATTAGTTAACTTATCGAGTTCTTTTTTATAAGTATCGATCGGTAACACACCTTGTGCATAAGTGGTTTCATTGAACCATGGGCAAGCGCCTTGCTCTTTTGCTAGTTCATTTGAGGCTTTCAACAGGTAATATTGAATTGCTTCAAAGGTTTTATGCGTTAGATTATTTGCACTGCCATCGGAGTAACGAACACCATGTTTTGCCAAATAATAAGCATAGTTGATCACGCCAATACCTAAGGTACGACGGCCCATAGACCCTTGCTTCGCTGCAATAATTGGGTAATCTTGATAATCGAGTAGGGCATCTAACGCACGGACAGCTAACGTAGCTAATTCTTCTAACTCATCAAGGCTTTCAATTGCACCTAAGTTGAAAGCAGAAAGTGTACATAGCGCGATTTCACCATTTTCATCATTAATGTTATTTAATGGTTTTGTCGGTAATGCAATTTCTAAACACAGGTTCGATTGACGAACGGGTGCAACTTGTGGGTCAAATGGGCTATGTGTATTACAGTGGTCAACGTTTTGAATATAAATACGACCAGTAGATGCACGCTCTTGCATCATTAATGAAAATAGCTCAACGGCTTTTACGGCGGTCTTGCGAATATTTTCATCTTGTTCATATTTCACATACAAGCGTTCGAATTCTTCTTGATCGGCAAAGAAAGCGTCATAAAGACCCGGCACATCAGATGGGCTGAATAACGTGATATCTTGGTTTTTAATCAAGCGTTCGTACATCAATTTATTTAACTGAACGCCGTAGTCCATATGACGAACACGGTTACCTTCAACACCACGGTTATTTTTTAGAACCAATAAGCTTTCAACTTCTAAGTGCCAGATTGGGTAGAATAATGTTGCTGCACCACCGCGGACGCCACCTTGAGAACAAGATTTAACCGCTGTTTGGAAGTGCTTATAAAATGGTATACAGCCAGTATGGAATGCTTCACCACCACGAATAGGGCTACCTAATGCACGGATACGCCCTGCATTTACACCAATTCCTGCACGTTGTGAAACATATTTGACAATGGCACTTGATGTGGCGTTGATAGAATCAAGGCTGTCTCCACATTCAATTAGAACACAAGAACTAAATTGACGCGTAGGTGTACGTACCCCAGCCATAATTGGCGTAGGTAGTGAAATTTTGAAGGTAGATACGGCATCGTAGAAACGGCGAATGTAATCAAGACGTGTTTCTTTTGGGTAATGTGAAAATAGACAAGCCGCAACTAATATATATAAAAATTGCGCACTTTCGTATATTTCACCAGTTACGCGGTTTTGTACTAAATATTTGCCTTCGAGCTGTTTAACCGCAGCATAGGAAAAATTCATATCACGCCAATGGTCAATAAAACTATCCATTTGCTCGAACTCTGCTTCGGAGTAGTCTTCCAGCAAATGCTTATCATATTTCCCCATTTCAACGAGGTGTTTTACATGTGCATACAGTGCTGGTGGCTCAAATTGGCCATAGGCTTTCTTGCGTAGGTTAAATATCGCAAGACGTGCGGCAAGATATTGGTAATCTGGTGTTTCACCAGTAATCAAATCGGCTGCTGCTTTGATCATCGTTTCGTGAATATCAGAAGTTCTGATCCCATCATAAAACTGAATCTGTGAACGTAACTCCACCTGAGAAACAGATACGTTACTGAGGCCTTCAGCAGCCCAGGTTATTACCTTGTGGATTTTATCGAGATTAATGCGTTCTTTATGTCCATCACGTTTTGTGACTAACAGACTCTGGTTCATGAGCAAATGCACCTTGGTTGAACAACAAATAGTGTAATGCAAACATAAAAAAGCCCATGGTTAAATGCCATGAGACTAGTTGTGTTATGTTTTGCCTTACTACTATATGTAGTAGTTTGTTGAGAATACCATAACAAGATAATGTTAATATGCGATTTTATCAAGTGAACAAATTGCGGGGTTCTTGTGGATAACTGGTTGGATAAGAAAATAGATCATGTCGGTAAGCTGCATGGTAAAAGGAACTAATAAAAAAAAAGCTTCCGACATGAGGACTAAAATAAATTTTGTAAATTGCGATCGTTTGCTGCTTTCTTAAACGTACTGCTTGCGATTTATTCTTTTCGCGACTAACAGACTATTCGCTGATCGTGTGCAGCATATAATTGACATCCACATTTGGGCCAAGCCAAAATTTATCAGTCATAGGGTTATAGTGCAACCCTATGATATGTTTATCTTTTAACTGTGTTCCATCGACCCAGCTAATCAATTCTGATGGGCGAATAAATTTATTCGCATCATGAGTCCCTTTGGGGACCATTTTCATCACATACTCTGCAGCAACAACTGCCATCAACCAAGCTTTTTTATTACGATTAATAGTAGAAAAAATAACATGGCCACCTGGTTTAACTAATTTTGCGCAGGCTCTGACGACAGATTGTGGGTCTGGCACATGCTCTAGCATTTCCATGCAAGTTACAACATCATAGGCTTGAGGGTGTTTATCTGCATGTTGTTCAACCGTTTCTTGAACATATTCAACAGGAATACCTGATTCAAGAGAATGCAAACGTGCAACCATTAAAGGTTCCGCGCCCATATCTAGGCCAGTAACCTCCGCGCCTTCACGCGCCATACTTTCTGATAAAATGCCGCCACCACAGCCTACATCAAGAATTTTTTTACCGAAAATCCCCTCTACACGTTGCATGATGTACCCTAAACGTAATGGGTTAATACGGTGTAAAGGGGCGAACTCGCCTTCTAAATCCCACCAGCGGGACGCGATGGATTCAAATTTTTCAATTTCTTGTTTATCGACATTAAGATACGCTGGGGTTTGGGTATCACTCATTAAAGAAGCTCCTATTTTGATCCTATTACCCGATAGACCTATTATTGATAGCCTGATTTTAATAGGGGAGGTGATAGGCGCCCGTTTATTATTGAAGGTTAAAATGCAGACAATAACTGAGTTATCGCAGCTATTCATTGCATAACCTTCAAGTTTCGGACACATAAACTTAATTTTCCGCTATTATACATAGCTTGAAAGACAAATACCCGTCTCTTATTTTTATTAAATTGGCGAATTGTGGTATAGTTCTACTCTTTGAATCCGAAGTTATGAGGGACAGTGGTTCCATGAGCGAGATTGCCAGAGAAATCACACCAGTTAATATCGAAGAAGAGCTTAAAAGTTCGTATTTGGATTATGCAATGTCCGTTATTGTCGGCCGTGCACTTCCGGATGTTCGAGATGGACTGAAGCCAGTACACCGCAGAGTACTATTTGCGATGAATGTATTGGGAAATGATTGGAATAAACCCTATAAAAAATCTGCCCGTATAGTCGGGGACGTCATCGGTAAATACCATCCACATGGTGATATCGCTGTTTATGAGACTATCGTTCGTCTTGCACAGCCTTTCTCTATGCGTTACATGCTGGTGGATGGTCAAGGAAACTTCGGTTCAGTTGATGGAGACTCAGCTGCGGCAATGCGTTATACGGAAATCCGTATGGCGAAAATTGCTCATGAGCTACTGGCTGATCTTGAAAAAGAAACCGTTGATTTCGTTCCAAACTATGATGGAACAGAGCAAATTCCTGAAGTAATGCCAACGAAAATCCCTAACCTTTTAGTTAATGGGTCGTCAGGTATTGCTGTTGGGATGGCAACTAATATTCCTCCTCACAATTTAGGGGAAGTTATAAATGGTTGTCTTGCCTATATAGAAGATGAAGATATCAGTATTGAAGGTTTGATGGAGCACATACCGGGCCCAGATTTCCCGACTGCTGCCATCATCAACGGTCGTCGTGGTATCATCGATGCTTATCGTACAGGGCGTGGTAAGGTTTATATCCGTGCTAGTGCAGAAGTCGAAGTCGATGAGAAAAGTGGCCGTGAAACCATCATTGTCAGCGAAATACCTTATCAAGTGAATAAAGCTCGCTTGATTGAAAAAATTGCTGAACTAGTCAAAGACAAACGTGTTGACGGTATCAGTGCATTACGTGATGAGTCAGATAAAGACGGCATGCGTATTGTCATTGAGGTAAAACGTGATGCGGTGGGTGAGGTTGTCCTAAACAACTTGTATTCATTAACTCAGCTGCAAGTTTCTTTTGGCATTAATATGGTGGCTTTACATCAAGGCCAACCAAAAATACTGAATCTAAAAGATATTATTGCTGCTTTCGTTCGTCATCGTCGTGAGGTTGTTACACGCCGTACCATTTTTGAACTGCGTAAAGCACGCGATAGAGCTCATATACTTGAAGCGTTAGCGATTGCATTAGCGAATATTGACCCAATTATCGAGCTGATCCGTAAGGCACCAACGCCAGCAGAAGCCAAAGCAGGGCTGATAGCAAGGTCTTGGGACCTTGGTAATGTGGCTGCGATGCTAGAGCGTGCAGGTGATGACGCGGCTCGTCCAGAATGGTTAGAAGAACAGTTCGGTGTTCATGATGGTCAATATTTCCTTACTGAACAACAAGCACAAGCTATTCTTGATTTGCGTTTGCAAAAGTTAACGGGTCTTGAGCATGAAAAATTACTCGAAGAATACCGTGAACTTTTAATTCAAATTGAAGCTCTGTTATTTATTTTGCGCAGCCCTGAACGTTTGATGGAAGTTATTCGCGAAGAATTAGAAATTATTCGTGATACATATAATGACCCTCGACGTACTGAAATTACCGAGAATACCGCGGACATCAATATTGAAGATTTAATCAATCAAGAAGATGTGGTCGTTACGTTATCTCACCAAGGTTATGTGAAGTATCAGCCTCTGTCTGATTACGAAGCACAGCGTCGTGGAGGGAAAGGTAAATCGGCAGCGCGGACGAAAGACGAAGACTTTATTGAACGCCTCTTGGTTGCCAATACGCACGATACCATCTTGTGTTTCTCAAGTCGTGGTCGCTTATACTGGATGAAGGTTTACCAATTACCAGAGGCCAGCCGTGGTGCTCGTGGTCGTCCAATCGTTAACTTATTACCACTTGAACAAAACGAACGCATTACAGCTATCTTACCTGTACGAGAGTACGAAGAGGGCTACAACGTGTTTATGGCGACTGCAAGCGGTACGGTGAAGAAAACGCCTTTACAAGAATTCAGCCGTCCAAGAAGCGCAGGTATTATTGCGGTTAACCTAAATGAAGGTGATGAACTCATTGGTGTTAATTTGACCGATGGCTCAAATGAAGTCATGTTGTTCTCTGCGCAAGGTAAAGTGGTTCGCTTTGCTGAAGATGCAGTAAGACCGATGGGGCGCACTGCAACAGGTGTTCGTGGTATAAAATTAATGGATAACGATAAAGTTGTCTCTTTAATTATTCCTCGAGGGGAAGGCCATATCTTGACTGTAACAGAGAATGGTTACGGTAAACGTACTGAAGCAGCAGAATATCCAACAAAATCACGTGCAACTCAAGGGGTTATCTCCATTAAAGTGAGTGAACGTAACGGGAATGTAGTTGGCGCCATTCAAGTCGATGACACTGACCAAATCATGATGATCACTGATGCAGGGACGTTAGTTCGTACTCGAGTGTCAGAAGTCAGTATTGTTGGTCGAAATACTCAAGGTGTTACTCTGATTAGAACTGCCGAAGACGAAAAAGTTGTTGGCTTACAGCGCGTTGCTGAAACGGAAGATGATGAAGGTTTAGATGATGAAAATGTAGACGAAAACACCATGGAAAATGGTGTGGATGATGCAGACATCAATGAACAAGATTAATCATTTCGTTTAATCTACTCAACGGGCAGCCGATCACGCTGTCCGTTTTACTTTTCTAATTGATATCTCTCATGGTTTTTATTACTTTTCATGTTTATCGCTTTTTTATCATGTGATCGAGTATAATTAACGGTCATGGTATCGAATATACAGGAAGGCGCTTGAGATATTTACCCTCGTTTAAAACATCACTTAGACTCTCTCGAGATTTATTTCGTATCCTCGGCTTGATGTTGTGGGGGATGGGCGTTTTTATTACTTTATTTTTTCTTTATTCACAATTCAATGAGTATAAATCTGACATACGTCAGCAATTTTATTCAGGGCATGAGAATCTTCAGGCTTATATTCAACAAACCGGTGCGACCTTAAATTCTATTCAGTCAATGACTGAACAATATAAAACTAAATTACAAGAATCTGGGAATGGAAAGGCTACATCTACAAGTTTTATGGATTTGCCTAGTGCATCAAACTATTCTTTTTATAAATTAACCGCCGATACAGATTGTGATTATTTTAGGAATAGAGCTGAAAATTATTTACATGCTTTCGAACAATTAAATTATTTCTGGAAGGATAGTATTGCGGCTCCACAAGCCTTAAATCATGTATTTTTAGTCGGTTCAAGAAGTTATTGTATGGTGGATTATCCGATCCGTTCTACAATATCCGATATTGAGATATTGAAAAAAGTGAGTTATGAGAGTGTACGCACCTATCAGGGACTAAGGCTGAGAGGCAAAGAGCGTAATTTGTTCACTATTGTGCATGGCGCCCAACCCGATAACGGCCAAGTCTATCTAATTCAACCTGTTAATCATAAAGAGATGTTGCTTGCTTTTATTGGTCTAGAACGCTCAATCAATTTGAATCAATTTAATATAAGTAAAAATAAAGCAGTTGAAATATTGATGGTGAATAATTATAACCAACCTGTTTTATATTCACCGGTAGATATGAATCCTAAAAGTTCAGCACTGTTGAATATCGCAGAGCCTTCTTTTTTTGGCTTTAATTCTGATTATTCAAAATTAATTTTTAAGAAGCGTTTAGCCCCTTCTCAAGTAACGGTTATTTTCTCAATAGCAACATCTCAAATACTCGCGAGCTTAGAAGATACTATCTTCTACGGGGTAATACTTAATATTTTTACAGGTGGGCTTATTTTCTTTCTAATCTGGTTGTTAGAAAGAAAAATGTTGGAGCCAGCTGCGAATACCGCTATTCGCCTCGAAGAACATGAACAATTTAATCATAAAATTGTGGCCTCCGCGCCTGTGGGGATCATTATCTTACGGTTAACGGATGGTGGCAATATTCTAAGTAATGAGCTGGCTCATGATTATTTTCGCTTATTAAGTGATGATGATAAGCAGCGGATTTTGACAATTATTCGCCAGAAAGCGAGTAATTATATTGATGTTGTGACAACAAATGGTACACATTTACAGATCAGCTTTGTGAATTCTCGTTATCAAAATGAAGATGTCGCGATTTGTGTTTTAATTGATATCAGTATCCGTGTGCAAATGGAGAAATCATTGCAAGATATTGCTGATGCTGCAGAGCAAGCAAACCATGCAAAATCGATGTTCTTAGCAACGGTAAGCCATGAATTAAGAACACCGCTATATGGGATCATCGGTAACATTGAATTATTGCAACGTTATGAGTTATCCGAAAAAGCAACGCGTTTAGTGTCCACAATGGATAATTCTTCTTCATTACTGTTGCAAATCATCAGTGATATTTTGGATTTTTCTAAAATTGAATCTAAACAATTGAAAATAGAAAATAAACTTTTTAATTGTCGGGAAGTATTTGCATTTGTATTAGCTAACTATTTGCCATTAGTGACCAAGAAAAAAATATCGTTGTATTCTTATATTGAGCCTGACATTCCTGATTTAATTCTCAATGATTCAGTACGGCTACAGCAAGTGGTTTCTAATATTGTTAATAACAGTATTAAGTTTACGGAATCCGGTTTTGTACTGTTGTATGTTTGGAAAGATGAGAATTATTTGAAGGTCGAAATCCGAGATTCAGGGATAGGCATGACTCAAGCAGTGGTGA
The DNA here is from genome assembly GCF_041344805.1 of Providencia sp. TYF-12. NCBI lineage: Bacteria > Pseudomonadati > Pseudomonadota > Gammaproteobacteria > Enterobacterales > Morganellaceae > Providencia > Providencia sp. TYF-12. The sequence continues at coordinate 2,018,901 of NZ_CP166833.1, forward strand.
TGCAATTATTTGACCCATTCTTTCAAGTACATGACCAAAACAATACCGGACACAAAGGAACAGGTTTAGGTTTAGCTATATGTGAAAAACTAATCAACCTAATGGATGGTGATATAGAAGTTAGTTCCCAAATAGGTCTTGGAAGTTCATTCACAATACGTATCCCACTTTATGGGCAAGAGTACATTAAAAAAACGGTTCCCGATTATCGTACAGGCTATCGTATTGCTATTTCGTGCCAAAACGAATTCTTAATGAATTTCCTATCACGGCTATTAGCACATGAAAAATTTATAGTAGTAACTAATAACTCTATCGACAAAACAATCGATTATGACCTGTTGATAACCGATTGTGAGCATAAAGGGGAAGTGAGAAGCACTCATCATATTCAGTTGTCGAGCTTCTACGCAGGTGATCTTTATGAAGCAAAATCAAATGAATGGGTTTATAACACATATCAATTAGATAAGTTACCCGTATTAATTGATAAAGTTATTATGAAAACCGTTGAGAATTCACAGAAAAATGTTAGCTCGAATGAGCAACTAATGGCAGATTTTTCTTTGGGTGAATACCATGTACTTATTGTTGATGACCATCCAATCAATCGGATGCTTTTGAGTGAACAATTAGCCAGCATCGGCTTTACAACGGGTACTGCAGTGGATGGATTAGATGCACTGAAATACTTAGATAGCCATCATGCTGATATTATTTTAACGGACGTTAACATGCCAAATATGGATGGTTATCAGTTGGCAAGAGAGTTACGCCGCTTAGAATGTAATTTACCTATTGTTGCACTAACAGCGAATGCGATGGCTGAGGAAAAACAACGCTGTATCGATGCGGGTATGAATGATTGTTTATCAAAACCAACCACTATTGCTATTTTGCGCGAGACATTGACCCGTTTTTGCTGAAAAATGAATGGAGTAAAAAATAAAAACCCGTAACCGGGTTTTTATCGTGTAGTAAAAGAACTTAAATATTACTCTGAAGGCGAGTTATCAATACTGACAGAAGAAAGATAGTTCAGTAAGGCAATATCATTTTCAACGCCTAATTTCAGCATTGCTGATTTTTTCTGGCTACTAATTGTTTTGATACTACGATTAAGCTTCTTAGCAATTTCAGTGACTAAGAAACCTTCAGCAAATAAACGCAGAACTTCACTTTCTTTTGGCGATAAGCGTTTATCACCGTAACCACTCGCATTGACTTTTTCTAACAATTTACTCACACTTTCAGGGGTAAACTTTTTACCTTTCTGTAAGGCCGCTAATGCTTTAGGTAAATCTGCTGGTGCGCCTTGTTTTAACACTATACCTTCGATATCCAGTTCTAGAATTGCACTTAGAATGGCTGGATTATTGTTCATGGTGAGAACAATAATTGAAAGGTCAGGATAATGGCGTTTAATGTATTTGATTAACGTAATACCATCGCCGTATTTATCACCTGGCATAGATAAATCAGTAACTAGAACATCAGCGTTTAAGCGTGCTAAGTTATTAATTAAAGAGGTTGAGTCCTCAAATTCACCTACGATATTCACCCATTCGATTTGTTCAAGTGATTTTCTGATACCGAAAAGAACAATAGGGTGATCATCGGCAACAATGACATTTAGGTTATTCATCTTATTGGTTACCTTCTGGCATTAGTTTTTTGACTGAATTATCCAGCATGCTAATGCATTTTCTTATTTCCAATCCGTTTTCATCTGCTATATAACGCTCTAAATCTTCACAAATTTTATGAAGAACTGTGAATTCGAGCATAGCAAAAACTCCTTTTAAACGATGTGCAGTGTTTTTCAATTCGGTCAAATCCTCAACACTTTCACTATTATACAGTTTATTAATATCTATCGGTACTGTTGTTATGAACAAATCTCGATATCCACTGTTAGCTAAAACTAATTGATAACTTTTAATTGCATTTTCCATTTCTCCATCAGGGTTAGATAATGAAGTTTGAGATTCAACCTCGTTAGGTTCTGGTAAGCGTGAACATTCATCTTCGCTATCCGAATTTTCGATAAGTAATGAAATTGCACTAATAAGCTCATCAGCAAAGTTATAATTAACCTCTATGTAGTGAGGTTGCAACTCGTGCATTCCAGAAAGATTACCATTAATTTTGATAATGTGTTCAAAACATTCTTCATTATTATCAGTGATCAACAGATCCCAATCCGTATGCGGAGAACTTTCATTTAAATCAAGAAATTCTGCGCCATAATTGGCTAAGGTATTTCTGATAATACGCGAAATATCTGCATTATGAATATTTAACCGCACGTAGACATCCTCTAATAAAGCAGGATAATCCTTAACAAGGAGTTCATTGGTCGCTGGAAGTGTAATCTCATAATGTGTGCCTATCGCATCGCTAGTACGAATCGAAAATGTCCCATTCATCCTCTTTACCAATAACTTACATAAATAAAATGTCATACCAGAACGAGTGAAGTGAGATGAATTTAGTATTTTCCCAAGAAAAGGACTTTGCAAGTTATTAAGTTCTTGGTTACTAAGCCCTGAACCACTATCTCTAATGTTAAGTAAAACGACTCTTTTTTCTGAATCATAAGATAGCGTGAAAGATATCTTCCCAAAAGAGGTTGTTGCAATAGAATAATCCCAAATGAGTTGTATTAGATGCTGTAAATAAGCCAAATTGGTTTCAATTAATGAATCAGGATTGATATTGTTATGAAAATAAAGGGCTAACCCTTTATTATTAAGACGCGATAGGTTTTGTTTCAAAAACTGATTAACGACATTTGCAATCGAAATTTTTTCACTTTTTAGTGGAGTTGTTTCTGATTCTAGCTGATTTAGCAACCCTATATTTTCAAACCAACGGTTAATATAAAATAGCTGACTTTCTATTTCTAAAACAAATTTTTGGTTGTTTTCACCTGAAATTTCAGCTAATTTAGTTAATTGGTCGTCAATTTGGATAAGGGCAGGAAGTATTTCACTACACATATTTTCAAATACAACCTTGCGCATTTGGATATTCTTTTTATATTCACGGTTGGCTAGTTCTTGGCGTTTTTGAGTGAGAGCTTCCTTGTCTTTATCTACAATAATAAACATGACAGTATTTGCTTTGGTTGCACTTTCAACAAGTACGATCTCATAAACAATATTTTCAATCGAAACCTGAATAACATCATGATTTTCGATTGCCATCTCTTTTATATGAACCAAATCCATTGAAGGTAGTAATTGATTTGCAATGTTATTGCTAAGGATTTTTTTGTTGGCATTAAAGTCGTAGACTAAAATACCATAGGCAATATGGTTAATCAGGGCATTGTTTAGCGCTTCGTTAAAATGGAGTTCTTGTAGCATGTTGGTATTGGGAGAAATAAGCCGTTTACGAATAAAAGCCATGATCAACAAAGCAAGGAAAATCATGATGAGCATGCCTGTCATTAACCAAAGGTTAAAGCTCACCATATTAAAAATAATGTTTTTTAATGAAGTATGATAATAAAGCTGATAGCTAGTCCCTTCAATAGGTTGCGAAAATATTAGGTTTGTTCCAACCCAAGAGGTATGAGACTCATTACTGCCAGTACTTGATGGGCGTGTATTAATGGTGAAAAAATCCCCATTAAGGCTTGCTGGGATCAGCGAATTAATGGAAATATCAAATGAAATAACACTGGTTAGCTGCCCTGGAGAGTTGAACATCAAGCGATAAGTATAATAGAAGAGGTTATCTGGAGAATACTTTTGTATATTAGATATAATTTCTCGTCTATCTAACAGTGTCGATTGAGTCAACATATCCGCACGCTTTTCTTCAGCAGTTAGAGTCAGATAGCTTTCCTTAAAACGTAGTTCAGGCTTAAGTATTGAATGAGTAGTTACTAAAACTAAAGTATTATCTAGCCCATTAAGATAATACATTGAGTTATATTCATTGCGTGCACCCCAGACAATCTCCATATAATCAGCTAGCTTAGTGGCTAATACATTATTCGCTTTTTTATTATTCCCAAATACAATCGCATCAATAGTTTGGTTTGCACTACTTAACCAAAAAATATCATGGCGCATTTCTGTCACGGAAAGTTTATCTATAGCAGTGGGAGTTGTTTTATCATTGGCAAGCTTATAAATGTGGCTAGCTTGGTAGCGGTAGTCTTCGATTTGATACGCTAACCTAGTGGCCATACTACTTAATGAGGTCTGGCGGTTTTGCACCCATGCTTGATAGTAGTTAAATAGTGATAAAAACAGCATCACAATTAACAACAGAATAAACGCAGCAAAAATACGTGAAAGAGTGCTTGGTTTTAATGATGATTGTTTGTACATACTGTAGCGTGCGTTCCCATAGGCTAAAAATTATTAGGTTAAAAATCATACACCTAGAGAAATGATAGACACCGATTTTGCACAGATATTACCATTATTTTTCGCAAATAGAGAGTAATTGAGTGAAGATTAGCCAAACGAAGTAAAAAAATCAATTTTTTTACTTTCAGGGGTAGACAAGGCGTCGGGATTCCTCCATAATCGCGCCCCATGGAGAGATGGCCGAGCGGTCGAAGGCAGCGGTCTTGAAAACCGCCGATGGGAAACCATCCTAGAGTTCGAATCTCTATCTCTCCGCCATATTCGCCGGCTTAGCTCAGTTGGTAGAGCAACTGACTTGTAATCAGTAGGTCACCAGTTCGACTCCGGTAGCCGGCACCAAATAAGAACCCGTTATCTCATAGAGATAACGGGTTTTTTCTTGCTTGTCATTCAGGTCATTCTACTGCTTCAAATAGTCGATGGGACATATTTGAGCCATCACAGAACATTAGCTTGTCGACCTTCATTGCATACTCAGTTAGATGATTTAGTACTAAATAGGTATCGCTTCCCACTCTCATTTTTCCAACGTTAGCCGTTGGTGCCTCATATTTCCTCTAATCACTGCCATGCTTTAATATGAGTAGGTAAAAACTATTAGTGTTTATCTGGTAAAAGTATAACGTGAGAAAATATTTGGTTGCTTATTCATAGCTGAGGGTAGTGTTTATACGGATTATTGATATAATACTCACTGTTTAAGTCAGCTTATATTGTTGTGGCATTCATTCGTTATGGCATTCATGTTGAATTTAACAGACGAAATGCAGTCTAAAATAGCGTGCATTCTGCAAAGGCGAAGTATTGGGAGATATAATGTACGCCACAAACCCGTTTTCACTGAAGTTGTTCCATCCAAAATATGCAGTAACATGGTTAGGGGTATCTCTTTTATATTTATTGGTACAGTTACCTTATACATGGCAAGTTTGGTTAGGGGCCTTCTTGGGGAAAAACTCAAGGTATTTTATTAAGCGAAGAGTCTCAATTATAAAGCGAAATTTAGAATTATGTTTTCCAAATAAAAGTAAAAAAGAAATTGATGATCTAGTCACCGAAAATTTAAAATCATTAGGTATTGCTCTATTCGAAACTGGAATAGCATGGTTCTGGAGTGATACAAAAGTTAAAAAACTGTTCCAAGTTAAGGGAATGTCAAATTATTTGGATGCAGTGGCCAAAAATAAAGGTGTGATTATTGTTGGTGTGCATTTTATGTCGCTAGAGCTAGGTGGTAGGATCATGGGGCTCTGTTTTCCTGTTAATGCGATGTACAGGCCACATAACAATAAAGCAATGGAATACATCCAGACTCGAGGCCGCTGTCGCTCCGGCAAAGGAATGATTGACCGGAAAAATCTCAGATTCATGGTTCAAGAATTAAAAAGCGGTAAAGCAATATGGTTTGCTCCAGACCAAGATTTTGGTAGAAAAGGAACTATCTTTGCCCCATTTTTCTCGGTTAAACATAGTTCCACATCAAAAGGGACATCAACCCTTGCTCAACTGTCACATTCGCCAACTCTTACTGTTACGTTATTAAGAAATAAAAGCGGCGTTAAATATGACTTAATACTGGGAAAGGAAATACTTGGATATCCGACAACAGATGCTTTGCTGGATGCTACAACGATTAACTCAGTGTTAGAAGCAGAAATAAGAAAGGCTCCTGAGCAGTATCTTTGGGCTCATAGGCGTTTTAAAACTAGACCTGAAGGGGAGGCTTCACTGTATTTATAAATTTGCTATTCAGTAAATTTAAATCAAACAGTGAGATAACCTGTTTAAATATTATGATTAGTAAGTGGTGAGTATTTTTTGATGCTATTAAAGCAAACCCACCAAATATATGACTAATGGTTTTATTGTAAGAAAGTCTCGCATAATACGAGGCTTTCTTATTAGAACCAGTTGTGTAGTAATAAAAATGATAATGAAAATATAAAAAGTACCATAAGATGCTGGAGTAATTTTAAAAATAAAAGGAATCTTCTTAATTGGTTCATTCTTTCCTGCTTGTACTAATTAAAAATGACTTATTTAGCGTAGTAAAGAAATGAACAAAAAACGAATATAAAATAATTTTTTGAAAAAGTGTGATGTAAATTAAATTTTATTAAGTAAGAGGTAAGTATAAATAACTAAATTAAGTGAGTTTTATAAGGGATTTATATTAGTTGATTAATGGTGATATAAAAATAATAAAAATGCTCTCTATAAATTAATATAAAGAGCATTATCCTTTTTATATATTTAAATGGCTAAAAGGATTGTTCATATTCAAGTGCTTTTTTCTTATCATATTTGTGTTCCCATTTTGCAACTACTAGTGCAGCAAGGGCATTACCTACCACATTAAGGGCTGTCCGGGCCATATCAAGAATACGGTCGACACCAGCGATGAATGCAAGGCCTTCTAATGGGATACCCACACTGCCTAAGGTGGCGAGAAGAACAACAAATGATACACCAGGAACCCCTGCAATCCCTTTAGAAGTGATCATTAATGTGAATACAAGTATTAATTCTTGTCCGATAGAAAGCTCAATACCATAGAGTTGGGCAATAAATATCGCAGCAATACTTTGATATAATGTTGAACCATCTAAATTGAATGAATAACCAATTGGAATGACAAAACTGGTAATCGATTTTGGTGCCCCGTATTTTTCCATTTTATCCATAATACGAGGGAGTACTGTTTCAGAGCTTGCTGTTGAATAAGCAAGCAATAATTCGTCTTTTAATATTTTCATTAAGGTGAAAATATTTATTCGACAGTAACGAGCGACTAAGCCCAATACAACCACCGCAAAAAATATAATTGCGCAGTGGACAAGTATGACTAATTTTAATAGTGGGACTAATGATGAAAAGCCGAAATTAGCGACAGTAACTGAAATTAAGGCAAATACACCGATAGGGGCATACATCATGATCATGTTAGTTACACGAAACATGGTTTCAGAAAAAGTCTGTAGCACATCAAGTAATGGTTGTTTTTTCTCTAAAGGCAAAGAAGAAAGCCCTAAGCCAAATAAAACAGCAAAGAAAATGACTGGAAGCATATCACCACTTGCCATTGCTGAAAAAATATTACTAGGAACTAAAGTCAGAATAGTATTAATAATCCCTGAAGGGTGGCTTGCAACTTCTTGGGTTGTTTTTTCATACTGGGATATATCGACTTGTGTTAATTGTGACATATCAATACCAACACCGGGTTGGAATATATTGGCGAAAGAGATCCCGACAATAATAGCAATGGTAGTAATAACCTCAAAGTAAACGATAGTTTTAAACCCAAGGGACCCTAGCTGCTTTGTATTTCCAACCCCGGCTATCCCTACTATTAGAGTAGAAATAACAATAGGAACAACGATCATTTTAATTAATTGAATAAAAATCTTACCAGCTGGAGATAGAATATTCAGAATAAGCCAATCTTTGTATTCAGTATTATCATGTAAAAGCGCCCCAGCAATAACGCCTAAAATGAGAGCTACCAATATTTGCCACCCTAGGCCAAATTTAAATGGTTTCTTTTTAGTTACTTGGTTTAATGTCATAGTGGAATCTCATTGTATAAATAATATTTATGTATATGCTTTTTTATTATCATAAATTTTATAACCAATATTCGATAAAACTACAACTATTAACTCGAAAAAATAGAGTGATTACATTGGGTGATTTATTTCATTATGTATATTTTGTTATTATGTTATGTATAAACAAGTAATTATGTAAAAATATATGACTAAATGTATCTCTTAAGGAAGGGGAGATGTTAGAGACGTGTGTTGTGTTTAAGTAACTATTGGTTATTATTTTTTTAATTAATTATGTTATTAATGTTAATTAATTTGTCATAAGACTTAATTATGGGAAGGTAATGACTTAAAGTGTTTGATTTGTTGCAGGGAATAGAAAATATAATATAAAAAATAAATTTGAGGATATTATTAATTAACAATTAGTTTTTGGCGATTATCTAACTGCCGAAAAATTAATCGAATCTATGTTGTATTATCCCGTAAAAAATATTCTGCATTAATTTGTTGAGGATTGGCTGCGCTTATATGCTGCAAGTAATGTGCGCTCTGATAAATCAAGGTAGCTACGTAGGGCACTGGCTGCTTCTACATTACGACCAGAGTCTAATAATTCAAGAATAGATTGGTTTTTATCAATATAAGGGGCATAGAGAATTTTGGGGTCATTAAGGTGACCAAATGCTAAGCGTAATTCTGCTGAAACATTACGATACAGCTTAATTAGGCGTTCGCTATCTGATAACTCGACAATCGCGGTATGAAACTGCATATTTGCGGTTCCTACACCAACCCAATCTTCTATTTTTTCATGCTCACGTGCACAGCTGACTGCCTCTTTCATTTTTTGAACCGCGGGGTGTAAAGCATATGCATGAGTGAGTGCATCACACTCGATTAAGCGGCGTACTTGATAGATGTCAATAATAGCAGCCATATCAGGCACAGAAACAAATACGCCCCTATTTGGTGCGTAGGTAAGTAAGCCTTCTTGAGTGAGAACCCTAAACACTTCCCGCAAGGTGTTGCGTGAAATATCTAACACTTCACTTAATGTTGCTTCAGATAAGCGCTGACCTGGAGTGATTTCTCCCACCGTAATTTTATAGCGAATAGTTTCTGCAATAGTCACGGATAAGGTTTGTGCAACAGGTTGTTTTTTCATAAAAAGAATAGTTTTAATTTAGCGATTAAATGAGTCGCTATATTCACATATTCGAGTTAGAGCGGCAAGTTTCCTTGCACAATGAGCACACTAGACTCATTTTTTGCACTGATATAGTGAAATTAAATAATTTTGCATCATTTTGGTGCTGATTATTTTGTAAGAAAGTAGACCGACTTCAATAATTTGTTAAAAAAGTGATCACGTCTTGGTTTTTAAATCATCAATAACGATTTTTATTGATTGTTTATTCAGCATCTCATATTAATTGTTCAACAATCCATTAAAGATAGATTAACAATATCTATAACAAGTAGAACAATGGCACGATAATTGCCTCAATGATCATGACATCAACAATCACATCAATAATTAAAACAATAACTATTAGAGGAGTATGCATATGGCCGCTCAAGAAAGCGCATCAACGACCGCAGAGTATGTGAAAAGCCGCCGTTCTTCATTAATAAGTGCAATTTTTTTGATGGCAACTTCTGCCATAGGTCCTGGATTTATTACACAAACAGCAACCTTTACTGTCACATTAGGTGCGGCATTTGCGTTCGGTATTTTAGCGTCTATCGTGATTGATTTTGTTGTTCAGCAAAATATATGGCGAGTCGTGACATTAACGAAAATGCATTCATCAGAAATTGCTAATGCCACAATCCCAGGAAGTGGCTATTTACTTGCCATATTGGTTATTTTTGGTGGGCTTATTTTCAATATTGGTAATATTGCTGGTGCAGGTTTAGGGCTAAATGCACTTGTTGGTCTCGACCCAAAATGGGGAGGGTTAATCAGTGCATTGCTGGCGATTTATATTTTCTCATCCCGTAAAGCAAGCACATTTATTGACAGGCTCATTATTGGGTTAGGTGTAGTGATGATTGGCCTAACGTTATTTGTGGCTATTGCATCAAACCCACCTGTTGGCGAGGCTCTACGTCAAAGTGTATTACCGGATACGGTTGATTTTGCCATGATAACCACCATTGTCGGGGGAACCGTTGGGGGATATATCTGCTATGCAGGCGCGCACCGCTTATTAGATAAAGGTGCAGTAGGGATTGAAAATATAAATATTGTGTCGAGTGCAGCAACCAAAGGCATCTTAGTTGTTGGTTTGATGCGCTACATTTTATTCCTTGCGATCTTAGGTGTGGTTGCAAGTGGTGTAACGATTGATATTTCAGGGCATGCGGCTAACCCTGCATCTCAAGCATTTCAGGCAGCAGCAGGTAACTTTGGTTTACGTATTTTTGGCTTAATTTTATGGGCTGCGGCACTGACCAGCGTGATTGGTGCAGCTTATACATCAATGAGTTTTTTAACGGCATTTAAATCATCAATTACCGAAAGGCAGCGTAATGTCGCGACCATCCTATTTATTGCTATTTCATTAATTGTTTATTTATTTATGGGAACAGCGCCTGCCGCATTATTAGTATTTGCAGGTGGTTTCAATGGGTTAATCTTGCCTATTGGATTGACCTTGTTTGTTTATATTGGTTGGAAAAGAACTGATTTGATGTCGGGATACCACTATCCACGTTGGTTATTATGGTCTGGGGTTATTACCTGTGCCTTAACTTGGTATATGGGTGTTATGTCTGTTAGTACAATCTTTAATTATCTGAAGTAACCCAAGGGGCGATGATGAAAAAACAAATCGATTTAAACAGTGACCTCGGGGAAAGTTTTGGTCAATGGAGTATGGGGAATGATGCAGCGATCCTTCCCGTGGTTAGCAGTGCTAATGTTGCTTGTGGGTTCCATGCGGGGTCACCAGAAGGCATATTAAAAACACTGCAAGCGGCTCAAGATAATGGGGTTGTGGTCGGTGCTCATGTTGGTTATCCCGACTTAGTTGGTTTTGGTCGTCGTAATATGGATATTGCTACTGATGAATTAATGGCGGATGTTATTTACCAGATTGGCGCTCTGCAAGGGCTAGCAACCGCCGTTGGGACTCAAGTACGTTATGTTAAGCCCCATGGGGCACTGTATAACACGATTGCTCATGATAAGCGCCAAGCGATGGCTGTGATTAATGCAATGTTAGCTATTGATAATCAATTGATATTAGTCGCATTAGCGGGCTCGCCATTGATTGTATGGGCAAGAGAAAGTGGGTTGAATGTGGTGGCTGAAGCCTTTGCGGATAGGGCTTATAACAGTGATGGCACGTTAGTTTCACGTCGATTAGAAGGCGCAGTTTTACATGACCCGCAATTAGTTGCACAACGCATGTTGCAACTGGTTAACGAAGGCGGGGTGATGTCAATTGATGGCCAATTTACTCCGATTGAAGCTGGGTCGATTTGTGTACATGGGGATAGCCCCGGTGCGTTAGAAATGGCACAGGAAGTACGTAATGTATTAGAAAATCAAGGCATTGAAATTCAGGGTTTTGTGCATAGAAGGGATAGCTAATGACGCAACTTATGAAGGCATCGCAACAAGCGATTGATGCGGCACGCGCCGCCAGAGAAGCTATTCGTAGTGGTTATGATAAACCAACAGCAGGGCTTGCCCGCGGAATGACACAAGCCAATATGATAGCCTTGCCCCGTGACTGGGCGTTCGATTTTTTATTATACGCACAGCGTAACCCTAAGAGTTGCCCAGTGCTAGATGTATGCGAAGCAGGGAGTTGGCAAACAAGCCTTGCAGACGGAGCTGATTTACGGACAGATATTCCACGTTACCGTATTTGGGAAAATGGGCAGTTAGCTGCTGAAATTACAGATGCGACAGAGATTTATCAACAACATCCAGATTTAGTCACCTTTCTTATTGGTTGTAGCTTTACATTTGAAACGCCAATGATTGAGGCGGGTATTGATATACGGCATATCACTGATCAATCGAATGTCCCCATGTTTAAAACGAATCGATTATGTCGCCCCGCGGGGCGTTTGCAGGGGGAATTAGTTGTTTCAATGCGCCCAATCCCCGCTGACCGCATCGCGGATGCCGTGAGTATTACTGGGCGCTTTCCCGCGGTTCATGGAACGCCTGTTCATGTTGGTGCACCTGAGCAGCTTGGTATTCAGGATATTATGCGCCCTGATTTCGGTGATGCCGTCAGAATTGAAAAAGGGGAAATTCCGGTATTTTGGGCATGCGGAGTGACGCCACAAGCGGCAGTAATGAAGTCCGGTGTTCCTTTTGCTTTGAGTCATGCACCCGGTTATATGTTTATTACTGATGTTCCTGATGCTGCATATCATATATAGAGGTGCCCATTGCGATTTTTACCCGTCAATTTAAGTGCCTTCATGGTTGAATTGGATAGCCTTGAACAAACAATGGCACTGACAGACTCTTTAACAGAGATACCAATTCATGGGGTTGAAGAAATAATCCCCGCAGCGCGAACCATTTTAGTCCGCTATAACCCGTTTATTGCGGAAGAAGACAACTTGGTTAAATTGATTTCCTTGAGGGATATCACCAAAGCTAAAGCTCACGCTAGCAAGCTTGTGACAATTCCTGTCCATTATAATGGGCAGGATTTACCTGATGTTGCCCAGTTCCTCGGTGTTTCTGTTGATGAGGTGATCCGGCGACACACACAAAATGAGTATCAAGTTGCTTTTAGCGGTTTTGCGCCGGGTTTTGGTTACATGGTTTCTAAGCATGCTCAGTTAAATGTCCCAAGGCGCCAATCACCTCGAGTGCGGATACCCGCAGGTTCAGTGGCTTTGGCTGGGGAGTTTAGTAGTGTTTATCCGCAAGCAAGCCCCGGGGGCTGGCAGTTAATTGGTGTAACCGAGTTATCAATGTGGGATATCAACCGCCCTGAACCAGCCTTAGTGCAGGCAGGGACTCGGGTCAACTTTGTTGATGCACAGAAAAGTCAGGTTAGTTATAGCTTACCCACAAAGAACCTAAGCATAGAGCAACCTGAAAATACGAAAGCAGACATAATCGTGTTGGCTACGGGTTTACAGACGTTATTCCAAGATTTAGGCCGAGTAGGCCAGTCGGCATTAGGGATTTCAGAATCCGGTGGTATGGACAAATCAGCACTACGTAGTGCTAATCGTATTGTGGGGAATTTATCTGACGCAGCGGTATTAGAAATTACTCAAGGTGGCTTTAAAGCTCAAATAAATAGAAATTTAGTTGTTGCTGTTACAGGCGCCTCCTGTGTGATTGAGGTGACAACCGCTAGCAATCAACAATATCAAGTTAATCCTTATCAACCTGTACATTTAATCAAAGGGGATGTGATTAAACTTGGGAGTCCAAATAAAGGTGTACGCAGTTATTTAGCTGTACGGGGTGGGTTTAATGTTAAACCTATTTTATCCAGTTGTTCATTCGACACTTTGGCACAGGTTGGTCCTGCGCCTCTTAGGGTTAATCAGGCACTAAGCATTAAGACAAGCTCACCGATATCAGCAGTTTCTTTATCAGAAACCCCTGCATTTGATTACCCAGATGCAGATGATGTTGTTGTGCTTGATGTGGTTTTAGGCCCTAGAACTGATTGGTTTACAGAGCAAGCCATTGATAAGCTAACAAATCAATTGTGGCAGGTAACAGCCGCATCAAATCGTATAGGTTTGCGTTTGTCAGGTGAGAAACCTTTTGAGCGTAAAAAATTACAAGAATTGCCGAGTGAGGGGACTTGTATAGGCGCTATCCAAGTTCCTGCGAATGGCCAGCCAGTTTTATTTTTAAATGACCATCCATTAACCGGGGGTTACCCAGTTATTGGGGCCGTATGTGAATATCATTTAGATTTAGCAGGGCAAATTCCTGTCAATGCAAGAATACGCTTTAATCCACTTGGTGAATTTAAAGAATTACATGGGAGTGATGGTACTGATGAACAAGAATAAAAAGACACACAGAGTATTGATTGCAAACCGAGGTGAAATCGCTGTGCGTATTATTCGTGCTTGCCGTGATTATGGTTTCCAGTCTGTTGCGGTGTATGCAGACAGCGATATTGATGCATTACACGTTAAAATGGCAGATGAGGCATATGGGCTAAACGGGAACTCACCTGCACAAAGTTACTTAAATATTGAAAAGTTAATTGAAGTCGCTCAGAAGTCAGGTGCGACGATGGTGCACCCAGGTTATGGCTTTTTGTCTGAGCGTGCGGAATTTGCCCGTGCGGTGAATGATGCGGGTTTAATATGGATAGGACCAAGTGCGGAGAGTATTGATATTTTAGGTGATAAGGTTCAGGCTCGCCATATTGCTATGCAAGTAGGAGCCCCACTGGTTGTGGGGACGAAAGACCCGGTTATTGATGCGCAGGAGGTAGTTAAATTTGCTCATCAACACGGTTTGCCTATCGCAATAAAAGCTGCGTTTGGTGGAGGTGGTCGAGGTCTCAAAGTCGCGTGGCAATTACATGAAGTTGAAGAACTTTATCATTCTGCTGTACGCGAAGCGGTTGCCGCTTTTGGGCGTGGTGAGTGTTTTATTGAACAGTTTTTGCATAACCCGCGCCACATTGAAGCACAGGTGATTGCAGATACACATGGTAATGTGCTGGTGGTGGGGACAAGGGATTGTTCATTGCAGCGTCGTAATCAAAAATTGGTCGAGGAATCACCCGCGCCATTTTTATCTGAGGAACAACAGCAACAAATTATTAAATCCTCAACAGATATTTGTCGTAAAGCTGGCTATGTTGGCGCAGGCACTGTTGAGTTTTTACTGAGTCAGGACGGGACGTTATCATTCTTAGAGGTGAATACTCGGCTACAAGTTGAGCATCCGGTAACTGAGGAAACGGCAGGGATTGATTTAGTGATTGAGCAATTACGTATTGCCGAAGGTTTACCTTTAAGTATTAATGAGACTCCGAAGCCTCGCGGTCATGCTTTTGAGTTCCGAATTAATGCGGAAGATGCAGGTAATGGTTTTTTGCCAACACCAGGGACAATTACAACTTTTGATGTTCCAACAGGGCCTGGAGTTCGTATTGATAGTGGTGTTGCTGCTGGTACGACGATCCCAGGGACATTTGATTCGTTAATGGCAAAACTGATAGTGGTGGGAAATACGCGAGAACAAGCTATTTCACGCGCCCGTCGCGCTTTAGCAGAGTTTAAGATTGAAGGGGTCGCATCGGTATTACCGTTCCACCGCGCGGTCATGGAACAAGCCGACTTTTGTGACCGTTTTAATGTACATACACGTTGGATTGAAACAGAATTTAGTGTGGAGATCCCCCCTGCAAAGCGCCAAATTCCATCTGCAAACCATCAATTGACTCGCACCTTTATTGAAATTGATGGCAAACGTTGTGAATTAGGCTTACCGGCGCAGTTAATGTCCGGCCTTACCGCAAATAGTGTGTCTCCAACTAATATGATACCACCTAACGGTGAGCTTCAAGCTGCTAGCAACCCTGATGTGGTGAATGCGCCTATCTCCGGTGTGTTGTTTAACTGGTTGATCCCTCAGGGGGACAATGTCGTAGAAGGGGATGTTATTGGCGTAATGGAAGCGATGAAAATGGAAGTGCAAATTATTGCTCATCGTACTGGAACGCTGAAATACCATGCAAATAAAGGTGAGTTTATTGAAGCGGAATCTCCAATTGCTGAAATTATCTAACATGTAATAGTTGTATGGCTTGGGCTGGAAAACGGCTCAAGCTAACGAGACTGGCGCTTAGGTAACGACCTTAATGGTGGGTGTGGTGCAGGAACCGCATGTTGTTCTTCAACGGCCATCTCTTCACTATCACGATAAACCTCACCGCAGAGAAAATAAAGGTTTGGTCGTTTTGATTCTAAGTATTTTTTTCGGCTGACACATTGCTCTTGTGTGAAAATGGTTTCAGTCACGGGCAATGCATCACATGAATCTGTGCCGCAAGGACTAACCCATAATGCCCAACCAATAAGTACCATATGTCCTGCCATTTACATTGCCTTCCTTAAATAAAACCAATATGAAACGCTGATGAGTTATTACGACTATTGAGTATCGGCGGCACCTGATTTACTCACACATTATAAGTGGAATTCTAACATTGAGTTAAATAAATGTATGTATTTAGACATGAAGAATGGCCATATTGACACTAAACAACAAATAGCCAGTGGTAAAAATAACGGTTACAAAATTCACGAGTAGTCAGTGCATGATTTTTTAGTGATAGCACGCAAAGAAACAAAATAATTATCTGCAAATAGCCATTTTTAGAGCTCAAGCCTATTAATTAAAGTGATTTTTAACTAGGATTTAAATAACCTCTATTAAGAAAAGTGATAGGAATAAATTATGAATACCATGGAAGACGTGCTTTCCTTTTGGTTTGAGGAATCTACGCCCAAACAGTGGTTTGAGAAAAGTGCTAAATTTGATTTGGCGATAGCACAGCGTTTTTCGCAAATCTGTGAGCGTGCAGCTAAAGGTGAGTTGGCTTATTGGCGAGCGTCTATACGGGGGCGGTTAGCGGAAATCATTGTGTTGGACCAATTTTCACGTAATTTATGGCGCGATACGCCAAGGTCTTTTGCTCAAGATGGTATGGCATTAGCTTTAGCTCAAGAGGCGATTAAACAGCATGATTATAATTTGCTGACCTTATCACAACGTAAGTTTATTTTGATGCCTTATATGCATTCGGAATCTAGCTTTATTCATTTGCAGGCTGTTGAACTATTTCGCATGTTAGGTGATGACGCGACTCTGGATTATGAAATGCGCCACAAGGCTATTGTTGATAAATTCGGGCGTTACCCGCATCGCAATAACATTTTAGACCGGGTATCAACACCAGAAGAAGTTGCATTTTTACAAGAACCTAACTCTTCATTTTAGAGGCACTTGAATAAATGCATTGCTAAATGGGCCCTCAGCTATCTATTGAGAAGCTCATTTAGCAACATTAATCATTTAGCGAAATAATTCAACTTTCGCGGGGGATAACCCTAATTCTTGTTGTAGTGATTTTAAATATATCTCAGTGATTTGGGCTAGGCATGGATAGAACAGTGTTTCTGTTTTGGACTGCTGAACGAGAGCTAAGTAACGGTACGCCCAAGGTAATAAATGTTGCTCAAATAATACCGTGATTGCGGCTTCTTGCCCTTGTTCTGCTAAAGCTGAAATTGCCATCATCATTAAACCAAATTGGTCTTCAGGCTCACGGACCCCAGTATCTGTAACTAACCCTTTGCTTTGTAAGAAATTACGATATTCTGCCGTTGATTCACCCATGACAGTATTGTCATGCTCTAAGTATACTGACCCCCATGGTGGAGCTGGCATACTACCTTGTCCTTCAAATAGGATTGAATAATCATAGCTAATTTCATCTGCTTGTATTGCTGATAATTTGGTGCAAAGTTCTTGTATTTGTTCTGCGTCTTGCCATGAATATAGGGTCGGGATTTCAGGTAACACGGGGAATAAGTTTTTTAAAGTTTCGGATTGGGGTGAATAATAGAAGCAAGCACCCAAAATGCGCAGTAATGTCGTATCAATCATTTTATATCCGTTAATTTATCCGTCATATTTTGAGCTACAGCAGTGTTGACTGCGCTCGTCTATTCAGGCCGCATACTAATGTATGCTTTCTCAGTTATATTCATTTGCCTCCTAGCTGTCATTCAAACTATTTAGGGTAAACGAGTTAAAGCACAATATATCTGGCAGCTTGAATTTAGTCAGGGCAATGAAATTAAAGTAAAGAACCCCAAATGGGGTTCTTTGATAAACAACTATAACATAGTAACAACAATAGGTTACATGGTGATTTGCCACAAGTTGTAGAACGCAATACGACCGGCAAGTTCAGCTAGTAATACTGCTGCTGCACAGGTGGCTAAAGTCGCTTTTGGTGCGCGTTGCTTTAAGGCCATACCAACGAAAGCCGCTAAGGCGATTGCCAGTACAACAACTTGAAATCCCCAAAAACCAGTTTGTTCACTACTCAGTGCCGGACCTGTTTCGGTTAAGAAAGCTTGGTAACTAGCTCGGCTTGCAAAAATAGCAAATGTACCGACCAGAAACGATGCAATACCTAAACCTCGAGCACCAATAACAATAGCTAACGCACCGCCACCGACTAACATGGTCATCCACATTTGTAAGGTGGTGTAGCCCGTATTCCAGTTAGCAATAGTTGCGATATTGTAGACTTGCGGGATTGACCAAACAAAAGCAAGCCCTGAGATCACCGCAGCAATATTTGCCAGCTCACGCAATAGCGTGTGCTTGAAAAATAAGGTGAAAAACAGTGTTGCGGCAGCACAACCAACAAAAACGCCACTTAAGAAGGCTTCATTACTCATTGGTGAGCGGCCAACGCCAAGCAGCATATTGAAGAAACGTAGGGGTTGCCCTACGTGTAACCCACCGATACCTAAGCCGATGATCATGATGATAAAGGCAATAATATTGGCTGTTTTTAATTGGTTATCGTCAATCGAACCCATTTTACGGCTTAAATAAGCAAGCAAGAAAAGCCCAGCGGCTGATTGTCCTAAGACAGTGAAAAAAACCAGTGGTAATTCATGCATTTTACACCTCCGCAGGGTTTTTTAGTTCGCCACTTTTATCGCCAAATGGCTTCGCATCTTTATGTGGCTTAATGACAATATTTGGGTTTGTTAGGCTAGGATCTGGCATTGGAGCAATACCACATTCAGTGCCATGTAGTTCACGTAGAACATTAATATCATCAAAATCTAAAGCACGCTGTGGGCAAGACTCAACACAAACGGGTTTCATTCCTTGTGCCACTCGTTCATAACATCCGTCACACTTGCTCATCAATTTTTTCTTTTCATCAAATTGCGGTGCACCATATGGACATCGCAATTCACAGTAGCGGCAACCAACACAAATTGATTGGTCAACAACGACTAAACCATCTTCTTCCCGTTTATGCATGGCGCCTGTTGGGCAACCCGCGACACACGTTGGGTTTGAGCAATGGTTACATGAAATAGAAAGATAGTAATTGAAAACGTTTTGCTGCCATATACCATCTTGTTTTTGCCAACTACCACCACCAAACTCATAAACACGACGGAATTTGGGGCCTAAATCTAAATCTTTTTCATCCTTACAACTGACTTGGCAAGTTTTACAGCCAGTGCATTTTGTGGAGTCAAAGTAAAAGCCATATTGTTTCATCATTTAACTCCTTAAGCGCGTTTAACTTCAACAAGGTTGGTATGTTGTGGCGTTCCTTTTGCAAGTGGCGAAGGAACATGTGAGGTTAGCGTGTTGATACAACCGCCTATATCTAACCCCTCATTATTGAGAGCTCGCCATGCACCTTGTGGAACAGCGATAACACCGGGTAATACACGCTCTGTAACTTTCACTTTGATTTGAATACGACCACGGTCATTAAAAATTTCAGCAATATCACCATTGTTCAATCCACGTTGTTGTGCATCGATTGGGTTAAGCCAAAATTGGTGAGGAATCGCTTCACGCAGCATGGCAACGTTATAATAAGACGAATGCACATGGCCTTTATCGTGGAAGCCAGTCATTAATAACGTATGTTTTTGTTGCGCTGCTTGTGCTTCAACGCCTTCTTTATTCACACAATATTCTGGAATTGCAGGAATACGCTGACCTTCTGGTAATTCCCAGTTTTTCACACGTTCAGCTAATTGTTCCGAGTAGATTTCGACTTTACCTGACGGTGTTTTCAACGGGTTGTTTATTGGGTCTTCACGGAATTTCTGTAATGCGACATTTTCTGCACTATTCAGGAATTTACGGTCGATGATACCCGCACCATCGGTTTCACTGAACTCAGGTAAATGCGGCATTTTTTCACGCGTTTTGTTATAGCAGAACTCAATCCACTGTGCGTATGTACGCCCTTCGGTAAATTGTTCTTTAACACCCATTTTTTCAGCGATTTCAGCTAGGACATCATAGTTAGGGCGGTTTTCCCATAGTGGCTCAATCGCATTTTGTAGGCGAACTAAGTAATGGTAGGCCCCACTTGCATAGGAGTTATTAATCAAATCGTTAGTTTCAACGGTTGTTACATCCGGTAATAGCAAGTCTGCATATTTTGCTGATGGGGTGTCATGGTTATCCCAAACTAAAATGAATTCACATTTTGATTCGTCTGCAAGAATTTCATGGGTTTTGTTTAAATCACCATGTTGGTTACCAATCACATTACTTGAGTAACACCACATAAACTTGATGTCGTTATTTAATTTATCGACACCTTTGATACCTGCGTTTTCAGCCGTAAGCTCTTTACCCCTTACAATGGCTTCAGACCACATATAAGTTGGGATCAGTGCCTTGACTGGGTTAGGTAAGCCAAAACCTGCTACAGGATATGCATAGCTATTACCCCATAAACCAGTATTGGTACCTGCACGACCGATATTGCCAGACATTAGCGGTAACATCATAATTGAGCGACAGGCTTGCTCACCATTTTCGGTGCGTTGTAAGCCCCAACCTTGTGAAATCCATGCGTGATTAGCATTACCAATTTCGCGAGCAAGTTGTTTTATCCGCGCGACTGAAATTCCAGTCAGTTTGCTCGCCCATTCTGGCGTTTTAGCTATTCCGTCAGGGCCATTACCTAAAATATAATCTTTGTAAGATGCATTGCGTGGCGCAGAAGCGGGTAATGTAGATTCATCCCAGCCAACACAGTATTTATTTAGGAACTCTTCATCCGTTAGCCCTTCTTGGATCATTACATAGCCCAATGAAGCAACTAATGCCGCATCAGTCCCCGGGTAAATAGGGACCCACTCAGCGCCAAGTGTTGTCACACTATCGGTGCGGCGAGGGTCAATAATAATCACTTTTGCTTTGCTTTTGTCCAAGGCATTTAGCGTTTCATAGAATTGACCACCACCTGACATACGAGTTTCTGCAAGGTTATGACCAAACATGACAACTAAATCTGAGTTTTGGATCTCAGATAAATAAGACTCTTCAATGCCGCCATACACATAAGGAGTAATTTCCATTAATTGAGCGTATGAATAAGTCCCATAGTCACCTAAGAAGCCACCCGTTAAACTTAATAAACGTTTACACGCTGCACGCCCGTGCAAGTTCGCCCCTGTAGAGCCGGAGCCATACTGATAATAGATGGCATCACTACCATACTTATCAATGGTATATTTCAACTTCTCAGCGATGATGGTAGTGGCTTCATCCCATGTGATTTTTTTGAATTTCCCTTCACCACGTTTACCAACGCGTACCATTGGGTATTTTAAACGATCTGGGTTATAGGTTTTCCAACGAACTGAGCGACCGCGTAAGCATGGACGAATTTGGTGTTCGCCTAAAGTAGAGTCGTCATACATGGTCTCATTTGAGATACGGCTGATAACACCATCTTTAACATGAACCTTTAATGGACAACGGCTACCACAGTTAACTAAGCATGCGCTATAGCTGATTTTTTCGCTGACTTCGTCAGGCATAATTGCTGGTGCTTTTGCTTGTGCAGCAAAGGGAAGGGTGATTGAGCCAGCAACTGCGGCGACACCCGCAACTGTTGCAGAGGTTTGTATAAACTCCCTCCTGCTCAGTTCTCCAAATTGAGTATTTTTTTTAATTTTATGCATTGACATTGCCTATATGTAAATAACAACATTACTATCTTGTTTTATATGTTAAAAAAAGTTTCTGCTGAGTTACATGACTTACATCAATGTTACCCCTGATAAGTAAAATGTATTTATATAATTTATAAGGCTTTTTTCTGTCAAGAAGAGGGGGGTAGTTCTGTTTTAATTAACTATCGCTATATTTGATTTTATATAATGGTAGGAGGGGAAAGCAGGCAAAAGAGGGATTTCTCCCTCTTTAAATTACTACTTTAGTTGTAGATAAATAAGAAATATTAACTAATCACTAAGTGTTAACTATTTTTCTGTAGATTTACCTATCATTCTAACATCATTTCCGGTAGGTGATTGATGTACCGCTAAATTAAATTGTGGCAGGATAGAAAATATATGGTCAAAGATATCGGACTGAATTCGTTCATACTCGACCCATACCGTTGTATTAGTAAATGCATATATTTCTATTGGTACACCATTTGAATCTGACTCAAGTTGCCTAACCATAATCGTCATATTTTTATGAATATTCGGATGGGATTTCAAATAGGCTTCAATATAAGCACGGAAAGTCCCAATATTGGTTAACTTACGTTGGTTCAATGGGATAGCTTTATCATCAGGAATATTAGAATTATAAATTTGAATTTCTGATATCTTTTTATCGAGATAAGGCTCAAGTAAATTGGCTTTAATGAACAGCTCTGTTTCATCAGGTTGTAAAAAATGCACGCTGTTGGCATCTAATCGGACACTACGCTTAATACGGCGGCCACCTGAATCTGTCATTCCTTTCCAGTTTTTGAACGAATCGGAAATGAGAGCATAAGTTGGGATTGTTGTAACGGTATTATCCCAGTTTTGTACTTTCACAGTCGTTAAACCAATATCGATGACTGCACCATCAGCGCCATATTTAGGCATTTCTAACCAATCACCAATGTTCACCATATTATTGGCTGAAAGTTGTATCCCTGCGACTAAACCCATTATAGGGTCTTTAAAGACTAACATCATGACCGCAGTCATTGCCCCAAGGCCACTTAAAATAATTAGCGGAGATTTGCCAATTAATAGGGCGATGATCATGATACCAATTAGAATAGAAGCAATTAGCTTAATACTTTGGAATATGCCCCGAAGTGGCAGGTGGGCTGTTCTTGCAGCCCGCTGCAATACACCGAGGATAATATCAAGAATAGAGTAAAGCGTTAATAAACCAAATAATAAACACCACGCCTGTGAACCGACTTTAAGAACAGCTTGTGCCGTTGAACCAGGATGCAACCATAAAGTTGCTTGGATATTGACGACCACCCCTTGAATAACAAACGCAAAGCGATTGAAAAGGTTATGTTGAGTAATTAAGTGAGGCCAACTACCTGCAAATTTTTGCCCACGCTTTTCTAACCGTGGAAGTAATAGCTTATGCAAGATAAGGTGTAATACACAGGCAACTATGAGAATTAACCCGAGCACCATGAGTAAAGAGGCGAGGTTAGCATAATCTTGGTTGAATTGACGTACCCAGTCTAGCAGTTGCTGCTGCATGTTTTCTCCTTTTATGTCGTTCTGAGATATGTTCCGCTATAAATTCTTTTTTAATCGATAAACCTTATCATATGTATAGTAAAATTTCATCATTGGTAATATTAAATACTGTCCTAATTTTCATAAGTAGTATTAAGTATGAGTAAATGTATTACTGAATATAAGGGCTAAAGGGCATCAATTATAAATGAAGGTATTCTGTAAGTTAGGTGAATGGATAACATTTACATAACATTACTTACGATAAGCATTATCTGATTGTGGTGGTTCATTACTAAGCATAATGTTCTATACATTACACGACGTAGGTCTAATTCTGTAGGAGCTTGTTATGAACACATTTAAATTGAAAAAATCGGCATGTTTGTTTCTCTTGCAGTTCATCTTATTGCCTGCGGTCTTTATTACGCCATTAGCAGCTAACTCATCCCCGAATGGTAATCAGGGACAAGGGAATGGTAATCATGGCGCCGGAAATAGCAAGGGACATCAGAAAATCCATGGTAATAATAAAGGGGCTCATGTCCAAGCAAAAAATAATGCTAAATCCAATAAATATTATGACAAGCAAAGAAATGCTAATGTTAATTTTACCGTGAGTTTTGGTAACGTTAGGCCTTTAGCAATTGAATATGGTTTAACCGGATATCAAGGTTTACCACCGGGTATTGCTAAACAAGTTAGTCGGGGGAAACCACTTCCTCCAGGTATTGCTAAGAAATCACTACCAGCGGGTTTCACCTCTCAATTACCAGTGTATGTAGGTTATGAATGGAAAATAAGTGGAAGAGACTTGCTTCTTGTTGCGGTCGGAACAGCAATAGTCGCGGAAGTTATTGAAAATGTTTTTGAATAAAAAAAACGACCTTGATTTCAAGGTCGTTATGCAAAAACTATGCAAATTAACGCTAATGATGAGGTAAATAAACGGTTCGGTTGATTAAAAAATAAGTTACATAAAACGTTTTGACAGCAATTCAACAACTTCTTGTACACTACTGATAAATTCTTTAATGCTATTCATCATTGACTCCGAATATAAAAACGTGATCCAGATCACTTAAGGCTATTTTAGCTTTCAGCGTGTTAATGTCAAGGTGATATATAAAATATATTTTAATTTTTAAACATATTTTTAAGCTGAAATGGCGTAAATGGGTTCAAGTGTATTTGCCTGCAAACCTACGAGAAATAATCATACAAAAATGAAATATGTGAAGGGATAAAAAGCATTAATTTCAATATGGTGTATGGTTAATCTTATAAAAGATAAAAGTTGATTGATAAAGGAATCTATCTCAATGATTACTTATGTTAACGGTCAGTTCTTACCTGAAGAACAAGCGTCTGTATCGGTTTTTGACCGGGGGTTTCTCTTCGCAGATGCCGTGTATGAAGTGACGGCCATTATCAATGGTAAGCTAATTGATTTTGAACATCACATGGCTCGTTTACAGCGCTCATGCAAGGAGCTACAACTTTTAATGCCTTGTAGCGTAGCGGAGTTAAAACAGATTCATTTGCAGTTAATTCAACAAAATAGCTTACAAGAAGGGCTTATTTATTTACAACTGACTCGTGGTAATGCAAAAGTACGTGATTTTTTATATCCAGAGACAGGTACTAAGCCAACCTTAGTATTATTCGCACAACAGATGAATATTATTGATAGCGTAAAAGCTAAGACTGGAATTAAAGTGGTCACAGTGGAAGATATTCGTTGGCAACGTTGTGATATTAAAACGGTTTCATTGCTTGCGGCGTCAATGGCAAAAGAATTTGCTAGGCAGCAAGGCGCTGATGATGCTGTTTTTATTAAAGATGGTTATATTACAGAAGGAAGTTCTAGTAATTGTTTTATTGTGAATCGTGATAATCAACTACAAACTCGAGGCTTGAGTAATATAATTTTACCTGGAATTACTCGCCGGGCTGTTATTGAACTTGCTGGGGAGCAGGGAATAGAGCTTATTGAAAAGGCTTTTACACTAGATGATATGTTAGCAGCAAAAGAGGTATTTATTACTTCAGCGACAACATTAGTTTGGCCTATTGTAAAAGTAAATAATCAAGTTATTGGTAAAGGTGAGCCGGGAGAAATTGCAATCCGGCTACGTGAAATTTACCTACAAAAAACCCAATAAAATAAGCAGATATGGAGGTGAATTGATTATTTTATTTGCATAAATTCTTTAACAGAAGAAATCGATATCAATCCTTCTAATGCCTCAAGACTTTGCTCATGAAGCTCAGGTGTTGGGGCTGCGCATAAGTCTTCTAAAACTGTGACATAGTAACCTAAGTCATGAGCTTGTCTGGCACTACTTTGAATCGCTTTTACTGTACTGACTCCGCCAATAAATAGCTGTGTAATGTTATTATCCGTTAGCCATTTATTTAGCTGGTTACCAGCAAATGCGGATACACCTTTTTTAATCATTACTAGGTCGCGAAAATGAACTTCTAAGTCATTTACCCAATTACAGCCATTTTCACTTAATTTTAGAGCGCCTATGTTTTTAGCGTGCTGAAACATTGGGGAGCCGGCAGGTATATCATGGTAATTATCCGCAAAGCCAACTTTAACCCAAATAATCGGGATATTATGATTACGTGCATGGTTTGCTGCTTGGTTTGCTTTTTCGACTATTTTACGAGATTGAGTTTGTTGATAACTTGAGTTAGATAAGCCATTTTTACCAATTATTTCTTCGATAAGATCAATAATTATTAATGCATTGGACATTATTGCCTCTTTATATTGTAAGTATATTAACTTAAAGAGGCTATTGTAAAGGTTAAGTAGAAGCTATGCTGTTAAGTCAATAACATAATTGGATTTAGGGTAAGTCAATAATAAACCCGATACCCTTATCTTCTAATCCATCCGTCACTCTAATCACTGCGCCTATTTTTGTTGCTAAGTTATGGGCTATGGATAAGCCTAACCCACTCCCAATTTCCATTGTTCCCGGTACTCGATAGAAACGGGAAAAAATAAGCTGTCGACTTTCTTCGGGAATGCCGCGTCCATTATCTTGAACTAAAATAGTGGCACCAAAGGGAGTAAGGTCTTTTAGGGTAACTTTTATTTTCCCATCTTTAGGACAATATTTAATCGCATTTTCAATCAGGTTAGTAAAAATATTACTCAAAGCAAGCTTGTCGGTGAGTATATTAAAGGAATCAGAGCTTTGAAGCTCGACATCAATATTTTTGTTAATAGCATAAGGTACATGAGTGGCAATTAAGTTACTGATGAGCATAGGTAGGTCGATATTTTCTTTATTTAATAAGAAATCCTCAGTCTCTAAACGGGCAAGGTCAATTAGTTGATGGGAAAGTGACGCTGCACGATTTAATGTTTCTTGCATGTCATTAATAATTTCTTCTTTTTCTTTCGGATGGTCGATCTGCATTAATAAGTGTAATTGGGCGATAACGGCTGCAATCGGAGTACGCAATTCATGAGCAGCATCTGCCATAAAGCGTTTTTCTCGTTGGTTTGCGGCATCAACACGTGCCATTAAATTATTAATAGCAGCAATAATAGGGCGAATTTCTTTGTATTGTTCTTTGGTTTCTATCGGCGTTAAATTACCGGGCTGACGGCTAGAAATAAGTTTTGCGGATTGCCTTAAAGGACGCAGGCTAAAATATGCGGTAATTAACATAGCAAGTAGCATGATCCCTAAAATAAAAGCGAGTGGAATAGCCGTGCCTTCAGCAGGAGTACCTAACAAAGATTTTCTATCACTATAAGATTCAGCAATGACGATTTCAAACGTGTTATTTTTATTCCATGCAGAGGTAAAATGCCAATCTTTATGTAAAGCCGTTAGTTCGGCTACTGATTTAAGAGATGGGACAAGCAGTTTATCGTTATTGCGATAATAAACATTTCCTTGTTTATCCCTTACTAACATGAATGGGCGATAGCTTATATCATCCCCATTTTCCATGGCTTCCATATATAAGGCTTGTAAGCTATCAGCTATTTCATTGAATTGTTCAGGGTCATCGGAAACCACGCTGAGTGTTCTAGCGAAACCTTGTGTAATTATATTTTGTTGTTCATTTAATTCGTCATGAATAGCTGGCCAATAATAAAATTGTAACCAGCCAACTAATAACAACCATAAAAAAATGACAGAGGTAATTTGTAAACCGAATGTATAAATAAAAAATGATTTAACCTTCATGGCTGTACTTCTTTTTTAATAAGTAACCAATACCTCGGATAGTAATAATACGCTCTTTTCCTATTTTACGGCGCAGATTATGAATATGAACCTCTAAGGAGTTGCTTTCTATATCATCAACACCAAATAGACGTTGCTCTAAGTCGACTTTTCTAACAACGTTATCGGCATTTCTTATTAATTCATACAATAGTAAATATTCTTTACCAGATAGAAAAAGTAATTGACCATTAAGTGAAACTTGGTGATTAACTGGATTTAATTGTAGGTTATCTAATTGCCATATTTCAGACGAAAACCCAGCCATACGGCGGCTAACTGCTTTAACTCGAGAAATAAGCTCTGGCATTGCAAATGGTTTCGTCAAAAAATCGTCCGCCCCTGAATCTAAACTGGAAACCAAATTATCCATTTGATTTCTAGCCGTTAGAATAATAATTGGGATAGATTCCCCCGCATTACGCCATGCAATTAACTCCTGATGACCATCACCATCTGGCAAGCCTAAATCTAATAACATCAAATCAAAATTCCGAGAAGCGAGTTGTTGCTTTGCATCAGCCAGTAGTCGTACCCAACATGGATTGAATCCAGCAAGTTCCAGCCCTCGGCAAAGCGCCTTCCCCAGTTGGAGATCGTCTTCTACTAAAAGGATATTCATTTTATCACCTCTGCTTACAAGTATAAGCATTCAAACACTGACAAACAACATATCTAACTCTTGGCTTAACTAGATTTAAGCTTATCTTAAGGATAGTTTAACCGCTCTTTAAGGTATAAAAAAATAGTCTGTTTATGATTATCCTACATACTAAGAATAAGGGCATTAAAATGAAAAAAACCTTATATGGAGTAGCAATATTCATTGTAATTATCCTGATAACATTGACTTTTATTACTAAAGATTATAATAAAATGCCAGTTGTAAGTATTTCAAATCTAGCGATAAGTGAAATCTCAACTTGTACAGAACTAAAAAAATGTATTTCTCAAATTAAGATTGCAGATAATAAAAAAGATAAAACAAGTTTATTAAAAGTTATTAAGGATTTTTTAAGGAAAAAAATTTACTAATAATAAATGAATGTGATTACGGTATGAATGGGGCTCATGCTAAATACTGGGATAGGGCGTTATAACTTAATTGGAATATAGGCAAAAAGTAGGTTAACAGGCCAATGATTGGGATAAATAGCTTAACAAGCTTTAGTACGAATTTTAGCTTTATAAAAATAAAGGAATGAGTTAGTAGTAAACAGCATTCCTTTATTTAGGTACCGATTATTCTGTAATTTCTTCGGGAATCCAGCCGTCATCCATCCAAATTTCCTCCAATATTTCTTCAATACGAGTTTTATCCTCCGATATTTTTGTACCTGAAATATTTACACGTTGTTGAGAGCTAAAGCCAACTCGAGTGACCATATCTGGATACTGATTCTGTAGTTTACGTAAGATCTCAGACTCAAGAGCATGTAAAACAGTTGAACTTGGTTTCTGTGGTGCATTTTTATCAAATAACACTTCAATCCGTAACATAATGACCTCTAGTAAGGACTGTATTAATATACAGTATTTTTAAATGTATCAGTGTGAAAAGTCAATATCGATAAGTAAATATTTTATTGGTAAAAATAGAGTCAGAATAATATTAATATAAAACAAAAAGTTAATGTTACTTCTTTCGCTGCTTAGGGCAATAAACGGGTTGTCAGGCAACAAAAAATCCGTATTCTTAAGAAAAAACAGGGTTTATTAAAGTGAGTTTAGTCTAAATGTTACGATCTAGCCGTATGTCGAGGGAAAATATTGAGGAAATAAATGCCATTAATCAACTTTATGATAAGGCATTTCCTTTGTACGAACAGAGAAGTTATCAAGGGCGTAAAGCAGTATTAGGCCAAGATGACTATTACTTATATTACTTTGCTAATAGCTCTATTTTTGTTGGTTTTATAGGTTGCTGGAAAATTAATGATTATTTCTATATTGAGCACTTTGCTATTTCCGCAGAATTAAGAGGGCAAGGATATGGTCAAAAAGTATTGAAACAATTTTGCGGGAATGTAGGTAAAGTTATTCTTGAAATTGACCCTGTAATTGATGAGATAAGCAAAAAAAGGCTCAATTTTTATCAACATTGCGGGTTTCAACGAAATCGATACTCGCATACTCATCCAAGCTATTACCCAGAAAATAAGCCTCATCAGCTCGAAGTATTAAGTTATCCTAGCGCCATTAGTGATGACGCATATCGGCTTTTTGCTCATCAGTTACAACAGACGATTATGGATAATTCGTTGTTATAATAAGGGTACCTAGATAGTTTTAACTCGGTTATAGTAGTAAATGAGTTCTGGGTCATTATCGTCTAGGTTATCAATATAGCCGCTAGGAACAAAGCCAGTTTTCTCAAGGAGCTTTTGTGTAGCCAGATTTGACTGATTAGTCGATGTGAAAATTTTATCCGTTTTGCTTTGCTCTTTTAATTTATTAATCAGTATGTGACCAAAGCCTTGACGCCGATATTTGTTATTTACCATTAATAATTCAATAAAATCATGTGAATAAAAATGATGGGTTAATACACCATAAGCCAATATTTCATCATTTGCTTCTAATACAAAACACGCATTTTGCTTTACCCACTGCGTGATTTCCAGCAGTCTTTCTGGTGTTGCTACAGTATCAATAAGAAAAATAGCGCTCACATCATGAGATGTGGTTAATCTGAAATTTATATTCATTAGCTATTGTGAGCCTGCTTTTGTGTAAATGGAATCACAGTTTAGTCTTTAGTCGCATGAAATCAATAGGTTGTTATCAATCTATAGAATTATTGTTTTTGGTGACAAGACCGATTATATGATTAAAATAGCAAATAAACACGGCTATAACTATGAGTATTGAAAGCTATAGCGGGTATTAATATCCCCTGATTAACTCACCAACAGATGAATCAATAGCGGATTCGATACGTCAACGTTTTATGGATATGTTCCCAAAACATCTATCGATAAGATTGATTTTTAACATTTTTCTCTCACCTTGATCTTGTTTTTAGTACTGTTCTAATTATTTTCACTGTATCGGCTATTGTTAAATTTAAATACTTACTGTATTTGTATTAATAAAATCTAATATGGTTAAAAACAATATTACAAGATAAGGGGGCTGACAGATGATTAAACTGGAAATAAAACAATAAAAACGCGCCTTATACAATGTAGACCGTTTTTATTGTGAGAGTAAAAAAAACAAGGAATAAATCAGTTATTTTACAGGTGGTACTTTTACATCTAGGTCATATAGCCTTAGTATTGAAGGAGCATCATCTACTTCTGAAAACTTAAGCTTCACTTTAGATGCCGCTCTTTTGGGAATACTAATATCACTTTGAACCCCATTTAAATAAGATGTAAACCCATCTTGGTCTAAGATATAAATGTTATTTTTATCATCAAAATTTGTTAAGCGAATTGCTGACTCTGATTTATTTTTTATAGCTAATGTCAGCAGATACTCAGTATCAGCAGTTTTTTCAGATTTTAATACTTTTATCTCAGTGTATTTATTCAGGTTTTCCAAGTCGTAAATGATAATAGCACCATCAACGCTGCTCCCAGAAGCTCTCCCTTCATCAATACCTTCCTTGAATCCGGATAGTGCATCTTTACTTGAACTTGTTATTGATGATGTTATTGATTTCATGCCATCTTTAATGAGGCTAGTGTCATTGTTACTATCAGAGAGAGCGTATGTGGATATAAGTAAGAACATATATGCTAATTTTTTCATTGGTACCCCAAAAAGTTTTTTCAAATTATAGCAATAGCATATGATAAATATATTATGTAATGAGTAGTCTTATTCTTAGATTAATCAGTTGAACAGTCAGCTGTTTTTGAAATGCTCGCATTTTTTCGACACATTGGTTTATTATGTTGGATATTCAAGTTCCTACACCTAGTCACATTTAAATAAGCGGAGCTATGTAGAATTTAAAAAGATGCTCACCTAACTAATTAGTCTGAACTTACTAAACCACTAAGGTATTTTTTGTTCTTTTGGGGGGCTTGATTCTGAATATCGAATATAATGCAGATCTTTGGTTACGGAATTGTCTTATTATTTTACTCAATATAGGAGTTTAAAATCATTAACGGATTTAATACTTTTATATGATGGAGCATTACATGAGTAAAATTAAATTTATCCCTGCTATTATTTTAGCTTCTATTTTCATGGCACAGCCTTCACTGGCCGCTAAAACAGATACTTATAACTGTGAAGGTCAGAAAATTAAAGCGTCATTCCCAAATGATAAAATCGCAGTAATCTTATATTCCGGTGAAATTATAGTCTTGAATGAGGCACCAAGTGCAAGTGGTGCAAGATATACGGGTGAAAGCTTTCAATTGTGGTCTAAAGGTAAGAATGAATTTAATTTAGCAACCATATCAGAGGATGATATTGTAAACGGAAAAACCTCTGACGATAAAGGCCGTACGTGTAAATTGGTTAAATAAATTCAATTACTTTATCAATAACCTTAGTAATAAGGACTACTCTATTAAGAGCCCCCAATTACTGGGGGCTTTATTCGATCGTGTAAAATCTTACCTGTCTATAGACCTAATTGAAAAGTATTCTAAACTAGCCTAGTCAAGGCGAAAATTTCACGTTTTGAAGTACTAGGGTTACCCAGCCGACTAGGCGTTGAACTCATCGACTAAAAACATAAACTAATGGCTACGAATATTTTAGTGATACTGATATGGGTATTTTATATCATCATTTGGTAGTTTATTAAAATCAATAATGTGTTGATCAAAATCGATCACATTACTTTGCCCTTTACAATCATTATTGGATAGCATTTTACATGTGGGTTTTATATTATTAGCATTAATACCCAACCACTCTGCAAATAATTGAAATAAATTAAGCCCATTTCTTTGTGCTGATATTATTTCACGGTCAACAGAATTAGAAGATGTAATAAATAAAGGGACTTCAAAATTTTGTTTACGTTTATCACCATGAATTAAATCTTGTTGATTATCAATAAAAGACAGACCGTGATCTGCAAAATAGAGCATAGACCACGAGTTTTTACTCTTTAATAATTCTGAATATATCTGAGACAGTAGTAGATCAGTGTTTTTTATACTTTGTACGTAGCAAGATAAATCTTTGCTTTTATAAAACTGCTGATATGAATTTGAAATTCTCACACAAAATGGTGAATGGCTACCAATCAAATGGATCACAATCAGTTTTTTCTGGAAAGTTCTTAGTACTGCCACTGAACTAGGACAAGAAGAATCTGAACATGTGGAGGAAATAGTAAAAAAGCCATAGAAGCTCAAAAGTGGTTTACTGAGTTTGGGCGCTACAAGGCGGTAAAGCCAAGTGGAAGAGAATATAATTAGAGCTTCCCGATATCCCGGTCCTTAAATTTAATGGTGCTACTAACGAGCTTTTAATTACCCACAGTGTTATTAGTCGCAACTGTCGACATGCTGTAATGACCGCCTGCCTATACCTTTATCCCTCTGAGATATCGATCATTATCTTTGTTAAAGCTTACCGCGATAAGTTGTAGAGAGTTTTATGTGGCTATTTTTCACTTGATGAGCAATTCCGTGAAGAATAGTTGAAAGAGCAGGAAATGAAGGGGAAAAATAGGGCACAGGCTCTAGGGTTATTGTGTATGGGCGGTGTTTTGGTGTTATACAGGCCGGTCTTTAAGTGATTTTTCAATGTTGTTATTTATAGTGTATGTACTATTTTTAGTTATTATCTTGGTGTTTAACTCTGTTATAACGCATGATTGGTGTAATTTTTTGTTGTAACTTATGTGGTTATTTCATGCTCAAATAGGAAAAGAGCCATATAATTAATAAAACGTGAAATTATTAAAAATAATAGGTCATCTATGAATAAGTGTATAAATGGTTTGTTGTCGGCGGTGGCATTAATACTAGGAGGAATTATAGCTACTTCTCATGCTAATGATTTACGTGTACCTGTGGGAGCAATCGGGTATTTAGGTGAGGTTTCCCCACCTGTGCGTACTGTTTATTTTGAACAGGTTTTAAATAACAGTGATATACTTCCAAATTTCCCATTTATTGAGTTGATTACATGGAAGTGGAGGGAAGGTCCTGATTCAGCATTTGTCTACTATCCTCAAGAAGGAGCCTATGGGATCTCGTTATTTAATGAATTTGATGAGAGCAACCGTATAATATTATTGATAAATGGGGTGTTTTCCACTACATACGCTAGATATAATATTCCTTATGATTGGAGTTCAGGAGTGCGCTGGGAAACTGCATCGTTTTCATTAAGGCATTCTAAAATAAGCTCATCAAAAGGTATGTACCATGTGCCGTACGGTATAAACTATAGTGGTTATTTTGATTTTGGGCTCGAACCTAAGTCAGGTACACCTGGAGTTTTATATACTACTTTTACTCACCCCGCTAAATTTACAGGTGTTATAACAAGTTATTCAGCATATGCTCCACAGCCCTTAAAAAAAGGGCGCTACCTTGCAGATGATACTATTATGATGGCCCACCGAAATGGGTATGGAGATGGATACCCTAAAGATAAATCTGAAGCGGTATTTATTGGTGAGCATCAGTACATGGGGATATTTGTTGTTGATACATGTAAAGTATCCGCAATAACAAACACGAAGATTGATTTCGGGGTACAGTTAGCGGGGACTTATCCAAGTCCTAAGAATTTAGCTAATGCTCTTGCTCAGGTTAATGTTAATTGTCCAGATACTGGTAAGTATTTGATCTCTATTAAGCCAAACAATGCTCTAGTGGATGGAAATTATACTGGAATGGTGCTGGACCCGTTAGATGGAAATTCAGATGATTTGCCTTATATAGCCACATCGATTGATGCGACTGCTAAAGGTGATGAAGTTTGTATTGCTGACTCTTCTCAAGCCATTAATTATACGAAAAGTAAGCAGGTTTATAGCTCCGTTGGGGGAAATTTTATCCAAGGGTTAAACTTTGCTTTATGCGTTAATGGAAAAATAGCTCCAGGAAAATACCGCGGTAGCTTAGATGTCAATTTTCTGGTTGAATAATACAGTTTCTGTATAGCTTATATTTCGTATTAGGTCGCTTATGCGGCCTTTTTGTTCACTTCAATTTGTACTCTTGCTAACCTAATACTCAGTGGGAATCTATCACTTCTAGGCTTGTAATCTTAATACGCTTCTTAATTGGGGATTTTGGCTTTATTTTGGTCTTTACGGTTAGTTACCATGAATTAAAACCAGCAGGGGAACGTGAAGCAAATCTTATTAAGTACTTTTTTGTATTAGGTTCATTCCTATCAATGTCTGCAAATAAACACTAATGCGCCAGCTTGAGTGGTTGGGGCACTTTGATATTGAAATAGAAACTATTGCGATGGAGTTTTAGCCCCATTTTACCTCGCTTAAAATTTAGGCATAAAAAAACCAACCTTAAGCGGTTGGTTTCTCTATAAAAAGTTGGTCGGCATGATAGGATTTGAACCTACGACCCCCGACACCCCATGACGGTGCGCTACCAAGCTGCGCTACATGCCGAACTTTGTTTTATACTACTCAATTTGTCTCTAAAAGCAATAGACTAATGATACGACTGGTTGATATTTAAGCATTAATTCTCATTAAAACGCTTTAATTCTGTGAAAATTTTCAACAGCTCAGCCAAATCTGGTTTTTCGTCTTTTTCGATAGCCCCTTGTTTATCGTAGATATTAAACTGACCATTATGATCCATATAGAGCGTGGCGGTATCGGTAGTAATAACGACATCATCATTGTCACCAGTGATCACCCATGGATAAACGCGTTGATTACTAAACAAATCCTCACCCTGACTATAATCATCAGGCGGGTTGTTTACATGTAATAAACGCTGCATTAACGTGGTCATGACATCTTGATGGCTTGTAAGCTTATCAATCTGTTGAGCGGGTGTATTTGGCCAATAAATAAATAATGGCACTTGCATTTTGTCACGATTGAAGCGTTTATTATTCAACCATTCATTTTCTGCTTTTCCATTGTTATTGTAATTTGCAGTCACGATAACAATGGTATTTTGTAAGCGACCATCACGTTTTAATGTAGCCATCACACTGTTAATTTGTTCATTGGTTTTTGCGCTACCAGGGGCCCCTTTAATATTAAGGAAAGAGAACCAAGGGGAATCGTGTTTCAAATTACTTAGCCAGTGATTCCATTGTGAGATGGTTAAATTGTCGTTATCTGCAGTTTTTGCAGGTAACGAGTAGTCAGATAAAATAGCTTGCCTAAATAAAGGTGAATTGAATCCATCGGTCGAGAATAAACCAAATTGATAACCTTGGTGTTGCAGAGCCGAAATTAAAGCGGATGGATGCCTACCGTTTAAAATGTTATCAAAATAAGTTGATGATATTCCATAGAATAAGCCAAATAATGCGGTATCGTTACGCAAACCCGTTGTATAGTGGTTGGTAAATTGCGTACTAATCTCTTTAAACGCATTAAGTGAATTCATTGAATCCTGCTGGGACTTGTCCCCGAGGTCATCAATCACTAACAACAATAAGTTATAGCCAGCACCTTGGTCATAGTAACTTAACGGTTTTAGTGGGTAGTTTAGTTTCAATGCCGTAGGGCTACCTTGTTGGAATACGCGGTTTTGATGTTCGGTTAAGTTTAATAAACCATACTTATCAAGTAGCTTACGTGCCGTCATTGGTTGCGATAATGGGTAATTATAGCGTTGCATAGTAATAGGGCGATAAAAATTGGCATCAGCCCAAGCATACATAAGGTGTGACATAATAAAAGTCACAATAAAAATACTCGCAAGCGGCTTACCAAAAGTTTGCCGGTTTAGGCTACGAAGTTTTTGCCAGCTCCAAGTGGCAAATAGCATCTCAAGTAGAAAGATAATAGGGATGCTAATAAACATTAACTGCCATTCACGGGCCATCTCCCCCTTGGTTGGGTTGATGACGAGATCCCAAACTTGTGGTGTTAGGTGAAGGCCGAACTGACTAAAAACACGTATATCAAAAATTAACAGTGTCATCCCTGCTGTCGCAAGGGCAACACAAAGTAGCCTCAGTAGCCTCTGAGACATCACAATAAAGGTCAGTGGAAAAATAATGAGTAGGTAAGCGGCAAAGACCACAAAACTAAAATGACCTAACCAACTGACGAAAGCATAAACACGACCAGTTAAGGTATCTGGCCAATCAAAAATAAACAGATAGCTACTGCTTAGTACAAGACTAAGCAGTATATTGAATAGTGCAAACCAGTGTCCCCAACCAATCATGGCAGAGACTTTGTCACGGTAGCGCAGGTGGGTGACCATACTGTTTATTTCATTAATCAATTAGTGTGATTGATCTTCTTTAACAGAAGAAAGTAATGCGTTTGCAAAGGATTCTGCAATCATTTTACGTTGCGCTGGCGCAACAGAAGTATTGAGCAGATTCGTTACCATATTACCTAACACCATAAGGGAAAGGTCAACAGGTGTATGGTTTTTTTCTAACACACTCACGAGGTCAGAAAGTAAACCTTCAACTTTTTCATCACTATAGCGAGATGATTGTGGCATAAATTGAGACATCCTAAATTAATGAAAGCTCCATATCATAGCGTATAGCTGCTGTTTTTTCTTCTTTCTTCGCAACAAATTTTCGTTTAAGTGATAATAATGTTTATTCAGATTCGTAAAGTGCGTATTAGTTCAGCATTTTGAGGTTGAAAAAAGAACAAATGATAGTTTCTATTGCAGAGTGATAATATCAGTGTTTGAATACGCGCGACAATATTTCTGCTATAAAAAAGGAGCCAACAATGAGTCTGGAAATTACCCAGATAGCTTTACATCAGTTGATTAAGCGGGATGAACAAACCCTTGAGGTGATGTTACGGGATTCTTTATTAACAGCGGATGATGTCGTACAGGACATGATGGCAGAATTACACCGAGTCTATAGTGCAAAAAGTAAAGCATTCGGTGAGTTTAATGAAGAAAGTGAACTGGCTGATGCTTTAAAGTTACTGCGTAAAGGTGAAGAAGAGTTTTTAGGTTTCAGCCGTGCGATGACGGTACGTTTAAAGGATGAACTCGCTAAATACCCTTTTGCTGAAGGGGGGATCGTTCTTTTCTGTCAGTATCGCTACCTTGCTGTTGAATATCTTTTGATTTCAGTTTTGAGTAGTTGCGATAGCATGTTTGTCACGGACACTTTAGATTTAGGAACGACACATTATTTAGATATACCTCATGCGGATATTGTCGCTCGTATTGATTTAACCGAGTGGGAAACAAACCCTGAATCAAAACGTTATTTAACCTTTTTAAAAGGGCGGGTAGGGCGTAAGGTCTCTGATTTCTTTATGGATTTCTTGGCGGCTTCTGAAGGGTTAAACGCAAAAGTACAAAATAAGGGGTTAGTTCAAGCGTTAGATGATTTTTGTGACAATGCTCAAATGGATAAAAATACGCGCCAAGCGTACCGCCAGCAAGTCCATAGTTATTGTACTGAACAACTTCAATCAGGCGAGGAAATTGAATTGCAGGCATTGGCAAAAGAGTTGCCAATGGTGGAAGAGCAAAGCTTTGATGATTTCGCACGTCAAAATGATTATCAACTAGAAGAAAGTTTTCCTGCTGATAGAGGAACACTAAAGCAACTGACCAAATTTTCAGGAAGTGGAGGGGGGATCACTATCAGTTTCGATGCTATGTTGATGGGGGAGCGTATTTTTTGGGACCCAGTAACTGATACATTAACTATTCGTGGTACCCCACCTAATTTGCGTGACCAGTTACAACGACGTGGTAGTAAGTAAAATTACTGAAGGAAAATTAGTTCTTTGCCAGAATAGCGAAGGCTAAAAAATAAATACCCTAGAAATAAATAACGCCGCAATTGCGGCGTTATTTACTCGGCGTCCCGAAATTTCTAAAGCTCGGCTGTGGGCTTTAATTAAGCGCGCAGGAAGTCAATGTGCGTCACTTTTGGTTTAAATGGGTGACGTTGAACAGCCTGAACTTTTACTTTAGTTTCTTTACCATCGATAACCAGATTCAGAACTTCGTAAAATTCTGCTTTGCTTTCTTGGTTAATGATTTCATCGTGGTTTAAAGTCACAGAGATAGGCTCTTGGTTGCCACCGTAAACGATAGCTGGAAGTTGGTTATCTCTGCGCAGGCGGCGGCTCGCACCCTTACCCTGCTCTTTACGTTCAATTGCATTGATAGTTAACATTACTATTTCTCTATAAAAAGAAAAGATAAATCCTGCTACAGGCGACCCAGCAGCAGGTTCGAGATTTGGCCTAAGAATATTTCATTCAGAGAATGTGATATATGAAGGCGGGCGGCATTTTAACGAAAAATCCGCCATCCAGCAATCATTAAGATCGCCTTAGCTTTAAGATAGGCTGTCAGCAACGCGAAAACGCCCTTGATAATCGAAGATTTTTTCACGTATTTCCCAATAGCGTTCTTTTTTCCGAGCCACGATAAATTGTGGATAACGTAATAATGATTGTTGTAATAAAATATCATTAGCATTATTCCACTTAAATGGAACTCCAGGCGCACGTTGATGTTCGCGTAAAAATCGAAATTCAAAGGCTTGTCGCTGAGCTGGTGTTGTTAAACGAAACCTTTCAGAAACGCTGGTTCCGTCCTCATCATAATAATTAATCTTAAGCCATTCACCTTTTGCATCATGGCCTGTCAATAGTTGCATCCCACCGCAACGTAAAATTAGGGCATCCTTTAATTTAAGTGCAGCTTTTAGCATATCATCAGGGTCAGTGAGGACTTCTTGGCATTGTTGGCAACGACGTGCGGCAATATCATTTTCTGCGCCACAATGGGGGCACTGTTTAAATCGAAAACGGAATTCACATTGTTGTTTTTGTCCGTGTTGATTTTCTTCCCAACCTTGGCAGCGACGACCATAGTGTTCGATAATTTGCCCATCAGAAGTGCATTTCCCCCAAAAAGTATTGGCAAATTGGCATAATGGGCAAAAAACTTGCACGGGTACACTCGTTGAATTGGGTTTACTTGAGCCGACTTCCGGTCGAAATAGGTCATGAGGGTTGCCTGCATAATCTAAAATGAGGCATTTTGTTTTCCCGGTGGCAAGTCGCAGGCCTCTGCCGACAATTTGTTGATACAAGCTTACGGATTCGGTAGGGCGTAAAATAGCTATTACATCAACATGGGGGGCATCGAAGCCCGTGGTTAATACAGAAACATTGACTAAATAATGTAATTGCTTGTTTTTGAAACGTTGAATGATGTCTTGCCTATCAGCAGCGGGGGTATCTGCCGTCACAAGCGCAGCCGTATTTTTAGGTAGATAACCCAGTATTTCCTTTGCATGTTCTACTGTTGCCGCAAAAATCATACAGCCTTGTAATGGCGTTGCATACTCAACAATTTGAGAAACGATTTTTGGCGTGATCCTTTGTTGCTTTTTAAGTGATAAATTGAGCTCTTGTTCATTAAAAATACCAGATGAGCTCAGTGATACCTGACTAAAGTCATATTGCAAAACGGGCATATCCAACCGTTCAGGAGGGACGAGAAACTTATTTTTAATCATATAATGTAGTGGCAATTCATAAATACATTCACGGAAAAAACAGTTTTCATCGCCCCGCACCATACCATGATAGTGGTATTGGTAAATCCAGCCACTGGCAAGCCTATAAGGCGTCGCTGTTAACCCCAAAATACGTAACGTAGGGTTATGAATTTGTAAGGCTTGAATAATTTGCTGGTATTGGCTTTTGTCATTCAGGCTGATACGGTGGCATTCATCAATGATAATTAAAGAAAAGTGAGTATTGAAAGCATCAAGGTTCCGGGCAACCGATTGTACACTCCCAAATACGACCTTACTTTGTGAATCTTTTTGATTCAGTCCAGCGGCAAAAATATCAGCCTGTAAGCCATAAGCGAGGTATTTTCCATGGTTTTGCTCAACGAGTTCTTTAACATGGGCTAACACAAGAACACGACCACGCGCAAGGCGAGCTAACTCTGCGATGACTAAGCTTTTCCCCGCGCCAGTAGGTAGAACAATAACCGCAGGTTGGGTGTGCTTGCGGAAATAATGCACTGTTGCATCAACGGCTTCTTGTTGATAAGGACGTAAAACAAAAGACATATTATTCAGTATAGAGTTAATAAGTTGGGAAAAAGGCGTTAAATTTAATTTAAAACCATGGCTCTGTCTAAAGATCTGAGTTGCTGCTAGGAAACTATCCCTTCACTAGGGTTATTGATATAATGAATTATGTGATAATAATCACAGCAACCTTTCATTCTATATTCTGACAGTTGAGTGCTATTGTACGCCTCACTGGCATTCCATCAAGTTAAGAGAATCTATGCGACTGGATAAATTTTTGTCCCAGCAATTAGGGATAAGCCGCAGTTTGGTAGCGCGTGAATTGCGCTCAGGGCTGGTGACAGTTGATGATGTAATCGTCAAATCGGGAGCCTTTCAAGTTACGACCGACCATGAAGTCGCTTATGATGGCAATGTTCTTGTGCAAGTAACAGGGCCTCGTTACTTTATGTTGCATAAACCCCAAGGGTATATTTGCTCGACAGATGACCCAACGCATCCCACTATACTTTATTTTATCGATGAGCCGCTCGCTCAAAAACTTCATTCAGCAGGGCGCTTAGATATTGATACGACAGGGTTAGTATTGCTAACTGATGATGGGCAATGGTCTCATCGGATTACATCACCAAAACATCATTGTGAAAAAACCTATCGTGTGCAATTAAGTGACGATATCGCAAATGACGTGGCTGCACAGTTTGAGCAAGGTGTAATGCTTAACGGTGAAAAAACCGTCACTAAGCCAGCCAAACTTGAAATCATTAGTCCACGTGATGTTAGATTGACGATTAGCGAAGGGCGCTACCATCAGGTAAAACGTATGTTTGCAGCGGTGGGTAACCATGTTTGCGGCTTGCATCGGGAACGAGTCGGGGAAATATGGCTCGATGATTCGCTTGAGCCCGGTGAGTATCGGCCGTTAACTGAAGCTGAAATTAACAGTATTAATGTATCACGTAAATAAAATGCAGGAGTTTAAAGAGTGCAACAGCAGCGTTCATCCTATTTGGGGCTGATATTAATTTTAGGTTTATTATCGATGCTAATGCCATTGGCTATCGATATGTACCTACCTAGCTTTCCGACGATGATGCATTATTTTAATGTAGATGAAGGGCGTATTCAGATGACGCTTAACAGCTACATTTTTGGTTTTGCTATTGGGCAACTATTCTATGGTCCGATGGCGGATAGCATTGGGCGTAAGCCAGTAATTTTAGGTGGTGTAATTGTCTTTGCTATTGCATCTGCTGCCTGTGCAATCACGGAATCCATTGAATCATTGATCTGGTTACGGTTCTTACATGGGTTTGCTGCTGCGGCTGCGAGTGTGGTGATTAACGCATTAATGCGCGATATGTTCACTCGTGACGAATTTTCAAGAAGCATGTCATTTGTGGTGTTAGTCATGACGATTGCACCATTATTAGCCCCGATCCTTGGGGGAGAACTAATGCGTTGGTTCTCATGGCATGCGATTTTTTGGAGCATTGCAATCGCAGCAGTGATAGCGGTTATTTTAGTGAGTTGTTTTGTGCGAGAGACACTACCTGCCGCTAAACGGCAGAAATTCCATGTCGGCACTACACTCAGGCAGTTTGCGACGTTATTTAGAGCTAAACAGGTTTTGTTCTATATATTAGCTAGCTCATTTTCTTTCGCTGGTATGTTCTCGTTCTTAAATGCGGGCGCATTTGTTTATATTGATTTAAATGGCGTGTCACCGCAGCATTTTGGCTACTATTTTGGTATCAATATTATTTTTCTATTTATTATGACCACAATAAATAGCCGCTACGTTAGGCATTTTGGCGCGGAAAAAATGCTGTACTTTGGCATTATTATCCAATTTGTGATGGGGTTATGGTTGTTAGCGACGACTGCTTTTGCGCTGGATTTTTGGACTCTAGTCATTGGTGTGGCCATTTATGTTAGTGGGATAGCGATGATCACATCAAACGCAATGGCTGTTATCTTGGATAATTACCCACATATAGCAGGGACTGTCTCCTCCTTAGCTGGAACCATTCGTTTTTCAATTGGGGCTCTGGTCGGAACATTGTTATCTTTGATACCCGCTAAAAATGCATGGCCAATGGTTGGGTCAATGGTGGCTTGTGTTGCATTATCCATGCTATTTGTTTTATTGGCGAAAAGAACAAAGTAATTTCATTAATTTTTCAGTTTCACGGATGAAACTGAAAATGTCATAGATGTCTATCCTTCCTTTTGTCCGATTATTCCGAATTGATTCAGTTCATCCAATAAGATACAGCTATTCTCAATGTTTATAGCTACCTTTAATTCGTTAAATACGAATAGTAAAGTAGGGGGATTAAAATATTTGGTGAAAAATGATCTAAATCAATTACCGTTAGTAGGTAATTTGTTAAATTTATGTTTTTTATCACACCGTATTCTTTGCTGTAACAAGTTGGCAAAAATTTGTGCGCACTTCAAAAAATAGCTCAGTTATTGCGGTTTTTATGTCAAAGATGTAAAAAAAAGTTAGGTGTTTTGTGGTGAATGTTGAGTTCAAATATCAAAAAAAATTTAATATTTAATTAATTTACCATAAAAATTGATGTGCAATGATTTGTGTCACAAAAATTTAACGACATGTTGTATTTTTAATGTTATATTTAGGTTTTAGAATTTAACATTACTGTTACTTTTGTGGTTGTTAAAAACTCGGTTTGAACGATGAGTTAGTTTAAAGAGGGTTTTATTCACGTTTAAATAGTATATAAGCGTAATAGGGTTGGTTCGATCCTCGTGTTAGGTCTAGTGGGGCGGTAACCCCCGGGTCACTTGGCTAAATACTAAAATGTTTTAATAGGATATCTTTGTGGAAAAATCAGGTCTTTCGGTGGTGCACAGGCTACCGCAAAGCTACCGCTGGTTATCAGGCAAAATAGGGACTGATGTTGAAGTCGTACCTATGAATGATGTCGATAGCGATAAGCTTGTGGGGCTAAAATTACTTAGTCATGACTGTGCAACAGATTGTATTGCGATGCAGCAGTTATCTGAGTCGTTATCGGATATGCAAATTGCTAATGCTATTTTGGAGTGGCAGAAAGAAGTGTGCTTGTTCATTCACGCAAATGATGAATTAGCAGCTATGTGTCGTTTGAAAGCCTCTGGTGTGGCTATTGCAGAGCTATCATCTGGTTTTTATTGTGCTTAATTTGAGTGCAAATAAATATATATGGGTTATTTATTGATTTACGTTATTGCTAATGTATCGGTGATAGACGGTGGCGATTTGCTCTGCTGCTAAGTTGCTTTACTAAAATACAGACTGATATTATTAGGCACTTTTGCGTACAGCGTCTCTCATTTTTTTGATGGCGTTAAATAACAACCGCTAGGCTCAGAAATTAAATATGAATTACCAATAAAAAAGCTTCCAGTATCTGTTACTTGGAAGCTTTTTTATTGGTAAGGGGATAAGGTATGGCAGAAAGTTAGGACCCGTTAATGATCCGACGGCTAGCGTAGTACCTTTTGCTCCAGTAGGAATTCGTCATTTCAGAAACAATAACGCCACTGCTTGTGGAGGCGTGAACAAATTTTTCATCGCCGATATAGATCCCAACATGCTTCATTGTGCGACCTGTTTTAAATAAAACGATATCGCCAACTTTTAAATTATTACGTTTTACGCTTTTACCCGAGTACTCTTGTTCTGAGGTTGTGCGAGGGAGTTCCACACCAAACTGTTCAAAAAATGTGCGCTGAACAAAGCTTGAA
Source organism: Providencia sp. TYF-12 (assembly GCF_041344805.1). Lineage (NCBI taxonomy): Bacteria > Pseudomonadati > Pseudomonadota > Gammaproteobacteria > Enterobacterales > Morganellaceae > Providencia > Providencia sp. TYF-12. The sequence goes on from NZ_CP166833.1 coordinate 2,063,289, forward strand.
CAATCCACACCTTTTTTGGTTGTGCCACCGAGGCGATAAGCAACACCTTTCCAGCTTGCATATTGGTTCATGATTTTGGATTTAGTGTCAACACTTTGTACTAGCTCTTCGAATTCATCTTGAGATGCCATAGTTAAAGAGTCCCCCGCGGAACCATTTAACATACGTACATCTGATTTAGCAGTATTTTGTGTATTCTTAGCTGACTTAGGATTGGTACATGCTGAGAGTGTCACGGCGATAGCAATTGCCGGTACAATGCGCCAAGCATAGCGCTTAAGTTTTTCAGATGTTAACATTCTTATATATATCCCTTACCATTTTTTTATCGCATTATCGTGTAAATAGACACGACAAAATAAAACCTATCCTTGTGAAAAACGCATTTGGCGATAAGAGTGTGTTTTTCGCAAGAAATGTTTATGACAACAATTTATAGCAAACAACCCAAACTAGGTGTTGTACGCTTTAGTCATTTTCAATGACTTATTGAGTATAGAACAGATACCAATATTTACTAAAAGAATTTTACGTGAATTGGTAGCCTAACAAGCCTGAAAATAAACCTTAAAGAGCATACATAAACAAAGCCGAAATGGCGAGGCAATAGGTCTATAATTTACAAAACATTAGATAGAACTGCCTATTCACTATTGGTTTATGTGATTTCTATCATATGTAAGGGCATTTTGCGCGGTATTGCACCGTTTTGAGTAAATAAAGTATGAACTTGTTCACATTTTCTTACGTCTTGTTTCAGTCTATTTACGAAGTAAATGCCTAACATCTACCTCTAATGTAAAGAAGTTTAAATTTATCTAAGTTAGAAAGGTTTTAGTCATCAAGTCATGCACTAATTATAGGTGGCCGTTAGGTGATTGACTTTAAAAAATCATAGCTACTGTTTATTTATCAGTATTCTGATAACAAAAAATACTTATATTGAAGTTTTGATTAATTTTAAATCTAAAAAATGAATGGTAGTAAGACAGGTATTGAAAACTATATTTTGATTTGAAATTCTCTATAAAGCCGATTTTCAAAATCTGCGAAACGACGATTTAATGTTGAACGCGCAATAGTGGCTGAAAAATAATCTAGGGGGATCAAATTGGCTGAACCAAGGTTATCAATAATAAAAAATTGGCCGTGAGGTTTATAGCCTAATTGATAAACAATATTATAAGTTTTTAGTGCCATTGTTGCTATGGCTTCTTCATAGATTGTTTTTTTAAATTGTTCATAGGCAATTCTCATATTTTTTTTATGTTTTAAAAGTATGTTTTTATTTTTTAGGTAATACTCTAATGTATGTGAAACATTCCCTGTTTTATCTTTAATGAGTTGGAAAACATACCCTAAGCCGAAATTAGTTTCTTGGGTTCCATAATAATGAGAAATAGTGTTGGTACTTAAACTTTTTTTATATAACCGCTTGTAATAGCGTATTTCTCGTAGCGTTTCTTTATCACTTCTCCCATTTAAATGCACTTTGATGCATAAATCATCATACTCTGGATGTTGATAGCAAGCACGTTGCCGACCCGCAGCTATCAACTGTTTGGGGGATAGGTAAATTTTAGTAGCAAGGTTTTTTTTCATATTAATAAATACTCATTTTATAAGTTAAATACAAAAATGATTTGTAAACAATAAATATGACGTTTTTTACAATATATAGGGCTGATTTTAATAGATAAAATTCTAAAGATGTTGCATTTCGTGTGGTAATAAAAAAGTCATTTAAATAGGTGATTTTATTTTGAGTAATAACGATTCAAAAAAATAAAAAACTACGACTATAAATGAAATCACTAATATTTCGTTGAGATTAGTATGTCGTCCTCAGTCACGCAGAGTGAAAAATATTTTAAGTATAAATAAATCACGAAAAGTGACGATAACTTAACTTTAAGAGGGCGATTCTTATGGATAACTCAGTAAAAAAAATTGTAGCGACTATTTTTACAGTAACAGTATTGGTTTCAAGTTTTTCGGCAGTAGCATCAAAAAATAGTGGGATGAAACGTGCTAGCTCTGGTGTCATTTTATTTACAGGAGCGATTGTCGCGCCACCTTGCATGATAGAAGCAACGCCTAAAAGTGTGATAACCAAATGTTGGAGTGATACTGGAGATGAAAAAACGACGTCTGTTGATATTCGAAAACTCAGAGGGCAAACAACACTACTTCCTAATTCAAAGGGAACTCAAGAGTTTAATTGGATAAACAAAGACCATACATTGGGAATCTATACGATTAAATATGATTAAACATGAGTGAAGCCGAAGAGCAGGTCGTTAGGAGGGGATAATGCTAAGTGATTGTGGCATATGCCTATGAACAATTAATTCATAGGCATATAAGGTCATAGGTTAGATAACATATTGTAATTAATCACAACGCCCCATATAACGGCGTTCAGGGATATGGATACGAATTTTTTCGCCACTCGATAAATACTCAGGAACTTGGATAGTAAGCCCTGTAGCCATAGTCGCAGGCTTAGTTCTGGCACTCGCTGATGCACCTTTAATGCTAGGTGTTGTTTCCATTATGACCATATCAACGGTTTGAGGAAGTTCTAAAGCCAAGACTTGACCTTCTATGGTAAGCACTTGCATTCCTGGCAAACCCTCTTCAGGGATGAACAATAGGTCTTCTTCAATATCTGATTTTTTGAACATGTAAGGTGTATAGTCTTCATTATCCATAAAAACATATTCATCACCGTCAATATAAGAAAAAGTCACTCCACGGCGTGTTAACGAAATCGTTTCTAAAATATCATCTCCTTTGAAACGTTCCTCAACTTTTTGGCCAGTTTTGATATCTGTAAAACGCATTTTATACAAGGTACTTGCGCCACGAGCACTAGGTGCTTGAATATCAATATCTTTTACAAGTAGTAATTTGCCATTATAGTTAACTGCTAAACCGCGTTTAATTTCATTGGCCTTGGCCATAAATAACCTTCTTTGGGATTGTCAAAAAGAGTGCGACAAAATTACTCGCAGATAAGCGATTAGGCAAGATGTTGCGGTTAATTTTCGGTGAAAAATTTTATGGGAAAGGGAATGGTGAATATTGCGTAAAAGCGATATTCACCAAAGGCCGTTAATAAATAGGGAGTAAACCAGCTAAAGATAGCAAATGTGCTACAGCATTAATCACACCAAATAAGATAACGAAAACAATAATAAATGTTCCACCAGGTGCTTTATAACTATTATTTGGATAGCGTACACGGCTCGCTTTTGCCATTAGAGCAGGGACAATTACCGCCCAGATGGTTGCTGCTAGCCCTGCAAAACCAATGGCATAAATAAAACCATTTGGAAAAATTAACGCAAGGATGGTAGGCGGTACAAAGGTGACTAAAACAGATTTGAAACGCCCTTGTTGATTGTCCTTAAATTTAAAGAAGTCTGCAATAAAATCAAATAAGCCAAGAGAGACACCTAAGAATGAGCTGGCTAACGCCATATAAGAAAACAGGTTTAGGAATTGTGAAATAAAACTGTTTTTCGTCGAGATATTCATTTGAGTCAACAGGGCATCAATATTATTGCCACTTTCTCTTATCTCAATAAAGGCAGAGCGTGGGATATTGCCTTGGATGGCATACTGCCACAAGATATAGATAACAACCGTAATAGTTGCTCCAAACACTAAACTCATGACTACACTGCGACTGTCTTTATTATAATATTTAACTAGCCCAGGTACATTGCCATGATAACCAAAAGAGGTTAATAAATAAGGTAATGCGGCGAGAGCGTAAGGTAAATACTGATGATCACTTTGTTCAACTTGGTTAAATAAAATGGCAGGAGATGCCGTTGAGATCATCCCACCAATTGACATGATAAATGTGATAACCATACCACCGATTAAAATAGTACTTAACCTATCTACAGCACGAGTTGAAAGCCAAACAATAAAAGCGACGATGAAAGCAAAAATAAAGCCTGCACCCGCTTGTGGAATTTGTATATGACCTGACAAGTTTGCGGTAATGATAGAACTACCCGCGGAAATGTAGGCGTAAGTCAGTATGTAGAGAACAAAGGTGACGGATAAGCTATTAATTGAATTCCAAGTTGTTCCCAACAGGTCTTTGACCATAGTGTGAAAACTGGCTCCAGCAGGGTAATTCATATTTGCTTCTAGGATCATTAACCCCGAAAGTAACATACAAATAAATGTATAGATTAATAGCACGACTGAGCCTGAAAACCATACACCTGAAGTCACCATTGGAATTGAAAACATACCCGCACCGACTGCAGTCCCTGCGATAATCATTGCACCACCCAAGATGGAAGGGCGTTTGTGTTGTGTTGTAGTATCAACGGCCATGGTGGCTCCTAATAGAATGTTTCACTGTACTAGCTAAATGATACGGTAAGCACATGACGTTGTAAATATGGTAAAGGCAATTAAATAGGAAAAAGCGAGTAATAAGAAAGAGATGAATAAAAAACGTACAAACAAAATCGTTTATACGTTAAAGGTTAATATTAGGCTTTATGGTGATAAAGATTCTGGTTTAGCCAAAGGTCAATGGCATTGCGGCTGGCTTCAAAGTGAGGCTCAGGTAATGCATCAGGTGAAACCCACATTAGGCTTTCACATTTGTCTGTTTCCATTATTTGAGGTGCAACTTCACCATTGTATTCAACATGCATACAGATAGAGACCGTATGCTTCCCTTCTTGTTGATAAGTTTGCAAGTTATTACTGATACCAAATACGGTTGGTGCTTGAATATCAATACCGATTTCTTCTTTTATTTCACGAATAGCGCAATGTTCGAAAGTTTCCCCAGGGTCAACATGACCCCCAAAAATTGACCAGTAAGGGGCATGTTTACTGCTGCGTTTACCCATGAGTATTTGCCCGTGCGAATTGGTGATGATCACACCGACACCGACGACGACGTTAACAGGCTCAGACATATTTTCTCCTGATTATTTTATTTTTTAGCGCGCTGATTTTGCCATGGTACAACAGAAAAACAAGCAGGGAAAAATACAAATATCACTGAAAACAATATGCTTTAATGTTATAACTATGATTATATTTTAAGATACGATAATCATGATAAGGGAGATTAGTGGTTATGACTCGCCGGGTTGCTACAATTACATTAAATCCTGCTTACGACCTTGTAGGGCTGTGTTCTACAATCGAAGTTGGTGAAGTCAATTTAGTCAAAACCGCTAGCCTCAATGCGGGTGGTAAAGGTGTAAACGTAGCGAAAGTGCTGCGTGATTTAGGCATTGATATCACAGTTAGTGGTTTTATGGGGAAGGATAACCAAGAAGAATTCCAACATTTTTTCAGTGAAAATGGGATGGCTAATCGTTTTAGTATGGTACCGGGACGTACACGTATTAATGTAAAACTTACTGAAAATAATGGGGAATCAACAGATTTTAATTTTTCAGGTTTTGATGTAAGTAAAGAGGATTGGAACCGCTTTTCTACAGAGTCATTAAATTGGCTAGGCCATTTTGATATGGTTGTCGTTAGCGGCAGTTTACCAAATGGTATTGACCCTGAAGAATTTACTCGTTGGATGACCAGACTTCGGCAATTATGCCCATGTATTATTTTTGATAGTAGCCGAGAGGCCTTGAAAGCCGGTCTTAAAGCATCACCTTGGTTAGTAAAACCGAATAGACATGAATTAGAGAGCTGGGTTGGTAGAAAACTTCCTGATTTAAAAGATGTTATTGCAGCAGCCCATGAATTACGTGATAAGGGCATTTCTCATGTTGTCATTTCATTAGGAGGAGAAGGGGCTTTGTGGGTAAATGCCTCAGGGTCTTGGTTGGCCAAACCACCTCATTGTGATGTGATAAGTACGGTAGGGGCTGGGGACTCAATGGTTGCTGGGCTTGCTTATGGTTTACTCAATGGGGAGTCGAGTGAGCATACATTACGTATGGCGACGGCTATTTCCGCGTTATCAGTTTCTCAGCCCGATGTTGGGCTAAAAAATCGTAATAAATTAGCGGATATGATGGCTAAAATTGAGATGAAATCATTGTAATTGGTGAAAAATAGCCAGTTCGCGGCATTAACAATGTGGTGTTTTCGATATTATAGTCAAGCTCTAGGGTTAACCTAGAGCTTAACAATAAAGTATTAGTTTTGTTGCTGAGATTTCAACCATGCAATTTCTTGCGGCCAAATATCTGGGTTGATCGTTTCTAAAATCAAAGGGATACCATCAAAACGCTTATCTTGCATAATGTAGGTGAATGGTGTGAAGCCAATATTTCCCTCACCTAAACTGTGATGGCGGTCAACACGGCTGGCGAATTCGCTTTTTGCATCATTAAGGTGCATTCCTTTCAGAAATTCAAAACCGACAATGTCAGAAAATTGTGTAAAGGTGTTATCGCAATCTTCAATCGTGCGTAAATCGTAACCTGCTGCGAACGCGTGGCAAGTGTCAATACAAACGCCAACACGGCTTTTATCTTTTACACCTTCAATAATTTTAGCTAAGTGAGTGAAGTCAAACCCCAAGTTAGTACCTTGCCCTGCCGTATTTTCAATAACAGCAGTGACACCTTCTGTTTCAGCAAGAGCAATATTAATCGACTCGGCAATTCGAGCTAAGCAGTCATCAACCTCAATTTTTTTTAAGTGGCTTCCAGGATGAAAGTTAAGTAAACCGATGCCTAATTGTTCACAACGTTGCATTTCATCAATAAATGCAACCCGTGATTTTTCCAAAGCTTCAAACTCTGGGTGACCTAAGTTTATTAAGTAACTGTCATGGGGGAGAATTTGCTGTTTGCCATAACCGTATTTTGTACAGTTATCTTTAAACTTGCGGATCACTTCTTCACTTAGTGGTGCGGCTTTCCACTGGCGTTGGTTTTTAGTGAATAACGCGAAAGCCGTTGCTTCGAGTTCATGGGCGCGAATAACAGCCTGATCAACGCCACCAGATGCGCTGACGTGTGCTCCAATATATTTCATTTTTGACTCCTTTTTGTGGGAGTATGCCATTAATAAGCTAATAAATGAAATCAACAAAAAAGCCACCGGTTAAGGTGGCTAATAATAAGAATATAAATCGTTAAAAGATATTTTGGATCATCACATTAATTAATAACCCACCCACAATTAACCAAACAAATAAAATCAATGCCATCAGTAACGGCTTAATACCTGCTTGGCGAATGGCACTAACATGGGTGGTTAAGCCTAATGCGACCATCGCCATTGCGAGTAAAATAGTATCTAATGCGATGATTTGTTGAACTAATACACTAGGCAATAAGTGTAATGAATTAAAACCTGCTACAACGATAAAGAATACAGCAAACCAAGGAATAGTAATTTTGCTTTTTTGGTTGCTTGCCGTTTGATTGTGGCTTGCTTTTCGACTCAAAAAGGCAGATAAAATAATTAAGAACGGTGCAAGCATCATGACACGGATCATTTTAGCGATCACGGATGCATTTTCTGCGTCAGTACCTATGGTGTGACCAGCAGCAACAACTTGTGCAACTTCATGAACCGTTGAGCCAATATAAATACCAAATGTTTCTTCAGTCGCAGGGAACCAACCAAAGTGGGCATTTAATTGGTACATCCAAGGGTAGACAAATATACAGATTGTCCCGAATATGACGACAGTTGAAACGGCAACCGCGACTTTACTTGCGGAGGCTTTTACCACCGGTTCAGTTGCCATGACTGCTGCAGCACCACAAATACTGCTTCCTGCACCAATCAGCAATGTTGTTTCTTCATCAAGACCGAATACTTTTTTACCCAGCCAATAAGCTAATAAGAATGTCGATGTTAATGTTAAGGCATCAATGATGACGCCTGTTGCACCTACATCAGTAATTTGCTGAAAAGTAAGACGGAACCCGTACAGAATGATCCCCGCTCGAAGGAAATAGTGCTTAGCAAATTTAATACCACTGTCACAAGATTTGCTCGCAACAGGATAAAAAGTATTACCAACAACGATGCCTAATAAGATAGCAAGGGTTAATGCACCTAAACCGATATCCATAAACCAAGGCTGTTCACCGAGGTAAATTGAGATAGCCGTTAAAATACCAGCTAAAATAATGCCAGGTATTAATTTAAAAATAGGATGCAGGCTATTTTGCTCTAAGCTGTTAGCTTCACTTTTATTCATGACAATGCTCTTCATTACCGCTTATAAGATTTGGTAATAAGCATATAATAAAATCAATAATAATTTAAATTCATTATTTGTGTATAATCTATCGAAAAAATTGATTATAAGTTTCTTCTGGAATATTGCTAATAAATCATTAATATTAACAATATTATTACAAATACTAAAAATCACGTTGGGGCTTACCTTTATGCGAATTACACTTAGGCAACTTGAGGTCTTCACGGAAGTATTAAAAAGTGGCTCCACGACGCAAGCATCTCAATTATTAGCACTTTCTCAATCTGCAGTAAGTGCGTCGCTAACGGATTTAGAAGGTCAATTAGGTGTTCAGCTATTTGACCGCGTGGGTAAACGACTTGTTACAAACGAGCACGGAAGGCTTTTATACCCTAAAGCATTAGCATTATTAGAACAAGGGTTAGAAGTCGAGCAATTATTTAAGAAAGAGATGGGCGCCGTGCGTCTTGCAGCAAGTACGACGATTGGCAACTATATGCTACCGGAAATTTTAGCGGGTTATCGTCATGACCACCCTGATATTCCTTTGGAACTGTTTATTAGTAATACAGAAGAAGTTATCAAAGGTGTCATGGAGTTTAGAGCCGATGTTGGTTTAATCGAGGGGGTTTGCCATAGCCCTGAGTTGATTTCTAAACCGTGGTTAAAAGATGGATTGGTTGTTTTTGCTTCACCACAAAACCCACTAGCAAATAAAAAAGTATCACTAAAAGATTTACAAGATGCTCCATGGATTTTGCGGGAAAGGGGCTCAGGGACAAGAGACGTTCTTGACCAACTATTATTTGCTCACCTTCCCGGGTTTCATATTTTAATGGAGCTTGGAAATTCAGAAGCGATTAAACATGCTGTTCGTTTCGGTATGGGGATCAGTTGTTTATCAAGGCGTGTTATTGAAGAACAATTGGAAAATGGTTCATTAGTGGAATTAGAAATAGAAGAACTGCAATTAGAAAGAACCTTATATTTGATTTACCATCGTCAAAAGCACCTTTCGAACGCGATTACTAATTTGCTAGCCTACTGTAATTAAAAATCCTCGTCATCTTTTAACTTGTCGCGTTGTTGGCTGCAATCGACTATCCAAGTCACATACTGGTGTATGCTCCTTGGATAGTCTCATTTGCCGTCTAGCGACAAGCCAAAATATTTAGAGGATTGCAATGAATGTGTTGTGATTGCGATAACGCGTTTTACTTATAATTTGCTACGGATTATGAAGGTATCTTATAACAGCAAAGAGTTGCTTAGTTCTGGCAGTCTATTTTGCTAGAATTCCTCCGATATTAGCTGAATAATAAAATACAGGGAACAAATGTCAGAACAACATACCAATACTATCTCGCAAGGCGGCCCACAAAAGCTACGCCGTGAATTAAAAGCACGCCACCTTGCGATGATTGCTATCGGGGGCTCAATCGGTACCGGTTTATTTGTCGCATCAGGTGCAACCGTTGCACAGGCAGGTCCTGGTGGGGCACTTCTTTCATACGCTATCATCGGTTTAATGGTTTATTTTTTAATGACCAGCTTAGGTGAGTTAGCTGCTTATATGCCAGTTTCAGGTTCATTTGCGACCTATGGTGCTAAGTATGTTGATGAAGGCTTTGGTTTCGCATTAGGTTGGAACTATTGGTATAACTGGGCGGTCACTATTGCGGTTGACCTTGTAGCAGCGCAATTAGTGATGACTTATTGGTTCCCAGATACCCCCGGCTGGATTTGGAGTGCAATATTCCTTGCTATTATTTTCTTGCTAAACTTTATTTCAGTTAAAGGGTTTGGTGAGGCTGAATATTGGTTCTCCTTAATTAAAGTCACTACCGTCATTATTTTTATTGTCGTGGGCGTGTTAATGATTTTCGGCATCATGAATGGTGCAGAAAATGCAGGATGGCATAATTGGGAAATCGGTGATGCACCTTTTGCTGGTGGCTTTTCAGCGATGATTGGTGTTGCAATGATTGTTGGTTTCTCCTTCCAAGGTACTGAACTAATCGGTATTGCTGCAGGGGAATCAAAAGATCCGGCAAAAAATATTCCAAAAGCGGTACGTAAGGTTTTCTGGCGTATTCTGTTATTTTACATTTTTGCAATTCTGATTATTAGTTTGATCATTCCTTATACCGACCCTAATTTATTGCGTAATGACGTTAAAGATATCAGTGTAAGTCCATTTACATTGGTATTTGAAAATGCAGGTTTACTCTCCGCAGCGGCAGTAATGAATGCCGTCATTTTAACCGCGGTTTTATCGGCGGGTAACTCAGGGATGTATGCATCCACCCGTATGTTGTATACCTTAGCGCGTGAAGGTAAAGCTCCGCGTATTTTTGCCCGCCTATCAAAAGGTGGCGTACCACGCTATGCTTTATTAGCTACAACAATTATTGCCGGTCTATGCTTTTTAAGTTCGATGTTCGGTAATCAAACCGTTTATTTATGGTTATTGAATACGTCGGGAATGACGGGTTTTATTGCATGGTTAGGAATTGCGATTAGCCATTATCGTTTCCGTAGAGGGTACATCGCACAAGGTAAAGATCTTAACGATTTACCATATCGCTCAGGCTTCTTCCCGGTCGGCCCTATTTTTGCATTTATTTTATGTTTAACGATTACGTTAGGTCAGAACTATCAAGCCTTCTTAGAAGATAGGATTGATTGGGTTGGGGTAACCGCGACTTATATCGGAATTCCGCTATTTTTAGCCATATGGTTTGGTTATAAAATTGCCAGAAAAACCACATTTATTCGCTATAAAGACATGAACTTTCCAAGTTACAAAGAAAATTTAGATAAATAAAATTCGTATCTTGTTTACTAAAATAGCACCTCCATTGAGGTGCTATTTTTTTATCACGCCAGAATAAAATGTTAGAAGTGCCAAATTAGCAGGTTAATTTGGCAAGATGCATAACTTTTCGATATGGCTCACACAATTTCATTGAGTTAAGTCATGTTAGATTCAATAATCGTATTGATAAGTATTCTTATTTGCTTTATTGTTACCGCAATAAAAAATTCAGTCAATGAGGTTGATGGTGGAGCTTAATACTATGTCGTCGGTAGCCAAGAAATCAGTAGCTAGGTCGGTAGTAAAAGGAATAAGTTTAGCATTATTAGTGAGTGCAAGTTTGAACTCGTGGGCCGCTACTGTAACTGATGTTGCAGGCCGTACTGTTGAAGTCCCTGATAATGTTAACCGTATTTTACTTGGCGAAGGGCGTTTATTTAGCGCTATAGCTCTCCTTGAAGGTGATAAACCCATTGAACGTATCGTAGGCTGGCAAGGGGATTTGCGTAAATTAGACCCGCAAACGTATGCGGTTTATAAAGCGAAATTTCCAGAGATTGATAATATTCCTCTAATTGGTAATACCAGTGCCGATAGTGTCAGTTCAGAAAAAGTATTAACACTAAATCCCGATATCGCCATTTTTGGTCTGTCAGGGCATGGTCCGGGCAAAAATAGTGAATTAGTGAACCAGTTAGAAAAAGCGGGTGTGCCTGTCATTTTTGTCGATTTCCGTGACAACCCATTGAAAAATACATTGCCGAGTATGCGTTTACTCGGTCAAGCGTTAAATCGGGAACAGGTAGCCAATAAATATATCGATTTTTATGAAAAAAACCAAAAGCTAGTCACCGATATTACCGCTAAAGTTCCGGAAGATAAAAAACCGACGGTGTTCATTGAATTAAGAGCCGGTGCTTTTGAAGATTGTTGTGGTACTGCAGGTGACGGTAACATGGGGAACTTTATTGACTTAGCGGGTGGGAAAAATATTGCTAAGGGGGTATTGCCCGGCGCATTAGGTACAATGAACCTTGAGAAGGTCATTGCATCAGACCCCAGTATTTATATCGCATCTGGTGTCAAAGCGCCGGGTAGCAAAGATGTTGGTGTTCAATTAGGCGCTCAAGGTACTTTAATTGATGCGAAAGAAAGTCTAAAAAGGGTCACAGAACGTAAAGGCATTAATTCATTATCAGCCATTAAAGATAAGCAAGATTACGCTATCTGGCATAACTACTATAACTCTCCATACAATGTGATTGCGACACAAGTATTTGCTAAATGGTTTTATCCTGAGCAATTTGCGGATTTAGACCCGCAAAAAACACTTGAACAGCTGCACAGTGAGTTTCTCGCAGTAGAACCAAGTGGTGTATATTGGGTCAGCGAAAAGCAATGAGAGTAGGTGGGAATTAATGAGTATTACAAGTGAACCGATAGCAGCTGCAGAGCAAGCCATCAAACAAGCTGATAATGGTGTGAAGCAGCATTATCAAAATATGTTACGCCGTAGGCTAACATGGATTGGGGTTATTGTTGCTGCAATTTTATTATCTTTAATTATTGATTTTACGTTGGGCCCTTCGGGCTTATCTCTTGAACGATTGTGGCAAACCTTGGTAACACCAGAAACGGTGGATGCAGGGACTCGGGTTATTGTTTGGGATATTCGGTTGCCATATGCATTGATGGCTGTTGTTATCGGTATGTCATTAGGGCTTGCTGGGGCAGAGATGCAAACGATTTTAAACAACCCGCTGGCGAGCCCATTTACTTTAGGTGTATCAAATGCGGCGGCTTTTGGTGCTGCTCTAGCCATTGTTTCAGGTATCGCAATTCCAGGGGTGCCTGACCAATGGGTAATATCGGCAAATGCCTTTATTTTTGCACTACTAGCAGCGTTGATGCTAGATGCGGTTACCCGCTGGACTCGAGTTGCTACTTCCGGTGTGGTTTTATTTGGTATAGCTTTGGTATTTACATTTAATGCATTGGTTTCCATGATGCAATTTATTGCGACGGAAGATACCTTACAAGGGCTTGTTTTCTGGACGATGGGGAGCCTTTCAAAAGCGACATGGGTAAAACTGGGCGTGATGGCGCTAGTTTTCGCCTTAGTTTTCCCAATTGCGATGATGAGTTCATGGAAGTTAACGGCCTTAAGGCTCGGTGAGGATAGGGCTATTAGCTTCGGTATTGATGTCCGGCGGCTAAGGCTGACAACGTTATTGCGGATCAGTATTTTGTCTGCATTGGCGGTTGCGTTTGTTGGGCCGATTGCCTTTATTGGGCTGGTTGCACCACATATTGCCCGTTTGATATTTGGTGAAGATCACCGCTTTTATCTGCCAGCAAGTGCATTAATTGGAGCATTAATTTTATCGATGGCATCTATTGCCTCGAAGAACATTATTCCAGGTGTGATTATTCCTGTGGGTATTGTGACATCGTTAGTGGGTGTTCCGTTCTTCTTAAGTATTATTTTACGTCATCGGGGTAATGTATCATGAGTGGTTTGATTATTAACCAATTTAATGCAGGCTACCCAAAACGTGCAGTGATTGAAAACTTATCGACCGATATTTTACCCCGAGGAAAGATCACGGTATTACTTGGGCCAAATGGGAGTGGTAAATCAACATTATTACGCTCTTTAGCTGGCTTAAATAAGGCAACGGGGCAGTTATTATTGGACGGCTTGGATCTCACGCAGCAGAATTTTGCTCAACGTGCGCAAAATGTGGTGTATTTACCGCAAACATTACCTGCGGGGGTTCACTTATATGTTTTAGAGTCTGTGATTGTTGCTCAGCGTGCCTCGGGTGGTTTGAGTAATCAAAATAATAAAGACGAAGTCATGCATTTATTACGCCAACTTGGTATTGAACATTTGGCATTAAGTTATTTAGATCAACTTTCAGGTGGCCAAAAACAATTAGTCGGTTTGGCACAATCATTAATTCGTCAACCAAATTTATTATTATTGGACGAACCTTTAAGCGCTTTAGATTTAAATTATCAATATCATGTGATGGATTTAGTGGCAAAGGAAACTAAACGTCGAAATATAATTACCGTTGTGGTTGTTCATGATATTAATATTGCGTTAAGACATGCGGAACATGTATTAATGCTTAAGCAAGGGAAACTCATCGCACAGGGAGAGCCTGCTGAGGTTATCACGCCTGAAAGCCTTGCAGAGGTTTACGGTGTAAGAGGGCGTATTGAAAGGTGTTCGCAAGGGGTACCTCAAGTGTTAATTGATGGGCTAGTTGATAAATTAGCAAGTTAATACCGCACAATAAATGATGTGCTTGTGGCGTCGTGCGGCAAGCACATTAATAAAGAAAAAGGGGCAATATAAAAAAACAAACGAATTAAATATTAAGATTAATTACCCACAGGAAATTTAATTGATTTATAAATGGTTTTTTACCATGAATTTCTTATGGGTATTTAAATATCCAAATAATAAAAAGCGTTTTAAAATTTAATGCAATCAATGTGAGCAAATCAATTCATATATAAAAAAATATCTCTTGGAGAGTTGGGAATGGTTGTTTTTAATAAAAGAAAAGTTGCAATTAGCATAATTGCCGCTATCGCTGCGACACCTGCATTTGCTGATGACAGTAAAGATAAAATCTATGTAACGACTGCATCAGGTTATCAGCAAAAAATTGAAGATGCCCCAGCATCCATTTCAGTAGTAACGCGCGAACAACTTGAAACTAAAGCTTACCGTGATGTGACTGACGCTTTAAAAGATGTACCGGGTGTTTTAGTTACCGGTGGCGGCAGTAGCTCTGATATTAGCATTCGTGGTATGGATGCTAAATACACCATGATTTTAATCGATGGTAAACGTATTGATACACGCAGCACTCGCCCAAATAGTGATGGTTCTGGTATTGAACAAGGTTGGTTACCACCATTACCCGCCATTGAGCGTATTGAAGTAGTACGTGGCCCAATGTCATCGTTGTATGGTTCGGATGCGATGGGTGGGGTAATTAATATTATCACTCGCCGTGTTCAACAAGAGTGGACCACAAGTTTACGAGCGGATACTACACTAACTGAACGCAAAAATTCAGGTAATACAGGGCAAGGCAGCTTTTACACCTCAGGTCCATTAATTGATGGTTTACTTGGTGTGAAACTACAAGGCCAATATTCGCATCGTGGTGAAGATAAAATCATTAATGGTTTTAATCGCCAAATCATGGCGAGTGGTGGAGCAACGGTATCGTTGACTCCAGATGACAAAAATACCTTCGACGCAGAATTTAAACGTGATAACCAACATCGTGATGACCGTGAGGGTTATACCAGCAAAAGAGGCGACGGTAGCGGTTTTAGCAAATATGAGTTGACTCATATGGCATTAACCCATACGGGTATTTATGATATTGCATCAACAGATACCTATGTTCAATACGATGAGACAAAAAACCCAGGCCGTAAAATGACGGCAGAAGACCTTGTTTTCCGTAATCAAAGTGTCTTTTTATTGGGTGATCATAGTTTAAGCCTTGGTGGTCAATATCGTAAAGAGAAGTTGAAAGACGAAGGTAATAAATTTAAACAGTATAATAAGCTTGAACGATATAGCTGGGCGTTATTTGCAGAAGATGAATGGTTAATGACCAATGATTTTGCGTTAACCGGTGGTATTCGTATGGATAAAGACGAAAACTACGGTTCACACTGGACTCCACGTTTATATGGTGTGTGGCATGCTGATGAACAGTGGACAATTAAAGGTGGGGTAACTACAGGTTATAAAGCACCAAGCTTGCGTGAATCGTCCGCAAACTGGGGACAAGCAACAGGCGGTAGTGCAGGAAATGCCGTTATTTATGGTAATCCTGATTTAAAACCAGAGAAAAGTATTACTGAAGAAATAGGTGTTATTTGGAACAATCAGGATAATATTACTGCTGGGATAACTATCTATAACACTGACTTTAAAGATAAAATTACTGAAATTAGGCGTTGTGAAGAAAATAGTAGTACAGTAAGAGCATGTACAGTAGCTCAAGATGGTGAAGGTGACAAGCCTAACAAACCGTATCGTTTCATCAGCGATAAAGCGAACGTTGATAAAGCAAGAATGCGTGGTGTTGAACTCACCTTCAACTGGCGTATTGTGGATGATTTAAGCTTTGCAGCTAACTACACCTATACTGATACTGAACAAAAAAGTGGTGTAAATAAAGGTAAGCCATTAAATAAACAGCCTAAACATATGGCTAACTCCACATTGACATGGCAAACTACTGAAGATTTAGAAACATGGACGCGTATGAATTTCCGTGGTAAAACCTCTGAATACCAAGGTCGTGGACAAAAAATGTCAAGTGGTACAGCATCTTATGCTTTATTTGATTTAGGTGCGAGTTATCAGCTTAACAAGAACGCGAACATTGTTGGTGGTGTCTATAACGTATTAGATCGCCGAATCGATAATGCGACTTACGGTGCTGAATTAGAAGGCCGTCGTTACAATATCGGTATCAACTACAACTTCTAATCGTATAATTAATCTCGATTAATCCAAACCCTTTGGCTTCTACCAAAGGGTTTTTTGCTGATTAAAACCTGATTAAAACCTGATTAAAACCATAAGAAAAAAAAGTTATAAGCAGATAGGGCAAAAAGTCAGAAATAATCAAAATTTCTCATCGAAAATAGGGTGATTTGTTAACAATTTAACTTGCTATTTGTGGTTATGGCGTGCAAAATGCGCGAACTAAAAAATAACTGATGCTTAATCAAATGAAGCATCGGTTTTTTTGTTTTTAGGAACGTTCATTCTAGCGGGGCCGGACATAGAGCCGGAGAGATAATTTTAATATTTACGTGTAGCAAACATTTTACGCTACCGATTTGAGGAATGCTTTTATGGCTTACTTTTTCGCATTCGCAGCAGGGCCAGGCGCTGGCGGCTGCCGTATCGATGACTACGGGGCTCTCGGTGGCTTCGCTCACACGCCTTTCTCCCTTTCTTCGTTTTTCTCTGCCTATAGGCAGATGCAAAGTCTTCCCAGTAACTGTCGATTAAGCCGAAGTAGTATGCAATCGAAAGTTATGGGAGGGCTTGATAATGTCAAATAATACTCCAATTCCATTAGACATTGGTCACAACCAAACCGGTGCGAATAATCGCGTACAACTTGCAAAAACGTTAACGCTTGTACAAGTGGTCATGATAGGTATCGCCTATATCCAACCGATGACCATCTTCGATACTTTCGGTATGGTATCAGATAAGACCGGTGGACACGTTCCAACTTCATACATTATTGCATTAGCGGCGATACTGTTTACGGCTCTGAGCTACGGTAAGCTGGTGAAACGCTTCCCATCTGCTGGCTCAGCGTATACTTATGCTCAAAAATCAATGAGCCCGCATATCGGCTTCTTGGTGGGCTGGACATCTTTGTTGTCCTACATTTTTATGCCAATGATTAACATATTATTGGCTAAAATTTATTTGCAAGACATTTTCCCCAATGTGGAGCCAGCGATATTTGTCGTTGGGCTGGTTATTTTAATGACCGCGGCTAACTTACGTGGTATCAACGTAATCGCCAACCTAAGTACAGTCATTGCGATTATCCAAATTGGGGTAATGGCCGTGTTTACAGGCTTAGTGATCCACGGTGTTTCAAATGGCGAGGGGTCGGGAGAAATTTGGACCTTTAACCCATTTGGTAATGAAAAAACTGAAATGATCCCATTGATAGCTGGGGCTACCATTTTGTGTTTTTCATTCTTAGGCTTTGACGGTTTAAGTTCATTGTCAGAAGAAACGCCAAACGCAGGTAAAGTGATCCCACGTGCTATTTTCTTAACGGCACTTATTGGGGGGGTTATCTTTATTACGGTTTCCTTCTTCTTACAACAATATTTTCCAGACGTATCACGCTTTAAGAATATCAATGAAACTCAGCCAGATATTATGCGCTTTGTTGCTGGTGCATTCTTCCAGTCAATTATTTTGGTATTCTCATGCGTGACAGTATTAGCTTCAGGAATGGCAGCCCACGCAGGTAGTGCTCGTTTAATGTATGTAATGGGCCGCGATGGGGTATTCCCAGAAAAAGTTTTTGGCTATGTTAGTCCAACATGGCGTACACCGGCATATAACGTATTGATGGTCGGTTTCTTAGCGTTAGGGGCAATTTGGTTTGAAATGGATTTTGCGACCGCATTAATCAATTTCGGGGCATTAATTGCATTTACCTTTGTTAATATTTCTGTGATTAGCCAATTCTTTATCCGTGAACGTCGGATGACAGGTTTCAAAAATATTTTGAATTACTTAATTTTACCTGTTATAGGTACACTAACAGTGTGCGTTTTATGGTTAAATATTGAAGAAGATTCAATGGTTTATGGACTGATTTGGACAGCAGTTGGTTTAGTTTATATGGCTATACTGACTCGCATGTTTAAGAGACCGATGCCGCAGATGAGTGATATCTAGTTATTTTCTACTAATGGAATAGCGCCTTTTGGCGCTATTTTTGTTTCAATAATGTATGCAAGTTGTAACTTGTTATCGCGAATATTCTTATTGACTGATATACCCAACTCCTCATAATTCAACTATAAGAATTTTAAGGAGAATTTATGAATCCCTTCCATTTTGATGTTACTACACAAGAACAGCCTTTTTACAAAATTGATATTCAATACACCCCTTCAAGTTATAAAGAAATGATAACTGATTTTAAAAATAACTTAATTCGTAATTATAAAAGAAAGTTTAAACTTATTAGGTGGGTAGTATTTATTGAGTTATTTTTAATCGCAGCATCATTTATACGCTTTACGTTTGATGACCCGCAATATTTTCATAAAAACATACCTTATTACCACACAATAATGCAAACAGTGGGTATCACATTTATTATTTTTGGGTTGTTTATATTAGCGTTTAAAATTGGGTTAAAGGGGGCTGTATCATTACAAGAATCGTATCTTAGCAAAGGATTAATTAAAGAGGAGGATATTAATCACTATATTTTTTACTCTGAAGGCTTTGTATTTAATGAATTTAATCAAAATATGAGCCTTTACTGGGATGCTTTGCACTATGTTGCAGTCTACGATACTAGCTTAGTCTTTGCTTTTTGCCCCCCTAAAACTGAAAAAGGTAAATATACCGCAGAGTATGATGAAGTCATCATCCCATTAAAACTGATCCAAGAGAAAGATTACCTTATCAATGCACTAAAAGAGTTGGGTAAACACCATTTTGATTTTGAAGATCAAAGAAAACGTGGAGCTAAAAATGTGAACTGACATACAGTGATAGCGTAAATAGGCTCAGGTATTTTTTGCCTGTTAAGAATTATTTAAGATAAAACGTGTAGCCTATCAACATCATAATATTATGTGATACTGTTGTTACAATGAATAGTTCACAAATCATCATAAACATGAATTCGATTAAGAAGGCACACAAATGAATGATGTAAAAAAACCTGAGAATCAACGATTATTACTCACCCTCAGGAATATTGTTGGTAAGAAAAACATTCTAACAGAACCTCATAAGACAGAACGTTATCGCAAAGGTTTTCGATCAGGCGTTGGGGATGCAATAGCGGTTGTATTCCCTACAACACTGCTTGAGCAATGGCATGTATTTAAAGCGTGTGTTGAAGCCGATAAAATTGTTTTAATGCAGGCGGCAAATACCGGGCTGACAGAAGGCTCAACACCAAGCGGTTATGACTATGATCGCGATATTGTGATCATCAGTACACTACGTTTGAACCAAATACAAGTCCTTCCTGAATTCAATCAAGTGGTTGCGATGCCGGGAAGTACGTTATATGACTTAGAGAAGATTCTTAAACCCTTGGGGCGTGAACCACATTCGTTGATTGGCTCATCTTGTATTGGTGCATCTGTTGTGGGCGGGATTTGTAATAGTTCTGGTGGCTCCTTAGTGCGTAGAGGCCCCGCTTATACCGAGCTTGCGTTGTATGGCCGAGTAAATGATGATGGTAAAGTGGAACTTGTGAACCATTTAGGTATTGATTTAGGGAATACCCCAGAAGAAATACTGACTAACTTACAAAACCGGGGTTATAGCAGCGAAGATGTCCATGTTAGCGAAAAACTAGCTTCTGATCATGAATATGCACAGCGTGTTCGTGATGTTGATGCAGATACGCCGTCTCGCTTTAATGCTGATGAACGCCGTTTATTTGAAGCATCCGGTTGTGCCGGTAAATTAGCAGTATTTGCAGTTCGTTTGGATACTTTTCCAGCGGATAAAAAAACACAAGTATTTTATATTGGCTCAAATAACCCCGATGTTCTAGAAGATATTCGTCGCTATATTTTGAGTGAGTTTAAAAATTTACCCGTAGCGGGTGAATATATGCACCGTGGTTGTTTCGATATTGCAGAAATTTACGGTAAAGATACCTTTTTAATGATAGATAAATTTGGCACGGATAAAATGCCAATGTTTTTCACGATAAAAGGCCGTATTGATGCGGTATTAAATAAAGTCCCATTTTTACCCTCTAATTTAATTGACCGTACTATGCAAGTACTGAGTAAATTATGGCCATCCCATTTGCCGCCGCGAATGAAAGAGTTTCGTGACCGTTATGAACATCATCTAATGCTAAAAATGGCAGGTGATGGGATTGATGAAGCTAAAGTTTGGTTAAAGTCATATTTCGCAACCGCGGATGGTGGTTATTTTGAATGTACCCCAGAAGAAGGTGCGAAAGCTTTCTTACATCGTTTTGCAGCTGCGGGGTCAGCAGTACGATACCATGCGGTACATAATAAAGACGTAGAAGATGTTTTGCCGTTAGATATTGCGTTACGACGCAATGATAGAAACTGGTTTGAAACGTTACCACCGGAAATTGAAAAGTTATTAGTCCATAAACTGTATTGTGGTCATTTTATGTGCCATGTTATGCACCAAGATTATGTGTTGAAAAAAGGTGTGGACCCAAAAGAATTAAAAGAAAAAATGTTAGCGCTATTAGATGAACGAGGGGCGCAATACCCAGCAGAACATAATGTTGGTCACTTATATAAAGCGGCACCACAGTTAAAATCATTCTATAAGCAAGCGGACCCAACGAATACGATGAACCCAGGTTTAGGGAAAACAACGAAACGGAAAAATTGGGAAGGGGATTGCGGTTGTAGCCATTCTAATGAACATTAAAACCACATTAATCTAAAATAAAAATGGGCAACGATTTTGCCCATTTTTTTACAGTTTAGCTAGCCAACTCCATTGCATAATTCACCAGTGCTTTTAATTGCTGGCAACGCTTTTCATCGTGCTGATGTTCAGCAAGTAACATCTGTATTTGTTGCATATATTCTGTTAAGCGTGCTTCACTAAAGTAATCTCTGCGATGTTGTAACCAGCGTTGTTGCTCATCATAGGATAAGGTCGTTGGGAAATTACGTGCTTTATAACGAAAAAATAATTCCTTCATTCGCTTATCTTGAAAACTTAAATCTAAAGCAGGTAATTTTTGTGGAGGTGTTTCACGAATAATATCCATGGTTGACCTGTCCGACGGGCTAAAGAAACCATTATATATTTGTGCATCGACATCAGTGACTTCGTCATAGATTTGTGGCTCACTAAATAGCTCTATTAGTTTATTACGAATATCAGGGTTTTTACGCAGGGTTTCTAAATTACGCATGCAGAGGTCACGGTCTATCCCTGTGCGTAGTGCATCATTGGGTCGAAGCGTTTTTTCTGGTGCTAATATTGGGCACTTATTAATATGCACAAGTTTGACTGGGACAGGAGACGCTCCCGCAAGTTCGGCCTTAGGCGTATACAGGCGGGTACGTAATTGCTGCACATCTAATTCGAGTAATGGGGAGATATCCGCAGATAAGTCACACATAATCACGGCATTGCGGTTGTCTGGGTGCCATGCGAGAGGAGCAACTAGGCTTATATAAGAGCGTAATGCACCGAACATTCCAGAAACATGAACAAGCGGGGCAATATCAACAATATCAATTAGTTGGCTTATTTTGTTTTTGTTTCTCATCTGATAAAAATAATCAAACATCCGAGGCTGAGCGGCTTTCAATAACTTGGCCATATTGATTGTAGCCAGTACATCAGACATCGCATCGTGAGCATTTTCATGGGCAACCCCATTGGCTTTGGTTAGGTGCTCCAAGCGCATGCTTGGTAGGCCATCTTCATTTTCTGGCCATTCAATTCCTTCAGGGCGAAGTGCAAAGCAAGCTCGCAAGGCATCAAGTAAGTCCCAGCGAGAGTTTCCTTGCTGCCAACTATAAGCGTATGGGTCATAAAAATTACGGTAGAAAATATTACGAGTCACTTCATCATCGAAACGAATATTGTTATAGCCCATAATACAGGTATTCGGCACACTGAAAGCATGGTGGATACGCTTAGCAAATTCAGCTTCATTAACCCCTTCGGATAATGCAAGTTGTGGCGTGATACCTGTGATCATGACGGCTTCTGGTTGTGGCAGATAGTCATCAGCAGGTGCACAATAGAAAACCTCAGGTTCTTCAATGATATTAAACTCTAAATCGGTACGAACACCCGCAAATTGGGCCGGCCTATCTAATGCAGGCCGTTTACCAAAGGTTTCATAGTCATGAATAAAAAAAGTGGGCTGTTTTTTATTATCTTGCAACGTTTTCACCGTTTTGATGGGTTATAAGTTGGTTCTGATAGTGATGATTTTGTTGGTATTCACTATGCTTTGTGAGTTAATGATACCTTATCTGCTGTGAAAGCTAAACTCAGACCGCCTGATTTAGTGTGGGACAATGAGGTCATGCCACAATGGGATAATGCTATTTAGTACTCGAACTTCATTCTATTTTTATTGTGAGTTTAGTCACGAATATTTATTGTTAACGTTAACAAAAGTGAGCAACATCACAAATGGCAAGGTTTTTTGTAGTTTCATGAAAATGTTAACCTTAACATTGCGGCAATAAAAATTATTGATAGGTGATTAGATATGAATAGTGGCTCAAAAAAGTATTATGCCTCTTTGAGTGCATTATTGTTTTTTTTCTTTTTTACATGGTCATCTACATTTTCGGTGGTTGCAATATGGCTACGTAAATATGTGGGCTTAGAGGGGTCAGATACGGGGTTTATTTTTTCTTGTATCTCGCTTGTCGCTCTCTGCGCTCAACCTTTATACGGTTTTATACAGGACAAACTAGGGCTACGGAAAAACCTACTATTATTTATTGCTATATTATTAATCGCTTCTGGGCCATTTTTTATGGTTTTTGGGTCGTTATTAAAATGGAACCTAGTGTTTGGTAGTATTCTTGGCGGGCTATTTATTGGGATGACATTCCATGCAGGGATCGGCGTTCTTGAGTCATACACTGAAAGAGTGGGGCGCTTACGAAATTTTGAATACGGTAAGGCAAGAATGTGGGGGTCTTTAGGGTGGGCTGCTGCGACCTTTTTTGCGGGGCGTAATATTAATATTGACCCTGACTATAATTTCATTATGGCGACCATTTCTGGGTTAATATTTTTAGCCATATTACTTAATTTAAAGACAGCTAATGCGGATGCATATAATAGCCTTGAACATGGGAAACCTTCAGCAATAACGGTAGGTGACGCATTGCAATTATTGGCTTTACCCCGTTTTTGGGCATTGATACTGTTTGTCTTGGGGACCTGTATTTATAGTGTTTATGACCAGCAATTTATGGTGTATTTTGCCCATCAATTTCCAGATGAGCAATTTGGCAATGAGATGTACGGTTATCTAAATTCGTTGCAAGTTTTCCTAGAGGCTGGGGGGATGTTTTTAGCGCCGTTTATTGTTAACCGTATTGGTGCTAAAAATGGCTTGTTATTTGCGAGTTCAGTGATGGCTTTGCGGATCATAGGTTCTGGCTTAGTTGACGGACCAATCATGATATCAGCAATGAAGCTATTACATGCGGTTGAGCTTCCCATCTTGTTAATCGCTATTTTTAAATATAACAGCCGCCATTTTGATAAACGTTTATCATCAACATTGTATTTAGTTGGGTTCAGTTGTGTAACTTCGATTGTTGCAAGCATTTTATCGCCATTAGCAGGATGGGGCTATGACAAAATTGGCTTTGCGGATACTTATCTTGTGATGGGGGCTTTTGTGGTGGTGACAACGATATTGTCTGCTTTTTGTCTTAGAAGTGACGATATTGGCGATCAACCCATAGATAATGCGCAACAATTAAACGCCCAAGATAAAAGCGATGACGAAAATTTAGTGCTAAAAGTATAAATCAAGGTACTTTTCGAACGAATAATTAGATAAATATGCGAAACGTACTTGTAACGCGGTAGGATTAGAATGTATTGTGTTAATAGATAATAGGTTTTAAATATTGACTAGAGGGTTTTAAACATGGACAACGCTAGCAAGCCGTCTTTCCAAAATGTACTGGAATTTGTGCGTATGTTTCGTCGTAAAAACAAGATCCGTCGTGAAATTACTGACAATGAGAAAAAAATTCGTGATAACCAGAAACGAGTTTTGTTACTGGATAACTTAAGCGAATATATTAAGCCTGGGATGTCAATTGAAGAGATCCAAGCAATTATTGCAAATATGCGTAGCGACTATGATGACCGTGTTGATGATTATATCATCAAAAATGCAGAGCTCTCCAAAGAACGCCGTGAAATCTCTAAAAAGCTAAAAGAGATGGGGGAGTTACCGAGGATTGATGTTAAGTAAGTGATATTATAAGTGATAAGCCGAGGCAACCTCGGCTTATCAAAGTAACATATTGAATATAAATAATATGTTACAGTATGGTCACTTTAGCATGGGGGCGAGTCAAAAACTAAGTAGCCCCAGGTATTTATCGTTGAACTACTGTAAAATCAAAGTATTAACTTGTTTAATCAATTCTTGAGCTAATCGCTCCATTTCATTTTTATCGATAAAACCCATCGTTACCGCAGCTGCAATCAACTGACCTTCACTATTAAAGACAGGGCATGCGATTGATTGCGCCCCAGGGATCCCCTCTGTTGGTTGATAGCGCACGGCATAGCCTTGCTTGATGATTTTTTCCAACTCTTGCGGGGAGTAATAATTTGATTGAAATTGGTTATCGAACGCAGAGTAAATCAGCCCTGCCGCGCTTTTTTCTATCGGTAATGGGGTGTTGGGTAAAAAATCAATCTCAACATTTTTAAAGCTACGGTTGTACGTCACTAATGAGAGTGCTTTTCCTAAACGTGTGGCGACACCAGTCGAAACGTTTTGCTCATCACGAAATTGAATCAAGCTTTTATTGATGGTTTCTAGATAAGAACTCTCTGGTTTAACAAAATTAGCTAAAAAAGTTAAGTTACGCCCTAAACCATACCGGCTTGTTTGTGTGTCTTGATATAACATTTGTGTGCGACACAATGAAACCAAGTATTTATGTAAACGGCTTTTCGATATGTCACAGCCTTTTGATATATCAGCTGCGCGCGCAATGCCCCCATTTTGAGCAATATAATTTAAAATGCTCACCGCTATATCAACAGAATTAACACCTTGCAGAGAATACATAGATAAACCTCAGTTTAACAAGTCCTCATATTTTACCATGAGTTGCCCTAAGCCGCTAACAACCATCACGCATAGAATACTAATACTAAAGAAGTAGTTAATTTTTACTCATAAATAATGAGTGTATTTGATATTACTCAAGTTCACCATTTGTGAATGAGGTATATATATAGTGAACTTTAAAAAGCAATGTCGAGGTTTACTATAATGAAAACAATAAATGAATTACGAATAAAACGCCGAACTCTATTAAAAGGGCTCGGCGTGGTTGGTTTAGCTACCATAGCTCCTTGTTCTTTCGCTGAGGCGAATAATAATCAACCTTTACCTAGGGTGAGATTAAAACTATCTGACTACAAAACCTTTCGATCAACTTGTGCTATGGAATGTTTGCACTGCAACCTTACAGCGTATACATACCAAGGTAAGTTGATGAAAATACAAGCAACTGAAGGGTTTAATGTTAAATGTTGTTTAAGAGGAATGAGCCGGACTAAATGGGTTTATCATGACCAACGCATAACAACACCACTATTAAGGGTCGGTGAAAAAGGGAAAGCTGAGTTCAAACCAATAAGTTGGGATGAAGCTCTCGACCTTATCGAAAAAAATATCAGAGAAACGATTACCAAATATGGAAATGAAGGGCTATTCATATCGACCCATGCCGGAAATATGGATTCTATTAAAAATGATATGGGTAAAGCGTTTTTTGATTATTTAGGTGGCTCAACAAAGCAAGCGGGCTCTTTATGTTGCTCGGCAGTCACTGCTGCGATGATACCGATGCTAGGGCTACGTTATGCCGATACGCGGGATACCATCGCGGATAGTCGTTATATTTTGTGTTGGGGGAATAACCCAGCAGTGACGATGCAAGCCTATTTTAAAAACTATAACCAAGCCCGAAAAAATGGAGCTCGGCTGGTGGTGATTGACCCTCGTTTTAATGAAACCGCAGCAAAAGCAGATGAGTGGATACCGATTATACCGGGTACTGACACCGCACTTGCTTTGGGGATGATCAAAATTATCATTGAAGAAAACCGTATCGATGAGGATTTTCTCAGGGCTCATACTGGAGCCGTGTACTTAGTTGATGATAAACAACAGCAAGTTAGGCAAGATAATAACGATAAAGACAGTTACTTAGTGTTTGACCTGTTAAGTGGGCAATTGGCTCGCCATGACACACCGAATATCAAACCCGCATTATTCCAAAATGAATTACCGGATAACCTGGGTTACACCACGGTCTTTGAGCAAATTTACCAGCAGGCAAAAGGTTGGGATGTCAAACGTGTTAGTGAAGAAACCGATGTTCCCGTTGAAACTATCGTACGCCTTGCTCGTGATTATTCATCGATTACACCTTCAATGATTGTACAAAATATGTCCGGTGCTCAGCGCACAGAACATGGGGCTTATGTGGCTGCTAGCCAGTTTTATCTTGCACTACTGACAGGGAATATAGGTAAGCGCGGGGCAGGTGTTTGTGATGCGGGTGGTGCTCGGCAAATGGCGAATTTTAGCCCGATAGTGCCACCTGCACCGAATGCCAAAAAAATTACCCCTATTCCTGTTGCTAAAGTCGGCGACTATATTGTGAATGATAAACCTCATCCGATTAATTTTTGGTGGATTATGACCATGGGGGTAATGACGCAATTACCTAACACGAATAAGGTTCGAGAAGCATTGAAGAAAGTCCCATTTGTTGTGGTAGCGGATAATCTAATGAGCTCCACGGCACTGTATGCAGACCTTGTATTACCCGTCACTACAATCTTCGAAGATACCAGCCTAATGGCCGGAGTTCGCAGCCAATATGTACAATTAATGGAAAAAGCCGTTGAACCAGCTGGGGAAGCAAAACCTGATTATTGGATTTTTGCCCGCTTAGCAGAACGATTTGGTTTTGGTGAGGTATTTAATCAACCGATTGAACATTATATCGATGCTTGTTTAGCTGGTTCTGGGATCACTCGTCAGATGCTGGAAAAAGGGCCTGTACGGCCTGTTGAAGGGGATTGGATACCGTTCAAAGATGGTGTTTTTAGAACATCAACCAAGAAAGCACATTTGTTTATTGAAGATTGGCAAAAGAAAAATTTCTCACCTGTCGTTGCTTACTACCAAGTAACTGAATCGGTGAAAGGTTCCCCTGAGTTAGCTAAAAAATATCCTTTAATGGCGGTGCAACGTAAGTTGGCGCGGAGTGTACACTCAAGCCATGGCATGAATGAATGGATACTTGAGGTTCAGCGCAACCAGCCTAATGTGTTAATCCACCCAGAAGATGCAAAACAACGAGGTATTAAGAATGGTGAATGGGCAATTACATTCAATGACCGAGGCGAGCATCGCGCTATCGCGGTAGTGACTACTCATATTAAAAAAGGGGTTATTTCTCTCGATAATGGCTGGTGGGAGCAGCAAGGGGGAAGTAGTAGTCATGTCACGAATGACCAAGTGGAACATTTAGGAACCGGGCATTGCTGCAATAGTACGTTGGTTGATGTGAGAAGGGAGGCTTAGTCATGGCTAAACAATATGGTTTTTTAATCAATACTAAAGATTGTTACGGTTGCCGTACTTGTTCAATGGCGTGTAAGTCGGAAAATGTGACACCACCAGGAGTACTTTGGCGCCGAGTTCGTGAGTTTAATAGTGATGCTCCAAATACCCAAGCATTTATTACGATGTCTTGTAATCACTGCGATGACCCTCAATGCTTAAAGGTTTGCCCTGCGGATACCTATACAAAACGAGCAGATGGCATAGTCGTCCAAGACCATGAAAAGTGCATAGGTTGCCAGATGTGTATTATGGCATGCCCATATCACGCGCCTGTATTTGACCCAGTAGAAGGTAAAACCAGCAAATGTAATATGTGTGCGGAACGGTTAGATGAAGGGTTATTACCAAGGTGTGTGGAATCTTGTCCAACAGGGGCTATCGAATTCGGTGAAATTACAGAACT
Source organism: Providencia sp. TYF-12 (assembly GCF_041344805.1). Classification (NCBI taxonomy): domain Bacteria; kingdom Pseudomonadati; phylum Pseudomonadota; class Gammaproteobacteria; order Enterobacterales; family Morganellaceae; genus Providencia; species Providencia sp. TYF-12. The sequence goes on from NZ_CP166833.1 coordinate 2,091,884, forward strand.
ACGTAAAAAACACACAACAAATTGGACGCTGTTAGAACAACGTTACAATATGCCAGACCACACTATCAGCAATCCAAATATTGTGATTATTGGTATGGAGGATTAATCATGGATATTAAATATATGGAACTTCCTCTGGTATTTTTTACGGTAATGAGCCAGTGGGGAATTGGCGCTATTCTTGCATTAACTATTTATCAAATGAATGCTAGCAAGGAAAATATTTTATCAGGCGGAGTGCTACGCAGAGCAGTATTAGCGATTTGGTTAATCGAGGTGATCGGCTCTTCTATGTCAATGGGGCATTTGGGAGTACCACTAGAAGCGTATCGCTCCATACTTGGGTTAAGCCATTCATGGTTGAGCCGTGAAGCGGTGACATTTATTTTATTAAATGGTCTTGTCACGTTATGGGCACTCTCGTGTTGGGTATCACCCCAAGTGAATGTGCGAAATCAGTTACTTGGCTGGTTAAGCGCTCTTGGTGGTATTGCGGCTATTTTTGTAACTGCACAAGTGTATTATCAAATGGTTGCGCATCCATTATGGCACACGCCAGCGACGCAAATCGCGTTCATTGGTAGTGCGATTGTCCTTGGTTTTAGTCTAGTTGCCTTATTCGTTATTGGACAAGGGAAACCATTACTATCCATTATCAAAGTAGGGGTGCTGATAGGTGTTATGTTGGTATTAGCTGCGCAAATCATTCGCTTGCAATTACCCGCTAGCCAAGGAGGAAGCTATTTACTGTGGTGGCAAGTTGTAATGAGTATGCTATTGCCATGTATTGTGGCAATGAAAGCATATAAGGAACGACCATCGGTTATGGTAATGGCTTTGGTGATGTTGGCGATTTTTAGCGGAGAATTGGCCGGCCGTGCGCTGTTCTATGGTTCGGTGATGATCCAAGCACCTTGGTTCTAAAAATCCTCGTCATATTTCACCTTGTAGCGTTGTTGGCTTCACACACTCGCCCTAGTCACATACTGATGTATGCTCCTAGGGCCTCGTTTAGTTTGCCGCCTAGCTACAAGTTGAACTATATAGAGGATTAATTTACTTGAAATTTATTTAGGTATTCTACTTGTACTTTATTTAGGGATGTAGCGTTGTTGGTTTCACACACTCGCCCTAGTCACATACTGATGTATGCTCTTAGGGCCTCGTTTAGTTTGCCGCCTAGCTACAAGTCGAACTATATAGAGGATTAATTTACTTGAAATTTATTTAGGTATTCTACTTGTACTTTATTTAGGGATGTAGCGTTGTTGGTTTCACACACTCGCCCTAGTCACATACTGATGTATGCTCCTAGGGCCTCGTTTAGTTTGCCGCCTAGGGACAAGTCGAACGATATAGAGGATTAATTTACTTGAAATTTATTTAGGCATTCTACTTGTACTTTATTTAGGGATATAGCGTTGTTGGCTTCACACACTCGCCCTAGTCACATACTGATGTATGCTCCTAGGGCCTCGTTTAGTTTGCCGCCTAGCTACAAGTCGAACTATATAGAGGATTAATTTACTTGAATTTTATTTAGGTATTCTACTTGTACTTTATTTAGGGATGTAGCGTTGTTGGTTTCATACACTCGCCCTAGTCACATACTGATGTATGCTCCTAGGGCCTCGTTTAGTTTGCCGCCTAGGTCACCGTAAGTATTAAAACTTCTTTATAAAAATCAGCTGTAAATAAGAAAAGCCTTGATAGTTTCCTATCAAGGCTTTTATGTTTACAGCTAGCTAGTTCTTAGAAATCAGCAGGTTTTGCCATTTCAGAGGTTGCGACGTTTGAAGCAACATGGCCACCTGCGCCACCTTTACCTTCAAAGGTTGAGGCATCGCGTAGGTATTCTTTAATTTCAAATGACGCACCCGAAGTTTCAGGGGCAGGCGCTTTAGTCATTGGTGAATACGCATGGCGTTTATGTAAGCTTACAGCGACAACAGTTGATTCGGTGACCTTAACGGGTTCAACCTCTTTAACTATTACGGGCTCTTTTGCTGTCTCAACGATAACCTCAGACGTTGATGTTTCTTCAACGAATTGAGTCACAGTTTCATCAACAGCTTCAGTTTGAGCGGAAGCTTCTTCTACAACGAGCTCAGTTGTTTCTGACTTAACAACAGATTCAACAGGAGACTCAATCACTTGCTCTGTTGTTTCAGGCGCTTTCTCGACGATTGCTGTAGTTTCAGTTAGTGTGTTTTCAGATTGAGTCACTTCAACGGCCTCAATCTCAGCAGGTACTGCTTCTACTGGTTGTTCATCGATAGGGGCTTTAACTTCAGCTTCCACAACAGGGGATGCAACCGTTTCTGATACTTCTACCTGAGCAACCTCAACAGCGGTAGCCGTTACAGCAGGAACAATAACCTCTGATTGTGACGCTGTCACTTTTGTTTTTTCAGCCGAAGAGGCTTCATCAACACTTTGTTGTTCCAGCATTTCTTCATTAGTAATGATCGCCATACCTTCTTGTTGTGGTTGGGCGATAGGATAATGAATAAATACTTTACCTGATGCTAGTTCAGGTGAGGCAACCGCAGCGATTAATGGCATTGGCGACTTATTCAAATGACGCTCATCGCGGTAGCGACGACGACGTTGCCCACTTACGCGTAAGTGGCGTGGCGAACGACGTGAACGACGAGGAATGATGGTGTCTTGCTTTTCTTCGTCATCTGCTTGAGTGTTTACGCCTTGCAGGTCATCTGTTTTAACTTCACCTTCAGACTGATTGACAGGCGTTACAACGACAGGCAATGCGGCAAGAGGTTGCGTAGCCACCACTTCCTGTGATGTTTCAACCGAATCTACAACTTGGTCGTTATCGGTAACACGGATTTTCTGTGATAACTGGCGACGTTGGCGACGAGGTGTAACAGGGCGTTGTTGTTCCTCTTTCTCCGCAACATTTTCGACGTTATCTTGTTGAGCATCTTGTTGTGCTTTTGCAGCTTGTTGCTGACGTTTTTCGTCCTGACGGCGACGACGCTCTGCACGTTGCTCACGACGTTGTTGCTGATTATCGCGATTGTTGCTATCAGTTGTTTGCTCATCTTGTTGGCTCGTATTTTTATTATTACGGCCTTTATTACGATTGTTGGTTTCATCCGCAGTCGCATTACGATTATTGCGATTGTCGCGATTGTCACGAGTTTCGCGGTTTTCATTATCATCGCGGTCACGACGGTTATTATTACGGCGATCATTGTTACGACGACGATCGTTATTACGGCGACGGTCATTATTATTGCGAGGTTTCGGTGCTGGTTTCTCAACCACCTTTTCTTCTTCCTCACCAAATAGCTTCTTGAAGAAGGCCGCAATTTTACTGAATAAGCCTGGCGTTGCCTGCTCTGTTGTCACGGGTTTTGCTGGGGTTTTTGAAACGGTTTCTTTAGGTTTCACCGCAGGCATGTCGACAGGTTCTTGCAGGGCAAAAGCCGAAATCGCTGGTTGCTCAGGAAGTTTACGCTCTGCAGTCGTTTCATCAATTTGATTTAACGTTTCTGTCTCATGATATTGCGCTAAATTGTAGCTTAGAGTGTTAACTTCTTCGCCTTTACGAATACGGATCACATGGAAGTGAGGCGTTTGCATTTGGTCATTAGGGACAATCACCACACGCACATGGCTTTGGCGTTGTTCAATATCACTGACTGCTTTGCGTTTTTCGTTTAGTAGATAAGACGCGATTTGGACTGGCACAATCGCGTGTACTTCATGGGTATTCTCTTTTAAGGCTTCTTCTTCAATAAGACGAAGCACAGACAACGATAGTGACTCGTTATCACGAATTGTCCCTGTCCCCATGCAACGAGGGCAGACGTGATGGCTTGACTCACCAAGAGAAGGGCTCAAACGTTGACGTGACATCTCCAGTAAACCGAAACGAGAAATACGTGCAATTTGAATGCGCGCACGGTCTTGTCGTACGGCTTCACGTAGACGATTTTCAACTTCACGCTGATGGCGAACCGGTGTCATATCGATAAAGTCAATGACAATCAAACCGCCCAAGTCACGTAGACGTAGCTGGCGAGCAATCTCATCAGCCGCTTCTAAGTTGGTATTGAATGCAGTTTCTTCGATATCACCGCCACGGGTTGACCGTGAGGAGTTGATATCGATAGCGGTTAATGCTTCAGTCGTATCGATGACTAATGCGCCACCTGAAGGCAAACGAACTTCACGTTGGAATGCAGACTCAATTTGCGACTCGATTTGATAATGGCTAAATAAAGGAACATCACCACTATAGTGTTTAATTTTGCTGGCGAAATCACCGCGACCGATAGCTTCAATATGGTTACGAGCCATTTCGACCACTTTCGGGTTATCAATAAGAATTTCACCAATGTCAGGGCGTAGATAATCACGGAACGCACGAACAATAACGTTACTTTCTTGATGAATAAGGAACGGTGCAGGGCGGTTTTCAGCCGCTTTTTGGATAGCATCCCAATGGCGTAAGCGATAAAGTAAATCTTGTTGCAGTGATTCTGCTGATTTGCCTACACCTGCTGTACGGACAATTAACCCCATACCGTCTGGAATTTCTAAAGAAGACAAAGCTTCTTTAAGTTCTGTACGGTCTTCACCTTCAATACGACGGGAAATCCCCCCTGCGCGAGGGTTATTTGGCATTAAAACTAAATAGCTCCCAGCCAAACTAATAAAGGTCGTTAGTGCTGCACCTTTATTGCCTCGTTCTTCTTTATCAACTTGGACAATAACTTCTTGGCCTTCCTTTAACACATCTTTAATGTTAGGACGGCCCTGAGAGTGGTAGTTGCTTGGGAAGTATTCACGAGCGATTTCTTTGATAGGAAGGAAACCGTGCCTTTCAGCGCCGTAGTCAACAAATGCGGCTTCAAGACTGGGTTCAATGCGGGTGATTTTACCTTTGTAAATATTGGCCTTTTTTTGCTCATGACCTGGACTTTCAATATCCAGATCATAAAGACGTTGCCCGTCAACAAGGGCAACACGCAACTCTTCCTGTTGAGTTGCGTTTATTAGCATTCTTTTCATGTTATTACTTACTCAATTATTTTCTTTAAATAAAGAGCAGCGAAAGAATGAGCTACTGTAAACCGATGGCCTCGTGATTTTTACAAAACCGTCTGCCTCGCGGCAGTCGTTCGTATAGAGACGCGCAGTATTCGGTGAACCTGATTTTTAGATTAAAAATTCAGCGTTCTTAATCAGGATGCCGTATGTTATTGAAAACGGAAGTTCCTAACCCAATAAGCTAAAATTCGTTGCTCGCTAATTTATTTGATGTTGCTAAATGTCTTACGCCATTGCTGCATTGTTACGTCATCAAATAAGAAATCCTATATAACGCCAATTTTCGTTTTTTAAACATTTCGGCGACTTCGTATTATTCCATTGCCATAGACATTATAGCAAGTCGATACGGAAGTTATATGGAAATTTTATTTAGAAATAGGATAAATCAGGCAGAAAATAGACAAATTAAAAAAAAAGATAAAAAATTTTGTGGAGTCGGTATGATAGAGAGAGCGAATAAGAGCATATTTTAATCAATTAGAGTTAACGCATTCCCGAATGAATATACAAAACCAAGTTCAATTTATTGAGATCAGCGATGACGAAGCTGGGCAACGCATCGACAATTTTTTGCTCACCAAACTCAAAGGTGTGCCAAAAAGTATGATTTATCGCATTATCCGTAAAGGGGAAGTGCGTGTTAACAAAGGGCGGATAAAACCAGAATATAAATTGCTGGAAGGGGACCAAGTTCGCGTACCGCCAGTTAGGGTTGCTGAGCGTGAAACAGCGCCAGTATCAGCTAAATTAGGGAAAGTGGCAGCGCTTGCTGACTGTATTTTATTTGAAGATGATTATATCTTAGTGCTGAACAAACCTTCTGGAACGGCGGTACATGGCGGAAGTGGGCTCAGTTTTGGGGTGATTGAAGGGCTTAGAGCGCTACGCCCAGAAGCTCGTTTTCTTGAGTTAGTTCATCGCCTTGATAGGGATACATCAGGTATTTTATTGGTGGCCAAAAAACGCTCAGCCCTTAGGGCATTACACGAACAATTGCGCTTAAAGCAAATGCAAAAAGATTATTTAGCGCTAGTTCGAGGAAATTGGCAGTCGCATACTAAGGTCGTTCAAGCGCCGCTACTAAAAAATATCCTCCAAAGTGGTGAGCGAGTAGTAAAAGTTAACAGTGAAGGTAAGCCTTCAGAAACGCGTTTCAAAGTTGAAGAGCGCTTTGAAAATGCAACCTTAATTAAGGCTAGCCCAGTGACAGGGCGTACTCACCAAATCCGTGTACATACTTTATACGCGGGGCATCCCATTGCATTTGATGACCGCTATGGTGACAGGCAATTTGATAGCCAATTGGCGGATACAGGTTTAAACCGTTTATTTCTGCACGCCAGTGCGCTGAAATTCACACACCCAAATACAGGGGAAGAAATGCGCTTACAGGCACCTATGGATGCAGGGTTAACCCGTTGCTTAAAAGTGTTGCGTAACCGTAAAACAGCAATTTAATAGTTTTGGCAGTGACAGAGAGTGAACCCCTGTCACTGCGCCATGCTCTATTTAGTTAATCGCTTAGGGGGTTAACACCGCACTTTCTCAACATTTCTAATAACAATATGATAGGTAACCCGATTAATGTATTAGGGTCTCTTCCTTCGAGCCGTTCAAACAAAGCAATGCCCAATCCTTCAGATTTAAAACTACCAGCACACTGGAAAGGTTCTTCTTTATGCAAATAATGAGTGATTTCGTCATCCGTTAGTTGGCGAAAATAGACATCGAATAATTCACATTGCACATCAAACTTACCTATTTCAGTATCAAGTAAACACAAACCGGTATAAAAGGTAATTTTATTTCCTGATGCGGCTTGTAATTGTTTGAAGGCGTTATCAAAGCTATGAGGTTTGCCAACTATTTTTCCATCAATGACACAGACTTGGTCGGAACCAATGATGAGGTGTTGTGGGTATTGGTTCGCCAAAGCGGCGGCTTTTGCATGGGCTAACCGCATGACCAGTTCTTGAGCCGATTCATGTAAAATAGGCGATTCATCAATGTTAGGTGGAACCGCTAAAAAAGGTAATCCTAATTTTTTTAGCAAGGTTTGTCGGAACTCTGAAGTTGACGCCAAAATAATCGATTTCATGATTTTTCTCGAAACTCGTAGCCAAAAGGGTTAACTCATTTTAAACTATAAAACGCAAAACCTGCGATTTTTTGGTGAAAAGGCGAGTTTACCCCGCCTTTTTCTTTGACTATAGCTCATTACAAAGTTAATATGCGCGCCTTATGCAAAAGGTAAAATTACCCCTGACTATCGATGCGCAGCGTGCAGCTCAGAAAAACCTCGACTATGTCGGGAGTTATACACCTGAGCAAGTTACACGTATTGCCGAATCAGTAGTCAGTGTAGATAGTGATGTAGAAACCGAATTATCATTTAAAATTGATAATCAGCGTTTGACTGTCATTGAGGGGAAATCCCAAGTGGATGTCACCTTAAAATGTCAACGTTGCAGAACTGATTTCAAGCATCATGTCTACGTATCGTATTGTTTTAGTCCTGTCGTCAATGACGAAAAGGCCGAAGCATTACCGGAGCTCTACGAGCCAATTCAAATTGATGAATTTGGTGAAATAGATTTGCTGGGAATGATAGAAGATGAAATAATTCTTTCCTTACCAGTGGTTCCGGTTCATGATTCTGAACACTGTGAAGTGTCCGAAGCGGATATGGTCTTTGGTGAACTGCCTCCTGAGGCAGAAAAACCAAACCCATTTGCCGTATTAGCCAGTTTAAAGAAAAGTACTTAAGGAGTAAGGTCAATGGCCGTACAACAGAATAAACCAACTCGTTCAAAACGCGGTATGCGTCGTTCACATGATGCACTGACTGCTACCCTAGTTTCTGTAGATAAAACTTCCGGTGAAACTCACCTGCGTCACCACGTGACTGCAGATGGTTACTACCGTGGCCGTAAGGTTATCAGCAAGTAATTTGTTGTTACCTTGGCTAATCTAACCATTGCGTTAGATGCTATGGGCGGGGATGTTGGTCCCCGCGTCACGGTGCCTGCTGCATTGCAGGCACTGGCATCTAATCCAGCGCTAAAATTACTGCTAGTCGGTCAACCCGATGCCATTCAACCTTTGCTTGCACAATGTCGTGCAGAGCAACTTTCGCGTGTCGAAATAATCCCTGCGGACGGTGTTATCGCAAATGATGCTAAGCCATCGAATGCCATAAGACAAAGTAAGGGGACGTCAATGCGAGTGGCTTTGGAGTTGGTAAAAACTGGGCAGGCACAAGCGTGCGTGAGTGCAGGCAATACCGGTGCACTGATGGGGTTAGCTAAATTGATGTTAAAGTCGATAGACGGCATTGAACGTCCTGCGTTAATGACCATCTTACCTAATCAGCAAAAAAGCCAAACAGTTGTGCTTGATTTAGGCGCTAATGTCAATTGTAGTAGTGATATGTTAGTGCAATTTGCTGTAATGGGTTCAGTTATGGCCGAAGAAGTGGTCAATATTTCTAAACCTAGAGTCGCTTTGCTCAATATTGGCGAAGAAGAGAGCAAGGGGCTAGATAATATCCGCGAAGCCGCCTCCGTGTTAAAAGAAACAACGTCAATTAACTATATTGGTTATGTAGAAGGTAATGAATTACTGACAGGCAAAACTGATGTATTAGTATGTGACGGCTTCGCAGGTAACGTCTCTTTAAAAACAATGGAAGGTGTCATCCGAGTGATCCTTTCATTGATAAAATCATCAAGTGATCAAAATAAAAAACGCAGTTGGTTGATGCAACTGGCGAAAAAATGGCTAAAAAAACGTTTAATGAAGCGTTTTGGGGATATGAACCCCGACCAGTATAATGGTGCGACTCTGTTAGGATTAAAAGGTATTGTCATCAAGAGTCATGGTGCAGCGAATGAAGGCGCTTTTAAAGCCGCAATTGACCGCGCAGTACAAGCTGTTGAAAAGCAAGTCCCAGAAAGAATAACAGCGCGACTAAATATTGTTTTACCCAGGAGTGATCAATAACCTATGGCTATGTACAGTAAAATCTTAGGAACAGGCAGCTACTTGCCAGCGCAAGTGCGCACCAATGCTGATCTGGAGAAAATGGTTGATACTTCTGATGAGTGGATTGTGACACGCACTGGAATACACGAAAGAAGAATTGCAAACGAAGACGAAAGTGTCTCAGTGATGGGGTTACATGCTGCAAAAAATGCGCTAGAAATGGCTCAAATTGAGGCGGCTGAAATAGGCTTGATTATTGTTGCAACAACATCAGCGACGCATGCCTTTCCAAGCGCAGCTTGCCAAATACAGCAACTGTTAGGTATTAATGATTGCGCTGCTTTTGATGTCGCCGCAGCTTGTGCTGGTTTTACTTATGCAATCAGCATTGCGGATCAGTTTGTCAAAACAGGTATGACGAAGAAAGCCTTGGTGATTGGCGCTGATGCATTATCAAAAACATTAGACCCTGAAGACCGTGGTACTATTATTTTATTTGGTGATGCAGCAGGGGCTGTAGTTATTGGTGCATCTGAAGAGCCGGGTATTATTTCTACTCATCTGCATGCGGATGGTCGTTATGGTGATTTATTAACATTGCCTAACCGCAGTCGCTGTTCTGAAGACCCAGCGTATTTAACGATGACGGGTAATGAAGTATTTAAAGTTGCAGTGCGCGAATTAGCCCATATTGTTGATGAAACATTGACTGAAAGTGGTATTGCAAAAGAAGAACTTGATTGGTTAGTGCCACATCAAGCAAATTTAAGAATTATATCTGCGACGGCTAAAAAGTTAGATATGACAATGGATAAAGTTGTTGTCACCCTTGACCGTCATGGTAATACTTCTGCAGCATCAGTTCCAACCGCTTTGGATGAAGCGGTTCGAGATGGCCGTATTCAACGTGGTCAACTGGTGCTTTTAGAGGCCTTTGGTGGTGGTTTCACTTGGGGCTCTGCATTAGTTCGTTTTTAATTAACTGAGAAAATAGACATGACACAATTTGCTATGGTATTTCCCGGACAGGGTTCTCAGTCTTTAGGTATGTTAGCGGCACTGGCTGAGGAAAATCAGCTAGTTGAGCAGACATTCGCTGAAGCATCGGAAGCATTGGGTTACGATCTTTGGGCACTAGTACAAAATGGGCCAGAAGAAGAATTAAATAAAACATGGCAGACTCAGCCCGCATTGTTAGCTGCATCCGTGGCTATCTTCCGTATTTGGAAAGACAAAAATGGAGCGATGCCAGCGATTATGGCGGGTCATAGCTTAGGTGAATACTCCGCGTTGGTTTGCGCAGGGGTTATTGATTTTAAACAAGCAATTAAACTTGTTGAATTACGTGGCAAATTAATGCAAGAAGCTGTTCCTGAAGGGACGGGTGCGATGTATGCCATTATCGGTTTAGATAACGAATCCATTGAAAAAGCTTGTCAAGAATCTGCACAAGGCCAAGTTGTTTCTCCGGTTAATTTTAATTCACCTGGGCAAGTCGTTATCGCCGGTGAAAAAGCTGCAGTAGAACGTGCAGGGGCTGCATGTAAAGAAGCAGGAGCAAAACGTGCATTGCCGTTATCTGTGAGTGTTCCTTCTCACTGTGCATTAATGAAGCCTGCTGCTGATAAATTAGCCGATGCGTTAGAAAAAATTGATTTTTGTGAGCCAGACTATCCAGTTATCAACAATGTTGATGTTAAAATAGAGCAATCGGCGCAAAATATTCGTGATGCTTTAGTCCGTCAGCTGTATAATCCAGTCCGTTGGACGGAAACAGTAGAATTGATGGCAGATCAAGGTGTTGAACACCTTATCGAAGTAGGGCCGGGTAAAGTATTGACTGGTCTTACCAAGCGAATTGTCTCTAATTTAACTGCCGTAGCAATCAATGATCCTGTATCATTGAGCACTGCTTTAGAAAATAGCTGAGGAAGACATGGGCTTTGAAGGAAAAATTGCACTGGTAACAGGTGCTAGCCGTGGGATAGGTAAAGCGATAGCTTTAACCTTAATCGCACGCGGTGCAACTGTTATTGGGACCGCAACAAGCGAAAAAGGCGCAGAAGCTATTACCGCTTACCTTGATGGTAAAGGTAAAGGTTTAGCGTTAAACGTGACTGATGCAGCATCAATCGAAGAAACTTTGACCAAGATCCGTAAAGAATTTGGTGAAATTGACATTTTGATTAATAATGCAGGTATCACACGTGATAACCTATTGATGCGTATGAAAGATGATGAATGGCAAGATGTTATTGACACCAATCTTTCATCCGTTTACCGTTTGTCTAAATCCGTTTTGCGTGCCATGATGAAAAAACGTTATGGTCGTATTATTTCTATCGCATCTGTTGTTGGGGTGATGGGAAATGCGGGGCAAACAAACTACGCGGCAGCGAAAGCTGGGCTGATTGGTTTTAGTAAATCATTAGCTCGTGAAATCGCTTCTCGTGGTATTACTGTCAACGTCGTTGCACCTGGTTTTATCGAAACTGATATGACTAAAGCATTGACAGATGAACAGCGTGCAGGCATTTTATCTCAGGTTCCTGCTGATAGACTGGGTGATGCACAAGAAATTGCCAGTGCTGTAGCGTTTTTAGCTTCTGACGAAGCGGCTTACATCACAGGTGAAACATTGCATGTCAATGGTGGCATGTACATGATCTAAAGAAATGATGGAACTATTTGCATTATTAGTGTTATCCAACGCTAAATAATGCAAAATAATGGTTCCAACAGTCGGGATTGGGTTGTATCTTTTCCTGTATTTCATAAACTACGAAAACCATCGCGAAAGCGAGTTTTGATAGGAATTTTAATAGTATGAGCACTATCGAAGAACGCGTTAAGAAAATCATCGTTGAACAACTGGGTGTTGAAGAGAAAGAAGTTGTAAATACAGCTTCATTTGTTGATGACTTGGGCGCTGATTCTCTTGACACAGTTGAGCTGGTTATGGCTCTAGAAGAAGAGTTCGATTGCGAAATCCCTGACGAAGAAGCTGAAAAGATCACAACAGTACAGGCAGCGTTGGATTACGTCGGCAACGCATCTAAATAATTGTACGAAAACTTATCTAGGCGATCACTCGATCGCCTATGTTTCCTTTGTAACTTTTCCCTCCTTGGAGGAAATACGTGTCTAAGCGTCGTGTAGTCGTAACCGGACTGGGCATGTTATCTCCTGTCGGCAACACAGTTGAGTCATCATGGAAAGCTGTTTGTGACGGACAGAGTGGTATCAGCCTAATTGAGCATTTTGATACTATTAACCACGCAACTAAATTTGCTGGCTTAGTAAAAGATTTCAATTACGAAGATTTTGGCATCTCTCGTAAAGATGCGAAAAAAATGGACCCATTTATCCAATACGGCATCGCAGCAGGCTTTCAGGCCTTTAAAGATGCAGGGTTGGAAGTAACAGAAGCCAATGCTACTCGGATTGGTGCAGCGATTGGTTCTGGTATTGGTGGGTTAGGGTTAATTCAGGATAACTGTGAATCTCTATTACACGGTGGTCCTCGAAAAGTTAGCCCATTCTTCGTACCGTCAACCATCATTAATATGGTGGCTGGTCATTTAAGTATTATGTACGGTTTCCGTGGTCCCAGTATTTCTATTGCTACAGCCTGTACATCGGGTGTGCATAATATTGGTCATGCGGCGCGTATGATTGCTTATGGTGATGCAGAAGTAATGGTTGCAGGCGGTGCTGAAAAAGCAACAACCCCGCTTGGTGTTGCGGGTTTTGGCGCAGCAAGAGCGTTATCAACTCGTAATGATGACCCACAAGCAGCAAGTCGCCCTTGGGATAAAGACCGTGATGGTTTTGTTCTTGGTGATGGTGCAGGTATCATTATTCTTGAAGAATATGAACATGCCAAAGCGCGTGGTGCGAAAATTTATGCCGAAATTGCAGGCTTTGGGATGAGCAGTGATGCCTACCATATGACTTCACCTCCAGAAAATGGGGAAGGCGCAGCGCTTGCAATGGAAAACGCACTGAAAGATGCAGGTATTCAAGCAAGTGACGTAGGGTATATTAATGCTCACGGTACTTCGACACCTGCGGGTGACTTAGCCGAAGCACAGGCTGTTGTGTCTGTATTTGGTGAGGGTACTGATGTACTCGTTAGCTCAACCAAATCCATGACAGGGCATCTTTTAGGTGCAGCGGGTGCTATTGAGTCAATCTTTACCATCTTATCATTGTGTGATCAAACTGTTCCACCAACCATTAATCTGGATAACCCAGATGAAGCATGCAAACTGGACTTTGTCCCAGGTCATGCACGCAAGGTTGAGAACATGGAGTATGCTCTGTGTAACTCATTTGGTTTTGGTGGTACAAACGGTTCATTGATTTTCCGTCGTTATCACGGCGAGTAAATAATCTATCACCGTTATTAATTAGCCCTAGTCGCTGAAAGTGACTAGGGCTTTATTTTGCCCATCTCTTTGCACAGCCATTCGCTTTAGTTTATGATGACTCATCTTGTTTACTGTCTGATTTATCAGCTTTTATTATAAGTATTATCAATGTCATATTGGGTTAATGGGCAAGTTTGCCAGCAAATAAGCGTAACTGATCGTGCAGTCTCTTTTGGGGACGGCTGCTTTACGACCGTACATGTCGTTAATCAGCAAGCTAAAATGTTAGATGAGCACATTGCACGTTTGCAGCATGACAGCCAGAGGTTGAAAATAACTCAGCCTGACTGGGGTATGCTGAAACAGCATTTATTGCATATTTGCGCGCAGCAAGTAGAAGATGAACTGGTGCTAAAGGTGATAATTAGCCGTGGTGCAGGGGGGCGGGGTTATAGTTCTAGAGGCTTTAATTCACCAACAGTGATTGTCAGTGTTTCTCCCTTTCCACAAAACTATGTTCAACTACAATGTAAAGGGGCTGCGTTAATCTTAAGTGAGATCCCATTGGCACGTAGCCCATTATTAGCAGGTATGAAACACCTCAACCGGTTAGAGCAAGTTCTTATCAGACAAGAAATTGATGAGTATAACGCGGATGAGGCCATCGTACTTGATACCAACGGCGTTATCGTTGAATGTTGTAGTGCCAATGTCTTTTGGCGAGTTGGTCAAACAGTCTACACCCCAAAATTATCTCATTGTGGTGTGAATGGATTAATGAGACAAAAGATCATAGCACTACTGCAAGATAGTCAGTACCATTTTCAAGAAGTTGAGCGGTTTGCCTCTATTTTGAATTATTGTGATGAAGTGATTATTTGTAATGCATTGATGCCAGTGTTACCTGTACAAAGCATTCAGTTAAGCAAAGGGCAGTCGCCATTACAATTCATGTCGCGTGAATTATTTGAGTATCTCTTTTTGCGCTGCAAAATCTAGTATCTAAAAACTATATCACTATTACCTAAACACTTATTGAAATGGTCAATAAATGAAATTAGCCAAAAAAATCATTCTGATTACTGTGACTCTTACTGCTGTTGTAGCCGTTGCCGTATATTTACAATATCGTCAAGTCATGAACTATGCGAAAACCCCCATTAACTTGACTCAAGAGAAAATTTTAACGGTTCCTACAGGGACCGGGCGAGTTGCATTTGAAGCCTTGCTAGTCAAAGAAAATATGATTGAGCAGGGGAATGAGTTTCAATGGTTATTAAAATTACGGCCGGAACTCGCTCAATTAAAAGCGGGGACATACCGTTTACAACCTGACATGACCGTAGAACAATTATTATCGTTAGTGGTTAGCGGTAAAGAAGCTCAATTTTCTATTCGTTTTATTGAAGGTAACCGATTGAATGATTGGGGTAACATTTTACGTGATGCCCCTTACTTAGAACATACATCGACAGAGATGACACCAGCAGAACTTCATGCGTTTATCGGGTTCAAAGGTGAAGGTACACTAGAAGGGTGGTTATACCCTGACACCTATTTATATACGGCGGGGACAAAAGATACGGAAATTTTAAAGCGTGCATATAAGCGCATGCAAAGTAGCCTTGAAGAAGAATGGCAAGGGCGAGATAGAGACCTACCTTATAAAAATGCTTATGAAATGCTGATTATGGCTTCAATTATTGAAAAAGAAACCGGTGTAGAGAGTGAAAGGTCGCAAGTTGCATCGGTGTTTGTTAATCGTTTGAAGAAAAATATGCGCTTACAAACCGACCCAACAGTTATTTACGGCCTAGGTGATAAGTATGATGGTAAGATTTATCGTAGTGATTTAGACAATTACACACCGTACAATACTTATAAAATTGATGGGTTGCCGCCAACACCGATAGCAATGCCAAGTTTGGCATCAATAAAAGCGGCTGCGCACCCAGCTAAAACGGATTACCTCTATTTTGTCGCAGATGGTAAAGGCGGTCATACTTTTAGTCGCAACTTGAATGAACACAATCGGGCGGTCAAAGTTTATCGCCAATTTGAACAGCAAAAATGATAAAAAAATGAAAAATCAATTTATTGTTATTGAAGGATTAGAAGGTGCAGGCAAAACGACTGCAATCAATACGGTGGTAGATACACTTAATCAGGCGGGTATTACGGATATCGTTTTCACTCGGGAACCGGGTGGGACGCCACTAGCCGAAAAGCTACGAGAGCTGATCAAACAAGGGATTGAAGGCGATAAAGTCACTGATAAAGCTGAGTTATTAATGTTATATGCAGCGCGAGTTCAACTCGTTGAAACAGTGATTAAACCGGCTTTAGCCGCAGGTAAATGGGTTGTTGGTGACCGCCATGATTTGTCATCACAGGCGTACCAAGGCGGCGGAAGGGAAATCGACCACCAGTTAATGAAGTCGTTACGTGATTTGGTACTTGGTGAGTTTAAACCATCATTAACCTTGTATCTTGATTTATCGCCAGAATTGGGCTTACAACGTGCAAGGTCCCGCGGTGAGTTAGATAGAATCGAAAAAGAATCGTTAGCCTTTTTTGAAAGGACCCGTCACCGCTACCTTGAACTGGCAGCGGAAGATGAAACAATACTGACGGTTGATGCGAGCCAAAATATTGAGCAAGTACAATATGATATTCGCCAAACACTGACCCAATGGCTAGCTAAATAATGATAGGCAAAAAGTAAGGTGTTAATAACATGAATTGGTATCCTTGGTTAAATGAACCTTACCGGCAAATTATAGCGAACTATCAAAGTGGGCGAGGGCACCATGCCTTACTACTTCATTCTTTGCCTGGAAATGGGGCCGATGCACTTTGCTATGGTATTAGTCGTTGGCTTATTTGCCAAGAGCGTGAAGGGCTGAAAAGTTGTGGGAAGTGCCATAGCTGCAGATTAATGCTAGCAGGAACACACCCCGATTATCATGTTATTGACGTTGAAAAAGGTAAATCAACGGTCAGTGTTGATGCTGTTAGGAAATTAATTGAAACCTTGAGTAGTCATTCTCAACAAGGTGGCAATAAAGTGGTGTATATTCCTAGAATTGAAGCTTTCACTGATGCTGCGGCGAATGCGTTACTAAAAACGCTGGAAGAGCCTGCAAAAGACACTTATTTTCTATTAAGTAGTGACAAACCAGAGAATTTACTTGCCACAACTCGTAGCCGTTGTTTAAGTCATTTTTTGCCAGCTCCTGAGCCACAAATTGCGTTGTATTGGTTACAAAAACAACAGCCAAATGTAGTTGTTGATCACGCAATAACCGCATTGAAACTTTGTCAAGGTGCTCCAGTAGCCGCTCTGGCTCTGTTAGAAGAACATCTTTGGCAAAAACGGAATGCATTATGCCAAAGTATCTCTACAGCATTACAAACGCGGGATATGCTAAGTTTATTGCCACGATTGAATATTGAAGAAGCTTCAGCTGCCCTAAGTTGGTTATTAACCTTACTTTCCGATGCAGTTAAAGTACAGCAAGGTGCGACAACGTTCTGTATTAACCAAGATCATCTTGCACAAGTTATGCAATTGGCCAGTACCATGAACCGTTCTCAATTATTGGAGGCTTATGAACAGTGGCTACATTGTCGTTATCAATTATTGACAGTTCCTGCGCTTAATCAGGAACTTATTCTGACCAATCAATTATTACAATGGGAAGCCTTATTGGCTTCACCTTCATTTTAAAAAGAGTTAAATATGTTTGTTGTTGATTCACACTGCCATCTCGACTGTTTAGATTATGAAAAATTACACACTAATGTCGATGATGTTATCGCTAAGGCATCGGCTCGTGATGTCCGTTTCATGCTTGCCGTGGCAACAACGCTGCCCGGTTTTGAACAGATGAAAAAGCTCATTGGGTTACGTGACAATATTGCTTTTTCATGTGGTATTCATCCACTTAATTTAGACGAAGGCTATGACTTTGAGCGCTTAGCGCAATTAGCCGCCGGCCCTGAGGTTGTGGCACTGGGTGAGACAGGGCTTGATTACTACTATCAACAAGAGAATGCTGCATTGCAGCAAGAGTCTTTTCGTCAGCATATCCGTATCGGCCGAGCAGTAAATAAACCCGTGATCGTACATACGCGTGCTGCGCAAAAGGATACGCTAACAATTTTACGTGAAGAACAAGTTAGTGAGTGTGGTGGGGTATTACACTGTTTCACTGAAGACAAAGCGACAGCTAGCGAATTGCTCGATTTAGGAATGTATATTTCATTTTCAGGGATTGTGACATTCCGCAATGCTGAACAAATCAGAGAAGCGGCGCGTATTGTGCCCCTAGATAGAATCTTGGTCGAAACAGACTCCCCATATTTGGCCCCAGTACCGCATCGTGGAAAAGAAAATCAGCCTGCATACGTACGTGATGTGGCTGAATACATGGCGGTGCTGAAAGGGGTTAGCGTTGAACAAATGGCTGAAATTACAACACAAAATTTCAATCGTTTATTTCATTTGAATGTTGGCTCGAATAACGGGTAACTTGTTAACAATATATAAACTAACTATTGGATTAGTAAGGGAATTGATATGGCAGAAGAAACAATTTTTAGTAAAATCATTCGTCGCGAAATCCCTGCGGATGTCGTTTACCAAGATGAGCTTGTCACGGCATTTCGTGATATATCGCCACAAGCGCCTTCACATATTTTAATTATCCCCAATAAATTAATCCCCACAGTAAACGATGTGACGGTGGATGACGAACTGGCGTTAGGGCGTTTATTTACGGTGGCAGCTAAAATTGCCAAAGAAGAAGGCATTGCTGAAAATGGCTATCGTTTGATTATGAATTGCAATGAGCATTCTGGACAAGAGGTATTCCATATTCATATGCATTTAGTGGGTGGTCGCCCATTAGGGCCTTTATTGGCTAAATCATAATAGGAAGGGGCTCATACAATGAACCGCATAGTAATACTTGGGCTGATGGCTGTGTTATTAACTGGCTGTTTAAATAACAAACCTCAAGGGTTAGTTTTTAATGAGCAGCAGCGCGTTATTATGGAACCAGCAGTTTTAGCCCAAGGGGTCATTGTTGAGTCCCCCGTGATTAGTGTTGAAAACCACCAAACTGTTGCCACGCTTAGTATGAGTAATTTGCAGCCTGATGCCGTAGAGATTGCGTATCGTTTATATTGGTACGATAAACAAGGGTTGAAGGTGGATACTTCGAGTATCTTACATCAGCAAATTGCAGCGAATTCAACAGAAACTATTCAAGCCATGACCTCCTCATCACGCGCTAGCAATGTGCGTGTCCATGTGTTTTTATCACCTAAGGCCGGAGAAAAACAATGAAACGGATCTTAATGGTTGCGGTAGCAGCTTTAATCTTAGCAGGTTGCCCATCATATCCACCTCAACAGCCGGGAACACAACCACCGATTGTTCCTGTTGAGCCGGATCAACCACCAGAAGTGACACCACCGCCAACGGATGTCGTTCCGACACCGCCAAAACAGCAAACAACTGATTGGGCTGCATCGATAACACCTTTGGTTGGCCAAATGGTTGCTGCGGATGGCGTGGAAAGTGGCAAAGTGTTATTAGTTGATTCAGTGAAAAACAATACGAATGGCTCATTACCTGTACAGACTATTACATCAACAATGGCTAGCGCAGTTGAAAATACCAATCGTTTCAAAGTAGTCCCTCAAAGTGTGGTAAATTCTGCACGTAAAACATTAGGTTTATCACAAGAAGATAGCTTAGTGACGCGTAGTAAGGCGATTGGTCTAGGGCGTTATGTACAAGCTGATTACGTGATTTACAGTGTTATGTCAGGTTCAAATAAAGATAAGAGCCTTGAAATGCAACTAATGGAAGTGCAAACAGGCGAAATTATTTGGACTGGAAAGCACAGTATTGATTAACAGACAGTCACTTATTACGCTGTTATCTACCTATTTCCCAGAGATTAAATCAAGTCACTGGGAAATAACGCCGTTAACAGGGTTGTCAGGCGGGAGTTATTTATTGCAGTGTGTGCAGTCTAATCGCACACTTCAATTAGTGGCTCGTGCTAATGGTGAGACTCAGTCTTGTCTATATGTGGATCGCCGGAAAGAAGCGCGTATATTAAGACAATTGCAACCATACACATTTGCACCGACTGTCGTTGGTTATAACGCTCAATGGTTATTGTTGGCGTGGTGTGAAGGCTTGCATCCGGGCCCATCCACATTTTTATCCGCTGATTTTCAATGCCAACTAGCAAATACGCTTGCACAATTACATTGCAGCGCACTATTCGGCTACCGCTTGCAACTGCGCGATGAAATTGCGCATTATGGTTATTTGGTTGATACCAAACGTTTGTCACCACGTTGGAAAAAACTACATCGTCATTTCCTCTCTACTGCATTGCCAAAAACGTTGAAGTTGGCCCCTGCACATATGGATGTTCATCCTAAAAATATCATTAGTACTCATACAGGGGAGTTAATGCTATTGGATTGGGAATATGCCGCAAATACTGATATTGCATTTTCGTTAGAAACCTATTTTCAATTTAATAGTCTGACAGATAAACAGCGTCATTTTTTTCTCATGCAATACTGTGATGTGCAAAGTGCTTATCGGGATAAACAACAATTAGCTCAGCACTGCCAGTTATGGGAACCATGGGTAAAATATATGACGTTAATGTGGTATGAAGTGCAGTGGAATAAAAGTCAATTATCGCATTTTTTGGTACACTCGCAGTCATTACGCCACTACTTCGGTTTGTTGGGTTGATAATAAAGTTATCAACGAATAATTTTTGATTTAGTTAAATAAGTGAGGCATGTTATGGGTCCGATAATGCTGGATGTTCAAAGTTATGAATTAGATAACGAAGAGCGCGAAATATTGGCTCACCCATTAGTGGGGGGCTTGATTTTATTTACCCGTAACTTTCATGATGCTGCACAATTACGAGAGCTTGTGCGCCAAATACGTGATGCGTCAAGGCACCGTCTGCTGGTTGCTGTTGACCAAGAAGGTGGGCGAGTACAACGCTTTCGTGATGGTTTTACTGCGCTACCTTCGGCACAGGCTTTTGCTGAGCTAAATAACCCTATGGACGGTGCTAAGTTGGCACAAGAAGCGGGGTGGTTAATGGCAGCAGAAATGATAGCGATGGATATTGACATTAGTTTTGCCCCAGTGTTGGATCTTGGCCATCAAAGTATCGCGATTGGGGAGCGTTCGTTCCATAAAGATCCTGAAATGGCGATGATGATGGCAGAACGTTTTATTAAAGGAATGCACAGTGCAGGGATGAAGACAACAGGGAAACATTTCCCTGGGCATGGTGCAGTTAAAGCTGATTCGCATAAAGAAACACCTCGTGATGACCGTACATTGGAAACTATCCGGGGTAAAGATATGTCGATTTTTAAAGATTTTATCCAACGTGAATTACTTGATGCAATTATGCCAGCGCATGTCATTTACACTCAAGCTGATGAACGCCCTGCGAGTGGTTCGCCATTTTGGTTAAAATCAGTGCTACGGGAACAGCTTGGTTTTAATGGTGTCATTTTCTCTGATGATTTATCGATGGAAGGGGCAGCAATTATGGGGAGCTATCCAGAAAGAGCACAAGCGTCTTTAAATGCTGGGTGTGATATGGTTTTGGTGTGCAATAACCGCGAAGGTGCGGTAAGTGTACTTGATAACTTACCTAAACAGCATGATAGCCAAGCCTCTAAGTTATATCACAGTGGCCGTCAATACAGTTTGACCGAGTTACAAGGGTTGGCTCGTTGGCAAGAAAGCCATCGGCAATTAGTGGATTTACACCAAAGATGGCAAGCACACCGTCAATAACATTAAGGTGAATAAAATATAGCCGGTAAATTAAACTATTTACCGGCTATTTTGCATAAATACGCATTGAAGTGAAAAATAACGACGTATAAGTAGTATGAAAGGGAAGTATAACCACTTTGAAAGTTACCCGTAACGTTATTAATATAATGATTAAATCATCATATTATTATATTAAAAATGTGATGGTAAAGTATCTAGCATAATGGTTACATTCAAAAAAATAATTAATTATTCTATTCATTTAAGCTGTAGTCTTTTAAAGGTCAACTCAAAATAATAATCCATAGTTTATTTGTAATGGATACATATATTGATATTGCTAGGTGTTTTTTCAATATAAACAGCCGGATATTTGTCTTATGTATCACTTTATTTTGGTGAGAGCGCCTATAAGTAAAAAGAAAATGATAATAGCTATTAATGATAAAAGTTAAGATAAATTTAAATTAGTGGATAGCTAAATAAAATCGATTAACCCTAATGCTTAAATACTCTTATCTTTTTTGTAATATTATTAACATTAATTTTAATGTATAAAAAAACAGTTTTATTCAAATTTTTCATGTCTAGATAAATTAACAGTAAATTAATTATACAAGTATTAAAAAAATCTATGCATATGAGTTTTTTTTAATCAGTATCTAAAGGTTATTTAGGGACAATGTCTATTTTTTAACTATTCACGGTGTACTGCGCTATCAAATGTCCCCTCATCTTTATTGTTAGTAATGCTTACAGTGATAAATAAACACCAAAACAAGTGTGATCTTAATCACTATTAGTTGGTTTAAATAATGCAATTTATGTAACGTGTTGTGACAGTGATCGTTTTAATTGACGTAAAATTACGTTAGCATCCACATTATGAATTTTTTATGACAATTTAGAGCAATAACTAATCGATTATAAAAATAACAATAAACTGGATGGTGGCGTTTTAAGTTAAATAATGTTTCTTTGATTGAGATAAGCATTTCTCAGACTATGACTCTGCCTATTAAATAAGAAAATAGAAGCACAACATATAGTGGCGTGTGTATTAACGCTTGTTTAAATAATATCTGAAATATTGTTTCTTAACTAAAATTAACGCGAAATTTGAGTAAAGTAATGGTGGTGAATTATTAAAGGCTATTAGGTCTTTACTATAAGTAGAACGCCTTATTTATGGTAATTAAGTAAACACTAATGCAGTGAAATATCTGTATTGAATTTTTTATTTTAAAAATTGACTTATGTGTTTGAAAGGGATGTATCAGTTTGACTTTAAGTAAAGTTGTTTTATTAAGCTAAAAATAAAAATGGTGTTTTGTTGTTCATGGTTACATGACGCAGCATAAAATTAATTCAAATAATCATTAACTAGGTTAATTTCAATGAAAGTTAAAAATATTGCGCTATTAATGCTTTCTCCTTGTTGTTTAGCAGTCGCAATGGCAAATGCCAGCAATTGGGAAAACACAATTAAAGAAAATTCATTTATTGCGGATTCTGAGTTAGAACTGTCAACTCGTAACATGTGGAAGTACTTAAAAACCGAAAATCGTTTTGATAAAAATGAGCAACGCTATAGAAAACAAGTTGCTAACGCTTGGGGGCAAAACTTCCAAGCTGATTTCAAATCAGGTTATTTTGCTGACGTAATCGGGTTTGATGCTTCTTACTATGGTGGTATTAAACTCGGTGCAAGTAAAGACTTCGCCTCCCGTGCAATTTTATATAACGACGATGGTCACGCTAAAGGCTATAACAAAATCGGACAACGTTATGCGAAAGTAAAATTCGACCTTGACCCTGTTCAATTCCACGGTAAAGCGGGTTGGTTCACACTGAAAAACAAAGGTATTTTTACTAATTCACAACGCCTTTCATTAAACAGTTATAGCGGTTATTACACCAATACAGCAATTGATGACTGGAGCCTAGATTTACTCTATCTCGACAAAAAAGTAATGCGTCGTGATAGTCCAAATATTGATGCTATGTATTTTACTGATGCTAATGGTAAACGACATAAGGTTAATCATGTGATCACTGGTGGTATTAATTACAATACTAAGCCATTGACTGTTCACTATTTCTATGGGCAGGCAGATGATTTATTTCGTCAGCAAGGTCTCGAAGCTAAATATAAGTTAACTTCAGATGTTACGCTTGGAACGCAAATTTACAATCATGAATATGGTAGTGATGGTAAGCGCACCGAAAAAAATGATGCTATCGGTAAGCGTAATTTCGACAAACGAGCATGGCACTATGCAGGAACCGCTGACTGGCGTATTCCAGAGTCACCTTGGACACTCCGCGCTGGTTTAACTTACACTCAAGCAAAAAAAGCAAATGGTGTCGGTCAATTCGCACGTAACCCAATTGGTAATACGCGTGGTCGTTTTAACTCGCCAGCTTATGCGGATATCGATTACGTTCGTGATGGGGAAACTATGGTCGCGATGGCTGCCGAATATCGTGTAAGTAAAGAGCTTTCTGTTGGTGCTCGTACCAATTACTCAGAATTTAAATATGAAGGTGAAAGGTTAAAACAAGGTCAATTGGGTCTGTTCAGCTATTGGAAACCAACTGAAAACCTATCCGTGTCATTGAGCGGAGGTTTAGGTTGGCATCACCGCCAAGAGAACGATTATACAACGCCTAAGCTATATGATGGCCATTCACGCCGTGCGCACTCCTTATCTGGTTCAATGACAACCACTTATCGGTTCAAAATGTAGTTGCCAGCAGAGTGAAATTTACAATAAAAGGTAAGATAAATGAAACATAAAATTGGGCTACTCACACTGTTAATTTCAGGTGCTTTACTGGCCGGTTGTGCTCAGAAAACATCGGATACGGTTAAAGTTCAGGTCATTGGTATCAATGATTTCCATGGCGCACTAAAAGCGCCAGGAGATGGTAAGTTAGGTGGAATAGAATCAATCGCCACCTTAGTAAACCAGTTAAGAGCGCAGAATGATAAAACTATTGTTGTTGGTGCAGGGGATTTAGTTGGTGCAAGCCCATTATTGTCATCGATGTTCTATGATGAGCCTACTATTGAAGCATTAAGTGCAATAGGCATGGAAACCAGTGCAGTTGGTAACCATGAGTTTGACAAAGGCAAAGAAGAGCTATTAAGAAAGCAAAATGGTGGCTGTCATCCAACCGCGGGTTGTGTTGGTAAAGACTCATTTGCAGGTGCCGATTTTAACTATTTAGCGGCTAACGTTATTGTAAAAGAAACAGGTGAAACTCTGTTCCCATCATATTTCATTAAAGAATTTGATGGTATTCCAATGGCGTTTATTGGCCTAACTTTAGAAGGCACACCTGCTATTGTAACGCCAAGCGGTACCGCTGGATTAGAGTTTAAAAACGAAGTTGAAACTATTAATAACCAAGTGAAGCTATTGAAGGCACAAGGTATTAATAGCATCGGTGTTCTGATCCATGAAGGGGCGACACAGCAAGTTGATACGAAAGTTAAAGATATTAACCGTTGTGATAATATCAAAGGCCCAATTGTTGATATTGTAAACCAACTAGATGGCGCTGTAGACTTTGTGGTCAGTGGTCATACGCATCAAGCGTACAATTGTGAAATCAATGGTAAAACCGTGATTTCTGCACAATCAAATGGCGCATTGCTTTCTCAGTTAAATATTGAAATTGATAGAAATACAAAAGATATTGTTAGCATCAATGCGAAAAATATTCCTGTTGAAACAAAACGTTATGAGAAAAACCCAGAGTTAACGACTTTTGTTCAAAGATATGAACAAATTGCGTTACCTATTTCACAACAAGTGATGGGAACTTTGACGGAGAGTTCAGACAAAAAATTATTGCCAGCGGGTGACTCTACATTAGGTAAAATTATCGCTGATGGTCAACTCTATGCCGCTTCAAGTAAAGAAGCTGGTGGTGCGCAAATCGCCTTTATGAATAGTGGTGGTATTCGTGCTGATCTGAAAGCCGGTGAACTGACCTATGGTGATATTTTTACTGTTCAACCATTCTCAAATGTTGTCGTGACTCAATCTTTAACGGGTGAGCAAATCAAACAGGCGTTAGAACAACAATGGGATCGTGCGCGTCCACAAGTAATGCCTGTTTCTAAAGGTTTTTATTACGAATGGGATGATAGCCGACCTGTTGGTGATAAAGTCATTCAAAAATCAATGAAGTTAAATGGTAAACCGTTAGACATGAAAAAAAGCTATCGAGTTGCAGCCAATGAGTTTTTAGCAACGGGTGGTAGCCGATTCAGCGCGTTTAATCAAGGTAAAGACCGCGTTTACAGTGTGCCTGATAACGAAGCATTGATGCATTATTTTAAAGATAACTCACCAGTTTCAGTCCCAACTGATGTACGTATCAAAAAAATTAACTAGTTAAATCGAACGATATAACAACTAAAAACCCGAAGTGTTTAATCTCTTCGGGTTTTTTCTTTGTTTCAGCATTTATCTCGACCCTTTTTCTTTGGGTTAACAATTAACGGTAGCGTCTATATCAAAAACAATGAGATAATAATTCTCATTATCGTTAATTCGTTGTGAACTTAACTGTTTGAACGATCTCAAGCTGATTCGATTCATTCCTCGTTAAAAATGATTTGACGAATGTGATGGTTGTCATAATAATCAACTAAATTGATATGGATCAATATTTGGTATTACCAATTACCCAGTCATGTTATTCTATTTAATTCATAGTGTAAGGCATGGCTAATTAATGTTATCTAAGTTTTTTATCATAAAAGTGCTTAGATAATATTAATATATTTTGTTTCGAGGGATTTATGACCTTATCTCAACCAAAAATCATCGTCGTCGGAGGTGGTGCCGGTGGTTTGGAACTGGCAACACGTTTAGGGCGCAAATTAGGCCGGAAAAAACGAGCACATATCACACTCGTTGACCGTAATCCAAGCCATTTATGGAAGCCATTGTTACATGAAGTTGCTACTGGTTCATTGGATGATGGGGTTGATGCGATTAGCTATCTTGCCCATGCGCGCCATAATGCATTTAATTTCCAGTTAGGTTCATTGACTAATATTGACCGTGATAATAAAAAAATAGTGCTTGGTGAGCTATATGATAAACATGGTGAATTATTAGTTCCTTTACGTGAGCTTGAATATGATATTTTAGTGATGGCACTGGGAAGCAAGTCGAATGATTTTGGTACCCCAGGTGTGAAAGAACATTGTATTTTCTTAGATAATCCACAGCAGGCTCATCGCTTTCATGATGAAATGCTAAACCTGTTCTTACGCTATTCTGTACGTGATAATGCAGAAGAAAAAGTGAATATTGCCATAGTTGGGGGCGGGGCTACAGGTGTTGAGCTATCCGCTGAATTATATAATGCGGTTGAGCAACTCACTAGTTATG
Organism: Providencia sp. TYF-12; assembly: GCF_041344805.1. Classification (NCBI taxonomy): domain Bacteria; kingdom Pseudomonadati; phylum Pseudomonadota; class Gammaproteobacteria; order Enterobacterales; family Morganellaceae; genus Providencia; species Providencia sp. TYF-12. The sequence goes on from NZ_CP166833.1 coordinate 2,118,595, forward strand.
GGTTTAAAGGGCTAGATACCGATGCTCTCAATGTTACTCTGATTGAGGCTGGGGAGCGTATTTTACCTGCTTTACCTCCGCGGATCTCTAGCGCTGCGCATCAGGAGTTAAACAAGCTTGGTGTCAATGTATTGACTAAAACTATGGTCACTAGCGCTGATGCGGATGGTTTGAATACTAAACAAGACGGCAAAGTATTTGCTGATCTAATGGTTTGGGCTGCTGGCATCAAAGCGCCGGATTTCATGAAAGACATCGCAGGTTTAGAAACAAATCGTATAAATCAACTGGTAGTTAAGCCTACGTTGCAAACTACACGCGATAATATGATTTTTGCGATTGGCGATTGCGCCTCTTGTGCTAAACCTGAAGGGGGCTTTGTACCGCCAAGGGCGCAGTCTGCACATCAAATGGCAAGTCGTTGTTATGACAATATTTTAGCCATGATGAAAGAAAAACCATTAAAAGATTATGTTTATAAAGACCATGGCTCATTAGTCTCATTATCACGCTTTAGTACCGTGGGCAGTTTGATGGGGAATTTGATGCGTGGAGATATGATGGTCGAAGGGCGTATTGCACGTTTTGTGTATATTTCTTTGTATCGTATGCACCAGATAGCTTTGCATGGTTATATCCAAACGGGCTTAATGATGTTAGTAGGGAGTATTAACCGAATTATACGACCCAAGTTGAAATTACACTAGCCGCGATTTGTTAACATATCTAATTGATCTTCATCAAATTTTATGCACCTAGTTATTAATTTGATTAGGTGCATTATTTTTTAATGTGGTTAAAATAACCAATAAAATCAATGATAAAAGAATCATATTGATATCGTATATGAGAGTATTTTTATTTAGTAACGTTAATATTTGTAATAAAAACTATTTAGATCAATTTTAGTTGGTTGGTGATCGATTATATTACAGGCATTACTTATAGAGGTCTAAGTTACTTTATACGGATAATAAAGATGAGTTTAAAACCATATATTGAGCTCATATTATAATCAGTTACGGTAACATTTTTTATTGATGAAAGATGTATGTTGTAAATATATTGGTATAACTCAGAAAATTTAGAAATCGATAAACTATAATATATTGATTAATATAGTTAATTTAACCTATTTTATTTATCGCTGAGTCATATCATGGATATTAAACCTCACATTTAATTAATTTAAATCTTATATTAAGTAAAATTTAACAATTATAATTTCGGATAAATCTAAAAAATATATCTAATGCATGTAATGCATCGAATTATCTTGAGTAGCCGTTACAATAGGTCAGTATTAATTTAATAAGGATTGTACTATGAAGCTAAAATTTAAGTTGTTATTAGCAGCTATAGTGGCATGCCTTATTGTATTGTTAGTTGTTATCTTCACGCGTGAGCCTGAAATTAAATTAGCAACCGTATTATCGGTTGAGCCTATCAAATCTAACCGGCTTGTTGAGTACCAAAATTGTACGGTAACTGGGGTTTTAGGTACTTTTGACCAACAATCACTTTCTCGTTTTCACCCTGCGCAAAGCGAATGTAAAATGGTCTTTATGATAGAAGCGCTACAAGGTAAGGGGTTCCCATCCTTGTTTTATGAGCGTGACCCAACCTGTGTATCAGCGCAAAAAATGGAATTAGTTGTGGTTGGCTATGATGTTGTCTACCAAATTGGTAAAACAGTGGGGAAAGTGAGAACTTCCTATGCACCTTCTATGTTTATTCCGTTAAATGAGGAGGGGCGTTTGGTTTTGACATCATCAGCTTCTGTATGCGAAACAATCCGCAGTGATGTCAAAAGCTTATTGCCATTTTATTGTTTACAACCAAATAATTTACCAATTACTGGAAACCCGTCTGCAATATTAGAATTGCAACCAAACCAAAATACTTTTGGTTTTATGGAATAGGTTTAACCAATTTGAATATTCTATTACAGGCAATCTTAATTGATTGCCTGTAACATTTTTACACCTTGAGTTTTTTAGGTTAATTGGTGTTCTTCAAAACTGGTTAATAGTTGTTTTATAAACTCAAGCCGAGTTGTCCTTTCCGCTAAATCATGGAAAAACTTCAGTCGGACGGGACCCTCTAAGCGATAAGTTTGTGGTTGATTTTGTAACAAGCTGATCAAGAAGCCCGGTTCGACTTTATTTTTCTCACTAAACTCAATAAAACCCCCTTTCTCATGGGCTTCAATACGCTTAATACCTAAAGCTTGAGCTTGCAAACGAATTGCAGCAGACGTTAAAAGGAACTTGCCTGCATCAGGGAGGGTGCCAAAACGGTCAATTAACTCGGTACGTAATTCGTTTAATTCTTGATTATCTTTTGCACTGGCTATCCGTTTATAAAAAGACAGTCGCATATTTACATCGTGTATATAATCGTCAGGCAAAAGAACCGGCATCCGTAGCTCAACTTCAGTTTGTTGGCTAGTTAAGTCTTCCAGTGAAGGTTCACGCCCTTCTTTTAGGGCCTCGACCGCGCTTTCTAACAGTTCCATATATAAGGTAAAGCCAACAGTTGTCATCTGCCCGCTTTGGTCTTCGCCAAGTAATTCTCCTGCACCTCGAATTTCTAAATCATGAGTCGCAAGTGCGAACCCAGCCCCTAAATCTTCAAGTGAAGAAATGGCTTCGAGACGCTTGTGGGCATCTGTTGTCATTGCTTTAGGATGCGGTGTGAGTAAGTAAGCATAAGCTTGGTGGTGTGACCGGCCGACTCGACCACGTAATTGATGCAATTGTGCTAACCCAAAATGGTCAGCTCGTTCAATGATAATGGTATTTGCAGTAGGAATATCGATACCCGTTTCGATAATAGTCGTACATATCAAGACATTAAAACGTTGATGATGGAAGTCGGTCATCACCCGTTCTAATTCCCGCTCCCGCATTTGGCCATGACCAACAACGAAACGAGCCTCAGGGACTAGTTCTTCAAGGCGCGCTTTGGCTTTTTCAATATTTTCAACATCATTGTATAAGTAGTAAACTTGGCCCCCACGTAGTGTTTCACGTAAAATGGCTTCACGTACCACGAGCTCGTCATATTGGCGAACAAAGGTTTTTACAGCTAAACGGCGTGCTGGCGGCGTGGCGATAATGGATAGATCGCGCATACCACTCATTGCCATATTCAGTGTCCGAGGAATAGGGGTTGCTGTAAGTGTTAAAATATCAACGTCTGCACGCATAGCTTTTATTCGTTCTTTATGACGGACGCCAAAGCGGTGCTCTTCATCTACTACCAATAAGCCCAAATCTTTCCATACTAAATCACTTTGTAGCAGTTTATGAGTACCAATTAAAATATCAACTTTGCCTTCTGCAGTCTCAGCAATAATCTGTTGCTGCTCTTTCGCCGTTTTAAAGCGAGACAACATTTCTATACGCACAGGCCAATTGGCGAATCGGTCTTTGAAATTATCATAATGCTGTTGTGCAAGTAAGGTGGTTGGAACTAAAACAGCTACCTGCTTATTATTGTTGATAGCTAGGAATGCTGCACGCATAGCCACCTCGGTTTTACCGAACCCAACATCACCGCATACCAACCTATCCATAGCTAATGGTTGGCACATATCACTGAGTACAGCATTAATTGCCATCTCTTGGTCAGGGGTTGTTTCGAAAGGAAAACCTTGGCAAAACTCTTGGTACTGTTCTTTATCATGTTTGAAAGCAAAGCCCGCTTTGGCTGCACGCTGTGCGTAAATATCCAGCAGCTCTGCTGCAACATCACGTACTTTTTCAGCCGCTTTTTGGCGGGCACGTCCCCAGCTATCACTGCCTAGCTTATGTAATGGCGCATTTTCATCCGCACCACCCGCATAGCGGCTAATTAAATGCAGTGACGAGACCGGAACATAGAGTTTATCTTCACCTGCATAAGTTAAGATTAAGTATTCTGCTTTAATGCCACCGGCTTCTAGGGTGATTAACCCTTGATAGCGACCAACGCCGTGTTCAATATGGACGACGGGTTGCCCCGGACGTAATTCAGCTAAGTTACGGATCAGTGTATCGGTATTAATTGTTCGGCGGTTATCAGTACGACGACGAACAACGCGTTCACCTAACAGGTCGCTTTCGCATATCAACGCTTTATGGGCATCGACTTGAATAAAACCATGCTCAGCTGCGCCGATAGTAATAGCAAAACGGCTATCAATGTGACTTGCGTAATGCTCAATAATTTCAGGGCGAATTTTCAAGCGAGCTAACAGTTCCGTAACTGTTTCACGGCGACCTTCACTTTCCACAGAAAAGATGATCTTGCCATCAAACTGTTCCGTGAATTGACGAAGTTTGTCTAAAGGGGTCTTGCTTTGGCCTTGAGTACTGATGTCCGGTAGCGGTAAATAGTCTAAATTCGTATTAGCGGCTTTGGGAGCTAAAGATTCAGTGGATAATTGAACACGAGGCCATTGTTTTAATGATTGGTTGAGCTGTTCAACGGTTAACCATAAGTCTGTAGGGGGGAGTAATGGCCGCATTGGGTCAACCCTACGGCTATCATAACGTTGCAACGTATCGAGTTGAAAGCGTTCTGCGGCTTCTTGTAGATTTTGTGAAACCAATAAACTAGATGACGGTAAATAATCAAATAACGAGGGCAGAGGCTGTGAAAAAAATAAAGGCTGCCAATATTCGATACCAGTTGGTAACGTATTTTTACTGACTTGCTGGTAAATGTGCTCTGGGTCACGGCGAACGTCAAAGCGTTCCCGCCACTGGCTACGGAAACGTTCAATTGCGTCTTTATCTGTTGGAAACTCGTGAGCAGGGAGGAGATTGATATGGCTAACTTCTTCAAGTGTTCGTTGTGAGTCAACGTCAAAAGTTCGCAAACTATCAATTTCATCATCAAAGAAATCAATACGAAATGGTAATGTACTGCCCATTGGGAATAAATCTAATAACGCCCCACGGGTTGCATACTCGCCATGCTCTAGAACTTGCTCAACATGGCGATAGCCTGCTTTGTCTAATTCGGCACGTAAATTATCACGGGAAAGTTTATCGCCTTTTGCCATGACCAATGCATGGCTAGTTAAAAAATCAGGGGGACAAACTTTCTGCATAAGCGTATTAACCGGAAGGATTAATGCGCCTTTTTGCATAGATGGTAAGCGGTATAGTGTTGATAAACGATGAGAAATGATTTCTTGATGTGGGGAGAAATTGTCATAAGGCAATGTTTCCCAATCAGAAAGGGTTTCAATAGGGTGATGTGTAAATTGTTGAATTTCATCACGTAAGCGCAAAGTATTTTGCATATCACGAGTGACAATAACAACAGGCCCTTGATGACGTTGGATCATTTCTCCACATTCAAGCGCACCAGCCGCCCCGATAAGGCAACCTAAATGGCGGACATCGCCACTACGACTAGGGAGTTCATAACGAAATTTTGACGACATAGAAATCTTTGGTATCTCACAGCGATTAGTTAAGCAATTAAACAAAATTCAATATAATGATAGCCAGTTTTTTTATGATTAATACTTAAATTAACCAATAGATAGTTAAACAATAAAATTCACAATAATACAATCGGTTTTAACTCGTAATTTGTCTGAAAGTCAGACAAAAAGGCACTCAAATAAGAAAAAATACCCGTGAGTGGTTCCATTCATCAATCGTACCCTTTATTATCGCTGAACACTTCGCTTTGGCAACAGGGGCATCATAGACTTCATGCACCAATCTGTCTCATTATTTATAGGTCTACGCTATTTACGTGGACGCGCTGCCGATAAATTCGGGCGCTTTGTTTCCAGTTTGTCAGCAATCGGCATCACACTGGGCGTTACGGCATTAATTACGGTTACATCAGTGATGAATGGTTTCGAGCGATCGCTACAAGATAGCATACTTGCTTATATGCCGCAGGCAATTTTAACCTCAGCATCTGGAAATATCGACCCAGCCCAACACCCCATAAAGGCCTTACAGAATTTAAAAGGGGTTAACCACATAGCTCCCATTGTACAATCTGATGTCGTACTACAAAGCCGCACCAATGTTGGTGTTGGAATGATGGGGGGAATCGAACCAACAGAACCTTCTTTGCTATTAGACAAACTGATTAGTGGCCAACGAGAGGACCTAAAAGCAGGTAGCTACAATGTGTTTTTGGGGAATAAACTGGCGGAAAATTTAGGAGTTAAGCGGGGGGATGAAGTCCGTTTAATCATTCCGGGTGTGAGCCAGTTAACGCCAATGGGGCGTATTCCAAGTCAGCGTTTGTTTAACGTCGCAGGTATTTTCCAAACCAATGGCGAAGCGGATACCAGTGAATTGATTGTTGCGCAGCAAGATGCAGCACGTATGTTGCGTTATCCAGCTGGTCGTATTACTGGGTGGCGTTTGTATTTAGATGAACCTTTAAAAGTGGATGAACTAAGTAAGCAAGCATTGCCTAGCGGGTTGGTATGGACGGATTGGCGAGAACGCAAAGGGGAGTTTTTTCAAGCTGTACGCATGGAAAAAAATATGATGGGTTTACTACTTAGCCTAATTATTGCGGTGGCAGCTTTTAATATTATCACTTCGTTATCACTTCTGGTGATGGAAAAACAAGGTGAAGTTGCAATATTAAAAACCCTCGGTCTAAAACGCTGGCGTATTTTAGCCATCTTTATGATCCAAGGCGCAGGCGCAGGGGTGATTGGCTCACTAGTGGGGACGGTACTTGGTACACTATTGTCTAGTCAGTTAAATTTTATCATGCCACTGATTGGTTTATTACCAAAAGGTGTATCTCTACCGATTGTACTTGATTACTCAGGTATTTTAATTATTGCACTAAGTGCGATGCTGATTTCACTGCTTGCGACGCTTTATCCTTCTTGGCGTGCAGCAGCGGTCCAACCTGCTGAGGCTTTACGTTATGAATAAACAACCACTTCTTGTCTGTGAAAATTTAAATAAAACCTATCAAGAAGGGGCATTGTCTACGCAAGTGCTAAAAAATGTCAGCTTTTCTATGGGGCTTGGCGAAATGATGGCCATTGTGGGGAGCTCCGGGTCTGGTAAAAGTACCTTATTACATTTACTTGGTGGTTTAGATACGCCATCTGAAGGGAATGTAATTTTTCGCGGGCAGCATATTAATCAATTGTCTTCTGATGAACGTGCTGCTATTCGAAATAAGGATTTAGGCTTTATTTATCAGTTCCACCACCTACTACCTGACTTTACGGCTCTTGAAAATGTGGCTATGCCACTGTTAATTGGTGGTGCTGCAAAAGAATTGGCATTGACTAAAGCGACAGAAATGTTAGAAGCGGTAGGTTTGGCACATCGTGCAGGGCATAGGCCTTCTGAGTTATCAGGGGGGGAGCGTCAACGGGTGGCAATCGCCAGAGCGTTGGTTAATGAGCCCGCTTTAGTATTAGCTGATGAACCAACGGGGAATCTTGATTTACGTAACGCAGATGCCATTTTTGAGTTATTGGGGGAGCTAAATCGTACACAACGTACTGCTTTTTTAGTTGTCACTCATGATATGACATTGGCGCGCCGTTTATCCCGCCAATTGGAAATGCGTGACGGGCACTTACAACAGGAAGTTACCTTGGGGGCTCGGTAATGTTTAAAATGCCTCTTACATTATTAACAGCGTTACGCTTTAGTCGTGGTCGCCGTCGGACGGGGTTGGTTTCTTTGGTGTCGATAGTGTCGACATTGGGTATTGTGCTTGGCGTTGCTGTTTTAGTCATCGGCTTGAGTGCCATGAATGGTTTTGAGCGCGAATTAAATAACCGCGTGCTATCTGTGGTCCCACATGGTCAGATATATGCAGTAAAGCCCCCTTATAAAGATTTAGATTTTGCCGAACAAGTCATTCGCAAAACCCCAGGTGTGGAAGCCGTGAGTCCATACATCAATTTTACAGGGTTGCTTGAGCGGGGGGCGAATTTAAAAGCAATCCAAGTGATGGGAGTTTCTCGCGAAACGCAATCGCAAGTTAGTGCATTGCCACAGTTTATCCTTAACGATGCATGGGAGCATTTTGAAGCAGGGAAACAATCCATTATTTTGGGGCAAGGCGTTGCTAATGCATTGAATGTTAAGGAAGGGGACTGGGTTACAATCATGATCCCCAATACGGATGAAAGTTTGAAAATCCAACAGCCTAAACGTATTCGTGTTCAGGTAACGGGGGTGTTTAAGCTTAGTGGTTTATTGGATCACCAACTTGCTTTAGTGCCGCTTGCGGATGCTCAAGAATACCTTGATTACGGTGATGGCGTGACAGGTTTCGAAATTAAAGCAACAGATCCTTTTATCGCCGATAAGGTGGTTTATGATGCTGGGTTAAAGACAATGCATCATGTCATCGTTAAAAGCTGGATTGGTGATTACGGCTATATGTACAATGATATTCAAATGGTTAGAAGTATTATGTACTTAGCTATGATCCTAGTGATTGGCGTTGCATGCTTTAATATTGTATCGACTCTTGTGATGGCAGTTAAAGATAAAAGCAGTGATATTGCTGTACTACGGACGCTAGGGGCTAAGGATGGGCAAATCCGTGCTATTTTCTTATGGTATGGGTTATTAGGTGGCTTAGTTGGCTCTTTGATTGGTGTTGTATTAGGTATAACGATATCCTTAAATTTAACAACTATAATCAAAGGGATAGAAAAAGTAGTCGGTCACCCAATTCTATCTGGAGATGTTTACTTTATCGATTTTCTGCCTTCTGAATTGCATATGATGGATGTGGTCTATGTTTTAATCACAACGATTATTTTAAGTTTGGTGGCAAGTTGGTACCCAGCTCGCCGAGCAAGCAAATTAGACCCAGCTCGCATCCTTAGTGGTCAATAATCAGTGCACACTCAGCCAATCACCTTAGCAATAGGCTTTAAGGTGATTGGCTTCTTTATTGGGTTTGTGTTTCTAAGAACATTTGTTTATAGCTACGCTTTTCAATCATCGCTTCCGTGAAACCATATGTCATCGCAACACTTAATAATTTGTTATATAAGTGTTTGAGTAAACGACTATCGTCCGTCATGATAGCGAATTCGGCAAACCAACCGATGCCAGCAAGATGGTCTATGGTGATATGAACATCATTCAGGAAGTAAATACTACGAACTTTTGTTGTCACCAAACTACAGTGATAACCTAGTGTTACTAACATATTTTGCACATGTTGGCAGTCATCAATATTAATTGCTTTACATTCGGAAGAACCTGGGCCCTTGACTATCCATAACTTAATCCCTGACGGAACCATCTTACGAACACACATGCTAATATTATTCGCTGCAAGTGGCGAATTTTCACTGTCATAGAAATAATCAGTTTCTGAATTATTTTCAGTAAATGGCTCAGCTTGGTCGGCTTTTATTTTTTGTAGAAAACTCTCAGGGTTTGGTAACCGAAATTTAATTTCAGCTTCATATTTACCGACAAAGTGCTCGCTCATTAAAATATTCCTTATAATCAATAGGCAAGTAGGTGGTTAGGATAGCATAAATGGCGAGTATTCAGTGTGTTAAAGATGCGTTAGAGGGGGCGTTTAATAGCCTATTATTGATAAAATAGGCTATTAAATTAGTTTTAATCAGAGCTGTAGCTATAGGCGGTCATGTTGCTATTTTTTAGTCATTTTATCTAAATAGCCCATGACAAAAGCAGATAAAACAAAGGTTAAATGAATGATCACATACCACATTAGTTTATCGTTCGAAACGCTTTTTAAGTCCATAAAAATTTTCAATAAGTGAATTGATGAAATTGCGACAATAGATGCAGCCACTTTATTCTTCAGTGACGAGGCATCCATTTTACCTAGCCAACCTAACTTTTCACTTTCTTCTGGGATATCCATTTGGGAGACAAAGTTTTCATATCCTGAAAACATCACCATCACTAATAACCCACCGACTAATGCCATATCAATTAATGAGAGCAATGTGAGGATGAGATCTGCCTCTGGTATTGCTAAAATATTCGGCAAAATATGGAACAGTTCTTGAAAGAACTTAATAGTTAATGCCAACAGTGTCAGTGAAAGCCCGAAATAAATTGGCGCTAAAATCCAGCGTGAAGCATACATTGTTTTTTCGAAAAACTTTTCCATGCAATCCCTTTTAATGGTGAATAATCATTACAGCAAAATCGACGAGCGGTATATTAACCGTAGGTAGTCATATCAAGAAGGTTTTTTTTATTGTTTTACAGTTCTAGGGATATTGGGGATTAATATGAAAGAAAGATGTCAGTTTTATGAAGAAAAAGTGACAAGTTCGATGCCCTCGATATTTTTATTTGCATTCGTCATTGTGATGAGTTCTAGTGTGTTAACATTAAGATAGTGCAAAGTTGAATATGTAAATGTGAGATATACTAATAAAAATATATAGAAGCATATTTATTTGTACACTAATGATAAATCAGAGAGTAGAGCCGCTAAATACAGCGTTAAACAAGTACTCGGCCTCGTCTAGGTGTCAAGTTTATTAGTTACATGGATGAAAGGAAGTTTTTGATGTTGCGATTTCGTTATAGATTAAAAAAAGCTCGTAAAAATAAATGTGTACGTCGCCAGCGACTTCGCAACCGGTCTTTTTATATAGATAACAGATTAAATAATATGAAAAATGTGAATATTGTCGTATTGACTGGTGCGGGGATTTCAGCTGAGTCAGGGATCCAAACATTTCGTTCTGCGGATGGTTTATGGGAAGAGCACCGCGTTGAAGACGTTGCAACGCCGGAAGGTTTCGAACGTAACCCTAAACTGGTTCAACGTTTTTATAATGAGCGTCGTCGGCAATTACAGCAAGAAAATATCAAGCCTAATGCGGCGCATTATGCTTTAGCTCAGCTTGAAGAGTTACTTGGCGATCGCTTTTTATTGATCACTCAAAATATTGATAATTTACATGAAAGAGCCGGGAGTCAGCGTATCATCCATATGCATGGTGAATTATTAAAGGTACGTTGTAACTGGTCAAATCAGGTTGTCGAGTGGAAAGGGGATTTATCAGTGGAAGACCGTTGCCACTGCTGTCAGTTTCCACAGCCATTACGTCCACATATTGTTTGGTTTGGTGAAATGCCTATTGGCATGGATTATATTTATCAATCTATTGAATCAGCGACTATTTTTATTTCAATTGGTACATCAGGCCATGTGTATCCGGCAGCGGGCTTTGTTCATGAAGCGAAGTTACATGGTGCACATACAGTTGAATTAAATTTAGAACCGAGTCAGGTAGAAAGTGAGTTTGATGAAAAGCACTACGGCTTAGCCAGTAAAATTGTAGTGGAATATATTAATAAGCTTATTACAGAATTACAGGTAAAAAGCACAACGAAATAAGTCAACTTCAGGCTAAGGGAAACGGTCATTTCCCTTAGCTATTCCTCTTTATACATTTAAATCCATCATCGCCGGCATTGTGATTTCCTTAACACAGGTAGCATTACTGGTGCTTAGGATAAAACGTACTGCATTGACAACATCTTGTAATGGGATCAATTGCCCGTGACTCTTCTCAATAACCTCAGCCACAGGGACAGACAATGGGTATTCTGTAGCAAGATAACCTAAGTTTATGATAGAAATGCCAATTTTATCTTCACGTAATGTTTCCCTTAGCGATTGCACTATTCCCCTTAAGGCATATTTTGTGGCGGAAAATGCAACTTCTTTACCATTATGATTATCTAGCCCCCATGTAGAGCCAATTAAAATTATTTTACTGTTTTCAGCTGAGCGTAAATTAGGTAATAGCATTTTTAAATTTAATAAACAGGCGCTGATATTCGTCTGGATAATATTGAGTAACTCAAGGTCATCAGTTGTTTCAAACTGGTAATCGTCACTAAAAGCCAGGTTTTCCCAAATTCCTACATTGTAAATTAAGGTGTTAATCGGTTGTTCTTTAACCTTATCTTTAATGATATTAGCAGACTGGCTATCATTTAGGTCAGCGGGGAGCCAAGTAAAATTACTTTGCTCAAACGGGGGTTTGGAACGAGAGACGCCGTAAACCAGCTCTTCATTTGTGGGAATACCTTCAACAAGTGCTTTGCCCAATCCTTTACTCACACCATAAATCAAATATGTTTTTGACATAAACGCCCCGATAACTTGAATAAAAATTACATTAATTATTATAAAAAATAATAAACGAAATAATAATGCGTCAGATATAGCACAGTATTAATAAATAATAATAGGTAATTAGTGCAATTGATAAATGATATTTAACTTAATTCACTGTTTTAACTAACAAATATAGGGGGTAATAAAATAATACAATTTAATTATTCCCCTAACTAGTCTTAGGTATTAAAAATGGTTAGTTGCAAGAGAAAATCAAAATAGTGTGTAAAAAATAAATTTCATTAAAGATTTATTGCGAAAACCTGCAAGCATTAACAGCAAAGCTGATTTGAGACAATAATTGAATCTGTGATCTTTCCCATAATACAGACATTGATATTTGAGGGGGAAGGGTATGGACAAACTCTTGGAGCGGTTTTTTGAATATACGGCTTTTGATACGCAATCAAAATTGAATGCTAAAACAGTGCCTAGTAGTGCCGGTCAGCTAAAGTTTGCACGCGCATTAATGAAAGAACTGATTGACTTAGGTTTCGAAAAGGTAACACTCAGTGATCAAGGTTGCTTGATGGCCTATTTGCCGTCAAACGTTGATTGGGATGTTCCAACTATTGGTTTTATTTCACACTTAGATACGGCACCTGATTTTTCGGGGAAAAATGTTTGCCCACAAGTACTCGAAAATTACCGAGGTGGTGATATTGCCCTTGGGATTGGTGATGAAGTGTTATCCCCTGTCATGTTCCCAGTTTTACATGAAATGATTGGGAAAACATTAATTATGACTGATGGTAAGACGCTACTTGGTGCTGATGATAAGGCGGGTATTGCGGAGATTATTACAGCATTAGTGCGCCTAAAAGGTAACAATATTCCACATGGTAAAATTTGTTTAGCATTTACCCCTGATGAAGAAATTGGGCGTGGCGCTCGCCATATTGATTTCAAGCAATTTGATGCATTGTGGGCTTATACTGTCGATGGCGGTGGTGTTGGTGAATTAGAATATGAAAACTTCAATGCGGCGAATGTATCAATCAAAATAGTCGGGAACAATACACACCCTGGAAATGCTAAAGGGGTGATGGTAAATGCTTTAGGGCTAGCTAACCGTATTCATTCGATGTTACCCGCAGATGAAACTCCCGAAAAGACGGATGGATATGAAGGTTTCTATCATTTAACATCGATGAAGGGAACGGTAGAAAAAGCAGAACTGAACTATATTATTCGTGACTTTGACTTGGTAAGCTTCGAAGCAAGAAAGAAAAATATTATTCGAATTGCTGAAAAAGTAGGGGAAGGCTTACACCCGAGCTGTTATATCGAGCTGACATTGGACGATACCTACTACAATATGCACAAAGAAGTAATGAAATACCCACATGTGGTTGAATTAGCAAAACAGGCCATGATTGATTGTGATATTAACCCTATTATTCAACCTATCCGCGGTGGAACTGATGGTGCTCAGCTTTCACATCGTGGCTTGCCGTGCCCAAATATTTTTACTGGGGGGTATAATTTTCATAGTAAACATGAGTTTATCACCCAAGAAGGGATGGAGCAGGCCGTTAGTGTCATTATGCGTATTGCTGAACTTACCGCAATACACGCCCGCCAGTCATGAGGGGCTTAATGAACCTGTTAAGCTCAGTACAATAAGTACTGAGCTGAGGTTATTGAGCAAGCGGGATAATTTCCGTTTTATGTTATGGGTATTTCATTGCAATAGCACGGATATACCACTTAGTGCGAGTAAAATACCCATCACTAAGTTAAAACGTTTTAATGTACTAGGTTGCTTCAGTTTTTCTCTTAATTTACTACCAAACATTGCCCAAATAGCCACACATGGCCAGTTTATCAAAGCAAATATGATGGCAACTAATAATATTGAGATATAAGGTTCTATCGTATTGGTATACATTGCCATCCCTGATATCGCCATCATCCATGCTTTAGGGTTAATCCATTGAAATAATGAAGCCTCAAGTAATGTTAATGGCTTTATGTCTTGCTGATTTACTTGAGCAATAGAATGGCTGATGGTTGTTTTCCATGCGAGCCAAAATAAATAAATAATACCAATGTATTTTAATGTTGAATAAACAAGTGGTAATGATTGAATGAGTGCACCAACACCTAAGCCAACAGCAATAAGCATGATGAAAAAGCCAATTGAAACACCAAGCGAATGTGGTAACGTTTTTTGAAAACCAAAGTTGACCCCTGAAGCAAGTAACATAATATTATTAGGGCCTGGGGTAATGGATGTTACAAATGAAAACAGGGATAAAGCTAAAAAAGTTTCTATATTCATAAAGTTATAATCATTGAAAGGTTATTAATTATTCGCCCAAGCTTAATCGGTCTAAGCAAAAATATTCTAGAATTAAATTTTAAAAACACTTTATCTTTGAGTGCCTATTTGTGAGGCTTAATTTTTTATCAATGTTATTGATACGGAAGTAAAATAAACAGGAAAGCAAACTTTATAGATATTCATAAAGATATCTAAAGGGAAAGGGGGTGGCTTCGGTTTAACTGGGAATGATAATAAAAGTTATATGCTAACTAGAATGTAATGAATAAAATTTAACCCCCAATAATTGTTTTACCAATATTGGGGGTGTTTTCGGTAAATTTAATGTTTATAAAATGGACTAATCATCAAAATACCAATAACCATTATTCACTAATGCGGTAATGAGCGCGATAAAGTTAACGTCATCGATAGCATCAGCTAAAATTTTGCTGTTTACCGCATCATAACGACATAGGCTATCAGCAGCTTCATAGCACTGGGTCTCTAAACATTCACCATTAACAAAAAATTGGTCACCAACACGCAATGCTCGGAGCCCGTTTAGTTTGTATAGGGTTTCCTGTTGTGTTTTTAGCAAGTCATAGATTTCGTCATGCTCATAAGGCGGTTCTGGTGGTGCAATGTCTAGTTCATGGCGAGATTGTGAAATGAATTCACCAAGCCATTTACGGAACAGGTCAGGGTCATTAATCAGAGACTCCATCATTTCGCGTAATTTAATTTGTTCCCCTTGTAAAATTTCCGCAGGGTTATCACGGAATGATAAATCAGGGTCGCTGTAACGGTAGCTGCCTAAATCATTCGAAATTAAATGGTCGGCAAAACTACTGATTAACTCACGCGTATTAGGGGCTCGAAAGCCTACTGAATAGTTTAATGATGGCTCAATTGCATAGCCTTCATGCGGGAACCCTGGTGGGATATACAAAATATCACCGGGCTCCATTTCTTCATCAATGATGGCATCAAAAGGTTGAACTTGTAGTAAGTCAGGGTGAGGGCAATGTTGTTTCATCGGGATTTTTTCCCCAACACGCCAACGACGACGACCTTCACCTTGAATAATAAATACATCGTATTGGTCAAGATGAGGGCCTACACCACCACCAGGAACCGAATAGGAGATCATTAAGTCATCCATTCGCCAATCAGAGAGAACACGAAATGGCTTCATTAGAGCGGAACTTGGATAGTGCCAATGGTCAACGGCTTGGACTAAAATAGACCAATTTTTCTCACCGAGATGATCATAACTCTCAAATGGGCCATGACTTACTTGCCAAATTCCTTCTTTATGGCTGACTAAACGGCTATCAACCTCATCTTCCATCGCCAAACCTGCAAGTTCATCAGGTGAGATAGGATCAATAAAATTTGCAAACCCTTTTTTGATAAGCAGTGGGCGCTTCTGCCAGTGGCTATCCAGAAAACTTTGCCAGTCTAGATTTAGTTTGTAATCCATCTTATTGTCCCTTGGAGCTGTTGAATATTGCTGATGGTGTTACGGCAATACCACAGGCCATAATGGTACGAAATGACCTTTATATATGAAGTAAGTCACTTAGTACTTCTTTTAAATAAATTAGGTTAGCCATAATTATTGAGGGCTGCTATTTATATGAATATAGATAGCAGTATTGGAGCAGCCCCTAGTAATAAGACTCCCTAAATAGTATACCGGAAACGTATCATAAAATAGGGAATAAGTGGGTTAATATCACAGATTAACTATCTTCGATCATAGATTGCTGTCTAAATGTGACGGCTAAGCGAGCACCACCGAGCGGGCTATCACTAATTGTGATCTCCCCATCATATTGGTCAATAATGTCGACCGCGATGGATAAGCCGAGACCTTGGCCTGGACGAAGGGTATCGGCACGTTGGCCTCGAACGAAAATTAAACTGCGTTTGCTTTCCGGGACGCCAGGGCCGTCATCATCAACAATTAACGTTAGGCTATCAGGCCCAGTCACCGCAGTGACTTCGACAAATTCTAGGCAATATTTGCATGCATTTTCCATAATATTACCCATGACTTCCATAAAGTCATTAGGCTGACCGAGCCAAGTGATTTCTGGAGAAACTTCTACTGTGATAGCAACTCCTTTGTGCTGGTAAACTTTATGCAAGGCGCTCGCTAAGCTATCTAATATTGATGGAACAGATGAAATTTCACGCAACATCATGTTTTCATCACCTTGTGTGGAAGCGCGGTGCAAATAGTAGCCGACCTGTTGTGAGATCCTGCCAATTTGTTCAAGCATAATAGGTTCTGCTTGGTCAATATTCATCTGTTTACCCGAACGTAACAAGCGTAGGGTCGATTGTAATACTGCCAATGGGGTTTTAAGGCTATGGGTCAGGTCAGAAAGCGTGGTTCGGTATTTACTATAACGTTTCCGCTCGTTAGTTAATAAAATATTGAGGTTACGGACTAACCCTCGAAGTTCTGAAGGCGGGTTTTCATCGAGTGTATCTCGTTCCCCCTTTTCTAAGCTACCAAGCTGTGAAACTAATGATTTAATTGGGCGTAAGCTCCAATAAGCCGCTAGCCATAATAATGGGATAACTAAAATTAAATTAGCAAGTAACACATAGCCAAACCATTCCCAGACTAGACCTGTATTTTGCAAGTCTTGTGGAAGTGTATCCACCACGACAATGGTTAGGTTTGGTAGGTTTTCGCTGGCGGCATATTGGCTGACTGATACAGAATGGGTGAGTGGCTCATCATCATTGTCCATATCATCCAGTTTATTATTTAGCTCAGGGTTATCATTAAGCAGTTGACGGGTTTCACGGATGTCAGTATCAATCTCATATAACCCTTCCTTTTTTAGCCAATCATTTCGGATCAGCCTTTCAACGCTAGGCACATCGCGTTGACGCCATAATACTTGCCCTTGATCATCATAAATAATCACTAATGTGGGGTTATTTAACGTGAAGTTAGGGGGAACACGGATATCAATTTTATTATTTTGCCACTGTGCCAAGCTATAAATTAAGTTACTTTGACTACGCAAAAGGGTGTAAGTTGTTTTATCAAAGCTAATTAAATAGCCCAATATGGCAACGATACCGTAAGACAAAGTGAGTGCCAAAATGACCGCAGAGGTTGCACATAAAAAACGTGCTCGAAGCGAAAGGGGCTTAAATTTAAATTTACCTAACTGCATATTAGCCATTCACATCAAAACGATAGCCTTGACCACGAACGGTGACAATTACATCATCACTATGAAATTGCTGTATTTTTTTTCTTAATCGCCCCATTAATACATCGATTGTATGGCTTTCTCTTAGTTCAGCATCGGGGTAAAGTTGGCGCATTAATGAATCTTTGCTGACGACTTTGCCATTGTTGCGTAGTAAGGTTTCGATGATGGTATATTCAAATGCGGTTAATTTGACGGCTTCACCGTTAACGGTGAATTCTTTGCGTGATAAATCAATAACAAAATTACCTAGTTCTAATACCTGTGAGGCTAGGCCGCTATTTCTTCGCATCAGTGCCTGCATTCTTGCGACGAGTTCTTCTAGTTGGAAAGGTTTAGTGACGTAATCATCAGCGCCGCTGTTTAAAGCTTGAACTTTTTCTTGCCAGCTTTCACGTGCAGTGAGAACTAAAATTGGGATATTTACATGCGCACCGCGCCAGCGTTTGATCATTGAAAGGCCGTCTTCTTCAGGTAAACCTAAGTCGACAACTGCAATATCAGGGCAACTTTCATGCAAAAAGTAATCCGCTTCTTTTGCGTCTTCAGCGGAATCAACTTGATGACCAAGCTCTTTCAGCTGAACCGTTAGATGGTGGCGAAGTAATGCATTGTCTTCGACGATTAAAATACGCATCTGAAACCCTCACAGTAAGGAAATGATAGTTGCTATTAATGATAATAGTAGCACTATGGTAAAAAGAGTTCTGAATAACAACAAGCGTTTAAGTAAATATAAGTCAAACAAACCCTAAAAATAGCGTATTCTTAGTAAGTCAGCGCGTTTTTGACGTAGGTTATCGACGAAGTTGGCTTTTGGAATTAAGAGGTAAGACAAATCAGTAAAAAAAGGCGGCACAGAGGCCGCCGAAATAGTCTAAATCAGTTTTATTTAAGCTCATCAATAAAAGTGACAGCGTAACCAATATAGTTAGCAGGTGTCATTTCTTTGAGGCGCGCTTTTTCATGCTCTGGCAGTTCTAAACCATCAATAAACTGTTTCATCCCCTCAGCGGTAACACGCTTACCTCGGGTAAGTTCTTTCAGCTTTTCATAAGGTTTTTCAATGCCATAGCGGCGCATAACGGTTTGAATTGGCTCGGCTAAGACTTCCCAATTTTGGTTTAATTCATCCAACAGGTGCTGTTCGTTCACTTCCAGTTTGTTTAAACCTTTCATGGTCGATTGATAGGCTATTAAAGCATAGCCTAAACCTACACCTAAGTTACGTAATACTGTGGAGTCTGTTAAGTCACGTTGCCAACGAGAAACAGGCAGTTTACTGGCTAGGTGACCTAATACAGCATTAGCTAAACCTAAGTTACCTTCAGAATTTTCGAAATCGATAGGGTTGACTTTATGTGGCATTGTAGAAGAACCGATTTCACCAGCTACTGTTTTTTGTTTGAAATGGTTTAATGCGATGTAACCCCAAATGTCACGGTCGAAATCTAACACAATCGTGTTAAAACGTGCGACACAATCAAATAGTTCCGCAATATAGTCATGAGGTTCGATTTGTGTGGTGAATGGGTTCCACTGGATACCTAAAGAGGTTACGAAGGTTTCACTAAACTCGTGCCAGTTAACTTCAGGGTAAGCTACCATATGGGCATTATAGTTACCGACAGCACCGTTAATTTTACCTAAAATCTCAACCTGTTGTAACTGACGATATTGGCGCTCTAAACGATAGGCGACGTTGGCGAATTCTTTACCAATAGTCGATGGTGTTGCTGGCTGGCCATGGGTGCGAGATAGCAACGGCAAGTTGCGGTACTCATGTGCCATCGCTTTAACTTTATCAATTATTTGGCGCCATTGTGGTAATAAGACTTCTTCACGCGCTGTTTTTAACATTAAAGCATGAGAAAGGTTATTGATATCTTCTGATGTACAAGCAAAGTGAATAAATTCAGAGACGGCGTGTAGTGCAGGGATATTTGCCACTTTTTCTTTTAGGAAATATTCTACTGCTTTAACGTCATGGTTAGTTGTACGCTCAATCTCTTTAATGCGCATTGCATCTTTTTCACAGAAGTTCGCGACAATTTCATCTAAGTAAGCGATTGCGTCATTATCAAATGAAGGAACTTCTTTGATTTCAGCGGTTGCAGCCAGTTTTTGTAGCCAACGAACTTCAACTTGCACACGAAATTTCAGTAAGCCAAACTCACTAAATATAGTGCGTAAAGCGCTGACTTTATCACCGTAACGGCCGTCAATCGGGGATACAGCGGTCAGTGAGGATAATTCCATTGGTAGCAACTCCAGATTTAAAGGTGAGACAAAATATCTTTCGCCTGATTAGCCAGACGATTGCGAGAGAACATTAGTTGGATACGGCTTCCACCTACTTGCTGCCAAAGTACTGCGCAACGAATACCCGCGAGTAAAGTGGCTCTAACTTTAGCCTGTACTAAGGTATTTTTCAGGATGTCAGGGGAGCCTGTAACTTGAATTCGTGGGCCAGCAGGGCTGACAACATCGACATAAATACCAGCAAGCGCATTAAATACACCTTCTGATAGAGGCTCAAAATAGCTAGCTTGCCGTTCAAATTGCTCAATACGTTGACCCAGTTGATTCATCGCTTCCTGGTTTTTATTGAGACGGCGTTCAAGCACCATAATGCTCAACATATAGCGGGTCATTTCAGCAGATAAACCACTATTTCCACCCGTTAACATGCCCAACATAGCATTTAGACCAGTTTTTAAGTTTGCTTCATCATTACCAAATACATCCAATGTTGATTTTGGATTCATATTGGTGAGGCAATTGACCATGGTTTCGGTGTCTTGGTCTTGACTAATGCCTTCGTGAGCAAGCTTCTGAACCATTGCGCTTGCTTGGCAGATACCCGCTAACGCAAGCGTGATATCATAGTAGTTTTTAGCCACATTTACTCCTGAATACGGGCTTCAATGATGCCGCCGCCGAGACAAACTTCATTTAGATAAAAGACAGCAGATTGCCCTGGCGTAACGGCTGCTACAGGGGCTTCAAATATAACCTCTATGCGGTCTTCGCTTAATGGTGTAATAGTACAAGGGATATCCGCTTGGCGATAACGGGTTTTTACTACACAGCGTAAAGGCTGGGTTAATGTTTCTCTGTCAACCCAATGCAATTGTTGGGCGATTAACCCGACGGACATTAGACGAGGGTGTTCATGCCCTTGTGCAACGATAAGGACATTATTTTGAACGTCTTTATCGACGACATACCAAGGTTCTTCAGAACCTTCTTTAGTCCCACCAATGCCTAAGCCTTTACGTTGCCCTAATGTATGATACATCAAGCCTTCATGCTGACCTATGGTTTCACCATCTACTGTAACGATAGGGCCAGGCTGTGCGGGCAGGTAGCGGCCTAGGAAATCACGGAATTTGCGTTCACCAATAAAGCAGATCCCTGTGGAGTCTTTTTTCTTTGCAGTAATTAAACCAATTTCCTCTGCGATGCGACGTACTTCAGGCTTTTCAAGTTCACCTACTGGGAACAAGCTTTTAGCAACTTGTTGGTGACTTAAGGTATATAAAAAATAACTTTGGTCTTTATTGCCATCTAAACCACGTAATAACTGGCTTTTGCCTGCAATATCACGACGACGGACATAATGGCCCGTAGCGATGTAATCTGCCCCTAAATCTTCAGCGGCAAATTCTAGAAATGCTTTAAATTTGATTTCTTTATTACATAAGATATCTGGGTTTGGTGTACGACCAGCTTTATATTCAGTCAAAAAATGTTCGAATACGTTATCCCAATATTCTGCTGCAAAATTGATGGTATGTAATTCAATGCCTAATTTGTCACAAACGGCTTGGGCATCGGCGAGGTCGGCTGCGGCAGAACAATATTCCGTGTCGTCATCTTCTTCCCAGTTCTTCATAAACAACCCTTCAACCTGATACCCTTGCTGTTGCAGCAAATAGGCGGATACAGAGGAGTCAACACCACCGGACATACCGACGATGACTTTTTTTAGGCTGTTGTCTGACATGGTACTGTTATTTGACATGGAAATAGTCTCAATGCGGAAAAATCAAGCCCCATACTTTAGCATGTTGTGACCTTGTTGCACCAGCGTTTGAGGGGAATATTATTGCTTGATGAAGATTTCACCAAGCAATATGTGGGGCGTTAAAGGTAGTCCTCACCATATGCAGCCAAGATATCAAGGGGGTAGTGGGTTCCTGTCAAGAAACAGCGTAGACTTTCTGCAACTAAGGGCGAACGCAGATATTGGCTTTCTAATATTTCCTGAGCACTAACCCAGTGACAAGCGCTAATATCGCTATCTTGTGGTTGTGTTTCACATATGGACTCTAGCTCGACAGCAAATAAAACACGGATAAACTGAGTCTTATCAGGTGCAATCCATTGGTGGATTTTAATTAACTGTGAGGGGCAAGCGTCAATTCCTGTTTCTTCATATAACTCACGTTTTGCGGCTTGCAAAAGTGTTTCATTTGCTTCTAAGTGCCCAGCGGGTTGGTTCCACGTTGGCTTTTCATTTACCCATTCTTCAACGACTAAATATTTGCCTTGAGCATGTACGATAGTTGCAACAGTGACATTAGGTTTAAACAACATTTACCTCCTTCCATTCACCAACAGAAAGGTTCCCCAAACTGAATTCACCCACTTGGTAGCGGATCAGTCGTAATGTAGGGTAACCAATATTTGCTGTCATTCGGCGGACTTGTCGATTTCGTCCTTCATATAAAGTGATTTTTAGCCAACTTGTTGGGATGTTTTTTCGTTCTCTGATTGGTGGGTTTCTTGGCCATAACCAATCTGGTTCGTTGACGAGTTCGACCCCCGCAGGCTGAGTTAGCCCATCATTTAACTGTAAACCTTGGCGAAATTTGATTAATGCGGTTTCCTCGGGGATACCTTCGACTTGAGCATAGTATATTTTCCCTGTTTTTTTCTCAGGCTGTGTTAAGCGTGCTTGTAATTTGCCATCGTTAGTTAAAATTAATAACCCTTCGCTATCCCTATCTAAGCGGCCCGCAGCATAAATGCCAGTAATAGGAATATAGTTTTTTAATGTGTCTCGACCTTGTTCATCAGTAAATTGAGGCAAAACATCAAAGGGTTTATTAAATAAAATAACTTTACGAGGAGACTGATGGGAAAATGCGTTAACTGAAGTTGATTTTCGTTTATGCCTTAAATCAGTTGGGCGTTGATTGTATTTATACTTGTTGGTCGCTGATTTATTATTTGGCTTATTCATAATGGCTTTATGGCAGTTTATTGGCATGAATTGGTTCAATGGATATTGATTAACATTAGTGTAGGGGATTTACCCGTAAAAGCCTAGGGATGGATTTTACGTTTTAATGCAATATTTAATTAACAACTTTAAAATCATTTAAAACGATAAAGCCAATTTTCCATTTAAAAATAAACACCTATGATATAATTAAGGTGGCAATTGTGTGATGAGAGCGTGTTTTTAATTTCGGTTAATTTGTTAGTATTAATTAGGTTAAAGAAAGCGTTTATAGCATATTAAGCTATTAGAATTAGTTACCTTAAAAGAACTTTTATCATAATCAATTTTTTCTTTAAATAGGGATAATAAAACTAATCAATTGATTTCAAAGTAGTTATAAATATGTATCCCTTCAACTTATAGGATTGAGCAGTACGTTAAATGCGATCCGCATTGAAGCTTAGATGAGTAATCATTGGCGTTCGACGCAGATTGAAGTAGTATTGACACGTCTCTTACAAAAAATTAACAAGCAAAATACGCAAGTGAAAGGAGAGGTTAATGGAAAGCAAAGTAGTAGTTCCGGCAGAAGGCGCTAAAATTACCATTGATGCAAAAGGCAAACTGAACGTTCCGAACAATCCAATTATCCCTTACATTGAAGGTGATGGTATTGGTGTTGATGTGACACCCGCAATGTTAAAAGTGGTTGATGCGGCAGTTAAAAAAGCCTACAACGGTGAGCGCAAAATTTCGTGGATGGAAATTTACACCGGTGAAAAATCTACACAAATTTATGGTAAAGATGTTTGGTTACCAGAAGAAACCCTCGATTTAATCCGTGATTACCGTGTTTCAATTAAAGGTCCTTTAACAACTCCAGTTGGTGGTGGTATTCGTTCACTGAACGTTGCTCTACGTCAGCAACTTGATCTGTATATCTGTTTGCGTCCAGTTCGTTATTACAAAGGAACGCCTAGCCCTGTTAAGCAACCTGAACTGACTGATATGGTTATCTTCCGTGAAAACTCCGAAGATATCTATGCAGGTATTGAGTGGAAAGCAGGTTCAGCAGAAGCTGATAAAGTTATCAAATTCCTAAAAGATGAAATGGGTGTAACGAAAATCCGTTTCCCACAAGACTGCGGTATTGGCATCAAACCTTGTTCAGAAGAAGGAACAAAACGTTTAGTGCGTGCAGCGATTGAATATGCAATTGATAATGACCGTGATTCAGTGACCTTAGTTCATAAAGGTAACATTATGAAGTTCACTGAAGGTGCATTTAAAGATTGGGGTTACCAATTAGCACTAGAAGAATTCGGCGGTGAATTATTAGATGGCGGCCCATGGGTTAAAATTAAAAACCCTAAAAACGGTAAAGATATTATCGTTAAAGATGTGATTGCAGATGCTTTCTTGCAGCAAATCTTACTGCGTCCAGCAGAATATGATGTTATTGCTTGTATGAACCTGAATGGTGACTATATTTCTGATGCATTAGCTGCTCAAGTTGGTGGTATCGGGATCGCGCCAGGAGCAAACATTGGTTCTGAATGTGCATTATTCGAAGCAACACACGGTACTGCACCAAAATATGCGGGTCAAGATAAAGTAAACCCAGGGTCTATCATTCTTTCTGCTGAAATGATGTTACGCCACATGGGTTGGACTGAAGCGGCTGACCTAATCGTTAAAGGTATGGAAGGCGCAATTGAAGCTAAGACTGTAACGTATGACTTCGAACGTCAGTTAGATGGCGCTAAATTACTGAAATGTAGCGAGTTCGGCGACGCAATCATCAAACACATGTAATTTATTACGTGTTGTGATTAATAACGGGAGCTTAATAGTTCCCGTTTTTTATTATCACACTTGAAACGGTTATCAAAAAGTTATCAAAACGAATTATCAAAACCCACCTACATTTAGAGCCTTAAATAACAACTTTTACCCAATCTTTACCTCGGTCATCATTATATTTATCGGTCATTTTTTGCGACTTATGTCCCAGTAAATCTTTAGTGTTGATACCCTGATCCCTATACAGTCTTTCAGACAAAGATCGCTGCTCGTGGAAAGAAGCAGGTGTTCCTTCTCCCCAGTCAATATCAGTTTTATTTCGCGCTTTTTTAAAGTTTGTGGTTAGTGTATTTGCTGTAACTTGAGCGCCTCTTTCTGCTTGTGATGTTGTATGGAAATAATGAATTAAATACTGACTCACAACGCGATCGCGACATCTAGAAACAACATCACGCAAAGACATATTCAACGCATCAGATCTTAACGCTAGTGGAATAGCTAATTTACTTCCTGTCTTTTCTTGCGTTACATGCAAGTGGTCATCCCAGATATCGCTAAATTTCATTGCTGAAATATCGCCTAGTCGTTGTCCGGTAATTATTGCCAGTAGCATCGCGTTACCTAAATACTTATGTTGTTTATCCGCTACTTCAAATATTTTTTGCCACTCTTCTAAATTGAGGCGCTGGCGAGTAATTCGTCTTTTAGGTTGTTTAGTTGCAAGAGCAGGGTTATATCCTGGTGGAACTTCACCAGCATGCTGTGCTTCTTTGAATACATCAATTAACACTGAGCGAATAACCTGAGCCATGCGATGCTGGCCATTAGATTTATATTCATCGAGTATTGATGCGATATCTCTCGCATCAACAGCGGGTAAAGGTTTCATTGCTAATGAGTGCCGCATTAATTCAACAGGTTTTCTTTTTTGTTTATGTGTATTTGGTTTTATGTCACCATCAGCTAATCGCTCATCTTGTATTACCCAATAGCGATCTAGCCAAGTATTAACAGTAATTTCTTTTCCTTTAATTCTTGCCACTCTATCGCTGATCGCCATGACTTGTCGGCTGCGCTGTTCAGCTAAGCGACTATTGGCTTCAAGGGCAATTTCTCGCGCCTCGGCTTCATTGTCACCGAGGGCGTGATATTTTCCAGTTATGGGGTGACGATAACGCCAGTAAACCTTATTCGCTTTTCTACTGAACAGTGGATAAAGGTTAGGAATACTGACATTATTTTTACGTGGTCGGGCAGCCATCGCTTAAAATCCTTTGCAATTTCGGATTATCATTCTTTTTGATATCCGGTGATGTCAAATTACCGACTAGATCGGCATCCTCTCTCACGCGCCAAATACCGCCTTCTTTTTGTGCTGGTGGATAAAACAAGCCGTTTCTTGCATAGCGTTGTAATGTTCCCAGCCGAGGTGGGCGGCTGCGATAGCGATCATTGGCCCATTCCTCTAAAGTTAGCATTTGCATAACTACCTCCACACACCTGCCGCATACAGACTTAAAAATTAAATATCGTCGTTAACTGGTTTGATTAAATGCTGGTGGATAATAGACACATATTTAGCCTGATGGATTGCATCAGCTAATGCATTGTGTTGTTCTCCTTCAAATTCGAGCGTACGCTTAGGATCAATACCAGCATTATGGCCTAGCTCTACAATTGTTCTAACACAGCGATTGTTCCAATGTTTCCAGAACGGATCTAAACCGACAGCATCATATGCGTTACGCAAAATAACATTGTCAAAATCAACGCCATTACCCCACACCTGAACATCATCAGTCAGAACTCTCTCGGCAAAAAGATTTAGGTCGGCTAGTGATTCTTCTAACTCATAACTAACACCAACAATTTCCGATCTAGCTTCAGCGTTTTGCTTTATCCACCAAAGGACGGTATCAGCATCGATATGAAGACCTGCACGCTCGCAACTTCTTAAATCGACAACTTGGTAAAATGTAGGCCCAATCTCACCAGTTGAAGGTTCAAAAGCGACTGCACCAATAGAAACAATGGCTGCATTGTTATGTGTGCTCATTCCTTCTAGATCTACCATTAAGTGTTTATATTTCATTGCTAGTCCTTATCTATGGGGTGTATATTAAATTTCAGTTATTTAATTTAGTAACTTGTGCCAAGGAGGCTAAAATGAGACGTAATAGAAAAAATACAACCTGGGTTGATGTGGCATCTTGTCTATTTAGAGGCATTAGCTGTCTCATTGGTGCTTTGGCTATAATCATGCTTTCAGTTCTGATACTTTTAGCATTGTTTTACGGATTGAAATAAAAAATCCGCCCGAACATATAAGATATTAGTTGGGTATCCTTTAAACTGTGATTAGTGTGACCTCAGTCAGTGTTTTCAAAATGTTTAGCGATATACCCATTCGTAATATCGTCTATTAAATCTATCCATCCCTTCATATCTCTTCATTATCTAAATTTAATCCTATCGAGCAAAATATTTCACTAAAAATACACTTATGCGTTTTTTATTTTAGATGTATTCTCTAGTTGGCTCTTTGCGATAGAGCCGACCTTAGTAATGAGTTTTATGTGTATCTCTTGCCGATCATCCCATGTGTCGGCATTTTTTTATCTAACTTCCTTGTTAAATTAATATTGTTCACTATGCTTAAATTGCTTACACAAAGAAACTATAAATATCCCTACACAATTTGCCGCCCAATCCGTGTCGGCAATTTTTTTATTACCAGGTCTGGTTTATTAAACACTCGATATTGATTTATATTCATTAACTATGTTAAAAAGCTGATACTTATTATTACAATTAAATTACTCATCAAGATTCCCTTACCGCCTCCGTCATGGCGGTATTTTTTTAATTCATTTTGGCAAATAACCGATTGAATTGTAATTTACAGCGACGAATGCAGCGTCCATGTAGAGTTTTCATGGCAAGCCCCTTAATGATTTGTAAGTTAATTTCATTTCTTGATAAAGTTTTGTACCTTCACCAGCATCGTAAAGCTCTTTCCATTTATCCCAATTATCGATAACAGCTGACCACTGAGGTGAACATGCTTTCATTTCATGTAATTGGCTTACTAATTCAGGTACAGCCACCAGCAATCTAATGCAGCGGCCTAAATCGGCACCATCCAAAGGGTAATGATTTGGAGCGCTAAACTGACCAGAAAGAACGGAAGCCATATATCTTGAACTCGCCCCTACATCATCACTAGCAAGCCATGCAGCAAGCCCCATATCTTCAGAAGCTTTAACAAGCGGCTTTTTGAATTCTTCACAAACCAATGTTGCAGCCCTAATAATGGCATTCATATAACGAGGTTCAGCAGGTATGCCGGGTATTTGTTTTTCTATTTCATTAGAAATAGCGGAAATTAAATTAATTTGGCTAAGTTGCATAATTTATACCCTCATTAATCCCAACCATTGCTATAACAAATATCTTCTGGTGATTCATCCCAAACTAATAAGCTGCCGCCGTAATAGAGGTTCAAAATTAATTTATCGAAAGTGGAGTATGGTTTTATTATGTTTTTCCCTAAAACTTTACCTTTCACTTTGCCACTAAACAGCTCATACACTTTATGACCTTCATGCAAAAGTAATTCACTTCCATAACCATCAACTCGGACATCACCTAGATGGAATCTATAATCACATTCGCTTTCTCTTATTGAGCTATATGAAGATGTGGCCTCATCTGGGTGCAAGCTAACAAAAATAGATCCGTCACGTTCATCATCAAAAAATACCTGTGGAGAATCCCAGCCACTTTCCATGGCATCGCTAGTGTTGTCTTTGATAAATGCCTCCCATAGATCAGAAGCTTTAATGTATTTAGGGCACTCTTCGTCACTTGTGAAATCTTTTACTAAAGCGGCAACCTTTTCCTGTAAGTCGGTTTCGATTCCTGAGTTTTCCCAAGAGTTACGCATTTTTTCAGCAACCAGCGTGTTGTATTTTTTCAAATCAACCACATCCTCTATATTCGCAGGTAATGCACCCTCCATTGCCTTATTAAAAGCCTTACCGAAATCTCCATAGGAACGAAAGGCATCATCAACAACACTGGTAAATAATTTAGTGATGCCTTTATCAATAATTTCTACTGCTTGTTCGCTATTTGCAAACTCAACACAACGCTGAGTTAATAATTCACTTAATGTTAGTTCTTTAGACATAATTAATACTCCACACAAAATTTAGATAATAAGATTCCGTCTCTTAATAAAGAGAATTAAATTCCTTGGTGTTGGTTAAATAGTTACTCTGTTTTTTCTTTGTATTTTAATAATTCAATTAATAACTCAATGGTGTCTATCATATAAAACATAAATAAAGAATTAACATGCCGATGACGGAAAACTCTATCACCATCACAGTCAACTTCACTAATTGGTTTTATTCCCTTGAATTCGAAGTTATCACTTAATTTAAAGACAATATCTAGGGTTGATAATTCCAATAGGCTGACACGAAATCCATTTGATAGACTCTCACTTAATTCGCGTTGGACATAGTGCAGTTCAGCGTCGTATTTAACAGACTCTAATTTTTTCTCTACTTTTCTTTGCAGCAAGTAGAAGTTGCAAGGATATAACTTCCCGCCAAAGCAGTCTGCTGGTGGTTCATTGTTTATGTAGTTAATCAGGCGAGTTGTTATACCGTTCTTAGCATCATCAACATGGATTGTTTCTGTTTTTACCGAACCACAAACCTTAATTAAGCATCTAACAAGCGCTTGGTGCTCTGGTTTGCGAGTGCTCGATACAATAAGAAAACCTTTTTTAACGTGATAAAGGGCGGTGATGATTTTTGTTTTAGTTAAAGCAACTTTAAGCATTTCCTCTATAGCTATTCGCTTTACTTCTGCTTCATTTAAGTCATTAGCGCCTTGCTCTTTCAATTTTTCAATGCGTCTATTAACCTCAAATGCAATGGCAGCTTTAGGAAGTATCTTTTCATCAATACGAAAAGTAATAATATAACCACCTTCAATTGGCGTAACTAACTCACCTGTAATTTTATTCGGAATAAAACCATAGCTAATAGAATGTGACTCTAAAATATCAACAAAGGGTAATTCTTTTAAATGACTTTCTAAAACGTCAGCGCTGGGTAATTCAGCTTTAAAAATAACACAGCTAGTAATTGGAAAACGTTTCATTTGTTTTTTCCTCAAATATAATTAACTCCACACAATAAATAAGACCACTGACAATATATAAAGATATATTACCTAGTATGGACTGACATAAAGTCAGTGGCCTTATGTATTATGAAAAAGGGCGGTGCGATACCGCCAAAAACTACAAGGGTCACTTATTACTAGCAGTGGCGTTTTTAATTTCTTCTTGAATAGCGTTATAAATCTCTTGTCGATGTACGCCAACATCTTTTGGGGCTTCGATACCGATCCGCACTTGGGTACCTTTGACACCTAAAACAGTCACTTTAATATCATCACCAATCATTAAAGTTTCACCGACTCGACGAGTTAAAATAAGCATTCCCATACTAAGTACTCCACACAATTGAATTCAGTTAAGCACTAACAGTAACTGCACACATATCCATGCACTCTGCAATTTCTTCGTCGAGCTTTTCGAGTTTAGATTGCAGCTCATCACGCTCGTTACGTAGTTTTTGCAGATTGTTAATTTGTTTGGCTTTTTCCAGTATCCACTCGCGTACATCATCCTGCGACATTGGCACACTAAAAGTAACGATTGGTTCATTTGAATTGGTTTGCATGATATCCACCTAGTAATTGTCTTGATGGAATAAATATAGCAATGAGTATTAATTATAGCAATAAGTATATTTTATTTATTTTAAGATAGATTGTATTTAATTGAAATTAAAAGAATTATTTTTTTATTTTTATAATAATACGAAAGGCTATTAGAATTTTTATAGAATAATTCTTGCAAATTTTACTTGAGAATATAAAGTATAAAACAATTTACTGTATAAATACACAGTAAATAACCAAAAGCTACGATGTTATATTCGAGAGGAATGAGACGATGGTGATAGTTTTGGTGAGAGATGGGGTTGGTGAGTATAGAGAGGTGCTTGTTAGTAAAAAAAAGAAAACAAGCTACCTCCTGAAATCACGAACAAGAAAGACAACTACTCCGATAAATAGTGCAGAGGATAAATCAATCAATGGCACTCTATTATCATCAACTGACAGGAAGCCGTGACTACCACCATCTAAAAATTTATATACAGAAATAGAATTGTTGACCTGCGCTATCACCAGATCCCCCGTTCCTGGTGTTATCTCAGTATCTACAATAGCGATACTCCCGTTAGGTGCCTCAGCGCACCCTGTATTGCGACTAAGGACATATGCACGGTAAGACGGTAATGGCTTGCCCATGGGGGATAAAACGAAATCGTCAGTCTCACCAGTCTCATCCCAAACTGAAATATTAAGAGATTTATCTAGCCTAAATTTTTGCTCGTTATTAGACCCTTCCATTTCCCCAATGCCGTTCGCCAACCAATCAACATTCACGCCAAGAGCATTAGCTATATCAACTAATTTAACAGAGCCTTTAGCTTTTCCATTAACTAAACGCCAGATAGTAGGTTGAGCAACACCTGATGCTTCAGCTAAAGCACCCTGAGTCATATTGCCCCTATATTTCATAGCCTTTTGAAGGCGTTCAGACAGTGTCGTTTTCATGAATGCGAATTTATAGTCATGCGTATTAAAAATCAAATTCTCATTGCTATTGTATAAATTAATACTCATTGCTATTATTTATCTCACGACAATACTAAAAGGGTTAAAAAATGAAAAACGAAGCAATTCAAAAAGCAATTGATATTGCTGGGGGGCAAAAAAAACTAGCTGACTTATGCGGCGTTAGCCAACCTACAGTTTGGCGTTGGCTTCATGGAGGTGGTGTAGACGCAAGGTTGGTTATGTCTATTGTGAAAGCCACCAACAATGCTGTTTTACCTCATGAAATAAGACCAGATCTGTATGAACTAATTGGAACAGGCAAACGATACCAAAACCAACTAACTGAGTTAACTACCAACAAAACAACGGAATTGTAGATATGTGCAAACAAACATTAAAAGAAGTTGTGAAAGAGATGTGTAAGGCATTCCCTGGTGGGCGTTCTGCGATGGCTGGCGCTTTGGGTATTTCTGAAACCACTTTCAATAACAAGCTGTATGAGAAAAACGGCTGTCGTTTCTTTGAAAATGATGAACTTGAAGCGATTGAGGAATTATCAGGTACTAAGTTGCTGGTGGAATATCACATGGAACGCCACGGAATTACACCGGCAGTAAAAATTGAAGCTGAGAGCTTAGATACGGTTGAGTTATTTGATATTCAAATACGCCTTGGTGCAATGCAAGGGGCTTTAAGCGTTTTAATCAAAGACAGTATTTCTGATGGCGTTCTAACACCTGATGAAACAAAGGCTATCTACAGAAAGATGGAAAAAGTCTTTGCTTATGCGCTTGGGTTTGTTGGTTCTTTGGAAAGTGTTTATGGGATTAAACTATGATGAGCATAACTAGAAAGGTTGACGCCCCAGATATGCGGTCCGAGGCGTCGGGTGCTAATAACAACTTGTGTGGAGTAACTAGCATGAGCAGTTTAAACCAATTTCAACATAAAAAGCAATTTCGCTGCTTACCAATATCAAAATCTGGTCCGTTTCAATATGTAGAGATCATAACGTCAGCTGACGAGTCGGGCAACTACCAGACTGAACAACAATTGGTAGATAGCAAAGCCCTAAGAGATAGCTGGGCTAAATACTATTTCCGCAGTGGGAGAGAGGTTAGTGAGCAATGAAAAGCATAAAAACCTTAATCGATACTTCCGAGATAAGCGAGGCCGTATTGTCCATGTTGTTGAGTGGGACAAACCAAGGCAACGGGTTGTTTTCATGCTCGATGACTATGAGCACCCCTGTTTTGAGCCCCTCGAACAATTCAAAAAATATTACACAGAAGTTAAGTAAGGTGGCTGTATGAGTAGCTTATTACTCCTTAAAACCCGCCCACAAATTGTTATACCTGAGCTGGCGGTTCGCTTGGGCTTGAATGAGGCTTTGTTGCTTCAGCAAGTTCAATACTGGCTATCTGAAACCTCGTCAGGTGTTGATCATGACGGTAGGCGCTGGGTTTATAACACTATTGAAGAATGGCGTGAACAATTCCCGTATTTTTCCGAATCCACAATTAAGCGTGCATTTAACAATTTAAAAAAGTTGGGTGTATTAAATATTGAGCAAATCAATAAACGCACCCATGACCGCACAAATTATTACTCTATAAATTATGAACATGCGTTGTTATCCGATGAGGTCAAATTGAACTCATCGAACAGTTCAGCCGAAGCCTCTCGAACAGGTCAAAATGACCTTATCGATAAGCGCAAAATGAAACGTTCGAACAGTACCAAAATGACCTCATCGAACGGGGCAAATTGCCCTGATCTTACAGAGAGTACTACAGAGAATACTCAAGAGATTACAACAGAGAGTAACTCTTTTTGTCAGGCTCATGCTGAGCCCGACCATGCGCAAGCTGTTTTAGATCATTTCAACAAGGTCACTAACTCAAGTTATCGCGATGGTAAAACAACTATGGGCCATATCAGAGCCCGTCTAGCTGAAAATTACACCTCAGATGATTTAATTCTGGTGACTGACTACATCACAGCCAAGTGGCTAAATGACTCAAGAATGAGTGATTACCTACGCCCGAAAACATTATTTAGCCCTGAAAACTGCATGGAGTACTTTGAAAAAGCTCAGAAATGGCATGAGGCTGGTCGCCCCGTCTGTGTTAACGGTAAATGGCTCAAGCCTGGTGAAGTTGCTGTAAGTATCGACCCCGTAGAACGTGACAATGCTTACACACGGATCATTGGTTCAAGGCTAACACCTAAAAACCGCATTGAGGAAATCGCAGCTGAATTAGCGGGTAAACAGGGTGTTCGTAACATGTCGGATTTTGTAGGTCGCAAGGCATGGTTAGGTATTTGGCAACAAGCAGCAGAGCTAGCAGCGAAAGAGGTGACAGCATGATGCGTAGTGAAACTAAAACAATCTATGGCGTTGACGTACTAGGCATGATTGCCATATTCAAACAGATACGTAAATGGCGCACGATTCGCAAGCTTCGTAACAGATGGAATCAATCCCGTCGTGACTTAGTGACCTGCAGGAAGTTTCGCCACTTAAACCATCATGCTGACCATTTTCAAGTTCAGCAGCGTTATAAGCATATGCGCGAGTATGTTAAATCCCACCAGCAGCGAGGTGCTATCTGATGAATAAATACATTCAAAGCCTCGAGGCGCTTAAAGCTAAACCACTACATAAACTTAGTGAGATTGGGGATCAGTGGTGTACACCCGATGAATTGTACTGGGGTATCAGCTCGATATATGGGTTATTCAAACTCGATTTATTTACTGACGGTAAAAATACTAAGGCACCTAACTTCTACACTGCAGAAGATAATGCTTTAACTCAAGATTGGTCGGAAAAGCTAAAAGAAGTTGGCGGTGCTGCATTTGGTAATCCACCATATTCACGCAGTTCATATCACGAAAAACAGGCTATAACGGGTGTTGGCCACATAATGAACCACGCCTTTGCGATGAGAGAGAAAGGCGGTCGCTATGTTTTTCTTCTGAAAGCGGCAACAAGTGAAAGCTGGTGGCCAGAAAATGCAGATCATGTTTGCTTTATTCGCGGTCGTATTGGGTTTGGGCTCCCTGCGTGGTTTAACCCATCAGATGAAAAACAGAAACCAACGGGTGCACTCTTTGCTGGCGCTATTGTCGTTTTTGACAAGTCATGGACAGGCAAACCATTTGATTATATCAAGCGTGAGGATCTAGAGGAACGAGGCAGAATATTCATAGAGCAAGTTAGGTGGTTAGCGAAGAGGGTGGCTGCATAAAATGATAACTGAATACCAATACACGCAAGGAATTGAAGTCATTAGGATTGGACGCGAATTTAAAACAATAAATGCAGCGATCCTAAAAAATGTTGCTAGTTATTCACCATCCGCTGCACACCGAACTTTTGAAATGCTGGAAAAAATTGGCTGCATAAAACATGTCGGCAATTTCCCTGCAGGGAAAACTAAACAGAGGTCAAAGCAATACAGCATCGATCCCCATGCAATTACAAAGCTAAAGGCAGTGTGGGAGACAAAGTTAGAGGAGAAGGAAAAACCAAAGAGGGCAGAAAAGCTTAAAGCGCAGCCACCAGCTGAGCCTAAAAAAGTGGACGAAATCAAGAAGTGTGAGCCTGAGCCTCAATTCGAGTGTGGCATTAAAGTTGTTGAAAAAGCTTACGTAGGCGATATGGGGAATCAATCACTTAAACAGTTAGATCAGTTACTGGCGGGGGTGAGGCCATGAGTGCAGATGATAATGTTATTCAATTCAAAGCGCCTAGTGATGCAATTCCCACTATCGACACGGAAGTAAAGGGAAGAAAAAGCAGACAGCAAATGTACTGTAAGCATCATTCACTAGTTATCGATGAAGAGCATAGAACAGTTGAATGCAACGATTGTGGCTGTGTTGTCGAGGCTTTTGATGTTCTGTTAGCTAGGGCGAATAATGCCGAGTCAGTAATCCGAGGTATGAGTGAATTATTAAATAAGCGTGACGAACTGCGCAAATCAGTCGATGGGCTTTTGAGGGAAGAAAAGAACACTAAAGCCAGATTGCGAAGCGCCAGAACAGATTTAATGTTTATTGAAAATAAAAAGCTTCAGCATGAGGGGAAGGTTGGATGAAAAATAAAATGCCAGAAATCCATCAATGCAAATGCGGCAGTGAAGATCTGCACATTCAAACCCTAGAATATCGCACTTGGTTTTATGTTTATTGTCATAGCTGCGGAAAAAAAAGCCCTGCAGTAAACGATAGAACTGAAGCTGTAAAATTATGGAATGAGGTGGTATCAAAATGAATTCTTCAATTACATTAATACTCCCATTCCCTCCAAGTGTTAATGCTTGCTGGCGGAATATCAACGGTAAAACGTTAATCAGTGCAAAGGGGCGTGCATTTCGGGCTAGTGCAATAGCTGCTATTTATACCCAATTAAGACCAAGGCCTAGGGTAATTACTGAAAATGTATCCGTCATTGTGAAGATGTTCCCACCCACTTATCACAGAAGGGATATTGATAACTATCTAAAAGCACCATTTGACGCCATCACCCATGCCAATATTTGGAAAGACGATGAGCAAGTTAAGCATGTTGATATCACTTGGTGTGAAGTAGTTAAAGGTGGTCGATTTGAAATTGAGATAAGGCCCCTCAATGCAGAACTGGAGAAAATATCATGAGGCACCAATGGATATTAACTCCAATATTAATACCTGAGCTTAGTGCGGTGATATTTAGACCAGAAGCACATTTAAATACATTCAATGGAAGAATGTTGCTCATGACTTTACCTGAGGAGCTAAAGC
Organism: Providencia sp. TYF-12; assembly: GCF_041344805.1. Taxonomy (NCBI): domain Bacteria; kingdom Pseudomonadati; phylum Pseudomonadota; class Gammaproteobacteria; order Enterobacterales; family Morganellaceae; genus Providencia; species Providencia sp. TYF-12. Next base: position 2,154,803 of record NZ_CP166833.1, read on the forward strand.
ATAAACCATCAGGCCTTATCTCTCTTTCTGACCAATACCTCAGCGGCGTAGTTGGTGATGAACAGGTATCAAAACCTGTGTTAAATTTAACCATTGATCCCGAGCCACCAGCCAGCTTGATGTTAAAGCCAAAGTTTAAACGCTGGACAAGCGACGAATACCTTAAGTGGGTTAAATCACAACCATGTTGTGTTTGTGGCGCCACATCGGATGATGCACATCACCTAATCGGCCATGGTCAAGGTGGAATGGGTACAAAAGCCCATGATTTGTTCACTATTCCATTATGTCGCATTCACCACAGCGAGTTGCATAAGGATCCAAACGGATGGGAAAGGGAACACGGTAGTCAGTTGGTTTTGTTATTTCGATTCCTAGACCGTTCAATTGGTCTGGGTGTTTTCGGTTAATGCGTTGTGCGGAACGCAGGAGACTTTTTGCATGAGAGATATTCAGTTGGTCTTACAAAAATGGGCAGGTTGGACGAGTGATAATCCGGGAATCGATTATTCCCATATTGCTGCGGGCTTTAAAGGTCTAATTGCAAACAAAGAACCAGCAAGAGAATCATGTAGTGATGATGATGGGATAATTATTGATAGTGTTATTGCGAAGCTACGGCAGGTAAGAAAAGAGGAAGAGCTAGAATTAATTGTTTTGCATTACCTTTATGGGGTGTCAAAACGCAATATTGCCAAGGAATGGAAAATGAGCGAGGGGCGAATTCGGCAAATGATGCAAGTTGCTGAAGGTTTTGTTGATGGCTGCTTAGCCATGCTGGGGGTAACCCTAGAAATGGACTCTGAGGTTATTAACAAAGTAAAAGCGATAGATAGTAAAAAAGTATTAGTGCGCTACGCAAATTCGATGTTATTGTGATAAGAGTGAATACGTTGTCACCTAACTTATAGAATGAAACCTCGCCATTTATTTGTGCGGGGTTTTTGCTTTCTGGGGCTCAATAATGCAAATACCTACCGAATTAGTTTTCAGACCCGCAGCGAATTACCAACCGAAGATTTAGACGGAAAAGAGGTTATTGTACTTAACCCGTGCGATGGTTGGCATATTGGCTATATTCAAGTCGATAAAGATGAAGATGATTGCTTTATCGGAATTTACTATTCACCCGGTGAGATAATGCGCCCTCATAGTTTTTATGTTGCGTGGGCACTTTTGCCAGATGGCATAGCTTTGAGTGATAAATTTGAGGGCGAGCAATACTTGAATCGCCATTGTTGCGTATGTGAGCGGTGCGACCATTCAACGGCAGAGCATAAATAACAAAAAGTGATATCAGAAGTGAGTGGTCATACTGTGACAATCATCAAAGGATAAGTTTAAATTTTAGTCTATTATTATTGAACAAAGGTAATTCGACGAACATCAGTCAGACTGTTTAATTACCAAAAAAATCACAAAATGTTTATGAATAATATGTGCGATGTATAAATAAGGCTCCACTTCGGTGGGGCTTTATTTTTGGCAAAAAAATACCACCTTTCGGTGGTGGCATAAATTAAATTACTGGGAAGCCAATAAAATGGAACCAACAATGCTTGATGAGTTTTTATACCACTAAGTTGACTTAAGGTAAATATATAAAAGCGATTCAGTTCACATAATGAAAACTCTATTTGCTAGCTTCTATCTTGCACATAACGGCATTAAAGCGAATAGGGTTTTCATTGTGGAGAATGCCAAGGCTGATTGGCTAACTCGCATGGGTTATCTGTACTTATCAGGATAGAAGCACACACGCCATGGGGAACCTGAATGCATACACTCTCAGCGTATGCCTCCACAACACCATTTCGAACAACAAAATATTCCAAAAATTATTCCAAGGGCTGCGCATTGCGTGGCCTTTTTCTATTTAAGAGAGGTAGCTATGAGCAATCAAAATGAAGGTGAATTTTCAGGCATTATTACCACTAGTGGTAATTTAAGCCTAGAAGAACGAGTAACAGCATTAGAAAAACAGCTCACTGACATGCAAGCGGCAATGAGCAGTTTTTTAGGTTCGCTAAATTTCCATTGTTTTGAACTTCAAAATAAAATGATTTCTAAGGACACTTAATAACGTTATTTTTAAGGTGCTGAATAGCTAAATCATTTATTTCTTTTATGGTCATTTGGTTTATATCTCTATCTCCTAGTTTCAGAGTGAAGTTATAGGTTGAGTTATCACTACCTTGCAGCTGAACGCTAATTTCATGACTAGTATCAGCGCTTAATAAATATCCGATATTTGAAAGTTTATAAAACATGCTTTCCTCACACCGAAGTTAATCAGCCATCCCTTCGGTAAGTCACATAGGGCTGAATCTCTAACTTAACCTAAATATCAACTGAATTCATTAAGCCACACTAGCTTCTGTAGCTGGTGGCTTGAAATATGAGAAATGTGAATTTAGCTTAAGTATTATTTTTCTATTCTATGTATTATCTCCTTGCGTACGCAACAATAGGAGATATGCATGAATTACTATGTTCACACATCTAAAGATGCACAGGGTGATTATGAGGTTCATAGAGAAGGGTGTAATCATATGCCTACAATCTTGAACAGAAAGCTTCTAGGTGATTTCTATACTTGCGCAGCTGCGGTTCAGATGGCGAGAAGCTTAGGATATGTCCCAGCAAATGGATGTTATTGGTGCAGCAGGGAATGCCATACATCTTAAGTTATCAAGTGTGAATTAACTAAAGGTCACTTCGGTGGCCTTTTTTGTTGCCTAAAAATAAGGAACGTAATTATGTACGCACTCAAATTAATGACAGAACGTAATGGCCGCAAAGTTGAAGAGTCACATTATTTGGGAAAAATGTACCGACTGGAGTTTTATCCAGTAGTCGATAATCCCGATATAGTTGCTCGATTGGAATACACAACAAAAGACGGTGTACCTGCATTTGATATCAAGAGAACCGACCATGCCTACATTACGACAGTAACTGGCGATACAGTTCGAGTTATCTGCAGAGGTAAAACACCTTCTCATTAACTGTTAAGAGAACAAATAATTTATGAGCACATCAATAGGGATAACCCTCGGTGCTGCTGGCGGTGGCGCGATGGGCGGTTTCCTTATTGGTGCCGACTATGGCGTTGTGCTAGGGGCAGTTATTGGCGCATCAGTTTCCGTCATTGCATCCAAAGATAATAACCGACGAAAGATACTTCATTTTATTTTGGCGCTCGGTGCGGGGATCCTCATTGCTAAAGAAGCCTCAGATTTTATTGCTCAGGTGTGGCAATGGGAAATTAGCCCTAAGATAACAGCCATTATTATTTCGGCATTGTTAATCCCCGTTCTGGTGCTTGCTGCAAACAAAGACAACCTTAGAAAGTTGTTTAGCCGAATTGCAGCATCAATAGACCGAAACTTCAGCAGTATCGTACAGGCCATTAAAGATTGGCGAAATAAAGGGGGTAACTGATGGAGGCCTTCTTAACGATTTTTACGGATATAGCCCGCTGGATAGATACTCATCCACTGGGGACTGCTGATATTTTGTTTAAGTCCGCCTCAGCAATTACGGTGTTTTTATGCCGTTATGCTAAGCGTCGAGATTCGATTATTGGCACCGTATTATTTGTTTGTTGGGTTTATCAAATTTATCAAACGGCGGCGGGTGAGCGTATAGCAGCATCGTCAGATGTATTGTTTAGTGGGGTATTTTTTGTCGTCATATTCGCTGTTGGTGGAAATATCATGTCGGTTGTCGTTTTCAGTAAATTAATCGCTCGAATCAAATCAATCTGGCTGCTCATTAAGCGGCCTTTTACTTTTATGGTGAAGAAATGAGTAACCAACAACGAAAAATAGCACGCGGTGAACGCAACAATAATCCGGGCAACATTGATTATAACCCAGCGAATAAATGGCAAGGGCAATTGCCTCACGACACAAGCATTGAATCTCGTTTCTGTCGTTTTCAATCTGCTGAGTATGGCATTCGAGCTATTTATAAGTTACTGCAAACTTATCAGCGTAAATATGGATTGAATTCTGTAGCCGCAATTATTAACAAGTATGCACCACCAGTTGAGAACAATACGGCTGGTTACATCAACCGCGCTGCCGCTTCAATTGGTGTTGGTATTAACGACCACATCAACACTCTCGATAAAAAAGTAGGCATTGCATTAGCAACGGCAATTGTCGGTGTTGAATTGGGTTATCAGCCATACAGTGAGGCTACGTTCGAAAAAGCGTGGAGTTTGCTGTGAACTGGAAAATGATAGCTATAGCGTTAGTCGGTGTTATTGCTCTTGGTGGGCTGCTTAATTGGGAAGTTAGTAAAAATCAAAAGCTAACAGCCTCATTAAATGAGTCAAATAGTAAAATTGAGCAACTAACTGATGAGTTATCTGAGCAAAAAGAAATTAACGCAGACTACGAAAAGCGCATTAACTCCCTTCACGAACTCGACACCAAACACACAACGGAACTCACAAATGCAAAAGCTGAAATTGACCGGTTGCGTATTGATGTTAGCAATGGCACTAAGCGCGTGTACGTCAACGCTAAATGTCCAAAACCCGAAGCGAATACCTCCGAAAGCGGAAGCAATGAGGGCTCCGCAAGACTTAGTGAAGCAGCTGAACAAGATTATTGGCGTCTCAGAGGAATGATAGTTGAGAACGAAAAGCAGACCCTGTATCTGCAGGACTATATCAGAACGGAGTGCTTGCACTAATCCCAACCTATAATAGTTTGTAAAAAGAAAACAAAATTCAAGGAGGAGATGATCGCTAATAAGCCAATAAAAAAACGGATGAACCCTTCTAATTCTGTCCATAGCGAACTGCATTTAATTGCAATAAATATACTAAGTATAAAGGCCAGAAGAACGATAATGATAGACGTCTGATTAAACATTTTTATTTAAAGGTTTAGTTGGTTTTATGATAAAAATCATTGTCAATTAAATGAATGAAAATAAAAAAAAAAGCCCAGCAAAGGCAGGGCTGAACACCGCATTGCTGTGTGTGATTACTGCGGTGATATACATCTCATTTTTTTAATAGGCGCGGATTATAATGAATCAAGGTTAAATAAATCAAAGTATTGTTAATTAAAGGTAAAAATTGCTTATGATTTGGTCAGCAAGCCACACAGTAATGTAATTATTGTTTTTAGATATTTCAGGCTAAGGAAACACTATGTTTAAACACGAATTAGGTCAGGTTGTACAAGTCACCATCAGTGGTGAAGAGGGTCATATTAAAGGCCGTGCAGAATATCAAAATGATGCCAATCAGTATTATGTCCATTACCTATCTGCGGATGGTCGTGCTGTGAATGCATGGTTTGAAGAGGGCGAGCTTTCTCCTGCTGAGCTAAATTAAATTTTGCTTAATCTATGGGGTCAATTAAACTCACCATTATGTAATGACTGGAGAAAACATTAATTTTGGTGGATTAGGCAATGGATAAGCTTTTTATTTGGGAAGCAGGGGCTGTATTGGGCTTCTTCCTGCTGATGGTTTACTTCCGGTTTCATCAGCGAGTTGACAAGATACCATTGATTTGGGCTATGTTTTTTTCACTGATTTGGCCTATAACAGTGATAGTTATCCTTTCAATTTGGTCTGTGAATGGCTTGTCGAAAATCTATCATGTCTACATGGATAAAAAGCATCGTAAAGAATGAATGTTTGTTAGTAACACACCTACAAACAGATAAAACCAAATCGAACATATAAACAGCCATCAGCTAATCACTGGTGGCTTTTTCATTTATGGAGACAGTTATGTCAGATAAAAAAGAAATAGCCACCCTATCTATAAAGATATCAGTCGATAGCACTGACTTAGATAAGCTGGAAGCGCAGCTAAAGCGCATTGAAGGGCTGATGATTAGCACGGGAATGAAGCAGCCAGCTAAGCAAGGCTTCACAGTGGATTTTGGTATAGGGCGCTTAGAGCCCGTGTTTACAAATGTCGCTGGCAGAGTGGTTATTAATGACGTGTTTATTGAGAATAGCACTCTAGAGAAAGTAGTGTTACAAGCAGCAAAAGAGGGGGCTAAAAAGGGTGTAGAGAAAGCACGGTTTGAAATAACCACAGGTATTAATGATAACCGTGAGCAACCATCTGCCGAGGTGACCCTTAAATCTTCCGCTGAAATTAGCCGAACAAGTGAAGTTATTTCTCGTGAGCAGTCAGAATTCGAAAAGTTTAAACAACAGGTTGAGTCTGAGTTTAGTCATTTGCAGTCTTCTATCACACAGATTCGGGCTGATATTCAGCGTAAAAGCTCAGGGTTTGCTTAATATGCCATTACCAAGATATAGAAACCACGAAATAGGCCTGACAGGGCGCTTTAAGTTCAGACGTCAGAATCTGACTGGCCTTCTTGTCTTGCAAGTAGAAGTTGATATAAAGCGCTCACGATATCCTCTTGATAGCCCAAGTAATGATATCAAAACGATGACGGGTTGGCGTGATGCAACTTATGAAGAAGCCATACGAGTACAAATTGATTATGGCGGTTAATAACCAAATGGAGGAAGCCATGGGCAGCGAAGGCTTTAAGAACCCCAACCAATTCAGAGAACAATTGGATAAGCAGTTAAATGATAGCGATACAAATGTTAAAGGGTATCAACCCAAGCGGTCTAACAATTCCAAGCCGCTCTCGCCACCAAAGAAACCTTAAACTCATTAGATTGATTAATTTTACGCATAATTCAAAAGGTACTCCTGAGGGGGTACCCTTACCACGAGGCGCCGCGCGCGCGGAAAACGGCTCGTTTTCAATTTTTCATGCTGTCAGCAGCAGGTGATTTAACTTTTTGATTTAATTTGAAAATATCGACATTGAGGTGACAACTTTCAAAATGAGTTGTCACCTCAATGTGTTATATCTATCTGATAATAAATAAAAATATCAGTTTTCACCTGACAGAGTGAGGTGTCAATGTCCAACATCAGCAATCTGGGGGACGCCTACAACTGGAGCGTGGCTAAGATTGCTGAAGCATTCGGCTTAAATCGCGGAACAGTTAAAAAGCGATTGCTCGATGCAAATACTCCCATTGCCAATATTGTGCGAGGCAATCCCGTTTATGCCTTGCGAGATATCGGACCGATACTTTTCGGTGCCGACCCCGATGTAAATACAAATAATCTTCAAGATCCCACACTAATGCCACCTAAAGAGCGTAAGGATTGGTATCAGTCTGAAAATGAAAGAATTAAGTTGGAAACTACGCTTAAACAATTAGTTCCTGTTGCCGATGTACATTTGGAAATGGCGGTACTGGTTAAAGCAATAACCCAAGTTTTAGATACATGGCCCGATAAATTAGAGCGAGATAAAGGTTGGAATGCTGAACAGCTCACTGAGGTGCAAATCATTGTCGATGAATTACGGGATATTCTCGCTGCTCGCGTGATGGATGCGGAGGATTTTGACGAATGACAGTAAATTATGCCTCAGCATCAACAGTAAGAAAGGATGTTGCATCCTTACTAAAAGCGCCACGTAGAATGCCAATTGCTCAGGCAGTGAAAAAATACATGCGGGTGCCCATGGGTGAAGGCTCTTCCATTCCGTGGGATGACTCATTAACACCTTATATTATTGAACCCATGAATTGCCTTGCAGATCGCCGGTATGATTCGGTGATATTTGTTGGTCCAGCCCGTACGGGGAAATCACTGGGGTTAATTGATGGTTGGATTGTTTATGTCATTGTGTGTGACCCTGCGGATTTTCTTCTCATCCAAATGACAGAAGAAAAAGCGCGAGAGCACTCTAAAAAGCGATTGGATAGAACTTTTCGATCTAGTCGCGAAGTAGCTAAAAGACTAAGCCCACACCGAAATGATAATAACGTCCATGACAAAACATTTAGGGCTGGAAATTACTTAAAAATTGGCTGGCCATCCGTCAATATTATGTCCTCTTCGGATTATCGTTTTGTTGCTTTAACGGATTATGACCGATTTCCCGAAGATGTTGATGGTGAAGGGGATGCTTATACGTTAGCCGCAAAGCGAACAACCACATTCATGTCCGCAGGGAAAACACTGGTTGAAAGCTCCCCTGGTCGAGAGATAACAGACAGCAAATGGCGACGAAATACACCTCACGAAGCCCCACCTACAACGGGGATTTTGTCACTTTATAATCGTGGCGATCGTCGTCGTTGGTATTGGCCATGCCCGCACTGTTCGGAATATTTCTTGCCCATTCGAGAAAACATGGTGGGTTTTAACGAAGGGGATGACCCAACAGTGGGCAGCAAAGCCGCTCGATTACAGTGTCCACACTGTCTTGGGCTCATTGAACCTGACCAGAAAAGAGCGTTAAATAATAAAGGTATTTGGCTCAAAGAGGGGCAGTCTATTGACCAAAATGGCGTTGTGACAGGTGAGCCAAGGGAGTCGCGCATTGCTTCATTTTGGATGGAAGGCCCCGCAGCCGCTTATCAAACATGGGAAAAGTTAGTTTATAACTTACTCAATGCGGAGCAAGAATACGAGCGAACCGGTAGTGAAGAAACACTAAAGTCTGTTATTAATACCGACTGGGGGCAACCTTATTTAGCAAAAATCAGTCAAGAGCAGCGAAGCGGCGATGATCTTAAAGCCCGAGCAGAGTATTGGGACTATGGCTCAGTGCCTAATGGCGTTCGTTTTCTCGTTGCAACTATTGACGTTCAGGGCGGTAAAAAGCGGCGTTTTGTCGTTCAAGTCACAGGCTATGGCGCCAGAGGTGAGCGCTGGATCATTGACCGATTTGATATCACTCATTCATTAAGAATAAATGAAGATGGCGAATCACAGCCTATTAATCCTTCATCTTATGCGGAAGACTGGGATGTTCTCATTACAGATGTGCTCGATAAAACCTACCCAATTCAAGGAAATGACAATATAGAAATGGGCGTCCATTGCATGGCAATAGATACCGGTGGGGAAGAAGGGGTAACTGATAACGCGTATAAATTTTGGCGACAATGTAAGAAGGAAGGGTTAGCGAGGCGAGTTTATTTATTTAAGGGGGATGGTAAAGCGAAAAGCAAGCTGATTACTAAATCTTACCCTGATAACACTAATCGTTCAGATCGCCGAGCAAAAGCGCGGGGTGATGTACCTATTCATTTATTACAAACCAATGAACTTAAAGATCGCATTTCTGCTCATCTTGGGCGAGACACCGTTGGCCCTAACTATATTCATTTCCCAGATTGGCTTGATGATTCTTTCTACGATGAATTGACGTATGAAGAGCGCGACAGTAACGGGAAATGGAGTAAACCGGGTAAAGGGGCTAACGAAGCATTTGACTTAATGGTCTATGCGCATGCGTTGGTAATTTTGCTTGGTTACGAAAAAATCAAATGTGAGAACCCGCCTAAATGGGCTCGGTTGCCGGATATCAGTGATGTTAAACTATCTCGTCCAGCGCCTAATCAACCTCCTCAAAAATCAACACCAATTCAAACAGAAACACAAGAAACCACGCCTAGCGCAAGCACGGCATGGGCTCCTGTGTCTGCAACTTCAGGGGGATGGGTATGACCCGTGAACAAATCAAAGAAATGCTAGATGCATATTTAAAAGCAGAAATGGAAATACTGCAGGGGAAGAGTATTACATTTAACGGGCAGTCAATGACAATGGAAAACCTTAGCGAGATCCGTAAGGGGCGAGAATATTGGGAGTATCGATATTCACAAAGTAGCGCCGCTAATCGCAAGTCACCTGGTTATAAATTAGCGAGGCTCTCATGAATATGTTGGAGAAGGCGATTGCGGTATTTTCACCGTCATGGGCGAGTCAACGAGCCAAGTCACGTTATGCCATTCAAGCTTATGAAGCCGCCAATCCTTCTCGACTTCATAAGGCGCGTCGAGAGAACCGAAATGCAAACCAATTAACGCAAGTTGGTGGTAAATCCTTACGTGAGCAAGCGCGATGGCTAGATAATAATCACGACCTTGTGATTGGTATTCTCGACAAAATGGAAGAGCGCATTGTTGGTAGCAAGGGGATTATTGTTGAACCACAGCCACTATCACTTACAGGGCAGATCCATGATGACCTCGCCAAGCAAATCAGAACGGCATGGTCTGAATGGTCCATTCGTCCAGAGGTGACAGGACAATTTACCCGTCCAATGCTTGAGCGTCTTTTGGTTCGAACATGGATCCGTGATGGTGAAGTTTTTGCTCAATTAGTCAGAGGAAATCAGAAAGGGCTTGATAAGCAAGCGGGTATTCCATTTTGGCTTGAAGCACTTGAGCCTGACTTCGTTCCGATTCATTTGGATGATACAGGGAAAAATATCCGACAGGGGATCCAATTAAATGATTGGGGCCGCCCACAAACTTACTTTGTTTATAAAAGCTTGTTAACCGCAGGCCAGCAGATGGGGGAGCTTAAATCTATCCTGACGGAAAACATGCTGCACTTGAAATATGTGCGTCGATTACATCAACTGCGCGGTAATAGTTTATTTTCCGGCATCTTAATGCGTTTAAGTGCTCTAAAAGACTACGAAGATGCAGAGTTGACGGCCGCACGTATCGCCGCCTCTCTAGGGATGTACATCAAGAAAGGTGATGCAGGGACTTACGATGATGAGCGGGAATATGAGGACCGCACTATCGATATTGTTCCCGGGATTATTTTTGATGAATTACGGCCCGGTGAAGATGTTGGCATGATCAAGTCTGATAGGCCCAATCCAAACCTTGAAAACTTCCGGAATGGTCAACTTAGAGCAGTTGCAGCGGGAAGTCGCGGTAGTTATTCCAGTATCGCACGGGATTATAACGGGACATACAGCGCGCAGCGGCAAGAGCTGGTGGAATCATTTGAGGGGTATTACATCTTGCAAGATACCTTCTGCGGCTCAGTTAGCCGACCTGTTTATCGACAATGGTTACAGATGGCTATCGCTGCAGGCGTGATTGTGGTTCCGGCTGATGTTGACCGCAGCTCACTGTATAACGCGACTTACAGCGGACCAGTTATGCCGTGGATAGATCCACTTAAAGAGTCAGCGGCATGGAAAACACAAATTCGAGGAGGGGCGGCAACAGAGAGTGATTGGGTTCGCGCTAGAGGTGGTAACCCTGCAGAAGTTAAACGGCGCCGCAAAGCGGAAATTGATGAAAATGAACGGCTTGGATTGGTTTATGACACAGATCCCGCCAATGACAAAGGTAACGACAATGCAGACGATAAACACACATCTCATGCGACCAAAAAACAGCACGACGATGAGTAAACCGCTAATGTCGGCACCGGAGAAGAGCTGGTTTCAAATGAAAGCGACCAGTGAGACTTCAGCCGATATTTATATTTATGACGAAATTGGCATGTGGGGGATAAGCGCCCGGCGATTTACCGAAGATTTAATTTCCCTCGGTAATATCAACCACATCAACCTTCATATTCATTCGCCCGGAGGTGAAGTTTTTGAGGGTATCGCCATTTATAACCAACTGAAAAACCACAATGCCACGATTACGGCTTATATCGATGGATTAGCGGCTTCTATGGCGTCAGTTATTGCCATGGTGGGTGATGAAATCATTATGCCAACCAATGCCATGATGATGATCCATAAACCTTGGGGCGTGTCGTGGGGTGATGCTAATGATATGCGCGATTACGCTGATCTGCTCGACAAGGTTGAAAACGTCTTAATCCCTGCCTACATGGAGAAAACAGGGAAAACCAAAGAAGAAATTGAAGCCATGCTCGGTGAAGAGACATGGTTAACGGCAGAAGAGTGTGTGGAACACGGTTTTGCTAATACTGTGATTGAGCCGGTTAAAGCCATGGCCAGTCTTTCATCTAAACGCATTGAGGAATTTAAATCCATGCCGAACTCATTAAAAAATACGTTAAAAAACAGTCTCGCTAATCCGCGAAACACAACAACATCAAGCGCACCGGTGGCAGAGCCTGCACCACAATCACAAAATCCAACTAATACACAACAGCCAGATACGGCAAGCATTCAAGCGCAAGCACGACAAGCTGAACAAACGCGTATGAATGGCATTAAAGATTTATTTGCGATGTTTGGCGGTAAGCATGACAGCGTCATGGTTGAGTGTCTGACAGATATCAACTGCACCGTCGAGCAGGCAAAAGACAAAATTTTAGATTTGGTTGCTAAAGAAGCGACACCAACAAATACAAATAATTACGGTGCTCATATTTATGCAAATAACGGCAATATCGTAGGTGATAGCGTCCGTGCATCATTGATGGCACGTGCGGGTTATGATGAAACCCAAGCCGATAACCCATATAACTGCATGACGTTACGTGAATTGGCGCGTATGTCATTAGCTGATCGCGGCGTGGGTGTTGCGAGTTACAATCCAATGCAAATGATTGCGATGGCTTTTACGCATACAACCTCTGATTTCGGTAATATTCTCCTCGATGTTGCCAATAAATCCATTTTACAGGGATGGAATGAAGCAGAGGAAACTTTTGATTTGTGGACGAAGAAAGGCCAACTCAGTGACTTTAAAACCGCAACGCGTGTCGGGATGGGGGGCTTCAATTCACTTCGCACAGTTCGTGAAGGGGCAGAATATAAATACGTAACGACCAGCGACAAAAAAGAAACGATTGCACTGGCGACTTATGGAGAGTTGTTTAGCATTTCTCGTCAAGCCATTATTAATGACGACATGTCCATGCTAACCGATATTCCAATGAAATTGGGGAGTGCAGCAAAAGCGACGATTGGTGATTTGGTTTACGTTATTTTAACCAAAAATGAAAAAATGCGGTCCGATAACAAACCCCTCTTTAGTGCTGATCATGGCAACACGATCAAGGGAGGGATGGATGTTGATACTATTGGTAACGGCAGAACCGCTATGCGTAAGCAAAAAGAAGGTGAACGTACGTTAAATATTCGCCCTGCCTTTATGCTTGTGCCGACCGCGTTAGAAATCGCCGCCATTCAGGTAGTAGGTTCAGGCAGCGTAAAAGGCGCAGATGTGAACGCTAATATTATTAACCCAATCCGTAATATCGCTGAAATCATCACAGAGCCCCGTCTGGATATCAACAGTGATACCACTTGGTATATGACCTCAGCAAAAGGTACTGATACCATTGAAGTTGCTTATTTAAATGGTGTTGATACGCCTTACATCGACCAGCAAGAAGGTTTCACTTCTGACGGTGTAACCACTAAAGTCCGCATCGATGCAGGCGTTGCCCCTGTTGATTATCGCGGTCTGGTGCGTGTGGAAGCGGCATAATTCGTATTAAAAGTACAATACTCTCGCCCTAACGGGCTTTTTTTATACCTAAAATCTGGCTCTTCGGGGCCAGAAGGAGAAGTTATGGCTAAGAATTATCAACAACAGGGGCTAACTGTTGAAGTTATCAATACAGGCACAACCGCTATTCTCAGTGGAGATTTGGTCATGGTGGGCGCATTGGCTTGTGTCGCAGCGACAAATATTGAACCTGGGGAGACGGGGGATGGTTTTGCAGAGGGTGTCTTTTTACTAAAGAAAAAGGCAGGCGTTGCATTAACCGCAGGTCAAGCGGTGACAGGTGATAAAGGGGTTGTTGCGGATAAAGGTGGCGTTCCTGTTGGTATTACATGGGGGGCGGCTGAAGCGGGTGCGGAGTTAGTGCCTGTAAAGCTTAATATTTTTCCAGCAGCCGTGGCAGCAGGCGGTTAATTTATGAGTGCGTTTGAACGGTTTGCAGAACGCATGGACGCACTCACTGCAAAGCGAATGGGGAAGCCCATCATAATTAACGGTGTTGGTTATATTGGGGTGGAATCTCATTTCTTACCTGACTTCGGCCCTGTTACGGGGGATGGACTTTCTTATGTCATTTTTTCTGATACGTACAAGCCTGGGAAGAATGACAGTGTCATCGCAGATGGTCTCCATTATAAGGCCACTCGCCGACAAAGATTCAACGGTAAGTGGATGATTTTTTTAGAGGTTGATGACGATGAAGGGGAAAGATGAAGCGGTTCGTAATCTTGGCATTATCGTTGATAAAGTGACGCCGATTGCCACGGCACAGGCAATAAATCGGATTGCGGCAAGAGCCGTTAGCCGCAGTGTCAAACAAGTTTCCAAAGAAGTCAAAATCCAACAAAAGATCATCCGTAAGCGTGTAAGGCTTAAGAAAGCCAGTGTAAAGCAAGGCACCCCTAAAGCGCGGATCACAGTAAACAGAGGTAATTTACCTGCGATTGTGCTCGGCACGGCGCGTGTTCAATTATCTCGTCGTCGGGGAGTCGATAGGCGGCATGGCAGTGTTTTAAAAGTGGGTAAATTCACCTTTAAAGGTGCGTTTATTCAGCAGCTAAAAAATGGTAAATGGCATGTCATGCAACGGCTTAGCTTAAGCCGTTACCCGATTGATGTTGTCAAAATTCCCGTATCCAAACCGTTAACAGAAGCCTTTGAAGAGCACGCTATTAAAGTTCGTGAGGAGGATATGAGCAAAGAAATGCAATACGCCTTGAATAACCAATTACGGCTTTATTTTAAGGGGGGATAATGATTAAGCACACCAAGATCCGCCAGTTGGTGATTGAGGGACTCAAGACTAGCCTCCCAAAATTATCAACTTATGACGGGCGACCCGTTAACTTTGATGAAAGTGAGCTGCCTGTCGTCGCTGTTTATTTAACAGAGCCCCACCCTGATCCACGGTACCTTGATAGCAACCAATGGACGGCCATCCTTCATATCGAGCTTTTTTTAAAAGCCGCCAAAACTGACTCTGATTTAGATAACTGGGTGGAAGAAAAGCTATATCCAGCTATCGAAAGCATGAGCAGTTTAGGTGATGTATTAACCGATATGACCCCGAAAGGGTTTGATTATGATCGCGATGATGAAATGGCGTTATGGGCTTCGGTTGATATCACCTACCAAATTGAATATGACATGTAAGGAATTTTACGATGGCAAAAGTACCAAATCCATTAGCTCCCACCAAGGGGGCAGGTACCACACTTTGGGTCTATACCGGCACGGGTGACCCAACCCAAGATCCCTTTAGCGAAACGGGCTTTATTCGATTAGCTAAAATTAAGTCACTGGAGCCGGGAGAAATCACGGCGGCAAGTGAAGATGATAGCTACCTTGATGATCCTGATGGGGACTGGGAAAACACCACTCAAGGTGAGAAATCCTCAGGTGAAACCAGTATTACTCTTGCTTGGTTACCGGGCGAGGAAGGGCAAAAAGACCTGATTGAGTGGTTTGATGAAGGCTTGCCGCGCTTTTACAAAATTTCGTACCCGAATGGCACGCTGGATTTATTTAAAGGCTGGATTAGCGCCTTAGGTAAATCCATTCCGATCAAAGAAACCATGACGCGTACGGTAAAAATTAAAAATACCGGTCGCCCAACAATGGCGGAAGAAATTACACCGAAGCCATCGGGTAAGACGGCACCTCAACCAAAAGAGTAATAAAACTTTTAAATCAATTATATAGCCACAGGAATGTGGCTTTTTTATATACATTTCATCCTGTGCATAGCACGCACACAAAAATACCAAGAGCCTACAGAAAGTGAGCCTGAGAACTGCCGTTATAGCTGGCAAGCTCTCTTGGGGCGGCTTTTCTGTGCTACAGGCTCCCTTTCTATAGGAAATATGCAATGATTAAAATCGTACCTATGAAGTATGACGAAACCTTGATCCCGTTTAATGGTGATTGCTGGGTTAATGCTACAACAGCAGCTAGGCACTTTGGAAAACTAACCAAAGACTGGTTAAGGGTCTCATCAACTAAAGAATATATCTATGAGGTTGGTAAAGAGCTTGATATTGAAGCGTATAATTCTAAAGAGGAGATTTCTCCCCTTTTAGTTCGAGTAGAAAAAGGGCGACATGGCGGCACTTGGATCCATCCTGAATTAGTAATTGAGTTCGCAAGATGGTTATCACCAAAATTTGCTCGCGCTTGTGACCGACACATTAAAAACATGTTGATGTCACAGAGTATGACATTGACCGAAGATCAGGTTATTGGGTTACTAACATATAAAGAGGCTACTGAATGGGAAAAGCGATTTCAAGAACCCTATTACAGAGCGCTATCAAAGATGTCGGGTACTCCTTATTTTGGTCATGTTGGCGGTTGTCCATTATTGTTCGCTGGTATCACGGCTAAATGGGTTTATGGCGTTGCATTACCTGATTATGTCTATGAATCAGTCAAAGAAAATAAAGGCGACAGAGAAAAAATCCATCAGTACCTGAAAGGTGATGCCATGCATGCGGTAGAACAGCAAATGGTAGCAGTAACAAATATTGCCAATAGTTCTGTTGACTACAAAGACTTCGATGCTCGTTGTATGGCTGCCTTTGATGTTAAAGGGCAAATGCAACTGCTTTATCCATCAGCACATGGAGAGCGGCATGCAGCAAGATTACAGTAAGCAAGTAGAAATCTTTTCACTGGTCGTCAGCGAGTTATTTTTGATTAGACAGGTCGCCATGCATAAGCGGCCTGTTTTTCGTTCATCGCTAGGAGATATTAAGTTTAGTGTTGAGTCGCTGGCTAACTTCTTAAAATCATACTATCAGGAAGATTATAAAAGTGACCTCGAATTAAGCATGCTGTTCTTCGATATGCTGAAAAGAGAATACCTACCAGATCCGACGGTGCTGGTTTCTTGGTGCATGAATGAAGAGTTAACGGATGAGGCAATACAGAAAATATCGGTTTTGCTTGAAGACTTTGCGGAAATGGAGTTTTCAAATCAAATTGCATAGGTCGCTCAGCGGCCTTTTTTATTATTAATGAAAAGGTATCGATATGTTTTTAAAGAAAAAAGAAATCACTATTAGCGATGAAAATGTTGTTCTCTATGAGCTATCCGCTCTGCAACGTGCAGATTACTTTGATTTTCTAGCTAAAAAAGAGAAAGAAACTGAAGGGCTTGAAGGTGCTGAAAAAGATGCTAAATCAATGCGCTCAATGGTAGAAAGCCAAGCATGGCTGGTTTCTCGCTCACGTTGGCATGAAGACCGCGATCGTGACATTGATGATCTCTACGACGAAATCGCGCAAACATGGAGCATGGATGCATTAAGCGAAGCGGTTCGCGCTATCTCGGAAATCAGCGGCATGTCGAGTTCTGAGAGTGATGACGATGAAGCGGAAGACGGTGAGCTTATCACGTTGGAAAAGTAGCCAGCCGTGAGCGTATTTTTGCTTTGCGACTTGCGCGTGAATTCGGGCGTCCAGATTGGCGTCGAATGCTAAGTGAAATGAGTGCCTCCGAGTTTAGTGATTGGGTGACACACTTCAGCAAGACGCCTTTTATGCCTCAACTTGTTGATATTGAATTTGCTGCCTTGCACACCTCTCTTTATATGGCAATGAGTGGCACAAAAACCGAGTTGACCGATTTTATGTTGCTAACTGATGTTGAGGTAGATGAGGGAGAAATGTCAGACGAAGCCATTCAGTTAGCCAGTGAGGGCATATCAGGAGGGGTGCGGTATGAGCAACCAAATAGCGGATCTTGAGATTAAGATTGGCGCGAATACAACCGAATTTCTTGAAAAAGCCGGTCGAGTTCAGCGCGAACTAGAAAAGCAAGAGCGCGATGAGCAGCGATTTGAAAAAATGCGTCAAGACGCCTTAGCCAAGCAAGCGGCGAGGGCGGAAGCGGCACTTGCACGCTCACGGTCACAACTCAAGCAGTTTGAAAATGAGTCTATTTCAGCTGAGCGAAAATTAGCCAGCGAGTGCAAACGGGCTAATGCTGAATTGGATGCAGCACACAAAAATATACAGGGGCTCATTCAAGCTGAAGCACGGCGAGCACAAAACGCCAGAAGCCAAGAAGTACTGGCTGAGCAATATTATGCCCAATTGGATGCAATTAAAGCGAATGGTAAGGGATTAGAAGATCTGAGCGCAATTAAGCGCAAAATGAACAAGGACATGCAGCAGGGATTATTGCATGTCAAAGATTATCAGGCGCTTACCTCGCAAGCAATTGGTACATCAAAATCCATTACACAGTCAGAAAATAGCGCAGCACAAGCCAAGCAGCGTTTTATTAATAAGTTAAAAGAACAGGTCACACAGCAAAACTTGTCACGTACTGAAATGCTGCGATTACAAGCCGCGCAGCTTGGCGTTTCGAGTTCAGCGGATATTTATATTCGTAAGCTGGAAAAGCAAAATAGTGTCATGAAGGGGGTAACCTTAACCTCTGGCCAGTATCGTCAAGCTATGCGTCAATTACCTATGCAAATGACCGATATTGTTACTTCTTTGGCTTCTGGCATGCCACCATGGTTAGTGGCTGTTCAGCAAGGCGGGTAAATTAAAGATTCTTTTGGTGGTTTTGGTAATTCACTAAAAGCGATCACCTCCTTAATTACACCATGGAAAGTGGCTATGTTTGCCGGCGCTGGTGCACTAACGGCTTTTGGTGTTGCTGCATACCAAGGATCTAAGGAGCTCACCGAGTACAATAAACAGCTTATCTTAACGGGAAACTATGCCGCTAAAACTCAAGGCGAACTTAACGCCTTAGCCAAATCCCTTTCGGGTGATGGCATCACACAGTACAAAATGGCGGATACGTTAGCTCAAGTGGTGGGTTCTGGCTCATTCACTGGCTCTCAAGTTGATATGGTTGCTGGTGTTGCGGCAAAAATGGAAAAGGCTACAGGGCAATCTATTGATGAAACTATCAAGCAATTTCAGCGCCTTAAAGATCAGCCAGTTCAAGCGGTCATGGAACTGGACAAATCCCTTCATTTTTTGACAGCGGCACAACTTGAGCAAATAACTACGCTAGAGGAGCAAGGGAGGAAGACTGAGGCAACTAAATTAGCATGGGAGCTTTTTTCTACCTCAATGAATGAACGGACCAAGCAAATAAGTGAAAATTTAGGGACGCTTGAAACTGCATGGAAATGGGTTGGGGAAGCAGCTCAAAACGCATGGAACCAGATGCTTAATGTAGGTCGTTCAGTTTCTGTACAAGAAAAGTTAGACGCAAAAGTTAAGCAATTGGCTGCGATTAAAAAAGAACTCGAGCTAGCAGAAAAAGGGGGGGCGCCAGATACAACAGGTTATGGGGTTGGAAGAAATTCTGAGTCTTTTTTAAATCAAAATGCCACAAGAAATTTAGAGGCAAACAAAACTTTAGTTAAAAATCTCACGTCAGAGATTAAAATCCTGCAAAATCAAGTAGCCAATGAGAAATCATTTAAAGCGGGAACAAATGCTATTACTGCGTTTAATGAGAGAATGAAGAAGCAGCTTGAAGCAGACTTAGCATTAAAAAAGAAATATGAAACCGCAGAAGAAAAACATCAAAGTGAATTGAGGCGAATCAGGAATGATGAATATGCTTCTCAAGCCGCAAAAGATGAAGCCATTAAGCGAGAAAAGGAACGATACCAAAAAGAGCTAGACCGTAAAACACCGAAAGGGAAAGCCTATAAACCTGATATGGGCACTCGGCATGACGAGTCAGCACAAGCAGAGGTTACATCTCTTCAGGCACAATTAAGACTTCTTGAGCAGCATTCTTCAGCAACTGATTTCCTTAGTCAGCAACGTAAAAACCTGCAATTGGAGTTGGCTAAATTTGAAGTTTTAGAAGAAGCTCGAAAGACTCGTAAATTATCTCTTGATGAACAATCTTTATTGAAAAATAAAGAAAGTATTCTTGCGAATAAAAAGCAGTTAGCGGATTTGGGTGACAAAATTGCCAAGCAAGAGCACTTAAATAAACTGCAGGATCAGGCTGATAAGTATGTCAAACAACAGGAGGCGAGGCAAAAAGCAATTGCTGATTCACTGGGTAAGTCCACCATAGAACTTCAGCGTGCCTTGGAAATGGAACAGCTTCGCTCTGTTTATGGTGACACACCACAATGGGGCAAAGTTAAATCAGCTAAGCAAGCTACTTTTGATAAGGAGGATGCTGCAAAAACGGATTGGGTATCAGGCGCTAGTACGGCTTGGGGTAATTATCGTGATGCTGCGTTGGATGCTAATGCGCAAATCCAAAATGTAACCTCAGCTACGCT
The DNA here is from genome assembly GCF_041344805.1 of Providencia sp. TYF-12. Taxonomy (NCBI): domain Bacteria; kingdom Pseudomonadati; phylum Pseudomonadota; class Gammaproteobacteria; order Enterobacterales; family Morganellaceae; genus Providencia; species Providencia sp. TYF-12. The sequence continues at coordinate 2,174,867 of NZ_CP166833.1, forward strand.
CAATGGTTTTAGCTCTCAACTGGCGGAAACGCTCACAGGGGGTGAGGCTAACTTTAAAGATTTCACTCGCTCTATCCTAAAAATGTTAGCTGAAATTGCGATTAAAATGACCATTGTTAAAGGGTTTGAAGCCTTTGGTTTTGGTAGCGTGACACCGAATGCTAATGGTGGCGTGTACAACACTCCTGGTCTAAGTGCTTATAGTGGTCAGATTGTTTCTAAACCAACTTTATTCCCCTTTGCTCGCGGTGCAGGACTTATGGGGGAGGCGGGGCCAGAGGCGATACTACCTTTGCGCCGTGGCATTGATGGAAAACTAGGTGTTATTGCTGCGAATACGAAGCAAAATTCTGGTGATTTCTATCAAACCAACCATGTCACTATTCAGAATGATAGTTCAAATGGTGAGATTGGACCTCAAGCACTTAAGGCGGTTTATGAAGTGGGTAAAAAAGGAGCTGAAGATTACATGAGAAAGCAGCGTCGTGATGGTGGTTCATTCTCTTAATAAAGTAAATTTAAAGCCTCCAGAGTGAAGGCTAGATAATGGAGGTTTAATGGAAATATTCAATTGGCCAATTAAACCGGGGATGAAAACGGATTTTTCACCCCGAGTAAGATCTGTACGTTTTGGTGATGGATACGAACAGCGTAAATCAGATGGGCTGAATTCACAGCTTAAAAAATTTAATGTCAATTTATCGCTACCTTTAGAAAAAGCAGATCAGGCACTAGAGTTTTTGGCTCGTCACGGCGGTGTAAAATCATTTTTGTTTCAACCTATAAAAAGTCAGCCGGCAGTTGTAGTTGTTTGCAGAAAATGGTCTTCGGATGACGGTAATATTCGCAAAACTATCAGTGCTGAATTTGAGCAGGTAGTTTTTTAAAGATTGATCGCTTTCTCTTTTGCTTCAATGCGCTAATATAATGCCAATTATCATAGTTAGAGGTCATTATGAAAGGATTTGGGCTATTTATTTTGGTTATTGGCATAATTGGCGCTATAGCTTCTTTCGCAATGGATGTTACTGTAGCAACTGGATATGGTGGAAGGGTTAATAATATTGGCTTAATGACAGACAAACAGAATTACATTTTAATTAGTTGCTTTATTATTTTGTGTGGTTTATTGGTGACTATTTTTGGTAAAAAATCCTCAGTAACAAAAAAATGTCCATTTTGCGCGGAATCTATTAATACTGATGCTATAAAATGTAAACATTGTGGTAGTGATATAAACGTAGCAAAGGCGAGTCCTTCAAGTGTTGATTATTCATTTTCTTTATTAAATTATAATATAGATGAATTAATTGGCATAAAAAATGGAAGGGAAGTAATTAATGACTATGGGGTGAAAAAGTTAGCATTTGAAATAAAAAAGCATAATCCCAGAGTTACTCCCGCCATGCTAAAATTAAAATATAATGATGATATTCATGATGTTGCAGAAAAACTACCAACAAGAATTCAAAGTGAGTTTATTAAAAAAATATTAAATCTTATAGGTAATTAATAAAATTTTTTCATAGTGACACAACCACCTTCGGGTGGTTTTTTTGTAGGTAAATAAAATGCAAAACATCCCACCTGAGTTACTTATTGCAGTTACTGAAACTGAAGGTGACTCCGAAATCATATTATATGAAATAGATCTAACCAATATCGGTGGTGTTCGCTATCGTTTTCATGATGGTGCGAATGAATTATTAAAACCGATTATTTGGCAAGGGCAACAATATGAGCCTTATCCTATTGTTGGTGAGGGGTTCGAGTTTAACGGTAAAGGGCCATCAACCCGTCCAACTATTTCATTATCAAATTTATTTGGTTTGGTTTATGGCATTGCTAGCCGGTTAAATTCAGGCATCGGGGGTACAGTGATCCGTAGGAAAACGGACGCTAAGTTTCTCGATGCGGATAATTTTGCTGGTGGTAATGAAAATGCCGATCCAACTCAAGAGCAGGTGAGTCGATGGGTAATTGAGCAACTGACCTCGATAAACGCAGAAACAGCGACTTTCGAGTTAGCCGCCCCAACCGAAACCGATGGTGCAACATTGCCAGCTCGAGTCATTCTTTCTGATGTGTGTAATTTTGCTTATCGGGGTGAGGAGTGCGGCTATAAAGGTGAGCCAGTAGCTGATGAACTTGGGAACCCAACCCAAGATCCAGCAAAAGACAAGTGCGGAAAGCGGTTATCTGATTGTAAATTAAGAAACAATACACATCGAATAGGCTGCTTCCTCTCCTCATCTCGCCTTAGTCAATAAGGACCCCTATGTTAGAACAAACTATTCTGGAACATGCTAAAAGCATGGCGCCACAGGAGTCGTGCGGCCTTGTGATTATTCAAGAGGGTACCGAGGTTTATATTCCCTGTGAAAATCAGCATGCCGATCCTGAAAACCATTTCTCGATTGCAGTTGAAAGCTACATCCAAGCCGAACGCTTAGGTGATGTGGCTGCTATTGTTCACAGTCATCCAAATGGAAAGCCTTACTTAAGTTCAGCAGATAGAGCTCATCAGCTCAAAACACATCTCCCCTGGTGGTTAGCGTGTGATGAAAAAATTATCAAATTTGAATGTGTACCTAAGTTATTAGGTCGTGAGTTTGTTCATGGCTCTACAGATTGTTATGGCTTGTTTCGTGATGCTTATCATCTATCCGGTCATTCATTGCCGGATTTTGATCGCGAAGACAATTGGTGGCGGCAAGGTAAAGAGCTCTATTTAGATAACTTGACTGAAAATGGCTTTAAGCAAGTCAAAAGAGATATCCAACCCGGTGACATTATTTTGTGTTGTTACGCCAGTTCTCGCGCAAATCATGCCGCAATCTATCTCGGTGATCAAACAATCCTGCACCACGTCCCTAATCAATTAAGCAAACGTGAGGTTTATAACGAAAGATGGCAAAAAATGACTCACTCGATTTGGCGTTACCGCAGTTGGCTACCATCCGACTTTATGGGGATTTACAACGATTTGGCCGTCGATTCGATTTAAATATAAAAACTGCAGCGGAAGGGCTTCATGCCTTATTTCTTCAAATTCCCAATCTTAAACAGCAATTCCGCGAAGGTTGGTATCAGATCCGCATTAGCGGCTCTGATGTTAAGCCTGATGAACTTCATCAACGTATTTATGAGCCGCTAATACCCAATGCGATTATCCATATTGTGCCACGTATTGAAGGGGCTAAGTCAGGTGGTGTTTTCCAGTTTGTGGCAGGAGCCGCTATTTTGGGGCTGGGTTGGTGGGGGCCAGCTTGGATATCAGCGACAGCTGCAACCATGATGATGTCAGCAGGTGCCGCAATGATGCTGGGCGGCGTTGCTCAGATGCTGACTCCACTTCCTAAGCGAGCCAGTTTATCTCGTTCTGAAGAAGAAAAAGGGAATACCTACTTCAGCAACTTAGATAACTCAGTGGCTCAAGGGATGGCGGTACCTATCGCGTACGGTGAAATCATGTGTGGATCGCGGGTAATTTCTCAGTCTGTCGAAATTATGGATGACAGTGAAGGCAAAGATATTGACGTAGGCAAACACGGTGGTAGTGGGGAGACTTAATCATGGGTAAAGGTGGAGGCAAGCAACGTACACCGTACGAAGCACCTAACGATTTAACATCAAGGCAAAAACTGTCTATCGTTGACCTTGTAAGCGAAGGACCCATTGAGGGACCTGTGGGTGATTTAAAGGGCGTGTATCTTAATAATACCCCTGTGATTGACTCGTCTGGTAATAGCAATGTCAATGGTATGACAGCTCAGTGGGTCTCTGGAACATTGGAGCAGCCAGCATTAGAGGGGTTTTCTTCATCCTCAAGTGAAACTCCTGTGGGGATTGAAATAAAAAAAAGCACCCCAGTTACACGAACAATTACCTCGAGGAACATTGATCGCCTCCGCTTAACGTTTGGAACCCAAACATTGGTCGAGGTTAAGGATAACGGAGATAGAGTACCCACTGCAGTAGAATTACAAGTTCAAGTGCAGCGCAATGGTACATGGGTGACAGAGAAAAATATTACAATCCGAGGGAAGCGTAGTAATTCACCTTATTTAACTGCAGTTATTATTGATAACTTACCATCTCCACCATTTAGCATTCGTATGCTTCGCATTACACCGGATAGTGATAGCGATAAACTACAAAATAATACGATATGGTCAAGCTATACCGAGATCACCGATATTAATCAAACCTATCCGGGTTCAGCGGTTGCGGGGTTGACGTTTGAAAGTGAGCAGTTTGGTAATCAATACCCTTCTCGCAGTTACCTCATTAGGGGGCGTATTGTTCAGGTGCCTGATAACTATAACCCCGAAACACGAGAATATAGTGGTATCTGGAGTGGAACATTTAAACCTGCTTACACAAATAATCCTGCATGGGTTTTGTATGACTTATTGACAAATCCCCGTGCCGGGCTAGGTAAGCGGTTAAAGCTGTCAGAAATTGATAAATTTGCACTTTATGTTATTGGCCAGTATTGCGATCAGAGGGTGCCTGATGGTTTTGGGGGCACAGAGCCTCGTGTTACCTGCAATGCTTACATTACTGATATTCGTAAAGCTTATGACTTTTTTCAAGATCTCTGCTCACAAATGCGAGTGATGTTTGCATGGAATGGGCAAATGCTCACTTTCATTCAAGATCGCCCGAGTGATGTTGTTTGGCCTTACACAAACGCCAATGTGGTTGCAGGTCGATTTAATTACAGCTTTAGCCCGGCAAAAGCCCGCCATAATATCATTGAAGTGCGTTTCATTGATCATGAAAATGGTTGGAAAACCAGCATCGAACAGGTAACGGATGATGCACTGGTAGCTCAATTCGGTCCTAACGTCTTACGCCTTGATGCTTTTGGGTGTACGAGCCGTGGTCAAGCAAGGCGCTATGGTTTGTGGGTGTTAATGACTGAAAAGTTAGAAACACAAACAGTAGAATTTGACTTGGGGGCGGAAGGGTTGCGCCATACTCCCGGTGACATTATTGAAATCATGGATAATGACTGGGTCGGTGGTGAGGATCCCATTAGTGGTCGTCTCATTGATATTAATGCCACTCAAAAAGTTTTAACTTTAGACAGGGAGATCACCCCGCCTAAATCAGGTTCAATATTCATTACCCTGATGAATGGTACCGGAAAATATGAACGTGTGAAAATTACGGGGTATTTATCCAATAACCAAATCAAAGTTGAGGCGGTACCAAAAGGATTAAAAGCAAAAACCATTTGGGGAATTAATCTGCCTGATTTGGCTCGTCGTTTATTTAGAGCTATCACCATTTCTGATAAAGGCGATGGTACCTACAGTATTATTGCAGTTCAACATGTCCCCGAAAAAGAGGCTATTGTTGATCAGGGTGTAAAATTTGAGCCGTTGCCCGATACGCCATTGGGCGGCTACATTCCTCCAGTTGAAAACCTTTCTGTTGAAGTCAGTGCAGATAGTGACAACTGGCAAGTGGAAGCCAACTGGACAACCGCAACAGCGGTTCGAGGTGTTGATTTTATTCTCAAATTAACCCAAGCAGGGCGTATTGTTGGTACCGCTAAAACCCAAGAAAACCGTTATCGTATTGGTAATTTACCGCAAGGTAATTACCTACTCTCTGTCGCACCGCAAAATAAAGATGGGCAAAAGGGCGAACAAGCCTCGGTCTCATTTGATATTAACCCACCGCCACCGCCGTCTTATATCGATGTTGAGCCGGGCTTTTTCAGTTTAGGGATTATCCCTCATGTGGGTGGGCAAAATGCCCTACGCCTGCAGTATGAATTCTGGTTTTCTGAAAAGCAGATCGCCAATATCAATGAAGTTGAGCTATTAGCTGAATATCTTGGCAACGGCACGATGTGGGTTATCCAAGGAAGAAAGCTTAAAGCTGGCCAGACATATTATGTTTATGTCAGAACCGTGAACCCTGTAGGCAAATCGCAGTTTGTTGAAGCCAACGGCAAGCCAGAGGATCGGGCTGATGAAATATTGGAGGTTATCGGTGATAAGTTTCTCAGCACTGAAGCTGGACAGCAAATGCAGGAGCAAATCGACTTCAACAAGGACAATCTCACTGATTTAAAAATTGATAGTGACGATTTTAGGCAGAAGGTTATCAGTATTGATCGCGAATTAGAGGCGGTGAATGAAGCGGTCATGGAAGTTGTTCACTTTTCCACTGAAAATTACTATGAGCTCAAGGAGGAATCCGCTAAAGGTAAGGCGTCAATTAAGCAGTTACAACAAGTTCAAGCTGACTTTACGGCCTCTCAGGCAAAGTACCAGCAAGAAGTTGCGGCTCAATTTGAGCATACGGCTGCTGATGTTCTGAATATTCAAAATGCGCTAGCAAAATCAAATGAAGCTTTTGCAGAGGATATTAGGCAAGTTCGTGCTGATTTAGGTGAGACCAACGATGAAGTCGGTACCATTAAAGGGCGAGTGACTACGGTTGAAACTGCAACGGTCGACTTAAAGCAAGCACAAGCGAAGCAAGAACAATCCGTTGCCGCTGAATTTGGCGAAATGAGAGGGTATCTAACGCACCTAGGGCAAGTCACAACGGATGATAACAAAGCCTTAGTGGAGGCCATAGGGCAAACTCAAGCACAGTTTCTTTCGCTGCATAATGAAAGCCTGGTCTCGCGTGCCCGTATTATCCGTACTGAGACAGCCTTAGCCACTGAAACAGAAGCGCGAGCGGAAGATAAAGTACAAATTGATGCACGTCTCAATGACGCAGAAGGCGCGATTACCACAATTAAGGAGGTTCAGGCTCAACAGGGTGAAGCGATTGCAAAATCTGAAGAACAGCTACGCGCTGAAATTAACCTCGGCGATGAGGCGCTACAAGGTCAGTTAACCGAGCAAGGCCGTGAGTTATCCGAAGTCAGCAGTGTTGTGACTGAGCACAAGACTACAATTGCTAATTTAGATAAAACACTTACACAGGTTGAGCAAAACCAGCAGAGCCAATACAACGAAACCAAAGCGAGCATCAATGAGCTATCAGAAACGACGACAAGCCTTGATGAAGCAATGACAACGGAGAAAGCTTTAACAGAATCCCGCTTCGAAGAAACAGAAGCCTCAATTTCGAGTTTGCAGCAAACGGTAGCCAATATTGAAGGGGCAACCGTTGAGGCAGTTGGTCAACTGCAAGTTCAGCATGATATTCAAGGCATAGAAGTGTTGAGTGTGAAGGCTTCCATTCGACGTGTGGAAACTGTTATAGCGACTGAAACGCATGCCTTGGCGCAAAAAGTGGAACAACTTGATGCTCAATATGGCGCTATGAATTCAAGTATCAACTCATTACAAAAAGTTGTCGCTGATAACCAGAAGTCACAAGCGGAAGTTAACGAACTCATTAAATCAGAAATAGGTGATAACAAGGCGGCAATTGAGAAACGAGCTGAAACATCAGTTGATCACAACGGTAATGCCTCTTCGATTTTTGGCATTAAAAACGCCGTGATGGTAAATGGGCAATACTATGAAGCCCAAATGATGATGAGTGCTATTATCAAAAATGGAAAGGTGACCACACAAATTGGTTTCAGTGCAGATACTTTCGGCATTTTTAATCCTGTAAGCGGCAAGTTAGATCCGGCATTTGTCGTCGTTAACGGGCAGGTTGTTATGAGTGATGCTTTTATCAACAAAGCCACAATTGAAAAAATCATTGTGGGTACAGATATGCGCTCCAAAAACTATGCTGCAGGTAAAACAGGGACAAGGATTGATATGAATAATGGCACTATTGAAATCAATGGTAGTGATGACTCAGGGTCACGAATGACCATCAAAAATGACCAAATCGCAGTCTATGCAGGAGGAAAACCCAAAATAGTGATAGGGCGGCTTTATGGAATATGATGTTTATATTTTTAATGAGGTAGGGGTGAAAAACCCCTACTCACTGTCTGGAACGCGAAATTTTACGTATCTACAAACCCTCAATTTAGGCCAACCCCCAAGAAAAACAGAAGACTATACAGTCCAGTTTAGGATTGAAAATAAATCACCAAACTCAACCCTAGTCGCTATACCCTACAAGGCTTGTAATGCATGGTTACCGGGACATGGCTGGGTCATGTTTACAGTGATAAAGAACATTGTTATTTCGGGTGATCTTGTCACTGTTTATATGTATGTAAACTATATAAACCCAAACAATAATGCCGACTGGGAGGGCTACCGAGATCCAACGGCAACCATTCATATTTTCGAAATGTTTGATGCAGATGACCAGGAGGGCAACTTCGGTATTGTGATTGATAATGCTACGGATTATTCAAAAATTACGGATAAGTCGAAGCTGGGCTTTATTGTCTGGAGTTATAGCGGGGTTGTTAATAACGCAATGACACTACCCAGTAATTTACCCAATATGAGCTCACAATCAGTGCTAGCTTATTGGGATCACTCTTCCGCTGTTGTTGAGTATGACCACGTAAATAATCGTGTTATTACGAACGGGCAATCAGTTCAAATGGATATCGTCATAACGCAAGGTGGATTTAGCCCACCTGCAAAGCTCAATGATTGGGGAGTATTTATATTTAATGATCTCGGTGAACCCGTCCTGACAAATTACTACCCACCACTCAAAACGCCAAGTTACGTCAAATTAGGGCGAAATGCCGTGAAATCGTTTGATAAACCTTTGGTGACACTGGGGCAATATGGGTTATTTTTTACTGGTTCGACGGGTAGACGAAGAGCATGGAATGCCGGATTAAAAATGCAAAACGGCACTATCAGTATAGCCAGTGGATCATATGCAGGAGTGCAGGGAGACCAAAAATCTGGAACAGGTAGTGAATTTTATTCGGAATGTAATGTTTTGGTTTTAAACCGAGATGATTATTTCTAACCATTAAATTAATGAATCATATGAACAAGCCGCTTAATTGCGGTTTTTTTACGTCTAAATTTCGGAGAATCCTATGTACAGTACGGGCACAGTTACCACAACAGCAAACAGCACTAAATTAGTTGGTACCGGCACTAAATGGCTCAATAACATTAATCGTGTATCCGCAGAGCAAGCAATTCAAATTCAAATTAATAACATTGTTTACAATAACAGTATTCAGTCGATTCAATCAGATACTGAACTCACATTAAATTTCCCATTACCAACCGCAGCAACGGGGGCAAAATACGTCATTCTCACGACGATGGTTCATTCTGTTTCCGATGCGATGAATAAGATTGTGTCCATGAATGGTGCGAATGTGCAGTTCAGCGACATATTAACGCGCTGGATGACCGAGCAGGGCATTATCACTGTTACATTGCCAGACCAAACAACCCAGCAACTGCGCACCACAAAAGAAATGGATAAGCAGCTAGATGGGAAGTTTGATAAGGCTGGTGGGGATGTAAACGGAGTAATAAAAGCAACAGGGTCAATACAAACAAATCAAGGTGAAATAACAGCCTATAGAGATGGCGGATCTGGTGTACAAATAAGTGGCAGTGGAAATGAAGCTGCAATTAAAAGTAGAAACATGGGTGGTGCGTGGCAAACACATATTATTCCGAATTCGCCGGGCACATTAATGCAAGTTGGTGATTATGGCTTTGGCTCATTGGAAGCTGCTAGAGCTACAAATTCACAACTCATGTCATCACTACAATCTCGGTTCTTTAAAATGGGCGGAGGTAATGATGACAATGCATTTGTAAATCACGGCGCAGGGCTATTAATTTCATATTCAGCATCAATTCGAGCCGGGTTATTCATAAATGACGCAAATGGTGATTTGACCGTGTGGCGTTCTCGTGCAGATATTGCAAATGGACAGATTAGGAAAAATAAAGTTTATACAGATGGAAACACAACTAAAGACTCAAACGGTAACTTAAAAGCCGCATCCCCGATTGTTAAACTCTTCGCTGATGACATTGAGTTAAACGAAGAATCTGAAGGCGTTGAAATGGAGCACCTTGGTATTGGCCATTACCTCATTAAAGGTGTTGTGGGGTTTAATGCAGATGGTGCATGGGGTATCAATAACGGCTTTGTCATTCCTCAAGACCATAACGGTAAAAACATGGTTCTCATTGATTACGAGGTGAGACCAGATGGTGACATTGAAGTTTTTGTTTTCCACCAACAGAACGCAGATATGCCAGAACGTTTCCAGAACAAGCGCATTAAGCACTTTGATGAAGAAGGTGTTCCTGTTTACTTCGAAAACTACGAACCTTGTGATATACCTGAATCGCGCTGGATAGACATGCGTGTCGAAATGCCACCTAACTCCCTCTACAATCAAAAGCAAGCTGAAGCTGAGAGACTCGCTAAGATAGAAGCAGAGCGATTAGCGCAAGAAGAAGCTAAACGTGCAGCAGAGGAAGCAGAAAGGGCAGAGCAGGACGCTGCGGAACAGGTAGAGCAACAATAAAAACTAATGCGCCAGCTCGAGTGGTTGGCGCATCTAGATCACTTATCAAAATATTCCACTTCGGCTTCTTGGGTTTCAGGAAGCCAATCACCATCGTTAAATATCTCTTCCAGCGTTTCTTCAATATATGTTTTCTTCTCATTCTTCCCAAGACCATCAATAGACACATTATCTTGAGTGCTCCAGTTTATATCGATATTTAGCTCGGGGTATTTGGCACTTAATCTTTTTGTTATTTCATTTCTCAATGCTTCAAAAGTACCTGTAGGTAATTTACCTTTTTTATTGCTATTAAAGCGGATCTTGATGGTAACCATAAAACACTCCTTCGCAGGTTAATTGACTGGGTTTTTATACAGTAAAATATAACTGTAATTATATACAGCAAAAGGCAATCAAAGATCAAGGGGAATTATGTATCGTGCCAGAAAAGCGGTTATCAAAACTAAAACAATAATTTATACAATCAACAGCTTATAAATCACTATTTACACTGTGATTTTGTCAAAATATTTTTGATAAAGCCAGAAATATCATTGTGTTAGAAATGATGCCCCTATATACTGTTACGCCACATGGGTTGGACTGAAGCCGCTGACTTAATCGTTAAAGGTATGGAAGGCGCAATCGCGGCTAAGACTGTAACTTACGATTTCGAACGTCAATTAGAAGGCGCTAAATTACTGAAATGTAGCGAATTCGGTGACGCAATCATTAAACACATGTAATTTATTACGTGGTGTGATTAACAACGGGAGCCTAAAAACTCCCGTTTTATTTTGCCTTGAAAAATTCCTCTACAAAACTCCTGCAAAACTCTTCTGCAAAACAGGCTACAAAATAATCGTTATTTTATAGCTAAAACCTGTCAATTTTATCCTCGATCATCATGATATTTATCTGTCATTACCTAGCTCTTATGGCCAATAAAGTTTTAGTACCGATGCCTTGATCTCTATATAACCTTTCTGATAAAGAACGCTGCCCATAAAAACTTGGCGGAGTTCCATCTTCCCTCTTCAAATCTGTCTGATCCCTAAGCGGGTGCCGTCATCTGCGGCGTTTAGTGTAATTAGACATTTAGTGCCTGATCTTAACGAAAGGACATGGCGCAGAAACTGGAAGCCGTTCTATGAAAAATTAACGAGCAAATATTTTATTGAAGAGGGTGTAGCTGAATATGCGTTTAGCAAAGTAACGAAATAAATTATTATGGTGCTAACTCAGGGGCTATTTTAAATGAAAATATCGAATCAGCAGAAGCAGAATTAGCACCAGAATGAGTATTACCGCCATTCGGCGCATAATTCATCATAATCTTCAATGCCGTTTAAGCACGCTTTTTTAAATAATTCAGAAGCTTTGTCTTTATCTTGTTTAATCACATCGCCATAATAGTAAAGGTATCCTAATTCTAGCTGAGCATCTGCATAGCCTTGATTGGCAGACTTGATATACCACTCAATAGCCCTAGAGTAATTTTTACTAACACCTTTTCCTTCAAAATACATTTCTGCCAAATAGAATTGTGCCATAGGGTCACCTTGGTTGGCTGCTTTTTCATATTGAGCAAATGCTTTTTTGAGATCCACTGGGACTCCATTGCCAGAATAATACATTCCTGCGATGATATTATGTGCTTGAGGTATTTTACCTTGCGCGGCTTTTTGGGCATATAGCATTGCCTTATCATAGTCTTGTGGAAAATCACGACCTAAATAGTATATTAATGCCATTTGATACTGAGCCTTTGGATAACCTGACTGCGCTGATTTTTCCATCCATTTAAAGACCAGATCTTTATTCTGCTCAACACCTTCACCTTTAGCGTATTGTACTGCTAGTTTATATTGAGCTAAAGCCTCCCCTTTATTGGCTTGTTCGCATACTTTTTGTATATTGAGATCAGGGGATAGCTTAGCGCAATCATGATCCGAACCTGCTGCAAATAAAGAGTAAGTAAACATCATAATTGGCAAATACTTTATTTTTATCATAAATTTTCCGTGTAAGGTCTTTAAGGCCTCTATTTAAAAAACGAATAAAATAAATGTAACTAAAGCCAAATAATAGCTAATTATCAAAACTATTTGAATACACTATAAGCATAGATAATTAGCAAAGTCTTCACATGAATTAAGTGTAAGCAAATGCGGAAAGAGAGTACGAATATGAAGACATGGCTGGCGTTAGTTTTATTTAGTCACCATTTTCTACTTTATTTTTAGTGTTTTCGCGTTGAGCATCTGCCTTAGCTTTGTTACTCAGTATTATCATTGTTACCCACACAAGGAATGCAACCGCTGAAATTACCAAGATACCAGCAGTCCATAAAATGACTTCAAAAGTAATCATATACTACCCCATAGAAACTCAATAAATTTAGATTAAGTTAGTTTAATGTGTTTAAATTGCAAATATATTAAGTATGTTGAGCAGTAGACCTTTTGTTGAGAAAGTGAATAGAGATGAATTAAATTGCAGGGGGAAATGGTGGATGAACAAGAAGATTTAATTAAGAGTTAGCCGTGGACTGGTGCTGCATTGAAAGTCGCACTGGTAATGACGGTAGAAACAATGAAGCTAACACCATAGGAAGCGGAGGGCAGAACATTACTGTTGTAGCTTGCCCACTCGCAAAACCATACAGAGAAATAATGGCAATAGCCGAAGAGTATGGTGAAAGGGAAATACCTAAATCAATGCGCGATATGCCGTTAGATATTAAACAAACAACAAGAATTCACAATGACCCGCCTAGAGCGGGCTTTTAATAGAAACTAAAATTGTACAAAAATACTGCAATAAAAATAATTAGCGGAATGAAAAATGAAGCAAAGAATGAATTAAAGCACCCTGACATAGATGTGTCGCCTTTATATTTATTATCCATATAAAGCGTTATAGCTATGAAAGAAACAAACGAAACAAGGAAAGCGATGAGAAGTGCGGAAAAAACATCAGCCATAAATCATATAATCTCTAAGTTGCTTTAAGCTACCAGCACTATACATAAGTTAAATATTTATAGCCATCAGCTAATCACTGGTGGATTTTTCATTTATGGAGACAGTCATGTCAGATAAAAAAGAAATAGCCACCCTATCTATAAAGATCTCAGTCGATAGCGCTGACTTAGACAAGTTGGAAGCGCAACTAAAGCGCATTGAAGGGCTGATGGTTAGCACGGGATTAAAACAGCCAGCAAGTGGTGGGTTTGTTGCGAGCCCGCTCTTTGTTAAAAATGGTCAGTTATCTATTAAAACAAATGCAATGCTTGAACTCAATTAGTCATAACGCCATTTCAAACAACAAAATATTCCAAGGGCTACGCACTGCACGGTCTTTTTTGTATATAGCCACCGCAAATCATCAAATCACATAGTCACTTTAATGAAATTGCGGTTGGCTACATTGATACTGTCTATCAATTTAGTGAATTTTAAGGGGTAAGTAGCACTAATGTGTTAACTTGTTGAAACCTAACTTAGGTTCAATAAACCAGTGAATGGTTGAGTTAAAGGTTAATAAAAGAGCGATGCTGATAGTTGATAGCGTTAGTAGTATGACGACTAATGAGCTATATTCCACATGGAAATAAGTTAGGGTTTGTAAAAAAATAAAACAAATAATAGGATGAATTAAATAAACACCTAAAGCATTGTTTGATAGTTTAGCATATTTATCTGTTGATGAAGCGAAATAAATAATACTAGAACCTAAAACTATACTTATACAGAATTTTAAAATATAAATAACAAAAAAAAATGATAAAAAATCAGCGTGAGTACTGTTTATGATTAATCTATTGATACTTTCCTCATAATAAAGTGCGGCTATAGCCAAGGTTGTGCTGATTACAATTATCAAGTAAGGTTTTTTTCTAAGTGAGGATACTTTTTCATTATTAATAAAATAAGCGATGATAAAGAATGGGAAGTATATAATAATAGAGAAAAATTTTGATAAGTTAATTAAATAATTGTTGGCTAAATAAGAAAGAACCAATGATACCATCAAAATACAAGATAATATTGAAATGTTAGATTTTAATCTTGGTGGTAATAATAAAAAAAAAGCTTGCCAAACAGGAGTGGCTAAAAAAAACCATACTCCATTTTGAGGCTCAAGGATATAAACTTTCAAACTTAATTCGCCTGAAAAGTACAATGGAATTGCATCAACTGTTTGAAATGTTAAGTAAATTATAAAGGATGAAAGTAAGCTAAACTTCAAAGATTTCCACGTAGTATTTTTCGTTACGAATGCAACTATAAATACAAACATAGGAATTAATGTTAAGTCGAAAATATCAATAAGAAATGAAACCTTACTTTTATCAGCTAAATTTAAGTAGAAACTAAAAACAATAAAAGAACTCAATATGAGCTTCAACGTAGGCCAATGTGGTTGGGTAATGTCATTTGACTCTGGCTTGATTTGTTGTTTCATATGGGCGCTCTTAATAGAAATTAGTTCATTATACTGCATTGATATACTTATTTAAAATGAATTCATTGGGTTAATTCAAAAACAGTTTCAATTTATCTTGAATAAATATTAGCTCTATGAATTTAAATCTAAGTTACTGTAATTTATAATTTTTTATTGCCTGAAATCTACATCTATCCTAATATTTACCCTCTACACGCTGAGGGGGATTGATATGCGTAATTGGCTTGGCTACTTAATCTATTTCTCTATTATATTTGCTATAGCAAAATGCTCTATGACTATAGCTCCAAATGCCAACTTACCGGGTTGATATTTACCCTAGGAAACATGGGGTTCTTGGCTTGGGATGACAGTGTTAATTGTCATCATATTTCTAATAACGTATTGCACTTTTACTGTATTCCCACACTATGTGCCACCAACTAATTAACTTCAATTTGCACTCCCTCTAAGCTAATATCATTGAAACTAATTGATGGGATGGTGAGATGAAAGGATACATAGTTACTACCTTGCTAATGATTACTAGCTTTGGTTTTAATGCACATTCGAGCAATAGCATTGACTCATTAGTAGCAGATACAAAAAGGTCTAATTATGGTGATTGGGATTTTATTTATGCTGAAAAAATGAACTATGACTTATGTAAGCTATCAGTAGAGGCTATTTATACGTCTGGTGCAATGGAGCATAAATTAACATCAATAAGTAACCTTAAATACACGTACACATTAACAACATGGACACCAAAACATGTAGTCAGGATTGATTGCAACGGACATGGTGGAAATATAATGATATTGACTGCTGATTATATTGTTCAATAGTTAATCTAGCCTGTCCTTGGTCTGGGTGGTTAAAGATATTTACTGCTCGATATCTAAAAACAGGCGCTTTAAATCGTAAGAATTTGCCATTGTTTACCTCTGCCATCATGATATTTATCAGTTATTTTTTGAGACTTATTCCCCTTAGCGCTTTCTCTTTCAATATAAGTTATACCGTTAGGCGGGGTAGGCTCACCTGAATTCACATCTCTATAATATAAAAATAGGTAAAAATCATGTCATGGGGTTGAAAAATGACAATTCGTTCTTATCTATATTGTGGGTAAGTCACCTTTACCCTAGTTCAATTAATATTGGAGGAGGAATTATGACTAACATTAGACCTTTTTCACTATTTCCAGCAATTTCTGACAATATGTTGTCGAATCGGTTTGATCAGATAGATCGCTTATTTAGCCAATTAACCGGAAGTAAGCCTGTATCAGTACCAGCCCAGACTTATAATCTAAAACAAATTGATGATAACCATTATGAGTTGACGGTTAGCGTTCCCGGATATCAGGAAAGTGATTTAACGGTATCATTGAAAGGAGGGCGCTTACTGGTAGAGGGGAAAAAAGAGGAAAAAATACAGGAGGATAATGAAAAATGGCTCCATCGTGGAATATCACAAGGGCAATTCACTTTGCAATTCGATCTTGGTAAAAATGTAAAAATAGAGAAAGCTAATCTATCCAGTGGGTTACTGGCTATTAATATTGAATATGAACTGCCAGAAGAAGAGAAACCACAAATGATAGCGATTGAGAATAAAGATAATAAATAATCAATCTTAGTTATGTTGATGCAACAGGGCTGCACGTTATGTGTAGCCCTCATTAATTGATAACATGTTAAGGTATAGGCTATTTTATCAACACTGATTTATACCAAACTGACTATAAGAAATCAGCGGCTTTAAACTTCTCTAATACTTTAGCCTTTTGTTCTACAGTTAATGGGCGTAGCGGGCGACGCGGGTTACCTACATCAATACCATGTAATTGCATGGCAACTTTTCCGGCAGCCACACCACCGTATTCCACTAATACACGAATAATTGCAATGACTTTATCCATACATGCGGCGACACCTTGGTAATCACCTATGTTAAATTTTTCAATGATTTCAAGATAGAGGGGTGCAGCATAATTATAGGTACTTCCAACTGCACTTAATGCGCCACATGCTAACCCAGCAGGTATGAATTCATCGACTCCAAATGGGATATCATATTTACCCTCATTAACGCGTATACAGCGTTGGAATTCATACATATCAGGAGAGTTGAATTTCATACCAGATAAATTTGGGATAGTTGTACCCGCGACTTGTAAAAAACTCTCCATATCAATGTTTAAACCAGACATTGTAGAGTGATAGTAATAAAAACCTTTAGATGGGGCATTCTCAGCGGCTAAACGACAATATTCGACTAAATCATCCACATTACTGGGTTTAAAGAAGCAAGGACCAATGACGGATGTGGCACGAATATCTAATGTATCTGCATGACGAGCCAAGTCTATGGTGTCAGCGATACTTAATGCACCAGTATGAATAATTAACTCTAATCCTCCTTGGCTAGCCTTAGCCCAGCGCTCAGCCACTTTTTTACGCTCTTCAACAGAACAATGAATACCTTCCCCCGTTGTTCCTAATACATAAGCACCGCTTACACCACTTGCAATAAGATGTTCTGCGATTTTATCAATGACAGGGTAGTTTACACTACCATCGGCGGCAAAAGGTGTATGAGGCGCAGCAATTAATCCAGAGAGTTTGTTCATAATAAGTCCTTTGGAGGTTAGCTTCTTAATTTTTTTGAATTTGGAGTTTAGCTCTATATTAGGGAGCATTAGCTGTGAACGCAATAACGAAATTCGCGTTGAAGGAAGATAAAAATGAAAGTGTGATCTTTAGCTGATTTCTGTTGAAAACCGATAAAAATGCATATTGAATTTAGGCGGAATTAATGCTCTTTAATGCATTGAGTGTCCGTAGTTTTTGTTCTTTTACCATATCAGGCTGAGCTTGAACAAGTAGGGTATACAATAAATCTAAAACAAACAATTGCGCCGTTTTTGTACCAATGGAGTCACCTTGTAATTTCCCTTGGCGATTACCATTAATCAAATGGTAATCAGCATATTCCATAATTTGTGATCCTAAATTATGTGTTAGTGCAATTGTGCATGCTCCTGCTTGTTGTGCAAGTTTTAATGCATGAACGGTTTCTGGAGAATTACCCGAATGGCTAATACCAATGGCGATATCACCTGGTTTTAAGAGGGACGCTTGCATATACATAAAATGGTTATTGGTAGCTGCATCAACACGATAGCCAATACGCATTAGCTTGTTTTTCAGATCTTCTGCGGTGATCCCCGAGGAGCCGACACCACAAATAAAAATATAATTTGACGAAAGCAATGCATTTACTGCCCCCTGTACTTGTTTTATATCAAGTAAATTCAAGGTCTCTGACAGCACGTTGTTGATAGTTGCTTGTAATTTTAAACCAATAGTGTGGATGTCATCTTGCTCACTCACTTCTGCATCCAAAATTGGCGATTCTTCACTATCTGATGTCGCCATTTCTATCGCTAAGTCCATTTTAAAGTCTTGGAAGCCTTTATAACCAAGAGCACGACAAAAACGTACAACAGTGGCTTCACCTGCTTTTGTCGCTTGGGAAAGTTGAGCTATGGAAAATTGTGTCGTTTCAACAGGGTGAGACAAGATGTAATCAGCAATGCGCTGAGAAACACGCGTCAGGCTATTTTTCATCGCCCCTAACGTATCGAGTATTTTACCCGGTTTCAGTTTGGAAGCTGCCTGTGTTGTCATGTAAATTACCCTTGGTTGCAGAAGAGAGAGGTGAGACAAATTCTGCAAATAAGAGTACCAATTATAATCAGTTAAAAAAAGCCTTTAGTTTACAATTATGTGATGATGATAAAAACACTTTACTCTAAGAGTATTAATAGACAACTGATTGATACATTAGAAATAAAGTGTTTTCGTTAAAAGCAGACTAAATTAATTTGCTAATGTACTTAAGCGTACTTTGATAACTGCTTTCTTTACGGTGCTTTTTCCTCTTTTTGAAGTAATACCCGGTTTATGTGGTTCATAAGGCATAAAAATGACAAACATATTTGGTACTAACGATACTGTTTGGCAATATTCGATTGTATCAGCCAGTTGATAGTCATCCGCATCATTATAAGGTGT
This sequence comes from Providencia sp. TYF-12, assembly GCF_041344805.1. NCBI lineage: Bacteria > Pseudomonadati > Pseudomonadota > Gammaproteobacteria > Enterobacterales > Morganellaceae > Providencia > Providencia sp. TYF-12. Next base: position 2,193,815 of record NZ_CP166833.1, read on the forward strand.
TACATTTTTAGCGGAATTTCGTATTCCATAATCTATTACTTCGTCACCGGATAGTAATATTTGCACGTCAATATAATGATGATGTAATTCAGCACTCTTTTGTTCACGGCCTTGGGTTTCGAATGTCATTACATTGACAAATGCATTATCACCATCAATAGGGTAGCTTCCCGGTTCTAAAGATGCAGGATTGAGTGCTAATGTTTTTTCGATTAGGTTGCGTAGGACTGAGTTTATTTCAGTCATTGTTGCCACATTGGATACATGACCAAACAACATAAGTAACTCCTATTAATTTTCGTGAATTTCACTATCATCTAGTGACACTTGTTTCGCAGTTGAGAAAAATGGCGCCGTAACCGCCCCCACAATAACCACTGACATTGCACCGATCACGCCATAGAAGAAAAAGTTAAGGTCACTAGCATAACGTGTCGCCAATACCGCAATGATACTTACAATAATACCTGCAACTGCACTGCCTGCATTCGCTCTTTTAATAAAAATACCTAGCATAAACAGCCCTGTCATGGGACCACCCATTAACCCAATTAGACTATTAAATGCATCCCATATTTCAGACTCATCAGATAAAACTAACCAAATAGTCGCTAAGCTGCTAAATACACCTGCAATAATAATTACCAACCTAGCAATTTTCATTTTCTGTTCAGCAAGGCGCTCAACTTTACTTAGGCGAATATAAATATCGGAATTAAAACAACTTGAAATACTATTTAAGCTACTGGATATACTCGATTGTGCGGCGGCAAAGATAGCTGCGATAATTAGCCCTGAAATACCGATAGGCATCTCTGTGACAATAAATAAGGGCAAAATTCCACCAGTATTAAAACCTTCAGGTAATAAGCTTGGGTTTTGTTTGTAATAGACAAATAGGGCTGAGCCAATGGCAAAGAAAAAAATAGGAACAATAGCAACTAATTTAGCATTAGTAATTAAAGTGCGTTTTGTTTGCTCAATAGAATCAGTAACAATGTAGCGTTGGACTACATCCTGACTTGCAGTAAATTGTTGAATATTTGCAAATAAAAAACCTATCATTAAAACTGGAATAGTACTGTCAGTCCAGCTCCATCGTAATTGTGCATCAGGGAAAAATTTATCGGCTTGAGCAGTTGCAGTATATATTTCACTTATCCCACCATCGACTTTAAAACAGATCACAATAAAGATTAAAACAGCACCGGCAGAGAGTAATAGCCCTTGGATAACATCAGTCCAAATAACACCTTCTATGCCGCCCATCCATGTATAAATAATACATAATAGGCTAATAAGGACAACTAATATAATAGGGTCAATCCCAATAAAAGGACGTAGTGCAAGTACAGTTAAATAAGTGATAATTGCAATTCGACCTATATGGAATAACATAAAGGATAAACTAGCAAATAAACGACTGCGTATATCAAAACGTGCTTCTAAATATTCATAAGCAGAAGTTATTTTTAATTTCCGAAAAAAAGGAATATAAAAATAAAATACTAAGGGCAAGATGGCGATTGCTAAATATTGACCAATAATAAAAGTCCAGTCTGAGGTATAAGCTTTTGCTGGAATTGACATAAAGGTAATTGAACTCAGAGTGGTTGCAAAAACAGAAACCCCAGCAGCCCAACCTGGAACTCGGCCACCTGCACGGAAATAATCATCTGCTGTTTTTTGGCGTTTTGAAAAATAAACACCAACAAGTAGCATTGCTGCTAAATAACCAAACAGTACTGCATAATTAACGAAACCAAAATCATGTAATTGCATTTTTTAGTCCTGCCATATGTAAGGTAGTAGGTAAAATGTACGACAGTTTTTTTATTGTTCTCTAGCCCAGAGAGCTGCGCCCCAAAGCCCTGCATTATGATGATAGTGGGCTGGTAAAACCGGTACTTGTAGCGCAGAAGGTTGCTGTGCAATAGTTGTTTGAATCAGTTCAATATAGCCATTAGCTAACCCAACACTACCGCCAAGAACAACGCAGTCGGCATCTGTTATTGCTTTAATATCTACAATTAAATTAGCGATGGTATTTGCTGAACGTTGAATAATTTCTTTTGCTTGTTTATTTCCCTGGTGATAGGCAGTAAAAATAGCTTTGGCATCATGACCAGCAAGTTCATCGATAGCTTGTGAAGCGATTGCACGACCAGAAGCGATGGCTTCAACACACCCATAACGCCCACACCCACAAATAGGTCCGTAGGGGTCTGCAATGGTATGGCCTAGGTGGCCTGCAACACCTCGCTTTCCGAGTTGAAGTTTCCCTTGTTGAATAAGCCCACCACCAACACCGGTTGATACGGTAATAAATGCCATATCGGAGATGGTTTCATGACGATAATGATATTCAGCCCATGCAGCAGCTTGAGCATCATTTAGTATCCAGCAGGGTAAACCAGTTAATGTGGAAAGTGTTTGTTTCAAATGAAAATCTTTTAAGCCACCTAAATTAGCAGGATTCAATGCGGTCAATATACCGCCACAAATGATCCCTGTTGAAGCTACAGCAACAGCATCAGCATGCGCTTTAAGTGGTGAGGTTATGAGCTTTAATGCTTCATATAGTTGTCGTGGTGAAGCGCTAGCAGGAGTCGTTATTTGAGTGTGTTGTGTGAGTTGGTTATTTGGGTTAATTAATGCAGCCGAAATTTTTGTTCCTCCAATATCAATCGCTAATATATTCATTTCACCAACTCCTGCTGTAACTTTAATGCCTGAGTAAACCAACTACAGACGTGCTCAAGGCGAGTTAATGCCGAACCGACAGTGACAGCCCAAGCTCCAGCATGCATGCCTCTCGCTGCAATAATTGGCGTGTTATAGCGGCCTTCAGCAATGACACGGCAGCCGTTTTCAGCTAAGGCTGTGACTAACTGTAAGTCAGGTAATTTGGGAGGTTCTCCGCCAGTGTAGCCTGACATAGTTGAACCGATAAATTCTGTACCTAATGCATGGCAATACATCCCTTCATTGAAATTTGAGCAATCGGCCATCGCTAATTTACCTAAGTGATGTATGCGAGCGAGTAATTCATTGACAGGGACTGGTCGTAGACGGTCGGTGCCATCAAAAGCAATGATATCAGCACCTTCTAGCGCTAAGGCATCGACATCACTTAACCACGGGGTGATCCTTATAGGGCTATCCAGTAAATCACGTTTTACAATACCTATAATTGGAACATCAATAAGCGGGCGAGTGGCTTTTAGGTTTTCTATACCTTCGATTCGTACTGCGATAGCACCGGCATTTACTGCAGCTTGAGCCATTGCGGCCACAATTTCAGGCTTGTTCATTGGGCTATTATCAACAGGCTGACAAGATACAATTAGCCCACCTTTTTCTTGAATATCTTTAGTCATTTTTTCAATTAAGACCATATTGAGCTCACTTTCATGAAGTTTAACTCCGATTTATGTTATTTTATGGAGTTAAGTTTCTCAAATGAAAGAGTCGTAATCTGTGAATAAGATCAAATATTAATCCGGAATAATAAGCTCAAGATAAATAACCCAATAAATGAGAAATACATTATTTGGCTTATATTTCAATATGTTTTATGTGTTAAGGCAATACAACAACCCTTTACCATTGCGTATTTTAAATTGAAATAATACACAGTTGTATTCGGTAGGTGGCTTCTAGGTAGCGATATAACGTGAGAATTGAGGTTAATAACGTAATGTATGCTCACGAATATCAATTGAAAGCGTTAAACATTGACGAAATTTTAGTTGTTTAGATAAGAAAAATAACTTCACTTATAGCTTGCGTGAAACTAGGGCTGGGGTTAAACCAACAGTTCTAGTCATCGCTTAGGTTCCTAGAATACAGCGATTTAATAGCTCAATTTTCACTCACAACACATGCTGTATTTTTGAAAGGTATAATAAATAACCTAGCTTTATGACAAGTTTAACAGGATGTCGAACAGTTATAACATTTGAAGAAAAACCAATACTACTCATAATAGTATTGGTTTTTAATTAATTATTATATTTAACAATAATTGTTACATTTAATATGGATATTGGGTCGTCAATATAGTCAGTGAAACCTAGCTTAAAATAAAAGTTTTGCTATTCTATTCATATTCTCACTGTTATTTAATTAGAAGTTAGGAAAGTAGGATGAAATTTAAGCTTGGTAAGGTATCTATATTAAGGGCAATCATTATTATTTTTCTAATGGTGATATCATTTATTTTTGGTATATCAATGACTAAAACGATAAATTTTGACCCTATTGAACAGTCTAAAATCAATGTTGCTAACGTATTAGCATATCCAGATGCCGCTAACTTTAGGAATATGGAATATTTTTTCAGTAAAAAAACACAAAACGGGGGGCGTTTAGGCTATATCTGTGGTGAGGTTTTTATGTTTAATAATGATGATCTACCAGATGGGTTTAAACGTTTCGTTGTCAAAGTATATGAGCCACCTAAGGGGTTAATTCTTCTATCTTTTCCTATTATAGAGGGTGGTGATAATGCCTTACTATCTGAACGAATTGATGATGTCTGGAAACTATTTTGCCATGCGTAAATGCGCCATTTTACCTCTTAATTTAGGGGGTAGGAGACAGCTTATGGTTCTAAGTCCTGAGAAAAAGTCGTATCTTGTTAAATTTAGCGTCTATTTATTGTTTATCATTCAAGCAAAAATATAACAAGGCTCATTTGTAGGCTGGGGGAGAGAAACTCTCTGGAAAAGATGAGAAACCGGTATATTACAAACTAAAAATGGTTCCCTAGGATGGAATGGGGCTATTGAACCAATGAAATAGGGCGAAAATAAGCTTATAATCGTTATGAACAATCTTAAATTTGCATTATAATATCTAGATATATTTTTTATAATGGATGCAGTTTAGTGAAAAATGTTGGTAAATTTCTTAGTTTTATGGTTGTACTGCAGTATTCTTTGACTGCTGTCGTTATTTCACTATCCGCATTACTAATACAAAATTGGTTTTTTTTGTAATGTTAGAATAGGTTTATACCCTATTTATATTAAGAATATAATTTACCTGCCTATTTTTGCCCCCATTGAGGGGGAAAGTCTTAGCAAAATAGACTTAGACTTAGATATTGAATGAGTTTGCTGGGGTTCCTTCATATGAAGGATAGTGGTTTTATTAATGAGATAGTTCTAAAGTTTAGGTGATAATACATAAAAATTAGCGATAATAAATATAGGTTTTATCTTTGTGTCTCTCATATTTGCTCATTAAACATGAATACGATATCAATAAATGCCTCTTTAAAAGAGGCATTTATTGTTTGTAATTAGCGAATTTTCATAGAGTTAATAACAGATTGTACCCCAGCAACTTTTCTTGTTGTTTCAATCGCTTTATTGACATCTGCTTGAGAGTTAACAAAACCACTGAGTTGGACTTGCCCTTTAAATGTTTCTACACTAATTTGCGTTGACTTTAAGTTTTTTTCAGCAAGTAAAGCTGATTTTACCTTTGTGGTTATGACCGTATCATCAATATAGCCGCCAGTGCCTTCACTTTTAGACGATGGTGCACAAGCTGTTAATGTAATGCCCATAAAGATAACGACCAGTATAGATGATATTGCTTTGAAGGCTTTCATATCAACTTCCCCTTATCAGTAAGTAACATCAGTTTTGCATTGGTTTTGATGTGATACAGAGTAAATGTACAACACTTTATACTTTTGTTAAAACTAAGAACACAGATAACATTGTTAAATATAATTGATGACTATAATTATGGCAAAATTTCATGAGAATTTTTTATGTTTTTGATTACAGTAAACTAATATATTAATATTTTATATTTGTTGATCAGTTTATAGTTATCAATGTCAAGGAGTAAGCTAACCATTGGAGCAGTGTTCAAAACTATGCTTAGCCTGTTTAATAGCATGTTTTTCTATATCCCTTAATGTTAAATTCATGGTATCCAACCCCTTGATATCTATTTTGAAACTATGAGTTGAGTTGTCATCCCCAATTAACGTTATGTTTAAACCAACAATTTTTGTGTTTTCTCCACAAATATTTATTTGTGTTAGGTTAAAACGCATGAGTTCACCTTTTTTATAATATAGCTTGATTATTTAATAATTACTTAAATAATCTACGTTAAGTAAACTTGTATTTCCTTAACAAAGGGTTAGATATTGTAACAAAAAGGAGGGGAGAATTAAAATAAGTACGAAAAACAAGTTTTACACTGTATGGATAACACCATTTACGGGTGGCTGAATACCAATTTTTTGGTAACGGTTACTATTGGCTATTTTGATTATAAAGAGCATATAAACGTAAATTAGGTTTTATCGGCTGTTGCGTTACTTTTAATGGTGCAAGCAATAGAGCTTGGAAACTATCTATGGATAATATTCCTCCTTGATGATTTTTGCATTTAACGCGTTGGTAAGTTATCTAACTTACCAAGAACAATGGCATATCCGAGATATCTAATATTAAATTGCGGAGTACCTAGCTTGCTTACGCTGAGGGCGTTAGCTAAAAATAGTTACTAATTAACTAGATACAAAATGAGACTAAAGGGGGGATAAGGAGTGAAAAAAAGCCCCTGCAAGCAGGGGTATCTAATGGAAATGTAGATTTATAGTTATTGTTATAGCTGCCTATAGTTTAAATGGGCAACTACAAGATGATACCAGTGATTATGTTTTAAACCAAATTAGAGTATGTGTTTAGATAGAAAAAATTTTTGGGGGATAATTTAGGGAGATTAATGTTGCAAAAACCCGTATTGTGCTGTGCAGTCAACAATAAATGCGACAAATTGGCCGTTATTTTAATGATGATTACCGTGCTATTGTTACAATAGGTGAGTAATAGCAGAACGATTGTTAACATGAAGGTTGTGGTTAAAATATTACATATGTCAGTATGAAAGTTAATAACTCAGACTTTGGCTTGAAATGAAAAATAAAAGACCCATAACAATTAGGGAATAGCTTTTGTCACTAAGGAAAAATAATGAATAATATGCAACTAGTAAAACAAGCATTGAATGCAGTATTGGGAGAAGATATTGGTTCAAGGTCTGTTGCTCAAAAATACTTTTCAGATGAATATATCCAAATTGTTGATGGTAAAAAAATTAATTTTAATGAGTTTATCGCGCATTTACAGGTACTGAAACAGGCAACTCAGTCTATAACTATAACCATTAAATCGATAGCGGAAGGGGAAAGTTGTGTACATACCCAGCATTTAGCAAAAGCGATTAAAAAAGATGGTTCAGTTAGCGAGTTCGAAGTATTTGCCTGTTTCCAGATTGCAAATAATAAGATCATACGTTGTGAAGAATTAACAAGAATGCTAAAAGGTGCCGGTGCAGACCAAGATTTAGGCTCAAGAACTTAACATTGATTATTTAAATACAAAATAAAGCTCAGTTTAAAAACTGAGCTTTATAAATTCTATGTATGCGATTAACTAGGGTAGGTTAGTTGTAACCCTGCGCCAACTTCTTGAACAGCAGCATATTGGGCTAGGTGTATTTTTGCATTGAGGTCAGTGCAGTGGCATGGGTGAATGTGCATTAAATCTTGCTGATTAAAGTAATTTCCGGTGCATTCTAAAACTTCTTTCGAGGCTTGTTGTAGATGGAACCCTCCGATTACAGTAACTATTTTATTAATCCCTGTTACCTTTTTAGCGTACTCTGTAATATTACAAATTCCTGAGTGGGAACAGCCTGTTATCACAATCAGTCCTTCAGTTGTTTTGATAGCAAGTGCAGAGTCATCAAGGACATAGTCATCAACCTCGTTGTTATCATTATCGAGGGTGGTTCCAATGGGCTCTTGCCCTTCAAAGTTATTTTCTCGGGGGATTTGCCCTAAAAACACGATATTGTTTGAAAGGTAATAAGGTTCAGTCGTTTCAATACAATCAAAATAGGCAGATAAAATATCTTTTGGAGTATTCGCTCCAATCACTTTGGACTGAAATTTTTTTTGTATAAGTGCATCAGGATGGTAAATAAGCTTTTTTGTTTGCTGTGCTTCAATATTACGGCGGTCAAAATGTTGGATTAGGTGCCCTAATCCCCATGTATGGTCATTATGCCCATGGGAAAGTACAAGATCAGTAATATTAGCAAGGTCGATATTTAAAATGTGTGCATTATCAATAAAGATGTTGGAATAGCCAGTGTCGAATAATATTTTTTTTCCATCGGCTTCGATATGGTAACAAACGCCGGGCTCCCCGCAAAAATAACTATCGATTAAGGTATTGTTGTCGACAAGGACAGTAATTTTTATTGTCATCATTAGCTCATTTTTATTAGTTCAGAAGTCATCGGGATATGTTATATCAGATAAAAAGTAAAAAATATTCAATGACTACTAAATTGACGCTTAGAAAGTAAAGTATTAAAGAGGAGGAACTATGGATAGGTATTGTCAAGGAAATTGCCCTATAAAGAGCAATTCCCTTGATGGCTGCTATTGTAAATGGTTAAGTTTAGATTAGTCTTTTACCTCACTAACATCACTAGTTTCTAATTCTTCCCCATCTTTAGGCTCAGTATGGAAAATAGAAATAATTTCTTCCAGTAAATCAGATTGAGATTCTAAGGCTTTTAATGATGACTGTAATTCGCGGGTCATTGAAGCATTAGCTTGTGTTGTACTATCTAGCTCATTAATAGCTAAATGAATTTGGCTAACACCGTAAGTTTGCTCGTTGGAGGCGAGAGCAACGCTTTGGATCATTTCATTAATGTTCGATGTATCTTGGGCAATCGAAACGATATTGTCATTTGCATCGGCTGCTAATTGGAAACAATGATTAATTTTATCATTTGAATTATTAATCAAGAGCTTAATTTCTTTTGAAGCTTGAGTACAACTAATGGATAACTCACGCACTTCATTAGCAACCACAGCAAACCCTTTACCATGTTCACCTACTCGAGCAGCTTCAACTGCAGCATTCAAGGCTAATAAATTAGTTTGAAAGGCAATATTATCGATGGTGGAAGTGATTTTGCTAATCTCTTTAGAGAAATCGACGATATCATCCATATTTTCTACGACATCAGAAATCAGTTCATTACTTTTTTCAATTGTGACACTCGTCGCCGACATGAGCTGGCATGACTGGTTGGTATTAGCCGTATTTAATTTAAATGAGGAGTCCAGCTCTTCTACACTCGCCGCAGTTTCCACAATCGCAGCTGCTTGTTGGTCTGCACGAATGGAAAGGTCGTGATTCATTTGAGTAATATCACTCAGTTCAACTTTGATGTGGTGAGTGTTGTCATAAATATTTGTTACAATATCGACTAGCTTACTTTGCATGTTAGAAACATGCTGCTTTAATAGTTTTATTTCAAATAAGCCCCGATTATCAAAACTATGGTAGAGAATACCCTGACTTACTTTTTCAATACCATCAATAACTTGGTTTAATGGTCGAATAAAGAAAAACTGTAAAATAAACCGGATAAACAAGGTTACAAGGGTAATTATCGTCATGATGACTATTAGCCCTATGATGCTTTGTTTATACAGCTGTTCACTCGCTACAGCAATATCGTGATAGTTTGCATTTAATTGCTGATGGTAATTAATGTAGTTTTTTTCGAACGTATCTTGGAACCCTTGGGTGGGCTGATTTAAAAAATCATACGTTTTACCTTGTACTAAAAAGACCGAGAGCTCATTTAAGGCGGCATAGAGTTCTTTATAAGCCTTTTCTAATTCAGAATAAGCTTCACTATTTTTATAGAGAGAAGATGAGGAAAACGCTTTCCAGTAACTATCAGTCTCTACCATTTTTTTATGATAAAACTCAATAAGACTATCAATATCAGTATTGGATGTTTTCATCTTGTTGATGATAAGTAAATGTCGAGAACTGGCGCGGTTTAAGGTGTTTCTAGCTTGTAATAACGATTGCCATGTGTTGTTTAATTCTGTTTGTTCATTATAAATAGTATCGAGTTTAGTTAATGTGGTTTGATACTGCTTTAAAGAACTAAAGAAAAACCAGCAAGTTGAAAGCAATAGAACAATAAGAAGCCCTGAGATTAACCAAACAAGGGTAGTTGTTTTAAAACCGGATAAAGCAAATTTAGCTGAGCTAAATTTAGTTATTTTTGAAGTATCAGACATCATTAATTATTTCCTTTCATACCATCGAGTAGTATGTTTGCACACATACAAATTCCGACTTCTAAACATAACGTTGTTAACCTCGAGCATATTCAAGCAGTCCGATAGCTAAAAAGTTATATGTAGTCACGCGAAAGCATCAGGCGTAGGGACTAATTGAATGTATCGGCACCAATTCCGGATACTTTATATTCAACAATTTGACTTAGCTCATAAAATTGAATAAAAAATAAGTGTTTTTACGCATACAGGAGGAGTGGTGTTACAAAAGGCAAATAATTTGTGCATTATTGGTAGCTAGAATGTAGTTATCATTCTTTTAATCGAAGATAATCACATTCTAAGCTTAATTTAACTTTTGAGTGTCTTATGTTGTCATTATTTTTTAAATGCATTTTAGGTGCTTTAGCGGTGCTAATTATTGCGTTATTATCTCGTAGTAAAATTTATTATATTGCTGGATTAGTTCCTTTATTTCCTACATTTGCCTTAATAGCTCATGTTATTGTGGTACAAGAACAAGGAACGGAAGCGCTAAAAAAAATAGCTTTATTTGGCTTATGGTCTCTCATCCCTTATGCAATGTACTTATTAACCGTGTATTTGTTTGCAACTAAAATGACGGCCTTGGCAAGCTTAAGTCTTGCTACGGTTGTATGGGTAATTACAGCGATAATATTAGTTTATATATGGCAACTTGCTCAGTGAATTATATTAAAAATAGCCACTAGGTTATTTAAATATATTGACATAAGGTTCCTATATTTAGTGTATTATGTGAAAAAAAGAATTCCATGATTTTAAGAGTCGCAAAATATTAAGGCTAAACTATAATGATATGCAGTGTTCTCCATAGAGCTTTAAGATAAAAATGTTATTAAGATCCTTAGTTTTACTATTAGTCGCTGGTTGTGCGTATATTGCGGGTATTATGACAGAACTCGCATTAGATCCTGAATTAGATACTGAAAGTCGAGTAAAAAGCTCTGTCGAGGATTTTCTTGCTTACCCATCAGCGGCAAATTATAAAAATGTTCAGTACTATGTATTAACAAAAAGTGATGAAGGGGACGAAACAGGTTATTACTGCGGTGAGGTTTTTGGCTTTGAGAATGAGCTACCTCATGGGTATAAAAGATTTATTATACGCTTACATAAAAATAGAGCTGGGAAGGTGATGGTATCCATTCCTTTCGTAGAAAAAACAGATGATATAATCCCCCCTGAACAATTTGAGGCAGTATGGGATAGATACTGCCATAGAGCTTAGCATCCTATTGCTCGTTAACGGTAAGTTAACGAGTTCTTGTAAAGCTAATTTGTTTTGATGGCCATAGTGGCTAAAAAAGTTGGCAAATAATTATCAATAACAAACCGTGGGTTGGGTTGCCAGTCTTCTTCAAAGCCCACAATATGAAAACCTACTTTCAGTTGTCCGCCAATTAAATCAGTTAATGAGTGACCAAAGACAAAAGCGTCTTGGTTAGCTTGTTTTTGTGCTATTTGTTCGGAGGATAAGGTGGCTAGCTCAGAAAATGGCATCTTATAGGATGGTTTAATAATACCTTGTTCATCGTAATGTTTATTTCGTTCTCCAACAAAAACTATTGGATTAAAGAAACTGGATAATAACCGGCCATTAGGTTTTAAAATGCGATAACACTCCTGCCAAACAGGTGTAACGTCCGGAATATACAGATTAGAGATGGGATGGAATATTATATCAAATGTTTCATTCGCAAAAATATCTAATGAGCGCATATCCCCTTGAACTGTTTTCAATGTTAAGTTATCTCTTTCGGCGACTTTTTGGTCTTTTTCAAGTTGCTTTTGAGATAAATCGAAAACAGTGACATCTGCCCCAGCAGCTGCTAATACAGGGGCCTGTTGCCCCCCTGCGGAGGCTAAACACAGGATCTTCTGACCTTTAATATTGCCTAACCAAGTTTCATCAACGGGGCTAGGTGTAAGATGGACTTTCCATTTCCCTTGTTTAGCGTCATTAATAGTCTGTGAGTCAACAGGAGTTGACCAAGCTAATTGTAATTCTGCTTGTTTATCCCAAGCTTGTTGATTTGTAGTTATGATATCAATCATAAAGTGTACTCCAAAATACAATAATATGTTCTAGTGTAATAGATAGACGGAAAAACTGAAACAAAAAAGTGTACCAATTAGTACAATTTAATTTCCTATTACGAGATAATAGTGCGTCCCCTGAAAGTCAAAACTGGCAACGTTATGCATACCTATTTTTAAATGTGCGGCAAGAGACCTGTGGTTAGCCGCATTGATGAAAGCCACAGGTTTTCCGGTATTGAAAGCACATATGTTGTCGTAAAGAGATTTGAGAATATTGTTTCCTCTATAATTAATATCAATACATACAGGGCCATAGAACCAATTGCCATTCATTAGCCCACTGTTTTGTTCAAGAATTAAATGGGCGATAGGGGGTAATGCGGTAGATGTGCTGGCAAAGCTAAATACAACGCCAATAATTTTTTCAGCGTCACGTGCAACAAATGTTGATAAGCTATTGGCATACATTGCACCCACTTTGGGTAATGGGTACTCCCCTAAAAGACCACCTTGCTGAGATTCGGCATTAGCTTGTAATAATATTGCAACTTCAGGGCAATCTGCTTGTGTCATTAATTCATATTTAATCTTCATTATTACCTCTAACAGGGGAAAATAGGTTTGGGCAGATGGAATAAAACGCTTTGGGTGGGATAAGATTGTAATGTGATGTTATTCAACTCATAATAGCGGCCTCAAATTTCTGGCTTATTAAAATAGAATGCTAACTAAACTTTACCCCGTATTTTTACTTGTAATTTCAAATGTATTTATGATGTTTGCTTGGTATGGTCATTTGAAATTTACAACGAAGCCGTTGTATATAGTCATTTTTTTTAGTTGGTTAATTGCATTGGTAGAATATTGTTTCGCCGTACCAGCCAACCGGCTAGGGCATCAATATTATACTGCGGCTGAATTGAAAACGATGCAAGAGGTAATAACGCTCTGTGTTTTCGTTCTATTCTCAGTATTGTATTTGGGAGAAAGTTTTACGGTTAACCATGTGATTGGTTTTATTCTTATTTTTGCAGGAGCTTTTTTTATTTTTAAGGGGCCATTTTAATTAATAAAGTAATCGAAAGGCCCCATGAATCCGATAGGTGCTTAGTATTTAAACCCATCCTTTCTTATGAAATTGCTTTAATATAACAACAAATTGCAGCATTTCTTCTGGCGTTCCTAGAGTGAGCCTGTTCCACCCAATAATTGGAGGAAATTCGCGGCCAACCATCACATGAGCATCAGCCATACGTTGTTGATAAGTTTTCACATCACCGTTAACCTTATGAAAAATGAAATTGGCTTGTGAAGGCGCATATTCCAAACCTAATTCATTGAACGCTTTTTCTACTATAATGCGAGATGTGTTATTAGATTTAAGACTATGTGCGATAAATGGTTTATCTTTTAACGACGCTATAGCAGCAACAGCCCCTGCCGTATTGGTATTATCGATGGATAAAAACTCATCAACAGCAGCAATGGTCGCTGGGGAAGCGACACCATAACCAATTCTTAAGCCTGCTAAGGCGAATATTTTTGAAAATGTACGAGTGACAATTAAATTATTTTGACCTTTTTTTACTAATTCTATCGCGCTAGTAAAATTAGGGTCTTCAACATATTCTGCATAAGCTTCATCGACAATAAAAAATAAATTATCAGACTGACTATTCATCCACTTTTCGAGTTGATTGTGAGGTGTAATCATCGCAGTAGGGTTATTGGGATTGCAAATATAAACTATAGATAATCCTTCAAAATCTTTTGTGGCTTGCTCCATTTTCGCTAAGTCAAAAGCAAGCTCTGCGGTTAGCGGGATTTTCGTAACTTTCACACCCAGTGAAAGAGAGTAAAGTTCTGCATAATTAAAGGTTGGGTCCGGCGTCACTAGTTGAATTTTTATTCCACGTTGGTTGGCTCGGTTTGCTAACATTGCGACAGCAGCTTGGATAATTTCTGATGAGCCGTTACCAATACTGATGTGCTTGTCAGATAAACGGTAAAGTTCTGCAATATTAGTTAAGAGTTCAGCACGTGCGGCATCTGGATAACGAAATGCACCCGGTAGTGCGTTAATAACTGCCTCTCTAGCTTTTACTGACATACCTAACGAATTTTCATTAAAATTAAGCAATAGTGGATGTTGTTCGTCAGGCAAAACAGGGCTATTTGTTTGTGCAATAGATTGATTTGAAAAAGCATTAATTGCAATGCTACCTGCAATCAATGAAGTTGATTTAAGAAATGAACGACGATCCATGATTATTCCCTGAAATTATTATTTTTGAATCTGTTAGGTTACTTAAAATCGCATTAAAGTAAATAATTATTTGCTTTTTTTGATTTTTTATTCACCTAGCGATTGAGGGAATGATCAGGTTTTATCTATATTGATAACGCACTTAAGTGTATAGCATTATGGCTGGCTTTTAGGGGCTCATGTTGGAATGCAAATATAATTAATTATGTAGTTACAAATTGGCCCTCATAGTGATAAAAATGCGGTGTGAACCACCGCAAATATTTCTAGTCGAGTTATATCAAGGGGTGGCTTGATATAAAACATTATTGGCCTTGGACTGGTGTATTGGGTGTGATTTCAATAACGGCGACTTTGACCATATATTGTTTCCCGTTTTCTCCTTTAGGGGCATCAACTGCAATTTTTTTCAGTGCTTCATCTGGCTGAGTTGTTTGGATAGCAGTTGAATATTGCATCATTCCTTGATAACGACCGGTATTGTTAAATTGGCGAAAGTTATCACATGGTCTATTATTATATTGTTGTTGATTTTGATACCCACCACGGTGCCAAGAACCATTTCCGTAGCCATCCCCAGGGTACGCAAATGTAGAAAAACTAACAGCGATTAAACTTGCACTGATAATTAATGGTTTTAATATATTCATGGCTTATCTCCTTTGGAATATTTATTAATTATCATTCTGCCAATATATTTAATTAGTTCAATCGGATTTACTTATCTAAATGAATAAATCACTATTGTGACAATATTTTTCCATTATTTATTCACAATGAAAATATATTGTTAAAACAATTAAGTTAAAGTTAATGTTTTCATCGGGTAATTTCTGGTTTTTTTATTCTATTGTTTTTCATAGAAAAATTTTGCTAGCTTGCTGAGTGATATAATAGAGGCGACAGCAATATCTTTATTATAATCATCACATAAAACTAATAACCTATCGATTGCATCTTGTTGTTCAATTGAACATTTATAATCACCTAATGCAGTAATTGCTGCTATTTTAACATCATTGTTGTTACCGTAGGTTAAATCAACTAGATTTTTTACAATTTTTTCTTTCATAAATGACTTAGAAAATAATAAGTAGGGGTAACCAGTATAAAACTGAGAAGAAAAATATAAAATGTTTTTTTTATCAATACTAAATATAAAAATATTAATATGAAAAATATTAGTTCTGTCGATTAATTTTGGTGTATCTGAAAAGTGAGGAGTTTTTGTCATTATCTTTCAGGTTTTATCATACTTTTAACGGTATTGAGGGCAGTGAATATCAAAGGCTCAAATTGTTCACAAAAATTGATATGATGCATTTATAATATTCTCAAATGTCATAAATGAAGAAGGGTAGTACGTTGAAACGTATAAAAACAAAATTGTTGATTGTTCTGTTGTTAGCACTTGGTGTGTTTGGCTACCATTCTTATACCAGTATCGGGGATTCTGATGTTAAGAATGAGGCGCAACGTTTGGTTGAAGCGAAGCTGGGTAATGCAAGCAATATTGAGTTTAATGATGTTGAAATAATGCAAAAAGGTGAGTTTAAAGAGGGAGAAAACTACCGTGTGTGTGGGAAATATCATTTACCTTCACAAGAAAACCCTTTGCCGTTTGTCGCAAATGTTATCATCAAGGATGGGCGTTTTTCTGAACATGAACAGTTGATTATAAGTGAAACGCAGGAATTACAACTTTCAATAGAAAGATTGTGTTCTAAAAAAGAAACAGATTAACAAAAAAGAGCTCAAAGCGAAATTTGAGCTCTTTGACTTTAGCCTAGTAATTAAGACTTATTTAATAATAGCTCAGTTTGTAGTTTACAAGCTGAGATTGAATCGTTCAGTGATTTTTGAAAATCTGCTTCGTTAGCAAAATTAGATTTGTTACTGCGTATAGCATCAATGGCAGTGGCTAGGTTTTGACGAAGATCGGATTCAAGAGTTTCTAATTGCTTCAGATCTACATTCTCACTTTTCAATTTAGCAATAGTTGCTTGGGTTAATTCACTATTGGTTTTGTTAGTGCTGTATGCTTCACTTAGCGTTTGACCGGTGATTTCGCAATAATCATTGGCTAATTCGCTTATATTTAAAGGGGCATTTTCTGCCATAGCAAGGACTGGAGTCAGGCAAAAAGCCAGTAATAAACGCTTCATAATCATACCTCTATTTTGCACACGATGAATAGTAACTCTATACAGTATCAGCGAAATACTATAGCAGATTAGACCTAAAACGGGGGGGATTGATAACTTTATAGCATGATTTCATAAAAAAGAGCCAGTATAAATACTGGCCGCTATAATCAGCAAAAGCAATGTAAATGAAAATTACGTTATATACCTTATCATATAACGATAAAAAATAAAGCGATTTACCATAATTTTAAAAAAGTTAAGGAGAAGTATGACCTTGATCAGACTTTAAACTGCGATAAGGGTAGGGGTGAGTTGAGGCTACACAAATTGAAATCAAAAAATTAACCAGCTGAACACTTTTGTTAAGGTTACAGCTGGCTATGTAATAAAAGGCTTATTGATCAATTATTGCTGTAACCAGTGCCCATGCTTTAAGACATCTTCAACAAGTTCATGCAGCACTATATGGACTTTATTATCATCGTGAAATCCATTAGTTTGGAAAGTTGTTGGCCCACTGTCGTGGGTGATCAGCAAATAACTACCAGGATATACTTCCAAAACCCGGGCTTTTAACTCATCTGTAAAAGCTTGGTATGATTTTTCTGAGAGTTGAGATGTAGAGTCATCAGACAGCTTTATCGTAATTTCCATATGTTAACCTCTTGTCTAAAAAGCGAAATTTCAATCAGTTTATTGTTAACGCAAAGTATAATCAACTATCTTATTTAGATGATACGAATTGGTCTGGTTGTTCATTGGTTGGTTGATATGATTTATTAAATTTTGATTTTAGATTAAAAATAAATATAGCTTAACAGACTCGTTTAATTATAAGCAATCGTGTTAGCTGTTATTGTATTTAAATTCATTTCTTGCTAATAAGTTAGCGGGAGTTATTAATCTCATTAGTTATGCGATTAAAAAAAAAGCTAAAAATCAAACGTTTGATTTTCTGTAAGTCAAATAGAGGAGGGGTATTTTATCTGTCTGTTTTAAAAGAATTTTGTTGCTATTTTCTCTAAAGAAATGAGTTCGGAATCTCCATTAATAGAAAATGAATGAATAATAAATCGAAAAAAAATTTACATTAAAGATAAAAAAATATAATTTCAAAAAACAAAAAGAAATATTTTATTTTATTTTTTGTTTTCTATTCTTTAATAATTATAAAGAGTAGATGCGTGCTAATTAGCAGCTAATTCTTTATTAGTTAATTTAATAAAAAGGAGAGCGATTTGATAGAACATATAAACACATTAACTAATTTTATTTGGGGTTATTTACTCATTTATTTACTGTTGGGAGCAGGGTTGTACTTTACTATTCGCTCAGGTTTTATCCAAATTAGGCATTTTAGGCATATGTTTGGGGTGTTAAAAAATAGTAAACAGACGGATAGTGCAGGTATTTCATCATTTCAAGCATTGTGTACCAGCCTAGCAGCCAGAGTCGGAACGGGCAATTTAACTGGAGTAGCAATCGCGCTAACCGCTGGTGGACCAGGTGCTATTTTTTGGATGTGGGTTGTCGCATTGCTGGGGATGGCAACTTCATTTGTTGAATGTACTTTAGCTCAACTATATAAAACTAAAGATGACCAAGGTAATTACCGTGGGGGGCCTTCTTATTACATGCAAAAAGGGCTAAATCAGCGTTGGATGGGGGTATTGTTTTCAATTTTCCTCATTATTGCATTTGGTTTAGTTTTTAATGCAGTCCAAGCCAATTCTATTGCACAAGCAACGGCTGTTGCTTTCGATTTTAATCCTGTTTATGTCGGAATTGGTTTAGTTTTATTAAGCGGCGTTATTATTTTTGGTGGGTTAAAATCTATTGCTAAGGTCGCTGAATTAGTTGTTCCTGTTATGGCTACAGCTTATTTATTATTGGCATTTTGGGTTGTGGGGCACCACATAGAGCGGTTACCTGAAGTATTTATGTTGATTATTAGAAATGCATTTGGTCTACAAGAGGCGGCTGGTGGGGCGATTGGGTATGGTGTTGCTCAGGCTATGACTCAAGGTATTCAACGTGGGTTATTTTCGAATGAGGCAGGGATGGGGTCAGCACCAAATGCAGCTGCATCGGCGTCACCTTATCCCCCTCATCCTGCTTCGCAGGGCTATGTACAGATGCTCGGTGTTTTCATGGATACGATAGTGATTTGCAGCGCGACTGCGATTATTATCCTTTCTTCAGGGGTTCTCGATGGTGGTGTCGAAAAAATTAATGGCATCGAATTGACACAGTTAGCGCTATCTTCAGCAGTCGGGAGTTGGGGAAGCACATTTATCGCGATTGCTATCTTCTTTTTCGCCTTTACTTCGATAATTGCAAATTATGCTTATGCAGAAAGTAACATGATTTTTCTAGAGAATAACCATACGGCTGGTTTGTTTATTTTCCGTTTGGCGGCATTGGGGATGGTGATGTTTGGTGCTCTTGCAGAAATGCCATTTATTTGGAAATTAGCCGATTTGTCAATGGGGCTGATGGCAATCACAAATTTGATCGCTATTCTTTTGTTATCGGGTATCGCATTTAAATTAGCAAAAGATTATAAGCAGCAATTAGCGGCGGGGAAAATACCCACTTTTGACATTAATCAGCACCCTGAGTTGAAAAAACAATTTGAAGAAGGAATTTGGGAAAAAGAACAGGTTGATAAATGGGTTGAAAAAGAATCTTCGCGTTAGTGGTTAAAGCTTCATTATGAAATTCTTAGGTGAGAAACCTAAGAATTTTTTTATATACGATTAGAACGTAATACCAGTAAAAGATCTTGCATTATAATTCTTTGAGCTATAAGGTTTTTTAAAATATTAAGCGCCACCATTTTTGGTATAAAACATTTTTAGAACTAAATAGCTGGGAATATTATGAAGTTAAATCAGTATGCTGCAACGTTTTACGGGGTCATTTCTATCTTATTATGGAGTACGATGGTTGGGCTGATCCGCAGTGTAAGTGAAAACTTTGGTCCTGTTGGTGGTGTTGCACTCGTTTATACGATTGGCTCAATCGTGTTAGTTCTTGTAATGGGGGTACCAAAAATAAAGCAGTACCCTAAACGCTACTTATTTTGGGGAACGATACTATTTGTATGCTATGAGCTTTGTTTTGTTTTAGCGTTGGGGTTAGCAAACAGTCGACAACAAGCGATTGAGCTGGGTATGGTGAATTATTTATGGCCAAGTTTTACAATTGCTCTCGCAGTTTTTTTTAATCGGCAACGTTTCACTCTATTATTAGCGATTGGGCTAATTTTAGCCTGTATGGGGCTTGTTTGGGTTATTTCAGGGGACCAACCGCTTTCAATTAATGCTGTTCTTGCAAATATTCAAAGTAACCCCCTTTGTTACTTTTTAGCCTTTAGCGGGGCGATTATTTGGTCTTTTTATAGTAATGTGACTAAGCGCATTTCGGGGGGCAATAATGGCATGGTGCTATTTTTTATTTTGACCTCAATCGGCTTATGGGTGCTTTATTTTTTTAGCTCACCAACACCATTTATTATTACTAGCCAAAGTATTTCGCTTTTAGTCGTTGCCGCTATTGCAACAGGGGGAGCTAATGCCTTGTGGACACTGGCTGTGATTAAAGGCAATGTGGCATTTTTAGGAACACTTTCTTACTTTACTCCTGTTATTTCAACAGCTTTCGCTTCAGTATTATTGAGTACTGCATTGACATTCAGTTTTTGGCAGGGTGTTTTTATGGTCACAGTTGGTTCGATTGTCTGTTTTTGGGCGACTCGACAAAAGCGCGTATAGGAGCAGTAGACCGCAGCGCTTGCGACGTGCGAGCGCTGGTAAAGCCAATGAATTCTAAGCTAGTTAGACATTAATAAACTTATTAATAGCGATAGCAACACCGTCTTCATCATTTGTATTTGTGACAAATTTTACCATTTTCTGGATAGGCTCTAAAGCATTAGCCATCGCAACTGAAACACTTGCATATTGTAGCATTTGGATATCATTATTTTGATCGCCAATACTCATCACTTTGTCGGGTGTGATTCCTAATTTTTCGCAAATACATTGTAAGGCGGCACCTTTACTTGAGGTTTTTGTCGATATTTCAAGAAAGTAAGGGCTGGTTCGGATTAATGAATAACTATCAAACACATTCTCAGGGATATAGCTAATGCCGACTTCCAGTTTTTCTGGGTGGTCGATGATCATAAACTTGGTAAAAGCGAGCGAGTTATCCATCTCATTAACAGGGCTATATATCAGCGGTGTGTTGGTTAAATAAGCATCGGCAACCGTGTAATGGCTAATATGACGGTTTGTGGTAAACATACAGTTATCTGCGAGGGCATGCATGTGAACGCCGATATTTCTAGCCAGCTCTTCAAAATATTGGAAGTCATCAAAATCTAGCAGGTTTTCAATGAGGTGGCTGCCATCATTTGCTTGATGGATAACACTACCATTATTACTAATACAATAATTGTCAGAGCTATTTAAACCTAATTCTTTTAAGTATGGGAATATGCCAGAGAAAGGGCGGCCTGATGCTAAGACAATATGAACACCCTTTTGTTGTGCTTGCTTGATAGCGTCTTTTACTGCGGGAGATATTTGGTGCTGGGAATTAAGTAACGTGCCATCTAAATCAATGGCGACCAGTTTGATTGACATCCAATGCCTCCTAAAATTAGTACTTTTCTCCCAGTACCTTACTCCAATTATTTAGAATGTAAATTACCTAACTCGATGTAACAGGTGTGATAAAGAGTATAAGACCGCAAGAAGATACTGGCGAACAGAACACAAGACAATGTGACTGTTCAGAAAACCGATTGAAATGACAATGTTTTATGGCATTAAAACTAAAAATAGTAATAAGCTTTTAATTAATGCGATAAAAACATACTCACTCATAATCACCAGTTAAGTGCAACGGTTGTTTGACATCAAGCTGAATTTGTTCATTTTGCCTGAAATCAAACGGCGTAATGCCATACTCTTTACGGAACATGTACGTAAAATGGGATTGTGAACCAAAACCGAAATCCAAAGCGATATCGAAGATTGATTGGTTGCTGTTACGTAGTAAGTTAACCGCACCAGCAAGGCGGCGTTGGCGTATGTATTTACCTAGTGAAATCCCGGTGACTTCTTTGAAAATTTTTTGCATATGCCAAAGTGAATAGCCAGAGTAAGCCGCGAGTTCTTCTAAGTGGATCACGCGTCCTAAGTGTTCTTCTATCCATTTACTCAAAGCATAAACAAGAGCTAAGTGGTTATCTTGTGGCATCTTATATTATTTCTAGTTTTACGGTAGCAGAAGTATACACAACTTCATTTCACCATGACAAAGGCTGCTTGTGCGGTATTTCTCATTTTTTGGGCAAAAAAAGCACAATCAGAATAAGTTAACGGGCAATAGTACTTAAAATGAGCAAGATTTTTGTAAAAACAGGTTAATTGCTTATTTTCCTCAAATTTGTGACCGCAAATTAGAGTAGTATTCATTCTGCGAATGTATTGCAGCTAATGTAATTAGCACAGTCAATGATAAAGCGACCGCGCCTTACCATTGTAATCATTTGAAAAATAAAATCATCATTGATATTTGAAGGAATGTTAGGTGTTTGGTCGTAAAATATTTATTGCTATTATCGTCATCTTAAGTTGCCTTTTTCTCTATCTTTTAGCGATGGACAGCCTTTGCGATCAAGGGGGAGAAAACTTTATTTTTGGTATTTGCGGTGTAACTGACTTGTTACCATTTTGAATTTGCTTTTTAATGCACAATACTTGATATTGAGTCGGGATAATTTTCTGCCAGTATCGTTATGTAATACGATGAAAAATAAAAACAACTAATAACACCTCCTGATGGGCTGTATTAATGTGAAACAGAGCCAGAAGAATGTAGTGTTAATAAGAAAATTCAAATAAACTTGTACGATTATCATAATTTTGGACGATAAAAAGCAAGTAATAGGACGAAAGGGTAAAGTTATGGCGCAACAGCAACAGACGCTAAAGCGGGGATTAAAAAATAGGCATATCCAGTTGATTGCTTTGGGGGGCGCTGTTGGTACAGGGTTATTCCTCGGGATTGCAACAACAATTCAAATGGCAGGGCCATCTGTTTTACTTGGTTATGCATTATGTGGGTTTATTGCTTTTCTCATTATGCGTCAGTTGGGCGAAATGATAGTTCAGGAGCCTGTGGCAGGTTCATTTAGTCATTTCGCATTTAAATATTGGGGCGGTTTTGCAGGCTTTCTGTCTGGGTGGAATTATTGGGTGATGTTTATCCTCGTTGGGATGACTGAACTGACTGCCGCAGGGAAATATATGCAACATTGGTGGCCTGAATTACCTATTTGGGTGTCAGCCGCGGTATTTTTTATCGCAGTAAATGCCATCAATTTAGTGAATGTGCGTTCTTATGGTGAAACAGAGTTCTGGTTTGCGTTAATTAAAGTTATTGCTGTTATTGCCATGATCATCTTTGGTTGTTATTTATTATTAAGCGGTCATGGTGGGCCACAGGCGAAAGTCAGTAACTTGTGGGAGTACGGTGGTTTCTTCGCGAATGGCTTTAATGGGCTAATTATGGCTCTTGCAATTATCATGTTTTCGTTTGGTGGCTTGGAATTGGTGGGTATTACGGCTGCTGAAGCAGAAAACCCAGATAAAAGTATACCCAAAGCGATCAATCAAGTGGTTTACCGTATATTGATTTTCTATATTGGGTCATTAGCGGTGTTGTTAGCGTTATACCCTTGGGTTGACCTTGACGGAAAGACTAGCCCATTTGTGTTAATTTTCCACGAGTTAGGTGATTTACTGGTCGCAAACTCGTTGAATGTCGTTATTTTAATAGCTGCACTCTCCGTGTATAACAGTGGAGCATATGCGACTAGCCGTATGTTGTATGGCTTAGCGCAGCAAAACAATGCGCCAAAATTCCTTTCAAAAGTGAATAAGGGTGGTGTCCCTGTTATGGCTCTACTTGTTTCTGGTATTGCAACTTCAGGTGGGATCTTAATTAACTTTCTGATGGAAGGTAAGGCTTTTGAATTATTGATGTCTCTGGTGGTAACCACATTGGTTCTTAACTGGATTATGATTTGTGTGTCAAACTTGAAGTTTAGAGCTGCAATGAATAAACAGGGCATTGAAACGAAGTTCAAAAGTATTTGGTATCCATTTGGTAATTACCTGTGCCTAGCCTTTTTGCTGTTGATTCTAGGGATTATTTTGACGATGGATGGCTTACGTATTTCGGTATTAATTATTCCGTTGTGGATAGCCGTTCTATGGGTCGGTTACCAATTCTCTGGGGCTAAAAAGCAGGGGCTTGCTAAAAAACAACAAACAGAGCAAGCTTAGTTAATTGATTTATATATAAATGGCCGGCAGATAAAAATCTCCGGCCATTTTTTATGGTATCTCATCAGGTCACTAAAAAGGGTTAATTACCATTGCCAACGTAACCAAGCAAATAAGACGTTCCCGTTATTATAGGTCCCTGGGATATAAGTAGCTTGCAGTGAGAGCTTGTCATATTCCACTGACACTAAGGGAAGTGGCGCTGGGATGGGAATATAAAACATGTCCCGACGCGCAGTGACACTCAAGGTAAAACCAGCCCCCATGCGAAAACCATCTATGTCTCCAGGAACCCACATTTTTTGAAATGCATATCCAGCAATCGGTTCCCAGTCATTATGTGAATCTTTGAATGCCATTGCGTAGAGAGCATGCCAATCATTATCCTCATCATAACGATACTTACCCAGACCAAACCCCCAAGGCCTTTCGTTGTATTCGTCTGTTTTCTTTTTGTCATACATTGCACGGTTATGCCACGTGACAGCAGGAACATAGAGTTCATATTTATCGGAGTCCCATGTGTTACTCACGTTGTTGGTAAACTTGTTCCATAAGTTTGTTGATTGACCGTCGGCAATCGCGGGCGATGGTATGCTGATTGCAGCGCCTATAACGAATGATGCGCTTACCATAAATTGTATATTTTTATAAACTCTCATTGTAAATCCAGTTTTGTATCGCAAATATAATAATGACAATTAGCTCGCTAATAATCATAAAACTAGCATTATTATAATAATTTTGAGCCTAATTATTTTAATTAAGATATACGCAATATCATAGTATTTATTGCCTTGTTAAGGGGAATAACTCAATAGCCATATCAAAACGGTTTAATTTTGAAGGTCCAAAACCATAGGTATTTAACATTAAGTATAATTCTAGCTTATAAAACAACCATTCCAAGAGTCCAATTTTCCTAAAAAACGCATCAATACTAAGTATAGATATTCTATTGACGAAGTATCAAGTGATAGAAGTGGTAGAAAACGGGATAAAAAATGCAGGAGACACCCGTAATGCGAGTGAGTAACAACTTGTAATCTCAAGAAAATAAGTGAATACAGCTAATAATGTAGATGGCGTAGACATTTATAGAAAAAACGATGTAAACAAATCAAAAAAGCATGATGAATGTCAAATAATCAGTAGGCGCAATGGGATGAAATGGAAGTTATAAATAGGAAATATAAACTGCCAAATAGGTGAATGATGATAGGGCTGATTTTCCTTTGATTTTTCAGATGATGAGTCTCATAAAATAGTAATTTTTAACCATTTTAGTGGTAATCATTTCTGGAACGTAGCAGGGAAAACCATCAGCGCCTTAAATAATGAGGACCATCACTATGATGAAGCGCCAGAAACAACTTACTGAATATCAAGCCAAATGTTTGGCGATTACGACGGATAAAATATTATCACCTAAACAAAAATCGAATTTTTTAGCGATAGAAGCGGATAGCCATATTCCTTACCTAGCAACCAGCCAAGCCTTAGCTGATGCATTAGAAAATGGTGTGATTTGCGATATGTATGAAGGGAATGCGCCGTATAAACCTCGCTATGTATTACCTGATTACGCTAAGTACCTTAAGCAAGGTTCCGATTATTTAGAGCTTCCTCCTGCTGCGGATTTTGATGATGCATTAAACCACTTGATGATTGTGTATCATCACGTCCCATCGGTAACAAATTTCCCTGTATTTCTTGGGTATTTAGACCAACTATTGATGCCTTATGTTGGCGAGCTTACTGAGGAACAGCTGTATCCAAAATTAAAACGATTTTGGATACAGCTAGACCGGACTTTGCCGGATGCGTTTATGCATGCGAATATTGGCCCAGATGACAACCTAATTTGTCGTTTGATTCTACGTATTGACGCAGAGTTAAAACAAGTTGCACCGAACTTAACATTTGTGTACCACCCGCAGCGCACCCCTGAACCACTTTTCTTTCAAGTAATTGAAAATATTTGTGAATGTAGTAAGCCACATATTGCGAATGATATTATTCATAGTGCGGCATTTGATGGCCTAGGTTATGGTATTGTCAGTTGTTATAACTCACTACCGATAGCGGGTGGTGGTAGCACTTTAGTACGGCTAAATTTACGGGAAGTTGCATTACGTAGCCAAAATGCGGCAGATTTTTTAACTGTCCAGTTGAAAAAGTACTGTGAATTGCAAATGGAGTTAATCGAAACGCGTAGTGCATTTTTATTTGAAGGATCTAATTTCTTCCAAACCAGTTTTCTTGTGCATGAAGGGTTAATTGAGCCGCAGCGTTTTACCCCGATGTTTGGGATTTATGGATTAGCAGAAGCCGTTAATATTTTGATGGAAAAAGACGGAATTCAAGGGCATTACGCACCAGATTCCCCTGCATTACCGCTAGCTTATCAAATTAGTGAGCAACTGGCGGATTTCGTTGAAACGACCCCCGTAAAATATGGTTATAAAAACCGAGCAATGCTGCATGCGCAATCAGGGATTAGCTCTGATACTGGAACCACACCTGGGGCGCGTATTCCATATGGGGAAGAGCCAGACCCAGTTTCACATATCCAAACGGTGGCACCTCATCACAAATACTATTTATCTGGCATCAGCGATATTTTGACTATCGATGAAACTATCAAACAAAATCCACAAGCACTATTACAACTATGCAAAGGGGCATTTAGCTGCGGAATGCGTGAATTTACCGCAAACGTAGCAAGTAATGATTTAGTCCGTGTCACCGGGTACATGGTGCGTTTATCTGATATTGAAAAGTATAAAACGGAAGGCTCTAGAAGTAATACAACGTGGTTAGGGGAAGAAGCGACTAAGAATTGTAATATTACCGCCCGTCAGCAACGAGTGATTAGCCATGAGCAATCGATGCGCTATACTGAATAAGGTTATTCCTTTTTCTTGCGTGGATGGCCCCGGTAATCGGCAAGTCATATTTTTGCAAGGGTGTAATTTACGGTGCTTAAACTGCCATAACCCCTATACCATGGCTATTTGTGATCACTGTGGGGACTGCGTTGTAACTTGCCCCCACGGTGCTTTATCACTCATTGGTGGTCAAGTCGTTTGGGATAACGTAGCTTGCCAGCTTTGCGATACGTGTTTGCAGACTTGCAGTAAAAACGCGAGCCCAATGACCACGGTTCTTAGTGTTCATGATGCTATAAATAGCCTATCGAGAAATGTTGCCTTCCTCAATGGGGTCACGGTCAGTGGCGGGGAGGCGACCACTCAGTTGCCTTTTATTATTGATTTGTTTAAAACCATTAAAAACTCACCTGAACTGAATCATTTAACCTGCTTTATTGACAGTAATGGGCATCTTGCTTCTACAGGCTGGCGCAAAGTCATCGAATATACGGATGGTGTAATGATAGACCTGAAAGCATGGAGTGATGAATGTGCATTGCGGTTAACGGGTAGAGATAACCAACGGGTATTTCAAAGTATTCAATTGCTGGCTGAAGCGAATAAATTGTATGAATTGCGCCTATTATTTATTCCGCAGCAAACAGATTATTTACATCATATTGATGAATTAGCGAATTTTTTAACTAGGCTTCCTACGGATACACGGGTAAAAATTAATGCATTTCAGCAACATGGTGTAAAAAATGAAGCGGCTAATTGGCCGTCAGCAACCAAAGTGCAAGTAGACGATTTTGCCCAGCAACTTCAGCGCCGTGGTGTTAGGAATATTTATTTACCTAACGTATATTTATAAGATGAATTAATCCTTTTTATGTGAGATATACCTTTTTAAAATCTAAGTCATTCAATTTCACACACTAATTGCTGGTATTTGTTAAATGATATGAGACAATCATGGCAATTTATTGTCTGGTTTTAAGCACATTTCCAGTAACTGATAACGGCTAATAGATTTCTAGCGTGAATGTGATTGTTGCATTCATACGCTTTCACATAAAAAGGAGGGCACTCATGAGGATCAACGCATTAACCATCGCTGGGACAGACCCATCTGGTGGGGCAGGTATTCAAGCCGATTTAAAAACCTTCTCAGCATTAGAGGCCTACGGTACCAGTGTGATGACGGCATTAGTGGCTCAGAATACGAAAGGCGTCCAATCAGTACAGGATTTGCCTGCTGAGTTTGTTGCAGCGCAGTTAGAGTCTGTACTTAGTGATGTCCGGATCGATAGCGCTAAGATTGGTATGTTGTTTAATCAACGTAACATCACCGTAGTGGCTGAGGCTCTGAAACAGTATAATATTCCATATGTTGTTTTGGATACTGTAATGGTAGCCAAAAGTGGCGATCCATTACTGCTACCTGATGCGGTTGACTCACTGAGGCAACAGTTAATTCCGTTAGTTTCACTCATCACACCAAATTTGCCAGAAGCGGCTGTATTGCTCGATGAAAAAATAGCGCAAAATGAAAGCCAAATGCTAGCTCAAGGTTATAAGTTACTTCAAAAAGGTTGCCAAGCGGTATTAATGAAAGGCGGGCATTTAAGCGATGCAGAAAGCCCTGACTGGTTGATTACCCCAGAAGGTGAGTGGCGGTTTACTTCTGTTCGTGTTAACACGAAAAATACCCATGGTACTGGGTGTACATTGTCCGCCGCATTAGCTGCATTACGACCTCGTTATGCAGATTGGCAGACGACTGTCACAGAAGCAAAGGCCTATTTGCAGGCCGCGTTAGAAAAAGCGGATAGTTTGGAAGTTGGAACAGGGATCGGCCCTGTACACCATTTCCATGCATGGTGGTGATTGCTAAGCCCTTCTTCAAGGGCTAATTCATTGTATTAAGCTAATAAGTTACATTGCGGCGGTAATCGGCATTGTATTGCACCAGCTTGTACTTTAAACGTAAATGTATCCCCTGAAAGGGGTTCACCGTCTAAGTTTAGTATCATGTCATGGGGAGAGGAAATTTTAATCCATGATAGTTTCTTTTCAATAAGATGCTCATTCTTATCGGTTGAAAATAAATTGGTGAAAAATGCGGGGATCACGTCTCTGGCAGGGATAATCAATAAATTAAGGGCACCATCGTTAATTAATGCTTGAGGGGTAAGTTGTTGCCCTCCACCTGCTTGTTTGCCATTACCAATAGCGATAACTAAAGTTTCGCCTTCCCAGCTAAAGTTGTTGCCTTCAATATGGCAAATATCTGTTTTTAGAGTGTCAGGGCGAAATAGGCCATTAATGACATAAGCCGCACCGCCTAATGCAGATTTTAGCGCTTCGGGAGTTTCTGTGGTGATCCGCGTACCAAAACCGCCTGTTGCCATGTTAAGAAAATAATACTTTTCATTAACCCGTATGATATCAATGGCGACCGACCTGCCTTTTATCGCAAGTGCTAATGCGGCCTCAACATCTAAAGGAATATTTGCGCTGGTGGCAAAGTCATTTGCCGTCCCCATGGGGAGTATACCCAAAGTAGGGCGTGTCTCTGAGGAGAATTGCATCAACGTGCTTGCAACCGCATTAATGGTGCCATCACCTCCAGCCGCGATAATGGTGTCAACACCGTTTTCTATCCCTTGGGCGATAAACTGGCGAGTGTCAGTTTTTTCCCACGGAATACGCACTTGTATTTGATGGCCTTCTTCGCGTAGGTGAGCAATTGCTTTGCGTAATTCGGGGTTATTAGATTGTTTACCATTAAGAATAAGCATAGCTGATTGATATTTACTCATAAATATTTATCCATGCGGCTAATATTTAAAATAAGTATAAAAGAGTTTTGCTTATTTTGTTACAGAAAAAGAGAGAGCAAGAGCATTATAGGAGAAAGAGAAAAAATAACAAAAAAGAAATGGCTAGCTCAAGGGAGATTGAGCCAGCCAAGGAGGTGGTTCCTAGTCTTATTTTATGACTTTCTAGTTCTTCGTTTTCGAGAGTGACTATACGATATTGAATAGCCAATTGATGTGATCTGTTGCATAAAATTGGATATTAGGTGCACTTTTTAATGAAAATGTCAATGACGAGAATGATTATCAAATGAGAAGAGCATGTAAAGTGAAATGAACAACGGTATTATTAGCAAAAAAAGCTAAGAATTTGAATAAATAACCTTCAAATTCTTAGCTTGTATATTATAGGATACTTTAGTAAACCTATCTTTATCTAACTAACCCGCAAGGTGGTTTTCTGACTGAGTTTGATGTGGGTCTCGCGTTGTCGCACCAGCAAGGTTGCGGATCAATAAACCAAAATTGACGTCGATATCTTCAGGAATTGGTAGATAAACAATATGACCATTACCCGGAGCGACTTCAACAGCGTCACCTTTGCGGTTTGTTAGTGCTTCTAAGGTAAAGACAATATTGCCAGCAGGTGTCATTATTTCTAGGCTATCACCGACACTAAATTTATTTTTAACGTCGACTTCTGCTAACCCATTAACACGTTTACCGGTAAATTCACCCACAAACTGTTGGGTGTCGGAGACGGAATAGCCATATTCGTAGGTTTGATAGGCGTCATGAGTATGGCGACGTAAGAACCCTTCGGTGTAACCGCGATGTGCTAACCCTTCTAAAGTGGAGAGCAAAGTCGGGTCAAAAGGTTTACCGGCAACAGCATCATCTATCGCACGGCGATAAACTTGTGCTGTTCGAGCACAATAATAGAATGACTTAGTCCTACCTTCAATTTTAAGCGAGTGAACACCCATTTTAGTGAGGTTTTCAACATGCTCAATCGCCCGTAAGTCTTTAGAGTTCATGATATAAGTACCATGCTCATCCTCAAAGGCAGTCATGTACTCCCCAGGGCGCTTAGCTTCTTCAATCATGAAGACTTTATCGGTTGGTGCGCCAGCACCCAGCGTTGGTGCGACATTCTGGACAGGGATCGGCTCATGGATATGAACAATGTTACCGACATCGTCTTCTTTGCCTTCTTGAACTTTATATTCCCAGCGGCAAGCATTAGTGCATGTGCCTTGATTTGGGTCACGCTTATTAATATAACCAGACAACAAACAACGACCAGAATAAGCCATGCATAATGCACCGTGGACAAAAACCTCAAGCTCGATTTCAGGGACTTGCTGGCGGATTTCTGCAATTTCTTCGAGTGATAATTCACGGGATAAAATAACGCGTGTTAAGCCCATTTGTTGCCAAAATTTCACCGATGCCCAGTTAACCGCATTGGCCTGTACGGATAAATGAATATCCATTGCAGGGAAGGCTTCGCGTACCATCATGATAAGACCCGGGTCTGACATAATTAACGCATCGGGGCCCATTTCAATGACTGGGGTTAAATCACGAATAAAGGTTTTTAATTTAGCATTATGTGGGGCGATATTAACGACCACATAAAACTTCTTACCAAGGTCATGAGCTTCTTGGATACCTTTGGCTAAGTTTTCGTGATTAAACTCGTTGTTACGTACGCGTAAGCTATAACGAGGTTGTCCTGCATATACTGCATCTGCGCCATAAGCAAAGGCATAGCGCATGTTCTTCAATGAACCGGCAGGGGATAAAAGCTCTGGTGTAAACATGGTTATTCTCTATCTGATGTCAAGTCAGCACTAACTCGGGAGAGATAGTGTTTTTAAGGGATGGCGATTTTAACTCTATTTCAGTCAAAATCCAAATATCCCACAAAAATAGTATGTCTATTGGTTAGTATTCATCCCACCGATAACCAAGACCATAGATTGAACGTATAAAAGTTTTTTCGCTATCAAGAGATTCTAATTTGCGGCGTAAGTTTTTTACATGGCTATCGATAGTACGGTCAGTAACAACACGGTGATCGTCATACAAAATATCAAGTAATTGGTCGCGCGAAAAAACCGTTCCCGCATTATCAGACATAAATTTCAGTAACCTAAATTCAGCAGGAGTTAACTCAAGTAACTGGGAGCCATAACGAACTTGAAATGCATTTTCATCAATAATCAGTTTGGTTTGGTGTTGTGGCGGAACAATGTTAGGTTGGCAGCGACGTAAAATCGTTTTAACACGAGCAACGACTTCGCGTGGGCTAAATGGTTTACAAATATAGTCGTCAGCGCCAATTTCTAGCCCTAATAAACGGTCTATTTCTTCTGTTTTGGCGGTGACCATAATAATAGGGATATCACTGAATTTACGTAATTCGCGGCAAATTGAAATACCATCTAAGCCGGGTAGCATCAGGTCTAATAAAATGAGCGCGGGCTGATGTTGTTGTACGTAAGGGAGCACTTCATCACCACGCGAAAGTAACGCGGGCTGGTAATTAGCAGCTTGTAAGTAATCATAAAGGAGTTGCCCAAGTTTAGGTTCATCTTCCACTATCAATACGGTCAAATTGCTATTTTCCACCATGGTCACGGCCTTTATCCTTTGATTGAATAGGTAAATTAATGGTTATTTTTACACCGCCTAATGAAGAAGGGGTGGCAGTAATTTCCCCATTATGGGCTTCAACAATATTATAGCAAATGGCAAGCCCTAAACCGGAGCCACCACTTGCGCGATTTCGTGAGCCTTCTGCACGATAAAAACGCTCAAACAAGTGCTGGCATTGTTCAGTGGTTAAGCCGGGGGCACTATCTTGCCAAACAATACAAAGTTGATGTGGGCCTTGTGTCACCTTAATGACTATTTTTCCTTGAGGGTCGGTATAACGCAGGCTATTTTCCATTAAATTATAAAACAATTGGGTTATGCGGTCTGGATCTGCAAACATAATTGCTTGTTCGCTTAATTGCTTTTCAACGGTTAATTGCCTTGTTTCTAAGCGCCAACGAGCTTGCCCAATAGCCATTTCAATCAATGGGATAATATCGGTTGATTGCTTGCGGTAAACTAACGAACCCCTGTCCGATAGGGAAAGTTGGTGCAGGTCATTGACTAACTTAATTAAAGTTTGAGTTTCATTTAGTAATGAATTAATGGTTTCAGGTGTCGCTTGGCGTACGCCATCTTGTACGGCCTCAAGTTCCCCACGAAGCACCGATAACGGTGTGCGCAATTCATGGGAAATATCCGCCATATAATCACGGCGCATTTGCTCGTTTTTTTCAAGAGTCGAAGCGAGATGGTTAAAATCTTTTGCTAATTGGCCGAGTTCATCACGGCCTGTATCAGGTACTCGAGTGGTAAAATCCCCATTGGCAAGTTGGTTGGTACCTTCTAACAAGCGCTTGATAGGCTTTAAAAAGCTGCGGGCAAGAAAGATAGTGGCTATCAGTGCGACAAATAGTGATAAGCCAGCGATAACCCAACTAGTATACATTTGTTTACTATCAAACCGTCGGTCCAGTGCACTGCTAATGCCATCTTCATAACTCGCCACTAACCAGCCAACAGTATTACCGTTATTAATGATGATAGGCTCACGGAGTACCTTGTTCGGTAAGGGGGTGTCCCGACCAAAGATCAGAGTATCTTGCGTGTCATAGACCCAAAATATGGTGCGCCAACGTTGGCGCATGGGTCCACGATGCTGTTGGTGCTCAACCGATCTCAAAATGCGAAAGAATGTCCTTTCATCACTAAGGAGAAAGCGCCAGTTACCCGTTTCTTCATACTGATCAGCGAGTGCCGCAGAGACGAGTTCGAGGCGTTGTTGATCGTTTTCTTTAATATAATCAATAAAGCCATGTTGGAAACTCATACGCACACCTTGGTGCATGATCACCACTAACAACAGGCAGGTAGCAAAAATAGCCACAAAAAGTCGGGTACTTACACTATTAAGCCTGATTTTCATGATTACTCTCCACTAACTGCCGTTGGAATTGTTCTTTTACGTTGCCAATATTGTCTTAAACTATCAAAACTTAGGTATACAACGGGGGTGGTAAATAAAGTCAGTAGCTGACTCATAATGAGCCCTCCGACGATTGTGATACCAAGGGGTTGGCGCAATTCAGCACCGTCACCGCTACCTAACATCAGTGGAAGTGCACCGAAAATTGCGGCTAATGTTGTCATGAGTATTGGGCGAAAACGTAACAAACTAGCACGGAATATGGCTTCACGAGCGGTAAGTCCCGCGGTTCTTTGTGCTTGAATAGCAAAGTCGACCATGATGATGGCATTTTTCTTCACAATACCGATTAACAACATAATGCCAATTAAGGCGATTAAACTAAATGGGGTGTCAAATAATTCTAGGGCTAATAATGCACCTACACCTGCTGATGGCAGTGTTGATAAAATGGTCAGTGGGTGAATATAACTCTCATACAAAATTCCCAGGACTAAATACACCGTAACAATTGCGGCTAAAATGAGGAATAATTGTGATTTTAGCGTTTCTTGGAATATTTGTGCGGTACCCGCAAAACTCCCCCTGACTGTTGAAGGAACGCCAAGGGCGGTCATTGTTTTTTCAATTTCGACCATTGCGTCATCCAAGGTATAACCATCGGCTACGTTAAATGCAATGGTCGATGAAGCGGATAGCCCTTGGTGGTTAACACTTAATGGAGCATTGGCGGGTTGCCAACGCGCAAAGTAGGAAAGGGGGATCGCTTGTCCCTGATTATTAATCACAAACATTTTGTCGAGGGAACTGACATCTTGGGTGTATTCAGGAGCGACCTCCATCACGACTTTATATTGGTTCATTGCTTCATAAATGGTAGAGATTTGACGTTGGCCAAAGGCATTATTCAGTAAACTATTGGCCTCACGAACATCAATACCTAACTGCGCCATTAAATCCCTATCATAGGTAATGGCCATTTCAGCGCCTTTGTCTTCTTTGTCTGAGTTAACATCGGTTAATTGGGGCAAATCGCCTAATGCCTTACGGATAGCAGGCTCCCAATCGCGTAAAGCAGATAGCTCATCGGCAAGAAGGGTAAATTGGTAACTGGCATTGGCTTGTCGACCACCGACACGGATATCTTGAACGGGCATCATAAATAAATTAGCCCCAGGCTCATTGGCGAGTTTCAATCTTAACCGGTTGATTACTTGAGCCGAGCTTTCAGTGCGTTCGCTAAGGGGTTTTAATGAAATATACATAAAACCACTGTTCACACGGCTGCCACCCGTAAAACCAGTGACATTATCGGTAGCGGGGTCATCTTTCACTTGTTGCATGAAGCGGGTCATTTTTTCTTTCATGGATTGGAAAGAAATACTTTGGTCAGCGCGGACAAAGCCCATAATGCGGCCAGTATCTTGTTCAGGGAAAAAGGTTTTTGGCACGGTAATATATAAGTAAACATTGAGCCCAATAGTCGCGAATAATACTGCTAGAACACTACGACGATGATTTAATACCCAGTTTAAAGCCACTGCGTAACTTTCTTGTAGGCGTAGTAATACTCGACCAAATCCCCGATGCTTTGCTTTGATATTACTACCGCGTTTCTTCAGCAAATAAGCGCACATCATTGGCGTCAGTGTTAAAGAGATAACCAGTGAAATCCCAATTGCGGTGGCAAGTGTAATTGCAAACTCGCGGAATAAGCGGCCGACCAAGCCGTCCATTAACAGTAGCGGAATAAAAACAGCTACCAGAGAAATACTCATAGAGACAACGGTAAATCCAACTTCGTGGACGCCTCGTATTGCGGCGATAAAGGGTTTAGTTCCATTTTCAATATGGCGAGAGATATTTTCTAACACCACAATGGCATCATCAACCACAAAACCAGTTGCCACTGTCAGTGCCATTAATGATAAGTTGTTAAGGCTAAACCCGCATAAATACATAGCAGTGAAAGTCCCGATCAGCGAAACGGGCACGGCAATCGCAGGGATCAAAGTCGCTCTACCTGAGCGTAAGAACAGCAGAACAACTAAAATAACTAAGGCAACGGCAATCAATAAAGCGCGTTCGACTTCTGCTAAAGATGCACGGATAGTCGGCGTTCTATCTTGTGCGACTTTTAAGTCAATAGCGGCGGGGATCATGTCATTGAATTCAGGCAATTCAGCGCGTATGCGGTTAACTGTCTCAATAATATTGGCACCCGCTTCACGGCGTATAACAATTAAAATAGCGGGTTTGCCATCAGCCATACCCGCCGCACGAATGTTTTCAATAGAATCTTTAACGTTAGCAACATCACTCAATTGGACGGCATTACCATCACGGTAGTGAACAATAATAGGGCGATAGTCTGCCGCTTTTTTTAGTTCATCGTTCGTCTGTACCTGATAGCGTTTTTCATCATCATTAATATACCCTTGAGGTTGACGAACATTGGCGCTGCTAATCGCAGACCGGACGGCATCTAAAGAGACGCCTTGGTTAAATAAGGCGGTTGGGTTTAATTCAACACGAACAGCAGGGAGTGAACCGCCCCCAACGGACACTTCACTGACTCCTTCGATTTGTGCGATACGCTGAGCGAGGCGTGTTGAAGCAATATCATAAATTTCACCAGTGCTCATCGTTTCTGATGTCATCGTTAGGATCATAATCGGAGCATCAGATGGGTTGGATTTATAATAGCGTGGGCGACTTGGCATACCGCTGGGCAGTAGTGTTTGTGCAGCATTAATAGCAGCTTGTACTTCACGCGCTGCATTATTGATATCTTTATCTAGGTTGAACTCAAGGGTGATTGTTGTTCGCCCTAGAGCACTACTGGATGTCATTTCGCTGATCCCTGCAATACTCCCCAAAGAGCGTTCAAGGGGAGTAGCCACGGAGGATGCCATTGTTTCTGGTGAAGCCCCAGGAAGTGACGCTGTCACGTTTATCACGGGGTAATCTACTTGGGGTAACGGGGAAACAGGTAAAAATAGAAAACTTAAAGCGCCACATAAGGTTATGGCGACGCTGATAAGTGTGGTCGCGACAGGGCGACTGACAAACAGGGCAAAAAAGCGCTTCATTATGACACCTGCGCCTTATTGGTTTGACGGCGTCGCTTAAAATAATGAGAAAGACGGTCAAACAATAAATAAATCACAGGGGTAGTAAATAGGGTTAAAATTTGGCTCATGATAAGCCCACCAACCATACTGATCCCTAAAGGCTGACGTAATTCCGCTCCGACACCCGTGCTCAGCATTAATGGCAGTGCACCTAACAAGGCAGCCATTGTGGTCATTAATATTGGGCGAAAACGCAGTAAACAAGCTTGGTAAATCGCATCATAAGGGGACATCCCTTTTTCACGTTCTGCCGCAAGGGCAAAGTCAATCATCATGATGGCATTCTTTTTAACAATACCAATCAATAAGATAATACCAATAACGGCAATGACATCGAGGTCTTTTCCCGCCATCATCAGTGCGAGTAGTGCACCAACACCAGCGGTTGGTAGTGTAGATAAAATGGTAATGGGGTGAATAAAGCTTTCATACAAAATCCCTAACACGATATACATCGCAATAATAGCTGCGGCAATTAACCAAATAGTACTACTTAATGCAGCTTCAAAAGCCAATGTAGCGCCTTGGAATTGTGTGGTAATGGATTTAGGCATGGCAATCTGCGATTCGGCGTATTTGACAGCATTAACAGCGGCTTCAAGGGATGCACCCTCGGCAACGTTAAATGAGAAGGTAACCGCAGGGAACTGGTCTAGGTGATTAATCGCTAATGGGCCAGTACCTTCTTGAATATTGACTAGTGTGCTTAATGGGACCATCGCGCCATCAGTCCCTTTTAACCGAACATCGTTTAGTGCATCCATCCCCTGACGGGTTTGGGTATCATGCTCTAAAATGACGCGATATTGATTAGATTGGGTATAAATGGTCGAGATCATGCGTTGGCCAAATGCATTATATAAGGCATTGTCAATTGCAGACATAGTGATACCAAAACGGCTGGCAGTATCGCGATTAACATTAACATAAGCGACTAACCCTTTATTTTGCCAATCGCTACTGACATCGGCTAACTCAGGTTGTTGCTCTAACGCGGTTAATAGCTGAGGCACCCAAGTTGCTAATTCATCTAAAGAACCGGCTTGCAAGGTAAATTGATATTGAGTACGTGCCACTTGTGTATCAATGGTCAAGTCTTGCATGGGTTGTAAATATAAATTGATGCCAGAAATTTTGTCTGCTGATTGTTGCAATCGGTCAATAATTGCCACGACACGATCTGCTCGGTCATCTAGTGGTTTTAACGTAATCTGAATACGTGCATTATTAAGCGTTGCATTGGTGCCATCGACGCCGACATAGGTGGTGACATTATCAACGGCAGGGTCGGCTAATAGTTTAGAGACGACCTCTTGTTGTTTTTGTGCCATTGCCGCAAACGAGATAGATTGGCGGCTTTCAATTGAA
The DNA here is from genome assembly GCF_041344805.1 of Providencia sp. TYF-12. Lineage (NCBI taxonomy): Bacteria > Pseudomonadati > Pseudomonadota > Gammaproteobacteria > Enterobacterales > Morganellaceae > Providencia > Providencia sp. TYF-12. The sequence goes on from NZ_CP166833.1 coordinate 2,232,060, forward strand.
CCTTGGATAATTCCACTGTCTTGCAATGGGAAAAAACCTTTCGGTATCCACATATAAAGCAATACGGTCAATACCATGGTGCCCACAGCAACTGACAGGGTTAACCATTGGTGATTTAGAATACGTTTTAGCCAAATCGCATAACCGGCCACCATACGGTCAAAAAAACGCTCACAGGCTAATTCAAAACGGTTATGTTTATGTTGCGATTCAGGTTTTAATAAGCGAGCACACATCATCGGTGTTAAAGTCAGAGAAACCACCGCAGAAATTAAAATTGCGACGGCAAGGGTAATAGCAAATTCGCGGAATAGTCGACCAACAATATCCCCCATAAATAATAATGGAATTAGCACAGCCACTAATGAAAAGGTGAGGGAGATAATGGTAAAACCGATTTCCCCTGCGCCTTTTAATGCCGCCACTAAGGGTTTATCCCCTTGTTCAAGGTAACGGGAAATATTTTCGATTACCACAATTGCATCATCGACGACAAACCCTGTCGCAATAGTCAGGGCCATCAACGTGAGGTTATTGACAGAGAAACCGCAGAAATACATCACTGCGAAAGTACCAACTAAGGAAAGTGGCACCGCAATTCCTGGGATCAATGTGGCTATCCCATTGCGCAAAAACAGGTAAATTACCATTACAACAAGGGCGATTGCCAACATTAACTCAAACTGAACATCACTGACCGAGGCACGGATAGTGCTGGTTCTATCCGTTAGAATATCGACATTCACTGATTTAGGTAAACTTTCAATTAACTCAGGCAATAAGGCACGGATAGTATCTGTCGTTTCAATAACGTTAGCACCGGGTTGGCGCTGTACATTAATAACAATAGCTTGTTGATTGTTAGCCCAAGCACCTAAATAGGCATTTTCAGCACCTTGTACTATGGTCGCAATATCACCAAGTCGGACAGGAGCACCATTTTGAAAAGCCACAATAAGTTTGCGGTAATCATCAAGGGATTTCATTTGGTCATTAGCAGACAAAGTGACTGCACGGGTCGGGCCATCAAAACTCCCTTTTGCAGAGTTAACATTCGCGTTATTAATTGCTAGGCGAATAGTTTCGCTATCTAAGCCTTTTGCTGCCATGGCTTGTGGGTTTAAATTTACCCGTACCGCAGGGCGTTGACCACCGGCTAGTGTCACTAAACCTACACCATTAACTTGGGAAATTTTCTGTGCAATACGTGTTTCGATAATATCTTGAACTTGTGTTAACGGCATCGCATCAGAGGTAACCGCTAAGGTTAAAACCGGTGGATCAGCTGGGTTAACCTTATTATAAATTGGTGGATAAGGCAGATCAGAAGGTAATAGGCTACTCGCTGAGTTTATCGCGGCTTGAACTTCTTGCTCCGCAACCTCTAAAGGTAAGGTGAGTTGGAACATTAACGTGATTACCGATGCACCGCCTGAACTTTGCGATGACATCTGTTTTAAGCCTGACATCTGGCCAAACTGAGTTTCCAGAGGGGCGGTGACCGCAGAGGTCATCACGTCTGGGCTGGCGCCTGGGTAGAGTGTAACGACTTGAATTGTTGGGTAATCGACTTCTGGAAGCGCCGAAACAGGTAAAAAACGATAGCCAATGATCCCTGCGAGTAAAATAGCCACCATGAATAATGTCGTGGCGACAGGGCGTAAAATAAATAAGCGAGAAGGACCACCGCCTTTTGGCATTTCAGGCTGCATTACGCTTTCTCCGCGCTATTTGGTTTATCTTTACGAGGCGTTTGGGCTTTTTTTGCAATGCTCTCAGGGTTAACGACTTCTACGGTGGTGCCATCAGTCAGTTTATCAACACCATCCGTAATCACTTTGGTATTTGCGGCTAGCCCACTTTCGATAACCACTTGCTGGCTATCTTGCATCCCAACAGTGACAGCGTGTTTACTGACTTTATTATCGTCACTTAAAACCCAGACATAATGGCCATCGTTACCCATTTGTAGTGCGGCAGTTGGGATGACCACGGCATCTTGCAAGGTTTCGACTTGCATTTTTATATTAACAAATTGATTAGGAAATAATGTTTCATCTTCATTCGTGAAGCGGGCTTTAATTTTTAATGTTCCGGTGGCGGCATCAATTTGGTTATCGGTACTTAATAATTCACCACTAGCGATCAGGGCAATATTATTTCTATCCCAAGCTTCGATTAAAACTTTTTGACCTGAAGATTGAGCTTGTTGGATAGCAGGAATATCCCCTTCTGGTAAAGCGAATAGCACATCAGCGGGTTGCGTTTGAGTGATCACAACAATCGGAGTTGAAGTTCCTGAGGGAATAAAATTACCGACATCAACAAGTTTTAGGCCAACTCGTCCAGAAATTGGCGCTGTGATTTTACTGTAAGCTAATTGTAATTTTGCATTATCCACCGCGGCTTGATCGACTTTAATACTCCCTTGAGCTTGCAAAACGGCCGCTTTTTGGTTGTCTAATTCTTGTTGTGAAATAACGTTACTGCCAGCAAGTTTTTGATAGCGAGTCAAATCTAGCTGTGCATTGGCTAACGTTGCTTTGTTTTTAGCAAGTTGTCCTTGCGCCTGTGAAAGCTGAACTTCAAATGGACGAGGGTCTATTTGAGCCAGTAAATCACCGGCATTGACATGTTGACCTTCAGTAAAATAAAGCTGCATCAGTTGGCCTTCAACGCGGCTAGTGACGGTGACAACATTAGCGGCTTGAACTGTACCGAGCCCCGATAGAAAACGTGGTACCTCTTTTTGCTCTGCCAGTGCAAATTGGACAGGGGCGAGTACCCTAGGTGGACGTCCCATGGCGCTGCGTTGTGAATTAGGTTTTGCCACGTTACTAGCATTAGGCGCTTCAGATTGTTGTGATTGTTGATAAAAATACCAAGAGGCTCCGGCTGCAACAAGGATAGCAACGAAAATAGTAGAACGAGTCAATGTCTTACGGCGATTTTGTTTATTCATTTTGGGTTGGTCGCTCAATACAAAAAAGGAAGCTCAGTGAGTTTTTAGAGCAAAAAACTAACTGAAAAGAGTTAGTTAGGCATATTAATAGTTTAACGTGATAGGTACAAAGAAAAATGGAGGAAATATGAATAAGTGTCAATTTATGTTTGCTTTGCTGCATATAGTGATTAATTGTTAAGCATAGAACAATTTTAGGACATTCTCCAAAAACAACAAAATCCCAAAAAAACATTAAAAATCAATCTAATAAAACTTACAAGTTTGATCTGTAAATGAATTAATTTGTTTTATATTAATTAAAAATTAGTTTAATTAATATAAAAATAATAACGTTTGCTCACTCTTTGAAAAGAGTCTAGAAATTTAATAACTGTATATATTAAAAGGAATTAATCAATGGTTTTATACAATAATTCAATTTTATCAGATATCATTTATGACACTAAAACTTTTGCAGCACAAGTTTCCGGCACAGAAGAGGTAGAAATGCTTACTTCAGAAGTGAAAGGAATATTCTCTCAGGTTCAAAATTTAAATGTATCAACACAAGTAAATAAAAATGTGGAGTCTAACCATACCGAGAATTATAAAGTTAATACTCCTGAAGTGGAAATAATAGGTTCTGAAGCACAAGAAATATTGGCTATGCTTGGTAAGGTTAATTTATTAGATATTGAAACCTCTGTACAAAGCGATGCTTTGGTTTCTGCATCAAATAGCCTTTTGCAAGATGAAGTCATCTCTGTAAATCAAGATAGTGGATTTAAATATATTCATTATGCACTTGAATTACCTATTGCAACGCTGTAGTTAGTATTAACAAAATGGTCCCTAAAATTAATGTCAAATTAAATTAGGGACCATTTAATTATTTATCTATAGGGAGAATATATGAATTTAGTTAAAATTAGAACAGAACAGTTAAAAAAAACAGTGAACCAGTATAAAAAAACAATTGATCTTGAACTGTTACATAGAAAGATAAATAGACGAATTGATATAAAATATAAACTAGATGCTCTTCAACTAAAGCTAGAGAAAAAAAGTGAAGCATTAATAGAAGAATATATCAAAACATACAATGGCTATATAGAAAAAATTACAGATGTTATACAAAAAATGCCTCAGTCTAATAAGGAGAATATGAACGGTTTTATAAAAATCATATCAAAAACACCTATGCACTTTGAGGAATATATAAACGAAACTATAAAAAATTTCGCTAATATACCTACAAAGAAGGATATATACGCTCCAAGAATGGCAAGCTATTTGGAAGATATTAAGTATAGCTATAAAAATAAAGTACAATTCGTAGAGAACACCTATAATATAAAGCATTATATAAATGATGTTATTATGATAACCCAAAAGCAACTCTGCTGCAGTGATAGTGACCATCACTTCCCAAATGAAATAGTATCAAACCCCTTTGATTTTAAAGTTGACACCCAAAAATATTATGATGATAGGGTGAAAAATATGAGTGAATATCATAGTAAGGCAGCAGTGCAATTCCCAGAAATTAAATCTTTAACATTGGAAATATTAAATACTGAACAGAATCTTAATGATAAAGAAGTTTGGCTAATTAACACGTTACTAGCAGAAAAAAAGGATATTGTAAAACTTGAGGAGGAGGGCAGCTATAGCGGTGTTGACTACTTCGGGGATGAGCTTTTCAAATATAAAATGTTGAATGATGATTTTAAAAAAGTAGAGATAGATATAATAGTGAAAATGGTAATATTAAAATATATATCGAGTGGAGCTAAGAATGATGAGCTAATGGATAAAATCCTATCGTTATCTGGAAAAAAAAGAGACCTTAAACAACAAATAGCAAAAACAGAAAAAAATATTAAAGAGTTGATTGTAAGAAATAAATTTAACTATCCCGAGATAGGGGCAATGACAGCTGAAGAATCTAAAGAATGCGAACAAATCATGGCTTCATATATAAGCGCTTTTAAGGAAGATGGTTCATCAAGTAGTAATCATTTAGAATCGAGTAGCGTTAATGCAGGTTTGATACAGGGTGTTAAACTAGATCAAACTATTGGTCTAGATATATAGTAAGATGCAATAAATAGAAACGGTCTGACGCCAAGATACGTACATCAGACCGTTTGAAAGTTAACGATTTAATTACGGTGTCGTACTCGTATTTAAAACTGTTGAATGGCTTTCATTATCTTGGTTGTTTGCCGTCCAGCCTTTCCATGAAAGAGGTAAAAATGCGACCGCTACAGCTAATAGCGATACACCAGCAACATAGTATGCAGGTGCCATATGGGACTGTTGTAACCATGCCCCCGTCAGAATTGGGGTCAAACCACCAAAAATTGCATAAGCAACATTGTAAGCAAATGACAGCCCTGAATAACGGATTTCAGGTGGGAATGCACGCGTGCTGATAATAGGCGTTGTTGCAATCGCACCTACAAAGAAGCCCATTAAGCCATAGTTAAAAATTAAGCTAGTTGCTGAAATATCTGAAGATAACGATGAATAGAAATAAATCGCGGTAACAGCTAAACCACCCCAAGACAATGTCATGGATGTCCGAGTCCCTGTTTTATCGCCTAACCATCCCCAGAAAATACAGCCTAAAGTTAAGGTCAATGTCGCAGCACAGTTGGCTTGCAATGCAATATTGCGGTCAATATTGTAGATCCCTTTTAAAACGACATCTGGGGTCATCAAAATAGTGACAACAATCGCTGTTGATAAGGACCAAGTTAGCGCGGCGGTAATCATACAAGCTTGTTTGTGTGATTTAATGACCGTTTTGACGGGTAACTCTTGAGATAATGCTTTTTTCGCGGCTAGCTCTTTAAATATGGGGGTTTCTTGTAAAAAACGGCGCAAATACACGGAGATAAAGCCAAAAATACCCCCGAGAATAAACGGTATACGCCATGCAAAGTCGTGGACTTCAGTAGTGGTATAAGAACGCTCAATAATAATGGCCACGATAGAACCAAGTAAAATACCACCTGTAATACCTGACGTTAATGTCCCAACCCCTAAGCCATAACGTTGTTTAGGGGTATGTTCGGCAATAAACACCCAAGCCCCAGGCATTTCCCCACCAATGGCAGCACCTTGCATAATGCGCATCAATAATAGTAATAACGGTGCTGCTGCACCAATTGTTTCAAAGGTTGGCAGGAAACCGATTACAAAGGTAGGGAATGCCATTAAGAAAATACTTAAGGTGAACATTTTCTTACGACCAATTTTATCCCCAAAATGGGCCATAATAATCCCACCAAGTGGGCGAGCTAGGTAACCAGCAGCAAACAACCCTAAAGTAGCCATTAACGCAAGGAATTCGTTATCCCCAGGAAAAAATAGCTGAGAAATAATTTTTGCGTAAAAAACGAAAATAACAAAATCATAAAACTCAAGCGTACCCCCTAAAGAGGATAAACCTAATGTTTTATAATCTTCTTTACCCAAGGGCCGCGCCGAGGGTTGGCTGGCTGGTTGCGATGTCATAACACTTTCCTTCTAAAATACTTGAAATATCAGTATAGGATAAATTCAAGATAACAAGCAGTTGCTCAAAATAATGAGTTAATCATATTTATTGGGTGCAGATAAGAGGCATAAACGTTGGATGGGTATAACTTAGTTTAATACACAGTATCTTTTTGCATATGCTATTTATAGCAGGAAATTCTATATTTTGTAAACCTCGGCACCAAAAACAAGAATCATATTCTGGTTAGTTGCTATTAGTTAAATTAAGCGCCCACTCTGGCAGTGAATAGCCTTATATGATGTTAATATTATGAAATTTGCAGAATATCGTATATCGAAAACAGGGTTTTATTTAGCTAATTAATATTAATTTAATAATTTCTTACGTTTTTGAATAACAAAAAATATTATAAGAGTTGCTAGGGAAATACTGTGATCCTAAATAGTCATTATTCTAACTAAACATCTTTAGCAAAAATGAACATGACTAAAGAGCCGACAGTGACTAAAAGTTAACAATTTGAAATGTATTAAAGAAAGGGATTACTAGTGATAAAGACGCATGCCCAGAAAGGTAACTGGACATGCATAGAGACAGCTAAACTAAGAAAAGGGTGGCTAAGCCTAGGAAAATAAAGAAACCGCCTGTATCTGTAATTGCAGTGATCATCACACTGGAGCCAATAGCAGGGTCTTTACCTAGTTTTATCATGATTAGCGGGATAAGCACACCCATAATCGCGGCCATTAATAAGTTTAGAACCATAGCCAGTGTCATGACTGCTCCCATCGCAATATCGCCATAGAGGAAGTAGGTAACGACACCCATTATACCTCCCCAAACAATACCATTAATAAAGGCAACGCCAAGCTCCCTGAGCATTAAGAAAGAGAAACTACCGCTTTGAATCTGGTGAAGCGCTATAGCACGGACAATCATAGTGATAGTTTGGTTACCTGTATTACCGCCAATACCAGCGACGATAGGCATTAAAGTGGCGAGGGCAACTAATTGGGAAATCGTATCTTCGAACACCCCGATAACTCGGGAAGCGACAAAGGCGGTACATAAATTGATAGCAAGCCATGTCCAACGGGTTTTGACTGCTTGGCCTACGGGAGCAAAGACATCTTCTTCAGGACTTAACCCCCCCATACGACGAATACTGTTATCATTTTCTTCGCTGATGTTATCAACGATATCTTCAACGGTGAGACGGCCCATTAACAAGCCATTGCTGTCTACGACAGCGGCGGAAATTAAGTCATAGCGTTCGAACGCGCTTGCTGCATCTTCGCCTTTTTCATCGGGTAAGAAGGTGACGGTGTCTGTTCGCATGACCTCAGCAACGATTTTATCGGGTGATTGTGTTAAAATCGTGGTTAATGGTAATTCACCTTGTAGATAATTATTGTTATCTACAACGAAAATTTTATCCGTTGCTTCTGGGATTTTGCCTCGTTGCCGTAGATAACGTTGAACCGTTTTTAATGCGACATTTGGACGGACGGTGACGAACTCAAAGTCCATCATTTGCCCAACGCTATCTTTTGCGTATTGCAAGACTTCTCGGATGCGGCTACGTAAGCTGGGTTCTAAATAGGTTAGTAATCTACGCATCGTATCGCGGGGTAAGTGTTCCGCGATATAAGCTTGCTCATCAACATGCAGGTTAGCAACTGCGCGCAGAAGTTCTCTATCTGACATATCCTTGATTAGACTGTCCCAGACAGAAACAGAGGCTTCAACTAGCACTTCACCGCGTTCGTTATTATCAACAAGGCGCCATAGTGCGAGACGCTCATCGTATGGGAGCATCTCTAAAATATCCGCGATATCAGCGGTGTGCAGGTCAAGAAGTAACTCTTTTACAGTATTGATTTTTTCACTAATTGCTTTGTCATCAATACTGACGTGTTGATCATTTTCAACAAGTGCATGGACGAACTCTTCGTCGTCTAAAAATAACGTCAGAATTTGCTGGCGGATATGCGCCAGTTTTTGTGAGTGCGGGTTTACTGTTGGTACCGCATCGATTGAGAAAGCAGGTTGTGACATTTTAATCCTTAAAGCAATAACAGCGCACAGCGCTTTATATTAATTCGCCTACGAGGGGACGAAATTTATTATCATTATTGTCGCCCATTTAAATAATATTTCAAACAGTTGAATTAAATAGGCAGTGATTTCACAGTAATCAACCAATAAAATCAGAAGAAATCACTACAATAATGGCGTAAGTTACTTGGTTTCCGCACTAATACGTAATGACCAACCAGGAACATCCTCCCAATAATCACTTTCTTTTTCTAAATCCAGGGCCATCAAGGCATTCTGCACGAGATATTCCTCTGGTAAATAGAGTGCCCAGTGGCCTTCATCTGTTTCTATTCGTAATGAAGTCGGGGTTGTTGTTGATTGGCGTTGGTTATTTAATAATATGGCAAGCCGCAAGATTTGAATTAGCGGCATAAATTGTTTTCTTTTAAACAGATTAAATTTGGGAATATCGTCATATTTTATGGCTCGACGGTGATTACGGACTAGCGTGGCTAATAATAATTGCTGCTCTTGATTAAAACCGGGTAGGTTAGTGTTTTGTAAAATATAGGCAGAATGGCGGTGCATGCCACTATGATTAATACTTAACCCGACTTCATGCAGCATAACTGCCCAAATCAAAATAGATTCTAATTGAGGATTAAGCTGTTTGGGGTTTTGCTGACCCCACTGGTAATACAGCTCTTCCATGGTTTTTAGAACGCGCTTTGCTTGTTCTCTATCAATATTATAGTGCTCGGCAAGGCTTAATGCAGTGCGTTGACGGATATCTTGGTGGCGAAAACGGCCTTCCATTTCATACAGAACCCCTTCACGTAAAGCACCATCGGATAACCGTAATTCTTTAATATCTAATGAATCAAATACAGCCAATAAAATAGCCAGTCCTGGAACGAAAACCTGCTTGCGCTCGTTGGACAAGCCGGGAATGTTTAATGCGCTAAATGACTTATATTTCAACGCCATTTGTTTAATTTCAGCCAGTCGTTCTCGAGTAATAATACCGTCTTTATAGCCAAGTTCTTGTAATACACTATGTGTTGCTTTAATTGTGCCAGAAGCCCCCATTGCAACATCCCATGTGTATTTTTTAAATAAAATAGCCGTACTTTCTAATTTTAAACAGGCGCAAAGATAAGCACGATTAAAAAAATCAGGGGAAATGGTTTCGTTTGGAAAGTAAGTGCGAGCAAAACTGACGCAACCCATTCTGCGGCTTTCAATGAGTAGTGGCTCAAATTTTTCACCGATAACGATTTCCGTAGAGCCGCCCCCGATATCAAGAACAAGCTTGCGACCTTTCTCCGGCTGGGTGTGCTCAACTCCCATAAAAATTAGCCTTGCTTCTTCTTGGCCTGAAATAATTTCAATGGGATAGGGGATAATTTCTTTGGCGCGTTGCAAAAACTGCTTCACATTGGTTGCAACTCGTAATGAGTGGGTGCCAACAATACAAACATTATCAGGCGAAAAACCCTGCAAACGCTCTGCAAATAAAGCTAAACAAGAAAGCCCTCGTTCCATTGCTTCTTCACTGAGTTCGTTGGTATCACTCAGCCCATCAGCAAGGTGGACACGCTTTTTAAGGCGGGTGAGCACTTGTAATGCCCCATTGACAACACGTGCGATGACCATATGAAAACTGTTTGAGCCTAAATCTATTGCCGCAATTTCTTGTGGCCTTGGTGATGATGTTGAAGTTATTGGCATAGTATCAAGCTCTGGTATCTGGTGTTTCAAGTGATTTTAAATATTCATAAACAGCAAGTTGAGAACGTATTTTTCGCTTATTTCCGCGAGGAACATAATGATTACTCAAATCTTTGTCAACATAACGGGCTTTTACTGTATCGCTAAATTGCAATTCTAGAATATCTAAAACACGTTGTTTTAAATGAGGATCAACTAAACTCACTGCAACTTCAATACGATAGTCTATGTTACGAGTCATCCAATCCGCTGATGAAATAAACACTTTTTCGTCCCCTGCATTAGTGAAAACATAGACGCGGTCATGTTCAAGAAAGCGGTCAACGATGCTGGTGACTTGAATATTTTCGCTGTACCCCGATTGACCTGCCACTAAAGAACACATGCCACGGACTAATAAACGAATTTTAACCCCTGCATTAGAGGCATCATACAGTTTATCAGTGAGTTCTTTATCAACTAAATTATTAATTTTTAATGTAATGCCGCTTGGAAGCCCCGAAAGTGCATTGGCTATTTCTTGGTCAATTAAAGCCATTAATTTAATGCGAGTATTTTGTGGTGAGACCATTAAGTTGTCAAAGGTGACTGGGCGGTACGGGTTTTCAATAAAACTAAATACTCGGCGCACTTCATTAGTGATTTGTTCGTTAGCGGTGAGTAATGAATAGTCGGTATATAACCGAGCGGTTTTTTCATTAAAATTACCTGTCCCAATATGGGCATAGCGGATAATTTGGCCTTCTTCCATACGTGAAATGATAAATAATTTCGCATGAATTTTCAGGCCAGGGGCAGAGAAAATAACATGGACACCCGCTTCGGTTAGTCTTTTAGCCCAATGTATATTAGCGGCTTCATCGAAACGTGCTTGCAGTTCAACGACTACGGTGACCTTTTTACCGTTATGGGCGGCGTGGATCACGGAATCAATGATGCGAGAGTCTTTCGCAACACGGTAAATATTGATTTTTATCGACAATACATTAGGGTCAAAGGAAGCCTGACGCAGTAATTCTAAAGTATGCTCAAAGGTATAATAAGGGTAATACAGCAGTACATCACGTTCTCGAATAGCATCAAAGCCATTGCGGAAATTATCAAACCAGCGGTGACGTAACCTTGGTAGAGGTTTGTTTAATAAGTTTTTATTCCCTTCATTAGGGAAGTTAATAAAGTCTTTAAAGTTATGATAGCGCCCACCTGCAATGACCGAGTCGTCATTAGATAACCCCAATTTTTCACGTAACAAAGCAACCATTTCATCAGGCATATCACGTTGATACACAAAACGAACTGGCTCTGCGGTTAAACGTTGCTTTAACGTTGAAGACATAATCTCAAGCAAGCTCGATTCCATTTCTGAGGCGATGTCATATTCGGCATCACGGGTCATTTTCATCGAATAGGCGTTGAGCTCATCATAATCGAAAAAACCTTTAAAAATTTCGTCGAGGGTATAACGTAAGATATTATCAATTAATATCATTGATTTACGTCTTTTCGGCTTTTCTGGTGGTAAGTTAACAAACCTTGGAACTTTATCAGATGGAATTTCTAATAAGGCGTATTGAATGTGGTTACCATTAATGATTTCTATCGCAAGATAGGTGTAATCGTCTTTCAGAAACTCGACTAAATCAGTATCTGGATTGATTAAAATGGGGGTGATGTGCTGGCGTAGATTTTGCCGGAAATACTGACGTAACCAAATCTGCTGACGTGGGGAAATTTGCCGTTCATTGATTAAAAATATTTGGTTACGAGCCATCTCAAGTAACAAATCATTATACAGAACGTCAAACTCTTGTTCCTGTTTGGCAACTTTAGATTGGATGCGCTTTAATAAGTGACGGGCACCACTTGCTGAGCCGCGTTCTTCATTGATTAAAATCCGGCGTTTCACATCAGCAAAACGAACTTTATAAAACTCATCTAAGTTATTGGAGTAAATGCCCAAAAAACGCATACGCTCAATAAGAGGGTTACGCTTATCGGCTGCTTCTTGTAAAACGCGCTCGTTAAAAGATAGCCAGCTTAACTCTTTTTCATGATAGAGACGTTCTTGGGACATTATAACTCCGTATTAGACGCTTGTTACTTTTTAAGGCTTTGATTTCAGCCAGCTAACTAAATATGTTGTTTAATCGCTTTATCTTGAGCAACAACACTTTCTGGGTTAGCAGACTGTTGTTTCATCGCAAAATATTGATGCTGGAAAATACACATGCGGATAGCCGTGTGGTAGCGCCCATTTACGAAAAATTCGTCAATCAACTCACCTTCAGTATGAAAGCCTAGTTTATTATAAATATGGATAGCTTTGATATTTTCTTTATCAACAATTAGGTAAAGTTTATATAAATTTAATACAGAGAAAGCATAGTCCATTGCAAGCTTTGCTGCACGACTTGCGTGGCCACGACCTTGATGGTTTGGTGCAATAATAATTTGGAATTCAGAGCGACGGTGAATATAGTCAATTTCAACAAGCTCAACTAAACCCACTTTTTCGCTATCATTCTCAACAATAAAGCGCCGTTCGGATTGGTCATGAATATGTTTATCGTAAAGATCGCTTAGCTCAACAAAGGCCTCATAAGGCTCTTCAAACCAGTAACGCATAACACTGGCATTATTATCAAGTTGATGAATAAATGCTAAATCTTCACGTTCAAGTGGGCGCAACCTAAACGGATGAACTTGCCCGGTAGTCATAAAACACCTCTAAGTTAGTGAGTAAAATGTTATTTATAAAAACGTTGCGTCTAGGATAACATGGTTTTTCGATAAAATAATGACACAGCACAGACAGATCTACTCCTTGTTGAAGAATAGTTCACTTTATGCAGAGGGATTTGATTAACCGCTAAAAATAAAAGAGAAAAGGGCGGAAACTCCGCCCTTAGCTAACAATATAAATTATAGCGTTGATGATGCAATAGAATAACCATTCGGTGGTAAAATTTGGTTGTCTAATAACGCGTTACCATCGTGCATCGACAAACGGCCACTAATAAACCATTCAACAACGATTGGGTAAATGGTATGTTCTTGCGTTTTTACGCGCTCAATAAGAAGTTCTTCGGTATCACCAGTGAAAATAGGTACTTTGGCTTGTAAAATTACAGGCCCACCGTCAAGCTGTTCTGTAACAAAATGTACGGATGTACCATGTTCTTTATCGCCATTTTCCAGCGCCTTCCGATGAGTGTGTAACCCAGGGTATTTGGGCAATAAAGAAGGGTGGATATTGAGCAATTTCCCCGTAAAGTGATTAACGAAAGGTGCAGTTAAAACCCGCATAAAACCAGCTAGAACAATTAAATCTGGCTGGTATTGTTCAATATATTCTAACAGGGCGGTGTCATAAGCTTGGCGGTCGGTATATTGTGTCGCATCAAGGTAGAAGGCGGGTATCCCAGCCTTCTGTGCACGGACAAGACCATAAGCGTTGCCTTGGTTGCTCACAACCGCGGCAATTTGAGCATCAATTTCCCCTGAATGGCAGCTATCAATTAATGACTGCAAATTACTACCACTGCCTGAAATGAGAACAACAATTTTCTTCATTAGCGGATCACAACCTGCTCTTCCCCCACAGGAAGCTCACCAATAGTACCAATTTGCCAAGCTTTTTCACCAAGTTGGGTTAATAATGCTAAAGCAGCTTCAACTTCACTTGGTGGTAAGGCGACGATGATGCCCACACCGCAGTTAAAAGTGCGGTACATTTCGTGGGTACTAACATCCCCAGCTTGTTGTAGCCAGTCAAAGACAGCAGGCCATTGCCAGCTATTTCCATCAATAATTGCTTGGGTGTTATCAGGTAATACACGAGGAATATTTTCCCAGAAACCACCCCCTGTGATATGTGCGATTGCATGAATATCACGGTTAGCAATCAGTTCTAATACGTTTTTAACATAAATACGGGTTGGTTCTAATAAATGGTCAGCTAAAGGTTTACCGTCTAATTGTGTGGTTTCCGGATTAGTTTGGCTAACGTCTAAAATTTTACGTACCAAAGAATAACCATTTGAATGAGGACCACTTGAGGCTAAGGCAATTAATGCATCCCCTGCACTGACTTTGCTGCCATCGATGATCTCGGAGCGTTCGACGACACCGACACAGAAACCTGCAACGTCGTAATCTTCCCCATGGTACATGCCGGGCATTTCTGCTGTTTCGCCGCCAACTAATGCACAGCCTGATTGTTTACAGCCTTCTGCGATACCAGTGATAACGCTTGCCGCAGTGTCGACATCAAGTTTACCGGTTGCATAATAATCGAGGAAAAACAGTGGCTCAGCACCTTGAACGATTAGGTCATTGACACACATCGCAACCAAGTCAATACCAATAGTATTATGGCGTTTTAAATCCATTGCTAGACGTAATTTTGTGCCTACACCGTCAGTACCTGATACGAGTACAGGTTCACGATATTTTTGAGGCAGGGAACATAATGCGCCGAACCCCCCAAGCCCGCCCATGACTTCTGGACGGCGAGTTTCCTTTACCACACCTTTAATACGTTCAACCAAGGCGTTACCTGCATCAATATCGACACCGGCATCTTTATAGCTAAGAGAGGTTTTATCAGTCACTACGGCCCCCAAGGCAATTACATTTTGAGAAAATTAACTTCATTAGCATTATTCTAACAGGCTAGGCAAACGTTTGCGATAGCTTTATCAATGAAAATTTTTGTCATTGTCAGGGGAAAAGAAATGACAATATTCAGTAAATAAACATCAGCCAAAAGAAATGAGGTCACGGAGATGGTGATTGCTGTTTATCAAATATCAACTTAGCTGAGATAAGCTATAATATGAAAAAAATGGGTCTAATTGTTGTTGTTTTGACCAAAGTCAAGGGTAATCTAGTGGCAATCGTAGCTAAAAGAGGTATAATCCGGCGATTTTTTTGTCCGCCGACGTCTTAAATAGTAGGAGAAAACCATGAAGATCGTTGAGGTAAACCACCCTCTCGTTAAACATAAACTCGGCCTGATGCGAGATCATGATATAAGCACTAAACGCTTTCGTGAACTGGCCTCAGAGGTTGGTAGCCTACTGACTTATGAAGCAACCGCTGACCTTGAAACTGAAAAAGTGACTATCGATGGTTGGTGTGGTCCTGTAGAAATAGAACAAATTAAAGGTAAGAAAATCACTGTAGTACCAATTCTCCGTGCAGGTATTGGTATGATGAATGGTGTGTTAGACAGTATTCCAAGTGCACGTATCAGTGTGGTTGGTGTTTATCGTGATGAAGAAACACTACAACCAGTTCCCTATTTTCAAAAACTCGCCTCCAACATTGAAGAGCGTATGGCACTCGTTGTTGACCCAATGCTAGCAACGGGTGGTTCAATGATTGCGACTATCGACTTGTTAAAAAATGCAGGTTGTACGTCAATTAAGATACTTGTGCTTGTGGCTGCTCCTGAAGGTATTAAAGCTTTAGAAGCTGTACATCCTGATGTTGAATTATATACCGCTTCCATAGATGAGCGTCTTAATGAAGATGGTTATATCGTTCCGGGTCTGGGTGACGCGGGTGATAAGATATTTGGTACAAAATAATGATAAGCCGACTGAGAAGTCGGCTTTTTTTTGATTTATTCGTAGAGAACCACTGTATTTAAAGTGATAAGCCAATTCAGTAAAAAATTGCTAAAAGGGGATAAAATAAAATGACACGTCGCACCATCAGTGTTGAAGAAAGACCGCCATTACTCCAAACCATACCACTGAGCTTCCAGCATTTATTTGCTATGTTTGGCGCAACCGTTGTCGTACCGATTCTGTTTGGCGTAAACCCAGCCACAATATTATTGTTTAACGGGATAGGCACCCTGTTGTATTTATTTATCTGTAAAGGGCAAATTCCTGCTTATTTAGGGTCTAGTTTTGCTTTTATTTCGCCGGTATTGATTTTATTGCCACTCGGTTATGAATTGGCACTGGGTGGCTTTATTATTTGTGGTGTATTGTTTTGTCTTGTTGCATTGATTGTTAAAGTTGCGGGAAGGGGGTGGATTAACGTGATGTTCCCACCCGCGGCTATGGGGGCGATTGTTGCCGTTATCGGTTTAGAATTAGCTCAAACAGCAGCAAGTATGGCTGGCTTATTGCCTAAAGATGGCGCCACAGTCGATAGCAATACACTAATCATTTCCCTGACGACATTATCTGTAACTATCCTTTGTGCGGTTGTTTTTCGTGGTTTTTTATCTATCATTCCGATTCTAATTGGTTTTTTAGTTGGTTATGCACTTTCTTACTTTATGGGCATTGTCGATTTTACACCCGTAATCGAAGCACCTTGGTTTGCAATTCCAACTTTTTATACGCCACGCTTTGAATGGTTTGCTATCTTAACCATTTTGCCTGCTGCATTAGTGGTAATTGCAGAACATGTTGGCCACCTAGTTGTGACTGCAAATATTGTTGAACGGGATTTGATGAAAACACCGGGCTTACATCGTTCTATGTTTGCAAACGGTTTTTCTACTGTAATTTCTGGTTTTTTTGGTTCCACGCCGAATACGACATATGGCGAAAATATCGGTGTTATGGCCATTACTAAGGTATACAGTACTTGGGTTATTGGTGGTGCAGCGGTAATAGCGATATTACTTTCTTGCATTGGTAAGTTAGCTGCGGCGATCCAATTAGTGCCGGTACCGGTGATGGGTGGGGTATCACTCTTATTATACGGGGTAATTGGTGCATCGGGTATCCGTGTTTTAATTGATTCGAAAGTGGATTACAACAAACCGCAAAACTTGATTTTGACGTCAGTGATTTTAATTATTGGTGTCAGTGGGGCGGTGATCCATATTGGTCAAGCAGAACTTAAAGGTATGGCACTGGCTACGATTGTTGGTATTTGTATGGCATTGTTATTCCGCTTTATTACCTTTGTCCGGCCTGAGAAACAGTTTGTGACATCAGAAGTGCAAGAGCTTAATAGTCATAAAAAATAATTCACATTGTTTTCAATACGCCGCTCAAAATATTGGGCGGCAATTGGAAACCGTTCTTATTCATCTCTCCTCGTTTTTTATGGTAAACTGGGAGATGAAAATTGATTTGTACAGCCAGAGGCGCTTCTGAACACACCATCACAGCTTTCATTACCACTATATCTTCCAGATGATGAAACCTTTGCTAGCTTCTATGCCGGGGAGAATGGGGCGTTGTTGTCTGCTATTCAGTCTGCAATTATTCAACCACATGGTAGCTATATCTATTATTGGTCGCGTGAAGGTGGTGGGAAAAGCCATTTATTGCATGCTGCATGTGCTGAGCTTTCTGAACAGGGTGTTGCTGTAGGCTATGTACCACTCGATAAACGTGCATATTTTGTTCCTGAAGTATTAGATGGCATGGAACATTTATCATTGGTTTGTATCGATAACATCCAATGTATAGCGGGTGATGAAGAATGGGAAATGGCTATTTTCAATTTATATAACCGTATTTTAGAAATTGGCCGTACTTGCCTGTTAATTACGGGTGATAGACCCCCACGGCAGATTGAGTTGAAATTACCGGATTTGGCCTCTCGCCTTGATTGGGGGCAAATCTACAAGCTGCATCCACTTAGCGATGAAGATAAAATATGGGCTCTTCAATTACGTGCACGTATCCGTGGTTTTGAGCTTCCTGAAGACGTCTGCCGGTTTGTGTTAAAACGTCTTGATAGAAAAATGGGGACATTGTTCGATATTCTCAATAAACTTGACCATGCCTCGATTGTTGCACAGCGAAAACTCACCATTCCATTTGTCAAAGATATCTTAAAGCTCTAGTCAATATTATTGATTAAATCAATATATAAAACTAAAGGCGATAGACTCATGCATATCGCCTTTTAAACAATGTTTGGAAGAGAAGAAGTAACTTAAGTCAAACTCAATAATATATTGAGTACGACTTTTATCACCAAACAGTTTTTATAAAATTTCAAGTACCAGCTCAGGTGGCCGGCCTAAACGTGCTTTATCGCCGTTAACCACAATAGGGCGCTCAATCAGCTTCGGGTTTTCATGCATCGCTTTAATTAGTTGATCCTGTGTTAAGCCGTCATCACTTAAATTCAATTCTTTATATAAATCTTCTTTGGTGCGCATTAACTGACGAGCATCTTTAAACCCTAACATCTTGAGCAGTTTTTTGATTTCACCCGTTGTTGGGGGTGTTTTTAAGTATTCAACCACAGTGGGAACAATGCCTTTTTGCTCTAACAGGGCTAAGGTTTCACGGCTTTTAGAGCAACGAGGGTTGTGGTAAATCTTAATCGAATCCGTCATTATATTAACTCCTTACGGTTTTGCATTTTTATCACGTAATTGCAGTTTTATCAGTGCATCGATTCGCGCATCATAGCGCTGTTGTTCATAACTGCCTAATTTGCTC
Organism: Providencia sp. TYF-12; assembly: GCF_041344805.1. Taxonomy (NCBI): domain Bacteria; kingdom Pseudomonadati; phylum Pseudomonadota; class Gammaproteobacteria; order Enterobacterales; family Morganellaceae; genus Providencia; species Providencia sp. TYF-12. The sequence goes on from NZ_CP166833.1 coordinate 2,250,721, forward strand.
TTACGGCTAGCATCAGTGAGATAATTAATCGCAGTATCATAATTTCCGCGCAGTGCCATACCTTCAGCATAAGCTGCTAACTCTTCAGTACGGTTACCTTGTTTAGCAGACGCCTCTGCCAGTAGATCCCAACCGATGGGGTCATCTGGATAATCGAAAGTGTATTTATTTAGCAAGGTTCTGGCTTCTTTATATTGATGGTCATTAATTAATGCATTCGCAAGATTAACAATAAACACCGTATTTTGAGGGGATTTCTTCAAGGCATTTTGCAAGCGCGTAACGGCTTTTGATACACGATTTTGCTCAATATCAATATCCGTCATAGTATCGATAAACCAAGGGTTATCAGGCTGTTTAGCTAATAATTCAGCCATGATTTTACCTGCATCTGCGTATTTTTTATCTTGCGACAGAATCAAGGCTTTACCATACTGCGCGGCTATTTGTTCTTGTGCAGAGCCTTTCCCATAATTTTCAATAATCTGGTCTAATGCATGTTTTTGGTCTGAACTATACATTGCCAATATACGGACTCTGGCTAACATAAAATCCAGTGAAGATGGCACGCTGACTTTAGCGTATTGATTTGAACGGTTTCGAGCATCCGCTAAGCGGCTATCTGGTAAGGGGTGTGTTAGCAAAATTTCAGGGGGTTTAGACATATAGCGTGTTTGGTCTGACATCGTTTGCATAAAATCAGCCATTGCATGGGGGTCAAAACCAGAACGCCTTAGTGTTTGTAAACCAATACGGTCAGCTTCTTGTTCATTCGCTTGTGTAAAGCTGATCATGCCTTGTTGCACACCGGCCATCGTGCTTGTCAGTGCGGCAAAACCTGCTTGCGGATTTGCCATCACTAATAATAAAGAACCAATCGTCCCCGCAATCGCAAGAGGGGTGGTACTTTTTTGATCCTCCATCATCCTGGCAAGATGCCGTTGGGTGACGTGTGAAATTTCGTGGGCCATCACCGAAGCGAGTTGGCTCTCATTTTGGCTGTAACGAAATAGCGCGGAGTGTAATACGACATTACCGCCAAAATAGGCGTAAGCATTAATATTAGGGTTATTAACGAGATAAAACTTAAACGGTGTTTTAACTGAATCGGCATTCTTTACTAACCGCATACCAAGTTTGTTAACATATTGAGTCAACAATGGGTCGTAAATGAGTGGTGTACTAGCACGGATTTGGCGTGTAATAGCATCACCCATAATAATTTCTTGGTTGATGCTCAGTGTGCCCCCAGCTGTGGTGCCAATATCAGGTAAGGTGTCTTCTATGGCACTATAAGCAGGTAAAACTGCACCGTTCATCAGTGCGGCGATCATGAAAGCCAATAATGGGTGTTTGAATTTTTTCTTCATGAAACGTGAGTATCCCATACAACATTTAAAATTTAGGGTAAGTACCGACTTTATTTCGAGTGTATATAGGGTAAGGCAGCAAATAACTCGAAAAGTTTAAAACATATGATAGCAAAAGCTATCGTTAAATCTGTTCTTCGGTATAATTTTCGATAATTTAAGAACTGTCCTTTGTGTTATTTCCCCAGGAGCTACAAATGCTGGAATTGTTTTTACAGTGGTATCGTCGGCGTTTTGCTGACCCACAAGCCGTTGCACTTTTTACACTACTGGTTTCTGGTTTTGTGATCATCTTCTTTTTCAGCAGTATACTAGCTCCGTTATTGGCAGCAATTGCTTTAGCTTATTTACTCGAGTGGCCGACGCATTTACTACAACGTGCGGGGTTATCACGCTCTTTTGCTGTGAGTATCATTTTGACCCTATTTGCGGGAATAAGTGCCATGGTGATTTTAATTATTGCGCCGACAGCTTGGCAGCAAGGTATTAATTTGATGGCCGATCTACCGAATATGGTTAACCGTTTCAATGAATTTGCACAGAAACTCCCTGAGCAATACCCTGCATTGGTTGATGTTGGCATTATTGATATGATGGCTGATAATTTACGCAGTCGCATGTCAGGTATTGCAGACTCTGTCGTAAAAGCGTCTGTGGCATCACTAATTGGCATTTTTACTTTAGCTGTTTATTTGGTTTTAGTTCCACTGATGACATTTTTCCTATTAAAAGATAAAGAACGTATTAGCCAAAGTTTTTTAAAGCTATTACCTAAAAACCGTTTATTAGTAGGTAAAGTCTGGGTAGAAATGAACGAGCAAATTACCAACTATCTACGTGGCAAGGTAACAGAAATGGTGATTGTGGGTGTCGTCACTTATTTATGTTTTGCGTATTTTGACTTGCGGTACTCAGTATTATTATCAGTGTTGGTAGGGGTTGCTGTTTTGATCCCGTATATTGGTGCGGTAGCAGCAACAATTCCTGTCGTTATTGTTGGGTTATTTCAATTTGGTATTGGTAGTGAGTTTTGGTACTTGATGCTGGCTTATTTAGTGATCCAAGGGCTGGATAGCAATGTTGTGGTGCCTTTGTTGTTTTCAGAAGCCGTCAATCTACATCCACTAGTGATTATTTTATCTGTTGTCGTTTTTGGTGGTTTATGGGGAGTGTGGGGGGTATTTTTTGCAATCCCATTGGCAACGCTTATTAAAGCGGTTATTCATGTGTGGCCTGAAGACACCAACGAATTAGTAAAATAAGTTTAGAAAATAGTGCTGTATGGCCCATACAGCACTATATAAAGACTAAAAATTAAGCGTTCGCGGTAATGTATTCGAGGACGATTTCGTGGTGATTGCTGGTTTTGAAATTGTCAAATACGTGTTCTATTTTCCCTGTTGGGTCAATGAGGAAACTGATACGATGAATGCCATCATAGGTTTTCCCCATAAATTGTTTTTCACCCCAAACCCCAAATTGCTCACATACTTGGTGCTCTTCGTCTGATAATAAAGTGAAGTTCAACATTTCTTTTTCAACGAAACGAGAAAGTTTCTCTGGTTTGTCTGTGCTAATCCCTAAAACCTCGACACCTTTCGCTTTTAGTGTGTCCATTTCATCACGCAAACCACACGCTTGAACGGTACAACCTGGAGTCATCGCTTTAGGATAAAAGTAAACTAATACGCGCTGACCCTGATAATCAGAAAGATTGATGATCTCACCATCTTGGTCAGGAAGGCTAAATTGAGGCGCCTTATCACCGGCTTTCAATGGGTTCATTACATATATCTCCGTTAACTCTGCATATTGGGGTTGTTGATAATGCTTATGTTGCCTTTAGCATTTAGCATTGTACATAGTTGTTGAAATTTGTTTTTTATAATTATGCCGTTATCGTCCAACGGGTCGTGTGCAGTAATCTGAATTTCCAGTTGAGCGGGCATATCATTATTGGCTGGTTGAGTCTTAGAAACAAGCTCTGCAATATTACATTGCGAAGTTGTGAATAAATTTGTGAATTGCTCGACAATCCGTGGTGCATCGTCGACAACCACGTTCACCGTTACTGTCGATGGGTAATAGGTTGTTTGAACACTTTGAGTTCTTTTCATGACAATCAGCAAGTCAAGTTCCGCCCCTTTAGGAGGCAATGTCGCCTCTAATAGAGTGATGGCATTCCAACTGCCGGATAACATCATAATAAACGTAAACTCCTTGCCAAACATCGCTAAGCGACTATCTTCAATATTACAGTCACACTCACTAACGAGGCGAGTAATCGTGTTCACAATGCCCGGACGATCTGTTCCCAGCGCAGTAATCACAAGAAATTGCTGTTCAGTCTTAGGCAAAGTCTGTCCCTTAATGTTTTTGATTATGTCAGTTAAACACTTAATTAGAATATAGCAGTAAATACAGTTGTCATAAAACTGACGCCAGATGCAGGTAAGGAAACCATAAAAAATGGCATCTGCCAAGAGAAAGCACACACTCTTGCGAGAAATATCAGCGAATTATTACTTCTATTTAAGTTAATGTCTCTGGCATTAACAAAATTCATTAAAATCTTGCTGTTGGGTGGTTTTCTTCTTGGAAATGAAAAAGTAACATGGGGGTTCAATTATTAAGGGGGTATCGTCATGGCTAATGGAAACGCAAATTATAAAGATTTTTTAATGGGAAGCATTGTTGCAGTTATAACACCGATGGACTCAGCGGGGCGTTTAGATAAAGCCAGTCTGAAAAAACTGGTGGATTACCATGTTGAAAGCGGAACATCTGCCATTGTTTCTGTTGGTACAACAGGCGAATCAGCAACCTTAACTCACAAAGAACATGTGGATGTAGTGAAAGCCACCTTAGAACTTGCTGATGGGCGTATCCCAATTATTGCTGGTGCAGGTGCAAATGCGACAGCAGAAGCTATCTCTTTAACCAATGAATTTGAAAATAGTGGGGTAGTTGCTTGCCTGACGGTAACACCTTATTATAATAGGCCTTCTCAGGAAGGGCTATATCAACATTTTAAAGCAATTTCAGAGAACACTAGCTTGCCACAGATTCTTTATAATGTACCATCACGGACAGGCTGCGATATGTTACCTGAAACCGTAGGGCGTTTAGCGAAATTGGCGAATATTGTCGCAATTAAAGAAGCGACAGGGAACTTAGCTAGGGTTCATCAAATCAAAGAACTGGTTGATGATGATTTTGTACTGTTAACCGGTGATGACGCGACAGCACTCGATTTCATGCAACTCGGTGGAAAGGGCGTTATTTCAGTAACTTCTAACGTTGCTGCACCGCAGATGGTAAAAATGTGTGACTTAGCGCTTGCAGGCAAATATACTGAAGCGCGCGAATTAAACAAAAAACTGATGGGGTTACATCTTCAGTTGTTTGTTGAACCAAATCCAATTCCAGCGAAATGGGGCTGTCATCGCTTAGGCTTGATTACAGATGGTACATTGCGGTTACCTATGACACCGCTAACCAGCTCAGGCCAGCAAAAAGTGGAAGAAGCCTTGAAACTCGCTGGGTTACTGTAAAATTTAGGGAATTTTAATGGCAACATTATTGCAAAAATCGAAGGTTATGAAGGTTGCTGGCCTGTCACTTGTCGTGTTACTGGCAGCCTGCTCCAGCGATCAGCGCTATAAACGTCAGGTCAGCGGTGATGAGGAATACCTCAATGCTGCGCCATTGAAAGTGTTAAATGTGCCACAAGGGCTTACATTACCAGAAGCAAATGGTGAGTATGATATCCCTAAAGCCACATCAACAGGCGCAGTAGGGAAAGCTTTAGATATTCGTCCCCCTGTACTGACAATTTCGCAATTAGCGGGTTCACGCACGGAAGATAGCGCGCAAGCAAGTCGTTTGTTGCTAGAAAATACACCTGAAAATAGTGCTCTTTGGTCACAAGTCACCATGATCCTAGAACAAAGAGGCATCCCAGTTTCATCGAAAGATGATGGCTCTCGCTCAATTGAAACCAATTGGGTCAAGTGGGATCGTGCTGACGAAAACGTGCCTATTGAAAGCCGCCATAAAATTACGGTTAAACCTGAAAACGGCATGATGGCATTAACAGTCACCAGTTTAGGGTTACGCCAAGGTGATGAAACTATTACTGATACTATTGAAGTTCAACGTTATAACAAATTATTGTTAAACGAATTAACTGATAATTTATATACGTTGCGTGATACTTCAAATAAAAACAGTATCCAAAGTGCCTATGGGATCATAGATGTTCAAACAGGTAGTGACGATACAGGCCTTCCTTTAGTCGTTGTCCGTGCGCCATTTGATGCGGTTTGGGAAAGGTTACCTCATGCACTAGAAAGTGTAGGCATGAAAGTTGGCGACCGTTCTCGCTCTAGTGGCTCTGTCACGGTAACTTACAAAGGCTTAAGTAGCTCAGAATGGCAAGCTCTGGGGGTTGATGACCCATCTATCCCTGAAGCGGATTATAAATTGCAGGTTGGTGACTTAAACAACCGTAGTACGCTGCAATTTATCACCACTAAAGGTGTCGCATTAACACAGAAACAAAATGATGAAATGGTCGCGGCATTAAAAGCGGCGTTTAGTAAAGTTCCAACGAATAAATAATTATATTTCATTTTGGTAAAACAAATAAAAACCGTGGCTTGCAATACAAGTCGCGGTTTTTTTTATGGGAAATTTTAGCCAAATTGGGTGTGTTCAAATTGGGGAAAAGGGATGAGTTAGCTCATCATAAGTTTATAGATAGATAATCATTTTAAATATTATTGCTATCTTGCCAATATGAGACGCCATAAAACGAATGGACAAAAAATCAGTGTTTATGCTGAAGTAATCGTTTGCGTCCGCCTGAGAATTTTATTATCATAATTAGCGCTAAAATATAAAATATTGTATATCAGTGGGTTAGCATAAGCTTTTACATTGGCATATAACTAGCTGAAACAGAGTAGAAAATTAACAGTGAACCGTATTTTTAAATGGTTTTTCTTCTGTTAATTATCTTTTCTGTAAAGACAGAATGATGACAGAATTCCCATATCATTTTTTATATAGATTAATCACATCTCTGGAGTGTGTAAGATGCAAAAGAAAGCTGAGTTGTATCGTGGTAAGGCAAAAACTGTCTATACCACAGAGGATCCTGATCTGCTGGTTCTGGAATTCCGTAATGATACATCAGCACTCGATGGTGAGCGTATCGAACAATTTGATCGTAAAGGCATGGTTAATAATAAATTTAACCATTTTATTATGAGCAAATTAGAAGAGGCGGGTATTCCAACACAAATGGAGGCACTGCTTTCTGACACTGAAGCACTAGTCAAAAAACTAGATATGGTTCCAGTTGAATGTGTTATTCGTAACCGCGCAGCGGGTTCACTTGTTAAGCGCTTAGGTGTTGAAGAAGGTATGGTATTGAACCCACCTTTATTTGACTTATTCTTAAAAGATGATGCGAAGCATGACCCAATGGTCAATGAGTCTTATTGTGAAACCTTTGGTTGGGTTAGCAAAGACAATCTGGCAACAATGCGTGAACTGAGCTACAAAGCAAATGAGGTTCTGAGCAAAATTTTTGCCGATGCTGGGCTCATTTTAGTCGATTTCAAACTAGAGTTTGGTTTATATAAAGGCCAAGTGGTACTAGGGGATGAATTCTCTCCAGATGGTAGCCGTTTATGGGATAAAGCAACCCTTAATAAAATGGATAAAGACCGTTTCCGTCAAAGCCTTGGCGGCTTGATTGAGGCTTATGAAGAAGTTGCTCGTCGTATTGGTGTACCGCTAGATTAATCAATTTTCCATTATTTTAGGTATGGATCAGCCTGCTATTCAGGCTGATTTTGACGAAGAGTTATGTTACTTAAGGGACGATTGGTTCAGAAAATTGGTTACCCAAGACAATGGGGTGATATAAGGTTGTTCCAGTTGTTCCAGTTGTTCCAGTTGTTCCAGTTGTTCCAGTTGTTCCAGTTGTAACTGTTGGCTAAGTGAAATCAGTGTTGGGGCCGGAAGAGACGACTCAACTTGCAGTTTAGGATGGCATAATATAGATAATGGCGGCCCATCAGCGATGAGCTCCCCATTTGATAAATGTAAGGTCCGCTGGAAATGGCGTGCTACAAAGTCAAGGTCATGGCTAATGGTGACCACCGTAACCCCTTTTTCACGTTGCAATGTTAGCCAATGCTCGAATCGGCGCATCCAACATGCATCGAAATCACGGCTAGGCTCATCGAGTAATAATAATTTAGGAGAGATAGCCTCTAAACAGGCAACAGCAACCATTCTTCGTTGGCCTGCATGCAAATCTAAAGGGTGTTTATCTGCAACATCAGTGAGGCCGCAAGTCTTTAGCGCATGTAATGTACGCGTTTGAATTTCAGCTTTAGCGTATTTTTGCCGCTTTAAACCAAAGGCGATTTCGTCTTTGACTCGACTATGAAAAATTTGTTTTTCAGCTTCTTGAAATAAAATACCGATCTGGTTTGCTCTATGGGGTGCAGTAATGGCACTGAGCTTTTGATTGTCGAGGTGTATATGACCGCTGGTGGGTTGCAATAAACCCGCTAAAAGTCGCAATAGTGTTGATTTCCCCGCGCCATTATCCCCCACTAAAGCTACCCATTCTCCAGAGTATATGGAGACAGATAAGCTCTTAATATTATCATGACTAGAACTTGGCCAACGGTAAGTTAGCTTATCGAGTTGCAGCATACCGCTCCTTAAATGCTTGCACCAGTTGGCTTTCATTATGGGGGATATTACCAACCCAAAGACCTTGTTTGACTAGCTCTCCCACGGCTCGCCATGCGTCTGGCATATTAATAGTTTCAAGTGCAGCAAGAAAAATATCATTCAAGCTGCCGACGGCTTGCATTTTTCCTGCTTCTAAAAATGCTTTACCAGAACTTAATAGCAAAAAAGTACTGCAAAAATGGGTTGCGGGTAATAAATTGCGCTCAAATAACATTAAGCTACAACCAGTTTGTTCGGTGTATTGCTTGAGTTGAATTAAAATATGCTGTGTCGCACTAGGTGTTAACCGACTAAATGCCTCATCGAGTAGCAGTAATTTCGGTTGCATTGCTAAAGCGCTGGCTAAGACGACACGCTGAGCTTCACCACCCGATAAGGTTGAAGGGTGCCGAGTACGTAAAGGCTCACAGAAGGTTAAACGGATTGCTTGTTCAACCCGCCTATCTATCTCTTCTGGTGCTAACCCTAAATTTTCAGGCCCAAAGGCTATTTCTTGCTCGACGGTAAAAGCACAGCCTGATAGCTGTAAATGTGGGGATTGTTGAATGAGTTGCCGGCTAGTTGAAGCTTGAATTAATGAGTCTGTTGTCAATGTTCCCTGTAAAACATTGGCGACACCTTCAATTTTCCCACGGATTAAATCATCATGCCAGCCCGCAAGTAGTTGGGCTAATGTACTTTTACCACTGCCATTGCCCCCGTATACACATAGCCACTGCCCTGGATCGAGACGTAAATCTATCGGCCCTAATAAAATTTGCTCTGTTCCTTGTGGAATAAAGCACATTTGTTGCAAATTCACCACCACAGAGCTAAACCACCTTCAATAAAAATAAATATGACTAACCCGTAGCGTAAGGATATTTGCCATAAACTGTCAGCGGGAGGGTTAAGGGTCGTACGGTTAGAGCTGTATCGAAAGCCACGCATATCCAGCGCGGCACTGCGGATACTCAACTCATTGAGTGTATTACTGGCTAGTGGAAATAATAAGGCCGGCAATGATGTGATGCGCTGCCAAATCCCGCCATTTAAGGGAACTCCGCGAGCAATTTGAGCTTCACGGATAGTTATCAACTGTTGGCGTAGTTGTTCAACGAGTAATAGTGGACCTGCCAATAAATAGGCAAAGCTTGCGGGCAACCTGCTAGCAAATAGGGCTCGAATAAACCGCTCCGTCGGGACAAATTGCAACCAAAGTTGGGAGCCACTAATAATAGTTAATAACCTAAACCATAATGCCATGGCAAAGTCTGGGCGGCTATTTTTCAACGTATCCCCTGTGAGTATCTGGGCTAACCAACCACTATGGATAAGCCAGAGACCTGCCGCCATGGGTATCATAATCCACGCGACAACACGCCAACGATGACGAGCGGGTTGCCATAATAGTAATACCATAAAAGTACTACAACCTAGCAGAGCTAAAGGCCACCCCAAAGGCAAAAATAGTGAACTCGCACTCAGCCAGAGCCAAAGCGTCAGCGAGGTAAACGGGTGCATTTAACTTACCTTAGCCATATTGGGGTAGTTGCGTTGCACTCGCTCCGGCAATTGGCGAACCAGCAGCCAAGCAACAATAGCGGAAATAACTTTATCTGCGATGTTGGCACCTAGAACGGTAATCGCGACTGATTCAAGTAAGTTATCTCCAACGGCATGGAAATAGGCAACGAAAAAATCAGCTCCACTACCCGTCGTCCCTGCAAATAAGTAAGTGCGAATAGGGACAGCAACGAGCATTAATGCAAAGGTAATAATGACCCCGGATAAAATAACTCTAGGTAAGGTGCGAAAACAGCCGGCACGGGCTAACAACCCAGCACTGAGGCCGATCATCATGGCTACGGGGGCAAATGCTGCGGCGATAGGCCCGCTGAGTAATCCCCACAATAAATTGGTTAATAAGCCACTAAACAAGGCGACCCAAGGGCCTGCTAATAACGCACAAATTAGCGTTCCAATAGAATCGAGAAAAATAGGCAGTTTTAACATAGAGCTTAATTGCCCAATAATCATATTAATCGCGATCGAAAAAACAATTAAAGTCAGTGTGCGACTAGAAATAATCGACGTTTTGCTCATGACAACGTATTCCTTGCTATGATGGAATAATAAATTAACGAGAGGTGATAATAAGTTCTTCGTAACCTGAAAGAGGACACGGTTCACGTGTGAAATTGGTTTTTTCAAGTTCACCAATCACCAGTTCTAATGTGGTTCTCACTGTGCAACCGGGCATCATATGGCCACCAAGCACTTTGCCAGTTTCGTCAGCAACCGCCAGATGAAGGTGTTCACCTTGGGCATCCAACGTACCGATTAAAGAGACAATCTCAAATTTACCTGTTGTATGATGCGTTATATCCTGCCCAGCGAAACGTAGAGCAACATTGGTTAAGCTGCCAACACTCCCAGCAATAAACGCAGCTTGCAGACGATGATGTGCAATTTGTTGGCGTAAGGATAAAATCACATCTTCATCGGGTACTAAGCGGATAGCAATAAAACGAGCGTTGGAATAAAGGGGTAAAGGGTGGGTCATATCATTAATCCTAATTATTGTGCTAGTAATAAGTGCCACACAATTTAGTAAATTATCAATTATCTTGGTTTATGACTTTTTATATTAATAACTGATGGATATTATACTCAATAATTACCAATTGTCTGGGAACAAAGGTGTTTGAGTGCATCTTTAGTAAAACGCACTGTAAGTTGGTGTTTATGGTGATGAATATGGGAAAAATGAAGAAATAAAAAAATAAAGAGTTATGAATATCCCGAATATTTAGCTTAAGTTTTATTGCTTACAGGTGGATTTAAACTTAACGGTGTTTTTCTGAGCACGATAAACGGATAACCATGGTTTATGCTAGCGAGTGTTTTCTTTAATATGGGTAAATTGCTAAGGGAAATGTTTACTATTCCCGTTTAAACCATCCTCGGATGGTATAGCTTTGAGGATTGTTCAGTATGCTAGATGGGCAATATTCGTATTCATACATGCCTTTAGTTAGAATAAAGCTAAAAATATTAAACAGCATCAATTGATATTAATAAGTAATACAAGTGTAATTACTAAGTTAATATGATGGAAGGAGACAGTCAGTTTTATTATTCATTATAATAATAGGTTAGCAAAAACAAAATAGAGCATGTATATATTTGCTTCTTTGATGATGAGCCAATAACATGTTTTGAAACCAATCATTTTAGCTGTTCGTAAAATAATAATTACGCGTTCTACAGGGATAAATCTATGAGTCATGTTGATCCAACATTAATCATCCTACTGGTATTAGCTGGGTTAGGGATCATAAGTCATAATATGACGGTCACTCTTGCGATGTTATTTTTATTGGTGGTTAGGATAACGCCATTGAATAATTATTTCCCATGGATTGAAAAATATGGGTTAACAATCGGCATTCTTATTCTCACTATTGGGGTGATGGCTCCTATCGCAAGTGGCAAAATAACAGCGAACGAAGTCCTGAGCTCATTTTTAAATTGGAAATCAATCCTTGCCATCGTGATTGGCATTGCCGTCTCTTGGCTAGGTAGCCGTGGGGTGACTTTAATGTCACATCAACCTTCTACAGTCGCAGGGTTATTAGTCGGGACAGTTATTGGTGTCGCTTTGTTCCGCGGCGTTCCTGTAGGGCCGTTAATTGCGGCTGGGATCTTGTCGTTATTAATTGGGAAATCATAACATTACTATGGTTGAACTATTATCTCCCATTGTAGAACAGCTTCGTTTTCTGGGCATGCGGCGTCTTTTGCTCCTTTCTGGAGACGATGCTTGGGTCGAGCAACAACTGATAAACTTACAAGAAACACTAAAGGGGGATTGGTTAACGCTATCCTCTAGCTTACCGAGGGCGGTTCTACCTGAAAATGCACACTTGTTGTTAGGTCGGGAGTTTTTACACGGTATTTTTGACGCGCGTAAAGGCCTACATAGTGAAGCATTGGCAATATTATCTGGGGCATTGAAGGCTGGCAGTCTGTTGGTTTTATGTACCAAAGAGCCGTCGAGATGGGCAGCCAGTGAAGATGTGGATAGCCTACGCTGGAATGAGCAACACGGTATTATTCCCACTCCTAATTTTGTATCGCACTTACAACACACAATTCACTTATCGGATACCGTATTATTTTACCAGCAGGGGAATACCCCCAGTTTTTCATTGTTGGAAAATAAAACCAAATGGTTGCCAGCAACAGGTCAACCAACCAAACAACAACAAAAAATTATTAGCCAATTATTACATGCTCAAGGTGGTATTTGGGGGGTAATAGCACCTAGAGGGCGGGGGAAATCGACCCTTGCGGGGATGCTAATACAACAATGGCCTGGGGAGTGCTGGTGTTGTGCTCCAGCGAAAGTGGCGACAGAAGTGTTAACACAACGAGCAGGTAAGCCAATTACGTTTTGGTCCCCAGATAATCTTTTGTCGTTTTGTCGCCAGAAAAAAAACATTACTGCAGATTGGTTAATTATTGATGAAGCTTCAGCCATCCCAAGCTATATTTTGCGTGAATTAGTAGAATACTTTCCTCGAGTTTTATTGACGACGACCGTTGATGGTTATGAGGGAACTGGGCGTGGTTTTATGTTGAAATTTTGTGCTAGTTTGCAAAATTTCACAGCACTTCAGCTTGATGAGCCGATGCGTTTTGCTCGAAATGACCCTTTAGAGCTATGGCTTAACCAAGCACTCCTGTTACAAGAACCAGAATGTCAGAAAAATAAGGTTGATGCCATTGAGTATTTAGGGATAACTCAAATGGAATTGGCGGCTAACTATACCCAACTTAGCGCTTTTTATGGCTTATTGATGAGTGCGCATTATCGAACATCTCCTTTAGATTTAAGGCGTTTATTGGACGCAAAGCAACAACATTTTATGGCGGCAAAAGCTGTCGGCCATGAAAGCACTTTCATTGGTGCTGTATGGATGGTAGATGAGGGGCAATTAACTGAAGCGCTAGGCTGGCAAATTTGGGCTGGTTTACGCCGGCCTAGAGGGAATTTAGTTGTACAGTCATTAGCCGCACACAGTTATTTTCCGAATGTTGCTCAATGGAAATCACGTAGGGTAATGCGTATTGCCGTTGAGAGCCATTATCGAAGAAAACAAGTTGGTTTAACATTATTAGAAAAGCAACAGGTTATTGCGAAACAACAGGGTTTGGATTTTTTATCAGTCAGTTTTGGGTTAACCCCTGATTTACTCGCATTTTGGCAAAAAGCAGGTTTTCGGTTAATTCGCATAGGGGACCATAAAGAAGCGAGTAGCGGGTGTTTTACTGCGATGGCAATATTACCGATTTCGAGCCGCGCATCTCAATTTTGTGAGCAAGGTGAATTGTTGTTACAGCGGGATGTAGCCTGGCGTGAGGATTTATCAGCGTTTAATTTACTAGTAAGTGACCAACAGCAGTTAATGGATGAAGATTGGTTAGAACTAGTCGGTTTTAGTGAGTTTAAACGCCCTCTAGCAGCAAGTAAAAGTGCCATTATGCGTTTGTTAACTGTAACTTCAAATGAACTACCTTTGTTAAGTAGGCATTTGCAATCATTAGAGCCGATAACTCAAATTTGTGCTGATATGGCATTAACAGGGAAAAAACAATGGCTACAATTAGCGAGAAAAGAGGTTGGTACACAAGTAAAAAAATACCAACCCGATTTGCTTAGCAAAATAAAACAAAAGATTATTTCTTTTTGTCATTAGGCCAGTCATCCTCATCGTCCCATAAGTGGTTATTATCTTTATGAGGAGGGAGTTCAGGTTTATCATCTAGGTATTTTTTGGGGTCAAGTCTCAGCATTTCTTTTACTGAGTTCCAAATAATACCGACTAGTAAGAGTAAAATTATCCACCAGTAGTCAGCTAGCCATTGCATATTCACCTTCCATTCGTCATTCTTTGAGCTGTCTGTGCGTTGATTTCGCTCAGTTACCCTAGTCACATACGGGTGTATGCTCCTAGGGATGCCTTCTCTTATCGCCTTCATACAACTCAAATAATTTAGAATGGGTATGGAACAGTCATTCTTTGAGCTGTCTGTGCGTTGATTTCGCTCAGTTACCCTAGTTACATACGGGGGCATGTGACTAGGCGAGTTTCCTATCACCTTTATTAGAAATTAAACGGCATGATAAAAATATAGCTATACCCGTTAAAATCGGACAATACCTTCAGCACGCTAAAATAAAGGTAATCATAATCATTTCAATCGGCAAAATCGACTTTTCATTACGCCTATTTACCATTACAGTATATCATTGATATTACTATGAGTTACCACAGATTTTGTAAGGTATTTTACCTTAGTATCTGCTTATTTCTTATTCTTTATAAAGGAGGAGGAGTTTTGAAAAAATTGTTCCTCATTACCATTGGATGGTTAGCTGTTGTACTGGCTTTTGCTGGTGTGGTGCTTCCCGTTTTGCCAACAACCCCTTTTTTATTATTAGCTGCTTGGTGCTTCTCTCGCTCATCACCGCGTTTCCATCACTGGTTGCTATATCGTTCGTGGTTCGGTAGTTATATTCGTCATTGGCAAAAACATAAAGGGTTACCAAAGGGGGCTAAACCTAAGGCTATTATTTTAATCTTATTAACATTTTCATTTTCTATTTGGGTTGTTAGTTACCTTTGGTTAAAAATAAGCTTATTGGTACTGTTATGTTGGTTGTTAATGTTTATGTATAGGCTTCCAGTGGTTGATGAACAAATTTCAGGGAAAAATAAGAAGGTTTCATAGACGGGGAATTCCAATCTATGAAACGCAATATAATAGGGAGAAATGTCTTAGCTAGTCTTATACATCTAGGCGAATATAACGCTCAAATACATAATTTAAGTTGTTGATTAGCCAATTTTTACCATAGATCTCTTCTTGCTGTAACACTTGTTTAATCACTTCAGGTGTTAATAATTGCTCAGCTTCATGCGCTAAAGGCCAATAACTAATATGCCACGGTTCGTATGCGACACCAGCATCAATTGCTGTGAACGGGCGATAAAAATCGAATGTTGACATATTTTCAGTAAGCCAATCATTTAGCTCTGCAAGGTAGCCCCCAGCCTCATATTCCCATGGTTCTAACTGCAATGTTTGCCCTGTAGGGATACGCAAAGGGTCATAAACATCAATCTCTGTGCCCCAGTGATGGCGACTGGCTCCGGGTAATGCGGACCAATGCAGAATAGCTTCACATAGTTCCCCTTCAGAAAGTTGGCTGATATCTAATGGTTGACTATGAGTATCAAGAACAGGGCGCAGGCCGGTAAATTTTTCATTCCAAATAAGTTGTTGACGTGAAAAATCACGAAAAGCGCTTGCTGACTGTAATTTAAAGCCCGCTTTAGTCGCGGTTTGTTGCATTGCAAGAAACGCTTTTGTTGCATTAAATTGCAAGCGATGTGACCCGCCAAGCGTAACTAAATGGTCTGTTGAGCGGCCAGTTAGCATTTCAATAGTGAGCATATTATTGGTGGTCATAGTATTAACAACTCCATGATCCTCTCATAGATTAAAGCTAATTGTTGTAGGTCATCCACTTTTACGCATTCATCAACTTTATGAATTGTTGCATTTAATGGGCCTAGTTCAATCACTTGAGTGCCCATTTGAGCGATAAAACGGCCATCCGACGTACCACCACTGGTTGAAAGTTCAGCGTTTTGACCCGTTAATTCATGAATTGCTTGTAATGTAGCGGTAACTAATTCGCGTTTTTCTGTCAAAAAAGGTTGCCCAGATAGTACCCATTCAATTTTATACTCGAGTCCATGTCGTGATAACATTTCAGTGACCCTGTCACGTATTTGTGTGTCAGTCAACTCAGTACTAAAACGGAAATTAAATTGGACAGATAATTCTCCAGGGATCACATTACTTGCCCCTGTCCCTGCATGAATGTTAGCAATTTGCATCGTCGTTGCTGGGAAAAAATCATTACCAGTATCCCATGTGGTGGTCGTAAGCTCATGCAAAAACGCACTTGCGCGGTGAACTGGGTTAGTTGCTAAATGTGGGTAGGCGACATGGCCTTGTACGCCGATGATAGTGAGGTTAGCTGTGATTGAACCTCTGCGGCCATTTTTAACAATGTCACCTAATTGAGCTTGACTAGAAGGCTCACCGACTAAACAGTAGTCGACGCGTTCTTGGCGCTGCATTAAAGTTTCAACGACTTTAACAGTACCGTCTAACGCATCTGCCTCTTCATCTGAGGTGATTAAAAAGGCTAAACGACCCTGATGGTTGGGGTGTTTTTCAACAAATCGCTCTGCAGCGACGACCATTGCTGCGACTGAACCCTTCATGTCGGCAGCACCACGGCCATAAAGATGCTGATTTATAATCGTAGGTGTAAATGGTGGTGTTTGCCACTGAGCACTATTACCCGCAGGGACAACATCAGTGTGACCTGCGAAGGCTAAAGTAGGGCCTTTTGCGCCACGAAATGCCCAAAAATTTAATGTATTCCCAAAGAGCATGGGCTCAATAATGAAGCCAATTTTGTCTAGGCGTTCAATAAGTAAGGCTTGGCAGCCTTGGTCATCAGGGCTGATTGAAGGGCGAGCAATAAGTTCTTTGGCAAGTTGAATAACCGGACAATCCATTTTAATCACCTGATTATTTAATGAAGTTTTGGTACTCATCCGCATTAAACCCAACTAGATAACGGTTATCAGCGGAAACAAGTACAGGGCGTTTGATCATCGCAGGCTCTGCAAGTAATACCTTTTTAGCGCTATTAGCGTCGATAACGGCATTTTTTTCATCATCAGTCAATTTACGCCATGTAGTACCACGCTTATTAACGAGGATTTCCCAGTCAATGTTATCCATCAGTGTAGAAAGTAATGCATCACTAATTCCATCAACCCGATAATCATGGAACTGATAATCAACCCCATTATCCTCTAAGTATCGGCGAGCTTTTTTTATGGTGTCACAATTTTTAATTCCGTACATAATATAAGGAGAAGCAGCAGGGGTGTTCGACATACAATGGTCCTCAAAAAATAGCGATATACCTTATATAATGCGGGAAAATGCATTGAGGATCTACCCCAAAATGGTAAATAGATATCAAGGTTATTATTTGCTTGCATATAGTTTATTTCATAAATATTAAATGAATTAAACTGAGCGTTAATATTAAATTATATAGATTTATTTTGAGCGCATATATATTAAGCTTGCTTCAAGTCGTGAGCGGACACGTAGCTTCTTAAGAATATTGCGTATGTGAACTTTCACCGTTTCCTCTGAAATAAAAAACAATTTAGCTATTTCCCTATTTTTTAAGCCTAGTGCCATTTTGTGAATGATTTCACATTCGCGTCGAGTTAGTGTTGATAAAGGGTCAGTAGATTGATGCCGTGTAATAAGCAGTTGATATATTTTTTCACTAAACACATGCTGGCCTTCTGATGCTTTTTTCATACTATAAAATAGCATATCTAGATCACTGTTTTTTAATAAATAACCTTGAGCACCGGAATCGATAGCATTATACACATCAGTCTTAATAGTAGATGCAGATAACACTAATATATAACTATTTATACAATGCTTACGAAGTGAGCGTATGGTCTCAAACGTTTTATTCCCTCGAATATTAGTATCAATTATTATTAGGTTAGGGTGTAACTGTGTTGCGACATTCAAAGCGTCGTTACAGCAGCAACATTCAGCAATTATAGTAAAGTAATCATCGGTATTTATAAGTTGACGTAATCCGAAGTGTATGATCGGGTGTTCATCAATAATCATTACTGAATAATTAGACATAGTCGGTTCCTTTGTCATGTCTTAAGGAATATCATATTTTCCATATAGAGAGTGGGCTGTTAAATAATTTATTTAATATATAATTAATATATATAATAGTGTTTTGTCACTATGTATTAGGTTGTTATATATTGCCTGCATTGCTGAAATAAGTTACTGAAATATGTTATGAGAACACGATATAAAAATAATAATCACAAATTTTGATAATACATTAAATTGGTGTAAATAATATCTAATATTTTAATATGATAATGATAAAAAAATAATCATGAAAGTGAAAATAATATTTTCACAATTTAATTTGCATGTTTTTTAAATTGAAGGAGTACATAATGATATATGATTTATATAAAATTAATAAATATCTTAGTCTGTGAGAAATAGATTAATATCTTAAACATGTTGCTGTTATCACTTTTATTATTGGTAGAGGCAGAGGGACTTTGAATGGATAAAACGATAGCGCAGGTAAGGTATCTGCAGACATATTGCTGATAATATCATCGTAACCGAAAGATTTTTCTGGAAATTGCCAGCATGATCATGATTTGCTAGTGAGATGTGTTTATACTGTTAGCGCTCTTACCTTACCAATTTTGAAAGGACTTGACGATGGATGATAAATTAAAACAAAGTGCTCTTGATTTTCATGAGTTTCCACATCCTGGGAAAATTACTGTTACTCCAACTAAACCATTAACAACCCAGCGCGATCTTGCATTAGCTTATTCCCCCGGCGTTGCTGTTCCATGCCTTGAAATTGCTGAAAACCCACTTAAAGCTTATCGTTATACTGCTAAAGGTAACCTTGTTGGCGTTGTGTCCAACGGTACGGCAGTTCTTGGGTTAGGTAATATTGGTGCTTTGGCAGGTAAACCTGTCATGGAAGGGAAAGGCGTACTATTTAAAAAGTTTTCTGGCGTTGATGTCTTTGATATTGAAGTTGATGAAACAGACCCAGACAAACTGGTTGATATCATTGCTTCGCTTGAGCCAACTTTTGGTGGTATTAATTTGGAAGATATCAAAGCGCCAGAATGCTTTTATATTGAACAAAAACTGCGTGAACGCATGAAAATACCCGTATTCCACGATGACCAACACGGGACAGCGATTATCTGTACTGCTGCGGTTATCAATGGATTACGCATTGTAAAAAAAGAGATTGGTGACGTCCGTCTAGTGGTTTCAGGCGCGGGAGCCGCATCAATCGCTTGTATGAATTTATTAGTCGCATTAGGCTTAAAACGTGAAAATATCACAGTTTGTGACTCAAAAGGTGTTATTTATAAGGGTCGTGACGAAAAAATGGATGTCACTAAAGCGGCCTATGCGATTGAAGATAACGGCCAGCGTACTTTAGCTGATGCGATACCAAATGCCGATATTTTCCTAGGTTGTTCTGGTCCTCGTCTTTTAACGCCTGAAATGGTGAAAACCATGGCAAAAGACCCACTCATATTGGCGCTTGCCAACCCAGAGCCTGAAATTCTTCCACCGTTAGCCAAAGAGGTTCGTCCTGACGCCATTATCTGTACAGGTCGTTCTGATTATCCTAACCAAGTTAATAACGTTTTATGCTTCCCATTCATTTTCCGTGGTGCACTGGATGTGGGTGCGACAACCATTAACGAAGAAATGAAACTAGCTTGTGTGTATGCCATTGCAGATTTGGCTTTGGCAGAACAAAGTGAAGAAGTGGCCTCTGCGTATGGTAATCAGGACTTATTTTTTGGCCCTGAATATATTATTCCTAAACCATTTGACCCACGCTTAATTGTTAAGATTGCTCCTGCTGTTGCAAAAGCCGCTATGGATTCAGGCGTTGCAACACGACCAATCGAAGACTTTGATGTGTATATCGAAAAATTAAATCAGTTTGTCTATAAAACAAACTTGTTTATGAAGCCTATTTTCTCTCAAGCGAAAACAGAGAAAAAACGCATTGTTTTGGCGGAAGGGGAAGAAGAGCGCGTATTGCATGCGACTCAAGAATTAGTTTCATTAGGTTTAGCGTTCCCTGTTTTAGTTGGGCGTCCTAGTGTGATTGAAATGCGCATTCAAAAGCTTGGCCTACATATTGAACTAGGTAAAGATTTTGAAGTAGTAAACAATGAAAATGACCCACGGTATAAAGAGTATTGGCAAGAATACTACCAGATTATGAAACGCCGAGGCGTCTCACAAGAAATGGCACGTCGTGCTGTAATCAATAACCCAACCTTAATTGGTGGGATCATGGTATTGCGTGGCGAAGCAGATGGGATGATTTGCGGTACTGTCGGAAGTTATGGTGAACATTACGAAGTCGTCAAAGAACTATTTGGTTTCCGTGAAGGTGTTCATACCGCAGGTGCGATGAATGCCTTGCTACTACCAACCGGTAACACGTTTATCGCCGATACTTACGTTAATGAAGACCCTACACCTGAAGAGCTAACAGAAATTACTTTAATGGCGGCAGATACCGTACGTCGCTTTGGTATTGAACCAAAAGTTGCTCTGCTTTCTCGTTCTAGTTTTGGTTCTTCGGATTGCGCATCAGCACAAAAAATGCGCGACACACTTGCGATGGTTAAAGCACGTGATCCGCACCTTGAAATTGACGGTGAAATGCATGCCGATGCGGCCTTAATCGAATCAATTCGCAAAGATGTGATGCCTGATAGCCCATTAAAAGGTTCAGCTAACTTATTGATTATGCCTAATATGGAAGCAGCTCGTATTAGTTATAATTTACTGCGAGTGACTAGCTCTGATGGTGTTACTGTAGGGCCAGTATTGATGGGAGTAGCGAAGCCTGTGCATATTTTAACGCCAATTGCTTCAGTACGTCGCATTGTGAATATGGTGGCATTAGCCGTTGTAGAAGCACAAACTAACCCGCTATAGGTTTTGTGTTAATAACTTAATATTATCTGTAAAGACTTCTGTTTTTATAAAATAGAAGTCTTTTTTAATTGAAAATGATTCTCATTATCTGTATTTTGTAGTGTAGACTACAGCATACGGAAAGTATAATGATTTCAATTAGATTAATATCAAAAGTATCCATTTTTATCGTCGGGTTATTCATTATTAGCGGTTGTGTGCAAAAAGTTACACCGTCCATAGTACAACTAGATAATCAGCTTACTGGGCCAAATCAATTGGTTGATTTGTCTACAGGAAAACCAATTACGCCTCAACAACTTATCCAGCGACTCGCACAATCCACTCATGTGATTGTGGGGGAAAAGCATGACAATCTGTATCATCACCAAATAGAGCAGTGGGTTGCTCAGGAAATGCAACAGGTTCGCCCTCAAGGCTCTGTGTTACTTGAAATGATTACGCCTTCACAGCAAAACAATATCACCAAGGTGCAAGCTCAGATGCAAAGTAACCTTTATATACGTGATGAAAAGCTACAGGCGGCTATTAAGTGGAATACTGGCTGGCCTTGGGGCTTATACGGTAATCTGGTAAGGCATTTACTTAGTCAGCCATATCCTTTGTTGAGCGCTAATTTAGATAAACAGGTTATTACAGAGGCTTATGCTAATCCACCTGTACTAAAAGGCCAGTATTCAACGCAGTCAGTAGTACAAGATACAATTCGGAAAACGATTAAAAGCTCACATGGTGGGGAACTTACCGTTGAACAAGTAGAAAAAATGACTGTTATTCAGCAGATGCGTGATCGGGCAATGGCACAAGCGTTAATCAATGCGCCAAAACCTGCGTTGCTGTATGCCGGTGGGTACCACGCAACCCGTGCAATCGGGGTTCCTTTACACTTACAAGATTTAGCTCCTGAAATAGAATTTAAAGTTTTGATTATCTCCGAAGAGGGTAATCAAATTGAAAACTTACATGCTGATTATGTTTGGTATACGCCAAAGAATAATTAATTTCGCATAAGATAAGTAATATTCATTAATTATGCGAATGATTTAACATTAAAGGCAATAAATGCTTTTCATTTACATTTGTTATTGATTATCATTTACATACTTTTTTTATGATAAGAAAGATGAAAATGGTGGCGATGACTTTAGGTTATGAACAAGCAACAAAAACCAGTAGCTCAGTTGTATTAGCGGTTCTTTTACACATAATGGTTATTGGTTTCTTTATTCGTACTATAGAAGATAAATGGGATGATTACTTACCATCACCTTCAGTGGTAATGGAACTCTCTTTTGAGTCAGAAGCAAAACAATTAACTGAAACTAATATTGGGAAAACACAAGAACTCTCGATAGCAAGCGAAGCAAAGCTAACTCCTGACGATGAGTTTCTTGAACCGGTTGTTCCAGTTAATGAAGATGCTGAATTATTAGTGGCGAAAATTAAAAAAAAGAAAACACAACCAGAGGTCAAAAAAGCACATAAGGAAATTAGTAACAAACGAATAAGTGAAATTGAAAGCGATAATTCAAAAGCGAGTTCTGCCCCGGTGACTAGTGAGGCGGTGGCTAAACAACAAACACAGCGCGTTGCTGCACAAGTTGATAGCAGTTCTCAAGCGGATGATAGCAAACGTCAATGGGAAGCAATGGTACTGGGGCAGTTGAACAAGTTTAAGCGCTACCCTGATGATGCGAAAAGGCGTAATAGAATAGGGCGTCCTATCATAAAATTTGAGGTTGATGCACAAGGTTATGTATTAGACAGTGTATTAATTAAAAACTCCGGGACGCAATCATTAGATAGAGAAGCACAACGTGTCCTTTTGAGAGCTGAACCATTGCCACCACCACCAATTGATATGTTAGTTAATGGAAAGGTAACGGTGAAGTTACCTATTGATTTTAATATCATCAATGATTAATCAGGGTAAGAAATGCTAACACATTTAAATCTATTGTCAGGCTTCTCTCAAGCCGTTAAATTTTGTCTCATTATATTATTGGGACTACAGACAAACGCAAGTTTTGCGGAGGAAAGAATGATTGCACCAAAGGCACAAAAACAGCCTCATACGATGACTATTCATGGTGATACGCGTATCGATGATTACTATTGGCTGCGGGATGATGCAAGAAAGTCACCAGAAGTTATTGAATACTTAACACAAGAAAACAACTATACACAGCAACAACTTCAATCTGGAAGTTCGTTAAAAAAGGAAATTTATGATGAGTTGTTTTCTCGAGTAAAACAAGATGATGAGTCAGTTCCCTATAATTATAATGGTTATACATACCGTTCACGAGTCGTTGCGGGTAAAAACTATCCGATATATGAAAGACGCCCTATTAATAGTGATGGTGAATGGGTTGTCTTAGTTGATGGTAATGAACGCGCTAAGGGCACCGAATATTATCGCATGGGGGCATTAGCCATCTCGCCGGATAACACCACGCTAGCTATTGCTGAAGATCGCCAAGGGCGTAATGAATTTGCTGTGTCATTTCGCAAAATTAAGGGGGGCGAATGGCAAGAAAATATATTAACCAATACATCAGGTAATATTGTTTGGGCCAATGATAACCAAACACTATTTTATGTGAATAAGGACAAGCAAACATTGTTGCCTTACCAAGTGGTTAAACACCAATATGGTACACAACAAACCCAAGATAAACTGGTGTATGAAGAAAAGGATGACACTTTTTACGTTAGCTTAGCGAAATCGACGTCAAAAGATTTCATTTTAATTGGTATCACGAGTACTGAAACGTCTGAATACCGGTTAATTGATGCTAACCAGCCACAAAATGAAGTTAAAATTCTACAACCACGTCAAACAGGGGTTGAGTATTATCCTGATCATTTCAACGGTAAATTCTATATTCGCTCTAATCACCAACACCCATTATTTGGTTTATACATTGCAGACAATATTTCAGCGCCGTGGTTAAGCTTTATAGCCCCTCGTGATGGGGTAGATCTGGAAGATTTTGCTTTATTTAATAATTGGTTAGTTGTGGAAGAACGTCAAAATGGTTTGGTGAATATCCGCCAAATCAGTTGGTTAACACATAAAGAAAACCAAGTAAGCTTTGATGACCCAACTTACATGGCGTGGATCGGGAATAACCCTGAGCCTGATACGGATACACTACGCTACGGTTATTCATCAATGACCACGCCATCTTCAGTATATGAAATTAATATGCTGACTCAAGAAAAGCAGCTTCTAAAACAAGAAGAAGTTAAAGATTTTAATAAACAAAATTACCAAAGTAAGCGTATTTGGGTTACTGCACGAGATGGTGTAAAAGTCCCTGTTTCCTTGGTTTACCGTAAAGATCTTTTCAAACAGGGGCAAAACCCATTGTTAGTCTATGGTTATGGCGCTTATGGTTACGGAATTGATCCATCATTTAGTTCATCCCGCTTGTCTTTGCTTGATCGTGGCTTTGTTTACGCGATTGCTCACATTCGTGGTGGTGGTGACTTAGGTAAAAATTGGTACATACAAGGTAAAACAATCCACAAGATGAATACCTTTACTGACTTTATTGATGCAACCAAAGGGTTATTATCAGAAGGTTACGGTAAAGCAGGGCATGTTTATGCCATGGGGGGAAGTGCTGGTGGCTTGTTGATGGGGGCGGTTGTGAACATGGCGCCTAATTTATATGAGGGTGTGGTTTCCGCTGTCCCATTTGTTGATGTGGTGACTACCATGTTAGACCCGTCAATTCCTCTGACGACAGGGGAATATGATGAGTGGGGGAATCCAGAAAACGAAGAGGATTACTGGAGAATAAAAGCTTATAGTCCATATGACAATATCAAAGCACAACATTACCCACATATTCTAGTGACGACAGGGTTACATGACTCTCAAGTTCAATACTGGGAGCCTGCTAAATGGGTAGCTAAATTGCGAGATATTAAACAAGGTGATTCATTATTATTATTAGAAACCAATATGAGTGCGGGGCATGGTGGTAAGTCAGGGCGTTTTAATGCGCTAGACGACATAGCTCGTGAATATAGCTTTATCTTAATGCTTGAAGATAAACCCAAATATTTTCCATATTTAAAATAATAATTAACCTATAAAAATTAGGTGTTCTTAGGGCAGCAACAATATTAATGGCATTGTTGCTGGGCCTTTTCACAGGCACTATTTTGTTCTGTGTTAGCAATGTGAGCGTATGACACTCAGTACGTTTACAGGAATGGTTTAATGAATAATAAAACAATAATTATGGTAGTTGGTATTATTGCCACTAGCTACCAAGGGGTTGCTTTAGCTGAAAATACGCAGCAGAAAAATAAACAGAAAAATAATGTGGTTAATTTTAGCCAGTTAAAAGTTTCGGGTGCGCAGAAACAAACCCCGCTCGTCAAAGCATTAGAAAAACCCGGTGCTTACAATGCGGTTGGTACGGAAAATAAATTACAGTCGATGGACAAAATTATCCGCACGATGCCCGGTACTTATACCCAAATGGATGGCAGCCAAGGAACAGTGAATGTTAATCTCCGTGGTCTGAGTGGTTTTGGGCGCGTGAATATGATGGTTGATGGTATCACGCAGAGTTATTATGGAATTTCCCCGAGTCAATATACACATGGACAACAACCAAATAATGATTTTGGCGCTTTAATTGATCCAAATTTTATTGTTGAAATTGAAGTAGAAAAAGGGCAATTAAATGGAGGAAATAGTGTTAACGCTTTAGTAGGGAGCGCAAATTTCCGCACTATCGGTATTGATGATGTGATTTTTAAAGATAATTTATATGGGCTCCGTAGTAAAGCTAGTTGGGGAGATAATGGTCTCGGTTATAATGGAATGGTGGCGGTTGCAGGGAAAACATTATTACAAGATGATGGTTATTTTGGCGGATTAATTGCGGTTAGTGGCCATAATATTCCTGGTAGTTATAAAAATGGTGATGGGTTTGATAGTGACGACTTTGCCACTGATTCCACTTTCAAACAAAAGCCCCAATCGCAATTAGCCAAATTGAAATATAAACCTAATGACAGCCATGAATTAGAATTCAGTGGTCGTTTCTTACAAAATAAGCTCACGAGAAGAAAGATTAATAGTGAAGATTATTATATTAAATATAAATATACGCCGCTGAATGAGTTAATTGATGTTGAGGTTTTAGCTAGCCATGGTAAAAACGACCAACAATTTGAAGGTGACTCATTAGGTTGGGCATTAAGGCAAGGTAAGTCTAAAAATATTGGCGATGGACTTAATCTTTCTAATACAAGTCGGTTTTCATATGGTGATGTTGATTTTCAATGGAAAGTAGGTTCTAAGTTATCTAAAACGAAATATGAGCGCGAGGTTAGTTCTGTTATTGACCAAGATACGTTGAACTATAACCCATTCTCGCCAAGTGGGTCGTTAGATCTTGCGAGCGCCTATACACAACTAGAAGCAAAGTATGGTATCTATACAGCAATTTTTGATTTGAACTATATGAATTACCACTTAAAAGGTTTCAAACCTGCATGTGGCGATCAAGATTTTTGTTTTCCACAAGAAGCCGCGACTTTAAATTTACGGGGTAATGGTTTTAACCCCGGAGTTTTATTATCAGCAGAAATTATTCCTGAATTCCAGCCATTTGTTAGTTATGCGCATTCAATGAGAGCACCGAATACGCAAGAGGTTTTTTATTCTCAAGAAGGTGGTAATTCAATGAACCCATTCTTAAAAGAAGAGAAATCACAGACATGGCAAGTTGGTTTTAATAGCTTTAAACCGGATTTAATTTTTGAAGGTGACCAGTTTAATATGAAGGCATTATGGTTCCATACAAAAATTAAAGACTATATTACGAGTAAGCCTTATTTACTTTGTCGCCCAAGATCAAATGCTGAACTGGCTTGGTGTTTGATGAATGATGATGTATGGGACAAAGAATTCCCAGAATTTATGCGTAAAAGCTATATGTATGTCAATGAGCCTCATGATGTTAATCTACGTGGCTATGAATTACAGGCTAATTATGATGCAGGTATAGTTTATTCAACATTATCCTATACCAAAGAAACTGGGGATCAACCTAACTCTATAGCTAAAGTTGCTGATTTCAGTGCGGGGGACTTCACAGAGCTTCCCGATTATTATTTGACGTTAGATTCTGGTGTACGTTTATTGGATGAGAAATTAACCGTAGGTACAACCATTACATGGACAGGCCCCTCAAAACGAATTGGTGTACAGTCTATCGTTGATCATGATGGAAATGCGCTAAAAGATAACTATGAAAAACAACCTACAATTATTGATTTATATGCAGACTATGAAGTTAATAAAAACGTTAAATTGATGATGACGGTTAATAATGTAACCAATAAAAATTATTCGGATGCACTAAATCGTGCAAATTCTACCGCTATTATGGAAGAACGCGGTAAAAACAATGCAACAGCTAGAGGGCGTACTTATATGATTGGCGGGCAGGTGCGTTTTTAATCAACGTATAAATTTAAAACCACTTATCCCGTTATTTTTATCGAGATAAGTGGTTATAATAATCATTTCGATACTCTTTTGGCTTTAACCTTTTCAATATGGGTAACTTGGCTTTCAACCCAGCCATCATTAAGGCGAGTTTTCAGTGGTTGGCCGATTTTCACTTGGCTGGTTTTTTTCAACACTGTACCTTTAGCGGTTTCACTGATACTAAACCCGCGAGCTAAGGTAGCTAATGGGCTAACCGCTTCCATTTTTGAACAAGCTACTGCGAAACGTTGGCGGTAACTATTAACCAAACTCGTGACCATATTCTGCAAATGATACTGTGTCTGCTGCAACTGTCGCTGCTGTTTTTGCAATTGAGGGCGCAAATCATTTTGCAGTAAACGGCGATTAACTTTTTCGAATTTAACCGTTGAATTTTGTAGTTGTCGAGTCATCGACTGCGCCAGTTTTTGTTGCAATAAATTAAGCTGGTTATGTTGCCTTGCCAAACGCAATTGCGGGTGCTGTTGCTGTAAACGATGATGTAAACGAGCAAACCTTTGTTGTTGGCCCGCCACGTAATAATCCATTGCCATTTCAAGATGTTGCTGTGCTGATTTTATCTGGCGTAGCATCTCTAATTGGTTACGGCTGACTAATTCTGCTGCGGCAGAAGGCGTTGGTGCTCGAACATCGGCAACATAATCCGCAATCGTCACGTCAGTTTCATGACCAACAGCACTAATTATAGGCAGTTGGCTAGCAAAAATAGCCCTAGCAACGATTTCTTCATTAAAGGCCCACAAATCTTCAAGTGAACCACCACCGCGACCAACGATTAATACATCGCATTCTTGACGCAAATTTGCCAGCTCAATCATTCTCGCAATTTGGGCTGGTGCCAATTCACCTTGAACCGCTGTAGGGTAAATGATAATTGGCAGTGAAGGGTCACGACGGCGTAAAATGTTTAAAATATCATGTAATGCAGCCCCGGTTGCCGAAGTGATAATACCGACGCATTTAGCTGGGCTAGGCAAAGTTTTTTTATAGGTGACATCAAACAAGCCTTGCGCATTTAGAGTTTGCTTTAAAAGCTCAAAGCGTTGTTGTAACAAGCCTTCGCCAGCAGGTTGCATGCTTTCGATGATCAATTGGTAATCACCGCGAGGCTCATACAAAGTCACGGTAGCCTTGACTAAAACTTGTTGGCCATTTTGTGGGCGAAATGTCACACGCGCATTTTGCCCACGAAACATCGCTGCACGAACTTGTGCACGGTCATCCTTCAAGGTCAAATACCAATGACCTGAACTTGGCTGCGAAAAATTAGAAATTTCAGCGGTTAGCCAAATACGGCCCATTTGGTTATCAAGAAGTTCGCGAACCGCTTGGTTTAGTTTACTAACTGAGTAAATAGCACTATTTTGTGATGTCGACATGTGAGCTAGATCAAATTTTAAAACAAGGACTTAATTGATAGATACTAACGTAGCCATTGGAGTTATCAAGTTTTTTTTCAAAAAAAGGCTGGAAGCAACCGATTACGGTGTGTATAATTCCGCGGCAATATTTTATACCTTTCCATAACGCTGCCTGGTGGGATATTGCCTATGTTACGCATTAAAAAAGAAGCACTAACTTTCGACGACGTTTTACTCGTTCCTGCACACTCAACGGTATTGCCAAATACTGCAGATTTATCAACTCAACTGACTGCAAACATCCGCCTGAACATTCCTATGCTTTCTGCAGCCATGGACACCGTTACTGAATCTGATCTTGCAATCGCGCTAGCTCAAGAAGGCGGTATCGGTTTTATCCACAAAAACATGACCATCGAGCGCCAAGCGGAAGAAGTCCGCCGTGTGAAAAAACATGAAAGTGGCGTCGTGACAGACCCTGTTACGGTGACGCCAGATACAACAATTCGTCAGGTACAAGAGTTGTCTGAACGCAATGGTTTCGCAGGTTACCCTGTGGTAGCTAAAGACAATTCATTAGTGGGGATTATTACTGGCCGTGATGTCCGTTTCGTCACTGACCTTGACCAGCCAGTTACTGCGGTAATGACGCCGAAAGAGCGTTTAGTTACTGTGAAAGAAGGCGAAGCGCGTGAAGTCGTGTTACAAAAAATGCATGAAAAACGTGTAGAAAAAGCCTTAGTGATTGATGATAACTTTCATTTGTTAGGGATGATCACCGTTAAAGATTTCCAAAAAGCAGAACGTAAGCCTAATGCTTGTAAGGACGAACAGGGGCGTTTACGTGTTGGCGCAGCCGTTGGTGCCGGAGCAGGTAACGAAGAGCGTGTTGACGCGCTGGTTGCTGCTGGCGTTGATGTATTATTGATTGACTCATCTCATGGTCACTCTGAAGGTGTATTACAGCGTATTCGTGAAACGCGTCAAAAATACCCAGAATTACAAATTATTGGTGGTAACGTTGCGACAGCCGAAGGTGCAAAAGCATTGGCAGAGGCAGGCGTTAGTGCTGTAAAAGTAGGGATTGGCCCAGGTTCTATTTGTACTACACGTATTGTTACTGGTGTTGGGGTTCCTCAAATCACTGCTATTGCAGAAGCGGCAGAGGCATTGGCTGGCACTGGTATCCCTGTGATTGCAGATGGGGGAATTCGTTTTTCTGGTGATATTTCTAAAGCGATTGCCGCTGGGGCAGCTTGTGTCATGGTTGGCTCTATGTTTGCGGGGACTGAAGAATCGCCAGGAGAAACCATTTTATTCCAAGGTCGTACCTATAAAGCATACCGTGGTATGGGTTCATTAGGAGCTATGTCTAAAGGTTCTTCAGACCGTTATTTCCAATCTGATAATGCGGCTGACAAACTTGTCCCTGAAGGGATTGAAGGCCGTGTGGCGTATAAAGGCCGCTTAAAAGAAATTATTCATCAACAAATGGGCGGGCTACGCTCCTGTATGGGGCTGACAGGTTGTGGTACTATTGATGCGTTAAGAACAAAAGCAGAATTTGTTCGTATTAGTGGTGCTGGTATCCAAGAAAGCCACGTTCATGACGTTACTATCACAAAAGAATCTCCGAACTACCGTTTGGGGCAATAATCGATAACGTTTCAGGGTGGTGCGGTTAATTAATACGCACCACCGATTTTATTTTTGACTTGAATTTTTGGAATTCTCCTCAAATGACAACAAATATCCATAAGCATCGCATTCTTATCCTTGACTTCGGTTCGCAATATACACAGCTGATTGCCCGTCGTATCCGTGAAATTGGCGTTTATTGTGAACTCTGGGCGTGGGACGTTACAGAAGAGCAAATTCGAGAATTTAATCCAAATGGTATTATTCTTTCTGGTGGGCCAGAAAGCACCACGGAATCAGATAGCCCACGCGCTCCTGACTACGTGTTCAATGCAGGCGTACCTGTATTAGGTATTTGCTATGGCATGCAAACAATGTCAATGCAATTAGGTGGCGCAGTTGAGGTTTCAGGCGAGCGTGAATTCGGCTATGCAAATGTAGAAGTTACTGAGCAATGTGAACTGTTCCGTGATATTCATGATTCATTGAATGAAGCTGGCAAGCCTGTTTTAGATGTGTGGATGAGTCATGGAGATAAAGTGACTGCGATTCCAGCGGACTTCAAAACGATCGCAAGCACACCAAGCTGCCCATATGCCATCATGGCAAATGAGGAAAAAAGGTTCTATGGGGTTCAATTCCACCCAGAAGTTACTCACACACACCAAGGTTTAAATATCTTAAAACGTTTTGTACAAGATATTTGCCAATGTGAGGCACTATGGACACCAGCGGCAATTATAGAAGACACGGTTGCGCGCTTGAAAGAGCAAATCGGAGATGATCATGTATTGCTGGCACTTTCAGGTGGCGTTGATTCATCAGTAACGGCTCTGTTATTAAACCGTGCAATTGGCAAGCGTTTGACCTGCGTATTCGTTGATAACGGCTTATTACGTTTAAATGAAGCAGACCAAGTGATGGAAATGTTTGAGGGTAAATTTGACTTGAACATCATTCATGCTAAAGCTGAAGATCGTTTCTTAAGTGCATTAGCAGGGATCAGCGATCCTGAAGCTAAACGTAAGAAAATTGGCCATGTATTTATCGAGGTATTCGATGAAGAGTCATCGAAGCTTCCTAACATTAAATGGCTAGCACAAGGGACAATTTACCCTGATGTTATTGAATCCGCCGCTTCAGCGACAGGTAAGGCACACGTTATCAAATCACACCATAACGTAGGTGGTTTACCGGATGACATGAAGTTAGGTTTGGTTGAGCCGTTAAAAGAACTGTTTAAAGATGAAGTACGTAAAATCGGTCTTGAACTGGGCCTGCCATACGACATGTTATATCGCCATCCATTCCCAGGACCAGGCTTAGGCGTTCGTGTACTCGGCGAAGTTAAGAAAGAATATTGTGATTTACTACGCCGCGCAGATGCTATCTTTATTGAAGAACTACATAAGGCAGATTTATACCATAAAGTTAGCCAAGCATTTACCGTGTTTTTACCTGTTCGTTCCGTCGGTGTGATGGGAGATGGTCGTAAATACGATTGGGTTGTTTCTCTGCGTGCTGTTGAGACTATTGACTTTATGACCGCTCATTGGGCACATTTACCATATGATTTCTTAGGCCGTGTATCAAACCGCATTATCAATGAAATTAGCGGTATTTCTAGGGTCGTATATGATATTAGTGGTAAACCACCAGCAACAATTGAGTGGGAATGATTCCGCGTCTGGCACAGCCAGGCACCTGATGGCATGAAATGCCGCTAAGCCCGCGTAATTGCGGGCTTTTTTTTGTTTGTGTTTGGCACGATCTGGCAACGGGAGGAAGCGCCAAGCACCGTTTGAGCATGGCATTAAAGCTGGTATTATGGTTTGGCGATGCCATGATTGATGCCGATACCATGCTGCGTTCTTTTGTGTGTTCATGGTATTAATATTCTATAAGTTACTGTTTCGTAAGAAAAAATACGATAAATTCGAGATTTTTTCAGCATGGTATCGGAGACGAAGAAGGACAAGGTACATGCTGACCGATACCAAGCTGCGCAATCTCAAGCCCAGGGACAAACTCTACAAAGTGAATGACCGGGAAGGTCTCTATGTGGCAGTGACTCCAGCCGGCTCCATCTCGTTCCGTTACAACTACTCAATCAACGGTCGGCAGGAGACCATCACCTTTGGGCGTTATGGTGTCGGTGGCATCACCCTGGCCGAAGCCCGCGAGCTGTTGGGTGACGCCAAGAAGATGGTTGCGGCGGGCAAGTCGCCGGCCAAGGAGAAAGCCCGAGACAAGGCGCGGGTGAAAGATGCAGAGACGTTCGGTGCCTGGGCGGAGAAGTGGCTGCGTGGCTACCAGATGGCCGACTCCACCCGCGATATGCGCCGCTCGGTTTATGAGCGTGAGCTGAAGCCGAAATTCAGCAATCAGAAGCTGGTGGAGATCACCCACGAAGACTTGCGGGCGCTGGCTGATGCCATTGTTGAGCGAGGCGCACCGGCCACCGCCGTTCATGTGCGTGAAATCGTGTTGCAGGTATTTCGCTGGGCCATCGAGCGTGGGCAGAAGGTCGAAAACCCGGCAGAACTGGTGCGCCCAACAAGCATCGCTCGATTCGAGCCACGTGACCGAGCGTTGACGCCAGAAGAAATTGGGCTGATGTACCAGTACATGGAGCGAGTGGGCACAAGCCCAACAAACCGTGCGGCGGCCAAGCTGTTATTGCTGACGATGGTGCGCAAGAGCGAGCTGACCAATGCGACCTGGAGCGAGATCAATTTCAGCGAAGCGTTGTGGACGATTCCAAAGGAGCGGATGAAACGCCGTAACCCGCACCTGGTATTTCTGTCCCAGCAGGCTCTGGATATTTTCATTGCCATGAAAACCTTTGCCGGTGGTTCCGACTTCGTTTTGCCATCACGGTACGACTCGGATGCGCCGATGAGCGCTGCCACACTTAACCAGGTGCTGACGCTGACTTACAAGGCGGCGCAGAAAGATGGGAAGTCACTTACCAAGTTCGGACCGCATGATTTGCGGCGCACAGCCAGCACGCTGTTGCATGAGGCCGGCTACAACACCGACTGGATCGAGAAGTGCCTGGCGCACGAGCAGAAGGGCGTGAGGGCTGTCTACAACAAGGCTGAGTACCGCGAGCAGCGGGCGGCGATGTTGCAGGATTGGGCCGATATGATTGATGAGTGGACTTCGGGAGGCAGTAAGGGTTGATGTTTTTGCTATCTTTGATAGCATTGAAGTTGATGCCGTGAATTTATAAATAAGGCCGCCATTGGCATCGGGCAGGTCAATTACCGATTAGCTGCTTCGCGCAGCTACTCGATGAATAGCAACTATTCATTTGAGAGGTATTGACCCATGCAAAATATAAAGACCCTCATCAACAGGAAGAAGCTCCTGGAGATGATCCCGCTTTCGACACGAACAATTTATAACCTGGAGCAGCGAGGGGATTTTCCACGCCGTATCGCGTTAACCAGTAGAAATGTCGCCTGGGATTTGTCAGAGGTCGAAGAGTGGATTGAGGCACGTAAATCATCGGGTGATCAAGCTGCGCGACCTGGCCCTATAGAGGGCTAGTTATATGGCTCTTGATCTTATGGCGGCTTTCACGGAATTGCCGCCACCCATTGATTATGTTCTGCCTAATATGGTTGCTGGCACTGTTGGTGCTCTTGTGTCGCCTGGTGGGGCTGGTAAATCCATGTTGGCCCTTCAATTGGCTGCACAGATTGCAGGCGGGCCTGATTTACTTGAAATAGGCGAGTTTCCCACCGGGCAAGTGGTCTATCTGCCTGCTGAAGATCCACCGGCCGCTATTCACCATCGTCTGCACGCCCTTGGGGCACACCTCAGCGCAGCGGAACGGCAAGCCGTGGCTGATGGTTTGCTCATTGAACCCTTGATCGGTAAATGCCCAAACATCATGGCTGCTAGCTGGTTCGATGCTCTCAAACGAGCCGCTGAAGGTCGTCGCTTGATGATCTTGGACACTTTGCGGCGCTTCCACATTGAGGAGGAGAACGCTAGCGGGCCGATGGCGCAGGTTGTTGGGCACATGGAGGCCATAGCCGCTGATACAGGCTGCTCCATTGTGTTTCTGCACCACGCGAGTAAAAGCGCAGCCATGATGGGGTCGGGCGATCAACAGCAGGCCAGTCGTGGATCGTCCGTACTGGTTGATAACATCCGTTGGCAATCGTACCTATCCGGCATGACGCAAGGCGAGGCCGAGATACTGGGGGTCGATGATTGTCAGCGTGGGTATTTTGTCCGCTTTGGCGTCAGCAAGGCCAACTATGGCGCACCTTTTCAAGAACTCTGGTTTAGACGGCACGACGGCGGCGTGTTGAAGCCTGCTGTACTGGAGCGGCAGTGCAAGGTGAAAAGGAGACAGCGTGAAGAAGCCTAAGCATGACCTGACCCACGTCCGACATGATCCCGCGCACTGTTTGGCACCTGGCCTGTTCCGCAGCCTCAAGCGTGGCGATCGCAAACGCTGCAAGCTGGACGTGACCTACACCTTTGGCGAGGACGAATCCATGCGTTTCGTCGGATTCGAACCTCTCGGGGCCGATGATATGCGTCTTTTGCAAGGCATCGTGGCCCTTGGCGGCCCGAACGGCATCTTGCTAACCCCGGAACCGACCAGTGAGACGGGGCGACAGCTACGGCTATTCCTTGAACCCCGTTTCGAAGCCATTGAGCAAGACGGCTTGGTGGTTCGTGAGAGCCTGACCAAACTGCTCTCAGAAACGGGCATGACGGATAGCGGCGACAACATCAAGGCGCTCAAAGCCAGCCTGCTGCGCATGTCGAACGTCACCATCCTTGTGACGAAGGGACGGCGGCAAGCCGCGTTCCACCTGATGAGTCATGCTTTTGACGAGACGGACGGCAGGCTATGGGTTGCCCTGAATCCGCGTATTGCCGAAGCGATCCTGGGGCATCGTCCATATGCCCGTATCGACATGGCGGAAGTGCGGGTGCTACAGACTGATCCGGCACGGCTGATGCACCAACGGCTATGCGGCTGGATCGACCCCGGCAAATCCGGGCGCGTGGAACTGGACACGCTTTGCGGCTATGTCTGGCCAGATGAAGCCAATGCCGAAGCTATGAAAAAACGCCGTCAGACTGCCCGGAAGGCACTGGCCGAACTTGCCGCCGTGGGTTGGGTAGTGAACGAATACGCCAAGGGAAAATGGGAGATCAAGAGGCCTGGCCCCACGGCAACTGCACCCGTTTACCGTCGTAACGTTCCCTTGTTACCGTCGTAACGCTCCCCTTCTGCCGTCGTAACGTTCCCCGTCCCAATTTGGAAAACCCAGACGGTGCGCTGCTTTGCGGGCAGTTTGGGAAATCCATCCAAGATTATCTAAAGATAATCCATCATGCGCGGTGCAGCTCGCGCCTTGAGGGCGCGTTCTGACCTTGCCAATAAAGCCCTGGCGGGCTTTATCAATCGGCCATAGGCCGATGGTTTAACGCCAAGAAGAGAAGGCGGCTTCAGTGGCCGCTGAAACGCCTTGTGAGAGGGGAAAACAACCCGGAGTCCCTTATTCCATGAGCTGAAGCAGAATCTGCGTCTAACGGTGCTGGAGGGCCGCTGTGTGCACTTGTAGTTATCTGTACTGAAACCTTGGCTCGAAACGTGAAATGGCTAAGCAGTGCCCATTCGTTCGGTAAGAATAATAAGAAGATTATTATTCTTATTATTACCAAGCAGGAATGAGCCGTGTGTGTTGGACGCCCATAACCAGTAACCTGCGTGAAGGTGTCAACATCAGGAAAGGTTGCCCCTCAAGTATCAATACGTCGCCTTAGTGGTATGACGGGAGGGGAGGCAAATTTCTTGTGTTCATTGACACTTGAGGGGCGGGTTATGCCCTTCTTTTTTGGCGTCCAACTCGCCCCATCGGGGCGAATGGTTTGTGTCGATTGTTGGCATTTTAGGTTCCGATTTAAAGCCGATTGAGCAGCGATTTTGAAGCGACTATGTCGATTGCAGGCCGATTTGGTGACGATTACGGTTATGTTGCCAAGAATCGGTGTTTGTTTGACGATAAAACGCTTTACGTTCGATATGCGCTAGATTTTCAATAGTGGGTGAAATGCGGGCAGGATGGGTGAAGTTAGCTAACCGGCAAGCCGGTTATCTATCTTCACTGTCCCTTATTCGCGCCGGGGGCACTCAACGGGAATCCTGCCCTGCGGGGCTGATCGGCTACCGCCGGTTGCAAGAGTATAGGTCTTGCTATTTTTAATATCTTTGATAGCATGGTTGTCGGGTACACCAAAAGGGTATTGATATGGCAAATGTGCTTATCAGGAATTTACCCGCCGAGGTGCACCGTGCGTTGAAAGTTCGAGCAGCGCTCAACGATAGGAGCACCGACGCGGAAATACGCGAAATACTGACGGCGGCAGTACAGCCGCTAGAGCTTGAAGAGATTGGCCGGGAAGTTGGCTTGTCCGAAAGCGATAAAAAAACAGAGTAGTTTTACGTTTGTAAGTCCGGGCCTCAGCGCCAAGGGCAATACCGATCAGCTAGTGGCGTAGCTCTTCGATGAAACGTTGCCGAGAACAAGCACAACGCTTGGTCAAGGCAATGCCTTCTTTTCATCGACGGAGTACGACCATGAAGTCCAAAATTTTAGCGGCTAAAAAAACCGCTCTAGCCGTTGCACTCGCAACCGGCTTTATCACCACTACCACCGCCCCTGTGCAAGCTGGTATCCCCGTCATCGACGGCGGCAACCTGGCCCAGAACATCATGACGGCCATCGAGTCGGTGGCGCAGACGCTCAAGCAGATTGAGCAGTACCAGACCCAGTTGCAGCAGTACGAAAATCAGCTCCAGAACACGATGGCCCCAGCCGCGTATATCTGGGATCAGGCGCAGACTACGATCAACCGGCTGATTGCCGCGCAAAACACGCTGGCCTATTACGAGAACCAGCTAGGCAGCCTGGATCGTTACCTGGCCAAGTTTCAGGACGTGGCCTATTACCGCAGCTCGCCATGCTTCAACGGCAGCGGCGGATGCACGCCGGCCGAAAAGGCAGCGATGGAAGAGAACCGCCGCCTGGCGTCAGAGTCGCAAAAGAAGGCCAACGATGCCCTGTTCCAGACCGTTGCCGACCAGCAAAAGGCTTTGAAGGATGACGCCCGTACCCTGGAGCGGCTGCAAGGCGCGGCCCAGGGTGCAACTGGCCAGCTACAGGCCATCGGCTACGCCAACCAGCTCGCCAGCCAGCAGGCCAATCAGCTCTTGCAGATTCGCACCATGTTGACCGCCCAACACAACGCGGAGGCAGCCCGGATTGCAGCAGAACTCGATGCCGAGGCGCGAGGTGATGCCAGGGCCGAGCAAATGCGTACCTGGACGTTTCGCCCGAGTCCGGCAGACAACTACTAGGGAGGCGGTGAGATGAAAAAAATCTTTTTTACTACCGCGGCTACGTTGCTGTTGTTGGCTGGATGTGAACAGGAAAGGATGCCCGAACCAAATGCGGCGACGTGTGCCCCCGATGCGTTCCAGGCAGCACTGAATGAAATGCGCAGCGAAGCGAACCGAGAGGCCTTTACCGAGGAATGCAGAGCATTCCAGAAGGCCAAGCAGATGCGTCAGTGGGAGTTCAAGCCCAGCCCTAAAGATGATTATTGAGGTGGTCGCCATGAGAAAGAAAATTGCTCTAGGTGGCTTGATGATGGTCGCCACAATGGTGCTGGCTGAACCTGCAATGGCGCAGGAGCTAAGTAGCAGCGGTGTTATGAATGATGTGCTCAAGCGTTTTCATGATGCTGCCGCAACATGGGGGCCAGCTATTGAGTCCGCTGCATCGCGTTTGTTCTGGACGCTGGTTGTGATTTCGATGGTCTGGACATTCGGCATGATGGCTTTGCGCAAGGCCGACATTGGCGAGTTCTTCGCGGAGTTCGTTCGCTTCACGATCTTCACCGGCTTTTTCTGGTGGTTGCTGACGAATGCGAACCAGGGCATGAATATCGCCGGTACGATTGTTCAGTCATTGCAAACTCTGGGCGCGCAGGCGGGGGGACTTTCCAATAGCAATCTTGGGCCCTCCAGCATCCTTGATCTTGGTTTCGAGTTATACAACCGCACAGTACAGGCCACCTCGGAGCTGGGATGGCGGCAGATGGCAACTGCTCTGGTCATGGAGCTAATGGCCCTGGCTGTTTTGTTTGTCCTGGCGTTGATTGCGGTCAACCTGTTGCTGTTGCTCGCATCAGCCTGGATTCTGTTGTATGCCGGTGTGTTCTTCCTTGGCTTTGGTGGAAGTCGTTGGACTTCCGACATGGCGATCAATTACTACAAGACCGTGCTGGGCCTGGCCGCACAGCTTATGGCAATGGTGCTTCTGGTTGCGATTGGCAAAGAGTTCATCAATCACTACTACACGCAAATCAGCGAGAACATGGCATCCCAGGAACTGGCCGTGATGTTGGTTATATCGGTCATCTTGCTTTTCTTGGTCAACAAAGTTCCGCCGATGATTTCTGGTCTTGTGTCTGGTGGTGGTATTGGCGCAGCCGGTGGAATTGGAAACTTCGGTGCGGGTGCGGCAGTTGGGGCGGCGGTGACGGCGGCCAGTATGGCAACTGGCGGCGCTGCCCTGGCAGGTAAAGCGGTTATGGGTGCCGCAGCCGGTGCAGCCGGAGGTGCAAGTGCACTCCAAGCGGCTTTTCAGAAAGCATCAGCGAGTATGGAAACCGGCGGTGACATGTCCAGCATGGGGTCAGTTGTCAGCAGTGGCGGAAACGGTGGTGGTGAAGCGGGTACTGCTGGCAGTAGCCCATTCGCCCAAGCGGCTGGCTTTGGTGACAGCGGCAGTAGCTCAAGCGGTGGCGGCTTTGCCAAGGCCGCGAAGCTGGCCACAGGCACGGCCTCCGAGTTAGCCAAGGGTGTCGGCTCTCAAGTGAAGCAGGGATTCCAGGAGCGAGTGAGCGAAACCACAGGCGGAAAACTGGCTGCTTCGATACGCGAAAGCATGGAGCCGAAAGAAGCAAGCCAATCTGGCCAGTTCGAGGGCAATAGCTTGGGCGCCGATTCTGGCCCAGATAGTAACGAAGTCAGGAGTTAGCACGATGACGACATCAACATACATGGCCGCATTGGCGGCCCTGGATGAAGCGCCAAGGGAAGAAGTCAGCCAGGTATTTATTTCGCCGCTGGGTGATCAATCGACCGAGGTCGATGCAGAGACAGAAACAGCCGCTTTTGTATCACGGCCAGACCCTATGAGAGAGAGCGAAACTAAGCCGATAAGTATTGAGGTTAATGGCGGCAGGAATGAGCGGTCAGCATTCGCGGAGGCGGCGGGGCTGTACCTGTAGGCGCACCGGGCTGGCCACAACCAGCCCGGCACTTTCAATCAACACCTACTGGAGAGGTGAATTATGACAACACAACATATTATCGAACCAGGGCAAGCAGTGCATCAAGCAGCGGCTATTCTTTCTTCTTTGGAGTACATCAACCAAGCGGAAGCGCGGAGCCTTGGGCCATTGGCCGAAGCCGTCGCTAATGCTTTTATGGTGGTGTACTACCAAGCTGAAACGGGCCGGGCGACACAGGCTGATTTTCAAGAAGCAATGAACGCCTTGCGCCAAGCGTGCAGCTAATGACGAAAGGGCGGCCACTCGAACTGGCCGCCTTTTTCAATCTTCACTGTTTGGCCATTCCCGACCCACAGACGGCGCATCCATCCATTCGCGTTCCTCCGGCGGCAGCGGGTAAGCCCCGGATGCTTCCGCGTCGGCCAGTAGTTCGGCCAGTGTGTAGCGCACCCGACCAGTGGAAACGGCGCGGGCCGGGTCGGCCTTCTCATGCAGCCTGTTCTCTAGGTTCTTTGGGTCTGTCATCGGGCGACCTCAGCAAGCATGGATACTAGGTGTTCCAGGTCAGTGATCGAATGCGCCAGGAAGCGGCCGGCGCGGCAATCTGCAATCATTTCCTCAGTTTTTTCCTACTCATGTTCAACCTCGTTCGTACCAGCTCTTCGAGCGATTCACCACGCGCACGACCAGCAGCATCACCGGCACTTCGACCAGGACGCCGACCACGGTTGCCAATGCAGCGCCGGAGTGCAGACCGAACAAGCTGATGGCGGCCGCCACGGCCAGCTCGAAGAAGTTGCTGGCACCGATCAGGGCCGAAGGACAGGCGACAGAGTGCTTTTCCCCCGCCCGCTTGTTCAGCCAGTAGGCTAACCCGGAATTGAAGAACACTTGAATCAAGATCGGCACGGCTAGCATGGCGATCACTAACGGCTGCCGGATGATGGCCTCGCCCTGGAAGGCGAACAGTAGAACCAACGTCAGCAGCAGCGCGGCCATCGACCACGGCCCGATCTTCTGCATGGCCCGTTCAAAGGCGGCCTGTCCTTGCTTGAGCAGATGCCGCCGCAAGAGCTGCGCCAGGATCACCGGCACGATGATGTAGAGCACGACCGAAATCAGCAGCGTGTCCCAAGGCACCGAGATCGAGGACATGCCCAGCAGCAGGCCGACGATGGGCGCGAAGGCCACGATCATGATGGCGTCGTTCAGAGCCACTTGCGAGAGCGTGAAAAGCGGGTCGCCGTTGGTAAGGCGGCTCCACACGAACACCATTGCCGTGCAGGGCGCGGCGGCCAGCAAGATCAAGCCCGCGATGTAGCTGTCCAGTTGATCGGCCGGCAGGAACGGAGCGAACACTTGTCGGATGAACAGCCACCCCAGCAGGGCCATCGAGAATGGCTTGACGGCCCAATTCACGAACAGCGTGACGCCGATGCCGCGCCAATGCTCTTTGACCTGGTGCAGCGCCCCGAAGTCGATCTTGACCAGCATCGGGACGATCATTACCCAAATCAGCAGGCC
The DNA here is from genome assembly GCF_041344805.1 of Providencia sp. TYF-12. NCBI lineage: Bacteria > Pseudomonadati > Pseudomonadota > Gammaproteobacteria > Enterobacterales > Morganellaceae > Providencia > Providencia sp. TYF-12. The sequence continues at coordinate 2,292,000 of NZ_CP166833.1, forward strand.
CACCGGCAAATTGACCTGGGCCACTTCCATGCGGCCTATGGCCTGGAACACGTCAGGAAGGCCCTGGCCGAGCGCAACACCGGCGACGATGCACAGGGCCACCCACAGCGTCAGGTAACGCTCGAAGCCGCTCATCGGGGCCTGGCGCGGCTTCGCGGCGATGGCCTGTGCGCCGGCGCTCATGCTTCCTGCTCGGTCTTGCCGATGTTCGCCAGCTCGCGCTTGATGGCCGTCTGGTCAAGCATTTTGAGAGGCAGATTCACGAACAGGCGGACGCGGTTCATCATGTGCCGGAAGGTTTGTTCGAAGGCCCGGCGCTTCTCGGCGTCAGTGCCTTCGACGGCGGCCGGGTCTTCAAATCCCCAATGCGCCGAGATCGGCTGACCAGGCCACACCGGACACATTTCGCCGGCGGCGTTGTCGCAGACGGTGATGATGAAGTCCATCTTCGGTGCGTCGGGCGTGGCGTACTCGTCCCAGCTCTTGCTGCGCAGATTCTCGGTCGGGTAATTCACCGACTCCACCTTTTCGACGGCGAAGGGATTGACCTTGCCGGTTGGGTGACTGCCGGCGCTGTAGGCGCGGAAGCGCCCTTGCCCCATCGTGTTGATGAGAGCTTCGGCCATGATGCTGCGCGCCGAATTGCCGGTGCAGAGGATGAGGACGTTATAGATTCTTTCGGTCATGATGTTTCGCTTTCTGGTAGTGGCTGGGGAGCAATGGCGATGGATGAAAGATCGGTGGCCTCGTCGATGACGTGGCCGGCCGCTTTCCGTTCGGAATAGCGGTCTGTCAGTGCTTCACGGTGCGGCCGTACCAGCGCCGTGAAGCGCACCAGTTCTTCCATCACATCGGCTATTCGGTCGTAGTACGGCGAGGGCTTCATGCGGCCCGCCGCGTCGAACTCTTGGAACGCTTTGGCGATACTCGACTGGTTCGGAATGGTGAACATTCGCATCCAGCGGCCGAGCAGACGCAAGGTGTTCACGGCGTTGAAGCTCTGCGAGCCGCCGGATACCTGCATCACGGCCAGGGTGCGGCCTTGGGTCGGCCGGATGCCGGCCATTTCAAGCGGCAGATAGTCAATCTGCGCCTTCATGACACTGGTAATCTGACCGTGGCGTTCCGGGCTGCACCAGACTTGTCCCTCTGACCACTCGGACAGGGCGCGCAGCTCCTTGACGGCCGGGTGATCGTCGCTTTGCACTTGATCGGGCAACGGCAAATCGGACGGGTCGAAGATGCGTGTTTCTGCGCCAAAGAATTGCAGCAGCCGGGCCGCTTCCTCGACGGCCAGCCGTGAGAACGAGCGGGCGCGCAGCGAGCCATACAGCAGCAGGATACGCACCGGCGGGGCGTCGGGTGCCAGCCCGAGCGCCGGGCGCTCGATGGCAAAGGATTTGTCCAAAGCGGGCAAAGAATCGGGGTCGGAAAGATGGCGAAGTCTCATGCCAACACCTTCCCGGCTTCCGTGGTGCAAGACAGGTTGCACACCTGGCCGCCGCAGCAGTTTTCCGTGAGAAAGGCCACCAGGTTAGTGGCCGTCGAAAAGTTCGCCTCGTAGATCACAAATCGGCCTTCTTGCCGCGACGTGACCATGCCGGCGTGTGCCAGCTCTTTCAGGTGGAAGGATAGCGAAGACGGCGGGATGCCGGCCGCTTCGCTGATTTTTCCGGCGGCCATGCCGGCGGGGCCGGCCTGGACGAGAAGCCGGAACACCGCGAGGCGCGATTCTTGAGCGATGGCCGCCAGGGCGGCTACAGCATTTATCGTTTCCATGTTTCAATAATAGTCGAAATATGGAGTGTGCTCAATAGCTCATTTAAGCTGTAAAAATGAGCTAGGCGCATTTAGATCGATATGTGATAAATTGGCCTGCCAGTTTAAGATGGGTGCATTTGAGTATGCCCAAAGGAGCCCGCAAGTATGCGCAGGACGAAGCCAGTAGCCGCGCCGATGGTGGCGCGGGTCTATCTGCGCGTCAGCACCGACGCGCAGGACTTGGAACGCCAAGAGGCGATCACTACGGCCGCGAAGGCCGCCGGCTACTACGTCGCCGGCATCTACCGTGAGAAGGCATCCGGCGCACGCGCCGACCGGCCTGAGCTGCTGCGCATGATCGGCGACCTACAGCCCGGCGAGGTGGTCATTGCCGAGAAGATCGACCGCATCAGCCGCCTACCTTTGCCCGAGGCCGAGCGCCTGGTGGCCTCGATACAGGCCAAAGGCGCACGCCTGGCCGTCCCTGGCGTGGTCGATCTATCCGACCTGGCGGCCGAGGCCCAGGGCGTCGCCAAGATCGTGCTGGAAGCCGTGCAGATCATGCTTTTTCGCCTGGCCTTGCAGATGGCCCGCGACGACTACGAGGACAGGCGCGAACGCCAGCGCCAAGGCATTGAGTTGGCCCGCCAGGCCGGGCGGTACAAGGGCCGCCGTGCTGATCCGAAGCGCCGCGCCCAAGTTGTCGCGCTGCGCAAGTCCGGCTACAGCATCAACAAGACCGCCGAGCTGGCCGGGTACAGTGCGGCCCAGGTGAAACGGATATGGGCCGAGGTCAGCCAGGCCGAAGCGAAGCAGCACGGCGCGTTCGTGGAGGACGCATTGACGGAAGCCGATGCCCTGGCCGCTGTCGGCCAGGATGAGCGCCAGGAGGAAAGGGCATGAAGAAGCCGAACCAAGACGACGAGCCGTTTTTCATCACCGAGGAGATTGCGGCCGAAATGATCGCCGGCGGCTATGAGTTCGAGCTGCCGCCCATTCCTTGCACCATCCGCCTACGCGACGTGCTGGAGCGCATGACCGATGCTGAGCTAGCATTGCAGCCGGGCGAGATCGCCGACCAGGAGCGTGAACGCTGCCGGCGCAAGCCGTGTTCAACCTCATGATCTGGTCATGGTATTTTTCATGGCACTGAGCCTGATAGTTCTTGCAAATTGTTGTCACTAAAGGGTTTTGTGTGCTTGTTTACAATAGAGTGGGAATAATATAGTTATTGTTGATAACAGTTTTTAGTTGTCGATAAATCCAAAGGCATCAGTTACTTACTGGTGCTTTTTTGTTTTTTATCGTTTTTAATTACGAGTAATAGTAGATAATTTTGACGGTATTATTGACGGTATCACAGAGCATAGAGTAGGGTTAATTTTGAAAGACGATAATGTCAGTATTCAATTAACTTAATTTGTGGCTACCCTAAGGTTTAAATGTGAAAAAAGTTTTAGTTGCAGGTGCTACAGGCTATTTGGGGCAATATCTCGTTGCAGAATTAAAAAAACAAGGTTATTGGGTCAGAGCGCTTGTCAGGAGACAAAACCAACAAGGGTTGGTGGCTAGTGCCGATCATATCTATGTTGGGGAAGTGACGGAACCGAACACACTGCATGGTGTTACTGAGGGAATAGACGTCGTTATTAGTGCGGTTGGAATAACCCGACAAAAAGATGGTTTGACCTATATGGATGTTGATTATCAAGGTAATATCAACCTATTAGATGAAGCAATAGCTGATGAGGTAAAGCAATTTGTTTATGTTTCAGCTATCGATGGCGATAAAAACCGACACTTAAAGATATTTGAAGCAAAAGAACGTTTTGCGGATGAACTCAAACAATCTTCTCTTTCTTCTATTATCGTTCGTCCCAACGGCTACTTTAGTGATATGGGTGATTTTTTGAAGATGGCAGCTTCTGGGCGAGTTTATTTGTTCGGTGATGGTCATGTGCAAATTAACCCAATTTCGGGTAAAGATTTGGCTGAATTTATCGTTAAGGCCCTTAATCAGGGGCAAGCAAGGCAGGAACTATCTGTGGGAGGGCCTGAAGTGCTTTCTCTAAATGATATTGCCAATTGTGCAGCCCAAGCCTTAGGACAAGATATCAAAATTAGCTATCTCCCTGACTGGGTTCGTAGGGGAAGTATTTTTGCAGTTCGGCATTTCACGCCGCAAAAGTTTTATGGCCCAATTGAATTTTTTCTGACATTTATGGGGGAAAGCCACTTAGGTGAACCTGTAGGAGGTGATCGACTCGAAGATTTTTATCGTAACGAAGTTAACATGCTGAAAAAAAGTAGATAACTGACTTGAAATATCTAGTTCGCTGGGTCAATAGGGAAATAAGCAGGGATCAATATTACAGTTCAATAATAACGCCTGCGGCGATAAAGACGAGTACAAGAGTCGTAATCGCGACATAAACATAATCTCGGTCACGTATAAAAAAGGCTAGCATTAAAATAACGCGTAATACAGGCAAAAGAATAAACAATGCAATGCCCGCACTCACAATGTCAGAGCCATGTAGTGGAAGTAGGGATGTGCCCCAAAATGGTTTTAAAGCGGTTAAGGCTACACCAATGGCAATCAAGGTTGTCGCTAACCATGTTCCGTAGCGAAGTAACAGAGCGATGACTTGGTCCCGTAATTCTAAATACCCTTTCTCAGACTTCATAGTGTCCCAGCAAAAATGTGTATATCAAAAGCGCTCATAAGCATTTGAAATGCTAAAAACGCCAGAATGATGACAAAAAAGATACGCAATTTATCGGCAGGTAGCCCTATAAGTAAGCGTGCTCCGATAATTGAGCCAATAACTGAACCTAAGGCGATAGGGCCAGCAACATTAATGTCAATATCCCCTCGAACAAAATAAGCCCCTGCACTGGCTGCTGCTGTCACCCCAATCATGAAATTGGATGTAGCGCTTGAAACTTTAATGGGAAGACGCAAGGCGCTATCCATGGCAGGTATTTTGAGTACACCAGAGCCAATTCCTAATAATGCCGAAATCAACCCCGCCCCGTACATGAATATCATCCCAAGAGGAACACGACTGACGTAATAGGGGACTTCCTGCCTAGATTGGCTTTCTGGAAAACTGGAATGTAAGCGTAAGGTTGTAGCCCAGCGAGTTTGATTGATTGGAGTAGCAGCAATGACTTCATATCGGCGAGTTAACATCTGTTTAGCTGAAATTGTGAGGATCATGGCAAAGAGGCCATACAGTACAGGGGGTGAGATGAGCCCAATTAACAACACCCCTGTCAAGGCACCAAATGTAGTGGCTGTTTCAAGTACAATGGCTAGACGGGTATTGGCTAGGCGATTTTTGAGAAACTGACCTGCACTACCACATGAACACGCTATGACGGAGACCAGGCTTGCTCCAATGGCGGCGTGGATTTCTACACCAAAAATTTGCGTGAGAATTGGCACAATAAAAATGCCACTTGCCATCCCCAGTATTCCACCAAGCGCACTTGCTGCACAAGCCGCGATAAACAGTAATAGAGCGTCCATTATTTAGGCTTTCTGTGAGGTGCGTGGACGACGTGTTAAACGCGTGGCGAAGCTAATCAGATCACCGCGATAGTAGAGCTTTTCATAATCAATGGGCTGGTGGCCTGTGGTATAGGATGTTCGTTCGATTAAAAAGATCGCACTACCTGTATCAATATTGAGAGCAAGAGCGACATTAGAAGGGGCTGTAATAGCTGCAAGGCGATATTCTGCCTCAGTTAATGGGATAGCGTATTTATCTTCGAGTAGAGAAAAGATGGGTTCAGCATCTAAATCGTGTGTGATAATTTTTTCTCCAATTTCTTGAGGGAGATAGGTTTCATCGAAAGACATGGCGATGCCATCGGCAAGGCGGACACGCTGGAGCCGCATTACGGCACTTCCAGGTAAGATGCCAAGTTGCTCAGCTACATGTGTATCGGCAGATACGATTTGCTTGTCTAATAGGCGAGCCGTTGGGATACGACCAAGGGCTTGCATATCCTCAACAAACCCAGTCAACTCAGTGAGTTCTTGGTTGATTTTAGGCATGGTCACAAAGGTCCCTTTACCACGCCGGATTTCAATTTGTTCGCGCAATACAAGGTTCTCAATCGCCTTGCGTACTGTTGTGCGGCTTGCATTAAACCTTTCTATTAGGCGATCTTCGGGAGGCAATTGGCTGCCTGGGGGGTATATACCATTGGAAATATCAGCCGCGAGAGCTGATTCGATTTTTGCGTAAAGCGGTAAATGTTCAGGATTAATATTCATATCATCATCATGACATCATGATGTCACTATGTCAATGTTGTCTATGAGGTGACGAATGTAATTAAAAATAGCCCTATAGAGCCCCAATAATGGGCGAATATGATATGCAAGATAGCCATGTGGTAAGCATTAAATAAGCTGCTATCAAGCCATCAAGAAATAAGCCAAATGGAAGGTAACAGTGTAATAAATATAAGTAATGGGTTGGGGAGGATTAGGAGCGATAAGAAACATTGATTATGTTTATGCGTACAACGTGACTTTTTATGCATTAAAAGTGAATTATTACTTGTTCAAATTATTCAAATTGATATTATCACGGTGAAATGTATTTATGCAGGTCAACGTCCCCAAAATGAGAACAACAACGGATTGGGGTGAATATCACTATAGTTAAGGAATAATTTGTGGCTTTTCGTTTAAAATATCTTGCATTACTACCGCTATTTGTTGCTACGACAGCATGCCAACAACCGTTTAATACTAATGCTAATGATGTAGCAACACCTGTAGTACAAACCCAATCCGTAGTGGTTAATAACTCATGGATTGAAATCTCACGAGGCGCATTAGAATTTAATGTGCAAAAAGTTCAAGCTCTATTAGGCGATAAATCCTCTCTTTGCGCGGTATTGAAAGGGGATGCTTACGGTCATGACCTTTCATTAGTTACCCCCATTATGATTGAAAACAATGTTCAATGTATTGGCGTAACAAACAACCAAGAATTAAAAACAGTGAGAGACTTAGGTTTTAAAGGCCGTTTAATGCGAGTGAGAAATGCGACTGAGCAGGAAATGGCACAAGCGACACAATATGACACGGAAGAACTCATTGGTAATTTAGCAATGGCGCAACGTTTGAATGCGATTGCAAAACAACAAAATAAAATCATTCCTATTCATTTAGCGCTAAATTCGGCAGGGATGTCCCGTAATGGACTCGAAGTAAGCCATGCCGCTGGTTTGAATGAAGCGAAGCAGATTTCAGAATTACCGCAATTAAAAATCGTGGGAATTATGTCTCACTATCCAGAGGAAGATGAAGCTCAAATCCGTAAAGATCTCGCAAAATTCAAGAAAGGATCACAACAAGTCTTGGCGGTAACTGGAATAAAGCGTGAAGATGTGATGCTGCATGTGGCGAATACTTATGCAACTATTACTGTCCCCGAGTCGTGGCTAGATATGGTGCGTGTAGGAGGGATCTTTTATGGTGACACCGTTGCAACGAACGACTATAAACGCGTAATGACGCTTAAATCAAATATTGCTGCGGTGAATCATTACCCTAAAGGAAATACTGTGGGTTATGACAGAACTTATACTTTGAAACGAGATTCTGTTTTGGCCAATATTCCTGTTGGTTATGCTGATGGCTACCGTCGAGTATTTAGTAATACTGGTCATGCATTGATCAATGGCCAAACTGTTCCTGTGTTAGGAAAAACATCAATGAATACCGTTATGGTGGATGTTACTGATTTAAAAAAAGTCAGCCCAGGTGATGAAGTCGTATTTTTTGGTAAACAAGGGAATGCCGAGATAACGGCTGAGGAAGTTGAAGATATCAGTGGCGCACTTTTTACAGAGATGTCGATCCTGTGGGGCGCAACAAATAAACGTGTTTTAGTCGACTAGTTTTAATCTCGAAATATTCAACTTGAACCCGCGATTATCGCGGGTTTTTGCGTATTAAATACGATTCCAGATAAAGTGCAATGTATTGTTATAAGTTTATAAAGTATAGGTCTATAAAGTGCTGTTTAGCTTAATTAGTATCGAAACCTTAACCTTGATATGTTAGCTTGAATAAGTCGTTATAAGTGATAAAGCAAATAGAAGAATTAGAAGGATATTATATTATGTATCAAGTTGATTTACATGCGCACACCATTGCCAGCACCCATGCATATAGTACGGTGAGTGAATATTTTACGGAAGCGGCAAGCCGTGGTGTAAAGCTATTTGCGATCACAGACCATGGACCTGAAATGCAAGATGCCCCTCATGAATGGCATTTTGGTAATATGCCTATCTTACCTCGGATTGTTGATGGTGTTGGTTTACTGTATGGTATTGAAGCTAATATAAAAAATAAGCTGGGTGAGACAGACTGTAATGAAAAAATAGCACGTCATCTGGATATTATATTAGCGGGTTTTCATGAGCCGGTATTAGAGCCCCAAAGTTTAGCTGATAATACAGAAGCCATGATTGCAACGATCCGCAGTGGTAAAGTGCAAATTATTACGCACCCTGGAAACCCTAAGTACCCCATCGATATTAAAGCGGTTGCTCAAGCGGCGAAAGAAAGTAATGTTGCTTTAGAAATGAATAACTCATCATTTCTCCATTCCCGAGCGGGTAGTCAAAAGAACTGTTTAGAAATTGCAAAAGCGGTTAAAGACAGTGGAGGTTGGGTTTCGCTGGGGTCTGACTCTCACTTTTCAGGTTACTTAGGTCGTTTTGACCGTGTCATTGAAATGCTGGACTCTATTGATTTCCCACAATCTCAGATCCTGAATGTAACACCACGTCGTGTGCTTGATTTTCTTGAATCTCATGGGCGTAAACCAATCCCTGAATTTGCTGATTTCTAAGTATATTGCTTAGGATATTCTGCAATAAGAATGAAAGCCGCTCAGTCAGATATGAGTCCGGCTTTTATTTTTAGTTCTGCATTAGGTGAAGAATATAATATCAGTTTAATGATAATAAATTAAAAGCAGAGAAAAAAGAGAGCAAAGAAAAATCTGCGCAGGCGGGCAAGCCTGTAAAATAATTTAATGGAATGTCGTTAACGTCACGGTGTCATGGGAAATAATTCTATGGCGCTGCATGATGGCTGATATGGTATACTGCTCATTATTTTTAAATCAGTGATGTTTATGAACTATCAATGCCCCCTTTGTTTTAAACCCCTTCAAAAAGTACAAAATAGCTTTCGTTGTGAAGCTAACCACCAGTTTGATTGTGCAAAAGAAGGTTATGTTAATTTATTACCTGTGCAACATAAACGTTCAAAAGACCCCGGTGATAGCGCAGAGATGATGCAGGCTCGTAGGCAGTTTCTTGATGCGGGGCATTATCACCTGATGCGTGACAAAGTTTCAGAAAAAATAGCCCAATTTATTCCGTCATCAAATATGAGTTTGCTAGATATTGGTTGTGGGGAAGGGTATTACACTGATTATTTTGCACAAGAACTGAAAAAGCAAGACGAGCAAGCCACGGTCTTTGGGTTAGATGTGTCTAAAGCGGCAATCCGTTACGCGGCTAAGCGTTATAAATCAGTACATTTTTGTGTGGGGACTAGCCACCGATTACCTTTTGCGGATACAAGTTTCGGTAGTATTGTCCGAATTTATGCACCATGCAAAGGGGAAGAATTAAGCCGTATCTTAATATCTAAGGGGACTCTAATTACCGTCACTCCAGCAGCAGAACATCTGCAAGAATTAAAAGCATTGATTTATGATGAAGTGAAATTGCATCCTGTTAAAGAAGAAAACCTACCTAATTTTGTTCTATTAGACGAAACACGGTTAAATTATAAAATGTCACTGGCAGGCAGCGAAGCTTATGAATTGCTAGCAATGACGCCATTTGCTTGGCGTGCGTCTGAAGAAGTTAAGCAAGGTTTATTATTATCTGATGTGAAGAATTATACTGCTGATTTCTTGATCCGGGTTTACCAATATCAGGGTGAGTAGAACGCTTAAAATTGCCCCCTAAGATAATTAGGGGGCAACAAAATTATGAAGCGTACATAAATAATTCAAGGTGCTCGAATAAGATATTAAACCCGATACCAATTAATACTAACCCGCCCACAATTTCGGCTTTTTTCCCTAATAATGGGCCGACATAACGGCCGATCATCATCCCAACAGTCGCCATTATCATCGTCATTAAGCCAATAGTCATTGCAGTATGAACGATGTCTACTTGTAAAAATGCTAAACCAAGACCGATCGCCATTGCATCAAGACTAGTGGCTATCGCTGAGAATATTAGGTTTGTTGAGCTATGACTTGACGGCTTTGAACAACATTCTTCATCTTTTGTTTTAATGCTCTGCCAAATCATACGAGCACCTAAAACAAATAATAAAGCAAATGCAATCCAATGATCCCAACGAATGACATATTGACTTGCAAGTATCCCAATACCCCAACCTATAATTGGGGTTATGGCTTCAATGAAGCCAAAAATAAATCCAGTGCGGAGAATTTCTCTGAAGCGAGGTTTATGCAAAACAGCACCTTTGCAAATGGCTACAGCAAAGGCATCCATGGATAGTGCAAGGGCTAAGATAAGGGTAGCGTAAAAGCTCATAACAAGAACCTCGGTTGGGTGTTTCCATATACACATAAATTACCCCCAACCAAAAGGCTTATTTATGTGTCTATGGTCTTGCCAACCGAATCTGGTGTCCGCACCACGTTTGAAACCAAACGAGTATGTTGATACGGACTTTCTGGTATATATATAATACCAGAACAGGCTACTCCCCAATGACGTTGAAAGAAAGATACCACATTTTATTTTAAAGGCAACAATTAATTAATTGTGGATATTAAACGTTAGTGAGAATTATTATCAACTAGGATATTAAGAAAAAAAAGGTTAATTATAAATTTAATTAACCTTAGTTTTATTATGAATATATATAATGATTATTTATGATTAATTAGAAACTCATAAATTCTTTGTAAATCATCAAGATGAGATACTTTTATGTAAATTTTCTTTTGTTCTAACCCTATTATTAATATGCCATCTTCAGATAAATTCATTGTTTTTATTCTTTCGTATAAAATAAAAGTATTGGCAAAATAAAACCCAGTTTGTTTAAAAAATAGCTTAGGTGTTCTTATAAATGCCAAGTAAATAGACATGAATATAGTAACCAATAATAAGTAAGTGGTTAATAAATTACCATGGCGAACAATATTTGTGTAAATAACAATACATATTAATACAATAAAAATGATGGCATCAATACGATGTTTTCGTTTTAAGTTGATCTTTAATAACGTTTTGCCTTTCAGTAAATGCTGAATAAATTCGTCATAAATTGCATACACAAGCATGAGCAAAATGATAATAGCGAGAATGGCATCATTGAAAGTCATTGGAGCGCCCTTGGATAAGTAAACATGTGCAGAGCTTAAAATTAAAAAAGGGAGGCTGCAACCTCCCAATTCAAATAATTACAAGAGAATTATGGTGCTAAGAATTTCAGCCAAGCACCTAAGATACCAAGACCGAAGAAACCGATAATAATCCATAATGCATTAACTTTATGGCGTAAGAGCCACATACATCCGAAGGTTAATAACAATGGCACTAAACCAGGCATTAATTGGTCTAGGATCATCTGTACAGTCGTAATATCTTCTACACCTGTAGTTTGGTTTTTGATGCGCGAAACCTCAAGTGGAATATTGACGTGTGTCCACTTGTTTACTAAGGCCCCCATAACAAACAAACCAAGTATTGAAGCTCCCTCTGTTAATTTTTGTAGGAAGCCGCCCCCCATATCTTGAACAATATCGATCCCTTTCTTATAACCATATGAAATTCCATAGTATAAGGTGAGTAACCGTACTAGGTTGAATAAAAAGAAAAAGAGTAATGGGCCGAGTAAACTACCTGTCATCGCGATCCCAGCACCGAGTGCCGCAAAGACAGGGCGTACTGTTCCCCAGAAAATTGGGTCACCGACACCAGCAAGAGGCCCCATGAGACCGACCTTGATACCGTTGATTGCCCCGTCATCAATGTCTGCACCATTAGCGCGTTGTTCTTCCATTGCCATCGTCACGCCAAGGACCGGCGCTGCAACGTATGGGTGCGTATTGAAAAATTCTAAATGGCGTTTAATCGCTTGTTTACGGTCGTCATTATTTTCTGGATAAAGGCGGCGAATAACAGGGATCATTGAATAGCAGAAGCCGAGAGCTTGCATACGTTCAAAGTTCCAAGAGCCTTGGAATAAATTGGAACGCAAAAAAACACCGCGAATATCGCTCTGAGTCAGTTTTTTCTCTGTAGATTGAGTTGTGTCAACCATGATTGCGTTCCTCCTAGTCTAATTCATTATCAAGATTGTTGTTACTATTCCCTTGGCTCACAACAACTTGAGATTTGTTGTATTTAGGGCTGAGTTGGATGTAAAGTACGGCCATGACAACACCAATGACACCCAGAGCAACGAGGTTGAAATCTGTAAAGGCTGCAGTGACAAAGCCTAGGTAGAAGAACGGCATCAGATAGCCTGCACGCATCATATTAATGACCATTGCATAACCAACAACAACAATCATACCCCCAGCGATATTTAAGCCACTTGTGACAACTTCAGGGATTGAACTTAGCAGTTGCTGAACCTCGGATGTCCCTACAGAAACAGCAACAATAAGCGCAGGAATAGCAACGCGCATAGCTTGCAAGACCAGTGCTGAAACGTGAACTACGCTTAGATAAGTCAAGTTACCAGTCGTTGTAGCCCTATCAGCTGCGTGTTGGAACGCAACAGTAATGGTACGTACGATAATGGTTAATACTTGCCCAGCAGCTGCAAGAGGAATGGCTAATGCGATACCAGCACCAATGCTTTGCCCACCGGCGATGACCAAAATGGTTGAAATAATTGAGGCGAGTGCAGCATCAGGTGCGACCGCGGCACCGATATTCATCCACCCCAAAGCTATCATTTCCAAAGTACCACCGATGATGATACCTGTTTTCATGTCTCCCAAAACGATACCAATAAGCGTACAGGCAACGAGAGGGCGGTGAAACTGGAATTCATCGAGGATTGACCCCATCCCCGCGATACATGCAACGATGAAGACCAGTACTATTTGAACAACGGTAAGTTCCATTGTTTAATCTCCTGTAACCAACAAGTTTTAAAATCTGTTTGAGTAATGGATAAAGAACTAAAATAAAAAATTGTATTAAGCATTATTTTTTGAGCTTGCTAATTAAGTCCATCATGTAGACTTTGTTGTCAGATGAAACTTTTCTGACTTCAAGCTCAATATTTTTGTCATTCAAATAATTAAATGCATCGATGTCTTCTTGGTTGATTGAAACCGCATTGGTTACCATGGTTTTACCATCATGGTAAGCCATACCACCAATATTAACGGACTTGATTTCAACACCTTCTTCGACAATACGTTTAACGTCTGTTGGGTTAGTAAACAGCAACATAACACGCTCACCTGCATATTTCGGGTTGTTATAAACGCGAATGCATTTAGCGACATCAACAACATGAGCGGTTACCCCAGGTGGAGCGACTTGTTTGAGTAATGTTGAACGGACTTGGTCTTTTGCTACCTCATCACTGACAACAATAATTCGCTTAACTTGCGTTTCTTTGGTCCAGCGAGTTGCCACTTGGCCATGAATTAGACGGTCATCAATACGGGCAAGGGCTATTACCATATGTTCACCCGGACCAGCTTTGATTGGCGCTGGAGCAGGAGTACTTGGTGCCGCTGCTGCGGGCGCTGTTTCAACTTCTTTGAACTTAAATGAACGAACGCCACCACGACCAGTTTCTAATGCTACAGTGATCAGTTCGCTCAAGGTGGGGTTATCATCACGACACATAAAGGTTTCAACTAGCATTGGAACATTTACGCCAGTGATGATGTCATAGTTTTCATGTTGATTAACGATACGACTTGCGGCATTAAATGGGCTACCTCCCCATGTATCAACTAAAAACAGTACGCCTTTTGAAGTATCTAAATCAGTTAGTTTTTGAGTGTATTTATCAAACAGGGTGTCTGCATTTTCCCCAGGGATAAAATCAATAAACGAAACATTGTCTTGTTCGCCTATTAACATCTCGGTTGTTCGAAGAAGCTGTTCTGCAGCGACTCCGTGTGTACCAATCATAATAGCTATACTCACTATTTTTCCCTCATAGATAGATAAAACGAAATATTATCTGTAGATAAAACGGATGCTAAAGTTAGACTCCTCTTTATCAATTTCCCCTGTATCATAATATTAGCTGAATAATTACAAATTACTCATGGTATCCATAAGCCAGCTACTTATCTTGTTAGTATCGAGTCCATATGTAGCATAACATTTTGTTTTAACCTAAAAACTTGTTTCGCGTCAGAAAAATAAGAATATACCTAAAATCACTTATTAATTTGCGATTATTATCTTTTTATTTGTTTTTTATTGTGTTTTATTTTTATCAATTTTTAATTGAGTAGATTATTGTTGTGTTACAGGTAACAAAAAATTAAGCAAAAATAGGCTGCCATTGATTTTTTGGTTAAAAAATGGGCGGGTTGGCGGGGGGTTTGATTGTTGATAAATAATGTAAAGAAGCACTTTTAGCATAAAATAGCATAGCTTCCATTTTGATGCTGTTGATGAAATATATAATAAACAGTAAAAAACAAGGTTTTTTGTGGGGGAAATGATTAATTAAACTTGAAGGTTGTGGTAGGAAAAGACAGTGCTAACCAAATGAGCGCTTAATTGCAGATAAAAACGCCCTCAATGCTATCGACTTGATAATAGAATAAAGAGGGCGTTAACGTGTTTACCGTAGGTTAAAACTAATCACATTGCACCTTGATAGCTAAACCACCGCGGGAAGTTTCACGGTATTTGGCATTCATGTCCTTCCCTGTTTCGTACATAGTTTCAATCACTTTATCGAGAGAAACACGAGGTTCACTGGTTCTGCGTAATGCCATTCTTGCTGCATTTATGGCTTTGACTGATGCGATTGCATTACGCTCAATGCAAGGCACTTGTACTTGCCCAGCAACAGGGTCACAGGTTAGTCCTAAGTTGTGTTCCATGCCAATTTCAGCGGCGATACACACTTGCTCTGGGCTGCCTCCAAATAGCTCGGTAAGGCCTGCCGCAGCCATTGAACATGCGACACCGACCTCACCTTGACAGCCAACTTCAGCTCCTGAAATTGATGCGTTCATTTTATATAAAATGCCAATTGCGCCTGAAGCTAAGAAATAGCGCATATACAGCTCAGGGGTAACAGGCTCAATACAATGATTGTAATAAGCTAATACGGCGGGGACGATACCACATGCTCCATTAGTAGGGGCAGTGACAACGCGGCCTCCTGCGGCATTTTCCTCATTAACGGCTAAGGCATACATATTGATAAGGTCGATAACATTCATCGGGTCATTTGAAAGTTTACTTGATGATGTGACCAGTCGATTTAGTGCCGGTGCTCGACGAGGAACGCGTAGAGGGCCCGGTAAGACGCCTTCAGTATTTAAGCCACGCTCAATACAAGCTTGCATCGTGTGCCACACATCAGCGAAGTATTCTTCAATTTCTTGTTTAGTATGGAGATCTAGCTCATTTTTCATCATTAAACTAGAAATAGAAAGACCTGATTTTTTGCAATTCAATAATAATTCGTCAGCAGAATTGTATGGATACGACACAGGTTTGCTATCAAGGATGGATTGACCAAAATGTTCTTCATCGACGATAAAACCACCGCCGATAGAATAATAAGTTTTGGTATAAATTTCTTTATCACCATTAAATGCATGAATTGTCATGCCATTCTCATGTAAAGGCAGGTTATCTTGACGAAAATTCATGCCGCCTTCATTTGGAAAGTCAACAACCTGAGTTCCATTAGCTAGCGGGAGTTTCTCTGCCTCTTCCACATTTTTGATAAAAGTTGGAATAGATTCAATGTCAACGGTGGCAGGCATATTACCTGCTAGCCCCATAATAATGGCGATATCAGTATGGTGCCCTTTTCCAGTAAGCGATAATGACCCGTAAACATCCACAGAAATACGAGTAACGTTAGGCAATATGCCTTTGCTTACCAAATCATCGACAAATTCTTTCCCAGCTTTCATCGGACCGACGGTATGAGAGCTTGAAGGGCCAATGCCCACTTTAAACATGTCGAAAACGCTTATCACGCAGGACTCCTTAAAAAAAAGATGAAAATATAGTGCTTTATTTTAAAAGGCGCTACTTTACTGTTATTTAGTAGTGTTAACCAGTAAGTTTAAAGTATTTTTTGAAATAAGGTAGTTGAGGAGTGTGAATTGAAGGTAAATAGCACAAAATGTCTGTGAATTGTCTAAAAAGTAGCCAGTATAAAGATGGATATTTTGTAAGATCTGACGCTATATAACGGCTATCTAAAAATATCACACTGTAATAACGGCGCTATATGGTGAATAGTTATGAAAGGCTCAATCTAGTTGTAAAGCTAATTGGTGGATTATTGAGGCAGTCAAACCCCAAACTAACCGCCCGTTATACCAGTAAAAAAAGATGCGACTGTGCCGCCCTGAACGCTTTATATCCACGAATTTATGGCGTTGAAGTGAAAGTGCATCAAACAATGGAACTTCAAAGATAGAAGCCACTTCGCTGGGGTTCGCTTGATATCGAATATTATTAGGTAAAAGCCCAACTATAGGGGTGACCTCGTAGCCACCATAACTTTGGAGTGGGGCGAGTTGGCCAAGTACTTTAACTTTTTCCGGAGGGATCGCCACTTCTTCGTAAGCTTCACGTAAGGCGGTGTTGATGGGTGAGCCATCCTCGGGGTCACTTGCCCCCCCAGGAAAAGCCACTTCTCCTGCATGAGAACGTAAGAAAGGGGAGCGTTGCGTAAGAAGTAACGTTGGGTGCGGTTTATTGATTATTGGCAAAAGAACCGCAGCCGATTTACCCGCCTTGAATACAGGCTGGCGGGTTGTCGGCAAAGTAAACTGAAAACGATTGATAAAGTTATTCAGTTCAGTCATCTTTATTTAGTGCTCCTAATACAGGTAAAATCAGGCTTAATTTATCAAATGTCTCTTGATATTCTCTGTCAGCTTGGCTATCAGCAACAATACCACCACCAGCCCAACAGTAAATTTGTTTTTTATAGGTCAATAAAGTACGAATAGTAATATTGCTATCCATATTTCCACAAAAGCTAATATAGCCTATTGCACCACAATATCCATGTCGACGATGCGGTTCTAATTCTTCAATGATTTCCATTGCTCGTATTTTAGGTGCTCCGGTGATTGACCCTCCAGGGAAGCACGCTCTTAATAAGTCAGCAGCACAATACTGAGCATCTAATTTTGCGCAGACCGTACTAACCAAATGGTGTACAGCAGGAAATGACTCCACTGCAAATAACTCAGGGACATTCACTGACCCTGGCTGGGCAACTCGGCCAATATCATTACGTAATAAATCGACAATCATGACGTTTTCTGCACGGTCTTTGGTTGAGTTTGCTAATTTTTCTACTTGAGCAAGGTCATCCTGTTCATTTTCTAGACGGGGAAGTGTTCCTTTAATTGGGCGAGTCTGAATATCGCCATCCTGTAAAAAAATAAACCGCTCAGGGGACATGCTAATGACTGCGTTTTCAGGTAAACGAATAAAGGAAGAGAAAGGGGCTTCATTACTTTCTAACAGAGCTAGAAATGCATTCCATTCGTCCCCTTTATACTTAGCTTTAAATCTTTGAGCTAAATTGATTTGATAGCAATCACCATTACGTAAATATTCATGAATATGCGCGATGTTTTGGTGATATGTCTCTTCTGACATGTTTGATTGCCAAGGGGACGTTAATTGGAATTTATTCTTACGTGGTTTTTTTTGTGCCTGTAACCAAGCTAACCTAGCTTCAATATCATCATAACTAATTAATGTAGTTGTTTTAGTGTGATGATCAATAATGAGTGCCCATAAATAGATCCCGATGGCCATATCAGGAAATTGTAATTCTGTTTTGGCGAGGTTAGGGAGTTTTTCAATGCGACGACCTAAATCGTAGCTCCAAAGGCCCAATGCACCACCATTAAAGGGTAAATCTATGCATTCATTATTGTTCGACCTGTATTTATTGAGCAATTGTTTTAGCAAATCAAAGGGGTCTGAACCCGAAGTCGTTGAAGGTTGACCTTGCTCTGTGATGGTTGTTTCGCTGTGGTAGGTAGTCAGTGTCGCAATAGGGTCAGCGACAATAATATCAAATCGATTATGTGAATGTTTTGCATTTCCTGAATGTAATAACATTGCCCATGGCAGATGTGCAATAGGCGCAAAATAGTCGATTGCCGCAGTTGGGCGATAAGGTAACTGTTTTTTATTGATAGTCATGTCGATAAATATAATATTCCGCAACAAGTGGATTTGAACAGGTTAACATATATTCTTATCTTAATAATCGAAGAGATGTTAAAATCTTAATTATTGATTTTAGTATTTTACTTATGAGGTTTAAACCATGCTTTCTGGAATACCAGCACTTAATCATGAAGAGCAACAAGAAGCGGTTGAAAGAATTCATCAGTTGATGGCGCAAGGGATGAGTAGTGGGGAGGCCATTGCAATAGTAGCTCAAGAAATTAGGGAAAGCCACCAAGGTAAAGAGCAAATTCACGTATTATTCGATGATGAAAATTAATAATTAGTAAACATACTATTAACATTTATGCACAGACCTGATAGATTAATATTAGTTAAGTCATTTTATTCATTGATACTAGTTAGAAAATGACCAGTAAGTAACTGGTAAATTTAACATATTCTAATAGGCTTAAATGGGCAGCTAAACTAATCAAAAATCTTTACCTTATATGGGTATCGGAGGGTGCTATGGAAGCAAATCATAAAATTGCTGTTGTTCTGGGGACATGTGCATTGGTTTTTAGTTCGTTTGCTTTAAGCGCAAACGATGAAGAAGGTAAAGCGGAACCCTTTGTCAGTTGTGGTACATTAACTGAACCACAGATTGCGGCTCAGGTTAAAAGTGATTTTATGCATAATCGGTTACCGCGTTGGGCAGAAGAGAAGGCCACGTTAGGTAAAAAGGCAGTTGCATGGGTCAATGATAGTGAAGTGACTAAAACTGAAACAGGCTATACTGTTCCATTGGTGGTGAGAGGGGCAAAATCTGACCTACGTTATTCTGTTTCGGTCGATTGCCAAAATAATACGGTTACCTATAACGCAACTAAATAGGCAGTTAATATTAGTTAACAAAGAAAAGACCCATTTTCTTTCGTATTAATGTAACTAAAGGGGAGCCGAAAAAGGCTCCCTTTTTTAGTGTATGGATAATAAATTTACTTCGTGACCAAATAAAAATATTGGGTAGTAAACCGAGTAATCAATTTAGCGATTTCTGGGTTCATAAGGCATACGCGCAAAATTTTGTGAAAGTTGGCGGTAATAAACCAACCTTTCTCTGAAATACTCCCTTAGGTGCTCGGGCTGTTCCCGTTCGACGGCTTCGGCGATGACGGCGACGTTATAGCGTTCTTTGAATGCAACACCGGAGGCTAAAAGGTCAACGTTGATCTTATCCATTTCATCTTTAGGTAATAAAGCAAGGTTGTAGTTCATTTTGGTTCTCAAAAGTTAATTCTCACTGATTTATTATAATGGGTTAATGAGAAAAAATCTCAATAGAATATTAAAAAATGATGTCGGAAAAATAAAGACGAATGATTGTTATCGTGATAATTAAAATATAAGCCAAGAAAAGATAATGAGATTGATTATTATTGTTTTTAACAAAAGTTATTAATAATCAGTAAATTGGATTTTTTTGTTTTAAGATTGTTTTAGGGTTTTAATTATTGTAATACTGTGCATAATATAAGAATGAACGATTAACTGATAAGGCATAAATATGTTAACTACAGACATGGTCAATAAACTAAATGAGCAATTAAATCTTGAATTTTATTCTGCTAATCTTTATTTGCAAATGAGTGCTTGGTGTAGCGATAAAGGCTACGAAGGTGCAGCTGCATTTCTAAAGTCGCACTCACAAGAAGAAATGGAGCACATGCAGCGTTTATTTGATTACCTTAGCGATACAGGTGCATTACCTTTATTAGGGCAAATTGCAGCGCCTCCTGTTGCTTTCAAATCGATTGCAGATGTTTTCACCCAAACATATGAGCACGAACAATTAATCACACGCGAAATTAACAAACTGGCTCATTTAGCCATGACAACCCAAGACTATTCAACATTTAACTTCTTACAATGGTATGTTGCTGAGCAACACGAAGAAGAAAAACTATTTAAATCAGTATTGGATAAACTTGATATGGTTGGTGAATCTGGCAAGGCGTTATTCTTGTTAGATAAAGACTTAAAAAGCTTATCTGCAGCAACACATATCTAATTTGAAGCACTATCGGTATTCATTAAGTTAATATATCTATTTGAAGTATAAAGACCTTATCAGGCTTGTGGCTATGAAAGTTTATTTCAATGACCACAAGCCTTTTTCTTTTCATTTTGTGTGAAAACTCACAGGATAGAGGGTCAAAACCTATTTTTAAGCGGTAAAACTGGTTTTTTTCCGTATAATGATTGGTAATAATTCTAAATTCACCTGCAAATTAAGGGGTTACTATGCCAATCCACCATATTAAATCTTCATGGCGTAAACTTAGCGCTATTGCCGTTTTGTTTTTAGGTATGTCTTTCCAACAAGCTTTTGCTCATGCTCATCTTAAAGACCAACTACCAGCTGAAGGTGCCGCGGTAGAGCAAGCACCTGAATCAATTACATTAAGCTTTTCTGAGGGGATTGAAGTTAATTTCACTAAAGTCAATATTGTTGGCCCTGAAAAAAATATTGTCAAAACAGGCAAGGCAGCATTAGACCCAAGTAATGACACTAAAGTTATTGTTCCTGTTGAGGATAAACTCGTTGCCGGTAAGTATGATGTTAATTGGAGTGTGGTCTCTGTGGATGGGCACAAAACAAAAGGGACTTATAGCTTTACAGTGAAATGATATGTCACTAGAAGCTTTTTATACGTTAATTCGTTTTATCCATTTTATCGCTGCAATATTGATGTGTGGTATGTCAATATTTGCAGTGCTTCTCAGTCGTGGGAAGTTTCGCTATTTATTAGTCCGTTACCTTAATAAAGGTATCTTCTTTTGCGCTATTATCACTTCATTAACAACCTTTGGTTGGTTGCTTGCTCAAGCTGGTTTGATGGGGGATGGTTGGGAAGATAGTATCGATTGGGCTATATGGCAGGGGGTGCTTGGCACGTCATTTGGTCAAATATGGCGCTGGCAACTGCTGTTTGCTGTTATCCTCTTGCTGGTTTTATGTATAAAATCCATAAAGCTACGTCTAAACCTAGTATTACTTCTTTCTATTGTCCTGCTTGGTCTCCATGCATTTATTGGGCATGCAGCCATGACCGATGGCGTTATTGGGGCTTTTCATCGTATTAATCAGTTCATTCATCTCATTAGTGCAGCCTATTGGTTTGGTGGTTTATGGCCATTCTTAATTTGTATTCAGTTTTTGCGTCATAAACAAGAGCTGGTGCAGGGGATGGATAAACAAATAATCAGTACTATGCGGTTGTTTTCAAAAATTGGGCATGTTGCAGTTGTGCTTGTCATCTTAACCGGGGTTATTAGTGCAATAACGATTTTGCCAGAATGGCCTTTGGCATTTTCGGGCTCTGAGTACCAATCATTGCTTTGGTTTAAAATTATTTTAGTTCTAGGAATGGTAATGTTAGCTTTGATTAATCGCTACTATATCGTTCCAGGCCTAAAACACAGAGGGCGTTTGAACTATTTGATCATTAATAGTTGGGTTGAATTGTTATTGGGTACTATGGCAATTCTAGCCGTTGCTATTTTTGCTACTTATCAACCGATATAGCCAAATGTTAGTATTTATTTGATAATACAGTGAAGATATTTTTAATATTTAACAAGGTCATTTTAATGAAATATAAACTCATTATTTGCTCATTATTACTTGTTGGAACAATGAGTGCAGCATACTCCGCACCATTGGCAACAGTCAGTAAAAAACAATTTGGTCAGGACTGGCCGTTTATTCGTGAGGAGGTGATGCTTGAGTGCCGTAACAATGGTGCATTGGTCGTCATTAACCCTGCAACATTGATGCAATATCCATTAAATGAGATAGCGACGGAATTAATGGAGAAAAAAGAGATTAAGGCTCAGCCGATTGATGTTTTATTAGCACCTATTGAAACAACTAAAAGTGTTAAAGAAAGAATACAGCCATTAAAAGAGGCCGCTGAAAAATTATGCCCCAGTAAGTAAGGTTACTGGAAATAGGGCTGGTTACGCAGAGGGAATGGTGTTTTCTATTATTTGTTTATATAAATCAGCACGATACAACATTGAAAGGTTTTGTTGATTACTGGTATAGGTATAACCTATTGAACAAATAGTTCAATATTAGAAAATCAAACAATAAATTGTGTTAATAATATGTGAAATAATTGATAATAAATGTGGTAAGAACGTGAGTTGAAAGCTAGTATTAGGGTGTACTTTGTTACGTCTCAATGGCAATTTTAGCGCACGGCTCTGCCAGAGCCATTTCCCAAGGCCCGGTAATCGGAATCTACCAGGCCTCTTTTTTTGCCTATCGGTTTGTTTGTTAACACACTAGTAATCACCTTTCTATTTGTTCTTACCCATTTATATACCCGAGCTAATAGGCTGTATAACATGATTAACCTACTATGCTAATTTCATGACCCAATGATGATTTTCTTTATCATAGTGATGACGATAGAGTAAAACAGGTTTTTCATCTAAGGTGGCAGGGATGCTGGTATGTTCGTCCCAACCATCTAATTGCATACAGAAATCGGTATCAGAATCACAAGGGATACTTACCGTATCACTTTTATGTGAAGCCATAACCGCATCATTAATTTCATAGGAAGATATTTTCAATTTCACAAAACACATAATAGCACCTCATTTATCGACGTTATCTATATATACTAAGCTCAACAGAATTAATCATAGTATAAATGGAATTGATTTCCAAAATAAATTTTCACCGATAAGCAAGAGAGGGTGCATTATGTTACTTATATGCACCCTTGTAGTGTTTATTTTTTAGGTATTGATGTGCCCCAGTTTAAGTAATCACTAGGGGCTTCTAATTTTAGAATGAAATGCTGTTCCGGCTTGGCTTTCGGCGCTAAAGGCACTGTTGGCGGGGTGGCGAGAGTGATACCACCTCGGACAAACTGCTTGAATGTACCGCTTTTCATAACTCCACCAGCCAAACCAAAGGAGAAATTAAAGCCGGATGATTGCCAAAATTCAGTGTTATCACGTACTAAATATTGATACTCCTTGCCAATACGTGTGGCAACATAAACGCGGTCGGAAAGCTCTCCCAAATATAAGCCTGTCACCACACCGACTTCCAGCCCTCTAAATAAAATCGGCGTACCCACCTGAACAGAACCAACATCAGTGGCATCAAGGTAAATGGTTAAACCATCTAAATAACGAGAGTCAGTTATATTGGCAGCTTGTAGTTCAAATTGATAACGGTTTTTATTACTACGTCCAGGCTCTGCACTAATATAAGGTTGTAATATACTGTCAAGGTTATTTAAGCCCGCGGGTGATAACTCAGGGGTTACAACAGCAAAGCGGCTCCCTAGTTTTGTGAATGTGCTGACATACTCTGGATAGAGAATAGCCCTCGCTTGCACCTCTCTTTTATCAGAGGACAGTTTTAACGACTCTATCTGACCAATGTTTATGCCTAAATAACGGATAGGCATGCCTTCAGAAAGTTTGGAGGCATCAAATGTTGTTAAGGTAACTACACTACCAATAGCCTTAGCAGATGTTTCATTAGGGTAAAGCATGTGTTGGCGTGCAGTATTCGCTGTGCCATTACCTATGTTGTCAAAGCTTATTGCTCCACTGATCGCACGGCTCAATGGGGCAGCTTGGACTGTTAAACCATTACTATTTAACTGAACTTTTGCTCCACCTTCAGCCCAAAAAACACTGTTATCAGTCAGTAAATGCCGATATTCACTTGAAATATATACATCAATGGAAAAACCGGATGTAGTGGGTTTAATGGTGGTAATTTTGCCTACTGCAAATTGACGATAAAGTACAACCGACCCGGCTTGTATATCTGGTAAAGTCGCTGTATTAAGAGTAATTGTAGTTGGTGGAGATGACCCTAAAATACCGGCTTTCGCATTGTCATCACTGCGGTATAAAGGGAATTTCTCTGGTAATTTCCCTTGGCTTTGCCCCGCAATTAAGTGTATGCCGCCATCTAACCATTCTTGCGGTGTTGCGCCTTGGAACTGTAGTCCACCAAGCCCCAATTGGACATCAACACGGCTATTGGCGACAAATTTACTGTCTTCACGAATGAGGTGCTTAAACTCATCATATATGGCTATTTTAAAATTGACATTATCGGCGGATAGGTGACGTTGTAACACTTCACCGATTTGAATACCTTTATAAACAACAGGTTGCCCTTTGCTTACGCCATAGGTGTCATTGGCCCATAAGGCAAGAGTTAAAGGGGATTTACCTTCTTGTTCAGCAGCTTTGACAACGGCGCGGCTAGATTGTAACACAAAACGTTGGCCTTCTTCCGCTTGGGGGCTGCCTTGCGGTGAGTCAAAAGTAATAGCGCCATTTATGACAGCAGAAAGGCTTTCCATTTTGATATTAGCACCGGATTTAAGGTCAAAACTACCTTGTAAGCCAGATACATTCCAAAATTGGCTGTCTTTACGAACGAGTTTGGCATAGTGTTTTTTGACCACCGCAGATATAGATACCCCTTGGTTATCCGGTAAAATGGTATAATCCGAGATATAACCCACGGGGACTTTTCGGTAATAAATGGGTGAGTTTTCGTTTAATGAACCTAAATCAGGTGCGGTTAAGTGGATTAGAAGTTCACCTTCGTCAATATTTAGTTGTGGTGGCGTGTCTTGTGCCACAAACGAGAATTGCTCTGTCCCAGTGCTTGGCAGCATTCCAATATAGTTACCGCCAACCAATGCATCAAGGCCGGAAACGCCCGCCAATGAGGCTTTAGGTGTAACTAACCAAAATTTTGTGCCTGAAGTTAACGCAGAGCGTATGTCTTTGTTAACACTGGCAGTAACAATAATGGATTTCATATTTTTGCTAATAGCAATTGATTGAACTAATCCAACCTCAACGCCTTGGTAGCGAATAGGTGTTCGATTTGCGACGACACCTGGGGCAGAAGAGAACTCAATCGTAATATCAGTTCCACGCTCAACCCAATGTTGGAAAAGAAGCCAACCAGCTATAAAAATCGCTACCAGCGGTAATAACCAGAAAGGGGAGATACGCCCTCGTTTGCGTAGTGTGGCTTCTGTAGCTTCTTCAGAAGGCTCATTTTGCAGGTTTTGATTTTCCATATGAATCCCATATTAAGCGGCTATCTAACCATTCAACAGCCATGATTGTTAGAATAACTGCTGTACCAAAGTAAAATGCGGCAGGGCCCATAGTAAAAGACATTAATTGATCACGGTTAACTAATGTCATCATTAAGGCAATGACGAATAAATCTAAGATTGACCAGCGGCCTATCCATGAAACAAATTTTAGTAGTTTCATACGAAGAACAGGGTCGGTATTGCTTTTTAACTGTATAGAAAATAGTAATAATATCATGATGATAATCTTGATGAAGGGCACTAATATGCTGGCAATGAAGACAATAATGGCAATAGGCCAGTTACCCGAGTCAATTAAGGCTACAACACCAGAATAAATTGTGTCCTCCAAACGCTGCCCATTCAGATAAAAAACTGAAATGGGTAGCAGGTTAGCGGGAAACAATAACACCATGGCGGCAATTAGCGCAGCCCATGTTTTTTGTAAACTATAGGGGTTGCGAGATTGTAATGGCCGATGACAGCGCTGACACTTCCCTTGGGCGTTAGAAGGCCCTGTAAAGTGGCAAGCGGTGCAGGCCAACGCATGTGGTTGTTCCCCTTGGTCATCAATAGGGTAAAACCGACGCCATAGTTCGTCTAAATTCATGTGGATGAGGATCAATAAACTTAAAATAGCCATCGTGATAAAAGCAACTAAACCATTACCGATAAACACGCTGGCGTAATCTTGCATTTTAATTGCCGCTATACCGAGAGCGATTAAGTAAACATCTAACATAACCCATTCTTTGATGTGTTTCAGAACCAGTAAAATAGGGCGAAGGTTTAAATTTATTCGCTGACCAATAAGTAACATTAAAATTAATATTGGCAATAATAGTGGAGCAGCTATCGCACAAAAAGCCACAATACTTGCTGTGAGCGGGTCACCTTGATGATTAATTAAGCGAACACCTTCTATTACATTGGCATTAATTTGACTTCCCAGCAGATGAATAGAAATTAGTGGTTGTAAAAAAGCGATCGGTGCTAGCATCAATAATGTGATAGACAATATGGATAACCGCTTGATTGACCATGACCGGCCATCATTGAGTTGACTAGAACAACGAGGGCAAATAACGACTTGTCGTAAGCTAAATCGCGGAGCGAGGATTTTTTGGTTGCAATGGCTACAACGCTGTAAAATCAAGTCAGTGTGGTTAATGTTGTTCATATTTACTCATTTTAGGGTTTCACTTAGATGTAATCTAGTGTAAAAAAATTTACCTCAAAGTGACAAATTGGTAACCTTAGAGTTACTCTTACAGATGTTTCATTAATTACTTGATTATTACTAAAAATAATTATGGATAAAAAGAAGTATTATCTTGAACTTTCAGATAATCTCTCTGCATTATTAGCAGGAGAATATGATTTAATTGCCACCTTAGCAAATACTTGTGCATTACTGTATGAGCGCTTAGAGGGGGTTAATTGGGCTGGATTTTACCTGAGTAATGGGCAAGAATTAGTATTAGGTCCGTTTCAAGGTAAAGTTGCATGTGTTCGAATACCCTTTGGTAAAGGGGTCTGTGGTACGGCTTTTAGTCACAACCAAATTCAGCGTATAGAAGATGTTCATGCATTCCCAGGTCATATCGCTTGTGATGTGGCAAGTAACGCTGAAATTGTGTTTCCTTTGGTGGTAAATGGGCAAATTATTGGGGTTTTAGATATCGACAGCCCAAATATTAGCCAATTCGACCAAGAGGATGAAAAAGGCTTAAAGCACCTTGTAAACCAGTTGTGTCAACATCTGGCAATGTGTTCTATGCCAAAATATTACTAAATATTGGTCAGTTAAATTAATAGTAACGTGGCAATTGTCAGCAACACGATTATAATGTCGGCTTGTTCATGCCCGTGAGGTTGGCAAAATCGTTGTTATCAGGAAATTTCATGGAAAATCAACCTAAGTTGAATAGTAGTAAAGAAGTTATCGCATTTCTAGCAGAGCGTTTTCCTCGCTGTTTTATCGCTGAAGGCGAAGCACGTCCGTTAAAAGTCGGAATTTTTCAAGATATCGTAGGGTGTTTAACTGAAGAAGACGGTATTAGCAAAACGCAATTACGTTCTGCGTTGCGTATGTATACCTCTAGCTGGCGTTATCTCTACGGTGTTAAAGAAGGCGCAAAACGCGTTGACCTAAATGGTGAAGACTGTGGTGAATTAGACGCAGAGCATATTGCTCATGCGCGTCAACAATTAGCTGAAGCTAAAGCTCGTGTTCAAGCGCAACGTGCTGAACAAAAAGCGCAAAAGCGCCCAGCAGCGAAAAAGCCGAGTGAAAAAAACACCCGTAGTCAAGATACCACTAAAGAGAAAGCGCCTCGCCGTCGCCCATCAGACAATAAAGAACGCTCGCAAACTACATCAGCTAAACCCCCCCGTCGTAATAATCCAGCCCCAGAACAGAATCTGAAATCAGTCACTGATATCAACACACTTCAAATTGGTCAATCATTGAAAGTGAAAGTGGGTACTAGTGTGATGGATGCCTCTGTGCTGGAAATTGCAAAAGACGGTGTTAGGGTTCAATTGCCAACTGGACTGGCAATGATTGTACGCGCGGAACATTTAAAGTTCTGATACGGAGGTCAATCAGGTCATGAACAAACTTCTTAAAATTGCACTTGTTGTCAGTTTGGCTACTTTCGGTAGTGCAATTGCTAATACTCAAGCAGTGGCTCCGGTCACTGCGGCTCAGTTACCTGTCTTAAAACAGAGCGCTCAGCACGGCACTGTGAGTGAAAGGGTCACATCAAGGTTCACTCGTTCACATTATCGTCAATTTGATTTAGACAAAGCGTTTTCTGGGAAAATATTTGACCGCTATCTCAATATGTTAGATTTCGGTCACAATGTTTTACTTCAATCCGACGTTGATCAGTATACCAAAGATAAAGGTAAAGTAGGTCAATGGCTTGAGGAAGGCAAATTAGATACGTTTTATGACCTGTATAACCTATCGCAGGAACGGCGTTTTGAGCGTTTTAAATATGCATTAGCTCGCTTAGAACAACCTATTGATTTGAACGCGACGGATTCTATTGAAGTTGACCGCTCTAAGTCCCCTTGGCCTAAAGATAAACAAGAACTTGATCGTCTCTGGGACCAAAAAGTACGTTATGACTGGTTGAATTTAAAGCTTTCAGGTAAAGACGATAAAGAAATCAAAGAAAAACTGACCAAGCGATATAACTTTGCTTTGAGACGTCTAACGCAAGCACAAAGTGAAGACGTTTTCCAACTGATTATTAATTCATTTGCACGCGAAATTGATCCACATACGAGTTATCTTTCACCTCGTAATACTGAACAATTCAATTCTGAAATGAGTTTGTCATTGGAAGGAATTGGCGCGGTTTTACAGCAAGATGATGAAAATACGGTGATTAACTCCCTCGTGGCGGGTGGGCCTGCGGCGAAGAGCAAAGAGTTAAAAGTCGGTGATAAAATCATTGGTGTAGGGCAAACGGGCAAACCGATTGTGGATGTAGTTGGTTGGCGCCTTGATGACGTGGTTGCGTTAATTAAAGGGCCAAAAGGAAGTAAAGTTCGGTTAGAAGTTATTTCTGATACCAAAGGGGCGAAGCCTCATATCATCACCATCGTTCGGGAGCAAATCCGCCTTGAAGACCGTGCTGTAAAACTGACTATCAAACAGCAAGGCAAAGATAAAGTTGCTGTGTTAGATATTCCTGGTTTCTATGTTGGTTTAACTAATGATGTAAAAACACAACTGCAAAATATCGCGAAAGATAATGTTTCTGCGTTGGTCATTGATTTACGCGGAAATGGTGGTGGGGCATTAACTGAAGCTGTTGCTTTATCTGGTTTATTTATTCCAAAAGGCCCAGTGGTTCAAATTCGTGATAACAATGGTCAAGTTCGTCAAGATGTCGATGATGACGACGTTATTTACTATAAAGGCCCACTGGTTGTTTTAGTTGATCGTTTTAGTGCATCTGCATCTGAAATTTTTGCAGCAGCGATGCAGGATTATGGGCGTGCATTAATCGTGGGCGAACCAACTTTTGGTAAAGGCACGGTACAACAACATCGTAGTTTAAGTCGTGTGTACGACCAAATGTTAAAGCCAGAATGGCCTTCATTGGGTTCAGTACAATATACCATCCAGAAGTTTTACCGTGTTAATGGTGGGAGTACACAGCGTAAGGGTGTGACACCTGATGTCGTGATGCCAACAGGTCAAGACCCTGCTGAAACAGGTGAAAGTTTTGAAGACAATGCATTGCCATGGGATAGCATTCCTCCAGCAAACTATGCACGTGTCGGTGATATTTCATCAGACTTATCGCCAATCAAAACTCAGCATCTAGCGCGGATTAGCCAAGACCCTGAATTCAATTATATCGATGAAGATATTGCGCGCTATAAAGCGCATAAAGAGAGTAAGAATCTAATTTCGCTTAATTATGCTGAGCGTCAAAAAGAAGATAATGAAATCGAAGCAACTAAACTTAAACGTATAAATGAACGAAATGTACGTGAAGGTAAGCCATTACTAAAATCAATTGATGACTTACCAAAGGATTATGAAGGCCCTGATCCGTACTTAGATGAAACGGTTAAAATGGCGATTGACTTGGCAAGTCAAAATACCAAGATGCTATCAGGTAATAATCAATAATTAAGTAAAGTTAAAGCTCATTTTAAATAACAGACCCCATACTTATCTATGATTTGTATGGGGTTTTCTTTTATTTAAAGTCATCGATGATGACTTAATGTCTGAGAAAAAGTTAAAACAGGTATTAGATAGTTTTTATCGCCTAAAATAATCGTGTCATTCTAGATTTCTTTACCTTTAATTAATTTATTCTAAACTTTTGATAAGGGTTCTTAATCAAAGAGGCAATACCATGGGTAAATTAGTTATAGGTTTAATCGCGGTTAGTATCATGATGGCTTCATCAATAAACACAGCAACAGCAAGAAACTACCCTTGTTCAGGGAGCAAAGGTGGGGTCGATCGCTGTGAAAGCGGTAAGTTCATTTGTAATGATGGCTCCACTAGCCGCTCAGAACAAGTGTGCACCACATCATTGAAAAATGATATTAACAGTAAAGCGGGTATTGCAGGAGCAACCATTGGCTCTGGTGTTACCAAGCAATCAAGTAAGCCCTCTATTTCTGATCCAGTAAAGGCAACGGGAGATAGAGCAAATAAAACGGTAAATGAAAAGGTGGCTAAAAAGAGTGATAAGGCATCAGATCCAGCAAAAGCGATAAAAGAAAAAGCAACTAAAGTCACCGATAAAGATTCGGCAAAAGCGATAAAAGAAAAAGCAACTAAAGCCACCGATAAAGATTCGGCAAAAGCGATAAAAGAAAAAGCAACTAAAGCCACCGATAAAGATTCGGCAAAAGCGATAAAAGAAAAAGCAACCAAAGCCACCGATAAAGATTCGGCAAAAGCGATAAAAGAAAAAGCAACTAAAGCCACCGATAAAGATTCGGCAAAAGCGGTAAAAGAAAAAGCAACTAAAGTCACCGATAAAGATTCGGCAAAAGTGGTAAAAGAAAAAGCAACCAAAGCCACCGATAAAGATTCGGCAAAAGCGATAAAAGAAAAAGCAACTAAAGCCACCGATAAAGATTCGGCAAAAGCAGCAAAAGAAAAAGTAACCAAAGCAGCAGATAAACAATCAGCGAAAACAACGAAAGAAAAATCAAATTAAACTGAAAGTGTTTGCAACTAACTGTATAATAATGGGTTAGTTAAAAAACAAAGCCATCTTAAGGTGGCTTTGTTTTTCTGAAATAGGCTAATAAAGACTGATATTTATCGATTTAGCGAATAAAGTTGCTGGAAATATAATTAAATGCACGAATAAATTTCCATACGTATAATAACCAGCATTATCATTTTAATATTGGAACAATTTAATGTGAGCTGGTTATAAATTGAGCCTTTAAAAACAATTGGTTAAATTTAATCATTCTTTATTGTGATTGAATAGAGAAAATAGTAACCCGTTTTAGTGGTTTCAATGTAAAGTTATGTTGTTTTTTAATATTTTGATGTTAATTGACTTGAAATAGTGTGAAAAAACCTTATTTATAAAGTAAATTCTACGTGATATTAGTTTTTACCAAGGAATACAAAAAAATGATGAGAATTGCTTTATTCTTACTCACAAACTTAGCCGTTATGTTTGTGTTTGGAATAATCTTAAGCTTAACCGGTATTAGAGGTAGTAGTGTCCAAGGCTTGATGATCATGGCGGGGTTATTTGGTTTTGGTGGTGCATTTATCTCACTGCTGATGTCTAAATGGATGGCTTTGAAATCAGTTGGTGGTGAGGTAATTGAAACTCCTCGCAACCAAACAGAGCAATGGTTAATGTCAACGGTAGAGCGCCAAGCACAACAAGTTGGTATCCAAATGCCACAGGTGGCTATTTACCATGCGCCGGATATCAATGCGTTCGCTACGGGAGCCCGTCGTGATGCTTCGTTAGTCGCAGTAAGTACTGGTTTATTAGAAAATATGAGCCGTGACGAAGCGGAAGCGGTTATTGCTCACGAAATTAGCCATATTGCGAACGGTGACATGGTAACAATGACCTTATTACAAGGGGTTGTGAATACTTTTGTTATCTTTATTTCACGTATTATCGCACAACTCGCGGCAGGCTTTATGTCAAACAGCGATAATGAAAGTGAAAGTAGTAACGGTAACCCTATGGTGTATTTCGCCGTTTCCATGGTGTTGGAAATTGTTTTTGGTATTTTAGCCAGCATTATCACTATGTGGTTCTCTCGTTATCGTGAATTCCATGCAGATGCCGGGTCGGCAAAACTAGTCGGGCGCGAAAAAATGATCGCCGCATTACAACGACTGAAAACGAGTTATGAGCCGCAAGAAGAAGGGCGCTTAATGGCATTTTGTATCAATGGCCGAGGAAAAGCATTTAGTGAATTGTTTTTATCTCACCCACCATTAGATAAACGAATCGAAGCGCTGCGTTCAGGTGAGTATTTAAAATAGTCTAACTTAACTGTTTAGTCGAAATCTAAAAACTAAGCCCAGTAATCATTTTATTACTGGGCTTTTTTTATGGACAAAAGTCCTCTCACTTGTACCAAGAAAGCTGTTAATCAGTAAGAAATTTTAAGCTTAAGATTTATTCACAATTTAACTGTATCGGTAATTAAAACATATTAATCACAAGTGAGCTTTCTCACAATCTTGCATCGTAAGTGGTAATTTTTTAAATTTTTGTTCGCTTTTATTTCATTTTTAATCTTTATTAAATTGATGGTGATTTGTTTAATAAATGTTAATTAAAAAATAAGAGTGATTAACTTGGGGGTAAGATGGAGCTAATAACTACGTGGTTAAGTGAACTCAACGGGATAGTATGGGGCGTACCTATGCTAGTTGGGATTTTAGGCGTTGGTATATACATGCAAATTAGGCTCGCGTTCTTGCCAATAAGGAAAATAGGAACAGGTTTTAGATTATTATTTCAAAAAAACGAGTCACGCGGTGAAGGGCAAATATCGCCATTTAATGCTTTGATGACAGCATTGTCTGCAACAATTGGGACTGGGAATATTGCAGGGGTGGCAACTGCTGTTGTGATGGGAGGGCCTGGAGCACTCTTTTGGATGTGGATGACAGCGTTGGTTGGAATGGCAACTAAATACTCTGAAGCTGTACTTGCAGTTCGTTTTCGTGAAGTGGATAAATATGGGCAATATATTGGTGGCCCAATGTATTACATCAAAAATGGATTGGGGCCTAAATGGATTTGGTTAGGTACTCTATTTGCTTTTTTTGGTGCATGTGCAAGTTTTGGCATCGGTAATACGGTACAAGCTAACTCAGTGGCGGATGTACTAGAAAGTAACTTTGGAGTGCATAAGTGGTTAACAGCAGGGGTATTGGTTTTACTTGTTGGTGCAGTGTTGATTGGTGGATTACGCCGTATCTCTGATGTCGCTGGTAAGTTAGTACCATTTATGACTGTCGCTTATTTTGGTGCAGGGTTAATTGTACTTGGTATTTATTTTACGCAAATCCCTGCTGCAATTTCCTTAGTAGTGACGTCTGCGTTTAACCCTGTGGCGGCACAAGGTGGCTTTGCCGGTGCTGCTGTTTGGGCTGCGATTCGCTTTGGGGTTGCGAGAGGGGTTTTTTCCAATGAAGCAGGCTTAGGAAGTGCTCCTATTGCCCATGCTGCGGCGAAAACACAGAACCCTATTCGCCAAGGGCTAATTGCAATGCTTGGTACGTTTATTGATACTATTATTGTGTGTTCAGTCACTGGTTTGACGATCATTATCACTGGAGGGTGGTTGACTAGCCAGACAGGCGCAACGCTGACCGCTTTTTCATTTCAATCAGCAATACCGGGTGGGAATTATATTGTCGCTATTGCGTTAGCTGTTTTTGCATTTACCACCATTTTGGGGTGGAGTTTTTATGGTGAAAAATGTGTGCAGTATCTATTTGGATTAAGGGCTATCAAACCGTTTAGAGTGCTTTGGTTAATCGCTTTACCAATCGGTGCAACCCAATCACTTGATTTTGTCTGGTTATTGGCTGATACGCTAAATGCGATGATGGCAATCCCTAACTTAATTGCATTGTTGTTATTGAGCCCTGTAGTGTATCGATTAACTCGAGACCATATAAAAGATGTTAATGCGGATAGTATTGATATGGCTAAACAGTTATACGATAACAAATCATAAATACCCCCCGTAAAAAGCTTCACTTCGGTGAAGCTTCTTCATTAAATTAGTGTGTATCCTTACCCCTTTTTGGTTAATCATCTCTAAGTGCTTTCAATGGGTTTTATGTAAACCAAACTACGCAATAGGTTTAAATGCGCTATGCTAAGAATAGTTAATCAATTTTCACTTATGAAATATTATCTATTAACTTTTGACTTATTCACAAGGAGACCAAATGGATATTCTGGAAAAAACGTTGGTGTTTGGTAATGATTTTATGACAACGACAAATCCCGCACGACTAGTTGCATTTAAATTTGAAATCTACCGTTCTGAACAAGGTTTTTATCATAGGATCTATAAAGAGGTTGGGATGTCAGGAGCCAATCTTGGTCAATTGTTCAAAGTATGGGCCTTTGAAGAACAAAAATGTTGGGAAAAACAAACTTCAACTACAACACTCGATGAGTACGTGCAGTACTGCCAAGATATTTATAAGCGGAATAATGTTTAATTAATAAACTGTGTTGGTAGATAAAAAAAGCCCCCTTCATAGGGTCTGAAGGGGGAGCTAAATGAATAAAGAATGGTTTAATTCGAGAACTAAGATAGTTGATTTAAAAATTCAAAACTTAGTTATTTGTGCAGTTTAAACCATTCAATAGAATATATATCCTTAAAATAGCATTTATCGCTAAATAATCTATTGGCGATAGGCCGTTTTTATTTGTTCTAACGTGTTTTTATAGGTTTCTGCTTGTTTTTCATCTTCTATGAGTGCGATTTCACGTTGCATTTTGATTAAAATTTTACCTGCATCAGCTTGACCAATAGCTTTAAGCATATGAGTGAGTAAATTTTTTAAACAAGTTATCTCATCAGCTAAAGTATTCACGTCAGGATCAGTAGGGAAATGGTTTTTCATTAACAAGGTCCTTTAAAAATAAAAAATAATCGTGAGATTGTAGCATAAAAAGGAATGATATGTGCTTTCAGATAAATGAGCGTAATAGTTATTTGCTAAACAAGGGGAACCTATATACGTTAAGGGGGGGATATAACAGGGAAACCTTCCTGTTTTTGTGCTCGCTGGCGGAAGCCTGACCTTTAAGCCCCACTGAAAGTTGTGATATAATTCACAAAAATGGGTTTTAGCTTAAATAAGAGCTGAATGGTTAATCAAACCCATATCGAATATTAATATCCTTTCGCGGCAACCTTCACAAGCTGTTAATCAGTTAGTGCATTTTACTTGTGGGAAATGAAGGCTAAGATGAATATGACTCAGGTTTCTAGAAGAACAGCGTGGATCCGCGTAGTCGCTCTTGCGGTTGCAGCGTTTGTTTTTAATACAACAGAATTTGTCCCAGTTGCACTACTTAGTGATATTGCACAAAGTTTTGACATGTCAGTCGCTCATACAGGGTTAATGATTACGATTTATGCTTGGGTCGTAGCATTGATGTCGTTACCCTTAATGTTATTAACCAGTAAAATTGAGCGTCGTAAATTATTAGCTTTTTTATTTGTCATTTTTATTGTTAGCCATATTATTTCAGGGTTTGCATGGAGCTTTGAAATACTAATTGGTGGGCGAATTGGCGTTGCTTTATCGCATGCGGTATTTTGGTCGATAACGGCTTCTTTAGCTATTCGTGTTGCACCTGCAGGCAAGAAGGCGCAAGCGTTGGGCTTATTAGCAACAGGTACCGCATTAGCAACTGTTTTAGGGCTACCAATTGGGCGTGTAATAGGGCAATTTTTAGGGTGGAGGGTCACCTTTTTATGTATTGGTGTTATTGCCTTATTTACCATGATAGTGTTAATACGTTTCCTACCTCGTTTACCGAGTGAACACTCCGGTTCGTTAAAAAGTGTCCCCGTCTTATTTAAACGTCCCGCACTGGTGGGGATGTTTGCGTTAACTGTTCTAGCTGTGACTGCTCATTTTACTGCTTACAGTTACATTGAACCTTTTGTCCGTGAAATCGCATTGCAAAGCCAAAATTTTGCGACATTATTGTTACTGATTTTTGGTGGGGCTGGCATTATCGGGAGTGTTATATTTAGTCGTTATAGTAGCAAGTTTTCGTTGTTTTTCTTACCAACAGCAATTGCCCTAATGACGGTGTGTTTATTATTGCTAATGCCTTTAGGCTCAGATGTCTGGTCGTTGATTATGCTATCCGTTTTCTGGGGTATCGCCATGATGTGTATCGGCTTAGGTCTACAGGTTAAAGTGATTGATTTATCTCCTGATGCAACTGACTTGGCAATGTCAATTTTCTCAGGGATTTTTAATATAGGTATTGGTGGCGGTGCGCTACTGGGGAACCTAGTTATTGTTCATATGGGGATGACTAATATTGGTTATATTGGCGGGTGTATTGGTATAATTACATTGATTTTGTGTATTTACTTATTTAAACGCTATAGTCAATCGCTGGAAGATAAAACTGCAGTTGCAACAAGCCATTAGTCAGTTTTGTAAGAAAATTTATAAAAATAACGCTCTGTCTTTCGTAAAGAAAGATGGGGCTTTTTATTGTTCATTATTTGTATGAATAAAAGGTATAGGGTAAATTTTACCGTTAATAATTTTAATAATAAGGAAAATGTATGAAAGGGCTGAGCTTTTTATTTATTTCTATTATCGCTGAGGTTATTGCTACGACAACGCTTAAGGCTTCAGATGGTTTTAGTCGTTTTTGGCCTTCTTTAGTGGTGGTGATTGGTTATGCGGTGTCTTTTTGGGGACTTTCGCAAGTAGTCAAAGTAATGCCATTAGGGATAGCTTATGCGATCTGGTCAGGGTTAGGGATTGTGTTAGTTTCTATTGCTGCAATTTATATTTACAACCAAAAGCTCGATTTACCTGCAATTATTGGTATGCTGTTTATTATAGTTGGTGTTTTAATCATCAATCTACTCTCAAAGAGTGGTACGCATTAATAAGTGCTACAAAATCATTATGTAGAGCGAGTGTTAGCGGAGAAAGAAATGAGACTTAGAATCAATTTGCGGTTACAAACGATAATGTCAATGGTTGCTGCTGGGGCATTCGTTTTCACTTTATCCGCCTGTAGCAGTTCTGGTGGAAATAAAACCGACCAAGCAGATACCGTAGCTGCAAATTATGCTCAACAAATTGTTAATTTGGGCCCAGGTGTACAAGAAGCTTGTGTTTCGGCTGGCGGTTTACCTGCACTTACTCTAGAGTTAAATGGAACTCAAACTGCGGTTTGTCAATTCGCCAATGGTAAACGTTGCGCTGCTGATATTATTCAATCCGGTGCTTGCATATAACTCATCTTTTTATGAAATGTATTAACCTCTTATTAATCGTTAATATGAGGTTGATTACTTATTAAATATTAAACATTAAATTCATAAAATAATTTTAATAATTATTTATTAGGTTTTATTTTTATTTTAAAACATTCATTTGTCCATCATCTAATTGCGAGCATCTATTTAAGTCCTTAATTTAATTATTGATATTTAATTTTTTAATTACTAGTATTAAATTGTAAAAGCAATTTAGATAATTATAAAAACGCAGATAAATACATGTTCTATTTATTAAAGAGTAATGACAAATGAAAAAGAAAATTGAAGAATACACTGGACCTGCCGCCGGTTGGGGGGCAGTTAAAGCTGTTGCAGAAGCATTGCGCGAACAAATGAAAGTGGGTCATGATATTATTGCAATGTTTGATATGAATAAGGTCGACGGCTTTGACTGTCCGGGGTGTGCGTGGCCAGATCCAGTACATACCGCTTCTTTCGATATCTGCGAAAATGGAGCCAAAGCCATTGCTTGGGAGGCCACATCAAAACGTACTACCCCCCATTTTTTTGAAAAACATACAGTAACTGAATTACTTGATTGGGATGATTTTCATTTAGAGAATGAAGGACGTTTAACGCACCCAATGAAATATAATTCATTAACAGATAAATATGAACCGGTCGAATGGGATGATGCATTTCAACAAATAGGAGAGCGTCTGCGGAGTTATTCTGATCCAAATACTGTTGAATTTTATACGTCAGGTAGAACTTCGAATGAAGCGGCATTTTTATATCAATTACTGGCCAGAGAATACGGAACAAATAATTTTCCTGACTGTTCAAATATGTGTCATGAGCCCACAAGTGTTGGGCTAGCTGCTTCGATAGGGGTTGGTAAAGCAACGGTATTATTAGAGGATTTTGATAAAGCGGATTTAATTATTTGTATCGGCCATAACCCTGGGACTAACCATCCACGAATGCTTAGTTCGTTACGTGAAGTTTCTAAACGGGGAGCTAAAATTATAGCGATTAATCCGTTAAGAGAACGTGGTCTTGAACGTTTTACATATCCGCAAGACGTAATAGAAATGCTGACATTAGAATCAACCCCACTTGCTGGTCATTATTATAAAGTGCGGATTGGGGGAGATACAGCTTTAATCAAAGGGGTCATGAAGCGGCTGATTGAGCGACATCAGGCGGCCATTGACTCAGGCGAAAAAGCGCTCCTAGATACCGAGTTTATATCAGCCCATACCGATGGGTATGAAACATTAAAAAATGATTTATTGACGACCAGTTGGGACGATATTTTAAGGGTATCAGGCTTATCGCATGAGTCTATTGATGAAATCGCAGACCTTTATATTGAAGCGAAAAGCACCATAATTTGCTATGGCATGGGGATAACTCAGCATCAGCATGGAACTAAAAACGTACAGCAATTAGTCAACTTATTGTTGCTGAAAGGTAATATTGGGCGAGAAGGCGCAGGGATTTGCCCACTAAGGGGGCACTCTAA
Source organism: Providencia sp. TYF-12 (assembly GCF_041344805.1). Classification (NCBI taxonomy): domain Bacteria; kingdom Pseudomonadati; phylum Pseudomonadota; class Gammaproteobacteria; order Enterobacterales; family Morganellaceae; genus Providencia; species Providencia sp. TYF-12. The sequence goes on from NZ_CP166833.1 coordinate 2,330,901, forward strand.
CGTACAGGGCGACCGTACGGTCGGGATCACAGAAAAACCATCTAAAAGTTTTCTTGATAAAATTGAACAGCGTTTTGGTTTTCGTCCTCCGAGTGAGTTCGGTCATGCTGCAGTTGCCAGTATGCAAGCGATTTATAATGGGAGTGCAAACGCATTAATCTGTATGGGGGGCAACTTGGCGGTTGCCATGCCTGATAAAGATGCCTGCTTTGAAGGCATGAAAAAGCTTGATTTGGCTGTGCATACTGCGACTAAACTTAACCGTTCTCATTTATTAACAGCCAAAAATACATTCATACTACCAGTGCTGGGGCGAAGTGAAATCGACAGGCAAAGTAGTGGAGTGCAATGCGTGACAGTGGAAGACTCAATGTCAATGGTACATGCCTCAAAGGGATTATTAAAACCTTGTAGCCCTTATTTGAAATCTGAATGTGCCATTGTTGCAGGGATTGCCAAAGCGACAATACCGAATAGTAAAGTTGAATGGGATGCTTTCATTGGTAATTACGACCTGATCCGTGATGCAATGGAAGCAGTATTACCCGGTTTTGATAACTTTAACGCCCGCATCAAAATACCGGGAGGCTTTCACCTTACAAATGCGGCTTCTGAGCGGCGTTGGTTAACTAAATCAGGTAAAGCTAATTTCATTCCAACTGTTGGGGTGATTGAAGACCCTAATTCAGCGGTAAATAGTGAGCTAGTTCTTGCGACATTGCGCAGCCATGACCAGTATAATACGACCATATACGGGTTAAATGACCGCTATCGTGGGGTATTTGGGCAAAGGGATGTCGTTTTTATTAGCGGTGCTGAGGCGCAAAAACAGAAATTAAAAGCGGGGGATAAAGTTAACTTAATTGCGTTAGATAGCAACCAAAAACCGACTAAGCGCCGTTTAGATAATTTAACGGTGGTTATCTATGATATGGCTGACCGTTGCGTTGCGACTTATTTCCCTGAAGCCAATAATTTAATTTCATTGGATAGTTATGACCCGGAATGTGGGATACCTGCCTATAAAAATATCCCAATCAAATTAGAACACGTAATACAGTAATTATGTGTATTTATATTTATCAATCAGATTAAATGTAAGATATCCCCCTAGTTTGAAATTAAAGCTAGGGGGATACAATAAGAAGGTTTAAATCATTTTTTAGCAGGGAAGAATTGGCTAATGGCAACAATAATGGCGATAACAAAATAAACAGCAAAAATACCAATCAACCATTGAGGCATATCGAGCCCTAAAAATGCCCACTGCCTAACCGCGCAGTCACCCGTCGCTTCAAATACTGCTGGAACCCAAGTTTGCAATGGTAGCCAATCAGGGAAGTTCACAAAGAAATCACAAGATGCGAATGGAGAAGGATAGAGCTGGAGCATGGTATGTTCCCAAGAAAGCTCTAAGCCACGCCAAGCAGAATAAACCCAAATAATGATAGCAACCCAACGAATGATAATATTACGTGGTGCAATTGCGCCTATTAAGCCGGCAGCCATAACACCAAGTAATGCAACGCGTTCATAGATACACATTACACAGGGTTGTAGTTTCATCACATGTTGAAAATATAGAGCAGCACACTCGAGCATGAAGGCAGTAAAGGCCATCAATAGCCATGCACCTCTTCCTTGTGAGCAGTAGTTAAAAAATCTGAACATACTTAATATCCTAATTGAGTGATGCGCACATTTTGCCCTTATCAGACGGATAAAAAAAGCACTTAAAGTGAAATAATGCAATTTTAGATAGGGTTTTACGCAAAATTACAAATGAGCCGTATTTGCATACGGCTCATAGTTTATCAGTATAGTTATTGTGCAAATGTAATCAAACCAATACTTTCCATCCAATAGGTTATTGGTACTAGCCATAACTCAACGCCTAATAAGCCGACAATTGTCATGACAATGGTATAAGGCAAAGCCATCCATACCATCCGGCCATATGATAAACGGATCAAAGGTGATAACGCTGAAGTCAGCAAAAATAAGAAAGCAGCTTGACCATTAGGGGTGGCAACAGAAGGTAAGTTTGTCCCTGTATTAATTGCAACCGCTAGAAATTGGTATTGTTCCATTGATACTAAGCCGTCATTTGCTGCTTTTAGGGCTTCGGTAATATACACAGTCCCAACAAATACATTGTCTGAAACGGCAGATAATAGGCCATTGAACAGATAGAACAATGACAACTGCGACGATTCAGATGACTGTAATACAAATTGAATAAACGGAGTAAATAGCTGTTGGTCAATGATAACCGCTACAATACTAAAAAACACCGTAAGTAATGCGGTAAATGGTAGCGCCTCCTCGAAAGCTTTACCTAGAGCGTGTTCTTCTGTGATGCCGCAAAAAGCGGTTGCCATCACAATGACCGATAACCCAATTAAGCCAACTTCTGCTAAATGGAAAGCAAGAGCCACAATTAACCAGATACCGATTAAACCTTGAACAATCAGTTGTGCCAGCTCTTTTTTGGTGCGTTTTTCAGTTAGTTTTTTATCGTGCTCGGTTAATATTTGGCGCACGGAAGCAGGGAGTTCAGCTCCATAACCAAATAACTTAAACTTCTCGACAAGAAAGCACACTAATAACCCACAAATAAAGACAGGAATAGTGACGGGCGCCATACGGATATAAAAAGTGATAAAGTCCCAGTTAACATGTTTAGCGATGATCAGATTTTGTGGTTCCCCCACCATTGTCATCACCCCACCAAGGGCAGTACCAATACCCGCATGCATCATTATGCTGCGCAAAAAAGAACGGAACTGTTCAAGTGTTTGTTTTTTTTCTGTGCTATCAATAAAACCATCATTTTGTAAGTCGGTATCGCTGTGTTGGTTAGAAGCATATTGATGGTAAATAGAATAAAAACCAATTGAGACGCTAATGACTACGGCTATAACCGTTAAGGCATCTAAAAATGCAGATAAAAATGCACTCGCCATACAAAATGCAAGGGAAAGGATGCGTTTAGAACGCACGTTTATCAACAGTTTGGTAAAAACGAACAAGAGCAATTGCTTCATGAAGTAGATACCGGCGACCATAAAGATCAACAGTAAAATAACCTCAAGGTTATTGCTTATTTCATGTGAAATTTGTTTTGGTGTCGTCATGCCGATGATCACGGCTTCGATTGCTAATAACCCCCCAGGTTGCAATGGATAACACTTAAGTGCCATTGCTAAGGTGAATATAAATTCAATTACCAATAACCAGCCTGCCACAAAAGGGCTGATAAAATAGAAAACAACAGGGTTTATTATTAGAAATATGATAATTGCTAATTTGTACCAATCTGGTGAATTTCCAAGAAAATTTTTCAAAAAAGCACTTTTTAAACTAAAATCCATTATGGTTCGTTATCCTCTTTATACGGATGTCGTGTAACGTTCTATTACATACTACTCTGATCTTTTATCGATTATAAGCCCATTTGCTAATTGATAATGTATGAATTATATGGGAATTCTATGATTCGTCTCACTCTTTATTTTGAGTCTAACTATATCAGGAGACGACAATCTGGTATGATTTCCCCAATATCCGTCTAAATGTTTGGAATAATAAAAATATGGTTATTAAAGCTCAAAGTCCGGCAGGTTTCGCGGAAGAGTACATTATTGAGAGCATATGGAACAACCGTTTTCCACCAGGTTCAATACTACCCGCTGAGCGTGAACTCTCCGAGTTAATCGGTGTAACACGCACAACTCTTCGCGAGGTGTTGCAACGTCTAGCGCGTGACGGTTGGTTAACTATTCAACATGGTAAACCAACAAAAGTGAATAATTATTGGGAAACATCAGGCCTCAATATTTTGGAAACACTGGCCAGATTGGATCACGATAGAGTGCCTCAGCTAATTGATAATTTATTAGCTGTGCGGACTAATATTGCTGCAATTTTTATTCGTACTGCATTTCGTAATAACCCTGAAAAGTCGTTAGAAGTGTTAGCTGGCCGAGAAAAAGTTGATGATAATTCAGATGCATTTAGTGATTTGGATTATAACGTCTTCCGTGGGCTTGCATTCGCATCAGGTAACCCTATCTACGGTTTGATTATTAATGGCTTAAGAGGGCTATATACGCGTGTTGGGCGTTATTATTTCTCTAATCCTGAAGCAAGACGCCTTGCATTAAGTTTTTACCAACAATTGAGTAATCTTTGCCGTGAGCAAGCATACGATCGCATTATGGATTGTGTCCGAAATTACGGGAAGGAAAGTGGCTTAATTTGGCATAGTATGCAGGGTAATATGCCTTCAGATTTAGCACACACTCGCTAAATTAGGTAATCGATAAGGCATAAAAGCCAGCCCGCATCTTATGTCGGCTGGCTTTTTTACAAGTGAATGATTGACTAGATTAGTAAATACAATATGTATTAACTAGAGTTTGCTAGGACATGTACAGTAGCGAGGGATAGCAATATCTTCGGAATAATCTACATCTTTATTTTCTAACCGAGTAATTATTTTGTTTAATTGCTCACTTTCGCTTAAAACCAAATGTTCACCCTTAGTTACACAATTGAATTGAACTGTAGTTTTAACATAAGAAACTGCCGTTGCTGGGGGGGTACATATAGGAAGGGGCCTTATAGAAAAGCATATATTTTTCCCTTTATCTTTTATCAAATTTCTTTTCATGGTGGGTTCGCAATACTCTTCTGCAATACTTGGGGCTATAGATAGAAAAATTACATTCAGGGCGCAAATAATAGGGATGATCTTTTTAGTCATATACTTTCCTTTAACATTTTTAATCGTTTTTTTCATAATGGATTATTATTTGGATAAATAAACTAGGAAAGAATATATTTTCAGTATAAAAATTTAAGTCACGTAATTTGTAAACCCACCCATAAAAGACAGTATTCATTAAATTAAAGTATAAAATATCGAACTTGGTTTTTTTGAGATTAATTATTTTTATTTAAAATCAATTTGATATGTTCTTTTTTGTTTTTTGGCTCTAATTTCACTAGAATAATTAACTTTTTTGTAAATAAAAATCATCAAGTGTTGGTTTTATTATCTATTTTGTTAAAAGTGTTAATTCACCACATTGGCAAATGATTTCTAGAATATTATCCTAAATAATAATTGAATACTTTGCATCTGGGGTGCTTATGAAAGTTCTAGTGTTAGGGGCAGGAGTGATTGGTGTTACAACAGCATGGTATTTAGCTCAAGAAGGCCATGAAGTACTGGTTGTTGATAGGCAGCATGATGTAGCAGAAGAAACCAGCGCAGCTAATGCAGGGCAAATATCCCCTGGTTACGCAACGCCATGGGGGGCACCAGGCATACCACTAAAAGCAGTGAAGTGGATGTTTGAAAAACATGCTCCATTAGCTATTCGGCCTGATGGTACGTTATTTCAGTTGCGCTGGATGTGGCAGATGCTGAAAAACTGTGATATTCAACATTATGCGATGAATAAAAGCCGCATGGTAAGGATTGCGGAGTATAGCCGCGACTGTATTCGGCAACTTAGGGCTGATACGGGGATTGGCTATGAAGCCCGTCAAGGGGGCACATTACAGCTGTTCCGTACAGCTAAACAGTTTGATAATGCTGCTAATGATATTGCAGTGTTACAACAGGAAGGCGTGCCTTATGAGCTTTTAACATCCGACCAACTCATTAAAGCTGAACCTGCATTAGAATTTGTTAAACATAAGCTAACTGGTGGGTTGAGGTTGCCGAATGATGAAACCGGTGATTGCCAGCAATTTACTAAAAAACTCGCTAAAATGGCACAACTAGCTGGGGTTAAATTCCAATTTGGTCAACAGGTTGAACAAATTTTAACGGATGGTAAACGTATTAGTGGTATCCGTATTGATGGCCAAATCGTGCAAGCGGATCAGTATGTTGTTGCTATGGGGTCTTATTCAACATCAATACTACAGGGTCTTGTGCAAATTCCGGTTTATCCATTAAAAGGGTATTCATTAACAATGCCGATTATTGATGAGCAGCGTTCACCCGCTTCTACCATACTTGATGAAACTTATAAAATTGCTGTAACGCGTTTTGATGATCGCATTCGTGTCGGTGGAATGGCCGAAGTTGTCGGTTTTAATCTTGATGTCCTTAAAAAACGCTGCGAAACCTTAAAAATGGTGGTACAAGATTTATATCAAGGTGGTGGTGATATCGAAAAGGCTCAGTTTTGGACTGGGCTTCGGCCTATGACGCCAGATGGCACACCAATAGTCGGGCCAACGGCATACAATAATCTATATCTAAACACGGGGCATGGCACTTTAGGTTGGACAATGGCATGTGGTTCTGGAAAACTGCTGGCGGATTTAATTTCAGGTAACACGCCTGATATTGCTTCGGATGATTTGTCTGTATTTAGGTATCTTGATGGTTTTAATACCAAGCTTGTAAGCAGCGGTCATTTGACGCCAGTGCGTTAAATGGGAGTACATGAAGTTGCAATTACAGTCTATCGCTGATTAAAAAATAATGTATTTAAGGAATTAAGATGCCACGCCCAATTAGTGCGGTTATTCATCTACAAAATTTGCAACATAACTTATCTATAGTACGGCAGCACACAGAAAAGTGTAAAATTTGGTCAGTCATGAAGGCGGACGGTTATGGTCATGGTATAAAGCATATTTGGCCAGCATTAAAAGAAACCGATGGTTTTGCTGTGTTAGATCTTCATGAGGCAATTTTATTGCGTGATGAGGGGTGGAAAGGGCCAATTTTGTTATTAGAGGGCTTTTTTCAACCACAAGACTTACAGCTGATTGACCAATACAATTTGACGACCAGTGTCCATAGTGACTGGCAATTAGCGGCTATTGAAAATGCACAGTTTTCTGCGCCAATTTCAGTATATATCAAGTTGAATAGTGGTATGAACCGGCTAGGTTTTTCTCATACTGACTATGAAACTGTAGTCGAACGGTTAGCAGCTATCCCCCATGTAAAAAGCTTAACCTTAATGAGTCATTTCGCAAATTCAGATACAAAAACAGGTGTAACAGTACCTTTTCAACTTATTCAACAGTATCAACATTTATCATTAGAAACCTGCATTGCTAATTCAGGGGCTGCATTATGGCACCAATACACGCAGTATGATTGGATCCGAACTGGTATTTTATTGTATGGCGCTTCACCTAGTGGCAAATCGGCAGATATTATAGGGTTAGGCCTGAAAGCTGCGATGAGTTTACAATCAGAAGTGATTGCAATCCATGAAATTGAAGCCGGGCAGTCGATTGGTTATGGAAGCAGGTTTACCTCGACTAAACCAATGCGTATTGCAACCGTTGCATGTGGTTATGCCGATGGCTATCCCCGCCATGCGCCTAATGGAACGCCAGTATGGTGCCAAGGAATGCGTTGTGCACTGCTTGGGGCTGTTTCTATGGACATGCTAACAATTGACGTGAGTGATTGCCGCAATTTGCAATTAGGGGATAAGGTTGAACTGTGGGGGCAAAATTTACCTGTTGATGATGTTGCTCATGCAGCGGGGACTATTGGGTATGAATTATTGTGTGCATTAGCAAAAAGAGTTCCTGTATCTTACCAAAACAGCGTAGAATGAATGTTAACCAATTTTGCTGTTTAATTCACATATTTAGCTTTAAATGTGATTTAGGTTATGAGTATTGGGAATAGTTTCGGATTGATATAATATATCAGTGATCCATTTCTCATTTTTTTTAGGTTTTTATATGTCTAAAACGATTAAGTTAACCACACTTGCAGTTGCATTGAGTGTGTTATCAAGTACTGCACTTGCCGGTACATGGTCAGTAGGTGCTTCAGTATTGGCGCAATCGACACCTTATAAAGGGATTAAATCCCGTGATTATCTAACTCCAGTTCCTATCGTGAATTATGATAGTGAAAATTTTTACTTTCATACATTAGCTGCAGGTTACTATTTGTGGAATGATCAGCAAGACCAATTATCATTGGATGCATATTATTACCCACAATTTTTCAAGCCTAAAGAAAATGATAACGATGCCATGCGTGAGCTAAACCGCCGTCGTGATACTGTCATGGCGGGTTTAACCTATCGACATAAAGCGGATTGGGGGACATTAAGGTTTAATGGCTCCGGTGATATCTTAGGGATCAGTAATGGCTTACGCGCTGAAGCAGCTTATTTATATGGCTTTGAAGGTGACAAATGGTCTCTGACTCCAGGTGTAGGTATTAAGTGGGATAGTAAAAATCAAACACGTTATGAGTATGGGGTTTCTTCCAAAGAGTCTCGTAATAGTGGGCTAAAACGTTATAAACCAAGTGACAGCTGGTCACCGTACTTAGAGTTGTCAGGTAATTACCGTTTTGATGAAAATTGGACGGCTTTCGCTATGGGACGTGTAGACTTCATGTCGAGTGAAGTTAAAGACAGCCCAATGGTAAATAAAGATGTTTCTGCGATCTTATGGACAGGGGTAACTTATACTTTCTAATTTTACCTTATAAGATTGCTATGAATAAAAAATACCCTCTGAAAGGTAATTTCTATCAGGGGGTATTTTTTTGAAATTAGATTATTAATCTTGTGGTTTATTCTCACGAGTAATTATCACAAGGGATAAACGGGCAGGGTGTTGTGCATCACTTTTCATTGGCACATTGATACAGGCAGTTTCAACGCATACCATTTGTTTATACCCATTATTTGGCATGTCTTGCATGCTACATGATAATTCAGCCCAAGGATTCCAGCAGACAACATCACTGTTATGATAATGGTGAATCTCAATAGTACGAGCCCAGCCGTCATCACGTAATAAACTGTATTCTTCGGGTTCAGAGTAAATGCGGTCAATATGCTTATTGAATTTAAGCGCTTCATTTTCATATACTTCTTTATCCGCGACTTTATCAAAATAGTGACCACCTAACCCATAGACGGTAGCCTTTTGAATATCGCTAATATTGAAGTAGGTGTGAAGTGCCGCTGTAGTTTCGAAGTCCCCATAACTTTCTAATTCGAGCTCACAGGTTTCACCAAGCTTCATTCTCAGGATTAAGGTAAATTCATGAGGCCATAATTTACGGGTATAATCGGTATCTGTGAGTGTAAAGGTTAAAATTACACCATCTTCATGTTCATTATGTGCGGTGAACTGCCAAGGTAAGAGACGAGCAAAGCCGTGGCTAGGTGGGGAAACCGGACCAAACCATGGCCAACAAATGGGGATACCACCACGGATCGCGACACCTTCTTTGAAGGCACTTTCGGAACTTAACCAAAGGCATGGTTTTTGCCCAGCAGGTTGCCAATCAATGAGCTGAGCACCTTGTAAACTGACAGCGCCACAAACTTTAGGATGTGAAACGACAATTAGGGGGAGATCGCCAAGTTGGCGTTGTGTGATATAAGCAGACAGCTGCTTAATAACAGGTAGAGCAAAAATTTTGTCGTGCATGGTATTAGACCTGTGTTAGTGGAACAGAGTTAATACTCGCCATACTTCAAACTGCGGTATTGTTGACTACGCTCATTCACATCTAGTCATAAACGTGTGTATGCGTTTAGCGACTTATTTGTTGCTTTGCTGCAATTTAGATTATTTAGAGTATCTATTCGCATACTTCAAGCGTAGTGAATAACATTCATTTTAAAACAAGTCATATTGATAGCGTATCGAATAATGGTATTAACGATAAGCGAAGAAGGCAAAATTATGAAGCGTTAATTTTATATTCAATACAGATACAAAAGAGCCGCCATATTGGCGGCTCAATCAGACTTGTTGCTTAACAGTGCTTATTTAGAGATATGAGCAATTAAGTCTAATACTTTGTTAGAGTAACCAGTTTCGTTGTCATACCAAGAAACTAACTTAACAAAGTTATCATTCAGAGCGATACCTGCTTTAGCATCGAATACTGAAGTCAGTTTTTCACCGTTGAAGTCAGTTGATACAACATCGTCTTCAGTATAACCCAGAACGCCTTTTAACTCACCTGCTGCTGCTTCTTTGATAGCATCACAGATTTGAGTATAAGTTGCTGGTTTTTCTAAGCGTACAGTTAAATCAACAACAGATACGTTAGGAGTAGGGACACGGAAAGACATACCAGTCAGTTTGCCATTCAGTTCAGGGATAACTTTACCTACTGCTTTAGCAGCACCAGTTGAAGATGGGATGATGTTTTGAGCAGCACCACGACCACCACGCCAGTCTTTATGTGAAGGGCCATCAACGGTTTTTTGAGTTGCAGTTGTTGCGTGAACAGTTGTCATTAGACCTTCAACGATACCAAATTTATCGTTGATAACTTTAGCCAGTGGAGCCAAGCAGTTAGTTGTACAAGAAGCGTTAGAAACGATTTCTTGACCTGCGTATGCTTTGTGGTTAACGCCCATAACAAACATTGGGGTGTCATCTTTAGAAGGACCAGTTAGAACAACTTTTTTAGCGCCTGCTTGGATGTGTTTACGCGCTGTTTCGTCAGTCAGGAAGATACCTGTTGCTTCAGCGACTACATCAACACCGACTTCGTTCCATTTCAGATTTGCAGGATCTTTTTCTGCAGTCACACGGATTTTTTTGCCGTTTACAACTAGGTGACCATCTTTAACTTCAACAGTACCGTTGAAACGACCATGAGTTGAGTCGTATTTCAGCATGTAAGCCATGTATTCTGCATCAAGCAAGTCGTTGATAGCAACGATTTCAATGTCAGAACGCTCTTGTGCAGCACGGAAAACGATACGGCCAATACGACCAAAACCATTAATACCTACTTTGATAGTCATAGTATTTCCACCAGCTATTTATTCGTGAATTAAGTTGTAGTTAAAGTTACCAAAACCTTGCCAGCCGTCAAGCGGAATCGTGTCAATTATTGAAAAAAATCAATTCTGATACCACTAACTGCTTATTTGTCAGCCACTTTAGTGACAAATACAGCCGCACGTATTATCGGGATTGTGCAGCATAATGAAACCATCTATCAGTGATATATGTGATAGGGTTCACAAATCAAAACGGAAAGTAAGATGCTTCTTAGTTTAGAATAGTTTTACAGAAAATGTTGTTAATTTTTTGTTGATTGAAATTGATGTATGATAGTAATTAAACTCTCTATTTATTTAAATACATGGGTAAATTATGTCAAGTAAAGAAAGACAAGGCATTGATATTTCAGAGCTAAATGAAATGCAGCGTTATGTCACGCAACAGGCGGGCACCGAGCCCCCATTTAGTGGGCAATTATTGCATAACCGTAAAGATGGTGTGTATGAATGTCTGTGCTGTGGTTCACCTTTATTTATGTCTGAGACTAAATTTGACGCGGGCTGCGGGTGGCCAAGTTTCTACCAACCCATCAATGATGACGCCATTAAATACATTGAGGATTTTTCTCACGGGATGCACCGTATTGAGGTACGTTGTCAGAACTGTAATGCGCATTTGGGGCATGTATTTCCTGATGGTCCAGAGCCGACGGGCCAACGCTATTGTATTAATTCAGCATCATTAAGCTTTTTGGATGATGAGGGAGGCGAAAAGGTACGTGGTTAGTGAGCTGAAGCAAGCTGAAGTTGAAAAAAATACCATAGCAATAACGATTCAGCTATATGGGCAAAAATAATAATAACCAAATACGAATACATTATCTTTTTAAGGAGCATTACGGTGAGTGTTGAAGTAAACCCAGAACAACTTGAGCAACTACTAGCGGCGATGACCCCAGAGATTTATGAGCGTCTAGTGACAGCGGTTGAGTTAGGTAAATGGCCTGATGGCGTTGCATTGACTCGCGAGCAAAAAGAGCACAGTTTGCAAATGGTATTATTGTGGCAATCACGGAACAACCATAACCCAGAGCATATGACTGTTGGGACTGATGGTGAAATTACGATGAAAAGCAAACAAGAACTGAAAGCCTTATTCCAAGGTGAAATGTTAGCAACATTGAAGCCACAAAATAATGATGAATAGGGTAGGTAAGAATTAGTCATCGAAAGAATAATAAAAATACCATTGCGCGAGTGACAGGGTCACAACAAGTTTTCTCAGCATTATCATTGTGATAAGTATTTGAGAAAACTTGTATATACACAAATATTGTCTTAATTTAGGTCGGCAAGGGTGATTAACTTCGCACCTTCCTTTTCCATACTTTGCAGTGCTTTTAAGCTATCATCAGCAGCTAAATTAACGCCTCGGCACCCATCGGTGAGGACATCAACCGTATAGCCTAATTTTAATGCATCTAATACTGTGAACTTCACACAATAGTCAGTGGCAATCCCCATGACTATTAGATGGGAAATATTCTGAGTCTGTAGCCACCCATGTAACTGGGTTTGGCTGACTCTATCGTTATCAAAAAAAGCACTGTAACTATCGACTTGCGGGTTTTCACCTTTGGTAAACACCTGTTCAATGGCTTGCTGGTTCAATCGTGGGTGAAAATTAGCGCCAAGCTCACCTTGCACACAATGTACTGGCCACCAAACTTGGTCAAGGCCATTGAGTTTGCCTATCTCACCGACTTTTGTGCCTGAATTAACAGCAAAGCTCAAGTGTGTGGCGGGGTGCCAATCTTGGCTGGCAATAATGGTGATGCGTTGTTGTGTACAGTGTGCAATGGCTTTATTAGCGACCTCAATGACATGTTCGCTTTCATTAACGGCTAATGCCCCGCCAGTACAAAAATCATTTTGTAAATCGACTAACAATAAAGCTGTTTTCATTGTGCCCCCAGTATTTAGTCATCAGCGTAACTCAGTTCACCGCGTAAGTTATTTTGCATTAATTCACGAATTAATGCAGGTGTGTAATTTTGGCTGAGTAAGTAATGCAATTTACTTAATGCTGCCTCAAATGTCATATCATAACCACTGATCACCCCGGCGTCTGCTAGTGCGTGACCTGTCGCATACCCTTCCATATTGACTCGGCCAGAAATACATTGTGTCAGGTTGACCACAATAATCCCTCTATTAGTTGCTTCGCGTAGTATTCGCAAGAGTTCGGGCTGTTGAGGGGCATTACCCACGCCATAAGAACGTAAAATAAGTGCTTTGACGGGTTGTTGAAGAATATTACGCACAATCTCAATGGATAAGCCAGGATAGAGAGTAACAACACCAATAGGTTGAGGGGTAATCCGGTGAGCTTTAAATTCGCCTATGCCAATGGGAGCTGGACATGTATTAAATGAGCGAATATTTATCCCTGCCTCCATTAAAGGGGAACAGTTTGGGGAACTAAAGGCATCAAAACCATCCGCATGTGCTTTGACGGTACGGTTACCACGATACAACTTATTATTAAAAAATAACCCAACTTCATTTATTGGATAATTTGCGGCGAGATATAGGGCGTTTAATAAGTTAGTTTGCCCATCTGAACGCAGTGCCTCTAAGGGTATTTGTGACCCTGTCACTATCACCGGTTTTTTCAAGTTTTCAAACATAAATGATAATGCAGAAGCCGTAAATGCCATGGTATCCGTACCATGCAAAATCACAAAGCCATCATATAGGGGGTAATTCTCGGAAATATCATCGGCGATAAGTTGCCAGTCCTCTGGTGTAATATCCGAGGAGTCTATCAGAGGTTGATGTTCGCGAATGGTAAATTCAGGCATCTCAAGGCGGTGAAACTCGGGCATTTGTGCCAATTGCGCTTGTAGGTGACCAGAAACAGGAATATAGCCTTGTGGCGAATGGCGCATGCCAATGGTTCCACCTGTGTAGACGACATAAATTGATTTTTTTTGCATCTTATTACCTAAATTATCACTGCGCAGTGAAGAAAAATGATTATTAGGATTTTGACGTATTTATTGGTGTATTACTATCGTTAAGTTGCTAATTGCTAGGTTTAAATTAGGTAGTTAACTAGATTGTGAGATAAATCCCCTTCAAACAAGTTGAAGGGGAAAAGGGGCGATTAGTTGATTTCAGCACAGTTAAGGCAAAATGCATAGCGATTTTGCGGGTCATTCATTTTTAGGAAAAATTGTGCTTGCTGGCGAATATCCGTCGCGACTGCGGGAGGTAGGAATACTTGTAGTACATCCGGCATTGCGGCTTGAACATTGGTGGTTAATTCAAGTAGCAGTTGATCCATAAAAGTCAGCTCAGGTTTCATCCAATCTAGCTTAACATCAGTGAGTTTAGCTAGTTCTGCGGCTTTATCAACGGCATTATCAAAATCACCGAGTTGGTCAACTAGGCCATTTTTGAGCGCATCCTGACCTATCCATACACGGCCTTGAGCAATCTTGTCTATTTCAGCAGGGGTTTTGTGACGTGATTTAGCGACCAAACCGATAAATGTATCATAACCATTTTCAATAGTAATTTGCATCATATCGGCAAATTGTGGGCTAATCCCTTTGGTTAGTGAAATATCTGCAAGGGGAGATGTGGATACCCCATCGGTATAGACGCCAATAGAATCTAATGATTTTTCAAACGTATTGATAACACCGAAAATACCAATTGAACCCGTTAAAGTACTAGGGCTCGCAATAATATAATCAGCAGGCGTCGATACCCAATAGCCCCCAGATGCGGCCATGCCCCCCATTGAGACTACAACAGGTTTCCCTGCCGCATGAGCAGAAGCGAGTTCGCTACGGATCAGGTCAGATGCACTAACACTACCACCAGGACTATTAACGCGTAATACAATGGCTTTAATATTATCATCTAGACGAGCATCACGAATTTGAGCTGCAATGGTGTCTCCACCTGCAATACCCGCAGTTTGAGGGCCGTCCATAATCGCACCTTGAACAACGATTACAGCAATATTCCCCCCTTGGCTTGCAGTTGTATCGGCTATTTTCGCTGAGTAATCGTAAATACTGATATTATTAAACTGCTTATCTTCTTTATTCCAACCGAAATGCTTAGAGAGCAAATCTTCAACTTGTTCATTTGTATATAGTTTATCCACTAACCGTTGTTTTAACGCATACTGAGCGTTATCGCCCTTAACAGCACGTAATTGCGATAATATCGCATCTGCACCCGGGAAAATTTGAGCACTGGTCATTTTGCGATTTGTGGCAAGTTCAGATAAATAGTTGTTCCATAAGGCATCTAACCACTGTTGATTGGCTAAGCGTGCCTCTGGTGACATATCGTCACGCATGAGTGGCTCAACAGCAGATTTGTAAGTCCCCACACGGAATATATGACTACTAACCTTAAGCCTTTCTAACAGCGACTTATAGTACATGCTGTTAGTCGCAAAGCCATAAAGCCCTACAGTGCCTTGTGGTGTTAAATAAATATCATCAGCAAAACTTGCGAGATAGTATTGTGACTGGTTATAACTGTTCCCAACAGCATAGACAGATTTCCCAGCAGCTTTGAATTCGTTAATGGCTTTACCGATGTAAGCCAAAGAAGGCTGGTCAGCCCCCGTTAAGTTATCTAAACGTAATACCATCCCTGTAATGCGGTCATCGCTAGCTGCGGTACGAATGGTATCGACAATATCAAACAAGGAGTTTTCTTGCATACGGCTATTTGAGGTGCCTAATAACTCACGACTCATACGGCCGAATGGATCAGGAGCGGAGACTTGGTCAACAATCACACCCTGTAAATCGACATACAATGCCCCGAAATAGTTTTTCTCGGGTTGAGAATCTGATTGATAAAGGGCAATTGAGCCAATCACAACAAAAAACAACACTAGGAAAATAGCATTGAAAACAAATTCTCGGATAAAATTTAACGCTCGCCAGCTAATTTTAAAAATGGTAGCGATGATGTCCCATAATTGACGCATTTTCTCTCCTATCCTGCCTATTTTGCTCCCCAAGGTGACATTAATTCACTGACTGCCAGTTTGGAGGACAAACTATTTGGATACTATTAAAAATTGTATTTAGTATAAATAAGGTGTAAGCCCTTTGTTAGATGAACGAAAAGCTATGGTCTTAAAGCCAATCCACAACCCGATCATCATTTCTCACTTTCAGTCGGTTAGTATTAATCAATACAATTACTTGGCACTGAAAGCGGTTTTTATGCATAACAAAATTGTGTTACACAAGGTACAATATCTCAATTATATTTTTCACCAGTGACAAATGATACAATTCAATGAATTTATAACGTAATTTACTCAATAATTAATGGTTATATAGTGTAGGCGATTTTCTCTTAGGCTTAAACTAAATATAGTATTGGTATAATTATCTAATTGAATGATTATCATATCAGTTTACTCTTAATCGGAGACAACCATGGATGCTTTAACCCTTTTGTTGAACCGCCGTTCAGCTTCTAGACTCAAAACGCCAGCCCCACAAGGTGAACAGCTTGATAATATACTTGCAGCAGGGATGAGAGCACCTGATCACGGCGCATTGAAACCATGGCATTTTGTGATCATGAAAGATGATGGCATTAAACGCTTCAGTGAACTGCTTGAGAAAGCGGCAATTGAAGGGCAGTTAGGCGAGGATGTTGAAGAAAAAGCTCGCAATGCACCTTTTAGAGCGCCATTAATTATTACTGTGATTGCAAAGCTAAAACAACATCCTAAAATTCCTGAGTGGGAACAATTAGTTGCAGCAAGTTGCACAGTACAAGCTATGCAAATGGCTGCAGTTGCACAGGGTTTTGGTGGAATTTGGCGTTCTGGTTCATGGACTGAAGATGCGGTCGTTCGTGCAGGTTTAGGTTGTGGCGAAAACGACCGAATTGTTGGTTTTCTTTATTTGGGGACACCTGAACTTAAAGCACCTGCAAAAGTACAAGCCCCTGATATGACAGGATTTGTAACTTATTTTTAAAGAGAACAATAATGACTGAGAAAATTAGACTAACACAATATAGCCATGGTGCAGGTTGCGGCTGCAAAATCGCACCAAAGGTTTTAGAACAAATTTTACATACAGAACAAGCTAAATTTCACGACCCCCATTTGTTAGTTGGTAATGAAACTAAAGATGACGCTGCTGTTTATGATTTAGGCAATGGCATTGGCATCATTAGTACCACTGACTTTTTTATGCCAATTGTTGATTCCCCGTTTGAATTTGGCCGTATTGCGGCGACTAATGCGATAAGTGATATTTTCGCTATGGGTGGTAAACCGATTATGGCGATTGCAATCTTAGGTTGGCCAATCGCTAAATTACCACCGGAAGTTGCACGTGAAGTTATCGAGGGGGGACGTGCCGCTTGTGCGGATGCTGGGATATCCCTGGCTGGAGGGCATTCAATTGATGCACCTGAACCTATCTTTGGTCTAGCAGTTACTGGCGTCGTTAATACCGAGTACGTGAAGAAAAATAGCGCAGCAATAGCAGGCTGTGAGCTATTTTTAACGAAACCTTTGGGGATTGGCGTATTAACTACTGCGGAGAAAAAAGGGGTTCTTGCTGAGGAGCACCAACATTTGGCAGCTGAAACTATGTGCCAGATGAATAAGCTGGGTGCTGAGATTGCTCCTCTTGATGGAGTAACCGCGATGACTGATGTGACGGGTTTTGGCTTGTTGGGGCATTTAAGTGAAATCTGTGAAGGTTCTGGTGTCCGCGCTGAGATTGCTTTTAACAAAGTACCTAAATTAACGGATGTTGAGAAATATATCGAGGCAGGTTGTGTTCCTGGTGGGACATCACGGAATTTTGACAGTTATGGGCATCTTATTGGCCCAATGAGTGATATGCAACGTAACTTACTGTGTGATCCTCAAACATCTGGCGGTTTACTTATTGCCGTCAAACCTTCAGAAGTCTCTAAAATTAAAGAGATTGCACAGCAACAAGGTGTTTTGTTACAGTCTATCGGGAAATTATTACCCCATCAGGACAATGTTCCTTTAGTTGAAGTGATAGATTAATTCATGCGTTTGTTTATTGCGGAAAAACCGAGCCTTGCAAGGGCTATTGCTGATGTACTGCCGAAACCACATAAGCGTGGTGATGGTTTTATTCAATGTGGTGATGGTCAAACTGTTACTTGGTGCATAGGGCACCTTTTGGAGCAGGCAGAACCCGATGCCTATGAACCTAGGTATGCGCGTTGGAATTTGCAAGATTTGCCGATTATCCCCGATAAGTGGCAATTAAAGCCGCGCTCCGCGGTAACCAAACAATTAAAAACGATTGAAGCGCTGCTTAAACAAGCAACTGTCGTTGTTCATGCAGGAGACCCCGATAGAGAAGGACAGTTGCTGGTTGATGAGGTACTCGACTTTTTAAAGCTTGATTCAGAAAAACGCAAAAGCGTAAAACGTTGCTTGATTAATGACCTTAATCCACAGGCTGTTGAGCGGGCCATTGACCGCTTAAGAGAAAATCGTGAGTTTATCCCTCTGTGTGTGTCAGCATTGGCACGAGCACGAGCTGATTGGCTCTACGGCATCAATATGACTCGAGCGTATACCTTATTGGGGCAACGGGGGGGCTATCAAGGTGTTCTCTCTGTTGGTCGGGTGCAAACACCAGTTTTAGGGCTGGTGGTCAGGCGCGATGAAGAAATAGAAAACTTTGTTCCGAAAGACTACTTTGAAGTTAAAGCACACATTGTGACTCCGCAAGATGAGCGTTTTGTTGCTGTATGGCAACCTAGTGAGTCGTGTGTCGATTTTCAGGATGAAGAAGGGCGCTTATTTCATCGGCCTTTAGCGGAGCATGTCGTTTCGCGTATTGAAGGTAAGCCGGCGATAGTCACACAGTACCAAGATAAACGTGAAACTGAGATTGCTCCTTTACCTTTCTCTTTGTCAGCTCTGCAAATTGAAGCAGCCAAAAAATATGCACTCAGTGCACAGGAAGTCTTGGATATTTGCCAACGTTTATATGAAACGCATAAATTAATTACCTACCCGCGTTCAGATAGTCGTTATCTACCTGATGAACATTTCGCTGGTCGCCATAGTGTATTAAATGCAATAGCAGTGCATCAGCCGTTACTCACTGAATTTGAACTCCCAGAGTTAGATAAAAAAAACCGTTGTTGGGATGATAAAAAAGTCGATGCTCACCATGCGATTATTCCTACAGCAAAAGCCACTGCGGTAAAACTTACAGAGAATGAAAGTAATATTTATCAACTGATTGCGCGGCAGTATATTATTCAATTTATGGCTGATGCGGTTTATCGTAAATGTACAATTGATTTAGAAATTGAAAAGGGTAAGTTTATCGCTAAAGCGCGTTTTTTAGCTGAAGCAGGCTGGCGAGTTGTCTTAGGAAATAAAGAGCGGGACGCTGAAAATGATGGTATGCCTTTACCCATCGTGAGTAAAAATGACGAACTTCTGTGTGAAAAAGGGGAGGTTGTCGAAAGGCAAACACAACCACCAAGGCCTTTTACTGATGCTACTTTATTGTCTGCTATGACAGGAATTGCTCGTTTTGTACAAGATAAAGCATTAAAAAAAGTATTGCGAGAAACTGATGGCCTTGGTACTGAAGCGACGCGTGCTGGAATTATTGACCTATTATTTAAACGGCAATTTTTATATAAAAAAGGGCGTTATATTCATTCATCGCCTGCTGGGAGAGCATTAATTCATGTGTTGCCAGATATGGCGACTTTACCGGATATGACCGCACATTGGGAGTCTGTTCTGACTCAAATCAGTGAAAAACAATCACGTTATGATGATTTCATGCAGCCACTAAGCCAAACGCTGGTGCAATTAATTCATCATGCTCGCCAATTTACGAATTTGCGTACATTTAGAGAGTTACCTCCACCGCCTTCAAAAAGCGGGAAGAAAGCAACGAAAACAAGCAAGAAAACTAAAAAGAAAGTCGAGTAACTAATACAGTAAAAGGTGCTATATAGCACCTTTTACTTGCCGTGTACGGTGTTAAAGAATTATTTGGTTAAGTTAAACTCAGACCATACAGGGGCGTGATCTGACGGTTTTTCCATTCCACGAATGTCATAATCAATCCCTGTTGCAATACAACGCTCAGCTAACTTGTTAGAGGCGAGTAATAAGTCTATCCGCAAGCCACGGTTATCATCGAAACCTTTTGAGCGGTAATCAAACCAGGAGTAGCAGTCATTGACATCCGGGTTCTTCGCGCGGTATGTATCGACTAACCCCCAGCCCAGTAGGTTATCTAGCCATTCACGTTCTTCTGGTAAAAATGAACACTTACCTGTTTTTAACCAGCGCTTGCGATTAACATCTCCAATACCAATATCTAAATCGGTTGGACTGATGTTCATATCCCCCATAATTAATAATTGGGAGTCAGCTGTTTGTGTCGACGTTACATAGTGCTGTAAGTCTTGATAGAATTTTTCTTTGGCTGGGAATTTCGTTGGGTGGTCACGGCTCTCCCCTTGAGGGAAATAACCGTTAATTACCGTTAATGGCCCTCGCTCTGTGTGAATATCAGCCATAATAATACGGCGTTGGGCATCTTCATCATCAGTTGGAAAACCTTTTCGTACATCGATAGGTTCATTTTTAGTGAGTAGCGCAACACCGTAATGTGCTTTTTGACCGTGATAAAAAACATGATAGCCCAGTTGGCTCACTTCCTCATAAGGGAACATATCATCATGGACCTTGGTTTCTTGTAAACCAATGACTTCTGGTTGATGTTTTTCTATAATAGCGGCAAGTTGGTGAGGGCGAGCTCGCAGGCCATTAATGTTGAATGATATGAATTTCATGGTTTTTTTATCACCTATGCTTTAATGATTATTGCCTCAGATTCTAACAGATGATGACCACACTGTATAACCCTACATAGCGTACTTTAATTCAAAAATAAATTATGTAGACTACTGTAATAATAGCAGTAGGTAATACATTTGACTGATACTGTATATTATATAAATTAATATCAACAATTTTAATTATCTATTATTGTTAATTGGGTGAGTTATGACTAATTTATTTTTTATTGAAAATTAAGGTGTGTTAAATAATATCTTAATTAAGTATATTTAATTTCATTTAAAGTCAGTTGGTTATTTGTATTTTAATGTGATTTAATAGTCTAGCCATAAAAAATAATTAAGCTAAACAGTATAATATATTGCTTTGCTATGTTGGAAATTATAAAAATACCTTTATGAAATATTGTTACTCATTCAATAAAAAAATTAAGATTGTCTTTTTATTTGGTGAGTTGAATTATGGGCTAATCAACATTTTTTGACTTATATAATTACTCTTGTTGATTAACATTTTAATAATAGAATGGGGTCATAGATATGTTCTTTTCAAGAAAATTAGAGGCGTTTATGGCGGTTGTGGAAAATGGCTCGTTAAGCAAGGCTGCTAGGGTGATGAACCGTACGACACCTCCCATAGCGAAGTCAATCAAGGATTTCGAAACCAGTTTAGGTAAACGGCTTTTTAAGAGAGAAAAATTTGGAATGACATTAACTAAGGATGGCCAGGAACTTTATAATGATCTTAGGGATCTTTATTTACAGGAGAAAGAAATTACTAAAAAACATTTTTCAGGCTACATTGTTAATGAGGCTAATATTTATTATGACTGGGGAAAAGAAGGGCACTTAATCAATTTATATCAAGCAGCTCACCTCAATAATGTACAAGTTAATATATTGAGGTTTAATTATGATGAAGTGGATGAGATTGTTGATTATGATGGTAATACACTTATTCTTAGTTCTGAGGAAGTTGTTAGTGAGCGTTTCTCATTACAAAAAAAAATAGAGAACTCACCATTGGGTATATATTGTCGTAAAGAACTATATGAAAAATACCATTATAACCTTATTGAGCTATTACAAAAAAACACTTGGTTATGTGATCCTGCATTTTATAAAAGTTCGCTAATGAGTGGGTTATTAAAAAAAATTGAGACCACCGATAACAAGATTAGCGTAAGACAAATGGACAATATCGGTTGTTGTCAAAGTTTTATTCAAGATGGTGACTTTATTGGCATTACTGACCATTATCCTGAAGAAGAGTTAATTGATAAGTCATTGATATACGTATCAATAAATAATTTTCTAGGGCAAAGTGAATGTTATGTCTATAAGTCAAAATCACATTCTAGTGTGTTAAATCGCTTTATGGGCGTTGTTGATAAACTGGGAGGTGAGTATAACTGAATGGTGGTGGGAGAAGGATTCGAACCTTCGAAGTCTGTGACGGCAGATTTACAGTCTGCTCCCTTTGGCCGCTTGGGTATCCCACCTAATTTTGTATTGCTGTAATCGTTCACAGCGGGCGGCATCATATCAAATGACGCGCCGCTGTAAAGCATTAATTTACAATAAAATACTCGTTTGCTGTTTTTTTGTTCTTAACGCTTGTAATATCAACAATTTATTGTTGTTTAAGCCAGTTTTTGACTTATAAAATAATCGTTCGGTTACCATATACAAATACACGCTGAGCTAATACCCAATATAATGCATGGCTAAGTACATTTTTTTCAACATCTCGGCCAGCACGCATCATGTCATCAGCAGTAAATGTATGGTCTATATTAATCACGTTTTGTGTAATGATTGGTCCCTCATCAAGGTTATCATTTACAAAATGCGCTGTTGCCCCAATAATTTTTACCCCGCGCTCATAGGCTTGGTGGTAAGGTCTAGCACCAATAAACGCAGGTAAGAATGAGTGGTGAATATTGATAATTTGGTTTGGATAATGCTGAACAAATTCTGGTGTTAAAACACGCATATATTTGGCCAGAACCACATAATCAGGCTGATACTGGTCAATTTGAGCTGTCATTTTTTCATCATGTTGTTCACGGGTTAAACCTTCGTGACTAATATGGTGGAATGGAATGCCAAATTGCTCGACCAAGTTCTTCAAGGTGTCATGGTTACCTATAACAGCGGCAATCTCAACATCTAAGCCATCATAAGCACTCTTCATGAGTAAATCACCAAGGCAATGAGCTTCTTTGGTGACCATGATAACAATGCGACGACGCCCAGCTGCGTTTAATTCGCGTTTAGAACCCACAGGCAATGCATCGTCAAGGTCTGCTAATAGAGTTTCATCGTTAAAAATCCCTTCCAGTTCGGTCCTCATAAAGAAACGGCCTGTGCGGTGATCGACAAACTCATTATTCTGTACAATGTTGAGCTGGTGTTTATAGCAAATATTGGTGATTTTCGCGATAAGTCCTTTCGCGTCAGGGCAAATTGTCCTGAGAATTTTCTTTTGTACATTTTTGTGTTGCATGAAACTGTCTAATCCTTAACTAGCAAAGCTTATATAATAAAGCTAATGACAAACTGAGTGTTAAATTTGCGTTGATACAAGTAAATAAACGAGCGATAGCTAACTTGGATTACAGCACTTTTTATATTTTTTGCTAGAACCACAAGGGCATAAGTCATTACGACCCACTTTTGGTGTTATGCCATCTATATAATACCAACGCGAATTTATCCGAATAAAACGGGAACGTTCATGAATAAGTTGTTTATGATCAGCTTTTTCATCAATAAAGCAAGCCGAAAATTCGACATAGCCTTCATCAGGATTTTTAGCATAAGAAGAACTAATAACACAAAGTCCTAGCCATTGTGTCTGTATAAAACTATTGATTAGCTCTTCACGATATTCCTCGGCATGGCAATCGGGGTGCCATGTCTCAATAAGGTAATCAACATTGTGATGTACATAGGCGCTGTAACGTGAGCGCATGAGTTGCTCAGGTGTCTGAGGAATTGACAAGCCTCGCAAAAAAGGTGAGCAACAATGTTCAAATTGTGCTTCATTACCGCAGCAACATCTATCTTTTGCTTGTGATGGCATAACACTCTCGATAAAAATAAGTATAAGATTGAAAAATCACTATACTTAAATTGTGGGTGAAAAATAATTTTATAGTATGAATAATAGTATTGTTAATTAAACCAGGTCATTGCAGTAGGTATCTTATGAAAAATAGAAAAATACTGATAGTAGAAGACGAAATCACCTTCTGTACAATCTTAAAAAACTACCTTGAGACATTAGGGATAGAGATCTATACCGCAAAAAATGGTCAATTAGCAATAGAAATGATCACAATAAGCCATATAGAACCTGATATCATTCTTTGTGATTTAAATATGCCAGTTATGGATGGCGAAGCATTTATGCGGGAGTTAGTTGCTAGAAATATTAACATTCCGGTGATAGTCATTACAGCAACCACTGATTTTACGCAATTAGACAGAATGTTCCGTTTAGGGGCGACAGATGCGTTATTAAAACCGATAAAAAATTTAGATGAAGTTAAAGTTACCATCCTTTCAGCGTTGTATCCTGAGCAAGACGACTTATCCGAACAAATCGGCGATAATATTTCTGCATTGATGGAAAACAATCCGCAAGACATGCTTACCGTCTTGAAGCAATTGCAGCCGCCAGTACACCAAATAATTAATGGTTATAGAATTAATTATCGCCAACTTAATGAAGCTAATCGGTTTGGTCTGTTGTTAGACTTAGCCGCTATTTCAGATAGCCAAATTGGTTTTTACTGTATAGATACGGAGCGGTCTCATCAAGAAGGCGTCATGGCTGCTTTTTTAATCCGGGTTGTATTTAATGATTTATTGAAAAGCGCCGTTAGCTATCCAGATAAAAAACTACCAAATATTGATAGGATTATTAATCAGATAAATCATTTATTGGAAGATTCCGGTTTTAATGGGCAATTTCCTTTACTGTTGGGGTATTTTAACACGCAAAATAATTCGATCATTATGGCTAGTGCTGGGTTAGAAGCCGATATAACGACAGAAAACTCTCATTTTAAATTGGCAAGAAACCTGCCACTTGGGACACTCAAGTTTTATCAATCGAATCATTTGGAGATAAAAGGGGCTGTCTGGCAGTGTTTAATACGCAATAATAGCCAAAAAATAAAACTAATGTTTAATCCTGAAAATTAATTTACTCTTAAAAAGTGTTGATGACGCGTTTTAAATTGCCGCATTCGGACTCGTCACTATTTATTTGGGATAATTTCCTGATATACTTCCGCGCACTTGAAATGCATCGCTAACATATTTGAACTATGGGGCTAAGATGCGTAGATATTATCTGGAGTTATGACAAATGACACAACGCAAGGTGCGTAAAGCTGTAATACCTGTTGCGGGCTTAGGGACGCGGATGCTACCGGCAACAAAAGCTATTCCAAAAGAGATGCTACCGATTGTTGATAAGCCGCTCATTCAATATGTAGTCAATGAGTGTATTGCTGCTGGGATCAATGAGATAGTTTTGGTTACCCATTCATCAAAAAACTCAATTGAGAACCACTTTGATACTAGCTTCGAGTTAGAGGCCATATTGGAAGCGCGTGTTAAGCGCCAGTTATTGGATGAGGTGCAATCTATTTGCCCAAGTCATGTTACTATCATGCAAACACGTCAAGGGATTGCGAAAGGGTTAGGGCATGCTATTTTATGTGCAAAACCATTAGTGGGTGAAGAGCCATTTGCTGTCATTTTACCTGATGTGATTTTAGACCGTTATAGCACGGATTTAACAAAATTTAATCTACGTGAAATGCTAGAACAGTACGAATCTACGGGGGCGAGCCAGATTCTGGTTGAACCTGTGCCCGAGCAAGAAGTTTCCAATTACGGTATTGTTGATTGCAATGGCGCAGTTCTGCAACCGGGGGACAGCAAAAAAATTATTCGCATGGTAGAAAAACCAAGTCGTGAAGAAGCCCCCTCCAATTTGTCTATTGTTGGTCGTTACGTTTTATCTGAAAAAATATGGGACGCATTAGCAAAAACAGTCCCAGGTGCTGGTGATGAAATACAGCTAACTGATGCAATCGCATTAATGATGGAAAATAATGAACCTGTAGAGGCTTACCACTTATGTGGTAAAAGTCATGACTGTGGAAATAAACTAGGTTACATGAAAGCATTTGTTGAATATGGAATGCAACATGACACTTTAGGAGATGACTTTACCCAGTGGTTGACAGAATTGTCGGCTTCATTGAACGCGCCGAAATAGAAAACTTATTTCAGTAAATTAATTCAAGGCTAACTAGACAAGTTAGCCTTTTTTATAGATAGAGATGAACTATTAACTATAAAGACTAAGTATTAAGGAGTAGAAGCGGCTTTTCGACTCGTTGTTAATTTTACCTCCATGCAGTGCGATAAAAATAGCACTCAGTCACATTAAACAATTGCTTTTGAATTTAATAATGTCTAATTAAAATTACAAATCTTTACCTTGGCGTTTTTATTTAATTGTAAATATTTGATGATTAGTGCAATACCTATTAGAGGCTATAAATTAAGCAAGAATTGCAGGGGGAGCTAGTGGTTATAATGGTTAAGAGACTTTGTAGCTAGAGACTAATATAAAATAATATATAAAGGTACAAACAAAAACACCCTTTTAAAAAGGGTGTTTGGAATAAAAGATTAGGCGATTAGATCAAGAAATCATCTAATGATTTGCCTTGTTCTTCAATGGCAACTTTGATTACAGCTGGAGTACGGCCTTGGCCTGTCCACGTTTTAGTTTCACCATTTTCATCAACATATTTATATTTAGCTGGACGAGCTGCACGTTTAGCACGAGTGCTTGTGCCTTTACCTGAATCCATTGTTTGCAGAAGGTCATTTAAATCTACGCCTTGCTCAAGAATCATTTCACGAACTTTTTCCAGTTTACGGTTACGTTCTTCTAATTCTGCACGAGCTTGGTTTTCTTCATCACGACGTTCTTCAACAACGACGGTTAATTTTTCCAGCATTTCTTCTAACGATTCTAAAGTTACTTCGCGAGCTTGAGCACGAAGAGTACGGATGTTATTTAACGCTTTTAATGATTCGCTCATTTTCCTGGTCTCAAATTATTTGTTGGCATGTGTACAGTAATAATAGAATGCTATTTTAAATTCTGCAATAGCTAAATTACTTCTCTAGTTTAAAAGTTATCTTTTACGAATGCAATTTTTTTACAAAAGAAAAATAAAACTTTCGTAGATATATATACCGCTATTATCAATAACTGAACTAATGAAAAAAATAGCAATAAGAAAAAAACTTTGTGATTTAATATTTCGCAGTGCTTGTCGAAAGTCGCATTCTACTTTTACTCAGAATGAATTGAAGGGGGATACTAACTTAAATTTTCTTTTTTTGATGATGAATTTTAGCTTAACATGCTTTAGCTGATACGGTTTATAGTTAATATCAAATTGGTTTTTATTGTATATAAGGTAAGCTTTATTAGCGATAAGAAGCAAAATAATTGTAAAAAGGGTTAAATTTTCAATAAGTAAAGTGAGATAGTGTCATTTTGTTAATCTAACGATATGTTTTATGGTAAAATTATTGCGTATATTAATTGTGAGGAAACAGCCAGATGGCTCAGCTTTATTTTTATTATTCAGCAATGAATGCAGGCAAATCAACGTCGTTATTGCAATCATCGTATAACTATAATGAAAGAGGGATGCGTACTGTTATTTTCACAGCAGAGATAGATAATCGCTTTGCTCAGGGGAAAGTATCCTCGCGTATTGGTTTATCTGCTGAAGCGTTGGTTTATTCAACAACGACGGATATGGCAGAGGTTATTAAGCGCGAAAATCAGTTACAGAAAGTGCATTGTGTCCTTATTGATGAATGTCAGTTTTTAACAAAAAAACAAGTTGAAGAATTATGTGACATCGTTGATAACGAGGATATCCCTGTTTTGTGCTATGGACTTCGCACTGATTTTGCTGGGCAACTATTTGCAGGCAGTCAATATTTACTCGCATGGGCAGATAAATTGGTTGAGCTAAAAACCGTATGCTACTGTGGGCGTAAGGCTAATAAGGTATTACGTATAGGAAGTGATGGTATTGCTGTATATGAGGGTGCTCAGGTCGATATAGGCGGTAATGAAAAGTATATATCTGTTTGTCGTAAACACTATTCAGAAGCAATAAAACAAGCGCAAATGATGAATGAAGGGATAATTCCTAAAAAACCAATTCATTTTAGGTAGTTTTATATAGTTACGTGTATGGAAATAAAATAATTATTATAATCTCGTTATGCGAGTAGAAGGTGATATAAAACTAGCTATTAGGAAAAATCATATATATCAACGTTAATATTTAGTACGTCGCAACTCATTTTAAGTCCTCAAAAAAGGCACTGTTTCTATAACAGTGCCTTTGCTAATTTAATAATCTATAAATAAATTATTTTTTAGTGGTTTTCTTTTCAGCTGTTTTTTTCTGAGGAACTTTCTTTTCTATATGTTCGGTAACAGGTGCTGTTGAATGCTCAACAAAATCACGACCATAATAGGAATCCAATAATAATTGTTTAATTTCAGAGATTAATGGATACCTTGGGTTAGCACCAGTACATTGGTCATCAAATGCATCTTCAGACAGTTTATCTACGCGAGCTAAGAAGTCTGCTTCAGGTACTCCTGTCTCACGAATAGATTTTGGAATGCCTAAATCTGCTTTTATTTCATCAAGCCATGCTAATAATTTTTCAATTTTAGCGCCTGTACGATCCCCTGAATCAGTTAAACCGAGATGATCAGCAATTTCAGCATACTGTCGACGTGCGTGAGGACGGTCATATTGGCTAAAGGCTGTTTGCTTAGTTGGATTGTCATTCGCATTGAAACGGATGACATTACAAATCAATAGGGCATTGGCGAGGCCATGTGGAATATGGAACTCTGAACCTAGTTTATGTGCCATTGAGTGACATACCCCTAAGAACGCATTCGCAAATGCAATACCTGCAAGGGTAGCCCCATTATGTACACGCTCCCTAGCGACAGGGTTTTTAGCACCTTCGTGATAGCTGGCAGGTAAATAATCTTTTAATAAACTTAATGCTTTAAGCGCTTGGCCATCGGTAAATTCGTTAGCTAGCACTGAAACATAAGCTTCTAATGCATGGGTCACTGCATCTAGACCGCCAAAGGCAGTTAAAGATTTAGGCATATTCATGACTAAGTTTGCATCAACGATAGCCATGTTCGGGGTGAGTGCGTAATCCGCTAATGGATATTTTTGACCTGTTTTATCATCAGTCACAACCGCAAACGGCGTAACTTCAGAGCCAGTACCTGAAGTAGTTGTAATCGCAACTAGTTTCGCTTTAACGCCCATTTTAGGGAAGCGGTGAATACGTTTGCGAATATCCATAAAGCGTAGCGCGAGCTCTTCAAAGTGTGTTTCAGGATGTTCGTACATGACCCACATAATTTTCGCTGCATCCATCGGTGAACCACCACCTAATGCAATAATAACATCAGGGTTGAATGCTTGCATTTGGGCAGCGCCTTTACGTACAACTGTTAATGTTGGGTCTGCTTCAACTTCAAAGAATACGTCTGTTTCAATGTGGTGTTTTTTGAGTACATTGACTACTTCATCAACATAACCATTATTGAATAAATAACCATCAGTGACGATAAAGGCACGTTTCGCACCGTCAGTTGCAATCTCTTCAAGGGCGATAGGTAGGCAACCACGACGGAAGTAGATTGAATTTGGTAGTTTATGCCATAACATGTTTTCAGCTCTCTTCGCCACAGTTTTAGTGTTGATCAAGTGTTTTGGCCCGACGTTTTCGGAAATAGAGTTACCCCCCCAAGAGCCACAACCCAATGTGAGAGAAGGAGCTAGTTTGAAGTTGTATAAGTCACCAATACCACCTTGCGAGGCCGGCGTATTAATTAAAATACGTGCTGTTTTCATTTTTTGGCCGAAGTAGTTCACTCGTTCATGTTGATTGTCTTGGTCGGTGTATAAGCAAGAAGTATGGCCAATCCCTCCCATTTCGACTAATTGTTCAGCTTTGGAGACGGCATCTTCAAAGTTTTTACCACGATACATGGCTAAGAGCGGGGACAGTTTTTCATGGGCAAAGGGTTCTGAATCATCAATAACTTTAACTTCACCTATCAAGATTTTAGTCGTGATAGGGACAGTGATGCCCGCCATTTCGGCAATTTTAACAGCAGGTTGGCCCACAATGGCAGCATTTAAGTTACCATTTTTCAAAATGATTTCTTGAACCGCTTTAAGTTCTTTACCTTGCAGTAAATAGCCGCCATGGCTGGAAAAACGCTCACGAACTTGGTTGTAGATCTCATCCACAACAACAACGGATTGTTCTGAGGCGCAAATAACGCCGTTATCGAAGGTTTTTGACATGAGAATCGATGCAACAGCACGTTTGATATCTGCTGTTTCATCAATCACAACAGGGGTATTACCCGCGCCGACACCAATCGCTGGCTTACCAGAGCTATAGGCTGCTTTAACCATACCTGGTCCACCTGTCGCTAAAATCAGGTTAATATCAGCGTGGTGCATCAATGCATTGGATAATTCAACGGAAGGGGAATCAATCCAGCCAATAATATCTTTTGGTGCACCTGCAGCAATAGCGGCATTAAGTACTATTTCAGCTGCACGATTGGTTGCATTTTTCGCACGTGGATGTGGAGAGAAGATAATGGCATTACGTGTTTTTAGACTAATTAATGATTTAAAAATTGCAGTTGAGGTTGGGTTAGTGGTTGGCACAATGCCACAAATAATACCGATAGGCTCTGCAATCGTTATTGTCCCAAATGTTGGGTCTTCAGATAAAGTCCCACAGGTCTTTTCGTCTTTATAGGCATTATAGATATACTCAGAAGCAAAATGATTTTTTATCACTTTATCTTCAATAATACCCATTCCAGATTCTTCAACAGCGAGTTTTGCTAGGGGGATACGTGCATCAGCGGCAGCGAGAGCAGCAGCACGAAATATTTCGTCAACTTTTTCTTGTGAGAAAGTCGCGAATTCGCGTTGAGCTTTTTTGACACGAGCAACGAGTTCATTGAGTTCGGTAACGTTAGTTACAGACATATAGATTACTCCTGATAAATGTTAAACTTTTTAAGCCAATGAGCAATGTATCGACAAACTGGGCGAAAAAGACTGCCTAAAAGTGAAAGTATAGATAATTCTAATAATAACGCTGCTCATCATCGCCTATTGGCTTAAAAATCTTATTAATCCTGTCTATCAGTTAAGAATAGATTAACAAAATAGGAATTAAATAAAGTGATCTAAATCACGAAAATGCCAAGCTGACACCTTTCAGCAGGCTTATATTCATATACGTTATGTAAGTGTTATTGTTCTATGACTTAATTTAATATGACTAATACATTTGTGGGGAAAAATTCATTCATTACTCACTAAAATAACAAGGAAATTTAGTTTGTTATAGAAAAAATTATTTCGCGCAAGGAAATTAGCACCAGAGGTGATAAAATTAGAAAAGGTATCAATGCATCTCTTAAGAGAACTATTTAAGGAAATGGCTGAGTGAGCATCGCATTACTCGATTTATCTGGTTACATTAAATTTTTTATTGGTCTTTTTGCACTTGTAAACCCAGTAGGCATTCTACCTGTGTTTATTAGTATGACTAACTATCAAAGTAATGCAGGGAGAAATAAAACTAATACTGTAGCGAATACTTCAGTCGCTATTATTTTATGTACTTCACTACTCATAGGTGACTCAATACTTCAGTTGTTTGGTATCTCCATCGATTCATTTCGCATCGCAGGGGGGATATTAATTGTGACAATCGCAATGTCGATGATTAGTGGAAAAATTGGTGAAGATAAACAGAATAAGCAAGAAAAAACAGAAACTGCAGTAAGAGATAGTATTGGTGTTGTCCCGTTAGCACTACCACTAATGGCCGGTCCGGGGGCAATTAGTTCTTGTATTGTATGGTCATCTCGTTGGCACGGTTGGCAAAACTTTTTGGGTTTAGCGCTGACCAGCATTCTCTTTGCATTTTGTTGTTGGTTGCTATTTCGTTCAGCATCTTTACTTGTTCGTTACCTTGGCCAAACTGGGATTAACGTTGTAACTCGTATTATGGGGCTGTTGCTTATGTCGTTAGGGATTGAGTTTATCGTGACAGGGGTTAAGGCGTTATTTCCTGGGTTGTTATAATTTTTATTCTTTTGCCTATCTAGCTATCTTTGTTGGTTGCAGTGGTTTGTTGCAGCCAACATTCCCTCGAATTGTATTTTCTACTTCTGAATACTAACCATTCATATACAGACTACTTTTATTACCCTCAGATGTCCTCAAAATTAGAGTAATTAACAATTACGGATAACAAATATGTTAACTGTAATTATATGTCGCATTTTTTGCTAAAGCAGGGATAAAAAGTAAGAAATTGTGAGCTACGTAAATTTATTCACTATTCTAATTAGTGTTTGTTAATGATATGTTTGGAACCACAAAAAAGGCGATACTGCTTTTTGGGTGCAGTAATTTTTTTATCATAATGTTATTAAAGTATATTTTTTACTTTTGCATGATTATTTGAATATTCATATAAAGTTTTTATGCGTAAAAATGTTAAAAACTTGTTATTGATATTTATTGGGGAGAGCGCTATTTACTTTAATAAACAGCAAACTTGATAGTTATAACAATCAACTAATTTTGTAGAGAAGGCTGCTAATGCAGTGATAGCGCCATCAATTAATCATGAGGGATATGATGATCAAATCAAAAATGGGTTTTGGTGCACTCTCGATATTATTTATTACGCTTCAGGCTAATGCGACAGATACGGCAATTAAGTCACCGCAGGTGATCACGATAAACAATGGCTCAGAAGTCACATCACTTGACCCTCATAAAGTGGAAGGGGTACCAGAAAGCAATATTATTTTAAACTTACTTGAAGGGTTAGTTTACAGCGATATCGACGGAAAAGTAGCGCCTGGGGTCGCGGAAAGTTGGACAAATGACAATTATATAACGTGGGTTTTCACTTTACGGCAAGGGGCTAAATGGAGTGATGGTACGCCAGTTACTGCTGAAGATTTCGTTTATAGCTGGCAGCGGTTATCGGACCCAAGTACAGGGTCTCCTTATTCGAGTTATTTACAAAATGCGTATATTTTAAATGCCGATGCTATTTTAGCCGGTAAATTACCTCCGACGGCGTTGGGTGTTAAAGCGCTTGATCCTCAGCATTTACAAGTGACACTTAGCCATCCAGTTCCCTATTTTGTCGATATGCTTTCTCATACATCATTGAAACCTGTTAATAAGAAGGCAATAGAGCAGCACGGTGAAAAATGGACTCAACCACAAAATTTTGTAGGCAATGGGGCTTATTTACTTGATAAGTGGGTCGTTAATGAACGTATTGTAGTAAAACGTAACCCATATTATTGGAACAATGACAGTAGCCGTATAGACCAAGCTACATTTTTAGCGATTACCTCAGAGGTCAGTGATATTAACCGTTACCGTAGTGGTGAGATAGATATCAGCAATTCTGCAATCCCGCCTGTTCTGTATAAAAAAATGCAGCAAGAAAAGCCGGATGAACTGTATGTTCGCCCTTATTTATGTACATTTTATTATGAAATAAATAACCAGAAACCGCCATTCAATGACCCACGAGTACGTGAGGCAATTAAGTTAGGGTTAGATAGAGAGACAATAACCAATAAAGTTATGGCGCAAGGGCAAGTCGCAGCTTATGGGTTTACACCAACTTTTATCAATAATGGGAATTTTACGTTACCTGAATGGGCCGATTTAACCCAAGAACAGCGTTATAAGAAGGCCAAAGAGTTACTTTTAGAAGCCGGTTATAATAAAGCAAACCCGTTAAAATTTTCATTACTCTATAACACTTCAGATCAGAATAAACAGCAAGCTATCGTCGCAGCCTCTATGTGGAAAAAAAATATAGGGGCGCAGGTGACTTTACAAAACCAAGAATGGAAGACGTCATTACAAAGCCGTCATGAAGGCCATTATGATGTCGCTAGAGCGACTTGGTGTGCAGATTATAATGAGCCTACTGCTTTTCTAAACATGATGTTGTCACAAAATAGTAATAATACTGCATTTTATAGTAATTCTGCTTTTGATGCGTTACTTGCACAGGCTTTAACTGCTCCTGATGACCAATCTCGTCATGATATATATCAGCAAGCTGAAGCCTTGTTGGACAAGGACTCGGCCATAGTTCCTGTTTATTATCGCGTTAGTGCGCGCATGATAAAACCTACGATTAATGGATTTAAAGGCAAAGACCCTCTTGATTATACGGATATTAAACGGTTATATATAAATGAACCTAATTAATAATATCTAAATAATTATAAAAAGTGTTCACTATTCTAGGTTTTAGTGA
The DNA here is from genome assembly GCF_041344805.1 of Providencia sp. TYF-12. Lineage (NCBI taxonomy): Bacteria > Pseudomonadati > Pseudomonadota > Gammaproteobacteria > Enterobacterales > Morganellaceae > Providencia > Providencia sp. TYF-12. Next base: position 2,365,097 of record NZ_CP166833.1, read on the forward strand.
ATATGAACAACACACAATCATAATAAATATGAACGGGAGTAACCGATAAGATGAGTAAATTAATCAATAAATCGATTATTGCACTTAGCGTGACCGCAGGGCTGGCTGTGGGGTCAATAGCGACGAGTTTTGCGGCAGTTGTTCCTGCGGGTGTGGAACTTGCAGAGAAGCAGGTGATGGTGCGTAATAATGGGTCGGAACCTCAATCGTTAGACCCGCATAAAATTGAAGGGGTACCTGAGTCAGCATTAGCGCGGGACCTTTTTGAGGGGATCACAATTGTCGGCCCTGACGGTGAGATTTTACCTGGCTCAGCAGTTAGCTGGGAAAATAAAGATTTTAAAGAGTGGACGTTTAAAATACGTGATGATGCAAAATGGTCCAATGGTGACCCTGTCACAGCAGAGGATTTTGTCTATAGTTGGCAACGTTTAGCAGACCCTGATACGGCATCACCTTACGCAAGTTACTTACAGTATGCACATATTCAAAATGTTGACGATATTATTGCAGGTAAGAAAAAGCCTCAAGAGCTTGGTGTTAAGGCTCTTGATGATAAAACATTAGTTATTTCACTTAGCGAAGCCGTACCTTATATTCCTAAGCTATTAGCTCACTCATCTATGTCGCCAGTGAATAAAAAAACCATCGAACAGCATGGAGCAAAATGGACTCAGCCACAAAATTTCGTGGGTAATGGCGCGTATAAATTAAAAGGTTGGACGGTGAATGAACGTATTGTGTTAGAGCGTAGCCCTAGTTATTGGGATAATGCGAATACTGTAATTGACCAAGTGACTTTCTTACCGATATCTTCCGAAGTGACTGATGTTAACCGCTATCGTAGTGGTGAAATCGATATGACTTATAGTAATTTACCGATTGAGCAGTTTAAAAGCTTACAACAAAATATGCCAAATGAGTTAAAAGTGAGCCCATATCTGTGTACTTACTATTATGAAATCAATAATGAGAAACCACCGTTTAATGATCCGAAAGTCCGTGAAGCTCTAAAATTATCCATGGATAGAGATATCATTACTTATAAAGTGAAGGCGCAAGGAGATATCCCAGCGTATGGCTTTACTCCTCCATTTACCAGCGGAATGAAAGCTGAAAAGCCTGACTGGTATGCGAATATGACCCAAGAGCAACGCAATGAAAAAGCCAAACAGTTACTTGAAGAGGCTGGCTACAATAAAGGGAACCCATTAAAATTCAATTTACTGTACAACACTTCAGATTTACATAAACGTATCGCAATAGCCGCTTCTTCTATGTGGAAAAAGAATATAGGCGCGGAAGTTAAATTAGAAAACCAAGAATGGAAAACTTTTTTAGATAGCCGACATCAAGGTAATTATGATGTTGCTCGTGCTGGTTGGTGTGCTGATTATAATGAACCGTCATCTTTCCTCAATATGTTACTTTCCTACAGCAGTAATAATACCGTTCACTATAAAAATACAGATTTTGATGCCGTAATGAAAAAAACATTGCAAGTCAAAACAGATGAAGAGCGGGCGGCGCTCTATCAGCAGGCTGAAGAATTACTCGATAAAGACTCAGGTGTTGTTCCTCTTTACTACTACGTTAATACGCGTTTGGTAAAACCTTATGTTGGTGGTTACAGTGGCAAAGACCCGTTAGATAACCTGCATACTAAAGACTTATATATTATCAAACACTAATAAACTTGTTCTGGCTCCATTTAGTGTGGAGCCAGATATTAGCCTAATAGGCAATAGATGTAGGAAAGAGCAATGTTTAAATTCATTTTGCGTCGGTTGCTAGAAGCGATCCCGACGTTACTGATCCTTATTACAATCTCATTTTTTATGATGCGCTTGGCGCCAGGAAGCCCTTTTACAGGGGAACGTAAACTCCCGCCTGAAGTTATGGCCAACATTGAAGCGAAATATCATCTCAATGACCCAATGTATAAACAGTATTTCAATTATTTGATTCAGTTATCCAAAGGGGATTTTGGCCCATCATTTAAATACAAAGATTATAGTGTTAATGACCTCGTCGCTAAGGCTTTCCCAGTGTCAGCAAAGTTAGGTGCAACGGCATTTATTATTGCGGTTCTTTTTGGTGTTTCAGCCGGGGTTATTGCGGCGCTAAACCAAAATACTAAATGGGATTTTACAGTCATGGGGTTTGCCATGACGGGGGTTGTCATCCCCAGCTTTGTTGTAGCACCACTATTGGTGCTGATTTTTGCCATTCATTTGAAATGGCTCCCTGGTGGTGGCTGGGATGGCGGTAACCTTAAACACATGGTTTTACCCATGGTTGCATTGTCATTAGCTTATATTGCTAGTATTTCCCGTATAACTCGCGGGTCGATGATCGAGATTATGCACTCAAATTTTATTCGTACTGCACGCGCGAAAGGGTTACCCCTAAGAACTATTATTCTACGTCACGCATTGAAACCGGCTTTGCTTCCTGTGCTTTCTTATATGGGGCCAGCATTCGTTGGGATCATTACGGGGTCAATGGTCATTGAGACAATTTTTGGCTTACCGGGCATTGGCCAGCTTTTTGTTAATGGAGCACTTAACCGTGACTATTCATTAGTACTAAGTTTAACAATTTTAGTGGGTGTATTAACCATTGCATTTAATGCAATTGTTGATGTGTTGTATGCCGTTATTGACCCTAAAATTCGTTACTAAGCCGGAGAAACGCTATGATATCGAATCAGCAAAATAGTGAAGCTCTGGAGCATTTTTCGGAGCAGTTAGATATTGAAGGGCGCAGTTTATGGCAGGATGCAAGGCGTCGCTTTATCCATAATCGAGCCGCAATCGTCAGTTTGTTTGTGTTATTTTTAATCACAATGTTTGTGATTTTTGCCCCTATGCTATCCCCATTTTTATATGATGATACCGATTGGGAAATGATGTCCATGCCACCAGATATGGCGACGGGGCACTATTTTGGCACTGATGCATCAGGTCGAGATTTACTCGTCAGAGTTGCGATTGGTGGGCGAATTTCCTTAATGGTTGGGGTTGCAGCTGCGTTAGTTGCAGTTATTGTTGGTACTTTGTATGGTTCATTGGCAGGTTATATTGGCGGGAAGGTTGATTCCCTGATGATGCGCTTGCTAGAAATTTTAAACTCATTTCCGTTTATGTTTTTCGTCATTTTATTAGTGACCTTATTTGGTGCAAATATTTTATTGATATTTGTGGCGATTGGTATGGTCTCATGGCTCGATATGGCACGTATTGTGCGTGGGCAAACACTGGGATTAAAACGTAAAGAGTTTATCGAGGCAGCCCTTGTTTGTGGTGTCAGTACGCGGCAGATTATTTTACGCCATATTGTCCCTAATGTTTTGGGGGTTGTTGTGGTATATGCCTCATTATTAGTACCAAGTATGATTTTATTTGAATCTTTCTTAAGCTTTTTGGGGTTAGGAACGCAAGAACCACTAAGTAGTTGGGGGGCTTTGCTCAGTGATGGGGCTAATTCTATGGAGGTTACTCCATGGTTATTGCTGATCCCAGCGGGTTTCTTGGTCATTACACTATTTTGTTTTAACTTTATCGGGGATGGGCTGCGCGATGCTCTTGACCCGAAAGATCGCTAGAGGGAAACACATGTCAAATAATGTAATAAAAACCCCTCTGTTATCAGTAAAAGATCTCAGCGTTAATTTTGCCACTCAAGATGGCAGTGTAACGGCGGTTAATAAATTAAATTTTGAGTTAAGTGCAGGGGAAACACTCGGCATTGTCGGTGAATCGGGTTCTGGTAAATCACAAACTGCTTTTGCATTAATGGGTCTATTAGCTAAAAATGGCCGGATCAATGGGTCAGCGGTATTTAATGGACGTGAAATACTGAATTTAAGGGAGAAAGAATTAAACCGGATGCGGGCCGAAGAAATTTCAATGATATTTCAAGACCCAATGACATCGCTCAATCCTTATTTAAAAATTGGCACTCAATTATCTGAAGTTTTAATGCTTCACAAGGGTATGAGTAAAAATGAGGCTTTTGAAGAGTCTATTAGGATGCTTGATGCAGTTAAAATGCCTGAAGCGCGTAAACGGATGAATATGTATCCTCATGAATTTTCAGGGGGAATGCGCCAGCGAGTGATGATTGCTATGGCATTATTATGTCAGCCTAAGTTGTTAATAGCAGATGAGCCTACAACGGCGCTTGATGTTACTGTGCAAGCACAAATCATGACGTTGCTTAATGAATTAAAACAAGAATTTGATACTGCGATTATTCTGATCACGCATGACCTTGGGGTAGTAGCTGGCGTTTGCGATAAAGTTCTTGTGATGTATGCTGGGCGAACGATGGAATATGGTACCGCTCGAGATATATTTTATCATCCTTCTCATCCGTATTCTCTTGGTTTATTAGCTGCGGTTCCCCGTCTTGACGGTGATGATGAGAGCCTAGCAACAATACCGGGTAATCCACCAAACTTATTAAGGTTACCCAAGGGTTGCCCATTTTCACCGCGTTGCCAATATGCCACACAGCAGTGTGTGGATAATGAACCCGTATTAACAACCTTTGAACAAACACGTTTACGCGCCTGCTTTAAGCCTATGGAGGAACTTGTATGAGCACTCATGAGAATAGGCCGGTCTTATTAGAGGTGAACGACTTAAAAGTCCATTTTGAGATTAGGGATAAAAAACAATGGTTTTGGCAACCTAATAAAAGTTTAAAGGCCGTTGATGGGGTAACATTGCGGCTGTATGAAGGCGAAACCTTAGGTGTTGTGGGTGAGTCGGGATGTGGTAAATCGACATTTGCTCGGGCATTGATTGGCTTAGTCAAAGCCACAGATGGCACGGTGAGTTGGCTAGGGCAAAACTTATTAGGTAAAAGCGATAAAGAATGGCGGCGTGTACGCAGTGATATCCAAATGATTTTTCAAGATCCATTAGCGTCGTTAAACCCGCGTATGACGATTGGGGATATTATTGCTGAGCCGTTGAAAACGTATCATCCTAAAATGTCACAGCTTGAAGTCACCGAAAAAGTGAAAAAAATGATGATGCGTGTAGGGCTGTTGCCAAATTTGATTAACCGCTATCCTCATGAATTTTCAGGTGGGCAATGTCAACGAATAGGTATTGCTAGGGCACTGATCTTAGAGCCTAAATTAGTGATTTGTGATGAACCCGTATCTGCATTGGATGTTTCCATTCAAGCACAAGTGGTTAATTTGTTGCAAGAATTACAACGGGAAATGAAGTTATCATTAATATTCATTGCTCACGATTTAGCTGTCGTTAAGCATATTTCTGACCGTGTATTGGTTATGTATCTGGGGCACGCGGTAGAGCTTGGTACATATGATGAGGTGTATAATAACCCCTTGCATCCTTATACTCGGGCTCTCATGTCTGCGGTGCCAGTTCCTGACCCCGATAAAGAAAAAAACAAAGAAATTGAGCTACTTGAAGGGGAGTTGCCATCCCCCATAAACCCACCTTCCGGGTGTGTGTTTAGAACCCGTTGCCCATTAGCAGATGAAGAGTGCGCAAAAACACGACCCTTGCTAGAAGGGAGCTTTAAACATGCGGTATCTTGTTTGAAAATTGACCCGCTTTAAGGGATAACATTAATTTTGTTGTAAATAAAACAGAGCGTTTTGCTCTGTTTTATTTGTTAGCCATAGCGGTTATTGCGCTATTTTTTCCATAAAATGTGATGAAATGGTTTAGAAGGGTGACGGCTAATTAAAATACGGGCAAAAATATCATTCAGTTCTGCATCAGGGGTTTCAGCCAGCCCAATAACCACTTCACTTAATGCATTTAAATCAACTTGTTCCGTGATGATATTTTGCCAATTATCACTCAAAGGGGCTATTTCTGCCGCCCCTAATTCTTCAAACTGTAACGCAAAAATGAGTTGATCTGCGGGTTCTAAATGGGTCATTGCACCTTCAAGAAACAGGTCATAAGCAATTTCAATGATGTCATCCTCATCGATTAACTGGGTAAATTGTTTTTCTGTCATGACCTTTCCTAATTAATTCAATTTATAACAATGGACTAAAGAAGTAACAAATACGTTCAACGACACGATTCCAGAAAGGGCGCTGTTCCCATTCTTCAATTTCTAACCGTGTTGAACGAGCGATGTAATCATACTGTACTAGTGTCAGATCGCTACCAAAACTTTTATCATCAATGACCACGGTAATTTCGAAGTTTAACCATAAACTACGCATATCTAAGTTAACCGAACCAACTAGACTGAGCTCCCCATCCACAAGGACGCTTTTAGTGTGCAGCAAACCATCTTCAAACTGGTAAATTTTAACACCTGCTTCTAATAATTCACTATAAAATGAACGGCTTGCCCAGCGTACAAGAAAAGAATCATTTTGACGCGGCATAATGATACTAACATCTACACCGCGCATTGCTGCAGTGCAAATCGCGTGGAGTAAATCATCACTTGGCACAAAATAAGGGGTCGTCATGATCAGTTGTTTCCGAGCGGAAAACATTGCTGTCATTAAGGACTGTTGGATCAGTTCATCGGGGAAACCAGGGCCTGATGCGATAATTTGGGTAGTATGACCGTTTGCTTGCTCAAATGGCATTATATTGCTGTCTGGTGGCGGTGGGAGAACACGTTGGCCTGTTTCCATTTCCCAGTCAAAGGCATAGACAATGCCGAGGGTTGTACTGACAGGACCTTCCATGCGAACGAGAATATCAACCCACTCACCGACGCCCGAATCTTGTTTAAAATAACGAGGATCAACCATATTCATACTTCCAGTATATGAAATATAGTTATCAATAACGATTATTTTACGATGCTGACGTAAGTCCATGCGGCGTAAGAAAAAACGCATTAAATTGACTTTAAGAGATTCAACAAACTCAATGCCAGCAGCTCGCATTTTTGCTGGGTAGTCGCTCCGGAAAAAATGCCAACTTCCTGCTGAGTCGACCATAATACGGCATTTAACGCCACGCTTTGCCGCATTCAATAAAGCTTCGGTAACACCATCGACTAAGCCACCCGGCTGCCAAATATAAAACACCATTTCGATAGAGTGCTGGGCGTTGTTGATATCATTGACAATCGCTTTCAGTGAATCTTCGCATGTAGTTAATAACTGGATTCGGTTGCCTTTAACACCAGCAACTCCTTGACGTTTTTCCACTAATTGAAAAAGTGGCTCAGCGACACGGCTATTTTCGGTTGCAAAGATGTGTTTTGAACTGCGTAAATTTTCCAGCCATGTAGCAACAGAAGGCCACATATGATGCGCTTTATCAACACGGCGTTTTCCGAGGTGGAGTTCACCAAAAGCCACATAAGCAATGATACCGACTAAAGGGAGAATATAGATAATCAGAAGCCATGTCATGGCAGAGGTGACAGGCCTTCTTTTGACTAAAATGCGGACAGTGACTGCTGCAATGATTAGCCAATAAAGGAAAAATAAAAGCCAACTCATAAGTGTATAGACGGTTGCCATAGTGGATCACATGCCTCACTGATAAGGGAATCGGGTTAAAGAAAGACGACCTAGTTAAAAAAACCGTTAGTAAAATATCAACTTAATAGAATTTAGCAAAATTTTGCAGTAAAAGCTTTGTGAAATAGGCAAAATCATTAGGAAATAATGATTGCATATATTGATAATATCAATGAGATATTAAATTGTAAGAGAAACTGTCTCAAAAAGTTCCCCTTGGTTCTTTTTTACAAAAGAATATAATATTTTTTTGACGTTATTTTTTGATGATAAAAGGACAAAATAAAATGAGACGTAGTAGGCATGAAGTGGGGCGCTGGCGGATGTTAAGGCAGACCCTTCGTCGCCGTAGACGCTGGCTGGAAGGGCATTCTAGACGGAATATGCACATTTATACAATGCGCAAAATCGATGTGTACCGTCGTCGCCATTCGCTACTTTTTACTCAATGGATTGAATAAGGTTATTAAAGCGCACATTCACATTTTTCACTTTGTATGACAAAGCTTATTGAATATGATTGCTATTTGCATTTAAACTATTGGGCATATTATTATAGTTAGACTGGTGTAGGTAGAAATTGCATATGCGTTGGATCCGTTGGACTTTAATTATCGTCATTTCATTATCTATTCATGCAGGCCTTGCGATGGCATGGATTTTTAATCAACCTAATTTGGCCAGAGATCCTGAACCAATGACGATAGCAATGATTAGTTTTGCTGCCCCTGAACCTGCATCTGAGCCTGCTCAACCTGTTGAGATGCCAGTAGAGCCAGAGCCGGTTGTTGAACCAGAACCTGTTGTTGAGCCCGAACCGGAGCCTGTTGTTGAGCCAGTCATTGCATTACCAAAGAAAAAACCTGAGGTGAAAAAGAAACCTAAACCTAAACAGGAAGAAAAGAAAAAAATTAAAGAAGAGGTCAAGCCAGTAGAAAAACAACTGGCGATGAGCAACTTAAAGTCTGATGCAGATGCGCCTAAAACTAATAATAATGCGGTTACTACAGCAAAAAATGCAGGAACAAGCAGCAAAACCTCGAATAAAAGTGGGCCAAAAGCATTACATAAACAGCCACCAATGTATCCGGACCGCGCCCGTCGTTTAGGTAAAGAAGGGTATGTTAAAGTACGTTATGATATCGACGACTCAGGCCGGGTTACCAATATTGAGTTTGTTGAAGTTTCACCGAAAGGTTTATTTGAACGCGAAGTTAAACGTGCCATGAACCGCTGGGCTTATGAAAAACAACCTGCTAAAGGGTATGTAACGGAGATTTACTTCAAATTGGATGGAACTGTGAGCCAAGTTTAGGCACTCGTTTTTCATAAAAAAAGCACCTTATGCCATTACTGCGCAAGGTGCTTTTTTATAAATAATATCAATTAATCAAACTGTTGTTCTGAACTTGCTAACTGAAAATGTTGTTTTTCTATGGGGAGTGCCCTAGTTGTATTGTCGTCATTGACAGCAACATAGGTGAATACCGCATCAGTGGCTTGATATCGTTGACCAACAGGTGCTGTAGCCACTTTTTTTACCCACACTTCGATATTAATAGTGATTGAGCTTTTGCCTGTTTTTAAGCAACGGGCGTAACAGCAAACGACATCCCCTACCGCAACAGGCTTTTGGAATTTAATACCATTTACAGCGACGGTGACCACACGGCCAAGTGCAATTTCTTTAGCTAAAATAGCACCACCAATATCCATTTGCGACATTAACCAGCCACCAAAAATATCACCATTTGCGTTAGTGTCTGCGGGCATGGCTAACGTTCGTAAAACCAATTCACCGTTTGGTAATTGCATATTTGACTCTTATTAAAAAGGATAAACATATTGATTTGGCATTTATAGCAAATTACATATGTAGTCGTAAACAATAACCATTAAGTTATCCATTGTTTACGCACCTATAATTGATTTAATGTAAAAATAAGGGGGGAAACCCGCCATGTTGCTTCTAAGTTCACCAAAAAGATATAGTTATGCAAAGAATAAACAAGAAGTGTGTTTTACGTTTAGTCAACTGATTAGATTGTTTATACTATAATAAATTAATATTGGTAACTCACTGTGGGAGATAACATGAGACTGTTATTAGCAATATTATTACCTTGGTTACAGTTTTTCACGATAGGCCGTCCTTTTGCTGGCATTATTTGCTTGGTTCTTCAAATAACACTTATTGGCTGGCTACCGGCTGCAATTTGGTCAGTATATGCGTTATCGCAATACAATACAGATAAAAAAATTGAAAAAGCATTTGGTGAGAAGCGATATTAATATTTAACGAGTAAAAAAAAACCTGCGAAATAATATTTGCAGGTTTTTTTTGTGTTTTATCACCAGTATTACTCTTCGTGTTTTTCTATCGGCTCTTTAGTCATATTTTTAAAAATATAGACAACGCTCAGTACAGTAAATATCAACGTACCAGCAGTAAGACCAAACACTTTAAAGTTTACCCAAATATCTTGTGCCATCCAAAATGCAACATAGATATTGAGAAGAGCACAGAAAATAAAGAAAATAGCCCAAGCGCTATTTAGTTTAGTCCAATAGCTGTCAGCAAGTTTAATTTCTTGATTACTACCTAACATTCTTTGAATTAATGGTTTTTCAGTAAACCATTGGCTAAACAATAATGCCCCTGCAAAGGCTGCATAAATGATGGTGACTTTCCACTTAATAAAGGCATCACTATGAAATATAAGGGTTAAAGCTGCAAACCCCATTACGATTGCACAGGTGATTTTCGCCACCTTTTCAACTTTTTTATAAATAAGGTATGTCGCTAACAAAGCAAGAGGTGTTGCTACCATTAGTGCGCCACTTGCGTAGAAAATGTCATATCTTTTATAGACGATGAAAAATATGATTAAAGGGATAAAATCAATAAGTTGTTTCATAACAGTGAATAAAGCGCCTCAACGTAAAGATAATGGAGTAGTTTAACTGATTTTGACCATAATTGTTAAAAGTTTGCACCTTTTTACCAATAAATACGCTTTGTTACCAAAGATATTTGCACTATTTTACTATTATTTGACTTACTTCTAGATAAACTTTATTAGTTCAGCTATATATAGTGTTAAAGCTAATTTAACTTACTAATTTATAGGTATTTTTCATCAATGATAAAGGCGAAGCTGTTTGCTTGGATGCCAGGGTTAGAAACGCTGTTTAATTACCAACTTTCAGATCTTGGCCCTGATGTAAAAGCAGGCTTGTCTGTTGCTGCTGTTGCTTTGCCTGTCGCAATTGCTTATGCCGAATTAATGGGGATGAATGCAATCGTTGGGCTTTACTCCTGTATTTTACCCATGTTTTTTTATGCATTATTTGGGACATCCAAACAATTGATTATCGGCCCCGATGCAGCAACCTGTGCGGTGATTGCAGCAGCAGTTGCACCGCTTGCGATGGGGGATGATGATGTCCGTTGGCAATTGGTCATGGTAATGAGCTTCATGACAGGGATTTGGTGTTTGATTGCAGCTAAATTTCGCTTGGGAACATTCGCTGACTTTTTGTCTCGCCCCATATTGCAAGGGTTATTAAATGGGGTTGCATTAACTATTATCGTTAGTCAAATTAGCAAGGTTTTTGGTATCAGTACATTACCAGCCGGTTTTATTGAACGTTTAGTCGCTTTACCTTTAGCATTAAAAGAGACACATATTCCGACATTATTAGTTGCGGTGACGACGTTAGCGATTACGCTTGCGATTAAGCGTGTTCGCAGTAAATGGCCTTCTTTACTCATTGCAATGATTTTAGCCACCGCGGCTAGTGTTGCATTTAATCTTGAGCAATATGGCGTGAGTACTGTTGGTGATTTAGGTGATGGGCTTCCGTATGTTCCGCTGCCTGATTTCCCTCCGGGGCTAATTCGTGATTTGGTTATCCCATCTTTAAACTTAGCGGTGATTAGCTTTGTGAGTTTTATGATGACTGCCCGCAGTTTTGCCAGTAAAAATGGCTACACGGTTGATGCAGACCAAGAACTTAGGGCATTAGGCGTAGCGAATATTGCATCCGCTTTGGCCCAAGGCTTTGCGGTAAGCGCAGCAAGCAGCCGTACTGCAGTGAATGATATGATGGGGGGGAAAACTCAGTTAGTCTCTATTGTCGCGGCTTTAACTATTTTAGCTGTCTTACTTTTTTCAATAAACTTATTAGAATATATTCCGATGCCTGCATTGGGTATGGTACTGATTATTTCGACATTTTCCTTATTGAGCTTCCGTAGTATTTTTTCGATGCGTAAACGCAATCGACAGGCATTTTTCTTATGCGTGTTTACGCTGTGCGCTGTACTTGTTGTCGGGTTAATTAGTGGTGTGGGGTTGGCGGTATTATTGGGGTTGTTGCAGTTTATTCGGATAATATTTAGGCCTACAGACCAGTTATTAGGTGTCGATGAACAGGGAATGCTGCATTCTATGGCGCCTGAGAATGGTATTCAACAAATTGATGGGGTTTTAATTTATCGGTTTAATTCACCATTAACTTATTTTAACGTGAATTATTTTAAAGAACGATTAAACAAGCATATAGATAATCAATTAAAAAGGCCTGCTTGGGTAATTGTGGATGCGGCAGTTAGCTTCACGCATAATGATGTGAGCGTATTTTCAGCGCTAAATGATATTGTTACCTCATTGAAAGCAAAAGGGGTAACTCTTGTACTTGCAGGTCGTAGGACTTCGGTAAAACGGTGGTTGGAACAAAATAAAATCAGTCGCTCTGATGATGATTTATTGGTTGTGCCTGATATTTATTTTGCTATTCGACTTATTCAGAGTAAACAGCAAGTACAAATAAAAACAGTTGAAGATAGAAAGTCTGAAGCAGACAGAAAATCGTTAGAGACATTCGATGGTGAAAAAACTGAACCACTGAATTCAAAAATTGACCTAGAGCCAGAACAGCCCAAAGAAGTATGATTAATGTGTTGGTAGGGTGTTTTTAGGAATAAAATACTTGATGGGCCTTATTCGGTGTTTAATAACGCAAAGATAAATGGGGGATTAGCTCCCCCATTTACCCTTTAGATCAATTCTTAGCGACTAACATGTATAGGCGATAAAAATAAATTAAAGCAAAGGCTGCAACGAAATTATTAAGTAAGAAGGAAACCCCGTTAACAGCAATATGATTCATATTTAAGCTACCCAAGAGAACGCTAACCAGCATTTGTGCAGCCATCCAAATTAATACCATTGGCAATGCAATGCGCCAGTTTGCATAAGCCATTTTCCAACTTTTACCCATAGCACTAAACGGGTTTGTACGCTCACTCATTAAGATAGCAGGGGCTAAAGAGAAGCCAATAGCTAATACAATTCCAGGTAGCACCATGATGGTGATACCTAATTGGATAAGTAAAGAGCAAACAACTAATAGAAGAAACATTGATGGTGCTTTGTTTAAAGATGCGGTGAGCGCCTGAATACCCGATAGGTGTTCACCACGAGACAGACCAGCAATATAAGATAGAGTGCCGCAAATAAGGACTAAACTGCACAGAGTAACCGAGAGAATTAACCCAAAAGAAACGCGTAAGATACTACTTTTATCTTCTTCTGAAAGGCCTAGTATCCAGTCTTGTAAGCCGGAGTTACCAGACTCAATCATTTTAGTCTGTGCTTGCGCTAGCACGCCTATCATTTGCTCGCTAGGGATCATCATTGCGTAAATCGCAAGGCTTACTACGGTTGCTGACAACACAATAGTAAACAGGCCACTCAATTGGTTTTTAAAAAAATTGACGCTATCACTGATGAGTGAGTTGGCCGAAATGGACATTTAACTGCTCCTATCTACAAACGGGTCAAGAGTTTCAGCCAATTGTAACCGAGTATCAGGGCTAGAGGTAGAGAAAGATAAGAAAATTCGGAATGTTAACAACTCTAATCAGTAAGATATTTGGAGCAATATAAGTAAGTTAATGCGCGAAATCTAAAGATAATTACTTATGTTGTATATTTAATGCATGTTTAAAATGCAGGATTAATATAAATAAATTATAATCAATTTTATATTTTATTGGTTATTTCCTAAAAATTGATTTAAATCAAAATTAAAAAAAATATAAATGAAATAATAAACTCATATTTATCGGGTTGCCTATAAATAAGCAAAAGATGTGATCTTGATTTGAACATCAATTTAAATAATACGGTATATTTTCCTAAAATAAAAACACAGGAATGGGATTGATAATGAAAAAACTCACTGCGCTTGTATTAGCAGCTGCAACTTTAGCTCCAGCAGTTTCTATTGCACATGAAGCTGGCGATTTTCTTTTCCGCGCTGGTACTGCAACAGTCAGACCAAATGTTGGAGGAGATGATGTAAAAATTAATGGTCTAGGTAACCTAGGTACATTTGGTGCTAATAATAATACTCAATTAGGTTTAACTTTTGGGTATATGATCACCGATAATATTGGTGTGGAATTATTAGCTGCAACTCCATTTGAACATAAAGTAGGAACCGGCCCAACGGGTAATATTGCAACAGTAAAACATTTACCACCAACTTTAATGGCTCAATATTATTTTGGTAGTAAAGAAGATAAATTACGTCCTTATTTAGGTGCAGGTGTTAACTATACCTTTTTCTTTGATGAGAAATTCAATTCTACCGGAAAAAATGCAGGTTTATCTGATCTAGACATGTCAAGCTCTTGGGGCTTTGCAGCACAAGCTGGTATGGATTATATGCTGACTGACAACTGGATGTTAAACGCATCACTGTGGTGGATGAATATTGAATCAGACGTGAAATTTAAAGCGGGTGGTGAGAAGTATAAAGTTGACACTCGTTTAGACCCATTTGTATTTATGTTCGGAGCAGGTTATCGCTTCTAAGTTTTTGATAGGATGCAATGCAGGGTAGTACCTGAATTCTAATGGATTAGATTGCAGTAGGAAATCCGAGAATATTTATATTCTCGGATTTTTTGTTTTTAATGACGTCTTATATTTAATAAAATTACATGAAAGCAAAAATAAAAAATAATTAACACGTAGATGAAGGAGGCTAAGTTATAATCAGTATAATATTTTTAGTGATAGCAAAGGGGGACTTTTTCGATATGTGATTATTTTGGTGCTGTTGAATTTTTTAAAATACAAGATGAAAACGAATAAATTAAATAGTAGGGCATAAAATAAAAAAGGCTGAAAGTAGTGATTTACAGTCAACCTTAAATATTAAATTAATTTTACCAGAACCATTGAACATTTAAACCAGCATTGACACTATTGGTTTCATATTCATCAGGTTTATACAGTGGGACGCCTAAAAATAGGTCATAACTGAATATCTTGATATTTCCTCTAACCCCTAAAGCCGTCCCTAATAGTTGGTCATCAGAGTATAAGCCCAAAGGATAAACACCGCCCAATATACGGCCATAATCAATCGCATAATAAGGGTAGAAAGAAAAACCAGGTACGTAGAAATTAAACTCATTACGCAAATAGAAGCCTTTATCACCAATTAATGAGAATTCTTCATCAAACCCACGTACAGTCCAGCGGTTACCTAATGAAAACTGGTCTTGAATAGTTAGGCGATCCGGTGAATATTGTACAAATAATTGCGGGTTATAGCTCATAATGAAATCATCAAAAACAATAGGGATCATACCTGAAATATCAGCGGATAAGACACGTCCCATTGTACTTACATCACCATAACGCATATCCCAGCTTTCTTCCGCACCAAACCAAGGAACATTGCGTTGATAATATATTGAAGCATCAACAGTCGCATTATCAATATTTTGTCTATGGTTAACACCGAGTTTAATACTAGTTAGATCCCGTTGTTGTGAGAGTAGGCTAACATCTTCTAATTTATATTTAGACTTACGCTTTATAAGCTGAAGTGATGCGGTATCTTTAAAAGTTTGCCCCCTAAGAAATACATTACTTGCTGTAGCATTAAAGTATTTGCTATCACCATAATATTTATAGCTGGCCATAGTATCATTAATTGTCTGTTTATACTCACTTTTACTTGCATAAAGTGAGTATAGCCAATAATTGTAAGGGACAGCATAATAGATAGCCGCGTTACTTGTGCTATTGCGAGCTTGGTTTTTTAGGTTTTTACCCGCGCTGACATAGAGGGTATCGTTTAAACTGGTTAAGTTATTGCCATATACCGTTACACCAACCTGATCTTTACCAGTTTGGCGGCTTCCTGAGTTATTATAATAACCACCGACATTGATGTGGGGCGATTTTTCTCGTTGGATAACAATATCCGTTGTGGAAAACTCTTTGCCTGGTCTTAGTTCAATATTAGCTTTGGCGCCAGGGATCCGCTCAAGGTTTTCTAGTCCTTGTTCTATATCGCGAATATTGAGAAGGTCACCTTCTTTTGCGGGCATAATTGCACCTAAGGTAATATAGCTATCACTGTCTTTCGCCAGTTGTACGTTTGAGACTTTACCCGGAATTATTTGTAAGGTTAAAGTCCCATTACTAATATTTTGTTCAGGAATAGTCACACGGGTAGTGACATAACCTGATCTTATAATCTTATC
Organism: Providencia sp. TYF-12; assembly: GCF_041344805.1. Classification (NCBI taxonomy): domain Bacteria; kingdom Pseudomonadati; phylum Pseudomonadota; class Gammaproteobacteria; order Enterobacterales; family Morganellaceae; genus Providencia; species Providencia sp. TYF-12. The sequence continues at coordinate 2,381,170 of NZ_CP166833.1, forward strand.
TTGTAAGCCTTTAGCTAAGGTTTCGACGCCATTGATACCTAGACAAATTCCTACCACTTGATTAGCATAAGTTTCTAAAGGTCGCATGGAAGGGAGTTTAGGTTCAGAAAGCAAAATGACCTGCTTCATGTCAAAGCAATCTTTTTCATCGTCAAAAACTAGAATATTATTATCTCGTTCTCTTGTTTTGCTTAATGCGTCTTTTGTTTCTAGTTGAACTTGTTGTTGCCGAGACCTATCTTGGCTATTTTGATTATTGATTTGTTGGTCTAACACCTGAGAGGCATTTCCTGATGCGTATAAAGGAAAAGACAACAAGGTTGCCGATAAAAAAAGAAATCGAAAATTCATGAGCACCACATTTTTTAAATTGAAACAATAAAATTGTTCTTATGATTAAATATTGTTAATTAGAAAGGTATGAAAAGTATTTCATTATTTCATATCGGAGTAATCTTGTATTTTTTTATTTTTAATATTATTTCCATATATATATCCCTATAATAAATTTATTGTTGAGTATTAATCGAATTTACGTATGGTTTCATTTGCTATAAATTATGCGATAAAATTTTAATAATTAATAATTAATTATACTAACTGAGAACGGAGGAAATAAAAAAGTAGTTAGTTCCGATATTTCACTCAATATGCAATAAATCTATTGTGAAACTCATTAATTTTAAATGAATCAATCGGTTGCATTTACACTAAATCAGCTTAAATAAGTTTTTTTACTTAATGTAAGAGAGGGGGGTATTTAGTTGGAATAATATTAATTATCAGATTGCCTTAAGATTATTGTGTTGGTATAAGAAATAATGACTAGATGGTCAACTAGGTATTTTTAATTTAAACTACACTCTAATTTGGAGTTAATATTAGGGGGGCTTATGCCCCCCTTGTTAATTTAATTAATAATAGTTATAAGTGTTTAAAACAACCATTGAACCTAAGATTGTTCCATTAGAGCTATTACTAATAACTGGACTAGTGATAGTCGTTGTACCCAATGAAGTTAAACGACCACCGGAGTAATTATCAACACGAGAAAATGCATCAATAGTAAGGTCTTTACCCGCTTGAACTAGACCTGAATTAGAATTGTCTAATTTATTCACGTCTAATTTAATAGTATTTGCACCTTGAATTGTACCATAACGGTTATCAAGATCGTTTCTTAAGGTAATATTAACATCACCACCATTTGATAGAGCATCTTTATTGTGAGCTACGATAATACCGCTATAGTTATTTGCGCTATTAGCTTTGATAGTGACAGAGCCATCTTTAGCATAGATTCCGCCAGAATGTCCTGCTACTCCAAACTTGCTTGCATAACTATTAAATCCGGTAGATCTAGAGTTATTTAAGCTAGTAGTATTAATAACAACATTAGAGTCCGCAGCAATTAATCCTTCATTATTTGATAAGTTTGTAGTTTTAATATCTAAATTATTTCCTTTAATATATCCATTTTGGTTATTTAGGGTATAAGCATTAAATTTAGATTTTCCAGCACTAGCAGATAGAGAACCTTTGTTATTAATGATATTAGCATCAATATTTAAAGCTCTACCACTCGAAATTGCAGCATAGCTATCATTTGTCAAAGTGTCAGAAAGGTTAATATTAGTTAGACCATTCGTTGATTTGATCAGAGAATTGTAATTTTGCAGCGAAGCTGCATCAAGGGTAACTTTTCTTTTAGCAATGATCTGGCTATCACTAGAATTATAGATAGAATCGCGAGCATTAATGGTGACATCGCGACCAGATACAGTAGAGTTATTATTATAGAGTTTCGAGGTGTTTATTGTTAAATCATTACCTGCTCTAATTCCACGCTCATCAACATTTATGACGTTGTTGCGTAGATTATAGATATTATCTATTGTACCAGAAGCCTTAATATTAAGATCGCCGTTATTCGTTCTAATTGAACCATTACTATTGTTGATATTACCTGATGTTACAATACTCATTGCTTGTCGTGCGTTGATAATACCACTTCTATTATCTACTCTTGAAGCAGTTAATTTAATGTTTCCTGCATTTGATGTGATTTGACCATTAACATTATTCAGATCTGAATTATTAGTAATAATGTCAATATCCCCATTAGCAAGGATAGTCGATGAGTTAGACAAACCATTTGCTTTAATATTAATACCACCAGATGAATTCATTCTAGAACTTTGGTTGTATACTAAACCAGTAGAATCAATATTAACTCCGCCAGCGCCTGCAACTAAACTACCTTTATTAGAAACACCTGTACCACTTTCAGTTGAAACTAAGGTAATTTTATTTGCGTACATACCACCCATAGCGGCAATATCAACACCTACGCTAGTTGGGTAACCAACACCTTGTACTTTAGTGACTTGTTTGCCACTCGCATCTACAAAGTTATTACCAGCAACAACATTAACTTCTTCAGCGTGGATATCTCCACGGATTACTGCTGAACGGGCAATAATGTCAGTTGGTGAATCAGATTGTAGACGGCTATTAATAATGATTTGGCCTTTTTCTACGTTATAACCGAGGAGATCACCACCTGCAACGATTGGCTTACCTGTTGTTAAAGTCACACGGTCAGTATTAATAAAGCCGCAATTATCACATGTGATACCTGATGCATTAGCAACGATGACTTGTGCTTTATTAGTTCCAGCCACTTCAATTACACCGCCAAGTACACTGGCTTTATTTGAATTGACTTCATTTAAGATAACTTTAGCAGGTCCATTACCATTATTTAAGTTTAGGTTACCATTGATTTGACCACCTAGAGTGGTATTTGTATTGGCAGCACTGTTATTTAGAATTACACCTTTTTGGTCAACATCGAATTGACTATAAATGTTATGGGAAACGCCTTTATCACTTGCTCCTTTAATATGAACAATTGTTGGGCCGTTAACTTGGTTTAATACACCTGCGCCATTAGTATTTACAACAGCAGCTTGAGCAACGGAAATAGAGCCTAAAATAACAGATACACTTAAAAAGAGTGGTTTGATTTTTAGTATCGGATGTCCGATTGATTTATCAGAATGTTTTTTCATAAAATATTCCTAAATATAGACTATAGATAAAATAAAATAGCTAAAATTATTGCTATTAAAGCGTGAAAATTATGCGTTATATTGGTTTTTATTAAAATTTAATTGTGCTTAAGTCTAATTGTTCAGGAGGTGGGAGATTTAAATGCCATAATGAAAGAAAGTGTAGTCTTTTATAACAAATAAAACATAATAACAAATAAAAACAACAAATAACGTTTACTCTGCTACAGATTATTAAGTGAATATACTAAAGTGGTAATACCTAGCTTTAAATTTCCGTAACTAATTGATTGGTGAAAGTTATTTATGCGTATTAAAACGAGGTTAATATTTAATCTAATCATTCCTAATTTTAAAGAAATATATTTTTAATTGGGGTGGGGGGATTTATAAATAGTAGATATGTATTATAAGTATCATTAAAGTTAATTTTCATTTTTAAATAAGAGACCGTTATTTTTAATAACGGTCTCTTAAAAGATAGTTAAAGTTATTTCTGTGTTGCCGATTTCATTTTAAATACAAATTCTGTTAATGTTTTTAGCAGAACATCAGGTTTATTTAGGTTATTTTCAATGATTTTTACTATAGCTGAGCCAGAAATAGCGCCGGCCGCACCATTTTTAATCGCTTCTCTAACTTGTTCCGGTTCTGAAATACCGAAGCCTTGTAATGCAGGCGCTGCTTGATACTGATTTAACTTATCAATCAAGTGAGTTAACGGCATTTCCGCACGTTTCTCTGTACCTGTTACACCTGCACGAGATAATAAATAAGTGTATCCACGGCTATATTGCCCAATTTGTTGTAACAATGCATCATCACCATTTGGCGGGCAAATAAAAATTGGGGCGATATTGTGCGCTAAAGCTGCTTCACGGAAAGCCTTTGACTCATTCATTGGAACATCTGCAACTAATACGGAATCAACACCTGCTTTCTCACAACGGATATAAAAGTTTTCAATCCCATTAGTAAACACCAAATTCGCATATACCAATAAGCCAATTGGTATAGTAGGGTGCTTTTCCCTTATACGGCCCAATAACTCAAAACAGATAGTCGGAGTAATTTCGCTTTTAAATGCGCGTAAATTGGCATTTTGGATCGTAGGGCCATCAGCGAGAGGATCAGAAAAAGGAATGCCTATTTCCAAAGCATCTGCGCCACCTGAAATTAATGCATCGATAATTTTTAACGATAACTCAGCATCAGGGTCGCCTAATGTAACAAATGGAACAAATGCACCTTGATTGTTATGGCTTAAACGCTCAAAAAGTTGGGTATAACGTTCCATTAAATTTCTCCTTTGCTGGCCAGAATATCATGCACTGTAAAAATGTCCTTATCTCCACGGCCTGATAAATTTACGATGAGTAATTGTTCTTTATTTGGTTGTTGCTCTGCCATTTTTAATGCATAAGCGAGTGCATGCGATGATTCTAATGCAGGAATAATACCTTCTTTACGAGATAATAACTTGAAGGCATTAAGTGCTTCATCATCGGTAATGGAAACATACTCGGCTCGACCAATACTATTTAAGTGTGCGTGTTGAGGGCCAACAGAAGGAAAGTCTAACCCCGCCGAAATGGAGTAGGACTCTTCAATCTGCCCTTCGTTGGTTTGCATCATTGGGGACTTCATACCAAAATATATACCTACACGACCGTGTTTTAATGGTGCCCCGTGTTGGCCTGATTCAATTCCCAACCCTGCGGGTTCCACACCAATTAATTTGACGTTTTCTTCTGGTATAAATAAGGCAAATAAACCAATCGCATTGGAGCCACCACCAATACAGGCAATAACGGCATCAGGTAAACGACCTTCTTTTTCAAGAACTTGTTGTTTTGCTTCGTCGCCTATCATGCGTTGAAATTCACGTACAATGGTTGGGTAAGGGTGAGGCCCTGCGGCTGTCCCTAATAGATAATGGGCATTATCATAGCTACCAGACCAGTCCCTCAATGCTTCATTACATGCATCTTTGAGTGTGGCGGAACCACTGTACACAGGGATAACTTCAGCTCCCATTAATTTCATACGAAATACGTTAGGCGATTGGCGTTCAACGTCTTTAGCCCCCATATAAATACGGCATTTCATATTTAATAATGCGCAAGCTAAAGCAGTTGCCACGCCGTGCTGTCCTGCGCCTGTTTCCGCAATAATTTCAGTTTTGCCCATTCGTTTGGCGAGTAAAGCTTGGCCTAATACTTGGTTGGTTTTGTGGGCACCACCATGTAATAAGTCCTCACGCTTTAAGTATAATTTGGTCTTTGTACCAGCGGTTAAGTTTTGACAAAGTGTCAGGGCCGTAGGGCGACCTGCGTAGTTTTTAAGAAGGTCGTGAAACTCCTGCAAAAAACTAGCATCATTTTGCGCTTCAATAAAAGCATCTTCTAATTGGTTTAAAGCGGGAATAAGAATTTCTGGGACATATTGTCCACCAAACTCGCCGAAATACGGATCTAATTTGCTCATTGTTTGTTATCCATCTCGTCAATTAAATTGGGTCTAAATATTGTTTATTACTAATAAGGCTATCGTTATCTAGTGGTTAGCTATGTGTTGATTCCGCGAATAAAGTTGATAGCACTAAGTTTATTTTTTGTTCACTTTTAATTCCGGGCTCAATTTCCACCCCTGAATTAAAATCAAGTCCATTACAAAGTAATTTCGATGCTTCAAGGCAATTTTGGGCATTTAGCCCGCCTGCGATCATAAAACGTTGATTAACAGATTGCGGGATGGTGCTCCAGTCGAAAGTTTTCCCTGTACCGCCATGGCCATTATCTAGCAACAAAACATCGACACCTTGGGTGTCATAGTGAGACAAATCCACTTGTGACATATCGACTGCTTTCCAGATTTCACAATAACTGGGGAGCAGGTTTCTCAGCGTTGCTATATACTCTTGATTTTCTTGTCCATGTAATTGAACCGCGGATAACGCAAGGCGCTGAGCAATATGAGCAACAAAATCAGCTGACTGATTGCGAAAAACCCCAACGTATTTTAAGGGGGCAGCATGAATAATGTTTTGTGCTTGTGACAGTGTCACTTTACGTGGGGAACCTTCAGCAAAAATTAATCCCCCAAAGCAAGCTCCCGCATCTAATACTGCTTTTGCGTCTTGTTCACGAGTTAAACCACAAACTTTATGTTCACCAACTAATAAACGTTGTAGCGCTTTATCAAGACCAGTTTGTTCCATCAACGCACTGCCAATTAAAAAACCATTAGCAAATTGGTTAAGCGATTGAATATGTTGGTGTTGATGAATGCCTGATTCGCTGATAACAATTGTGCCTTGCGCTAATCGAGGGGCAAGCTCACGTGTCCGGTTTAAATCAATGGAAAGGTCACGTAAATCACGGTTATTGATACCCACGACTTTAGATTTTAAAGCAATCGCTCTTTCTAATTCTTCTTCATTACTGACTTCTGTTAACACGCCCATATTGAGTTGATGAGCAACTTGAGCTAAAGCGATATATTCATCATCACTTAGGACTGATAACATCAATAAGATAGCGTCTGCTTGGTAATATCTAGCTAGATAAATTTGATATGAATCAATGATAAAGTCTTTACATAATACAGGTTGCTTTACTGCCTGACTAACAATAGTCAGGTAATCCATATTACCTTGAAAATATTTTTCATCAGTAAGTACGGAAATCGCAGATGCATAAGGTGCATAGGTTTTGGCGATCACTTCTGGGTCAAAATCTTCTCTGATTAGGCCTTTAGATGGAGACGCTTTTTTGCACTCCAAGATAAAAACAGGGCGTTTTGCACTGAGCGCATTATAGAAGCTACGTTGACTAGGCTGAACCTCATCGATAAAGGCACTTAAAGGTTGTTTCGCTTTACGTTCAATGAGGTAGCTGGCTTTATCATCAACAATTTTTTGTAATACGGTTGCTTTCATGTTATTGGTTCCTTGCCGCTAGTGCAGTGACGCGGTCAAATGCTTTACCGCTACGGATAATTGCGAGTGCATGTTCACTATTTTGTTTTAGATTTTCATGGCCATTAATGCGCATTAACATCGCGACATTAGCCGCAACAGCGGCTTCATGAGCAGCTTTACCGTGCCCCTGAAGCAAGTTGCTTAGCAATACGCGGTTCTCATCTGGGGTTCCCCCTTCTAAATCAGTTAACGCATAGGGCGTTAAGCCAAAATCCTCAGCGGTTAACTGATAATAGTGTAAAGCACCATCTTTTAATTCAGCCACTTGTGTGGGCGCGTGTAGTGATACTTCATCCATCCCTCCACTGTGTACCACAGCTGCGCGTGTAAAACCAAGCATCTGTAATGTTTCAGCAACAGGTTTGACTAGTGTTTCTTGATAGACGCCAATAAGTGCGATTGGTGGGCGAGCTGGGTTAATCAACGGACCGAGTACATTAAATAAAGTGCGTGTTTTAAGTTGTGTACGTACCGGGGCCGCATGGCGAAAACCGCTGTGATATTGTGGTGCAAATAAAAAACAGACGCCAAGCTCATCTAGTGCATCGCGCGCACTTTGAGCACTTAGATCAAGAGCAATACCAAATGCGGCGAGTAGGTCAGAAGAACCGGAGCGGCTTGATACGCTACGATTACCATGCTTAGCGACTTTAATACCACATTCTGCGGCGACAAAGGCACTGGCCGTCGAAATATTGATACTATTAGCCCCATCACCACCAGTACCAACAATATCACTGAATGTATAATTAGGGCGAGGGAATGGCTGTGCATTTTCTAAGCAAGCCAGTGCAGCACCTGCAATTTCTTGGGGCTGCTCACCACGCATTTTCATACTGATCAACACCGCAGCTAATTGGGGCTCAGTTAACTCACCTTGGATAATAGCGTTAAATAAAAACTGGCTTTCTTGTTGAGTCAGTGGTTGTGCTTTAAATAATTTGTCATAAATATTTTGCATAATTGGCTCTTTAGTATCCCGTTAGTGCGAATGAGTGGTGGTATTTTCATTGGGTGTAGAAAGAGCCCATGCCACGGTATTTTCTAACAACTGTTTGCCTGTGGTTGTTAAAATAGATTCAGGGTGGAATTGGAACCCACAGACTCGGTCACTATCATTGCGGACTGCCATAACCATGCCATTTGATTGCGCACAAATTGTCAGGCTGCTAGGGATTTGGCTACCAACTAATGAATGGTAACGGGCTACAGAAATTGGGTTTTCAAGATTAGCAAACATGGCGAGTTCATCGTGAGTTGCGATAGAGGATTTACCATGTAATATTTCACCAGCAGCAGAAACAGTCCCACCATAAGCTTCAACAATAGCTTGGTGTCCTAAACAAATACCAATAACTGGAATTTTGCCTTTTACCTGCTGTAAGACTTCTGGCATTGAGCCCGCCGCGCTTGGTTTCCCAGGCCCAGGAGACAGAACTAAAATAGGGGAATCCATATTGTTTAATACTGACAGAATATGCGATGCGCTGACGGTATTACGGTAAATAACCACTTGATGTCCGCCAGAGCGTAGCTGGTCTACCAAGTTATAAGTAAAGGAATCTACATTATCGAGCAGTAAAATATTCGCCATTAAAATAACTCCTTTACTTGGTGTGCTTGGGCAATTGCGCGGATCACCGCTCGTGCTTTATTACGGGTTTCATCTGCTTCAGCTTGTGGTGAAGAATCCAATACGACGCCTCCGCCAGCTTGTACCGTTGCAATTCCATTTTCGACATAGGCGGAGCGAATAACAATGCAAGTATCAAAATCACCATTTCCTTGGAAATAACCAACGGCACCGCCGTATGAGCCGCGTCGTTCCTGTTCATTTTGGGCAATTAACTGCATGGCTTTTACTTTTGGTGCCCCAGTAAGGGTGCCCATATTCATACAAGCTTGATAAGCATGAAAAATATCTAAGTCTTGGCGTAATGTTCCTACAACGTGAGAAACCAAATGCATAACAAAGGAATAGCGGTCAACTTTAGTTAAATTAGCTACATAACGGCTGCCAGCTTCACAAATACGCGCTAAATCGTTACGAGCAAGGTCTACTAGCATGATGTGCTCTGCTAATTCTTTTTCATCTGAGCGCATTGAGAGTTCAATACGGCTATCTAAATCGAGGTCTAAATCTCCCTGCGCATTACGCCCACGAGGACGCGTTCCAGCGATTGGGTAAATTTCCACTTTGCGGGTTTGGGTGGCATATTTCAGTGCGCTTTCTGGTGAAGCACCAAATAGGGTGAAATCTTGATCTTGCATGTAAAACATATATGGGCTTGGGTTTTGCAACTTCAGTTTTTGATATGAAATCAATGGGTGTGCACAAGGCATGGTAAATTTACGTGAGGGGACAACCTGGAAAATATCACCACGGTAAATAGCTTCTTTTAAAGACGTAACGATTGCACCATACTCTTGGTCGCTTTTATTTACTGTCACGGTAAAATTGGGCGCCGACTCAAGGGGAAGCTCAGGTAAAAAAGGGCGGCATGAAACGATAATTTGTTCATGTCTTTGTTTTACGGTTTCTATATTCTGTTGATTATCAGAAAAAATACAGCTTTTGATCCGTGCAGCCTGATTTTGATGGTCGATCACTAAATAATGTTCGGCGACAAAAAAACAATAGTCGGGGCATTGATTAACGCTCTTAACCTCAGGTAAATCTTCAAATCCTGCAACTAAATCGTATGCGAACAGACCACCAACAAATAGTGTTTCAGGTTTAGTCGAATAAGTTTGAGCAATTGTCGGTAGCGCTCTTAAAACATCCAAGCTAGAAGGGGCTTTAAGGCGATTATCTTCATCCAGATCTTGTTTCGGTTGGTTAAATGATACCGTTAATAGATTGTCACTAAGGTCGTGATGAGCTATTCGTCCATTAAGCTCAGTTAATAGCTTTGGTAATAGGGATTGACCATTAGGAGTTAAAGCTTCTATTTCAACACGCTGAGCAAATGCGCGTATACGTAGCGCACTATTAACAATCAGCAAACTTTGTAAATTCGCTTTGTTATTAACCTCGGCAGATTCCAATAACATCGTGGATGGAACCTGCTGACACAGGTGATTAAATAATAATGTTGGGTCTGGCTGATAGTTAATTGGGCTATCCAGATACTTAAAATGTGCTAATGTGGTGTTTTGTTTGTTCATTTTGTTGCCTTACGCTAATTTTAGACATTAAAAAACCCGCCGTAGAAAGGCGGGTTCGGCACTGAGACATACAATAACTATGCGCGTGCGGCTTCCGCCCAATTTGGGAAGTCACGCCACCAACGATTTGTTAGGTTAAATAAAGTCATGATATGCCTCACTGGATAAACTGATTAATTATTGGCGCCAAGCCATCTTGCGTACTAGTTAACTGGATCGTGTCTTTAGTGTCAAGCACTTTGTTAATTTATTAGGAAAATAGTTGTTAATGGAAATTGGAGAAGATACCACCATGCCGCAAGCAGCAACGTCATTATTGACTCGTTATGATTTACATAGTCATACGATTGCTTCGGATGGGGAGCTAACCCCTGAAGCGTTAATTGAACGTGCGATAACCATGGGCGTAAATATTTTGGCTATCACAGACCATGATACTTGCGATGGTGTATTGCAAGCGAGACGTTATTTGGCTGAAAATGATCGGCCAATTGAACTTATCAACGGCGTAGAAATATCCACTCTTTGGGAAAATATAGAAATACATATTGTGGGGCTAAACTTTTCTACGGAGCACCCCGCAATGATTAAATTGCTGGAAGAACAATCAGCTCGTCGATTAGAACGTGGAATAGAGATGGGGCGTCGTTTGCAAAAAGCTGGCATTGACGATGCATGGGAAAATGCACGAAATATTTCTGCCGGTGGGCAAGTGACTCGTGCACATTTTGCACAATATATTGTTAAAATTGGTAAAGAAAAAACGATTAACAATGTATTTAAACGTTATTTATCAAAAGGCAAAACAGGGTATGTACCTGCAAAGTGGTGCTCTATTCACGAATCTATCGAAGCCATTCACGCCGCAGGTGGGGTCGCTGTTTTAGCGCACCCATCTAAATATCAACTATCAAATAAGTGGTTGAAACGCCTTATTGCTTATTTTAAGCAATGTAATGGTGATGCTATGGAAGTTTCCCATTGCCAACAACCTCCAAATGAAAAGCAGTATTTAGCTGAGCTTGCAAAAGTTGCTGAGCTACGAACCTCAGTTGGTTCCGATTTTCATCGACCATGTTCTTGGATAGAACTGGGGCGCAATTTATGGTTACCTGATGATGAACAGGCCGTTTGGGCGCAGTGGGCTGAAGTAAAAAACACCTAATACTTTGATGTATTAACAATGCGGTGTAAAATAACCAGTATGGATAATGATTTATTTCACATAAATCATTTAATTGAATAAATAGATAGTACCATTTATAGGTATTTTGCCGGGTGATGCTGTCGATACTACGAAAAGTAGAGGTATGTATGAGCCAGTTTTTTTATATCCATCCGGACAACCCTCAGACGCGGTTAATTAGCCAAAGCGTTGAAATCCTAAATAAAGGTGGTGTTGTTGTTTATCCGACAGACTCAGGTTATGCAATAGGTTGTCGTTTAGAAGAAAAAGATGCATTGCAACGCATTTGCCGTATCCGCCAACTCGATACCAATCATAATTTCACACTAATGTGCCGTGACCTTTCTGAATTATCCAATTATGCCCATGTTGATAATACGGTATTTCGTTTAATTAAAAATAATACACCCGGTAATTATACGTTTATTTTACGTGCAACCAAAGAAGTCCCGCGCCGTTTAATGAATGAAAAACGTAAAACAATTGGTTTACGAGTGCCTTCTAATCCTATTGCAAGGGATCTACTTGAAGCGGTGGGAGAGCCGTTAATGTCGACCAGTTTAATCATGCCTGGTGATGATTTTACTCAATCTGATCCTGAGGAAATTAGGGATTTATTGGATAAACAGGTCGATTTAGTGATCCACGGTGGTTACATCGGGCAAAAACCAACAACAGTCATTGATTTTACGGATGACACGCCAGTAGTTGCTCGGGTCGGTACTGGAGACCCATCGCCTTTTGAGTAATGTTTAGCTAATAAAACACTGTGTTTATATAGCTAATTATATGAAAATGTATTGAAAGTGCGATATTCTGATAAGTAATAGGGCTTCAAGATAAACCTGTGTATAATACGCGGGTTTACAAATTCAATACTTTTTGGAGAGGGTAAACATATCACTCCCAAAAGTCATTTGACGCCTGTGAAGGCGACAGTAGAGGGTTACATGAGCGCTAAACCGCAAAAAACTGAAAAATTACAAAAAATCCTTGCCCGTTCTGGGCATGGTTCCCGTCGTGAAATCGAAACATTCCTGCAGGCAGGTCGTATTAGTGTTGATGGTAAAATTGCAACATTAGGCGACCGAGTAGAAGTTACAGCAGCAACAAAAATCCGTTTAGATGGCCGTTTATTAGCGATTAAAGAGCCTGAGAAAGAGATTTGCCGTGTTATGGCGTATTATAAGCCAGAAGGTGAATTATGTACTCGCCATGATCCTGAAGGCCGTCCTACTGTTTTTAATCGTTTACCGAAGTTAACAGGGGCTAGGTGGATTGCCGTTGGCCGTTTGGACGTCAATACGAGTGGGTTATTATTATTTACGACAGATGGTGAATTAGCGAATCGGTTAATGCACCCAAGCCGTGAAGTCGAACGTGAGTACGCGGTACGTGTTTTTGGTGAAATTAACGATGCTAAAATTCGCCAATTAACCACTGGCGTGCAATTAGAAGATGGTCCTGCTTCTTTTAAAACGGTTTCATATCGCGGTGGTGAAGGGATGAACCAATGGTATAACGTGACGTTAACAGAAGGGCGTAACCGTGAAGTTCGACGTCTTTGGGAATCAGTCGGTGTTCAAGTTAGCCGTTTGATCCGTGTTCGTTATGGCGACATTGATTTACCAAAAGGGCTTCCTCGTGGCGGGTGGACAGAGCTTGGTTTACAACAAACCAATTATCTTCGCGAATTGGTTGAACTAGCACCTGAAACAGAAAGTAAGGTTGCTGTTGAACGAGACCAACGCCGAATTAAAGCGAACCAAATTCGTCGTGCGGTGAAACGCCATACACAAGTTACAGCACGCCCTGCAGCTAAGCGTCAATCATCAAGGCCGACAGCGAAGCGTCGTACACGTATCTAATTTCGTAATAATCATTATTTCATTATTTCATTATTAAAGAAAAGCGCTAAGGGATACCGATGCGCTTTTTTATTCGCAAAAATAATTATGTTAAGTGTGTAGAAGGTTACAGTTAGCACTACTTTAAAGAAATATTAAGTTTTATCACTTATTGAACTAACTTCGTCATAAGACCATCAATTATTAAATTAATGGTCTAGCTCACATTATTATTAAACCCATCAAGAATAGATAACATTTATGAGATATGTGTCTCATTTTAATGTAACTAAAAAACTTAGTATTACCTCCCATGTGAGATATCCCTCACATAATTTCTGCATTATTTATTGATAGTAATAGAAAAATAAGCAGTTAAACATTTTACTTACACGTTAGCTAGACAGTTTATCCAGATGAATAAAGAATGGTTTTTAAGCGGATAAACCTTGAATAAGGATAAGAAATGAAAAAAATAACACTAACTCTGAGCGCGGTTGCTTTGGCATTAAGTTTTACTGCAACTTCTCAGGCAAAAATACCAATGCCAGAAACAGTCAGCCCTGGTGTGACAGTCGTTGAATTAGCGCAACAGCAGCCTATTCATTGGGTTTCCATTGAGCAAATCAAACAAAGCTTAGAAGGCAAAGCCCCAATGGCGGTTGGTTTTGATATTGATGATACAGTGTTATTTTCGAGCCCTGGTTTTTATCGTGGTAAATTAGAGTTTTCACCAAATGATTTTAGCTATCTAAAAAACCAACAGTTTTGGGAAAAAATGAACAATGAATGGGATAAGTTTAGTATGCCAAAACAGGTGGGTATTGACTTAGTCAAAATGCACTTAGACCGTGGAGATACTGTTTATTTCATTACTGGCCGTACTAAAACAAAAACTGAAACCGTCACTCAATATGTTCAAGAAGGTTTAGCTATTCCTGAAGATAAAATGCAGAAAGTTATTTTTGCAGGTGATGAACCTGGTCAAAATAATAAAGTAAGCTGGATGCATGACCATAAGCTGACTATTTATTATGGTGATGCAGATGCAGATATTGCAGCAGCTCATGAATTAGGTATTCGTGGTATCCGTATTTTAAGAGCGGCAAATTCCTCTTATCAGCCATTGCCGAAAGCAGGGCGTTTTGGTGAGGAAGTGGTGATTAACTCAGAATATTAATTCTGAACGACAATTAATGAAAAAGGAGACGTTTATCGTCTCCTTTCTTATAACTTAAGTAAATTAGTTGGTTACAATAGAATCGATAATGACTCGATTGCCTGTGATGGTACCTGTTGTGCTATTAGTAACGATAGGGTTTGTGACCTTAGTTGTATTTGAAGAACGCAAAGTACCATATTGATTGTTGACCCGATTTTTTGAATCAATTGTCAGGTTTCTACCTGCATCAATGCTTCCTGAGTAATTTTCTAATAAACCCACATCAAGTTTTTGGTTATTAGCGCCTAAGATCTTCCCATAATTATTGTTAAGTGTTGATTTAAGCTTAACATCAACATCATTACGTGAAGCTGAAATATTATTCACGTTTGCAGCAATAGAACCATTAATATTGTAGAGAGTATCCCCTTGAATTTTTACAGTACCATTATTGGTTTGCAGACCACCGTTCTGATCCACCAAGCCAAACTTAGCATTAGCCTGTTTAAAGTCAGCACTATTGTTATTATTCAGATGACTGGTTTCGATGTTTAAATTGTTTTCTGAATGAATTAATCCAGCTTGGTTATCAATATTAAATGCCTTAATGGCTAGATTATTTCCTTTAATATAACCTGAGCGATTATTTAATATATTCGAATTGATAGCCATTTGACCATTATTTGAAATAATAGTGCCAGAGTTATTGATTTGGTTAGCATTGATATTCATTAACCGACCACTGTCTATTTTTGATGATGCATCATTGTTTAATGATACCGATGCATCAATATCCATACGACCATTAGCTGTCTTTATCTCAGAGTTAGTTTGAGTCAAAGACATGGTACTGATCTCCGCACGCCGTTGGGCGATGATTTTGCTATCTGCTAAGTTTTCAATTGATGATTGTGAACTGATAACGGCATCTCTACCTGCAGTGATATTGGAGTTTTGATTTACAACATGCACTGCACTGATATTGATATCACGAGCAGAATTGAACCCTTTAGATGGGTCATTAGGGTTACCTTGATTATCTCGATTATAGATAATATTCATGGAATGGATATTCATATCGCCTTTTGAGGTATTGAATGAGCCATTATCGTTAATCAAAGTATCAGACGTTGAATTTATATTTTGTAATGCGGTGATTGTTCCTCCATTATTGCTTAATTGCCCCAATGTCGTTAAATTAATATCATTGTTGTAAGATGTGATTTCACCCTGATCATTATTGATGGTACCCGTACCTGCAACGGTGATATTGACGTTTTTATTACCAACCAGATGGCCGTTATTCGTTACAGCTGTTGCTTTAATGTTTAAATCTTTAGCGGCATTGACCCTTGCGTTAGTATTATTGACGCTACCTGCGCTATCAATCGTGATGGCACCATTATGAGTAATGATATCCCCCGCATTAGCAACACCCACTCCGCTTTCAGTGGCAATTAATGAGATTTTATTTGCATACATGCCACCCATAGCAGAAATATCGATGCCGACACTAGGTTTAGTGCCAATAGCTGTCGTTGAACCAATAACTTCACCAGAGGCATTGACTTGATTATTACCAGCAACAACGTTGAGACGCTGGGCATCAACAATACCATTAATCGCTACGGAACGAGCAATGATATCAGTTGGAGAATTAGCGTTAAAACTGCCGTTAATTGCGATTTTTCCTTGCTGTACATTATAGTTAGCAATAGAACCATCATTGGCTAGGTTGACTTTGCCTGTCGTCAGAGTCGCGTGATTGGTATTGATAAAGCCACAGTTATTGCAGGTGATACCTGAAGCGTTAGCAACGATAACTTGTGCTTTCCCTCCGGCTACTTCAATCATTCCGTTTAGGGTGGTTGCTGTATTAGAATTTACTTCATTTAAAATCACTTTAGCTCTATTACCACCAGCAACATTACCATTACTACCGATTTTGCCACCAAGAATGGTATTAGAGTTTCCTCCATTGTTATTTAAAATAACGCCTTTTTGGTCAACATCAAATTTACTATACACATTATGAGAGACCCCGCCTTGACTTGGTTTATTAATATAAACAACGGTAGGGCCATTACCTTGATTTAATATACCTGCACCATTCGTTGAGACAATCTCAGCTTGGGCTACTGTTGTTGAACCGACGATCATGGAAACGCATAAAAAGAGTGGCTTAAATTTCAATGTGGGAATATTGAAATTATGGTTTAAAATATTCTGCATATATATCCCTTAAAATAGGTAAGTTTTAATTAAACTAATAATCCTTTCTGGCTGTTTAATTATGCAGGTATATTGATTTTAATAAAATTAATAATATTAACGTGAATATATTGTTTATTGTTTTTCAATAAATAACTAAAAATGCATAAATATAGATGATGATCTATTAACTTCAATCAAAACTCTTAATTTTCAATTTGTTATAGTTACTCTATTTCTGTAATGCATGGTATTTTTACTCAGGAAATTATACTTAATGAATTGGAATTGATAGGTTAAATTAAGTCGGCTGCATTAATAATTTTTATATTCTTAGCTTATGCTATAAAATATCATTATTTAATGATAAGTCTGAAATGTAATTATTCGAGGAAAAACAACAATGCAAGTTAACAATAAATGGAAAACTTTATAAGTTTATTATTATTTTGCACTCTTATTTTGAGTGTCAATAAGGGGTGGCTAGATTGCAGGGGTCATAGCCCAAAAAATGATTGGACTATGACCATTTAAATATTACAAATTACCAGTCAATTCCTTTTTGTGCTTTAATCCCTGCATCAAACGCATGTTTGATAGGCCGCATTTCAGTTACTGTATCAGCCAATTCTAACAAAAAGCGATGACAAGCCCTGCCAGTGATAATAACTGACTGGTTTTCTGGGCGGCTTTGTAGTGCTTGGGTGACTTCATTTAGATCAAGGTAGTGGTAGCTCACCATATAAGTTAGCTCGTCTAGAACCACCAAATCGTATTGTGGGTCACTGAGTAATTGTTTGGCATGTTGCCATGTCTCAAGGCAGGCAAGGGTGTCTGTTTCTTTATTTTGGGTTTCCCATGTAAACCCAGTGGACATCACGTAAAAAGGTACGCCTTGTGGTTCTAATAGCTCGCGTTCGCCATTATCCCAACTACCTTTGATAAATTGTATGACACCCGCTTTTTTACCATGCCCAATTGCGCGGCAAACAGTACCAAAAGCAGCGGTCGTTTTACCTTTACCGTTCCCTGTGAAAATAATTAATATTCCACGTTCAATTTGCGCCGCTTCAATGCGCGCATCCACCTTGTCTTTCAAACGTTGTTGACGTTCTTCGTGTCGGCTTTGAGACATAAATTATTACTCCGCTGCACCAGCCTTACGACCTGGTTGTGCATCATAACTTTCCCCTGTTTTACGGAGGCTATCATCACCCATTAAATAAATATAAATAGGCATAATATCAGCAGGGGTTTTCAGTTTAAGAGGGTTTTCTTCTGGGAAAGCACTTGCACGCATGCTAGTTCTTGTTCCTCCAGGATTAATACAGTTTACACGAAGATTACTTTGTTTATATTCTTCTGCTAAAACTTGCATTAAACCTTCAGTCGCAAATTTTGATACGGCATAAGCACCCCAGCCAGCACGCCCTTGTTTACCAACACTTGAGCTAGTAAAGACTAATGAGGCATTAGGTGCGCGAAGTAGCAGAGGAAGTAATGCTTGGGTTAACATAAAGGTAGCATTGACATTAATTTGCATGACATCATGCCAAAGGTCAGTCGGCTGCTCAGTGATTGGGGCAACCACACCGAGCATCCCTGCGTTATGTAAAACACCATCTAAATAGGGTTTTGTATCAGAAATTTTTGCAGCCAATGCATGGCAGTCATCGATAGTAGCAGTGAGTAAATCTAATACATAGCAAGGGGATTTCTTCCCAGATAAAGCGGCGATTTCGTCGCTAACGGTTTCTAACTTGTGCTGTGTTCTACCAACTAGGATTAAGGATGCACCAAAACGTGCGTAAGTGAGAGCGGCTTCGCGACCAATACCATCACCGGCACCGGTTACGAGTATGGTTTTTCCTTTCAGTAGGTCTTGTCGAGGTTGATATAGGAGCATATTCTTTCCTATCATTATGTTTAACATGTATTCTTATCATCGCATTGATTACGATTATTGGCTAATCTAACACAGATATCTACTAATTATATTGTGTTAATGACTGTTTTTTTCTGGTTGTTTACTGACAATCGTGAGATTATTTTTGTATTGAAGATAAATATCAGAAGGATCAAGTTGTGGAGTATTTCTCTTTGTATGGGTTATTTTTAGCAAAAGTCATAACAATCCTTGTGGCTGTTGTTTTGCTAGCTGTTTTTGTGTTTGGTGTTGGTATGCGCCGTCAAGGTACAAAAGGGGCATTAAAAATCACTGATTTAGGTGAAAGCTATCGTGAACGCCAGCGCCAAATGCAGCAAGTAAAAATGAATGAATCAGAACATAAGGTCTGGCTGAAAGCATTTAAAAAACAGCAGAAAGTTAAATCAAAAAGTGAGAAAACTGGGGCAAAACTGGGGCAAACCGGCGTTAAAAAACCGTGTTTATATGTCTTAGACTTTAAAGGTAGTATGGATGCGAGAGAAGTTTCTTCTTTACGAGAAGAAATCAGTGCAATCCTTGCCGTTGCTGACCAGCAAGATGAAGTTTTGTTAAGGTTAGAAAGCCCTGGTGGGATGGTGCATGGTTATGGTTTAGCTGCCTCGCAATTATTAAGGCTAAAAGAAAAAAATATTTCACTGACCATTGCTGTTGATAAGGTTGCTGCAAGTGGTGGCTATATGATGGCCTGTATTGCTGATAAAATTATTGCTGCACCATTTTCTATCATTGGGTCAATTGGTGTTGTTGCACAAATACCTAATATTCACCGTTTACTCAAAAAACACGATGTAGATGTTGAGTTGCACACTGCTGGTGAATATAAACGAACGCTAACCATGCTTGGTGAAAATACGGAGCAGGGGCGTAAGAAATTTGTGGAAGACTTAAATTCAACTCATGAATTATTTAAGCAGTTTGTACATCAAAATCGTCCTACCTTAGACATAACATCTGTGGCTACTGGTGAGTATTGGTATGGTTCAAAAGCCATAGATAAGGGCTTGGTTGATAAAATTGGTGTGAGTGATGATGTCATTATTAACGCTATAGACACCAAAGAAGTGGTGAGTATTCGTTATGTATTAAACAAAAAAATGATGGATAAATTTATGGGGAGTGCGGCAAATAGTGTTGATAAATTGTTACTCCGCTGGTGGCAACGAGGCCAAAAGCCATTATTATAATTTTAACTGTAACCTCGTAAATAAATCATTTTAGTCCTAAAATTAATTACCGGCCTTAATCGCCGGTAATTTTTATTAAATAGCTTAATAGTTAACTAATTGTTATTACTTAGTTGGTATTGTTCAGATAGAACATGAGCTAGGTGTTTGTACATATTAAAAGCAGCCGTACTTTTTAATGTGGGAATATTATTTTCATCTAGAAAAAATTCCCCTTTAAACACAAAAGTACCCCGATGTTGCTCAACAGCGTTGACAAACATGCCATGAATATAGTCATCATGTTTCTTTATGATATCATTAGCTTTTTCAAGTAACTCTTCTTTTGTAATGATTGGTAGATTATCTTGCATAACATGGCTTCCTTGAAAAAATAATTGGTTGCTTCTAGCATTTTATCAGGTAGAGTGTGTGTTTTTCAATGACAGCTAAACACATTTATTTGGTTAAAATCAGTGAACTAGAAGACTTTGTGTTCTTTTAGAATAACGTGACTGAGTTTATAAGTTTTGTTTCAGCACAAATAATTGTTTAAAAAATTATTGATATATTGTGATTGTGTCGCAATATAAAAAAGAGATTCTCATTTTGCGCATTTTAATGTAGAAATGCGCCATTGTTGATATTTAGGTAAAGGTAAATATGGGTAAAGCTCTTGTTATAGTGGAGTCCCCGGCAAAGGCCAAAACGATCAATAAGTATCTTGGCAGTGGCTACGTTGTGAAAAGCAGCGTTGGCCACATTCGTGATCTGCCGAAAAGCGGCTCTGGTTCACAAACCGGCTCACAAAAGAGTACAGGCTCATCTACCGACAAAACAAAGAAAGTTAAAAAAGATCCTCGTGATGCGTTAGTCAAGCGTATGGGGATTGATCCTTACCATGGTTGGGAAGCGAATTATCAAATTCTGCCAGGCAAGGAAAAAGTTGTTTCTGAACTGAAATCACTGGCAGAAGATGCTGATCATATCTACCTAGCAACGGACTTGGACCGTGAAGGGGAAGCTATCGCATGGCATCTGCGTGAGGTGATAGGTGGTGATGAATCTCGTTTTAGTCGAGTTGTGTTTAATGAAATTACAAAGAATGCCATCACACAAGCTTTTGATAGCCCTGGTGAATTAAATATTGATAGGGTTAATGCGCAGCAGGCTCGTCGTTTCATGGACCGTGTTGTGGGTTATATGGTCTCACCACTTTTGTGGAAAAAAGTGGCTCGTGGCTTATCTGCCGGTCGTGTTCAATCAGTCGCAGTGAAACTGATTGTTGAGCGTGAAAGGGAAATTAAAGCGTTTGTTCCTGAAGAATATTGGGAATTACACGCTGATTTAGCGGATAAAGACATTGCAAATTTACGCATGGAAGTTACGTCGCAATCTGGTAAATCGTTCAAGCCTGTTAATAAAGCGCAAACTACAGCGGCGGTAAAATTGCTTGAAAAAGCACGCTTTGAGGTTATTGACCGCGAAGACCGTCCAACCTCGAGTAAACCGAGTGCGCCTTATATTACTTCAACCTTGCAGCAAGCAGCGAGTACGCGCTTAGGCTTTGGGGTGAAGAAAACCATGATGATGGCACAGCGCCTGTATGAAGCTGGTTACATCACCTATATGCGTACCGACTCAACTAACTTGAGTCAAGATGCATTAGATATGGTTCGTGGCTATATTAATGACAACTTTGGCGCGAAATACCTGCCTAAAGATGCCAACGTATATAGCAGCAAAGATAATTCTCAAGAAGCGCACGAAGCTATCCGTCCTTCTAGTGTTGATGTGTTACCTGATTCACTAAAAGATATGGAAAATGACGCCAAAAGATTGTACCAATTAATTTGGAACCAATTTGTTGCATGTCAAATGACGCCTGCGAAATATGACTCTACGACCTTAACAGTGAAAGCGGGAGAGTTTGAACTGAAAGCCAAAGGGCGTACGTTACGTTTTGATGGTTGGACGAAAGTGATGCCTGCGCTGCGCAAAAACGATGAAGATAAAACGTTGCCACCTATCCAAGTAGGCACGGAACTATCATTAATCGAATTATTGCCTAGCCAGCACTTCACCAAGCCACCAGCGCGTTTTAGTGAGGCATCATTAGTTAAAGAATTAGAAAAACGGGGAATTGGTCGTCCTTCTACCTATGCAGCCATAATCTCGACTATTCAAGATAGGGGTTATGTTAAAGTAGAAAATCGCCGTTTTTACGCGGAAAAAATGGGTGAAATTGTTACTGATCGTTTAGAAGAAAACTTCAACGATTTGATGAACTACGATTTTACCGCACGTATGGAAAATCAGCTCGACCATGTTGCTAATCATGAGGCGGAATGGAAAGCGGTTCTCGATGAGTTTTTCTCTGACTTTAGTACGCAACTCGATGTTGCTGAAAAAGATCCAGAAGAAGGGGGAATGCGCACTAATCCGATGGTTATTACATCAATAACCTGTCCTGATTGTGAGCGGCATATGGGCATCCGCACAGCGTCAACAGGGGTATTCCTTGGTTGTAGCGGTTATGCATTACCACCGAAAGAGCGTTGTAAGAAAACGATCAATTTAATCCCTGAAGATGAAGTTCTTAACGTGCTTGAAGGGGATGATGCGGAAACTAACGCGCTAAGAGCTAAGCGTCGTTGCCCGAAATGTGGCACTGCGATGGATAGCTATTTGATTGATAACCAGCGTAAATTACATGTGTGCGGTAATAACCCTGCGTGTGAAGGTTATGAAATCGAAGAAGGTGAGTTCCGTATTAAAGGCTATGATGGCCCAGTTATTGAGTGTGACAAATGTGGTTCTGAAATGCACCTGAAAATGGGGCGTTTTGGTAAATACATGGGCTGCACCAATGAAGAGTGTAAAAACACACGTAAAATTTTAAGAAGTGGTGAAGTTGCACCGCCGAAAGAAGATCCAGTGCCACTACCGGAATTGCCGTGTGAAAAATCAGATGCTTACTTTGTATTGCGTGATGGCGCAGCTGGGGTATTCCTTGCCGCGAATACTTTCCCTAAATCTAGGGAAACTCGTGCGCCTCTAGTGGCTGAGCTACAACGCTTTAAAGACCGTCTGCCTGAAAAATTAGCCTATTTAGCAGAAGCGCCTGCTGAAGATGGTGAAGGTAATCCAACTGTTGTGCGTTTTAGTCGCAAGACTAAACAGCAGTATGTTTCTTCCGAAAAGAACGGAAAAGCAACGGGTTGGAGTGCTTTTTATGTTGATGGTAAATGGGTCGTCAAAGAAAAGTAACAGGTTACTTTTACGTTAAAAAATCAAAGCCAGTCAGAAATGACTGGCTTTGTTATTTAGAGGTGAATACCGATCTTTGGCCTTATTGAATGGCACTATTGTGATATAACCACCAATTATTAACTAAACTCAAATACAGCACCAAAGCGATAACAGATTTGTGCTAACTTAGATATTGTCATTAATAATGATGATTAAAACAGTACAATTCTTATCTTATGAATGTATTAAGGTAAGTCGATGGAATGATAGATAAACGTTATCCACCGGAGGCAAAATGAAGTTAAAAATGTGTTTACTGGCTGCATTATTTACTGCGGGCACTGCGTATGCGGCTCAATCTACCGTAGTATTAAAAGAGGCAACGCCGACTGGCGATGGTAAAGCAATAGGTGAGGTTGTTATCACAGAAACAGAATACGGATTACTGTTTACTCCTAAATTGGCTGGCTTGCAAGCGGGAGTTCATGGCTTCCACGTCCATGAAAACCCAAGTTGTGAACCCGCAGACAAAGATGGCAAATCTGTCCCTGCATTAAAAGCTGGTGGTCATCTAGACCCTGCAAAAACCGGGGTTCATAAAGGCCCATACGATAATAGCGGTCACTTAGGTGACTTACCCGGTTTAGTTGCTGATAGCCAAGGCAATGCAAACTATGCGGTATTAGCACCACGCTTAAAATCACTGAAAGATGTCCAAGAAAGAGCTCTCATGGTGCATGTTGGTGGTGATAACTATTCTGACAACCCTGAAGCTTTAGGTGGCGGCGGGGCGAGGATGGCTTGCGGCGTTATTAAATAATATTCGTTATATTTCGAGCTGTGGCGTTGTTGGCTACGGTTGTTAACCCTAATCACATACTTTTTGTTATGCTCTTAGGGCTTACAGCATTTGCTCGCTAGTCACAACTCGAATTATTTAGCGTATTTTAGTGAAAAGATAGAACCTTGTTTTCGGTTTAGATGAAGGTTAGAAAAATAAGGCTCGGGTAGTATCCCGAACCTTATTTTTGTATTACCAAATACGAATACGTTGTTCTGGCGCTAAATACAGCGCACTATCTTTATCAACACCGAAAGTTTGGTACCAATCATCAATATTTCGTACCACGCCATTTGCACGGAACTGGTTAGGGCTATGTGGGTCTGTCATAATTTTGTTACGTTCAGACTCTTTATTTGACAGTTCTTGCCATGTACGCGCCCAAGCAATAAAGAAACGTTGTAACCCTGTTGTTCCATCAATAATAGGGGCTTCTCCATTCGGGTAATTTTCTTTAACGAATTGTTTATAAGCACTTAAGGCAATATTGAGCCCGCCAAGGTCGCCAATATTTTCGCCTAATGTGAGTTGCCCATTAACATTTAAATCGTCAACAGCAAAACCATTATATTGTTCAACAAGCTTCTCAGTTTTTTGTTTAAAATGCTCTTTTGCGCTATCGCTCCACCAATTGCGTAACTGGCCAGTACCATCATATAAGCTGCCTTGGTCATCAAAGCCATGTCCCATCTCATGACCAATAACTGCCCCGATGGCACCATAGTTATAAGCAGGGTCAACATTTGGGTCAAAGAATGGCGCTTGTAAAATTGCAGCAGGGAACACTATCTCATTTTGTACAGGGTTAAAATAGGCATTAACCGTTTGCGGTGTCATGCCCCATTCCCATTTACGCACTGGTTGGCCAATTTTGCTGATCATGTCATCGTATGACCATGCTAGAACCTGTTTGTAATTATCTAAGAGGGTATTTGGGTTTAAGTTGATTGTACTAAAGTCATTCCATTGGTCAGGGTAGCCGACTTTTACTGTGAATTGTTCTAGTTTTTTTAATGCTTCTTGGCGAGTGGTGTCATCCATCCAGTCATTATCCTTCAGGCGCTCATTAAATGTTCCCCTGACATAACTGACGAGATCTTTAATTTTTTCTTTGGATTGTGGATCAAAGTATTTTTCGACATAAATTTGACCCAATGGCTCACCTTGTAGGGAATTAACTGTTTGTAGTGCGCGTTCTTGGCGAGTTCTTTGTTTCTCTACGCCATTGAGTTTTTTTGAGTAAAAATCAAACTGGGCATCAGCAACGGTTTTATTTAAATAGCGAGCATGCTCACTAATATATTGAAAAGTTAAATAGTCTTTTAATGTTGAAATAGGCGTATCTGCGAAAATTTTTGCTGTTTGTTCAACAGCGCTGTCTGTTTCCACAATGACTTTTTCAAGTTGTTTATCCGTTAATTTTCTACTGCTAATAAATGCATCCCAATCAAAACCTTGGGTATATTTTTTCATTTCATCAAGGGACATCGCATGGTAATTTTTTAGAGTATCACGGCGTGCCTCAGGGCTCCAATGAACGGTGGCAAGAGACTTTTCTAAGTCAAAAATCTTCTGTGCTTTTTGCTCAACACCTGTTTCACCTGCTAACTTCAACATTGTCCCGATATAAGCAATATAACTTTGGCGAATATCTTTCATTTGAGGAGTATCTTCAAGGTAATAATTTCGATTAGGCAACCCTAACCCGCCTTGACCAAGATATAACACGTAAGTATCAGGAGCCTTTGCATCTAAATCGACCCAATAGGAAATCAGTGATTTATAGTCAGGCTGAGTCATTAACGCACTTATTTCATTATGATCTTTAGCTTTTTTGATGGCGTCTAAGTCATGTTGTATTGGGCTGAGACCTGATTTTTCGATGGCTTCCTCATTAAGGTAGCTGAGATATAAATTACGAATATTACGTTGATTATGACTCAATGAGTTTTCTGGTATTTTTTGTAACTCATCAATAATAGATTGGGTCTGTTTTTCGGTGTTCAAATACAAGTCAACAAAAGAGTTTATACGTGGCATACCTGTTGGAATTTTGGCTTTGCTTATCCAATCCTCATTTACATAGCGGTAAAAGTCATTCCCTGGGTTGATTGAATCAGATAGGACAATTTTTTGTTGCCCATAAGAGACTTCTTTTGCCAGCAATTGGGGGGCAAAAGAAATAGTAGACATACCAATAATTAAAGCCAAAATATTTATACGCATGTAGCAACCTCTCTTCGTTGAGAATATTGATTTTCACTATTACTCATTAATATTGGTAATGCAGTGGAAATCTTTCCAGTTTGATTTTATCTATTGAATCACATTATGAAATTAAATTAACCCGTCTTTGCAATTTCTTACGACCCTAATGATAGAAGTAAGGTATAGATGAAATTTTATCATCATACTGTTTATTCTTGTTTGAATAATGTTATATTAGTTATATCAAATTGGTTATATATATCTTTTGGTTATAACTAATATTATTTAGCTATAGTGAAAGCCACATAATTAAGCAAGAGGTAGACTGAAATATGAAATTGCAGCAATTACGTTATATTGTTGAGGTCGTTAACCATGACTTAAATGTCTCCTCGACTGCGGAGGGGCTTTTTACTTCACAGCCAGGGATCAGTAAGCAAGTAAGGATGCTTGAAGATGAGTTAGGGATTCAAATTTTTGCCCGCAGTGGTAAACACTTAACTCACGTAACCCCAGCAGGGGAAGAAGTTATACGTATTTCTCGTGAGGTATTGTCTAAGATAGAGGCAATCCGGTCGGTGGCAGGGGAACATACCTATCCTGATAGAGGGAGTTTGAGTATTGCAACCACACATACTCAAGCACGTTATGCATTACCGCCGGTAATCAAAGGTTTTATAGAGCGTTATCCCCATGTTTCTTTGCATATGCAACAAGGCTCACCGACACAAATTGCAGAGGAAGTTTGTAAGGGGAATAGTGATTTTGCTATCGCGACGGAAGCATTGCATTTGTATAGTGACTTAATAATGTTGCCGTGTTACCACTGGAACCGTTGTGTTGTGGTACAAAAAGACCATCCATTAGCCGCGAAAAAAAATGTCACTATTGAGGATATAGCCCAATACCAAATTGTGACTTACACCCATGGCTTTACAGGGCGTTCAGAGCTCGATGTTGCATTTCAAAAAGTCGGCATAGAACCAAAAATTATTTTTACTGCTACGGATGCAGACGTTATTAAAACTTATGTAAGGTTAGGTCTAGGGATCGGAATTATTGCCAGTATGGCTGTTGACCCAATTAGTGACAGTGATTTAGTTGTTATTGATATGCGCGATAAATTTAGCTATAGCACAACAAAAATTGGTTTTAAACGAACCACATTTCTTCGTAGCTATATGTATGATTTTATTTGGCGTTTTGCACCTCACTTAACGCGTGATGTCGTCGATAAAGCAGTCGCATTAAGGCATAATGAGGATATCGAAGAATTCTTTAAAGATATGAAGTTGCCGATTATTTAATTCTTTGTTGTAGCTAGGGCGATGGTTACTAATAGCGCTATCTACCTAGCTACAATTTGCTATTCAAGAAGGCTAGTCACTTTATTTTACCTACGCAACTGTTCACTGACCACATATTTTCAATGTATCAATTTCCCTTCTTAACTTAAATTTCCTATGATAAATAGATAGGAATTCAAAATTTGGCACAAAATCTATAAATCAAATTTCTAAAGCAACTATGATTACAATTGGTTAACAAAAAATAAGGGCGGTAGCTAATACCTATCGTTATAGTTATAAAAACCAAGGAGGAGTTATGTCGTTGAGCCTAAAATCAGACAGTGCTTCCATGCTCACTGTTGGAAACAAGCAGTATCATTACTTCAGCTTAGCACGTGCTGCTAAAAAACTTGGTGACGGTTCTAAGTTACCTAAATCTTTAAAAGTCCTACTTGAGAATCTACTGCGTCATATTGATGGAACCTCGGTGGTAGAACAAGACTTACAAGCGATTATTGATTGGCAAAAAAAGGGGCACGCAGACAGGGAAATTGCTTACCGACCTGCTCGTGTACTCATGCAAGACTTTACGGGTGTTCCCGCAGTTGTTGACCTTGCGGCGATGCGTGAAGCCGTTAAGTCTCTTGGGGGGAATGTTGAACAAGTAAATCCATTATCTCCGGTAGATTTAGTCATTGACCACTCTGTTATGGTGGATGAATTTGCCACACAATCTGCATTTGGTGAAAACGTCGAAATTGAAATGAAACGTAATCATGAACGTTATCTATTTTTGCGTTGGGGCCAAAAGGCTTTTAATCGATTCCGAGTGGTTCCACCAGGTACGGGGATCTGCCACCAAGTTAACTTAGAATATTTAGGTAAAGCGGTTTGGTACGAACAAATTGACGGCCAGTTATACGCTTATCCTGATACCTTAGTAGGAACTGACTCCCATACTACGATGATCAACGGGCTAGGTGTACTTGGCTGGGGTGTGGGTGGGATTGAAGCAGAAGCTGCTATGTTAGGTCAGCCAGTTTCGATGCTGATCCCTGATGTCGTGGGCTTTAAATTAACAGGGAAATTATCCGAAGGGATCACCGCGACAGACCTAGTGCTGACGGTAACACAAATGCTACGTAAACATGGTGTTGTCGGTAAATTTGTTGAGTTTTATGGTGATGGGTTAGCCGATTTGCCGTTAGCGGATAGAGCGACCATTGCGAATATGTCACCGGAGTACGGGGCAACATGTGGTTTTTTCCCTATTGATGACATTACATTGTCATATATGCGGTTAACCGGCCGTAGCGATGATGAAGTCGCGCTGGTGGAAGCATATAGTAAAGAGCAAGGCTTATGGCGTCACGTTGGTGATGAACCAATTTTCACCAGTACGCTAGAACTTGATATGTCGACAGTTGAATCTAGCCTTGCTGGGCCTAAACGTCCACAAGACAGAGTTGAGCTAAGCCAAGTCCCTAAAGCTTTTCGCGGTGCAGTTGAATTAGAAGTTAATAAGAAAGAAAAAAATGCACAACCGACAGTGAAATATCAAAATAAGACTTTTGAACTCACAGATGGGGCGGTTGTGATTGCCGCAATCACATCATGTACTAATACATCTAATCCAAGCGTATTAATGGCCGCAGGGTTACTAGCGAAAAAAGCGGTTGAAAAAGGGTTAATGCGCCAGCCTTGGGTGAAAACCTCATTAGCACCAGGTTCTAAAGTTGTTACTGACTATCTGGCCGTCGCGGGCTTAACCCCTTATCTTGATAAATTAGGTTTTAACCTTGTCGGTTATGGTTGTACGACTTGTATTGGTAATTCAGGGCCATTACCAGAACCGATAGAAGATGCGATTAAGCAAACAGACTTAACTGTTGGGGCGGTGCTGTCAGGTAACCGTAACTTTGAGGGGCGTATTCATCCATTAGTGAAAACTAACTGGCTAGCATCACCGCCTTTGGTAGTCGCGTATGCATTAGCGGGGAATATGAATATTAACTTGAAGAATGAGCCACTAGGTGTAGATAAGCAGGGCAATGATGTCTATCTGAAAGATATTTGGCCTTCTAGTGTCGAAATTGCTCAGGCAGTGCAGCAAGTTAAAACGGATATGTTCCGTAAAGAATACAATGCGGTATTTGACGGTGATGAGGCTTGGCGTGCATTAGAAGTTGAAAGTTCATCAACCTACCATTGGCAGGCAGATTCAACCTATATTCGCCATCCACCCTTTTTTGAAGGGATGTCAGTTCAACCCGCACCAATCAAAGATATTCATGGTGCAAATATTTTAGCTATCCTTGGCGATTCAGTTACAACAGATCATATTTCACCTGCGGGTAACATCAAAAAAGAGAGCCCTGCAGGACGTTATTTGCAAGAGCATGGTGTTGCGGTTGCGGATTTTAACTCTTACGGGTCACGTCGTGGTAACCATGAGGTGATGATGAGAGGGACATTTGCAAACATTCGTATTCGTAATGAAATGGTGCCAGGGGTTGAGGGTGGCTACACATTGCATATCCCAACAGGGCAGCAAATGGCGATTTATGATGCAGCGATGTTATATCAACAAGACAAACGTCCCTTGGCTATCATTGCGGGTAAAGAGTATGGTTCGGGCTCTAGCCGTGACTGGGCAGCTAAAGGGACCAATTTGTTAGGTGTTAGGGTTGTGATTGCTGAGTCGTATGAGCGTATTCATCGCTCTAACTTAATTGGAAT
Source organism: Providencia sp. TYF-12 (assembly GCF_041344805.1). Lineage (NCBI taxonomy): Bacteria > Pseudomonadati > Pseudomonadota > Gammaproteobacteria > Enterobacterales > Morganellaceae > Providencia > Providencia sp. TYF-12. The sequence continues at coordinate 2,411,240 of NZ_CP166833.1, forward strand.
GGGGGTTGTTCCTTTAGAGTTTAAAGATGGCGAGTCCCGTAAAACACTAGGGTTAAAAGGTGATGAGCGTATTGATGTTAATGGTCTACAGTCACTTGTGCCAGGGCAAGACATTGTCGTTAAAATTACTTACGGCAATGGTGAGGTAAAGGACGTTACCATGCGCTGTCGTATTGATACCTCGACAGAAATGGATTATTACCGTCATGGCGGTATTTTACATTATGTAATAAGACAAATGTTACACTAACTTTTACTGCAATAACGTCTGCATGGTTCGCCCAGCAGACGTTTTTTTTAAATATATTATCTTGTTTATTAATCTTGTTCTTTCTCAATTTTTTCGTTTCGATTCTGGGCTATGGTAATAAATAGATGACCAATTAAAGGGGAACACGATTATCATTATTGCTTAAGAATAGGGTGTAGTTCGCTATAAATCAGTTTCTTTGTTGAAAATAATATAAATGTAATCGCTTCTGCATCAACCATACAGTGATTGAACTTATCGAAAACACTATAAAGGAAATAAATATGGCAGATATCAATGAAACCGATTTCTATAAAGGGGCATTGTGGGCAGCAGACATTTTATTGACGACTTCTCATTTTGATGGGGCAAATGAAGAGGTTCGTGACATTTTAGAGCATATCCCTAATTTATATTCTATCGTTATGAGAACACCAGAAACGGAAGTGCATGACTTACGTTTGTACGCGGATAAAGAATTTCCACTCGGTTTAAATGCAGATTATACCGCTATCACCATTGCTCCATTAAAAGATTATTTTGATATTTTACCAATGCCTGATCAAGACCCTAAGAGTATTACCTTTGAGGTCGAGTATTGGGGAGTGGTCGCAGAAACGTCCTCAGGGAAACCGGATTTATTGATTGCGGGCTTGTTAACACCAGAAGAAGCGCAGAGATATGCACAAGGGTTATCGAAACAGCTAGAGTTACAGCTTGAAAAATAATCGATTGAAAGTGTTTTGGGCTTTTTCTGTTTATTTATTCTTCTAAAATGACCAAAAACGGCAACACTGTGTTTATATACAGTGTTGCTGTATGTGGCATTATAAGAGGCTTCCATATTGTCATTCTGATATATTCCGAAGAAATAATAATTTTTCAAAATAAGTGAATTGTCTCATGTTTGTTAGGTAAATATTCTTGAGGGTGCAATGCATCTGTAAAAATATCATTTACTTAATAAAGGAACATAATATTATGGCAACGATAAGCCAACCCCAGCGTTTTATTAACGCACTCAATCAATTAGAGAAGTCAGGTAAGGTATCAAAAAAACCGCTCAACGAACTGAATAAGTTAGTCGGTAATATTGCAAACATCACTAATAGTAAGGATAGCACTAATAGCTCCGAATTTAATAGACTGATGAGTGACGGGACGAAGATGTTTGAGTCCCGCATAGATAAACTTATCGAAAAACTTAAATCACAGAACTCAGGCATGTATCAAGAGAAGAGTACAAAATTAAATTTTGTCAAAACAACGCTTTTAGCATCAATAGGTGCAAAAGAGAAATGCACATTAGAAACAAAAAAATCGAATTTAATAGAAAAATATAATAATACAAAGAATGAACTTAACGGAATTAAAAATGACATTATCAAGACTGAAGAAAAAATAAATAAGAAGAAATTAGAAATTGAATTTCTTAAAACACCTGATGTTGTTTCTTTACTGGCTGAGGATCATCAAGGGCTAGTTACTGAAAAAATAGCAACGGCAATTGAAAACTATAATAAAGGCATTAAGCAACTTGATACGGCTATTGAAAATAACAAAAATAAATCACTAACTAAAAGAAACGAGCTGGTTAAAAAAATTCCAGATATAGGAGATTCATTAGATAAGGCGATAAAGGGAGAAATTTTTAAGGTAGAGAATAGTGGTTTTTTCGGGGAGATAAAGACTACATGGAAAAGCTATCTAACCAGTGATTCCTTTGCGATGAAAAAATTTGGTTTCGAGTTAAAGGACGGACACAAAGAGTTTTCAGGAAAAACCAAGGTTCCAAATCTCGAGGGTCGCAATTTTACGGAAAACGTACAACAATATTTTGTAGCATTAGATAAAATCCAAGAATTACAAAACAAAAAGAATGAACTCAGTACAGAACATGAAAATAAAATCCAGAATTATAGTAAAGAATTGAATGTTTCAGTGCAAAATTACGTACAGGAAAAAATGAATTCATGTACAACTAGCTTAAATAAATTGCAAACTGAGTTAGATAAGCAGAATAACACAAAAGATATGTATCAAAATCAGCTTGCTGGATTAGAAACAAGCATTACAAGTAATTAAGAGCAACAAAAGGGGCTACAACAGTATTTTTGTTAGTCATTAATTGGGTAGGACCTAAATATAAATAGGGTATAGATGGCAACAAATAACCTTGTTGCCATCTATAGACTGATGAAAATTATAACGCCTTGTCTTCGGCTAATTGCAGGGCGAAGTAACTAAAAATTAAGTCAGCTCCTGCACGTTTAATAGAACCTAACGTTTCGAGTGCCACGCGAGTTTCATCAATTGCTCCCGCTTGAGCTGCAAATTTAATTTGAGCGTATTCCCCACTTACTTGGTAAGCCCCAATCGGTAATTGGGTTTGTTCACGCAAGTCACGGATGATATCTAAATACGCTCCTGCAGGCTTAATCATTAATGCATCAGCACCTTCACGCTCATCAATTAATGACTCATGTAACGCTTCACGGCGATTCATTGGGTTCATTTGGTAGGTTTTTCTATCACCTTTTAAGCAAGAACCCGCGGCGTCACGAAAAGGGCCATATAATGCGGAAGCAAACTTTGTTGAGTAAGACATAATTGCTGTATCCGTAAAGCCGGCTGCATCAAGAGCTCGACGAATAGCGGCTACCTGACCATCCATTGCTGCGGATGGAGCTATAAAATCAGCACCAGCCCGTGCAGCTGCAACAGCTTGTAACCCTAAGTTATGGATAGTTGCATCATTATCAACAATATGGCCATGCATCACACCACAGTGACCATGTGAGGTATATTCACAGAAACAGGTGTCTGACATAACAATCATCTCAGGTACCGTTTCTTTACAAATTCGGGACATTCGCGCAACAAGGCCATTTTCTTGCCATGCATCGCTACCATTATCATCAAGGTGATGAGAAACACCAAAAGTCATCACAGATTTAATACCTGCATTGGCAATCCGCTCAATTTCATAAGCAAGACGTTTTTCAGGAATACGCATCACGCCGGGCATACTGGCAATCGGCATATAATCATCAAGTTCTTCTTCAACGAAAATAGGTAGACATAAGTCATTAATAGTTAACTGAGTTTCTTGGAATAAAGTGCGGAGCTTTTCTGTTTTACGCAGTCTTCTCATGCGTTGAATGGTTGGCAGGTTGTTCACAATATCTCCTTGTTGTTTGAAAAACAAACTTAAATGATTAAGCGTATTTATCAAGGTAATAATATTGCTAACAGTATAAACCTTATAGAAAGAAAGTGAATATAGCAGTTAATAAATGCAACCATCAGGGTTGTTATATTTGGTTAAAATTTAAAAAGGTATTATAAGGAAGAGCATGACGCTCTTCCTGTGAGGGGGCTATTGGTGCTTAAACAACATATGACCCATTTTTTGTGCTTTTACATCCAAGTAATGCTCATTACTAGGGTTGCGCCCAACAATAAGTGGTACACGTTCAATAACGTTAATACCCGCGTCACGCATCTTTTCGATTTTTTGTGGGTTGTTGGTCAATAAACGGACTTCGTTAATACCGAGTAATTTATACATATCAGAACATAAGGTAAAATCACGTTCGTCAGCTTTAAAGCCTAATTTGATATTTGCCTCAACGGTATCAAGACCTTGATCTTGTAAAGCATAAGCACGGATTTTATTTAGTAAGCCAATATTTCGTCCTTCTTGACGATGGTAAAGTAATACCCCTCGGCCTTCTTTACTAATCTGAGAAAGCGCGGCTTCTAATTGAAAACCACAATCGCAGCGTAGACTAAATAGCGCATCTCCTGTTAAACATTCGGAATGGATCCGGCTAAGTACCGGCTCATTTCCAGAGATATCGCCAAAAATTAACGCTACATGATCACGACCAGTTGCTATTTCTTCAAAACCTACCATTAAGAATTCACCGAAAGGTGTGGGTAGCTTTGCCTCGGCAACACGTTTTAGCTGCATATTTTCATTCATTAGTTAAAGTAACTCTTGCTTAATTAATAACGTTTATCGATATAAAGTACAGTGAGTATAATGTATCGACGATATATGACGTTTAGCATATAGAGGTTGGTTTTCTTTGCACACTACCAATGGTGTATTACTATAACAGAGTTAATAATGGGTGAATGTAATATTTATTGATTTAGTTAGATTTATATTTATGGAATGCATTAAATGAGAAAAACTATTTTGGTCGTTTGTGCTTTTGCGCTGTTGTTGATTATTCCACCCATGTTAATGATTATGGCGGGCTGGCATTGGTCACCAGAAAACCAATCAGGCGTCGGTAAATGGTTACTATGGTTAACTAATTCTGCTGGCGCTCCATACAGCATTTTGACTTCTTTATTATTTATCGGGGCTGTCATTTTCGCGTTTCGTACAGAGAAAACGCATCTGCTAAAAGTTTTACTGGTTGTTATTAGTGTGATCTTACTTCAACAAGGGGTAAAAACCCTGCTAAAAAATTCGTTTAAAGAGCCACGGCCTTATGTGGCCTGGTTAGCAACTGAACATCATATTCCAACAACCGAATTTTATGATTTAAAAAGGTCTGAGCGGGCAGCATTAGTTAAAAATACCGTTAAGCAGGATAACACTGTTGCTAAATGGCAACGTAAGCATTGGCAAGCTGAAACAGGGTATTCATTTCCATCAGGGCACATGTTATTTGCTGCTGGTTGGGCTTTATTGCTGATTGCTCTTTTTTGGCAGCAACGTCTGTATATATTAGCGATAGGCCTCGCTGTTTGGGCGGAAGGTATCGCATTTAGTCGTATGCTATTAGGAATGCACTGGCCAATTGACATTATTGCTTCAGTAGTCATCAGCGCTAGCTTTGCAATATTAGGGTACGGGGTATTGCAATTTCGTTGGTTTAGAAGCAAAGCAGACTAATCTTTCAGCAAGCAGTGATAGATAGGGTATTTTTAGGTTGAATTAAGCGTTGTATAAAATAAATTACTTTGTCTGAATGCGCTGGAAATGCTACCTTATCAGGTAGATATTATTGAATGAATAAGAACTGATAACGGGAAAAAATGTGAAATACTTTCTGATTTTATTACTAGCTGTCGCATTTTTTATTATTTCGATTACGCTAGGTTCAAGCAATGATCAGGTTATTACATTTAACTACCTGATTGCAAAAGGGGATTTCTCATTATCGACCCTGCTTGCATCACTTTTTGGTGTCGGTTTTGTGCTAGGCTGGTTGGTGTGTGCGGTATTCTATCTGCGCATGGTGGTTAGTCTAAAAAATGCACGTCGTAAAATTAGACGTTTAGAATCACAATTAGGTGCTGGAGAAAGTAATATTTCTGACTCAACCTCATTAGTGACGGCTCAGAACAAGGAATAATCCTGTATGTTCGAGTTGCTGTTTCTGCTGCTACCAGTCGCTGCTGCTTATGGTTGGTACATGGGGCGCAGAAGTGCTCAACAAGATAAGCAACAACATGCGAATCGCTTGTCACGTGATTATGTGACAGGCGTGAACTTTCTATTATCTAATCAACAAGATAAAGCTGTCGATTTATTCCTCGATATGCTAAAAAATGAAGATAGCTCCGCTTTTGAAGCCCACCTTACTCTCGGTAATTTATTTCGTTCACGCGGGGAAGTTGAACGCGCCATTCGTATTCACCAATCGCTGGTGGAAAGTGCGGCGTTATCTTTTGAACAGCGTCTTTTGGCAACTCAGCAACTTGGTCGTGATTATATGGCGGCGGGGGTTTATGACCGTGCTGAAAGCATGTTCCAACAACTCACTGATGAGGTGGATTTCAAACTCAGTGCATTACAATCGCTTTTAAATATTTATCAATTAACGAGTGACTGGACAAATGCCATTGAGGCCGCCGGTAAATTGGTAAAGTTAGGTCATAATGAATTACGTGAACAGATTGCACATTTTTACTGTGAGTTAGCGACTCAACAATTAGCCAGTGATGACCTTGACGATGCCCTTACATTATTAAATAAAGCAGAACAAGCGGATAAAAACTGTGCTCGTGTCTCAATAATGAAAGGGCGGTTATTTATTGAGCAAGGTAATTATGATAAAGCAATTAATGTGCTAAAACAGGTCTATGAACAAGATAGAGAACTTGTTGCAGATACTCTTCCTTTACTTTATGACTGTTATCAACATACAGGGCAATCTAATGAATGGGAGAATTACCTTCGTCAATGTGTTGCGGGTAATTCAGGTGCAATTGCCGAACTCTATCTTGCAGATATTATCGTTGAACAACAAAATCATGAAGCTGCGGCGAGTTACATTAATGACCAAATTCAACGTCACCCAACCATGCGCTTATTCTATCGCTTAATGGACTACCATTTACAAGAAGCTGAAGAAGGTCGAGCAAAAGAAAGCTTGATCTTATTACGTAAAATGGTCGGGGAACAAATTCGCACAAAACCGGATTATCGCTGCCATAAATGCGGTTTCACTTCGCACTCATTATATTGGCATTGCCCATCTTGTCGCTCTTGGGACACAATAAAACCAATTCGCGGGTTAGATGGGCAGTGACAGCGTCACTTTTTTCAAATAAATATGACTTTTTAAAGGCTAAGAAATGATTTCGTCAACTGAGAACCAGACATATTCGCCAATCATTGTGGCACTTGATTATGAAGATGCTAACGCAGCTTTGGCGTTTGTTGAGCGCTTAGATCCTCGTGATTGCCGCTTAAAAGTAGGCAAAGAAATGTTCACTTTTAATGGTCCTCAATTTGTTAAATCGCTCCATGAGCGTGGTTTTGATGTTTTTTTAGATTTAAAATTCCATGATATTCCGAATACCGTTGCTCGTGCTGTAGCGGCTGCTGCAGAAATGGGGGTATGGATGGTAAATGTTCATGCTGGTGGCGGTGCTCGAATGATGGAAGCTGCCCGCCAAGCACTTGAGGTCTATGGGAAAGAGGCACCGTTGTTGACGGCTGTGACCGTGTTAACCAGTATGGATGAGTCTGACTTAGTGGGTGTGGGTATTAACATATCTCCTGCTATACATGCAGAACGATTGGCTTTGCTCACTAAAGAATGTGGTCTTGATGGTGTGGTTTGTTCCGCCCATGAAGCACAACGACTGAAAACATTATGCGGCTCTGACTTTAAATTAGTCACCCCAGGTATCCGTCCTGCTGGGAGTGAGGTTGGTGATCAGCGTCGTATTATGACGCCACAAGATGCAATAAAAGCAGGGGTAGATTATATGGTTATTGGCCGGCCTATAACGCGTAGTGAAAACCCCGCATTGACCTTACAGCAAATCAATCAATCTATTAAAGGTTTAGTATGAGTGAACACAACAGCCGATTGGTCTACAGTACAGATGTAGGGCGTATAGCAGAAGAAAAACCACAAATCGAAAGGCCCAAAGGTGATGGAGTGGTAAGGATACGCCGTGAGACTTCTGGACGTAAAGGGAAAGGGGTTTGTGTGATCACTGGAACTGATCTTGACGATACTGAACTAAATAAACTGGCTGCAGAACTTAAAAAAAAATGCGGCTGTGGTGGTGCAGTAAAAGAGGGTAATATCGAAATTCAAGGTGATAAGCGCGATGTGATAAAACAACACCTCGAAGCCAAAGGTTTTCAAGTTAAATTAGCGGGTGGCTAAAGCCATAAAATAGCGCTCGTAAAGAGCGCTATTTAAAAACTAAGGAGCGTGAATGAAAGTGCGGGCAAAGTGTAGTCAGTAGTGCCTTATTTGCCAACCTGATGACCGATAATCCCACCAATAGCAGCACCACCTACGGTACCTAATGAACTTCCTCCCGTTAGGACAGCACCACCAACAGCACCTACACCTGCACCAATTGCTGTGTTTTTATCACGCTTAGACATGTTGGAACACGCACTGACACTAATAGCGACAGTGGCGATCACCATGAATGATAAAATACGTTTGCTGACTATTTTCATTTTTATAACCCTTAGTGCGTATTAGACAAATCATAAAATACCATGACACGTACAATTACGAATAAGAATAATCAGGAAAATGTTTTGCAAGGACAGCGAAATTTAACGTTTAATGCGAACTTTAACCAAATGACGGATTGTTAGACAAAGAAAAGACCATAAGCATTAACTTATGGTCTTTAAATATTAGCACAAGAATAGTTATTCTGCTGGGCGTGCAACAATATTACGTGTTTCCATACGAACTTCTGCGATAGTAACGTTAATAATATCGTTCAATTGATAGGCTTGTTCACCTTTAATGAGTACAGCCCCGGTTTCTTGGCTACATTGGATTTCATCACGTACACTATGAATAAACGGTGCAGGAACAAATGCGACTGCGCCATTATCCACTAACCGAACTCGTATACCGCCACGGGTGATATCAATGATTTCTGCTGGGAACTTTGTGTCAGTCCCTGCAAATGGTTTTAAGTATCGAGAATATAACCAGTCCCCAACATCACGTTCCGCCATGCGGTTGGCACGACGGCGTTCGGCTAGTTTTATTGATAGTTCCTCTGAGGGTTTATCAGGTGAAGGTTTGCCTGCAATGATGGACTTTAATAGCCGATGGTTAACAATATCGGTATATTTCCGGATTGGGGAAGTCCATGTGGCATATGCATCAAAACCTAAACCAAAGTGTGGACCGGGGTCCGCTTTAACCTCTGCAAAGGTTTGGTAACGACGGATGCGGCTATCAAGGAATTGGGTTGGTTGTGCATCTAACTGACGACGTAGTTGGCGGAAACCTTCTAGGGATAGCAAAGACTCAGCAGTTGTTTCAATACCATGGTCTTTGAGTGTTTGGACAACCTGTTCAATTTGCAGAGGTTCAAACCCCATATGCACGTTGAATACGCCAAAACCTAATTTTTCTTTTAATACAGCAGCTGCGCAGAGGTTAGCGGTGATCATTGCTTCTTCAACAATACGATTTGAGCTGCGACGACGTTCAGAAACAATATCTACTACATTTCCTTTATCATCTAGCACGAAACGATAATCTGGGCGGTCTTTAAAGACTAAAGCATTATTTTCACGCCATTGTAACCGTTTATCAGCCATTTCTTTGAGTAGTTCGATTTGCTGTTTATCTGTATCATTTGCTGGTTGCCAAGTACCTACATTTTCAAGCCAATCAGAGACTTCCTCATAAACCAGTTTTGTTTTTGATTCAACCCAAGCACTGAAAAACTCAATATTATTATCGATACTACCATCTGATTTAATTAACGTTGTACAAACTAAAGCGGGGCGACGTAAATTTGGGCGTAAGGAGCACAGGTCATCAGATAATTTACGCGGCAGCATCGGGATATTGAAACCGGGCAAATAGTTGGTATAAGAGCGCGCTAATGCCAGTTTATCAAGTTCACTCCCTTCGTGGATATAGCTTGTAGGGTCGGCAATGGCGATGAAAAGTTTTAAATCGCCATCTGCTGTTTTTTCAACATACAGGGCGTCATCCATATCCTCAGTGCTTGCGCTATCAATAGTAACGAAATGCAAATGGGTTAAGTCAGTCCGTTCAATGCCTTGATCGTCACGTTCACTATCAACCATTTGCGGTTCGTCACGGTCTAATTGGTGACGCCGTAACGTTACCCACCAAGGTGCAAAATGGTCATCACCCTCAGTAATGTATTCGGTAATTTCTGCATAAAAGCCTTTATCACCTTTTAAAGGGTGACGGCGCATGTGGGCAACAACCCAATCATCTTGCTTAAATTCGTGGGTAAGGCCGTTAATGGGACGGCAGGAAATCATATCTTTGAGTGAAGGATGGTCGGGAATGACAAATAAGCGATTATCATTTTCTTTTTTCTGAATTTTCCCAACAAACCTATCTAAAAAAGGCTCAACAAGCTCTTCCGGTTCAGCAAATTCACGGTCTTTATCTGTATGAACACTGGCAATTACACGGTCACCGTGCATTACTTTTTTCATTTGTGGAGGTGGAATAAAGTAACTTTTTTGGCCATCAACTTCGAGAAAGCCAAAACCTTTTTCTGTGCTTTTTACCAGCCCTTCAACGCGTGGGGTCTGGGCATGTAACGTCTGTTTAAGTTGCGCGAGCAGTGGGTTGTTTTGAAACATACTTACCGTTTAATTGAGGTTGAGTTTGGCTCTATTGTTACGTAAGACAAAGTCTTAGAGCAAGGAAAAAATGCGTTACAAACAAGATTAGTCGCTAACAGACTGTTTTTCCTATAACCAAATAGAGCCATAACTAAGTTAATCTTCAGGGTATATTTTTTCTTTAAATTCACATAAATCTTCAATAATACAGGAGCCGCAACGAGGTTTACGTGCAATACAGGTATAACGGCCATGTAAAATAAACCAATGATGGCAATCGACTTTAAACTCTGCAGGAACAACCTTGAGTAGTTTCTCTTCGACTTCAACGACATTTTTCCCCGGTGCAAAATTAGTGCGATTACATACCCGAAAAATATGAGTATCAACCGCAATAGTTGGCCAACCGAACGCGGTGTTAAGCACAACATTTGCTGTTTTACGGCCTACGCCGGGCAAGGCTTCGAGTGCATCTCTATCTTCGGGTACTTGGCTGTGGTGCTTTTCGACTAAAATCTTACAGGTTTTATATACGCTTTCTGCTTTGGTATTAAATAACCCGATAGTTTTAATATATTCTTTAATACCATCGACGCCGAGAGCCATTATGGCTTCGGGGGTATTCGCGACGGGGTATAGTTTTGCCGTTGCTTTATTGACGCTCACATCAGTCGCTTGAGCGGAAAGCAAAACAGCTATCAGTAACTCAAACGGGGAGTTAAATTGTAACTCTGTCGTAGGATGTGGGTTGTTATCGCGTAAACGAGTTAGTATTTCAATACGTTTTGATTTATTCATTGCTCACAATAATATCATTATTAAGAAATATGGCTGCCACAACCTTGTTGTTTTTCATACTCACGAGTGGGTTGTTGGCCCAATTGTAAAGCAGCTCTTTTCTTCATTTTTTCATCAATTAGGTATTTTGCCGCTAATAGCAAGGCTAGGCCAATAAAGGCGCCTGGAGGTAGCATAGCGAGTAAAAAAGGAGAATCAAGGTGTAATACCTCAATACGAAGAGATGTTGCCCAAGAACCTAATAAAAGGTCAGCACCATCAAATAAAGTTCCATTGCCTAAAATTTCACGAATAGAGCCAAGCACAAATAAGGTCGCTGTTGCTCCTAATCCCATGGCGAACCCATCTAACGCTGATAATGGAACAGGGTTACGCGATGCATATGCCTCTGCACGGCCAATGACAATACAGTTAGTGACGATCAGCGGGATAAAAATACCAAGAGACTCATATAGCCCAAATGCATACGCATTAATTAACATTTGTACTGCACTCACCACCGAAGCAATAATCATGACATAGATTGGAATACGGATCTCTGATGGTACCCAACGTCGCAGCGCAGACACCGCAATATTAGTGCAAACTAAAACTAATGTAGTCGCTAAACCGAGGCCTAGGGCATTTGTTGCTGTTGATGAAACAGCAAGGAGAGGGCAAAGCCCTAATAATTGGACCAAAGCTGAGTTATTTTTCCATAACCCTTGCAGTAACAGGTCTTTAGTTTCACTCATTATTCTTCTCCACAGCTCGGATAATTCGACAGTTGTTGCGGAACATGTTGCATAAAAACGGCGGTGCGTTTAGTGGCCTTGACCACCGCACGAGGGGTTATGGTTGCCCCTGTAAATTGGTCAAACTCGCCGCCGTCTTTTTTAACTGCCCATTTGGGGTCATTATCTGAATTAATCTTTTTACCACTAAAATAGGTGATCCAATCTGAAATGCGTGTCTCAATTTTATCACCTAGACCAGGCGTTTCATGGTGTTCAGTGACTCGAACACCAAGGACTGTCCCGTTGAAATCGGTACCTACTAATAGATGAATTGCACCTGAATAACCATCTAAAGCCGTTGTTTCTAAAGCAGCAGCAACAGGTTCACCATTTTTACGGGCAATATAGAGGTGCCTTGGTTGCGTATTGCCCAGTATGGCTTCATTTTTGACTAAATAACATTCTTTGGTTAAATCATTATCATATAAATTGCTAGGTATAACTTGGTCGAGTAACTTTTTCTGCATAATAGCAGCTTGTTTAGCAATGGTATCTTTAGTTAACGTATAGACAACTGCACTCAGAGCGGTAGTTCCTGCTGCAAAGATAGCTAAGATGACACCATGGCGTCGCATTGTATTTAACATCGGTGGCCCTTATTTATGTCCATGACCGTACGCACGTGGCTGCGTATAGTAATCAATTAACGGTACGGTTATATTCGCCAATAACACTGCAAATGCGACAGCATCTGGATAGCCGCCAAATACACGGATCACCCAAACCAAGAAACCAATTATTACACCAAAAATAATTTGACCTTTAGGGGTTGTTGAGGCAGTCACTGGGTCTGTCGCAATGAAAAATGCGCCTAACATCGTGGCACCTGAAAGTAATTGAACCAGTGGTGGTGCAAAGCGGCTGTCATCAATTAAATAGCTAACTACGGCTAAAATTGCCAATGTCCCTAAGAACGAAAGCGGTATGTGCCAGCTAATTATCCGGCGGTTGATCATAATTAAACCACCAATCAGGTAAGCAACGTTGACCCATTGCCAACCAATCCCTGCTAGTGACCCTTGTAAAATAGGTTGCTGTAGTACTTCGGTGACTGAATGGGTCAGCAAACCGGTTTTAAAACTGTCCAGAGGGGTTGCTTGGCTCATTCCGTCAACTCCTGTTCGAAGCTGTTCAAGAGAGATACCCGTTAAGGTATGACCATTAAAAATGACGGACAAACTATCTAAGGGGGAGATAGAAAGGTTCTGTAACTCATGTGGTGGAAGCCAATTTGTCATGTGGACAGGGAAAGAGATTAATAACACCACATAACCCACCATCGCTGGGTTAAAAGGGTTCTGACCTAAACCACCGTAACATTGTTTAGCAATAGTAATCGCAAAGAAAGTCCCTAAGACGATAAGCCACCAAGGGGCTAAGGGGGGAAGACTAACCCCTAATAATAAGGCAGTGACAATCGCTGAATTATCTTTCAATACAGGAACAATGGGCTTTTCACGTAGCCTAATAGAAACAGCTTCCGTTAATACGGCTGTTAACATGGCTAACAATATTTGGAACAGAGTACCAACCCCAAAAAAATAAATTTGAACTGCGATACCGGGTATTGCAGCTAAAAGTACCCAAAGCATGACTAAACTCGTGCTTTGTTTGTTATGAGTAAATGGTGCACTCGCAATTTTTAAACGGCGATTTTTTGCGTCAATAGGCCTAAATTTCATCTGGTTATCACTTACTCTGTCGTCATTTGTTCATTTTGTTTTTGAGCCTGCTTCGCTTTTACTCGAGCTATAGCAGCAGCAACCGCAATTTTCCGCGGGTCAGTTTCTTCTTCAATAGGTTGTTTTGCGGCTGGAGTTAACTCTTCTTGGGCAACTTGCTCTGCTTGAGCCGCTTTTTTCGCCTTAGCACGGGCAATAGCAGCCGCTACCGCTGCTTTGCGTGGGTCGACACCTGTATCGGGGGTTGTGTCTGCCACCGGTTCAGTCGCAGTAGGTTGCTGAGCCGCTTTCTTGGCCTTAGCGCGGGCAATGGCAGCCGCTACCGCCGCTTTGCGCGGGTCGACATCTGTATCGGGAGTTGTGTCTGCCACCGGTTCAGCCGCAGTAGGTTGCTGAGCCGCTTTTTTCGCCTTAGCACGGGCAATAGCAGCCGCTACCGCCGCTTTGCGTGGGTCGACATCTGTATCGGGGGTTGTGTCTGCCACCGGTTCAGTCGCAGTAGGTTGCTGAGCCGCTTTCTTGGCCTTAGCGCGGGCAATAGCAGCCGCTACCGCCGCTTTGCGTGGGTCGACATCTGTATCGGGGGTTGTGTCTGCCACCGGTTCAGTCGCAGTAGGTTGCTGAGCCGCTTTCTTGGCCTTAGCGCGGGCAATGGCAGCCGCTACCGCCGCTTTGCGCGGGTCGACACCTGTATCGGGAGTTGTGTCTGCCACCGGTTCAGCCGCAGTAGGTTGCTGAGCCGCTTTCTTGGCCTTAGCGCGGGCAATAGCAGCCGCTACCGCTGCTTTGCGTGGGTCATCGTGAGTGTCTGGATTGTTCTGCTCAACTTGAGCCGCTGCTAATTTCTCAGCTTGTTTAGCTCGAGCTTGTGCTTTACGTGCTTCACGGGCTGCAATGACAGCACTATTATCTGGTAATTCGCCTGAAATGATTTTAACCGGATCAGAGGCGGTACTTTGTTTTGCTTTGACCCGAGCTAAAGCCGCATTAACAGCGTCTTTACCAGCGCTATCAACTTGTACGGCGGCTTTCTTATGCCGCTCTTCACGTGCTTTCTTATCTCGTTCCATCCGTAATTGCTTAGCTTCAAAACGAAGTTTTGCTTCTGCGGCTCGGCGTTCCTCTTGGGCAATTTCACGAATTTCTGCTTTTTCTTGGCGGTAATATTGAACTAGCGGAATATTACTAGGACAAACATAGGCGCATGCTCCACACTCAATACAGTCGAACAGATTGTGCTTTTGTGCTTTTTCATGTTCTTCGCCTTTGCTAAACCAATAAAGCTGTTGGGGTAACAAAGCAGCTGGGCATGCTTCTACACACAGCCCACAGCGGATACAAGCTTCTTCGGGAGATTCAGCCCCCATTTCTTCAGATGTTGGAACCAACAGGCAATTACAAATTTTAACAACAGGTACATTTAGATCCGGTAGGGTAAAGCCCATTAATGGCCCGCCCATGATTACCATTTGTTCCAGCTCTGGATTAAAACCTGCTTGTTGTAATAGGTGTTTAACAGGAGTGCCTAAACGAGTCCAAAAATTCCCCGGTTTGCTAATAGCATCACCAGTAACGGTCACTACACGTTCAATCAATGGTTGCCCATCAATAACCGCGCGTTTTATCGCCACTACGGTGCCTACATTTTGCATTAATACGCCAATTTGTGATGAACGGGCACCAGAAGGGACTTCCTTACCGGTTAATATTTTTGTGAGCTGCTTAGCACCACCTGATGGGTATTTGGTTGGTATAACCCGTATGAATATCTGTTGATCTTGTTTGCTCAGCGCGTGTTTTAAAGCGCGGATCGCTTCTGGTTTATTATCTTCAATCCCAATTAAGACTTGGTCTGGGTTTAATAAGTGCTGTAATACTCGGCAACCTTCGATAACTTCCTGAGCATGTTCTTGCATTAACCTATCATCTGCAGTGATATACGGTTCACACTCGGCAGCATTAATAATTAAGGTTTTAATTGCTTCTTTTCCACCTGCTAATTTTGAGGCAGTAGGGAAGCCAGCACCACCAAGACCCGCAATACCCGCTTGCTCTATTTTTTGCAGTAATTCAGCTTGAGACAATTGTGTGTAATCTGCTTCAGGACTCAATGTGCACCAGGTATCATTGCCATCCGATTGAATACGAACACATAGCTCTTTCAAACCTGATGGGTGCGCTGTTACCATCGGTTCAATGGCTGTTATTACGCCAGATGTAGAGGCATGAACAGGTACTGTACGACCCAATCCTTTAGTGAGGGGCTGGCCTTTTAGGACATATTCACCCACTTGCACAATTAATTCACCTTCAGGGCCTAGATGCTGCTGTAATGGTATAATTAACTCATTAGGCACTGAAGCAATACGCATGGGGGTTTGACTTGATTGCAATTTCATTTCAGGCGGATGAATACCGCCGTTAAAATCCCAAATATTCTCTTTTTTTAACCAACTAAACAGCTTAAGCATGAGTATTACCTCTCGCTTGCGTTAATGGCTGTTCATTGGATTCAACATTAATATTTTTAACGGGAATGGCGTTTAAATCCCATTTCCAGTTAGCGGTAGTCGTTTTCACAGGAACAAGTTCAATACAATCAGTAGGGCACGGGGCAACACACAGGTCACAGCCCGTACATAAATCTTCAATCACAGTGTGCATAGCGCGGGTCGCGCCAACAATAGCATCAACAGGGCAAGCTTGAATGCACTTGGTACAACCAATACAGTTTTGTTCATCAATGATAGCCACTTTACGCACAGGGTTTTGTGCCGCTTCGTCACCATCAATAGGTTGTGGATCAACATTTAGTAGCTCAGCAATTTTTAACATAACTTGCTCACCACCAGGTGCACATTTGTTGATCATTTCCCCATTGTTAGCCACGGCTTCTGCATAGGGGCGGCAACCTGGGTAGCTACATTGACCACACTGGCTTTGGGGTAAAATCGCTTCGACTTGTTCAACGATAGGGTCAGCTTCAACTTTAAAACGCAAAGAGGCATAGCCCAAAATAAGGCCAAATATAAGACCAAAAACGGCTAATATACCGATAGCAATCCAGACTGACATCATTAGAATTTCACCAAACCACTAAAGCCCATAAATGCGAGTGACATCAAGCCGGCAGTAATTAAGCCAATTGATGAGCCACGAAACGGGGCAGGGACATTGGCAACAGCTAGCCGCTCTCTGATTGCGGCAAATAACACCATTACTAATGAGAACCCAACAGCTGCACCAAAGCCGTAGACGGCAGATTGCATAAAAGTATGGGACATGTTGATATTTAGTAATGCAACGCCAAGAACCGCGCAGTTAGTCGTAATTAGTGGTAAGAAAATACCTAATAAGCGATAAAGCGTAGGGCTAGTTTTTCTGACAACCATTTCAGTAAATTGAACTACTACAGCTATCGCCAAAATAAAGCTTAGCGTGCGTAAATAGATAAGATCGAGTGGAACAAGTATCAGGGTGTCAATCAACCATGAGCTTATCGAAGCTAATGTTAGAACAAAGGTTGTTGCTAACCCCATTCCTATAGCGGGTTCAAGCTTAGTTGACACCCCCATAAAGGGGCATAAACCAAGAAATTTTACAAGGACGAAGTTGTTAACCAACACCGTTCCAATAAAGAGTAGTAGATAATCAGTCATGCTATTGCCTGAAATGAAAAAAGAACAAAAACTGACCTAAGCCAGCTAAACTATCATTATGATATCAAGCAATTTATCTGGCGCTTATCGATCTTGTGTGAAAGTCATTTTTACACGCTGTGAACGTTTTAAGTAAGGGACGAAGAAACCGGCTCCAAGTAATGGCCAGGCAAGCACTTGTAAGGCGGTATTATCATCAATAGGTGAAAATGCAAATGTTTTTATACCTAATAACAATAAGATAAGTAACCAAATAATAAAACGACGTGGAAAATGTTTTGAATGAGCAAACATCAGTTGCAGTACATGAATACTAAATAATGTCATGGCAATTGCGATAGCAAATGATAGATACCATGCCAAGGGAATATAGCTTGCCCAATTATCAACTGTGCTCACAATTTCATAAAATTTAATGCAATACATGACTGTCATACTGCATACGGCTAAAAACGTTAGCAACAGATACATAGCTGGCAGCAGTAACCAGCCAGTGATACGGTTAGCATTATAAACTGAAGACATAAGTAAACATCCATTTTTGCAAAATAGCGGTAGAAGATCCTAGGGTATTTTATAATCCTATCATAGATATATTTGCCATTTAATTCATTCTGATGGTACTTTTTATATCTTTCTGAGTTTGTTTTTGTATGAGGTCAATATGTCTAAACCGATTAAAGTAGGGGTCATAGGTTATGGCTATGCAAGTAAAACCTTTCATGCGCCTTTCTTAGGTTTTCTAAAAGAGTATGATTTAACTGCAATTTCAACGAGTGACCCTAACAAAGTTAAGGCGGATTGGCCAAATGTCAATGTTGTTGCATCTCCAGAAGCTATTTTTGTTGATAATGACATTGAATTAGTGGTGATCCCAACGCCAAATGAAACTCACTTTCCTTTAGCTAAAGCGGCATTATCCGCGGGCAAACATGTGGTTGTTGATAAACCATTTACTCTAGACGTTGCACAAGCAGAACAACTTAAACAACAAGCAGAACAGTCAGGGAAATTGCTTTCTATCTATCATAATCGTCGGTGGGACTCTGGCTTTCTAACTGTCAAAAAAATACTTCAAGATGGTTGTCTTGGTGATATTAAATATTATGAGTCACACTTTGATCGCTACCGGCCAATGGTAAGGCAAAGATGGCGTGAAGCGAATATTCCGGGCTCAGGTATTTGGTATGATTTAGGACCCCACTTATTAGACCAAGTACTGCAATATTTTGGTAAGCCGATGGGGATCACCGCTGATCTTGCTATGATCCGCCCGAATGCGGAAGCGGTAGACTACTTTCATGTCATATTACAATATGCAACTAAAAAGGTGGTTTTACATGCGACCACGTTAGCAGCCGCACCTATGCCAATTTATGTTATTCATGGTATGAATGGTAGCTATGTAAAGTATGGTTTAGACCCGCAAGAAGATTGTCTAAAAAGTGGAATGAAACCAGAAGGTGAAAAGTGGGGCGTAGATGACAACACTGGAATCGTGACCCTGTCACAAGGTGAGGCGCTTATCACACAACCTTGGCCTAACGAAAAAGGTAATTATGGTGGGTATTACCAAGCTATTTATGATGCGATACGCCATAATAAACCCAATCCGGTCACACCAAGTGAAGCCATTGATATCATGAAGCTTATCGAAGCAGGAATACGTTCAGCAACAGAAAAGCGTACTATTGAATCAATTTTTTGAGTCCACGACCTATCATAAAGCCAGTCTATGTAACTGGCTTTTATTATGGAAAACAGAATGAACCTGCTAGCTAAACTAAGAATAGACCCATTTTTACTTATCATGATAGGCGTTGTAATTATTGCTAGCCTTTTTCCTTGTGAAGGGGAAATAAAAACGGGCTTTCAATATCTAACAACTGCCGCAATCGCATTGTTGTTCTTTATGCATGGTGCAAAGTTATCAAGGGAATCAATAGTGGCAGGTATAGGCCATTGGCGTCTGCACCTGTTAGTTTTTGCGAGCACGTTTATTTTATTTCCTATTGTAGGATTAGGGCTCGCTGTCATCGTTCCTGAATGGATGTCACCCACTGTCTATATGGGGTTTTTGTACCTTTGTGCATTACCTGCGACGGTACAGTCCGCGATTGCCTTTACTTCAGTTGCAGGTGGTAATATAGCGGCGGCGATTTGTAGCGCTTCAGCATCCAGTATTCTTGGCGTATTCCTTTCTCCTATTTTAGTCGGTGCTTTAATGGATGCAGATGGTAGCCAGGCGGTCGATACGCTTAATGCAATTGGCTCTATATTATTACAGTTAATGTTACCATTTGTAGTAGGGCACTTAGCGCGACCTTTAATTGTTAATTGGATTAATCGCCACCGTAAATTAGTCAATATAACTGACCGTTCCTCTATACTATTAGTTGTTTATGTTGCATTTAGTGAAGCTGTCGTTGAGGGAATATGGCAGAAAATCGACGCATTTTCTTTACTGATGATAGTGGTTGTCACTTGTGTCATTTTATTTATTGTCATAGTGGTTAACACATTAGCCGCACGCTTGCTTGGTTTTAGTAAAGAAGATGAGATTACTATTGTATTTTGTGGGTCTAAAAAAAGTTTAGCTAATGGGGTTCCAATGGCTAATGTATTGTTTCCTGCGGCAACGGTAGGGGTGATCTTACTTCCTTTAATGATTTTCCACCAAATTCAGCTGATGGTTAGTGCTGTATTGGCTCAGCGTTACGCTAAACGGTTATTAACTAAATAATATATTATTGACTTGAGGATATGGCACCACCTTAAGTCAATGCTGTTTACTTTCATTCTATTTTAGTTACAACATACTTTGGGTGTTTTTTTATAAAGAACATACATTAACTCGGTTCTAATTAATGGCTTACTAGGGAAAAAGGGCGGGTCAAAATGCAGTGAATGGAATGAATGAGGGCACCCAGTGTGATGCCCTTTAGTTTTTATCGTTTAGCTGCTTTTTCTAACAGTGCATTTTTCTCATTTGTGGATAAAAATGCGATAGCAAGGCCATTACGTTGAGCTTGCTCGATTTCAGCAGCGGTCAAGCCTGCTTGTGGTGCAGCGACTTCATATTCATAACGTAACTCAATTCCTTGCACTGCTGGGTCATCAGTATTTATTGATGCTAATACCCCATGCTGTAAAAAGGCTTTTAACGGGTGTTTAGCTAATGATGAGACAGTGCTAGTTTGGGTATTGGAAGTTAAGCAACTTTCCATACCGATTTGGTGCTTCACTAAATAATCAATTAGAGCGGGGTCTTCAATTGCTTTTACACCATGGCCAATTCGTTGCGCACCTAATACATTAATTGCATGCCAAATACTCTCTGCTCCCGCAGCCTCACCTGCATGAACGGTAATATTTAAACCTGCATCTCTGGCTTTTATGAAGTGAGACTCAAATAATTCCCCTGGAAAACCAAGTTCATCTCCAGCGAGGTCTAAAGCACACAAATGATGGCGATGAGCTAAAAGCCCTTGTAATTCAGTAGAGCAAGCATGCTGCCCAAACGTGCGACTTAAAATTCCGATCAAATTAATTTTGATTTCAAATTGTTTGCAACCTGCTTGTACACCATCAATAATCGCTTCCACGACACCTTCGACAGGTAAGTGGTGCTTCATCGCCATGTAGTAAGGTGAAAAACGAAGCTCTGCATAATCAATCCCCGCATTAAACGCATCTTCTACATTTTCAAATGCAACACGGCGGCAGGCATCTAAATCAGCGAGTACTGAAACCCCCCAATCTAATTTTGACAAAAAACCGACTAAATCAGCTTCCTGTCCTATAATTTGTACATGAGGGCGTAATGCCTCAAGTTCTATTGCGGGTAATTGAATATGGTGCTGTTCAGCTAGTGAAAGAATAGTTTCCGGTCGGATATTACCATCAAGGTGACGGTGTAAGTCGGTTAAAGGGAGACGGGTATTTATCACGGGATGATCCTTTATCTGTTTTCTTTCCTTATTTTGGCCGTTATTTAGCTAAAAGCAATTGTAAATCACGTAAAATGTGAAACATGATAAAAGATTACATTTAATTTGTGATGTGCATCACCGAAATGTTGGTGGTAAAAAAAACGCCAGTCATAATTGACTAGCGTTTTTTCTATTAGCTTGAGTTTGATTAGTTAGCAGGTGTTTCAGCTTGTGGTGCTAACTCAGGCTCATTACCAATTTCTGGTGCGATTTCCGCACCTGGAGCTGGTTGAGCGTCATATTCTAACTCGTCTTCAGGTCCAGACATGATTTTCATCTTAGTCAAGAACTCAGCTAAGGTGTACTTATCATTGTTGAATGTCAGGTCGTTACCAGCGAATTTGATCGTCATTGTTAAATCATTTTCGCTATCAATCATCCAAGGTGATTTTTTCTGTTTAGCTTTTTCAGCGCGTTCTTCATCGGTCATAAACATTTCTTCAAACGGGGAAGAGAACATATCCGAAGTCAACATTTGCTGTACACCTGCAAATTCAGATGTCACCATACCTTTCATTTCTTTTTTAGTTTCAGCATCAACTGGAACGCCTTGGTCTAAAATCATGGCTTGTGTCATGGATTCAATTACCATTGGCTTATTCAGCTTCAGGTTAAAATCAAAAGAAGAAATCAATTGTTTGAATGCTTCATCAACTTTATTAGACATTGCCAACGCGGTGATTTCGTCTTGGTTCCATTTATTGAAAGTGACATTTAAGTCAACAGAGCTTTGGCCAGCTTCATTTTTCCAATATAGCGGGCTAACTGTGAATACAGGTTTGCTTTTCATTAGCTCAGGCAATGTGGTTGACATCATTTCCATGGCTAAACGTTCAGTAGCTTCTGATGGGTCACCAGTTGCTAAACCTTCTGCTAAGGCTTTGTTGTATTGTTCTACAAATTTACCTAATGCTTTAGCATCTAGTTTTTCAATTGCAACAGTGACTTGGCCTGAACCTAAATTTTGTTCTAATGCTTTAATGTCACCAATACTGTAAGAAATGTTGCCTTTAACATCTTCACCGTTGATAGAAGTATCACTGGCGATTTTAAAATCTTTAAATGAGAATTTTGTTTCTGGGATATTGAAGTCTGTATCTGCAATCACAAATTCTTGTGTTCCTGTGTAGAAACCATATTGTGATTTTTTGACATTAGAAACTAATTTTAACCCTTTAACGGTCATTGTTTCTGATTTATCTGCTTTACCCATCACAAAGTTATCAGTGATTATTGATGCATCGACAGACTCTAAGTCTGCTGTAGTTGAAACATCAAATTTAGAGCCGCTAAACGATAGCGAAATATCATCTTTGCTATATTCAACTGGGATAAGCTCTAAGTTAGTATCGATACTTTTGCTATAACCAATGACAGCAGAACCATTAACAAACGGCTTTCCTTTGGTTGCTTCAAAAAGCTCTTTAGTTGTTGCATTATTTGCTAATTCTATTTGAGTAGCAGCCAGTTTTGGCAACAAATTAAACTTAGCAACTTGTGATAATGGGAATGGGCCATGATCAATATTTGTCTTAAATATGATAGAATCATCAGGTGTTACTGAATCAGCTGAAGTAATTACGATGTCAGCTTTAGAAGAGAAAACGCCTTTTTCATAGTTTTCTACTTTGAAATTCAAACCTGCTTCAGGCACATTTACAGCAAAAAAATCGTTGGTTTTGAGGATCACTCTGTCAAGTTCATCTTTTACTTTTGAACCTGTATACCACGATGCACCCGTCCATACAGCGCCCAGAGCTACAATAACACCAACCGCGACTAATGACTTTTTCATTATAAACATCCATCCTTTCAGTACGTTATAAACGTACTTATAAAATTATATAAGTTTTAAATAACCGTTTTTTAACAAAATAAACGGTTAAATACAGAATATGACACTACTTATTAAAAACTCGGGCAAGCTTACCATTGCCGTTAATGGTAATACTTTTCTCATAAGCAGGTAGAAAAACAGACTCACCAGAATCTATGCATATTTCTTCATTACCTGAACGGAAAACTAACTGACCTTCAATACAAAATAAAATTGAGGCTGTATCGTTAGATAGAGTAACCTCCGAGTTGTTTATAGAATATATATTAAATGAAAAATCTTCTACTGGAATATTATATTTCCAGATATTTCCAGATTTTTCGGGGATACTTAATAAATCCTTTGCTGACGTAGGGTTAAAGTCAATATTCGCAATCAGTTCAGGGACATCTATGTGTTTATTTGTTAACCCTGCACGCAGAACATTATCTGAATTAGCCATGACCTCTAACCCAACCCCTTCTAAATAAGCATGCGGTGTTCTTGCATATAAAAACATCGCTTCACCGGGTTGCAGTTCAACAACATTAAGAAGAAGTGGGGTAAATAAACCATTATCTTCAGGGTATAAACTTGCCATTTGCTTTATTGAGTTCCACGGTTCACCTTGGCGACTATTTAAAGCTGCTTTTAGTACTCCAAGTGCGAGCTCTTTTTGTTCACCTGTTAAATTAAGAATTTGTGCAAATAGGCGTGATAGCTTTTCTTCTGTTGGGTCTTGAACAAATAGTTGGATGTCCGGATGAGCCGCTGAAACAAAATCAAGCAATTGTGCTATTTCATTCAATGGACGAAATGCATTCATTGCTTTAAAAGGTGTTAAGGCATAAATTAATTCTGGTTTATGGTTATCATCTTTATAGTTGCGAATAGGTGAGTCTACTGGAATACCCGCTGCATTCTCTTTAGCAAACCCGACCTCAGCATAGGTTTTGTTGGGATGTACTTGTACTGACAGCGGTTGAGCAGCGCACAGTACCTTAAACAAGTACGGTAATCGATGATAAGTTTGTGCGATATGCGAACCCAAATAATATTCAGGGGCGCTCTCAATCAAGGTGTTAAGGGGGACAGTTTGATTTTTTTGCGCATCGAGAACTTCTGAGCTCGCTTTGGGGTGAGCCCCCATCCAAAGCTCAGCCATTGGTAGGTGGTTAGGGTTAGGGAGCCCATATAGCTTAGTTAGGGCCGTTTTACTACCCCAATCATAATTTTGGACTTTGTTTATCATTTTAAGCATAGCAAAATTCTCTTTTTTATAAAAATCAACTCATTTCCTTTTCATTACAGTACAATAAGCTCGACTAAGTCTCATAAATGAAATTCAATTTGTGGCATTATACTGCTCGGTTATTTGCTTACCTGCAAGCAGATGATTCTAAAATCAATTATTCTGTATATGTACCTAAGGAGATAGTAATGGCAGCCACTCGCATTGAAAAAGACTCAATGGGACCTATTGAAGTACCTGCTGACCACTTGTGGGGCGCGCAAACGCAGCGTTCTTTAGAACATTTCCGTATATCTGTAGAAAAAATGCCTGTCGCGTTAATCCACGCACTCGCTATCACAAAAAAAGCCGCCGCTAGTGTAAATATGGATCTAGGATTATTAGCCAAAGAGCGTGGCGATGCAATCATTGCTGCTGCTGATGAAGTATTAGCTGGCAAACACCCTACAGAGTTCCCACTGGCTATATGGCAAACGGGTTCTGGTACGCAAAGTAACATGAACATGAATGAGGTATTAGCTAACCGTGGTAGCGAAATCCTCGGTGGCCAGCGTGGTAATGATCGCCTTATTCACCCAAATGACGATGTTAATAAAAGCCAAAGTTCAAATGATGTTTTCCCAACAGCCATGCATGTCGCTGCGGTGGTTGCTATTCGCGAACATCTACTACCAGAACTAAAAGTTTTACACAAAACTTTAGATGCAAAAGCAAAAGAATTCAAAGATATCGTCAAAATTGGTCGTACCCACTTACAAGATGCAACCCCATTGACGTTAGGCCAAGAAATTTCTGGCTGGGCTGCAATGTTAGCACACAATGAAAAACATATTGAGAATTCAATACCTCATGTTTGTGAACTTGCTCTGGGTGGTACTGCTGTCGGTACAGGGTTGAATACTCATCCTGAATACGCAGTTCGTGTTGCTAAAAAAATTGCCGAATTAACGGGTCAGCCATTTATCACTGCACCTAATAAATTTGAAGCTTTGGCAACGTGTGACAGCTTAGTTCATGCTCATGGTGCACTGAAAGGCTTAGCGGCTTCATTAATGAAAATTGCGAATGATGTTAGGTGGTTAGCATCAGGTCCTCGTTGTGGCATTGGTGAAATTGCGATACCAGAGAACGAACCAGGCAGTTCAATCATGCCAGGGAAAGTTAACCCTACACAGTGTGAAGCATTAACAATGCTATGTGCGCAAGTGATGGGAAATGATGTTGCAGTTAATATTGGTGGCGCATCAGGCAATTTCGAGCTTAACGTTTTTCGCCCAATGATAATTGATAACTTCTTACAATCTGTCCGTTTATTAGCTGATGGTATGCGTAGTTTCAATGAACATTGTGCTATTGGTATTGAACCAAATCGTGAGCGCATTGAAAAATTACTGCATGAATCATTGATGTTAGTAACCGCTTTAAATACCCATATTGGTTATGATAAAGCCGCTGAAATTGCTAAGAAAGCTCATAAAGAAGGGTTAACACTAAAACAATCAGCATTGAAATTAAATTATCTGACAGAAGAACAGTTTGATGAATGGGTTCGCCCAGAAGACATGGTTGGAAGCATGAAGTCATAAACTTTATGGCTTGCTAATATCATGTAATAAACTGAGGAAACACCCATATTGGTAACAATTGGGTGTTTTTTAACGTTCTATATATAAATTTAAACGTGGGATTAATAATTCTACTGGCTTAGCTTTTGGCCGGTTACGTAGTGGGATATTATCTACATGGTAATCGTGTAATTCACCAACTTTTATTTCGGCAACTGTTTTCTCTAGGGCAAAAACAAATAAGGGGGTAGAGCAAGCAAATTGGGTTTGTTTTTGTTGAGAACTATCCCAGACTCGCGCTATCGGCTGAACTTTTACAGGGCGTTGAGTTTTTAAAATCGCATCATGGGGTAACGAGTAGATCAATTGAATATCGCTTTCTATTTGTAATTGCCAATGTTCTTTAGGGATATGTAAAGGGCAGCGACCACTTTCTAAACTTGCTTGTAAACGGCTTAATACGGTTTCTTTGGTCACTTTATTGATGATTTTTTTATTGGCCCATCCAAAATTAATGGTATCAATATCGACTAGTGAGGTGAGGGTGCGATAGGTATTTAATGTTAATAACCCATGAAGGCTTTCTCTTATAAATTCAAAACGTTGAGTTTCATTTATTTGTGTAACGATTGTTTTTATCTGTACTTTTAATTCATTAATCTTTGATATTAACGCATTAAATTCCCGATATGTTTTTAATTCAGTTTGGATACAGATAACACCAGGTAGTCGGATAGCCGATTTATTGCTAATTTCTTCAGATTTATTATGGATAAACAGTAGGTTAATTAACTTAATTGTTGCTTCAATAGCACTATGACTAGTTAATTTTTGAACCGGAATATGGCTAATCTCGTTATTTTCTTCACCTTTGATTATATTAGGTAAAATAAATGTACTTGCTACAAATGGGACGAGTTGAGCTTGTTCTAATAATAAATGACTAAGTTGTTTTATTTCAATCTCTAAGTTATTGAAAGTGTCGATAAGTTTTTGTCTAGGGTTCATTTTTAGTTACAACATTCTGTTTGTGATAAATAAAATGTAGCATTAACAATCATTATTAGCAATTTTTTAACCAGACTACGGGGGATTTTAGCGAAACTTAACGTTAACGGGCTGGGGAACTGGTAGCTTTTTCTCTTCATTGGTACTTCAGGATGAGTATTCACGATAGCAGTACCATCGATATCTTTTCGATATAAGGCTTTGGAATACGCCATTATCCTCGAATAAAATTCAGTAAATTATATATTAAATTGAAAGTATTAATGTCTTAATTATGGAAATATTAAACATTATAAATGATGTAATACTCACTCAATTTTAAAAGGTAAGGTATGCTGACTATCCCACCGCTGATCCAACCGTTTGTTGACCTTTTTCAAAAAAATACAACTACACAAGCTAATTACCAATACCTTGGTACCATTCAACATATTCAAGATGCTTTACCCGAAGGGGCAACACCAAGTCATCTTCGTTGTGCTTTACAAGGGGAAGGCGTTTTATCTAGTTACAGTACTAATAATGAAAATAATTATTTATGTTCTGTGAATGCGCAAACCTGTGTGGTCGCAACGCTATACAATAAAAATAATCAGACTGGAGCCGTTATTCATTTTGACCATAATATAATAAGTTTGATAGACCAAGCAGTTACTGCAACTTTATCACAAATAGCTCCTCAGAATAATAGCGATGTTGTATCAACGCTTACGGGAGGAATTTGGCTTATGGGTGGGGATAACATTGGTGAGCCGGTAAAAAAGGTATTAAACAATCATGGGGTAAATTCATCTTGGGAACAATGGGCGATTTCATCGTGTATACCACATAACTATGGGGTTGTATTGAACTTACAAGATGGAAGTATTAACGCTTTTGAACAACCAATTCACTCAGTTATGCAATTTATTAATCCGTTATTAGCAGAAGCTGAGCATGCTAATAATTTTAATAGTTATTTGAGACCAGAAGTACGTCGAGCCAAAGACTTTATGGAACGTTTTCGATTACCCGCAATAAGTGAAAGAGAAAGTGGATTAACATTTACTGAAGGTACAAGGAGTAGCAAGGTAACGGTGGATGATGTCAATAAATACCATTTCAATATACATAACATATAGTATTGAAATGGTTTTAGATATAAATATACAGTTTAGCCTATTACTCAATTTTTATTATATGAAAAACATTAATCCAATGATAAATCAATAACTTGATAGAATGCCTTTGACGTATCGTCTATCGTCCAAACAGCAAGAACAACCTGATATCCTGTTTGTTCTTGAGGCAACACACAGTTGTGTTTGACTGTGTTATCGGGGGTTTCTATACGGTGAAATTCGCAAAAAGGGGTTAATTCAAATTGAGCACGAGATAAGGGAATATTGGGCTCCCAATCGGGTTTAGTCATAAAATATTCCCATTTGGTCGTTTTATGTTTTGCAGTTAAATACCATTCAAATTCTACATTACGGGTCTTCAGGGGAACAGTCTTCCATCGCTCAGCTGTTTGTACATCGAGCGGTGAAAACTGAGAAAGGCCAGCGCTAGCAATTTCACCATCAGCAGGGCCTTGTTGTGGGAAACCTTTTGGACCTTCTAGTGACTGAGGTTCATATTGAATTTGACCACAATTGGTATTTACTTCTTTGCGGCACAAATACGAACGGCTTTCTGGAGACTTTACATATCCGTGGGGGTAGGCCAAAAAACTGCAGAAAAAAAGGATAGGTACAAGTAGTAATTGTTGTTTCATAGAATTTCCTCGTCATTAATAGAATAACTATCATCACTAACAACGAGGAGGATCGAAATTTCAACCTTTATTAAATACTAAGATAATTAATCATAACATCCTAATTTCAAACGATAGGCGATGATAATACCGATAAGTAATATTCCAGCAATAAATAAAGCAACACCGTTCCATCCAAAATAAGTCCAAAATACTCCACCTAAGGTGCCTGCAATACTTGAACCGGCATAATAACTAAAAAGATACATCGATGATGCTTGGCCGCGAGCCCGTTTCGCTCTTCGCCCAACCCAACTGCTTGCAACTGAATGTGCTGCAAAAAAGCCCGCCGTTAATACCGTCATACCAGATAGGATCACCCAAATATTTGGGTGTAATGTTAATAATATACCTACTAACATCATACAAATTGCAGAGATTAGTACACTACCTAAACCATATTTTTGTGTGAGACTACCAGTTTTAGTTGCGCTATATGTTCCCGTTAAATAAATGACAGAAAGAAGGCCTACAGTGGATTGTGAGAAATAGTAGGGGGCGTCAAGCAAGCGGTAACCAATATAATTGTACATTGTCACAAAACCACCCATCAGTACAAAGCCTTCTACAAAGAGCCAAGGCAAACCCCGGTCCCTAAAGTGTAGGTGTAAGTTTACCCATAAATTTTTAGGTTTTAATGAGCTTGCACGGAAATGTTGAGATGGAGGTAATAACCGCCAAAAGCCAATTGCAGCGATCAACGCTAATGCCCCTAAAAGAACAACAGCGACCCGCCATGAATAATAATCTGAAATTACCCCAGTCATTAACCGCCCACTCATACCGCCAATAGAGTTACCGCTAATGTATAACCCCATGGAGAGCGCAACATAACTCGGGTGAATTTCTTCACTTAAATAAGTCATTGCAACGGCTGCGACTCCGCTAAGTGATAGCCCAACCAATGCTCTAGCTATCAAAATACCATTCCAGCTTTGCATTACAGAGCTTAATAAGGTAAATAGCGCAGCACACATCAGTGCAATGACCATGACGTTTTTTCTACCAATGGCATCTGAAATTGGCCCTGTAATTAATAGACCTAGAGCCATTAAACCTGTACTGAGTGATAGCGACAAACTCGCGGTTGCAGGAGAAACATTAAAATCCGCAGACAACATTGGTAAGATAGGTTGAACAAAATATAACAGCGCGAATGTAGCGAACCCAACGGTAAAGAAAGATAAAGTGACACGTAAATATAGAGCATCATCTCTTTGAATATAATGCTTTTTAGGTTCGGTATGGGCAGGGGCGTCCGTTTTTTTCCCTTTGGCTGGTTGCTCAGAAGTCAGACTATTTGATGAATGTTCCATATGTATTCCTTGTCATACCAACTGGTTTGATTTCGATCAAAGAATAGAAATTTTTCAGTTTTTTGTCTAATATATTAATTATACACAATAATACTTTAAAGATATCAAATGAACTATGAGCATAGAACTTCGACACCTTAGATACTTTATTGCTGTCGCCGAGGAACTACACTTTGGCCGAGCAGCAGAGCGGTTGCATATGTCACAACCACCTTTAAGCCAACAAATACAAATACTTGAAGAAAAAATCCATGCGAAATTATTAGAAAGAAATAATCGTAACGTCGCATTAACACCTGCGGGAACGATGTTCTTGAAAGAAGCCTATCAAATTTTGGCTCAGGTTAATGCTGCGGCGACTAAAGCAGCGCGAATGGAAAAAGGCGAACTTGGCGAATTATCTATTGGGTTTACTTCCACCACACCCTTTATGCATAAGGTTACAATGAGTTTACGTCAGTATCGGGAGTCTTATCCTGAAGTTTCTATTCATATGCATCAGATGAATACTAAGCAGCAGATAGCTCCTTTAATTACTGGCCGTATCGATTTCGGTATTATGCGAAATACAGGGTTACCAGAGCAATTAGATTACAAATTATTATTCAAAGAACCTTTTATGGTGGCGGTTTATGAAGGACACCCATTGCTCGAATATGCTGATGTCGGCATTGATATAGAACAACTTGCTAATTACCCATTAGTTTTTTTCGAGCGCGATGTCGGGACTGCATTATACGATGAGATAAACCAGCTATTGACTTCTGCTGGTGTCGTACCAAAAATTTCTCAAGAAGCAGGTGAGGCAATGACTATTTTAGGCCTCGTCTCTGCAGGGATGGGGATTTCAATTATTACTGAGTCGTTTACACGTATGAAAGTTGATGGTGTGAAATATATAAAACTCGCTAATATTAATGCTTCATCTGAGGTTTGGTTAGTTTACAATACGCGTAGAACCTTACCTGCTGCGGCTAAAAAGTTAACCAACCTGTTAATGTCTAATATTGTTGGTGAATAAGTGTGATTAATATCACACTTATGCTGTATGCGAAATCATTAATATGCAGATTAAGGCATAATAACTAATTGCTTTATAAAGGATTTCAATTATTGCCATGGTGAATCAAACAGGTCATATTGACCAGATAAAACAATTAAATACGGGGATCGTATATCGAATAATTGATCAACATGGTCCTATTTCGCGTATTGCATTATCCAAACAATCACAACTTGCCCCAGCCAGTATCACTAAAATCACGCGTGAACTCATGGATGCTCATATAATAAAAGAGTTAGAGTTTCCTGTTCTCGGGTTGCGTGGTCGCCCAGCAGTAGGCTTAGTCGTTGAAAGTGAAGGGTGGCAGTTTTTAGCAATCCGTATACAAGACAAGAAAATCACTATTTCACTAAAGGAAATTAACGCTACAACATTAGCTCAAACAGAATATCCTTTTAAACCTATTAATAATGAACAATTTATAAATAAATTATCTGAATTAATTAGTCATTTTTTTGCGAGCCACCAGAGTATATTAGAAAGAGTTACAGCAATAAGCATTCTGTCTGATGGCGTCTTAGATCCTTATACTGGCGTTATCCATCATCATGCTCACTTTAATATTAACCAATTAGCTATTGGCGAATACTTAACTGAACATACAGGGCTACCTATTTATTTACATCCATCAGTGGATGCTTTGGCATTAAAAGATTATTTTTCCCATTTGGCAAAACGAAAAGCAAAAAACATTATTTATCTTCAACTACAAGATGTTGTCAATATTACAGTTCTAAACCATGGTATAACGTTAGATGCTAATACTCAGCGCCCCAATTTATTTGCTCATACCCAGTATAAAAAAACGCAAAACATCCCCTGTTATTGTGGAGGTGTTGGTTGCTTAGAAACACACACATCCCTACCTGCAATATTGCAACAAGCAAATAACTTACTCTGTAATTATTCTGACTCTTACTTACAACATAATATTATTTCTATTGATAGCATTTGTAGCGGCGTAAAATTAGGCGATACTCTTTGCATTCAACTTATCGACAATATTGCGCAGTTATTGGCAAAACCATTAGCTTTAATGGTCAATGTACTCGGAACCGAATTAATCTTAATCAATTCACCTATTAATCAAATCTCAGAATTATTTTTTGATAAACTTCATCACCACATCGACCAACAGTCAATTCCTCTTTACTCATCAAAAATAACAATAGAAAAATCCACATTAAGTGTTAGTGATAGTGAATCATCATTAATACAACGTGCTTTATATGATGGTTCGCTATTGATGCAGTTATTACAAGGTTAAATTAATTCGATAATCTTTACATTATCCCACACAAAATTGAGCTAACGCAAACTTATCACTTTCCCATTCCAATAAACTGAATCCATATCATTTTTGCAGCTTATTGCTGTGTAAGTCTGTCACTTCAGGATAGAAAAAGACCATGATCAATCTATTTATTACCGGGACAGATACAGATGTCGGGAAGACAGTATCGACGCTTGCCATATTGCAGGCACTAAATGGCCAGGGAATTAAAGCCGTCGGATATAAACCCATCGCGGATCAATGCATTGATACGCCAGAGGGGATAAGAAACAAAGATGCATTATTAATCCAAAGTGTATCTAAAGACCTTGTTTCCTATGATGAAGTCAATCCAGTGCGGATCAGCGATAATTATAGTCACGAAAACAGTATTGATTTCAATCAAATCAAACAAGGCTTAGAGCATTTACACAGCCAATGTGACATGGTTGTCATTGAAGGTAATGGAGGATGGCGATATCTTCTTGATGATAATACGTTTTATGCAGATTGGCTAAAAGGGCAACCAGTAGGTGTTATTCTTGTTGTAGGTATTCAACATGGCTGTGTTAACCATGCCTTGTTAACTGCGGAAGCGATTAGAGCTGACGGACTACCTTTGGTTGGTTGGATGGCAAATCGCATTAACCCTGGGCTCGCACATTACGCTCAAATCATTGAAAGATTACAACACCACATTAAGGCCCCACTAATTGGTGAGATACCCTATCTATTGCGCCCTGAAGAGAAAGAACTTGGGCATTATCTAGATGTGGAAAAACTTCAACAATTTATTGCTATACCCGCCTAACTCGCAAAATAAATAAAGGGCGCGTAAAAATATCGCGCCCTTTATTTTAGCCATTAGAAATCAATCAATGACGTGTATAAATAATTTTATACGAATCATTTTGGCAGTGCCCAACAACTTGCCCTTTAGATGAATCGACCTCATCATTAGGGACTGCGACTAAACTAAAATTGTCAGCAGGTACACCGTTATTGATGATTTTCTGCTTGATCTCTTCAATTACGCTTTCACATGAAGCTTGTGCAAAAACCGGTGCTAGCGTTAATACTAATAATGGAACTAATAATTTCTTTTGCATTATACCTCCTTGGTAATCAATCCATAAAACAGCAAGCTAGAAATTATGGATTGATTGGACGGCCTGTACTGACATCAAGACAGCGCTTGGTGCTAGGTTCCCAATAAGCATTCAGATTAAGGCTTTTTTCACATTTATCTTTTGCATCAAAAGCGGCATCTATCTTATCAAATTCTTTTTCAGTACGAGTATTGACTTTATTACGTAGCATACGGGTATTATCCCATTGCTCTTTTTCCTGACGCGCTTGCTCTTTGTTAAGGGAATCATCACCTTTACCAACAGAAACACATGTGCTTCCGGCGGTACAGGATGTGGTTGCTTGTGCTGCCAAAGAGGATGTTACCCAAAATAAAGGGAGACAAAAACAAAACGCAGTTAAGCCAGTTTTCAAAGTTTTATGTGGGCTCATGTAAAAATTCCTTACTTGAGTAGGGGCAATAACCAAAGTATAGCCAAAAGTATATGATTGCGTCAGTATAGAATAGTACTAAAAATCAAAGTTGTTTATGTACGGTTAAACCTGCAAAGGTTTGGCATACTGGCATCAATTCAAGTGTATTCACATTCATATGTGCAGGTAATGTTGCCACCCAATAAACCGTTTCAGCGATATCTTCAGGCGTCAAGGCTTCTGCACCTTGGTA
Source organism: Providencia sp. TYF-12 (assembly GCF_041344805.1). NCBI lineage: Bacteria > Pseudomonadati > Pseudomonadota > Gammaproteobacteria > Enterobacterales > Morganellaceae > Providencia > Providencia sp. TYF-12. Next base: position 2,445,325 of record NZ_CP166833.1, read on the forward strand.
CGTATTAGCGGCTTTATCATCATCACCTTTAAAACGAATATTGGAAAACTCTGTTCCACCCACTAAGCCTGGTTCTATATCAGTAACCCGGATCTTTTTGCCTTGAAGGTCAGCACGTAGACCTAAAGAAAATTGTTTTACGAAGGCTTTAGTTGCGCCGTATACATTACCGCCCTTATAAGGCCAGCTCGCAGCCGTTGAACCGATGTTAATGATATGACCATGATTATTAGCGACCATACCTTGTAGTACCTCATAAGTCATATTAACTAAACCTTTAGTATTGGTATTAATCATAATTTCCCAATCATCAGGGTTAGCATCAAAAGCAGGTTCTAAACCGAGCGCTAAACCAGCATTGTTAACTAGTACATCAATATTTTTGAGATGAGCAGGCAAACTTGCAACAGCTGATTGAATTGCTTTTCTATCTTGGACATCCAAAGTTAATGGATAAAATTTTTCACCTAGTTCCTGATGTAGCGCTTCTAAACGTTCTGTTCTACGGCCCGTTCCAATAACGGTATAATTATGTTGAATAAATTTGCGAGCTATAGACTCACCAAAGCCCGATGAAGCACCTGTTACTAATATAATCATGAGAACCTCAAATTGTTATTGTTGTGTCAGCATGTAGCGATTTTAACGCTTTCTAATGTGAACTACAAAAGCTGTTATAATCCTAGGATATGTTTATCCTTAGGGTAACTTAATGTGTAACTAAATGGGATCTGAATCTCTTCATTCGGTTTTAGCCCAACATTCCAAGTTATTTTCCCTGTTTTTTTGTTGATCACAGCGTCTTTATTATCTACATCTGACACTTTTATATCACTGTCTTCACTAATAGGCAGTTGGTCATAAATAGTTAATTTAACAGGGGTTGGATGTATGTTTTTAGCTTTGATGAGATAACTCTCTTTTTGCTCTACCGTTGAACCAATGAAGCTTGGTTTTTTCTTCATTTTTTCATTGTTTTCACGGGAAATCTGAATATTTTTATCGATACCAAAAGGAACTTGTAAAGTATCAGTCAGTCGATTTGCATCGATTTTAACGTTTCCAATATACGTATTTCCATAGTAAATATTGGCATTTCCGTTCAATAAGTTTAGAGCTTGCCAATTTTCAATATCTGCTTGTAAGAAGACATCCTCTGCAAGTTTTGGTGTTGCAGTGTACTTATACTTAGCCGCAATATCTTCTTGTTTAATCGTCAATGAACTTGGCTTGGATGTACTTTTCAGTGTGAAAGGAAGGGTGATTTGATAGTTTAGGCTAATACCGTTATTTGCGGTGGTCACAAAATCAGCAATACCTGACCCAACCTTTTTTTTGCTAGCAGTCATACTTTCTTCATACATAGCAACAGGTGCAGCTGGCATTGGTTTCATACGAACTTGACGTTCCAACTGTTTATTTTCATCATAAATTGACAGACGCCAAGGCTGTAAATCAAAAGGGGTGATATTCTTTGATGGATTAATGGTCGATAAGGTTAGGTCAATATTTTCCCAATCAATACCTGTATTTTGAATGACATCCGCTTTATAAGTTAAAACTATAGGTGATTCTGTGTTCTCACTGCGTATATCATAGCTAGGTGACCAAGCGGCATCCTGTGTTAAATAAGAAAGCTGTAGTTTTGCTGTTGTGGCTTCAGGTGCGTCTATCGACATAACAACCTGTGTTTGTTTGCCTAGGGAAGCCGGCATATTTTGGTCAATTTGAGCTTGTAGCAGTGCTGATTTTTCTTCAAGCTCATCGATAGTGAGTTGATATTTTTGTTGTTCTTGTAAAATTTTCGTCATTTGCTGACGTATAAAGTCTAGCTTTTGGGATGATTGCTCTAAAGATTGAGCATTATTTTCCCCAAAAAAGCGTTGGTCTTTCAATAAGCTTAATTGTTCTTCTCCGACTTTAATCGCAATAATAGCATCTTCTATTTGCTGCATTAATTGCTTCTGTTGAGTTTGAAGTGCCTTGATATTTTCGGGATAAACAACTTCAGTAGGGACAGTTTGAATATTAACAGAACGAATTATTACATTTTTATCATTTAGGTTAACTGATAACGTACGTGGGTCAACGTTATGGGCTATATTCGTTAAAATTACCTTATTTTGCCCCTTATTAAGTGACAGCGTCACATCATTATCTAATTCAGCCCCGTGTAGAAATACAGTGGCATGATTTAATTTAACTGGTTGATTTAAATTGTTTTTAGCTTCAGCAAACGCATATTGAGACGTAAAAAGTGCCGTCAATATCAAACTACTTGCCAGTCGAGTAGATACGGTCATATGTGAACTCCAATAATGATAAAGTTATTACACACGAAATTATGTAACCATCCTATTTAACTGATCTTTTCAGCGATAGCAGATAAAACCGAAAAGTTGATTATAAAAATTAAGTTATTAAACCTAAAAATATCCATAAACAGAAAATAGCTAAAGGAAAATAAAAAAGATTAAGGTAAATATTGAAAGATGTTTTTTACTTTTGTGGAAAAATAATACATCAAATTTTTTTAAATTGAGAATAGGTGTATTTTATGAATATAGCCCCGACTAGCTCCACATTTTATTACAAAGCTGATCACAATGATGCCACTACAGTTATAAAGACGCTAAATAATGAATTATTAAAAATTGAAAAGGAGCTTTACAATCAATACGAGCCTAGCCCCGAAAGAAAAAATGAACTGAACAGTAAGGCATTTAAAAATATCAATATAATAGAAGATATCTTAAAGAATAAGGAAGAGATAAATATCACATCAATCAAAAGGTTACAAGAATTAAACGTTATGTATGGTATGGCAGCAATGAAAAGTGGAGATACGGAGTGGGAGAGCTTTGGGTTATCCAAAGAGGTTTTTGAAAATAATGAGAAATTCTTTAACTCTACAGATTGTTTACTTAGTACCAGTGAACAATTAAAACAAAAGATAGATATAGAAAAAAGACTTACGTACTGGAATACCTGTCAATATAATTTTGCTTATAACATTGTTTATGAAGGAATGTCTGCACCAAGTGATCTAACACAGAATGATTTTCATCATCATTTTGAACAATGTAGCCGAAGTAATATTTCTAACGATATTGCAATCGCAGCAGCAAATGCAAAGTGTGCAGAAAATTTATGTAAATCCTCATTAACTGAGCAACAGAAATCATCTGATATATTAATGAATACAACATTAAGACTCAATAAGTTCTATCATGATTATATAAATACGCCTTCCGCTGATTTAAATGATGACATAAGGTCTGATGCATTTTTTTTAGTCAAAAATTTGTCAGTTTACTTACCTTTTGAAATAAAAGAAAAATTTGGTATTAATTAAATAATATTAAGGAAGAAGAAATGCTCAGTTCTAGGCTTTATTCAGTAAAGGATACCAGTAGTCAATATGGTATTAATCTTGAAGAAAATACCAAATATTCATCATTAAAACATATTCTAGAAAACATAAAAAACATATCAAATAACAATGTAGAAATGAGCACTAGTGGGCCATCAGGGCATTCAATAATCTATACAAATGGTGAGATAAAGCAACCTGCAGCAAATGGTCATTTAATACTTAATCCAAGTGGGATTGACCTACGAGTTATCCCTGGGAAAATTAAAAACGTTAATTACGAAAAAATTAGTGATAATAGATATAAAGCTAATTTAATGTCTCATGATGGAAATAAAGTATTGTCATTAAGTTTTTATTCAAAAGAAGATTTAAACATAAGCTCAAGTGAAATCGTCTCTCAAAAATCAACAATGAAAACAATAAATAAAAGTAATGATATTGAAAACTTATGGAGAAACATGGCTGATGTACACCATTTTTATCCAATGCTACAACAACTTGGAATAAGCAAACTTGAAGCATTCCAAAAAGTACCAAATGACTTGGCAAGAAAAGTAAGTACAGAAAGTTTATTGACAACTTTAAATAAGATACATAACGACAATAAAAAAATGATGATTTTTGTGGGTAATGATTCTGCAATCCAGATCTATACAGGCCCAATAGATAAAATTACTGAAATAATGAATGGCAAAAAAATAGTCATCCACGGTACAACTGAAGAAGGAGGGAAATCAGTAATAAGAATAGCAAAAGATGAGGTTGGTGAAGCTTGGGTTGTTAATAAAAACTCTCGTGATGGGTTTATTACAAGCCTAGAGTTATTTAATAAAAATGAAGAGCATATAGCCCAATTTTATGGAGTTAGGAGAGAAGGGCAAAAGCAAGATGAATACTGGGGGGATTTAATGAGGAAATTACCGAATCACTAGCTCATTGATCATTATTAATAGAATTATAAAATAGAAAAATGGTGGATAATCAAATGATAAATAACATTTTTGATATTAAAACATTTTCATCACATCAAGGTACAGATGCAGAATCTACGCTCTCGGAGCACGAACCAAACATACACCAAAAAATTAACCATATCAGCAATCTCCCACTTGAGCTAAAACAAAATATTGCATTTAGGCTTGATGCTTCAAGTTATGAAAACTTTCGCAATGCATCAAAGGAAATGACAGATGATTTACCGTCTTTTCGTTATATGCTTGCGAGTTTAAAAAATAACAACTGTACTGGCCAATTAAGAGAAGATTATAAATCAGTGCTCTATGGTAACCTTAATCAGCGCTATGACGACCAATTAGATGGTATATGGACCGGGTAGTGATAATATTAGCAATAGAAGGCTAAACGTCAAAACCTCAAACTAAGATTGAAATATCCTATTTTAAGCATGTAGTATTAGAAGAACATTAAGAAAGCCTTTATGGAGAATTCATGCTAACAGTTTGGGGTCGTAAAACTTCATCTAACGTCCAAGCACTAATGTGGTGTATTGGTGAGTTAGAATTACCTTATAAGAGGCTTGATTTTGGGCATCGCTATGGCGGTACTGATACTGACGAATTTTACCGCTTAAATCCTAATCGTACTGTTCCTGTTATTCAGGATGGTTGCAACCCTCCATTATGGGAAACTGGGGCAATACTTAGGTATCTTGCTAACCGATATGCAAAAGGGAATTTTTGGCCTGATGAAATATTAGCAAGAACCGAGGTTGATCGCTGGATGGAATGGTCAAAGTTAAATGTAGCATTGGCATTTACGGCGCCTATCTTTTGGCAAGTAGCACGCACTCCAAAGGAATCCCAAGATATTAATTCCATCAAACTTGCTATCGACAAATTTGAAAATAATTTAATGATTGCAGAAGAGATATTAGCATCCAGAAACTACTTGGCCAGTGATGATTTTTCACTGGCTGACATCCAATTCGGGCATGTGTTGTATCGTTATTATGATATTGATATAAAAAGAAAATCGCTTCCTTACATTGAGGCTTACTATAAGCGTCTTCTTGATAGGCCTGCATATCGCGAGCATGTTGCTATTTCGTATGATGAACTCCGGCCAGCAAAACCTTAATCTTAGATGTATAAATAACACTTTATGTGACGCTGTCACTTATTCATCGATAAAATGATGGGTATATCTACAGCTTAAAAATTTGAATCAACACCATAGTGTTGATTTAGTTTTGTTCGTATTAAATATGCAGCGAGCATTTAACTACATAGGTTATTTTTTATGAAAATATATACTTTTCCTAGAAGTCGTTCTCTGAGGGTTTTATGGACATTAGAAGAACTTGGTGTTGACTATGAAACAGTTAGAGTTGATATGTTCAGCGATAAACCTAAAGTTAAATCACCTCATTCACGAGGTAAGGTTCCGTTAATGGTAGATGGGGATGTTTCAATAGAAGAGACATTTGCGATATGTCATTATTTGTGTAATAAACACCCAAAGGAAACGTTCTATCCATCTGATATAAAAGAACAATCAGTTATTTATTCTTATATAAGCTTTGCTTTAACAGATTTAGAATCTCCTATCTGGAATCTACTAAAGCAACTTGTTTTTATTCCTGAAGAGAAGCGTTCTTTATCGTTAGTTGATTACTTTAAAATAGAATCTGAAAATGTAACAAGGCAATTTAAGCTTGATAAAGATAACGAGTGGGTCGCTGGTGACAACTTCACTTTAGCTGATATTTTTCTATCTCATACGCTTTTGTGGGCTAGGTTATGCCATGTTAACCTTAGTCCTACAATTAATGATTACATTGATAGGGCTATTAGCCGGCGGTCATACATACAAGCCCAGGAAAAAAATAATTTATAAAACAACAAACAATAACATTTTGATTAACAGGAAAAATCACACCAATGAAAGCCATATCTATAGTTTTTCCAGCAGGTAAAAATATTGCGTTAGGAATAAAAACGTTAGAAATAAGAAAATGGGCACCAAACATCGATTGTAATGAAGACTTACTAATTGTTGAAAATCACCATTATCTTTTAAAAGATGGCGATGAAGAAATGGGGAAAGCAGTCGCAATTGTTAAAGTGAAAAATGTGAGGCCATTCGTTGAAAGTGATATTGATGCAGCCTGTGCATCTTACTATGAAGCAGGTTGGCTAGCTTGGGAACTAACTGATATCCGAGCTATTGAAACCCCAGTAAAAATGATAGCAAAACGTAAGATTTATGAAGTTGAGTTGAGCTAAGATTCAATCCTTACGATTAACCAATTCAGCGATAAAAAAGCCAACATGATTAACCAGCCAGAACGCTGGATTTCTTCATTTCATACCTAGGTTCGCATAATACATATTATGTTAAATAGGATATTGAATTAAGAATCGGTCTTGATAGATCAAGCATTGTTAGTTCCCTATTGACTTAGAGCCGTGTTCAGCTTATTTATATGCGCTCAATGATAACCTAACTTATAACTTCGGATATGCCGTAATGAGTGAATTTAAATCGAAATCCCCTTTACATGGAGTTACACTAGAAATGCAAGTTAATGCATTGGTTGACAGATACGGTTGGAACCAACTTGGGCGTACTATAAAAATAAACTGCTTTAACAAAGATCCAAGTATTAAATCCAGCTTAAAGTTTCTGCGCCGAACACCTTGGGCAAGAACTCAAGTCGAATTACTCTATTTGGATATGATAGAAAATAATTCGATTGATAATACTGACTTAGGTTCTGATGACCCTTGGTGTAATTCACGACATTAAAAATAAACTGTAATTAACTGGCTACTGAAACTTAAGCTGTTTTATTTCTTAGCTTATAAGTAAGAGCCATCTCAATGCATATGGCCAATTCTTTTATTGGCAGCGCTTCATTGATATCTAAGATAATTGCTCGGTTCTTTGAGTAATTAAGTTCAGGAAAAAGCGTTCTAAATGAATCAATTAAGGTGGTTTGACAGTGAACAAAAAGAGCAACGGAGCTCTGATTGAACCGGCCTATTCGTATCGTTGTTCCTGAGCCCGTTTCAATTGTTTGATAACTTGGTTGCCCCCATTTCAGAGTCTCAGTGATTGTTCCTACTTTTTTATTTTCTGCTGCTGTTCTAAAAATCAGCTCTCTAATCATTAATAACACTTTTTGGTATTGAATAGGATAACTGCCAAATACCAAATTCACTCTATCATCCGAAATGGTTTTCATATAACTACCGCTAATTTATTTTAAGACATCCTTGTCATACCTATGTACTTTAACCTTCCTAGCTGATATTTACATAATATATTCGTTACATTCTGCCCTGTTGTATACTAAATTCAATCAAAGATTCGAGCACACTTTGTTGTCCAGTTGGTAAGACTGGTAATAATGTTTCCCTTCTTTTTTCTTTGTCGTATAGCGATTCTATTAGCCATCCAACTAGATAAAGGGCGGAAAGGCAACCACCTGCTGTAGCTACCCTTCCATGACATACAAGAGGTTGCCCTACTGGCTCAAGTTGTGATGCTAATAATGCATTCCTAGCATCTGGATGAGTGGTGGCTCTTCGTTCAGGTAATAGGTTTAATGCATTAAGAATTAAAGCGCCTGCACAAATAGAACCGATATACTGTTTTTCAGGGTTTAATTTAAATTCGGATAAAAAATCTGCATTTTCAATCGCCTTTGGTACGCCATTTTTACCACTACTAAATAATACCGCATCAGCTGAATTCGCTTCAGATAATGCCCCTTGAACATGTATGTTTAAGCCATGTGCTGATCGTAAGCTTGATTTGTTCCCTAATATTTTGACTTGCCAATCTATATGGTTACGGCCAAGAATATCCCACATAAAAAAAAGGTCTATATCCGTAAAATCATCAAATGCAACAATCACAATTTTTTTCATAAATTTATTCCTTTTAGCGGAAATACAAATTAAGCTTTAACGTATCAGAACTTGAATCACCATACACAGACTGTATTGAAAATGAAAAAATTAACGAGAACATCTTGGATTAACGCAGGTTTTAATATTTTGGATAATGAAGGATATACACGTTGTTCTGTTGAGAGAGTTGCTAGGAAACTAGATGTTACCCGAGGCTCCTTTTATCATCATTTTAATGACCGTGAAGATTTTATCCGTTCAATGCTTTCTTGTTGGGTTGTTGAATATACTGATAAAATATTAAATGAACTAGAACAAGAAACGAGTATCAATAAGGTGCTTACAGAGTATATTAATTTCACATCAAGAAAAAAAACAGCAAGAGAAATTTCCATCAGAGCTTGGGCATTACATGACCCTATCGTTGCAGAGTATCAAACGATTGTTGATGAGAAGCGTTTAAATTTTGTTATTAATAAATTAGGAAGCCTACCTATTCCGGCTCAACATGCTCAAACAATTGGTAAATTAGTACATCTTAGTTTAATTGGTGGCACCATATCTGGAGAGAGGTTAAATAATCTAAACTTCAATAAATTAATTTTAAATGGCGTAAAACTTAAAAAATTTTTATTTTAAATAACCCGTTGTTAATGGCATTTACTACCCCTCCTACTCCACCTATCTACATTTCAGGAAAGACTCATTTTTTAGCTTGGCTAAAGATAAATGTTGATTAAAACCATAGAACTCTATTGATATTATTGTATTATTCGATTTTCGAATGCCATCACACTGATTTATTTGATTTTATAATCAAGTTCAGTAAGTTAAGTTCAATAGCATGATATCACTCTGAATATTAAAAATATTGCTGACTATTTTTAATATCTAAAAATACCGGCAAGTGAATGAATTTCAGTATATGAAAAAATATTATAAGCAATAAAGAGGAATATATGGGAGTAGACAAACTAAAATCATTAGTTATCACTGGTGCTTTTGTTTTACTTTGGGGCAGTGCTGCAATTTTTACTAAGCTAGGAATCGATAATGCTTCTTCTATGATTTTATTAGTATTTAGATTTAGTATCGCACTAATTGTCATTTTGATATTTTGCAGATATAAACAACAATATTTACCTGAAAAAGGAATGATATTACAAACGGCATTGGTAGGAATTATTTTAATCGGTGGCTACTCTATTTGTTATTTTTTATCAATGGAAAATGGTGTTACTCCTGGTCTTATCGCCACTATTATGGGAGTACAACCAATACTTTCACTCTGTATTACAGAACGAAAAATTTATGGCTACAGGTTAGTTGGGTTAATTATGGCGTTATCCGGCCTAATTGTGCTTGTATGGCATAGTTTAATAACTTCCCAGTTACCTATTATGGGCATTGTACTTTCGCTAATGGCACTGTTATTTATGACTATCGGAGCTATTTCACAGCAAAAAATTAAGCAATCTCCATATAGAGTGTTACCGATTCAATACGCTGTCAGTTTGGTACTATGTTTGTTATTCATTCCAATGCAAACTGTACATTTTAATTTTAACTTGAATTTTCTGATATCCATCCTATTTCTAGGTATATTTATTTCCGTTATCGCTCAAATATTACTTTATTATTTATTAAGTAAGGGGAATGTAGTGAATGTAACTAGCTTATTTTATTTTGTTCCGATTGTTACGTCATTGCTTGACTATTGTATTCTTGGGAATAAACCTTCATTATTTGGCATCTTTGGCATGGCTGCAATTATACTGGGGATTATATTGGTTTTCTATAAGCCTAAAAAGGGGACACTTAGCCATGTTAGTTAAAAAAGTAGTAAAACATAAAAAATGGAGGCTCCCTTTAACTAACCAAGTATACGTGTTTTATCTTTCAAACTCATTTAGCTACTCTTAGAGTTTGGATTAGGAGATTATAGAGGCTATCAACAGCTTGATCTCCAAGAGACTGATTACTTCTATATGCTGCGACACCCATTGGTTCCAAAGGCCCTAACCCATGCAATGCGCCTAATATTTCCAGATTGGGGGGAACACTACATTGAGTCAGTACAGCAACGGCCAGCCCACTTTCAACAGCAGCAACCTGCCCTGGCAAGCTGGAACTATTATAAACAATTTTATATCTACGCCCCTGTAATGAGAGCGCATTGATGGCGCTTCGTTTTGCCAAGCTGGTGTGCTCATATACCGCGATCGGTAATGGGTCACGTCGCCAAATTTCAAATTGTGAAGAACCGACCCATACCATAGGCTCATAAAATAATAATGCTCCCTGAGTATTATTTTCTCTTGAGACTAAAGCTAAGTCTATTTCACCCTTTTCTACCTTTGGTATCAATGAGGTAGATTGCTCACAGTTAAGCTCTATTTCAACGGAGCTATGGTATGCGGCAAAACGTTTTAATACAGGGGTCAGATATTTTTCAGCATAATCATCTGGAACACCAAGTCTGATTCGCCCTTCTAGCTCACCACCATGAAATGCAATAATAGCTTCATTATGTATATCCAGTATCCGCCTTGCATAACCCAATAATTTTTGACCTTCGTAGGTTAATTGATGTTGCCGAGGATTACGTACTAACAATTGACAACCGAGTGATGACTCAAGCTTTTTTAGTTGCATACTGACTGCAGATTGTGAGCGATGAATCTCCAAAGCAGCAGCAGAGACAGACCCTGTATTTACTACAGCGACAAAACATTTTAACCAGTCAATTTGTAAGTCTGTATATTTCATAACCAATCCATTCGTAAATCGAATTTATAAATTTCGAATTATTCATTTTAATAAAAAAACCATAGACGATATTATTCTTATCGAAGATGAAATTACATTATAAGGTCATATATGGATAACTCAAAACGACAGTATTATAAAAAACACTTAGAACAAATTACTTCTTTTCAAACGAGTAATCCAAATGAAAACCCATGGGTACTAGGAAAACCCAAAACAGAAATAATTGATGTGGTTGATTATGACCCAAACTGGCAGGCGCAATTTAAACAGATTAAACAAAATATACAAAATAAGTTAGGTCATAAGGCGCTTGCTATCGAGCATGTGGGCTCTACCGCAGTTTCAGATCTATCAGCAAAGCCAGTAATTGACATTGATTTAATTGTCAAAAATCCGGAACAAGAACTTAATTATGCTCCTATATTAGAAGAGTTTGGTTTTTTACTAACTGTAAGAGAACCTTCGTGGTACCAACATCGCATGTTTCGCCTTGAACAACCAAGAGTTAATTTACATGTATTCGGGCCTGACTGCCCTGAGCACCTACGTCATATCTTATTTAGAGATTGGTTACGTACACATGCCGATGATAGAAGATTATACGAAGAGGCGAAAAAAATGGCCTCGGTTAAAGTAACCAATGTACAGGTATACAACCAAAACAAAGAAAACGTAATTAAAGAAATATACGACAAGATTATTAAAACAATAAGTGAATAAGCAGAACAATATAATGAAAAAAATTATACTCATTAAATCATCGGTTATGGGAATGCAATCCCATACTAAACGTATGCTTGATTCTTTTGAGCACTCATGGACTGAAAATCATAAGAATACCGCCATTATTCAACGAGATTTAATAGCATCTCCTCTACCAATTATGGATGAAGATATTTTTTCTGCGTACTATTCGGTACCAGAGCAGCAACAAAGTGAAAAACAAAAAGAAGCTCTAGCTATATCAGATAAGCTTATTGAAGAACTTAAAATTTCGGAACTAATCGTAATCGCAGCTCCGATGTATAATTTATCAATTCCTAGTCAACTAAAAAACTACTTTGACCTTATTATCAGAGCAGGTTTAACGTTTAATTATGTAAATAACGAACGCATTGGTTTACTTAAAAATAAGAAAGCTTTAATTTTAACAAGTCAAGGTGGATTAAAAAATGCTAATAAATCTGATTATTTTGTTGATTATCTAAGGGATATACTCAGTTTTGTTGGAATTGAGCACACCACTTTTATTGGTGTTGAAGGTATTGCTATGGACACAAGCCGTATTGAGTTAGAGCATATTAATGCTGAAACTCAAATGAAAAATTTCATTAACAATTACTAAATAGCTAGTCTTGAGTAAGAAGAACTGTGCTTAATGGTATAAAATGAGATATAAATAACACTAAAAAATCATAATTAACTTAATTAAATTAGAGTCTATTTTTCATAACGCATGAATAAACCTTACGTAAAAACTTTTATTTACCTTAAGTTTGTTAAAGAAAAATACTCTAATTTAAATTTAAGCCACTTTATATTTATATGTTTTTGCAAAAAAACTGAGGTATTGTTGGTGTATACATAATGTAACCATTCCCCCCATTTGGTTTTACATTTATATTAAACCAACCACCTTTTTCTCTTGTATAACTATACATATATTTATTAGCTAGGCTTTCAGGTAGATTATCTAAAGGTGAGATATTTATATCATAAACAGTTATTAAAAAAGAATTATTCTCAGTTACTTTATATGACACTTTCACATCTCTTTTTATATTGAAAACTTCTTTCCCTCTCTTTAATGCTGCTGAATAGAAAATAGTACCCTGCCCATTTTCTAAAGAAAAACCAATTCCTGAGTCCATCACATCGAAACCGTTATCGCTATAATAGTTATATCTAACCTGTGCATAGCAATTAAGCTCTGGGATATTATTATAATTTCCTCTGTAATAAAAAAAACTGAGGTTAAGAAAAAAACAAGTGTTAGCGTGGGTAGTAAAATTTTTTTCATTTCACTTCGTTTTCCAAATAATAATAAGAAGAGCTACAAATACTTTGAGGTAAATAAATATCATTATCACATTTAATCATAGATATTCTAGGCAAATTAGCATACACTGAAATGTATATTTTTTCATCATTAAAGCAACTGGTTAGATCAATCGTTGTTAATATTTTCCCTAGAAATTCGTGTGAGTAACGCTCATTCCCATAAATATTACATCCATTATATTTTTCGATATATTTGTAATTATAAAATGGACTTGTAGTTTTTATATGGTAAGAATAAAAAAACCAAGCCACCATCACAAATAGCGTCAAAAAAAATGGTAATACTATAAAATAATGGGGCTTTTTTCTCGACTTTGTATTTACTACAGTTGTTACCGGTGAAACTAATTGTGACCTAGGCTCTCTCTCATTATCATAAAGAGACGTTATTTCATATTGAATTGCTTTTGATATTTCAATCCCACGGCGAGGTATAGTCACAAGGACATCTGGCTCATAATCTACTTGTTTGAAAGCCTTTCTGATTATTGAGATATTTTGATAAAATGTATTAGAGTTAATCGGAATACCATGACTTTCCCAAACATCGTTAAACAACTGTTTTTGAGTCGTAATTTCAGGTGAATTCTTGATTATAATCGCTAAACATTCATTGGCTGGTACTGTCAATGTTGCTGTTTTATCTGTATTTAATAAATTCGTAAGTTGTGCAGTATCTTTATCATATAAAACAATCCCATCAAATATGACTTGGTGTATATTGTGCATGTTTACTCCTAACTTTACCCCTGCCAAGTGTAGGTTAAGGTGATTATCATTTCAATACAATAATGATACGCTATAAAAGCTTAATTGACCTCTATAGAAAAATAAAAATCAGTGTCAGCTTTAACGCGCCAAGAACCCACCTTTTTCTTCAAAAATTTAGAATAAAAAAGGCCGTGAACTTGGTATAGCCAGAGATAATGGTCAACTAGTTTTACCTTAGGTGAAGCCTTGAATGTGAAGCTAGGGTTGAAAAACAATGTTAAATTGAAATACCTCAAGATTAGCTTAAAAATTAGTAATGAAAATACTCAATTACCATACCTTATTCAAGCTTGGGGTGCTGATGAGTGTTCAAACAATCGGTTGGTAAAATTCACCTCAAACACCATATTCTTACTATAATACAAAAAATTTAATAATGTTTTTATAAAAAAACGGCCAGCATAATGCGGCCGCTTTATTTATCGGTGATATAATATAAAAGATATTTAGCTAATTAATTGATAAAACCTTCTCTCATAGGAACAAAGATATCTAATATTTCACCATCCAATAAACATTCACATTGGTGTTCTTCATTTGAAGGTACATATATAACATCACCACTGCTTACTACTTTAACTATTGCCCCTACGCGATAGTTAAATGAGCCAGATAAAATATAACTCATTTGTTCATGTTGATGTTGGTGTAACTCACCTAATGTTCCTGTAGCTAAGGATATTTTTGCTGTCATCATATTTTTACTACCTAAAAATATTTTCCTTAACGTACCCGGAGCAATATTTTTCGCCATGATGTCTTTATCAAAAATAAACATGTTTTATATATCCAAATAATAATTATAATTTAGAGTTAATTAGTTTGTTCGATTTCATGATCTGCTGGCACAATTGGCTTAATATCTCTTAACATAACCAAATAGACTAAAGCACCGATAGCGCAAGCAATCCCTGATACGATTAATGCCCAAATAAATGACCCTGTAGCAGCAATAATATAACCCGTTACGATAGGCCCTAATATTCCACCACAATTTGATACCGCACTTTGCATTCCACCGAGTACCGAAGTCATATTACGAGGTGCAACATCTCCTGGTAGTGACCAAATCGCGGATGCAGCAAATGCAAGGGCTGCATAAGATAAACATAATAATGCCATCATCAGTGTTGTAGACTCTACGAGACCGGAGAATGCAATACTGGTTGCAATTAACATTCCGCCGACAATAGGTATTTTACGTGCAAGACTGACGTTATTATATTTAATAAATAAATAATCTGTTGTCCACCCACCTAACCATTGCCCAGCGATACCACAAAGAGGTGGCAACATTGCGGCAAAGCCCATTTCTTCTAAACTCATTCCCCTTTCCATCATTAAATAAGCAGGGAACCATGTAATAAAGAAATAAATGGCATAGTCCAACATAAAAAACCCAATACACATTGCTTGTACATTGCGATAGCGGATTAAGTGGTACCATTTCATTGGCTGAATATTATCAATGCCTTCTTTTTTTACCTGACCTTCGCGAATATAAGCAAGTTCTTCAGGGCTAATCTTAGGATGTTGTTCTGGGTCGTGATAAACTTTAAGCCAAGCAAATACCCAAAGTACACCAAGCGCACCACAAATAATAAATGCAGCTTCCCAGCCCCATTTTGCAATGATCCAAACAACTAACGGCATGGCAAAAGCTGTTCCGAATTTTGAACCACTATCGAATAATGCTGTAATGCGGCCACGTTCTCTGTCTGGAAACCATTTTGCCGCAATACCGCTATTACATGGGTAAGCCCCTGCTTCCCCCATCCCCATTAAAATACGAGTAGAAATAAAACTCAGCGGTGTTTTTGCTAACGCAGTTGCAGCTGTAGCTAGAGACCACCACAAGACTGACCCTGCTAACGTTTTTCTTTGGCCATATTTATCTGCAATAAACCCCGCAGGTATTTGGCAAAGTGCATAGCTAAGAAAGAATGCAGACATAATCCAGCCCATCATTTCAGGCGAAATCTGTAACTCTTCTGAAATAGTTGGCGCAGCTGCCGACATTACTGTTCTATCTAGATAATTAATGACAATAGCAAGAGTCATTAATATCGCTATCGAAAATCTGACTTTAGTACCCTTATTCTTATATGTCATAATAACCAAACCTTTTTAAAAGAATGGAAAGCCAGGCAAATATTATGACTACCTGGCTTATAATATAAGTTATTTAAATAAACGTTCTGGATTTATTGTAAACTTAGCTAATTTAGCTACATCAAGCTCAATACCAAGCCCTGGTTTATTCGGAATAGTGAGATACCCCTCCTCGTCAACTTTAAATGGAGTTTTAACAATGCCATCGATATATTGGCTACCGCCAATAAACTCAACAAAATCAACTTGAGGGAAAGCGGCCGCCATTTGCAGGTCGGCAGCCAGCCCCATCGCTGTATTCCATCCATGCCCAACATATTTAACGCCAAATTCATCGGCTAACCATGCAATCCGGCGCTGCTCAGAAATACCGCCAACTTTTGTCACATCGGGTTGTACAATGTCAAAAGCGCCTTGGGATAACCAAGGTAAAAATGCTTGGCGACGAGTTAGCACTTCACCACCGGCTATTGGTACAGGGCTTTCTTTACGTAACACTTTAAAATCTTCGATATCATCAGGTCGCAAGGCTTCCTCAAACCAACCCACTTGATATTCAGCCAACATATGAGCTGTTTGAATAGCCCATTTCAACCCATTTGGCCAGTAAGCATCACTTGCTCCTGCATCAATAAATAGCTGGGAATCTTGCCCTGCCGCATCCCTTGCAGACTCTACTATTGCACGGTCTAATTGATGATCATTACGACGACCAAATGGACCCCAACCAATTTTAAATGCCTTAAATCCAAGTGCTTTATACTCAGAAATAACCTGATGCATGGTCTCTGGCTCTTCCATAAGCAAAGAGCAGTATGGTTGTACCTTGGTACGGTAGTTCCCGCCTAACAATGTGCTTACAGGTAACCCAGTTGCTTTCCCTAAAATATCCCATAGGGCAATATCAATCCCACTGATGGTGTGCGTTAATGTTCCCCCACGCCCCATCCAAAAAGTATTTTGTCTTAATTTTTCAGAGACACGCTCTGGTTGCAGTGCGCTTTCACCAATACATAATGATGCCAAAATGGGAATGGCTGCCTCTACAAGTCGTCCATCGGTAAACACGCTGCCGTACCCTGTAATACCTGCGTCCGTATGTATTGCCACAATGGCATGAATAGGATCTTCAGGTTTTATTTCATTCGACCACCCCCCTTTAGGGCTCTCGCCAAATAATGGCACAGCAACAATTTCGGTAATTTTTATATCTTCCAACAGATTTAACATGGTTTTTCCTTCTTTAAGCAGAACTGATTTTCAATGCATTAAACATGATTGTATAATTGTATACAATATTCAATAGAGTGAATTGTGATCTAAGTCTGGTTTGTAAACCCACCAGCACATAGGTAATTTTTTGTTTTTTAGTGGTCTATTATTTGATGATGTGGTAATTTTGTTGGGTAGGATTTAACATAAAGAAGATAATTAATCTTTTGATTAATAAAAATTTTATAGGCTTTCACTATGATTGACGAAAACAAAAATCGCCCTTTTGATACGCCTTCAAAAGACGATTATTGGCAACCGATTAAAGCAAGAACACTAACCGATGATGTTGTAGATAAAATTGTTGAGGCAGCAACTCGAGGTTATATTCTCCCCGGCGATCGAATTGTCGAAAAAGAAATCGCAGAAAAAATGAATGTTAGCCGGGTCCCTGTAAGGGAAGCTCTACGCATTCTCGAAAGCCAATGCATCGTTATCAATGAACCATTTAAAGGCATTCGCATGGCTCCAGTTTCTGAGGAACGCCTTGATGAACTTATTGAAGTTCGTGTTTTACTCGAATTACACGTCATAAGAAAATTCATTACTGGGAAAAAGCATCTCGATAATCAATGCATTGAAAAACTAAAAGAGTGCATTGATAAAATGACAATGGCGGCAAAATTAGAAGATAGTTATTTATTTTCCCTTAGTGATGTCAATTTTCACCGTACTCTTTGTGAATTGAGTGGCAATAAAACACTCACCTCGTTATGGGAAAACGTATCAAAACAATTAACGATTATCATTGGAATATCAACTTTTACTAAACCAATGGAAGAAATCATCCAGGAACATAAAGTCTTACTTGATAAAATATGTGCGGGTGATTTGCCTGTTTTAGAAAAAGAAATCAAAGAACATATTCGTAACCAAAACAAAAAGATTAACTTTAATTTAGCCGTTGATAAAAAAAGAGATAAATAATTTTAATAAAAATATATTAGAATATTTTTTCAATCCAAATATAGGGTTATAAATTACCATCTTTTTAAACAATGTAGGCAATAAGTTAACTTGCCTACATTGAATGCTGCCATATATACGATCCCAAAAGCGGTAAATTAATTATAAGTGAAATAAATTTCAAATTTTAAGCCGTAAAACCACCGTCCAATACAAGGGTTTGCCCTGTAAGGTATTGGCTATTATCACTGATTAAAAACTCAACCGCTTTAGCCACTTCGTCTGGTTGACCAAGGCGACGTAATGGAATATTTTTTAGGATTGCTTTCAGTTTTGCATCAGGGATCGCGTTAGTCATATCACTTTCAATCAAACCTGGTGCTACACAATTTACCCGGACTCCAAACCGGCCTACCTCATGTGCTAAAGAACGCGCAATACCAAACATTGCAGCCTTACTAGCCGCATAAGCCGTTTGCCCGATATTACCTTTTAGCCCAGTCACAGAAGACATCAACACAATAGAGCCATGCCCATCAAGTAACATGGCAGGAACAAGGTGCCGGTTCCAGTTAATGATTGAAATAAGGTTATTATCCATAACATCTTGCCAAATAGCGGCATCTTGATGAATATGAAGAGCATCCCTAGTAATACCAGCATTATGAATGATGGCGCTTGGAGGGCCTAGTGACTCAAGTAACATTAGCGCAAGTTCTTGAACTTGTTGTTCATTTTTCCCATCGCAGGCGTAACCTTTAACCCATAAATCTGAAGGGTTATTCTCTACGATGTTCAACGTCTCAGCCAAGCCTTCTTCACTTCGGCCTGTAAATACAATATTCCAATTTTTATGTAACTCTATTACGAGTGATTGGCCTATCCCACGGCTACCACCTGTAATTAAAATCCATTTAGTAGACATATTATGAGCTAGACTCCTTGCTAATATACTCAATTAATTCCTTGATGGTCATCGTTGAATTTTCGATGAAAAAATCGGCAGTGAGTGCAACGTTATATTCACGTTTAACTAAAACCATCAACTCAACATAATCTAAACTATCAAATTTAATTTGATCGAGTGTTTGGTTAGCGTCAATGTCTTCATCTAAATCTTTTGCATCACAGATCATTTCATTAATTTTAAGATAAATTGTTTGATAATCACTCATTAGTCATCCCTTCATTTAAGTTATTGGTTGAACTTATTTTCAATGTAATCGCACTCGTTATAAATTTACGTTGGTATTCAGCCACCAGCGATAGACAAACCAACAGACCAGAATCAATAGTCCCTGTTACAATCGCTGGCTGAATATCAATATTAAGAGCCACAGTCTTGTCTTCCAGCATTTGTGGTTGTAAAAGCGTAGGATCAAACCGCAGCTCTTGGTGTGTTTGCACAACGAAGTAATCAGAAAAAAGGGTTTTAAATGTGGTGTCTTTAGGTAACCAAACCGCAATATTCTCCTGTTGAAAAAGTGTTTGGTCCTCAATAAGGTATTGAAAAAGTACCGCATCTAAAAACATCCACAATGGCAGCTGTTGAAAATAGGTATCAAACAACTCCTGCTTTTTTACCAGTTCAATTGCATTGATTTTCTTTGCATTTTTAATTGAATAAACCTCAGTTTTTTCTGTGATTGATAAATTACAGGTTATGCATTTTTGGTCATCTGCCGTTAAAATCGCTGAAGTCCCCACTTTACTCCCTGCAACTAACGAGTATTCAATATTGTTCCATAATGGTTGGCGAATTCGGACCACACACTTAACATCACTATTCGCATCAATCTCACTGACAGAAACTTGTTGGCTTGAAAAATGCTTTATATCTAATAATGCACGCATGCCATGTACACTAAGACGCTCCCCTCCGTTAGCTTGAACCCAAGGTAAATCAAAGTGGACCGGGTTATAATCCCCTGAAAATTCTGCCCAACTGTGGGCGTCTTGTAGGCTATAACACAAGGCTTTCATTTTATTTTTCCAAAACAAGTGCGGCATTTGCGCCACCAAATCCAAAACTTAGATTCAACGTTGTTGATACTGCCCCTTCACGATGTTCATTCGGGATATAATCAAGGTCACAATGAGGATCTGGGTTATTTAAATTAATTGTTGCCGGCATCACCCCTGTTTGCATGCTTTTCAAGCAAACAATGGCTTCAAAACTGCCTGCCGCAGCAATCAAATGCCCTGAATAGGATTTGGTACTTGAAATAGGGATTTTATATGCTGCAGATCCTAGAGCCCTCTTCAATGATTCAGTTTCATTTAAATCATTAAGCTGAGTTGATGTACCATGGGCATTAATATAATCGAGCTGTTCTGGGGTAATATTGGCTTGTTTTAACGCTGTTTGAATCGTTTGAGTACGCGCAACACAGTCATCCGCGGGTGACGTAAAATCAAAAGCATCAGAAAAATTCGCATAGCCCGTAATTTCGCCGAGAATGGTTGCACCCCGAGCCAAAGCACTTTCCCGCTCTTCAAGGCATAGTACTGCCGCGCCTTCTGAAAGCACAAACCCACTACGGTCTGCACTAAATGGGCAACTAGCTCGTTCGATATTTTCTGATTCATGGGATAGTGCGCCTAAAATATCAATATTCCACACAGCACAATTACTGCGTAGTGACTCTCCTGCGCCTGCTAGCATCATAGAAGCCTTACCACTTCGAATAACTTCAAATGCATCACCAATGGCAATCGTTCCTGTAGCACAAGCGGCAATAGAGGTATTTTGATAGCCTCGTAAATTCCAATATTGGCTACAAGCTGCCGTCGTTACATTAGGCATTGAAAAAAAACAGTTAAATGGGGATGTCATGCCTGTCTTATTAAACTCATCAATGGACAGGTAACTTTCATCTAACCCAGCCCATCCCGTCCCCATAATGACACCGCAGGATAACGGGTCATAGTGCTCACTAGGTTCACTCTGACCAAAAGCCATTTGCATGGCTTCGCGTGCTGCTGCCATTGTTAAACGCGCATAGCGAGGCAGGCGCCGACGAATAGCAGCGGGTATACCTTTCATACTAGGCTCTTTATCAATTAAGCCTAAGAAATGACTAGAAATATTACTTTCTGTTTTATCAACATACTGATAGCCTATTTTCTTATCCATTATGGCTTGCCAACATTCAGTTACCGTCTCACCTAATGGTGTAACAGCGCCATATCCCGTAACGACAACACGCTTAAATTGTGACATTGGCTTGATATCCTCTCATATTAATTCTCACCACCCTGGGCTAACCAAAGCTGTAACGTGGCATATAAATAATCGTATTGGTTTTGTGCTAATGAATTTTCGATGGACAACAAATCATCTTGAGCCGTTAACAAAGTTTGGTAATTAACAGCGCCTGCTTGATAGCGGTTTGTGGTCAGTGCTAAGCGCTGCTGGCCGAGTGATAATGCCTCGAAAAGCTGTGATTTTTGAGTCTCAGCCATTGTTCGAGCATTAATGGCATTATTAACCTCCATAATGGCGTTATAGGCGCTATTACGAAATTCGATTGCCGTTTGCTGCACTTGCAAATCTGATTGCTCGATTGTCAACCGCACGGTATTCCATTGAATAAAAGGTAATGAAACGGCACTACCA
Organism: Providencia sp. TYF-12; assembly: GCF_041344805.1. NCBI lineage: Bacteria > Pseudomonadati > Pseudomonadota > Gammaproteobacteria > Enterobacterales > Morganellaceae > Providencia > Providencia sp. TYF-12. Next base: position 2,467,091 of record NZ_CP166833.1, read on the forward strand.
ACTACCCGAGTTGGGTCGCTGAACCATTGACTAAACAATTGGCTCCCTGCATTCAGTGCAGCTTGCAGTGATAAGGTTGGATAAAAACTGAGCCTAGCCACATCTGAGTTGGCGAGCATAGAACGTAACCTTGATTCGATGGCACGCACATCCGGTCGGGTCGAGATCACACTTAACGGTGCTGAATACTCAACAAGCACATTTTGACGAAGATTAATCGGTTTAATATCAATAGATTCAGGCAATACCGTACTGTTAAGCAATAAGGTCAATGAATTCTTTGTATTCTGTTGTTGATTTATAAGTTGCTCTAACTCATTTTGCCGGTTAATTACAGTTTGTTTCGCATGCAATACATCCAACTGTCCGACTTTCCCAGCGTGGTACCAAGATTCTGTTTGTGCTAATATTTTTTCAGCAATCACCTTTCCCGCTATTTGGTTATCAATTTGCCGGTTGAGTAAGGCGATACGCCAATAAAGTTGAGAGGTGGTATTGATTAGCGTTAGTCTTGTCGCTTGGTAATCATATTCACTAGCAACGGCTTCCCATTCATCCTTTTCACGTATACGTGCAAGCTTTCCCCACAAATCTAATTCATAATTCAATGAAAGCCCTGAGCTATAATTTTCTTGTGGGCGGCTACCATGCTTAATAGATTTAGTATTTGAAGCACTGCCTGTAAATGAAAAATCAGGGGTAAGATTGGTATTTGTTAACCCTGCACTGGCACGCGCCAATTTCAATTTAATGCCTGCTAATGCCAAATCATTATTACTTTCCAATACTAACGTAATAAGTTTCATTAATGCTGGGTCATGAAAATTAAGTAATTGAGTCTGGCTATTAAGAGGCTTTTGCGAGCTAATTATCCGTACATTTTGTTGCCACTGGTCTGGCAGGTCCAATTGAGGACGCTGATATTCAGTCCGCATTAAGCTACCGCATCCTGTCAGTAGAAATATTACGCCATAGCCAATAGCCTTGATTATTTTCATTCTCTGGCCAATGCCTCAGTTGGGTTAAGCTTCGCGGCTCTGTATGCGGGAAAATATCCAAACATAAAACCGATTAAAACGGAAAAACCGCAAGCAAATAAGATTGGCGTGAGCGTAAAAACCATCCGAAATTCAACTGCTAAATAAGAAAAAACCGCACCACTCGCTAATGCTCCAGCAATACCAATTACTCCCCCTAACAAACAAATCATGACAGCTTCAATTAAGAATTGAGTCATAATGTCGGAAGGTCTCGCACCAACGGATAAACGGATGCCAATTTCATGTGTACGCTCGGTAACTGAAACCAGCATAATGTTCATCACACCGACGCCTCCAACTAAAAGAGATATCGCCGCAATCGAGGTGATCAACAATGACATTGAATCTGATGTTTTTTGCAAGGTCATCGCAATTTGGTCGTCCGACTCAATGAAAAAATCTTTTGTGCCGTGGGTTTTCATTAAATGGGATTCAACTAGAGAGGTCGCTTGTTTAAGATCTAGCGTATCCACAAAATTAACCGAAATGGCTTCGAAGGGCTTATCACCGGTTATTCGTTGTGAAACGGCGGTATAAGGTGCCCAGCCAATCATAAAATTATTGGTCATTTTTGGGCCTGCTTTTTTCGCTATACCGATGATACGCCAAGGTGTCCCATTAATTTGAACCAATTGGTTTAATGGTTCCTCATTTGGACCGAACAAAATATGACGGCTATTATCATCTAAAATAAAAACAGGTTCTTTATTGACGATGTCTAACTGATGGAAGCTATCCCCTTGTATAATGGTGATCCCTTGTCCGGTTATATAGGAATCGGATACTCCATTTAACATAATAGATGAATCTAGCCCTTTATAAATAATAGTAGGGACACTTGTAATAACGGGTGAGACCGTAGTAACCCATGGAAGTGTCGCAAGACTGTTGACATCATCTAAAGAAAGCGCCCTTTCTAAATCAGGGCGTTTACTCCCCCAGCCTAAGCCAGGGCGGATCTCTAACGTCGTTTTACCCAACTTACCAATTTCTTCTATAATGGTACGTTTAGCGCCTTCGCCAACAGCAACAGAAGAAACGACCGAGGATATGCCGATAATAATGCCTAACATAGACAAAAATGCCCGCATCCTATGCCCTAATAAGGCACGAAAAGCCATGCGTACTGACTCTAAACCTCTACGCCATAATGAAGCGCGCCCATTGCTGTTAACAACCGGTAAACACGGGGAAATTGCCTCATCTTTCAGCACATTATTCGCATTGTCGGAAATAATTTCCCCATCGCTAATTTCGATGATCCGCTGAGTCTGTTGGGCTATATTTCGGTCGTGTGTGACAATAATAACGGTATGTCCCGCTTGATGAAGCTGATGAAGTACACTCATCAACGCTTTACCACTAGTACTATCTAAAGCCCCTGTGGGTTCATCCGCCAAAATGACTTTTGCGCCATTGACCAGTGCTCGACAAACACTTACGCGTTGTTGTTGCCCCCCCGACAATTGAAACGGTTTATGCGCTAACCGCGTTTCTATTCCCAGTTGCTGGGCTAATAACTGTATGCGTGATTGGCGTTCTTGTTCTGGCATTGCAGTATATAATGCAGGAATAGCAATATTCTCTTCAGCCGTTAAATACGGCATCAAATGATAGCGCTGAAATATAAAGCCTAAATATTGACTACGCAGTTCAGCGAGCTTTTCGCTATCCGCCGAGTGCACTGCAATACCATTAATATAAATTTCCCCGCGTGTTGGTTTATCCAAACAGCCGAGAATATTCATTAGTGTGGACTTTCCGGAACCTGACGCACCAACAATCGCTAACATTTCGCCTTGGTTAATAGAAAACGATATATCCTTCAGTACCTGAATTCTCTGAGTGCCGGCAAGAAACTCACGATAAATATTTTTTACAGTGATCATAGGAGCCATTAGCTTACTCCTATATTATTTGAAACAATAACCTGCTCACCCTCTTCAAGACCCTGAATAATTTGAACAAAATGGCGATCGGTGATCCCAACAACAACCGTTTTAGTCTCGGGTTGATTACCATTAAGTACCGTGATTTCATATTCATTGGCGGCAATTGAACGACCTAAAGCATTAACCGGTATACGCACAACCCCTTTAACCTGAGCAACACGAATAAATACTTGTGCTGTCATAGACGTTTTTAATTCGCGATTTTTATTATCAACTTCAAAGGTCCCTGAGTAATATACGGCATTATTCTGTTGGTTATTTGCGCTCGCCATATTCCGTTCTTCTAAAGCTTCTTGAGGCACTGGTTGAACATACCCCATCGTTCCCTCATAACGTTTATCTGGGTCTGCAAGCACATAAAAATATAACGGTTGGCCTGAATGTACGGATTGAATATCCGCTTCTGAAATACGCGTTTGAATTTGCATTTTATCCAGGTTAGCTAATACCAAAATCGTTGGAGCCGTTTGGGAAGATACTATCGTTTGCCCTTCATTTGCGACAATCCCTAATACTTCCCCAGCAATTGGCGCTAAAATTTGTGTGTAACTTAAATTTGCATTTGCTGTTTCAACTTCCATTTCTGATTGAACAATTAATGCTTCATTCATTTTGACTTGATACTGCTGCGCTTCATATTGTGCTTGTGCTTGTTCATAATCACTGTCGATGCCAGAACCGTCTTTACGTAATTTTTTTTGTCGTTCAAAGGCTTTTCGATATTGAACTAATATAGCTTCTGAAGACGCTTTTTGGGCTCTAACACTCGATAACTTGGCTATTGCATTACGTAAATCAGATTTTTGAATGGCGGGGTCAATCTCAGCAAGTATTTGTCCTTTGAAGACTTTATCTCCCTGTTTAGCATACAAATACTTTATCTGCCCATTAACCTGAGCACCTACATTCACCTGTACAGAAGGCTTTAACGTCCCGGTTACCATAATGATTTTTTCGATATCACCACGGTCGGCTGTTATCACCGTCATTTCTTGAGCAATATTCGACTCAGTGCGTGTTGTAGCGAAATACACGATAGCAAATAGTGCAGCGGTAATACCGAGCACGATCAGTAGGTTGGAACCCCGTAATTTAAATCGCTGAGCCCACTGTTTCATGGCACTGACTCAGCGAATAAAAGTGGATTGTTCAACTGAGCTTCCTGCTGACCACGGTTGTTATCAATAGTCTTTGTTAGCTCACCATCAATGATTTGATAAACCACATCAAACCTTGAAGTTATCTTATCACTATGTGTCACGACAACTAACGTCTTGCCCATTTCATGGCAATGCTTTTGAATAGCTTGAATAACTTTAGCGGCGGTTTCTTCATCTAGATTAGCGGTTGGCTCATCAAGTAATAATATCGGCCTAGTGCTATACATAGAGCGAGCTAATAATAAACGCTGCCGTTGGCCTAAAGATAAAGCGCTATGGCTTTCGCGAATAAGGGCATTTATTCCCCCAGGGAGGTTATTAACCACTGAATCTAATACTAGGCTTTTTAACAGTTTATTAATGATTTTTTGTTCTTTTTCCTGAATATTCGGTGCAAACAGTGTGATGTTTTCCCAAACTGAGGTATTAAATAAAATGTCTTCTTGGCTTTGTAAACACACTAACTGCGCCAATTGTTGATACACAATCGTATCCCCATCAGAATGACAAAGGCCATGTTGATATGGAATTAACCCTGCAATCACACGCAATAGTGTGCTTTTCCCGGCGCCAGACTCCCCGACGATAGCTATTTGAGCGCCTGTAGGTAAATCCAAAGAAACATTTTTTAAAATTTGCTTGGCCGGATCATAACTAAAATCAATATGTTCAAATGTTAAATGCGGAGCGCCACCAAGGTGCGACTTAGCGTGGAAATCCGCTACCGCAGGTTCAATTCGCTCTGGAAATAAGCTATTCGCACGTGTATCAATAATATGTAATTGAGATTTATGAATAATCGAATAAAAAATTCGGGTAATATAGGAAGTAAAAATTTGGCGAATAAAGCTATAAGCAAAAAAATCACCAAGGGATATCATTTTACTGGCGACCATTGGGAGTATGACTAACATAAATACCACCATTTCTAGGCTACCGGTCAATTGGTAAAGAGTCCCTTTAACTTGCTCATAAACATTTCTTTTTTGAATACAAGTGAATAAATCCCGACTTAACCATGCAAATTGTATTTTACGTTGCTCTTCCAATCCCCCTGCTTTAATAGTCAGTATCCCTTGAAGGGTTTCCATGAAAAAATCATTCAATGAAGCTGTTTTTAATTGCAATTGTTGGGTATACCAGCGGTCACGAATAATAGCCCAAACACTGATTAACCCCATCACAGTTACACCAACAGATGAAATTGCAGCTAACACAGGCGCTATCCAAAACATAATTGCCAGCGCAATAATGCCAATAACCCAATCTGTACGTAATTGGTTATCAAGCTCTATTTTCTGTGCCATTGCCGATTGCCAAGCCATAAAACGACTAAAAACATCGCCTGGTGCACGCTTTTCAAAAAAGCGTAATGAATTACTCAGTAATTTAGAGAAACCCACTCCACTATTGACTAATACAAAGTGCTTAATAAACCGTTCAGTTACCGCTCTAACACCAAGAGCCAGTAAAGAGGCAAGTACAAAAGCAACAATAAATAACCCATAGGGGAAATCCGCATTTTCAATATCAGAAAATGCTTTATTAACAGCATTACTTACCATTATTGGCATAATAAATAATGTTAAACCAACTAAAAAAGTCAGTAGCATTAACCAATAAATTCCCGAAATAGCACTGGTTTCTTTTAAACTCATTATCCCCAAAGGGCGTTTTTGAATTGTTTGTTGCTCTTTGCCGCCTACCGTATTTGCCTCATCTGATTGGCTTTGGTTATTCGGGTCTAAAATAAGTGCATAACCACTAATTTCTAGCTTTAACGCTGAATACGGTAACCATTGCTGACCAATCGCTGGATTGATCACACAGACATTATTCCCTTTCCGATAAGCTAAAATAACAAAATGGTTAGCGCCATAATGCAAAATTGCGGGAAGCGGAATACTTTTTAGCTCATCATGTTCAAAAAGAACGGGAGCAGTTGCAATACCGAAGTCTTTAAGTATTGTCGAAAGTTCTAACAAAGAAGTGCCATGATCTGTCGCAGGATAGCGTTCACGCAGAGTATCAAGTGAAACAGTAACACCTTGCGTATGGGCTAACATAGAAATACATGCTAAACCACATTCATTCGTTTCTTCTTGATAAACAGTATTAGGGATAATCTTGTTCATAAGAGGTCAATGATTAATAAAATAAAGTGAATGGCTATGCCACAAAAGCCAATCATTAGGGTAATCTCGAATCGTTTTTTCAATAATGATTGGCAATTGCTTAGCAATATCTGTTGCGTGCACAGGAGGATAAATATTGATTTGTATTCCATTTTTGCAATATAAGTTATAGAAAACGACTTGCGCTGAAATCACTTTGGATAACCGAACAACACCACTATGTAATTTCGCTGGACGATTAAATAAACGGCAAGCTAATTTATTATTTATCCCTTCCCCCGTATGAATCGTATAATCTGGGGTAATATCAGGGAAAATAATCATATTTTTCTGTCCTGATGCCGTTTCAGTCATTAAAGTCATTAAATTTTTTGCTAATGACTTATCCTCTTGATGTATTGAGCAATAAGATAAATTAATTCCCCCAAGAATACGGGCGGTATCATCAAATTTAGTTTGCTCAGCACTTGAAGACACAATAACCGTCGCATTTTTAGGTGATGTTCCTGCCCCTACGATAGTAGCTAATACATCAGAAACCATATGCAATGGCGCTAGAATAACGGGGACTTGTTGTTCATGCAGAGGCTCAACAATTTGATTAAGTTTGTGTGTACACGCTTCTATTTGTGACATGATTTGTCTGTTTTGCCCCCAAGTTGCGCCCTCTTCTAAAATATACCGACGTACCGCGATCCATGCGGTATCAATACGCCCTGGTTTATCCATTAAACACTGGTAATTTTGAGTAGCGACCTTAGTTCTATTACGATAATTCCTACCGATAACCCCAAGGCGGCATAATGTATAACTAACTATTAATAATAGTGGTGTAGATATATAACGCAGTAACCACCTAAATAGAGTCACCGCACAGGTATTTAATTTCACAATACCTACAAGTGCTGCGTCAACGACACTTCTAATACCAAAAATTAGCCATACAATAATAAAGCGGCCCACAATTACTCCTGCTTACTCTTTTCTAAAAGTTCTGCCATATACTTAGTAAATTCAGGAAAATCACGGTCTTGATAAACAACATAGCGCTTATTGATAATGAAAGCGGGTGTTGCCGTAATATTGTAGAATTCAGCAATGCTCTCCATATAATCAAGTTTTTCAGCTACAGCTGGGTATTGCTAATTTCAAGGTACTTTTCAGTATCAACATTATGCTTTTTCAACCATGCCAATAGTTCGACTTGATTTTTAAAATCAACATTATCATTTAAAACAGAATTAAAAATGGCTGAGCGTAAACTAGGCTCAATATTCATTTCTTCTAAAGTCGCAAAAATAGGTGCATAGGCCGCTAGTGGAGTATACTTACTTGCTAAGTGTATTGCTTTGAAATTATCATCATCAGGCAGTTCTTCTGCAAACTTCATGATGGCATCATTATTTATACCGCAGTAATAACATCCATATGACATAACCTCAATAATACTGTTATTTTCTTTTATTGGGCTCGACAATACTTTTTCGGCAGAAATTTCAAAAAATGTTTGCTGACTTTGACTATTATCTTTAAAGGTCTCAAAAATAAAAACATGATAAAACATGACTGTTGTAAGCACAGAAATCATAATGACAAACAAGGTATATATGATAATCGTTAATTTAGATATTTTTCTATTATTCATTACAGTTTTACCATTGGATTGAAAGCAAAGCATGCAAAGAATCCCTCCTCAGCATGCTTTATAATTATTACATAACAACTAGATTATAAAGGGCATTTACCTGTTGCAGGTTGTGCTTTATAACTTACTTCACCGTGCTTATCAGTACATTTTGTGATCTGTTGGCAGGTTGTCAGGCCAGCGCCTACTTTTACAGTATCAAATGATGTTTCACACACTGGCGCTGTTCCACCAATAACTTTTGATGCATCTACTGTATTTAACAATTTCATATAATTTCCTTATTTATTTTTAGCTATTAACTATTAGCTATTAGATAAAATCAATTTAAATATTTCGCCTTAATAATTTTGACTAAGTAGCCAATAAGGCGGTTTGGATTATATGCATAACAATAATATAAGTTCAATTTAATGGGTAGCTATTCAATCCTAAACCCTGCCTATATTCATGTTATAATTATCCTTATTAGGGATTAACCAGTTTTTTGGTTATTACTTAACTCCACCCTATCATTTATCACAGGTTAAATATTGGAATGATGACAGCATTGGAGTAAAATCAGATAATTGTATTTATTTTTATTTTTCACTAATTTCATGAGTGATATATATAAATATTAACAATTAGAAATATTGTTTTACTGATTTAACACATCTAAAAATTTAAATATTTAGGTCAATACAATCTATTACTCCTCATAAGAGTAATGATTTAAAGTGGAGTATTCTAAGGGTTAATAAAAACACCAGTTAAAATTTCACTTACATACTATCAGATACTTTTCACCAAGTTGTCATATTGATAAACATAACCTTAATAATATTAATTTGCATTAATAACATTAATTATAAAGGTAATTGAGTTCATTATTTTCTAATGTGTATAAATAATAATACACTGAAAATTAACATGAGGGAGCCATAAAGACTAATGTTGAAATAGTAAAAAAATGGAGGCAATAAACTGCCTCCTAATTAGCGAATCATGAAAATGAAAGTTAAACTTTACTTACCTAATAAATATAGCTTAACAGAATAAACATAACAATAATTAATTTACCACATCTTCATTTAAAACAATGTCACTTGAATTTTATTTATTAACTAAAAAAATTAATTATATACTTAAATATATCATATCCATATACACAAAAAATCATAATAATATAGATTCAATTTTGGTTATATATCTATTATTAAAACCCCCCAAACAACCTCGCATGAAATAAAATCATGCTTTATAAATGAGAAAACTAAAATGGCACATGACAAAACTATAATATTACAAAATAATAAATCATTAGGTTACTTCAATAAACTTATTGTTTCTAAAGGAAATAACTCTCATTTTAATAATAACAAATATAAAAGTGATACAAGCGGTACATTGGCAGGTTCAGTTCATTATGTACAGAATTGTATAATCCCAGCGGGAAAGCATATTCCTGATGATATTCAACCAAGAATAATATCTAATCGAAAAACTATGTTTCTATTCCAACCTAGAGAATTCATAGCGCATAATGATGACGTCAAGTTATTTGTTTTTGATAAACAAAAACGTATTATATTTGAAGCTAAGATGAAAAATCCAAATGAGCTAACGTCAACTTGTGAACCAATCTATGCCAATATTAGTCCTCCCCAACCCCACCCTAATGAAGTTACTATCATTGTTAGTAATGATAAACAATTGCATCAGTTAGATGACCCCGATTATTTTAATGATATTATTCTTAATCATGATACGGTTAAAATAATCACCAGCGATGGTCACTACAATTCATCATTCAAAGTTGAGTCAGATGAAAAATATTCGCGAAAAAAAATCATATTTCAATGTAAATCAACTTATCGATTTTCAGTATTTTTCAATGGTAGAAATGTTGAGTTAGCTACAGGTGACGAACTTACACTCGTTAATGTAGATGGCACTTGGTTCGAAATAAATACAGAAAATAACTGTGACCAATTCCTATCAAAAATAGACTATATTGGTAATTGTTGGTCAATTATAGTGCCAAGCCAATTTATTAAGCCTAATATTACCTTACAATTTACACATCAAGATAAAAAAGGAGATATTGAATATATAGATATTGGTGCACCTAATGAGTTACTTCTCCATACTATTGCTATTGGTATGTTAACACCCTATAGGGACAAATTCGAATTTCAACAAATGCATGAATATCATCAGCAATATTTTCAACAAGTCCCCTTATCTCGCTTAACGGTAACAACCTACGATCCTATTTATTTAACCGAACTTATGTTGCATGATGGCCGGCTACTGGTAGGTATTGCTCCTGGTGATGGGGGTTGGCACACCGGCATTATGCGGGAATACATAGCAAAATCGTTAATTGCATCTGGAATTAATTTTGCCAACTACGGCTTTTTCAATGCAGGAAGAGACAAAGCGAGTAACATGGTAACACCACAAATAACCGTACACACCTCTATAGGAAAATATGAAAATGGGTTACAAGTGCACGGCGGTTCTGGTGGTGCAGGTATGGCGACATTAGATGACACTATTCGTAATGAATTTAGTCATGAAATTGGACATAATTATGGCTTAGGGCACTACCCCGGTGGATTTTATGGTTCTGTCAACGCCGTTCCTAGCCAGCGAAATTCAACATGGGGATGGGATAGCCACAATAATTTTTTTATTCCCAATTTTGAAAGCGCAACACGAAATAAACCCACGTATTTAGAAAATGAAGGTGAAGGGTTATTCGCACTCCCTTATAAGGAACACTCTCTCGGCCATGATGCAATGGCTGGGGGGTCACCTATGTATGAAAAATACAATGCATTTACCTTACATACTCCTCATTCCCTTAACCAAATTCAACATTTTCTTGAAAGTAAAGCTGTTTTTAATGTTAACTCGGCCACAGGGTTTTCTCGCTGGGATGAAGAATTACAACAAATGAGAGAGTACCGTCATACCACATCAAAATATATTTATAGTGATGTCCCCATAGAAAATGGTAAAGATATCACCGAAGAGCAATTAATAAATATTTTCCAGTTTAATAAAGAAGCTATGATCCACTGTTATAATGGTAGACACGCACCTAATATTATTTTCCCTACCCCCAATAATTACCCGGATTATTTAATTACTATTGATACTTCAGCAAGTTATAGTATTACTCTTCATCTAAATGATACTCAGAAAATTATACATAATAATGAAGTACTACATTATATCTCTGATGGCCGCGAATGGATTATGCATGATGATGATGCACTTCTTAAGGATTTGGTCCCTTACAAGCAAGGTGTTAAGGTGATAACCTTATTAGGGTTACATGACCCCGAAAATAAATTGCCAAGTTATATTTACCCTGCCCTTAATGGTTCTTATGGGATGGTCTATCCAGATGATAGTAATAAACTCGATACAGATTTAGATTACCTCGAAGTCAGCCTTATAACTGGAAGATGTTTACAATTTCAGTTAGCCCCCATTCAAATTAATAGAAATGAAATGAACCAATTTCACGTGAATATCGAAAGAAGTTTACACCCTGTAGAAGCTAGGGTCATACATAATGGCTCAGTGATTACAAGCCGTAAGATTAATTTAGGTAATGATGACCTAACCTTTACTATCAATTCTAATTAGTTGATAAACTCCTCGTTTATATAAACGAGGAGTTTATGTGGAGAATCACATCATTATATGGAAATAAAAAACTAATACCATTATAGCTAAACAAATAGCAGGTCCAAATGGAATGTAACTTTTTTCATCAATATCATAGTACTCAGAAAACTCTCCTCTATCCGGTCTATAATTAACAGACCTAACAACTAAATAAGTTAATAAACCAAATAATACCGATAACAAAATAAGCCAAGGGATCGCAAATAACCCAATAAAAGTGGCGCCTGCAGCAAACAGTTTGGCATCACCATCACCGAGCCCATCTTTACCTGTCGACAATTTGAACCCCCAAATAACTATTTTAATCACTGACCATACGAGCATACAGCTTGTGACAGATTGCAAAGGAGTTATATTTGTCCAGCTCATTACAGAACTTAATAACCCGAGCCAAATTAACAAATAGTTCAGTTCATCTGGAATAATTAACCATTTAAGATCAATGAAAAATATAACATAGCAAACGGAACATAACCCTAAAAACATCACCAATGTAGCGAGTTCCCTATCAAAATAATAGTAGAAAATAACCAAACCAAAAAAAAAGCCAAAAATAAATTCTGAAAGAGGATAAAGTTTCGATATAGGGCAATGACAATGTCGACATTTCCCTTTTAAAATTAACCAGCTTAATATAGGAATATTGTCCCGTTTATATACTTTATTTTTGCAAGTTGGGCATCGAGAGCCAGGAAAACTTAATGAAAAATTCCCCGCCTTTCCCCGTGTAAATATTATAATAGGCAAACGATATATTACTACATTGATAAAACTACCAACACAACAGCCTATAATAATGGCAATCACAGTATAATAATAATGAATAAACTCTAACATACTAGTCACAAATCTTCATTATTGAACCGTCTTTTTCATATTTTTTTTGATCAATATATACATTATTATAAGCGTTGATACTGCCTCTAAAATAGGTTATTTTATATTTTCCTCCATGCCCCCATCCCAGATCTCTATTTATTGCATCAATATTGGTATAAATAAAATCTGTTTTTTTAAGGTTAATATCATAAGCACTTAATTTTTTATTTTGACTTATCGCATTGACTAATTGAGCAAAATCCAGATCTCCCGCTTTAAATGCATCCCGTTCTAATTGGTATGCTCTAGAATAAAATGGGTTAGTCGCAAGGTCTCTAATAATAGGGCTTCGGTTCCAGTCCATTGCTAATGTGTATTTTTCCCCTAATGTTATGCTACTTAATACACTTGCATTACCGTATAGCATCTTGTCAATCTCATTATCTGATGCAGATTCCTCCCCCCAAGAACTATTACCTTGGCCAGAATAAGTCACACTTGTTAATTCCAGTATAGGTGGAACAGATGATTTTGGGTTATAACCTGTTTTGGCTTTCCACTCAAATATAACTGTAGGTGCAGGTCTCCCTTTTAGTTCGGGTGGAGATGCTGGTGGGTTTGAATCATAAATATGAATTGTCAGTTTTTTTATTGCGCGTCCGGGTAACCAAATAATATCGTCAGGTTGTCGAAAGTATTCACCACCGCCATAAGTAGTTGGTGCAGCTTGCTGCCTTGGAAAATAGTTAGCGTTGTAAACACCTCGATTTTTGATATAGAGTATTTGGCTATTATAAGACTCAAAAGTACGTTTCCGATCAGTTTTTGTCGGTTTTCCCAAACCTGCATCCGAGATTGACATACCACTGTACTCTCTTGCGCTCATCGGTATGGGCGAAACCTCTTTTTTTGTAGAATAATTCCCAAGTAACGGCGTTCTACCATCAGGTTTCCGTATCGTATCCATTGCAAAAAAGTTAGCAATTTTTATAGGAATACCCCGTTCTTCTTCAGTCCAATATTCTGCGGTAACCGATACATTTACTCGATTACTAAATTTAGATGTTAAACCAAAATCACGTAATGTAGAAATAAATATAGGTAATGGCGTCGATGTATTAGCACAAACCGACATTATTGGATTAGAAGCAGTGTTATTAATATAATTAACACCTTTTGTTGTTTTAGCAACCGCTATTATGGGCAGCAGCAACACGGTACAAAAAATTACTTTTTTCATTATTAACCTCTCACTTACATTTGGGACATCTTAGATAACTGATCTGATAACGAAAATAGTGCAATAAACACCCAGATGACACAACCGCCTAATATTAATGTTGAAAATGATTTTAATAATCCTGCAAGCTTATCCATTTTGTCATTAATATTAATTTTTGACTTTTCAGATACTGATGTTAATACATCATGAAATGATGGTAATGCGGAATACAAACTAATATTCAAAAGCTCATGTACATTTAATAACCCTGTATTCAGCGCTTCTCCGTAGTTTTGACCTTTGGCCATATTAACTTTCATAATATTAATATGACTTTTTAACCATCTATTGGCGTTTAAACTCAATATTGTCAATGCATCATTAATAGGGATTTTATTTTTTAACATCCCTGACAAACTATTTAATATAATAGAAGCATTTAATTGTTTGAAAGTAGAAAATGGTACTACTCTGTCCATAAACCTATCCCTAAATAACCCAGTTACATTTGCCATAATAACCCTAGTTATTATCGTTAATAGGATGACTGCTACTAAAATATAAACCCATAACCCATTATATAAAGCCAAGCCAAATTCATATAATGAACTGGTCACAACAGGCCAACGCGTAACCGGTAGTACTCGTTCAAAGGCAGGGAAAACTTTGACCGCATAACCTGCTATCACAATTAAAGATAAAGCCAACATAATCAAAGGAAATGTTATTGATTTGATGACTTTTGACATTAATTGGTCTTTATATTTAATAACCTCAACGATACTGGTAAAGCCATTGGCAAGTGCCCCACTTTTCTCTGAAGAATAGATTAAACTTAATTCACTCTTTGGTACCATCCCATCAAAAACGGATGCAATAGATTCTTTATTCGCCATTTTGTCTAATAAATAATTCAATTTATTGACAAACCCTTTGCCTATAACCGTTTCCCCTTCTTTTTTTAGTTTTATGATTGAATCATAAATCGGAAGGTTAGAGTTAATCATATCAGCACAAAATTGATATAAATATAATCGCTGAGATTTAGTGAATTTTTTCAAAAATTACCTCCATATCTTCTGCTGGAATAGCGCCAAATTCATGAGTAAACCAGTGGTAACAAACTTTATTTTCAATTACTAATAACAGCGTTTTTTCTTTAATTTGAAACCCCTCACCAATTCCTTTTCCAATTAGCCTTTTTTTACGCCAGTGCATATACGCTTCAAGCCAATTATTTTTCGCTATTGCAGATAATTCATCAATTGATGGCCGCATATATTCGATAACGAGTTTACGTCCTTTGATACCCGTATATTTGCAATTCTGGCAGCCATCTTGGTTAAGCACTGATATTTCAATTTCCCGGGAACCGAAAATGGCAAGCTCTGATTTTTTACAGTGCGAACATAGTACTGGCATTAACTTTTGACACTGTAGGCCCGCAATAAAACCAGGTGTACACAGTTTGTCTCCTGTAATACCGAGTGCCGATAGCCGCTGTAATAATGTTACAATGCTCCCTGCGTGAACGGTTGTGAAACAATAATGGCCACTTTCAACTGCACCAGATAATGCATTAGCTGAAATTTTATCTCGTATTTCACCTATCATAAGTACATCTGGATCACGACGTAATGCGGATTTAATCGCGGAATGAAACCCTCCACCATCGACATCTAATACTGAACTTTGTTTGGTACCATAGATATAATATTCAACGGGGTCTTCCACCGTTAAAAAACAACCTTTGTTGTTAAACCGATTTATTTGTAGCCATTCAATAACTGTCTTTAATGTTGTTGATTTCCCCGACCCCGTTGTTCCTGCAATAAAATAAGCACCATATGGATTACTTAGTATTGATTTAATATCTTCAATTTCTACCTCAGATAACCCTGTACTCTCCAATTGAGGGTTAGGGTTAGTATCTATGGAAGCAGGTATAATTCTCAGTACACAATGATAACAATCACTTGTCTCTCCAAATATTGGGAAATGTGCATAACGAAACCGGTATTTTTTACCTTTCAAATCATACAAAATATTGGCACTTTGCGGTTGTTGGCGATTCCATGTTGTCTCTTTAGTCGTCGCTTCAACGTTATACAATACAAACACCAATTCATCACAACTAGCAGATGTTAACTGAGAATATAAAATTAAAGAGCCATTAACCCTAAACTCTACTTTTGAAATAACATCCCCACGAGTAATATGTAAATCACTCGCCCCAGTATCAACGGCAACCTGCAATAAACTTTCTAGTTCTTTTTGGACATCACTGGTTTCATATAATAGGTTACTGCTCTTGTCTCGAGTTGCTTTTTCAATAATTTGGTAATATTGAGATTCAGTACTCAACATAAACCCACAAATATTTTTCTTATAAACTGAACGCGTATAATATAAATCCATATATACACTCTCTAGTTTATCAATCTTAATTTTATTGATAACTAAATACTTGGATTTATTATAATCAACAATGATTAAATTTTTTTCAAGCAACTCAAAGTGGCATTTTTCTAATGCCTTTATCCCACCTTCAATACAATTTATGTTAATAAAATCAATTGATTGGAACATTATTAATCTACAACTTTATATTGATTGTTTTTTAGAATAACTCGATATCGCATTCCATTCATACTAAATGGTTTATTCTCACTAACAAAAGAAATTCGGCTATTCTCACTATTCACCACCCCTATTTTTTTTATACCCGCAACATAAGAAATCATAATAACTTTTGGCTTATCCATTGGTTTAACGGGAGTATCCATCAGTTCATTAATTCGTTGTTCCTCGACATCATTATCCAGTTCCTTGGTTGCTACAGTTTCTTGACTAGGAGACTCATTTAAAATTTCATTGACCTCTTTTAGTTCTTTTTTTAACTTAGCTAGCGTAATTTGATTTTCAATATGTAGTTTTTCTGATTCAAATTGAAGATTTCGTTGCATTAAGTCAACAATATTTTTTTGTTCAATTGATACTTCTTTATTTTCAATGTTTGGTAATTCCATACTTTCTGCTTGCGGATCTGCATAAGCGAACTGTAGGCTTATACCTAATGTTAAAATAGAAAACATTATCTTTTGCATGCAAAAACTCCTGTAACTTTAATATTGTTAACATCTAATTTCTCTATTGATTTAAAAACATAATAATCAATATAAGGTTGACCGTTTAATAAGTAACTAATTTCCAATGGGTTATTTTTAAAAGTCATTTCAAATTTTGCAAATAACAAATTATGGCTATCTGGATACCCTGAATATTTACTTTCTATATTTGACACAGAGGAAGATGGTAATTCATTTAATTTTATCTTTTTTTTCTCGTTATCTTTTGATGAATTGTACGCATAAACATAGTTTATATAATCATTGCAAGTAGGTACATACAATTTTGCCTCAGGAGAAGTTATTTTATTTTCCAATCTATTATCAGTATATTTCAATTGTAAATTAGAAAAATCCAAGCTATCTGGGCTAATAATCCCTTCGTAGCGTTCATTGAAAAAAAATTTATCTTGAACATTAAAAATAGCACCAGGCTTTAATTTGTATGAAAATTGACAGTTATCTTCATTACAAGTAAACATATCCTCATTGAAGCCACTTGCTGTAAATGCATAACTACTGAGTAAAATTTGTTTTAATATAATGATAAGATCATCAGCTTGATACCCATGAAACTGAGATAAATAAAAATTTGTAATTTTCTTTTTATCATTGAGAACTAACTGCTGCTGTTGTTTTTCTAATGCCTCTTTTTCTGTTTTTTTATAATGTAAATAATACATTACACCAGAAATGGTGATAATTAATACTATTACAATACTAATGATTAGCATATACTTACTTTTCAATAAGCCATGCTCACGCCAGCCAGAAAGAATATCTTTCATACTAATAACCCTAATATAAGGATAGAATATAAATAATGATTGTGAATATGCTTATACCACAAGCAATTGCCGCTGAAACTTTAATGATTGTATTACGATACTTTTTTTCCTGATTCAAATACTCTTCATAAATTGCATCAAATATATCATCATTAATAACCGTCACATCTAAAGAGCCATATATTGATGTATCTTTTTGACTCAAAATATAGGAGAGCATTCCCTCCGTTATGATTGTATCTATTGGAGAGATTACACAATCATCTTTAATGCATATTAAATAATAATGTGTAATATCACCCTCAACTATAGGAGCATAAAACATGCCATCGCCATAAAGTTCTTTAATATATAAAGCTAATATTTCGTGTAATTTCACTTGCTTAGGAAATAACACTTCCTTCATACCATTACGAGTTTTATACCTAATTTTCCTACATTTTTTTTTGGTTGACTCAAGCCAAAATCGATGCCGATGCTCTTCTGTTTGGCTCGAATCAATCCATATACCACCAATAGTCAGCTTATTCTTCAGTAACTCTGCTAATGTCATGGCTTACTCATTAATTGAAAAGTAATTGTCTATCCCTACAATCATAATAATAGTTGAATTCGCATCTTCACTTTTTAAGATAGCTGATAAAATACCTGCCTTTTGTCCATCAGATTCTGTATTTTCATCATATTTACCAACGATCAGTAAATCACCCGGTTTAATTACAGAAGTATTAAACATTTCCGTTGTTGTATAATTAGGCAGTTGAACATTATCAAATTTTTCTATGCCAATCAGATTTTTACGTGTAAATCCACTAGCAACTTCAATTTTCCCATCAGATAAGGCTCTCGGAGTAATAATAAAACTGCTCCCTGTCACAATTTGATCGGTTGTTAACTGATTCTCAGTAATATCCATATTGGCATTTTTAGTTGAAGTCATGCCAGATACATAATGTTGAGTCTTAGTTAAATTTAGCGGGATTGGCATATTATTACGAGTAATAAAAGACCCACTTTGCAAAATTTTACTTCCAGTTAAATTATAAACAGCGTCAAGTTGTGCGGCTAAGCGAAATTTGGCATTTTCACCACCATGAAAATTTGAATTAGCATTAAGACTTCCAGTTAACTTAGTCAGCAAACTTTGATTAAACCCGACTTGCGTACCACCACTGTTGTAAGAAAAACCCAACTCTGCTTCTAAGTTTTTAGATTTTGACTTGTCGAGTATATAAATTTTATAGCTAACAACAAATTGACGGCTATTTGCTTGTTTGTATTGCTCTAGAACCTTATTGACATGATTGTATTCTGATTGCCTTCCAACAAACGTCAAAATAGATGAGTCTTGAAATATATTATATACCCCTGAAGAGATATATTTATCCATCATATCTTTCACATCTGCCCAGAACGAGGATTTAAATGAGGTTGTTGATTTACCTTTTAATCCGCTAGATGAGGCTGCCTCATTACTTGATATATCTAAACTAGCTTCATAGTTATTATCTGTCCCATAATAATCAAGGTTGATCGCAAAGTTTGAATATAAGTTAACCTCTAGTAAATTATTCTTCTTCAGTTGAATACTTACATCATACAAATTTGATAAATAACCAATAAATTCGTCTAGATTACCTTTAAAATTAATAGTATATACTGTGTTCTTTAATATATCCTCACCAGCCGTAGCTTTCTCAGCCAACTCTTGAGGAGTACTCGCATCAACTTTATAGGTAATTTCCATTTGTTCACCTAACATTTCTAATACGGTATAAATGTTAACAGGTGCATAAGTTGTCAAATTAATTTCTTTATCGAGTACTTTTTTCTGCTGACGATCGTAACTGACTTCTTTTCCTAAATATGATGTACCTAGAGATAAAAATGTCTCTTGTTTGCTACTATCAATATCTTGAAGGTCAGTTACTCTATCAAATAATTCTTTGTCATTATATTTTTCTTCAAAAAAACTACTACATCCTTGAAGTAGTAATGGCAATAGAATATAAACCAATTTACACATTTTCATTTTATTTTCTACTTATCAATTATCAATCACGAGAACATTGTTTTCTTCATAAAACTTCAAATAAAACCCTGCTTTTTGGTAAGACAGTTGTTTACCTAATTTTTCTAAAACTTGTATCCTATCTGTACCATCAATTGTGATCTCATTAAAAATGACAATATCTTTTGGGCTATTCCAAATAAAATCAATGCCATTGAATTTTGTCCACTCTTCAATACTTTGGCTTAAAAGCTCATTTTTCTTTAGTATTAAATGACTCATAACCTCCCGTTGCTCTTCACCCTCTTTTTTATCACCAGTCATTTGTTCTATATTGATATTTTGCTGTTCAGTTTTTGATGAATCAGAAACCGATTTAATTTCTTTCATCGGTTTTAAATTAACCCATCCTTGTTGACCTATTGTTGAGTTAGCAATAGAAGAGAAAGCTAAACTACATAAAATAAACACGCTCATTTTATATTTCATTATATGAATACCTTATTACTAATCATATGAAGTAGAATAATCCCCTTTAATTGAACTGCACCATTCAACTGCCATAATTGATAATGATTTAGGGTTAACATAAGTACTGGAATCCCCGTTCTCTGGATTATTTACACCTAATGATGCACTTATAATCCAAGTCGGTTGAAATGGTGTCGTTGCTGTACCTACAACATAACCGTGTCTAGCCTGTAATACGACGCCTGCCGATAGCCCTACGTGTTTTATTTTGTTTATTCTTGTACTCGACTCGTGAGAGAGGTCAACATCTAAAATATTTTTTTCATCATCAAATACAACTGGCGTCATTGATGAAACTGCGACTGTCAACCTTGGCCATAACCTTACGTCATTAACTACCGGACATAACTTTCTTGGTATAGTAATGACCCCATCCTCTTTGAGATCATCTCCAACATAATTCTCACCAACAATCATGCTCTTATTATTGCCTGTAAAACTGTGATAACTTACTTCAGGGACGGTACGATATTCTTTGACTAATTTAGAGCCTTCATAATGACTATCTTCAATAACTACATTAGCGACTAATGTTCCTGCTACTTGATTGCCTTTATTATCTTCTTTGGTGAGTATAAAATTACTGTCATCTAAATATTGAGCATCCGTTATACTGAAGTCTTCGGGTAATTCTTTCAATTCTAAACAAACAGATTTTGCTTTATTTTGAGTATCCCAACATAAAGCAGGCATTTTTTCATTTTTATCTAGAGCGCCACTTGTTAGTACAAGTTTATTTTCATCTTTTGCCATCAAGCAAGGACCATATTGACTATTTTTCGTATTCCAACACAATTTGTCAGTATTAACGGAACCATCTGATTTTAAATATTTCCCTGCTTTACTATTGAAGCTAAAACGTATTCCATAATTATAATTATCATTACTCAAAGCATCAGCATTTAGCGCTAACTCCCCAAACTTGATATTCTTATTATTTCTCTTTAATAACTGCCAATTAGTGTTTCCATTATCTTGTTTTTCTTTAAAAACCATATCTGCTTGAATTAAATATAGAGACTTATCTTTAAATGATTGCATGAAATTATTATATAAATTATCAACATATAAATTTTCTTCTTCTTTCTGTGGGTGGTACATTGCGATAAAATCAGTTCTTTCAATTGTTTTTCTTTTGGTGTCACCAATAAGATCAATTCTTTCTATAGATAAAACAGGCTGTTGGCTAATTAAAGGGTCAATTGTACATTTCAAAAATTCTTTTTTTAGTGATAATTCAAGTAGGCTTCCTTGACAAGTTTCATCGGTAAAGTAATTACGTTCACTTCCAATGCCACTTCCCCAATTAAAGTGTAAATTATCATGAGTTAACTCATCTTCAATTTTATAGTTACTCACACGCTTACTGTATTCTGGCTTTTTATTTCCTATTTGAAATAAAGGATTTCGCTTGAGGTTCCCATCTATTGTTTCTAGTTCGTCACTATTAACAAAGTCTATAAAACGATACATTTCATCAACGATTGTATCTGAAATTTGTTGGCGACGGTTATCTTCAATTCTATTAATAATAAAGCGGCTCAATGGAACCATTATCACACCAATAATTCCAAGGACGATAATAACTTCAAGTAATGAATAACCTGCTATTTTACTTTTTTTCATCTTTATTTCTCAAAACCTCTCTAATTAAAGAGAGGTTTTATTAGCGAGTTATTAGTCTCTATTTATTAACGACTACCTAAAATAACTGCGTTAGTTGGCGAATCGACACAAACTGTTGCGATGTCATCTGGCTTAATGTTTTTATTACCATCGGCATGCAATGAGCGCAGGATAGGTGAATCATCTGTTATTTCTACAGCGAGATTTTTTGGTGTTGCAGTCAAGCTACTTGCTCCAGCTGCTGCTACACCGACTTCAACGTAATCCCATAAATTTCCTGATTGGGAAATAACCGCACGGCACTGCTCTTGATTAAGTCCATTTAATTCCACAACAAACCCACGCAGCCCCGTTGCTGGCTGCCCCGTTACTGTCATGGCTCCAGAGATCGCAATAAAGTTATTAGAAATATTATTACGCGCTTCGTCTGTCGAAACTTTGCCTAACTGAACTAAGCGTGCCACAATTGCTGTAGATTCTTTTGCGTCTTTAATTGACTCAAATGTATAGTTCGCAGAATCTGTTCCTGCCTCTGCTGGGTAACCTGGAGCGCGTTGATAAGCTTCTTTAGCTGCAATACGTATTGAGTTTGTATTGCTCACTAAGTCTGAGATTGCACGGCTATCGAATGCACGTTGTGCTAATACGACGACACCTGCTGCAATTGTTCCGACAATGCCTAATACAATGATAATTTCGAGTAATGTCATACCACGCTGATTTTTTACTTCGTGATATTTAGATACTTTTTTTAGGAGTTTCATTTTTAAATTTTGAGTCTGCTGATACACTTTGAACATAGTTATTCCTCAAATATTGATTTGATATATTTTTATAAATTCAATAACATTGATAAATTATATATTATTTAAATTAGTTACTCTCTTTATTAATAGTAACTCTATTTATTACCTTTCAAGATTTTATTTTGTTTATATTAAATGTTTATTGGCCGTATCCTTTTATCACTACCTCTCATTGCAATAATTATTAGTTCAAATTATTTTTCAGTCAACATGGTTTTATTATTATAAATTTAATTGTCGTAATCACCTTGTAATCTTTATTAACTTTTATTTAATATCTTATACATAAAGCATATTTAATATGTATGCGCTATTTATCTATTCAGTATATAAAAACATAGAGATTAGGATTATTCCTAATCTCTTTTAATTTAATAAGAAATATTCAGTTACATTATTTATGCGAATACTACCGATTAAATATATACAATTAAATAATATTAATATATTTTACTCTTTATTCGGCTAAATACTCCCATTCGGGATAATAAACGTGCTTTGTATATTGCTTATTTATTATCACTTGAGTAATTCTGTTTTTTAGTCGAAACACTACTTTTACTACCAATTACCGCTATTACTATCGTTAGTTGTATGGTAAATAGCCCTGATATGAGACTATAAACATGACATATCCAAAATTATCCTTTACTAGCACTTCATTTAGCTCTAATCATGAGTCTACTATTAATTCAAAACCTGCACCAATTGCTAAACAAGATTTGAAAAAGGCAAAATTAATACAAGTTCCTATGATATATATTGATGCATTTGAAAATATTAAAAATGAAGGGTATACCTCCCTCTCCTTCTCTTCATATCTAATCGAAGCGTTAAAAGAAAAAATCATTTGTGATGTCTCTCGATTAGATTCATAGAATTATATTTAACGTTTTAACCTAATAAAAAATCGCGTATTTATTCATGCTCAAATACGCGATTTTTTATTTTTAACTACACTAACAAATAAAATAACCTACTAACTATTCTTACTAATAATTAGTTATCGATAACCTTTTTTATGGTTTGCCGAAGACCAACTGTAAGTTTGGTCACTTGGTATTAATTTATCTTTTTTCTTTTGTGCTCGAAGTTTCTTTGCTTGCTTATCAACTTCAATAGATATTTCGGTAATGATTTGCTTTTTGACTTTATTTTGCTCAGAGTTGGTTAATTCACGGCCAAGTTTTTTTCTTTCTTGCGCCAACTTACTACGAACTTGCATCTTTTGAGTTTCGGTCATCTCTTGGATGGTTAACATCTTCATTGTCTCGCCCCTTACTCATATTGAAATACCCAACATCAATATAGCATCATTATACGCCAAAGTACTATTAAGCCTTTTTAATCTTAACATTAAGTGCCAAGTGATAAGATTAGGAGTATAGTTAGCCTTATTGCAACTTTAATGAATACCACAGTTATTATGGAATTAACTCCCTCTTCAAAAAATATTCGGCAATTACTGGCGACTGACAGCACGTTAATTGATGTCAGGGCTCCTATCGAATTTCAACAAGGTTCGATGCCAAGTGCGATTAATATCCCTTTAATGAATGATGATGAACGCAAAGCAGTTGGCACTTGCTATAAACAAGAAGGGTCTCATCAAGCACTCACATTAGGGCATCAGCTTGTGAGTGGTGAGATAAAAGAAGCACGCTTAGCTGCTTGGAAAGAAGCCTGTCTCAGCCATAAAAGTGGCTATATTTGCTGTGCTAGGGGGGGAATGCGGTCGCATATCGTTCAATCATGGTTAAAAGACATTGGTATTGAATACCCTCTCGTTGCAGGAGGCTACAAAGTATTACGGCAAGCCGCAATTGATGCAATCAATGAATTAACACTACGGCCTATAATTTTAATTGGTGGCTGTACTGGTAATGGCAAAACAACGCTTGTTCATAACTTAGCAAATGGGATTGATTTAGAAGGAATTGCTCATCATCGCGGGTCGTCTTTTGGTCGCACATTACAACCCCAATTTCCTCAAGCCACATTTGAAAATCATTTGGCAGTTATGCTACTAAAAAAAGCAGAACATCATAACCGCTGGGTTTTAGAGGATGAAGGTCGTGCAATTGGTTCTAATAGCCTACCCAGTGTACTCAAAAGTCAAATGGACTCTGCTACTATTGCGGTGGTTGAAGACCCCTTTGATGTACGGCTCGAACGCCTTAAACAGGAATACTTCGACCGTATGACACATGAATTTCTTAATGTATTTGGGGAGGAAAAAGGCTGGCAAGAATACAGCGAATATTTACACCACGGTCTCTTTGCTATTCGTAAGCGTTTAGGTTCACAGTGTGCAATTGAATTAACTCGCTTATTAGATCTTGCTCTTGCAGAACAAAAAGTCACAGGTGACACTCGAGCACACTATTCTTGGCTATGCCCTTTACTCAATGAATATTATGACCCTATGTATCTCTACCAATTAAGCAAAAAACAACAGCGGATTATTTTCCGTGGAACTTATGAAGAAGTTGAATATTGGCTAACGTCTCAGCACTGATTTTAGATCCATATCATACAAATCCCATGCTCAAAACGGTGAAACTGTATAGTTGTCATCTGCTATCTTTTAACAACAAGTTCAGTTACACCTTGGTAAATGAGCCTTGATGCTAGCGTACCTAGTACTATACCAACCGCTTTTCCTACTATTTTATGAATGCGTGAATACATTCTTCTGACTGACGTCATCGAGAAAGTTTGGCATAAAATGATTCGCCATATTAATGATGCGATGATAATGCCGAACCAAATGACGAGCTTGGTCCATAAAGGAGTAGAAGGTGAAATAGTTGTTGAGAAAATACTCATGAAAAACAAAACTGTTTGCGGATTAGATAAATCAGAAATCACCCCCCGCCTGAAATAAACACCGGAAGGAAAGCTTTCGACAATGTTTTCTGTAGATAAATTAAGCTGCGTCCTATTTTTAAAAACGGTTATGGCATAGTAAAACAGGTATAAACCACCAAGAATTTTGATCAATGAAAATAATGAACCAAATTCAGACATTAGGGTAACTAAACCAAATAGACCTAACCCGGAATAAATCGCATTACCCAATACAACACCATAACCACAAGTTAACCCCGCTTTTTTACCCGAACTTAATGTTGTTTGCACAACAATAAACAGGTTTGCGCCAGGGTTAAAAAAAGTTAAGACAAACAAAAATAGAGTGATAATAATGCTGTGCAAAGGGTCCATAATTTTGTATTCAAAAATTTAGGGATAACCATTATAGACATAAGATTATTAGCAACTCTATTTTAATTTGCATGTTTTCTGAGCTAAATCAGCAAATTTATTTCCCATTATAGACTTAATGACTTTTTACGGTGTAATAACCATTTGTCTAACTCATTTGCGAATTGCTGCCTATCACGTTGATTTAAACTTGTAGGCCCCCCTGTTTGAACGCCACTTGCCCGCATGGTATCCATAAAATCACGTATATTAAGGCGTTCACGGATCGTCGCCTCACTATAACGCTCCCCACGCGGATTCAAGGCAGAAGCTCCTTTTTCCATCACCTCTGCGGCTAACGGTATATCCGCCGTAACAACAAGGTCGCCTACTTGTGCACGTAAGACAATTTCATTATCCGCAACGTCAAAACCTGCAGAAACTTGCAACGTTTTTAAAAACGGTGATGGTGGAACTGTTAAGCGCTGATTGGCAACAAACGTTATTTGCACATTTTCCCTATCCGCCGCACGGTATAAAATTTCCTTAATTACTTTAGGACAGGCATCCGCATCAACCCAAATTACCATTATTGTATCCAGAATAGTCAAAAAATAGGGCTCATGATTATAACAGAGAATAGAAACAACGAGTGTGGATTTATAAGCGAGTCAACTAGAACAGATGAAAACAGGATACAATATTGACAATTTCATCACTATTTTATGTCAGGTTACCCCACCATACTCAAGGTTTTAAAAATAAACGTATTTATTTTCTGTATTGGTGTCTACGCCATCATAATTTTGTTGCGGCCAGTCACAGTGGCCTCTTCTTTTAAGTCTCAGATAGTATATCGACAACAGATAACACCAACCGATAACATTAACTAAAGTAGCCCATTAAACAGCCCGTTACACGTAAAAATAACAGGATAGAGCAACCAATAAATAAGGTTATCGACTGGTTTACTGACTGTATTTTTAACTTAATGTATGAAAAACTTGTTTAAATTTATCGATATCTTGCTGGGTTGTTGACCAAGCCGTACAAAACCGTACGCACGTTGTTTCCGTTGTGGGGTTACCAATTTTGCTCAGTTGGTAATGCTTTAATAAATTATCAGCAAGGCTGTTTGGTAAAATAACGAAAACTTGGTTTGATTCAACGGGAGCTAAAAACTCAAACCCTTGTTCCTCAAAAAATAAGGCTAACTGAGATGCCATCTCATTAAGGTGATGACCAAGCTCAAAATATAGCTCATTATTAAACAGTGGCTCAAACTGTGCGGCCAATAACCAACCTTTAGCTTGTAACCCCCCTTTTTGCTTGATGCTATAACGAAAATCAGATTTTAATGCTGGGTTCAAAATAACCAGTATTTCCCCCGTTAAAGCCCCTATTTTTGTACCGCCAATGTAGAAAACATCTGTGACTGCAGCAATATCTTCAATGGTTAAATCACTTGCTTTAGACATTAACCCCGATGCAAGACGTGCGCCATCTAAAAAAAGGAGTAACCCATGCTTATCGCAAACCTCACGTAATGCAAGTAACTCATGTTTACGATAAACGGTGCCTATTTCTGTCGAATTACTGATATACACTAATTTTGGCTGCACACTGTGTTCATCATTATGCTCAGCCAACACATTCGCAACCAGTGTTGGCGTTAATTTCCCTGATGGTGAGCTCACCGTAATCACCTTATGCCCCGTTGCTTCGATCGCACCAGTTTCATGCGTAGCTACATGCCCACTATCAACAGCGATCACCGCTTGGTGCGGGCGTAAAGCATGGGAGATCACGGTTAAATTGGTAACAGTGCCGCCATTAAAAAAATGAATATCCGCATTAGGTTGTCCAATACGTGCTTTAACTTGCTCAGTGACCCGAGAACAAATTTCATCTGTGCCGTAACCTTTAAAACGTTTTCCTGTTAAGTCATTCAGGGTTTTCATCACTGCAGGATGGGCTATTTCATTGTAATCATTTAAGAAGCTATACATTCATTCACCTATTAATACTGGACAAAACCATTTTATAGCCACTATTTATAGGTGTATCTTATTAATTATTCAACAAAATTTTTATTGGGATGCGTTTCAAGTTGCTTACGTAGCTTTCAATTTTCTGAAGCTAAATATGCAGCTATTTATCACCTATTTCCCCCCTTTAGTTGGAATACAACCGACTCTAGTTTTGGGTACGGCGAAAAGTTAAATTAAAGCGATAAGGGCCAAGTAGTGGGTGAGTCCCTGCTTTAATACGCCTTATACCATGGTAATTTAACCGTGATTGTCCTCCCCAAACCACCACATCGCCATGTTCTAAATGGATAGCTTGTTTAGCGGCATCCCTTGTTATCCCTCCAAAGTCAAATAGCGCAGGTAACCCCAAAGAAAAAGAGACAATTGGATGAGAATAATCGGCTTCATCTTTATCTTGGTGCAAAGATAATTTTGCCCCGATAGCATAACGATTAACTAGGCAAGCATCAGGTTTAAACCCATCAAAACCGACGCTATTTGCAGCTGAAGTCGCTAACTGACGGAAAATAGCTGGCATTGATAACCAAGGTAAATTAGTGACAGGGTCACGCTGACTATAACGATAACCTTGTTCATCCGTTACCCATCCCCAATCCCCACAATTAGTCATCGCAACTGACATGTGATAACCACTTGGTGTTTTCATGTGCCTTAAAGGATTCGCCTTGAGTACAAGGTTCAAATCCTTCAATAACCCTTGGCTATGCCCTAATAAAAAGCCTTTTAATAAATAAGCATCAGGGGCAATCTGAATGGTGTTTTCTTCTTCGGAAAATAGCATATCGACCACTTCTCATTATTAGCTGCTAATAAAAATAATACTGCTGCCCGCTATACTACCCCAAAACTTTCGTTAACACCGGATAGTGTCGCTTTTGCTAACCATGTTACTGAAAGATGTTCTTTACATTACTCGAATAGCTTTGCTCACGTTTAAACGCAGACCTCATGTTATTTAGATGGAAAACATTGACTAAACATATAATCTAATATTAGACTAAAATTCCAATTCAAGACCACCGTTGTGATAGATAACAAGGTAAATATGAACCAATCAATTAAATATGCGAATGCCTCTACATTAGTTCCCCCTAAAGGGCATTATTCTCATTGTGTTAGCGCTAATGGGTTTGTTTTTATATCGGGGCAATTACCTATTGATGCTTTGGGTAATGCCGCCACAAACATATCTTTTACCGAGCAAACCAAGCTTGTGCTCAATAATTTGCAAGCCTGCCTAGATACCGTCAATTGTACTAAAGCCAACTTGGTGCAAGTCCGTATTTATATTACCGATATGAATAACTGGAATAGTTTTAACCAAATTTATGCTGAGTGGATCGGTAATTACCGCCCCGCTCGTGCTGTTGCTGGGGTTGCAGAGCTCCACTTTGGCGCTGCATTAGAAATCGAAGCCACCGCTGTATACGCTTAAAATTTGATAATTTATTGAGGTAATATCATGACTGAGTTAACTTTGCCAAGCTATCAAGATATTGAAGATGCCGCCCAACGTATTTTAGGTTTTGCCCATAAAACGCCTGTATTAACATCAACCACTGCAAATAAACAATTTGGGGCTGAATTATTTTTTAAGTGTGAAAATTTCCAGCGTATGGGTGCATTTAAATTTAGAGGCGCATTCAATGCGTTAGCACAATTAAGTCCAGAACAAAAAAAAGCAGGTGTTATTGCTTTTTCATCAGGTAATCATGCTCAAGGTGTTGCTTTGGCCGCACAGTTACTCGATATCCCAGCAACAATTCTAATGCCAAATGATTCCCCTGCAGTCAAAGTAGCTGCCACCCAAGGCTACGGGGCTAAAGTTATACACTTTGATAGATATACCGAAAACCGCGAGCTACTTTGCCAACAACTCGCTAAGCAACATGGGTTTACCATTATCCCGCCCTATGACCATCCACATATTATTGCTGGCCAAGGTACTACTGCTAAAGAACTCATAGACGAAGTTGGGCCATTAGATGCCCTTTTTGTGTGCTTAGGTGGTGGTGGTTTGCTCTCAGGCTGTGCTATTGCCACAAAGCAACTACTCCCTGATTGCCAAATATATGGTGTCGAACCACTTGCGGGTAATGATGCACAACAGTCATTTTATCGCGGTGAAATTGTACATATTGATACCCCAAAAACCATTGCAGATGGTGCCCAAACCCAACATTTAGGCCATTATACTTTTGAAATTATTAAAAATATTGTCAATGATATTTTTACCGTTACTGACCCGCAATTAATCGACTGTATGAAGTTTTATGCTGAACGCATGAAAATTATCGTTGAACCAACGGGTTGCTTATCTTATGCAGCAGCTCTGGCTAACAAAGAACGACTGCAAGGTAAACGAGTGGGGATTATTGTCAGTGGAGGGAATGTGGATATTCATCACTTTGCTCAGTTAATATCCTAACCCCATAATTGCCTATCACCTATTAGATACATTAAAAATAGTTTAAAATTAGGGTTTCGATACAAGATAAATAAGGGAGAATAATGTCAGACCTAAAAGAAAATTCATTACTTGCGCAAATAGATATTATAGCAAAAGGATTAAGCGAAACATTTGCCCCTTTTTGTGAAGTAGTGGTTCATGATCTTAAAAAACCTGAACATTCTATTCTCTCTATTCATAACAATTTATCTGGTCGCCAAATCGGTGAACCTACAACAGAGTTAGGCCTTGCAAGAATAGAGTCTCCTGATTTCCCAAATATCATAGCCAATTATACCAACCAGTTTACGGATGGACGCCCAGTAAAAAGTACCTCGATTGGTATAAAGGATGATTCTGGGCAATATGTCGCTGCGCTTTGTCTTAATTTAGATATGACGCTATTCAGGGGAATGCAAAGTATGTTGTCTCAATTTATCGAAGTGGGAAATAGCCCTATAAAAGAACATATTGAACCCAATGGCACAGAGGCAATTCGCATCCGTATTGACCAATATGCAGCTTCGTTAGCTACCACAGCGCGTACTTTAAAAGCTGAGGAACGGAAAAATTTAATTGAGATATTACGAAATGAAGGCTTACTGGATGTAAAAAAAGCAATGGAGACTGTTGCTCAACACCTTGGGATTTCAAGAGCCTCGGTGTATTTATACGCTAAGAAAGCAAGTTAGTTTTGCTTCCTTAGCCATTTACTTTTTTTAAAATACTTTTAATGCTTATTGGGTAAAAATCATTTACATCAACACCCACATTGATTGCACGTGAACC
This sequence comes from Providencia sp. TYF-12, assembly GCF_041344805.1. Lineage (NCBI taxonomy): Bacteria > Pseudomonadati > Pseudomonadota > Gammaproteobacteria > Enterobacterales > Morganellaceae > Providencia > Providencia sp. TYF-12. The sequence continues at coordinate 2,498,134 of NZ_CP166833.1, forward strand.
CAATATTTCTAAGCGTTTACGTTGCTCAGGGTCTTTACCTGAATTATGTACATGCCCATATAAATGAATAGCGTCACGGAAAAAACCTTGCCATTCTAAAATTGGGTAGTGAAATAACACAAATTTTTGCTTTTGGTATTCCAATTCATAGTAGCTTCGTACCCATTCAAATAAGGACGTGTCAAACTCTGGGTCATCCAAAAATTTATCATGGTTGCCCCGTATGAGATATTTCTTCCCAGCTAAACGACGTAATATTTTATTTGCATCACTGCCGTTCCCTTTATATAAAAAATCACCCAATATGTAGATCTCATCATAGTCCGTAACATAAGCATTCCAGTTATGAATTAAAGTATCATTCATGTGGTTAGTGCTTCGAAAAGGTCGATCACAAAGATTAATTATATTAGAGTGACAAAAGTGCGTATCTGAAATAAAGTAAATCATATAAAACCCGAAAAAAGATATTAATTGTCATTATGTTAAAAATGATAGTATTCAAATAAATATGCGCTATCCCCTACATCATAACGTACTTGTAATTAATAACCTTACAGAATTGACCTAAAAATCCAATTCCTCCTACATAGAGGTTAGCGTTAATTGTTGATAGTTTTTATCTGTTTTTATCACTCGCATTGGACGCGAAATTGCGGCATAAATAATACAACATTCAAAATATCGGAAACAAAATGACCAATCCTTCCTCAATTTCTCTTTTCTATGATTCATTTGGTATAGCGAAAAACCCTGCTGTTGTGTTGATCCCAGGTTTGGGTGGCCATAATATCAGCTGGACTTCGGCGTTTTGCCAACAAATTGCAGATGCAGGCTTTTATGTTATACGTGTTGATAACCGTGATTCAGGATTATCTTCCCACATCGAACATTTTCCACCAATCGTTTTAAGTGAATTGATTGGAAAAATGCAAACTGGGGAACAATTTGTTATTCCTTACACTTTATTAGATATGGCTGAGGATATAATTCGCCTACTCGACTTATTATCTATTGATAAAGCACACATAATTGGCCGCTCAATGGGGGGGATGATTGCACAGTTGGTTGCTGCGAATTACCCGCAACGTATACTATCCCTTTGCCCAATTATGTCTTCATCAGGGAACCCCGACCTGCCACAAAGCGAACCCGATGTAATGCAAATGCTGATGAGCCCAAGCCCCAACCCTAAAGAAAATTTAGAGGGGTACTTAAGCGGTCAATTAGCATTTTACCAACGCATTAGTTCCTCTATTTGCCCATTTGATGAAAATTATTATCGGGATTATGTACTGCAAGCGCTTGCTCGAAATTATTCCCCAGAAGGAACTAAACGGCAAATGGTTGCTGTGGCTATGACGGGTGATCTTCGGCCTTATATCAAAAGTATAGATGTACCAACATTAGTTATTCATGGTTCCATTGACCCTTTGTTCCCATTAGCTGCAGGTCAGGATATCGCAGAGAATATAGTGAATGCAAAATTAGAAATCATTGAGGGTATGGGGCATGAAACACCTCCGGCTCTAAACTCACAAATTGCAACTCTGATTATTACTCATTTAAAGCAGAACCAAGTTTAGCTTGGTTAGTACCTATTTATGGCTCTATAACTGAGCCATAAATATAGGTGATTATAACCATCCTTGTTTTTTATGTTGCGCACAAATGGGGCAAATATTGATATTTTCTTCCCAAGATGAAAATGGTAGATGGCAAGTATGGCACTGACCATCATAATAGTTAAAACTAATCGGTTCGCTATTTTTAGCCGTATGCGCGTGGACATGAATAGATTGCGGGAAACAAACTACTTGGCAGCTCATACACCCCGTACACCGCTTTTCATCTATTAAAAATTGGTTATTTTCGATGTTTATCGCATGTTCATCACAAACTTTTGCACAAGCACCACATAAAATACAGCTTGCTGTATCAAGCTCTACTCTAAACCAGCTATCCTCAGGGTAAAATTGTTTCCTTGCATTTAACCCCGTTTTTACTTGGCCTTTATCTAACGGTTTCTCGTCCAATTTTTGACGGAATAACATCATTCGACGCCCAGTATCCACCTGTGCCGGCTGTACAATACGTAATTGCCAAATCGGTTCTTGTAGCGTTTTTAACTTTAAATTCAATGAGGCAACTGTTGGCAGCCACTTGTCTACCAAAGGCTCTGCTATCTGTATGCCGCGAATGCCATATTGCCGGTGCCAAACAATTAACTCATCTGCATTGGCGACAGGTTCATCGTGGTTAACCACCAAAAAGTCACCTTGATAGGTTCGTTCATGAGGAGCAATATTCTCAATAGCGTCAACAGGGCAAGAAAATAAACAGTTACCACATTGAAAGCACAGTTCATTATCAATTGCAGCTGCCATATGGCTAAAAGACACCGCACCAACCGGACAACTCGTCGCACAATTGTCACAAATACTATTTTTTAATCGTTTTCTGACACAGTTATTATTAATTGTTGGCTCTGGTGGAAGTTCTAGATTAATAAAACGTCTCATCATTCTGCACTCCCATCGTAGCAATAAATACGAATGTAAAAATCAACATTCACCTACTCAACGCTCACATTTTACCATTAATCTAAGGTTTATTTTAGTACAACACATTGTAGATAAAGATGATTTAGGCTAACTAATATGTCAAAAAACATAAAGATTTAACTATTTCAACCACCTAGTAGGGCGGGAACTCATTTATAGTTAAAAACTTTATGTTTTTTTAGCAATAATAACTTATACAGTACTAGTTTATTGGTGCTGCTAACAGTGCATTTCTCATATAACTTTCAACGTGCGTGACTGGGTCCCAGCCAGCTTGTATTAGCGCAATACTTTTACGACCAAAACTACTGATTTCATCTTGTATACGCATCCCTGCAATTGTATTAGCTAAATACTCCAACTTTTGTTGTGTACTAAGTTCATCTTGACCACCTAGACTTTTATAAAGGCGAATTTCCGGTGCTTTAGTATTGGGGTATTGAAGTATTGTTACCCTCCTTCCCAATTTTGACTGATAAATAAACTGAGTTGCATTACTTAGATGATTAGGCTCTTCTCGGGTAGGTTTTTTGTCAAAACCGATCAGATGAATCGCATTATCACCACCGCGACTATGTATTGTATTCCAACCTTCTATTTCACCATTAATGAGAAAGCTATTTTTCCCTTTTAACTCTGTTAGCAAACCATTTGCCCCGTTGATAATGTAAACATCATCTCCATCCCCTGCCGATAAGTCATTTTTACCTTTACTTGCATAAATAACATTATTTCCAGGCGTTTTATCCGGTACGGAAACGACACCCTCTTCCGCTTCGGCATAAAACACCCGCCCATACCCGCTTCGGTCCCAAATATTTTGTTTTGCACCTTTAGTTTTTACAACAAGCTGACTAAATGTGGAGTTTTCAGAAATACGAATATCCATTGACTTGAGATCAATAGTTGGTAAAGACTTCCACCCGTTAAGCATGCCTTTAAATTCATCCATTGGCTGCCATGGAGTGTTTAAATTTAAGTCGTTTTTATATTTTCTCTGTTCTGCTAAATAACGGATTAAAGAAACCATATCTTTTTTAGCATAATTTGGCAGGTGTGTAGGTAAGCTGTCATAATGATGAGCGTGGTTTATATTCATATCACTATCTGGTAATACCTTTATTTTCACAGACCGAAGATTTGATTTGGACTTATAAAGATGAAAAATAACATCATCTTCACTGATAACTTCGTATTCTGATTGGAAATTAAATAAATGAATATGGTTTTCGCCACTAGCATCATGTATTGTAGTTTGGCCGGCTTCTAAATCCCCATTTATAAGGTAATGGTCATTACCGTCTTTACCATCTAAAATATCATTACCTAAATCTGAAAGGAATAAATCATTTTGATCTCCACCATAAATATGGTCATCACCCTCCCCACCATATAGAACATTTGCCCCACTAGTCACGACTACTATGTCGTTACCTTTTCCTGCATTGACGATACATCCAGTGATATTATCATTTTTAATGAAATCATTACCATCGGATGCATCGATAATAGGAAAAGGAAATTGATATCCCATTGGGATATCAATATAATCGTCTTGTTCAGTCGGTAAGTTTATTACTTTTGCAGAGACAATTTCTTGTTCTTTTTTACTAAAGTCCACATGGAAATAGTTATTATTTCCATCTTGAATACGAATACTACCGTGTTTTTCTAATGAATAATTAATAAGTTTAATTTCTAACTTAATATCATTAAATCGGTTATATAATAGGATAGATTGGCCTATAACCTTTAACCTAAACCCATTCTCATAAGGTAGCGAAATATATGTAGCACCAATGTTATCACTTACTTTATTTATATTCGAATAGTCAAAAACCAACTGACCTTGAAAATATTGTTCTGGGCTTACCTGATAAAAATCTTGACCTTCAGTAACAATAATCCGGCTATTTCTATTCACCATCAATAGTTGGTTATCACCAGAGGTCCCTTGATAAGTCAAATTTCGAATAGAACCATGAAGTTTAAAACTTCCCCATTTACGAGGGGTATATATACGGTCGCCAATACTTAACGTATTTGTTTCATCATTTATATTTACAGTTTTATTACTGTATTTATATATGGCATCTTGTTCTTGTTGGTAGGTGATGTCAAAAATATCTTCTTTAAGGATAAGGGGTTTCTGTGCATCTAAGTCTTTTAATTTACTATTTAATAAAAAACCATCTTTGGTATGTAATTGGTATTGATGATTTATTCTTCTAGTATCTTCATACTTAGAATATACATTTTTAAGTTCAACTTTGACGCTTACTATTTTATCTTTAAAATTTGATGATTTACTACAGATGACTATTATTATATCATTACCACTAACATATACCTCTTCAATTTCACTTAACAAATAACCTAAGGTTACTCGACTTCTACTTTTTGTTGTTTCCGTAATCGTTGCTGTTAAATTAAATATTTTTTTGGCTTCATTTTCAGGGATACTTCCCCAATCAAAACGTCGTAAAAAGTAGCTATCATTACCTTCTCCACCATTTATTACGCCGTGTTCAAATACCAAATGGTCATCCCCCCCCATAGCATTAATAAAAGCACAAGCTGAAGCAGCATCTAATGTATTACTTTCATCATTGCCCACTAGAGTCGCTTTTGAATCTCGGCTTCCTACTAAAAAAACATTACTAATATTACGTAAAACAAGATCTTTCTGTTTTTTATTGTAAAAGGTAATTTTTGATTTAAGTGAGTTAAGGTCTATATAGATATAACTCCCAATTCGTATGTCATTAATAATTAAAGTATTATTCCCACCATTTCCATCAAAATATAAATCATTGATTTCATTACTTGATGAATCAAATAATAGTGATAAATTTGCCACATCATCATGATTTCCACCAGCTAAAAACTTAGTACCGGAACTAATAGTAAAAGAATTTCTTGCATTTTTTTTACCAATAGTAATATCAGTCCCATTACCCGAATTAAAATTAATATTTTTTTGCTTAGCTTCTTCCTCATATTGTAATCCAATATTTTGCATGCCTTCATAAATAATATCAGGAACTTCACCTAGTATTTTTTTTGCAATTTGAACTGGATCAGCAATAATTTGTTCACCTAAAATTTCAATTGGTACGTGACTGTCAAAGTCTGGATGATAAATATTACCATGATGATTCCTTGCCCTAAAGAACCTTAATTCAGAGGCAGCTAATGTGCTTAATTGAGTAACGACTGGTTGCTTTTTTTTACTCTTGTATTTTTCATTTAATTTAAATCGATACAGAAACTCTTTTAATAAATCACTATCATATTCTGTATTGAGTATAAGAATGTCATCAGCTTTTTTCTCACCAATGTCCTTATAAGAGACACCTGCCTTCTTCTTAATAAGACTAAACTTACAGCAAAAATGAATTTTACGTGTTCCTTTTCTGATTTTTACCCATATATTACAGTGTGAATCATAATCATAATTATTACAAATATAATTAATTTGCTCTATCGTATAATGAGGGCCAGTATCATCACGTGCAATGTTTTTAAGAATATGGTTGTCATCACCCCCTTCAAATACAGTGCTATTGATGATTCTAAATTTTGGCCGATAATAAATATAATATTTTTTATGTTCTGTAAGTATCGGCTCACCTACAAATTGCAGATGTTCTTCAAACCCTTGGTAAAGATTGTTCGATTTAAAATTATCTAGATCCTGTTGCCAATTTACATTTTTAAAATGTGCTAGATGCTGCTTATAGCTAATTCGATTTAATATATCGTCAGAAGGAGAAAAACCAAATGCCGCGCGTATCCCTTCTCTAGCTTTTTCATCCCAATCTAAAGAGCTTCCTAATTCCTCTTCGATTCTCTCTACGGCTCGTATACCTGTATAAACCATTCCACCTATTAATAATGCACCACCAACAATTAAACCAACAACAGGTATTGTTGATGACCCTATGATGATACCAATGATGGTCAGGCTACCAACAACTATATTTGCAATAGACAACGAGCCGTTAACAAGTAAATCTTGCCGCTCTTTTGCATCCGTTATTTTGTCTAACTGCTCAAAAGCTTCATAAGCCTGATAAATGTCTAATCCGATCCCAATTAAGTTAAATATGATTGTGACTCGAGCGGCTAATTTAGCTCCTGAATTAAATGACCCAGCCTGTTTATATGATAATCTCAATAAAATAGGCTGCAAAATCATGTCACCATAATTAAAACAGGCGGATGCACAAGCCATGGTCAGTTTTTTGGTAATTAAAGAACGTTCATCTTCCGTAAGGTCTGGGTTATCTAAACCATCAATCAACTGATAAATCCCATTAAGTGTAATAAAAACACCGACTCCCCCCGTAACTTGACCGGCACCATTAGCAATACGGGCATAAGCGGGTAATTTTATTCCTTCATTATGTAATGACTTAACCCCTTTAGATACAGTACGCTTATCTCCAAAATCTAATTTTTGAATAATTTTTAATTGCTTTAAAGCAATTTGTTGACTTTGCATCATGTCATTTGAGTGTATTTTTTGCTCAATATTACTATCTTTGATTAATTGTTGTGTCACCTCAAGAGGTTTAATGTCTGCCTCTAGTTCTGTCGATAAGGTTAATTTTTCTACTAATACATCAGCATTAAATTTAATTTTCTGCACCCATCCTTTATCCTCCACGTGTTTTGCGTGAATAGGTACATTGTCTATCATCGCCCCTAGTGAGCGTAATTCTTTTATCGATGTTGTAACTTCTCCCAGTTGAAGGGCCACATTTCTATTGATCTCTAAGTTCTTTTTATATACCGTGTTTTCCAGTTTCTCTTCACTTTGTTTTACTAACGTACGGTAACCCTCTCCGCTCGCATCAATATATAATGCTGTTGCTCTTAGCCCTTCATCTGAATCAGTTAAAAAACCCAACTGTTTGCCTCTAGTTATCACCCTACCATCAAGTTGTTGAAGTTCTTGTTGCATATAGTGTTGAGTTATTTTCAATAATCTAGCTCGAGCAACGGCAAGGTTAGGGTCAGATATTACTAATTCAATGCCTGATTCATCCATCAAGTGAAAAGTATAACTCTCCACTTTATATTCACACTTAATCATAATTTTAGATAAAGGACTTTTAATACAAACTAAATAATCGTTATTTATTTGATTAAAAATAGTCTCAAAAGATTGATTACTTGATGTTGAAGCTATTTTCTCTATTCCCTCATTTTTTAACTGGTAGATATCATTATAACTTTTTAAAATTTCCATTTCATGCCTAGATGCATTACCTAGTCTATGCTTATATTTAATTTCTTCATAAATATTATAACAATCTTCTGCCATTTTTTCATTTTTGAAATAAACATTATATAATGATGTGGATGTTTTTTTACCTTCATAATGAAATTCATTAAATTTCACATAATCAAGATAAAACAATCCCCTACTCATCTCCTTTACATAATTTACTGTAAGTTTTCGTTCATACTCCAACTTACACATTAACCCATATGCTTTTTTCAACGAGCCATTATTAAATGCTTCATTATCTTCTTGGTAAAGATATATTAAATCTCGAAGTCTTCTTTTAACTATCCCTAGTCTATCATTAGATTTTAACGTAAATAATAATTCTTTGTGATCATATTTATTCCCTCGTGGAAATAGTGATTTCAATCTATTTTTTGAAGACTCACCCAAATATGCATTAATTTCAGGGTTAGATTTTAGCGCTTCTAATAATATCATTGATTCTTGTGCTTGTTGTACCAAAGAATATTTTTCATTATCCTGAAATAGAATATTCCACTCTTTTAAACCTTTAACATTACCCTCACTTTTAAAATAGCTCATCACTCTTTTATTAATTATCGGGTCCATTCTAATTATTGATATTTTTTCATGATTTAGTTTTCCATCATCATGGGTTAAATAACCTATTATATACTTATCTTTTTCTATATCTATCTGGCTTGGAACCATTTTTTTATTAATTAGTTTTAATATTAAACTTTCTAATCTTTCGTTATCATTTAACTCCTTCTCATTTAATGTCCATCTAGTATTTACTGTTAACTTATTTGGCTCATATAGCCCCGCATTAATTAATGTATTTTTTAACTTTTCAGAAGCAACTTTAACCCCTTCGGAGGTTAAATCATTTGGATTATCCGTTAAAACTAAGGATACCGAATTATTAAAATCCGAATTATAATCTTTTCTTAATTTTTCCATTACATCAGTTAGGGGTAATAATGATTCATTTATCTCTAATGCGCTAGTAATAAACACCCATTTTTTTTGCTTCAGCCCCGTAAGCTTGTTAATATCACCATATTCAATACAGCCATCAGCCACACCTTTACCTACTTGCATAATAAGGGTATTTTTAGGATTGTTAGAAGCTATTTTCTCTGCCTGTAGCCTACCACTCTCACTACCATTTACCCGTAATACAATGGTCGCTAGGCCATCATCAACAACTTTATTTACTCGATTATTAATATTTTCATCATTTACCATACGCCATAATGGGGGTTCTTCAATACCAGCACTGGCAAGTAGGTGACAGATCCTATCGTAAAAATCTTCATCAATAATGCGCTCATACCCCTTGAGCTCTGATTCTAAAATAGCGTTTGCTTTATGATTAAATGCTAATGTCTTTATTAGATCACTGTTAACCACTCCATTTTTTTTATAAAAAGCCAGTAGATTAGTATTTTTATCTTCCAAAATTTGCGAAATTTTTAATTCCCCACGTCGAACTTCATTTATAAAAAATAATGGTGCAGGAAACCCATTTATATATGTTTTTTTCGATGAAGGATGTGTTTTATATTCATATTTAAAATTCTTAGTTGAAAATTCCTCACCCTTAATTTTAATTGATTTTACCCCTATATAGTTCCCACTCTCTCCAATGGACCTATTATAAGCCACTATTGGAATATTGATGCCTTTTCTATTTAAAGCCAAATGAGTATTTAATGCAAAATTTTCATTAATGCCACCTCGAGCCAATTTACAACCATATAGAATAATTTTATTTGGCTGTAAATTTTTTAATGTGTTATTTTTTAAAAAAGAGACTCCACTGGCGAACTCTTCAGGTAGCGCACCTTCAAATGTTACTTTACTACCTATATTATTTGTGTTCTTTACATGTAAACCATGCCCTACAAACGTCCAACGAATATTCTTGTTTTCACCTACTTCAATCGCTGATTTTAAAATACGTGCTTGCTTGCTCTCCAAATCAAATTGGACTAATGTAGTATTTTCCGAATGTTTGACGTATAGCCCAGAAATAACATCTGCTGTAATTTCATCACTACCTAATTGAATAACAATATGATGATCATAATTAGAGCTTAGATTTTTATGAGTTAACCCTACAATAGATTTTTCAGGGTTATATTTATAGTCTAAGTACTCAGTCTCTGATAAGTTTACATTTGAATTAGTTCTATGCCTTTCATATTCATCTTTTTTTACCTCATTTAATTCAAAGACACATCTAAGGAATAGTTTTTTCATTTCATCTTCATTTTTAGTATATATTTCCTCCATAATTTTAGGATCTTTAAACATATAAACAAACTTATCTTTGCTTATATAAAAATATTCTTTATATTGCATTAACTCAGCTGAATTAGCCTCAATAAGGTTAATGACTCTCCCTTGATTTTTAATCCTTGTTTGTAAACAAATAATTTGTTCTTTTTTTTGGATTTCATATTTAATAGTTTTAGATTTAATATCATAATTTTCAAAGCTGAGTAAAAACCGCCCTTGTGAATCCAACTTCATTACAGGTTTTACTGAATATTTATCTGTATTTTTACCTTCAATCATGTCATTGACGTAACAAATAAATTTTTCTTTTGTCATAAAATTTAAATTATTTGGCATATTGTATCCCTTTTATTTGGTTTCATCATTATTGATAAAGTTGGCATTTAAAATACCAAATGAAGATAAAAATCAAAATTCGCTGAGGTTAAATAAGACTAACTTTTTTATTTTTTACTTCTACTTATCATCAGCATGTAAAAATAATTATATTGAAGAGCGGTTTCGCTTATATCATACAAGTCGAAATTATATGCTGGTTATATATCACTACCATAGCTATATAATTTGTATCTAATACATTTAGGCGCTAAACTTGATTAGTTAACAAAAACCAAGTCCACCCACTTTTAAGGCTAAGGTTTATCTATGAATAACTTTGAATTTTATAACCCAACACGTATCGTTTTTGGTAAAGATAAAATCGCTGAACTTGACAGGCTCATTCCACAAAATGCAAAAGTTCTCATCCTGTTTGGTGGCGAAAGCGCCCGAAGGACAGGTACATTGAATGAAGTTGAGCAAGCATTAGGCACGCGTCAATTTGATCTGTTTGGTGGAATTGAAGCTAACCCTCGTTATGAAACGTTAATTAAGGCCGTTGATAAAATAGAGAAAGAAGGCTTTGATTTTTTACTTGCCGTTGGTGGTGGGTCTGTCATTGACGGTGTTAAATTTGTGGCAGCAGCGGTTAACTACCCTGGTGATAAGTGGGAAGTTGTTACCAACAGAGGCTCTACAATCAAAACAGCTTTACCTTTTGGTACCGTTTTGACATTACCAGCAACAGGTTCAGAAATGAACAAAGGCTCCGTCATTACAAGGGAAGAATTACACTCAAAGTTAGCATTTATGAGCGATTATGTTTTTCCTCAGTTCTCGATTCTTGACCCTGTAAAAACATTTACCTTACCTCCTCGACAAGTCAGTAATGGTGTTGTTGATGCCTTTGTACATATTGTTGAGCAATATTTAACCTACCCTGTTAATGCTAAAGTACAAGACTCATTTGCTGAAGGTTTACTAAAAACGTTAATAGACATTGGTCCTAAAGCACTTGAAACACCTCATGACTATGATATTCGCGCTAATTTAATGTGGGTTGCAACATTAGCATTAAATGGGTTGATTGGGGTTGGCGTACCGCAAGATTGGTCTACCCACATGTTAGGCCATGAAATTACAGTGTTATATGGTTTAGACCATGCACAAACATTAGCTATCGTACTTCCTTCAATGCTGCTCGAAAAACTACCACAAAAACAGGAAAAATTAGCCCAGTACGCAGAAAATGTGTGGGGGGTTACCGCTGGTTCTCAATCAGAGAAAGCCATCAAAGCTATTGAGCTGACAAGAGCGTTTTTTGAAAAAATGCAAGTAGGCACACGCTTTAGTGATTACCAGCTTACCCAAGATGTCATTGAACCATTAGTCAACAGTCTAAAAGCACATGATATGGTCAAGCTGGGTGAACACCAAGATATTACTTTGGACGTTAGCCGCCGAGTGTATACCGCAGCCTTATAACGGCTATGTAAAGGTTGTACCTTCAACCTTTTTAATGAAGCCCGTTAATGTTTTCTTGACCACATTTGCATTGATAGGTGATTATTTCTAATAAACAAAATAATCACCTACTTAATTGTAATTTCAAGTATGTCCAAACCAGTATTACATGATTTTCTTTGCGCTAACCACCTAACCTTGTAGATTGACTCAATCTAGGTTTATCGGTTATTTGGAGGGGAGATTTTTAATCAGTGAACTACTGTAATACCACCCCCCATCAAACTCGCTAAAGCCATTATTAATCATAATTAGGTTAATCATTTACCTTGATTGAACGCCCATTTGTTTGCATCCATACCTATAAAACTACATCGGCCATAATTAGCCTAAGTTACTCATATTTATCTATCTAGCATATAACGTTTAATTAGATATAAGGGCGCTTTAATTACCAGATTTTTAATTGTGAATGGTAGATTAGCATTAGCAAAATATTGTTTTCGATTCAGAGCATTATTCCCCATTTCTCACTGCTCTAAATTTATGTATTTTATAGCTTACAGACCCTTTTATACAAAATTTTAACAACAATTATGAGTTAGGTTGTGAGCCAATGCTTTCTAAATTTAATATATCAAACAGCGCATTACTTGCATCGTCACTACTCTTAACGATAGGACGTGGCGCAACATTGCCCTTCATGGCAATTTACCTAACTCGAGAATACCAAATGGCAATTGATATTGTCGGTATAGCCATGTCACTGGCAATGGTTATAGGTGTTTTATTCAGTATGGGCTTTGGTATGCTTGCTGACCGGGTTGATAAGAAACGCTGCATGTTATTTGCTGTGTTAGCTTTTATTTTGGGGTTTATCGCTATCCCCACAGTAAATAATGCTATTTTAGTTATCGCGTTCTTTTCTCTTATTAACTGCTCATATTCTGTGTTTTCTACGGTCTTAAAAGCCTATTTTGCGGATACACTCACAGTCTCTTTAAAGGCAAAGATATTTTCCTTAAATTATACCTTTATCAATATCGGTTGGACTATTGGCCCCCCCATTGGTACTTGGTTATTAATGTACAGTATTAACTTACCATTCTATTTAGCCGCTATATCAGCTGCTCTACCAATATTTTTTATACAACGTTTTGTACAAAGCATAAAACCAACGCCATTAGAAAACGGAAACATACGTAAATGGAACCCACTGAGTATGCTAAGTGATCAAGTCTTAGCATGGTTTATTTTATCCACATTTTTGGGTTCATTGGTTTTTGGTACTTTTACCACTTGGATTTCGCAATATGCAATTACTGTGGCAAGCAGTGATTTTGCTCAGGTTGTTATTGGGGTAATTTTACCTGTGAATGCAGTCGTGGTCGTTACATTACAATACACCGTAGGGAAGCGTATCACCCCGGATAACCTAAAAAAATTAATGACCTTAGGCAGCTTATTCTTTATTTTAGGCTTAGCAACTTTTATGAATGCACATGAAAATTTATACCTCTGGGCGGCAGGCGCTTTTATTTTTACATTAGGTGAATTAATTTATGCCCCAGGAGAATATATGTTAATTGACAGTATTGCACCGGAAGGCATGAAAGCGAGTTATTTTTCAGCCCAATCCCTTGGGCTATTGGGCGGTGCATTTAACCCTATGTTAACTGGTGTTGTTCTTACTGAGCTTCAGCCACATTTCATTTTTATTATTCTCATGTTTATTACCTTTCTGGCATGGTTATCCATGTTAAACGGGATGCGATTACGCAAAAAACAATTATTACGCACCGTATAGTGCGTTACCGTTAGTGCTCCATCATTAACGGTAACGCCTATTTTTCCTGACCCGTAAATTTAGCGTAGCCATAACGAGAAAAATTGCACTACTAATTATTAAGATGACTGAAAGTACTAAAGTTGAGAGATTATTTTCAGTCACCAGCAGTGAAAATGCAGGTATTGTAATTAATAAAGCTAAATTATTTATGCTTTCTGAAACAGATAATACTAATCCTTTATTTTTAGTACTCTCTTTAGCCAATAACGAGGTACTGACCGGTGAAGCCACCCCTAATGCTACCCCTATAAATAACAAGCAGATACAATCACCAACTAAGGGTAATTTTCCTGTAATAAATAACACTAAAGCAACCAATATTCCTAATAAAATTAGGATTAGTTTAGCCGCATCCTGTAGTTTATATTTTGCTATTTTCGCAACCAAAGCATTACCAATGAACAAGCCAATACCAAATAACCCCATAATGATACCAATCTCAGCTGTTTCTAATGCAGTTCTTTGTCTTATAATTTCCCCTGACAATAAAAAGATACTAACTGAAACCCCGTTCCATAATCCCTTTGCTATGATCAAACGTAAAATATTTGCTTGTATTAAGCAGCTCAATGAGTGGGGATAGGTATGGTTTTTTTTAGAACTCGGCAAGATAAACCATGATATAGAAAATGCGAATAAGCCACATAAACTCGTTAATATAAAAGGCGAATACCACGAAAAATATTGAACTAAAATACCCGCTAACATTGGCCCAGTCACAATGCCAACGGTCATTCCCATCATGACACTCCCCATCGCGGCTGCTTGGTTTTCTCTTTTTATCACATCGGCTATAAGGGAAAAAATAACGGGAACTAATGCCGCTGATGCCACTCCCCCTATAACGCGGAAAATTACAGCAACCGAAAAATTAGGCGAGAAAATAATCGCCAAACTATCTAGTGATAATAACAATATTGCAGTGAGTAAAATTTTTCGCTTATCTATTCGGTCAGAAAGGTAACCAATTAGAGGTGCTGTGAGTGTATATGCCAATGCATAGGACGATATCAGCCAAGGAATTTGTTCAGACGAAACTTCAAATGCCAGTGCTAGTGGCGACATTATTGAGGACAACATAAATTCTGTAGTCCCAACTAGATATACAATAACAGCAGATAAAAATAATACATTACGATTAGAGGTCATAGTATCCCCTTACGAGTGAAGTAATTAATATGATTTGAGTTTTAGATTTAATAAATTGAGTCTAAATTTAATGAATCGAAGAAATTAGATTTTGGGCTATAAGATGTCAAAATGAACGCAACTCGGCTAAAGTCACATAGTTTGAGGTGAGTGAAATGGGGTATTCTAGGTTAGTAATTAGGTAGGTTTCATCTAATTTAACACTAATTACGAGGCTAATGCAACTTTTAGTTTAACCTTATTGTTAACTATTTCTTATATTTAATTACCTAAATAACCCTCTTCTTAAATACAAATTATTAACATTTCGGTGAGTATGTAATAATGCTTATAAAAGTAACAATGTAATATTTAATTTATAATAAGCCGCTTTTACATCAAAAAAAAGCCCAAAATTATATTTTATAATATGCAAGAAATAACCAATAGATGCTTGTATACATGATTATTAAATGAATTTGTGTAAGTGATTGATTTAACAATTACATGAAAGTATATTTAGACTAGGCAAGGATGTATAAATATGAATATAACAACTCGATTAAAGATAGTTTCATTTTTACAGTTTTTTATATGGGGATCTTGGTTAGTTACATTTGCGTCCTATCTTTTCAACACCCTACACTTTAAAGGTGGTGAAATTGGGTTAATATTCAGTGCATTAGGGATATCCGCTCTATGCTCACCAGTTATCATAGGGTTTATTGCAGATAAAATTAATAACCGTAAACTAGTTTATATCGCTTCTCATTTTATTTCTGCTTTATTCTTACTCGCGATGGCTCATAGTCATTCAATAACCCTACTGTTCATTATGACATTAATCCACCTAATGTTTTATATGCCAACAATTTCAATCTGTAACAGTATTGTTTTTGAAATGTTAGAGGAGCAAAAGTTTAGCTCTGATATCTATTTCCCTAAAATACGAGTCTATGGCACAGTTGGCTTTATTGTCGCTATGTGGACTATTAGTCTATTAAAACTTGAAATGAGTTTTTATCAATTATATATCAGTGCTGCTGCATCTATTGTTTTAAGTATTTTTTCTGTTTTCTTTATATCGATTAAAAGAGTTAATACATCAAAAAATAAAAAAATTAGCTGCCAAAATATTATTCAGCTATTTAAAAAAGGTAGAGTCGCTGTATTTCTATTTTTTGCTATGCTACTCGGTTCTGTATTGCAAATAACCAATACCTTTGGTGTTCCTTTTTTACAAGATATGGCTCTAGCTCCTGAGGCTAAGGGTTCTGTTTTCTCTGCGTATCCAACCATATTCTTATCAATATCACAGTTTTCTGAAATTATTTTTATTCTCCTTTTACCTATTTTGCTGAAAAAAATTAAAATTGAAACGATCCTATTGCTCAGTATGATTGCATGGATTTTACGCTTAGGATTATTTGCTTATGGTGACTTCACCTCCATAGGCACCATCGCCCTCTTCTTATCAATGGTTGTGTATGGCTGTGCATTTGATTTCTTCAATATTGCGGGAGCCCTATTTTTAGAAAAAGAAATCGCCCCTGAATTTCGTTCCACAGCACAGGGCGTTTTCACGACTTTAGTTAATGGGTTCGGTACTTTTTTAGGCGCAGTGCTTTGTGGTTGGGCAATTGAACTCAATACAGTTGAAGGTATTGTAGATTGGAAAACTTTTTGGCTAATATTTACCGGGTACACAGCAAGTTTTACGGCTTTATACCTTATCTATATGTTGTTCACTAAACATAATAAGGCTGAATCTATGTAATTGTTCATAATCACAAGCTCCCAAAGATAAACCTAAATCAACTTTACTCATGACTGCTAATGGGCTGTAGAACGATAAGCTAAGCGATTAGTACTTTAATTTTAAAGTACTGATTAATTTTTTGGGGGCGTCTTTTACACCATCGACTCACATTAAGCTTTAGTTAACTCATCATAAAAGATGACCAATACTAAATGACTTATTATTTAAATCATTTACGTTGAGATTCTTTTAACAATAGTGCTTGTTTACGATCTATTCCCCAGCGGTAACCGGAAAGGTCACCATTATTTCTGACCACGCGGTGGCAAGGTATCGCTACAGCTAATATATTTGCAGCACAAGCACTCGCAACTGCCCTAACCGCTTTAGGTTGGCCTATTTTTTCTGCTATCTCACTATAACTTACTGTTTTACCAGCGGGTATATCACGTAATGCATGCCATACCCGTTGCTGAAATGCAGTACCTCTAATATCTAATGGTAGGTCAAAACCAATTTCGGGTGCTTCAATAAACCCCAAAACTTTCGCAATCACTTTTTCAAACTTATCATCACCTCCGATAAGATCAGCTTAGGGAACTTATCTTGTAAGTCTCTCAATAGCTGCTCAGGGTCGTCTCCCAGTAAGATAGCACAGACACCTATTGGGCTTTGAGCAACCAATACAGTTCCTAATGAACAAGCAGCGAGAGCAAAATAAATTTTGCTGCCACCCCCTCCTGATTTCCAAGCGCTTGGGGTCATTCCTAGCCGCTGTATTGCCGTTTCATAAAAGCGGCTGTTTGATTGGTATCCTGCATCATAGATAGCATCAGTAATTCGTTCTTGTTGCTGAAGTTGACCTTGTAATTTTTCGTGTCGCAGACCGTTTGCATAAGCTTTTGGCGTTAAACCTGTGTGCGCCTTAAATAAGCGATGAAAATGGTAACGGCTAATTCCAACGTATTCTGCAAGTTCAGTCAGTGTCAACGGCCGATTTTGCTGTTCAATGTAACGGCAGGCCTTTTCTATTTTTTCCTTATAAAATTGGTTTAATTGTGCCGTTTCTGTACGCTGACGTTTACCGGGACGATAACCTTGCTTAATGGCTTGTTGTTCATTATCGAAAAACTCAACATTATCTCTATTCGGTAAACGCCCCGCAGCAGAAGGATGGTTATAAATTAATGATGTTTTCACACCATAAACAAAATGACCATCTGCATTTTTATTACGTTCGACTACGGCTTGCCAACGTTGCTCTGGAGATTTCCACATATTAACCATCGCTATGACCCCTATTCCACTTTAGAATTATTGCGTTAATTATCAACATTGGGCTAGCACAGAAACTCCGAACCTTGCTTTTTAATTATTCAATCGCTACTGGCTAACTACACGCCACTTCCGTTACGAGTTTTGTATTAGCATTTCTGCGAGAAATAACCAGAATAACACTGATGCCTAAAACAGCAATTAACGCCCCAATAAAGCTAATCATTGAATAGCTATAACCATGAGATAATATAACTCCCCCAATAGCGGCTCCAATCGCATTACCTAAATTAAAAGCCCCAATGTTAACAGAAGAAGCTAAAGCTTGTGCCCCCGTCGCAGCATTCATAACAAGCATTTGGATTGGTGGTACAATACCAAAACTAAAAATACTCCAAAATAATAAACCAGCACCAGCCCCGATTGAATTTACCGCGATAAATGGAAATATAGCCATACTGGACGCTAACATAATAAAAAATACAATTAAGGTACCAAACAATGATTTATCAGCAAACAGCCCTCCAATATAATTACCAATGGTAAAGCCAATACCAATAATTACTAACATTATGGTGATCATTTGATCTGAAGCTTGGATAAATTCCATTAACATTGGGGTTATATAGGTATAAAGTGTAAACATCGCACTGGCACCTAATGCTGTTGAAAGCATCCCTAGCAATACCTGAGGTCGTCGCAGAATAGCTAATTCGCTTTTCACATTCACTTTTTTACCCGTCAAATGGCTAGGTAATGCCAAAACCAAGCTAATAATCGTCAATATACCTAAAGCAGAAATCAAATAAAATGCCTGACGCCAGCCTATCATTTGAGTTAATTTAGTCATTAATGGTACACCACCAATATTCGCTATTGTTAGCCCCATAAACATCGCTGCTATTGCACTGGCTTGTTTACCCGTTGGTACTACACTAGCGGCCACCATTGCGCCTAACCCAAAAAATGCGCCATGATTTAAGCTGGTAATAAAACGAGAAAGTGACAGTGTCACTAAATCAGGTGACATGGCAGATAATAGATTCCCTATAGTGAATATTGACATTAAAAATATTAAAGCCATTTTCGGTCGTCTATTTGCTAAAAGTAATGTCATGATTGGCGCACCAATCATCACCCCTAATGCATATATCACTACAATAGAACCTACTGATGGTATGTCTACCTGAATATTTTGCGCGATATAAGATAACATTCCCATCGGTGAAAACTCTGTTGCTCCAATAGCAAACGCACCTATCGCCAAAGCCAATAATGCTGTGTTTATTCTCATTCAAAACCCTTATTAAAATACATTATGAGTGCTGATTAATAACCCGAATTCTTTCATATTGAAACACAATGAAAAAGGCGTTAAGGTGGAAATGACTTTTGCCGGAAATGCAATAATGAAAATAACATTTGAAGAACTGCAAACCTTTATTAGTGTTGTCGATTGTGGCTCAATTACCGCTGCTGCTGAGCAGTTAAACGTCACTGTCTCAACTGCAAGTCGTCTATTACTTAGGCTTGAAGAAAAAGTGGACACCACCTTAATATATCGCACAACACGCTCAATAAAACTCAGTGATGAAGGTGCTGCATTTTTGCGAAAAGCGCGAGAAATTGTTAACCTCACTCAAGAAGCGGAAGAAATGCTATCTGCCCGCCAATCTATTCCCTCTGGCGTATTACGCATTGATGCATCAACCCCGTTTCTCACTCATGTTATTGCACCATTAGTCCCTTTGTTTTATCAGCATTACCCACAAGTTGAACTTGAAATCCATAATTATGAAGGGATAACAAATTTATTAGAAAAACGGATTGATGTTGCCTTCCGTATTGGTACGCTTAAAGACTCTTCCCTTAACGCCACCTTACTTGGGTATAGCCAAAAACGGTTAGTCGCAAGCCCATCTTATTTAAAGCAATATGGCGTACCACAAAATATTGATGAACTAAATAAACACTGCATATTAGGCTTTACACAGCCTGATACCTTGAATGTATGGCCGATAAAAACCAACGATGAAAAATTGTTGAAAGTTACGCCTAATATTGCAGCTGCAAGTGGCGAGGTCCTATTTCACCTCGCTGTTCAAGGGGCCGGTATTTTATGTTCAGCAGATTTTGTTACGGCGGATGCGCTTGAAAGTGGGCAATTATTACAAATTTTAGAAAGTAAAACTGTGGTGACTCGGCAACCCATTAATGCCGTGTATTATCGCAACCAAACCGTTTCCCCTCGATTACGCTGTTTTATTGAGTTTATAAAAAAATATTCAACTAAAATTGAATCCTGAATCCTCTATTCAGCAACCTTGTCTTTTTTATGTAATGCGTTTTTAAACCTTGTTAACGTCATACCCGTATGGCGTTTAAAATAACGGCATAAATAGGACGTATCCTCGAAGTTTAATTCACTCGCTATTTGCTTAATAGATAATTCACCAACCTCTAATAATGCTTTGATTTCTAGAGTAACTTGTCTATCAATCAATGCCTTAGGTGGGTCATTAAAAAAGGCTTGGCTGATTTTCGATAAATAAAAAGGGGTAATTGCTAATTCATTCGCATAAAACTTCACCTCTTTATGTTGTTTGCAATGAGTCGTAATTAAATCCCAAAAGCGCCAACACAACTGTTCTTGTCGGCTTCTTTCCATCGGTTTATTTAGTTTATTTTGAGCCCCATTGCTAATCTCTAAAAATAGATTTTGTAGGTGATTTTTTAATTGCAATTGCCAATATTCGCCACGGCTTGATACGATTTCAAATAAAATATGCCGCCAGCTTTCAAGTACTATTTTTTTCCCAGCTGGGATAGTAATAATCGGATATTCATTAAAAAATGAAAACAATTGGTTTGGCAATGAATAAGCGATTTCAGTTGCAAATTTTTTCTCAATCAATAGATACTCAATCTGAAAATTGCGTGATTTAGCCTTTAACATCGCAAAAGTATCATCATATAACACCATGATATCACTTTTGCCAACAGTGTAATGTTTGAAGTTAATATTAAATACCGCTGCCCCTTGCCTGCATATACATACAGTGACATAAGATGGCCTTATTGGGGTCAATTGCATTTCATCCATATTCGTATTACCCAAACAAATCACATCCAATAATTCAATTTGATGTTTTTTTATACGAAGCATCTTTTTCCTCTTTCACCTTCGATTTGTTTAAATCATAGCAAATGAGTTGTCATTTGTACCCAAATTGGAGATGTATTGCCCTTTTATGTTTTTCATAAATACCTAAAATAGCCTCCAATATCAAATAAGCATGATAAGGAGCTTTAGGATGATACTTAATACCAACAGGTTAGTTTTGCGCCCTTGGCAAGAAACAGATGCAAGTGATTTATATTTTTATGCAAAAGATAAACGAATTGGCCCAATAGCTGGTTGGCCCCCTCATCAAAATGAAGAAGAAAGTCGAATAATTATAAAAAATATTTTTATGCGTGAAGAGATCTATGCTGTTACGCTAAAAAATGATAATCGAGCTATCGGTTTAATTGGCCTATCCTTTAACCACGAAAGTAATTTCCCGATTGGTGATAATGATGCAGAAGTGAGTTATTGGATTGGTGTACCATTTTGGGGAAAAGGTTTGATCCCAGAAGCAATGTCTGAAATCATGCGCCATGCCTTTGTTGACTTGAAATTAGATAATTTATGGTGCGGGTATTTTCAAGGCAATCAACAATCTAAAATAGCCCAAGAGAAATGTGGGTTCAAATATCATTCAACCCTCGCCCCACAGTATATTGAGCTCATTGCAGAAACTAAAACAGAAAATATTAGCCGAATTACAGCCCAAGAATGGCTATCATTACAATAATTGTTTATTACTCACCAAGCAGCCATAAATTCAATATGGCTGCTTTTCATTGGTTACTGTTCCCCACGTTTTTCAAACTGCATAAAATTATTCTACCCTGTTGTTATTAATGCTATGATTTTTCGATAATTATAAAGTTATAACATTTTTATTTTATAAAGGATCACAGGTAAACACATGCAGGACTATGGTATTTGGACAATTATAACTCCCATTGTGACCATTATTCTGGCTATATTAACTCGCCAGGTAATGCTTTCATTAATGTTGGGGATTTTAGTCGGTTTTACAGTTATTCATGACCACAATCTACTTTTAGGTGTTCAAGGCACTGTCGATGGGATTATTCATACTTTTTCATCCGCAGGTAATACTCGCACCATTGTCTTTATGGTAATGATAGGCGGTATCATGCGCTTGGTAGTTGTCACTGGTGGTGTTCGTGCCCTAGTTCAATTACTCACCAATAAAACTAAATTAATTAAAAACCGTACAGCCACACAACTGTTAGCGATAATCATCACATCTCTTATCTTTATAGAAAGTTCAATAAACCAACTCGTCGCCGGAGCATCGACTAAAAATTTAGCAAGGCAGTATGGTGTTGCTCCCGAAAAAATGTCCTACATCATTCAAACAGCCTGTGTTTCGGTGTGTTCATCAGCCATAATTAATGGCTGGGGTGCAGTCATTATGGGGTTAATCGGTGTGCAAATATCTCAAGGCCTAATTAGTGGCGAACCTTTTGATATTTTAATTACCTCTATTGGTTATAACTTGATGGCATGGTTATCCATTATCACAATCTTGTTCTATGTATTTACTAATATTTCATGGGGCCCCATGAAAAAAGCAGAAGATAAATATCAACAAGATTTTGCCTCAGGGAATATCTCTCAGCACCAAGGGCAAAATGACGAAGATGAAATTATTGATCACCCAAACGCACATTCTTCATTAAACTTTTTTATCCCCATTTTATCTACTGTGCTTATGGTACCTATTGCGCTTTATATCACAGGAGATGGAGACTTTAGTAAAGGAAGTGGTTCAACATCTGTATATTGGGGAGTTATGTTTGGAACAGCAGTGTCTTTCTGCTGGTTTATTGGCCGTCGCTTACTAACTATTGATGATTTCTTTAAAGAGCTCTTTATCGGCTATGCCAATATGCTGAAAATTAGTTCTATTATGATCTTAGCGTTCTTAATGGGGAATGTTTCCGCTGAATTAAATACTGGCGCCTATATTGCCGAAGTCACTCATGGCGTTATGGCGCCAGGTTTCTCTATTGGTTTTATCTTTATTATCAGTGCCATCATGTCGTTAGCGACAGGAACATCTTGGGGAACATTTGCCATTATGATCCCCATTGGGGTTCAATTAGGTTTATCCGTAGGAATGCCTGTTGAGTATATGATTGGCGCTGCAATTTCAGGCTCTATTTTTGGTGATATGACATCACCAATTTCTGCCGATGCAATTGTTGCTTCGATGGCAACAGACTGTGAACATATTGAGCATATCCGCACTCAAATGCCATATGCATTAGTCACTGCCAGCATTGTGCTCGCCATTTACCTTTACCTTGGTTTCTCTTATTAATTTATTGGGAGTTTAAATGTCTCTTCAACAACAATTAAGCCAATATGCAAAAATAGATTTACTCAACGCACCAACTCCGCTTAACCGGCTTAACAATTTATCGCGTAAATTTCATCGTGAAATTTATATTAAGCGAGATGATATGACCCCCTTAGCGATGGGAGGTAATAAATTACGTAAGCTTGAATATTTGATGGCAGATGCCCTTGCAAAAAAGGCTAAAGTCATCATAACTGCAGGGGCGATACAATCGAATCATGTTAGGCAAACCGCGGCTGTTGCTGCAATGTACGGTCTTGAGTGTGTCGCATTATTAGAGAACCCAATTCAAAGTGATAACCCTAATTTTCTGCATAATGGGAATAAATTACTAACTGATCTATTTGGCGCCCGTTGCGTCATGTGTGATGAATTAACTGACCCACAGTCACAGATGGAAACGTTAATTGAAACATTAGCGCTTAAAGACACCTATATTGTTCCAGTAGGCGGTTCAAATGCATTAGGTGCATTAGGGTATATTCAATGTGCTATTGAAATCGCGCAACAAAAGCCAAAACATATTGAATTCGATAAAATTATCGTCGCTTCCGGTAGTGCGGGAACCCACGCTGGCCTCGCTATCGGGATACAAGAATTATTATCTCAAAGCCAGGTTATCGGTGTCACCGTTTCAAGAAAGCAACAAGACCAATCCCCTAAAGTAGAGAAGCTACAAAATGAGCTAGCGCAAATGTTTGCGCTTACTCAAACACCAGAAATCCAATTATGGGATGATTTTTTTGCGCCTATGTATGGAATGCCAAATTGCCAAGGGTTAGAGGCAATTAGACTGTTAGCTCAACAAGAAGGTATTTTGTTAGACCCCGTTTATACGGGTAAGGCAATGGCTGGGTTAATTCATTACTTAGAAACGTCAACCGAAAATACCCCCGTATTATTTATACATACTGGCGGTGCTCAAGCCTTATTTGCTTATTCAGATATTAGCCAAAAAATTAAATAACCTACTTTGTGCAAAAGGGCTTATCTGCCCTTTTATCTTGCTTGCATAATCCTTTATATCCAAAAATGCTCTTCCCCCTCACCTCTGTAGCTATCTCACTGCATATTGCTATAAACTGATGATATACAGGAGATAATATTTATGACTCAAGTTTCTATTACACTGAGAAAAGCCACTGAACAAGATGCATCAATACTTAGTGATATAGGTATCAACAGCTATTGCCACCATTTTGCTGCTTTATGGAATAATCAAGATGAGCTATTAGATTATTTAGACCAAGAATATAGCCCAGTTAAAATTATTAATGATATCAACCAACAAAATATTGAATGGTACCTAATAGAACATAGTTCTCCAATCGGGTTAGTTAAGTTAACTCACCAATCTTCCATACCTGAATCCTCAATAACTGGAACATTACTCAACAAACTCTATTTCTCACCCGACGTCACAGGTAAAGGTTATGGAATGATCGTTTTCAGATTAATTGAAAATATTGCCAAACAATCTGGCAGCACAGCATTATGGTTAGATGTTTTGGCTAGCAACGCGAGAGCCATCAAACTTTATCAGTCAAATGGATTACACATCCTGAAGGAAGTGTTATTCAAAAGTAAAACTCAGCAAACACTTGAATATATTATGAGTAAAACACTTTAATTTATTTAATCAGGAATATTTATGAAAAATACTATCCTCATCACCGGTGCTACGGGTCAAGTCGGTAGTTATTTGACCCAGTCATTACATGAAAAAGGATACCAAGATGTCGTTTTAGCTATTAGGGTTCCAAACAAAATAACTAACACCAGCTATCGTACCGTTGTCATGGATTACGATAAGCCTGAAACCATTGAAAATGCTTTGCAGGGTATTGATTCTGTTTTCATGATGACTGGCTATACCATTGATATGCTTGTACAAAGTAAAATTTTTATTGATACGGCAAAAAAATCAGGGGTTAAATATATCGTTCATTTAGGTGCTTGTGGCGATGATAATGCGCAAGTTGCTCATTGGGCTTGGCATCAGTTAATCGAGCGTTATATTGAATGGTCTGGAATGCAATATACTCATCTTCGCCCTGAATCTTATATGCAAAATCTATTAGGATACCAAGGGGATAATAACTTACAAAAAGGGATATTACGTTCTTATTTTGGCCATGCTGTATTAAGTTGGGTTGATTGCGCAGATGTTGCCGAATTAGCTGCACATTGTTTACTTGCTCCTGAAAAACATACTGGTCATATTTATCGTCTTGGTTACGAAAATAAAAATTACACTCAGATTGCTGAACTCATTACAGAACAATTAGGTATAACTTTTCAGTATCAAGCAGAAAACCCAGATGAATTTTGGCAACATGCCCTAAATAACAATCTAGAGCTTGCCTATATGAAAAGTATCTATGACCATTATGTAGATTTTACAAATGGTAAGTTAGATCGCACAGGTATTGTTTTTGATAATTTTCAAACCATCACTGGTAAGCCCCCAACCTCATTAAAGCAGTTTATTTTAAAACACCAAAGATACTTTATATGAGCCTCACCCAGCTCACTATGTAATAGTGGGCTAACATTTATTAGTGAACATTTTACCTATAACGATGCCCTTCCTCCAGCTAACAGAGGCAGCAGAAATCACAAAAATTTCTTTTGCAAATGGCCTATGGTATTCGCTACAACCAAAAGAGGCTTTTGATTAAAATAGTAAGCAACTCTAACTCATAATTAATAACTCTATTTTATTAGCCTATAACTAATAACATACAAAGATTGCTCTGTTGGGTAAATTTCTCTAATCAGTTTTTTCAATGTATCTAATGTCATCGCTTCTTGCTGAGCATGGTATTCAGAAATATCATCGTAAGAGATAGGCTGTACCGAAAGAATTTCAATATCCGTATAGTATTTATTTGTTTCTAATGCATATACTTTAACAAAACTACCTGGCACATAATGGCTTTCGCTTTTATCACGAATAGTGATAACTTTTTCTCCTGATACGACTAATGGCAGTAAACGTTCAAAAAACGTGATGGTCTCTGGTGCTGCACTCTTCATATTATTCTCCTTATATTGTCAGTGAAATACCTTATCATAAAAACCAATTTTTAAATCCATCAGTAAATGCAATGGTTCCAATCGTGCTGTCAGAGGCTCAAGCACTATAGCGATTGAATTGTATTATATACAATGTAACCCAAAAGCAACTAGCCGTAATAAATCACAGGGTCTACAATGAATAACAAAGAAGGTTTATTTTACCAACAAGAAAATCATTTTTGGTCAGCAATTTGCTTAGAAACCGCTCATATTGACGACCATGTCATCGCTTATTTTTCTGAGCTTCCTCTGCCTGTTTTTAATTTTATTTATTTACATAAAGACGCAACTATTACAGGCTTTGAAAATGCACGACATTTATTTAAGCAACGCTCTAAGCCTTATGTACTAGTCGTTCATGAACAAGCACTTCATCAAGTCAAATCTGAAATTGCCAAATTAAGTTTAATTGCTGATGGTGAATCAACGGCCATGTTTCTTCCTCAAGCATCATTATCTCAATATTCTATAGCACTACCGCTTGCCGCAGATTACCGAATTGAAACCTGTAATGAACAATTAACTAATTGGGCACAACCTTTAATTACAGCTTTCCCAATTGAAGCTGAAGGAGAGGAAAACGATTCAACCGTCATTAACGAATACATTCGTTATCACCAAAGAGCTATGGATAAAAATACAAATATGATGCATTTCGTCTTATTTGATAAGCAACAACCCGTTTCTACTCTAACCTTAACTATAAATGAAAAAACTGCTCGCCTTGATGATATTGGAACTGATGTTCAATACCAAGGCAAAGGGCTAGCGACTCAATTAATTAAACATGCTCTTTTCTTCTGTCATCAGCAAGGTATAGAGCAATGTGTACTCGAAGCATCATCAGATGGGCTATCTATTTATAAGAAATTAGGTTTCGAACCTATATTCAATTACTACAGTTTTATTGCTGAGTAATCTAATAGTTACACTTTAAAAATTAAGGTGTAACTATTCATCATAGGAAAAGATTAGTTATTGATTGTTTGGTACCAACTCTGAATATCCCTAATAATTTCCTTGGTATGTAATTGCCCTTTATTATCTTGGAAAAAATGGTCTAACCCTTGATATTGCTTAAAGCTCACATTGGTATTATGGTTTTTTTGTATCATTTTTTCCGTAGCATAAGCATCAACGTTGGTGTCGGCCATAGTTTGGATAACTAAGTGCGGCGTTTTTATCGATTGAATTAATTTTAAATTATCAATGGTTAACATTTCATACCACCACATGGCTCCATGACCACTCACGAACTGGTCTTTTCTTAATTGCTTTTGTTTGACGGCTTCTGCAAACTGTTTAAAACCCTCAATGGAATTATCGACTTCGTCGGCAGGGGTATTATTCTTAATACTGTATAAAACGTCATTAATAAAAAATTGCCCTCCAACGTTAATAGCGACGGAGGCAGTTATAAAATCTACTTTAGACGCAATCAAATTAGTGACTGTTGCCCCCTCGCTCCCTCCTAATAAAATAATATTCCGGTAATCATTTTTTAGCTGCTGTAACACCGCAATATAATTATCCGCCCTTTCTAAAGGGGAATCTTGGGACATATATTCAACGGGGCAATTTTCTTCCGAAACTGGGTTTCCATCAATACCAACTTGCCGAGTCAAGCCTGTTTTTTCAACTAATAAAATATCATTCTTAGGGAATGCGATAGCAAAATTTTTTACCATATTAGGGTTGTTTGTCACGCTTATGCAATCAGACCCTTGCAATAATACTAACAAATCATTTGAGTTTAGTGCTTGTTGCTTAATAACGTAATAATCAACTTTTTTTCCTTCATGGAGTAAAGTTTGCATTTGCCAGTTATCTCCCTGTGCAAATGCATTTAAGCTGTAAATAGAAAACAAGAAAGCAACAATTTTTAGCTTCATAATATGCCCAAATAAATTTTAGTCAGGTGATTATATTAAACCATCCTGTAAATTAGGTGCTAAAAATGCCTTAATAAAGATATGAATTTAGAAAAAATGATAAATAACAATAAAAGTCTAGCCACTGATTAAGCAAGCTATCTTCTATCCAGAGTTCCCAAAATAGTTTTTCCCGCCTAATTATTGTTCATACTGACCTAACTAGTCTTATTGACTCATAATACCTGAGAATATTATTCAGTGATGACACTAACCACAAAAAAATTTATTTTTGCGTTAAATTCGCACTAGAACCTTATGATATTGTTTCATTAGTCCCTATGATTAAACCTACTGATGTACACTTAAAGGCAAGTACTTTGATGGCAAAAGAGCCATTATTGTCTTTGATTGCTCTATTCTCCACGAGCAAATTCTCGCTATTTTAAATAATGGTTAATTTTATTTATCTTATTGTAAAGTAATTAAAAATGCACTCTACCCAACAATTAAACGTTAATATTCACGCTGCGCCAGCCAAAAAAGAACAAGTTTCTACACGAATTATCTTTTTTATTGCAGGTTTTGTAACCGCTGCGTGGGCCGCTATAGTGCCTTATATTAAGATTAACACGGCAGCAAATGATGCCACCCTTGGTATGTTACTGCTCTGCTTTGGGGGTGGTGCTCTCGTTGCCATGCCAATGACTGGCGCTCTGGCTGCAAAATATGGTTGTCGGCGATTAATGGTTTTTTCAACAATTGCATTTTGTTTACTCTTCCCTATTTTATCTTTCATATCGCAAATTAATTTGTTAGTAATCGGCTTATTACTGTTTGGTATTTTTATCGGTTTAACAGATTGTGCCATGAATGTACAAGCCGTGATCGTCGAAAAATCATCCGATAAACCCATCATGTCAGGATTTCATGGGTTTTATAGTATTGGTGGTATTGCGGGGGCCGGTACGATGAGCCTAATATTACTCCTCGGCGCTTCAGCAGTGCTTGCATCAGTTATTATCTCTGTAATTGCATTCATTTTACTCATGGTTTGCTATAACGGTCTGCTCCCTTATGCCAATGCGCCGTCAGGGCCACTCATTGCGGTCCCTAAAGGGATTGTGCTCATCATCGGGATTGTTTGCTTTGCCGTTTTTCTTTCTGAAGGTGCAGTATTAGACTGGGGAGCCGTGTTTCTTATTGAGCATCACGGTTTAAAAGAAACCCTAGGGGGACTTGGTTTTGCAGCCTTCGCAACCATGATGACTATTGGCCGGTTATTCGGCGACAAGATTGTTATGCGAGTAGGTTCTGCACGTGTGGTTTTTTTAGGGGCTTTGATTGCTTGCTCTGGTTTTGTTATTGCCGTTTTATCACCGTCTTTAACATTGGCGATCATCGGCTTTGCTTTAGTCGGTGCTGGTTCATCCAATATTGTTCCTGTCATGTTTTCCGCTGCTGGGAAACAAAAAACTATGCCTGAATCACTAGCTGTCCCGGCAATTTCAACCTTAGGTTATTTAGGTATTCTTGCAGGCCCTGCCGCAATCGGTTTTGTTGCCTTTCATCTATCATTAGCCACCTCATTACTGATGATCTCTGCATTACTTATTATTATCGCTTTCGTGACACGTTTTATTCGCGTGTAATCGATTTAACATCATAAGGTGATTGACCAAAGTCAGTCACCTTATGATGCATTCTTAATCCAGTTCTACTGTCCCGCTAATACAGTTAACAACATCACCGGCAACCCAGATCCCTTCATCATCAGCGGTTACATAAATTAACCCATTGCGCCCAATGCACTGACCTTGACCAGCAGTATATTGTTGCGGTAATTTCCCCTGAGGGATTAACCACTGTGCAGCCACCGCATTAAAACTTCCCGTCACAGGGTCTTCTTCGGCAATGGAACAACAAAATGCCCTAACCTCTAATTGTTTATCATGACCTTCAGGGCAAATGGCACATAATCCAATGTCATATCCCTTTAATTGGGAATAGTCAGGTTCAATGTGCAATAGTTTTTCAACAGATTTAAGTTCAATACCAAGCCAACCAGGGCCATTATCGAGCCACTTGCAGCCAACGACATCATCATCTGTAAGCCCAAGTGCTTTAAAAATTTTATTTTTTTCTTGTTGTTCTATTTCACCACCACGAATTAGTGGTGGCGCCATAAATGCCAGCTTACCATTTATTCGTTTTATTGTTACTAAGCCCACTCCGCACTCTTGGACTATGGTGTCTAGCGGTCGACCATAAGTTTGCTGCCATACAAAACAACTGCCTAAAGTTGGGTGCCCAGCAAAAGGGAGTTCACCTTCCGTGGTATAAATCCTCACACGGTAATCCGCTTTAGGTGTTGTTGGTTTTAATAAAAAGACGGTTTCACTTAAGTTAGTCCATTTTGCAAATTTATTCATTTGCTCTTCTGTTAAATCGTCAGCCCCTACAACAACAGCCAAAGCATTGCCATCCATTTTTTTAGATGAAAAAACCGTTACTTGCTCAAAAATGTACTTCATTTACTTTCCCTATTTTACTTCTATGCTGCATCAATGTTCGAATAATAATGCGCCATTAATGAATTAATCGGATATAATTAAAATAATAGCTTATTAATTGTTGCCTTAACTTTATAGTAGTTTTCATTATATGGCGACTGTCTGGGTAATTTATGCATTCTGAACATAAAAAAACTATTGTTATCGTTGGTGCAGGCATTGTCGGAGTGACACTCGCATGGTATTTATCAAAAGAGAGTGATAGCAAAATTATTTTGCTAGATAAAGGCCATGTTGCTCAAGGGGTAACACAGCACTCTTTCGCATGGTTGAATGTTTCATATGGGCGACCAGATGGTTATAGCCAGCTTCGTCAGCAAGCTTTAGCGAGTTGGCATCAGTTGGAAAAATTAACCCATGGTGAGATAAAAATTAATTGGTCTGGTGCTATCAGTTGGCACAAGACTGATAAAGAAACCCAAGAATTCATCAATAGCCACCAATCTCAAGGTTTTAACATCCAAGCGTTAAACCGTATTGAGTTGCAAGCGATGGAACCTAACTTAAAAATCTCACCTGCTATTACTGCTTTTTGCCCTGATGAAGGTAGCATTGACCCTGTCAATACCACACAAACCTTGTTAAAACTTGCTATTAAACAAGGTGTAACATACTTACCTGAGCACGAAGTATTATCCTTAAATGTTAGTGATAAACGTATTTTAGGAGTCAAGACTAGCGAGGGTAATTTCATCGCAGATCAAACCGTCGTCACTGCGGGAGTTGGAGCAACTGGTATCATTAATTCATTAGGAATAACGCTGCCAGTTTCAGCATCTCCTTCAATTATTGTCCATTTTACGAAACAAGATACCGTCAAAATGGTTCAACATATCATTTCAACACCCGCAATGGAGCTTCGCCCAGAGACTTCTGGTAAAATTGTTTGCGCTGAAGATTATATTGATGAGCAGCCTATACATAGTGCAGTCAATATCGCACAAAATGCCCTTACAACAATCAAGAATTCATTTATAGGTAGTAATACACTAACTCTTGATAACACTTTCATAGGAATGAGACCTATGCCTAAAGATCAGATGCCAATTGTTGGAAATGTTGCTGATTTTGAAGGTTTATATATTATCAGTATGCACGCAGCAATTACATTAGCGCCTTTGATATGCCAGTTAGCTCAAAGTGAAATATTACATGGTGTAAAACACGCTGCTTTAGGCCCATATCGATTAACTCGTTTTGCATCAGGTAACTGACAAATGAATATTCCGCTTTATTACTTAAGACACTACCAATCGATCGAAAAAACGTTTTGGACTTCAATTTGTGAACATAGCATTCAAATAGCACAGCATACCATTTGCTACTTGACGCCCTTAAACTCCCCTGCGTTTAATTTCATTTATCTGCAACCTGATTCCACCAGCCATGCATTTATGCAGGCACATAACTTATTTATATCACAAAGAAAAAACCACACATTAGTTATCCCTGAAGAAATGTTGCCACAAATTGTGCAACAGGCTGAATCATTAAACTACAAACGTGACAGTGTCACAACCGCTATGGCGTTGACCCTTGCAAAACAGAATGAGGTCACTCTGCCCAATAACCAAGTTGATATCGTACTGGCTAATCATGACTTATCGCTCTGGGCCGCTCCTCTCGTGGCTGCATTTTATTTATCTGAAGAACACGATGAAGTCATTAAAGAGTATGTTCGTTACCATGAAGATGCATTACAGCAAGGTGCGCCACAATTTCACCTCGTATTGCTCGTCAATGGTGAGCCAGCGACTTCAATGACAGTGACCATAGAAGGTACCCTTGCTCGTTTCGATGATATCGGTACTGAGCCGAAGCACCAAGGCCATGGGTATGCTTCACAACTTATTGATTACGCCTTAGCATTTTGCCGCCAGCAAGGTGTCGAACATTGCTTCCTTGATGCCTCAGAAGCAGGGTTTGACCTGTATAAAAAATTCGGTTTTGAGCCCTTGTTCCGCTATATTAACTATGTCTGGTGTAAATAGTTCACGTCATTGGCGTTATTTGCACGACCTCCCTGAGCTGGAACCATTGCTTGTACAGTGGTTCCTTCAAGAGTGGCCCTCCCATTATGGTCCTCTAGGTAAAGGTGATGTTTGGCAAGATATTGCTTCCTATCGCCATCGTGAAGGGGTCGGTATGGGGATCATCGCCTTTGAACATGATATACCTTGTGGTTTTATTGCATTGAAAAGTGATACTTTTTTTTCTGATAACACCGCATTTCCATGGGTTGGTGCTGCCTTTGTTATCCCCAGAAAACGAAATCAGGGTATCGGGAAGTTTTTGTTTGAACAACTTGAATGGGTTATTGATAAACAGCAATACCCTCATATTTTTTGTGCAACCACAGTGGCTGATAACTTACTTATTCGCTGTGGATGGCAATTAAATTTATCATTAAGTCAGCCTTCTCTACGTATTTACCACAAATATATCTGACAGTTACATTGCATGAAAATTAATATCATTGGTACCAGTGGCAGCGGTAAAACGACTCTTTGCCAACAACTTGCATCGCTATTAAACGTGCCTTCAATCGAATTGGATAGCCTATATTGGCTGGAAAATTGGCAAGGTTCTTCGGATGAAGCGCTTAACCAGAAACTAAGCGCAGCCTTGAATGAATCCGTATCAGGCTGGGTGCTCGATGGAAACTATACACGGACTCAACCCATTAAATGGAAAGAGGTTGATATGGTGGTTTGGCTGGATTACTCATTACCTCGAACCCTTTATCAGTCTATTATACGCACGTTATCACGTATTCGTTCAGGGCAAGAACTGTGGGAAAATACAGGTAATAAAGAAAGCTGGAAGAACGCCTTTTTCAGCCGTGATTCGATTATTTTATGGCAGCTAAAAACATACTACCCAAATAAAAGAAGAAACCTAAAACATATGGCTAATATCAATTTGCGCCATATTCAGTTTGTTCGGCTGACTTCGCCAAAGGAGACCCGCCTATTTTTTGAACATATAAAGTCGCAAATTTAGGAGAGATTAATAGGTTAACGCTGGTAGTCTGGGATCACCTCAGTAGCCATAAAGACTACCGAGGTAGTATAAATCAACGATTAAATTTCATCACATGCTGTTTTCAGCATCGCCGTTTGTTGGAACTTTTCAATGCCTAACTCAATCAAACGACTAATTAATTGCTGATATGTCATACCGCCTTGTTGCCATAGCTTAGGATACATACTGATATTCGTAAAGCCTGGCAATGTATTGATTTCATTAATAACTACATCATTATTTTCTGTTAAGAAAACATCAACACGCGACATACCGCTACAATTTAATGCCCTGTATGCCGATAACGCAATCTCACGAATTTTATCACTAACGGCTTCATCTAGCTGAGCTGGAGCAACCACAGAAGCACCATTTTCATCAATATACTTAGTGTGATACGCATAGAAGCTATCATGTAAAACAATCTCACCGCATGGGCTTGCTAGTGGGTTTTCATTGCCTAACACTGCACATTCAATTTCGCGGCCTTTTACTGCGCTTTCAATTAACACTTTAGTATCGAATAAAAATGCAAAATCGAGGGCTTGGTTAAATTCAGCTAGATTACTGACTTTATTAATACCCACTGAAGAGCCTTGATTAGCGGGTTTAATAAACAGAGGTAGGCTTAACTGAGCCACTATTTCATCATAGTTAACTGTGGTGCGCTCACTGTTTAAAACGGTAACAAAGGGTGCAATTTTTAAACCCGCATCTCTTAGTAACCTTTTCGTTACGTCTTTATCCATACAAGCCGAAGAACCTAATACTCCAGGCCCAACAAAGGGTAAATTAGCCATACGTAAAAGGCCTTGTAAAGACCCATCCTCACCTAAATTACCATGGACAATTGGAAATATAACATCGATTTGAGGGAGCGGCTTTGCGTCTTCTAAAGAAATAAATTGTTCGGAAGTCTTGCCTGGAACAATCGCAATACTACGCTTTGGTGTATTTAATGTAATACGAGATGGGTCATCACCATGCAATAAGAAATCGGCTTCGTTATATTCATGCCATTGCCCTTCTTTATTAATACCTAAAAGGCATACATCAAACCTATTGCGATCTAGCCCATTGATAATATTTTTAGCGGACTGTAAAGAAACTTCATGCTCCGTTGACTTACCACCGAAAATAACACCTACCCGTATTTTGCTCATTATCTGCTCCAACATAAGACATAAAACCCAGCAGAGAAATATAGCACGCACGGAAATAGTTATGTCATAAAATCTTTATATGACAGGGGGGTTCGGTGAATTAATAACCAAAATATCCTTTTTTGATAGTTAACTATATTAATTTATGATTGTTTTAATACTTGTATTCACTTGGTCGATTAACCACTGGGTAAAAATATCTGCTGCACTCTTAGGCTTGATGGGTTTTACCGACAATAAATAATACGCTGAGCTATCTTGCATAAACCCATCTGGAGCACAAAGTTGCTTCGATTTAACTTCATCAGCAACCATCAAAAATGATGCCAATGCGACACCTTGCCCTGCTAATGCGGCTTGAATACATAGATAAAAATGTTCATAAGTGATTACCTTATTCCCTTGAAAAGATACCCCTTTCATTTTCTGCCAAGTTTGCCATGCATTTGGCCGCGACGCTGTTGATAACAATGTCGCGTCGCCAATTCCCCCTGCAAAATCTATTTCGGGCCTAATAACCACCCCCATATGTTCAGAGCACACTTTTACCGCACTAATGTGCATATCCCATGTGAAATCATTTCGTCTAAGCGCTAAATCAACATTGGTTTTAGTAAAATCAATAGGCCCTCCAGCGGCAACCAAGTGCACCGTAATATCTGGATAATGTTGATAGAAATCAGTCAACCGAGGAATTAACCACTTCATCGCAATCGTCGGCTCACAAGATAAACTTACCACATTAGAGGTGTTATTTGCGGTGATTTTTTCGACACTTTCTCGCAATTGCTCAAATATAGAAGTGGTTGTTTGTAGTAATAATGCCCCTTCTGCAGTTAAAAAAACAGCTCGGTTTCTGCGCTCAAATAGCTCGACATTAAGGTGTTCTTCCAATAAACGAATTTGCCGGCTAATTGCGCTGTGAGTGACATTTAACTCTTCGGCAGCTTTAACAAAGCTGCCTGCTTTAGCTGCAGCGTCAAAAAAACGTAATGAAGTTAAAGGTGGTAGTTTCATATAGGTAATAAAAACTGACAGATTTATGTCAGGATAAATCGCTTTTTAGTTTTAATCAATCTATTGATAATAAAAAATAATAAGCCAGCTTAGAAAGATAAAACAAAGACTTTTCAGTAAGTTTTTATTACTCATTTAGGGAATTAATATGAATGAAATTATTGCTGTTGCCACTATTACGATTTTGGCCGTTATTAGTCCAGGCCCCGATTTTGCTATGGTGACGCGCAGTAGCTATACCTATGGGGTTAAGACAGGGTTAATTTGTGCGTTAGGGATTGCTATCGGTGTACAAGTACATGTTTTTTACACTATTTTCGGTATTACAGTGATCATTATGAGTTCACCCACTTTATTTTTAGTGGTGAAACTTCTTGGTGTTTTTTATTTGGTTTATATAGGTTTTAAGTCATTTATAAATAAAACAAAGATAACAACAGGTGCTTCCCAAGGTCAGTCGCTATCACATTTTGTCGCGTTTAAAACGGGCTTTTTAACTAATGCGTTAAACCCCAAAACAATGTTTTTTGTTGTTTCTGTCTATAGCCAAGTCATCCAAGTGAATAACTCTGTTTGGTTAAACCTAGGCTACGGGTTATTTATCTCTTTTGCCCATTTAGTCTGGTTTAGTTTAATCGCCCTATTTTTTGCAACCCCAACTGTACGTAATAAAGTACTTAACTACCAACTTGTGATGGATAAGGTTATTGGTCTTTTACTTATCGTGTTAGGGTTATCTTTGTTGTTTTTCAACGTGAGCTAATTTTGCGTTGGCTTGCCAGTCACTGTTGATAATATTCATTGACCATTTTCGCCAACTCAATCACATCCTCAGGAATATTGAGTTTGGCGAGTTGCTCATATGCAACCCATTTGAATGGCGCAATGGGAGGCTGTGCTGGCGACAATAATTCGCACAAATACACCATATCAATATGCCAATGATCCCCTTGCGTTTTATCAGCAATAAATTCTTTTAAAATCGCGAGAGGTAAAGGCAATACTTGTGTCGGAGGAACACCCTTTACCTTTGATTTAAAAGGATAACTACAATCAATAACCTTGCATTCCAACCCCGTTTCTTCAAGAACCTCTCGAAAAACAGCCTGCTGTGGTTCTTCATTCGCTTCAATATGGCCACCGGGGGGTAACCAAAACCCTAATTTACGATGTTCATGTAATAAAAACTCACCTTTATCATTACGGATCATCGCAGTAGCTGTATAGTGCTTCACTTCATTATTCATTTTGTAACCATTCTTTTATTAGATTAACAACGCGCTACCTTCCAGTCATAAGGCATTAACTGTGCTAATGTCACTTGCACATCATCACTCACACCCACAATCGTTTCTTTATTTTTATCCGACAGTTGGGTAAGAAGCTCACGGCATCGTCCACAAGGAGGTACGATACAACCTGATGAGTCAACAGCAACAATAGCTTTAATTACTGACTTACCTTCCTTTAACATATCAGCGACAGCAGCGTGCTCAGCGCAAAAACCCAATGAGCATGCTGAATCAATGCTCACACCACTATAAATTTCACCATCTTCTGTTTCTAATGCAGCTGCTACATGCCCGCTTTCTATATACCCATTAAAGGTTGCGGGCTTTGCATAATTTTTAGCAATTTCTATTAGATGTTTTAGCATAAATAACCCCAGATTTATCTTTTAATTCAACACTATTAAAAACTAATCGAATAAAAACCATCAAGTTTTTCGTGCGTTATTGTAAGCCTAGTCACAACAATATCACTTGCTGTTGTAGGTTAATGATTATTACAACATAGGACGTTATTATCTGTGCTGTTGCGAAAAAATAACCTATAACAGATTTTCGCACTATTGGAGCGACCCAGACTTAATATTTACCCTACATTTGTTACTTCACCAATTAGATGATGGACACGCTATATCGTTGCGAAACCCTAGGTACATACTGGGAATTGCCACATAAAAACGTATAACCATAACAAAAATAAAGTGATAAGTTATATTTATAGGCAAATATTCAGTCTACTAGACGCCCTTTCACCATTACTTATATTATCTGCTCAATAGGGATGCTATGCACTTTATCGTCGTTACACCTCAGGACACACAACTTATTGAACAAATTAGCAGTGCCTTACATCATGAATGGCGGCATTTACCCCCATGGGAAAATATTTCTGCCATTCGTATGCGGCTAATAGAACGCTGTAGTCATGACAACCCGCAAATACTATCTTGTTATGCGGATAAAAATGGCAATCTCCTTGCTACTGCAAGTACTATTTTGCATGAATTAACGGGTGTCCACCAAGCTACTTGGTGGCTAGGCGAAGTGCTCACAGTCCCTGAAGCCCGTGGACATAAAATGGGCAGTAAACTTATTGAAGAATTATATAACTACTATCACAACCTGATAGGCCAAAGCCTTTACTTATACACTCCGGATATGCAGCAACTCTATCGTCGAATGGGCTGGAAAGATGTCGAGGAACGGATAGTGAACCATGAGCAGGTTACAGTGATGAAACGTTAGTCTCCATAAAAATAGCCGATATACCATCGGCTATTAGTAGGTAGTAGGATAATTTATCCCTATGCGGTTAAAGCCAGTTTCACACCAAACATTAGAAACACGGCACCAATACAGCTATTGGAAAATTTGGATAATTTTTTATTGTGTTTCACCATATTAGTCACTGCAACTGCACCAAAAATTAGTAATGATAAATAAATCATACTGCAAGTTTCTAAAATGAGGCCCAGAATGAAAAATGGCACTCCAGCGCTTGGGTAAGCAGGGTCTATAAATTGAATAAAGAACGACACATAAAAAATGATCATTTTGGGGTTAAGTAAACTTAAAAAGACGGCTTTTTTAAATGTCCCTTTAGTGGCAAGGACAATAGAATCAACATCACCCGCCGTGTCTTTTTTATGTAGAACGCTATAGAGTGTTTTAATCCCTAAATAAAATAAATAAGCTGCCCCTGCATATTTTATGACGCTAAAGAATATAGGGGAGGTTTTCACCAATGAAGCGACACCCAAAAATGATAAAAATATGAGTACAGCATCACCAGTAAAAACACCTAACGCTGCTTTATAACCATTTTTTACGCCATATTTTGCACTGCTCGTTAAAACAAATAAAGAATTAGGGCCGGGTACCAGAGTAATAAATATTACACCAATAAGATAAGTCCATAAGTTTGTAATACCGAGATTTTCAAGCATAGTAAACCTGCTAACTCTATAAAAGTTATAACAAAAAATTCACATTCTTTCTTAATGGTTACTATGATACAGATCTTCTGTTTTATATGAAAGATATCACTAATTAATAATTTCAATATGGATTTATTATCTACATATAAACAAAAAACCAGCTTAACCAATGAGTCTCTGGCACACACAACAGAACATAAAACCAGAGCGGTCACCCTATTCAGTAGCGTGCTGAAAATAATTTACCAGCGTGTTTTTATGCTTACATTTCATAATTAATTGGAGTTTTAAACTTTTTATGGCCATCTATTAGCAGTAGTGATTAAGTTTGTATTTCAAGATATAACATAACAGCCTGTATTACATAAAAGTAGCTATGGCGCTAACATCTATTTATTAAACACCCTATATAAATTAGTATTCCAAATGCCATCTTTCTGCTTATTAGTTGTTATTAAAATAATGCTATCAATAAGTCGCTTAATAAAAATAGCTCATAAACGACTCACTTTTGGGAATGCTATGGAAAGTACCCATTACTTTCATTTACAAGGCCTTGGTGGGCTTGAAATGATCAATGGCACGTAATCAGGTGGATATAAAAGAGCAATCTTGTTTTATCCCATTGAGTTATAAGTCTTTAATATAAATTATATTGCTATAATTATTTTTACTCATAATAGGTATATATCTACATGTATTCTCAACAACATCACTCATGGCAAAAAGCAATGATGAACGGCGCTGTTCACACTGCCCCTCTCAACCTTGCCGTTATTCCATGGGGAGTCCTCGCTGGCTCTATGGCTGTCGAAACAGGGCTTGATTTTTGGCAAAGTCTTGCCATGTCAGCCATGGTATTTGCTGGTGCAGCTCAATTAGTTACACTTGGGTTACTTAATTCTGGTGCTGGTTATATCACGATTATTATCTCGGTTTTCTTTATTACTTCTCAACACTTACTATATGGGTTGACACTGCGACCCCAAGTTAAAGACTTTACAACGCCTCAGCGCCTTAGTATCGGCTTCTTACTGACTGATGAGTTATTTGCGATTAGTGCAGCAAAACGCCAGAGTTTAAGTTTTCCTTATCTCTTTGGTGCAGGTTTTAGTTTTTATCTGGTTTGGTTAATTACCAGTCTTTGCGGGATTGCGATGGCCAATATTGTGGGCGATTTGAGTCGATTACATCTTGATTTTTCTGTGGTTGCAACTTTGCTCGCAATCGTCGTTCCATTAACAAGAAAAATAAGTACACTTTGCGGAGTTATCTTTTCACTCGTTGTCGCTATCATACTTTCAATGTACTCCTTCAGTAGTGCTATTGTTATCGCAGGCGTTGGTGGGATGTTTGTCTCTGTCGCAGTTTCACGTTTATTGAAGGAGGAAAAATGATCTGGTTGTTAATTATTAGCTTAACCGCTATTGTTTTTACTCTGCGCTATATTTTTCTAATCCCCCAATTACCAATACGGTTACCCCTTGTCGTTCGTCAAGCTTTGAGCTATTCGGCTCCCTGCTTATTGACCGCTATTTGCGCACCTGTAATTTTGCTAGAAAACCATGAGATTCGCAGCTTCCCAGACAACCCTTACCTTTGGGGTGCTCTCTTTTGTGTGGTCGTAGCTTCAGTGCTTAAAAATATGCTATTAACCGTTGGGCTTACCTTAGTCTTTTTCTATTCCCTTATTTATTTTATGGGCTAGATAACGCTACATGGGGTAAAGCATCGTTCAGTGCTTTGCTTTATCCTGTTATTCCCTCATAATAGCCACCTCGTCAT
The DNA here is from genome assembly GCF_041344805.1 of Providencia sp. TYF-12. Lineage (NCBI taxonomy): Bacteria > Pseudomonadati > Pseudomonadota > Gammaproteobacteria > Enterobacterales > Morganellaceae > Providencia > Providencia sp. TYF-12. Next base: position 2,539,299 of record NZ_CP166833.1, read on the forward strand.
CGCAAGTTTCTTTTCAAACAATATCTTGTCAGCGTTGTCACGGTAACCATTAATGCAAACAATATGATTGCGTTAATTAATTTTATAAATAATGGATAAAATACAACCATGCTTAATAATTATGTTTTACGTAGTATTCGCTATATGTTGGACTTGAGCGATGCTCAGATGGTTAATATCGTAAAACTAGCAGACCTCACAATTTCAAAAGAAGACATGGTGAGTTGGTTAAAGAAAGATACAGACCCTGAATACATTGAATGTAATGATAATGTAATGGGGCATTTTTTGAATGGGCTGATTTATTATCGCCGTGGTAAAGATGAAAGTCGTCCTGCACCTGAAATCGATACTCGTTTAAACAACAATATTATTCTCAAAAAATTACGTGTCGCTTTTGAACTAAAAGACACTGATATGATTGAAATTTACCAACTCGCTGACTTTCGTGTTTCAAAACCCGAACTAAATGCCATTTTTCGTAAACCTGGGCATAAAAACTACCGTGAATGCGGAGACCAGCTACTTCGTTACTTTCTAAAAGGCCTCACAACGCGTTTTCGAGGCGATAAATAGTCTTCACCAATGGCTATTTTTTAATCTTTCATTTTACACCTTACTGACAATTGTCTATAATAAACAAGACAAATGTCAGGAGGTATTCAATGAGAAACTATATTCCAGCACTCCCAACCCAACCCGCCACGCCACCTTTTAAGCCCCTATGGCGCTTTGCTGGCCTACCCGCAGAACGTGGTATCGAACTCACTCATTTCCTACGACAAGGTCTTTCCGTTACGGTGTTAGACAACATTCAAGAATGGTCTGGCATCAGCAAATCTGAATTACTCCGTATTTCAGGTATTAATGAGCGCAATGTGGCAAGGCGTAGAAATGCAGGTCAGCCACTCAATGCCGATGAAAGTGAAAGAATTGCTCGCTTAGTGCGTGTATTTGATGCCGCTGTACGCTTATTCAATGGTGATAAGTCAATGGCAAGTGATTGGTTGAATCACCCCGTGAAAGGCTTAGGACATACGCGCCCCATAGAGTTGATTGCCACGGAAAGTGGTGCTCTTGAAGTTATCGACCTTATTGGCCGCATTGAACACGGTGTTTTTTCATGATTTTATATCGTTTGATTAAATCTGACTTTGCTCATGATGCGTGGTCCGGTCAAGGTGCTAGGTTATACGGTGGGCGCTGGAACCATAAAGGTACGCCCGCTATCTACACATCAACAAGTATTTCATTAGCTGCTTTAGAAATTCTCGTTCATATAAACCAAGATACCGTGCTTAATCATTTCACTTTATTATCAATTGAGATCAACGATAGGTATGTGATGAAGCTGTCAGTAGAGCATCTCCCTGATGATTGGCAGCGTGGCCCAGCACCTACCTCTACAATGGACATAGGCACAACCTGGTTAACTAACCAAGACAGCCTAGCCTTAATTGTCCCTTCTTGTATTATTCCTTATGAATATAATGCCATTATTAACCCTATGCACCCGCAATTTCAAAAAGTGACCCAAACCATTAAGCCCCTCGACTTTGCTTTTGACCCACGATTTAACCGGTAGTAAGCTTGTTATATTTGCTGTAATAAATAATTTAAAAACGCAGCTATCTTTGGTGATAATGCACTGCGACTGGCATAAACAGCACGTAACTCAATAGGTGCAGGTTTTATATCACCAAATTCAATCAACTCAAGTACCCCTTGCTGTATTTGCTCACGACAAGCCTCTAACGATAAAATCGCGTAACCTACGCCGTTTGCCGCAGCGGCATTAGCAAGTAACCCACTGTTAACCCGATATGTGCTGTTTATTACTACTTTTTGCTGGCGGTCATGTGCATCAATAAATATCCACGGCTGCCCTTGTAAAGCGCTTAAACTTGAAATGCAAGGCACACTAGCCAAATCAGCCAATGTAGAAGGTTTCCCCGTTTTTTCAATTAGTTTTGGTGATGCGACTACCGCACTTGGCCATGATTTAATTAACCGTGAGTGATAACTACTGTCTTCGAGATGGCCCCGATGAAAAGTCAGCAATAAATCAATATCGTCACTGATAACATCTTGTGGTGTTAATTGAGTATCACAATGGATATTTAGTTGGGGATGCAATAATGCAAATTTTGCGAGTAAATCAGCCAATAATAAACTACCAGACTCACTGGGAATAGTCAGCCTCAATGTCCCTGTGAGCGCTTGAGGATGACAAATTCTCTGGACGACTTGCTCCAATTCATCTACCAGTTTTTGGCTTTGAGCAAATAATATATTACCGGCCTCGGTTAAACGCATTTGCCGCGTTGTTCGCTCAATTAATTGGCTATTTAGTTGATGTTCCAGTTGTTTAATATAACGGCTTACATTTGATGTAGGCATGGAAAGCTGCTTTGCCGCATTCACAAAATTCCCTTGAGTGGCTACCGCAATAAAAACTTTCAATAAATTCAGGTCAACCGTCATATTTCCTCCATGCTCCACAACATATGGGCCTGAACTAATAACATTAACAATAACCGAAATCCATTATTTTTTGATAACGAGAAGCGAGCAATGTGTCTATATCTAATTGAGTTAATTCAGCTAAATCGACCAATAACTGCTGCTTTAAGTGCTCGGCTGCCAATGTATAGTCACGGTGTGCCCCTCCCATTGGCTCAGGTATAATTGTATCGATAATTCCGAGGTCTTTTAATCTAGGAGCTGTCATCCCCATCACTTCCGCGGCTATTTGGGCTTTTTGTGCATCTTTCCATAAAATAGATGCGCACCCTTCCGGTGATATTGCTGCATAAGTACTGTATTCCAGCATATTTATTCTGTCCCCTACACCTATCCCTAATGCACCACCTGAACAGCCTTCCCCTGTTATCACACAAATGATCGGTGTTTTTAAACGAGACATTTCGATAATATTACGGGCAATAGCTTCAGCTTGCCCTCGTTCTTCCGCACCAACACCCGGATAGGCCCCTGCTGAATCAATGAAAATAATGACGGGTAAATGAAAGCGTTCCGCCATTTTCATTAAACGCAATGCTTTTCGATACCCCTCTGGTGAGGGCATTCCAAAGTTGCGCATCACTTTTTCTTTCGTTGTACGTCCTTTTTGTTGGCCAATAACCATCACAGGCTTACCGTCTAAACGCGCAAGCCCGCCTACCATTGCTTTATCATCAGCAAATGCGCGATCACCTGCAAGCTCTTGAAACTCAGTAAATATTAATGGGATATAATCTAAGGTATAAGGCCTTAATGGGTGCCTAGCTAACTGAACAACCTCCCATGCACCAAGTGATGAAAATATTGTTTTAGTCAATGAGAGGCTTTTTTTCTTTAATAATTGGATTTCTTCATCGAGTTTAATTTCAGATGGGTGGCCTTTTTGTTTAAAGGCGATCAAAGCTGCTATTTTTTCGTTAAGTTCAATAATCGGTTTTTCAAACGCCAAAAAATGAGTTGTCATAATTTCCCTAAAATCGTTATTACAATTTTAGCAGTGTAATCAGATTGGCCATCCCATTCTATGCTTGAAATTAGGATTCATTATTATCAAAAGTGGGATAATATAATCAGGGTCCTTTTTTCTTTAACTGGTTTAATTTTAAACGACTTGCCATAATCTTTTGGAAGTTAGGGCATAAAAAATGATTCTCTTCAGGGCAATTAGCAATATGTAAAATACCATTTTTTAAAACTGACAGACTTTGCAGGGTTTGTTCAATCTCATCCGCTTTTGCCAGTAAACTTTCTCGTTCAATTATAGGGCCCCCTTTATGGTTTAGCATTTCAGCTATTTCTTCAAGTGAGAACTTTGCCTCCTGCCCTAGCGAAATCAAAGATAAACGGGTTATAACTTCTTTGCCATGATAAACCCGTTTTAGCCCTTTTCTGCCTATCGGTTTAATTAACCCTCTTTCCTCATAATAACGAAGTGTAGAGGGTGCCAAACCTGATAACTGGCTAACTTGGGAAATATCTAGCTCATCATACATAAAATAATAACCCGTTATGCAATAAAAATTCATGATTAAATAACTACATCAACTAGTTATGCAACATCTAATTCCTGGCGTAATAATACCGTAATGCAACCGTTCATAAATATTTCACGGTCGACAACATAGCCTACTTTTTCAGCAACACGCAAAGACGCTATATTTCTCGGCTCAATAAAACAAATTGATTGCTTATGTTTTTTTTGTTTTTTTAACCACATTAGAGCGGCGCTCATCGCCTCGCTTGCATAACCTTGACCTTGAAATTCAGGTGCTATTACCCAACCAGCTTCAGGGACACCTTTAACTTTAGGCTCAACCATGCGGTGAAAATCAGCAAAGCCTAAATCCCCTATATACTGCCTCGTGTTTTTTTCGCGCACAGCCCAATAACCAAACCCCAGTAATGGCCACAGCCCTCCATACGCAAGCATTCTCATCCACGATTCACGCTCTGAAGATGGAACGCCACCAATATGGCGTACCATAGATTCTGTTGCCCATAACTTGGTCAGTGCAGGAAAGTCACTTACCTGATGTTTGGATAAAATCAACCTATCCGTTTCAATTTCTGGTATCAAATTCATAGATGGCATCTCCTTGCTATCTAAATGGCGGTTCATCAAAAGTTCTTAATTTCCTAGAATGTAATTTATCCCCTTCTTGCCTTAATAAATCAATAGCACGAATACCTATTTGTAAGTGTTCGGATATCGCTCCTTCATAAAAACTATTGGCTTGTCCCGGTAATTTAATTTCACCATGCAGAGGTTTATCTGAAACGCAAAGCAGTGTGCCATAAGGTACTCGGAAACGATAACCTTGCGCTGCGATTGTTGCACTTTCCATATCCACCGCGACCGCACGGCTTAAACTAAACCGACGTGCGGTTGCAAAAAAACGCAGTTCCCAGTTTCTATCATCTGTGGTAACTACCGTTCCAGTACGTAGCCGCTGTTTGACCAACTCACCAGGCATATTACTTACCTGTTTTGTTGCATCATAAAGAGCACGCTGAACCTCTGCGATACTTGGAATAGGAATATCTGGCGGTAATACATCATCTAAAATATGGTCATCACGTAAATAAGCATGAGCTAACACATAATCACCAATTTTTTGGCTTTCTCGTAAACCACCACAATGACCAATCATTAGCCAGGTATGTGGCCTTAATACAGCAAGGTGATCACAAATGTTTTTTGCATTTGAAGGGCCAACGCCAATATTCACTAATGTGATACCAGAGCCATCTTTTGCAATCAGATGGTATGCAGGCATTTGGAACTTTTTCCATGTTAAATCGGAAGTTGCAATTTGTGGGTCTGCATTTTCATCCGTTAAATAATTATGACCAACACAAGACAAAGCAATATAGCGGCTTTCAGGGTCTCGAATTTGTTCGCATGCCCAGCTCACAAATTCATCCACATAACGGTTATAGTTCGTAAATAAAATATAAGGTTGGACGTGCTCAGGCGGTGTACCCGTGTAATGTTTTAAGCGCGCTAACGAGAAATCTACCCGCAACGCATCAAAATGCGATAATGGCATTTCATCAGTTATTGGGTTTAAACCATCCGTAATATCGTCACTAATATGTGATAAGTCTGTAATCGGAAAATGTGCAGCAAGACGACTGCTCATACTACGGTCTAGGACTAAATCTGAACCATCAATCACAAATGGGTAGGGAATTTCTGTTTTGGATGGGCGAACCGTAAAAGATACATCATAGTCTTGTTGTAAAATAGAAAGCTGCTCAACTAAATAAGCCCGAAATAGTTCTGGTTGAGTTATCGTGACAGTATAATTACCGCGTTTAACAAAGCGTGCATAAGCACGTGTTTTTTCACAGTGATCAACTTCCCCTAACCATGTTACGCATAGCTCTGGGTAGGCAAATAAACCATTTTCCCGTTCAGCATTTTCAGGTATGCGGCCATCTTTAACATAAATAGCGATTGCATCTCGTAATGAATCAATTGCATTTGTATATAACAATGAAAGTTTATCCAATACCTCTTCAATTGATAAATTTTCATATTTCTGACATTTATCCAAAGACACACACAACTCCTTATCAGACGAAGTAATCTCCCGATAACATAGTGTATGGAGGCTAAGGTTGCAAAATATATCGCTGTTATTGTATGGCTAATGACAGAACTAGTGGCAAGGTAAAAACCGCCATCACAGTTTGTAATGTAATAATACCTGCCATTAATTGGCTATCACCATTCAATTGCCTAGTCAGAATATAAGCTGTTGGCGCAGTTGGAATAGCAAAAAAAATAACTAATAAAAGAGTTTCAAATTCAGGTAAGGAAAATAAATATGCGATTGATACCGCCAATACTGGCATCGCTAATAAACGTATCAATGTTGAGATAATCAAAGGCTGGAATTCTCTTCTTAAGGTTGCCGTTTGCAAAGCGCCCCCAATGCATATCAACCCTAATGGTAAACTGGACGCCGCCAATAATTTTAATAATTGGCCAGACCCAAATGGCAAACCAATAGGGGATAAATTCAATAGAATACCGACCAAACAAGAGATAATTAATGGGTTTTTAATGATCGGGAATAAAATTTGCTTTATCGATATTTTCTCACCTGATGTTAGGGAAAGTACCGCAATCACATTACAACTAGGGACAAGAATTGCCATTATTACCGCAGCAATTGCAACCCCTTCTTGACCAAATAAATCAGCTATTATTGCCAAGCCTAAGTAGGTGTTAAAACGCGTGATCCCTTGAATATAAGCACCGAAGCGCGGAACCGTAATTTTGAATAAATATTTACATAGCAAAACTAAAAATGAACTTGCCCCTAAGATACAGAATATTGCACTGGCAAGGAAAGTTAATTTAGGGTTATCTAGCGGTGCACTGGCCAAACTATTAATCAACAATGCAGGGAATAGGATAAAATAGTTAAGTTTTTCAGCACTCGGCCAGAAATCATTAGAAAATAAACTTGTACGACGTAAGATAAACCCAATTGCTATTAACGCAAATAAGGGCCATAACACCAATAAAATCTTTTCCATGATAAGTTAATTTATTCAATGAGCTAGCTAAACATGGCAGAAGCTTATCGTTAATGCAATGTTATGGTTAGGTAAAAAAAGCGGTATTGTGAATATCCGTTTTTGTAAGAAGGTTTTTTCATTAAAACTAGAAATACCTCACATTTCTTATTCTTAAATAGTTTTATTTTCTCCGCTAATCTCACTGACAACACAAAACGGTATCCCTCCGCATTATTCAACCTCATATCACAGTACTAATTTATAAATATTGTTTGCTTACAACCTAAAGTTTATGTATTTTTATGCACTATAATTGCATAAATAAAGAGGCTGTAATGATGTTTAAAAAATTAGTTTTTGCGGGATGCCTGACACTCGCGGCTTTTTCAGGGAATGTTTACGCTAAAGAAAGTTATACGGTCGGTGCTGGTGGTACATACCGCCCTTTTGAATTTGAAAATAGCCAAAAACAACTGGAAGGTTTTGATATCGATATTATTAAAGCTATAGCGGAAGTTGAAGGTTTTGATGTGAAGTTAATCAATACCCCTTGGGAAGGTATTTTTGCAACTTTATCCTCAGGTGATCGGGACATTTTAATTTCCGGTATCACTATCACAGATAAACGTAAAAATATGGTCGATTTTTCCAACCCTTATTTCCCAGCAGAACAAGCTATCGTTATCAGCGAGTCCTCCAATGTGACTGACCTGAACAGCTTAAAAGATCTCAATGTTGGCGTGGTCAATTCCAGTACGGGGGACATTGTAGTCTCTGAAGTTATTGGCAAAAATAGTACCTCAATCAAACGGTTTGATAATACCCCTCTTCTACTACAAGAACTATTTGAAGATGGTATTGATGCAGCAGTCGGCGATGTGGGTGTGATTAAGTTTTATATCAAAACACACCCAGAGAAAAAATTTAAGCTGATCTACGATAACCATTTTGAAAAACAATATTTCGGTATTGCGGTGGCTAAAGGTAATAGTGAATTACAACAAAAAATCAATAATGGTTTAAACAAAATTGTTGAGAACGGAACTTATAACAAAATTTACCAAAAATGGTTTGATGAGAACGTTCCGCAACTACCAAAACAATAATAGTAGAATTTAAAGCCATCGTTGGGTGGCTTTTTCGCGATATAAATCAGGGTGATAATTAAGATGTCTGCGTTTCGTTGGGAAATAATCGAAGAATATGCCCCTTTGTTTGCCGAAGGCGCTATGATGACTATCAAAGCAACCATCATATGCGTTATTTTAGGCTCACTTTGGGGATTAACATTAGGTTTAGGAAGAACAGCTAAGGCTGAACAAGGGATCTGGAAACCTGTTTTACACTATTTCGTTCAATGGCCTGTCCGTTTCTATGTAAGTGCATTTCGTGGCACACCTCTGTTTGTACAAATAATGGTCGTCCATTTTGCCTTAGTACCGCTTTTTATTAACCCACGTGATGGCTTATTAGTCACATCAGGGATTATGTCCATCGATACTGCGCGTATGTTACGCTCTGATTACGGTGCATTTTTATCATGTGTAATCGCAATTACGCTAAACTCAGGAGCTTACGTCTCTGAAATATTCAGAGCCGGTATTCAATCCATTGATAAAGGGCAAATGGAAGCCTCTCGAGCGCTTGGTATGAGCTGGGCTAAAACAATGCGAAAAGTTATCTTGCCTCAAGCTTTCCGCAGGATCCTTCCGCCATTAGGGAATAATGCCATTGCAATCGTTAAGGATTCATCCCTTGCATCAGCTATCGGTTTAGCCGACCTTGCTTATGCAGCAAGAACCGTTTCCGGTGCTTACGCAACCTATTGGGAACCGTATTTAACCATATCAGTAATTTATTGGATGCTGACATTTATACTTGCTCAGCTTGTGCAATATATGGAAAAAAGGTTGGGCAGAAGTGATTTACGTTAATGATTTACAAAAAAAATTTGGTAATACCCATGTATTACGAGGCATTTCATGTGAAGTTCAACCACAAGAAGTTATTTGTATCATTGGGCCTTCAGGCTCAGGGAAAAGTACCTTTTTACGTTGCTTAAATGCATTAGAACGCCCTGATGGCGGCGAAATAAAAGTTAATGGGTTTAACGTCCATGACCCTAAAACTGATTTAAATAAAATGCGTGAAAATATAGGTATGGTTTTTCAGCGTTTTAATTTATTCCCTCATATGACCGTACTTGAAAACCTGATGATGGCGCCGACATTGGTCAAAGGACTAAAAAAGGATCAGGCACTTAAGCAAGCTGAGCAACTACTCGCCAAGGTTGGGTTATTAGACAAAATTGATGCATGGCCTGCGAGTTTATCTGGTGGGCAACAACAACGAGTAGCTATAGCTCGCGCCTTAGCCATGCAACCGTCAATTTTATTATTTGATGAACCCACCTCAGCGCTTGACCCTGAGCTAGTGGGAGAAGTTCTAGCAGTCATGAAAACTTTAGCCAATGAAGGAATGACGATGGTTATCGTTACTCATGAAATGGGGTTTGCACGGGAAGTTGCTGACCGCGTTATCTTTATCGATCAAGGCATCATCCAAGAACAAGGTAGCCCTGAACAAATTTTCAACTCCCCGACAAACCCACGTACTGCAGAATTTTTAAGTAAGGTACTCTAGGCATCACGCCTGCTTATAATTGACTAAGCAGGCTATTCCGATAGTCAGGGTTACCTGTGATAGATAAGCTAAGCTAAGCATATTATTCTTAGCTAAAGCTGACTAACTTATGGATATAAAAACTCTTTGTAATCAATTTCGCTCAGGCAAAAAATATAAATATGTTTTTTTCTGGGGCCACCAAACAAAACAAAATCACATAACCAAAAGCTGTTTTAGCCAATGGTACCCTTCCCCATTTATTGTTGATGGTCATCGATTTGCAAGTGCTGAACATTTTATGATGGCGGAAAAAGCACGCTTATTTGGTGATACAGAAACCCTAAATAAAATTATTCATGCACCAAATCCAGGTGCGGCTAAAGCTTTTGGTCGCGAAGTCCGTGGGTTTAAACAAGATGTCTGGGATAAAAACCGTTTTGAGATCGTGGTTGCCGCTAATATGGCAAAATTTTCACAAAATGAAGAACTAAAGCAATTTTTACTTTCTACAAATGAGCGAATACTCGTAGAAGCCAGCCCCGTTGATAAAGTTTGGGGAATTGGGTTAGCTGAAGATAGTGAAAATATCGAAAATCCTCTAACGTGGAAAGGGTTAAATTTACTGGGTTTCGCATTGATGGAAGTACGTTCCCAATTAGCTGATTAACTCAGTTTATTTTTGCATGCTCTCTGATTGAGATGAAAAACCCGTTGTTGCCAAACAACGGGTCAGCAAATAATTAACTGAAATGTAGGATATTCGGCGGCTATTTATTACAAGGCCATTCTGTATTCAATCACGCCGGGCTTTTCTGCCACCCAGTTATACAATTTTTGACCGGGTAAGTTAGTTTCTTGCGTATGCCAATAAAGACGACCACATTGTTTTTCTTTAGCTTGCTGATGTACAAACTCGATTAACTGTTTCCCAACATGACGACCTCGCATTTCAGGTGTCACATATAAATCCTCTAAATAACAAAAATCATTTTCAGCCCAAGTTGACCGGTGATATAAATAATTCACAAAACCAACAACTTTTCCTTCTTCCAGTGCTACAGCACAATACATCGGCTCATTAGCATCAAAGAAGCGCTCCCACGCTTTTAACGTCACCTCTTCTTTTAAATCCACTTTGTAGAATTTTTGATATTCTAGCCAATAAACTAACCACTCAGGGTAATGTTCTGGCGCGACAAAATCGACTGTGACTGGTAATGCTGTTTTATTCATAATAACCCTTCCATCTATTAATTTATAACTTAGTGGGGTTATAGTACATACCAATCTGGTGCTGTATAAGATACACTTTTGTTATTTAAATAGGGTCCACTTTATGCGCCGTAAGCAGCAAGCTCCATTTCCCCTTCTTTTACTTAAAGAGGGTTACATTAAAGAAAATGTTTACCACACAATCCGTGATGCAATTCTGGATGGGCGTATTAATACAGGTATTAAACTTCCCTCAACTAGAGCACTTGCGGAAATGATGTCAATTTCTAGAAATTCTGTGATTGCAGGATTCGATAGGTTAATTGATGAAGGCTATTTGTATACCAAGAAAGGGTCTGGCACTTATGTTTCAGCGAAGATCCCAGACGAATTAGTTAGAACAACAAGTAAGCCTCAAATTATTAATTGCCCTGAATACAATGCACTTAATCTGAACCCTATTATCAGCACACTAGAAAGCTTATGGGATAAATCACGCCCGAATACAAACACACACCAAATGTTTAATATTGGTATTGGCTGTGTAGACCAATTTCCACATGAACTTTGGGGGCGTTTACTGGGCCGTGTTTGGCGTAAATCTAAGTCTGCAATCCCTCATTTTAACCATCCCGATGGTTATATGCCGTTAAAAAAACTGGTGGCTGACTATGTTCGCTCAACGCGTGGAGTCCACTGTAATGAAAATCAAATTATTATTGTCAACGGTACCCAGCAAGCCATTAATTTAGTTTCCAAAGTTCTATTAAAACAAGGTGATACTGTTTGGTTAGATGACCCTGGTTATGATAGTGCAAGGGCAATACTCACCGCAACAGGGGCTAAAATCGCCGCTATTCCTTCAGATCAGGAGGGAATGGATATCACTTATGCTGCAAAACAATATAGCCATGCAAAATTAATTTACACCACGCCCTCACACCAATTTCCACTAGGAACAACGTTAAGTTTACCTCGGCGCTTGGCATTGCTAGATTGGGCACAACAAAATAATGCATGGATTTTCGAAGATGACTATAACAGTGAGTTTCGTTTTTCATCTAAACCAATTCAAGCATTACAAGGACTGGATAATCACCAACGTGTAATTTATGCAGGCACATTCTCTAAAATGATGTATCCCGGATTCCGTTTAGGCTTTTTAGTTGTCCCAGAAATACTGAGCGAACCTTTTACAATGATGAAATATTACAGTGATAGTCATTGTGGCTACCTAGAGCAAGCGGCCTTAGCTCAGTTTATTCAAGAGGGGCATTATGCACGTCATGTTAGGAAAATACGCAAAATATGTCATGACAGGCAAAACGCATTCCTCAGCGCAATCAACTTATACTTGCCCCATTTATTTGACGTACAAATGACAGACTCTGGTATTCACACTGTTTGCTGGGTCAAAGCAGGTTACGATATTCGGATAATCCTTGAACAATGCCAGCAATTAGGCTTTGGTGCACAACCGTTATCTCGTTATTGTATTGAAAGCCGCAACCACAATGCGATTCTCTTTGGATATGCCGCTCATAATGAAAATGACATCATAAGTAGTGTAAAACGGCTCAGCGAAAAACTAACGAACCTATACCCAACCTAAACAATGGTTATTTTAAGCTTTTATCTGATAGCTTGATTTCTACGAACCATTATAAATGTACCTTAATGACATTATATTTCATTGAGGTAAATTGATGACGACAATAAATTATCCCCATAAATTCGAAGTTGGTGATATTGTATTTACCAGTATCGGAACAGAGTTGTTTCGCCAGATAGCCTCTGCTTCACAATGCTGGAGCAACCATGTCGGCATGATTGTAGGCCATGATGGAGATGACTATTTAATCGCTGAAAGCCGTGTTCCACTATCAACCACAACTACCTTATCCCGTTTTATTTCTCGGTCATCTGATAAGCGCTATAGTGTACGGCGACTCAGACAGTCATTGACCCAAGAACAGAAAAAAGCGTTAGTCGCACAAGTACCACCACGTTTAAATAAATTTTACCATACGGGGTTTAATTATGATTCTTCGAGGCAATTTTGTTCAAAATTCGTGTTTGATATATACCAATCAGCGTTATCTATCCAAATTGGCGAAATTGAAACCTTTGAAGCTTTATTAACCAAAAACCCAAAAGCCAAATTAAATTTTTGGAAATTATGGTTTATTGGACACATCCCTTGGGAACGTACAACCGTTACTCCAGCGAGTTTATGGCATCACCCTGAATTATCACTAGTGTACCGTAGCCATCAAGATATCCATTAAAACACCATGTGGAAAGCTATATTCGCCATATTAGTTTTGTATAGAGATAAGAAATGCGTTGCTCGTCATTAAACAAATTTGCTGCATAATTTGTGCTAACAACGCATCATCTATTTGTTCGCGCTCTAATCGCTTGAGTAATGGCTTGCGTGCAACAACAAAGCCTAATACTTGACCGATTAATGTATGGGCGCGAATAATTGCAGTTTGCTCATCAACCGAATGAGCCAATTGAACGAGGCTAGATAACCTAATATGAAAAGGCTCAATAAAATCACGATAAATAACATCATAATTTTCTGTCGGTTCTAACTGCTCCCGAAGGATCAATACTGAGTAATATTCATGTTCAGGTAATAGTAATGCATTACCCAATCCTTTAATCAATAAACATGCCAATTGATTTATTTGCTCATTTTCCACAACAGACTGTGTTTTTATCTTTGCCATCTGATCATCAAATAGCTGAATATTACTCGCTTGGGATAAATCAGCGGCTATTTTTTGGATAACAGCGGTATAAACGCCCAATTTCCCGCCCATATGATACGGAATTGCAGACTGGTTAACTCCTGCATTTTCAGCTAGTTGTCGCGTCCTTACACCATTAATACCATGAAGAGCAAACTGTTTAATCCCTTCATTGATTAACTTTTCTTTGGTTGACTCAGAAGAAAGTGTATTTTTATTGGTTTCAGTCATATCCCGCTGTTATTCCATCTATTAATTATCTGCCCGCATAAGATAAGTTGAATTATGATTCAGTTCAATACCCTGACTTTGACCAACGACGACAGTTCCGCCCAAATTACATAAATGGTAACCAAATGCGCAATTAGGTTCAAAGGCAAATGTCATACCTGCTTTTAACACCAGCTCACGACCAGGGTTCGGTAAACGCTCTAATTGGCGATACTTTTGTGCAATAGGTAAAGACTCGATACCCGGCGCAGTACCAAAACCAATTGGCCCATATGGGTTAATACTGTGGATCAACGGGTGAACATGCCATCCTTTTGATTTTAAAAGAGGCTGTTCCATTTTATCGACCACTTCCCCAAAAGTGACACCTTCTTTCAGATTTTCAACGCCTATTTCATAGCATTCCCGTGCGACGGCCGCAGCCTTTTCGAGGTTAGGGTGAATTTTCCCTACAGCGACTGCGGCTTGGTGTTGTGTTTCATACATCCCATACAGTGCAAATATTTCACTCAAGACAATATCACCTTGCTCAATTTTACGCGGTGGCTGTGAACGATATTGCCAAGCAGGTTGCCCCCAACCAATATACTCAGGGCCAGAACCCATTAAAATTTCGGCAGTAAACCCGCCCATGGACAAACACTTGGCTGTCACTGCTGCGGCAATATCGGCTTCTGAGTGACCGACCAACGCAGTTGCGCGCATTGATTCACTCATTGCTTCACCAATCATCGCAGCATATCTTACATGCTCTAATTCTTCGGCACTTTTCACTGAAGCTAACTGGAAAAAATGTTTATACACAGGCACAAAATTAAGTTGAGGTAAGCGTTCTTTGATACCTGTTAACGTGTTATAAGGCATCGCCCCATCAAAATAAAATGGGGGATAAGGTTCCAAACCCACCACACCGATATTCGCATTGGCTGATACCCCTAAATCAACAAATATTTGTGCAATATTTCGCCCTGTTTTACCCACAATAATCTGCTCTGGCGAGATCCATTGTACATCGCCCCGCATCTGCGCTTGCATATGGTCAGCCACCATCATTGGCGCAAATGTCACCACCAGCGGTGCTTTATCTTGATGAAAAATCACGACGGAACCTAAGCGGTCATTAGTAAAGTAGTGGTCAATACAAAAAGGTGCTGGCGCAGCTGACTCCCTATCCCCATAAATCATTAAGACTTCTAGGTCATTTAACTGCATGATTTTCCTTGCTATCCCCCACCTTCTATCACGTTCTTCAAAAGAAAAGGGGCTTGGAACAGTTATTGTATTCATCATCATCTCTCTTTATATTTAATTCATTTGAATGAATTAAATATAAGCCTGAGTAATCCCCTTTGTCAAACAATCATATGAACATATCGTGCGGATCAGGGAATTAAAAAATGGGTATTTAGTGAGGCATTAACGATAGCAAATACACTCAGATAAATGTATTTGCTATCATTGATTAACTATAAGCGCAGTTTTACGACTAAAATTATTTCTTTTTATTTAACATTGATTTTAAATCTGCAAAGGGATTGTAAGTCGCGGCTTCAATATCATCTTGCGCATCCTCCCCTGCGACCACGCGTGTACCGTACTGGTCAGCTTCCGTATACTTGGAGTGTTCATGATCATGACAAAACAGACACAATAATTCCCAATTACTACCATCTTCTGGGTTATTGGTGTGGTCATGGTCGATATGATGAACCGTTAATTCGCGTAAATTTGAATACACAAACTCCCGAGTACATCGCCCACATATCCACGGGTAAATTTTAAGTGCTTTCTCACGGTAGCCGCTTTCCAAGCGCGCATAGTTTTTTGGGATCACTGCCATTGCCAATGTTACCTATAATAAAAAACAACTTTACGATGATTTCTTTAATATACCCTATCTGGGAACAAAAGGAGAAATGCAAAAAGTAGAATTTTAATCAACTGATCAACGTGCCTGACATATAGAACCACATTAAACACCAGTTACCTATGTCTTGTGTAGCTCAGGTGTTTTTTGATACCCCCCAAAAGTCAGCTGCTGAGACTACCCTCAGCAGACATAACAATAATAAAATTTATTTTCTATCCTCAATAATCATTGCTGCTGCACGCTCTGCAATCATTATCGTTGGCGCATTCGTATTACCACTTGGGATCTCTGGTATGACAGAGCAATCCACCACCCGTAAATTCTTAATACCATGAACCCTTAAACGTAAATCTGTTACCGAATTTGTTGTTTCTGTTCCCATGCGGCAAGTTCCCACGGGGTGATAAACCGTTTTACAAAAATTACGGACAAACTCTTCTAACTGCCGTTCATCATCATATACCGCCGCAGGAGGCATCAAAATATCTTTGCTTACCGCTTGCAATGACGGTGAATTGAGCACTTCTAAACCAAATTTAACTGCTCGTTTGCAACCTTCCATATCTTCAGGCGAAGCAAGATAATTTGCATGAATTTTTAACGGGGCGAGAGGGTCACGACTACGCAATAAAACTTCACCACGGGATTTGGGTTGAAGATACCCCACTTTCAATGTAAAACCGTGAGTCGCTGGTAATGGCTCACCAGGAACATCATCCCAGCTATCCAATATAGGAAGAAAATGGATTTGTACATCAGGGCGCCCTTGGTTACAACTGTCTTTAAACGCAGCACCTTCTAATACATTAGAGGCTAATAGCCCACTACGAAAGACCATCCATTCCAGTCCATGTTTAATCGCATTTAGCCCTTGGTCCGCACCAAATAAGCTAATTGGTTGTTTGGTTGTCACGTTAATTGACATATGCAAATGGTCATGAAAATTTTTGCCAACAGGCAGATTTGCAACGGTATCAATACCCAGACTGGAAAGATGTTCTTCTGGCCCAATGCCTGACAACATCAATAGTTTTGCTGACCCCATCGCGCCTGAACAAATAAGAACTTCATTTGTTGCAAACGCTTCTATTTCATGTCCACTTTTCCCTTGATAAGCAACACCAACAGCACAGCCATTACGGATAATAATGCGGTTAACTTGTGCATTCAGTTTTAGCGTGAGTTTTTCGCTATTTTCCACCGATTTTAAATATGTTTTTGAAGTGCTTGCTCTTTCACCATTGTGGGTTGTCGTTTGGTAAAAACCAGTACCCTGCTGGCTTCCCCCATTGAGGTCATTAACATAAGGTAATCCATGTTCTTGTGACGCACGAATAAATGCCATCGATAGTGGGTGCCGGTACCTGTTCTCACTCACAGGGAGAGGCCCTTCGGTTCCATGATACTCACCTGTCAGGCTTTCGTTACGTTCCGCTTTTTTAAACCACGGGAGCACATCATCGTAACCCCAACCTTCGCAACCATAATTTTGAGCCCAATTATCGTAATCTTGTTTTTGGCCGCGGATATAAATCATGCCATTTACAGAGCTACTTCCCCCAAGAACTTTCCCTTGAGCAATCTGCATTTTACGGTTGTTAGCATGAGCTTCCGGTTCGGTTTCGTAAGGCCAGCTTTTTTGTGCAATAATTTTAGCCACGCATGCTGGCATACGAATAAACATGTGGTTATCACTTCCTCCAGCTTCGAGAAGTAATACCCTAGCTTGAATGTTCTGAATCAATCGAGCAGCAAGAACACATCCCGCAGAGCCCGCACCGACAATAATATAGTCATATTTTTCTGTATTCATTTCCGATCCACCACCCAAAAGATTAACAATGCATTCCCATTAATTTAACAATAGCGCTTTTAATTTGTTAATGTAT
Organism: Providencia sp. TYF-12; assembly: GCF_041344805.1. Taxonomy (NCBI): domain Bacteria; kingdom Pseudomonadati; phylum Pseudomonadota; class Gammaproteobacteria; order Enterobacterales; family Morganellaceae; genus Providencia; species Providencia sp. TYF-12. Next base: position 2,556,941 of record NZ_CP166833.1, read on the forward strand.
GAATAATATTTAGTTAATGTGATTTAAATCAAAAATAATTTCCTACTTTAACTATTTAAAGGGATATTAATTAGTGGCTATATATGGTGTTTTTTACGGATGAATTGACGGTAAATTGACGATAACCAAAACGTCATTAACCCTTTATTAATAGGTTAACATTTAATTAGTCATCCAACGGTGATAGGGAAGAAATGTCATTTAACTCTAATTGTATTAAAGAAGCTTCTTATAGGTAAGAAGCTTCTTTAACATGTGATGATAAGAAATAAACCTATTACAAAACTAGGGGATTTAGCGCAACTACTTCGTTGAAAGCTCTCTACGGATGATTTCTGCTCCGGCACTTAACGCATTGAGTTTACCGCTAGCCACTTGACGAGATAATGGAGCCATACCACAGTTTGTCGAAGGGTAAAGTTTATCTGCATCAACAAACTCAAGGGCTTTACGTAATGTGTTCGCAACCTCTTCAGGGGTTTCTATCGTATTTGTTGCCACATCAATGGCCCCTACCATCACTTTTTTACCACGGATCAGTTCGATCAAATCCATAGGAACACGTGAGTTATGACACTCTAAAGAAATGATGTCGATATTCGAAGTTTGCAGTTTAGGAAATGCTTCTTCATACTGCCGCCACTCTGTTCCCAACGATTTTTTCCAATCTGTGTTGGCTTTAATGCCATAGCCATAACAGATATGAACAGCAGTTTCACATTTTAGCCCTTCAATAGCTCTTTCTAATGCCGCTATTCCCCAATCATTAACTTCATCAAAGAAAACATTAAAAGCGGGTTCATCAAACTGGATAATATCAACCCCTGCCGCCTCAAGCTCTTTTGCTTCTTGATTGAGGATTTTAGCAAATTCCCAAGCCAGTTTTTCACGACTTTTATAGTGGTTATCGTACAGCGTGTCGATCATCGTCATCGGGCCTGGCAGAGCCCATTTAATCGGTTGGTTAGTTAACTGACGTAAAAATTTGGCATCTTCCACAAAGACAGGTTTTTGGCGCGCAACGGCACCAACAACGGTAGGAACACTTGCCTCATAACGGTCACGAATTTTAACCACCTGACGTTTCTCAAAATCAACGCCGCTAAGGTGTTCAATAAATGTCGTCACAAAATGCTGGCGTGTTTGCTCACCATCGCTAACAATATCAATCCCTGCCCGTAGCTGATCGTCCAAAGATAAACGAAGCGCGTCTTGTTTTCCCTCAATTAATTCATCATTCTGTAATTTCCAAGGAGACCAAAGTTTCTCCGGTTCAGCAAGCCATGAAGGTTTCGGTAAGCTACCTGCAGTGGATGTTGGTAATAATATTTTCATAATAATTGACCTTAAATTTTTAAATTAATCAAAGCACGCAGTTAGCAGACCATTTCTCTAGAATATGTTTGTAGGGTTCAATAAAGTGTTCTTCGGTATATTTCCCCTGCTCAATAGCCAGTCGGCTACGTTCTTCGCGGTCATAAACAATTTTTGTTAATGAATAATCTTGGTTCGTCAAACTCGGTTGATAGCATTGCCCTGCGACAGAGTTCGCATTATAAATTTCAGGGCGATAAATTTTCTGGAATGTTTCCATCGTGCTGATTGTGCCAATCAACTCAATATTGCTGTAATCATTCAGCAAATCCCCCGTAAAATAAAAGGCCAACGGTGCAACACTATTTTTCGGCATGAAATAGCGAACCTGTAATCCCATTTTTTTAAAATATTTATCCGTTAATGAGCTACCATTTTGCTGATATTCTATCCCTAATACCGGGTGTTGATTTCCTGTACGGTGGTAAATGTCTTTATTTGATACACTTAAACATATCACTGGCGCCTTGTTAAAGCGCGCTTTATACTCATTTGAATTTACAAAATATTTAAAGATGTTCCCATGCAAATCACCAAAATTTTCGGGAAGGCTAAAGTTTGTTTGGTTTTTATTATGGTCTAGCAATAGAACACTGAAATCATAGTCACGGACATAAGACGAAAAGTTATTTCCGACAAGTCCTTCTATCTTTTTACCCGTTTTTTTATCAATAATATTAGTTCTTAGTATTTCAATAACAGGAAAAGTATTGGCACTTTTTTCAACGCTCATCTCTACCGAAATAATTTCAATTTCGATTGAATAACGGTCACTTTTTGGGTTATCCCAATACGCTAGTGTATTAAAACGATTATTCATCATCACCAGCGTGTTACGTAAATTTTCTTGACGGTTTTCCCCTCTCGCTAAATTAGCAAAGTTGGTCGTAATGCGAGTATTTTCCGAAGGGTTATAATTCTCGTCGAAAACACTGCTTTTAATCTTAAAGGTAAAATCTTTATTCATCGTGTTTGTTGCATCCTAAGCGCCAAGATGGAAACGGAGCCTCGCTTTTAAAATCACGTTTCCATTTATCAATATTTATGTTGTCAATAAGTTAATGATTTTGAATAACCTAATTTATGCCAGAGCCGATGAATGAGTTAAAGCGACTTAATTTCATTTGGAACATGAGTTATCTTCATGATCAAAAGATCAGCATATAAAGACTGGAATATAAAGTGTTAATCGTGGTATCCAGAAAATGATTAGCTTTTGATTTTGTTGATAATTAACATCTAAGAACTGCTCCACATTTATAAAATTTATTTTGATAAGAAACTTTATAATGTCGGAAGATACCCCCTTTTCCAGCGAGGTAATATCAAATTTTGCCATACCTCTTTGTAATTTTAACCATCACGACACCTTTAGTAGAACGCTCGCCTTTGAAGATTTATCTACCTCTACGTGATGATAATGATGATGGGTCACAATTCTCTGGTGTAATCTACTGCTGAAATGACGAAAACTTCGATGTGTGTGATGAAGCTATAGAATATCATCATCAATAATTTTCTCGGTGCTGTTGTTCGAAACTCTATCTTTTGTTGAAAATACCTCATTTGTTAAGCAAATGTAAATTGAGTTAACTAATTGATTTAAATGGATTTAGTCAATGGTTGATGTCCACACTTGAACACTTTTAGGCACTTTTGAGCCTTTTTTGTACAGATTATGCACAAAAAAAAAGGCACTCGCCCCCGAGTGCCTTTTGACTACAACTCACTGAATATAAAGTAAATTATACCTATTCAGCGGTTCTGGTACTTGTGCGGATTAGGTAATCAAATGCGCTAAGTGCGGCTTTTGCCCCTTCTCCGGCTGAAATAATAATTTGCTTATAAGGTACTGTTGTACAGTCCCCCGCGGCAAAAATACCTTTAACACTCGTTTCGTTACGTGCGTCGATTTCAATTTCACCCATACGGTTTCTTGCGATGGTATCTCCCAACCAATTGGTGTTGGGTAATAAACCGATTTGTACGAATGCCCCTGCAACCTCAAGTAAATGAACGCTATCATCTGTACGGTCTTTATACTCAAGACCCGTCATTTTGCTACCATCACCTTTAACCTCTAAGGTTTGTGCATTCAAAATAATATCGACATTACTTAAACTGCGGACTTTTTCTTGTAACACAGAATCCGCTTTCAGTTCTGGTGCAAATTCAAGCACAGTAACATGGTCAACGACTCCCGCTAAATCGATAGCCGCTTCAATTCCTGAATTACCACCACCAATTACCGCTACACGTTTACCTTTAAACAATGGACCATCGCAATGTGGGCAGAATGTAACGCCTTTAGTGCGGTACTCTTGTTCCCCAGGAACACCCATGTTTCTCCAGCGAGCCCCCGTAGAAATAATGATGCTGCGTGATTTTAAGATACCACCTGATGCTGTCTCAATTTGGTGTAAACCACCTTCCTCTGCTGCGGGTATCAATTTCGCTACCGATTGACCATCAATGACATCAACATCATAACTATCGACATGATTTTTTAACGCGCCCGCAAAAATTGCCCCTTCGGTTTTAATCACTGAAATATAATTTTCAATATCAACGGTATCCATTACTTGGCCGCCAAAACGCTCACCGATCACCCCAGTACGGATCCCTTTACGAGCAGTATAAATTGCAGCTGAAGCACCCGCAGGGCCACTGCCAATTACCAGTACTTCAAATGGCTTACGTTCTGTCAGTGATTTTGCTGCGCGTGCATCCGAGTTGGTATCAACCTTGCTAACAATCTCACTTAATGTCATACGCCCTTGGCCAAACTCTTTTCCATTAAGGAAAACCGCAGGAACGCCCATTACATTACGCTCGTCAATTTCGTTTTGAAAAAGCGCACCGTCAATCGCGGTATGGCTAACATTGGGGTTCAATACAGCCATTAAATTCAGTGCTTGAACAACATCAGGGCAGTTATGGCATGATAACGAGTAATAAGTCTCAAAATGAAACTCACCTTCTAGGCCTTTAACTTGTTCCAATAACTCTTGTGCTTCTTTCGATGGATGACCACCAATTTGCAATAATGCCAGCACAAGAGAGGTAAATTCATGTCCCAGTGGCGAACCTGCAAAACGCAAGCCACTATCTATTCCTGGGTTAGTAATTAAAAAAGAAGGTGTTCTTATCGCGTCGTTGCGTTCTTCACGCACACTGACTTTATCTGATAGTGATGCGATTTGTTCTAACAGCTGTTTGATTTCATTTGATTTTTGGCTGTCATCTATATTAGCAACTAATTCAACGGGTTTAGTTAAACGTTCTAAGTAGGCTTTTAATTGTGCCTGTAAATTATTGTCGAGCATGTAATCCCCTTTAATTTTAATCATAAAATCGGGTACATATACCCGTCCATGCTTCAAGTTGCAGGCCTAAACACCTGCAACTTGAATAGTTTTTTTATTAATCTAGAAACTAATTAGATTTTGCCAACTAAGTCTAAAGACGGAGACAGTGTCGCATCACCTTCTTTCCATTTCGCTGGGCAAACTTCACCTGGATGGCTAGCTACGTATTGCGCAGCTTTAACTTTACGCAGTAAATCTGAAGCATCACGGCCAATACCTTCAGCAGTGATTTCAATTGCTTGAATGATACCTTGTGGGTCAACAACAAACGTACCACGGTCTGCTAGACCTTCATTCTCACGCATATTTTCAAAGTTACGAGTTAATGCGCCAGTTGGGTCACCGATCATGGCATATTTAATTTTGCCAATAGTGTCTGAGCTTGCATGCCATGCTTTATGTGTAAAGTGGGTATCAGTAGATACAGAGAAAATCTCAACACCTAATTTTTGGAATTCTTCGTAATGGTCAGCAATATCGCCTAATTCCGTTGGGCAAACGAAAGTAAAGTCAGCTGGATAGAAGAAGAAAACACTCCATTTACCTTCAACGTCTTTTTCAGAAACTTCGATAAATTGACCGTCTTTGAATGCTTGGTTAGTAAAAGGTTTGATTTGAGTATTAATTAATGACATATGATGTTCTCCTGTTTGGTTGCCTATTAAGTTACTGTTTTACAGCAATTAAATCCAATCAGTACCCACTATCGATTTGATAGGTATAACCTAACCATTGTCATGTAATTAATAGGTACGACATTAAAACGCTTACTGAACTCTTCAGCAAGCGTTTTGTTGTTAGGAAGGTATTTTTTCTATGATTATGCCATCGTGGCAATAGTTTTGCGGAAGCGGAACAATGCAAGTGTAAAGAAAACACTCCCAATGACGATTAAAATAACAAATTGCGGCCAAACTATTTGGAAACCTGCACCACGATACAAAATAGCTTGCGCAAGGCTAACAAAGTGAGTTGTTGGCATAGTTTGCATAATATCTTGCACTAATTGAGGCATACTCTCACGTGCCGTCATTCCCCCAGAAAGCATATTTAAAGGTAATAAAACTAAAATCATCAATAGACCGAACTGAGGCATGGACCTTGCGATAGTTCCCATAAAAATCCCGATTGACGTCGTCGCAAATAAACTCAGCGCAACCCCTCCCATAAAGAGCAATATAGACCCCTCAATAGGGACTTGCAGCAAGGTTTTAACCACCAGCAACAATGAAACACCCGATGCAATCAGTACCACCAGCCCCATGGACCATATTTTCGACATCATGATTTCAAATGGCGTCAACGGCATCACCATCAAGTGCTCTACTGTGCCATGCTCCCGTTCACGGATTAACGCAGCCCCAGTCAAGACAATAGACAACATCGTGATATTGTTGATAATCGCCATTACGGAACCGAACCACGATTGCGTCAAATTAGGGTTAAAACGCATCCTCACTTCTAAGTCTACTGGCAAGCTTGCATTACTTCGATACTTTGCTAAAAACTCGTTGACCTCTCCTAATGTAATATTTTGGATATAGCTATTTCCTAAAAAAGCTTGGCTCATCCGTGTTGCATCAATATTAACTTGGATTTCAGGTTGTCGCCCTGCAAGAACATCTTTTTGAAAATTAGGCGGAATATCGAGTGCGAAGGTGTATGAACCTCTATTTAATAAACCGTCAATTTGGTCAGGTGTAATATCTGCCGGGGGTAAAAAATACGGGGCATAAAAGCTGTTGATGATCCGATTCGATAACTGTGAGCGGTCTTGATCGGCTATCGCAATAGGCGCGTTATGTAACGAACCCGGCGTAACCGTTGCCGATGAATAAATCGAAACGGTAAACGCAAAGACGATCAATGCAAGCATCGCTTTATCTCGGCCTAAGCTGCGTAACTCTTTAACCCCTAGGTTGATGATATTTTGTATTTTACGCATCATACTAAACCTCCTGCTTTTTCAAAAACAATACGCTTAAGCCAATAACAAGCGGTACCGTGATAAGTAGCGGGATAAATGATGCCTGTAAATCAAATAAATTCAGCCCCTTAGAGAATGTCCCCCGAGTGATGGTTAAGAAATGTGATGTCGGGTAGACCATACCAACCCACCGACCTATTCCTTCTAATGAAGATACGGGGTCAATCATTCCTGAAAATTGAGTCGCAGGAATTAAAGTAATGATTGATGTACCAAAAATAGCAGCGATTTGGCTTTTCATAAAACAAGAAATGAGTAAACCAATCCCCGTTGCAATACTGACATACAAGAAAGCCGCTAACGTCAACGTTAGGAAGCTCCCCTTAAATTCCACACCAAATATATATACCGATAAAATGCACAGTAATAAAAAGTTAAACATGCCTAATAAAATATAAGGCAATTGTTTACCAAGCAAAAACTCTAATTTGGTGATCGGGGTGACATAAAGATTGATTATCGAACCTAATTCTTTTTCGCGTACCACACTAAGAGCACTTAACATGGCTGGGATCATCATTAATAACAATGGGATAACCGCAGGTACAATAGCGGGTAAGCTGCGAACATCAGGGTTATAACGATAGCGAGTTTCGATATCGATAGCCGGCATCCCTGCAACCCCGACAGGTTGACGAGCAGCCATTGTACTTAGCCAAGCAAGGTGCATAGCTTGCACGTAGCCACGTACCGTTTCTGCTCGGTTTGGCATTGCGCCATCAATCCATACCCCAATTTTGACATTATTTCCTCGAGCAACATCCCTCGCAAAATTAGGTGGAATTTCTATAGCAACGGTAATCTTACCGCTACGCATTCCAGCCTCTAAATCATCATAATCTTTGATAGGCGGCTGCTCGATAAAATAACGAGAACCTGCGAGGTTTAGAGTATATCCTTGACTTAACCCCGTTTGGTCACGATCTAGTACTGAAAAGCGTAAGTTTTCGACGTCCATGCTAATCCCATAACCCATAATAAACATTAGGATCACTGTTCCAAGTAACGCTAATGTTGAACGAACCGGGTCGCGGCGAAGCTCCATGCCTTCACGAATGGAATAGCTGAATAACCGACGTAAGCTAAAACGCTTTTTAAGTGCATCTGTTGCTTGCTCTTTTAATGCAGGGTCAACATGGAATTCAGGGGCTGTTTCTTGCTCAGCTCCCGCTTCCCCTACAGCATCTTGCAAATAGGCGATAAAGGTTTCTTCAAGAGTGCCTAAACCTCTTTTTTTGGTTAAATTAACTGGCGTATCACAATCCAGTACTTTCCCTGCATGCATCAACGAAATTCGGTCACAACGCTCAGCTTCATTCATAAAGTGGGTCGAAATAAAAATTGTGACACCGTCACGTCTTGATAGGTCTACCATCAAATTCCAGAACATATCCCTCGCGACAGGATCGACCCCTGAGGTAGGCTCATCTAGGATTAACATCTCTGGTTCATGTATCACCGCAACGGCCAACGATAAGCGCTGGCGGATGCCTAGAGGTAAATCATCTGGCATGGTTTCTCTAACATCTTCCAACTCAAAGCGTTGGCACATGTCATTAATACGCTGTGCAATGTTATCTTCTGGAATATGAAAGAGTTTCGCATGCAGTTCAAGGTTTTGCTCTACACTCAGTTCGCTATACAGGGAGAAGGCTTGTGACATATAGCCCACACGCTTACGCGTTTCAATATCTTTAGGGTCAATTTCTTGCCCAAATAACCAAGCTTGTCCTTCACTCGCTTGTAATAGCCCGGTTAGCATTTTCATGGTGGTCGATTTACCACAACCGTTAGAACCTAAAAAACCAAATATCTCCCCTTTAGGGATTTTTAAGTTCACATGGTCAACCGCCACAAAATTACCAAAGCGCATCGTCAAGCCTTGCGCTTCAATCGCAATCACATCATCTTTTGATTTATCACGCGGGGGAATAATGACTTTTTTGTGGCCACTGCGTTTTTCTTCAGGTAACAATTGAATAAACGCAGCTTCAAGATCATCACAATGGGTTTGTTTTTTTAGCTCCGATGCGTGACCGGTGGCTAAAACTTTACCGTCGTCCATCGCAACCAACCAATCGAACCGTTCCGCTTCTTCCATATACGCGGTTGCCACTAATACGCTCATGTTTGTTTGACGTAAACGAATTCGGTCAATCAGGTCCCAGAACTGCGCACGAGATAATGGGTCTACCCCTGTCGTCGGTTCATCTAAAATAAGTAAATCCGGGTCATGAATCAACGCACAACATAAGCCTAATTTTTGTTTCATCCCTCCCGATAGCTTACCAGCGGGTCGGTCTTTAAACGGAGCGAGCCCTGTGCTTTCAAGTAAGTCTTGAATCCGGTACTCACGTTCAGCTTTTGATTGGCCAAACAACCGGCCAAAAAAATCCACATTCTCATATACGGATAGTGTGTGGTACAGGTTCTTTCCTAGCCCTTGCGGCATGTAAGCAATTCGTGGGCATACTGCCCTGCGATGCAAAGCGCTGTTCATATCCCCATCAAGTACCCTTACGTGGCCTTGCTGAATCGCCCTAGCCCCTGCAATTAGTGAAATTAGACTCGATTTACCCACTCCATCAGGCCCTATTAGCCCAACCATTTTCCTCGCAGGGATAGAAAGAACAATGTCATCCAACGCACAATTTTCACCATAATGCTGGCTGACATGCTGTAAATCGATTATCACATCATCCATCAATTTGTTGGTCATTGCGGTAATCTCACCTCAAGTTCAGCAGGCCAAGGTTCATTTGGGTCTAAACGCACATAAGCCTTTCCTGGTAACCCCGTTTTGACGTATTCAAGGTGTTGCTCTAATAATTCAGGTGATATGCGTGCCCTAACCCGGAACATTAGCTTTAAGCGTTCATTTTGGGTTTCCACCGTTTTTGGGGTGAATTGAGCCACGCTGGCAACAAAGGTTGTTTTTGCCGGAATAACAATATTAGGCGCAGCATCAAGGATAATATGGACATCGCTACCTATCGCAACTTTCCCTGCATCTTCTGTCGGCAAGAAAAATGTCATATAAACATCGCTTAAATCAACCATATTTAAGACCCGCCCACCGGCTCCAAGTACCTCTCCTGGCTCAGCTACACGGTATTGAACGCGTCCATTTCTTGGGGCTTTTAAAATACTATCGTCTAAATCTGCTAAAATCCTGCGCTCTGTAGCCGTCGCGGCTTCAACACGGTTTTTAGCTTGTACAATCCCTGCAGAAGCAGAATCAATGGCAGAAGTCGATGCGGCAACTTGTGCTTTAGAAGCTTCTAAAGCGGCTCTAGCCCCTTGCATCTGCGCGGTATCATCATCAACTTGCTGCTGTGAAACGGCGTTTGTTCTGACTAATGCTCTAGAACGATTAAGCCGTTTTTGTGCGGCATTCAACTCAGCTTCACGTTGGCGAACGACTGCTTGAGCGGCTAATTTTTCGCTCTTACGTTGTGCTAAGGCAGATTCAGCCGTAGTGACGGCACTAACCGCTTGACGCAATTGTGCTTGTACTTCATGCAGTTGCTCTTGAAGAGCACGAGTATCCATCCGTGCGAGCTCTTGACCTGCTTTAACAAAAGCCCCTTCTTTTACGTTGATTGTTTCAATTCTACCTGCTGTTTTAGTCGCAATATCAATCTCAGTTGCTTCAATACGGCCGTTACTCTGCGCAAAGCCCGCAGGTAGCCCCCCAGAGTTCACACTCCAGTAATAATAGCCGCCCACGGCAATAATGATTATTAAAATGAGATACAACGATACTTTTCGCTTATTTATTTTCATACCATCCCTTTTCCATTAAATGAGAAAACAATGAACAACAATTATTTTGATTATTAACCTGGTGAAATTAATAAAGCCGTATAACTGTTTATATACGAAATAAATACGATTAAGACTGAAGTTGTGATGCTTTCTTTTTTTAATCGAGCTACATTTTTCCAAATACAGTTCGATTATTAGCTATCTATCTAATTTAACGACATTTTATCAGGATTTATCTTAAGTATAGTTGCCGTACATCACAAAAAAATAGAATAGATTAGAAAAAGTGATAATAAGGCATTTATTGTATATGTTTATACAAAAATAAAGCCAGTATTTAATTTACTGGCTTACTTGAATAAACTTTAAAAACATCTTTAATATTACATTTACAAGTTGTTTATTTTCTACAAAAATTAACTAGCAAATATTGCAATTGTTTTTTCATCCATCCGATAACGAACCCACTCATCTTGTGGCTGTGCACCGATACTTTTATAAAAATCGATTGCGGGCTGATTCCAGTCTAAAACGCTCCATTCAAGGCGCTGACATTTGCGCTCTACAGCAAGCGTTGCAATGTATTTCAATAATTTTTTCCCTGCACCAGCGCCTCTATAATCAGGAGAAACGTATAAATCCTCTAAATATATTCCATTATTCCCTAGCCAAGTTGAATAACTTGTAAAAAATACGGCATATCCTGCAGGTTGCCCGTCAATATAACAAATTAAAGCTTCAGTATTTGAATCTGAACCGAATAACGAATTTTCAATGTCAGTAACGGAGGCTTTTACTTCATGACGAGCCTTTTCATAATCAGCCAACTCGATGATCATGTCTAAAATTAATGCAGCATCTTGGCGTGTTGCGGGTTTTATTTCTACGTTCATTAGTCATTCCCTTATAATTTGAGCATCAATTTTATGTATTACTCGCTAAAATCCCAACCATCAGAAATTTTATTCATCTCATCATTAGCTGTATAAGTTTTGTTTATACCAATAACTTACTTCTGAGTAGATAAATTAAACAGCGCATTTTAGGACATTGCTCCTTAAACAGTCTATTTGCTATGATACCGACATTGTTCAACTTAACTAAATAATAAGGAGGCTAATCTATGTTGTTGTGTGATTTAATTGAATATTCACACTTCTTTGGTAATCGCCAAAGCTCAGGCTTTCACAGTTTTATACTGCGATAACCCTGCCTGAGCGAAATTACCAATTGGGTGTTCCCTCAGCTTACTGGGTTGTCGTTCTGACAATTCCTTGGCATTTTTATGCCTAAAAATTGAGTAAGCTATGAGTACTTTATTATCTGTAAAATCATTAAACTACGATACACCAACAACGTCTTTATTAAATGATGTTTCTTTTACCTTACAACAAGGTGAACGTATAGGCTTAATAGGCCATAACGGCAGTGGGAAAAGTACATTATTAAAACTGATAACCCACCAGTTATCTCCAAATAGTGGCTCTATCACTTATGCAAACCATTGCGTCACCGCTTACATCGAACAGCATTTACCTGCAGATGTTGCTAATCTGTCACTCATTGATGCTATTGTTGAGAAGCTTCCTGAGCAAGATAAAATAACAGACCGCTGGCGGGCTGAAGTTTTATTATCTGAGTTAGGCTTTACGACACAACAATGGGAACAAAAAGCAAACACAATAAGTGGTGGTCAACATACTCGTTTATTATTAGGCCGTGCTTTAATTGAACAACCTGATTTATTACTGTTAGATGAACCGAGTAACCACTTAGATCTGCCTACCCTTATTTGGTTAGGTGATTTTCTGCAATCATGGAAAGGCAGCTTTATACTTGTTTCCCATGACCAAGCGTTACTTGATAAAGTGACCAACTGCACATGGATTTTGCGGGATAAATCGCTCCATTTTTTTCGGTTAGCTTGTAGCGCCGCTCGTCAAGCGCTAATTGAAAAAGATATCGCAGACGAACATCGGTTTCAGGCAGAGCAAAAGGAAATTGACCGCATAACCTCAAGTGCTAAGCGCTTAGCCATATGGGGACACGTGTACGATAACGAAGCACTTTCTCGTAAAGCAAAGCAGATGGAAAAGCATATTGATCGTCTTAAGGATGACCAAACAGAAGTCACAGAGGGTTACCAATGGACATTATCTTTAAATGGCAAATCCATCCCTGCAAACCGCGTACTTGAGTTAGAGAATACCGTCATTTCAACACCTAATGGCTTGCATTTATTTACTAGTGCATTTCATCAAGTTAAAAGTGGCGATCGTATTGCTATTATCGGTGCAAATGGTTGTGGTAAATCAACATTATTGCGTCTACTTTGGCAGCACTATCAGCAAGATTTACGCTATAGTTCGCAGCTAAAGTTTCATCCTGCAATTAGCACTGGTTATTATGATCAGCAACTTGCGCAGCTAAATGATAATGACACTCTACTGGATGCATTACGCCCTTTTGCACCGTTAACAGATGAACAACGCAAAATGGCCTTAATCAGTGCAGGTTTTGCTTATACTCGTCACTCACAAAAAGTAGCAACACTGAGTGGCGGGGAACGCTCTAGACTGTTGTTTATTGGTTTAAGTTTGGCTCAATATGAATTATTGTTACTGGATGAGCCAACAAACCACCTTGATCTTGAAGGGAAAGAAGCACTAAGCGAGCAAATCCGCCAATTTTCAGGGGCATTACTGGTCGTCAGCCATGATAGGTGGCTGATCGAAAATAGCTGCCAACGTTTTTGGTTTATTAATGATAATCGTTTGGAAGAATACCTCAATGTAGATGATATCTATCATAAAATTGAGCAGCAATCCCAGCTGTTGTTAGTCAATAATCCCCCGCTTATTAATGCAAGTGCGGAGCTTGATGTTTACCCTAGCAAAGCAACTCAGGAAGATGAATTGCTAGAAAAATTGTTAGTGTTAGAGGAAAAGTTACAAGCTGACCAAAAACGCAAACTGAATCATCAAAAACCACAATTACAGCAGCAATGGATTGAAGAAATTGCCTATATACAATCTCAATTAGGTTTATAACCTATTCCCCTGATAATTCAATATTATCAGGGGAATTTATACCATTCATGTTTCTATGATAAACTTAATTTATTATAATTTTAAGTAAGAATACTCTTTTTTTAGCATTCTAATTATTTATTTTTTTCATTAACATTAACAATCTTTGAATGTTAATAATATTTTTATATTTTATATTTCCCATTAAAGATAAACATATAGTCCAAAATTTAGTATACCTACAAACCCAATAAACAAGGTTAATTATTATGCAGAAATATAGGATCACCGATATTGAAAAAAATCATGATGGCATCACACTATATAAAATAGAAAACCTAATAACCAAAGAATATGGTGGATGGGTTAGTAGTGAAAGTAATTTAAGTCAGGAAGGTAATTGTTTTATTTTAGATGATGCGATGGTATATGGTAACGCTCATATTTCTGGTGATGCACAAATATCTGGTAATGCCTGCATATGTGACGATGCAAAAGTATATGACAATGCTATGGTTTATGGTAATGCTCTAATATCCGATAATGCAAATATTTATGGAAATGCAAAGGTATCTGATAATGCTAGTGTTTCTGGTAATTCTAAAGTATTAGATAAATCCGATGTTTTCGATAATGCTAAAGTTTCAGGCAATGCTGAATTAAGAGGAAGATGCCTTATTATGAATTCAGCTGAAATAAGCGAATTTGCTAAAATCACAGGAAAAGATTATACCGCAGTAATAATAAAAGACTCTGCTAAAGTTTATGGTAATGCCATAGTGACTAATAATTCTATTATTAGTGGTCATGCTGAGGTTTATGACAATGCGAAAATACTTATTAGTTGTCAGGTAACTAATTATGCAAAAGTCTATGAAAATGCCACTGTAGAAGGCAGTCCACTCATTAGTGAAAATGCTCAAGTTTATGGTAATGCCCTTATCAGGAATAATGCAATAATAAGAGGTAATGCGAGGGTTTATGGCAATGCGTCAATAAATTTAGGCACCGTGATAGAGGGAAATGATTATGTATCGGGTATTTGCTACTGGGAGGATATTCACTCTCTATCCGCCTTAAAAATATTCATTCCTGGTGGGGGTAAAGCTGCATCTATTTATGCTAATGGCAACCACCAAGTTCAGGTTGAAATTAATATCGAAGCGAAAAACAATCACAACCAACCACTTGACATATCGCCAAAAGATATATTTAAAAACATTCAACTAGTAGATTATAAGAATGAACCGTTTTCTAATGTACTTCACTATACTGATATATGCGGAAACTATGTCCCAAACAGTGGTACGTCTAATAAACAGGTTAACATTTCATCATGTATTGTCTATGTCTCTCTTAACCATCTAATTGAAGCATTTAAACTCTGTGTAAGATGTCAAATTAATCAAGATGAATATACTACAGCCCTAGAATATAATGGGAAAAATAAAATGCCTGATTATGTTCTATTGAATGTACTACCCAAACGTATTTTTTCAGAGTCCGATCTTGATAAGTACTCTCTTGAACACCCCATTATCGAGAAAGGCGTGGGTGGTTACTCAAATAGCATTTTGACTAAATACTACGTAAGATTTAATAATACAAATGGCACAATTACTCATGACGCATCATGCCAAGAGCATCTATGGTTCCACTATAAACAAACAGGTAATTACAAAGGTTGTAGCACATCAACGGACTCTTCAGTCAAACAAAATCACGATGCCGCATATACAACAACATTTCATTTCACACAAAAATGGTCCATCACTGTTACATCAAAAAACCATGAAAAATCAGGGTTATGCTTTTGGAGTTACCGTGTTTGGTATGGTGCTTTATGGAATTATAGTGAATGGGGAGAAAAAATGGCGTTTATTTTGCGTGACCAATATGGAAATGAAGCCACAATTATAGCCAAGGTAGGTAATGATGAACATATTAAATTTTATGTTAGCTAACCAACCGCATTATTATATTTATTAATTTCTCAGCATTATAAATTATAACGCTTATTATTTTAATAATGTCATAATCAAAAACATCCAACAAAAATCAATAATAAATTAAATGGATAACATTCTATGAATAAATTTTTTTCACAAAGCCAAAATTTCATAAGTGCATTAAAAACAGGAATAGACCCTAGAACCGGTATTTTTTCCTTAAATATCCCTATCGTTAATATTAATTGTAACTATGGCATGGGCCCCGAAATTAACTTATCATTATGCAGTAGTTCATTACAAAATAATAATAGTGGCTTTGGTATGGGCTTCTCATTACCATTAACCACCTATGACAGTAAGAACAAACTACTTCACTTATCATCTGGTGAAAAATATCTTATTAATGATACTGTTGCCAATTTTGAAGTAAAACAAAAAAAGTTAAATAATTTTATTTTTGAACGTTTTGATGATTTTTATAAAATCACCTATAAATCAGGTGTAGTTGAAATATTAGAAGGACCATCTTCGGGAAGTGATATCAAAAATACATTAAAAATCGAAAGTTATGATGGCCATTTTGTTATCCTAAAATGGGCGTTTTTTGGCTTCCCTCACCTTTTAGAAATAAAAGATGAAAATAATGTTTTATTATCGATAGACTACGAAAATTATAATCAGCCTATAATATCAATATACCCCCTATCACTAGAATGCTATAAAATAAAATTAAAAATATTCAATGGACATTTACAGCAACTTATAAAAACAACAGAAAATTATATTTGGCATTTCAGTTATAATGAATATGGTTACATAGAAAAAATAATACATCCTACTGGGTTAGTTGAATCTATTTATTATCAAAGAGACCTCATTAGATTCCCTGAGGATATATACCCTGCACTAATTGCCGCAACTCGCCATACGTTATCCTTCCAAGGAGAACAACCTGATATTGTCACCTCCTATACTTATACAAACACAAATTATTTAGGCTTTGCTAGCGGATTAAATTTCAAATCGGATACTGATAATTTATATTCGCTTTTAACTAATTATACTTATGGGTCTACAGAAATACAGAGAAGTGATGACCTAATTATAGAAACTAAACGGCTCTATAATAACTATCATTTACTGACAAATGAAATTACAACATATCAATCACATAATGGTTCTATTAATATTAATCGTACAGACTATGATTATTACGCCGTTATCGGTCTTCCTTTTGATAAGCAACCCCCTCAATTTCAATTCGTTAACAAAAAAACTATCACATGGGAAAATCAACAAGGTCAAAAACGACAAGATGTTTATCAATCCGAATTTGACGAACATGGCAACCCTACATTAGAAATACATCCCGATGGTACGCGAACCATTATGCAATGGTATTCAGCAGAAGAAAGTAGCGATACCAATAATAATTTATTGTGCCCTCGCGAAAAAAATGGATTTGTCCGCTTCATGAAATCCAAAATAGTAATACCTAACCAAACTGATTATCAAACACCGACTACATCAACATATTATTCCTACAGCTACCTAGAAAATACCGAGATAATTATTTTACACCAAGAACAATATTATGCAGATAATCGTTTATTGCAAAAACGTATTTTTGAATTTTGTAGCCAGAGAAATGGTATAGAATATGGTAGAATAACAGCTAGTTATAATATTTTTTATCAAGATGGGGAAAAATCAACCCACTTCGATTCAAAACAATCTATTAGCACTTCTATACAAAACCAGCAAATAGTTCAAAAAAATCAATTTCAAGGGCATGATGGTTGCCAATTAGCAACAATGAAAAAACTATCAATGCTGAGTTTATGTTTGCTGAGTGAAATAAATAGGTTAGGCATTCAAACTAATTATACTTATGACCAGATTGGCCGGATATTGAGCCAAACTGAAGCTGTGGGTTCCGCCTATGAGCGAACAATATATTGGCATTATAAAATCACTCATTTAGGCCCTATTACTTATGAAAAAGACTCATATGGTAATCAAGCAAAAATACTCTTCAATAGTTTAAGTTACCCTATAAAACAATATCAATTTGATAATGATGGAACTCAAGAATGGTACGAGGTAAAGCATCAGAAATATGGGCCATTAGGTAACCTACAAGCAACAACAGAACAAGATACCCAATTTTCTGATAGAAAACAGCAGTGCTATACCATAAATACAACCTATAAAAGAGACTCATGGGGTGAAATTACTACGACAAGGCTTAATAATAATTTTGAAACACACCGAATAGTTGACCCAATCTTATTAACCGAAACACATACTCAGCAAGGTTGGTTAAACGGCCAACATCTACAAAGTGGCCAGTGGATGACTATTCTTAATAAGAAAAATCAATTGCCCAAACTCACACTACGTATTGATTCGAATAGTGAAATTATTGCCTCTCAACAACACTTTTGGGACGGTTCAGGGCGTTTACGTAAACAAATTGATGAGTTAGGCAATCCTATTGAATGGACCTATGATGTGTATGGTCGTGTTCTTAGCCAAACATTACCTGATGGCACAGTAATTGAACAAACATATGTCCCATATTTAATGGGAAAAGAAGTTTCATCCATTCAAGTAACTGATATCAATGGCCATTGCTGGGTTCTAGGAAGCCAAGAATTTGACAGTTTAGGCCGTTTAACCCTACAAGAAAGCGGCAAACGAGTCACAACCTACCAATATGATAACGCATCCCCCTCGCCTTCATTCATCACATTACCTTCAGGAGAAACCGTACATTATGAGTATATCCCTGAATTAAATAATGCCATAAATAAGGTCAATGTATGTGGCGTCACTCAGGAGTTTGAATATGATTTAGCCACCGCAGAACTGTTACATTCTACAGAAAAAGACACAAAAGTGAGCAATCAATGGAATAATTCAGGCACATTGAAACGAGAAACAATGATTTTATCGGGTGTAACTAAGCAGACTGAATATCAATGGACATTGCAAGGAAAGCCCGTGTCATACCATGATATTACAGGGGCAAAAACAGACTATCAACGAGATAAATATGGTCGATTAAGTCGAATTTTTGATAGTGCTCTGATAACTGATTTTACCTATGATGCGCTGGGTCGTTTAATTACGCAAATAGTAACTGATAATTCTACCCATGCTTTTATACTCACCACATTCACTTACAATGAGTTTAATCAGGAAATTAGACGGAGTATCACCGATAACCAAGGTTCTCAATTGGTTATTCAAAGTATATGGCTAAAAAATGGCTTACTATCATCCAAACATACGACATTGGATAATAAGCCCGTAAAAAATGAAAAATATCGCTATGATAAACGTAATCGTTTAATAGGTTACTCTTTTGAAGGTAATGAGCACCCTATAGACTGCTATGGGCAATCAGTTAGACAGCAATTCTATGATTACGACCCATTAAATAACCTTATTCAGGTACGCACCGTACTAAAAAACCACGAAGTGGATATTGCCCTGCACCATTACAATAATAAAGATGACCCTACACAATTAACCGCCATATCTCATTCACACCGTAATTACCCTGCGAATATTCCACTTGAGTATGATAAATGTGGTCGTCTGATACTAGATAATGCAGGTAGGACATTACACTATGACCCTCTAGGGCGGCTTATTCGCGTTAATGGGCTGGAAAATAGCAAATATGGCTACAATGCTCTAAATCAAATTGTGAGCCAAACCGTCAAAAATAATCAAAATCATCAACTCTATTACCGCGCCGACGAGCTAGTTAATGAAATCACCACAGAAAAAAACAACAAAATTCGTTTAATAAAAGCAGGTCATACTTGCTTAGCTGTTGGATGTAATACTGAGCTAACCTTAATGGCGAATGAATATAATGACAATTTAATATGGTCTTTAAATACAAACAATAAGCTTAGCCAGTCCCACTCTAGGTTGCCATATGGCGAAGATAAAACAACAGAACATTTTCTTGGCTTAAATGGTGAGCGAATTGACCCAATTACAGGTGTTTATCACCTAGGCAATGGTTATCGTGCATATAACCCATGCCTAATGCGCTTTCATTGCCCTGATAGTTTGAGCCCTTTTGGCAAAGGGGGGATAAATCCCTATGCCTATTGTGCCGGAGACCCGATAAACCGGATTGACCCATCAGGGCACTTTAGTCTTAAAGCAATGAGTGGGTTAGCGATTGGGGCATTAGGGATAATTTTCTCTGGTGTAACATTTGGTGCATCATTAGCAGCCTCTGGCGCCATCATGGCAAGTATTACACTAATATTAAGTGTTGCCTCAGATGCTACGGGGATCGCTAGCATGTTAACTCGGAAAAGTGACCCCCAAGCTTCAAGTATCTTAGGCTGGGCATCTCTTGCACTGGGTATTGCCAGCATAGGTACTAGTGTAAGTAGCCTTAAGCTCAATTCCAATAGGCTATTTTCTATACTAACAAACAAAAATAGCTCACCTCTCAGTACAAAATTAACAACCTTTGGTGGCAAAATGGAAGGGATGGTCCCTATGGGGAAAGATTTTTATTTTTTTGAAGATATCTATCATAATGAAAAGCGACTAAATATTGTTGCACATGGAATAAAACAACAAAACGGTACCGCACTACTCTACAGAAGCGCTCAAAATCATATGACCCCAAATGAATTGTATGAAATATTATCAAAAAGAAAAGACTTATCTAATTATACCAATATACGCACAATTATGTGCCACTCAGGAAATGGAGGAGAGCAGTCATTTGCAAAACAGTTAGCTAGGTTAACCAATAAACCCGTAAAAGCGTACTTAGGGCCCGTAACTGGAAATTTTGAAACCGAGGAAGTCAATAAAATTTTGCTGGGTGCGACGCGGCGTTATGGAGACGAGGGGCTCGAATATATGGTTAATCTATTTTCCCAAAAATATGAATTTCAAATAAGAAAAACCAATCCTTATTCGATTTTTTCATCGGAATATTTTTCCTATAAATATGACCCAATAAAATTTAACCCATAAAGGTAACAACATCATTATACTGATGGCACAAGCTCAATACCTTTTTCATTAGCAGGACAGTACCCATCTTTGTTATACAACCGCTGTCCTCTGGAGTTTTTTATTGGTTTATCAATAAAATAAGTTACCCTATCAATAATTATTTATAAAATACTTTTTTTAATAGCCTAAATACTAAACAAGCTTTTTAGTATTTTAATTTTTGTTTTTTATTTTTTGCACGTTTAAAATAAGAAGTTGGCACACTAGGGCAAACGACTTCTTTGAATTTTACGTCTTTATTTGAAGGTTGTATTGCTTCACCGTCAGCGGGTGTTGAGGCTTTATTCTTCTGTGTTTTGTTAGTATCTTTCATATATGATTGCTCATTCACTTGTATAATATCATTTGTTTTAGCCATTTGATTTTCCTTCTGTCACTAATACTGCATTCACTTGTTCTATTCTTTCTACTGCTCGATTGATGATCTCAACCACTTTAGTCGATTCATCCTTCGTCAATTGTTGAAGAACAATTTTATGCCTTAACAATGATTTAAATTTATCTACTGCACATTCAATTTCATTAGCAAACTGATTTCCGGCTTTCAATTCCTGTGCATATTTTAATTTTAGCTGAACTTCAGCTAAAATCTCAGCTTTGAGCAATAAAAAACACCGCCCTTCAGGTGTGATCACATAGCATTTACGGCCTTTCCCGTTATCTTTACCCTCTGTGATAAAACCTAATTCTTCTAACAAAGTCAAAGTTGGATATATCACCCCTGGGCTTGGGCAATAAAAACCAGCGGTTTCTTCCCCAATTTTTTTAATTAGGTCATAACCATAGTTTATTCCCCCTGTCAGTAAATGTAAGATATATATCCTCAACTGTTTTGGGTTGAACATGCGACTGACACTTTTGCCATTACATAAGCATGACCCTGACTGCGGTTCCCTTATCATTAAAACTCTCAGTGGTTATTCGCTATCAAAACCGATATATCTAACATAATAGCCATTTTTACAGAAAATGCTAGCTTTAGATATATCGGTTTTTCTCATATCGTGCTAATGATAATCATTCGTATATAAATCATACCAGCAATGTCGAGATAATATAGTGAAAAAATGCGATAAACTGACGATGAAGAAACCAGCCATTAAAATATGACTGGTTTACAATAAGAATGGTAATTAGCCTATATTAGGTAATATATTGAAAACTATACCTAACTGAACACCTATAACGATAATACCACAAATGAATACCAGTGATAACCCTAACCCGCCACCTAAGACTTGATACTTACGTTGATTTAATGCTCTGGATTTAAACGCCATCGCACTAGGTAATAACAACGCCAATATTGAAAGTGCTATCGCGGCATAGCCTAACGCCATCACAAACCCTTTCGGATAGAACAAGGCAAAAACTAGTGGTGGAGCAAAAGTCAGTATTCCGGTTTGTAAACGCCCTGATGCGTTATCTTGCCGTTTGAACAAATCCGCTAAGAAATCAAATAACCCTAATGCAACACCGAGGAATGACGTTGCTAAAGCGAGACTCATAAACATTTGAGCAACCAGTTCGGTTCTTTCAGATTGCGCTACATTTTTAATAGCATCTAACAGCCCGTTTAACCCTGCATTTTCAGCAAGAATACCCACGAAGGTCGTTGTACCTATACTTCCAAGAGTTGCTATTTGCCATAATATATAAGCGATTAAAGGAATAGCACTACCAATGATAAATATGATCCGTAATTTTTTTACGTCTCCTCCCATATATTTAACAATACTAGGCACACTACCATGGAAGCCAAAAGAGGTAAAAAATACCGGAATAGCAGATAATATCAGTACCTTTTCAGTCGGCGCCGACAGCAAATTTTGCTGTTCTACATGTGGTATCATTAACGCCAAAATAATCACTAAAAATACAATTTTTGCTGTAAACAATATACGGTTAATAAAATCTACCGATGACGTGCCAAAACAAACTACCCCGCCGCCGATTACTGTGAATAGCACGATCCCCATCCAATCAGCCATTTCAATGGCCAAACTGCTGTTTAAATTTGATGTGATAATTTCCCCTGCACCACTAACGTAAGCTGCTGTCAGAGCATACATCAGAAACATCATGCTAAAACCGGTAATAAACTTACCGCCTGAACCTAAATAGCGCTGAGCAACACTCCCGATCCCCGTTTCATGGGATTCATGTTGATAAACTTCAACCAATAATAATGCGGTGTAACACATCAATGCCCATAACACTAATAGCATGGCTAAACTGGCCATAAAACCATTGCCAGCGGCTGCAATTGGCATAGCCAACATACCTGCGCCAATCGTAGTACCTGCAACAATAAAAACACTACCAAGCGTGCGATTTTTCATATTGAGATCCTAGCAAGTCAATTAAACACTAATTTTATAATTGGAATGATTGAGTTTATTTTCTTCATCAACGAGTTGTTGTAGCTTGTCTGCAAAGATATTTTTTAATTCCGCCCAGTAATTATCGAAATGCCCTTTATCTCGTAAACAGTGAGTCATAATTGCCGCCCTTAATACATATACTGAACGGACCTTCTGCCACTCTTCATCTGAAAAATGTGCGTCTCGGCATAGTTTTAACGGAGTATCTCCATATTCTTCATGAGTTAACGAAGTTGAGGATGTTAGAAAATCATTAGAATAAGTGCGCCCTGAAGCATACGAACACAGCTCATATAACCGTTTATTTAATTGGTTTTGCTTTTCTAATGATGTGTTGCCTGATTCGCGGAACATAAAATTCACCATGTGGAAATCAGGTGCGGGCATTGCAGCAATTGAAAATTGACGGTCGCCAATAATAAATGGCTCACATTGGTTAATTTCCTGAATTATCCAATGAGCCGTCGTTACTCCTGCCGCGATCACCTTCCCATAGCCTAAAAGATTTAGCGGCACTAAACGATGTGCCGCCCATACCGCAGCTGCGGTTGCCCCAGATTTTGAACCTTCCATAATAGAAGAGCCAAGCAACACATTCTGTACTTTGTCCGTTTTACGCTGTTTTTCTTGTACTTCCTCAAATACATAAGCAGCATGATAAGAAATCAAATCGACAATGCGCTTATCTTTCATACAAATAGCGCCAGCTGAATAAGGAATGAAACCAACTTTATGCGGGTCAACAGTAATAGAGTCGGCTTGGTTTAGTGCTTTAAAACTCTCGTATACCTCAGGCTTCGGCCAAACGATCTCTTTAGGGAATATCCCTTCACTATGATAGCGTTTAATTAGTGCATCATAATCAATGAATTGGTTATTTTCATCACGGAACATTGCACAAGCATACCCCACATAAGCTGCATCAATATGCACATAAAATGAAACCCCGAAACGCTGTTCGCATTCCTCACGTAACTTAATGACTTCTTTAATGTTATCAATTGATCCGGTTTCTGTTGTACCCACAACAGCAACCACAGCAAGGATCGGTTCACCCCGCTCTATCAATGAAAAGACCGTTTCACGCATTTTTTGTACATCAGTTCGGTAACTTTCATCGACGGGTAACTGGACGATGTTCTGTTGACCTAAACCAAGAATATCCATCGCTTTCATCCATGAATAATGCTTGGATTGCGGCACTAATAATTTACCTAATTTTCCTTGCTCAATACCAACACCACGGCACGTTAAATCACGAACCTCTTCAAAAATGTGGCGTTTTTTTAATTCATCAATTAAGTCCAATATTTTACTAACCGGCAAATTCAGTAATTCTTTTTCTGATTTACCATTCAGTAAATGTTGTGCTTCTGGGTGTTGCGCAACAGCTAATGGTAACGTTTTGATGTTTCGTGCCACCCATAACCCTTCATAATTGGCCACCGTACCACCAGAGGTAATATGCCCCCAAGCTTGTTGTACGTCATAGCCAAACATAGCGCATAAATCTAAACCAGCTTCTACTTCTAATACCGTTGTTGTAGGTGAAGATTCTTGTGCACAGTTATTGGGGTTGTACATCATCGCCATCACATAAGCGAGATTAGAGATCATCAGTGTATCGGCATTCATATGCCCCATATAACGGGGTGAAAACCAAGGAACAGATGTTGTTTTTAGCTTTGAAGAGAGTTGGTTAAGAATACCCTCGGTACGGTATAATGTATCCCTATATTCAGGGGCATACCGGTCAACAGTAGAGATAAGGTCAGGGTCTTCAGGGTGGTATCCTGAACGCCAATGCATGTGCTCTGTGATGGAATACTCCATCATCTCTTTGAAAAACACCGCATTTTCTGATTTAGGGCCTAAGAACAAGGCATCGACATTCATTTTTGAATTTTTAAAATTATTCATTATTACTACACCTTCAAACTACAAATAACTTACGTTAATTGTCTTTAAGTTAATTAACTTAATATCATTGGAAAGTGCATAACGGGCTGTGTGTTTAAAAGACATCAATATGTTAATGATATACATTTTTTAAATATCATTTAACAAGAAAATATTGATAGACAAACCGTTAATGGCCAACTTATCTATAGATATAATCTATTCCTATTAAATTATTAATAAACTAATAAGAATTTCGTTCGAAATTGTGGGCGGGGACAAAAAATCAATAATTATTTAGCTGTAAAGAGATATTTACGGTAAAAAGACTTGATAGTGTAAATTATTTGTTATAAATGACAAGTGCTTTCACTACTAGCACATGCCATCAGCCAGTAGTGAAAACGCCAAGAAAAAAAAACAAATAATTAATTGTTTAATAAAACTATTTTACCCAGCAAATCACCAGATTCCATATGTTGATGGGCTTCTTTTACCTGTGTCAATTGGTACACTTTGTTAATAATTGGTTTTATTTTACCTTTTTGCAACATATCCCAAACTTGTGTTTTAAGATCTGTTGCAATCAATGCTTTTTCTTCAGTTGAACGGGAACGCATTGTTGAACCTGTATGAACTAATCGTTTTACCATTAACGGCATCATATTTAATTGTTTAGGGTTACCTTTCATCATGCCAATTTGAATAATCCGGCCAAATTTAGCGGCTACCTGATAGTTTTTCTCGACATAATCACCGCCTATAATATCCACCACCATATCAACCCCTCGTGATAAGGTGTAATTTAAAGCCGCTTCAACAAAATCATCGGTTTTATAATTAATGACACAATCAGCTCCTAGCTTTTTGGCTGCGTCAACTTTTTCTTCTGAACCAACAGTGGTGATCACTACTGCACCAAATGCTTTCGCTAACATAATCGCAACACTACCAATGCCGGATGTTCCTCCATGAATAAGTACCGATTCATCTTTTTTTAACTTACCAATTTGGAACACATTGGCCCAAACTGTGAAAAAGTTTTCTGGAATGCAGGCGCCTTCAATAAAAGATAATGAACCTAGCGGCAACGCTATGTCCTTATGTACTAAGCAATATTGCGCATACCCTCCACCTGCGACTAATGCACAAAGCTTATCGCCTAATTGCCACTCATCAACGTCATCAGCTTTAGCTACAACAGTTCCAGCAACTTCAAGTCCCATAATTGGCGATGCATCTGTAGGCGGTGGATAAGCCCCTTTTCTTTGAAAAATATCCGGTCGATTAACCCCTGCGGCCTCGACTTTTACTAACATATAACCTGCAGAAATTCTTGGTAGTGGTTTTTCTATTAATTGCAATTTTTCAGGCCCACCAGGTTCTATAATGTCAACAGCGGTCATTGTCGTCGGTAAAGATGGTTGAGCGTGTATCATCATAATCTCCCTTCTTAAAGTTAAGTTGAAAAATTGATATTTATAAATTTATTTTTGTGTTAAATTAATGCTAATTAGTTTAGTATTTATAGCTTGAAAGTCATATTTCTAAGTAATTATTATCGAAGTGATAGCAATCACCTTTTTTACTGTTTAGAGGTCAAAATTTAATCTACATCAAATTTAATCTTTAATAATCTTCTTTAATTTAGCATTAACGTCTAAATACGCTAACAATTAGCTCCTCTCTAATTGGCTTTTTTATCTATTAAGTCGATTCTGTCATACATTACTACTTACCAGTCTCATTATCTTATGTTAAAATTGACGCATATCAATAATTTTAACTTGATTGAGCCTTAAATATGATCCCAGAAAAAAGAGTTGTTCGTCGCATCCAGTCTGGTGGTTGTGCTATTCATTGTCAGGACTGCAGTATTAGCCAACTTTGCATTCCTTTTACACTGAATGAACATGAACTGGATCAACTTGATAATATCATCGAGCGCAAAAAGCCTATCCAAAAAGGCCAAGCTTTATTTAAAGCTGGTGATGAGTTGCGCTCATTATATGCCATTCGCTCCGGTACAATAAAAAGCTACACAATAACTGAGGAAGGCGATGAGCAAATTACCGGTTTCCACTTAGCTGGTGACCTTGTTGGTTTTGATGCCATTATTCATACACAGCACCCAAGTTTTGCACAAGCACTTGAAACCTCAATGGTTTGTGAAATCCCATTTGAAACATTAGATGACTTATCAGGCAAAATGCCTAATTTACGTCAACAAATTATGCGATTAATGAGCGGTGAAATTAAAGGTGATCAGGAAATGATCCTTTTACTGTCCAAGAAAAATGCTGAAGAACGATTAGCTGCATTTATTCTTAATTTATCTCATCGTTTTGCAGAGCGTGGTTTTTCACCAAGAGAATTTAGGCTAACCATGACTCGTGGTGATATTGGTAATTATCTCGGTCTAACCGTTGAAACTATTAGCCGTCTTTTAGGTCGTTTTCAAAAAAGTGGTATGCTTAGCGTCAAAGGCAAGTACATTACTATTGAAGATATGACGAAGCTAACTGATATTGCAGGTAAAGTTACAGCTATTACATGCTAACCATCCTAAACGGATCACATTCTTAGTGGTCCGTTTTCGTTTTTTTTCCCAGATTTCTTGCCTATTTAATGCCAATATCATAGTTTATCTATGTGGAAGTATCCGTATATCGAGAGGATTTCAATATGGCAAACTATAAAAACCTGCTAGTTGCAATTGACCCAAATCAGGATGATCAACCTGCATTAAGACGTGCTGTCTACATCGTGCAGCGTAATGGTGGACGGATAAAAGCGTTTCTTCCTATCTATGATCTTTCCTATGATATGACAACATTACTCTCCCCTGAAGAGCGTAATGCAATGCGTAAAGGGGTCATTAGCCAAAAAGCGGCCTGGATTAAACAACAAGCCCATTTTTACCTTGAAGCTGGGATTGATATTGAAATTAAAGTTATTTGGCATAACAAGCCATATGAGGCCATTATCCAAGAGGTTATTAGTGGAGAACACGACCTGCTACTGAAAATGGCACATCAAACCGACAATTTTGAATCAATAATTTTTACCCCACTCGACTGGCATCTACTTCGTAAATGCCCTGCGCCAGTTTGGATGGTAAAAGATAAAGTTTGGCCTGATCATGGCTCAGTTGTAGTGGCCGTAAACTTATCAAATGAAGAATCCTACCACGACGATCTCAATATTAAACTGGTTGAAAAAACTCGGGATTTAGCAACCCGTATCATTAAAGAACAAGAGATTCATTTAGTGAGCGCGTACCCTGTTGCACCGATGAATATCGCCATCGAGCTGCCGGATTTCGACCCTAGCCTATACAATAACGCTCTTCGAGGCCAACACCTAATCGCGATGAAGGAATTACGCCAAAAGTTTGCTATCGATGAAAAATACACTCATGTCCGTGAAGGGCTACCTGAAAAAATAATTCCCGATATGTGTGAAGAACTACACGCCGGTGTAGTTGTATTGGGGATTTTAGGCCGTACAGGGATTTCTGCTGCCTTTTTAGGTAATACAGCTGAGCATGTGATTGATAAACTCAAATGTGACTTATTAGCCATAAAACCGGATGGCTTTGTATGTCCTATCAGTGCAGCTGATGATGATTGATTTCACTTCCCCCCATTTTTAATGGGGGTTCCTATTAACACTTATTTCTACATTAAATAGCGGCCAAGCTTTCATCGGGTTGTAAATGACTTGATTAAACCTATCAAGCTCTACCTCATCTCAGGCTTATATTGTAAAACCATCTTTCAATATTTTGTCGTCATCAGTAGTAAATTATCCCCCTGTAAAACAGGGGGAATAATAAAGATGTAAAAGCAATTTAAATAAGCTAAAACCATCATAAAAAATACAATTTGCTCAAAGTTGAGCAGATTTGGAAATATTTTACATAGAAATTTTCACAAATAAAGGAGCGGATTTTATAGTATTATTGATTTCCTCTGTTTTAGCATAAGCCACATCAGCATCAGTTGTATTAAAAATCACAACACAATCAATTAATTTATTCTCTAAAAAACCAATGAAATCATTTTTATTCACTACGCCAAACGTGATGTTATTATCCAAACCTGAAATGACTTTATTGCTATTTTCATAATTATCTATATCCTTAACAACCTTATTAGCCAAATTAATATATGATGTTTTCAGATTAAATACTTTTTTTCTGGTATCTAAAGTTCGATTATGCTCTACTCGCTCAAACTCAGTCATTTCTTTACTATTTAATTCTTCATTTAATCTACTAATATTAGCATTTAATTCCACCATATCTCTTTCAAAATTACTTATATGTCTAAGATGATTTGGCCCAGTATATTCCCCATTTTTTTCATAGTTATTTATCGCGGAATAATTTTTGTTAGCCTTATACAATAATTCCCCATGCTTACGGTAAAGAAGTGTAGCTTCAAGCTCCACATTGATTAAATACCTTTCAACATCATAAGGTAGGTCAGACAATATTTTTCGTAGTTCACTCCCTATTGCAGGGATATTATCGAACTTATCGAACATCCCTTTTAGCTTTGTAGATCGTTCCAAAATTGAAGTAGCAGCCTTTTTTCGAGAGCCTGGATTATCAATATAACCTCTTATTTCAGATATTAATTTATTATGAGTATCTATGCTACCCTTTAATTCATTATAATGATTATCAATCTGTTCAAGATACTCCTTAACTAATCTATATTCTTCAGGCTTAAGTATTTCACTCTTTCCTTGGAGGTCTACCTTCAAGATACGTTGGCGTTCTGGCTCATTTTTTGCCATATGTTTTTCATATAGCTCAGTTATTTCTCGCACATATGAAATATTATTATTTGTAGAAATTATGGAACATTCTAAATCAATAATATAATTAGCCTGAGTAGCTTTATCAAACATAGCATTTTTCATTTTAAAACTCCGTTTTAAGAAAATAAAAAAGTAAGAGCAGGAAAAACAATAATACATTAAATACCCAAAAACAAATTTAATATTCGTATATTACGCACATTAAAATAACAATAAAAAAATACCATTATCACAATGAATGATTATTTCAAATAGATAATAAGACATTTGATGATGTATGATTTTATTTTCCATCTAAACTTTAAAGTTAAATAATGTATCTAATACCTTATTTAATAAAGCCATATCCAGTTTTATGCTTAATATATTAACAAGGCTTAACACCATAAAAGTGGGGCTACTGGTATCGACCAATAGCCCCATTATATTAATTAAACGTTTTAATTATTTAGTAGTTATAGTGCACGTAAGATGGCATCAACGCTATCTTTCGCATCACCAAATAACATTTGGGTATTTTCTTTAAAGAATAATGGGTTTTGTACACCGGCATAACCTGTATTCATCGAACGCTTGAATACAATGACATTACTCGCTTTCCAAACCTCAAGCACTGGCATCCCAGCTATTGGGCTATTTGGGTCCTCTTGTGCCGCAGGGTTAACTGTATCGTTAGCACCAATAACTAGCACAGTATCGGTATCAGAAAAATCGTCATTAATTTCATCCATTTCTAATACAACATCGTAAGGAACTTTCGCTTCCGCCAATAATACGTTCATATGCCCTGGTAAGCGCCCAGCAACTGGGTGGATACCAAAACGAACTTTGACCCCACGTTCCCGCAACTTAGTGGTAATATCAGCAACAGGATATTGAGCTTGCGCCACAGCCATACCATAACCCGGAGTGATGATCACTGATGTTGAGTTTTTTAGCATTTCAGCGACTTCTTCCGCTGACGTTTCACGATACTCGCCCATCTCTTCTTCAGAGCCAGTCGATGACCCATCGGTACCAAACCCCCCCGCAATAACACTAATAAATGAGCGGTTCATTGCCTTACACATAATATAAGACAGAATTGCACCTGAGGAACCAACCAATGCACCAGTTACGATCAGTAAGTCATTACTTAACATAAAGCCTGCCGCCGCTGCTGCCCAACCTGAGTATGAGTTAAGCATCGAAACAACGACTGGCATATCAGCACCACCAATAGAGGCGACCAAGTGCCAACCAAAAGCTAATGCGATCACAGTCATGATTAACATTAAGAACACTTGTAAACCAACGCTTTGGGTCTTAACGAAAATCACTAACAAAATAAATGAAACAACCAGTGCCGCTAAGTTAAGTTTATGTCTATTTGGCAACATCATCGGTTTAGATGACATTTTGCCTGACAACTTGCCGTAAGCCACAACCGAGCCCGTAAAGGTCACCGCACCAATAAAGATACCTAAGAAAACCTCAGTTAAATGAATATTTTCCATTACGACATCAGCATGTGCTTCACTTGCGATAAAGCTATTGAAACCGACTAGTACCGCAGCTAAACCAACAAAGCTATGTAAAATAGCCACCAGTTCAGGCATTTCCGTCATTTCAACTTTTTTTGCTAAACGGACTCCAATCACGGCACCAATCACCATGGCAACGATCATCCAGCCCACATTTGCGCTATGGGGACCTAATATGGTAGCAACGAGTGCGATAGCCATCCCCACGATGCCATAAGTGTTCCCTCTTTGAGAACTTTCATGGCGCGATAGCCCCGCAAGGCTAAAAATAAATAGGATAGCAGCAACAATGTAAGCCGCTGTCACAATTCCACTTGACAACATAAGTTACCCCTTATCCTTTACGAAACATTTTTAACATGCGTTGAGTTACTGTGAACCCACCGAAAATATTGATACTTGCTATCAATATGGCAATAAAGGATAAGAAGCTTACCCAGCCACCACTCCCTATTTGGAGTAAGGCACCGACAACAATAATCCCTGAGATTGCATTCGTGACTGACATTAATGGTGTATGTAATGCATGAGTCACATTCCAAACCACGTAATAACCTACAACACAAGCAAGTGCAAATACCGTGAAGTGTGATAAAAACTCTTTTGGCGCTGAATTGGCAAACCAACCAAATAATACAATTGCTAATGTCATCAAGCCATATTTCACCACTGGCGACATCTTTTTCTCAGGCGCTTTAACCTTTTCAACTGGTTGCGGCTTCGCCTGCGGTTGAGCAGATACCTGAATTGGAGGTGCTGGCCAAGTGATTTCCCCTTGTTTGATCACCGTTACACCACGAATAACGAGGTCGTCGAAATCGATATCAATTTCACCATTTTTATCTTTACACAATAATTTCATTAAGTTAACAAGGTTAGTACCATATAACTGTGATGATTGTGTTGGTAGGCGGCTTGGTAAATCTGTGTAACCAATAATTTTCACACCATTATCGGTAACAACTAGCTTATCAGCTTGAGTTAACTCACAGTTCCCCCCCGTTTGTGCGGCTAAATCCACAACCACACTTCCCGGCTTCATTGATTCGACCATTTCTTTAGTAATCAATTTAGGAGCAGGTTTTCCAGGGATCAGAGCAGTAGTGACAATAATATCCACGTCTTTAGCTTGAGCCGCGAATAATTCCATCTCAGCCTTGATAAAGGCTTCTGACATCACTTTCGCATAACCATCGCCGCTTCCAGCTTCTTCTTTAAAGTCCAATTCAAGGAACTCAGCGCCCATACTTTGGACTTGCTCTTTCACCTCTGGGCGAGTGTCGAATGCACGAACAATCGCACCAAGGCTGCCAGCCGCGCCAATAGCCGCAAGCCCAGCAACCCCAGCCCCGATGACCATGACTTTTGCTGGCGGAACCTTACCTGCTGCGGTAATTTGACCAGTAAAAAAGCGACCAAATTCATGGGCAGCTTCAACAATCGCACGATAACCGGCAATATTTGCCATTGAGCTTAGCGCATCAAGTGATTGTGCTCTTGAAATACGAGGGACTGCATCCATAGCCATCACATTAATATTACGCGCTTGTAGAGCATCCATTAGCGCAGCATTTTGAGCTGGCCAAATAAAGCTCACCAGTGTCGCTCCCTCTTTTAATAACGGTATTTCATCTTCCAGTGGAGCGTTGACTTTAAAAACAATATCAGCTGCAAATGCAGTGTCACGATCAACTATTTCTGCACCTATCTGCTCGTATGCTACATCATCAAAACTCGCTAAGTGCCCTGCGTCTTGTTCTACACAGACAGAAAAACCCAACTTTACTAGTTGAGTCACTGTTGAAGGTGTAGCAGCAACACGCGCTTCATTGGCAAGTCGTTCTCTTGGTATACCAATACGCATAATGTTCCCTTTTTAAAGCCTAAAGTAATGTTGTTGATTGAATGTTTGCTAAAATAATGACCATCATCACAGAGAAAAGTCTTATTTTGTGTATAAACAGATTTTTAATGTTCTAATAACCTACTGAAAATATGCTTCTTGATCCATAATTGATCACGATTCTTAGACAGTAAATGGAATTCGCAGTGAAAATCTTAGTTTTAGGTCAATAAAATACTGGATACTTTAAAAAATCTGGTAAATTTAACTAGTCAATAATTATTTATTTCTTATAAAAAGAAAATCATGAGACAACAGGTTCAGTTACGTGTAATAATCACGTACATGTGATACAACTAAGATTCAGCACTTTTATAATAAATTGCGCAAGGCGGAAGGATTTTGTATGAAGCTGAAAACTACGGTCATCGCAGCCGCGGTGTTATCATTAACTAGTATAACTGCTACTCAGGCGGCTGTTGAATTGACGCCAAAACAGGCTACTGAATTAAAACCTTATGAGCGTATAACAGTTACCGGGCGCTTTAATGCTATCTATGAAGCATCCGATGCAGTCTCCCGTAGGGCTGATAAAATGGGGGCATATGCCTTTTACATTCAAAGCCTTGATGATGTAGGTGATAGCGGCAACATGCGTGTTGTTGCGGATGTCTACGCGAAAGATGCACCTAAAGTCGACGAACCAAAACGTCGTGTCTTTGGCGGTGTTGAAGAAATGACTAAAACTGACGCTGCACAGTACGAACCTTTCGATACTGTTACAGTTAGCGGTTTTTACCCTTCTCAACCTGACCTTTACGAAGCTATTGCAAAAAAAGCGCTCGAAAAGAATGCAGCATCATTCTATGTCGTACGTAATATTGCAATGAACGATGGTGGTAATACCTTAGCAACCGCGTACATCTATAAAAAAGATGCACCAAAACGGCAAGTTCTCAATGAAGATGCTGTTGTTCCCGCTGATTCAGATGCAGGTCGAGCGCTGCTCGCTGAAGGTGGTGAAGCGGCTAAAAAGGTAAGAATACCTGGTGTTGCTTCATCCGAAGAACCCACAACCGCGGTAGGTCGTTTCTTTGAAACTTCTAGCAGCCAACCTGGTCGAACAAGTGTAACACTACCAAGTGGCTATGTAATTGAAGAAGTCAATAAAACAGCTGCTGCACAAATGGTTCCATTTGATTCAATCACCTTCTCTGGTTACTACACAAATACACCAGAAGTACGTTATCAAATTGCAAAACGTGCTGAAGCGAAAGGTGCCAAATATTTCCATATTACAAGAGAATGGCAATCTAACGGTGGAAGTGTCACCATTAGTGCCGATTTATTTAAGTAATAAATAACGTCTCTAAAAAACCAGTCTAATTATCTAGGCTGGTTTTTTTATTTTAATAACTCAAAATGCTTGAAACCCCATCTTTACCTCTTTCTTCTGATACTTTTTCATCATTAACATAAAAGTGAATAAATCATCCAATAAAATGCATACTTTCCCATTGCATATCGGCCATTTCATTCGTAGAATCCCACAACTTAAATTACGGCAGTCAAAGTCACTAGATTATTTAAACCTGCCAGTTTAACTCATTACTGCAATGACGTTTTAACGTCATTTTAACTTTTGATTGCTAAACACTCAGGATTTACTTTGAAAAATACATTGAGCCTTACTGCACTAACCGCCCTTGTTCTTAGTTCAATGGTTGGTGCTGGTGTATTTAGCCTTCCGCAAAATATGGCCGAAGTGGCTAGTCCACTCGCTTTAATCATTGGTTGGTCTATTACAGGTGTTGGGATCTTATTTCTCGCATTTGCTCTATTACTATTGTCTCGAATACGCCCTGATCTAGATGGCGGCATTTTTACCTATGCAAAAGTTGGCTTTGGTGAACTCATCGGGTTTTGTTCTGCGTGGGGTTATTGGCTCTGTGCCGTTGTAGCAAACGTGTCCTATCTCGTTATTGTTTTTGCGGCGATCAGCTTCTTTACTGATACCCCTGATAACATTATTTTTGGTGATGGAAATACCTGGCAGGCATTGATAGGTGAATCAATACTATTGTGGTTTGTTCATTATTTAGTTCTACGAGGCGTACAAACCGCCGCCGGCATCAATAAATTAGCAACAATGGCTAAATTAGTTCCCCTTGGCTTGTTTATTGTCTTGGCGTTTTTTGCATTTAAATTAGATATCTTTAATGCAGATTTCAGCGGAATAGACCTAAAAATGCCGGTTTGGGAACAAGTCAAAGATACTATGCTAATTACCCTTTGGGTATTTATTGGTATTGAAGGTGCTGTAGTTGTTTCTGCACGCGCAAAAAACCGCAGAGATGTTGGTTTAGCAACAGTCTTTGCAGTTAGCTCAGCACTAATCATCTATATCCTTGTTACCCTACTATCACTCGGTATTATGCCTCGCGCTGAACTTGCAGAAATCAAAAATCCATCAATGGCGGCTTTGATGGTTAATTTAATGGGCTCAAGTGGTGATATCATCATTGCTGCTGGGTTAATTATTTCGGTATGCGGTGCTTATTTAAGCTGGACAATCATGGCTGCAGAAGTACCTTATATTGCGGCTCAATACCAGTCATTCCCTAAAGTTTTCAATAAATTAAATAAAAATGATGCCCCATCTTCATCATTATGGCTAACCAACGGTGCGGTACAGCTCTCACTGGTTTTAATTTGGCTCAGTGGTAGCAATTATAATACATTGCTAACAATTGCCTCTGAAATGATTTTAGTGCCTTATTTCTTGGTTGGCGCATTTTTGATGAAGGTTGCATTTGAGCGCCATAACAAAGCATTACTTGCCGTCGGATTTATTGCCAGCATCTATGGTTTATGGTTACTTTATGCATCAGGTTTAATTAACTTGCTATTATCTGTGGTGCTATATGCCCCTGGCATTCTAGTCTTTTTCTATGCTCGCCAACAACAGACCAATAAGGCCCCATTAAAAACGATAGAAATAATCATGGCTTATGCTATTGCTGTCGCAGCAATACCCGCACTCTATTATTTACTCGCATAGCGTCCATCATTTAGGTAGGCTTAGTCTAATATTATTAAGCCTACCTTCTTTGACCATATAGGCTCATCATTCTCACTGTATAAATCATCTTTTTTCGTTATCTCCCCACTCTCTTTGTTTTCAATTTCAACCTAGTTAAATGTTTATTTTGTACGAGCACAGTGGCTAATTGGATGTAATTCTTACAGTATGTTGTAACTAAATCAGGGTGAAAATAGTTTTATTAAATACGAAGCTAAATAAAAAAGCTTCGTGCCGTTAAGTACGAAGCTTTGGTAAATCAAAAGGCGATTATTACGACAATTTTTGCGATAAGCTATCCATCGTCTGAATAATTCTTTTATCTGAAATTGGATAAGGTGTCCCTAATTGCTGAGCAAACAGACTGATACGCAATTCCTCTATCATCCAGCGAACCTCTTGTACTTCAGGCATATCTTTTTGAATTGGTGTCAGTTTTGCTAACCATTGCTGCCACATATTTTGAATGTGTTCGACTTTACTCATTTGAGCCCGGTCACGATTTGGGTCAATAGCCAACTTTTCAAGGCGACGCTCAATACCATTTAAATACCGCAACACGTCGGGCAAACGTTTCCAACCATGAGCAGTGACAAAGCCTTTAAATACCAGCCCCCCCATTTGTGCTTTTATATCAGAAAGTGCTAGAGCCATCGAAAAGTCTACTCGCCCTTTCAAACGTTTACTAATTGCAAATACTGCACTAAGAATTTGCTCAACTTGCTTTGCAATAGTGACAACGACATCGTTTAATTCAGCACGAGCAAACTCTTTAAGCTTCTCAAATTGCGCTTCATCCCACACCGCTCCACCAAAATTAGCAATTAATTGGTCTACCCCACAAGAGATACAGTCATCGATTAGGTCTAAAACTTTACCATAGGGATTAAAATACAACCCTAATTTCGATTTATTCGGTAGTTTTTCATGCAAATATTTAATGGGTGATGGAATATTTAGCAATAATAACCGGCGAATACCACACCACATCGCTTGCTGTTGCTCAAATTCTGTTTCAAATACACGAATTCCTACACTGTTTTTTTCATCAACTAAGGCCGGATAGGCTTTAACTGAATACCCTCCTCGCTTTTGCTCAAAACGTTGAGGTAATTCGCCAAAACTCCAAATATGTAAACCAGATTGTTCAATCCCATCGTCAACGACCTCAGAGAGTGTTTCTTGCACTTTTTCCTTCAGGCTATTTTTCAAAATATCGAGATCTTGGCCTTCCGCAATAGTTTTATTTTTGTCGCCAATAACACGGTAAGTCATTTTTAAATGTACAGGAAGTTGGTCAAGCTGCCACGCTTCACGTTCAACAGTCACTCCAGTCATCCGACGCAATTCTTTTTCTAGCTTGTCTAACACACTACCTTCAGGTTCTGGCACACGCTCAAGAAAGGCTGAAGCATAGTTTGGCGCAGGAACGAAGTTTCTTCTAATTGGTTTGGGTAATGACTTAATTAATGCAACAATCAATTCATGCCGTAAACCTGGCACTTGCCAGTCAAAACCCATATTCTGCACCTGATTTAAAATAGCGAGAGGAATATGTACTGTCACGCCGTCTGCATCAGTGCCTGGTTCAAATTGATAGCTTAAGCGAAATTTAAGCTCCCCTTGATACCAATAATTGGGGTAATCAAGCGCCGAAACTTTACTGGCATCTTCTTTGATTAACATGCTTTTTTCAAAACTTAGCAAGTCTGCCTGCTGTTTTGACGCAGTTTTCCACCAGTTATCGAAGTGGCGTGAAGAAATCACATCATTCGGGATCCGCTGGTCATAAAAAGCAAATAAGGTTTCATCGTCAACTAATATGTCACGTCGACGTGATTTATGTTCTAAATCCTCAACTTCAGATAACAGTTTAAGGTTTTCTTTAAAAAATGCGTGACGCGTTACCCAGTCCCCTTCTACTAAGGCGTGCCGAATAAATAACTCACGACATAATAAAGGGTCAATGTTGCCATAATTCACTTTCCGCGCTGAAACAATCGGTAATCCATATAAGGTCACTTTCTCTGATGCCATTACCGCACCTTCAGATTTTGACCAATGGGGTTCACTATAGCTATACTTCGTCAAATGCTCTGCTAATGGTTCAATCCACTCAACATCAATAGAAGCCGCAATTCTCCCCCATAATTTTGATGTTTCAACTAACTCTGCAACCATTGCCCATTTAGGGGGCTTTTTGAATAAACCTGAGCCAGGAAAAATGGTGAATCGCGCATTCCTTGCTCCAGTATATTCTGGTTTATCAACATCCTTTTGCCCGATATGTGAAAGTAACCCAGCCAATAAAGAAATATGGATACTACGAAAATCAGCTGCTGAGCTATTAATCGCAAAACCTTGTTCTTTTACAACTTGCCTTAGTTGCGTATATAAGTCTTGCCATTCACGAATACGTAAATAATTTAAAAACTCTTGTTTGCACATTTTCCTAAATTGAGCGTTAGACAGCTGTGTTTGTTGCTCTTTCAGGTAATCCCAAAGGTTTAAAAAAGCCAAAAAGTCTGATTGTTTGTCATGGAAGCGACGATGTTTTTCATCAGAAGCTTGTTGCTTATCCAAAGGCCTTTCTCTTGGATCTTGGATTGAAAGCGCAGAAACTATGACCATCGTTTCCCTAATGGCACCATGTTTTCTCGCCTCAATAACCATACGAGCTAACCTCGGGTCAACAGGCAGTTGGGCTAATTGACGACCTGTATCTGTTAATTGGTAGCCCTTATCTGCCTGCCTA
Organism: Providencia sp. TYF-12; assembly: GCF_041344805.1. Lineage (NCBI taxonomy): Bacteria > Pseudomonadati > Pseudomonadota > Gammaproteobacteria > Enterobacterales > Morganellaceae > Providencia > Providencia sp. TYF-12. Next base: position 2,595,802 of record NZ_CP166833.1, read on the forward strand.
TGAGGTTTAATTGCCCCGAGCTCCTCCAACAGTTTTACGCCATCTTGTATATTACGTTTATCAGGAGCCTCTACAAATGGGAATGCAGAAATATCACCAAGGCCTATAGAAGTCATTTGCAAAATAACTGAGGCTAAATTGGTCCGTAATATTTCCGGGTCAGTAAACTCCGCTCGTGAAAGAAAATCCTCTTCCGAATATAGGCGAATACAGATACCATCAGAAACACGCCCACAACGCCCTTTTCGTTGATTCGCAGAAGCTTGTGAAATGGCCTCGACAGGCAAACGTTGCACTTTTGTTCGATAACTATAACGACTGATCCGTGCATAACCTGTATCAATTACATATTTGATACCAGGTACTGTTAATGATGTTTCTGCTACGTTGGTCGCTAAAATAATTCGCCTTCCTCCATGAGGATGGAAAATACGATTTTGTTCTGTATTAGAGAGCCTTGCAAACAAAGGAAGAATTTCAGTGTGACGTAATGACAACTTTGATAAAGCATCAGCAGTATCACGTATTTCACGTTCACCACTCATGAATATCAGAATATCACCATTACCTTCTAGTGATAATTCGTTAACAGCATCAACAATCCCATCAATTTGGTCACGGTCACTGTCATTATCTCCGCCAACAATTGGGCGATAACGCACTTCTACAGGGTAAGTACGCCCAGATACCTCAACAATTGGCGCATGATTGAAGTGCTTCGAGAACCTTTCAGGATCAATAGTTGCTGAAGTAATAATAACTTTTAAATCAGGGCGTTTGGGTAATAATTGACGCAAATACCCTAAAATGAAGTCAATATTTAAGCTTCTCTCATGTGCTTCATCGATAATAATCGTATCGTATTGTAGGAGTAATTTGTCATTCTGCAGCTCTGCAAGGAGGATACCGTCCGTCATCAATTTAATTTGGGTGGTTTCACTCACTTGGTCACTAAAACGGACTTTATAACCCACATTAGTGCCCAATTCACACTCTAATTCTTGTGCTAACCGAGAAGCAACTGACCTAGCAGCAAGGCGACGCGGTTGGGTATGGCCAATATAGCCGAGTACACCTCGTCCAAGTTCAAGACAGATTTTTGGAATTTGGGTTGTTTTACCTGAGCCAGTTTCACCTGCAATAATAACCACTTGATGTTTTTTAATCGCATCAAAAATAACATCTTTTTTCTGGCTGACCGGTAAATTATCAGGGTAAACAATTTTAGGTGGATTTAACCTTTTGGCTAACACCTTCTGCTTAGCCGTTTCAATATCCGACTTAATGATATCAAGTACAGCTGAACGCGATTTTTCATCTTGAATTTTCGCGACTCCATGCACTCTTTTTTTCAGTAACCATTGGTCACGTAATGAAGTTTGTCCAATATCAGCGTTTAATGCTGTCAGTATGGATTTCACTTTTTAATCCTTATATTTTTAATTACAATTACGATAGTCATTAAACTTCGCCGTTTAGAAGTAGCATTTAGATTAGGTTTTGATTGTTGTTATTACATAAAAATACCATCATTTTTTTTGAAGTAAGCTATCTAATTTTCTTTCTATCAATCAGTTATGTATCACGTATGATTAGAGTAAAGTAATACAATAAATTTGAGGAACATATGAGTAAAATATTACTATTGAAATCAAGTATTCTTGCTGACTACTCACAAAGCAATAAAATGGCAGATTACTTTATTCAGCAATGGCAGGAAAAATACCCAGCAGACGCAGTTACTGTACGTGATTTAGTCAATCAGCCGGTCCCAGCAATTGACAGTGAAATTTTAGCAGCTTTTGGCCCTAGTGACACGAAAACAGAACAACAACAAGCACATTTAGACCTATCAAATGCATTAATTGAAGAAATCAAAGCTCATGATACGATTGTTATTGCAGCACCTATGTACAATTTTACGATTTCGTCTCATTTAAAACACTACTTTGACTTTATTGCACGTTCAGGCCATACCTTTAAATATACAGAACAAGGTTCCGTTGGTTTATTAAAAGATAAACGCGCTTATGTATTAACAAGCCGAGGCGGCATCTATAAAGATACACCTGCTGATACTATGGTGCCTTATTTAACATTATTTTTGAATTTTATTGGTATCAGCGATATTGAGTTTATTTTTGCTGAAGGGACTGCGTTAGGACCCGATTCAGTTTTACAAGCTCATCAACAAGCTCAAGAACATATAAATAACATCATAAATTAATAAGCACCTCATATACCTAAAGCTACCATTGTTATAATTTGCGCGCTTTCTTAGTGCGCTTTTTTAATTCTTTTGTAGCCATTGCCCATTAATTCCACGTACATACTCCCCTTCACTTGCTCGCTCAACTAATTTCTGCCCAGCAATTCTCGCTACTTCGCTAGTTTTTAGATTGTTTTTTTTAGCAATCTCACTATACTTTTTTTCACGTTCTTGATTAATTTGGTTTGCCAACTTTACAGCATCTGGATTATTTGTATTAACAGGGGCTAAGTATCCTGATAATGTTTCCCCTAACACCCCTCGATCTTTCGCTTCATCAATTGTTAATGCCATAGATTGAAAAACACTAAACAATGAGCATAAGGCTAACACTTTAATTATCTTACTCATTTTTCACTTACCTCGCCAAATAGATCACTGTTTTCCTTAAGTAACTCCTCAACCTGCCTATCCGCTTTTATTTGGATTTCATGCTCAATTTTCACATTCATATTAATGTTAATTGGCTTATCCGGGGTGGCAACCTCAACTCGCAAACAAGCTGATAATAAAAAGGTTATTACTACTACTGTACTCAGTTTCAATATATTCACATTCATCCCTACGCCTATTATAAATTTTTTTCTAACCACTCTTCTAAAGAGCTACCAAATCGCAAACTACGCCATAGTTGAAAGATATTTTCTTCATGATGATAATTTAAATGAACCTCACGCCTTTTCTTTTCTTGTGTGTTATAACCTTCAAGGATCGTTTTCATCGTTAACATCCCTAAATTAGTTATATTTACATCTGTTCTGCTACGCTGTATTTCTAAATACTGCAACCAACTCATTGCAGAACCTGCAGATATATTATCTTCACGAATAGAATCGACAAATTGGGTATCTAACCGTAAAGTCAGCGGCCCACTGTTTTCCATCCAACCATTTTTAACTATCCATTCCGGATTATTTAAATAAAATGGCAGCTCTCCATTAACTTTACCTGAGACTGCAAACTGTGACACTTTCAGTATGGTAAATAACTGGCTAAGTTCAATTTGTCGCAATTTAATCGTTGAAGCTTGTGTCTGTGGCCAGCGTAATAAATCCATTGAAATATTCCCTCCTAATGTCTTAAAACCGACATTAGTTAGCTTCAATGGCGCACTATCTGTTGGAGGATAACTTCCAGATAAATCAGCTTTAATATCCGTAAGTTCAAATAAATTATTTAGTTGTTTAATCCGTAATTCAACAGGTGTTTTTCCACCCAAAGTCCATGTGCTTTGCTTTAACCGCCATGGTAATACAAAATTTAACCCCGATAGGTCTCCATCTTTCAGCCAAAGGCTAGTATTTTCAACTCTCCAGTGCCCACCAGCAATAAAGCCATCTTCAGGTGTAATAGAAAATGCAGCTTGAGAAAATAATTTACCCTGTTTTAATTCAATACCAAGATCTGCGGGTATTAATGTTTGAAATGCAGTCACTGATTGCTCAGGCCAACGGGCTTCACCTCTTAGCCTTTCCCCATCCCAACGACTAAAAATCACAATTGGCCCAACATCCTTAGTACTCAGGTCACCTTTTAACTGAAAATCAGCAGGTGATTTACCATTAATATCTGCATTTACCGTGATTTTTGGTAAATAACTTTCTTTACCAAATTGCATTCGTTCACTCGTAAGTTGCAATGACCCCTTAAAGTTAGCTTTGTTGAGATCTCGTTGCCAAGATAAAGGTTTTGTTAATTGCAAACGCGGTGCACTCATCGACAGTAAACCATAGTGTATTTGGTTAAAACCTGTCGTTAAATTATTTAGTGTAATCAGTGTATCTTGCCAACTACCATTCCCTTTAATATCCCAATTAGCAGAGATTGAAGGCAATACAGCATTCCCCCAATAATTCCAAAACCATGTGCCGTTATCGAGGGTAAATTTATTGGCTTTACCATCTAAATGGATATCAAAATCCCCCCAATATTGCTCTTTAACCTTTAATATCGCTTGTAGAGGCCCGGAAATACCCTCTTCACTAAGGGAAGTGCCTGCAAGAGGTAAACGGATTTCTTTAATTAATACTGTTGGTGATGCTCTTCCATATGCTCTAAGTAATGACCCCGATAAAAATGAGATTTTTGCCGCGGTTAGTTCGCCTGATACTTGAGCTGGCAAGTTGATATCTAAAATCATATCTTCATATTTCACTCTGCCATTAAGCTGAAAATTGACCGCAGTATTTATTAAATCAATATGTGTTGGGGGCAGAGTTAATACTAAGTTTGCTTTTCCTTTTTTCCCTTGAGTCAATAGATTGATTCGCCCTGAAAAAACCATTTCACTCAATATATTATTCCAGTTATTAACCTGTAAGTTTATTCCCCCTTTTAAAGGAATATCAGCCTCATTCCACTGCCATTTACCGTCGGATATTTGAATAACTTCAGGGGTTAAAACCCAAGGAAGGTGGAGTATTTCTTGCTGTTTGTCTATATCAACGACACTTATTTTACCTTTATTATTTCCCCAACTAAATTTAGCAGTCAGGAATTTTTCAGGGTTTAATAATTTAAAATTAGCGTTTAACTCACCTTTCTCAGGTAATCGATTTGCCGTCAAAGGTAATTGGATTTCACCTGAAAGCTCTAACGTTTGTTTTTGTTCTGGGAGGTATGTAGAAAATTCTTGAATAACCAATTGATTATCCGCGGTAATTAAAGAGGTTAACTGTAAATTATCTCCTCTAAAATCCAATTTTAAAGGATCAGTATGGCTACTTCTGAGCCATAAGCTACCTTGGTAGTCCTCCCAAGGATGAACGTCTACATTTTTTATGACAAGCGAAAACTCGGGAATACTGCCTATCAGCTGCTCAACATTTATAGCATCATCTGTGCCATGACTACTTGATTTAATAGCACTAAAACATTCAGGAGCCACAGTGAGGTTATCAACAATAAAATGCAATGGGAATATTGAAACCCGAGTATTTTTTATCTCAACTAACTTGCATTTATCGACGTTTAGATTGATCTCGCTAAGTTGTAATTGCCCTTCTATAATACGCGGCGTTGAAAATGAAAGCTTCAACGGTTCAGGAAGATAGTGAGAAGCAACCACTGGAGCCCAACGAGAAATAGTAATCCATAATAATGCTAAGAGAGCAATACTTACCCCTGAAAAACAAAGTAATATCATAAATGCTCTTTTTAATAGCTGCATTAGCTTCGTCCTTGTCTGATTTGCTCTACACTGCAAGTAATGAAGTTCATTCGACTGTCACATTAACTCATTGTCTAGCAAGCATAAACTATATCTGATTGTAAACAGATACCTATTTTCTTAATTTATAGGTGATTTACAAACTTAATTGCCTTATTCTGAGTTTATATTTTGTAGGTACACATTTTTACCTACTGTTATTTTATTGGTTCCTAAAAACTGGAGTCTCTCTGATGAAAATTGTTTCTTATAGTACCAAACTGTATGACCGTAAGCACATGGAACAAGTTAATCAAAGTTCTGGGTTTAATTTTAATATTGAGTATTTTGATTTTCCATTAACGGTTCAGACTGCAAAAAATGCGGTAGGTGCTGATGCTATTTGTATTTTTGTTAATGATGAAGCCAACCGTGCTGTTTTAGAAGAATTAGCTGCATTAAACATTCGAATTTTAGCTTTACGCTGCGCGGGTTTTAATAATGTCGATTTACAAGCGGCTAAAGAATTAGGGATTCAGGTGGTACGTGTGCCTGCTTATTCCCCAGAAGCCGTTGCTGAACATACTGTTGGCATGATGCTATGCCTAAATCGCAGGATCCACCGAGCATACCAACGGACTAGAGATGCTAACTTCTCTCTTGAAGGTTTAACCGGTTTTAACATGCACAACCGCACTGCTGGCATTATTGGAACAGGTAAAATTGGCCAAGCCACTCTACGTATTTTAAAAGGTTTTGGGATGCGACTCCTAGCCCATGACCCATATCCAAACCAAGCAGTTTTAGATCTTGGGGCTGAATATGTGGATTTAGATACCTTATATAAGCAATCAGACGTTATTTCTCTACATTGCCCATTAACCGCAGAGAATCATCACCTACTTGATGAAAGTGCGTTTAATAAAATGAAAAAAGGGGTCATGATCATTAACACCAGCCGCGGTGCACTCATAGACTCTGTTGCAGCAATCAATGCGTTAAAATCACAAAAAATTGGTTCGTTAGGTATGGATGTATATGAAAACGAACGTGATTTATTTTTTGAAGATAAGTCTAACGATGTTATACAAGATGATGTTTTCCGTCGTCTTTCATCTTGCCATAATGTGTTATTCACGGGGCATCAGGCATTTTTAACTGAAGAAGCGTTGATAAGCATTAGCCAAACAACGCTTAATAATATTCGCCAAATTAATAGTGGTGAAACTTGCCCTAATATTGTTAATGCTTAGTTGGATAATGGAACAATGAAACACCTAATTCCACTTACAATTTTAAGTGTACTATTAGCCGCTTGCCAAACACATCAAGTGAATGCCAGAAATGACGACCAAGAACTTAGAAACAAATTAATGCACCATCGTTTTATTCTGACCGAAGTTGACGGCAAAACGATTCAAAATAAACAAACAACGCCATCTATTTCTTTTGGTGAAAAAATGTTTATTTCAGCATCAATGTGCAATGATTTCAACGGGTTCGGTAATATTAACAATGCTAAAATTACCGTTAAAGATCTAAATAAAACAGAACTTGAATGTGTCGATGAAGATTTATCAAAATGGGACCCATTAATTAAACGAATGTTAACTGATGGTGCAACTGTTACGTTGAAAAACAATCAACTTGTCTTGATTCAAGGGCATTACAAACTCGTGTATACCTTACGTGATTATATGAATTAACAGGCAAGATTACCTACTCACGGTTTGCATTCTATTGACTAAAATGCCTCCTGTTGGGAGGCATTTTTCATTTAACACAAAAATTATTTGGCTTGGTCAAACAGTAAATTAATCTTCGCGGCTTCTGCAATACGGGTCATATAATGGCTAATATTTGTACTGAATGACAATTCGTCGACAATACTCAAACTACGTAGAATCGGGAAAATAATAAAATCATTAATATCAATAACTTCCCCACGTGTTTCTAACCACGCATCTAATAATGACATTTGAGGTTCTAACTCTATTAATAAAGTGTGAGTTTCTTTCTTCAGTTCTCCTAAATCACCATGCGATTTGGTAGAACGTTCAATATAAGCCTCCCTTGCTTTAGTTGTACTGATTTCAGGAAAATCAGTTTCAGTGAAGCGAGGTGTCACAAGTTTATAAACGACTGAAGATACGGCCTTAGACCAAGTTTCTATTTCAGGGAAAATCGTTCCATTAGCATATTTAGGTTCATTAAGGCTATCAATATAATGGACAATATCTAAGCTTTCCGGTAAATAGCTGCCATCCTCTTTTTGCAAGATAGGTAACATTTTTTTACCTATCATACTGATAGGTGTTTCTTTATCATCATCCAGTAAAAAAACCTGTTCTACCGCTAACTTTTTCAAACCAAAAATCATTCTGGCTCTGACACAAAATGGGCAATGGTCATAAACATATAGTTTCATTTTTAACCTCATTGTTCAGGGAGTAAAAAACCCAATACATATTTACAGTATACTTTAGTGATTTTGTTTATGTGTGAATGATTTGTAAAATTTCACTTACTTTTAGTGTTAATAAAGTGCACAAAATCCCAATAATGAAGTAATAATCATGGCAAAATAGCCACATTACAGAAATGCCAGAGAGACTTATGACGTTAGACTCTATTGCTATCATTCTTTTTAATGAATTTGAAACCCTTGATGTCATGGGGCCTGTAGAGGTATTTGGCCGCTTAGATAATTGCAAAATTAACTTTATTTCCCCTTCTGGCTTACCTATGACTAGCTCACAAGGTGTCACACTTGAAACTATACGAGTAGATAAGCCTCGCTATAAACATATTTTAATCCCAGGGGGACAAGGCACTCGGCCTTTATCGCAAGACGATAGGTACATCCAATGGTTAATGAAACAATTTGAGTTTGCTGATACTGTGATTTCAGTTTGTACAGGATCTGCACTCATTGCAAAAACCCCTCTTTTAAATGGGCTTCGCGCAACCACCAATAAACTAGCCTATGACTGGGTTACATCGCTAAATAAAAAAATTTTATGGCAACCTAGTGCAAGATGGGTGCATGACGGAAAATTTTATACCTCTTCAGGTATTAGTGCCGGTATTGATATGTCGTTGCAAATTGTTAATGATTTCTATGGGTTAAATATAGCAACTGATATCGCTATTAAAATGGAGTATATATGGAACCAAAACCCAAAACATGACCCATTTGAAAAAGTCATCATATAAGATTATTTAAGCATTTATTTAAATTAATAAATACTCACATTTTATTAATATTATTAACCTATTAAAGCGTGTGTTTTATAGTTAACTTATATTTAGAGTTAATATATTAAGCATAAAATTAACAATATAACACCACATTCTTAACTTTTTCATTTGAATTTTATAGTTTGCTATTAAAGATATCGTAATTGGTTGTATTTATAGAGTTACCTATAGTACTTTCAATATAAAATATGCCCAGATTGAAAGTATTAAGTTAAATTTTCTATCTTTCACTTGCGCTAACAACCTTACTTTCAAGCAATAAAATAAAATTAATTATTTTTACTTATTAAGTGATACAATCCCCCTACTAAAAATAATGTTATTTTTTATTAATCATTAGTTGTAAATGGAGATTTTTATCATAATTATCATCATTAGAACTTTTAAAGTACTTTAGTTTTTAATATACTATATAATGTAAATCTTATTAAAAATATTAAATATAACCCTTCATATAAATTGAGGATGTCATATGGACATTCATACTCTAATAGGTATCAAGATAAAAAACCGGAGAAAAGAACTAGGTCTATCTGGAGCCAATTTAGCTAATAAACTAAATTTAAGCCAACAACAAATATCACGTTATGAAAATGGTATTAATAAAATACCAATTAATCATTTAGTTGATATCGCAGAAGCGCTAAATTGCCCTATTGAATGGTTTTTTCAAGGTTATGTAAGTAGTTCAAAATCAAACGAAAACGGACTATCTAATGAACTTAATCAAGAGTTAAGATACACCGCTGAAAGTGTTATCGCCCCTTCTAAAGATCAATATTAATACAATCAAAACATTAAGTTCATACAAATAAAGTACAAATAACATAAGCATTTTTATGCCATGTTATTTGTACTTTTATTTTTCTAAGATTATTAAAATAAAATGGCTAATCTTCTACATAAAGATTAGCCATTTATTTAAAGTTGATTTTATCAACTTACAGAACATCACCAAAAATTTAGTTTAATTATAATCACACTAAATCAAAATTTATGTATAAAACTTTAATCATAGGTAATATTAAAAACCATTTTAGAATTTACTTCTCCAGCAGAAATTGTACGGCCATATTGGTAATAACGAGCTTTATAATTTAAATCAAGATATTTTGTTTGCCGGTCAACTAAACGTCCAACGTTGTATTTTTCATTAAACATAAGTGGTTTATTAGCTTTACGTTCTAAAACTTGTATACCAACCCCTGTAGCTCCGCTACTGGATTTATTCTGATTAACCAAAACACCTTGCCGGTTATTCATATTTGTTGGAATATCGCCGCTGAAAGTCATATTAACATTTGCAAAACCAGAAATACTAACACCACCACTGCATATTAATCGAATATCAAAATCTTTTTCGCCTGCCGTCGTCCCTGTACCATTCAGCTGTGAGCGCTTAATAGGATCAAGATACACATTTTTTTCAGTTCCCCCTTCAACTTGGCAAGAAGGTGAAACTATTGTGATAGCTTCAGCATCTAACTTAGTAATTAAAAACGGGTCGTTGTTTGGAGTATATCCATAAGACGTATAAAGACCACTTGCTATAGTTCCAGAACCGGTAACCGGAGCTGTTTTCACCAGAGTTAAAATAAATTTTGAACCCGCAAGATAATAGTTACTTGATCTAGGCGCATAAAATGTATCCGGGTACGTCATTCTCACCGCACCTTCACGGTGAAATTTCATACCAATTCCTGGCACATTTGTCTGGTAAATTTTGTTCCCTACTGGAACTAAACTTGGCATAGTCACGGAGGCTGTTATCGGTGTATTCCTCGTACAATACGCATAAATAGCACTTGAGTTTTCCCGCATATCCCATGTTTGCTCCGCAATGGTATCGCCAACATTTAAGTTAGGGTCTACCACGACTCTCCCCATCTGCATATTTAATTCATATGTCCGGGTTGAAGTTCTATTACAATACGCAGAAGCATAACTCGCGGTAAGAAACACACCAACTCCGATATACAAGCAAATTTGTTTCGTTATTGACATAAACTTTCCTTACTATTGCCAGCTTCTAAAGAAAATGAACACTGCCCGTTTTCCCATTTTATAATTGCCACTTTTGCAGTTTCGCTACTAATAAATACTGTACCACCTTGACCAACGATACCTATGGACTCACCATCTATATCAGTAACATTCGCCCCAAATGGCAATGGCTTATTTCCAGGTCTTACAACATTAAATGCGATATTCTTTTCGACTTTAGTACCAAATTTAACCTTAACGATACTCCCTTCATAAGGAACAACTTGCGTTGCTGTATTTTCAAAAACAATATCTTCAGGACTTCCTTTTGGATCAATTTCTACATTATTAATGCGATAAGCTCTGACATAAGGAGCAATAGCATAACCATTTCCGTCAATCCGTGTTCCCGGTGCTCCCATGATTGATGCACCTTCCGCACCTTTCGCTTCAATTAAAGCCAACGTTGTTGAAGTATTTGGTGTGAATGTGATGCCTTCAGAGTGCACAATCATTGAACCATTTGCACCAAGCCCAAACTGACGATACCCCTGACCTTGGCTATAGTTCGCATTCGTATTAACAAACGGTGCACGATAACCCGTATTCAAACCAATATTTTTCTGTCCACCATTTGCAACTGAAGTATTTACGCCATAAGTCCAATTATTATCTCTATCAAATGCACCACTCGCACCGATTTGGCTGGAACCAAATTTTTCATTATTGAATGTCGTATTTGAAGTTAATGTTGCGCTCTGACTCTCACCGAAATACAGTGGGTAGCTAAAGTTTAAGTTGATTCGGTCATCTTTTTTATTATTGGTATTTTCCGCATAAACTCTCATAAATGCGACGCCATAAGAAAGACGATTAAAATTATTGTTATAACTCAGTTGGTATTGCTTTTCTGTCCCTGACTTATCCCAGTAATTAGAAATACGGCCCGTAAAATAAACCCCACCATAACCATCAGGAAGGTTTTGATTTACTGTATAACTAAAGCCATTTTTCTCGCGTCCTAATGTATTCTCTACGCCACGCTTATCGTTATCTATCGCATATAATGCATTACTGACGCTATAGTAATCTTTCGTTGAATACCGATAAGCAGCTAATACCAAGTTAGTATCCGTTTGAGTAAACAAACGACTAAATGTTAGACGGTAACTTTGCCCATTTTCTGTTCTATATTTGAATGCGGTTCTAGACTGAGTTAAATCCACAGCAACTGCACCAAACCCAGTGTTAACACCAGTACCAACTAAGTAAGCTTGATAGTCATCAAATGCAGTGACACCACCATAAAGCGTAAACGTATTATTCAAACCATGTTGAATAGTACCTTGCATAATAAATGGACGATTTCTCAACCCATCAGCATCAGCTTTACCACCAGCAACTTGATAACGTGTAAAACCAGGACGTAATAGCTGTGCTAATGATGAATATGGCACGCTAAAGCTACTTTCACTTCCGTCAGCTTCTTTTACTGTTACAACCAAATCATTCCCGTAACCTGATGGATAAACATCCGTCAAGTTAAAAGGCCCAGGTGAAACCGTTGTTTGATAAATAATAGAGTTATTTTGTGTTACTGTTACTAAGGCATTACTTTGTGCTATTCCTCTGATTTCAGGCGCGTATGTTGCCATTCCATCAGGATACATATTGTCATCTGTTGCTAGTTTTGCACCACGCAAACTAATACTGTCAAAGAGATCACCATCGGTATAAAACTGCCCTGCTGTCGCTTTTGATTTTAGTTCGGCGATTGGTTTTTGCAGATATGTTTGATTGCTATTCCAATTCGTTCCACCATGACGCTGCCAATTAAGGTTTCCAATATGTTTGAGTAGCCACCCATCAAAACTTAAACCAGCATTCAGCCCTAAATAAGCGCTAGCGTTATTCGTTCCCTTTGAGCCACTGGTATGGTTATCATAATAGTTAGCCATATAACCGATATTTAGTGCAGGAATGCCCGTTTCCCAAAATTGAGGAGAAACATAACCACGGGAAGTTCTCTGTTCATATATTTGCGGAACAGAAATATCCAAACGCAATGTAGAAGAATGAAATGTATCTACAACGTCTTTTTGATCATTCCAATCCATTAAAGGTAAACAAGTATTACTATCTTTACTAACCGTAGGATTTAGCTTTTCAATATTAATACCAAAGTCAGAAAGCATTTCTGGTGTATAACACACTCCTAGTTGACCGTTTTTTTGTTCTTCAAAATTAAGATCGTAGCGCCCCTTCCAATTGTTATTCGTATATACGTCAACTGAATATTTACCGGGGCTGATCCCTGAAGAATTGAAACGCGTTAAATCAACATCTTCCTTACTACCTATAATAAAACCACTATTAAATTCATAGGTTGTATCTTCTTCACCCCAAGCATTAAATGTAGGCACCATGCATGCAGTGACAAAGCAAGTCACAGAGAGCGTATTGCTATATTTATTTATTAACTCTCGCTGTTTCATTATATATTCCTATTTAACGGTGGTTTTCACCGCAATATCTGACCCATAATCATTAATATTATTAATTACGATATGACTTCCTGACCTTACGGCTTGTTTTAATTCAACTGTCGTTTGACTTTTTGGTTCTAATAAAATTGTTTTTTCATTTAACCCAGATTTACCATCTGTTGAAATTTTTGTAATGGTAATATAGTAAGGTGTCGGGTTATCTATAATAATGCTCTTGCCATTTGCTTTTATAACAAGTTGCTCTGGCGCTAATTCACGGCTACTCAGCCCTGCTGGCCGATAAAAGAATTTAAATCTAGAACGGATCGCTAATTGCAATACATTCTGACTATCCCCTTCTTTAGCTTTAGCCATAGGGGGAATATCCAAAATATTCAACCACCATAAGCTTTCGCGATCTTGAGGAATACTTCCTTTATCCATTAATTTGATTCGTAACGTTTGCCCACCTTTAGCTTCTACACGCGAAATTGGTGGTGTAATCTGAAATGGGGTTTTTATCGTATCTGGTGTTTCTGACGCATCTCCTGTATCAAGCCACGCTTGTGCAATTGCAGGACGATCGGCAGTATTATTTAATTGCACGGTAATTTCTTTTTCATTTCCAGGATAAATAAACCGTGTACCATTAACGATAATATTATTAGCAAATGAATGCATACTGAAAATGAAGCAGAAGATAAATACTATTGCTTTCATTTGAACCTCAAAATAAAAGCGGCAGTATACCTACCGCTTATCAAAGTAATGCTGATTAAATTAATATTTAAACAATGCTTATGTAATTAAAACTAATAAGGAATTAACTTATTACATTCTTATTGGTAAGTGATTTCATAAGTTGCATAACTTTTAACTTCACCTGTTGTGACATCTTTAGGTGTAGAAGTTGCGTAACCAACGTAGTATTGGAAACGAGCTCCATTCTCAACTTTAGTTAAGTCACCTTTAACTTTTTTCTGAGATGGGTTACCAGGAATGATTTTACCTGATAAGTCAGAGCTATCATCAGTTGAAAGTGCCAATTGAATATTTTTAGCACCTGTAGTTTCAGTATTTGCTAAGTAACCTTCTGAGTTACCTGATGCACCTTGCAGTAAGTTACCACCAGTCCAGTTAACGTTTAATAACGTTTTATCGATCGCGGAATCATTAGCTGCATCTTTAACATCTGCTGCAACACAGTTAGTTACGTCAATAACAAAAGATTTTGGTTTTAACAATGCATCTGCACCACCATCACGAACTTCTGTTAATGAAACTGGCGCTAAGTAAACGCTAGCATCACTACCTTGTCCATCCACAGAAACAGTACAAGAAACATCGGTCACTTTACCGTGAAAGTTAACTTGGCCGCCACCAACGTTGGTGCTTGCAGCTGACCTATCCCCCCAATTTAAGACCATGACATTGATGAGATTTCCAATAAAATGGAACCAATGGAGATCTCAAAATGAAAAAACGTTACACCGAAGAACAAATCATCAAAGCCATCAAGCAGCATGAAGCAGGCTCGAAGGTCGAGGACTTATGCCGTGAGATGGCGATATCCGTCGGGACCTTCTACAACTGGCGCAGTAAGTACGCAGGCCTAGAAGTGAACGAAGCCAAGCGATTGAAGGAGCTTGAGGCAGAGAACAACAAGCTTAAGAAAATGCTGGCCGACAAGATGCTGGAAGTCGAAGCAATGAAGGATGTACTGTCAAAAAAGTGGTGACGCCAGCGGCAAGGAAACCTGTTGCTCAGCATTTGATAGAAGCTTTTCGCCTGAGTGAACGGGTGGCTTGCAAGTTGGCGGGATTAAGCCGAACGGCATTGCGGTATCAGCCCAAAACGAATGCAGATAACAGCATACGACAGCGGTTGAAAGCATTGGCAACCCAATATCCGCGTTATGGCTATCTGATGTTGCATAGTCTGCTTCGGGGCGAAGGTTGGGTTAAAAACCGTAAGCATACCTATCGCCTTTATACCGAAGAAGGTTTGCAGGTGCGTACGAAAAAACGCAAAAAGCTGACTCGGCCACGACAGCCTATGGAAGTGCCAACAGCTGTGAATCAACGTTGGTCTATGGACTTTGTATCGGATCAACTCAGCAATGGCAGGCGCTTTAGGGTTTTAAATGTGGTGGATGATTATTCGCGTGAAATGGTAGGCCAATTGGTTTTGGTTTCCATCAGTGGCAGGCAAGTCGCCAGATTCTTGAGTTTGCTGATTGAGCAACGCGGCAAACCAAATAAGGTGATCTGTGACAATGGCACTGAATTTACAAGTAAGGCGATGTTCTTCTGGAGCAAAGAAAGCGGCGTTACTCTGGGTTTTATTCAGCCAGGTAAACCAACACAAAACGCATTTGTTGAAAGTTTGAATGGCAAGTTCAGAAACGAATGCCTGAACCAACACTGGTTTAGAACGATGGACGAGGCCAGATACGAAATAGATTTATGGCGCGAGCATTACAATCATGTTCGTCCGCACAGTTCGTTGAATTACATGTCGCCTGTTGAGTATGCAAAGCAGGCAGCATAAGCTGGAAAATCTCATCACGGGATTGGTACTAATTCCGGGGATAGGTCACAGCGTTAGCTGTTGATAAGCCAATAATAGTTGTTGCAACTGCAGTCAGTAGTACTTTCTTCATTTTCATTTCCTAATATGAGGGTATTTATTTTTCACATTAAAAAGAACTGATTAAGTTTTTTGTTTTATTGTTAGGCAAAAAATAAATGCAAGAGCCTAGTCATACATAGAGTATGACTGGTAGTTTATGCTTCACTTTGAACCCTTCGTATTAATGCAAATAAATATATTTCTTAATTAGTCCTATTTAGAATTTATAATCATATGCTCTATATGATTTCGAAGAGAGGATACATAATAACTTAAGTTTTATTAAATCGTTTTTACCATCGCTTATTTATTTTTTAATAGCCCACGCCTATTAAAACTGATCTATTGATTGAGTTACTTGATGTGATCATTTCACTAAATTACTCGTGCTGCGCTTACATTTTAGAAAAAAATCTTAATTTTATTGAATTATAGATTTAATTAACTATTAATTCCTAATAAATTAGATTTATATGAACAACAAAAAATACATTTACCATATTAAAATGATACTAAATTACACATTTTGATACTTTTAGTCGCAAAATAACACTAGCATATATCTATTGACGACTATCACTTAAAGACTATATCATTAATTTTATTAATGTATTTTTACTGGTATTCGTAATAAATTTCGATTTCAAAAAAAAATTTAATACCGAATTTTTATGCTTAAAACCTAAAAAACACACCATGAGTGTATAAGTGAGTTTTTATATCAACAGTCAGCTTTGGTCGTTATTAAAATTCTGAAATGTGTGTTTTGGAGGGAGAAACATCGATTTTAATTAAAATAATAATATTTATGATGAGGACAAATTTAGAATGTTAACGAAAATGACGATAAAATCGCAATATAATCCTCTTTTCATTCAACTCTAAATTATTACTAAAAACTCAATATCAACTTGTACAAGTAAGCCTATGTTAGAAAAAATTATCATTGTTTTTGATATAAAATAAAAAAACAGAATCGCTGCACAAACTATAAACTAACTTATGTCAATTTTTCTATTTTATAACCATATGAAAATACGCGTATTTTCTCAAACCGAACAGCAGCCAAAAATGTGATCTATACACCGTTTTTTATCATTAAGAATATTCCTAATTTACTCTCATGGTGTGTTAAAGTGTGATCCTAAGCTTAAAGCCATCAATAAAAGATGTTTTTCTTACCCTCATTTATGCATAAAAAAGAGAGTTTACCGTTTTTCAAACTATTCAATCCCGTGAATAACGCTCATTTTTTGTCGATTACATAACATAAAGTAGCTATCTCCATTTTAGTATCATAATTTAACAATTTTGAGACATTAACAGATAAAAATATTTTATATCAATAATTTGCCATATACCGACTAGCTTACCTTTACTAAATCAATATGCCTTTCTTAAAATGTCGCCTAAAGTACATACGGAATAGTTGACGGATACTATCTGCAACATATCATTCCGTTATCTGCTTTATGACGAGCAAAAAACGATTGATACTCATTTAATATCGGCTAATAAATTGAAATGATTAATCACTAAAAAAGGAGAATGCCTGATGGTGGTATAGCAAAAGCCCATAAGGAGTAGAGCCTTTGCTAATAACGATGAAAAGGAAGGTTAGTTTGAATGGCCTTTACGATATAGCTCCCATTCTTCTATTCTTTCTTTTGAAGGCAAAATACAATAGCCAACCTGCCCGCTAGGAGTATCAACCGTCTCAGATTTACCACCAGATTGTACACAATATACCGATGCAGGATTAGGCATCCCTACTGCTTGTTGAGGCTCTGTTTTAGTATTTTTAGATACACAACCCGCTATTGCTATTAACGCAGTAAAAATGAATATTTTTTCACACAACCCCCTATTTACGTTAGGCTAGCTTATTATAAATAAATAATAGCAAACTAACAACAAATTACCGTAAATACCACCTATTAGTAGGTAAAAATACTACACGTTAGTGTTGTATATTAAAAATGTCATTATTATTTTGGATACGACAATTTGTGTCGATAAGATAAAAAAGAATCTAAGGGTTTAGACTCTTTCTGCTATATGGAAGGAATACATAGGATTATAGTTAGTTAATTTTAGTGATTTTAGTCTATATCTAGTAAGAAAAAGAGAGGCCTTATCACCCCAAGCGGCCTTATTATTTACGCTTTCTACTATCAAAAATAACAATTAATACACCAAAAAAAGCAACCAACAAACTACCAATAATATAATTTTGCCTATCAAATGCTAAGCCTGTGTCTTTAATCGACTCTCCATAAACAATAGGGATACTAACATCCATATTATAAGAAATAATCGCTGTAATTAACCCAATGATTGTGAGCACAACACCAAACGTTTTCATTCCAGACCCTCAAATCACTTCTGTTAAAATAGGGTAGCGAACTATCTTTATAAAAGCAAAGCAAGGAGCCGCTAGTTGTGCGGCTGTTATTATAAATAGGCTTTTTTTTGCGTAACTACAATAATAAATGTGTTCTAAGGCACAGTTTAATTGGAAATTACAGCTTAATAAATGGAGTGTTTTTAATAAGCTAAAACAATCGAGTGATATTAATCAATAATTTTTTATCGTTAAAGTCAACATATGAAATAATATTTATGCTTAAAACTGACATTATTTCAAAATAGTTCTTTCGATATTATTGATTCTATTTAACTCAATAATGTCTAAAATGTATAAAGCATCGTCTCTGCATACTGACAGAATTTTTCGATAAAAACCCCAAGAGCAGGCAATAAAGATGCATTGATGAGAATAGATAAAGCTGCGGTTAGTAAAGAGATACCCATTAAAATTACCTTACCAATGAGGGGGAATATTACCCCCTACCCATAGGCCGGTTCATAATGTGTTCTTCCCAATCCACCACATCAATTTCTTTTACAGCAATATGGCGAACCGAAATACCCTCACTATGCATCGCAGCTTTTGAACCTGTTTTCAATGGATGCCAAGCAGGGAGCGACTTACCTTCAAGTAACAAACGATAAGCACACGTATTGGGTAACCACTCAAACGTTTCTAAATTATAACGATTAAGTTTAATACAGTCCGCTTCATAACTAAACCTGTCTTCATAATGCTTACATTGACATGTTTTTAAATTTAGCTGATTGCAAGCTACATTAGTAAAATAGATTTCATCAGTGTCTTCATCCATTAATTTGTGTAAGCAACATTGCCCACACCCGTCACAGAGAGACTCCCATTCCTCATCCGTCATTTCATCCAATGTTTTAACTTGCCAAAACTGCGACATAATACTAATTAATCCTATAATTAAATAATTCGAGTAGTCAGCGAATGATCATTTATCGATAACTTCAGCATATCACCAGAAGCCAATGGGCCTACACCTTCAGGAGTCCCAGTCAAAATGACATCCCCTGCACGTAGAGTAAAGAAACGGGACATGTAGCTAATCAGTGGTAAAATTGGGGTGATCATATCACGCGTCGAGCCGCTTTGGCGAACTTCACCATTAATTTCCAAAGAAAGCTCAATATTTTGTAGGTCATTCGGGTTACTAACAGGAATAAAACCAGAAATTGGGCAAGAACCGTCAAAAGCTTTGCTTTTTTCCCATGGCTGCCCTGCTTGCTTAAATTTAGCTTGTAGATCCCGTAATGTTAAATCCAGAGCAACTGCATAACCGACAATAGAACGCGAAACTCGGTCTTCATCGGCATTTTTTAACGGCATACCAATTAAAATTGCCATTTCAATTTCATGGTGAACCTCACCAAAATCTTTTGGAATAACAATTGATTGTGTAATATCGCATAAAGCTGTTTCTGGCTTAATAAAAACCACAGGCTCTTCAGGAACCGCTGACCCCATCTCTTTAATATGCTTTGCATAGTTACTACCCACACAAACTACTTTGTTTGCTGGGAAATCAAGTAACGCACCTTGCCAATCACGATGTTGATACATAAGGGGACTCCTATCTACTATCATTATTTTATTTTGTTAGCGATGCCATCTGCCATCATACAAACACTCAGTGCAAAATAATATGAGCGGTTCCAATGCATAATGGTGCGAAAGTTTTCAGTCACTAAAAATGTTCTCCCTTCTGGATCATCAGGGATAACTACCCATGTTTTCACGTCTGGAGATAATTGCGCACTTGTAGGCAATTTAACACCTAATTGTTGCCATTCGCTCACTGTTTTCCCTTGTTCAGTTTTTACGCCTTCCAGAGTTCGATTGAAATCAGCAGGTAAAGTGACTTGATAACCCCAAGGTAATTGTGATTGCCAGCCCTCAGTTGATAGGTAATTGGCAATAGAGGCAAAAACATCGGCCTTATTAGCCCATATATCCATTTTCCCATCGCCATCGCCATCTGCGGCATAGGATAAGTATGAGGTTGGCATAAATTGGCTCTGCCCCATCGCCCCGGCCCATGAACCTTTCAATTGCTGGTCTTCTGGAATGAAGCCTTTATCCATTATTTCAAGTGCGGCTAATAATTGTTTACTAAAAAGCGCCTCTCTACGCCCTTCGAACGACAGTGTCGCAAGAGCAGAAATGACATCCTCTTTCCCTTGAGAGCGCCCAAATCCACTTTCTAATCCCCATAACGATACAATAAATTGGGGTGGCACCCCATATTTTTGGCTAGTGGAATCCAACAAGTTTTTATTTTCTAAGTATTTATTATACCCTGCGTTAACCCGTGATTGTGGCAAGACATTTTTTAAATAGCTGGCTAATGTAACGGTCGCTCTTTTTTCTGGCTGACCTTTATCTGCTTTTACCACTCGCTCTATAAAATGTATATTAGCAAAGGCTCGCTCAATCGTTGCGGGTTTAATCCCTTGTGCAACAGCATGTTCTTTTAGTAATTCCACATAGGCAGGAAATTGCTCTGGTTCACGTTGTTCAATTGGAAATGCTTTATCTAGCGCGGCAACTTCTTGAATTATTGCCTCGTTTTGTTTTGCAGTAATCGGTTGAGTTACCACGGATTCAGGTTGTGTCGCAGAACAACTTGCTAAAAGCAAACCAGCGACTAATGTATATAATAATGTTGGTTTCATTCGTATCCTCCAGACAGAATTACTTTTCAGGATTTTCTTAATTTGCTTCAGTTATTCAGTTCTTTGTGTTCTGAAAGCAAATTTTCCACCGGAGGTGGGAATTGTAGGTAATAACCAACATCGATAAGATCGGCCTTAACACGTGCTAAGTCAGCATTGGCAAGCCTGTCGCGTTTATCCAACGCAATAAGCATAGCAAATTGTGGTGTTCCAAATTGGGCTAATAAGTCCTCAGGAACCCGTGAAAAATCATCTTTCTTTTCAATATAAAGATAAGTTTGCTCACGCTTAGGGCTTCTATAAATTGCACAAATCATTATATTTAACTCTTTTTCTTAGTTCATTAGCTTGCTTGAAGAATACAGTAACTATAACATGCTATTGTTTTACAGAATATCTTCACCCGAGGATTGTTTCGGAAATTTTAATTTGCTGAGTCTAGATAGATGCCACAATCGCCAATAGAACTTAAAGGCAGCAGTTTTACTCTTTCAGTAATTCACTTATACAGTGAAGAGCCTAAACTCATCAAAAAAGCGCTGCAAGATAAAGTAAGTCAAGCTCCTGACTTCTTTAAAAATGCCCCTGTCGTAATTAATATTGCTGAACTATCACCAAATGTAGACTTATCGAGTATTCACAAGTCCGTTATTTCAGCTGGTTTACGAATTGTCGGTGTCAGCGGATGTACTGACCCACAGTTACGACAAAAAGCAAATGATGTTGGTTTACCGGTATTGAATGAAGGTAAAAGCCAAAAACCTGTTGAAGTGCAAGCTGAAACTCAGGTTACGACGGTTCAAACTGAGCCGCAGTATCGTAAAACTCGAATTATAAATACCCCTGTTCGTTCTGGGCAACGCATTTACGCACCAAATAGTGATCTAATCGTCACAAGTAATGTGAGCGCAGGTGCAGAACTGTTAGCAGATGGTAATATTCATATATATGGCATGATGAGAGGTCGCGCATTAGCAGGTGCCTCTGGTGATGTTGAAAGCCAGATTTACTGTACTCACTTGCAAGCTGAATTAGTTTCAATTGCAGGTGAATATTGGTTGAGCGATCAAATCCCTGCTGATTATCTTGCCAAAGCAACTAAACTTCGTTTAGTTGATAATAAACTTAACATCGAATATTTAATTTAGACCTTATTTACAAGGAATTATTCATGGCACGCATAATTGTAGTGACTTCTGGTAAAGGTGGCGTTGGTAAAACCACTTCAAGCGCGGCCATAGCTACTGGCCTGGCACAAAAAGGAAACAAAACGGTAGTGATCGATTTTGATATCGGCCTACGTAACCTTGACCTTATTATGGGGTGTGAACGTCGAGTAGTGTATGACTTCGTGAACGTCATCCAAGGTGACGCTACCCTAAATCAGGCACTGATTAAAGATAAACGCACCGAAAACCTATTTATTTTACCCGCTTCACAAACTCGCGACAAAGATGCATTAACTCGTGAGGGGGTCGCTAAAGTCCTTGATGAATTAAGTGATAACTTGGGCTTTGACTTTATCGTTTGTGACTCACCAGCTGGTATTGAAAGTGGCGCATTAATGGCGCTCTACTTTGCTGATGAAGCTATTATTACTACAAACCCAGAAGTTTCTTCCGTCCGTGACTCTGACCGTATTTTAGGTATTTTAGCCTCTAAATCACGTCGTGCTGAAAGAGGTGAAGAGCCAATTAAAGAACATTTACTACTGACTCGTTATAACCCAGGCCGTGTTACCCGCGGTGATATGCTAAGTATGGAAGATGTACTTGAAATCCTTTGCATTCCTTTAATTGGTGTTATTCCTGAAGATCAATCGGTACTGCGCTCATCTAACCAAGGTGAACCCGTTATTTTAGATACTGAGTCCGAAGCGGGCCAAGCGTATGATGATTGTGTTGCACGTATTTTAGGCGAAGAACGCCCTATCCGTTTCATTGAAGAAGAGAAAAAAGGTTTCTTAAAACGCCTATTTGGGGGATAAATAATGGCTTTATTGGATTTCTTTCTGTCGAGAAAAAAACCGACAGCGAATATCGCAAAAGAGCGATTGCAAATCATCGTTGCAGAACGTCGCCGTGGTGATAGTGAGCCCCCATATCTGGCCGATATGAAACGCGATATTCTGCAAGTTATTTGTAAATATGTTCAGGTTGACCCTGATATGTTATCAGTGCAGTTTGAACAAAAAGGCGATGATATCTCTGTTCTAGAGCTCAATGTTACGTTACCTGAAGGTGACGAAATAAAAAGTTCAACAGCTGAAAAATAATTTGCAAAGAAGCCGCTATTTACTATGGCGGCTTGCTTTTCAACCCAAGCATTACATCGCTGTGATGCCAGTCTTTCTATCTTATTATTTCTCTAATGAGAAATAAATTGTTAGGCTGTTCAATGCATTAACACCTTCAGGTTTTACACCAACAGATCTGTAACGTCTAGTTGCGTCAAGTACTGCTTTACCAAACATTTCACTATGTTCAGACCTCACAATATAAACATTAGTTAACTCCCCTTGCGGTGTAATTTCAAAGTGAACAACAACATGGCCCTCCTTATTCATCATTTTCGCTCGCCGTGGGTATTTTTTATGGCGTTCTAACTCATTACGTATTCTTGTAAGGTAATTTAACCGAATATCATTGCTATTATCGCCCACCATTCTCGTTTTCTGCTCCCCTTGTTCCCCACTCGCTAGCGATTCTATTTGGTTATCCCCCTCCTTAAACTGCTGCTCAGTTTCATCATGGTTTATTTTTTCTACTATCTCTTTCGAGATGACCCGTTTTTTATTCTCACTCTCTGAGCTTTTCTTGGGCTTATTCAAATTAACTTTTGTTTTCGATGAACTGTCTTCGCTATGCGTTTCACTGTTTGTTTTTGCGACCTCAATTAGTGCGCTTTCCAATTCAACTGGCGAACTCATTAATCCACCAGAGCCAACAAGGGGCTCTTCAGTTTTAGCGATTTGTTTTTCAACCAGTAATTGAGATAGAGCAACCGTTATGACATCTGAATTAATCGGTACCAATATTTTTGCAGATACTGAACTGCTCCGTAGACTGTAATAAGTTAGCCCACCATGTAGCAGTAATGAGACAATAACTGCATACACAAAACGTGAATAAGTCATCTCTTTTCCTACATAAAAAACCCTTTATGCGACCACACTTCACCACATAAAGGGTTAATTGTTAGAATCTGCTGGTTAAATTAAAACGTATTGCCCTACCTGGCGCAGGCATCATGCTACGTGTTAATGGGTCAATATAATATTCATCAAATAAGTTAGTCGCTAAGAGCTCTAATGATAGGTCTTTATTCACTTGGTAATTGACGTAAGCATCTGTAGTAAAAACAGCATTCCAATGCATTGGGCTATTATTTAAAGGTGCAAAATGATATGGGTATTTATTTATCATCGCTTCTTCATCTTCATTTTTCGCCCTACTGTGATAACGCATACGACTACCCACTTCCAACGTTTCATCTAAGAAACGTAACCCTAAGTTAGTATGAATACTGTATTTAGGTTGTAATTGAGTCCGTAAATACCCCCCTGGAAACCCTGCAGTTGTGCATTCTGAGCCTCCATATTTATTGTAGGGGTCCATTGATACTAATGACGCTTCATCACACACTTCGTTTTTTAAGCGGTAATCTAACCCCACATCACCAAAAAACCAGCCATTATCATAACGAGCTAATAGCTCTATCCCTGCTGTTTTATGTTTATCTACTTGAGTGAAAATTAAATTCATATCTCGCTCAAACGCATTGGTCACCACTGTATTGTAATAATTTATTCTTAAATCAGCGTGGTTTTCAGCATTTAATAATTCTTGGAAGTTGCGCACATAACCAAATTCTATAGTATGGCTACGCTCAGGTAAAAATGTAGGGGGGACATAACTAACACCTCTACTGCTCGAAAAACCAACAGTATCTTCAAAAAGACTTGGCATCCTAACGGTTTCTAAATAACGGGCAAATAGACGGTCATTATCCGTGACATATGCAGTTATACCAAAGGCTGGCGCCCAAGCTGAATCTTCATTTCTTTTCGGGGCTTTAAATTTTTCAACCTCTGTAAATTTAATTTTATCTTTCCTTTTATTTAACTCAGTCAATCCATATTTTTTCGCTGTCAAACCAGTGACTGGGTCGATAACCTCTTCTTTTAAATCAACTTCACCATTATAAAAAGGATTATTTTTTCGCATAAAGCGGTTGTTGGTATCGGCCTTCCATTTAACTATGTAGTCTTTTCCCGCAATTCTAAATTCGCGTTTTCCTTTAATATTACTTGCCCATATTAAAGAATGTTTCGGCATGCCTAAAGCTTCTTCAATCAAGACCTTTGTATCATATGGTAGTTTATCTTTTATGCTTGCAAAACTTTGCCCCTTACTATTAACATAATTCTGTATTAGTTTAAATTCATCGGCTGTTAACACACGGGTTAACCGAAAATTTCTAGCTGTTACCTGACTGACTCGAGCAAAATTTATGTCTTTTACCGCTACCCTTCTTTCTTTTAAAGTGTCCCTAGACCAATAGCTAATATATTGAGCCCCTGCATTAAGGCTTAACCAATCTGTTGGTTGCCAATCAAGCCTTATTGCACCATTGTATTCCCTGCGTTTACCTTCCCTTGGTACCGCACGGAATAAACCACTTATCGGAACTGTATTTGAATTATACACATCGTCTCTACTCCCTATCTTTTCATCAATTAAATTTCCTATTAATGTGATTTTAAACTCAGGGGCTAATTGAAATTTATTGGATAACGAAATACCATAACGATCATTAAGCTGGCTTAATTTAATGCCATTGACTAATGTACCATTGAGCTCAGCTAAGCGAGGTCGAGTTTTAAATTCATAAGACCAATCTCTTTGCATAGGCTCCCTAGGCTGACCTCCCGCCGTATTCGAATTTAAATCCATTTTCGTCAGCCAATACCCTAAACGAAAATCAACCCAATCCATAGATTCCGGTTTGAAAGAATAATTCGCATAAAAGGTATTTAAGGTTAAATTAGCTAAAGACCACTGTGGGATACTGCCAGTTAAATCATGATAGCGGATCTGTGATGGCATGATTTCACCATAGTGGCTGGTTGTTCTCATGTAACCAAGAGACAAATCTTGTGCATTAGGCAGCATAAGATTTAATTTTGCTAATAATGTAGACATTTCATTAGACGTGTTACCAACCTCTTTATTGGGAGCATAAATTTTGGCAACAAATGGCATATAGGGGTCAATGGATTTCTGTGGCGAAGCTGGGTCATAAGTAATAATCTCGCCTGTATATTTGCCTGACCCACGACTTCCCGCAAAATAATTACCTTGGTTGCGATAACTATAGGCTAACATAAGGTCAAATTTTTCTTGCCGTGTACCAATGGCAAAACGTGCCGCTTTATCTTGTAAATTAAAGAAATTGGCATTCCCTCTAGAACGAGGTTTAACAAGGACTTGGGAGTCTTGGAAATAGATCCCGCGAAATTTTTTATAATTCAGAGTTTCTAATAGGCGTTTGTCATCCCGATAATCCACACCATAATTTACCTGACGAATTCTCGGCTTTGTTGAATTACTACTGGTTTCTAACTTGATATCAAACCCAAATTGTTCATCTGCATCAACAACATCATCAATACCAATAGTTGTTATTGCGATTCCCCCACCTGTCGAAGTACGCACATCACGACTGAGTCCCCCGCTTTTCATCACCCTAATACGACTAATCATGTTCGGGTCAATATAATTACGGTTGTTAGCACCATTGTAACCACGCCAAACCGTGATAGCCTGTTCAGTACCATCAACCGTAACAGGAACACGCCCTTGCCCTTGAATACCCCGTACGTTAGGATCTAACGCCCCACTATTGCGGGCATCACCACTATACACCCCAACAGCATGGTTGATAGTGTCGGCTGGGTTTGTCCCCTTATAACGCTCGATTTCTTCCTTACTGATATAGATATTCGATTCATCTTTATCATACTGATCATCAGCCCCTTTTTTATCGCGCTGTTTAATTGTGGTTGTTTTATCATTAACTATGATAGAACCGATATTTTCACGCTCTTGTGCATACAATAAATTAGGAATACTACAAACAGACAACCCTGTCGCAATATTAATCGCTATTACTGTTTTTACTTTCATTATTCCTTCCGCTAAACATTAGAATTTTTTGCTAAAATTGACACCAACTTCACTTTGCTTAAAAGAATAAAGAATATGAGCCGTACTTTTATTTATTTGGCTATTAAAATACACCGCCGGTGTAAAGCTTAATACTTTGTATTTTTCTAATGTCAGTTGTGTATTCAAATACCAATTATGATCACTTCTTTTTGTATTCAAATAATCATCAAACTGTTTAAACTCTGTATATTTATAACCAGTAACAACCAATAACTTATAGGGGTCGACAACTGTTAATAGCCCAATTTTTGTTCCATATTGCAGATAACTGTCGATTTTGAATTTTTTCTCCCTATTGATAACATCTATCCCTGAAAAAAATAATAGATTTGGATTAAGAAAATAACCACTAATCAGTGAATAAGAGAGTTTATTACCATCATTAAAGTTATATTTATCAATATAATTTTTATTTTTTAACTCTACCCCCCCGAATAATATTACTTGAGGCGTAAATTCGTATTCTACGGCTATCCGTGCCCCTAATTTCAAACTATGATATTGATTATCATGCCATTTAGTTTCAACAATCGGTAACAACTGTATTTTTTTATTTGCACCTTCAAACTGGTAGCCTCCATTGAGTAAAACACTTATTTTTTTAGTGGACACTGTTTTCATCGGTTCTAACCCAACAATGTTAAATGAAAACTGCCCAGCATGATTACCTAATAATGGATAGCGTTTCGATAGTTCAATAGAATAATGCCATTCCCCACCAGCTATCGCCTTTTTACTACTCCCCATACACTTGCTTCGAAAACAATAAATATTATTACTATTGGATGCTTCATTTAAATTAAAATCATAGCTTGCACCAAGTTTAATCGTACCCTGCCAATGATTTTTAGTTTCCAGTAAAATTATTTGACTACTAATGAAATTACTCAGGCTTACTGATAGTTTATTTTTATACTTGGTTAGCAATGTTTGATACACCAATAAAGCATCTTCATAGCGCTTAATACCAATAAGTGCAAGTGCAAGCTTTATTTCAATTAAGGGTAAATCCGGCTGTACAGCCAAAATTTCATTATAAAAACCAATCGCTATCTCATACTCTCGCCTTACCAGTGCCTTTTCAGCGTAAATATATTTAACTAGGTTTTCATCATGCTGATGATCGCTTTTATAAAGAAAAATTATAGTTTCTATTTTATCAAACTCTTTTTTACGAACAAGATCATAAAGAATAAACCCAAGTTCGTCGATGTTTTTTTCATTATTTTTTGTTTTTTTTATTTTCAGTTCATGTTTATCATTATTATCTATACTTAAAATACTAATAAATTGTTCGTCTAATTGTTGCCCCGCAAATATTGGGGTTACAAAATTACATGAGCTTACAATAATAAAACCAATTATATACTTAATATATACGACCATAAATAACCTATTCTTTAGTGATAAAAAAAGCAGACAAAATAATATTTTGCCTACTTGTCTTTATTTAAGTTTAATTATTAGTCTTTTTTGCCACCAAATGCGGTATCTAAGTGCTCATGCCCCTTAAATGAAGTAATACCTGCAACTTGCTCTGCATTATCGCCAAATAACTGCCCCATACTACTACCTGTTATTGTATCATTCGCTATAGCATTACCACTGAATTTCCCTTGCTCTGCAATATTCCCCCCCATCGAAATACTTAATGTTTTCCCTTTTAATGAGCCTTTATACGACTTATCATTAAAATCAGCCGTGAATGAGCCTATTAGTTTTGTTTCACCATCAAATTGGTTGATTCCTTCTAGGGTATAATTGGCTTGCCCACTAGATGGAACCTCACTCATCGCGTTCTCACCCGAGAAATAAGCTGTGTGTGTTGTATCACCGTTTACCCCTGTCTGTGACCAATCACCGAAATATACTTCGGCATCCGCAACCTGACTAAATTGAAACTTGCCCATGTTACCATGTGGTATAGTAGTACCATCAAGAAGATAAACATTATCAGGCTTCTTAATATCGCTACTTTTTAAGCCTGAAAATGATATAGTTTTTCCTCCTGCTATGCTTCGATAACCAATACCGGGGGTACCTAACGCACCACCGTGTGGTCCCATTGTTGATTCAGTTTCATCTATTCTTATATTTACCATATTATTATCATAACTTTGGCTTTGCCCTGAGATGGTTTCAGCCATAGTGCTACTAGAAAATATAGAGAATGTAACTGCTAATGTTAATACCGATATTTTTCCCATTTGTTGGGTCCTTTTCAATAGAAATTAACTTACCTTGTTAAATAAAAATGCACATTAAGAAAATATTATATTTTCCTTTAATGCGTAGATGTCAGTATATGAAATCACCTTTCATTTACAAATAAGCTTAATATAATTAGCTTTTTTATTATTTGGTGAAAAACAAAAATAATGGTTTATTTTCAGTTTATTAAAAAATAACCTTATAGTAATTAATTATATTATCCCCCTTTACTCTTTTTTGTTTGTTTATTTTTAAGAGTAAATTTAATTAAAAACCAATTTTTATTTAAATATAGCAGGCGATTAACTAGAATTTATTTGTTAGAGTAATGAAATGATAATATAACTGAAAAGGATGTTTTTAGTAGGTACAAGGGAAAACCCCCTGTACCTTAAACGATTATACGTTTGTTAGTAACTTTGAAATAGGTTTTGCAAGCAACTTTCCACGCCAACCATCGAGAAGCTCAGGGGGCGTTGCCGAAGTTTTTAGCCCCCAATGTAAAGAAAGTAACTGGTTAATCTGCCTTCTTGAGGCTAATAATTCTGCATTAAATTTTTCATTTTCAGCGATATCTTTGACGATAGCTTTAATTTCTTTAAAGAGATTTTTATATTCACTTTGTTCAGTAATATTTGCCACAGGTGCAGGATATTGGCTTGCATCAAGTTTTTTAGCTTGATCCACAATAGCTAACAAACGCTTACCGTGACAACGGATTTCTTGCCCCGTCAAACCTAAGCTATCAAGTTCGCCGAGAGAACCCGGTAAAAAACGAGCCACTTTCCACAAGTGCTCTTCTTTTACAACAAAGTTAATTGCCATATCACGAGCTTTTGCCTGATTTAATCGCCATGCCGCGAGTAACTGTAAACACGCGAGTTGTTCATCACGTAATTGCCAAGCATTATGAATATTTAGGTATGCTTTTTCCGGTTTGAGTGTTTTTTGACGACGAGCGACAACACGTTGGCACTCATCTTTAACATCTTCTAAATACCCAGCCTCCATCACTTTAGCCATCAGGATTTCAGCTAATGGTAGTAAATACAGCACATCCGCTGTTGCGTAATCACACTGTTTTTCACTCAATGGGCGCGCTAACCAATCAGTACGAGACTCACTTTTATCCAACTCAATTCCCAGATGTTCTGATACCAACGACGCAAAACCACACGAAATAGGATACCCTAAAAAAGCCGCTATAATTTGCGTGTCAATCATGGGTTCAGGAACGCAGCCGAAATCATGCATAAAGACTTCGAGATCTTCACTGCCCGCATGTAAGAACTTAATTTGATTTGGGTTAGTCAAAAGTGCTTTGAACGGGCTAAAATCCGTTATTGATAACGGGTCAATCAACGAAACTTGCTTTCCATCATACAGCTGTAGCAAACCTAATTGAGGATAATACGTTCTGGTACGAACAAACTCGGTATCCAACGCAAGCCATGGCGCATGGCTCGCTTCTTGACATATTTGGGCTAGTTCACTATCTGTAGTTACTAAACGATAATTCAAAACAAGTTTCTCTTTTTATATTTTCATCACAGTAACGCCGGTATAAACCGGCGTTACTTATTATCTTTATGAGACTAAACCATCATCATACTGGTGTTTTATCTCTTTGCAATTTTTCTTCATCACGCAGATCTTTACGTAAAATTTTACCTACGTTAGATTTTGGTAATTCATCACGAAATTCAAATAACTTAGGCACTTTATACGCGGTTAACGAACGACGGCAAAAGGTTTTAAGTTCATCAGCAGTTAAATTCGTATTTTTCGTCACAACAAACACTTTAACGGCTTCCCCTGTACTTTCGCTAGGAACACCAATTGCAGCGCATTCAATCACATCAGGGTGTGCCGAAATGACATCTTCAATTTCATTTGGATAAACATTAAAACCAGAAACAATAATCATGTCCTTTTTGCGATCAACAATGCGAATATAGCCTTCAGTATCTATTTCAGCGATATCCCCTGTCGCTAACCAGCCATCAACGATGGCCTCCGCGGTTGAGTCAGGGCGATTCCAATACCCTTTCATAACCTGAGGGCCTTTTACCCACATTTCACCGGGTTCACCAATGGCAACTTCATGACCATCATCATCAAGGAATTTAACATCAGTTGATGGAACAGGTAAACCAATACTTCCACTATAAGACGTTAAGGTATAGGGGTTCCCCGTCACTAATGGTGAACATTCTGTCAAACCATACCCTTCAAGCAAATGTTTCCCGGTGAGCTGCTGCCATTTTTCAGCCACTGCTTTTTGTACTGGCATCCCCCCACCAACCGAAAGACGTAAACGTGAAAAATCTAACTTCTTAAATTCATCATTATGAAGCCATGCATTAAACAATGTATTCACCCCAGTAATGGATGTAACAGGATAACGCCCTAATTGCTTCACCGTGTCTGGTACATCACGCGGGTTAGTTATAAGTAAATTGACTCCCCCAACATTGATGAATAACAAACAGTTCACCATCAGCGCAAATACATGGTAAAGAGGTAATGCAGTCACAACAAACTCTTCCCCAAACTTCAACACAGGGCCGTAAGCTGCTCTCGCTTGTTCTAAATTCGCTAACATATTGCGATGGGTTAACATCGCGCCTTTGGCAACCCCTGTTGTTCCCCCCGTGTATTGCAAGAAAGCCAAATCACTACCTGCAATGTTTGGTTTAATATATTGCATACGATAGCCATAATGCATTGCACGACGAAATGATATGGCATCGGGTAAATTGTATTTAGGAACTAAGCGTTTCACATACTTAACAACAAAATCCACAATGGTCGCTTTTGGTCGTGAGAGTTGATCGCCCATTCGCGTCAAAATGACATGCTTAACTTTGGTGTTATAAACAATTTTTTCTAGCGTATGAGCAAAATTCGACACAATCACAATCGCTGCGGCACCGCTATCGTTTAGTTGATGTTCTAGTTCTCGCGGTGTATACAGTGGATTAACATTCACCACTACCATACCTGCCCGCAATATCCCAAACAAAGCAATAGGGTACTGCAAGAGGTTCGGCATCATTAATGCAACACGATCCCCTTTTTTTAGACCAAGCCCATTTTGCAAATAAGCAGCGAAAGCACGGCTTCTTTCCTCCAGCTTCCGATAAGTCATGACTGCGCCCATATTGATAAATGCAGGCTGATCAGCATATTGAGAAACCGCGTTTTCAAGTAACTCAGCCAAAGAGGCAAAGCGATCAGGATTGATTTCTTCCGGCACATCAGTAGGGTAATTTTTTAGCCAGATTTTTTCCAAAATGTTACTCCTGAATTTAGTGAATTTATTATACTCAACACATGTTTTAACAAATTATTAACTCAGCGTACCAGTTTGAAAAACAGACAATGTCAAGGTTGAGACCTCTATCACTAAATAAATTTTATTCTTCTAAGAAAAAACAAGGCGGTCTATGCCGCCTTGTTTGTCTTAAGATTAATTAAATAGATGTAAATCTATACAAGATAACGTAATTATACACCGAACTACACTAAGTTTGGAGAGCTTATCGATGCTTAATAACTTGCCATATCAAAAAAAGATAGTTTTAGTGGTATAAAAGACTGCCGAAGAACGCCATTATTTATCTTCAAGCACAAAAAAAGGCCATTACTTTAAAGGTAACAGCCTTTTCCTTTTTACTTAGTGAGTCTTAAGTTCAAAAACAGAGATAAAATATTACTCAGTTAAGTAAGTGTGAACCTGAGCCGGGCCGCCTGGATAGCCATATCCCCACCCCCAAGGATGGTTATAATAGTAAGGGTCCCCGTAGTAGCCATAATTCCACGGCCCACTCGGTGGTATCATAACACTTTGTGCAATATTCCAACGTTGAAAACCTGTCACATCTAAAGTGACATATTTGTAAGGAACTTGCCCGACTTTACCTGGTTGTTCACCAGTGATTTTACCGACTACCGTGACGTAACGATTAGTGAAATCACTCGGCTCACGGAAGCCATTCAAATAAGCATATATACGACCAATAGATGGAGCATTGAGTTCAGGTGCAGCATCGTATTTACTCAATGCCATCACCGCAATTTCTAAGCGAGTCCTTGTCGGCTCATTTGCCACAGCAAGGACTTTTCCACCAAAGCGTGCCTCTTGACCAATATACATTTCAGGTGCATTTTGTACGGATGTTAAGTTATCCGTAGGGTTTTGTACCGACCCTTGAATTGATGCGGGTATCGAGACGCACCCTGTTAGTGCTAATACGCTTGCGACAAAAAGACCTTTAAGTGCAGTGCGGCAGTTTAATTCAATATTCATAGACCACCTCCGATTAGCAATAGTATAATTTTATATTGTGTTGTTTAAAATAGTCTTAATTTGAGACAACACAATATGTTAAACAGGCATACATTACCTTTTAATAATAACCTATCTTTTTAAACAATTCGATTTGTATTTTAATTTATCAAGATATTATGTATTACCTAAATTAGATAATAAATTGGCTATATATTTAGTGATAAGATACAGCCAATTCAATTTTTGATGACTTCTGCTGAACTTATTCTCTACCGGGCAATTTTTTCCAAGTCACTTCATTACGCAAATAAGTTGGTTCTACATTTTCAACTGCAATCGCTTTACCTTGTTGCCATAACTGTGCAGCAATTGGCAGCATGTCTTGCGCATCAGGTAACGTCACCTGACTATCACTCAATGCCTTATCACCAGCTAATAATGTTGGATAAGCTGCCCAACCTGTACCGGCATAGCACCATTGCCCAGTCAATGAGGTGAATTGGGCTTTAAAGTCATCAGGTTGTAGAACAGCTTCTGTGCCTTCACCTAACCATTGCCTATCTACAACATATTGATATTGAGCACAATAGATTTCAGACATACGTGCATCAATGGCAACTAGGACTTGCGTTTGCCCCGTGAGACGTAATGCACCTTGAGCGAGAGTCATTAATGAAGAAACACCAATCATTGGCAAATCAGCACCTAAT
This sequence comes from Providencia sp. TYF-12, assembly GCF_041344805.1. NCBI lineage: Bacteria > Pseudomonadati > Pseudomonadota > Gammaproteobacteria > Enterobacterales > Morganellaceae > Providencia > Providencia sp. TYF-12. The sequence continues at coordinate 2,630,098 of NZ_CP166833.1, forward strand.
GCTAACCCTTGTGCTATCCCTACACCAATGCGCACTCCCGTGAAACTACCCGGGCCACGACCAAATGCTAATGCATCTAACTGGTTTAGCCCCATACCTGCTTCGGCCAAAACCTCTTCAACCATGGGTAAAACTTTTTGTGTATGTTCACGAGGGGAAATAGCAAAGCGTGAAATGATTTCACCATCACACCAAAGTGCAACTGAACATGCTTCGGTTGCTGTATCAACAGCAAGAATACGGGTCGACATGCCTAAACTCCGGCAAATTAATAATTTTTGATTAAAAGATGTTATGCATATTAACACAAAGAACTTCCGTAACAGCAGAAAAACGCCAAGGAATTGACTCTTTTTAGGGAGACTGTCGCCTTTTTTCTTCAAGAAATTCGATAGCCTTGGTTACGCTTCTCGTCCGTGGAGATGGAGGAAGGCTGCGTAAAAATACCTCACCATAAGGGCGAGTCACTAGGCGATTATCACAAATCACTATCACACCATAATCACTTGTATCACGAATTAACCGACCAACACCTTGTTTTAAGGTAATAACAGCATCAGGTAGCTGTACATCGGCAAAAGGGTCGCCACCGCGTAATTCACAGTCTTCAATTCGCGCCCTCAATAAGGGGTCATCTGGTGCCGTAAATGGCAGTTTATCAATAATCACACAAGTAAGTTCATCGCCACGTACATCTACCCCTTCCCAGAAACTACTTGTTGCGACTAACACAGCGTTTCCTGCCGCAATAAACTGAGATAACAGTTTGTTCTTACTGCTCTCCCCTTGCATTAATACGGGTAACGTTAATGAGGCTTTAAATTCTTCGGCTAATTCACGCATCATCACATGAGATGTACACAAAAAGAAGCACCGCCCTTGGTTTTTCTCGATTAAAGGCCGTAACATCGTTGCCAGTTTTTGTGCAACTCCGCGTTGATTCGGTTCCGGTAAAAAACGCGGCACACACAACAACGTTTGACGTTGATAATCAAATGGGCTCGCCAGTAATAATGTTTTGGCTTTAACCAAACCTAATCGGTCTGTAAAATGACTTAGCTTTTCATTGACAGATAACGTTGCTGATGTGAAAACCCAACTCGCAGGTGTGCTATTAATCATCTCACTAAATTTTTCTGCGACCGTTAATGGGGTCAAAGCGAGTAAAAAATGACGTCCATAGCTTTCAAACCAATAACTGTAGCCAGCAATAGAAACATCTTTAAGCCGGTTTAGCCGGTTGCGATACATAGTCACTCGCTCGAAAATAGAATCTAAGCTTTGAGAGCGCCCTAAAGAGGTTTTAATTACCTCATAGCATAATTCTAATGAATCATCGAGTAATGTCAGCGCCCTTTGCACTGCAGGTAGCTTAAGTAAGTCACGTAAGTTCCCACGGAAGCTGTTTTCCCCCAAATTCAACCTAAAATCTAACGTGCTTTGCGTTAGCCTATCCGCACTTTTTTGCAGTTGTACTTGGTCTTTCAACTCCGTTCGATACGTCATGACCATGTCCCGGGCAAGGTCAAGTAATTGACGACTACTTAACTGTTGGCCAAAATATTGGCTGGCAATATCTGGAATTTGGTGTGCTTCATCAAAAATCATCACCTCTGCTTGGGGGATTAGTTCCCCAAACCCCGTATCTTTGACGACTCTATCCGCCATGAATAAATGATGATTGACGACGACAATATCCGCTTCTAAAGCTTTACGGCGAGCTTTGAGAACAAAACACTCTTTATAACGAGGGCAATCACTTCCCAGACAATTATCATTGGTACTAGTGACTAGTGGCCAAACCGGGCTATCCTCAGCAATATCATGGCAAGTACTGGTGTCGCCTAACTCAGACTCTATTGACCAACTACGTAACCTAACAACGGCAGATAAAATTTCTGGTTCGAGGCTTCCGCCACCTAATGATTGCTGATCTAACCTTTCTAAACACAAGTAATTGGAGCGCCCTTTCAATAAAGCTGTGCGCCCAGTATAGTTCATCGCTTCGATTATTGAGGGTAAATCCCGATGATATAATTGATCCTGTAGTGCTTTTGACCCTGTTGAAACAATAACTTTTTTCCCACTACGCAATGCTGGCACTAAATAAGCATAGGTTTTTCCTGTTCCCGTTCCCGCTTCAGCCACCAGCACCTGTTGCTGTTCAATCGACTCAGCTACGGCTTTGGACATAGTAACCTGAGCTTCACGAGGTTGAAAACCAGGAATTGTTCTGGCTAAAAAGCCATCCGCAGAAAAATCATCGTGCACAACAAAAACCTATTTATCAAAAAAATGAGTAGCACACTTTACCATGAGTTGGCTTACCCTGCTGAGCTAATTAATACTTGGTTGAACAACTGATTTTCATCCGGCTATCAAGCTGCTATTCTTGAGTTACATGTATAATAAGGAATGATTATGTCCATTAAACGTATTGACCCAGATAATCGTTGGTCTGAAGCTGTTATTCATAATAATGTTGTTTACTACACCAGCGTGCCAGAAAACCTCGATGCCGATATCGTGGCGCAAACCGCCAATACACTTGCTGCAATTGATGTCATGTTAGAGCGTATAGGTTCGGATAAAAGCAAAATCCTCGATGCAACAATTTTCTTGGCTGATAAAGCTGATTTTGCTGGGATGAACCAAGCATGGGATGCATGGGTCGTTGCGGGAAGTGCACCTGTACGTTGTACTGTACAGGCATTATTGATGAAGCCTGAATATAAAGTTGAAATAAAGATAATTGCTGCAATTGATTGATTTTATATTTAAATATAAGTGATTGTAGGGTTAGCTTAGGAGTCCTAGTAACGAAACTGGGGCTCTAAACTAAAAATATACCCTTTAAATTTAAAACTGCCTCCTGTCTGCAATCGCCCGCGAATAAAATAGCTAAAGCAGCATCCCAATTTTCTCAATCCAGCTTCCCTTATTAACAATTTATTGCCACTAAAATCTGCGTTTTGTTACATAAAACACATTTAGAAACCTTTTTTAGGCAAATATCCCTCATTAAAATAAACGACTATAAATTTTAGATAGTTCTATCTTCTATCGCACACTAAAAGAAACTTATGTGTTTATTTAAATTAATAGATCATAACTGGGATAGTAATATGAGCAAAAAAGAAAACGTACCTCCTAGGCGAATTTTTTTACAAAAAACATTAGCTATCATTCCGCTTACCGCGCTAGGCAGCAATCTAATAACCATGGACAGTTTAGCTGCTACATCTCATTCACCCAATAATTTATCAACGCTATATTCCCCGCTTTTTTTAATGAAATTGAGTGGCAATTCGTTCTTGCTGCCACCAATAGGCTTATTCCTGCCGACCAATATGGTCCAGGTGCCGTCGATGAAGGTATCCCTATTTTTATTGATAAACAAATGGAACAACCTTATGGATATGGGCATCTTTGGTATATGCATGGCCCCTTTGCAACTAGTGTTCCAGAATTAGGTTATCAATCTCCGTTAACCCCTCGTGATTTATGGCGCAATGGGATTCAGGATGTCAATGTATGGTGTCAACAACACCACAATAAAATGTTCGCTGAACTAGAAACGGCAGAGCAAGATGAAATACTCACTCAGCTTGAAAATGGCGCGCTTGAACTTTCCTCCGTTCCAAGCGAACTGTTCTTCACACAAATGCTTGAAAATACAAAAGAGGGCTATTTTTCTGACCCGATTCATGGCGGAAATCAAACGATGGCTTCGTGGAAATTAATTGGGTTCCCTGGTGCTAGAGCTGATTATCAACAAGTTATGGATAATCCTGGTCAACCGTACCCATTAGGGCCCGTGAGTATTTCAGGTAAGAAAAGAGGAATATAGCCATGGAAATTAAAAAAGATCCTGTTGATATTGTCATTGTGGGTTTTGGTTGGACTGGGTCATTAATGGCCATGGAGCTCGCCAATACAGGTCTAAAAATAGTCGCTCTTGAACGAGGTGAAAAACGGGATACTTATCCTGATTTTGCTTATCCTCGAATTGCAGATGAATTGACTTATGGTATTCGACTGAAATTATTCCAAAATATATCTGGAGAAACCATAACGGTAAGGCATAAACAATCAGACACTGCGCTGCCTTATCGGCGTTTAGGCTCTTTCTTGCCCGGAAATGGGGTTGGTGGTGCGGGTGTTCACTGGAATGGCATGCTTTGGCGACCGTTACATGCAGATATCAAAATGCGCAGTACTGTTATTGAAAAGTATGGGGCTGACTTTATTCCATCGGACATGACTGTACAGGATTATCCTTTTAGTTATGAAGAAATGGAGCCCTATTTTGACAAATTTGAAAAAATTTGTGGAACTTCAGGCCAAGCCGGTAATATTAATGGCAAAATTTTGGATGGAGGAAACCCTTTCGAGTCTGAACGGAAAAACCCTTATCCAACTAAACCATTAAAAATGCAATATTCATCCATATTATTTAATGAAGCAGCAAAATCCCTTGGTTACCACCCTTTCCCAACACCAAGTGCTAACTGTACAGAGCCTTACGTCAACCCTTATGGCGTTCAACTTGGGGTTTGTAATTATTGTGGTTATTGTGAACGTTTTGGCTGTTTTAACTATTCTAAAGCATCCCCTCAAGCCTGTGTGCTCCCAGCATTAAGGCAACATAAGAACATTGAATTACGAACAAACTCACATGTTGTTCAAGTCAATATGGATTCGACGGGGAAAAAAGCAACGGGAGTCACTTATATAGATAGCCATGGGCAGCGTGTTGTACAGCCAGCAGACCTTGTTATCTTAAGTGCATTCCAATTACATAATGTCCGGCTACTTTTGTTATCGAATATAGGAAAGCCTTATAACCCTACTACAGGAGAAGGGGTTGTCGGTCGTAACTTTGCTTATCAAATGAACGGTGGAGTCACTTTATTTTACGATCAAAACCAATTCATGAATCCATTCGCCGCCGCGGGCTGCACAGGTAGTTTTATTGATAACTATAACGCTGAAAATTTTGACCATAGCCAACTAGGCTTTATCGGCGGTTCAACAATATCGACGACAACTTCAGGTGGACGCCCTATTCAGCAAATGACGATACCAAAAGATTCGCCAACATGGGGAACAGGTTGGAAAAAAGCTATTAAAGAAAATTATTTACACTCAATGCATATTGGGGCCTCAGGGTCTGTCATGCCTTATAAACAATGTTACCTAGACCTTGATCCAACTTACCAAGATAAGCATGGCCTACCACTGTTAAGAATGACATTCGATTGGCAACCCAACGAATTGAAAATGACTAGCTTTGTCGGTTCTAAGGCTGAAGAAATAACAAAAAGAATGAACCCTAAACATTATGAAATGGGGTTTATGTCAATGGATGCACATTATGATGTACGCCCATACCAATCAACCCATACCACCGGTGGTGCAGTGATGGGTGACTCCCCACAAAATAGTGTCGTCAATAAGTACATGCAAACTTGGGATGTTCCCAATGTATTTGTATTAGGGGCTTGTTGTTTTCCACAAAACCTTGCTTATAACCCAACCGGGATAGTGGGTGCGACAGCACTGTTTGCTGCAAACGCTATACGTGAACTTTATTTACCAAACCCAGGTCCTTTGGTTCAAGCCTAAATAAAGGGGAATATGATGGGTAAGCTAAAAATAAACTCTCTATTATTGATTATTGGCCTTTGTAGCATTGCAGCCAAAGCAGACAATAATTTCACTAATGGTCAACAGTTGGTCGCAGCTGGAGATTGTATTTCTTGTCATACCGCTAAAGACGGAGCTCCTTTCGCGGGAGGATTGAAGATGATCACCCCAATTGGGGCCGTTTATTCTTCAAATATCACACCAGATAAAACGTTTGGTATCGGTAATTATAGTTATGATGACTTCGTTAAGGCAGTACGTGAGGGGGTTGCCAAAGACGGCCGTAACCTCTACCCCGCGATGCCTTATACTTCATATGCAAAAGTGACTGACCAAGATATGCGCATGATTTATGATTATTTCATGACGCAAGTTAAACCTGTAAAGCAAGCCAACTTAGAAAGTGATATCCCTTGGCTAATCAGTATGCGCTGGCCGCTGGCTGTCTGGAATGAAATCTACTTAGACAACAGTATTTATCAAGCAGACAATTCAAAAAGCGAACAATGGAACCGAGGTGCTTATTTAGTTCAAGGGTTAGCGCATTGTGGGGCCTGCCATACCTCTAGGGGGATTGGATTCGCAGAAAAAGCACTAGACCAATCTGATCAGACTTATTTAACAGGGGCACTAATCGATAACTGGTATGCACCTGACTTAACTGAAAATGCGATAAGTGGATTAGGTAATTGGTCTAAGCAAGATATCATTCAATTTTTAAAAACTGGCCATAATGATAAAAATGCCGCATTTGGCTCAATGTCTGATGTGATTAAAAATAGTACACAATATTTGTCAGATGAAGACCTAACGTCAATAGCCGTGTATTTAAAATCATTAACATCAACGAGTAAACACTCAGCGTCTTCAACAACTAGCAACACAACCACTTCGTTAGTTGCCGGAGATATGAGCCAACCTGGTGCTCAAGAGTATATGGACAACTGTTCTGCATGCCATCGTATTGATGGTCAGGGTTATACTAAAACCTTCCCATCCCTTGCAGGCAACCCAGTAGTCTTAAGTGAAAAACCCGACTCTTTGATAAGGATAGTATTAAATGGCAGCCAAGTCCCTGTGACTCAAGATGCGCCAACCGGGTTAACTATGCCTGATTTTGCGTGGCGTTTAGATGACCTACAAATGGCTAATTTATTGACGTTCATCCGTAGTAGTTGGGGGAATAATGCAGAGAAAGTGACGGTTAGTGATGTCAAATCAGTGCGAGATGCAACTACGACAAAAGGCAAAAATTAAAAGAATATACTTTTAACCTATTGATAGATAACAATAAGCCCAAGCCGAACTCCTCAGTCCGACTTGGGCTTATATTACTTTTCAATATACCAAATAGGTTAAGACATTTTAATCAGCACCATTCCTAGCAATAGCAGCACTATCCCACCCCAACCTTTATAATTTAGCCGCTGGTTGAAGAGTATCCAGCCTGCAGCTACTGTGGCAATAATACCAAACGCGCCCCATAGAGCATAAGCAATTGATAATTCAATGCCTTTTACTGCTTGGGCTAAGGAACTAAAAGCCCCTAATACCGCCACCAACGATAAAATACCTAACCAATATCGTTTAAAACCATTCGACATCTTTAGTAAAATATTGGCGATAATTTCGAGTACTACTGCTAGGATCAAAAAGGCTGCATGCCACCATTCAAAATGACTGGCCATCTTATGCCTCCGACTTAGCTTCGCGTCCAACTAGAGCATTAGTTTTGGCTGCATTGACCGCATTTTGCGTTACTTGTTTTACCTTTTGTGCAGATTGGCGAACAGTGGCTTTTTTGGTCCCTGATTTAATCAAGCCAATACCGGTGATCAGTAATACTAACCCACCGATTTTCATGGGTGATAACGTTTCTCCAAACCACATTACGCTAAATGTCGTAATAAATAAGATCCCGATACCTTCCCACAGTGCGTATGCCACACCTAAAGCCACTTTTTTTACTGCAACGGCCAATAAAATATATGATGTTGCTATCATGACATACATCACCACCATACCGGTGAAATCGCCACTGACACTGGCATGTTTCATTGATAAGGTACCGATAACCTCGGTTATGATAGCTAATACTAAAAATATCCAATAAATCATTATAATATCTCTCTATATGCAGCCGCGTAATAGACTATTTTTTATACAGACCAAGGGGTCAAAATACCCATACGCAGTTGTTGAAAATTCAAATAAATAACAACGTGTTGCTGAGTTTATTCAGCAGAATGAATAATCGAGAGAGACGCTATAATGCACCACACCAGTAGTGTTCACTGGAAAGGATAGCTGAAAGGAAAAGCCGATGTGTCGTTCTTTTTTGGGACTTACTGATCTTGCCGCTAGTTGAGCTAAGCATGATATCTCATTCTTTTCATCAGGTAGACATCTACCCAATTTACTCCGAACCCTCATGTTGATAGTTAATTACTGCTTATTTTTAGCATGTCATTTTTATTAAGTCAATGAATATAAACACCTTTTAGTTTGAATAAAAAATCGCATAATTATGCATCGATAAACACGATAAACGTGACTTTGGCATTCTAAAAACGAATAAACAGTCGAAGATAATACGTTTTACACAAATATTTTTTAATAAAAAAATAGATTTTTACCCTTTTTTTCACTTTACAGGCAGCACTAATATGCTATTTGATCTTTAACATTGACAAGCCAGTTGAACAAGCTTCTTATAGTAGCTATATGATTGAAATATACCTAAGAGAGAGTCATGAACACCTTCAGCCTTACCTCCAATAGTTTTCAAAATGCCGCCGATGCGACTCCACTACCCTATGATGTTGTATCAATCCAATCTCAAGTTATTTATGGTAGCGTCGGTAATAGTATTGCGGTACCTGCACTCACCAAGCAAGGCCTGCGTGTTGCTGCCGTTCCCACTGTGGTACTCAGCAATACCCCACATTATTCTACTTGCTATGGTGGTGAATTGCCTGGTGAATGGTTTCGTGGCTACTTAAACGGCTTTATAGAGCGAGGTAGTTTAGACTCAGTAAGAGCTATCCTTACAGGTTACTTAGGTTCCCCTGAGAAAGCACAAGACTTAGCTAACTGGCTAATACGCATTCGGGAGCAACGCCCAACATTGCCAGTTATTGTTGACCCAGTTATGGGGGATGAAGATAGCGGCTTTTATATTCCGCCAGAAATCGCCGAAGTTTACCGTGACAAGGTCATCCCTTTAGCAACGGGTATCATTCCAAATAAATTCGAATTAATGACATTGAGTGGTAAACAGGTCAATAATTTAGATGACGCTGTTAACGCGGCACGCACGCTATTAAAAGGTAATACTCAATGGGTGATTATCACCAGCGCATTTCAGCCTGATGAAGACAATATCGAGGTAGTTTGCGTGACACAACATGAGGTTGCGGTGATCCGTCACAAACGTTACCCCGTGACCCCCAAAGGGACTGGTGACTTATTTGGTGCAGAGTTAACCGCCCAACTTCTTGCGGGGCTTTCAGTACCTGACGCAGCCAAAATGGCCTGTTTACGTATCGAACAAGGCATTATTCATATGGTTGCCACGGGCCGCAGTGAGTTAATTCTCTAAGTGTTTATCTCCCCCTCACGACAAAAAAAGCCAAACAATTGTTTGGCTTTTGCGGGATGAGTTAACTAAATAACATCAGCTGTTACTCAAATTCATTCCAAGAACGCCCATCGCGAGCAATCATGGCAACAGAAGCAATCGGCCCCCATGTACCTGCTTGGTATGGTTTTGGTGCGTCATTATCCATTGCCCATGCATCAATAATGGAATCAACAAACTTCCACGCTTCTTCTACTTCATCACGTCGTACAAACAATGCTTGGATCCCTCTCATCGCTTCGAGTAGTAAGCGTTCGTAGGCATCGGCTAAGTGTGTTTGATTGAAAGTTTCTGAAAAGCTTAAATCCAGTTTTGTAGTTTGTAACCGATGTTTATGATCAAGACCCGGTGCCTTGTTCATAATTTCAATATCAATCCCTTCATCTGGCTGTAGACGAATGGTTAATTTATTTTGCGGCAGGTCTTGGTAGCTTTCAGAGAAAATATTCAATGCCGGTTTTTTAAAGTAAACAACCACCTCAGAACATTTTGCAGGTAAACGTTTACCGGTACGTAAGTAGAAAGGAACGCCAGCCCAACGCCAATCATCAATATCTACGCGCAGGGCAACAAATGACTCAGTCATGCTTTGTTTATTCGCCCCATCTTCTTCTAAATAACCAGGGACTTTTTTGCCTTGCACAAAACCTGCAGTGTATTGCCCACGAACAGCTTTTTCACGCACATTGCTGTGGTCGATTCGGCGCAGTGAACGTAATACTTTCACTTTTTCATCACGAATACGGTCGGTCGTTAAATCTGCTGGGGGTGACATTGCTATCATCGTTAAAATTTGCAGCAAGTGGTTCTGTACCATATCACGCATTTGCCCTGCTTGGTCAAAGTAACCCCAGCGACCTTCAATACCAACCTCTTCTGCTACGGTAATTTGCACATGGTCAATAGTGCGATTATCCCAGTTATTAATAAATAACGAGTTAGCAAAACGCAGAGCTAATAAGTTTAAAACCGTTTCTTTACCAAGGTAGTGGTCAATACGATAAACTTGGCTTTCATCGAAATACTTCGCTACTTCATTATTAATTTCTTGTGAGGATGCCAAATTCGTTCCTAATGGTTTCTCCATTACGACACGATTAGGTTTTTTATTTAATTTTGCATGACCCAGCCCTTGGCACATAGCCCCAAATGTGCTTGGCGGCATAGCGAAATAATGGATAGCTGGCTGGGAATCTTGTTTTAATATTTCAGCGAGACGAACAAAACTTTCTGTTTCATTAACGTCCAAGTTACAGAAATCTAAGCGTGCGCTGAGCTTTTCCCACAATGCTGAATCGAGTTCCTCTTTTAAGAACTTATGTAACGCTTCTTCGACGAAGTTAACATAATCATCTTGGCTCCACTCTGCACGGCCAACACCTATGATACGCGTGTCTGGGTGAATGTAGCCTGCCTTTTCTAATTGATAAAGCGACGGCAGCAGTTTGCGACGTGCAAGGTCACCCTTGGTGCCAAAGATAATTAAGTCACAAGCTTGAGCAGCATTATGTACCGCCATATTGGTTCTCCTCAATTTGCGGAATCTAAGACCTAACTAGGATAGGCCTTATTGTAATTTTGTTAAAATTAGCCCTAATTCCGCTAATGTACCCTGTTGCAAGTGTCCAGTAAATGTTCATGATGCCGATCACAGTTTTTATGCTGAAAAAAACAACATAATTTTGTCCTAATCTCATGTTATAACGGGAATATTCTTTATTGTACGAAAAGTGCGCATCAAAACTGAATGGAGCCAGCCCGTGAAACAAAATAACCAAATCTGTAGGATGTTTACTAATCTGAAAATTAGATACGGGTCAAAGTTTCACAAAAAAGCTACCATTTAGCCTCTGCATTCAGATAGTTTACACATCATACATAGTATATTTTCACACACCATAACAGCCTCATGAATAAGAAACTTAAAATCAACACTAGGATAACGTGATGGCTCAAAAATTTCTCCTTTCGATGAAATAGGCGCTTTTGCTATATGAATATTTTAGAACAAATGAAAATGAGTCTCGATTTTTTAAGTAAATCAGAAAAAAAAGTGGCTGAAGTCATTCTAGGCATGCCGCAAAACGCTATTCATCTTAGTATCGCAGCCTTAGCACAATTAGCAGACGTTAGCGAACCAACAGTGAATCGTTTTTGCCGAAAAATGGACACTAAAGGGTTCCCTGATTTTAAATTACGGCTCGCACAAAATTTAGCGAATGGCACCCCCTATATAAACCGCCATGTGGAAGAAACGGATACCGTAAACACTTATACACACAAAATTTTTGAATCAGCTATGGCAGGCCTTGATAACGTAAAACATACCTTAGATATCAGTGCCATCAATCGAGCAGTCGATTTATTAACGCAAGCACGAAAAATAAGCTTTTTTGGTTTTGGTGCTTCTGCGGCTGTCGCTCATGATGCGATGAATAAATTTTTCCGCTTTAATATTCCTGTCATGTACTTTGATGATATTGTTATGCAACGCATGAGCTGCATCAATAGTATTGAAGGAGATGTCATCGTGTTAATTTCCCATACAGGAAGAACCAAAGCACTCGTTGATATGGCTTATTTAGCCCGTGAAAATGATGCCACCGTAATTGCTATCACCTCAGAAAATACCCCTTTAGCACAAGCCGCCTCCCTTGCCATTATTATCGATGTCCCAGAAGATACGGATATGTACATGCCAATGGTTTCCAGAATGGCACAGCTCGCTGTTATTGATGTGTTAACCACTGGCTTTACGTTAAGAAGAGGTGAAAAATTTAGAGATAACTTGAAGCGCGTCAAAGAAGCATTACGTGATTCGCGGTTTGATAATGCCTGAATACAATAAATTGACAGTGTGAATGATTTTCTTTGCTTATCAGACTTTAATAGTTTTGCAGACCTGATAGCATAAAAATATTCGCAGTATATAATAGCTGTGCTCGTGTCAGCATCCCTATTTGCAGTAAACAGGTTTCGAAATGGAGTGAAATGGTTTCACTCTTTTATCAACACCATACAGGTCAACGGAGTAATACATGTCTAGACGGCTTAGAAGAACTAAAATTGTTACAACTCTTGGTCCAGCTACTGATCGTGATAATAACCTTGAAAAAATTATTAACGCTGGTGCCAACGTTGTTCGCCTTAACTTCTCCCACGGAACTCCAGAAGACCATCAAATACGTGCTAATAAAGTACGTGAAATTGCCGCTCGTTTAGGTCGTCATGTTGCGATCCTCGGTGATTTACAAGGTCCAAAAATTCGCGTTTCTACCTTTAAAGATGGCAAAGTTTTCTTAAATGTTGGGGACAAATTTATTCTTGACGCTAACCTAGGTAAAGGGGAAGGCGATCAGCAAAAAGTAGGTATTGACTATAAAGGTTTGCCTGCTGATGTAGTACCTGGCGATATCCTGCTCCTTGATGATGGACGTGTTCAATTAAAAGTACGTGAAGTCCAAGGCCTGCAAGTATTCACTGAAGTTACGGTTGGTGGTCAGCTCTCAAATAATAAAGGCATTAATAAATTAGGCGGTGGCCTTTCTGCTGAAGCATTAACTGATAAAGACAAAGAAGACATTAAAACCGCAGCAAAAATTAACGTAGACTATTTAGCTATTTCTTTCCCTCGTTCAGGTGAAGACTTAGATTATGCACGTCGTTTAGCACGAGATGCAGGCTGTGAATGCCAAATTGTAGCGAAAGTTGAACGTGCCGAAGCCGTTGCTAATGATGAAGTCATGGATGAAGTGATCCTTGCATCTGATGTCGTTATGGTTGCTCGTGGTGACCTCGGTGTTGAAATTGGCGATCCTGAACTGGTCGCGGTTCAGAAAAAATTGATCCGCCGCTCACGTCAATTAAACCGCGTCGTGATCACCGCGACACAAATGATGGAATCGATGATCACCAACCCAATGCCAACTCGTGCAGAAGTTATGGACGTAGCAAACGCGGTGCTTGATGGTACAGATGCGGTTATGCTTTCAGCTGAAACGGCAGCAGGTCAATACCCAGCAGAAACTGTTGCTGCGATGGCGCAAGTGTGTTTTGGCGCAGAAAAAATGCCTGGCTTGAATGTCTCTAAACACCGTTTAGATGCAGAATTTAATAGCCCAGAAGAAGCTATTGCGATGTCAACAATGTACGCAGCTAACCACCTTAAAGGGGTTAAAGCCATTATTGCGATGACAGAATCAGGCCGTACCGCTCGTATGATGTCACGTATTAGTTCTGGCTTGCCTATTTTTGCAATGTCACGCCATGAGAAAACACTCAACCAGTGTTCACTATACCGTGGCGTTACTCCGGTTTTCTGTAGCACCCATACTGATGGAATTGCTGCCGCCAATGAAGCGGTAACTCGCCTACGCGACAACGGCTATTTAATGAGTGGTGATATTGTCCTAGTTACTCAAGGTGACTTGATGGGGACTATCGGTAGTACCAATACTTGCCGTATTTTAGAAGTCGAATAACCTTTTGCCCTCGCCTATTCAGGCGGGGGCTCATTTCATTGTTAACGTATAGTATCCGATAGTTAGCGATATAAATCTTTACGCTGATAAGGCTCAATTTCCCCTTCTTTGCGGGTTTTTAGTAATTTCAATATCCACGTATATTGCTCAGGGTTCGGTGAAACAAGGTATTCCAATTCCTCATTCATTCTTCGTGCTATATATTCATCATCCTTACCATCAATATCATCCATCGGTTCACGAATATAAATATGTAATTGATGTGTTTTATGGTCATATACAGGAAATAGCGGAACAACTTTTGCTTTGCACACTTTCATCAACCGACCAATTGCAGGTAACGTCGCTTTATAAGTACCAAAAAAATCGACAAACTCACTGTGCTCTTCACCATGGTCTTGGTCTGGAAGATAAAACCCCCAGTATCCTTGCCTGACAGAGGCGATAAACGGTTTGATACCCGCCTCCCTTGAGTGTAAACGCCCACCAAAATGATAGCGGGCTTTATTCCATAAATAATCCGCTACAGGGTTGTTCTGGTGATGAAACATAGCGGCCATAGTCTGACCTCTTGCCGCTAATAACATAGCTGGGACATCAACTGCCCAACCATGAGGCACCATAAAAATCACATTACTTTGTTGTTGTTTTAAGCGTTCAATGATTTCTTCATTATGCCAATGTGTTCTTGCGAGTGTTTTATTTGCTCCGCGAAGACATAATTCAGCTAACATAACAAAAGACTGCGGCGCAGTTTCAAACATGCGGTCAACCAATTGTTCTCTTTGTGATTCCGTTAATTGTGGGAAACAATAAAGTAAATTGATTTTAGCGCGACGACGCGCACTTTTAGCTACCCGTCCTACCCATTTCCCTGCCTTTGCTAGTAATGGGTCCCGAACTTTAACAGGGATGTAAGCTAAGCCTGCTAATACAGCTGCGCCCATCCAAACTCCCCAATATTTAGGTAGTAGATAGGAACGATGAAAGGTTGGCACATACCCTTTTTTACTATCAGTGTCTTGGTCTTTATTCATGCTGCACTCAAGTGAATAACGGCTATCTTTTATAGCCTATAATAATAATTTTCGAAAGCATTACAAAGAAAACTGGCAGATACAAGTACCTGCCAGCTATGAAAAATAAGATCATTAATTATTGCAGTTTAAGTTGGGGTTTTGTTTCTTTAACTAACGCTAAGTATTCTTTCCTTTCTTTCCCCGTTAAACCACCAGAACTTGGTAATTTTGCTGTTAGTGGATTCACTGCTTGTTGGTTAACCCACATTTCAAAATGCAAATGAGGCCCCGTTGAACGCCCTGTATTACCAGATAATGCAATACGATCACCACGTTTAACTTTTTGGCCTGGCTTCACTAATAATTGACGTAAGTGCATATAGCGAGTGGTATACTGGCGACCATGGCGGATCGCGATAAAATTCCCTGCCGCACCACTGTATTTCGATACAATCACTTCGCCATCCCCTACTGCAAGGACAGGTGTCCCTACTGGCATAGCAAAGTCGACACCTTTATGAGGTGCTACACGCCCTGTAACCGGGTTTACACGACGTGGGTTAAATTGGGAAGAAACTCTAAATTGTTTTGCCGTTGGGAAACGTAAAAAACCACGTTCTAAACCATTCCCTTCACTGTCATAATAACGGCCATCTTCCGCACGGAATGCATAATAGCTTTTCCCATTAGTTTGCAACCGAACACCTATTAACTGGCTTTGCTCACTACGACCATTAAGCATTTCGCGGCTCATTAGAACACTAAATTTGTCGCCTTTTTTCAATTTACGAAAATCAACTTGCCATTGTAAAGCTTTAATCACGTCACGACCTTCACTACGCGTTAAACCTGCTTTACTCGTGCTTTGTGCAAATGTACCGTCGACTGTCCCTTTTAAGACGCTATTTGTCCATTCGCCAGTGCGAATTTGTTTAGCTTCTTCAAATTTATTCGTTGCTCCAACACGGGTAAACACACGAGTTTCACGGCGAGAAACCTCCCATGTTAAAGACTCTAACTCGCCTTGATCTGTCAAAGACCAATTTAACGATTGACCTATTTTAAGATTTCTTAGTGATTTATGTTGATTTGATAGCGTCGCAACATCACCTGCTTCTATACCGAATTGGGTTAAAATGGTTGTTAAATTATCACCACTTGCCACAACATACTCATGGGGTAATGGCGCAACCTCTCCACCGGTCTCAGCAGCTTCAGCCTCAGTGTCAGCTAACCCTTCATCAGGAAGTTGATCGCTACTATCTTGAATTATATCGTCAGTGGCGTCACGAGGAGAAAGTAAAGAGAGTGGAATAATAGTATCAGGCGTACCATCATTTTCAGAAGTGGCTGGTATATGGACTGGCCGCCAAATTGCGACGGCCATGGTAGCTACTGTGAGCGTACTTAATACAATTTTGTGAGTTCTAGACAGGCTACCATATACCTGAGCCAGACTTTTGGCCATTTGCTGCACTTAAACAATTCCTTCTATTTTTTAATTCAGGCAGCTGGCGTATTGTTCCGACAATTGTGTCAAAAACTGCATGTAGCTATCTGGCCCTATAGCCAGCCCAATTCCAAGTGGGTCGAGAGTTCCCATTTTTACTCCCGTATTACGTGCTACACTTTCAATCACAGCAGGCCTGAATTGTGGCTCAGCAAAAACACATTGCGCTTTATGCTCAACCAATTGAGTTCGTATTTGATGTAATTTCTGCGCACCAGGCTGTATTTCCGGATTTATCGTAAAATGCCCCAATGGAGCTAATTGATAGTGTTTTTCAAAGTAGCCATAAGCGTCGTGAAAAACGAAATAACCCTTGTTTCTAGCTGGCTGCAAAATCTTAGCAATTTTTTCATCATTTTGCGCCATATTTTCTTTGAATTTACGAAGGTTTACGTCTAGCTTATTTTTTTGTTCCGGATAAAGCTCTACTAAATGTTCATAAATGTCCTGTGCAGCAGAATTTGCAATGTCTGGGGATAACCAGATGTGCATATTATACTCACCATGGTGATGATGTTCGTGATCCTTGTCATAGTTAGCCTCATCACCATGTTCATGGGTGTGCTCATCTTCGTGAGGCTCTGCTAAAAGTAATGATTTGATATTTTCCTGCTCGGCCAATGCTAGTCTTTTATTCTGTGGTAACGTATTGATTGGCTTTTGTAAAAACATTTCCATATCCGGTCCAACCCAAACGAATAAGTCAGCCTGTTTAATTTTTTTCAAATCAGAAGGTTTAAGCGCATAATCATGGGGGGATGCGCCATCGGGAAGGAGAACTTGGGTACCGGTTACACCGTCAGCAATTCCCGCTGCGATAAAAGCTAATGGACGAATTGAAGTGACAACATCCGCATAGGATGCAGACACCATAGTTGCACTCAATACGGATGTTGCCACCGCCCCGAAAAGAAATTTACGGGCAATATGTTTCGATTTATGTATCATAGCAGTCTTTTTCCGTGATTTTAATTTTGAAATGTTATAATATAACACAACATGAATTCTGCAAGATGTTTTTCATATGCAACCATTACTCACTTTAAATAAGATTTCTGTTTCATTTGGCGAAAGACAAGTTCTCGAAAACGTCTCCTTTGAGCTAAATAAAGGGGATATCGTCACGCTTTTAGGCCCTAATGGGGCGGGGAAATCGACAATTGTACGTGTCGTGTTAGGGTTACTGGCCCCGACATCGGGTACCGTAACACGCGACTCTTCTCTTGCCATTGGCTATGTTCCACAAAAACTTCATTTGGACACAACCCTTCCTCTTACTGTTAAGCGCTTTATGTTATTAAAACTCGGTGCACGCAAAGAACATTTACTGCCTGCACTGGAACGGGTTAAAGCAGCACATTTACTTGACCAACCAATGCAAAAATTATCAGGTGGTGAAACCCAACGAGTTTTGCTCGCTCGCGCATTACTGAATAAACCTGACCTGCTGGTTCTTGATGAACCTGCGCAAGGTGTCGATATTACAGGGCAAGTTGCGCTATATGACTTAATTAACCAATTAAGAACTGAGCTCGGTTGCGCGGTATTAATGGTTTCCCATGATTTGCATTTGGTTATGGCTAAAACGGATAAAGTGCTATGTATCAATGGGCATATTTGTTGTTCAGGCGCTCCGGATGTAGTTTCAAATCACCCTGAATTTGTTGCCATGTTCGGCTACCGAGGCGCACAACAATTAGGGGTATACCGTCATCAACATAATCACCAACACGATTTAGAAGGTAATATTATTTCAGGGCATCAGCATAACAAGGACTGTAAACATGATTGAATTGTTATTACCTGGTTGGATTGCAGGCATGCTACTTGCTATTGCGGCTGGCCCTCTTGGTTCTTTTGTTGTATGGCGCCGAATGTCTTATTTTGGCGATACGTTGGCCCATGCCTCTTTATTAGGTGTCGCCTTTGGGTTGCTTTTAAACATAAACCCATTTTATGCGATTATTGCCGTAACTTTGTTATTAGCTTTAATACTGGTATGGTTAGAAAAACGCCCTCAACTTGCTGTTGATACCTTGCTTGGTATTATGGCTCATAGCTCACTGTCATTAGGTTTAGTCGTTGTTAGTTTAATGGCAAATGTCCGTGTAGACCTAATGGCCTATTTATTCGGCGACCTACTCTCTGTAAGTTACGAAGATATTACCATAATACTGGTTGGTGTTATTGTCGTTTGTGGGTTGCTTTTTTATCGTTGGCGGGCACTTTTATCTATTACTGTCAGCCCTGAATTAGCATTTGTGGATGGTATTAATATCCAACGCTTACGTTTATTGCTTATGTTAGTTACTGCATTAACTATTGGTATCGCAATGAAATTTGTTGGTGCGCTAATTATTACCTCCTTATTAATTATACCCGCAGCTACAGCCCGTCGATTTGCCCACACCCCTGAGCAAATGGCATTTATAGCAATTATCATTGGTATGCTTTCAGTTACTGGGGGGCTCACCTTTTCCGCTTTTTACGACACGCCAGCAGGCCCGTCTGTGGTGTTAATTTCAGCGGTCTTATTTATATTTAGCTTATTAGTTAAAGCAAAGAATTAATTCATTATCAAAATATGCATATGCCCTAGTCTTTTTTAACTAGGGCACTTTGTTATGAGCTTACCCTCTTATTTATTACCTTTCCTTTGTTTATTACTTTTCTTTTATTTTTTTGTATAGAGTGGCTAACTAATTTGAGTAAGATTAAATAAAAGCTACCTCTACCCTAGTGGGCTTACTTTCAGCATTCATCAAAAAGAATAAAGAGTCGTATTTTTATAGGGCAATTATTATTTAAAATAATAATTAAGTTTAGCCTATATTAACTTCAGATATAAGACAGCAAGGTTATATAATACGATACAATATTATAGTAATAAAAAAGTGACTACTAAGACCTTGCTACTTGCCAAGGTCATAGAATTGAATAAGGCATAAATTATTAATAATATAACGAATAATTTAAGTTTAAACAGAATATTGATACTCTGTGAACATGCCCGTTTATGCCTTTGTCGTTATTTACAACCGTATATCAAGCTTGCAAACTACCTGTTATTTAGCTTTCCCCAACCGTGAAAAAAGTAATTAAACCTCTTTCGGAGACAAACCAAAGTGATTGTAGGCATGTGTTGTTGCCATGCGACCTCGAGGTGTACGCTGGATAAAGCCTTGTTGGATCAAATAAGGTTCCAGTACATCTTCTATTGTTTCGCGTTCTTCACCAATAGCTGCGGCAAGGTTATCCACGCCAACCGGCCCCCCCATAAATTTATCAATAATTGCGACTAATAATTTACGGTCCAAATAATCAAACCCTGCGGCATCAACATTTAGCATGTCTAGTGCTTGGTTAGCAATCTGTTCATCAATAGACCCATCACCTTTAACCTGTGCGAAATCCCGTACACGACGTAACAAACGGTTTGTTATGCGTGGAGTCCCCCTTGAGCGCATGGCTACCTGATGAGCACCACCTTCGGTGATATCTAACCCCATGTATTGTGCACTTCTTTTAACAATATGCTGTAAGTCGTCCACTTGATAAAACTCTAAGCGTTGCACAATACCGAAGCGATCCCTTAACGGAGAAGTTAATGACCCAGCACGTGTAGTTGCCCCAATTAGAGTGAAAGGTGGTAAATCAATTTTGATTGAACGTGCAGCTGGGCCTTCACCAATCATGATATCTAATTGGTAATCTTCCATGGCAGGATAGAGAATTTCCTCAACAACAGGCGAAAGCCGATGAATTTCATCAATAAATAACACATCATGGGGTTCAAGATTAGTCAACATAGCAGCAAGATCGCCTGCTTTTTCTAAGACCGGCCCTGATGTGGTACGTAAATTCACGCCTAATTCATTTGCGACAATCCCTGCAAGCGTTGTTTTACCCAGCCCTGGTGGCCCAAATATTAATAAATGATCGAGTGCGTCCCCCCGCATTTTGGCTGCTTGAATAAAAATTTCCATTTGGTTTTTAACTTGTGGCTGACCAATGTATTCATTCAACAGCTTAGGCCTGATCGCACGGTCAATAGCTTCTTCATCTGACTGCAACACTTCAGCGGTAATTAGGCGATCAGCTTCAATCATATTAATAGTCTCTCAATCAGAGTGCTGCACGTAAGGCATCACGGATCAATGTTTCTGAATCACTACCAGGTTTAGCTACTTTGCTGACCATCCGGCTGGCCTCTTGCGGTTTATAACCTAAAGCAATCAAGGCTGCCGCTGCCTCAGCTTCAATATCCGCAGTGCTTGGCTGTTTACTGTTAACATTAGGAAGATTGATATCACTTGTTTGATTAAACAGATCCCCATTAAGGCCTTTAAAGCGGTCTTTCATTTCAACCACTAAGCGTTCTGCGGTTTTTTTACCAATACCGGGAAGTTTCACTAGTGATGCAATTGCTTCTTGTTCTATTGCTGAAACAAATTGTTGGGCGGACATACCCGATAAAATCGCCAGAGCCAATTTTGGACCAACACCATTGACTTTAATTAATTCCTTAAATAGCGCTCTTTCTTGCTTATCATTAAAACCGTACAATAATTGGGCATCTTCACGAACTACAAAGTGAGTAAAAACAATAGCTTCTTGGCCAATATCTGGTAGTTCATAGAAGCACGTCATTGGCATATGGACTTCATAGCCAACCCCTTGCAACTCTAATAATACTATTGGTGGTTGTTTTTCTAATACAATGCCACGTAAACGACCAATCACATTGAGCCCCTCTGTTATCGTCTAAAATTCGACCAATTTAGCCTGCTATTATTAATACTGCTGTTTATACCATAAAAAATGCTGGATGCATATCCAGCTGAGAAGCTATTTACTATTAAAAAGTTACTTGAAGAGCAGTAAACTACCTCAATCGCCCGCGCGTTAACACCAGTCGTGGGTCTCCAACTTTCAGTAAATTTTGATTAAAATGGCAATGGGTGATCGCAATTGCCAAAGCATCAGCCGCATCAGACTGAGGGTTCGCTGACAACTTGAGTATAGACTTAACCATATGCTGTACTTGGCTTTTTTCAGCAGCTCCTGTACCGACAACGGTCTGCTTTACTTGCCGTGCCGCATATTCGAACACAGGGATATTTGCATTGGCTGCAGCAACAATAGCAACTCCCCTCGCCTGACCAAGTTTTAAAGCTGAATCCGCATTTTTTGCCATAAAAACTTGTTCAATTGATAATATATCAGGTTGGTATTGGGTGATAATTTCCGAGACACCCGCGTAAATTCGTTGCAGACGACTTGGTAAATCATCAACTTGAGTCCGAATACAACCACTACCCAAATACAGCAGTTGCCTGCCTTGTTGGCGAATAACACCGTAACCGGTGACTCTTGAACCGGGATCAATCCCTAATATAATCGCCATATAAAATCTATTTATGCCTCTTTATATTAATTACATCATAATTTATTGTTCTGGTTAGCTGCATAATACTATCAATTTCAATTAAATAGCTATTTGAACATCATAATATTAGCCAAGCATATATGTAAAAATAAATTAAGTTATCAGTATTGAAAAGTATAGCGAATAAAAGAAGGGATATCATGGAAGGCGTTAGAGAAAACAGGCTGCAACAGCCCGCTTTCTCTACGCGGATATGTCTTAAATTGTAGCGAGTGTAATAAAACACCTCACTTTTTACAGTGTCGCTGCAACTTCGTCAGAAATATCACCGTTGTGATAAACTTCCTGAACATCGTCAGAATCTTCTAACATATCAATGAGTCGTAACAGTTTTGGCGCTGTTTCTGCATCCAACTCCGCTTTTGTTGATGGGATCATTGAAACTTCAGCGGCTTCGCTAGTAAAACCCGCGGCATCAAGTGCGTCTTTTACTTCACCGAAAGTTTCTGGCGTCGTATACACATCCATCGCACCATCATCGTAAGTTTCTACGTCATCAGCACCCGCTTCTAATGCCGCTTCCATCAAGGCATCTTCATCAACACCTGGTGCATAAGTGATCACACCACGTTTAGTAAACAGATAGGCTACAGAGCCATCCGTCCCTAAGTTACCACCGGTTTTAGTGAAAGCATGACGCACTTCAGAAACGGTACGATTACGGTTATCGCTTAAACATTCAACCATAACCGCTGTTCCACCAGGGCCATAACCTTCATAAATGATTGTTTCCATATTATCGTTATCATCATTACCCACACCACGTGCAATTGCACGGTTTAAGGTGTCACGAGTCATGTTATTTGATAACGCTTTATCTACAGCTGCACGTAAACGTGGGTTAGTTGCGGGATCACCCCCACCTAAACGGGCTGCTGTAACTAATTCACGGATAATTTTTGTAAAAATCTTACCGCGTTTCGCATCCTGGGCTGCTTTACGGTGCTTGGTATTGGCCCATTTACTATGACCTGCCATGAAATATCTCCAAAAACGTCAATACAATAAATTAAATAGCAAATTCTAAAATAGCCTGACTGTTACTCCATGATTTGGTTAATTTGGCGGCTTCTTGCGGCGTCAACCAACGAAAATCAGTATGTTCAGTCAGTAATGGCATTTGTTCTTCATCGAGAACTAGTTTAAACCAGTGCTCTTTGCAATGTGATACATCTGGTGCATAACGATGCCTGAAATGCGCGAAAATTTCAAAAATGATACTATGAAATAAGTCTTGTGGCGGATTTTGTTCGACGTCAAAACCTGTTTCTTCTTTAATTTCACGACACGCCGTTTCAAACGGCGTTTCGTTAGATTCCAGACTTCCCGTTACTGACTGCCAAAAGTCTGGATCATCGTTACGCCTTAACATAAGCACCCGACCACTATTTTTAGCCACGATAATGACTAATACCGATTCTGGGCGCTTATAGATTTTCATTCGGCGTTATCACTCTTCATTTTTTACTTCTAGGTCTTTTGCAACGACGGCAATGGCTAACTCAGTTAAAGCCTCTGGGTTCGCATAGCTTGGTGCATTTGTCATTAAACATGCTGCCGCCGTTGTTTTTGGAAACGCAATAACATCACGGATGTTATCAGTCCCAGTTAGCAACATCACTAAACGGTCAAGACCAAATGCAAGACCTGCATGTGGTGGTGTACCATATTTTAATGCATCTAATAAGAAACCAAACTTCTCTCGCTGATCTTCTTCATTAATACCTAAAATACTAAATACAGTTTGTTGCATCTCATTACGGTGAATACGAACAGAACCGCCACCCACTTCATAACCATTAATTACCATATCATAAGCATTGGCAACTGCTTCTTCTGGCTTGTTAGCGAGATCTTCTGGAGTGAAGTCTTTCGGTGACGTGAATGGGTGGTGCATAGCAGTTAAACCACCTTCACCATCTTCTTCAAACATTGGGAAGTCAATCACCCACAGCGGTTGCCAGCTATTTAAGTTGGTGATTTCAAAGTCGCGACCAACTTTCAAACGCAACGCGCCCATTGAATCTGTGACAATATTTTTCGCGCCAGCACCAAATAGAATGATATCACCATCAGCAGCACCTGTGCGCTCAAGCAATTGGTTAATAACCTCTTCGCTCAGGAATTTAGCCACTGGGCTTTGAATACCTTCAAGGCCTTTTGCACGCTCATTGACTTTCATCCACGCCAAACCTTTCGCGCCGTAGATACCTACAAATTGACCATATTCGTCAATCTGTTTACGTGTCATTGCGGCACCACCAGGGACTTTTAATGCAGCCACTCGGCCTTTAGGGTCGTTTGCTGGACCTGAAAATACCGCAAACTCAACATCTTTAACGATGTCAGCAACATCCACCAGCTCCATTGGGTTTCGCAGGTCTGGCTTATCAGAACCATAACGGCGCATTGCTTCCGCAAAAGTCATGATTGGGAAGTTGCCTAAATCAACCCCTTTTACCTCTAACCATAAGTTACGGATCATGCGTTCCATGATTTCACGCACTTGCTCAGCGGTCATAAATGAGGTTTCGACGTCGATTTGGGTAAATTCAGGTTGACGATCTGCACGTAGGTCTTCATCACGGAAACATTTTACGATTTGATAATAACGGTCAAAGCCAGACATCATCAGTAACTGTTTGAACAGTTGAGGTGATTGTGGCAGCGCGTAGAATTTACCTTTATGTACACGGCTTGGGACTAAATAGTCACGAGCGCCTTCAGGGGTCGCTTTGGTTAACATTGGGGTTTCTACATCTAAAAACCCTTCTTTATCCATAAAATTACGCACAAAACTGGTAATTTTTGCACGGGTACGCAAACGCTCAGACATTTCAGGGCGGCGTAAATCCAAATAACGGTATTTTAAACGACGCTCTTCTGTATTCGTTTGATTGCTATCTAATGGTAGCGGCTCAGAGCGGTTAAAAACATCAAGCTCTTCAGCAAAGATTTCAATTTCCCCAGTTGGCATATCTTTATTTTTTTGGCTATCTGGGCGCGCGCGTACTGTCCCTGTGATTTGGATACAGAACTCATTACGCAGCTCTGACGCTTTTTCAAATATGTCTTTGCGATCCGGATCGAAAAAAACTTGTACGATACCTTCACGGTCACGCATATCGATAAAAATCAAACCACCTAAGTCACGACGGCGGTTTACCCATCCACAAAGGGTGACCTTTTGGCCTTCATGAGCAATGTTTAACTGCCCACAATAATTAGTACGCATACAATATCCTTTTACTCAGCTTGTTGTGCATTTGCTTGCTGCGGGAATTTGGCATTTTGCTGAACATTGAGCTGAAAATTCAGAATGTCAAAAAGGCAGACATTATACAGGAAATTCTGTCAGACAAATAGTTACGGATCTAACTTATCGCGTAAACCATTTTGTTTTTAATCATATTTTCATCAATTTTAATGCCACCAATAAATAACATTAAAATTAAATCACTAGGCATGCAGACAGCACACGATGATCTGTTCGATTTTAAGTGACTATGAGCACCATGTACATATTACTACAAAGGTTTATTTTATCTGTTCAAGGGAATATTGAATAAAAAAACAACCTTTTGTTGATTTCATTACCTATCGTTATTCAGCAACACCATTTTTAGTGACAAAATTTTCTATTTAGGAATCGTTACCTTTTTCAGTTTGCTATAATCGAAAACTGTATAAATGCTCAATTAATCATCATCTGCTGTTTAAGGATTGCATATGAAAAAAATGTTACTTGCCTCATCCATAATTATGCTACTTGTAGGATGCCAAACTGTGAAACCCGCAGATACTGATAATACCAAAACATTTTATGTCGATTCTTCACTCGCTGACTGTGTCGGCGTTGCCCCAATGAAATGTATGAAAGTAAAAGAAAACCCTAATGATGACTGGCAATTATTTTATAATTCAATTCAAGGCTTTGAATACCAACCCGGTTTCACTTATACCCTACAAGTGAAACAGTTTGATGTGCCAAACCCACCAGCAGATGCCCCAAGCATTCGCTATGAACTTGTCAAAATCATTGAAAAAAAATAATGTTTAATCATTAAGCTAGGGTTTCTACCCTGCTTAATGATTTTACTCAGTGTAAACTTCAAATTTTTATTATCAAAAAATAAAAGAGTGACGACATTGTGACTGATAAAATTATTGATAAGCTGGGGTTAATCGCCTTATCACAAAGCAAAATTGCCATGGTTCGCTCCCATAACAAACAGCTGTTTTATATCCCTGGCGGCAAAAGAGAGCTTGGTGAAACGGATGAACAAGCATTATGCCGTGAAATTGATGAAGAACTCACACTAAAACTGGACACTAGCTCTATTCGTTTTTACGGTGAATTCATTGGGTTAGCGGATGGCAAGCAAGATGGCACTCAAGTCCGTATTCGTTGTTATTTTGCCGAATATAATGGCAAACCGCAGCCTGCAGCTGAAATTGCTGAACTCGCTTGGTTTGATAGCCATGATTTATCACGCTGTTCCACAACAGCAGTACATATTTTACAACGATTAAAACAAGATGGTTTAATCAAATAAGATTGAATGATTACCCAAAAAAGTTGTGATTTTATTTGTCCTATGGCTTTTTAAGAATTACAATTTACAAAATATCGTTAATACACATTACTATAACTTATATTTTTAGGTGTTTTCATAGTTTGATTCGTTTTATGGTGGAGTAAAAAATGGTCAGCTCTTTGTACGCTGTACTAGGTGCCTTACTGCTGCTTAGATTATCTTTAAATGTTGTGAAGCTGCGTAATCAATATCGTATAGCTTATGGTGATGGCGGTTTTTATGAATTACAAACTGCAATCCGTGTTCATGGCAATGCCATCGAATATATCCCTATCTCCCTTATTTTGTTACTTTTTATGGAGATGAACGGCGCACAAGTTTGGATGATCCACGTTTGTGGTCTTATCTTAATTGCGGGTCGCTTACTTCATTCCTATGGCTTAAAAAACCATGACTATACATATCGCCGTTCAGGTATGGTAGCAACCTACCTTGCTATGGCATTGATGGTCATGGCAAACACTTATTATTTGCCATGGATACAAATCGTTTCGTTTAATCTTTAATTTTTATCGTCTATACGGCACTTACTCACGTGCCGCCGCATTATTCCATGGTATATGGATAGATTTTCAGAAAGCAGCCTTTCTGATACAATCCCCCACTACTTTTGTTTTTGATTAATACAGAACTTATGTCAAGTCAGGACCCAACCCAAAAAGACAGCCTTTTTTCTGCACCTATTGCTAACCTTGGTGATTGGCAATTCGATGAAAAAGTTGCCGAAGTTTTTCCCGATATGATCCAGCGTTCAGTACCGGGGTATTCAAATATTATTACCATGATTGGCATGCTTGCTGGTCGTTTTGTTAAGCCACACAGCCGAGTCTATGACTTAGGGTGTTCGCTAGGTGCTGCCACTTTATCTATAAGACGCAACATTACCGTCGAAAATAGCCAAATCATCGCAGTCGATAATTCACCTGCAATGGTCGAGCGATGCCGTCGTCATATTGATGCTTACCGTGCAGATACACCGGTTGAGGTTATTGAAGGCGATATTCGAGATATCAATATCGAAAATGCCTCAATGGTTGTGCTCAATTTTACCTTACAATTCCTCAATCCGAATGACCGCCAGTTATTACTGAATAAAATTTATCAGGGGTTACAACCAGGTGGTATCTTAGTACTTTCTGAAAAATTTAATTTTGAGGATCAAAAAATCGGTGAATTATTGTTCAATATGCACCACGATTTTAAACGTGCAAATGGCTACAGTGAGCTAGAAATTAGCCAAAAACGCAGCATGCTAGAAAATGTGATGCTGACAGATTCTGTTGAAGCTCATAAAGAACGCCTAAAAAATGCAGGTTTTACTCACTGTGAGGTTTGGTTCCAGTGCTTTAATTTCGGTTCACTTCTAGCACTTAAAGAGGCTTGAGTATGATTGATTTTGGTCGTTTTTACCAACAGATCGCTGTTGGCCCTTTAAGTCATTGGCTTGAAACCCTTCCAGCGCAAATTACTGAATGGAAAAAGCAAGGTTTACATGGCGGTTTTTCCTCATGGGAAAAAATGTTAGATAACTTACCTGTCATGACACCAACACATTTAGATTTACTCAACAGTGTCACTGCCACACGTGAGCCCGAACTGACATCCGGTGAGACTCGACGTTTAAATAATATCCTTGAGCAATTAATGCCTTGGCGAAAGGGGCCATTTTCACTGTATGGCGTCAATATTGATACCGAATGGCGTTCTGATTGGAAATGGGATCGCGTTTTGCCTCATATTTCGTCGTTAAAAGACCGCTATGTGTTAGATGTCGGTTGTGGAAGCGGTTATCACATGTGGCGCATGTTAGGACAACAAGCTAAATTTGTCGTCGGCATTGACCCAACAGAGCTGTTTTTATGCCAGTTCGAAGCAGTCAGAAAACTATTAGGGGATGACCAACGTGCCCATTTATTACCTCTAGGGATAGAGCAACTCCCTGCACTTAACGCGTTTGATACCGTATTTTCAATGGGTGTACTATATCACCGTCGTTCACCACTTGATCACTTATGGCAACTGAAAAATCAGTTAGTTAACGAAGGTGAATTGGTCCTTGAAAGCCTTGTCATTGAAGGTGATGAGTTCCAATGTCTAATCCCGGGTGATCGCTATGCTCAAATGCGCAATGTGTACTTTATTCCTTCAGCTAAAATGCTCAAAGTTTGGTTAGAGAAATGTGGTTTTGTGGATGTACGTATTGTTGACCAAGCGGTGACATCTTTGGAAGAACAGCGCCGCACACAATGGATGAGAACAGATTCATTAGCGGAGTTTTTAGACCCTAATGACCAAACTAAAACCATTGAAGGTTATCCTGCACCGTTACGCGCTATCTTAGTTGCTCGCAAACCTTAAAACTAAAACGCCTAGGGGAAGTTTCCCATAGGCGTTTATTTTAATGATTATTTATCAGAAAGTTACATTGTTATTTGCCATAAATTATAAAAAGCAATTCGACCCGACAACTCTGCTAAGATCACTGCTATTGCACAAATACCCAGTAGCGCCGTCGAATTCCGTCCCCGGTATAAAAGTGCTGGGAAAACAAACAGCATCAATGCGAGAACAACCAGTTGGAAGCTCCAAAAACCCGCTTGTTCCGCACTAATTTCAGGCCCTGTTTCACCCAAAAATGACACATAAGCGGCTCTTGTAGCAAAAATAATAACTGCCCCAATAAGGAAGGCCAAAGCCCCTAACCGCTGAGCACCCAATAGAATGGCTAATGCCCCTCCACCGACTAGCAACGTCATCCACATTTGTAAGGTTGTGAAGACAGTAAACCAATTAGCAACTGTGGCAATGTTATAAACTTGTGGAATTGACCATACAAATGCCAAACCAAAAATCACCGTGCCGATGTTACATAGTTCACTTAATGCTTTATTTTTAATAAATAAAGTAAACAGTAAAGTTGCAGCCCCAAAAGCGACAAAAATACCACTCAATAAAGCTTCATTACTCATTGGTGAGCGGCCAACGCCTAATAGCATATTAAAGAAGCGTAAAGGTTGCCCCACATGCAGTGCCCCCAAAGCTAACGCAATTATCATCGTAATAAAAGCCACTATATTGGCGTTACGCAATTGGTACTCATCAACCATCCCTATCTTTTTACTCAAATAAGCAAGTAAATATAGACCCGCTGCTGACTGACCCAATACGGTAAAAAATACAAGAGGAAGTTCGTGCATGTTATACCTCCGCCGGGTTTTGTAATTTACCGCTCGTATCACCATAAGGCTTCGCGTCTTTATGCGGTTTAATCACAATATTAGGGTTGGTTAGATTAGGATTTGGCATAGGTGCAATACCACTTATATTACCGTGACGTTCACGAAGTATATTGATATCGTCAAAATCTAATGCTCGTTGAGGACAAGACTCCACACACACAGGTTTCATCCCCTTTTCAACTCGTTCGTAGCAACCATCGCATTTGCTCATCAGATGTTTCTTTTCATCGTACTGTGGCGCACCATAAGGACAACGTAATTCGCAGTAGCGACAGCCAACACAAACACTTTGGTCGACGACTACTAAGCCATCCTGTTCTCGCTTATGCATGGCTCCCGTTGGGCACCCTTCAACACAAGTCGGGTTAGAACAATGGTTACACGAAATGGATAAGTAATAGCTATAGACATTTTGTTGCCAAATACCATCTTGCTGCTGCCAACTTCCACCACCGAACTCATAGACTCGACGAAATTTAGGCCCTAAATCGAGATCTTTTTCATCTTTACAACTGACCTGACAAGTTTTACATCCCGTGCATTTCGTTGAGTCAAAATAAAAACCATACTGTTTCATCAATCACTCCTTATGCACGTTTTACGTCAACTAAGTTAGTATGTTGAGGGTTACCCTTCACTAAGGCCGATGGCTGTTGGGTGGTTAATGTATTAATACATCCACCAATATCAACACCCTCATCATTCACTTCACGCCAAGCACCTTGTGGAACAGCAATAACCCCCGGTAAAACACGCTCAGTGACTTTAGCTTTGATATACATTCGCCCGCGGTCATTAAATATTTCGGTATTATCACCATCCTTGATCCCTCTAGCAGAAGCATCGATTGGGTTAATCCAATATTGATGGGGTACCGCTTCTCGCAATATTGCAATATTAAAATAAGACGAATGCGCATGGCCCTTATCATGGTAGCCGGTCATTTGTAGCGGATATTTTTGTTTAGCTTGTTTGTTTTCAACACCTTCTGTATTTACGCAATATTCAGGTACTGCTGGAATGCGTTGGTCTGACGGGTATTCCCACTCTTTCGCTATCTTCGCTAACCGTTCTGAATAGATCTCAATTTTCCCTGATGGTGTCGGTAGAGGAGCCATTTCTGGTGAGTCACGGAATGATTTTAATGCAATATAGTCCGCACTATTCGCCAGTTTTCTATCGACAATCCCCATATCATTTGTTTCTTCAAATGTCGGTAAATGCGGGTTTTTCTCGCGCATTTGATTGTAGCAGTACTCAATCCACTGCTCATGGGTACGCCCTTCGGTAAATTGTTCTTTAATACCTAGTTTTTGCGCAATATCAGCCAGTACATCATAAGATTGGCGGCACTCCCATAATGGCGTAATCGCGTTTTGCAGGCGAATTGCATAATGATATGCACCACTTGCATAGGAATTATTGATCAGGTCATTAGACTCTACGCTCGTGACATCAGGTAAGATCAAATCTGCATATTTTGTCGATGGCGTCATATGTGTGTCCCAAACAAGGATAAATTCACACAAAGACTCATCCGTCAAAATGTTGTGAGTTTTATTTAAATCAGAGTGTTGATTGCCAGTAACATTGCTTGCGTAATGCCATAAGAATTTTACATTTGTTTCGAGGCGCTCTTTACCGATAAGCGTCGAATTTGTTGCTGTCATCTCCGTTCCACGGGCAATGGCATCCGTCCACATAAAACAAGGGATTTTAGTCTTAACTGGGTTAGGAATAGCAAACCCTGGCACTGAATAAGCAACATTACCGCCCCATCCTCCGGCGTTGGTACCAGGACGGCCAATATGGCCCGTAACAATGGGCAGCATCATCACTGCGCGAGAAGCCTGCTCGCCTGACGCTGTTCTTTGCAGCCCCCAACCTTGAGAGATCCACGCTGCTTTAGCATTCCCTAATTCACGAGCTAGTTGAACAATACGGGTAGCTGAAACGCCAGTAATTCGGCTCGCCCATTCAGGTGTCTTTTCTATGCCATCATCACCTTTGCCTAAAATATAATCTTTATAAGAGCCATTTTTTGGCGCAGACTCAGGCAATGTTTGGCTATCCCAACCAACACAGTATTGGGCTAAGAATGCCTCATCAGTTAGCTGTTCTTTAATTAAAGTATGGATGATTGCAGCAACCAAAGCCCCATCTGTCCCGGGGTAAATAGGTATCCACTCAGCGCCAAGTGTTGTCACACTATCTGTCCGGCGTGGGTCAATAATAATCACTTTAGCTTTGCTTTTTTCTAATGCATGGAGGGTTTCATAAAATTGCCCACCACCTGACATACGTGTTTCTGCAATATTATGACCGAACATCACCACTAAATCGCTATTCGCAATTTCAGACAACAGTGAGTCGTCTAATTTCCCATAAACATAGGGAATAACACCGTTTATTTGCGCGGTTGAATAGGTACCATGTTGGTCAAGGAACCCACCCAGTTGGCTTAATAGGCGCTTACAAGCATTACGCCCTTGTAAATTTGCTCCTGTCGAGCCTGAACCATATTGGTAATAAATAGCTTCATTACCATAAGTATCAATAGTAGAACGTAGTTTTTGTGCCACTATTGTTGTTGCTTCATCCCAAGTGATACGTTTAAATTTCCCTTCTCCGCGCTTTCCTGTACGTAATAGCGGGTACTTCAGTCTATCTGGGTTGTAGGTTTTCCAACGAACAGAGCGCCCTCTTAAGCATGGGCGTATTTGATGTAAACCAAATTGCGAGTCATCATACATAGTCTCATTGGAGATTCGGGTAATTACATCATCCTTCACATGCACTTTTAACGGGCACCTGCTCCCACAATTCACTAAACATGCGCTGTATTTAATCGTTTCATTGATTTCATCAGGTTGAATGGTAACTGGTGGTGTTGCTTGAGCAGAGAAAGGTAAAGTGATGGAACTGACAATGGCCGTTGTGGTCGCGACTGATGCAGAGGCTTGAATAAATTGCCGCCTACTCAGCGCTTTTTTTCTGATATTGTTAATCATTACATTGCTACCTTTTATTATTATAAATTGAATTACATCGTATTTTTATAGTAATTAAATAGTAGCCATATAAAAAACATGGTTAATTGATATGCATCAACACAACCGATAATCACACCATTAATAGCAAATAAATCATATTATTTACGGTATTAAGCGGTATTTATTAATGAATTAACTGCTAAAAAGCGCAAAAGCAATAAGGAAAACCAATTCATTGATTTTCCTTATCTTATAAACAACACCTAAATACCGTATTGTTGAATGCCTTAAATTATCAGCTACGCAGAGGCTTTTTCTGTAATAGAAATAAAGTCTTTCATCGCTTCTACCGTTGGCCCATCGACACAATAATGAGTAAATTCATCACTTTCACTATTTGATGCCATTGTGACACCGACTTTACGATAATTCATCGTTGAAGGGACGGTTTTACCCGCTGAGCTATGGACTTCGGTCAAACCTATTTCGATAAACTTACTTAAATTAGCTAAACGAACGCCAGCCCCGGCCATGATTTTCGGCCCATCCATCTGGCGGCTTTTTTCATGCAGTTCTTTCAGGAGAGGTAAGCCCAATTCTGCACCTTGTTGTTGGCCAGAAGTTAATATCCGTGCAACACCTAGCTCTTTTAACTGTTCTAGTCCAAGCATTGGGTTGATACACATATCAAATGCGCGGTGGAATGTGATATTCATTCCCTGTGCTATTTCCATTAATACCTGCATTCGGTTAATGTCAATACGTCCCTCTGTATCAAGGACTCCCACGACTGCCCCAGGAAACCCCATTTCTTTAATCATGACTAAATCTTCACAAATAACATCAAACTCACTAACGTTATAACAAAAATCACCACCCCGAGGACGAATAATAGGATGAACTGGAATATAAAGTTTTTCCCTTGCTAATTTCAGATAACCATAACTTGGTGTCAGCCCACCATCTGCGGCGCCAGAGCACAATTCGATACGATCCGCACCATATTCTTGCGCCACTTGGGCACATTCGATCCCGAAACAGCAAATTTCCAGTTTTGCCATGATGACCTCCAAAAAGTGGCAATAAAGCTAATGCTTTAAATACCCTACAATAACAGTAGGGTTATAATGTTAAACGTTAACACTTGAATTAATAATGCCATTAATCAGTGAATGTTATCGGATGGATATCACACCCCGAAAAGTTAACGGGGACTATTGATCAATAACGTTACTTGTATCACTTATTTTTCACTTTCAATTATCTTTTTTAGCGAAAATGGATGGTATTTAACCGTTACCTCACCATTTGACACTGCTAATGTTGGATTAGGCAACCTTTCTTGCTGGCCTTTGGGTTGACTTACTTTGATCCTGTAGCCATAAGGTAGAGGGTCTGGCAGTAGAGCACGTGCTGCCATTTCTAATTGTGAAGGCTCAACATCAATGACCATCTCAATATGTTCCCAACTTTCTTTTGGGTAGATTTTATCTTTAGGGAATGGAAGCTCAATAATATAAACATCCTGCTGTGCAATACTAATCGGCTCTGCTAGCTCATATAAACGTATTGGGCGGCCATTGATAAGGTTATCTGACACCAGTTGCGCGCACTGCATTAAACCTTGGTGCCAACGTTCTGCGGTGTTAATCTGATGGCAACGTACTGAGATATGGTCAATAAGATATGATGACAAGGATAAATTTAATTCCTCAGCCATCTGCTGTAATTTATCCCTAAATACAGGTAAATCGTCCCATAAATCTTGTAATTGTGAAACTTCACTCAATTTCATGACGCCAAAAGCCCCTTTCAATAAAACTAATCCCCTAAACAATGGCGCAGACTGTAGCATGAGAGCCCTAAAATGTGGTATAAAACCTGCCGATTTTTCTCTTCCACCTTTTAGTTCTGCGCATGTGATGGCACAATGCGGTAACTATGTTCGTAATTTAAGGTATTTCGGTGAATATTCAGGCGATTCTTTCAGATAAAATTGGTGCTGCAATGCTAGCAGCAGGTGCTCCAGAAGGCAGTGACGCGCTGGTACGTCAGTCCGCGAAGGCTCAGTTTGGCGATTATCAAGCCAACGGGGTAATGGGCGCTGCTAAAAAAATGGGGATGGCTCCGAGACAACTTGCTGAGCAGGTTGTTAATCACCTTGATTTGGACGGGGTTGCAAGCAAAATCGAAATTGCAGGTCCTGGGTTTATTAATATTTTCCTTGAACCGACTTGGATAGAGAAACATATCGAAGACGCTTTAACTTCACAACGGTTAGGCATCGCACCCGTTAAACCTGAAACGATTGTTATTGACTACTCCGCACCAAATGTTGCAAAACAAATGCACGTTGGTCATTTACGTTCAACTATCATTGGTGACGCTGCCGCGCGTACTCAAGAATATCTTGGTCATAAAGTGATCCGTGCCAACCACGTAGGTGATTGGGGTACACAATTTGGTATGTTAATTGCCTACCTTGAAAAAGTACAAAACGAAGATGCAAGTGATATGGCCCTTGCTGACCTCGAAGCGTTTTACCGTGAAGCGAAAAAGCATTACGACGAAGATGAAGAGTTTGCCGTGCGTGCCCGTGGCTACGTAGTAAAACTTCAGTCAGGTGATGAATACTGCCGCCAAATGTGGCGTAAATTGGTTGATATCACCATGCAACAAAATCAACAAACTTACCGTCGTTTAAACGTCACATTAACTGAAGATGACGTGATGGGTGAAAGCTTATATAACAGCATGTTACCCAATATTGTCGCGGACTTAAAAGCAAAAGGCCTTGCGGTTGAAAGCGAAGGTGCGACGGTTGTCTTTCTTGACGAGTTTAAAAACAAGGAAGGCGAGCCTATGGGGGTAATAGTTCAGAAGAAAGACGGCGGCTTCTTATACACCACCACAGATATTGCTTGTGCCAAATACCGCTATGAAACCCTACATGCTGACCGTTCGCTGTATTATATTGACTCACGCCAACATCAACATTTAATGCAAGCATGGACTATCGTGCGCAAAGCCGGTTACATCCCTGAATCCATGTCTTTGGAACACCATATGTTTGGTATGATGTTGGGTAAAGATGGTAAACCATTTAAGACTCGCACAGGCGGAACGGTACGTTTATCTGACTTACTTGATGAGGCTATTGAACGCGCACAAAACCTGATCCGCGAGAAAAACCCTGAAATGCCAGAGGACGAGCTGGTCAATGTTGCAAATGTTGTGGGCATTGGTGCGGTTAAGTATGCTGATCTGTCAAAAAATAGAACCACAGATTACATTTTTGATTGGGATAACATGCTAGCCTTCGAAGGAAATACAGCTCCTTACATGCAATATGCTTATACGCGTGTGGCCTCTATCTTCAAAAAGGCTAACTTAAGCCACACTGACCTCACTTTACCGATTTCATTACAAGATCCACGTGAAATTGCACTAGCAACACGGTTATTACAGTTTGAAGAAACCATCCTGACAGTAGCAAGGGAAGGAACTCCTCATGTTATGTGTGCCTATTTATACGAATTGGCTGGGTTATTCTCAAGTTTCTACGAGCATTGCCCTATTCTGTCAGCGGAAAACGAAAATCAACGTCAAAGCCGCCTGAAACTTGCAGCATTAACACAAAAAACACTGAAAACTGGTTTAGATACACTTGGTATAGAAACCGTTGAAAGAATGTAATTGTGGCTATCAAGCCCAAAAAACAGCCCACATAGTGGGCTGTTTTTTTATGCTTAGAGACTAAACTCTTTGTCACTTTTCTAGATTTCATTGATGGAATTACCAACCTCATCATAAAAACAAATGATAAGGCTCGCGAAAAAAGCAACAAAAAAGCCCAATACATTGATTGGGCCTCTCAACATTAGTCCGATATACAGCTTAAGCGATACTGCGTTTCATAAAATCACGTGGCCGAAAACCGAGGGCGAACAAGGCAATAAAATAACTAGCCGCACCAATAACCACCACCATAATTAAACGTAGCATGCGCATTAGCATATTCCCTTCTTGCCATGATGGCATAAAGTGCAATACACCAAATAACACAAGCCCCATTACCACTAAAGCAACTAATAATTTAAATAGAAAACCTTTCCAGCCAGCTAGAGGTTGGAAAATATCTTGTTTACGTAATTGCCAATACAGAACACCGGCATTGAAGCACGCTGCTAAGCCAATAGACAAGGCTAAGCCAGCATGCTGGAGTGGCCCAATAAAAGCCAAGTTCATCAATTGAGTTAATATTAAAGTCACGATAGCAATTTTAACTGGTGTGCGAATATCTTGGCGTGAATAAAACCCCGGCGCTAAAATTTTCACTAAAATCATCCCTGTCAAACCCACACAGTAAGCCACTAAAGCATATTGTGTCATCAAAGAATCATGAGCTGTAAAATTGCCATATTGGAAAAGAGAAACCGTTAACGCTTCAGATAATATTGCTAACCCAAGAGCACAAGGTAGCGCCAATAGTAGACAAAGACGCAACCCCCAATCCATTAACTGACGATATTCATTCTGGTTACCGCTTGTGAAACTTTTCGCCAACGACGGCAGCAGAATAGTCCCTAAGGCGACCCCGAGTACACCAGACGGTAACTCCATCAGGCGGTCTGCATAGTACATCCAAGAAACCGAGCCTGACTGCAAAAATGAAGCAAAAATAGTATTAATAATTAATGAGATTTGCGCGACAGATACCCCAATAATAGCGGGTCCCATCATTTTCATTACACGCCAAACGCCGCTATCTCGAAATGAAAGACGTGGCAGAACTAACATACCAACCTTTTTTAAATAAGGTAGCTGATAGACTAACTGTAAAACCCCACCCATAAGTACTGCCCATGCAAGAGACATAATCGGTGGATCAAAATAAGGGGCAGCAAAAGCAGCAAAAATGATCATGCTGACATTGAGCAAGGTTGGGGCAAAGGCTGGAACAGAAAAACGGTTCCAAGTATTCAGGATTGCTCCCGCTAATGAGGCGAGTGAAATCAAAAAGATATACGGAAAAGTGACACGAAGTAAATCCGTTGTTAGGGCAAATTTACCCGCATCATCGGTAAACCCTGGGGCAGTTACATAAATAATCCAAGGTGCCGCCACCATACCAGCCACCGTCACAATTGCCAGTGCCAGTGTTAGCATCCCCGCAATATAAGCAACAAATGTACGAGTTGCCTCTTCACCTTGCTGATTTTTATATTCAGCTAATATAGGAACGAAAGCTTGAGAAAACGCGCCTTCTGCAAAAATCCGACGCAATAAATTTGGTAATTTAAACGCGACAAAAAAGGCGTCAGCTGCAGCCCCAGCGCCAAAAACCCGAGCAATGATAGCATCACGAATAAACCCAAGCACACGGGACATCATGGTCATTGAGCTTACAGCTGCTAGCGATTTTAATAAATTCATGATTGATAAACTAAAAGAATACAATCGTATCAGTTTAACAGCGCCCGCTGCTACTGACTACGATTGAAAAGTAAATTAGGAGTTTAGGTATTTAAGCTTTATGGCGTCCCCACGCATCATCGGTTAATGCCGTCAAGACATGATCTCGCCATTCACCATTGATTTGTAAGTACTGCCTTGCATAACCTTCACGTTCAAAGCCCAACCTCGCCAGAAGGTTACCACTACGCATATTATGAGGCATATAATTAGCCATAATACGGTGCATTTTTTGATGCTTTTGCATATAACGCGTCACTTGCGTTAATGCCTCATACATCAAGCCATGACCTTGCCATTTCTCACCTAAGGAATACCCTAAATAACATGCATGAAATGAACCTCGTAGGACATTACTAAAGTTAGCAACCCCCATCACTTCATTTTCTTCTTTATCTAGTAAAAGAAAATGATAAGCACTTCCTTCACGGTGCATTTCATTCATCACTTGTAACCGGTTTTGCCAACCTGCGGGTTGATAATGTGAATTATCCCGCGTTGGTTCCCACGGCATCAAAAAATCTTTATTCAAACTATAATAATCAGCAAGTCGATAATTATCACGTTCATAAGTCAAACGAATAATCATTCTATCAGTAATAAGACGTACTTTAGGTACATTTGAACGATAACCAAACATCGTTAACCCTTAATTAATAATAAACCCTGACAACTGTTCTAGATTGTAATTTAAAGACCTAGGAGCATACATAAATATGTGACTAGACTTGTTTAACGCAACCAATAACACTGCGATGCAAAATATGGCGGCTATTTATCGATAAAAATAAATCATCAATAACCACCTTTACCCACGATAAAAAAATATCATCTATTGCCTCATATTATACTGATATTATTGACAAGTAACATTAAGGTTCCATCCCTCTTGGCTATTTTTCTAATGGTGTGTCATGGCGCAGGTGTCACGGGCAAGAAGCCTTGGTAAGTATTTCCTTTTATTCGACAACATGTTAGTTGTTCTCGGGTTTTTTGTCGTTTTTCCCCTTATTTCAATTCGATTTGTTGACCAGCTAGGTTGGGCAGCCGTAATCGTTGGTTTTGCCTTAGGCCTTAGGCAATTTGTACAGCAAGGTTTAGGTATTTTTGGGGGAGCTATCGCTGACCGTTTTGGCGCCAAGCCCATGATTGTAATTGGAATGCTGTTGCGTGCTAGCGGGTTCGCCGTCATGGCAGTTGCCCATGACCCGTGGGTTTTATGGCTATCCTGTGTACTTTCAGCTCTTGGCGGCACCCTGTTTGACCCACCCAGAACTGCGCTTGTGATCAAATTAACTCGTCCTTACGAACGTGGGCGCTTCTATTCTTTGCTGTTAATGCAAGACAGCGCTGGGGCAGTAATTGGTGCCTTAATTGGGAGCTGGCTTTTACAATACGACTTCCACTATGTTTGCTGGGTAGGAGCCGCTGTCTTTGTTATTGCGGCTATTTGTAACGCTTGGTTATTACCTGCTTACCGCATTTCAACCGTTAGAACCCCAATAAAAGAAGGTATGGCTCGGGTATTAAAAGATAAACGTTTTGTCACTTATGTTGTAACTCTAGCGGGTTACTTCATGTTATCTGTGCAAGTTATGTTAATGTTTCCTATCGTTGTTAATGAATTGGCAGGGACACCAACCGCGGTCAAATGGATGTACGCTATCGAAGCCGCGATATCTTTAACATTGCTCTACCCGATTGCGCGCTGGAGTGAAAAACATTTCCGCCTTGAACAACGCCTGATGGCCGGCTTATTTTTGATGAGCATCAGCATGTTCCCAATTGGAATGACAACTTCGCTCAATACATTATTTGCACTTATTTGCCTGTTTTATCTTGGAACCGTTACCGCTGACCCCGCTAGAGAAACTCTCAGTGCTTCTCTCGCAGATCCTCGTGCTCGTGGCAGCTATATGGGGTTTAGCCGCTTAGGCTTAGCATTAGGAGGAGCCGTCGGTTATACCGGAGGCGGCTGGATGTATGATATTGGCCATCAATGGAATATGCCGCAACTACCGTGGTTTTTATTAGGCATTATCGGCTTTATTACTTTATGGGCACTCCACAAGCAATTTAATCGTAAAAAAATAGAAACAGTCATGTTGAGTGGGCAGTAATACGCTAAACTAGCAGTATTATTGTAAAAGGAGTCATTATGAAAAAATTTTTATTGGCGACAATGATTGGCTTTCTCACTTTGTTGACTGGCTGTAGTCAATTATCTGAATTCAGTATTAGTGAATCACAAATTAATAACTATCTGGCGAACAAAGTAAAATACGACCACAAGGTTGGGGTAACCGGCTTTGCAGATGCGGATATTCAACTGGCGAATTTAAAATCAGAAATTGGCCGCAGTGAACCGGGGAAGATAGCACTAACTGGGGATGCAACCGTTAAATTAGACTCCCTGATTGGTAAAGCGGAAGCGCAAATTAACCTCACGCTGACCGCCCGCCCATACTTTGACGCACAAACAGGCTCTATTTACCTAAAAGAATTAAATATTAGCCAATATACGGTGATGCCAGAAAAAATGGACACCGCAATGTCAGCCGTTATCCCTTATTTGAATAGCTCCCTTGAAACATTTTTCGAAACTCAGCCTGTTTATGTATTAAACCCAGATAACGGTGCAGCTGAGGCAACCGCTAAAAAATTAGCGAAAGGCTTAGAAATAAAACCCGGTAAACTGGTCATTCCATTAGTTGATTAGTTATCACCATAAATTATTTCGATTGAGAAACGCATTTAAGGCAACAGAGAAATCTGTTGCCTTTCTAGTTCAATCAAAAATATTAATCAATGCATGAGAATAATAGGCTAAAACCGGCCTCTCCTGATGTGACCCTGTCACAATCACTCTATTTCTGAATCCAACTCATCACGTAAAGCAATAACAGCGTCACGAGTAATTTGTGCCAGCGTACGATAAAATGCCGTTTTGGCGTGAGCTTCAACTTTACCTAAAAAAGTACCATACCAACTTAGGATATAACTATCGAATAGCTCTTCTTGTGCGGCTATTTCATCTTCCGCTGCTTGGTCTTCCAACCACGATGCTGCCAGTAATAAAGCCCCAAATGCGTCTGTTGGTGCATCGGTTAAAGACATGCCTCTCACCGTTAAAAACTCACGGACCTCTGCCTCAGTGATTTCGGAGTCGTAATCATTCGCTAGCATTGATACTGCCGGCACTTCACCCGTAAATAACGCATGATAATCCGCACTAATGGCTTTGACATCTAACCCTGTTGACATACGAGACCAAAGTTCATCTTGCTCTAATGGCCATGATGCTTTCAGTTTATCTTGTGCGATCAGGTCAATCAGCGGTTTAACTAGGCTGTCATCAGGGCTACGTTGAAATAGTGTGCCTAAAATACGGCAAACGATTGAAAATTCGTTCATATACATTTTCCTATTTTACAAATCAATAGCCACATCGTCGTGACCAACGCAATGATCTTTTAGTATATCGAAAAAATAGGAAATATATTAGGTAAGAAAAAGAGGAATAACCTCGACAGGTGAATAAATAGAAACAAGATAATAGCGAGTGGCTCTTGGTATACACCGCCCCACTCGCAATAACAGAACAGTAATTAATAACCGCGCTGCATATCAACAACACCAACTGGGGCTTCACCCGCTTCGATACGCTGAATATTACTGGTAATCATATCCATCGCTTCATTAGGTAGCGTAAACGCCGCGACATGTGGCGTAATGGCAATGCGTGGATGTGTCCAAAATGGGTGCATTTGCGATAATGGCTCGCTAGCAAACACATCTAGCGCCGCACCAGCAATTTGCCCAGAATCAAGCGCTGAGAGTAAATCTTGTTCAATTAAATGTGCACCACGTGCTAAGTTAATCACATATGCGCCTTTTTGTAGCTGGCTAAATAATTGCTGGTTGAGAATACCAACCGTTTCAGGAGTACTTGGTAATAGGTTGATCACCACACGAGTTCCTGCAAGGAAGCTTGCAAGCTGGTCATGGCCATAATAACTCTTCACTTTATCAAGGTGTTTTTCAGAGCGGCTCCATGTTTTGACGTGGAAACCAAAGCTAACTAGGCGCTTAGCCACCGCTTGCCCTAGAGCACCAGCCCCCATCACACCAATAACAAATTCGTCATGTTGATACGCTGGCAATTGTTTCCATTGGCGCTGTGATTGTAACTGCCGGTATTCATCCATACGACGGAAGTAAGATAAGACTTTCGCACAGGCATATTCTTCCATTTGAATCGCCATCCCCGTATCTTCTAACCGCATAACAGGCACCCCAGCCGGTAATGTCCCAGGGTTATCGTGCTCCTGTTTTAAAATAGCGTCGACACCTGCACCTAATGCAAAAATCCCTTTTAAATCACTGCGCCCAGCTAAACACTCATAAGGGGGTAACCAAACCATGGCATAATCAGCTGCTTGATTATCCCCTTTTTCCCATTGACGAATATTAGCTTGTGGTAATCTAGCACGCATGCCTTCAATCCACTGTTTTGAATCAAAAAATGGATGGTAAAATAAAATATTCATGGCGACTCCTCTTCGGTTTCTAACAGAGTGTGCCGAATGGCTTTTCTTTTCAAGTTAATCAACCTTATACAGCTCACTCTATAAGAATTTTGTTAACTAGCTAACGGTTTTCACTCTCCCTTCTTGCAGTTCAAAATTAACATAACAAATATCAGTCACCCTAAAATATAACAATTAAGATTAGATAATAATCAAATTGATTTTTATTTAGCTAAACAACCATAAATG
Source organism: Providencia sp. TYF-12 (assembly GCF_041344805.1). Taxonomy (NCBI): domain Bacteria; kingdom Pseudomonadati; phylum Pseudomonadota; class Gammaproteobacteria; order Enterobacterales; family Morganellaceae; genus Providencia; species Providencia sp. TYF-12. The sequence continues at coordinate 2,672,929 of NZ_CP166833.1, forward strand.
TGGGAAAAAGAATAAATAGATAGTTGACGCAAGACGCTATTTTCCCTATAGTAGCGCCCCGTTGCAGAGCAGGTTTTTATTACCTACTCCACAACGGATATAGCAGTACAGATTTAGAAAAACGGTGAGGTGTCCGAGAGGCTGAAGGAGCACGCCTGGAAAGTGTGTATACGGCAACGTATCGAGGGTTCGAATCCCTCCCTCACCGCCATTTTTCTTCTAGTTTTCCCTTTCTTCTTTATACGAAACTTCCTTTTCTTGCCCATTTTTAGGGCCAATACCGATACCTCTTTCATGGTACTCGCGGCTAATGTCTTCCCAAAGTTCAGCATTTTCCACCCCTGCTACTTTTGGGTCGAAAACAGGGTCAATTCCCAGTTTTTCTTGTCGTTCATAATCCCGTAAAGCACGCAATGCAGGTTTCGAAAGAAAGACTATCGCGATTAAATTGAGATAACTCATACTACCAAAGCCAATATCGCCTAAACTCCACATTAGGCTAACTGACTCCACACTTCCCATAAAGACGATAATTAAAAATACAAACTTAAGGATCAATTTGAGTACTGGATAAGACAGCTTCCTATCAAGGTAAACGATGGTTGTTTCTGCAATATAATAGTAAGCCATCAGTGTTGTGAAAGCGAAAAGGAATACGGCAATTGAAACAAACCCTGACCCGGCTGAAGTAAATACTGTGGATACCGCCATTTGTGTCCACGCCGTTCCTGCGGCCACTCCTGGGACATATTCAACTAATGCTGTTGCAGAACCGTCAGGGAACACATTGTACATATTGGTCACTAGGATCATCAACCCTGAAGCCGTGCATACCACAACTGTATCAATATAGATTGAAAAGGCTTGGATCAAACCTTGTTTAACCGGATGGCTCACTTCAGCCGCCGCAGAACTGAATGTTGCCTCACCTGCACCAGCAACATTAGAAAAAACAGCTCGGCGTACCCCCCATGAAACCGCAGTACCGATAATTCCACCAAAAACAGCATCCATCCCCATTGCACTACGGAATATCAAGCTAAACATTGCTGGGACTTTCTCATAATGGCTACCTAAAATAATCACCATCATCACGATATAAGCAAGAGCCATAATCGGCACAATTTTATCCGCAGCACTCGCAATACGCTTGACGCCACCAAAGATTAACCACGCCATTAGCACAGTGACGATTACACCTGTCACAATCGGAGGGAGATTGAAAGATGTTTGGAAAGCATCTGCGATGGTATTGGCTTGAATACCAGGAACTAATATCCCATAAGATAAACAAATGACAGCAGCCACCACGATTGCAAACGGTTTTAACTTTAAACCTTTTTCAATGTAGTAAGGGGAGCCGCCTCGATATTGGCCATCAGAACGTTGCTTATAAATCTGAGCTAATGTTGACTCAATAAAAGCACTAGCCCCTCCTAATAGCCCCATGACTACCATCCAAAAAATAGCACCGGGACCACCCGCGGCAACAGCGGTTGCGACCCCAGCAATATTACCAACACCAACGCGACCAGATAAAGCTAAGCAAAATGCTTGGAATGAAGAAATCCCATCCTTTGATGCTTTATTTTCCTTTAATAAACAAACCATTTTGATGATATAGCGAAACTGTACTCCACGTGTCGCTAAAGTAAAGTAAAGCCCCACACCTAGCGATAATATGACTAATGCATTACCCCAGATGTAACCAACGATTGTATTAACGATGGCTTCCATTTTGTACTCCTTCGTTATTGTAATTGTTTATTGTGTGTTTGCAGGGGAAAAAAAACCTGAGCCCTTAGAGCTCAGGTCAACGTTATTTATTGGTGAATAAACCAGATAACTTTCTTTTGTGTATATTGTTCGAAAGCCTCTAACCCATTATCTTTACCGCCAAAGCCTGATTGCCGGAAACCTCCAAACGGCGTAGCGATACTACCCTCACTGAATCCGTTTACCGAAACCGTTCCTGCATTAATACGACGGGCAACATGCATAACTCGATGAATATTCTGACTATAAAACGAGGCCGCTAAGCCGTAGTGCGTATCATTCGCTAAAGCAATTGCTTCATCATCATTTTTAAATGAAGTGACTGCTAAAATGGGCCCGAACACCTCATGTTTAAACAGTGACATTTGGGGAGTAACTTCATCAAAAATTGTCGGCTCAAGATACCAGCCTGAACCTATCTCATGATGGACTTTTCCACCTGTAACGAGTTGACCTCCTTCTTTTATTGTTATGTCTAAAAACGATTGAACCTTCTCAAAATGCGCTTGTTCAATCATAGGCCCTATTGACACCTCAGCCTGTCGTGGATCACCCAATTTCCATTCTTTCAGTGCCATCGTTAGCTTTGCTAATAGTGGCTGTTTAATACTTTCATGTACTATCAGACGAGAACCACAGCTACAGTTTTCACTCATATTCCAAAATGCAGCGGCCAAGATATGCGGAATTGCAGCCTCTATATCTGCATCTTCGAACACAAGTTGCGGGCTTTTACCACCACACTCAAGAATAATTTCTTTTAAGTTACTTTCAGCCGAATACTTTAGAAACAGGCGCCCTACCTCAGTTGAACCAGTAAAGGAAACAACATCAACATCATTGTGCCGCCCAAGTGCCTCACCGACTTTTTCCCCTAAGCCGCATACAAGGCTTAGTGCCCCTTTAGGAACACCCGCTTCATAGGCAAGCTCGACCAAACGATAAGCACTTAACGATGTTAGCTCCGCCGGTTTGACCACCACAGAATTACCCACAGCAAGAGCTGGCGCAACCTTCCATGCAAACATTTGTGCTGGGAAATTCCACGGAAGTACTGCCCCAACCACGCCAATAGGCTCATTAACAATCAGCCCTAGCTCTTGCTGACTAGTTGGTGCAATTTTACCAAACAGCTTGTCGAGAGTTTCAGCATACCAATAGAAAGTTTCAATGGTGGCGGGTAAATCCGTATTTAAACATTCAGTTATTGGTTTACCTGCATCAACACAATCCAACGCAGCTAACTCCTCGCTGTGCAGGCTAATAAGATCAGCCCATTTAAGCATTACAGCTTTACGTTCTTGAGGGGATAGGTCACGCCAAATTCCCTTTTCAAACGTGTTGCGAGCCACTCTTACCGCAGCTTCAATATCTTGGGCATCCCCATCTGCGATATACCCAATGAGGCTATTATCAATCGGCGTACGGTTTTCTAACTTATTATTATGATTTGCATACCCTTCAATCAAATTGCCCGCCCATAATTTCCCTTGATTAGCGCGTTCGAATACCTGTTCTTGAGTGATTTTCATTCTGTGATCCCCCAGCTACGATTTGACTAATTTGATAAATTCATTACGTGCTGCAGTTGCTAAATTTGATAATGGCAAGCGAACAGGCCCCGCATTAAATGAGCCATTTAAGCAGCCAGCTTTAGCTTTTTGGTTATAATCACCTGATTCCATAGAATAAATTGCTGGGTATATGGTCTTCATAATTTGCTTGGCTTTATCCCAATCCCCTAATTGAGCAGCCTCATAAATTGCCACCTGTTCAGATGGGAATACATTACCTGCTCCAGCAATCCAACTTTTAGAGCCCCAGAAGAAAAAGTCCACAGGCTGGTCATCACAACCGCAGATCACTTCAAAGTTTTTAAATGACGTTTGGAGTAAATGAAGTGCGCGGCTAAAACTACCGCTGCTCTCTTTGATAGCGACAATGTTGTCAATTTCTGCCAACTTCATCACCGTATCAATTTCAATTTCTATACCAATACGAGCAGGGAAATTGTACATAATAATGGGTAATGGGGTTGATTTTGCTACTTTTTCATAGTGGGCATATACCCCTTGTTGATCGGGTAGACTATACGGAGGCGGTGATAACATTAAACCTTCATAACCGAGGTTTTTCGCTTGTTCAGCACGTGCGATTGCTCCCTCGGTTGACAAATCGTTAATGCCAGCAATTAGTGTCACACGCCCTTTGGCGATTTTGCTGACCGTTGATAATACGGTTTGGCGTTCATCTTCATTTAATGCGTAATATTCACCCGTTGTTCCGCACACGACTAAACCTGTGACGCCCTTTGCAATTAACTGCTCCGTTAGTTCTGCTAATCCACTAATATTTAACGATAAATCATCGTGAAATGGAGTGACTAATGGTACAAGAATGCCATGAAAGTTCATTTGAATTATCCTCAAAATTTAAAGAAAACGCTCAATAGAAAACGGACTACAATCGACGGCTGTCGGCTGTTCATGAATAAAACAATTAACTATATCTGCGGTGATAGCCGCTTGGGTTAACCCTAGGTGTTGGTGCCCAAAGGCAAAGATATACGGGCCTTTGTGGTCAATTACGGGTAAAGAATCTGATGTGGAAGGGCGAAACCCCATCCACGGCGTTGATTCTTGGCTATTAAGCGGGGTGGTTAGCATCGGCTCTGCTAAGGGAAGAAAATGATGAGCACGTTGCATATTCGGCGGTCGTTTTAACCCTGCATATTCAACAGTACCCGCAAGGCGTAATCCCCCAGCCATTGGGGTCATAATAAAACGCCTATCCATACTTGAAACAGGAATATTCAGCCGCCGCCCCTCTTGCGGCAACATTAAATGATAACCCCGCTCAGTTTCTAGCGGCACATTAATGCGACTGACCATTCTGACTAATGATTTAGAAAATGCGCCGCCTGCGATCACGACTTTTCGTCCTGAAAATACGCCTTGCGTTGTTGTTACTGTCGCTTCCAAATTTGAAGTTGAAGTAATTTGCGTTACTTCACAGTGGGTTAACACTCGGCCACCCAAATTGATAAACGACTGAGTGAGCCTTGAGTGCAATTCTGCTAAATCAATAACATGCCCAGTATCAGGGTAGAAAATCCCTCCCAACTGGCTTGTTGATAGAGCTGGCTCACGCTGCAATAGTTCAGCTTGTTGAATTAATTGGTTTTTAACACCAATTTTTGTAAGGTATTCACTATGTTCACCCAGCTTATCAAGGGTTTCATTTTTTTCTGCAACCAATAACGACCCTTCCATTTTAACAAGGTCACTAAGTTGCCATTTTTGAATAAAAGTTTGCCACGAATCAAAAGCAGCACGATTCAACGTGGTCAATGTACGGTGGATGTGTGTAAAAGGCTTGTGACGCATATTACCCACCAGCTTACATAACCATGGTGTTAACGGTAATAAGTAGCGCCAATCTAAACGTAAGGGCCCAAGCGGGTCGAGAAGCATTTTCGGAATGGATTTTAACACTGCAGGGTCGGCAATAGGAAATACCTGTTCAGTTGCAATATGCCCTGCATTACCAAACGAAGCTCCAGAGCCAATTTCATGTTTATCAATGAGCAACACATCCGTACCATTAGCTTGCACACTTAGTGCAATACTTAAGCCAATAATACCACCACCGATCACGACTACAGGATATTGATAAGCCATACCATTCCCCTACGAAACCGAAATGCCAAAACGGAATGGGTCTTGCTCATCAATAAGCAAGGTATTTTGACCACTAATGTAAGCGTTGCCTCTAATCGTAGGGATAATCCCATTCGCATCAGCATGCTGAAAACTAGCTTGAAATTGGCTTCCGATAACACTGGCTTGATGCCACACTTCACCAGCCACTAATTTTTTATCCGCAGCAAGGCAAGCTAGTTTTGCACTTGTTCCCGTACCACAAGGTGAACGGTCATAAGCGCCCCCAGGGCAAAGAACAAAACTTTGACTGTTCGCTGTTGGGTGTGAACTAAATAACTCAATATGGTCAATTTCTTGGTTATCTTTACCAAAAACTTTTTGGTCTAATAAGGCTTGTTTTATTTTTAAACAGATTTCTGTCAGTAGGTTTACTTGTTGAAAATTGACTGCAACAGGCGAATTTTCAACTAAGAAAAACCAATTCCCTCCCCAAGCGATATCTCCAGTGATGGTGCCAACTTCAGGGACATCAATCTGTACACCTTTACGATAACGATATGAATAAACATTTTGAATACTCACACTGCCATCCTGATGTAACTCGGCGGTGACTTCGCCTACGGGGGTTTCAATTAAGTGTTTTCCATATGAAATCTGCCCTAAAAAATGCAATGACGCGACTAAGCCAATTGTGCCGTGACCGCACATGCCTAAGTAACCTTCATTGTTGAAGAAAATAACACCAGCTGCGGCAGCTGGGTTTTGCGGCTTACATAGGAGTGCGCCGACAAGAATATCGTTACCTCGAGGCTCTAAAATGGTTGTACGACGCCAATCATCATGATGCTCACGCAGTAACTCTAATCGTGCAGCTATACTTTCATTTCCCAACTCAGGGAAACCGCCGATCACTAAACGCGTTGGTTCTCCGGCGGTATGAGAATCTATAACTTCAATTTTTTTATAATGAGATTGCATTTGTTAGCACCCTATCCACTTTAATTGTTAATAGAATGCTTGATTTTTGTTAACAACTCTTGATATCTTTCCAATCAACTTATGCGTTTTTCTGCACAATCTCAAAATATTTAAGAAAATTAGTTAAATTAATTTAAGAACCGGAGAACAGCATGATCAATTTAAATAAATTATTATTGATTAGTCAGGAAAATATGCTTTTTCCCGTTGATAATATTGATACTTTGCTAAACCACCTAGGTTTAGTGATGCCTCTTATAAATACATTGCCTAATGTGACTTTCTTTGTGAAAGACCATAATGCAAAGTATTTACTTGCGAATGATAATTTAGCCACTCGCTGTAAAATTGAGCATGTTAACCACGTAGTAGGTAAAAGCGCTGAAGATATTTTCCATTCTGAGTTAGGCCAAAGTTATAGTTCACAAGATTATTTAGTGATGGAAAAGAAAATTAGTGTCATCAATAAACTTGAACTTCATCTCTATAAAGCAGGTTTACTGGGTTGGTGTTTAACCACTAAAGTTCCTATTTTTAATACGAATAACCAAGTCATTGGGGTTGCTGGTATTTCAGTTGACCTTCAAGACGCGAAATCAGTGAGTCCAAAACTAAACAACCAACTTAGTCGAGTTGAACGCTACATTAGCGATAACTTTGATACTGCGATTAAAATGACAACGCTTGCGGAAATTTCCGGCTTATCTCTATCCCAATTGAATCGCCAATTTAAAGCTATTTTCTTGATCACTCCTCAGCAATATATTCAAAAAAAGCGTCTTGAACATGCTATTGAATTATTGGAGGATAATTATTCAATCACTGAGATTTCCAGTAAATGTGCCTATGCTGATCACAGTGCGTTTTGCCGTAAATTCAAAGAAATGACAACCATGACGCCTAGCCAATTTAAACGGATGCGAGCAGCCATAGACAGACAAAAAATAATTGCCTAATTAATACTGAACTACTCAGTAAAGATTAGATAATGAAAGTTATTTAACATTCATTGATAATGTTTATTTTATATTTTAATTCAATGAGTTAGTTAACACTCAATCTCAATTTCTACTCTATTCTCCCTTTTCTATAATATTAACTTAAGATAGCTCTTATTGTGGCTTAAGATGGATCGCGTATTGATATGTCACAAACCTGCATACTATTCGCAGTGATAGGAAAGGATAAACCAATGACAATTTATGATCTGAAACCTAAATTTCAAGATCTACTCCGCCCGCTAGTACGTTACTTATTTAAAGCCGGTGTGACAGCAAACCAAGTGACTATAGCCGCGTTACTTTTATCCGTAATGGTCGGTGCTGTTTTATTTTTCTTCCCCAACCCTCACTTGTTTGCTTTATTACCTTTTATTTTGTTTATTCGGATGGCATTGAATGCGATTGATGGCATGCTAGCCAGAGAACATCAGCAAAAAAGCAACCTTGGTGCATTTTTAAATGAGCTCTGTGATGTCATTTCTGATATCGCTTTATACCTACCATTTATTGTTATTTTTCACTCGTCCTTCTGGTTGATATTATTGATTTTAGTACTGTCAGTATTAACCGAGTTCATCGGTGTCATTGCCCAAGCCATTGGTGCATCACGACGCTATGACGGCCCTATTGGTAAAAGCGACCGTGCGTTTATTTTTGGGGCTCTAGGGTTATTGGTGAGCATATTCCCACACATAGCCTTATCAAACTGGGTTATTTACCTGTTGGTTATTATGTCATTGTTGCTGTTTTATACCTGCTATAACCGTATCCAGCGAGCACTTACTCAGTTAAATACACCACTGGATAATAAATAATTAAGGAATAATTATGAACGTTCAGACAGATTATCTGACGCAACGCTCCGTTACCGAATCACACTTTACAACTAGCGACCATACCTCTATTTTTTATCGCTATTGGCCAACTGAAACCCCCACTCAGAAAGCTATTGTCTTATTCCATCGCGGTCACGAGCATTCAGGGAGAGTGGCTCATTTAGTTGATGAATTAAATTTACCTGACTTTGCAATGTTCGCATGGGATGCTCGTGGGCATGGTCGAAATGACGGCCCGAGAGGTTATAGCCCCTCATTAAGTACATCTATTAGTGATGTAGATGAATTTATTCGCTATATATCTAGGCAGTATCAGATACCATTAGAAAATATCATTGTTATCGGCCAAAGCGTTGGCGCAGTGCTCGTCTCCTCTTGGGTACATGATTACGCCCCCAAAATCCGCGCAATGGTATTAGCTTCCCCCGCATTTAAAGTTAAATTATATGTCCCATTTGCACGTACTGGCTTAGCTTTAATGCAAAAAGCTCGTGGTTTGTTTTATGTTAATTCGTATGTAAAGGCAAAATTTCTCACCCATGACCAACAAAGAATTGATTCGTTTAATCGTGACCCTTTAATCACTCGCCCTATCGCTGTTAATATTTTACTCGAACTGTACAAAACGGCCGATAGAATCGTCGCAGATGCAGGTGCGATTACATTACCAACCCAATTATTTATTTCAGGTAGTGATCACGTAGTTCACCATCGCCCTCAACACCAATTCTTTGAAAAACTGAATACACCAATTAAAGAAAAACATGTGTTACCCGGTTTTTATCACGATACGTTAGGCGAAAAAGAGCGCCATATTCCTATTGAAAAAATTCGGGATTTTGTCGAAAAACTGTTTAGTTTTCCCCTTTATCAACATAATTACCAATATGAAGACACCTGGAGTGTTAGCGCAGAAAAATACCGCACTCTAATGACCCCGCTCCCTAAATGGTGCCCTAAAAACCTTATGTATAAAACCATGAGCAAATCCATGAGTACGCTTGGAAAAGCCTCTGAAGGGATACGTATTGGTTATGACAAAGGCTTTGATTCTGGTTCAACACTGGATTATGTATATCGTGATAAAGCCCAAGGAAAAGGCTTATTTGGTCGTATTATTGATAGACAATATCTCAATAGCATTGGCTGGCAAGGAATACGCCAACGAAAAGTAAACATTGAAAACATTTTACGCCAAGCTATTCGTGAGCTAAGCGAAAATGGCATACCTGTTCGGATCATGGATATTGCTGCTGGCCAAGGCCGTTATATCTTTGACGCTATTAATGATTATGGCAAAGTCGAATCTGTTTTGTTACGCGATTATAGCTCAGTCAATGTTGAACAAGGCCGTTTACATATTAAGCAACGTTACCTTGAGGATAAGATCCAGTTTATAGAAGGTAATGCATTTGATGCTGACTCCTTAGCTGCGGTAACACCATCACCAACGATAGGTGTAGTCAGTGGTTTATATGAGCTTTTCCCCAGTAATGAGTTAATTAAGCAATCATTAAATGGGCTTTCTCGTGCCATACCTTCAGGCGGTTTACTTATTTATACTTGCCAGCCTTGGCACCCCCAAGTCGAAATGATCGCGCGCGTACTACCAAGCCACCAAGGCGGCCAAGCATGGGTAATGCGTTGCCGAAGCCAAGGCGAAATGGATACATTAGTTGAAGAGGCAGGTTTTGAAAAATTAAACCAATCTATCGATAACTGGGGTATATTCAGTGTATCTATAGCTAGACGCCGCTAATTTACTTTCATAGTAAGTGATTGATAGTATGATTAATTTCGCCATCAATCACTTACCTTTAGCGGCCGTCATTATTGGTTAACATCAACGCTGTTATGTCATGAAAGCTGATTTGAACCGACCTTATACAACATATATACCTATTTATATGGCTATTGTTTATCATTAACCTATTCGTACTTTAAGGAAGATAGCAAAGGACTATGACTGTAATTTCTATTCCTAAACAAGCACCATCACGACGTCAAATTATATTATATGGCTTGTTATGGCTCGCGTTCTTAGCCCCTTTTTTCTTTCTAACTTATGGCCAAGTTAATGCTTATACCGCAACATTAAACCATGTCCCTTCCGTTGTTTTTTCTTGGGAGCCAGAGATCCCTTTTATCCCTTGGACGATCATTCCTTATTGGAGCATCGACCTTCTATATGGGCTATCGCTATTTATTTGCACAACTCGTAAGGAACAAACGATACACGGGTTACGACTCGCCATGGCTTCGGTTGTCGCTTGTATTGGTTTTTTATTATTTCCCCTTAAATTTAGTTTCTCTCGCCCAACGACAGATGGCCTTTTTGGCTGGATGTTTGATAGCTTAGAGTTATTTGACCTACCCTTTAACCAAGCCCCATCATTGCATATTATTTTATTATGGATCTTATGGTTACGATTTCGTGCTCATACACCTAACAAATGGCGTTGGTTGCTCCATAGTTGGTCTGTATTAATTTTAATTTCAGTTCTCACTACTTGGCAGCACCATTTTATTGATGTAATAACTGGCTTTGCTGTTGGCATCATAATTAGTTATTTGTTACCTATGCATACCCGCTGGCAATGGCATTACACGGGTTCTCCTCGTAGCTTCAAAATGAGTAAAAATTATGGTTTAGGGTCAATATTTTGTTTTGCTTTAGCTTTTTTTATTCAAGGTACAGCATGGTTATTACTCTGGCCTGCAATAGCATTATTTTTTATCACTGTAGGCTATTTGGGAGCCGGCGCTAGTGTCTTCCAAAAAACCCCCGACGGCAAAATTTCCCTTTCAGCCGCTATCCTCTTACTGCCTTATCGGCTCATTGCTTGGGGAACCTATCATTACTTTGCTAAACATTGTGCACAACCGAGTATTATCAATGCGTATATTGTTTTGGGAGGGCGCCCGCTTTATCCTTTGCAAACACAAGCCGTTTTAGATATGACTTGCGAATGGCCTCGCAATACTTATAGCGAAGGGCAAGCTTACTGTAGCCAACCACAAATTGATTTGTTACCACTAAGCGCAGAAGATATCGAAAAATCAGTACATAGCATGGACCAGCTAGCAAAATTTGGTACTGTTTACATTCACTGTAAGCTAGGCTATTCACGTAGTGCTACGGTTGCTGTTGCATGGTTAGTCCACCATGGTGATGCAACAAACATAGAAGAAGCAATCGCGTTAGTTGAACAAGCACGGCCACAAGTTATTTTGAATGCGGCAACGAAAGAACAACTAAACTATTGGTATACACAATATCATTTAAATAGAGTGGCATAATGAATACTTTGATAGATAAAAATCATGGCGATATAATTATTGCTTTCACTAATAGCTGGCGCTATTTAGCAACGGGCTCCATTTTATCCTTTATTTGTCAGTTTAGCCTATTCCTCTGTTTAAATTATAATAAATACTATTTATTTATTGCCATAATTATATTTATTATTAGTCATTATTATATTTATCGACTTTGGTTAGATAACCATTTCTTTAAAATTATCTATCACCAAGAAAACACCAAAGCCTTTGATAATACTTTAACTTTTTTATTTCCCAGGAAAACCAAAGACAGAAGTATGGAGCAACGCTGGTACGGCACCAAACAGCTATTTACCCGGGCATTACTGTCAGTACTATTACTTTGGTTATGGTTATTAATTACTGTAGTTACATTATAAGTAAATTAATTAGTGGTGATTAATATATTATTTACTATTAATCACCACTAAAAAACACTAATTAAATATAATTTAAACCGGAAAAATTAAATAGGCGAATAAAATAAAACTGGCTATTTAACATTATAATATAATGGCTTTTTTTACTTTCACCACTGAAAACGTTATGATAATTGCAGATTCATTGATACATAACAGTTTTTTTCAGGTTGCTAAGCGTATCATTATAGATACATTTTCGTTTATTTTTCACCCTGTTATTTGGTAGGGTATAATGAGTACAAAAAAAATTAATAGTTTGCGCCCTTTTAGTGCGCTGATAGATTCTTGTTGGAAAGAAAAATATACCGTTGCCCGCTTAGTTAAAGACTTAATCGCGGGGATTACCGTTGGGATTATCGCAATCCCTTTAGCTATGGCACTAGCGATTGCAAGTGGCGTTCCACCGCAGTATGGGTTATATACTGCAGCAATTGCTGGGGTTATTATTGCCATAACTGGTGGGTCGCGCTACAGCGTTTCAGGGCCAACGGCTGCTTTTGTTGTAATTTTATACCCAGTATCGCAACAGTTTGGGCTAAGTGGGCTACTCGTGGCAACACTGATGTCAGGTATCATACTCCTTGCCATGGGCTTTGCTCGTTTTGGTAAATTTATTGAGTATATCCCTGTTTCCGTTACTTTAGGGTTTACCTCAGGTATCGCAATTACCATAGCAACCATGCAAATAAAAGATTTCTTTGGCTTGCAAATGGAACATGTGCCTGAAAACTATGTTGATAAGCTAATTGCGATTGGGAACACATTTCCAACGCTCCAATACAGTGACACACTCATTGGTTTATCAACCTTATTAGTTCTTATTTTTTGGCCAAAATTAAAATTAGCCTTTCCGGGGCATTTACCCGCTCTGGTTGTTGGTACTATCGTGATGTGGGTACTTTCATTATTTGGTCAAGAAGTGGCGACTATAGGTTCTGAATTTAGCTATTTACTTCCGGATGGCACCGAAGGTAATGGTATTCCGCCTATTCTTCCACAATTTATTTTACCGTGGGAACTCCCAGGAAGCTCACCAATTAGCTGGGGGATGATCACCGCATTAATGCCAGCCGCCTTTTCTATGGCTATTTTAGGTGCAATTGAGTCCCTACTTTGTGCTGTTGTATTAGACAATATGACAGGTAAAAAGCACCATTCAAATAGTGAACTCATTGGCCAAGGTATCGGGAATATTGCAGCGCCATTTTTTGGCGGTATCACAGCAACAGCAGCCATTGCACGCTCTGCGGCTAACGTACGTGCTGGAGCGACATCGCCAATATCTGCCGTGATCCACTCAATATTAGTCATACTCACCTTGCTCGTATTGGCTCCAATGCTTTCTTACCTACCACTCGCAGCAATGTCGGCTTTACTATTAATCGTTGCATGGAACATGAGTGCGGCTGGTAAAGTGATGTACCTAATTAAGCGCGCTCCAAAAGATGACATTATTGTATTAGTTCTTTGTATGTCTTTAACCGTGCTATTTGATATGGTTATTGCTATTACCGTTGGTATCGTTCTTGCTTCATTGCTGTTTATGCGTCGTATCGCCAACATGACTCGCTCAACACAACTTGCTGAAACCGATGAAGAAAAAAGCCGCTTAGTCGTTCGTATTAATGGCCCATTGTTCTTTGCCGCAGCCGAACGCATTTTCGATGAGCTACGGGTAAAAAGTGAAGGCTATGAAAGCATTATCATGCAGTGGGATGCTGTACCAGTTCTTGATGCGGGTGGTTTAGAAGCCTTTGAGAAATTCATAGAAGCGGTACAAAAAGATACACATATTTTAGTCTGTGATATCCCGTTCCAACCATTAAAAACATTAGCTCGCGCTAAAGTTATACCTATTGAAGGTGTATTGAGTTTCCATAACTCAATGGATAATGCATTGGAAGCAGTTAAAGAAATAGAGCAGAGTAAGGCGCCTACCCAAAAGTGACCCTGTAACAATTTAATTCTTTACTCTCGAAACCGCCACGTTAAATCACGTGGCGGTTTTCACATTAATATTCTAAACAAAACATTTCGTTTCCTGCTTTTTTACCTTTCTCACAAGCAAGTTCCCTAAGTTTTTTAGCTTTTTTCGGATCAATTCTTACCGTGCCTGTATTATCTTCAGAAAATTTAAATGCAGCCATCCATTCCGCATAGCCGGGATACGTCATATCATCAGCCTTATCAAACCATTGCTGCGCTTGTTTTTCATCTTTAGGGACACCTTGACCATCTAAATAGATAACCCCTAACCAAATTGGAGCAGTAAAATAATCAGGATTATTAAGAGCAACCACTTCATTAAGTAAATTCACTGACTGTGCGTAGTCTGTTTTACCAGCAGTTGGGTTAATTAAAGACTCTGCTAGGCTAATTTTCCCTCTAATACTGCCCAACTCAACCGCTTTTTTTGCATTTTTCCTTGCTTCAATAAACTCATCTTTAAAATAACTATCATTTAATAAGCTAATATCAGCCAATAATGCATATCCATCCGCATTACCATTCTTAGCTGCTTCATTGGCCCACAAGCGAGCACTATTGAGGTTTTGTAAAACACCTAAACCAGAAAAATACATCTCGGCTAATTGATATTGTGCTAATGCATCATTATTAATTGCTTTTTGCTGTGTCTGGGTAAAAACCTGCTTATCTTCGGGTGTAATATCTAGTTGAGCAACAGAATGAAAAGAAATAAAAAAAACAGAGGATACTATAATAGCTGTGTGATTTATCCGTAACATAAAATACTCTCATTAAAATAAATTAAAGTGCAGAACCTTGCCCGCCATTTTTTAAAAAATACTGATATAAATTATTCATTCCAACCCAATGATTTTCACACCACAAAGGTGCCAATAAGGTAGGTTTCCTTGCGCTAGCACTAATGCGGTGATAAACAATTTCAGGTGGTGTATAACGGATCATTTCCCCTGCAATTTGAGTATATTCATCAAGAGAAAGTGTTGCTAAGCGCCCTGCTCTCCAGCCTTTAGCCATCACACTGCCTTCGACGATATGTAATGGATGAAGTTTAATGCCATCAGTACCACAATTGAGTACTTTTTCGAGTGTCTGCATGTTCATTTGCATATTCTCACCCGGTAAACCACAAATTAAATGGGTGCAGACTTTTAGCCCTAATCGGCGGGCTTTTTGTGTAGTCTGCTGATAAGCAGCAAACCCATGACCACGGTTAATGCGATGCAATGTTTTATCATGGCCGCTTTGTAGTCCTAGTTCGAGCCAAATTTCATAGCCTTGTTCTTTATATTCGCTCAATAAAGATAATACAGAGTCGGGAACGCAGTCTGGACGAGTACCAACACACAGGCCAATAATATCCGCTTGCTGTAATGCCTCTTCATATAACTTCTTGAGTAGGCTCACTTCTGCATAAGTACTTGTATAAGCTTGAAAATAAGCAAGATAGCGCTTTGCTCGAGAAATGCGGGAGACTTGATGATTAATTTGCTCGCTAATTGTTTGCGAAGATTGGCTTTCATCTGAAAAGGAAGCGACATTACAAAACGTACAACCGCCTCGACCGAGAGTACCATCACGGTTTGGGCAACTAAAACCACCATGTAACGTGATTTTATAAATTTTTTCACCATATCGACGCTGTAAATCAGCGCCGAACATGGAAACAACTTCAGTTAGTTGCATGTCACGTCTGATTTAGCGACTTGTATCTAACTCAGGGAAGCTTTTAACAACTTCATCAATTGCTTTCATTTGCTTCAGGAATGGTTCTAATTTATCTAAAGGCAGTGCTGATGGGCCATCACAACGTGCATTGTCTGGGTCTGGATGCGCTTCAAGGAATAACCCGGCGATCCCCACCGCCATACCCGCTCTAGCTAACTCTGCAACTTGCCCACGACGACCACCCGATGCCGCTCCAAATGGGTCACGACACTGTAAGGCATGCGTCACATCGAAAATGACAGGGCAACCTTTAGAAGATTGAACCATCACGTTAAAACCTAGCATATCAACGACTAAGTTATCATAACCAAAGTTTGCACCACGATCGCAAAGAATAATTTTATCGTTACCGCCTTCAATAAATTTCTCAACGATATTACCCATTTGCCCTGGGCTAATAAATTGTGGTTTCTTAATATTAATGACTGCATCCGTTTTTGCCATAGCAGCGACAAGGTCGGTCTGACGCGCCAAAAAAGCAGGTAATTGGATAACATCGACCACTTCAGCTACAGGTGCAGCCTGTGCCGGTTCATGGACATCCGTAATGATTTTAACGCCAAAGGTTTGTTTCAGTTCTTGGAAGATTTTCATCCCTTCTTCAAGACCTGGTCCACGATATGAATGTATTGATGAACGATTAGCCTTGTCAAATGAGGCTTTAAATACGTAAGGGACCCCCAGTTTTTGCGTCACAGTGACATAATGCTCACACACTTTCATCGCCATATCACGAGATTCAAGCACATTCATTCCGCCAAATAACACAAACGGCAAGTCGTTCGCGACATTGATATCACCAATATTGACTACTTTCTGTTGCATACTCTTACCTTTAATATTTAGACAGGCTATCTGTCTGTACGTTAATTAATGTAATATGACTGGATGGTTATCCAATGAGTAAATTTGTATTTTAATCATTTCAGATACGGGGTCTTCTGGGCAATGTTCAATAAAGTAATTGAGATCACTTAATGCCACATGGTTGCAATCTAAATGTGCAAGTATTAGCCCACGATCACGAATTTCATAAGGGTCTTCTGGGTCGAGTGTCAGTAGCGTTTCGCAAACTTTAAGCGCTAACTCCATCTTTTTCTCTTCCATTAGCGCTGCTTTTAATGTGTCAAAGATTTTACGAATAACAACACTATTTTCTGCGGTCTCAAGTTGGTCATAAAAAAACTCAGAAAAAGGGTCAACGGTGCCCTTTAACCACATATTAAGAGTATGCAATGATAATGAATCGCCATTTACAGGGTTAATAACCCACTGTGAACCATCATTTTTTTCTGCAATGAACAATAATTGTGTCGGGAAAATCGCTGGCGCTATCTCTATACCTAAACGCTCTGCAATATATAAAAAAAGCGAACCGAGGGATACGGGCGTCCCTTGCTTGGAAGATAATACTTTATCAAGCCACAACATATCAGACAGTGAATAAATCCCTTCTGCCGGGCCAAATGACCAATCCCGATAGAACAAAGTAATAAGTTGTTCAATTTTTGACTCATTATCAGCTTGTAAATCAATAGCTGTTTGTGCCGCTGAAACTAAACTATCTAACTGAGCTTGCACTTTCATTAGTGGAAAATCATGGCGGATACATTGTGAAACGGCCATGATCCCTTCACTTAAGGGGAGTTGGTTAAATTCTATATTCGCTATGGTTTTCATTACATTTCCACTGCTGTGCCCACTTAACCATTCCATTGACCAAGTGAAATTCTTTCTCGTCCACCATAATCAAGGCATGTCTCAATTTTGGTGTACCCATGTTCTTTAAATAAACCACGCACCGCGGGACCTTGTGTCCAACCGTGTTCAAGTAGTAACCACCCTTGATTCTTAATATATTTTTTAGACTCTTGAATAATATGTGCTAAATCGGCTAACCCTTCATTTTCAGCGACTAAAGCCGTTAAAGGTTCAAAACGCACATCCCCTTCACTTAGGTGATTATCATTTTCGTCAATGTAAGGCGGATTACTAATAATCATATCAAATTGTTGAAGAGATAGTGAAGCGAACCAATCACTTTGTATAAATTGCACATTTGAAATATTTAATCGCTGTTGATTTCGTTGAGCAAGTTTAACCGCATCAGGGTTAAAATCTACACCGATAACCTTGCTTTTAGGCATCTCAGATGCCAAAGCTAGTGCAATTGCCCCAGTTCCAGTACCTAAATCCAATAATTGGCTGGATTGTTCTGTTAAACGAGATAAAGCCTGCTCGACGATACATTCTGTATCAGGCCTAGGGATTAATGTGGCGGGAGAAACATACAATGGAAGTGACCAGAACTCACGTTCGCCAACGATATAGGCAATCGGCTCACCTTTTTCTCTTCGTTGCAAAAGTGATTCTGCATGTTGAAACTCTTCTGCTTTTAATGTTGTTTCACCAAAAGCAAATAGATAGGTACGACTACGGCCTGTCACATGTTCCAGCAAAATCTCTGCGTCACGCTTTGCACTGTCACTTGCAGACAGCCGGTTAGCTGCCTGCTTTAGCCATTCTGTGTACTGCATTATTCCTGCTCAGACAACGCTGAAAGTTGGTCTGCTTGGTATTCGTTAATAATTGGTTGGATTAACGAATCTAATTTCCCTTCCATTACTTCATCTAAACGATACAAAGTTAGGTTGATGCGGTGATCTGTCACACGCCCTTGAGGGAAGTTATATGTGCGAATGCGGTCAGAACGGTCACCTGTTCCTAATAGATTTCGGCGCTCAGAAGCCTCTGCTGCATGGCGTTTATCCATTTCAGCTTGGCGAATACGAGCACCTAGTACAGACATTGCTTTCGCTTTATTTTTATGCTGAGAACGCTCATCTTGGCATTCAACCACGATCCCTGTTGGGATGTGCGTAATACGAATCGCTGAGTCAGTTGTGTTTACGTGCTGACCACCCGCTCCCGATGAACGGAATGTATCGATACGCAGGTCTGCTGGGCTGATTTCAGGCAATTCCGCTTCAGGGAGTTCTGGCAAAATAGCGACGGTACACGCTGATGTGTGAATACGGCCTTGTGATTCAGTTTCAGGGACACGCTGAACTCGGTGACCTCCTGATTCGAACTTCAAACGCCCGTATACGCTGTCCCCTGAAATTTTGGCAATGACTTCTTTAAAACCACCATGCTCACCATCACTGGTGCTCATTAATTCCACTCGCCAACGATTATTTTCTGCATAACGACTATACATACGGAATAAGTCACCTGCGAAAATAGCGGCTTCATCGCCCCCAGCTCCAGCACGGATTTCAACAAAACAGTTATATTCATCATCAGGATCTTTTGGAAGTAACAATAATTGTAACTGCTGTTCTAGCTCTTCATTGCGCGCTTTCGCTTCTTTTAGCTCTTCTTGAGCCATCTCTTTCATTTCAGGATCATCCAGCAGTAATTCTGCTGTTTCAATATCATCCTGTACTGTACGCCATGCGGTGAAGCATTTAGCCACATCAGATAATTGAGAATATTCTTTAGATAAAGCACGAAAACGGTCTTGATCGGCAATCACACCCGCATCGGCAAGGTGCGCTTCAATTTCTTCGTAGCGTTCTTGTAATGCTTCTAGTTTTGCGACAATAGAAGGCTTCATTCGTTATATCAGACCTATGATTAAAAAGTGGTTATTGATGGTCCAGCCCTAAGCTGTCCCTAAGTAGATTTAGACGCTCAATATCACCATTTCCTGCTGCTTGTTGCAAGGATTTGGTTGGGGCGTGAATAAGACGATTGGTTAATTGTTGCGATAATTGCGTGATCACTTGCTCAGGGTCTGCGCCTTGGCGAATTGCCATTAACGCTTTTTCAGCCATATTAGCCCGAATGACCTCAGCTTGTGCTCTATAATCGCGAATTGTAGACACTGCCGCTTGTGAGCGTAACCAATCCATAAAGTGACTACTTTCTTGCTCAACAATAAATTCAGCTTCAACGGCGGCTGCTTTTCTCTGAGCAAGGTTCTGTGCAATGATAGATTCAAGATCATCCACAGTATAGAGATACACATCCCTTAATTTTTCAACATCCTGTTCTATATCACGGGGAACTGCAATGTCAATCAACAACATTGGTTTACTGCGGCGCACTTTCATTGCGCGTTCAACCATCCCTTTACCGATAATAGGTAGTGGGCTTGCTGTAGAACTAATGACAATATCTGCTTCCGCTAAGCGGTTATCAATATCTGATAACGAAATCACCTGAGCATTCACTTCATTAGCTAATAGTTCTGCCCGTTCACGAGTCCGGTTCGCTATCATCATTTTTTGCACACCATGTTCACGTAAATGGCGAGCAACAAGCTCGATAGTTTCACCTGCGCCGACTAACAAAATATTTAAGTGCTTGAGTGATTCAAAAATTTGCCGAGCAAGTGTACAAGCTGCAAATGCGACTGAAACGGCATTCGCCCCAATTTCGGTTTCTGTACGTACACGCTTAGCAACCGAAAAAGATTTTTGAAAAAGACGCTCCAGCTCACTTGATAACGAATGGTTGCCTTGTGAAAGTGCAAACGCTTTTTTCACTTGCCCTAAGATTTGTGGTTCCCCTAGTACCAAGGAATCCAAACCACTTGCTACACGCATTAGGTGACTAACTGCTCTATCATCTTGATGCCAATACAAACTGGGTTGTAAATCTTTTGGGGTAATACCGTGAAAATCACACAACCATTTCACTAGCTGTTCTTGAGCCCGATCTTGCGATTCAAGGCTCAGGTATAGCTCTGTTCTATTACAGGTAGACAGCACAACGCCACCACTCACTTGGGGCTGCTTAAGTAGGTCCTCAAGTGCGTAGTCTATTTTTTCAGGACCAAACGTTACCCGCTCACGCAGGGCAACAGGTGCTGTTTTATGGTTGATGCCTAAGGCTAATAAGGTCATTGTGCTTTACGACTTACTCACATTGCTTACATTGCTAATTATTTTCAGTAGCGCCTATCAATTAAGTTAACCATTGGCAGTACTGTTATTTATATTTTTCTATTGTAAATGATCCGCGCCCCTCTTTCTACGGTTTGCAAAGCGCTAACCCTCAGAAAGATGACCAACACCAAAAAATAAACCAAAAAAATGGCTTTCAATGGCTGTTTTTACAGGTTAAAGCTGATATCGGTTTTATAATTTATTTATATATCGTTACCAATTATCAGCCACATCATTATTAACTACAATAAGATGCATAAAGAATGCAATTATTTCGCACAGAAAGCAAACGCTGGCTGTTTGCCGTTACTTTTCCTACATAGTAAATTAAATAATAGGAATCTGATTGATTGGTTAGCAATTTTAGCGCACTATTTTTCTTATTATTACACTATGTTATCTGCATGTAATGGGGAATGTTCTATTGATATTAGCTCGCTATCCTATTTATCATCTAGACCATTAAGTGACTCCGACAACACAAAACCGCTAAACTAGCTCAATGCCAGTAACTCAATGGATGCTGCTATCGGCACCGAATACAACTTTGAGATTTGATATGCAATTAACCCAAATGTTACCCTTTATTCGTCCCAATGTCCGTTTGCTACGCTTGTTCCCGCTGTCTTGCCTGCTCCTTACTGCTTGCGTGACAACGTCACAAAACACCACTAAAGGGACTAGCTCTGCTACAGATAGCCAGTGGAAAGCCCATCAACAAGAATTAAGCCAATTACGTGATTACCAAACACGCGGGTCATTCGCTTATAATGGTGGCGAAACCAAAACTTACGCTAAGTTTTTCTGGCAACAATATACCCCTGAAAAGTACCGTCTTTTACTCACTAACCCATTGGGGAGTCGTGAACTTGAGCTAACTGTTGAACCTGATTTAGCACGTTTAACGACCAAAGACGGGCAAACACATATGAGTGATGTCCCTAACGAGTTAATTTATCAGTTGACTGGGATGGAAATCCCCATCGATGACTTAACAGCTTGGCTGACTGGCTCTCCAGGCCGTGCCACAGATTTTACCTTAGATGAAAACCACCTCTTAAAAAGTGTCATTTTTGAAAATAATGGTGAAAAATGGCAACTTAATTATATCTCTTATGACAGCAAAACATCCCCGATGCTGCCAAATTACCTTGAACTACGCCAAGGTGATAGGTTAATTAAATTGAAAATGGATAGCTGGACACTGAAAAAATGACATTAACATGGCCCTCTCCTGCAAAATTGAATCTTTTTTTATATATTACTGGCCAGCGCTCTGATGGCTACCATGAGTTGCAAACTTTATTTCAATTTGTGGATTACGGCGATGAAATCACCGTCACAACTCGTCAAGATGACCAGCTAAATTTATTGACAGAGATGGCGGGCGTCCCTGCCGATAAAAATTTAATTTTACGTGCGGCAAAACTGCTACAAACATACTGTCGACAAGTATTACAGTATTCTGGCCCGTTAGGCGCAGACCTTTCTATCCATAAAATATTACCAATGGGCGGTGGTATTGGTGGCGGCTCATCTAACGCTGCTACCACCTTAATTGCACTTAATGAGCACTGGGGGACTCAAGTTACTGATGAAACTCTGGCTGAACTTGGGGCAACATTGGGTGCAGATGTCCCTGTATTTGTTCGTGGTCATGCTGCTTTCGCTGAAGGCATAGGTGAAATTTTAACCAAAGCTTCCCCCAAAGAGAAATGGTATTTAGTCGCCCACCCCGGAATTGAAATATCAACCCCGATGATCTTCACAGATCCGCAATTAAATCGAAATTCTCCAAAACGCTCCCTAGCCGCATTATTACTGGCTCCGTACGCTAATGACTGCGAACCAATCGCAAGAAAACGTTTTCGTGAGGTTGAACAGCTTGTTTCTTGGCTGTTAGAATATGCTCCGTCTCGCCTGACAGGAACAGGCGCATGTGTTTTTTCTGAATTTGAAACACAAGCGGATGCCCTACAGGTGTTAAATCAAGCCCCATCGTGGGTGCAAGGGTTCGTAGCTCAAGGAGTTAATGTTTCCCCTCTGCACAAATTCCGCGCTGGGATAACCCGTGTATTGCACCAATAAGCACTGTCGCTATTGGTCAACAATATCTCTCTGGACGCAAGCCTGAGGTTTTTCTCGTGCCCGATATGAAGCTTTTTGCTGGTAACGCTACACCGGAACTAGCACAACGTGTTGCTAACCGCCTTTACACTAATCTTGGAGACGCGGCTGTTGGTCGTTTTAGCGACGGCGAAGTCAGTGTTCAAATTAATGAAAATGTTCGCGGTGGTGATATTTTTATCATCCAGTCAACTTGTGCACCAACCAATGATAACCTGATGGAACTGGTTGTTATGGTCGATGCCCTACGCCGTGCTTCTGCTGGTCGTATTACCGCTGTTATCCCTTACTTCGGTTATGCAAGACAGGATCGTCGCGTACGTTCTGCCCGTGTACCAATCACCGCTAAAGTTGTTGCCGATTTTCTGTCAAGTGTAGGTGTAGACCGTGTTCTCACTGTCGATTTACACGCAGAGCAGATCCAGGGCTTCTTTGATGTTCCTGTTGATAACGTATTTGGTAGTCCTATCCTTCTGGAAGATATGCTACAGAAAGATTTGGAAAACCCAATCGTTGTATCCCCAGACATCGGCGGCGTGGTACGTGCTAGGGCTATCGCAAAACTCCTGAATGACACTGATATGGCAATTATTGACAAACGTCGTCCTCGTGCAAACGTTTCTCAAGTTATGCATATCATTGGTGATGTTTCAGGTCGTGACTGCATCTTAGTTGACGATATGATTGATACCGGTGGAACTCTGTGTAAAGCAGCTGAAGCACTGAAAGAACGTGGTGCAAAACGTGTGTTCGCATACGCTACTCACCCAATTTTCTCAGGTAATGCTGTAGACAACATCAAAAATTCAGTCATTGATGAAGTCATTGTTTGTGACACTATCCCTCTTTCACCTGAAATTAAAGCGCTGAGCAATGTTCGTACTTTAACACTTTCAGGTATGTTGGCTGAAGCAATTCGTCGTATTAGCAACGAAGAATCAATTTCAGCGATGTTTGAGCACTAATTCCCGTTAGCTGGTTTTTAGCGTTCTGACAACGATTAAATGTCACCACAAAAATACAAGCCCCTACAGAAATAACTGTAGGGGCTTTATGATTTTAGAAAGAAAATAAACTATAGATACCTATTTCTATGACGCCTTAAGCCATAAAAATAACCAACTTACTCAAAAAACAAAAAGTTTTTGTGACATTACACTTGCAAGAGTGAAACTCACCTGACTTCCACTCTCACCTAGCCGTTAATAACATCAACACGCCCTATAAACTAGTCACTATTTATGGATAACGGTGATTATCCCTACGTGAATGATAATGGCGTTTTAACAACCAATAACGGTCTGCAACTTTTTCTCGGCCACCGACTCTCGCACCCGTAAGCCAAACAATAGCACCGATGAAAATACCAAACAGGGAACCATTAGTAACAAGCTCAGAAAGATTGAGATTAACAATATGAGAGAATAAGTTGATGCCTATGCTCCCTATCATTAAAACCATCCCTATTCCCATAAGAACATTACCAAGAAGATGAGCGCTTTTCCGTTTCATATATACCTCCAGTACCAGTAAACTGATAAGTAAGCATGTGTAAAAAAATTCGGTAATACTTTATATTTATGTAATGATTATAGTGCATTAAGTAAAATTTTTTGCGATGAGCATCACAAGAAAGGAAGTTAGCTAGGATTTCTACACAAAAAATGCTTTTTATCAAAAAAATAGAAAATCCGAATAATTTATAGCGTAACTATACTTAGGGTAATTTTACCCATGACAATTTTGTACATCTCCCATTTCTCAAGGTAAACTAGCGTATTACTTCCATAAACTGACAGTGAAATAGTCGCCGTGAGCAAAATTAAATTAATTGTTGGACTTGCAAATCCAGGTGCGGAATATGCACAAACACGTCACAACGCAGGGGCATGGTATGTCGATTTACTGGCCGAGCGCCATAATCAACCGTTAAAAGAAGAAGCTAAGTTTTTCGGTTATACCGCACGTATAAACATGGCTGGCAATGATATTCGCTTATTAGTTCCAACCACATTTATGAATCTTAGCGGTAAATCCGTTGCGGCCATCGCTAATTTTTATCGTATTAACCTTGATGAAATTTTAGTCGCCCATGATGAACTCGACTTGCCACCCGGCGTAGCGAAAATGAAATTAGGCGGCAGTAATGGCGGCCATAACGGTTTAAAGGATATTCAAAGTAAATTTGCCAATAACCCTAACTTTTACCGTTTACGTATTGGTATTGGGCACCCCGGTGATAAAAACAAAGTTGTTGGCTTTGTGCTCGGTAAGCCCCCGCTTTCTGAACAAAAGCTCATTGATGACGCTATTGATGAAGCAACAAGATGCACTGATATTCTACTTACAGATGGAATGGATAAAGCAATAAATAGGCTCCATAGCTTTAAAGCCTCCGCATAAGAGTTCATTTCATCAAAATCAACTTTTTGTGTATAATCAGCGCCAATTTCTAAACATTAGGTGCAGCATACGTCTGCCCCTTGCTATTAAGGTGAGAAACATATGGGTTTTAAATGCGGTATCGTTGGTCTACCTAACGTGGGTAAATCCACCCTATTCAATGCATTGACCAAAGCCGGCATCGAAGCAGCCAACTTTCCTTTCTGTACAATTGAACCCAATACGGGTGTTGTACCAATGCCAGACCCACGTCTTGAGCAATTAGCTGAGATTGTAAAGCCACAACGTATTTTACCAACCACTATGGAATTTGTGGATATTGCGGGCTTAGTGAAAGGCGCATCCAAAGGTGAAGGCCTAGGTAACCAGTTTTTAACTAATATTCGTGAAACTGAAGCTATCGGTCATGTCGTCCGTTGTTTTGAAAATGACAATATTATTCACGTTGCAGGTCAAGTTAACCCAGCAGAAGATATTGAAGTCATTAATACAGAGCTAGCATTAGCCGATCTCGATACCTGCGAGCGTGCTATTCACCGTGTACAAAAACGGGCTAAAGGTGGCGATAAAGACGCAAAAGCAGAATTAGAAGCTTTAGAAAAATGCTTGCCACATCTTGAGCAAGCCGGCATGTTACGCACTTTAGACTTATCAGCGGAAGATAAAGCCGCAATCCGTTATTTAAGCTTTTTAACATTAAAACCAACCATGTACATTGCTAACGTCAATGAAGATGGCTTTGAGAATAACCCTTTCTTAGATGTCGTTTATAAAATTGCTGAAGCGGAAGGTTCTGTCGTTGTTCCAGTTTGTGCGGCGATTGAGTCTGATATTGCCGAACTGGAAGATGAAGAACGTGATGAGTTTATGGCAGATTTAGGCATCGAAGAACCCGGTCTTAACCGCGTTATTCGCGCAGGATATGAATTGTTAAACTTGCAAACTTATTTCACGGCGGGTGTCAAAGAAGTACGTGCATGGACTATTCCTGTCGGAGCAACAGCCCCACAAGCAGCAGGTAAAATTCATACTGACTTCGAAAAAGGCTTTATCCGCGCACAAACTATCGCTTTTGATGATTTTATTCAATATCGCGGCGAACAAGGTGCTAAAGAAGCAGGTAAAATGCGCGCTGAAGGTAAAGATTATATCGTTAAAGACGGCGATGTACTTAACTTCCTGTTTAATGTGTAAACTACCACTTTAGTCTCACACTAATGCATTTTATTATCTAATAGTGTAAAGCGCATAAAACCTATGGGCTTTACACTTTTTATTTCACTTGAACATCAATATTTCTATAAAACCAAATGCCTCAATGCATTTAAACCCGCCCCTACTTGCTTCGTCCTGCATCGTATTTTTTAGTAATAAACACCAGGAATCTAGTGACTTTGGTCTTTAAGCATCTCTACCGCCAAATCATGCCATAGTTTTACACGGCGGTTTTGGTGGCTGCTTTTTAATGTTGCTAAGGCTAAGTCATAAGACAGTACAGGCTCAATCACCGAAATGGCAGATAACCCTTTCGAATTGCTTTTATTCCACATGCTATCAGGAAGCAATGTCACCCCAACCCCAGCTTTAACCATTGCAGTAACCAAATCTAGGTGGTGACTACGTCCTGCAATTATTGGTTGCTTACCATAAATACCACATGCACTAATAACTAATTCATTAATTAAAAAATCATCTGAAAAGAAAATGAAAGGCTCATTCACTAATTCACTAAACTTGACCGTTTCTTTCTCAAACAATGCATGCTGTTCATTCACTAAGAGTACCAAGCGGTCAGTTGCAAAAATATGTAAATCATAGTCCTCATTGTCAAATGGCAGCATAACGGCAGCAGTTTCCACGTCTCCATTTAATAGTGCATCCATCATTTTACGTGTGCCTAACTCATGAATTTTCAACTCAATATCAGGGTAACTCTGGCTAAATTTCATGATTATGTCAGCAAAATATGTAGAAGCAATAACTGGGGGTAAACCCACATGTAAGATACCTGCTAATGGTCCTGACCTCTCTTTCAGTGATTTTTTCATATTGTTAAAAAGTTCAAGTAATTGCACCCCGTAACGGTACAGAATTTCGCCTTCATCAGTCAGCTTAACCCCATCAGGTGCCCTCACTAATAAAATATAACCAAGCTCCTGCTCCAACTTTTGAATACTTCGACTGATTGCCGGTTGTGTAATAAATAAGCTTTTCGCCGCTCGGCTGAACCCATTAAGTTGTACAACCTCTACAAAATATCGTATTGCGCGTACGTCCATTTCTTCACCTATTACTTTTAGTTATAGCTACGATGATTATATGTGATTTCCAAATAAGAGAATTATGCACTAGAAATAATATAAAGCAGAAGATTTGTCTAATATAATTACTAGGAGCAATATAATGAGTAAGACAGTCATTGAACATGTTCTGAGCCGCTTAAACGAAATTGGAATTTGTGACATTTTTGGTGTTGCTGGTGACTACGCCTTCCCAATTGAAGATGCAGTTTGTGAAAGTAAAAATATGCGTTGGATAGGCAATTGCAACGAATTAAACGCCTCATATGCAGCAGACGGCTATGCGCGGACAAAGGGTGCCGCCGCACTGTCTACAACCTTTGGTGTGGGCGAACTGAGCGCATTAAATGGTATTGCCGGTTCTTATGCTGAAAACCTTGCTATTTTCCACCTTGTAGGGATGCCAGCAAGCGGCGTGCAGAAAAAACATCGCTTAGTTCACCATTCTCTTGGTAATGGTGATTTTGATGTTTTTTATCAAATGAGCCAACATTTAAGCTGTGCTCATGCCATTTTAACACCTGAAAACTGTATAGCAGAAACCGAACGTTTAATCACGACAGCCTTACATGAGCGGCGCCCTGTTTACCTAGGTTTTCCCTCTGACTACGCAGTCATGCCTGTCATCGCAGATGAAAACACTGAAACAATCACTATACATAAAAGTAATGATGAGTCACTATCAGCTGCAGTAACCGCTATCATAGAAAAACTCAATTCAAGCTCACAAGCCTGCGTTATTCCCGGTATTTTAACGGCTCGACTCGGCTTAGCTGACGATGTTCAAACTATTATCAATAAAACAGGGCTTCCTTATGCAACCATGTTTATGGATAAAGCTATTTTAAGTGAGTCTAATCCGAGCTATATGGGGATTTATAATGGCCAATTAATGAACCATGCTGTCGCTGAATTTGTTGAAAATTGTGACTGTATTTTAGGTATAGGGGCTGTATTAACTGATTTTAATTCAGGGAGTTTTACCGCAACTGTTAAAGTGGAAAACTGGATTAATATTCTAGCAGACCATGTCAAAATAGGCTCTGCCGTTTATCCACAAGTTTATATGAAAGACGTGCTTAGCGAACTGAAAAGGCTAGCCCCATCATTAAACCATCGAGGCATCACAGCACAAGGGCTCGGAGAACCAATTCAAAATCAACAAGGGAAAATTACCGCCGCCTACCTCTATCCACGCCTAGAAAAAATGTTTAAAAAGGATGATATTATTATTACGGAAACAGGCACCGCTTCCATGGGCTTAGGTTTCGCCTTATTACCTGAAAATGCTCAGGTCTATAACCAGACTCTATGGGGTTCGATTGGCTGGGCGACCCCCGCTGCCTTTGGCGCGGCCATCGCTGCACCACAGCGACGTGTTATTCTAGTCACAGGGGAAGGTTCACACCAATTGACAGTACAAGAAATTAGTCAGTTTGCCCGTTTTGGTTTAAAACCCATTATTTTTGTACTCAATAATGATGGTTACCTAATTGAGCGCTTACTCTGTAAAAACCCTGAAGCTTATTACAATGATATAGCTCAATGGAATTATGCACAATTACCCGCAGCACTGGGGTGTACAAATTGGTATTGCCAGAGAGTCACTGATTGTAACGAGCTAGATGCCGCAATAAAAGCAGCAGAGTTATCAGACAATGCTGCTTATATAGAGATCGTTATGGATAGGTATGCCGCATCTGAACTCGCACAAAAACTCGGTGATTCTATTGCTTCATTATATTCGTTTTAAACCAGAGTGTTCGGTACCCTCGGTGTTTTCATACACCGAGGTATAAAAAGCAACCTAAAAGTAGGTTACTCAAATACTAAGCCTACATCATGTTTTGATTGACTCAGTATCTTCGAGACGGTTAATGCCAATTCTAGCAATTCTTGGCTAGTCGTTAATTTATTGGAGGCAATCTGATCACGAAAGAACGCAAATTCGTAAACCATATGATTAATTGCCCTATCCCGAGAAATCGTTGTGATGTCCCCATCAATACACACCTCAACTGATTCACAAAGACTCGGTGCGCCAATAACACGAATATAGCCTTTCGTCCCTTGAATAATAAAATAACCTGGACTTGCTGAATCTTTAGCGCCAACACAAGTAGCTACCGCAGTAGAAAAATAGGCCGTTAATACACCTGAAGTATCAATCCCATTATACCCTTTGTTGCAAATATATTGGCTTTTCTCTGGAGCCCCCAATAATGCGGATAACAGATAAATATTATAAAGGTTGATATCATACAGTGCTCCACCTGCTTGTTTGGGGTCAAATGCAGCATGAATATGGCCTTGTAAATAATCATTATATCGGCTTGAATATTGTGAATAATTACCTTGAATTATTTTTATTTCGCCTATTTTATCAATATATTGCTTAATAAAATGAAATTCAGGTGTGTGTATTGATGTAATAGCTTCGAATAGATATAAACCTTTTTGACGTGATAAAGAAATTAACTCCTGCAACTGTTCCCAATCTGGCGTGAAAGGTTTCTCACAAATAACATGCTTATTTGCCATCAACGCATCATAGGTATATTTGTAATGCAGATGATTTGGAAGCCCAATATATACAACATCAATATCCGGCTGTTGTAAGAGTTTTTCGTAATCCGTATACAAGCTAGCTATATCAAATTGTTGACAGATTGACTCCCCCTTTTCAATACTTTCAGCCCTAACACATAATGCGGCCAATTCTACCCCTTGCACCTGCGTTAGCGCATCAAGAGCCATCATGATTATTTTACCTGAACCAATCAGCGCTATTTTCATCTACGTTACCTATATAAGAAGAGTAAATTTTATTCTGCCACAGAGCATCACAATTAAGAAATCCCTTCGATTAATTTTTGATACTGACTCCCCGTTCCAAACTGTTCAATTAAAAACTCGGTAAATGCTGAGACTTTTCGTGGTAAGTATTCTTTTGCAGGATATACCGCATAGATATTGTGCTCAGGTAATTGATAATTCCCCAATAAAGGAACTAATTGATGGTTACTGTCACCTATAGCCGTAATGAAATAAGGTAACAATGCGATACCTATATCCGCTAATACGGCTTGGATTAGTGCCTGACTATTATTGGCACGAAAAGACCCTTTTGGTATATGGCTATATTTTTTCCCTTTTTGGTAAAATACCCACTCTTGCCCTGCTTGGTAAAATGAATAGCACAAACAATTATACCCTTTAAGATCGGCGACTTTTTGGGGAGAACCATATTTCGCCAGATAAGATTTCGATGCATACAGCCGACTATGGCAAGGGGATAATTTACGCGCAATTAAGGACGAATCAGGCAACTCACCAATACGAATAGCTAGGTCATATCCCTCACTAATTAAATCTACTACTTTATCATTAAAAGATAACTCAACATTAAGCTCAGGGTATCTTTGCATAAACTGGGGGAGAACTTTAGCTAAGTGTAAAGTACCAAAAGACATTGGAGCTGAAACCCTCAGAGTTCCTGTTATTTTATCACTAAATTTAGCGGCAATATCATCTGCCATAACCGCGAATTGATAAGATTGTCGAATATAACGAATATATACAGCCCCCGCTTCCGTCAAACTTACCGTTCGAGTAGTACGATGGAAAAGTTTTATTCCCAGTTTGTCTTCGACGATTTGAATTGTTTTACTTACCGCCGATTTAGTCATATTTAATGAATTTGCCGCTTTAGTCAGACTTAAACTATCAGCCACTGCAATCAAAACTGGAAATGCATTCATATCCATAGATACCCCATTGTCAACCAAAAGGAAACAGTGTGTTTTCTTGATACCAAAGAAAAAACAGCATACCTTATCGCTACAGAAATACAATGTTTACGCGATAAGACATATCATTATGAAAAATAAATATATTCTATCTTTTCTTGCCTTAGCCTCTGGGGTTTTACTGTCAATGATGATCATGGCAAATAGTTACCTAGCCCGCTTTACAACACCATTGACAGCATCATGGCTTACTCATGGCATCGGAACATTATTTTCACTCGTTATTTATTTTTTTTACTTACAAAAAAGGAAACAACAAGTAAGAAAACAACAAGTTCAGCCACAAGCCATAAAAAAAGGGAAAATGATTTGGTATTTAGGTGGTATTCCTGGAGGCTTTACCGTTTTATTGGCAGCAATAACCGTTAATAGCCCACTATCACTTGCGGGAAGCATTATTTTAATGATCACCGGCCAAATTATATTCGGTTTATTAGTAGACGCTATGGGCTGGTTTGGTGTGATAAAACGTAAAATTACAGTTAGTGACTTTCTGATGTGTACATTATTAATAACAGGCTGCAGCTTGTTAATTATAGGAAAATAATAAAATGAGTATATATATTTTTATCGCATTACTAAATGGTATTTGTATTGTCATTAGCCGCACATTAAATGGCAAATTAGCTCAACAACATAATGCGTTCTACAGTTCACTAATCAACCACTTTGTTGGTTTTTTGTTTCTCACTATCATGGTGCTCATTTTTAAAATATACCTGTTTAATTTCAATGAGATCCCGTTAGTTGCATTCATTGGCGGTATCATTGGTGCATTTTTTGTTATCATTAATAGCTATGTTCTACCATTGCTTGGTGTCATGCTCACCTCAATACTGGCTATTTGCGGCCAAATGATTTCAAGCTTAGTGATTGACCTTGTAAATGGCGCACATAGTCAAAATGTCTACTTACAATTAATAGGCGTTGTATTAATTATTGGTGGTGTATCCATTCATTTTATCAGGCGAACCAATTAAATTACTTTTTAAGGTTTTTTATCTCTGTTTATTTTGTTTTTTACTTGAATAGCCATCCGCTTTCTTTATTTGCCAAATAGAAATTAACCAATTGTTTTATATAAAAAATCAATTATTAAATACGCTTTCTAACACGCTAAATTCATTTTCAAAAACCTAATCCACCTCACAATTTATTAACAACTCTCTTGAATCATTTTTAGTTATTCCCCATGCTAATTTTATTATATAAACCAGTGGTTTACTGTACAAACCAAGTGAGGCAATCATGAAAGACAATATTGTGACGGCTGTTGATGATGCTTTATTACTGATGATGTTATTAGGTGAGAAAAATAACCTTGGATTAAGTGAGCTAGCTCGCTTATCTGGAATGAATAAATCTAAAGTATACAGGCTATTATGCACATTGGAGCATCGTGATTTTGTACAAAAAAATGATAACCCTGTTACCTATCATTTGGGTCATCAATTATTAAGCTTAGGAAATTGTGCTCGCCAGCAAATCAACTATATCCAAGTAGCTGATATTGAAGCTGAACATCTACGCCAACTTTTTGATGAAAACATTCAACTGCGTATACGTGATCACAATGAAATTTTGCAAGTTCTTCATAAAGCTTCAGGGCAGTCACTACAAGTTCGCAGTGAAGCTGGTAACCGCCGCCCACTCGGTTCAGGTGCCTCAGGAAGAGTATTACTCGCCTATGCTCCTACCACTGTGCAGGCGCCCTTTGTTGAAAAAAATGCCTCCCTGACCAAATCCCTTGACGAAATACGGGCACGGGGTTTCGCCATTACACGCGGGGAATTAACGGCGGGAATAGGTGCTATTGCCGCCCCTATTTTTTCTCAACAGGGCGAATGCATTGCAGCACTCAGTATCAGCCTTCCTCTTAGCCGCTTTTCTGATGAAAAAGAACACAATATGACGGAGCAATTACTCCAAGCGACTCAACGTATTTCGAGGCAACTCGGTTACCACTTATAATTAATACAATAAAAGAGATAACACCCATGCAACCAACACAAACCACAATACACAGCCCATCACCATCTCCTGGCTGGCAAATGAACCCCGTTTTAGTGATGTTAACCATTGTTATTATTGCTTTTTTAATGACTTACTTTGTTAATTCAGGGCAGTATGAACGTGAGGGTAAAAAGGTCATTCCAGGTTCCTACCAAACCATCACAAAACAAGTAACTGTTGACCAAGTATTGGGAATAGAAAAACCGGCTGAAAATGAAGCGGCTCCTGTCAGCCTACTTCAGCTATTCAAAGCCATTCCTGAAGGAATTATTAAACAATCCCCACTTATTTATATGGTGCTATTTATTGGTGGCATGTTTGGTATTCTCAATAAAACAGGCGCGATTGAGTCAGGTTTAGAAAGGTTGCTGCATGTCACTCGTGGCAATATTTACCTCTTAATCCCTTTTTTAATGATTGTTTTTTCTATGGGTAGTACCTTTATGGGGTTAGCTAAAGAGTATCTTTTAGTGATCCCGATGGTTATTGCCTTAATGAAGCGTGTCGGGCTTAATGAGCTCATCGGTCTTGCTATTGTCGCTATCGCTGTCAAAGTGGGTTATTTGGCATCAATTACTAACCCATATGCCTTATCTATTGCACAACCGCTCGTTGGCTTACCTGTGTTTAGCGGCCTCAGTATGCGGGTTGCAGCCTACTTTGTGTTTATTACTTTAGGGATCTTATTTGTTTTCTATAGCATTCGTAAGACAACATTAACTTCTTATGTTGTCGAAGAACATGTCCAATCAAGTCAGTTAACCCGCCGCCATAAACTCATGCTCATTGTTTTAGCGATTGGCGTGGCATTTTTAGTTTATGCGTCTAATCGCTGGCATTGGAAAAATAATGATTTATCTGCTTATTATTTATTTTTAAGTGTCATTCTCACTTTTTGTAGCGGCTTAACCGCCAGTGCAGCGGCGGATGCCTTTGTCAGCGGGATGAAAAAAGTGCTGATTGCTGGTGTCTTAATTGGCCTAGCTACCGCCGTTGAAATTATTCTTTCACAAGGGAAAATTCTCGATACCATTATTCATCAACTAGTTGGTTTAGTTGGCGACCATGGTGCTTATATCTCGTCATATAGCATGTTCCTTTCGCAGTTATTACTGGATGTCGCCATCCCTTCCACATCAGGTCAAGCCGCCGTTACTATGCCAATTTTAGGTCCAGTTGGGGAAATTTCAGGCGTTTCGCCACAAACAACCGTCTTTGCGTTTTTAATGGGCAATGGATTAACCAATATGATCACACCAACATCCAGTGGGCTACTCATCTTCTTAGCTACCGCAGGGGTAAGTTGGACGACATGGGCAAAATACATTTTTCCTCTATTTTTAATTTTTATGGCAGTCGGAATTGGCTTATTAACCATAGCAGTAACCATAGGGTATTAGCAGGATGGATATGAAGAATTACCGCGTAACAATGCGCGATGGGATCACGCTTTCTACTGATGTTTATTTTCCTCAGGGAAAATTATCAGCAGCTTACCCAGTTATTATTGAGCGTACACCTTACGATAAAACTGCACCTTCACGCTCAGAAAAAACGGCTTCTGGACATCAAATTACACGCCAAGAGATGGCCCAGTATTTCGTTAACCACGGGTTTATTGTGATATTTCAAGATTGCCGTGGGCGCTATGACTCTGAAGGAGTATTCACTAAATACATTAATGAAGCCGAGGATGGTTTCGACACATTACAATGGATCATGGAACAACCTTGGAGCAATAAGAAAATAGGTTCAATGGGCCTCTCATATGCCGCACACACGCAATTGGCAATGGCTTGTTTGAACCCTCCAGGTTTGCTAACTATGGTGTTAGATTCCGGCGGTTTTGCCAATGCCTTTCAGTGTGGGATCCGCCAAGGAGGCGCATTTGAACTTAAACAAGCTACTTGGGCATTTAAGCAAGCAAAATTAAGTCCATTAGCGCAACAATCGGCTAAAATAGCAGCAGCACTTGAGCAAGAAAATATTCATGATTGGTTTGCTGCAATGCCATGGCATCAAGGACATACCTTACTAAAACATGTCCCTGAATATGAATCCTACTTGTTTGAGCAGTGGGAAGAAGAGTGTTTTACAGATTATTGGCAGAAAATAGGCATTTATGCGGAAGGATATTATGACCAGATACCTGATATCCCAGTACTATTCATGTCCAGCTGGTATGATGCCTATGTCAGTTCCACATTAGATAATTACCGTGCATTTGTCACCAAGAAACAATCCCCGCAAAAATTAATCATGGGGCCTTGGTTACATGGGGATCGTAATATCACCCACAGTGGTGATGTCGAGTTTGGTGATATCGCAACATTTGACCGCAATGTAAGCGAAGATTGGTTATCTTGCCGTTTATCTTGGTTCCAAGAACACTTACAAGGTAATACAACTGACTGCCCCCATGAGGATGTAACTATTTTTATGATGGGGGGAGGTTCGGGTAAACGTAATACTAACGGGCGTTTAGAGCATGGTGGCCAGTGGCTAACCCATCACCAATGGCCGCTGCCCAATATTAAGCCTACAGCTTTTTATTTATGGCCCGACAATTCATTACGCCATGAAAAATACTCTGAAACAGTGACTTTATCCTATTGTTATGACCCTAAACACCCCGTCCCGACAATTGGAGGGGCTTTAACATCTGGGCAACCCATATTTTGGGGCGGTGCATTTGATCAGCGTGAATTACCGCAGTTTTTTGGTAGCAAAGGAAATAACCTCCCCCTTGCATCTCGTTCTGATGTACTGGTATTTGAAACGGAAGAATTACAAGAAGAGGTATGCTTAGCTGGGGATATTGAAGTCTCATTATGGATCAGTAGTGATGCCCTGGATACCGACTTTACAGCAAAGCTGATCGATGTTTACCCACCAAGTGATGATTACCCACAAGGGTATGCAATGAATATCACCGATGGCATCATACGTTGCCGCTTTCGTAATGGCTATGAACAAAAACAGTTACTCATACCGGAGCAAATTGTTGAAGTGAAGATAAAACCATTTGCTTGTGCTAACCGCTTTACCAAGGGCCACCGTATCCGGTTAGATATCTCAAGCAGTAATTTCCCCAAATATGATTTCAATACCAATACGGGGGAAATGATTGCAGGTGATAGGAAATTACAAGTAGCCCGCAATAACATACATATTTCGAGCGAACACCCATCAAAAATTGTATTACCTGTTATTAAACCACGTTAATCGTTTTCAATAATAGTTAATGTATTCCGTTACCTGCTTTAGTTATTTGATAACACTAAAGCAGGTAAAACATGGTCATCGCCTATTGTGCTTGTACCCAAAATACACCGTCACCATCTAGCGCGGTAAAAGTTTGGTGTAAATAGTCGCTATCGGCTTGGGGATCAAGATCCGCAAATAGCTCCGGATGGATAAACTTCGCAATCGCCTCCACTGCAATAATATTAAATGGAGTATCATAATATTGTTGATATAGTGCTAATACTTGTTTGTTTTGAAATGCCGCTAACGAACGAAACTTAGGGCGTTCCATCAGCTTGTTCAGTCGCGCTAGAGACTTTTGTTTATCCCCTGTATAACCCAATGGTACTGAAGCGCTGCCTTTACGGGTACTATCCCAATCAGCGGCTGTCATCAAATAGTAATCTGGGTTGCTGTGGATTAATTGCTCCTCACTAATTTCCCCACCCATGCCAATGCTAAACCATTGTGAACCGAGGTTATTTCCCCCTGCTGTTTCAACAAACTCACCAAAATTACCATTACCAAAGGTTTTACAACAGTAATCAACCCCTGAAATACCAGCGGCCCTTTCAATAAATACACTTGGACGTTTATCTTTATCAATCGAGGAGACCCTTGAACGAATTAACCCCAATTTTTGTTGATAAAACTGGTTAAATTCCTTCGCCTGCTGCTCCTCACCAAATACTTGCCCGAGTATCGTCATACTCGGCATAGTATTTTTAAGTGGGTATTGTCTAAAATCGATAAAAATGACAGGTAAACCGCTTTTTTCCAATAATGATAACGTCCCGCTTTCTGTTAGCTTGCTTTTCAAGCCAATATCAAAAATCAATAAATCGGGTTGAGCAACTAGCGCTTTTTCTACGCTGAAATCAGTAGTGTATGGGTTAGGAAACACAGGGATCTTTTTGAGTTCTGGGAATTTTTTGCTATATGCAACACTTAGGTCAGGTGCTTTTTTTATTAACGCGTCATCCCAAGCAATAACCCCTTTTAATGGCGTTTTTGGGTGTAGTATATTCAGTGCTACCAAGACACGGCTATCCGCTAACATTACACGGGATACTGGCACATTCACCGTGACTTCCCGACCTGCAATATCCGTGACCACAGTAGGTGCAGCCATGCTTGTAGCCGCAAAAAATAGGCTAATGACGCTAAGAATTACACCCAATTTTTTGATAGTTTGTCTACCAGTCATTGTTTTGCCTTATATTCATTAAAATTTCACAGACGCTTGAACGTAGTAAGTTCTCGGCTGCCCAACATAAATGCCATAATTGTTATCCGTAGAGCGTGTGAA
The DNA here is from genome assembly GCF_041344805.1 of Providencia sp. TYF-12. Lineage (NCBI taxonomy): Bacteria > Pseudomonadati > Pseudomonadota > Gammaproteobacteria > Enterobacterales > Morganellaceae > Providencia > Providencia sp. TYF-12. Next base: position 2,710,801 of record NZ_CP166833.1, read on the forward strand.
ATAGGTTTGATCAAATAAATTTTTAATACCAGCGGATAGCGTTAAATCAGACAAACTTCTCCCAAAATGGTATTCACCGCGAGCGTCCCATACCATATAACCTGGGATAGTCCCATAACGGCCATCCACGCTTGGTTTAGTAACATATTGGTCTGTTGTGCCTGGTGACTCTTGGGTTGATTGCGCATAAGTATTCAAGTTCCAAACCCAATTCCCCGTTTCGTAACGGCCACCTGCAGTGAATACTTGGCGTGAATAAAAAGGTAAATCTTTATGAGCAAAGTTCCCTTTCTTACTCACCGCCTTAGTGTAGGTATAGGTACTGTAAACACTCGCGCCTTCAAGTACATCAGTAAGGTCAGATAAGTTGTACCTCGCGGCTAACTCGACACCTTGGTGTGTTGTTGCACCTAGGTTCGTCCAACCCGTTGTATTTTCAACGTATAATAATTGGTCATCAAAATCGATATAAAATAATGTTGCTTCAAGGGACAAGGCGGTATTGTCGTATTTAGTACCTACTTCATAATTATGCGCTTTTTCTGCACTTAACCCATTCGCAGGCGAGTTACCGACCCCTTTAGTATTCAATTGGAAATATTGCAAACTCCCAAATGATGTGCTGGCATTGGCAAATAACTTCCATTCATCATCAATATGGTAGATCACAGCTAGTGCAGGAAGTGGTTCACTATAACGTTTACTGCGATGTTGTTCTTTAAAGCTATCGTCTAAATGAATGTTAATATTTTCGTATCTAATTCCGGGAATAAGCGTCCAATTACCAACATCGATAGTGTCATCCAAATAAATCGCATGGGCTTCTGTTCCCCCAGACGTGTGCTGATAATAATTATTGGTATCAGGGCGAGTGCTTTGGCTCCCCGCTTGATACCAATTTGAGCGGTACGCTTTTTCATCTGCCGTTTCATTTAAATAACGATAACCAATGGTAACCTCATGGGAAATATCATTAAAACGGAATAATTGCGAGTAACTTGGTTCAATCGCATAAGCAGTATAATGACGAGGGTAAGACACTAAGCGCCTTTCATTCGCTTTTTCTTTATGGTCACTTTCTATATAACTCCCCCGGTAACTTTTGCTAAACCAAGTCATCAATTCAAATTGTTTGTCATCTACTTCGTGCTTGTATTTCAATGACAGATCCTGCCGATTACCTTCAAAACGGTCATAAGGCCGTGTTGATTGGAATGGGTCAGCATTATATTCAGCTTGGGTCAAGCCTCCGGGCATACCCGACATTGCACGGTAATAATGAAAATTAGCTAATAATTCATCGTTATCTGTTAAGGCATAACGCGTTTTCAGCATGAGGTCATCAATATCCGTGTTATCATTGCTTTTACGGTAACCTTGCCCGTGTAAACCCGAATAAAGCAAAATTGCCCCAGCAGAATCATCCGCTTTAGAGCCCCCTAGCGAGGCATCCACTAATGTTTTTAACCCGCCTGTTTTGGCACCCTGCGTCTGTACTGATACACCGCCACCAAAATCTTTAGGGATAGGCTTAGTCACAAAATTAATCACTCCCCCTACATTTTGTGGCCCATAACGTACCGAAGCCCCTCCGCGTATGACATCAATAGATTCAATACTTCCCAAAGATAATGGGGACATAGAAAGCTGCGGCTGGCCATAAGGTGCTGCGGCTAATGGCATCCCATCAAGCAAAATAGTTGAGCGTGGTGAAAGACGCGAAGTTAACCCACGGACTCCCACATTCAAAGAAACATCACTGCCACCGGTTCCATTACTTTCACGAACTTGTACACCTGGGATCCCTTTTAATGCATCTGCGATTGTTTCACTGCCAGTTTCTTTTATTTGTTGTTGTGTTTTTACCGTTCTAGCGCCGGGATGATTAAATACCACTTCACTGTCTTGTGTATTTTCGAGCCAATTGCCCGTAACTGTGATTTGGTCACTCTTTGTATTATCAGCCGCAACAGCGTAATGAGATATCAGAGCAGTAGAAATTGCGAGGGGGGTAAGTAATTTGCGAGTTTTTAATTTCATAACCGATGAGCTAAAAGAGAATTAAGAGCGATAATGATAATTATAATCATTAATAACAATCAACATAATTTACTCACTTTTGGTAATTAATTTGTCAATAACCCACTTTTACAATCATAATTTAGTTTTTGCTGTACTAAAATGCACATAAGCATATAAAAAAAATCCGAAGGAGCTCACCTTCGGATTTTAGATTAATATGATGATAAATTAACCACCAAGTGAGAAAAATACCACTCGTCCAACACCCTCACCGGCAAAAATACACAGCGTGGCCAAAGACATCACAACCGTAGCGTTGGTATTTTGCCCCGTCTTTTGGCACAGCAAGCGGCCAACAAATAGTATGCCTAATGCGATTAGCACTACACGAACAAGGCTTAAACTCAGTAGCCCTTCTGGCATTTCACGCTGGGTCATACCGAGGTAAATCGGCTCACCTATATTACCAAGCAGCGATAAAGCCCCTAATAACATAAGTAGTATCCCCATAATACCTAGCCCTAAGGTAATTTTAACCACTCGTTGTACCTGCTCTTCTTTTGCACTTCGGCGCAAAGACCCCACCAGCAAAAGTGCAGCAACAACACCGCCTACCAGTAATACCGCGCCGAAGAAACTCGCGTAAGTAAATAAACCATTCCATAAGTTAAATAATGTATTGGCATATAACGCTGACATCGCATACATATACATCAAGCCAGCAATCGCACTCAGTACCAGTAATGCAGCATTCGCTTTTTGTTTCAGTAAAAGTAAAGCGACACTAAAAAATAGTAACCCCATGTAAATTGCAGTCGCCCAAACTTCACGGCTCATCCATGAGGTCGACACGTGCAGCATAGTGTAAAACATGTGCAGAGGGTTCCCCATGTGAAATAACGAACCGAGTAACCCAACGCAGCCTAAAACAAAACTGGCTAAAACAGGTCGTTTGATAAACTGAACATTCTGAATATCATTTCCCCCGCCAAGTACCCGGAAATAACAGATTAATGCAACAACCAAGCAGCCCACTGAGGCCTGCATAAATAAGGTGAAAATCACCAATGGAAATTCATGCATGATAGTTTTCCTTATCCTTTCGTGCCGACAACAAGGTTCGGCTTCGTGATTGATGAGCTTGGTAACCCATCAATATCCGCATTTGTGCCATATTTTTTGCGCAATTCACTGATTAAGCCAAATTCAATGGCACGCATTGGGCAAGAATCCACACACATAGGGTTTCCCCCTTTCTCACGCAGGTCGATGCAGGTATCACATTTGGTCATCATACCAATACTCGCATCAAATTGTGGTGCTTCATATGGGCAAGCCCAAGTACAATAGCGGCATCCAACACATTTATTGTGATCGACCAACACAACCCCATCTTCTTCACGTTTATGCATTGCCGTTGTTGGGCAATGACTGACGCACTGAGGGTCATCACAGTGATTACAAGCTATTGACAAATGCCAGAGACGAGGCCGCGGGTATTCCCCAACTTCAACGTCATATACTCGGCGAAAATTACGCCCAACCTCAAGGTCGTTCTTGTCTTTACAAGCTACTACACAGGTTTTACACCCAATACAGGCAGCAACGTTTATATAAAATCCGACTTGTTTATCCATTTCTTATTGCCCCCTAAAAAATAATACGCTGTGGAATAGCAGCATCTGGAACTAATTGATCACCATGCCATTTCTCGATATTACACAGCATGGTGTTCCAACCTGATGTGCCAAGACCCGTTGGTACTTGGATCGTTAGCGTATTATCAGCCCCTGCCATATCTATCCCTGTTTTTTCATCCACATTCGTCCAACTACCATGAGGTAATGCAACCACTCCTGGTTTCATCGTTTGGGTAACCAATGCTGGACGTACAATTTTCCCTTGTGGGCTTGTAACTAACACCGTTTCACCATGCTTAATTCCTAGGCGCTTTGCATCCGACGCATTGATGTAAATTGGGCTAGGCCACTGCTCGCGTAACCAAGGCACATTATCAAGGGTACTGTGTGAACGGCGTAAATAATGAGGGTTATAGATTTGGAATGGATAATCCCCTTTTTCTTTTTTAGAGAAATCCTTAAAGCTAGCTTCATAGCCATTTGCTGAAGGAATGTACTCAGGGATCGGAGGTAATTTTGTCCAACCACATTCATCCGCTTTTTCTACCAATGTTTGGCAATAAATTTCAAATTTACCACTTGGCGTTGGGCGCGGATTCCCTTCAGGGTCTCGAATAAAGTCTTCATAGGCGATATAACCATAGTTATCACCTTTAGTTCGTTTAACTTGATATTTCCCAACGGTAAGAAACTCATTCAATGTAATGCGACCTTGCTGAGGTTTGCCTGTCACTTGCCATTCATCAATGTCTGCTTGGGTAATTGTCAGCAATGGCTCAGTGGTTTTACCATCTTCACCAATAATTGTTGCACCATTAAGCTTATTGAAGAACTGCTGTTTCTCAGAAACAGGGAATACTTCATCGACATTAATGCCAAGGCGTTTTCCGATTTCTTTGGCAATCCATTGGTCACTTTTCGCTTCATAAAGAGGTGGGGTCACATTAACCGCGGCAATAATAACTTCGCGGTTGCTTGGATTTAATATGGTCCCTTCACGCTCCCATTCGGTAGTTACTGGCAGTACAATATCGGAGTATTTAGCGCAAGTGTGTGGAACATAAGCTGCTGTTACCACTAATTCCACATCTTTACGGTAGGCTTCAATACTCTGCGAAATATTGGCGCGTGTTTGCAATGTGGCATTAAATGGGTGGATAATCATTTGAATGTTAGCGTTTACATCACCCACACCGCGTTGACGGAATTTTTTCTCTAATAATGCACGGTTGAGTTCATTATGGTTAATTTTCAGGCTAATTGGGTTTGGCACCGCCGGTAAACCACTGTCGCCAGCCATCACTAAGCGAGTACCGTTATTCCCTGCCGCAAAATGGCAGCTTACCCCTGTCATACGCCCCGGTTTACCCATATGCCCTGTCATAAAACCTAAGGTTGAGAATGCTTGTACCCAACCTTCTCCATTATGAACACGAGCTGGAGCCCAGCCAGTAAGTAGTGCCACTCGGTTTGTCCCACCAATTTCACGGGCCAATTTACGGATATCTGTAGCGGATAGCCCACAAATGTTAGATGCCCATTCAGGTGTTTTCGGCTCCCCTGTATACGTACCTAATAAATAATCTTTAAAATTACCTTTTGGATCAGCCCCTGCTGGCATATTAGTTTCATCAAAACCAACCGTACAACGGCGCAAGAAATCCCAATCAATTAATGGGTTATCTTGGCTGTCCATTTCCAATAGAGCATACATGATGCCCAACGCTAAAGCGTGGTCAGTACCCGGGTTAATAGGGTACCAATCAGCATCCATTAATTCCGCTGTCGCAGTATAGCTTGGGTCGATACAAATAAACCGAGCTCCTGCTTTTTTTGCTTGATAGTAGTTATAGGTTGGGCTACCAGGGCTACTCCACGCAGGGTTTGCCCCCCACATAACAATCAATTGTGAATTACGCATATCAAAGCGATCATTGGTACCAAAGGTATAAAAACCTTCTAACAACCCTAAATGGGCTGGTGTTTCAAACCATGCTCCCCATGACGTTGTTCCCCAGTCGCCAACAAATCCACCCGCTTTCGCATAAACATTTTGGATATCAACACCATTGCCGCCTGTGATCCAAATGGATTCATTACCATATTTTTCTTTGATGCGTTTGCTTTCTGACGCAACAATATCAAGTGCTTCATCCCAGCTAATACGTACCCACTGGTCACGCCCACGCAAGCTTTTATCTCCCCCTCCGGGAGCCCAACCTTTACGTTTCATTGGGTATTTTAATCGATCGGCACCGAACACCTGTTTACGTTGAGAACGCCCACGTAAACAGCCTCGTTGTTGTGGAAAGTCAGGTGAGTCCGCTACCACATCATCTGTTTTTTGCCTAACAACGACACCTTCAACGACGAGGGCTTTATTGACACAACGACCACCGCAGTTATGCCAACATGCCACGGGCTTCCATGTCCCTTGAGTGACAGCGTCGGTTGCTTGGGCAACGGCTTTTTCCTCTTCTGGTGTTGCAGCATAAAGTCGTTTACTTAGCGGCAACGTAGCCATCACTGATGCCGCCGATGTCCATGCTAAAAATGAACGACGACTTAAGGCTACTTTCTGTCTTTCTGACATTGCTCTTACCTCTTCACTTTGCTTTATTATTATTAATTAACTAATTCATTGATTCTTTTAAGGTCGTTGCGCAAAAAAAGCTCTAAAAGTGAGCTTAATTGGCGATAAAATAAGGTTTCTGCATGGTTATGCATTGCACGGCAAAACGGGGTAATAAATGCTAAAAGATGCGTATCTAAGAATGCAGATGACCCTAACAATAATTTTTTTGCGTCTTCGCCTAGCTCATTTCCAATATCGACAATCGCAACAATGCGTTGACTTAAATTCCACATAAAATCTAACTCAAACCCAATATGATCGGCTGCCTCCATGTCACCCTCAGGTAATTGGAACCCATATTTTTGATAAAAGGTTTTTACAGCTAATGTGTTTTCTTGAAACAACAATTTGTCACGGGAGACATAAGTAGACTCCCATGGTGCCGCCGGAGGCGCTTCTGGGCCAATAAATAAGCGGGTAAAATCCCAATGTAAATCTTCAAAACTATCCGCGTTTGCTTGTAACGTCCGTGACTGTAAATCTTTTCCCATTTCCTCAATTGCATTTTTCATCGCGGGTAATGCTTCATCACAAGGGAATAATGCCAACCCCGTATTATCCAAATAATTTAATAACTCAGGGGTAGGTTCTTCTATTAATAAGCGTCTTAATACGTCATAAGCAAATTGACGCGCATAGAGATAATCAAATGTTGGGATGTTATTCATTACAGGAACCTTCATGCAAATCGGCCAATAAAAATTGAGTTGGTGTCGTTAATTCAACCTTCACTTCTTTAATTAAAGGGTTGCCCTGCTCATCAGGCTCAATGATGTGTGAGGTGAGTGCGATGGGTAAATCAACGAGGGAAGTTAAATACAAAATAGATTCGGGATTAAACTGCAAAAAGCCGTGCAATAACTCTTCGTGATAAGAAATTCCCGCTTGTTTTAATAGTCTTGCTACTTGTGGGCGGTCATCACCAAATACTTTGGCGCTTTTATAAAAATAATCGCGAGATGAAAATAGATAATGTTGCCCAATAAGCTGAGCATGTTGCCGAAAAAATGCGTTACTTTGGTATACTTGACCTGTGTGTTTATTCTCCAAGGAACAATAATGCACACCAAGTGATAGCTGTTGTTCTAATGCAAATTTAACCACACGCAAACAAGCTAATTCACTTTGGGAGACAGCAAGCCCACCTGCATACCAATAATTGTAATACACTTCATAAGGGGGGTTTTTAAGTTGAAAGCCCCGTGATTGGTAAGCGTCACTATTTGTTAAAGGAAAACAAAATTCCAATAAGTTAATCCCATCTATACCAATATCATCTAACCGCATGAGTAACTTGTACATTTGCGGTTCAGTGCCTGGGATAACCGGCATCTCCACCATCACCGTCGGGAAAATTTCTCTTGCTAATTCAATGCGGTGTAAAACTTTCTCAATCCGTTCTTCTGCATCATCAATTTTGATGCTAAAGCGAATTTCTTTAAGGCCTGCATTTGCTAAGGCTACCGCTGTGCTACGGTCTAATGGGTCACCAGCTGTATATAAGCGGCTATGAACCTGAGGTAATTTCTGTTGAACTGCTGCGAAAAACGCAATGCTCTCTTGGCGGAAAAGTAATGGTTCACCTCCCGTTAAAGCAATATGTGTTAGCGGGTATTCTTGCTCTGCAATTGCAGCAACTTCGCCAACAGCGTCCCTCATCTCATGTTGAAAACCTTGGTAGTTCTCTTGGTTAGGATTGAAACAAAAATAGCAGTCGCGGTGGCATTTTAATGATAAAAATGTGGTGTAACTCCCTTCCCCTGTGCGGCACTGCACACAAGCACTCGATAGCCAATGACTATGTATACTCTTTCCATTATTCGCAAAACATGCACCTAGTGCTTTAATATCCTGTTTAAGCTGGTTTATCTCACTTTGCTGTGAAAAAGCAGGTTCAAAACTAAGCCCATATTGAGTAATAGCTTGCTGTGTTTGTCTCTCAATATCCAAATAACGCATAGCATAACGCTTAAACTCAGCGTTATTGATGGTAGGCAACAGCCTATCAGTAATCGGATAAATCATAGTTTTCCTTCAATTTACTGACGAATAGTTTCTTTAAAATTTGAGCTTCATAATTCGAATAAAGAAATATAATAACCATCTAATTCACTGGCAAACTGATAACAGAACAAAGCCGTGCCAATAATTACATTCGTGTTATTGAAATAAACTGAGAGTTACTAACTTCATTAAATAAGAAATATTCGCATTATATTTTTTTGATTAATACTAGTATAAGGAAGGGATATAAAATGATGTTGCGCAGGATCAAAAAAAAACCATTTCATTACTGACATATCAAGCAATTAGATTACGCTATCAGTAGTATTGATTTATAAACCCAACAGTTACTATTATTGAGCCAAATACCTAATCAAAAAACGAACCGATATATAAATAAGTACATTTCACATTCTCACACTAAACAACAACGCTACTATTTCACCATAACTTTTCTCTCTATATATTAAAATCAATAATTATATTTCAATTTGTAAAATTAATTTTCAAAATATAATTAAATATCACCTACCCATAGTTAAACAATATTTAATAAATAAAAATTTTATTTTATATTTTACTTATTGTCTTTTCTTAAAATACTAAATAATATATCGGTTACTATTATTGATTCGTCACAACCGCCATAATGCCTGATACAAGGCATATTATGCCCACTATTTTAATTGTTAAATCAAAAAAATGGGGAAATCAGGCTATTTTTACTTACCTGATAACACTGTAGAGCTAACTGAATGTGCCCCAACAAAATTGATAAAACAACAATAAACGATTAGCGATACTGTCATAATGGTAATGCATAAGTCACTTTAACTGTTTCCATTGGCACTTCAGTCTTAATACTTTGAATACTATTAATTTGTGTCAGATGGTCGGCATGGAAACGGCGATATGATGCAAGATCATGTGTCACAATACGGATTAGCGCATCACATTCCCCTGCCATTAAGTGGCATTCAACAACCTCTGGCATTTGCTTTATCTCTTGGATAAATTGATTGATGGTGTGAGCATCCTGCGTTTTAAACCAAATACGCGCAAATAAAGATAACCCCGCCCCAATCTTAGCGCCATCAAGCACCGCAACGTAACGTTTTATCACCCCAGCTTCTTCCAATAATTTAACTCTGCGTAAACAAGGAGAAGGGGAAAGCCCAACTTCTTTAGCTAATTCAATATTTTGAATTTTACCGTCTCGTTGTAAAACCCGTAAAATATGTTTATCTATGGCATCAAGTTTTACCATATTTTCACCTATTGAATCTGAGTGCTATTTTTAAGTTAATTTTTGATATTTAATATCAAAAATTAACGCTTTACAAGCAATAAAAAAACCCAACACTATCGATACATAGTTATAATTTTATTGCGACTGGCCAGTTGTGTTAAATAAAAATAATCAACATGAGGTATTCAAATGGAGTTACAAACTTTGCTGTTATTTAGCGCAACTGTGATCCCTCTGGTATGTACACCAGGACCTGATCTGCTGTTTATTTCTGCTCAAGGTCTTTCCGGCGGGGCCATTGCTGCTTGGAAAGCTAATTTAGGAATTATTATGGGCTATATGACCCATGCTATACTTGCCGCATTAGGGTTATCAGCGATTGTTGCTGCCTCACCAGCCATTTTCCATACAATTAAATGGGTAGGTGTCGCGTATGTGGCTTATCTCGCGGTTTGTATGCTGCTATCAGCCATCAGAACACGTGAAATATGCATTAAAACAGCCTCGACAAAATCAATCATCGGCAAAGCCTTTTTGACCAGCTTTCTCAACCCTAAAGGTCTCTTAGTTTACTTCGCCATCTTACCTAATTTTATCCAATTAAATGAAAGTGTTGCTATTCAATCGTTGATCTTGTCTGCCACTTTTATTTTTTCTTGTATTGTTATTTACGGTGTGATCGGAGCATTATTTGCGTCCATGCATAACAAGCAAACTTATAATGATAAAAAACGCCGCATAACCGAAGGTGTTGCAGGGGGAATGCTGACTTTTGCTGCAATTGGCTTAGCAACCAGCTAGTGAGGCAACAACTCAATCCAAATTAATTTGCTATCGGTGCTAAGTGGCTTAACCTCCCCTTCACCGATATCAGGAAGCCACCAGCCCCCTTGCCCTTTTGCCATTATGTTACAATTTCCACCAAAAACCTCCCACTGGCCCTCAAGTACATAAACAAGGCCTGCTTGGTTTGCCGGTAACCTACGTTTTTCAGTCACTAAATAATTTTTAACGCTCCACCTATCTTGTCGAAAAATAAAATTCAATAATTGAGTTGAGGGTTGCTTTATATTAACTGCACAATACTGCTGAGCAGAAAACTGAATACTGTCACCCACTTGCCCTAGTGGATATTCAACACCCTTGTTATCGGTTAATGAAAGCGGCTGTTTATTAAGCAAGATAGCTAGCCTTTCGCCTTCGGCATAGCGTTTTAAGTAGCTATCTTTATTAATCGTTGCAATACTTGCACGTAAAGAGTAATCCGATGCGACAGGCCAGCAAAAAACCTCTTGGCTAAACCCCCCGCCATCATTCCAATCAAGGATAGGTAACTCCGTCATATCAAAACATTTTATTTTCACATTACCCCCTATGCTGCCATTGGTACTTGTGGTTTTAGCTTAGATTGGCAAAGTTAGTCTCTCAAGGCAATGAATTAACAACAATAATGTGACTATTCGCGCCTCTCATTAATTAAATAGTGACATAAACGACCTAAAGTTTTCATGGCCTCTTCTACTTGCTCGTTCCATGTAAATGAAGCATTCAGACGAAATGCATGGTTGAACTGCTCGCTCGTTGAAAACATACTACCAGGCGCAATACTGATCCCTTCTTTAAGAGCCAATTGATAAAGACGAATAGCATTAAAAGGTGCTTCAAATTCTAACCACAAAAAATACCCGCCTTTAGGCATATTAACTTTTACTGAAGCCGGCATATATTTTGCTATGGCCCCGAGCATCTGATGTTGACGTTGCTCCATAGTTTGCCGCAGTTTACGCAAATGATTGTCATAACCGCCCAGAGAAAGATACTCAGCAATCGCCAATTGAGTCGGTACACTGGCAGAAACTGTGCTCATCATTTGTAAATGTTGAATTTTTGTCGCGTGGTGACCAGCCGCAACCCAGCCAACCCGATAACCCGGCGCTAAACATTTGGAAAATGAAGAGCAATGGAAGAAATTACCTTTGGTATCTAAAGCCTTAGCAGGGATGGGTTGTTTATTGCCAAAATAGAGTTCACCGTAAACATCATCTTCAATTAACGCAATTTGGTGTTTATTGAGAATATCAACTAAGCGCTTTTTGTTAGCCTGTGGCATCGTGCCGCCAAGGGGGTTTTGATAGTGAGTCATTAACCAACAGGCTTTAATTGGGTATTTATTCGCTATCTCTTCAAGTGCATCTAGGTCGATACCAAAGATAGGGTCAGTTTTGATAGCTATTGCTTTGAGTTTTAAACGTTCTATCGCCTGTAAAGAACCATAAAATGCTGGAGACTCGATAACAACCCAGTCCCCTGGTTGCGTAACTGATTGTAAGCTAAGAACTAAGGACTCCATCGCCCCAGCTGTAATGACAATTTCATCGGGTGCAACGTGGATCCCTTGAGTGGCATAACGTTGGGCAATATTACGCCGTAATTGCTCATTCCCCGGAGGAAGGTTCGCTGGCGTATTAAATTTTGATAAGCGCCTTGCCACTGAAGCTAGCGATTTAGCAAGCTTTGGTTCATCTAACAGGGCGGGTTCTGGAAATGCGGAGCCAAATGGGATAATATCAGGGTCCTTACAAGCTTGTAGCACACCAAAAATAGAGGCGTTAATCTCTACATTCTCATTTAAATGTAGCCCTTTTCCTCCCTTTGCCGCAGCAAATGAATTATTACGGTTAGCCACATAGTAGCCTGATTGCGGGCGAGCAACGACCCAACCTTGGCTTTCGAGTAATTGGTAGGCTTGTACCACGGTCATTAAACTCAGACCTGATTGCTTAACGCTTTCCCTAAGTGAAGGTAATCTGTCACCAACTTGCCAGATATGGTCTTCAATTTGTTGACGAATTTGCGCTGCTAACTGTTCATATCTCGTCATAGCCGCCTCAACTGTTATAGTTAATTTCTCAATAATTGTTACTATTATAGTTTATCGTCTCATGTTCTACTTATCCACACATTCACCTGACTTTTTTTAACTATAAGCACAAAACATTTTTAGCTGTATTCCGGCGTTAACGATTTTTTGCTAGGGATAAGCGCTTCGATTGTTATCACCAAAGCTTTAAATGGGCGTGCCATTAACATTTCCATTCAGGGGTCAATATGTTTGGACTAAGTGCGTTGGAACTCGCCCGTATTCAATTTGCGTTTACGGTCTCGTTCCATATTATTTTTCCCGCCATTACGATTGGGCTAGCGAGTTACCTCGCTGTGCTTCAAGGTTTATGGCTTAAAACTCGTGATGAAGACTATATAAAGCTGTTCCATTTTTGGTCAAAAGTTTTTGCGGTTAATTTCGGAATGGGTGTCGTTTCTGGGTTAGTAATGGCTTATCAATTTGGGACTAACTGGAGCTTCTTCTCTGATTTTGCAGGCGGTATTACTGGGCCATTACTAACTTATGAAGTCCTCACTGCATTTTTCTTAGAAGCGGGTTTCCTTGGTGTAATGCTGTTTGGTATGAACCGTGTGGGTGAAAAACTTCACTTTTTTGCGACTTGCATGGTCGCACTCGGAACCATTATCTCAACATTCTGGATCTTAGCATCTAACAGCTTCATGCAAACACCACAAGGCTTTGAAATCATTGATGGTCGTATTGTACCCGTTGACTGGTTGGCCGTTATTTTCAATCCATCCTTCCCTTATCGCCTACTGCACATGACAACCGCAGCATTCCTTGCGGCAGCTTTCTTTGTCGGTGCTTCTGCTGCATGGCACCTACTAAAAGGTAACAAGTCCAGTGCCATGAAAAAGATGTTTTCCATGTCACTGTGGCTAATTTTGGTATTAGCCCCCGTTCAAGCTTTGATTGGTGATGCACACGGCTTAAATACATTGAAACATCAACCAGTTAAAGTTGCTGCAATGGAGGGCCATTGGGAAAACAAACCCGGTGAAGCGACGCCACTTATTTTATTTGGTATCCCCAACCAAGAAAAAGAAAAAACGGAATACGCTATCGAAATCCCTTATCTGGCAAGTTTAATTTTAACACACAGCATTGATAAACAAGTGCCAGCGTTAAAAGAATATGCACCAGAAGATAGGCCAAATGTGTTTATGGTGTTTTGGTCATTCCGCGTCATGGTCGGGCTAGGCTTGTTAATGATAGTTGCTGGCGTGTGGGGGCTATGGCTGCGTTATCGTAAAAACCTTTACGAGTCAAAAGCATTTTTACGTTTTATTTTCTTCATGGCACCTTCTGGTTTAATCGCTATTCTTGCAGGGTGGTTTACCACAGAAATAGGCCGCCAACCATGGGTTGTCTATGGGTTACAGCGAACCGCTGATGCTGTTAGTGCACACGGTGAAATGCACATGAGTATTAGCCTAATCGCTTTCTTTGTCGTCTATGGCAGTGTATTCGGTATCGGTTACATGTATATGATGAAATTAATTCGTAAAGGTATCGCGGAGGACGCAACTCATGGGCATTGATTTACCTCTCATTTGGTTTGTCATCATTGTATTTAGTATGTTGATGTATATCGTAATGGATGGCTTCGATTTAGGTATAGGGATCTTGTATCCAGCCCTGAAAGATAGCCAAGACCGCGATTTGATGATGAATAGCGTTGCCCCCGTATGGGATGGCAATGAAACTTGGCTGGTTTTAGGTGGTGCCGCCTTATTTGGTGCATTCCCACTCGCCTATGCAATTGTATTAGATGCTCTTTCTATCCCTTTAACCTTCATGTTATTAGCGTTGATTTTCCGAGGTGTTGCTTTTGAGTTCCGCTTTAGAGCAGACGAATCGCATCGTCGACATTGGGATCATGCCTTTATTTGGGGGTCTATTTTCGCCACATTTGTGCAGGGTGTGGTTGTCGGGGCATTTATTCAAGGCTTCCATGTTGAAAACCGCGTTTACATGGGGGGCTATTTTGATTGGTTTGCGCCGTTCCCACTATTTTGTGGTTTTGGCTTAGTCGTGGCATATGCGTTGCTCGCTTGTGGCTGGTTAATCATGAAAACTGAAGGCCACCTACGCCGTACCATGTATCGTATCCTGCGCCCATTAACCTTACTGATGTTAGCTGTTATTGCAATCATTAGCTTATGGACGCCAATGTTAAATGAAGCTGTGTTTGACCGTTGGTTCTCACTCCCTAACCTATTCTTCTTTTTACCTGTTCCATTACTAGTATTAGGCTGCACTTGGTTGATCTTAAAGAGTGCTAAACGCCAGCAACATGATAGCGTGCCATTCTTGGCGGCACTTTTACTGATTTTCCTTGGTTTTACTGGCCTAGGGATCAGTATTTGGCCAACGCTCATTCCGCCAGTAATTAGCTTCCGTGAAGCCGCTGGTCCACCGGAAAGCTTAGGCTTTATGCTCGTTGGTGCATTATTCATTATTCCCGTTATTTTGGTTTATACCTATTGGAGTTACTATGTCTTCAGAGGAAAAATTACCCCAGACCAAGGCTACCACTGATAACGTGATAGCCTCACCTTGGTGGAAAAAACTTGGTTGGATGGCGGTCATTTGGCTAGGGAGTGTATTCGCGTTATTCGCATTCTCTTATCTATTTAAGTTAATGATGACCGCCGCCGGAATGAAAGTGAAGTAGTTAACCTATTGAATGCCGTATAGTTTATATACGGCATATTTTATAAATACGCTGAGTGCATTCAGTGAGTCAAAAGAGTTCATTGCCTAAACGTTACAACGTAACAAAGTACCTTTTTACATATTCAGTCAATTTTTCATGCCTTCAAATGTATTCTTACGACCATACTATACCGCTTTATTTTACTGATTTATCGATTAACCCCTGCTGAATAGTCATCCCATCGCTATTCCTTAAGTGACGGCTATCAGTACAGATCAATCACTCAATTGACTACCGGTTAATAAAACACAAAAATCCTCCCCACAATCATAGACTATGTATTGCAACTTTTCGGCATATTCATGATAATGATAATAATTACCATATAATAAAATTATCATTAACATAGGAGATTGTCCGTGGCTACCGAACAACCCGTTGAAAAAAATATCTACCGCCCGGCTCCACCACAGCTTATCCAAGTTAAATCGATTAGGGATGTCAGCCCTTCTATCCGTTGCATTACCTTCACCGGAGAAAAACTCAGTGCTTATCCTACAGGTTGTGAAGGTGGGCATCTGAAAATTTTTCTCGCTCCTGATTTAAAAAGCCAGCCAGCATTACCTGTATTAACAGAAAAAGGTCGTAGTTGGCCAGAAAATGAGCCCCGCCCATTTGTGAGAACCTATAGTGTGCGTGCTATTCGACCTGAAATAAAAGAAATTGATATTGAATTTGCAATGCATGATGGCGTGACAGGCCCCGCTTATCTTTTCGCTCGGGATGCAAAGCCGGGTAATTGGATGGGGATCACCAATCCTGGTGGTCCAGACCCACTCTTACCTATTAGAAAACACTATTTTATGGCTGGGGATTCTAGCTCATTACCAGCCATTGCCGCATTACTAGAAAAAATGCCTAAAGATGCACAAGGTAAAGTTGTTTTACGGTTAGATAGCCAAGAAGATATTCGTGAATTAGAAAAACCACAACATGTTGAAATTATTTGGATTTGTGGTGATATCACTAAAACGGATGCGTTAATCTCTACTTTTAAATCATGGGACATTCCAACCAGTGATACTGCTTTTTGGATTGCCGGAGAAGACCAAATAATTCGTGATTTACGCCGTTTTATTCGTCGTGAAAAGGGTTTTGGCCGTGAAGATATTTATGCTATCCCATACTGGCGTCATGGCTATGATGAAGAAGGTTACCATCATGAACGCCACGCCGTAATGGATAACCCAGACGATTAAAACCCCCTCTACTCGCTTATTAGGGCTAATAAGCGAGTTTATCTACCCCACCAAACTGTCATTCACAAACGCCACCATTTTATTGCATCGCTTAAAAATGACGTTAAAACACTTTTCATTGCCATTGATGTTATGTTATAACATATCCATTATTTTCTTATCCACTCGATAAAATAGGGAAAATTATTGTGTACAAAATGGCAATTCTAAAAGCGAGCTTATGCACTGTTCTTGCTGTAACCAGCTTTACTGCAATTTCTCATGGTTCACACAGTCACGCTCATCCCCAATCAGAAAAAGCACTTCAAGCTTCCAAAGGGGTTTTTGATGATGCTGATGTCAAAAATAGGTCACTGAGTGATTGGCAAGGTATTTGGGTATCCGTCAACCCATTATTATTAAATGGAAAACTTGATGAAGTGCTCGAAAATAAAGCGAAAAAAAATAAAGATAAAACCGTTGAAGAGTACCGAGAGTATTATAAAAAAGGCTATGCAACGGATGTTGATAGCATCGGTATTGAAAATGACATTATCGAATTTACCCAAAATGGTGTCGTAAATAGCTGCCACTACACATATTCTGGTTATAAAATACTGAATTACGTTTCGGGAAAAAAAGGTGTTCGCTATTTATTTGAGTGCCAAGACGCAAACTCGAAAGCACCAAAATATATTCAATTTAGCGACCATATCATTGAGCCGCAAACCTCGGGCCACTTCCATTTATATATGGGTAATGATTCGCAAGAAAAATTATTAGGGCAACTAGAAAATTGGCCAACCTACTACCCTTATACTTTAACCGATGAACAAATTGTACACGAAATGTTATATCACTAATCAACCGCTTTCAGATTAAACAAGATGCCCCGTAATTAACCACGGGGCATCAGCAATAATGACGATATTAATGGTTATAAGCCAACAATGCCTTATGACACAATTGTGACCGAACACAATCTTCAATCGTGAAATTCACCATTGAGACCATTTCATCACTACTAAAACGTTGTAATGCATCTGCCAACCCTGATGGCACATTCTCAGGTAAATCACATTGTGTGACGTCACCATTAACAATTACCGTCACATTCTCACCTAATCGGGTTAAGAACATCTTCATTTGTGTGACTGTGACATTCTGCGCTTCGTCTAAAATTACAATCGCATTTTCAAAGGTTCTACCACGCATATAGGCAAATGGCGCTATTTCCACCTTAGCAATTTCAGGACGTAAACAATATTGTAAAAAAGAGGCTCCTAACCTTTTCAGCAAAACGTCATAGACAGGACGAAAGTAAGGTGCAAATTTTTCCGACATATCCCCCGGTAAGAAACCGAGATCTTCCTCCGCTTGAAGAACAGGTCTTGTCACAATAATCTTATTGATATCTTTATGAATTAACGCGTCCGCAGCAAGTGCAGTACTTATGTAGGTTTTCCCACACCCCGCTTCACCATTAGCAAAAACTAATTGCTTATGCTTAATGGAATTAATATAGAGCTTTTGAGCGTCATTTCTTGGCAAGATAGGAGATTCATCACGACGTTCTTTTGCCATACCAATAGGCTCAATGCCTGTAAATTCAGCAAAAGACGCAACATTATTCATATCAAACCGACCAGAACGGTCTTTACGTGATGAACGTTTCATTTCACGACGTGCCTTTGTTGCAGCTTTCTGTCTACTCATAGTATTAACCCTTCCAGGTATCAGTGATGTCAATTCAAATGACGGACTATTCAAAACAGAGAGGAGCTCCCTTCAAGCTCATAGTTAATGGTGGAACTTGTGCTTGGCGATATAATTTCATTTCAGAAAAGTCACCAATAAAAAAACCGGTTACCAATCTCACCATGACAGTTCCATGATGGAGTGGTAACCGGTTTTGCATACACCTAAATAAACAATTATTTCCCATTAGTTTCTCCTGTGACAGCGATACCTTTAAACTAATGAATCTGTATGACATTAATATGACAAACTGCAACATTTTTTGAAACCCGATGAGCTCATGTTTTTGCTACAGTTTTTTATTTACATTAAATATAGCGTTATTTTTTTTCGAAAAGCAACATTTTTCTAACATTTTTTAATGGTTTTGTGATAAAAAAACATTTGGTGTCATAGCTAAAAAATAAAATAAGCTAATCAAATAATTACCTAGTTAGGTGAAATAAACATATCGTCAACGTGGTTTACAATTTCCCGCTAATATAAAACCAGCTGCTTTAGCCTCGGCCTCTGTTGCAAACATTTTAGCATTTTTATCTGCGGTGGTTTTAAAGCCTGAACAGTGTGAAAAATGGTATTTTTTTGAGTTAATGTTGCCTTTGATTTCATAGGATTCAGGTCTATTTGTCACTCGTTGCTGATTGTGACTATAAGTGGATGATGACGGTTGTGAAACACGCAACCCTTCCCCTGTATTTTTATGATTTAAACGCCATTTTTTTTCCCCTGTCACAAATGGATTATGATGCCCCATGACTTTTGCTATTCGCTCATCTCGTTGCATTTCCCACTGACTAGGCGGATATTTTTCATCCCAAGCCATTAATAATTGTTGCTGTTGGCGTGACATCGATAAATTATAACGGTCATGCATATAAAAATAGACACGAGCAACTTGGCCTTTGACTTCATTACGGGGCTCAAATACCCTCTGTGCAAAGTCTACACGGCTCTGGCACATTCCATACGGATAAGCTACATCATTGCCCAATTGCCCAAAACGGTAATTGCTTCGGTCACCATTAACTTCCCCTATGGATGGAGCCAAATTATGCAAATCAGCCTCCATCATCCCAAATACTGGGTCAGTTGAAACACAATTTTTTCTGCCGCCTTTTTGCCAACATTGTCGTTGATGCCCAAAGACCCACGCCGGAACAATATGCTCCCATTCAATTCGTTGAGCACGTGTTTGCTGTTTACGCACTTGGTAGCCGCAGGAGGCTAAATCAACTTGTCCACCGCTTTTGCCAGACCATTCCCACTGACAACCACAATATAGGGTCCCTTCGCCCTGTTTATTTTGGTCTTTATACACCTGATTTTTACTGAGAACTTTAGCTTCTGTAAACGAATTTGGTGATGAAAATGCAGGAATGGAAAAAAGAATAATTATAAAAGGAATAAAACGTTTAACGTATTTAAATACACTGGATTGTTTCAAAATAGCACCGATGACTAGAATAGCAGCAAAAAATAAGAATAAGGTGATAGGATTAACGCTAACACCTTAAAGTATATAAGAAAATATACATCTATTCTAATCAAATAAAAACACAAATGGTATCAGGAGTCACTCAATTTTATCTATTAAAACCATGATGAGAATTTATGCAAAGTTAGTAGAAACTGTTACTTTTAATTTATCATTAAACACTCGGCCTTTTGCGGTAAAGCCATAAGCCAGGTAACGAGATACCAATAGATAATGCCCCAACGATAAAAGATGCTTTGAGAAAATTAGTGACTAAAACCTCAATTAACTCAGGGTTATAACCAAATTGAGAGATTTTCACGACCGAAATCATCGCAATATAAGCACTAATTCCCGGAAACATCGGTATCACCGCAGCGACAGTAAAAACCTTAGGGTGTGCTAACCACCAGCGAGACCACTGAATACCAATCACCCCAACGAGTATAGCGGATACAAAACTGGCCCATTCTATTTGTAAACCAAATTCAATTAATACAATTCTAGAGCCATAACCAATCGCGCCTAATAATGCACAATATTTTAATGCTCTAGCAGGAACATTAAATACCATAGCAAAACCTACCGCAGGGATTGCAGCTAACGCCATCTTTTCAGCTAATTCAAGTAGAAAACTTATGCCCATTCTCTTAAATCCCATATTGTCATAGCAACTACCACACCAATACATGTCGCTAATGTCAGCAAACTTGCCATGGTCCAACGTGCAACCCCTGTATTGACATGCCCTTTGAACATATCAGCAACCGCATTGATCAACGGAAAACCAGGCACTAACAGCAATACGCTTGCTGCCATCGAGATGGTTTCTGTAACCGCCAAATATGGGATCTTCAACAATAGGCCTGAAACGGAGGTGGCAACAAACGCAGTCATACAGAAATTAATCAACGGGTTCATTTGGTGAGACGTTAAGACTTGGCGAATATACATCGCACATCCACTGGCTATAAATGTAATCAATGCACTTTCCCAGCCCCCGCCATTTAAGGTACTAAAACAAGCACAAGATAATGCCACCATGAATACCATTAACCATCGGGGGTAACGTAACGGTTTAATTAACGACAGTTTTTTCTGCAATTGTTTACTGTCTAATAAATGATGCTCTACAAGGATCACCGCATGTTGAACCTCAGTAACAACATGCATGTTAATCCCACGATCAATAATACGACGAGTGGATGTTAAACAACGCCCATCAATAATTGTGGTCAATACCAGTGAATTCGATGAAATTGCACTATCAACCTGACTTGCCCCAAGAGCAATACCAACACGTGTCGTAAGTTGTTCAACTAACATACTTTCGGCACCATGCTGTAAGAGAAGTAAACCACACTCGATACACAGCCTGGTTATTTCTCTCTGCTTATTAATTGATTCATTCTCGCTGACGTTTTGCTCTGTTGCACACCCTACCATCTCGTCCCCCCTAATGACATCCATTCAGATATCGACTTAAACATGTTAACCTCTAAAATATCATAGAGCTAAACATACGTTGAATTTATGATCTCTTTCAGGTAAAAGCGCGAATAAGGTGACTTGATTCAAACTATTTTGGTAAAATTGATAACATTATTTTGTTGTTGAGTAAAAAGGGGAAGATTAATCATTTATGAATAACCCATTAGTGGCTAAAACCCCAAAAGGGAAACGCCGTAATCAAGCATTAATCACTGCCGCTGCTGATATTTTTCTTCAGTATGGTTTTGAAGGGGCGACTTTGGATATGATTATTGAGCGGGCGGGTGGTTCTCGTTCTACCCTGTACAAAAACTTTGGTGATAAAGAAGGGTTATTTGCAGCCGTGGTTGCCGCTATGATAGATGACATCTTTATTGAGCCAAATGAAAAAGCTCCAAAACTCGATACCATTGAAATGGTTTTATCATTTTACGGTTCCCGCTTTCTCTTGAATGTCCTTAAGCCACAATCCATTGGTTTATATCGGCTAATTCTTGGCGAATATAACCGATTCCCCGAAATCAGTCAGGCCTTTTTTGAACAAGGCCCTGTAAAAAGCTACCGTTCACTCACACAAAAACTCAGTCAATTACCTGATGTTAAAGTGGATGAAACAACACTCCTAAGTATTTCTTCCCGTTTCCTAGAAATGTTAAAAGCGGATGTATTCATTACAACTTTTTGTGTCGCTGATTTCAAACCTAGCGATGAATTTATTGAACAACAAATCACCCTTTCTGTTGATATCATTGCCAGCTATATACGCAAAATAAGTTCCACTGCAATATAACTAAATTAAAGCTAACTCAGCTTGCTCTTTGGCTGTTTTAACATCAACGGCTAACAAAACTTCAGGACCATACAATTCTGATAACATAGGTGCCATACGTTCTTTTTCTTCTTTATCGCTGCCATCTGGTTGCAACGTCACAACCATGGCACGGCAATGTTGTTCCATAGGTTCTTTTGCATATTTTAGCCAACGGCGTACATATTTCATCCCTTCCATATCTTCCCTCGATGGTTTTTCTTGCACGGCAATTGGCGGATAAACCAACACAAATTGCTCTCTTCTCGCTAATAGTAAATCCATTTCCTCTACCCATAAGCGTGTTTCATCCATTGATGTAGGAAAGGTATTCATTACACAGACAGGCCAGTTCTCTGTGCTGACTATAATTTTATTTGCCATAGTTATTCTCTCATACCAATAAAGTGTACTTGAATGTACACTTTTTCACTGCACTAAGTCAAGAATGATTATCATTTCTATTTTGCAAAATATGCTATAACGCCAAGTTATGGAAAGGAATAGTCTTAATATGTATGTAATTTTTATATCTTAAAAACATTAGCAACCTTTGAGTGGTGCGTTTTTTTATATGGAATGTTATCCTGATTATATTATGACTTTTAAAAGCGAAATTATGATGAAAAGAACTCTTCCGTTAATCTGTAGTCTATTTGTGGCTCTAACCGCTTTTAATGCAAGTGCAGGGCCAACATGTGATACCTATTTTAAAGAAATGAATGATCTGGTTAAACAAGCAGAAGAACAATACAAAGACGAAGCTAATGCGGGAGAGCAAATTGCCTTAATGAAATCCCAATTAGAAGAGGCGAAAAAGGCATTAGCAAGCTACCCCGATGATGCCCAAGAGCAAGCCTGTAGCCAAGCCCTTAAAGCTATTGAACAAGCGAAAGAAGCGGTCAAAACGAAGTAGTTTCGTTCATGTATATCACCTAAAAAAATACAGCCTAAAATTAGGCTGTATTTTTATTCTTACTTGCAATTCTTTCTAGCGAACAACAAGTACTGATATTTTAGCGTAAGAAACAATACCTGAAGCATTAGAACCTAATAAATGGGTTGAAATACTCGGATTACGAGAACCGATTACAATTAAATCAGCATTAATACTTTCAGCTTCTGATAACACTTTATCTCTTGGTGAACCAAATTCAACCTTATAAGTGATTTTGTCTGAAGGGTAATCAATTTTTTCAATAATTTCTTTTAATTGCTCTTCAGAACGTTCTACTGCTTTTTTAGCGAAAGAAGACAGTAAATCATAATGATAGCTATAGCTCATAGAGAACCTTGAAACATCAGGTACTGAGTGAAATAAGTGAATTGTCGCATTAGTCATTTTAGCCAAGTAAACAGCATGTTTTAATGCGTTATCTGTTAGTACATCTTCAGATATATCCACGGGAACCAAAATTGTCTTATACATATGATGCCCTCTTTAATTGTGTTTATCCTCTTTTAAACCGTATTTTAGTTAATTTTTACGATTTAATCGTTAGGAAGTGCGGGTGAATATTTACTATTTCATCGATAAAAGTATAGTATTTCTATTGTAAAAAAGCTGTGAACTTCCCTAACATTACGACAAAAAATAGACCTATTCCTCTAAATGCCATTTATGCAAAATACGATGAATAAAGGGTGTTACAATCAAGCCAATACTGATAATAAAAACACTTTGTAGAAATAAACCATAAATAGCAATAAAAAAGCGACCAGCACGCGTAATCGGTGCAGGCTCTATTGGTTGCCCACTTAGCATTGATAATGCATTTAGCATTGACTCAATCAGTGAGTGACCTTCTATACAATAGAAACCGATAATACCGGGCAATAACCCGAGGAAAAACACCAAAAGCGATAACAAATAAAAACGCAAAACTCGAAGCAAGAAATACTCAATACGTAATAATTCTTTTGAAAATTTTTCCATAGGGATTCAAAAATTCCTTACTATAAATAAAATAGATTCTAAACTTTACCCACTAAATTTATAACTAAAGAAATCCTATTTAGAAAGAACCTACATTTATAGGTAGGTTCTTATCTGTAAATTAACGAACAACAAGCACTGAAGTTTCTGCGTAACGAACAATACCCGCAGCTGTAGAGCCTAAAAGATGAGTCGTGATATTCGGGCGGCGTGAACCAATGACAATAATATCAGCATTGATATCCTTTGCAGTATTAATCACTTCATCACGAGGGGAACCAAATGTAATGGTGTAGCTAACATGATCATGAGGTAGATCTATAGAATCCATTAGCATTTTCATATCCTCTTCTGCTTTAACTGTTGCACGGTCTTTTATTTCCATGTAACCCAAAGCATAGGCATTAATAATTGCAGATGATATAGGCAAAACGTGAATAAGATGAATGTTAGCACCCGATTGTTTTGCAAGATTGACAGCATGACGAACCGCTTTACTGGTTAATTCATCTTCAGTTAAATCAATAGGGACCAGAATCGTTTTATACATAACCCCTCCACAAAATAGTTAAAATTAAGATTTACCATAAAATTATAAACAATTAGCTAAGAATGTCTCTCATTCACAAAGATAAATGAGATCTCTAGCGATAATTTAAAGCTATTCTCTTAACCAAGGTGTAACTGTTAATCCAATAAGAATACCTTCAGGACTTAACAAACGAGTTACCGTTTGTCCCCAAGGCTCAATTTGATTAGAGACTAATAATTTATAGCCATGTTCGAGGCAAGTTTGAGTGATTTTATCAATATCTGAAACTTCAAATTCCATCCAACTTTGGGGGATAGGAATTTCAACTGGCCATTGTCGTTCTTTAAAACAAGACAATGCTGCTTGCTCAATCGGCCAAAGTGCAAAATGTTTAGTTCCATTGAGAGCATCTTGCTCACAAGTCAAATACTGACTCCCCTCTTCTATTGGTTTTAAGGGCAGTTTTAGTACATCCAAATAAAAATGCTGACTCATTGAGTGATCAACAACAATGGGGCCAAAACCCGCAATAAATAACACCTCTGAACTATTTGTTAAGTTTAGCATATGGGGATCTCACTATCATGGCTGCTGAAATAAAAAATGATAATCGACTTTATATTTAACTCTAACTATTTAATTAAGTATTCGCCATTTGCTTTGATTCTAAAATCATTTTTTCAACCAGCCTTTGAGCCATAATCGCCTGCTCACCACTGATCAATGGTTGAGACTGGTTTGAAACCGAGTCAATAAAGTGACGAATTGCCCCATCGAAACCACGTTGTAGTAAGGTTGAATCCCAACTTCCGGGATTTGCCTCATGAATACCAGTGCCGTCTTCACTTCGCCAATGATTCATATTGGTTATTTGGTGTATGCTATCTTCTGCCACAGCAATCAGTTTCTCTTGTTGGCTCCCAGCTTTTCGATGCATAGATGTCGTTAGCCAACATAGCCCTGCTTGTATATGGTGTTCCGCGTAAAAAAGTTCACCTTGTGATGTTGCTTGAATATTTCCACTGATTAATTTCGCCTCTGAGTCAGCCCCCGCCATCCAAATTACGGTGTCGACCACATGCAAGTAATCATCTAATAATGTGAACCTAACATCTTTTGGTCCAACACTGTTCGTTCGATGTTTTTCCATACGAAGTGAAGAAATATTTTGTAAGTCATATTTTAAAGCCATGTAGAAAGGTGAAAACCGGCGATTAAAACCAACCATTAACCCTTTCTGTCGAAGGTCTGCTAATTCAATTAATTGCTCAGACTGTTCAATCTGCTCAGTTAATGGTTTATCGACATAAACATGCACATTTAAATCTAATAACCTTTTTATGACCTCATAGTGGCTTGCAGTAGCACTATGTACAAAAACCGCATCACACTGCTGAGCGAGAGAATCAAGACGACTAAATAGCTCTATTCGATATCTGTCACAAACTAATCTGGCTTTCGATTGATTCGGCGAAAATGCGCCTATTAATTCCCAATTATCTTCCTTGGTTAAGATGGGTAAGTACGCCTTTTGCGCAATTGAGCCTAAACCTACGACACCAATTTTTAGTTTTCTCATACTGAATACACTCTTTAGTCGATTATCTAGGCTGAAATAATCGCATTAAACGATTTTTTTTAAACAAAATTATTAGTAAAAATACAAAAAAAACAGCTTAATTAGCATTAACTAGTTGTTTTTCATGCATAAATAAAATAAATCAGTAGAAATAAAGAATGAGTAGCAATACAAAAAAAGGGGTTGATTTATTAAATGAGAATGGTTATCTTTTACCTCGTGAATACTTGAGTAAATTACTCAAGTTTATCACAAACGACATTGCTCACATTGCTTCCAGTTTAGCAGGCCAACTTAATACGTTGGCCTTTTTTTTGTTTGTAAAACAATGCGCTATTTTTTAAAGATAGCGTTACTGAAGCTCCACGATTTCAAATGGCCAACATAAACTAAGCGCTGAGTTGGCATAAACGTTGGCACATCCCCTGTACGCATATGTAATATATCTGCTGGGGTTATCCATGATGAATTTCCTTCAAATAAAGGAATACCTGCATATTTGTATGCATCAATAACGAACTGAGAACAAAAGAAACCATTTGCTTGGTCTACGTCATCACCTAACTGGACTTTAGCTAACGTCTGTAGACAAAAATTGCGTATTGTTTCACCAATTAATGGTAGTTCACATATTCTTTTTGTCACCATCCAAGGGGCTATCATCACAATACCTTTATAATTATATTTACGCCCATCATTACGCATCGAAAATTCACGTAATTTATCTGCGTGTAGTGATGTAAGACCCGACTGTCGCAATACCACCATATTATTCGAATCCCTTACGGCTTGGTTCAATGAAATAACTCTCACACCACTGCCAACAGATTCAGCAACCTCACCAAGTCCCAAATAAATAGATGCATGACTTACACCACTAATACTAAATAGCCTAATTCCCCACGAGTTTAACCCTGTCGCTGAAGACAAAAGAATATCGCCAGGCAACATGTCGGAAACAGCAAGTGGTTCAACGGAATCTTTAATAGGAATAGTATTGGCATGTTGGATACTGAATTTTAAACGATTTGTTTTTTCATCTGATTTAAATTGAGTAGAACACCCTGTTAAAAACATATAACACAAAAACAACAACCAACAGTAAGATTTCATCCAAAAGCGCCTAATCGTAATCATTATTTTTCATTTTATACAATGGATGGAATCTTAACGTTTAATTATATTTCTGACTACAATTATTGTTATAAAAAATCATATTCAGCTAAATATGATTAATTTATTTCGTATTAAAAATAGGATAAGAAATGAGTTTTTTATTAAAAACTAAGTGAAGAGTGTTATTTTAACCCCCTAGAGGGTACTAGAGGGTTAAAAATAATAATTAACCGACTACATATTCAGGGTAAAAAACGGTAATTGAATGATATGTTTTCTTTTCTGTTGCTTTGTTTTTTTGGACTGCTACAGCAATATTATCTTTAGAACCAATAGACACTCGAATATTCTTCTTAGAACGGCTCAATTTGTAAGGCATACCTAATAAACGACGTGCGCTATTATTACTAACCATTATCGACTCCTTAAACTACTAAATTAAAATTCATTAAAAAAATGAATATCAACAAATATAGTCATCGTTGACCACAAAGGTTTTTTTTGTTTTGTATCAATAACAAAACCAACTACAACTCAATTAGTATACCATTAATATAAATATATATAATCCAGTTATTCTTATTAGTTTACACCCGCAACTACAGCTGAGTTTTATTTCAATCACCGTAGGCGGGGTTATCGCAATAACTATAAAAATACAATTGCATAACATAACTATCTATGTTATTTGAATATTGTTATTTTTAAGGGGCTAGATAAAATGTTAAAGATATTAGGTCGAACATCCTCAATTAATGTTCGTAAAGTGTTATGGACAGCACACGAACTGAACCTTGAATTTATTCATGAAGACCAATGGGGAAATACAGAATCTCTAAAACAACTAAACTACTTAAAACTAAACCCTAATGCACTCATTCCAGTATTAATTCATGACCAAGGAGCATTATGGGAAAGCAATACAATATGTCGCTATTTAGCAGCAACAACCCAACATGAAAATATATTACCAACAGACCCTCTTGCTAGAGCCGAAGTTGAAAAATGGATGGATTGGCAAAGCGCTGAACTAAACCCTGCTTGGCGAGCCGCTTTCATGGCCCTAATTAGAAGAGACCCCTTCTATTTACAACACTATGAGCTAGTAGAATCCAGTATTGTTTTATGGAACGAAAAGATGCTAATACTGGATTCTGTTTTAGCACAAAATAAGACCACAAAAAACCACTACGACTACCTATGCGGGGAGTATTTTACCCTAGCAGATATTGTTGTAACACTGTCTATTCAGCGTTGGCTACTAACACCTTTAAATCGGCTGAACACTCCATTTTTAATCGATTATTATCATAGAATGATAAACCGCCCAGCAGCATTAAAATGTATCGACCCAAGCACCGCCTAGCATTGCCTTATAACAAGCTACTGACAGCAATAAATACAAATAGCTACGATAACGACTCTAACGGAGATGCTGGGCTAGAACATTTGTCATGCCAAATTTGGTTGACCTGTTCTGGCAACAGTATTTCATGACCGCCATCAACAAATGGAATGGAAATATCCATTCGACCTTCATCATTCGTATACGCTTTAACGATAAAACGTTTAAATCCGTCAGGCTTATCATTTTTATACCGATAAACTTCCCCACATACATAACCAACCTTACCTTTATCGGCAGTATAACGAGCGAAGTGATATTCTATATTTCTAAACTCAGCGGCTTGCGGGTATGCCAAAACATCATTAACATTCTTTTTGACTTGCTCAACTAAACTTAATTGGGTTGGCTTCATATATAGTGCCCCTAATAGAAAAGCAGCACCAAAAATAAGTATCGCAATGATTATTTTAAAAAAATTCATTTGATGGTCGCCATTACCTTACCAATATTATGCATGTGATTTCATTTATGATAATAACTGTATATCATTTAAAATCCATCTTTAAAACGTAAATATTGTTAACTTAGCTCATTTTATTTGATTTTTATTACATCAACAGCCAAAGACCATGCAATAAGTAATGTTTAAATGAAATTAATACCATACATAAGCCAAATATAAAAACAGATTAAACTTAGGTTTAAGACCATGCATATTTTTATATAAGTAAAAAACAGTCATCTTTATAATGCTATCGCATTGTGATTATTGATAAAATATTAGTATAGTTAAAACTAAAACTGTCAGTTATACGGAGCCCCACGATGAAAACAATTGGACTTATTGGTGGTATGAGCTGGGAATCTACTCTGCTTTATTATCAACAACTTAATGAAGGCATTAAACAACATTTAGGTGGCTTACATTCTGCAAAAATTATTTTATATAGTGTAGATTTCGCCGAGATAGAACACTACCAAGCCAATGGTCAATGGGATTTGGCAGCTCAATGCTTAGCTGAGGCAGGGAATCGTTTAAAGCTTGCAGGCGCTGATTTCCTTGTTCTATGTACGAATACAATGCATAAAGTTGCCACGGCAATTGAAATGGAAACTAACCTCCCTCTACTACATATTGCTGATGCAACAGGTGAGCGGATAGTACAATATGGTTTAAAAAAAATAGGGTTACTGGGAACTTCGTTTACTATGGAGCAACCTTTCTATAAAGATAGGCTAACAAATAAATTTAATTTAGACGTATTAACGCCTAATCTTGATGATAGAAAAATTATTCATGAGATTATTTATAATGAGCTTTGTTTAGGGAAAATAAACCAAGCATCAAAAAAAGAATACCAACGGGTTATGTCATCATTAGTACAACAAGGAGCCGAAGGGATTATTTTCGGATGTACTGAAATTACATTATTAGTTAATGAAAAAGATACCACAGCCAAAGTATTTGATACGACAGCTATCCATGCTCAAAAAGCGGTGGAAATCGCATTATCTATTTGATTATCAGGGTAACAATAGATACTGCCTTCAATACCATTAGAAGGTAGTATCTACTAATTAAATCTAATCTATTCAGCATGCTTATTAGTGTAATAAGCATAATTTATCATTCATCATGATACATCCTACTAATTTCAAACATATAGCACATATAAAATATCATTAAATTTTGATAGCTAAACTATTCAAATTAAATTAGTTTAAATTAACATTGCTTATTAATAACTTTAATCTTTCATTTTACAGATTATTACCCATTGAATATTAATTTTCATCTACGATAATCACTAAAAAACTCACTGAAAAAATGGCTATTATGAAGAAAAACAAAGTTGGTAACATCGTATTAGGTAATTTTATTAAGGAAAAACGTCTAGAAAGTCAATTAACGACAAAGCAAGTAGCAGAACTGATTTCTGTTTCTGAACGCGTCTATATAAAATATGAGGATGGTTCCCTATCTATATTTATAGACCACCTTGTATTACTTTCTAAGATATTCAAGGTTGATCTTAAGGTGCTGTTTGATATTTATATTGATGCAGAACCATCTTCTAAATTATAGTATTACCTTTATGACTGTACACTAAGGACGCTCTTATTTAGATTATGTCACATTTAACTCGACAAGATGTAACTATTCAGTAAAATATTAATCTATTATAACCATTATACAGGGGGCTATCATAATGTTACCAAAAGCAGAAAAACTCCCCTTCTAATAAAAAATTTCCATTTATTATTAGAAGGGTTTAAAAGTGAATTACATAAAATTTAACGTTGATACATGGCAACGTAAAGAGCACTTCCATGTATACGACCAACTTATAAACTGTGGTTTTAGTTTAACAACGAAGATAAATATCACCAATTTAAAAAAGCAAATAGATTCAACAAATTATAGTTTTTACCCAGTTATTATTTATTTGCTATCACAAGTGGCAAATACCTATGATGAGTTTAAATTAGCCAAAAAAAATGGTGAGCTCATTTTATGGGATAAAATTAACCCAAGCTTTACAATTTTCCACCAAGAAACTGAAACATTTTCTGCTTTATGGTGCGAGTATTCTGATGATATTTGCCAATTTATGGAGAATTATCATCAACAGTTGATATTGTACAAAGATAACCCCAAATTATCTCCTCAGCCAATACAAGCTGACAATCTCTTTTATATATCATCTTTGCCATGGGTAGAATTTGATAGCTTTAATTTGAATATCTCTGATATAACAAAAAATTTCGCCCCAATTTTTACTATAGGGAAATTTTACAGTGAGAACGATACATTATTACTTCCACTAGCAGTACAAGTACATCATGCTGTCTGTGATGGTTTTCATGTTGGTAGGTTTCTCATGAGATTACAAAAACTGTGTGATGAATTCACTATTTAGTTCTATTTAACCAGTCAGAAGGAAGTTAAACCTTCCTTCTTTCCAGATAAACACAGGCGATAACTATTAATATAGTGCAGAATTTTTACCCTATAAATAGCCAACTGATAAATACCACATCACCTATAGCCCCACTTTGAACGATATATTCTACTGGGGTGACCACCATTTTTATGGTATTTGCTATAGTATATGAAATCAACTCCATCGGGTTTATTGTAGGCATGTTTCCTCCATTTTTATCTAGGTTAATCACTTGTTTATTAGTATTCAATCAGATAAAAACTATAAATTTTTCTATTCCATTTTTACTTAACCACACCAACTTCTATCTTAGTTGTACCATCATATCCCTTCTAGCGACATTATTGTACTTTGGAGGTTTCAATTACCTATCCGAACAAATAAAAAACCTCTACATAAAGAGGTTTTTTATCACATCAATGACCTAGCTAAAGTACATCGATGAATGCGATTAAATTAACACCAAAACAATATATGAACTTAATTAATTTTGTAACTCATTCATATTTTTTATTTGGTCTCTGTTTATCTGCTCAATCTCACCCGTTTCAGCATTTTTATAGGAAACCAGTCCTGTTTCGCTATCCACTTCAGGTTTTCCATCTGAAATAATAGCTCGGCCGTCAACAGTCTCTATTTTTTGATTTGATGAACACCCTGCGATACCCATCACTGATATAGAGGCGAATATAAAAATGGTAAATAACTTTTTAATTTTCATATCTATCTCCTAATTCAGTTAATAACAACACCTACATATATTAAATATAATATATAAGTCGAAACTTTCAAGTAAATAGATTAAAGTATCAATATTAAAATTAGGTTTATCAACTTTTTATTTACCAGAAAAAATACCGCAACTAATTGATAAATAACAAAAAAACAAAATCAAAAACAATCATAAACTTACACTATTACTCATTATATTTACAAATATAACGGTAACTTTATAAAAAACAAAATTAATCACCAAATTAAAATCATAATATTAATCACGCGTTATTAATTAAAACTACAGGGCATTTTTTGTCACCTCTCTATAAAAATAGAAATATTAATAGCGGTATATTTAATAACTCAAATCTAATATAAGCTAATTTGGACTCTGTTTACATAACTCAAATATTTTTAGAAAAAATCGCTCATTTAATATAATGAACTCAAAAAATTAAACAAAGTTAACTAGCTGTACGATAGTATTAACCCTACATTTTTAGCTCTACCATTTTAGATTGGACTTCGACTCATCAATTAGAGCTTACCCATTATTTTTCAAGTTAATGTACCTTCTCAAGTTGCTTGCCAAACTATCACACTAGTCAAGAAGCAAGACACATAATAAAGCTTTTTTACTAATTAGTATCGAAAGCCCCCAACCATCTGCTATCATTACAGGCTAAGAAATTTCTATGCTAGGAATGTTTTTTAGTTTTGTGTCTGTTAGCTATTTATTTCTAATCTTGGGACTTGGTTTTTTTGATTTTTTCAGGCAAAAATAACCGAAAAGTGACACCCAACCATGAACATCACAAAGCTAAAAAACAATTAATTTACAGCTAATTGCGTAACAACCAGCAACAATGAAGAACAATTTAGAATGACAAACAATAAAGAACAATACAACTTAAACAAGCTGCAAAAAAGGATCCGCCGTGATGTCGGCCAAGCGATCGCTGATTTCAATATGATTGAAGATGGTGACCGGATAATGGTTTGTTTATCCGGTGGCAAGGACAGTTATACCTTACTTTCCATTCTACAAAGCTTGCAAAAAAGTGCACCAATCCAATTTTCATTGGTGGCTGTAAACTTAGACCAAAAGCAACCGGGTTTTCCTGAACATATTTTACCCGCCTATCTTGACAACCTTGGCGTTGAATACAAAATTGTTGAAGAAAATACCTATGGCATTGTTAAAGAAAAAATTCCGGAAGGCAAAACAACCTGCTCCCTATGCTCCCGTTTACGTCGTGGGATCTTATACCGCACAGCCACAGAATTAGGCGCGACAAAAATAGCGCTTGGTCATCATCGTGATGATATTTTGCAAACCATGTTCTTAAATATGTTTTACGGTGGTAAATTAAAGGGTATGCCACCTAAACTAATGAGCGATGACGGAAAACATATCGTTATTCGCCCTCTGGCTTATTGCCGTGAAAAAGACATTGAGCGTTTCGCACAAGCTAAACAATTTCCCATCATTCCTTGTAACCTTTGCGGTTCACAGCCAAACCTGCAACGGCAAGTGATCAAAGAAATGTTACGTGATTGGGATAAACGCTACCCTGGTAGAATTGAAACCATGTTCCGTGCCACCCAAAATGTTGTTCCATCTCATTTATGTGATACCGAGCTTTTTGATTTCAAAAATATTTCTCACGGCGATGACATCATCGATGGTGGAGATTTAGCATTTGATCGAGAAGAAATCCCACTGCAAGCTTTTACTGATGAAGATGATACCCCAGATTTTATTACACAACGTCTTGATATCGTAGAAGTGAAATAATTAACCTATAGCCTCCATAACGGAGGTTATTTTTTGTCGGATTTTAAGCAAAAAAAAGCCGATGTAATCAACATCGGCATTACAGTGGTCAATTATTCTGTATAAGAACTCAATATGAGAAAAACTACAATTATGGAGCACAACGTTCATCGCTCAACGTTGCATTCACCTGCAGGACTTATACTGCCCTAAAACCCCATTGGTTTTATTGATTTATCTCAAACTAGGTTGGGTTATAAATAATAAGTCATCAATTTTAGAGCCAACGGCTTTTTCTCAACCACCATAAGACCGTTCCAATTAAGATCGCCAATAAAACACAAAAGGCGCTAAAAGCAAAACGGAACTCATTTCCTGGTATCCCGCCTAAATTAACACCAAACAACCCTGTCAAAAAAGTAGTGGGTAAAAATATCATCGCCATTAATGACATTGTATAGATACGACGATTCATCATCTCTGTCATCATATTAGTTATCTCATCAGAAATAATCGCGGTACGAGCAATAAAACCATCGAGATCTTCAATACAGCGCCCTAATCTATCTGATATTTCTTGAATTCGACGACGGTCGGTATCATCTAACCACAGTAATTTTTCAGTCGTTAAACGTGAAAACATATCCCGCTGAGGAGCCATGTAACGGCGAACTACAATGATCTGCTTGCGAAGTAAAGCAAGCTCCCCTCTTTCCGGAATTTGGCCATTTAATATAAAATCTTCCATATCAATTAGGCGTTCATGCAGAGAATCAGTAAAATCACTTATTTCATCCGTAATCGAATCAGCAACCTCAACTAACCAATCCCCCGTACTTTGTGCGCCCACGCTTTGTTTTAAATCATCGATAACAGGATCAAGTGAATTAACTTTTCGGTGGCGGCTTGAAATTATCATCCGGTTGTTAATGAATACACGAAAAGCAATTAACTGCTCAGGGCGCTGACCGACATTAGTATTTAAGGTTTGCAGTGTTAATAAAATACCATCACCAACCCGGATCAACCGCCAACGACCAGAATGACCTGATAGCGCTGATTTTACTTGGTCATTAAATAAACCCGATTGTTGGATCCAATTAAAACTTTGTGGGTCTTTATAATCGTAATGAAGCCAAAATGGCGATTGCTGACTGGCACTCGCATTAACATCAAGTGGCAGCAGCCCACCGTCCCCATTTAACTGAAACGCATGTACAGGATTTGAGTTTTGAAATAATGAACCATAAATCAGCCCCATGCAATTTCTCCCTTTTATTAACAATATGTTATTTTTAATCGAATAAATGAAGTATTGCAATTATTTCAAGGCGATGTTTGAAATCAAAAGCGCAGAACAATAAAAACCCATAGAAGACAAATAGACCATGATAAATAGTAAAATATCGCCATTTTTGCTAAAAAAAGACACATCGTTGACACAAACGAGCAATAAAATAACTTATAAATTTTTTATTATAAAAAGGTAGTGTTTATTCCTTTTTGGTCCTCCTTCCCTTTCTCCAGAGGAAGGAGTTTTTTTAGATACTAACTTAAAAAATTAGCCTATACCTAGTACAGGCTAAGTAAATATTTAATATGTTACGTTAGTGTTTTATGATATAAAAACTATGGCTATAGGCCACATCCTCTGGGTTTTCAATCGGATACCCCTTTAACCAAGGCTTAATTAAACGTGCATTAGTATATTGATAGATAGGAGCAATAGGTGCCTCTTTAGCAATAATTTTTTCCGCGTTATTATAATATTGGTTACGTAATCGCTCATTGGTCTCAATACTGGCGGACCCCATAACGTCATCATATTGCTGGCTATTAAACTTTGGAATATTGCCACTATGTTGTGATGTTAATAAAGACAAAAATGTCGACGGCTCATTAAAATCCCCAATCCATGATGCCCTGATAACATCAAAGTTCCCAGTATTACGGCTATCAATATATGTTTTCCACTCCTGATTAACTAACTTAACTTCAGCACCTAATTTTTTCTTCCACATAGAAGCAATAGCAATGGCTATTTTTTGATGGTTTTCTGAACTATTATACAATAATGTTAATTTCAACGGGCGATTTGTACCAAACCCAGCTTCTTGCAACAAAACTTTCGCTTGCTGGTCTAATTCTTTTTGCGAGTAGCTGTTATATAAGCCTTTCTCTGGTTTAAACCCGTCAGTAACATCTGGAGTAAAATAATAAGCCGGCTTTTCTCCTGTCCCTAATACCTTGCTCGCAATTAATTGGCGGTCAATCGCCATAGACAACGCTTTTCTGACCCTAACATCACTCGTTGGCGCACGTTGTGTATTAAAAGCGTAATAATAAGTCCCTAATTGATCTGGTGTAAAAACCTCATTAGGAATATCCCTTAACAATTTTTGATAGCGTTGCTTGGGGAATGATTCTGTAATGTCTAAATCCCCAGCTAGATAACGGTTTGTTGCATGAGATTCTTGATTAATAGGTACAAAAGTCACCTTAGTAACCACCGTATTTTTATGATCCCAATAATTTGTATTTGGCGTTAAAACAATTTTTTCATTTACAACACGGTCAGATAATACAAATGCACCATTACCAACGAGATTTCCTACTTTTATCCAATTAGCACCAAATTTCTCAACGGTTTCGCGATGTACTGGAAATAAACTAAAATTAGCAGTAAGAGATGGAAAATACGGGACTGGTTTATTTAACACAATTTTTAACGTGTGTTGATCAACTGCCTCCACACCAAGTTGCTCGACAGGCAATTTCCCATCAATAATATCTTGTGCATTGTTGATACCAGCTAATGCAGCAAACCAAGCAAAAGGGGACGTCGTATTAGGCGAAACAAGCCGTTGCCAGCTATAAACAAAATCTTGTGCTGTCACCGGTTCACCATTAGACCAGCGTGCATCAGGACGAAGATTAAATATCCAAACTCGGTTATCCGATGTACTCCAATTAAGCGCAGTTCCAGGAATAGGTTTGCCATGCTTATCTTGGTTAACTAGAC
This sequence comes from Providencia sp. TYF-12, assembly GCF_041344805.1. NCBI lineage: Bacteria > Pseudomonadati > Pseudomonadota > Gammaproteobacteria > Enterobacterales > Morganellaceae > Providencia > Providencia sp. TYF-12. Next base: position 2,747,656 of record NZ_CP166833.1, read on the forward strand.
CTTCAAAAAGATCTCGCATGACTTGTGCTTCTGTTAACCCTACGGATTTCACTGGGTCCAAAGAAGCTGGTTCATCTTTAAGGTGGCGAGTCACTTCCTGATTTTCAGCTAAAACAGTCCCCGCAGGAATAACTGCACTAATAGCAGGTGTAGTAAAAAAAACTGAAGCAAATAAAATAGTTAAAGGTGTGAATGGACGTTTATGCATTTTATTTTCTATCTGGTTAATATGTAAATTTAACTAAAAATCAGATTTAGCTAAGTGATTTGAATAGAGACAGAGTATGAACAATATTAATCTGTTGAGCCCCCTCTTTATTCACAATTTTTCCTTTATGCAGCATATGCTTTGAGCTTTAAAAAATCCATATCCTAGGTTTTCTTTAGCGTATTGTAAGCTTAAATAGATCTGAGCCTTGGAGCGCGTCGCTATCCCAAAATTTTATGAGTCGCTGCGTCCAATAAAATAACATTAAAGATCATGATATTTTATCCTATAAATTATAGGTTGCTAAAGAAATGGATACAGGCTAACGAGCTTTTGTTACACTCAACAGAGTACTTTGAAAAAGGTATGATAAAAAATGTGGGCATTAACAAGGCTTAACAGTTATATAATCATCCGACGTGATACCTTAATAAGAAACTTAATTTATCGTTATGTCGCCGTGTTAATGAGTCACTTGCCCCACACACAACTTAAGGTATACAGTAAGTCAATGTAGGCAGCAGTATAAATTTTGGTCATTAATAGAGTATAAAACTCAACACTGTGTCACTTTATCTATGAAAGCCTTTAATCGCGAAGACTTTTCTTTAAAAAACAGATTAAGTAACCAGTGACTCAATTTATAAACGGGAGAATATTCATGTCGCAAACAGTTAAACTAAAAGGCAATGATGTTGCAGTTAATGGCGTATTTTTACAAGCAGGAACAAAAGCAAAGCCTTTTACCCTTGTTACGAAAGATCTCAGTGAAGCAACTTTAGAAACGTATGCAGGCAAACGTAAAATCTTAAATATTTTTCCAAGTGTTGATACCGGTGTTTGTGCGGCATCAGTTCGCAAGTTCAATCAACTGGCTAGTGCTTTAGATAACACAGTGGTTCTATGCATTTCAGCCGATTTACCATTTGCACAAGCTCGTTTTTGTGGTGCAGAAGGTATAGACAATGTTGTTATGCTATCCGCTTTTCGTAGTGATTCTTTCGCTGATGATTATGGTGTTGCTCTCGCAAGTGGCCCTTTAAAAGGCCTCACCGCTCGCTCTGTTGTCGTTTTAGATGAAAATGACAATGTTATTTATAGTCAACTAGTACCAGAAATCACTGAAGAACCTGACTATGACGATGCTTTAAACAGTTTAAAATAAGTGATTTAATATTATTTAGGTCACCACCAAGCGGGAAGGTTTATTTCCCGCTTTCACCTTGCTGCAACAAAATATCAAGTCAATCAACATGTGCCCAATAGAGTGGGTGATGGTTCTTCGCATTAACGACATTCGCAAACAATTTATTACCGCTCATGAGTGAAATCAATGTGTGCGATAACGTGCTTAATACTTTTAATGCTTGCTCCTGTGTCACAGGGCAACACGATGTCAAAATATCGATAATTAAATCGCGGGGTTTATAACCATTTTTTACTAAGGCTTCCCACGTAAAACGGTTTTTTTTGGTTAAATATTTCACAGCCGCTTTATTCATTAAATACAATTCAGCAGCCGATGCCGCAGACTCAAACATATCATTTTTATAATGAGACTGACTCATGTATTCACGCAACTTAAGGTTTACAACAAAATTAATGGTGAATTGATCCATGGCGACTCCTTGTAGGCTTTAACCTATTGAATGAGATTAGGTACCCATAAACAGCTGCTATATTTATTATATAGCAGGAAAAATCACCAATTAGCAATAGTATTAGTCGGGTTTTGCCCGTTTGAAATCTAAATATGAGTGGTTAAACAGAAAAATAAGCATTCAGCAAGACAAGCGCGTTTTATCGCCTCCCCGCCGAATGGTTAATAAAGAAATGAATTAATCAAGGTGTTTAGTAATTTCTAGCGATGTCCCATCACTATTTTGCCTAAATTGTAAGTGAGTTTCCCCACCTTCGAATTCCTGTTCAATTTTTAAGTTCTGACCACCATTCCAACGGTAGCGAATAGCAACACACCCTTCAGATGGACATGGCATATCCATATCTGTTTTTATCATTAGCTTTTTAGTTAAGAATTGTTGCCCATCAACCAACCCTACTCGGTAGTGTTGATAGGCTTCTAGGATTGAATCACCCGTAAAATAGCATTTAGTCAACGCACCATTTTCATAGATTTCATCCATAGTTTGCACAGTATCTTGGCAATATTGGTTTAGCTCATTATTTGGTATCGATGTTTCCGCCATCATTGGTGTACTCACTCCAACCAATATTGCAGCTAATATGAATGTTAATCTTTTACTCATTGTATTTAATCTTGCTCTTTTTTGGTATTGAGGCCATATTCTCTCAGCTTATTGGCAATTGCTGTATGAGAAATATCCAAACGTTTTGCTAATTTGCGCGTACTTGGATAATCACGGTATAAACGTGACAACACAGAAGCTTCATAACGCTTCGTTATTTCATCTAGAGAACCATTAAGTGAATCTAACGCCAGAGCAGGTGTGTTCGCAACAGTTGGCAGTTGGACGTTATCTGCATCTAAAATATGGCCATCTAATTGCGTTAAACTTTGATAAAGTGCATTTCTTAACTGCCTTACATTGCCCGGCCAGTCATAACTTCCCAAATACTCAATTAATGAAGGCGTTAATTTAGGTTCAGCCATATGTAATTCTTTCGAGAAACTCGCAACAAATGCTTTAGTCAACGGTAAAATATCTTCTTTGCGTTCACGTAATGGCGGTATAGCTAGTGTTAACACATTTAAACGGTAGTAAAGGTCTTCCCTAAATTTCTTCTCTGCGACTAGCTGAGGTAAATTTTTCTGCGTAGCGCAAATCACGCGAACATTCACTTTCACTTCCCGCTCTTCGCCAACACGCCTGAATGTCCCATCATTTAGAAAACGTAATAATTTAATTTGCATTTGAGGCGACATTTCTGCAATTTCATCAAGTAAAACAGTGCCACCATTTGCTTGTTCAAAAAAACCTTTTTTACCTTCAACTGCATTTGGATACGCCCCTGCGGCATAACCAAATAATTCACTTTCCACCACATCATCAGGCATCGAAGCACAATTTAACCCTAAGAAAGGTTCTTTCCCCCTCGCGCTATGTAAATGGCAAGCTTTCGCTAAAATATCTTTCCCTGTTCCTGTTTCACCCACAAGTAACAAGGGTTCATCAAGCATCGCTATACGTTTTGCCCGTTCAACCACATTTACCATCACAGGGCTAACAGCAATAATTTGTTCAAAGCCGCTTTTATCAATTTCAACCACTTGTTTACGCTGTTGGTCTAAAATTTCAGCCGATTTCAGCAATAACACTGCACCTGTACAATGGGATTTACCATTTTCATCAGCCAAGATAATTGGCGTGACTTGCATTAAATAGTCTCGGCCTTTAATAACGACTTTTTCTGTATAAGGCTCTGGTGATTCACGTTCAAACCAACGCAATAAACCTTGGCTACCAACGAGTTGAGAAAATGTTTTCTCACGAATCTTGGTTTCATCGTAGCCAAATAACTGTAATGTCATTGGGTTAACCAATTCGATATTTAATTTATTATCAATAGACAAAACGGGCTCTGGAAATGAATTTAATAACGCCCAAACAGCTTTATGCTCTCGTTCTGAAGGCATAAAGTAAATTCGACGTACATCAATGACACCATTAATACGGCGAATCTCTGCCATCAATGTACTAAATACCTGAAAATCTACAGGTGTGAAGTTAAGGTAAATTTTACGTTGTGGTGAAATCTCAATCCCTTTCAAGTCAATATTTTGCAGGACTAAAAGATCAAGTAATTCACGTGTTAAACCGATTCGGTCTTGGCAGGTCACTTCGAGGCGCATGGATAGAAACCTTTATCAGAAAAGTCGATTGAATAAAGGTATTTTAGCGTTAAATACTAGGGGAATACAGTGTTTGTGTCACATATTGTTGACAGTCTGTAATGTTAACGTGAATACTCAGACAATATCACTATTTTAGGCTTTTTTTTGTGTGTTGGAATAGCAATAAAACTATTAATTGACAAATAATGCTGCAGGGTGAGTCAAAACTGTCAACTCCCCCTGCCAATTATTCTCTATTTATGATTTATTTTTCTTACTGGGAATAACATTCTTTAATTGACCAATAAGTTGATGACGAAAATCAGCTAACCTTGGTTTGTCTTCAATCCAAGGCAATGGCCGGCATAGCTCCATCGCTTTGATACCAAGGCGAGCGGTTAGCAAGCCTGCACCGATACCTTGTGCGGCACGTGTCGATAAACGCGCGGTGATATCCTGTGACAGCCAATCCATACCGACCTCACGGATCAATTCAGATGCTCCAGCGAATGCAATATTGATTAACACCATACGAAACAACCTAATACGGCTATAATAGCCCAATTCTATGCCATAAATTGCAGCGATTCGGTTGATTAAACGAATGTTACGCCATGCAATGAAAGCCATATCGACAATCGCTAATGGGCTAACCGCGATCATGATTGCCGACTCTGCCGAGCAACGACTAATTTCTTTGCGTGCTTGTTCATCCAAAATAGGTTGAACCATTCTGCTGTATAATTCTACGATTTCTCGGTCATTATGAGAATCATGGATAGTTGCCTGCCAACGTTGCAGTGCGGGGTGTTGTGCCGATAATGCCGATTGTTTGGCCAGTTTTTCACAAAAAGGCTTCCCTTGCCCCATGCCATGGCTGTGTAAAAGTTCTCGCGCAAAATCCCGTTCTTGCGCCCGCTCTCTTAAGCGGTACAAGCGCCGCCATTCTCCCGCAATTGACCCTACACCGGCAATAATAATCAAGCCCCCTGCTGCCGCAGTACCTAGGGCCGTCCAATCCTGAGTAACCCATGACTGGTGTATCCAAATACCTAATTGAGCGACCACACTGACAGCAAAAACCCCCACTGCGGTTCCGACTAACTTACGCCAAAAACTTCTTTTAGGTTTTAATGCTTCGTTAATTAGGCTTTCTACCTCACCTTCTTGGTTATCTTGTTCTAATTCCAAAGAGATAGGCGTAAATTTTTCAAGCTCTTGCTCATCAAAAAAATGTGCCTTTTTCAGCTTTTCTTCATTTTCTTTTTCAAGGCTATCAGCAAAATCAAGACGTTGTTTTAGAGGTTCATTCATTTTAGTTTATCTCCCAACAGAAATTCTAGCGCGCTATCCATACGGATATGGGGCAATGGTTGGTCAATAGGTGTAAATCGTGGCCTAAAGTTTTCAAACTGGAAACCTTGCCGTTGCCAGAATTGCTCATTTGGCAGCCGTTTTGGCACTTCCCCTGGATAAAAAGTCAACGGCAAACCATCACTTAAGCGCTCGCCTTTTAAAGCGGGTAGTTTCTCGCCTTTATAATCCACAAGACCGCTTTCTGTGGCCTGTATCGACGCTAACCCAACACAATCCATGCTTATCCCTTCAAATGCGGCGTGTTGCCAAGCTTCTTGAACCAATTGTTGTAAAAGCGCCACTAAATTTGCATGTTGATCAGGGGTAACATGATCGGACTTACTGGCAGCAAACAGTAATTTATCAATACAAGGAGAAAATAAGCGTCTTAATAATGTCCGTTTCCCATATTGAAAGCTGCGCATCAATTGGGTCAGCGCCATTCTCATATCATTAAATGCATCAGCCCCACTGTTTAACGGTTGCAAGCAATCAACTAAAACAATTTGCCGATCAAAGCGTTGAAAATGCTCCCGATAAAACCCTTTTACTACGTGCTCACAATAATATTGATAACGCTGTTGTAACGCGCCAATATTCGTATTCTTACCTGCTTGGGCGAGCTTTTTCTCCCCATATTTTGCAACATTTGACCAAGGGAAAAATTGCAACGCTGGAGCCCCAGCCAATTCCGCAGGTAATACAAAACGACCAGGCTGAATAAAATGTTGCCCTTGGGCCTTACATTCTAATAAATATTGTGTATACGCTTCTGAAATTTCAGCCAATAAATTCTCATCGACAGGCGCTAATGGGTCACATTTCTCACACAAAGTCAGCCATGATTGCGCTAAATGAGCTCGTTCCCCTTTGACTAAAGTATGCATTTGCTCTGACCAAGCCAAATAATGCAAATCCAGCATAGGAAGATCCAATAGCCATTCACCTGGGTAATCAACTATTTCCAAATATAGCGAAGAATTATCAACAAAATGGCGAAGGAAAGAATCTTCTGAACGATAATGTAATTTTAAGCGGATTTCACTCACGCCTCGAGTCGGCGTTGGCCATTGTGGAGGTTGACCATAGAGTGAAGCGATCCCTTCATCGTACGCAAAACGTGGTACCGATAAATCACGGTGAGGAACGCGTTTAACACCCAATAATCGTTTGTCCCTTGCAGCGGAAAATAATGGTAACCGGGCACCAGTATTAACATTCAATAATTGATTAACTAACGAGGTGATAAATGCCGTCTTACCACTACGGCTAAGCCCGGTTACTGCTAGCCTGACATGACGGTCAACACTCCGGTTCATCAAATCAGTTAATTCATTTTGCAGCCGTTTCATGCTCCTCCGAAGACTTATCCTTTAAATATAAATCAATTTCACCAACAACACTGGTGGTTAGATAGATAATACCCTTATTAATTTAGCATAAAACAACAAATTGAATTAGGTTAACCGCTTAATTAACGCATTTATTAGCCACTTACTGCTCAACAGCTTAATTATTTTCCCGATGACACCCGCAGGGCCATAAGTCATCAGTAACAATAAAATAAATTTAACTCCTCTCTTCAATATTAGTTGTTTAGCGAATTTTTTTAATCGAGGATTGGTTTGATTTGACATACTGCGCTCACTGACACGTTGAAAACAAAAGGGATTCGGCATCAATACCTAACCCCTTATCGTGTGATGACAATGCGAAATGTTATAGATCACGAAATTTACTATTAACAGTATAAGTATCTGAAGTTACATATCTTTCAATCTGGCGTAGCTTCATTTCACCTGATTTTAACTGTGTATCTATTTGGTTTATTAGGCTACTCACTTCAGGCCCAATATCTTGCTCTGAGCGATAACCACTTGGCGCGGTTTCAACAACAAAGCACATAACAATATACAAAATTAATGTAATTCCGAAACTGACAAATAAAGCCAGTACAGCCAATGCCCTAACCAAAGCAACCGGAAGTTCCAAGTATTCTGCAATACCCGAACATACACCACCGAACACTCGTCTATCCGTTAAACGGTACAGCTTACGGCCGCGAAATTGAGTCATTATTTTTGCCTCCAATTTGGGTGCTCTGCATCCAAAATGTCTTCAAGCGTTTTAATACGTTGCTGCATGTGTGATGCCTGTTCAGCCAATTGCATTAAACGCTGTATTTCATTTTCGGTTAGCTGACTCCCTTGCCCATTATTCTTTTTGCTGTAGTGTAACCACAGCCAAATAGGCAAAATAAAAATGAGAAAAATTATTAATCCGAGAGACAGAAAAACGTAGCCCATCACATTTCCTTATACATATGGTTTGCTTGTCTACAGCACTGATACGATGTTACCAACGCATCAGTGCATCAAAAATACTGTTATTGCTCTTTGTTTATTTTAGCTTTAAGTGCAGCTAATTGCGCACTAATTTCATCGTCTGCTTTCAATTCAGCAAACTGTTGGTCCAGTGATTTTTGTTTGCCAATACCATAACTTTGGGCTTCGCCTTCCATATGGTCGATACGACGTTCAAACTGTTCGAAACGCGCCATAGCTTCATCAAGCTTGCCGCTATCCAACTGACGGCGAACATTACGGCTTGATTGCGCAGCTTCCATACGAACTACCATGGACTGCTGCTTAGCACGTGTTTCCTGCAGTTTATTTTCCAATTCAGTAATTTCGCCTTTCAAACGGGCTAATGTTTCACCAACAATAATTAGCTCATGTTTTAATGTATCTACCATGTCACTAACTTTTTGTTTTTCAATCAATGCAGCACGCGCTAAATCTTCTTTATCTTTAACGAGTGCTAATTCTGCTTTTTCTTGCCAATCAGCAACTTGCTTTTCACCCATTTCAATACGGCGTTCTAGCCCTTTTTTTTCTGCTAGAGTACGTGCAGATGTTGAGCGAATTTCAACCAACATATCTTCCATTTCCTGAATCATCAGGCGGATCATTTTTTGCGGATCTTCAGCTTTGTCTAACAAAGAAGCGATGTTTGCATTAATGATATCGGCAAAACGTGAAAAAATACCCATTATTTATTTCCTCTTGATGGATTTTATCATTCTGTAGCGCCTCGACCTGATTTGGCTTCCAACCAATACCTGACGCTCCGTAAGTCATACAATTAATTCGTTATACCAAACTATTTGCGAAGAAAATATTGCAACTAGCGTGCCAACTTTAAAATTTATTTATATCCAAATGATTTTTAAGTAAATAATTATATGCTTTCCCTTTTATTTCATTTTAGCCTATAGTAAAAAATAGGCATTTTAAACCAACTATTGGTAAAAATAACCATGAAAGAGACTAATGACCCGATCCTTGGTATTTCAAGTAATTTTTTAGACGTACTAGAACAAACTTCCGAGCTCGCTCAACTGAGTAAACCTATACTGGTTATTGGTGAACGAGGTACAGGTAAAGAGCTTATCGCCGATAGGCTTCATTACTTATCCCCTCGATGGCAAGAAGCTTTTATCTCTCTCAATTGCAGTGGACTCAATGAGAATTTACTGGATTCTGAATTATTCGGACATGAGGCAGGGTCTTTTACAGGCGCACAAAAACGCCATCAAGGCCGCTTTGAACGCGCTGATAAAGGGTCACTTTTTCTGGACGAATTAGCCACAGCCCCAATGTCAGTACAAGAAAAATTATTACGAGTAATTGAATATGGTGAATTAGAACGAGTGGGAGGAAGCCAATCATTACATGTTGATGTTCGTTTAATTTGTGCTACTAATGCGAATTTGCCAGAACTGGCGAAACAAGGTAGATTTCGAGCAGACCTCTTAGACAGACTTGCTTTTGATGTAATCCGCATACCACCTTTGCGTGAACGCCAACCAGATATTTTACTACTAGCAGAGCATTTCGCCATTTTAATGTGTGGAGAACTAAAACGTTCACATTTTACTGGTTTTACTCATGATGCCCAACAAACACTACAACAATACCCTTGGCCTGGTAATGTACGTGAATTGAAAAATGTCATAGAGCGCTCCGTATACCGTCATGGTGACCGTGCAGAGCCTGTCAACAATATTATTTTTAACCCCTTTGGAGAGCGACTCACAGAATTACATGAGTCATTACCTGCTCAACAATCTGTGTCTCCTTCTTCCTCAACATTGCCCTCGTTACCTTGTGACTTGCGCCAATGGCAACAAACATCTGAGAAAAGGTTGTTAGAGCAAGCACTTGAAATAAGCCATTTTAACCAACGTAAAGCTGCAAAATTACTTTCATTAAGTTATGACCAACTACGTGGTTTGATTAAAAAACATCAGATTAAATTAGAGCCCTAATAATAAATAGTGTTCAAGTGACATTATGGTTATTTGAACACGGCTTTAAATTTAGACATTATTATCTTCCTTATTAACTGTATTTTTATTGCCAAATATTTCAAAAAATTGGCCTCAACCTTTATTACCTAATACGCGATAACACCTAATAATATTTAAATTTTAAATACATATATATTATTTTTTCTAAATAAAAGCAAAAAACCAAACCCCGAGTTTAAATTCACGCATATCAATTAGATAAGGTTCAATTTTTATCAACTTGCCTTAAATTAATTAATCTGCAATTATTTTCAATGAGATAAAAAATTAAGGTTATCTTAACTAAGTATTTTATACAATTTTATTGGGTAAATCTTCTCGCACAATAAGTTAATTATTAACATAATGATTATGCCAATGTTATACCCTGCATTCTTATCATTATAATTTTTTACTATTCTCAGAACACTCTTTAATAAATTAAATTATTTCTTTATTTTACAAATTGTCATATTTATCTACTGTGCGAAATGTATTTATGTGATATCTCTAGACCATAACTTTATTTACTAAAAGGAGACTATTATGAAAAATATAAACATTTTAGCTGTAACATTTTTTATTCTAGCTTTATCTCCTATCACCAATGCTGAGTCATTAATGAGAACTTTTTCTTATTGTGACTCATCCTTTTTTGAGAAAATTAAAGAAAGCCCTGCCTTACAAGATGTCTCTGACATTTTAAATAAATCACAGCTTAGTGATGGTAAGCAAATTTCTGTCAATATCAATTTTTCCCCGACAAATAAAGTCACTTTTAACCGTTTTATTGCTAGTCATAGTGATTTTGACAAATATGATGACTTTTCTTATATGGGAATGCGTGGACAGTATTATTTTTGGGGATTCGAAACAACACAAAGCCTTGAAGAAGTGATCCGCCATACTACATCAAGGATTAGCATTATCAAGATTGGTAATAGTTATATATATTCCCCCATGATTAGGCATAATTTACAAGATCACTGGGTATTTAACGAAAATGCAGCTCAACGTTACAACCTTGACAAGAATGCCGCTGAAAAAATGCTGATTATTGAAAAGGATGAGCAAAGAGGTGTCGTTCGCTTTTTGTGTACCCTTCAAGGCAAAGTGACAAAAGATGATTTAAAATATGTTGGTTTAGAATAAATTCGCTTTTTATTACTGCCGTCTGTGCCAATTGACTGCTTATGTTTGGATAAAAAAAAGCCAGCACCCATGCTGGCTATCAAATAAAACACTGGAAGCAATGTGAGCAATGTCATGCCTTGTCTACATAAGCGTTTGCTTAATCGACAAAACGAATGATAATCGTTATCAATATCGTTTGTAAAGCTTTTTAATGAGATTTTTTCTCATTAAGACATAGTTCAATGATAAACCTAATAATTTAAAGTTAGATTATTAGGTTTACTCCATTAATTACGCCTATTCATTCCTATTTTTTTGATTAAAATTTTGCTTATACCCAGAGCCCCTATTTTTACGCTACAATAGGCTCATTCAGGTTAACGATATCAGTGTTATGCGCCAACTAACTTTTTGGTTTTTACTTATCATTTCTTTATCTGCCCGTGCACTTGCTAACCAAGGGCATTACCCAGACATCGTGGCAAACGAGGTCCCAGCTGATATACGCCAAAAAGGTTTTATTTATTGTGTAAATGGCATCGTCACAACATTTAACCCTCAGTTGGTCAGCAGTGGGCTCATTGTCGACCCTCTTGGCGCACAAATTTATGACCGCCTATTAGATGTCGACCCTTTTACCTATCGTTTAATTCCCGAACTTGCATCACGTTGGGAGGTTCTTGATAACGGCGCAACTTACCGTTTACACCTACGTAAAGACGTAAAATTCCAAAATACGCCTTGGTTTTCACCGACCCGCAACATGAATGCAAATGACGTTGTGTTTAGCTTCGCCCGTATGTTTGAGGTAAATCATCCTTACCATTATATTAATGGTGGCCGTTACCCTTATTTTGATAGTTTGCAATTTGCGAGTAGCGTACAAAGTATACAAAAAATTAATAACTATACGGTTGAGTTCCGTTTGAACTCACCGGATGCCTCCTTCTTATGGCACTTAGCGACTCACTATGCCCCTATCCTGTCGGCTGAATATGCAGACTACCTTTCGAGTATTAACCGCCAAGAGTTGATTGACTGGCGTCCTGTTGGCACAGGGCCATTTAATTTAGATGACTACCAAGCTGGGCAATTTGTTCGTTTACTTAGAAATGACCAATATTGGAAAGGTCAACCTCGTATGGAAGAAGTCGTCGTCGATATGGGTGCCGGTGGAACTGGGCGTATTTCAAAATTACTCACAGGGGAATGCGACGTTTTAGCTTACCCCGCGGCAAGCCAACTAAAAGTGTTACGTGATGACCCACGCTTACGGATTTCCATGCGCTCGGGTATGAATATCGCTTATTTATCATTTAATACCAGTAAACCGCCATTAGATAAGCTAAAAGTACGCCAAGCTATTGCTTATGCGATCAATAATGAAAGGCTAATGCAGTCTATTTATTATGGTACCGCTGAAACAGCGGCATCAATCCTACCTAGGGCTTCGTGGGCATATGATAACCAAGCCAAAATAACAGATTACAATCCAGAACTCTCAAAGCAAATGCTACAAGAAATGGGGTTAGAAAACCTCAAGTTAGACTTATGGGTGCCAATTGCTTCACAATCATACAACCCCAGCCCATTGAAAATGGCTGAGCTTATCCAAGCTGATTTAGCACAAGTCGGAGTTATTATGAATATCCGTTCTGTTGAAGGCCGCTTTCAAGAAAACCAATTAATGGATAGGTCTCATGATATGACACTCGCAGGATGGACAACAGACAGTAATGACCCTGACAGTTTCTTTCGTCCTTTGCTTAGCTGTGCAGCAATAGGTTCACAGACCAACTTGAGCCACTGGTGCAACCCTTCATTTGATGAGATTTTGCATAAAGCATTGCTGACACAACAACTCGCTGCTCGTATCGATTATTACCATCAAGCGCAGCAAATTTTAGGGGAAGAACTTCCCGTTTTACCCCTAGCCTATTCTTTACGTTTACAAGCATATCGTTATGATATTAAGGGCTTAATGATCAGTGCCTTTGGTAACACATCCTTTGCTGGGGTGTATCGTGAAATGGAGCAAAAAATTAAAGTTGCACCTAAAAAGCCGAGTTCGCAACCATGATAATTTATTCTCTGCGTCGTTTTTTATTGCTACTAGTTACCGTATTCTTTTTATCATTAGTGAGCTTTAGCTTAAGTTATTTTACACCTAACGCGCCGTTAAGTGGTGCGTCACTCATTGATGCTTATATTTTCTATTTCGATGGTTTACTTCATTTTGATTTTGGTGTTTCTAGTATCAATGGTGAGCCCATAACCGAACAGCTAAAAGATACCTTCCCTGCAACAATGGAGCTGTGTATTTTAGCCTTTATCTTTGCATTAACCACAGGGATCCCGCTTGGAATTATAGCGGCTTTTTGGCGTAACAAACCTGCCGATATTGTTATCAGTATTTTTGCTTTATTGGGCTTTTCTGTGCCTGTCTTTGTACTAGCGCTTGTTTTAACTTTATTCTTCTCATTACATCTTGGGTGGCTCCCCGTCTCTGGTCGTATTGACCTTTTATATAATCTTAAACCGGTGACAGGGTTTGCTTTAATTGATGCATGGCTTTCAGATTCGCCCTATCGTAAGGATATGATAATTAACGTACTTGAGCATATGATGCTGCCAGTGCTAACCCTAGCACTCGCTCCCACGACAGAAGTTATACGTTTGGTGAGGAACAGTACCGAAGAAATTGCTAGTGAAAACTATATAAAAGCCGCAGCTATCCGCGGCCTCTCAAGGATTAAAATTATTCAGCGCCATATTTTTCACAATGCTATTCCACCTATCATCCCTAAACTTGGGTTACAGTTCTCAACAATGCTAACTCTCACAATGGTAACCGAGCTAGTCTTTAACTGGCCGGGGCTTGGCCGTTGGTTAGTCACTGCGATCCGTCAAGAAGACTATTCGGCGATTTCAGCCGGGGTAATGCTAATCGGTGCATTAGTCATTACAGTAAATGTACTTTCTGATATTTTAGGCGCTATGATGGACCCATTAAAGCATAAGGATTGGTATGTCCTCAGATAATTTTTATCGTGAACAAAAAATGCCATCCCCAACACGTGTGGTATGGAATTTATTTTCATCAGATGTTATTTCAATGGTGGGGTTTATTGGCGTCCTAATTTTGTTGGCTCTATGCTTTACAGGTTCTTATCTTGCTCCTTACGCATTAGATCAACAGTTTTTAGGTTATCAATTAACACCACCCTCTTGGTCGCACTACGGTGAGGTCGCATTCTTCTTCGGGACTGACGATCTTGGTCGCGATATTCTTAGCCGGCTATTAATCGGTACTAAATCAACTTTTGGCTCTGCTATTTTAGTGACCTTCATTGCGACAATTATCGGGTTGGTTTTAGGTTGTTTAGCCGGAATGACTCGTGGGTTAAAATCCGCAGTGTTTAACCATATACTTGATACCCTATTGTCTATTCCCTCATTATTATTAGCCATTATTGTTGTGGCATTTATGGGGGCTAGTTTGCAAAATGCTATGCTAGCTATTTGTCTTGCATTGATTCCTCGAATGGTGAGAACTATTTATGTTGCAGTGCATGATGAATTAGATAAAGAATATATTGTCGCCGCACGCCTTGATGGGGCGTCAAATATTTTTATTTTATGGTATACCGTACTTCCTAACATCACACCAATTTTGGTTACTGAGCTGACTCGCGCGCTATCAATTGCCATATTAGACATTGCCGCTTTAGGCTTTCTTGATTTAGGTGCACAACTCCCTTCCTCTGAATGGGGGGCAATGCTTGGTGATACTTTAGAACTTATCTATGTCGCACCTTGGACCGTGATCCTTCCTGGTATTGCTATCATGATAAGCGTGCTCTTTGTTAACCTTTTAGGCGATGGGTTACACCGAGCGATTAATGCGGGAGTTGAATAATGCCACTATTAGACATCCGCAATTTAACCATCGAATTTATGACGGCGAATGGCCCTGTTAAAGCGGTTGACCGTGTATCCATGACTCTATCTGAAGGTGAAATACGCGGTTTAGTCGGCGAATCAGGTTCAGGTAAGAGCCTAATCGCCAAAGCAATTTGTGGGGTAACTAAAGATAATATTAGGGTAACAGCCGACCGCTTTCGTTTTCAAGATATCGACTTATTAAAACTCAGTCCTCGTAAACGCCGCCGGTTAATTGGCCATAATATTTCAATGATATTTCAAGAGCCCCAGTCTTGTCTCGACCCTGCGGCAGATATTGGTAAACAGCTAATTCAATCTATTCCCAGTTGGACCTATAAGGGCCGTTGGTGGCAACGCTTTAATTGGCGAAAACGCCGAGCGATAGAGTTATTACACCGGGTTGGTATTAAAGACCATAAAGATATTATGCGTAGCTATCCCTATGAACTCACTGACGGTGAATGCCAAAAAGTGATGATAGCTATCGCCATTGCTAACCAACCCCGTTTATTGATTGCGGATGAGCCGACCAACGCAATGGAGTCCACCACGCAAGCTCAAATATTTCGTTTACTTGATAAGTTAAATCAAAACAATAACATGGGTATTCTACTGATTAGCCATGATTTGGAAATGATGTCAAAATTAGTTGACCGTATTAATGTACTTTATTGTGGTCAAACCGTTGAAAGTGCGACTCCTGAAGATATGTTACAGCGCCCACGGCACCCATATACACAAGCCCTAATTCGTTCAATTCCTGATTTTGAAAGCCCAATTCCTCACAAAGGGCGGTTGAATACCTTACCCGGTGCAATTCCTTCACTGGAACATTTGCCTATTGGTTGCCGCCTTGGTCCACGTTGCCCTTATGCGCAGCGTACTTGTATCATTGCGCCTCAATTACGCAGTATTAAAGGCCATCTCGTTGCTTGTCACTATCCGTTAAACACCGAGGAACAGCCATAATGGAAACCTTACTTGAAGTACGTAACCTCACTAAGACTTTCCGTTTCCGTGAAGGGCTATTTCATCGCCATGAGTTACAAGCCGTAAAACCTGTCAGTTTTAACTTACAAGCGGGCCAAACCTTAGCCATTATTGGCGCCAACGGTTCAGGGAAGTCGACACTTGCACGTATGTTATCAGGTGTTATCGAGCCCACTAGTGGCGATATTTTTATCCGTGGGCAGCACCTCAAATTTGGTGATTACAGTTACCGTTGTCAACGGGTTCGCATGATATTCCAAGACCCCAGCACCTCATTAAACCCAAGGCAGCGTATTGGCCAGACCCTTGAGCTTCCTTTAAAGCTAAACACTGATTTAACAGGAATTGAGCGTGAAAGGCGTATAATTCAAACACTTCGCCAAGTAGGTTTACTTGCTGACCATGCAGAATATTACCCTCATATGTTAGCATCAGGGCAGAAACAACGCATCGCATTGGCTAGAGCACTTATCCTACAGCCGGAAATTATTGTTGCGGATGAAGCATTGGCTTCTTTAGATATGTCGATGCGTTCGCAAATCATTAATCTAATGTTGGATTTACAAGCAAAGCAAGATATTGCTTTTATTTATGTCACCCAACATTTAGGCATGATGAAACATATTAGCGATAAAATGCTAGTGATGGATAAAGGAGAAGTTGTCGAGCGAGGCAATACTGCTGAAGTTTTAGCCGCCCCTCTGCATGATGTCACTCGCCGCCTAATTGAAAGCCATTTTGGTGAGCCTTTATCTATCGATGCATGGCGGCAAGATTTATCATAATTAATGCCGCTATTTGTGCTATTAGCGTGAGATTGTCACATTTGCCTTAATATGTTTGAGATGTACAACAATTGTGAAGGTAACAATCACTAACAGTGACCATGCTCCCCATTTGCCCGCATGCACCATTGACCAAGCACCAATTTGGTTTGGGTATTGCCAAACACCAAAAAATGTCCCAAAGTTTTCAGCTAACCAAATAAAAAAACCAATCAACATAAAAGCTAGTAATAAAGGCATTCTGCGTTCTTTATCTAATGGGGTATAAAAAACGACACTACGTGCATACAAGCCAAAAATAAAAGCTGTCAAATACCAACGGTAATCATCAATATAATGGTGGCTAAAAAAATTCACATAAATGGCAAGAGCAACAAGTGTCGCCATCCAATAAGGTGGGTAATGTTCAATTCTAACGTTAAAAAATCGCCAAGACTGAATGATATAGCTCCCTACCGCCGCATACATAAAACCAGTAAACAAAGGAACGCCCCAAAGCTTGGAATAAGCCTCATCGGGGTATTGCCATGAACCAATAGTTGCAGAGGTTTTAAATAACTCCATCATAAAACCGACTAAATGAAAAACACAGATTGCTTTTAATTCATCCCATGTTTCTAGTTTTGACCATACCAATAAAGCTTGAAATGTGACGGCAAAAATTAATAGGGCATCATAGCGAGGAAGCCCCATTACCCCTTTCGCTGGCACTAAAAATAAGGCCAAAAAGAAAAAACCAGCAAATAAACAAGAACGTGCATTGATGATACCAAAGAACCAGAACTCTAAAATAAAACGTTTAATCCCTTGGCTATTATTTGGCGTGTGCGCCATCAAAATTTTATCTAGCTTCCCTAAGATATTTAATTTTTGACACCCGTTGGTCATTTATTTACTCGCTAATTTCAATTGTGCGACTGTATTTTTATATACAAAGTAAGCTGTAGATTTTAGCAAAGCATAGCGAATACACCTAAGGCAACTATCTTAATTTTATGGCTTTTTTCTTTTACCTTAACATTCTCATTTTTACTCTTGGGCCCTATTTTTGTTTAAATTTTAATTTTTGTATGTATCTCGCACCTGATGGCAATTCGTTAACAGAAAGTAATGATATACTTAAGTGATATGTGTTTATTTGCTATATGAATGCCCACTTAATAACTTAGGAGTTTTATCATGAAATTGTATTACGCTCCCGGTGCTTGCTCGCTGTCCCCTCATATTATTCTGCGTGAGACTGGATTAGACTTCAGTATTGAACGAGTTAATATCAAAGAGAAAAAAACAGAGAAAGGCGAGGATTATTTAGCAATAAACCCTAAAGGACAAGTTCCAACTTTAGTGCTAGATAATGGTGAGCAGTTAACAGAAGGTGCTGTTATTGTTCAATATATTGCTGATCAAAAACCTGATCGTAACCTAATCGCACTACCAGGGTCGATGAAACGTTATCACCAACTCGAAGCCCTTAATTTTATTTCGACAGAATTACATAAAAATTTCTCGCCGTTATTTACCCCCGGTACACCAGAAGAATATAAAGACACCGCTCGTGGCATATTATTTAATAAGTTTAAATATGTCGACAACGTACTATCAAAACAGGCTTTCTTTGCTGGTGATAGCTTTAGTGTTGCCGATGCTTATTTATTTACCGTTAGTGGTTGGGCAAAACATGTCGGGCTGGATTTAGCTAGCCTAACCCACCTACAAGATTACATGGCTAAAATTGCCAAACGCCCTAATGTCCAAGATGCATTAAAAGCTGAAGGACTGATTTAATCCGTAAGATAGCGCTCAACCAACGGGCGCTATCTATTTTATTAACTCATTAAATTTAATCTAACTGCGTCGCACAGAATTTATGTTCAGGATTGACCATTTTGTCTTGGGCTGCAACCAGTTGTAATTCGTATTCACCCATTTCTTTGGTTTTAATCATCACTTCGTATACTGCGGCTGCAACATGCTCAAGCCCTTTATCAAGAGGCTCCCCTTTCAATAAATTGACTAACATTAAACCACTCGTTAAGTCACCGACGCCTACTGGTTGTTTTTCACCAAAATCTACAAGTGGACGACTCACATGCCAGCTATGCTCTGCCGTCACTAAGATCATTTCAAAACGATCAGCCCGATAGCCTGCTCGGCTTAAATGCTTCACCAGCACAATTTTCGGCCCTTTGTGACATAATTCACGAGCGGCTTGTGCTGCTTTATCTACTGTTTTAATACTTCTACCAACTAAAGTTTCTAACTCAAGTAGATTTGGGGCGATGACATCGCTTACTGCTAATGCACGGTGACAAAGAAACTCCGCAACACCTGGTGCAACGATACAGCCTTTTTCAGGATGCCCCATGACAGGGTCACAAAAATAAAGTGCTTGTGGATTTGCCGCTTTAACTTTTTGTACAATCGCAAGGATATCATCCCCTTGCTCTGCGGAACCGATATAACCACTTAAAACCGCATCACAAACTTCTAATTTATGGATTTTTGCTAAGCCTTCAACGATATCGGTTAAGTGCTGAGCTGAAAAAACATTCCCTGTCCACTGTGGATATTGCGTGTGATTCGAAAATTGTACGGTATTAAGTGGCCACACATCTACGCCCATTCGGCACATAGGAAATGCAGCGGCACTGTTTCCTGCATGGCCGAAAACAACATGGGATTGAATTGATAATACGCTTTTCATTAAGAACCCAAAGAATTGTTATGTCGAATGAAGAGAAATCAGTGATTCGCCATTGCTAATATGAATATACTCCAAATAATTCGAGTTGCATGGAGGCGACAAGAGAAGAGAGTCCTATGAGTATACTTGACTCTATACTCGGCTAACTGGACACAATCAACACCTATGCAAATTGAAATATGACGAGTATAGCCTGGGGAACCCCAGGCTAATATTACAAAGGTTAGTCAGAGCTATTTCCAATTAATTAAACAGTCGTTTTTCTTACCACGACGGATTAAAGTATAACGACCAAATAAACGGTCTGCATCACTAAATACATACATAGGGTCTGTTTGTTTTTGACCGTTAATGGATACTGCATTAGAACTGATTGCAGTTCTTGCTTGTCCACGAGATGGCGTTAATTCTGAATCAACTAGAGCTTGTTGTAAGTCAGCTCCCGCATCTAGTGTAATACAAGGCATGCCGTCTTGTGCTAATTGCTCAAAATCAGCTTCTGTTAAATCAGATACCGCACCTGAGAACAAACTATCAGTAATACGTTTTGCTGCGGCTAACCCGCTTTCACCATGCACCAGTTTAGTCACTAACTCAGCTAAAACATATTGAGCACGAGGTGCTTTACCGCTATTTTTATCTTCTTCTTCCAATGCTTGAATTTCTTCTAATTCCATAAAAGTGAAGAATTTTAAGAAACGATAAACGTCAGCATCAGCGGTGTTAATCCAGAATTGATAGAATTTATATTGGCTAGTTTTCTTAGAATCTAACCATACTGCACCACCCTCGGTTTTACCAAACTTAGTACCGTCCGCTTTTGTAATTAGAGGAACTGTCATACCAAACACTTGATTTTGATGTAAGCGACGAGTTAAGTCGATACCGGAGGTAATGTTACCCCATTGGTCTGAACCCCCAATTTGCAGTTCAACACCCATCTCTTTATTCATATTGGCAAAGTCATAACCCTGTAGCAGGTTATAAGCAAACTCGGTGAACGAGATCCCTACATCATCACGGTTTAAACGTTGCTTAACAGATTCACGGTTGATCATTTGGTTAACAGAGAAATGTTTACCAATATCACGTAAGAATGTCAGCACATCCATTTTACCAAACCAATCATAATTGTTAGCAAGGCGTGCGCTGTTATCACCACAATCAAAACTTAAAAATGGTGATACTTGGTTGCGTATTTTTTCTACCCACTCTTGAACGGTTTCTGTGGTGTTTAATTTACGTTCAGTAGCTTTAAAGCTCGGATCGCCAATTAGGCCCGTTGCGCCACCCACCAACGCCACAGGCTTGTGCCCGGCTAGTTGGAATCGTTTTAAACACAGCAAAGGAACCAGATGTCCCAAGTGCAAGCTGTCAGCGGTAGGGTCGAAGCCGCAATAGAGGGAGATAGGCCCTTGCGCCAGTCTCTCTGCTAACGCATCCTCATCCGTTACCTGGGCAACGAGGCCCCGCTCTTGCAATTGTTTAATCAGGTTATTGCTAGACATCAATGACTCCATCGGTTGAATTTTGTCTATCTATTTAGGGTTAAAAAACCAACGATTTTGAGACTCATATCAAAAGCTCGTCAGTTTAATTTGTCAATTTTATTAAATGAGTCTATAGCATAAAGCGCATATCAATTAAGTGCCAGTTAAAAAACTATAATTAAGGGGCTAATCTGTCAATTTTCCAGCCATCCCCTTCGCGTTGATATAAAAAGCGGTCATGAAGGCGGTGAGCGCCCCCTTGCCAAAACTCAACGCTATTAAAAACCACTCGGAACCCACCCCAAAAACTGGGTAATGGAACCTCGCCATTTTTGAATTTTTGTTTTAGCTCTAAAAACTTGCCTTCTAAAATCCCTCGAGCAGAGATTTTAGATGATTGCGCAGAGGCCCACGCAGCAATTTGGCTGTCTTTAGGCCTACTATGAAAATACTTAACAACTTCAATTGGATTTAATCGCTCAGCGACACCCGTAAAATTGACTTGGCGCTCTAGCGGGTACCATGGAAAGTGCAAACTTATTTTGTTATTTTTTTCTAAATGTTGCGCCTTTCTACTACCTAAATTGGTATAAAAAATTAAACCGTTATCATCAAAATGCTTTAACAATACAATACGTTGATAAGGCTGCCCTGTTTCATCAACTGTAGCAACCGACATTGCTGTTGGGTCACTTAAACGAGCCTCGCACGCTTGCTTCATCCACAATTCAAACAGTGTTAATGGGTTTGGTGTTAAATCATTACGTCTTAAACCACCTTTTGTGTATTCACGACGTACCGATGCGAGGTCTATTTCATCTAGCTCGTTCATTTTTATATCCTTAATACGGTTATTTTTTAGCGATATTTTTAGGGTATATCGCACCGAGAACAGTTTCTTCACTTGCCCCTGTTACAGAAGCAAGATTTCCTGATAAACCGGCTACAGTTCGAGCCGCTAACCACGCAAAAGCTAACGCTTCCATATCGTCACCACTTAACCCAAATTTATCACTGGGAGCGACCTCAATCCCCGGTAACAAAGCCGCTAAACGCTGCATTAGAAAGTGATTCTTTGCGCCACCACCACAAACAATTAAGCGCTCACAGCCGCCACATAATAAAACTTGGTCAGTAATCGATGTTGCCGTCAGCTCACAAAGCGTTGCTTGAACATCCTCAGCAGAAATTAATGGAAACTTATCTAAGTGTTTCTCTAACCATTGCATATTAAAATATTCACGCCCTGTGCTTTTAGGGGATGAGCGTCTAAAATATGGGTCGCTTAGCATGGATTTTAATAATGTGTTATCGACCTTGCCACTACTCGCCCATTGACCGTCTTTATCATATGCTTTCTGTTTATTACGCCAAGTCCATGTATCCATTAACATATTCCCAGGACCTGTATCGTAGCCTTTAACATAAGCACCAGGTAATAAAGCTGTCACATTCGCAATTCCACCAATATTTAATACAATGCGTTTCTCAGTAGGATGCCCTAATACAGCAAGGTGAAATGCAGGCACCAATGGTGCACCTTGCCCGCCATATGCCATGTCCCTACGACGAAAATCCCCAACAGTGGTAATCCCCGTTAAAGCGGCAACTCTGTTGTTATCACCTAATTGCATGGTAAAAGGCTGTTCGCCATCAGGTTCATGCCAAACAGTTTGACCATGGCAGCCAATAGCGATGATATCTTCAGACGTCAAACTGGTTTGTACCAACAGCTGATTAATAGCATCTGCATACAATGACCCTAACTGCCGATCAATTTTGCCAACCTCTGACAATGTTGTTGTTTGCCCTTGGCAAATATTTAAAATTTTTTTCTTTAATTCAATTGGGAATGTGACACTCAAACTAGATTGTTCAGCAACAAACTTATCACTGATTGCTGCAAGCACCACATCAACACCGTCTAAACTCGTTCCCGACATGACACCTATGTAACGACCGGACTTAATCATTATGCTTGTTCCTTCAGTGTGCACATTAACTTGACTAAATATCACTATAAAAGATTGTGCTTTGATGAAGATTTTTGTCAACAATTCGATGCAATTTCTCGGGCAGCTTCGCAGGAATAATAAATAATCACCTTTAAGTTAAAAATAA
The DNA here is from genome assembly GCF_041344805.1 of Providencia sp. TYF-12. Lineage (NCBI taxonomy): Bacteria > Pseudomonadati > Pseudomonadota > Gammaproteobacteria > Enterobacterales > Morganellaceae > Providencia > Providencia sp. TYF-12. The sequence continues at coordinate 2,770,554 of NZ_CP166833.1, forward strand.
CTAGACAAACTAAATAAAAAAGACACTTTTTAATATCACGATTTCTCTTTTTGTTTACAATGGTTCATAATAAAATTATAAACCAAGCACTAGTTACAGGGTCTTGACTAAGATGATAAGGCGTCCTATTTAGCTATAGATGCGAAATCATACTCATAACTTGACATCCCTTTAACAAACAGTGCCTTTGTCAGTGAAATAATCCTGAATTTGAGATATTTTACCTAGTGTTTACACTCTATTTAAACCAAAATAAGTAATCTAACCTTCGCTTTTTAATACCATTATTTTGATAATTGTTGTGTTTATGGTGAAAACAAATATACGATGCTATGTTAGTGCCACAGACAGCAAATCTCATAGGAGTTATTATGCTTAAGAAAGTTTTTGTAGGTGTTGTTGCAGTTGCAGCGTTATCAGGCTGTGTCAATACCAGTACGCTTTCTGGTGATACTATTTCAGCCAAGGATGCGAAACAGGTACAGACTGTAACCTATGGTACCGTTTTGAATGCCCGCCCTGTGACAATTCAAGCTGGTGAAGATGGTAACGTTATTGGCGCAATTGGTGGTGCTGTGCTCGGTGGTTTATTAGGTAACACTATTGGTGGTGGTACTGGTAATACACTAGCAACTGCAGCAGGCGCAATAGCAGGTGGCTTAGCAGGTCAGCAAGCACAAGGCGCATTGAATAAAAGCCAAGGGGTTCAGTTAGAAATTCGCTTAGATAGCGGCAAAAATATCGTGGTTGTTCAAAAACAAGACCCAAGCACTTTCCGTAACGGTCAACGCGTTATGATTGCAAATAGCGGCAATACAGTCACTGTATCTCCTCGCTAACTTTACTATTCTAAATTAAAATATGTTCACCGGCTCATGGTCGGTGAACATACTTAGTGTTAATTAACTAATATTTAGTTATTAATAACCTCTATTAATTAATTATTTTCCTATATTTTTATCTTTAATATCATGTGTAGTATTCTAGTTAGTCATCCCTCTAGTTATACATATAGATATTTCATTATTCAATGTGAAATAGTTATTTAAGTTATCATTTTTTAGTGAAGGTTTTATTGCTGAGTATTCTACAAGCCGTGTATCATCACTAACTAATGATTGCAGAATAATGTTAAAGAAATTATTTTAACTCAAACCATACACTACAAAAATAACTGCAATACAATATATATTTCACAGAAATAATTTGCCATCTATAAAGATCATTTTATTTAAAATCAATTTGAATAATTATTGTCTTTATAATAATCACCATAATAATAGTTGGTGTTATATTTATTCACATGCTAAATTATACCAAATTCAAGAGTCATTCTGTAACTGTATAATGTTTCTTTCAAGTTTAAGAAGTAACTGAGACAGTTGCTCAAGCTCTTCTTCACTAATATTATTCAATATTTCTAGCCGTGTATTATTAATTACTTGGTCTACTGTCTTAATAAATGGTTCAGACTCTTCTGTCAATTTTATTCTTTTAGCCCTCCTATCATTTGCACATATATGCCTAGAAATGAGTTTTTTTTCCTCTAATTGGTCAAGGGTTCTCACTAGTGATGGTTGTTCTATTCCTATTGCCTTTGCCAGTTGTATTTGCGATTGTTCCGGTGGTAACTGGCTAATATTATGTAATGTAACCCAATGTGTTTGCGTAAGTTTAAGGGGTTTTAAACGATGATCGATTAATGCTCTCCACATACGGACTACACGTGATAATTCTGTTCCAATTTGTGATTCCAATTTACCCTCCTTTATATAATTATAATGTCTAAAAAATATACCAGACTCATATTATTTTTTAAATTATATATTAATTTCCTTTTATATTTACAACTTTTTATTGATGCATAGGACAACAAATACCTATTTATAGTGATGACAAACTCTTCATGAGACGATGTACCTCTAACTAATACCTTGCGACTCATGCCTTTTCAAATTAGTAGGCTTAATAAAGCAACCTATCAATTATCTTATTAATAAGAATAGCCTTACTCTCCTTTCGGATCTATCTATTTTAACCCTTATAGTAATTACAACTAACAATAAAAAAAGCAATACCAAATAAATGGTTTAAAAACAAAAGTATATAGTTAATCTTAAAAATATGTTATTTATGGTTGTTTTTATAGAATCTATAGCTATTTTGAATAAATAAAATTTTATTGAAAGATAAACAACGAAATTAATTAAAATAAAATAATTAAAAAAGAACTAGTTACTTTAATTAACAAAACAATTGATTGAATTATAAAAATAGATTCATTTGTATAACACTTTAAAAAAGCTGTTGTTGGGGATCGGGTAAATCTTTTGCAGTCGCCTGTTTACTCAGTGACCTTAAGTACCGTTGACGGCATAATCGAATAATATTTCGTTTTTCAGGATCAGAAAATTTTAACCAGTTAAAACGCTCATCTCGTGTACGATAACAACCTCGGCAGTAACCTTGTTCATTTACTTGGCAAATACCACGGCAAGGGCTTGGAATATCAAAGAACTCGAGTTGCTCAGCCATATAGGTATCCCCTTAAAAGAAAAAACACAATAAATGTATGATATACTATGAAAATAAGCATCACTGCCGTTCGATTAAAAAATATACTACAACCATTGTATTTATCAATATAGACACGTTATATTAATAAATACAACGATTCAGGTTTTTTCTGGAAATTTTAAGAGGTTTATAATATGCGCTTACTTCATACTATGTTGCGTGTTACAGATATGCAGCGTTCAATCGATTTTTACACCAAAGTACTGGGCATGCGCCTGTTAAGAACCAGTGAAAATACTGAGTATAAATATTCTCTTGCTTTTGTTGGTTATAGTGATGAAAGCGAAGGCGCAGTCATTGAGCTAACCTATAATTGGGGTGTTGATCACTACGATATGGGGAATGCTTATGGTCATATTGCACTAGGTGTCGATGACGTTGCAAAAACTTGTGATGATATCCGCAATGCAGGTGGTAATGTTACTCGTGAAGCCGGCCCTGTAAAAGGGGGAACAACTGTTATCGCATTTGTTGAAGACCCTGATGGCTATAAAATTGAATTAATTGAAAACAAAAGTGCAAGTAAAGGCTTAGGTCACTAATTGACCTTTCAATTACAAAATTAAGGCTGCCAATTGGCTGCCTTAATTTTCTTCTATGTTTACCTACAAATTTTTACTGGTTTTGGCATAATACGAGCCAATCAGAAACTTATAATCGAAAGTCCTAATGTCTGAAAAAAATAATCCTAATGCCCTGGTTAACCGTTTCAGGGGTTATTACCCTGTTGTTATTGATGTTGAAACTGGTGGGTTTAATGCCAAAACTGACGGGCTGTTAGAAATCGCCGCGATTACCTTAAAAATGGATAAAGACGGCTGGCTGTCTATGGATGAAACATTGCATTTTCATATAGAGCCATTTGAGGGTGCAAACCTTGAGCCATCTGCGCTCGCCTTTACTGGCATTGACCCTACTAATCCATTACGTGGGGCCGTAAGTGAATACGAAGCATTACACGCAATATTTAAAGTGATCCGCAAAGGAATGAAGAACACGGATTGTAACCGCGCAATTATTGTTGCTCATAATGCAAATTTTGATCACAGCTTTGTTATGAATGCCGCAGAACGCGCGAGTTTAAAACGTAACCCATTCCACCCATTTGCAACCTTCGATACTGCAGCATTAAGTGGTTTAGTGTATGGCCAAACTATTTTAGCAAAAGCATGTGTCGCTGCAGGTATTCCATTTGATGGGAAACAAGCCCACGGTGCTCTGTATGATACTAACCGTACTGCCCTATTGTTTTGTGAGATTGTCAACAAATGGAAAAAGCTTGGTGGCTGGCCTATCGTTGAGAACGAAGAGTAATTGAATTACATATAAAAAAACCGTATTTGCTAAAATACCACTACGTTAGCTAAATACGGTTTTTTGTTATCTATCGCAATATTATTCTGCGCTAGTTTCGTCTGTTGGGCGATATTTATCCGCAGTTTCTTTAATCAATGATTGAAGTTCACCGCGCTGGAACATTTCCATGATAATATCACAGCCCCCAACCAGCTCCCCATCAACCCACAGTTGAGGAAAAGTTGGCCAATTTGCATATTTTGGCAGTTCTGCACGAATATCTGGGTTTTGTAGGATATCAACATAAGCAAAGCGTTCACCACAAGAAGACAGAGCTTGGACTGCTTGAGCAGAAAAACCACAGCTCGGAAGTTTTGGAGAGCCTTTCATGTATAATAAAATTGGGTTTTCTTTGATTTGGCGCTCGATTCTTTCAATTGTCGTCATTTTTACTTCCTTAGAACAAAGATGCTGGTTTTGCAGTCAGCCGACAAGCATGATTTACTGCGACTTAATAGAATGCATTGACCATTATAATGTGAAACTTAATTGTTTCATACAATATGCCAGTTTTACAGGGGCATTACTATAACATCCAAAAAACCAAAAAGGCACCTTTTCTATCTTCTGCTCACCTAAGTCAAACAAATAACTCGCTATTGTTTAAATTCGAAAAACTGGCGTTCTTCCTCACAAATACCCATACAATATAAATAGTTAATGATTTTGTTTTTTGCTAACATATAAGTAACATGATTACCGTTACCCTTTGTAAGGTTTATCGTGTTATCATTAATATATTAAATACCATCTCGCCAATGAGCGAAATGTTGATAACAAATTGCCATCTTTTAATTAGCTCATTTTAAGAGCAAACACCCGAAGTATTTTATACAAAAGCAATCAAGGAGTACGCAATGTCTTTTGAACTACCCGCTCTACCGTATGCTAAAGATGCTTTAGAACCATATATCTCTGCTGAAACCTTAGAATATCACTATGGCAAGCACCACAACACTTATGTTGTTAACTTAAACAACCTCATCAAAGGCACTAACTTCGAAGGTAAATCTCTAGAAGAGATCATCAAAACTTCTGACGCTGGGGTTTTTAACAATGCTGCTCAAGTTTGGAACCACACATTCTATTGGCATTGTTTAGCGCCAAATGCAGGTGGAGAACCAACAGGCAAAGTTGCTGATGCGATTAATAAAGCATTCGGTTCTTTCGCTGAGTTTAAAGCGCAATTTACTGACGCTGCGACCAAAAACTTTGGCGCAGGTTGGACATGGCTAGTGAAAAAAACCGATGGTAGCTTAGCTATCGTTAATACATCTAATGCTGCAACGCCAATTTCTGGTGAAGATAAGCCTGTATTAACAGTTGATATTTGGGAGCATGCTTACTATATCGATTATCGTAACGCGCGTCCTAAATACTTAGAAAACTTCTGGGCGCTAGTCAATTGGAAGTTTGTTGAAGAAAATTTAGCGTAGTGATATCTGTTGATTTCTAAATAGCTAAGGGCGAGATATCTCGCCCTTATTTTTTACGCACATTGCTATGAGTAAAAATAAAATCAAAAAATATGTGCAGCAATAAAAATAATCATTGCTAATGAACCCAACGCAGCCAGTAATCCATATTTAACATCTGTATCCATGAGTTCCTCTCATCTAAACGTAATTGAATTAGCGAATAACCATATTAACACAAAGGTTATTAAGTATATATATCCAAAAAAACAAAACTCGTGCCTATATCACATGTTATAACATCAATTATTTCTTTCGTTTTTGCGCTAGATCAGACAAAATCGACAACAAATCGCTAAATTATTGCCAGCAAAGGATCAATGCATCAATATGCTGGTAATTTTTTAACAAGAATGCTTATAGAGACCTATTGTTGGTCAGGAGTTTTTTTCCCCCATGGCAACGATTAAAGATGTGGCGAAACGCGCTGGCGTATCTACCACAACCGTATCCCATGTTATTAATAAAACGCGCTTTGTGGCTGATGATACTAAGGCTGCGGTCTGGGCTGCAATTAAAGAGCTCAATTATTCACCAAGTGCGGTTGCCCGTAGTCTAAAAGTTAATCACACTAAGTCGATTGGTTTGCTGGCAACCTCCAGTGAAGCACCCTATTTTGCTGAGGTAATAGAATCAGTTGAAAATAGCTGCTATGAAAAAGGCTATACACTAATCCTCTGTAATTCCCATAATAATTTGGGTAAACAAAAAGCCTATCTACAAATGCTTGCGCAAAAACGCGTGGATGGTTTACTCGTTATGTGCTCTGAATACCCAGATACTTTAATCAGTATGTTAGAAGATTATCGTAATATTCCAATGGTCGTTATGGATTGGGGTACGTCACGAGGTGATTTTACTGACAGTATTATCGACAACTCATTCCATGGCGGCTACCTTGCAGGGCGTTATTTGATTGACCGTGGCCACCGTGATATCGGTGTCATTCCTGGTTCACTCGAAAGAAATACAGGCATTGGTCGTTTAACTGGTTTCCAAAAAGCGATGGAAGAGGCCAAAATTACGTTAAAAGATGAGTGGATCGTCCAAGGGGATTTTGAGCCTGAATCAGGCTACAAAGCAATGATGCAAATCCTTAGCCATAAACAGCGCCCTACCGCGGTCTTCTGTGGTGGCGATATTATGGCAATGGGAGCGATTTGCGCCGCAGATGAGATGGGCCTGCGTGTACCACAAGATATTTCAGTGATTGGCTATGATAATGTGCGTAATGCGCGCTATTTTACCCCTGCTCTAACGACTATCCACCAGCCAAAAGAGCGTTTAGGGCAAATGGCCTTTACAATGTTACTCGATAGAATTGTGAATAAGCGCGAAGATGCGCAAACTATCGAGGTACATCCACGGCTGGTTGAACGCCGCTCTGTTGCTGATGGGCCATTTATTGATTACCGCCGATAACTTAGCAACCTAAGTTGAAAGCCATTCCGCGTTAAGTGTTTCAGTATCACCGAGGTAATCTAATAACCAACTTAACGCTGGAGATGTGTTTTTTTCAACCCAAGTTAGGCAGCAAGGGCTTGGTGGAAATGGTTGTACTAATGCCAATTCCACTAACTTCCCTTCCTCGCATAAAGGGGTTGCACGGTGTTCGGGCACCATGCCCACACATAGCCCATTGACTAAACATGCCAAACCATTTTCCCAATAAGGCACAACAAGACGCCGCTGGTTATCAAGGGCCCATGTGTCTCTTTTGGGTAAATTACGGGAGGTATCTTCTAAGCATAAACTGGGGTATTCACGCATTTGTTCATCCACCAACTTACCTTCTATTTTGGCTAATGGGTGCTCAGGGCTCGCAACACACATCCAAGACATGAAACCCATATCACGAAAACTATATCTTTCACCAATGGGGGAAGCACGTGTTGCGCCAATCGCCACATCAACACGACCATCAGCTAAAGCATCCCAAACACCATTAAACACTTCAGGGTGAATATACAGTTCAATATCAGGAAAATGACGATAGAAATCTAGAATGAGTTGTTCTGTGCGCTGCGGTTTGACAATGCAGTCAACTGCGATACTAAATTGACCACGCCAACCATTTGCGACTTGTTGGCATTGATGTCTGGTATCTGTCATTTTTTTGATAACAGAACGACTTTGTTTAATAAATATTGCCCCAGCCTCGGTAAGAACTACATCACGATGGCGACGTTCAAATAAAGGGACAGCAAGCCATTCCTCAATTTGTTTTACCGTATAGCTAATCGCAGATGGAACACGGTGCAACTCATCGGCAGCACCACTAAAACTTCCCGTACGAGCCACTGCATCAATGACTTCGAGCGCATGAGCTGACCACATAACATCTCCTTTCAAAAATTTTGATAGCAAGATCCAAATATTACCGTTTCACAACATAAAAAAATAGCCTATACAATAGAACTACTGTTAACATTTTTTTAAATATCAAATAAGTAATAATTATGACGAATACTGTGAAAAAAAATTCCCCTGGGTTTATGATTTACCTTGCAGGGTTAAGCATGCTGGGGTTTTTAGCGATTGATATGTATCTACCTGCTTTTGGGGCAATGCAAAACTCACTGCATACCACAGAAGGGGCTATCAGCGCTTCTCTCAGTATATTTTTAGCTGGTTTTGCTTTTGCTCAGCTTCTATGGGGACCATTATCAGACAAACTTGGTCGTAAACCTGTGCTTATCGTTGGGTTGGCTATTTTCATTTTAAGCAGCCTAGCTATTTTTTGGGTTGAAACTGCGACACAACTCTTAACTTTGCGTTTTCTACAAGCTGTCGGTGTCTGTTCTGCGGCCGTTTTATGGCAAGCTCTCGTTATTGACCGCTATGATGAAGCAAGCACGCAAAAAGTTTTTGCTTCTATTATGCCATTAGTCGCTTTATCCCCTGCTTTGGCGCCTTTATTAGGTGCTTGGGTTTTAGAACACCAAACTTGGGAAGCCATTTTTCTGATCCTCATGGCCGTAGGTATATTACTTTTATTACCAACGTTATTTTTGAAGAATGTTTCTGTCAAAAACATCACGGATGAAAAACAACCCAAAACTAAAGTCTCTTTTGCTAACTTGTTAAGTTCACCTATTTTTAGTGGTAATGTACTTGTTTATGCCTCTTGTAGTGCTGGCTTTTTCGCTTGGTTAACGGGCTCGCCATTTATTTTGCGGAATATGGGGTTTAACCCAGCAGATATAGGCTTAAGTTATATCCCTCAAACCTTAGCTTTCATTGTTGGTGGCTATGGCTGTCGTATTGTATTAGCAAAAGTTCGCGCTGAAACTTTATTCCCTCTATTATTGACGGGTTATGCAGTAAGCATGGCAATCTTATTCATTATAGCTATCTACAGTACTCCGTCACTAACTATGATTTTGATCCCATTTTGCTTTATGGCGGCGATGAATGGGGCCTCCTATCCAATCGCTGTTTCGAAAGCATTAAATGCATTCCCGAGTGCAAGTGGTAAAGCGGCGGCATTACAAAATGCCTTGCAATTAGGGTTATGTTTTTTAGCCAGCTTGCTCGTTTCTGCTCTTACTTTCGACCCACTTCTGGCAACAACGGGGGTAATGGCTGCAACCATCATTCCAATGACGATTGGTTATTTTATGCAACGTTGTTCCAGCAATAGTGAAAAAGCGCTAAAACATGCCGATTGCCAAGCCGATTGATAACAACATATGATTCACTTTAAACCATGCCGCAAGCTTAGCGGCATGGTTTTCGTTTATTAACCAATAAAAATACTCCCAACTTCTCACCGCGAATATTCAGTTATTCATGACAAATAATCTTATCTGTTATTTAGATACTCAAAGACTAAAAACTGTATCTACTTCATATATTTCTAATATTTAAAGCGTATTTCACTAAAATAGAGGGATTTTATTTTTTTATCTACTAAGATATAGATTTTCTATAGTTAATTTTCTTGTTAGAAAGCGTTATCATTGCCATATCAAATAATGAGTGCTCAAGAATGATGTTGAAACAGTATTATCCACCAGATGAATTAAAATCCTTTGTTAGTTCAATTTTGATCATTAAAGAATTTTCAGGAACAATTAAAATTTTTCCAGGAACTGGTGCTGAAATTTGGGTTTCATCAGATTCTTTTTGCATGTCAACAGAAAAACATTCAACAACAGACTCTTTCCAATTAATTATTCCTAGAGTCAATACATTCACGGCTAATCCTAACCATTCAAAAGTAATGGTGTTGCGTATACGCCATGATGCACTGCGCTTTTTACTTCCCCTTAGTACGTTTAATTACACTGATAGGCCTATGGCTCTGAGTGAAATATGGCAAGATCGCTGGTTTGAGTCCTTAGCCAACTCATCATTTAAAGAACTTTTAGATTGCTTCAATCGAACTAAAGCCAATAAAAAGCCTCATTTTATCGATGACATTTTAGAATTGCTGTATCGCAACCCTACAAAAAAAATAACAGAACTTGCTGAAGAAACAGGATTACATGTACGGGTTATTCAAAAAGAGTTTTTAAAAGAGTATGGCATTACCCCAAAACGTTATCAGATCAATTGCCGCTTAGAGCATGTTTTGAAGAGTATGGTAGTAGAACAAGATACATACCGATGGTTTGAAACAGGCTATTATGATCAGTCCCACTTTTATCGCGATTTTAAAAGATACTTTACTATGACCCCGTCGGCATTTTTAAAATCAGAGTATTCGCTTTTTTACAATACAAAAACTAAGTACCCATTAAGATAGTTCTTAATACATAAGGAGAAAGGAATGAGTATTGTTGTGTATGCCCAAATTACGACGGAAAAATCAGATGGGTATTTGACGCGAGAAATCGTTCGTGACTTAGCAAAATTAAGTCGCCGAGAGAAAGGATGCATTCAATATGATCTTATGGCTAAAGAAAATGGTTACATTGTTTTCGAAGAGTGGGAAAATACTCAAGCGCTAGAGATGCATAAAAATAGTCCACATTTCAAACGTCTAGTCGATGCAATTGAGCGTGATAACGCTAGTTTTTCAGTCAACTTCAGTGAAAAATAACTAGTTGACGTTTAAGGTTAGCCATTAATAAAAATTTCACCCTCTTTTATTAATTTTAACTTATTGTAATTAGCGGAATTGTAGAATTAGATTATTAAACACGCCCGATAAATTAATTCCCCCTTCGTAATTGACCTTGGCTATAGCACCATAAACCGCTGCTATAGCCTAATTAGATAAAGTAATCAAACCTAACTAACAGCTTAAGACCCCTTAAAGGTAATATTTACTAAGGCTCATTAGCTTCTATTGTTTCATTAGTTTGTTGTAAAAACTTTTCTTGTTCTTTTTGGTTCAAAACACGTTCAACCGTATCAACGATTGCCTGAGTCTGAGGATCGATTTCAATATTCACTTTGTCCCCTAAACGTTTTTGACCTAATGTAGTTCGCTCCAAAGTCTCTGGGATCAAATGCACACAAAAACGATTATTGATGACATCACCTACAGTTAAGCTGATACCATCTATGGCAACAAACCCTTTATGTAAAATATATTTCATCAATGATTTATCGTGAATCGCCAACCAAATTTGATGGTTATCTTCTGAGGTGAAAATTTTACTGATTTCTGCAGTTGTCATAATATGACCAGAAACAACATGCCCCCCAATTTCATCACCGTATTTAGCAGCACGTTCAATATTAACCACATCCCCTTCTTTTAGTGCGCCAAGGTTGGTTAAACGTAATGTTTCTTTAATGAGATCAAAGCTAACCTTTTCACCATCAATTTTTGTCACTGTAAGGCAACAGCCGTTATGTGCAACAGATGCCCCTGTTTCTAAGCCGACTAATAATTCAGGGGTAAATTTCATTACATGAGTACGAAAATTAGCTCTTTCAGTGATTTCTATAATAGGAGCTGTAGCTTGGACAATGCCTGTAAACATAATAAATCTCAGTGTAGTGAATTAATGACTTCAGTTTACATAAGAATTCTTAGAGATCTATCTTATTTGAGTGATAAGCGACAGACCAATTCACTGGCAAACTAGCGATATAACCAGCACCTAGGTTTAAAAATGCTTTTTTATTACATTCAATTATATCATTATTGGATTCTCTCTAGAAAAGGGATAGAATGAGCGGTTTTTATTAAAGCTTATACTTTAAGTAAATCATTTATTTTTCTAGTTTTTTTCCTATTACTCGTTTTATTATGAAGGTGTATGCGTGCAGAAATATTTTACAGAAGCGCGTAGCTTGCTGGCACTCGGTATTCCTATTGTTTTAGCTCAATTTTCACAAACTGCAATGGGGTTTGTGGATACTATTATGGCTGGAAGCGTTAGTGAAATAGAGATGTCCGCAGTTGCAGTTGGGGTTTCAATCTGGCTGCCCGCTATTCTTTTTGGGCAAGGGCTATTGATGGCATTGACGCCTATTGTCGCTCAAATGAATGGGTCAGGTCGCCGAAATTTAATTGGCGATCAGGTTCAGCAAGGTCTATGGCTTGCATTGTTCTTAGCGTTGGGCATTATGTGTTTGCTCTATAATAGCCAGTTAATCATTCATAACATGCCGCACATTGATGCTGAATTAGCCGATAAATCAGTGCGATTCTTACATGCAATCATGTGGGGAGCGCCAGGATACCTATTTTATCAAGTCTATCGTAGCCAATGTGAAGGTTTATCGAAAACGAAACCGGGGATGGTTATTGGTTTTCTTGGTTTGATGGTGAATATTCCTATCAATTATATCTTTATTTATGGGCACTTTGGAGCACCTGCACTAGGTGGTGTCGGTTGTGGTGTTGCGACAGCTACAGTGTATTGGGCTATGTGCATAATGATGAGATGGTATGTGAAACGAGCGCATTCTCAGCGTGATATTCGCCCTACTCTAGTTTTTACATCGCCAAATCCATTAATTTTAAAGCGCATCATTGTATTGGGTACTCCTATTGGTTTAGCTCTGTTCTTTGAAGTCACATTATTTGCTGTTGTTGCACTATTAGTTGCACCGTTAGGTGTCATAGCCGTTGCCGGTCACCAAGTTGCTCTTAATTTCAGCTCAGTGATGTTTATGTTCCCATTATCATTAGGGATCGCTGCAACAATCCGGGTTGGTTATAATTTAGGGCAAAAATCTACCGAGGCCGCTAAAGTTTCATCTTACACTAGCTTAGCGGTTGGCTTAATGGTGGCTTGTATTACTGCTATTTTAACTATCGTATTCCGTGAGCCAATTGCGATGATGTATAACAAAAACCCGGAAGTTGTGGCTTTAGCGTCTAGTTTGATGCTATATGCCGCAATTTATCAATTATCAGATTCCGTACAAGTTATTGGTGCTGGTATCCTACGGGGTTATAAAGATACACGTTCTATTTTCTTTATTACTTTTACAGCTTACTGGCTACTAGGATTACCTGCAGGCTATATCTTAGCCTTAACCGATATTGTTGCTCCAGCCATGGGGCCTAAAGGGTTTTGGATTGGTTTTATAATTGGCTTAAGCGCAGCAGCCATTGGTATGGCAACACGGATTATGTGGCTTCATAAACAATCTGAAGAGTTTATTTTAGTTCGTTCGACTCGCTAATTGACGGTTTTTTAAGCTTTTAACTGTACGGGAAGATGTATTTCGCATCAGATAGTTTTAAATACGAGCAAACTATCGCAAAAATACATTTTCCCCTTGCCAGATGCGCATCATAACGTTAATATTCGTTCCCGTTGTCAGCTAGATAATTTTTTAATGCGTCCGTAGCTCAGTTGGTTAGAGCACCACCTTGACATGGTGGGGGTCGGTAGTTCGAGTCTACTCGGACGCACCATTTCTAGTGATCAAAGCTTGTTAATTTTCAATGCGTCCGTAGCTCAGTTGGTTAGAGCACCACCTTGACATGGTGGGGGTCGGTAGTTCGAGTCTACTCGGACGCACCATTTCAAGTTAACTCAAAGCATACTCTTTCAGTGCGTCCGTAGCTCAGTTGGTTAGAGCACCACCTTGACATGGTGGGGGTCGGTAGTTCGAGTCTACTCGGACGCACCATTTTGCTAACCTCCTCCTATTGATTCTAATATTTTCCTTGATTGTCTGTCGATCTTCCCTTACTTTGTTGCGCAACAAAATAAATCGCAAACTATTTACTGAGTATTTGATCTGAGTGACGACTTCTTTCAATTTAAGAAAATTTGATTTGTCTCACAGTTTTTTGTTGTCTATAATACTCATGCTGGCTGAAAGGTTTCAACAGCAATAAATCAGTGTGTTAGCTTTAATTGAATTTGTCATCTACACTATAATAAGAATCAAAATGAGATAAATTTTAGCGTAAAATGAATTAACCACCAGACTGTCGCCTATTCTTATAAATGAGTTGCGCAACACATTTTATCATGCGCACTAAGCATCGGCGACAATACCGATTTCCTTTATAACCTTAGATAGACTGCCATGAAAAAAACCAAAATTGTTTGTACTATCGGTCCAAAAACCGAATCAGAAGAAAAACTGACCCAACTCCTTGATGCTGGCATGAACGTTATGCGCCTCAACTTCTCTCACGGTGACTATGAAGAACATGGTCAACGTATCAACAATCTTCGCTCTGTGTGCGCAAAAACTGGTAAACAAGCAGCTATCCTGCTGGACACAAAAGGTCCTGAAATTCGTACCATGAAATTAGAAGGTGGTAACGACGTCTCTCTTGTTGCCGGTCAAACCTTTACTTTTACGACAGATACTTCCGTTATCGGCAATAAAGATAAAGTTGCTGTCACTTATGCAGGGTTAACTTCTGATTTAGAAGTAGGCAATACTGTATTAGTCGATGATGGCTTAATTGGCATGAAAGTCACTAGCATCACTGCTACTGAAGTTATTTGCGAAGTCTTAAATAACGGTGACCTCGGTGAGAAAAAAGGGGTTAATCTACCCGGCGTTTCAATTGGCTTACCCGCATTAGCCGAAAAAGATAAAGAAGACTTAGTTTTTGGTTGCCAACAAGGTGTGGATTTTGTAGCTGCCTCTTTTATCCGTAAACGTTCTGATGTAGAAGAAATTCGTGCTCACCTGAAAAAACACGGCGGCGAAAACATTCAAATTATCTCTAAAATTGAAAATCAAGAAGGTCTAAATAATTTTGATGAAATTTTAGAAGCATCTGATGGCATCATGGTTGCACGTGGTGATTTAGGGGTAGAGATCCCTGTTGAAGAAGTTATTTTCGCGCAAAAAATGATGATTGAGAAATGTGTTGCAGCACGTAAAGTGGTTATTACTGCGACCCAAATGTTAGACTCAATGATCAAAAACCCGCGCCCGACTCGTGCAGAAGCTGGGGATGTTGCAAACGCGATTTTAGATGGTACCGATGCAGTGATGCTATCAGGTGAAAGTGCAAAAGGTAAATATCCTGTAGAAGCTGTCACTATTATGGCAACGATTTGTGAACGCACTGATAGTGTGATGCAAACTCGCATCGATAACCAAAAACCAAGCCAGCGTTTACGTGTTACTGAAGCGGTATGCCGTGGCGCAGTAGAAATGTCTGAAAAATTAGATGTTCCTCTAATTGTTGTTGCAACATACGGCGGTAAATCAGCAAAATCGGTTCGTAAATATTTCCCAACCGCACCTATTCTTGCATTAACAACTAACGAAGAAACTGCTCGTCAGTTATTATTAGTCAAAGGCGTGATCCCGATGATTGTTGGTGGGTTTACTTCTACTGACGACTTCTATCGTGAAGGTAAACGTGCAGCGTTAGAAAGTGGTTTAGCGGTTTCAGGTGATGCTGTTGTTATGGTATCCGGCGCATTAGTACAAAGCGGTACGACCAATACTTCATCTGTTCATGTGCTCTAAATAAACTCTCATAAGTTGTATGCAAAAAGGCCGATGGTAATTAATTTAACCATCGGCCTTCTTATTTAAAGTTAACATTTTGTGCTGTCCTGAAGTAACTATTTACTTATTTTGTACCCCCAAGTAAATATTCTCTTATCATTATTAGTGTAAAATCAAAAAAAGCCCTTAAATTGGTCAAATAACCGCCATCATTGTTCTTGATTTAAATTTTTCTTCTTTTTCCTAGTACTAATATTAAAGTATTTCTAGCAAAACTTTATATTTAGTACTAGCATAAGACTAAGTAAGTGCCATACCCTAATTTTCATTAGGTTGTTTTAAAGGGATATAGCAAGCTTTAAGATAACAGTCTTGGCTCTATTGTTTGGTGACTTGCTTTTTTATATTTTCAAGATAAATCAATCTAGAGGGTAAAATAATGATTCGTACTAAAATTGTACTGGGCTCTATCGTATTAGCTTCAGCATTACTAGCGGGTTGTTCTAACAGCACTGAAGTGCAAAAACTCTCTTCAGACGTACAAACTCTGAATGGTAAAGTTGATCAACTGAGCAACGACGTTCAGTCTCTGCGTTCTGACGTACAGACAGCTCAAGAAGAAGCAGCTCGCGCTAACCAGCGCTTGGACAACCAAGTTCGCACTTACAAAAAATAAGTTCGATTTGGTCGTTATTTAGTCGAAAAGACGCTTCTTTGAAGCTAGTAGCATTTATGAGGGCCTATGAAAATAGGCCCTTATTTTATTGAAATTATTGCGTTATTGCAGAAGAGCGGTACTTAGCCGGTAGCAATGCACCAACTTTACCATCATAGATAGGTTCAGGTTGTGAGATACTAAAGGGTTCAATAGGAACTAAACCTTGCTGTGTTTGGCTTTCAGTATCAGGAATACTATTACCTTGATCATTATTGACCCTCACAGGCATACCAGAACGCCTTGCCAGTTCTTTTTCTACTAAGCCCTTGTCAACCCCTTCATTTTCTAAAAAACGCTTGAAATCGTCAGACAATTTGATTGGCATCGTTTGTGGGTCATCACTGCTTGTCCGAGATAACGGTTGATGTACTTCAATATAATAGCTTCCATCCGCTTCTTTAGAATATTTCACCGGTTGGTTAATAACTTGGACCCGTGTTCCTTTTGGTACCGTTTTGAATAATGCTTCAATATCATCAGGCCGTAAGCGAATGCATCCCGAACTAACTCTCATGCCAATACCAAAGTCTGCATTAGTACCATGAATTAAATATTCACCTCGACCATAAGATAACCGTAACGCATATAGCCCCATCGGATTTTCTGGTCCCGCAGGAACTACCGCAGGCAAAGTTATCCCCTCTTTGGCATAATTTTTACGAATGTTTGCTGTTGGTGTCCATGTAGGGTCTTTAATTGATTGGCTGACAGATGTCACCATTTCAGGCGTGTCACGCCCCAATTGACCAATACCTATTGGGTAAACAATAACATTTTCACTATTCGCAGGGTAATAATATAAACGAAGCTCAGCGAGGTTAATGACAATCCCCGTTCTTGGTGTAGCGGGTAATAGCATTTGTGCGGGGATGATCAGTTCCTTGCCCGCTTCAGGAAGGTAAGGGTCTGTCCCAGGGTTTGCTTCTAACATACCCAATAAGCCTATTTGGTAATCACTGGCGATAGCTTCTAACGGGCGCCCATCATTTGGTACAACATACGTCAGGTTTTCCCCGATTAGGCGTGTATTACTGTCAGGTAATGGATACTCTTTTGCCTGAGCCGGAGCCAACAAGGCACTCATGACAAACAAACTTGCCGCCGTCAAAACTCTTTTCATACCTACTCCAAGGAAAATGGTGTTCTTACAATAATGCAATGATTATTGCTCATAATAGCAACTATCTTGCATATCTTTAATACTAAATAAATATTTTAGTTAATAATTAGCACTGAGCTAATCCATAATAATTAGTCTAATAATAATAACTTAATTAAATACATGAGTTTAGAGTAGCATAGAAAAGAAAAAAGATTGGCGAGGAGAAAGGGAGCAAACTGTACTCCCCTGATATTATTATGCTAATTGACCTGCACGAGCTAAAATTGAGCGGATCATGGCATTTAAGCCTTGTGTACGTGAAGGGGTTAAATGCTGCTCCAATGCTAATTGCTCAAAAAAAGACTTAACATCGAGCCCTAATATTTGTTGCGCGGTTTTGCCTTGAAAAAGAATAATGACAATTGCCACTAGCCCTTTAACTATTGCTGCATCGCTGTCACCAGCAAACATAATAGCCCCGTCCGATTGCTTTTGCATGTCAATCCAAACCTGACTTTGGCAACCTGCAATCAAATTATTATCACTTCTTTGTGCTTCAGTTAAGTCAGGTAAACGTCCACCAAGTTCAATCATATATAAATAGCGTTCTTCCCAATCCTGACAACGGGAAAAGTTACGTAATAACTTATGTTCATCGGGTAATGCGGGCATACTGATTTCCTTTACCAAAACAATCTGTTTTATGTGCTAGCCTAACAATTTTTTAATTCGCTGTAACGCACTGAATAAAGAATCGATTTCTTCTTTGGTCGTGTAAATCCCCACAGAAGCTCGGCACATAGCAGGAACATGATAGTGTTCCATTAATGGTAAAGCACAATGGTGCCCTGTACGTATCGCTATTCCATATCTATCAAGAAAAGACCCGACATCATAAGCATGGTGTTGCCCTAAATTAAATGCCAGTACCCCTTCCCGTTTATCATTACCATATAATGTGACTGACGGTATTTCTTGCAGTTTTTCCGATGCGTATGCCATCACTTGAGCTTCATGAGCAAATACATCCGCCAAATTTAGTGCATTCAAATAATCAAATGCCGCCCCTAAACCTATAATGGCACTAACATTCGGGGTACCTGCTTCAAAACGCCATGGGGCATCAGCAAATGTGATACCTTTGGTCAAGCTGACTTGGCGGATCATCGCCCCACCGCCTTCCCATGGTGGCATATTATCAAGGACCGCTTTTTTACCGTAAAGTACCCCAATCCCTGTCGGCCCATATAATTTATGGCCGGAAAAAACGTAAAAATCACAGTCTAAGGCTTGTACATCAACTTGCTGATGCATAGCACCCTGCGCACCATCAACAAGAATGGCAATCTCACTCCCTTTCGAAGCCGCAATAGCCCTTGCTTGTTTGATGATATCTTGTACAGGGTTAACCGTTCCTAATACATTGGAAATATGCGCAAAACTCAATAAACGAGTGCGAGCATCAATAAATTCATTGAGTGAATCTAGCTGCAACCTTCCATCATCAGAAATCGGAATAACACGGATCTCGAAACCGATTTCTTCAGCCAACATATACCAAGGAACAATATTCGCATGATGTTCCATTTCCGTGATAACTATATTATCCCCTTCATGGAAATACTTGCGGCCAAAGCTATTTGCAACAAGATTAATGCCTTCCGTGGTGCCTTTTACAAAGACAATTTCTTCATTTGATGCAGCATGGATAAAATTAGCCGCTTTTTGGCGCACTTCTTCCATCATCGTGGTTGCATTAGCACTGAGAGTATGAATTCCACGGTGTACCGCAGCATAGTGATGCAACGTGAACTCACTTTCTTTCTCAATAACTTGCAGCGGTTTCTGTGCACTAGCGGCAGTATCTAAATACACCAAAGGATGATTATTGATTAGTTGAGATAAGGCAGGAAAGTCCTGCCTTACTGAAGCTACATTGAACAGCATAGGTATTAAACCTCCGCTAAGCGCTGGCGGATGTTTGCCATCACAGCGTGTTTTAATTCTTCCGATTCAATAGATTCTGTTAATTCAGCAGCAAATGCGATAATAATCATATGTTTTGCTGCTTTGCCATCGATTCCCCTTGAACGCAGATAAAATAATTGCTCATCATCGATTCGACCAACTGTTGCACCGTGACCGCATTTTACATCATCAGCATAAATTTCAAGTTGTGGCTTAGTATCAATTTCTGCTTTTTCCCCTAACAATAATGTATTGTTAGTCATTTGACCGTCTGTTTTCAACGCATTTGGCGCAACTTTAATCATACCATTAAACACGGCCTTGCTATTGTCCATAGCAATGACTTTATGCCACTGCTGGCTGTTACAGTAGCCTTTGTTATGCTCAAGATAGGTTCGAGTATCTGCAATTTCACTGCCCTTCGGCAATAGCAAACTATTAAGTTCGAAATCGCTATTTTCCCCATCAAGACGTGCGCTAGTATGGTTACGGGTTAATGAGGCACCGAGTAAAAAACTACTGCTTTTTACTCTGCTATCGCGCCCAACAATAATATCATTGTGCGCAAAATGCTGGGCTTGTTCATTTTCTACATTCAATTTGAAATGGCTAAAATCAGCATTATCACCCACTTCAACGGTTAAACGACTTCCCGTCATGTGAGCTTGACCATTTAAGCTTACAAAATGTTCAATTACCTGTGCTTTACTATTGGCTTCTAAACTTAAGTGGTAACGATATTGGCTAAGATTTGTTGCTTGTGTACCCTGATTACCACTAGAGATATTCAATAAATAAAGTGGTTTTTCAGCAATTTTATTCGCCGATAAAGAAATTACCAACGGTTGCACCGCTAAACTTTCTGTTAAATGTAAAAAAATTTCACTATTAACTGGAGATGGCAGCAAATCTTGGTTATCGAGTAAAGCGACTTGGAATGGCCCCATATCGATAGAACTTAACGCAGAACTATAACGACCATCAACTAACACAATGCGGTATGCATCAATGTGTAGAGCTAAGGCTTCGCATTCCGCTGCAGCAACATCTGCTTCACTAAAACGATACTCCGTTTCTAATACACTATTTAATGGCGTGTAATGCCAGTCTTCATGACGAAATGTAGGTAAACCGACATGCTTTGCCATTTCCCAATGGGTTTTAGCATGTTGTGAGTTCGCCCCATGACGCTGTTCATATAATGTCGCAAAACGTGACATTGCGCGCTCATTGAGCGCAGCAACTTGAGCACGTTTCTCTGCTTTCTCACTGTTGGTCAATAAGCCAGCCATAACCTTGCTCCTCAAGTTTTTTCGCTAAACTGAAATCACCCGATTTGATGATTTTCCCTTGATAAAGCACATGGACAAAATCTGGCTTCACATAATCCAAAATACGCTGATAGTGAGTCACAATTATGAATGAGCGATCAGGCGAACGCAGAGAGTTAACCCCATTTGCCACAATTTTCAACGCATCGATATCCAAGCCTGAATCCGTTTCATCTAGGATACACAGTTGCGGCTCAAGTGCTGCCATTTGCAAGATATCATTACGTTTTTTCTCACCACCAGAGAAGCCTACATTCACTGAACGCGCCAGTAAGTCTTCGGGCATTTCCAATAGTTTGATTTTATCTTCGATAAAGTCTTGGAAATCAAAGCGATCTAAAGCTTCTTGCTGACGATATTCTCTTACCGCATTCACCGCCGTTTGTAGGAAAAACTGATTACTTACACCAGGAATTTCAACGGGATATTGAAAGGCTAAAAAGACGCCCTCACCTGCACGCTCTTCAGGGTCTAGCTCAAACAGGTCTTTACCTTTAAATGTCACTTCACCACTATCAACTTCATATTCTTCACGGCCTGCGAGAGTGGCTGACAATGTACTTTTACCAGAACCATTCGGCCCCATGATGGCGTGGACTTCCCCTGGTTTTACTTCCAGAGATAACCCTTTTAAAATCTCATTCCCTTCTACACTCACGTGTAAGTTTTTAACACTTAACATATTCACATGCCTTTAGCGCTTAAGCGCAAATAAACTCATATTAGGATCAGCCAACGCTGTGTTCTAAGCTGATCGCCAGCAATTTTTGTGCTTCTACGGCAAATTCCAACGGAAGCTCCGAGAACACATCCTTACAGAAACCATTTACAATCATTGAAATGGCATCATCTTCGCTAATGCCACGTTGTAAACAGTAAAACAGCTGGTCTTCCCCTATACGTGAGGTTGTTGCTTCATGTTCTAATTGTGCCGTATTATTTTTTACTTCCACATAGGGAAAAGTATGTGCTCCGCATTGTGTCCCTATTAACATAGAGTCACACTGGGTAAAGTTACGCGCGTTATGAGCACTCGGTAAAATTTTCACTAATCCGCGATAACTGTTCTGACTTTTACCTGCTGAAATCCCCTTGGAAATAATTGTAGAACGCGTATTTTTCCCAATATGGATCATTTTCGTTCCAGTATCAGCTTGTTGATTACCATTGGTTAATGCAACGGAGAAAAATTCACCTACTGAGTTATCACCTTTGAGAATAACACTTGGGTATTTCCATGTAATAGCAGAACCGGTCTCAGACTGTGTCCATGACATTTTAGAATTTTCACCTTCGCATAATGCACGTTTAGTCACGAAGTTTAAAATCCCACCCGTTTCGCTATCACCACCAGAAAACCAATTTTGCACCGTTGAATACTTCACTTCTGCATCTTTGTGAATAATCACTTCAACCACAGCAGCATGGAGCTGGTAGCTATCACGGACAGGCGCTGAACACCCTTCGATATAACTCACGTAGCTCCCTTCATCAGCGATGAGGATAGTACGTTCAAATTGGCCTGTTTTCGCCGCATTAATCCTAAAATAGGTTGAAAGCTCCATAGGACAATGCACCCCTTTCGGGACATAAACAAACGTACCATCTGATGCAACCGCAGCATTGAGTGCCGCAAAAAAGTTGTCATGACTTGATACAACAGTACCTAGGTATTTTTGTACCAGTTCTGGATATTCTTGGATCGCTTCACTAAACGAACAAAAAATAACGCCATGTTTGGCAAGGTCATCACGATATGTCGTCGAAACGGAAACCGAGTCAAAAATAGCATCAACCGCGACGGCTTTCCCTTCACGAACCGGAACACCTAGTTGATTAAACGCTTCTTCAACTTCTGCCGTTAAATAACTATTGGTTTCAGCAACACCAGTACCTTGAGTTGCACCTGATTGAGAACCGCACGTATCATCACACGCACCACATGATGGTGCAGAGTAATAGCTATAATCTTGATAATCTAAGCTTGGATAATTCGCCTTAAGCCAATGTGGCTCCTCCATGCCTTTCCAATGATTAAAAGCATCGAGGCGGAATTGTAGCATCCACTCTGGTTCATTACGTTTTGCTGAAATGGCGCGGATCACATCTTCGTTGATCCCTTTTTCCATTTCATCCGTTGCGACTTCAGTAAAGAAGCCTTCTTTATAACGCTGGTCATCAAGCCAGCTTTGAACATCATCGCCAACTTCTACATTGCTCTGTGACATAATCTGACTTCACATGTTAAACGCCGAAGCTTTCACCACACCCACAGGCATGTTGTGCTTTCGGGTTATTGAATTTGAAAATTTGATTCAGCCCTTCTTGGACAAAATCAACGACTGTACCATCAATAAATGGCATTGCTTCTTTTGGCACATAAAGACGTGCGCCATCGAGTTCAAATAACAGGTGTTGGTCTGTTGGGTTTTCGATCATTTCAAATACATAACCGAAACCTGCGCAGCCAGACTGTTTTACGCCCAGTGAAAGCCCTTTCGTATTTGGGTTTTGCACCATCAATTTTTTGATTTGTTTTGCAGCGCTTTGTGTCAGGCTAACTCCCTGCCAACTGTTTTCATCAAATGAAAATGTCTCTACACCGTCAGTCATATTGACCCCACATTTCTTATGGCTTTTCAGCCTGTTATCAGGAGATTAACTCTGTCTACCCTATGGTAATGATTAGCTATTCTACTTCAACCATTTGTTTTAAGAGGTTATAGCTATTTTAGTTCTTTTTTTATTCATTATGAGCTTATCGAATCACCAATAATGTCTTTCTTATCACTTAACTTATTGAAATAAGAAAAATAAAATAGAACTATTTTTTTATTTGATTTTGTACTGAATAATACAATTAAATGACACAAATTAATAAAGATATATTTATTATACAACTTTATTAATGCGATAAAAAACGAATTTACGGATAAAACAGCAGATAAAAACACTACTAATAGGAAGGTTATTGGTGGCTTTTAGCTACTCAAAGCCTACAAGCCACCTAAACATAGCTGTGATTATTCAAATAATACCGCAGTCGTTAGACGGGAAGTACAACACAGTTTTCCTTGTTCATTGAATATTTCAATATTCCAAACTTGCTGGCGACGCCCTAAGTGAATAGGTTTGCAAATGCCTTTAACAACCCCCGAACGCGCTGCACGGACATGGTTTGCATTAATTTCTAGACCAACCACTCTTTGCTCACCTTCCGTACATAAATAACCCGCTATTGACCCTAAAGACTCAGCAAGCACCACGGAAGCGCCACCATGAAGTAAACCAAACGGTTGTTTAGTTCGCTCATCAACAGGCATTGTTCCCTCTAAATAATCATCACCAAATGCTGTGATCTCAATACCAATATGCCCTAACATGCACGTTTTTGACATTTCAGCTAATTGTTGCAAATTAAATTGACGTTTCCAAATCATTAAACTATCTCCAACAGTGCTTGAATCGGGTGTTTTATAACTGTATTTTCCATACGCTTCACTTGGCTACGGCAAGAATAACCGGGGCTTAAGCAACGCTCTTTTGGTAAAGAGGCCATCGCTCCTTTCCAAGATAAGTTATAAATTCCTTTGGAATTTTCAAGGTTTGCCACTTCATGACCGTAAGTTCCCGCCATTCCACAGCAACCCACACTGACATTATTCAGTTTGTGGCCAAAACGTGCAAATAAGCTTGCCCATTGGCTCGCACTATTTGGTAAAGCCGTTGATTCCGTACAATGCCCAAAAAAGTACCAAGGCTCAGCTGCATTTACTTTGGCATTTTGTGGTGCAGGTAAACTCACTAACCATTCATGAGCCAACATTACAGTAAACTGGCACTGTTCTTTTCCTAAAATTTCATGGTATTCATCGCGATAACATAAAACTAATGCAGGGTCGACGCCAACCATGGGTAACTTTAATTTTGCTACGCGATTTAAAAAGTCTGCGGTTCTACGTGCTGTTTTCGCAAATTTTGCCAAAAAACCCTTAATATGCTGCGCCTTACCATTCGGTGAAAATGGTAATAAAACAGGTTTATAGCCCAATTTTTCAATTAATCGCACAAAATCTGCGACCACTTTCGCATCGTAATAGCTGGTGAAAGGGTCTTGTACTACCAACACGTATTTTTCGCGCTGAGCAGCCCCCATACCTTCTAGTTGCTCGAGTGTTACTGACACCGCAGTATGCCCCAAAAGCTCTTGTTTCAATGTAGGCTGAGAAAATAAGGGTAAATCAACCATACCTATCGTGTGTTGGCTAAGCTTTTGCACTATTGGCTGACGTAAAAAGAAATTAAATACACCTGGTACCTTAGAGAATAATGGTGCACTGCTCTCTACGTTAGCAACAATATGATCACGCACAGGGCGTAAGTAGCGACCGTGATATAAGGCTAAAAATTTCGCTCTAAATGAAGGTACATCAATTTTGATTGGGCACTGTGTTGAGCAGGCTTTGCAAGCAAGGCACCCGGCCATTGATGCTTTTACTTCGTGAGAAAAATCGTAATCTCCTTGCTTTGCCCGCCAAGTATTACGCGTTTTCTCAATTAAACCGCGTAAGGAAGGTGAGTCTTGCTTAATGCCCTTTTCGAGGTAGTCCGGAGTCACTCCTTGATCTGCTAATAGCCTTAACCATTCTCGAACAAGTGTTGCACGACCTTTAGGTGAATGAATGCGCTGACCACTCACTTTCATCGACGGGCACATAGGGCTTTTAACATCAAAATTAAAACATAGCCCATTCCCATTACACTCCATGGCTCCCCGAAATTGCTCGCGAACCTGAACAGGGATTTGCCTATCATAAGTGCCTCGTTTGATATCATCGACCTGTTTCATTGGAGCATCAAGCCCTGCTGGAGGGCAAATCTTCCCAGGGTTCAAACGGTTGTCTGGGTCAAATGCCGCTTTGATGTTACGTAATTCGCTATACAGTACGTCCCCAAAAAACTCAGGGCTATATTGTGCGCGAAAACCTTTACCATGCTCTCCCCACAGCAACCCACCATATTTAGCTGTTAATGCAACAATTTCATCAGAAATTTGTTTCATCAATATTTCTTGTTGTGGATCACACATATCTAGAGCTGGCCGAACATGTAATACCCCCGCATCGACATGACCAAACATGCCATAATTCAGATTATGGCCATCGAGTAGCGCTCGGAACTCAACAATATAATCAGCTAGATGCTCTGGTGGTACACAAGTATCTTCTACAAATGGAATTGGTTTTGCCGCACCTTTACTATTACCTAACAAGCCAACTGCCTTTTTACGCATATTATAAATGCGAGTTATATCATCAAGGTCATGACAAGTTTGATAGCCAATCACACCCGCTTGATTATTTGCCATTAACTCATCAAGTCGTTGGCACAAACTGTCTGTCAGCTGGTTAATTTCACTTTCATCATCGCCACTAAATTCAACGATATTAAGACCTAACATTTCTTTATTAGGAATATCAGTAATTAATGCTTTTACAGAGTGCCAAACGATATCTTCACGGGCTAGATTCAGCACTTTAGAATCGACGGTTTCAACAGATAATGCTTTAGCATCAACCATAAAAGGGGCATTACGCAGTGCTGACTCAAAAGAGTCATATTTTACGTTAACCAGCCTGCGTACTTTTGGCAATGGCGTGATATCAAGGGTGGCTTCAGTAATAAACGCTAAAGACCCCTCTGAACCCGTCAAAATGCGGGTAAGGTCAAATTCAGTTAATTCATCATTAAAAACATGACGTAAGTCGTAGCCTGTCAGAAAACGATTTAACTTTGGGAATTTTTCTTCAATTAATGGCCGCTGTTCTAAGCAGCGTTCTAGTACCGTTTTATAAATACGCCCGACAATAGAATCCTCGGACGCAATCGATTGGGCGAGTTCGATAGGCATAGCACGAGTATCAATGCACTCCCCCCCTAATACCATGGCTTTAACACCTAAAACGTGGTCGGATGTTTTACCGTAGACTAATGAACCTTGCCCTGATGCATCGGTGTTGATCATTCCCCCCAAGGTTGCACGGTTACTGGTCGATAGCTCAGGAGAGAAGAAATAACCATAAGGTTTTAAAAATTGGTTTAACTGATCTTTGATTACGCCAGCTTCAACTTTGACCCAACCTTGCTCGGGGTTTATTTCTAAAATACGATTCATATAGCGGGACATATCCACGACAATCCCTTCTGTTAAGGATTGCCCGTTAGTCCCTGTACCACCACCTCTTGGCGTAAAGCTAAGTTCACGATATTTGGATTGCCCGGCTACGCGTGTAATAATTTGTACATCTGCACTAGAACGCGGGAAAACAACCGCTTGAGGCAATAGTTGATAAATACTGTTGTCTGTCGCCATGGATAACCGTTCAGCGTAGCTGGTACCGTTATCACCAGTAAAACCTTGTTCTTGTAGCTCATGCAAGAACTCAATGACTAATTGACTAAGATGAGGAGCTTCTGATATACGCGGGATCATTATTAACGATGACTCTTGTTGTTTAGTGTTCGCATTACTCGTTATGTACTATCTTTACTTTAAGTTGCACAATAGCGTCTCAGGTTTATGACTTATAACCTTCACAGCTAGTAAAAACGGTACAGCCGCTGATGACATTGTCATAATGAACCATATCACAATATTGTTTTTTTTAATCGTGAAAAATAATTTCGTTATTTTCACCTAAAAATTTGCCGTATAAGCAGAATTTTCATTTATTAAGGATCAATCATTAATGGAAAAATCGCAAAAACGTTTGGATCTCCCCAAACTTATTTTCGGCCTATTGTCCATCATCTTAATGATAGCCGCCTGTTTTTGGGTACTTAATCCCTTTATTCTTGGCTTTGTATGGGCAGGGATGATGGTTATTGCAACATGGCCACTATTATTACGGCTAGAAGCGCGCTTATGGCGTAAGCGTTGGCTAGCTGCATTAGTGATGGTTCTTCTTATATTACTGTTGTTTGTTATCCCATTAGGGGTTTTGATTGGAAGTATTATTGATAATAGCACTCCATTGATTGATTTAGCCAAGTCCCCTTCAAGCCTGACATTACCAGAGCTAGAATGGCTAAATACTATACCGATGGTAGGCGAAAAAATTTATTACGCATGGCATAGCCTTGTAGCGAGTGGTGGTAACGCCCTACTCGCAAAAATCCAACCTTACTTTGGTCAAGCCGCGGGGTGGTTCGCCACACAAGCGATCAGCGCAGGGCGCTTTGTGTTTCATTTAATCTTAATGTTACTGTTTAGCGGCTTACTTTACCTTAAAGGTGAATCTGTCATGTTAGGCATACGTCACTTTGCTGTGCGCCTTGCAGGCATGCGTGGTGATGCAGCTGTTTTATTAGCAGCTCAATCAATAAGAGCGGTAGCATTGGGCGTCGTCGTGACAGCGTTAATCCAAGCTATTGTCGGTGGGATTGGCCTTGCACTTTCTGGCATTGGTTATGCTGCAATTCTCACTGTTTTACTGTTTATCTGCTGTGTTGCTCAAATAGGGCCGCTGTTGATTATGGTGCCATCTGTTATATGGTTATTTTGGACTGGTGATACCACTTGGGGAATTATTCTCGCCATTTGGGCTGCGGTTGTGGCAACAATGGACGGTGTTCTTCGTCCTTGGCTGATTAAAATGGGTGCCGATTTGCCGATGGTACTAATCTTAGTTGGGGTTATCGGGGGTATCTTATCATTCGGGATGATAGGCCTATTTATCGGTCCCGTTGTATTAGCTGTTTCATATAGTTTATTAAAAGCATGGATGAATGAGGTAGCTATGCCTAATGAGAACTTAGCTGAAACAGAGAAATTTCTTGAAGATGTGTTCATGATTAAGAAATAGTTGCAATTAATTGAAACAGGCATGTTGTCGATATACATGTCTGTTTCATTAATGATTTCATTTCTCATTAATATTTAGAAACAATATTTAACATTCTAATGTTAGTATTTAGCCTAATTTATGTTAACATAATTCTATTGGAATAATTCTCTTAAGTAACAACAAGTAAGTTTATTATTGAGAGTGTTCTTAATGCTTGTATAATATGAATACTTTATTATCTAGCCATTGAATCAAACAAACATGAAAAGCCATGCTAACCCCTTAAAGCACGGTTTTATTAACCAAATTGCTGTGTGTAGTCTTTGCCTGTCAGCCCATGATAGGCTTTTTTTTTATCTAGTTCCTCAATATGAAAATTATTCACATCAAAATTAAATCATCTGTTTTATAAGTATTGATAAGAATCAACTTCTGGTACCAAACATAAGTAAACATACTCCTTTAGCGTTATATATAACCCGCACTATTATTACTTTCATGAGCTTTATAATTAAAGTACATTTAATTACTCATCATACGTGTAATTGATTTGGAATAATTATGTTTATGTACGCAAAAAGAATTGCATAATCATTCAATCGAGTTATTTAGTATGAAATAACTCAATAATAGCTATTAACTATTGTAATAATAGATAATTTAAATTAATAAAAAAAGCCGAAAGGTTTTCACCTCTCGACTTTCATTATTAGCTTAGTAATGATTACTGATTTTCAGCGATCGTTAACCAAGTTTGCACGACAGTGTCTGGGTTTAAAGATAAACTATCAATACCTTCATCAACTAACCACTGAGCGAAGTCTTGGTGATCTGAAGGACCTTGCCCACAAATACCAACATATTTATTTTGGCGTTTAGCTGCTTGTATTGCCATCGATAGCATTGCCTTAACCGCGTCGTTTCGCTCATCGAATAGCTCAGAAACAACACCAGAATCCCTATCAAGGCCTAATGTTAATTGAGTCATATCGTTTGAACCAATAGAGAACCCATCAAAGTGCTCAAGGAATTGGTCAGCCAGCAAAGCATTCGATGGTATTTCACACATCATAATCACTTTTAAGCCGTTCTCTCCGCGCTTAAGGTCATGTTTTGCCATCTCCGCAATGACAGCCTCAGCTTGTGCGACAGTACGCACAAACGGGATCATTACCTCAACGTTCGTGAGCCCCATAGTATTACGCACGCGCTTAACGGCTTCGCATTCCAACGCAAAACATGCACGGAAGCTATCAGAAACATAACGCCCTGCACCACGGAAACCAAGCATAGGGTTTTCTTCTTCAGGCTCATAAATATCCCCACCGACTAAATTGGCATATTCATTTGATTTGAAGTCTGAGAAACGCACAATAACGCGTTTTGGCCAGAAGGCTGCTGCTAACGTTGAAATACCCTCGGTTAATTTGCCCACATAGAACTCGATTGGGTCGTCATAACCGGCCATCATTTCGCGGATTTCAGTTTGTAATTCAGGAGACTGTTCATCAAATTCTAACAATGCTCTTGGGTGAACACCAATCATGCGATTGATGATAAACTCCAGTCTCGCTAAACCAACACCTTCATTTGGCAAACAAGCAAAATCAAATGCACGGTCAGGATTACCCACATTCATCATGATTTTGACACCAAGGCTTGGCATTTCACTCACTTCAGAACTGTGAATTTCAAATTCCAACTTGCCTTGGTAAACAAAGCCAGTATCACCTTCCGAGCAGGAAACAGTGACTTCTTGACCTTCTTGTAAACGGTCAGTTGCATCACCACAACCAACGACAGCAGGTATCCCTAGCTCACGAGCGATGATAGCGGCATGGCAAGTACGCCCACCACGATTAGTGACAATCGCAGCAGCTTTTTTCATGATTGGCTCCCAGTCAAGGTCTGTCATGTCTGTAACTAAGACATCACCAGCCTGAATGCGATCCATCTCACTTAAATTATGAATCACTTTTACTACACCGGAACCAATGCGGTGACCAATAGCACGCCCTTCAACTAAAACCTGTCCTTGCTCTTTGAGCTGATAGCGTTCCATGACTTGTTGATTTGAACGCACTGTTTCTGGTCTTGCTTGGACAATATATAAACGCCCATTGTGGCCATCTTTAGCCCACTCAATATCCATTGGACGACCATAATGCTTTTCAATCTGTAAAGCTTGACGAGCGAGCTCTTCAACTTCATGGTCAGCCAGAGAGAAACGATTGCGTAGGGTTTCTGGCACATCTTCAATCTGAACTTGTTTACCGTGCTCTTTACTATCGGCATACACCATTTGTAGTTTTTTAGAGCCTAGAGTACGGCGTACAATCGCAGGGCGGTTATTTTTCAAGGTTGGTTTATGGACATAAAACTCATCCGGATTTACCGCCCCTTGTACCACCATTTCACCTAGGCCATAAGCTGAGGTAATGAAAACTACCTGATCAAAACCAGATTCGGTATCAATAGTAAACATCACGCCCGAAGATGCTAAATCAGAGCGTACCATTCTTTGCACACCCGCCGACAGAGCTACTCCACGGTGATCGTAACCTTGGTGAACACGATACGAAATAGCGCGGTCATTAAACAACGAAGCAAAAACATGTTTAATCGCCACTAATACAGCATCAATCCCTTGAACATTAAGGAATGTCTCCTGTTGCCCCGCAAATGAAGCATCAGGCATATCCTCTGCGGTTGCTGATGAGCGAACAGCAAATGATGCTTCTGCTTCCCCTTCTGAAAGTTGAGCGAACGCGTCACGAATATCTTGTTCCAACTCCTTCGTCAATGGCGTATCAATCACCCATTGACGGATCTGAGCACCTGCAACAGCCAGTTGGTTCACATCATCAATATCCGTTTCATCTAGCAGGTTATAAATGCGTTGATTTACACCGCTCTGCTCCAGAAAATCATTAAACGCCTGTGCGGTTGTCGCGAAACCGTTAGGTACGGATACACCCAGATCAGATAAGTTTGTGATCATTTCACCTAAGGAGGCATTTTTACCGCCAACCCGGTCAACATCATTCATCCCTAATTGGTTATACCAAAGTACATTACACGGAGTAAGGCCATTTGTGGACATTGAAAGTGATCCTTTTATAGCAATTTAGTGACAGAGTACAAATCGTAAAAAATCTCATTGGCGAAAATTCGCCTCGTGAAATAGACTAGCACAGACATTAATAGAAGATGGACTGGTGAATCGTTCCATCAAATAAGAAAAATGTTTTGTTCTAAAAATCGCTCAAATAATGGCTATACTTTCCCTTATAAACTAATTTTTAAACTTTAAACAAAGATAATATCTCTATAAAACTAGTGATAAATACAATAAAAGATAAATAACAATGAATAAATTAGATTCGATGAACAACCCAATACAAAGAACTGTTTTCTTTATTTCAGATGGTACAGCTATCACAGCTGAAACTCTGGGGCATGCTGTCCTTTCACAATTTCCACTAGCTTTTATTTCTTATACCCTGCCTTTCGTTACCACGCCGGCCCGCGCACAAGAAATAAAACAAAAAATTGATACCATATTTGAAGAAACACAACTTCGCCCATTAGTGTTCTATTCGATTATTTCCCCTGAAGTTAGGCAAATCATCACGCAAAGTTCTGGTTTTTGCCAAGATATTGTCCAAAGTTTAGTTGCTCCAATCCAAAAAGAAGTTGGCCTTGAACCAGAACCTAAGCTCAATCGTACGCACGGCTTGTCAATGCAAAATATGATCCAATACGATGCTCGTATTGCAGCCATTGAATATACACTCGCACATGATGATGGTATTTCTCTGCGTAATTTAGACCAAGCTCAAGTCATTCTTATCGGTGTTTCTCGCTGTGGCAAAACCCCTACCAGCTTATATTTAGCTATGCAATTTGGCATTCAAGCCGCCAATTATCCATTTACTGCTGATGATATGGACAATCTAAAGCTCCCCGTGGCTCTTCGCCCTTATACCCACAAATTATTTGGCTTAACGATTAGCCCTGAACGTTTAGCCGCTATCCGTGAAGAACGCCGTGAAAATAGCCGTTATGCATCGATAAGGCAGTGCCGTATTGAAATTGCTGAAGTCGAAGCATTATTTAGGCAGAATAAAATCAACTACTTAAATACAACTAACTACTCAGTGGAAGAAATTTCAGCAAAAGTGATTGATACAATGGGTTTACAGAGACGTATATTTTGATAAAAAATATAAAATATAATTGATACAAATTACTTTGTAGGTTGAAATTAAGCCATTTTCGTTTATTGTGATCTTTATCACTGATACGGCATCTGCCTATTAAAGTTTTGAGAACCAAAATGCAAAAAACTGATGAATTACGCACTGCAAGAGTGGACAGTTTAATTACACCACAAACTCTCGCTGATGAATTTCCTATTTCCCAAAAGGTTGCCAATAACGTGACA
Organism: Providencia sp. TYF-12; assembly: GCF_041344805.1. Taxonomy (NCBI): domain Bacteria; kingdom Pseudomonadati; phylum Pseudomonadota; class Gammaproteobacteria; order Enterobacterales; family Morganellaceae; genus Providencia; species Providencia sp. TYF-12. The sequence continues at coordinate 2,803,224 of NZ_CP166833.1, forward strand.
GCGTCACGTAAGCGCATAGAACAGATCTTATCGGGGGAAGACCCGCGTTTACTTGTTATCGTCGGTCCTTGCTCAATTCATGATATTGACGCGGCAATTGAATACGCGACAAAGCTGAATGTATTAAGGGAACGTCATCAAAACCGCTTAGAAATTGTTATGCGGACTTATTTTGAAAAACCGCGCACCGTTGTTGGCTGGAAAGGACTAATTTCTGACCCAAATTTAGATAACTCCTGCCAAGTCAATACAGGAATACGCCTCGCGCGAAAATTACTAATAGAAGTTAACCAGCTTGGTTTAGCAACAGCAACTGAGTTTCTCGACATGGTTACGGGCCAATATATTGCTGACCTTATTAGTTGGGGGGCTATTGGTGCGCGAACGACAGAAAGCCAAATTCACCGCGAAATGGCTTCTGCGCTCTCCTGCCCTGTTGGTTTTAAAAATGGTACAGATGGCAATATTAATATTGCTATTGATGCAATTAGAGCCGCAAAAGCACAACATATGTTTTTGTCCCCAGATAAAAACGGTCAAATGACCATCTACCAAACCAGCGGTAACCCACATGGCCATATTATTATGCGCGGGGGGAAACAACCGAATTATTCTGCTGGGGACTTAGCCGCAGCCTGCGATAAGCTTCGCAAATTTGAACTGCCAGAGCATTTAGTCGTCGACTTTAGTCATGGTAATTGCCAAAAAATTCACCGCCGTCAATTAGAAGTCGCTCGGGATATTGCAGAGCAAATAAAGGATGGCTCTACCGCGATAAGCGGTGTAATGGCTGAAAGCTTTTTAATTGAAGGCACACAGAAAGTCATCGCTGACCAAGCTTTAGTTTATGGTCAATCGATTACTGACCCATGCCTTGGCTGGGAAGATACTGAACAACTCATTGAAATCCTTTCTCAAGCGGTTGATTCTCGCTTCAAATAGCCTAGCTTAGTATCAAACATTTCCATCACGCCCTTTAGTTATATTCTAATTAAAGGGCTTTTTAATATAAAATAACAATAATACTCAATTAAATATAATTTATTTGTATTAATAACTGTTTATTTAAATTAAAAACACAGATTAAATCAAAAAAAACTCTTGACCACCCAAACCTTAACGATAATAATTCTCACTACAGCTCGTTTTATCTATTAGCTCACTGTAAAACAACGCCATTATTCCTATTAATGACTATAAAAGACGATAAACAATAGGTTAAGTCCCCATAAAAATTCGGGTATGTATTCATCTAAGGTGCTTACTAAATTGAAATGGAGCTCTTTGCTTATTGGCAATAAATAGCAAATATAACAATGGATTGTTTTATATCGCTATCAAATTTATCAACCAAAAGGCGGGGTTGATAATAAACGCTAATAAATAAAAACGTTATATAAAATACTTTTAGCATGCCACCCAGATAATCTATCTAGGCAGCCAGCGTAACCTAAAATATAAGGAAAGGACTTCCTATGCAGTTTAAACCGATGCCTGCATCTATATTTCAAGAAAAAAAATTCCCTATTTCAACACTCACCATCGCTATTACTTTAGCCGGGTTGAGCCATTCCGTATTAGCTCAAGATGTTATCCAAGTTTCAGCCTCCCCCTTCGGTTTTGAAGAAATTGCCGTGGCTGAGCAAGTTGATGTGATTGACGCCCAAGCGCCTGAACAACAATCTGCAACTTCTGCCTTGGATTTACTAAAAGGCCAACCCGGCGTATTTGTCTCTGGGTCTAATAGCACTTATGGCCAAGGCATTCAAATGCGAGGGTATGACTCTCGGGGGGTAAAAGTCACAATAGATAACATCACTCAAGATTTTAACTCAGGGTTATATGATGCCACTTTTATCGACCCGACTTTGATTAACAAAGTGTATATCCACAAAGGCTCCGCATCAGTTCATCATGGTGGAGGTGCTCTCGCTGGGGTGGTCGCATTCAAAACATTAAATGCCGCCGATATTTTAAAACCGGGGCAAAAATTAGGTGGGCGAGCGTTTAGCGGCATTAACCGTAATGACCATAGTTACTATGCAGGCGCAACTTTATTAGGTCGTTCTGAGTCATTTGACACATTGCTCAGTTACAGTCAGCGTAAAAAGCATATTATGGGTTCTCCCGAATTTGAGCTGGCACATAATGTTGAAAAAATCCATAACTGGATGCTCAAAACTACTTGGCTACCACACCCATCTTACAACCTAACATTACAGTTAAAAGAATATCGAAACGATAGCCTGAGCTTAAAACAACCGGCAAAACCCACGGAAAAAACTAAGTATCCGAACGCCCCCCATGAAAGGCAAAGCCACCAGCGGGATATTGCAATTAATCAGTATTTTAAGCCGCAAAACAGCTTAAATTGGCAAGCTGAATGGAGCGTTTATTATACCGACTTGTATTTAGACCAAACTGATACCATCAAAATTATCAAAAAGCCTGATGAATATGGCCCTGAGGAACGCAACCAATACACCTATGGGACTAAATTTTCTAATAGCGTCTCTTTACCGATGTATAACTGGGTAAACCACTATATTCAAAGTGGTTTTGAATATTACCAACAGAAACAAACATCAAATCAATATGCAATCAGCTATCCGCCATCAGAATTGTCTAACATGTCTGGCTGGCTGGTAAATGATATGACTTTGCATCATTTACCCATCACTTTCTCCGCAGGGACACGTTTCACCCAGTACCAAGCTTCTAGAGAGAATTTCCCTGAAAACAAGCATACTAACTGGTCATCTCGCTTTGCTGTAAGTGCAACCCCTACTAGCTGGTTAAATCTTCATTCATCATACGCTGAAGCATACCGTACTCCAAGAATGTCGGAGCTTTATAACAATTCAAACCATTTCACTATTCCACTTTTTTTTGGCGCCTCTATTAAATCTGATTTCCGTCCATCACCAGATTTACAGCCTGAAACCAATAAAACATGGGAGACAGGTTTGAAACTCAGTTTTGACGAGCTTTATTTTAAAAATGACTCCCTTCAATTTGGTTCGACTTATTTTCACACTAAAGCAAAAAATTACATAACTGTCGATGGCGAGTACCCCTTATCCTTCAATCCAAGAGCTCGAGATGGTAATAAAGTTGGTCGAATGGAACACTTCCCGAAGAAAATATTTTTTATAAATATTCCATCCGCAACTATTCATGGATTTGACAGTTTTGTTCACTATAAAACACATTGGTTTGATATCGCTGTTAACCATAATCACACGATGGGAAGAGAAGATGGTACAAATTATTCTTTATCATCTATTCGCCCCCAAACGTTGACAGCCAGAATTAATGCTCCAGTTGCAACAACAGGAATTCAAATTGGCTGGATTGGTGAGTTTTCAGCCAAAACCAAGTTCCAAGGCAACGCTAAATATCAACGTCCCCATCACAAATCTGATAAAGGCTTAGATCGCTATCATAAAGAAGTCATTCAATACGCAGGATATGGAGTTCATGATTTTTATGTGAATTATCAAGCTGATGAATTCATTAAAGGGCTAAGTTCCACGCTTACTATGAAAAATGCCTTTGATAAACAGTATATCTCTTCCATGGGGGTCCCACAGGAAGGTAGGAATTTTTACTTTAACGTAAATTATAACTGGTAATTTAGTAACAAATAATAGTTAACAACCAATAAGTTATGTTATCAGCTAATTTCATAGCGCAAATTACTATGTCCTTATACGAAATTAGTTGATAACACTTTACTCTACTTAACCTTAAGGAAATTATTTTGAATTCAAATAGCTATAGTGATTACCAAAAAATACGAAAAGAGCATAAGGGTATATATGCGCGCGAAATAGCAGCACAACTAAATATTTCAGAAGCACAGCTTCTTCATTGCCGCGTTGGTCAAGATAACGTGCAAAGGTTATCTGGAAAAATGCCTGATATCTTGCAAAGTTTAGCATCCATCGGGGTGGCAAAAGGGGTTACCCGTAATGAGTACGCCGTTAATATTCAAATTGGTCAATATGATAATGCAAGGCTCAGCTCACATGCGGGTTTATTTCTCAATCCTCGAGCTCTTGACCTTAGAATGTTCTTTGCTCAATGGCGTTCAGCATTCTCATTAGTAGAAGAAACAACTGAAGGCCTACGTCATAGCATTCAGTTTTTTGACAAACATGGTGATGCCTTACACAAAGTTTTTACCACAAAGTCGACGAATCTCGATGCATGGCAAACATTGATTAAACAATATGTTACATCAGAAAACCGCCCTCTCACCATCCATGAAGTCAAACCGTTTTCTGAACGGTCGATTGATCGTGAACTTGCACAAAAACTAGAACAAGAATGGCGCAATATGACAGATGTCCACCAATTTTTCACCATCTTAAAAAATAATAATCTAAGCAGACAGCAAGTCTTCCGCGTTGTTAGCCGTAAACTAGCATGGCAAGTCCCTCGCAGTGCATTATCAGGTTTACTGTCACTCGCCCACCAAGCACAAAATGAAATTATGCTTTTCGTTGGTAATCGTGGCTGTGTACAAATTTTCACTGGTAAAATCAGTGAAATAACATCATTAACCGTAGAAAATACCCAAACTCACTGGTTAAACATTATTGGTCCTAATTGCAAACTGCACATTATTGAAAATGGTATCGCTGAATGTTGGGTGACAAGAAAACCGACTAAAGATGGCTTTGTAACAAGCTTGGAGGTTTTTGATACCCAAGGCAATCAGATTATACAAATGTATGGTCAGCGTACTGAAGGCACACCTGAGCAAGATGAATGGTGTAAGCAAGTTTTAGCTTTACCTCATATTTAATAGGGGTAAATAACATGAAACATTGGCTTCTAATCGCCATTTTCCTTGATGTGACAGCCTCATGAAAACATAAAACTCAGTGGGAGTAGGTTTAGTTAAATACGCCAAAAGCTATGTCACAGACCCAGCATCTACAGCGTTTTGGCAAAAAAGAGGTAAAATTCATTAACGGAGTATTATGTTGATAATAAAACCAATCACCATAATTCTCCCTATAACTGCCAATCATTTAGTGTTTTTCTCTAAAAAAATCAACTCGGAATTTCCTGTTTATCGTTATAGAACTGTCTTTAAATGTAGTGCGATAATTTTTCAATTATTTACTTGGTTAATAAAATCGAACAGCTTGAACAATTAATTTGAATATATAGTAAATCCACCAGAATAACCTATCATAAAAATCAAAGTTAAAACACAACCCATTGATTTTTTATATATTTAAACATACAATGATGTATGTTTAAAATGTTAAATTTATCAACATCTATCGTAGTGATAGGTATTCTCATTAAAAAACCGCACGTTTAGCCTATCGATATATCGGAAAAACAGGAAGAATAGATCCTAATTTCGTGAGTTATTATTAGTTATTAATGAACAATAGCCTACTTGAGTAGGAGGTAAATATGTCAGAAAGTGTAGTCAATGATATTGTTAAGTGGCTAGAAAGCCAGTTGCAACGCAATGAAGGCATCAAAATCGACACAATAGCCGATAAAAGTGGTTATTCGAAATGGCATTTACAGCGTGTTTTCAAAGAAATGAAAGGATGCACGCTTGGCGAGTATGTGCGTAAACGCCGCTTGTTAGAAGCCGCTAAATCATTACGTGAAGGCAACTTACCTATTCTTGATATTGCGTTGCAATATGGCTTCAGCTCACAAGCTACATTTACTCGTATATTTAAAAAACATTTTGATACAACGCCGGCAAAATTCCGCCAAACTGGTGAAATGCCGGAATGTAAAAGCTTTATGACTTGTAACTGTCATAGTTAATTATTTTATTCAATAAGTCCCTTTTCCTATTCGTTATTTTAATGTCTATGTCTGAGCCGACAACTGTCGGCTCTTTTTTTAACTTAACTCTAAAACCAACCAGTTTTCTAAATCAGCCAATTGTTCCTGTAATTGAGGCCATTTCTGCATCATTTGTTTACTTAATAAACGAATAGTCTCTGTTTGATAGACCTTACCAACTAGCTGTTCACTGAGCCACTCTAATGGCGAAGGGTCTAAGCTATCAGTAAAAAATTGACAGCGGTTAATCACACCTTTTTCAATATCAAAATGAAATTCAATTCCCCCCCACGGGAATCGAGTATCAGAGTAATGTGAAAAGGCAGGCGCCTGCCCAAAATTCCATTCCCAGCTACTTTGTTTAGCAAAAGTTTCCTTGAAATTGGGTAGATCAGGTAACTTCTCAGGGGAAATATATTCGGGGTCAACCGTCTCACCGAAATGCTCGAAAAAGCTTTTAATAATGCCTTCGCATACTTTTTCGTGGGAAATATTAGGGACTAATTCAGATAAATTTGCGACCCGAGAGCGTACCGAGGTGATCCCCTTTGCTTGCAACTTTTTAGGGTCTGGGTTCAAATAGTTTGCTAGACGACTTAAATCTGCATTTATTAACAAGGTTCCATGATGAAAACCCCTGTCTTTTGTTTCACGATATGCAGAGCCAGAGATTTTTCTTAGGCCATTTTCAGTGTCTAAAACCAAATCATTACGCCCAGAAATTTGTGCAGCGATACCCACTTGAGCTAAACCATCAACGATAATTTGTGTAGAAACTGTTTTATCGTATTCAGGTTTCCCCGCCATAAACGTAAAACATGTATTTCCCAGATCATGGAATACTGCGCCACCGCCACTACTACGACGTGCTAAGCGAACATTGTCCTCATCCATCCTTCTGGTATTACATTCTTTCCAAGGATTTTGAGCTCGACCAATAACCACCGTGTCCGCATTACGCCATAAAAACATAACACGTTGATCTGCTGACATTTGTCGAAAAATAGTTTCTTCAACCGCAAGGTTAAACCAAGGATCAAAAGATTCGGAGATAAGTAAACGTAACCTAGACATTAAAAACTACCCTTAAAACAAAAATTGCTTCTAAGATAGCATAATCACTGAAAAAAATAGCGAGTTTAGATGCGCCTTGCTTGCCAGAACACTTTTCGCCAATAAACGTTATCCATTGAGGAACGGATCACCCCTTTACTGGTTGAAGCATGAATAAAAGTATTATCGGTATCATAAATACCCACATGTAACCCATTTTCCCCTGAACCAGTCTTAAAGAAAACCAAATCCCCTGGCATCAAATCCGATTTATCAATTCGCGTCCCTAACTGAGTTTGGTCCACCGTCGTTCGGGGCAGCTGGATAGCAAAACGATCGTTAAAGGTGCGATAAACAAAACCTGAACAATCCACACCACTTTGGTTCATTCCACCATAGTGATAAGGCGTCCCATACCATTGTTCTAATTGGTCTTTTAACTGTGCTATTGTCATTATTGGGTCGGACAACTGTGTTTTTAGCGGCGGCGGCGGTGTCCTTTTAACTGTCGTTGATGAACAGCCGATTAAAACTAGACACAAAAGTAATGGTAGGTGTTGTATTTTTATAAGCATAAAGCACCTTATTCATCGTTCTTATTACAATATTTAACTGAGATTATAGTGCGTGAAGAATAAAAAATAAGCAACTTAGATTTTACCCCCCTTATTATTACTTTTCATTTGTTTTGTTGGTCGGCTAATCAACCAAACGCCTAATAAAATAAAGGCAATTCCCGCTGCTTTTAACCATGTCGCAGGTTCATTAAACCAAGGTAACAAAACAGCGAGAATATAGACGAATACGTAACTAAGGCTGATAAGGGGGTAGGCTTTATTTAATGCGATATATTTTAATGCAAATAACCAACATAGCATCGATAATGCGTAGCAAACTAACCCTATAAAAATAATACTTAGGCTAACAAAATTTGCCAATAACCAATCTGCTTGTAACCAGTGCCAGCCAAGTGTAAATGAGGGTAACTCAACCACACCGGCTTTCAAGCTCAGTTGGGCCACAGTCACTAGTAGTGCACTGCCAAGTACCCATAAATATCCTTTATTCATACACTGATACTCATTAGCAAAATACCCAACATGATCGCTGCGACCCCTAGCCAATGACTAAGCCCTGTTTGTTCTTTATAGATAAACTGGCCAATCAAAGTAATTAATACAAAGTTAATACTTAGCATTGGGTAAGCAATACTGAGAGGCATGGTTTCCAATAACTTCAGCCAAAACAACATGCCAAGACCCAACATGAAAACCGCCAGCACCAGCCACCGAAGTGCTGATGCTGTTTTATTGGTTTTTTCACTCTGCCAATTTACCACTGCTTGTTTTTGAGCCACTTGCCCCATGCAAGTTAATACGCTAACAAGTAATAATAGTAATAGTTGAGCTATCATTGTTGATGATAAACCACAATCGCCATACGCGAATTTTTAATGACTTCATCTGGTTTAGGTATATCCGGTAACCCTTCTTTACGACCTAATAAAAAGACCACCGTTACCTGCCCTTCTTGACGTGATTTTGCTAACCATTGTGCAAATTGGTCTGGTTTAACTAACCGATGTTGGCTGTCAGGGTATTTCAAACCGTAGGTCAACTCACCACTACTATTATATAAATAAATATTTGAGTTTTTAGTTTCCCAAGCAAGACCAGCCGCAACACCAACATTACTCGCCATTAAATAACGGCTATTCATCAACAAGTCATGGTTTTGATGAATAAAGTTTTGCGGCAATTTCGAATCAATGGTGTTGTTTGGTAAGGCACTACCAATACATAAGCTAACCGCCAATGAACATGACGCAGCCCAAAGCCAATATTTGGCATTAAGCACGGTGCAAAGGTAACCGATGATCGCCCAGATAGAGAAAGCAACGACACCTAAAACCATTTTTGACCATTCATCAGGCTCATATAACGGTTTCTTTATCACTGTGCTTATCACAATCACAGCAATCACTGCAGCAATGCCCAATACAATATTAATAATACCATTAACTTTTAGCGCTCTCATCGTGCCATTACGCACGCAATCAACCCCATACTTTGCCATTAAGAGAGCTAAAGGCGCCATAAACGGCAACATATAGGTTGGTAACTTACCGCGAGAAATACTAAAAAAGATAACTGGCACTATAAACCAACACAGTAAAAAGAACATATCAGGGCTAGATTTACGTTCTTTCCACCCTTTGATTATTGCGCCGGGTAGTAAACCCGCCCAAGGGATGGCACCGAGCAATATAATGGGGATATAATACCAAAAAGGTGCAATATGCTGAGCATCATCCGCAGTAAAACGTTTAATATGCTCTATCCAGAAAAAATAATTCCAATAATCAGGTTCTTGTTTAGCAATCGCCAATGCCCATGGAAGGCTAATAATGACCGCTGAAATTATCGCAAGTGGCCCATACTTTACTAATTCAAGAAAACGCCTTTGATACAGTGTGACTGGAAGCATGACGATCACGGGTATAGCAAGGGCTAAAAAACCCTTAGTCATAAATGCCATACCACAAGCTAACCCAAGGCAAACCCATGCCCCAAGTTTAGATTTGACTTCTCTGGCTTTCATCGCCCATAAACAACAAAACATACTCGCCGCTATCCATAAAGATAACATTGGGTCAAGTACACTGTATGTCCCGATGGAAAAAACTAAAAACATCGAGATGTAAATCAGGCTTGCAACATAAGCAACGTGGCTATTACGCCACATCATTTTTGCCATGCGATAAACCAGTAATGCACTAAGAAGAATACAAAAAACAGAACCGAAACGAACTGCAAAGTTAGTATCACCAAAGATCATTTGGCTGATATTGTTTATCCAATAACCTGCAACTGGTTTTTCAAAATAACGCACATCCAACATATAAGGGACAATCCAGTCCCCCCGCTGTAGCATCTCGCGGCTGATTTCTGCATAGCGTGTTTCATCGGGTTGCCAAAGTAAACGGCTGTTCAACGGCAATAAATAGGTCAGGATAAAAAAAAGAGCCAGCAGAGAGGCTCCTACTTTGCTCGCTCGGTTATTCAACATAGATTGCTTATACCTCTTCTTGGCAGCCTAGCCAGCCTTCACGCCCAGGGAATGGTGCTCTGACCACACGCCCTTTTGGCAATGAATTTAAATCCTCTGGCAGTAATTCACTCAATGTACAGAATTGGATTTCTTCTTGTGTGATTCGTTCCAATAATTGTAAAAATTGTTCCGATTTTGACATTCCTTCCACTTCTGTGTGGATAGTATAAACTGGAACGCCTTGATCTTCTTTAATTGCTTGAAGAATAAAATCATTAAATGCTTCATCACTCACGACAGTCCCTACGACTTCATCGTAAGTTGGTAATGTTACAGGAATTTGAACTGTCCCAAGAGAACCATCCGCCATAATCGGTCGAAATGGATATTTGCCACGACAATCACTATTGTAGTCAAAATTAAACGTTTGTTTAACTTCTAATACTCGCTCATCACCTCGCCAGCCAGCAACAGCCGAGCATGTTACACGTTGACCAATGGCACATTCTAATGCATCAACACCTAACTTCACTTGTTCGGTAAGTTGTGACTTACTCCATTTTGCAACTTTAGCTTGCCAACCTTGATGATCCCATGCATGTAGACCAACTTCATGGCCTTCATCCAACGTTTGTTTCATCAAGTAGCCTAAATCTTTAGCAATCTTTTTACCCGGCCAAGCGGTGCCTGCGAGTAAAATATCTAACCCATAAAGAGACGCTGCATTCGACCTGAGCATTTTCCACAGAAATTTAGGACGCAAAAGGCGCCATAAATGGCGCCCCATGTTATCTGGTCCTACACTGAAGAAAAAGCTGGCCTGAATGTTGTGCTGTTTAAGCACTTTGAGTAATTGTGGAACCCCTTTTAATGTACCTTGGTAGGTATCCACATCAATTCTCAAGCCAACTTTTTTCATTAGTCTTTATTACCTAGTTCTTCAACTGCACCTTGCAAGAAGAAATCTAATGTTTCTTCAATAGTATCTTTCATGTCGATAGTTGGAACCCAATCTAATAAGCGGCGTGCGTTTTCAACACTTGGCTTACGATGCTCGACATCTTGATAGCCTTGACCATAGTAGCTACTGCTTTCAATTTCACGGAAGCCAGCAAACGGAGGGAACTTATCGCGTTGTGGGTGATTTTCAAAGCTTTCTAACAACATTTCAGCCAGTTCACGAATACTTGCTTCGTTCGTAGGGTTACCAATGTTGATGATTTGGCCATCACATTTACCGTCTTTGTTTTCAATAATGCGGAATAACGCTTCGATACCATCTTTTATATCAGTAAAGCAACGTTTCTGCGCACCACCATCAACAAGTTTGATTGGCGAACCTTCAACTAAGTTTAAAATTAGCTGAGTAATCGCGCGTGAACTACCAATACGTGCAGAGTTTAGGCTATCTAAACGAGGTCCCATCCAGTTAAATGGACGGAATAAGGTAAATTTCAGACCTTCTTTTGCACCATATGCCCAAATTACTCGGTCAAGTAACTGTTTAGAGACAGAGTAAATCCAACGCTGCTTATTGATAGGACCGACGATCAAGCGTGATTCGTCTTCATCAAACTCTTTATCATCACACATACCATAAACTTCAGAAGTTGATGGGAAGATGATGCGCTTGTTGTATTTCACGCAATAGCGAACAACTTTTAAGTTTTCTTCAAAGTCTAATTCGAAAACACGCAGCGGATTACGGGTGTATTCGATTGGTGTTGCAATCGCAACCAATGGCAGAATAACGTCACATTTTTTAATGTGATATTCAATCCACTCAGTATGGATGCTTACATCACCTTCAATAAAGTGGAAACGAGGGTTACCAATAAAACGCTCAATTGCTGATGAACCGATATCCATACCATAGATATCGTAATTTCCATCTTTTAATAAACGTTCAGTTAAATGGTTACCAATAAAGCCATTTACACCCAAAATAAGAACACGAGTACGACGTTTAACTTGTGCAGTTGGTTTCGCACCTACACGAACATCAGTCACGATACCCATTTCGGTAGCAAGGCGGTTACCTTGCATATATAAACCTGCTTCACTTTGCCCACTAACAACTTCAATCGCACCTTGACCACAAGCAATACGCAGAGGGTCATTAGAAAGTACAGTCCCCGCAGCTTTACCTTGATTGTCATCTAGAACACGTGCACGCCAAATAACCATTTTGCGTGCGCCTAAATAAGTAAACGCGCCTGGATATGGCTCAGTCACCGCACGGATAAGACAATCAATTTCTTTTGCGCTACGGTTCCAGTCAATTTGACCATCTTCCGCTGTACGACGCCCAAAATACGTTGCTTGACTTTCGTCTTGAGCAACCGCTTTATAGGTACCCGCTTCGATTAGTGGTAGTGTTTTATCTAATAAAACTTCTGCCGCCTCACGAACTTTTGCATGTAAGGTTAAGCCCGTATCAGTTTCAGTGATTACCACTTTTTCTTGCGCAATGATATCGCCAGCATCAGCTTTAGCCACCATCTTGTGCAAGGTTACACCCGTTTCATTTTCACCTTTTAATAGTGCCCAATTGATAGGCGCACGACCACGATATTTAGGCAGTAATGAACCATGCAAGTTAAAAGCCCCTTTAGGTGCAATTGACAGCAGTTCTTCACTTAGCATATCACGGTAATAAAAAGAGAAAATCACATCAGGTTTCATTTCGCGAATACGCTCAATCCACAGTGGGTGATTAACGTTTTCAGGTGCGAAAACAGGAAGCTCCATGTCAGCGCTTAAGCGTGCAACTGAAGAGTAAAAGTGGTTTTCATTTGGGTCATCAGTGTGAGTAAACACTGCTTGAATATCAAAACCCGCTTTTTCAAGCGCTTTTAGCCCTACGCAGCCAATATCATGATAGGCAAAAACAATAGCTTTCATTAGTCTTCTTCCTGATTTTTGTCGGATTTAAGGTCTGCTCCGACGACTTTTTGAATAAAATAACGAGGTCTCGCGCGCACATCATTGTAAATTCTACCGATGTATTCACCTAATAAACCCATAGCAACAAACTGCGCACCAATAAACATAAAGAGTACTGCAAACAGGGTAAATACGCCATCTGCTGCCCACTCTGCGCCAAAAATTAAACGTAGTGCAATCAATAAAACCGCCAGCAGGAAACCACCGACAGCAATAACACTACCCACAACGCTTAATAAACGCAGTGGCGCAGTAGTTAGGCAAGTCAACAAGTCATACATTAAGTTAATCAGCTTCATAAAGCTGTATTTAGAATCACCAAACTCACGTTCCGCATGCGCAACATCAATTTCAATCGTTCTACGCGCAAACGTATTCGCAAGAATAGGAATAAATGTACTTCTTTCATGACATTGCAACATAGCTTGAATGATATGGCGGCGGTAAGCACGTAACATGCAACCGTAATCCCCCATTGAACGCCCTGTTGCTTGAGTGATCATCGCATTAATCATCTTAGATGCCGTTTTACGGAACCAAGAATCTTGGCGATTAGCACGACGCGTGCCTACTACATCATAACCTTGCGACGCTGTTTGCACTAAACGTGGGATTTCCTCAGGTGGATTTTGTAAATCCGCATCCAAGGTAATAACTAAATCCCCATCTGCTTGATTAAAGCCCGCCATAATAGCAGAGTGCTGACCATAGTTACGATTAAGGATAATAGCAATCACATGGTTATCAGGGTTTTCTGCTGCATCCGTTAACATTTGTGCTGAGCGGTCACTACTACCATCATCGACCAAAATTAACTCATAAGATTGAGTCAGTTGTTTACATGATTTGATAGTACGTTCTAATAATTGTGGCAAGCTCTGTTCTTCATTATAGACAGGGATTACCACTGAGACTTTTTTTATCTCATCAAATTCATCTGCGTATGACACTATTTAGACTCCAAAAGAACTGCTTCTACTGCTTTTACAACCCGTTTAACATCATCATCCGTCATATCTGGAAACAGCGGTAACGAACATAATGTTGCACTATTCCATGTCGATTCAGGTAACGTTAATTCAGGATATTTTTCACGGTAATATTTTTGTGTATGGGCTGCGCGAAAATGTAGCCCCGTTCCAATATCGTGCTCTTTCAATTTTTCCATGAAAGTGTCACGGTCAATACCACATTCGTTTTTATCAACACGAACCATAAATAAATGATTAGCATGCAAATGAGGATAATTAGGAACACTAAGCATCTGTAATGGAGAGTCTTTTAGCAATTCACGATACTGTGCTGTCAGTTCAGCTCGACGTTGATTTAATTGCTCAACACGAGATAACTGCACTACCGCTATTGCGGCATGGATATCCGATAAATTGTATTTAAAACCGGGTTCTACAACTTCAGCTTGTGGCTTGCGGCCTTGCATTTGCCTATCAAACGCATCAACCCCTAAACCATGAAATTTAAGTGTGCGTACGCGCTGAGCAAGTTCGTCGTCATCTGTTGCGACTAACCCCCCTTCTGCACAAGTAACATTTTTAATAGCATGGAATGAGAAAATAGACGTGCCTTTCTCGCCAATCCACTCATTTTTATAACGCGTACCAACAGCATGTGCAGCATCTTCAATCAATACAACGCCCGCTTTTTGCGCAATTAAACGCAACGCGTCTAAATCACAAGGAGCTCCTGCGTAATGTACAGGAATAATTGCTTTAGTTTTTGTTGTTAGCGCTTTTTCTACCGCTTCGGGTTGGATCATCAATGTATCGCGGTCAACATCAATCATTACAGGTGTAGCACCCAGTAATTCAATCATATTAATGGTTGAAACCCATGTTTGTGATGGTGTAATCACCTCATCACCTGGGCCGATACCTAATGCCATTAAGACAACATGCATACCCGCAGTAGCAGATGAAAGTGCTATCGCATGCTTACAACCATAGCGTTTACAGAAATCCTCTTCTAACTGGTGATTCTGTGGGCCTGTTGTAATCCAGCCTGAACGCAGAACTTTTTCAACTGCCTTGACCTCTTCATCACCAATTGCTGGTTTTGAAAATGGTAAGAAATTGCTCATATTGTTTATAGCCTAGTTTTCATTGTGAATAGAATATTCTAGTTAATTATACTTTAACCGAACCTCAACACTTGCGAATCTTGCTGTATTATCCCGCATAAAAATAAGTGATTAAATCAACTTTTCGATTAATCCGCTAATTTTATAATTTGCCACATTCTATTCGATGTGTTTTGACTTAGCTTAATTTCAGACATAAAAATGTCAGATAAATTTTTTTCGGTCATCACCTCATCAGGTTTTCCTATCGCCATTAGCCTTCCTTGTTTCATCAGCCAAATACCAGACGCATTTTTATAAGAATGGTTGAGGTCGTGTCCACTCATTATAACGGTTCCTAGGCAATCACAAAAATATTTAATCCATTTATCTAACGTTGCCTGTTGGATAATGTCTAAATTGCTCATTGGTTCATCAAATAATATGAATTTTCCCGCCAATGACTGTTCATCCCAAACCTGTAAAAATGCTGCAGTAAGTCTAACTCGTTGCCACTCACCTCCAGAAAGTTGTGTAATCCGTTTTCGAAGTAAGGGCATTAATTGAAAATCAGTACATAAACGTTCAAAAATACCTATTAGTCGCGAGTTTTTAGGTGAAAATAACTCAAGATATTGAAAAACTTTCAAGATAGGCATGGTATTGACGAACTGAGGAAAATACGCACGTTGGGTAGCTAATTGAGAAACACGATACTGTTGTAGATTAATACCATTAATGTGGATATCCCCCGCTACAGGCAAATAACCACTTATCGCACCTAATAACGAACTTTTCCCTGAGCCATTTGCGCCTAATAAATGAATTTGCTCACCGGGAAAAGCCTGAGCTGAAATATTAATTAACCGTTTATTAACGTTAATATTTTTAATATCAATTATTGGTTGATCATTCATCGTATTTACCGCCATTGTTGATGACGAATTAATAATACGATAAATATTGGTGCACCCAATGTGGCAGTGACCACACCAATTGGTATTTCTGCATTCGCGATTAATAAGCGAGAAAGTAAGTCTGCAACCAATAAGCCCAACCCGCCGGCAACCGCACAACCCAGTAATAATAAACGATTATCCGTGATACCACTTAACCGCAATATATGTGGAACAACTAAACCAATGAAACTAATAGCACCGGCAATGGCAACACTAAGCCCAATCAAGACTCCGCTAATAACAATTAAAATAATTCGCCATTTATGTATTGAGATACCTAACTGATAAGCTTGAACGGCCCCCAATGAAATATAATTCAACACATTCCCTTGAAAAAGAGCCCAAAATAAAAAGGGCAAACATGCAGCCACTAAGCCCATTTGGCGCCAATCAACCCCACTAAAACTCCCCATCATCCAATAGAGTAATTGGCGTAAATCCAAATTACTGCTCATATACACCATCCATGTCATACAAGCCCCACTAATCACACCAAGTGCAACCCCAACAAGCAATAAACTGGAATTATTCATGTCCTTACGACGAGCAAAGTAAAGCAATATAGAGGTAAACAGTAAAGCACCTATAATCGCGCTAACACTTAATAGCCAGTAATATGTCATGCCTGACGATAGTAATACAGTCAATACTACAGCAACACCTGCGCCATTACTCACACCTAATAAGCCAGGTTCTGCTAATGGGTTTTCAAATAAGGCTTGCATTATTGCCCCTGTGACAGCAAGAGCTGCACCAATCACAATGACCGTAAGTGTGCGAGGAAAACGAATTTGCCAAACAAAAAGTTGTGCTGTGTCATTCATCCATTGGCTAGGCCAATACCAAATCTCCCCTGCACTAAGCGATAATATTGCAATGATAAAAAGGGAGAAAAACAAAAACACGATTAAACGTATGTCTGATTTATTTTGTTGTTTTTGTAATCCAAGCAAAGAATAAGTCATATATATATTTACTTATTTATTATTGAGTTAGAAAATTACCGTTTTTTATGCAAGATATATTATCACCATAGATTTAAATTAATTTTTAATTTTAACATAATCTCTATGGAAACCTATGAAAGTTAGAAACAATGCACTCAAATCATCACTGATAACAAATCCTCACGAAAATATGCGTCCCTCTAGTGAGAAGAAGAAAGGGTTTATAAATTCAATCAGAAAAATCAATATTCTGTCTAGTATAAAAAACTATATCTTACACAAGTTTCAATCAAATACGGTCAAACACTATCCCACCTTCTCTACTGAAATGCCCCCAACCTCACCAATTTGTGAAAAAAACAAATTAGCTGCGAAAAAGATAGAGCAAGAAAACATAAAGGCTATCGGTTACTGTAAAGAGCTCACTAGCGATGAAAAAATGAATTATCTTCAGCTTAATAAACTGGGTAGCGCCATTTTAACTCACCCAAACTACAATGAAACAATTGGTATTTTTCGCACATCAGCAAATGCGCTTGAACGTGATAAGTTAGTCTCACACCTGCTCGCAGGCAAACCACTTAAAGAATATCTTTTAAACAAAGATATTGTTGATATTAAAATTTATACTTCAGCTTACAAAAGGATTGCTGCTAATCTAATAGAAAAAAATATTCATTCATTAGAAACCCCTCCAGAATCCATTCATAAATTAGCCGATGCAATACAACAAAAATCTGCGTTATTAAAGGAAATTTCCACTCAAAACTCAACCAATCAGGACAAAAGAGAGCAACAGAAAGAACTAGATAAAAATGCTCAACATGCATTTTTATCTCTTGAAAAAACACCGTTAACACTACAATTAGTCATTCCTCTATTCGCTGAAATCACAAAAAATAAGGAAATAAATAAAATGGGTGCTTATAACTTAGCAACTTGTTTTGCACCTAGTTTGGTCACTAGATCAGATCTACCTTCTGATTCTCAGTTTAAATTAAATAGTGACGCACAAATTTACATAGAAGCTCTAATTAATCACGATTTAAAATTGCAATCCTATGATGTCTAATCAACTCTCAACTACTATCACAGTTTCCAAAAACAAAAGACCGCCTAGGCGGTCATTGCCAGCCCCAGAACATCGGGGCTAGCAATATTTTTCAATAGCTTACGAATTTTATGATACGTTAATTCGCATCATTACACCCCATATCGGTGGATGGAATGTGGATGCCTCCCCTTAAAGGGTTGCATGAAATGGCCTCATTTAAATAGTCAGGGGCAAAGTGTGCGTACGTCATTGTTTGCTGAATACTCGCATGACCCATGATTTTTTGAAGAGTGAGAATATTGCCACCGTTCATCATAAAGTGAGCTGCAAAAGAATGCCGTAAAACATGCACGGCCTGACCATGCGGCAAATCTGGTTTAACTTCTTTCAGTATTGATCTGTAGGTCACATAATCAACATCGAAAAGTAATCCAGAATCTTTTACTTTTACAGTTCTCATTACATCATCAGAAATGGGAACAGTTCTATGTCTACCATTTTTCGTTTTCATAAATGTAACTCGCCCATGTAATAAGTTTTCAGCCTTTAAACTAATGGCTTCTCCCCATCTTGCCCCCGTACTTAGACATAAAATAGTTATGCGTAAGTAATCATCGGTCATGACATTAAGTAATTTTTCAATATCACTTTTTGTCAAATAGGCCATTTCTGGTTTTTCTTCTTTCAACTTACCAAGAGACTTAATCGGGTTGTTTTTAGAGCACTCGCCAATTTCGGCCAATGAAGTAAAAATGCTCATTAGCAAGTTAAACTCTCTATTGATAGTTGATGCTTTCACGCCACTTTGTAATCTATCAGAGCAGTATCTAGCTAATAACTTAGGTGTAATCTGGTATACAGAGGGGTTACCCATGTCCTTAGTTATTCTTGTTAAAATAGCCTTGTATTTTTTTGAATACTTTAGGTTACGACCAATAAAATTCCACCAAATATCACATATATCATGTAATGATCTGTAGTCTCTTGATTCGCTGTTCCACTCGTCATTATTTGCAGTTAGCATGACGCTTCTTTCATAAGCTATTGCATCGGCTTTCTTTTTAAATATCCGCTGAACTCTCTTTCCTGATCTGCCCTGCGGTCTGATATCCACTTTGTAACGTCCACCTTCAAGCGCCTTAATAGTCATTGTTGCGCCCTCCGGTTAAACGGGGTAATTCTAGATTTTCATTACAAATATAATGTTGGTATATTTCCAACCAATTTTTGTACGTATAAACAACTAAATTATTAGAGTATGCCCACTGTGCGCGATAGCCGGTGAAATTTGACCAGCTTCAGGAAGTATCTTCCCGGTCGTAATCCATAAGCTATACTTTTCTAGTTTTCGGTGCTTCAAAATACGTTCAACAAAAAGCCAGTTGATATTTTGCGGTACCGCCATTCTAATCTTTTCTACATCTAGCATTTCGTTAAGCTTTTCATTTAAGGTCATGCTTGTTTTTCCTCGTCTGTTTCATAATTTTTAGGGTCATAAAGTGCAGGTGCTATTTGTCCTGATTCTGGAGCGGTCTTACCTGTAATAAACCACAAAGCATTAGTAGGAATACCAAGCATTTCAGTAACTTCCGGTCTACTTGAGAGCCTTTCGCTTTCACGGATCAAAAGCAATCTCTCTCCAATACTGATTTTCCCATTGGTAATGTCAAAGTATTGTCAGTGACATTAAACGGCCTATCACAGCCACAAGGCCACGCTTATACCATTGAGGGAACAACCCTATTTCTAGCGGAAGCATTAAAGGCAACAGACTTTATTTCTGTGGAGGTAACTAAATGAGCAAACCAACAGGCAAGCTAATTCGTTTAACAGCCGGTGATGTGGGGGCATACACAAAAACTGAAGCCGATACCAAAGTCGCCGATGCGAAAAAAGCGGGTACGGATGCTAACAATAATGCCAATGGGCGCGTGCCCACATCACGCAAAGTCAATGGAAAGCCATTAACAACAGACATCAATTTAGTAGCTGGCGATGTCAGTGCATACACGAAAACCGAAACCGACACCAAAGTCGCCGATGCGAAAAAAGCAGGTACGGATGCTAACACCAATGCCAATGGGCGGGTTCCTAGTGGGCGAAAGGTCAACAATAAACCTCTAAGCACGGATATTTCGCTAACAGCGGGGGATGTTGGGGCATTAACACAGACTCAGGGTGATAGTCGTTATGTGCAAAAAACGGGTAATGGTAATGGGGGAATTGGTACTTATAAATATAAGCAAAGACTCATTTATACAATTACAAACTGGAGTGGTGATTTCACCGTAACGCTACCTGAATCTCTAACTGGGCGAATTATTGCGATAACTAATAACGTTCATAAAAACTCAATGAGTTTACCAACCCTTGTTCCCGCTGATGGTGTTGAATTTGTAGTGAGTAGTGTTGATGGTAACTCCACAATGATACAAGCATCTGCCAGCGGAACAAAATTGAAATTTTACGGGCGAGTTTATTTCGATCCTACCCGTATCTATGTATGGGAGTAATAAAATGAATCAGTATTTTTTTGATGGTACAGGTTTTATTAGCGAATCTGAAACTTTCAGTGCTGAGATTGAAAGTGACTTAAAAGGCGTTTGGGTGCCCCAGTCTACTTATGATGAGTTTACAAAAACCGAGAAGTTAGGTTTCAAAGTTATACAAAACTTTAACGGACTCCCAGAATGGAAAGAACTTGGAGCGGCTGAATTGAAAGAAAAAGAAGTTTACATAGCTAATAAATGTAAAGCTAAACTGATCAATCATGCAGATAAAATCATAGCACCATTACAAGATGCATTAGATTTAGGGATTGCTTTAGAAAGTGAGAAATTACAATTAAGCGCTTGGAAAAAATATCGGGTAATATTAAATCGAGTAGACACTTCAACTGCACCGGATATTGTTTGGCCAGTTTATCCGTAATATTTTAAGGATGCCTTATAAGTGAAGGCATCCCATTTTATTTTTATTTGGAATAATC
The DNA here is from genome assembly GCF_041344805.1 of Providencia sp. TYF-12. Classification (NCBI taxonomy): domain Bacteria; kingdom Pseudomonadati; phylum Pseudomonadota; class Gammaproteobacteria; order Enterobacterales; family Morganellaceae; genus Providencia; species Providencia sp. TYF-12. Next base: position 2,824,129 of record NZ_CP166833.1, read on the forward strand.
ATCGGGTAAATCATCAAACATGAGATGATTTCTATTAAAATCAATTACTCTATTTTGGTTAGGGCAGTCATTTTCAGACAACATATTGCAATGACTCTCAATGTTACTTTCTTTTATTCCTGTCCACTGTGAAAATAAAGACATGAAATTGAGCCCACTACGACGACTATTTATCATTTCTTTATGCTTAGAATTATAAGATGTGATGAAAAAAGGCACTTCATAGTTCTGTTTGTATTTATCACTATGTGCCAATTCATTTTTGTCATATGTTAAAGATAACGCATGATCAGAAAAATACATCATTGACCATTTTGACTTGGTTTTACTTAAATCAGAATATATTTCTGATAACAATTTATCTGTGTTTTTTATGCTTTGGACATAACAAGAGAATTTTTTATTCTGATAAAAATGGTCATACTGCTCCTCTGTTCTGGTACAAAATGGCGTATGACTTCCCATAAGATGAACAACAATAAGTTTTTTGGGTTTTTGTGATTCCAGCGCCAATTTAAATTCAGGTAATAAAGCACCGTCTGGAGAGACTAATTTATCATCTGAGCTTCCTCTCTTAACAAAGAAGCTATTATTTGCCCTTCGTCCTATAGCGGCAACTGAACCATCATATTCACCAACAAATCCTTGATTAGATAACCAATAAGTATCGAAACCTGCTTTGCTAGCTAATGTAATGATATTATTACCGATTTCAGGATATAAGGATAAGCTATGTGTTAAAGACGGTTGTGTCGAACTCGCCGCAGATATGTAGTTAGTAAAAAAAGTCCCATTGATTGAGCTCATAAATGGCGTGTTTTGTATTTTAAAACCATATTCTTGCATAAAATCTTTTCGGACACTTTCACCAATAATAATCACGTAAGTATCATATTGGTTATTAACCTCTGTGATCTTAAAAGTGTCATCACTTGTATATAATTCAATCTCGTCGATTAAAGAATATACAGAATAAATGAGTTCTGTAAAAAAACGGGTTTCTGGTGTTCCTGAATTAGCCGCTCTCTCATATTTACCACTTAAAGCATATTTTGAGGGAGTGAAGAAAAAAACCACCATTGCGATACTTAATATCGTCTTTTTACGATAATTCATCGGATTGGCTTTAATAAAGCTAACTAAGATTCCAAAAACGAATATTAAGATAGAATAAATAAAATATTTGTTATCTATATTTGATATAAATTCTCGTGATTCTTGTATGTCAGTATAATAAAAGGAAGCAACTGTATTATATGTAGGGGGGCCGTAGATCAACCCGACTGGTAAATAAATAGCAGCTAAAATGGTGAAAAATAAAACAACAAAACGGTAGGTGCTATTGTTCACATAAAGCAAACCAATGCTTATAAAAAAGATATACAGTGGCTTGAATGGGTAGCCCATTACCTTGTGTAATATAGAAAAGAGAAAAAATAATGCGATAAACTTCAGCATTATTTTACTTAAAATTACATGTTGTATTTTCTGGATCATAACTCGCTTTTGAAAGATTTACTCTTAATTTTTGCCGCGTAGGGTAGCACAAATGGAGTAAACGAAACATAACAATAGAATTGAATCTTTAATATGATCAGAAAAATTTATCATTAATTGAGCTGTGTCACGTACCACACAACGCCCATTTCGTGCATTTGCCTTAACCCCAACCCAAAATTGAGCTATTGCAAAATAGAGGACGCTAGTAATGGCTCAAGATTATCACCACGGCGTGCGAGTGATTGAACTCAACGAAGGCACGCGACCTATTCGTACCATCAACACCGCCATTGTCGGAATGGTGTGTACTGCTGATGATGCAGACACAAAAGCCTTTCCACTCAATACCCCTGTTTTAATTACAGATGTGAAAAATGCAGCAGGTAAAGCTGGCGAAACTGGCACGCTTGCACGCTCACTAGATGCTATCGGTAACCAATCAAAACCGGTTACCGTCGTTGTGCGTGTTGAGCAAGGCGAAAGCGAAGCAGAAACCACATCCAATATTATTGGTGGCACCACGCCCGATGGCCGCAAAACCGGCTTGCAGGCATTAACCGTGGCGCAAGGCCGCTTAGGTGTTAAACCTCGCATTCTAGCCGTACCGGCTCATGATACACAGGCGGTTTCATCAACGCTCGCCGGTATCGCGCAAAAAATGCGTGCCATGGCTTATATTAGCGCCTATGGCAGTAAAACCATTTCGGATGCGATTGATTACCGTAAAAACTTTAATCAACGTGAATTAATGTTGATTTGGCCTGAATTCCAAAGTTGGGACACCGTCACGAATGCAGAGAGTAATATCTACGCCACCGCGTGTGCCTTGGGTTTACGTGCCAAGATTGATAATGAAATTGGCTGGCATAAAACCTTGTCTAACGTAGGCGTTAATGGGGTAACCGGCATTTCTGCCGATGTGTCATGGGATTTACAAGACCCAGCCACCGATGCCGGCTTACTTAACGAAAACGATATCACCACGCTAATTCGCAATAACGGCTTCAAGTTTTGGGGCTCCCGTACTTGTTCAGATGATCCGTTGTTTGCCTTTGAGTCCTACACCCGCACTGCGCAAGTGTTATCCGACACCATCGCCGAGGGGCTCGACTGGTCAATTGATGGCGCACTAAACCCCTCACTGGCTCGCGATATTATCGAAAGTATCAATGCAAAACTGCGCAGTATGACAACGCAGGGTTATTTATTGGGGGGGGAATGTTGGTTCGATCCAGACGTTAACACCAAAGAAGAGCTGAAAAGCGGCAAGTTATACATTGATTATGACTATACAGCCGTACCCCCACTGGAAAACTTACTGTTACGTCAGCGTATCACTGACCGCTATTTATTGGATTTTGGCTCAAAAATTAAGGGGTAATCATGGCCTTACCACGCAAACTTAAAGATTTAAATTTATTCAATGAGGGTGAAAGTTATATGGGGCGTATTGAAGAAATCACGCTACCGAAAATCACCCGTAAATTTGAAACCTATCGCGGCGGCGGCATGAATGGCGGCGTCAAAATTGATATGGGGTTAGAAGATGATGCGCTCTCAGCCGAATTAACATTCGGGGGCTTAGAAGCCCAGCTTTATAAGCAATGGGGTATCACTCAAATTGATGGCGTGATGTTGCGCCTCAATTGTGCTTATCAACGCCAAGATACCAAAGAATACACCGCCGTTGAGGTCGTGTTACGGGGTCGATTCAGTGAAATTGACTCCGGTAATGGCAAGGCCGGTGAAAACACCCAAGTCAAAGCGCCTTTTAATGCCACGTATTACAAACTGATTTGGGATGGTGAAACACTCATTGAGATTGATTTACTCAATATGATTGAAAAAGTTGATGGTGTTGACCGCTTAGAAGAACAACGCGCCGCATTAGGTTTATAGGAAAAGTAAATGACTGAACCAGTAGAAAAAAATCAAATCACCGTCACGCTAGATGAGCCTATCACGCGAGGAACAACCACAGTAACAGAGATTGTGGTACGTAAACCCAATTCTGGTGCATTGCGTGGTGTTCGCTTAGCCGCACTGATGGAAATGGATGTGGATTCGGCAATGTTGGTATTACCCCGCGTCACCGCACCGGCATTGACGAAACCCGAATTAATCATGATGAACCCTGCGGATATGCTGAATTTAACCAAAGAGCTCGTGCTTTTTTTGTTACCGAAGTCGGTGACTATGGATTTCCAGAACGATTAACCGTCAATGATTTAGTGGCAGATATTGCCACTATTTTTCACTGGTCACCCGCTGTCACCGATGAATTTTCCCTAACCGAATTATTAGAATGGCGTTATCACGCCCTTAAACGTAGCGGTGTAGAAGATGAGTAAAGATTTACGTTTACGGGTGATTTTAAGCGCCGTCGATAAATTTACGAAACCGTTTAAGAGCGCCCAAGCGTCAAATAAAAAATTGGCGGAAACCCTCCGCCAATCTAAACAACAACTCAAAGAGCTCAACAACCAAGCCAAGCAAATTGACGGGTTTAAGAAAACCAAGCAATCCCTTGATAGTGCCAGTCAAGTGTATCAACAGGCTACCGCCAAAGTTAGCCGGCTCGCACGTGAATTATCCACCGTTCAAAACCCCACGAAAGCTCAATCACGGGAGCTTGACCGCGCAAAAGCGGCGGCCGCAAAACTCAAAGCTGAAACCGGCACACTGAGTGCCTCATTGCAGCGCCAACGGGAAGCCCTAAAAGGCAGTGGTATTTCAACACGCCAGCTAAGCCAAGCCCAAGTAAAATTAAATAGCGACATTGCCAGCACAAGCCGGCGATTACAGCAACAAGAGCAGCAACTAAAACGGGTGGCCAACCAAGAAAAGCGCATGTCTGCGGCAAAAAATAGCTATCAAAATGCCATGGGAGTACGTAATAAAATGGCCGGTAGCGGCGCGGGTATGCTTGCATCCGGTGTGGGGCTAGGTTATGCGGCTAAAAAAGTCTTAGTACCAGGCTATGATTTTGAAATCGGCATGTCGAAAGTGCAAGCCTTAACCCGCCTTGATAAAAATTCCGACGACTACAAGATGTTAAGGGAGCAAGCGCGAGACCTTGGGGCAACAACCGCATTCACCGCTAATGAAGTTGCACAAGGCCAAGCGTTCTATGCCATGGCTGGTTTTAAGCCAGAACAAATTAAAAATGCCATGTCCGGTACTTTATCCATGTCATTAGCCGGTGATATCGACTTGGCCACCACGGCTGATATTGGTTCCAACATCTTGACCGGCTTTAAGCTGAATTCGAATGAAATGAACCGTGTCAGTGATGCCCTTGTTGCCACCTTTACCCGTTCAAACGTCAATCTCACGATGCTCGGCGACACCATGAAATATGTAGCACCAGTGGCATCAGGTCTTGGTGTTGATATAGAAACAGCAGCCGCAGCCGCGGGAAAGCTGGGTGATGCGGGTATTCAGGCTAGCATGGCGGGTACAGGATTAAAATCTATTTTAGGTCGTTTGGCTGAACCACCCAAAATGGCCGGCGAAGCCCTTGATAAACTGAAAATTAAAACTCGTGATTCAAAAGGTAACTTGCGTGAATTTACAGATATACTTGTTGAACTAGATAAAAAAACCAAAAAAATGGGTAATGCAGAACGTGCGGGATTATTCAAGCACATTGCTGGCGAAGAGGCATTTGCAGCCCTAACGGTACTTGTTGACCAAGCAGGAAGCGGGCAATTACAAACTTTAATTGCTGAAGTTAAAGCCGCCAAAGGGGAAGCGGAAAAAGTCGCCAAAACCATGACAGATAACCTTGATGGCGACTTAAAAAACTTAACCTCAGCTTATGAAGATGTAGGAATACAAATTTTTGGCGGTGCAGATAGCCCTTTGCGGGATATCACTAAACGAGTCACAGACCTCATTTCGAAGTTTGGCCAATGGGCAAAGAAAAACCCTGAACTGGTTAAACAAATCACCATGATCACGTTGGGATTAGGAGCCGTGCTGGCCGTTGGTGGCGGTATCACATTGATGATTGCGGCATTAATTGGACCACTCGCCATGGCGAAATTAAGTCTGTCCGTTTTAGGTATCAAAGGTAGTGGTTTTCTCTCATTACTGATTAAGCCTATTAAGTTAATTGGAACGGCATTTATGATGCTCGGTAAAGCCCTATTAGCTAACCCGATTATCTTAATTATCACGGCTATCGCTGGTGCGGCTTACCTGATTTATGAATATTGGGATGATATCGTTCCGTACGCAAAAAAATTATGGAACAGAGTGACAGAGATATTTTCCCAATTTTGGGAGGGGGTTAAATCCTATGTGCTGAATTGGGGGCTTGTCGGGCTGGTTTATCAGCACTGGGATGAGATTGTCGCTATCACTTCTCGTATGTGGGTGTTAGTTAAGAAAACCATTTCAGACAAATGGGAGCAGATTGTCGCAGATGTGAAAGGATTGCCCACTACCGAACCAGTCAGCAAACGATATTGCAAGAGAAGTGGCTAGACAACTAGAGCAACGTCAGCGACAAACACAGGCAAGGCAGTTAAGCCGCTACCAAGACAGTGAGGAGTATTAATTATGGCAATGGCAGCGCTGGGCTTGTTCGTTTTTCAACTCAATACAACGCCTTACCAAATGATGCAAATTAACCAAAAATACCGTTATGGCGTGAATAATCGTGTCGGCAAACGCCCCGCAGTTCAATTTATCGGCCTTGATAATGACGATATCACATTAAGCGGCTCATTATTTCCGTCACTGACTGGCGGCAGGCTGTCATTACTGGTATTAGAGCAAATGGCAGAAACGGGAAAAGCATGGTCACTGATTGATGGCTCAGGCACTATTTACGGTATGTTTGTGATTGAAGAAATCACCCAATCGAAAAGTATTTTTTTTGATGATGGCTCGGCCAGAAAAATTGATTTTACGCTGAAATTAAAACGCACGGATGAATCACTGTCTGAAATGTTTGGGGATTTAAACCAACAATTAAATGATATCCGTGGGGCGTTGCCATTATGAGTTTTTTAACCAAAGACGAGCTAACCCCAGCTTTCGCCCTCGCGGCGGGCGGTGAAAATATTAATGCTCAAATTCAAGGGCGTTTAATGTCATTAACCATGACGGACAATCGCGGTTTTGAAGCTGACCAATTAGATATTGAGCTGGATGATAGCGACGGACAACTCGCCTTACCCAAGCGAGGTGAAACCCTGTCATTACACCTTGGCTGGAAAAATTCACCGTTGATTTACAAAGGAACATTTACAGTTGATGAGGTTGAACATAGCGGCGTGCCAGATAAGCTCACGATCCGTGGTCGTAGTGCGGACTTTCGCGACACTTTAAACGTCAAGCGTGAGCAGTCTTACCATCAAAAATCGTTGGGCGATATTGTCCGCACCTTGGCGGAACGCAATAAGTTAAAGGCGGTTATTGATGAAAAATTAGATAAAATTAAACTCGCTCATATCGACCAAACCAACGAATCGGACGGCTCATTTTTAACACGAGTAGCGAAATCAGAGGGGGCAATCGTTGCAGTTAAAAATGGTAATTTACTGTTTATGAAACAAGGCCAAGGCTTAACCGCCACAGGCCAGCCCATTCAAACGATGCATATCACCCGTTCAGTGGGTGATGGACACCGCTTTTCACTGGCAGACCGCGGCGCATACACTGGCGTTGTGGCTAATTGGCTAAACACCCGCGAGCCCAAAAAGAAAAAAGAAGTCACTGTAAAGCGAAAACGAAAAAGTAAAAAGCCAGCTAAACCTGTAAAGCCAACAGAACCTAAAGAAAAACAAGGGGAATATTTAGCAGGTGAACAAGGGAATGTCCTGACGCTTTCCCATACTTACGCCACTAAAGAAAATGCAGCCCGAGCAGCTAAAGCCCAATGGGAAAAAATCCAACGTGGTGTTGCGTCATTTTCGATTCAACTCGCGGTTGGCCGTGCAGATCTCTACCCTGAAATGCCCATCACCGTGAGCGGGTTCAAGCCCGAAATTGATAACGCGGACTGGACATTAACGCGAGTCGTTCATTCACTGAATGACAGTGGTTTTACAACCGCATTAGAGTTAGAGGTGAAAATTTCGGATTTAGATATGGCTGACGAATAATTTTTTAGACTGTATGGATATACATGATATAATTTACATAACATCAACATCATGACAAAGGATACATAATCATGATGAATTGTCCTGAATGCGGTCACTCTGCACATACACGTAGTTCCTATCAAGTCTCATCCGAAACCAAAGAACGCTATAACCAGTGCCAAAATATTAATTGTAGTGCAACGTTCATTAGCCACGAATCAGTAGCACGATTTATTAGTAAGCCGGGAGAAGTAGATGCCGTGAAATCACATATCAATCGAGATAAACAAGAAACTTTAGAATTAAAATTTAACTCATAAACTATAATTAAATAGTTAAGATAATTGAAAATATACCTTTTGCGAGATATTTAGCCAATTATCTTAGCTTCGGCAATTTAATTCACTTTAAAATCTAACAACTCATAAATACTATCAAGTTCAGTTTGATTTATACATTTTTCATTTTTAAATAAAGTCGGAAATAATTTTTCTGGATTAGTACAAATAATATTCATAGCAGATGTATTATCTATCTTACTTTTTACCGTTGTTATTAAATATTTATGAAGATTTTCAAGTGCTTCATCCTCTGTCCTATATATAACTTTTGCATCTGGAAGAAATTCTTTAATTCGGTATGTGGCCTCAGCAACTCTATAAAATGACATAATGTCACCTAAACAATTGCTTGGATTAAACTTACTACCATCTTTTTTAATTTTTAGTACTTTTCTGGCATCTTCACACCCATAGATAGCAGATACACAAATCGATATTGGAGGATACCCCTTAACTAATCCTAATGTTTTCCCTTCAGTAGTGATTTTTACTGCTAAATCAAATCGTTCCTTAGCGGAAGGTGTACTTGATATTTTCATATCGTTATAAAACTCTAATAATTTAATACTTGATGGTATTGAAAGTTCAGCTCTCTCATCCTTAGAATATGTTTCATCCATAAATATAGGTATAAGTTGGTCCAGTGCTTGAATGGATTCAACAATATTGTTTTTTCCAATAAAATCAACGATTAAATCATAATCTCTTTTAAATCGTTCTAGCAATTGATCGCAATTTAAAGGATGGTTACGATCTGTTCCTTTTTCTAAGATAGCTAATAGAAATGAAAAACGATAACCACGATCGACAAGAACCTTCAATTGTCTTAATCGCTCTTGTTTTCTTTGATCTTGTCCCCCTTTAATTTTTTTTCTATCCTTAATATATGAAATAGTACATATATCCATCAAAACAACTGGTCTACTAATCTGAAACGAAAGCATTATTATATTTCCTTATCTTATATTGATGTGCATGCTAACTAATATACTTACTGTAAATATAAATACTACTTGTTTATTGCCATTTCATTGGTTCGATTAAACATGCATTTTGAATTTAGAGATAGCTTTAAACGATAAGTAAAGCCCCTTATTGCAAGGGGCTAATGCTAAAGGTGGGTTACATGTGGATGTAATGTGGATGATGTTTTATAAATCCTTTTATAAAACATGCGATTATAGATAAACAAAAGACCGCCTAGGCGGTCTTTTCTATATCAATTGATATGATTACTCTTTAGGTGTTGCTTTTTCCACGCGGCTTTTTAATTTTTGGCCTGGACGGAAAGTAACAACACGGCGTGCAGTAATTGGAATATCTTCCCCAGTTTTTGGGTTACGTCCGGGACGTTGATTTTTATCACGTAAATCAAAGTTACCGAATCCAGATAATTTTACTTGCTCACCATTTTCTAAGGAAAGGCGAACCTCTTCAAAGAAAGTTTCGACAAGGTCTTTAGCATCACGTTTGCTAACACCCAGTTTTTCAAACAAATTTTCTGACATTTCAGCTTTAGTAAGCGCCATAGGTTTAGTCCCTCAAGGAGGCTTGGAATCGCTGTTTTAACGCAGCAACACACAGATCAACGGTCGCGGTAATCTCTTCTTCTTCCATCGTACGTTGAGTATCTTGGAAGATAAGACTGATAGCTAGGCTCTTATAACCCTCTGCTATTCCCTCACCACAATACACATCAAATAAGTTTATGCCAACTATATGATTTATGCCAACTTTTTTACACTCTGCTAAAACTTCTGCAGCAGCTACATGTTCTGGCACGACCACAGCGATGTCACGGCGGTTCGACGGATAGCGTGAAATCGCCTTAGCTTCAGGGATGACACGTTGTGCTATCGCATCACTACGAACCTCAAACACCACCGTACGACCATTTAAATCGAGTTTACGTTCTAATTCTGGATGAACCACACCAATAAAGCCAATGTGTTCATTTTCCAGATAAATCCCAGCACTTTGACCTGGATGCAATGCAGGATGTGCCTCAGATTTAAATGTAATTTGATTTAGTTTCCCAGTCAATTCAAAAACAGCTTCAAGATCACCTTTTAAGTCAAAGAAGTCAACAACTTGTTTATCTAATGACCAATGTTCTTCAAATCTGTTACCTGTAATGACCCCCGCCAACATAGGTTCTTGGCGAATTCCATATTCTGCTTGATTATCAGGAATAAAGCGTAGACCTGTTTCAAATAAACGAATTCTATTTTGTTGACGATTTTGATTATAGACAACCGTTGTCAATAAACCAGTCCATAGAGACAAACGCATCGCCGACATATCCGCAGAAATTGGGTTCGGCAACATTAATGCATCTTGTTGTGGGTGCAATAATGCCTGAACTTTCGGGTCCACAAAGCTATACGTAATCGCTTCTTGATATCCACGGTCAACTAACATCGCTTTAAGACGTTTTAATGGTAAGTTAGCTTCTTTATGATTAGTCATAACCAGATCGGCGCGTAACGGCACATCAGGAATATTGTTGTAGCCATAAACACGTGCGACCTCTTCTACTAAGTCCTCTTCGATTTGCATATCGAAACGCCAGCTTGGTGCCACTACATCCCAACACCCTGCTGAAACCACGACTTGGCAACCTAAACGTGTTAAAATGTCGGTAACTAATTCATCTTCAATAACATGGCCAATCAAACGGTCTAATTTATTGCGCGTCAGCTTAATATTGGCTGCTTTTGGTAAGTGTTGCTCACTCGTAGCATCAATAATTTCGCCGACTTCACCACCACAAATTTCAACGATTAACGCTGTCGCACGTTCAATAGCTTTAAATTGTAGTTGTGGATCAACACCACGCTCAAAACGGTGAGAGGCATCAGTATGCAAGCCGTAATTACGTGCGCGACCTGTGATTGATAGAGGGTCGAAAAATGCACACTCTAGCAGGATATTTTTCGTCTCAGCATTAACACCTGAATGTTCACCACCAAAAATACCCGCAATTCCCAATGCTTTAGATTCATCAGCAATAACAAGTGTATCTGGTTTCAATGTGGCTTCACTACCATCAAGAAGAACCAGTTTTTCCTCTTCTTTTGCCATACGTACAACAATAGCGCCATCTAAACGGTCTAAGTCATACGCATGCTGAGGTTGCCCTAGTTCTAGTAATACATAGTTGGTAATATCAACAACAGCATCGATAGAACGCACACCACCACGACGCAGCTTTTCTTTCATCCACATCGGTGTCGGTGCAGACACATCGATATTTTTGATTACACGGCCTAAAAAGCGCGGACAGGCCTTAGGAGCTTCAACACGGATAGGAAATGTGTCTTTAGTCGTAACAGGAGCCACATTGATAGCAGGCTCAGTTAGCGCTAATTTATTAATAACAGCAACATCACGAGCCACACCAAGAATACTTAAGCAATCTGCACGGTTTGGCGTAATGCTGATTTCAATTGCGTTATCATTAAGTTTTAAATATTCGCGGATGTCGGTTCCAACAACGGCGTCTAACGGTAATTCTATAATCCCGCTATGGTCATCAGAAATACCCAGTTCCGAATAAGAACACAGCATGCCTTCTGATGGCTCACCGCGTAATTTTGCCGCTTTGATTTTGAAATCACCCGGCAGTTCTGCGCCTACCGTTGCAACTGCAACTTTCAACCCTTGACGACAATTTGGAGCACCACAGACAATATCTAATAAGCGATCGCCACCAACATTCACTTTGGTAACACGTAATTTGTCTGCATTGGGATGTTGACCACATTCAACCACTTCACCAACAACAACACCGTGAAATTGACCAGCAACAGCTTCAACCCCATCAACTTCAAGACCAGCCATAGTGATTTGGTCTGATAGTGCGTCACTATTGATCGCCGGGTTCACCCATTCGCGTAACCATAGTTCACTGAATTTCATGAGATAAACCCGCCTTATTTAAACTGTTTGAGGAAACGAAGATCATTTTCGAAGAATGCACGTAGGTCAGAAACGCCATAACGCAACATTGTTAAGCGTTCCATTCCCATACCAAATGCAAAACCTGAGTAGACCTCTGGGTCAATCCCAACATTGCGAAGTACATTCGGGTGTACCATGCCACAACCTAACACTTCTAGCCATTTACCATTTTTCCCCATGACATCAACTTCAGCTGAAGGTTCTGTGAATGGGAAATATGATGGGCGAAAACGTACCTGTACTTCTTCTTCAAAAAAGTTATTCAGGAAGTCATGCAATGTGCCTTTTAAATTAGTAAAGCTGATGTCTTTATCAACAATCAGACCTTCTGTTTGGTGGAACATTGGAGTATGTGTTTGGTCATAGTCGTTACGATATACACGACCTGGTGCAATGATACGAATTGGAGGTTGTTGACCATTCATAGTACGAATTTGTACCCCAGAGGTTTGGGTACGTAACAAACGCTTAGCATCAAACCAAAAAGTATCATGATCTGCACGTGCTGGGTGGTGAGCAGGAATGTTTAGCGCATCAAAGTTATGATAGTCATCTTCAATTTCAGGGCCAGTCTCAACAGAGAAACCTAATTCACCAAAAAATTCTTCAATTCGCTGGATCGTGCGGGTCACTGGATGTAGTCCACCGTTTTCCATACGACGCCCAGGTAATGATACATCCACTTTTTCTGAAGCGAGACGCGCATTGAGGATCTCAGCTTGCATGGCATCTTTACGGGCGTTTAGTGCATCTTGAACCTGTACTTTGGCTTCATTTATTACGGCCCCTGCTGCTGGACGTTCATCGGCAGGCAGATCACGCAACGTTTTCATCTGTAGTGTGAAGTGGCCGCTTTTGCCTAAAAATTCAACACGCACTGACTCCAACGTAGCAACATCTTGGGCCTGTTCAATGGCTGCTTTTGCCTGTGCAACCAACTCAGCGAGATGTGGCATTGTTTCCCCTTTATGACCACTCGGTCTTTTTGCTAGTTATTCACTAAATTATTAAACCCACATTCCATTTAAGATGGCGGGGTAGTTAACTGATTTTACTGTATTTAATCCTAAACCAGAAACAAAAAAGCCTCCCTAAGGAGGCTTTAGCGTAACTTTTCGTTTATTCTTTCTATCTTTACGCGCAAAAGCCCCCGAGAATCAGGTGCTAAAGTAAAAAAAGAAACGAAAAATAACAAAACACATGCAATGATTTCTCAAAAAATGGGCTATTAAAGTATTAACACAAATAGTTATAAATGAAAAGAGGAAGTTACCTTCCTCTCTTCAAGCAAACAATTAAGCTAAAGCGCTTTTTGCTTTTTCAACTAAAGCAGTGAATGCTGCTTTATCGAAAACTGCGATGTCTGCTAAGATCTTACGGTCGATTTCAATCGAAGCTTTTTTCAAGCCATTGATGAAACGGCTATAAGACAGACCGTTCTGACGAGCCGCTGCGTTAATACGCGCGATCCACAGTTGACGGAACTGACGTTTACGTTGACGGCGGTCACGGTAAGCGTATTGACCAGCTTTGATTACCGCCTGAAACGCTACGCGGTAAACACGTGAACGTGCACCATAGTAACCTTTCGCCTGCTTCAGAATTTTTTTGTGACGTGCACGGGCGATTACACCACGTTTTGCGCGAGCCATAGCTATCTCCTATCGTCTTTTATCTTAATTAACTAAATTGTTTACTTATGCGTAAGGCAGGCAGGCTACTACCAGACCCAGATCGCCCTTAGATACCATTCCTTTCGGACGTAAATGGCGTTTACGCTTAGTTGACTTTTTAGTCAGGATATGACGAAGGTTTGCATGCTTGCGCTTAAAGCCACCGCCTGCAGTTTTTTTAAAGCGCTTTGCTGCGCCACGTACAGTTTTAATCTTTGGCATTTCTTTTATTTCCAACTTCGCATTGTGATAAACTACGAATTAATTAGGCGAATAACTTTCGCTATTACTTGCAAGGCCTAATTATTTCTTCTTCGGTGCCAACACCATAATCATCTGACGTCCTTCAATTCTTGAAGGGAATGACTCCACTGACGCCAGTTCTTCCAGATCAGCTTTGATGCGATTAAGCACTTCCAGACCAATCTGTTGGTGAGCCATTTCACGACCACGAAAACGCAGCGTAACTTTAGCTTTGTCACCATCTTCTAGAAAGCGAACCAGGTTGCGTAGTTTGACCTGATAATCACCTTCATCTGTACCAGGGCGGAATTTAATTTCCTTCACCTGAACAACTTTTTGTTTCTTTTTCTGTTCTTTTTGAGATTTGCTCTTCTCATAAAGGAATTTGCCGTAATCCATGATACGACAAACTGGCGGTTCAGCATTTGGGCTGATTTCCACAAGATCTACACCTGCTTCTTCAGCTTTTTCAAGCGCTTCGCGTGCGCTCATAATGCCTAACTGTTCACCGTCTAAACCTGTTAAACGGACTTCAGGAACACGGATTTCATCGTTAATACGATTTGGACGTGTTGTTGGGATTCTTTTTCCGCCTTTAATACTTCATTCCTCCAACTGGATAAAGAGATTTGCATACTCTCTAAAGCAATACGCAGAACTATTATTGCTTAATACAACATCTGCGTACAAGATTCTTTGGCTTGTCTGCTTATTATTAAAAAACTGACAAAGCGATTCGACCGCGGATTTTAATGCTTATTGCCCGATTACTCAAGTAAATCTTGAAATAAATCACGTTAACTTATTTAAAAATTTAGTTTTACCGTATTTATTTCTATCAATCAGTCTATTTTAATTAGTTATTAATTTAGCTTATTACTGAATAAGCACGACATTTGCTCACATTACTGACAATACAAGATAAGCAGTGCCCATAACGAGCACTGCTTAGCTATACCAATACTGGCTTAATTATTTTTTCTTTGGTGCCAATACCATGATCATCTGGCGCCCTTCAATTCTTGAAGGAAATGATTCCACTGACGCCAGTTCATCCAGATCAGCTTTGATGCGATTAAGCACTTCCAGACCAATCTGTTGGTGAGCCATTTCACGACCACGAAAACGTAGTGTGACTTTAGCCTTGTCACCTTCTTCCAAAAAGCGAATTAAACTACGTAATTTAACTTGGTAGTCGCCTTCGTCTGTTCCTGGACGGAATTTAATTTCCTTCACTTGAACAACTTTTTGTTTCTTTTTCTGTTCTTTCTGAGACTTACTCTTCTCATAAAGATACTTACCGTAGTCCATAATACGACAAACGGGTGGCTCAGCATTTGGGCTGATTTCGACTAAGTCGACACCTGCTTCTTCAGCCTTAAAGAGTGCTTCACGCACACTCATAACACCGAGTTGCTCACCGTCTAGACCTGTGACACGGATTTCTGTAGCACGGATCTCTTCGTTAATACGATTAGGACGTGCTGTTGGGAGTTTTTTTCCGCCTTTAATACCTTATTCCTCCATCTGATTGAGTTGACGACTGCGGATCTCTTCAAGCAGTTTAGTCATGAATTCGTTGACATCAAGGCTACCTAAATCTTTACCACGACGGGTACGTACAGCAACTTTGCCTGATTCAACTTCTTTATCACCACATACTAGCATGTAAGGGACTCGACGCAGCGTGTGTTCGCGGATTTTAAAGCCAATTTTCTCATTACGTAAATCTGCTTTCGCGCGAATGCCAACACTTTGCAGCTTGCTAACTAATTCTTGAACATAATCAGCTTGGCTATCCGTTATGTTCATTACAACCACTTGTTGTGGTGCTAACCATGTTGGGAAAAAGCCTGCGTATTCTTCTGTTAAAATACCAATAAAGCGCTCAAGTGAACCCAATACAGCACGGTGGATCATAACAGGAACGATACGTTCGTTATTTTCGCCTACATAGGAAGCGGTTAAACGGCCCGGCAAGAAGAAGTCTAACTGGACGGTACCGCATTGCCATGCGCGGTCAAGGCAGTCATACAGTGTAAATTCAATTTTAGGACCATAGAATGCGCCTTCGCCTGGTTGGTATTCGAATTCAATACCTTTTGATTTCAGAGCGTTAGCTAAGTCTTCTTCCGCTCTGTCCCACATCTCGTCAGTACCGATACGTTTTTCAGGGCGAGTTGATAGTTTCACAACAATCTTTTCAAAACCAAAAGTTGCGTAAACATCATAAATCATTTCAATACAGCTAGTTACTTCACTTAAAATTTGTTCTTCTGTACAGAAGATATGTGCATCATCTTGAGTAAAGCCACGCACACGCATCAAACCATGTAAAGCACCTGATGGCTCATTACGATGACAGCTACCAAATTCTGCCATACGTAATGGTAAGTCACGATAAGATTTCAAACCTTGGTTAAAGATTTGTACGTGACCAGGGCAGTTCATTGGTTTTACACAATACTCACGGTTTTCTGATGAAGTCGTGAACATTGCATCTTTATAGTTATCCCAGTGACCTGTTTTTTCCCACAGTACGCGATCCATCATGAATGGACCTTTAACTTCTTGATAGTTATAAGCTTTCAGTTTCGTACGTACAAAAGTTTCCAGTTCACGGAAAATTGTCCAACCATCATTATGCCAGAACGCCATACCTGGCGCTTCTTCTTGCATATGATATAAATCTAATTGTTTACCGATTTTACGATGGTCACGCTTAGCGGCTTCTTCTAAACGCAATAAATAGGCTGCCAATTGTTTCTTATCAGCCCATGCGGTACCGTAGATACGCTGCAACATTTTATTGTCGCTGTTACCACGCCAATACGCGCCAGCCACTTTTTGCAATTTGAAGTGGTGACAAAAACGCATATTAGGTACATGTGGACCACGACACATATCAACATATTCTTCATGGTGATATAAACCAGGGCGATCATCTTGGCTAATATTTTGATCCAAGATTTCAACTTTATAGTCTTCGCCGCGGGCAACAAATGTCTCACGAGCTTCGCTCCAAGAAACACGTTTTTTCACCACATCATAATCTGTTTTGGCAAGCTCAAGCATACGCTTCTCTAGCTTTTCCAAATCTTCCTGCGTCAGCGTATGGTCTAAATCGACATCATAATAAAAACCGTTGTCGATAGTTGGACCGATTGCCATTTTGGTGTTTGGCCATAATTGCTTGATGGCATGACCTAACAAGTGAGCACAAGAGTGACGAATAATTTCGAGTCCGTCGTCATCTTTACTCGTAATAATTGACACATTAGCATCATGTTCAATCATTTCACACGCATCAACACGTTCGCCATTAATGCGACCGGCGATACACGCTTTTGCTAGACCCGCGCCAATATCGCGAGCCACGTCCATCACAGAAACAGGATGGTCAAACTGACGCTGACTTCCATCAGGAAGAGTAATAACAGGCATTAAAAAATCCTTATCAGCAGTGGTGACCCACACGCCAGATCACTTGCTTGATTATTCCAAAATTATAAATCAATACGTTACTAACGATTTCTCACTTCACTATGCGAGATATGTACACAATTCTAGTTAAATTAAGATAACATAAATTGATACATCGCGAGTAACTCAACTATCAATGATAACACAGACATAATTTATGGCGATAGCGCAAAGCCGTTTATTGTTCTTCTTCATAAGAAAAATCAATACCTTCCCGATTAAATGGCGAATAATCCATCCAAAGCAGGAAATAGTTTTTCTTTTTCTTTGAAATACACCCTATACCAAAGAGATCCACTAGGCGCCGTTAATTCTTCAATGATTAAGTTACCTTGTTTAAGAGTAATATATCGCTGAATTGATACCCATAACGTATACCCAAGATATACCACTCCAATCAAGGTAAGTATTTGTACATTGATATTATCTAATCCCCATATTTGCCAAAGAATATAGCTACAAAATATAACTTGAATTAAAACCCTAATCATAAATGCATTGCTGAAAAATGACTGGGCGTGCTGTAATGTTGCAAAACAGGGGTTAGCTAATGTCTGCCTTTTCTCTTCAACTGGAATACCTTGGATATAAACCATCCAATCTGATGTATCACTGTTTTTTAGTATTACTCCCTTTTCTTTCATTGCATGTATTTTGAACGATACCAATACTGCCCATCCCACACCAATAACCAGTAAATATGCGATAAAAGTACTTACAGAAAAAAATGCAAGGAACAAACTAATAACAATCAAACACGCTAACTTACCTGAATTAATCCAAAATGGAGCCACTTGATAATTCATTAATTACCTTAGCCTGTGCGTTATAGAAAAATAGACTCAATCATAGATGAGAATAAGTCTCATTAATATGATTTTATAACCAACGCCTCGTTTGTTTGTGATAACTATCCCATTCTGCTTTAAAGGATTTAGCTAAAAAGTTTTCTTCTTGCGGAATTGTATATAAATCGGTTACTAGCCAGAATACTAAGCCAGAAACTAAGAAATATGGGGAATGTGTTAATAGAGCCAGAGCCAAACTCATGGAAGTAAAAGCCAGATACATGGGGTTGCGGGATAATCGATATGGGCCATTTGTGATGAGGTGCGTTGCCCGCACACTCGGATTAGGCGATGTTTTATGTTTATAAAAATAAAATAAACTTGTTGCCACCCAACTGACACTTTCTAGAGCAACTAAAATCCCTAAAACCCCCAGCCAGCCAGAAAAATACCAATCTAACGCACCTTGTTTAAAAAGAAAATAAACTGCAACGCCATTCGCAATTAGCCAATTCAACAATGGAAATTTTAGAATTTTCATTATGCTGCCTTAAACTCAAAAATAAGGTAATCAGCATATTATAAAACAATAGAAAGGCTTTGTATGGGATATTACCAAGCAAAATAACTAACCCAAAAAATTAATTATTAGGCCCTAAAGAGAATACACTTTTTAACCCTTCTAATTTGCTATACTCCTGCTGGCATACAAGGTCACGAACATCTGACGGCATTGCATCAATCCTTGCTTGGATATTCGTCAGTTGCTCATCTAAGCTATTCATACCCTTAATATCTACAATGTCTTGGTTAACTTTAAGGTAGCTTGCAAAGTTTTGCAGATTATCCTCTAAGCTATCACAGACATTATTGCTCACTAAACTTTTAGGTAAAATTGTACTAAGCGATGTTGGCAATAGTTGAGATATAGTTGGATAAATATTTTGTTTCCACTGCTGAGGGAAAACAATCAAAATCATTGCGGTAGCCAAAACCAACAACATTGACGCCCCTGCGAATGTCGCTATGAGTTTTTTCATACCTATTCCTATTTCTTTAATAATTCATTAAAAATAGGATATATCACTCTACGTAAAGCTATTTTTAAAATTAAAAATCATTTGTAAAGAAATTCTCAGGCTTATTTAATAAAATTTCATACCCTCATAAGGGGCTTCTTGGCAGCTTTTTAAACGTTGCAATAAGCCACCCACATGCAGTTCTAATTTGTGCCCATCAGGGTCAAGAAAATAAAATGATTTCCCCTCACTCTTATTTTCTTTCCAAACAATGACATTAGCCTGTTTTAGTTTGGCAACACAGATAGGAAAATCTGCCTCACTAACTGTAAAAGCATAATGAGTGTAATCTGTTTCGGTATGTGAAAAAGATAAGCGTGTTTTATCTAACGATAAACATAACCATAAATCCCCACAGGAGATATACGCTCCATTTTTCCAACTTGCATGTAGCTTCATACCAAGTAATGATTGATAAAAGAAGATGCTTTTCTCAACATCAGTCACTGCAATGGTTAAATGGTTAATTCCAACTAACATACTATTTTTCATCCTATATGAACGCTAAACGATTTCTTTTAATGAATTTACATAAACTACCAGTAAATAACATTGTAACCGTTACAATCTATAACACATCAACATTAAGACAACCTGTTAATAGATGCCCTTAACCTTTTTATGACCCCCATAAAAAGGTTTTTTTTTGCCTATTATAATTGAATACTTTTAGCTCATCCACATATGTCTATGTTATTGATAAAGTTAATTGAGTTATTCACAAAGGAAACTGAGGGTTATCCACAGTTAATGTGAACAACTTTTTCGTCCCAGTACTCATTTGTAGTTTACATAAATTCTTAATCGTATTTTGTTTTAATATTAAAACATTAATCTAGGTAGATATGCTAAGGTACAGATCTATAACAAATTTTGTTATCATCTAAGATAAGGGTACTCATCTATCTAAACTGGGAGCTTGTATTTAATCACTATGACAAATTTCCTCGAGCTATTTCAAGCTGTTGGTATTGGCCTTGTTTTATTGCTTCCACTCGCTAACCCTTTAACAGCGATTGCGGTCATGCTCAGTATTTCCGCAAATATGACCAAAGAGCAACGTGATCACCAATCGTTACTCGCTTCTATTTATGTATTCGCAATTATGACTATAGCCTTTTATGCAGGCCAATTAGTGATGAATACATTTGGTATATCAATACCTGGGCTTCGTATTGCAGGTGGGTTAATTGTTGCATTTATTGGTTTTGGTATGTTATTTCCCAGTAATGATTCAGGAGAAGACCAAACAGCAGCAGCTCTTGATGACCCTAATGTCCCTAAAAAACGCCAAGAGTCACCCAGTATTGCCTTTGTTCCATTAGCAATGCCAAGTACTGCGGGGCCAGGTACTATTGCGATGATCATCAGCTCAACGGCCTCATTGCAAGGGAATGTCAGCTTTGCTCCTTGGGTATTAAAAGTAGCGCCAGTACTCACCTTTTTAATTGCGAGTCTAATCGTGTGGATTGGTTTGAGAGGTGCGACATCAATTATGCGATGGTTAGGAAATAGCGGTATTGATGCAATAGCCCGTGTAATGGGTTTCTTATTAATCTGTATGGGAGTGCAATTTGTTATCAACGGTATTGTTGAGATTGTCGCGCAACTCCCACACTTATTGAAGGAATATCAGTAAGACATCGCTAATGCATTGTATGCATTTTTAACTTTCCACAAATAGCGCGGAGCTTGTGGTGCGGGATGCTTAGTTTGAACGTGTTGATAAAACTCTTCAGGTGATAAACTATTAATCATAGCTATTGCCCTACTTTTATCATTATCAAACGTTCTTAATAGTGCCCCTGCGCCATTCACATAAGCCACAACTGTTGCGTAATATAACGTTTGCGGGTGGCTAATACCTGCAAGCTGCTGCTCCCTCAAAATTCGAATATATGCAGTGCCTATATCAATATTTTTTCGAGGGTCTTTTAAATCGCTAGAACTAGGTTCACCGGACTTTCCTTGATAACGATAAGCGTCTCTCCCCGCAGTTGATGCTTTAATTTGCATCAAACCAATCGCATTTGATTTGCTTACAACTTCCGGCCTGAAATTCGACTCTACCTCAATGATGGCCCTAATTAAAGTTTCATCAATACTGTAGCGGGCTGCTGAGTCCCGAATAAATTCATCAAAAGGAGTGCGAGGGAATACACCATTTTGTGTCGTCGCTGGCAAGGTGTTAGGGTTATCCAACATTCGTTGCTTCGCCACTGGTCTATCTGGTTCACTAGAACAACCAGCAAGTAGCAGTAACAGAATAGCCCCGCTAATCATTTTCTTCACTATTATAATCCTCTGCTACTTAAGCCGATGGAAGAATAACTAATCCTAGGAAAAATAAAATTATTTTTACTTAACTTTTACTTCAGGACGTGTTTTAGTCATACAAAATAACAATAAAAACCAGCATTTCATAATGGGTATGTATGTTATTCCACAATATTTGTGTTTATTTACTCAAACGATATTGATTATCATTATCAGTTGAGTTATAAAATGTAATTGTTATAAACCTTAACAACTATATGCTAGAAAACGCTAAACCAATAATGTCAGGGTCAATTTTTATGAAGAAGAATTTATCTCGTTTATCTGCACCTCTAATAACAACCTTATTTGTGCTAACAGCAATTATATTTGCTAGCCAACCCGCCTTTGCGAAAAAGTTTAAAGTTGTTACTACTTTTACAATTATTCAAGACATAGCACAAAATGTAGCTGGTGATGCCGCAATTGTCGAGTCAATAACCAAACCGGGTGCTGAAATTCACGGATATCAGCCAACCCCTAAAGACATAATGAAAGCCTACGATGCGGATTTAATCCTATGGAATGGTATGAATTTAGAAGTTTGGTTCCAACGTTTCTTTGAAAACTTCAAAAATGTCCCTGCTGTCGTGGTAACCGAAGGGATTGAACCCATGCCAATCCGTGAGGGTGAATATAAAGATAACCCGAACCCTCATGCATGGATGTCACCCGCTAACGCTAAAATATATATAGAAAATATCCGTGAAGCCTTAGTGAAATATGATCCTGAAAATGCTGAAGTATATAATGCAAATGCCAAAAAATATGCGGCGCAAATTGCAGCACTTGACGCTCCGCTTCGCGAACGTTTAAACCGTATCCCAGAAAACGAACGTTGGTTGGTGTCAAGTGAAGGGGCATTTAGCTATTTAACTAAAGATTATGGCTTTAAAGAGGTTTATTTGTGGCCGATTAATGCTGAAGAGCAAGGTTCTCCACAGCAAGTTAAAAAAGTCATTGATACTGTACGCAAATATAAGATCCCTGTCGTATTTAGCGAAAGTACGATTTCTGATAAGCCAGCTCGTCAGGTCAGTAAAGAAACAGGGGCAAAATATGGCGGTGTATTATATGTAGACTCATTATCCACTGCTGATGGTCCTGTACCCACTTATATTGACCTGTTAAATACGACTGTAGACACGATAGCGAAAGGATTTTCACAGTAATATGAATCACTCTAATCAATTCGAACACCCGAATCTTATCGTCGATGATGCAACTGTAACCTATAACAATGGCCATACAGCTATCTATGACGCAAGCTTCAATATCTCAGGTGGCTCTATTTGTGCTCTCGTTGGCGTAAATGGGAGTGGTAAATCGACGCTGTTTAAAACGATTATGGGGCTAGTCACCCCATCTTCTGGCAGTGTAATGTTAAACGAACAACCCATCAAAGCTGCCTTAAAAGAAAACGTCATTGCTTATGTTCCACAAACAGAAGAAGTTGACTGGAATTTTCCCGTTTTAGTTTCAGATGTTGTGATGATGGGGCGTTACGGAAAAATGGGTTTTTTCCGTATTCCCAAACAAGCAGATAAAGATGCCGTAAAAATGGCGCTAGATAGAGTTGACCTTACAGGGCTTGAGCATCGTCAGATAGGCGAACTCTCCGGTGGTCAAAAGAAACGGGTTTTTCTCGCTCGGGCTCTCGCACAAGAAGGTAAAGTTCTATTACTTGATGAACCGTTTACCGGTGTTGATGTTAAAACAGAAAATGCCATTATCGACCTATTACGCAGTTTGCGGGATGAAGGGCACCTGATTTTAGTTTCAACCCATAATTTAGGGAGTGTTCCTGAATTTTGTGATCATGTGATTTTAATTAATCGCACTGTATTGGCGAGTGGTCCGACCGAAACCACATTTACACAACGAAATTTACAACAAGCCTTTGGTGGGGTCTTGCGCCATATCAACTTGTCAGGTCAAGAACTTCATGACGACGATGACCCGCGTTCTGTTACTGTTATTACCGATGATGAAAGAGCTGCTGTCTTCTATGGTCATGACCATGATGCGCCAGTTCGAAAAAATCAAACTAAGGGTTCCGAATGATTGAAATGTTATTACAGCCCTTTCAATATGACTTTATGGTAAAAGCCATTTGGGTAAGCGCCATTGTCGGTGCAGTCTGTGCTTTTTTATCTGCATATTTGATGTTAAAGGGCTGGTCATTAATGGGAGACGCACTTTCCCACTCCGTTGTTCCAGGCGTGGCTGGTGCTTATGCGTTAGGTTTACCTTATGCTGCGGGGGCTTTCTTTACTGGTATCCTTGCGGCACTTGCCATGACATTAATAAAACATTTAACGCGGTTACGTGAAGATGCTGTCATAGGCTTTATTTTTTCCACATTTTTCGCTGCAGGTTTATTGATTGTTTCTTTAAACCCGACTTCAGTAAATGTGCAAAGTATTATTTTCGGTAATATTTTAGGCATTGCTGATGCTGATGTCTTACAAGTAGAAATTATTATCGGTGTTTCATTCATCGTTTTACTATGTCTATGGAAAGATTTATTAGCCGTCTTCTTCGATGAAAGCCATGCTCGTTCTATTGGGTTAAACCCGTTACGTCTGAAAATTATTTTCTTCACGTTATTAAGTGCTTGTACGGTCGCAGCATTACAAACTGTTGGCGCTATATTAGTTATTGCCATGGTAGTTACCCCAGGAGCAACCGCATATTTATTAACTGATCAGTTTAAGCGCTTACTTATAATTTCAGTTACCATTGGCACAGTCACGAGCGCAGTTGGTGCTTATATCAGCTATTTCCTTAATGGTGCTACTGGTGGTCTTATCGTCACATTACAAACCATTATTTTCCTGCTGGCATTCTTCTTTGCACCTAAACACGGTATTTTTGCTTCACGCCGTAAGGCAAGGAAAGAAGTCGCCCAGCTCCACCAATCACACCAACAAGGAGCATCTCATGAGTGATTTTATTGACGTATTGATGGCTCCGTTTGCATTTCCATTTATGCAAAAAGCACTCGTTACCGCAATAGTCACTGGGACCGTCTGTGCTATTCTCTCGTGTTTTTTGGTGTTAAAGGGCTGGTCACTAATGGGGGATGCTATTTCCCATGCTGTTTTGCCGGGTATTATTATCGCTTCAGTATTAGGTATCCCTCTCGCTATTGGGGCATTTGCTTCGGGTTTATTCTGTGCTGTTGCAACAGGTTATTTAAAAGAAAATAGCCGAATAAAAGAAGATACGGTTATGGGGATCGTTTTCTCAGGTATGTTTGCCATTGGTTTGGTTATGTTTGCCAAAATCGATACTGAGCAGCACCTCACACATATTCTTTTTGGTGATATTTTAGGGATAACCAATAGTGAGTTTAAACAGATTTTACTGTTTGCCGGAATCACCATCGCAATTATTTTACTGAAGCGTAAAGACTTTATGCTTTATTGCTTTGATCCAAACCAAGCCCGTGTGATTGGCCTACCCGTCAAGCTGATTCATTATGGTTTACTGTCTTTACTTGCATTAACCATTGTCGCTTCACTGCAAGCTGTTGGGATCATACTGGTTATTGCCATGCTGATCTCACCGGGAATTATTGCGTTTGTTCTGTGTCGGAGCTTCGGGAAAATGCTCGTTGTCGCGATTATCGCTTCGGTAACATCAAGTGTGATAGGAACTATTCTAAGCTTCCATATCAACGCTACCACTGGGCCAACAATTGTAGTGACTCAAGCAGTTTATTTTGTAATTGCTCTGTTATATAGCAAATTAGTGTTAGCTCGAAAAAGAAACCAAACTAACCCTCAAAGTATGCATACCGCATAATGCATTGAGAGAAAAAATAAAAGCTGAACCGCTGTATGATAAGTTCAGCTTTTTCCTTTCTGAATAAAGATAACATACAAACACTTTGGCATACTGATATCCCTCCTCTTTTATTGATAAAATTATTAACTAACAACACTATTAAAATGGTTAATTATTTTCTCCAGCAGACCTCGGGGTTAATTAATAAAAAACAAGTAAACCGAACCGCCTCTGCAATAACCTAGATTTAGGTTTTATACCTGATAATTATTCAGTTTTTTCGTGATACCCTCTTATTTTTAAACAATTATCACTGTTAATTCCTAAATTATCACTATAGTATTGTATTAATGAATACCAAAGCAGAGGCGAGGTGAGTCATGTGGCAAGCAATGTGTCGTTTATTAAGTGAACACTTAGGTGAGGCAGAGCTACGTAACAAAGTCATTCTCTCTGGTGGTGATATTCACCATACGCTACGAATTGACTACGGCGACCATACCGTGTTTATTAAGCAAAATCGGCGTGAATTTTTACCTTTGTTCAAGCAAGAAGCCGAACAACTTGAAATGCTCGCTAAAAGCCAAACCATAACTGTACCAAAGGTTTATGGTGTAGGTAGTAACAAACACCACAGCTTTCTTCTTCTCGAATATTTTCCTCTTAAACCCTTTGATAGCACCAACGCTTGGCACTTTGGTCAACAATTAGCAAGGTTACATCAATGGGAAGAGCAACCCAGCTATGGGTTTGATTTTGATACCATGCTAAGCACTGTGGTTCAGCCCAATGGTTGGGAAAAGCGCTGGAATTCATTCTTTGCAGAAAAGCGGATTGGCTTACAATTACAACTTGCCTCAGAAAAAGGGATGGTTTTTGCCGATATTCAGCAAATTGTCGATATTGTTAAACACAAGCTAGCAGGTCACCAACCCCAACCCTCTCTTTTACACGGCGATTTATGGCCTGCTAACTGCTCTATCACCCATCAAATTGATGGCGTACTTTATGACCCAGCATGTTATTGGGGAGATAGAGAATGTGATATTGCTATGCTCCCACTATATAAAGAATTACCAATACAAATTATTGATGGCTACCAAAGCGTTTGGCCACTTCCAAATGGTTTTTTAGATAGGCAACCCATTTACCAGTTGTATTATTTAATCAATCAAGCCCATATTTTTGGTAATGAACAAAGTTATCAATTAGCACGTACTATTGTAGATAACCTACTCAACGAAAAATAACTTTTTAGCAACTCTAATCACAAAGTATCAACCAGCCAAATAAGTTGCGTTATGAATTAGCGGTAAATACTGATATCTCGGGGAGCATACCTAAGTATGTGCCCCGAGTCGCTAAACACAGCCAACACTCTCATAACGTAAAATTTGAAAATCACCAGTTCAAGAAACGTAATAGAAAATACAAGGCAATTCCTAAAACAATAGGCCAAAAATAAAGAATAAAAAATTGTGTAAAAATAGTGTGCCGTGGAATAGTCACTTTTGCTTCGAGTTCTTCTTTGGAAATTTCTAACCCCTTCGCTTTTTCTATAATCACGTGGTCTTCTAAGCTTTCGCGAATAAATTTAATTTGCCGGTACATACGTAAACCTGAAGCACTAAGCGCTAGCCCAACAAAAATAAAGATAAAAATAATGATAAAACCGATATTGCTACCTGAAAAGCCATTCGCGACTTGAGGCACTGGTGAGTTATTCCAAAAGAAATTTAAAAACGGTGTCGTTTGACGTACCATTTCAGCCATTAATTTAATAAAGTCATTGGCAACCGCATTAATGCCTTCACCTGCAAGCCCTTTCATGCCAGCAAGTTTAATTAAAGACGCTAACGTCGAAATTAATGCTACCAGAAAAACAACCCACCCAAAAATACGTTTGCCGATCGCGACATAATTGGCATTGTGGTAATTCATTACTGCTTTTCCTCAGAGTTATTATTCTTGATAAACTTTCATGGCTAATAATAGCTGAAATAATGAAATGCCTCCAAATTTCAATTCATTATTGATAGTAATAATTCGACTTTCAGAATGTTCAACATACTAACATCCTGGGTTCAAGGCGATTTATCGCGCAGAATGCCTAATTATCTTGCCATAAAGCTGATAATACTGATGTCAATTAATACGAATATTAGCCCTTTGCTGGTACTATAGTTGGCTCGTTAATTAATACGACCTGAATGGAGTTTTGATATGTACCATAACCTTCCCATCCAATCGGTTATTTTTGATATGGATGGTTTATTGATCGACTCGGAACCTTTCTGGGCACAGGCTGAACTTGAAGTTTTTTCACAACTTGGTGTCGACGTTTCAATTGCAGATACCCTGCCTGATACACTGGGTTTACGTATTGACCATGTGGTTGAACTTTGGTACCACGCTTCCCCTTGGCAAGGATGTAGCCAAGAAGAAGCCAAACAACGAATTATTGACCGAGTTGTTGGCTTAGTTGAAGAAACTCGCCCCATTTTGCCAGGCGTACAACATGCGATGGAACTTTGCCGCTCGATGGATCTAAAAATAGCCCTCGCTTCGGCTTCCCCCCTGTACATGTTAGAAAAAGTGTTAAACTTACTGGATATTCGTGACTACTTTTCTGCCGTCGTTTCCGCAGCGGATTTACCGATGAGTAAACCACACCCAGAAGTTTACCTTAAAGCAGCCTCTGAATTATCAACTAAACCAATTAATTGTGTTTCATTGGAAGACTCTTTTAACGGTATGATTTCTGCGAAGGCTGCAAGAATGCGCTCTATTGTTGTGCCTGATAGCCAGCATTTTAATGACCCTCGCTTTGGCTTAGCCGATATCAAGCTCACCTCTTTGAATGAGTTAAAGGCTGAGCATTTACGTTAAGAATCAGTATGTTGATTAATTATCACTCACCCCTGCCTACTTAGGTAGGGGATTTGCTTAAAAATATAAAATCCTTTCCTTATTTGCTAATAAATAAGAGTTTTTTTACCTTTCTGCCTCTATCATATTCTTTTCAAACACTTTATACTGCCAATTAACTGTATAGATAAACAGATGGTATTTTATCCACCATGACTGCTGAAGGGCATCTGCTTTTTTCCGTCGCCTCTTTAATAATGGCCCATAAACTTCAACTCACCCCTGAGCTTGCTCAAGGTGATTGGCTACACATGGTTCCGGGTGCATTATTAGGCGCGTTATTACCCGATATTGACCACCCTTCATCTCTTCCCGGCAGGTTGCTACGCATTTTTTCATTACCAATTTCTAAACTCTGCGGTCACCGGGGTTTTACTCATAGCTTAGTTGCATGGTTACTAGTAATGGCAGCTTGTTATCAATGGATGCCAATAGAATGGCAAGTGCCAAATGACCTTATTCAAGCCTTTTTATTAGGTTACCTCAGCCACCTAATCGCCGATATGCTTACACCTTCTGGTGTACCGTTTTTATGGCCATTACCTCAACGTTTTTGTTTTCCCATTATTCGAGGGAAAAATAGCAAACGAACAGAGCGTTTTATTGCTGTTATTTTGACGGTTTGTGCCTGTTTTTTGCCTATTGGATACCAACTGGATTTTTATAGCCAAATTGAGAATGTGATAAAATACATTCATTATCAGTTAGATACTCACTTTGCTATCTAAATTAAAGTTTTGTCATATACTGTAAGTATGAATAATACTATCTTATTACCATTTGATATAAGAAAAGTGCTTTTTCTATTGATAACATATAACCAGTTGTTTGAAGCAACTAAATCCTTATAACCATTAAGGATTAAAGGGCAAGTAACATACCTTATAAAAATATGATTTGGAGTTCGGAATGAATATTCCTCTAATTATTAATGTGCTCGGCTTTGTAGCACTGCTAATACTGTTGGCAAAACTGGGAGCTAAAGGCTGGAGCCTATCTAAAAAAGTGTTAGTAGGTCTGGTTTTTGGTGTCGCCTATGGCGTTATACTGCACCTAGTTTATGGCAGTGGTCATCAAACGGTAAAAGACTCCATTCTATGGTTTAATATTGTTGGTAATGGTTATGTTCAGCTATTACAAATGGTAATTATGCCATTAGTGTTTGCTTCAATTTTAAGCGCAGTAGCAAGGCTACATAAAGCGTCATCACTGGGTAAAATTAGTTTTTTAACCATTGGTACATTGTTGTTTACCACGGCTATTGCCGCATTAGTTGGTATTTTAATTGCTAACGTATTTGGTTTGACTGCTGAAGGCCTAGTCCAAGGTCAGTCAGAAACAGCTCGTCTATCCGCTATTGAAAGTAACTACATTGGTAAAGTCTCTGACTTAACTGTACCTCAGTTAATCTTATCCTTTATCCCTAAAAACCCATTCGCAGATTTAACCGGTGCTAATCCAACATCGATAATCAGTGTCGTTATCTTTGCTGCCTTTTTAGGGGTAGCCGCTTTACAACTGTTTAAAGATGACAAAGAGCGCGGTGAAAAAGCATTAGCAGCAATTGATGTATTACAAGCATGGGCGATGAAGTTAGTTCGCTTAGTGATGCGTTTAACCCCTTATGGTGTTATGGCGCTAATGATTAAAGTGGTTGCGAGTTCGAATCTTCACGACATTATTAACTTGGGTACTTTCGTTGTCGCATCCTATGTGGCACTTGCCATCATGTTTGTTGTACACGGTATATTGGTTACCTCTACCGGCTTAAACCCAATTAAATTCTTTAAGAAGGCAGGCCCTGTATTAACATTTGCATTTACGAGCCGTTCGAGCGCAGCAAGTATTCCATTAAATATTGAAACACAAACTCGTCGTTTCGGTATTCCTGAATCTATTGCCAGTTTCTCTGCCTCTTTTGGGGCAACCATTGGTCAAAATGGTTGTGCCGGTATTTACCCTGCTATGTTAGCCGTCATGGTGGCACCAACAATGGGGATTAACCCATTTGATCCCCTCTGGATCGCAACGTTAGTTGGTATTGTCACAATCAGTTCAGCGGGGGTTGCTGGTGTCGGTGGTGGCGCAACATTCGCAGCATTAATTGTGTTGCCAGCAATGGGGCTACCCGTCACTTTAGTCGCACTATTAATCTCTGTTGAACCATTAATTGATATGGGTCGTACCGCATTAAACGTCAGTGGTTCAATGACCGCCGGTACGGTGACGAGCCAACTTATGGGAGAAACGGATAAAACCGTATTTAACCAAGACGATGATGGCGAATTAAAACATGTCTAGTTTTTAAACATTCATCGATACAAAAACCTGCTTATAAGCAGGTTTTTTATTGCTGTAAATTTATGATTAATCACATTAACCCTGCATTTAATAATAAAACACGGGCTTTTATACTGAAAATCATTGCCATCAACTAACATAACATTAGATAATAAAATCTGAGCAACGTTTTCTTGAGCTTCCTGCTTGTGTTGCGTCATCCCATTTTCTATGGGAATTCTATCAACATTTATTTGTGGTTTTTAATATGACTAATGTCCATATACTAAAAACTGATCCTTCAGATAACCCCTGTATAAGCTGCGGTGCTTGTTGCGCCTATTTTCGTGTCTCATTTTATTGGGCTGAAGCCGAAAGCGGCGGCGGTGTTGTTCCCCAACATTTAACTGAGCAGATTACGCCGTTTATGAGCTGTATGCAGGGTACTAAC
Organism: Providencia sp. TYF-12; assembly: GCF_041344805.1. Taxonomy (NCBI): domain Bacteria; kingdom Pseudomonadati; phylum Pseudomonadota; class Gammaproteobacteria; order Enterobacterales; family Morganellaceae; genus Providencia; species Providencia sp. TYF-12. Next base: position 2,855,064 of record NZ_CP166833.1, read on the forward strand.
CAAAAACAAAACACCCGTTGTACCGCCCTAGAAGGTACAATAGGCAAATGTGTATCTTGTTCCATTTATGCTCAAAGGCCTACGCCGTGTCGTGAATTTGAGCAATCTTGGCAGGATGGAATATATAATGAAGCCTGTGACAGAGCGCGAGCAGCGCATGGTTTACCGCCTTTAGAGCCTCACCACCCGCAAATCGCTTGCTAACCGTCAATGACCCAGAGTTCTCTGGGTTATCTTTTCTGGTTATGAATAAAAGTTGATTGCCCGCGCTCTTGCAAACAAATGCTATGAAGCTAATTTAAACAATTTCATTCATGACTTGCATAGCTAACTCGAAGGAATATAAACGTGCTTGATGATCGAAAATTTGACCATTTACCATGATTTCATCGGCTTGAGTTTGGCGTAAAATGGTTTGTAAACCGTAACCCACCTTAGTTTTATCCCCCACTAATGACATCCCCAATGCTTGTTGCACACCAAATTCCTCTGCTGGCGACCAAATGTTTTCCATACTTTCAACAGGGGCGGGAAGCTGCGATGGCTGACCTCGGCGCAACATAACGAAAGCTTGTTGCATCGACGTAAATAAAAACTCAGCCTCGCGCTGGGTGTCTGCCGCAATAATATTAATGCAGACCATGGCATAAGGTTTTGACAACCGTGATGATGGCTTAAAGTTAGCACGATAAACCTCAAGTGCTTGCAGCAGCAAGTCCGGTGCAAAATGTGAAGCAAACGCAAATGGCAACCCCATTTGAGCCGCTAACCTCGCACTGTATAAGCTTGAGCCGAGTAGCCATACGGGGATTTTCTCACCATACCCAGGAACCGGGCGTACCGCAGGCTCTGGGTTAGTTGCATCAAACCAACTCACGATTTGTGCTACATCTTGCGGGAAATTATCAATATCCGTATTCATATGACGACGTAATGCTTGCATTGTCCTTTGGTCACTTCCAGGGGCTCGCCCAATACCTAAATCAATTCGCTCAGGATACAACGTATTAAGTGTGCCAAATTGCTCGGCTATCACCAATGGTGAATGGTTCGGTAACATGACGCCCCCAGAACCAAGTCTCAAAGTGTGAGTATTCGCGGCAAGGTAGCCAATTAACACTGAAGTCGCTGCACTAGCTATCCCTGTCATATTATGGTGCTCTGCCAACCAATAACGGTGATAACCCAATTTTTCCGCTAATTTTGCGATATCAAGGGAATGAGCGAAAGCCTCCTTGGCTGTGGAACCTTGAATAATTGGTGCTAAATCAAGCAAAGAAAGGGGTGTTTTTTTATCAGACATATACGCTCACTTTGTTAGGGTTTTATTGATATAGAACCTAACTTACCATCGTAGACTATCCGATTTGATGTCTCCAGTGCTTAAGTTCCCATTAGCACAAGAGGTCTAAAAATGTAAAAAAAAGTCTACTAACCCACTGTTTTCTCATGAATATGAATTAAGATTGAACAAAAAGTGCAGTAATTAAGGAGCTTCAGTCAGCGGAGGTAAAAGCGATTGCGGGTGGAAATCAATTGGTTAACTATTGGTTCATCACCAATATAAAGGAAATCGCAATGAAAAAAATAACTACCAGTTTATTCGCCCTAACGTTAATGTCTATCGGCTTTGCTGCGACAGCAGCAAACATCGGCAATGGAGGGAATAACCACATGCCACGTCAACATATGGGAAATGGCAATCACCATAATATGGTTTATAGCGTGGCGGAACAGACAACTACCCCAAATGAAACAATAAAAAAGCTGGCGGATAATACACCTAAAATTGAAGATGGCAAACGCTACATGGTTAAAGTAACCGTGATGGAAGTCCCTGAATTTAAGAACATAACTCCAATGCCGATGCCTAAAGCTAACAATACACCAGTAACCCAGTAGTAAGCTATATCAGTTAACTTACATGGCGTTATCGGCAAAACCTTTTTTATCGATAACTATAATCGACTAGCCTTATAAGATAGAAGCCGATATCTTAGCCACATAATAAAGAGTTCTATATATCCTACGATTGCCTCTGTTTATCAGGGGCTTTTTTTTGAACTTTTTCTGAATTTTATCCCCTCTTCTAGTAATAATACCTAATAGCGACTAACCTTATTTAAGCAGATATTTATTTGCTGCTTATGATTTATTCCTCGGTTTTCATATTTTTAACCACAAAAGTCAGGAGCCTACCATGGGGTATTATGAATTAAAAAAATCTACCAAAGATGTTGCTCAGCCTTATTATTTCGTTTTAAAAGCAGCTAACCATGAGATCATTGCGACAAGTGAAATGTATGCATCTAAACAATCTGCATTAAAAGGTATTGCGTCAGTACAAACCAATGGCCCTTCTGAGACGATTAAAGACTTAACCGCTTAATTGATAGCCCCTACTTTCTTTAGGTAGGGGCTTTATCGCGCTAATTACAATTAGTTGTATTCTAAATTAACCGAAGTAGCGCAGTGACAATTGCCGCAGACAAAACTATGACAATAAATGGTTTTTTATACCATGTAAGTACGCCTGCAACTAACACCCCTACTATTTTTTGCCAATCCGACAACTGTTCTCCTGAAAATAATGTAGAGGTTACGGCCACAGAAAACAAAATAATAATTGCTGCCGCTGAAAAAAGGGCTTTGCTATTTTCCGATAAAATCACCCGGCCTCTAAGTAATGCACCAGATGCGCGCATTAAATAAGTACCGACCGCTAGTAGTAAAACCCCGCAAAATATTAACCATGGGCTGTTTGTCATGACTATTTCCTTATATAAATAACTAGGCTCAATAATGCGAGTAAAACAGGTATCCCAGCAGGTAAGACGGGGGTTACCAAAACAGCAATAACGGCGCCCACAATGGCCGTAATCCGTAAGCGTTTATCCGTGAGCGCAGGCAATGAAAGCGCTAAAATAATCGCAGGAAACATAGCATCCATGCCATAGACATGTGTGTCACTGATTAAACTGCCTAATACTTCCCCAATCAGTACACCTATAGGCCAACAAAGTAAAATCCCGACCCCACACAGCCAAAATGCGGCGCGTTTTTCTGTATTTGTTTCTTGTGCTAAGCCAAATACAACGCTTTCATCGTTCATGATGTGGTAACCCAATAGCGCTTTTGCCCCCTTGCCTGTTAGGTCACTAACCGCAAAACTAAAAGGAATATGCCTTGAATTAACCAGTAGACCCGCTAAGGCAGCTGAAATGGGGCTTCCCCCTGAAAAAATAACCCCAATAAATAAAAATTCAGAGGCTCCAGCAAGTACTAAAATAGATAACGTCAGAGGGACCCACCAATCAAAACCTTGAGAAAGGGCAAGTGCACCATATGAAATACCGACAATTAAGTCCGCAATACAAACGAGAGCGATATTTTTCACTGTGCTATTATTAAGTGTTGAAGTTAGCATTTTCCAATCGTTCGATATAAAATACATTTGTTCATTATGTCGATCTTTACTATAAAGTGCAATCAATACTCAGAAAAATTCAAGTTGCAGGTAGGTGACAAATGCGTAAGCCTCATCATCTGTAGCGAGTATTATAAATAGGATAAAAAATTGAACTTACCTTCGCCCCCCATTGAGTTGATCTCCAAAGCACTGGCTCGTGAAAGGCAAAAAAATGGGTTATCGTTGTCCGAGTTATCTCGTAAAGCAGGTATTGCGAAGTCGACCTTATCGCAATTGGAATCTGGTAGTGGTAACCCAAGTATCGAAACCTTATGGGCGCTTTGTGTTGCGTTAGATATCCCTTTTGCTCGTTTAATTGAAGAAAAACAAGATGCTGTCACTGTGATACGCCACGGGGAAGCCCTTCCCGTCAGTGCGGAACATGCTAATTATTTAGCATTTTTATTATCATCTGCACCTAATGATTCACGACGTGATATTTATACTGTTATTGCCCAACCGGGTCGTGACCGTATTTCAGAACCACATATGCATGGTGTAAGTGAACATATCATTATTATGGCCGGTAGGGCTTTGGTTGGCCCATTAGATAACCCTGTCGAGTTAAAAGTTGGGGATTATATTCATTATCCAGGAGATGAGCCGCATATCATGCGAGCCTTAGAACCCAATACGATGGCCGTTATGGTCATAGAGAAACAAAATTGACATCATAAATACCTATAACACTCTAATAGCCATAGACTATATTAATTGGAGCTTAAAACATGCCCTACTATGATGAAATTATCGAAAAAGTTGACCGGCTCATTGGTGAAAACTCTGTTCACCATATGAATGAAATGCTAATGCAGTTATCCCATGACCCACAACTCAATGAAGACCAACGTTTTACACAACAACAGCGTCTAAGGGAGGCTATATTTGCCCACCATAATGTATAGCGACCAAATACTTAGCCGCTATACTGAGTGTTAATAAACAAAATAAATAGGCAACAAAGTCAAAGGGAGGCCCGGTATAGGTAGAATAACGAGCCCTAAGAACATTAACATACTCAATTAAAATTCCTGCTGCTGTAAATAGGCCCATGCATATTGTGCATGTAACTCAGCCCCCGTCGCCATCGTATCTTCATCGATATTAAAACAGCCGTGGTGATGTGCCCATTGCGTATCCTTCTCAGCATTCCCGGTACCTAGCAACGCAAAACACCCCGGAATATCTTCAATGTAGAAGCTGAAGTCCTCGCCCCCTGGGGTTGGCCTTTCGTTGATCAACGCTTGCTCACCAAAGGCTTGCGAAATAACTGACTGAGCAAGCAGTGCGCTGCGCTCTTCATTGATCACAGGTAAAGTCCCATAAATATAATCGACTTGTGCTGTTGCACCATAAATCGCTGCAGTATGTTCTGCATAACGGCGGATAGCGGCTTCAATACGATTACGCGTTTCAATATCGAAACACCGTACCGTTCCGTCCAATACCGCATTTTCAGCGATAACATTAAAGCGAGTTCCCACTTCCATTTTACCAATCGTTACCACTGCTGAATCTAATGATGAGGTTTCACGAGAAACAATAGCTTGTAAATTCATCACAAAAGCCGAAGCAACAACCGCAGCGTCTATTGTCGCCTCTGGCATAGAACCGTGCCCACCTCGCCCTTTAAAGGTGACTTTTAATAAATCCGCAGACGCAAATGAACCGCCAACATTACAAGAAACTTTGCCTGATGGCGTCGTTGTCCAAATGTGCATACCAAACACGTTATCCACATTTTCGATAGCCCCTTGTTTGATCATCGCTAATGCACCCTGAGCAATCTCTTCCGCAGGTTGAAAAATCAAACGCACATTGCCGGCTAACTCTTCACGTACCTCGTATAGCGCTTTGGCCGCGGTTAACAACATGGCTGTGTGTGCATCATGACCGCAGGCATGCATTTTCCCTGCTGTAGTGGATTTATATTCTAACGAATCGTTTAATTCCAATACGGGTAACGCATCAATATCAGCACGTAATGCAACGGTTTTGCCTGGCTTCGCCCCCTTGATTTCAGCGATAACCCCTGTTGGCTCAGTTAAGCGATATTCTATGCCTATTTTGTCTAATTCTTCGGCAATACGTTTTGTTGTACGTACTTCTTCAAATGGCAATTCAGGATGAGCATGTAAATCACGTCGAAATGCAATCATTTCTTGAGTATGTTTTTTGATTGCGGCTGTAATAGTTTTGCTGATCATTTTTCTACCTTTTACCCCATCACAAAATAACGTTTTGCATGGCTTATATAATTAATAATTAACATTCTATGAGTGACTTAACGGTTTCAAACATCACATCAACACCGCGTGCAATTTGTGCATAATCAGTCCATTCATCCGGATGATGACTAAGCCCATTGCGACTTGGGACAAATATCAGTCCCGTTTGGGTGATCTGTGCAAAAATCATCGTATCATGCCCTGCACCACTGACCATGCTACGAAAACGTAGCTTTTGAGCGCTGGCATGTTCTTGCATTAGAGTATGAATCTCGCTATTTAGCTCAGTCGGTTGAACATATAATGGCTGAATAATGTCACTGCTTATTCCCGCTTCAGTACTTTCTTGCTCTGTTAAAGCCATAATTTGAGCGATGACTTTTCTAAGGGCTTCATCGTTTTTAGAACGAATATCAACACTGAAGGTGACTTCACTTGGGATCACGTTAGCCCCATTTGGTAAAACCGCCAACCGTCCCACTGTCGCGACAGTATTATCCCCCGCAGCTTCTGCAAGCTTAGGGATTTGGCTGATAATTCGGCTAGCGCAAACAAGGGCATCTGCGCGCATATTCATCGGTGTTGTGCCAGCATGCCCTGCTTTACCTGTGAGTTTTATTTCTAACTGGCTAATACCAACAATTGTTTCGACGATGCCAACATCTTCATTCGCCTGTTCTAATACGGGGCCTTGCTCAATATGTAATTCTAAAAAGGCTTTCACTTTTTTAGGGTCAAGCACAGCTTCTGACGCTTTGTCGGCATTAAAACCCGCAGCAGCCATTCGCTCAGCGGCACTTACCCCTTGCCTATCTTTTAATTGGTGCAATTCTTTGGTGCCAATTAGCCCCGTGATCACACTTGAAGCCATCAAACCACGGCCAAAACTGGTTCCTTCTTCTTCCACCAGCGCAATCACCTCTAATGGGTACTTTGGTGTTAAGTTTTGTTCGCGTATCCGAGCAACAACATCTAACCCCGTGACTATCCCCGCTGGTCCATCAAATGCACCACCGTGAGGAACTGAATCAAAGTGAGAACCAATAATAACTGCCGGTAAATCAGGCTGTTGACCTTCCAAACGCCCATAAATATTCCCGATCGCATCTTCGCGAACGTGTAAACCTAATGCGGTCATTTCCTGCTTTAAATAATCACGAGCTTGTTTATCTTGCTCGCTATAGCTCATCCGCGTTGTACCTTGACCTGGTGTCGCAGTATATTCTGCCAATTGTTCTAAATGGCGCTGAATTCTTGAAGTACTTGTTTCCATTGTTTTATTTACCCCGCTACTGGAACAATATACGCAACCATAATGCCCGCTAATACCACAGAAACCATAGTGACAGAAATAAAACCACCCACTAACATTGGCCCTAACATATGGCTAGTTAATACTTGGCGCTCTTTTTCATCTTTTGTTAATGCATTAATCGCTTCATTGGTAATGATGTAATCTGCAGGGAAACCATACAATGCAGTGAGCGCAACAGCAAAAGCCATTTCTTTAGTCACGCCTAGAATTTTGCCAACAATCCATGATGCGATAAACATTCCAATCACTGCAGCACAAATTAATACCACCATCGGATAAACTAGGCGTAATAACATATCTGGGGTGGCATGGTTTAATGTATCAAAAATAAACAACATTAACGCCATAATAGCAAAGCCAAAGCCATTAGCCTTTTGCAATGGCTGCCTTTCTAAAAAGCCTAATGAAGATGCAATTACACCGAATAATAAGCACAGTACAAAAGGGCTAATACTAACAAAAGGTGCGGCAAAACTGGACGCTAAATATGCTAAATACCCTACGAAAGCTAGACGTAAGAATTTGAAATAGCTTGTATTATAGTGGCTAGGAATTTTTTTAAACATACGAGGCATTTCGTCTTCAGAAACGAGTGTTTTGACTTCAACCTCTTTTGTTTCTCCAGTAGCTAATGTTTCTTTCCATTGACCATTACGGTATTTTTCCAGAACTCGGCGCCCTTCTTTTTTTAACATTATTGCGGTTAACGGATAACCCGCAAAACCTTGCATAACATAAATTAAAATAGCGAAAACCGATAAATCAACCAAACCAGCTTCCGCTGCACCTTTTGACATAATTAGTGAAGAGACAATACCACCAACTAATGGAGGTACAGCAACCAATACTGTATTTAAATCGAATAGCATTACGCCAATAATTAAGGTAAAAATGATGATCCCTAAAATACCCGCTAATGAAACTAAAATAGTTTTCCACTGACGCAATAATTCTTTTAAAGATAACAGTGTTCCCATATTGGTAATTAGCAAATACATTAAGGCAATTGCCACCACTTGAGGAATACCCGCAATACTGACAATATCTTTTGGGAAAATAGTCCAATAACCGATTAAAAATAATACCGCACACACGAAAACAGAAGGAACCCACGCTTTCGTTCTAACCGCAATAGCATCCCCGATATATAATATCCCCACAATCAGAAACAGAGCTAACATCTGTGACATAACTTTTTCCCCGCATTTATCTTTTTTTATTAGATTATTTTTTGGTGTTATAAGCTTTTAATTTATCTTTTAACTTTATTAAAAAATTTATTTTGTTTGATAAAACATCAGTATTAAGAGCAATTCGCTGCAAAAATACAAAATTGCAACAAAAATCATAATAACACCGAAAATACAGATGTATAGATAACAAAACAGGAATTAAGTAGGTTAGAATAAAGGTAATAATCTTGTTCAATAGTCAGATATAACAACAGAAAGCATCGTCTCCTTAATATCATCTTAATGATAGTTCAGATATTAATATTTAATCTCACTTATTAGCTTATTTATAACAAGATCGACTATAGACTAAATTTTAATCTATGAAATTATATTCTATTGCTTCAGGATGTATTTTCAATAAATCTCGCGATAACAGCAGAAACAGCCTTACAAATATGACTAATATTTCCATTTGCGTGGAATATTATACTTTATTTAACCGTTAATCTGTTTCTCTTTATATTGCCACTGTAAAGGAGGATATACCTTTCGCTTTTTTTGCCTTTTCTAATACCTTATTTACTCTCTAAATGAGAAAAGCCCTATAACCATAATATGGCCATAGGGCTCGATTTGAGTTTAATAAAATAAGTTAATTACTCGTTTGCTGCTCTACTACAGACTTAGTGGTTTTTACCTTACGATTATTTTCAAAACCCGGTTGTGGGACTTTAATAAAGAATGTCAGAACACCTGCAAAAATATACAACCCTGTATACGCCCAAACCACGCCAACAATATCAAAGAAAGGTAAGACCAAACTGGCGATCGCAGGCGCAGCAAAGTTACTTAACCCAGCCGAAAGATTATAAATAGAAACCGCTGCGCCTTTATGGTTAGGCTCAATACTTGGGAAAACCGCAGTCATAGGTACAAAGGCAGCGACAAAAATCCCTAATAAAATGGCAGGTATTAAAGCAATCGCAAAGTTATGCCCAAAATAGACCGGTAAGTAGTAAAACATCAGGCTTGAGATAGCCATGCCTAAACAGCCAAACCACCTGACTTGGCGTATCCAACCTATATGCTCCCCAACAATCCCCCAGAAAATATTAGTAAAAATAGTCACAAAGAAGAACACGGCCCAAATTTGTAACCATTCTGAGATGGTAAACCCTAAGCGGTCAACAAATAGCAATGGCATGATGATCGCAAAACCAAACAGAGAAATCGTGTTAATGATGCGAATCAAACTGGCCATAAAGATATCTTTATTGGTGAATAAAATGGTCGCAGCACGCGACAATTCCGCCATTTTATCCTTCATGGGTAAGTTTACTTTTGAACGGTCTACTGGAACATGGCGTAAGCTAAAATAAGCAATCGCACCACCAACTGCGACCCAGCCGATTGCCATCCATAATGTGCCGGTTTCCCCTATCATTGGAATAGAAAAACTAGGTAAATAGCTACCAATTACACCTATCCCAACAGAATACATCGCCCAAAACCACCCAGTTGCGGCAGCAAGGTGAGCTCGGGGGATCACCTGTACTAACATCATCATAAATGAGTAAATAAATAGCGGGTAAGCCAACCCACGAATACCGTAAAATAATAACATTAGAGTATAGCTTTTCAGGCCTAAACCAAAAGCCATAAATAAGGCATGCATCACTATCCACAGAATAAACCCAATCATCATCGCTTTAAGTGGAGTAATAATTTCAGCCACCACACCCGATGCCCATGCGGCAACCGCTGCCATTAAGCCATATACCGTAAATACCATAGCGGATTGCGTCGGTGTAAAACCTAAGTCAGTAATATGTTTGGATAAAAAAGCCATTTCAAAACCATCACCACTCATAAAAATAGCGATAGCGATGAACCCCCAGAACAAATGCTTAGGTAAACCAAGCCAATACTGCTTCTGTTCCATTGCAGTTTCCTCATTGTCATTTTGTTATTTTAATCAATCGCGAAGAGTTAACAGTAATGGCGGTGTGTAGGGAACACCGCCATACTGACTTACTGTGGCAGTAATTCCCTTGCTTGTTTTTGCTGTTGGTACAATAAACGGAATACATCAAGCCGTTGATGTAACCAAGTTTGGTATTGTTCTTGCGGTGAATAAGTGTCTAACACATCAGGTTTTTGGCATACTGTTTCGGTATCTCCGCCATCCGCCAGCCACGCTAGGCGTGCAGCACCTAACGCACCGGATGAACTTGCAGGGTGTGTAACAATCGGTATATCAATCACATCGGCAATTAATTGTGCCCAGACAGGGCTACGAGCTCCCCCGCCAGTTAAACTACAACGGCTAATTTGTGTGCCCGTTTCAGTTAGAACTTTCATGCCATCTGCAAGGGCAAACGTCACTCCTTCTATCACCGCATAACCAAGCTGAGCACGTGTTGTTTCATTCCTTAAGGCGAAAAAAGACCCCATTGCGTAAGGATCATTATGCGGAGTTCGTTCTCCAGAAAGGTAAGGTAAAAACACGGGAGATTGTTTTTTTTGCTGTTCAGTCAATTGGCCTACTTCATCCATCAATTGGTTTTCCGTTGTAGACAACAACTGGCAAAGCCAACGTAAACAGTTGGCGGCGCTTAGCATCACACTCATTTGATGCCAACGGTCTGGTAAAGCATGAGCAAATGCATGCACGCCTTGATGTGGTGCCGCCTGCAATTGATTGTTCACGACAAAAATGACACCTGACGTGCCAAGAGAGATTAATGCATCCCCTTCATTAACGGCACCAACTCCCACAGCGGAGGCGGCGTTATCCCCACCGCCTCCCGCCACAATAACATCTGCACTGAGCCCCCATTGGGAAGCTAAATCTGCACGAAGTACACTGCTTTTCTCTGCACCTTCCACTAAAGTAGGCATATGTTCGCGAGTTAAATTTGTTGCAGCCAATAGTTCATCAGACCAATCACGCTTTGCGACATCGAGCCATAGGGTTCCTGAAGCATCTGACATATCACTGATAAACTGTTCAGTCATTTTCCAGCGCAAATAGTCCTTTGGTAGCAATACCTTAGCAACTTGATTAAATACCTCAGGTTCATTACGTGCTACCCATAATAATTTGGGCGCAGTGAAACCGGGCATGACAAGGTTGGCACCTATTGTCAAAAACTCTGGGTGGTTTTCCATCAGCCATTCACATTCATTCGCGCTTCGAGTGTCATTCCATAAAATACAATCCCGTAGCACTTGATGATGATTATCAAGTAATACCGCACCATGCATTTGCCCAGATAAACCTATCGCTTTTACTGCTGCCCATGCTTCTGGTGCTTTTTGACGAAGTGTGGCTACCACCGAATTAGTCGCTTCCCACCAGCTATCTGGCGATTGTTCCGCCCACTGAGGGTGGGGCCTTTGCACGGTTAATGCCATATGGCTAGAGGAGACAATTTCTCCCTGCCCATTAATTAAAACTGCCTTCAATTCTGAAGTGCCGAGGTCTATTCCAAGGTACATCGACTTTCTCCTTACAGAGGTTGATGTGGTGATTTCAACCAGCGTTCAACATCTGCCACTGTATTTTTCATTAATTCATGAAACTGCGTTGAATGCGCTAATGTGCTAAATAGCATTTCACTGGAAACGAATTTTTCCAATGCATCACTGGCATTCATCAAGGGTAGATAATATGCAGCATCAAGCACGCCATCTTGGTATTCATACGGTAATTTGCCTTGTGCCCAACGCTGTAAAAAGACAAAAAATAGTGCGGGAAGTACTGCTGTTGCTGCAGGAACTTGGCCTCGTTGATAGCATTCTTGTAGTGTTGGAGTGATAAAGCCTGGAATTTTTGATAAACCATCAGCGGCAACTCGCTGATTAGTATCTTTTATGTAAGGATTACTAAAACGAGCTAAAACGACATCGCGGTATTGCTCAAGATCTAGCGGGCTTGGTGATAACGAAGGGATGACATCTTGCGTTACATAGTTCCAAGCCATCTGCTTAATAGCCGCTTCACGGGTGCTATCATCAATAAAATTCAAACCAATGAGTGTTCCCGCCCAAGCAATACAGCTATGGCTTGCATTCAAAATACGGATTTTGGCTTCTTCCCACGGTAATACTGAATCCACCATTTCAACATCGACATTTTCTAGTGCTGGACGCCCATTAATAAAGTCATCTTCAATTACCCACTGAATGAATGCTTCCCCCATTACCGGAGCTTTATCATCCCAGCCTGTATGTTGTTTTACACGTTCAGCCACATCTGGTGTTGGCCGAGGTGTGATCCTATCTACCATGGTATTTGGTGAGCGAGTGCTTTCTTTTACCCACTGATATAATTCTGTTTCACCTTTTAATTGTAAAAAAGATAAAAAACCATGCCTGAAACGCTCACCGTTATGACGTAAATTATCACAGTTTAATAAGGTTACCGGCTCACCATGTGCGGCTAAGCGTGCCCGTAAAATATGGGTCAATGCACCATAAATAGTACACATTGCGCCTGCCAAATCAGCCTTGATATCTGGTTGCTCAGCATCCAGCTCATGCTGTGGAGTCAAATAATAACCTGCTTCTGTTACGGTAAATGCGATCACTCGAGTCGCTTTATCACAACCTTGTTCAACGAGTTGGCTTAAATTAGAGTCCCAATGAAGGATTTTACGCACCGAGGTAATTTTTTCGTACTGACGTTCCCCTTCAGGGGAAACCGTTTCGAGTGTGTATTCTCCATTTTGTTTAGCTAAGTTATCAAGCAATGTATTAGCATCATTGCGGATATTCCCTAATGCGATTGACCAACTATCATCACCTTGTTGAATTAAGCGGTGTAAGTACCAAGCTTGATGAGCACGATGAAATGACCCAGCACCGATGTGCATCCACACTGATTTTTGCTTTAACATTGTGACCCCTTAACTTAGAATAAATATTTGCTACAAGTTTGGGCATATGCCCGTTTGTTATATTTTAGTTTCAACTTGATCACAATTACTGCGATAATGCTCACAATATTGACTTTTGCCCTTTTAATAAGCAATTGCCCAGAATTACAATATCGTAAAAAAGCAGGAGACAGTCCATGCAGAAAGAATTAAAAAAAATGGAGCAAGCAGCGCGTGCAGCATGGTTATATTTTGTGGCAGGCAAAACTCAACAAGAAATTGCTCATGAACTTGGTTTATCACGACAAGTAGCACAACGCCTTATTTCACTAGCCAAAGAACAAGGCATGGTCCATGTTCAGATCACTCACCCAATTACTGAGTGCCTTAAACTCGCCAATGAAATTCAACAGAAATACCAACTAACACATTGTTGTGTGGTTCCATCAGGCCAGCTTGATACTGGCTCAACCCTCGATATGATTTCAGTGGCTGGCGCTGAATTAATGGAACAATTAATCGAACAAGACAACCCCCAAGTGATCGGTATTGGTTCAGGCCGAACATTACGAAGTATTATTGATGCCCTTCCTTACCTAGAAACCCCGCAACATCAATGTGTTTCATTGATTGGCGCTATCGCTCGGGACAGTTCGGCAACACGTTATGATATTCCACTGCGTTTTGCAGAAAAGCTGCAATGTCGCCATTATATCTTACCTGCCCCGCTATATGCAGATAGCCCAGAAGATAAGGCCATGTGGTGCCAACACCGTGTGTATAAGGAAGTAACAGAAAAAGCCTTAAATGCAGACATAACTTTTATTGGTATTGGTGAGGTGGGAAAAGGCTGCCCGCTGAATTCGGAAGGCTTTGTCACCGATGAACAACTGGAAATGTTACTTGAGAAAGGCGTAGCCGCTGAGCTATTAGGCCATTTTATTCAAGCTAATGGGGAAAGGCTATCGACAGCGTTAGATGACACACACACCAGCGTCCCTCTATTTGCACCACCGAATAAACCTGTTATTGCTTTTGCTGGGGGTTCCCATAAAACTCACGCGATACAAGCGGTATTAAATGGCGGTTGGGTCACAGGGTTAGTAACCGATGAAGCCACAGCTCATCATTTATTAGAAAATAATTAAAACAGAAACTCAGGCGATAATGCATCGCTTGAGTTTCTTCTTTTTTATAACGAATCATTCCATTAAAAAATGGTTTGTTCAGTTTATAAGGTTAATATTACCCCTGTGCTAACCAGTGATGACACAGCATACCGAGCAAAGTAAAGACCAACGCGCCAATAACATGGATGGCAATGGTGCTGATGGCAAAGCCAAATTTCCCCTCTTGAATTAAAACGACCACTTCAAGTGAAAATGTGGAGAAAGTGGTGAATGCACCACAAAAGCCCGTCACAATAAATAACTTATAGGCGGGGCTAATATTGGCGTTGGCAAAATAAGAAATAGCAAAACCAATAACAAAGCCACCCACTAAGTTGACAACAACAGTACCAAGGGGAATATTGGGATAAAAGTGATTAAGTTTCAGGCTAACAAACCACCTTAACCACCCACCGAGAACAGAACCCAGCGCTATTGCAAATAAAGAGGCATACATAGAAACTTCCTTTAATGTCTGGCGGGATAAATGAAAGGAAAGTTTCCTATTAGATCATTCATGCCCTAAATTCAGGGCACATAATACCTACGTACCCTATCTTTTGAAAAGGTTAACGTAGGCATCATCAGCCCTACATGGGCGGTTTTGTAACAGGAGGAATGCCATCTCCCATAGTTCTACATAAAATCATAATGTTATTTATTATATTATGTGAACTCTTTTTAAAAACATACTCCTAAATAATTCAAGTTGCAACTCGTCAAGGCGAGAGATTAAAAAGAAGTAAATATATGATTTATTTAGGAATATAAACTAATAGTCGATTCCCTTTTTCAATATCAAACGTCAGTGATGTGTAGTCATAATGTTCTAAATTTCCTTGATAAACCAATTCACGGACACCAGTACAAGGCTGATAAATCTCATGCTTATTCCATAATTGATTAAATAGCGCAGATTGCCCCACCAGCGTTTTTACTAATGTTTTGATATTAGGGTCATTTTTAGTCAAAGCATAATCACGACGAAAACTTGCGAGTAACTGTTTAGCGACTAACGGCCAATCCGCAAACCGTTCTTGATAGCGAAGGTCGGTGAATAATAAATAAAGAAAATTACATAAATACGGTTCAGCTTCGGAAAAATGAAAATAATCATCAGCACGTGAATTATAAGCCAGTACATCCCAATGCAAATTAAGCACATAACATAAATAGTTATCTGGAAAATCAGTGATCATTTTTGAAATTGCCGAAGGCACACAGTGTTCTGTATTTCCAGTCGCTATAGGTTCTCTGTTATGCGTAAGTAGATAAAGATGCTGGCGTTCAGCCGTATTTAAATTAAGTGCATTTGACAGGTTATCAAGAAATTGCGTTGAAACCCCTATCTCTCGGCCCTGTTCAAGCCATGTGTACCACGTCAAACCAACACCAGCGAGTGCGGCAACTTCTTCTCGGCGCAATCCTGGCGTTCGACGGCGAGTTGTGCGTGGTAAACCGACTGATTCAGGAGAGACACTTTCACGTTTTTGCTTTAAAAAATCAGCTAACTCAGGGCGGTTACGTTCTCTATTTTTCATAGCCTATTGCTTTTAGTAATAGTATAACTAGTTAAATTGTATCAGGATAATGCATTCATTATAGTCCCCATTTATTTGTCTGTCTAAATGGGAAAAATATGAACCGACACCAAAGTATTGCGCTATTTGTTTTATTACTGGCAGGTTTTGTGACAATTTTTGATTTGTTTGTTGTCAATGTAGCCATTGTAAGTATCCAGCAATCATTGAATGCCAATCTGACACAAATCACACTCATCATTGTCGGCTATGAATTAGCATTTGGGCTGCTGCTGATCACGGGGGGACGATTGGGCGATATTTATGGCAAAAAAAGCTTATATCGTGTCGGAATGACGCTGTTTACAATCACCTCTCTACTTTGCGCTTTAGCACCAACGGCATCTTTATTAGTCACTTCTCGGTTTCTACAAGGGTTATCTGCTGCCTTATTGTTCCCTCAAGTCTATTCCAGTATCCGCATTAATTTTAAGGAGCAGACAGCTAAAAAAGCCTTTGGCTATCTGGGAATGAGTTTAGGATTGGCCGCTATTGCTGGGCAAGCTTTAGGGGGTTGGTTAATTACACTCGACCTGTTTGGTTTAGGCTGGCGGACAATTTTTCTAGTCAACCTCCCCATTGGTGCGGTAGCTGTTTTTTTATCGGGTTTTCTACTTGAAGGCCATCGAATGAAAGTGAATTTAGATTGGTATGGTGTATTCCTGTCCAGTAGCGGTATTTGTTGCGCATTATTTCCATTACTCATGCTACCCGTCTGGGGATGGTCAACGATAGGCACAGTATTACTCATTAGTGGGATTATGCTTCTTACCTTATTCGTCTATCAAGAAAAACGATTAGAAAAGCAAGGAAAAGCACCGTTATTTACCCTATCCATTTTAACCCATCGTGACTTTGTCATTGGGCTTTTGGTTGTCATGAGCGTGTACGCAACATCATCTGCTTTCCCTTTGATGCTATCGTTGCTACTGCAAAAAGGCATGGGCTTAACCCCGTTTTTATCCGGTTTAATATTTGTTCCTTCAAGTATTGGTTTTGTTATCTCATCAATTATAACGCCATATTGGACTCGTCGTTATGGTGACCGAGTCATATTTTGGGGGGCCATATTCTACGCAATAAGTTATGTGCTACTTCTGATAGCATTGTATGCTTTTTCATTAAACAGCCCAGTGGAATGGCTATCTCCAATATTATTCTTCATCGGCTTTACACAAGGCATGATTATGACGCCAATGTTAAATCTCGTGTTAGCAAAAGTCACCCCTGAGCTTGTCGGCCAAGCATCAGGTTTTACCGCAACACTACAACAAATTGGCGCGGCGATGGGGGCGACAAGTGTTTCGGTCATTATGCAATATGCATTGGCGGCTATGCCAAAACAATTACCATTTGAACAATTAAAATGGGCCATCAGTTGGGGGCTAGGGTTTAATGTATTGATGGCAATCTGTGCCGCTGTTTTGTTATTGATGATCACTGGGCGGTTGACCTTGCTGTATAAAAAATAGCTTGCAGCACGGTTTCGCTATCAACGTAGCTCTCGGCATGGTGGTTTGCTTTTACAGTATCACCATGCCGCTTAAAAAAGACAAAATCAATCACCCTTAGGAGGATTGTCATGTGCCATAGGCTCACCAACAGGGTTATTGCTTATTTAAGATAGGTGTCGTCCATTATTGGGACATTTTTAAAATCGTCCGCACATTGCTGGCACTAGTGGCGATAATATCAATCGCCCCAGTACGTAAGGCCCCCATGATCGCCATCGCTTTTGATGACTCAGATGCAATCGCAATTACACAGGGGATTTTTCTCAGCTCATCAATACTTAAACCAATCACCCGGTCATTCATGACAGTGTCTACATGTTGCCCTTGTGCATTAAAAAAATCATAACCCGCAATATCCCCAATAACCCCTTGATTTAAGCTGGCATCAACAATTTCACGAGGCGTAAACCAACCTAGCTTAACCATATAGCTGTCTTCATTCATGTCACCAATACCAATCAACGCTATATCCGCTTTACGGGCGCGATCTAAGGTTTCCTTGATGGTGCCGTTTTTCATGAATGACTGTTTTAATTCGTTATTTTCAACATAGGCTGGTGCATATAAGGTTTCACTGGTTCCACCAAATTTTTTCGCTAATCGGCGGCTGATATGGTCTGCATTAATCGAATCACCAGGGCGATGAGTCCCGCCTATCCCACAGATAAAACGGCAATCTTTTTCAGGTACAGCTCCTCCGCTGTCTGCCACAACCGCCACATTGCGCCCTTGCCCTACAGTAACAATCATATTGTCGCGTAATGTGGTTGATAAATAATTGGCAACCAACGTTCCAACTTGATAGCGTTGCTCTTCTTCATCTGGATGGTCTAATGCGATTAATGCACGGGATATTGGAAAACGGGAGAGTAATTGTTGCTCTAACTGAGTACTAAAAATAGGATGATAGCGTACGTTGATCTCAACAATGCCTTCCTCTTTGGCACGCTTTAATAGGCGCCCCACCTTAATCCGCGATATACCAAACTTATTGGCGATCTCTTCCTGAGTAATTTCATCACGATAATATGCTATCGCAATTTCAGTGAGTAGCTCGATATCGGAAGATGTTTGTGATCTATCCATAAGATAGTGGTTTCCTCTTTATTGGTGTTAATCGCAACAAGGATAATAAGGTTTTAGTATAGCGTTTCTAGTGGCAATTAATAAGTAAGTTGTAAAATAGAGTGGATATATACGCCTAAACAACGGTGACGTATATATCCATATAATGACTAGGTTAGGTAATCAGGCATTAGCTAGAGCAGCTTGTTTTTCGACACTTTGAGCCAATTGACATAACAAGAGACAGCAAGAGGTTGCTCCCGCATCTAACACGCCTCTTGAACGCTCACCTAAACGGCTTGCACGACCAATTTTTGCCACTAAATCCAATGTGGAATCACGCCCTGCAATCGCAGCTTCTTGCATTGCGTCAAGCGCTTGTTTAAAGCTTTTACCTGATGTTGTCGCTTCTTCGAATGCTTGGGTCGCGGGGATCAACGTGTCCATTAAACACTTATCACCAACAGTGGCACTGCTGATATCTTGTAATTCAGATAACCCATTTTGCAGCATGGCGAGAAAATCTTGTTGCGTTAGCTCTGTTTTACCTGAAATGCTGTCAGACATGCCCATAAAGAAGCTACCATACAACGGCCCCATTGACCCGCCAATACCTTCCATCAACGCATCTGAAATTTCTTCAAACCCTTCACTCAATGATAGTTGACGACCTTCAATTGCCTTGGCACATAAATTGAAACCTTTTGCCATATTGATCCCATGGTCACCATCACCAATAGCACCATCAATTTCGCTCAGGTATTCACGGTTTGTCACAATAATATTCACTAAATCAAGGGTTACTTCACTGCCACAATCCGTTGATATAACTTGCATAACTGGCTCCTTTACTTAACCTGAGTTAAACCTAATGAATACGCAGGTACGTCCATCAGTGTTTTTAATTCATCATCTACCTTCATTAAGGTTAGAGTAACGCCCATCATTTCTAATGAAGTAAAGTAATTACCTACGTAATTGCGAACAATGCGCACACCTTTCTCACTCAATTGTTTTTCAACTTCTGCGTAGTAAATATACAGTTCCATTACGGGAGTCGCGCCCAATCCAGAAACTAGCACCACGACTTCATCCCCTTGTTTTGCCTGCATATCATCTAAGATTGGCGTTAACATGGTTTGAGCCATTTGTGCAGCAGATTGAATTGGCATGATTTCAATACCCGGCTCACCATGGTGCCCAATGCCTAATTCCATCATGCCATCTTCAATATGAAAATTAGGATGCCCTACCGCTGGAATGGTGCAAGACGTTAGACCGACACCAATAGAATGGCAGTTATTAATAGCTTTTTGCGCTGCGCCAATCACGCCATCTAGGTCATAACCTTTACTGGCGGCGGCGGCACCAACTTTCCACATTAAAATTTCACCGGCTACACCACGACGCTTTTCTTTTTCGCTGGCGGGTGCTGAGGCAACATCATCGGTTGCCACCACCGTTTTAATTTTAATGCCCGCTTTTTCAGCTTTTTTCATCGCCATTTTGACGTTCATGTTATCGCCTGCATAGTTGCCATATAAGCAAGCAACACCAGCGCCACTGTCAGCCGCTTTAAAGGCATCTAAGAATGCGCCTGCGGTTGGTGAGGAAAAAATTTCGCCAATCGCCACCGCATCTAGCATATTTTCGCCAACATAACCTAAAAATGCAGGTTCATGACCAGAACCCCCGCCGGTGACAATCCCTACTTTTCCTGATACTGGCGCTTGTGGATATTTTAAAACCCGAGCGTTCTCCGTTTGCGCAAAATATTCAGGGTGCGCTTTCAAATAGCCTTGAATCGCATCTTCAACAACAAGATCAGGTTCATTAATGATTCTATTCATAATTCCCTCAATTTACTTATTTTCTGGTGTTAGCTGCATCTTTGCTGACTGTTCAAGCAGTTCTTGCGGTACAGTGATAAATTTCATCAGTATCGCACTAAATAAATAAAGCCCTGAGAAGATCCAAATCACGCCCAATGCCCCAACACTACTAATGAATATCCCTACTAATGCTGGACCAACAAAGGTACTTAACCCAGCACCTAAGTTAAGTACTGACATTGCGGCACCTTTGTTTTCAGGAGCTAGCGTTGGCATGATAGCTGAAAGTGGCACATATCCTGCCAAGCATGCGCCAAACAAACCGGCGGCAATCATCATCAGGGTATAACTGTGACCGAAATAGTACGGTACGTAATAAAACATTAGGGTACAAATCATACAACCGACACAACCGAACCAAATCACAATATTGCGCCAACCAATTCGGTCACTCACAACACCAAAAATAAGGTTAAAGGCAATATTGACAGTCCAAAGTGCGGCATAGATATGTAACCATTCTGTTCGAGAAAAACCAAAGTCAGCGAGAAACATTGGCATGAAGATCACAAAACCATATGCCGCTGATGTGTTAATGGTTCTTACAATGCCCCCTAAACCGATTTTAGGGTTTTCAAATGCGATGGTAATTCCTTTAAATAAATAGCTGAGCGAAACTTTTTCTTTTGGTTTGTCTTGTACATCGCCCGCTTTATTGCGATTGAGCGCTATCGCTATAAATGCCCCAATAGTGACAAATATCAGCCCACTCCATAACGTCGCCATTTCACCGAGAATAGGTAATGCATAACTTGAATACATCACGCCTAATACACCTAGCCCGCCACTATAAACGAACCAGAAAATTCCGACGGCTGAACCTAATTTTTTAATAGGTGCTTCATACGCTACCCAAACTAAAAAACCATAAGCAAACATTGGATAACCAAACCCGCGTAAGGCATAAGTTGGGACCATGATAGATAAACTATTGCTTGGCAGCCCGACGGATAAGAAAATAACCGAGCCAATCACAAACATCACAAAGCCAAAAATCATCACTCGACGCGCCGTATAAATCTCAGCAAGCACCCCTGATAACCATGCGGCAACCGCTGCAAAAAAACCATATACACTAAAAAGTAATGAAGATTCTTCAATACTCATTCCACGGCTAATAATAAAAGGCGATAGCCAACCTTGTTCTAGCCCTTCCCCCATCATAAAGATAAGGACGCCAAAATAGCCAAGTAGTAACTTTGGTGAAAAACCCGTTACTTTAGACAATTTATTGATTATCATATCGTTAACCTCAGTGCTTGTTCGCTGGGTTAGGACCTGAATAACAAGCCTTGGTAGGGTGACATTTATTCAGGTCCAATTTTTATCGTTATTTTTTATTTCGCGTTTAATTTGAACCGGCTACAGCATTATAGGTTCGGGTCTAAGACCACTTTAATATGCGGGTCACCTTTCGCCATCATAGAAAAGCCTTCTGCGAATTTTTCTAATGGTAAGATATCAGTGACGACACCTTTTGTTGGGAAATCACCATTACCGATACCTTCAATGACTAACGGGTAGCAATATGGGCCTAGGTGAGAACCTAATAAGTCCAGTTCCTTACGGTCGCTAATAATGCTCCAATCAACGGTCACTGGGTCTTTAAATACAGAGAACTCGACAAATGTTCCAAGTTTACGGATCATTTTCAGCCCCTGTTCTACAGATTTTGGTGCGCCTGTCGCTTCAATGTAGATATCGCAACCGTAGCCTTCCGTCATGTCTTTAACGATTTTATCCACATCATCACGTTTCGGATTCAATACGATATCCGCGCCAAATTCTTTTGCTAGTTCAAGGCGTTTATCAAAGAGGTCTAAAACAACCAGTTTTCCAGCACCAGACTTTTTAATCGCACCAATCATTCCTAAGCCTAATGTTCCTGCGCCTGAAAGTACTACCACATCCCCCAATTTGACATTGGCGCGCTGCACTGCATGTAAGGAGCAAGCATAAGGCTCAATCAAAATGGCATCTTCAATTGGCATATCAACAGGAACATGGTAGTTAATCGCTTCTTTAGTGAATTTCATGTATTGAGCCATACCGCCATTCACATTTTTTTGGAAGCCATACAGGTCATGTTTTTCACACATCCAATATTCACCACGTTTACAAAAACGGCACTCCCAACATGGGACGATTTGTTCGGAAATAACACGGTCGCCCAATGCAAAACCTTCTACCTTTGAACCAAAACCAACAACATGACCAATAAACTCATGCCCTGGGATCATCGGCGCTTTAATATACGCAGGTTGTTCATCATCCCCCCAAAAACTTGGGGCACCTTCGAAGGCTTTCACATCACCTGCACAAATACCGCAAGCTTCTACACGCACTAGAATTTCTTCTTCACTAATTTTTGGCACATCCACCGTTTCTAAACGGTAATCTTTCGGTGCATAAGCAACCACGGCTTGCATTTTATCTGGGATGCCTGCGCTCATCGTTGCTTTTGAATCACAGTGTTCACACATAGTTCTATCCTCGGCGGTTTGTAAAATGAACATAAGTTCAATGAAGATACAAATTAACCATACCTTCTTTTCTTTATCCTTGCCCATAACCAGATTGTCAAAGTGTGATTTAGAGCAAATATTCTTATAAAATAGCTTTTAAACGACTACTTTTCGCTATTTATCGAAAAAAAATGTAATTTAAAGCCCTAGATCACAGAATCAAGCATACCAAAAATAAAAACATATGTTCACCTATTGATTATTTGTTCATAAGATCCTATTTTCTATTAAGTACAATTGAATAGTTAATGAACATTTGTTCAACCATAAGGATCTCTATCATGCTATCTATTGCCATTGGTGCTGATGACGCTGCATTTGAAATGAAAGATTTAATTAAAGCTCACTTAAAAGAGCTAAATATTGAAGTGACAGATTACTGCTTAAAGACTGGGGTTGAAGATGAAATGTACCCCGACGTTGCTCATGCCGTCGCCACCGCCATCACACAAGGTAAACACCAACGCGGAATTTTAATTTGTGGCACGGGTATTGGGATGTCTATCGTAGCCAATAAAGTTGCGGGGATACGTGCAGCGCTTTGCCATGATACTTACTCAGCAGAGCGGGCACAAAAAAGCAATGACGCGCAAATTATCACTTTCGGAGCACGGGTAATAGGCCCCGAATTAGCCAAAATAATCGTCGACACATGGCTAGCTTCCCATTATGAAGGGGGACGTTCAGCACCCAAAGTAGCCCGTATTAGTGAATATGAAAATGGGGAACGTTAGTTTTAATTTGGGAGTTTTGTTATGTGCACACAAACACAAAATAAATTAGCAAATGCAATCCGCTTTCTTTCAATCGATGCTGTACAACAGGCAAATTCGGGTCACCCAGGTGCCCCTATGGGGATGGCAGACATTGCTGAAGTATTATGGAGAGACTACTTACAACATAACCCAGCCGACCCCTGCTGGCCTAATCGCGACCGTTTTGTGTTATCAAATGGCCACGCCTCAATGTTGCTATACAGTTTGCTTCATTTAACGGGCTATGATGTTTCTATCGAGGACTTAAAGCAGTTTAGACAATTACATTCAAAAACACCTGGTCATCCTGAATTAGGCTACACACCGGGAGTTGAAACCACCACAGGCCCTCTGGGACAAGGTATTGCTAATGCAGTAGGAATGGCTATCGCGGAAAAAACACTAGCGGCTACCTTTAACCGCTCAGGTTTCCCTGTTGTCGATCATTTTACTTATACTTTCCTCGGTGATGGCTGCTTGATGGAAGGGATTTCCCATGAGGTTTGCTCTTTAGCAGGGACTCTTAAGCTCAATAAGCTGATTGCTTTTTATGACGATAACCAGATCTCTATCGATGGTGATGTACAAGGCTGGTTCACCGATGATACCGCACAACGCTTTGAAGCCTATGGTTGGCATGTTATTAGAGCCATTGATGGACATTCGCGTCCTGCAATTAAAGCCGCGATTGAGCAAGCCCATCAACAAACCTCTAAACCAACATTGATTATTTGTCGCACCACTATCGGATATGGCTCCCCCAATAAAGCGGGAACAGCGAGTTCACATGGTGCTCCCCTTGGGAACGATGAAATTGCATTAACGCGTCAACAATTAGGCTGGGAGTACCCACCTTTTGAAATCCCTGAAGAGATTTACCAACCATGGAATGCAATAGAGCGTGGTGCTGAACAGCAATTACGTTGGGAACAGGCTCTACGGGAATATGCCAAGCAATATCCCGAATTAGCCCTTCAATTAAACCAGCGCTTATCAAACCAACCCACCGGATCATTTAGTTCAGTTATCAATGAGTACATTCAGCACCTGAATAATAACCCAGCAGAAATTGCCACTCGTCAGGCTTCACAAAATGTTCTCAATATTATCGGCCCTGTTTTACCTGAGCTAATGGGTGGCTCGGCAGATTTAGCGCCGAGTAACCTGACTTACTGGTCAGGCTCAAAACCTATCAATGAATATCCTGCGGGTAATTATATTCATTATGGTGTACGGGAATTTGGCATGACTGCCATTGCCAATGGTATTGCATTACACGGAGGGTTTCGCCCTTACACCGCAACCTTTTTGATGTTCTGTGAATATGCTCAAAATGCGGTACGCATGGCCGCCTTAATGAAATTACCGCAAATTCTGATTTACACCCATGATTCGATTGGCTTAGGTGAAGATGGACCGACTCATCAACCGGTCGAACAATTAGCCGCATTGCGGGCTACTCCCAACCTTTCCGTATGGCGGCCCTGTTGCCAAGTAGAAACCGCAGTTGCTTGGCAACAAGCCATACTGCAACAAAATAAGCCGACGGCCTTAGTCCTTTCAAGGCAAAATCTCCATCAGCACTCACGTACCTCTGAGCAACTTACCTGTATCCAGCGTGGGGGGTATATTTTACGAAGTAATAGCCAATCACCTGAGTTATTGTTAATTGCGACGGGCTCTGAGGTCACCTTAGCGGTTGAAGCCTGGCAGGTTTTAACCGCACAGGGTTTTAACGTCAATGTTATATCAATGCCATCCACTGATACTTTTGATAAACAACCTGATGAATATAAACAACAGGTTTTACCTAATCATGTTCGTCAACGTATTGCCATTGAAGCTAGCATTGATGATTACTGGCGTAAATATGTTGGCTTGGATGGGTTAATAATGGGAATGAATAGCTTTGGCGAATCTGCACCTGCTAAGCAGTTATTTGACTATTTTGGTTTCACTGTTGAAAAGCTAATTAGTATGTCACTTTCATTATTACAGGCCGATAAATAATTAAAGCTAAGTTTTATTAAAATTCGTTATCCTACTTTGTAATTATTATTACAAGCCAAATAATAACATTATTATTTGGCTTATTTTTAATTAGATAATTATTGAATACTATATCCACCATCAATAACTAAATTATGTCCAGTGATCATATCAGATGCATCACTGGCTAAAAATAACGCACATGCCGCAATTTCTGACGGTTCAGCAAAACGTCTAGCAGGAATTTTTTCTTTCATTTCATCACCTTTCTCCCCTTCCCATGCTTTTTTACCTAATTCCGTCATCACAATAGTTGGAGAAATTGTATTAGTTTGTATCCCTTTAGGGCTCCACTCCAGCGCTAATACTTGAGTTAAGCCAATGATCGCTGCTTTACTGGCACAATATGCGGCATGCTGATCTAAAGCAATGACCCCTGCTTGGGAAGCCATATTAATTATCTTCCCTTTTCCTTGTTTAATCATGATATTACCAACTGCCTGACAAACAAGAAAGGTACCTTTTAAGTTCACATTCATGGTTAAGTCCCAATCAGACTCTGCTAAATCTTCCGCAGGAGCTAATGCCACAATCCCCGCACTATTTACAGCAATATCCAATGAGCCATAATGCTGTAAAACCTGTTGAACCATTTGTGAAACTGACTCAGAATTTGTGATATCACATTGAATACCTAAGCTATTTCCTAGCGTTTTAGCTACCTCAGTAACCTTTTCTGATTTATCAACTAAGGCAACTTTAGCCCCTTTCTCGGCATATAACTGAGCAATGGCGAGCCCAATACCTGCGGCTCCCCCTGTGATCACGGCCACTTTACCATCAAGAGAAAAGTTGGTGTTATATCCACTAAATTTTTTCATTATAATTCCTTAACATCATGATGTGATATTTAATAAAAATATAATATGAATACGATGGTGAAACTGAAACACCATGATATTCGATGAGAGTTAATTAATATTTAGTTTTACTAATATAATAGTGTTACAGGTTTAAATCTATATTTATAATTTATAAAAATGAGCCACTTCTCATATTATTAGAAATAAAAAATAAGATTAAGAACATTTGTTCATAATTAAATTCAAACTGATTATTTGTTTATATTAACATGAGTATTTAATCCATTTTTTCGATAGCACAATGACAGATTATAAAACAATCATAGTCCCCTATTGATAGTCCTTTAACCACTATCTGCATAATACAGTATAAATTTAGCAATAACTGGCGCATAATATTAGTTATATCTAAATTGATATTGAACAACGTAAATGTACTGTCATCAGATAAAATAATGGAATGGGTATCATTCGCGTTAAACTGCGTATTTTAGTTAAATAGGTCATTGATAATATGGAACAAAACCATTTACTGCTACAATTGAAGGATATTGGTTATACCATTGATGGGAAAACAATTCTAGATAATGTGCAGATTAACCTACAAGCAGGTGATTTCAAATTAATCACAGGGCCTTCCGGTTGTGGAAAAAGCACCTTATTAAAAATAGTGGCATCTTTAATTTCCCCCACTCAAGGTTCGATCACCTTCAAGGGAAAAGATATCAATACTATTTTACCAGAAACCTATCGCCAACAAGTTTCATACTGTACGCAAACGCCTGCTTTATTTGGCACAACAGTATATGATAATTTGGCATTTCCATACCAAATAAGAAAGTTACCTTTCAATAAAGATAAGATAATAAGTGACTTAAACTATTTCTCACTGCATGAAACTATTTTAGAAAAAGGTATCAATGAGCTTTCTGGTGGGGAAAAACAACGTATTTCTCTTATCCGTAACTTACAATTTTTACCGCAAATTTTGCTATTAGATGAAATAACCAGTGCCCTTGATGAAGAAAATAAAATCAAAGTAAATGAATTTATTCACCACCTTACCACTGATAAAAAAATCGGGGTGTTGTGGGTAACCCATGACCAAGATGAAATATCTCATACCAATGAGGTTATTACCCTTCCCATTCATCATGAAGAATAATAGGATATTACTGTGCACCAACCAGCCATCTCCAATGAATCACTAACATTTTCGGTCATGTTAGTTTTAGTGGCTATTTTTATTAGCCATAAAGAAAAACTTTCCCTAGAAAAAGATATAATTTGGAGTACCTGTCGAGCTATCATCCAGCTACTAATAGCGGGTTATATCTTAAAATACATCTTCAATGTTGATCATAAACTGCTCACCATCGCCTTAGTCATGTTTATTTGCGTTAATGCTGCGTGGAATGCCAAAAAAAGAAGTAAGTATATTGATAAAGTTTATGTTACGGCATTAATAGCGATTACATCTGGTACATTCCTAACGCTGCTTATCCTAATATTATCCAACGCAATAGAATTTACGCCTATGCAAGTCATCCCTATAACGGGCATGATAGCCGGGAATGCGATGATAGCCGTAGGATTATGCTTTAATAACCTTGGTCAACGTTTTGCCAGCCAACAGCAACAAATCCAAGAAATGCTGAGCTTGGGAGCAACACCGAAAGTGGCTTCTGCTTCCATAATCCGCGATAGTATTCGCGCATCATTAATCCCCACGGTTGATTCAGCTAAAACAGTTGGAATTGTTAGCCTTCCCGGCATGATGTCGGGGTTAATTTTTGCAGGCGTTGACCCACTGCAAGCGGTCAAATACCAAATTATGGTGACATTTATGCTACTGGGAACCGCCAGCCTTTCAACTATCTTGGCCGGTTATATGACTTATACGAAGTTTTATAATCAACGACATCAACTCTTAGTCACAACACTCAATAAGTAATTCGCCATAGCCCGCCTGTAAGTTAATTTTGTGCAGGCGGTTTCAATCATCATTATTAGCGTGGATTAGCTTATTCCTACTGGCAAGACTTCAATCAGTTGAGCTTGGCTATTTTCGTTATCAATTAAATTAAAAATATGATTAAGCATAGTAGGCACATCTTGTTTAACCATTTCAATATCATTACCTAGCAATGCAACGAATGGGTCCCAGTCGAAACAACCTAAATTAGGTTGCTGTAACCCAGTATACCCTTTATGCCCTAACCAACGCATCACTCCTTCTAATGAAATTGTTGAATTAATAAATAAGCCACATTCCGCTATCTTTTGCGGGTCATTATTATGCTGCTTAAAGAAAACAGAGAGCGCTTTTTCTGCTTTTTCAGGCGCATAGCCACAAGCCAAAATATTTTCACTGGGGACATCTATGCTTAGCTCGCGATGGGCATCAATAAACCCGCGAATACGCTCGCGAGTATTATGATCATGCTCACGTCCACCAATAAAAATTAGAGCGGCGCCCTGTATAAGTGGCGTTTTTTGTTTGCGCAAAATACGTTGGGTTAGCGTTTTCGCCCCGAGATAATTGTCTGAAATGACCGAAGGCGCCAATGTGCCCGGCAAGTCTAAATTCAAAGTAGGCACGCCGGAGACTTGGCAGATTTCCGTAATTTTATCGGGGTTGGTTGCCCCTGTCGAAATCAACCAATCCACCTGATATGAAAGCATAGCGCGTGCCGCTTCAATTTCGAGTTTAGGATCACGTCGCGTACAGGTGATAATAGGAAATAGCCCTCTTTCACGTGCCATTTCCTCAAAATGCTCAACAATTGAACCGAAATAACGGTTGTCATATTTGGGTACTAACATGCCGATAATTTTAGACTTATTGCTGCGTAATAAGCTGGCCTGCTTATTTACAGAATAATTTTGTTCTTCCGCGATACGCATTACTTTCTGTGCAAGCTGTGCGCTAATCCGCCTTTTTTGCCAATTTCCATTGAGTACAGCACTCACCGCACTGGCTGAAACCCCCGCTAATTCTGCAAGGTCGTAGATCGTTGTTTTCTTATTTTGTCTGATCTTTGTCACAGATTCATATCTCCATTTTTTACTAGCTTGACACCAAAGTAGAAAAGTCGCAATACTGCTACATCGATTGAGCAGAACTGAAATTGATGAATTCTGAGCTGATATAAAACAAAAAAATATTATCAGTCTTTCATATGTAGCCACCTATCCGTTCCTGTGACTCATTGTCATTTCATTGATTTCACAATGCTTTTTATTCTTATATTTCCGCTAAAATACCCAATTGGAGTAAAAATTATGGCTATTTCCATTGAAAACAAAGTCGCAGCAATCACAGGTGCCGCTTCTGGTATCGGTCTTGAGTGTGCTCGTACACTGATCAAAGCAGGCGCTAAAGTCGTTTTGATAGACCGTGCTGAAGAAAGATTGAATCAACTCGTGGCTGAACTTGGCGAAAACGCTATTCCATTAGTCATCGATTTGATGAACCCCAAACAAGTTGATGGGATGTTAGATGAAATCCTAAAAAAAGCAGGTCGTTTAGATATCTTCCATGCCAATGCGGGTGCCTATATTGGTGGGCCCGTTGCTGAAGGCGACCCCGATGTATGGGATAAGGTATTGAATTTAAATATTAATGCAGCTTTTCGTAGTGTTCGTGCCGTATTACCACATTTTATTGCTCAAAAGTCTGGCGATGTATTATTCACCAGTTCAATCGCTGGGGTCGTTCCTGTGATCTGGGAACCAATTTACACTGCATCAAAATTTGCCGTTCAAGCGTTTGTCCATTCTACGCGCCGCCAAGTCTCTGAGCATGGTGTGCGTGTTGGTGCAGTATTACCAGGCCCTGTTGTCACCGCACTACTCGACGATTGGCCGCAGGAAAAAATGGATGAGGCATTAGCTAATGGCAGTTTAATGCAACCGATTGAAGTGGCTGAAGCCGTTTTATTCATGTTGACGCGCCCCAAAAATGTCACTATCCGTGATTTAGTTATCGTTCCAAATAGCGTCGACCTCTAACCTACCAACTTGTCATAGATTACAGCCCACATCTTGGAGGAAAAAATGAGTAATCCAACGACCTCATTAAATAATAATGACAATGTCGTTATTGGTATTGATGTTGGCACCGGTAGCGCGCGTGCCGGTGTTTTTGATATGGCTGGTAATATGCTAGCCTCAGCCAAACATGATATTTCACTTTTTCGCGATAGCGCTAATTTTGCGGAACAGTCGAGTAATGAAATATGGAAAGCAGTTTGTTACTGTGTCAAACAAGCGATCACCTCTTCTAATGTAAAACCACAACAAGTGGTTGGAGTCGGTTTTGATGCAACCTGCTCACTGGTCGTCATTGGACACGATAAGCACCCGATCACTGTTAGCCCGTCGAATGACCCTGAACGTAACATCATTGTGTGGATGGATCATCGAGCGACTGAACAAGCAGAGCGTATTAACCAGTTAAAACACCCCGTTTTAAATTATGTGGGCGGCAAAATTTCTCCAGAAATGGAAACACCAAAGATATTGTGGTTAAAAGAAAATTTACGCCAAACCTATGATAACGCATGGCAGTTTTTTGATTTAGCTGATTTTTTGACATGGAAATCAACGGGTTCACTGGCACGCTCAACCTGCACCGTCACCTGCAAATGGACCTACCTTGCCCATGAAAAACGTTGGGATGCTGATTATTTCCAACAAGCTGGTTTATCTGAACTGGTCGAAGAAAATTTCTCCCGCATTGGGCAACAAATCGTTGAGCCGGGCACGCCTTGTGGTTCAGGGTTAACAGAACAGGCCGCACAGCAAATGGGCTTACTCGCAGGCACTCCTGTTGCTGCCGGTATGATTGATGCTCATGCAGGAGGGATTGGGACTGTAGGTGTGAACGGTGATGCAACTGCAAATATGGCCTATGTATTTGGTACCTCTTCATGCACCATGACAACCACCAAAGAACCTGTTTTTATACCTGGGGTCTGGGGGCCTTATTATAGCGCTATGGTTCCTGGTATGTGGTTAAACGAAGGGGGACAAAGTGCCGCTGGTGCTGCAATAGACCAACTGCTTTCATTACACCCAGCCTCAGCGCAAGCTCAAATAACAGCCAAAGGACAAGGGAAATCATTACCTGTCATGCTAGCAGATTTAGTTCTAGAAAAAGCTGATTCTCCTTCTCAATCCGTTGAACTAGCACAAAAAATACATGTTGTCCCAGAATTTCTAGGTAACCGAGCGCCTTTTGCCGATCCACATGCAAGAGCTGTGATTGCAGGTTTAACAATGGATAACAGCATGGAAAATTTACTGTCTTTCTATGTTGCCGGTGTTTGTGGTATTGGGTATGGTTTGAGGCAAATTATTGAAGCACAAGCTAAATCAGGTGCTTCAATCGAAAATATCGTTGTTAGTGGTGGAGCGGGTCAACACCCACTAATCCGCCAATTACTTGCAGACGCATGTGGTGTGCCAGTTATTTCAACCCGAGCAAGTGAACCTGTATTGCTGGGTTCCGCTATCCTAGGTGCTGTTGCAGGAAAAGTCTGTAATGATGTCGCACAGGCTATGAATAAGTTTAGTGCGATTGATTTAACTTACCACCCGAATAAGGCCTATAAAGCGCATCACGATATACGGTTTGCGTCTTTTTTACACTTACAGAAATGCGCTAGAGAGTTAAAAGGTTAAATAACTATTAGCTAGCCTTATCTAGCCTTATAATGAAGAAAGCCGCTTTATGGCTTTCTTCTCTCTGTTCCCTGTTTATTTGTATGTTGAACGGATAAAAAGCCCTTACCGACTAATCTCAAAAGCAATATTTTTGCCATAATGCATTTACCATCTCCATCGGTAATAAGTCATAGTCCCCTTCAACCATTGGAATAGACATTGTGACTCTACCATCATTATAGGTATACGCTTTCACAATAAATTTTTTGTACCCTTCTAACTTAGCATTTTTTACGCGAAAAACTTCGCCACAAACATAGCCTAAGTCCCCTTTGTCTGCTATTTGCCGAATAAAATTATATTTCACTCCTTTAAATGACGCAGATTCAGGATAAGACAAGTAATCTTCCACACTACTTTTTGCCATTTTTACCAAATCAGGTGTTGGTGCATAATTCATCGTTACTCCTAAAATAAAAGAGCACCCAGTTAACAATAAGATTGTGAGCAACTTTATGATATTCATGTTTTTAAGCTCTCATAAACGCAATGACACAGCCAATTGACCAAAATGACACAACAGTACTTCTCTCAAAAATACCTGAGTAGTTATTTTTAGCTAATTGTAAGTAAATAAGAATTAATTTAATAATAGATGGTACTACCTACTTAAGAATACCTTATTAGACAACCGCATTTGACCTAATCGCTATTTTCCGTAATAGTAATAATCTACGTAAATAGACACAACTAGTTTCATATAGGTTATTCGTATTTATACTTTATTTTACCCACCACATGAGTAAGTATACCAGCATTAAGCTAAAAATATAAATAGTACCCGAAAGATTAACTGTTTCAATTTGTATTTTTTTCACAAAAAGCGTTTCTCTTTTATATGATAGAAACAATAATTGGACTTAATTGTTAATTATCATTTAATAGTAATCACTTCAAATATATTATTAAACAATTCGAATTAAGAATTAGTGTGTCTAATTGTTAATAAACTCATATAATGCGTATATAGACTCAGTATATGAGTAAATTATTTATTTATTTTATTATTGAGTAATTTTATAAATAAGATTATCTCTTCCAAGAAAAACACACAAAAAATAAAAGTAAATATAAATCAATAAATTACAACCAAAAGGAAAGTTAGGTTATCTTCTTCTACTAGTTTCATAAGTAGCGTCATTACCTTTCCATTATCAATATTATTTTACATCCCATATTGCCTACAGCCCAAAAAACCAAAACAAAAAATATCGTAATGAATTGATTAATAATTGAAAATTATCGATAATGAGATTGCAATGAGCATTTTGAAAGTGATAAAAAACAGATTAATACAATAATTTAACAAATAAACCATAAGAATATTTAACGATATCATTATGATTTAAATCTTGTGTGTACCTCAAACATCTCCCAATTCGTCTAGTTAAACTAACCCAAATTACAGAATATTCCTATAAAAATCCCCTATTAAACTAATACATAAAATTTTCCGACTAAAAATGACAAATTTAAATTTCAAATTCAGGTAGCATTGCCTTCCAAAGAAAAAGGGTATGCCATGACACAAATTCAATTACTTTTGCTTGCAACCAACAATATAAAAAACAATACAGACCTAAGCCATTCTCAAGAATCTTATGTTTACCAATACTATTATGCTAATGTGGCTAATCAGTTTGGTTGTATTAAAAGCTATATTGCTGAGTTTATTAAACAAACCTCTTCCGCCTTAGATAATGACCCACAGTTATCGGAACAACGTCAACAAATATATTCAACCGTTGAACGTTATTTGGAAATAGCTGAAAAACGTTATATTCAGAGACAGAAATTGCTTCAGAAAAAATGAAAGTACAGATGTAACAAAGGCCTGCAAATGAGGCCTTTACCGATACAACTCCGTTTTACCTACCTATCTACTGCTCTTGTAACTCCAATTCCGCTATCACTGGCAGATGGTCACTGACACTTGACCATTGAAACTCTTCGCTATCCGTTGGTATTTGCATTTCATTTACATTCCACACTTGCCCTTTAAATGTAAAAATGTGGTCTATGTCAATCGCTGGATTAACTGCTGGCCAACTACGATAATCCGTCCCTTTTTTCTCAACGGGCTGCCACATATAACGGATTTCTTGAATAGGTTGTTCATTAGCCGTTGAGTTAAAGTCACCAGCTAATATTTTTATTGATGCAGCTATATTATCAAAACCAGTGTCTGTATCCCCAATGCTCGCATCTAAAATATGACGAACCTGCCCAATACGCACTGTTGGGTCTTTTTGCCAATCAAGATGAGTCCCCATTATAATAATTGGCGCATCAAAACCCGGTTTTGTTATCTGAGATAATAATACAACACGTTGCTCCGCATCGCCTGAAGGCAAGTTAATGACTTTTGATTTTTCAATTTTATATTTTGATAAAATTCCTACGCCATATTCACCACCATCAAAATCTAATGCTTTACCAAATGCAAAGTGCATCTCGTTAGCCTTAGCGATTTCCTCCAGTTGATTAACATGTTTACTGCGCGCCGTTTTGTTATCAATTTCGGTTAAAACAATGACATCTGCATCAATTCTCGCAATTGCTTTATTTAAAGCATCGAAATTTTTCACATCTGATGCCAACTCGTTCTTTCCGATATTATAAGTTGCAACTTTAATCGTAGGCTTATTCGCGGTATAGACCTTATTCGGCGTACCTCCGTCTTGCACCTTAAGTACTTCAGACCCCGTGGTTGTTGCTAATGCACCGCAAGAAACTAAAATTGCGGTAGAAATAACTGTTTTTAATAATTTCATTATATTTCCCCTGCTATTGTCTAAAGCTATAAAGAGGTCAATACCCGTCAAAAGTCTAAACTTAAGTACAGGTGAAATATGACCTACTAATATACTGTAGCAAGGAATAAGAATGATGCAGTGACCAAGTCGACAATCTTATTTTGAGAGGCAAAAAAACAATCTTTTTTAGAACAAAAAAGTGACTTATTATAGAATTTCTTGTTTAAGAGACAGTTAAATAACAAAATAGTGTGACTAAATCGATAGCCCCCCTATGCACTTTGCCTAGCTTCGAACTTATAAGGGAAAATGACTTCTTCTTGTCTCTGTGAAAGATCACCGTCAGTATCCGCTAACCATCTTTGCAACTTCTTGGCAGCTTCTCTCGCCATTTTGCTATAATCAATGCGTACCGAAGTCAAGGATGGGTGAATATGGTCGCAATTTGCGGACCCTTCAACACAAGCAACAGCCAACATTTTCGGCACTTTAATCAAGCGCCTTTGACATTCAAAAATAACCCCTAACGCAATCATTTCGTGGCTACAAATCACAGCCTCAAGTTCAGGCTGACGAGTTAGCATTTCGCTAATCGCCTGACGTCCAAAATCCATGGTAGCAACATAAGGAGTCGTAATGCTTTGATCTGCACTTTGGTTATATTCGAGCATAGCCTTATTCCAGCCACTTAGTTGCTGGCTTTGCATTTTATTATCCATTTGAGCCCCAATATAGCCTATCTTCTTATACCCTTTTTGTAACATATAATGTGTTAAAAAATTAACCGCTTCCCCTATATTACTTTTAATATTCAATGTAAATGGATGACTCCCTCCCCCAGCAACACTGATAACAGGTATATCTACATTTTTAAGGTAGGTGTATACCCCCTCTGAATTAATCGCACCAAAAATGATCAAGGCCGCAGGGTTACTCTGTAATAATGTAGATAAAACTTCAGATTCTTTTTTCTGCTGATAGTCATGACTACCAATGACAACTTGATAATTATTTTTATTCAAAACCTCTTGTAATGATTGCAGAAATACTGAACTAGCATTATCACGTAACGACGGAATTAAAACGGCGACTGTTCGGCTTTGGCCTGACGCCAAAATACCCGCAGCTGAATTTGGAATATAACCCAGTTCTTCAACTGCCTCGTTGATTTTTTCACGTAATTTGTCTGAAACCAATTCAGGCGTACGAAGCGCTCGGGATACTGTCATTGACCCAACACCTGCATATTTTGCAACATCTTGCAGCGTGACTCGCCCTGTATTTTTTCTTTTTCGTGTTTTTTCCATAAAATACTTTTAATTAGCCTAAACTTATTATTAACCCGAGTAACTTACCATAGGTTGAATTTGTTAATCAGCCAACAAGTGTCCTGAATTAGTATTTGTTCGCTATTTTTATTCAAAATGATAGCGCTATCACGAAAATGAAAGTTTAAGCTAGATAGCGCTACCATAGATCACTACTATTCATTCAACCATTAAAAAAGATAAAAATTCAGCATACCAGGAGTAACTCTATGCTAACGACATTACTGACCCCTAACGTCATTCAGGTCGTCGAAAGCGCCACTGATTGGCAAGATGCGATAAAAATCGCCTGTAGCCCTTTGGTTAATAATAAATTCATCGAACCAAGATATATTGATGCCATTATTAAATCACATAAGAAAATTGGCCCTTATTATGTATTAGGACCTGGCATTGCGATGCCACACGCACGCCCAGAAGATGGCGTAAATCAATTATCACTAGGTTTAACTGTTATTAAACAAGGCGTTGAATTTGGTTCTGAAGGCAACGACCCAGTTAAGTTATTAATTGTTCTCGCAGCAACAGATAGCAACAGCCACATTGGCGCTATCGCAAAGTTGGCGGAGCTTTTTGATAATCAAGAAGATATAGACAGCATCATGCAATCAGAAAACGTAGATGACATTCTTAGCATCATCGCTAAATATGAATAATTAAATATTAAGGTAAATATTATGAAAATCACTGTTGTTTGTGGAAATGGTTTAGGCACAAGTTTGATGATGGAAATGAGCATCAAAAATATTTTGAAAGACTTACAAGTAAGTGCTGATGTAGATCACGTCGATTTAGGCTCAGCAAAAGGAACTGTAAGCGATATTTTTGTAGGAACAACTGACATTGCAGAGCAATTGGTTGCCCAACAAGTCGGTGGCGAAATCGTAGCGCTCGATAACATGATTGACAAAGTCGCGATGAAAGAACGCCTGTCTGTTGCTTTACAAAAACTTGGTGCAATGTAAGCGGAGGCACTATGTCATTTTTTCGTTTTCTGATGCAGGATGTTTTATCTGAACCTGCTATTTTAGTCGGTTTAATCGCCCTTATCGGTTTAATAGCGCAGAAAAAACCGGTGACTGAATGTATTAAAGGCACCATTAAAACCATCATGGGTTTTGTCATTTTAGGTGCAGGTGCTGGTCTAGTCGTAAGCTCATTAGGTGATTTTTCAGCTATTTTCCAACATGCATTTGGTATAAATGGTGTTGTACCGAATAACGAAGCAATTGTTTCCATTGCACAAAAAAGCTTCGGCCGTGAAATGGCAATGATTATGTTCTTTGCGATGTTAATCAATATTTTGATTGCTCGTTTGACGCCTTGGAAATTCATTTTCTTAACCGGTCATCATACCCTATTCATGTCAATGATGATTGCAGTGATCTTAGCTACAGCAGGAATGGAAGGAACCTTACTGGTTACTGTAGGCTCACTGATTGTTGGTTTCTGTATGGTCTTTTTCCCAGCAATCGCTCACCCCTACATGAAAAAAGTCACGGGCTCAGATGATGTTGCAATCGGCCATTTCTCGACAATTTCTTATGTATTGGCCGGCTTTATTGGTAGCAAATTCGGTAATAAAGAACACTCTACCGAAGATATGAATGTACCAAAAAGCTTATTATTCCTACGTGATACTCCAGTCGCCATTTCATTTACCATGTTCATTATCTTCATTATTACTTGCTTATTTGCAGGTGGTGATTTTGTACGTGAAGTCAGTGGCGGTAAAAATTGGTTCATGTTCTCATTGATGCAATCTATTACATTCGCTGCGGGCGTCTATATTATTCTGCAAGGTGTGCGTATGGTTATTGCCGAGATAGTTCCTGCATTTAAAGGGATTTCTGACAAATTAGTACCAAATGCAAAACCCGCTTTAGACTGCCCAGTAGTATTCCCATATGCCCCAAATGCTGTATTAGTAGGCTTTTTAAGTAGTTTTGCAGCAGGTGTTTTAGGCATGTTTGTATTGTATGCATTAAACATGACCGTCATTATTCCTGGTGTTGTCCCACATTTCTTCGTCGGTGCAGCCGCTGGGGTATTCGGTAACGCAACAGGCGGCCGTCGCGGGGCTATTTTAGGTGCGTTTGCTCAAGGCTTGTTGATTACTTTCTTACCTGTATTCCTATTACCTGTTCTGGGTGATATTGGTATTGCTAACACTACATTCAGTGATGCTGACTTTGGTGCAATCGGAATTTTATTAGGTATTATTGTTCGTTAAAACACATAAACTCCCCAATATTGTTATACTATTGGGGAGTCATTGATTAATCCAGAAACATTAAGCATCACAGCAACTCCTTGATTACGATATAGCACAACTATCAAATAACTATCACAAAAATACAAATTAGAGCTACCACCTTAGCGATAAAGCCTGACTTTAATGCCTATAGGTTCAAAGCATATATATGCTCACCATCAATAATCTCACCAGTAAAGCTGAACCCATGACTGCAATATATTTTTTTAGCAATCATATTTTCCTCATCTAACCCAAGAGAGATTCTTCGTATTCCTAAGCTATTTAAATACACCAAAATTGCAGAAAAAGACTGTTTTCCTAAACCTTTACCAAGGTATTTATAATCCAACATAAAACGACAAATAAAAGCATGAGTTGGCTGTTCATCAACTATTTTGTACATAAAAAAGCCAATTAATTTATCATCCCAATAAAGTGCTTTGGGGATATATTCCGGATAATAGTGAGACTCCGCTATTGAGTATGCATTGCAACATACGTGCTCTTCTAATACGGTAGCAATACCATTTTTATTTGATGTAAGTTCACATACATCCCAAAAATTGAGTTTTGTTATTTCTTCAATATGAACCATAGATATTTTACCTAATTTTTAATACCGCTAAATACCGGTTAATTTCTGTTGTTAAATAATCGGGGAAGCTTATTAGACAACAAGTCGTTGGTCGATTTCGCGTCAATTGTGCTCAGTAAAATAAAAAACCAGCCCTAAATGAATAGAGCTGGTTTCAATAATATAATTTTTGTTAATCAGTGTTGATTATTGGCTATTTCGCATATCCATAATCATTTTACCGTCATAATCTGCGCCAACAACAATGTTAGGCACTTCACCTTTATATTTATGTGCTTTAATTTGTTCAATTTCTAACTGTTTCCAGTTAATCATTTCACGGGTGATTGTGCGTTGTAATATCGCATTAGCCTCTGCTTCCTTCTGAGCCGCATATAATTTTGCATCAGCCTCTTGACGCATCGCAAAAGAACTTGCTTGCGCATTACGTTCCCTCGCTATCGCTTGCTGTTCCGCTGATTCCCTTTCAGCTTCAGCAATCACCACTTTTTTCTGTGCTAACTCACGCTCTTTTTCGGCTTCTGCTTTCGCTTGGTTGATCTGCTCTTGGCGCATTTTAGTGTTGACCACTTGTTCCTGAACAACTTCTGGTAGAGTAATATCTTGGATCATGATTTCTTTTATTGTATACCCATATGGGGATGCATACCCTTGAATTGCATCACGGATAGACTCTTGAAGCTTCCTTTGTGTATCAGCCGTATACAGGTCTTGTGCATTAGCGACGTCTTTACCAAATTCGAGAATGGTTGAAATAAGCTTTTGGCGTACATATTTATCCAATGCCTCACTTTCAGTACCACCATTAATACGCAATACTGGTGCTTTAGCACCATCAAACTGTAGCATTACAGTAATATCGACAATCGATTTTAGCTTATCCTGTGAAGGCACTCTTAATTCCTTTAATGAAACACGAATGTCTTTCGTCGAATATGTATCGAAAGTAGTAAATGGGTTAATAGGGAAATGCAAACCTGCATCATAAGCGACAGGGTCTACTTTACCTAGAAATGTTCCCACTTTAACAGAACCGTCTTGCACAATTGTATATGAATTAATACCAATAATACCGATTACAAATAGCAATACTGCACCAACAACCAATTTAACCATTGATTTAAATTGCATGAGTTAATCCCTATCTAACAATATTAGTCATTATAATAAACCGACTATTGTCACTACTTATCGGACAACTACAAGTCTAATATTCCTAAAGTTAAAGGCTAACCCATCTATCCAACAAGATAAAACAGCTCAAATTACAGTCAATTAAAAATTGAATGCAAAAAAATCACAATTACATGTTATACAATGCATTATTATATATTTATTATTTAATAGTTTTTATATTTATCAGATTACCCCAGTGATGGCGAATGATAATTTTCAATGAAACTCAATTAATTTATTTGTTTTTTCTTCATCTACCTCTCTTTTCTCATCGATAGTATACCAATTAATAGCTTCTTTTATTAATGCTTCTGTTGCATCAATAAAATCCTCAGGGTTATTTTTTGAAAGCTCTTCTAATATTAAAGGAATTTCAGTGCAACCCATTACAAACTTATCAATACCACGTGATTTTAGTTGGCTAATATAAGGATAGAGCAACTCTCTTGCTTTAGCTAAATCACCCGATTTATATAAAATAATACTCTGCATTATTTTATATTGATTAACCTCATCGGGAACAATACATTCAATATTGTTCACATTTAGTTTTTCTTGATATAATTTAGTATGAATGGTTGCTGTCGTCGCCAATAGTGCTACCTTTTTAACATTATCCTCAATTATTTTTTTACATGCTGCATCAATAATGCTGATAAAATTAATATTAATTTCTTTCTTTAAGTCCTCATACCAATAATGCGCCGTATTACATGGCATAATAATGCAAGATACACCTGCACTTTCAAGTATTTTAAGTGAGTGTATCATTGCTGGTAATGGTGATGGCCCAT
The DNA here is from genome assembly GCF_041344805.1 of Providencia sp. TYF-12. Taxonomy (NCBI): domain Bacteria; kingdom Pseudomonadati; phylum Pseudomonadota; class Gammaproteobacteria; order Enterobacterales; family Morganellaceae; genus Providencia; species Providencia sp. TYF-12. The sequence goes on from NZ_CP166833.1 coordinate 2,896,119, forward strand.
TATAAATAATATTTTCTGTTCTATCTGGAATATCAGGCAATGACACAATAATAATAGGAATATGTTCTTGGTCCTTACTTGCATGTGTATTATTGATTAATTTAATAAAAGCATCCGCGGTTGCTCCTGGTCCCATTCCCCCTAACATACCTAATATTTTTTTCATAAGCCCTCCATCAAATTAATGATATCATGACATATTGTTAGCATTAGGTAATTGCAGAGTTTCTATAAGTCATGCTAAATTTGCATAGTAGATTAATAACTAAAAACCATTAGAGGACACAATGATCAGTAATCTTGAAATTAAATGGTTGCACGATATTGTTGTACTAGAAGAATGTAGAAGTTTTACGTTAGCTGCAGAAAAAAGAAATATATCACAGTCTTCTTTCAGCCGAAGAATTCAATCAATTGAATCATCGGTTGGCTTTGAAATATTTGATAGAAATACCAACCCATTACAACTTACCACACAAGGAAAAAGCTTTATTGTTTATGCCAGAAATTTACTTGATGACATTTATTTTCAAATAAACCGAATTAAAGGTATAGATAATGACAAGCAAAAAATTAATATTTCGGCTGCGCATTCACTTTCAGTATTTTTACTTCCTGACTTTATTTCACAATTTTCAAAAAATGTAGATAAGATTTTTTTTGTAGAGTCAATAAATGTTGATGAAGCAGTACATAAACTCAAAGAAGGGCAAAGTGATTTTATATTATCATTTTATAACGAAGAGTTAATGTCATCACCATTCTTACACACGAAAATACTAGAAAGCCGGCTACATCTTGTCTCTCCCTGCGACGAAAAAAAACGCCCTATTTTCAATATTGATAGCTCAACATTGCCTTTAATGAAGTATACAGATGAAAGCTATATGGGGAGGCAAGTCAACCAATTAATCAATAAATCAGATAACCTTCCCTTTGAACTTTCTTTTGTTTCATCTATGAGCGATGTATTAAAACGCATGATACTAACAGGTAGCGGCGTTGGTTGGTTACCTGATTACTCAATTAAAAATGAACTTGAAAAAAATGAATTAGCTATTTTAGACCCAAAATTATCAGTCACTATGGGGGTTTATATCTATCGAACCGAAGCTAGGTTAAATATCTCATCAGAACGCTTTTGGCAGTTTATGAGAAACCAAACTGCGCAATAACTACCAATGCTTAAAGAAATAGCCCTTCTGATAAGAAGGGCGTTAACTAGATAATAGTGACCATCACTATAAAGTTGTGGGTGTTTTTTCGCTCATCACTATTTCAGACTCCTCATTTACACGCCCTTTTCTCTCTTCTAAACGAGATATAACCGCGGTAGAGATACTGTTACCAACAACATTTGTTGCCGTTCTTCCCATATCAAGAAATTGATCGATGGCAAGTAATAGTAAAATCCCAGCTTCAGGTAAACTAAACATAGGTAATGTCGCGGCAACAACCACAATAGATGCCCTTGCTACACCAGCCATACCTTTACTCGTTACCATTAAGGTTAACAAAATAAGTATTTGCTCTGTGATACTCAAGTCAATCCCATAGGCATTCGCAATAAACAATACGGCAAAAGACTGGTACATCATTGAACCATCAAGGTTGAAGGAATAACCAAGAGGCAATACAAAACTTGTCACTTTTTTAGGGACACCATACTGATTTAAAGCTTCCATTGTTTTTGGATAAGCTGATTCACTACTTGCAGTTGCGAAAGCGAGAGCGACAGGCTCACGAATTAATTTCCCCAAACTAAAGACAGATTTTCCTAAGAAAACATAGCCAGCAAAGAAAAGTACTGCCCACAATACCGCTAAAGCAATATAGAAAAGCCCAATTAATTTCCCATAGTCATAAAGTAAACCTAAACCTTCAACCGTCACGGCTGAAGCAATTGCAGCGAATACCGCAATCGGTGCAAAGCTCATCACATAATCGGTAATACGGAACATGATGCGAGATAAGTCTTCAATTAAAGTCACTATGGGGCTTTTTTTGTCTTTACAAATAAATGCAAGACCAGAGCCAAAAAAGATTGAGAAAACTAATATCTGTAAAATTTCATTGTTCGCCATTGCTTCCGCAAAGCTTTTAGGGAAAATATGTGTGATGAAAGCTTTCAGAGTAAACCCTGATGTATTTAAACCACTATCTACCGCAGCCGCTGGAACTGTTAAATTTAAACCTACACCTAGTTGGAATACATTGACAAAAACCATTCCAATTAATAATGAAATTACAGCTGCTGAAATAAACCATACCATCGCTTTAATTGTAATACTACCAACAGAAGAAGAGCCTCCCATTGATACAATCCCTGACACGATTGTTGCAAATACAAGTGGTGCAATAATCATTTTTATTAAACGTAAAAAAACATCAGTAATAATATTCATATAAGATGCGATATTTTTTGCTTCTTCTACTGATGCGGCATAATTATGAAACCCCCATCCTAATATAATACCTAGAATAATAGCTATCATAATTTGTTTCATGAGTTTGTGTCTGTTCATTCGTACCCCTATTTTATTTATTTAAAGTCATAGTTATCACCTATAACCTTTTATTGGATGCGACTCTTGAGCCTGAAATCGATAGTTACATTTTTTTAACTTAAAGAGAAATGCAAATGGGCGAAATACCATGCAAAAAATGCATAAGACAATAATTTAATTTAACACACTGAGATATAAGGCTTTAAATAGAATAGACCTTACAATAAACCTAACATTATATTTTAAAAATTATCCTTTTTATTTAAAAAATTTATTTTATTTCAATGTTGATAAAAATAATTCTGTATTAGATTAAATACTGTTTGAATAAAAATAAGTTTAAAGACCGCTATCTACTTAACTAAAGCAAGTATGACTTATATAATGTTTGATACTTCTGATCCTTTCTTGTGGTCCTTTCTTCTACTGCATTTATTCATCTGGAAATTAGCCATAAAATAGAAGTGGTAATGCTAATTATTATAGTCAGTGAACAGTTAAATTTAGCAACGCTTATTATCTCACCTATTCAACTCCTCCTTTAAAATACGACTTTTATCCCGCTAAATTTGAACCAAGAAATGTTAGCTAATATGCCATCAATAAGCTTATGTGCATGATTGCAGTCATTAAATAGTCAACATGATCGATTTCAATCAAAGTATCGGTGCACTCCATACGCCCTATTTCTGAAGTTATCTCACTATATTTAACGATAAAAAGGCTGTTTATGAGTGAAAATGATACTTCTCCACTAAAAATCATTAATGAGATCTAGGTCACGGCTGTTTTATTTTGATTGAATATAATCATTATGACTAAAATAAATCATGGCGGAGAAAACCATGCAAATAAAAAAATCGATAGAACGTATACCTGGCGGCATGATGGTTGTGCCATTAGTCATCGGTGCTCTGATCAATACCTTTGCACCCCAGTCTCTCGAAATAGGAGGCTTTACCACTTCACTATTTAAAAATGGCGCTCCCGCACTGATAGGGGCGTTTTTACTGTGCATGGGGGCAGGCATTAGCTTCAAAGCAGCCCCTCAAGCCCTATTACAAGGCGGTACAATCACATTAACAAAATTAATTGTCGCTATCGCTCTCGGGCTCGGTGTCGATTACCTGTTTGGTATGGACGGCATCTTTGGTTTAACTGGCGTTGCAATTATTGCTGCTATGAGTAATTCAAATGGTGGCTTATACGCTGCGTTAGTGGGGGAATTTGGTAACAAACGGGATGTCGGTGCTATCTCAATTTTATCTCTCAATGATGGCCCTTTCTTTACCATGATCGCATTAGGTGCCGCAGGGATGGCAAATATTCCTTTAATGGCCTTAGTTGCAGTTCTCGTCCCACTGATTGTTGGTATGATTTTAGGTAACTTAGATCCGCATATGCGTGACTTCCTGACAAAAGGCGGGCCAATATTAATCCCTTTCTTTGCTTTCGCATTAGGTGCAGGGATCAACTTAGAAATGCTATTACAAGGGGGCTTAGCGGGAATTTTATTAGGTGCCCTCACCACATTTGTTGGAGGTTGGTTCAATATCAGAGCTGACCGTTTAGTTGGCGGCTCAGGTATTGCTGGCGCAGCCGCATCAAGTACCGCTGGCAATGCCGTTGCAACGCCACTGGCAATCGCCCAAGCAGACCCATCCCTTGAAGCAATTGCGCTATCTGCAGCCCCATTGATTGCAGCCTCGGTGATCACAACGGCCATTTTAACCCCAGTTCTGACGTCTTGGGTCGCTAAACGTCAACAAACTAAACAGCCTCAAGCTGCCGAAGAGTGAGGAATTAGTCATGAAACTACTCGTTATTGCGGACGATTTTACAGGCGCCAATGATACTGGCGTCCAGTTTGCAAAAAAACAGGCTCGAACTGAGATATTACTCGATAGCACACAAAAACATTCGTGGTTTGCTGATGTCGTGGTGCTCAACACCGAAAGCCGTGCACTAAATGCAGAAACTGCCTCGGATAATCTCCGAGGTAGCTTAAAACCCTTTTTATCACAAACTGAAAAGCCTTTAATTTATAAGAAAATTGACTCAACATTCCGCGGTAATATCGGCATAGAAATTGAAACGGTTATGTCTGAAGCCAATCTTAAACTCGCTATTGTTGCCGCAGCTATTCCTGCTGCTGGACGAGTAACCTTAAACGGTGAGTGCTTAGTTAATGGAAAGCCACTGATAGAAACTGAGTTCGCATCTGACCCAAAAACACCCGTAGTTTCATCACGTATACAAACGATAATTCATCAGCAAACTGCTCTTCCCGTGATCGAGATCTCTTTAGAACAAATACGTTCAGGGCAGTTCGCAACATGGCTACAAACACAAGCGCCTACACAAGCAACTATTATTGTTACCGATGCCGAAAATGAGCGTGATTTAACCTTAATCGCTGAGGCCGTTTCCTCATTAGTTGAACCTTGCCTATTAGTCGGAGCCGCTGGGTTTGCAAATGCCTTACCTGAAGATAATTTTATGAGTAAAAGGCGAGGATTACCGCTATTTATCGTTGCAGGCTCCATGAGTAGCGCGACCATTGAGCAAGTAAATTATGCACAAACACACTGTAATGCCAGCGTCATTGATATTGATGTAACACAGATCCTTGCATCCAATACACAAAATGACTACATGGCTGCACTCATTAAAGAAGTTAGTCATACATTAAACCAACAAAAACACACCATCATACGTAGTAGTCGAGATGTGCAAGATAGGCATCATATTGATGAGCTATGCATAACCTATGGCATGACGCGTAATGAATTGGGAAAAACAATCAGCGACTTTATTAGTTTGCTGACATTAAACACGCTGTCTGTTGCCAGCATCGGGGGACTTTTTTTAACTGGTGGTGATATCGCTATTGCGGTTGCCAATACTTTGGGAGCAAAAGGTTATCGAATCCAATCTGAGGTTATGCCATGTATACCTTGTGGCACCTTTATTGATAGTGAAATCGATGACTTGCCCGTCATAACAAAAGCGGGAGGGTTTGGCCAAATAACCACTTTATGCGAAGCCATCAAATATATTGAGGAAATTTATTGTGAAAAATAATGTCGTTGCTATTACTATGGGTGACCCTGCGGGAATTGGCCCTGAGATTATCGTTAAATCCCTTGCCGAAGGTGAATTAGCAGGAGCTCCCGCTGTTGTTATTGGTTGTGCAGCAACAATGCAACGTTTAATTACATCGGGTTTGGTTCCTCAAGTAAAACTTAATATCATAAACAATATCAATGAAGCCCAGTTTTCGGCCGATACTATCAATATCATTGATGAACCTTTAGCTGCCCCTGATGAACTTGTCGCGGGCAAAGTTCAAGCACAAGCCGGTGACTTAGCATTTCGCTGTATCAAACGAGCAACTGAGCTTGCGCTGGCTGGTGACGTTAAAGCAATTGCTACTGCGCCATTAAATAAAGAAGCTTTGCACCTTGCAGGGCATAATTATCCTGGGCATACCGAACTCCTTGCCCAGCTAACGAATACTAAAGATTATGCCATGGTGCTTTACACTGAAAAATTAAAAGTCATTCATGTCACAACCCATATCGCATTACGAAAATTTTTAGACACATTAAACAGCGAACGTGTTGTTACTGTGACTCGCATTGCATCGGATTTTTTAAAACGAGTTGGCATTGAAAAACCACGTATTGCTATTGCAGGGGTTAATCCCCATGCTGGAGAAAACGGTTTATTTGGTGACGAAGAAATCGTATATTTACAACCTGCTATAGAACAGGTAAGGTCTGAAGGCATCGATGCGTATGGTCCTTGTCCCCCAGACACTGTATTTTTACAAGCTTATCAAGGGCAGTACGATATGGTTGTTGCAATGTACCATGACCAAGGCCATATCCCATTAAAATTATTAGGTTTTTATGATGGTGTTAATATCACTGCTGGCCTTCCATTCTTACGCACATCTGCGGATCATGGAACCGCATTTGATATTGCTTGGACAGGCAAAGCAAACCCTGAAAGCATGGCTATTTCCCTTAAACTTGCAATGAATGTAGTGTAATCAATGAGCACAATGGATAGATTGGATTTAATACTTGAGTACCTTAAACAGCATAACCTTGTGACTGTTGATGAGCTTGTACAAGCATTATCTGTTTCTGCGGCCACTATCCGGCGTGATTTAATTAAACTAGATGAAACTGGGGTTATATCTCGCACTCATGGTGGGGTAACGCTAAATCGTTTTATTCCAGTGCAACCCACGACTGTCGAAAAAAACCAACGTAACCTAAGAGAAAAGCGGGCTATTGCAAAAGCAGCAGCCCGTTTAATTGAACCGGGAAACACTGTCCTTCTTGATGCTGGGACTACTATGCTTGAGCTAGCTCGCGAACTAACGCATATGCCGCTGCGCGTTGTGACCGCCGACCTTCACATTGCCCTTTTCCTTTGCGAGTTTAAACAGATAGAAGTAACCATTATTGGTGGGCGTATTGATGATAGCAGCCAATCCTGCATCGGTGAGCATGGACGAAGCCTTCTTCGTAGTATCTACCCGGACATTGCATTTATTAGTTGCAACTCTTGGAGCTTGAGTAAAGGGATCACGACACCAACTGAAGAAAAAGCAGGTCTAAAACGTGATCTTATTAAAAATGCAACACAATCTGTTATGTTAGCGGATAGCAGCAAGTACGGGAAATGGTCATTATTTCGCGTTGCCCAAATGGATGAACTGACTCATATTATTACAGACAATCACCTTCCTCCCGATGTTCAACAGCAATTTAGTCACTCTTGTAGCGCTAAACTATTACTGGTCCCCAGTAATTAATCTGTTAAGCAGCCTATACAACCATCACTCCTCTTCGTCGGCGAATAAGTATATACTCACTTAAAATTAGTATAAAAATATGACTAAAAGCCCGACTAATAAAAGATTCATAAAAATATTTTTAATATTGTATTTATCTAATAACGGAACTTACGAGGAATTATCCATGAGTGCACTAAGACTGGCTTATCCGACATTATCCCCTGATGCCTATAAAGGGCTTATTGATTGTAAAAATGCACTCAATAAAAGTGGATTAGGCAAAGAACTTGTTGAACTTGTTTACTTAAGGGTTTCTCAAATCAATGGCTGCGCTTTTTGCCTAGATATGCATGCCAATTCCTTACGCTCTTCGGGGGTTAGCAATAAAAAAATTGACACGCTAGCAGGTTGGCAAGTTAGCCATCATTTCGACCCGGAAGAACGAGCCGCATTAGCTTGGACTGAAGCGGTTGTGAATATCGCCACAAGTGGTACATCGGATGAGCTATTTGAAACACTAAAAACCCATTTTACCGATGTACAAATTTCAGACCTTACTATAGCCATTGGGTTAATGAGTGCATTTAATCGCATAGCAATCGCACTAAGGCAATAATTAATAACAATCAGCCAGTTTGCCATCGATTACTGATCACAAACTGGTATTTTAGTTTTATCTAATAATTTATAAGGGGCTATTTTTCTTCATCTCGTAATGTCAGTACTTCATAACCGTCTTTAGTCACTAATACTGTATGCTCTGATTGCGCTGATAATTTTTTGTCTCGAGTCACTACCGTCCAACCATCTTTTTTGGTTTTAATTTTCATTCCACCTTGGTTAATCATCGGTTCTATCGTAAATGTCATGCCTTCTTTTAATTCAATTCCTTTACCGCGTACACCATAATGCAGCACTTGTGGATCTTCATGCATTTCACGCCCAATCCCATGTCCGCAATATTCCCTAACGACACTATACCCATGAGACTCCGCATAATGTTGGATTGCTGAACCAATATCACCCAATGTGGCACCTGGTTTAACTTGTTTAATTCCTTCCCACATCGCAGCATAAGTATCTTTAACTAGCTTACGTGCTAAAGGGGAGGCTTCTGGCATAACATACATTTTGCTAGAATCAGCAATAAAGCCATTTTTTTCTAATGTGATATCAACATTAATAATATCTTTTGCTTTTACTATTTCATCTGTTTTAGGAACGCCGTGGCAAACAACTTCATTCAATGAAGTATTCAAAACATACTGGTAACCATATTGCCCTTTACTTGCAGGACGTGCCTGCAATTCATTAACAATGTAACTCTCAACTTTGTCGTTAATTTCCATCGTCGAAATACCCGGAACCATAATAGAATCGAGCATCTTAAATACGCTAGCTAAGAGCCTTCCTGACTCACGCATGAGTTCAATTTCATCTGCTGTTTTAATTTTAATGTTATTCATGAACTTTTCCTTTTGATTCAATAGACTCTTTTTCTAGCATTTCGCTGATTAGCATAGTAAATGTTTTATGCGGATTTAATTCAGCTTGCATACCAACTTTGATCCAAAACTCTGCCTGTGAGTTAATTGAACGAGACATTACTTGGCTTGCATGACGTAAATAATCATGTAATTCATCTGAAATTTTAACAATCCCCAAAATACCCTCACAATACAAAATAGATACAAACCATATACGGATCATATAACATTGAATTAACCGATAAAAGAGCGATAACGGTCAATAGCACAAACCGCATGAAAATTTTTGATTGCGTATTGAGTAAGTTATTGAGATTGAATACTTCATCAAAGTATTTGCCTAATTAACATGCTAACCTTAGTTTTAGAGGCATATTTTATTCTATAATTAGCTATGTCTATTTTATCGGTTTACCGCTCTATTTTTGTAAAAATAAAGCTTAATGGTTGCATGTTCACAAGATGATAGCTGGAGAAAAAATGTACACTAAAATCTTAGTCCCCATTGATATTACAGAAAAAAGCTTAGCTCATTTAGTCATGCCTCATATTCAGCACCTATCTGAGTATGAAAAATCGCAAGTTCATTTTTTAGCGGTTATCCCTACCATTCCCTTTTATACAACAATGGGTTTTGGTTTTGCAGAAAAAGCAGATAGCGAACAAGAGAGCGTAACCAAAAAACTAGCAGAGATTATTAAAGAATTTAAAATTCCCGCTGATAAATATAGTGCACAAGTTCTGATGGGTACCCCAAGGGATGAAATCTTACGAGTTGCAGAAGAAATTAATGCAGATTTAATTGTTATCGGCTCACGTCGACCAAGTATGTCCACTTATTTCTTGGGGTCGACCGCCTCAATGGTTATTCAAAACTCTAAAGTTTCTGTTCTCACAGTACGATAAAACCCTTATCAAAAATAATAAAATGCGGCTCCAGCCAAGTTAGCTTACGTTTAATCATTTATCCTAAATATATTTAAAATAAACCTAGTTAACTTATAATCAATACAAATAAAACTTTATCTTTTTACTTAAGGGATTTAATGAAAAAGTATCTACTCGGGGTCAGTATTACTATAAATGTTATTTTAGCTATTGCTTTAATTACTACTATTATGATGTTTTTCAACATAAAAAGTAAAATTAATACCATGGTTGAACAGATAAAATCAGGGGAATATATTGAGCTGGTTAAGCAAAACTCACAACAACTCTTACCTGATTCACTAAAAGAACTGAGCACCATAGAAATCACTGACAACCCATGTGGGTATTTCTACCAAAAAGTTGACAGTACAGTAGAATATTTAAACAACAACCCTGACATAATTGGCGCTGAAACTTATGCAAGCCAGCTAACAAGCCTAAAAGGTGCAATCGATAAAACACCATCAGTTTTAAAAGAGAAAGCCTGTAGAAAAGGCATTTCAAGCTTCAATTACATAATTGAATCAATACAATCAGAAAAATAATAAGCTTAACCCGCTATATTTCTTTCATGATCTAACCAATTAATAAAGGCTATTAAATTATCTATAAATTGGTTAGTATCAGCTGAAGGATGTAAACTCTGAGTAAAAAAATAATCTAATCGACTTTTTTGCTCAGGGTATCTACCCGTAAATTTTTGCATATAATCCTTTAAACTACTTGGCCAATCCCGGTCAGTATCTAACCTTAATACATCTGTTGAACGTATTAATTTCCTTGCAGCCGCTCTTTGTAATAACTTTAATTCATCGAAATTATTGCAATTTTTTATTTTCTGTATATAGCCATTTAGCACCTCAACAAAATCACCATTCACCTCTTCAGCAATCTGCCGTGAAGGCATAAAAGGATTAAATTGGGTAGACAAATCCGCCCCGTAAATACAACGGCATTGGTGCTTTATCCAATACCCCCAGCTATATAAATTATCTTTATCAATAACTTCAGAGTATAAACCTATATCAAAATCTATTTTACTAACGTTGCTGTACTGAGTGACTAATTGTAGTTGCATTTCAGTTAGCCCAGCATTCTCTTGTACAGTCGCTGGTTGCAATAAAATGACACAAAGGTCGAGATCCGATTGCTGAGGCGTTGCGCTTCCCCTCGCAACGCTTCCATATACATAAACACTATGTAATTTCGTTTTGAATAGCCAAGCGAGTTGCTCCACTGTTTCAGTAATTATTTCCTGAAATTCCGATTGGATTGGAACCTCTTCTAGCATTGGAATATAACCATTAAGATTTAACGTCATCATTTAGCTCATTATCCAGAACCAAAGTCTCAACTTGAACTAACCACTCATAATAACCAATAACTTCTCGAGCATTTAACCAGCGCGACAGCATATCTAACATTAACATGACGCTCACTTCTTGTTTTTCTTTTTGGCTATGATTATTAGGTAAGTAGTGTATCCGCTGTGCATAGCTTCCTGTTGGTGTTGATAGCGCTACATTTAAGTATTGGTCATGATAATCACCAATTGCGAGCCCAATCTGTACGGATTGTTGAGCTGCATTATCTTTGGCTTGTTGCAATAGGCTTATTAAGCTTTGTTCCGACTGCGGAACAATAACTTGACCATGATGCACTAAGATATTAGCCGCATGTAATGTCCAATTTAATAAACCTGCGCTAAATTGTTCACTCAGCGCTATTTGGAGCCCCCTATCTTGTAATTGTTTAGCAATTTTCTGAGCAAAACCTTCCGTCCCCTCAAAAATCATATTATCGCCAACACCTTGTTTAATCGTATGCCAGCATTTCTCCATTTGTTGGCGTCGTGATGCAGGCCCTGTCAGTTTTAATTCAATAATTGGCATTGATGAACGATATCCAAGCACACAATCATCCGGTAAAGAGATACTATCAAACTGTTTTGCCAAACTACTTTCGCTACGCCCAAAACTAGTTAAACGCAAACAAACTGGCGGTTCCGGTAATATAAATTTCTCACGTATTTGAGGTAAGATTTGTTCAGTAATCATGACCTTAAATTCTGAAGGAACCCCAGGCGTGAAAAAAAGCACACAATCATTTAGTTTTAATGAAAAACCACAAGCAGTTCCAACGGGGTTATCAATTAATTCTGCATTTTCAGGTAATAATGCCTGCTTGCGATTCGTTTCAGGCATGACTCGCCCTCTCGCAATAAAATAGTTTTCCATAACCGTAACCCACTGTGAGTGTTCTACCAGAGGAACTCCCACAGCTTTAGCCGCTGCTAATGCACTTAAATCATCGCTTGTTGGGCCGAGCCCTCCATTAACAATCAGAATGTCTGCATGTAAGCTGCGTTCAAGAAAAGTAGAGATTAAACTCTCTAAATCATCCCCAACTGTCGTTCTGCTAGATAAAGGAAGCCCTTGCTGAAAGAAATAATCCGCCAACCAAGCCGCATTTGTATCGATTATTTGCCCATGTAAAACTTCATCGCCGGTACTTAACATTTCAACAACTAACATCCATGACTCCCTTTTTTACAAAATCACTTAACTTCATTAAATTACCTTATAATCGTCCTGACTAAAATCAGTTATTTAAAAATGTTCAAATAAACGATAAAAACAAATACTGGGCTTATAACTAAAAATGAATAAATTAAGATAATTCTCACAACACGCCGTTATAAAAAGGCTATAGTCATATAGTTATTTGAATCAATTATTTTTTTACAGCAAATAATAGGGTTTATATGTTAATGCTAAATCGTTTTAAATCAGTTGTATTATGTTCTCTAGTTTTATTTATCTCAGGGTGCCAACTCGCTACTTCCTCAAAATCAGAATCCAAATTTTCATCCTTAGATGAACTTAAAAATATTGAATTTCCGTCCACAAAAGCACCAAAAGGTATTTCGGATGGGCCATTTGGAATGGAATATGATAATGGTAAACCAGAATTCAAAACATGGATAAAAAAAGGATGTTTCGACAAATACATCAAAACCTATTATGAAAATGGGAATCCAGAATCTGACATTCAACTTAAAGATTGTTTAGTCAACGGAACTATACGTAATTATCATAAGAATGGGCGTATTGATCTTGAGATGACGGTAAACAAAGGTAAATTATCAGGTCCATTTACAATTTTCCATGATACCGCAAGCAATAAACCTAATATTACAGGTACATTTAATAATGGTGTACTCGTAGGTACGGTAACAGAATTTGATGAAAACGGTACAGTCACTGGCAGAGCCGTCATTCGAAATGGCGAAGTTTTTATAGAACAATAATCACTTAGCTTATTTTTTGAAGAAACTAATCTGATTGTTTATTTTATATAAGCGATCAGATTTACACCTTCCACAATTATCGTTACTATCCTCACTATAACCACTCTATAAAACAACCTAAAAACCTGATTATGATAGATCCAATTTCTGTAATACTTAATCGTGCAGATTATATGAAATTCAGTCGTTATAGCCATAAAAACCATTATTTCACTAAAGATAAAACCAATAATTTACCTTTTTTAGTTTTAGTCATGATTTTTGTCGTTGCCTGTGTTTTCACTTTTCGGTATTTTAATGCAACCTTACCAATTATATTCACTTCATTTTTACTAGCAGTACTGCTGTTTATCACTTTTGCATTACGTCTTGTTCAGGTCCTAAATAAAGCAATTCCTGATGATAATGTTTTTTTATTTACTGAACGAGAATATTGTATTGATGAAGAAGGTATATATGAGAAAAGTATCCATGGAACTTCTTTAATAAAATGGAGTGCTATACAATTTATTAGAACCGATGGTGGTTTATTATATCTGTACTTGGATAGAATCTACGCAATTATTATCCCCGCTCGTAGTTTCGCATCAGAACAAGCCAGCCAACAATTCATCCAATATGTGAAAAGTAAAATAGATTAATAGATAATATAAAACCCGCATTGATAAATGCGGGTTTTAATCACAGCTTTTATGATATTAAAGCAATTAAATGAGTTCTTTTACTTCAAAGTTAACTTCACCGCTTAAATCAGCATCATAATCAACACCATCTAAGCCGAAACCAAATAAGCGTAAAAATTCAGCTTTATACCCTTGGTAATCTGTTAATTCATTGATGTTATTATCATTAAGCTGCTGCCAAATTTCGCGACATGTACTTTGTACATCATCACGCAGCTCCCAATCATCTAAGCGCAAACGGTGCTTTTCATCTGTTTCAGGTGACGTGCCTGTAAACAATTTAGTTGCGAATAAACGTTGGATTTGTTCGATGCAGCCTTCATGTATCCCCTGCTCTTTCATGATCTTAAATACAATTGAGATATAAAGAGGCATCACAGGAATAGCTGAAGACGCTTGAGTAACGACAGATTTTAATACTGCGACGTACGCAGCCCCACCCTTCGCTTGCAATTTTTGGTTGATTGCATACGCAGCGCGGTCTAAATCTTCTTTAGCTTTACCTAACGTCCCATGCCAGTATATTGGCCAAGTCAAATCTGTACCGATATAAGAATAAGCCACAGACTGTGCATTGTCTGCCAGAACACCGGCTTCATCTAATGCGTTCATCCACAGTTCCCAGTCTTGCCCGCCCATCACCTTAACGGTATCAGCAATTTCTTGTTCATTTGCAGGTTCAACAACGGCTTCAATCAGCACATCTTTGTTGGTATCCAACGCAACTGATTTATACGGTTCACCGATAGGTTTTAACGCAGAACGTACCACTTCACCTGTCTCTGGCATTTTACGAACGGGTGATGCAAGTGAATAAACAACAAGGTCAATTTGGCCTAAATCTTGTTTGATTAAATCAATGACGGTTTGACGGCATTCATTCGAGAAGGCATCACCATTGATGTTTTTTGCATATAGCCCCTCTTCTTTTGCTGCTTTATCAAAACCGGCTGAGTTATACCAACCTGCAGAGCCTGTCTTACTTTCACTGCCTGGTTTTTCAAAAAAAACGCCGATAGTAGCCGCACCGCTGCCAAATGCAGCATTGATACGAGATGCTAGACCATAACCGGTGGATGCCCCAATAACTAGAACTTTTTTAGGGCCATTTTTCAGCTCGCCGCGTGATTTCACGTAGGCTATTTGCTCACGTACATTGGCTTCACAGCCTGCTGGATGAGCTGTAGTACAGATAAAACCACGAATTTTAGGTTTGATAATCATAATAATTTTTTCTTGGTAGCTAACAATCAGGTTCTAATATACCTGATATTATCCATTTACTTAAGACAGAGTGAGCATAAACATAGTGAACAGACCAGTTTATTTCTCATTTTGCCAATAATGTGTCTATTTTAAGTCGTTCAAAGCTTCAAGAACACGCCTCAGTGAATCCAGTTCTCTCTCAAGCTCACTGGCTTTTCCTCTAGGATAATAATCATATCCCCTTGTTGCTCCTGAATAACTGTCATAACATTTATCACCCAGCTTATGGATTTTTTTCTTTATTTTATAAATTTTATGTTTATTACCATGAGATACAGCACTACGAAACTCTTTCTCTAATTTTATCAGTTTTTTCTCACAACTATAATAACTAGAACCCGCTTGTGACGATAAGGGTATCAACATGACAAATAATGTAAGTAATACGGCTTTTTTCATTATATTTTCTCAGTCTACTTAATAAAATATTTATCATTAGTCCATCACCTAATGATATTTTCATCTACAAGACTTTTCTTAGTTGGAAAACGATCGCAATTTATGTAAAAAATCCGGAAAATAACGCACTTTATATACCCATCAGATTAAGGAGTATTTCACTATGCCCCCAGAACAATTTCATGAACTGATTTGGGAAACTCTGCAGCAAATAAATAAAAAAGATTTTCACGTCGTTGCGGCACATTCACCGACTGAGGAAGCAATTCGTGATTTAGAGAATGTAACAGGCATTACGCTACCCGAAGATTTTTTGCGCTTTTCGCAACGTACTAATGGGCTATGTGTCTTAGCTCAAGAAGACGCTTGGCCAGAAGCAAAGCTGTTTGATGTTGGCCCTGCGTGGACATTTCATCGTGGTTTAGTCATTTTAGGCATCGAAACTGAAGAACTACCTGAGTGGGCAAGTATTAAAACTGCTTATAACAGTCTAAGGGAAATTTATGAGGTTACTGATGTCTTACCATTATTAAAAATCATTGGGGACGGCAACCATTACTGGGGAATTAAACAAGATGGTAGCTATGTTGAAGTCTTCGATGGGGAAGCAACTTCTTTAGAATGTCATTTCACTGATATCTACCACGCGGAGATTGAGTCACTTATTCAAAGGCAGAAAGATATGAGCGAGCTGATTAAAAAACGCAAAAGCAAATAAATCTAAGAAGTTGCGTACTTGCTTAGAAGCCGCCTATTGCGGCTTATTTGGAATTAAACTATGAATAACCATAACTGAATAAATAATGTCCTTTTTGTCTTGTATCTTTCTGAAATGGGAGTTACTCACAATCCCGACCATAATTCGCATATCACCTTGTTCATATACTCGCTTAAATGGTGTCGTTTCATCATCTGAGATTTTATCTAAGAAAAACACGTCTCGCTTATAACGTTCAATGGTTTGTTTTGGCAAGCCATATGATTCAAACATTCTCTGGTTAATTTCATCATATTCATTAAGGATCACCATCTGGTCACGACTAGCATTTCCCTGTGCTGAAATTAACATCAATGTATTATTTTCCCGTGAAAATATTAATAGAAAGGGTTTATTATAAAATTCAGGAGAACCTACAACAGAGCATAGCGCCCCGCCTTCTTGAAACCCAGTGCACTGGGTTTCTTTTAACCGTAATTTTTTTAAATCACTTGGTTGTAGCCCCCACTGAAAACCATAAGGGGCACTCTGTTTATTTGTCATGCAACCAGAGGTTAATACAACCAAAATAGAAATCAAAATTCCCTTTATCATTGCTTGTAGCATCCTAATTAAATTACCTCATTGGATACTAACAAAAGTAGTCGATTAATCAAAAGGTAACCTTCCTTTTATCAAATAAAATAACCTCGCATAATAAAGGTAATTTACAACTTTATGCTTCTTTGTTTTTTCGTTGTTTTGCCTCAGCCATTGCAATTTCTTTCAACCAGTCAGCTAATAGCGGCTTTGTTTTCACCGTATCTAATAGCGCTCGTTCGTGTTTAGTTAACCGTACAACGACAACTTCTGTTTTCATGTTAGACATAGTCAGGTCCTCTTTTAAAGTTAGAATACTGACATAAAACACTGGCGGAACGGTCTGACTTACGGTTTTTTACACCAATTTAGTGTTAATTTACATGGCATACCCATGTGCTTTCTTTTGGTGGGTGATATATGAGTGGGAAGCGAAAAATGGCTGGGCAGTTAAAGCATTACGTAACACTAACTTTGTTAAGCCAAAATTTAGATACAAAAAAACCACCTCAAGGTGGTTAAATGTTAAACTTAAAGAGTAACCTCAATTAAGTTTAGATGGTGCCCAGGGCGGGACTTGAACCCGCACAGCCTAAAGGCCGAGGGATTTTAAATCCCTTGTGTCTACCGATTTCACCACCTGGGCCAAATTGTCTTTCTTACAACATCTAGGTAAATTACTCATTTACCCACTAATCAATATACTGTGGTAGACAATATATATTGACCAGTTATAACTTAAAATAAAACACACCATTAAGGCTTGTTTACTTCAAGATGGTGCCCAGGGCGGGACTTGAACCCGCACAGCCTAAAGGCCGAGGGATTTTAAATCCCTTGTGTCTACCGATTTCACCACCTGGGCTAAATTTGGAGGCGCGTCCCGGAGTCGAACCGAGCTACACGGATTTGCAATCCGGTGCATAACCGCTTTGCTAACGCGCCTTATCCTAATTTCTTGCGAAATTTGGAGCGGGAAACGAGACTCGAACTCGCGACCCCGACCTTGGCAAGGTCGTGCTCTACCAACTGAGCTATTCCCGCTTAAAGCTTTACTTTTCAGCTTATGCTTTTCAAACTGGCTGATTTACTTATTTATTTTGGTAAACCATGTTGCCGTTCGATGCGATGCATTCTACTGATTTCACCTTTCGAGTCAATACAATTATTGAAATAATTGGATCGTTCGCTGTTTTTTCAATCATTTCGATCACGCTTCGCTCAAATCAGCCCAAGCAGCCTTTAAATATTGGAACATTGACCAAAATGTTAAGATAGCCGCGATGTACATTAATGCAATTGAAAGGTTTTCAATTAATGGCGTTGGACGCCACAATAGCCCCACTAGTGACATCATTTGTGCTGTCGTCTTAAATTTACCAATCCAAGAAACAGCCACACTGCTACGTTTACCAATTTCAGCCATCCATTCGCGTAAAGAAGAGATGATAATTTCACGAGCAATCATCGTTGCGGCAGGTAAAGTCACATACCAGACATCATAGCTTTCCGTGACTAATACTAATGCCGTAGCAACCATAACCTTATCAGCGACAGGGTCTAAAAACGCACCAAACTTGGTGGTTTGCTTCCATAGCCTTGCTAAAAAGCCATCAAACCAGTCAGTAACCGCCGCGATGACAAAAATAAGCGCGCATGCGAAAGGCCCCCAACTGACAGGGAGATAAAAAGCTAATACAAAGAATGGTATTAGGATGACGCGAAATAATGTCAGCCACGTTGGTATGTTTAATTTCATCACGCTCACTAACTTTTTGACCAAGTTGGATATTATGAATATGTTGCCCTAAGACACTCACTGTTTCAATGCATTATAGATCTTTTCTGCTAGTGCGTATGAGATCGAGGGCACTTTTGCGATTTCTTCTATACTTGCATTACGTAATGGCTGCAAGCCACCCATATATTTTAATAACATCTGTCGGCGTTTCGGCCCAACACCTTCAATCGATTCTAGTGCACTGGTATTCTTTACTTTTGCCCGTCGCTGGCGATGCCCTGTAATTGCATGATTATGTGACTCATCACGAATATGTTGGATCACATGTAATGCTGGCGAATCCGGAGGTAATACAAACCCTTCCCCTTCCGGTTTTAAAAATAATGTTTCCAGTCCTGCTTTACGGTCGGTACCTTTAGCCACCCCGATTAATAACGGGTGGTTTTTATCCCAATCCACCTCAAGTGAAGCAAAAACATCTTTGGCTTGCCCAAGTTGCCCCTTTCCGCCATCAATAAAAATGATATCCGGTACTTTACTTTCATCAATATGTTTACCATACCGACGGGTCAACACTTGATGCATTGCGGCATAATCATCCCCAGGCGTGATCCCAGTAATATTATAACGCCGATATTCTGATTTCACTGGCCCTGTTTTATCAAACACAACGCAAGAAGCGACCGTTTGCTCCCCCATGGTATGAGAGATATCAAAACATTCCATTCGGTTGATCGACGTTAAGTTAACAACTTTCCCAAGTGAATCCAGACGTTGCTGTATTGTTGAGTGTTGAGCTAACCGTGTAGAAAGCGCTATTGATGCATTCGTACGTGCTAATTTCAAATAACGCGCTCTTGCTCCACGTGGTTGGCTTTGAATATTAATTTTTCGCCCTGCTAGTTCAGACAATGATTGTGCTAATAGGTCTTTTTCTGTTAATGCGAAATCAAGCAGAATTTCACCTGGCAAGGTTCGATTTTCGCTGCCTTGTAGATAAAATTGCCCTAAAAATGTTTGGACGACCTCTTCAAGTTGAGTATCTGTTGGCACTTTAGGAAAATAGCTTCGGCTGCCAAGCACTTTACCTTGGCGGATAAAAAGAACATGAACACAAGCCAAACCCGATTCAAAAGAAACGCCGATGACATCAAGGTCATCACTATCACCAGAAACATATTGCTCTTCCGTCACTGCGCGCACTGCTTGAATTTGATCTCGAAAACGAGCAGCCTCTTCAAAACGCAATGCTTGGCTGGCTTGTTCCATTCGTTCAACTAACCCAGCTAGAACTTGTTTATCTTTGCCCGTTAAAAATAGGCGTACATAATCAACTTGTTGCTGATAATCTTCATCAGACACTAACCCTTTTACACAAGGGCCTAAGCAGCGACCAATTTGATATTGCAAACACGGCCTTGAGCGGTTTTTATAAACACTGTCCTCACATTGGCGAATAGGGAACAGTTTCTGCATTAAGGCTAATGTTTCCCTAACCGCGTAAGAACTTGGGAAGGGGCCAAAGTACTCCCCTTTCGCATGTTTAGCGCCTCGATGCATTGAAATACGCGGGTGGGCTTCTTTGCTTAAAAAAAGATAAGGATATGACTTATCGTCTCGTAGCAACACGTTATAACGAGGTTGGTATAATTTAATATAGTTATGTTCAAGGAGTAATGCTTCCGTTTCAGTATGGGTCACAGTGACATCAATAGAAGCAATATGCTTAACGAGCTGCTCTGTTTTACGGCTGCCCACATTTTCACGGAAGTAGCTTGATAAGCGTTTTTTAAGATCTTTCGCTTTACCAACATAGATAACAGTGCCCCCAGTGTCATACATTCGATAAACACCCGGTTGATTCGTTACTGTTTTTAAGAACGCTTTTGACTCGAACTGTTCTGCCACTCGGATAAACCCTGTTTTGCTGTAATTAAACCATAACCAATAGCTATATGTGTTAATTCTACATCACTACCGATATTAAGTTTACTAAACATTCTATATCGATAAGTATTTACTGTTTTTGGGCTTAGAGATAGAGCCTCCGCCACGACCTTAATCGGCATACCTTTGGTGATCATCAACATGATTTCGAGTTCACGTCCCGATAATAAATCACATAAATCTTTCTGGTGACTATAATCTAACCGGTGCAGAGCAAGGTCTTGGGCTATATCTGGAGAAATAATTCGGCGCTTTACATTAACCACCCGTATCGCCTCTATCAGGTCTTCTTCTGTGACATGAACACTCAACAAACCAAAAATACCTATATCTAATGCTTTTAAAAAAAGGCATAATTATTTCTTACATTATAAATAATTATCCCAACATCTGGTTGAGTTCGTCGAAGTGTTTGTAATGTTTTCAATGAATCATATTGTAATTTAACACTACTGATTAAAATAATATTCGCTTTTTGGTTTCGATTCCATGTAATCACTTGCTGAATAGATGGAAATGAAGCGATAGTTTTGTAACGTGAATGCCGAGAAAATATAGCTTCAAAACCGCGAATAGTAATATTATTATCATCAATGATTATAATATTAATCAATTACTCCCCCTGTGTTTATTTAGAGATAACAGTTAGAATAATAAATTAAATAGTTACAAAGTCATATATTCTTTTTCATTTATCTCATTTTAAAGTTAAAAAAACTATAACTACAAAGTATTCACCAAGTAAATAATATTAACTATTCAATAAAAAAGGCCACTTTATAACATGGCCTTTTACGCATAATATCAATACTAAACTATTTTTGCCCAACTAAACGGCAAATAGTCTCTGATACCAAATAACTTTTCTCAAAAGAACTCACAGGTAAAAATTCAAAACAGGAGTGGAAATTGAGTGCCCCTGTGAAATAGTTTGGTGTTAAGATGCCTCGAGCCGATAAAGCAGAGCCATCAGTCCCTCCACGCATAGGGATTACATTTGCTTCAACACCTTGAATTTTCAGTGCATCAAAAATCAAATCGATAGCAGTACGGTCATCCCCTAGAGAATCACTTATATTGCTATAAACATCATCAATTCTAAATTCAATTTTAGCTTTAGGGTGACGGGCTCGGATCAACTCAATACTTTGTTCAATAAAACGCTTACGCGCTTCGTAGCTATTGCGATCAAAATCACGAATAGCCATTTTGATTTTTGCGTTATCGGGGTTTGCTACTAAATCTGTCACATAGAAATACCCTTCGCGCTGTTCCGTATGTTCCGGTGTATCAAAACGATCAAAACAGCCAATAAAATCATGCGCAACACGAATAGGGTTTAATAATACATTCTTAGCTGACATAGGATGCGCAGTAATACCTTTAATTGATACCTCAATAGAGGCCGCATTAAAGGTTTCAAAAACAACTTCACCTAATGCACAACAATCAATAGTGTAAGCAAAATCTACCTGAAAACGGGATAAATCCATGATTTTCGAACCACGTAAACCGATTTCTTCATCAGGTACAAACGCGACATAAATATCCCCGCAATCAAAATCAGCATGTTGCAGTTTATTCATTAATTCCATCACAACGGTAATCGCTGCTTTGTTATCTGCACCAAGTACACTGGTTCCATCACTGAAAATAATATTTTCACCTACATAAGGTGCCGCTTCAGGATGCTCTGCCGTTTTGAACCAGATATTTTCATTGGCATTTAAACATAAGTCTTTCCCCTCATATTTTAATGTCTGTGGTTTAATCACGGGTGATAAGCCAACATCAACGGTATCTAAATGGGTGACGAAGCCGATTTTTGGCGCAGTAGGCTTATTGCCTGGTCGCATCGCATATAATATGGCGTGCTCATCAATATAAATATCTTTTAAGCCGTAACTTTCAAGTTCTTCCGCTAACAGTTTAGCTAATTCACGCTGCCCTTCTGTACTTGGTACAATAGTACTTGCTGCATCACTTTGGCTTTCAATTGCGAGGTAGCGATAAAAACGCTGCTCTAATTGTTTACCTAACTCATTCATTTTATATTCCTTAACTTTTTTATATCTACCCGACATATCAAGTATGTCGGGTATTAAGCCCGCTTATTGTGCAGGGTGCCATGTATAACCACTGTCAAAACCGATTGGGATATCGAATGCCCAGAAAAGATATAACGTACTCGTCAGAATAATTAATAACCCGATGGTAAATGGGATCATCATAGAGCACAACGTCCCTATCCCTGCATTTTTATAGTATTTCTGGCAATACATCAGTATCAAAGGATAGAAAGGGAACATCGGTGTGCTTACGTTCATCGCTGAATCACTCACACGGAACGCAGCTTGAGTTAATTCTGGCGAAATTCCTACTGCCATAAGCATTGGTACTAATACTGGCGCCATAATTGCCCATTTAGATGTCGCTGATGTGATCATGATATTTAATATCGCGGTCAACAAAATAACACCAAAAACAGTCATGCCAGAAGGCATATCTAATGTCCGCAATAATTCAGCACCTGATAGTGCTAATAATGTACCTAAATTAGAATGCTGAAATGAATATAGGAATTGAGCGGCAAAAAAAGCAAAAACAATAAATGGGATCAATGATTTAGTAATGTTTTCCATTGCCTTAACGACATCTCTTGTTGATGTAAAAGATTTCGTCATATACCCATAAACAATCCCTGGTAACGCAAAGAAAATGAATAACAATGGCACAACGATTTGCATGATCGGGGCTTTTGGGCTGGTTAAACTGCCATCAGGGCCACGTAATGGAGAAGAATCTGGCCATAACAACGCAAATAAGCCAATACCTAAAGCAATCAGAACTAACCCTGAAATACGAAAAGCACGATGTTCAACTGCGGTAATCATCCCTAATTTTTTCTCAGAGTCAGTATCAACATCGCTTGAAGTAATCGGGCAATTTTTATTTAACCAAGGCTCAACAATTTTTTCAGTAATAAACCAACAGGTGAAAATAACACCAAATGTTCCACCCAAACTAAAAAAATAGTTACATAGCACATTAACGCTATAACCGGGGGCCAACATTTGTGCGGCATCCTGCGTAAAACTCTGCATAATTGGGTCAATAATAGAAGGCGTATAACTTGCAGTAAATCCACCAGCTAACCCCGCAAAGGCTGCTGCAATACCAGCTAATGGATGACGTCCACTGGCATAGAACATCATAGCAGCAACTGGCATTAGAATGACATAAGCAGAATCAGAGGCAATGTGAGAAACAATACCCACAAAGACCACGGTTGGAGTCAACATTCTTGGGGAAATAAACGATAGCATTTTTTTCAATGCCGTATTAATAAACCCACTACTTTCTGCAATGCCAATACCTAGTGTGGCAACAATTGTTATACCAAGCGGAGGGAAATTAATGAAGTTTTTAACTGCCGCTGTAATAAATAGTATTATTTCCTCATACTGAAACATATTAACAATAGAGATTTTATCTTTTGATATTGGGTGGTAATAATTGAAATCTACAAATGAAAGTAGATAAGATAAAAACCAACATATAATAAGGGCATAAACGAACAGCATGGTAACATCTGGCATAACATTACCGATCCGTTCGACACGGTTTAAAAACCCTTTTTTCTTAGAGAGTGTATTAGTTGTCATATTTACAAGTTACTTATGTTATTAGAATTGGGACTTTATAACAGTAAATAACCTATATTCAAAAGTAAAACACTTTCGTTATTAGTTTTTATAGGATAAACCAGATAAATTCAATTTCATTAATAACATTTAAGTTTATTAGTTTTTATCTAATTTACCGTATCTTAAATTTTATTAATTTATAGTATGACATCCAATATATATTGCTTAAGTATCCACCAGAATCATCTATAGACAAAAAAGAAATCAAATCTACTCTTTTTTGCCTATGGATAAATTAGCTTAATTAATATTACTCTCGTTTTAGTTTTTCAGTGTTTGCAATAAAAAGGGCAATGACAAGAACCAGAATTGCACCAGCATGCAATAAAGTTGTCATTGGGTCACTATGATCGACAATGATAAGGCGAATGATTGCCGTTATACCGATATAGATAAAATACCTTAGTGGGAAGTGATAACCTGACATAAAATACTTGATTATTAAGGCAATAAACTCAAAATACAGAAAATATATGACAATGCCTTCTAATAATTCATACGCTGTTGCCCCATTGGTACTTCCAAACATCAATGAAGCCATCGTAACGGTTTCTTTTGCTAAAAAGAAAACAAGCACCGCGGCTAATGCTATCAAACCAAGGTTTAATATCCACTGCAGTACCCACGCGATATTGCTAGCGTGACGCATTCCTTTCATACTGTTCATTTATTTTCCCTCAAAACAACCTGCGGATGATTTCAATAATGCAATGCCCGACGACTAATGAGCAATATTTAAACTAACTTGCCGAGGCGAGCCCATGCCCTTAATTATAAATCAAATTTAATGCACACGCATAACATACAAATTAAATTTAACAAAAGAAATAGAAAACAAAATACGAAATGAGGCTTTTTGCCCTGTTGTTTATAGCATATAGTTTAATCCATAAGCTGTGCAACTTAATCCGATACCCCTCCCATTAGTTTTATGATGTCTTGCTCTGTAAGCATAGGGGTTTTTTCAACGAAATTATAATACTTTGGCTTACTTTCAATATAAATCTGCATACTCATTTGCGCATTTTTACTTTCTTCGAATAAAGCTGCGGACACATAATAAGTGGATGGGGAAATTAAGTGATAAAAAAGATGGGTACCGCAATGTTTACAAAATGCTCTTTCTCCCCAAGACGATGAAGCGAATACCGTTATTGCCTCCTTTCCTTCGATAGTTAAATTACTTCCCCCATCAATGCTGAAACCCGGGCCCCCGTTCCATTTTTGACACATACCACAATGACAAACACTAATTTGATCAACAGACTTAGACACGCTGATTGTTACAGCACCGCATAAACATAAACCCTTATACATGTTTTATCCTCATACTGATTGAGATTGTTTTTTTCGTTATCAATACGGATTTTAGTGATTAGTTATCTTTAAAAACATCATAGATACTTATTTAACTCATATTTCAAACTGCCGTCCAGTAAATCGTTTATCATTCGTGATGCTACGCAACTGGGCACTATCTAACTCTTTAGTTTCACGTTCTGACTCAATATCAGCTTCGTTTTGAGTGATATTTAACACACTGTATTCATAAGCCGTTGTCTTATGTAATGCTAACTCCGTTAATACTGTGTTATCTGCTGCCTGAGCGAATATTGAAGTCCCCGTAAAAAAAATGATTGCAACAAATAGACGTGTTAGTAATGATTTTTTCATAATTCATCCTCCCTTTAACCACAGTTTTAGCGCAAATGCTTGTCAACGAATACAGATTTTAAGTAATTGTTCTCATGATAAGGTAAAGGGATGTCAGGTTTATTTTATTTAAATTTTATTAGCAAAAAGGGAGCAAAAGCTCCCCCTTTAAGTTAGTGAACAAAAAACTATTTAGAGTTCATCATTATTGGTTTTATTTGTCGAATTCACTTCTTTTAAAAGGTACCAGCAGAAGTACAATAACGCGAGTATCCCTAAAAATAATAAGACCCATAACGAAACTGTTATCCAATTAGAGGTATCATCGACTTGTTTGGCTACGGTTAACCTTTCAGCACCACCGAGCTCAATCACTTCATTATTAGGATATAACTGGGGATAATGCGACATTAACTCGTCAACACTATAAGCCTGCCCAACTAGTTGGTTATATGTTAATTTATCAAGCTCTGCTTGCTTATTCCCCCACACTAGCAAGTAAGGTGCAGCGCCTTGTAAATTAACGATAAGATTATACCCATCACGCTTACCGATAAGCCGCGGCGGCTGATCTTCCCAACTACCTTTAAGTGCAGATACTCTAACTTTATTAACCATTTCCCCATAAAGATTGATGCTTGGATTACTGACTAGTTCCCCATCTATTGTTTGGTTATAAGCAACAAGATTAGCTAATGGTTTCCAAACATCCCCTTTATCTGATGAATATTCAACCTTTAATGGAATAACTCGATTTGATTGCTGTAAATGAATTTGCAATTCACCTAATGGTTGGGTCGTGGGTAATTGATATATAATATGGTCTTTTGAAACCCCATCATTTGTCATTTCAAAATTGAATATTTCTTGTCGGCGAGTTGAGTTCAGTGTGTTAGATAGCGCCTTGACCTTCACTAACTCAGGTAGCGTTACATCTGGCGCACTGACAATAACGGCCATTAGATATGGCGCGCTTAGCGCTTTAGAATTGCCATTTAACAACTCAATATTATTACTCGCAATTGTTTCTGAATTTAATTTCAAATTCATGATAGGTTGATTAGTTGCGATATTTAACCATTTTTCTTTATCATCACTTGCAAAAACAAAGACTTTTCCTTGCCACTCTTCCTCCGTTTTTGCCCACTCCAATGTTAATTTTTGAACTGGCGTATTTTGGGCTTGGCTTTGATCTCGCGTTAATAAATAAGCATGATAAGCAGCATTATCTTTTAGTTGTATATTTGGTAATTCAATACGATCGACTTTACCTGGTACCGTCTCAACAAGCAGATGCTGCTTTTCTCTACGGATGTCCTCACGAGAATTTACATTATCCAGTTGAGTCACTAAGCGCTGAGGAGCAAATGAGACTTTATTGCTAGAAATAGACTTTTCAGCATCATAAAAAAGTACAGAAGGTATTTCATCCCCCGTACCATTAAATACCCGAACATCTTGCAATGTATTTGGATATGCTGAATTTATATAAGCACTTGTAGGAACTTCTAACCAATAAAATGGCTCTGATGTATCTGGAATATCAATTTCCATCCCTTGGTAAAAACTATAAGGCGTATTTTCTTTCGGTGTTCCAGCATTAAGGTAGCTAGAAAACAATGATGACAACAAGAAGACAGCAAATAGCCCTCCTAGCCTTTTACTTTTTATTTGTCTCATGATTGCGTCTCCTGTTCGACTTTCTCTTTTATATCCTTTGGCGGTAATGGTGAAAAATACCCAACAATTAATATCAATAATGCAACACCGATAAAGGAGATAGCGCGAGATATCCCCCCTTGTCCATGAATATCCACTAAGAATAATTTAGCGATAACACATGCGAAAATACTGGCCCCCATAAACCACCAGATACGACTTTTTTTCATCGCTGCAATAACAATGCAAAGCAATGCAGCAAGCGCCCAGCTAATGGATAAAACAGTTTGAATCAAACGAGAATCATAAAGCACCGCATAATTCCAACTTAGCCCAGCAAAATCAGCTACTGCGCGAATTAAAATACCGTTAAACCAAAATGCTGATAATAGAATAATTGAGACCAATAAACCTCGGATTATCCAATAATCTACCTCTGTAGCCTTACGTATTTTTTGCACAAAACCTTTTTGCATCAGAATAAGGGCAGCAATACTGAATAAGCCCGCCTCATCTAATGGATTAATTAATGGAATATAATTCCAGAATGTTAATTTGCCATCTTCTAAATTAGCGTAAGCAGATAATATAATTAACCCGATAGCAACAGGAAGCATCCAATACCAATACATTAACCCATTACGTTTCATTGGTGGCATTTTATTTTGCTGTAACCAATACAGGGCTAAGATAGTTAAGGTTATCGCCATCACATAAATAAAATAGCCCATCTCATGCATACCCCAAGGTAAAATAGAGACAAACCAATTTACTTGGGTCAAAATAAATACAAGGATTAACCACAAGTTAGCGCCATGGAGGGTCCATTGCATCCATTGATTACGAAGTTTATACGCATGAATAACAAACAAAATTGAGCTACCGAGTATCACCGCCCATATTAATGAGTTTTCCCCGCGCCCCATTGGGTTTTTATCATATAAGAAATCTAAACCAAGGTAATAGTAACCAGCAACCCATAAAATTGATTGGCAAAATAACAAAGGTATCCAGTTAATTCGAATAGCATATAGACGCCATAACCAGACGGAGATCACCACTAACACTAATATTATAAAGCCTTCAGACTCCCGACTCCACGATAAAATATCAGTAAATAGTGGTAACCAGCAGAGCCATGTAAGCAAACCTAAAAATAAAAAACCATAACTAAATAGGGCAAAGTTACTGTTTTCTTTGCGGCGAATATGAAATAACCCACCAGCACCAAAACAAGCTACCAATAATAATGGCACCATATAAGTACTGCTTCGGCTCCAATATACATAAGGGTAGTCCATTAGTAACGTAATCGCACTGATTACAATTAATAATGAACCAACCGTAGCCATTTTTTTCTGCCCCTGTTGTAAACCAAGCCAGAGTAGTAATAACCCTTCTAATGACCAAACAATTGATGTCCATTCAAGTGTCAATGCCAATGGGATAGCCAGTGTTACAAAACCTGCACCAATAAGAATATTTGCTAAAGCCATATTCTTACCGACCTCTTTATAGCGCTTATGTACCTGCAACCCAGCAACCAAGTACAATAAACCAATTAACAGAGAAATAAATGCAGGCAATAAACCTACATCATCCGCAATAAAGAATTGAAGGGCAATACTGATTAATGGCGGTACAAACAACAATGTATTATCAACAATTAATTGCTTGTCGTGCTCAAAGCGGAGTGAAAATAATTGTGTTAACGCATTAAATACTACTAAATTAGCAATGATAAATAATTGACAGGAGATGTAATAATCAGATTGGTAATTGCTCAAACCCCATAAAATAGCGACACCATAGGTCATCACCATACCAACTAAATTCAGAGGGCGCCAAGCTTGCCATACACTAATAATTAAAATCCCAATCGACAACATTAGGTAATAAGAAAACAAAATTACATGGCTACCCCCTCCCGTCGAAAGTAAAACAGGAGCCAAATAACCACCAAGAGAAGCAAGAATAGCCAAGCTAATCGTACGTTGTAATAATGCTAAGGCAATACTCGCTGCACAAATCAACAACATAAACACAAATGCCATGCTATAAGGCAACATGGTATATAACTTAAAGGCAGCAAAAATGGTGATATATAAACAGCCTACCCCTCCACCTTGAAGGATAAGCCCAAATAATGGTTTCTTATTACGTAATCGCCAGCCAATTCCTAGTAAAACTAAACAACCTACCGCGCTAAAAATTAAGCGTATTTGGGGGGAAATAATCTCATTTTGCACACTGTAATTTAATAAATACGCGACCCCTAGGAATAATAATAGTATCCCTATTTTGGCAACTGGGTTCCCTTTTAGTAACCAACTAAAGAAATGCCCAAATATAGACTCATTATTTCCCGTCGTTTTTTGATTAAATTGACCCTGAGTAGATGTATCTACTTCCTGATCATTAAAACGATTTGGTTTAGTCGCTTTATTAAACCGATTTGGGTCCACCCCGCTACGTGCTTGAGAGCCTACAATTGCTGATTGCGTATATGCCGGCACTGGAATGGTTGGGTTTGTAGAATCAGCTGCTTTTTCAGATTGCTGATATGCAGTATCGCCGGATAAGGGTTTAAATGATGGTTCAGGCTCACTTACTGGACTAGATTGGATTGGTACGTTTGTAACTACCTGTTCTAGCTCATCTGTTACCCCAAAAATGCCTTGTTGGTCATCAGACGAACTGGCAACATTTTTCGAAGGCGTAATATTCGATTGCTGATATTGGCCTAAACGAGTTTCTAGAGAGAAAACTTTCTGGTTTAATTCAGAAATTTGGTACTGCATACGGCCCGTTCGGCTGATTGCTATGATAGCCAATATTGGTGCTAACACAAGCAAACATACTAATACGACTCCTACTAGTATCCAAGTATCCACAAATAGGTTTCCTCAAAATAAATTTCACAATCTAAAATACAGCTAGAATAGGGTTTTGTGATCACCGCTAGTGTAGATAGCATTGATTATCTTGCCAACTCAATGTAATAAACTGTTACAAAATAACCTTTATACTACGTATTTAGTTGAAAAAATACGCTTCCTACCCTTTCAATCTCAGTTACTAATACCCCCATTGAAAATTTTAGTAACTAAGAAAATCCTTAATCATCATTTAATGATGATTTGACATATTAAATTAACACTTACCTATTTATTTTTAGTTCCTCTAATTATAATTAGAGTTGCTCTGAATAACAAAATTAGTCTAATTATGATATTTATATCATGCTTCCATGCTTCAAATATTCATACAGAAAAACACCATCTTTAAACGATGGTAGTTATTTATTATTTTATCAATTATGATTTCCATCAATTATAAGTTTATCTATTGATAGAGGTTAAATATCTACCACTTCCAACGTGAAATGAGTTTATTTAAACCACAGTAATATGAGAGATATTCGATACCGCTTTAGTATGAACAGGCTCATAACTAATTATTGACACATCAAAATCTGACGAATAGTTTAAGGAAAATATAATGCTACTCCACATTATTCTAGCCGCCCTTGGTCCTATCGTTTTAGGGTTAGCTGTTGGTTGGTTATCAGGTAAATACGGTTTTATTAAAAGAGAATATTCACAAGCATTCGCTGACTTTGTTGTCAAAATAGCCTTACCATTTGCATTATTTTTAGCCGCCGCACAAGCACCACCCTCAGTACTCTTAAATATTGATTATTTGTTAGCATTGGCCGTCGGTTTAATCGCTACATACATTATTGGTTTCATTTTCGGTAAGTTTATCTTCCGACACAATAAAAAAGATGCAGCAATGCAAGCGCTATCTGTTTCTTTTCCGGATATGGCTTATTGTGGACCACCAGTCTTACTAGCTACTGTCGGTTCATCAGGTTTAATTGCTATGGTGCTAGGAAACCTTATTTATACGGTGATTATTATTCCATTTACTTTGCTGATGATCAGTGGCTCGCAACAAGGGCATAGCGTGATTAAATCAATCGGTAAAGCTATTGCCCAACCTTTAGTATTCCTTCCTATTTTAGGCGCCTTGCTCGCTATTTTTGGTGTTAAGTTACCTGAAATCTTACAGAATTCAGTCAATGAACTTGGTAAAACGGCAGGAGGTGTTGCTTTATTTTTCCTTGGTTTATTGCTATCCGGTATTAAGTTAACTATTAGCAAAGAAATTATATTTAACGTTTTTATTAAAAATTTTGTTCAAGCCGCGTTGATTTTGGCAACAGGTCTTGCAGTAGGTTTACAAGATGACCTCCTAAAAGCCGCCTTTATCATTGGCGTATTACCCACCGCCACTGCGGTTCCCGCCTTAGCAATCAGTAATCAAGCTTATACTGAAACCTCCGCAGGCACCGTGTTATTAAGTACACTTGCCGCTTTAATCTCCATTATCGGTGGAATCGCTATTGTTGAAATGCTTTAAATTGAGCGGCGGGTTTATATTCACCCGCCGCCCCTCAACTTTTCCCCGTTGATTTAATCACCAATTATTTGCCAGATAGATCACAAAAAACGTATCATATCCCTAAGTACTTTTCTTTTATGCACCTGGGATATTTATAAAAATGAAAATTAGTGATGAGTTAGCTGTTGCTATTGCTTCCGTCACCGAAGTTGCCGCTGTTGCTGCCTTCGATTGGGTTGGTAAACAAGATAAAAATGCAGCCGATAAAGCCGCTGTAGAAGCCATGAGAAATCGTCTTAATGAAATTGATTTTCATGGTAAAATTGTGATTGGTGAAGGTGAAATTGATGATGCTCCGATGCTTTATATCGGCGAGCAAGTAGGTAAAAAATCAGGCACCCAAGGGCTCGATATTGCGGTTGACCCCATTGATGGCACTCGTATGGTTGCGTGTAATGAACACAATGCCATAGCCGTACTGGCTGCTGCTCCAACAGGTTCATTACTCCAAGCACCAGACATGTACATGGAAAAACTCGTCGTTGGTGCCGCTGCAAAAGGGGCTGTTCATCTCGCTAATCCCCTCGAAAAAAATTTAGAATTCCTTTCCGCTGCATTGAATAAACCCATTTCAAACTTATCAATCGCAGTATTAGATAAACCACGCCATCAGCATATCATCAAAACCATTCGTAATTTTGGTGCTAACGTGATTACCATTCCTGATGGTGATGTATTGGCATCATTGCTGGCAATACTACCCGAGCATTCAATTGATATGATGTATGGCACTGGTGGCGCACCTGAAGGCATTATTAGTGCGGCCATCGCTCGTGCATTAGGCGGTGATATGCAAGCAAGATTGGTCCCTCGTGACAAAGCAAAGGGGGATAGCGAAGAAAATAAACTACTCGCCGCTCAAGAAGCCATTCGATGCCAGCAAATGGGCATTGAGATTGGGGAAATTTTATCATTAGAGCAAATGGTAAATACAGATGATGTAATTTTTGCCGCAACGGCAATTACGCCAACAGTGTTAATGGGCGGAATTTCAACAGATGCTTATAGCCGTTTTTCAAATACCCTTTTAGTTAACGGCCGTGACCGCTCATTAAAAATCATTAATAACCGCTTATTTAATTAGCCTTTCCATGATATTAAAAAAGGGCCTTTCGGCCCTTTTTTGAATCATTATTCTGCTCGTTCCAGCGTCATACGATTTAACAATGGTGCAGTTAACACCATGACTATCGCAATAGCCCCTGTCACTAAACCAATCTTCAAGAATACATCACTGTACACCGCTAATGACTCAAGCTTACTGGTCAGCTCCCCTTCTGGCGCTGCTGCCATAGAAGCGACATAACCCGCAATAAATGCAGCCGCTGAGTTAGTTAAGAACCACGCGCCCATAATAAAGCCCATCAAACGCTGTGGAACTAACTGAGCTACCATTGCCAGCCCAAGACCAGAGATCATCAGTTCACCAATGCTTTGAAAACCATAACAGATAATCAACCATTCAACAGAAACAATCCCCGCTTCGTTTGCAAATTTGGCGCCAAGCGGTAGTACTAAGAATGCCGCAGAGCATAACACCATACCAATCGCGAATTTATGCGGCATGGGTAAGTTATCACCCATTTTATTATAAATTGCGGCTAATATTGGGCTACCAATCATAATCCATAATGGGTTTAGTGCTTGATACTGTGCAGGTTCGATAGAAAAACCAAACACTTCATGCTCTACGTTATGTAATGCAAAGAAGTTGAGTGAGGTTGGCATTTGGCTATACAAAACAAAAAAGACAATTGCTTCGAGCATCAAGATCAGAGCCACCACCATGCGCCGACGTGCAATCCCCTGAAGAGCTAGCGTTTCTTTAATAAAGATAACCAAAATACCTAAAGAAATAACCGCTAATGCTGTACGCGCTACCCCTAGGTTATGCAATAACCAAGTCGAAATTGCAATCAAGGCAATAACACCCGCGACTGTTGCAACTAACCGTGAAATAATGACCGGAGCAAAGTCAGGTTTTGACCCATGTTGGGAAACCCACTTCTTACACATATAGAAGTTAATCAGCGTAATAATAAGGCCAACAACACTGAGTGAGAATGCAACATCCCAACCATAGTGTTTTGCTAACCACGGTGTTGCAAGCATAGAAAAGAATGAACCAATATTCACAGACATATAGTACATGGTAAATGCACCATCTAACCGCGGGTCATCTTTATCATAACAGGTTGATAACAGTGATGAAGGGTTCGCTTTAAAGAGGCCGTTACCAACGGCAATAGTCGCTAAACCTACATACACCATTGAGACATCATGCCCTGAGAAGGCAACAAACGCATACCCCGCAATCAACGTTAATGTTCCAAGAACAATAACCCGTTTTGTACCAAGTATTTTATCACCTAACCAACCACCAATTGCAACAAAGCCGTAAACTAATGCCGCAAATGCAGAGAATAAAGTGATGGATTCAGTTTCTGACATACCAAGAACTTGGCTAAGATATATAGGTAGAATACCTTGTAAACCGTAGTAACCAAAACGTTCCCAGAGTTCGATGGAAAAGATGAGATAGAATGAGCGAGGTTGCTTAAACGCGTTAAGACTGACTTCCTCTTTGTTATTTGTTGTGGACACAAGTTACCTCTAGTACAACCTGTAGATATGCAAAAAAAACCACGGAACGCTCTATGCGCTCTCGCATTGTTATTACCCCAAGAATTCAACGTCGGAAAGATTCACTTTTGGTAGGAGGAGCATCATTCCTTGATCTCAAAACAAACAAAACTGTGTGCAAACTTGTTTCTGGATCTCAAGCATAAATTCAATGAGTTAAAGCACATTTGATTATTTATTCAACGTTGACTGGTAGATAACCCGCCAAGAACGCAATAATCAATTAAGCCATATACGCTATTTATGCACCAAAATTAAAGAATTAGCTAGTATTAATTACTGCATGGATAAAATCTTATCGTGATTTACTTCAATTTTTAACAAAATAGCGAAACTATCAACGCCCACTATTTAATCACTTGTATACTTAATGTTAAGAATATTATTCTGCCATGAAACTATCGCACCACCGATTATTAACATTAGTGATATGAACGAAAAGCATAATTCAAATAAATAAAAACCAAGAATATATTGAGTGCAAGAAAATGGTTCGAGGGTTTAATGAGTGGGAAAAATACGTAAAATTTTGACAAAAAAAAGCCCAGTAACAAACTGGGCACAATGCATTCTACTCAAGGATCTTTTTACTAAATCAAACTATCACTACGTAGGTGCATTATTACATTACTTCGTGTAAAGAAATGAATGATGAGGGTAAATATATGAATGTTTACGCAAGCAAACAGTATATAGATACTAGTAAGACATGCTAATTTCAGAAAAAGTTCATATTTTTTCTCTTTTTTTATTTTTTCACTTTTTAGCAATATTTAACCATTTGATTTGATAATCATAATGTACAATTTGCTTTAACCCTTGCAGGTCTGAACAAAACCAAATAAGTTACCCGCTAAACTGTGACAAAACCAACATTGAGGTCGCCTTGTGAAAAAAAAACTTCTTCCTTTAATTATCATCGGCAGCCTCTTTGCACACTTAGCTTTTGCTGAGCCTACGCCAACCCCTCTAGATGAAAAAACATTATTAGGGTTAGCAAATGAAGGGCAAGCCGAAGCCCAATTCAATTTGGCCATGTTTTATCAATCCAATAAGCAATTTGAAAATGCAATAAATTGGTACCTCTTATCAGCCCAACAGGGGTTTACAAAAGCGCAAATTAACCTTGCGCTCATGTACCAACAAGGTACTGGCATCCCAAAAGATGAAAAACAAATGCTGCACTGGATGAAGATAGCCGCTGAAAACGGCGACCCTATTGGCCAGATGAATATGGCAGAATACACCTTATATGGTATCGATAAGGCTCTTGAGAAAAACCCAGCAGAAGCAGAAAAATGGTTAAAAAAAGCGGCCGAACAGCAATTTCCAGCGGCTATGTTAACCCTTGCTTACTGGTATGAAGAAGGTAAAGCAGTAACTAAAGACCCGCAGAAAGCACAAAAAATATACCTTGAACTTGCTGAGAAAAACCATCCACAAGCCCTCTACTTGCTTGGCTATCAATCCGCAACAGGTATGTATGACAAAGTCAATTACCCACAAGCTTTCCAATATTTTACTCGCGCAGCGGAGCAAGGCTTTTCCCCTGCTCAAAATAGTTTAGGTATGCTGTACCTAACCGGGCAAGGCACCGAAAAAGATCCCCAAGCGGCAATAAAATGGCTAACTTTGGCGGCCGAGCAAGGTGAGGTTTCCGCACAATTTAATATTGCGCTTATCTATGCTCGCGGTGATGGCATTAAAACTGACCAGACTAAAGCCTGTCACTGGTTTATCAAAGCGGCGCAGCAAAATAGTGCTGATGCCCAATATGCAGCTGGGGCATGCTACCAGTATGGGATGGGGGTTGAAGCCGATGATAAAAAAGCGCTACGTTGGTATAAGCTTGCCGCCGCTAAAGGTGATGAACGAGCTGCAAAAAAAGTATTAATTTTGGAAAACCAGCGCAAATAACTTAATGAGGATGCAATTTATGTGCAGCGATAATTGGATGGGGCGAACAAACGTTTTTATAGGCATTTCGCTTTACTCTCATAATGTAATTTAATCTACATGCCCCCCATTTAACTCCCTTTTATATCATGACGTTATCGTTACCCATTGAGCCAAAGTGGTGCTATATACAAGAAGTTCTGCATTGAATATATACCCCATGCAGAACTTTTATCGATATGCGCAGATTAATACAAACATTCACATTTTTCTGCGGTAGACTCGCTGTGGTCGCCCCACTTTCCCGTATTCAATTTCAGCCTCAATTTTATTTTTTGCCAAACAATATTCCAAATAACGTCTTGCTGTTGTGCGGCTCAATTTTATTGTTTCAGCGATACTTTCAGCTGTATATTCTGCTTCTGAATCAGCAAATAGCGCTAATATTTTTTCTAATGTAATGATGTCAATCCCCGTCGGTAGCTCTTCTTTCGATTCACCACGCGCATAAGTATTAAACATATCATCAATTTTACTTTGGTTAGTTTTACTATTCGCTTGCAGAACAGATTTACGTTGAATATACCTATCTAATGTTTGCCCTAAACGCTCATAAGCGATAGGTTTCACTAAGTAGTCAAAAACCCCTAAGCGAATTGCTTCAGAGACCGTTTCCATGTCGCTTGCTGCGGTTGTGAAAACAATATCTGCGTTGTTTCTTTCTTGTATTAATTCATGAACCAAATCAATACCTTTACCATCAGGTAAATAGTTATCTAATAAAATTAGATCGGGTTTCATATATTCAATCATTTTCCTAGCTTCAGCTAGGTTCCCCGCAAGCCACACTTTGTCACATGCAGGGTACGTTTTTATATACTCGCCATGCATTTCTGCCAGAAGTAACTCATCTTCCACAATGAGGATTTTTATCTTAATCATTTTATATCTTCACTTTCGGAATAAAAATTGAGAATACTGTACCATGCGGTTGATTTTCTTCAATAATCACCGCGCCATTACAGCGCTTAACATAAGATGCAACTAAATAGAGCCCAATACCATGGCCATCTGTTGCATCTGTCTTGGTTGTCACTCCACGTTCAAACCATTTATTTTGAAGCTCTTCGGGGAAACCACAACCTTGATCCACAACTTCAATAACTATTTCCTTTCCTTCATCAGAAAGGTATAACTCGACCTGCTTATTCCCTTGGTTGCTTTTCAAACTTGCTTCAAAAGCATTATCCAATAAATTACCCAAGACAGCACAAAATTCAGTACTGTTTAATGAATCAGGTAAGTCGCGCAGTTGGCTACCCGCCGTAAACTTTAATTGTAACCCTAGCTCTTTGGCTCGATGATACTTACCAAATAATAAGCCAGCAACTTGCTTATCAAAAAATTGCCTGCGTAACGTATCAATCAATTGTTGTTGGGACTCTGATTCACCTTTAATTAGAGCCAAAGCTTGGTCATACTCTTTCATCTGCAATAAACCACTTAATGTTGACATCCAATTAAGGTGTTCATGGCGTAGTGTGCGTAAATTTTCAACATACTGACGCACTTGTGTTAACTGAGAATTTAAGGATTCAATATCATTTTGACTACGAAAGCTGATTACAGCCCCCACAAGTTGCTCACTATCACGAATAGCTACTCGATTTGCAATCACATTTAGCCCATTAAATTCACAAATCACATCATGCCGAGTTGTCGCAATATCGGTCATAAAAAAATCAGCGGGCGATATTCTTTCTGAAACGCGCATACCCGTTAGTTGCCCTAATGGCTCACTCAACATGAGCATTTTTCTAGCATTCGAATTGATATTGATAATCTGCCCTTGGGTATTAACAGCGATGACCCCTTCAAAAACGGCATCAAATATCCCTTTTTGTACTAACACTAATTGTGTGATTTCCTCTGGCTCCATGCCCAACATTTGTTTCTGTATTAGGCGTGAGAATGCCCAAGATAAAAACAATAAAATAATCAATATACCGAGAAACGTAGCGCCAGTTTGTACAAATAGTTCACTGCGGGAGGTGTCAATTTTATTGGTTAAATAACCAATAGAAACCACCCCGATAACTTTACCCTGCTCATCAAAAATGGGAGTTTTTGCTCGTACCGCATTTCCCATCGAACCTTCACCATTGATGAAGTAACTTTCGCCCCGCTCCAATGCACCTGGTTTGTTCCATTGCATTTTGTAGCCAATTTTCTGGCTGTTTGGGTGATATAGGCGAATCGAGTTTTCATCACCAATCACCACATAATCATAATTCGAATCTTGATTGAGTTTATCTGCAATAATTTTCAGTCTTGGGATATCTTTATTTTTTACAGATTGCACCACCCCTTCAATTGAAGCGATTAGCTTCGCTTGGCTCATCGCTAGAGACCTAATATTCGCAATCAACCGGCTTTCCGCAGTATCTGTAAAATATTTACCCAACCCAAACGTCAAAAAGACAGAGACAAGTAATAGAAGAAAGAATACTCGTACTGAAAACGAAATCGAGCTTACTTTTTTCAGTGAGGAGAATGCATATTCTTTTTTCATGTTAAATCTCGTTACACTATGAAAAGTAAAAAATTTGTTAAATACAAAGATAACAATATAACGGATAACTCAGGTTAAAGCCAAAGGTATAATACACATATTAATAATTAAACACATAAAAACCAAGCAATAAAAAACATATCCAATAATTAAAAACTTTAAAACCATTAAACAAATACAAACTCATTTAAGAAACATGAAATAGGTCAAGTATATTAAATACAGCTTCTTTAATATTAATATTGAAAAGGGAAATTAAATAATTACTTATATTAAGCGCACTAAAAAATTCTAAAAATAATTATTTAATTAACTTTAACATTAGCAACATTTTAAAAACATCTCTAAATGAGATGCAGGATACTATTATGTTCGAAAACATAACGTTTAATCAGGTAAAACGTCATGAGAACAGGAAACTTGCTGAAATTACTCAGTTTTTAAAGGAAAACGATTTAGAGCTTGATTCAAGTATCGACGTTTTTATTACTATAACCCGTAATGAAAAATTAATTGCATGCGGGGGATTAGCTAAAAACGTGATTAAATGCGTTGCAATTAGCGATGATGTTCGTGGCGAAGGCCTTGCATTAAAGTTAGCAACAGAACTTGTTAATCTCGCTTATGAAAATAACACAACACATTTATTTATTTATACCAAATTTCAGAACGAAAGCCTATTTCAACAATGTGGTTTTCATACTATTGCAACTGTCCCTGATGTCATGGTGCTGATGGAAAACAGTTGCTGTTATCTAAAACGCTATATTGAAAGCTTAAAAGCACAGCGTAAAGATGGGAAAAAAATTGGCGCCATTGTGATGAATGCCAATCCATTTACCCTTGGACACCGTTATTTGATAGAACAAGCGGCAAAAGCGTGCGATTGGCTACATTTATTTGTCGTCAAAGAAGATACCTCGCGCTTTCCTTATAAAGTTAGGCTTAATTTGATTGAGGCGGGCACAAAAGGGATAGACAATCTCACTATCCATAAAGGCTCTGAATATATTATTTCTCGAGCGACTTTCCCTTGCTACTTTATAAAAGATAAAACGGTTGCCAATAACTGTTATACCGAGATCGATATTAAGATTTTTCGTCAATATATCGCCCCAGCTCTTGGGATCACCCATCGATTTGTAGGTTCTGAGCCTTTTTGCCAAGTCACTAATCAATATAACCAAGACATGCGCTTCTGGCTGGAAACGGACGCTATGAATTTTCCACCTATAGAACTCATTGAATTTCCGCGAATAGTCATCAATGGCACGGCGGTTTCCGCCTCGCAAGTTAGAAGACTGCTCGCTAAAAAAGATCTTGCGGCAATTAAAGCGATTGTGCCTGAAGCGACATATCAATATTTACAAGAAATGCTCGCTAACCAAGTAACAACCACAATAAACCGCACCGAAAGTTCTGAATTAGCCATAGGTGAAATATGAAGATTAAACACGCAGCAATAGCTGGCACGCTTGAATCAAGTGATGTCATGGTTCGCATAGAACCTTTAGAAGATACTCAAGAAGTTTCAGTGCAAGTAACCAGCAGTGTCGAAAAACAATTCGGTGATGCCATCACGCAGATCGTACA
Organism: Providencia sp. TYF-12; assembly: GCF_041344805.1. Classification (NCBI taxonomy): domain Bacteria; kingdom Pseudomonadati; phylum Pseudomonadota; class Gammaproteobacteria; order Enterobacterales; family Morganellaceae; genus Providencia; species Providencia sp. TYF-12. Next base: position 2,936,689 of record NZ_CP166833.1, read on the forward strand.
AGAAATGATACAGCGGCATGAAATCCAAGGTGCACAAATCATCGTTGATGATAAAGGTGCATTGGAATGCGTACTCAGAGCACGTCTTGAAGCATTATTCGCTCGCGCTTGTGATATCGACTACCTACCTTGGGAGGAAAAATAATGACTCCACAACAAAAATCACGGACACGCAGAAGCATGCTTTTTGTCCCTGGCTCAAACGCAGCGATGCTAAGCAACTCCTTTATTTATAAAGCAGATGCGCTGATGTTTGACCTTGAAGACTCCGTTACACTGCGTGAAAAAGACACAGCTCGACGTTTAGTTTACCACGCATTACAACACCCGCTTTATCAAGATATTGAAACTATTGTTCGTGTCAATGCATTGGATTCCGCATTTGGTGTCGCCGATCTTGAGGCCGTCGTTCGCGGTGGCGCCGATATTGTTCGCTTGCCAAAAACCGATACTGCGCAAGACGTTATTGATATTGAAAATGAAATTCTACGTATTGAAAAAAGTTGTGGTCGTGAGGAAGGCAGTACTGGATTACTGGCCGCCATTGAATCCCCTATGGGGATCACCCAAGCTGTTAATATTGCACATTCATCACAACGACTTATTGGCATCGCACTAGGTGCCGAGGACTATGTCCGCAATTTGCGCACCGAGCGGTCTCCTGACGGCGTTGAACTCCTCTATGCTCGGTGCGCCATTTTACAAGCCGCACGCTCAGCTGGTATCCAAGCTTTCGATACCGTTTATTCTGACGCTAATAATGAAGAAGGCTTTCTACACGAAGCCGCTCACATTAAACAACTCGGCTTTGATGGCAAGTCATTGATAAATCCAAGACAAATTGAGTTACTTCATAACCTGTATGCACCTACTCAAAAAGAAGTCGACCATGCTCAACGTGTTGTTGAAGCAGCTGATTCAGCTGCCCTTGAAGGTAAAGGTGTTGTGTCTTTAAACGGAAAAATGGTCGATGGCCCAGTGATTGATAGAGCCCGTCTTGTATTATCACGCGCAGCATTATCAGGCATTCGGGAAGAGTGAGGCAAATAAAATGACAAATAGTACTCAGCGTCAGGCTCGCGTATCAGCCTACCTACAACCAAATATGGATGAAACTCAACAAGAATTCCAAGATATTGGCAAAATACAACAGCAGGTACAAAAACCGAGAAATCGCAAACTGTGCGATGATTTACAAGTTGCTATCCGTCGTTCTGGCCTCAAAGACGGTATGACGATTTCATTCCATCACGCATTTCGTGGTGGCGACCTTACCGTTAATATGGTGATGCAAGTGATTGCCGAAATGGGTTTTCGTAACCTTACCCTTGCTTCTAGTTCATTAAGTGCATGTCACTCCCCCTTAGTTGAACATATTCGCCACGGCGTTATTCGTAAAATTTATACCTCAGGTATTCGGGGGCCATTAGCTGAGGCTATTTCACGTGGAGAATTGGATGAGCCAGTACAAATCCATTCACATGGCGGACGAGCAAACTTAATACATAGCGGTGAGCTATCAATCGATGTAGCCTTTATTGGTGTTCCTTCTTGTGATGAGTACGGTAATGCCAATGGCTATACAGGAACTGCAAGCTGTGGTTCTTTAGGTTATGCCAAAATTGACGCAGAAACAGCTAAAAAAGTGGTCATGCTGACAGAAGAATTATTGGATTACCCACATAACCCATCCAGTATTAAACAAGATGAAGTTGACTACATTGTGAAAGTAAAACGCGTAGGCGACGCAGATAAAATTGGCGCCGATGCGACCCGTATGACATCTAACCCTCGGGAACTTCTCATTGCCCGTACCGCCGCGGATGTGATCGAAAAATCCGGTTATTTTAAAGATGGTTTTTCATTGCAAACAGGGACTGGCGGTGCATCTCTGGCAGTAACTCGTTTTCTTGAAGATAAAATGAGACGTCACAATATTACCGCAGGCTTTGCATTGGGCGGGATCACGTCAACCATTGTTGATTTACATGAGAAAGGCTTAATTCGCAAATTATTAGATGTACAAAGTTTTGATAAAGCCGCCGCAGAATCATTAGGCCGCAACCCTAATCATATTGAAATCAGTGCGAATCAATATGCTTGCTTTGATTCTAAAGGGGCCTCCGTTGATATGCTTGATGTGGTGGTACTCAGTGCGCTAGAAATCGATACTCGCTTTAATGTCAATGTATTAACCGGCTCTGACGGTGTCATTCGTGGAGCTTCAGGTGGTCATAGTGATACAGCGGTGGCCTCAAAACTCTCCATCATTGTGGCACCATTAGTTCGCGGGCGCATCCCAACCTTAGTTGATGAAGTATTAACTTGTGTTACTCCAGGCTCAAGCGTTGATATTCTCGTGACGGACCATGGTATTACAGTAAACCCAGCTCGTCCTGAATTAAAACAACAACTTGAAAGCCAAGGGATTAAAACTGTTTCAATGGACTGGTTAAGAGAACGAGCACAACTCTTAACTGGTACTCCTAATCCAATTGAATTTACCGATAAGGTCGTGGCCGTTGTTCGCTACCGCGATGGTTCGGTCATTGATATTGTTCATCAAGTGAAGGAGTAACTATGTTTTACCCACTGCCTGATACTCAAGAGCAATTTGAAATTTCCTTACCTGAACTGCTAGATAGCCGTGATGCCCGTCAGGCTCGTCAGCAACAATGGATTGGTCTCCATCAGGTAACCTTGATTTCATTTACTGTCGTTTTCCCGGGAGCGGTTAAAGATAACTCCCTTGTTAGACATGTTTTTAATCAAGGACTAAATGCGCTTAAACAAATTGCTTCACGCAGGCAGTGGGTGTTTTTATCACAACAATCATGGGCATTAAAAACAGGACCGGAATGTTTGGCTGCTGTTGATGTCGATGCAATTGAAATTAAAAAAGCGTTAATTGAAATTGAAGAGTTATCGCCAGTGGGACGGCTATGGGATTTTGACGTTTTTGATGCGAACGGACAGCAGTATTCTCGCTCACAATTAAACCTCTCTTCAAGGCGTTGTTTGGTTTGTGAGAATGAAGCTAAGGTGTGTGCTCGACATCGAACACACCCACTTGGTGAGATCCTTAACCGTATTGAGGAGTTAGCTAATGCAACACGCTAAACAGTTAAACTCTATCACTGAAGAACAAGTTCAGCATTACAGCCAATTAGCTTGGCAAGCTTTGCTCGCTGAAGTGAATTTAACCCCTAAACCGGGGTTAGTCGATAAACATAACACAGGTGCCCATAAAGATATGGCACTGACCGATTTTCACTTAAGTGCCAATGCAATTGCAAAATATTTCCCTTATTTTCTACTCGCAGGGGCTCAGCATAAAGATTTACCGATAGAAAACGTTTTAATCAATATCCGTAGTATTGGTATTAATTGTGAAACGGCCATGTTCCGTGCAACTCAAGGTGTAAATACGCATAAAGGCAGTATTTTTTCCCTAGGGTTGGTATTAACTGCAATCGGCCGTTTAATTGCCTTACAGCAACCCGTGCTGCCTCAATATATTAGTCAGTTAGTGGCAGGAATGTGTGTTGGAATTACCGATGAATTAAAAAAACCAACTGATACCCCAACGGCAGGGCACCGCCTATATCAGCAATACGGGCTAACAGGTGCTCGAGGTGAAGCGCAAAATGGTTACGCGTTAGTCACTCAACATGCACTCCCTTACTATTTACAACAACTCGCAAAAGATAAAGCAGACGATATTGCCCTACTTGATACCTTAATTTTATTAATGAGCCTGAATGATGACACTAATATTGTTAATCGTGGAGGTATTCAAGGGTTAGAGTGGGTAAAACAACGCGCTATACAATTATTACATCAAGGGATTAATACCCACAATGATTTAATTTTTGTAAAAAATTTCGATAATGAATGTATTCAACAGAATGTCAGCCCCGGCGGCAGCGCAGACTTATTAATATTGACTTGGTTTTTTTCCCGATTAGCAAATCAACATCACGGTTTAACATTACAAAAATTCAACATTATTAATATAGGAAGAAATAAGAAAAATTAAATTAATTAAGTAAATAAAAACCAATTAAATATTTATTAATAAAAAACATCCGCTTTAGAATGAATTACTAATAAAACCAATTTATTATTTTCATTCAAGATGCAGCCATATTAAAAATTGTTATTTTAACAAATTCCTAATATTAAAGTTCATTCAATTTAATATTAAATAAATTTAATATTGATTTAATCAAGGAAATTGGCTTATGCAAAAAGAAAAAATATGGAAGCTATTTATATTAATAGCGATTCCAATTATCATTGCTTTAATACCAACACCAACTGGGCTCCCACATATTGCTTGGTTATTATTTGGTCTTTATCTTGCCGCCATTGTAGGGTTAGTATTAAAACCCTATTCAGAACCCGTTATCTTATTAGCCACTATTGCAGCAAGTGCTGTCATTATTGGTATTACAGGTACTAAAGATGTCAAAGCAAGTGAAGTGCTCAGCGGTTATGCGTCTGGGACCACATGGTTAGTATTTGCTGCATTTACACTGAGTGCCGCATTTGTAATTACCGGTCTCGGGAAACGTCTCTCGTATATATTAATAGGTAAGCTAGGCGGAACAACGCTTGGGTTAGGATATGTCACTGCTATTCTGGATTTAATTATTGCTCCTGCTACCCCATCGAATACTGCACGAGCTGGGGGAATTGTTTTTCCTATCATCAATAGTGTCGCGGTTGCTTTAGGGTCAGATCCAGAAAAAAGCCCTCGTAAAGCAGGTCACTATTTACTGGTTAACGTATATATGGTGACTAAAACCACCAGCTATATGTTTTTAACTGCCATGGCACCGAATGCTTTAGCATTAGCGATGATGACCGACATCATGGGGATCCATTTAAGTTGGGGTGGATGGGCACTCGCCGCTTCAGTTCCCGGCTTAATCATGCTGATTTTAACTCCCTTAATGATTTATAAGCTTTACCCACCAGAATTAAAAAAAGTAAATAACAAAGAGATCGCGGCAAAAGGCCTTGAAGAATTAGGCCCGATGACTATGCGTGAAAAATTACTCAGCATTGTATTTATTATTGCGCTTTGTGGCTGGATTTTTTCCGACTTAATCGGCGTAAGCGCATCCAGTGTTGCTATTGCCGTCATGGCATTAACCCTGATCCTTGGTGTTGTTACTTGGGATGATGTCTTAAAAAACAAAGGCGGCTGGAACACGCTGATTTGGTACGGTGGGATCATCAGTATGTCTGGCGTACTGACTAAAGCGGGTTTCTTTAAATGGCTAGCTGATACCATGAGCCAATACCTTTCTTTCGGCGACCAAGCCATGCTTGCCTTCTTCGTCATCATGTTTATCAGTGTCGCGATACGTTACTTATTTGCCTCTGGTGGTGCATATGTCGCCGCGATGGTTCCAGTATTCGCGACAGTCGGTATGGTAGCTGGTGCACCTCCAATGCTACTGGCTCTAGGCTTACTTTTCTCTAATGCCTACGGTGGTAGTGTAACTCACTATGGTGGTGCGGCTGCGCCTATCGTATTCGGGGCGGGTTATAACGATATTCGCTCTTGGTGGATTATTGGTGGCCTTGTCGCATTCATTAGCTTACTTGTTCATATGACTATCGGTTTAGGTTGGTGGGAAATTTTAATTAACACTGGGTTAATTTAATCCTCACGCCTTTATATAACGGTATGGGCACAATGATTATTGTGCCCAATTTAACTAAACATTATTTCTCACGCTTCTATGGTTATTTGCAGCCTTTAAGCTATCGCGTAAATATTTATCGGCTTCCCCTAAATAGTTCTCGTTGTGGCTAGGCGGCAAATGAAGGCATCCCAAGGAGCATACAAAGGTATGTGACTTGGGTAACTGAGTGTAGCCAACACCGCCACAGCGGGAAATATAACGGGTAAACAGATGAAAAAGATCCCTTGCACATTAATGCGTGGCGGCACCTCGAAAGGTGTATTCCTACTCGCAGATTCTCTTCCCAACGATATTCAACAGCGCGATAAACTCATTCTTGCATTGATGGGTTCTGGTCATGCTTTACAAATTGATGGCATTGGAGGTGGTAGCCCACAAACCAGTAAAGTCGCCATTATTGGCCCCTCTTCTCACCCTGACGCTGATATAGACTATTTATTTGCACAAGTTTCTATTATGGAAGCGATTGTCGATACAGCGCCGAACTGCGGTAATATCCTGTGTGCGGTTGGCCCTTTTGCCATTGAAAAAGGCTTAGTCCCTATTCATCATGACACGACCACGGTAAGAATTCGTAATGTGAATACCAATACCTTTATTAATTCAACAGTACAAACACCTAATGGCGAAGTGAATTACCTTGGTGAAACCTCAATTGCTGGTGTACCTGGGTATGCAGCACCTGTTGCGCTAACATTTTTAAATGCCTGCGGTACTAAAACTGGGAAACTTCTGCCAACTGGGCACTCAATTGATACCTTTGACGGTGTTGAGGTGAGTTGCATCGATATGGCAACGCCTGTGGTACTCATTGATGCCCCTCAGATGAATAAAACCGGTTATGAGACGGCTGAACAATTAGAAACAGATAGCGAATTTATGCAGAAATTGGAAGCTATTCGCATTAAAGCGGGGGCAGCAATGGGTTTAGGTGATGTGAGCAAAAAAGTGATCCCCAAACCTATTTTGGTCTCTCCTGCTATCCATGGTGGTACCATCAACGTACGCTATTTTATGCCTCATAAATGTCATGGTGCCCTTGCTGTAACCGGCGCTATTGCTATTGCCACCAGTACCCTTTTACCTGACAGTATCGTGAAACAATATATTGATTCTGTGGATATGAAAAATATCGCTATTGAGCATCTCAGTGGAATGTTTGAAGTCTCATTAACTCCAAAAAGTGACTTTCCTGAGGGGCTACAGGCATCAATTATCCGTACAGCAAGGAAGTTATTTGAAGGTGATGCGTTTATTCCATAATACAAAATGAGAACCTGCCTCTTACCTAGAGGCAGGTAAACCATGCTATATCTCCCCGAACAACTCAACAAACTCACTATTAATATAATAAGAAACTTGGTGCGCTTCATCGGGAGTGGGTAATTCCAACTTGCCTGCCATTCTTTCCATAATATTATCTGGAACAGCATATTGCCGTTGTTGATTTTGTTGCCGCCATTGCTTGAATGGCACTTCCAAATAAACTAAATGAACTTTTGCTTGATAACGTTCAAATAGGCTGATCATACTGGCTCGCAAAGAAGCGCTTAACGAAGTCGCATTCCAAATAAAATCCGTTTTAGTGCGCAGTAAACCTTTAGCTTGCTCTTTCGCTTGTTGAGCCACCCACCCTTGTGCATTTTTATCTGCAGGGTTAATTTTATGTTCTCGACGAATATCATCGAGGAAAATTATTTGAGTTTGTGGATAAAACTGTTTTACAAAGTGATCCTTCCCCATACCGGGTAAACCGCATAACATAATCACTTCGCTACCAAACTCCTCAAAAGGGAGGTAATCTGCCGTGCCCTTCTGGTAATGAAAATATTGGAAACGGCCCGCTAAAGAGGCAAATGATTTAGGCTTATCCCAACAATCTTGCTCACGACAAAATAATTCAAACAGCTCAATTCTAGCGAGTAAATCAGCTTTATCTTCACAAGTTCGGCCTATTGCATCCGCTTTCGCCAACATACACAACAACGGCATTTCGACACGTAAAGAGGCGGCAAATAAAGTACGCTCAGGGTCTGGTTTTTCCATTATCCATAACGGTAAGCCGTGAAAACGCACTAATGCAGCAATATGTTCACGAATGGCAAAAGGTGTTTCTATTTGACGAAATAATATATTCCGTACAGATAACTCACCTTTTTTAGCGTGCCCCGGTGAATGAATTCGCCCCTCTTCATCTTCACGTGTGGTACTGCGCTTTTCTACGTCATGCAATAATGCCGCAGTCCAAACCACCTGCTGCTTAAACGGTGATAGTTGCTGATATTCAGGCAAACTTTCAAGCGCGGCTAACACCATTTGGGTATGAATAGCCACATTACCCTCTGCATGGTGCAAGCTATCTTGTGGTACATTTTGCATGTCGCGGATAAAATCAAATTGAGCTTCAAGCTGCGACCAATCGCGGTTTTTTGTCAATTGCCAGCTCATCATTGCCCTCCTTGATATTCAAAAGCCAGTTTGGCTCTTTGCCAATTACGCTTCCAGTGGATATCTGTTTTGACATGATTTTTACGCACATATTTAAATACATGCGACATAAAATCATCTACTGGGAAGGCTTGGCTATCACGGCTAACAATACCTTCCATGCTACATGCTTTGCCTGTATGTGTATCATAGGCAATAAATTGGCTATCTTGGGATGCGGCTTCTATTAATCCACGGGTATATTCTTGCTCAGACATATTCTTATTCAATGATAAATCCAACTGAGGCACCGTAGGGAAATCAAATAATGCTGCATAAAATTGCACTTCTTCCCAACTAAGCCAATAACCCCCTTGCCTAACGGCAAACAGATAAAAATAGTCTTCAATATGCTGATACTCAATGGAATGCACAGCATAAAGATTTTCACCGAATAGTTCGATATCACCTAAATCATCTTTAATTAACTGCCAACGCTGACGTATCTGTTGGCTCCATGCAGATTGTGTTGGCGCGCCATGAGAGCGTGCAAACACACCATAGCGATTTAAACAATTGTTTTCGCCATCGAGTTTTTCTGTGTGAATTAATTGCCCAATATTTTGGATGTGCGACCACCAATCGCTATTGATGCGATCGTCACTAGTCGTACCGGGTGAGAACGGATAATGATACGTTCTACCATACTTTCTTGATTGCATATTCATCATGCTTTCTCTAAAGAATAGAAATCACAACAAATCTTTTGCAAGATTTGCTTCTTTTATTGTTGAGAAATCAAGTGTTGGTATTACATATCTAGTCCGAGTGTCGGCCTCATATTGATGCTGCCTAGCGTTTTCTCTAGGCCTGTTTGTGTTATATTCAGTGAGATCCTAACTTAACTGTCAAGGAAAAAACTATCAATTTATTCCTAAACTCATGAAAAACGCAGTTATTCGATAACAATTCGGCTTTCATCAATAGGGTATTTCACTACGACTTTATTGCAGTACAAACAATTATCTTGCAAAGTGACTGGTTCTTGCCCTTTAGTCGTCACTTTTTGCCAAATTTCATTATGGCGATAAATCACCCCTTTTTCACGGGTAAATTTATGGTTTTTCTCATAAATATGGTATTTCGCCTCTCGCGGATCACTGCATAACAACTCCCCTTCAAGTTGGTGCTCAGCAATATTAAAAACCAATTGAAATGCACTTTGAGTTGGGTTGTAAAAGACAAGGTCGATGTAATTATAAAAAATGGCAGCGCCTGAGCCAAACGGCAATACTCTGCCCTCATCAGGAAAAGGGTCAAAACTATGATTAGCACGCTCAACCACCTGTAATGGTGAGTGCAAAATCATCCAGTGTATTAGGTTGCTGAGCTGGCAAATTCCACCACCAATACCACTACGAGCTTCGCCAAATGATAATTCCATCCCCTCAAGAAACCCCCTACGCGCTGTGGGCTTTCCCACTAATCGACAAAAGGAAAAATACTCCCCAGGGTATATCGTAATACCATTCATGGCTTTAATGGCTATGCGCAAGTTAGTCACTTTGTTGTACTGCAAACGTAAATCCGACTCACCTAATTTGCGGATTAATTTGGATGTGTGCTTATTGTAGCGATATTCAAGACGTTCAGAAGATTTCGCTTTCGCATAATATTGAGAGGAAAATGCCCAATGCAGTCTTCGAGCTAGACGTTTTTGAGTCACACGCAGCCAATAGAGGATAGGATGATAAGAAGAAAGTGGCCGACGCATAACAAAACCTTATTGATAATAATTAACCAATAAATCATGTCATAACCGTAAATTTTACGACATAGTAACTATCTGATAATTCGCAATATAGCTATTCAATCACCTTGGTACCTGTACCGACTACAGATTACAAACCAAAAAATAAACTGGATGTATTCTAATCTGATGCTATTGCAACTAGGCGACAAAAAGTAACCCCTAGAACATACCAATGTATGACTAGGGGTTACTTTTAAAGCCAACAACACTGCGGCGCGAAAGCCAATTAGTAGAGACCGAGTACCGCACCAGCGCCAAGTAAAAATAGACTAAATAGCCAAATCCACCCAAATGAATAACGCAGGTGACGCCCCATATCAATCCCCGCTAGCCCCATGGCTAACCAAGCTGCCGGTGAAAATGGGCTAACAAAAGTCCCTGCATTATTACCAATAGCCATAGAGTAAACAACAGCAGATGGGTCTACCCCTACAGTGGCTGCAATTTGTTGAATTATCGGTAATAAAGCAAAATAATAAGCATCTGTACTGGTGAATATATCCATCGGCACACCCAAAATACCAACAAAGATATGCACTTTTGATACCCATTCCATTGGTAAAATAGCAGTTAAATCTTTTGCTATCGACTCAAGCATTCCCCCTTCAGATAAAATCCCCAAAAATGCTCCAGCTGCAAGTATAATCGCGACCATACCTAGTGCTTGTGGCGCATGAGCAGATAAGACCTTCATTTGGTCTCTAGGGTTAGGGAAGTTCACCATCAGTGCGATTGATAGTGCTATCATAAATACATATGGAGCTGATAATAAACCAAATGCCAGACACACCACCGATGCAACAATTAAACCACCATTAATTAATGGCTTTTTAGGCTTTTGGATAGTTTCATTGATTTCGCCAATTTCTTCACTCGCAGGTAATAATGAATCCATCTCATACGGCGTCGTCCCTTTCAACCGTGCGGAAGCTATGCGGCGTTTCTCGCGCAAACCCATAATAATAGCGAATACCACAGCGCCACCCATACCAATTAATTGAACAGGTATAAGTTGCTGCCATAAAGTTGATGCGTCAATTCCAGTGACCGCAGAGGCGCGCCCTAAAGGCCCTCCCCAAGGCACCATATTCATCACCCCCATGCTTGCACACATCAGTAATAACATTAAATATGGGCTCATACCTAGCTGTCGATATAAAGGTAATAATGCAGGGATAATAATTAAAAATGTTGCTGCTCCTGAGCCATCTAAATGGACAATACCCGCGATTAGGGTAGTCATAATACAAACAACAACAATATTTCCACGAGTCATTTTGACCATTATCCGAATTAATGGGTCAAAAATATGGAGATCTTTCATCAAGCTAAAAAACAAGATGGCAAATAAAAACATTGCAGCGACTTTCGAGACTTTATTAATCCCACTCTCGAAGAAAACTGAAATTTCCGCTACAGAATATCCTGCAAATAATGCACCAATAAATGGTATACAGGACATTGCGATAATAGGGCTCACTTTTCCCATCATGAGCAATGTCACGATAGATACAATGATTAAAATACCAATAATTGTTAACACATCGACTTCCTTCTTAGAATTATATTTTTCAGGTGAAATAAGCTTTAATTAACTAGCCTAATTATTTAATGCTATTTTACGACTATGCAAATTGCGTAATTAAATTGTCTATTTGATTCAATATCAGTATGTTGCTTATATAAACCATTAGAGACAAGTGCAAGGCTATTTTTATATTTTTGCTGCGATAACAACTTGTTCACACTAATTAAAATCACTATTTAAAATAAAAAACCAGTGTATTTTTCTATTACAACCATTAAAACCATAAGGTGAAATTAAAACCATTATATATTGGTGATTATTTATTTAATTTATAAGTGACAGAATTATAAATACCAAGATAATATATTTACTCTACTATTTTATTTTTTATGCTATTTTTTTAAGTATTTCAGCTATTTTTTAGCCACCAACACAGGGATTTATACTTTTTTTTATGTTTTTCAAAGATCCAAAAAACTACTTGCTTTTTAGTTTCAACTTTATGTAAAGGTAAGGTTGATTTGCAATATCACACCATCTCACAAAAAGACCAAAATAAACTAGGTATAATATAAGAATAACTAAAGTTATCTAAAAAGGAATGTTCCTATGAGTCATCTTTTTTCATCCGCATCAATAGGCCAAGTTTCACTAGAAAATAGAATTATCGTTCCACCTATGTGTCAATATTCAGCAGACAATGGGATGCCAACGCCGTGGCACAAGGCGCATTATATGAACCTCGCTTTGTCTGGTGCTTCATTAGTCATTATGGAAGCTAGTGCAGTTACGCCCGAAGGACGTATTACACACAAGGATTTAGGGCTGTGGAATGATGAACAAATGGCCGCCATGCAGCAAATGCTGGTAGATATTAGGCAATATTCGAATGCACGTTTAGGAGTGCAAATAGCCCATGCAGGTAGAAAAGCCTCTACTGATTTACCTTGGTTTGGTGGAAAAAGCCTTCAAGCAACTGACCCTCATGGGTGGCAAACCGTTGCACCATCCGCGCTTGCTTTTGGTGATAACTACCTACCACGTGAGTTAACTATTGAACAAATTATTGAAATCAAAAAACAATTTATTGATGCAGCAAAACGAGCAGAACAAGCTGGATTTGACGTCATTGAAATTCACGCAGCTCATGGGTATTTATTGCATGAATTCCTATCCCCAGTTTCAAATCAACGCCAAGATGAATATGGGGGGAGCTTCGAGAACCGAAGTCGCTTATTAGTGAATATTTTTCATGAAATTAGAGAAACAATTAGCCCAAATATTGCAGTTGGCGTACGGATTTCCGCAACTGACTGGCTTGAACACGGATGGAGCGTTCCCGAATCTATCGAGCTTACTGAAATATTAGAAGATTTAGGTTGTGACTATATCCATGTCTCCTCAGGTGGCCTATCTGCGGAACAACAAATTCCTTTAAGCCCTAATTACCAAGTTCCATTGGCTCAAGCAATTAATGAACATACTATGATGCCTGTTATTGCTGTTGGCCTTATTACAGAGCCATTACAAGCAGAGGCTATTCTGGCGACTCATCAAGCGGATTTTGTCGCTATTGGGCGGGGGATTTTATTTGAGCCACGCTGGCCATGGAGAGCTGCTTGTGAATTAAATCAGCAAGTTAATGTTGCACCACAATATTTACGTTGTGCACCACATCAGTTTAAAAATTTATTTAAATAGAAATAAAAAACCCGCAGCACTTATACGATGAATAGCCATCAAACTGCGGGTTTAAAGCGACTAACGTGCGTTTTGCGAACACTGCTGAACAAATTCGATCATGGATTTTTGGAATTCAGGTTCTGCATCACCTGACTTAGCCAATTCACCATCAATACGTTTAAATTCAGCTAAGCCATATTTCTCAATTGTTTTGTCATAGGCACATCCGCATATCGCTGAAACAGCATTTGCTGTTTCGCCCTGTGGATTCCCTGACCCTGCAACACAAGTATTCACAAAGTTAGTTTTATATTCAGCAATTTCTGCCTTTTCATCAGAACATGCAGATAACACAGCTACTGCCCCAACCATACCCAATATTAATGCTAATTTTTTCATCTTATGCCCATTTTCTCATTAAGCGCTTGACCCAAGAAGACAACAATAAACAAATTATCGTCTTAGTACTTCGCTATTTTGGATAGATAATTTATATTTACAACACCATTAATCTTAATATACAAAATAAGAACTTCTAATTTAGATAAATATTCCTATCTATGATTGTTACTATTAATCATAGACGTTTTCCTATAAAAGATCTGCAATCATTAAGTTATTTTTATAATTTAATTTCACTTAGGTAGCGAATTTGAACAACGCCAACGATAATAAAATAAAGCACATAAAATCAATATACAACCCACGATTTGAATCAAAGGCATCCGTTCGTGATACCAAATAGCCGCAACAAATACTGTCATAACAGGCTCTAGGATCATAATAATTGCAGCGTTTGCAGCTGTTGTGTTTTTCTGGCCAATAAGCTGTAAAATAAACCGTAAACTCGTCGCTATCACCACACTTGCAATAAACCACATCATCGTCGGTGCAGTAATACTGGCAGGCCACTCTTCCAAAAAGATGGATAGCACCAAGCCTACAGTACCTGTGCAAGCTAATTGTATTGTCGTTAAAGGTAAAAGCGGCACGGTTCTGGTATATAAGCTGGTATAACAAAAATAAATAGCTTGGACGATAGCAGCACAAAGAAACCATAGTTGGCTCGCCTTAAATTCAAGTTGTGCCTTAAATAAAGTTAAGCACGCCAAACCCACTACAGCAACAGGAAGGGCTTGCCAAAAATAACGCACTGGCTTATTTTTTAAAATGACCCACGCAACTAAAGGAACAAATAGCATGGCTAGGCTCATAATGAATGCCCCTTCCCCTATCGAATCCGTTGTTGCCACTGCGTAGATCCATAACACCATATTCAATGCCATCCAACCGCCTGTCATTAATATTTTTGGCAGTTGTTGAAGAGTTACTTTATTTTTCTTTCCGCGACAAAATGGCAGTAAAATTATGGCGGCTAATAAGAAGCGGCTGCCGAGAAAGGCGAATATAGGCATTCCCTGTACAGCTTCGCGAGAAAAAACCCACCCCCAAGCTGCAATTATCGTGGTCAGCACTAAGAAAAATTCTGCCTTTCTTTGCGAATACATGTGTTCCTCTAAATAAATTCACCCTCAAGCACTTACATCATACTGGCTTTTGTAGGCAAACCAATCATATTTATTCGCTTTGTTAATTCATTTTCCAAATAAAAAAATACTTATCCAAAAAGCATAAATATGACCTTAGATGAGTAACCATTTCCTCTTAATGAAGCTAATTTAGCGCTTAAACTTCCTTTTCCCTTATTTATTTAACTGAAACCGAGTTTTATCGTAAAAAAGGAGGAAGTTTGTATAAAACCCCATCAATTTTTCTGACTTTACATATCTGAAATAATCACAGCAGACAAAATAAGCCACATATCATTACCTTAATAAAAGGCAAGTAATCATGATGATGCAAAAAAATGCCGACACTGCCACTGATATAGTTAATAACGTTAAAAATGCCATTAATACTCGCAAATATGCACATGCTGATGAAATAAGCTTATTATGGCAACATGCAATGAAATCTCCCCATATGATCAGTTGGGGGCATGTGATGTTAATTGCGCTAATCGTCGCGGCTATCATTACTGTGATTAGCACATTATTTTTTTAAGTTAAAAACACCAATAAAAAATCGGGCTGTTCGCCCGATTTTTTATTCTAACTAGGTAAATTTTTCACTATTACCAGTAACCTAAGAATTTCCACCAAATGCTACCGATAAAGAACCAAACGGCTAAATTTACAACACTCATGACAAAACCCGTTTTCCACCATTCGCCTAACGTCGCATAACCCGAACCAAAAATAATCGGCGCTGTCCCTGTACCATAATGCGTTAATGACATCATTAGTGAAGATGAGAAAGCTAACGTTAAAGCTAATAACATTGGCGGGGCACCAAGTGCTAAACCTGCGGAGAAAAATGCCGCATACATTGCTGTAATGTGCGCTGTGGTACTTGCAAAGAAGTAATGCGAATAAACATAAATTAAAACAAGGATTAGCATCCCCCACACCCAGCTTATTCCCATACTGTCAATCGTGCTACCAACAGTCACTGACATCCATTTAATTAAGCCTAGTTTGCCTAAGAAGGTCGCCATCATAACCAAAGCAGAGAACCATACTACCGTATCCCAAGCCCCTTTATTTTTCAGCACATCATCCCAATTAATAACCCCTGTTGCTAATAAAATACTCAAACCAATAAAAGCAGCAGTGGTAGCATTAACACTATAGGCTGGACCAAAAACCATGGCGGGCACACCAGCCCACATCAATAATAGTAGCCCGAAAACAGCAAGGGTTATTTTTTCGGGTAATGAAACCGCACCCAACTGTTTCAAACGCTCTTTAGCAAAATTCGGGGCATCAGGTGTTGAGGTAATTTCTGGTTTATACATAAAATAGATCACCAAAGGCATTAAGATTAATGACACAATGGCAGGTACAAATGCAGCTATTGCCCACATACCCCAAGTCAATTCATTACTTTGACTAGTTTCACTAATGATCAAACTTACTATCAATGGGTTTGGTGCAGTGGCAGTAATAAACATCGCAGAGGTAATGGGGTTAATATTGTAATTAACCAGCGATAAATAACGCCCTATTTTACTTGAGGTCCCATCTTCAGCTTTTGACCCAAAGCTATCCGAAATAGAACGCATAATGGGGTGAATAATCCCCCCGCCCCGAGCGGTATTACTTGGCGTTACTGGTGCAAGAATGGTTTCTGCAATTGCTAATGAATAAGCTATACCGAGTGTTTTTTTACCGAATAGGGAAATCACATAATAACCTATCCGAGCCCCAAGACCTGTCTTATTTAGGCTCATGGAAACCATAATAGAAATACCAATCAACCAAATTAAGTCATTGGAAAAACCACTTAATGCGTCAGCAATAGCGCCTTTGGTTGATTCTGGATTAGTGACTCCGGTTACAGCAACTAAAGAAATAGCCACAATAGAAACACCACCAATAGGTAATGCTTTACCTATAATGGCGGCAATTGTGCCAACAAATAATGCTAAAAGGTGCCAAGCATTTGGATTAACCCCTTCAGGTACAGGGATCAAGAACCAAATTATTAGCGTAATGGCAACTGCGATTAAGGTCGGTACAGGCTTTAAAGGTGTTAACTTATTCATAAGGTTATCCATGTACGTATAAAGATGGAAATACAGATTAATTTCAGTTATATATTCTGATTTTTATCATTATGTTAACAATACAGCTCAAAAACTTTGATCATTATCAGTGAGTAGCTTGGTTTTATTAAAAATAGCCAGACTATTTTGTAACAATAAGTAATATATAATTATAAGGTTATATTGACTCATTTTTTAAAAAAATAGAGGGCCACACTCTTATTTTAAAGAGTGAACCTATACAGCGAATTAATAATTCTCACATTTGATGATGTCAATACAGTTAACTATTCATTGTAATCAGTAAATTATTTCGATATTACCTAATATACTAAAATTTCAATTTTATTTATGTTTTTTCCTCTATTTTTGCAGGCTGAATCGAATTAATAAAATAAAAATAGTAAATAGTGTTATTTTTTTGAGTGGATAAAAATACCACACCACGCACAATTGATTAAAAAAAAACCAAAATGAACAGTAATAATACTTACACAGCTTAAAAACAAACCAGATAACCGAATTAAACCAATATGACTCTCTTTATTAAAAGTATTGTTACCTAACCTAATAATTCCAATTAGAAATAACTATAAATATTATGCCTTGTTTCCATACACAGTGTGAATATTTAATCTAACATTAATAGTAGTTTCATTTCTAAATATGACTGATAAGGAAATTAAATGTCTACCATGAACACTTATACCACTAGTAATCATCAACCTTGCATTGTGCTATGTACAACGAATAGCCATGAAAGTGCAATTAAAATTGCACAACATATTTTAGCGAATCGCCTTGCAGCCTGTGTTTCACTATTACCAGAAGTGGTATCTATATATCTTTGGCAAGGTAACATTACACAAGATAAAGAAATTTTGCTTTTGATTAAGACAACACACGATAATCAGCTCAGTTTATTTAATGCAATAAAAGAAATTCACCCATACGAAACACCAGAACTTATTCGTCTTGACCCAAGCCAAGTCGAAGATAATTATTTACAATGGTTAATTAATTCCGTTAAAAAATAGCTATCTACATGAATTAATAAACATTATTTTACAGCTCAGCGGCTTATTTATTTTTTTACAAAATTATTTTACTGGTCGGGTATGGTTTATACATAATTAGTGGTATACCAATAGGCTCGCTTTATATTTATTTTCCCTCCTTAATGTTTGGAGGGTTTTTTTTACCTAAAATTCCAGAACACTTTTCTATACGCCTTAAACTCACCACCAAACCCAAAAACCCAACATAAGCTAAATTTAACATATTTTAATTCATTGTTTATATTTCACGCAAATACCGGTTGATCATTTACATGATTACATTATATTAAATTATATAATATAAATAACATAAATATAGTGAGGAAAAAATGTCAGACTTCAAACAAATAACAACTCATATCAGCCAAAATTTGCCTGAACTCGCTAAGCATATTCCTGATGTGATGAAAAATTTTTCTAACCTAGTTAGTTCAGGTAGCCAAGATGGTGCATTAGATAAAAAAACAAAGGAATTGATTGCTATCGGTATTGCTGTGGCAAATCGTTGTGATGGCTGTATTGGTTTTCACACCAAAATACTGGTTGATTTAGGTGTTACCGAACAAGAGTTAGCAGAAGCACTCGGTGTGGCCATTTTTATGGGGGGTGGGCCTTCTGCAATGTACGCAGCAGAGACCATGAGTGCATACAAGCAATTTACAAGTAAATAAATATATTAATGTTGTCTCTGAACCTACTGGCTCAGAGACAACTAAATTGATTGCAATTTAAAAAGTCGCTTCTAACCCAAGCCTGAAGGTTCTTCCTGGAATCGGCATATAAATAACGGTTCCTGGGTCAAATGCATAACGATTCGTCAAGTTATCAATATTAAAGTTCACATGGATATTTTTCTGAATAGAGTATTTACCTAACAAATCAAATGTTGTCGTGGAATACAGCTTGGTAACAGGTGCTGCAGCTGTTCCAGCAAGCCATTCTTGTGGGTAATCTTTCCCTGAGTTATAACGTACACGTAAACCTGTTTGTAATTTTTGATCAAACATTTTTACCCCAACAATTCCGGTGACAACTTTCTTGGGTGGAATACGTGAAGGTGATAACCCCCATGCAAAACCAACCGAATTACAAGCAGATGGTAGACTCCCTAGCGCCATTTCATCCCGAGAGCAAAGTTCTGCATTGTTATAAAAAGTGGCATCAACGGAACCAAATGCATAATTTGAATTGTATTTTAATTCAACCTCATAACCTGAAAGCTTAAACCTGTCATAGTTTTTGGTTATGACGTAAGGTGATGACCAATCCTCCAATTTAGGGTTCACACCTTGTGAAAGATAATCTTTGATATCATTATTAAAATACGCCACCCGCAACTCGGCAACATCTTCATCGGCAATCAAGTTATTTTTTTCAAGGTTCATGCCAACCTCAAACGACTTGGCATGCTCAGGTTTTAGTGGGGAGTTAGGGCTATAAGAGTAAGTCTGACCGGATGCCGTTGTTTCAAATAAACTAGGTTCTCTATAACTATCTGAATATTTAGTATAAATATCCAATTCATTCGTCATATGAAAACGCAATTCACCGAATAAATCATTCTTTGGCCCGTAATGAAGGCTTTTCCCTTGAACATGGTCATCAACATCAAACGAGTGGATGCGCCAACCCGCCAGCGCCGTGACCCAATCACCTTGGTACTCAACGTTAGTAAATGCGGATGTATTAATACCTTTCGCATTACGTGTTACCGGCGTCAGTTCGTCCCCCTCTAGTGTTCCGTCGGGTGTCCATATCGGCTGATAAGTCTTACTAAGTGGCTTTGATTTCTGCTGCATATATTCCACACCATATGTAATCCCGATGGGATACGCGGCAAGCTCGGAAGTATTTTCTAAATTAAATCCAAGCCGCTCATCGGTATAACGGTGTTTATATTGATCACCATAATGAGCATTTACATTATCCGATGTACCATTACGTTGCTTAAACTTACCTTTCGTCCACCATACTCCTAAATTCATATCAACCCATAAAGAATCAGGTTTATACGAGTAGTTTAATGACGCGGTATCTATATTTGCGGTTCCTAACGACCACTGTGGCATTTTATTATCATACTGATACCAATAAGCAGCTAAAACTTCGCCAGCTTGCTGTTCGTGGCGACGATAATTTAATTCAATACTAGAATATGGGTTAAGATAAATATTCGTCTTTAATAATGTTGACTGACTTTCATAACTCGTATTAACCACTTCTTGCCCGGGTTTTATCGGTGCATCTGTGGATGAATATTTATGATAACCATTTTTCCCTGCAAAAAAATTGCCTTGTTTTCTGTCACTATGCGCAATTAACACGTCAAACTTATCATTTCTATAGGCAATACCAGTGGTTATGGAACCATTATTAAAATGACTATTTTTAACACCATTAGATAACCGATACTCTGACTCCCGCCCTTCCTCTGATGCTATAGAAGGCCGTCGGTTATTGTTATAAATATTTCCTTTAAATAAAAACCCGAACTGCTCTCCTTGGGGGATAATACTATTAGCAGATAACGTTTTTAATTTAACTGTTCCACCGATAGCACCGCCGGAGAATTTACTCATCGATGCTCCTTTTTCGATCTCTATGGTATCAACCAAATCCATATCAATATAGGTTCTATCGGTGCTACCTTGATAACCTCGCCATGTATTCGTCGATTGCAAACTACCATCGATAATAATAGGCACTCGACCATTACCTTGTAGACCTCGAATACCAATATCTAAAGCACCTGCTTCATTTCTGGCATTATTTATTTGAAGAGAGGTCTCATTAGCAAATATATCCGAATTAGTTGTGCCTCTTACTACCGAAATATCTTTAGTCTCTATTCGCTTACTATTTGACTTTATTTTACTCGCAGTAACGAGAAGTTTATCTTTCTGCTGTGCTGTATTGGCTTCATCCGCTAAAACCGTCCCTGAAGAACATATAACAAGTAAGCTAATTATATTTTTATTTTGAAATATCATTTAAGTAATGCCTTCATTAATTAATGAATATTTAATACAAATGAAGAAATATCGTACAAGCAGCTTGAAAATATCCCCTGCTATACTTTAATTCGTCAATTAAAAGTGAGATGTAAGTGCAATTAGATAAATACAGCTAACACCAAAAACCTTATTTATTGAATGGTTAAGGGCGATTTTTTCCTCGTATTAATCAATTATCCTGAAATATACACCAATAATAACAATGATCAAGATCATAATGAATATCATTTGCATTCTCATTAATATAACTATTGTTTATTAATTCCTTTATGATTTCACCCCATAAAAAAAGCGGCTGATATAACTATCAACCGCTGTTGAATAACCAAAAACCGGGTTTAATAATATGCTAGTGCCTTATTACCCCCTTAAAGGCGTTTTTCTAACCGGCGTATTCCCCGCCACAAAATAATCCGCTTGGCTGACAGGTAGTGGTGCCCGATTACGTATTTTATCTGCTATTTTTTCAGCAATCATAATCGTCGTTGCATTCAAATTACCGGTAATAATTAATGGCATTATTGATGCATCAATCACCCTTAACCCTTCAATACCGTGTACCTGCCCTGCACCATTAACAACTGCCATTTCATCATTACCCATTTTACAAGTACCACAGGGGTGAAATGCGGTTTCAGCGCGCTCTCGAACAAAAGCATCCAGTTCTTCATCGGTATTCACCTGTTTACCGGGGCTTATCTCTGCACCACGATATGGGTCGAGAGCTGGCTGAGCCATAATTTCACGGGTAATACGGATAGCTGCACGAAACTCTTCCCAGTCCTGTTCCGATGACATGTAGTTGAATAAAATACTCGGGTGTTGCCTAGGGTCTAATGATTTTAAACGTACTCGCCCACGGCTAGGAGAACGCATTGAGCCGACATGAGCTTGGAAACCGTGCATATTAACTGCATTACTACCATTATAATTAATTGCAACTGGTAAGAAATGAAACTGAATATTCGGCCACGCAAACTTATCACTAGTACGAATAAAACCGCCCGCTTCAAACTGATTACTGGCACCAATTCCCGTCCCTTTGAACAGCCACTGAGCACCAATCATCGGTTGATTATACCACTTTAATGCTGGGTATAATGAAACTGGCTGTTTGCATTCATACTGCAAATACATCTCAAGATGATCTTGTAAGTTTTGCCCAACACCGGGCAAAACATGTACTTTAGGGATATTAAACTCCGCCAATACATCTTCAGGACCAACCCCTGAGCGTTGTAATATTTGTGGCGATGCAATCGCCCCTGCACATAATAACACCTCTTTACGCGCTTTTATCACCGTTGCAGTTGTACTGTTACCTGGGTAATACTTCACACCAACCGCTTTTTTTCCTTCGAACTCAATAGTATCAGTGGTTGCATGAGTCACAATCGTTAAATTTTTTCGCCCTTTCGCTTGGTCTAAATAACCACGCCCCGTACTTGCTCGACGTCCTTGAGGGGTCACTGTGCGATCCATAGGACCAAACCCCTCCTGTTGATAGCCATTTAAATCATCAGTTTGCGGGTAGCCTGCTTGAACCCCAGCCTCAACCATTGCATGAAATAGCACATTATTGCCATTTTTAGGCGTAGCTACACTTACGGGCCCATCACCACCATGGTAATCATTTGGACCAATATCCCGCGTCTCCGCTTTTCTAAAATACGGTAAGCAATCTAAATAGCGCCAATCTTCTAGACCGGGAGCTTCAGCCCAGCCATCAAAGTCCATCGCATTTCCACGGATATAACACATCCCATTAATCAGTGATGAGCCGCCAAGCCCTTTTCCTCGACCACACTCCATACGGCGGTTATTCATATGTGGCTCGGGGTCAGTCTCATAGGCCCAATTATAACGTCGACCTTGTAATGGATACGCTAATGCCGCTGGCATTTGTGTGCGAAAGTCGAACCGATAATCCGGTCCTCCTGCTTCAAGGAGCAGCACAGTAACTTCAGGATCTTCTGTCAGGCGGGTAGCAAGAACGTTACCGGCTGAACCAGCACCGATAATAATATAGTCATAGACCATTGTTATCTCCTCTGTTTCAGTCAAATTAAAATGATGTGATTAAAAAACCGATGAAAACTCCCCAAGTTCAACTTGAATAGATTTGATTTGTGTATAATTTTGCAGCGTTATCACGCCATTTTCACGACCAACACCTGAATGTTTATAGCCACCAACGGGCATCTGTGCAGGAGATTCGCCCCATGTATTAACCCAGCAAATACCTGCTTCTAATTGATTAATTACACTATGCGCTCGCGTTAAATCTTGAGTAATAACCCCCGCCGCCAACCCATACACACTGTTGTTGGCACGAGCAATGACTTCCTCTTCCGATTGATAACCTAAAATACTCATTACTGGACCAAAAATTTCTTCCTGAGTAATTTGCATTTCATCATCACAATCTGTAAATACCGTAGGAGCAACATAAGCGCCATCAGCAAAGTGACCATCCACTAAACGCTGCCCACCACATAACAAACGAGCCCCTTGCTGCTTCCCTAATTCGATATAACGCAGTACATTTTCCATATGCGCAAAACTGACTAATGGCCCAAAATTCGTGCCCTCTTCAACAGGAGAACCGATTTTAATCCGCGCAACACGCTCAACAATTTTATGTTCAAATTGTGATTTAAGAGAATTAGGCACAAATACCCGTGTACCGTTCGTACAGACTTGGCCTGAGCTATAAAAATTAGCCATCATAGCGATATCAGCAGCTTTATCTAAATCTGCATCATCACAAATAATTAATGGTGACTTACCACCAAGCTCCATGGTGACTTCTTTCAATGATGAAGCAGATGCATTGGCCATGACTTTTTTACCCGTAGCTATCCCACCCGTAAATGAGATTTTAGCAATATCTGGGTGCTCTGTTAGCCATTGGCCGACTTCCCCGCCTGCTCCAGTGACCACATTGAACACCCCAGCTGGTAAACCTGCTTCGGTATATATTTCAGCCAGTTTTAAAGCCGTTAACGAAGTCACTTCACTCGGTTTGAACACCATCGCGTTTCCAGCTGCAAGCGCTGGCGCCGACTTCCATAAAGCGATTTGAATTGGGTAATTCCATGCACCAATACCAGCAACAACACCTAATGGCTCACGACGGGTATAAACCAATGCGCTATCACGTAACGGAATTTGTTGCCCTTCCAGCATCGGTGCTAGCCCAGCATAATATTCAAGGACATCAGCCCCTGTCACAATATCGACATAACGAGTTTCAGATAACGGTTTACCGGTATCCAAGGTTTCAAGATAAGCCAGCTCATCATTACGTTCGCGTAAAATATCAACAGCGCGGCGTAAAATTCGTGAACGCTCCATCGCTGTCATTGCCGCCCACACCTTTTGGCCTTGTTTGGCGCTTTCTACTGCCCATTGAATATCTTCGAGGCTAGCAGATTGTAACTTGGCAATGACCTCCCCATTTGCGGGGTTGATTGCCGAAAATTGACTGCATTCTGGTTGTGAGCTATCGACGTAACCACCATGAATATAAAGCTTATGGATTGGTGGATGTTGCATATTATCTCCTTTGAATTGATATTTAGGTTTTTGTTACCTCTGCCCGATGAAGTTGCATATCGATATATTCATTAGTGATTTTCAGTGCCTCTAGGACTGGGAATACTTCATTACTTAAAGCACTCCGTAACCATAAACCATCAATTAGCGCTGCAAGCCCTTTTGCAGCCATCCGCGCATCGGATTTGCTTAATACCCGCCCAAATTCATAACTTAAATTCGAATAAAGCCGCCTATCATTCACCTGTTGTAGTCGGTTTAAGTTAGGCTGGTGCATACTACTAGCCCAAAATGCTAACCACGTTTTCATCGCGGCTTCGCTAGTCTGTGTTGGGTCAAAGTTACCTTCAACAATCGCCTGTATTCGCAATTTTGGCTCTGCATCCGGTAGCATTCTTAAGCGCATCGCAACTGCAAGCCCAAGTTGGTATTGAATATGGCGCATAGCCGCTTCAAGTAACCCGTTTTTATCTCGAAAATAATGGCTAATAATACCTGTAGACACCCCAGCTTTACGGGCGATTAACACAAAGCTGGCTTCTTGCATTCCAACTTCGTTAATCACAGCCAAAGTGGCCTGAATTAACTGCTGTTTACGTATCGACTTAATTCCTACCTTCGGCATAGTATTTAAACCTAAAAAATACACTGTTCCCTTTTATTAAACGTTTTTTTAATTGAATGTTCAATCAATATTCTCTATTGTATTTTACAATTAATTCACAATATATGCAGGAGGGATATGGAGGAAAACCAAATTCACACTGATTAATCAATTAGTTAGAGTGAAAAGTAATTTTAACCTGTTAAATAAATAAAAATGTGGAACTGCCGATGACAACTCAACATAGTTCGAAAAATCAGCAGAAAGACAAATTAAATTCTGTGGTTTTTTTCACTTCCGCTGGTCTTATTCTAGCGTTTTCTTTTTTTACAATTCTGATGACCGAAACAGCAAATCAGTGGATCGTCGCCACCTTAGGTTGGGTATCAAAAACCTTTGGTTGGTATTACCTATTAGCGGCAACCTTGTACATTGTTTTTGTTATTTTTATTGCAACATCACGCTTTGGGAATATCAAACTCGGTCCTGAGCAATCCAAACCTGAATTTAGCGTTCTTAGCTGGTCTGCAATGCTATTCGCTGCGGGGATTGGTATTGATTTAATGTTTTTCTCTGTAGCTGAACCCGTCACTCAATATATGCTTCCGCCAACAGGCGATGGAGAAACCTTAGAAGCAGCCCGTCAGTCGATGGTGTGGACACTATTCCACTATGGCCTAACGGGCTGGTCTATGTATGCATTAATGGGTATAGCTTTAGGGTACTTCAGCTATCGTTATAATTTACCTCTGACCATTCGGTCTGCACTTTACCCTATTTTTGGTAAACGCATTGAGGGGCCTATCGGCCATACCGTTGATATTGCTGCAGTACTGGGGACTATCTTTGGTATCGCAACGACACTTGGTATTGGGGTAGTACAACTCAATTATGGGCTAAAAGTGTTGTTTGACTTACCGCAAGGCTTAACGGTACAAACTGGCTTGATCTTTCTATCCGTTGTCATGGCGGTGATTTCAGCGACCTCTGGGGTTAATAAGGGTATCCGTATACTCTCCGAGCTCAATGTGCTTCTAGCTTTAGGCTTGATTTTATTCATATTATTTGTCGGTGATACTGAGTTCTTGCTCAATGCGTTAGTGCTCAATGTAGGGGATTACGTCAACCGCTTTATGGGGATGACACTCAATAGCTTCGCATTTGACCGCCCAACTGATTGGATGAATAGCTGGACACTGTTCTTCTGGGCTTGGTGGGTGGCATGGTCGCCATTCGTTGGGTTATTCCTCGCCCGCATCTCTCGTGGCCGAACGATCCGTCAATTTGTGATTGGTACTTTAATTATTCCTTTTGTTTTCACTTTATTGTGGCTATCCATTTTCGGAAATAGTGCTTTATATGAAATCATTCATGGCAATAGTGAGTTAGCACAAACTGTACTCGAAGCCCCTGAAAAAGGGTTTTATTCCCTACTTGAGCTCTATCCTGGCTTTGGTTTAACCGCCTCAATCGCCACCATCACAGGGTTACTTTTTTATGTTACTTCTGCGGATTCCGGCTCATTAGTATTAGGGAATTTCACCTCGAAACTCAGTGATATCAATAATGATGCACCTAATTGGTTGCGTATATTTTGGTCCGTCGCGATTGGCTTACTAACTCTAGGAATGCTAATGACTGATGGAGTTGCTGCCTTACAAAATACCACGGTGATCATGGGGCTACCTTTTAGCTTCGTCATTTTCTTCATTATGGCAGGGTTATATAAGTCATTAAAAGTCGAAGATTTTAGGCGCGTTAGCTCATTAAACACCAATGCACCCGCACCACTGTATGGCAATGGTACCCTCAATTGGAAACAACGTTTAGGCCGTGTGATGAACTTCCCCGGTACGACTTATACGCAACGGATGCTTGATTTAGTTTGTATCCCTGCGATGCAAGAAGTGGCGAAAGAGTTATCTTTAAGGGGAGCAAAAGTGGAGTTTAATACGATGCCACCAATTGCAGATGAACGGTTAGAACATTTAGAGCTGACCGTTGACCTTGATGATGAACAAAGCTTTATCTATCAAGTCTGGCCGCAACGCTATTCTGTTCCTGGCTTTACTTATCGCGCCCGCTCGGGGAAATCCCATTATTACCGTTTAGAAACCTTCTTATGGGAGGGTTCCCAAGGGAATGATTTAATGGATTATACCAAAGAGCAGGTAATTAGCGATATTCTCGACCAATATGAAAAACATATGAATTTCATTCACTTAAGCCGTGAAGCTCCGGGAGCAACATTGACTTTCCCTGAATCAAGTTAACTTAAAATCAATAAGGGAGCCTATTGCTCCCTTATTTCTCAGTAAAACTGCTTATCAGTAGCGCCCCGCTTGCTCCAACATTTTCTTCATTTGTTGTCGGTCATTCACCCAAGGCCTAGAGTTTGGGCACCCTGCTCCCGTAGGGTTGGCATCACAAGCATTAAACTGATGTAGTATTGAATTTTCATCCGCATTACGTTGGTCTAATAAAGCTTGATAACTTTGTTCCTCTGCTGGAAGTTTCTTCTTGGGATCAAAGACAAACTTTTGTTGTGCCTGTAATTTTTTAGCACCTTGGTAGTCTTGATTAAACTCGCGATCAGCGGGTGATTTTTCTTTAAAGGTAAAATCGCTGGCAAAGCCGTAAGTAGTGAAACTAAGAAAAATAACAAAAATAATCTTTTTAAACATATGAATATCCTACTGTGTCTGTAAGTCAGTATTATATAACGCAGAATTATCACATCCAGAAATGATTAAAATAAAATATAATCAAATCTTACTATTCAATATGTTAATTATAATAAAACATCAAATCAATTGATTGATATAGATACTATTAACATGACATTAATCATGCATCAGTAATATAAATACAGTTCACCTCAATCACAACCAATTGTTCTTAATAATTACCCCTCACATGAAAGACCAATGATGTGATGATATGAAATAAGCCAAGATGCAAAAAAGACTAACTACCATCATTCAAATTAACCTAATAATTTGTATCGAATTACCTCCATTATCATGATCATAATAGGACTGTAACCTATTAGATTACTAATAATTTTTAGTCTTGTTCCTAAGCCTATTTTCTATAAAAGTGACCTTGCCCTATTAGTTAGTATTGGGCACCAATTTCACTTTATCTAACTCATTAGACTAGGAATATACAATGAATAAAACCTATTTTGGTCCTTATATCGATGTCAGTGTCGATGCCACTTGGAACGATTGGCAAAACTACCCTGATGGCAGGCCAAATGCTAAATACAGCCAAGCTGCAATCCAATATGGGGTTGATATACTTTACCTTGGTTTTTTAACTGCGGACCGAAATAGACAAGCGGCATGGTCCGCCCAACCCACAATGCCAATAAGCTGGGCTAAACCCTTGTGTGACGAACTTATTGCTGGCGGGGTAAAAGTTGCAGTGTCATTCGGAGGAGCCGCTAATCAAGATGTCTCATTGGTACAGACACAAGAAGAACTGATCAAAACCTATCAAGAAGCTATCGATAAACTAAACGCATCGCATATAGATTTAGACTTCGAAAATGGCCTCTATGATGCTGATAATGCATTTTCTGCTTTAAAAGTGATTGTCGACAATAACCCAAAAATCACCTTGAGCCTAACCCTACCCACCCTACCGACAGGGTTAACAAATACTGGATTAGCATTAGTGAAAAAATCTGTAGAAGCAGGTTTGGTCATGAAAGTTAATGGAATGGCAATGGATTATTATGACCCAAACATCATTAGCTTGGGCGATGCCGCTATCAAGGCTGCCATCAGTATTAAAAACCAATTAAAACCTTTCTACCCATCGGTAGAAGATAAGGAAATGTATAATTACGTTCAAATTACCCCGATGATTGGCCTAAATGATGACCATGCTATGTTCAGTTTCCATGATGCCGACATTCTAAGCGAATTCGCAAAAAAAATAGGTTTGAACCTCGTGTCGATGTGGAGCTTAACCCGTGACCGTCCTGGTAATAAACCCTACCCAGAAGCAACAAGCTCAGGTAACCCAGAACAAACCTATGATTTTCAATATACAGAACTATTTACTCAAAAACTTAACTCATAGATAACCCGTTATCACCAATATTATGGGTATTGGTGATAACCCATTTTTTCTGAAATATTACGCCCCGCCGTTTTTAGTAATTCAACATAATCATCAATACATTGTTCATCAAAGCGGATCGTTGGAAATGAAATGGATAGCCCTGCAATCACATGCCCTAACCGGTCATATACTGGGACAGCGATACAACGTAAGCCAAGCTCTTGTTCTTCCCTATCCTGCGCATAATGACATTCGCGAACGGTGGCTAATTCCGCCAGCAAATCATCCAACGTTAAAATCGTGGTATTGGTTTTTTTGGTAAATAATTCATCTTTTAATGCACAGCGGATAGCGTCTTCACTTTGCCAAGCCAATAAAATTTTACCTATCGCGGTACAATACAACGGGTTACGGCGACCGACCCGTGAATACATACGTAAATTATAACTAGAATCTATTTTGTGAATATAAATGATAGCGTCTTCATCTAATGCGCCTAAATGCACGGCCTCATTGGTGAGTCGGCCAATCTGGCGCATTTCTTTATCTGCAATTTCAATCAGGTCAACGTACTCGAGGGATTTCGCCCCTAATTCGAAAAGCTTCAATGTCAGTGAGTATTTATCTGCCTCACCTTCTTGCTCCACATACCCCAGCTGTTTCATGGTTTGTAAGAAACGAAATGTTGTCGCTTTTGACATCAGCAAACGCTGGGAAAGCTCCGATACACCGATTTCCTTTTGTTCACCAAGAGCGCTAAGTATGCTAAATACTTTGACTACAGCTGAAACGGCGTCCGTTTGAGTCGTCTTATCCATTTCTTTTCCATCATCCAATTCAATTGATAGCGATATTATAGCGAAACCAGCCAATACCACTCTAGGCTAAATAGCATAATAGGCAGGTCACAGAAAAACAAGAACAGTGATTCAATATTTTTAAAACAGCGTTTCATTTTTATTTGAAGTTATGAATAAAATGAGTTTTAATAGCTCTATCAGGTCAGTATTAGTTTACTAAGTCGTAATCGCGCAGGTGGTAAATATGAGTACACATCCGCAAGTTGCCGTCATTGGCGAATGCATGGTTGAATTACAAAAATCGGGTGAGCTTTACAGCCAAACTTTTGGTGGGGACACGCTAAATACCGCGTTATACCTCTCACGTTTAACTCAGAAACACGGAGTGACAACCCGATATATTACTGGTTTAGGGAAAGACCCATTTAGCCAACAAATGCTTACCCGCTGGCAGCAAGAAGGGATCAATACCGATGATGTGTTTATTTCTGATACACGGTTACCGGGTATGTATTTAATTGAAACCGCCCCCAATGGTGAACGCCGTTTTTTCTACTGGCGTGATAACGCAGCAGCAAAATTTTGGTTAGATGAAAATAGCAAAGCACACACACAGCAACAGCTTAATGCACAACAATTCATCTATTTAAGTGGCATTAGTTTAGCTATTTTACCTGACGCCACACGCCAATTGTTATTAGAAATTTTACAGCAAGCCAAACAGCATGGCGCAAAAATTGTATTTGATAATAACTACCGCCCAGCTCTTTGGCCTTCAAAACAAGCGGCACAGCAAGCTTACCAGCAAATTTTAAGCCTAACCGATATCGCTTTTTTGACCTTTGATGACGAACAATTGCTATACGGTGACAATCACGAAACCGATGCAATTCTTCGCACTCAACAATATGGCGTTAATGAAATCGTGATAAAACGCGGGGCTGATGCTTGTTTTGTGGTTATTGATAACCAACGCTTTGAAATTCCTGCAAATAAAATTAGCCATGTTGTTGATACAACTGCCGCAGGGGATTCCTTTAGTGCCGGCTACCTAGCTTGCCGCATTTTAGGTGGCAGCCCTTGCGATGCGGCAAAAACAGGTCATTTACTGGCTGGAAGCGTCATCCAACACCGGGGAGCGATTATTCCATCCGAGGCCATGCCAACCATTACTTTAGCCCCCATTGAAAAGGTTTAATCATGAATCAATTAATTGAAAAAATTAAGCAGCTGAAAGTTGTCCCTGTGATCACCATTAACCACGCAGAACATGGGGCGCCACTAGCTAAAGTGTTGGTGGAAAATGGCCTACCGTGCGCAGAAGTCACTTTCCGCACCCCAGCCGCGGTACAAGCTATCAAAAACATGCGCGCTGCCTACCCTGAGTTGCTGATCGCAGCAGGTACCGTATTAACCACACAGCAAGTTGACCAAGCCATTGAAGCAGGCGTGGACTTTATTGTCAGCCCAGGCTTTAACCCGAAAATTGTTGCCTACTGCCAACAAAAAAATGTGATTATCATTCCGGGCGTCAATAACCCAAGCTTGGTAGAGCAAGCTCTTGAGTTTAACCTCACCACCTTAAAATTCTTCCCTGCAGAAGCCTCTGGTGGGGTTGCGATGCTCAAAGCACTCGGCGCCGTTTACCCTGTTAAATTTATGCCAACAGGTGGTATCGGCATGAAAAATATTAAAGAATACACCGCATTACCGTCTGTATTAGTGTGCGGCGGTTCGTGGATGGTACCAAATGCATTAATTGACAGTGAAAACTGGGATGAACTTGCAAAATTAGTTGCTGAAGCAGCGGCTATTTAATTAATAATAAAAATCTCGTTGTTATTGCGCCCTTACTGGATGGTAAGGGCTTTTTGCTAACGGCTTAGATAGAATACATTCGAGTAAAATATTCGCTGATTTTGTCATTATCTAACAATCTATCTTTGGTAAAATCTAAAGTATCAGAAACGACAATGTATTGCCTTAGAGGGATAGGTATATCTGATATTGTCGCATAAATCGTTGGCACTAAATGGCGAAAATAATCTCCCATTTTTGTTTCACCATCATAGCCCACAGGAAAGTCTTCCCCTTGGTTATAGCCTTCAATGCCTTCAAATACAAATATTCCCTTTTGTGTTGCAAGATAAGCATCTGTCAGTTTATTACCTTCATCTAAGCAATTTTTATAACTGGTAAAAACAGTTTCTTGGGAATAATGCTTGTATCTCCAATAGGAAAATAGATCAACTGAAAAACCACCATTTTTCTGTATGCTATTTTCATATTTAGCCGATTCACAATATATAAACTCTATTAAATCAACATATAACTCACTAATATTAGGTATGTTGATATACACTTTGGGTAACCATCCCCAGCAATTATTCAGCATAAATGCTAAATAACCGTTTTTATCCATTGCAACCCATGAATAAATATTCCCCCATTCAGGTCGCCAATCAGTAGTTAACATAAAAACCTCTTATATCGTTCACAATACAATTAAATTTTTATAGATATTGAGTGAATTGGCCCTATACTTTAATTCAATGCATAAGGCCAAAATGAAACAGACTCTATATAAAAAGCTCAATAGTCATTAAATTATCAGAAACCTAACCAATAAAACGCTGCAACTGTAAACGCAACATCTCATTTTCGCGCCGTAGCCTTTCATTTTGGTCCATCAGGCTCATTGCCATTGCGATGCCCGGCCAGTCAATCTCTAATTCATGATAAAGGCGTACCGCCCTTCTCACGACCACCACGGCTTGGTCGTCAAATAACCATTCATCTCTAATTTCAATAGGTTGTACAATCCCAAGCCCGACGATTTCCTGTAATTCATCTTCAGCAATCCCCGTATGAAAGCAGAAATCAATAACGGTTAATGTGGTTAACTGTTCCATTATTTACCTCCCCAATTTTTACGTGGGTCAAAATGCGTTTGAGCCTCCGCCAACTTCTGCCACAATGCATTCGATTCCGCATCATTACTATCGGGCATTACAATTTTTATAATGGCGTATAAATCCCCTGCACTATCTTTATGTTTCAGCCCTTTACCTTTAAGTCGCAATTTTTGCCCCGCTTGGCTATTGGCGGGAACCGTAATAACAATCGGGTCCTTTAAGGTTGGTATAGTAACTTTAGTTCCGAGCGCCGCCTCCCAAGGGGCTAATGGCACAACCACTTCTAGGTCATAGCCTTTAATATCGAATAAGGGGTGTGGCGCAATACGGATGGTTATCCATAAGTCACCGTTTTCACCGCCATTTTCTCCCGCGGTCCCTTGCCCTTTTAAGCGAATGCGTTGCCCATCAATTACCCCCGCAGGGATGGTCACATTGAGTGTTTTAGGGATTTCATTTTCGATAAAACCAAAAGCGTTGTAGACCGGTAAGTTATAACTGATAGTGCGTTTATGTGACTCTTGGCTTTCTTCAAGGAAAACGGCTAATTCAACCTCTAAGTCATGGCCACGATGGCTGCGTGCTTGCCTTGTACTGCCGCCACGTGCGCGTTGGGAAAACATCGATGAAAAAATATCATCAAAGCCCCCCGCATCGAACCCTTGTTGGGAATAGCCTTGGCTTTGTTGACCTTGGTGCCTTTGATTAAAATAAGGGTCATTTCGATGTTCCCACATTTCATCGTATTCGGCGCGTTTTTCTTTGTCACTTAATACCGCCCACGCTTCTGCTATCTCCTTAAAGCGGGCTTCGGCATCCGATTCTTTACTGACGTCGGGGTGATATTTTCGCGCTAAACGGCGATACGCGGTCTTAATGGTTTTTAAATCATCGGTGCGTTTTACACCCATGATGCTGTAATAA
This sequence comes from Providencia sp. TYF-12, assembly GCF_041344805.1. Classification (NCBI taxonomy): domain Bacteria; kingdom Pseudomonadati; phylum Pseudomonadota; class Gammaproteobacteria; order Enterobacterales; family Morganellaceae; genus Providencia; species Providencia sp. TYF-12. The sequence goes on from NZ_CP166833.1 coordinate 2,970,414, forward strand.
TCCTTTAGTTCCATAGTCATATCTCGTTCACTTATCTGTTGAATAGAATTCATATGGTGTTTAGCTTTACTGCTTAAATGGGCTAAACATAACGACTTACCTTGAATTTAACTTAAGACATTTATATGGCAATTGGAATAGTAGAACAATGATAAATATTAAATATATTGGCAAATAATGAAGATGCAAATCGATAACATCCCACAAAAACAGGAAATTTTCGCTATTTAGAGCTAAACCTATAAGAGAGCTCACGTCTTGCAAGGGGAATTTATGGATGCCATCGCCAACCGATTGACCTATAAAATGAATTTTGCCATTAACATTGAGGATTTTATTCGCTTAATCCATCAGTCATCATTTAAAGAAACCGTACCTACCGATAACCTAACCAAATTAGATGCAATGCTAAATAATGCGGACTTATTAATTAGTGCATGGGATGAAGAACAAGTTGTGGGTTTTGTAAGAGCGGTCACCGATTTTAGTTCTTGCTGCTATATCTGTGAGCTTGCCATAGATACCAATTATCAAAAGCACGGTATCGACCGTCATTTAATGCGCCTTGCCGCTGAAGAACTGCCTTCTGAATGCAACCTTTTATTTTTTTCGACCGACAGTAACCTCACCGAGTACCTAAGACTGGGGTTTACTCAATCTCCAAGAGCGTGGCACACCACAGCAGAGAATTTTTTGGCTAAATTAACCGATGGGGAATGATAAATAGACTATTTACATAGCCTTTCTTTTGCGTCGAGATCAGTAAATAGCGTATAATATTTCACTTATGTCACCTCGCCACCTGTGTGGCGTAGTGAGTTTGCGATAGCGCGTACACCTTTTAGTCAGGATGCAATATGTATTATTTTTTAGCTGTCTTACTCCTTATCTTTAGTATTATCCTTTTAAGAATACGCGCCGTTAAAGCAGCAAATAAAAGCCAAGTTATTCCTTTTAAAACCTTTAGAGAATATGAAGGCATTGATGATTATGAAAAAGCGGTAAAACATGCTGTTTATGCCATATCGAAATGCCACACAGTCATGGATAAAATGAAATGTTATTTTGACCTGCGCGTTTTATCCTACGCTTTATATTCCGATTACGAACATGAAGAGAATATGGTCACCGCCCTTGAAGGACTACTGACTCAAAAATTCACATTTACGTATTCTTCTTTTATTATCCCCTACCCTGAACCCGTTGAAGAAACTGCCTTAGCGCGCTTTTATTTGACTCAAACACGAGCCCATTGCCCCCAAAATATTTGGGATTACCTGCTTGATGCTTCTGTCATGACCAATGAAGAAATTGACGCCATCAATACCCTCGAAAGTGCCCTTGAAGTACATCATACGTTAATGGGAACGATATTATATGATGAAAAAATAGGCTGTTATTTTGATGAGGACTACACTAAACCCGCAATTTACGATAATGATGTGTATACCGTGACCGAAGCACAATTAAACCAATGGTTAGATGAGGAGCTGGATTTGATGGCTTTTTATTGTGAGTCACTTTTAAAAGTGTGCATCGAATATATCAAAAAAGAGAATGGCATTATTCGCGTTTAGCTGCGAGATAACACAAAAATAAGCCGCAAGTCACCAAGGTGTTTTAAAAAATAGATTTATTTAACTCCAATGTTCTAGCTAATTCATTAGCTAATACAGAAAACACTAAAAAAGTCAGTTTTCATTTAGGGTTTATTAAAAATTCACCCTATGCAGATGCTCTAAATAATTCGTGTTGTGGGTAGAAGACCAGTGAGGATATCTCGGGGAGCATACACAAGTATCGAAAACTCAGGGAATATCTAAAAAAACAGTTTCAATTTAGGTTTTATTAAAAATTCACCCTATGCGGATGCTCTAAATAATTCGTGTTGTGGGTAGAAGACCAGTGAGGATATCTCGGGGAGCATACACAAGTATGTGACCCGAGTAGCCGAGCGCAGTCGACACCCCCACAATGCGAAGTATGACGAGCATCGAGGAGCATCACTTAAGGCGGCCACGAAGTCGTTTCACGGCCTGACTATGAAGTTGACTCACCCTAGACTCCCCCACATCCAACACCGCACCAATCTCTTTCAAATTCAGTTCTTCTTGGTAATACAGCGTTAGCACCATTTTCTCACGCTCAGGCAATTGCTCAATAGCCGCTGCAATTTGGTCGCGTAAACTGGAATCCAATAACAAACTCAATGGGTTGCCGCCATCATCTTCATCCATTTGCGGCTCACAGCTTTCCCCGTGAACCTCATGCCACTCATCATAAGAAAACAACTGGCTATTATTCGTATCTAATAATGCTTGACGATACTCCGCAAGGTCGATATTCAGTGCTTTGGCGATTTCCGGCTCGGTAGCACTGCGCCCTAACGATTGCTCCAACGCACCAATAGCTTTGGTCATTTCACGCGCTTGGCGGCGCACACTGCGCGGCACCCAATCACGGCTACGCAGCTCATCGAGCATCGAACCTCGAATACGTTGCACCGCATAGGTGGCAAACGACGCCCCTTGGGTAACATCGAAACGTTCCAATGCATGCAATAAACCAATGCCCCCCGCTTGAATTAAGTCGTCAATATCAACACTGGCAGGTAGTCTGACTTGCAGTTTCAGGGCTTCATGGCGTATTAGAGGGTAATAACGCTCCCATAGGCTATTTTTATTGATCACACCTTCGGCAGTATACAAATCACTCACAACCTGAATCACCCTTCAAGCTTTATAAAAGGTACTCATTATCAGTGTTGGATTTGAATTCAATCCGTAGAGTAAGGCAATAAATAGGGCTTTATTTGCCTTATCCTAAATAGGTGAAATTTGAATGATTACAATGTTAATTATTGTTTTAACACAATTTTTAGGGAATTTTACTGGCAATACAAGTGAGAGTGGTGGTTTTGTTGAGAAGCAATTTTTGAACCATTTTTAGCTTTTGGTGTTTTGGCTTTAAAAACATGTTTCTTTAGCCTATATAGTTCGTGCTATAGCTAGGCGGCAAATAAGTTTATACCGATGAGCGTACATAAGTACGTGATTCGGATGAACTTATGAAGCCAACAACGCTATGGTGCGAAATATGACGGCTAATATGACGGGCAAAGAAAAGGCCAGCATCGCTGGCCTTCAATATCATCCACCAATTACGAATTAACGTAACAGACTTAAAACACCTTGTGGAACTTGGTTAGCTTGTGCTAATACAGCAGTACCTGCTTGTTGCAGAATCTGACCACGGCTCATGTTAGAAACTTCAGTTGCGAAGTCAGCATCTTCAATACGGCTACGTGCTGCGCTCAGATTGTTAACAGAGTTGTTCAGGTTGTTGATGGTAGATTGGAAACGGTTTTGAATCGCACCTAATTTAGAACGGCTTTCATCAACTTTGTTGATAGCGTTATCTAAAACAGCTAGTGCATCATCTTTAACATCTAATCCAGCTTTACCGTCAGTAACCTTAAATTCACCATCTTCAACATCGATAACAGCTTTATCTACATCTGCCCCTGTACCTACTTTCAGTGACGCAACAACTTCAGTACCATCATCTTTCGTTACAACAAATTTGTCCGTAACATCTACGCCATCTTCTTGATATTTACTGATCGCTGTAATACCTGAACCGAAACCAGTTGCACCTGCAATCGCACCATTAGCAGTTGCTGCATCTATTGTAGCACCTTTAGCGGTAGCTTTACCCGCAGCTTTCACATCAAATAATTTATCGCTTGCTACACCTAATTCAGTTGTATCAACCTTATCTAAGTTAAATTTGATAACTTCTTTATCGTTAGTACCCACTTGGATACTCATTTCAGTTTTTTCGCCGCTCAGGACATTAACACCGTTAAACTGTGTTTGTTCAGAAATACGGTCGATTTCAGCTAAACGCTCAGTCACTTCATTTTGGATTGAAGTTAAGTCAGAGTTAGAATTAGTCCCATTTTTAGCTTGAACAGTTAACTCACGGATACGCTGTAAGTTATCGTTGATTTCATTCAATGCACCTTCAGTGGTTTGTGCAATAGAAATACCGTCGTTGGCGTTACGTGCAGCTTGAGTTAAGCCTTTAACGTTTGAAGTAAAACGGTTAGCAATCGCTTGGCCAGCTGCATCGTCTTTTGCGCTGTTGATACGTGAACCAGAAGATAAACGCTCAATTGCAGAACCTAGTACGCCTTGTGAACGGTTTAAATTGTTCTGAGTGGTCAGAGACAAAATGTTAGTGTTGATAACTTGTGCCATGATGTGATCCTTATTATTCAAATTAATGTGTTAAGCCCAAATGCTTAACTTGATGAATTTCGTCAGCAACTAGGTTATCGGCTACAAAAAAGTCCCCTTTAGGCTTTTTAGTGAAAATTTTTCTTTTCACGGGCAGAAATGGCTTTATAACCCGCTTTTTAGCCCTTAATTTTTTAGCAAACAAATTTGTTTTTATTAATTTTCTTATTATTTAATTCCAATAGTAATAATTACCTACTTTTATCTTCTCAGTTCTTGCCATCACTCTTTTTCAGAATAGTCTAAAATTTTGCTCCATTTCGCCGATAACAGTCTAAATAGATTTTATGTTCAAGGTTTATGTCACAGACATAGCGTAGGAGAAAACATGGCAGGAATATCTACACTCGGTATCGGAGCAAACTTAGATTTAAATGTGCAAATGGACCAAATTGAAGCGATGGAACGCCGTCGACTTGATCCATTAACCACCCAAAAAGCCAGTTATGACGCACAAATTAGTGCCTATGGCAAAATGCAGTCATCATTAGAAAAACTGAAAAAAGCGGCGGAAGACTTAAAAAAATACGGCGATATCAGCACCACTAAAGTCACCGGAGAATATAAAGCTTTTGATGTGAAAACTGACGGTAAAGCCGTGGCAGGTGTCCATGATGTACTGGTCACACAACTAGCTAAAGCACAAACTATTGCGACTAAAGGCCATTCTGACAATAAACAATTATTAGGCAGTAATGCTAAAGAACGTACCATTACCATCACTCAACCATCACAAAAAGAAGAAAAAGATAAAATTGTTATCAAACTTGATAACCAAAGTACGTCGTTGATTGAGCTTGCCGATGCAATTAATAAAACTGATAAAGGTGTTACCGCCTCCGTCATTAAAGATAAAAATGAGCAATATCACCTCGTTGTCACATCGAAAAAAGAAGGTACGGATAACCGTATTAGCATCAATGTCGAAGGCGATGATGAGCTTGCTGCAATTTTAAACGTTGAGTCAGAATTAGACGCTGATAAAAATGTAATACTTAAAAACCCGGCTGGCATTGGTATGGAGCAAAAAGTTGCCCCGCAGAATGCTCATTTGACGATTGATGGATTCGAACTTGAGTCTCAAACTAATGAAGCCAAAGATTTATTTCCTGGTTTAACCTTAACGCTAAAAAAAGAAAGTGAAGACAACAAAGCAGATCATTTAATGGTATCCGAAGACATTGAACCCGCAAAAGCGAAAATTAAAGCGTGGGTGGATGCTTATAATGAATTTCAAACTTTAGCGAAAGAACTCACTAAATACACACCAAATGAAAGCGGTACAGCACCAAATAAAACCAATGGGCCACTCATTGGCGATTCAACTTTACGTGTTATTCAAAGTACTATGCGTACTCAAGTACGTTCATCACAAAATAGTGGTGAGATAGATCTACTGAATAAAATGGGAGTTAAACAAAAGGTAGACGGCACGCTAGAAATTGACAATAAAATATTAGATAAAGCGCTTAAAGAAAACCCGTCAAGCGTTAAGGTATTTTTTGCTGGTGACGGCAAAGAAACTGGTTTTGCTACCGAAAACTTTAACTTCTTAAAAGACACTTTAGACAGCAAAGAAGGCACGTTACACAATGCTACCGATGGTATTCAAAAGAAAAAGAAAAGCTTAGACAAACGTATTGAGCAAACTAATAAACAAATCGAAAATACCATGGACATGCACCGTCGACAGTTCCAAAACCTCGACAAAATGATGAGCTCACTCAATAGTACCACTAACTCTTTAGGTCGACTTTTAGGTTAAACATTATGTATCAAAGACACGCACAGCAAGCCTATCAGCAGGTTGATTTGGAAAGTGAAATTACCAATGCGACACCATACCAGTTGATCCAGATTCTGTTTAAAGGGGCGCTTAGTGCCCTGAAACGCGGTGAGATTTTTATGCAGCAGGGTAAGGTGGCGGAAAAAGGTAAAGAAATCTCAAAAGCTATCGACATCATTGACACAGGGTTAAAGCAGTCGTTAAATTATGAGGCTGGCGGCGAGCTTGCTGAAAATTTAGCAAGCTTGTATGAGTATATGACAATGCAGTTACTTCGCGCCAACCTCGAAAACAACGTGGCTTATGTCCAAGAAGTTTACCAATTACTCTCCGATATCGCTTCTGCATGGCAGCAAATCGGTGCAAATGTGGATGAAAGATAATCAGGTGGACAATAAAAATCCTATCGATTTACATGAAATATACCGTAATGTCTTAGTATTGAGTGAAGAGTTAGTTGCCTTAGCGCAATCCGGGGAATGGGAGACATTAGTCTCCCGCGAGACAGAATATGTCCTTGCGGTGGAAAACCTCACCCAGTTGACCCAAGCGTTCGAACAACAACAACCAATCACTGAAGAATTTATTCAGTTATTGCATAAAATTATTGAAAATGAACGTATTACTAAAGAATATTTACAGCAGCATTTAAATTTCTTAAGCAAAGAAATGAAACAATTAGACCAAAAACGGGTACTCAATAATAGCTACGGCCAATTTGATGAGCCAGATACCCCGATTGTCATTCGCCCCATGGAATAAAAACCAGTCCGTGTGTCAGGCCATTAGACCTGACACGCCATTTCGGATATAAATACCAAAAACGACTATTGTTGCTGTTTTAAACGCTGTTGTTTTTTCAGCTTTTTCAATAGCATATTACGTTTTAGTGGTGATAGATGGTCGAGGAACACTTTGCCATGTAAGTGGTCAATTTCATGCTGCATCACAATCGCCAAGAACTCATCAGTATCGACTTCAAACGCTTTGCCATGCCTATCGAATGCTTTAACTTTAACACGCAGAAAACGCGCTACATCCGCATAAATTTCAGGGACTGACAAACACCCTTCTTGGTAGCTAGTTTCCCCTTCACTTTCCACGATTTCAGGGTTCACAAACACCATTGGTTGATCGCGGTTTTCTGAAATATCTATCACCATAATCGACTTGGTTTCAGCAATTTGGGTTGCAGCAAGGCCAATCCCATTATCAGTGCTGTACATGGTATCGATTAAATCGTCAATTAAGGTTTGAACTGCGGCGAAATCCGTCACAGGGCTACATTTAATACGCAGTCTCTCATCAGGGATTTCAATAATTTCTCTTACTGCCATGGTTTAAATCCTATTAATTCAGTCTTTATTCTCAATAATTAAATCTATTGCTCAGCTAAAGTTGCTATATCACCACAATGGCGGCCACAACCACTTAATAAATATAGTAAAAATAGATATTAAGAGTTAAATAGGCTGACACATTAGGTTATTTAGCTATTTTTAAAAGAATAAGTATAAAAAACATTATCGGCTTTTTTATTTACTAACAATATGCAAAAAATGACATCTAGATTGAACGCAATTTATTCAACACCCTATTAATGATAAAGAAAGTGAACAAATTGAGTTAAAATTCCCTGAAAAAACAAAGTATAGTGAAATTTGACAGAAAAATACCATGTTATTTAACAAACTGCATCAAAAATTGGCAAAAAGTGTCATTCTATACATCGTCCTGTTTACACTCTATCAATATTGGTTCACTTATCGCAGCGCTATCCCCTTTAAGCTAAGCTGATATTTTACACCATTGTGCGATGTAATCGATTGCAATTGATCTAAGCGTAAATAATCGCGGATACAAATTGCAACGCTTTATTTATCTCTATACAATGCTCGCCTTTACAAGGGGGCATCCACCTCATTCAAGCAATAATCACCTTATTATTAATAAGTTAACTTGGTGCTATACCCATTAACAGCATCAGGCTATTAAAAAGAACACAAAGCTGAATCGAATCAACTTAGAGCCATACAACCTAGAGATATACTCTACATAACTTAAAGTGCATATTGTGAAATTACTATTTTGTCTTTCGTTAACCACCGCCATTCTCTCTGGTATTTGGGCTTGGGTCGCAGACTCTTTAGGGTTAATTAGCTGGGCTGGTTTTCTTGGCTGTACAGCTTATTTTGCTTATCCAAAAGATGGCGTTAAAGGGCTTGGTATTACTGCTTTAACGGTTAGTAGTGGCGTTATTTGGGGGTTAGTGATCCTCAATAGTGGCCATTATATTCAACATCTACCCAGTTATGTGGGTTATTTTATTACAGGCTTAGTTGCTTTTTTTATGTGTATTCAAGCCAAAAAGCAGTGGCTAGCTTATATACCCGGTACTTTTGTGGGGACATGCACTATTTTTGCAACACAAGGCGCATGGTTAATTACCATTCAATCATTACTTGTTGGCATACTTTTTGGTTTTGCGATGAAAAAGAGTGGGCTTTGGATATCGGATAAATGGTAAAAAAAACCGCCACTCAGGCGGTTTAAACATAAATATAACCAAGGGAATTTCAAACAAATTCAATATTACATTAAACGGGTATAACAGCAACGCTTAACGTAATGATTTAATTAGGAATTACTAATAATCTCCACTAAGTAACCCTACTTAAATCAAAATATTAAATAAACTAAATATTATTAATGAAGCAATTAAAAATCAGATTAATACTCTTTTTTTGACTAAAAAAGATTATGACTTTGAGCAAAAACACCCCAATATCCATTGGGGTGTTTTTCAATATTTCATAATTAAGATTAATCTGCCTTAATTAATAACCATTAATGCTTTAACTGCTAATTAATAACATTAGTTTACTAATTTAATAACCATATACCGCTTATATTTAAATTAAATTTATTATAAAAACGACCAATCAAGTTATTTTTAATATAACCCAAAGTATTAAGGTGTGAATGTTACAACTCCAATAGGGTTGTGTGTTGATTTAGTTGTCAGCCAAATACTAATGTTACCTATAGGTGTTGTGAACCTCTCACTTGTTTTATCGCAAGCCTCACTGTTTTGGCAATTTTGCTTTATCTTAGTGATGAGGTCTGCATTGAAACCATTTTTTTGCAGAAAATCAGCCTCAATATTCAGCTTTTCAGTAAAATTCTGGAAACTGGGATTACGCCCATCAATCCCCGCGAATGTAGAAATAACTTTGACCAGCGCTCCTTTATCAAAGGTGAGTTCATTTGAATAGGACCATTGATTAAAAGGCTTCTGATTTTCAAACTTACAAGTTGTGATATTTTCTTTTGTTTCACAGTTACCATCTTTAACAAAGTTGATACTTTCCATTGACTGCCCCCAAGTTAAGCCAAATGGAGCATCAGGCTTGCTATCACAGCCAACTAATAAAGCTGTAAAAGCCATTGCGACTAAAATTTTTTTCATCATCATGCCTTTTTAGTGATCTATCGTTTGAAAGTAGTAAATGATACTAACAACTGGATACCATAACGCTAAAGAAAAAATACAGTAACAAGTTTACAAACCAACCCGCTATTTATAGGTTAGTTTATAACTTTCATCGATCAACAAGGTAAGCTCGTGCTTATTAAAATCACTATTCAGGTGTACCGTCACCCAGTGCTCCTTGTTCATATGGTATGCAGGGTAAACACCTTTATTTAGCCTTAAAGAACCAACTAATTCAGGGGCAGCTTTCAGGTTTATAATGTCAATTATCTTACCCCCTCCACCTTCATATAATTTATTTGCTGGAATACTCATCATAACAGCAAACCACTTTGAGTTGTTTGTATGCCGAAAAACAAGGTATTTAGGTAGCTTAGCCCATGGGTGCTCAGGAGCTACACCATAATGGCTCTGTATATAATCAATGACCTCGTCTCTCTTCATGTTTTGCCCTCAGCAACTCACTGCAACCATGTTAGATCAGTAAAAATGCAAATTAAAACCAATAAATACCTTGATGCTTTGGAAATAGGGTTATACAACTAGAATACCAATAAGTGCCTAATCTACAGATAAATACAGCTCTCACTTTCTAGATTACTTATTGAATTTTATTAATTATTTTTAAGAATATAGTCTAGTTAACTTTGATAACGTTACTCTTGCTGTTAAAAACTTACAAAAAGAAACATATTTTTAACTATGTATTCATAAGCTAACTAAAGAAGCGGTATAGTGAACACCAATGTTAATCTCATTTAATACATTCCTTTCGGCTCCTACTCGGAGCCATTTTTTTCTTGATATAATCGTTAACCTAAGCAAACCCGATAGAACACTTCACATAGGACAAAATTAATTTTTTAGCCGTAATCTTATTCACAACTATCACCCCATCTCTTTTGAAAGTCATTCTCTGACATTATTTCACCTTCAAAATCAAATAATGGAAAAGAATACACGCATGAGCCCTGCTTACTTGCGGCCACTTGGACGATAAACCGTTTATATTTATAAGGGCTCCCATCCTTAAAAGTAAAAACTTCGCCGCAGACATGACCAATCACTTTATTTTTCATGCTAGTGCCGTTTGAATAAAACGTGACATTTTTAAAACTAGCCGCTTGAGGTTGATACATAAAATCAGCAACCATCGCTTTTGCGCCGTCAATAACGCTCGGGTTTTTACTCACATTCAGAGAAACGCCAAATATAAATGCAAGCAATACCAATAATAGAACACATAAGAAACGCAAAATCTTAGTTAGCACAGCAAATAACCATGAATGAAATACAGGCTCAAAATGTACTCTTTATAACCATCCAGAGCAATAAAAACGCGTATTCATCAGGCAATTACATTAATTGAGTGATTAGGTGACATGGATAAAACTCGCGTAAAGGATAAATGACCAAGCAACGTTAGCTCAAACCTTTACAAAATTATTCTGGTCATTTTTTAACCATAACTATACATTAATATTCTCAGCTGAAGAATGTTAAAAACACTGAGTACATAGAACCAAGCAATAAATTACTCTCGATAGCATACTAATAAGACAGTCTAGTGTATTTAAACCTTGATACCCTGCGATCCCTTAACCCTATTGCAGGGTTCTTTTTATTTCCTGAAATACTCATTTATTTACATCGGCAAAATGAGCCAAAAATGACACTGTTGATATTCTGCTATAATTAAATAAGCACTATCTGATGACTTGTGTTTTTTTACAACGAGAGGAAGAAGATATGTTAAAAAAGATCAGTTTATTCGTATGCTCAATCGCGGTTATATTCTCTTTAACAGCCTGTAATACCACCAAAGGCGTCGGTGAAGATGTCGAGGCTGGAGGCGAAGCGATACAAAGAGCGGCTCAATAGTGACCCAAGGCAGGCTGAATTAGCGTCACTAAAGGCTACTTAATGTAGCCTTTATAATATGAATAGGGTTATTATTTTATTAATTATCTGAAGATCATGCATATATATTATTGGAATTTAATCGCCATATAATAAGTTATCGTAAAAACCTAACCTATTAATGTCAAAAAACCCCGCACTTGGCGAGGTTTTAAATATTGACCTAACTAGCAGCTAATTAGCTTGAGCTTTCATCGCACTTTTGCAAAAAATACATTTTGCACCATGTGGATTACTTACTGAAATATCAAACTGTGAAGTCCGATATTGTGAGCCGCTACAGCAAGGACATTTAAAATAAAAATAAATTTTTATTGTGCCCTTAAAGCGCAACTACATTTGCAGCAGCTGGACCTTTCATACCATTTTCAATGGTAAATGAAACTTGTTGGCCTTCAGCTAAAGATTTGAAGTTATCGCTCTGGATTGCAGAGAAGTGAACAAACACATCTTTACTGCCATCAGCAGGAGTAATAAAACCAAAACCTTTATCATCGTTAAACCATTTTACTGAACCAGTCATTGTATTAGACATAGAATTTCCTTTAATTTTTTAATTTTGCCATAAGGCATATGTGCGGTTTGTTTGGTATTTTTACTTATGGGAATTAATTAGAAGGAATTCGCAATGAAGAGGTATCTGAGATAGCGCTTAATGGTGAACATCTTAAAACTGACTAGCATAAATAGGCCTGTACTTCCAAACCAGTGAACGAATTAGACCACAAATATTTAGAGATAGCAAACTTTATTATACTAACCATTAAATAACTAGCTTTATAAGAGAAGTTTAATGACCAGGGTTTACGGCGCATAGGATAAATATGTTTATTTTATATTCCATCCAATAAAAACCCACTGTAAGCGGGCCTTGTAAGTTTTTTAAATGACTTCAATTAGCTCAAACTCTTCAGCAACTAGCTCCATATCATCAGAAAAACAGCCTTCTCGAGTAAAAAAGTCCTTATGACCCGCTCTCCAAAAATCTAAGCTTAAATCACCCTCACCTTCTTTCCTCGCAAACTCTTCAGTAACTTCATTAAACTTAATTAGTTTTAATGCTGTTGTCCGTATCACACACTTAGGCTCTTTAGCCCCATTAAGGATAATATTGATGCCACCAATTTTAATTAAATCTTCAGATAAATAGGATTTCAATGAACTACATGACGCTGTTTTACGCCCATTAACTACAAGAGCAACTAACTCATCAGCAAGTTCGGGGCTATCACCGAATGACCATACCGATGCATTTGGGTATTTAGTTTTTAATTTATCCAAAGTATTCATTATCAATCTCTCTATATTCTTTATTAGCCTGACAATATATATTTATTATGGTCACTTGTCATACTTGTGGCATATCACTAAACGTCCTAACTATTTCTTCATGAGGTTTTGGTAGATGGATAATAGAACGCAAATCTTTTGGAAAAGAAAGTCAGTGATAATGGAAACTTTAATGAAGGTTATGGAAATGGAGCAAGACTAATCACATGGCTAACGGACAAGCACGTGAAAGAGGCCCGTTCAGGAAAAATTAAAAGGCATTAATAAAGATATAAACCGACAAATCACTCAGGCTGTTAACGCTGGGAGCCGTAAAAATGCCCTCGATAAGCTCACTGGAATGGTTGTGATGACAGCCAAAAATCAAAACGCTATCAAGCACAAGTAACCCACCGCACCAACACTAATGTATAAACATAATAATGGAAACCGCTTTCCCAACACTTTCAGCTAACGTGAAAGGATGCGTAGGGAATAATTGCCCGAAAAATTGAATAGCAACAAATGAAGCTTCCATAAATAACACCTATACAAATCAGAATGCAATCATTTAAACAGAATAAATAATTGTTATCAATCGATAAGTAATGGTTTCCCACATCCAGAGGTAAGCATGAATATTGATAAATACAAATTACGTGTAACCCTAAACGTAAGTACACCATGAACCCCATATTTTAATTGCCTAGCCATAACAATAAAATCAACTCTTCAACCTAAAGTAGAGCTTGAATGGTTAATAATATATATAGTGTGGATAACTGAAAATGATGCCAGCTAAATTGATATTTTGAATAGAAATGCCCCATCACTGCCCCAAGGAAGCAATGACAAGGCAATAAATTCATAATATTAAAGCAGGTAATTAAATCACACTGGCATTGACATAATTTCTTGGTATGCAGCCACCAGCTTATTTCTGACTTGTATGCCCATTTGGAGGCTTAAACTCGCTTTTTGCATATCAACCATCACATCATTCAAAGAAATATCTTGTTTTCCCAACGTAAAGTTTTCAACTTGCTTAGCAGAATCATTACGTGTTTTATTTATTTGATTCACAGAGGCGACCAGATGATCAGCAAAACCGACGGGTTCTATTATAGGTTTTGTTGGGTTCGTTGCCTGAGTTGCCACAACATTTAATTGTGATACAACTCCTTCAATCGCTTGAACTGTCATTTTATTCTCTTCTTATATAGTGTGAATTTTTGTCACAAATTTATTTAGCAAGCTTACCCTACCACACCCTTTTTAACTTGAAGCCGATAAATAACACCTAAATTATAGGCTGATTCCGTCATTAGAACCCTACAAAACAATAAATAATAGCAAAGTGAAAAAGTGACGTTACGAAGAGGGAAATAACATTGTTTCACCAAAAGTATTTTCATCCGTCTAGTAGTCTGCCAAGCAGGGAATATTTATGAGTGCCGCATCTAAAGACACGGGGGAGGCCAAAAAGGGTTTTGCCTCAATAGTTGATCGTATTAAAGCTGATCCTAAAATACCGTTAATGATTGCGGCGGCTGCAGCTGTTTCAATTATTGTTGCCCTACTTCTCTGGTTACGCAGTCCTGACTATCGCGTACTTCTTAGTAACCTTAGTGCTAAAGATGGTGGCGATATTGTCAGCCAATTAACTCAGATGAATGTGCCATATCAAATCGCTGATAATGGTAGCGCCATTTTAGTTCCTGCAGATAAAGTGCATGAATTACGTTTGAAGCTCGCCCAATCTGGTTTACCTAAAGGGGGGAATACTGGCTTTGAATTATTAGATAAAGAACAGTTTGGTATTAGCCAATTTAGTGAACAAATTAACTACCAGCGTGCTTTAGAGGGTGAATTATCTCGCACTATCGAATCGTTGAGCCCCGTGCAAAGTGCGCGTGTACATTTAGCAATCCCAAAACCGACACTATTTGTCCGTGAGCAAAAGTTGCCTACAGCTTCTGTCACGGTAGGTTTATTACCTGGAAGAATGCTCGACGAAGGGCAAATTAGCGCCATTGTGCATATGGTCTCAAGTAGCGTAACAGGATTAACTGCAAGTAATGTAATTATAGTCGACCAAGCGGGACGCTTGCTCACAAATAATGATAACAGCCAGCAATCAGCTAATAGCGCACAAATTAAGATGACCAAAGAGATGGAATCTCATCTCAAACAACGCATTGAAGATATTTTGTCACCATTAGTTGGGCGTGCCAATATTCATGCACAAGTCACCGCGCAAATGGATTTCTCCAAGGTTGAGCAAACCTCCGAAGAATATAAGCCGAACCAAACACCGGACAGCGCCGCTATTCGTTCCCGCCAGAACAGCCAAAGTATGCAAAACAATAATGGCGGCACGGGCGGTGTCCCGGGGGCATTGTCGAATCAACCAGTTAGCGCACCGAATGCGCCAATTGAAACTAACAAAGACAATAAAGACGCACAGCAAACCACCAATAACCGTAATAACACGACTAACTCGCAAAGCGATGAAACCACAAATTACGAAGTAGATCGCAAAATTAGCCATACTCAACGGCAAATTGGCGTCGTTGATAGGCTCTCGGTCGCAGTTATTGTTAATTACCATTCACAAGAAGGCGAAAATGGGCCAGAAATGAAACCATTGCCGCCAGAGATGCTACAGCAAATTGAAGCGTTAACACGAGAAGCGATGGGCTTTTCTTCAGCACGAGGAGACTCAATCAACATCACTAACTCCTTATTTACTGATGATACGCCTGTTGAAGTAGAGCCATCATTACTGTCCAATCCACAGTTGATTACACAACTTTTGGATTACGGAAAAATATTGCTCATCACCCTCATTGCTTGGTTTATGTGGCGCTTCGGTATCAAACCTCAATGGGTTAAATATCGTAAAACACAACAAGCCCAAGTTGATGCTGAAATTTTTGTCGCAACTCAGGCAAAAGCACCGTTCGTGGTAGATGAAGAAATAAACGAAGACATGGATGAGCAAACACGCCGCCGTCTTACTCGCCAGCGTGTTAGTGCAGAGATCCAAAGCCAACGTATACGTGAAATGGCAGAGAAAGACCCACAAGTCGTGGCAATGGTTATCCGTCAGTGGTTAGGAAAATCCCTATGAGTTTAAGTGGAACAGAAAAAAGTGCCGTAATGTTAATGACACTCGGTGAAGATCAGGCTGCGGAAGTATTTAAGCATCTAAACCCTAAAGAAGTTCAACAATTGAGTATGGCGGTGTCTAACATGCGCCAAATCTCCAATAACGAACTTGCGGAAGTGCTAACTGAATTTGAAGAGTCAGCAATTCAATTCGCGGCCTTAAATATCAACACAAATGATTACCTGCGTTCGGTACTGGTCAAAGCATTGGGTGAGGAACGCGCAGCTAGCTTACTTGAAGATATCTTTGAAAAACAAGAAACCACCTCAGGTATCGAAAGCCTCAACTACATGGAGCCACAAACCGTTGCCGATATTATTCGTGATGAACATCCACAGATTATCGCCACAATTTTAGTTCACTTGAAACGTAACCTCGCTGCGGACGTACTTGAATTATTTGAAGAGCGCCAACGCAATGACATTATGCTACGTATCGCTACTTTTGGTGGAGTGCAACCTGCAGCCCTAGCGGAACTGACCGAAGTCTTAAACAACTTATTGGACGGCCAAAACCTCAAACGCAGCAAAATGGGTGGCGTAAGAACAGCAGCAGAAATTATCAACTTAATGAAAAGCCAACAAGAAGAAAGCGTTATCGATGCAATGCGGGATTACGATGGCGAATTGGCTCAACGCATTATTGATGAAATGTTCCTGTTCGAAAACCTTATCGAAGTGGACAACCGCAGTATCCAACGTATTTTGCAAGAAGTGTCAACCGACTCACTGGTCATTGCCCTCAAAGGCAGCAATCAAGCCCTGCGCGACCACTTCCTCAACAATATGGCGGTTCGCGCTGCCGAAATTGTTCGCGACGACTTGGAATCGCGTTCACCGGTTCGCATGTCCCAAGTGGAAAACGAGCAAAAAGCGATCCTGCTTATCGTTCGTCGTTTAGTAGAAAAAGGCGAAATCGCCATCGGTGGTGGAGACGATGTGTATGTCTAATTCAACAACGCCTAACGACCAATGGCAGCCTTGGCAACTGCGTGAGCTTAACCAATGGGATCTTAATTCAACTTTAAATGAAGCTCCTGAGCCAGACGCACCAAAAGTGCCATGCTTAGAGCCGAAAGAAGTCTTAGAGCAAATCAACTTGCTCGATAACATAAAAGAAGATGCGCAGCGTACAGGTTATCAACAAGGCTATGAACAAGGCCAAAAAGAGGGTTATCAAGCCGGGTTTGAACAAGGTTTACGTGCTGGCGAAGAGCAAGGGCGTGAGCAAGCACTTGCTTTGCAACAACCCGTCATTGAGACATGGCAAAAATTGTTATCTGAGTTCAATTATTCTCTTGATACCTTTGATACGGTTGTTACCACAAAGCTGCTACAAATTGCATTAACAGCTGCAAAACAAGTGTTGGGTCAATCTACTGTATGTGATGGTACTGCATTACTTGAGGAAATCAGTAACTTATTACAGCAAAAACCTATTTTTGCGGGTCAACCAGAATTACATGTTAACCCCAATCATTTTGAGTTGATTGAACAGCACCTTGGTTCACTCTTAAATCTGAATGGTTGGCGGTTAGTCGCAGACCCTAAGCTGCATATTGGGGGTTGTCGTGTGGTCGCTGAAGATGGCGAAATCGATATGACCGTCGCAACACGTTGGCAAGAATTGTGCCGTTTATATGCACCGGAGAGCTTTACATGACCGCACGTTTGGGACGCTGGATTGCCTCGCTTGACGATTTTGAATCGCGGATGAAAGGCATTCCGATGGTACGCCGTTATGGCCGCCTAACAAAAATTACGGGCTTAGTCATGGAAGCCGAAGGGATTAAAATGCCCTTAGGGGCAACCTGCTTTATTGAACGCTCCATTAATGGCGGTACAGACGAAGTTGTGTGTGAAGTCGTCGGTTTTAGTGGGCCTAGAATGTTGTTGATGCCATTAGCCGACCTCGAAGGTATCTCCCCAGGTGCTCGTGTCTATGCTCAATCAACGGGGGATGACGGGCAAACCAGCCGCTTACTCCCTATTGGTAATGAACTATTAGGGCGAGTGCTTGATGCACAAGGCACCCCATTAGATGGCAAAGGCCCACTCGAAGTTAAAGCGCGAGCCCCATTAATCACACCCCCCATTAATCCTCTTGAACGCACACCAATCAGTAGTGTGCTCGATGTCGGTGTACGAGCAATCAACGCGTTATTGACTGTGGGTAGAGGGCAACGCATGGGCCTGTTTGCTGGCTCAGGCGTAGGAAAAAGTGTATTACTTGGCATGATGGCACGCTTTACCCAAGCCGATATCATCGTCGTTGGGCTGATTGGGGAACGTGGCCGTGAAGTTAAAGATTTTATTGAAAATATTTTAGGCACTGACGGTTTAAAACGTGCAGTGGTGGTTGCTGCACCTGCTGATGTTTCCCCCCTCTTACGTATGCAAGGTGCATCTTATGCCACGCGTATCGCCGAATATTTCCGCGATCAAGGCCTCAGCGTGTTGCTGATCATGGATTCCCTTACTCGCTACAGTATGGCTCAACGCGAAATCGCCTTAGCCGTCGGTGAACCACCAGCAACGAAAGGCTACCCCCCTTCTGTTTTTGCCAAGCTACCCGCACTCGTTGAGCGCGCAGGTAATGGCAAGAATGGCGGCTCGATCACCGCTTTTTATACCGTATTAACAGAAGGCGATGACCAGCAAGACCCGATCGCAGATTCTGCTCGCGCCATTCTTGATGGTCACATTGTGCTTTCTCGTTCTTTAGCAGAGTCAGGGCACTACCCAGCTATTGACATTGAAGCGTCCATTAGCCGTGCAATGACTGAACTGATCCCAAAAGAACATTACCGAAAAATTCAGCGTTTTAAACAACTCACCTCTAGCTATCAACGCAACCGCGATTTAATCAACGTGGGGGCTTATGCAATGGGAAGTGACCCAATGCTGGATACTGCAATTCAATATTACCCACGTATGTCTAAGTTTTTACAGCAAGATATTGATGAACGTTGTGATTACCAAACTGCTTGCGAGCAATTACAGCAAGTGGTACCTAGCGAGTAACGAGGGGATAAATGGCCAATAACAATGCCTTAACGACATTACTCAGTTTAGCCGTAGAAGCCTCCGAAGAGGCAGCAAAGGTGTTAGCGCAAGTACGCCAAACTCATACACAAATGGCGCAACAATTAACCATGCTGGAGAATTATCAAACCGAATATCGGCAAACATTAAACCAGACATTGCACAGCGGAATGGCCTCCGATAAATGGCAAAATTACCAGCAATTTCTCGTCACGTTAGAGCTAACCATTGAACAACAGCAGCAACAACTTAATTTGTGGGAACAAAAAGTGGATGAGGCTAATCGTCATTGGCAAGAAAAACAACAACGGGTCAATGCGTTTGATACTTTGATACAACGCGCTGAACACACCGAACATCAACGTCAAAATCGTATAGAGCAAAAACAAATGGATGAATTTGCCCAACGAGCGACTTTACGGAGACCACAATAAATGGACATCAACGCGACTATCGTACCTGTTGCACCGCCAGCAAAGACCATAAAAAGTGCTAATGAACAGCAAAATGGCCCCAAGGATGACGAAAACCAAGCTCCCGCATTACCATTTCAAGCGCTACTTGATAACCAACAACCCGCGCCCAAAAATACGGCTGTAAACACGGCCGTTGATGAACAAGCGCTGAATAAAGAAATTGTCGCCGATAAGTTAGCGGTTTCAGATAAAACAAGCGCGTCTCCGGCAAGCAAAACACCCACTCATGGTGAGAACACCCTTGAGCAGCTTAATTTCACCCGCAATCTTAGAGGTGACGGCGTACAAACCGCTCTACAATCTGAGCTGTTAGTCGGGGAAAATTCAAGCGAACAACCTTGGCTCAATAATTTAAAGTTATCGCTTTCTAGTCAAATACATCCATCAGCTAATGGGCAACTTGCCGCTGAGTCGCTCCCTAAGTTAGGCGCGTTTAACCAAAAGATGCAGCAACTAAATGGTGACCTTGAAGATATCACACTAACTAGTGACAAACTGCTAGATAAGAGCCAATTAGTGCTTGATGAACAAGAAGATAAACCGGCAATAACGGCGTTTATTAAAAACGAAAAGGATGAGCGTCGCGATCAGCCCCTTTTACCTTTAGATAATCAACGTGACGTTCGTAGTAAAAACCTGACAGCGGATTTTATGCCATTAAATAAAAAAGTGAGCGATAAAGAGCCGCAGTCTGGCCTACCCACTTTTTCGACTGATATGCTTGGTTCAAACGGGAAAGGTGCTTTTGTCACACAAAGCGAAACGAGTGCCTTTACCACGGCCACAACACACCAGACATCAACTCAACCAATTAGCATGATGCCAACAACCTCTGTCGCACAAGCCTCTGCAATGAACGCTCCGACCGCAGCGCCAACCTTGCATCTCACTAGCCAATTAGGCAGCGAAGCTTGGCAACAACAGTTAAGCCAACACATGTTATTTTTCTCCCGACAAGGTGTTTCTCAGGCGCAAATTCGCTTACATCCTGAAGAGTTAGGCTCACTCAATGTGCATTTACGCATTGAAGATAACCAAGCCGTCATGCACTTTGTTTCGCCTCACAGCCATGTTCGCGCCACGATGGAGTCCATGATGCCTGTATTACGTAATGCGCTACAAGAAAGTGGCATTCACTTAGCTCAAGGCTCTGTGGGGCAAGATAACTTGGGTAACTCATCAGATAATCAACAGCACAACACGCATCAACATGATGGCCATATTCAAGCTACTCATGCAACGGTCGGTGCCGTTGGTATCAGTGAAGCGAAAGCTTCTGTTGCCGCTCAAAAGTCGGTATCTAGGCAAGGTGGGATTAACACTTTTGCATAATAAGTAAACGAAATGCGGTAATTTCCTAGCTAAAGCGCCGAGTTACCGCCTTTTTGTTTCGTTTTTCACTCCTTTAACTCTTAGCAATCAAGCGATAATGCTAGAGATCATAAAGTAAAAAACCCATTTGGGTTTAGCATCCAAGAAACAGGAATTCAGCTAACATGTCGTCACGCAAAGAATCAAAAAGTTCTCATAAAGGGTTGATCATTCTGCTTGCCCTTATTGCCTTAGCAGGGGCTGGTTTTGGTGGTTACACCTGGTGGACGACACAGCAAAACACTCAAACGGCTAGTGAAGAAGAAAAACGTCCGAACATGCCACAACCCATTTTTATGGAGTTAGAGCCATTTACCGTGAATTTAGCCGGTGCTGATAATGGCCCTGATCGTGTGCTCTATATTCATATAACCTTGCGACTTGCAAATGAAAAATCTCGTAAACAACTTCATGAATATCTCCCTGAAGTACGTAGTCGCTTACTACTATTACTATCAGAACAAAAATCAAAAAATATTGAAGTTCATGAAGGCAAGTTGCAGCTAATGAAAGACATTAAGCAAACACTCACCCCTACCCTGATCCCGGGGGATACCGATCAGGATATTTCTGATGTGTTATTTACTACTTTTATTCTGCGGTAATATTCATGAGCGATAATATTTTATCTCAGGCTGAAATTGATGCGCTTCTTAATGATGATGCGCCTTCAAACGATACGCCGGTGCCAGAGAATCAAGGAAAAGATAATATTCGCCCTTACGACCCAAATACGCAACGTCGGGTCATCAGGGAGCGAATGCAGTCTCTTGAAATCATTAACGAACGTTTTGCGCGCCAATTCCGTATGGGGTTATTCAATATGTTACGCCGTAGTCCGGATATCACGGTGGGCGGAATTAAAATTGAACCTTATCACGAGTTTGCTCGTAACTTACCAGTACCAACCAACCTAAATTTAATTCACATGCCACCATTGCGGGGCACTGCGCTCTTTACCTTTGAGCCTGCTCTCGTTTATATCGCGGTTGATAATCTATTTGGGGGAGACGGTCGTTTTCCTGTTCGTCAGGAAGGTAAAGAATTTACCAATACTGAGCAACGGATTATTAACCGAATGTTGAAGTTAGCATTAGGGGCTTATCGCGATGCTTGGAGACCAATAGCGGATATAGAAGTGGAGTATGTACGCTCCGAAATCCAAGTTAAATTTACTAATATCACCACATCACCAAATGACATTGTGGTAACCACGCCATTTTTAGTTGAGATAGGCAATACGGTTGGTGAATTTAGTATTTGTATTCCCATTGCCATGATTGAACCATTGCGTGAGCGTTTAATTAACCCACCAATGGAACAAGGGCACCAAGAAAATGAAACTTGGGTGACAAATCTCGTCACACAAGTAAAACGTTCTGAACTTGAATTGGTTGCCAATTTTGTTGACATTCCAATGCGAATTTCTCGCTTACTGCAACTGCAAAAAGGGGATGTGCTCCCTATTGAGAAGCCTGACCGCCTCATTGTCAATGTTGATGGCGTTCCTGTACTAACCAGTCAATACGGAACTCAAAATGGCCAATATGCGTTGCGTGTAGAACATTTGATTAACCCTGTTTTAAACACTCTAGATGAGGAAAGTACCAATGAGTGAGGCGAAGAACTCTCCTGATGCATCAACCAATCACGCTAGTGAAGACCTATGGGCTGAAGCGCTGGAACAGCAAAAAAAAGCGGAATCCGCCTCAGCTGGTGCACAGGCTTTTGATAACCTTGATGGGCAGAATCCATTAAATCAGTTGTCCGACATCGATATGATTATGGATATCCCAGTTCGCCTATCCGTTGAGCTAGGGCGTACTAAAATGACCATCAAAAAATTACTCAGTTTGTCTCAAGGCTCTGTCGTTTCTCTCGATGGTTTAGCTGGCGAGCCATTAGACATTTTAATTAACGGTTATTTAATCGCTCAAGGGGAAGTCGTCGTCGTTTCAGATAATTATGGTATTCGCATTACAGATATCATTACGCCATCCGAACGTATGCGCCGCTTAAGCCGTTAATAGACAATATGAGTCACTGAAAATGGCAATAACCAACCAAGCTGAACAGGCACCAGCATCCGTGCCTTTTTTGTCAACTAGCGTTCCTTCCAGTGAATTGAATGCGCCAGCTATCGACCATAGTAATAGCTTAACGCAAATTTCAGGCTCATTGGGGGTCATTATTTTATTGATTCTGATTGGCGCTTGGTTGGTTAAAAAATTGGGTTTTGCCCCGAAGAAAATGGGGAAAGAGCAAATTGTGAAAGTGACAAGCAGTTGCTCATTAGGCAATAAAGAACGGGTTGTCGTGGTTGAAGTCAATAATGAGTGTTTAGTATTAGGTGTGACAGCTCAAAATATTAGCCTGTTACATCAATACCCTGCACAAAATAAAACCACTGTATCTTCAGTTATTGAGCCCCTTACGTTCCAATCCGTATTAAAGAAAAAACAAGATGCGGCGGATCATGCGGCATCAGTAACACCTTTGTATAAGTAATTGGAAGCACACATGTTACCACGTAAATCCCTACTGATGATTGCTGTGCTTCTATTTGCATTGCCAAGTTCTGCATCAGCAGCACTCCCTGCCGTTATCAGCCATAGTTTAGCCGATGGAGGCCAAACTTGGTCATTACCCGTTCAAACCTTACTATTTTTAACCCTGTTAGGCTTTATACCCGCCTTACTCTTAATGATGACCAGTTTTACACGCATCATTATTGTTCTCGGTTTATTACGAAATGCCTTAGGGACACCCTCTGCACCACCAAACCAAGTATTATTAGGTTTAGCGTTGTTTTTGACCTTTTTCGTTATGTCCCCCGTTGCCGACCAAGTTTATCGTGAAGCATACCAACCCTTTAGCGAAGATAAAATCAGCCTTGAAGTCGCACTAGAAAAAGGGACTGCCCCGTTAAGGACCTTTATGTTAGGGCAAACTCGCGAATCCGATTTAGCGCTTTTTGCTCGTATTGCCAAAGTGGGGGAGATTCAAGAGGCGAAGGATGTTCCTTTACGGATCCTCGTTCCCGCATTTATCACCAGTGAATTAAAAACGGCATTCCAAATCGGCTTTACCATTTTTATTCCATTTTTAATCATAGACTTGGTTGTTGCTAGCGTGTTAATGGCCTTAGGGATGATGATGGTTCCACCGGCAACCGTTTCACTTCCCTTTAAATTAATGCTGTTTGTATTAGTCGATGGCTGGCAATTATTACTTGGTTCATTATCGCAAAGCTTTTTTAATTAGGAGTAACGATGACACCTGAATCTGTCATGGCAATGGGCACTGAAGCAATGAAAATTGCCTTAATGCTAGCGGCTCCATTATTACTGGCGGCACTAGCCGCAGGGTTGATTATTAGCTTACTGCAAGCCGCAACACAGGTTAACGAAATGACCTTATCTTTTATCCCTAAAATTTTGTCAGTCATTTCAGTGATCATCATTGCGGGGCCTTGGATGCTCAACCTACTAACCGACTATATGCGAACGTTGCTTAGTAATTTACCCTTTATTATTGGCTAACAATGTTAACCATTACCAGTGAAACGCTCACGCTCTGGTTGAGCCAAGGTTTTTACCCTTTCATACGCCTTTTGGCGCTGCTCGGAACAGCGCCCTTTTTTAATGAAAAACAAGCCATTACCAAGGTTCGAGTTGCCCTTGCTTTTTTTGTCGTGTTGATTGTTTCCCCGCAACTTCCCGTGGTAAATATTCCCCTATTTTCTGCAATGGGGTTATGGGTCATTGTGCAACAGATTGTGATTGGTGTGGCGATGGGTTTAACCATGCAAATCGCCTTTGCCGCAGTTCGCCATGCAGGAGAAGTCATTGGTTTGCAAATGGGGTTATCTTTCGCGACCTTTTTTGACCCAACCGGTGGGCCCAATATGCCTATTTTAGGGCGCATCTTCAATGTGATTACTATTTTATTGTTTCTCGCCTTCGATGGCCATTTATGGTTAATTTATATTATCGTCAATTCATTTGAATTGATCCCCATTCAAACAGCCCCACTGAATAGAGACGGTTTTTGGGTATTTGTTCAATTTGCCAATACCTTATTTATTAATGGGTTAATGTTAGCGCTGCCTTTTATTACATTGTTTTTAATTCTCAACCTTGCGCTCGGTATCCTAAACCGTATGACCCCACAACTGTCCGTATTTGTGGTAGGTTTCCCCCTCACCTTAACTATAGGTATCAGTATGTTAGGGGTAATTATCTCCATCCTTCCCCGATATACTGAACGCCTTATCCACCAAGCTTTTGAGCAATTGTCATTGATGTTTAATTTGTTTATTTGAGTCGTGATGTTTGTATTTTTTAATTAAATGCAGGTTTATAAAATTATTTATAAAATCGAATGATGATTGAAAACCAATAACAATTTATTTCAAACTCAAAGCTCATAACCCCTCCTAGTTATCCCTATTATTATCTGGTTATCCGATCTATTTTTCAGGAATTTATCTCTAATCAAAATCTGCCTTTGTGGCAGTAATATAATACCCGTTCTATATTTCATTTCTAAGCTATCGAATGATAGATACGTATTATATTTGATATTAAATTTAACTTAAGATAAAGATGGTATAACTACTTATTTCACAAAAAACTAGCTTTAACTCACATTTATTTTTTTCACCAATTAGAGAATCTAGATATCTATTCTTTAATATTCTTCTCTAAACTGCCTATATGGCAGTAAACTTAAGTTGATAAATTAAGCTCTTTAATCCACTTTTCTGAGCTGCCTATACGGCAGTGAACGCAAAGCTCGCAGAAGATGCGGCGAAGTCTATCTTTCTAAGCTGCCTATACGGCAGTGAACTGATATTTCATTCGAAGAATCACAGCGCCGTATTTCTAAGCTGCCTATACGGCAGTGAACTTTTAGATCCTTTTTCCGGCAGCGGTTCAACATTTCTAAGCTGCCTATACGGCAGTGAACCTAGCTATTTCCGGTGTTCGTTTAGGCGCTGTTTTCTAAGCTGCCTATACGGCAGTGAACATACCATGTCGCCCCGATTTGCCGTGATTTAATTTCTAAGCTGCCTATACGGCAGTGAACTTTGGTTTGATGAAGAAAAGGATGGTATTTACTTTCTAAGCTGCCTATACGGCAGTGAACATTCTTCCAAATTCAACAGGTACATTAATGCATTTCTAAGCTGCCTATACGGCAGTGAACTATTAGAGCTAAAAGCGTAGTGAATGGCGGCCTTTCTAAGCTGCCTATACGGCAGTGAACACATACAATGTGAGTTCCAAACTAGTGAGCTCTTTCTAAGCTGCCTATACGGCAGTGAACACCGACGGATCAATCTTTAAGGTCACTGACTCTTTCTAAGCTGCCTATACGGCAGTGAACCATCAAGAATGTATACATCTGATTTTTATAAATTTCTAAGCTGCCTATACGGCAGTGAACTTTCTCTTGTGAAATGGCATTTAAAAGCAATTTTTCTAAGCTGCCTATACGGCAGTGAACTATGCAATTTAATATAATAATCATGCTATAACAATTAGTTAAGGGTATTTATTATAAAATACCCTTTAATTTATAAATAATTATAACATACTGATTTAAAAGTTATTTTTTAAAGAGCAAAAAATAATGGTTAAAAATGAGGAACCGTTGCAACCAACGTTTGGTCATTTGAAAGCTGGCTTAAACCATAGCAATTAAACATCCCAGCTTGCATTTGTATTGCTATCACTTTTTCAATAAAAAGTGGAAAAGGCCGGCTTCCGGTTTTCTCATTCTTTGCATGTAAACTTGTAACCCAAATAAACGGTAAACGGTTATTGGCTTTCGGCCGACTTTTAGATAACACTTCCAAGCACTGCGCCACTGACTGACCTGATTTTTCAGACCATAAACGTGCCTTTTGCTGCATATCGGCTTCTATCCGGTTTTGACCTTTTACATGTCGTCGAATATAACTGACAGGAACACTTTGCTCTGGCACGGTTTGAATAGATTTAATATGAGCGTAATCCATTAACCTTGCTAACCACTTCGGTAAATTTAGCTGCTCAAGTTCCTCTGGTGTTTTAGCATGCAAACGGATTTTTCTACCTAAGCGAAAACCAACGCTACCATATTCAGGAAATGCAACAGCAATAGCGCTTTGGCCTTCAGCCGTTTGGTTATCTGCCAGCGCAATATGAATTTGCTGGTAAACTTTCTGCCACAAAAAATCCACTGAAACGGTTGAGTCAGGTAATAAAGTGACCTCCTGATAATAATTCATATTTCACCTTATTTATCACTTTCACCAAACACACCGCCACGCACTAAAACTGCCATCACATAATGCTCATCTTCAATACGTGATAATTTTTCACCGCGAGCCCATTTATCGAATAGGGTATAGAAGTCTTGGTTATCTTTTGGCGTTCGAAAAGCGGTACCTAAATTCGTCACTGCGCCATAAGGCTCAATTGCGATAGCCCCTGCACCACTTTCAGTTCCATACGCGGGGTACCACGTGTCAATGGAGCGCAAAGCATTACCAATTTTTTGTGAATGCATCGCAGCATGCCCATTCACATGATATAAAATTTTGCTTTTATCCCCTTTGCCTTTATCCATCACCAGCTCTTCACTTGGGTAAACTTCTTGTGCTTTGCCTAGTTGAGAGTAAGTGGTAATTTCTAATAATAATGCACCTTGAGGGTGAGCTAAAGCGGTAGCAATTTTCTCACCTAATTGAGCCACTTTTTCATCTTGAGTATCAAATTGGTGAATACTATATTGTGTGGCGTCAAAAACCCATTCCATTGATTGCCCTTTATTAAGTACTTTGACAACCACTTCGATATGTTCGGCACCTACTCGGTTACGCCATAAAAAGCGCCCATTAGCGACATTCTGCGCATAACGATAACCTAATTCACGAAAGCCTTCTTTTTCAATATAACCTTTTGCTGCTTGCACATAACCTTTTTTAAATAACACGTTATTACACGCAGAAGGTGTCTCAACTCCACCAAGTATTTTTAAGGTGAATTGATGAACTAAAGTATCTTGCTCAGTTCCTAACGCACAGGCATCGACTGTTTGTAAGTTGGCTTTTTCCACCTCAGAGTTTAGCTTTAAAGGATCATTTTTTACCGCACCTTTTAAGCGATTGGAAATAGTACCCCGTACCGATTTTTCTTGTAATGATAAAGGGGTAAAATGCGATTTATTTTCCCAACAAGTACCATAAAAATAACCATCAGATGGAACCAATTTTTTTTCAAATGCTAAAACAGATGCAACATCATTATTCTTCGCCATTACTTATTC
This sequence comes from Providencia sp. TYF-12, assembly GCF_041344805.1. Classification (NCBI taxonomy): domain Bacteria; kingdom Pseudomonadati; phylum Pseudomonadota; class Gammaproteobacteria; order Enterobacterales; family Morganellaceae; genus Providencia; species Providencia sp. TYF-12. Next base: position 2,998,563 of record NZ_CP166833.1, read on the forward strand.
TCCACTCGAAATAAATTTAGATGCCACTTGTTGGCATAAATAAAGGTTATTAGGTTCGTCATAACCGTATTGCCACAATATTTCATTAATATTGTTAGCGCGGTTTGCCAAAATAAACTCACCGAGCGTCACAACACTTTCTGCGAACCGGTGAGGTACGTCTAAATCTCGCTGATTTTTTGCCTGAGCAAGTGGCGAAACCCCTTGATATCCGGTAGCAATAGGTACAACCCAACCTGCCACTTTACGTTGAGCACGCCATTCAAATTGCGATTTCCCCTCATTTTCGTTGCCCCATTCGACGCAATTATTCTCTACCACCACATAGTCCAACAAAGCATCCATAGCATCTTGCCCATCTTCCATCGCTCGAATCATTAAATCCCTGCGTTCTATTAGCGCATAACCGGGCATTACGCTATTTAGCAGCCCCTGCCTTGATTCCCCGTCTACCTCATCTGATTGCAGAATATGTGCTGTTGGTTTACCTAATGAAAGAATGTCGCCACCAGCGAGCTTCATCGTCTGTATTAAGTCGTAAATGACCTCTAAAATAGGCGATTGTGTAGGGAGTGCTTTAGTCTTACCACCGTCATTCACGCCATATCTGATAAGTAATGACACATCTAAATGACAACGGGCCTCTTCAATAAATGCGGAACGCGTACCGTCACTATTCAATGGGTTTGCAGTACCTACAATGGAGTTAACATAATCATTCGGCCCGCGATAGGTTTGTAAATCACACGCGTGACTAATAACAGCAATAGAATCAAACACAATATCCAAGTGGCCATCAGCCCGCAATTTACGCTCTAGGGCATGCATAAAACCGAGCCAAGCCGTCATGGCTGGAAAGCCAATGGTATAAGGGCTAGATAACGCATTGGCATTTTGTATTTTGATATGAGGAAGCTTGAGTATGTAGGTTGAGCTCATCGTAACAGCTCCTTATTAATGGCGATAACCTGCGCGATAGCCGCTAGCTCGTCGTTACCTAAAGCAATGGCTTTTTTCCCTAACACTTTTTTGTAATGACGCATAAATTGCTGAGCAATAAGAGTAATAATTCCCTCTAGCCATTCATCCGAGTTATTACGCTGCTGTTGGTCTGGAAACAGCCAAATTTGCTGTACTTTTGCTAATTGAGTGGGTAATTGAATGTTATTCTGTTCAAACCCACGCCTGACCTCCCACATGGTCAACATAATGTAGTCTACATATTCTTGGATACGCCTATCACGATATTCAATAAAACGGCTACCACGCTGCGCTTTCGGTAGGGAGATCAAACCATGAAATGCTTCTAACGTTTCTTTAACTTGCCAAGGGTTTACAGTATTGGTAAAGAAGTCATAAGTAGGTAAACGCCGCTTACGCTGAGCTATTTGGGGGGGTAATGACGGCAATAAATGGGCTTTCCCTGCATTTTGATTATTAAGCACGGAAATATTTTGGGGCTTAGTTCCCCCATAGCCAATAGTAGTTAACCCATAAATTTCTTTATAGCCAACCTGGCTAAATTCCCCCTTGCGTTTTAAATCACGCAGTGCCTTAGTTTGCTCAGAAAATCGAATTGTATCAATACGTTTGCGTAGTTCAAAAACCAAACCGGATGGGGTCAGTGGAGATAATAAATGGTATTCGTTATCCTCCAACCACACAGGAAAGTAAACTTGTTTTATTTTTGAGCTAGTGATCACGGTTTTATCTGCCGCCACCATGGCAAGAAAACCATCCCTGAGTAAATGATACTCTTCATCCCCTTGATTAAGTATGTCTTTTGCTAACGGTGTTTCATCCTTAATATGGGCCAACAACGTTCGGTTATCTTGCAATTCAAGTGTGAGAAATTTATATACATCAAGCGCTGCCGCATTACCCAATGCATCCGTCTCAACCATGACATTCCCTGTTCGGAGCAAGCCATCATTTGTGTGCTCTGCCCTCGCTAATATTGGGGTGACATACCCGTTTTTGTTTTTTCTAGAGCTTGGATGACTAAAGGTACAAGGATGCGTGGATAATGAAATTTGCCCCGCCCGCTTCGCAGCACTCGGCAACCACTGAGCCAATGATAAAATAGCATCACATTTCTGCTGCAGTTGCTGTATTTCCCCTTCACTCATCGACGCTTTTACATTTTTTTTAAGCCAACTTTCTTTACGCTCTGTAAAGAAAGCCTCTATTGCTGGATCTAACATAGTAAATGGTCCTTGTGACTTAAGTTTCTATTCAAAAACCTTAAATGTGCTGAGCCCCATTTGGTCGTTATAGTGGTAAAAAACTCCGCTACTTTTACGCGGTAAGAAACTAATTTCGCCATACCGTTTTGAAAGCTGCTCTGCTTGCTGATATTCATTTTCTCGGCTCGCCAATGATTGCTGATAGTCTCGGATGAGCCATAAGCGCTGTTTTAATGGTTCGGCAAGTGGTTGAAAACCAATTCCATATTCATCCTCCTTCGTGACCCAACCACTGTCTTTGTCGTACTCACAAAAGTGAAGTCTATTTTTTGCTGATAAGATTAAGGATACCCGTTTGGTCGCTTCACTTTCCCTAAATGACGCAAACTGCTGAGGAAGTGCCGTCATCCACCACCCCCCACTGGTATACCCCCATAGCGTGGTCGGGCGTTTTTTAGGAAGTACTGCGCTTGATAAAAATGTAGAGCGTGTTCTTACGGCTGCCTTAGCAGGCTTAGCGGTGGATACATCGCCCATCAGCCGTTCGATTGATGCATGTTCTAAACAGGCTAAATTAGTTGTTTGCTGAGTTTTCCAACCTGTAATGGGTTGTATTCTAGGAATGGCATCAACAGATTTAAGTAGCTGTGATTCATCCACCAGCTCAGATAGGTTATAAGTTGATAAGCTAAGGTTTAGATTGCGATTTTCATAACCTGGTTTGGAAAATGCATCTCGTTGATTATTCCCTTGAAAAGCGACCCAGTTATATTGCAGTAAAGCGATGTTAGGGCTCGCCACTTCACCCGCACGGTGCCGACGAACCCGCCCCGCCATCTGTACGATTGAGCGGTAAGATGATGGTTCAATAACGGCCCAATCAAAGTCATGATCACGCCCGACTTCCTCCACCGGTGTTGCCACTAAAATAAAAATAAGATGTTTAGCTTTCCCATTTCGGTGGGCTTGGTCTAAATGCTGCCTAACAATAGGGTTTTGGAATGCTTCAGGCTGCTCTCCTTCTTTTTCCTTACGTTTCAATACGCCATCAAGGTGTTTTTCTTGCTCATGACGTAAAAGTAGTACCTGTTGGCTATGGTAGGCCATAGTACGAATTTCCACCTCTTCAGGCCATTGTGCCGCCAGTAAATAGTGAGTCAATGCAACACAAACTGGAATATTAGCAACACGCACAACCCCAAAGGAAACTTGCAACTGGGTTTCCCTCTCAGAATAGGCGTGAGCCTGATGCAATCTAAGAATAGCTTGCTGAATGTGAGTAAAATACTGAGTTTGTAAGTCTTTGCCTTGTTCTTTTTGTATCGGCAAGATAAAGGCTTTTCGGCGAGCAACCAGCCCCCGCAATGCCTTTACACGTTTTTCTATAAAATTGTTATGGTACTGACGATAATGACTGACCGTTAATTCATCATCGGCTGTGGTAATGGTTGCGATTTGGCATGCATGTATGCATTTATCTTTTTTCTCATCATACTGCCCCTCATCCACCCAAACACAACCGACTTTTAAGGATTTTTGATGGCTAAGTGCATGAATATGCCAGCCTTGTTGGTAAGCATTAAAATAAAAAACAGCAAGTGTAGGGGGGATAGTGGCTGATGAAATCATAACTTTACGCCCCAAGGCCCCTGCGAGATAAACAAGCCGCCCAATAGCTACGGGGTCATTCCCTGTAAAATCATCAATTTCATCAATAACTAAGTCAGATGACATTAATCGAAGATAGGGAAGAATATAGCGACCACCTCGCAGGGTTTCCGTCGCCCCCATAATATGGTCAATGGTACAAGCTAAAATAGGGGCATAAAGCAAAGCTCTATCTTTAGGCCGCGTCAATACAGTAGCCAACTCTTCTTCTGGTAAACTACCTTGCCATTTTTCTTCTGACCAATTTAATTCAAGCCCTTCATCATCAAAAAGGCGGTCTTGGGACTCAGAACCAAATTCTGCTAATTGGAGCTCTTGTTGAATTGTTTTTTGTTTATCTTCTTGATGAAGGTCTAAAACGGCTTTAGAGCCAATTAATACTGCAAGGTTGTCATCTTTTATGCCTAAGCGAGTACGATACTCATCCCCTGTTTGCAATGTGAGAGCTCTGAGGCCCAACGCAAGAATAAACCGCAAGCTTTGTTTATCCTCCGATAACGCTTGCATAATTTTAGCGTTGGCAACCGTCTTACCGCAGCCCGTACTTGCCATATTGACAACAAAATATCCTTCCGTTTTATCTTGTTGCTGTTCTCGATATTGCTCAATGGTATTAACCACATCTTCCTGCCAACTAAATTGCCCTGAGGCATTTTTATGCTGTTTCAGTAAGTTAATATCACTCGCTACAGGGGGTTCTATGACAAAGAATGGCAAGTACTCCGTAATATTTGCCGCAATATTAGCCACATTAACCAAGTGTTCATCCAGCCGTTGCTTGTATGCAGTTTGCCCATTCACGCGCTGGGTATTGGCATATAACGCCATATTTGATTGCCATGTTGGGTCTGCCTCCTTTGAGGAGTAATTGTGATCTCCCAGCATCAAGCACAAGCGTGCTTGTTCAGCAACTAATTGCCAGCAACCATTGCTTAGCGCTTCATCAAATAACGGAAGTTGGTGTTTAAGGTGTTCTGCCGCTTGACTTAGGGCTTGACGCCAAACTTTTGACTCACTTAATAAGCCATGAGGGAATTCAAAGCATTGCTGAATGCGTTGCGCATATTCTGAAGCATCATAGAGATTTTGGTATCCCCATTGTTTATCAACAATATCTAATAATTGAGCTAATGAGTTACAGGGTTGATCTGCATATTGTAGACGCTCTGTTTTATTAGCCAAAAAGGGTAACCTGTGATGGGAAACAATCAACCAAACCAGCAATGAAGCTGCATCAGGTAGTTGGTTTAGTGGTTTTTCCAGTTGATTTTTTCCCTTCATCCACGACTGTAATTGTTGCTCATGCCATGATGAAGTGATTAATGCATCCAACCAATTTTCGTCACTATTCGGTTCTTTCTGGCTTTTTACCAATGCACTAAATAGCAGTGACGATACCCATTCGTGGCGCAGCGGGTCGCCTTTAAAACGCATGTTTGACGCGGGGTTTAATTTATCTTGAAACAATTGTGAGGCTTTTCCCCAGTCATGTAACAAAGCGGCTAAACGAACAAATCCATTAATTAACGGCAAATACTTCCAATCATTTCCTTGCTCACTACCCAGTAAGGATTTTTCTGTTCGGTTCACTGGAACATAACCTTGTTCATTGAATTTGTTTTTTCTTCCCACTACCCATAATAATTGGCTGCGAGAGCGAGAACGTATCCAATGGCAGCTTACAGCTGTATTGCGACTGGCGCTGCGGCGCAGTAATTTTTGTACTGTATGCAACCCTTCTTGGGTGATCAAGGTTTGCCATGTGTTATCACCAATTCGGTTAGCAAATGCATCTAGTACCCGCCGAGTCCGCTTTAACGCGTGCTTTTCACACTGAGAAATAAAGGTTACCATCATAGCTGAGTAACCTGTTGTTGTGCCTCGTTTTGTTGTAATGCCAAAGATTTAACTACATCGAACATAAAATCAAGGGATTGATGGTCAACAAATGATTGCAATATTTGCTGGCGAAACTCTTGCTCTGTTGCCCCCTCTTTACCGCAAATAAATGCCCACGGTAAAACAACCGCATCTTTAATTAAATCTGCGATATCAAAGACTAAAGCGCCACGACGAGTTTTACCATGCATTACTGCAAAACCATGGGGAATACCCAGTACCCATAGGCAACTTGCGGCTAACCCATAAGCCAGATAATTACCATGGTTTAAAAAAGAATTCGCTTTATCAACAGCTTGGTGTTGACGAGTGAAATTTTTTTGCCCTGTATTATTAGCAGCGTATTTATACAAGGTTTTAGTTAACTGAGCTTCTGTAAGCAGTAGTTCTTGTGTATATTGAGCAGAGATAGTGCGATTATGGAAGGCCTTTAATGCGGATTGAATCGTGCTGTCTTGGTATACAAACCCTTCATTCTGTAATTCACGAGAACTTTGCCAAACTTTCTGTAGGTATGTGATACGCGACTGTTGTAATACCTTAGCCGCGGCTAACCTTTTTTCATCATTAAACCAAAACGATAACCAGCTTTGTAAATATTCCGTTGGCCGATATTCGCCTTGTGGTGTCATCCATTCTACTTCTGTAGACATATACAGAGGTGTACCACCACCCCCACAAAACCCAACTAGTACCCCCGCTTGAGATAACATTCTCATTGCGGCTTGGGTAATTGATGTTCCTGTACCAAGTAACAAAACTGTTGTATTTGCAATAGGGATATTGAAATAGAGGTTTTCATTTTTTGCCTCTGTGAAATACAACACTCGACCATCTTTTTGCATCACTCGACAATGCTCTAAGTAATACATGTTAGCGCGCTTGGAATGTAAGATGGTTTTTAAGTCACTAGGTGAAAAGTCATCCATAAGCAGTTGAATTCTTCCTTAAATAATAAGTTTTTTGAATCAATCTTATTAGAATAAGCTTTAACCAATGAAACAAGCCTTAAATTATCACTAAAGCCAAATTTGCGAGGGGTTTCACAGAATATCCAGTAAAAATAACTCCTTGGCTGTTTTTTAGCTGCCTTTATGGCAGTGAACGATTAATTTAACTCGCAGGGATGCAATGAAGATTTCTAAGCTGCCTGTATGGCAGTGAACCCCCAGTCCAATGTGATACCCCAAACCTCTGATTTCTAAGCTGCCTGTATGGCAGTGAACTGGATGCAAGTCATATTCACGCGGAGTGATATTTCTAAGCTGCCTGTATGGCAGTGAACCGTGTTCATTTTGCGGGGATTTGCAACCTTATTTTCTAAGCTGCCTGTATGGCAGTGAACGAAACAAAATCCATAAGGTCACCTTAAAAATATTTCTAAGCTGCCTGTATGGCAGTGAACACTTAGATAAGCCTGAAATCCCCACTAAATCTTTTCTAAGCTGCCTGTATGGCAGTGAACAGCTTCACCATCAAGGGCGAGCGTGATTGTCGTTTCTAAGCTGCCTGTATGGCAGTGAACTGTCACCATAAAAACCTGTCGTAGCCTGACCCTTTCTAAGCTGCCTGTATGGCAGTGAACTTGGTCTGATTACTATGATTTTGTGAGCAAATTTTCTAAGCTGCCTGTATGGCAGTGAACGCTCGATATCGTCGTCACCGAGCGCCTACCTATTTCTAAGCTGCCTGTATGGCAGTGAACCAAGGCTGGCATAAGTCGATTTCTAACGTGCCTTTCTAAGCTGCCTGTATGGCAGTGAACAACAACGAAAACCCGCCGCCAATAAGTTTAACTTTCTAAGCTGCCTGTATGGCAGTGAACGGATTGACGAATTGACTTTGATGTTTTTCAGCTTTCTAAGCTGCCTGTATGGCAGTGAACTAAATGGGGGTGTTAGTATTTAAGCATCAATATTTCTAAGCTGCCTGTATGGCAGTGAACAGTTGGGCGGTTACCACTGGCGGTAGTGGCACTTTCTAAGCTGCCTGTATGGCAGTGAACAAAAGCTCGTCATTATCTATTAATATCGTTTTTTTCTAAGCTGCCTGTATGGCAGTGAACCGATGACAGCAAATTCGGATATGGAGTTATGTTTTCTAAGCTGCCTGTATGGCAGTGAACACAACGTGCAATACATCGGGATTGATTCCACATTTCTAAGCTGCCTGTATGGCAGTGAACTATTAGTTAAATAAGATAAAACAAAGAAAAACAATGTACTAGTTTTATAAACGCCAAAATACCTTTGTTTTGGGAGGGCATTCTAACTTATTGTTTAATAATTAATTTTTTAAATAGCAAAAAATAAAGGTTAAACTAGGGTAAAACAAATCGGGATTTATGCAATATGCACTAAACAAAAATAGTGCGTAAATATAGGTACCTCAAAATAAAAAAACCGCGCTCGAATCACTCCAAAGCGCGGTGAGTAAAATTAAACCTTTAATTTATTAACGGTTACCAAAAAGTGACATACTGTTTAAATCTTTAAAAATACTTTGGGATGCATCAAACATCGCCTTTTCTTTATAGTAATCCGTCGTAGTACCCGTCCAGTTGGTCTCAAGCAGCTCACTTTTACGAGCTGCATTTTGAATCGAACGGGTATCTGCCAAGAAATCTAATTTATCAATTTCTTGCAGTTGTAAGCCTTGTTTCGCTTCAATATTAGAAATTTGGTCAAGCGCTGCTTTAATTCCACGGTTAGCTTCATCCATCCCTGCTTGAGCGCGGTCTAAATCAGCTTGAGGCGCATCTTGTTGTGGAATTTTCAGCGCATCAATACCTGCATTCAACGCTTTGAAAACATTAACAACATTATCGCTGCCCGTCTCAAAAACTTGCGCACCCGTAAAATAGGTGGTCATTTCTCGGTCACTAGCGACATTTTGCATAATTGGTTTATCGCCGCCGTGGTACAACACATTACCATCAGCGTCAATTTCAAACGGGGGCTTATCCGATTTAAAACCAGCAAAAATATAACGGCCATTACCATCCGTTGTATTACCTAATCCCACCAGTTGTTCTTTTAAACCTGTTAACTGTTCTGCCAGTGAATGACGGTCTTTATCACTTAAAGCACCTTGGTTAGAAGCTTGAATGATAGTGGTATCAATTTGTGTGGTCACATCCGTCATTTGAGTCAAAATACTCATCTGCAATGTCATGCCCGTTTTTGCAAACCCACGGCTTGCGACATATTGCTGGTTACGGTTTTCTGATTGGCTAATTCGCACCGCTTGTGATGAGGCTTGAGGGTCATCAGACGGTTTACTCACGCGCTTACCCGAGGCTAATTGGCTACCTGCATCCATCCAACGCGCCTGAGCATTATTCATGTCTTGCAGGCGTTGGTGATAAATCATATTTGTACTTAAACGCATCGCTAAACCCTTATTATATTGCTAAAACTTAGAATGCACGCATCAACGCATTAAACAAATCATCCACCGTTTTTAATACTTGCGCATTCGCATTAAAAAACTGCTGGATCTTCTGCATTTGAATACTTTCTTCATTCATATTCACGCCTGAGATAGCCTGCTCTTGGGCATAAAAGCTCTCAGTCATTTTATTTTGTGTTTCCGAATCAATTTGGGCTTGTTTAGTTTTACTACCGACATCATTGACTAAGGTTGCGTAGAAATCAGAGAAGGTCGAGCCGCCATCAATCAGTTTTTGGTCTTGTAATTTAACCAGCTCTTTAATATTTTCATTATCACCTGGGCCACTATCTTTACTCCCCGCGGCAGCAAAGCCCGATGCATCACTAATCAATGTTTGCATACCGTTGATAACACCGCTCACAGGCTTAACAAGGAAAGAATCACCTTTTGTCATGCCTTGGCTATTGCTTATTTTGACTTCTATACCATCAAATTTCAGTGTGCCTGCGGTTGAATCATCTACCGAAATTTTAGTGCCTTCAGGTAAACGAGTGACATTCCATTCGCTACCATCAAAACGCATTTCATAGTTATTGCCTGTCACCTTAGAGACATCGCTATAGCTCAAATCGAAATCCGCTTTACCACTATTATGGGTATTGCTAACAACGCTGCCTTTACCAATCTCAAAAAAGTCTTTACCCGTATTACCATTGGCATCATAGCCTTTGCTATGAACTTCATTGAATTTCGTTGCAAAAACTAATGCTAATTTATTGAGTTTTTGATAAGCCGGGTCAATCACTTCCTGACGAGAACGCAAAATACCGCTTAGCTCTCCCCCACGAAATGACCCATCTGGGATTTCACGCGCTTGGCCATTTGCTCCCACAAAACCGATACTAAAACGGCTATCGTCTTTTGATGAAGGGACTGCTTCTAAACGGTTAGCTTTTTCGCCAGTCACCAGCGGTAAACCATTGGCAAACGTCACATTATAGTTGCCGTTTTGTTCAATGACCTTAACCCCAACTAACGAGTTAACTTCATTTACTAAGCGATCACGCACATCCAATAAATCATTAGGTTCAGAACCGCTGACTGAACGTACACGGGAGATCTGCTGGTTTAGACCAGCAATTTTTTCCGCATATGTATTGATATCTTTCACCTTATTTTCGATTTGGTGATTAATATCCCGCTCCATTTCTTGTAAACGGCGATCAGCGTCTTTAAATTGACTTACCAACGCATTTGAATTGCCCAAGAAAACGTCAATCAATGTTTTATCACTGGCGTCACTGGTTGCTGCATCTAATGAAGTGAAAAAACTACCGATATTACTGGAGATATCTTCAATATCATTAGTAAGCAAATCATCGACTTTATTACAGTTTTTAACGTACGCCTCATAATCACCGCTGCGAGCGCGTGATTGGCTGTACTGTGCATTGATAAATTCATCAAACTCACGGCGAACATGGCTGAAATAAGTGCCGTTACCAAAATAGCCATTAGGTGTCATCGTACCGGGATTCTCCCCGAAAACAGCACTTTGGCGGTGATAATAACCTACACCTGCGTTCGCTAAGTTGTTAGAAATCACACTTAACCCGCCTTGTGCAGCGTTCACACCACTGAGCGCATTATTCATTACATTGTTCAGCATAAGCTTTTCCTGTTCTAGATGCTGACCCCTTTAATTGGCTGACACAATCAAAGTGATAAGCAACTCAAATTATTTACAGCATATTTGGTTATCGGAAATTCAGCGTAATTGTTTAGGCCAAACTCGCATTAATTCCGTGTTTTTAAAAAATATCGTTTAAGTCTATGGTATAGGCTTGCACTGCCCTTGATGCCGAGGTATTTGCTGTCGGTTGATGACCGCGAATTTGGTTAATCAAGGTGATCAGTTTGTCTGAATAACTTGGGTCAGTGGCGTAACCGGCTTGATGTAAGCGACGCGCAGCAATTTCAGGCGTCGGCGCTTTTTTCACATCTTTATAGCGCGGGTTTTCGGTTAATAGACTGATATAATCAGCAATCGCTTCTTCGTATGAACCATAGACTCGGAAGTCATCGCGCATTTTTATTGTTTTGCCATTAATGACTTCGGTTGTCATGATATTAGTGACGGGTCCCTGCCAGTTTTTCCCAGCTTTAATACCAAATAAGTTATGGCTGGTTTTACCGTCACTTTTCAAAATTTCCCTCTGTCCCCAACCACTTTCTAATGCCGCCTGCGCTAAGACGAGAAAGTGTGAAATACCACTGTTTTGACTTGCAGCCTTTGCTGGTTCAATTAAGCGACGAATAAAATTACTGCTGTTAAGCGATAACGCTTTGATTTTTTGAAATGGTGCTGAAAGCGTATCCCCCATAGGCGAAAAATGGCGCATCATCTGCTGCATATTAAATGGTGGCAATGTTTGGATGGCTTTTTCATCGAGCGGTAACATGCTATTGCTGAGCGCTACATTAGGCTCTATTTGCTCGCGCGTTAACTGTTGGTACATCATCTCACCAAAACCTAAGCCTTTTTGTGAAAGATCTTGGGCGATTTGCTGGTCATACATGCTGGTGAGCATACGTGTTTGGTCGCTGGAAAATAAACCATCTTGGGGTAATGCGTCACGCATACTTTTTAGCATCATTTGGACAAATGTTGCCTCAAGTTGCTGCGTGACTTGGCGCAGCCCTTGCTCTGGGTTTTTATTCAGTTCGCCTTTTAGCTGGCCTAGCGACTGTAAATCAAACGCGGCACCTTGCAATAGCTGCATATCACTCATTAGATGATCTCCAATTTTGCACGCAAGCAACCTGCACTTTCCATAGCTTGCAATATTGACATCAAATCGTTTGGCGTCGCACCTAAAGTATTTAAAGCCTGAATAACTTGGTTTAATTGCACACTCGCATTCACTTTTTGCAATGAACCACCTTGGTCGCGTATACCAACATTGGTGTTACGGGTTACGACCGTTTGCCCACCTGCAAATGGGGTATCAGGTTGGCTGACTTGTGTTTGTCTTTCAACGGTAACCGCTAAACTACCATGAGCCACCGCACAGCTTTCGAGTGTCACACTGCGGTTAATGACAACTGAACCGGTCCGTGAATTGAGGATCACTTTTGCTTCTGCCATTGGTGTCCGCACGTTAAGTTCCTGTACCCGAGACAAAAAGCGTACTTGGTCACGGTTGTTAGCCGGAACTAATAATTGAACCGTACGCGAGTCCAACGCGGAAGCTGAACCGACTCCCCCCATACGGTTTATTGCATCTGCAATATCTTGCGCTAATGTGAAGCTATCTTCGTTTAATTGCAGGTTAATTGCGCCACTTTGCCCAAAGTTACTTGGTAGTTCACGCTCAATCGTTGCCCCGCCAGTAATGCGTCCACCATTAAGTTGATTCACTTTAATGCTGCTACCACCACCGCTTGCGCCAGCTCCACCAACCAGAATATTTCCTTGCGCCATGGCATAGACTTGCCCATCAACACCTTTCAGTGGCGTCATCAATAATGTTCCACCCCGCAAGCTTTTTGCATTCCCCATTGAAGAAACAACGATATCCACAGACTGACCAGTACGCGCAAAAGGTGGTAATTTTGCGGTTACCATCACCGCTGCCACATTTTTCAATTGCATGTTAGTACCGGGGGGGACCGTAATCCCCATTTGCGACAACATGTTATTTAAACTTTGGGTTGTAAATGGGGTTTGCATGGTTTGGTCACCCGTGCCATCGAGCCCGACAACAAGTCCATAACCGATTAATGCGTTATCACGTACCCCTTGAACCGTGGTTAAATCTTTAATACGTTCACTGTGCGCTGCAAATACAAAACAGCAAAATAGCGATAGCAAAATTAATACTTTGTTTTTCATTGAGTTCTCTCGGCTATTCTCTCTTATGTTCAATTAATAAGGCGAAACATTTAAGAAAAAGCGTTGCAGCCAGCCCATGTTTTGCGATTCATTGATGTAACCATCACCCACATATTCAATACGTGCATCCGCCACCTGTGTGGAGCTTACATGGTTATCTGACCCAATGGTCCGTGGGTTAACCACGCCAGAGAAGCGGATCGACTCCGTCCCTTGGTTAATGGCAATACGCTTCTCACCGACGACATGTAAGTTACCGTTCGCCAGTAATTGGTCTACCGTCACGGTAATCGTCCCTTTAAAGGTGTTATTGGCATTCGCTCCGCCCTTACCACTAAAGTCACTATTACCTTTAATATCGAGTTCGGTATTCTTACCGCCAATCCAACCTTGCATAAAGCCGGGCAGTATCGCAGCCAAGAAACCAGTTTTCCCAGTGCGATTCGCATTTGCAGACGAGTTTTTGCTAGCACTGACATTTTCTTGTAGATTGATAGTCAAAATATCGCCAACATTACGAGGGCGCCTATCTTCAAATAGGGGCTGATAGCCATAATACGCCGGCTGAGCACTTTGAAATATTGAGCCATTCGGTGCAGGTGCCGTCGGTGCACTTGGAATTGCCGTTGTCTGTGTGTCCACTAACGGACGTGATTTTATGTGTGCGCAGCCACTGGTAATCAAAACCAAAGCAATGACTAATCCCACCTGTTTGGTTGCGATTAAAGGCGTTTGCAACGCTATTTTTTGCTGTTGAGAAATCGTGCTGCTTTCAATCATCATGCTACTCTTTTGCTGCAGTGTACGTTCTACCATCACGAAGAGATCCCTCTCATAGGTAACTCACCATCGTGATTGCAAGTTACCTTTCTGTGTCTTTCCCGCTCAATAAACCAATTACAGCTGAGTTAAACGCTGTAGCATCTGGTCAGATGCGGATACTGCCTTACTATTAATTTCATAAGCACGTTGAGTTTGGATCATATTCACTAACTCTTCGGCAACATTGACGTTAGATGTCTCTAGCATATTTTGATAAATCAACCCTGCACCATTCGTTCCCGGAGCACTTTCATTAGGGGCACCTGAACTTGCCGTTTCCATATACAGGTTTTCACCCATACTTTCTAAACCTGCATCATTGATGAAAGTAGTTAAGGTGATTTGACCAATCTGTTGCGGCTGATTATCACCATAAACGGTGATAGAAACCGTACCATCACGGGCAATTGACATGCTGTTTGCGTTATCAGGGATCATAATCGCAGGGACAATTTGGTAACCGCTTGAGGTTACAAGCTGGCCATCTTGGTTGGGCTGCAATGCCCCATCGCGGGTATAGGCGTCGGTACCATCTGGCATTTGTACATGCAAGAAACCTTGGCCTCGAATAGCGATATCGTTGGTATTACCCGTTTTGTTTAACGCACCTTGTGCGTGAACTCGCATTGTGGCAACGGGACGAGCCCCCGTCCCCATTTGTAACCCTGACGGTAACGATGTTTGCTCAGAGCTCATCGCGCCAGGTTGGCGAATATTTTGATACATTAAATCTTCAAAAACGGCACGTTGGCGTTTAAAACCATTAGTACTGACGTTTGCCAAGTTATTAGAAATAACATCAAGGTTGGTTTGTTGAGCATCAAGCCCTGTTTTTGCAATCCATAATGAACGGATCATAATAATTCCTTACTGAATTTAGCTGACGGCAAGCAATTGGTTTGCCCGCTGTGCATTTTCATCAGCACTACGGACTACTTTCATTTGCATTTCAAAATGCCTTGCATTGGCAATCATGGAAACCATGGCTTCAGCAGCATTAACGTTACTTCCCTCAATCACACCAGCGGTAACGATAGCGCGCTCACTTTGTGGAAGCACATTGCCATTAGCCGCTTGGCCTTGAGGTGATAAATGAAATAACCCATCTTCCCCACGAAGTAGGTCTTGTGGCTGTGCTTCAACCACTTTTAAACGGCCAATCTGCCCTAGCATCGTTGGGGGGTCGGTCGCCAATAGCGCTGTCACTGTGCCGTCTGTGCCGATAGTTAATTCGGCATTCGGCGGAACATTAATAGGACCACCATCCCCTTGTAAACGACGCTCGCCAATCATTAACTCACCTTCACTCGAAACCTGAATATTACCGTTACGCGTGTAGGCTTCGCTGCCATCGGCAAGTTCAACAGCCAAAAAGTGCTTGTCATTTAACGCCACATCTGTTGACTTGCCTGTATAGTTCAGTGGCCCTTGGCTCATATCTGCACCGGGTGTTGAGGCAACGACCAGTGTCCTTGTTGGTTCGCTGTCCCCGTTAATGGGCACAGCACGCATTGCCGATAGTTGTGCTTTAAAGCCCGCCGTTGACACATTAGCAATGTTATTTGAAACAACCGCTTGGTTTTCAAGCGCATGACGCGCCCCACCCATGGCAGTATAAATGACGTGATCCATGCCCACCCTCTCGGTTTATCGTAAGTTAACCAATGTTTGTAACATTTGATCTTGCGTTTTGATGGTCTGCGCATTGGATTGATAATTACGCTGCATCACAATCATACTGATCAACTCTTGGCTCATATCCACGTTAGAAGACTCCAGCGCACCACTGGTTAATTTGCCGTATTGCCCTACACCCGGGACACCATCCATTGGGTTACCTGAAGCATTTGAAGAAGCCCAAACGTTACCACCTTGAGAAACTAAACCATTCGGGTTAGCAAAAGCAGACAGCGCAACTTGCCCTACCACACGTTTTTGTTGGTTAGAATAATTCGCAGTAATTAAACCGTTATCTTCAATTTTAAACGTGGTGTATTCACCGGCAGGAAAGCCATCTACATCAATAGCACTGACCGAGGATTCACTGACTTTCTGTTGGCGAGTTTTACTCAGATCGACATTTAACGTTCCATTATCCGCCCCATTTAACCCGTTATAAGCAAAGGCGAATGTGGCTTTATCAGCGTCTTTTAGCTTGCCGTTGCCGTCAAACTCTAATTCACCTAATTTTTTAGCTTCTGTGTCGTTAGTATCTTTTGCATAAGCCGTCCAGTTATTGTCAGACTCTTTGACAAAATACACTGAAATTTCGTGAGTATTACCTTGACTATCAAATGCAGTCATTGTGGTACTGAAATTATAAGTTGCTGAATCATCAGGTTTTGTTATATCAAACTTTTTATCTTTAACTTTATCTTCTGAATTAAGGTTAACTGTCAGTTTGGCTAAGTCTGATTTTTTAGCATCCATCATATCGGTTGGAATGTTAATTCCCGCAGGAACACCACCACTTTGAATAGTGACATTACCGTCCTCATCAACACCTGCCGGATAACCTGTGACGATCATGCCTTGGTTGTTCACTAAGTTACCGCTTTTATCACGTAAAAACTGGCCATCACGGCTATAGTAAATATCGCCATTTTTGTCTTGCACACGGAAAAAACCATTGCCAGAAATAGCGACATCCGTTGGTCTATCCGTACGTGTGATAGGGCCATCTTTAAAATTTTGTGTTACTGCTGCAACATTAACACCCAGACCAACGCCTGATCCTGCGAACATATCGGCAAAAGAGGTTGTCGCCCCTTTAAAACCATTGGTCGCGGAGTTGGAAATATTATTACCAATTGAATCCAGCCCCGCTGATGCTGCATTTAAGCCACTGACTGCTTGTGAAAAAGACATATTTTCTCCATGAGTATTGGGGATAAATTAAGATGAAGGATAAACTTTGAAGATGCTGCTCAGGGGGACACTTTGCCCAATACCAACATCTAATAATGGTGCGTCAGAACCTGGGGTCACGCCGTTGACGCGGGTATAACCTAGTTTTGTGACTTCAACTTCGGCTCCGGCTCTGACGGCTTTCACATCAAAGTAATATTTCCCTTTTGTATCTGCCACTAGGTTTCCTTTGTTGTCGCGACCATCCCAAGCCATATCATAAATATCGGGTTTGACTTCGGTATCATAAGTAATGGTGCGTACCACCATTCTGTTTTTATCGCGAATAGTAATTTCAACGTTATCTGCCAATTTCGGCAAAAAGAAACCAAACGGAGATGAGATAAATTCGGATTGTGGTTCTTCGCTGCCGCCTTCATCACCCATCACACTTTTATCACTCAGTGCAAAGTTTGAAGGACTATCAGGGCTAATCCCCTCATCCGGTAATGGATTTGAAGGTTTAATGATTGAACTATCTTCGCCAGTGCTCTCTTTTTTAAGTGGCGCTAAAATAATTTCGTTGCGAGGAATAAGAACACCTTTGCCAACAAGCTGAGTGGCTTGTAATGATTGCCCTGAACCGATTTGTTGGGAAATACCACTAACGCTATCACTTAGCTTATTCATACTCTCAAGCGTTGCGATTTGTGCCAATTGACTGGTCAAGTCGGTATTTTCCATAGGGTTAGTAGGGTCTTGGTTTTGCATCTGTGTGACAATCATCTTTAAAAATGTGTCACGCATATCATCACTTTGACTTTTCTTTGGTACATTACTGGCAGCCGGCTCTGGACCGGCTGTAGTATTATCCAAAGAGTCGTACATTGTGGCGGCAATTCCCATTACAAACCTCCCTTACTGGCCTATTGTTAATGTCTTTTGCAATAACGTTTTTGCCGTATTCATCACTTCAAGGTTGGCTTGATAACTCCGAGAAGCCGAAATGGTGTTGATCATCTCCCCGACCATGTCGACATTTGGCATTTGCACATAACCTTTTTCATCAGCCAGTGGATGGCCAGGCTTATATTCCATACGCGGCGGTGCGGGGTCTTCAATGAGTTCACTCACACGCACACCACCCACTTCATTGCGCCCTTGTGGTGCCATTTGAAAGACCACTTGCTTTGCACGATACGGCTGCCCGTCCGGTCCTGCGACGCTTTCAGCGTTTGCCATGTTGCTTGCACTGACATTTAAACGCTGAGACTGCGCTGTTAATGCAGAAGCAGAAATATCAAAAATACTCAGTAACGCCATGCTTATTACCCTTGCTGTAGAACAGCCAACATACTTTTAACGCGGCTATTAATAAATGTGAGATCAGCCTGATATTTCAGGGTATTATCAGCGAATTGACTACGTTCAATATCCATATCTACCGTATTACCATCCATCGATGTCTGATAAGGAACACGGTATTTCAAGTCTAAATTTGGCGCTTTAATGCCTCGTCCTTCGATATGGCCTTTAGCTGTCACGGCAAGGGTGACGCCCTTTGAACCAACGACACCTTTGTCCATTGCTTGTTGAAGTTGACGATTAAAGTCAATATCACGTGCTTGATAGCCCGGAGTATCCGCATTTGCGATGTTTGAAGCCAAAACAGTCTGCCTTGCTTCGCGTATTGATAACGCCTGCTGCTGAAAAGCAAACGTGGCATTTAATTTATCAATCATGATGGCCCTCAATGGAAATAAAGCGACTCCTGAATCTGAACATTCGCTCATATAATTTAAAATTCGACCTGCATATCTTAGCCGTCTACTAAAAAATCTAATGGCAAGATAAAGGCAAAATAATTGACCTATTTGGCTCATTCATTATTAAAGACCTGCGTAAACTGCAATCGTGAAAAAGTTTGCTTACCAAGGAGGCTATCCCTACATGCGTTATCGTCAAAAGCTGTCATTTAGCATTGTAATTAGTGTCTTAGGGTTAACCATTAGCCTTGCTCAAGCTTCATTACCTCAAGATATCAATCACTATTTCCGCCAAATTCACGGTAAAAAAAACCAAGTTTCTATTGAGATCAAAACGCCGATTGAACGTTGGCCAAGCTGTGAGAAACCCCAAATCAGTCCACCTATTGGGGGCAGAAATATGGGAAATGTATCTATTCCAGTGCAGTGTGGTAAGAAAAAACAATTTATTCAGCTAATTGTGAATGTGACGGGGCAATATTTCGTTGCAACACGTAATATAAATCGTGGTGAATCTATTGAGTTTGTGGATATTGGCAGTAAAAAAGGCTTATTACATAAGCTTCCCGCTGGAGCGAGTACTGATAAAATGGCACTACGCGGCGCAATAGCACTTCGTAATATCCCTGCGGGGCAAACATTTACCAAATCGATGATCCGGCTCCCTTGGGCAATAAAAGCAGGTCAAACCGTATTTGTTTTTGCTAATGGCGATAATTTCTCGGTGAAGTATGAGGGGCGCGCCATTAATAATGCCACCATTGGGCAAAATATTCGTGTAAGATTACTCAATGGTCAAGTAGTCAATGGGTTAGCACAAGAGAATGGCAGTGTTAATATCGCATTAAAATAAATGCCATCAAGACCGAATATGACGAGTCTGTACTTAATGTCAACTCACTCAAAATGAACCTTTATTCTAAATAGTTCAAGTCGCATCAAGGCGACAAGTGAATGAGTCGCTAGGAGCTTACATAAGTAAGTGACTAGTGCGAATGAGCGTAAGTTAACGCAGAGGCGGCTTGAAATATGACGAATAAAGGCAATATTTTGTAACACTATAAAGACTAAAGATCCCACAAAATACGCCGATAACTCTCATATGATAAAAATCGGGAACAGGAAAACACATTATGGCTATTGAGCAAACACCTGCAATTTCTGCGCTAACTCAGGTAACAAACCGTGACCCACAAGATACGGCTACCCCGATGCGCGATAAAAAAATTTCGACAAATGAAATCATTAAAGAAAGTACATTTGTCCCAAGTGAGCTGCAAAAAAAATTATTACAGCCCCAAGCTAGCGATATTAACAGCGCTAAAGTTGAACAAATTAAACAAGCTATCAAAGATGGCACCCTGAAAATGGATGCAGAAAAGATTGCTGATGGCATTTTACGTGATGCACATGAGTGCATGTTATCAATGAAATAAATAACTACCATGACTGATGAACTATTAATCTTGCTAGAACAGCAACATGCTCATTTACAATCATTGCAAATCGTGATGAAAAATGAGGAACTACTATTAGGTTACCAGCGTGTTCCGCCTTCGCCTTTTCAGGAAACGACTGAACAAAAACGTTTCCTTGTTGCGGCGATAGGCCATGGGGAGACCCAGCGGCTACAACTCGAATCACAAGCAGAAATTACCGCGCCTTATGAAGGTAATACTGAATTAGCCAGTGTATGGGAAGCGATTAAAGTATTAACAACCAGCTTAAAAGAATTAAACTATCGCAACCACCAAATGCTGCAATTACATATAGAACTCAATGCTCAACGCCTAAACTTTGTAAAGAAACACAATAACCAATCCACTTATGGTGCTGATGGTTTAGAATCAAAACGCCCTGTTTTAGGTAAAAAAATTTCGATTTAAGCTGTGTTCTGCCTAGTTCAAAAACCCTTTTTTATCATCTCAAAGCCTATCAGACAGCTTACTCAATGACCTGATATAGCTTCAACATTAAGTCGACTAAAGGAAACCTACCGCCATTTAACCGACCTGCTGGCTATCCCCTGATATGCAGCCCATCTAAGAAGCCTCTGATAAAGGCCTAATTCAGTTTCCCCTCATAAACAAATTGGTTCATTTTAATCAGCTATCAAATGCGAAAAGGCCACTCGAATAAGAGTGACCTTGCATACTTTCTTTACGCTTTAACGTGGGTTCAAATATACGCCTTCGGTATATGCCTTAAAACAATGACATACCTATCCTACAGGCCATATAGGTTGGCGCAACAGGGTTAGCTACCACTAATCATCGAAGTCATTCTAATCTTACGGTGGTCAGTCATTTCTAAATTAGACATCACCACTAACTGCGGCAAACTTCGGCGTAAGAAACGCGATAAAATTAGGCGTAAAGCATGGTTAACTAATAACACTGTAGGAGCCCCCATCGCTTCTTGGTGAGAAATTGCTTGTTCTGCTTGAGTTTGAATAAACTGCGCAAGGTTAGGCTCTAAGCCCCCACCATTTTTGGCCGCTTGCAATAAAATTTGTTCAAGCCCCGCATCTAAACCAATAACTTGAATTTCTTCTGCATTACCAAACCACTGTTGAGTAATAGCGCGGCCTAATGCAATTCTCACTTGCGAAGTTAAATAGTCCGTGTCTTTTTGCTCGCCATTTTCCCCCGCCATTTCTGCTAGTGTTTCAATAATGGTACGCATATCGCGGATCACTACGTCTTCCATTAATAAATTCTGTAGAACACGGTGCAAAATTGTTAATGAGATGGTATCGGGGATCAGGTCATCAGCCAGTTTTGGCATCTCTTTTTTCACTCGGTCATATAACATTTGTGCTTCTTGGCGACCAAATAACGTGCTTGAGTTTTGCAATAAAATTTGATTGAAATGCGTTGCTACCGCGGTACTCGCAGACACTACCGTATAGCCTTGAATTTGCGCTTGCTCACGTAAATCATCATCAATCCAAACGGCAGGTAAACCAAATGCAGGTTCTTTAGTCTCATCACCTTGCAATGACCCCGCCGCATTACCAGGGTCGATAGCAAGACTACGCCCCGGTTGTGCTTCACCACGCCCAACTTCAGCGCCTTTAATTAAAATACGGTATTCACATGGGGAAAGTGCTAGGTTGTCACAAATATGGACAACAGGGGGCAAATAGCCTACTTCTTGAGCGAATTTCTTACGTAAACCACGAAGGCGACCCAGCAATTCACCTTGCTGCTCACTGTCAACGAGCGGTATCAATCGATACCCGACCTCCATCGCTAACAAGTCTTCTAATTGCACATCATCCCACGTTGCTTCAACAACTTTGTTCGCTTCTTGAAAATGTTGTGCTTGGTTGTTGTCCCCCGCGGCATTTTCCGGTTGCTGAGCTTTACGAACTAGATACCAACCCAATGCCGCTAACGCTGCAGTAAACAACAGGAAAACAAAGTTAGGCATTCCAGGTATTAAACCTATTAGCCCAAGGACCCCTGCACTGAGCCACATCACTCGCGGGTTATTGAAGAGTTGGTTGACCATCTGTTCACCCACATCTTCATCCGTTGCAACACGAGTGACGATAACCCCTGCCGCGGTCGAAATAATTAATGCCGGAATTTGGGCAACTAAACCATCACCGATGGTTAACAAGGTATAGGCACTGGTCGCATCCCCCAGAGACATATTATGTTGACCGACCCCAACAATTAAGCCTCCAATCACGTTAATCACCATAATCATGATCCCCGCGATAGCATCGCCACGGACGAACTTACTCGCCCCGTCCATTGAACCGTAAAAATCAGCTTCTTGGGTTACTTCGGCACGGCGTTTTTTCGCTTCGTCATCACTAATGATGCCAGCATTGAGGTCTGCGTCGATAGCCATTTGCTTACCCGGCATACCATCAAGTACGAAGCGTGCGCCCACTTCCGCAATGCGCCCCGCACCTTTAGTGATAACCATAAAGTTAATTAATACTAGGATGATAAATACCACAATACCGATAGCAAAATTACCGCCGACTAAAAAGTGGCCAAATGCTTCAACGACTCGCCCTGCTGCGTCTGGCCCTGTATGACCATCAAGTAAAATAATCCGCGTGGAAGCAATGTTAAGGGAAAGACGTAACAATGTGGCGAATAACAAGATGGTTGGAAACGCGGCAAAATCGAGGGTCCGTTTAGTGAACATCGCCACTAGCAATACCATGATGGAAAGTGCGATATTAAAAGTAAACAATAAATCCAATAAAAATGCCGGCAATGGCAGTACCATCATCGACAAAATCAATAAGATAAGAACCGGACCCGCAAGTATTTGCCACTGCGTTCCTTGTAAGTTTTTCGGCAATTTTAAAAGTGAAGCCAAATTAGCCATCTCGATTGTTATCTCCAGCAAAGTCCAGTGTTGGTGGCACTGGTAAATTTTTCGGTTTTTTCGGTCTGAGCCCACCTTCACGACGCCAACGACGTAATTGGTAAACCCATGCTAAAACTTCTGCTACCGCAGCATATAAGGCAACAGGGATACTTTGTCCTATCTCTGCATGGCGATATAATGCACGTGCTAAGGGCGGTGCTTCTAACTGCAATATTCGGTGTTCTTCACCGATTTCTTTAATACGTTGAGCAAAAACCCCGGCACCTTTTGCTAATACTTTTGGCGCTCCCATTCTTTTATCATCATATTTTAGCGCCACCGCATAATGGGTTGGGTTGGTGACTATCACATCCGCATTGGGGACATCCGCCATCATCCTATTACGCGCGATAGCACGTTGCTGCTGGCGAATTTTGGCTTTTATCTGGGGGTCACCCTCTTGCTGTTTAAATTCATCTTTGATTTCTTGGCGGCTCATTCTTAATTTTTTCAAATGAGAGCGAAATTGGTAAAACACATCAAACGCCACCATTGGGATCAGTAAAAAGACAATTAAGTAGCCAGCAAAAATTACTTTTTGTAGTGCATTACTAAGGGCGGTAATCGGTGATTCCATCACTAAATGCAGCAATGATGGCCAGCTTTCCCATAAAAATATAAAGGCCCCTAACCCAACAAATAACGATTTCAAAATTGCTTTAAATAGCTCAGATAATGCATTCATTGAAAAAATACGTTTTAACCCTTTCAACGGGTTAAGTTTTTTCAAATCAAACTTAATCAATTTGCTATTAAATACTAGCCCGCCCACCAGTGACGAAGCCGAAATCCCAACGAGCGCCAACCCACCAATCACCGGAAGTAAAGCAAATAATGCCTCACTAACGACCCTACCTAAGTAGCTGATCATTAAGCCCGTATTTTGTAAATAATGCCCATCAAAAATAAATCCTTGACGAGCTATTTGTCTTAGTTGAGTTGCCAGATGCCCACCACTTAGCCACAGTAAGCTAATACCCGCTAACATCATCATTAACGAGCTCAATTCCTTTGAACGAACTATTTGCCCATCATCTTTGGCTTTCTGCTTTTTATGGGGAGTGGGTTCTTCTGTTTTTTCTACATCACTCTCGTCGGACACATCTGTTCCATCATTTTAAAATACGAGTTATCGCATAGCATGACAGAGTGTAAGAAAATCAATGGTGGAAAATAGACACACTTCGAGGGGGTTATTTGCCCATTGAGCAATAAGCCAGCAATCTTGCGAATAGCTTCGCAAACATGAGCGCTCACTGAAGATAATCCTATATTTCGTATTAATAAAGAATAAAAAAACATCAGTATCACTGTAGCGCCTGAGCTCTGCGAACAAGCAAGGCGGGCTAAACTCAACTTATCTGCAATACTAACTTGTGCCTTACAAGCTGAATTAAAACGCCTAGAAGCACAAAAGTGGAAAAATGAAAATATCGAAGGTTTTAATCAATTAAATAGGAACAATGAAGAATACGGATTACTCTCAGATAAATACAAGGGTTTTTAATGCAATATTGCCTCTATCAAAATCGAGAAAATACAGTCAAACACCCATATTTACTGGACATTCAAAGTAATATTATTGATATATTGAATACTCTTTTAGTCATCCCGTTATTCGATAGCAGGCTAGCTAAAAAACCATTACCTACTTGCCTTAACCCCCAGTTATTTAGCAACGGGCAGGTGTTTGTTTTAATGACACACCAAATGGCTTGCGTCCCTCATTCATTATTAGGGAAAGAAATCGTTGACTTGAACTGCCAACAAAACACGATTAAACACGCAATTGACTTACTTATTGATGGCTTTTAACAATAAAAGGTTATTATGGATATTTGTCATCTTGTTGCCCCTGATATTCCCTTAGAAGATGCCCCTAAGCATGCGCAGCACATACTTAATTGGCTAAAGCAACAAGGCATTATTGACCCACATTTTCAACATATTGAATATGGTGAAGTCATTTATCGCCCAACGCCCGCCTATAAAGAGCCAATTCTCTATGTTGTCAATGATGAGATAGTACCGACTCAATTACCTGAAGAGACATTAAAAAACTATTTAACTATCGTCACCGAACGCACCGTATTCCACGCAGGGGGAAATGGTCTTGGTATTTATTGCCCACAATGCGCCAAAGAACAAAGTGAACATAGTAACGCATGGGGCGATACCGTTTCCGATTGGTACGAAGGGAGACCTGAAATTCTTGGGTGTTTTAATTGCAACTTCAATGCCCCACTTTCCGGTTGGAATTTTGACCCACAATGGGCTTTTGGAAATTTAGGTTTTAGCTTCCATAATTGGGACATACAAGACTGCTTTATCGACCAACTAGAACAGGTGCTCGGCAGCAAAATCATCACGGTATATCAGCATGATTAATATTCGCTGTACCTTTCAACTTATTTGACCGTGACGCTCAGTGAAAGGCGCATGCCTAATGCATCTGCATACTTTAGTAATGTGCCAAGCTTAGGGTCAAATTGCCCTTTTTCTAAACGTGAAATATTTTGCTTTTGCGTTTTCATTTTTTCAGCGATTTGGACTTGGGTTAAATTATTGGCAATGCGGGCTAATTTAAGCTGGTTAATCATCTCTTTGCGTATTTCTAATTCTATATAAGGTGATTCAATATCAGTCTCATTATGTTGTTCTGTTTCAGTGTCCCTGACTATAGTAGAGATTAAATCGTTATTTATCATTACAATACCCCCTATACTCTAAATAACTCAAGTTAGCGCTAGCCAATAAATGAACTCGTCGATAAAGCCTCTATCAACAAAGTGACTAAGGTGAATGAATGTAGTCAACAGCGCAGCCGCTTGCAGCCTGATGAAGATATAATTCAACTAAATTGAAGCTACTCTAGCAGGATGACTATTAGGGTAGCTCCATAAACAAAGGCTTAAAATGTTCGGTTAGAAACCGAGTTCATCAAGAAGATCATCAACCTGTGACTGTGATGCCATTACGTTCACACCTTCTTTATTAATTTGAGGCCCATTGAGCAAACCTTCATTTTGCGTTTTGACGCGCATTTCTGGTGGCGTATTCTCCATCAACAAAGCCAGTAATTGTTTTTCCGCTTCTTCAACAACTTCCATCATTTTTTTGATGACTTGCCCTGTTAAATCTTGGAAATCTTGCGCCATCATAATTTCAAGTAGTTCAGCTTTAGTCGTTTCGCTGTCTTGGATCACTTGGCTTAAAAATGCCTCTGTTGATTGTCGCAATTGAGCCGGGACAGCATCATTTTCCGCTTCTTGCCATTGCTGTTGTAACGCTTGTGCGTTTTTATTCATATCAACTTGTAATGGCTTGATAACATCAATGCCATTTAACGTTTTTTCTGCCGCTTGCGCAGTCATTTGAGCAATATAACGTAACCTATCTTTACCATCAGGAATGCTGGCAACCGCCTGTTGAACACTTTTTTCAAGACCAAGCTCTCGCATGCTCTCTCTTAGCGTTCTCATTAAGGTACCAATCCGCGTAATGACTTGTTTTAAATCATCATTACCATTGCGATTGCTCCCGATACCACACTGTTCTGTCATGACAATCTCCTTTGGTATACGCGTTTATTGCAGACCCATTTTTTCAAAAACTTTATTTAATTTTTCTTCCAAGATAGCTGCGGTAAACGGCTTAACCACATAACCACTTGCTCCTGCTTGTGCGGCTGCAATAATATTTTCCTTTTTGGCTTCTGCGGTGACCATTAGAACTGGAATATGTTTCAGGGCATCATCACCACGGATAGTTTTAAGCAGTTCTAAACCATCCATATTTGGCATGTTCCAATCTGCAACAACAAAATCGATATTGCCTGTGCGGATCTTCTCTAATGCATCAACGCCGTCTTCTGCTTCTTCTATTTTATTAAACCCGAGCTCTTTTAATAAGTTACGGACGATACGACGCATTGTAGAAAAATCATCGACAACCAAAAAACTGAGATCTTTAGCGGCCATAACCACTCCTTCAAAAAACAATTGTGAATTTCTGCATCGTTAAACCGACACAGAAGAAAGTCTTGCTAAAACGCTAGGGGCAATTTTAAGAATATCTTGCACCTCATCCGCCGCATCCATTTCTATCGCAGCACGCGGCATACCAAATACAACGCAACTACTTTCGTTTTGCGCATAAGTGATAGCCCCCTGCTGGCGTAAATTAAGTAGCCCTTTTGCCCCATCCATTCCCATTCCTGTCAGCAAAATGCCAATACATTTTCGGCCAACACACTGGGCAACAGAATCAAATAACACATCAACAGATGGGCGATGGCGGTTAACCGGCTCACTCTGTTGCAAAATGACTTGAAAACCTTTGCCTTTATCTGCAATTAGCATATGTGAGTCGCCAGGAGCAATGTACGCATGGCCTTTTTGCAGCAATTCGTTGTGCTCCGCTTCTTTGACTGTCAACACGCAAAGTTTATTTAGTCTTTCAGCAAACGAGCGAGTAAACCCTGCGGGCATATGCTGGGTGATCACTACGGGCGGGCACTCTTTAGGGAGCATTTCAAGAAATTGACGTATCGCCTCTGTCCCCCCAGTCGATGCACCAACCGCAATGACTCGGCTATTACAAACATATGGAGACAAAGCTTTAGCCTGTGAAATCGGCTCTGTAACTTTTTTCTCTGCACGCGTAAAACGACTGCGCTGTGTAATTTTTGACATCGCCGCTGCACGAATTTTTTCACCAATCACATCGCGATAACTGATCATCGTTTCACGGATACCAATTTGCGGTTTGGTGACAAAATCTACCGCGCCTAATTCCAGTGCTTTTAACGTCACTTCGGAACCTTTAGAGGTTAATGTCGAAACCATGACGACGGGCATTGGGTGTAAACGCATTAATTTTTCTAAGAAATCAATACCATCCATACGTGGCATTTCGACGTCTAGCGTAATGACATCAGGCTCATGTTGTTTAATTAAGTCACGTGCAACATAAGGATCTGGAGCGGTATCCACCACTACCATGTCTTCATGACTATTAATAATTTCGCGCATTAATTGACGCATCAGTGCTGAGTCATCCACACATAGCACTTTAATTTTTTTCATTACCCCCTCCTCGCAGCTTGCAAGCTGTAGACGGTTTGCCCTTTAATCACAAAACTTTGCGATAACTGAGATAAATTTTCTGAATGTCCAATAAATAACAAACCATCTGGCTTAAGCAATGGAACAAAACGCTCTAGCATTTTCATTTGCATTTCTTTATCAAAATAAATCATGACATTACGGCAAAAAATAGCGTCAAAACGATGCTGTAATTGCCAGTCATGGTCGCTAAGATTTAAGTAACGAAATTCAATCATTTGCCGTAATGCGGGTTTCACTCGGGCATAGCCATCAAACTCACCAACACCTTTCATAAAATAGCGCTGTCGCTGTAATGCACTTAGGTTCTTCAACTCTTCAATGCGGTATACACCCTGCTTAGCTCTTTCCAAGACTTCAGTGTCAATATCACTAGCAATCACTTTGGCATTAACAGCATTAGGCCCCAGAACATCACTCAGTGTCATGGCGATAGAGTAGGGTTCCTCACCAGTCGAAGAAGCTGCACACCAAACATTAATAGGGCTGTTTTTCCGTGTACGGATAAACTCCGCCAGCGTCACAAAATGATGCGGTTCGCGGAAAAAAGCCGTTAAATTGGTGGTTAAAGCATTTACAAAAGCTTGCCACTCTGGATGCTGAGGTTCACGCTCTAACATCCGCAAATAATCCGAAAAATTGCCGATATTACAATCCCTTAACCTCTTTAATAGCCGGTTATAGACCATATTTTTTTTATTCATGGTAAGGACAATGCCTGATTTTTTATGAATAAATCGACAAACCCGACTAAACTCGTCATCAGTCAGTGGTTCCACCTGTGGTACAAAAAGCATCGTACTTGTCGTCCTATTCAATAAAAACCCAGAAGCAGCCGGATATTCAGGCTGCTCTTGATGGCGGAGGAAATGAAAATTGTGTTTCACTTCCTCAGCCGAAAACCAATAAATTGATTCACTTAAAACTGTAAATTAAAACTCATCTACTCAACGTCGAATTCGCTGAGTCCCATTTTCGGGGAGTTCAAAGAACGCAACGGTATCAACTAAGTTGTTAGCCTGATCTTCTAAGGCGGCAGTAGCACTAGTAGATTGTTCCACTAAAGCTGCGTTTTGCTGGGTGACAAGATCCATTTGGCTTACAGCGGTAGCTACTTGCTCAATACCCCGACTTTGTTCATTTGAGGCTGAAGCAATATTTCCCATCAATTCAGTAACTTGGTTAACAGCTGCAACCAACTCACTCATTGTGGTACCCGCTTCATTCACTAATTGAGAGCCTTGGCTTACACGGCCCACGGACTCATCAATAAGAGTTTTAATTTCTTTGGCGGCTTCGGCACTGCGCTGGGCTAAGGCCCTAACCTCCCCTGCAACAACAGAGAAACCTCGCCCTTGCTCACCCGCTCGCGCAGCTTCAACAGCAGCATTTAGCGCTAAGATGTTAGTTTGGAAGGCAATACCATCAATCACACTAATAATGGCACTGATTTTTTGAGAGCTGTTTGCAATCGACGTCATGGTATCGATGACATCTTCTGTAATTTCGCCCCCTTTCGTTGCCGTCTTAGAAGCACTCACCGCCAATTCACTCGCCTGACGCGCGTTGTCTGCGTTTTGCTTAACCGTTGCTGTCAGCTCTTCCATACTAGCCGCCGTTTCTTCCAAAGATGCGGCTTGCTGCTCAGTACGTGAGGATAAGTTATTATTGCCTAAAGCAATTTCGCGGATACCCGTATACATTTGGTCGGTATTTGAACGCAGCGCTGTCACTGATGTGACTAAAGACTCTTGCATTTGCTTTAACTTGCCAAAAACCTCGCCAATTTCATCACCCGTTTTCACTTCGATAGTTTGGTTTAATTTCCCATCTGCGACTAATGCAAAGTGTTCTCCCATACTTTTAAGAGGAGTGATTACCTTGCGTTTCATCCAATAGTGGGCAAATGCGATGACTACTATGATGATCACGATAACAGAGATAAATGAGCTCCAAGCGAAGGTGTTGTACATCCTTGCCGCAGATAAAGACTCTTCATTCTCGATTTTCAGTAAATCGAGGTAATCGCGAATCCCTGCTTCAAGTTGTTCTTGGTTTTCTTGAGCGGGTAAGGCAATGTAAGCTGGAACATCTTTATTATCTAAATGCGTTTTTAACGCTTTTAATGTGATAACAAAAGCTTGGTACCTTTCATCCAGCGCCGCGAGGTTCTCTTCTTCACTAAGGATTGGCTGGTTTTTAAATTCGGTGTAATCTTTAGCCGCTTCCGCTAGTAAATTATCGAATGTCACCTGTGTTTCTTCTATCAGAGGCTCATGCCCCCCAACTTTATTCAGTAATGCAATTTGCGTCAGGCTGTTACGTGCCTGCATTAAGTGTTTATTCGTTTCTTCTAATAGTGCACGCTTATTTGACCCTAAATCGATGCGTTCCAATGAATTTAATTCACTAACAACTATTCCAACAGAAACCCCGCTAGACACGATCTGCATCCCACAAAATAAAATGAGAAGTAGATATAAACTCACTGAAATCCGGATATTTTTACCAAACATTGAAATCCCCACTTGTGCCAGCTAAGAGAACTGATCGCCTAATACATTGCCTTGTTTTCTAATGCACAGAAACGCTGCAAAACCGAAGCTTTGCAGCGTAAAACTGAGCTTAATCGTTAGAAAGTTTCCCAATTGTCATCATCTTTATGTTCCTTCGATGATATTTTTGTTAAATCCGGCGTTTTAACGATATTCGAAACCGTTCTTTCTGCCGGTTTAATATTACGTATTTCACTTTGTTTTAATGGTGGTAAGCGGAAGATAGAAATCAATTGCGACAGTTTCGCGACTTGTTCTTCCAATACATTGGCAGCAACTGCCGATTGCTCAACTAAAGACGCGTTTTGCTGTGTGACTTTATCCATTTCGGCTACGGCGATGCTGACTTGGGCAATCCCTTTGCTTTGCTCATCGGAAGCCGTTGCAATATGAGTCATAATGTCTGTCACACGGGTAACCGATTCGACAATTTTAGTCATTGTCTCACCTGCGTCTTCGGCTTGGCGTGCCCCGGTATCCGTTCTTGATACTGAATCTTCAATAAGCGTTTTAATTTCTTTTGCCGCATCCGCACTACGCTGAGCTAAGTTACGCACTTCATCGGCAACGACTGCAAACCCGCGCCCATGCTCACCCGCTCGTGCAGCTTCTACTGCTGCATTCAATGCTAAGATATTGGTTTGGAAGGCAATGCTGTCAATGACGGCGGTAATATCAGAAATTTTTTGCGAGCTATCCGCAATGTTCAACATGGTACTCACCACATTGGAAACAACCTTACCGCCCTCTTTCGCAATAACCGATGCTTGGCTAGCAAATTCACTGGCTTGATGTGCATACTCAGTGTTTTGTTTCACCGTTGCCGTCAGCTCACTCATACTGGCAGAAGTCTCTTCCAAGCAAGCTACTTGTTGCTCTGTTCGTGCAGATAAATCATTATTACCCGCAGCAATCTCAGTAGTACCTTGGTAAATAGTTTCGCTACCATCCAATACGCCACGCACCGTATTAATCAACTCCTGCTGCATGTGCTGGACACCATTCGCCAACTCACCAATTTCATTGTTCGCCGTTGTGGTTATATTTGGCGTCAAATCCCCTGAAGCAAAGACTTGAATTCGTTGATTTAATAAACTGAGAGGTTCAATAATTCCCTTACGAACATAGCGATAACTGAAGAAACCAATAAAGGCTAACGCAATCGATAACGTCATCAACATATATAATGACTGGCGATAATTATTGTCTGCATTTACGACTTCGGCTTGAAAGTCAGAGGAGATATCAGCAAAGTATGCGTTAAATTGCTCTTCAAATTTCACTTGATGCCCTGAGGTTCTATGGGCATAAAAACCTTCTAAATCACCTTTTTCTGCATATTCACCTAGCTTAATTAGTGCATTTCGGTAGGTTTCATAAGTGTTAAAAAGCTGTTCAAATTTGGCTTTATCATAATCCGAACTTTGCATTAGCTTCTTATAACGGTCATAAGCACCATCCGCCGCTTTGAAGTTATTTTTCGCAGCCTTAATCAGCTCTTCATTGGTGGCATCGTCTTGAATTTTGCGCCCTTCTAATAAATAAGCGTTAATTGACCGATTTAAATTAGCTCGAGCTTGTAATAAATTAACCCAACTTTCTGTTAAGACTTGCCTTTGGCGTTGTAATGAATTCAAGTAATTTATACTGTCGCTGTTATCGCCCAGTTTGGTAAACATCAAACCACTGGATACCAGCTGCAGTAAAATAAAGATAAAAATGACGGACAAAAGTCCTGATACGATTTTAATTCGACTGTACATGACGTTTTACTAACATAATTTTGTTGTATTTTGGATATCGGTCATCAAGCCAAAAACTTTAGCCAATGACTTATTATTATTTGCACAAATAGTTAGGCTGAGAATTACTCAGCCATGCTGTCAATTAGTGCCATTTCATCGCTTGTTAGTAACTTTTCAATATCGACTAATATCAACATACGGTCATTAACTGTCCCAAGACCTGTTAAATATTGTGTCGATAAGGTCACTGCAAAATCAGGTGGCGGTGCGATTTGTTCTTCATTTAATACCAGCACATCAGAAACACCATCCACAACAATTCCAACGACTCGGTCTTTTAAATTCACCACAATGACAACGGTATTATCGTTATACACCACGTTTTCATGGGAGAATTTCACGCGTAAATCAATAATAGGGATAATCACACCACGTAAATTGGTCACGCCCTTAATAAAATCTGGTGTATTCGCGATACGAGTAACCTGCTCATAGCCACGAATTTCCTGCACTTTTAAAATTTCAATGCCGTACTCTTCTTCACCTAAAGTGAAAATAAGATAGCCTTCGCCGTTCTTTTCTTCTTCGTGTTTATTTAAATCATCATCTAACATAGACATGGTGTATGGCCTCTATTTAGTGCACGACAGGTTGAGAAACCTGTTGTTTCTTTTTAATCAAAATGCTGTTATTCATTCTTTGCAGCTCGGCCACATCTAAAATCAATGCAACAGAGCCATCGCCCATAATTGTTGCTGCAGAAATACCTGGGATCTTGCGATAATTACTTTCAATATTTTTCACCACCACTTGTTGTTGTCCTACTAGCTTGTCAACTAATAAGGCAAAGCGATGACCTGCATTTTGGATAATCAACACAATGCTGTTATCTAAATGGCGTTCAGCCCCGTCAATTGAAAAAACATTATGTAATTCAACGAGTGGTAAGTATTCTCCACGCACAAGCAACATTTTTTCTTCACCCGCTAAACGGTAAATATCTTCCTGACGTGGTTGTAATGTGCTGATGATGGCGCTTAACGGCACGATAAATACGTCTTCCGCAACTTTTACGGACATACCATCGAGAATAGCCAAAGTTAAGGGGAGTAAAATACGGATGATTGTCCCTTTACCTTCGGTGAAACCTATCTGAATACGCCCTCCCATGTCTTGAATGTTCCGCTTAACAACATCCATTCCAACACCCCGACCAGAGACATCCGTCACGACCTCAGCAGTTGAAAAACCGGGTGCCATAATCAGCATGGCTACTTCATCATTGCTCATCCCGTCATGCACATTCATGCCTTGAGACTTGGCTTTTGCCAAAATGCGTTCACGGTTTAACCCCGCACCATCATCACGAACTTCAATGCAAATATTGCCGCTCTGATGTGCCGCAGCCAACGTCAATGTGCCAGCTTCTGGTTTACCATTGGCTAACCGAACTTCTGGTTTTTCAATTCCGTGATCAAGACTATTGCGTACCAAATGATTTAGCGGGTCAACAATCCGCTCTATTAAGCTTTTATCTAGCTCCGTGGAGCTACCTTCCACTTTGAGTTCGATTTTTTTGCCTAATTTCGATGCAATATCGCGTACCATGCGAGGAAAACGGCTAAAGACATAATCCATTGGCATCATGCGAATAGACATAACAGATTCTTGTAATGCCCGTGAATTCCGCTCTAATTGCACAATCGAACTTAATAAATCGCTGTATTCGTTTTGGTCTACTTGCTGGCTATGTTGCGTCAACATAGATTGGATAATGACTAGCTCGCCAACTAAGTTAATCAGTTGGTCAACTTTTTCGACTGCAACACGAATACTGCTAGAGTCCCCTTTGGGTTTAGCTACAGCAGGTTTTTTCGATGTATTCGTTGTTACAGCAGTAGCCGGTGATGTGGCTACTGGCTTAGTTTCTTCCTTCGGCTCAACAACGTTGGCGTTGGCTTGGTTGTCAGGTTCACTAGCAGTGATTTTTTCAGGAGCAACAGCCTGGCAGTCGCTAAAAGAGACCGTTTGATGAGTAATTTGTGACTCGTCAACCACAAAACATAATACGCCACAAATATCATCAATATCTGTATTAGTTCCAAGCCAAGCCTGTAGGCTATCAGCGGTTTTTTCAGTGTGGTACAGATTGCCAAATAAACTTAATTCATCGGCAAGTAAATCAACTTCACTTTCTTTTAGTTGATTTAATGTGATCATAAAATAGTGTGAAAACTCGCCTTGTGACGTGGCCGTTTCAGCAATCTCAGTTTCAACTAATTGTTCCGTTTGCGATGGAGCTAGCTCAGTGACCTCCTCAGCATGGTTTTCAACCCGGCTAAGGACCTCGCAAATCCGCTTAAATGTTTCCTCATCAGGTAAAGAATCATTTTTATACGCATCTAACTGTGACGCCATTACATCTTTTGCATCAAGAAATACGTCAATGATGTCAGGTGTGAGCGTTAACTCATCATGACGCGCTTTATCCAGCAAGTTTTCCAATGTATGAGTGGTGTTTTGCAACTGAGTGAAACCAAAGGTTGCAGCTCCTCCTTTTATTGAATGGGCACTGCGGAAAATGGCATTTAGCTGTTCGCTGTCCGGGTCAAAAGGATCAAGCTCAAGTAAATGTTGTTCCATATCCCTGAGCAACTCATCGGCTTCATCGAAAAATGTTTGATAAAACTCGGTAATATCCATGGTTTTTATCCAGTTTCGCTTAGGTTTCACTTAACGCTGTCTGCCGGAATGACCGGCAGACAACTAAACAAATCATGTAATAAATTCAAATTACTATGATTTATCACGGTATTTTTACCGCAGATATTTCATCCACAATGGGGTCAGACGATATTTTTTGCGGTTTATTCAGAACATCGTTGATGGGTTTTGCCCCACTGTATTCACGTAATATTTGTTTTGCATCTTCATCATTTAACACGATAATGCTTATCCGGCGGTTAATAGGTGCAAGTCCATCTTCGGTATCTAAATGGATTGCAGATGCCATTCCTACAACTCGTAGTACCTTGTTTTCATCCATCCCTCCACGAATTAACTCACGACGAGAAGCGTTTGCTCGGTCAGATGACAGCTCCCAGTTACTATAATTTGCCCCATTAGCATAAGGTAAATCATCCGTATGACCGGAAATGCTGATACGGTTTGGGACATCATTCAGAAGCGGTGCAATCGCACGTAGGATATCGCGCATATAAGGCTCAACAGTGGCAGACCCCACTTTAAACATGGGTCGATTTTCACTATCAACAATTTGGATACGTAAACCATCATTAATCATATCAATGAGCAAATGTGGTTTTAATTCGTTCAAACGAGGGTCTTTTAAAATGGCTTGTTCAAGGGACTTTTTTAATTTTTCAAAGCGATAATTTGCGTCACCGTCAATAATATTGTTTGGTTCTGGCATCACATCCCCTTCGCGGAAAATAGGGTCTTTACCACCACCGGGAATTGGGTTTGTAGCATCCCCACTTTTTTTACCTGGGTTAATTGCGGTACTTAATGGGGTGCGAAAATACTCAGCAATCTGAGTCAGTTCCTGAGGACTTGAAATTGAGATCAGCCACATCACGAGAAAGAACGCCATCATTGCAGTCATAAAATCGGCATAAGCAATTTTCCATGAACCGCCATGGCCACTTTGCCGATGTGAATTACGCTTTTTAACTCGGATAATATGAGGAGTATTGGCTGCCATCCTAATGCTACTCCTCAGTCGTTTCTTGTGTGCGAGCGCCTACTTTCACCTCACGAACTCTATCCTCAAGTTCAACAAAGGAAGGTCTATCTACGCTAAAGAGTACTTTACGACCAAACTCAACGGCGATTTGCGGCGCATAACCTTGTAATGCTGAAAGAAAGGTCACCTTAATGCACTCCATCATTTTCAGTTGTTCGCTACTACGCTGCCTAATCAGTGCTGCTAATGGCAGAATAAATCCGTAAGCGACTAAAATACCTAAAAATGTCCCAACCATTGCATGGGCAATTAAAGCGCCTAACTCTCCCGCAGGACGGTCGGCCGAGCCAAGCGCATTCACTACGCCTAAAACTGCAGCAACAATCCCGAATGCAGGCATCGAGTCTCCAACCATGTTTAAACCTGAAGCTGGGACTTCATTTTCTTGACGAAAGGTTTCTAATTCTTCATCCATTAACGCCTCAATTTCATGGCTTTGTAAGTTACTACTTACCATCAGACGCAAATAATCCACCACAAACATCATGGTTGTTTCATCTTTTAAAATACGAGGGTATTGGGAAAAAATTTCACTTTCTTGCGGGTTCTCAATATCTTTCTCAAGGGCAAGTAACCCTTGTTGACGTGATTTATTGAGTAATTGAAATAACAACGCCATTAAATCCATCGACATGGTTTTGTTATAAGAAGAACGGCGAAAGAGTTTTGGTAATACTTTGCACAAAGCGATGATAGATTTGCCACTGTTACCAACAACAAACGCACCTAAGCCTGCGCCTAAAATAATGACAAATTCAGCTGGTTGATATAACGCACCTAAATGGCCACCGACCATTATATATCCGCCAATAACCGCTACTGTAACAATGAGATACCCGATGAGTATTAACACAATATTCCCTTTCACTCCGTTGGTTAACAGATGGCAGTCAAAGGGAATTTTGGAAATGACAGGCAAAAAGCTTTGCCTGTTGACCAATCAATCCAATTACATTACCGCTTTAGTAATGCCATCCTGTCGATATACCGTAATATCGGCTAGATGCTCGGAAAGTTTACGTTTTTTTATTGCTCTTGATGGCGGCTGGCATAAACTGCAAGTGAAACTGTTTTCAGGGATATGTGCATAAGTAATAAATGACCCATGGCAACAACTGCATTGTGAACTTTGCAACATGCCACTTTCAACAAAACGGACAAGCGTCCAAGCACGCGTTAAAGCTAACAAAGGTTCCTGATCAGGCTCTGGAATACATTGCTCAAGGTATAACCGATACGCTTTTAATATGGCATCAACCCCTTTGCATTGGCCACTTTTGAGTAAAAATTGATAAGCATTATAAAACATGGATGAATGAATATTTTGCTCCCATGTCATAAACCAATCTGTCGAAAAAGGTAGCATTCCTTTTGGTGGAGGGCAGCCTCTTAGCTCTTTGTACAAACGAACTAATCGGCCACGACTGATTTGAGTTTCGCTTTCTAACATTTGAAGACGAGCCCCTAAAGAGATTAACTCCATTGCTAAGCGAATATCATTCGCTTCTTTAACAATACTTTTCTCAGCTGCGGTACTCATCTTTTTCTCGCTATTTCATTGTCGCCTTCATTATGCGTTTGCAATAATCGGGTCGAAAGTAAGATACCTGTATGAATTTGTTGCAATTCATCCACCCTTGAATCACGAGTTAGCTTTTCTATCGTATCGCTATTCTCAAATCTAAACTGACAGATTAGCTGGTTTGTTTCTGCTAATTTGACTAATTGAGGAAGCGTGAGTTCTGCTAAAGTAGTTGCCATTGCATCAGAGATACCTAAACGGAACATCGCAGAGGCTTTCTCTTGAGA
Source organism: Providencia sp. TYF-12 (assembly GCF_041344805.1). Lineage (NCBI taxonomy): Bacteria > Pseudomonadati > Pseudomonadota > Gammaproteobacteria > Enterobacterales > Morganellaceae > Providencia > Providencia sp. TYF-12. The sequence goes on from NZ_CP166833.1 coordinate 3,036,438, forward strand.
GATGAGTTTTTGGGCTAATAGCAAATATGAGAGGTTAATATCGTATATATGCTTCAGAAAATCTGTCGTCGAGCTCATTTTTTTTCCTTTACGAATATTTATCAACATCTGTGTGCAAAAAGAACAAATATGAATTTGAAAGTATTGTGTGTAGCCAAATTATTAAATATAAAAAGTAATTAAATTGGGTATATGTATTCCATTACTTTCCCATGTTGTCCATTGGTGAATACCCAGTTTGGAGTATAAAAACACAAAGTTTCAAACTTAAATTAAATACATTTCCTGAATACCTACAACAATAAAGAATGACTAGAAAGTTAGCATTTTCGGTAAAAGTCAGAATTTGCCGATGTCATTATTAGTCGTCAATTATTATGCACCACTAAATTAACTATTCAAGGTACTTATGTTTCTTTTTGTACCATTGGGGCGATTACCCATTAATTCATTAAATAATCTTTATTATTTCTTTATCTTCTTTCATCTTATCCCAAATATCTACAACATTTTGAATCAACCTAAGGTAAATGGCAGGATTTTAATCAATCTGTTCACTCTCCTTATGCGATAACTAAGCAATAAAAACCAATCACAACATCAAAACCAACATATTGATCCAAATCAAAGTTTGGTATTGAGAAACTGAATTGTTGAAATTACATTTAAGTCAATATCGGCATAAGAGGAATAAAATTTAGTCATTAATTTTCAATACGTTTAATTGAAAAACGAACCATCATTCAAAATTATTCAATCGTGTATAGATAAAAAATAATTATATTGTCATACATATTATCGTCACCCCACACAAATTTCATTAGAATCATTAAACATTGTCTATTATATAGTCACATCATAATATTAATAAAATTAATTAACTTTGTGAGTATTGCATATAATTAATCATTCATTTAACTTAAAATTCATTGTTATATATTTTTGCTTATTTTATATTTTCAGTAATCATCTTGTTATTACTTCATTAAAGTCTATTTTTGTATTAATTCGATTTTATTTTTCTATTTAAATAGTCGAATATTTATTTTTTTTAATAAAATGATCAACCTACGATAACTAATCTCTTTTATCATCTTGAGAAAAAATAGAGGTTTCAATTAAGAACATTCTGTTCAGGATATGTTTTTTGTATCATTTTAATATACTCAAAATATGATCAAAATAATTGCCGATAAACACATTTTTACTGGTAACAATACTTATTTTTTTAAATGGCCCCCAACTGTACACTGCTCACCTAATAACTATGTGTTATTATTTACAAAGATTACTATATACTTTTATTTTAACAAATGGTGCTGACTAAAAACCAAATCTAAGTAAACCCCGTAATTCAATAACAACAACAATAAAAATAAATTAATTTTATTTAAAATAATTCAGTTAAAATAATGCTTATAAAAGATACAAATTTTGCTGCATTTTAAGCTTAAAAATATTGTTAAGTTTGTGACTTAATTCACATATATTTCTTGTCTTTCTTAATAGTTTCCGAATAAAACTATTCCGCTATTGATGCATTTGTGTTACGGCGACCATATGAAAAATTATCGGCCTTCCCATCAGGTTTTTAGCTAGTCTGTTTTTCCTTGGCCTACCTTATAATGGTTAGAGATAAGCATACAAACTCGGAAGTCATGTGTTATCCCTTGTTTTACCCTCAAGCAAATGCAACACTTCCTCCCTCATTAAAAAAGCAAAAGGAAAGGTATGTTTACTTATCAAGCAACAGTCGAGTTTGTCGAGGAAGAAGGAGCATATGAAATCAGTTTTGCTGATTTTCCTGATCTTCAAGGTGTGAGCTATTGTAGAGAAGATGTTGAATTAGAAGCCCAAGAAATATTATTAGCCACTTTTGCAGAGTATATTGAAGGGAAAAAACGAATACCTACGCCAACTCAACCAACTGAGAATGCATTCACTGTCTACCTACCAATAACTTGCTGCCTAAAAATTGCCTTACATAATGCGATGCTAGATTCAAAAATTCAACGACTCGATATCGCCCGTAGGTTAAATATCAATGCGCAGCAGATAGAACGCTTACTCGATATCCATTATGCTTCTAAGCTCGATATTTTAGAGCAAGCTTTGTATTTATTAGGTTATGAAGCCTCAGTCACCGTCACCCCAAGGTAGTATTGAGACCATTCATATTGGCGTATTGAAATATAATTGTATGGTTTAACTGGTGGTTTTCACCACCAGAAAATCACTTGTTTTAGTGATAAAAGAAAGGTTTATAACATACAGTTTTAAAAAACACTTAACAAAAAGTTAGTACCTATCAAAAACACCATAATCTGGTTTTTCACCTCTCATCACTGCTCTTTGTTGTTCATGTACAGCTTCTCTATCTATTCTTTTTTGTTCAGATGTGCGCTGATCTTTATGTGGCTTTGGCCATGTTGATTTATTCGCTTCAAAACTAGGATTAAATGTACACCCAGCAATCAAAAAAGAACAAAAAAGTGAAGAAATAAGTTTCATTAAGTCTATTTACCTAAGCGCGTATTAGAAGAAGCAAAACTTATCAGAATTAGAATATCACAACAAGCTTGAAAGGTAGGTGTAGCCTGTTATTAAGGCACTATAGGTAGTTGGGTAATAACTAGTTGGGTTTCACTTTGCTTATGGCACTCCACCCTATCCCCATCTTTATATATAAAATAATAACGCTTATTGTCACCTAGGGTTTTAATCAAAGAATCACCGTTTAAAAAATCGTAGATATTATATCTTGCATCTTCCTTGCGATACCGGATAGTCGGTCGCGATACAAAAAACTCGCTTCCCCATTTCAAAGTGGTAATTAAATAATTCGTATGTAGCACTGTCATTATTCCACGATCAGGGCAATCCAGTTGATAGGTTTTCATCGCATAAGTAGGTAAACTCATACTGTACAGTAATACAAAAATAGTGATTACCTTTGCCATTTTTACTCCGTAGGTTAGCTTATTGCTCGCATTTCAAGTTAAGCTAACTAGGTTCCTATCTACGTTGTTACAACACAAACATAAAAAACTGATATTCAATACAAGAAAAATGCGTAAAAACTATTTTTCTTATCAAAAAACACCCTCAACCCTGTATAACATTCTCCAATGCAGCAATAAATTCAGTTAGCTTCGCCTAGATATCTCATACTTTTTTAAACAATCTTTGACTTATCGGTGGGCATTATTTTTTATAGGCTACAACCGTCCCCTCATAGAATATTAAAAAATCATTTTTGGCATAATTATTCACCTTGATGAATCCTACTCTATATGTTTATTGAAGTACGCAATGAAACTGACAGCAATAGACCATGTACATGTGTATGTCGATGGCCTTGACGATGCCATAAAATGGTATAAAGACATTTTATTTTTTGAAGTAACGCCTAAATTTAAGTTTTGGTTTGACCTAGGTGGGCCATTAGTCATCAACAACAATGATGTTCACCTACCCTTATTTAAAAGAACAATCAAAATATTGGTAACACAATCGCTTTTAGCGTAAACAAAGTGACTTTGTTAAGATTTATGGAACATTTGAAACATTGCAATGTTTCAATCTCTGCGGTTGACCATGATGTGTTTATATCTACTTTACTGACTCATATGGTAATATGGTATGAAATCATAACGTATAAGCACTTTACGCTATAAATTTTAAACCGATTAAAAAGCTAACAGAGGTAGTGGAAATTGCGTCCCATAACAGTACACTTAACAATACTTGAAAATGATTTAAAGATCACTTAGTCCCAACCACATCCCATTACTTTTGTGTCACAATTTATCACAGCCACTTACTCACCCATTTTCTTCTCCTATATTGCGGGTGCTCAGTTGCATTAATTAAAATAGTGAGCCACCTCACAAAGAGTTAGTGTTCATCTATGTTTTCTATAAAACTGAGACAGAAAGCAAAATTATTCATACCAACGAGCTTATATCCCACAAAAAATAAATGTAATAACCTGATATATAAAATAAAAAAAGCAATCCACATTAGGCTTTCTTAATATGAGTTCAGTATTCAAGGTATCAAATCTAAAGGTAGGATGAGTTATAAAAAATAAAAAGCTCGGTGAATTTATTAAATCCTTGCGGATAGCCCAAAATATCTCAACTAAAGAAATGATAAAATACCTAGACGTGCTTGAAACTAAATATATTCAATATGAAAATGGAAAATAATCAATATTCGTAGATGACCTATCCATGATAACAGGTATTCTGGATGTGAGTATTCAAGACTTATTGGATGCATATAGCAAGTAAAGTCACTCTCTGCGGCTTTTTTCTATCTTATTACACAAAGTATCATATTCACTAATACACTCAGAACACACATTGCTGAACGGATAAAAAATATAACTCTACTCTTACCCATTATAAATGTATCCATTACTTACAAATGCTAATACAAATTCTCTCTTAGCATTTCGTTATATGCTCTACAATACACTATTATACTTATTTTACGCTTATATTGACTTTCTACAGCAGGCATAACGAATATGAAAAAAACATTACTCTTGCTCAGCACCTTATTAACCCTATCCACACAGAGTCATGCCATTGAATTAAAAGTGCCGGTTGGTGCAACTGGATATTTAGGAGAGGTTGTTCCTCCTGTTGCAGTAACTACAGCCTACCTTATAACATCAGCGGTGCTTGAAGCCAATACTTATTATTATGGACTTAGAATCACTGAACGCTATGTCGTTTCAGGGTTACCCTATTATTCTGAAATAGGCACAACGGGTATTCCCTTTGTCAATGAGGACGACCCTAACGGTGCGATGATTGTACTTACCGTCAATGGAGCCTTTAATGCACAATTTATGCGCGATTATGGGGCAATGCAACATGTTTCTGCAACTCTTAATAAGACGAAAATAACTTCATTGAATGGACTTTATATTTTCAATAATGCCTATGAAAAAGGGGAGGGCTCTTGGGGGATAAACCCGAGAAGTGGCAATAAAAAATTTTTTAAACCTACAGGTATTAATGATAGTCAAAACGCATCGGTCTTTACTGTATCAAGTTATTCTGCTTATGCTGTTGGCGGTAAGTTAAAACCGGGGACATATAAATTGCGCTCAACTATTGACTCGGTAGCTTTGCGAGCTACATCTGGTGGCATAACTAGTGAAAGTCGACCCGTTTTATTTACTCGCGGTGATAACTTCACTATCACCGCACTCAAAGCGTGCAGAGTCACCCCTATAACACAAACTGATATTACTTTTCCAACACAATTAAGCCAGAATTTCCCGACACCGAAAAAATTAGCCAGTAACCTAGCGTCTATACAGGTAAGCTGTAACGAGGCCGGAAAGGAAGGCTTTTTAACGTTATCCCCCGGGAATGCACTGGTGGAAAATAGCACCACAGGAATGGTGTTAACGAGTAGCACTGCTAATGCTGTAGCAGACTTGCCTTATATCGCCACATCATTAAGCTCTCAAAGTGATACTGTTTGTAATGCTAACTCATCTGACGCAATTTCATACTTAAACAGCCACTCGTTATCAACGCTTCCTAGCCAAAACTTTATTAAGTCGTTATATTTTAATTTATGCGCTCTAGGAAATGTTAAGCCGGGCTCCTACAAAGGGCATGTGAATGTCTCTATTTTGATAGAATACGTTGATTAAACCAATGCGCCAGCTTAAGTCGTTGGCGCATTGATTTCTATTGTTGCTCTACCTGTTCTGCCGCTTCCTGCTCTGCCCTTTCCGCTTCTTCCGCAACACATTTAGCTTCCTCTTGCGCTAATCGCTCTGCTTCTATCTTAGCGAGTCTCTCAGCTTCAGCTTGCTTTTAATTGTAGATAGAGTTTGATGGCATGTTTACACGAACGTCGATCCAGTGACCATTTGGAATATCGCAAGGGCCTCGCTTTCTAATTCGTCGCCGTTTTCGTTTTGGTACTCGGGATAAGTGGTGATGCAGTCAAGCACAATCTATCATGGGGATTTCGGATGGAAAAACATTAAAATGGTTCTACGATATGCACACTTAACACCAGATCACTTAGCCAAACACGCCAAGCAAATTGATACAATATTTAATGCTCACGTCCCAAATACATCCCAAATGGTACGCATAAGTAACGCAACCAACACCTAACTTATTGAAAAACTTGGTGGGTTGTGGGGGACTCGAACCCCCGACCTAATGATTAAGAGTCACCTACTCTACCAACTGAGCTAACAACCCAATACGAAATATTTAACGCCCATCAATTGATACAGTCAATACTATTCTGCTATTTTTATTACCTAAGTTAAATTTTAGTTGCGAATGTTAAATTTAGGATAATTATAGTTCGAATAAACATCACTCCGGTTCCAGTAAGGTAACTTTTCCTTACTCTAATTGAGATTTATGTCACAATATTTCATGCAAACATAACCACAAAATAAAAAAAGACTGTGGCTAACAATAACAAACCACTACGGACACTTTACAGTATGGAAGAAAATCCAACATCAACACCGAAGCAGCATAATGCTGACCGTAATCAATTAAAACGTAGCCTTAGTAACCGCCATATACAACTTATTGCAATTGGCGGCGCAATTGGAACCGGCCTATTTATGGGGTCAGGTAAAACTATCTCACTTGCTGGCCCGTCAATCATATTCGTATATATGATAATTGGTTTTGTGCTGTTTTTCGTTATGCGAGCGATGGGAGAGCTGCTGCTATCCAACCTTGATTATAAATCTTTTAGTGATTTTTCAACTGACTTAATTGGCCCATGGGCTGGCTTTTTTGTAGGTTGGACCTACTGGTTCTGCTGGGTTATCACAGGAATAGCGGATATTATTGCCATAACCTCCTATGTTAGTTTTTGGGCTCCGGAATTTCCAGAATGGGTAACCTCGTTTATCTGTGTGATCAGCCTACTCACCTTAAACCTTGTTTCAGTCAGGCTATTTGGTGAATTAGAGTTTTGGTTTGCAATGATAAAAATTGTTGCCATTGTTGCCTTAATTGCCGTAGGTGGGACGTTGATCGCCATGAACTTCCAGTCACCAACTGGGCATATCGCATCCTTAAATAATATTTGGAATGATGGCGGTATGTTCCCGATGGGAATAAGCGGTTTTTTTGCTGGCTTCCAAATTGCTATTTTTGCTTTCGTTGGGATTGAATTAGTAGGAACGGCAGCAGCAGAAACTCGAGATCCCGAAAAATCATTACCAAAAGCCATTAATGCAATCCCAATCCGAATTATTGCATTTTATGTTTTGTCCTTGATTGTTATTATGGCAGTAACGCCATGGAGAACTATCTTGGCTGATAAAAGCCCATTTGTAGAAATGTTTGTCCTTATCAGCCTCCCTGCTGCTGCAAGCATTGTCAATTTTGTGGTGTTAACTTCTGCGGCTTCATCAGCCAACAGTGGTGTATTTTCCACCAGTCGAATGTTATTTGGGCTGTCTAAAGAAGGGGATGCCCCAAAACAATTCAGCCAATTATCAAAAAAAGCTGTACCTGCAACAGGCCTAATATTTACTTGCATCTGTCTGAGCTTCGGCATCATTCTGATCTACTTTATTCCTGATATCATGCATGCATTTACATTGGTTACCACTGTGTCTGCTATCCTATTTATGTTTATTTGGAGTATGATCTTATATAGCTATTTGAATTTCCGTAAGAAACGACCAGAGATGCATAAATCTTCACGTTATAAAATGCCTGCGGGTATTGTTATGTCATGGTTAAGCTTAGCCTTTTTCGCCTTTATGGTGGTGTTACTGGCATTCCAACACGATACAAGACAGGCTTTAATTGCAACACCAGTCTGGTTTATCGTTTTGGCTATTGGTTACCAAATAGCTAAACGTAGGAAAGTTAATTAACCTTTGCCCATTAATTACTAGGCTGTTGATTTGACAAACAAAAAAGCCGAGCAATTGAAATTACTCGGCTTTTTATCTTATCGGTACACCTCAATTAATGAGATTTATATTCCGCTTCCGCTTCATCAAACCGTGCTTGTGCTGCCGCACTAGGCCCTTTAGTTACCATACTGACAACAATAATTGCTATTGTTGCAAACACAAAGCCTGGGATGATTTCATATAAATCGAACCATTTATATTTCATCCAAACTAATACGGTTACAGCACCCACCAACATACCTGCCAATGCGCCTGTACGAGTCATCCGCTTCCACATCACAGAGATTAATACTACTGGCCCAAATGCTGCACCAAATCCTGCCCATGCATTACTTACTAGCGCTAAAACTTTATTATTTGGGTCACGAGCAATATAAATAGCGATGGCTGCAACAACTAACACCATACCACGCCCGACCCAAACCAACTCTTTTTGGCTCGCTTTCTTCCGGAAAAATGGTTTATATAAATCTTCCGTTAACGCACTTGCACATACTAACAATTGGCAACTTAATGTGCTCATTACTGCCGCTAATATTGCAGATAACAAGATACCCGCTATCCATGGGTTAAACAGTATTCCGGTTAACTCCATGAAAATACGTTCACTATTATTCGACACTGAACCCGCTAAGCTTGGATTGTTTTCAAAATAAGCAATACCAAAGAAACCCACTGCAATAGTTCCCACTAAACATAAAACCATCCATGTCATACTAATACGACGTGCAGAACGAATAGTGCGATGGGAATCTGCAGCCATAAAACGCGCTAAAATGTGAGGCTGGCCAAAATAGCCTAACCCCCAGCCTAATAACGATAGGATGGCAACAAAGTTCATTCCTTTAAACATATCTAGGTATTCAGGGTTTTTCGCTTTTATAACTTCAATTGAAGTATCAATTCCACCTAATGAAAGGATCACCACGATAGGCGTCAGAATCAAAGCAAAAATCATTAATGACGCTTGAACGGTATCTGTCCAACTAACCGCCAAAAAACCCCCTAAAAAGGTATAAGCGATTGTCGCTAATGCCCCTAACCACATGGCTTTTTCGTAGCTCATATTGAATGTGCTCTCAAACAGTAAACCGCCAGCAACAACGCCTGATGCACAGTAGATAGTAAAGAAAACTAAAATAACCACAGCGGAGATAATACGTAAAATTTTACTATTATCCTCAAAGCGGCTAGTGAAATAATCGGGTAAAGTTAAGGCATTGTTATTCTTTTCTGTTTGTACGCGTAAACGCCCAGCAACAAATAGCCAATTAAGGTAAGCCCCTAGGCTTAAACCAATTGCTATCCAGCTTTCAGAGATACCCGCCAAGAAAATAGCACCAGGTAACCCCATCAGCAACCAACCACTCATATCGGAAGCACCTGCAGATAATGCGGTGACAACACTCCCTAAGCTTCGGCCACCAAGAATATAATCATCAAAGTTTTTGGTCGAGCGATAGGCCAAGTAGCCGATTAATAACATGCCAGTAATGTATACGATGAACATAATGATCATCGGAGTGCTTACAGTCATCCGTTTTCTCCATTGAGTATTTTTAAAAATTGTTAGTTATCTTTATATAATTGCCTTTGATAACTTGTCACTTCATGGTGTTGCACTTTATTGCACTTTTTCATTTATCTCTATGAACACCAAATAGGCTGTGATTGTTTGCGTTGCACTAATTTTAATTTCTTAGCGACTCCATCCTAGACAGACTCCTATTAAATTAACAAGAAATTAACTATTTTTTATTCCATAAATAGAATCCATATCACAAATGTTAAAATTTAAAGTCGGATTTACAAATGAATGACTAACTAATACCACAACAACCCAAAGTTTATAACCATATGAAATACATACAAAATAAATAACCATAAATTGAGCAAATAATATTCACCATATAAAAACCAGATGTGTTTCACATTTCCCTCAGAAACCACGATTAACAATGTTGCACAAAGTTGCAACATTAGGATACTCTGATGTAACTTTTCGATTTAACCGACTCGTGAACTAGAGGAATTAAGATGAGTAGCACAACAACTATGGGTGTGAGACTTGATGAAGCAACTCGTGAACGCATTAAAAATGCCGCTCAACGTCTTGACCGCACATCACATTGGCTTATCAAACAAGCTATTTATAATTACCTAGAACAATTCGATAATGGCCAATTTCTTCCTGAGCTATCAGCCGATGTCGACGCAAAAGAAAACCAATCAACAGATGAAGACACAACGGTTGACTCTAGCTATCAGCCATTCTTAGATTTTGCAGAGCACATTTTACCACAATCTGTAAAACGCTCCGCAATTACTTCTGCCTATCGGGTTCCTGAAACACAAGCAGTACCGATGTTATTACAGCAAGCACAACTGCACGTAGAACAAGCCGAAGCTGCTCATAAATTAGCCTATTCGATTGCCGAAAAATTACGTAACCAAAAAAATGGTGTCGGTCGTTCTGGCTTAGTTCAAGGTTTGCTACAGGAATTTTCCCTGTCCTCTCAAGAAGGTGTGGCATTAATGTGCCTAGCAGAAGCCCTACTTCGTATTCCAGATAAAGCAACCCGTGACGCCCTGATCCGCGATAAAATTAGTAATGGTAACTGGCAATCACACCTAGGCCAAAGTAGTTCAATGTTCGTTAATGCAGCAACATGGGGCCTTTTATTTACAGGTAAGTTGGTTTCTACCCACAACGAAGCAAAACTATCGACCTCTTTGAATCGGATCATTAGTAAAAGTGGTGAGCCTTTAGTCCGCAAAGGTGTTGATATGGCAATGCGCCTAATGGGGGAGCAATTCGTAACAGGAGAAACAATATCTCAAGCGCTAGCGAATGCACGCAAGCTTGAAGATAAAGGCTTCCGTTACTCTTACGATATGCTCGGAGAAGCTGCATTAACAGAAAAAGATGCCCAAGATTATATGGTATCTTACCAGCAAGCGATCCACGCGATTGGTAAAGCATCAAATGGACGCGGTATCTATGAAGGTCCGGGTATTTCGATTAAATTATCGGCGCTACACCCGCGTTATAGCCGTGCCCAATACTCACGCGTCATAGATGAATTATACCCACGTCTCTTGTCTTTAGTATTACAAGCACACCAATATGATATTGGTATTAATATTGATGCAGAAGAAGCTGACCGTTTAGAAATTTCTTTAGATTTATTAGAAAAACTCTGTTTTGAACCACAATTGGCGGGCTGGAATGGTATCGGCTTTGTTATTCAGGCCTACCAAAAGCGTTGCCCTTTTGTCATTGACTCTATTATCAATTTAGCTGAGCGTAGCCAACGCCGTTTGATGATCCGTCTGGTTAAAGGGGCTTATTGGGATAGTGAAATTAAACGTGCTCAAATTGACGGTTTAGAGGGTTACCCTGTTTATACTCGTAAGGTATATACTGACGTCTCTTATCTGGCTTGCGCTCGTAAATTATTGTCTGTACCAAATTTAATTTACCCTCAATTTGCGACACACAATGCACATACTCTTGCGGCTATCTACCAAATTGCAGGTAAAAACTATTACCCAGGGCAATATGAATTCCAATGCCTCCACGGTATGGGTGAACCTTTATATGAACAAGTCGTAGGCAAAGTTGCTGATGGTAAACTTAATCGCCCTTGCCGAATTTATGCGCCTGTTGGCACCCATGAAACCTTACTTGCCTATTTAGTTCGCCGATTACTGGAAAATGGCGCGAACACTTCATTTGTCAACCGTATTGCTGACGCAACTATTCCACTGGATGAGCTAGTCGCAGACCCAGTAAAAGACATCCTTGAATTATCAAAAACAGAAGGCCAAATTGGGCTACCGCACCCCAAAATCCCATTACCTCGCGATTTATATGGTCAAGATCGTGTAAATTCTATGGGCCTTGACCTTTCTAATGAACATCGCTTGGCGTCTTTATCTAGCGCTCTACTCAGTGCAGCAATGCAGCAAAAAATTGCCCAGCCGCTACTCGGTGGGGATTTCCAACCATCCCAAGCAATACCTGAATCGACACCAATCATTAACCCTGCATGTAATAAAGATATTGTCGGGCAAGTTCGTGAAACTACTGAGCAAGAGGCGGAACATGCCTTAAATATTGCCGATGAAGCAGGAACCATTTGGTTCGCAACGCCCCCTTCTGAACGTGCTGCTATCTTATTACGCGCAGCCGATCTGATGGAACAGCAATTGCAACCATTATTGGATGTCTTAGTACGTGAAGCGGGTAAAACCTACAATAATGCAATCGCTGAAGTCAGAGAGGCGGTAGATTTCCTCAATTATTATGCGACCCAAGTCAAAAATGACTTTGATAATAATACCCATCGACCGTTAGGTCCGATTGTCTGTATCAGTCCTTGGAACTTCCCATTGGCGATATTTTCAGGGCAAATTGCGGCAGCCCTTGCTGCAGGTAATACTGTCCTCGCCAAACCTGCTGAACAAACTCCGCTAATTGGTGCCATTGCTGTATCAATACTTCATCAAGCGGGAATACCGAGAGATGTATTACAGTTTTTACCCGGTAAAGGGGAAACTATCGGTGCACAGTTGGTTGGTGATAAGCGTGTTCGTGGTGTCATGTTTACAGGTTCAACTGAGGTTGCAGGGCTACTACAACGTAATATTGCTGGGCGTTTAGATGCACAAGGTCGCCCTACTCCGCTCATTGCAGAGACCGGGGGCTTGAATGCTATGATTGTCGATTCTTCTGCGCTAACAGAGCAAGTTATTGCTGATGTAGTTGCTTCTGCATTTGATAGTGCGGGTCAACGCTGCTCCGCATTACGTATTTTATGCGTACAAGAAGATGTTGCCGATAGAACAATCCGCATGTTAAAAGGCGCAATGGAAGAATGCCGGATGGCTAACCCTGAGCACCTTTCTACTGATATTGGCCCAGTTATCGACCGCGAAGCAAAAGAAAATATTGAACAACATATTCAGCAAATGCGCAGTAAAGGGAAAGCCGTATTCCAAGCCGCTTTCGAAAACCCTGACGATCAACAAGAACAAACAGAAGGAACTTATGTTAAACCGACATTAATTGAACTAGATAATGTCAACGAGCTGAAAAAAGAAATTTTTGGCCCTGTTCTGCATGTTGTTCGCTTTAACCGTAATGAATTAGATGCCTTAGTAGACCAAATTAATGCAGCCGGTTATGGGTTAACTCTAGGTGTACACACTCGCATTGACGAAACAATTAACCAAGTTGTCTCTAAGGCTAAAGTCGGAAATTTATATGTTAACCGCAATATGGTCGGAGCGGTTGTTGGCGTTCAACCGTTTGGTGGAGAAGGCTTATCAGGCACAGGGCCTAAAGCTGGCGGTCCATTATACCTTTATCGTTTATTAAGTGAACGACCGGATAACGCAGTTTCAAATACATTAGAAAGACAAGATAATCATTTACCTATGGATGCAAGTGCTCGAGCAGATTTACTGTCATCTTTTGAGTCCTTTGCCCAATGGGTAGAAAAACAAAATAACATTATTGAACCTTCGGTAATTGAATTATTTACTCGCTATACACAAGCTGGAACCACCAGAGTGTTGCCAGGCCCAACAGGCGAAAGAAATACATATACCTTACGCCCACGTGGTTTAATTCTGTGTATTAGTGACAACGAAAAAGATTGTTTGATTCAGTTAGCCGCGGTTCTTTCCTCCGGTTGTCAGTCCTTATGGCCACAAAGCGAACTCCATCAAAAACTGTTTAAATCACTTCCTGAAAAAGTGAGAAAATCAATCTCATTGACTAAAAACTGGCAAGAAACGAAGGAGCCAATTGAAGGAGTGATTTATCACGGCGATAGTGATCAGTTAAAAGACGTTTGCGCAGCTATTGCACAACGTAAAGGGCCAATTATTTCAGTACAAGGATTTGAACGAGGTGAAACAAACTTGCTTATCGAACGCCTTGTTCATGAACGCTCCTTAAGTGTCAATACCGCAGCCGCGGGCGGTAACGCAAGCTTAATGACCATCGGCTAAAAAACAAAAGACCTAGTTTCACCGTACATGAGACTAGGTCTTTACTTTATAGTGCTATTCATTATTTACTTATCCCTTGAATATTCAACCTTCCATATTTTTTATCAAATGAGAATAATGAATTTTGGGGCATTATTTCGAATAATAATTCATTTTATAACAATAGGTTAATACTATAAAAACGCAAAAGGTGCCCTACGGACACCAATTCATTAAATTATAACAATGAAAATAGCTATTATTTATGTATTTTCAATATGTTATTGAGTTTTTTCTGATTCCCAGAATAAATACTGCTCATACTTGCGCAAGGCAATATTATAGTTACTAAATGCAGAGTCTGTCATTTTTTCACTTAACTGTTCTTGAACCTTACTTGCAGTAAATTCTTTCATAGAAAAGTTAGATGAAGATAACAACTCATCTAAGCGGCGTAAGCGAACAACATATTCGCGAACAGTACTATGGCTCATCTCAGTCTGTAAGAATAAATACTGTTTAAATGACATGATATCAAAATAATCAGTATTACTATTGCAATAAATCTCACTACAAAAGCGGCAAAGTGCAGTAAATTTACCTTGTAGTTCCCCCCAAGTACTTTCATCGACCAATTCAGTCATATCAGCGATAGCTTCTTTATTTAAGATGTCATCGTTGAAAACCAAAGAGATACGATCCAAAGTTTTGTGACAATGTGCACAATGAGTTTGACTATGTTTAAAATCTTTAATGTAACGACTCAGAGGCCGTTTCTTTACAATAGAAGCAGACATAATGGTAAAGCCCTGTGTGTAAGTCTAAATATAAAATTGTAACTAGATAAATCAAGCTACATACATTACATGCCCATAGCATTAATAGAATATCTGCTATGTTGCATAGTGATACGAGTAACCCCGCATCTCGCCCTCTTACTTTCTCTTTAGGAGAATGATCCTCCTGAGAATGTAGTGTAAGAAAATTTAATACCCTTTATTTGAAGCATTCTAACTTGTATTTCGCTCTTTGGCGAATTTCAACAGTGAGTCAATTTTGGTATGAATTTGATTTAGCGTCAACCTAATTAACCTAAATACCGTTAACTCTGTACACTTATTGTTAACCTACCAAATAGCGACATGAGCTGTTCAGACTGCCTAAAGGCAAAGACTTTACCTTATAATTTCATCTTCGTACAAAGAAAATTTGATTTAAAAATCAAACTTATACATATACAAAGGTTTTATTCGTAAATTTGTGAAGCAGCTCACTTTTCGTATCTATAGTTGCATCTTAAATGTACAGATATTAATTCTAAAAATATTTAATAAAGCCAATTCATCACTCACATGTAAACATTTAGTTACAATTGACCCTTGTTTTAATCAATAGATACCGCATATAACAAAGTATTATAATAAATATAAAAATGTTATATGACCCCATAAAGTTAAGTAAATATGCGTAACATTAGGGTAAGCATATTTTTCAATTCAAAATATGTTTACCCCAATAATATGTAAGCAACGTCATTTTCTTCGCTAAATTTTGAAATGTTTTATCTTAGTACCCAGTACTTACTTCGAATGCATGTCTCATGACAACAACTCAATACACTGATAAACAATGATTTTATCGCTATAAGAATAATAGCAATCTAAAATAAAAAATATCCCGATATTATTATCCAACCTTTCGCATATACCACTATATTGTTGAAGTATTATTTTAGGATTTGTTACGTTTGATATTAAAAACATCTCTTATATACTTCGTTTTGCTATATAAATAAATAAATTTAATAAGGTTGATTATGAAAAAGTTAATTTTAGCTTGTGGTATGGGTTTATTGGCACTGACGATCACTGCTTGTTCAGAGGAAGAGAAAAAAGGTGAAGTTGCTGGTGCAACTGAAACTTGTAATACTTACTTCGCTGAAGTTGATAGCTTAATTGCTAAAGCTTCAGAAAACCCTCAAGCAAAAGCACAGTTGGATGCAATGAAAGGTCAACTGGAAGAAGGTAAAAAGCAAGTTGCAGCACTACCTAAAGACCAGCAAGACAAAGCTTGCCAACAAGGTATTGATGCGATGAAACAAATGAAAACGGCTTTAGGTCTATAATAAAGAATTATTTAGATTAGTCAGTTTTCCAAAAAGAGCCCTATTGCGGCTCTTTTTTATTTCCTTAACTCCCTAGAAAATCATGCCTTCCTATACATTCACTTTTCCCATAGTTTTTTGCAAGCTTATCCCCCCTTAACTTTATAGAATTAAATTGATTTAATACATTAAGGAAAAATAATGAGCGTGCATTTAAACCAAGTTATCAAGTCACCCAAGCCATTTATCACTATAACAAAAGGTTGTAGTAAATTTAGCCATAAAATCAAAGAAGCTTTAAATATCAATAGTAAAAAAATAGAACTTAAATTTGAGGGTAATACGATTACGTTAAATGAAAGTAAAATAGTGAGAAAACTAAAATCTCAAATTGAAACGGCTGATAAATTAGAAAAATTTAAAATAAGCGAAAAGAAAATTCAAATCGGCAGCACTATCAATAGAGCTATTGATGAAACAAGGGAAGAATTATCGGATAAACTAAATAAAACAAAAGTCTCTCTTACCTCTAGCGATAAAAAAGAAATTTTTCATCGTGTTGCGAAAAAATGTGGCATTTCTGAGTCTGAGATTGATACAAATGCATCTCAGCAATTTATTAAGCACCTTCTTTCTCAGCAAAAACAGATACAAAAAGTAATTACACATGATTTATTCCTTAACAAAGAACAGCCGAATGGAGATAACGCGGCTGTAACAAAATATGTAATTGGTACACTCAATGCCAGAGTTCAGGAAATTTTTTTCCCGGATATTAATTTTAAGAAAATCAAAGATTGCGCAGAATCTGAAACTAAGGAATTACTAGAAAATAAACTCAACCAAGCAAATAATGAGATTGTTACTTTATACTTTTCAATCGAAAAAAAAAGGTGATTTAGTTGGAGATAGGGAGAGCAGTCCTTGCCCTCCCTTTTTCTTATTTAACAACCTATTATAGCCAGGTCCCAAAACGTTTAATATAAAACTGCTTCATCAATTGAGCAACAACACAATAGCTCACCAATGTTAATACTAACCATGGGAAATACTCTATTGGTAATGGTTGTAACCCGATCATTTCACCAAATGAAGAGAATGGAATATATAAACCTAATGCCATAATTAGCCCTGTTGTTAATAACACAGGTAATGCCGCTGTACTTTGAATAAACGGAATTTTTTGTGTTCTTAGCATATGGACAACTAATGTTTGCGAGAGCAAACCCTCAACAAACCAACCTGACTGGAAAAGCGCTTCATGGGCAACACTATTTGCTTGGAACACATACCACATCAAGGCGAAAGTTGTGATATCAAAAATTGAAGAGGTTGGCCCAATCCAAATCATAAAACGCCCGATATTTTTCGCATCCCATTTACGAGGTCGTTTTAAAAACTCTTTATCCATTTTATCCCAAGGTAATGCTAGTTGGGAAATATCGTACAGTAAATTTTGAACGAGCAAGTGAATGGCTAGCATAGGAAGGAATGGAATAAATGCACTGGCAATTAATACCGAAAATACATTACCAAAGTTTGAACTTGCAGTCATATTTAAATATTTAATAATATTACCAAAAGTCTCTCTTCCTTTAATAACCCCCTGCTCTAACACCATTAAATCTTTTTCTAGCAAAATAATATCTGCTGATTCCTTGGCGATATCTGTTCCAGTATCAACAGAAATCCCCACATCGGCATCTCGTAAAGCAGGAGCGTCATTGATCCCATCACCCAAGAAACCGACAGTATGACCGTTCGCTTGTAACCTTTTTAAAATACGCGATTTTTGTAATGGCGTTAATTTACAAAAAACAGAAACTTGCTCTACTTTTTGACTTAATTCTTCATCAGATAATGCTTCAACTTCTAAACCTGACATGATTTCACTAATATTTAGCCCTACATCATGACAAATTTTTTCGGTAATAATGGCATTATCACCCGTCAGAACTTTAACAGTAACCCCATTTTCACGCAGTGCAGCAATTGCAGAAATAGCGCTTTCCTTTGCTGGGTCAAGGAATGTTAAAATACCTTGTAACTCCAACTGTTGCTCCGCTTGTGCAGATAAGGGCAAACTAGCTTCCGCATCATTTAACTGGCGAGTCGCAAGTAACAACACACGAAAACCTTGCCTGTTATAGTCACTTACTAGCTCAGTTATTTTCGCCCTCGCCTGCTCATCAAGTAAATAAGACTGTCCATCCTGCTGATAATGTTGACATACTGCCAGCATTTCTTCGGCTGCCCCCTTGCATATTAACAAGGCCTCTCCTGAAGGGGTTCTAACCGTCACTGATAATTTACGTCTGATAAAATCAAACGGTAATTCATCAATTTTCTGAAATGCTTTTAGTTTTTCAACTTCACTATTCCCTCTTCCTCGGCGAATTATCGCCTGATCCATCATGTTTTTAGTGCCGCTTTGATGGAAACTATTGAGCCACCCCAATTGCAAAATTTGACTATTTTTCTGCCCATTATTGTCTAAATAGTGTTCTAAAATAATTTTATCTTGCGTTAACGTCCCTGTTTTATCAGTACAAAGTACGTCCATGGCACCAAAGTTTTGAATAGCATTTAACCTTTTGACAATAACTTTGTGCTTTGACATTGCTATTGCGCCTTTAGCTAGATTCGAGCTAACGATCATCGGTAACATTTCTGGCGTTAACCCAACAGCAACTGCTAGTGAAAATAGCGTAGCTTCAAACCAATCTCCTTTTGTAAAGCCATTAATCAGTAGCACGATAGGTACCATGACTAACATAAAACGGATCAGTAACCAACTTACACTATTAACACCACGGTCGAATGACGTTTGCGCCCGACTACCAACAATGGATTTAGCTAATGACCCTAAATATGTGTTTGCCCCTGTGGCAACAACAATTCCACGCGCTGTTCCACTGGTTACATTGGTCCCCATCAAACAAATATTGGATATTTCTAATAACTCGTTTTCTGTTGGTGAAACAGGTTCTAAACTTTTAGCAGAAATATCACCTAGAGTGTCATATTTTTCTACCGGTATAGATTCTCCGGTTAAGATAGCTTGGCTTATAAATAAGTCTCTCGATTCAACCAATTTTAAATCTGCAGGAACCATGTCACCGGCAGATAATAAAACAATATCACCGGGTACTAAGCATTTGATCGGCACTTCTTTTCGAGTAGAACGACCTGTTTTATTATCACGTCGAAATACGGTAGCAGTGGTACGTACTAATGATTTCAAGGCTTCAGCAGCTTTATTAGTTCGGTACTCCTGCCAAAAACGAAGTAACCCACTCAGCAAAACCATTGTAATAATGATTATTACACCAGTTAAATCAGTCTCATCACCTTGTCGCTCAGGTATAAGATAGTCAGTAAAAAAACTCACTATTGCCAATATAATGAGTACGAATATGAATGGATTTTTAAAAGAAATGAGTAATTGCTTCCAAGCAGGAGGCGCTTTTTCATGAGCAACTTCATTTTCCCCTTCAGTAACAAGGCGGTCCATCGCCTCATTTTCTGTCAGACCTAATAAATTCGTTTGATATTCATTAAGTACTTGCTCAATATTTTTACTGGCCTGTTCGCCAACAATAAATTTTTGGCGAACAGGAGCAGCTTTAACGCTTTTGCGTTGATGTCTTATTTCAGTCATAGCGTTGTCTCTAATACAACAATTGCCTATTTTTACGCTACCTAACCAAAATAAAAACCTTTTAATTATCCGTTAGATAGCTCCATTTTCTACTCCATGACGGAGGGTGATCGTCCATTTCGGCTCCTATAGTGAGTTAATTTCTAACATCAGGCGGGTAGCTCTGATGCCACTTTCCAATTGATAGCACTGACACTTTGCTCAAGGCTTATTCGGCATACCAATGCTTCGATTTCTTTCTGCTCGGCAGGTGTTGCTAAAAATTCAGCACACACTTCCAGTTGTTCTGGCTTTAAAGTGTCCGCGCTACTCAAAGACCGTAAACGAATATGTAAGCCATTAATGGCTTGCAAGATAAGTGTTCTTACTAGGATTTCATCGGTTTGATGACACATAACGCGAATTTTATAGCGCTGCTCTACATCAAGAGCTTGCTGCTGTGGTTGCTTATTGATCCGCGAAGCCGCTTCCCTTAGTAAAATATTGGCACATAAAATTAACAATGTGGCCATCAAGGCCAGTGAGTACTGGCCTAATCCACACAACACGCCGATCCCTGCTGAGCACCAAAGAGTTGCCGCGGTATTTAAGCCACGAATATTCATACCTTCACGCATAATGACGCCTGCGCCCAGAAAACCAATTCCTGAAACAACTTGCGCCGCGATACGGCCCGGGCTATCTGGTGATGTTGTCACCGAACTTAAAATAAATACCGCAGCACCTGTAGCCACTAAAGCATTGGTTCTAAGGCCAGCCATTCGTTGACGCCATTGGCGTTCAGCACCGATTAATGCGCCAAAGCACATTGCAGAAAGCAGATTTAAAATATCAGGAGAAAAAAGCATAGTAGCTCCTCCAAAAACAGCTTGGATAATGAGACTTACATGCTTAATAAAAAGCACATAGCCATATTTTGAGTAAATAAATTACCCTAAAAATTATTGGCTATTGCCTGGAGGGAATAGAGAGTAAATATATACCAACATGATACACACTCAACATAGCAGTAATACACTGACTAAACTAAATAGCAGAGAGTACTTTGTTTATAATATAAGGGTGTGTGTGAAGAAAAATATCAGACACCGCCCGCCTTAGTGGCAAGCAGCGAAAAGAAAAGACGATTACTGGCTTGCCGTTAAATTAAGTTTTTATTCCAACTCTGACTGTCCAAGTAATAATCTCCTAAGTAAAAGATGGGTGGAGTATAGGTGGGGAAATTTATGATGTAAAGAACAAAGTGTTAATTTATTTTAAATAAAGTAAAACTCTACCCTTCAATTGGGACAACAAAAGTCCCTTCATCACCATCTTTTTCATTAAAAAACCAAATACCTTCTGGGTAGTCCGGCAATGAAACTAAATACATGACGCCTTCATTGAAAGGTTCAATGAGTAAAATTTTACCTTCTCGGCGCTCTTGCCCATCGGTTTTTACATAAACACGGTCATTAATATTCATAACACTTAGTTTCCAATGAAATGATGTTAATCATAAATGTAATAAAAACGAAAAAGCCCGTCATTAGAAATGACGGGCTTTAGAAAATCAGTTAAGCAATAAGCTTAGATTGCAGTTACGTTAGCAGCTGCTGGGCCTTTTGCACCGTTTTCAATGGTGAATTCAACTTGCTGGCCTTCAGCCAGAGTTTTGAAACCAGCGCCCTGAATGGCAGAGAAGTGGACGAAAACGTCTTTGCTACCATCAGCAGGAGTGATGAAACCGAAGCCTTTAGACTCGTTGAACCACTTAACTTGACCTTTCATTTTGTCGGACATTTGACTTTTCCTATATAACATCAAAAAAACTTGCCTTTTTGGCATATACGGGCCAGAGTCAACTATTTAATCAGGAAAACACCAAGATGAAGCGTCACGGTCAAAGGCTATCTGTGATAACTTTCTTCTTTAGAACACACTAACTTAGTAATCATACATCAAATAGGACTGCTAAACAGGCCGATACTCATTAACTCATGACTTAAAGATAATAGCAACTATTTTATATGTTCAAACGCTAAAATTGTGCATTTTTTTCGAGTTCGTCACTTTTACAGGCTATAATGTTAATAAAAACACTGCATTTGGTTGATAGTTTACAAAAAAAATTTAATAAAAAGAGCCCCGTTTTATAAAAAGACAATCAAGAAATGCCCACCACAATGACAATCCCAGTAAATATTTTTCTTAACTGATATATAACAATCGAATCTGCTCGTGATACTCTCCTAGTATAGATATCTGACAGAGAGTTATCACATGGATATTATCAAACAAATACTCATTGAAGATTTAGATGCCATCAATAAACGCGAAAAACGTGATGGTAAGCCTTACTTTAATAGCCAGTTCCTTGGTAATCACCCTTACTTATGTATCGGTATGGTCGCCGCTTATATCCCTCTTGCTATTATTCTTTGGTACGCGCCATATTTTGGCCCTTATTGGACACTCGGTATTACTGTCTTATTTTTAGTTTTAGCCAGTGTTTTACTTTTTGATATTAAACCCGTTTATCACTTTGAAGATATCGGCGTATTAGATTTACGTGTTTGCTATAACGGTGAGTGGTTTGTCACTGAGCCAGTTTCAGATAACGCAGTGCGTAAAATACTTGATTCGAAAGAGGTTAGCCAAGCCATTAAGCAAGAAATATCACGTTTAATTGCCTTGAAAGGGGAAATTTCATTTTATGATATTTATCATGTCGTTTTCCCTGAAGTTTCTACGCCATTACAAGGTAAATTAGCAACACAAAATTAATGCATTATCAATTAGCTAGCGTAAAAGTTAGCCATAATGAACAGTGAGTGAGCAATTAGATTTTTTTTGTGTTTTTACCGTTGACAGCCTGAGTCGATCTCGTTAATATTCGCCTCGTTCTCAGGAACAAGCAATTCCTCCATAGTTCAGTCGGTAGAACGGCGGACTGTTAATCCGTATGTCGCTGGTTCAAGTCCAGCTGGAGGAGCCAAATTTAAGAAGCCCGCCTAGTGCGGGCTTTTTGTTATCCATACCTATCCTCTCTTTTTTATTTCATATCATTGTTGATGCAAATTATTGGTTCAACGAATAACTTCACTTTCGTTGTACTTATAGCTTATCAGTACTATCGGCAAAAAAATGGTTCGCCTTTTTATTCCTTTCTGTTATCTATGACTATCTTAACTTCCTGAATTTTGATACATATTGGGGTAGATAACCATCAAATTGCTTACTTAACACGCAGTTAATCATTTTTTTTATTTTTATGCTTTACAACTGAGTATAGGATGGGTAATATGCGCCTCGTTCTCAGGAACAAAGCAATTCCTCCATAGTTCAGTCGGTAGAACGGCGGACTGTTAATCCGTATGTCGCTGGTTCAAGTCCAGCTGGAGGAGCCAAATTTAAGAAGCCCGCCTAGTGCGGGCTTTTTGCTATCTATTCCTACTGAGTACCCACCACACACAAACTGGTTATATACCGTAAAGCCCCCATTATAAATTCCCCCGTATATTTTCACTCACTCTTTTTCAAGGAAAATTTGTTTTATCGCTTGTCGTAACCATTGATGTGCAGGGTCTCTATCTAAACGCAGATGCCAAACTTGAACAATAAATAGCGCTCTCAAAGCCAAAAGCGTATTAGCTGGCTTAATACTTCTGTTACCCGCGGTTTGCTAAATGGCGTTCGACAACCCGTGTTAGTTATCCCTCTTTAACGCTTCTAGGTCTTTTGACGACCAAATCGTGTTTACAAACTCAGTGATTAGCCACAAGTTAGTCACTGAAATAACAACCTAAAATTTAGCCACGAACAGATG
Source organism: Providencia sp. TYF-12 (assembly GCF_041344805.1). Classification (NCBI taxonomy): domain Bacteria; kingdom Pseudomonadati; phylum Pseudomonadota; class Gammaproteobacteria; order Enterobacterales; family Morganellaceae; genus Providencia; species Providencia sp. TYF-12. Next base: position 3,059,953 of record NZ_CP166833.1, read on the forward strand.
ATAGAGGTTTACCTTTTGACTCATTTGCCTATCAGCATGAACCTCAATTCACTGTCACCAAATCATTTTCGATCAAACTTCCCTCAGTTCGCACAGATAACAGCCAAACGAACTTTTTTTTCGATATTCTCCTTTGACAATCCAGTAAGAGAAAGCTAATATCCTCTGCGTACCAAGGAGTTCCTCCATAGTTCAGTCGGTAGAACGGCGGACTGTTAATCCGTATGTCGCTGGTTCAAGTCCAGCTGGAGGAGCCAATCATTTAGAAAAGCCTGCTTAATCATTAAGCAGTCTTTTTGCTTTTGGTACATTAATCTCCCCCTCATCTATCTATGACATTAACCTTAATTGTGATTTCTCATAGCTATTTTTTGACTTTCCCTTTATCATTCTATCCCGGCTTGAGCACCCGCTCATCACCCCTCTCTACCCTTATGGAGCCGGTTTAATGACAACTGTAACTACCCTAACAATCCGCCGCCCTGATGATTGGCATGTTCATTTTCGCGATGATGATATGTTAAAAACGGTCGTTCCCTATACGAGTGAATTTTTTGGCCGTGCCATTGTCATGCCTAATCTTGTCCCCCCAGTGACGACAATTGAAGCGGCAAAAGCTTATCGTGAACGTATTATTCAAGCCGTTCCAGAAGGTCACCAATTTACCCCCTTGATGACATGTTACCTCACTGATAGCACTGACCCTGTTGAGCTGATTAAAGGCTTCCATGAAGGGGTATTTACGGCTTGTAAATTGTATCCTGCCAATGCGACAACTAATTCCAGCCATGGTGTCTCAGATATCAAAAAGATTTATCCCGTACTAGCGGCTATGGAACAAGCAGGTATGCCCTTGCTAATTCATGGGGAAGTAACCGCTAGCCATATTGATATTTTTGACCGTGAAGCGCTGTTTATAGAACACGTTATGCTACCTTTGCGCGCGCAGTTTCCACAATTAAAGGTTGTGTTTGAGCATATCACGACCAAAGAAGCTGCCCAATACGTCCAAGAAGCAAATGAATATACCGCAGCCACATTGACACCACAGCATTTAATGTTTAACCGTAATCACATGTTAGTCGGTGGTGTCAGGCCACATTTATTCTGCTTACCTATTTTAAAACGTAACGTTCACCAAGAAGCACTACGCTCAGCGGTAGCATCAGGCTGTGACCGTTTTTTCCTAGGTACCGATACGGCTCCACATGTGCAATCACGTAAAGAATCATCTTGTGGGTGTGCTGGCGTGTTTAATGCGCCAACTGCATTAGCCGCTTATGCCACTGTTTTTGAAGAGCTTGGTGCTCTAGCACACTTCGAAGCATTCTGTTCACTCAATGGCCCTAAGTTTTATAATTTACCTGTTAACGACGGGTTTATTACATTAACTAAAGAGCCCAATATTACTTGTGAATCAATTGATTGTTGTAATGACAAGCTGATCCCTTTCTTAGCAGGTGAGGACTCTCAGTGGACAATCGCACTTTCTAAATAATTAGCACTTATAGGAAGCTATTTGGGCTTCCTATATTACTTTTTATAGTCATACTCACCATTTTTGTGCATTTCCTGCCATTTATACAAAAAAAATTTTTAATTGCTTCCTTATTAGCGAAATCTCCTTATACTAAAAGTGGCTTCATTTCGAGAACATTGCTCTTAGTCAGTTATAGATATTTACTATTTATCACGCTGTTTGATTAGGAGGTTTCATGAATAGAAAAGATGATGTTATTCAAACTCACCCAGTTGTTGGCTGGGACATCAGCACAGTAGATTCCTACGATGCGATGATGTTGCGTTTGCACTACCTCCCTGAACAAGATAAAAACTCAGGAGATGCCATTGTGGATAAAACTATGTGGCTAACGACTGATGTTGCTAAGCAATTGATTAATATACTTCAAGCTGGCGTAGATAAGATAGAGTCAGGCGAATATATCGAACTTAATCTTAAAACACACTAGGGAAATGAATGGATATTTAAGAATTTAATATCCATTTTATTTTATATAATATTCACCAAACAAGTAGTTATATATTTATATATAACTACTTGTACCTTTTTAACTAAATAACAATTGTAAATAAAAACACTATTTACTATTTTTATTAATCCTCGGTTGACTTCACTAGCAATTCCCATTTATTGTAAGACTCTTTTCGAACAAGGATGTTCCCGATGCGAATATTAGTTATTGATGAATGTTATTACACTAGACTTGGCATTACTGAATATTTATCTAAAAATGAAAAATTAGAATTTATTAGTACAGGTTGTATTGAGGAAGCTATCAGGTTTATAAATGAATTCACGCCAAGTATTGTATTGGCTAATTTAACTTATTATTGTCATTACTCTAATTACTGTCCAGTATTACAAGATCTATTAAATAGAAAAAATAATATTAGGTTTTATATTTATATAAATGCCCCTTACCCACAAACAGCCAACCCATTGTTATTAAAGGATAACTATTTTATTCTATCCAAAAATATTATTACCCAAACCCTTGATAAAGTGATTCGAGAACACGAACAAATAGAACATATCACGAAGCTCGCTAATAATATAGATTCATCCATCTTCACTGCAAAAGAACAAAACATTATTAATAACTGGATGAATGAAACACCTAATCATATTATCTCAAGGAAACTAGGGATTAGTAATAGCACGGTTTATTCACAGAAAAGACATATCACTTCGAAAGTATTTGTAAAAAACAGAATTGAATTATTTTTTATCTATAATGTATTTAAATATTTATATTAAGAGAGAGCCCTAATTAAAGGGCTTTCTTATTATCGTTATTCTTTATTTAATAAGCCATCTGATAAACGATGACGTGATTTATTAAAAATCTTATTGCTGACTTCACGGCCTGCACGGCGAGCACGTTGTTCTTGCTCTGGGAGTTTCATTTCCTCAGTACAAGAAACACTACAGCAACCCTCGTATTTTTCTGCACAGCTAGGGCATTGGATAAACAACAAGTGGCAACCATCATTATTGCAATTAGTATGAGTATCACATGGTGCACCACACTGGTGGCATTGGGCTAAAGTATCATCCGTAATGCGCTCTCCCATACGGTTGTCGAACACAAAGTTTTTCCCTTTAAAACGTAATGGTAAACCTTGTTCCTTTGCTTTACGTGCATACTCAATAACGCCACCTTCAACATGGTATACATTTTTAAAGCCATTATGCAGCATATATGCACTGGCTTTTTCACAGCGAATCCCCCCAGTGCAATACATGACAACATTTTTATCTTTTTGCTCTTGCAGCATTTCCACTGCCATCGGCAGTTGTTCCCTAAAAGTATCTGATGGAATTTCAATTGCATTATCAAAACGACCCACTTCATATTCGTAATGATTACGCATATCAACGAATACCGTGTTTGGATCGTCAATCATTTCATTCACTTCGTGAGCTTTCAGATATTGCCCTGTATTCGCTGGGTTAAAGGTTTCATCTTCGATGCCATCTGCCACCACGCGATCACGTACTTTCATGCGTAACACCCAGAAAGACTTACCGTCATCGTCAATCGCAATATTTAAACGCAGGTTATTTAGTGCGGTATCAGTGGAATATATCAGTTCGCGCAAAGCATCAACATTAGATTCAGGCACACTGATTTGTGCATTCACCCCTTCTTTCGCAATGTAGACACGCCCAAAAACACTCAGCGCTGTAAACTGTTGATACCATTCATTGCGAAACGCCACTGGGTCTTGAATATTAAAATATTTATAAAAAGAAATTGTGGTACGTGGCTCTGTTTCCGCCAACATGCGTTCTTTTAATATTTTATTTGAAATTTGGTTATGTAACACTGGCATGGTGTTCTTAATCCTATTTAACTCGTTGATAATTTTCTATTTATTCAGATTTCAGCTCATTGATTGAGGCTTTTTAATCTTGGTGGATATTATCGCTGTTATTATGTTAATAAAAAACCCTTTATTTGCAGGGGTATTGTAAATAAAACATCAACAGAAAGTTTTTAATGCCCGACCATTATTCGTTATGTTATAACATATTTATATTTGGCTAATTAGATTATCTTTATGAGACGTTTTTTTCCTTTATATCTATTAATACTGGCTATCTTTGCGCCACACGTTGCAGCGCATCCTCATAGTTTTATTGAGATGCAAATGTCCCTTGAAACCAAACAAAACAAATACTCAGGTATAAGCTATGTTTGGAAGATGGACCCGATGACATCGGCAGATATTGCCTATGAATTGAAAGGGGTTAAACCCGATGACCCACGCTGGAAACAACAAGAAGCCATTATTATGGCTAATATTTTAATGCAAAATTATTTCACTGATTTTTATTATCAAGACAAAAAGGTTAACTTTAAGCGTATCCCTGACAGCTACCATTTAGAAAAAGAGGGGTTTTCATTAGTATTTTTCTTTACAGCTTCATTTATGCAGCCACTACCTATTGCAGATTCACATATCAAAATACAAACTTATGACCCTAGCTTTTATGTCAGTATGACGTATCAAAATAAACAACAAATTACTCTGCCAATTGAATTAGCAGCCAATTGTGATATTGACTTACAAGAAGCCAATATCACTGATTCGATGCGGGCTTACGCATTTTCTTTAGATAAAAGTGATACCCCAGAAGAAGATTTAGCGCTTGGGAAACAGTTTGCACAGCGAGTTGATATTCGATGTCCTTAACCCCCTCATCCTCTGTATACAAAGCAACAAAAACTTTGCTAATCATTGTCTCGTTTAGTTTATTAGCTTTCGCCATTTGGCTAGCGTATCGCTATTGGGGAACATGGTTACAACTGAGTATTGGCTGGCAAAAACAGTTAAACCAAGGTTTATCGGATTTACTACAAGAAACCAGCTCACACCCACTGTATGCTGGAAGTTTGCTAATTGCCGTTAGCTTTTTATACGGTTTTTTACATGCTCTGGGACCTGGCCATGGAAAGCTCATTATCACAACCTATATAGCGACCCAAGGAACTCATTTAAAACAGAGTGTTATCATTAGTTTATTAGCATCGCTCTTACAAGGGGTCGTTGCTATTACGTTAGTTTCTGTCGTGTTAGTGTTATTTCAGCTATCCACCAAACATTTGAATCAGGTCAGCTTATATGCAGAACAATTAAGCTATTTATTTGTCATAATACTTGGCTGTTTTTTATGTATTACTGCTTTACGCCGTTACTGGCAAACACGCCTTTCTAGGGCATTATCACCACTAGTGATAAAAAACCTTAAGCCATTAACACAATCAACCAAGCGAATGATCCAGCCCAAAACATTGACACCACACCCCGTTTGTCACTGTGGTCATCAGCACGTCATCCAATCTCACCAAATTCAATCTAGTTTTAAAAGTAAAGTGTTGATTATTCTATCTATGGGGGCACGCCCTTGCTCTGGTGCCATTCTCGTATTATTGTTTTCTTATGTGATTGAAGTATACGCATGGGGAGTTATCGCGGCGCTAGCAATGGCGGTTGGTACAGCATTAACCATTTGTTTAATTGCTATTTTTGTTCATTTTATGCGTGATAAAGCTATTCGTTTATCGCGGTTAACAGGAAAACAGCTGTCCCCATATTGGGGAATAGCATTAAAAATTTTTGCCGGTGTTTTCTTTATACTGATGGGGGCTTTGATGCTACAAAGTGTCGGGCTGGAGCAATCTATTTCGCCACTTCTGCGTTAACCCAATAAAAAAGGGAGGGCTCCCCCTCCCAGGCATTTGCCGAAGTTACAGTGTGGTAATCTCACTGTGTTATGCGCAATGTCAACTGCTTAAAACAGATTGCTAATGATGAGACTATGCAGCCCCTCACACACTAACAACCCTTACTACTTCTTTTAACCAATGAGCTCAATTCGAGCAGGTAAACCTTGACGTACAGAAGCACCCGATACCCAATCTAACCATGTATTGGCGACTTCCCTTGTTGGGTCTGCAAAACCTAAATCGTTTAGATTGATCCCTGAACCATTTGCAGCATTCATTGGCATCGGTTGGTCATCTAAATAATGCTGTTTCGCGCCCATTTCGGTATGACCATAGCCATGTTCAATTGCAAGTACTCCCGGCATCACGCCATCAAGCACACTCACTTGAGCCTCTGCTTGGCCACCCGGTGTGGTAATACGTATCCAATCTCCGTGTTTAACCCCCACTTTTGCGGCATCATCAGGGTGAATAGCAACAAGATTAGTAGGTTTAACATGACGTAAGCGTTCAATTACTGTTGTCGAACTACTCATCACATGGGATTTGAATGACATTAGTTTCAATGGCCATTCTTTTTCTGGGAACACCACATTCACATCGTCACCATTTGCCATACGCGGTGGGTAATATGTAGGGCAACCACTGTAACGTTCACCGGTGATCGCGTGGCGATTAACGGCCACAGTTGGGTTCCAAATTTGTAAGCCTTTTTTCCATTGCGGACCAGTTGCATCGCCATCCCATGCTTTTTCATATGGTGCGAAACGGCCACCTCGCGTAAAGATATAAGCAACACGGCGAACTTCTTCAGGTTTTAGCGTATTGGTGATCGCAGGTAAAATACGTTCTACCCCACTAATTTGGATATCTTCCGAAGCGGCTTCTGGTACTGGTTTTTCACCTAGCCACGCCATATTCGCAGCAACACGTAAATAATAATCTTCCGCTGTATTTAGTGAATGCAGGTTGCCATCCATATCTTCAATCACGTTGTCGCCAAAACCAGGTAACCCCAATTCTTTGGCAACTGCAATACAGAAGCTTTCCATCGATACGGGCTGACCATCTGCCGTTTTGGCGGTACGTGACTCAACAATCGGCCAACGCGCTGTACTCGCTTTAACTTGAACCCCTGACCAAGGAGCGCTAAAACCCCAACTTTCAAAATTATGGGTATCCGGTACGATATAATCTGCCAGCGCAGTGGTTTCATTCATAAAGGCATCAATACCGATAATCAACGGAAGGTGTTTTGGATCTTTCAGTTTTTCTTCCATCACTTGGCGGATACCCGCGATTCCATACACCGGGTTGGTCATATTGGTGATCCAAGCTTTTAATGCATAAGGATACCCCATTAATGCTGATGCCAGCTGCTCAGTGAGTTGCCCTTTAGCAAACGGATACCAAGGTGCTTTTGCAGGATACGGATTTTCCCCTGCCGCAAGGCGCGCTTTGAACTCATCTGATTTTTCATACACTTCATTACTACGCGATAAAACAACGCCTTTTGGTTTTACTTTGCCTTTGTAGCTGGCAATTTTGTAACGTGGACCATCCATTTCACCGTTGAATTTACCGCCCCCAACGGACACACCACCTTTCAAGTTCAAGTTACCAATCAATGCGTTAAGCATAACGACTGACCATGCAGTGTAAAAGCCATTACCGCCCATCATGCCGCCATGAGAAATAACGGCAGCTTTTCTATCATATGACGTTAATGCTCTACCTAATGATTCAATGGTTTTCACTGGAACATGGCAGCGATCGCTATATTCTTGGAGTGTCATACGATTGGCCGCTTCTTTTAAGCATTGGAAGCTCGATTTTACGGTAACTTCACTGCCATCATGCAATGTCACTTGGCGAGTGACAAACAACTCTGCGGCTGGGACTTCACTGGCAAGTTTCAATTCACCAGACGTATCTTGGACGACATAAGCTTTTTCATCGTCGCCTTCGCCAGTAAGATAAGATGAAATTAATAATTTGCCTGCTAATGGGTGAGCATCATCAGTAATGACTAAATGCGTTGAGTTTGTCCAACTTTTCTCCCCCATCGCTTCCATTGATTTCTCACTAGGCACGCTAAGGTACTTGGCATTATAACGCTCATTTTCAATGATCCAGCGGATCATTCCCATGACTAACGCTGCATCAGTTCCGGGTTGTACTGGCACCCAGTGACCATGGTCATTAGCCAGTGTGGTTGTCAGTGGTAGCGCAGGAGAAACCACCACATAGTTAAACGAGTCACGCAGACGTGCTGTCGCTAACTGGCGACCTTGGCGTTTAAATGGGTTACCTGACTGAGCTGGTGAGGTTCCAAGGAATAATGCAAAACGAACGTTATCCCAATCTGGTTTTACGTGCGCATTTTTGTTTAAGTCATCCATTAAAGCACCCGAACCGGCGCGATAAGCAAGACCGCAATAGGAACCGTGGGCACCGAAATTTTTACTGCCAAACGCGTTTTGAGCAAAGCGACGAATAAACCCATCACGCCCGTCGTCCCCTGCGTTAGTTACCAGCAGCTGGTTCGCTTTGGGGCCCAATTTTGGCTGTGCTGGGTCAAGTGGCGTTTCAAGGTCACGAATAGCTCTTAAACCATCAACATGGCCTTCACCAAATAAATCACCGCCTTCAACAACTTCTTTAATTAATTGCTCAAAACTGATGCGTTGCCACTTGCCCTCTCCACGTTTACCAACACGTTTCATTGGTTCTAAAATACGCAGTGGGCTAGTTAAACCTTCCATTAAGGTTGCCCCACGCGCACAAGCGGTTGACCGATGTTCTAGCCCTGATTCCCCGCTCATTTTATTAAATGCAGTTTTCAGCGGCATTCCATAAGGAAAATGCTCTTCGTGTGATAATGGGTGATAAGGGTTACCTGCGATACGTAATACTTCATTTTTAGCGGTATCGACACGGGCACGAATACCACATTGTGTCCAACAACCAAAGCATTGGGTCATTGCAACTACTTGTTCCGGGTTTTCTTGCCAGCCTTTAGTCGCCTGACCTTCTGGTCGCAAAGAGTTGCCATTAATGCGGTCAAGAGTGACTTTACCAGAAGTGCCGTTAGCTAGCCCATCGACTGCGCGTTTGGCCACATCTCGGTAGCTTGCACCAAATAATGCGATACCACCAACTACCAAACCACCTTTAAGCCATTGACGTCTTGAGAATTTAGCCATGTTGCACTCTCCCCGCAAACCAGCGAACACCTTCACGAACAATAATTGTTAACGCAATCCATAAACCAAATGTTCCTACGATAGCCAATAGTCCATCGGTTCCCAGTGGGAAATGATATGGGTTAGCGATAATGTTATATTTTGGTACAGCTTGAACTTCCATTAGGAAAATCCAACGTAATGTCCAAGCAAAAGCCATCGATACTAATGCTAAAATGGTAATGTAAGGGACAGAGCGAACGGCTTTTACATTACTCGCAGACATTCCGAAAGCCACTAACCACAGTGCACATACCCCCATTAGCATCCACCAACCTGGGCTCGCCATGTCTATTTGTTGGCGTACAGCAATACCCGATGTGGTATCCCCTGAAAGCCATAGCGCAAAACAGACAGCAAATAGTAACAATGTAATCACTTGGAAGCGTGCTAAACGGTTTTGATATTGGGGCTCACGACGAGCACCGAGTCCAATCAATGCAGGCAGAACCTGTAATGCACTCAAGAACATAAGTACTGGCATCCACCAGCTGTTCCAGATTGGGCGAGCCGTTAATACAGATGCCTCACGACCGGTATAAAGTAGCAGGCCAATTGCCGATAATGCGGCAAGCAATGCCACCCAACGCGTCGCTTTAAAGTGTTTTTTCCAAATCATTTTGACGATTAAAGCAACAAAGTATAAGCCGATAAATGTGGTAAATAAGGGTAATAATACAGAGCCCCACCACATCCAAGACCATAACGTTGGGTGTGCATAAAAATGCCATACTCTTGCGGTTTGGTGTAAATCTGCCGTTAGTGCAAGCGGTGCAGTGATCCCCATTGTGATAGCAATAAATACGGAAATCATTTCTAAGCGGCTGTTTTCACTTTTGTTTTGCCAATGTAAATAACAGGCATACAGCACCGCGCAAGAGGCGATTCCAATAAAGAAAAAGTATTGTACCGCCCAAGGAAGCCAAAAAAATTCTTGTGGCTGAGCCATCATTTCAGAAATATAAGTCACTTGGCCATTCATCAGAATACCTCCTGCCATAACGCGGGCTGCCCTTTACCTTGCAGCGGCTGAACAAACGCATCATCTAAACCGAGATAGAATACTTGCGGTAAGGTGCCACTTTCTGGCTTGAGTACTTTAATTTCTGCTTCATGCTCAGTCAGCATTTTACGAATAGTACTGTTAGGGTCTTTTAAATCACCGATAATGCGAGCCCCACCTACACAAGATTCAACACAAGCAGGTAATAAACCAACTTCTAAACGATGAGCGCAAAACGTACATTTATCTGCAGTTTGGGTTGAATGGTTGATAAAACGCGCATCATATGGGCAGGCTTGTACACAGTAAGCACACCCTACGCAACGTTCATTATCAACGACTACTATGCCGTCTTCCCGTTGGAAAGTTGCTTGAACAGGGCATACGGGTACGCAAGGAGGATTATCGCAGTGGTTACATAAGCGAGGTAGAAGTACATTGGTAAACCCTTCTTCGCCCTTAACCGCAACTTGATATTGGTTAACTGTGGTTCTAAATTGCCCTTGAGGGGTTTGGTTTTCAACAGAGCAGCTGACTGTGCAAGATTGGCAACCAATACAACGACGTAAATCAATCAACATTCCATATCGTTTTTCTGGATTGCCTTCTCTACGCGTAGGAGAAAAATTTAGGCCAGCTTCTGCAATGGGAATTAATGATGCTCCCGCAGTCACAGCCCCAATTTGTTGTAGAAATTTTCGTTTACTCAGATCCATAATAGGCTCCAGTACTGACATTGCTAATGCGAAAATAAAAGTTATTAATCAATATGTTATTTGTATTGCATGTGTTATTGACAATGAATACAGTCTCGTTAAGATAACCACTGAAATTGTTATTTCTCTTTAAAACTACTGTATTATCTTGATAAAACTTGTAATGCCATTGTAAGAAGAGAGGCACCACCGCCCTATTGTGGTTTACCACATACCCGTAGCTAAATTGATCTAACGCAACGAATAAGCCAAATATGTTAAAAAAAACATCTATACCGTTGTATCACATACTATTAATTACGCTGCTTATGTGGTCCTTACCGGCCATTTCTGCACAATGGACTATCGGGGTACTGGCTTTGCGTGGGCCCAGTACCACACAATCCCATTGGCAACCATTAATTGACACACTCAATGATTCTATTCAGGGGGAACGGTTTACTTTATTGCCGTTAAACCTTGATGAAATGAAAGAAGCTATTTCTAACCGCAAAATTGATTTTTTACTGACCAACCCCGCGCAGTTTATTCAATTAGATAATCGCTATCACTTGCGCTGGCTATTATCATTACGTTCTGATGTCGAACCAAATAGCACCACCCGTAATGTGATTGGCAGTTTGATACTGGTACGAAAAGAAAGTGATATTTCTGACGTAAAGCATTTGATTGGTAAAAAAGTCGGTGCCATTTCACCTGATGCCTTTGGTGGTTACTTATTAGGCTATAAGGTATTAAGAGATATGGGGTATGACGCGGCTAAAGACTTTCAAATGCAGTTTTTAGGGTTCCCTGCGGATGCCCTATTATATGCACTACGGGATGACTCATTGTCTGCTGCCATTGTCCCTGTCTGTTTATTAGAAAATATGCACAGTGAAGGGCTAATTGATAAAACCCAGTTTCGTCCGTTAATTCAGCATCCAAGTTCATTATCTTGTTTAACTAGTACCGAGCTATACCCAAACTGGTCTTTCGCCGCATTAAGCGATGTTCCAGACAATTTGGTCGATAAAGTCACTAAAACGTTACTTTCAACGGATAATACCACTATGCGTTGGGGGGCTCCTGCCTCAGTCACTCAAGTCGAAACTTTGCTCCGCGATGTGAATCAACATCCACAACAGCGACAAATATGGCAAGATATCGTCAGTTGGACCATTCAAAACCAAATTACTATTAGCCTTGTTGCGTTGTTCTTTGTTTTACTAGGCGTAAATCACATTTGGATTGCCTTCTTAGTTAGGCGCCGAAGCCGGCAACTCGAAGTGGCGCACAACCGCTTACGAGAACAAGAAGCCAATTTACAAAAAGCTCAGCGATTAAATATTTTAGGCGAAATGGCATCGGGCTTTGCCCATGAACTGAACCAACCTTTATCTGCCATTCGTCATTATGCGCAAGGGTGTATCTTACGCCTTAGCAAGGAGTCAAATAACCACCCACTCATTAGTGCGTTAACTAAAATCGATGACCAAGCGCAACGTGGTGCAGACATTATTCGCAACTTACGTCTTTGGGCAGGGAAACCGGGTCAAGACCCAGCGGTAACATTAAACCAGCAATCAGTGAGGCAAGCCATTAATCATATCTGGCAACTTTTACGTGTAGATCAGCACTATCCAGATGCAAAATTGCTATTACCAGAGACACCTGATGTCACCCTGACTTTGCCCGATACACTGCTTGAACAACTCCTTTCTAATTTAGTGAGCAACAGTTTACAAGCCGGAGCCACAACCCTGAGCTTTGGTTTTCACTTTGCACAAGACCGCTTTCTTCTGGTTTTACAAGATAACGCAGGAGGAATGCCGACCGAACAACTAGAACAAGGGATCATCCCATTTCATACCACTAAAAAAGAAGGTTTGGGGCTAGGGTTGGTGATCTGCCAGCGTTTGATCCAAAGCCAAGGCGGCGATATTCGCATTGAAAATAATATCACTGATGAAGGGTTAAATGGCCTACGAGTGACCTTAATTTTCAACTACTATAATAATTCAATAAATTAAGCATGTTTTGCCACACAATTGATAACATTAACTTTAAGTCTATGTGACAATAGCTTTATTAAGACAATCAACGCTCATCAGCTAATACTTTATTTTGTCCCCCTCTAAACTACGAGGTATAAATTGATGCCAGTTATTCATCTAGTGGATGATGACACCGATGTGACCGATGCTTGCCAATTTTTACTAGAAACCCTTGGCTATAGTGTCACCGTGTGGAATGACAGCGAAACATTTATTCAGAATGCAGCCCTTCATCAAGAAGGGGTGGTTTTGTTGGATATGCGTATGCCTAAACTGGATGGTCGGCAAGTTCATCGGTATCTTAGGGAGCAACAAAGCACGCTAGCGGTCATATTTCTGTCGGGTCATGGCGATATTCCAATGGCAGTGGAACAAGTTAAATTAGGGGCTGTCGATTTCCTGCAAAAACCGATAGATAGCCAACTACTGGCGAAAACCCTTGACCAAGCGCGGGCGCAAACAACAAAGGCAACTGAACGTTATTTATTAAAACAACGTTATGAGACGCTCACTCCCCGCGAGAAAGACATTTGCCACTACGTTTTGCAAGGTTTGATTAACCGTGAAATTGCCGAGGCAGCCTGCGTTTCTGTACGAACCGTTGAGGTTCATCGTTCGCGAGTAATGGAAAAAATGGCGGTACGTAACTTAGCTGAGTTAATGAGTACCATGCAGGCGGTTAACGCTTTAAACGAATAATTTGATATAATTTAACCTAGTCTTTTTATTCATTAACCATGACTAACTAAAATATTCGGATACTCATGATATTAGCCCCAAAATTTCAAAAACGTTTTCTTCACCCTCGTTACTGGTTAACATGGGTGGGTATTGGCATCTTATATCTGCTTGTTTTATTGCCTTATCCCGTTATTTATTGGCTGGGAACTCGTTTAGGTCTACTGTCGATGCGCTTTTTAAAGAAACGGGTTCAAGTTGCTGATCGCAATCTTGAGCTATGCTTTCCAGATATGAGCTTAAAAGAAAGGCAGCTCTGTATCGACAAAAATTTTGAATCAGTCGGTATGGGGCTTTTTGAAACCGGTATGGCATGGTTTTGGCCTGATTGGCGAGTCCAGCGTTGGGTTAAAGTTATTGGGGCTGAAAATGCAGCCGCAGCACGAGAAACAGGCCGAGGGATTATCGCCCTTGGTGTGCACTTCCTAACTCTTGAGATTGGTGCCCGGGCTTTTGGAATGTTAAACCCAGGGATCGGTGTGTATCGGGCTAATGACAATGATTTACTCGATTGGCTGCAAACTCGTGGCCGCTTGCGTTCTAACAAATACATGCTTGACCGCAAAGATATGAAAGGAATGGTGCGTGACTTAAAAAATGGGGAAATTCTCTGGTATGCCCCTGATCACGATTATGGCCCACGTAACAGTACTTTTGCACCATTATTTGCCGTAAAAAATGCCGCGACCACCAATGGTTCACAAATTATTTTGCGTCTTGCATCACCTTTAGTGGTGCCTTTTACGCCAAAGCGTTTACCGAATGCAAAAGGCTACGAATTAATCATCCAGCCAGCTATAGATAACTTCCCTATTGAAGATAACCTTGCGACGGCAACAAAAATGAATCAAATCATTGAAAAAGAAATCCTTAGAGCGCCTGAGCAATATATGTGGCTACACCGCCGTTTCAAGACGCGTCCCGAAGGAGAATCTTCTTTGTATGGGGATTTAGATAAAATACACCATTAACTTTTAGCTGTAGTTCATTACCTTAATTCATTCTTTCTCCTGAATAATTTGACCTACAGCTAGGTGACACTTTGAAGCCCCTTTAAAATTTCGTCGTATAAGGGGCAACTAAGTGAAGCCAGCAATACTGAAGGACAATGTATGACAGGAAAAACAGGCTATTGGAAACGAAATCTCTACGTTGTGTGGTTCGGGTGTTTTTTAACCGGTGCCGCCTTTAGCTTGATTATGCCTTTTCTCCCCCTTTACATCGAGCAACTCGGTGTCAAAGACCATGCTTCGTTGAACTTATGGACCGGCGCAGTTTTCAGTATTACCTTCTTATTTTCAGCCATTGCGGCACCATTTTGGGGGCGCTTGTCCGACCGTAAAGGGCGTAAATTAATGTTATTACGTTCTGCCTTAGGTATGGCTATCGTGATGGTATTAATTGGCTTTGCGCAAAATATTTGGCAACTACTGGCTTTAAGGGCATTACTGGGCCTGCTAGGTGGGTTTGTCCCCAATGCCAACGCACTGATCGCCACTCAAGTCCCAGTGAAAAAAAGTGGTTGGGCAATGGGGGTTCTCGCGACAGGTGCGGTCAGTGGGGCTCTGATTGGCCCACTGATTGGTGGCTTACTTGCTGACCAATATGGCCTACGCCCAGTATTTTTTATCACCGCCACCGTCTTATTCATTTGCTTTTTTGTCACTCTTTTCTATGTACGGGAACGTTTCACCCCTGTTTCACGTAAAGACGCACTGTCAGGTAAACAAGTTTTTGCTTCATTACGCAATAAAAACCTAGTGATTAGCTTGTTTTTCACCACCATGATTATTCAAGCCGCTATGGGGTCAATAAACCCTGTTATCACCCTCTATGTCCGTGACCTATCCCATTCTTTAGAAAACCTCGCGTTTGTCAGTGGGGTTATTGCCTCTATACCTGGCGTAGCAGCTTTAATTAGCGCTCCGATGCTAGGTAAGCTTAGTGACCGAATAGGCCCTGAAAAAGTTTTACTTGCGGCACTAGGTACCTCTATCTTCATTCTATTTCCTATGGGCCTTGTTGGGAGTTATTGGGAATTAGGCTTTCTGCGATTTATGCTCGGAGCCTTAAATGCGGCGCTCTTACCCGCAGTGCAAACCTTGATTATTTATAACATTTCTCACCAAGTTACCGGGCGAATTTTCAGCTATAACCAAGCACTGCGCGATGTCGGCAATGTGACAGGGCCTTTAATGGGGTCATTTGTTGCAGCAAGTTATGGTTTTAGGGCGGTATTTTTCTTCACATCCGCTTTGGTTCTCGTCAACTTAATCTATTCATGGTTAGTCATCAGGCGCCAGTCCGATGACTTACGCGCATCACCTTCAGACCCGTAACTAACAAGCTATTTATTGCACAAAAACCCGATGATTTCTAAGCTTTACTGACTTACCGAGTGAAAACCTAACCAGAAATAATATAACCAATTGTTTTTAAACAACTTAACCGATTCAAAAATCTTTCTTTTATTGTCAACAAAAATCCTGTATCTTCCCCTACCTTATCGTGAAAAATGAGAGTTATATCGAATTTTCACCTTAAAATATAGCCTTTTACTATAAATTCATTCTGTATATAGGCAATTCTATAATAATGTATGTTAAAAATATGTTTCCGAACTGAAAGTTAACATATCAATAATAATTGACACTCAAGCGCTCGGCTTGGTGTTTTAAATCATGCACAACCTCTCAAGAGATAATTTATGGGAGTTCACAGATGAATAATTCTGCGACTAAAACAAAAACTTTTTTTGGGCATCCATACCCATTGAGTTCGCTTTTCCTCACAGAAATGTGGGAACGTTTTTCTTTTTATGGTGTTCGTCCGTTACTTATCCTGTTTATGAGTGCGGCATTATTACAAGGCGGAATGGAATTACCCATTGAACAAGCTTCCGCTATCGTCGGGATTTTTGCTGGCGGTGTATACATCACGTCATTACCCGGTGGCTGGTTAGCTGATAACTGGCTAGGGCAACGTCGTGCGGTATGGTATGGCTCATTAATTATTGCATTTGGGCACTTATCCATCGCAATGTCCGCCTTTTTAACCAATACTTTCTTTTTCGTAGGCTTATTACTGATTGTCTTGGGAACCGGGTTATTTAAAACCTGTATTACCGTTATGGTCGGTACCTTATATAAGAAAGAAGATACACGCCGTGATGGCGGTTTCTCTCTATTTTATATGGGGATTAACATGGGTTCATTCATAGCCCCATTAATCATAGGCCCATTGCATGAAAAGTATGGCTGGCACATAGGTTTTGGCCTTGGTGGCGTAGGTATGTTAATTGCTTTGCTTATCTTCCGCTTCTACGCTATTCCACAAATGCGCCGTTATGATAAAGAAGTCGGCCTCGATTCCACATGGAACCGCCCTACTGTTCAACGCAAAAATGTCGGTAAGTGGGTTACATTATCGATGGTGCTGTTAGCTATTCTTGTCGTATTAATCGACAACGGAACGATCCCATTTAATGCTTCAATGATAGCCAAAAGCTCGGCTTATGTAATTTCCGCTTGTGTGGGTCTCTATTTCTTATTTATGTTTTTCTTTGGGGGCTTAAACAGCAGCGAACGTTCTCGCCTAATTGCCTGTTTAATTTTACTGGTCGCAGCGGCCTTCTTCTGGTCAGCATTTGAGCAAAAACCAACCTCTTTTAATATTTTTGCTCGTGACTATACTGACCGCCAAATGGGCAGTTTCGAAATCCCTACTATTTGG
This sequence comes from Providencia sp. TYF-12, assembly GCF_041344805.1. Classification (NCBI taxonomy): domain Bacteria; kingdom Pseudomonadati; phylum Pseudomonadota; class Gammaproteobacteria; order Enterobacterales; family Morganellaceae; genus Providencia; species Providencia sp. TYF-12. The sequence goes on from NZ_CP166833.1 coordinate 3,077,179, forward strand.
TTCCAATCAATTAACGCGTTATTTATCATTCTGTTAGCACCGGTATTTAGTTGGTTTTGGCCTTCGTTAGCTAAACGCAACATGAACCCAAGCAGCATGACTAAATTTGTGATTGGTATTTTATTTGCTGCTGCTGGCTTTGCTATCATGATGGTAGCCGCAAACCAAGTTCTCGCCACTCAAAGCGGTGTATCCCCATTTTGGTTAGTAGCGAGCATTTTACTGCTTACATTGGGTGAATTATGCTTAAGCCCTATTGGGCTTGCGACAATGACACTATTAGCGCCACAAAAAATGCGTGGGCAAGTCATGGGCTTATGGTTCTGTGCTAGTGCATTAGGTAACCTTGCTGCTGGTATCATGGGCGGTAATATCCGCAAAGACCAATTAGATTCTATGCCTGAGTTATTCTCTCATGTTTCTATTGCGCTGGTGATCTGTGCCATTGTTTTAGCTGCACTGATTATCCCTGTCAGAAAAATGTTGAAAAATGCCGATAAAAACGAAGCTAATGCTTAATCACAAGTATTAATCACCAAATCCCGTTAGCTAACAGAGCTAACGGGTTTCTCACGTTATAATACCATTCACCATAATTAGCTTATTATTTTTTAATAAAATAGACGCTATACTGCCCTTCTTTCATCCTCTTTTCGCCCATTAGGGAAGCCTAAAATGAGCCTTTCATTGCCAATTTATTATGTTGATGCCTTTACTGATACGCTTTTTCACGGTAACCCCGCCGCTATTGTTTTACTTGATGACTGGTTACCGGATGAAAAGTTAATTGCAATTGCAGCCGAAATTAATTTATCAGAAACCGCTTTTTTAGTCGGGCACCATATCCGCTGGTTTACACCAAAAGTTGAAGTTAAATTATGTGGTCATGCAACATTGGCCGCCGCTTTTGTACTTAACGAGGTATTAAAACAAAATAATAACCCTCTCACATTGACGTCTCTTTCAGGGGAATTAACTATCACACCAAGCTCTCGAGGATTTACCCTCGATTTCCCAGCCCTAAGTTCTATACAAAGTGAACCTACGCAATATCCACAATTAGAGGAGATCCTTGGTGTGGAACTTCAAGAGCTTTGGATAGCAAAAGACCGTTACTTATGTTTCCTTGAAAACGAGGAACAAGTCCAATCCTGCCAACCTAATTTGTTCAAATTATCGCAGCTTCCACTACCTGGATTAGTTATTACAGCTAAAAGTGCTGAACAGGGTTATGACTTCGTTTCTCGTTATTTTGCTCCTGCAAAAGGGGTCAATGAGGACCCAGTAACGGGTACCTCACATTGTGCAATAGCACCATTGTGGGCTAATCGGTTAAATAAATTGCAGTTAGTTGGTAAACAACTTTCAGCGCGAGGTGGTGTTATGCTTTGTGAACTCACGGCTAATCGCGTGAGATTAACAGGTAAAGCCACTTTATTCCTAACAGGAAAAATCCATATTTAACCTATAAATCAACAAATTAAAAATCATTTTATTTTTCCTTTTATCCAGTCAACTCGCCGATAACATCCTCAATGGATGTACAAAGTATCGGCTCCCCACCTCCTTGCAATAAACAATTAAATATTTTTTTAACATTTAATTAATAGTTTTAATTATTCATCAAACTAGTTTACACTTATAATTATTATTAAAAATATAATTACAATTATAAGTATTACTAATTGAAGCATTGATTAATTGTTAAAACTCATTCAATACAAGGAACTCAATAAGATGGCTATTACTAGAAGAAAATTTCTTATCGGTGGTGCAGTTGTTACCGTTGCTGCTGGTGCTGGAATTTTAACTCCAATGTTAACTCGTGAGGGTAGGTTTGTTCCCGGTAAACCAAGATATGGTTTTGTAGAAGGAACAGAAGGCGCGTTACCGCAGCAGGCTGACGTAGTTGTTATTGGTGCTGGAATTCTAGGAATTATGACCGCCATAAACCTTGTTGAGCGCGGTTTAAATGTTGTGGTAGTTGAAAAAGGGAATATCGCTGGGGAGCAGTCTTCACGCTTCTACGGCCAAGTGATTACCTATAAAATGCCTGATGAAACATTCTTACTCCATCACATTGCTAAACAACGTTGGAGAGAAATGAATGCTAAAGTCGGCGCAGATACCAGCTATCGCACACAAGGTCGCGTTGAAGTTCCCCTCGATGAAGAAGACTTAGTTAACGTCAGAGAGTGGATCGACAGTAGAAATAAAAACGTTGGTTCAGATATTCCTTTCAAAACACGTATCATTGAAGGCGCTGAGTTAAATCAACGTTTGAAAGGCGCACAATCAGACTGGAAAATAGCTGGCTTTGAAGAAGACTCTGGTAGCCTAGATGCAGAAATAGCCGCTTTTGTTATGGCTGATTATGCGAAAAAGATTGGGGTTAAAATTTACACCAACTGTGCAGCGCGTGGCTTAGAAACACAAGCTGGGGTCATTTCTGATGTTGTGACTGAAAAAGGGGCAATCAAAACTTCCCGTGTTGTTGTTGCTGGCGGAGTTTGGTCTAGACTATTTATGCAAAATCTAGGTGTTGATGTCCCAACCCTACCTGCATATCAATCACAGCAGTTGATCTCTGGCTCCGCAACGGCTCCTGGTGGTAACGTCGCTTTACCGGGTAATATTTTCTTCCGTGAACAAGCCGATGGCACCTACGCAACGTCACCTCGAGTGATCGTTGCCCCTGTTGTTAAAGATTCTTTCGTGTACGGTTATAAATATATCCCTCTGTTATCTATGCCTGATTTCCCTGTTCATATTTCCTTGAATGAACAATTGATTAATTCATTCACAGAGCCAACAAGCTGGAGATTGGATGAAGTTTCACCATTCGAAAAACACAGAAATATGACTGCATTACCAGACTTACCAGAATTAAATGCTTCATTTGAGAAACTAAAAACTGAATTCCCAGCCTTTAAAGATTCTAAACTTATTGACCAATGGAGTGGTGCAATGGCTATCGCGCCGGATGAGCACCCTATCATTTCTCAAGTCAAAGAGTACCCAGGTCTGGTAATTAATACGGCAACAGGCTGGGGTATGACAGAAAGCCCAGTTTCGTCAGAAATCACAGCCGACCTGTTACTCGGCAAAGAACCTATGTTAGATGTTAAGCCATTTAGCCTGTACAGATTTAGCTAATATTTAATTATCCCCCAAGAAAACCCTTATATTTTTTAAGGGTTTTCTTGTTGCCTATTCTAATTCTATTCACTAACATTCTAGACTTAATTCAAATGGAGTGATTATGAATAAGTTAATATTAGGGATAGCTATTGCACTGGTCAGTACTGTCGCATTTAGTGAAAAAAATTATACGGTTGAACAGCTAGAAAGTCTGATTGCTGCAAATAATAAACCGTCTATATTGGTACCTTCTTTAGATGGTTCAATCGCAAAAGATGACTTCCCTACCTGCAAATCAGGGCTGATAGAGTGGCTCGACGGTGTAAAAACATACCCAGTTACCATCGAAAAAGATATTGATGGCGAATTTTCAGCCACCATTTGGTCTGAATCGAAAGCTTTTCTTGTTTCCTGTGTCAAAAGCGGGGATAAAGCAAAGGCTATTCGTATGAGTGCCGAATATTCAGATAATTAGAGGTTACCCACCTCACAATAATCTTAAAGGCATATTAATAAAATAATAGGTCTTTAAGATTTCCTTATTATTTTTCTCATTAACAAAAAAAACGTCACTGGAACGATTCACTTCACATTTACAGATGAATTTATTTGTAATGAGTATTACACTTACCTTTTAACATTATTTATACACTAAGTAACAACTGTAAGGCTGAACCATGAGTTCCATTGCTGATGATGTCATCGCACAAAAAATTGAACAATCAATTTCCCGCGTCTCTAAAGTCGTGTTCCCAACCACCACTAACCACCATAGTACTTTGTTTGGCGGTACTGCACTCGCTTGGATGGATGAAGTTTCCTTTATTACTGCTACGCGTTTTAGTCGTAAACGCCTTGTCACCGTTTCAACAGAAAAAATCAACTTTACCCATCCAATTCCTTCGGGAACCATTGTAGAACTCGTTGGCAAAGTCATTCGAGTTGGTAGAACCAGTCTAACAGTCAATGTCTCTATCTTTTTAGAAGATATGTATTCTGAAGGTCGTGAAGAAGTGATCCATGGCCAGTTTAATTTCGTCGCTATTGATGACAATGGTAAACCCACCCCACTTATTGATTAATATAAAGTTTTAATGAGTTAAAATAGCAAGAAACACATTAATGGACACAGCGATGGACACATTATTTTCTTGTATCGTTGTATAATTAGAATGGCAATCTTATGACATTGGGTGTGATGAGAAGCCGCTTTTTACAGCGGCTTTATTTTTGGTGGGAGTTAAGGTTTTTTAGGCCAGTCAATATCTGGCGCTATTGATGTATCTATATCAGAGGCTTTGATGCTGTAAATTTCCCACTGCCTAAGAAGTTCAATTTCTTCATCGGTTGCCATTCCTAAACGCACTTTGCGCTCAAGCATTAAGATATTTTGCTCTGCCTCTTCTAACCGCTGAGTTTTTTCCTGTTCTGCTTGTTCGACTAACATAGCTTTTTGGGCTTCAGTATCTGTCACCCATTTTTTGCCGTTCCACTTATCAAATTCTGTTTTCGGCTCTAAAAGAGTTAGCGTATCGGGTAAATCGCCAATGAAATCAATTGCAATCGGTTGACCGTTTTCCGTACTGTAAGCAATTTTCCCGCGATAGTCAGAAACCTGTAACCATGATTTTTCGTCGTCACTGCGAATAATAGCAATGCCTGATTTAGTCGGAATTTCTGGCTTGTCTAAGTAAGCATCAGCGACGACTGAACCACCGAACGGGACATTATCTAATGATGCGCGAGTATATTCACGAGTCACTGAATCACATAGATAGATTTCGACCCATCCCGCTACGGTCGCTAAACCTTGCTCGTCCAATTGTGCTTTTTGAATTTCAGTTGTGTATTTCATTATTTCATTCTCGTAATTAAAATTTTTGCCACGTTTTTCATGCGAAATTCGTTTGCTGTAGGAACTTGATTTGATGCATTAAATGAAACTGTTCCGAGTATGTTATTGTTCCCTTGTGACATGGTCTGACTCGAGCTACCTTTCGTAAACACACCAGTCGCTACCCCAGCGCTATCTGTACGCGCAGTAAATTGCCCCGTAAGGTTCATCATTGCATCTTCTTGATATGTTCCAACTGTGCGCCCTTGGTCTTTTCCTCTGCCGTTATCTGCCGCTCGGATTGCGTACCCACGGTCATCAGGTAATTTCAATGATGGAAATACTTTTGCGAGTTCTGGATAATCAGTGGCTGAAAAAGAACGTCCCTCATTAGCCCAAAAATTTTCGGGTATTGGTGCGGATGTATTCCAAATGAGAGTCGCCCCAACAGGCACTATTTTATTGAGCGATCCAATCGCTGAATCAATATCACTTGTGTGAGCAAGTGTGCCTGACTTATCTTGTAGCGAGTGATTCCGCCAAGTACTTGCCCCCTTTAGCTTGCTGTTGATGCGTGGTGTATTTGTATTTGCATCAATTTGAATCATAGTTTCAGTTTTTGAGCTACTAAGCTGTATTACATCGCCTGTACTATTTACATTCCCACCAACAGTAATCCCCCCCGTCAGAATCCCCCCAGATTTATCAAACTTCCCATTAAGCCCGTTGTTTAATGCTGCATTGGTTGCGTAGTCGCCCGCAGGGGCATAATTTCCTTTAGGTTGATATCTGCCGTCTGATTCAGTTTTTGAATAGCTGTACCCAATTACTGCAAGCTTACCAATTTCTGTAGTAAACAAATTCAGACTAGGGACTTTGTCGTTATCGTTGCCTTTCTGACCTGAAATGTTCGCCTTATCGAATTTTTTATTAAGCTCTAAATTCATTGCAGCGGTAGTAACATACCCTACCCCTGAAATGGTTTGCTTAATCGCTGCAACTAAGCGATTTTTAATACTGGCAACATCACCATTATCAAGCAAATCTTTATTGTCCGAATCAACAATAAATTGAGCTAACGCGCTAGACATAACAGACGACTGTCGCCAGACTGTATTAAGCTCTTTTGATTTGGCCACGCCGCTAATAAAGCCATTAAAACGAGCCGCGAGCCGTTCGTACTCCTGATTTGAAAGCACGTTTGCCCCTTCGGCTATACCGAAAGGCAGAAATTCATTCTTAGCCATAAGACCTCTTAAAGTGGAACCGCAAAGCCGCCTATATCGAAGCCGGCTATGTAGTTATTGGATATGTCGAATCCAAACATGGGGGATTTAGGAACAGAATTGATGTAATAATGATTAACTTGAACACCTTCGGGCTTAACACCGAGATAGCCTTGCTTAACAATCGCCTTAGTAACGTTATCGACATAAGAGCCTGTAATAAATACATCCATGCTCATATCTAAGTTATCGATAAAAAATAATTTGGTATCTTTATCAGGAAGAAGTGAATCATAAATATCCATCAATGATTCAGTTGTGCCATCCCAATGATTAGCCTTAATTTTAACTCTAATTATAGTTCGGTACGTTTCATCATCTAGTTCAGTAAACCCACTATCAGAGTCGAAAGCACGCTGCCAAAAACCCTCATCAAGACCGACTCCGTCACTATCTAATGCAAAATACACCCCTGCAATTGGCGTCTGTATGTATCGGGATATACCAACCCACTCACCAATGATATCTAGCTGAACACCTACAGCGTCATCCAACGAAAAATAATCATTTAATTGTCGAGCAAAACTGGCTGTTTCAGCTAGGGATTTAGTGATTAGATTGATGTGATTGCAAAATTTATTGGCGACTCGGTGTTGAGAGGTGACCAGTTTGAGATAATTTCTCATGTTGTCACTATCTCCACATGTTCAATGTTACTAGTCGCGAACTGGTGATATTTCAGGGTAATGTTATTTTCAGTGACACCACCAGCAGACAGCCCTATTTCGAGTTTTGAAATATAGAAAGTACCACCTTCTGGGTCTGACTGCAGGTTTGCTGGTGAAAATAGCTTAGTACGATAAATATCAGTGCCAATCTCAAGATTATTTAAGTATTCAGCCACTGCCTTTTTAATTTTATCGCCAACTAATGTTGTGTATCCCTCAAAAGCCTCAAGTGTTATTTTAACAAATATAGGCACACTTTCAGGTCGACTAAAGCGAATGGGTAACGTCACGCCATAGTGATTTGTCACAATAGTTTCTATATTTCCAAACGTACCTGTTCCGGGCGTTTTCTTTAGTGCAATAACCTCAGCGATTGTTTTTGCATCGCCACCATCCACAATCAATGCAATAGAGTGAGGGGAAATACCTCTACTATCTGTCAAACTTGTATCATTCTCAAATGCCGCTAATCTAGCAACGCCGACTATTTGGCTCACTGAACCAATCACACCATCGAGTACAGTTCGTGAAGGCAAGGCAACAGACTTACTACGACGAATACGCAAGTCGCCATCGGTTTCCACTTTTCGACCAGGGGTTGCTGTTGCGATATTAGTGACTGATTGCCAGCCCCGGGTTGGCGTACCAATTTGATTAACCTCCCCCGGTAACGCAATAATAGCCCCTGCCTTTTGATTAATCGCTGTCACGGTAACATCACCATGTGTACCTATCACAACTGATTCGGGAAGTGACCAAATATTGCCTGATACGTCTTTCACTGTCCCATCACTAATCACTGTACCAACTTGACCTGTAATTAACACATCAACCGTTGAATTTGATTGAGGGTTACGTGATAACCCATTAATGGCCACATTATTTGATAGCGCTTGTCCTGTAGACGTTGACGGGCTAAATGAGTTATAGGCCGTTACGGCCGCATTATTCGCATCCTGAATTGCCAGCGCATAGATTGCTAACATCTGACCATCTTTACTATCAGGCTCAAGATAAACATCATTACCATATATTTGCCGAAATAAATCTTGAAGCCGCTGAAGTATAGTTGGGTAATCGGGTGAGGTGATCCCTTTTTCTGTTATCACCGGCGCAAGTCCAACCGTTTCGATATTTAACATTAGCCCTCACTTTTAATGCTCGTTGTGCCGTACAGGGTTTCTATCATTGCTGTGATAGTTACCTTTCGTGTTGATGTATTAAGATCCACACCAAAATCGAGGATTTTCACCACTCCCTGCGTACCTTGAATGATTTCTTTTATCGAGAGCGCATAACCTTGAGCAACATGCTTCCCTAGCCCTTTTTGAGCATGAGGTGTACCAATGCGATCATCAAGAAACCATTCCTCTAACCAAAGTCTCAAGCGACTTTTTACCGCTTGAGCTACCGTTTCTGGGGTGTTAATAAGGAATTGGTTTGAGCCGAAGGTATAATCACCATCGTCTTCTTTGCGATATTGCATTACTTAGGCTCTCCTGTGTTGCCACCACCAGTTTGAACACCACCGTGCTTGTGTTTAGTTAAGCTTATGCCACCAGCCGTAACATCATTTTTCACAGTAACAGGTCCATTCATATTGGCTTCACCGCCACTCTCTCCCATACCTTGTGATAAATTGCCGTTAATTGTGACATTACCGTTTAACACAATTTCTGGTGAGTTGATTTCGGTACTACCTTTTGCTGTTGCGGTTAGTTTGGCAGGGGTAATAACGGTCACGTCTTTACTTCCCGCATTAATAGCAACATACGCACTACCGTCATCACTTCGTAGCTGAACTTCAGAGGTACTAATTCCGCTAATTTTTTGCGCTTGTGACTGTGGGCCAACTAATGCGAATCCATCTGATAAATTATGCTTTCGGGGGTCTACCGCTTCCTGCACGCCACCACTTTGCCACCAATAATCAATACAGCGGTCAGCAAAGATAACCAAACACTCATCCCCAGTTTTAATTGGAAAGGTTAATGTTGCCCCTCCTCCTCGAGGAAAAATAACCGGTACATCCACCAGCAAGGGAAGCGGGACTGTTTTATCAATACCATCTTCATTGATTCGCCACTTAATAGCCGGCTGCGCTTCAATCGTTACCGCATCAGGGTTAAATGACTGCACAATACAAGGCAGCGCAACAAACAACCCTGACATCACGCTTTCTTTCATCAATAAAAAAGGCGCTTCTGGGCGCCCTATTCGTTCATCATTGGTGATCATTCTTCTACCGCCATTGCTTGTATTGCCGATGGACTTAGCTTAGTTTCAACAGAACGGGCTATACAAATTAACTCCTGGTACCACGTATTGCCTCGTGTATCACCGTAATAGCTCACATTGATAACTTTATATTCACCATCAATATCAAGTGGTGACGGTTGTTCTGTTGTGCCGTCGTGACTACCATATAACCCGATTTCTTTATTCGATAAGCCGGCTAAATTAATGCCTGAATTATCCAATTGAATTAATGTTCCGGGCTTAATGTTCGGATTTATCATGCAGGTCACATTGATACCGCCACCAATAGTTTGCTCCGGAGTTCCAACAAGACCAGTCTCATAATTCAATATGATTTCATTGATGTAATTAGACTTTGGTACAACTTCAAGGCTATTGCTGGAATAACGCCAATCCGCGTCGTTCTGCGCCGCAAAACGAGTCATTTCATCACGGTGCATACCAAACAACACCTTTCCCCGTGGCGCCACCGTATCAGTGAATTCACCTCGCATACCCGCCAGCACACCGTATTTTTCAACACTTTTCATCAGTGCTTTATCAATCGTGTCCTGTGTGTATCCGCTAGCAATTGTGGTAGACACTATCGCGTTATTATATGCCTGATCGCTTTCCGCTGACTGAATGACTACATAGGTATCTGTCACACTGTCACGACCAGAATAGGTATATTGGATCTGACCAGAAAATATTTGGCTACTGTTATCTTTATAACCAGCAACTATCACTATTTGCTTAAATTCGTACTGACGCAGTTTATTTTCAGTTTCTTTATTTAAATTAAAAACTTTAACAATCGCCGTTGTTGGATAAGCGAAATTAGGTCGAGTGATATTAAATGTGACCCTCAACTCAGATAAATCGATGCCCTTACCGTCGCTGTCAGCAACGATAATCTGACACTCACGGATCCAGTTTTTTGACATGTAGACTCCGATTTTTGGCATAAAAAAAAGCCGCGCTAGGCGGCTAAACTAGAAAATACTTATTACTTACCTAGATACGTTTTACAGTCTGAAATTAAAAAATTAAAACCTTTATTTTCTCTTACAATAATCATAGGTCCGTAATGCTTATCAACTGTCATGCCATAAATATTATTGGTTTCATTTTTTTCTTTTGTTATGCCATAGCCAGCGGTATATCCATCAGCTCTAATAAAAGGCAAATTCATATTTCTACGTTTATTTTCATCGCTTTCACTCAAGCTAAAATGCACATTTTTCCCATCATCATTAATAGATGTTATAGTCACATCTGCGAAAGCTATTACATCAGTTTTCAATAGCTCATCCATATTGATGATTTCATGTGGCAAAGATCTAACAAAACAAAGGTAACGACCATCTTTAGCTGACATGTTGTAATTTTCATCAATCATCCAGCCATCGAACGCCAGTGAATAGAATGGCAATAAGACCAGCATTAGCAGTGTGTGTCGCATCTAGTTCCTCGTTTATCTATGAGCCTTGCATGAAGTATAACCTATTTCCCTTGCCTATTTCATTGAGTTCTAACTCTAGTTCAGGCTTATCGCAATAAAAGAAAAGCATTCCATCTAGCCCTAAGTATCTATACCGTTCAAAAATATCAACACCATGAACTAGAGGAATACCTGAAAGAATTTCTTCTTTAGATTGAGTCATAACATCCAATACCCATCCGCAATATTCTCTAAATGTCATTCTCAGGTGGTATGTTTTGTTACCAAGTTGAATATCAAATTCTTGGTTTTTATTTGATAGTGGTATCTCTAAAATATCCATCATGTTTACCTAACGAATAATATTTAATATTGTTTCTAATGCGCTCTGATTTACTGGCTTAGGTGTTACCGTACCTCTGTCAACAGTCCCGCTAGTCACTTCTGGCATTTTCTGATTTTTTAGAGGGGCTACATTTTTACTTTTAGTCTCAACAATGGTCACCTGCCTTAATGTCAAAGTGACCATAAGGACGTTTTCACTGGTTTTTTCCGTTGTAACTTCAATCGCTCGGATAAGCATATTTTTGTAATCACGTTTACCAGTGATAACATCAAAAGGCTGCTTAGTTGCCCGAAGGTCTAATAATTGCTGATAGATTTCGCGGGGGCTGCTACCCAGCTTTAGCCCCGTAGAAACATCAAACATCGTGGAGGTGTCGAAGCCATCGATTAGCGAACCGCCACCAGCAAAGCCAATTTCCATCACAACTTCTGAGGGTCTATCGAAAGTGTGATCACTAACTGTAAACCCTTCGCCTCCCGGAACTTGAACAGGATGTTCGGTAATTTCTGAGCTGTCAGAGTGCTTTTCTGATATCACCACGCTGGGGACTATCATGCCGATTTTTCGAGTGCCTTGAGAAAACAGCGTACCTAAAATATCCATTAACCCACCTTGTTTTCTAAGTTGCGTACCAATATCTGATTTTGTCGCCCAACACTCTCACCCGTTAATGTGGCTGTCTCATACGGTGACTGCCCTCCTGTCACATTGATATTATATATAGGACTAATTGATACCTGCTTAGATGAATTAGAGTCATTGCGAATGAGATACTCAGGCACAAACTGCCCTGATTGCCCCATGCTGCCAAGGTTTGATGCCGCGCGACTCATGCTTTCCGTGTTGATATTTATCGGCGCGGATGGTTTTATTGTTGGGTCAGGAGTACCCGTAATAGCAGCTGTGACCAATTCTTTTGAATACGGGAACTGACCATCATTTTCAACGAGTGACATAGCTCGAATAAGTTGGTGCATAACATCAGGATCATTTAAATCAAGTTTTTGATTGCGTTTTATCCCAAGCTCTTTGCTAACCCGTTTTATATAAGCTTCCGTATCGTTACCTTTATGATTTTTAGGCGCCCAAAACTTGATGATATCTTCGACTGTTTGTAGCTTTTGATATCCAGCGGCTTGAGAGGTACCGTTGTAATACATCATAAGCTGTTTAACATTGGCCCTAATCCCATCATAAGCGGATCCAAAGGTAGCAAAAATACTGCCATTTTCTTTCGCGGCCCCTCGTTGTTTAGCGTAAACCAAATTAAGCGGGTTATTGTTTCGAATGCCCTTTGGCGCTTTTGTTCCAGCAAAGGATAAGCCGCCTGAACTAGAAATTTGATTCGCAACCAATCCGGCAGTAGATTTGCGGTTTTTCATAAGTGAATTTGCAACTTCAAGGCTAATTTCACCTTTTTGTACTCTTGCAGCTAAGTCATCTCTTATTTTGTCACCTGTAGGGATATCTGCGTTATCTTTAGTGATTTCTCCCCCTTGATGGCGACTTGCCCAAGGATGATCGATACCTAATGATTCAAAAACACCTCCTATACTGCGTTTTAGATGACGCACAGTGTAATCAAATGACTCTTCAATACCTTGAGCGATATCTTCTTTATTTTCCCAAAGATAGTAAGCAGCCATTAATCCACTAATGATAGGTACCATTTTGTTTAAACTGGCTAATAAACCTGTTGCAGCTCCGCCAACTTTACCTAATGAGCCTAAAATGCTGGCTAGCCATTTACCGCCTAAAAAGACAGCAAATCCCCACAGTACAGTTTCCCAGCCGCCAACCATTTCAACGAAATCACTAACACCTTTCCATATATCATTAATTCCTTTTTCAGCCGCTTCAATCGTACCTTCCCACTCCGACCAATCAATGGCTGATTTGCCGCCTTCTTTCCATGTTTGGTAGTCATCCCACAATAAGAACAAGGCCGTTAATGCGGCAATCATTAATCCGATTGGAGAGGTGAGAAAGCCTTTATTTAACGCCCACCAAGCCGCCAGCACGAGACCAAACGTTTTAATCAGTCCTTTACTGGAATCATCAAGCGCATGCCACCAGCCAATTAAATCCCGTATTCCCTTTGCAGCTCGATACACAAGGTGATTGAGTATTTCCGTTAACGTCAAAATAGCGTTAACAATTTTTAGGATGATTTTTTCAATTGTTGGGAAATTTTTAACCAGTAATTCAGTGAATCGCGCAATACTGGGTGTCAGTACCCTTGCCAGCTCACCACCAATTTTATCCTTACCGATCCCCATCGCTGCAGTCAGTTTTGAGAATTGAGTCATAAACGCATTCCCTTGCTTCGCTGCAAGGTCAGGGTTATAACCGATGGCTTTCATCATCATGGTGTATTCAGAAGAATATCCATGTAAACCACGGCGCATGGCCAGTAAAGTGTTTTCGTCAATACCCAACGCTTGCCCGAACGCAGTCGCGCGATACATGGGCATTTTCGATAACCGATCACCCACTAATGCAACCAGTGAAGCGGTATCACGGAGGTTTCCATTTGCATCACGAGTTTGCACCCCGATGTTTTTTAGAAAACCCTCGCCTCCTGGTGTATTACGTAAAAATGCCCCCAAACGCTCAACAGATTGATTAAACCCATTGATATCACCACCAGCCTGTTTAACCGCATAACCCAATGATTTGATACTATTGGCTGTCGCACCGGTTCGCTGTGCTTGCCAATATAAATCATCTAACCCTTTCGATATCTGCGCAGTAAAACCAATAATGACAGCGGCTAATCCCTCTACCGCCGCACCCGCTTTAAATGCCGTTGAAGTAATCTCACCTAATACCGAAGAGAATTTTTTCGCCCCTGATTCATCGACGTCAAAGCCGAGCGAAACAAGAAAATCACGCATTGTTTCAACGTTATTGCTCATTACGGTACCTTTCGATTAACGCCTCGTTTTCGGCTTCGACATCCAGAAAATCATTCATTCGAGCGATATCCCCAAGGGATATAGTGCCATCCAATAATGATTCATACTTACACATCCCTTTACCGACTGGTCGCATCAGAAAGTAACGACCATCCGGTAAAGTTTCGAGTCGAAGAGAGTTTGTTAGATTGACTCGTCGGTCACGGCTGGGATAGGAAAAAAACTGCTAAGGGATTCCTGAATAACATGGCCAACAATTTTAAACAGATCAATACCGTTGATATCGTCATACATCAACTGCTCGTTAGCATAAATTGCGGACCATGTGTCCCCTGATTTACGGCTAACAACGGAGAGACAAATATCATTAATTTCAGCACGTTCTTTTTTACCCAGCGCACGAACCGCCTCGGAAATAGCCGGTAACACATCCGTTAAATTATCTTGGCTGAAGCTTTTTCCTTTACCCTTTAAAAGTGGCGCCAACGCACCAAACGCAGGAACCAGCGCAAAGGCTAAATCTTGTTGTTGGAACGCATTTAACTTACCTGAGCGGTATGTGTTGCCGTTGATTGTGAATTCCATTAAAAGACTCCTAGCTGTGTATCAATTTTACCGCAGTCAAATACCCAAGAAACGGTATTACCCACTTTTGCATTCTGCCAATCGGGAATACGCTTGAACGCAACCGAACGGCAAACTGTGGTGTCATTGCTCACTTTATTACGAATAGTGATCACGTTATTCCCCCATGTTGCTGAGGAAAATTGCTGCAGGTTATACATCATGTTTAGCTTAGCATTTGTCGGGCTAGTTTTGAGTAACACAACCGTCACCGTACCGCCTTTTCCTGCGTGCAATGAATGCATAACTTCACCGTCTGCACCAATGGTCATGGTATTTTTATCTTCTGCCATTGAAACGGTGATCCCTTCTTCGGAAACCGCTGCGCCGTAGCCGAGTTCAAATAAACCACCCACCCCCGCAATGGAGGCAGATACATCCATAAAAGAATATGTATTAGACATGAGTCACCTATCGATTCACGTTGATAATAATGTCGCTGTAATGAATAGCACCGGCAAGCTTGATAGCACATTGCAATACAGGCGCTTTACGTGCTTCTCGGTCAGACTGGGCTTGCGTTGCAACTGGTGGTGCATAGATATAGCTTCCTTTGGTTAGCATCGCACCTGTCGTTAATGCACCAAATTCATCACCATTCCATACACCAGGAGCAACTAACCCATTTGTTGCCGCTTGGTCGAGTGATTGCTCAACATTAGTGATCAGTGACGTCACACCTTCATCCGTTTGCGGTATTTTGGTTGTGCGTGTGTAGAGCAAGTTAAACAAGTTGGTTTGCACGTAGTTTTGCAACCAATCAAGCCCGTGGCGCTCATCAATGAAATCACCGTTAGCCATGACCCCTTCTTGGATAATGGCGGTGTCATTGTTGTAATTTACAAACACGTTACCGCTTTTGGCGTTAATAGCTTTTGCTTGCGAAACAGTGAGTGTTTCAGCCGTCACGGTAGGCTCTTGTTTGAACTTCAGGGTGATCGTGGTGTTGTTACCATTGAAATTGACCGTAAACATACGACCAAATAAGGAAGCGACTGCATAAGGTTTGCTGGACGTATACTGCCAGAACGTACGCGAATACTTAGCCGCTTTGAGTTTTGAGCCAATGTCAGTATCAACATCTGCATCAAGAACCGTCGTTTTCATGACTGTGTGGCCGTAAACTCGCGACAGTGATTCGGCTTCGATATAATCCGCAATCGCCAGCACATCATCATCCGTCAGGCTTTCATCAGCGATCACTAAGCCATACCACGCACCGGAAATATCTGCCATTTTTACTACGGCTTCTAACGCAGTTTCAGGTTTTTGAGGTGAGACAATCAACGCACCTGTGCTTTCATCACACTTCATCAAGCCACCAAGGTAAGTTCCGGCTGAACCCGTCGAAAAGTAACCAAGCTCCCCCGTTTTGGTGAGCGTGATGGTGAAGCGTTCACCTGTCCAGACAACCTCTGCATCGGTCAGTTTTTCGGAGACTCGCTCAGCAACCCCGTTAAGGTTGGTTTCCTTGGTTAAGTCTACACCGATAACCGTCGTTTCTTTGCCGGCTACCGTGATATTAAACGAGCCATCCGCAATAGTGTTAAAGTTGGCCATCGCTTGTTCTGTTTTCGTCAGTATCGCACCACGTAATACCGCCAGCGTGGCTGTTTTGTTCCATTTACCGACAAAGAGATCAATAGGGCGAGGTGACTGTGAATAGTACAATTGAGCGGCTTTATACTCAGGTGAATCCACCCCAAAATCTGCCACAACAGCATCGAGTGTACTGTATTGACGAATACGCTCATGCGCATCAATAACGTTACTGGCCCCGAGAATAAGCAGGGAGCCAAAATTACGAGACTGTGCAGCACGCGCAGCCATATTCACCGTCACATTGACGATGTTAGAAACAGGTAATCCCTGCATAGATTATTCTCCAAAGAATTTAACGGGGGCGTCTACGATTGTTTTAATGCCGTACTCACGAACGACTTTGCGGCGTAATGTCACGGTAATGTCGTAACGCCTTACCCATTGATTGTTGATAAGCTCAGGGGCGGGTCGGATCCGACCGCAGTCGATATAAGAAAGGTTAACCCGAGATAGTTCCGCGTTATTCTGACTAACAAACAAACCATCACGAAACTGAGTGGCTATGCGTTGCCCTTGCGGGCCATAAAAGCAGCATAAGATTTGCATGCTTTCATGTGACCATTGTTCATGATGGTGTTCGGAAAGCTGGACAGCAGCAGGACTATGTTCATTATCAAAATCCATAATCCCAAATGCACACCAGTTTGTACCTGCAGCAGGTATTTTGGGTTGCGTTTCTGTCCATCGTGGCAGCACCATTTTTGCCGGAAGCCCTGAAACCGCTCTTATCCATCGACTGATTTGACGTTCCAGTTCTTCATCGTAATCGGGCATTGCCCCTACCGGAGTTAAATATCCAGATGAAGTGCTGTCGTTACTCAATAGGCTGCCCTCCGTCAAACTCCATCAATTCGCAATGGGCCTGAACAAATCCAGCCCCGTAAGCTGTATAGGGATCAACAAATGTAACGCGATACTTTCGCCCTTGATACGTGACGATATCGGCGTCAACACTTTGATAACCTTGAGTTAGACGAAACTGAGTGACAATTAAGATTGCACCACCAATGGCTTGCCCTGCTTCCATCCGTTTTGCTTCGAGAGAACGGTCAACGGTCACAACACCAGCAAAGGGTAGGTTTTGCGTGCTATTTTTGGTGAATCCATCATCATCAGTTACCTGAGTGCTTCGATGGCAAACCAGCGACATATCGACAAAATCAGGATCTAACAAAATTTCGCTAACATCGAGTAAAGGCATTATTCCCCCTTATTTCTGACAAGGTAGGTGATGGATTTAAGTAAGCTACTGGTGTCATAGAGTGGCTTTTCACCATCCATCCCTTTAGCTCTACGTTTCTGTAGCGTTGCTTCTGAAAGTGGCTCAAGGCGATCACCATCACTGATAACTTTTTTAGCTGCATTCGAGGCAACCATACCGGCTCGTTCTAATTCCCGTTGGGCTGCTTCAAATTTGCCTGTTATGGCATAATCCGCAGCGGCAACTAAATGGCTGGAAGTGATATCTCGTGTATCTTCAATACCCATATCGAGAAACGGGCGAGGTGGCAATGTCACCGTTTCACCACCGATACTGATTGTTGCCCCCGTTGACTGTAGATAGCCCAGTTCAGCATTATTGAGGTATTCACCATCGTCACGCTGTGCTTTGTTAGCGGGAATACCCACCAACACATCCATGTTTGATAGCTTTTTAATTGCCGTCAAAATGGCATCCGCATTATCCCGAGTTATCTTTACGCCACTCATAGTAATTGCCTTCCACCAGCGCCAAACATTGACCACCACCAATAGAACTCTCGACCGTAACCCGTGTTATTCCAAAACCCAGCATCAGGGTTAACTGTGCCGGAAGTGTCATAACCCACAGAAACTTTATCAATCGACTTAGATGAGACAACACCGCCGCCTGAACTATTCACCCCACCGCCCATAGCAGAGACTGCCAGTGAGCGCCCTTTTAACTCCATGTAATGAGCCGTGAACAGTTCGGATAGATAAACAAACTGGTCACCATGCTTATCTTGGTCAAGCAAAGTATCAGCAAGTCCTAAGTAAAAACTGATTGAGGTATCGGGATATTTAGCGGTATCGGTGAATTCAGGGAAGTCAGTACGGAATTTATCAACTGTCGGCAGAAGACTGTTTCTTGCCATCCGCAGCCCCCTGTTTTTTATCTGTTTTGGTTTCCACTGTAGGTGCCGCTTTCAGAGCGGTGATTTCATCCGACTGACTCGCGATGAGATCGTCTTTTTCTTTCAGTATGGCTTTCAAGGCTATGATTTCATCTTCAAGCGATTTAATCTTTACACCCATGTTTTTGCTTTCTTCTTCTTTTTGTAGCTCAGACTCATCAAGAGGTTTCGCATACGCTGAAAACGCCCAGTGTTCTGTCACTTGCTTAGAAAATTCAGCGCTATCATGAATGCCTTCAAGCAAATCAAAATGAGTGCCGTCAGGAAAGCTTAATTTAGCACCTTTAGCAACGATATATTTCATCGTGTAACTCCAATAAAAGGGCGGGTTTCCCCGCCAGCATTAAGCGGCAGGAATATCCAAATAAGAGATGGTATTTGAATAAGGCGTTTCCACTTGACCTAATTTACCGTAGTAAACAGTCAACTGTTGCATACCGCGATACTCAAGTGGCGTATTCAGCAATGGAACCATTGGGAAGCGGACATACTTCTCGTCTTGGGTATACGCAACAATACGATGAGCGCCACCAGCACCACGCTTAGAAGCAAACTTCATCGAAACGATTTCTAATGGCTCACCGTTTTCTTGGAATGCAATGGTGTTAATTTTCACGTATTCCAAGACGGAGATATTCCCTGCTGAAGAGACTTTTTTACTCGCCAGCAAACCGAAAAGCTCAGGCGCTAAACCAATTTTACCCGGACAGACCGCATAACCAGAACGCACCCACGCATCAGTTAGAACCAAGTTAATGTCCTGCACAATCACATCAGGGTCGGTAGTCGCTGTCCACGGCGCAGCAGCGGCAACAGGTGACACGCTTGGCAAATTGAGTAAGCCTGGTACTCCCAGCTCAGAATCACCGATATACACTTGCTCATCAGTGTCCATTTGCCATTTCAGCTTCATACCTTCATATTTCTGGGTATCGATAGGACGCCCTAATTTCTGAGCAGAAGCCAACTCTAAAACTGTCCAGCCCACTTCCTGCGCCCACGGCGTCAAGTTGTTACGGGTTGGATCAATGCTTAGTTCAATACCAGCAATCGCGGTACCTTTTTTACCCATCCAGTTTTTACCGTTAGGATTTGGACCACCGACACTAGCAAAATCGGTATTCGTAAATGAAGACACTTCATCTGCAATCGAGATATCGCTGCGCAATGGCATATCTCGCGTCCATTTTACTGACGCTAATGGTAAGTTTAACGTCTGATCCATCCGCTCTAATTCGCCAACTAAAAATACACCGGCTGAGTCGATGGTTGCTCTATCAACTGTAAACATTCAATACCCCTTAGATGTTGTAAGCAATTTCAATGCGACCGTCAGCTTCACCCGGCCCCATAATTTCAGCATTAGGTAGCTGAGGTGTGTTTTCTGCTGTTGCATCAGCTTTTAAAACAAACGAACCAATCGGACTTGCTTCAGTGCCACCAGCAACACGAATAAACACCGGATCGCCTTTTTTCGCATTCAGCGCATTTCCGCCAGTCGCTTTAACGCAGATATAACCTCGCTTGAGATTGTCAGCCACTTGGTTAGCTGTAATGCCTAAATGGGCTAAGTCCGTTAATGACGTGATTGGGTAAGGGCGAACTAAAATACCTTTCACTTTATCTGCCGTGTCACCTTCTTGGAGTGGTACAAACTTGTCTGAATCGTATTTGCCCACCAGCCCATAGCCTAAGAATGGCTTTTTATTGTCCAGTGTAACGGCTTCTACCGTCGATTCACGAGGACGAGTAATACCCCCGACAATGCCGATTGGCATACGAGTTAAATATGCATTTCCTGCCATGTGATTACCTTTACTTGTTTTTCTTCCAGAAATCAGCGTTCATTTTGTTAATTTCCGCTGGCGTCATGTGTTTAGTGCGGGTTGCACCATCAGTGGTAGAAATACCCTGATTGATAGGTGCGATATGATTTTTGGCTTTATTCAGCTCGACTGCACCTTTAAAGACCGCATCAACCGTGGCTTTTGGTGCTTTACTGTAGTCTTGAATACCAAATGATTTAAGGTAAGCGCTATCACCTGTGCGGAAAGCATGATCAAGAACTTGGCGCTTGATCCCTTTATCACCTGTAGGCTTAAAGCCCGGACAAATGATTTCAGCATCAGCAATCAAGCTTCGACGGTAAGCCGCATCACCCGTTACCTTTTTGTCCTCTTCTTCGTCGTCATCCCCTGTTTTGGTATCATTGTCAGGATCCGTATCAGCCGTTTTGCCTTCTAGCTTCTCTAAACGCGATAAGATAGCCTTTGCCCACTCGGGGATTTCATTATCACCTGTCTGATTTTCAGGCTTATCTTTGTCCTCATCGGTTGTGGTGCGCTCACTGACAGGTAATGCGGTTGATTGTGAAGGCGTATTCATATTGATAGTGACACCCGGAATAGAATTCATGCCCTCAGATGGCATATCCGGCGCTTCGTCGATAAGTTGCTGTAATGCAGCCTCATCTTTCGTTTTGATTGCGATACCCAATTTTTTAAGCCATGACATTACAGGCCTCTCCTTCTTTTTGGTTGGGGCTGAATCCCCGATAGAACAACGAGCACCCGCCCGGCCTTTTTCAAGTCCAACAGCCAAGTGATTGCCCGTGATTTGATATTGTTTCCCTTTGCCCGGTGATAGCTGCTTGTATTGCGCATCATAGCCACAACTGACCTCAATCAGCCCCGCATTGATAGCGTCAATCGCTTCTTGCCGTTTAACCAACACATCCGCAATGAGTAGGTCTGATTTATCACCTTCCCCTCTGCGAACATTTTGAATATGACCATGCGCTAATTCGGCAAAATTAGAGGGGTTAACAAAAACGATATTGCCGTCTTTATCTTCTGGATGCCTTAGTGTGACCGCGACACCTTCAAATGAAGCCATTGTTTCTTCTGAAAACACTTCATCTTCAGTTCGGTACACCGTCACCATTCCACTAGCATCAGGCTCTAATCCGATTTCCTCGGGTAAGTAGACCTGTGAGCCAGTGCGCGCAATGGGGACGTTTTTACACAGCAGTGAGCCATCAGGCTGGAGATATCGCGTTTCCCCCAACTTAGTGACAAAAAAATATTTCATGCTTTACCTGCCAAATTGCAGACATTAAAAAAGCCGCACTAGGCGACTTGTTAGAATCTGGCTTTCGGTACATGTACCTCTGACCAGCATTTACAGTTAGGTAGGCATCCCGCATGCCCGGTCATACCATCTAGCGTAGGCGGGTTATGCCAATAAACGAATTTATCACGCATTTTCTTGTGTGATGGCCTAGTGCCTGCGCCCTCTATTCGCCACCAATACCCCTCCGAGCCAATTGATAATGCCCTCGCCTGAGTTAGAGCGCCTGTTGCTCGCCCTATCTCCGTTCTGGCGATGAGTTTCGCTCTGCTGGACGCTACGTTGCCCGTTTCCATTATCATTTGATACAGCGCATCAGGACGCTCACCATTGATAACGGCTTCAATTGCTCGGGATTGAATATCTTGAACACGCTCAGCAGCTTCAATCGGAATTGATTTCATTAGCTGAATCTGGCGATAGACAATATCTTGAGCCACCTGACCGACTGGCGTATCACCAACTACATCACGCAACCCCTCAGATATTTGCTCTGATACAGAACGCCACTGCCCCCACTCTTCGCGTTCAACTTGTGAGAACATTTTATGGGCCACCAGCGTAGACCATTCATCCAACATGTAAGAATAATCAATTAGGTTGCTAGTGATGATCCCCGCGCTATGCTCAGAACCATCGTAAGAGCCAGTGACGATTTGGTTTATTTGGCTGACTATCGCCTGTAGGCTTTGTTGATATTGGATCTCCGAACGCCGGCGCAGTGCCGGTTTCAAATTCATCCGTCTCCCACTGGGCTTTCGCATCTTCAATATCCTTGTCTGTGATTGAACCACCAATACCTATCACATCAGAAATGTTCCGCAGGTCATTCATGGCGACATGAATAGGGATAATCTGTCGGTCTACCAATGAACCCAATGCCGTAGCGATATTGCTTGCCATTGTCGCTCGGTCTGCATCTGACATATCCCAAAGCTTATTAAACTCAAAGGTCAGGTCTTCCGGTAATTCTTCGCCAAATAATGAACGCCAAGAAATATCCATCAACCAACGAATATGCCGCCTTAAGTGTCGCTCTTGTAGTGAGTTGATACGGCTGTAATAGTTTTCTAAGTCACCATCACCCGTACTAAACCCCGAAGGAGATTGACCAAACAAACGAACAAGAGGAATGCCAGTAGCACCTGACACCTGTTCAGCAAAGCGCAATATGACATCAGCGATACCTGAAAAAGAATAACTATGAGTGGCGAATTCATCATCTGAATCCATCAACGTCATGCCCTCAATCGTTTGAAATTCGCGGATCATATCTAAATGCCGCATTAATCCTTTTTCTAAATCACCACCGGTTGCCAGTATCTGCCTTAAACCTTTGATGCTGTAGGTTCTAAGGTGTGCTTTATGAATAAGCTGAGTTGTTCCTGCACTAGCGGTATCAAAACCTTGTATTCGCTCAAAAATACGCTCTACAACAGACATTCCCCAACCATTCTCAGTCAGTGCTTGCTGATAGGGTAACTTGTCACCTTCCATTCGTATTACGCGGGAATAATGTATTTCCCAACCTTGCGCCTTATTATTTCCAGCTATTACTCTGTAAAACTTCGGCTTTCCAAAATGCGGACCATACTCTGTCACTAAATCATCATAGGTTGGGTCTAACTGCCAGCGGTCAAGGCACATAACGCCCTTAAACTGCCCCTTATCCACTGTTTCTAGGTTTAGCTCTGTTGAAATATCTTGTCCATCGATAAGGGCAACAAGAATTGCGCCACCATAAAGACGAGACCATTTTAACGTATCGTTTAATCCATCCCAGATAGCTGCGTTATCCCAGAAATTCTCAATCTTACCCTTTTGCGTTGGCTTGAGCCTTGAGCTAATACTGACGCCTTTTCGGGTCATATCATCTGCAATAGCGTCAACACCCGCGCCAACTAAGAACGATGAACGATAAGCGAATTCAAGCATGGTTCGGTTACGGGTAATGTAACCGGGAACATAAGTGCCGCCCGTTTGAATGTTCTGTGTTTCTGGGCCAATTTTGGCTTGGAAGTTATTGTACCCGTCAGCTGTTTTAACGGGCTTTTTTGCGCCGTTTCGGCGTTGCTTACGAGACATTTAAACCTCATGATAATTTATTAAAAAGGAGGGTTATTTAACATAATGGTGCTTATGTGTATCGCGACTTTCCAACTCAATTAAAATGTCACCTATAACGGGCAAAAGTAGATGTTTTCTCACTCTAAATCGCCTGTTATATTGTTATTGATTTGTTAATAAAAACCAGAAATCAATTTCAACTCCATTTCAATCTGAAGACGCTATTTTTAGCAATTAAGTCTGTTTGCCCAAGGAAGCCCAAACACCCAGATCACCTTCGCTTGTAATGTAACCATCAAGGGAATAACGAACCGCATCCCAACAGTGGTTATGCTTATCTTGCACTACAGGTAAAATCTCACCCGTCATTCTGTCCACTTTATAAGAATACAGCCGGGCTTCTTCTAACATGTGCTTGCATCGAGGATGGATAATGATCTCCTCAAAGCCTTTAAGATATGCAATGCCATCTTCAACACTACCGGGCCATTTAGTGGCGCCATCAATAACAAAGCCTTGACGCGATAAATAACTTATTGTCTCTGGTCGGCTGTTATCTGCATGAATAGGCCACTTCCTTGATTGCGGTATACCAGGATATTTCTTTTCGTCGCCATCTTTCCACTGTGTAAGCTGTTCCGCAGTTGCCCCATCCTTACCAGCGTAGAACTTCCATAATTCATCAAGCTCTACACCTACCCCGTATGCCTCATATTCGATATAAAGCTTTCGTCCTATAATGAAACAACGAATTAATGTGCTAGGGTCATTGGCAAAGCCGAAGTCACCACCGAAAAAGAGACGGTCGGCTTGTTGCCACAAATCATCAGGGAACATTTCTTCTCGATACTTACCAGAGAAGATAACCGCCTCACTAATTGCCCGAGGTAACCCTAACCAAATGTGCTCATAAGCTTCATAATCAACACGCTTGCAATACTCCATCTCATGGCGAAGCACATCAGGGAAAAAAGCATTATCGCAGTAATTAACACGAAAAATAATAACGCCACCATCAGGCGGGTCAGCCTCGTGTCGCTTCATCAGCTTATAAGTAGGATCCGTTTCTTCTCGTGGGTTAAATGATACCCAAACCTCAGATTTATTAGCTCGAACAGTAGGGCCTAAAATGTCCCAACTATCTTGTGATACTGTTTGCGCTTCTTCTACCCAACAAACACGGATGCCATGCATCGATTTAATGCTGTTGATATTGTTGCGCAGACCTTTGAAGGTAAATCGAGTTCCGTTCAACCCTTCAATTTCATTATTCTTCACTTTGTAGAAGTGAGATAAACCAAGGCTGTATATTTCAGACTCTAATAATGCCAGTACAGAATCATTGATAGAATTTTGGAACTCACGAGCACAAAGTATCGTCATTGACTCATTAGCACCCAACAATACAAGCGCTCGGGCAATCTCTACGGATTTACCACCACCGCGCCCGCCATAAGTCCAGCGCCAGCGAACTGAACCAACCGGCTTATCGTATAGAACCGAGGGAACCCAGTCGCTACTAAACGAATAAAGAACGCCATCTATTATTGTTGGGTGCTCTGCTTTCCCTCTCGTAGTTTCTCCATGTGTGCATCCCAAACTTCAGGAGGACATGTCGCTGGAGTAACGATACAAACCTTTCCATAGCTTAACCCGGCTAAATCAACGTTCACCTCTGTTTTATTGGTGCTCATTTCAATACCAGTTAGCTGTGCGGCGTTTTTTATGTTTGGTGCTACCTGACCAAACTTTTTATCTTCAAGGGCATCCTTGGCTGCTTTGAATGAAAGGTCAGCCAAATCTTTAGCATTGAACGTGACAAGTAATGCTGCTTCTTGGCGCAACTCTCTAATGCGCCTGCGAACATCAGGACGCTTTAATAATATTGGTGCTTGAGTGTCTGCTCGCGTTGGTGAGTATCCTGCGCAAATTGCAGCATCTTTCTGCGTCATCCCCTGCGCAATATTCTGTGCAAAGCTTTCGTGCTGAGGCTTTAATATCCCCGCGGTTTCCGTCGCTTCATTCTGCGAATTATCTGAATGTTCGTTTTGTGTAGCATTAGTGCTAGGTGTATTTTGCTCAGTTTTGCGAATTCTTTTATTCGCAGTTTCGTTCGCACTTTTTTTTTGCGAATTCGCACTACCGTTCGCAATCTTAATGTAGCGCTTAGCCGTCGAGTATTTTAACCCTTGCTCCTCACACCACTCTTTAGGGGATATTCCTGATTCGGCATGAGCGGCGAGGAACTGTTGTTGTAGCGTCCCCCAATCCGGTTTAGCCATCGTGTTTATCTCCTGTATAAATCTCTATCAACGCCACTCT
Organism: Providencia sp. TYF-12; assembly: GCF_041344805.1. Lineage (NCBI taxonomy): Bacteria > Pseudomonadati > Pseudomonadota > Gammaproteobacteria > Enterobacterales > Morganellaceae > Providencia > Providencia sp. TYF-12. The sequence goes on from NZ_CP166833.1 coordinate 3,102,954, forward strand.
ATGAATGACGTTTGTAGAAAGTTATTCAATGAATACTAATACGTTAATTCAGACTCAACTGAAATCATGTCTGCTGCATACTTTAGTGCTAATTCACCAGCCTCTCTTGCTGTCTTATCATTTAATGGCTTACCTAACAGCTCATGGTTAACTCGTTCAATAATGGACTCAATGTCCTTATCGGTAGGTGTACAGAAAAGCAGTCTAATGTTGTGCGGATTTTGTTTTTTCTCCACCACTGCACTTATTCCCCGAATAGAAACATCTGCTCCAAACTCGCACTTCAAAGCAAAAGAAAGGTTGTGCTTAAATTCTGTTGAATCAACTTGCTTCTTAGTAAAACCAAATTCTTTACCATATGTGCGACGCTCAAGGCGGGTTTTGCCATCGCCTATCGGCTTAACAAAAACAACCATGACCTCAACTGGATTATCCATACTCACATCCTCATAGTTAATAAGAAAACCTACTCATGAAAATAAGCTTTTTGATTGACTACCATGAAGTAAAGCGGTCTCTCCCGCAGTCACGTCATTTCTTCTACCCACAGCAAACGTTACTGTGATATGCCCGACAAATAACCAAAACGGTGGTATTCATTGTTTTTGATTCTCAATATGCGCTCACTACATAAGGAAGATAGGTCATAGCTAACATACAAGACAGCGACAATGCGGCGCGTTCCTCATCATGGGAATTAGGTTAATTAGCCTGTGGTTTTTTCTTTGCTTGTTCTATGGCTTCAAGTTGCGTATTCGCTTTATCGATGGTTTTCAATAAAGGATCTATCCACTCGATAGCCTGACAATATGTTAATTTTCTGGCGGTAATGGCACCAACACCTGCTGCGTCAATACGCTCGGGATTTCCATACAAGGTGCTGGCTCGTAAACGGTATGTGTAGTTGAGCAGCCCATCAGTAACAAACTGAGGCACAACAAGATCACAAGTAGGCTCTTTCTTGAGAATGGTTCGGTATTCAATGACTGTCTCCTGCGATTTCGCTTCAGATAGAAGCCCATTGCGGTATGCTGTACTGGTTAGTTGATTGATGCGGTTGAACTCAAATGATTGGCTGGCAATTATCTTGCTTTGATTTGTATTGTCCTTTTGTAGTCTCTCATTCTCTTTTTCAAGTAGTTTGTTGTTGTCGTGAACAGTAACAACCCACCAGCCTAGGCCAACAACCATAATGAATAGCCAGAATGATTTATCGAATTTCATAATTCACCTGCCTACCCTTGTAATGATCGATAGCTTTTTGACAACGCTTTTCTAAACTGGCTTTATCAATACCGCATGTGTTATCTGTCATACGGTAAGCACCGAAAGCAATTATTGATATCGCAAGCAGCATGAAACACATTACAACCACTATAGGTTTCCATGGCATATAGCTGCCTCCGCATCTCGACGGTTTACAAGTCCACGCCATACCTTGCCCCCCGCGTAAACCCATCTTTTTAGTTCTTCACAAGCACCGTATTGGTCACCTGCATTTAGCTTTTTAAGCATTGTCGACTTAGCGAATGCGCCGGTACCAACATTGAATGCAAATGAATACAGAGCGGCTTTTGTGTAATCGTCAGTTGGCACCTTAACCAATTTATCTACCTGCTGTTTAGTGCGCTGAAAGTCTGACTCAAGCAATTCATTACATTCATCTTTTGAATAAACTTTATTAGGAATGATGTCCTTTCCTGTGTGGCCATAACAAACCGTCAGAACACCACCCACGTCTTCATAAGGCTCATATCTAACACCTTCAAAATGCGCAATGACTGTTAGAGCGATAGCCGTAGCCCCTGCGCTAACAAGCACAGTTAGTTTTTGCTTGAGTGACATTAGATATCCTTTGGTGCTTTCGCCATAAGTTCGGCGGCTTTTCGTGCAGTAGCTGATGGGTTTTGTGGGTCAGTCTTATTGACCAGGTCTTCAAATAAACGAGTTCGCTTTCGTTGTTCGCGCCTATTCATGAAGAAAGTCGCCAAGCCTAGGATGATGCTGAACGCCATCCCGATAATAAAACCCCATTCATAAAGCGATAAGCTTGCAAAGAATGCTGTAAGCCCAGCACTACCGTAGGCTGCGTTGCTGTATTTATCCATACGCATATACCACCCCCTACGGAGTGCCCGATATTTAGTTAATAGAAAGCCACCAGCAAATTAATTGCAGTAATTAAACATGTTGATAGTGATTTGTGGTGGCTATATACGAAAAAGGCCGCACTAGGCGACCTTTGTTTGTGATTTGGATTTTAAATGGCACTAAAAGCTTATTGTTGCACCAACTAATGAATAATCATCTGTAGGCCCATTTCTTTCGATCCGCCGATACAGGCTATTTGTAAATTTGGAAATATTATTCATTGTGTTAAAAGAAAAACGCGGATTTTTTTCCCATAATGCATGAGCACCATCAGACATAATATACAGCGTCATATTGTCATCGATGAAATCCAATTGTTCATTCGGTATGAAAAAAATATCGCAATTCATTTCAATTTCATTTGAAACTGAAATTGCAGTTGTGAGAATGTTTTTACCTGATTTACCCTTTAACTGCCTAGCGGTAAAAACCCCCTCATCAATAAGCATCTGGTGTCTAGTGTGATCTTTTGTTAACTGTTTTAACTTGTTTGCTGATTTTATATATAAGCGACAATCTCCGACATGCCCCACTAGAATCCCATCTTTCTTTACTACACAAAAAGTGAGTGTCGTTGATGCCATTTTCATTACTTCAGAGCCAATATCTGACGCCTGCTCTTTTAAGATATTCCGTATATTTTCAAATGCATACTCAACATCGTCAGAATTACTGATCGAATGTGCATTTTCTAAATAAGATATTGCAAGCCGCGAAGCAAAATCAGCACCGACATATGAACCAACACCGTCAGCAACGGCCATAATAAATCCATCACTTATTTTTTTCACAGGTAATATAGAATCTTGATTACCTCTGTTCACCTCTTTAGGATAAGAGAATGAGGAAGAAGCTGTTAAAATCATTTCTATAACCCCCATGAAATAGCTTCAAAATCGTTTATAATATCGTCTACTGACTGATATCTCTCTTCTTTCTCCATTTTTACACATTTTTTTAGAATATTATCTACATTCTTGTTTTTATAAGAAAGTTCATTCAGCATCTTCCCTAATGCATAAATATCGGTCTGTTGAGAGTATTCACACTCTATCAGTATCTCAGGGGCACAGTAATGTTTTGTTCCCATAAATGTTTTAACTAATGTCAAATTAGTTGAATCTTTATCAGGGCTCAGATCTTTAACCAACCCAAAATCAGAAATTTTATACGTGCCATCTTTAAATTTAAGAACATTTTGGGGCTTAATGTCTCTATGTATATATCCACTTTTATGTATAAAATTCAATCCATCAAGTAACATTCTTGCGATATTGATCTTATCAAAAAAAGTTAAAGTTTCTATCTTAAGCTCGGTCTCAAAATCTACCTCAGCTTTATCCATAATAAACCAAGGTCTATCAATCTTTAAGTTATGCAGATAAACAGGGACAATATTATTGTGAACACACTTAGATTGACTAATTACTTCTAATCTGAATCTTTTTTTAAAATTATCTATTAATTCTACCTTTTTGGGGGAAAACACTTTTCTTGCATAATCACCACATTCATTACCACTTAGCGAATAAAGCGTGACTAGCTCAACATACCCAAACTCACCACGGCCGATTTCACTTATAGGCCGAATTATATAATTACCAAAGTGCTCATCCACCTGAAATTCCTCTTCCCTTTATTTCATAAGGAAAATTTACACATTAATTAAGCGGTAGTCTATGACTTTGGTTGCATATTTATATAACACGGCCGTTTAAAATAAAGCCTACAGCAGAATTCATCTCTATAAATTAGGTAAAGATATACTTCTATCTATCTCTGCCCTCGTTTGCTCAAATCGCTCAGTTTCAAGCTCTACCCCAATCACCCTGCGATTAAGTTTTAATGCGGCTTTTATTGTGGCGCCAGAACCCATGAAGAAATCAGCCACTACATCACCCTCTCGGCTACTACTATTAATAATGTGTTCCATCATCGCTGAAGGCTTTTCACATGGATGTTTGCCGGGGTAATACTGAACAGGTGGGTATACCCAAACATCTGTATAAGGAACATCTACTGTCACAGTAAACGGACGCCTTAATAGTTGGTATTGCTGAGATAACTCATGATATTCACGATTTAGTAGCTTTTGTTCACTAACTAAATCAGCGTGCTGGCGGCTTAATGGATTGTCGCTGAACTGTTTTACTGCTACTTGGTTAAATAGCTCTTGTAGCTTCAAATAGTCTGATTCGTTTGGTAATTGCCATTGGCTGTAGCTGAACCAATGAGACGCCATTTGCTTTCCAGTGGCCTGATGTATTTCCTTAGCTGTTATGCCTAATGAGTCTCTTGCCTGCTTAAAATATTCAATCAATGGCCTCAGGGTGTTTTCTTTCAATTCTCTGCGTCGCTGAAGATAACCACTGCTTTTTCCCTTGTAAGGGCTTTGATAGTGTTCAGCAAACAAGATGCGTTCAGTTGCAGGGAAATAACTTCTCAGGCTTTCTTTATTTTGTCGTCGCCATGGTCCCGATGGTTTAGCCCAAATAATGTGGTTAAGCACATCGAACCGCTCACGCACTAATAATTCCGTATCAGCCGCCAGCTTTGAACCACAAAACATATATAAGCTACCGTTTGGCTTCAGAACACGCCAAAATTCCGCAAGCATTTCATCAAGCCACGATAAATATGCAGTGACGTTTTCCCACTGATTATCCCAATTACATGACTTAACCTGAAAATAAGGTGGGTCAGTTGCAATTAGGTCAATACTATTATCGGGAAGTGTCTTTATGTAGCTGAGTGAGTCATCATTGACTAAATTAATACTGTTTAAATTCACAGTGTTTTTCATAGATCATGGAAACCTTTTTTGATAAGCTTCACTTGCTTTGTGCACATAAGCAGTGGGCTTTAGTTTGTCCGTGATCCGTATCCAACGGGCGAATGGCTGGTAAGGTGCTACCAACACCCACCAGCCGCCCATTTTCACAGTGCTAGATATTTTGATATGTACTTTCTTTGATGTTTTCTTTGATTAAACCCGCCATCGCTAACTGGGTCAGTATTAATCGGCAGCATGAATCGGTTAGATTACTAAGCCATGCGATTTCACCTACTGTGGCTGGTTCCTCTGTAACCGCATAAAATACAAGCCTTGCCCTTTCTGTCATATCACACTGTTTTAACATGATATTTTTAAACCTCTGGTCAGTTATTGTGCATAACTACACATGTAACTCTGACCAAACGTAACAGCAAGTCTTATGTTTGTTTTAGGCACAAAAAAGCCCCGCTGATTTAGCGAGGCCTTGAATTGGTTTAATGCGACTAGGTATAGAATGTCCATTATTAGAAGATAATAAGCCAATTCTATGCAAAAATCAAATAAAACACATTATTTTATTACCCTGCTAAATGCCAGTTCTGCCGCACTTTCTTCAATAAAACATTTACTAGCTAACTTTTCATAAAATGGCTTCCAATTTCGTGACCATGACGATTGGGTTAAATCAGGCACTAAGTGTTTTATCGCATTATATGCCACAGACGACGGCACCCGGTTGAACCCCTTACCCGCACAACGAGGACAATCTTTAAATACAGGCGCGCCCTGCAGCTTAGTTTGAATGTCATCTAATACCTTACCCCGTCCTTTACAGCGGCAACGGTGTGCTAGTCGCCCCTTACCATTACACTCTTGGCACAATTCACCCACTTCTTCATTTTTCGTCCACGGCTCAATAATTACAGTTCCGTCTAGTCTAGTTATACCAGGATGTTTGACTACGTCCTTGCGCTTATAAATAAGACCTTTACCGCTACATGCTGAACATGGAAAAACTGAACCAGCTGAACGGGCATAATCTTCAAATGCCATCTTGGCCAGAATAATTAGGCAATAACCCAACTTTTTACCTGCAGCTTTAGCCACCAGCTTAGGTGTGATTTTTTTAGCGTATTGGGTTAAGGCTTCTACCGTAGAAAACTTATCCTCTTCGCTGATATCATTTTTCGCCAAAAAAGCCGTCATACCAAACTTAGCTTGTGATTCAGTCATCCCCATAGCTGCCATGATATCCGTTCCGGTTATTCGGTCAGGGGATGTACAACCTGCTACATTGCCGAATGTAGGTGACTTAGGGTGAAAGTTTTTCAGTGCATTTTCGAGTTTCATTAAGCCGCCTCTCTCTGTTTCCGAATAAAAACACGTTCCCTTGCCTCACAACCTTGAATGAGCAAATCATTAAAATCGTTTAGGTCAGGCCATCTCACGCTAACTTTTTCAATATCATTATTTGCTACCAGATTTTTACGGGCACATTCATAAGCTGCAGCTTCACCCGTTGCGCTCCAATCGTTATCAGCGAAAACAATCAGATGTTTAACACCTTTTGGAGCGACAAACTTCGCCATATGGCCCGCATTCATTGTTGACCAAGTATTGACGCCATAGATTTGCTTACAGGAAAGTGCAGTTTCGATCCCTTCAGCAATTCCCAACGTTGAAGCTACGGGGAACATACGAATAGCGACGGAACTTGCATACTTTAAGTAGTTATCCTCCTGTAGCGCATCCATTCGTTTGACCAGAGATAGCCGCGCTTTTTTATCGCCTTCTAAATACGTCCTATGCAGGTAACAGAGCTGCCCTTTTGAGTCTGTTGCAAGCGCCCATATCGCTTGAAAGCTGTTAGGGTTATGTTTTACGGGTTGCTTATCACAAAATTTAACCTGTTCACTCGGCAGCTCATAGATACCGCGATTGTGTAGATATTTCGCTGCTGAGGTATCTTTCAGTGATTTTAGGTTTAAATAGCACTTGATGATCCGCTCTCTAAACCCTGCAATTGAGGTATCTTTAGTTTGTGGTTTAGGTGCTATATTTTCTCGATGATTGCCAAGAAGAGTGTCCACTTCATCAGCCAGAACTTTAAAACTCTTACCTTGTGTTTTTTCCAGCAACTGAAAGCCTGTGCCTGAATCACAGGTACAAATCCATGTGCCCAGCCCATTTTTATCATCAATACGAAACTTGCCCTTTCTCTCACATAATGGACATTTGCCCTTAAAGTGTTTGCGCCCAGTGATAGGGGGTAGCCCATAGTACGCAAATATTTTTGCCCATTGTCCTTTTGCGGCATCAATTGTATTCAAAGTAATGCTCCTTGCTGTGGTGTGCCATTTTTTAACTGACCTTTAATACGTGCGAACTGCTCTTTTGCTTTTTGCTGACCCTTTACGAAACGGATCCGCTTATGTTTAATGAAATTACTGACCTCTGGTGTAATCTCTTGAGGGGTACTGTGTAGTCCATAAGGGAATACACCGAACTTATCTTTAAATGTGTGACCGACCCACCCGTCACTAATCGGCTTGCCTTCAACCGCTCTCACGTTTTGGTAATATTTAAGTTGGGAATAGAAACTTTGCTTTTCTTGTTGGGTGTAAACTTTTTCAGTCTTACCTAATTTTTTGATGTTACGTGTTGTATCGACTTCTACGTCTTCCCCAGCGAGTGGTTTAAATCCACATTTAGGGCAAACATAAACACCTGCTGGCTTCATGTAGTGGCATGAGGTGCATTCTTTCGGTTTCTTCTCGCGTTTTTCCTGCTCACGAAAACTATTAACCTCTTTCATGCCGTCATTTTTGCTAGGCAGTTCGTCATATTCGATATCATCAGGAAAGCCTAAGCGATGGACAGAACCGGAATGATCAAAGATGAGACATTTATCTTTGCCCGGCGCTTTACGTAATCCGCGACCAAGACACTGCACCCAGCGGATTTCTGATTTAGTAGGTCGGGCGTAAATGATGCAACGAACATCACTATCAAAACCTGCGACAAGCGTTCCGACATTAACAATGATCTTGGTTGCACCCTGTTCGAAACGATGAATAATGACTCGGCGCTCATCATGTGGCGTATCAGCTGTAATGACTTCTGCATTTACCCCCGAGCGATTAAAAGCAACAGTGACATAATTTGCATGGCTGACAGTGACGCAAAAACAGATCGTTGGTAGGTTTTCACCATTAGCCAGCCAGTTATCGACCACATCGCCAACCAAATCCGCACCCGACATAATTTCAGCGATCTCAGCCTCTTTATAATCACTACCAAATTCCTCGCTACGGACTGATTTCACTTTTGATAAATCCGGCTTTGTCGGTGCGTAAAATTCGTATTTACTTAGATCCCCACGCTGAATAAGCTCCTTCATCGTTGTGGGTTTAATCAGCCTTTCGTAATACTCACCAAGAAACGGGGAAAACGGTGTTCCCGACAGCCCGATTACTTTGAGTTCAGTATCACGAATGACTTCGAGTATTTTCTTACGGCGTAAATGGGCCTCGTCGATGATGAGTAAATCAATGTTGTCAGGAAACTCACGACGAATAACCGTATCTGCTGAGGCAATTTGGATTAATTTTGTTGGATCATAATTGGGATGATTGGCCCAAACAAATCCGATTTCTTCCATTGGTATGCCATACTCTTGAAAACGCTCAGCTGTTTGGGCGATCAGGCTTGTATATGGCGCACAGAACATAACTCGCATATTGCGCTTGATGTAACCGTTTGTGATAAATGCCGCTAGTCCTGTTTTACCACTCCCTGTTGGGCTATAAATCATAAACGTGCGGTTTTGCTTCCAGTGTTGACGCAACATAGCTAAACCGCGTTCCTGTGCAAAATTAGGTGTAATGTTTAACATCCGTTCCTCACTTGAATAATTTACCCTGCCAAGGACGAAGTCTTTGGAAGATTTGTCATTTAGCCATATAAACGGCTGGTGGGTTTTATACCCCCTATAGAGATCTATATTTAAGATCTAACTCCTTCCTTGGCAGTGCCTTCCCTAACACCCCTTTCAAAGATCACCCCCCTTACCCCCCTAGAAAGTTTTCCCCTCTTCCCCAGAAAACAGTCTAGACGGCTAAACGTCTTAACCCCTGAATACTCCCTTAATGAAATTACTGACCAACCAACAACGGCGCCGAGGTATAACCTTGCATTGCCTTCGAATAACGTCTCACGTACTGCCTTAACCTTGAGTTCGCTTCATGTCTCGCTTTGTTGTCTTTGCGATATGAAACGAGCTCTAACTCCCAATGCTCCTGATACACTTCGGAATAAGCCACCAGCGCCCTATTTCTCGCACTCGGTGACAGTGGCAATAACATTTCCTGAATCCACTTAGCGTCATCAGGAAAGTAATGCTTAGGCATCGGTATGTTGTGTATCTGGTGCATATAGCCCACTGTCTGGATGAGGAAACAAATCAGGTAAGTCAGGGCGAATTTCATGTGCCTTAACCTTATTTCCCGTTGCTGAAACTATTCTCAAGACACACTCAACTGGAACCTTACTTTTCCCGTGCAACCAGTCACAAATAGTGGGTTGAGCCCTGCCGCACTTCTTTGCCAGTAGTTGTTGACTGCCAATTAGAGAAATCGCTTTCTCGATATGCTTATTTTTCATTATCGGTTCTCCTATTCTTAACATGATATAAATCGGAAAACCGTTTGTCCATAGATATTCCTATTTTTAATTGCTTTTTATCGGAAAAGCGATAGAATCAATGCTTAGTTTCGGAGGGGAAAAAATGAGCTTTTCAGATAGGCTAAATACTGCTATGCAAAGAGCAGGCTACACACAATTCGCACTAGCTAAAGCCGTGGGCATGGCTCAGTCGAGTATCAATCAATTACTCAACAAAGCTGGCGGCTCAAGAAAAACTGTAGAAATAGCTAAGGTTTTGGGCGTGCGTGCTGAATGGCTAGCTTCTGGTGAAGGTCCCATGCTACCAAGTGAGCAATACTCTGTAGAACACCTTACAGATACTAATGATAATAATTTAACTACCAATGATTCATATACTGTTGACCTTATGGACATAGAGTACAGTTGTGGACCTGGTAGTTATAACTCTGACTTTCCAGACATCATAAGGTCTATATCTTTAGAACCTGAGTTTGCACTAAGTATTTTTGGTGGCAGACCTGCATCATCTATGAAAGCAATTAATGCGCAGGGTGATAGCATGCAAGGGACGATAGATCCTGAAGATTTAGTTTTTATTGATGTGACAGTGAAAAAGTTTGAAGGTGATGGGGTTTATGCATTTACATTCGGGGGTTCATCACACATCAAGCGACTTCAAAAAATAAAAAATTATCTTATTGTTTTGTCTGATAATCCAGCCTACAAAGAATGGAAAATTGATGAGTCAGAAGAAGAACAGCTTTTTATTGATGGCAAAGTCATAGTAAGCTGGCCAATGAAATTAAGACGCTTCGCATAGCACATCAAAACCCCACAAACCCGCTGACAAGGCGGGTTTTTTATTGCCTTCCATCCCGCCCTCCTTTATTCAAATAAAATAAATCGGAAAACCGATTGACACACAATGAAAAAGTGATATTCTAAAAATCGGAAAAGCGATAATCAGAGAGGGTAACATGAACAATTTTTTAGGTTTTCCGTTAAATCCTTGTGACGCCTTAAATAACATAGAAATCATGTTGGAAGCAGGGCTTCTTTTATCCAGCACTACAAATGAAGAAATTAGCGAGATAGGTGTTGCCATTATTGATCTTGCAAAGCGATATTCGGCAGAGGTTTATGTAGGGCTTACAAAAAAAGTAAATGAAGTAGCCAAAATTGATAAACCAGAAATATCACACCAAAACTCTTTTGCTTCGCGCTTGCGCTTAGCTCTTGATCATTCTGGAATGACACAAGCAACCTTGGCGGGCTTAATAGGTGTATCACAAGGAACGGTTAGTGCACTGGTGACAGGCAAATCAAAAGAATCTGGTATTGCCCGCTGCGGGAAAATTGCTCAAATATTAGGTGTTAGTGCTGATTGGTTACGCTACGGTGAAGGTGAGATGACTTCATTTAATTTTTCACGCCAATAGTAAGGTTTAAAAAGTGCCGATTATACATTATGCGTCAAATACCAATACACTTAAACCTGATATCCGTACAGGTCTGTTTAAGTTCTGTTTCTTTGCTGTAAAGCGTAGTGATCCACAAGCTAAAGGTGAACGCAAAAAAGTTTATGCAACGGATTTGAAATCAGCAAAATTACAGCTTATTCGTGATTATGTTTTATCACTGGCATCACAAACACCTATAGGAGCGTGACATGTCACACGAAATTAAATTAAGTGTCGCCGCAAAAAAAAGCGTCCAATTAAATGCTGTATTAATTCAGCTAAATGGAATGACAACTGGAGAAACCATCATTGATAGTTTAATTGAATTAGCCTACGAACTATCAAACCCTGTAGCAGGTTGGTTAATTGAAGAAAATGCACAACGGGATAATGGACATGAATAAAACAGCCCCCCCCCAAAGTACAAGTTAGTGAATGTATGGATGTGTTTAACCGAGTGAAAGCGTTTTTAATTGCCGCTCAATATCTAAATAGAGACAACAGCGAAAAACATATAGCCAATCAATTAATCGCTCAATGTGAAACTGAGGTCGATAATATTTTGGAGAAAGAATAGTGAATGACAATATTCAATTAAGAGATGCAGCTAACACTGAATTAACCTACGCAAAGGCCATTATTAATTTAATTTTAGATTCAGGATTTATTGATAATGAAAACACCCTAAATACTTTGGCTGTAGCCTTATTATCAGTGATTCGCGCCCATGAGTCATTAATTAAAATTAATCTTGGGAAGTAAAAATGAAAACTAGCGATACGATAAAAATAAACGATTTCAAAAACTACTCAATCGAGCAACTTAGTGGAATTTCTATTAGTAACGAAATGACATCAGAAGCATTAATTGAAGGAGTTGGAGCAATTGGCACCTTATTATTTGATTCTTCATGTAGTGACAATGACCCCTTATCAAAAGATGTTCTGTGTAAAATAGGTTTATTGATTCAAGAGTCAATCATTATTGCTAAAGCATTAGATGATAATGTTTATTATTCTAGTGAGGAAATTAAACGGCGTTCTGCCCCCCCCAATCAAAATAGTAAGTTATCAGAAAATAAGTTACATGGTGCTATTGGGGATATTAATAATGTCGAGCTTTCTCTACATCAACTTAAAAGTGACATATACGAAAATGAACCAGACACCCCAACGCTATATGCACAATTAGATTTAATGGCAAATACATTAAGTAAAACACTCAATGGTTTAGACGCTCTTATTAAGGAAAATTAAAATGACAAACAAAGCAAAGCCTATAGAAATAACAACAGGTCACGACATTCAGGTCATTACTCGTGAGGTTTATTTTGTTCAGCCATGCAATAAAAGCTATTTCACTGAAGATGCCGCTATCAATAAATATGCACACATCCTTGCTAGTGATGAGTTCAGTAAGCTAGGCAAGCCAACTAACGAACCAGACATTAAAACACAGTTGCCTGATGGTACTCCTACCTTTAAGCGCGGTGCCATGCTGCCAGAGTATATAGATAGACAGGCTGAAATATATCGAGATTTAAAACAGAAGCTTAAAAAAGAAAAGCATATTTTACAGTTAGAAAAGGAATGGCAAAAAGCAAACACAAGATTCGAAGAAGCAAAGGAAGATGCGGTAATAAAATACGGCAGACTTCAAGAAGCAATAACCAATAAATAATTAAAAAACAAATTTAAATTCAAATCAGCGTCAATGCTGAGGGAATCCCCTTATCTAAATTCAGGAATAAGAAAATGGAAAAATTAACTTTATTAGACAAAAGAAGAAAACATTTTATTGATGCAATCTTTGATTATCTAAAAAGTAAAAAGAAAGCTTCAACATTCGAGCGAACTGTAGATAGTATTAAATTCCGAGTTGATTTAGATGCTGAGATATTAAAGCAATCATTAATCAATTTATACGAAAATAACATCTGCCGTAAAGAAGCAGGAGCAACCGACCAGCAAATAATCAAAGTCTACGATAGTTTTTACAATAAATACGGAAAGCTAACCGACGAAGGCAAAGAGTTCATTAGTGATATTACTTTACTCATTGCTGAACATTTACATCAAAAGGAAATGAATAAATGAAGCCAAGTTATTTAAGTATTGCACAACAGGCAGCAAAAGCAGAACAAGCCGGTGATTATTTAGAAGCATCCATATTGTGGGGTCAGGCTAAATATTTAGCCAGAACAGAAAAAGACTTGCGGTGGGCTGAATATCGAATAGAGCACAACTCACTGCGTAATTCTTTATTAACTCGCGCAATTGAATATGAAGAACAACAAAAAGAACGTAATAAAAAAGCAAGGGAAAAAATCAAAAGTAAAAAAGAAGCCGAATTACTGGAAGCCAATATTAATAAAACTTCGGAGATGAGCTGTGAGTAACTTTGAACATTATATGAATACTGGCAAGTCACTTGAAGATAGAAAGTTATATCGACGTGCCGCTGAGCAATATAACAAAGCTTTTTACATTGCCAAACCGCCAGTAAATGGCGCGTTAAGTGATCAGCAGAAAATAAGCAGCCAAGCAACTGACCGTTGTTTATCTAAAGCAAAAATTAAAGTGACGGAGAGTTATTTATGAGCAAAAGAAAACGCAGCAGAACTCAACAGGGAATTGCAGGTATGACTATTGCTCAAGGGCTTAGTTTAGAAAGAAATGAAGTTAAAGATTATGCCAATGTCTGCAAACACTTATCCCAATTTGAAAGAAACGGCGATGACATTCGAATGCCACTAAATAGACAACAGCGCCGATTAGCCAAAAAGTTAAAAATTGATATTAAGAAGGTTTAATTATGAGCGAATTAATCACAATAGATGCTAACGCACTGCCCGTTATTGAATGGAAAGGTGTCCGAGTTGTCACCACGGAAACATTAGCGGCTGGTTATGGTGTTGATGAGGCCAACATCCGCATGAACCTTTCAAATAATCGTGATCGTTTTGTTGAGGGAGTTCATATCATCACACTCAAAAGTGACTCATTACGTTCGTTTCGTAACCAAGTAAAGGATATTTACTCGGTTAATAAACATACAACGTCGTTGACGCTATGGACCGAAAAAGGTGCTGCCCGCATGTCGAAAATTGTCGATAGTGACGAGGCCTGGTCTTTCTTTGAAAAAATGGAAGATGCTTACTTTCGCCCTGCACCGACTGAGGTGAGTCGAAAACAGCTTGCACTGATGGTAATTGAAGCTGAAGAACGCGCAGAAGCTTTCCAGCTTGAAAATAAACATCTCAACGCGACAGTGGAAAGCCTAGGTAAACATTTCAGCAAAGGCATAACGATCACCTCATTTTGCAAGGCGCTTAATGGTGTAAATGTTAACAAAATGATGTGGTGGGCTTCAAAGCGAAACTGGGTTTATAACTCACGCCGTGATCTTGCGAAGTCTCCTAAGTGGCGAGTTGCTTCATACGCTCGGGATAAATATCTCACAGAGGAAGAAACCAAAGTCACTCCTCATGGCATGGAAGAATTTATAAAAGTGACGCCAGTCTTATTAGAAAAAGGTTGCCACCGCTTATATCAGCTCTATATGAAAGGTGAGCTTCCAATGAAAAAGACATGGAACGGTGAGTTTTCACACGACAAAGCTATCTACACACCGGAGGCTAAATAATGGCTTATTTTACTGATGCAGGTAACGGCGTTATTGCCGACGATGGCACTTTGATTTCTTATTCTGACGCAGTTAAGGCGCTTGAATGTGGTCACTACGATAAAGAGTTAATAAAAGGCTTGTATTTGGCTGCTGCCGTGATGGGTAAGTTAGCTGATGAACCAGACACCCTAACACCTGAACAACGTGTTTCAGTTTGGCGCTGGGTGGTAGTGGCTTGCTTTATCCGCGAACAACAAGAGAAAAACGGCACTATTGAGGTGCCAAATGGTAGCGGCGGCATTGATTTAGCGACCATCTATAGCAATGGCAAATCGTCACTGAGTATTTACCCTGCTCCTCTGCGTCTTGCTCTAAGTGAAAACTTAGAACGGATCATGGTTGAAACGGTCGGGAAAGCATTATGGGCTGACTTTACTGTCCGAGTGTATATCGATTTTCTTGATATCTCACTAGAACACGGTCCTCGTCTATCAGCCAAAGGACGCGAAGGTCTTTGCATTCTTCACGATGATTATATCCGTGCACTGGAATCAGAAGGTGGTTTCCCTGCAATGCCAACTATGCACTAAGGACGGTGGAACAATGAAAATTGAATATATCGCCAGCGAAACAGGTAATACAGCCAAAGTAGCAATCCTATCTTTCATTACCGAACGCAGGAAGCTAAACCGCTTAATTGATATGGCCCTACTTCGTGCGCCGGTTCATGAATCATCAATAGGTTTCTTTTTTCGAGTAACAACGATTTACGGTAAGGCAAATCATGTATTACATGCCTATAAAGTTATTAGCAAGGAGGCAAGCAAGTGATTGAACAAGATAATACTGAACATGAAATGGTTGATTACGATGATGTGATCGTTCGGGTTACTCACTATGTGGATGACGGCTGCGATTGGACTGCTCGAATTATTCACGGGATCAGACAACGCTGTTATATCAGGATGGGTGTATGCCCTCCTCTACCGCCAGCGCCACAAGTTGTTGAGCCAAAGTTAATCCCGATCACCAAAAAGAAAAAACGAGCAAGGAAGGTGAGTGATGAGCAAAATTGAGAACCCTGTTGTTTTAGTGAACATACATAAAAATCATGAAAATAGCGTAGCGGTTCACGTTACTAACGGATCTAATGATTGGCGAGACGTCCGCAAAGGTTGCATTGCTGACCTAGACGAAGTTCATCCTGATGATGCTATGGATAGGTTACCACTTGAGGTTTTGTATTACACCGCTATGGCCCTCGAGGAGGAAAGAGCCAGAAATGTAAATATCAAGCACCTCATTGAGCTCGCCACTCTGGCATTAGAACAGTTGCTTGAGCGGTATAATGAAGGCGTTTTAGTGCCAACGATAGGATGTTGTCCACCAGAAATTAACTCTGCTCATGACGTATTGGTCGAACTACGAGGTGAAGCTAATGACAACGCTTGATTTCAATCTCGTCAGCATCATTAAAAATGCAGGTGGTGATCCGGGTGATGTAACTGAGGCTGTTTGGGATGCTGGTTATCAGAGAATGAATTTCACCACTGAGGAAATCATTCAAATGACCACCAGCCAGATAGCCGATTGTGTTTATTATGGCGTCCCGCAAAATGTATGGCCAAAAACAGTTGAAGACCTCAGCTATGGAAATCTAAACGCCATTATCGATGATGCTATGTGGCTAGGAACTCCAGCTGAAGTTGCAGCGGCAATACTGAAGAATGGATATGTGAAGGGAGGTGATAAGTGACCCTTGATAATGCATATATGACCACTAAAGATGTATGTGAACATCTACGAATTTCGTCAAGAACGCTAGACAGAAGAAGAAAGCGTGCAGTATTACCATTTCCCGAACCTGACTGTAGCTATCAAGGATCTGAAAATAGATGGTTTAAATATAAAGTTTTAGAATGGCAAACGAAAGATTCGGAACTAAGTAAAGCGAGCCGCAAATGAAAATAACGCCCCTAACTTGGGGCGAATTTCGTTATTAACTCCAATTTATCCCACCACTTTTTATAAGCCTCTCTCATCTCATTCATATAGCTGTATTTATCATAAACACCCCATACCCCGGGTAATTTATGACCTAACATTGTTTCTGCGACATGGGGCGCGGTTAATTCTGAGAAATTCGTTCTAGCGGTACGTCTTAGGTCATGCATAGAAAAATGAGGGATGATTACATCATAACTTCTTTTGCAGTATCGAATAAGATTTTTAGGAAATGATAGGTGAAAATTAAAAGATATAACATCCGTTCCTGAGTTAAAAATTACTTCACTATCAGCTAACTCGATAAGCCTTTGTATAGCAGGAACAGAGTTTTCTATTATTGGTCTTATTAATGGCATTCCTGTTGAGCCTCCTGTCTTGTGGTTCTCTGCAGGAACTACCCATATCATTTTATTGAAGTCAAAATCGCTTTTTTTGGCTAATCGAAGCTCACCAACACGACAGCCATAGTAAAGGCATAAAAACACAAACAAAGCGTTTTTCTCTTCCATTCTTGATTCTTTGCTAGCTTTTAAAATGTAGTAAATTTCTGAGTCGTCTAACGTGCGTGAACCTTGCCCCTTTTTAACACCGAAATCTTTAGGGCTAAGATTTAATAGCGGGTTTAGAGCTATCATATTCCGCTTTCTAGCCCACTCATAACATTCAGCTGAGTTATTTAAAATGCGCTTCGTGATTTCTGAGTACTTTTTAGACATTCCATCTAAATAAGAAACCCATATTTTTGTAGTTAACTGCTCTGGTGAATACTTACCTAACTTAGGGAATACGTGTATTTCAAAAGTTCTCAATACGTTCACTGAACTTACCTTCCCTTCAAAATGCATCTCATGCCACTGTCGATATAAGTCTTCAAATGAGCTATTCTTATTGATAGTTTCAATTTCCAAGGACTGAACCAGTTTTGGGTTTTGCCCCTCACTTAGAACCTTTGACCAGTGCAAAACTTTAGATCTGGCTTCTTTGAGTGACATTACAGGGTATTTCCCAATAGTCATCTTATCCTGCTTACCTAGAAATCGGTATCGATAGAAAAAAGACACCACGCCATTTTTAGAAATGCGCACCCACAAACCGTCACGATCTGATTTTTCGATAACCGATGATTGTTTTTTGCCCTGATTTATTCGCAAAAATGTATCTGTTATTGCCATTGTTGCCCCATTTTTACAATTGTCATCCAGTTTTGATGGACACACTGGTGGACACATTAAGTATGTCTTATGGTGGCTTAACCTGTCTTAACTTGTCAATGGGGATTTTATTAAATCATTAAATAACAACCACTTGTATAAATAAAATGACTAAAGTTGTCTTTTGTTGTCATAGGTGTAAATGTCGCTATTGATGACAACGGTAAGCCTACCCCACTATTTGGGGAATAACCCTTTAACCTCGTGAAGAAAGGCTTGTTTTTCTTTCGCTAAAAGGCGTAGATGTACCTACTTTTATTTACGCCTTTTTAATACCGCATATGTCACTCATTATGTGTTAATTACTTTCGAATACTTTTAATTATTGTCAGTGTCTATTTTTAAGTTAAAAATAACAGCTTTCTGGCATAATAATCTAAATATGTTTAATAAACTTAACCTCTTCCCCACTTCTCATATATACAATATATGACTAGCATCTAAGTCAAAACATACTTATTAAGACAATTTAATTATTATTAGTATCTTGTTACAATAAACACATCCCGTTACTAAAAGACCTTGTTTTTATACTCTAATAAGTTGTAATTACCATTAGATATTGATATTTTTTAGTTATAGTCGTAGAGTATCCAGAGATATTCATTACCTAAAAAATGCGTATATCCATTGAGTTTAACTTTATTGTATTATTGGTAGTAGCCTAGGTTTTTCTTTAAAAAGATGTTCCGCATTGTTAACTTTCAGCAATAAAAGATACAGATTACCATCGCTTTTTGATAATAAAAATGAACATTACACATATAAGATATAAAATTATGCTTAGAATTCTCTCACTTATTCTTTTATTTACCTTCTCCATAAACCATAGCGTCGCTGCGGTCCCTAAAGAGACAATTAAAAGAATTGAGCAAGAAGCTCAAAAAGGCGATATTAAAGCACAAGTTATGCTTGGCATCGGCTATTACCTTGGTAATGAACTCAAACAAGATTATGGAAAAGCCAAAAAATGGCTAACTATGGCATCAAATAAAGGTAACTCTGACGCACAACTATTTTTGGGCGATATGTATTTAAATGGAAACGGCGTTGAGGAAAACCTTGAAACAGCGATGGATTTATTTGAAAAATCAGCTAATAAAGGTAACGTTGAAGCTCAAAATTATATGGGGCAATTTTACTACCAAGGTATTGGTGTAAAGCAAAACTATATTACCGCCTTTGAATGGTTTAAAAAATCGGCTGATAAAAAGTTCCCACCTGCCCAATACCAAATTGGTAAAATGCTAAACAATGGTGAAGGCACTGAGATAGATGAAAAAGCCGCCGCGGATTATCTAGCACAAGCTTGTAAAGCAGGGTTGAAAGAAGCCTGTAACAAGAAATAATTTATACTGTTCACGAACTCCCTCTGGCTTGGCAAACTCAATACTCAAAATGAGGGTGCCGAGCCTTTTCCTTTTTCTTTTCCCCATAAAAAATGTATTGCGACTACTTGCTCACAACCTTTAACTTTAAAGTTCGTTATTATTAATTTATGGATAATCAATATCAAAATATATGATAATGTTCTAAACTTATAATATAAAAGAAAAAAGGAGAATATATGTACAATACAATTTTAGTTCCGATCGATGTAACCGAAGACGCACTCACCAACCTATTAGTACCCCATGTTAATTCGCTACAGAAATTAAATAATGCGACGGTACACTTTCTTGCTGTAACTGCACCAATCTCTAACTATTTACGTTATGGTGGCACCATTTTACCAGGTGATTTTCCAGATGATGCAAAACAAGCTGAGCTTATCCTTGCTGAATTGAAAGAAAAAATTAAATTGTTCTCGGTTCCTGCAGATAAAGTGCATGCAAAAGCGACTATTGGCTCTGTTAAAGATGAAATTATTGCCGTTGCTGAAGATATCAACGCTGATATTATTTTACTCGGCTCACGTCGCCCGAGCATGTCAACCTACTTATTAGGCTCTAATGCCGCATCTGTAGTGCGTTATGCTAAGACAAGCGTATTAGTCGTCCGATAATAAAGACTAATAATATATATATAGCTAGGTCAGCTCATTTTACAAATGAAAAGTTTAGCTTTAATGATTGTTACAAAAAACAATAAAGGCATACACTTTATCAGACTATTTAAGACCTATTTAGGGTACATTAAAGGCTCATAAACATTTTCGTGATTTTTTTCACTCCCTGCTTTTATAGCAGGGATTTTTTTATGTCATTTACTTAGCTTTTATTTAAGCGAAAACGCTTGAAGGGTACCCCATCAAAATCTACGAGTGCCTCTTCAACAAAACCATAGCGCAAAATTGCTGATAATTTCAAGCGAGTTAAAGGTAAGTGGATCGTTACAGAGTCAACATTAAGTGACGTAAATGCTTTATTTATCATGCGCTCCACCAAGTATTTCCCTGCTCCCCAGAAATCAGGATGTAACACTAAAGCCAAATCCGCATCACCGGCTTCATTTTGTAAACCACCCCACCCTGCAAATTGCTCATCAATCATGATTGCCCACACACCATAGCCATGTTGACCCCAATGTTGCTCTTTGCCAGCAACCCAATCGCGACAAAATGCCTCATCAAATTGGTTATTACCCAGTGGCATATGTTTTAAAACTAATGGATGGGTATTCAATGCAATAATATCTGCGGTGCAGATTTGACTTAACTTACGAAACTCTATCAACATAGTTACCTAGTTATTACTCATATTATACAGTCAGCGAAAAATTGATTAGCGGTTTTGAACATAATTTAAATATCATATTAAAACAATAGCCCACTCAATAGAATGGGCTATTAGCATAGCAATTAACCCATTATTGCTCTAGTGCCATTGCCATGACTTTTTGGAAGTCTTCCCATGAGCAATATCCATTTTTATCAATAGGGCAACCTTTTAGCTCCAACGTGACATGTTGTGGTGGTGTTTGCAGAGACAAGTAAGCATTATCTCTCAGTTGATCAGCCGTTTGATAAACATATTCTACTTTCATAAAATCTTTATTAGCCTGTTTATCAGTCCAACGCTGAAAGACTAATTTCCCACCAATCGGCGTATGTTCATACTGCTGAGGTAATTGATAAGGTTTAAAATCCATCGCTGACATCAACGACGCAATATTTGAATCGTGGCCGACTAAGAAAATAAATTTTGCAGTTTCGCCCTTATCAACTGACACAAAACCTTTATCAATGTAATTTAATATTGGGTGTGCAACATTCTTAGCAATCAATTTTGGTGTAAACAGCGTCTCTTGATAAGCATTTTTTAATGTGTTTAATTTTTGCCATTTTTCTGGCGAATTGACCATGCCCCAAGCGACTTCATCAGCAGGGAAACCTTCATAATATTGCAGGTCGATAGCATCTACAGCTGAATTGGCCATTTTTAATGGACCGCTAACCCCAGGCTCTTTATTTTCTTCAATAATAAAACTATTTTTCTGGCTATTTAAATTACATAATTTATCCGTTTTACATTTCTGGGAATCTTTAATGTTCAAAACGGTATCAAGCTCTTCATAGCCGGCTTTCAGCGATAAACCATTCAAATAATCATCCATTGCTGAGAGTGCTTTTTGTTTGAACTCTGGGCTTCCGTTGGTAATAATAGGGTTAAATACGGGGTCCATTTTACCAATTTCAGGTTGGTGGTGGATATTCACTTTACAACCGGGGAAAGCACCCGCAGCGAAAAATTGGGCTGTCGCTATGGTTCTTTGTAGGCTGTTAGTATAAAGGTAAATATCCTCACTGCTGGTTGGGCATAGCTCATCCGCTAATAATTTGTTTTGGTCTATCCATTCCCGAAAATAATGCCCCATATACACTTCTAAAGCCCCACCTTTGGTGGTGAGATAACCACTATGTGCATCCCAAGCAGGCCATTTTTTATCGGTAATCTCAGTAAGAACGCCTGTGTTAACAATTGGTGTTCGTAAGTTATGGCGACTAAGCACTAAAACTTGGTCTAAAACCATATCAGTTTGGTTGTCTGTATTGGCTAGCGCTGGCGCGATAGGTGTGAATAATGCGGCAGATAAACAGAATGTTAGCAATTTATATTTCATTAAATATACCCCTAAGATCCAATCAAAAAAATGAAAAAGTACCCTATAAAAAAGTCAGACGCCCAGACTTCACGCCCAATATTACGACTCATCTAATAATGAATTAGTTAGCTTTTTTTTCTGCGATAAATATCTCAAAAACAACCTTAACCAAAATTAAAAAGGTCATTGACATACCATATTGGATAATTAAGATCACCCCATAAATATAAGGAGTAAATATAATGATAGTCCAAACCGCCACACGTGCACACGATAATGAAATTATTCGTGTTTGGGAGTCATCTGTTAGAGCCACACATCACTTTTTACCCGAAGAAAAAATTGCTGAATTAAAAGTGGCAATTAAAGACATTTACTTACCTAATTTAGCTGTATTTGTCACATTTGATGACCTAGGCAATATGATTGGTTTTCTGGGCTGTGATGAGCATCGTCTCGAAATGCTGTTTATTTCGCCAGAAAACAGAGGCCAAGGTACGGGGAAAAAGCTACTGCAATATGCAATTGACACTCTGGGTATTACAGAGCTAGACGTTAACGAACAAAATCCTCAAGCCATTGGTTTTTATCAGCATATGGGTTTTACACAATATGCTCGTTCTGAATTAGATGGAGAAGGAAACCCATATCCTATTCTACATATGCGCCTTAACCCTGTGGCACAATAACCATGAAAATTATTGAGTTAGAAACCCCTCGCTTACTCCTAAGAATGTGGCAAGAAAAAGATAAACTGCCATTTACACTGATGAACAGCCACCCAGAGGTGATGCGTTATTTCCCTTCAGTGCTAAGCGAGCAGCAAAGTACCGAAATGCTGGCCACAATCATCGATAAGTTTTCCCAACAAGGGGGCTGGGGGTTATGGGCTGTTGAATTGAAGTCTACCAATGAATTCATTGGGTTTATTGGTTTAAACACCCCGGCTAAAACATTGCCTTTTTCTCCCTGCATTGAGATAGGCTGGCGTTTATTACCTGAATTCTGGCATCAAGGCTTGGCAACTGAAGGGGCAAAAGCGGTGATCCAATTAGCTTTCGAACAATTACAGATTGCCGAGCTAGTTGCATTTACTGCGGTACCTAATACACCATCAGAATTGGTAATGAAAAGACTAGGCATGATAAAACAACCAAATAATTTTTATCACCCAGCCTTACCTGATGGCCATTGGCTACAAGAACATGTACTTTACCGCATAACAGCTCACGATTGATTACTGGCAAATATCAACCCATGATGCTTTGACAAGTTCTAACAGACGAGTTGGTGAAATACGTATAGCACTATTCACTGACCCTGCAGCGGGTAGCACTTCGCTATATTGTTGTAGTGAAATATCACAGTAAATAACTAGGTCTCGGGGCAAGCCAAACGGGCAAACACCGCCAACCGGATGGCTTGTGGAGTCTACAACCTCATCCGCTCGTAACATTCTCGCTTTTGCCCCCAATACTTGTTTTACTTTTTGGTTATCAAGCCGCGCTTCCCCTGCACACACGACTAAAACGACCTCATTTTTAAGTTTAAGTGACAGTGTTTTTGCGATTTGGTTTGCTTCAACATTATGTACTATTGCCGCTTGTTGCACTGTTGCTGTTGGGGTGTCAGTTTCTATAATGTCAATATCGGGGGCATGTTGCGCTAAAAATGCCCTAACAGATTGTATACTCATATATTTTCTCGTTATCATTGGTGGCAAGTCACTTTGTCATATGACGATTTTTACCTTACTAAAATTTTGCCATCTTGCAACCTAATGGTTTTACATGAATTTAATTTTAACTATAAATAACATGGTAAAACCAATAAAAAAGCCACCACAATGTATAAACAAAGTGATGGCTTGATGTGACTTAATCTAACAATAAATTACTTTTTGCCTTCAGCTTCAGCTTTGGCTTCTTTCGCCTCAACATCACGATACCAGCGAGGGTGGTGTTTTCTCGCCCAGCGGCGGCTAACCTTACCTTCTATCATGCCATTAATTGAGCCTTTCACCCAAAATGCCATATACATATGGATTAGAATCGCGTGGATTAGAATAATAGCGGAAAGTGCGTGGATCAAAATACTCCAACGAACCATCCACATAGGAAATAGATGAGCAAAATAAGGACGCCACATGATAATCCCAGTGATCAGTAGTACGAAAATCATACTCATGATACTCCAGAACATCATTTTTTGCCCCGCATTATACTTACCTACATCCGCCACCTCATGTTCATTACCTTTGAGAACTTCAACAATATTTTTAATCCATGGAAGGTCTTTCTTATCCGGAATATTGTGTTTCACAAAACGAACAAACATGAACATCAATACGACGAATATCAGTACACCAAAGAATGGGTGTAAAATTCTTCCCATTTGTGGAGTACCAAAGGTTTCCGTCAACCATTTCAGTGTTGGGAAAAATAAGGCGATACCAGACAAAGCAACCAAAAAGAAGCTGATGACAACAGTCCAGTGACAGGCGCGGTCAATAAACTTTGTCCGCACAATCATTTTGCTTTTTTTACTCATGGTCATCTTTCTCCTCATCATCACTCACTTCTTTGTTCGGTCCAATTCCCACATAGTGGAAAATTAACCCTGCAAAGGTGGCTATAAAGCCCGCAACAGAAAGTGGTTTCAAGACGCTCTGCCACAGATTGATTGGAGTATCAATTTGTGGGTCTTTCGGTAAGTCATGATAAAGTTGCGGTTTATCAGCATGATGAAGAACATAAACAACGTGAGTTCCCCCCACGCCTTCAGGATCGTAAATCCCCGCTTGCGCATATCCTCGATTTTTTAATTTCGTGACACGCTCTTCGCCGTATTCCAGCATTTCCCTCTTCGTACCAAAGCGAATAGCACCTGTTGGGCAAGTTTTCACACAAGCGGGTTCTTGACCGACAGAAACTCTATCAACACATAAAGTACATTTATACACACGATTATCTTTAGGATTTAAGCGTGGTACATTAAAAGGACAACCCGCAATACAATAGCCACAACCAATACAGTGCTCCGATTGGAAATCAACGATCCCATTTGAATACTGAATGATCGCTCCCGCAGATGGGCACGATTTTAGGCAACCCGGGTCTGCACAGTGCATACAACCATCTTTACGGATTAGCCATTCCAGCTTACCGTTTTCGCTTGTTTCACTAAAACGCATCACCGTCCACGATTTTGCACTAAGATCGGTTGGGTTATCATAAACCCCAACGCAATGCCCGACTTCATCGCGAATATCATTCCATTCAGAACATGCCACCTGACAAGCTTTACAGCCTATACAGGATGACACATCAATGAGCTTACAAACTTCAAATTTATCGTCACGCGCCTGTGGTGGAGGCGTAATACTATTGGTCGCGGAACGCTTAATAATGTCTTGAGATTGCATGGACATAGTTCCCTCCCTTACGCCTTCTCAATGTTAACTAAAAACGCTTTATACTCAGGTGTTTGAGAGTTAGCGTCCCCCACAGATGGCGTCAACGTATTGGTGATAAAACCTTTTTGCGTAGCCCCTTCAAAGCCCCAGTGAATAGGTAACCCAACGGTTTCAATTGGTTTACCGTCCACCATCAGGGTTTGTAATCTCGGCGTTACCACCGCAACGGCTTTGATAAAACCACGTTTACTACTGACTTTGACCTTATCGCCTAACGCAATTCCTTTGGCTTTCGCTAATGTTTCGCTGATTTCAACAAATTGCTCTGGCTGAGCAATCGCATTCAAGCAAGCATGCTTAGTCCATGTGTGGAAGTGCTCTGTTAAACGATAAGTGGTGCCGACATAAGGGAAATCTTTGTGGTCGCCAAGACGTTTTTTGTCCTCATCAAAGATCCGTGCCGCAGGGTTAGAAACCACATTCGGGTGTAATGGGTTAGTACCAAGAGGCGTTTCAAAAGGCTCATAGTGCTCAGGGAATGGCCCTTCTGCCATCTTATCGATAGCAAATAAACGCCCTAACCCTTCTGGTTGCATAATGAATGGACCTGTTCCGACTTCTGGTGCAGATGCATTAAAGTCAGGAATATCATTACCGACCCATTTTTTGCCATTCCATTCAATTAGCACACGGTCTTTATTCCACGGCTTACCTTTAGTATCACAAGATGCTCGGTTATAAATAACGCGACGATTCAACGGCCACGCCCATGCCCAACCTAACGTGTTACCAATGCCAGACGGGTCACTATTGTCGCGATTCGCCATCTGGTTGCCTTTTTCAGTCCAACTGCCCGTGTATATCCAGCAAGAAGATGCTGTTGTACCGTCAGCACGTAATAAGGCAAATGAGCTAAGAAGTTCACCTTTTTTCGCTTGTAAATTGCCGTCGGCATCGTACAGATCAGCCAGTGCAACTCCGTTATTTTCTTTTGCCACTTCTTCTGATTCAGGGTGGAATTGCTGTTTATAATTCCATTTCATCTGCATCAGAGGATCTTGGCCTTGACCGCCTTCTTTTTCATACAACTCACGAATTTTGTATAAAATTCCTGTCAAGATTTGGCCATCATTACGCGCTTCACCTGGAGCATCCGCTGCCTGCCAGTGCCATTGCAACCAACGACCAGAGTTCGCGATAGAGCCATCTTCTTCTGCAAAACACGTTGATGGTAGACGGAAAACTTCAGTTTGAATCGAAGCTGTATCGACATCATTCATTTCACCGTGGTTTTGCCAGAAATTAGCAGTTTCAGTGACTAACGGGTCGACAACAATCAAATATTTCAACTTACTGAGGCAGCTAACAACTTTGTTTTTATCTGGGAATGACGCTACAGGGTTAAATCCTTGACAAATATAACCCGTGACCTCATTACGGCTCATCATGTCAAAATACTTCATTACATCATAAGCTTGGTCCCATTTAGGTAACCAATCATAGCCCCATTGGTTGTCAGCTTGTGCAGAATCACCATAGAAAGACTTCATTAAACTGACGAAGAATTTCGGGTAGTTACTCCAAAAGTTAACTTGATTTGGTAAGGTTGCTTTTGGTGTATTAGCAGACAGATAGCTATCAATATTCAGGTGTTTTTCTGAAGGCAACGTCAAATAGCCGGGCAGACTGGTCGATAATAACCCTAGATCAGTTAAACCTTGAATATTTGAGTGGCCACGTAAGGCATTAACACCACCGCCAGCGACCCCCATGTTACCAAGTAGTAACTGGATCATTGCCATGGTACGAATATTTTGCGCACCAACCGTATGTTGTGTCCAACCTAAGGCGTATAAGAAAGTCCCTGCTTTATCTGAAGCACTCGTGGTTGCTAAGATTTCACAGACTTTTAAGAAATCAGCCTTTGATGTACCACAAATTTGCTCAACAATTTCAGGTGTATAGCGTGACACGTGCTTGTGAAGCAGATTCCACACACAACGAGGGTCTTGTAATGTGTCATCGCGTAACGCATGACCATTTTCATCAAATTTGTAGTTCCAGCTGGTTTTATCATAACTACGTGTATCTGCGTTATAGCCACTAAAGAGGCCATCATCAAAGTCAAAATCATCTCGAACAATTAATGACGCATTAGTATAGTTTTGAACGTATTCAGCGTTTATTTTGTTATTTTCAATCAGGTACAACAAGACGCCCGATAAGAATGTAATATCGGTACCCGAACGAATCGGAACATAATGGTCTGCCACTGATGCCGTACGCGTAAAACGCGGGTCGATCACAATCAGTGTTGCATTGTTATTATTTTTCGCTTCAATTGCCCAGCGGAACCCAACAGGGTGTGCTTCCGCAGCGTTACCGCCCATTACGACGACGACATCGGCATTTTTGATATCAACCCAGTGGTTGGTCATCGCACCGCGACCAAATGTTGGAGCAAGACTTGCTACCGTTGGTCCGTGTCAGACACGTGCTTGGTTATCAACCGCCAGCATACCTAGCGATCTCGCGAATTTTTGGGTCAACATTCCTGTTTCGTTACTTGCAGCAGATGCACAAAGCATCCCTGTTGATAACCAACGGTTTACGGTTGCTCCCTCAGCGTTTTTCTCAATGAAATTTGCATCGCGGTCATCTTTCATTAAACGGGCAATACGTGTGAAAGCATCATCCCAGCTAATGCGTTGCCATTTATCAGAGCCTGGTGCTCTATATTCAGGATAACGTAAACGATTTTCGCTCTGGATATAGTCAAGCAGGCCAGCCCCTTTAGGGCATAAAGCACCACGGTTTACAGGGTGGTCGGAGTCACCTTCCACATGGAATATCGCGGACTTAGCATTCATGGCACCATCGCCCATGCTATATATTAGTAATCCACAACCGACAGAACAGTAAGTACAAGTGTTACGCGTCTCTTTAGAGCGTAGTAATTTATATTCACGTACATTAGCTATTGCCATTCCAGGCATAAAACCTAACGCAGCTACAGTTGTACCTGCCATCCCGCCAGCGCAGATTTTAAAAAACTTTCTGCGACTAACGTTCATTGCTAACCTCTTTATATTTTTTGTATAAATCGGTGAGAGAATAGCAGCCTAATATGATTAGATATTGCCTAAAATCAATGAAAGTGAAAATAAAAGTTTAATTAATATTAACTGAGTAGTTAAACATCAATTACAAATACTACCAATAGAGTAATTA
Organism: Providencia sp. TYF-12; assembly: GCF_041344805.1. Taxonomy (NCBI): domain Bacteria; kingdom Pseudomonadati; phylum Pseudomonadota; class Gammaproteobacteria; order Enterobacterales; family Morganellaceae; genus Providencia; species Providencia sp. TYF-12. The sequence goes on from NZ_CP166833.1 coordinate 3,131,541, forward strand.
TTGTTAAATTGACTTAGATCAAATGTTACTTTTTGAAATATTTTAGTTAAATACATTTCATTGGCATTTTAAAAAATAAAAATAGAAGAAAATTAATTCAGGAAATACATCACAACTGACCAAAAACCAAATTTATTTAATTTCATGAAAAATAAATTATCACCATATAAAACTGGTGGAAAAAACATTGACAGAAATAAGCATAAATCATTTGAAACTCTTTAAAATCAATTAATTAAAAAACACCCAAGCTTAGTCTAGCTTTTTACAAAACCAATATTTAATTGTTCTAATATGAAACAATAATGATAAAAAATACCGAACATCACCACAGATACTTAAATAATAATAATAAACAAAAAAAATAACCGTCTTATAAATAAGCCACCAGATAAAAATAAAACTCAGTTTTACGACAACCTTATCTGTATTTTTGAGGTAACAGCACTAGGCTATCTATGGTTCTTGCAGGCTTATAGTTTAAATATGGAAAAAGTGAATTCATTGAGAACTCACTTGCGAAATAATAATGACGTTCTTTTGGGATATTACTTTATCTAAATAATAATCTGTTTTTTACTCCCAGCCACTAATAATGATACCAGCGCCAATAAGCACAACGAAAGCCCCAACCCAGTCAGTTACCAAAAGTGCGACCCCATCGACAACTTTTAGCCATACTAACGCTGTGACAATATATATCCCACCGTAAGATGCATAAATTCGGCCACTGGCTTCTGGATGTAATGTCAATAACCAGACAAATAGCATCAAACTTAAGGCTGTAGGGATTAATAGCCAAGGCCCTCCCTGTTTTTTCATCCAGAGATAAGGGAAATAACAGCCTGCAATTTCAGCTAGTGCAGTGATAAAAAACAAACCAATAATTTTTATCGACATAAGACCCCATTCAAAATTAGCGCTACTGATTTCCCTTCTATAATAGCAACTGACTGTATGAAAAAAACACATACTTTTATGAGGATTTAACTAACATTAATGAGATTCGTCTCGCGATAGGTAATACAAAGAACACCGTTGGAAAGGCAATCATCCAAGAAATCCCCCAAGAGCTAACCCAAGATGGGAAAACTTCCGAAGTAAAACCTAGCGCTCTAACAGTACTAATAAGGGAAACGATCCCACTCATTACAAGGGATAAAAAGAAAGGAACTAGAAAGATCATCGCACGAGCAGGTAATTTGGGAATACCTAATACATAATTACGACTTTGATTTGGCATAAAAAACTCCAAGGTTACTGGCACACATAAGCATATAACTATTCGTGTGACCAAAAGTTATATGCGTTGGTTAACGTAAACGCTTACGAGTCTAATGACCAATCTCCGCTATTTTATAAGCAGCAAAAATTTTGTCAATTTAGCCCATCCCCTAAAAAGCATTTTACCCACTAGACTTGCACCATAGAACCAATTATTATACACCGTATAATTAATTAATGGGAAACAAATATGATTACGGGGCATGTATTTATTGCCACTAGTTTAGATGGCTACATCGCACGTAAAGATGGGCAAATAGATTGGCTTGGGTGCATTGATACTTCTAATGAGGATCATGGCTATGACCAATTTATCAATCAAATAGATGCAATTGTGATGGGAAGCGGCACCTTCGAAACACTAAGTCATATCACACCTTGGGTTTACAATCTTCCGGTTGTCGTACTTTCTTCTACATTAACCAACCAAGCCGTGCCTGAACATTTAGTGGGGAAAGTTCGTTTTAGTGATCAATCCCCTGAAAATGTGATGAAAATGCTGGAATTAGAAGGATGCCAACACGTCTATATCGATGGAGGGCAAGTGGTTCAATCATTTTTAAAAAGGGGTATGATTAGCGACCTAATTATAACTAAACTCCCCATTCTACTTGGGAGCGGGCGCCCATTATTTGGAGACCTCAATCACGATATTTTACTCAACCACCTGCATACACGCAGTTTCCCTTCCGGCTTTGTGCAATCTAAATATGAGGTTTTAAAGTGAAAGATAAAAAGCCTGGCCGCCCGCCGGCTAACCAGCAAACTATCTCTTTAGAGTTGATAGTGACTAAAGCTATTGAAATGTTAGATGATAATAAGGTTGATAACCTATCTATGCGCATGCTGGCCAAAAAGATAAACGTCAACCCGATGGCGCTCTATCATTACTTTTCAGATAAAGATGCCTTAATACAAGCTATTGCCAATAGGCTTTATCAAGATATTCAATTGCCTGACTTGCCTGACCTTTACCAACAAATCGAGTCGCTATTACTGCATTACAGGCAAAAAGTGACCCTTTATCCGCAAATCACCTTAGCTATTTTCAGTTCCCCAAATGCTTTTCCAGAACAAGCCAAAAGGATCACCGAAATACTCACCCAACAATTAATGAAACTTGGTTTATCTCAAATAGAAGCAACGAAATGGGGGCATATCCTAATAGATTATACTCATGGAGAAGCGCTATCAGTATCCCCTAAAAATCAAGCTCCCTCATTCACACCTGAAGCCATCCACACTGCTGAACTTAGTTACAGTGAGACTATTAAAATGTTACTTTTCAAGATAAATAGCAAATAATAGTGCTCCTAGGCAATTTTACTCATCAATTTCACATCTAACAGTTCGACCCTATCTTTTACCTGACTAATGAACTCGTTAAAGTGCAGTGTATTATTATGCTTATCAACGGCTTTTTGACTCTGCCATACCTCAAAGAAAACAAATGTATTAGAGTTGTCATGAAGCTGATGCAATTCATATTGAAGGCAACCTTCTTCCTGATGGCTCGACTTAACAATTGACTCTGCCGCGGCTCTAACATAAGCAACTTCGTTTTCTTTTGCTATTACCGTTGCAATGATCCTAACTTCAGACATAAAACCACCCTATCATGAATGATAAAGTAATTAATTTATCACATAATTTCATTATTTATTCTTAAAGATAAACAATTACAAATAAAACAAAATTATATTTTATTTTATTACAGAATTTGCGTAACCTTAAAACATAACGTGATAATAGACTTAATCACGTTATATAGAATTAAAGTATAAATAAATTTAATATTAAAATAATTAAACTTCGTTCAATACTGTATTTATAAACGCCATGCGGTGTTCATTTCCTCCCTGGGTTACATAGTCACAATTCATCCATTTACTATTTTTTAAACCTACCGCTGTCATACAATGAAAAATAGCATCACTAACAGGGTCTCCCTCTTTAATAATAAATTTTGTGGCTTCTTCTGATGTCGTGACAACAGTAGTTTTGGGGATGTCTAGCAAAGGTAATAATTTTTTCTGCTGTTCGTTATAATACCAAGCAAAACCGTTAAGCATTACTTTATCAAAAAAGCCTTTTAAAATTGCAGGCATTCCCATCCACCAAACAGGAAATATGACAATAACTTGTGAGCTATTTTTCAACATTTCTTGGTATTTTCCAACTAAAGGATCAATATAGTTACCGGTGGAATAAAGTGCGAGCTCTTCTTCTGCTAACACAGGGTTAAACTTATCTCTATGCAGGTCAATTACCTGATAATCTTTCTTTTTTTCGGTTAACCCTTTCGTTATATTATCAAGTAAAAACTGGCAGATGCTCCCTTTCCAAGGGTGTGCATATATAATTGTCACCATAAAATCTATCCTTTTATTAAAATATCAATATCTAATTTTTTATTATAACTTACTGTTAATTGGCTAAAATGACTAAGCTCAAATATATTATCTAGAATATTTAAATGTTTTTACAGTTTGAAATAATCAGTGTAGCATAACTAGACATACAGTATTCACTGGGGGTTTCATAATGAATGCGATTCAATTAGAAATTACGCCTCAAGAAACCAATCTCTCTTTTCTATCCAATAAAATTACCTTACCTATTGGTAGCGACAGTATTAATGGGTTTAAATTTCAACACTCACCAATAACACCTTATGAAGCAGAAATAGCCATTGAATTAATTGAAAACACGGTCATTCCTGCTAGAAAGCAACTCTCTATAAATAACCCTGTTCTGATTAATAGAGATAATAAACTAAAGGCCATTTGGCAACACACTGGTAATACAGAATATTTTTTAACTACCCAGCAGATTGAAAGTGCATTTAACGAGTTGGTTAATGTCATCAATGGTAGCCCTATTAACTCAACAACTTTACCAACAGACACCTCGTTTACTGCTTTCTTAATCATTATAAGGGAGCTGACACATCACTGGGAATTAGATGGCATTTACCTTAAATAAAAAAGGGGGTAAATATCATTTCTATTTACCCCCCTTAACCATCTTTTGATAAATAGTTTATCAAACACTTATTTTTTCGTTGCAAGAATAATACTTGATGCTTTAATAATAGCAGTCACAGGGCTATTAACCATTAACCCCATCTCAGAGGTACTATTGTTTGTCACCACCGCAGATAACAAAGTACCTGCTTTTGTTCTTAAATTGACCACTGAATTCACACTGCCCTTTTCAATAGACTCGACAATGCCATTAAATTGGTTACGAGCAGAGAAATTATATTCATTCTCATCAGAAACAAGGACTACCCAAGGCGCTTTAATAACCGCAATTACAGGTTTCCCTTTTTCTAGACCTAGCTGTGCGGTACTATTTTTAGTAATAACCGCAGTAATGCTTTCCCCACTCGCTAAATCCAAAATAATTTCATCATTGACAGCACCAACACCAATAGATGCAACAACACCTGAAAGTTGGTTTCTTGCCGAAATAGTCATTATATATCCCCTATGAAAATGGCTGCTTTATACTCTATTCAATCTGTATGTTAATACAAATTAAACAATCATGTTCATGCCTTAATCACACTTAACCATTAACAACAGGGTCATTTTTATCATATTCAGGGGAGGAATCATGGTCATCATGCTGAGGTCGATTTTTTATTTCTATATATTTTTTTTCACAATCGGTTAAAAATTGCAGCGAATCCGTTTTCCCTGTTTTCTGATCAATTAAAAATAAACTAATTGTTTTTTGTTTTGGGGAGAAGATCTCAATAATTTTCCCGCTATCGTGGTAATAATCACCTTTATTAACAATGACTTTAAAATCTTTAACGGTCTTTATTTGCTGTTGTTGTTGGCTTTTTTCCAGTTTATAGCCTGCATATTCACCGGCTTCAAAATCACGAATATTGAATGCGCCATTGTAAGAAAACACTTTAACTGTCGGAGCCGCAGTCGGAAAAGCAAAAAAACCATTTCTATCTCTAGAAATCTGATTAATCGATTGGTCAATATTACATTCGTAAACTAACGTTGAATTAGAAGTCTGACAGCCTGATAACACAACTAAAGCCGTGAGCAAAATTCCTACTCTTTTCATATCATCCCTTATTTCTTCAATGTGTATAATTTAGCTCAGTATAAACATTATTATCCTTAAGCTAAACATTCATATTGTAAGAATATACTGCTGAGATAAATCAAGCTCACTTTAATAGACAATTATTCAATTGTTCAACTGTTCAACTGTTCAACTGTTCAACTGTTCAACTGTTCAACTGTTCAACTGTTCAACTGTTCAACTGGATGATTAAACAGTAATTTATTAATGGAAAACTCAGTTACTTACGTCATTGAGCTCAAAATCCAGCGGTGATCAATATGATCAGAGCAGATAGCATCAACACCCTACTGTAATAATTCAGTTCACGTACAAGGGTCGCCCCAGTTTAAATTCCCTGCCCCCCACAACCATTAGTTGTTCACTCAAGAGTATCATCATGTAGAAGCACCATCACCTACGTTTTAACTTCAAATTAGTTAACACATTGAATTAACACCACCAAGATGTGCAACAATAGTTGGGTAAAACCAATTAGTTATCAATATGCCCATATTTACTATTAAAAAAACAATATAGATAATACTCATGATAGTATTACCAAATTATACTGGCTTAAATGGCACAAGGTAGCAGCCAATTAGCTAATTCTAAATCTCTATTTTCAAGCAATTGGACCATTTAGAAAATAGCTATATTCTGTGAATACCTCATGCCACAATCGGGGATTATCCACCATTAATACCCATATAATGATTATTATCTTGTTTAAGAATTCATACTCATAATCCTATAACTTTTGGTTAGATTTGCTGTTATTGGCATAAGGCATCCTATTATCAAGTAATTTAAAACTGAAACTGTCTCTATCAACATAACCAATAACATTTTCTGAATCATATAATTGCATAAAAAAATCAGCTAACTCATTACTTGAATGATAAGTCCCAAAAACTTGGTCATAATCATAATGTGCTAGATTATTGGCGACTTTGCCGAATTCTGTTTTTGTTGCGGCTGGTGCTAATAACTTGACTTTTAATTGTGCTCCCGCGTTTAATAATTCATGGGCAAGCCCTTCTGTAAAAGCGCTAACAAAAAATTTTGAGCCACAATACGTCACCGCAGTTGGTACGATAGTATATCCTCCAGCTGAACTAACATTAATGAGCTGCTTATTTTCTAAATTATGGTTATCACGGACATACATCAATGAAAGCATTGCTAATGTATTAATGTTTAAATTTAATAACGTATTTACATCTTCAAGTGATTGTTTGGCAGCTTCACCATAATAACCAATACCCGCATTATTTACCCATACATCAATGTCAAACGGGCTTAACTCGCCATAGAGTAAACTCGCATTTTCAACACTCGATAAATCACATATTTTTGTGACTATATCAATGTTTGGGTGTAACGTTTTTAGTTCCGTTTTTAACTCTTCAAGCAAAAATCCCCGCCTCGCTATTGCAATAATATTAAAACCTCGTTTAGCAAATGCGAGTGCTATAGCTCGCCCTATTCCGGAGCTAGCTCCTGTAATAACAGCATAATGGTGATTTTTCATAATGACCTCTCATTTACAAAATGTATTGAAAGGCTAAAAGATAGAGCTTACTCTAGGTCAAGTATTTTTTTCGATAGTAGGTACATATGAATTATTCAATTAGCCAATTTTCGCAATTAACTGGCTTTAGCATTTATACGCTTAGATATTATGAAAAAGAAGGTATCTTGGCACCTTCAAGGCAAAGTAATAACCATCGATTTTACTCAGAAACTGATATTGAATGGATTAAATTTATTATTCGTTTAAAGGAAACAGGGATGCCTTTAAAAAAAATTAAAGAATACGCGAAATTAAGGGAGATAGGCGCATCCACAACGTTAGATAGAATGAATTTACTCACAGAACATTATACGAGTCTAGAACAACAGATCCTAATATTGAATGACCACCTAGATAGTTTAAATAATAAAATTAAGTACTATCAAGAACAGTTAAAGTAATCAGTTCCATGATTGAATAAAAATTCGAAACTTACTCAATATGATAGTGCTTTTAAATTAAACATCTATCCACTCAATTAGGAAACATAAATACCGTTCAAGGCATTAATGGGGACGGTGTTGGGCTGCGATCATCATTAAATACTTGGCCAAAACGAGGATGACCTTGGTTCCACGCCTCAACAGCCTCGATAATTTCAGCTTTAGTACGCCCAATAAAATTCCACCACATTAATATAGTTTCATTTAAAGGTTCGCCCCCAAGTAATAAGATGTGGCTATTTGAAGCAAACCGCACAACAACTTCAGAATTGTTTTTGCCTAAATACACTAATTGATTCGTACCTACGTGTTGCCCATCAACAATCACAGCTCCTTCAATAACAAAAATACCGTATTCAAATTCAGACTGTAACGTTAAGCTATGTTCAACACTTTTTTGAGCAATAATATCGACCCCAACTAAAGGAGAAAAGCTCAACGTCGGCGCTTTATAAGCCCCGTATTCACCCACTAACAAGTGGAATTGGGTTTGCCCTTCAAGCCAATTCGGTAAAATAGGATAATGATCAAAACGAGGTATTGTATCTTTAACGGCTTCCGGCAATGCTATCCATAACTGCACTGCATGGAGTTTATGGTTTGCTCCATAAGTGTCTTCTGAATGGCTGATCCCATATCCTGCTGTCATTAAATTAACTTGCCGCGGCCGAATAACTTGCTCATAACCTAAGCTATCGCGGTGTAATACTTCCCCTTCTATCATCCAAGTGAAAGTTTGTAAGCCAGTATGAGGATGAGGAGCCACCTTCATTCCTTCGGAATTCCCTTTAAAAACAGTAGGACCTGCATGATCAAGAAAACACCATGCGCCAATTAACCTACGTTCTCTTGTAGGTAAAACCCGAGCGACAGGGATGCCCCCAACATCTTTGGAACGCGCTGTAATCAACTGCAATTCTGTTTTCTTATCATTGGATTCAATAGTCATGACTACCTCATCGGTCATTAAAGAATATTATTGTCGAATATCATTATATTCAGGAGTTCTATCAAATATCGCTTTCGCAAACGGGCACAGCGGGATAACTTTGCGCCTTTCTTTTCTCATACGCTCTACGACTTTAGCAACAAGCAATTTTGCGATCCCCTGTCCTTTTAAGCTTTCATCAACCAATGTGTGATCAATAATCGCTAATTCGTCTCCTGTATATACAAAGGTTATCTCTGCGAGACGAGTTTGCTTATCATCAGATAAAATAAAAAAGCTGTTGTGGTCAGATTGAATATTCATCATTAATAGCTCTTCTTAAAAACCTAACGTTAATCCAGAGTAAGCGACATAACCTGAAAAGACAACTGCCCACCTTTGTTGATATGATCCAAATATTTTGAAGTGAACAGAGTCAAAAAATACATGACCAATAGCAAAACTGATGTCGGCTATGACTGTCTGAATATTTTATGACTCCATAATTTAATGTGTAAGGGATGACAGGGTATTTTTGTGTTTAACGACTAAATTCTAATGGAAGCCCACTCGTATTATTATGTATATAAATTAAGGATAGTATGCAACCTGTAGCAGTAGATGTTTTTTAATGGATAATATTCTTATTTTAGCCGATGGTAACTACCGTATTATTTTTCGCTACATCAACAAACGCAGTACATAACGGCGAAAATTCGGTGGTTATTAAATAGTTATTTTTACTTACCATTACTATTCATCAACGCTAATCAATGATAAGTCTATCATTACGTCTATTGACTGAATCCCCCTGTACATAAGTGCTTTCTATCATAACAGCTTCGAGTAAATTACCCGTTATCCGTTTAATTTATCCGCTAGTATTTTAACTTTTCAATATATCAATTAAACTAATACAAACATATAGAACAGAGAAATATAACAATATCTATCTTATTAATTGTATTACTTGACTACTCACTGACAGGAATATGTAATGAAAGTACCATACTTAAAAATATTATTATCACTTTCAACAATTTATATATGTAGTTCTTATAGCGATGAAAATTTGAATGCTGGTTACGCTAAGCTACTTGCACTTTCATTGACAGATGACATTAGCGCTTCAACACTTCATGCTGAGGGGTTTAACTACGAAAAATATTCTTTACCATATGAATTCAAAGACCTTTATGTAATAGATGATTACTCTTTTTCTATGCAATTGAAAGGTAATTACCTTAAAGTTAAATCGTCACTAGTTAATATTGACTCTTTAGGCAATCTACGCGCCCGTTGGGATATTTTTAGTCTATCCGCATCACCAAAAGTTTCCTACCAAATAAACGAAAAGTTCAGCCTAGAAAATGAGCTAGAATTAAGTTATGCAAATATGAGCAATAATTCCACTTTTCATGGTAGTCAACAAATGAAAGACGTATTGCGCGATGAAGGGTTATTAGATTGGAACGTAAATTCATTTCATATAACACCTAAACTTGGCCTGAGAAACACAAATATCCTAGACAATAATGATGAATTGAATCTATATGGCCATATATCCTATATGTTTACTAATGGTTTTGGAAAGACAAAAGGCCTAAATGTCAATAGCAGTACCGGAACATGGTCGATTGGTGGTGAATATGTTATGACGGAACTCATCAGTATAAATGACATTAACTTCAATCTAATCTTATCCAATGATATCGGCGGGTTCTATGGAAAGGACTATAGAGAATTGTCATTTGGTTTTATAAATAATACCTCTGTCGCATTAGAAACCCCCATTAATATCTATGATAACCAAGTAAAAGTGAAAGCTGGGATAGGCTACCTATCAAGCGATAACGCACATGGTATAGCCTTAACCTTGGGAATAAGGTAGGCGTTATTTCAATACGATGATTTAAATCGATAAACGTTAGGTTTTGGCATTATTGACCATAACGTTAATTTATCAACCGTTTTCCAATAGACGATAGCAAACGTTGGAACCATGTAATTATGCAAGGAGAGCACTATATATAGCACTCATTATATTGTTATTAAATGATCATTCAATAACCTAACTTTCATTCTATTCGAATTTCTATATAACCAAGAACATGACTAGGCTATTTTTGATGCCTGTTTTTTCTTGGTTCAATGAGATGCTTAGACCGCATAAATATGCATTTATTATTAATTTTAACGCAGATAATAAAACACCAACTAGAGTAAAAGTGAAGCTTACCCTTTAACTATATAAAGTAAAAACTTGTTCCTCCTCACCCTCACTCCAACACGACCTTTTAGATAACAACCCAGTTTTGCACTTGTAACCAAATAGCAGTGGCTATTCACCCTAGTTTTTAATACTCCATGTTTTGCTATGACTGTAATGCTGTTCTATAGAGCGTACTTCCTCAAGGCCCAAAAAGAGCAGTCATTTTTATTGAGTACTCATCTATTTCTTTTCATAAAATAATTTCTAATCAAAAAGAGGATTATCACACACTAAACGAGTAAATATTCTTATGAATCACTTTGTAATACTTTGAAAAAAAATATTACAAAAAGATTTAAATGACACTTTTTAATTATAAGCATAAAAACAACACACGTTAGATGTTGATATTATTGACTTTTAAATTTAAGGCCAAGATAACCCCAAAAAAACGTAGATTTCCCGTCACATTTATTGATAAGAAAAGTTGATTTATTGAATTAGTGAAGATATAAAGAAAATAATTACATAAGTTAAATGAATGGAATTCAATTGCAACCATTTAACAATACACAATTCAATATATTCACTAAAACTGAAGGAAATTTCACTCATGTCAGATAGCTTTCAAAATGAAGTCCCCAAAGCACGGGTCAATATTAAATTAGAACTGCACACGGGCGGCGCTCAGAAGAAAGTGGAATTGCCACTTAAGTTATTAGCGATGGGTGATTACAGTAACGGACAAGATAACCGCGCGTTGTCTGAGCGTGAAAAAGTAAATATCAATAAAAATAACTTTGATAGCGTCCTTAGTGAATTTACACCAACAGTTAACTTAACGGTAAAAAATACCCTTGCTGGTGATGGAAGTGACGAAAGCGTAAACCTCTCTTTCAAAAATATGAAAGACTTCGAACCTGAGCAAGTGGCTCGTCAAATCCCCCAACTTCGAGCCATGTTAGCCATGCGTAATCTGCTACGCGACCTGAAATCTAACCTCCTCGATAACGCTACGTTCCGCCGTGAATTGGAAAATATCCTTAAGGACCCAGCACTCAGTGATGAACTACGTGAAGAGCTAGCACAACTTGCACCGAAGAAAGATTAATTTGGATTATTAAAGGATTATGCTGATGTCTGTAAAAAATGAATCAACCCAAGGTGCAACGACTGTACTTGATGAAACCTCGAATCAAGGCGTTTATGCTTCTTTATTTGAAAAAATCAATTTAACCCCTGTTGCTACAATCAGTGATATTAACGCATTCCAAGATAATACTGCGCTAGCTGATGCAACTGCGGATGAACGAGTCACGGTTGCCGTTCAAGTATTTTTAGACCGTTTAAAATCTTCTGGTCAAAAAGTGGAGCGTTTAGACCGCAACCTGCTTGACCATCATATTGCTGAACTCGATAAGCAAATCAGCCAGCAATTAGATGAAGTGATGCACCATCAAGACTTCCAAAAAGTTGAATCTACTTGGCGTGGTTTAAAATTCCTTGTTGATCGCACTGATTTTCGTCAAAACGTAAAAATTGAGCTACTGGATATTGCCAAGGATGACTTGCGCCAAGATTTCGAAGATAGCCCAGAAATTATCCAAAGTGGTCTTTACCACCATACCTATATTGCAGAATATGACACCCCAGGTGGTGAGCCTATTGCAGCGATAATCTCTAACTATGAGTTTGACCGTAGCGCGCAAGATATAGCCTTATTACGCAGCATCTCTAAAGTCTCCGCGTCTGCCCATATGCCATTTATTGGGTCTGTTGGACCAAAATTCTTTGGCAAAGAGACCATGGAAGAAGTGGCTGCTATCAAAGATATTGGTAACTACTTTGACCGTGCTGAATACATTAAATGGAAAGCTTTCCGTGATTCGGATGATGCCCGCTATATTGGTTTAACCATGCCTCGTGTATTAGGCCGTTTACCTTATGGCCCTGATACTGTGCCTGTTCGCAGCTTCAATTACGTTGAAGAAGTCAAAGGGCCAGATCATGAGAAATATTTGTGGACTAATGCCACATTTGCTTTCGCTGCCAACATGGTTAAAAGCTTTATCAACAACGGTTGGTGTGTGCAAATTCGTGGTCCGCAAGCAGGTGGAGCAGTTAAAGATTTACCTATTCATTTATTTGATTTAGGTACAGGTAGTCAGGTGAAAATCCCATCAGAAGTGATGATCCCTGAAACGCGCGAATTTGAATTCGCTAATCTTGGCTTTATCCCACTGTCGTACTACAAAAACCGCGATTATTCGTGCTTTTTCTCGGCTAATTCCACCCAAAAGCCCGCGCTGTATGACACTGCCGATGCGACAGCAAACAGCCGAATCAACGCGCGTTTACCCTATATTTTCCTACTCTCTCGCATTGCCCATTACCTGAAACTGATCCAACGTGAAAACATTGGTACCACCAAAGATAGACGCCTCCTTGAACTTGAACTCAACAACTGGGTTCGTGGTTTAGTCACTGAAATGACCGACCCGGGTGATGATTTACAAGCTTCTCATCCACTTCGCGATGCAAAAGTGGTTGTTGAAGACATTGAAGATAACCCAGGCTTCTTCCGCGTGAAACTGTATGCCGTCCCACACTTCCAAGTCGAAGGCATGGATGTGGATTTATCGTTGGTTTCGCAGATGCCTAAAGCCAAAGCCTAACGATTAGTAAAGGTCATTCAGGATGAAAATCTACCGTCCCTTATGGACAGACGGGGCCTTTTTGGCCCCTCAACAATTTCAACAACAAGCTCGTTGGGACAGCCATGTCGCTGAAGTCGTTGCTCAAATGGGTATTGCCTCAACGTGGGGTGTGATTAGTACTGAATTTGATGACAGTGCTTTAACCCTATCTCGAGTTAGCGCACAAAAGATGATTGTGCGTTTTCACGATGGCACACTTATTGACACGACTCTGTCTGATGCTCTTCCTCCGGTATTATCCCTTAATGACTACGCAGATCGTCAGTCATTAGACATCGTGCTAGCGTTACCTTTAATGCTAGCAAATGGCGGCAACTTGGCCCCTGAAACGGGTACAGATCGCCCTCGTCGGTTTAGCCAAGAATGGGTTAAAGTTCAAGACCTACTCGGGCATGAGCAAACGGATATTGCAGTATTACGTCATGTGGCAACGCTACGTTTTGCCCATGATGAGAATGAAGCCTATATGACTTGCCCAGTTGCACGGCTGATCCGCAATGCACAAGGGGCATGGGAATTTGATAAGCGTTTTATTCCCCCCTTGCTCGCTTGTCAGGGAAGTCTTGAACTACGCACGTTACTCTCTGAATTTATGCACCGCTTAGTCGCTAAACGCCGTCGACTGATGGCTCTGCGCCGCGAAAGCAATGAGAAAATGGCAGACTTCGTGGTTGCTGATGTCTCATTATTTTGGCTATTAAATTCACTGAACAGCGCCGAACCTGTACTCAATGAACTTAGCACGGCATTACATCGTCATCCTGAATTACTCTATCGAGAACTCGCCCGTTTAGCAGGGAGCTTATTAACTTTCTCTTTAGAAAGTAAATTGGAAGATATTCCGCAATACAAACATGAGCAACCGGAGCAGGTTTTCCCTCCTCTTTTTACGCTATTAAACACCCTGCTTGAAGCCAGCTTACCTTCACGTGTTATCAGTATTGAATTAGTAAAAGAAGGTCCTTTCTGGACAGGGCAGCTTCATGATGGCCGCTTACGTGAAGAGGCGGATTTCTATTTATCCGTACGCTCATCTTTACCCGCTCACCTACTCATTGCTCAATTTCCTTTGCTGTGTAAAGCAGGTAGTCGGGATGATGTTGCTGATGTGGTCAATGTGGCACTCAATGGTATCCCATTAAAACCGCTCAGCCATGTGCCAACCGCGGTTCCACTTCGTTTAGAAAATCAATACTTTGCGCTAGATATTGAAACACCTGCGGGTCAAGCCATGCTTTCTTCAGGGCAATGTGCCTTTTACGTCCCGAGTACATTAGGTGATATTCAATTAGAGCTGTTTGCGGTACTTCGCTCATGAAAAATACAATGTCACACCACACTATTGACATGATTTTTGCTCAAACTTGGTTAATGGTTTGTCAACTTCATCAGGGCACTGCCATCTCTCAGGGTGATAATTTTTACCACCGAGTTTGTCAGCTGATTGATGAAACGCGTCAAAAATTACTTGAACATGGTTATCCAGAAACTGCCATTGAACATATGCAATATGCCCAATGCGCATTAATTGATGAAAGCGTGATGAATCGCCAGCATCAACAAGATGATGGATACAACACTTGGATACAATCACCGTTGCAAGCCCGTTACTTCAATACATTGGAAGCGGGAGATAAACTGTGGGATCGCCTACGCAGTATTTTAAATGAAACGGCACCTAACCCAGATGTTTTGCTCTGTTTTCATCGCGTGCTCACCCTCGGGTTTGTTGGAAAATTTCGCCAGCAAAATGCGCCAGAACGCGAGCGTATCGTCGCTCAACTCAATGTTCAACTTCCTGATTATCTGATTTCATCAGACTTACCTCTTGTCGTAAAACCTAAATTACGTTTTAGCCGCCGCCGACTCTACTGGTTTGGTTGGATTGGTGGAGCTCTTGTGCTCGCTGCAATGTGGTGGGGCTTCAGTGCATCGTTAGAACACTTACTACAACAATGGATGACACAAGGATAGGCATGCAAAACCCAACCAAACAGTGTCTGACACTTTTTGCGACAGGCCTTTTTCTGTGGTTACTCTGGGGGTTTTGGTCCCTAGGGCAAACTGTCACTATTTTTGTATCGGCCTTAGTGCTGGCTCTTACCGGTGGGATGCTATTTTGGCAATATAAGCAGCGCCGCCAAATGCTTTCTACTGAGCATGATTATGCGGGTGCATTGCCTGCCGATAACTACTCGGGTCCTGTTATCCTCGTTTGTGGTCAGTCTGATGCCCTATTTTTGAGTGACCAATTACACCGAGAAACTCGCCAAGGTTGGTATATTCGGGTATCTGCCCCCACTGAATTAGTTAAATTAGTGACTGCATTGATGGAACATGCCCCATCATTATCAGGGCAGACATCATTACTGTATATCGTCCTGCCGGAACAACTTACTCAGCAAGAAACACTCACTCAAGCATTGCTCAATTGGCGTCGAGCCATTGGTGAAAGCAACCAAAAAATAGGGTCAAAACTGCCATTTTGGGTCACAGTGTATCTCACTATGCCTCGCCAAACAGGTACAGACCTACACGTGGATGGCGAACACACTCCATGGATGACTTTACTCAGCCACCAAAATGAGTTTCAGGTAGAACAAGAAGGTTCTATGTCAGCCCCCTACTCTGTCTGGTTGCCCGCCCATATTGGGCACTCAGAGCAAAGCCTGCAATTTTCCCTGTGGTTAGATACCTTACAGAGTTGGCTCAACCAAGTTTTAGTCCCACAGTTCACCGTGTCTCAAGCAGGAGCACCAAAGCAAACTCCTTCAGCATGGGCTATTCAATGGATAGATATCACCAGCCAACCTAACAACTTATGGCAGCAATTTATCCAAGAAAAAACCATGCTGCCGCTATATTCATCAATTCAAACCACTGATTTGCTGCCTTTACCCGATGTGATGTTACGACGCTTACGCCATGATATTAGCTTAAGCCGCACAGAGAAAACCCTTGGGGCTATCGGAATTATTTTTGGGGTCTTCTTGGTAGGCGCATTAATCGGAAGTTACTACCATAACCAACAACTCATTCGTCACATTGGCGAAGATGTTGCTCGTTTTTCGCAACTTTCGGATACCCCTCTTGCACCAAAACAGACCGCTTATCTGCAATTGCAAGATGATGCAACTGAATTGGCACGTTGGGAACGCGAAGGGATACCAACCTCTCACTCTTTAGCGTTATATCAGGGAAATAGAATATTACCCTACTTGCACACGCTATTAGGTGGCTGGGCTCCTCCACCGCCACCCGCGCCTATCATTGTTCAAAGTGCCCCTGAAATAGTCACCCTTGATAGCCTATCGTTGTTTGATGTAGGGCAATACACCCTCAAAACGGATGCAACTAAAGTTTTAGTCGATGCCTTGCTCAATATTAAAGCCAAACCCGGTTGGTTGATTGTCGTCTCCGGCTATACCGATAACACCGGAAACCCAGCATTAAACCAAACACTCTCATTAAAACGCGCCGAATCAGTCAGAGATTGGATGATAGAAACCAGTGATATCAGCCCTGCTTGTTTTGCTGTTCGAGGGGACGGGCAAAATAACCCAGTTGCTGATAATCAAACCGCTGAAGGCCGAGCAAAAAATCGACGCGTTGAAATACGACTCATCCCTCAAGCAGATGCTTGCCAGGGCGCAGATAATCAAACCGTGTCACCGATGGACGATGACACACATTCGACACAAAAGGAGAAGTAACCATGGCTATTCCTGTTTATTTATGGCTAAAAGATGACGGCGGCGCGGATATCAAGGGCTCTGTCAATGTACAAGACCGTGAAGGCAGTATTGAAGTGGTCGCACAAGACCATAACCTGTATATCCCAACCGATAACAATACCGGTAAATTAACGGGTACACGTATCCATACGCCATTTATTTTCGTGAAAGAAATTGATGCATCAAGCCCTTATTTATACAAAGCAGTGACCACGGGTCAAACTTTGAAAGAAGCTGAATTCAAATGGTACCGCATTGATGATGCTGGGCAAGAAGTGGAATATTTCAATACCAAGCTTGAAAACGTCAAAGTGGTCAAAGTCGCGCCAAAAATGCACGACATCAAAGACCCCAACAAAGAGAAGCACAACCATCTCGAAGAGATTGAACTGCGCTACGAAAAAATCACTTGGACCTATAAAGACGGCAATATCATTCATTCCGATTCTTGGAATGAGCGTGCAACCGCTTAATTAAAACAAGCAGGCGTTTCGGCGTCTGCTTTTTTTGTACGTATTCGTACACCGATGACACACAACACACAATTTATCTTGATACCTAATGAACCTCGGTTAACGGTTAGGGGCGGTAGCATTTCTTGCTGTCTCTAACCGTTTTCACCCCAATATATTTTTACCCCAATACGAGAGAAAGAATATGGACAATTCATCCGTGATGCTATTACGCCGCCTAAACCCTTACTGTGCCAACGCATTAGAAGCGGCGGCTTCACTTTGCCAAACACGAGCGCATGCGGAAATTACCATTGAACATTGGTTGCTCAAATTATTGGAAATGGGGGAAAGCGATATCACGGTGTTAGCTCGCCGCTATGAATGGGATATGTCAGCCCTTTGGCAAAGTTTACTGACAGATATCGACAACTTACCACGCTCCATTCATACGCGCCCGTCTTTATCAAAACCGCTGCTGAATCTCATTCAACAAGCTTGGGTGATTGCATCATTGGATGAAGATATCGAACATATTCGCAGCGTGCATTTATTATCTGCCATGGCTCAGCAACCGTCACTGGTGCCCAATGATAATTTGTGGCCATTAATGACATTAAGTACCACCCAACTTCAACGCTTAAGACCGATGCTTGATGCCCAATCCGATGAGCGCCCTGAAATACAACAACTCGCCACACATAATCAATCCTTATCCCATGAAACGCCATCTGACGCTAACCATGTAGAAACGGCGAAAAGCTCAAATGTGATTGGCAATACACTGAACGAAGCACTACTGGCCGTACTGAATAAATTCACCGTCGATGTCACTGAAAAAGCACGCGAAGGCGCGATTGACCCTGTCTTTGGACGTGATGACGAAATTCGCCAAATGGTGGATATTCTTTCTCGCCGTCGTAAAAACAACCCAATTCTCGTCGGCGAGCCGGGTGTCGGGAAAACAGCCTTGGTGGAAGGCTTGGCCTTACGCATTGTCGAAGGGAATGTGCCCGTTAGCCTGCAAACCACCGCCTTGCGCACTTTAGATTTGGGGCTACTGCAAGCGGGCGCTGGCGTTAAAGGCGAATTTGAGCAGCGCCTAAAAAACGTGATTGAGGCCGTACAACAATCCCCTACCCCGATTTTACTGTTTATCGATGAAGCCCATACCATCATTGGCGCAGGCAACCAAGCCGGTGGCGCCGATGCGGCGAACTTACTCAAACCCGCGCTAGCTCGCGGTGAATTGAGAACCATTGCAGCGACAACATGGTCTGAATACAAACAATATTTTGAACGCGATGCCGCCTTAGAGCGCCGCTTCCAAGTGGTCAAAGTCGATGAGCCAGACGACGAAAAAGCCTGTTTAATGCTGCGGGGGCTAAAACCACGCTATGCCAAATACCACGGTGTTCATATCACAGATGATGCAGTGAAAGTAGCGGTGACTTTGTCTCGCCGTTACTTAACGGGTCGTCAACTCCCCGATAAAGCCGTGGATTTACTCGATACCGCCAGCGCCCGTATCCGCATGAGCCTCGACACGCTCCCTGAAGAACTAACCCGTTTAAAAGCCAAGCGCAATGCCTTAGAACTTGAGCAGCAAGCCATTCTTGATGACTTGGCGATTGGCAACACCACCAATCAATCCCTTCTAAACGAATTAGTCACTCAAGATGCGCAAATAGCGATACAACTGGCTGAGTTAGAACAGCGTTTTGAGCAAGAAAAAAACCTTATCAGCGAACTCTTAGAACAGCGCCGTCAATCCCAAGATGTGAGTGACATTCAAACCCAATTAGAACAAGTGCAGCAAAGCGAACCACTGATCACCCCTGATGTGGATATCAGAACCGTTGCCACCGTCATCGCAGATTGGACAGGCGTGCCATTATCCAGCCTATTAAAAGACGAACAAACCGAGCTGCTAGAGTTAGAAGATTCGCTTGGCAAACGTGTCGTGGGTCAAGAAAGCCCATTGATGGGGCTTGGGCAACGACTGCGCGCCGCTCGCACGGGTCTCGCCTCAGAAAATGGCCCGCAAGGGGTATTTTTACTGGTTGGCCCAAGTGGCGTAGGGAAAACGGAAACGGCTTTGGCCTTGGCAGATGTCCTGTTTGGTGGCGAAAAATCCTTAATTACCATCAACATGTCCGAGTATCAAGAAGCCCACACCGTCAGCCAATTAAAAGGCTCTCCTCCAGGCTATGTAGGTTATGGTCAAGGCGGTATTTTAACGGAAGCCGTTCGCAAGCGCCCTTACAGCGTCGTGTTACTTGATGAAGTGGAAAAAGCGCACCGCGATGTGCTCAACCTGTTTTATCAAGTGTTTGACCGTGGTTTTATGCGCGATGGCGAAGGCCGTGAAATCGATTTTCGCAATACCGTGATTTTAATGACAGCAAACTTGGGCAGTTACTTGCTGATGCAACAACTCGAAGCGTTCCCTGAGTCTACCGACGGCGAACTGCAAGAATTGCTGCGCCCAACCTTGCGCGACCACTTCCAACCTGCATTATTAGCGCGTTTCCAAACTCTGATTTATCGCCCATTAGGCCCTGTCGCACTGCGCCAAATTGTTGAAATGAAACTGGGCAGCGTGATTAAGCGTCTCTACACCCATTACAAACTCGAAGGGATTGTCGATGAAGCGCTGTACGACACCCTCGTGAGCGCCTGTTTATTGCCGGATACTGGCGCCCGCAACATTGATAGCCTGCTTAACCAACAAATTTTACCGGTACTTAGCCAACAATTACTCATGCGCCAAGCTAACCACCAGCAAGCGCAAAGCCTGACTTTGGGTTATAGCGAAGAAGACGGGATCACCCTGAGTTTCAGTGATATTGAGGAGATAAATCCATGAGCCTACTCGATACAGCCAAAAACTTACTTCAAGGCCAAAACCGCTATCGCCTAGAAGTCCAAGGCTGCTCAGATTTACTGGACGTTGAACATTTTACGGGGCGTGAAGCCGCTAGCGAACCCTATCGCTACCAAATTACATTTACCTGTTCCGCCCAAGACCTTTCTGCTCAACAATTATTACGCCGTAATGCCAGCCTGACCTTTTCGGCACCAATAAATAACGTAATGGGACTCGCCACTCAACCGACTGTTGCCAAGCGCGTTCATGGGGTAGTGACCGATTTCCGTCGTCTCTCAGGCTCTGCCGATGAAGCGCGCTACCAGTTAGTTATCGAGCCTTTTTTCGCGCTACTGCGCCATCAAATTCGCAGCCATCGTTTTTTTATTAACCAATCCATACCGGATGTGGTTGAGCAAATCTTACGCGAACACAATTTCAAAGGCTGGGAGTTCGAATTTCATCTCGAAAAAGCCTACCCAAAACGCGAACAAATCAACCAAATTAATGAAAGCGACCGCCAATTTATTGAGCGTTTATTGAGTGAAGTGGGGATTTTTTATCGCTTTAGTTTACAAGATGAAACACAAACAGAAGTCCTGCATTTTACTGACAGCCAACGCGGTTATGTGTATGACAAAACGCTGCCATTAAATAGTCCCTCAGGGCTGAACGATAACCATGCCGACAGTGTTTGGGGGTTATCGTTACGTCATCAAGTGGTTGAAAGCACTGTTTTTGCCAAAGACTATAACCACCGACTGGCAGAAGATACGTTAATCTCCGCCGTTGCCGATATGACCCGCGGTGATGGGGAGAAAACCAATTACGGCGATGTTTATCACTATAAAGGCCGCCACCTCACCCGTGGAGATAAAATTCGCCCTGAAACTGAAACCGCTAACTTCTGGGCAAGACTCGACCACGAGCGCTTTTTAGCTCGTCAGACTTTACTACGCGGAGAAAGTAGCGCAGCAGACCTGACGCCATTATTAGTGCTAAGTATTCAAGATAACCCGCTCAGTTCGACGTTACCCAGCGTATTCAAATCGCCAATTCTAATTACTCGCCTACGCTTTACCGCCAGCCGAGATAAAGCGCTAACTGTTCGCTTTGACGCGGTGCCTTACACCGAAGCACTGTGTTGGCGCCCTACTCTAAAACCGCGCCCTGTGATTGCCGGAACATTAATGGCACGCGTCACCAGCGCAAAAGACCACGATATTTATGCCCACCAAAATGAACACGGCTTTTATTGGGTGAAATTCGATGCAGACCGTGATGATAAAACCAAGGGCTATGAAAGTATGCCTGTGCGCTTGGCGAAACCTTACGCCGGCGATACGTATGGGATGCATTTCCCGCTGATTCAAGGGACTGAAGTCGCCATCGCCTTCCATGAGGGCGACCCAGACCGCCCTTACATTGCTCATGCACTGCATGACTCCCGCCACCCCGACCACGTGACGGATAAAAATAACACCCGCAATGTGATCCGCACGCCTGCGAATAACAAACTGCGCATGGAAGATAAACGCGGGCAAGAGCATATTAAGCTCAGCACCGAATATGGCGGAAAAACCCAGTTAAACCTGGGGCATTTGGTGAATGCCGAGCGCGAACAGCGTGGTGATGGTTTTGAGCTGCGCACCGACAGCTGGGGCGCGATCCGTGCGGGTAAAGGGTTGTTTATTACCACCGATAAGCAGGATAAAGCCGGTGGGGATGTGTTGGCGATGGAAGAGGCAATACAGCAACTAGAGCAAGCTCTCGCAATAGCCAAAAGTTTATCAAAGTCAGCTGAAATTAGCGGTTCTATTCCAGCCGATATAGCATCCCAAGATACACTCAAGAATAGTTTAAATAACCTACAAGCTCCCGGTGTACTTGTTCATGCCCCCGCAGGAATAGGCGTATTTTCACCTAAAGCGATACATCTAGCTTCAGGTCATGAAAGTATTGCCATAACCGCTAATCAATCGGCAAATATATCTGCAAATAGCTCAATCACATTCAATGCCAAGAACGATGTCAGCATTTACGCTCAAAGTTCAGGCATTAATGCAATAGCCAAATATGGTGATATAAAAATACAGTCTCAAAATGATGCAATGTCAATTTTATCTAAAAAAGATCTTGATATTAGAACGATTGATGGAGCACTGAATATTACCGCAAAAAAAGAAATTGTCCTTAATTGTGGTGGTGGTTATATCAAGATTGCAGATGGTAACATTGAAATTGGCACACCAAGCAATGTATTACTTAAAACGACCAATGTTCAGAAAATGGGGGCGACTAACTTCAACTCTCCAGCACCTGAAATTCCAAAAGGCTTCAGCGAACAATTTATTATCAAAGATGAAATCAGTCAGGAAGTTTTACCCTTTACCAAATACACACTCACCACTGATGACGGAGACACCTATGAAGCCATCTCAGATAAAGACGGTAGAACGCTTGAAATATTTACGGCTACACCACAAAAAATCGACATGAAAATAGTGCGGGATAATGAAGAACCCAACACAGATTCAAACTAACATTCAATACTAAATCTTACGGTATATTTTATGTCAGAAAATATTAAGAATAATCATCAATCTAAAACAAAACCCTGCTCTACTAATGAAGAAGTAACCTGTGCTGCCCCTCCTCGTCTCTATTTTCACCCCGATAGCGAAACTTTTCTATTTCCTACAGCCGAAGAAGCCCTTGCTATTGAGCAAGATAATGGATTAATGAATAACCTATTAGCACACCGTGTCGATGCTGAACTACGCATAGAGGAACTTAATCGAAAGTTAGCAGCTATTAAGCCCTATGATACGAAAAGACTAGTAGAAAAAGAGCGGCTATTAGCCGAATTACGCGAAGAGGAAAGTTGCTTTGATACTGCTGTTGATAACCTCAAAGCTGAAATGAAAGCCCTTTCACCAATAGAGGAACTACCTAAAGCTAAACTTTTGGATGATAAAAGCAAAGGAAGTGCTATTGGGTTAATGGAACTGATTGAAATCACGGGGGGTAAAAAGGGATACGCATACACTTACGTACGCTCAGATAAACTTAAAAACACTACTTCTCGCCATTCTTTATCGGAAAAAGAAAAAGCATCCGGCTCTAAAAGTTTTATTACAACATTAGAATATACTGACGAAAATGGTAAAAAGCATCAGCGACAAATTATTGATAAAGAAAAACTAGTATCCCAATTAACCTCAGGAAAAGTTAGCTTGTCAGTATATCAAAAAAAATTGATAGAAGACAAAGCGGGTACTCTTGGCAAATGGGCAGAAGATTTGAATGAAAAACTTAAAACCTCCCCTTACAAAGGCGATAACTTTGAATTTAATTCCCAGTCCCAACTGATGCGTTGGGGTTATGGTGCGGGCTTTAAGGCTAGTGTCAGCCCATTTGAGGTGGACTTGCGTACGGGAAAACGCAAAGAAGGCTCATTACCGTCAGCAGATGGGAAGTTCAGTGCCTATGCAGGGTTAGCCTTGGCTGAATCCAAAAGTACCCTCAAACTCAAACTCCCCTATGATCAAGGGATCACCCTGATGTACCCCTTAGATGCCGCAAAAATTCCCGGGGGTGGTATGGCGGTTTTAGGGACCATTCGCCTCGATATTGATATTACCTTATCCGGTAATATTGGAGTAAGCCTTGCGGTGGAAGGTGGTGCAAGCTTCCAAGGTAATACTATCTCAGGAACACCTGCAAAAACGGTTTCGCAAACTGACCCAAGCCAACGCAAACTCGATGTGAGCCAACGCCCTATTGAACCTAAAGCAACAGGTGAGTTAGGGGTATTTGCGGGCGCGCAAGCCAGCGTCAATGCCACCGGGTCATTAAAATGGAATACCCCACATAAATCGGAAAATGGCTCAACTCAAGCCGATGATGGGTTTGCTGTTTTAGGTAAAATCAGTGCAGGTGTTTCAGCTCAGGTTGGGATCGGGCTTAGTGGTGCCATACAATTCACGTATACGGATGGAGGAGTTCGCTGTTTGGTCTCTGGAGGACTGTGTAAAGGGGTTGGGGGTAAAGGTACGCTGGCATTTGACATTAATGGGGAAGCTATCTTTAAAGATTTTTTGCCCGCCTTTGGTTACATGTTACGTAATGTCGATTACATCAAATTATCGAAGATAGTAACGAATAAGGACTTTCAAATCTTTTGCATGTTAACCCTTCTGGATTCAATGGGGATCGTTAAAGATATTAAGGTATTTTTAGATAAATATAAGGATATTACCAAATTAATCGAGCGATTAAATGATTCATGGGATGACAAAGAAGTCCGTGTCAAGTTAATGGAAAACGTAAACAGTACTGGAGGAGAGTGTTTAAAGTTTGCACCGCCGGAAAGTAAAGGGGCAGCGATAGCCTCGCTGATGACTGGGAACTTTTGGGATGAAATCAGCCCTGCCAGTCATAAAGGTACGGCATGTGAAGGGGGTGTGCGATTCGCTTCACGTAAACGAGCAATTTTGTTAATTTTAAGTTGGGCACAATCCAAACGAGATTACGAAAATATTATGCAGTACTTATCAATGAATCTTGGGAAAAAAGGGGATTGGCGAGCCAATGAAGCTCAGGTGGCTGCATTTTTAGCGGATGGAGAAAAGCCCATTTCGGCGATAAAACCCCAATTGTTTGGCCCCGCTCCAGTTATGCTGGGGAAAATACCGGACATTCGGATAGAGCCAAGCCACTATCGAAAAAATTTGGCGGCACTGTATCAACAACTCCCCGATTGCTTTGAGGTTCTACAAAATACAGATGTAAATCAGCAAGCGCCATTAAAGCAAGTTGAATTTATTTATGTAGACAGTTGTACGCGCGTGTTTGTGGATGATAAGGAGCTACGATAATGACAATACCATGGCCTCTCAGTGCGCTCTTACTGATAGTACTACTCTCTGGGTGTGATAATAGGCAAAAAGAGCGCGAAGCCGCGCAATTACGTCAAGCCTCGATGGATAATATGGTCTCCATTCCTGGGGGGCGTTTTCAGATGGGGGATTTTGGACCACTAGTGGAAGATAAGCTGCCGTATAGTTTTGACTCGTCTACTCGGCCGCTGCACTGGGTTTCCTTGCCTGATTTTAAAATGGCCAAATACCGCGTGACTTGGGGGGAGTTTAATCGCTGGCTCGATTTGCAAGGGAGAAAACCACTTGCGTTGTACACAAAAAGAAAAAATAGTGAAGTTGTCAATTGGGATTCACTTGGGGATGATTATCCCGCAAAAGTATCATGGCAAGATGCTAAAGATTATTGTCAATGGTTAGGGAATAATAATAGTAAAAAAACCGATTTACCGACGGAGGCGCAGTGGGAGTATGCTGCTCGCAGCGGTGGGCAATTTTTAATTTTCGGTAACAGTGATAATAAGTTATATCATGATGGGGATCCTAAACGAAACTTTACGGATGGATACTCCCCTATTGGCAGTTTTGCCCCAAACCCTATCGGGCTGTATGACATGATGGGCAATGGAACAGATTGGATCAACGATTGGTATAGTGAAGATTATTATCAACATTCCCCCGAAGATAATCCGCCAGGACCGGAAAGTGGAACAATGAAAGTCTTCCGCGGTTATCGTGGCAGTGTTGATGGCACATTGACTATCACCCGAGGAAAAGATACCCCTGATACTGAATTTGGTAATGGCTTTCGCTGCGTTGAAAACCTTTAATGTGTGCAGATGACCCAGAGATGCAAAATGATATTCCATAGCAGAACGATAGCGTTTATCCCGTTACTACTAGTGGTGACAGGTTGTGATCAACAACTCACACCTGAGCAAGAAAGCCAAAAACAGCAACTGGTTAATGATTCGCTAAACAATATGGTGTTTATCGAAGGGGGCACCTTTTTAATGGGGGACTTTGGCAGTGGTCATGATGGTAAATCCACCCTGCCCTATTCTTTAGGTAAAGACAATAAATTTGTTCACGATGTCACCTTAGACAGTTTTAGTTTATCCAAATACCGCGTAACGTGGGGGCAATTTAATTTATGGCGAGCATTAACAGGGCTTCCGTTAACCGATCGATATAACGATTTAAAATCTCGCGATATTATGAAAAGCTGGCAAGCCTCCACCCAAGATAATTACCCAGCGTCTGTGGATTGGCAAGACGCTAAAGATTATTGCCTTTGGTTAGGCCAACAAACGGGGCTGCCATTCGATTTGCCCACTGAAGCCCAGTGGGAATATGCGGCCCGTAATCGGGGCCAATTTATTTTATTTGCCTCAAAAGATGGTACCTATAATGATGGCAGTGAAGGGGGAGAGCAGTTATTCGCCACTGATTTTGCCCCTGTAGGGGTTTACCCACCCACGCCTTTAGGCCTTTACGATATGATGGGGGGGGGGGTTGATTGGATGAATGATTGGTATGCCGCCGATTATTATGAGCATTCCCCAAATAAAAACCCCCAAGGACCTGAACTGGGAAAAGAAAAAGTCGTTCGAGGAGCTAGTGGATCTTTTTATCTAAAAACCTTGACCATCAATCGGCTCTCTTTTCCTTTAACAAATAAAAACATTCCAACCCTAAATTTCCGTTGTGCTGTGCAGTCCCCTACCCCAGTCCAACCAGTGGCGCAATAACCATGCGATTATTAAATAAAATACACTGCACTATTTGGCTAACGGGGCTTGGGCTATTAACTGGCTGCGATCAACAACTCACGCCTGAGCAAGAAAACCAAAAACAGCAACTAATTAATGATTCGCTACATAATATGGTGTTTATCGAGGGAGGCACCTTTTTAATGGGGGACTTTGGCAGCGGTCATGATGGCAAATCCACTCTGCCCTATTCGTTAGGTAAAGATAATAAATTTGTCCATAATGTCACCTTAGACAGCTTTAGTTTATCCAAATACCGCGTAACGTGGGGGCAATTTAATTTATGGCGTAAATTAACCTCCCAGCCACTGACTGACCGCTACCTTGATCTAAGCACACAAAAAGAAATAAAAGATTGGCAAGTCTCCACCCAAGACAACTACCCAGCTTCCGTGGATTGGCAAGACGCTAAAGATTATTGCCTTTGGTTAGGCCAACAAACGGGGCTGCCATTCGATTTGCCCACTGAAGCCCAGTGGGAATATGCGGCCCGTAATCGGGGCCAATTTATTTTATTTGCCTCAAAAGATGGTACCTATAATGATGGCAGTGAAGGGGGAGAGCAGTTATTCGCCACTGATTTTGCCCCTGTAGGGGTTTACCCACCCACGCCTTTAGGCCTTTACGATATGATGGGGGGGGGTTTGACTGGGTGAATGACTGGTATGCTGCCGATTATTATGAGCATTCTCCAGAAAAAAACCCCCAAGGGCCAGAACAAGGTGAGGAAAAAGTTATTCGAGGGGCTGATGGCTCTTTTTATTTAAAAAACCTAACCATGAATCGCCTTCCCATACCATTAAAAAATGGAAATATTCCTACACTTGGCTTCCGCTGTGCCGTGCAGTCCCCAACCCCAGTCCAACCAGTGACGCAATAACCATGTCATTATTAAATAAAACACACTGCACTATTTTACTCGCGGGGCTTGGGCTATTAACCGGTTGTGATCAACAACTCACACCTGAGCAAGAAAACCAAAAACAGCAACTGGTTAACCAGTCACTGAACAATATTGAAATACTAAATTAATATTCTCTTAATATCACGACCTACCTATTACTATTTAAACTCTTATGACTAAAAACATTATTTTACTGGGTGATAAAACCAGTCATGGTGGCACCGTTATTACTGCAACTTCCGATATTATTATTAACGGAAAAAGAGCCGCTAAAATAGGCGACTTAGTCAGTTGCCCCAAAAAAGGTCATGGCACTAATGCCATTATTGAAGGCGCTACAGAGCTTACATGTAAAGGTATTCCTGTTGCCGTGGATGGAAGCAAAACTGAATGTGGTTGTTATCTCATTGCCAGTATTACTGACTTTAATTTAGGATAATTATGTCTTGGAATAAAAAAGCATCGCTACAAGTACCTAAGCCTCAAAAACCACCTTACGTTAAATGGATTATAGCGTTAGGATTAACATTATTTTTTCTATTTTATTCACTCTATTTTAATTCTCAAAAAGATGCTTTTAATTCAGATAAAGGAAGGATTATCACAGTTTTTGTGGCTACAGCCCCGCTCATTACTGTTTTAAGTATATTCTTTATCAAACTCATTTTTTATTTTAAATCAAAAAATAATTACGAATTCTTAGAAAATGAAAAAAAATACGCTGATAAAAAATGGGAGGAATGGGGTTCAAGAGCAATTAGCATATTAGACTCCGTTATATTGCTTCCTGATAAAATCACATTACCCTATATTTTAAAACATCAGAGTTCACATATCGCAAGCTACCAACTACCAAAGAGAATTGATTATTTACCTGAAGATAAATCTCCGTGTTTTATTTTATTAAGGGCACTTCAAGATAAACTTATTGAAGTTAGTACCAAACGCCCTTTTTCTGTTCACTATTTAACGAATCAAAACCTCACCACATCAAGAAAAGAGTTTGAGTATTCATGGGAAAAATTATTTCATAATCCACCACCACACAATGTAAATTTCACTCATGAACTAGATTACAACTACATCGAAGATACTGTTAGAAAGAATGAAGACCTAATACAACTTATACTCATTGAGCAGGCTTATAACCAAAATCAATCTGCCGCTTTTGCAGCTTTTATTTTTACTTCCGATGAAGTCGCTCTAGCATATCAACTAAATACAATTGCGAATGTAAAAAGACCGATGCCAATCACAATCGATGAAGATAAACAGCATGCCATCCGTTTATTTACCGAAATACAGACTGAATCAAAAAATACGTTTCTTTGTTTTTCTGACAATAAATGCCAAAACGATTTAATCGGCGCGCTTTTCGGCGCCTCTGAGGCGCTCCCTAAAATAGAACCCAATAAATTACTTAACTTAGAGTTTTTTATTGGTCCAGTAGGCGAATTTTCAAGTTGGTTAAATTTAGCCATCGCCATTGACTATGTTTCTCAAACCAAAAACTCAGCTTTAACACTTTCTCAAGATAACCAATCAATGTTTATTGGAACTATTACTTCGAGTCCATCAATATGAATATAAAATTGAATAAACCCGTAGTGAAGACATTTTCTTTCTTCATTTTTGTCGTCTTACTATGCCTGAGTGTGTGGTTTTATGGTGAACATTTTTACCTAGAAACAGGATTCAAAAAGTACATTGCGATCGGTATTATTATTTCTTCTAGTATTATTTATAGCGTCGTTCGATGGGGGCTCCATCACAAAAAAATAGCTGATCACCGTGAGGAAAATAAAGACACGGGCACTTACCCAGATGAAGATAAAAAATCCATCCTTAATAACCAAAATTTATCCCCCATATTAGCAACACTAAAATCCCAATACGGCACTTTCTGGCATTCCAAGGTCTCTATTCAGCTCCTCCTCGGCTCCCACTCCGCCGTCGAAAAACTTGCCCCAAGCCTGACGCAAGAAATCTGGCAAGAATGTGATGGCACCCTGCTTATCTACGGTGGCGATATCGGGAGTTCTATCGATTCAGAGCGACTAGAAACCCTCAAACACCTGCGCCGACGTCGTCCGCTCGATGGTGTGATTTGGGTGACGGAAAACAGCATTTCATCCCAGCTTTTAGACAGCAACATTCACTTTACCAACCTGAATGCGGCCACTGCCCACAATGCAGGGCGTGCAATCCAAAACCTCTTCCAAGAACTCGGCTGGCGTGCGCCTGTTTGGGTATGGAGTGTCAGTGACCAACCCTCCCTCAGCGCGGTTGAAACGCCCGCTATCCTCTGCATGACTGAGCAAAATATGCCTGCCGAGGCGCTATCGCCTAGCTTATTAAGCCTGATCCCCGCACTTGTGATCAACGGAACCCAAGCGTTACTGCGTGAACAGAAACACACCTATCTGCTTGCTTTAGCCCAATTTTTACAAAACGGTGGCAGCCAACAGCTCGCGACCGCATTAGCCCCACTCAATACCCCATCACGTACGCTGCCTTTTTCTGGCATCGCATTTAGCCCGCCTATCAATCCGTTAAATCAGCAACGTTTGCCAAATAGTTGGCACCCCGATACCCGCTGGCAAAGCTGGTTAAACGTACAATCTGAACTGGCATCCGGTTTACAGCCGGCCGCTTTAGGCTTTGATAAAAAACGTCTCGTTCAATACGGCGCAGCCACCGCCATGACCTTGTGGGGCGCAGGCATGATTGTCTCTTACTTCGCCAATCGCCAACTCATCGAAGACAGCTACCAAAGTGCGAGTGTCGCCGCTAACCGCCAATTACCGGAAACGGAACGCCTTCAAGCCCAATACGACTTTCAGCAAACTCTGGGGCTGTTAACGCATCGCGAACAGAGCTCCGTCCCTGTTTGGCTGCATTTTGGCTTGAATAGCAATCAGCCATTATTAGCCCATTTATGGCCGCTGTATCAACAAACGGTACTCCCTCCTCTGCAAGATAATCTCCGTCAGCAACTTGAGCAACGGTTACAAGCTTATGCACAATTATCGCCAAATAGTGATGAACGCCGCCAAGCCACCCAAAGTGCGTATCAAGATTTAAAAACTTACCTCATGATGAGTACGCCAGAGCGTATGGAGCCTGCTTTTTTCACCAATCGCGTTCTGACTGCCCTTCCTGTCCCGCAAGGAATGAACGAAGGCGAATGGCACACTCTCGGCAAAGAGTTGCTCATGTTCTATGCCCAACAGCTACCGACGCACCCTGAATGGCAATTAAACGCCAACAATAACCTGATTAATCAAAGCCGTACCTTACTCACGCGGCAAATTGGTCAACGCAGCGAAAGTGCCACACTGTATCAAGAAGTGTTACGACAAGCGCAACATCAGTTCCCCGATATGACCTTAGATGATATGACGGGCGATACCGATGCCCACTTTTTATTGACGACAGAAGAGTTTGTACCGGGTATTTTTACCCGCAAAGCGTGGGAAGAATCGATCCAACCCGCCATCAAAAAAGTGGTTGAATCGCGCCGTCATGAAATTGACTGGGTATTGAGTGATAGCCAGCATGAACTTAGCCAAGATATTTCGCCTGATGCGCTCAAACAGCAGCTTACTGAACGCTATTTTGCTGACTTTGCTAATAGCTGGTTAAACTTCTTCAATAGCCTGCAATGGCGCCATACTGAAAGCTTATCCGATACTATCGACCAATTATCCTTAATGAGCGATGTGCGCCAGTCCCCCGTCATTGCACTGCTAAATACCCTCGCCTACCAAGGGAAAACCGGGCGTCAGGCAGAAAAACTGGCCGACTCGTTTGTTAACTCGGCGAAAGAACTGCTCAACAAAGAACAAAAACCCGTGATTAGCCAAAAAGCCGATTTTACGGGACCATTGGAAGACACTTTTGGCCCTGTCCTGAACTTTGTTGACCCTCAAGCCGCCTCACAAACTGGCGATAACCTGAGTTTACAAGCCTATTTAACCCGTATTACTCGTGTGCGCTTAAAACTTCAGCAAGTGGTCAATGCCCCCGACCCGCAAGCCATGTCCCAAACCTTCGCCCAAAGTATTTTAGACGGTAAAAATGTCGATTTTGCCCAAACGCGTGACATGGGCAGTTTAATTGCCGCCAGTTTTGGGCAAGAGTGGCAACCTTTTGGCGATGCACTGTTAGTGGAGCCGATGACGCAGGCGTGGCAACAATTGCTCACCCCAACCGCTCAGGGGATCAATAGCGAATGGCAAAATGCCATTGTCAATGAATGGAACAACGCCTTTGGCGGCCGCTACCCCTTGAAAGACACGCAAAGTGATATTTCTTTGCCTCTGATGGCGCAGTATCTTCGCCCTGATAACGGACGTATTCAACGTTTCCTAGAAACCCGTCTGCAAGGGGTTTTACGCAAAGAAGGTCATCACTGGGTACCGAATAGTGCTAATGCGCAAGGATTACGCTTTAACCCTGAGTTTATTCAGGCGATGAATACCTTGAGTGAGCTAGGCGATGTGGCCTTCGCCAATGGAGAGGCTCGCCTGTACTTCGAAATGCGCCCGGGAACCAGTAAACAGGTGATGCAGACGGTACTGGTGGTCGATAAGCAAAATCTCACTTACGATAACCAATTCCCTGAGTGGCAACGTTTTGTGTGGCCTGCCGACACTATCGCTTCAGGCGCCTCATTGACTTGGATGACCACCTCCACCGGCACCCGCCTCTATCGAGATCATCGTGGTGTTTGGGGGTTAATCCGCTTACTTGAAGCGGCTCAAGTTACCCCTTATGCAGGAAGCACCAGTAGCTATACCGTGTCGTGGACCACCTCCGATGGCAATACACTCAATTACCAGCTGCGCACCGAAATGGGCCAAGGCCCACTGGCGCTGTTAAAACTACGCAACTTTGTGCTACCTGAAAAAATCTTCTTGGATTAGACCCAATAGGACATCACCTATGCCTTTATTAACTGCCTTACGCACAGCCTGTTTTACCGGAAACCCGCTTGCTGCTAATCAATTAGTAGAACAACAAGTCGTGTTATGGGAACGCTGGCTATTGCCAATTACGGCTGAAAATCCGGTTGGGGAAGACCCCAGCTATGACGATGACTTCGAACGAATGAAAGAAGAAGTCAACAAGTTATCAGGCTCAGATACGGAGTTAATCTGTACGCTCGCCGAAAATCTCTTAACTCATGTATGTAAAGACGCACGCGTGATCACTTACTATGTTTGGGCGCGCTTACATCGAGAAGGTGAAACGGGCTTAGCTGATGGATTAGGATTACTGGCAGGATTACTCCATCGTTACCACGATGACCTACTACCAAATCGCCCAAATAGCCGAAAATCAGCCATTGAATGGTTGGCAGGTCAGCGAGTTATCGACAGTTTATCCCTTTATCCTGAAGTTGATAGCAACGAATTTGCACGTATTGTGGCGCTACTGAGTTCGATTGTGGATGAGTTTAGTGCATGGGATGAGGCAAACCGCCCTAATCTTGCACCACTACTACGCGCACTAGAAAATCGACTTGCGCAATCTGGCGGTGCGAATAGTGTTGTTCCACAAAATATTAAATCAACAGAAAGTATATCAACGAAGCAAACATCAACCGGTATCAGCCCTATCGCCCCTATTCAGTCTGGTCGAGAATTACTTGACCAAGCCAAAGTGCTCGCCAATTATCTGCGTAATCAGCCTAATGGTTGGTTATCGGGTCATCGGCTGATGAAATCCGTACGTTGGGATACGCTACACCAAGCTCCCCCACAAAATCAGCAAGGTTGTACTCGATTAGCCCCACCACGCTCAGATGCCAAAGCCCAGCTAAAACGTTTATATCTGCAACAAAATTGGCTCGAACTCACTGAACAAGCAGATCGATTGTTTGCAGAAGGGGTTAACCATTTTTGGTTAGATGTGCAATGGTACTTGCACCAAGCATTGAGTAAATCCTCTGCGCCATGGGATGGCTGGGCAGAAGTGATTGCCTCTGATTTAAAGCAGTTCTTACTTCGCTTACCGGGTTTAGAAAATCTCGCTTGGGAAGATGGCACACCTTTCGCAGATGAAGTCACCTTAGCGTGGATCAAACAGCATATTCTGGAAGAGAATATTCAGTCTCTCAATCACATGCCTGTTCAAGGCGCAAGTGACGATGATAACGACTCAATATTCGCGTTAGAACAAGAAGCGTTAACTCAAGCTGACACCGAAGGCGTTGAAGCCGCATTAGCATGGCTAATGTCACGCCCGAATATCCAAACTTCCCGTCAAAAATGGTTACTGCAATTAGTGATGGCAAGAGTGGCTGAACAATTTGCTCGTCATGATTTGGCACTGAATTTACTTCGTGAATTAGACCGTAGTGCTGAACAGATGCGCCTCGCGGATTGGGAACCTCATTCGCTGTTTGAAGTTAAAGCCCGCCAGTTGCAATTGTTACGAGGTAAAACGCAGCGTAATACGCCAGACAAAACTGAACTGCACCATCAAATGTCTGAGTTACTGGCTCAGCTAACTCGATTAGACCCTGTGCGAGCGTTAGTGCTCTATCCCTAAATTAATCAACGAGAACCATACTAATGGATGATTTAACCCTTCGCTATTATGATGCGGAGATGCGATATCTGCGTGAGGCAGCCAAAGAGTTCGCTCAAGCTCACCCCGATCGAGCAGCATTATTAGATTTAGACAAAGCGGGCATTCCTGACCCTTTTGTAGAACGGCTTTTTGAAGGTTTTGCCTTCTCCATGGGGCAATTGCGCCAAAAAATTGATGATGATTTACCCGAGTTAACAGAAGGATTAGTCAGCCTACTTTGGCCTCATTACCTACAAACCATTCCCTCACTTTCTGTGGTTGAACTCGCGCCGGATATTCATGATATGAAAATCTCATCAGTGATCCCCGCTAACTTTGAAGTACTTTCACGCCCTATTGGACCTAAAAAGACCGTCTGCCGCTATCGCACAACTCGAGACTTAACACTCAACCCCATTGTGCTATCAACGGTTAATTTAACCACAGAGCCTGATGGCCGTTCCGTAATTCGCTTGCAGTTCGATTGTGCGAAGCTTGCTGACTGGAAACAAATCTCACTTAATGCTCTCTCCTTTTATCTGGCTGGTGATGTTCCAACTACCTATGCACTACATTTAGCGCTGACTAAGCAAGTTGCAGCCACCTATATTCGGCTGCCATCGTCCCCTGACCGTATTCGTTTACCACTTTGGTTTTCCCCTGGTGGATTTGCTGAAGAAGACCAACTGTGGCCTAAAGGAGATAGCACCTTCAGCGGCTACCAACTATTACTGGAGTATTTTTCTTTTCGTGAAAAGTTTTTCTTCGTCAACTTAAACGGACTTGATGAGATTCAATTACCCGAAGGATTAAGTCATTTTGAGCTAGAGATTGTGCTTGATACGCTCTGGGACAGCGATATTCCATTAAGTACTGATAACCTAAAACTACACAGTGTCCCAGTGATCAACTTATTCAACATTGAAGCTGACCCACTTACTGTTAATGGGTTAGAAAGTGAATATTTACTGCGCCCTCGGCGCTTACAAGATGGACACACCGAAATTTATGCGGTCGATACAGTTCATGGTACGCGACGCGATGAACAAATTCACTATGTGCCATTCAGTAGTTTTCGCCACCGAGGCGGAATGCTCCGCCACAATGCCCCTGAACATTACTATCACACACGAATTAAACGTGGTGTCAGCGGCCTACATGATACATGGCTAATTTTAGGGGGAGAGCACGAGCAACCAACCGCATCTCTTGAAAGTGAAACGCTATCTCTACAATTAACCGGGACTAACGGGCAGCTCCCTCGCAAAGCGTTACAAAGTACATTGCTGGACAGAACTGAAGAGACCTTGCAGACACAATTACGGGTTCGTAACTTATGCAAACCTACGCTACCTTGCTACCCCCCTGCTGAAGATAGATTTCATTGGCGCGTACTCAGCCACCTTGGTGCCAGCTTCCTGAATATGATGGATAACGTAGAGGTATTACGAGGAACGCTAGCACTTTATGACTGGCGGGAAGATGACCTGAACAGCCGCAAACTCGATGCCATGATCCACGTTGAGCAACACCTTATCGAACGCTTTGAAAAAGGCTTTTTACAGCGAGGTATTGCCATCGACATTACCCTCGATAGCCACGGCTTTAACGGTGAGGGCGACATTCATCTATTTGGCGAAATGCTCAACCGTTTTTTTGCCCTCTATACCGATGTACATCTGTTTAACCAATTGACTTTACATATTTTACCGACAGGAAATAGCCTTACATGGACCGAAAATCATCCTCAGTAAATCCGCTTTTTGATGCGCTTGGGGAGCGTCTTCCGCTGGTAAACTTCTATCGGTTTTGCCAGCTGCTAGAACAAAGTAATGCACAGAGCCCGCCGCTCGGTAGTACCCAAGACCCCAAAACAGACGCTATTCGTTTTCGCCCCCACCGTGGAATGGGCTTTCCCGTCACCGAAATTAAAGGGTTGGATATTGACGATAGATACCGTGATAGCACAACCCCTAGCATTCGAACCACTTTTTTAGGGTTATATGGTGTCACTTCTCCACTACCGACAACCTACCTTGATGATATTGCACAGCGACGAGAAGGAACCGAGTCTCTTACCGATTTTTTAGATATTTTTAACCACCGACTGACGACGCAGTTTTATCGTATTTGGCGAAAATACTCTTACCCCGCAACATTTTCAGCAGGGGGGAAAGACGAAACGTCACAATATTTATATGGATTAATTGGCTTAGGTATACCTGGCACGGCGCAACATATACAAGCGCCGTTATCCCGATTTCTCGCATTACTAGGTACGCTACGTTTTCCGACTCGTACCGCCGAAGGGGTTATATCTTTAGTCAAATTACTGGCGCCTGATACGCAAGTTAAAATCAAGTCCCATGACCCAAGACGCATCGAGCAAGTCACTCAAACAGGGTTATCCTGCAGAACACCGATGACATTAGCCAACAAACCCGTATTAGGTCAGTACGCCACCGATGTTAATAGCCAAATTTTGATTATCTTACAAACCAATAACCTTGAAGAAGCTCGGAACTGGTTGCCTGATGGGTTGCTGTATCAAGATTTAATGGCGCTATTGCATGTTTATCTCGGATCACGCGTCAATGCTCGCCTTAACTTAAAGTTACCAAGAAAGTTACTACCCAATGCAGCGTTAAGCACCCAATCACATCAAGGTGTTCAATTGGGTCGTACCGCAGCAATGGGAACACTCAGCCCACAAACTGTGCGCCAAGAACATATTATCACGTTAAATTTAGGGCGTTACCAACGATTAACGACGTCATCACAGAATACGTCTCCCCAACATTATGCTAATTATCGATTTTAATTTTGAGAATCATTTATGAAACAACTACCTTTATTACCATTTTGTGGCAAAACGTTAGTGCTCCTCTGCGCACTAAATCTATCGGGCTGTGGCCTTACTCAGATGGTCGGTGATGGTACTCGCAATGTTGCAAGCTCCATCTTTTATAAACAAGTGAAAGTCGTACACTTAGATTTTGTCGCACGTGAAGCATTAAATACCGATGATACTGGCGCATCGTTATCAACAATTATCCGTGTTTACCAACTAAAAAACTTTGAAAGCTTTGTAGAAAGCGACTATGCCACTCTTTTCGCTAAAGATAGCCAAGTACTCAAATCCTCGTTAGTCGCACAAAAAGACCTACGAATTCGCCCAGGAGAATCAATTTCGCTTGATATGCCTCTCGAAGAAGGGGCTGAATTTGTTGCTATCGCCGTGATGTTTCACGACCCAGACCTTATCACCGATAATTGGCGTGTGGTGATCCCCAAAAAACGCTTATTACCTGATGACCCACGTTTATTAACTCTCACGGATAACGCTATGACACTAAAACCACTGGGAGAAAAATAACATGTCCCAGCCTTCGTTATATGAAATGTTGACGGGGTATTTTGCTGGAGGATTAAATATTGATGATATTCCAGAACATGACCAAGTGATAGTTTCCGTCATGGACAATATTCGCCGTATTCTCAGCGCCAGAGCGGGGAGCATCGAACATATTCCGGATTATGGGCTTCCCGATATGAGTAAAATGATCCAAGGTCTCCCCGGCACTGCTCACAATATGATGACCATTTTATCGGCAACATTGCTCAAGTATGAGCCCCGCATCAAATCCCTCTCTTTAGTGTTATTACCGCAAAATAGCTTTGGGACACTCCATTATGCCCTTGAGGTTGAATTACACGAACAAGGTTTGATCCGCTATGGCACTGAATTTATGCCTGATGGTCGCATTTTATTGCATCATCTAAAAAAACAATTCGATACGATTTAAACCGACAATTGCTTGAGACAATTATGAACCCAGATTTAAATACATTACGCCTTGGCGGCGACCCTCGCACACTGGCTGATTTTGCAGCCCTTAAAGACGAATTAAACAAACGCTTCCACCCTGCACGCCCTGATGTTGACTGGGCTCGAGCCCATGGCTTATGTTTATCCTTATTTAATCAAAATGGTGCAGACCTACAAACTTGTGCATGGTTTACCCTGATCCGTCAGCATCAAAATGGCATAGCGGGATTAAATGAAGGGTTATCGTTGCTCCAGCATTTACTCAGTCACCACTGGCAAGGGCTTTGGCCCCAACAGACCCATGCTCGCGTCGAAATTATCGCCACATTAAGCCAACAATTGGTGACAGGATTACGTGCACATGCTCCCATTTATGCCGATCTTCCTGCCCTTTACCAAACTGAAACCAAGCTTAGTCAAATTGCACAACAGTTACAAACATTAGAGCTCAAACACCTGACTCAGCTAGAGCGCTTACAAAATTTACTTGCATCTCAGGCAAGGCAATTAGAGAGTACAGATGCTCCAGATAGCGGTTTTATTCCGCCTACACCACCGCAACTTCCGAAAACTTCGCCATCGACATTTCAAGCTCGTACTGCAGTCCCCCCAATTTCCATCAAAGCCAATGCCACCATCAGCACTCCAGCACCTACTCAACCTTCTTACCGCAAAGGTATTTATGTCGGTCTAGCTTTAGGTATTGTACTCACAGGAGCGATATGTGCAGGAACCTTGTATGCATTACACCCACAAATCAATAATCATGCTTTAGCACAGGTACTCCCACAATTACCTGAATTTACACCAAATATTGCAGCAATAATTGAGCAGCAATTACAACCGAACCCAACTCAATCTAGCCGTATTTCTGCTGAAAAACTCAATGTGATTGATAACTACCTTGTGGAATTAGAGTCTATATCCCCTATTTGGGCTCAGCAATATGGGATTAGTATGGCGAATTACCTCACCAAACATTATGGGGAACGACAAGAAATAACAGCGTTTAACGATAAATGGCAGCAAAATATGCAAATTAATGCGTCATCTAACGATAAACTACAACAATGGTCTGAAGGTATGACGTTATTAAATAACCTAAGTACGCGCTTAGATAGCCTTGATGGGAAACCCCGCAGCTATATAACAGGCTCTGAGCT
Organism: Providencia sp. TYF-12; assembly: GCF_041344805.1. Lineage (NCBI taxonomy): Bacteria > Pseudomonadati > Pseudomonadota > Gammaproteobacteria > Enterobacterales > Morganellaceae > Providencia > Providencia sp. TYF-12. Next base: position 3,170,975 of record NZ_CP166833.1, read on the forward strand.
AAAAACGATTATTTTTAATGCACGTCAACATTTTAATCAAGGTATGCCACTTGAAGAAGAACTACGCCAGCTAGAGCAATTACAGGCGCAAGGCACCGTACCTGAATCAGAATATCAACGTATCGATACCCACTTTAAGCAACTACTGAATCGATATGCATTGATTCAACAAAATAAATAACACCACCAGCCCCGAAATTCTCGCTCTTAGTTAAAGAAAAAAGAAAGGGATTACATTGACTTTTTGAAAGTAAGTGGCATGGTTTGAGCTTTAAATAAGGGATGGATAAAGAAAGACATGTTTTAAAATATGTTTCAGTTTGGTTAATTGCGCCCGCTTTCTCTGCTTTTCTGGCTTCACTTGGATTAATACCATTGGCAACCTGTTTTCGTGCCTCATCTCTTTTCGCTCTTGCTTCATTGAGAGTGACAACAGGATAGATACCTAACGATATCATTTTGGTTTTGCCAGCGAATTGATACCGATAACGCCAACCTTTGGAACCGTTAGTTTCAGCTAATAAAGCTAGCCCGTTACCATCCGCCAGCGTGTCGGTTTTTTCTTTTAGCTTGGCACGCTTGATTGCCATATCTGTTAGCTTTATAAATCACCAATATTGTATAGGAAAATTGTAGAGGGAATTTCTATATAAAAACTAGGCAACAAATTGTAAGGATTTAGAAAGATGATAGTAGGCTTCGATAGAGTGAGATTTCGCTGGAATGCTTGATTTACTTGGGATTGGAAGACGTTGCTAGAAGTGAAGATGGCGGAGGAGGAGAGATTCGAACTCTCGGATGGTTGCCCATCGGCGGTTTTCAAGACCGCTGCCTTCAGCCGCTCGGCCACCCCTCCGCAATGACGAGCACTATAAACATCCTCTGATTGGATGTAAACCCCTAATTTAATCATTCGCTTTAAAAATATACGCATTTCATACTGTTGGGCGAAAATATCAACATTCTAACGACTTTACTTGGGTTATTTCTCTATTTTTGTTAAATTCATACTCTAATTTTATTTGGATTAAAAATGAGTATGTTGGTTTTTAACAATCAAGAAATTAAAACAGACCCGCAGGGCTACCTGCTTGATAGCCAACAATGGAGTGAAGACCTCATCCCTCTACTTGCGCAGCAGGAAGGCATTGAACTCACCAATGAGCATTTAGAAATTATCCGTTTTGTGAGAAATTTCTACTTGGAATTCAATACCTCACCGGCCATTCGTATGTTGGTGAAAGCGGTTTCTCAGCAATTTGGCGAAGAAAAAGGCAATAGCCGCTATTTATATCGGTTATTTCCTAAAGGGCCCGCAAAGCAAGCGACAAAACTCGCAGGCCTACCAAAGCCAGTAAAGTGCATTTAATTTCTTCCTAATAGCGGACGGAAAAGTCCGCTATTGGCTCAGTTTGCCAACTTTCAGTAAAGAAATGGTCGATATTAGCCCCCGGAGGCCCACCTGCTTTAAGCCATTCATCTACAAATTCAATATCTTGCTCTGAACCATAAATGGCCAGCCTAACACTGCCGTCATCTCGATTACACACAAAACCTTTTATGCCATTTTGGTTAGCCCAATGATAGGTTTGATAACGAAACCCAACGCCTTGAACACGCCCATAAATGTAAAAATTGCGACCTGATGCAGTCATATAAGCCTCCATTGTCAGAGCATAATATATAGATACCTTTTTTTAGCAGTTGTTTTTTATTCATTGAACAGATAATCTGCTAAATGAGGCACTGCTTTTCATAGTTGCGTATAAAGACAGTGTATTGCGTTATTGATAATTGTCCATACTTCGCTTGAAAACGCACAACACTGCCCATATATAAATTGAAGTACAAGCAAGGCTTTTAGGAGGTCGCTATGATGATCACCAGTAAATATGGAATCGGGCAACAAGTCAGGCACAAGCTTCTCGGCTACCTAGGTGTCGTTGTTGATGTAGATGCTGAATATTCGCTCGAACAACCACATGATGATGATATTGCCGCAAACAGCACACTACGCGATCTGCCTTGGTATCATGTTGTAATGGAAGATGACAACGGGGATGCTGTTCATACCTATTTGGCTGAAGCTCAAATCACTTACGAGACTGCTGATGACCACCCAGAACAACCTTCTATGGATGAACTGGCAGAATCAATAAGGTCTCAGTTATTAGCGCCACGTCTGCGTAACTAACGGCTTTATCATTCATGAACGCTCCGTAAAGCAGCTCACATGCTGCTTTACTTTTATCATCAATGAAAGGCTACTTTTCAAGCCCTAAAGCGGGTATTTCCTGTTTTGGGCATTTATCCATAACAAATTGTAACCCTGCCTGCAACGCAATACTTTTAGCTTCTTCGCTAATAACCCCTTGTTGCAACCATAATACTTTCGCTTTAACTTGCACTGCTTCTTTAGCGACACCAACAGCGGCTTCTGCATTACGGAACACATCAACCATATCAATGGGTTGAGGTATATCACTAAGTTTTTCATACACTAACTGACCTAATAACTGTTGGCCAGCCAATTTAGGGCTAACAGGAATAACGGTATAACCTTGATGTAAGAGATATTCCATGACTTCATAACTTGGCCTATTGGCTTTATCACTAGCCCCAACTAAAGCGATGGTATTGACACTCTTTAAAATTTCAGCAATTTCTTGATCTCTCATCAAAATATCTCCTAAAATCAGTAAACTATTCATTAGCATTATGGTATATGTTGTACTTCTTTGCTCACACAGTTTTAAAGATGCCTATCTCACATCTTATTTAAGGGAACCTCATGGAATCAACAACCCGTAAAATTGCTGCATCAAAAAATATCGCCTTGGTTGCCCATGACCACTGCAAACCCTCGTTATTATCTTGGACAAAAAAGAATAATGAGCGACTTAAAGCGCATAAATTATATGCCACAGGGACTACTGGTTCATTAATTAGCCAACATACAGGGTTACCCGTCACCAGTATGATGAGTGGCCCAATGGGCGGAGACCAACAAATTGGCGCGATGATTGCGGAAAAAAAAATCGACCTATTGATTTTTTTCTGGGACCCACTTAATGCTGTACCGCATGATCCTGATGTTAAAGCATTATTACGTTTAGCTACCGTATGGAATATTCCCGTAGCCACCAACCCAGCAACCGCTGATTTTTTAATCACATCACCTTATTTTGATGACAATATAGAAATCGTGATCCCTGACTACCAAAACTACCTAACAAAACGCACTAACTAGTTTACTGGGCATGTTCGCATGCCCATCCCCCTAAGGCTTTTTCTGTTTTGGGACACCTAATTGTTTAAGTTCTTCAACAAATTCTGATGGTAATTCGGGGTTATATAATAACCAAACTTGCTGTTTAGCCCTTGTTAAGGCCACATACAGTAACCGCCTTTCTTCTGCATGCTCAAAATCTTCAGGTTGTGGCAACAGTGCTTGCTCAATAATTGACTCCCTTGCCGGCGCAGGGAAACCATCCTTACCACTGTTTAAGCCACAAATAATCACATAATCTGCTTGCTGCCCTTTTGATGCATGTACCGTCATAAATTCAATCGTCAATTTTGGCCAACGGGTATGCGCTTTATTCAAAATTTCAGGTTTTAAATAATGATAACGTGCCAGTACTAATATCCTTTCATCATCAAGTACATAGCCGCTCATTTTATCCAATAACCGTTCCAATGCTTGTTCATATAGAAGAACAACTGATTTTTTACTACCTTTAGTTAAGCTATTTAATGGCTTATGAAGCTGAATTGGATTTTGTAAAATAAACCGATTCGCAATATCGCCAATACGTTCATTGAAGCGATAGGTTGTATCCAAAGCACAAAGCTCCCCTTCCCCAAAATTATTTTCAAATGAGGTGGTCAGGTCTAATTCAGCGCCACTAAAACGGTAAATAGCTTGCCAATCATCGCCCACTGCAAACAACGTTGTTTGCTTATTTTGTTGACGTAACGCTTGAAGCAATTTGGCTCTAAGAGGTGAAATATCTTGGAATTCATCAACTAAAATATGTTTCCATGGGCTAATAAAGCGCCCTTTTTCTAAAATATTCACCGCCTGATGAATTAACCCAGAAAAATCAACCGCACCTTCCTCTTTTAGCGCACTTTTCCATGCTTTTAATAATGGTGCCATCAAACGAATGCGTTTTTGGAAAAGATCTTTAATTTCATCATTGACCTTATCTACCATATCCTTTTGGCTACCACCATGCATACGCATTAAGCTTAACCAACGTTCTAAACGCGCAGCAACTTTATGGCTTATTTTGTCATCATTCCAAAACTCACCATCGGGAATTTCCCATTGCAGCTCTTCAGTCAGCCACTCTCGCCAACCTTTCGCTTGAGCCTTTTTCGTTGAACATTGCTCTCGCCATTCTGTTAATAACAATGTTTGACGTTTTTGACTGTTGGTTTCGAGTTCACTGATAACCGGTGATTTTTTACTACCTTCCCGAATAATATGCAGAGCAAGCGCATGAAATGTTTTCGCTTCGATATCCTGCTGTAAACGTAGCTGAATGCGCTGATTCATTTCATCGGCAGCTTTGCGACCAAATGCCAGCAATAAAATTTGCTTTGGTTCTGCCAACCCTCTTAGTATTAGCCAGCCTGCTCTGGCGACTAAAACCGACGTTTTCCCACTACCAGCACCTGCCAGCACTAACACATTATCTTCGCCGTTAATGACAGATAGTGATTGTGAGTAATTTAATGGTGAAGATTCAACTTGTTGGAAAAAATCGTGATAACGCACCAAAACAGACTCGCACCACTTTTCATTAATTTGCTTGCGACATTTTTCACTGTCATTCAACCACTTAAGGCAAAATTGATACTGAGATGCACAATTTTCAAACGATGGAATACGTACTAACGGTAAAGGAAGTGATGAAAAGTTCTGAGTAATTTTGTCTTTGATGCTGCTAACTTGACGTAAACCAAGCCAATGATCTTGTTTTATCAGTTGTTCAATGGTTTTCACCAATTCAGTCAATACTTGCGCACTGACTTGGCTCATTTCGGCACTCCATTGTTGCCATTTTTCATACAAATAATGGTAAAAACGTTGAGTTTGTTTCCACTCTGTACCGTGTAAACGCACAACTTGTTCGTTCACAATTTCAAATTCTAATTCCCCCCAAACAATGCCCCTCTTACAACGAAGGTCAATAAGTTCATTGAATGGGATAAGATATTGGTGGTTTTCACCACTGACTTCGATACCTGCGTTGAGTAAGCGAACCCGATTGTAGGGATGCTGAGCCAGACGCTGTCCAATCTGTGTTGATTTCAGTTCCATACGTCCTGCACCTGAAAAAAATCAATGACAAAATACGGTTGGCTTGATTCCAAACGGTTTTTTATTCCCTGCAAACACGCTATCCTATATAAACTAGAGCTTGTCTTACCTCTGAGGTACTTTGTGTTAACACTGCTTACCAGTTATCGCCGCGTGCTATATAACAGCCATATTTTATATTATATCCGAATCTTTATAGCCCTGACAGGCGCAACATTAGTGCCGTGGCTTTTAGGGCAAGACCCTAAAGTGACTATCCCACTGACATTAGGCGTGGTTGCCGCAGCCTTGACTGACTTAGATGATAGGCTAACTGGCAGAATAAAAAATTTAATTATTACCCTTTTTTGTTTTTTTGTTGCCTCAGTTTCAATTGAGTTACTCTTCCCATACCCACTATTTTTCTTTTTTGGCCTCGCTTTTTCGACTTGTGGGTTCATCTTACTTGGTGCTTTAGGGCAACGTTATGCCACCATTGCATTTGGCGCCTTACTGATAGCCATTTATACCATGCTAGGTGTACCCATTTTTGATACTTGGTATCAACAACCTGTGTTATTACTTACAGGGGCCATTTGGTATAATATTCTAACATTAATTGGCCATATTTTGTTTCCCGTCAGGCCATTACAAGATGCCATCACTCAATGCTACCAGCAACTTTCCGCCTACCTAGACGCAAAAGCTAACTTATTTGACCCTGATCTTGAAGATGATTATCAACAATCAGTTTATGATTTAGCTTTAGTAAACAGTAATTTAGTCAACACAATGAACCAAGCGAAAATTGCTTTATTGAGCCGACTTAAAGGTGATAGAGGCCAAAAAGGGACTCGTAATACGCTGCATTACTATTTTGTTGCACAAGATATCCATGAACGTGCTAGCTCGTCTCACATTCAGTATCAACAACTTAGTCGCACCTTACGCCATTATGATATCTTATTTCGTTTTCAACGCTTACTAACCATGCAAGCAAGAGCCTGCCAGCAAGTTGCTCAATCCGTATTGCTACGTAAACAATATCAACATAATCCACGCTTTGAACGAACTTTCAGCTACCTTGAAAACTCACTATTATTACTTAAGCAGCAATCCCCTGAATTACATGCAATAAAAGCACTGCATAATTTACTCAAAAATTTAAAGGGAATTGATGTTCAACTTAAAGGGCTAAGCCTTGAGCAAAGCTCATGGCAACAAAATAATAAACAAGTAGAACAATTGTCTGACGAATCATTATCAGGCTTTAATGATATTATTACACGGGTTAAGCATCATTTAACCCCAAAATCATCGTTGTTTCGCCATGCAGTTAGGATGTCAATACTTCTTTGTACTGGTTACGCGATTATCCAACTATTTGATATGGAAAGAGGGTATTGGATATTACTCACTAGTTTATTTGTCTGCCAACCTAACTACAGCGCCACTAAACGCCGTTTAGCACTGCGTATCATCGGGACTATCGTTGGTATCCTAATCGGGTTACCATTACTTAATTTAATCCCATCAATTGAAGGCCAGCTTACCCTTATTGTGATCTCTGGCTTACTGTTCTTTATGTTCCGTAGTAGCCAATATGCACAAGCTACCCTTTTTATCACTTTGTTAGTGCTTTTTTGCTTTAACTTATTAGGAGAAGGGTTTGATGTCGCATTACCTCGGATTATTGACACCCTTATCGGCTGTTTTATCGCACTACTTGCTGTAAGTTTTATTTGGCCTGATTGGAAATTTCGCCAACTTCCTCAGGTCATTCAAAAAACAATGGACAGTAATTGTAGGTACCTTGATGCCATTTTACTGCAGTACTACCAAGGTAAAGATAATAGCCTTGAATACCGTGTTGCACGCCGTGATGCACATAATAATGATGCAGAATTTGCTTCTATTGTCTCCAATATGGCATCAGACCCCAAATCTTACCGGATCACCCAAGAACAAGCTTTCAGACTTTTATGTTTAAACCATACACTACTTAGCTATATTTCCGCGTTAGGTGCGCACCGTGAAAAAATCCATAATGAGGATAACTTGGCACTGTTAAATGATGCAATTTGCTATGTTGAATCTGCCTTGCAAACCAACATACTAGACTCTCAAATTATCGATGAAAAATCTGATAGGCTGCGCCAAAACTTATTACAGCGAATCGATAACATTGCAAAAAGTGACGATGAAAAAACATTACTCATCATGGAACAAACTAAGCTTTTACTTGAACTTGTACCTGAAATAAAGCAAATGATCCGAAAAATCAGTGCATAATAAACATACCGATGAGCGGGTATTAAAATATATAAATATCCTTTCTACCCGCTTATTCTTCTCATATTAGTATTGTCTGGTTTTGAGGTAGCCTGCTATAAGTTTCCTTTGATTTATATTAGGCAATCACCTCGATGCGAGTTCAAAACTGTTATACCAAGTAATCAATTCTTGCTTAGTATTCTTTGGCAATACAGCACTATGACAGCCTTCTATTGCCGCTGCTAGGCCAATTAATAATTTAATACTCGGGTCATGCCGCCCATGTTGCTTAAGTTTGATAAAACACGCTTTTGCGCCCATCGTACGTAAATCATCTACATGAGAAATTCCAATTTTCCCCAATGCCCTCTCAACTGACATATTCATATTTGGCAAATCTTTGATACGCATTGTGATGGACTGTTTTTGTTTTAATTCTTCAATTGCAGAACGATAAGCGAGTTCAATATATTGGAGACACAAGACTTCATCGCCCCAAATTTGTTCAGAAAGTTGGTAATATCGCATTTCCAAAGGTATGCCTTTCTTACTATAAACAAGCCGATTAAGCCCTGAAGCCTCAAAATGGCTTCTAGCTACTAGACACCCTCGTAAATAATATTTCCCATCCAGCACTAACCCTACAATGGCATTATCAACTAATAGGCAAAAACCGCCGAAGTGATTTTTACGCTTTAACTCTCCGAATTGACCTAACAAACGAGATAAATTAAAAAATTTTTCTTCTTCTAATAACATATACCTTAACTCCTTTTTGGGTATGTTTCATTTTTATCCTTGAGAGAATCAATTTTATAATTTCTTGCTTTACAAACAATTACACCTAGCCAATTTTGAGAGTTTCAATAAAAAATGCCAAGAAGAATGCAGCGGAAAACAACAAAGTTGCGAAGCGCTTTGAAAAAATAGGCTTGATATTGGATAAATATACAGTTACTGTATGTTCATACAGCATTGTAACGAGGTTAATAATTATGAGCATCTATTCTTGGAACAACACAACAGAACATTCTCTTAATAATTACGCACAGTCCATCCCATCCATTGAGCTTGCGAGTAACTCTACACAACAAGGTATGGTGAGCGAACTCGTTTACGATGAAAAACATCCAATCATGGACTATATTTTGCTTCCAATGCTCCGCCAGTTTGGGGCTCAATCACGTTGGTTGCTCTGGCTAAGCCCAAATAAAAAACTGAGTAAACACTGGTTAGAACAAGCAGGCATCCCTACGAATAAGGTCATGCAACTAAGTCACATGGAAACCATAACAACCATAGATGCAATGGAAAAAGCCTTAAAAAGTGGTAACTATAGTGTCGTTTTAGGCTGGTTGCCTGAACTGAACGAACAAGATTTTGTTCGTTTACAATATGCGGCTCAAGAAGGTCATTCTATTGGCTTTATTATGCGCCCACAAAAAACATATAATATGGTAAGTATGCAATCAGGACAGTCAAACCACCTAAAAATTCACTCAAATCATTATCACTAGCCAAGATTAAGAATTTTCTTACTAAATTTAACCTTTAGAAATATTTATCTCTAAAGTGAAATGAAAAGTATTGCAGATCAATTAGATAGACAAAAAACAATCATAATACAAAATATACATATCTCCCTGATTTATACACTAAAAAAATACTTTTTTTAACGTTTATTGCTCACTCTACTTGTATCTTTTTAAGTTCGTTGTAGACTTTAGCTTGTTAAGCTTATGGCATTATTTTTTACTTTTATTATTTTTTTGTAGATAATGTCAGCGAAACCTAGCAAGTAAATTGAACCAATGGCACATAATAAGGCTCAGCGAAGCCAAGCCAATATTGGATGATAACGAGGCGTAAAATGAAAAAAACAGCTATCGCAGTAGCAGTGGCAGTAGCAGCTTTTGCAACCGTTGCACAAGCAGCTCCAAAAGATAACACTTGGTATACCGGTGCTAAATTAGGTTGGTCTCACTATGAAGATACTAGCCTAAACCCAGCTAAAACTGGTACAGACTATGCAGGTTGGGGTACAGTTGGTAATTCAACTGACCGTGATACTATTGGTGCTGGTGCATATGCTGGTTACCAATACAACCAATATATGGGTTTTGAACTGGGTTATGACTGGTTCGGTAAAATGAAATACAAAGGCGCTGGTAACAGCGGTGACCTGAAATCTATGGGTGTTTCATTAACTACCAAATTAAGCTATCCAATCATGGATGACTTAGACGTTTACACTCGCTTAGGTGGTATGGTTTACCGTACTGAAGCTAAAGCTCACCAAAATGGCGAACGTTTCAAAGAAACTGATACTGGTGTTGCACCTGTATACGCATTGGGTCTTGAGTATGCAATCACTCCAGAGTGGGCAACTCGTTTAGACTACCAATGGGTTAGCAACTTAGGTGATAAAGACAATATCGGTACTCGTCCAGACAACGGCATGCTGAGCGTTGGTGTTGCATACCGCTTTGGTCAAGAAGATACTCCAGTTGTTGCTCCAGCTCCAGTTGTTGAGCCAGCTCCAGTTGTTGAAAACAAACGTTTCACACTACGTTCAGACGTTCTGTTTAACTTCAACAAAGCTAGCCTGAAACCAGAAGGTCAGCAAGCTCTGAACGAACTGTATAACGAACTGAGCAGCATCGATCCAACTCAAGGTCGCGTACTGGTAGTTGGTTTCACTGACCGTATCGGTTCACAAAACTACAACCTGCCACTGTCACAAAAACGTGCTCAGTCTGTAGTTGACTACTTAGTATCTAAAGGCGTTCCAGCAAGCGCAATCGCTGCTGAAGGTCGTGGTAAAGAAGATCCAGTAACTGGTAACAAATGTGACGCAGTTAAAGGCCGTGCAGCTCTGATCGAGTGCTTAGCGCCAGACCGTCGCGTTGAAATCGAAATTCAAGGTACAACTGAAGTTGTAACTCAACCAGGCGCTTAATTCTTAGCCCTAGTTTGAATTTTGAACTGAACAAAAAACCCCAATTATTATTGGGGTTTTTTTTATTCTTATAAAAACTAATATAACGAATATAGACCGTTTGTTATTTAGTGTTTAATCTACTTTTCGCTTCCCATTACACTTAATAGCAAGAACAACAACCATAAAGATCTTTTCAGATAGCCTAGCTGCCATCTCCTTTCGACGCCCCTAAAATCGCTTGTAGATCCTGCTTCAATGAGCTCATTTGGCTCTCGTATTTATCTTTATGCTCAGCATCTTCGATCAACTGGATAATCGTTTCAGAAAGTGTTTTATTACGTTTTACTGCTAAATTAGACAGACGCTGCCAAACCGAAAAGGTTAGATCTATCGATTTTTTGCGAGTATGTGGGTGCTCAGCATTGAAATGACGTTTACGCCTTGCACGAATGCTTTGTTTCATTCGGTTATCAAGCTCAGGATTCATATGTAATGAAATCCACTTAAGCACATCAATCGGTCTATTTTCCATTTTTAACAGCAAATCTATCGCTTCTTTTTCTGCGCTTCGTTCTATATAGCGGGTAATCGCTTCGCCACCTCGTGCTTTATTGACGAGGTACTCCCATTTCCAGCCACATTCAAGATTTTCAAGCTGCTGATATTTCATAATTTTTCCTGAAGAAAACCGAACCTATCTTTATATTAGCAATATTATAAACAAAATGCTCAAGCAGACGTTCGATTTAGTGAAATATTCGTTTCTGCAATAAAGAAAGTAACCTGTCTTTGTAAAAATAGTGTACAATCCGCCCCCATCTGTTAACAAATTAATAAAACTGCATGTCCACTTTTGAAAATATACTCGTCATCTATGGGATTGTCGGTGTATGCGCTATGCTATTCACCCTACTCGTCACAAAAGACCCTAATTGTTTTATGCGCTTACTTAGCGCCATATTAATTGGTTTCACTTGGCCAATGACATTACCTATTGTGTTTATGTTTTCGTTATTCTAGTCAATAATTCAACAATTCTTGCTGCAAGATTGCCTATCAAAGGCTAATATAGCAGGCTTGCCCACTGGGTAATTAACAGGCCTGAAAATTGTTTATAAAACAAACGATGTTATTTGGCAAATTATTAAATAAACCAAATTCAGGCACATGCGCCCAGCTCATTGGCAGGCATTTTATTTATAACCCTATTAATAGCAGATAATTATAGTGATCAGTCAAGAACTAACATGGCAAGGCCTCATTCCTAACTTATCGTCATTCCAGACGAAATTTGTATCCTCAGAAACGTTGTCCCCAACAACACTGTCAGACATTCAGCCTAGATTGTCCGATGGAATACAACATTTTGTCGATGAATTTGCCCAAACACGCTTTATGTTTATCAAGTCTGATGAAAGTGAGGAATACCTTAGCACTTACGCTAATGCAATTGGCCCATTGCTTGTAGATATCAACACTATTGATGGCGACTACCAATTATCTGAAGATAAACATTCCTTTCAATGGAAACATGGCATTAAAAGCCGCTTTTCATCTCGCACAGCGATTGCATACCGTAATTGGATAGAACCAGAGCAACTATTTGGTCATGTAACCCCATCTTTGACCCTTGTCCCTGGCCTATTACATCAGCTTAATGGGGGCATATTAGTGATTGCAGCTAATGCACTCATTAGCCAACCTTTAATGTGGAATCGCTTAAAAGATATGGTTATTCGTCGGCAATTAGAATGGTTACCCTATTCTGATAGTCAACCTTTACCTATAGAAATCGAGCCACAACCTCTTGAACTTAAAGTTATTATTGTTGGTGATAGGCTTGCTTTAGAAGAGTTTGAATATACTTCCCCAGAAATATTTGAAAGTGCAATTTATGGTGAATATGAGCCAGTCATGTTCTTTGAGGATGAACAACAATTAACATTATGGATGCGTTATATTAAATCCATCATTGATTCCAATAAATTACCAAATATCTCAGTTGATGGTTGGTTACCTTTGGTTCATCAAGCAACCCGCTATTGTGAAGATAAATTTACTCTTCCCCTTGATATTCCATGGCTTACAAGGCGCTTAATGGACGCGGTTCATTACCAAGAAAATAACTTATTAACTCAAAATTCATTTAATCAAGCGGTCGAAAACCGCCTATGGCGCCACAACTTCCTCATGGAAAGAACGCAAGATGATATTTTGCAAGAGCAAATCTTCGTTAAAACTGAAGGGGAAGTCATTGGGCAAGTGAATGGGTTATCCGTTTTACAATACCCTGGTCACCCTGAAGCGATTGGAGAACCCTCACGTATCACTTGTGTGGCTCATCTAGGTGATGGGGAATTTACCGACGTAGAACGTAAAGCTGAATTAGGTGGCAATATTCATGCAAAAGGTATGATGATTATGCAAGCCTATTTAAACTATGAGCTTAAATTAGAGCAACCACAGCCCTTCTCAGCCTCAATTGTCTTTGAGCAATCCTACGGTGAGGTTGATGGTGATAGCGCCTCACTGGCTGAGCTATGTGCGTTAATTAGTGCTTTATCATTACAACCAATTGATCAACAAATTGCTATTACAGGTGCAGTTGACCAATTTGGCTACGTCCAGCCGATTGGTGGCGTCAATGAAAAAATTGAAGGCTTCTTTGATATTTGTGCCAAACGGGGCTTAACCGGTGAGCAAGGTGTTATTATTCCAATGGCGAATATCCGTCATTTATGCACTAAAGCTGAAGTCGTTAGCGCGGTACAAGAAGGGCAATTCCACATTTGGCCTGTTGAACATGTCGCTCAAGCTATTACATTATTGACTAAGCAACCTTACTTTGAGCAGCAAGCTGAAGAAGAAAACGTACACCTGTTAGCTTTAATTCAAGAGCGTATTAACCAAGCAAATGCACCGGATAAAGCAAGGCTTCCTTGGTTCTTAAAATGGATGAGTTAAGTAAAGATTGCGTAAAAAATAGCAGATCGGAGTTGTTCAGCGTACAAGTGTAAGCTATCCTGTGCCCCTACATTTAATAAAGGCTATCTGAAGAACATGGTTGAGAAACGCGGATCCTACACAAAAGATGATTTAATTGCTTCTGGAAAAGGCGAGTTATTTGGGGAAAATGGTCCTCCACTCCCATCAGGAAACATGTTGATGATGGATCGTATCGTCAGCATGACTGAAGACGGTGGTACATATAATAAAGGCTATGTTGAAGCTGAGCTGGATATCAATCCAGACCTTTGGTTCTTTGATTGCCACTTTGTCAATGATCCTGTCATGCCAGGCTGCTTAGGGCTTGATGCAATGTGGCAATTAGTTGGTTTCTATCTGGGCTGGCTTGGCGGTGAAGGTAGAGGCCGTGCATTAGGTGTTGGCGAAGTAAAATTTACTGGCCAAGTCCTACCTACTGCAAAAAAAGTCACTTACCGTATTAGCTTTAAACGTGTAATTAACCGTAAGCTGATCATGGGGCTAGCAGATGGTGAAGTTTTAGTTGATGGTAAATCAATTTATACCGCAACGGATTTAAAAGTTGGCTTATTCAAAGATACAAGCGCATTCTAATTTTTAGAAGCCTAAGCTATGAGCTAATTCATGCAAACCTCCGCAATGGCGGAGGTTCTTAAATTGATTAGTATCTTTAAGTTAAAAACCCTAAATATAAAAAAATGACAGGTTATTTAACCTTAAAAATGAGATAAATTCTGGATTACACAACCGCTACGGTTCGATCCTCCATCGCCTTTCGCCAACCACCTAGCCAATGCGAACGAGCATCTACTGCTTGATATGGGCAGAGCTCTTTAGAACGCCCTGCTAAACCTGCTTGATAACCTCTTGATAAAGCTCTTTCTAAACGATCTCGCTTCTGTCTTTTCATGCCTTACTTCCCTCATCATTAAAAATGGAAAAGAAAACAGCACCTACTATTTATTAATAGGTACCTTATAGAAATAACGCCCACAGATAAGAAAATCAAGTAAAGATTTTCATATATTTGTCATAAATAGCATAAATGTGACTTAGATATGGCAATTAATATAATCATTTGATTTTACTATGAAATATTTTACTTTATTTATCATGACATTAGAGCATATAAGGTGACTATTATTAACTACATATAAGTTTATTAAATATATTTACTTATTGAAGATAAAAAAAATACACCTCAGAAATTTATATTTACCATATATATCTGAGGTGTATTTAATTAGTTAACTAGGTAATAACTAATACTTTGCAATTTCTTTAGCAATATTATCAGCAACTTGTTGCCAGCCTAGTGACAATGTACGAACCAAGTCCGGATACCCATCTTGTTGTTGGTCTAACTGCACATCAAAATTACGACGAATGACTTTATCACCATGGGAAAGCGTCCAAAAACCTTGAATAAGCACTTTTCCATCGTATCGACCATTAAATGCCGTCAAAGTGATATCCAGTGTATCTGGAGAATTCTGTAATGGCTGTAAAGACACTAGCTTATCCGGTAATGCGGCGGATAATTCACTCACCATTGATTGCCCGAGCTGTTGTTCCAATGGGCTAGCCCAAAGATGTGTGCTCGCATTTGTATAACTCACATCGGTTGTTTGGTAAGTAATACCGTTGGAAGTTAATACATCAGACAACATAATACGCTGTAGCCAAACTTGGCCTTTATCCATCACTGCCGCTGATTGTTCCTGAGGAGTTTTTATTGGCAATTGATAATACTTTTTTTCTGGCGTACTACTACACGCTGCCAACAATAAAACAAATACTGATAATAAATATCGCATTATTTTTTCACTCCTTTCGGCTCTACATCCTTAGTCGGCTCCGCTTCAAACACTAATGCATTACTCTTGTTGTTTAATGTACGTAAAAGCGGCTGAACTTCTCTCAATACTTGGTCTAAACGCTGCATGTTATCCACCATTTTATTATAAGCAGGTGAACCCGGTTGGAAACCTTGCATTGCACGGTTCATTTCTTGCAGTGTTTTTTGTAAGTCATGAGGCAAGTTTTGGAACTCTTTACTTCCCATGACTTTGTTTAATTCCACCAACATGGCATTGGCTTCTTTAACCACTTTTTGCCCTTCGGCTAATGTTTGTGTCGTTTGATTAAGCATTGGCTCAATTGGCATGTTATTGATCTTATCCAACACCGCGATAACTTTTTGTTGGATTTGCGCTAAGCCACCACTGGTCGTTGGGATAATTTTATATCCAGCCACTACCGTAGGCCCTTTATAAGGCTCAGCATTAGGGTCAAAATCTAAATCAACAAACAAGGCACCTGTTAAAAAGTTACCCGATTTTAACGATGCTCTTAATCCGTCTTTCATGGCCAATTTTAATTCATTTTTTAAATTAAAATTCGCACCAACATCTTTTGAAAAACGCTCTGGCTCGATATGAATTAGAACAGGAATTCTAAAGTCATTATCCAAAGATTGGTCAAGCCCCTCGGTATAGAAAGGCACTTGTGCCACTGTGCCTAAACGAATACCACGGAATTCCACTGGTGCCCCAGGCTGTAACCCACGAATAGAATCAGAGAAGAACAAGACAAAATCTTGGTATTCTGTATACAGTGAATTTTGAATACTGTTTTGGTTATCAAAGAGTCGGAACTCTGTATTTTCCTTAACACTCGTACCTGGAACCCACCCCGTAGGCACATCAAAACTCACACCACCTGTCAGTAATGTCGCAATAGACCCCATTTCAACATGAACACCTTGGGATGACATGTCGAATGCAATTCCACTGTCTTTCCAGAAACGCACATTGGAGCTGATCAGCTTATCATAAGGAGCATTGATAAATAATTGGTAGCGCATATCACGCTTGTCCATATCAAAATTACTAGTTTCAACTGACCCAACACGATAACCACGGAATAATACTGGGTCACCAGGGTTTAATTGCCCTGCTTTATCGCTGACTAATGCTACTCGTATCCCTTTTGCATCCGGTGATGCAAGAGGAGGTGTGTCCAATAAAGTAAATTCAAAGTTTTCTTTGGCCTCTACCCCAGGCTGAAGTTCAATATAAGCCCCTGAAAGTAAAGTACCTAACCCTGTCACACCATCACGCCCGATTGTAGGCTTAACAATCCAGAATGATGAATCAGCACGTAGTAAATCCTTCATGTCATTATTTAAGCGCGCTTTTATTAACACCCGACTAAAATTATCATCAAGAGTGACGCTTTCAACGACGCCAATATCGACGCTACGACTTTTAATTTTCGTTTTACCTGCTTCTATTCCCTCAGCATTGTAAGTGATTAGCATCACTTCCGGGCCTTGGTTGCTAAAATGGTAAAATAATACCCAAGCACCAATTAAGACAGTTACTATTGGGATCACCCAAACTGGTGACCAACTTTTTAACTTACTAACTTTGGCATTGGCCTGTGATGTTTCTTGTGAGGTCACCCGACGACTCCTTCTTGTTCAACAGCATTCGTGTTTACTGCGTTTTTCCTTTCACAACGATCCCAAGTTAACCTTGGGTCAAACGTCATCGCTGCAAACATTGTGAGAATAACAACAACACCAAAGAAAATAATCCCCATTGCTGGCACGATACTCATCAACTGGCCCATTTGAACCAAAGAGGCTAAAATCGTGATCACAAATACATCAATCATTGACCAACGCCCCACATATTCCACTAGCTCATAAATAAAATGCATCCGATGAGGGTCTCGATTGCCATATCCTTGTGAATCAAGGCAAAGCCATGCAATACCAATCATTTTTAACGTAGGTACCATGATACTGGCAATAAAAATGACCATAGCAACAGGATAAGAACCATCCTCCCACAATAGAATAACCCCATCAATAATGGTTGAATTTAATGCGCTGCCCAGTGTATATGTCGTCATCATGGGTAACACATTAGCGGGAATATACAGCATGATTGAAGTAACGAGCAGTGCTAATGTCCACTGCAAACTTTGGTGTTTACGTACACTTCCACGGGAAAAACACCGTGGGCACTGTGATTGTTCCGCTGGTAAAATAGCCGTGCAAACAAGGCATAAACGTACGTTTTGCTTAATACCTGTTTGACCTACTTTTAATGGTAGCTCTAGTTTTGGCGGTGCTTCAATACGGTTCCAAAGCCAATGGCGGTCTAAACATTGAAATGCCCTTACCTGCAACATGCAAAACAAACAGTAAGGTAAAAAACTTAAGCCTATTCCGATATCACCATAAGCAATCAGTTTCACAAAGCTAACTAAAACCCCAGCTAAAAATATTTCCGCCATGCACCAAGCTTTCATTTGGAATAAAATGCGAGTGCTCACGACCTTTAATCCCTTAGGAATATGAACTTGCAACCCTAAGAGAATAATTGTGATCATGCAAAATGCTGGGATAATCAAAGAAAAAAACAGAAAAAATAACGCCAACCCACTATAGCGGGTAGCCGATATAATTTCGATTATCTGAAATAACGATATTTCATTTTCAATTCCTGCCGCCCCCATTTTCACAAAAGGGAACAAGCAAGCAACAAACAGCATAATTAATGCACTAAATGCATATGCTGCTGGTTGCTTATATGGATACCGCCACTTTGAGACTAATGTAGTCTCGCAGCGCGGACATGTTGCTTTGCTCCCTTGTTCCAACTCAGGGACTGCAACCAACATGTCACACTGAGGGCAAAGAACATGTTCATGAGACTCATGGGTACACAAAGTGTATTTGCTCCTCTAATTAAAGCTAACTTAGCCGTTTTTAAGTAATTCAAGCTCTTGCCAACGGTCAAAGGCCTGTTCTAATTCAGACTCTTTAGCCGCTAAATTAGTCAACGCTTTTTCAGTGACTTCATGAGGCTGATTAAAGAAATCAGCATCACCAATCGTAGCTTGTAAAGCCTCAATTTCAGCTTCAAGTTGCTCAAGTTTCGCAGGTAACTGTTCCAGCTCACGCAATAAATTATAGCTTAATTTATTTGCACGCTTTACAGCTTCTTTTGGTTTAGCCACCTTATCTTGGGCAGCTACTTTACTCGTTTGTTCAACTTTTAAACTCACGGTTTGTGCTCTTTGTTTCTGAGCATCAAAATACCCACCCACATACCGGTTGATGACACCGTTACCTTCAAAAATCCAGCACTCAGTTACACTGTTATCAACGAACTCTCGGTCATGGCTGACGAGCAAGACTGTACCTTGATAGCCATCAACAAGTTCTTCAAGTAACTCAAGCGTTTCTACATCCAAGTCATTTGTTGGTTCATCGAGAATTAATAAATTACTTGGTTTTAAGAATAAGCGAGCTAATAACAAGCGGTTACGTTCCCCACCTGAAAGAGCTCTAACCGGTGTCATTGCACGTTTAGGAGGGAACATAAAGTCCTGTAAATACCCTAATACGTGGCGTGGCTTACCGTTAACCATCACTTCTTGCTTGCCTTCTGCCAAGTTATCCATGACCGTTTTATCAGGGTCTAATGCAGCACGGTGCTGGTCAAAATACGCCACTTCCAATTTGGTTCCACAGTGCACACGCCCACTATTTGCCTGTAAATCGCCAAGCATTAAGCGCAATAACGTGGTTTTACCACAACCATTTGGCCCTACTAATGCGATTTTATCACCACGCATAACTTGAGCAGAAAAGTCTTTGACCAGGACTTTATTGTCAACTTGATAGTTAACATTTTCCATTTCAAAAACAATTTTCCCAGAGCGAGAAGCTTCACCGACTTGCATTTTCGCCGTGCCCATAACCTCACGGCGCTGTGAGCGTTCAACACGTAACGCTTTCAAGGCACGAACCCGCCCTTCGTTACGCGTACGTCTTGCTTTGATCCCTTGGCGGATCCACGTCTCTTCTTGCGCTAATTTGCGGTCAAACTCTGCATTTTGCATCTCTTCAACACGCAAAGCTTCTTCTTTACTGACCAAGTAATCATCATAATTGCCCGGCCAAGACGCTAATTGTCCACGATCTAAATCGATAATACGGGTTGCCATATTGCGGATAAAAGAACGGTCGTGCGAAATGAAAACAATACTACCTTGGAAATCCTTTAAGAAAGTTTCCAACCAGAGGATCGTTTCAATATCTAAATGGTTAGTCGGCTCATCTAAAAACAAGACCCGCGGGTTGCTCACTAAAGCACGACCTAAAGCCGCTTTACGTAGCCAACCACCCGATAATGAGGATAGTTCTGCATCCGCAGGTAAACCGAGTTTTTTCAGCACATCACTGATACGAGAGTCTAATAACCATAAATTACGGTTATCTAACACTTCTTGTAATTCAGATAATTTATTTAAATTTTTCTCACTAGGGTCATGTTCAACCAATTTAGCGACATGATGATAATCTTTCAGGTATTGAGCTTGTTCAGCAACGCCTTCAGCAACAAAATCAAAAATAGTCCCTTCGATATTACGTGGTGGGTCTTGTTGTAAACGAGCAACAATTAAGTCCTGCTCATAAATAAGTTGCCCATCATCCAGTGGCTGTTCTTTGGTTAACACTCGCATAAGTGTTGATTTACCCGCGCCATTGCGCCCAACCAGACAAACGCGTTCGTTATCTTCAATGTGAATTTCAGTATTATCAAGTAACGGAGCATCACTAAAAGCAAGGTATGCACCCGATAAATTAATTAAAGCCATTGATTCTATCCTTTACTCTGCGTGGCGAATTAACCAGCAGTTATGTATTTGACGGTTACGAGCAAAATCTTCTGAAAGTGTTTTAGCAGTAATTTCCTGCGCTTGTAACCCTAATTCTTGCATCGCTTCAATATCCATTTTGAAACCGCGTTTGTTATTAGAGAACATCACAGTTCCACCACGACGCAGTAACCGTTTTAAATGTGTAATTAATTGCACATGGTCGCGTTGTACATCAAATGTACCATCCATGCGTTTTGAATTTGAAAATGTAGGGGGATCGATAAAGATCAGATCAAATTGCTCAGTACTATTGGCTAACCAACTCAAACAATCAGCTTGGATTAAGCGATGTTGGCGACCCGTTAACCCGTTTGCTTGCAGGTTTTTCTCTGCCCACTCAAGGTAAGTCCTCGACATATCAACGGAAGTCGTACTTTTTGCCCCACCTAAACCTGCGTGTACAGTTGCAGAGCCGGTGTAACAGAATAAGTTTAGGAAATCCGCGTCTTTACTCATTTGCCCTAACATTTTACGGGCAATACGATGGTCAAGGAATATCCCAGTATCAAGATAATCAGTTAAGTTAACCAACAGTTTTGCGTTGTATTCTTGCACTAAAAAGAAATCATCTTTTTGGGCTAATTTTTCATATTGCTGCTTGCCTTTTTGGCGTTGACGCGTTTTCAATACTAACTGATTAGAGGTAAGCTCAAGCACATTCATTGTCGCCGTGATCACGTCAAATAACCGCTGGCGAGCCTTACGTTCATCCACGGTTTTTGGTGGTGCGTATTCTTGAATCACCACTTTGCTACCATAAATATCAACCGCCACGTTGTACTCGGGTAAATCCGCATCATAAATACGGTAACTATCAATACCTTGCTGTTTTGCCCACTTACTTAACTTTTTCAAATTTTTACGTAAGCGGTTAGCGAAATCAGGTGAAATTTCAGCCACGGTTTCTGATGGCGTAGCAGCTAATTGATAGTTCTTTTGCACACAGTCTAAAGGGCCATTTTTGGCTTTAAATTCACGTTCTGAACGCAATTGCAAGCAGCTAAGTAACTCAGGAGAAGCACTAAAAATCGATAAACGCCAACCTGGGAAACGGGCCTTCACGATACGCCCTAACTGGCTATGCAGTGCAATTAAGGCAGGCTCACTTTCTAAACGCTCACCATAAGGCGGGTTACTGATAATTGCCCCTACCGTATCAGTGTTAACTGGGCTTTCCAATGCAGCGGCATCACCTTGTTTAAAGGTGATTAAGTCTTGTAGCCCCGCACGGCGCGCGTTGGCACGCGCCATTTCTAGTACACGCTTATCGATATCAAAACCATAAAAACGTGATGTCGTTTCTTTCAAGCCTTGACGAAAACGCACTTGTGCTTCCGTCGTTAACTCGCGCCATAATTCAGCGTTAAATTTCGACCATGCATAAAAACCCCAATGGGTACGGTGTAAACCCGGGGCTTTGTCTGTTGCCATCATTGCGGCTTCAATTAACAAGGTTCCTGAACCGCACATTGGGTCAACTAATGGAGTCCCTTGCTGCCACCCTGAGCGATTAATAATAGCTGCTGCAAGGGTCTCTTTCAGCGGTGCTTGCCCAGCAAGGTCACGATAACCACGGATATGCAAAGAATCGCCGCTTAAATCAAGAGCAACACTGGCTCTTTCTTTATTCAAATAAACATTAATACGAATATCTGCTTGCTGGCGAGCAACATCCGGCCGTTGGTCTAATTTGCGCACGAAGCTATCAACAATTGCATCTTTCACCTTTAATGCACCATATTGGCTATTGCGGATCTCTTCGTTGGTGCCTGTAAAATGCACGACAAAAGTGTCATTAACTGAAAAAATCTCAGTCCAATCGATAGCTTGCACACCAAGGTATAAGTCTAAGTCACTGTAGACATCAAAATCATTCAGTGGCAATAAAATACGCGATGCCAAACGACTCCACAGCAGGCTTTGGTACATGCCTCGTTCATCGGCCTGAAAGTAGACACCCCCTTGCGCAATTTTGCACTGGCTAGCGCCAAGCGCTTCCAATTCCGTTTTCAGTAGTTCTTCTAGGCCACGAGCTGTGCTGGCAAACAGAGAATTCATAGTATTTATTACCGATTTTGATGAAAAATTGTTGCGCATTATAGCTAATCTTATGCAGTTGTCATAAAGTTGCTGCGCAACAATTATAAGGATTAAAAAATGATTACGCTTTCGCGCCTTTATACACACCCAGTTAAATCTATGCGAGGGGTACGTTTATCACATGCCTTCGCAGATACTAGCGGTTTGACTTTTGATCGTAATTTTATGGTAACCACGCTGGAAGGTAAATTTATTACGGCAAGAAAATACCCGCAAATGTTACTGTTTACACCCGTTATGCTTAACAATGGGTTACACCTACAAGCACCTAATGGCGAAAGTGCAACGGTATTGTATCAGGACTTTGATGATAAACAGAGCCCTACTGAGGTTTGGGGAAATCATTTTCATGCACTGATTGCTCCCCAGCAGGTAAATAGCTGGTTAAGTACCTTTTTTGATGAGCCAGTACAACTACGTTGGCTCAGCACTCAATTGTCTAGAAGAGTGAAAAATCATCAAGATGTTCCCGTATCTTTTGCTGATGGTTACCCTTTTCTACTCATTAATGAAGCATCCGTTCAAGAACTCCAAGGCCGTTGCCCTGCCAGTATTAAGCTAGAACAATTTCGTGGCAACCTAATTATTACTGGCGCTAAACCTTTTGAAGAAGATACTTGGAAAACCATTCAAATCGGTGATGTTATCTTTACTCTAGATAAACCATGCAGTCGTTGTATTTTAACCACTGTCAGCCCCGAGAAAGGGATAAAACACCCTAATAGTGAACCATTGGCCACGTTGCAAACCTTCCGTACTGATGAAAATGGTGACGTGGATTTTGGTCAAAATGTTATGGCTAAAAATACGGGGATTATTCGTGTTGGTGATACGCTAACAGTATTAGAAACCAAACCAGCTAAACAATATATAACGCAAAAAAGAGAAGCTGAAAGCCCAAGCCCAAGCCCAAGCTTAAATTCTACAGTCGACAATGTCAGTTTAATTTTTGAAGAAACAGAATATCAAGGTGATAACCAAAATGTGGTCCTCGAACAACTGGAATCTCACGGTTTATCCATTCCCTATTCCTGCCGAGCGGGTATTTGTGGACGCTGTAAAATTAAGCTTATTTCTGGTGAGGTCACACCGCTAAAACAAAGTGCAATTAAAGAAAACGGCTATATATTGTCCTGTAGCTGTATTCCAAAAACTTCGCTCAAATTAACACTTAACTAAACGTTTATTATGGCTCATTAACACCATCAGCAATTTTATATTATGATGGTGTTAGAATACCTATAACTACATTAGTTATCTAAGTCGGACATTTAGTTTTTATTCATTTTCTTTTTATTTGATCACTGACGATCAACTAAATAACGTTGCCATATAACTGCCGCTTCGTCTTTGATGAATACTCAAGCATACGATCGTTCATGATCTTAATTGGATCACAAAACCTTAAAGTACGATCGGGTAATTCTAAAACTGGTTCAGCTAATAAACACAAGCTTGCTGAAGGGCCTGCTTCTGCAATAATAAATGAAAAATAACGACTGGTATTTTCTAAACACACCTGAATTATTTGCCCCTGTTTAGGCGCATTAATATAATGAAAAGAAGAAAAATACCAACTTTTCGGCATCTGTGGTTTTAGAAAACGAAAAGCAACCAAGCTATTTAAGACTAATTCCGCTCTTTCTTCTTGCGTAATATTTAGTCTCTTTGCTTGCTCATCAAATAAATAATATTCCCCTGCATCTTCAATGCTAAATGGCATTTCACTACGAGCAAATGCGGTTAACATTTTAGCGGGAAAACATGAACGAAATATCATGCCGTTGGCGAGATCTAACATCACCCTGTCATGGTCATGATCAAAATACCAACGCCAATGATCATCAGGTTTAATATTCATAAACGATCCTTCAGCGATTTATCGGTAAATATATAATAGGAACGATCATCATAATGATCTTCCCTAAATTTACTCTGCGGCAATTTTTATAGATTAAATTTTCACAAATTAAGCTTTCATAGATTAAGTCATGTCGTTTTAATTGCAACTGGATATTACATTGTCTAAACAACAAATTTACTGAAAATTGATATCAATTTGATATAAAAATAGCCACTATTAGCAATATAGTTTAAAAGGGGGAATAAAGAAACCCCCTTGTTAAGTAAATTTACAATTTATTAGATATGATTGACAATATCTTTAATTAATTTTGGTCCATGGTAAATAAAACCAGAATAAATTTGAATTAATGAAGCGCCTGCTTCCATTTTTTCACGCGCCGCTGTAAGCGAATCAATTCCACCCACACCAATTATTGGTAACTTACCATTTAATTCACGTGAAATAAGTTTAATAACTTGCGTACTTTTTAATTGTACAGGCCGCCCACTCAACCCACCCGTTTCATTGCAATGGTTTAACCCCTGAACGAGGGAGCGATCTAGCGTTGTATTTGTAGCAATCACCCCATCTATATTATGCCTCACTAAGCTATCTGTAACTTGAATAATTTCTTCTTCAGATAAATCAGGCGCTACTTTCACCGCAACTGGCACATATTTTTGATGTAATGATTGCAACTCAAGTTGCTTCGCTTTTATACCACTCAATAAATCATCGAGAGCCTCACCGTATTGTAATGTACGTAAGCCCGGTGTATTTGGTGAGGAAATATTAATCGCAATATAGCCTGCATGGGCATATACCTTATCCATGCAAATTAAATAATCATCTTTACCTTGTTCTACCGGTGTATCTTTATTCTTACCAATATTGATACCAATAATTCCACCGTAATTAGCCTTTTTGACATTCTCTACGAGGTTATCAACACCTTTATTATTAAAGCCCATTCGGTTGATTAAACCCTCAGCTTCAACGAGTCGGAATAACCTTGGCTTATCATTACCAGATTGAGGACGGGGAGTCACAGTCCCTATTTCAATAAACCCAAACCCCATTGCGCCAAACGCATCGATACATTCACCATCTTTATCGAGACCAGCAGCGAGGCCAAGGGGGTTTTTAAAAGAAAGCCCCATGCATTGAACTGGTTTGGTAGCAACAGATTGACGAATAAGGCATTGAAAAGGGGAATGGTTCAAACGTTGAAGCTGGCGAAAAGTCAATTCATGTGCTTTTTCGGGGTCGAACTGGAATAGTGCCTTTCGGGCAAGATGATATAGCATATCCAATAACCTATTTTCTGCTAGTGCGTTTCAATAAAATAGACATCATACCGCGCATGCTAAAACCCCCACCAAAGGGTTCTTGTTGAGTTTTAACTGTGCGAACTATTTTTCGTCGGATAAAACGCGCAATAGACTACCCTATTTAGGGGCAACTTTACTATGAAAAGATCAATATATTCTGTTTTGTGCCTCTAATAACAACAAATAATAAAGGGCTCTTTAATTCACTCAAACTCTGGGGAAACAACCACTCCCATCAAAAATATTTGTATCGTATTGATTTATAATTAAATTATTCATCTAACTATTTGTTGGATGGAAAGCTTATAGTAACACACCAGCAGGGGGAAGAAACTATGTCATCACGACTGAAAATTATGAGTTACCACTCAACGACTACCGAGCCCCTTATGACTAAAATAAGGGAAAACGCCCATCTAAGTTAAAAGCTTGCCGAGCTAAAAACCATATCATCGCTTAGTTTTTACAGTTCACATTATTAAACTGATAAACCATAGCAAAATCAAAAATTAAAAAGGGGAAGACGGTTAATCTTCCCCTTTAGTTCTAAACCAAAAGCCTATTTTTACTTTCTTATCGCCTCTGAGTAGCGCTCATTAGCCCATCATATAAAAATAGTGTAATGGCGTAATAATTAGCTTTCTAATGCTTTGGTGATTTTCTCAAATAAATCACCAGAAAGGTTATCTAGGGCTTTCAATTGTTCAAGCACTTTACGCATTTGAGCCTGACGCTTTTCGTCATAACGTTTTAAACGGATCAATGGTTCTATCAACCTTGATGCAACCTGCGGATTACGCGTATTCAGATCAACCAAGATCTCATATAGGAACTGATAACCGCTGCTATCTTCCGCATGGAAATTAACTGGGTTCCCCGCGGAAAATGCCCCTACTAGCGACCTTACTCGATTTGGGTTACTCATGCTAAATGAACGGTGATTTAACAGCTCACGCACATACGATAGCACCTCTTTCGATGGGTTTGCCCCTTGTAATGTAAACCACTTATCCATCACTAAGCCATCATGATGCCAGCGTTCATCAAAATCAGCCATTAGCTGTGCTTTGCACGGTAACTGAGATTCATTCGCTGCCGTTAATGCAGCAAGAGAATCGGTCATATTATCCGCAGATTGGTATTGTTCTTGCACTAACTTATTCGCTAGTTCAATGTCATCACCCGCAGCCAAATATTGGAGGCAAATATTACGTAATGCACGTTTGGCAATGTCCTGATGATCAACGCGATAACCCGTGATATTGACCGAATGGTAAACAGCCAATAACTCATCCTGCATGTCTACCGCAAGTTTATGGTGGATAAAGTTCAGCACCTCGTGAATGGCGACAGGGTCAATAATGGCAAACAGTTCAGCAAGTTCGCTTTCTGATGGTAATGTCAAGATCAACGCTGCTAACGCAGGGTCAATTGATTCACTCAATAACACCGCTCTAAATGCATCAACGACAGATTCAGGTAAAACTAACTCTTCCCCTTTCTGATAGTTAGCGACATTAATTTTTACGTAGTTATTAATCAGTTGCTGAGCAGCATCCCAACGGGAAAACTCGTTATTGGCATATTGCATCAAGAATGCAAGTTGCTCATCGGTATAGTTATAATCCAGTTTTACTGGAGCAGAAAACTCCCGTAATAATGAAGGAACCGGACGGCTTGCCACTTCATCAAATACAAATGTTTGTGACTCTTGAGTAATATTTAAAACAGAGTTAACAGCACTACCATCACGTTTTAACGCAATCACGCTACCATCTTCAGCATATAGCTCAATATCTAAAGGGATATGTAATGGCAATTTTTCAGTTTGGTCAGCCGTTGGCGGCGTCATTTGCTTCACATGCAGGGTATACTGTTGTTTTTCTGCTGAATATTCATCTCGTACCGTAAGTATTGGTGTACCTGATTGGCTGTACCAACGGCGAAATAGTGATAAATCGACATTTGAAGCATCTTCCATTGCTTGTACAAAATCATCACAAGTTGCTGCACTACCATCATGGCGATGAATATAAAGTTGCATACCGGCTTGGAACATTTCTTCGCCCAACAGGGTATGGATCATACGGATCACTTCGGAGCCCTTTTCGTACACAGTCAACGTATAGAAATTATTCATTTCGATCACTTTGTCTGGGCGAATTGGGTGCGCCATTGGGCTTGAATCTTCAGCGAATTGGGCTGATCGCATCACTTTTACATTGTTAATGCGGTTAACAGAGCGGGAACCTAAGTCAGAACTAAATTCTTGGTCACGGAAAACCGTTAACCCTTCTTTTAAGCTTAACTGGAACCAATCACGACAAGTGATTCGGTTACCTGTCCAATTATGGAAATATTCATGCCCAATGACTGACTCGATATTGAGATAATCTTTATCTGTTGCTGTCTCGCTTTTAGCTAATACATATTTAGAATTAAAAACGTTAAGACCTTTATTTTCCATTGCACCCATATTGAAGAAATCAACAGCAACAATCATATAGATATCAAGGTCATACTCTAAGCCAAAACGCTCTTCATCCCACTTCATTGCATTTTTCAGAGACTGCATTGCCCAAGGTGCGCGGTCTAAATTGCCTTTATCAACAAACAGTTCTAACGCCACTTCGCGGCCACTGCGCGTAACAAACACATCTTTTAAAACATCAAAATCACCGGCAACGACGGCAAATAAATAACTTGGTTTTGGGAAGGGATCTTCCCATTTAACCCAATGACGCCCGCCTTCTAATTCACCTTCTGCAATACGGTTACCATTTGAAAGTAAATAAGGGTAGCGAGACTTATCCGCGGTAATTGTTGTGGTATAGCGCGCTAAAACATCTGGCCGGTCTTGGTAATACGTAATATGGCGGAAACCTTCTGCTTCGCATTGGGTACATAAAGCATCACCAGAAACATACAAACCTTCTAATGCAGTATTTTTTTCAGGGCTAATTTCATTCACAATACGCAAGGTAAAAGATTCTGGTAGTGCTTCAATCACTAACTTACCATCAACTTCGTGATAGTTTTCCCATGCTTTACCCTCTATTTCGAGACTAATTAACGATAAGTTTTCACCATTGAGCTCAAGCGTTGATGACTGCGCATTAAGGCGTTTTACCTGACTAGTTGCTGTCACAACCGTCTTTACAGGGTCAAGATTAAAATCGAGGTCAATCGCTGTAATGGTATAATCGGGGGATTGATAATCTTGACGGTATTTCGCTTGTCTTAACTGGGTCATATGTAACCTTTCTAATTTGTTATATCCGATATCGTACTGCTTGGTTACTTTATACAATACTATAAGACACAATAATGTGAATGGATTTGAGAAACATTTTCATCATAATGTGTTATCCATTTTAATATTGATGTTACCTTTCTATTTCTCACCCTAGCTAATTTTGTTACACAATCGTTTGTTTGTTGGTGCTATAGCACTATCAAATATTTTATAGCATGTTAGTATCTTTTCGTGATTAATGCTTTTGTATGTAATGACGAGATACGGTATGACTGAAATGTATTTACCTGATTTAACTACTTTACATAAAAGCGAATGCGTGAATTGAGCTTGCGAATGCCCTCTTAAAACAGACAGGTAGAATAACGCTTCTATCTTTTGGTAAAGTGGGTATACTTTTGCAACTTTAACGATTTAGCTAATTGCTACGTGCTGTTTTATTTTGTTTTTTTAATGGGGTGAATTTCAAGTTTAAACTCTGTGAGTTATCCCTATAAAAACAAACAGCCTTAGTCATAAAGATAAGCTCCGCGAGGATGTCTGCGTGCCATGAACTTAGACGCTACACCAATTATTACATCACTGCTTGATACCGACGCTTATAAGCTTCATATGCAGCAGGCCGTTTTCCACCGTTATCATCAGGTACCGGTTGTCGCTGAGTTTCGCTGCCGTAGTAGCGATATATTAGGTAGCTACGCTACTGAAATCAGGCAACAAATCCAGCAGATGGCAAAACTATCACTGACTGATGATGAATTAAATTTTCTCCGCCGCTTACCTTTTTTCCATGAAGACTATCTTACATGGCTAAAATCATTTCGTTTTAACCCACAACAAGTGGTTGTTAGTGTGACTGACGAAGGGCAACTGGCAATACGCATTAGTGGCCCTTGGCGCGAAGTGATTATGTGGGAAGTTCCTCTTCTTGCCCTAGTAAGTGAAATCGTGCAACGAGATAGGCACCCAAACATCACAACTGATGATGCGGTCCAACAACTGAAAAAACTGTTAGATGTTTTTTACCAACAAGCTGACGAGCACCAACTTGACCTATCCGGCTTTAAGCTGATGGACTTTGGGACGCGGCGCCGCTTCTCATACGGTGTCCAATCAGCCATTGTGGCTATGTTGAAACAGGAATTCCCTTACCTTGTTGGCACCAGTAATTACAAGCTCGCGCATGAGCTAGATCTTGCGCCAGTAGGAACCCAAGCCCACGAATGGTTCCAAGCGCACCAGCAAATCAGCCCTGAGTTAGCAAATAGCCAGCGTGAGGCTTTGCAAATTTGGTTAGATGAATACCCTAATCACCTCGGGGTTGCCTTAACGGACTGCATCACGATGGATGCTTTCCTACGTGATTTTGATGCTAATTTCGCCAAACGCTATCAAGGGTTACGCCATGATTCAGGGGACCCTATCGAATGGGGCGAAAAAGCAATCGCTCATTATGAGAAGTTAGGTATTGACCCAATGAGTAAAACTTTGGTGTTTTCAGACAGCCTAGATCTACAAAAAGCACTGGAGTTATACCGCTATTTCCACAAGCGGGTTAATCTTGTATTTGGTATTGGTACGCGCCTAACCTGTAATATTCCCCATGTTACGCCACTGAATATCGTGATTAAATTAGTGGAATGTAACGGTAAACCGGTTGCTAAGTTATCTGATAGCCCAGGTAAAACGATTTGCGAAGATGATGAGTTCGTTAACCAACTGAGAAAAGCGTTTGACCTTCCTAAAGCCTGCTAATCACGTAACAACCTTAAAGCTCTGAATAAGAATTGGCATTTTTCTTATCGGGGCTTTAAAACCCCTTTTTCTTTTATTCACTTACTATTACTATAGCTTTTAAGCTCGATAAATCCTCATCACTTAAACAGAAATATTTTATCGTGATTTTTTACTTGTTTCCTAATAAATGGCAAGTAACATAGAGCTTTGGCCCCTGAAACATGGGATTTCGTAAGTATACCCCT
This sequence comes from Providencia sp. TYF-12, assembly GCF_041344805.1. Classification (NCBI taxonomy): domain Bacteria; kingdom Pseudomonadati; phylum Pseudomonadota; class Gammaproteobacteria; order Enterobacterales; family Morganellaceae; genus Providencia; species Providencia sp. TYF-12. Next base: position 3,201,745 of record NZ_CP166833.1, read on the forward strand.
ACTTTACTGTTTTATTTATCATACACTGGTTGTTTTGCGCTTTAACTAACAACACCGCAATACAATTAAAAAATGAATTTAATACAGCTTGAATGGCATCCTAAATAATTCGAGTTGTAGAAAGACGGCAAACAAATTGGGCCCTAGGAGGATACATAAGTATGTGACTAGGGTCAGTTTGTGAAGCCAACGCATCTACAGCTCGAAGTATGACGGATTGAGATAGTAAAGTAGATATTGTTAATATGAAGAGAGTAATTATATGATAGTAGCGCCTGTAGTCGACGTACTGCAAGGCCGAGTGGCGGTAGGCACAGAAGTCACCGTTCAAGGCTGGGTACGTACAAGGAGAGATTCAAAAGCGGGTTTTTCTTTCCTCGCCGTTTATGACGGTTCTTGCTTTAATCCGTTACAGGCTATCATCAATAATAACTTACCTAATTATAATGATGAAGTCCTGCACCTAACTACGGGTTGTTCTGTTCAGGTTACGGGCGTTATAAAAGAGTCTCAAGGCCAAGGGCAGTCCTTTGAACTTGATGCAACCGCAGTCAAGGTGGTTGGTTGGGTTGAAGACCCTGAAACTTACCCTATGGCAGCGAAACGCCATAGCGTTGAATTCTTACGTGAAGCCGCACACCTACGCCCTCGAACCAATTTAATCGGTGCGGTTGCACGCGTGCGCCATACCTTAGCACAAGCGATACATCGTTTCTTTGATGAGCAAGGTTACTTCTGGGTTTCAACCCCAATCATTACTGCCTCCGATACCGAAGGCGCAGGTGAAATGTTCCGTGTCTCCACACTGGATTACAATAACTTGCCGCGTAATGACAAGGGCGAAGTCGATTTCAGTGAAGACTTCTTTGGCCGTGAAGCATTCTTAACGGTTTCAGGCCAGTTAAATGGTGAAGCCTATGCAACTGCACTGAGCAAAGTGTACACTTTTGGCCCAACCTTCCGTGCTGAAAACTCCAATACCAGCCGCCACTTAGCTGAGTTCTGGATGGTTGAACCTGAAGTTGCTTTCGCTAACTTAGATGATGTTGCAGGCCTAGCAGAAAAAATGCTGAAATTCGCCTTTAAAGCCGCGCTTGAAGAACGCCGTGACGACTTAGAGTTTTTTGCTCAACGTGTCGATAAAGACGTTATCACTCGCTTAGAAAGCTTTGTTAACTCTGATTTTGCCCAAGTTGATTACACCGACGCGATCAAAATCCTTGAAACCTGTGGTCAGAAATTCGAAAACCCAGTTTACTGGGGTGTCGATATGTCATCTGAACATGAGCGCTACTTAGCTGAACAGCACTTTAAAGCGCCTGTGGTAGTAAAAAACTATCCGAAAGACATCAAAGCTTTCTATATGCGCTTAAATGAAGACGGTAAAACTGTTGCTGCAATGGACGTTCTCGCACCGGGTATTGGTGAAATCATCGGTGGTTCACAACGTGAAGAACGCCTTGATATGCTTGATGCACGCCTTGAAGAAATGGGCATGAATAAAGAAGATTACTGGTGGTATCGTGATCTGCGCCGTTATGGCACTGTACCTCACTCTGGTTTCGGCCTTGGCTTTGAGCGTTTAGTGGCTTATGTCACTGGTGTTGGTAACGTGCGTGAGGTGATCCCATTCCCTCGTACACCTAGAAACGCTGCATTCTAATTGCGTTTTTTGGTGCAATAATGATGTAAAAAGCGGACTAAACATATTTTGGTCCGCTTTTTTGTTCAATAATGCTTTCATTGGCTAATTATTCCTATACGTTACATTAAATTACAGTAAAATATTAAGTAGATCACAACTTTCCCCTTAATACCTTATAATTATCCGTAAAGTAACGCACTGCCTGCTACCGCTAAGAATAATCTGCTTTTTTATTATATTTTTGCTTTTTGCTAATCATAAATCTTCAACTTAACTGGCCTAAGTTGCTCAAAAAAAGCTCAAATTATCTTTTGAAAAAGTTCCCTCTTTTTTGTAATATTTTTTAAACTGGTACGATGAGTGGTTATTTTTCACTCTATTTTTTACATTTTGAAACACCTTGTTACCATTTGTTTCAGAAACTTTGATTTTGTAGCACTTTGAGGGTGGATAAATTTATTTAGCAATGGAACACTGGTCGCCGACATAGACGACACTAATCTCTCATAAATAGTTCCAATTATTTTTTGAGAATTATTTTTGGCAGTGGCAGGTGTCCGAATAACACCAATGAGGGTAATAATAATGATGAAACGCAATATTCTTGCAATGGTTATCCCAGCTCTGTTAGCTGCTGGTGCAGCAAACGCAGCTGAAGTATACAACAAAGACGGCAACAAATTAGACGTTTACGGTAAAGTTGACGTTCGTCACTATTTCGCTAAAGGCGATAGCGGCGAAGATGGTGATGATTCACGTGTTCGTTTAGGTCTGAAAGGTGATACTCAAATCACTGATCAACTGACTGGTTTTGGTCGTTTCGAGTGGGAAACAAAAACTAACAAAACTGAAAAAAACAACGACAACAAAAACCGTTTAGCTTACGCTGGTCTAAAATTTGCTGATTTCGGTTCAGTTGATTACGGCCGTAACTACGGTGTTATTTATGACACGAACGCATGGACTGACGTTATGCCTTTATGGGGCGGCGACACTATGGCTCAAGCTGACGTGTTCATGACTAGCCGTAACCGTAACCTATTAACTTACCGTAACAACAATGCATTCGGTTATGTTGATGGCCTGAGCTTTGCCCTGCAATACCAAGGTAAAAACGGTGATACCAACAAATCTGGTGGTAAAACGGCTTACGAAAATAACGGTGACGGCTACGGTTTCTCTACCGCTTATGACTTAGGTTGGGGCGTAACACTGGGTGGTGGTTATTCTAACTCTTCTCGTACTCCATCACAAAAATCTTCTGCTGCTCATGGCGACAAAGCACAAGCATGGAACGTGGGTGGTAAATTCGACGCTAATAATGTTTACTTAGCAGCGATGTACGGTCAAACACTGAACACTACTTACTTTGGTGATAAAAATACTATTGCTAACAAAACTGAAAACGTTGAGTTAGTAGCACAGTACCTGTTCGATTTCGGTCTGAAACCATCTTTAGGTTATAACCAATCTAAAGCTAAAGACATCGCTGGTGGTGACGGCGATATCGTTAAATATATCTCTGTAGGTTCTTACTACTACTTCAACAAAAACATGTCTGCAGTTGTTGATTACAAAATCAACCTGTTAAAAGACAACGACTTCAGCGAGCGTCATGGTCTGATGACTGACAACGTTGTTGGTTTAGGTTTAGTTTACCAATTCTAATTATCAGTTAACTGATAAACTAGAAAACGGTAACATGTTTTTGCAAGCAGCGCTTCGGCGCTGCTTTTTTTTACCTGTAAACGCTGACTAAATTTTTATAAATCAAACCACTATATCGACAAGACAGACTGATTCACCAACTTTATAGATATTTATGGTTAGATTACATGCAATTCCTACCTAGCTCACAAGATCTCGCCAATTTATCGCAAAACGGTTGGCAAAACGCCTTTCTCACGTTACCCTGATAACTCGACTCGTTCGACTAAACCCGTTTTCAGCTATACCCTTTATTTCAAGCAGTATGGGCTTTTTACAAGCAAGGATAGCCAAAAGCATTCTCACTTAATGCCTTCATACGCTATGAACTGTATTGGGTAACCACAACAGAGCTTTGGAATCGACAACATGTTTGAAAAAATTACTTCTGCCCCCGCTGACCCAATTTTAGGTCTTGCTGATAGTTTCCGTGCTGATCCCCGTGACAATAAAATCAACTTAGGTATTGGCGTCTATAAAGACGAATCAGGGAAAACCCCTGTGCTTGATACCGTAAAAAAAGCAGAAAAATTCCTGCTAGACAACGAAAACACCAAAAACTATCTTGCGATTAGCGGAATGCCAGAATTCGGCCGTGTAACACAAGAACTGTTATTCGGTGCACAACATGAAATTGTCACCTCAAAACGTGCCCGTACTGCACAAGCCCCTGGGGGCACTGGTGCCCTGCGTATTGCAGCTGACTTTATTGCTAAACAAACCAATGCAAAACGTGTTTGGATCAGCAACCCAACATGGCCTAACCATAAAAATATTTTTGAAGCCGCTGGCTTAGAAGTATTAACTTACAACTATTATGACGCAGCAAAACATGGCATGGATTTCGACGGCATGCTAAGTAGCTTATCCACTGCGGTTGCAGGGGATGTTATTGTCCTACATGGTTGCTGCCATAACCCAACAGGGATTGACCCAACTGCTGAGCAATGGTCGAAGCTGGCTAACTTGTGTGCAGAAAAAGGCTTATTACCTGTTTTCGACTTCGCCTATCAAGGTTTTGCTAAAGGGTTAGATGAAGACGCTGAAGGCTTACGCATTTTCACCCAAAATAACCCAGAAATGATTGTCGCCAGCTCATACTCTAAAAACTTCGGTTTATATAATGAGCGTGTCGGTGCTTGCACCATTATCGCTAAAGACAGCGACAACGCAGAGCGCGCATTTAGCCAAGCAAAAGCGGTTATTCGTGCAAACTACTCTAACCCACCCGCTCACGGTGCAGCAGTGGTTACCACTATCCTTTCTGACGATACCTTAAAAGCAGAATGGGTCCAAGAACTAACAGCAATGCGTGAACGTATTAAACGTATGCGTCAGTTACTGGTTAAAACATTGGAAGAGAAAGGCGCTAAACAAGACTTTAGCTTCATTATCAACCAAAATGGTATGTTCTCCTTCAGTGGCCTCACAAAAGAGCAAGTAGAGCGTCTACGCAGTGAATTTGGCATCTACGCCGTAAGTTCTGGCCGTATTAATGTTGCAGGCTTAACACTGGAAAACATGGTTCCACTGTGTGAAGCCATCGTAAAAGTACTGTAAAACTCATAAAGTACACCCCAAGTTAGCCCCATATTTTATTGGGTTCTAATTTTGGGGTGTTTTTTTAGGAGTATGGTTCACTTTGAAGAGGAATCGATCATATTAAAGCTTATTCCTCTAATCATTTGAAAGCTAATTAGCGGTTGATACGCTCGTCCCCTCTAATAAACGGTTCATAAACGGTAGAGGGTCCCAACGGTTGCGTAGGTGGGCTGACATATTCGTTGCCTCAAAAGTACTTTCGTATTCAAAACGTGACTCAGCATAAAGCTGAATAAGCTTATCTACCGTTTTCTCAGCTTGCCCATTCCATTCGTCCCCATCACACTTACGGAACTTTATATCTGTTACATCTGTCATCGACATTAAATGGTTACTATGATAAATCTCCACTTTTCGACCAGTATATGATCCATAGACACTGAGTGTTTTTGATGAATCTATTTGCTGTACCATCACTGGGGTCACATAAAAATTAACCAAAACAACCTGATTACGACCAGCCAAATCCTCAATCTTCACTGTTGTATTGCTTTCATAACCATTAACAAGATAAGTATCATTACCTAACCCACCAGACAAGGTGTCGTTACCCGCAACGGAGATCAATAAATCTTTATCAACTCCCCCGGCGAGAATATCATTACCTTGACCACCAAAGAGGACGTTATTGCCCCCTAAAGTCACTATCCTATTATCTCCTTTACCCCCCTGAATTATCCGACCATGCCCAGTATGGTCCAAAACAACTAAGTTTCCTTCCTTAGTCTTAATTAACCAATGAGTTCGAGCATAATTTGGGTTTAAAATAGTTGGGCCATTAGTAGGTACATGTAATGACTCTAATAAAGCATCTGGCGTTCCATTTAGTAAATGAGTTAATGTATCAGCTAGTTTCCAATGACCTTTTTGCCCTGTTTTTTCAGCGATGGAATAACTATCTGCAAAGTATTTAGCTAAAGGCTCCATCCCATCTTTTGTTAATTCCTGCAACTTATGCGGCAATTTAGGGTACATGTAGACCTGACATACAGCGTCTTTATTTTCTTGTAGAGATGGCTGTTTTATTTTAATAATTTTGCCTGATCTTGATATATAAATGCGATAAAGAGCACCATTATCCACACCTTCAGTAATGTTTTCACAGTCAAAATTCAGTAAATGAATATTATTTTTCCCTTCAAGATCCTCGATATAAACAACCCCTCTATATCGACAATCAATTAAATAGTTATCATCGCCCTCCTTACCCATTAAAGTATCGTAACCAAAATCAGAGAGTAATAAATCGTCCCCATCTCCGCCCGAGAGAAAATTCATTCCTGAGCCAGCATACAGCACATTATTACCTGAAACGGCTGCTATCGTATCATCACCGTCCCCACCAATCAGCACACGACTAAACCCACTATGATCAAGAATAATATCATTTCCTGCTTGGCCGTTTATCAGTAATTTTTTACCAAGGTACCCCATTGGAATATTAATGGTATCATCGCCATCGGTACTGTTTGCAATGGGATTTGAAGGGGCAATGACACTATTTTCACTCTTCAGGTCGATACAAAACATATTACTGTACTTATCTTGAATAAGTACCGCATTATTCATACCCCCATCGAAATTCTGAAAACGAAAGCTCAGTGTTGTCTTTTCGAACCTATCTTTGAGCAAAAGCTTTTGCCCATTCATTTGTAGTTGGTAGCCATTTACCGTAGGTAATAAAATAATAACCTTATCTTGATCTGTAAAATGGCCTTTGACATTAGCAAAATCAAATACAATATCTTCATTGTTATCGTCAAGTTTATTTATTTGATAACTATCTTGGCCCAATGTGACTTTTATATGGCTCCCCGATGCTATATGGGAGAGGATATTGTTTTTTTCACTTCCAGTATAAGTTAAATTCTTAGCTTTACCTATTGATACTAACCTTCCCCATTTAGGTGAGTGATATACTCGTGTTTTATTAACTTCAATCTCATCTTTACTTTCATCAATATAAACACTTTTTTCACCTGAATATAGCGTTTTATCATTATTTTGAACATATAACACATTGAATAGTTTTCCACGTATAGTATGTTCAGGATTATTTTCTTTTGGGAGGTCAACTAATTGACTAATTAAGGCAAAACCATCGTTAGTATTTAAGTTATAACTATGATTGCGTTTACGAACCCCATCTATATCACGATATACATTATTTAATTTTATGGTGACTTCACTCTTAACCTTATCAAATACATATTTATCTGTCTTATAATCATCAACCTGTATTTTAAGGTAAAGGTCGTTACCCTTGATATACATATCCTTAATTTCATTTAATGAGTATTCAAGATCAACCCAACTCACTGACTCGCTATTCTCTTCAATAATAACATTAACTTGAAATCCTTTATTTTCCCCCTGATAAATAGGGTTGATATAATGTTCTTTTTCAACTCGGAATGCTTTTTTATTATATGACATTTTTGTTTTATAAAGATCATCTACATGAGAAGCCCATTCGAACCGTTTAATAAAGTAACTATCAATCCCACTGCCACCAATGGCTTTCCCTTTTGTTAGTGCTAATCGGTCATCTCCACCATATCCATATAGCGTATCTTCCCCTAACCCGCCATTGATATTATTATTTTCATCATCGCCATGGATAATATCATTAGTATTATCAATAAGAGTAATATTTTCAATATTTTTAGCATCAACAACATCAATAAATTGATGTTGATATTTAAATTTAGATTTAGACTCCTCGCTGCAGAAATACGCAACCTTATTTATCCTTAAATCGATATAAACATGATAGCCATTAGGCAAATTATCAATAAATAAAGTGTCGCTTCCTGATTGGCCATCTAGAAACTTCGTTACTTTGCCATCATTTGACTCCAATGATGTTAAACTATTATCCCTTAAGTAAAAATAATCTGACTTTGATCCTGTAGCAAAATACTTTTCACCCGATAACACCTGAAGAGCATACATTCTGTCGTCTCTTCCAATAAGATAATCAACACCATTTGCGAGATTAAAACTACTCCCCTTAGTCTCATCAATATCTATAATATTCGCAATTATACCAGGTTTATTCTCAATATATTCATTGGTGTTGTCTGCATATTTACGGATAGTGAATTTTTTTTGCGCAGCAACCTCGGTTTGTTTAGAATAAAAACTTAATTGTTCATAATCCGAAGCTGTAAGCTGCTTTTCTATACTCTGTGTTAAATTACTTTTTTGAATTCCATGTTTTTCTAAAAACTTATCAAATAATGGGTTTTTATAGTTTGTGTTAAAACAATAGCCCTCATTAGACGCTACTGTCCCAGTACGGACAACATCAGTAACCTCCTTGAGAACTTTGCTAAATACAACTCTATCTTCTTGCCCAGTAACTCTTTTCACCCTCCCATCGGCTTGCAAAGAATAATTTTTAATTAAAAAATCAGCTTCACTGAAAGTAAATGAAGGGGCTCCACGTTTGGTATAACGATAAACATAATCCGAAAAACTTAAACGTACCCCCCACCACATACCACCAAAATAATTATTATTAGTATCTACAAGATAATAACGTTCTTCTGATTTATAAGTCGGCTTTTCAATTATACTCAAGTGATGATCAAAACCTGCTGGGACAAACCTTTTTTCAAACAGGTCTATATCCATCTCTACATCTAATTTTTTAAATGCTTTTATGTAATGCACAATCGCCATTTCTTGCTGGCTACGCAGGGTAGGTTCAAAACCAAATGCACCACGAAGCCCTTCTTCCAGTTCCCTATCCCAGCTAATATCAATTACCTCTTTGATATTTTCAACTGCGCGGGCACCTTGATATACCAAACCAGAAACCAGTAAAACGCCCCCAACAACAAGGCCCACTACGGGAATAGTAGAAGAGCCAATTATGACACCAATAACGGTGATGCCATTTAACACACAACTGGCAATAGAAAAAGTCGCATTAACAATCAAATCTTGCCGCTGTTTTGGATCTGAAACACGGTCAAGTTTAGATAAACTGTCATACGCTTGGTAAGCGTCAAACCCCATTCCGACTAAATTAAATATAATCACTGTTCCCGCTGCAATTCTGCCACGGATTAACGATGTTGCCCCCCCTTTACTAGCTATATTTAATAAAATAGGTTGTACAATCATGTCTCCATAATTAGCAATTGCTGAACCACAAATAAGGTAAAATTGTTTTTCTAACTCAGCACATTCCTCATCCGTTAAATCAGGGTTATCTAATTTTTTCAAGATTAAATGTATACTAATTAATGTTTGTACTGCACCAACTCCACCCATTACTTGGCCAAACCGATTACCTATTTGTTGAAAACGCGGTAACTTAGTTCCTAACGTTCTTAAGTTCTCAACCATCTCCGGTGTCAATTTAGACACATTAGGGTCGATGTTTCTTGCAATATACTTCAACTGCTTTTTCAATACCGCGCTGTCTCGAAAACCAGCGTTATTATCTGTGATAGGAATATGATCTACATCGCCTAATTGCTGATGAAGAATCCTGAGCAAAACAAGGTCTGATTCATTTCCATCAACTAATGTTAATTCAGCCGCAAGCTTTTCGGGATGAAATCGCACTTTTTTCTGCCAACCATTTTTTTTTGTATGATCTGCAGTAATAAGTTGACCATCAATAGTCACCCCTAAGTTTTGTAACCTTGCCAAGGCAATTTTTTCACCATTAAAATTCACCCAACTGTTTTTATCAGCAATAGCGACAGAATTAATAAGTGCAGTTACGTTCTTTCTATACTGCTCATAATCATGAGGTATACACTTGATACTGTTATCATCAAGTGCAATAACCTGCATATCTGCCGAATAAAACTTACCATTTTTATCACTTTTCTCTCCAAAGCCTGCCTGTTGGCCCCGAGTTATAGTCTCTCCATTAAGTAAACTTACATTTTCGTTAAAATAACTATTGACTTGCTTCGCAAATAATTTTGCTGCTAAAGGGCGTTGTTCATTACGAATACTGAGTTGTAAACCATTAGGATCAAGTAAACGGTATTCATGAATGTTACCGCGGGTCGTATATTGAATAGTATATGTTGTGTTCTTACCTTGAAGGAATAAAAGTGAATGCCCCCGAGAATGGTAAGAATTATTATTGGCTGATAATACATATTTAATAGGCTGCCTAGCATGTTTCTCTCCCTTATTATCAAACCCATCTACAATATTATTTGAATAGCGCTTTATTTCATTAAGTAACTCGGTTTCCCCCTCGGTTAGGGCTCCATTATAACGTTTCTGTTCTAGCTTAATTTGCCACTCAATAAGATTTCTCGCCGAGTTTTCATCCCCTAACTGAGACTCAACGGTATAAATTAACCCCATCTTTCGGTCAAAACCTGCTGCATCTCCTTTACGTCTTAACCTATCATAGTTAATCATATTCACTTGGCTATCAGCAGACCACTTACGCATCTGATTACACAGTTCATTATATTGCTGTAACCGCTGATGACGCTCAACTTGATGTTTATGTAATGCCTCTGCAAATGAGGTTCCTTTTAATGGAGCGTTTTCCCCTTCAAAATTATCCTGGTTAAGCCTTAAAAATGAATTAAGGTCCTCGGACATTAATGAAAATGCATTTACATCTTTAGCTAACGCAGTGACTTTGCCACGATCAAAATCATTAATGGCAGGAAATATCGCTTTCAATTGTAAACATGATTTTTCGCTTAAATGATGTAATACAGATGGGTCATCCTGTATCGCATGCAAAATAGTAAGTGTATCTTTAGCTTGCTGTTGTAAATCCGTAGACAGACGAGCCTCAAATAAATTGTCCCAGTGAGCTTTATTTTCAGTTGTATCATTGCTCAGGTAATGGTTAACTTTTGGGGCTATTAATGGATCATATAGTGCTATTTTCAGCTTATCTGCACTAAATTGGCCGTACGCATCGTCAAAGTAACTCACTAAATAAGGGTGTTCTGCCAAACGAACATGCTCCAAACTGATATCTTTTGACGCTATTTTCTCTATTAAAGATTGAACTTGTTGATGATGTTTTGTATCTAAATAGTTTTTTACCGTTGGTGTCTCTTGGTGCATTACCCCCACTAGTTGCTCGGCAGCAGTCCCCTTTCGCTGATCAAGCTCTATAAATAAGCTACTCGTAATTTTTATTTTTTGTTTATTTATAGCGTGGAGCGACATACTCTCCTCTGCTGTAAATGGATATTTTTCCTTTACCTCCGTAAGAACCGAGAACAAGCCATCGATTGGTTTATTCTTTACCCCATCATTAGCGATAATAACCCACTTTACTGCTTTACCGCTTTCTAGTAGTGAAGGAATATTATTTTCCCCGTATTCTACCGCCCAGATTTTATTATCTGTGTCCGCTTGCAAAATTAGTGTGTTTTCTGGGTTTTTACCTGCTAACCGCTCTGCTTGCACCTTTCCCTTTAGGTCCTCAGTAGCGCGCACAATAATAGAAAATGTTGAGGTGTCCTTCTGCAAATGAGATTGTAAATGTGCTTGATGCGCTATACTATCTCGATTAACCGTAGGCCATATAGGTGTTGATTTAATCCCTAAGTCATTTAATTTTTTAGTGAAGTATGAATGAAAATCGCTAGGTAACTCCTGATTATGCTGTTTTAATTCATCAACAAAAAGTTGATAAGCTTGAGGGTTATAGATTATTTTTTTTATTAGAGAAAAATCTAAATCTTTGAATGATGAAAGCCTAAATATTTTCATTGGGTCTGGTTCAACATAGTTATTTAATTGCGATAGTTTTAATTCTCCTCGACGTAGCTCATTAATAAAATATAATGTACTAGATTTTCCATTTATTTTTACTTGCCCTGTATTAAGATCATATTGATATATAAATTTATAACCCTTAGTACTATTTCTAATGGAATTACGTTCCCCCTCCACAACCATTTTATGCCCATAATTATAATTGGTTATACTTCGATTATATGCAACTATTGGCATATTCATCTTATTATTAGCAAATAGATTTGTAGCCTTTAATGCAAAGTTTTCATATATTCCTCCCCTACCTAAATTGCACCCCATTAGTACTAGTTTATCGGGGACCGTATTTTTCAATACTTTCTTTTTCAAATAGACCATCGCATCTGTATATTTCTTTGCACTCCTTTCTGCATATAAGGTAGGTTCTCCATCATCAAAATAAGAACCATGCCCAATGGTTATCCAGCGTACTTTCCCTGTAGTTATTTTTTTTAGAGAGCCATATAATACCTTATGTTTTCGACTACCTAAATCGTATTGAATCACTGTACTATTGTCGGGGTGTTTTGAGAGAGCTTTAGCTACCACATCCGCTGAAACTTTATCCCCTTGTAATTGAATAATAACGTTATGGTCATATGCTGTAGGGTTTGCCTGTTTATTATCCCTAGATTCAATGTTAATTGCCGTTAATTTATGATACACCTTAATAGGGTCACACCAGGTATTAATTGAGTGCGCCTTTGAAGCCAAGTCACCAGCTAGAGACGCATGATGGCTACCATTAAAATTATTTTCATGTATATCAGAAAAGTCATTATCTAATCCAACAACCGCTTTTCCGAATACACCTTCCATATACCTACGCCTATTAACAATTAGTGCCTTATCTACTTTGTTATTCGTTGAGCCTTGTTCATGATTATCTGAACTCGGTGTTATTTTATCTGAGATTTGTTCGTTGTTATCTGAGCTTGGTATTATTTTATCTGAGGTTTGTTCACTGTTATCTGAGTTTGGTATTATTCTATCTGAGGTTTGTTCACTGTTATCTGAGTTTGGTATTATTCTATCTGAGGTTTGTTCACTGTTATCTGAGTTTGGTATTATTCTATCTGAGGTTTGTTCACTGTTATCTAAATTCTGATCTATCTTATCATTAAATATTGAGATGCTTTTTTTTCTTTTAATCTCACCATGGTTTACAATATACCCTTCCGATTTTTTTCTTTTAGGTTCAAATAACCTACCGTTCTCACCTTCGCTCCATTTTCTATTTAATGGTGCTCGATAGCCTTGATTAATTAACAACTGCTGAAAATTAGACAACTGTTCGACATCATTAATAATGATGGCACCATGAGGGTTCATCTCAAAATAAGTATCAATAGGTTGAGTTGTTCCCGACAACTTATTTTTCCCTTTTAAACTCTCAGGTAAAAAGAAGGTAATAGGGAAGTTATCCTTCATCACACTCACGGGGTTTGCATCATCAGAACCATGATGAACTAATTCAAAGCCCTCAGTTCTCCCTAGCTCTCTATTAAGCTGCCTATTAACCTCTTTTATTCTATTATTGATAATGCCATTTTCTTTCCCTTCTTTCTTATTATATTCTGCCTCATTATTATACAGTCTCTTTTGAGCTGGCGTTAACTCCTCATAATTTACACTCGCTTTCCATTCTTGCCAATCAGGCATTTCCGTAACTTTAACATAATGCTCTAACTCTGAAATTGGGAAGATAATGCTAAAAATATCATAATCAGCCGTCATTGCCTTACCCGTTTTAGGATCACCTATCACAAGAAAAGGTTTAATTTCATTATTTTCTTGATAAGAAACTTGCCAAATATTACCTTTTCCTGCAGGGCTTTTTTTTAATAAAAAGGTATGTTCTTCCCCATCAATAGTTGAGCTAGTTTTCTTGTAATCCCCATCATCTGTATCAATTAGTGGCGTGATGGTTTTATAGTTAATTAATTCATTAATCCGTTCCGAACTAATTTCAAGGGGAACCGCTATTGCATGCTTTTTATCAATAGACTGTTGCACATAGTCATTATATTTGCTTTGCTCATCTCGACCCGATTTCTTAGAGAACTGCTGCAAAACTGGAATAAAACCACTGTGTGGGCCCCAGTCAGAACTTTTACCTTTAATTGTTAATCCCTTACTACTGTATATGCCTGATTCGATTAAACTAGCCGATTTATGGTCAACAGGCCGAATACCAATGGTAATATTATATTTATCCGCAACTTTATTAATCGCTTTTTGGTGGTTTTCTGGGACCCCCGTAGCTATGGTTGGTTGGTCACCCATACGTGGAATAAGGTGCAAATTGACACTTTTATAATCTCTATCACCCTCTTGTTGAGGTGGTGAAAAAGCATTTATATCAAATTGTTTACTTACTAAGTAAACTTGATAATCATCTTGGCTAATAAATTTATCACTATTAATTTTTGATAATGCATTTACATTATCCTCAATTATTTTAGTAAGCTCACCGCTATTTAAAATATCAGTATAAATGAATGATGTCTTTCCGTTCAGTGTAACCTTTAGTTTAGCTATTTGATTTTTTTGATTAAATTCCACATAGGTTAATTTACATTTTTGATCACTACTAATGTATGCCAATTTTCTTTTTACTAATAGCGTATTTTCCGTAATTAGTTTATCTCGATTATTTAATTCCTTCAGTTGAAATGGCCTTCCGATACTGTCACTAGGGTTAAATGAAAATGTTCTAATTTTATAATCATTATTCTTAACCTTACTAAACCTATATTTATCTGCATTAATTTTTACAAATGTATCGATATAAGAAATAAAACTGTCTTTTTTGTTAAATGTCATGACTCCAGTATCAGGATCAAAGAATTTATATGTCCACACCTTTGTTTTTTGATCATAAATTATGGATATCGCCATTGCATGGCTAGCTGAACAAAACTTAATTAACAGTGGTTGATCGCTTGTATTTATATGTGAGTAGATTTTTTCTTTAAAGCGACTCAATGTGGTTTCATTAGCTAAGTGTGTCGTAAAGTTCTTACTATCAACTACCTGAACACCTTTTCCATTCCTATTGTCTTCTAACTCTAAATAATTATCTCTTTGAATAACCTCTGATATTGTATTAATGAATATTTTGGCATCATCAGTAGTAAAACTCGATGCTAGATTTTTCCCCCCAATGCTAAGTTTATCTTTTAGCTTTATAAAAAGCTCATCTGATGCGATATTTTTCCCTGCCTTTGTTTTGAAAAAATCACTATCAGCATCAGCCAAAAGCGCATCTGTATAAATTTTAATTTTTAATTTTTGTAACTCTGCCAAATAATTATAATAATTAGCCTCTCTACCATACATACTTTTGCTAACAGCATAATTTGTATTGACAATATCATTAATATATTTAACAAAACTACGTCCATTAATCTCTTCATATTTAAAGTTATAAATATAATTATAATGACGTACTGATTTTATATATGAAAGCTGTTTTTTAATTACATCTGATACATGCTCATTAAATAATGATTTAGCATGTAACTTCAAGGCATCATTTCTAGCTTTATCTAATGGGGTTAAATTATCATCATTTGAATTTATAATAGAATAAAGTTCATTTAATTGCTCGATATATTTACCACCTTGATTATTCATGCTGTAAACTAAAAACTCATCCGTTAGCCCATAGCCATACCCTGAGAAACTAGAATGAGATATACCATTATTATTTATTAACTTAATAAACAAATCATGATTTTCAGTATCATTAACATAGTCATATAATACATATTGATTAAAATTCACATCTGTATTTTCTACTTTCATAATAATTCCCTTTAATTAATAATTAATGTATGTTATTGAAATTAATATTTAAATTAACAAATTAATTTATTAATAACCATATCAATATGAAACATTCGGATAAAATGTTTCGGATAGTAAAAAATTAACATAGGGTAATTATCAATGATAATTAACTATAAAAAACATACCCAATTCTTAGGGTATGTTTTTAAATTAGGAAGGAATGACTATTTTTGTTAATTACCAAACAGGTAATTCATCTTGTAAGAAAGGGTTGGTTTTGCGTTCAAAACCTAAATTAGACATTGGCCCATGCCCCGGTATAAACTGGTAATCGTCACCTAAAGGCAGTACTTTAGTTTTAATTGATGAGATTAAATCTTGGTGATTACCACGAGGGAAGTCACTGCGACCTACCCCACCCTTAAATAACACATCACCCATTGAAATTAGCTTATCATTGTGATTCACAAAAATAATATGACCGGGTGTATGCCCTGGGCAATGCAACACATCAAATGAAATGCCACCACAAGTGACTGTATCCCCTTCTTCTAGCCAATAGTCAGGCGTAAAATCAGGACATTCCCCTATATAAAACATGGCATTTTGCTCAGCAAGATTTTCAATCCAAAACGCGTCTTCTTTTTGTGGCCCATAAATAGGCACAGAGAAATGTTTGGAAAGTATCGCTGAAGCACCGATATGGTCAGAATGACCGTGGGTAAGCAGAATTTTAGTTAACTTTAGCCCTCGACTTTCAATGGCAGAAATAATTTTTTCTGCCTCACCGCCGGGGTCAACCACAACCGCTTCTAACGTATTTTCATCCCAAATAACCTGACAGTTTTGCATAAATGGTGTTACTGGGATAATAGTATATTTCATCGAGCAATTACTCCGTAATCTGTGTCACCTATGCACAGATTACCACGTTCTTGCTGGCCCTGTATCAATATGTATAAAATTGCTTCTAGGATAATAGCCAACACCACCCGCTTTCATTTTCAGCGCGGCTTTACGAATGTTACTTAACTGTAAACCTTCGATATGGAAATCCATCGCTTGCCCGCGAGTATGGTAACTTTTCTTCGCAACTCCCGAACTTTTACTACGCAATTTATTATTCGTTTCTAAAGAGCGATAACCCGAAATAAGTTGAACTGGTTTGTTAGTTCCCATCATCATTTGTAATAAATAAATTTGGTCAAATAATTTAGGATCAATGGTTTTGACTTTATCGCAGCGGTAATCACGGAAAAAATGATTTAAACGTGCAAGTTCAGATTTGTTATAACGTTGACCGTCAAAAAATTCTGTTTTTAAAGACTCCCCCGTATTAATATTTTGAAAGCGTAAAATACGTGGGCGTGGGGTGGTCATTGCAGCAAATACATGGCTTGGTAATAAACTAAGGCCGACTGTAGCAGCCCCAATTCCCAGCCATTTTCTGCGGGATTGGTCAATAATATCCATAGGTGATAGCTCAGACTCTAATAATTTCAGTAATAATCGATAAAATTTTGACAACCTATTGAGTCTAGCAAAACATTCTTAATTTTAATGTATATTTATGTAAAGATATGCATACTTTAAGGGGATTTGGTTGCTATATTCGTCAAAAATAGCGCTTTGTCACTAAATTCACATGTAATAAGCGAATTACTACGCTTACTTTGCTGCCTTGGTTGATATGAATCGCGATCAGCTCTCTATTATTTACTGCATGATAATAATTAAATGCCTAAAAGCAACGGACCTAATAAGAAATTATGGGAGTTAAACAGAAATACTCGCAAAAAAGGGGGAAATCCCCCTTTCATATTTAAGCTAACATGATGATTAATGCAAAATCTTTTTCAACATTGGCAAATAGTTATCTGCATTATTAATGCTGTTATCATATTGATATATATCCGCTCGATATTGTGGTTGCTGGTCTTTATCAACCCAAGCGGTTTGATAATAAAGAAATACTGGGATCCTATCCGGTATATTCACATAACGGGTCGAACCTTCCTTAAGTGCACCATCAATGCGCTTCCTTTCCCAGCCCGCATCACCTAATAAAATACTTGCAAGCTCACTAGCTTTATTAACTCGTACACACCCAGAACTTATTGCACGTGCGTTGCGATTAAATAGACTATGATTCGGTGTATCATGCAAATAAATTGCATCAGAACTTGGCATGTTAAATTTATAGCGCCCTAATGAATTAGTAGGGCCAGGAGCTTGACGAATTCGATAAGGGAAATTGGCAGGCGTAATATTTTCCCAATCAATGGCATACGGGTCGATTTCATAGGAATCTGCGCCCCACCCCGAATAAACAGTATACCCTTTACGGCTAAAATAACTTGGATCTTGCTTTCCTCTCGGGGCAATATCTTTACGTGCCATGCTAGTCGGTACACTCCAAGGAGGGTTAATCACCACATTATTCAGTGCACTGCTCATGATCGGTGTTTTTCGATCAGCACGTCCAACAATCACTTTTGAGTCTAAAATAACCTCATCATTTAAATAAAAATCTAAGGAATAGCCTGGTATATTGACTAAAATCCCAGTTCCTTGACTTGCTGGAATAATACGCAACCGCTGAATATTTAATGCCATTAATCCTGCTTTTTGTTTTGGCTTCATATTCAGCCAAACACGCGTACCTTTACCGACAACACCATCCGCTTCTAAGCCATACTGTAATTGGAATTTTTTTACCGCATCAACAAGGTCTTGGCTATACACTTTTGATGCCTTACTTATTGGTGTCTCAGCTGTTTTTGCTGGTTCACTGGTTTGTTCAACCGCTTGCTCAGCAACTTGCGCCATCGTTTCAGGGGCTTCAACTTCGCTGCTCTCCATTACTGTTTCACCTTCCAGTAACCCTTCACGTTGCAGAATTTGGCGCAAAATAACCACGTCATCATTTGATTGACCTGGTTTTAATGTTTTAGTCCCCACGATTTCCAAGTCATCTTCAGGCATCGCCAATAACTTCAGCATTTCTTTGCGCATTGGCAAATACATTGGATGGTTAGGGGCTTGCGATTTCACCCAATCACTTAAGCGATTACCTGAAACTGCATCTAACCATGGTTTCATTTGTGCAGAAGTCGGGGCAATAATTTTATAGGGGCGGCTACTATATAACCAATATTGCCCACTGGCTTCAACCGAAGATAAATAGTGTAAATATCCCAACATTGCATCGGACAAAATAACGTCACGACCAAGTTCATTTAATTGGTTATTTTCCAGTATCGCGAGCCACTCGGCAAATTGAGGTTGTACCCCCGCGAGTGCTAATTCGGCCAACTGTTGTTGGAATTGACTAATTGCTGTTTCATCTTGCCACAATAGCTGCATTTGCCGCTCAGCATATAATTTAGCTAATTGTGAAGCAAAAACAGGTTTCACCCCCGAAGGAAGCGAGACTGTTATTTTAGCCAAACTTTCTGCTGGTGTAACTGCCGCGGTAGCTTGTACTTCCTCGACACTTTGCTGCATATTTTCTTCATTTGAAAACGCAGGTATGTGTAATGCCATTAACCCACATATTACTGAGACTTGCAGAGCTTTCACACTTCTCTTTGCCATACATCCACCTTAAGTTACAACATGGATAACAATAGTTTTTATTATTAACGATTTTATTATAGTAAATTCTGGATACTCAAAGTATTCACACATTATACATGGTTAACAGTGCAGCATATCAACTTAAGCATCATTAAGTCAGTATGAACAATATAGGCAGGAATGTTATAGGAAAAAACTAATTCTGTGTTTATTTCTTCTGATTATCAATAAACGTAAGGTAACGATATAAACGGCTAAAACAAATAAAAACCAAGTGTGTTACCGCTTTTTATGCCCCATATGAGTATTTATTCAATTAAAGAATAAAAGGCAAAAAAACATAACATATGCTTTTTTGCCTTAAGTTAGATTAAAAGTGTAACCATGAGGGGGTTAACTAATGATTCCTGTTACCATTCAAAGTTAACAGCGGCATTATAAGTCACGCCTTTAAAGTCATCAGTATTTGTTGCTACACCCGCTTTTACTGCCACACTTTCATCAATACGATAACCTGAACCTAGTGCAAGAGCTGTATTAGATTCATAGCCACCTAACGCCATAGATAGGTTAAAGTGCCCAACATTATAAGGTTGGAATAACCCTGATAAAGCAGCTTGCGAAGCCAACCCACGCTTTAATTCGTTATCTAATGAATCAACACGCTTATCTAACGATGTGACTCTGCTATCTAGCTGATTTAATCTATTATCAACATTTTTATTGATCTGAGATTGGCGGTTATTAACAGCTATTTGGCTATTGTTGAAAGCCATTTGGTTTTTATTAAAAACAGTTTGTTTATTATTGGTTAATTTTTGGTCACTATTAACTTTAGCTTGGTTTTGGTTAATAACATCTTGCTTATCATTAACGACTTTTTGATTTTCATTTACTAATTTTTGGTCGCTATTAACTTTAGCTTGATTTTGGTTAATAACGTCTTGTTTATCATTAACGACTTTTTGGTTTTCATTTACTACTTTTTGTTCTTTATTAATATTAGCTTGCTCAACGTTAGTTATTGCTTGCTTAGAATTAATATCTGCTTGGATTTGATTTAAAACCCCCTGATTTTGGTTGATCAGGGTTTGGTTTTCATTAATCTCTTTCTGATGCTTATTATATCCATCTTGCTTAGCATTATATGCATCTTGTTTAGCTTTATGATCCTGCAAATCTGCATTAACGTTATTTACATTGTTAGCAAGAATATTTTGATTTTCTGATGTTAGTGCTGTACTTGCATGTCCATTATCGCTGCCAATATTGTTATTCCAACCGGCCCAGCTAACATCCGCAACAGATACGTTACTCATCATGGTTGCAGAAACCATAACGGCTAATAAGGTTAATTTATTCATTTTTTGTATTCCAAATTTATTGATTAGTGTTAATTGGCCATCAGAATACAAGCTAACTCCATTACAGAGTATTTCATTTTACATCATTTTTTATATCTAATTAATATGCGCAATAAGGTACACCCTTAATTATCTCTTTCCCATCCAACTTTCTTTTATACAAAATTATTAATAATTAATGCGCTAAAGAATAAAAATACAATGAACTGACTAACCTTGGCACTCAGGTTACATTTTTATGTTGTTTAACATTAAGAAAAACCAAAACAAACAAATAAATCAACCAATTAAAACACCAATTTAGAGTTTTTGTGAGACTCCATCAGCATAAATAAGAAATAAACAGATAAAAAATTTCCAATCCGTTGTAAAACTGCCAAATACCCCTATATAGAAACAGTTAATTATCCTTATCCATAATTAGTTATTATATCGATATAACTATAAGTATTTTTCATGCAAAGTTTTACCTAAATTAAATTCATTACGAGAGTTAGTTATACTTCATTAATTTTTGTTACATTCTATATGCGTTAATCGTAAAAATATACTTTCCCTAAGCAGTTTCTCTCGCTATCACTATTAAGCTACCCATTAAAATACTGTGCTTTTATGTTTAAAACACAGATATCCCTTCAGTTAGAAGAAGGGATATCAAATACAAAAAAGCCGATACTTATTACTAAGTATCGGCTTTAAATGCATTTAAGTTATCTATTACTACAAGGCCGGTTCTTGAACACTAGCACTGTCTTGGCCAAAACCTTTTAAGCCAACCACATGCACATGCTCATGGTTGCCTATCACCTTACGAACTAGCTTATAAGTTGTCCCTTTCTCAGGGCTTATATTCTCTGGTGCTGCAATTATTAACTGCATTTCTAACCTATCACACAATTCGAATAGGGTTGCTATCGATTTAGCATCTAATCGAGCGGCTTCATCTAAGAATAATAGACGACAAGGAATAATATCTTTTGCACGTAAACGACGGGATTCTTCTTCCCAGCTTTGTACCACCATCACCAGAATTGACATCCCTGTACCAATAGCTTCACCCGTTGATAGCGCACCACTCTCTGCTTTCAGCCAGCCATCTGAGCCACGGTTAACCTCAACATCTAGCTCTAAATAATTACGATAATCGAGTAATTCCTCACCAATGGTTTGCGGTAAACGCTGGCCAACATCCACTTGTGGGTTAAGGCGTTGATACAGTTTTGCCATCGCTTCAGAGAATGTCAGGCGCTGGCTAGTAAATAAGTCTTGATGCATTTCACTTTCTTCAGACAGGACACTGAGTAACAGCGCATGGCTTTCACGAATATTTACATTAAGACGAACGCCTTTCACTTGGCCAAACGCAACAGCTTGTAACCCTTGGTTTAACATGCGGATACGATTTTGTTCGCGTTGGATTGTTTTGCGAATAATATTCGCCACACTTTTCGAGCTAATCGCTAATTTTTGTTCACGAGCGGTTAATTCTTCCGTTAAACGACCCAACTCAATTTCCATTTGCTCAATCGCATCAATCGGGTCATCCGTACGAATAATATCTTGGCGAATTCGTTCGCGTAAGTGTTGATACACTGCAATAAAGAACTTAATTTTGCGTTCTGGGTATTTTGGATCTTCAGATAAACGTAGCACATCACGTAAATGTTCGTTATCTGCCACCGCAAGGCGTAGCGCCCCTAATGCTTTATCCGACATAGAGCGTAAACTGTCACCATCAGTATAAGCAAGTTCACGGCGGTGCAAACGGCGCTCAACACCATTGTCTTTCACCAAACGCATTACAGCACACCAACCTGCTTTCGCAGAAACCACTTGTTCACGTAATAGATAATAATCTTTTTCTAACTTACGTAGGCGTTTTTGTAAGTTATCCATTTCAGCTTCACATAAGGTTAGCTGTTTTTCTAACTGATTAATACGGCTACGGTTCTCCATCACTCGTTGGTGTAATTCATCACGACGAATGCGTGCACGCTCTTGTGCGTCAGGGTCAGCTTTTACACCAATCTCCTGCATTTCGGCTTCTAGCTCTTTCAGCATTTCTTGCTTAGTTTCAAAAGAGCTACGTAACGAAGCCAATACTTGATGGTATTGCGCACTCTGCGATTGCTGCTGACGTAGTTGCTCACGGGCTCGAGCTCGCTCGGTTTCTGCCTGTTCCAAACGCTGACGCAATTTTTCATTCAAATCACTATTTTCACTAACCATCCCCGTAGAGTCACTGTAACTAAAGTGAGCCCGACGTTGAACCACTTCAACCAATGCAAAAGCCTGCTGTTTTGCATTCTGTTGAGTGTGCTTCGCGAGTTCGTAATCTTTGCGTAGCTGGTCATGTTGCTCAGGGTCACTGAGTAATACCGTTACAATCGGCTCTAATTTTTCTAATGTACTTCCATGTTTATTGAGGAAATGCGCCGCTTCTTCAGCTTCTGATAGTTCCTCATTGATTTCTTCAACCCTATCCACCAGTGTTTCATCAAGTAACAAGCCCATCTGTGGTAACAAACGGTTAAGTGCCGTTAAACTTTCTTTTCCTTGAGCAAATTGTTGGCGCTGTTGTTGGGTTTGTTCTTCAAATTGCGCTAAAGCTCTTTCTAGTTCTGTTCGTTTTTGATTAAGTGTACGGATTTCAGCTTCTGGGTCTGCCTCGAAAGCGACAGAAATGTGCTGACCGATAAAACGACTGAATGCTTGATGTGAACGTTGAATTTTTTGTACATCAAATGACAATGTCGCATAGCGTTCGGCGAGCTCATCACGCTCAGCTGATAATGACTCTAAATGGCTTTCACGCGCTGCTCGCCCAAATAAAGGAAGCTCAGGATAACGCGAATAACGCCACTGCCGCTCAGAAGAGCGAACTAATACGGCTTGTTCAAATTCTTGGGCATCAAAAACGCTATCATCAAAGGAAGAAGGGTCCCCTTCGATAAAATACACATCATCAGGGCAGTCTTGTAAAGTTTCTAACTGGCTACGAACAGCTGATAAATCCTGTACGACAATACCGTGACGAGCAGGACCATATAATGCTGAGAAATAAGCCGCATCTTCAATAGTAATGTCATCATAAATTTCAGACAGTAATACCCCGTTGAAACGTTCCGCCAATGCAAGCATCCGGCTATCTTCTGCACCACTTGGCTGACTTAAACGCTCTATTTGTTTCTCAAGGTCGCGCCGCTGCGCTGCAATCTCATCGCGCTCAACCGTGATTTCCCTTTCTTGTTCAAGCAACTGCTGCATAAATTCAGTTACAGCAGTACTCGATGCAAAAACTTCACCTGATTGTTCATTCAATTGAGTTAATGCTTCTTGAGCAATGATCCATGCAGGTGCTTTAGAAGATAACTGTTGGATACGCTGGCGAATTTGTTCCAATTCTTGGCGCATTTGCATGCGCCTTTCGCCACTTTCGTTTACACCAACACTTAATTCTTCTTGTTGCGCTTCTAACTCAGCCATTAACGCATCAAGTTCATCAGGCTCATAGCTTTGACCGTGGCGTTTACAAAACTCTGTCAACATACGCTCTGCATTCTGCTGGCTATTTAGGCGTTGTTGTAATTCAGAGAGTTGCATGCGTAACGGTTGTACACGTTCAGCTAAATGCTGTTGTGATGACCAATCCCGTAATAGAGCACGTGCTTGTTGGTATGCATCACTGCGACTTACCTCACCTACCATATTTTTAACTAATTGATAGGCTTGCTCAAATTGGCTATGTGCTGCATCAGCAACACTCATTTTTTGTTCAAGGGCCAATAACGACTCTGTCGCTTGCTGTTCCCGAGCCTCAAATGTATCTAACCATTCATCTGCATTATCAATTGATAATTCAGGAAGCTGACACAAATCACGAGCTCGAGTTAATGCATGTAACGCTTGTTGGTATTGGATAGCACGAGTTTGCTGTACATCTAATGCTTGTTGGTAGTCCGCTAATTGGTTTTTTAGCTCATCAACCTCTATCTCAGCGGCTTGGGCACGAGCTTCATATTCGTCTTGTGTTTCTGTTGCTTCTGCAACAACTTCGCTTTGCTCTTCAAGGCGATAAGTCAGCTCTTCAATATCAGCTTGATAACGGTCTATTTTTTCTTGCTGACGTAGCGCTGCTTGCACTAAATTCAAATGGTCATTGGCCGCTTGGTAATCAGCTTCCAATTCTGTTGAAGCGCTATTTTGCTCATTTAGTTCGCGTGCCATTTCTACACTACGAACTTGCTCTATGCGCAGTTGTTTACGACTAGCGAATAACTCATTACGTGCAGCTAAAGCGGCATCTAAATGGATACGCCTTTCATTGGAATGACGCATATAATCCGCTGATACATAATCCGTTGCTTGGCTAATTAAATGTTTAAACAAGTCGCGGTCAGATTGTGTAACGCGAATGGCTTCCAACGTTAAGCGGTTTTCACGCAATGCAGCTTCCATATCTTGGAAGGCTTTACGAACGCCACCATTTTCAGGCAATAAGTAATCACGTAATGAACGCGTAATCGCGCTGGAAATCCCACCGTATAATGACGCTTCAATAAGCCGATAATATTTGCTTCGATCACTCGCTGAGCGTAAACGTTTTGGCAAGACACCTAATTCAAATAGAACCGAATGGTAATCTGTAATTGAGTTAAATTGCTTGAACAAAATCCCTTCTTGCTCTTCAAGGCGTTCTTTTAACTCATTCAGTGGGATCACTTTGGCTTGGCGACCATCAATCACTTCTGTCAATATTTCAGTCGGAACCGTTGCCAATGGAATGCCTTGCACCATGAAAGGCTTAATATCAACTTTTTTATCACGCCCAGCAACTTGCTGTAAGCGCACACCCACCATGACGCGCTGATGTTTAGAGTTTAAAACATCTAAAATGGCATAGCAGACTCCAGGACGTAATTTCCCATGTAACCCTTTGTCCCGTGACCCTGAGGTAGCACCGGCTTCAGTGGTATTACGGAAGTGGAGTAAGGTTAAATCTGGGATCATGGCAGTAATAAAAGCAGCCATCGTTGTCGATTTACCCGCACCATTACCACCAGATAAAGTGGTGACTAACTCGTCAAGGTCAAAAGTACGAGCAAAAAAACCGTTCCAATTCACCAGCGTCAGTGAGCGAAATTTTCCGCGTTCAATCATTATTCTTCATCCTCATCACTTTCTGCCGGTTCTTGACTATCTTCGACATTCTCTTCTTCACTGTCTTTTAGTGAGAGTTCACCTTCGAGAGAGATAGCTTCGCCATCACGGATCATACGTAACTGAGCGTCTTGCGGGTTATCACCACTGCGTACATCTGCACCAAAACGGAACACAGATTCACTAATAATAAATTTACTCGGGTCATTTTGCAGAAAATGCACCATCCCTAAACGACGTAGACGGTTTAATGATGTTCTTAATTTTTCCTGCAATTTTTGTTTATCAAGGTCAGAACCCGTAGAACGCTGATTAACAAATTTAAGCAGTTTATTTTCATCCGCTAAAGAGAGTAATTCTTCAAAAAGCTCTTGAGAGGTAAAGATACCTTGATTACTTAAACGCTCAGGGCTGAGGTAGAGATAACACAGAATTTTGCCAACCATCATATCCAATTCAGATAGGACTGAGCGTGGGATCAACGTGGTCGAACGCGGGCGTAAATAGAAAAACCCTTCAGGTGCACGAATTAGCTCAACATTATACCGTGAGTAAAATTGCTCCAATGCTTCCTGAAAATCCATCAAAAATGCGTGGTTATCAAGGTCATCAATACTAATATGCCGACCTGAACGCAATTGGCTGTCTAGCTCTGGGAAAATAGGGTTAGCTAATGCTTGAGCCAGTTTTACTGGCATAAATTGTTCAATATTTGTCGATGACATGTGCCTGTACCTTGGCTCCGTAATCATTAATAGCTTGCCATTCTGCCGGTAACCCCGCCAAATCAGCCTCTGCAATGCCTAGTCTTACCGCCTGATCAATAATAATTCGAGCGACATCAAAATGACGTTTTTGTGGATATTGCTGCAAGTACCCCTGTAATACACGACCAACGTCTAATGGACGCTGCTCTGTTTTATAGATGGCAAGTTCCACTTCCATTAACTCGGCTAGTTTATCATTGAGCTCACTAAACTCTTCAAATTCAAGCTCTGGAGGCAATTCACCCGTTACCTCTTCATCATGTAATGTGAGCTCTTCATCTCGCATATCGAATAACCGGTCTGCGTTGGTATAAGTAAGAGCCCAAGGGCTATCGAGATAATGTTGAACGGACTGACGTAACCGTTGTGAAAAGATCCTGTTTTTATCCATATCTATCGCTGTACGGATAAATTTATGGACGTGACGGTCATAGCCTATCCATAAATCGATAGATTGCTGCCCCCAACTGACGATACGGTCTAATTTATTTTGTAAGTCAAAAACCAGTCTATCCACCATTTCAGAAAAAGCAGGTGCATTCATATTCGCTTCTTGAATACGCAATAAATTGGCTTGTAGTTTATCCCCTGCGGCTTCTAACGTGTCTTGCAGCTCACGCAAAGTACCGGATGTTTCTGATAATAATTGCTCACAGTTTGCGATGGCCGCCTGCCAATCTTGGTTTAACAAGGCAGCAATATCTTCTTTAACAGTATTTTGCTGCTCATCCATGATACGTTGGGATAAATCGATGCTATCAAAAATTTCAGCGACTGAATATTTTAATGGAGCAAAAACATAACGATGCCAATAAAATTCATCACCGCCTTCTTCTGCTGCTTCAGCCGCTCTTTGCAGCTCACTGGCAACTATCGAAAGCTGCATGGAAAGTCTTAATGTGGAAAATTCTCGCTGGCGTATATAATAATCGCTGATGCCAATCCCCAATGGGGTCAGACGATAAATGGCATTGCCTTCAACAATATCACTGGCGAAACGGTTAAATATCTTTTGGCGCACCATATCATTGATGGCATTATTTGCCCTCACCGCCAAAGATTCCGTTGTCTGTTCAAAACCTTTGCAAACTTCACGAAAGGCGTCAACCAGTTCCCCTTCACTCATTTCGCCATTCACTCTTTCACTGTTTAATACTGCCACCGCCAGCAAAAATGCCAAACGCTCAGCAGGGAGTGAAATCGCAAAATCATTTTTTCGTGCCCAAGACACAAGTTCAGGGACGGTCTGGGAAAAATCACTCATAAATCGTCCTTTTGTATTTGTTTGCGTGCCATGACATGAATATAACGCCCCATACTAAGATAGGGTTCTTCACGACAATATTGTTGCTCTAACGCTAACAATGCAGGAAAATCTTTTTGCTGTAATTGCCTACTTTGCAGATAGTCATGGAAAACTCTGACGCCACTTTTAGCTAAGATGCCCATACCACACCCCCTTAACCACTCATCAACTTGCTGAGGAAATAAAGGTTTCTGTGGCGATAACGAGCGTTTACGACGCCGCTGAATATGCGGGGTTGCCAAATGAAAGTTCCCCAAAATCGCATTACGCATGACTAAGCCATTTGCATTATAGAACATGACAGAAAATACGCCTTCTGGTCTGATTATATCTGCCAGTTGTTCAATTGCATATTTTTGATCGCTAATCCATTCAAGAACAGCATGGAATAAAACAAGGTCAACGGGCTCATTAATATGTTGGGAAATATCTTGCACCGCGCAGTGAACAAAGCGAATGTTATCGCTAATCCCTTGTTCTTTTGCAAGCTCACTGGCTCGTTCCAACATTTCTTCGGATAAATCGCAAAGTATAACTTGATGGCCCATAGCAGCAAGTTTACGTGAAAAATGCCCTTCACCTCCACCTGCATCAAGTATTTTTAAGGTTTTCCCCTTAAATTGGCTATCTAATATATGCGTTAAATCTTGCCAAACCACCGCTTCACGTATTTTTCCTTTTGTCGTGCCGTAGATATTTTTTGCAAATTTATCGACAATATCATCAAAGTTGCGGTCTGCCATGTGCTATCCGGTTGCCTATCATTGTTCATTAACTAAGTTTTATGGGCCAATTAGTCGCAAAAACCGCCAATGTAGTCTATTTTCATCTTGAACTTAATGAAATTAAGCTAAATTGAGAATACTATCACTGAGTATTGTGCTTATCACACCAGATGTGGGCGACAATTGAAACATGAATTATAACAGATAATAGCGATATTTTTGCATTGTACTTTATTTTGCTCAGTGAATTTCATTTTGACATCATTGAAGGCGATTTTCGCTATTTTTATGTTGAAAAAGTGGTTATATGACGCTTTTTCAAGGGTAGTTCCACAACCAAAATTGATTGATAACCCTTAAGAATAGGCTTAGTTATGTTATTTTTTTTAAAAAAATATATTGGTTCCCTTTTGATGCCACTGCCATTATTGCTCATCATTGGGTTTATCGGGTTAATTTTACTCTGGTTCACTCGCTGGCAACGATGCGGAAAAACATTTACTAGCCTGAGCTTAATACTCCTAGCAGTGCTCGGATTACAGCCTGTTTCAGATAGCTTGCTCGCGCCTGTAGAAGGCCAATATAATAAGCGATATGAATTGATCACTGAAACACCACCGCAAAATATACAGTATATCGTGGTATTAGGAGGTGGGTTTACTTACAACCCAGATTGGAGCCCAAGCTCTAACTTATTGAATAACAGCCTACCAAGAGTAACTGAAGGCGTCCGATTATATTTAAAACACCCAGGCAGTAAGCTTATCTTTACTGGAGGGAAAGCGAGCAGCACCATAAGCAGTGCAGAAGTTGCGGCACAAGTAGCTCAGTCTTTAGGTGTACCCGCACAAGATACAATCCCTCTTACAGAGCCTAAAGATACCCAAGAAGAAGCCTTTGAGGTTGAGAAAATTATTGGGAAATCGCCTTTCTTATTAGTCACTTCAGCCAACCATTTGCCTCGGGCGATAACCATGTTTACAGACAGAGGCATGCAACCATTCCCTGCTCCCGCAAATCAACTTGTTATTACTAGCGGCATTAACCCATGGGAGAAATACATCCCTTCAGCATATTACTTCGGTCACAGTGAACGAGCGTGGTATGAATTTCTTGGGACGATTTGGTGGCACCTAAAGCCTGATAATACACAATCAATAGACTCCTCGTTGCCAACTCCAGAAGCAACCGTCGCCGAATGAAAACAAAAAGGTGTAACCTATACAGATTACACCTTTTGTTGAATACCAAGAGAACAAACAAGATGCTACCTCTTGGGCTTACTGAATAATATTTTAATTACAATAGAAATTGCTTTCTGACAGCATCAAGATCTGCTTGGGTATCAACACCCGCCCCTGGTGTTGTTTTAGCTACATCCACATGAATTTTCTCACCATACCAAAGCACCCGAAGCTGCTCAAGCATCTCGATTTTTTCTAATGGACTAGCTTCCCAACTAACATAACGGCGGATAAACCCAGCGCGATAGGCGTAAATACCAATATGACGTAAAAACGTGTCACCAATGACATCATGACTTTTAGCAAAACCGTCTCTGTCCCAAGGAATAGTTGCACGAGAAAAGTACAACGCATAGCCACCTTGATCAGTAACCACTTTCACTGCATTGGGGTTAAACGCCTCATGAGCATCACGAATAGGCACGGCCAGCGTACCCATTCCAGCTTGACTTCCCTTAAGATTATTTGCTACTTGGCTAATAATTTCAGGTGGAATTAAAGGCTCATCCCCTTGCACATTCACAATGATTTCATCATCAGAAAAGCCGTAAGTATCGATAACTTCTGCTAACCGCTCAGTGCCAGACTGGTGCTCGGGGTTGGTCATACAAGCCTCACCCCCAGCTTCAATCACGGCTTTAGCCACATCAGGATGATCTGTCGCCACAATGACTCGACTAGCCCCTGATTTAATCGCTTGTTCCATCACCCTAACGACCATTGGCTTGCCATGAATATCAGCTAAAGGTTTACCCGGCAAACGGGTCGATGCATAACGAGCAGGAATAATAACCGTAAACATGGCGATTATTTTCCTTCATCTAATGAGACTTGGCGTGCTTCATTTTCGAGTAATACAGGGATGCCATCACGAATTGGATAGGCTAAGTGATCAAACTTGCAGATAAGCTCGAGGTTTTCTTTGTTATAGCTTAATTTGCCATGACATATAGGGCAGGCAATGATTTCAAGTAAACGGTGATCCATGTTTTCTCCCGAATGGATTTTAACTCACTTGGAGTCAGGATATCACATGCAGATATCACCGTTAACTTTAATCTTTCTGAATAAGATCTCCTGCGTGAGATGAGAGGATAAAAGCAGGAGAATTTGTTCTGTTAATTGTTTAGTAGTTACTTCTAGTAAGCAATAACGTCTGCTGCCGTTATGCCATCCGAATTACGAGTAACAGAGAACTCAACGTTTTGACCTTCAAATAATGATTTGATTTTTTTATTAGCGATTGATTTTGTTGTCACAAATACATCATCTCCACCATTGAATGGTGAAATAAAACCGTAACCTTCTTTTGCGTCAAACCATTTAACTCGACCCATATGTAATTGAAAATTCATATTAAAACTCCTTTTGTTCTGAGAACAATATTTTTTTTATCTTTGTATCATTACTCTTTCTTGCGTCCCATTTATAAATTGCCGATCTATTAATACATCAAAGAGTAAATACACTTTTACCAATTTATGCACATAAATAATTGTGCATTTACTATAACGCCCGTAAATATAGATTTCAGATATCACTCATCCACTGTGAAGTTAACAGCCTAATTTGACATTATGATGACAAAACTTAGAAGTAACGACCCAATAATGTAGATTGTGCGAGGATATGAAGACTAACTAAAGAACGCGGCGTGAAATTCAAGCTAGTATAAAATCCAATTATTAATGTATTGCATCTAGATACATAATAAGTAGATCTATATCACATTGGCGATATTATTATCATAGTGAAACGTTAGTGGCAAGTTTTTTTGTTATTTGTGATAAGTTTTTTTATTTCGCTTAAAATTTTATCTGCACCACGATGTTGGAGCTGAGCTTGAACAGGAAGGAACCACCAGTTAGGTTGAGCAAATTCGCGGCATTTTACTGCATCTTTCTCCGTCATTAATAAAGACTGATGGGGTTTAACTAAAGACATTAACTGTTGTTGTTCATACGATTGGTGATCGGCAAAAGCTTGGCTTCCCTCTAATACAACCCCTTTACCCTGTAAAGAATTAAAAAAACGTGTGGGGTGACCAATTCCTGCCATTGCCACTACCGACTCTAGCTCCGTAACGGGTTGTTTTTTTAAGCTCACAAGGTTAATTGCGCTATCCCCCTCTAGGGTCATTAGCACTTCATTTCCTTGGGGATTACCACCATTAACTATAGATGCATTAACAGTTTTTAAACGCCCAATTCTTTCACGCATAGGCCCAGCAGGAAGCCACCAGCCATTACCAAAACGACGTTGCCCATCAATGACGACTATCTCATAGTCACGTTGCAGTGCGTAGTGTTGTAGCCCGTCATCGGTGATGATGACATCTAATTCGTATGCCTGAAGCAGGGCTTTAACTGCATCGCTACGCTTAGGGGCTACAGCAACAGGCGCCTTTGTGCGATGAAATATCAA
The DNA here is from genome assembly GCF_041344805.1 of Providencia sp. TYF-12. Lineage (NCBI taxonomy): Bacteria > Pseudomonadati > Pseudomonadota > Gammaproteobacteria > Enterobacterales > Morganellaceae > Providencia > Providencia sp. TYF-12. The sequence continues at coordinate 3,233,834 of NZ_CP166833.1, forward strand.
TACAGGTTCATCCCCTGCAACTTGTGTGGTAGTCGCCTCATTAAGTACTAATGGGTAATTCTCTGACTTACCGCCATAGCCTCTAGAAACGACCCCCACCCGATAACCTGCATTAGTTAATGATTCAACTAACCAAATGACTACGGGCGTTTTACCATTTCCACCCGCAGTTAGGTTCCCTACTACGACCACCGGAACCGGTGCTTTCCATGAACGAAATAGCCCAACTTTATATGCCATATGCCGAATTACTGTTATCAGCCCATAAAGGAAAGATAACGGCAATAACAAAATATATAGCCAAGATTTGCCAGACCAAATACGCTCTATCATTGTTTAAATTGGATTCTATGTAATTGAGAATACGCGCCATCTTGCGCTAATAAAGATGCATGATTACCACGCTCAATAATCTTGCCATCTTGTACCACTAAGATTTCATCGGCGTTCTCTATCGTTGATAACCTATGAGCAATCACTAAAGATGTCCTATTCTTTTGTAGTTCATCAAGTGCAGCTTGAATTGCACGTTCAGACTCAGTATCTAAAGCAGAGGTTGCTTCATCAAGAATAAGGATTGGGGCATCACGTAACAATGCGCGAGCTATCGCTATCCGCTGGCGCTGACCACCTGAAAGCATGACCCCATTTTCACCGATAACCGTATCTAAGCCTTTATCAAGCTTGGCAATAAAGTCCATTGCGTAAGCCATCTCTGCTGCTTTTTCAATTTGCTCACGGCTGTAGTTGCCATCTGTTGCATAGGCAATATTATTGGCTATCGTATCGTTAAATAAGTAAACATGCTGTGAAACTAAAGCAACTTGGTTCCGTAACGAAGCTAAGGTGTATTCGCGAATGTCATGACCATCTATCTGGATCATTCCTTCATCAATGTCATAAAAACGCGTAATTAAATTAGCAATAGTAGACTTACCTGAACCTGAACGCCCGACCAGAGCAACTGATTTCCCCGCAGGTAACGTAAATGAAATATCGTCTAACGCAGGATGCTCTTTGGTTTCATAGGTAAAAGTAACATGTTCAAATTTGATGTCACCTTTTACCTCTTTTAATACTTTCGTCCCATTATCTTTTTCTTGTTCAGTATCTAAGATAGCAAACAAGGTTTGGCAAGCAGCCATACCGCGCTGAAATTGAGAGTTAACATTAGTGAGGGATTTTAAAGGCCGCATTAATGCAAACATAGATGAAAATACAACGGCAATGGTACCTGATGTTAATTCATCGCGAATTTCGGGAAAGCTCGCAGCGTACAATACAAATGCCAATGCGAATGAAGCAATAAGTTGAACAATCGGGTCTGAAATTGCTGATGCGGTTACCATTTTCATATTTTGGCGACGCATGTTATTGCTTACCTTGTTAAAACGCTCAGTTTCAACTTTCTGCCCACCAAAAATTAAAACTTCTTTATGCCCTTTTAACATTTGCTCTGCGCTAGCAGTAACATGCCCCATCCCCGTTTGCATATTTTTACTGATTTTACGAAAACGTTTAGAGACAATGCGAATAGTCACAGAAACAACTGGGGCAATAACAATTAATATCAGAGATAGTTGCCAGCTGTAATAAAACATCATGGCAAACAACCCGATAATATAGGCGCTTTCACGTATAATAGTAATTAATGCACCTGAGGAAGAGGAAGCAACCTGCTCTGAGTCATAAGTAATTCTCGATAATAATGTCCCTGTTGACTGCTGGTCAAAAAAGCTAACAGGCATTCCCATCATATGACCAAACAATTTACGGCGCATATTCATAACGACTTTGCCCGCGACCCATGAAACACAATAGGTTGAAACAAAGCTAGAACTACCACGAACGACCATAAGACCTAACACCGCAAGCGGAAGCCATTTTAAAACATCGTTGTCGGCTTTATCGAAGCCTTCATCTAACAAGGGTTTTAACAAAGAAATCATAAACGCATCACCTGCGGCGTTAATGATAAGTGCTATTGCTGCTACAATTAAACCCGCTTTAAAAGGCGCAATAATTGGCCACAAGCGGCGAAAAGTTTGTTTTGTCGAAAGGTCTTTATCATTCATACTTTTAATTACCAGACTTAATGTAAGCGCACTATTCTACTCGGGAAATAGCGGCAAGCCAAACCACAGATGATACCAACGGGGTTGAATTTCATAGCGATAACGTAAAATTTTAATATTTTCTTTTTTAAACCATAAAGTTATCTGACCATTCTCTGCTGTGTTTAACCATTTAACGCCACTACTTTTATACCTAGAATAGACTTTTTGTGATGGAATTTTCCACGCACTGTACCTTGCAGAAGAAACTAATGCCAATGATGGTTTAACATTCCTTAACAATAAGGCGGTTGAGGATGTGCTACTTCCATGGTGAGGCACAAATAAAATGTTAGAATGAAGTCTTGATTTATACATTTCAACAATTGATCTTTCACCTTGTTTTTCTAAATCTCCCGTCAATAAGATTTTATGGTACCCATCAGTTAATTGAATAACACAAGAATCATTGTTATGCGATATTTTTGATGATTTTTCAGGCCACAACACTTCAAATGTTAAAATCCCCCATTGCCACTTTTGCCCTTTGAAGCAAGGAAGATGCTGAATACGCTGTCTTTTCTTTAACTTATTATATTCATTAGAGTAATTACCAAAACTACTACGTATGCTTATCCACGGGTATTGCTGACTTAAATCTTTAACGCCCCCAGTATGATCCAGATGATTATGACTGAGAATAACAGTTAACGGTGTAATATTATGATGTTTAAGAAAGGGGATAACCTGCTTTTTTGCACTGCTGCTCCCTTTCCATATATTTCCTGTATCATATAAGAATGCTAGATTATTTTGTTCTATAACGACTGCTAAACCGTGGCCAATATCGAGTACAGTTAAGCTCCAATCCTTTTTTGGTGATTTACTATTCCCTCTTTCAGTTAGTATTAATATGAGGACACAGCCGCATAGCCCTAAGTAATTTTTGTACCACCGGTAAAGGATCACTAAAGCAATAAGCCAACAGCTTACCAAAGCATAATAAGGCACATGACGTAATTCAAACCAAAAGCGGCTGAAGAATGGAATTGGCTTCAACCCCCATTCAATTACCTGATCAATAGCAAGTAAAATAACATTTTGTATCTCAGGAATTGGTAGTAAAAATAAGACAAATATAGCAGGAACTACTAACCAAGAAATAATAGGAACAAACCAAAGATTTGCAAAAAAACTCATTAGATTACTGCCATTAAACATTATAAGTTGCATGGGAATAAGTAGAATAAGTAAACCTATCTGTAAATGAGTTAATATAATAATTTTCCCTATTACTTTTTGTTGCGCAAGATGAGGAGATAAAGGTAAAACACTGGACCAATAGAGTATGGCTAAAACCGCAAAGCTCGATAGCCAAAAACTATCTGATAAAATTGATAACGGGTCTAATACTAAGATACCTGCAATGCTCCATAACGCCCATTGCCAAGAAAAATAATGAGATGTTTTTTTTCGAATATAAACCCATAACAATAAAGCAAAAAATGCCCGAGTTGCAGGGATTGCAAAATCAGAAACCCAAGCATAAAGAACAGCCAAACATACCCCTGACAATATTGGGATACTTTCATTTAAAAATGATATAGGTAATAAATATTGAATCCCCCTTACAATCAAATAACCAAATAAATAGGCTAAACCTATATGTAAACCAGATATCGCAATTAAATGAGTTAACCCTGTATTCTGTAATAGTAGAGAATGTGACCTATCCCCGGAATTAGTACCAATCCCGTGATGAGATTTTCCAGCTTATGCTGCCTGCTTTGCATACTCAACAGGCGACATGTAATTCAACGAACTGTGCGGACGAACATGATTGTAATGCTCGCGCCATAAATCTATTTCGTATCTGGCCTCGTCCATCGTTCTAAACCAGTGTTGGTTCAGGCATTCGTTTCTGAACTTGCCATTCAAACTTTCAACAAATGCGTTTTGTGTTGGTTTACCTGGCTGAATAAAACCCAGAGTAACGCCGCTTTCTTTGCTCCAGAAGAACATCGCCTTACTTGTAAATTCAGTGCCATTGTCACAGATCACCTTATTTGGTTTGCCGCGTTGCTCAATCAGCAAACTCAAGAATCTGGCGACTTGCCTGCCACTGATGGAAACCAAAACCAATTGGCCTACCATTTCACGCGAATAATCATCCACCACATTTAAAACCCTAAAGCGCCTGCCATTGCTGAGTTGATCCGATACAAAGTCCATAGACCAACGTTGATTCACAGCTGTTGGCACTTCCATAGGCTGTCGTGGCCGAGTCAGCTTTTTGCGTTTTTTCGTACGCACCTGCAAACCTTCTTCGGTATAAAGGCGATAGGTATGCTTACGGTTTTTAACCCAACCTTCGCCCCGAAGCAGACTATGCAACATCAGATAGCCATAACGCGGATATTGGGTTGCCAATGCTTTCAACCGCTGTCGTATGCTGTTATCTGCATTCGTTTTGGGCTGATACCGCAATGCCGTTCGGCTTAATCCCGCCAACTTGCAAGCCACCCGTTCACTCAGGCGAAAAGCTTCTATCAAATGCTGAGCAACAGGTTTCCTTGCCGCTGGCGTCACCACTTTTTTGACAGTACATCCTTCATTGCTTCGACTTCCAGCATCTTGTCGGCCAGCATTTTCTTAAGCTTGTTGTTCTCTGCCTCAAGCTCCTTCAATCGCTTGGCTTCGTTCACTTCTAGGCCTGCGTACTTACTGCGCCAGTTGTAGAAGGTCCCGACGGATATCGCCATCTCACGGCATAAGTCCTCGACCTTCGAGCCTGCTTCATGCTGCTTGATGGCTTTGATGATTTGTTCTTCGGTGTAACGTTTTTTCATTTTGAGATCTCCATTGGTTCCATTTTATTGGAAATCTCATCAATGTCATGGTCTTAAATTGGGGGGATAGGTCAAATGCTGTGGGGTCAATAGCCCCCTTTCCCCAAACATAAGCGCATAAATAACACCTGCATTATTTAATGGTGATATTTGCTGTGAATAATAGTTAATAAGCTTTTGTCTAATAGAACATTGAGAGTCTAATATTTTTTGTTGCTGACTCTTCAGTAAACCAATTTGCCTTTTTGCTAATAGATAACGCTGTTGATTAAAACCCCCTTCATTTAAAGAACTATGTAAAGGCTTAAGCTTTCCTACAATTTGCCATGACTGCCCCGCGCATAATGGCGCCTTAGTCTTCCATAAAGCATATAATGGAGGAAAAATAATTTTAGAGTTTATTCTATCAATACGTACCTTATGCTTATATTCCTTTCCTGCTAACGGAATACTTATAACGGTAAGGTCAATTTTGTAGTTTTTCTCAGATAGAAAATCCATTTTGTTTTTAATATCAATACAATGCCAGTTTCCCCAAATAAACGATATGATAACCAATGAGATAAACTTCCCCACCCTATTAGTCATATAAAAGATTAAAAATAAAGTAATGATAAAAATACAAGTAATTGTAACGTTTAAACTTATAAGTTCAGGAATAAATAATAAAGGTAATACCCCAGTAATTACCGCTAATGCTGCCAATGATAATGATAGTGATTTTTTATATTTACCTAGCCAATAATGAATAGTGTGATTAATAGCCCAGTTCTTCCCCCCTCCCTGTCCTTTCATATTTGGCTCCTTTTACCCATAATCTAGAGCCCAATCTAAAACTTAACTATTTATTCAATAAGTAGTTAAGATAGGTTTTGAGTCGCGCTTCGTAATAAGTTATTCAGGAAAAATACAGTATTCATTAAAGTGGGAAGCGCCTCGCAATTTATTTCAATACTTATCAATACCTGTCGTGTTTAAGCCTACATCTACATTTATAATCCCATCTAGACCGATTGATTTCTTTTTCCATTTTTCAATGAGCGAAAGCTATGAGGTCAAGTATTTGATTCTCAGAGTTAGGTGTTGGGTGTTGGGTGTTGGGTGTTGGGTGTTGGGTGTTGGGTGTTGGGTGTTGGGTGTTGGGTGTTGGGTGTTGGGTGTTGGGTGTTGGGTGTTGGGTGTTGGGTGTTGGGTGTTGGGTGTTGGGTGTTGGGTGTTGGGTGTTGGGTGTTGGGTGTTGGGTGTTGGGTGTTGGGTGTTGGCCAGATTATAAAAAACAGCGCTATACAATAATATGCAAGCGCTGTTTTGATGTAATAATTAAGATTTATAGCCCTTTATTGGCCATAAATATTTACACGATCACGTAATTCTTTACCTGGTTTAAAATGAGGAACATATTTACCTTCTAGCTCCACTTTATCACCAGTTTTTGGGTTACGGCCAACGCGTGGTGCACGGTAGTGAAGAGAAAAACTGCCGAAACCACGAACCTCAATACGCTCACCACCGGCTAACGTATCAGCCATATGCTCAAGAATTTCCTTTACAGCTTCCTCAACGGTTTTTGCTGAAAGATGAGACTGCTGGCTAGCCAGTCTTTCAATTAATTCAGACTTGGTCATAGTACCTCCCTAAACTACCGTTACAAAGGGGCAATTCTATTACTGCCCCCACTTAATTATTCGCCTTTAGCTGCTTTGAAAGCTTCAGCCATTGCATTGTTGCCGAATGCAGTATCTTCTTGTTTGTTCACAGCTGCGACAGCGTCTTTCTCATCCGCTTCATCTTTAGCACGAACAGACAGGTTGATTACACGGTTTTTACGATCAACACCAGTGTATTTAGCTTCAACATCATCACCAACGTTCAGAACCAGAGTTGCATCTTCAACACGGTCACGTGAAGCTTCTGAAGCACGCAGGTAACCTTCAACGCCCAGAGTCAGCTCAACAGTTGCACCTTTAGCGTCAACTGCGATTACTTTACCAGTAACGATAGCGCCTTTCTTAGTAGCTGCTAAGTAGTTATTGAATGGATCTTCAGCTAACTGTTTAACACCTAAAGAGATACGCTCACGCTCTGCGTCAACTTGCAGAACAACAGCTGCGATTTCATCGCCTTTTTTGTATTCACGAACTGCTTCTTCGCCTGCAACGTTCCAGGAGATGTCAGATAAGTGAACCAGGCCATCGATGCCGCCGTCCAGACCGATGAAGATACCGAAGTCAGTGATAGACTTGATTTTACCTTCAACGCGGTCGCCTTTGTTGTGAGTTTCTGCAAATTGCTGCCATGGGTTAGATTTGCATTGTTTTAGGCCTAAAGAGATACGACGACGTTCTTCATCGATATCCAGAACCATAACTTCAACAACATCACCAACGTTAACAACTTTAGATGGGTGGATGTTTTTGTTAGTCCAATCCATTTCTGAAACGTGAACCAGACCTTCAACGCCTTCTTCGATTTCTACGAAGCAACCATAGTCAGTCAGGTTAGTAACGCGACCAGTCAGCTTAGTGCCTTCTGGGTAACGTTTAGCGATTGCGACCCAAGGATCTTCGCCCAGTTGTTTCAGACCCAGAGAAACACGAGTGCGCTCACGGTCGAATTTCAGAACTTTAACATTGATTTCATCACCAACGTTGACGATTTCGCTTGGGTGTTTAACACGTTTCCAAGCCATGTCAGTGATGTGCAGCAAGCCGTCAACACCGCCAAGATCAACGAATGCACCGTAGTCAGTAAGGTTCTTAACGATACCTTTAACTTCCATGCCTTCCTGCAGGTTTTCCAGCAGTTGATCGCGCTCAGCGCTGCTTTCAGATTCAATTACAGCACGACGAGAAACAACAACGTTGTTGCGTTTCTGATCCAGCTTGATTACTTTGAACTCAAGCTCTTTGCCTTCCAAGTGAGTAGTATCACGAACTGGGCGTACATCTACCAGTGAACCTGGTAAGAACGCACGGATGCCGTTAAGTTCAACAGTGAAACCGCCTTTAACTTTACCGTTGATAACACCAGTTACAGTTTCAGCTTCTTCGTAAGCTTTTTCCAGCATCAGCCATGCTTCATGACGTTTAGCTTTCTCACGAGACAGGATAGTTTCACCGAAACCATCTTCTACTGCATCCAGAGCTACATCGATTTCGTCGCCAACTTGGATTTCTAGCTCACCCTGAGCATTTTTGAACTGTTCTACTGGGATAGCAGATTCTGATTTAAGACCTGCGTCTACCAGTACTACGTCTTTATCGATGGCAACAACAGTACCACGAACGATAGAACCAGGACGAGTTTCAATATTCTGCAGGGATTCTTCAAAGAGTTGAGCAAAAGATTCAGTCATATTAATGATCTTCAAGAGTTTTTAATTAACGTCCACTTAGCTTCCCGCCAAATGGGGTTGTTTCACATACCCCACAACATTCCATGTCGCAAGGTTGATGCTATGCTAATAAAATAATCAACATAGCGGTAAGTGCGTATATTATCTAATTATAAGCTAAAATAAAGCCTATTATCACGATAATTGTAGAATTTTTTTTGCATAGGTGCGTGCTTTTTCAATAACTTCCTCAATTGACATACTTGTGGAATCCAGCACTAATGCATCTTTCGCAGCAATAAGGGGCGCAACTGAGCGATTGCGATCACGGTAATCGCGCTCTTCAATTTCGCTTAAAAGACGTTCAAAATTAACATCAAAGCCTTTCTCTTGCAACTGCTTCATGCGACGATGCGCTCTTTCTTGCGCAGAAGCATCAAGGAAAATTTTCACTGGGGCATCAGGGAATACAACAGTTCCCATATCTCGACCATCGGCAATTAACCCAGGGAATGTTCTAAATGCACGCTGGCGTCGTAATAGAGCTTCACGAACACGGGGAAAAGTTGCTGTTTGCGAAGCCGTATTTCCAACGGTTTCTGTTCTTATCTGATTTGAGACATCCTCACCTTCAAGGATCACTTTTAAGATATTCCCTTCAGGAACAAAGCGTACATCTAAATTAGCCGCTAAAGGAACTAGCCCATCCTCAGATTGAATATCAACATGATGATGTAATGCAGCTAACGCGAGTACACGATAAATTGCACCGGAGTCTAGAAGTTGCCATCCAAATTCATTTGCTAATGCTTGGCAAAGTGTACCTTTGCCTGCTCCGCTAGGTCCATCAACGGTGATTACAGGGGCTATCGCCACCATAAAAAGTCTCCTTTTCTGCACATAGCATCCGCTACCTGCAATTAAAATCAGTAGAGGTATTATACCAATTCATCAACTTTGTGAAATAAGCAGGTTCTGATGATTGTCAGAAAATAAGAGAATATTGATTAAATTAAGTTATTGTTGGGCTGGTACTGAACAAACATATCAGCCCAACAAAAGTATTAACTTAGGCGAGCAAGCTGCTCGAAGTAATCTGGAAACGTTTTGGCAGTGCAACCTGGGTCTAAAATAGTGACAGGAGTATCTGATAACGCCACTAATGAAAAACACATAGCAATACGATGGTCATTGTAAGTTTCAATTTCTGCGTGTTGTAGTTTTTTGGGTGGAACAACACGGATATAATCATGCCCCTCTTCTACTTCAGCGCCAACTTTTCGTAGCTCAGTGGCCATCGCGTATAACCTGTCAGTTTCTTTTACACGCCAGTTATAAATATTACGAATAACTGTTTCGCCTTCAGCGAATAACGCGACAGTCCCTATTGTCATTGCTGCATCAGGGATTTCATTCATATCCATGTCAATACCGCTCAAAGTACCACGTTGACACTCAACGTAGTCATCACCCCAGCGAATCGTCGCGCCCATTTTCTCCAACACGTTGGCAAACTTAGTATCACCTTGCAAACTATTACGGCCAATACCAGTGACACGTACAATACCACCTTTAATAGCAGCAGCGGCTAAAAAGTAAGAAGCCGAAGAAGCGTCACCTTCCACTAAATATTCACCAGGTGATTGATATTGTTGCTGGCCTTTAATTACAAATTGTTGATATTGATGATTTTCAACAATAACACCAAAAGTTTTCATTAATGCTAGCGTTATATCAATATAAGGTTTAGAGACTAACTCACCAATAATGGTAATAGTCGTATCTTGCTCTGCACGAGGAGCCGCCATTAATAATGCCGTTAAAAATTGGCTAGAAACCGAACCATCGACTGAAATTTTGCCACCGACAAAACCGCCTTTTAAACGAATCGGCGGATAATTTTCTTGTTCTAAATAATCAATAACTGCCCCGCCTTCCCTCAAAGCATCCACTAAGTGCCCAATGGGACGCTCTTTCATGCGGGGTTCTCCGGTCAGAATAATATTATTGTGGCTCAATGATAATGCCGCTGCCAGCGGGCGCATTGCTGTCCCTGCATTACCTAAAAATATTTCTAGTTCATCCGAATGGGATAAGTTACCGCCTAGACCTTCCACGCAACACCGTGTTTTATCATCCGATAATTGGTAACTAACCCCTAATTGGCTTAATGCATTCAGCATATGGCGAATATCATCACTGTCTAATAAATTAGTCAGTACGGTCGTCCCTTTAGCCATCGCAGCAAGTAACAGTGCACGGTTTGAGACACTTTTAGACCCTGGCAAATTAATTGTGCCATTAATTGAAGAAATTGGTTGTAATGTCAGGGATTGCATAAAAGGTGTTTTCTCCAGTGAAATTGCAAGTAAAATCAACCGAGCCCTATTTTCTTTTTAGTTAGCTACAAGAGGGCTCGATTATTAGCTGAACATCCTATCAGCCAGTTTATACTCATCATTTTTCAGGTTGCATGCGTGTTGGCCATTTTCAACGAACCGAGCTATATCGTGTACCAATGCCCCTCATCTATTTTCGTTTATTACCGACATGCAACCCAAATTATGTAGAGCTTAATAAAGAGTGTTATGCGTTATGGCGTTCAAAATCTGCCATAAAATCAACCAAAGCCTGTACACCAGCTAATGGCATAGCATTATAAATGGAGGCTCGCATTCCGCCTGCCACTTTATGACCTTTCAGTGAAAGCAGGCCTTGTTCTTTCGCTTCTTCGATAAATTTGGCATCCAATGCAGGGTTTTGCATTTGGAATGGCACATTCATCCAAGAGCGGTTTTCTACTGCCACACGGTTTATATAAAACTGGCTATCATCAATAGCATTGTAGAGTAATTGTGATTTTTCATAATTACGCTTCGCCATTTCTTGTAAGCCACCTTGTTCTTTCAACCACTTAAAGACCATACCTGATAGGTACCATGCAAATGTTGGCGGTGTGTTGAACATGGAATCATGTTTTGCTAGTAATGTATAATCAAATACTGATGGCGTCTGTGGAGAGGCTTTGCCCAGTAGGTCTTCACGAATAATGACAATTGTTAACCCAGCAGGCCCGATATTTTTTTGTGCACCCGCATAGATTATGCCAAAACGGCTGACATCAATCGGTTTTGATAAAATAGAAGATGAGTAATCAGCAACAATAATTTTGTCTTTCGGGAAATCAGGTTCTTCGTGGAGGGCTAAACCGCCAATCGTTTCATTAGGGCAATAATGGACATAAGCAGCATCGTCACTTAAAGGCCATTCACTCATTGGTTTTAGGCTCACAACGCCATCTTTTTCTTCAGCAATCTGAATGACGTTAGGTTTACAGTATTTCGCTGCTTCTTTCGCAGCAGATTCTGACCAATAACCACTGACAATGTAATCAGCCGTCGTTTTGCCACCTAATAAGTTCATCGGGATAGTAGCAAAGTGGGCACGGGCACCGCCATGACAAAATAGAATTTTATAATTACTTGGCACATTTAATAAATCACGTAAATTTTGCTCAGCTTCTTTTGCAACTTCAACAAATTCTTTTCCGCGATGACTCACTTCCATCACTGAAACACCTAGACCTTGCCAATTACAAAATTCTTGTTCAGCACGACGCATGACTTCGACAGGCAGCATCGCTGGACCTGCACTGAAATTATAAACCTGACTCATTGACCTCACCCTATCTTCAATAATTATGATTAATAAAACTCACTCAGATGCTTCAAGTTGTACCACTCCACGCCTTTAGCTGCAACGCTTATTGTGAATTGATAGTAAAAAGTAATAGGGGAATTTTGGGTAAAATAAACAAAAGAATTTTGTTAATCTCGTCACATTATCGACAACCATAATTTTATGAAGAGATTAACAATAAATAAGGAATAATATCCCGAATCATCTTGTCGATTTTGTCTTCGGGATATTTATTGAAATGAATTTTTTATTTATAAAAAGCGGAATTAACTAATTACTTTACTAACGATCTCGATAGCTTCTTTTTCAATAAGGCGTAGATGTTCTTCGCCACGGAAACTTTCACAATAAATTTTGTATGCTTCTTCTGTCCCTGATGGCCTTGCTGCAAACCAACCGTAATCGGTCATAATTTTTAAGCCACCTATCGAGGCGCCATTACCAGGTGCTGCGGTTAAGCGCTGTGTAATTTTATCACCCGCTAGCGTATCTGCGGCTACCATTTCTGGAGATAATTTACTTAACTTAGCTTTTTCTTCGTGAGTCGCTTTCGCTTGGATACGGTTGTAAATCGGTGCACCAAATTTTTTCGCGAGGTTATTATAGCGTTGCTGAGGGTTTTCACCGGTAACTGCTGTAATTTCTGCGGCTAATAAACAAAGAATGATACCATCTTTATCCGTTGACCAAGGTGTACCATCAAATTTCAGGAACGATGCCCCAGCACTTTCTTCCCCACCAAAACCGAGTTGACCACTAAATAAACCATCAACAAACCATTTAAAACCAACCGGTACTTCTACCAATTCACGACCAATATCACTGACAACTCGGTCAATCATCGCACTAGAAACCAGCGTTTTACCGACAGCAACATCTTTCCCCCACAGAGGCCGATGCTGGAATAAATAGTCAATCGCAACAGCAAGGTAGTGATTTGGGTTCATTAACCCATCAGGGGTGACAATACCATGGCGGTCGTAATCAGGATCATTTGCAAACGCCAAATCAAACCGTTTTTTCATCCCTAATAACCCTGCCATAGCCCAACTTGATGAGCAATCCATACGGATAACACCATCATGGTCAAGTGGCATAAAACGGAAAGTTTGGTCTAGTTGATCATTTACGATTTCAATATTTAATTGATAATGCTCAGCAATTTTTTTCCAATATTCGATACCTGAGCCACCTAGTGGGTCAACACCGATTTTTAGCCCTGATTTGGCGATGGCCTCCATATCAACAACTTCGCCCAGTGCTAATACGTATGGCATAATTAAATCTTGCTGAATAACATATTCACTTGCGATCGCAGCATCAAAACTTAGGCGCTTAACCCCCTCGAGGTTATTTACCAGTATTTGATTAGCATTTTTCTCAATAACCGAAGTTAAATCTGTATCCGCAGGCCCGCCATTTGCTGGATTATATTTAATACCACCATCTTCAGGTGGATTATGGGAAGGCGTGATCACAATGCCATCAGCAATATTTTGGTGTGACTGATTGTAACTTAAGATTGCATGGGAGATGGCTGGAGTTGGTGTGAAACCATTGTTCTCCTGAACAATTACATGAACTTGATTGGCTGCTAGCACCTCAACCACAGTAATAAATGCCGCTTCAGATAAAGCATGTGTATCTTTACCCACAAAGCAAGGGCCTGTTACCCCTTGTGTTTTGCGCAAATCAGCAATAGCTTGTGCAATTGCCAATATGTGATTTTCATTAAAATTTTTACGTAATGAGCTACCACGATGCCCAGACGTACCAAATTTAACCGCCTGAGAAGCGTCCCCTGCTTGCGGCTGCTGAGTATAATATTGAGCGGTTAATTGAGCGACATTGATCAAGTCACTTTGAAACGGAAGCTGCCCTGCACGTTCATGTATTGTCACTGGTTTTCTCCCAAAGCACTGATGCTTTGCTTTTCACATCAGTGATATTTCAGTTTTAAATGGTATTACTCACTTTTTCAATCACATTCGCAGGGAACTGCATTTCCTGCATGATGGCATCAACCATACTACGTTTGCGATTAGTATTTGTGTTCGTGATCACCCAATAAGGGGTCCCCGGAATATGACGAGGCTTAGACTGTTTACCCGCAGCAAGCAACGTTTGCTCATCGCCGGCAAAATAAATACGAGTTCGACCATGCATTAATTCTGTAGCGCTCGCAAAGCGCTTAGCATCTAAACTGTATAATGTGGACAGAATTAACATAAACCGGTCAATTGCTTTGCTTTTTTCTGCATAAGCATCGGATAACAATAATTCCCTAACAACCCTAACTGGGTTTTGTGCAACAGCAGGTGTACTCATCGCCAGTTCAGTTTTAGTTACTGGTTGTGCCTGACCGACTTCTTTTACTTGTACTGGCTGCCCGGACTTGAAATTTAACATACGGCGCAAGATATCCGATGCACTTTCACCGATATGCTGTGTATGGCTCGCAATATAGCGGTAAAGCTCTTCATCAACTTCTATCGTTTTCATTTTTTCCCAGTACTTTATTTTAACTAAAATTTGCGGTGTGATTATAAGACAGATTTAAAAAAAACAAAACAATTAAAATTTCAATAACTTAAAGTAAACACTCCTTTAAGTTTAAAGATAATTCAGTATGTTATCATACCATTACTTTACTCATTTCATCACAGTGACCAAGTTCAATTTTCTTAAATTCTTTGCATAAAAGCATTCTATTAACCCAATTATTGAATTGTTCACCCTCCGAAGAAGATTATTTGACTATTTGGATTTTATCCCTAGCCATGCCATGATAAAGCTACTTGTATCACTGATAAATTGATAAAACAAATATGACTGTGTTACTCAACCATACTATTCATAAACCTGAAAATCCAATCTCTAATAACCCTGTTGTATTAATTCATGGGCTATTCGGTGACCTGCATAACTTAGGCGTGTTAGGCCGTGATTTACAACAATATTTTGATACTATTCAAATTGATGTTCGCAATCATGGTGATTCATTTCGTGACGACCAAATGAGTTATCAACAAATGGCGCAAGATGTGATTAACCTTATAAAGTCATTAGGTTATAAAAATGCCATTTTAATTGGTCACTCCATGGGGGGGAAAATAGCAATGGCAGCAACGGCTTTAGCCCCTGATTTTATCACTCAGGTAGTTGCTATTGATATCGCCCCTGTCGCTTATCAAGTTCGCCGCCATGATAAAATCTTTGCAGCTCTGGATGCAGTTACTGCGGAGCAAGCTAAAACTCGTCAAGAAGCGACAACCATTATGCGTCACCATATCAATGAAGATGGCGTTATCCAATTTCTCCTAAAATCTTTTAAGCAAGGTGAATGGAAGTTCAATTTGCCCGCACTAAAAACGAATTATGAGAAAATTATTGGTTGGGAAACCGTCCCTGCATGGAATAAGCCTGTATTATTAATTCCTGGAGGAAATTCACCTTATGTACAAGCCGAATATTCCGATGAAATCGCTCAACAATTTCCTAAGGCCAAAGCTTGGGTTGTTGCGGATACTGGTCATTGGGTACATGCCGAAAAACCGGATCATGTGTTAAGAGCAATCCACCGTTTTTTGGCTATTCCAAAATAATAAATCATCATGAACGAGATATTGAAGATGAACTTTCATTCTCAATATCTCTAATAAGGTTTATTTTTTAATTATTTTTTTTCAAACTAAACAATAAGACTAACTTCAATACACAGATAATTGTAATCACTGTATTATCCAAATTTAAAAGCCCCTTCTTCATCGCCAATGTTAAATTGATTTTTTCAATATGCATTTATGTTTATGCATGTAATAAAACCAAGGGAATGATTAATACAGAAAATGGAAACCGCCAAATCACAATCAACATTATATTTTATTAGTGTTATCGCCAAGTTGTCAGGGCAAATAAACCCTAAAGAACTTGAGGAAATGCTAAAGCAGTCTATTAATTATAATGAAAAACTCAAAATCATTAAAAAAAAGTATCATATTAACTGCAAGAATAAGCATCAAAAAAATAAAGATATCGCCAAAATAGTCTGTCCGGCTATTTTATATAACACCCAGGGTGAGGCCTTCTTGTTAGCTAATCGCAATCAAGAACAAGTCTTAGTACAACAAATGGGTAACCTCCCCCCTGAGATTTGGAGCATTGAAGAGCTACAACAACGATGGAATGGTGATTGGTTGCATGTAAACCTGAAGCAAGGGCAATTTGATATATCTTGGTTTCAAGCAGAGTTTATGAAATATAAATCTATTATTTTATGGGTTTTGTTTTTTTCATTTATCTTACAAATATTAGCTTTGGTTTCTCCTATTGTTATGCAAGTTATTATGGATAAAGTATTAATTCATAATAGTTTAGTGACATTAGATGTGCTAATTTTCGGTTTAATTGTTGCTGCATTTATTGAAGTTATACTAAAAGGGTTACGTGAATACGTTTATCATCATACGGTTAATCGAATAGACATGACATTGGGTTTAAAATTAGTTAATCATTTACTACGGTTACCTATCCCCTTTTTCAAAAACCGTCAAATAGGTGCAATTGTTACCCGTGTAAAAGAATTAGAAACTATTCGCGAATTTTTAACGAGCAGCTTCTTTACATTATGTGTTGATGTATTATTTTTATTTGTATTTATTTTCGTGATGAATTTAATATCAACCACTCTAACATTAATCTTTCTATGCTCTATTCCTTTTTACCTTTTATTAGCTTGGTGGTTAACACCTAAAATTGAAGCCGCCGCTCAACAGCAATTTACTAACATCGCAATTAATACCTCTTTTCTTACTGAAAGCATCAATGGTATTGAAACAGCCAAAAGCTTATCGGTAGAACCTAATTTTACTCGCCGATGGGATGGTCAAACATCCGATATGAGCCATACTAATTTTGTATCAGGGCAAATAAGCTCACGCTCTGAACACTTAGTCATGGCTATTGAAAAAATCACCAGTGCTATCGTTTTATGGGTTGGGGCATCTGAGGTATTAGCTTTACAAATGACTATTGGCCAATTTATCGCGTTTCATATGATGGTCAGCCATGCCAATCAACCTTTAGTCAAACTCGTAAAATTATGGGGGGACTATATTCGTACAGGTGTTGCTATTGAAAAGCTATCGCAAATTATTAATCTCCCCGTTGAACAATCCAGGCAAGAAAACAAGCAGTCAATTCAAGGGAATCTATTTATAAAAGATGTCTCATTCCGCTATCAACCCAATATGCCTTATATCCTTAAAAACTTTAACTTAAATATTAAAGCAGGGGAAACCATTGGCGTTGTCGGTACTTCAGGCTCAGGGAAAAGTACTCTAGCTCGGTTACTGTTACGGCTTTATACCCCTGAAAGCGGCGCCATTTATGTTGATAACATGCCTTTGTCGGCAATTAATCTACATTCACTAAGGCAACAAATAGGTATTGTATTACAAGAAAACTTTTTATTTAGCCAATCTGTTTTTCACAATATTGCCCAAACAGCCCCCAATGCTTCGATGGATGACGTCGTTCATGCAGCGAAGATGGCCGGTGCTCATGACTTTATTTTAAAATTACCTATGGGATATGACACCGTACTGGCTGAAGGGGGGACGTCTCTTTCCGGCGGTCAACGACAGCGTATTGCCATTGCACGTACCTTACTTGCTAACCCTAAAGTCATTATTTTTGATGAAGCCACCAGCGCTTTAGATGATGAATCCCAAGCTGTTATTCAAGAGAACATGCATGTTATTGCAAAAGGAAGGACAGTTATTACCATCGCCCATCGCTTATCAACCATTCGCCACCATCAGCGAATTATTGTCATGCAACGTGGAGAAATTATAGAACAAGGCAGCCACCAGCAGCTTATTGAACAAGGTAATTTCTATAAACATTTATGGACCCTGCAACAATCCTTAAAACCGGACATGGACGTAAAATGAAACATCGATTAAAACAAAACCGCTATAACAGTTTTTTGCCTTCCCATTTGGCAATTTTAAAAACCCCCCCTTCCTATTTGGCCTTGTGGGTGGCAATATCAATTAGTTTTGGTATTTTCATTGCCGTTGCTTGGTCATTTTTTGGTAAACTAGATATTCAGGCAACTACCCAAGGTAAATTGATTGTTTCTGGGCGTACACAATTAATTCAAGCGTTTGAATTAAGTCGCTTAGAACACATTCATGTTGCAGATGGGCAAACCGTCAAACAAGGTGATCCATTACTTACGGTTAATGTGCTAGGCGTCGACCAAGATATTCTTAGCTTAAATTATCAACATAATTTCCAAATTGCCGAAACTCTCATTCATCAAGCTCTGTTATTGCAACAACCGATTGATCAATTACCTCAATTTCATCAATTAACTGAAGCTGAGCAAAAAAGTGCCCTCTCTAGCTACCAAACTCAACAAATAGAGTTTGACTCTCTCATTAATGAAATTAGTAATGAAATTCAATTAAATATTGTCAATCAGCAAGCTAGGAAAAATGAGTTAAACACGATTAACGCGCTAATCAATAATATAAAGCAACGACTTGATGCTCATCATTCATTAACGCAGAAACAGTTAATCAGCCAGAAAGAATTTTTAGAACAAGAACGAGAGCTACTTATCGCTAAAAAAGAGAAAGTTACCAAGCTCTCTGAATTATCCATTCTTGTCAGTCAGCACCATGCCTTAACTGAAAAACAAAGTAGGATAAAGGCACAGAAAAACCAAGAATGGGATGAAAAATATAAGCAAGCGGCTTTTAAACAAGCCTCCTTAGAACAAGAACTATTAAAAAATCATGAAAGAAATCAATTAGAAGTCATCCGAGCTCCTGTTGATGGTACTGTTCAACAATTAGCCACTCATACTTTAGGGGGAGTACTACAACCCGCTCAGCAATTAATGGTTATAGTGCCTAATAACCATGTTCAATTAGCTGAAATTAAAATTTTAAATAAAGATATTGGCTTCATTCATGAAGGTTTAAAAGCCGAAGTCAAAGTCGATGCCTTTCCTTACACCCGTTATGGCACCATTGACGGTGAGGTTCTCTCTATTTCACGGGATAGCACGCAAGATGAAAACCTTGGCTTAGTGTTCTTAGGTCAAATAGGCCTTAATAAAAAACAACTGTTAGTTGATGGTGAACAGATTGAGCTCACTCCTGGGTTATCTATCGTGGCCGAAATAAAAACCGATAAGCGCCGAATTATTGATTACCTACTTAGCCCTATCAATGAATATACCTCGAATGCAATGAGAGAAAAATAATCGATGGAACAGATAAACAACCATGGCTTGGATGCCTTAGTTTGGGTGGCTAATTATTACCAAAAGAATGTTTCGACAGACCAACTCAGGCATTCAATTGGTATGCAAACTCTTTCGCCTACAGAGTGGGAGATCAGAGAATGTGCCAATACACTAGGCTACGAAACAGAACTCATTGCTATACCATATACACAGTTAGCAACCATCCCCCTTCCCGCGTTAATCTATACGCAAGGGTCATGGCAAATCTTGCAACAAGAAAAAGACCTCGTACTCATCAACCCTGTAAACAACGAAATCAAGTTAATTCAGGCTGATGATTTTAATAATGAAGCTGAAATCGATATTTTATTGCTTAAAGAGCAACAAGAGCCAGAGCAAAAAAGAGCTTTTGGGTTTAGCTGGTTTGTTCCTTCTATTTTGCGTCAACATGTTAAATTACGAAATATCTTTATTCTATCAGCCATTATTCAGCTTTTCGCCTTAGTTAGCCCTCTACTATTTCAAAACCTTGTAGACAAAGTTTTAGTGGGGCGAAGTTTATCCAACTTACATGTTATTGCATTGGCAATCTTCGCTATTGCCGTTGCTGAGCCAATATACGGTTTTATTCGCAATAAAATTTTTAGTCATACCAGTAGCCAAATCAGCGCCGAATTATCAGGGAAAATCTATCGGCATTTAATGGCGCTCCCCTTAAATTATTTCAAATTAAGGCCAACAGGGAAAATCATCGCAAGGATACGTGAGCTAGCGCATATACGGCAATTTCTGACTGGCTCAACTTTGATGCTATTTATTGACTTCATTTTTGTGATCCTCTTTATTGCGGTTCTATTTTCCTATAGCAGCCTAATGTCATGGATTTTACTCGGTTCGATGGGGGTTTTCTTCATTTTATGGATGATACTTGGGCCAATTATTCGTCAGCAAACTGAAAAGTCTTATCAAGCAGATGAAAATGGGCTCACGTTTCTTACCGAAACCATTACAGGAATTGAAACGGTAAAAACTACAGCAACTGAAAAATATTTTAATCAACGATGGAAAAAAATATTCAGTAAACAACTGAGACAAAGCTTTAAAGTCTCAATGCGCAGTGAAGTAGCCTCTCAGTTAATGACATTAGTGAGTAAAATTACAACTGCAATTATCTTGTGGGTTGGGGTCAAAGAAGTTTTAAACGGTGGAATATCGCCTGGGGAACTCGTCGCCTTTAATATGCTAAGTGCCCATGTTACTCAGCCCGTGCTAAGGTTTGCACAAGTTTGGCAAGATTTTCAACACACTATAATTTCACTTCGCCGTGTTGGGGATATACTCGATAAACCAGTTGAAAATGAACGCAAAGGCATTGCGAGCACTGCCAGCATTCAAGGGAAAATTGAGTTTCAAAATATTCGTTTTCGTTATCAACCTGATATGCCAGAGGTTCTCAATAACCTGTCGCTATCCGTTAAAGCAGGGGAATTTATTGGGATAACAGGCCCTTCCGGGTCAGGGAAAAGTACTCTGACAAAATTATTGCAGCGTCTTTATGTACCACAACATGGTCAAGTTATTGTCGATGGCATGGATTTAGCTGTAGCAGATACGGTTTCATTACGCCGCCGTATGAGTGTTGTTCTGCAAGAAAGTATGCTATTCGTCGGCTCTATTGCAGATAATATTCGCTTAAGTGCCCCGCAAGCTTCGGATGAAAAAGTTATTCATGCTGCAAAATTAGCAGGCGCTTATGATTTCATAATGGAGCTACCTGACACGTTTAATTCCCCCTTATCAGAAAAAGGCCTTAACCTATCAGGTGGGCAACGTCAAAGAATAGCTCTGGCACGTGCTTTACTAACAGAACCAGATATTTTGATATTAGATGAAGCAACTTCGGCATTGGATTACGAGTCACAGGATGTGCAAATATTGATTAACGATTTATAGCTAGCAAAGCCGCACTACAAGCCAGCCAGCATTTTTGCGATTTGCTAATTTTTGAATATATTTAATGATTCTCCTCTATTTTGTGTCACAATTTCGGCACAGTTTGTTAAGCCGTCGGCTCAAACTTACTTCCGTTGTAGTAACCGTAAACCAAACGCTCTTTTGTATCTCCTACCGCGAAGCTTATCTGTGCATTTTTTTCTATTGAATTCCCCGAGGCTCTCGCTATTCCTCCCGACAACTCAATGTTTCCTGCGCCCGCTTTGAATAGAGAATTAAGATACATGTGAGTAACGCCACCCCCCGAATACCTTCCAGCGCGTATTCTTGAGGCGTTGTGACACACTATCCCTTTTCCGTTTCTTCCTTCACCTGCAAATCCATCAACATTCAAAGTATCGCAGCTATTTAGTGTTAAGCTAAAGCTTGCGGGACTAACGAAAACAGCATCAACTATTGAGTTATTAAAAGTGAAGTTAGCCGTATATCCTGTTGTTGCTTGATATATATCTGCAATATCAACGTTTAATGTAATACCCGTTCTTGCAATAACTGCTGTTGGGATTGAGGATGGGAAGATGTTTCCAGTGACTTCAACAGACATATCCCCGTAAAATCCTGTCGTAGCTTGACCAGGTAAGCGGACGGGGTTAATTCTTACAACGCCAGAGCCCGCAGGTATTCTGACATTTAAATCAACAATTTTAATGAATTGTGGCAATTTGCGACTGAATGTCGTTTGGCTTGTTGGGTATCTGAATAGCTCAACAATATTTAAATTCGGGGCTGCGTTGCTATTTGTGGATGCTGTCAGTGCCCCCCCATTAATGATAATCCTGCGCGGATAAAAGACCTCTCGTCCAAAATCGATATTATCTGCGTGCAAGCGAACGATGCCTGTTTCCGCATCAGTTAGTGCCAAGTTTCCGCAGTTGAGCTCAGGGTTGTCTACAATGATATCGCCAACCCACTCAGAACCGTAATCCGCTCGTAAATCAATTAGTGTATTCACGTACCCAGATGTACCACCCACACCGACGCAAAACTTTTTACAATCACTTACTTTTAATGTGCCTCTGCCTGAAATCTGAATCGCTTTTTCTTTCAGCGTGCAACGCTCGGCGGTGAAGTTAAAAGCTTGAGCATGAACACCAACTCGCGCACCTGTAATGTCAGTAGAGAAGCCATCGCGAATAGTGTTACCGTCCATTAACCCCCAATCCCCAGCACCGTGATAGTTTCTAACACCTTGACGTATCACTGAGCCGCCCGATATCCCGTATGCGCTAGCTGTTTCAAAGTGGTTGACGTTATCAACTGCAATTGCATCTAAGACGTTATCCCTACAGTTGTGGGGCTCAAAATAAGTGATGATGCGATTAACAAGGCTATCATCTGTTCTTTTTACTCCGCTTGCGTTAACAGTTACATCATTGCGCGTTGAGTAAATGAATGATGCAATCAGTGAGTTTCCAATTGTGATCGATGGCGCATTAAATATTAATTTGCTTTTTTCAAGTTGATTAACAACAACTGAAACTTGTGTTGTCATTGTATAGATTAGTGGATGACTTAGTGTGCCACCCTTTCTGACTTCGACAATATCTCGCTTATAAACTGGCGAGTTTCTATCACCATTTCTGTAAATATCAATATCTTTCGAGTTAATTGATACGACAGCGTTTTCGTAAATAGCCAACTCAGGAACAACAGTATTCCCATTCACAAAATTTTGGTTATTAACATTCGCTTCGATTAGATTAACAGTCGGCTTGACGTTGAACACCTTGTTAATATTCAATCCGTCATCAAAAACGAACTCTGATCCCTTCAAGTCCACATCCGTTTTTACGCTGACTTCAACGGGTTTAGATATACGAAACTTACCGCGATTTTGTTTTAACTGTACTCCAAGACGGTTGGCTACTGAATGAGCACGTACTATTGCATCCTCTGACGGCTCTACACCCGTGATGTCTGCGCCAGCGATTTCATAAGAAATATACAGTTGGTTATCCAGTACTTCTCTGACAAATCGACCGCCACCAACTGGCGCTATAATCATCACTCCGTCATCAGTATCTGTATTTTCAGAGTCATAGCGAAAGAAGCCGCCGCCATAGCCTTTGCATTCAATATACGAATCAACAAGCACTCGAGCGCCAGTGTTTAGTGATAATGCATTGTATTGTCTGAGCTCGATAATTGATTTGAATGAGCCTATGTTTTTGTAACCTGCGCTTGATAAAATATCCCCTCGCAAACTCGCATCACCAACACTAACCCATGCACCTTTTCCAATGCCGCCAGTAGATTCAGGAATTGACCCTGCTGGAACTTGTTTAGGTAAATCACCATCCCAACGGTAGTGGTCGCCATCGCCATCTGGCAATTTCCACAATACCGTGCCATTTCTGCTAACAACTTCAGCTCCTTCTTGGAATGTTCCAGCTGGAGCATAGCCAGCAGCGAGTAGCGCTTGCTCGGATTCAATTTTAAACTTGGTGACTAGCTCGTTAAAAACCCACTCCATTCCCGCAGCGGTTTTGTGGCATTTACCAAATCTATCTGTGTATTCATGCCGTAATGAGTTAACCCACTCGTCTATTTTTCCTGAGTTAAAAAACAGGTCTTTTACGTCTGAGCTTGGAACGTCTTTTTGCGTAGGTTTGATTTCTCTCATACCAATTTTTTCCAATAAAAAAGCCAGCTCTAATGGCTGGCTTGTTGGTTAATGATTGCTGTTATGCGTTGTAGTCTGGTTTTGCGTCGAAATATTCGGTTGCAGTTATTGCGTAACGCTCTCCACCGAGTGGCCGCTTATCGGTTATCACCCATTTGATGTTTTCGAGTTCAATTGATGTTGCTATCACATATCTAGAAGGTGCTTGCTTCTGGTACCCATCATAGAAATTGAGTTCGATATCCTCTGGCACACTTGCGATAAAGCCGAACTCAGTATCTGGTCTTGGCTCTGCTTTAAATTTCTGCGTTGTGTAACCCATGCTATCAGTGAGATACACCCACATTTCCTCATCTAATTTAATCTTTTCACTGGTTGTGAATGCCTCCCCGTTTCGCTCAGTGATGTAACCTGCTTGTTGGTTGGAGTCGTAGGTATCAGCTATCAGCACCATGTCTGACGGGTACACATTGCCGCCGTCTGCTAGGGTTGTCAGGCTGATACTTGTTCGTTGGTGAATAAGTCGGTTAGCTTCTAATAGCGCCCTATCCATTGCTTGATAGCGATTTCTACAGCCCTGCAAAACTATCTTATTAGGCGTGCGTGATAGCCCTTCCGTAATGCCGTTTTCATCAACTCGAAAGCGGATATAGTCTTTCTTGTTGCGAACTGGCTCGACATACTCCAATTCAATTCCGTCATACCCCGATGGCATGGACATGTCATACGATATCTTCATGTCGTTACCTGTGATATTTGACCGATTGAACGTGGTCATTGGGAATTCGCTAGATTGTTCACGCGAGAATGTGAGAACCGCATTGTCGTAATAAGCTGTCACTCGCGCGGAATTACAGATAGTTTCGATACGCTGACCGAGTGATATATCCTCATCATCGAATGTATAATCGAAGTAACCTAATCGCTCATCAGGCAAGCTATCGTAAATCCGATATAGTCCGTCGATATCAATGTTTCTCTCGCTTTCGCCAGCAGTAATCAGCCAAGTGTGCAGAACTGCATCAGCAAAACTACGCGATGGCCTGAGCGTATAATCAACTTGCTTTGATACTCGGTCATATGAAATAACCATGCGAGTGGCTAGCAGGTTATATTTCCGCTCTCTTGCTCCCGTTGGCGCTTCCGTTGCTCTCACTGACACATTAACAATCGTGTCATTCTCAAAAACGACATTCTCACGAACTCGTACAATGTGAGCGTTTTCGATTTTCATGATGCTTTGGTCACTACTGTTGTTGCGTCGAGTGAGTTGTACAGCGTAACGTCCACGACCTGAGTTAAGCGTTACTTTGTCAGTTTTGTAATAAACTCGCGCGCCGTTGTTAGCGCTTAGCGCAGTATTGAAGCTTTGACGAGTGCCAGCTATTTCCTCGTTATCCGTATTTATCTTCCAGATTTCGACAGTTGCATTGCAGTTATCACCGCCACCAAGTTGCGCTTGCAGGTGAATCCACATCTGGTCACCATCTACTGGAGAAAAGAACGGGCCTACTGTTAAAAACTGATTGTCATACAGGATGAATTTCGTTGTATTCACTACTGCATTCGGTGGAAGTTGCGCTAAATCAGTACCACTTAGGTTAGCAAAGAAGAATTCGTAATATTCAACTGGGTTAATCAACGAGCCATCGTCACTCTCTTTTACATCAACTAATTGAGCGTCAATTTTCACATCTTTAGTCACCGAACCCTGCGGAGTTTCATAGCTCACATTCACTGTCATTGAAATAGAGCGAGGTTTTGTCAGCTCGTAGAAGTATTCAAACTCATCTTGCTTAACGATTTTTATCGCAGCTTCACCGCCTTTTATCTCGCCAGAAACGACCTCGTTTGCTGTCGCCATTTGCTGTGGGATATCTTTACTTTCGTTAGGCCCTGGCAACTCTTGCCCGTCGATATCAGGAAACTCAAAACCTTCGTTAATCAGCGGGATAACTTCTTTTGGTCTGTATATCTTGTAGCTAGCACCTGCCATCGCCGTGAAATCAGATTCGGCAAATCGGATGCTTTCCGTTTTATATTCGCCAATGCCGATGTTTAGCCACTCGGTTACTGTCTTGAGGTTGTTGTTATACTCAAACATCGATTGTTGGATAAGGTCAGGAAACGCCCTTACTTGACCGTGAATCTCTGGTCTTGCTTGGTATGCCCGAGCAACGTTTGTTTGCCCTGTGAGTCGGTTATTCGGACTATCTTTAACATTCGACTCAGCTGCGGAAAATGACGGTGTTTTTGGTGCAAGAAACGAGAATACTTTCGTTACAAGGTTAAACACTGGATTCAGAATATCGCCAATAACGCTTTTAGGCTGGTCGAACACTTGAATAAAGTGAGTCGGTGTAATTTCGAAATCTAACTCGTCATCTTCTTGCAGTTCACGCCCGTTAACGAGAATGACAACGTCACTATGCAACTGTTGATGCACTAGAAAATCGCTATAAAAAAAAGAGCCGACTGTTAAATCGACTCTTTCTTTAGGTGTTCCCGCTATTCGCTGAATTTCAACTATCGGCATATTTCATAAACTCCAATTTCGTGAATTTCTTCTCAAGCACAATGAGCCTATCCATTCTTACAGCCCCGTTTTCGCCTCGACTATGAAATGCATTGCCATCGATGATTAAACCGATGTGAGCTGGCTGAGAGCCGCGATAGCCAATGAATATCCCGTCATCTATTGGGTGCTCGGTACGTTGCCAAAATTCGACTTCATTCTCATAGCAGGTTACAAAATCATGGTCCGATTCGTAGCCAGCATCATGATGAATTTCCGTACCTAGTACATACCTATAGTAAAGTACAACCAGCGCCCAACAATCACATGCTTCAAACGTACACGCACGATTCTTCCATGGCTTGCCTATCATCAGATTAATAAACTCTAATTTCGTCATTAAACCGTCTCCAGTCCTGTGAATTCTTCCATCGTGTAAATTCGACCAACGTTCTTATTCAGCGGGTTATTCATCGACAGCGTGACAGTGACTGATTCCGCATCAAGAGAGCAGTCTTTCACATACAGCGACCATTCGCTTATCGGATTGTTCATATCAGCAGAATCAAATAGCCTGAACGTTGCGATAATTGGCTTCATTCGAGTGTTTGACCGCCATAACTTGAGCTGCTGCTTAAAGTCCTGCGCTACTCGGCTAAACTTAACAGAAGCATCGATAATCGGCGTTTTGCTTTGCTGGCTTTCAGCGAGTTCAAAGTTACACGGCTGATACTCAACACCGCCCAATACCTTAGGCTCTATCTGTAAGCTGACTAAATGAATGTTTCCGAATGAATCATGGGAGAATTGAATGGTCTCGTAGAATGTACGCATTGGTCGTTGCGCTCTGTACTCTCTTAACTTCATTCTCCCCCCTTGCATCGTGGTAGGCGTTCAGTGACGACAATATCGAGTAGGCCCCATTCTTCAGGTAATAGCTCGACTATCAGGTCTCCGAACTCATCATCTGTATTGTTCAGTTTTCGGCAAATAATGCTTCCCGTCCACGTCACCACGCCAGCAACTATCGAGGTCTGCACTGGCATTTGAACGAAGTGAACTATTTGCTCTTGCAGTCCACTACCGCCCAAATCAATCTCCATCCGAAACCAACGCTTACCGTTATCAAGATAGTTAGGGCTTCGCAGCCATTGAGCAAAGCGCCTTTCCTGCTCTCGCCTCAATACCCACCGCACACTCCAAACGGTTTTTAAATCATCCGTCAGAGGTTGGAAAATAGGAGCGCCAACCTGTGGCTGGTCAGTCCTAAATCCCGTATCGATGGTCATGTTTTTGTCTGCCCTAATCGGTAATGGCATACCGCGAGGGTAATCAATAATTTCTTCGTTAAAGTCACCCATTTAGTAACCGCCTCTTGCTCTGCGATTTGTATTAAAGTTTCGCTCAATTGCTTGGCTTACAGTGCTTCCCTCGTCTATGCTTCGAGTGATTAGTTCTAACATCATCTGTCCGTCATTGCCTTGCTTAACTCTCTGGTCTTCAACTGAGAATGGCTGTCCTGTATGGATAATTGTTACCGATATATTTGCTGCGCCATTACTGGCCTTATCCGCAGGAACAACCTTCCCTGACTTATTCGGAATGAAAGCCTGTTTCCCGTCGTAAGTCTGGAATATCTCAGATTCGCCCGATTCATTAATACGATATGGATTTCCGCCTGATACGTTACCGCCGTAGCGACGACCGCCGAGTAATGACATCGATTGACCAGCTAGCATTGACGATTGGAAAGAAGCTAATCCGCTACCTGCCGCCGCGCCACCTGTTGCGATAGATGCCGCTATTGCCGCAGGCGTCCAAGCTGCCAACGCTGCCGCGCCTCCTGCTACTGCTGCCGCTGCGTTCGCTGTCTGTGCTGCAACTCCCATCGTTTTACTGATGATAAAGTTTTTCAGCATTTCAACGCCTACCTGCACGATTGAGTTAACGACACTGTTTAGAATTGTATTACCCAGCGAGCGCATAGCATCAGCTGCCGACATAGTGCCCGTCATAAGCCCTGTCATTACATTGGAAGCATTACCCGCGAACGAATCAACCGCAGACGCCAGCATTTCATAACTTAATGATTGATTCCTCATTAGCTCCCATTGTGCGGCTGTTTGCTGTTGTTGATACTGATTATCCATCGCTGTAATAAGCGCTCTGTATTGCATGTCAGTAGCTTGTTTTGCTGCTGTAAATTGCTCATGCGACATTTGCTGTTTAGCGTAGGAATCATCTAGTAACTGCTGCTCTTGATTGTAATACTCTCTCATCAAGGCTAATTTGCGGGTATTTTCGTTCTGTAATGCTTGCACAGGGTCGAACTTAGCGCGGTTCTCTGCTACTGGTGTGATGATATTATTGGCTGTGGCCTCTGCAATTTTAGTAGCGTATTCAGACGCGATTTCCAACCTGCGGCGCTGTGACTCTTCAAAGGAAATATCACCCGCTTTCAGTTGTCTTTCTATCTGTGCCAACTCATCAGTTTTCAGCTTCTCTGCTTTGGCGATCACATTAGCTTCTAGCGCTGCTCGTTTGTCTGCTAATCGTTGCTGAATATCGTACAACTCACCAGCTAAACGCTCTGCTTCCGCTATCTGCTCAGGACTTGCCTTATCGCCTAACGCCTTTCCGGCATCATATTGCGCTAACTTCTTAGAGCCTTCTTCGTAGCCTTTATTAAGGCGTTCGATTTCAGCTATTTGTCGTTTAATTGCCTTGCCCGCATCATCTGATGTTTTGGTCGATGCTTTAGATTGCTTTTCGTGCTCCCGTTCAGCCTCTACCAAGTCATAGTATGCTGTGGATTCTGCTATAATCTCATTCCTTTGAGTGGGATTATTTGTTACCTTTGCAGCCTCCATTTCTGCCTTTCTGATTGCTCTCTGGCGCTTATCTTTAATCTTAAGAAGCTCATTTTGTTCCTTAAGATTTAGTATTGCCTTCTTGCCTTCGTCTGTTTCTGGCTCTTCTCTTTTGGCATCATTCAGATCCCTTTGAGCATCTGCCGCAGCTTTTATTTTTTTCTGCAACGCACCAATCGCAGCACCCATTTTCCCAGCAACGCCAGATGCGTTATTCATTGCATCATAAAGTTCTTTATTTCTTGTTGTTAGCTCACCTGTAGCATCAGAAACATACTTTATTGTTCTCGCCAGCTTTGCTTGTGCTTCATCAATTTCCTTTGTCTTTATTGCAATTTCACGTTGCTGCTTTTCCAGTGACTCTGACTTACGTTGATAATCAGCTGTATTTCTTATCGTCCATTGATAGTTATCGTTCAGGGTTTCCAATTCTCCCTGTAATTTCTCAATAGCCTCTCTTTGAACATCAATAGAATTACTTGCCTCTGCCACGTTACCCATTAGGGCAACATCCGAAAGCTCCTTCATTCTGTTTGTCAGCGTTTCAATGGATTCAGCAAAGTCCAATGACTTTTGTTTGGCTGTCTCTGCTTGTTGCCAGTAATACAAGAGTGCCCCACCTGCCAACATTGCCACCCCAGCAGGCCCACCTACTAGTGCCATTGCAGACTTAAGAACCCCGACAGCTCTAGCACCTATAGCACTTGCTGCATTTATTCTATCTTGAGATGCTGCAACAGCGTTATTCGCTTGTACAAGAGCTAATTTAGCCGCCCTCTCTCTTTGTTGAGCAGCAACTATTTCATTCGATAATAAAACGCTTTGCTGAGATCGTTTGTTTTGCTCTATGTTATTTTGAAGTCTTGCTCTATCTAACTGAGCATTACGAACTTCTGCCGCAGCTCTTCTCTGCGCTTGTTGTGCAGCTTCTAGTTGAGCATTTGCATTTTCTTTAAAAGCCTTACTTTGATTTAACGTTTGAACAGCGGAGTTTTTCATGGCGTTAGCGAGCGTGCCAAAATATTTAGCAGCACCTATCGCCACCATTGCTGTTATTGCAGTTGATACTTTATCAAAGTTTTCTGTTAGTACTGCAAAGCCAGCGGAAACCGTTCTTGTTATACCTAAAGATTGGTTTAATTCGCCATAATAGGCTTTCGCGGAGTTTGTTAGTTTGGTGAACCCGTCAGCAACAGTGTTGTCCATTGAGTCTGCTAAGGCATTGTTGGCTTCCTTAGCTCCATTCATTGAATCAACAAATAGCTTCATAGAAATACCAGTTTCCAATGCCATTTTTTTAACATCATTCTCAGTGACTTTTATACCACCTCGCAATCTGGATAATTCTTTTGCTATATCGCCAACGACAGAAGGAGTCGCATTTAATACAGAGTGCCAATCATTACCCTTAAGTGTGCCTACCACCATTGCTCTATTGAGGGCATTCATTGCTGATTCTGTTTGCTGTGTTCCTGTGGCGTTAGCTGTAAATGCTGAAGAAAGTGATTCTATATAATCAATTGTTTGCTCTGTATTGTATCCAAGCTCTTTCATTGAAGTTGCAGAACCAGCGTACAGTGACTGTACCGTTTCAACGGCCTTACCATTTCTGTTGCTTATTTTTACAAATCTATCTTGTATTTCAGCGTATTTTTCAACGTCTCCCTCAACAGAATTAAGGGCCATCTTGATGCGTGCTGCCATCTGCCCCCAATCATCTACAGCCTTTATAATCGCCCCAGCAGATAATGCAGAGCTAACAGCTAATGCGGCTTTGGAAAATGAAAGCATCGATTTCTCTGATTTCTCTACTGACCTTGACGCCTTGTCAAAACTAGTTTCCAGATCACTTAAACTGTTATCTACCTGCTTATTTGAAACCAACAGCTGCTCGGTGTCAGCCTTAATAACAAATTCAATCGAACCTGCATTTACTGTCATGATAACCTCTTGAAAAAAGAAAGCCCCGTCAAGTGACAGGGCTGTTAGCTAAAATAAAAAACCCCGCCAATTGGCAGGGTCTGTTAATCAGTTGTGAACTATTACTATTTTATTTTGCAGTTCATTAGAAGTTGCCCTGATTTGTCGGGATAAACCACATTGAAAATTCCCACTTTATTTGTAAATGCAACATTCAAATCTTCACCATCAAAAAATAAATAGTCATCGCCATTGCTGTCTTTCTTTTCACTAAGCTTTGGAGTTGTGAATTCGCCATTTTTCAGTCCCTTAACTGTAATGACTCTATTTTCGACGATTATGTTAGCCTTTGTTGTATCTTTAGGGAATGCGTTAGGATTGCCATTTGATATAACTTGGCTATTGGATATTTGATCCACATCGCAGATATATTCACCATCGTATTTAGGGTCGCTTTCACCACACCCTGCCAGCAAAGCAACCACCGCAGCCACTGCTAATATTCTTTTCATCTCACCATCCCATCAATTAGTTTCAGTAATGTTAGCGCAGCGAGGATGCAAATTGAAGCAAACAAAAAACCTGCCGAAGCAGGTCTAGTTACACCTCTCATCCCATATCTTCTGGAAATCGGGCTCTGGCACCATTTCACCTTCAAAGTCGAATAAAGGGATGGAGAATACGCACTCGCCTTCTTGATTCGCTGCAACCTCAACAATAAATCTTTTGTACTTATAAGGCAGGTCATCTTTGAATGTAAACACTTCTCCACAAACATCACCTACAGCCTTGCGGCTCATGCTTTTACCTGCTTGGTAAAAAGTAACATTTCTCATGTCGGCTGCTTTTGGCTGATGCATAAGGTCAATTACAGCTTGTTTAGCGCCGTCAATAATAGTTGGTTTTTTACTGGTGTTAATTGATACACCTATAACAAAAGTTAATAATACCAACAGAAAAATACACAGAACTCGCAAGATTTTAGCATGCACACTAAATTACCAACCGTTAAATCAGATGATTAAAATGTACCCTCAATGCAGAGTT
Organism: Providencia sp. TYF-12; assembly: GCF_041344805.1. Taxonomy (NCBI): domain Bacteria; kingdom Pseudomonadati; phylum Pseudomonadota; class Gammaproteobacteria; order Enterobacterales; family Morganellaceae; genus Providencia; species Providencia sp. TYF-12. Next base: position 3,266,019 of record NZ_CP166833.1, read on the forward strand.
CAGGCAATAAAAAACCCACCGGAGTGGGTGGGTTGTTATGATAGCTTGTATTTGGCAGACTAATTTGGAGCCTCTTCACTATCAGAGCTGTCTTGGTTCTTATTTCCCTTTCTACCTGCGGCAAACACAGCAGCTAATGCCACTAGGTTTCCTGTAATGAGAGTTCCTGCAAACCAATACGCACCATCTTTAGCAAAATAAGTTGCAATAATTAATACGCTTATTGAGAGAAAAAAACCCATCCATTGCCCGCGACTATCTTTTTTTATAGCTCCCTTAAGGGCCGTTTTATGCGTATCATGCCTAAAGCTTTGCTCTTTTTCTGTTAGGCAGAAAATTCTTTCCGCTCCTCCAGGAAGGATTTCTTCATACCTCTGCAAAAAGTCAGGCGGTGGCAAAGGCCCTCTAAAAGACTCTTTTTTCTGAACGATAGCCATGACTCTAGGATTATCCAATATTCTTTCAAGTATTATTGGATTATCAATCACTGTACTTTCTATTTTCGCTATCGCACCATCAACATCTGAGCCCTGATCGGGATTATCATCGTCAATGGTCACAATTTCATCTTTAGGCTTTAAATCCATGAGCTATTTCTTTTCTGTTACGCAATAAGACTCTAGACCAGCAGCAACCTTGGTCATGTCTTTCCCCACATATTCGATATCTTTTTTTAGGCGATCTTGGTCTCGCCCTTGCGCTGCCATTTTTCTGTAATTTGTAGCAGGAGCCAAGTCCATTATGCTCCCCATAGCTATGAGATATCTGCGCATTGTTGCTGTCATGTGACACCTCCGCTTAGTTAAAAACCACAATTCATAGTTTGTGGTTACATCAAATTGCTAAATATACCTTGGAGTATATTAGAATTAAGTTAACTTAACTGCAAGCTCTACTTGTATCTTGAATATCGAGGTGTATAATACGCCACCCTTGTAATGACTGTGGTTATAACCAGCTACTAACTCTTAGGTAGCACTATAAAATTATCTAGAATTTCCTTCACGATTTCTTTCTTCAATGAGTTAATCAGCAACGTTGAACCAAGATCACAATCAGGAACTGTGCCGTTCAAGGCGTCAGATAATATACTGATGATTTCTGAATTCATTGACCGTCCATTACTATCAGCCCTATCAGCAATTGCATCTCTCATACCGCTAGGTAGTCTCAAACTAAATTTATCCATTAACTGGCTAGGAAATTTATCTGTCATTTTGTTTACCTGTTAAGTTAGAAGCCCATCCTTGGGCTATGTGGTTAAGCTGGTAATGAATCCAATCTTAATCTATTTAGAATTCTAGAGTTGTCTGTTTGCTTTGGTTCGATGTGGCGAGTTAATCTATCAAGTAACTTTCTTATCTCACTATTCGCCCTGCTAGCCTCTTTAGGCATATCGTAATATCTACCCTCTAATCTATGCTCTGCTGCATGAAGTATCGGGTAAACCTCGCTCATGGCTGCACAACACAATGATAAGTAATTCCACTGCCAGCAAAGAGTGATTAACTCATCATCTGTTATTTGCTGATTTGATAAAGGTAACTCGTCCTGCTTAGGTATGTATTCACCTTCCATCACTAACTTGTGAACATACTCAACTGCCATCGGTATCTGATCTGCTGTAAGTTCGTCAATCCCGCTAACATTAAATTTCTGATGTACTAGCGAATACGCTTCTGGGTACATAATGCCCTTTTTACTTACCAGTAGATTAACAGCGTTCTTTAATGGGTTGCGTTCCTGAACTGTTGATTTATGTTTAGCCTTAACTTCACCCGTAGTCCAATACTCATAAAGTACGTCGTCGCATTCTTCTTGATACTGGATCACCTTATCACGGATTTCAGCTTTAACTTTGTTAGGGCTGATAGTGTGAAGCCAGCCAGTAAGTTTACGGAGGGCTAGGCAAATCATTGATTGCTCACCGCCTTTTGTAGGTATGGTGATTTCCACCATGCCTTTAGAAAACCTTGATTTAATCTTGCTGAATTGGCTTTTCCAGTCTAACCCCATGCCTTCTACAATTGGCTTCATCGGTACATGCGGCTCACCGTTGTAATTAACCACATATAGATTATCACCGTGGAAAGGCACATTAATTGTTGATATAGTATTCATAGTTCGTTTCTCTCTAGGTTTCGGACTAAACTTGAAGCCCTGACTATTGCAAGTAGTTGGGGCTTCTCTATTTTATGCACTCAATATCCCATCAGCTTTTAGACTTTTTATTAATCTCTGGATTATTTCAGAGTTTAACGATCTACCCTCATCTTTTGCTGACTTCTTTAGAGCCTCTTTGAGACTTGGCTCCATTCTTACACCAAATGGTGCGATATCCCTTACTTTCATTTAATACCTCCGTTTTGGTTTCACTATCATTACACGGTGAGAGTATTAAGTCAAAAAAATATTCACTACACTGTGATATCACACAACAGTGAGAGTGAATATGAAAGGCATGAGAAGCATTGCACCATTCGGCGTAAGAATGTCGGATGATTTAAAAGAGAAACTAACTGTAAGAGCTGCACAGAATGGCAGATCATTAAATTCAGAAATAGTAATGATACTGCAAGAAGCTGTAGACGCGGCATCAACTACGCCACAAACAAGCGCAGAGCACCAAGCAGCAATCCAAGCAGAAGAGTTTAAGAAGGTTGTTTATGACTCCCTAGTGAAACTTTACGAATTTAAAAAATAAAATACTTGAGGTGTGAGATGTGTGCTAAGCAAGTCAAGAAAGAGCAAACTTTAAAAACAAAAAAAGAACAAGATAACTTAGATAAAGAAATCAAAAGACTTGAAAAAGTAACCGATCATGAAATACGAGAGTATCCAATCGGTGTTATTGTAGAAAAATTTCAAAATGGCCTAGAAGAAGATGAGGCAGAGCTGTTTATACCTGACTATCAACGCGAATATGTATGGGATATTAAACAAAAATCAAGATTCATTGAGTCCCTCCTGCTAAAGCTTCCAATACCTTACATTTTCGTTGCCGATGTCAGCGAAGGAGATAATGCAGGTCGAATAGAAATAGTAGATGGAAGCCAGAGGATTAGAACTTTATACTCTTTTTTAAATAATAAATTTACTTTAACTGGGCTCAAGAAACTTCCCGCTGCAAATGGCTTTAAATATTCAGATTTTAACCAACCAAGGCGACTACGTTTTGCTAGAAAGACAATAAGAATGATCGAGTTAACAGAACGATGCGATGAAGAAACTCGTAGAGAGATTTTTGACCGCCTAAATTCGGGTGGAACGAAACTAAACACAATGGAGCAACGACGTGGTAGTAATGATGGTAAATTCTTAACTTTCATAAAAGAACTTGCTAATAATGATTTATTTAAATCCATATGCCCGATAACTAAAGTCCGTCAGGATCGCTCTGAATATTTAGAATTAGTATTACGATACTTCGCGTACTCTGATGGATATCTAAACTTCCAAAAAAGTGTCGATGATTTCTTAACTGAGTATTTAATGGATAAAAATAAATCATTAACAGCTACTGACAAAAAGAAACTTAAAAAACAATTCATTGATATGTGTACATTTATAGACACATATTTCCCGGGTGGATTCAGAAAAACCACAAATGCGACTACCGTGCCTAGAATTAGATTTGAATCCCTATCAGTTGGCGCAACTCTAGCATTGAGGGAAAACCCTAAGTTAGTACCGAAAAATATTGATACATGGGTGAATTCGAAAGAGTTCGTCACGCACACTCGTTCTGATGCAAGCAACTCTCGACCAAAAGTAAAAGGTAGAATTGAATATGTTAGGGATAACTTACTAGGTAAATCCCCAGAGCCTATCCCCTCTGATGAAAATGAAAATCTAGAGGAATAGTCTATGGCAGATATGAAAAGTAGGATCCTATTTGATGAGCGTGCAAATGATATCGAAGAGTATTTTTCCTTTATTGGAATGCTTATTAATAAAAAACCAAGTCTATCCTATCAAGATGGCAGCTCAATTAAAACAGAACGCATATCAATGGATATGACCCACATACTAAAATCAAATGCATGGATCTTGCTATACAATCTGATAGAAGCAACTATCTCAAATGCTATAGAGGATATTCATGATGAAATTTTGAGTAACAATAGCTTAAGTGCAGATCTTCTTTGTATTAACCTTACAAAAATAGCCCTAAAAAATATCGACGAGTCAACAATTAATGATTTTGATTATGGGAGTTTTGATGCGTCTAAAATTATTCTTGATTCTTGGCTGAAGAAACATAAGAGCCTTGTTGAAAATAACAAAAATCCTTTATTCTCTGGTAACGTTGATGCAAAGAAAATAAGAAAAATAGCTGATAGTTATGGATTTTCATTTAAAACAGACAAAAATAAAACAAGAAATGGAGCTTGCTTGGTTAACATAAAGAACTCAAGAAACTCACTAGCTCACGGTTCTAATTCTTTCAGAGAAAAAGGAAGAGAGACATCTATTGACGAATTACTAAAATTCAAAAACGAGGTAATTTATTACCTTGATGGCATTTTAGACAATATAGAGTCTTACATTTATGCCAAAAAATTTTTACGACAACCCATTACCTCTGACTTATAATAAACTATATTAATTCACGCTTTATATATTCTTTTAGGTGGCTCATTATTGAGTCACCAATTGCCTTCCCCAATAAAACAGGAACTGCATTCCCAATCATTTTACCTGTAGCTTTCATTGAAATTTTATTTCCATCTTCTGCAAACTGATAATTTTTTGGAAATGTTTGTAATAAAGCAGCTTCGCGCAGAGAAATAGCACGATCCTGTTCTGGATGACCGAACCTGCCGTTTCCAAAGCCATAACAAAGCGTTGTCATTGTTGGACTCGGCTTATCCCATTCCATTCTTCCATAAACGCTCGCGTAGCCTTTCCCTGTCTCTTTCTTGTGGCAATCAGCGACGAGCTCATTAGGCCAATCCCTCCAAGTTCCACCTGGAGATGAATGCTTGATTCTCAGCTTATTTATTTTTGATAGCTTGCTAGCTCTATGCAAAGGATCAATTTCGCATATCTGACCATCTTTTATCTGAGGAAGCCAATCAATAGCATCTCTGACGCTAACTTGATTATCACTTGGAGGTATGAAACTTATTTCACCATATTTAGATGCTAGTAAAACATGGCGTTCCCTCTTTTGAGGAACCCCATACTTAGTACAATCTATGGTTCCAGACCATACGAAATAACCCTGCTTAACGAGTGAGTCGTGAAAATCAGTATAAACCTGATGCCGTATAACGCCCGGCACATTTTCCATTGTTATAATGTCTGGAGATGTTTCTTTTATTAATCGTTCAAACTCATAAAGTAACGGCCATTTTGTATCTTTTGTTTTGTCCATTGACGATGTATATGTGGAAAATGGCTGACATGGCGCACAACCTGCTAGCACCTTTATATTAGCACCTCCAAATAAATCCAATACATCCTCTTTACTGAGGTCCTTCACATCTTTATCAATAAACGTAGAACCATTATTGAATTCATATGCAAATTTACACTCACTTGCTATGTCGATACCTGCTGACACAGTTAAACCTGCCTGCATAAGACCATGAGTCAACCCGCCTGCACCACAAAACAAATCGACAACTCTTACTTCCATAGCCCCTCCAGTTTAAACTATCTGTAGTATAGCTTCACTGAAAAAAAATCTCGAGGAGTTTTTGGCTATTTATCGAAAAAAACATTAGCTTGATTAATTTTTATTCTACCTAATAACTAGATTACCATCTTACAATGTGGGCATGCCTGCCTTTCTTCACACCCGCTTTCCATGCGGCGTATCAGTTCCTTTTTTAACCTTTCGCTTTTATCATTCTTGAAGTTACTAATATAATCATCGGTAGGGACTGGCTTTGTTGTTGGTTTAGGCTCTCTCATAGCAACTCCTGACATCTCAAGTAAATCAATGAATTCATCTTTAGGCATTGTCTTTAATTTTTCAGCTGCCTCCCACACCATCTCATAGGCTGTTTTACACACGGTTACCTCGCATTATCACGCATAATAATTTTATCAGCCCAATCCATAGCTTCTTCATACCGCTTATTGGATGGGATTTTATCTTTCTCGCTACGGGGAAATTTAGCTTCCATAGCAGCGCGGAAACCTGTCATTGTCATTCCCCACGCTTCCTGTTCGCTGATACCCAAATGGGCTACCGCAAGGTAGACATAAACACGCGGGTCGAACTCGTTTGTGAATTTTCCTTGTGGCTCTTCGTCTTCATCAGGCTTTTGGTCGCCCATGATACCGTGTCGCATTAGGTGACGGGCTAGCTTAATAATATCCTCAAGCTCAATATACCCCGCTCGATAACTTAACCACCCCTTTCCATTGATACTAAGTGAGCCGATTAGATTGCTGATATTTTCGTTACAGCACACCTCCATCACTTCCTTGCATGCCATAGCCATTCTTGCAAAGCAGACTGGCTCCACTTGCTTAGCGATATCAGGATTGTTTATTTTTGGGAATTTACCGCCATGAATTGTAACGAAAACATCAGTCAATCTTGTTAGTGAGTCCTTCGCTAGTCTGGCCATCGCAGAAAATGAAGGTGTAAAACAATACGCTTTACCATCTACTATTGCTGTAAATTGCCCTACATCCGTTAATACTTGCATGAGACCTCAATAGAGGGGCTTGCGCCCCTTAGATTAAGAAATGGTGACTGTCGCTTGACTTGAAGTAACACTACCCGCAGAAGTTGAGGTAATGACGCAAGTATATTCCCCTGCATCACCCGCAACCGTTGCCTGTTTGCTGAATGTCGCAGCAGTGCCGCCAGACACATTACTATTGCCTTTCTTCCACTGGTAAGTTAGCGCTGAGCCATCGGTGGATTTAGCTTCCACAGATAAAGTTAGCGTTTGGCCTACCGTCAGAGTTTGGTCTACTGGCTGTTTGGTGATGACGATTTCTTCTGGAATATCACGGATATCGACACCACCTGCGCTATTGGCTTCAATAGACCAAGTCGCTACATCATCGTGTGGGTACTCGTCACTCCAGCTAGTCACTAAGAAACAGCCTTCTGTGATATCTGTAGGGCTAACAATCTTGAACCATACATAAGGCTGGCCTGATGTGGTTTCAGGGTTGTTAACGTGGCGCTTTAGCTCCTTCTGACCATATAAAGACTCTTTACGAGATACGCCATCACCCGAGAAAGTGACGTTTTTATACGAAACTAAGCTTTCCTGTGTATTTTGTGGCGACATATCGCCCGTTGCGTCTACCGTTTCCCATTCAGTAGCAGACGACTTTCCGCGCATCATACCAAGGCGACCGTAGTCCATTGGTGATGGTTTGTTCTCAGGGCACGCAATTGCATAAAATACAACCACGTCGCGCCCTGTGAATGCACCTGATTCACATGCCATGTTTATTTACTCCGTTATCGTGAGATTATTGTGTTGAAATTGATTTCGAGGACTAAGCGATTTCTGTCGCTCATTGATTGGTTAATACCGCCTATTGGCTCTACATAGGTCATGCATCCGATTTTGTGGTCTCGGATTAATGCTTCTCTAATGCTAAAAGCTAGGTCTTCAAGTACTGATTGACCGCCATCAACTTCAGATATAAGCAGCATTCGATAAGAGTCGCGTGTTATTGCTTCCTCTGGCTTAGCGCCGCCCATTCGCTGAATGACGATAAACTTGTCTAGTTGCTGACCATCTTTCCAAAATCGATACTGAACATCGAAACCATCAGAGAAGTGATTAACCTCCAGCCACTCAGTAATTTCGCTGTAAATATCACTAGGCTTCATATCTTGTAGCCCCGTTTAATGATTTCCTGTATTTCTGGCGCTGCGTTTTCAAATCCTTTGCGTAAGAAATCAGGTTCTGCGTTAGGGTCCCAATATCGCCCCTTACCAGTACCGCCACCAAATGAGACACCACTTCGAGTTTTACCAAAATCTTCCCTTGGCTGACCTTTAAGCTTGCCTTTCATCTGGCTAACCGCTGCGGCATAGTTGGCTGAATAACCGACTCTAGCCTCATAACCGCTGGGTATTTTCTGTAATTGGCGATACTGACTGTTGATGAGATTGGATGTATCGATGGGGGTAATTGCCGCAGCGTAAGCCGCACCAGTGATAGATATCTCCTGCATAACTCTGGCGGTTCGTTGGGTAGCAATAAGCTCTAATTCGCTATTGATATTCCCTCTGACTCGCTTGATACCTTTGACTTTCACACCCATATCACGTCCTTATCTCATAGTCTGGCTCTTCACCGAAAAAGCTCATATCATCTTCTTTAACTGTGATGATAATATCGCCTACCTTCCGAGGGTCAGATTGAGAAGTGGTATCACCTTTGGCAATGTAGAAACCACGCTCTGGCCTTTGCACATCGACACCGTTACGCTTCAACTCAGTGTAAAAAACGTTATTGGTAACAAACTCCTTCCCCATATCATCTTTCACAACCTCATTGCTAGATTGCCATGTGCAGTCGATAAGATATGGAGTGCCATAGGTGATTGTGTCATCCCATTTTCCACCGCCGCGAATAACAGGGTAAATAGTGGCGAGTGCGGTATATGACCAGTTAGCGGTAGTGCTCATCGACCACCTCCGCACATACAGCCACCTTTCGCAATCCACAATCCAGCATGAGCCGTTTGAGTCGGGTCAGAAGGGATTAGCCCATTAGCGCATCCGTACTTATCTAAGCCACGTAGAAGCGATGTAGCTGCTTTCCATCTATCACCAAATGATTGATACCGAAATGACCGTGACGCACCGTTAGGGGCTGATTGCGAGCTGATATACTTGTCACCCTGACCAAGAGCCATGAGCGCGAGCAAATACATCTGAATCAGTAGCGCTGTCGCAGCTGGGTAATGCTTATCAAGGCATTCCTGAATGCTACCGATCTGCTCAATCAAAGCGTCGAGAATAAAATCAGGTAACTCTATTCCCTGCCCCGTCAGGTATTCTTTGGCTTGCTCTTTTGTGATCATGATTACCTCACAAAGCAAAGCCCCCTTTCGAGGGCGTAAAAAAACCGCTTTCGCGGTTATTCTTCTGGAAGCAGAGCAATTAGCTCATCGACCTTGGCTTTCTCATCAAACTCAATACCTAATTCAGCGAGCTTTTCGATTACCTCTTTCTTGGTTGGCTTTTTAGTCTGCTCAACTGATGGTGTTAATGCCGCAGCGGCTTCATCTGACAGCAAGCGCACATTTGGTTTTAACACTGGATGCAATTCTTCAAACTCAACTACCTGCCCCTTAATAACTCCATGCCAAGGGATAATAACTTCATACTTAGCCATTTTATCTCCTTAGCTCAGTTTCGCGCCGTAAACTACACCAGATTTGCCTTCACCATCACGAGTGATTTGCAGGCCTGCCGCGCTCATGATTTGGAAGTTGTAGTTGTCCTGTGGCATAAAGCGAGGCTTAGGAACAACACCTGTTGCCATGCCAACTAATGGAGTCACTACATCTTTGCGGCGCTGATACGCAATGAACTCAGTACCTTTAAGCGCATAAGTCGGGCGAATTTCTTTCACGCCAGCATATGGAAGCAATGTATCGATAACACGACCATTCACCACGCTATTGCCTGCCCCAGCACCAACTGCAACCACAGTAGGTTTAATCAAGTTGCCCCATGCCTCATAGCTCACCCACATAACATCGTAAACATCTACTTTGTTATTGTAAGCAGTCTGACCGAACGCACCATTGAAACCAAAGAATGCTAACAATGCAGGCAAATCAGCAGTAGTTAAATCGATATCTGCACCAGATGTGCCTAAATCAATCTTCGCTGTGTTGCGGTGGTTCTTCATGCCTTGGCCTTTGTAACTATCAACGCTGATTTTGTCATCGCCATTCAGGAAGTAATTAACAATCTTCTTGTTGAATTGGCGCATCTTCGCAGTTTGAGAATCTAACACTAAGTCGATCCCCACAGTGCTTAGACCTGCCGCATGACGCCAGTTAACACCATAACCTGCGGTGAACACTGGAATTGGGTCACCGTCTGAACCGTATTCAGTGTGGTCATGTGAGTATGGCGCTTGACCATCAATACTGATTGATACATCGTCAGCAATATCACCAACCACATTATATAACTTGGCAGTTTTACCAATCGGCAGCACAGTTTGCAGGCCCATTAAATCATTGACGATTTCCATACCTGTTTCTTGGTCGCGGAGCTGGATAATGTTACGGTCAATCTCAGCCCAAAATTCACGAGTGAAGCCGCCAACTTGGTTTGCCGCTAACGTTTCACCGTCCATCACGTTCTGATACTGATTAATCATCAGATTATGCTGCGTGTTGTAAATATTACGTGTCGCCCACAATCCTTCCCACTGACGTTGCAGTCGGCTATTTGTTGCTAAAGTTTCAGCAGTATAAAACATAGTTTTTCCTTTTAATTATGCAGCGGCAACAGTGCCAACACGGAAGCGAACTCGAATGAAATCCGCGCTAGACAAAGTTACTTCATCTTGGCTGTAGCCAATAACCGAGTCGGTATCAGAAGTTGCCAAAGCACCTTGACCATCCGCACCAAATTTAATCGGAGAGTCTTTTTTGTAAGTGCCAGCAGGAACCAATAAAGCAAGCTCTCGACCTTCTTCCACATACTCACCGACAGCAGAGTCGCCAGCAGGAATAGCATCACGAATTGTCAGACCTTGGTGATACGCAGGATTGGTGATGTAGATGCGACCTGTTAATGCTGTAGCTTGTGCAAACTCATCATTTGCATCAATGACTACGAAAGTACCGGGCAACACATTCGCCTTTGCTGTGCGAGTTTCTGTAATTGATTTGCCGTCAAGATTTACACGGCGGTAACGACTAGTGGCCATTATTGAGCTCCTTTAAAGTATTCCGCAGGGTTTGGTGCGCCAACTTGTTCCTGTTGTGTGCCCGAGTTGCCAGCTAATGACGCCGCTTCACCGAGTTGCTTGTGCATATCGATTAACGCTTGGCCTTGCAGTGAATTTGCAATCACTTCACCATATTTAGCCGCTACCTCTTTACGCATTTCTGTTTCTTCAGCGCGTTGGTTAGCAGTTAGTGATTCTTCTAACTTCTGATGGTTAACTTGAAGCGCATCAACCTTTTCATTGATTGGCTTTAGTTGCTCTGCAAAGTTTGCCGCTAATGCCTGTGTGATATCGCCTACTAAGTCTTTCTTTTCTTCTTGAGTTAAAGGCATGTCGCCCTCCGTGCTGTTGTTAATTGCAGGGCTTGCCTGCGGTTTACTGAATACCGATTTAAGTTTATTTGTTACCACTTTGACCCACGACTCTTGGCGCTCTACTTCTTCGCCTTGAATATCAAATGTGATAACGCCGTTTTCGTTAGTGTAGGAATGTAATTTAGCCGTGCCGTTATCTACCATGATGACTGCGTGTGTATCAGTGAAATCAGATACCCATACATATTCGTCACCAGTAGCAAACTGCTTGCGAGCCGCCATCGTTAACTTGTGTTCTTTCTCGCGATAGGTTTCGCCAGTAAGTGCGCCGTTGTTGATTTGCATCTCAGTTGCTTGGTCAGCGTTAACCATCATTCCAACGCCTTGAGTTGGTGTTGCTGCGCCAGATTCATGAAGCAAGATTGCGTCATGATCCATGCTGTGGATTTTCGCAATCCAGTTATAGCCTTGTGCTTTCTGTTCTTCGTTGGCTTCTAGTTGCTCCAAGAAAACAGCCACACTGGTATGGATTGGCTCTGAGCTTTCGCCGCTTTCCAGCGCTTCCACTCTTGCCAAAACTTGGCGGCCACCTTCAGATTCTTTAGCTTTGTTTACATCAATCCACTTTTCTACATAAATTCGATTGCCAACTTTCGCAACATTACGATTCCATGCGCCTACATGCCCCTGATTGATGCCCTCAGCGGATAATGCTGATACGAACTCACCATTTACCGTTGGGTGACCAAGTGGCGCGAGAGTGCCTTCTAAGCCTCTGTAGTGAGCATCGATTTCTGTGCTTGGATATAAGCCACCATTCATGATGACATTTGCTGGCAGTGTGTAACTCGGGATGATGATGTGCTCACGACCGTTATAGGTTTCACGCCTGATTGATGCGCTGTTAACCTTGGTCGTGACGTTTACTTGAATCGGCATCGTTATTCCTCCGCCCATTGGTAACCACGTTCTTTCATGGCTTCTTTTTCCTCTTTCAGTTTATTGAGTAACGTATCGTTGTAGGGTCTACCTTCTTTGTTGGTCAGAATCGTCACCGTCGAGCACTTGCAGTTGATTGAATTACCATCTACAGCCCACCAATCGCGTTGCTCGTCAGTGGTAAATATTTTGCCGTGACGTGATGCATGATTAGGTCGAGTTGTTGGGCTCAGTGCTGATATGTGAACCTGTCGAGTTTCAAGGTTGAGAACTTCACTAGCCTCATCAGCTTCATCCATTCTTGCCCTACGCAATGCGGTGGTGATTTCAGTTCTGGCAACCCGATTAGCACGACGAATTTCGATGCCTGACTGCTCATTCAGATTTCTGGCTACCTCACGAGGATTTAGCCCCCTCGCTATGCCATCGGTAAGAATGCGCGCCATATCTGCTTTGACTTGCGCAGACAGCCCTTTCATTTCTTCAAACACCCTAGCCCGAACTAACGCCATCCGAAGCTGATAAGGCTCACTAAGCAGTATCGTTGCCACGCTTTGTTGCGTCGCTGCATATGCTGTCGATTGCTGCGCTAGGTTTGCATATTCCTGCGCCGTTCCTCGCTCATATGCTGTGCTGACGTACTCATTGAAAAAGAAGTTATTGAATTCTCCACCCTGCAATAGCACCTCATCGACCATGAGCTCACCGTCTCTCAAGATGATTGAAAGATAATCAGGGTCTAGGTCGAATTGGTATTTTTTATTAACTACGGGCTCGGATGGGATTCTATTGAGTAGCTGTATGTAGCCTTGCGATACTTTTTTAATGCGCTTAGCAAAGGCTTTCATTGCTCCGCGTTCTAATTTATCAACCGCTGTCGGATCTGCTTTCGTTCCTGCCCTTATCGCGGCTCGTATCTTCTGGATTTTCATCGAATTCACCTAGCGGGTCATCGCTGTCGTTTTCATACCCTGCCGCCGTCCTGATTTCCTCAACAGTAAATACAGGCTCTCCAGTTGCTAGTGATGTCTGATTAATACGGCTCATCTTCTCAGCGCTATCAAGCTTCTCAGTAGCTGATTGCTCGTTCAGGTCATCCCAAATAACCGTTTTCTCAGCAATAGGCTCTAGCACTTTGATTCGTGTTAAGTGGTCAATGAAGTCCTCTATTTCGAATGAAAGCTCACTTTCCCTGCGAGACTGACAGCGTGAATTGAAATATTTCTGGTCTTCGGTGCTAGCTCTTTCACCAGTTTGCATGCCAACGAGTATTTTCGATGGGATATCCATTGCTGCGGCGGCGGTTTGGAGATTGACGTTATATGTAGGTGTTGGATCTGATACCGCAGTAACCAATGGGCTAACATTGGCGCCTTGGGTGATCATAACTGCATCATTGCCTATGTTGATTTCCCTAGCTACATCGTTATAAATCTCCTGCAACTCTGACATTTCAACGCCGTATGCTCTTGCTAAATCATCAAGTTTGGCTTCTTTGTCAAAGTTAACTGATAGCTGTCTGGCGGCATTCTTGAGGAATGACTCACCAGAACCGCCTTCGACTTTTTCAAGGCTAACAAAGGCGTTATACGCCGGCTCAAGGAAACCAATCGCATCAATGGAGTAATCACCAAGAATAAAAACTCGGTCAGGATGAATATTGATATTTCTAGTGCCGCCATTGGGTAGTGACTCGGTGTATTGCCACATCTTCGGCTGGCCGTAGTCAGGCGAGTTAATATCAGTAATCCACTCAGTAGGTTTGATAGCGCTAGCCCATGCAGGAGTGACCTTTCTCAAAAGTTTGGAGGCTTTAACCGGTTCGTGCCATTTACCATTGTCATTGATGTGAAGGATTAGGCCAGAATAGCGACCTACAAGACGGCGCTGATCTGCCTCTTTAAACTCTTTCCATATGCGTTTGTTAATTGCTTTTTTGAAAGACTTTTCCCACGCCGTTTCATCTTTCGACTCATCGGCACTATCTCCTTCAATGACGTGCGGAGATGTTTTCCAGCACGTGCCACTTAATTTAGTTACCCCGCCGTATGCAATACCGCCACGCCGAAATAGTTTGTATAAATCATCAAAGGTTAAGTCTTGTTTAAATCCGTATTCGCACCAAGCGGATGATCGCTTAGCATCAAGCCCCATGGTTGGATTGACCAAAGCCATACGGGCACGAGCTATCGCATCATTCACTAAGTGATTGACGGCTAGTTTCATGTTTTCTTGCATTATCGCCTCAGCAATCTTTTTGGAACCAGTAGACCCGCGTTAGATTTTTGTGTGATGTACCCATCAAGCCCGTATCTGACAGCATCCCAACAGTGGTTGTTAGCATCCAAAATCACAGGTAATACTTCACCAGTGATCCGGTCTGTTTTGTATGAGTAGAGACGGGCTTCTTTTGCTGTTTCTTTACAGCGAGGATGAATGATGATTTGTTTGAAGCCACGTAAATGCGTAATACCATCCTCTACGCTACCCTGCCACTTTTTAGCGGCTGAGATATTGAATCCCTGCCGCTTTAAATAGCTAATTGTTTCAGGTCGTGCAGAGTCGGCTTTGATTGGCCACTTACGGGATTCTGGTATTTTGTCATAAAATGCTGGCATATGATCAAGCTCAACACCCACGCCATAAGCTTCATATTCGATATACAAACAGTCATTTAGGATGAACTGTCGTAGCAGCGTGTTAGGGTCTTTAGCGAAGCCAAAGTCAGCGCCGAAAAGTAAACGGTCTGCTTGCTGCCATAAATCATCAGGGAATGATTGAACTACATATTTATTCGCTAATACTTGCTTATCAGAGTTTTCAAGATACGCACCTTCCCAAATCCATGCATAAGTAGCGGTATCTAGTCTAGCTTGGTCATTTAACCGCTCATCTTCCAACACTGATGGAAACCACGGGTTATCATCGTAGTTCATCTCGACAACGACAGCGTTATCAGGTGGGTTCTTTCTAAATCGCTTATCTGTCGCGCTACCGTCTCGCTCAGGGTTCCATGTCACCCATATTTCAGAGCCAGCCTCACGAACCGTAGGAGCAAGTTTTGTCCATGCTATTTCTGATACTGATTCAGCTTCATCAACCCAAGCTATTAATATTCTCGCCTTAGATTTAATGCTATCTAAGTTATGCCGTAACCCTGCGAATACATAACTAACTGACCGGCACTTAGTGCGAATGTATTTCTCACCTAACTCATAGAAATCATTTAGCCAAGGCACAGACCTAATCGCCTGCTTAACCTCTTCCATGGAAGATTCTTCTAGTGAGTTCATGTATTCACGAGCGCAAAGTATTACGCCAGATTGACCATTCATCGCAGCAATATAGCCACGAATAGCCGTCATTAATGCGAATGTTCTTGTCTTTGCAGAGCCACGCCCGCCATGTGAACAGCGATAGCGATAGTTACCTTCGAATGCTGGAATTAATTTAGGCGGTATTTCAATCCTCGCTACCGTCATTGTTACCTCCGGCAACCAGAACTATTTTTGTTGGTGACATTGAGCTATCAGAGGATTTGTGGTCAACCTCCTGCTTCTCACTGTATCCATGATTGGCAAGCATTAGCTTAGTTATTGTTGAGTTGAAATCACCAGATAATCCGCTATTAATTAGCTTCATTTCCTGAAAAGCCATAATTCCGTCTAACGTGTCCGAAAACTCATTACCTAAGTCACTATCCTGCTTTGCATATTCATAAACAGTAGAGCGAGCAATGCCTAGGTAGCACGCTAGACCAGCGATACTTGGTATTACCTGACCTTCGTTTTCTTTATAACCGCCAAATAAATATTCCTTTGCCTTAGCGATTAGATCATCAGTCAGTTTGCTAGGGCATCCAACCTGATTTGATTGCTGTCCCATAATGTTTCCCTCATAACAAATTAAAAAGCCCACCATAATGAGCTTTGTGATTGGTTATTTGCAAAACAGCCTCTTTAACCATCCGATTACGCCAGCATTACTTGGCTCATCATCAATGCGCATAAGGTTATTTAGCACAGTAACCCGCATAGCAAATGGCTCGCCAATGCCGTCGAGCTCAACAATGAATTTGCCATCCTTTTTACGTTTGAACACCTTAAATGTAGCGTTGTCTATTTCTTTACCCTCGCTATCAGCGATAGTCATTCTCACATTGACCTTTTTCATTTACGCTTCACTCAAAGTGTCAGTAGGCGCTTCCACAACTGGCACATACTCAACGCTGCTGATTTCATCGGGTGAAATGTATATCCATGCGCCGTCAGCTTGTGCGATAGCGATTAAACCATTAGTCACGCGAGGCTCTTTCGTTGTCATTAAGCCTTCGTAGGTTGTGCCGTCTTTCTTTGTTGCTGTTACTGTGTATTTCTTCATACTCCACCCAATAAAAAACCCGCACTAGGCGGGTCATTGTGAATTCTTGTTGTTTATTTAATGTATAGCTAAATGTCGCGCATTGATTTAGGAATTTCCCTTTCAACATACTCTTCGGCTATTGCCATTATCTCTCTGTATGGTCTAGCGAATGGGCCAACTACAACAGTGATGTTTTGACTATAAGCTTCCTCTGGAGTCAGTTTCATGGTTTCTACAGTCATTATCAGTGCAACTTTCAATGCAGCGCCAGTCCAAGGTAAGTGCTCAAGTTCACTCATTGCCATACCCTTATCTTTCAGGAAAACGATACTCGAAATGCGGAGGCTCGTCATTTCTCACCGTTACTTGTAGTTCGTAGACAAACTTGTCTGGCGCAATATTAAATGGTTCAATAATTCCGTCAACATGAACGTCATTACATACCGCTGGCAGCTCTGCTATGTACGTTGATGGAGGCATCCCTTCATCATTTAGTTTTACTTGAGCCCATACACCTTCGCATGGACCATTAACCAATTGAACTTTCATAATAACCTCGTCTAGTTATTCGTCATTGAAATACTGGCAGGTGGTGACGATACCACTTTTCGAGAGCGACTCTAGCCAGTAGTTATACTTTCGCATAAAAAAGGCCGCTGAGCGACCTATTCAGGTGATGCAATTTTTAGTGCATCGGTAATTTATTGATTTACAAGCAAAGCGCATTTTTACGCCGCTAATCTGTGCATTTCCTCTAACAATGGTTGCTTATGGTTTTTATTGAACAGGCCTTTTAGCGATTCTTTCCGCTGCTCAAAATCCCAGCCCATCGAAATAAACACTGTGTTAGCTCTTTGCAGTTCGGTTATTGCATGGATTTGCTGATGTGAAAGATAGTCGCGAATTGGGTCGGTTTTGCCTATGTCATTATCTTTCCTAAATTTTGCTGACGATACACCAAGCACTATGCGATTAATTAAGTCAGCCTCGTTACTAAAGTGATAATGTGCGGGCTCTTTGCCTTCTTGAATCTTGCTTTCCTTTACAGCATCCGTCATTGGTTTATATTCCATTCGAGCAATATTGCGCTCTATTTGAACTTTAGCCTCTCTCGCTGCTTTTTCACGGAACTGAATAAAACTATCAACTAGTCTAACTTGCCCATCTCGCGCCTTTTCTCCACCGATGAAAGGCATAACTATCAGAAACCCTCTTTCCGTTAGCTCATAGCATGGTAGTTCTTTTTTCTGTTTAGTAATGTAAGACGAGGGCTTGAAATCAAGCTCTCCTAAATGGCCACTATCAATCAAACTTCTAACATCTTGTAATACGTTTTTATGCTGCCTGCCAAACTCACTAGCAATAATGTCAGTTGTAACGACAGGTTGACCATTAGCTTTTTTAATTAAATGCTTCATAGTTAGTTCCTTTTAGAGATAAACCTTGCGCTCAGGAGTAACCAGCCCAAAGAGGGTTAACCAAACCACTACTGGTTATCCTCAAGGCTTATCCTGAAAGGTTCTTTGGTGTGTATGTGCCGAGCGTGGCACAGGGTGAAATGCGTAGAGTTCGCAGCCATCATCACGTATCACTACGTTACTTTGGTCACTTACGGCTTACCCGTCAGCAAGATAGAGACCACCTCACTTAATTGCGAAGAAGCCATTAAAAACCCCCTGATTTCTCAGAGGCTCATTATTCGCTTGCATATTTTGAATGCGTTAGTTACATTTAGCGCGGATATTCATTTTATTGTATATATGTATTTTAGCTCGCGGTGTGTGGGCTTTTTTTTTATTTCATCACCTGTCGTTGTTGTTCAATTTCCAGTATTGCTTTCTTGTCGGCTACTTAATCAGGGATGCGGCGTATTCGATTAGATATAGCTTTGGAGCTAAAAGTATCTTTAACCACATAGAAAAACCGTCAATGGCGATAACAGCACCGAAAAACAAAATTAACGCTGGGAATATCGTTCTGGAAAAATCATACATAGTGGAGTTGATGTTGTATTTTTTTTCTCCATCATGATATGTCCATATAGCACCGTTAGATTTAGCTCTCTTAGCCCATATCGGCATAAAGATGGCTAGCGCAATAAGTACCACACCAACAACAGACCAGATAATGCCCATTGTCATTTTCCACGCTAGTAATTGATGAATTACCTCTGGCAAATTGGCGTGACTAAATGCAACTGTTGAATCAATGCCGCTTGATGCTTTTTCCAATAAATCAGTAAGCGCCTTTGAAACCTGTTCATTCATCGTAAACACTCCGTTTTAATATAATCTTGTAAGCCAAGTATCATTTGCTTTGACTCTGCAATTCGTTGTCTGAGTAACCAATAATTTCCGATAGCGGAGTCAGTAGGTCTGGCGGTTGTTCCATCATCCAAGCCGGAGGTGGTATTGCTTTCGCCTTTCGGACAACTGGCTCTGATGTACACCCGCTCAGGATTACGCTCAGCAGCAATACGCAACCGGTCAATTTCAGCTTTTGCATTTGTGAGTTCCGTTGTGTGCTTGGTGTCGAGTTCATGAAGGGAGTTAATGCGCTTTTCATAGTCTGCGGTGATAGCTACTTGCTCATTGAATTTATTCTTCAGTAGTGAATAATCACCTTTCAGGTTGCCGTAACTACCCATTACCCACCAAAGCCAGAAAGCTAGGATAGCGCAAGCACCAGCCAAGACTTTAGTTAGCGTTGTCATACAGGAATCTCAACATGAGGCGCATCAATGAACTTAGTTTCAATTGGTAGTGATGGGTCATTCTTCCAGTTGATACCGAAGCGCAATTTAACACCTAGCTCATCAGCGGCTTGCTTAACTGCTTTCAATAAAGGCTTAAACTCATCAATCTGCCATTTAGTATTCACTGGGATGATGTCAACTGCATGACCTGTTAAGTGGCGGCTGTGCATCGTTTGTGATTTCTTTTCTGCAACCAATTGCTTTTGTCGCTCTTGAGTTCGCAGACCTTCAATGACAATGAAATCGACAGGTGTTATTTCCAGTGTGCGGCGAATAACTTTTACTAAATCAGGGTTGACGCCTTTAAGGTTATTTTCGCTTCTCTGGCTGAATTTGAAGTTGCTCATTTTTCACCTTCTTGAATACCTGCATGATGTTGCCTTTAGCTGCAAAAACCAAAACGCAGATGAACACATCACCGAGTAAGTTAGATAAGCTCGTATCGAAATCATTAGGCTTTATTAATTGGTAGCTTTGCCATATACAAAGCCAGATAAGCACCATGCCGATAAATGAATCTCTGTGGCGAGCGTAATTACATAGAAATACACGAATGGCCATGAGAATTAACACGACGACATTCGTATAGTTGATAATCTCTTGATAACTCATTTTTTGCCCCTCCACTTTTCAGCTAAGGTGCTCAGCAATACGGAGAAATTATTCTCAATGAGTCTTGGTAGCCATCTAATGGCCTTTGTTAGCGTTTCGCTACTTGCGATAATGAGAAGCAATGAAATAAATAATGCTGAAACCAGAATGGCAGTTAATGTTTTACCTATCTCATAACCCGTCTCAGCTACAATTATTCGCTCTACTGATTCAGAGATAAGAACGCCAGTTAAAAACGATAAGATAAATAACAGAACCTTTTTCTTGTTGTTATCTTTTGAGGCTATGACTGCAACAGTTGCGCCAATAATTGCACCTGTAATTACACCGTAGTCAAAGCTTCCTGTCATTAATCCGATTGCACCACCGCCTGCTGCGCCGACGATAGCACCAGCTGCGGTACTTGGCATATATAACACCTGTGTTTTAGTTAATAGATAGCCGCGCACAATCTCTATGCGTCAATTAAGTGTGTGTGATTAGAATTCTGTGGCGGCGTATACGGAAAAAGGCCGCACTAGGCGACCTCTTGAAATATTGTTCTGTTGGGACTGTTGGCCAACGATATTTTGAACTACTGCATATTTTGCAGCAGTTGGAATTAATGCCCGTTTCGTGGGCTGACGGCATGGAACGTTACTCATGCACCAGTCGGGATTTACTAAGGCGACATGCCCGTTGTTACCACGTTCTGTTTATTCCCTCGAATTCGGGGGAATTAAAGTTTGAAATACCCATTACCGAAAAATAGAGAATCATTAAACTTCTGACTTCTTTCTTCACGCTCTTCTTCTGACAATTTATCGCGCTCAGCGTAAGGGTTAGCTTTAGCTAAGTCAGCCCTAGTTGGATATTTAGAATCCGTCGAATTCGTCATACATATAACCACCAAATTAGGTTGCCACACCAAGCCGCTAGACAGGTAGTAACTATTGCCTACGAGCGGGTGGCGTGGTCTTCAAGCCCCATAAGGGTACATCGAAAGCCCCCAAACGTATCGCAAACCAGATTTCTCCGTCCTGCGTAGAGGTTATGAGGGGCACTATTGCTATTTAGATGGACATAGCTTGACTATCGCAAGACAGGATAGACAGTTAGGGCTATGCCTCGGTTAAGGTACTCATCCGCAATGTCGGCATTTCTGCTAATGATAGTTTCCCGTCACGATGAATTGCGATTTACTGAGATATTTATACAACAAAGCCCCACCGAAGTGAGGCTCTATTTTCTTCGACCTCTCAGCCGATGCGGTTGGAGTTCCAGTCCAAATAGACGAAGTGACCAACTAGGCGGGATCGATAACAAGTGCCGCCTCTTTTACCTTGTTACCTGCTCTTTGCCTTTCACGACCGAGCATAACATAAACAGTATACTATTTAGGCGCGGAATGCAATAGATTTCTCCTATTAATAAATTACATAGAAAATAATACTACTTGATATCACTAACTATAGGATGAATAGCATCTTCAATCATCGCACAAGCCCATCTAACTCGACGTTTAGCAGAGTCTAGGTCTATACCTGTTTTCCTCGATAGCTCCTCTAGAATGTTTTGCGGGCTTTTGCATTGCTTATAGCGTTTAATAACTACATCACGAAGCGGGTTGCTCGTTGGTAAAATTTCGTTAATACACTTTTCAACAAATTCGGCGTCATCTTTTTCTTTGGCGAGGCGAAGTGCGCCGAGTGTTGATTTGTTTGGTGCAATAATCTCCTTTACCTTTTCGATTAGCTCATTGCCTGTGTATCCCATCTTTCTACAGTTATCGAAAGTGGCACGGATCAAAGTGGACGAACCATCATCCCATTCATCCCTTGTCATTAGTCGACCAATAACATTTATATTTAGACCATCTGGAGAATCGTCTCCTTGGTAGTTTCTTCCCCATATGGTGAGCATATATCTAGTCCATGGTCTTTCTGATGGGCTTAGCTTTGGAAGTGTTCCAAAAAGCTTTTTCCTCATTTCCTTTTCAGTTCTGAAGTAAGCTATTTGTTCAAATGAAGCCTTTCTCATCTTACCTCCGGCAATACTGTGTGATACCTATCGCAACCGACTGAATAAACAATCGACTTTCCTCTTTGTTGTGCATCAAAAGTTCTCACAACAGCTAGGTTTCCTAGTGGAAGCTGAATAACACTAAATTTGGCGCGATGAAGTGATTCTCTTGATTTTCTTCTAGCCGCCGCTATTGCAACGCGAAGATTTTTGTATTTATCAGTCATCACATATCCCCCATCTGATAAGTTATTCCATGCTGATACCAATCAGGCAGTGTGAACTCAATCCGACCTGTTGCGCCCTCACTACGTAGCTCCTGAAGCCGTTTAAGTTCAACTTTCATGTGTTGGTATAAATCATCCATTTGCCACGGCTTTAACTTCACAGCCGTTTCTGCTAAACGAGCCACGCTATCAATAGTCATCTCGCTGTAAGTGATAACAGCATGAGCATTGAATTCGTGTGGGTCTTCGCCTAGTTTTCGGTGACAGCCAGCGCAATGTGAGAAGGCATTAAGAGGATGGTATCGAGTTGCTTTGTGTCGTCGTGATTTGAAGTGGGAACAGTGAAGTTTTGAAGGTTCGTGTCTAAAGTGTCTTCCGCAGTAGTCGCATTCGTAATCTGTTCGTTCCCTGACTAACTGCGAAAATACAATATCGTATTTATCGCGTTTTAGTGCCATCTATGCCCCCATAAACCCCATCGCTAAAGTAACAATCGAAAAGAATAAAATTACGTGTCGAGCTCTAATCATCACAATCCCTTAATTTAGTTACTTTTATTAACCACTTATCAACGATTTTAAGCACTGACCTATATCTAGAATCTAGGCTCCAGAAGAAATCACCTATCCATGAAAAGATTTGTGCCAGTAAAATAATCAACCCATAAAACGGGAGTACAAACAAAATCCATAGCGTGGTGACTGAGTAAGCTATTAGATAACTTTTCCAGTTCAGCTTTAGTTTCTTCCACCTGCTCACTTTCTCACCCTCCGCTTCTTGGCTGCTCGGTTTATCTTTGCGTGACCTGTGATACGCTTGGTTGATGTGGGGTAGCTGTACCAACTTCGGCTATGATTGATAGCCCATGATGCCGTTTGTGCTGCCATTGAAACCATTAACAGAGCAAGCCCAGTCAATGCAATTTTGTGTTTGTTCATCTCTCTTGCTGCTCCTCAAAAGAATGTCAGTAACCGATTCTCAGTGATTTCATTGCATCCTCTGAAAATGTGTTTTATTGCTGCGTTAATCATGGCTTTGTAACAGCGTTCGAATTCATCTGAATCCATATTGGCAAATGACAGGCTCTTAGCCTCTGTACGCACATCGCAGTTTAGCCTTACCGTTTGCTCATAAAATCCTGCAAGTATCGTCAAATCCTTCCTGAAGCGCTCAAATTGGCTATGCTCGTCCATACAGTCGAGTCCCGCTTTATTTGCGCGCCAGTGGTCGAAACAGAATTTGAAGAATACGAACATCTTTCGATGAAAAGCGGGGTTTCTTGTGAGCTTGGCGCTGAAGGTGTACATCTCGCCATTTTTGAATTTTGTTAAACGTGGTAGGTCGTGTTCGAATGCTGGTGCAAATATGCCATTGGCGCATTTGACCATTTCTATTTCCAAGTTAACCTCCTATGCTTTCTTACCTCGGCTAACGAACCAGTTTACAGCATCAACAATTTGCTCATCTTCGTACCAATTTTCAATCCATCTGGTTTCGTATTTGTCTATTGAAAATAGTAGGACCGCAATACGGATGCCATGACATGTAAATATATCGACCGTCATTTAATCTAAGCCGATACATTCGATAGCGGCTGATATGTATGATTCCATCACTCACTGTTAGCTCTCCTGTTCCATGCTGCGATTGCCATAGCTATTTTACCTTTCCCAATCATTTGAGCAGATTGCGCATCGCAGTTATGACAGCGCACAATCGCTGAGCGGTCAGGGCAATCTTCTTCATACTGGCAAAAAGCTTCTACGTTACTACTCCCGCAAAACGGGCATTTCTTGAGTTCGTTCATACTACAACTCCCACCATTGGTATTTTCGCTTAGCTTGCAAAATTAGCTTTTGCCAAATTGCTACGGCTTCTAGTTTTAATTCCCGCTCTGTCATCATTCACCCTCTGGCATTGGCTCAAATGATTGAATGTCGAAATCCCAATAGGGTGCAATCTCACAGCGACCATAGCTATCATATTCACCCTTATCTCTCGTTACGCTGATTTGATATGTTCCATGTTCGGTAAACAGTTCATACTCTTCAGTATCTTGTAATAGGCTGATTTCAATGTCCTGCAATGCACTTATTGGGGCGGGACCATTGAGAAAAATCACAAAAGTGTCATTTTCTTTACCCATGTAAATAACTTCTAACTTAATGCCGTCTTTTTGATTAGTTCCCTGCATTAGATTCCTCCCTCTGTTAACGTTGTTCCTTTCATCACTCAACCTCGCCTGTCAGTGGCTCAAATGAAACTAATTCAAATGTGAGCTCCCGATGGTAATCGTAATAATCAACCATTGGTTTTAACGTATAAACGCCTTCACCCTGAAAGTAATCTTCACTAGTCAAAACCATTGATATTTCATCTTGAAAATCTTGAATATCTCTAGCGTCAAAGCCGCCATGGCACCCCATTAGATATGCTTCGTTCTCATCAACTTGGTGAATTACGACAATAGTTCCGAATGGAATTTCTTTTTGCTTACTCACTTAGACGCCCTCCGATTCCATTCACCTCTAACCGATGAGTAAAACTCAGGGCAGTCACCACCGTTAGATACGAACTTGGCTCCTGATTGAGCCCTGCAATCGCGACATATGACATAATAAAACTTACCGAATCCATCTGGATCATAGTCATTAGTTACAGACACTTTCTCACTGCCACAGAATGGGCATGGATTTAAATTATTGCTCATCTAGAAGTCCTTATGATTTGGTGTGTTACACGTCCGCGCCTTGGAATCGGCGTTGTTGAGGTTTGCTGCTTTGTAGGCAAGCGTTAGCGGCTTCCATCTGGTCCACATCCATAAAGTGACCATTCTTAAATCGCTGGTATACGGTCCCTGTTTTGCCGAATCGGTTTTTTGTCACGATAATTTCAGCATATGGGGCCGCTGATGAGTTCTCGTTATAAACCGCATCACGGTAAAGCATGATGATGGAGTCTGCGTCCTGCTCAATACTGCCTGAGTCGCGCAAATCACCATTAACGGGCCGTTTGTTTGGTCTCTTCTCAACATCGCGTGAAAGCTGGCTGAGTGAGATAACTGGTGTTAGTAACTCTTTAGCCATTCCTTTGAGATTTGATGAGATATAACCAATCGCAAGGTCGTTACGCTCTGCTTTCGGTTTTTCTATCAGGCCCAAGTAATCGACCAGAATTAATGCCAGTGATGGATATTGCTGTTTGTGGCGTTTTGCTATGGCCCTGATTTGGTCCACATCGAGTTTACTTGCATCGACAATCCACACATCCAAATCTTGGACCCTGCCGATACCATTTGAAACTCTGGCCCATCCTTCATCATCCATTTTTGCAGGGTTTCTCAGTGATGAAACTGATAGGCCTGATGCCCCAGCAATTTGACGCTCCATGATTTGACGTGAACTCATTTCCATTGAGAAAATCAGAACGCCTTTCTTGTGGCCAGTTTGTTTATCAATTTGTGAAGCTACGCCTTCGGTTACCCGTAATGCAAACTCGGTTTTCCCCATTGCAGGACGGGCCGCAACGATAACGAGATCCACTGCGTTGATACCGCCAGTAATTTCATCAAGTTCAGGAATGCCAGTTTTCAGGGTGTCTGATTCATCGCCATTGGTTAGGCGCTGTTCTAACACTTCCGTAAAATCGGCTATCAGGTCCTTGGTATGCACTGGTTTAATTTCATCGTTAGCGGCCCGTAGTTCGTTGGCCTTTTTGATGAGTTGGTCCATTGCTTCGGCGGCTGCGTCAATAGTTCCTGATTCGATAACGTGGCGGTGTTGGTCCATCAAGCTAATCATTTCACGTCGATTGTGATTATCAGTCACCATCGTAGCGTAGCCTTTCAAGTTTGCTGCGCTAGGGCAGTTCTTTGCGGCTTCCATGATGTCAGCGAAATGTTTGTCACCCATTGCCTCGGCAACCATCATTAAATCAATCATGCCGCGAGTTTTGGCTTGTTTCTGAATAACTTTGTAGGTTTCTCGGTAGAAATGAGATCCGAATGCTTCTGGTTTTAAAGTGGCGAGTACATCTGATGCGTTGAGTGTTAATCCGTCTTTCAGCAAGCCACCAATTACGCTTGCTTCGATTTGGTTGTTGACCATTAGAATCCCCTGTCAGCAAATTTCCCTTCACGAACCCCTGTCAGGGTTGTGTCTCTCAGTAAATAATCAATGTCTGCGGTCCATCCTGTATTGTTTTCACCAAAATAAAATGGCTTAGCCATTCTCACAAAGGCTCGAACATAGGCCCGCCACCCATCAACATTTTGCGTTGCGAGGTTTTTGATTATTTTCCTGATCCGAGTTTTACGTTTCTCGTTGGCCTCAACAGCATGAGGTAATCTATCTCCAACTTCCTCGTTGTAGGCATTGAGATATTCGTCGTAGTTAACTGGTTGAGATTTTCGTTTAGAAGGCTTAGTCAATTCTCCCCCTTTCACCTCTTGAGGGGTAAGGGGTGTATTACTTTCTTTCTTTTCTTTTGAAAGAGTTTCTTTTGTGTTTAGCTGACTTGGCTTATCCTCGTTAGCCACTTTAGCTAATCTTTCATTAGCTGATTTAGCTAATGTTTCGCTAACTTGGCTAATATCAAATTTCCACTCATTGAACGACTTATTAATTCCTATTTGATTACCAGATGATATAACAATATTCATAGCTATCATTTCATTTTTGGCCTTGCATACATGAGTGTGATGAATGCCTGTCATTGATGCTATTTGAGTATTTGTGATGCGGTCCAGTTTTTTACTAAACCCGTATGTTTTTCTAACTATCGCCAGAAATACTTTTAATTGCCTAGCTGTCAAATCAGACGACATAGCAGCCTCAAGAAGGTCATTAGCAATTCTGGTATAGCCATCTTCAAGGTTTGCCACTTTCGGCCTCTCTTGCTGTCGTTGGTTGCTAAAATCAGCGTATGCAACGTTACTCATGCTGTTTCCCTCCAGTGACTTCCTGACGATGCTCAAGCCGTAATTTTGCATCTTCTAATGCTGACCTGAGCGCCTTAGCTCCCTGCTCAGTGACCGAGCGATTAGCCCGATCACGCATGACGTTTTTATGCACAGCGCTGTAATTAAATTTGTTTCTCATGTATAATTACCTCATAGAACGTAGTACCTTGACCGCCTAGTTGGTTGCCGCCTCCTAGGCTTTCGTTTTTTAGAACATTGAAACCTGTTTACTTGCTGGTTTCGCTCTTCGCTTACTTGGTGTTGGTTGTTTGTGACCATGCTTATCTATCCATGTTTTAGCTACGTGATAGCAATCATCAAACATTGCGCCACGCTTACTTGCTTGTGAGCATCTTCTAAAGTGAGATAAACCCTCATCTGCAGCTAATTCCAAAGCCCCCCCTGATAACCTGAATCAGTGAGTTTTTTAATGATGTTGCTGCGGATAAATTCATCAGGACTCATTGGTATTTACCTCCTGTAATGAACCTGTTTTCCATAGCGAAAACTCGGCTATTTGCTTCCACAAAAACCTGTATTCTTCTTCGCTAATTTTCTTTTCACCCGGTAAAACAAAATCAATTACCCCTGCCGCTGCTAATGTCTCGCATAGTTCAGGTATCTTTTCAGTTCTACGAGTGATAGTTGAGTCATGTACGCCTAGTGATTTAGCAATGACTGTTTGAGATGTTGTTCTGATAACTTGATAGGCTGTTGCCACCAAGTGATTTGACACAAACCGATTAAACGATTTGCGTGTGTTTGCATGTTCCATTTGTTAAATTCCTTTTGACGTAGTTAGTCCGTTGCTCACGATCCTGTGAGTGTGTTGATGAATATTGTCGAGCTAGTGTCTCTTTCGCTCTCATTCGACTTTTAGCCATCCAATTTGGCAGATCCTCGAGGCCGACAATATACTGTGCCGTTCAGTTAACGCTTTGTTTTTAATCTTTATTACGCTGCCAGTTCAGGCCAATTTTTCTCCCAGTCATCTGGGTACAGGTCTTTTCTGGTTACTTTTGAATTACTGTTAACTTCGATTGCCACACACAAAGCGGCACCTAGTTTTGAGCCCTTTGTTAAAGCTTTTCTGAGGTAACCAATTGAAGTTCCGCATTTTTTAGCGAACTTCTCTTGCTCAGAAACAGAAAGGGAATTTAGGAATATCCGTAATTGTTCCATTTGTTGTCCTTGTTTACCTAAACATGAAATAAATATACCCGTAGGTAAATTAAATATCAATACCTACAGGCAATTTACCAGCAGGTATTTTTGATAGATGATTTACTTATGAACGCAGAAACTGAATTATTTGAAAAAAGACGCCAAAAACTGGCTGAGCTTGTTGCTCGTTATGAGACGCAAGAGGAATTTGCACGTGCCATTGGTAAAGACAAATCCTATGTATCCAGAATGCTCTACCCGCCTAGCAAATCTGGATATAAGCGAATAGGTGACAAGATGGTTTTAGCTATTCAGGATGCTTTAGGGTTGCCTGCTGGGTGGATGGACGGCATTGTTGAATCAGAAATTCCGCAGCCATCCAGATCATATAAGGTTGAAGTTCTTGATGTGGAAGCTAGCGCAGGAACTGGCGTGATGGTTATTGACGAGTTTATAGAAACCATCACAGCTATTGAGTATTCCGACGAGGAGGCCAAGCGCCTCTTCGGTGGCAGGCCAGCAAGCACGATAAAGATGATCACTGTAAAAGGCGACTCTATGTCAGAGACTTTCGAGCCTAGAGATCAGATATTTGTTGATATGACCGTTAACCATTTTGACGGTGACGGCATTTACGTTTTTGTTTTAGATAACCAACTATACATTAAGCGCCTTCAAATGCAGTATAAGAAGCTTGCTATCATCTCAGATAATCCAAGATACGAAACATGGCACCTGAGCGAAGCTGAAATTGACGGGGTTTTTATTCAGGCTAAAGTGCTCGTTAGCCAATCCATCAAATATAAATTCCACGGATAGTTTACCTACCTCTCATATTTAAGCCCTTTTTAGGGCTTTTTTTTACGCCTAAACAAAAATAATTAAAAATAAATTACCTGAAAAATCATACAGGTAAACCAATTTCGTACGCAATGTTTACCTTTGGGTATTTACAATCAAATTACCTACAGGTATATTTAATCACATCGAAGGGCAACCAGAGATAAAAAATAGTCGAACGGCGCGACTTTAAACCATGCGTCGGGCACTCGGCGGGCTCAGGGCAGTATGCGAAGTTGGAAGAGCGGCAATGAGATGCACTACAGATTACTTATGAAATAACAATATTTGCATAAGTCATTTGATAGGAGCAGCGCATGAAAACGAAAGTTACCTGTCCGTTGTGTCTAAGGACATTTGACCCGAGATTACCAGTTATGCACATCAGCAAGTATCACAAAGATGCTACTGATGCACAGCTAGCAAAGATTAGAAACGTTCGCAGAAATGCGACACACGCAAGCAACCACGGCTACGCAAGCCGATTATGAGTGATGGAAGCATCACAGCAAGGGGATAGATATGGGAACAAGACATTTAATTTGTGTAGCAAAGGATGGTGACTACAAGGTTGCTCAATACGGTCAATGGGATGGGTATCCGTCAGGTCAAGGACTTACCTTACTTACATTCCTGAGAGATAAGCTAAAAAAAGATAAGTTCATTGAAAACTTGGGTAAAACATTTCAGCCGAATGATGAGCAAATCGATGAAATGAATAAGAAAATTAACGAATCAGGATTTGGTATTAATAAGTTATACCCAAGTATGTCAAGGGATACTGGCGGAGATATTCTTGAGTTGATTCAAGAGTCTGAGGAGCCTGTTCCGCTAAGGCTAACCATTTCATTTGCTGCTGAGTCGTTATTTTGTGAATATGCATATGTAGTTGATTTAGATAAAAATACATTCGAAATATTCACTGGATACAACAAACGTCAGCTAGATAAAAATGAACGTTTTTATGGACTGAAAAGCGATGATGGTACTGACGGGTATTATCCAGTTCGACACGTAAAAACCTACCAGCTTGATTCATTACCAACCGACGAAGATTTTCTCTCTGAGCTAGAGCCAGGCGACGAATAGTTAACTAATTACAGTCCATTGCGGTGGGCTGTGGTGAGTTGATTAATAGGAATAACTTTATGTATCGGATCATATACAGAAACAACCCCAATCGAGTTTTATTGCTTGGAGCAACTAGTATCGAAGCATGCGAACAGTTTATAGCGCAACGAAAACTAAAGGCATGCGACTACTTAATTCAAAAGTTGGGTTGATTAATAGATAGGAGCTGTAATGAAATGTAGCAACAAATATTGCCAAGACGGAATTGAGTTTATTACCTGTTGCTCTGGTCGTGAATGTGGGTGCATAGGTCAACCAGTAGCGGCAACTAATTGCAAGGAATGCAATAAAGAGAACAGAGAGCTAACAGACGAGCAAGTTATTCAGGAATTGCAACACCTTGAATGGCTTGGTGATTAATAGATAGGAGATAGAGATATGTGTGATTGCTTTACGAAATTAGGCGACGATATGGAAAGTCGCATCAAAGCAAAATTACCTGAAGGTGCAAGCCTACGGTCTTCTGGCTGGAAACAATCAGGCTTGTTTATGTCTGGCGGCATCATGTCAGTTAATTATTTCATTGAATACAACGCCAGTTATCAGGAAGTCAAAAAGGACGGCACACCGAAAGGCCGCCTAACAAAGCAGGATTTCCCCGTTACTTTCTCATTCTGCCCTTTCTGTGGCGTGAAATGTGAAAGCAACTAGCATCGTGTTTAGTTAATAACGGAGGGAGTATGACAGATAAAACAGGTGGGGCGGCTTTTCCAGTTCCAGCAACAGAATTGCATGGAACAGATACTGGGATGAGTTTACGTGATTTTTTTGCTGCTAAGGCTATGAATGGAATTATAGCCAACAATGCAATGATTGATACGGCGACAGACCAAACGCTTGAATGGGTTTCGAAAAACGCATATCAAATGGCAGATGCAATGTTAAAGGCTAGGAGTAATAAATGATTTCTATATCTGACTTAATTAATGAAATCGGAAGTGAAAATATATCTGTCCAGCTTTTATCAAAGACTATAGTTTCTATAAAAGAAAGCACTGATAACACGACAGTCTCTTTTGTTACTGATGCTGATTTAGATGAAGAAGCTTTGGTTTTGTGGGTAGATAAAGATGTTTTTAATGAAGCATATGCAATATTAAAGGCTAGGGGGTGATATGGAATTTAAAGGAACGCCTGCGCCGTGGTTAACGGATAGAAATAATTGCCATAGCGGACATATTGCTACGGTTCATGGTTGTGAAAATAACGACTGGGTTGAAATCTGGTCTACTGATTGGCCTGAAAGTGAATCTGTACAAGAAGCAAACGCCCATCTAATTGCAGCAGCACCAGAGTTATTAGAGGCTTTGCAACGGTTACTAAAATATCATGATGACTTTTACGGCATCGAACAAGACGAAGACTCTGACCATCCATTATCAGTAGCCAAAGCAGCAATCGCAAAAGCCCTCGGTCAGCAGTAACCCACCGCACCAACACCAGAACACTTTCAATAACAATCGCTATCAATCGATAAGTGAGGGATTTCTTATGTCAAAAATTAACGAATTAAAACGTCAGGAACTCAGCTATCGACTGAATAGCGAGAGCTTCAAGGATGAAGTTAAAAACAAAATTAAGTGGGATTGGATAGCTTTCATTATCTCCTTAATTGCTTTCATGGCACTGATACCGAGGTGGATATGACATTGCACATAAATACAAAAGGTTATTACCCATCAATAACGTTTGATAAAGACTTCAGGTTATCAATTGAAAACCATGAAGTGCAAAAAATAGAGGGAGACACAGACGCTCTCTTTACTGCAATGGATTCGCCAATCGAGGAGATAGTTGATTTCCTCTTAAAGCACGAATGGACTGATGCGCTTATGGAAGAGTACATCACCAGAGGGAAAGGAAGCCTAATATTTTCGGCAGTGGCCAAGTTAAGTAAGGACGCAGCATGAGAATTTCAGAGTATGAACTCAAGCAAAGGCAGGACGCCGAGAAACGACGCAGGGAGCGTGAGGAAGAAGCTGAATACTATCGCATGGAAAGCCTTGGTATTCAGCCTCAATCAGTGCCTAACAAGTGGATGAGAGGTGAATATGGGTAAGTATTTAACACCGGCATTCCCTAGTCATAAAAGCAAGGATGCTGCCCTGAAATATGCTTCATCAATGATTGATGAAGATATCGAAAGGCGAAGAGTACGTGACTTAACGGGCAATGAAATTCAACCAGTTGAAAGGATTTCAACACTAGAATTAGCTCATGCCGCACTAGTTAAAAGTCAAAACTTAGAAATGTCTCAATTCTACCCTCCTCTACCTGAACACATTCAAGCGCAACGAAGACAGGCTGACTTGGAGCGATACGCAAGGCATTTATTCAAAGATAACTTTGACCCTTATCGTGGCGTCACAGAGTTGCCATTAGGTGGTAGGGTTGTGGGTGACTAATTTTCGGAGGTAATTATGAGTGAGGTATACAAAGCAATAAGTAATGTTGCCAAGGAGCTGGCAGAAAAAGGCATTAGCAAGGAAAAACCCAAAGGCGGCGGTGTAAATTATGCGTTTAGGGGTATTGATGCGGTTTATAACGCCTTAGCTCCTGCATTAGTTAAGCACGGATTACTTATCTTAACTCGCTGTACTGAGCGGTCGGTATGTGAACGCCTTAGCCAAAAAGGAACTCCATTATTTTACGTAACCGTCAAAGCTGAGTTTGATTTTGTATCTGTCACGGATGGCAGCAAACACACAGTCATGACTTATGGTGAAGCTATGGATAGCGGAGATAAGGCCACAAACAAAGCAATGTCTATTGCATATAAATACGCAGCCTTTCAAGCGTTTTGCATACCGACAGAGGAAACAGCGGTTGATGCTGACGCAGAGGTGCATAACGTAGCACCGAGAACACCAGAGCAAATATTAAGTGATTACACAGGCTTTTTGCATGAAGCAACTAGCGAACTTGCGATCATGAATGAGTACAAAAAAGTATGGAATGAATTAAGCGGTACTCACCAAGAAGAGTGCAAGCGACTAACTGGAATAAGAATTAGCGAACTTAAAAAGGCGGCATAAATGGCAAGTAAAGGTGTAAACAAGGTAATTCTCATTGGTCACTTAGGCCAAGACCTGAAAATTAGATACATGCCAGCAGGTGGCGCGGTAGCGAATCTCACACTAGCAACATCGGAATCGTGGCGCGATAAGCAATCAGGAGAAATGCGCGAGAAAACCGAATGGCATAGAGTGGTAATTTTCGGAAAGTTAGCTGAAGTTGCAGGTGAATATCTGAAAAAAGGCTCACAAGTCTATATTGAAGGTTCCCTGCAAACCCGTAAATGGCAAGACCAAAGCGGTCAAGACCGATACACAACAGAAGTAGTGGTAAATATCGGCGGCTCTATGCAAATGCTAGGTGGTAACGGTGGTAATCAGGCAGGAAGCCGGAAGCCAGCGCGACAGCCTCAACAGTCACAGCAAGCGCCGCAGAATGAGCCTCCGATGGATTGGGATGACCAAGGAATCCCCTTCTGACCCTTCCCTATGTTATTTAACCAAAGGATATATTTGCAAGGATGCAAACAGGAGATAGATATATGAATAATGAAAATTGTAGTTTTGAAGAATGGCACGATTTATTAATGCAAGTAGCAGCAGACCACGGCGGTAGCGCAGCAGATGCAGACGCTTGGCGTGATGATTACGAAGCAGGAAAAACACCACTCGAAGCATGGGTTGATGAATGGGGTGAGGATTAATCAGGGAAAGGATTAATTTAACTCGCAGGGATGCAATGAATAAAAAAGCCGCCACAGAGAGGACGGCAAGGGGACGTGCAGGAATGAAACTTATAATTTATCTGTGTAAGCAATTTAAGAATAGTTAAGCCATGGAATTTAGCAAGGAAGTAGATAAAAAAATGCCGACACAGGGAGAATCGGCGAGGACTACAAAAATAATTAGAAAGTTCAAATTAACTATAGGTCATAAATTAAAAACAATGATGAATTATTTTAATCATATCGATTAAATAGATGCAATAAGAGGAATGAATATGAAGGTTGAACAATCTCAAGTGACTAAACTGGTGATAGCAGGCATAGAGCGTCACGACCCCATTCATGTTTACCTTGAAGATTACGGTGATAACAAAAATGGCAGAGTTACTATTAGCGAAAGTGGCGATTCATGGTCTTGTTTTTGGGGCTCTATGGGCAGCTCACTAGTTGAGTTTATTCATAGGATTAATAACCACTACTGGATAGGTAAGCTAGATTCTAATTTAAACTCTGAGATAGATGATGATAACGATGCAAATGCTGAATATGCTAAAAAGCAAGTTATCGAACTGCGCAAAGATGATGAAATAGACCAATACGAAGCAAGAGAGTATTGGGATTTAATTGAATCATCCGATGATGTTAAGAGTGATTGTTGCAATTGCTATATAGGAAGTAAGTTGCTTAGTTTGTTTGGCGATGATGCTTGGTATAACGATTGGCCTTCTATTCCCAACCCTAAATATCTAAGAATGGAATCGCGCTTAAATGCAGTTCGTGAGGCATTAAAACAAATAAGCGTGAATTAAGGAGGCATTTTGACAGTGGATTAGTCACATGGATGTGAGTATGATTCCTGCTTTAAATAAGGAGGGGTTATGCGTAAAAAAAGAGATGAATGTCTTACAACAAAACTATCGTTTGGTTTTACTTTAATGCTCTTAATTGCGGTCTTATATCCAATTATATCTGAAATTTGGCATGCTAGTGATATTACCTCTAAAAAATTATCTCTTATATTTAGTCTCATTTCATCATTGGGAATATTGGTAACAATAATTGTATATTTTTGGCAGAAATGGGATGCACAAAAAACAAACAACGCTATTATAGAAAGAAAAATATGTGCTGTGAGAAATCAATTTACACATCAAATGAAAATAAATAACCATATCGTAATGGAGCTTAAATCATTAACATACATTATATTAAACGTTGGTAAGCATATTGATATCAAATATCATTTAACTAATGGTTACATATTGGTTGCGACCAAAGATAATAGATTTGATTTTATATTCAACAATGAGTATAAGCCATCAGCAATAATAAACATTAACACTGAAAATTTAGAATCAATTCTAAAGGAACTCACAAACCTAATTAATGATGATGAATTGATAGAATTATTTAGTGATTTTATAATCGATGCCTATGATATTCTTTATGATTCAATGCTTCTTTCTGAGAAGATAGTAAAAGGATACGAGGTTGGCTCTTTATACTCAACAGCCGATGGTTTACAAAAATCATGCAATTCATTCATGGATAAACAAAAAGAAATACAATCTATTTTATTTATCAACACCCTGCACTAGCGGGGTTTTTTATCCCTAAAATTCAGAGTAACAATTAATGCAAATAATCGGATATGTATTACTCATGCTAATACAGGGTTCTGCTGTGCCTGTATCTGAGAAAATATACACACAGCAAGAATGCGAGAGCCGTGCTATGCAGATAATGCAGGCGCGGGATGTTGAGATTAAATGTGGTGAGGTGTGGAATGAAAGATAAATATTATACTGGGTTAGAAAATTATAGAGATAGCATTGAAATAGAGCCAACAATAAAAGATTGTTTTATTTTAAATGCTCCGTCTTGGAATATGGATGTGACAAAAAAAGACTTAATTGACATTAGAGATACAATTAATGAAATCTTAGAGGATGATAATGAAATTTAAAGTCGGCGATAAGGTTAGAGTGGTTAAAGATATTCTTGGCTCTAATCTTGTTGGTTATGAATGCGAAATAACATCGATTGATAATAGTGAAACTTTAAATATTGGCATTAATTTCCCTGATGGTATTGAAACTTATTTCGCACAAAGTGAATTGGAGTTAATCAATGAATAAATACACCGAACTATCTGACTTCGAGATTAATAGGCGAATAGCAGAAATTGACACTAAGAATAGATATGTCTACTTCGAAAAAGAACAAACTATTTTTAGAAAGTTTAATAATGGACAAACGCAAAAGTTTAATCCGTGTAATTATCCAGAAGACGCACTGCCTATTATTATTGAGAATAAGATATGCACCGCATTTGATGTGTTTGCAGAAGAACACGACGGCGGTAATTGGGTAGCTTCACCTGCGTATGGCTTTGCAAGTGAAAGAACAAGAAGCAATAACTTATATCGTGCTGCCATGGAATTATTCCTATTAATGAAGGATGCGGAGAATGAAGGCTGATTACGGAGGTAGCCATACACCAAAGGAATTGCGTGATAGATGGCAAACTCCCCTATCTTTATTTACAGCATTGGACGCTGAATTCGGTTTCTATTTAGATGCGGCCGCCGATAATAATAACCACCTTTGCACTCATTACCTCACCGAAAAAGACGACTCGCTAAATTGCGATTGGGAAAGTTATGGAGCTATATTCTGCAATCCCCCTTATAGTGAAATTCAGCCTTGGATTAATAAAGCCGATGAGCAATGCAAAAAGCAATTGCAGCCTGTAGTTATGTTAATTCCGTCGGACACATCCGTAGGTTGGTTTATTTCGGCATTAGAAACAGTTGATGAGGTTAGATTAATTACAGGAGGAAGAATATCTTTTATTAATGCAGGAACAAACAAACCAGTTAACGGTAATAATAAAGGCTCAATGCTTTTAATATGGCGACCTTATATTAAACCACGAAAGATAATTAACACTGTCGATAGGGATGAATTAATGAATATCGGCAATCAAATATTAAATGAATGGAAAATAGCATAGGTGGCCTATGACACCACAGGAAATGGAGAATGGACGCAGGGCTATTGCAAGGGAATGCAGAGACAAATTAAAGCAACTCAAAAAACTCAGCGATAAGCAAAGCACGGCAATACTCAAATCATACCTACCAAAGTTTCAACTAACACTCAGCGAAAAACACAAGAAATTCCCACCGATTATGTGGTTGACTTATTACGTCAACTCTATCGATAAGGAGATTAATAGTGGATGACCAATATTATACTGTCGAAGAATATTCAAAGTTATTGAACCTATCAAAAGGCACTATCTATAGAAAGCCATCGAAATATTATATGTTTAAAGTCGGCGGCTCATGGCGCGCAAACAAGGAAAGCCTGAAAAAGTTTGAACAGGCACAGTTTAACGATAATAATGTCTATCGGCTGGCTGTAGTCGGTAGTGGGAGGAAATCATGCCGATCTACAAAAGAGGTAAGAAATACTGGGTTGACGTTACAGCACCAAGCGGAGAAAGAATTAGAAAACCTGCTGGCACGGAGGATAAAGTCAAAGCCCAAGAGTATCATGACAAGTTAAAACATGACCTATGGCAGATGGAGAAGCTAGATAAAACGCCAGATAGGTCATTTGAAGAAATGATGTTACTCACTTTAAAAGACGCTGAAGGGCAATCAACATACCAAACGAAACTTGCCTATGCGGATTACTTTCAGCAAATATTTAGGGGTAGAAAAATATCGACTATAACGAGCGATGAAATAGCCAACTCATTACCACTGTATAACCCAAAGACAAAGAGGAAGCTATCCAACGCAACGCAAAATAGATATCGCTCGTTTATTATGCGTGCTTTCTCTTTGGCTCACAAGATGGGATGGATATTAAAGTCATCGTACATCCCAAGAATGAAGGAGCCAACGGTTAGGGTTCGATGGTTAGAGAAGTGGGAGGCTGAACTTCTGCTTTCCAACATCAAGGTTAAGTGGATGAGAGATTTTGTTTCCATTGCTATTTTAACAGGAATGCGGAAAGGGGAAATATTATCACTTAAGTGGAAAAGCGTAGATTTAGTTAGAAAAATTGCGCACGTTACAGCTGATAACGCAAAATCAGGACGCGCTAGACCTGTTCCATTAAATGATGTAGCCATTGAGATTTTAAAGGGAATTGAAAAAGATGGAGACTATGTATTTTCAAACGATGGTAAGAAAAGAAGAAATCATTATCGAGAATGCTATGAAAAGGCATTGGTTGATTCTGGTATAACTGATTTTACTTTTCACGACTTGAGACACACTTGGGCAAGTTGGCACGCACAAAGTGGAACTCCATTAATGGTGTTAAAAGAAATGGGAGGATGGGAGACCTTAGAAATGGTTCAGAAGTACGCACACTTTAGTGGTCAACATTTAACCAAATATTGTGAACATGTCACAATTTCGACACACTCGAAGAATGAAGCCAGTCAAAAGCCACATCTAACTCTTTTAACTGGCTGATGTATAACGCTTAATTTTTCACATCCAGAATTAAAAATCACTTCGACTTTAGATTACGAGTCAGAAGCGGCAATTATGGCAAATATGCCGCTAATCACCCAAGGCAGAACCGTTATTAGTATTGCTCATCGACTTAACACTATTATGCATGCTGATAAAATTTGTGTTATTTGCCATGGGGAAGTGACAGAAATGGATACTCATGAGAATTTACTCAAATTAAAAGGCCTGTATGCCAACTTATGGCAGCAACAGACACAATGATTATGTCTAAAAAAGCACCACCCATACTGTAAGTGGTGCTTTTTTGTTAAATGTGTGTTTTTTTTAACCTATTGAATACACTAGCCTAGTATGCAGCTATAGCACTAGGGGATTAGCTAGGGTATCATTGCGCGCTGAATTACTGGCACACTCCTTTAGCAGTTATAGACATGGCAAAAGAACAAACTGATCGTACTACTCTGGATTTGTTCGCTGAGGAACGAAGGCCTGGGCGACCTAAGACAAGCCCGCTATCACGGGATGAACAATTAAGGATCAACAAACGTAACCAGCTAAAACGCGATAAAGTCAAAGGATTGCGTAGAGTTGAGTTAAAACTGAATGAAGAAGCTGTCGCTGTATTGAACCAATTAGCTGAAGATAAAAATATAAGCCGTAGTGAATTGATCGAAGAAATTTTGATGTCACAACTTGAACAGGTTAATGAAGCGATACGCAAATAGTGTCATCTTGATAAATCACACAAATTTGACAGACTTAGACGCATTTTTTCGCCAGAATAAGGCGTAATATTATATTTATTTTCGTTCTAAAAGAGCTATAGAAGATCAGCACTAACTTCTATCTCCCTTAGAAAAACAAGAGGTTAATCACTTTATGGCAGTCATAGGCATTTTCTTCGGAAGTGACACAGGTAACACAGAAAATATTGCCAAAATGATCCAAGAAAGACTAGGCAAAGATGTAGCAGAAGTTCATGATATTGCTAAATGTAGCAAAGAAGATATCGAAGCTTTTGACATTCTACTTCTGGGTATTCCTACTTGGTATTATGGTGAAGCTCAATGTGATTGGGATGATTTTTTCCCAACTCTCGAAGAAATTGATTTTGAAGGTAAACTTGTCGCCTTATTTGGTTGTGGAGACCAAGAAGACTACGCAGAATATTTCTGTGATGCGATGGGAACCATTCGCGATATCATCGAACCTCGTGGTGCTGTTATTGTGGGTCATTGGCCAACTGAAGGTTACCACTTTGAAGTATCCAAAGGTATGGCAGATGACAATCACTTTATTGGTTTAGCCATTGATGAAGATCGTCAGCCTGAACTAACTGATGAACGTGTCGATGCATGGGTAAAACAAATCTCTGAAGAAATGTCCTTAGCAGAAATTATCGGCTAAGGCATATGAAATAGAGCCTAACCCATAGATCAGCTCACTTGTCGCTCTAAACGCATCATTCAAACAAGTGATCTAGTCTAAAATAGCCGATAAAGCATCCTAATAGGATAGGCTCTCAAGAGATTATCAAAATAATGAGACAAAGCATGGTTTCTATTTTTATTTTCCATGCCTATAATTGTAAAACAGTTTAGAAGACAACTGAATTTATGTTAAAAACGTCTCATTATTGTTAAATTTATGATTTAAGATACAGGACAAACCCGCATGACAGACAACAATAAAGCATTGAAAAATGCTGGACTCAAAGTCACTCTTCCAAGACTTAAGATTTTGGAAGTACTTCAAGAGCCTGAGTGCCACCACGTCAGTGCGGAAGATCTCTATAAAAAGCTGATCGACATGGGCGAAGAGATCGGGCTAGCTACCGTATACCGTGTATTAAACCAGTTTGATGATGCAGGTATCGTAACCCGCCATAACTTTGAGGGTGGAAAATCTGTATTCGAATTAACTCAGCAGCATCACCATGACCACTTAATCTGTTTAGATTGTGGCAAAGTGATTGAGTTTACTGACGAATCTATTGAAACTCGCCAGAAAAATATCGCCGCTCGCCATGGTATTAAATTATCTAACCATAGTTTATATCTATATGGCCATTGCGCAGATGGTGATTGCCGTGAAAATGCTGACGCACACGAAGCAAAAGAGTAAAAGAATCACAAGGTATTGCTACCCTATGAATAAATCATAGTAGCGACAAACGAAAAACCCCTGATAACCATGCTATTGCTAAATGTTATCAGGGGTTTTTATTTCCATAAATTATATTGTTATTCACACTATATTGGTGATTAAGCTCACTAATCTTCTGACAACTTTCACTTAAATCGCCAAATATCAGCACAGAGCTTGCATATTTAGCGCTCGATAATAAGTTGCAATCCAACCCAAATCCTTTATATTATTTTATATATGAATTTTCTTATATTAGAAATTATGCTGCCTTTATTAGTATAGGTACATAAATATCATCATAGATGATTTCCAATATATCAATAATATAAAATTTATATGTATTTAGTTTATTAACTCATTATAATTGTATTATCTTAAATTACAGTTATTCTTTAGTCTGTAACGAAGACGTTATATTACATTTTTTTTGTGTAGTCATTTTTTTTGACTAAACTCATTTATGTAGCTTTAGTCATTTTGTAAGAGATTAACTGATGAAAAAAACCTACCTTTTTCTTAATACTAGTTTTTTCTTCTGGTTTCTTACTTTGATAGGATGGTTTTTTAGTTACTCTGCCATCACCTTATTTTCATTTGTATTATCAATTTTGTTCTTGATCTTACACTTCAATCAAAAAAAGGTAAGTAAAATGTTCACCAAAAGACAAAACAAACCAACCCCTGAAGTAACCCCAACACCAACCGCTAGCACGCCCGAAGCACCCGCTAAGCTAGAAGAACAGATTACAATAGCAACCCCGACTATAAGTGAAGAGAAATCCAATACCATCATCTCAAGGGATGTCATTTTTGAAGGTAATATTACCTCTAATGAACAAGTACATATTTATGGCAAAGTGATTGGTAACATTATAGGGAAAAATAATACAGTGAAGGTCATGTTAAATGGCCAAGTTACTGGGAACATTACCAGTAAAGAGTTGATTGTTAACGGGCGAGTTGAAGGGGAATGTTTATCTGATTCGATAAGCATCGAAAATAATGGTGAAATTCATGGAACCATTCAATATAGTAATTTATCTATTAAGAAAGGTGGTATTTTATCAGGGCAAGCAAAAGTAAAAGAGGCTACTTTACATAATGAAAAAGTAACCCAATTAAAAGATAGGGTAAAACACGACCTTCACACCCCTACCGATAACATCGATAAAGACATCGCTTCTATATAATTATTAATAAATCTAAGTATTGTTTTAACCATTCAAAAAAGGTGAAATATATTCACCTTTTTTATTCAATCACCATTCCCTTAATATACGTATAATTAACTATTTCATTACATCATTTAATATTTAGTCTGTATGTTATTCCTATTTTTAGTAGATCACTGCCAAAATAATTAATTTAAAGCAGCAATCTACTCTCAAAAAAATTGATATTAAAATACAGTAAATGGCATCATCACCATAAATTTAATATCTTTTTCATCTTGGAAGATATTGCCATAACCACCGCCATAGCTAGGAATATCTGTATGGTTATCATATTTAGTAAAGTGCAACTTAAATAGTGTGTCTTTTGCACGGCCTGATTGTACTGTATATAAAATATCAAAGTTCCAAGCGCTTTCTCTTAAACGCACATCCTGAGCGTATTGTGAGTTAGTGCTCGGTTTTGCATCCCAACCATAAATATAGGATGTCCCAACTTTCCACCCTGCTAAATCCCAATTTTTTAAATCATACATTACACCTGCATACACCGCTTTTTCATTGTTCGCATTCCAATCAGAGCGGCCATCCCACCATATATCCATACGGCCGTTTGACGTCGCCCAACCCGGTGTCATACGTTGTAAAAAATAACCTTGGTTTCCTTCAGCTTTAACATATGTCCCTTCAACCTTAAAATCGAATTCGTCATAGGTATAACCTAATGTCATCGCTTGTAACCATGCTAAACCATCGTATACGTCATTAACGCCACCGTCTGAAACTTTATCTTTCGAGCCATAAAATTGATAAGAAAGACGTAAATCGCGGTCAACTACAGGTACTGCATATGATACCTTCGCAAAATACTGGTCCATATAATCCTTTGCTTGACCGTATGAGCCTTCTAACACTAATGAATTTTTAAAATCATATTTAAAACCAATAGCATGTAAATAACTGATCCCTGTTTTACCATCCGCTTCTCGGAAATTGTACATATCACGATACCAAGGGGCTTTATAGCGGTCAGCCCATATGTACGACATGCTAAGTTCACCACTTTGCTCAAAATCAAATACCCCACCAACCTCTACCCCTCGGTAAGTTCCTGGCATATAGCTCCAATGAGAAGCAAGCAGTGTTTGCCCTGTTGGTTGAATATAGCCCCCTCTTCCCCAAAAAGGCCCATACTTCATTTTTGCCGCGGCTTTATAAATACTCACACCACTGCGGTCGCCTTTATATTTTTCATCCCAGCGTGTCTTTGCATCACTGAAACCAATTTCATTGGGAGCCGCAGGCCCACTATTGGATAATTCGATTGCGGTAAAACCAGCCAAATCTAAGCCAATAAAGTCCTGAAAATAACCTGAGGAAAAATCAAGGCTAGCGTTGAAAGTCGAGTGCTTAAGGTTATCTGCATATTTTTTATATTTGTCGCTATTTGGGTCTAAATCTTTACGTGAACGATCCCTTTGCCAATAGTAGAGTCCACCTTTTAGTGTCGAATCTTCCAAAAATTGCTCTGCTTGCATGATAGGATGATAACCAATTGGCAGCATAGCGATGGCTATTTTTAAGACGAGCAGTTTCCTGCCAGTATTGACATGTTTATTAACCATTCTTGTATTCCTCTAATAATTTTTAGTTTTAATTTTTCGGCCGAAATACGATTTAACTTTCCTTTTAAATCTAATAATTCACAATAACTTAAGCTATTTGTGATGTATTTAGCCTATTTTTTGCGACGCGAATTATCAACACAGATACTGGCTTTGTTGCCAAAATATGATCAGCGACACATTAATTTTTTTTAGTGATGGTTATCAATATTGATTACTCAATAAAAAAT
Source organism: Providencia sp. TYF-12 (assembly GCF_041344805.1). Classification (NCBI taxonomy): domain Bacteria; kingdom Pseudomonadati; phylum Pseudomonadota; class Gammaproteobacteria; order Enterobacterales; family Morganellaceae; genus Providencia; species Providencia sp. TYF-12. Next base: position 3,309,650 of record NZ_CP166833.1, read on the forward strand.
AAAACGTAACCATTTGATAAATAATTAAAATTAAACATGTACTAATAACAGCCTGGGTTAAAAAACAATTCAATAAATAGCTATCTAATGATTTATTTATCTTAATTTTATAGTAATTGCTTAAGTTATATCACCACATTGACCTAATTGAATAAAAATGTATAACTGGTATAAGCATATTTAGTTGGGTTTTCTTAATTTATTTCACATATTAGAGAAAATGGATGACTCAGAATAACGAACAAGGCTGGAGCGTACTCCTTACGGGTAAAAACCTTTGGCTAACTCTAGCGTTAGCAGGGGGCATTTGCCTACATGCGATTAATGTTTATATCACTATCACAACGCTCCCTTCTGTCGTTAGGGATATTGGTGGTATCCGATTCTATGCATGGAATACAACTTTATTTATCCTTTCATCCATTATTCTTTCTGCACTAACCTCTCGGATTTTAAACCATCTCGGTCCTAAACGGAGTTATTTACTCGCTACTGCTATCTTCCTAATTGGCTCTGTTATTTGTGCCATAACGCCTTCTATGTTTATCATGTTGCTTGGCCGGATTATTCAAGGAGCAGGCGGGGGAATATTACTGACACTTTCCTACTCAATGGTGCATATTGTTTTCCCTCAGCACCTATGGTCAAAAGTATTAGCCATGATGTCGAGTATGTGGGGGATGGCAACATTACTGGGCCCCGCATTAGGTGGTTTTTTTGCTGAATATGATATCTGGCGCGGTGCATTTTGGTGCTTAGTATTTGTTGGGATACCTTATTTATGGCTAACGTGGTTGATTTTACCAAGTCATAATTTAACTGAAAAATGCCCTCAAGACCCAATCCCACTGCAAGCTTTGTTGCTACTTTCTGCCGCAGTATTGGCTATTTCACTTGGAAGTCTAAGTAAAGCAAGTCTAATTCCTATTCTTGGGATGTTAATTGCCATTTTATTATGTATACGATTAGTTAAACTTGAACGGACAGCCGAAAATACACTATTTCCCCAAGGTACATTCCATTACAAAGCACAACTTGCTCCTATTTACCTCACGATGGCGCTATTAGGGCTAAGTGTGCAAACAGAAGTTTTTGTCCCTTATTTTTTACAAACCCTTCATGGTGTGGCTCCATTAATGTCAGGCTACTTGGCCGCCTTAGTTGGAGCAGGATGGTCATGTTCTGCCATTATCTCGTCTTCATGCAAACCCGAACATGCGATAAAAACTATACAAATAGGCCCTTTTATTACCTTTAGTGCATTAGCTATTTTAGCACTTTTCATAACAAACATTTGGCAGATTGAAACGCTGCAAATCTGGATAATCTGCTTAGCATTATTCACAACAGGAGCTAGTATCGGCGCAGCTTGGCCACATTTGCTAACCCGTGTCCTGCAAGTTTCTATCGGCCCTGAATCACAAAAAGCCTCTTCAGCGATTACCACATTGCAGCTATTCTCCACTGCGTTTGGCGCATCTTTAGCTGGGTTAATCGCCAACCTTGCAGGGTTATCAGTACCAGGGGGAGTTGAAGGGGCGCAATCCTCAGCGAGTTGGCTATTTGCTGTGTTTTCACTGATCCCGTTACTTGCCTTAATGACGGCAAATATCGTTGCTAACAGAATGAAAGGTCAGTAACTAGAAGGCGGTAAACTCACCGCCTTCTATGCATGGTTAATATTGTTCAAATAGTTCTTGAATTTGTTTTGCATCCTTCGTTTGCGTCAAGGCTAATTGTAGTAAAACCCGTGCTTTTTGTGGGTTTAACCGTTCTGATGCTACAAAGCCATATAAGTTATCATCAACTTCCGCATTGCGTGTGGTATAGCCTGTTGGTACACGGCTTGAACGCACGACCACAACATCTTCTTTTGCTGCGTTTGCTAAGGCATCAAATACTGTTTTATACATATTACCATTACCGACTCCCGCACTTACTATCCCCTCAACCCCTTCTTCTCTAAGTGCTTTAACTGGTGCTGCGGAGGCATTAGCATAATTATAAACAATACCCACCATCGGTAGTTTTTCGAGTTTACTCACATCAAATACCGCCTTATCACTACGGGGCTGGGCAGCTTGGAAGTACGTCACTTTACCATCATGAATAAACCCTTCGGCCCCCGCGTTCACTGCATCAAACGCTTGTACTTCTGTAGTACTCATTTTCATCACATTGCGGCCTTGAACAACTTTATCATTCATGGCCATTAAAACCCCACGCTGCCCTGCTGATTTGTCTGTTGCTAAAACGACGGCGTTATACAAATTAAGCGGGCCGTCGGCACCTAACGCCGTTGAGGGGCGCATTGCCCCCACTAATACAATAGGTTTTTTACAACTCGTGGTTAAATCGAGAAAAAAAGCGGTTTCTTCTAATGTATCAGTCCCATGAGTGATCACAAAACCATCAGTTTTATCACAATCTTGATTAATCTTTTTAGCCAGTGTTAGCCAAACTTGGTCATTCATATCTTGGGAACCGATATTCACCAACTGCTCACCACTTAAATTAGCAATTTTTTTAGTTTCAGGAACAGCATTAATTAATGCGTCAATCCCGACTTTACCTGCTTGGTAGTTTGAAGAGGTTGCTGAATCTCCGCCTCCAGCAATAGTCCCTCCCGTCGCTAATACCGTAATATTGGGTTGGGCAATTGCTGATACGGCAAACAATGAAACCAGTGTCGCGAGCAGCGCTTTATTTCTGTTTTTCATCTTAATTTCCTTTCATTAATAAACTTCAGTTATTATGTGTATTTGTGCTGGGTTTTATGTGATCTATATAATTATTTTACGATAAATAATGAATTTTAAGATGATTTCTCTATGAACGAATAAAAAGCGTGAGGCTGACGACAAAAATCCGTATCATAGCCCGTTTGAAACACCCTACTCACAAGTGACTGACAATGAGCCAAACTTTTATACCCGGCAAAGATGCCGCTCTTGAAGATTCCATCGATGCATTTCAAACCAAATTAAAAAAATTGGGGTTTGATATTGAAGAAGCATCTTGGTTAAACCCTGTACCAAACGTTTGGTCAGTACATATTCGCGATAAAGAATGCCCTCTTTGCTTTACTAATGGCAAAGGTGCGAGCAAAAAAGCGGCATTAGCCTCTGCACTTGGCGAGTATTTTGAACGTTTATCAACTAACTACTTCTTTGCTGACTTTTACTTAGGTAAAGCGATTTCTGAAGGGGACTTTGTTCATTATCCCAATGAAAAATGGTTCCCACTGACAGAAGATGACAGCTTGCCTGAAGGCTTATTAGATAGCCGTCTGCTCAAATTCTATGACCCAGATAACGCATTAGCAGCAAGCCAATTAATTGATTTGCAATCAGGTAATGAAGAACGGGGTATTTGCGCCCTACCATTTACCCGCCAATCAGACGATAAAACGGTTTATATTCCAATGAATATCGTTGGCAATTTATACGTTTCTAACGGTATGTCTGCGGGAAATACAGCGAATGAAGCCCGAGTACAAGGCCTTTCTGAAGTCTTTGAACGTTTTGTAAAAAACAAAATTATCGCAGAAAGTATCAGCTTACCAACGATCCCAGCAGACGTGATGGCACGTTACCCTAGCGTAGTTGAAGCTATTGATACCCTTGAAAAAGAAGGCTTCCCAATTTTCTGCTACGACGCTTCATTAGGTGGGAAATACCCTGTCATTTGTGTCGTGTTATTTAACCCACAAAATGGCACTTGTTTTGCCTCATTTGGAGCTCACCCTGACTTTGGTGTTGCCCTTGAACGTACCGTCACTGAATTACTGCAAGGTCGTGGCTTAAAAGACCTCGATGTATTCAATGCCCCAACGTTTGATGACGAAGAAGTGGCTGAACACACCAATCTTGAAACTCACTTTATTGATTCAAGTGGTTTAATTAGCTGGGATCTATTCAAAGATGATGCGGATTATGCATTTGCAGATTGGAGTTTCAAAGGGACAACCCAAGAAGAATTTGCAACGCTTATCAGTATCTTCAATACCTTAGATGCAGAAGTGTATATTGCGGACTATAACCATTTAGGCGTATACGCATGCCGTATCTTAGTACCGGGTATGTCTGATATTTACCCGGTTGAAGACCTACATATCGCCAATAATGCGATGGGGGCTTATTTACGCGATACTATTATTAATTTGCCGGATAGCCAATGGGAAAAGCAAGACTACCTTGCCCTTATTGAGCAATTAGATGATGACGGTCTAGACGACTTCACCCGTGTCCGTGAGCTACTTGGTTTAGCTGTGGGTAAAGATAACGGCTGGAGCAACCTGCGTATTGGTGAGCTAAAATCCATGCTAGCACTGGCTGGTGGTGACCTTGAGCAAGCATTAGCTTGGGTTGAGTGGACGCAAGATTTCAACAGTTCAGTATTTACTGCAGAGCGTGCGAATTATTATCGTTGTTTGCAAACCCTGCTGTTGCTTTCTCAAGAAGAACAGCGTGAGCCTACTCAATACTACAACGCATTTGTTCGTATGTATGGGAAAGAAGCGGTGGATGCAGCATCTGCGGCTCTTGCGGGTGAATCATGTTTCTATGGTTTGTGGTCCATTGACGATGAACTAAAAGCGTTACCTGCACATCAAGCCTTGCTTGCCGCTTATGAAAAACTACAAAAAGCGAAAAGAGACAACGCATAATAGGTATTAGTTTATTGACGGGGTATCATTACCCCGTCAATATTTAGTTTTATTCTAAATAACTTATAAATCGAGTGAACGTTTCCACAGTAAAAAATCATACTGCTCTAAACGGTCTGCTTTGACTTTATAGTCCCCACTCGCCGTTTCAATAACACGCTCAAACAACCCTTCGCTTATCGTCGGTAATGGGACACCCTCTATAATTGGCCCGCAATCATAATCAATCATATCCGATAAACGCTCTGCTATTGCGCTATTTGTGGATATTTTCAACACCGGAACAATTGGGTTCCCTGTCGGCGTACCAAGACCCGTCGAGAAGATAACCACATTACATCCCGCAGCCACTAACCCCGTAACCGCATCCACATCGTTACCGGGCGTACAAACTAACGATAACCCACTATTTGGCATTGGCTCTGCATAATCACACACCGCACTAATTGGCGATGTTCCACCCTTTTTAGCCGCTCCCGTTGATTTAATTGCATCTGTTATCAACCCATCTGCAATATTGCCCGGACTTGGGTTATCTGCAATGGTCGTACTAAAGAAATTTGCCGTTTTTTCATAGCGTTCCATTAGTTCAAGGAATTTCTTTTTATCATCAAAAGCGATACAGCGTTTCACCATATCCCCTTCAGCACCACAGAGTTCGGGGAATTCCGCTAAACCAGATGCACCGCCAAGAGTCACTAACCAATCAGAAACTAACCCCATTGCAGGGTTACCAGAAATCCCTGAAAAACCATCAGATGCCCCGCATTTAACACCTAGTTTTAAATATGATAGAGGGACATCAACCCGAGACTGAGGCTTAACTGCTTTCATGCTCTCATACGTTTGCTTTAATGCCGTTTGCATCATTTGTTCCTCGCTGTTCCATTCTTGTTGACGGAAATACAGCGTCGGTTTATCAAAGTTAGGATTACGGGCAAAAAGTGATTCTTTGAACATGTCCCGCTGTGCTTTTTCACAACCTAAACTAAATACAGTGATCCCAATGACATTAGGATGGTCTGCATAAGCCGCAAGCACATCACACATCGTTTTGCTGTCTGACGTTGCCCCACCGCACCCGCTGGTTACAGTAATACAGCGAACACCTTCTATATGTGGAAATAGTTTTGGCTTAGTGATTGCCTCTTGTGCGCCCGCCGTTAAATCAAGTGCGAAACTTTTTAAGCTATTATTGCTGTAACCCAATGCGTCATTAAGAGCATCAGTCAACTTAGTCACATTGCGGTTTTCACAAAACACTAATGGAAAAATTAACCAGTAATTAGCCGTACCAACGCGGCCATCATCCCGTAAATACCCTTTAAATGTACGCCCCTTATATTGTGAAACATCTGGGACCAGCCATTCATAAGGCTCTTGTTCTAACGAAACAGGTGCAGCATAGTGGCGGATATTATCAACCGTAATCGCCTCACCTTTTGCGATAGCTTTTGTGGCTTTCCCTACTGCCGTACCATACATAGACACAATGCCATCAACAGGGATAGCTTCAAGGGCAAATTTGTGCTTGGCTTTGACCTCTGTCACTAACGTAACGCTTTCATTTCCCCATTGATAAGTCTCACCTGCATGTAAGTCTTTCAGCGCTACAATCAGATTATCACTTTCATCTATTCTTAATATTTTTTGCATGTTTCACCTTCCAGAAATCAAGCTATTAATTTGACGGTAACGCCTTAATATTTTTTTTATGTGTATTCTTTTTTAGTAACCCAATAAGCAATGCGCACCCCACAGTGATCACCGCTAAAGTGACAATACCCGCGGTAGTACTATTCATCATTTTATCGACCTCAACGCGAATGATTGGCGCAAGGAATGAGCAAAATGCCCCCATCGTAGTACAAAAGCCGATCCCTGCAGCAAGTGCTGGGCCGCTCAATAGCTGTGGAGGAAATGTCCAAAAAATCGGTTGCACTGATAAAAAACCTACCGCACTTAAACAGAGAGCTGCAATAGCGAATACCGGACTCGCAAATGCAGATAATGCAAGACCTAAAGCGGCTGCTAGCATACACACAACAGAGATTTCGATGCGACGATTTGGGTACCTGTCAGCAATACGAGGGATAAAATACACCCCGAATGCAGAACAAGCCCAAGGGATTGCAGCCACCAGTGATTGTTTAAAGCCTAGGCTTTCCCCCATGAGGGATGCAACTTGAGAAGGTAAAAAGAACATTAAACCATACACTGAAATTTGGATCGTGCCGTAAATCAATGCCAAGTGCCATACTTTGGCATTTTTCAGTGCAGATAATACCGATGTTGTTTCTGTTTTTTCATTTTCTTTTGCTAACTGCTCTGTCAGTGCTTTTTTCTCTTCATCAGTAAGAAAACGTGCTTTTTCGGGGCTATCATCCAGATAAAAGAATGCAAAGATACCAATAACAATCGCGGGTAAGCCTTCAATAACAAACATCCAGAACCATCCCGGACGACCTAACCAACCATGTAATTCAAGCAAAGCTCCTGATAACGGTGAACCTAAAGTTAACGCAAGTGGCACACCAAGAACAAAAATACCAATCACTGAGCCACGAACATTATTTGGAAAATAAATAGAAGCTAGTAATAAGATCCCTGGATAAAACCCAGCTTCACCCAGCCCAAGTAAAAAACGCAAAATAATAAATTGCGTTTCATTGGTAACAAACCCTGTCATTGCAGAAAGAACCCCCCAAATGACCGTCGTAATACTGAGCCATTTTTGGGCGCCTATTTTATTTAAAATCAAGTTTGCGGGAATGCCAAATAATGCATACGCAGCAAAGAAAATCCCTGCACCAAATGCAAAGGCAGAATCTGATAAGCCAATATCCACTTGCATGGCATCTTTGGCAAAACCAACATTCACTCGGTCAATGAATGCAACAAAATACAAAATAAACATCAGGGGGACTAAACGCTTCCACGATTTGGCTATCGCAGAATTTAAAACGGGATTGTTATAAGCTTTTATCGTTGCCATGATATTTTTTCCCTGTCAGTAAGATGTTCTATGTTTTGGATTCAGGAAAGATTAGAGCGGTGCATCAGCAAGTGCCAATAGCTGCTGAAGCTGCTCTGTCTGTGTACTGTTCAATCCAATAAATGGTGATGTGCAATGATCAGAATTAATCACCCCTTTGAGTTGTAACGCTTTTTTAAATGTTGGAATAAATGGCGTATTCACCCCATAAATCGCCATTAATTGGTCGACGCGTTGCTGATATTTTGCGACTAATGCTAAATCACCTTGAGCAAAAGCTTGCATCCATGATGCAAAAAATTGAGGGAAAATATTCGATAAACCGCCGATACAGCCACTTCCGCCAGACAACACGACATGAGCAAAGTTATTGTCATAGCCTGCATAAACTTCAAAATGTGGGAGCCGTGATTTTACTGTTTCAATCACTTGAGCTGTATGAGAAGTGTCAGGAATGGTATCTTTTAGCCCAACAATATTAGTGTATTTATCCGCTAAGCGAAGACAAACCTCAGGAGAAACAGAGTAGCCAGTGCGCTCAGGGAAGTTATAAATAAAAATTTTAGCGGGTGTTTTTTCCGCAATCGTACTGTAAAAACGGTAAACCCCTTCATCGTCTAGTGGGAAATAATACGGGCTAATGATCATCACACCGTCAATTTCCTGCTCATAGGCAAAATTAGCCAATTCAATGGATTCATTCACATCTAGGCGGCTTGCCCCTGCATAAACATGCATTCCTTCTTTTTGATAACCGCCACAAAGTTCTATTAATGCTTTTGAATTCTGCATATTTAATGCAAAAAACTCCCCAGTACTCCCCATCGTCACAAAACCTGACACCTTTCCTTTCAAAGAGTCATAAACGTGTAAGTTCTGTTCAAGATCTACTCGCCCCTTGTCATCAAAAACGGTCACTACAGGGGTAATATAACGACTTTCCATACTTTTTTTCTCCATTATTCTTTTTCTTCATTAATCAGCGTTCATATATACAAACTGTATTCATAAATAAAAACACAATCAAATAAACACGAATTCTAGATGGAGTCAAATTTATCCATTAACTTTAACTATTCACTTAATGAATTGATTAATTGAGATTTAATTGATAAAAGGGATAATAACGGTAGATTAAATCTATTTTTTTTATTAAAAAATTTTGAGCAGTATCACGGCTTTTTATTGCTCATATCAGGTTTATTCATGATGAAAATGAGACAAATCGTTTTTCTACGGCGATTTACATCGTGTTATTTTAAACCTAGAATAGCGGCAAAATTAATCAGGGAGATAGTTCAATGTCTACGGGGCACATGCCGACAATTCGAGTATTAGAGATACTTCAAGTTTTAGCGGCTGAAAATACTGGGCTTTCTTTGACACAACTTTCTGATAAAACTAATATTTTAAAGGGGACAATTTACCCTATTTTAAAAACATTAGCTGAGTTTCGGTATATCAATTACGATGATAAGAGCCAGCTTTACTATTTAGGTATTGCGTGCTCAATTCTTTCCCGCTCATTTTTCGAAAAATCATATTGGTTGAAAATGATACATCGAGAGATGACGCAAATTGTTGAAGAGTGTAATGAAGTTTGCCAAATGGGCATCTTAGATGGCGCTGATGTACTATACATAGACAAAGTGCAATCTGCACAAAAAGTCCAACTAATTTCTAACATTGGAACCCGCTTACCCGCCATTTATTCAGCATTGGGTAAAGCGATGATTTTTAACTATACTGACCAACAAATTGCTCAGCTATACCCTTCTGGCTTTACGCCACTCACTCAATATAGTGTGCAAACTCTACCTGAATTGCGTCAGCAACTTAATATTGTTAGCCAAAATGGCTATGCCGTAGACAATAAAGAAATCAACGAAGAAACAACTTGCTATGCTGTGGCATTGCGCCAACGTAATAAAATCATTGCAGCAATTAGTGTATCTATTCCGACCTTCCGCAGTGATAAACAAAAAGTTGATCAAGTCATCAAAACATTGCTCAACAGCCGTGAACGCATCGAACAAGAGCTAAATACATTAGAAGATATTGAATTTTATACTGAAAACTAATTTAGCGTCTTCATAAAAATTTAAAGCATTGGTTGCTTCCATCAAAGATTATTTTCTTATAATTGGCATAATTGTTAGATAAATATTGCTCGTTAATATAACTAACTAAAAAGTGGTATATCAGATTAAAGTTATACAAGTTAGGGGGATATATACACATAAGTTAAATTAAATATTAAACGGATCATATTCATCTTAAATAATTAACATTTGCACGTATTTTTTTACTTAATCATGGCCTTAAGATAGCCTTTATAAAAATATTTTATAAATTTTAAAAAATATTTTTATGTTATTTTTCATTTGGTTACAGTTAATTTTAACATTTAATTAACCATTTTGACCACTTTCTCTAGAGACTTCATGATCCACATCAAATTTCTCATTTATCCCCTTTGTTACTATTATTGCGTGCTATAATTAATCAACTTTGTAAGAGAGTGTTGGTATGAAAGCTGACAACCCTTTTAATTTACTGCCACCAGCTGTAATGGCGCAAGTCGCAGATGATGCGGCCTTTTATAAGGCGAATAAGCATCCTGCAATTACTTACTTGTCAGCATTCACTGCCGGTATTTTTATCTCTATCGCATTTGTATTTTACATCACTGCAACTACAGGGGCGGCTGAAGCGCCTTATGGTTTTACTAAGCTCATTGGTGGGATTTGTTTCTCCTTGGGTCTGATGCTAGTCGTTGTATGCGGTGCCGACCTTTTCACTTCTACCGTACTCACTATTGTTTCGAAAGCCACAGGCAGGATCACTTGGGGACAAATGTTCCGTAATTGGTTTCATGTCTACATTGGTAACTTAATTGGTGCATTGTTCTTTGTCGCAATTATCTGGTTCGCAGGGCAATATACTGCAGCAAATGGGCTATGGGGTCTTAACGTTTTACAAACCACCAGTCATAAATTACACCATACTTTTGTTGAAGCTGTTGCATTAGGAATTTTAGCAAACTTAATGGTCTGCCTTGCGGTTTGGATGAGTTATTCAGGTCGTAGCTTAACTGATAAACTGGTTGTTCTTGTTCTGCCTGTTGCTATGTTTGTAGCAAGCGGTTTTGAACATAGCATTGCAAATATGTTTATGATCCCATTAGGGATTATGATTAAAGAATTTGCTCCTGCTGAGTATTGGGCTCAAATCAATATGTCACCAGAGCAGTTTTCGCACCTAACAGTCGGAAACTTTATTACAGATAACTTAATTCCAGTCACTATTGGAAATATTATTGGCGGCGCGATTTTAGTCGGCCTCATTTATTGGTTCATGCATTTACGTGGTGGCCAAAAACATTAATAGCCACTGACACACACAAAAAGATTTATTAAGATCCTTAAAAGATCCATTGTTAAAAGGTAAAAGTATCATGTCCGAGTTAAATGAAAAATTCGCTTTAGCATGGCAAGGTTTTAACCAAGGTAACTGGCAGGATAACGTCGATGTACGTGATTTTATCCAGAAAAACTACACTCCATATGAAGGTGATGAATCTTTCTTAGCAGGCTCTACCCCAGCGACTGACGCACTGTGGGATAAAGTCATGGAAGGGATCAAAATCGAAAACCGCACTCACGCGCCAGTTGATTTTGACACAGATGTTGCGTCAACTATCACTTCCCATGATGCTGGTTACATTACTAAAGAATTAGAAAAAATCGTTGGTTTACAAACTGACGCCCCTCTGAAACGTGGTCTTATCCCGTTCGGTGGTATCAAAATGGTTGAAGGCTCATGTAAAGCTTATGACCGCACTTTAGACCCAGAAATCAAAAAAATCTTCACTGAATATCGTAAGACTCACAACCAAGGTGTTTTCGACGTTTACACACCAGACATCTTAAAATGCCGTAAATCAGGTATCTTAACAGGTCTACCGGATGCATATGGTCGTGGTCGTATCATCGGTGACTACCGTCGCGTTGCACTGTACGGTATTGATTTCCTGATGAAAGACAAATTTAACCAATTCACCTCTTTGCAAGAAAGATTAGAAAAAGGTGAAGACCTGCAAATGACTATCCAACTGCGCGAAGAAATTGCTGAACAGCACCGCGCATTGGGTCAAATGAAAGAAATGGCTGCAAAATACGGTTACGATATTTCTGCACCAGCAACAAATGCACAAGAAGCTGTACAGTGGACTTACTTCGGTTACTTAGCCGCAGTGAAATCACAAAATGGTGCAGCAATGTCATTTGGTCGTGTTTCAACGTTCTTAGACGTTTATATCCAACGTGATATCGAAGCAGGTAAACTGACTGAACAACAAGCGCAAGAACTGATTGACCACTTAGTCATGAAACTGCGTATGGTACGTTTCTTACGTACACCTGAATACGATGAGCTATTCTCTGGTGACCCAATTTGGGCAACAGAATCATTAGCGGGTATGGGTCTTGATGGCCGTACTTTAGTCACCAAAAATACGTTCCGCTTCCTGAACACACTGTATACCATGGGCCCATCTCCAGAGCCTAACATGACTATTTTGTGGTCAGAAAAACTGCCATTGAATTTCAAAAAATATGCGGCAAAAGTCTCTATCGATACTTCATCAGTTCAATATGAAAACGACGACCTGATGCGTCCAGATTTCAACAACGATGACTACGCTATTGCATGTTGTGTTAGCCCAATGATTGTTGGTAAACAAATGCAGTTCTTCGGTGCTCGTGCTAACTTAGCGAAAACCATGCTGTATACCATCAATGGTGGTATCGATGAAAAACTGAAAATGCAAGTTGGTCCTAAACATGCGCCAATCATGGACGAAGTCCTTGACTTCGATACTGTGATGAATCAAATGGATGGCTTTATGGACTGGTTAGCAACTCAGTACGTCACTGCACTGAACTGCATCCACTTCATGCACGACAAATACAGCTATGAAGCTTCTCTAATGGCGCTGCATGACCGTGATGTCTATCGTACAATGGCATGTGGTATTGCAGGTCTGTCTGTTGCAGCTGACTCACTGTCTGCGATTAAGTATGCCAAAGTTAAACCAATTCGTGATGAAGACGGTATTGCAATCGACTTTGAAATCGAAGGCGAGTATCCACAATTCGGTAATAACGATTCTCGTGTAGATGATATCGCGTGTGACTTAGTTGAACGTTTCATGAAGAAAATTCAGAAACTGCCTACTTATCGTAACGCAGTACCAACTCAGTCAATCTTAACTATCACATCTAACGTTGTGTATGGTAAGAAAACAGGTAATACCCCTGATGGTCGTCGAGCAGGTGCTCCGTTTGGCCCAGGTGCAAACCCTATGCACGGCCGTGACCAAAAAGGTGCGGTTGCATCGTTAACTTCTGTTGCTAAACTGCCATTTGCTTACGCGAAAGACGGTATTTCTTATACTTTCTCTATCGTACCAAATGCATTAGGTAAAGATGACGATGTTCGTAAAACTAACTTAGCAGGTCTGATGGATGGTTACTTCCATCATGAAGCGTCTATCGAAGGCGGTCAGCACCTGAACGTTAACGTTATGAACCGTGAAATGCTGTTAGATGCAATGGAAAACCCAGAAAAATACCCACAACTGACTATCCGTGTATCTGGTTACGCAGTGCGTTTCAACTCACTGACTAAAGAACAACAGCAAGACGTTATTACTCGTACTTTCACCAGTACAATGTAATAATTAGCTTATTAAAATAAAGTAAATTAAAGGCCCCGTTTTATGGGGTCTTTTTATCTATACCAGCAACGATATTTTTCTCTCTAAAGTTTGCGGTATGACGGATATTTTGGAGTGCCTGCTATGTCTATCGATGATACTAAAACTAAAACAATAGCGACAACTAATGTGACAGAAACCCCTGCCGTACTTGGCCGTATTCACTCTTTTGAATCATGCGGTACCGTCGATGGTCCGGGGATCCGCTTTATTGTCTTTTTCCAAGGCTGCCTAATGCGCTGTCTGTATTGTCATAACCGCGATACATGGGATACCCACGGCGGTCAAATTGTGACTGTCGATGAACTAATGAAAGAAGCAGTTACCTATCGCCATTTTATGAATGCAACCGGTGGTGGTGTTACCGCATCCGGTGGCGAGGCAATTTTGCAGGCAGAATTTGTCCGCGATTGGTTCCGCGCCTGTAAAAAAGAAAATATCCATACTTGCTTAGATACGAATGGCTTTGTGCGCCGTTATGACCCTGTTATTGATGAACTAATGGATGTTACTGATTTAGTCATGCTCGATTTAAAACAAATCAATGATGATATCCACCAAAAATTAGTGGGTGTATCCAACCAGCGTACACTTGAATTCGCTCGCTATCTGGCTAAACGTAATCAAAAAACATGGGTTCGCTATGTCGTTGTACCAGGTTGGAGTGATGATGACCACTCAGTGCATCTGCTAGGTGAGTTTACTAAAGATATGAGTAATATCGAAAAAATCGAGTTATTACCTTACCATGAGCTGGGTAAACACAAGTGGGAAACTATGGGTGAAGAATATAAACTTGATGGGGTGAGACCACCATCAAAAGAAGTCATGGAGCGTGTTAAAAGTATTCTCGAAAGCTATGGCCATAAAGTGATGTATTAATACTCGTTGGGGCTTGAAATAAAGCCCCCCTTACCTTAGCGTATTGCAACTGGCTCTGTTAGTTGGGGTTGGTTTTATCAAGCAATACGCAGGTATAAAACAATTTATCCGATGCAAGTTTCCATTTCCGTATATTGTTTTTGAATTAATAACGAATATTTGGAATTGGTAATCAAACATAGAAAATGCTGTTTTACGTACTGTTCAAATACTGCAAAAACAGACCAACCGAGAATAAATCTGCGACTATGTGTTGATGCGACGTAGCCAGCCTCCCTTAAATCTACAAATAGCATAATTCAATGATAGAGCGGCCTTTGAATTTAATTTCTTTATTAACAGTTAGTAAAGAAGCTTTATTAATAAAAGCTTGAACTTTTATTGTGCCTTTTATATTAGAAAAAAGAGCAGGTTGCAAACTCCCTAATTTTGCCCAAGATATGATTTTATTTGAGGAATCATTAGGTAATAAATCACCATTCGCATGTTGCCAAATGATATTTTGGTCTCCACAAGATGCATTACCTGATATTGGCTGCACTCTCTCTGCCTTATTATCTACATATAAAGAACCTAAATCTAACGCTATCGCATATCCACCAATAGGAACACCTTCCTGAGTATTACCTAATCCCCCTGCCATCATATTGTTATTTAATAACTGAACAGGAGGAACTCCATAACCGCTAACACCTTCTTGTTTATTTGGCGCAAGTGAACGTTCAATTTGATTAAAAGTTTGGAGTGCTATAGCAGTTTTCCCCGAATCACATTGTACAGTGAAGTTAATATTTTTTTCGGGTAATATTGTATAAGAATAATTACTTAACTCATTTCTATTTATAGCACCATAGTCAATTGAGGTAGAATCAACAATAAGATTACATGCTGTTGTCATTTCTGAATAGCTAATACTTAAACTTGTACTTCCACCCAACGTTTTTAACGGTATTTTGTTCCTAACAACAACACCTTTTTTACTCAATGAATTAATTTTTAAATCAACAAGTAAATTGAAGGAAAATATTTTTCCTTTTTCACCCTGTGCGGGTTGAATACGTAGATTGGGATGAATTTTAACATCTTTTTGTGATGAGTTGATTCTATTTGAGCTATTTAATTCAATAGCATCGACTAAAATAGGTTTCCCATCAAGCATCGGATTATTTACATTTAAAATAGCTTCAGATGTATTATTTGAAAAGGTATTGCTAATCGTAGAAAAATCAATATATGGGGTAGTTTCTTCACTGCACTCTACTACTACAGGAACAATCCGATTCCCCGCATATACCACACCATTTTGTTTTTTTGTATTAAAATCAGCTAAGGTATCATAGTTAACCTCATCTGTTCCCAAGTTGATGTTACATGTTCCATGACCATCTGATGCAAATGCACTAAAAGATAGGCAAGTTAGTAGCCCTGCAATTAATTTTATCATTCTAAAGCCTTTAGTTAGCCATAAAGCAAATAGGGTTTATTATTGTAAACAATTCAGTTTTCGAAATACCAACATCACTAGTGAGATTAATAGTGCATTTTTTATTATTGCCTACGTCAACAAAATAACTTGTCGGCAAGGATAGATTATCGATAATAATTCGCCCAGCATTGTCAGTTATGGTTAATAAATCACCGTTTTTATCATATACTTTTAAATTTTTAGAAAGTTTCTTCCCATTAAATGATGGAGTTAAAATAGCTCGGTTAACTTGATTAATGTAGAAATTAACCAAGGGAACACTACCATTAGCAGGTTGAAATTCTATAATCCCATAGGGAGCATTCATATTTTTAGGTAATTTTCGGTAGTCTATCTTAGCATAATTAGTTCTATAACTATCTATACTTGGTATTACCGCGTAACCTTTACTATTAGTCATCACTGTTCCTGATGAAGATTGTATTGGAATATTTTCTTGGTTTTCTGTTTTTGCTATAGCAAATGTATTCGCTATTCTTTTCGATGAAAAAATGAGTTCATTATCAAAATAAACCATGCCGCCGGATAACGACCCATAGTAACTACTGGTATTATTACCTTTACTAATATTACCCGAAAGTAAAGTGACCGGTGTAGTATAATTCATATTCAATGAGACATTTTGATTACTTGGTTCTGTATTTTTATTCGCACTAATCGAATAACTTAAGTTATCATAATTATGGTTGCTATATCGCGTTCCGTAACTTTTGTTATTGTCATACTGATTCATCCAACTCGATAAATTTTGCCTATCCCCTAACGAAATATCGACATTTAAATAAATAGTGTTATCATTTGTGTGGTTATATAACCTTCTCTCATATCCTAAATAAACATTATATTTATTTGCATATAAGTTGTTCCAATTAGCATTATAATAATTAATCGTTCTGTCACCAAGAGAACGGTTCCAACTTAATGAAAATGACCCTAAGCTATTGAAATGTGTATTTACACCAATACCATATTGAGTTTCACTGCTGTTTACATGATTTGAATACATTATTGTATCGTAATCATTCAATGTTTCGTTAAAGTCTTTGTATTCTTTACTTCTATATAAAGAGTTCGCCGCTAAATTAGTATTCGCGATAACTGGATAATTATAACTTAATGTATAATACTCACCGTATTTGTTGTCCATATCTTTAGATATATTAGTTGTTATAGTTGCTAGTGATAAATTCGGAAATTCATAAGTATTACTGAGCCCCACACCTTGGTAATCTTTTGATGCAAGCCCCCCGACAACAACCAACATATCTGGACGTAGATTAAACCCTTTACTGACATTCATAACATAAGGCTTTTTATCTGCTTTATTTTGGTTAACTTTACCTAAGCCAAATGTTATATCTTTATTGATACTATTTGAGGCTAATATAAATGAACTAGCAGGAACGATAAATGTACTTTCTTTATTACTTTGGTTTATAACCGTTACTGATAAATCCAACCGATTATTTAATAGCGGGAGGTTTTCTAATGTATAAGGGCCTTCTGGGACAGTTGTTGTATAAATTAAAATTCCCGCTTGCCTTACTTCAATCACAGAACGTTCAAATGCGATACCATTGACGATACCACCGCCTTGAGATGAGCTATCTAATGCCAATTCCGGAACTAACTGAAAGCCAATAACTTGCCCAGAGCTAAAAAACGAATTCGATAAATTAATCTGGCCAACCTGCAAGTTTTTTTTAAGAGGTTCTAATGTTTTCTCTGCATATAAGGTTTGATGATCAAAACTCGTTTCGCCATTAAAATACGTATATGTTTGGTCGCTTCTCACAATCCAATTGTATACATTGAATCCTAATGTAAGATTTGAATTAAAAAATGACTGAGAAGCAAAATCACTTTTAGTAGAAAAATATTTTATATCATAATTAAAAACGCCTGATTTCCCTGTGTGAAGCCAATCATTTGTTGATTTATTTTTTAACAATGATGGCGATGCGTAGATATTGACGCGTAAATCACCAGGTATCAGTTCTACCTCTAAATTATCGTAGTCCTTTATTGTTGGACACGTTGAATTAATTTTGGATAGTTCGATATTTGTAGTATTAATAAACTTAGTATCAAGACAAAGCTCTCCTTGAGAGTTAAATAAAAAAGAACTCTGACCAATATATTTATCATTTAAAAACACACTAACGATATTTTCGCCTTGAGGAAAATGAGCCTTTTCACTATATAACTTTGCAATATCACTAGGTATTCCTTTGTGTTTTAGTGCATCTTGGTCGAAGACTACTTCTTTCGCATAGGAAGAAGTAGCCACAAATAGCAAAATTGCAACAATTTTATTCTTTTTTTTTCTAGTCATTTTTACTAGTTATTTAACTTGATAGAATATTTTTGCGTGGTTGAATACCCCCATTGAGTAAATGGTTGTATAGTAACCCCATCAATCAGTGTCGGCGAACGTTGAGATGTAGTTAACTCTATAGATTGATTAGGTAAAATATAATTAGATGGTAACACCCACTCAATATTCCCAGGCTTACTCAATACACTATTGCTTAATCTTACAATATAAGGGCTAGGGTTAGTTACGATTAACGTATTTTTTTCATACTTCCATTTTAACAATTCCCAAGGAGTATCATTTTCAGGCAAGTTTTTGGGTTTTATAATAAGAGGAAGATTTTGTCGAATAGTAAATTTGATCTGTTCAGCATCAGGATCTGCTTGTGGCGGGATGCCTTCAAAAATAACTCTCATTAATACTTCATGCTTTAAATCAGAATTACTTGTGAGCATAAAGCGTATTAATTGCTTAGCTTTAGGCTCAACTCGAATAAGTTGAGGAGTAGCAATAACCAGATCTTGGTATTCAGGATCGACATTTACTAATTCTGTTGTTAATAGAACAGGATAGTTGTCTGTATTAGTCACAACAATCTCACCATCTTGACTTTTTTCATTAACAACAACGACTGACGTAGCAGGTAATATGCCTGCTGCAATTGATAGCTGTGGGATTAGTAATACAATTATAAGTAATAAATATGTTTTTATTTTCATTTTAGTTGCGTCATTTTATTATAAGGTAACTAAATTAATTTAGTTACCTACAAATTTTAGATATAATTTAATTCAATTGTTGATAAACCATCGAGTAAAACAGGTTTTGATTTACCGACTGTAGCTGCCTCTTCACTTACATAAGCTTGAACCTGTAAAACTCCATCATAAATACTCGCTTCAATAGGCGTTGTTTCATTTGCTTTCGCAAAAGAAGTTTGTAAATCCATATTATTTGAGAATAGGTTTCCGCCCGAAACTTTCCAAACTTTGCTTTGAGTATTATAGTAAATATTCTGAACTTCACTACCTGAAATAGTTGTTAGCTGATTATTGCTATCCAATGTACTCACATTCAAGCTATTCGCTTTGTAACGAACAATATACCCGCCAATATTTATACCTGTAGAGGTTTTACCTAATCCAGCTACACCATTTGAGCTATTTCCCGCACCAATATCTAATAATTTAATAGGAAGTGCAGCAAATCCTCGAGAATTCTCAGTTGCGCCAGCAACTGTACCAACTCGTTTACTAGATGCAGATAATTTAACAGGAGCATTAGCTGAACAACGAATTGTAAAACTGGTTTCCTGTATTGGTAAGGCGGCAAATTTGCCACCAAAGGCACCATCTACAAATGTTAATGTATCAAGATCAATCAAACCATAATCAATATTACCACCACCAGCAATATCTAATTCACAAGCTGCAGGGTCAATTCGACCTGTAACGCTAATATCTATAGAACCAACGCTAGCCGCTGAGGCTGTAAATGAGCATATCATTGCTGACGAAATGAGGATTGGTAATAGCTTTTTCATACTTGTTTTCCATATAATTTATTAGTTCGGCTTATATCTTATGTTTTATCCCAAAAAAGAGTAGAGAAATAATGTTCTATTTTGTAAAATTTAACTACATATTAATAATATTATAGACCTTGCTATACACAGAATAAAACACCAATAATTTCAGATTAAATACGATAACTTATTAATCTAGCATTCCCAATATGACACACTCTATGATTTAAATTAACATCATTAACAAAATAGCATCATTTTATGACTAAATTTTTAATGATGTTAATAATGATGTTAGTAACATTTTGTTTCATTCAATACCCCAACTGCTAACTAATAGTTAAAAATAATAACTAATTTATCGTGCTAATATTTTTAATATGGGAGAGTTCATAATTTAATTTACTACTCATAATACAATAATATAATTTTACGCTTGGGTTTTGCATAATGTTAACAATCTTATATTTAAGCAAATCAAGGTATTGAATACTCACCCTCTATTTCTTAGATTAGTGTTTTATTGGTACTAAAAAGCGCTATCTCAACTATAGCAATCGCTGGTTTAAAGGTCGTGCTCTAGTCTAGAGCAGCTCTGATTTACGTTGATGATGCGACAAGTTCACTGATGTAACTGAGATTTGTTAAATATTGAGCCACTTTTAGTTATTTTGAAGCAACTACAGTGATATAGAAAAGCATGACAACCTCCTTTCGTGATACAGAAACAAAGCAAGCATTTTTCAGATCAATAATAAAAATATAACTAAAGGCGATGAGCACTCTGAATTTGGAAGAACGATGCGCGACTTAATATCCAAACCATTTGTGTTCAGACTAGCTCAGATAAAGATCGTGTCGAAGTGCTCATTTAACCCTTCACGACTGGCTAGTCAAAGAGTTCAGGCATAAAGGTATCAGTTGTATGGGAGAATTGATATTTTCCCAATAGAACAACCTCCACAGCTGTACCATAAAAAACATACCCAATATGCTAGGTACTGGCTTTATACCTATACTCCCACTTCACCACACAGGTACATATCTTGACTTAGTTTTCCTACTAATTTTGATTAGTACAAACCCTACGTTCAACAATATAGTGCGATTAACCCGAAAAAATTAATATAAATACCTTATTTCAATATACCGATTCCGTTCCTTTTAAATAAAGGAATTACAACGTATGTTTCTACTGAAAGAAATTAAACCATCAGATATCTGCCCAATATCGAGTATTAGTTTATAAAAATTACCAATATTAACCATGTTGTTTTCATGGGTAATGTATTTCAATTAAGAATGATTTAATGCTCTATTAATGTGTTATAAAAACAAAAAACAGTATTTTATACCAACTTAAAAAGCCAATTGTTTGTTGTCATTGATAAAATATTGTCTATTTGGATTTTTTAACAAAATACTTTTTATTGAAAAAATAATTAAACATAAATACCTTACCAGAATTGTCTGCTTTATAATGTACTCACTTATCTGCATACTACTGCCAATAAGTAACAAGAGTGACATAAACTCAAAACACTTATCTATAATAATATATTGCTAACTCACTACGAAAAATAGGTTCCTTTTTTATCATGAATAATGAAAACTTTAGTGCAGATAACAACCCTGCACCTACAATTGACCCACAAAATCAAACTGATACTTTTGTTTTCCATGCTGAGCCTCGCGCGGTAGATGCTGGTGAAGGGGTTAACTGGATCAGCCAATCATGGTCTCTCGTTAAAGAGAAACTGGGTATGTGGATCTTGATTAACATCGTACTATTTGCATTAATCTTTATCATTTCGATGATCCCTTTCCTTAATTTACTGATTACCTTTATTACTCCTATTTTTATTGGCGGTATTATTGCAATCTGTGAAAACCAGCGTAAAACAGGTCAAGCTGAAATTGGCTTACTATTCGCCGGTTTCCAAAATAAATTCGGTACCCTATTTGCCGTTGGTGCAATCAACTTTGCCGCTAACTTAGTGGGTATGATCATCGCCTTTATTATTGGTGGTTCCGCTATGTTTGGTTTATTGATGGAAAGCAACCAATATGGCTCACCATCTGATGCTGCAATCCTTGCGTCTTCAGGTACATTCTTCTTTGCAATCATTATTATGGCTGTTGCTGCATTAGTCGGTACCGCATTAACTTGGTTTGCACCTGCACTGGTAATGAACCATAACTTTACTGTTGGCGCTGCAATTTCTGCCAGCTTACAAGCTGTTAAGAAAAACATCCTGCCAGGTATTCTGTTCTTTATCGTTATTTCAATCCTAATGATAATCTCAGTTATTCCTTTAGGTTTAGGTCTGTTAGTTTCTATGCCAATTATGTATGCTTGTTATTACAGCAGCTACCGTAGCCTGTTTTTCTCCCAAGTAAAATAAGCCAAGGTATGATGATTTAGCGATTTTGCTAAATCATTAAATCTAAAAAAGGAAAGCATTTGCTTTCCTTTTTACTATCCCCTACAAATCCACATATATTCCTTTAAATAATAATTTTCTTTCTCCTTTTTTAAATTAGAGTTGTTTTCCATGTATTTCGATATCACTGATTTGAAACTGTGTTAATGTCGCTAATGCAGGAAGCATCAGCCATGGAGAGGAACTAACTTATCTTACATTGCAATCTGTAGGTGAATGGGTGGGTTAGAAAATGAATTAAATATTGGCATATTTAGTCATTCAGTGAAAGGGGGCTCAGGTTTAACCTGAAGATACTTATTCAGAACACGTTAAATTTACAAAAAAAACGCGACCACTATGAGCCGCGTTTAACTTTTGAAAGAATAACGGAAATTAACCGATATATTCTAGGCCTTTCATATATGGGCGTAATACTTCTGGAACTTCAATACGGCCATCTGCTAATTGGTAGTTTTCTAAAATCGCCACCAATGTACGACCAACGGCTAAACCAGAACCATTTAGCGTATGAACTAGTTGAGTTTTCTTATCACTCTTACCACGGAAACGCGCTTGCATACGACGTGCTTGGAAATCCCACATGTTTGAACAAGAAGAAATCTCACGGTATGTATTTTGAGCTGGTAACCATACTTCTAAGTCGTAAGTTTTGCGTGAACCGAAACCAATATCACCAGTACATAAAATCACTTTACGGTAAGGTAAGTTCAATAATTGCAGAACCTTCTCAGCGTGACCTGTTAGCTCTTCCAGTGCATCCATCGATTTTTCAGGGTGAACTATTTGTACAAGCTCAACTTTGTCGAACTGGTGCATACGGATAAGACCACGAGTATCCCGACCATATGAACCCGCTTCAGAACGGAAACAAGGTGTATGTGCAGTCATTTTTAGCGGAAGATCATTTTCATCTAAAATTTCATCCCGTACTAAGTTAGTAACAGGGACTTCTGCTGTTGGGATCAACGCATAAGTGCTGCTGTCTGCTTCTTCTTCCAACGGTTTGGTATGGAATAAATCTTCACCAAACTTTGGTAATTGGCCGGTACCGTACAGCGTATCATGATTGACCAAATACGGAACATATAGCTCTTGATAACCATGCTGCTCTGTATGTAAATCCAACATAAATTGGGCTAACGCACGGTGCATACGGGCTATTTGCCCTTTCATCACCACGAAGCGTGCACCGGTCAGTTTTACCGCAGCAGGGAAGTCTAGGCCCCCTGTTAATTCGCCTAGGCTAACGTGATCTTTAACTTCAAAATCATATTCACGAGGTTTACCCCAACGCGCAACCTCGACATTGTCGGAATCATCTTTGCCATCAGGAACTTGGTCATCAGGAATATTCGGGATACTCAATGCAATATCACGGATTTCTTGTTGCAGCTTGTCTAATTCTGCCTTAGCAGAATCCAATTTTTCGCCTAATAAGTTAACTTCTTGACGTAATGGCTCAATATCTTCACCACGTGCCTTAGCCGCACCGATAGTTTTCGATCGCGAGTTACGGTCTGCTTGCAGGGTTTCAGTTTCAACTTGTAAAACTTTGCGGCGTTCTTCTAATTCACGCAGCTTTTCCACATCAAGGGTAAAACCCCTGCGAGCCAGTTTTTCAGCAACCGCGTCTAGCTCCGTACGCAGTAAATTTGGATCGAGCATGCTTATCCTGTGATAATTGTTAGTTATTGATGGTACTTAATATAACGCATTCCAGCGTTATAAATAAAAGTATAGTAATTGGCTATATAACCTTACCGCATTGCCCAGTTTAGCGATAGCGTTTTATGGCACTATTTTGATCCTGTTGGGCTAACCAGTCTAATTTTTCAGCAAACTTGCTCTCTTGCCCTCGTTTTTCAGGGTAATAATAACGCGTTGCCTGCATTGGCTCAGGAAAGTAGTTTTCCCCAGCAGCGTAAGCATTAGGCTCATCATGAGCATAACGATACCCTTTCCCTGCCCCCATTTCTTTTAACAACTTAGTTGGGGCGTTGCGTAAATGCTCAGGGACATCGTAGTCGGGCTGCATTTGAGCATCTTTAATAGCTGCTTTATATGCGGTGTAGACAGCATTACTTTTTGGAGCGCAGGCAAGGTAAATAATCGCTTGGGCAATTGCACGCTCACCTTCTGCGGGCCCCACTCGGGTAAAACAATCCCATGCAGAAATGGCCACTTGCATAGCCCGAGGGTCGGCATTCCCGACATCTTCAGAAGCTATTGCTAACAAGCGGCGTGCGACATAAAGTGGATCTCCCCCCGCCGTAATGATCCTTGCATACCAATAGAGCGCGGCGTCAGGGGCCGAGCCTCTTACTGACTTATGCAATGCAGAAATTAAATCGTAATAACGGTCACCTTTATTATCGAAGCGTGCAGTACGTTCACCACTGACTTCTTTCAGTAAGTCAGCGGTCAAAATACGTTGGCCTTGGCTATCGGCTTCAGCCATATCGGCCATCATTTCCAATAAATTCAATGAGCGCCGAGCATCGCCATTAACTAACTGTGCAATAATTTTACGTGTACTGTCAGGTAGAAGAATATTTTGCCCACCTAGCCCTCTTTCTGTATCAGCTAAGGCTTGTAACAATACTAGCTCAATATCCGCTTCTTCCAGTGACTTAAGTAAATAAACCCTTGCGCGCGAAAGTAGTGCAGAATTCAACTCAAATGAAGGGTTCTCTGTTGTCGCCCCAATGAATGTGATCGTGCCATCTTCGATATGAGGTAAAAAAGCATCTTGCTGGCTTTTATTAAAACGATGAACTTCATCCACAAATAAAATTGTTCTGCGGCCTGCGCTACGGTTTTGGCGTGCTTTTTCTATTGACTCACGGATTTCTTTAACACCTGAGGTAACAGCAGAAATACGCTCTATGTCAGCCTGAGCATAATGGCCAATCACTTCAGCAAGAGTCGTTTTACCTGTCCCCGGTGGCCCCCATAAAATCATGGAGTGCAAATGCCCTGCTTTAATAGCGCGTGGTAATGGTTTCCCCTCCGCTAACAAATGCTTTTGGCCAATGTATTGCTCAAGGGTTTCAGGCCGCATTCTTGCTGCTAAAGGTTGGAATTCATTCTGCGAAAAATCGAGAGACAGGTTACCCACGAGATCCTCTTTTTTACGTCTTAAAAATAAAGAAGTGCAAATCACCAGGCCATTAAAACCTGATGATTATTGTCGTTACTATTGGTTATTTTGCATTCGGTCGCTGGTCATCTAAGGTCACCCCTTTAGGCATCGTAAATTTGAATTTACTTGCATCAACAGGACCATTTTTTTGTTCTTTTAACTGATAAGCACTGACTTGCCCATCCTGTTCCACTGCCGAAAATTTTTCAATTGTCCCCTCTGGTGAGACTGTGATTGAAAAACGTTTCAAGGTGCCATTAGTTTGCTTTGGTTTTAAATCAAACGTGTTACCTTGCTGAATAATTGAATACTGCTTCCAATCTTTAGGATCATTACGAGTGATTAATAAAAATGGCGTGTCTTGTGTGGCATCGGCCAAATTAGTTACCGTAACTTGTTCAACAAAAGGGTTATAAAACCACAAGTTTTTGCCGTCCGAGACTAATACACTTTCATCAGGTGATGTCATATTCCAATTGAATAAATTCGGGCGTTCAAGCCATAAATCCCCAACACCTTCTTGAACAAGATCCCCTTCAGGGCTAGTCACCTTCTGTGAAAAACTGGCTTGGAAGCTATTGACCTTGTTCAGACGAGCTTGTAGGTCTTGGCTGGCGTCGGCCAGTACTTGGCCGATATGTAAACTGAAGGCGAGTACGCCTAATAACATCATTTTTTTCATCGAACAATGACCTTAAGTTATGACCCTAAGAGGTGTGATAACGTTATACACCCCTAAAATTAAACCAACAATCAGCACACTAAATGATTAAGCTGTTAACCTATTTTTAATGCCCCATTGACGGTGGCGCAAGGACTTCACGATTCCCGTTATGACCTTGTTCACTCACAATACCTTGGATCTCCATTTGCTCAACAATCCTTGCGGCGCGGTTATAGCCAATCCTAAATTGACGTTGAACACCGGAAATAGAAACACGTTGTTTTTCAACCACAAACTCTACAGCTTGGTCAAATAATGGGTCAAGTTCTTCCCCACCACTATCATAGCCCCCACCTTCGTTATCATCACTACAAGTGGTAATGTTATCAATATATTGTGGTTTCCCACGCGCCTTCCAATCATTCACAACCGCATGAACCTCTTGGTCACGAACAAAAGCACCGTGTACACGCATAGGGATTGATGAGTTTGGCGGAAGATATAGCATATCCCCCATCCCTAATAGGGACTCAGCACCGCCTTGGTCAAGGATAGTACGAGAGTCTATTTTACTGGAAACAGTAAATGCAATACGAGTAGGGATGTTTGCTTTGATCAACCCAGTGATAATGTCGACAGACGGACGTTGCGTTGCAAGAACAAGGTGAATACCTGCTGCTCGGGCTTTTTGTGCCAATCGAGCAATTAGCTCCTCAACTTTTTTACCTGCCGTCATCATTAAATCAGCAAATTCATCAACCATAACAACGATATAAGGTTCTTTTTTCAGCATAGGATGTTCAATTTCCATGCTATCACTAGGTTTCCAATGTGGATCAGGTATTGGACGCCCCATCTCTTCGGCTGCTTTAATTTTATCATTATAACCCGCAAGGTTACGTACACCGAGAGCAGACATTAGCTTATAACGACGTTCCATTTCATTCACACACCAACGTAATGCATTAGCGGCGTCTTTCATGTCGGTAACGACTTCTGTCAATAAATGCGGGATCCCTTCATAGATGGAAAGCTCCAACATTTTCGGGTCAATCATAATAAAGCGGACATCTTCGGGCTTCGCTTTATACAAAATACTGAGGATCATGGCGTTGACACCAACGGATTTACCTGACCCAGTGGTACCTGCTACTAATAAATGCGGCATTTTTGCTAAATCAGCAACCACGGGGTCACCTTCGATATCTTTACCTAACACAATCGTTAATGGCGAAGGGTTTTTCCTAAAGTCATCGCAGTCTAAAACTTCACTTAAATAAACCGTTTGGCGTTTTTCGTTAGGGAGTTCAAGCCCAACGTACGGCTTACCCGGTATCACTTCCACAACACGTACTGCCACTGTAGATAAAGAGCGTGCAAGGTCTCGTGATAATGTTGATATACGAGCGGCTTTCACACCGGGTGCCAAATCCAGTTCAAAACGCGTGATCACAGGCCCTGGGGAGAAACCAACAACCTCAGCTTTCACCCGATAGTCATTTAACCGAGCTTCGATTAACCTAGCGGTTTGCTCAAGTTTAAAC
This sequence comes from Providencia sp. TYF-12, assembly GCF_041344805.1. NCBI lineage: Bacteria > Pseudomonadati > Pseudomonadota > Gammaproteobacteria > Enterobacterales > Morganellaceae > Providencia > Providencia sp. TYF-12. Next base: position 3,337,100 of record NZ_CP166833.1, read on the forward strand.
ATGTCGACTGGTTCTTCCTGTTCAGGTGGGCTCGCCAGTAAGTCAAGGGATGGCATTGGTGTTGTTGGTTTTGGTAAAGGTTGATCATTTCGCACCAAAAACGGGTGGAATAAGCTATCTTGCTGTGGCTGCTGTGGCTGCTGTGGCTGCTGTGGCTGCTGTGGCTGCTGTGGCTGCTGTGGCTGCTGTGGCTGCTGTGGCTGCTGTGGCTGCTGTGGCTGCGCAAAAGTGTGTGCCGATGTTGACGAATTGCCAAGACCTTCATGAATATTATTTTGTGAATTTTCCGAAGGAACTGGCACCGCACTAAATGAAGGCATAAATAATGGGTCAGCTGGTTCATCGTCTACCAGATCATCAACTGGAGAAAAACTACCCAGCACGGAAAACTCTTTTTTCAAATCAACCTTAGATTCAAAGTGATCAGATATCTGGGAATGTTCATCTTCTGCAAAGCTATTTTTGTACACGTCATCGACTGCAGGAGTGGATTCAGTTGATGCGGGTATTGTGTGAGTATTATTAGAAAATGCTGACGCTGATGGCCAACGATGCTCAATTTCTGGCTGCGTCAAAGAACCTGATTCAGATGGTTCATCTTGCTGCTGTTGCTCTGCAACGCTCGGTTGTGCGCTAAATACCGGCGATTCATAGTCAGTTTCATCGATATCACCATAACGCTCTCGTTGTTGCTCTAAGAACTGAGCTCGTAGCAATTCATCTTGCTGTGCTTCCTCTTCCGTTTCAGAGGACTCCTGCTCACCTGCGGACCACTGTTGATACGCTTGCTCGCGTTTTAACGCCTCTTCTTGGCGGCGTTGCAACTCAGCATCACGCTGAGAAGGGATACGAATACCGTAAAGTTCACGACGAGTAGGTAAACGAACAGGGTTTGGCCTTGGTAATTCAGGCTCTACTGTTTGTTTTACTTGGGCGTGGCGTTCAAGTGCGGCAATGGAAATCCCCGCAGCAGCAATGGCCGCTGGATCTGAAACACGCTCCGTCACTGTTGAACTTACAGCACTCGCGACATCACTAACATTCATCGATGGCGATGAAAGTGATTGTGGCTCAAACGAGTTATATTGTGGCCTTTGAGGCTCTATTTGATTATTTGACTGTTCTTGATGAGGAACATCAGCTTGATTTTGTGGTGTTATATGCTCATTAGCGTGATATTCAAATGGCGTGGATGTCGCGTTTGATTGATGAACAGGAGGTTCATCCGATATTGGTGCCGTTTCCTCAAAACCAGAACCTAATTGAGGTTGGTAATCTTCAGGCACTTCAAAATGATAGGTATTAGGCTCATCAATAGCAGAAAACGATGGCACCGTTTCTTGTTCCGGTACACCTTGAGCCGCTATTGGCGTTGCCCCTTCAGTAACCGCTGTATTTTCGGTAGACTCTGCCTCTGGTGCAGGGGATACTTCAGTCACCAACTCGGCAACAGTAGGCGCAGAAAATAAAACGTCATCTGGGTCTATAGTATCTGGGTAATTGTTAGCCCTATGCTCTGCTTCTTGCGCACGTTGTAACGCACCTTCGGTTTCTTCGACATCTACATCATAGTCATCTAAGTCATCCCCCCTCGCCCTATTTGTTAATAAAGCGATAGGAAAAAGGACGGCAGATCCAATTTTTTCTGCAATTGTCAGCCATGACCAACCTGTAAATAACGTAAAACTAATAGCCCATAAGAACAGCAATGCAAGTGTTGCACCTAATGAGTTAAACCACGGCATTATTGCGTTACTAAACACGCTACCAATAACACCGCCTGAAGCAAAGTTAGGTAAATCATCAAAATTCAGTGCAGCTAGCCCACAAGAGGATAAAATTAGCGCTAACCCACCAATTAACCTTAGAGAAAGAGAGAAAAAATCAATATAGCGACGCTGACTTTCGTATTGGAAAATAGCCCAGCAACCGAGAATTAATAAGGGAGGAATTGCAAAAGCAAGAATACCAAAAGCAGAAAAAAGAATATCCGCGCTCCATGAGCCAACACTACCACCTAAATTCTTTACGGGCGCATTCCATGTGGTTTGGGACCAACTTGGGTCCGAAGGGCTGAAACTCAATAAAGCAACCATTAAAAAGATAGCGCTCAAGCAAATTGCGAGCAAAATAACCTCTAATAGCCGCCTACCGCTACTTAATTTTTTAAATTTGATGTGTTTATCTTCTGTGTATTCTTGGCTCATTATTGTTTCTTTGCTGACTGATGTTCTTTACTGATTTATGTTTATTCTAACATTAATCGCCTTGCTGTGCCTGTTTTACCGTTACGGAAGTAAATCAATGCATCACAGGAACGACAAGTTTCAGTATTTCATCTAACGCATAAGGATTCAATTTCTATTTCCCGTTAAAAATCCTAAATATTTATAGATTTAAAATCAATTAATTGGAAACAATACTCCTTGTTTACTAAGTAATTTTAGCAAACAAATGTCAACGCGGTTAGATTTGCGATTAAATGAGACACTTGAGGGTGAATAACACAATGTTTTTACTGTATTAAAACGGAACAACGCTGAGTAAACTCAGCGTTGAAACTGCAGTGCGACAACAAAGCTGAAAATGCTGTGCTGAAGTGAGGTTAAAAAAGTAAAAATTAGCGTGTTTTAATCACTAAACGGTTACTTTGTTTAACTTCTTCCATAACCACGTAGGTACGAGTATCGTTTACACCAGGTAAGCGTAAAAGAGTTTCACCTAGCAGCTTACGATATGCGGACATATCTGGCACACGCGTTTTCAACAAGTAGTCAAAATCACCAGAAACAAGGTGACATTCTTGAATTTCTTCAAGCTTTTGAACTGCTGTATTGAATTGTTCGAACACGTCTGGTGCACCACGATTCAGTGTAATCTCAACGAACACTAATAGGGATGCATCTAAGTAATGTGGATTTAACAAGGCGGTATAGCCAGAAATAAACCCTTGTCTTTCAAGACGACGCACACGCTCTAAACACGGTGTCGGTGATAAACCAACACGCTTAGACAATTCTACGTTAGAGATTCGCCCGTCTTTTTGTAGTTCGTTTAATATATTCCTGTCGATACGGTCAAGGTCTTTGCCTGGACGCTTTTTATTGTCAATCATCTCTTAATCTCTCTTTCTCTAATTGTTATTTTCTACATCTATAAAATAGCACCTTAGCCGCACCTTTTATATTTAGGGAACCGTGTTCAGGAGCAAATTTTATTCATAGTGCTGAATTTCGTGTGAATGTAATTATCACCCACAATTTTGACTCATTTTTTAAGTTTGTAAGTAGCGTAAAGTTAACTTTCCAGTAAGAACAAAAATGCGCCATTTCCATTGACCTGCTAGATAATTAACTCTTACACAGATGTTTTCGCAAATGCGCAGCCGATTGTCAAAGCAAATGAATAAAAATCAGTACAAGATTTCGCTTTTTTTTCCAGTAAAACGTTTCGCAGCCTTAATTCAAGATAATTCCTAAAAATTGTGAAGCGTGACATATTCAACTTTTTGCTACATTTTTTTACAATTAGTAGGTATTGCCTATCATAGAAATTAGTGGCATGACACTCACTCGCACTTAAACCACTTTTGTTAACCTGCTATTTCTCCTACAATCCTGTTAACGCTTTTTTTTAGATTAAAAGAGGAATTCATGAGCACAACCACACATCGCAAGTTAATCATTCTAGGTTCAGGCCCCGCAGGTTATACTGCCGCAGTCTATGCTGCACGCGCAAATTTAAGCCCAGCCCTGATTACTGGGGTGGAAAAAGGTGGTCAGTTAACTACCACCACTGAAGTTGAAAACTGGCCAGGCGACCCTGAAGGGCTTACTGGACCGATGCTAATGGAGCGCATGCATGAGCACGCAGTTAAATTTGAAACTGAAATCATCTCTGACCATATTCAAAAAGTAGATTTAAAGCAACGCCCTTTCCGACTAATCGGTGATGAAAATCAATATACTTGTGATGCCCTCATTATCGCAACAGGTGCTTCTGCTCGTTATATTGGTTTACCTTCAGAGGAAGCCTTTAAAGGTCGTGGGGTCTCTGCTTGTGCCACTTGTGATGGATTTTTTTACCGTAACCAAAAAGTCGCCGTCGTTGGTGGTGGAAATACCGCGGTTGAAGAAGCACTATATTTATCAAATATTGCCTCAGAAGTTCATTTGATCCACCGTCGTGATAGCTTCCGTGCAGAAAAAATCCTTATTAATCGTTTAATGGATAAAGTCGAAAACGGCAATATTATTCTGCATACCGACCGTACTTTAAACGAAGTACTCGGCGATGACATGGGGGTTACGGGTGTACGCCTTGAGTGCACTAAAACCCACGAAACAGAAGAAATACCTGTAATGGGAGCCTTTATTGCTATCGGCCATAGCCCAAATACCGCTATTTTTGAAGGGCAATTAGACTTAGACAATGGTTACATTAAAGTCCAATCTGGCACACAAGGTAATGCAACCCAAACCTCAGTAGAAGGTGTTTTCGCCGCTGGTGATGTAATGGACCATATATACCGCCAAGCCATCACCTCAGCAGGGACAGGCTGTATGGCAGCATTAGATGCAGAACGTTACCTTGATGGGCTTGCTTCTAAATAATCTATAACGAACATCTAGGCTTTAATCTTAAATAGATTAAAGCCTTTTTTATTCCTTCCTACTCTCCCTAGTTTTTCTTAACAACTTGCTATTGCTCTATATTTTAAGAGCAAGTTTATATTGCGTGCAAAACATTCAACCTATACTGTTTTTACATAAAATTAACGTTAACAAGGCACAAATATGGGGCAGCAATTAGGGCGTGATGATATTCGTGGTTATGCCTATTTTATTATTGTAGTTCTCGCAATAATCCAAGGTGTTATTATTGCAGCTACCACGGATTATTCTATCCGTTATGATAGCCAGTTAAGTACAACAACAGTGTATCTACCAGTCTTACTCGCTATTTTTGTTCCTTCGGTCATTAGCTACTTAATTACTAATGCGAAATCCGCCATTTTTTATCTCAATATTGCAATTACAGTCGGGTTAACTTGCTGGATTAACTACTGGCACGCCCAAGATTTTAAAACGCCAACAGAAGCAGACCCATTTTTTGCCTTTCTCACTCTGACTGTTTTATTCTTTTTCATGTTGCCATGGATGCAAATGTTACAAACAAGCGCAACATGGAAAATCAATTACAGTTGCTTAATGGGTTTATATATTAAAAATACTTTCCTAGGTATTTTATCCTCTGCCATTGGTGGGCTATTAGCGCTAATTATAAAGCTAGCTAGCTTTTTATTTGGCATTGTAAACCTCAATTTTTTGCACGATATCCTAGATAACGAATTAGTCTATTGGGCAGGCTTTGCTCTTGGATTCAATATCAGTTTGGTCTTTTTAAGGGCTGTACTTGATATTCAACTTAGTAATTTTGCCAGTTTTATTGCTCTGTTTTTCTTACCGTTGCTTAACCTAGTCGCTGCCATTTTCTTAGTGGGTTTTGTGATTTCATATTTCTCAGGTTTAGCCTCCGTCGGTCTAGGTTCGGCAGTCATGCTGTGGTTTATTATCCTGAACCTTATTTTTATTAACTTCGTATATGGTGATGGCAGTACACAATACCGATTCCGTCCGGGGCTAAATGGTTTTGTTCTCCTTAGCATTATTCTGCTCAATGCATTTTCAGCACTGTCTCTATACGGGATCATTGCACGTGTTAACCAATACAGTTGGAGCATTGAGCGCTTATACGCTTTCACAATTGCCTTGTTTTTATCCGCTATTGTCCTTGCTTATAGCCTTGCAATTCTTCGCAAAAAAACAGCATGGATGGCATCTCTAGGTACTATCAACAAAGTCGGTATTTTGTCTTTGCTAGCGATTATTTTGGTCATCAATAGCCCGATTGCCGATTTTAAAAGGATCACGGTCAACAGTATCATAGCGGGGGTTGAAAACGGCAAAATTAAGGTAAATAGTTCTTTAGCATACGACTTAAAGCATTTAGGTGAATATGGGGAACAAGCCTATAAACAATTAGATAAAAACCCAGAATACACAGAAGCGTTTCAAACTAGCCCATACAATGAAGAACAACGTAAGCCATTGAAAGGTGTGTTAATACAAGCTAAAAACAGCCCTAAATTACCAGATAGTTGGTTTGACCTCGGTGAAAATCTCACCGGTGAATGGTATTGCACATCACAGTATGAGCCATACTCATGCATGGGCTTTATGGCAGACGCCAACCAAAATGGACAAAATGATGTTGTTATGTGTTATACCTACCCCACCAGTGCCAGTATTGAATGTAATATTTGGCAACAACAGGAACAAAGCTGGGAGTTAGTCGATAACCAAACTCGTTTGTTTAATACTGTACAAGCGAAAGACAAAGCTTGGGATAATTTATTAGACGGACATTTTCAATTAAAACCTAAAGAATGGTTAATGATTGACCCTACCCCTTAGTTTTTTCTAAAAATGTAGATGGCTTAACAGAATGTCATTTAGCCATCTACATATCAAATAAAAATACAGTAATATCTCAACCAACCTCATCTTTTAAGACTGACTGAAATATTAAATTTACCTTTATAAAACAATTTAATAACAAAACACAGTTCACTTTAAATAAGGTGCTTTTATTATGTAACATATCCTAATGAAGCTGTTATGATGGAGCCTAAATAACTCGAATTACCGAGCAAGATCAAAAATACTGGTTTTCATATCGTCATTAATTATGTTGCTAGGTCACTCTATTATCTTTCTTGTGCAGTTTAAAATAGGGACTAGCGCAATATAGTAATGATGAAAGCGACGTTAGGTTGGCATAATCTAACTACACTCAATAACATTAAAACTACACCTGCTAACTAAATCATTATGGATAAATCAAGACAGACTGAATTGGTACGTTGGTTAAAACAACACAGTGCTCCCGCGAAGCGCTGGTTGCGGATCTCTATGCTGTTGGGCATGCTTAGTGGCTTACTGATTATTGCTCAAGCGTGGTATTTAGCCGTTATCCTACAAGCATTAATTATGGATGGCACTCCACGGGAACAACTTGTAACGCCTTTTATTCTACTAATTAGCGTCTTTATTCTTCGTGCAATTGTCACTTACATACGAGAACGTATTGGCTTTCGCTGTGGGCAAGTTGTACGCCAAGAAATCCGCACAATGGTGCTAGATAAACTCCAAGAATTAGGCCCCGTTTGGGTCAAAGGGAAACCAGCGGGAAGTTGGGCAACCATTATTCTTGAACAAATCGAAGATATGCAAGACTACTACTCCCGCTATCTACCTCAAATGTATTTAGCGGGTATTATCCCCATCATGATTTTGATTGCTATCTTTCCCTTTAACTGGGCTGCTGCGTTAATTTTATTCGTGACCGCACCGCTTATTCCTATTTTTATGGCATTAGTTGGGCTTGGCGCTGCGGATGCTAATAGGCGTAATTTCATTGCATTAGGCCGCCTCAGCGGTAGTTTTCTTGATAGGTTGCGAGGCCTCGATACTTTACGATTATTCTTCCGTGAAAAAGCAGAAATTCAGCAAATTCGTGAGTCAACTGATGATTTTCGCTCTAGAACCATGGAAGTACTGCGGATGGCCTTTCTCTCTTCTGGGGTCCTCGAATTTTTTGCGTCAATTTCTATTGCGGTTGTTGCCGTCTACTTCGGGTTTTCATACCTTGGTGAAATGAACTTCGGTAGCTATGGTTTACCTGTCACACTGTTTGCGGGTTTTTTAGCTCTCATTCTTTCCCCTGAATTCTTCCAGCCATTGCGTGATCTCGGCACATATTACCATGCGAAAGCCCAAGCGGTTGGAGCTGCTGAAACGTTAGAAACATTGCTAAATAGCGAGGGGGAACAAAAAGCCCAGCAAGGTACAAAAACCCTCCCAAATGAACCTATTCGTATCGAAGCCAAGCAGCTAGAAATTTTATCGCACGATGGGGTGTGTCTTGCAGGGCCATTAGATTTTAGTATTGAACCACAGCAACGTATTGCTTTAGTAGGCCAAAGCGGTGCGGGCAAAAGCTCTCTACTCAATCTACTATTGGGTTTTTTACCCTATAACGGCTCAATCACGGTAAATGGCATTGAATTAAGTGAATTATGCCCCGATAAGTGGCGTGAATTGCTTGGCTGGGTTGGGCAAAACCCACATCTACCCGAACAAACACTGATTGAAAATATCTGTTTAGGTAAACCTAACGCTTCTGAAGCAGAAGTTAAACATGCTATTGATAATGCTTATGTCTCTGAATTTTTATCGCACTTACCTGATGGCTTAAATACACGGCTGGGCGATTACGCCGCTCGCCTTTCTGTTGGGCAAGCACAACGAGTTGCTGTTGCTCGCGTTTTATTGAAACCATCGCGTTTATTGCTGTTAGATGAGCCCGCCGCAAGCCTTGATTCTCATAGCGAACAACGGGTTATGCAAACACTAAACCAGCTATCAGAGCAACAGACGACCCTGTTAGTCACCCATTTACTGGAAGAAACTATCGATTACGACCAAATTTGGGTAATGGCTAATGGCCAAATCATTCAACGGGGTAATTACAAACAACTCAGTCAATCTGAAGGGGCGTTTGCCCAGTTACTTGCCCACCGCAGTGAGGAGCTTTGATAATGAAAGTTTTATTACCCTTCTTAGCCCTTTATCGCCGTCATTGGTTTTTGATCACCTTAGGCATTATTTTAGCCATTGTGACCCTACTTGCCAGTATTGGGCTGTTAACTCTTTCTGGTTGGTTTTTAGCAGGTACCGCAATTGCCGGTTTCCCTGGGCTGTACTACTTTAATTATATGTTACCTGCCGCAGGTGTACGTGGCGCTGCTATTTTCCGTACTGCTGGTCGCTATGGAGAACGCCTAGTTAGTCACGATGCGACGTTTAAAGTTTTAGCTCACCTACGTGTTTTTGCATTTAGTAAAGTACTTCCACTCTCCCCAGGTGGGATCAGCCGCTTTCGCCAAGGTGAATTACTTAACCGCCTTGTTGCCGATGTAGAAACACTTGATCACCTCTATTTACGGGTGTTATCACCAATTATCACTGCATTTTTCGTGACTTTCGTGCTGATTTTTGGCTTAAGTTATCTTGACCCTCGCCTTGCGTGGACACTGGGAGGGGTCATGTTATTTTTATTATTTACCATGCCAATAGCCTTTTATCATGCGGGTAAACCAATTGGTCGAGAACTGACTGAATTACGTGGAAATTACCGCACTATTTTAACGTCCGCACTACAAGGGCAAGCGGAATTAACATTATTTGGCGCAACATCGCGTTTTCGCCAAACCTTGTGGGGGATAGAAAATAGCTGGCAAGCTCGCCAACAGCAACAAGCTGCGCTTACAGGGCTATCACAAGCGGTTATCTTGTTTGCATCGGGTATTACCGCAACATTATTGCTGTGGATGGCTGCGGAGCATGTAGGAGGTGATACAAAGCCTGGCGCATTAATCGCATTATTTGTTTTCTGCGCCTTAGCAGCCTTTGAAGCGCTAGGCCCAGTTGCTGTTGCTTTCCAACATATGGGCCAAGTTATTGCTTCTGCCACCCGAGTTTCACAACTGATGACAGCCAAACCGGAAGTGACTTTCCCTACCCAAAGCCATTCAATAGAAACACTAGAAAGCTTAGAGGTTGAAAATATTTCGTTTACTTATCCAGAGCAGCCTTTTGCTGTTCTGAACAATGTCTCCCTGTCTTTGACTAAAGGCCAACATTTTGCCTTGTTAGGTAAGACTGGCTGTGGAAAATCTACTTTGCTTCAGCTTCTTACCCGCGCATGGGATGTCGACAGTGGAAGCATTACTCTCAATGGTCATCCCATCAATGAGTTTAGTGAACAAGCCTTGCGCAGCGTGATGTCCGTAGTACCACAGCGCGTTCATGTGTTTAGTGATACTTTGCGTAATAATTTATTATTAGCAAAAGAACAAGCGACTGATGCAGAACTTAATGAAGTGCTTCGCCAAGTTGGGTTAGGTAATTTGTTAGAAAACGAATTAAAACTCAATGCATGGATGGGCGATGGTGGCCGCCAATTATCTGGAGGGGAACAACGCCGCTTAGGGATTGCTCGGGCACTATTACACAATACTCCATTAGTCCTTATGGATGAACCGACAGAAGGGCTTGATGCACAAACTGAGCAACAAATTTTAGCACTGCTAAAAGAAAAGTGTGCAGATAAAACCTTGATTGTCATTACTCATCGGATGCAAGGTCTAGAAGAAATGGATAACATATGTGTGATGGATGATGGTAAAATCGTCGAACAAGGCACCCATCAAGCGCTGTTAGATATGCAAGGTCGGTATTACCAATTCCGCCAGCGCCATTGGGTACAGCAACCCCTTTGAGGCGCATATGTACCAATTAGATGATGACTCCAATTTATTTCCTCCCGTGTCTGAAGCGATGCGGGAACCGAATGGTTTATTAGCCATTGGGGGAGATCTTTCATCAAAAAGGCTGCAAGCTGCTTATTATGATGGTATCTTTCCTTGGTTTAATCCTGGAGAGATGCCTTTATGGTGGTCACCAGACCCCAGAGCTGTGCTAATGGTGGGCGATTTACATATTAGTCGTTCAATGAAAAAAGTGTTAAAAAAACAGATTTATCGCATTACGATTAACACTGCTTTCAAGCAAGTTATTGAAGCTTGTTCTGTCCGTCCCGAAGGTACGTGGATTTTACCTGAAGTACAAGCCGGTTATCTGGCTTTGCATCAAGAAGGGATCGCACATTCTGTTGAGGCTTGGCATGGCTCACAACTTGTTGGGGGGCTTTACGGCGTGAACATGGGTCACCTATTTTGTGGGGAATCTATGTTCAGTAGAATGAATGATGCATCCAAATTTGCTTTTATTACATTCTATTTTCATTTTTTGCGCTATAATGGGCAGCTTTTTGATTGTCAGGTACTTAACCACCATACCGCCTCGATGGGCGCAAAAGAGATATCCCGTAGGGATTTTTTACATATTCTTTATCGGTGGCGTAACAAAGCGATTGACCCCGCCTGCTGGTTACCGCAATCGATTGAAATACCGCCAATTTTTAATTAGTGAAAATTGGTTTTTACAATAATTTTATTCCCCATGAAAAAATAAAGATCGTGTTAAAATGCGACACTTCTTTACTTAGTGCGGGTTTTTGGGCATTATCTTGCCCGTTAAAAATCACGGTTATTAGACTTAGAGGATTAGATGGCCAAAGAAGACAATATTGAAATGCAGGGCACAGTTTTAGATACCCTGCCAAACACAATGTTCCGTGTTGAACTAGAAAACGGTCACGTAGTGACTGCTCATATTTCTGGTAAAATGCGTAAAAACTATATCCGCATCCTGACAGGCGACAAGGTAACTGTAGAGTTAACTCCTTATGACCTGAGCAAAGGCCGAATCATTTTCCGTAGCCGTTGATATTCTCTTCAGGCAAGGCCTGACATTACCACAGGTGCATGACACACCTGTGGTCTATTTCGTCAGAATACCGCATCCTCCGGAGAGGCCTTGTGCACGCTACTGAAGCTGTATGTCAGTGTGTTACTTTTTTCATCAAGCCCGATACTTACAGAGCCGCCATTGGTTAATGAACCAAATAGCAATTCATTTGCTAATGGTTTTTTCAGGTTATCCTGAATTGCGCGCGCCATAGGTCGGGCGCCCATTGCTTTATCATAACCTTTTTCACATAACCAACGACGAGCCGCTGAGCTCACCTCAATGGATACCCCTTTCTCATCAAGTTGTACTTGTAATTCAACAATAAACTTATCAACCACTTGCGTGATAATCTCAGGCGTTAACGAATTAAACCAAATAATGCCATCTAAACGATTACGAAACTCTGGAGAAAATACTTTTTTAATCTCAGACATCGCATCAGTACTGTTGTCTTGGTCAGCAAAACCAATGGAACGACGTTGTGTTTCTTGCACACCAGCATTGGTTGTCATCACCACCACTACATTACGAAAATCAGCCTTACGGCCATTATTATCGGTTAATGTGCCGTGATCCATTACTTGCAGCAGAATATTAAACACATCAGGATGTGCCTTTTCGATTTCATCCAATAACACCACTGAATGTGGATGTTTAATAACAGCATCAGTCAGTAAACCGCCTTGGTCAAACCCGACATAGCCCGGAGGTGCACCAATTAAACGACTAACTGTGTGGCGCTCCATATACTCAGACATATCAAATCGTAATAGTTTGATATCTAGTGCTTTAGCTAACTGAACGGTGACTTCTGTTTTACCAACCCCAGTTGGACCTGCAAATAAAAACGAGCCAACAGGTTTATTGTCTACCCCTAAACCTGCTCGATTCATTTTAATGGCTTCCGATAATGCATTGATCGCATTGTCTTGGCCAAATACGAGCATTTTCAAACGCGAATCAAGGGTTTTCAGTTTGTCTTTATCACTCAATGAAACCGTTTTTTCTGGGATACGTGCAATACGTGCCACCACAGTTTCTATTTCAGGTACACCAATGGTTTTTTTACGCTTACTTGGTGCAATAAGCCGCGTACGGGCTCCAGCTTCATCAATAACATCAATTGCTTTATCTGGTAGGTGCCTGTCTGTGATGTATTTAATAGATAAATCCACAGCAGCTTGGATAGCTTTAGCGGTATAACGCACATCATGATGCGCTTCATACTTAGGCTTTAACCCAGTGATGATACGAATAGTTTCTTCTGGTGTAGGTTCAACAATATCAATTTTTTGAAAACGACGCGCTAACGCCCTATCTTTCTCGAAAATACTACTAAACTCTTGATATGTCGTTGAGCCAATGACTCGAATACGCCCACCTGATAGCAAAGGCTTAATCAAATTAGCGGCGTCAACTTGGCCACCGGATGCAGCACCCGCACCGATAATCGTATGTATTTCATCGATAAATAAAATACTCTTCGGGTCTTTTTCTAGCATTTTTAGCAGCGCTTTAAAGCGTTTCTCAAAGTCCCCGCGGTATTTGGTGCCCGCTAATAATGAGCCAATATCTAATGAATAAATAGTGCAACCTTTCATCACTTCTGGGACATCGTCTTGCTCAATACGCCACGCTAAGCCCTCTGCGATTGCTGTTTTACCAACGCCAGACTCCCCGACTAATAGTGGATTATTTTTACGGCGGCGACATAGCACTTGGATCGTACGCTCTAATTCTGCCTGCCGTCCCACCAGTGGGTCGATATTCCCTTTTTTAGCCTGCTGGTTCAGGTTAGTCGTGAAGTTGTCCATATGGTCTTCTGAGACCGGCTGTTCTTCATTTGGAGTACTACTCGGGGAAATATCTTGTTCAGATGAAGGCCCCTCACCTTTTACTGTGCCATGAGAGATATAATTGACGACATCTAAGCGACTGACATCATGCTTACGCAATAAGTATGCCGCTTGAGATTCTTGTTCACTAAAAATAGCGACTAAGACATTCGCACCACTGACCTCGTTGCGCCCAGATGACTGCACATGAAAAACAGCTCGCTGTAATACACGTTGAAAACTCAGAGTAGGTTGGGTGTCTCTGTTATCATTTTCGGGTAACAAAGGTGTAGTTTGCGCGATGAAGTGTTCCAGTTCTTGGCGCAGCGCGACAAGATCAACCTTGCAAGCATCTAGAGCTTCGCGCGCAGAGATATTACTCAATAACGCCAGCAATAGGTGCTCTACTGTCATAAACTCATGGCGGCTATCTTTCGCTTTTGTAAAAGCTACATTTAAACTAAGCTCCAGTTCTTGATTGAGCATAAGCACCTCCCAAAATTGATATTAAACCAGTCAAACTTTCTCTATAGTGCAAAGCAAAGGGTACTCATGTTCACGAGCAAAAGTATTGACTTGCGCCGCTTTTGTTTCAGCAACCTCTGCGGTAAAAATTCCACAAACTCCCTTTCCTTGAATATGGACATCTAACATTATCTGTGTAGCGCGTTCTTCATCAAAAGAAAAGTATTTTTGTAACACTTCGACAACAAAATCCATCGGAGTATAATCGTCATTATTTAATAATACCTTATACATCGATGGTGGCTGTAAGGTTTGCTCTACTTCATCTTTAAAAATGACGTCTGTTTTAAATGTGCCCAGAAAATCGCTCATTACTTTCTTGCTCAGTCTTACTAAATGTTAAATTTCAATTTTAGCATAGTCTTTATTATCAACGATTTCACCAATCAAGTTGATAATGCCATCAAACTATACGGTTAGATTAGTATGTCATTTTTTATCATATGTACTATAAACCACAGTGTAGCATGGCAATCGCCCTCACTTCTATGATTTGCAATCTGTGAGCCATATCAAATATCACAGAAAATAGCCGTCAATGCTTATCGAATTCTTAACACTTTACCATAATTACTGAGACTCGCCTCTTGACCTTATAAGGCAATTTACTACAGTATGTTTTACGAGCAATCAACAGAGTATTTATACTTAGTTGTTGTGTGTATTTTATACATGTCTGTAAAACACTATTTGCAAACCTAAAGGATAAAATATGGAGACGGGTATCGTTAAGTGGTTCAATAACGCAAAAGGCTTTGGTTTTATTTGCCCGGCTGATGGCGGAGAAGATATTTTTGCTCATTATTCCTGCATTAAAATGGATGGTTATCGGACTTTAAAAGCAGGTCAAAAAGTGCAATTTAGCGTAACGATTGGGCCAAAAGGTAATCATGCGGATCTGATTATTCCAATTGAAGTTGAGAGTACTCTTCCTGATAATACTGAATCAAATTAATACGTTGTACAATTTAACACTTTGTGCAATAGAGCACAGTTAATTATTTCAATATCATTGATGACGTCAATAATTAACTGTGGCTATTTATAACTTAACTATCAGATAATGGTTTTTTAGCCGCACAACCACCCGCTGTTTGCAGATGGGTCATATCACCATACAATGACGTTAATAATGCATATTGTTCAACGTCATAAAACTTACATTGGTTTTCTGTAAACGCTTTTGCAACTTCAATCATAAATTTTACAGCCGCCGCAATATCAACTTCATGGCTAGCCCCTGTGGAGCAACCCGGTACGACGGTATCTGAGCAAATGGCCACACCAACAACAGGAGCTGATGTTGACACCGCAGGTTGTAAAATACTATTAATATGATGAAGGCCATTGCCGTAAGGCGTTATGTCTTGAATAGATAACGGGAACGTGACTGCCTTTTGCCCACTACTCCACTCCATTAAGCGGATCAAATCTTCAGACACAGGCAGGATATAACCACTTTTTACTGTAGGGGATAACGCATACCCCTTGTGGTTCAGTAAACGATTCCCTTTTGTCGTATCTACCGACAAAATTGCATCCGCCTCAGGAATTGCTTCATGCTGATTCATCGTCGCATCTTCAAGGGGAGAATCCATAAAATCAACAGGTGTATGAGGGCGCGTTGGGGCATTAGGGCAAATATGAGTTGTGATAATCACATCCCCTGCCAGTTTGTCCCCCTTTTCATGCATTTCTGCTAACTTAAGACCTGCCGCAACTGCAGCTATGGCACCATCAGCATCAGAAACAACACCAATTCGAGATGGCCTAGCACCAATACCACCTAAGCGGCCGATAATCCCCAGTGTTGGAGCATCTTTACTTTGTGATTTACCTTGTGTGCCAGGAATATGAATACGGACAAAATCACTTTGACCTTTAAGATCCTTGACTGTTTTAGACGTGACATTAATTTGTGGGAAACCCTGGAATAATGCAACAATGTCTTCACCCCTAACACTAGCGCTATCGATTAAATCGTAAACGCAAAGAGTTTGTTTTAGACTCATTGTATTTCCTTCAATTTTAATTATTTTTTATAAAAATGAAGGGCTACTTTGGGGATAACTAGCCCAATAAAGCTAGGTTTCCCCATTTCACCCCATGTGAAACCACTTATTGCTGAGGTCTCACCTTTTCCTGATGAAGGCGTTATTCACGCACTTAAAATAAAGTACTAACGATATAAACTGCTTATAATTTACTCTTTACTTTCACTACTTACTTTTACTACCTACTTTACTACATGACATAATTTCACTACTTTTTGATACTTTTTTGTAGCCAGTAAGGGTCGCCAACCATACAACCTAGATAAGCAGCCTTATGGCAAAGATTAGTGGATAATTGCTCCATAACCTCTTTGTTCATCTGCATTTCAGGCAAACTTAAACACAGTGCATATAATGAATTTTGCGATGGGTCAAAAACGGTACTGGATACAGAAGCAACACCAGCTACAGATTCATTCATCGAGAACTCCCAGCCACGCTCAGCAATAAGGTTCATTTGTTGAATCAACCTTTCTTGCTCATCTTTTGACTCACGACTAATAATTTCTGACCTTTCATTCAACGGTAGCCTAGATAACAACGCACGCCCCGTAGAAGTACCAAGAATAGGCAAACGAGTCCCCGGCTGGGTAACCACTTGCAACATACTATTGCCAAAACGCGCATGGACAACACGCACCATGTCATCATCAAGTGCGGATACATAGCTGGTAAAACCGCTATCTTTAGCAAGCTCATCAAGCGCTTCAAGCATCATATCGATTAAAGGGTTCATCCCCCTCGCTCGGTGAGCTAATTCCATAATCAATAAGCCAGGCCGATAAATTGGCGCATTATTTTTCTTTTCTAACAGCCCTAGTTCTGCCATCTGTTTTAAAAGGCGTGATGCGGAGCTCTTTGGCATACCTAATTCATTTACCAACGTTGTTACTGTTAGCTCAGCGCCTGTACGCAGGAACAGTTGATAAACATCAACGACACTAGATAAAATACTCATGACCCTAAACCTTGGGTTAATACACCGTAACTTTGTGGTTTTCTATCTCTTAGATAAGGTACTTTAAGGCGTGTATGCGCTTGGTCTAAGAAATCAATTTCACCAATTAATAGCTCTTCACCTGCATGAGTTGCTTCATAAAGAACTTGTCCACGAGGGCCTAATACCTTGCTTCCACCAAATAAATGGAGGTCTTCTTCATGGCCCCAACGGTTTACAGCAAGTAAGTGGGTACCATTTTCCAGTGCTCGACAAGCGCTGTTGATATCCCAAACGTCTTTATCTTGTACACACCATGCAGAGGGGGCTAATAACAATTCGGCCCCTTGTAGCGTTAAAATACGAGCGACTTCAGGGAACCCCATGTCATAACAGATCATGATGCCAATTTTCCCTATTGGTGTGTCAAATACAGGGAAGCTGTCACCACGACCAAACCACTGTTTTTCTAAACCAAAAGCATGGACTTTGCGAAATATACCGCTAACCCCTTTACACCCTGGGTTCCAAACCCCCACAGAGTTATATATGTCACCTAAATAGTCGCCACGCTCAACAAAACCGCTAACGATGGTAATATTAAGGCGGGTCGCAAGTTCACTAAATAAGTTATAGGTTTCGCTGCCCTCTGAATCACTTAAGTCCCAGAGTTTTGTAGTTAATAAATCACCACGATAACCTGTTGTTGCTAATTCAGGGAAACAAACCAGCTTCGCACCTGAATCAGCAGCTTGTTGGCACATTAGCGCCATGCGCTGCAAATTATTCTGCTTATTACCGAGTTCAGAATTAAACTGAGCCAAAGCAACTTTAACTTTTGTACCTGACATTGCTTAATCCTTATCCAAATTAGAGACTTGGCGAAAATGCACAGCTTCAACACCTTTTGCTTTTGCCTGCCAGCTCATGGCAACCCAATAAGCTATAGCTCCCGTAACTAATGAGTTAAGTGCTGGGATACCGTAATCTGCATTAAATGGCCCTAACTCTGATGTTCCCCATCCGACTATGACGGCAATTAACCAGACAATTAAAGTAATGGGGTTATACGCTTCGCAACTAGGCGGCAATATGCCCTGTGCACGCGTAGTATCTAGCTCTTTGCGGTCTCGTTTTAAGATATAGTAGTCAACAACCATAATCCCTGCGACAGGAGGGATTGCTATTCCAAGGTAAATTAAGAAGCCAATAAAATTGTCTAAAATCCCTAACATTGAAGCGATGGTCCCAAAAATACCAATCACCCACGTTAAATAACGGCGGTCAAAACGTTTATTAAAAATCGCATTGAGTAGTGTTGAGAAACCTAAAGATGATGAGTATAGATTGATATCATTCATTTTTATTGTTGAAAAAATAACAATCGATGCACCTAATAGGCCAGTCAATGCCATCATTAAATCAAACACTTGGCTAGTACGTAATGAAAGTGCCATCAGTACCGCTATCATGTTTACCAGAAGCTCTCCAAAAAAAGTGCCGATGAGCGTCATCCAAAACACATCTTTAGGGGCTTTCATAAAGCGGCTGATGTCTGGTGTTGTCACCGCTGCAATAATAAAACCGCCAGCAACCATCGTGATTGCAGCTGGCATTGTCATTAGTGGCCCGGCGGGTTCAGTGTCATTGATAAGAGTACCAATATCCTGACCTGATAATAAATTATACGTCGCCCAACCTAATGCGAATAAAAATAGCGGCGTTGAGATATTTGCAGTAATAGATAAAAATCGATACCCATATACTGTAATAACCGTCACCGCAATACCTGTAATAAGTGACCAAGTCCCTGGTGTTAGCACGTTAGTCGCTTTATACATACCATCCGCGAAGAAGCCATTTTGTACGCCAAACCAACCCATTAAAGAAATGGCAATTGCGCCACCAATCAGAGCTGAACCTAACTTACCAAAACCCGCCCACCTAGAGAGTAGGCTAATCGACATACCTTCGCGACATGCAGCCGCCCCAAGCCCCCAACTGACTACCTGCAAAATTACAGAGCCAAGCATGGTTGCCCAAAACGCCTGCCAAAAAGTTAACCCGTACCCGAGCGCCGCACCTAACATGACTTGTGAAACACAAGCTAGTGCACCAATTCGTAGAATTAACACTTCATAGAATGGTCTACGAGCACTTTGGGGTACCCGAGCCAAAGAATAATCTTCACCTACTTTATTCGCCATATTCGCACCTGCTGTGTGGTTGTCTTTGCTTAGTTTTTTACTGGCTTTATTATAAGTTCCACTACATGGAACTAGGTTTCATTTATTCTACAAGCAAATAATATCCATGATCGCTACCAATTCGCAAGTAGAATTTATCTTTTCAGACAATATTTTTATTATGAAATATTTAAATAAATGAGGGAATACATATAGCGATAAAAAATTTCATTGATAAATGAATAGGTTAAATTTGGAGCATTTAATTAGCAGAATTTAATCGAGGAACTCGGTTCCATTAAACGGAACTGTAACATGATGTAAATATATTCTTAAATAGGCAAAACTTCAATGCATGAATACCCTACTTATAAGGAAAATGATATCTATATTGATTGGAAAGGTCAGATATTAAACCGCCTTAAAAAACACTAAAGCAATTTCCTCTGTATTGTATAAACCAATACAGAGGAAAATATTAATAGGTTAATTACTCCCTCGCTAATGCATCAATCGGATTTAATCGAGCGGCATTACGTGCGGGTAAAAAGCCAAAAATAACCCCGATCGCTGTTGAACAAGCAAACGCACTCACTAGCGCCATAGGGTCAAAGGAAAAAGTCCAGCCGGGCAATGCCATTTGGGCCAATAAACTGATGCCATAGGACAATCCAATTCCTAGCAGCCCCCCCATTAAGCATACTAAAATGGCCTCAATCAAAAACTGCTGCATGACATCACTGGTCCTTGCACCCACAGCCATACGAATGCCTATTTCACGAGTTCGCTCCGTCACCGAAACAAGCATGATATTCATCACCCCGATCCCCCCGACCACGAGTGAAATAACAGCCACTAAAGTTAGGAATAACTGCATTGTTCTCGTTGTTTTTTCAGCTGCTTTAACAAAAGTATCAAGGTTAAAAGTAAATATATCTTGCTTACCATGACGCAATGTCAGTAAACGAGTTAATTGTTGCTCTACCGTTTTAGCGTCATAACCCTCTTTTACCCGAACCGTGAAACTATCATAATAAGGGCGATTAATAATTTTACTGTTCACTGTGGTATCTGGCAGCCAAATTGATAATGACTTGCTTGAGCCAAAAGCTGATTTTTTCTCTTCAAGCACCCCAATAACGGTAACAGGCATATTACCAACTAACAAAGTTTCGCCCACCACACGCTCTTGCTTAGGGAAAAATCGTCGTTTCGTGTTCGCATCAATCACAACAACTTGCGCACGCCTATCCACCATATCTTGCGTAAAATTCATGCCTTCTGAAAACTTTGACGCATAGACATCAAAATAACCGCGCCCAACACCTAAAAGCTGTGCCGCCGCATCTAAATTTCCCTTTCTTAGGCGAGTCGAACTATTGATTTCTCCTGAAATCGCATACACATAGGGTTGTTTTGCTAAGGCTTCAATATCTGCGGCTTTTAAAGACTGACGATTTTGCGCATCATCACTGCCAAAATCTTCCCCGGGATAAATTGAAATGGTATTAGTTCCAATTGATTTTATATCATTCAAAACCATATCTTGTGCTGCATCACCAATAACCATAATCGATACCACCGAAGCGATACCAATGATGATCCCTAACATTGTCAGCAAAGTACGCATTTTATTGACGACCATTGCACGCCAAGCCATCAATAAAGCTTCACTAAACCGACCATATACCTGACTTAAAGACAGTTTACGGCTAGCAGCTTTTGGTAACGAATTAGTACGAACAGCTGCTACCACCCCCGAATCACGAAGAATTTCACCATCCTTAATCTCAACAACCCGCTCCGCTTGCTCAGCTATTTTTGGGTCGTGGGTGACAATAATTACGGTATGCCCCTGAGCGCAGAGGTCTTTTAAGATTTTCATCACCTCTTCGCCAGAATGGCTATCGAGTGCGCCTGTCGGTTCATCAGCTAAAATGATTTGCCCACCATTCATCAGTGCCCTTGCAATACTGACTCGTTGCTGCTGGCCACCAGAAAGCTGACTAGGACGGTAGTTGATGCGTTCACCTAACCCTAAGCGTTGTAATAATTGCGCGGCTCGTTCGCGGCGCTGTGCCTTCCCTGCTCCCGCATATATAGCGGGGACTTCAACATTTTGCTCTGCACTTAAATGACTCAATAAGTGATAACGTTGAAAAATAAAGCCAAAATGTTCGCGTCGAAGCTCAGCAAGTTGGTCGTTATCTAAGGTGGCAATATTTTGCCCGTCAACGATGTAATCCCCTGACGATGGTTTATCTAAACAACCAATAATATTCATCAGTGTTGATTTACCAGACCCTGATGCCCCAATAATTGCAACCATTTCACCTGCATTAATTTTCAGTGAAACATTTTTCAAGACTGTAGTTTGGTTTTCACCTTCACCGTAACGGCGGGTGATCCCTTGAAGCTCAATTAACGCAGACATTTTAGTTCTCCGTGTCACTGTGCCCAATGATCACTTTGTCACCATCATTTAACCCCTTGACGACCTCCACATACACATCATTACGGCTACCAATCTCAATTTGTTTTTTCTCTGCTTTATCACCTTGCAGAATATCTACCTCATAAGTTTGTGGCGAAATTTGATCTCCCAATGCAGATAGAGGCAATAACAAAACGTTCTTACGTGAGTCTAATTCGATTTTGACCTGTGCCGTCATTTGTAATTTTAATAAATGTTGTGGGTTAGGCACTTCAAACCGCGCATAATAGAAAATAGCATCATTGATTTTTTCAGGTGTCGGCAGTATATCCTTTAGCTGGCCTGAAAATTTTTTATCTGGTGCGCCAAGCACCGTAAAAGATGCCTCTTGCCCTGGCTCTAAGTAAATTACGTCAGCTTCAGAGACTTCAGCTTTCACCAACATAGTATCCAAATCAGCAAGCGTTAAAATGGTTGGTGCCTCTTGGGCTGCGATTACTGTTTGCCCTTGTAATGTTTTAATAAAAGTAACAATACCGTCCATTGGTGCAGTAATTTGCGTGTATTTTAGGTTCGTTTTCGCGGTGTCTAAAGTGGCTTGGTTACGTTTAATTTGCGCTTGATAAGTCGCGACTTGGGCTTTTTTTACTTCAACGTCGGTTTTTGCTTTGTCTAAATCTTGTTGTGCGACCGCTTGTAACTTTGCCAAGCTAACATGACGCTGGTACGTGACTTGTGCCAAACGCAACTCAGCTTGAGCTAAGGAAAGGTTAGCTTCTAACTCGCGAGTCGTTGCTTCGGATTCAATCACATCATTTTGGGCTTTTTTAGGGTCAATAACGGCAAGTAAGTCACCTTTTTTGACGTAATCGCCTTCTTTAACATATAACGTTTGTAGCTGACCACTTACTTGGGCTCCGACATCAACTTTACGTACCGCATCGAGTTTACCTGTAGCGAGAACTTGCTTATCCAAATCGCCTCGAGTGACATCAACGGTCTGAAAAACTTCTGGATCGTTATCATTAAAGAGAAACCCAGCGATACCAGCGGCAACAATAATTATCACCAAATAAAGAGGCCACTTTTTTTTAGGCTTTACCTTCATTTATACCTGCTTCCTATGAACAAAAAGAGGGCTGCGCCCTCTAAAATAACTTACTGTAAGATAACAATAATGTTTCAACTTAACATATTGGCTTAATTCAATATGTTCATAATATATAACTTAAGTTATCAATTGATTAAACACATAGCAGGCTAAACTTTTCCTAGGTTAAATAATCAATCAACAACATACCTATTTTTGTTATCTCAGCTTAATTAGCTTTTCCCCTTGCAAGCCATGCAACACGAGAAAACATATTTTTCAGTTGCAGTGGAATGCTATCAGGCCCTAACTCTGCCGCCCGATTTACGGTGGCTAAGGCTAAATCAGGTTTTGAAGTACGGGAAATCGCTTTAATGATCACCCGTCTGGTTGAGACTTTTGCATTATCAGGAATATCTGCAATTTCATGATATAGGCTTCTGAACCCTTCGCGATATAGGAAATGTTCCATATCTGGAGCGGTTAACATCGTTAGCCTATCCCTATCTGGCGAATTGATTTTATTCGCATAATGCGTTGCAGTAGCGGCATATTTACGCCCCGCTTCATCACCATCCGTCAACACATGCCATTCAATCCCCATTTTATTGGCAAATTTCAACAGCGGCTTCAAGCCACTTTGTGCAAACGCAATAACTTTAATGCCTTCCGTTTCAAAGTAATAATGACATTGGCTTGCAAACTCGCTCATTAGCCAAATTTCAGTTTCCCCTTCAACCAATAACCAACAACGAGCAAAAAGTGCAGATGGCCGGTTAAATCGAATATGGAAAGAGATTTTACGTAACTCTTCAGGGCTTAAATCATTTTGGTTTAAACGATAAGCAGATACTTTATTCGTATTGCGCACCAAACGACACAAATCTTCCAAAGGCGCCAGTGAAAGTAGCTCACCTGAATTGGTTGTCGTGATACGTTGAAGTGAAAACAGGCTAAATAACCCCCAAGCAATAGAGAGCATAATCGGATGTAGTCGAGTTTCAGGGTCTTCAACAATAATCAATGGCCTCGCATGTTTATCTAAGTGAATATTACCTTTGGCTTGTAATAATGAATAAAACATCCCTAAGATAATTAAACGGATATTTCGTTGGTTTGGTTTTGCGATAAGACGATTAATATTGTCCAGTGCTTTCCAACCTTGTTTGCGAGGTTGAATATTTATGAGTGAATTGTCTGTCTTAATAATATGTGCAGTTTGCCCTGAAAAATAATGGCTCAATAATTGCTGCATTGCATCGATACCCGCCCCTAAATCATCATCACTGAGGCGCTCAGGGTTTTTAACTAACGCACTTGTTAATTCCTTAATATGAGCATTAAACATATCCCGCATTTCTTTTTGCCCAGTCACTATTATTTCTGGGTTAATCGACTGTAAGAAACGAGCATCTCGTAAACGGATAACGGGGTACAGCCGAACAATTTCTTTTATGTATTTCCCTACATTATCCAAGGATAATTTATTACCACCTGAATTTAAGAAGCTTTTATCAACCACGACAGTATTGTCATCTTTGAGTTCAGCACTCACTCGGTAAAAAATATGCTTAAGGTCATCACCATTATCGACCCAAACGGAGCTAAGATTATGGAAACGATATGACTGATGCCGGCCTTTACGGCGCTCACAAAATTTTAAAACAATCTGTAATGAACGATAACGTGAATCATCATTCCCTGCTGGGTGATGAAAGTCATGTAAAGTGAATTGATAATCTTTATGTTCGGGGGAGAGAAGAATATCAAGAGCATCAAGTAAACTGGATTTACCCCATGAGTTCTCACCGATTAAAACTGTGCTGTTATTAAGTTCTAAAGACAGCCGGTTAATCCCTCTAAATCCATATATTTCCACACGTTCCAGATACATATCTCTCTCCTTGGAATATTTTTAATTCACTTGGAACCACCAGTACAAGATAGCGCCAATGATTGAGCATACTAAAGGACAATATTTAGAGCTTACCGATTAAGCTTGTTTATTACTATATATATGTACGAGAAATAAAAAATCTTCACAACAAAACAGCTAACTGTATTGAGCATCTAATTGCAGTGTTATAAAATAGTAAAACTTTTATTTTTAGTATTTTTAACTTGCTTTTCGATGAATTAACCAATAAAAAATTTTATGGCGAAAAGCCCTTTTAGTACGGTGCGTTAAATCAGGTTTGTGCTGCGATAACTTAAATAAAGAAAAATAAGCATAACGCCTTGTTTATATTTACCTAGTCGATGGGATAACCTCTAAGGATGCGGCCATGTATTCAGGACTTTTAATTATTCTTCTACCGTTAACTTTCGGTTATCTTATTCCTATAAAAAACAAACAAATACTCCATCGTGTCCATCAATCATTGAACTCAATGGTGTATGTTATTTTATTTTTAATGGGTATTACGCTTGCACTGCTCGAAAACTTAAGTGTTCACTTAATTTCTATTTTAATTTATGCCGTTACCTTCTTTGCCTGTATATTTTTACTAAATGTTATCTCGCTGTTATTGTTAGATAAACTTGACCCGTGGAAAATTCCTCAGCATAAACAAGAAAAACCTCCTTCACGCCTCAAGATGGTATTCGAATCCTTACAGCTCTGCGGTGTACTGCTTTTAGGGTTTGTTGTTGGGCTAACTGGCTTTGATTTTCTACACTATGCAGATAAAGGCAGCCAGTTAGCGTTGATGCTACTGCTTTTATTGGTTGGGATTCAGCTACGTAATAGCGGCATGAGCATCAAGCAAATTTTAATTAACCGCCGAGGCACAACAATTGCCTTCGTGATGGCGGTCAGTGCGTTGGCTGGTGGCGCGCTTGCTGCATTTTTATTAGGTATTCCTGTTAAAATGGGGCTAGCTCTTGCTTCTGGGTTCGGTTGGTATTCCTTAACGGGGATTGTCTTAACCGATGCTTACGGCCCTGTAATGGGAAGTGCAGCATTCTTCAACGACTTAGCTCGCGAACTTGCTGCAATTATGTTGATACCAATGATTATTAACCGTTATCGCTCAACCGCACTGGGTATTTGTGGCTCAACCTCAATGGATTTTACCCTCCCCGTTTTGCAACGTAGCGGTGGGGTGTCTATTGTCCCTGCGGCCATTGTTCATGGCTTCGTACTTAGTCTTATTACGCCAATTCTTATGGCCTTCTTTACATAGGTAAAATTTCAGTCACAATAGCGGTTAATTTGCGTGAAACAGGAAATTAACATGACAGATAAACAACGTGTTTTAGTGTTGGGCGCTAGCGGCTATATTGGGCAAAACCTAATTCCCCAGCTGATTGAACAAGGATATGACGTTATTGCTGGGGCTCGTCGTGTTGATTGGATGCTATCTCAAGGTTGGCATGATACCCAATGCATTTATGTTGACCTTCACGACCCCGAAACTTTAAAAGGGGTCATGGAAGATATCGACATTGTTTATTTCCTAGTACACAGCATGGCAGACCAAGCTAATCTGGTTGAGCGGGAACGCGCAGCAGCACGTAATGTACAACAGGCTCTTGAAGGCTCTAATGTTAAGCATATTATCTATCTTAGCGCATTGCAGCACGGCCATACCTATTCACCACACCTTATCGCAAGGCGTTTAACCGGCGATATCTTGCGTGAAAGTCATATCCCTGTGACTGAAATCCGTTCTTCTATTATTGTTGGGCCAGGTTCAGCAGCCTTCGAAATTATGCGGGATATGGTTTATAACTTGGCTATTTTAACCCCACCACGCTGGGTGCGTTCAAAATCATCTCCAATCGCCCTATCCAATATTCTATATTATTTAACACAACTGGCAAAAACGCCGGTAACAGAAAGCCGAATTTTCGATGCAGGCGGCCCTGAATATATAAGCTACCAAGAGCTATTCAAAAGATTTATCAAAGTCAGCGGTAAACGCCGTTTGCTGATCCCTATCCCAATTCCAATTAGTATGATTTCGGTGCATTTTATTAGCCTTATCACCTCAGTACCGCCTTCAATTGCTAAGGAGCTAATCCAAGGCTTACAACATGACCTTCCTGCTGATGATAAAGCACTACGCGAGTTGATCCCTCAAACCTTAATTTCTTTCGATGACGCAGTCAGGGCAACCTTAGCGGAAGAAGCGGATGCCGTCGATAATGCAGATTGGGGATACGACCCTGAAGTTCGCAAGCGTTGGCGACCGGGCTATGGTTTTTATCCAAAACAAGCAGGTGCAACGCTTGGTACCATCGCTAGCAGCGAGTCTCTTTGGCATGTCGTTCAACAAATTGGTGGCAAAGATGGTTATTTTTATGCCAACGGCCTTTGGAAAACCCGCGCCATCATGGATGATATGATGTTGAATAAAATTAAATATGGGCGTCCCAATCGCGAAGAGCTGCAACTTGGCGATGAAATAGATGGTTGGCGTGTCATAAACCTTGAACCTAATAAACAACTTAGTTTGCTATTTGGTATGAAGGCACCGGGCCTTGGGCGGCTGACATTTACTATTCATGATAGCGGTAACCGCCGCTCAATTGATGTTAGAGCTTGGTGGCACCCAGCTGGCTTCTGTGGTCTGCTTTATTGGTTTGCCATGATGCCAGCACACTTATTTATTTTTAAAGGTATGGCGAAGCGAATTAGTGAACTGGCTTTTGAACGGGATAAACAACTCGCTAAGCAACAGCCGATAGAGCATCCAACTGAGAAAACAGAATAATTTCAGCGTAAAAACCAAATTTTTATGCATAAATTATTGCATAAATATGCTCATGGGATTAATATCGCAGGTAGTGAAAAAAGATATTATTGGTAAGCATGAGCATTCAATTAAAAAACATCAACTGTTTCTATGGTTCCCATCAGGCTCTCTTTGATATCAATCTAGAGTGTTCTGCAGGTGAGACCATGGTATTACTCGGGCCAAGTGGAGCAGGTAAAAGCTCTTTACTGCGTGTTCTCAATTTATTGGAAATGCCACGTTCTGGCCATTTAAATATTGTCGGTCAGCAATTTGACTTTTCATCGGTACCCGATGCGAAATCTATCCGTGAATTGCGTCAAAATGTCGGCATGGTATTCCAACAATATAACCTGTGGCCTCACTTGAATGTGATGGATAACCTAATTGAAGCCCCTTGCCGTGTATTAAAGTTATCGAAACAAGAAGCACAAAGTAAAGCGGCTAAGCTGTTAGAACGCCTACGTTTATCTCAATTTGCTGACCGCTATCCTTTACATTTATCTGGTGGTCAACAACAACGTGTTGCAATTGCAAGGGCGCTTATGATGGAGCCTAAGGTTCTGTTGTTTGATGAACCAACGGCTGCGCTTGACCCTGAAATAACCGCACAGGTTGTCGATATTATCCGCGAATTATCAGCAACAGGCATTACACAAGTTATCGTGACTCATGAAGTAGAAATTGCACGTAAAACCGCTAGCCGTGTAGTGTACATGGAAAACGGTCATATTGTAGAACAAGGAGACGCCAGCCATTTTTCGGCGCCTCAAACTGAAGCATTTGCAAATTATCTGTCACATTAATAGATATAGGATTAAGCAATGAAAAAAATTATATTAGCCGCGCTACTAGGCGCAGTAACCCTATCAGCAACTGCTGCAGAAAAAGAAACCATTCGTTTTGCAACGGAAGCAACTTATGCACCGTTTGAAATGTTTGATAAAAATAACCAAATTGTGGGTTTTGATGTGGATTTAGCCAATGCAATGTGCGAAAAAATGAACGCAACTTGCACATTTACTCACCAATCATTTGATAGTTTAATCCCTAGCTTGAAATTCCGTCGTTTCGAAGCATTGATGGCTGGTATCGATATTACCCCTGAGCGCCAACAACAGGTCGATTTTACTGAAACCTACTACCCTAACTCTGCTGAGTTTATCGCAGTAAAAGAGAAAATCTCTTCGGTTGATCAACTAAAAGACAAAAAAATCGGTGTGCAAAATGGGACAACTCACCAGAAATACATCATGGAACAACATAAAGGGATGACAACCGTTCCTTATGATAACTATCAATCTGCCATTTTAGATTTACAAAATGGCCGTATTGATGCTGTCTTTGGTGACACCGCTGTTGCTGATGAGTGGTTAAAAGCGAAAGGTAATGAAAACCTAACGGCTGTTGGCGAAAAAGTCACTGATCCACAATACTTCGGTATTGGTCTAGGTATTGCTGTTCGTAAAGGAAATAAAGAGCTACTGGATAAAATGAATAAAGCCTTAGCTGAAGTTAAAGCAGACGGCACTTATGATGCTATCCACAAAAAATGGTTTCAACAGTAATTGATATAATTAATGAGCAACTTTCTATTTTTAACAAGTGCCGCCGGTATCACCGTCGGCCTTGCTGTTTCTGCACTGGTTTTAGGGCTGATCCTCGCCATGTTATTTACTGCGTGGGAGTCCGTCCGTTTTAAACCTATTGCCTTTTTAGGGACTTGCTGGGTTACTTTGATCCGTGGTCTACCTGAATTACTGGTCGTGTTGTTTGTCTACTTTGGTACATTACAACTGATCAATTTGCTTGGTGATGGGTTCGATATAAACCTCGGTTTTTGGCAAACCACTATTCAAATTGACCCTAGCATTTTCTTTGCTGATAGCGGTGAATTTGATTACACCCCATTTGTCTGCGGTGTCATTGCCCTCGCCTTGTTATATGCGTCTTATGCATCACAAACATTGAGAGGAGCTTTAAAAGCAGTACCTTATGGTCAGTGGGAAGCCGGTTTTGCATTAGGTTTAAACAAACGCACTATTTTCTTTCGGTTCATTATGCCGCAAATGTGGCGCCATGCACTTCCTGGATTAGGTAACCAATGGCTTGTATTATTAAAAGATACTGCGTTAGTTTCACTCATCAGTGTTAATGATTTAATGCTACAAACAAAAACAATCGTTAATAGAACTCACGAACCTTTCACATGGTACGCCATTGTAGGGTTGATTTACCTTGCTATTACGTTAGTCAGTCAAGTTATCTTAAAACGTATTGAATTGCGTACCACTCGCTTTGAGCGAGGTGAATCAAAATGATTGATTTAATTTTAGATATTCTTCCGGGGCTACCAACCAGCTTATCACTGACGTTTAGTGCTCTTATTGTGGCTTTTCTTTTAGCGATATTATTTACTTTAATTCTCTCGCTTAAGACCCCCGTGGTTTCTCAAGCGGTTAAAGTCTATATCACGCTATTTACTGGCACGCCTTTATTGGTACAGTTTTTCTTAATATATAATGGTCCAAGCCAGTTTAAATCGTTGCAGGATTATCCAATGCTCTGGGAGTTTATCTCGACCCCATGGGTATGTGCGATGCTCGCATTAGCACTAAACAGTGCAGCGTATTCCACTTTGTTATTCCATGGTGCAGTTAAAGCCATTCCATCAGGCCAATGGCAGTCGTGCCAATCCCTCGGGATGAGTAAAATGCAAACCATGCGTATTATTTTGCCTTATGCCTTTAAACGTTCGTTATCGTCCTATTCCAACGAAGTCGTTCTGATTTTCAAAAGTACTTCACTTGCCAGTACGATTACAATGCTAGATGTCATGGGCTACAGCCAACTGATCTTTGGGCAAAGCTGGAATGTCATGGCGTTTGTTGCTGCGGGGATTATTTATTTAGTGGTCAATGCAATTTTAACAGTGCTAATGCGTTTAATCGAGCGTAAGGCTCTAGCCTTCGAACACCGCAATTAACAAATTATAATTCAATTGGTTATATAAAAAGCTTGGGTGCCCACCAAGCTTTTTTATTCTATCGTTCTTCCATTCATATTGATAATGAGACCTTAGCTCAAATATGTACGCATATTATCAACTTAAGTCTTATTTTATTTTTAATAATGTTAATACTTCAAAATGTGCAGTGTGTGGAAATAAATCAAACAGTTGTACCTTACAAACTTGATAGCCAGACAACCACTTCAAATCTTGTGCCATCGTTTTTGCATTACAGCTTGAATAGAGAATATATTCAGGTTGCATATGAGAAAGATAATCACACAGTGCTTTACCTATTCCTCTACGTGGTGGATTGACTAAAATAAGCTGCGGAATATCCTGATTAGCAGTAGCAAAACGCGTAGAGTCGAGGGCTTTAAATTCAACATATTGTAGCCCTAGTTCATTCGCTGATTGTTGAGCACTGGCAATTGCAGGAGCACTGATTTCAATGCCAGTTAAGCGGGTCTCTTTTTCAGCGCAGTGCAACCCAAAACCCCCAACCCCACAAAACAAATCCCACAAGCTATGAATATTTAATGCTTTTACCCACTCTCTCGCGGTTTGGTATAGCTTAGCTGCAACAACAGGATTAGTTTGGAAAAAACCTTGTGGTCGAATAAACAAAGGAACTTGATTAAACTCCTCACGCAATGTGTGTTGCGGAGTTAAGAAAATCTCTTCCTCGCCTTCGAGTATTGCCATATGTACGGGCTGAATATTTGCCGTAATCACCTCAAGTTGTGGTAATTGCTCTTGTAACCAAGGCAATGCATTTTTGAGCTGAACCAGTTTTTTCTCTGAACGCAGCACAAAGCGCAGCATAAACCTACCCGTGTGTCGGCTTTGTGTTAACAAAAGATATTTCAGTTCCCCACGTTTGCGTTCAATGTTGTACGGCGTGAGCCCTGCTCGAGCGATAAAGGGGGAAAGCACACTAAAGATATCTGAAAATGAGGCGGGGTATAATGGGCAATCCGTTAGGTCGACACCGACCCCATTTTCTCCGATAATCCCGAAAATTGGCCTTTCAACACTCCCACTAACCACCATTTTCGCTTTATTACGAAAAGCGACTTGTAAGCCAGTGACGGGGGTTTGAAACTTAATAGCCTCAATTTCTGGTAATAACGCCTGTAGTTGCCCCTGCTTTGCAGCAATTTGTTGTTCTGGTGTCAGTTCTAACCATTGGCACGAGCGACATGCGCCCGTGAGGTATTTTTCACAATGCATAACAAAAAGTTAGTGAAGGATTATGGAAGGTTTATCATCATCAGGAGAAAACTCCGACTCATCTTCAGCAGAGCCGTCATCCTCACTAAAATCACCTTGATTGGCATACAAGAGATTATTACTAAAGATTTCATAAACAATAGCAGAAATTTGGTCTTCTGCTTGCTGCACAAAAAGGCAAAACTGTCGATAAGTCATTCCTGCTTCTAAGGAAAATGATTGACTCACAACGAGTTTAGGTAAGTTTTCATCGTTAATTTCAAGAAAAACTTTAGCTGTTAATGAACTGGCATTGATTTGGCTGATATTCGCCACAAGCGTCACAATAGCCGTTGGTTTCAACTCGGCTAATGCAGACAGTACCAAAACATTATTTAAAATATCGAGCTTCGCATCAAAAATACCCTCTATGTTTTGCATATGAGGTAAATGCAATGCTGCGCAGGAATCACACTCGAAATAAGAGGTTTTGAGTTGGTCTAGCCATTCACGTAACTTTGTGATGTCAGGGTAACAAATAGAATCCATGGGCAATAAACCTTCTTCAACTCAAAATAATCATGCAATATCGGTTTGTTAGAGCCTTGATTTCACCTCTAACAGAAAAGCGAATAATTTTCACACATTGTAAGCCGAAACGCTAGCGAAACCACGTTTTTTATGGCTATTCATCGTGTTTATCATCAAAAGATTCTGGTTTTTGGCTGTGCTTTTTGGTCGATTGTTTATTATCAATCCCTAAAAAACTTAAACTATGGATAGCGCGCCAAATAATATGAATGACAGCAGGAACTAAACAGCCAATCCCAACCATAATAATCGCAATTATTACCCCTTGCTGCATTAAAGGTTCAGGTAATGTCATATAATCATTTAATGTCAGTAAAACGATTATCAGGAGTATAATTCCCACACCTTCTAATACCAAAATAGGTTTGGGCATATCCGCTAATGAGCGCATAGTCCCTTTAGATTCCGGTTTGTTACTCATTATAGTTACCTTTCCACTGTTACATCGCTATCATACTCTCTCGATTATATGTCATACCTATAGGTATAACAGGAAAATTCGACTTTTATTTCACAATTTATGTAGGCATAGTATTGAATATTGCGATTAAAATTCGAGTTCAAGATAAAAGGAGATACTATGTATACTGTTATTTTTGGTCGCCCTGGCTGCCCCTATTGTGTTCGTGCGAAAGAACTTGCTGAAAAACTGAAAAATGAACGTGACGATTTTGACTACCGTTATGTCGATATCCAAGCTGAAGGCATTTCTAAAGAAGATCTGTCTAAAACTGTCGGTAAACCTGTTGAAACTGTGCCACAAATTTTTATTGATGAAACTCATATCGGCGGTTGCACTGATTTTGAAGCTTATGCAAAAGAAAATTTGGATCTATACAAATAATTAGCCCCTCAGATTTCTCTACTCAACAAGCAAAGTGGTTCACTTATTGACAAGTACTCACACTTTGCTTGTTCTTTTTGTGCTATTTCATTTAAATTTCATAAAAAAGTGCATTTTTTTTCATCTGCCTGAGAACTTTCTTTTTTAGATGGGGTCTTAATTTATGCCACTGCTTTTCTTTGATGTCCCCATATTGAGGAGCCCGATAGCCAACTCTATGTTTTCATGCTATCGGGTTTTTTGTTTCTAATCAGCAAGTTCCCCTTGTAATGTAATAATTAACCTGCGTTTCCCGCCGTAATTACGATGTTCACACAAGTAGATCCCCTGCCATGTTCCAAGATTTAAGCGCCCTTTTGTCACAGGGATAGTCAAACTAGCTCCTAATAAACTACTTTTAAGGTGCGCAGGCATATCATCACTTCCTTCATAAGTATGCTTAAAATAAGGTTCATTTTCCGGCACTGCTTTATTAAAGAAACGCTCAAAATCTTCTCTAACGGTATAATCTGCATTCTCATTGACTGTCAAAGAGGCAGATGTATGCTGAATAAAAATATTCACTAAACCAATATCGATTGAACTTAGTTCAGGCAATTGCTGAAGGATCTCCTCTGTGACTAAATGGAATCCCCTTTGTTTTGCATTGAGCTGTATTTCTTTTTGCCACCACACGATTTTTCCCCTTCCTCAACGACGCGAAAACACTTTACCGCGTTAAATAATCATTGAGTAATTGTTTAACCGCAAGTAAATTTGTCGCACAACGCTTTCAATAATAAGACAAAGGGACTTTACCTGCTAAGTCGGAAACTTTAATCTCTCCCTCTTACATGTTTGCTCTGTCTTATTTACTAACTGTCCGAGGTACTGAACTGTGCTGGAACAACTGAATCTTGATCTTTTCAATTTGATCAATGCCACACCAGAGACCGCGAGTGGAACCATTGCGCTAGCCAATGTTATTGCCAAGCGCTTAATCCTTATTTTTCCACTTTTTACTGTTGCCTGTTGGTTCTGGGGTGCCCAGCCAAATATGACCCGCCAACGTGCTTTTGCATGCAAAGCAGCGATTGCTATTGTTGTAGGTTTAGCCATTTCTTGGTTAATTGGCTATATTGCCCCACACGATCGCCCATTTGTCATGGGAATTGGAACAAACTTCTCAGATCATGAAGCCACACCATCATTTCCAAGCAACCATGGCACCATTGTCTTTACTTTCGCCTTTGCCTTCCTTTTCTGGCTAAGAACTTGGGTGGGGTTAGTGATGATGATACCGGCTATCGTGATTGCGTGGTCACGCATTTACCTAGGTGTCCATTGGCCTTTAGATATGGCAGGTGCCTTTATATTAGCAATTGTTGCCTGCGGAATTGCACAGGTTATCTGGTCTATTGGTGCAAATAAAATCCAAGAACCTATAACCCGGCTTTATAGTTTAATTTTTGGTTCTCTTATTCGCAAAGGTTGGTTCCAACCATAGTCATTAAAAAGTACTGGTGTTAATTAATACCAGTACTTTTATTCATTTTAGAAATTGAGCTAAATCAAAGTTTCTGCTTATTTTCTTTCTCTTCTTTAAAATTATTTTTAAGTATTAAACATAATTATTAAAACAATTAATTAACAAATATTTTGTTACGCTTTTTAATTATTTTTTTCGACGCAAAAAAAGTCACAAAAAATGACATGAAAATATCTATAAATAATTAATATATGATTTTAACCCCAACAAATTACCCTCTGGTTAATCACTCACTAAACCATTCCAAGAAATAAAAATATAATGTTAAATAACAACACATTACATAAGACAAAAGTCTAATTTATTGCCCTAGCATTAGAGTAAAACTTCATACTTAGATTAGCGTGGATTATATTTCAATCAGTTTAATGCTGATTATTAATATAATAATGTTTTTCCAGCAGAATTTAATTCTGTTTGTATTTAGCTTATTTAGAATTCATTAAATCAATATATAAACGTTTTAAAAAATAAACCTAACGCAAATTTTATTAACAATTTTATAAAATATAATGATTCCTTGCAAACTTGGTGGATATTTCTCTTTTGAGAGAATGATCACGGTACTTTATTCTGTTAAACTATATATTCACACACTCAAAAACCATTTTTAAAATTTACTGATAAATTTACAAAACTGATTGAAGATAAAATTAGTATTACTTTTAGTTTTATTTCTAATCAGATTGTTACGTAAAAGAAAACGATTGTTATTTAGTAATTGTTCGTACCAAAAGATTAAAACGTCGTAACGCATTTGAACGTTACGCTTAAATGATTTTTTTGACTTTTATTTTCGGAGACTATTATGGATGCAACAAAAGTTGGTTCCATCGACAAAACAGCCTCGCAAACAGTAAACAGCAATGCTTGGCGCAAAACTGACACAGTATGGATGCTGGGTTTATATGGTACAGCTATCGGTGCTGGAGTACTGTTTTTGCCAATCAACGCAGGTATGAGCGGCTTATTACCTGTTTTATTGATGCTAGTTTTAGCCTTCCCTATGACGTTCTTTGCTCATCGCGGTTTAACTCGGTTCGTTCTTTCTGGTTCGAAACCTGACACAGATATTACTGGTGTTGTAGAAGAACACTTTGGTCGTACAGCAGGCAACTGGATCACCCTACTTTATTTCTTCGCGATCTACCCTATTTTGCTGGTTTATGGTGTATCTATCACCAATAACGTGAATAAATTCCTAACCGAATTATTAGGTGTTGGCGCGCCACCTCGCTGGTTACTTGCCTTGATCCTTGTTGGTGGTGTAATGGCGATTGTTGCTTTTGGTGAAAAATACATAGTCAAAGTCATGAGTATGCTGGTTTTCCCATTTATCGCTGTATTAGTTGCCTTTTCTTTGTATATGATCCCTCATTGGAGTGGGGATGTACTGAATACATTAACCTTTGAAGGCATCACTGAAGCCACTAAAAATACAGGTGGGCAAAGTATTTGGATCACTATTTGGTTAACAATCCCAGTGATGGTGTTTGCATTTAACCATTCTCCTATCATCTCGGCTTTCTCTGTCGCAAAACGCGAAGAATATGGCGATGCAGCGGAAAAAAAATGTTCACGTATTCTTGCTTCTGCACATGTTTTGATGGTTTTGACTGTCATGTTCTTCGTCATTAGTTGTGTGTTTACTTTATCTTCAGCAGACCTAGCACAGGCGAAAGCACAAAATATCAGTATTCTTGACTATTTATCTGGCTACTTCGATCAACCATTCATCAAATACGCAGCTGCAATTATTGCATTCATCGCAATTATTAAATCTTTCCTAGGGCACTATCTAGGTGCTCGTGAAGGTTTCAATGGCCTAGTTGAACGTGCTTATCGTGCAAAGGGTAAAACCGTTGATGTTCGTAAGCTAAACCGTGGTACCGCAATCTTCATGCTAGTCACTACATGGATAGTTGCAACATTAAACCCTGGCGTACTGGATATCATCGAAAGCCTCGGTGGGCCTGTTATCGCCATCTTATTGTTCCTGATGCCAATGTATGCCATCAACAAAGTGCCTGCAATGCGCAAATATGCCGATAAAATCAGTAATGTATTTATCGTAATTATGGGTCTAGTCGCTATCTCTGCGGCAATATATAAGTTATTCTTCTAATTGAAGCTACCAGGTCGTTATTATGAAAATAGCGACCTGATTTCAATGACTTTCTACAAAAGGAAGCACTGAATATGATTAGTGTATTTGATATCTTCAAAATAGGCATCGGCCCTTCAAGTTCCCACACTGTCGGCCCAATGAAAGCGGGCAAACAATTTGTTGATGACCTTATTCAACAAAACTTACTTACCACCACTACACGTATTGCGGTTGATGTATACGGCTCGCTTTCCCTGACAGGTAAAGGCCACGCCACAGATATGGCAATCATTATGGGGCTTGCGGGTAACTTACCCGATACTATTGATATTGACGCTATTCCTGCGTTTATGCGTAATGTCGAGCACACAGGTAAACTTCTTTTAGCCCAAGGGCAACATGAGGTCGATTTTCCGACCGAAGGTGGGATGAACTTTCATCATACCAACTTGCCGCTCCATGAAAATGGAATGACTATCACGGCATTTGCAGGTAACGAAATTCTATACACTAAAAATTACTATTCCATTGGTGGTGGCTTTATCGTTGATGAAGAGCATTTCGGCCAAGAGAATGAAAATGCAGTTCAAGTCCCTTATCCGTTTAAATATGCGGCAGATTTACAAAAGCATTGTAAGGAAACAGGTTTATCCCTTTCTGCACTGGTAATGCAAAATGAATTAGCTTTACGCAGTAAAGATGAAATTCAACATTATTTATCCTCCGTTTGGGATGTAATGAAAGCCGGTATTGAACGCGGCGTGACAACGGAGGGTTTATTACCCGGTCCATTACGTGTCCCTCGCCGTGCCGCAGCACTACGCCGCCAACTTGTCACAACCGATAGCACAAACACTGACCCTATGGCGGTCATTGATTGGATCAACATGTTTGCTCTTGCCGTCAATGAAGAAAACGCTGCCGGTGGCCGCGTTGTAACAGCTCCAACTAACGGCGCCTGTGGCATAGTCCCCGCCGTGTTAGCCTATTATGATAAATTCATTCGCCCTGTGAATGAGAACTCCTACACTCGGTATTTTTTAGTCTCAGGGGTTATCGGTGCTCTATATAAAATGAACGCATCGATTTCAGGTGCTGAAGTTGGTTGCCAAGGGGAAGTTGGTGTTGCTTGTTCAATGGCGGCTGCAGGTCTCGCAGAGTTAATGGGCGGTAGCCCTGAGCAAGTGTGTATCGCCGCGGAAATTGCGATGGAACATAATTTAGGGTTAACTTGTGACCCCGTTGGCGGGCAAGTTCAAGTCCCTTGTATTGAACGAAATGCAATCGCGTCGGTGAAAGCAGTTAATGCGGCGCGTATGGCATTACGACGAGTCAGTGACCCGCGTGTTTGCCTTGATAAAGTTATTGAAACGATGTATGAAACAGGCAAAGACATTAACGCAAAATACCGTGAAACCTCCCAAGGCGGGCTAGCCATTAAACTGGCACACTGCGAATAAATACTTGTATACACTATCTAGCCCTAATCCCCCATAGTGGGGCGGTTAGGGCTAGTTTTAGCTAAAGATAATCACTTACCCAAAGATTGCACTCCACCAGCCGCTGATGGTTTTCATGATATAGTCCCAAATACGACCAAAGAACCCGGCTTCCTCAACAGCAGATTTTGCCACTAAAGGATGTTGCTCAACGACTTCACCATTCAGAATAAAGTTAATCGTCCCTACCGCTTGGTTTTTCGCTAAAGGTGCTTCAAGGGAATCATTTGTAAGCTGAATATCTACTTTTAAATTTTGTAGCTGCCCTTTAGGGATTGTGATAGAAACATCATCAGCAACACCGAGTGAAACCTCCGAGGTATCCCCAAACCAAACCCGTTGTTTCTTCAATGTGGTGTCTGCTTTTATTGGTGTCACCGTTTCAAAAAAGCGAAAACCCCAAGTCAGTAACTTCTCACTTTCTGAAAAACGCACTCGGTCACTTGGCGCCCCTAACACAACAGAAATTAAGCGCATATCACCTTCCGTGGCTGATGCCACTAAATTATGCCCTGCGCCACTAGTGTGCCCTGTTTTTACGCCATCAACTTTTAAATTTTGGTTCCACAACAAACGGTTACGGTTAGGTTGGCGAATTTTATTAAAGGTAAATTCTTTCTCTTTATGCAATACATATTCATCGGGGACATCACGGATCATCGCTTGTGTTAAAATAGCCATATCGCGTGCTGTACTAAATTGCCCTTCAGAATCTAGGCCATGAACTGTTTTAAAGTGTGTATTCTTTAAGCCTATTTGTTGCACATAATGGTTCATTAAACTGACAAATGAATCCTGGCTCCCCGCAACATAATCAGCTAAAGCGATACTGGCATCATTCCCTGACTGGATAACAATTCCTTTGTTTAAATCCAATACTGAAACACGGTCTTTCGGCTTCAAAAACATGAGTGAAGAGCCTTTTAATACCGGGTTTCCTGTCGCCCATGCGTCTTCCCCCACTGTTACCATATCCTGCGGCGTAATTTTCCCTGATTTAACTGCCTGACCTACCACATAACTGGTCATAATTTTAGTCAAGCTTGCAGGGTCTAAACGCTCGTCAGGGTTTGCAGACGCTAGGATTTTGCCACTTTTATAATCCATTAGAACGAATGCTTTTGCATCAACTTGAGGAGCAACCGGGGTCTGAGCCGCATACGTACTCCCACTTACGGCAATCAATAGACTCAACCCAACCCCGACTTGTCGGGTTTTTAGGGACAACATTTTTTTACTCATCGGTTATTCCTTCACTTATTCATAAAACATTTAAAATAAATATCATCTTGCTCAACATCACTAAACGATGAAACCACCGCTGTGATCAAATGCGATAACTCAATCTAACCAAGCCTAATATAAGACTTTATTTTCACTGAGACCACCTATAGGAAATAAAGATTTGCCTACGAGTGAATTTAATCTATCTTAACCATGGCTGATGACAAAAAAATCAATTTAGGAGGCTGCAATGTTAACTGTCTGGGGACGCGTCAACTCTTCCAACGTTAAAAAGGTACTTTGGTGCTTAGAAGAATTAAATGTCGCTTATAATCAAAAAGATGTGGGTGGCCCATTTGGTGGGTTAGATACACCTGAATATAAAAAAATGAATCCAAACAGTACAATTCCAACTCTACAGGATGATGACTTTGCACTGTGGGAATCAAATGCAATTTTACGTTACCTTACGGAAAAGTTTGATCACTCTCACTTATTGATCGCTAAAGACCTGCAAGAGAAAGCCGCAGCGGATAAATGGATGGATTGGAGTAGTGCCAATCTGTTTGAACACATCAAGCAGATGATGAACAAAATTGTCCGTGTCCCACAAGCAGAAAGGGACCCAGAACTCGCTAAGGTAATTTATGGCAACATTAATAAATTATTGCAAATTGCCGACGATGCATTAGCAAACCAAGCTTACTTCAGTGGCGACAAATTTGGCATTGCTGATATTGCTATCGCACCGCTATTTTATCCATGGCATGAAATCGTTACCGACCGCCCTGAATTCAAAAATTTAGAGCGTTGGTATCAGCAATTAACCACACGCCCTGCATTCAAAAAAATTGTTATGATCCCAATTAAGTGATTATAGCGTCATATTCATCAAGTCAGGGTTTGGATATTGATATTCAAACCCAAGTTCTTGGCAAATCTTATTACCATTAATTACTTTACCTCCTGACTCATTTATTTCATCAATAAATTCAGGTGGTACTAAGCCAATCGATTTAGCCGCCTTGGTATAGAATTCCGCGCGTGTGGGGTGCGTTGGTGCACACAAGTTAAAAATATGGCCGCCATCAGGCTGCTGAAGCAATAGTAAAATTGCCGTGATAACATCATCTTGATGCACCATATTCACCGGTAGGTTAGCCCCTTTAACCCCTGTTTTACCCGCTAAAAACCGGCCCGCATGGCGTTTCTCTCCCACTAAACCGGCGAGTCGTAAAATATCCACTGAAATGTTCGGCAATTGGTGTAACCAGCGTTCAGCCCTTATGAGTGCCGTCGCTGAGGTTGTTGACCCATTAAGATTCGCTTTTTCCGTGATTTCACCATCTTGCTCCCCATATACCGAGGTAGAAGAGGTAAAAATCACTTTTGGCACTCGAAAAGTGACTGCACAATTAACTAAAGTTTCAATCGCTTCAACGTATTGGTCCACATTCACTTTTGAAGGCGGGAGCAAAATGACCAAGGCATCGCTCTCCACCATAAGCTGAGTTAAATCTTCACTATCACACTCAATTTCAGGGGTTAGCTTTAATGCATAGCATTCTATGCCCACAGCACGGGCGGCCTCTATGCCATCAGGCGTCGTCTTAGTTCCGACAACTTGAATACCCTTTGCTAATAAAGCCTGAGCCAATGGTAAGCCAACCCAACCTAGCCCAACGATGGTCACTTTTTTCATACAATCGATCCTCCATTGACTCATTCACTGAAATTCACTCTAGGTTATCTGAAAACCTTAAAACTTCCGAATACATTTTTTGAGGGATTTATCACTATAAATCCTACTCAACTAATTATTATTGGTTATTTTTTAAAAAAAGGTTGCATTCATAGGGGGAAAT
Source organism: Providencia sp. TYF-12 (assembly GCF_041344805.1). Taxonomy (NCBI): domain Bacteria; kingdom Pseudomonadati; phylum Pseudomonadota; class Gammaproteobacteria; order Enterobacterales; family Morganellaceae; genus Providencia; species Providencia sp. TYF-12. The sequence continues at coordinate 3,378,278 of NZ_CP166833.1, forward strand.
CGGATAGGTTGAATACCAATGAGTATTTAGTTAGCACAGTGAATGTTTAGTCATTCACGTAAATTAGAGAACGGAAGACATTATGAATCGTATTTCACGCAACCATCATCATCACCATCATCCTGATTAGTCTTTCGGGCGATGTGTGCTGGAAGACGATCAACGAATCTTCCGGTGGCTGAAATGCGAATTGAGAAAACCCTCGGAAGATTATCTTCCGAGGGTTTTTTTATTTTAAAACAAAAATTTATTAAAGGAATATGGGGTAAGGTTATGTTGGATAAATCACGTTTACGTATTGCAATTCAAAAATCAGGTCGTCTGAGTGAAGAATCAAGAGAATTACTATCTCGCTGTGGGATCAAAATTAATTTACAACAACAACGTTTGATTGCTTATGCAGAAAATATGCCTATTGATTTACTTCGTGTCCGCGATGATGACATTCCAGGGCTGGTTATGGATGGCGTTGTTGACCTCGGTATCATTGGTGAAAACGTTCTGGAAGAAGAGCTATTAAATCGCCGTGCTCAAGGTGAAGACCCTCAATATAAAACACTACGTCGCCTTGATTTTGGCGGCTGCCGCCTATCACTTGCTGCACCATTAGATTTCAACTATACCGGTGCAGAATGCTTAAATGGTTCCCGCGTTGCAACTTCTTACCCGCACTTATTAAAACGTTATTTCGACCAAAAAGGCATTCAATTTAAATCATGCTTACTTAATGGCTCAGTTGAAGTTGCACCACGTGCAGGCCTATCAGACGCGATTTGTGACTTAGTCTCAACAGGGGCGACATTAGAGGCAAACGGGCTGAAAGAAGTGGAAGTCATTTACCGTTCAAAAGCCTGTTTAATCCAACGCGATGGTGAAATGTCGGCAGATAAACAGCAACTCATTGACCGCATGATGACCCGAATTCAAGGCGTTATCCAAGCTCGCGAATCTAAATACATCATGTTACACGCGCCAAGTGAAACACTGGAAGAAATTATTGCACTACTGCCTGGTGCTGAGCGCCCAACTATTTTACCTCTAGCGGGTGAACAAAGCCGTGTAGCAATGCACATGGTTAGCTCCGAAACTTTGTTCTGGGAAACCATGGAAAAACTGAAAGCATTAGGCGCAAGTTCAATTCTTGTTCTGCCAATCGAAAAAATGATGGAGTAAATCGTCATGGAAATGGGATTCAACCAGCCAATTCGCTGGGCAGATTGTAACGACCAACAACAAAGTGCATTGCTGATGCGCCCTGCTATTGCTGCCTCTGGCAGCATTACTAGCGCGGTCAGTGACATTATCGACCAAGTCCGTCGTGAAGGTGACCTTGCCCTTCAAACCTTAAGCCGTCGTTTCGATAAAACCGAAATCGACACCGTGCGTATTGCAGCGAATACGGTAGATGAAGCTGAAGCTCGTCTTGGTGATGAAATTAAAACTGCAATGAAAACGGCAATTGGCAATATCCGTCGTTTTCATGAGGCGCAAAAGCCTGTACCAATAACGGTAGAAACCCAAGCTGGTGTTGTTTGCCAGCAAATCACGCGCCCAATTGATGCGGTTGGCTTGTATATTCCGGGTGGTTCCGCGCCATTACTGTCAACGGTTATGATGTTGGGAACACCAGCCAATATTGCGGGTTGTCGGAAAATTATCCTGTGCTCTCCTCCACCAATTGCTGATGAAATTCTGTATGCAGCCAAGCTGTGTGGTATTAGCGATATTTTCCAAGTAGGTGGCGCACAAGCGATTGCCGCCATGGCATTTGGTACCCAAAGCATTCCTACAGTGGATAAAATTTTTGGCCCCGGTAATGCCTATGTCACAGAGGCAAAACGCCAAGTCAGCCAAAGCCATGATGGTGCTGCCATTGATATGCCAGCGGGCCCTTCTGAAGTATTAGTGATTGCGGATAGCGGAGCAAACCCAGCGTTCACCGCATCTGATTTACTATCACAAGCGGAACACGGCCCTGATTCACAAGTCATTTTATTAACTGACGATGAAAACTTTGCCCAGCGCGTGATTGAGGAAACAGAAAAACAATTAGCGCAACTTTCTCGTGCAGAAATTGCAAGGGAAGCACTGAGTGCCAGCCGTGTGATCATCGCTGATTCGATCGAACAATGCGTTGAAATTAGCAATCGCTATGGCCCTGAGCATTTAATATTACAAACCCGCGATGCTGATAACCTAGTCGACGCTATCACTAGTGCAGGGTCAGTATTCGTTGGTGACTGGTCACCGGAGTCTGCAGGGGATTACGCATCAGGGACTAACCACGTTTTACCGACCTATGGCTATACCTCGACTTATTCAAGCCTTGGCCTTGCTGATTTTATGAAACGCATGACCGTACAAAAGTTGTCTAAACAAGGCCTATTAGGGCTAGCCAACACCATCGAAACTTTAGCTCAAGCAGAGCAACTCACCGCTCACAAAAATGCCGTTACCTTACGCGTTAACGAACTAAAAAAACAAAATCAGGAGTAAGTCATGAGCCAAAAATTTAATGCCGCCAGTCTTGCACGTGAAAATGTTAAAACCATGACCCCTTATATGTCTGCACGGCGCTTAGGTGGAAATGGTGATGTCTGGCTCAATGCCAACGAATACCCCATTGCCCCTGATTATCAATTCAGTGAACATAACCTTAACCGTTACCCTGAATGCCAACCGGTTGCCGTAATCAATAACTATGCGGCTTATACGCAAATTACACCAGAACAGGTGTTGGTTTGCCGTGGAGCCGATGAGTCCATTGAGTTGTTGATCCGCGCATTTTGTGAGCCGGGAAAAGATGCGGTGATGTTTTGCCCGCCAACCTATGGCATGTACAGCGTCAGTGCAGAAACCTTTGGTGTTGAACAAAAGAAAATCATGGCGTTGCCAGACTGGGCATTAAACGTTAATGCAATCCGTGAAAACTTATCTAATACCAAACTGATTTATATTTGTAGCCCAAATAACCCAACGGGCAATATCATCGATAATAAAGATTTACGTGAAGTGTTAGATATGGCAGCGGGCCGTGCATTGGTGGTAGTTGATGAAGCCTATATTGAATTTTGCCCGCAATATAGCGTGACTACTTGGTTAGCAGAATACCCAAATTTAGTTATTTTAAGAACCTTATCAAAAGCTTTCGCTCTCGCTGGGTTACGTTGTGGTTTTACCCTTGCTTCACCTGAAGTTATTGAAGTGCTATTAAAAGTGATTGCGCCTTATCCATTATCAACACCGGTTGCCATGATTGCGGCTCAAGCCTTAGATGAACAAGGCATAACCACCATGAGAAACCGCGTAAAAACCGTAACAGAAAACCGCATCGCCCTCAGTGAAGCCCTGCGTGACTTATCGGTGGTTGAACATGTTTATCCGAGTGAAACTAACTATATTTTAGTGCGCTTTAAAGATGGCAATAAAGTGTTTAAAGCCCTGTGGGATCAAGGCATTATTTTACGTGACCAAAGTAAACAACCTGGTCTTGAAAACTGTTTACGCATTACTATCGGGACAGAAATTGAAAATACCCGTGTTATTGAAGCTATTGCAGCACTTTGCTAATTAGGAATGACTCATGAGCCAGAAAATTCTTTTTATCGACCGTGATGGTACCTTAATTACTGAGCCACCGACGGATTTTCAAGTCGACAGCTTAAACAAACTCGCCTTTGAAAAAGCGGTCATTCCTAGCTTACTTGCTCTGCAAAAAGCCAATTACCGCTTAGTGATGATAACCAACCAAGATGGCTTAGGCACCGATAGCTTCCCAACTGCTGACTTTGAACCACCCCATAATTTAATGATGCAAATTTTCACTTCTCAAGGCATCACGTTTGACGAAGTTCTAATTTGCCCTCATAAGCCTGAAGATAACTGCCCTTGCCGTAAACCTAAACTTCAATTGGTAGAACGCTATTTAGATAGCAATGTATTAGATAGCGAAAACAGCTATGTGATTGGTGACCGCGAAACCGATATTCAGCTTGCTGATAATATGGGGATCAAAGGCTTACGTTATAATGCAACTGAGCTTGATTGGGAAGCGATCACAGCACAACTCACTAAACGTAATCGCCATGCACGAGTAGAACGCGTTACCAAAGAAACGAATATACAAGTAGAAGTTTGGTTAGACCAAGAAGGTGGCAGTAAAATCAACACTGGGGTTGGCTTCTTCGACCACATGTTAGACCAAATAGCGACCCATGGCGGCTTCCGTTTAAATATCGAGGTCAATGGTGACTTATTTATTGATGACCACCACACAGTTGAAGACACAGGGCTTGCATTAGGTGAAGCTCTCAGAATTGCTTTAGGTGATAAACGAGGCATCGCACGCTTTGGTTTCGTGCTCCCAATGGATGAATGCCAAGCACGCTGCGCACTGGATATTTCAGGTCGCCCTCACCTTGAATATAAAGCAGAATTTAAATACCAACGCGTAGGTGATTTAAGTACAGAAATGATTGAGCACTTTTTTAGCTCACTTTCCTATGCAATGGGCTGCACATTACACCTAAAAACAAAAGGAAAAAACGATCACCACAAAGCAGAAAGCTTATTTAAAGTCTTTGGTCGGACACTGCGCCAAGCGATCCGCGTTGAAGGGGATACCCTCCCAAGCTCAAAAGGGGTTTTGTGATGAACGTCGTCATCCTTGATACTGGCTGTGCTAATTTGGCGTCTGTCGCTTATGCAGTAAAACGTTTAGGCTATGACCCGGTGATCAGCCGAGAAACCAATACTATTTTACAGGCAGACAAGGTGTTTCTACCCGGTGTCGGTACCGCTAGTGCCGCAATGGAAAAGCTCATTGAGCGTGAATTAGTCCCATTAATTAAGGCACTAACTCAACCTGTATTAGGTATCTGTTTAGGGATGCAATTGCTTGGCTCCTTTAGCGAAGAAGGGCAAACAAATATCCCATTACTGGGGCTGATTGATAGCCCAGTACAAAAAATGGATGCTAACGGTTTACCTGTTCCCCATAGTGGTTGGAACCAAGTCAAAGCACTTGCTGGAAACCCGTTATTTAAAGGCATTGCCGATGATGCTTATTTTTATTTTGTACACGGCTATGCTATGCCTATTTCAGCGAATACCATTGCGCAAACACAATATGGAAATTTATTTAGCAGTGCTATCAATCGCGATAATTTCTATGGCGTACAATTTCACCCAGAGCGCTCTGGGGCTGCGGGTTCTCGCTTGATTCAGAATTTTTTGGAGATGTAATTACCATGATCATTCCTGCATTAGATTTAATCGATGGCACGGTAGTACGGTTACACCAAGGGGATTACGCTAAGCAAACAGATTACGGTAATGACCCTCTGCCACGCTTGCAACAGTATGAAAAAGAAGGCGCAAAACTCTTACACCTTGTGGATTTAACGGGGGCTAAAGACCCGCAAAAACGCCAAATTCCACTTCTTAAAAAATTATTAGCTGGCGTTAGTGTGCCGGTGCAAGTTGGTGGCGGTATTCGTAGCGAAGACGATGTTAAAGCATTGCTAGAGGCCGGTGCGACTCGCGTGGTGATCGGCTCAACGGCCGTAACAAAACCTGAACTCGTAAAAACTTGGTTTGAAACCTATGGTGGAGAAGCCATTGTACTGGCTCTAGATGTACGCATTAACGCCGAAGGTGTAAAAGAAATTGCTATCAGTGGTTGGCAAGAAAACTCAAATTTAACATTAGAACAAGCCATTGAAATCTATCAACCTTATGGTTTAAAACATGTGCTCTGCACCGATATCTCTAAAGATGGCACGTTAACCGGCTCTAATGTGAATTTATACCAAGAAATCAGCCAAAAATTCCCTGATATTGCCTTTCAAGCATCTGGAGGAATTGGTAATTTAGACGATATTGCGGCTATTCCAGCATCTGGTGCCGCCGGGGTTATTGTTGGTCGTGCATTATTGGAAGGCAAATTTACCGTTACGGAGGCAATCGAATGTTGGCAAAACGCATAATTCCGTGTTTGGACGTCCGTGATGGCCAAGTCGTTAAAGGGGTGCAGTTTCGTAATCACGAAATCATCGGTGATATCGTTCCTTTAGCGCAACGCTACGCACAAGAAGGCGCTGATGAACTGGTATTCTACGATATTACAGCTTCGTCGGATGGCCGCGTTGTGGATAAAAGCTGGGTCGCTAAAGTTGCTGAGGTGATTGATATTCCATTTTGTGTAGCGGGTGGTATTAAAAGCGTTGAAGATGCAGCTCAAATACTGTCTTTTGGTGCAGACAAAATTTCAATTAATTCCCCTGCGTTATCTGACCCAACCTTAATCAGCCGCTTAGCAGATAGGTTTGGCGTACAATGTATTGTTGTTGGTATCGATACTTGGTTTGATGACAGTACTAATGAATACCTTGTATACCAATTTACCGGTGATGAAAAACGTACAACACAAACTCATTGGAAAACCCTCGATTGGGTCAAAGAAGTGCAACAACGTGGCGCTGGGGAAATCGTTTTGAATATGATGAACCAAGATGGCGTCCGCCAAGGATATGACCTTGTTCAACTGAAAAAAGTCCGTGATGTGTGCCAAGTACCACTCATCGCATCAGGCGGTGCGGGGGAAAAAGTCCATTTTCTTGATGCCTTTGCTGACGCCAATGTTGATGGGGCTTTAGCCGCCTCGGTTTTCCATAAACAAATTATTAATATCGGTGAGTTAAAACAGTACCTAGCCGAAAATGGAGTTCAAATTAGAGTATGTTAACCACAGAACAATGTAGCCAACTGGCATGGCAAAAAGTCGATAATTTAATGCCTGTGATCGTGCAACATGCCGTATCAGGGGATGTATTAATGCTTGGGTATATGACCCCTGAAGCATTACAAACCACTTTAGACAGCCGTAAAGTCACTTTTTATTCTCGAACTAAACAACGTTTGTGGACCAAAGGTGAAACATCAAATAATTTTTTAAATTTAGTTGATATTTACCCTGATTGTGACAGCGATACTTTATTGGCGCTCGCCTTACCGGATGGCCCAACATGTCATAAAGGCACTCAAAGTTGCTTTGCTCCCGCACAAAGTGATTGGGGCTTTCTGTTTGAGCTAGAAACCTTGCTAAAAGAGCGAAAAACGGCATCACCTGAAAGCTCTTATACCGCTCGTCTATATGCAAGTGGCACTAAACGTATCGCCCAAAAAGTTGGGGAAGAAGGTGTTGAAACGGCCTTAGCAGCCACCGTCAATGACCGCGCTGAATTAACTAACGAAGCCGCTGATTTGATGTATCACTTAATGGTACTACTGCAAGACCAAGAACTTGATTTAAGTACTATTATTAAACGTTTAAAAGAACGTCACCAATAAATCAATAGCTGCCAGTTTTACTGGCAGCTAAATTTTAAGGGTTCAAAATTTTATCGATTTGCTGGTCACTGAGGCGAATTGCAAAGAATTTCAGGTAAAAATCTGCGGTTTCCTGTTTCATGTCAATATCCGCAAAGCGTTCGGGGTAAAGTGTTTGCGCCAACCATAAAAATTGTAATGCTTCTTCTGACGTCTCACGGCACCACCAGAACATACCCTTTGGGTTCACATATACTTGCTGGTTCTTTACTGCGCGAAGCGCACTCCACTGAGCTGATGATTTTATTATCTGTGCATCTTCTTTATTCATTGCCACTATTACATCAGGGTTCGCCGCAATAATAGTTTCGAGTAAAACTTCACCAGAATTATTTTTCTTATTGGAAAACCATGTTTCAGCGACATTTTTTGCGCCAGCTAAATCCATCCAGTCTTGGTTTAATGAGGGACGACCAGAGGTAAATAACGCACTCCCCATACTATGGTACACCGTCCGCTTCTCTCCCTCGGTTAACCCGACTAAGCGTTCGCTGACTAATGTAATATTGCGGTCAAAATAACGTTGATATTCTATCGCTTTTTGCTGTGCATCCGGGCCTAGCTCAACCGCCGTTGCTTGTACTCTTTCCTGCAAAGCTTGTAGTGAATTGGCAGGGTACTCCACAACTTTCACCCCCGCACTTTCTAAAATGTCTCTCTGTGGTACTTCCATCCCTTTTGCAACAAACAATAATTGTGTTTGTAATGAAATAATCTGTTCTGGGTTTAATTGGTTACTTAGGCTGATAACTGGAACATTATCAATGTTGGGTAACATTTGGCGAAATAATGGAATTTTCTTCGCAATCACCGATGTACCAACAATCTGCTCACCATACCCCAACATCATAATAATGGTATTTTGTGCCGGCCATGGTGTCGCAATCCGTAGATCGGGGTTATCTGTTTTCGCTAGGGATAAACCATAAGTTAGCAGCCCTACCAGCAAAATAACCGTTTGTAAAAAATCAGCTTTTCTCATATTTGTCACCCTTCTTTGCTGAATAATAAAGAAGGGTGCCCCTTATTTTTATAGGATTAATTAGAAATCAAAAGTTGCGGTTGCGCGTACTTCACGGCCTGAACCTACAAATGCGCTATTACCACCGCCTTGGCCATTATTTCCCCCCGGGAAAATCGATGCCCAATAGCGCTTATCTGTCACATTATTAACGGATAACCTAAAAGTGGTAGGAACAAGACCTATTTTGGTGCTGTAACGAGCCCCTAGGTCTAAAGTGGTGTAGCTATCTATCCAACTCGTATTTGTATCATTAGCGGCACGTTTTCCGCTGTAATGCACATTAGCGCTATAAACCAGCTCAGGCACCGATGGTAAGCTATACTCTACGAGCATATTGGTTTGGACTTTAGGTACCCCAACGACGCGTTTGTCTTTAGTCGATATTAACCCTGTATCTGTTAATTTAGGGTCAAGAAAAGTCACACCACTATAGATATTTAACCCCTGCCATACATGGCCTGTCGCGCTAAGCTCAAGCCCTCGATTTACTTGTTTTCCCTGTTCACGAAAGAGATCATTACCATCCACATAAGCAAATGGCCGTTCTAAATGAAACAACGCAGCCCCTAGGTTTAAGTCGGCAACATCGGCTTTAATTCCCAACTCATATTGCTTACTACGGTAAGGGTCTAAAGTATGCCCTTCATTTTTAATACCTTGTCCTAATGGAGCAGTATCTCCTTCCTCCAGTGAATCCGCATAGCTAATATAGGTCATTACTTGTGGGCTAATTTTGTACATCAGTGCCGCTTGTGGGCTAAGACCATGATGATGAGTTTGACTCGTTTTATGGTGTTGTTTATCAAAACTACGGCTTTCTAACCAACTTTGACTGAGGTAAAACATTGCAGACCATTGGGGGTCAAAGGTGATGGTATCGCCAATTGTGATACTTTGTTGGCGATTTTCAGCCGATTTATAACGTGAGCCCCCCGTATGGATCTTACCATCAGAAGGCTCTTCCATTGGCGATGGATGGTACATATTGGTATCACCTAAATTGCGTCGAGTACTATTTTCTTTTGAGCTATAAATCGACCACACATAGCCATTCGTCGCTAACGACAAATCATGAGCGATTGGCCCTGTCTCCACATGGCCATTTAACATTACGGAGTGACTTAGCACTCTAAAGCGCCCCGATGCAGGAGAATCCATCAACGATCGGGAAATCGTTCCATTATTATCTTGAATAGCACTGGTTACCGTCCGCATAGCTCTATCTGCTTGTTGATAGCCTACCCCAGCTTTCAATGACCAATCTTCATTAAAATCATGAAGTAAGCGAGTGCTAACTGTATCAGTAGTTAAATCATTGCCTGCGGTATGTAGTGCTAAGTTTTTATCTTGTGGATTTGGTGCTTTTGGTAACTTAACCTTAGGACCATAGCTGAAACTCCCCACATACCCTTTTTGCACAAAGTTATAATGGCTCGCATTAAGTTGTAATTGCGTACCAGGCTGAATATTCCAATCCAGTGCTAATGAGGCAAATTTACGCCGTAATGTACTATCATCTGCACTGCCCGTACCTTCTTCATCCAGTAAGTTAAGACGGTAGCCAAAGCGCTTATTTTCATCAAAATACCCTCCTAAGTCCCCATGACCACTATAGGCATTACGGCTTTGATAGCCTAACGTTAAGCGTTGCACATCCTCAGGTCGTTTGGCCGTAAAATTAAACTGCCCCGCTGGACTTGCAGGGCCATACAATGCCCCCGTCAAACTATTAATAATGTCGACCCTGTCCAGCATTTCAACAGGGAATGCTGTGGTCGAAATAATATACAAATCATCAAGGCGACTATTTGCCACCACACTACCCTGCATTCCTCTGCTTTGAGGACGCCCGACATCCATGCCCCCTCGGGCTTGCATTTGTGTACTTGGTGCAAACTTCAACAATTCACTCAAACTTTTAGCTTGTTGGTTATTGATTATTTCGCGGCTAATAGTGGTTGTGGAGTATGGTGTATCAATCCATTCCAAATTCCCTAATGGGCCAATATCAATTTGTGAAGTAAAAAAGCCGGCTCCGGCTTGCGCTTCTGTCGTGACATCGTTTGGCGCTGCTGTCACCAACATACGGTCTTGTTTAGGTTTAGCTAGTTGCTCAGAGACTTGAGCAGCAACAATAGATGGGGCTATCCCTGCAATAAGAGGCAATATTACAGATAAGTTAAATTTACGGTTCATATTATCTTTTCGTTATATAAAACTTTATATTACCGATAATAAAATACAGCGTAAATGATCAACCTCAATTCTTAACAATTTGTATTCTCACTAACTCATGAAAAAACATAACTATAACGGTTTGTTTTTAATAGAAATAAAAAACAAAATAGCATATGAAATAGAAAAGGCTATAAACTAACCAATAAAACAGATTAAAACCGCATCTGATATGCAATTTATAATATTTAGCATATTTTGATTTTTAACATCCCTTGGTTTTGCGGTTGTATCTGCATGTAAACTTGCTATCATTCCCTGATATTGATGTGGTTTTAAAGGGAATAACAGTGTCTGAAAATTCTATTTTTATGCAGTTAACACAATTACTTAATAAAAATAATGCAAAGTATCGTGTGATGGAGCACCCCACCGCTGGGAAATCAGAAGAAGTGGCAAAAATACGTGGCACTCAACTTGGGCAAGGTGCAAAGGGATTGGTATGTCATGTTAAAGGTAATGGTATCCGCCAACATGTACTCGCGATTTTGCCAGCAGATAAACAAGCCGATTTAAACAAAATTGCACTGGCAATTGGTGGAACTCGTGCGTCCTTAGCAAGCCCGAAAGAAGTGGATGAACTCACGCAATGTGTATTCGGTGCGATCCCCCCTTTTAGCTTTCATCCCAATTTAAAGCTCATTGCTGACCCGCTGCTGTTTGAACGTTTTGAGGAATTAGCCTTTAATGCAGGCACATTAGAACGCTCGATTATTTTAAATACAGAAGATTACCAAAGAATAGCCAAGCCCACTTTAGTAAAGTTTATTCGTATAGAAGAAAGCTAACCATCTAATCGTAAAAAGGGTTATTCCATAGAATAACCCTAAATGACAATTACTGATTAAGCTGTCGGTCGTATTCAATACTGGCTTGCTTTAGTGCCTGAAAATCAGATCCACAAATCACGCGCTTTAAAGCGGAGAATTTTGCTTCTGGCCAATCATAGATTTTCAGCGCCAAGAGTTCGCTAATCACTTCAGGCGCAAACCGGTGTTTAACTGGCTTGGCAGGGTTCCCCCCAACAATGCTATAAGGCTCAACATCTTTAACAACCACACTGTTGCTCGCAATGACGGCTCCCTCACCAATTTTGACACCCGGCATGATAAAAGCTCGCATGCCAATCCATGCTCCGTCACCAATCACCGTATCCCCCTTTCCTATATAAGCTTCCTCAATATATTCAAGGAAAGGATATAAACAAAACCAATCCATTCGATGAGTATGATTCCCACCCATCAAAATCACGGCTTCACTGCCAATACAAACATAGTCCCCAATGTAAAGTTGGTCTACATGCCACGCAAGCTGCCAATCTCGACTTTGCTCATCCCCCTGAAGGTAACGAACAACCGAATTTTCAAAGCCATTATCCCAACAATCACTGTAGTAGCTATGCTTACCTTTAATATGAATATTAGGGTTTTGCACAACCTCATGCAGTAATTCATATTTTGACCAATGCTTTTTATTCATGGTAATAAACCTTTTAATCCGTTTATATTTACCATAGAACGCTGTCTATGGTGATGTATTCGCGTTCAAAATACATCACCTTTAGCTACCCTTGGCTTATTTAACAATGGATTCTGCATATTCAATACTCAGCTAGAAATATCATACAAACTTACCATTAATTAAAGTTTAAGACTAACTGTTAGTCAATCATGATTATTAGCTGCACTTTATTTAATATAATATTGATAAGTAATTTTAATTAATTACTTGATTGATAAATACCAAAAATATAAAAAGGAATTTTATGTTTAATCCTACTACGAGCGCACTACCATCAATAACAGAAATAATCGAGGCTGAAAATACCTATCCCTTCACTCTTAACCCTGAAAATGATAACAGAATTTTATTAGATATATGGCACATCATACATGAAGCTAATACTAACCCATTAATAAGTGATAAATACCTAGAAGTACAATTATTCCAGCAACGGTTCAACGATATCATTAATGCAAAAATGAAGTATTTTAATAAAAACCAATTTCCTAATGACCTTATTGGGGAATTAAAGGCTAATGTCACTTTTGCTCAAGCCAGTATAATCCCTGCCAAAAATAGAATTGCTGGAGACACACACCCAACTCTAGTTTCCGACCGTAATACTTTGATACTGGTAAAACCCCATAAAATTATTGCAGAGAGTGAACCTTTTCAATTCAAAATATTTGATAAAAAAAACAACTTATTAATAACTAAAGAGCTTCTTCCCCCTTCAAAACTCCCCCCCACTGCAAATAACCATATTCCAGAAACTGACTTATTACCTCACTATTTTAATAAAACAAATAAATTTGACCTGACTATTAACCATAATGATGACCTAGAAAAGGTAACAGAAAACCCCATTTACTTTGATAAGTTAATTAAAATAAATGATAAAATAAACATAATATTCAATGCCCCTTTCCCGCAGAAAACCTTTGTAATTAATAATAACACTGAATATAGCTATAAATACATCTCTATTTACAATGATTCAAATAAAACCGTAAAAATTGAATATGGTAATAAGCATACCTCACTAAAAAAAAACAATAGCCTTATTTTTATTTGTGATGGAAATGGCCGATGGCAAACAAAGAAGGATGTAGAAATATCTGAGTACTACCGGGTTACACCATCTTCTTTCGAATTTAAACTAAAAGGATTTACTCAATTACTCGCCCCCCGAAAAGAGGGCAGAACTGACACAAATAATTTAGACCAATATTTTAAAATTCACTCGAGTATAGAACTTGAATTAACAGATAATGATTGGGTTAAAAAAATTTACTTAATTAATAACAAGCAGCATAGTGGTAAAAAAATACTGTTTTCATCCAAAACTAAAAAACAAACGGAGATTAGCTTCAATAATAATATTGTCTCACTGAAAAAAGGTGAACAACGACTTCTCGTTTGTAACTTTGATGGTGTATGGGAAAACACTCCCATTGCTGCTCCCCCACCATTAACTATTTCACCTTCTATAATAGACGGCAGTTTATATGACTTACTCATTAGTGATAACTCACAAATCCAAAAAATCACCAATGATAGTGAATCTTTTAACCAGCTAATCGCACACAATGAAACGATAAAAATAGCAACTAGTGATGGGAATTGGGCGCCAAAATTTCGACTTAACGCTAATGACTTTTTCCATAATAAGAAAGTTATGTTTTCATCCGAAGCTTCTTATACCAGTTCTATTTTCTATGGCAGTAAAAAATATGAGCTAAAAACAGGCGAAAAAATCACTTTTATTTATGATATTAAAAAAAAATGGGTCCCGATAACAGAACCTACCACAAGCGCCCCGCTTGAAAACCTCGCCTATTCAGAAAATACTTGGTCAGCTATCATTCCTAAAGAATATATAAAACCGGGGATACGCTTTGAGTTCAATACCCTTGAGTCTACAGGAGCGCTTAATGATGTGAAAATTGGTGCTCCCAATATCCTGATGATTAACACTATAGATATTGGTATGTTAACCCCCCCAAGGAATGAGTTTGACTTTCAGAATAACCATGAGTTAAACCGCCAATATGGCCAAACAGTCCCCGCTGCGACATTGATTGTAACTCGTTTTGACCCCGTCTACTTAACTCAAGTTGTTACCCCTCGTGGTGAGCTATTTATTGATAAAGCAACAGGCGAAGGGGGTGGTCATGACGGGAATATGCGACATGAGATTGCCAAAGACCTCATTTCTGACGGCATTAATTCAGCCAACTATGGTATTAATAGTTCTCAGGCATCAGCTCCATCATTTCTCCCCACATTCCAAGTAACCATGCATAATTCTGTTGGCGTATACGAAAATGGCATACAACATCATGGTTGGTCGGGAGGCGGTGGAAAAGCCACATTATATGAATCAAAGGGAAATGAGGTTAGCCATGAATTAGGTCATAATTTTGGCTTAGGTGATTATCACGGCGGTCCTGAAGGCGGAACACACACCACACCCGATAAAAAAAACTCATCATGGCTATGGGATTGTGAGTACAATTATTTTATTCCTAACTTGTCACACGACGGGGTATTTAATACTGATGCAATGTCTAGTGGCTACCCTTTCGACTCAAACTATAATTCTTTTACCGCTTACACACCAAATTCATTAGCTGCAATTCAAAAACGGCTTCAAAATAGTTATATATTTTCCCCTGAATCGACGACTGGTTATAAAAAATGGGATTCTGAAAAAGCAGAAATGGTAGATGCCAGCCCTGATCTTTCAGAACTTATATTCTTTCATTATTCGACAAAGAATGGGGAAAATTTAACCGATGAAAAACTTAATACTTTTGCAGAAAAATATAAGTTTATTCACATACAAAGTGGTAATGGCTACCATACTCCTAATATGATTTTCCCTCCTGCCACGCCTAAAAATAAAGGCTCAATCATAAAAATAAGCTCATTTGCAGACTGGAGTAGTAACGTAATCGTCAATAGCGTTGAAAGTAAAATAACTAAAGACAAAATACTATCTTATATTTCGAATGGCCATACTTGGCAAAAAATAGAGAGCCAAGGGATATATAAAAAACCTGATAAACAAGGCGTCCCTATTATTACCTTAACCGGTTTTTATGACCCCGACGGCAAGTTTGAAAGGCAAAGCTGTATACCTCTCTATGGTTCTTTCGGCATGGTTTATCGACCTGATGAACACATTTCCCCTGACTCACCATATTTAGAAGTAATATTACAAGATGGCACAATTAATAAATACCAACTGCATGCCTTTAGAATGAAAGAGGGCCTGATGAATAAATACCATGTCAATATTGAATGGAAGCTTAACCCAGTAAAAGTGAATATTTATGTTAATAATAAAATAGTTCACACTGAAGATATCGAAATAAAAACCCTAAAACACCCAACAACAATTAATGGGGAAATAGTTTAATGTTGATATAAGGTATTAGCATAAAGTAATCTCAAGGCTCAATTAACATTGCTAGCTAATCGAGCCTTGAATAGCATTAATAATTAATGACTTTCGTCTTTAGTTAATTTTAAGCTCGCCTTTCTTGCAACTAAGCCAAAAATACAACCAATTAACATAACTATCGCTAGGGATAGTTTCGGGGCGATAGGTAAAGCAATGGCAAATAACCCTAACCCTGCTCCTCCTGCCATTTGCACAAACCCCACTAACGCAGAAGCCGTCCCGGCTTCGTTACCAAATGGTTCTAAGGCATAACTTGTTGCGGTGCCCATCATAAAGGCAAGGCCGGTACAAGCACATGCGACAGGTAACATATACACAGCCCAATGATTTTGCACTTGTTCAGAGAGTAAAATAAAACCAAGCAGCAACCCTAAACAACCTAATGCCATCATCGTACTGCCCACTAATAAACAAGTTGGCCGGCCAATTTTATGAATAAAGTAATTGGCAATATAGCTGGCAAACATGATCCAAAAACCATTTATTCCAAATACAATAGAAAATTCTAGTGGGGTAAGTTGTGCATCCCCCATTAGAACACTGGGCGCAAGGGAAACATAAGTTAGTGCCATCCCCATAGTCCCTGCATTAACCAAAGCAAAAATGATAAATTGACGGTCACCCAAAATCCGCCAATAGGTTTTAAGTTGGGTCGTTTTTACTGCTGGCAAATTTGTTGGCCGTGTTTCCGGTAATAATATGATAATCAGTACTAATATTACCAACGCATACAGTGCAAGGAACCAAAATGGCGCGCGCCACCCCCAAGCCTCTGCCAATAACCCCCCTAATAATGGGGCCAATGCAGGAACAATATTGAGTGTACCATTTAGAAAACCGAAAGCTCGCGCCGCTTCTGTACCATTCATCCGGTCGCGCACACAACTAAAAGCCACTACAGAAGTGCAACAAACCGCAACTCCCTGCAATAAACGAGAAGCAATAAATACTGCCGGTGTCGTTGCTACAATCGCAACACCTGCACCGATGATATATAGCACCATACCTGCAATCGCGACAGGTTTTCGTCCATATCTATCCACTAGTGGGCCCGAAATTAATTGCCCTAACCCCAGAACGAGAATGAACAGTGCTATCGTTGACTGGATCACCGACTCACTGCTACCTAAATCCCTCGCAATATCAGGTATTGTCGGCAAATATAAATCAATCCCTAATGGACCAAGTAATACTAATAAAAGCAATAAAATAAGAAAGTTACGCATAAACCATGCCTAGACTCGATAAAATATAATTTAAAAAATATTCGCTGTTATAAATTATAATAAAGCTATATTCGATACCGAATAAGCGATTTACTCATCGTTATAAATTAACCATTTTACGGTGCTTAAAAGTCAAAAAAGGCGCTAAACCTAGCGCCTTTTATGTCATCAATAATCAATGATGACGGATTATTCCATCCATTCTGTGTGGAAAACACCGTCTTTATCCGTACGTTTATAAGTGTGAGCACCAAAGTAGTCACGCTGCGCTTGGATTAAGTTTGCAGGCAATACCGCTGAACGGTAGCTATCATAGTAAGAAATTGCTGCTGAGAACGTTGGTGTAGGTATGCCATTTTGCACCCCATAACAAACAACATCACGCAGAGCTTGTTGGTATTCATCGGCAATTTGTTTGAAATATGGCGCTAACAGCAAGTTGGCAATTTTTGCATCTTGGTTATAAGCGTCAGTGATTTTTTGCAAGAATTGAGCACGAATAATACAACCCGCACGGAAAATTTTCGCGATTTCACCGTAGTTGAGGTCCCAATTATATTCATCTGATGCCGCTTTCAGCTGTTGGAAACCTTGCGCATAAGAAACAATTTTACCTAGATATAACGCACGGCGAATTTTCTCAATAAATGCTTTTTTATCACCATCAACTGCTTTTAATACTGGGCCACTTAATACTTTAGAGGCGGCTACACGTTGGTCTTTCAAGAATGAAATATAACGCGCAAATACAGATTCAGTGATCAGAGTCAGAGGAATGCCTAAATCAAGAGCACTTTGGCTAGTCCATTTACCTGTCCCTTTATTTGCTGCTTCATCAAGGATCACATCAACCAGATATTTACCATCTTCATCTTTTTTCTTGAAGATATCTGCTGTGATTTCAATCAAATAGCTGCTTAACTCACCTTTATTCCACTCTGCAAAGGTGTCTGCCAATTCTTCGTTACTTAAGTTCAATGAGCCTTTTAGCAATGAATATGCTTCTGCAATTAATTGCATATCACCATATTCGATACCATTGTGAACCATTTTGACATAGTGCCCTGCACCATCTGGACCAATATAAGTCACACATGGCTCGCCTTCTGCTTTCGCTGCAATCTCTTTTAAAATTGGAGCAACTAATTCATAAGCTTCTTTTTGACCGCCAGGCATGATTGAAGGGCCTTTCAATGCACCTTCTTCACCACCAGAAACACCTGTACCGATGAAGTTGAAACCTTGTTCAGATAATTCGCGATTACGACGGATAGTATCTTTATAAAGAGTGTTACCACCATCTATTAAGATATCACCTTTGTCCAAATGAGGAGTCAGCGAGGCAATTGTTTTGTCTGTTGCTTCACCCGCTTTAACCATCAACAAGATGCGGCGTGGTTTTTCCAGAGAGTCAACAAACTCTTCAATTGTATAGTTGGGAACTAATTTTTTCCCTGGATTTTCGGCGATAACTTCATCTGTTTTATCTTTAGAACGGTTAAAGATAGACACTGAATAACCGCGGCTTTCAATGTTCAGCGCAAGATTGCGCCCCATGACAGCCATTCCGACAACACCAATCTGCTGCTTTGACATGAAAAACTCCTGTCTGATTAGGACCAAGTCAGCCTTGATAGTGCTGACATTCTGTTAACGGGATCACATATTAACCTAGGATTGTGCAGCATGGTAGTTATTGATGCAATCGATGACGTATTCACGACTTTTTTTGTCAAAAAATATCTAACTAAAGTGAATTTTTATTGATATTTAGTTCAACAAACCGCATTATTCACCTGTCGGCATAAGCCGTCATATCAGAAGGTAAAACAAACTGTATGGAATGGATCGCAGATCCTTCGATTTGGGCGGGCCTCGCTACCCTTATCGTTCTAGAAATCGTTCTTGGTATAGATAACCTCGTTTTCATCGCCATTCTAGCTGACAAGCTCCCGCCTAAGTTGCGTGATAGAGCCCGTGTAACGGGGCTTATGCTTGCACTTATCATGCGCGTTGTCCTGCTCTTTAGCCTGTCATGGCTAATTACGCTAACGAAACCAATATTGACACTCTTTGAGCATCCTTTCAGCGCTCGGGATCTGATCATGTTGATCGGGGGGCTATTCCTATTGTTCAAAGCAACAATGGAGCTAAACGAACGACTAGAAGGTAAAGACGAGCACACTAATACTCAACGAAAAACATCGAATTTCTGGGCTGTTGTTGCACAAATCATTGTTCTTGATGCGGTTTTCTCTCTTGACTCTGTCATTACAGCTGTCGGTATGGTTGACCATATTGGCGTCATGATTGCCGCAGTCACTATTGCAATGCTGTTGATGATTTGGGCAAGTAAACCGTTGACTAGCTTTGTCAATAACCACCCCACCATTGTCATACTGTGTTTAAGCTTCTTACTTATGATTGGTTTCAGCTTAGTTGCCGAAGGCTTCGGTTATGCCATACCGAAAGGCTACTTATATGCTGCGATCGGCTTCTCTATCATGATTGAAGTTCTTAACCAATTTGCGCAGTTCAATCGCCGTAAATTCCTGACGGGAACAAGGCCTCTGCGCGAACGTACTGCTGAAGCGGTATTACGTATTTTAAGTGGTAAAGCAGAAAGAGGCGAATTAGACCCTCACACATCAGATCTGATTGCGGATAACCAATCTGTTTTTGACCCGCAAGAACGTTTGATGATTGCGCGTGTCTTAGGTATGGCACAACGTAACGTTGAGAGTATTATGACCTCACGTCATGATGTGGATTACCTCGACATCAATAAATCCTCCGCCGATTTACTGCAATTGATGGAGAAAAACCCGCATTCACGCTTAGTGGTTATAGATGAAACAATTAGTGATGAACCTGTTGGTGTTGTTCATGTAATGGATTTAGTCAAACAACAGCTTCGTGGTAAACCGCTTAATTTGCGTGCATTAATCACGCAACCTCTAATTTTCCCTGAAGGGTTATCACTATTAAAAGCATTAGAACAGTTCCGTAAAGCCCATACACACTTTGCGTTTGTTGTGGATGAATTTGGCTCTATCGAAGGTATCGTCACATTGACCGACGTAATGGAAACAATCGCGGGTAACTTGCCTGTTGGTGATGAAGAAAATGACTCACGCCACGATATTCAAAAACTGGATGATGGTACTTGGATTGCCAACGGCTTTATGCCACTTGAAGACCTGATCATGTTTATCCCAATGGAATTAGACGATAAGCGTGAATATGAAACAATTGCAGGTTTACTAATGGAACACTTACAGCGCGTTCCTGAAGTAGGCGAACAGATGACTATCAATGGCTGCGTATTCCAACCACTTGAAGTCAACAGTCATCGTGTTAATAAAGTGCTCATTACACCGCCAGCACCCGAAGGTGATGGCTATGAATTTGAAGATGACTAACCTTTAGCTCTAAACAAAATAAATACCGGCCTCTGAGCCGGTATTTTTATTTCACTTTTAGTGAAAAATGGCTATTTAATAGCAGTAAATAAAAAACAACATCGTTTTTTAAAAGAATAATCATTGAAATACTGAATAATTTATAGCATTGAATACACCTAATCTTTAACCAAGGTCATGCTATGTATATAAAAACTCAGTCTCCAAATATAAATACGTTAAAAACACAGAAAATTAACCAAACTACAAATAAATCATCAGGAAAGGTTGCTGTTACCGCTAATCAACTTCAAAATAATACTGAACAATATCCTATGGCTTCTAAAAAGAAAGTCCGCTTTTTAGAAAACGACCAAATGAAAGAATTATCTCGTCAAGAGACCACGAGTAAACTCTCAAAAAATAAATCTACTGATGCATTAACCAAAAAAGAATTACTAATTACATCAGAGAAAATAATCCATAAGCAAGATATAAAAGATTTAAGAAATTACATATCTAAAAGCTTAGATTTAATTTCCAAACAAATAAAAAAAATAGGCACCTCAGATGATCGAGGGTGTAAAGTTACCCTATCTAAAGATACGATGAATAAGTTTAATAACATATTATTAAACTTAAAAGATAATATTCAACACTATAAGAATGAATTAGGGCGTTCAACTTACCAGCACAATAGTAATAAAGAAAAAACACTTAGCAAATTAGAAAATAAATTAAGTAAACAACAGGGGAATTTATAAAAAGTGAAGGAAGAAGTAACTATTTATCTAGGGATAGTTCAGTTAAGCAGACTAAAAATACCTTTGAAAACACAAAACAAAGATAAGAAGATTATAAAAATGGAAATGGCTACTATTAATGTCCATTTGCATTTATAAAAAACGCCCAATAAAGGGCGTTTTTTTAAGTTAAAGCGCGTTTAATAAATCATTAAGCCCTTTATTTTCTTCTTTTTTTAAGAAATTACCAATGGCTTCTTTAGCTTGAGTTCGTAATTCATTTCGCAAGAGTTTTTCCACATCTAGCTGGTACTGTAAACTATACCAGCTACCGTAAATCCGCAGAGGAATTGTCATCTCTTGTAGCTGTTTAACCAAGCGTGAATCCCCTCCCCAACCATTGGCGATATTCACACCTAAATTAACATCTATAGTTTCATTAGGGATATTCATATTCCCTTGACCATTAATATTAACCAAGGCAGAGGTCGCTTGCATGGAGGATATATTTAAATTACCTTTATTCAAAATACCAGCTACCTTGAATAAATCTACTTCCGTATAATTACCAGTATTAACGGGAGCATTTATTTTATTCGTAACACGAGAAACCGACTGCTGAATTAGTTGTGGGATATTCAAGCCTTGTAATTTGGCACTTCTCAATTCAAAGCTAACCGGCCCCTGCCATTGGTTTTTTACCGCATAATCATCATACCCAATACCCGATAAGGTTGCATTTAACGAAATAATACCGCTTATTTTCTGCGGCATATTAAATGCTTTTAGTAATGGTGTTAAATCGATATGGTTAAATTTTGGCTTAGCTGAAACATAAGCAGGAGTTGAGCGGTAATTCAAGGTGACGGGCAATGAGAAATCCCCACCAAACGCTTTCCCTTGCAGTTTAGCAACGCTAAAACGTGGAGCTTGGTTTTGTGCCTCAAAAACCACATCAGTTACTGTCATTCCACGATAAACTAAATGATTAATAGCTAAATTAATATCTGCGGTAAAAGACTGTAAACCAGATAAATCATACTGTTGAGTATTTGAACCTGATATCACAGGTTTAACACCGATACGGTTATTATTTGTCTCAGCCGTTGAATTAGAATCAGCCGCTGCTGTACCAAGTAAGTTATCTAAATCTAATTTATCTGAAACTAACTCAATCGCCACTTTTGGGATATCTGTTAATTGGATACTGATATTGCCCGTTAAGCTACTCTCATTGGCTTTGATCAACAAATTACTCAAACTTGCATTTTCTATTTTCCCTTTTGAATACAGGAAATCGCTGGTAATCTGCCCTTCTATACCGTTTTCGGGTAAATCAACACCACTTAATTTATAGTCAAATTGTGTCAACTTCCCACTAATCTTTTGATTAATATTAGATAAATCTATATCAGCCCGTGTATCAAAAATAAGTTCTTGCTGGTTTTTATTCAAGTTACCACTGAATTTGGCTGCGATTTGTTTTTTATCACTTTTTTTCAATGATAAATTTATATTTCGTAAATTAAATTCGTCTTTAGCAGTTTGCCAGATAACTAAGCTATTGGATATATTGATTTTTTCTATATCTAATAACCAATTAGTTTTTTCTGTTGGAGAGGATGATGGCGCTGTTCCGCCAGGGGCTACTGGGGCATTGGTGTGAATTTTGGGTTCGCTTTCTGGTGTTTTGCGAATGACCGCACCATCAATCACAATTTGCTCAACGGAGAGCTTATGAGAAATAAGCGGCCATAATTCAACATCTAGGCGCATGTTTTCCGCACTAAGAACAGGAGTTGTCGCATTAGGAGCTGTGAGAGATATCGGCCCCGTAATAATACTGAGTGTAGGCCAAACATGCCAACGCATATCCCCATTGAATTCAAGCTGATATCCACTTTTTTTATCTACTTGTTCCACAATGTAATGACGGAAATCGTTGGGGTTTACTAGCATCACAAGTGTTGTCAAACCCGCAACAATGACCACAAGTAAAATAATCAATGTCGTTAAAAAACGTTTCATGCTTCCCTCTCTTAAAACCCACCAGCGCCCATCATAAAGCGAACTTACACCACGGCTATCCCTGAAAATGGGCGGAAATTGCTTCTCATATCCTTCAAGAACAACAAGTTCCGCAAAATTACAGTGCTTAGTCTTCGCTAATCCGGCTACCTACTGCACCTTGTTGGTTTTTATATTTAGCATCTTGACGGCTATTATATGGGCGGTCTGCACTACCAGATAATGGCTCAAAACTTAAAGCACCGATCACCATACCCGGACGTAACGCTAAAGGCAATTTCCCAGAATTATAAAACTCTAACACGATTTGCCCATGCCAGCCGGGATCGATTCGATGTGCTGTTACGTGTACCATCAAACCCAGCCTTGCTAGTGAAGAACGACCATCTAACCAACCAACAAGATTGTCAGGGAGCGTAACAGACTCAAGCGTCACTGCAAGTGCTAATTCCCCTGGATGTAGGAAAAATGGTTCATCTTCACCTAGCACGATTTCATCGCTCATTACACGATCCAACGCGGCATTAACCTCATTTTTGGGACCGCTCAGGTCAATAAATGCAGCGGTATGCCCACGAAAAACACGGAATTGATTACCCAGTCGAACATCAGCGGTTGCACCATTAATCCGTTCAACGGGTGGGCGTGGGCTAATGACTAATTTACCATCATCCATCCATTGAATAATATCGCGGTCACATAGACGCATGGTTGTTTCCCCCTTCATTATTTTAGTCTCTGCGCTAATTTGTTAATCTTGACAGAATTCACCAATTTTTGCTTTCAAGACATCTATCGCAACCCGGTTTTTACCACCGCGAGGTACAATAATATCAGCATATTGCTTAGACGGTTCAATAAACTGCAAAAACATTGGGCGCACAGTTTTATTATATTGTTCGATGACAGAATCAAGTGTTCTGCCCCTTTCATTTACATCACGTTTAATGCGGCGCATCAAGCAAATATCGAGTGGAGTATCAACAAAAATAGAAAAGTCCATCTCACCACGTAAGCGTTTATCAGTTAACAATAAAATGCCTTCAATGATAATGACTTTTTTAGGTTTAAACGTAATGGTTTTTTGTTTGCGAGTATGAGCGACATAGTCGTATTGAGGAATTTCTACTGCTTGACCACTTTTCAGTGATTTAAGATGCTCATAAAGCAAGCTGTGATCCATTGAATTAGGATGGTCATAGTTTACTTTAAGCCGTTCTTCCATTGGAATATCTGCTTGGTCTTTATAATAACAGTCCTCTGGAATAACACCTATATTATGATCACCGACCTTTTCCCTAAGTTCTCGATATAGAGTGCTTGCAATTAAGCTTTTGCCAGATGCAGAGGCTCCCGATATACCTACAATGGTACAGTGATGCGCTATGTCAGTCATAAAATGATAACCTGGTTAAATATTTTAGAAATGAAAATACATAACATAGAAATGTTATGTTGGCGGAATTATAGGGGGTAATGACGTGTTGTTCCAGCATCCCTCGGCAAAGTTTGCTAAAAAAACGCCAATATTTGAAGAAAAGCCGCTAATCAATACTCGCTGTATTTATTTTACTATTAAAATTGCTTTTTACCTTCCAAGACAGCAATGCGGTTTTCAATAGATGGGTGTGTAGAAAAAACTGAATCTCCCTTATTAAAAATATAAGCCGCTTTTCGATAAGCCTGACCAGTACTTCGCTCATCGTACTCATGGGTTTCATGCTTCCCAGATATTTTTTTCAACGCACTGATCATGGCTTGGTTATCAGATGTCAGATCGACTGCGGCTGCATCTGCCATATATTCACGTGTGCGAGATAAGTAAAAATAAAGAATTTGTGTTATCCACGGTAAAACGAAATTAAGGACTAGTAAAATAACTTGAGCCTTATTAGCGGCATTATTTCTGCTTCGCCCAGCCGTGCGAATAAAGATTTGGCTAAATAAATTGGTCACCGTCAAAATAACATTTGCTAAAATACCCACATACAAGGTTAATTTTGAGTCCCCATGGATAATATGCCCCACTTCATGAGCTAAAACGGCCTGAACCTCCTGTCGATTAAGGCTTTGAAGCAAACCTCGGGTCACTCCCACAAGGGCATTACGTTTGTTCCACCCCGCAGCAAAAGCATTCGGCTCGTCAGTATCTAAAATATATAAACGTGGAATATAACCTAAACTAGCGCTCAAACTAAGCTCTTCGATAATATTGAACAGTTGTTTTTCTTCAGAACTTTTTGCATTTTCCTGAGTGATTTCCCTAGCGTTCATTCCCGCTAGCATCATTTTATGCCCTCTAAAATGAATATAAATCAACCCAAGAAATGTCAAACCTAGAACAATAAATGTCGCTATAGGCCACTCTTGAAACGTCACAAACTCCATCGCATTATCAAACAAATCTAGCTGTTCATTTGGGTGCGTTGCAATATCCGCCAGTAAACCAATGACTAACATTAGCAAAATGTAACTCATCACAACTAAACGAGTACGAATATTATTTTTGCGTATGACGTTTCTAAAATCCATAAAATGACCTGTTCTCTACAATAATACAAAACATTGGAATGCTGTCGAGAAGGAACCTCAGCACCCCAATGATTTTTCAATATTATGAATTAAAACGATATTTAATCGAAGTTAATACGACGTGATTCTTCAGATTTAATCGTTTCTTCATCAAGACGCCAGTATTCCTTAGATATTTTTAAGCTCGGAATAATACCAACAATCAGTGCAGCTGGCATTGAGGCTATATAAGCGTTATACGTTTCTAATGAACGGTTATAACCACGTTTGGCAAAAGAAAGTTTATTCTCAGAAGAAACGATTTCCTCTTGCAAATTGGCCATAATCGCATCTGACTTTAACTCTGGATAAGCTTCAACCGCAACATTGATAGCGCCACTAGTCACCATTTTAGACAGCGCATCTTCCGCTTCTCGTGCTTTATCCCCTGTTGCATTTTGTGCTTGGGTTCGTAGTTCAGTAATTTTACTGAAAACTTCGGTTTCATGGCTTAAATATTTTTTAACCGTTGCAAGCAAACTATCAAATACTTTTCCACGGCGATCTAATTGAACTGAAATTTCAGTTTCACTAGAAATAACCGCTTCACGCAATGCCACAATGCGGTTATAAAAGTAAAAAATAATAATCGCTATAACAACAATAAAAATTAAAAATTTCATAATCACCTTTTAGGGCTTACCCGCAGGAAGACAACTGATTAAACAAGATATGCTGCTATTCTACGCGAACATTAAGCAATAAAGAAACGCTAAGCATATAAATCAGAAAAATAGAAAGTTTAGGTAAACATTTTTCCGTTATAAGAGATATAAAAAACAAAAAGAAAAATACAACTCAGAACATTTGCTAATAAAAAAGGGGAAAAGCCGCGCTTACCCCCTATTTCACTTATTAAGCTAGTTTACTTTTAGCGCTCAATAATGGTTTCTACTTTGCGATAACTTAAACCGCACGGAAAGAAATTTCCGTTGGGATTTTATCCCCTTCCCAATACATAAGTGCAGAAATACCTGACGCAATTTCACGGTAAATATCCGCAAACTCACCTTCAGGGTCACGCATAACTGTCGGTTGCCCGCGGTCTAAGTCTTCACGTAGAGAGATATGCAGTGGAACCTGCCCTAATAACTTAGTATGGTATTTTTCTGCTAATTTCTCTGCGCCACCAGTACCAAAAATTGGTTCAACATGGCCACAATTACTACAAATATGAGCACTCATATTTTCGACCACTCCCAGTACAGGGACATTCACTTTCTTAAACATCACGATACCTTTCATGGCATCAACTAATGCGATATCTTGTGGGGTAGTAACAACCACTGCACCGGTTACTGGGATATTTTGTGACAGTGTGAGTTGAATATCACCCGTTCCTGGTGGCATATCGATAACTAAATAGTCTAAATCTGGCCATAGTGTATCTTGGAGCATTTGCATTAATGCTTTGCTTGCCATTGGGCCACGCCAAACCATCGCATTATCGTCAGTAACTAAATAACCGATTGAATTCGTTGCTAGACCATAAGCCATTATCGGTGCCATGTGCTGACCATCAGGAGATGTAGGGCGCTCTAGTGTGGTCCCTAACATATTCGGAATTGATGGGCCATAGATATCCGCATCAAGAATACCGACTTTAGCCCCTTCTTGCGCCAAAGCTAATGCTAAGTTTACCGAGGTACTTGATTTACCAACACCACCTTTACCTGAACTCACCGCTAAGATATTACGAACACCATTAATACCGGGCAAATCATTTGCTCGTTTTAACGTCGTAATATCATGACGAAGTTTCCATTCAACTGCGTGTGCGCCGGTTTGTTGTTTTAATTCTGCTGTTTTTTCGCTAATTAATGCTTGAAACGGCCCTTTCCAAACGAAAGGCATCACTAACTCGACATGCAGCACATTGTCCAACATTGCGCAGTGGTGTAATGCTTTAATAGCAATCAAATTACGTTGCAGCGTTGGGTGTGTAAATGAAGCCAAAACCTTGGAGACTTGTTCAGTCAACAGTTCTGGTTTGTTTTGCTCGGGGGATTTATCGTTCATCCCGGCTCCTTTATTTATATTTTTGAACTATGTATATCCTAAATAGCGTCTCTAGGTTTATCAAACTCAGTAAACTACCGAAGATCCGCTGAATATACTTTGACTAAGATTAATCATAACAGAGAACACAAAAAATAGTGAAGCTAAGCTCAGGAAAAGCCACGAAGAGTTAATCTCCCCCCCCTAAAGTGAACTGAATGACAAAGTTTTATGGTGTCTCAGATAACAATTTCTTTTTTAAACAAATTTCCAATTAATATTTTATACCCCTAGCAGCGATGGTTTTGATCGGTTAACATCAAAGACCCTTTTCAAATAATGGAAGTAAGAAAGTTACTATGTCTCAAGTCGCGAATAAATCACTGGTAACCTGTGCGTTACCCTATGCTAACGGTTCAATCCATCTTGGTCATATCCTGGAACATATTCAGGCTGATATTTGGGTCCGTTATCAGCGAATGCGCGGCAAAGAGGTTCACTTTATCTGTGCCGATGACGCGCACGGTACGCCAATCATGCTTAAAGCGCAGCAACTCGGTATTACTCCCGAAGAAATGATTGCAGCAGTGAGCCAAGAGCATCAGGACGATTTTGCTGGTTTTGCCATTAGCTATGATAATTACCACTCAACACATAGTGCAGAAAATAAAACATTATCAGAACTGATTTATGGGAAGCTGAAAAATAACGGTTTTATTAAAAACCGAACCATTTCACAGCTTTTCGACCCAGAAAAAGGCATGTTTTTACCTGATCGCTTCGTTAAAGGCACTTGCCCAAAATGTAAAGCTGAAGACCAATACGGTGACAACTGCGAAGTGTGTAGCGCAACCTATAGCCCAACGGAATTAATTAATCCACGTTCGGTGATTTCTGGTGCTACACCTGTAATGCGTGATTCCGAACACTTTTTCTTTGATCTTCCTGCATTTAGCGACATGCTTCAAGCGTGGACTCGCTCAGGCGCATTACAAGAACAAGTCGCAAACAAAATGCAAGAATGGTTCGAATCAGGCCTACAACAATGGGATATCACCCGTGATGCGCCTTATTTCGGTTTTGAAATTCCTGATGCGCCGGGGAAATATTTCTATGTCTGGCTTGACGCTCCTATCGGCTATATGGGCTCATTTAAAAACCTCTGTGATAAACGCGGTGATCTCGATTTCGATGAATTTTGGAATAAGGACTCAAAAACTGATCTTTACCATTTTATTGGTAAAGACATCGTCTATTTCCATAGCCTATTTTGGCCAGCCATGCTAGAAGGCAGTAATTTCCGTAAACCGACAAATTTATTTGTTCATGGCTATGTCACGGTAAACGGTGCAAAAATGTCTAAATCGCGCGGTACTTTTATTACTGCTCGTTCATATTTAGATCATTTAGATGCTGATTGCTTACGCTATTACTATGCAGCGAAGCTATCTTCACGTATTGATGATATCGATTTGAATTTAGAAGACTTCGTACAACGAGTGAACAGTGATATCGTCAATAAAGTGGTTAACCTAGCCTCCCGTAATGCAGGTTTTATCGCTAAACGCTTTGATGGCAAATTATCAGCAAACTTAGCTGAACCTGAGCTATACCAACAGTTTGTCGATGCTGCAAAAATCATTGGTGAGGACTATAACAACCGCGAATACAATAAAGCTATCCGTGAAATTATGGCTCTGGCCGATATCGCTAACCGTTACGTAGATGAGAAAGCCCCTTGGGTGGTCGCGAAACAAGAAGGTAAAGACCAAGAGCTGCAAGATATTTGCTCTATGGGTATTAACTTGTTCCGAATTCTCATGACTTACCTGAAACCCGTTTTACCAGGTCTGACTAAACGTGCGGAAGCATTCTTAAATACGGAACTTGCATGGGATGCGATTAACACCCCATTATTGAACCACAGCGTCGCACCGTTCAAAGCGCTATTTAACCGTATTGAAATGGCAAAAGTAGATGCGATGGTTGAAGCCTCAAAAGAGAGCATCAAACCTATCCAGCAAGTTACTGGGCCTTTGGCTGACGATCCTGTCCAAGACACTATCACTTTTGATGATTTCGCTAAAATAGACCTACGTATCGCGTTAATCAAACATGCTGATTTTGTTGAAGGCTCTGATAAACTTTTGAAATTACAACTAGATATTGGTGGTGAAACTCGCCAAGTATTCTCTGGTATTCGCTCTGCTTATCCAGATCCAAAAGTATTAGAAGGCCGTTTAACCGTGATGGTTGCAAACCTTGCGCCACGTAAAATGCGCTTTGGTATTTCAGAGGGTATGGTAATGGCAGCAGGCCCTGGTGGAAAAGATATTTATCTGCTCAGCCCTGATAACGGAGCACAGCCAGGTATGCAAGTTAAATAACGAGCATATGCAGTAATCCAGTTATTTGTTATAAGTGGGGAGCTAAAAACTCCCCACTTTTTTATTGCCTTTTTATTGTGATCGGTAGCACAATTATAAAGTTAATTGTATGATGAATAGATATTACATAACAGGACCAGTCTCATGTCATTTAAGCAGGTACTGATAACGGGGTGGCAATATTTGCGCGCTTTTGCAATACTTTACCTCTGCCTGATTATCGGAAACCTTATTTCCGCACTACTTCCCTTTTCCATTCCCGGCAGCATTGTCGGTATGTTAATCTTATTTGTATTGCTTGCATTACAAATAATTCCAGCTCACTGGGCCCAACCCGGTTGCAGTATTTTATTGAAAAATATGACCATTCTGTTTGTTCCTATTGGTGTTGGCATAATGAATTACTATGAATTAATCAGTCAACAAATGGTTCCTATCATCGTTTCTTGTGTGGTCAGTACCTTAATCGTCATGGTCGTTGTTGCTATCAGTTCAAACTATATCCATAAAGAACGCCCTGTCGTTGGCGCTAAACCAGATGAAGTTCCGTTACCCCCTGAAGAACCTATTTCTTCGGTTATTAATAATGATAAAACTAAGGGGGAGGACTAATGCTAGCGCATATTTGGTGGTCATTGCCGCTGACTATTGTAGTGTTTTATTTAGCACGCCAGCTGTCAGTAAAATTTAAATTACCAATTTTAAACCCACTATTGGTCACAATAGCAGTGCTTATTACGCTATTAGTTTTAACTAACACATCCTATGAGCACTATTTTGCAGGTAGCAAAATACTCAATGATTTACTGCAACCTGCAGTCGTCGCGCTTGCTTTTCCACTTTATGAGCAAATGCACCAGATCCGCGCTCAGTGGAAATCCTTATTAAGCATTTGTTTTGCTGGTAGCTTAGTGGCTATGTTCAGTGGTGCAGCCATTGCACTCTGGTTAGGTGCAACCCCTGATATCGCAGGTTCTATTTTACCTAAGTCGGTCACTACCCCTATTGCGATGGCTGTTGCTGATTCGGTTGGTGGGGTCCCTGCCATTAGTGCTGCTTGTGTGTTGTTTGTTGGGATTTTAGGCGCCATGTTCGGCCATAGCTTATTTGATGTGCTGCGTATTCGAACCCACGCGTCTAGAGGCCTTGCAATGGGAACCGCTTCTCACGCCTTAGGCACCGCACGTTGCGCTGAAGTGAATTATATTGAAGGGGCTTATAGTTCACTAGCACTAATGACCTGTGGTGTGATCACTTCACTTATTGCTCCGTTTATATTTCCTGTCATTTTACATCTTTTTAGCTAAGCTTAACTCACTAAGAAAATAACTAATCATATGAGTAAGAGGAATTAATCAGCCTCTTACTCACTAGCGCACATTAAAACATGAGATACTTCTCTCAATTCAAGAATTTGTTTCATATGTTTCATTTAAAATAGTGACTTTAGTCACATATTGTTCTACGTATTATTGAATAGAATGAAAACAATTAAATAGGGAGGGTAACTCATGCATTCAAGATTTAAGGCCGCTTGGGCCGAGCTTCCAGAAAAGTTACAGTCTGTACTTAGACCTATCATCGATAAGTCCGATTTTTCGGGGATGTTAACCGCAGAACAAGTTAAAAATATTAAAACACAAAGTGGTATTAACGATTCGGAATTAGCTTTTGCATTGTTACCTTTTGCCGCAGCCTATGCCGTCACACCTATCTCCCATTTTCAAGTTGGTGCAATCGCTTGCGGTGCAAGTGGTAATTTGTACTTTGGTGCCAATATGGAATTTAGCCACGTATCAATGGGGCAAGTCATTCATGCAGAACAATGCGCTGTAACCCATTCATGGATGAAAGGTGAAACACAAATTACCTCAATTACCGTGAATTACACACCATGTGGGCACTGCCGCCAATTTATGAATGAATTACGCGAAGGTGGCAAAATTATGGTGAATTTACCAGGCCGCACACCTGCGGTACTACACCACTATTTACCAGACTCATTTGGGCCCTCTGACCTCAATATTACTACACTACTGCTAGACACTGTTGACCATGGTTATAAAAACCAAAGCCGTGACCGGTTATTAAGTGCAGCAATTGAGGCTGCAAACCAATCCCATGCACCTTATAGTAAGGCCCATTCAGGTATTGCGTTACAGTTGAAAGATGGCTCACTGTTTACAGGCCGCTACGCAGAGAATGCGGCATTCAACCCAAGTTTACCGCCACTGCAAGCCGCTTTAATTATGATTAACCTTGCAGGTAAAGATATTCATGCCATCGACCAAGCTAAATTTGTTGAAAAACAAGATGCGATTATCAAACATTGGTGTGTGACCGAAAATACATTACAGGCACTAGGTTGCCAAAATATTGAATTAGCTTATTTGGATTAATTTTATATTTATTTAAATATAACGGTTATTGCTGGGAGCTTGAATAAACAGCAATAACCGTATAGTTGCTATTAGAACTTTAATCTTGTTCACAGTACCATTTACCTGCAAAGTGGCCATCCATAATAGAACTCACTAGTTTTGATTAATATAAGCCCTAGTAAGTGAATTCATTAAACAATTTTTCTGTTTCATTTATCGTCTCTTCTAATGTAATAACTAAAGGGATCTTTCGCATTTTTTCTAGCCAAGCTTGGCTTTGTTGCTGTTTTATCGATGCAGATTGCGCGGCTTCTTCTTTCATATCTAGCCAAATGCTAGCAAATAACGCTGATTCACCATTAAGTGATTTATTAGAAAAGCTATTTAATAGTTTCCCTATAATTTTATTCTTTTTATCTATAGATAATACTTCAAATACATCTTTAAACAACCAACCTTCATAAGGAATCCCTGAATTTAACATCGCTTCTTTTTTTATTTTAATAAATTCTTGATGTGTAATATCACCAATTGGGATGTTATCACTTTCTTTGCGATTTTTCATAATTCGTCCATATGCTAATTTGACTTCTTTTTGATACCGACTCCGCTTTTCACTGGTGAATGACTCACCCCGTGCCTTCATATGATTATTTAAAAACTCTTTTTCTAGATAAATAAAAATACTGAAATATTTATCACTTGAATCATTTACCTTTTGAGGGTTATATTTTTCATTAAAAGAGTAACCTTTATTTATGAGAATTAAACATGATAAAATTATAAAAATTAATTTAGAAATAATAGATTTAGAAACCATCATTAGAACTCCTTTTATTCTTATTAAAATTCATTGAATTATTAATCATTTCTTCAAACATAAAGTCTAATTCTTTTTCTATATTTTTAACTAAAGTAATCCGCCTCATTTTCTCCAGCCATCTTTTGCTTTTAATTTGCTTGTCTGATGGTGGTTTGGAAGCTTCTCTTACCATTGCATACCAAAGCATCATGAATAATTTAGCTTCCTTCGCAGGATCGTTGTTATTCATCACAAAAATGAACTGTTGCCATAGTGCCTCTCGGTTTCTCTCATTAATAACATCTAAAACATCTGCTAAAATCCAAGCATAATAAGACATTCCCATTTCATTTAAATTCTCACGATAAAAACCCATTGCCTGTTCATGGCTTAATTTTTTAATAAATGCTTCCTTTGGATACTTTAAAAATTCTAACATTAGGTTATTATCTTTTTCACCCTTAAAAATGACTAATTTTTTTCTATCAAATATTAAATCCTTAGATTCAGAAAAGTATAACATCTGTAGCATAAAGAAAAGACGTGGTGTTTTAACACCTTTATTTTCACAAAAATTAATTGTATTTTTTTATTATATTTTACATTATTTCCTTGAGGATTTTGGCAAGCACCGAGAAGAAAAACTGAAAGTACAACTATTAATTTATAATTCATATACATCCTTGTGATTCATAAAGTTAGAAACCAACAATCTTAAAAAGAAATTATGTAAAAAACACATTGTCCACATAAAAATAAACATCAGTAATCACCATTCGGTTACTAATAATTAAAATAATTTATTTTATTATAAGTAGACTTTTTAAATATTAATTAAAACTAAAAGATCCTCCAGAAGAATAACCACTATAACTAAATTCAGGTATACTTGGCATTGAGGGTATTGAGTATTTATCATCAAATGAGTCCATTGAATTGTTCATTGATGATATATTGTCTCTTAACTGGCCAATCATATTTTCAAAATGATGGTTACTTCTTATGGTATCTGTAGGGAAGTCTTTAAATCCGGAAGTTCCCGGAAGAACAACACTCGGGCGTTCTAGATAATAATTTGTTGGTGTTTCATTATCCTTAAACCTATCAAGTAAGTTTGTTGTACGAGGTACTAATTGTCTATTCGGTTCAGATTTTGGATAAGTGCTTTCCAATATCGATTTATCTACCATATTGTGTGGATACTTAATTGGAGGTGTTGATGGCGCTCCTTGATTGATAGGCTGGGTTTTGGTTTGCGATATTTTGCTCTCAACCCCATAAATATCTAAATCGCTTTTAGGGATAACTTTTTTTAATTCATTCACGTAGGCTGCTATATCTTTCTTGAGTGTTATTCCACTTTCTACAAAATAATCACCAAAAACAGCCCCCGCTTCTTTTATATTACCAACTGTGGATGCAGTATTAGTCCACTCAATAAATAACTCAATTTTTTCTTTAGATGGATTTTTTATTATCTCAGTCAGCATCTCATCGGTTAAATAAAGTCCAAACTCAACCTGTTGTTTATTACTTCCTGAATTTGATATCATTTCATCATAAATTTCATTATGTTTTTCAATAGGGATAATCTGTAGTGGAATTGATAATGTCCAGGCTTCTTTAGGTAAATTTTCACTTATAAATACTTTATCATGTATATCTTCAATGTCCCGAATAGTAAACTTTTTACGTAAAACTGTTGTTTTTTCATCATCAAACTTATCAAGCAACTTTTGCCTCGTTTCTAATGCCACCTTAAATTGTATTCTTTTTAAATCATTATGGCCTAATATGATATTATGCTGTTTTGCTCTTTCAACTAAGAAATTTGTTGCCATCTTTCCTGCAGATGAGTCACCTCTAACAAGCCCATTAGGGATCACACCATACTGTTCATTATTTTCTACTAAATAGTCATATAAAATTTTAGGATCTTTTTTCTCTTCTAATTTTTTACACACATCCTGTGCATCTTTTAAATGCAATTCAAATTTATTCTGTTCATTCACATTAAATAATGCAGCGCGTTTCTTCCTGCGATTATGCCTATTTACACTGATTTCATTCATTAAAAATTTTAATTTTTCCTCTTTGGTTTCCCAAAATAAGATATCTATCTCACTTTTTATTGATGAAATGGCATCTTGAGTTAATATCTCATCAGCATCAACTTCATGAAATACCCACGGAACGACATCACCTAGCACTTTTTCGTTTGTTTTTATACGACCAATCACATCCGTCATTAAATTAGATAATTCTGACCCAGAGCTTCTTATCTTATCAAGCTCATAATTTTGTGAATTACTTAATTCCTTATACATTGAAATATAGAAATTATTCGTTAACCATGACTTTAACATCTCTTTTTCAGAACTATTACTTGAAATATATTTTTTAATCATCATATCAAATGTCTTATAATGATGATTGATTTGCTCTTTGAATTCTGTGCTGGAATTTAGTCTATGAATCCAAAAGCCTTCCCTTTCATTTGGTGAGAGTGATTCAAATACCGCATGTAAATACCAGTTCTCAATACTAAACCTACTTTTATAGCAGGCTTTAGTATTAATTAAAATCAACTCATCATGATTAATATCCAGTATTTCAACCAGTTCCCCACCAGATTCATTGAGTTTACTCTCAAGTAAAATTAAATATTCATCCGCTAGTCTAAAATCTATATTACTAAATTCCTCCGATTTTATTTTTTCATTATTTAACAATGGATTTTTATTCGGATCATACAACGTATATTTACCCCAAAAACCTGATTCACTTCCACTCACTCCAGCAAATAAAGCATACCGATCACCTTTATTCGCTAGATATCGATACATTTGCTTAAGACTTTTATCTTCCCTTAATAATTTTGTAATCATAGTAAGATCATTGTTTGTAAACACTCTACTGACACTGTATTTTTTAATATTTGACATCCCTTTCTATTTAGTATAATTTATCACAAATTCTTTTGATTTTAATAAAATACTTTCCCATCGATTTATTAGATTCCATTTTATATTCACTTGAATATATGCATCAACTTGGGGTATTTGACCGTTAATTTCACAAAAGTAATATTCATTTTTCACTTGTACCCAATCACAACGAATAACACCTATTACTTCACTTTTACTTTCAAACCAATAAACTCTCCTTTTTCTTTGATAATACTCACTTTCGTTCTTCATTAATCCTTTATCTTCATATTCAACAAAATACAAGTCAAGTTCATCATCATAATAAACATTACTTCTTTTACCAAAAAAATCGTTATTAATTGAATTATCTCTAAGTTCGTTCATTGTTGCCGTATCATTTGTCATTGGCATTACTGCTATTTTTATCTTCTCTATATTTGGGTCTAACCCCATTCTGTCGACGGGTTTCATTGCCGGCCATGTCATTCTTAAAGGCAACACAGTGAAATTAGCATCACATCCTTTTTTATTTTTGATTGCTCTACGATCAAAATAACTATACCCTTCATACTCAGCAATAAAATCGACATAATTAACAGGTACTTCAACAGTATGTCCATTAAACTTACCACAAACAAAGCCCGGTCTATTTTCTGCATAAACATTTATAGAAATTAATAATAGAAATACATTAATAATTAACTTAAATATATAACTGATAAAAACACCAAATTCCATAACTTCACCTATTGAACTAATTTAATAATAATTAAATTATAAAAACTAGAATAATAAAATATAATTTCCAATCATGATTTAAATGATATAATTACGAACTCAAGTCTATTAAGCCATCTTTTGCTTTTTTCGATCTTATCTAAATCCGATACATTTTTCATTTTATTCCAAAGAAATAAAAATACTT
Organism: Providencia sp. TYF-12; assembly: GCF_041344805.1. Classification (NCBI taxonomy): domain Bacteria; kingdom Pseudomonadati; phylum Pseudomonadota; class Gammaproteobacteria; order Enterobacterales; family Morganellaceae; genus Providencia; species Providencia sp. TYF-12. Next base: position 3,415,290 of record NZ_CP166833.1, read on the forward strand.
TTTTTTCACTTTCATGGGAATCATTCGCCAATGCATTTAGCATGTCATCCCAAATTTTTTGATTAGTTTCATGATCTAAGACATCAAAAACATCTGCAAAGAACCAAGCATCAAAGGGCATGTCACAGGCTGCAAATGCTTTTTTATTTATTTCAGCAGCCTCTTGATAACTAATATCCCTGCGAGTCGTAGTACTGCCATTTTCAAAACGTTTTAAAAGCACTTCTAGATGAGCTAATGCGTGTTCATAATGGTATTTATTAAAATCTTTATTTGATAATGGTTTATTATATTCAACCATCACTTGCTTCATATATTCTCTAATCAAAATAATAAAAATACCTATTTCTTTCTTACTATTATAATAATTTTCAATATTATCTGATTTTACTTTCTCTTTTTTGTTTGTTAAAAAGCCATTTCCATATGACAGATTGCAAAGAGAAATAATCAATAATATGAATATTATTAATATGTTTTTAATTTTCATCTATGATTTACCCCAAGATTGAAATATAAATTAATAACCCTAAGCTAAAACAGTTAAAAACATGCAGCAATATATGATGTTTGAAAATATAATTTCGCTTACAGTAAACTAATTTACTCACTCACTAACTCATTAAAAACAGTGAAAAAAACATTAAGAGAATTTATCCATCAGGAAGTTAAACCATTGTTTAAAAAACCGTTGAGATAAAAAGAATTCATTCATACTTGCCTAACCGTGATCTACCCACCGTAATGAGTACACCATTGACAGCTTTCATTCCCTTTCGCGCTTAAACTCCTTATCATATGCACAATATTTTTCAGTAAATTTTTTAACGCTTTTTTATCATTATTTACTGTACATATTTGCTGTTTAGCTTAGGATCTACCCTGACTTTGTTGATTAATCGTCCGAAGAGTGATATTTCATGGAACATGAATACGAAACAAAACGCCCTCTCTATATACCCTACGCTGGCCCAATTTTGCTTGAGTTTCCTTTACTGAATAAAGGAAGTGCGTTCACCGAAGAAGAACGCGCAAGTTTTAACTTACATGGATTACTGCCTGAACAAGTTGAAACCATCGAAGAACAAGTTGAGCGTGCTTACCGCCAATTAATTGATTTTAAATCAGATATTGATAAGCATATCTATTTAAGAAATATTCAAGACACCAACGAAACCTTATTTTATCGCCTTATTGATGCCCACCTTACAGAGGTCATGCCAATCATCTATACCCCTACGGTGGGTGAAGCCTGTGAGCATTTCTCTGATATTTATCGTCGTGCACGCGGTTTATTTATTTCTTATCCGAACCGTGAATACATCGACGACATGCTACAAAATGCCACCAAACAAAACGTAAAAGTCATCGTTGTAACCGATGGTGAACGTATCTTAGGTCTTGGTGACCAAGGTATCGGTGGAATGGGCATCCCAATTGGTAAACTCTCTTTATATACTGCGTGTGGGGGGATCAGCCCAGCTTATACCCTGCCAATCGTTATTGATGTGGGGACCAATAATCCACAACGCCTGAATGACCCCCTGTATATGGGATGGCGTCATCCACGGATCACTGGCGATGAATACAACGAATTCCTCGAAGAATTTGTACAAGCGGTAAAACGCCGCTGGCCAAATGTATTGCTGCAATTTGAAGATTTTGCACAGAAGAATGCAATGCCGTTGTTAAACCGCTACCGTGATGAGCTCTGCTGTTTTAATGATGATATTCAAGGTACTGCATCCGTCGCACTTGGTAGCTTAATTGCAGCTAGCCATGCTGCTGGTAGTAAGTTAAGCGATCAACGCGTCACTTTCTTAGGCGCCGGTTCAGCCGGGTGTGGTATTGCTGAGCAAATCATTGCCCAAATGAAATCTGAGGGTCTGAGTGACGAAGAGGCTCGTTCACGCATATATATGGTTGACCGCTTTGGTCTGTTAACCGATAAACTGCCTAATTTACTCGACTTCCAAGCGAAATTAACCCAAAACAGTGGAAGTTTAACTGATTGGGATGTTAACAGTGACTCAATTTCACTGTTAGATGTGGTGCGTAATGCCAAACCAACCATATTAATTGGTGTATCTGGCCAAGCTGGGTTATTCACAGAAGAAATCATTAAAGAGATGCATAAGCACTGTGAACGCCCTATCGTCATGCCACTATCGAACCCAACTTCGCGGGTTGAAGCTCGCCCTGAAGACATTATCAATTGGACTGATGGCAAGGCCTTAGTCGCAACAGGAAGTCCATTTAGCCCAGTGTCTTACAAAGACCAAGTGTTCCCAATTGCACAATGTAACAACTCCTATATCTTCCCAGGTATTGGCCTTGGTGTGATTGCCTCAGGAGCAAAACGGGTTACTGATGGTATGTTAATGGCTGCCAGCCGTGCGTTAGCAAGCTGTTCTCCTCTGGCAAAAGAAGGGAAAGGGGCGTTATTACCTTTGCTTTCTGATATCCAACACGTTTCTCGTATCATTGCTAAACAAGTTGCAAAAGAAGCACAGATTCAAGGTGTTGCAACCGTAACTTCGGATGAAGCACTTGATGAAGCAATTGAACGTAATTTCTGGAAACCGGAGTACCGCACTTATAAACGAACTTCATTTTAATTCGTAATAAGCGTATGAAAGGGGCTCTTAGGCCCCTTTTTTGTTTTTACGATTCCCTAAAAAGCTAAAATCTGTATTCTCAGATAATGATAAATTGCGCTAAACACATCACTTATTTAAGATAACGTCCATGACTGATTAATAGGATATTTACATGACTGGCGACCTCAATGCAGCAACTGTGCAGAAACCTAAATTTTCCCTATGGGCAATAGCCCTGACGCTCTGTATTGCGGTGCTAAATATTGTTGTTTATTTTTATCAGCTCAATTATGCCGCCCCACTCGATTCCCAAGAAAATAATTTATTGCTATTTGGTGCCAATGTTTACCAACTTTCATTAACTGGGGATTGGTGGCGTTATCCAGTCAGTATGCTATTGCACTCAGGCGGTATGCACCTTGCTTTAAATACGTTGGCCTTGTTTGTTATTGGGATTGAATGCGAACGTAACTATGGGAAATTTAGAATGCTCGCGATATACCTATTTTCAGGTATCGGAGCTGCCTTTTTCAGCGCTTATTGGCAATATCAAGAAGCATTAAAAGAAGTGGCATCTCAAGCCTCATTAAATACATGGAGCAGCCTTTATCTACCCGATAATACCGTTTATATCACTGTTAGTATTGGCGCTTCAGGTGCCATTATGGGGTTAGCCGCAGCCTCAGTTATTTACCTTTTAAAAGCCATCAATAACCCTGCTCTTTCTATAGAACAACGAAACCAGTTAAAGCGCCCGTTATACAATATAATGGCCATGATAGGTCTAACTTTGGTAAATGGTTTGCAATCAGGGATTGATAACGCGGCACATATTGGCGGTGCAGTTCTTGGCGCATTTATTAGTGGGGCTTTTGTACTTGCGCCACAGGCAACCAACCGAGGAAAATTTACATCTAGTATATTAATTACTTTAATTGCGGCTATTTTACTGTTTTTTGCACTTAATCAGTATTCATCATCCGAAGATGAAGAACTTAACTATGAGCGTCAATTTATTTATCAAGAAATGGAAAAAGAGCTCAATCAATGGCAAAGCTGAGCCCTAACACGATAAAACTAAAAAGAAAATAAATTCATAGTCATCATCACCGCACTACAGGCAATCAATAACAATGTGACATATTGGAAAGTGCGCTCAGACAAATGAACCAATAAATATTTCGCAAGGGGCATCACCATCAATGCCCCAGCACATAATATCAACGCCAATTTTAAATCGGTATAGCCATCCTGTGCATAAGCCAAAGCTGATGAACCCGATAATAACGTCGTCACAAAAATTGATGTTCCTATTGCCTGTTTAATATTCAGCTGCATATATCGCAATAGCATAGGTAACACAACAACACCACCACCCACCCCCGTTGCACCTAGCACCACGCCGGCTAGAATAGCAGGGAGCGCCATCGCTTTTAGTTGGTTGGTTTCTACCATTTTTTGCTTAATGACTGAAACAAAAAACATTCTCTGAATAAATAAATACAACGAGAAAATAATTGCAGCAGCAACTAAAAGGTTAATCCCCCATTCGACTTGTAGTTGATACCCAGGCAACCCCCCAAGCCAAGTCACTAAAAGACTTGATAAAAAAGTACTCGGCAACATAATGGCTAAAACAATCATCGCCCCTTTAAAAGGAATATTGCCTAACCGAAAATGCATATAGGAAGAAGAGACTTTCATCAACATCGAAAGAAAATTAGCTGTCGCGACAGCCGCTAATGCGTTAAGCCCAAAAAAATAGGTTAATATGGGCAGAACAATCACTCCACCACCAACCCCCGTTGTACTGATAATCAGCCCAATTAGAGCACCTATTGCTAACTCTGTTACAATCATTAACTCTTGCCTTGTATCAGTGCTTGTCGCCCTTTTTGTAATGCTAAGTCTGCATCACTATCCACTAACGTAAGATATTTAAAAAACAACGTATCAAAGATGATCATCTGTAACACTTGGGGGGTAATTATCCCTAACTGTGTATGCTGCTCATCATAAAAATAAGGTAAACTGAAATCAGCTAATTTCACCGCTTCATCTTGCCCGAAACGAGTCAAAGCAACCGTCGGGCAGCCTGTCTCTTTCGCAGCTCGCAACATCTGGTTGATTTCTTGAGTATTCCCACGAGCAGTCACTGCAATAGCTAAATCATCTTGGTTTAAATTAGCAGAATAACTTAACTGAACATGTAAGTCGTAGCTGAATAATGCATGCTTGTTGATACGAATAAGTTTATGGTAAATATCACTGGCAACAATTGCTGATGACCCCACACCAAACAATACAATCCGCTTCGCATTATTCATTTTTTGGGCAACGTCATCGATAACTGACGGTTCTAGTAAATCCAATGACTTTTCAATTGCCGAAATAAACATTTGCCCTGTTTTAGCGATTATCTGCTCCGTTCCATCATTACGGCTCAGACTACCGTATAAGCTTTCCGCTTTATGTTGTTTTTCATCAGACAAATAATCAACTTTAAATTCAGGATAGCCACGGTAACCCATCTGGCGTGAAAAGCGGATAACAGACGCACTACTGACCCCAGCAGCTTGTGCTAATTCTGCGGCATTCATCGCAATCATACTGTCACGATTATCCAACAAAAATGTGGCAATTCGCTGCTCAGTGCCTTTACCTCTAGTTTGTAAGCTTTCCAGTTTTACCGTCAGTGTCGACATGGCTATTCCTTCTAGTTATTTTTCTGGATCAGTGAAGCCTATTATCATACTGGCAATGAACCCGACAATCCATGCGCCTGCAACTGCAATTAGAAAGTCCAGTATTTGCCCATCTCCTACTAATGGGATTAATGATAACCCAGCGGTGCCAAATGGGATGATAATACCAACATGGAAAAAGGCCATTAATGCACCACCAGCAGCACCACCAATACAGCCAGCAATGAAGGGCTTACCTAGCGGTAATGACACACCAAATAACAATGGTTCACCTACCCCAAAAATACCGACCGGCAATGCCCCGACTAGCGTTTTTTTCAACCGTTGATTTTTAGTTTTTAAATACACCCAGAAACAAGAACCTACCTGCCCCATACCGCCCATTGCTAAGATTGGGAATAAATAATTCAGACCAAAGGTTTGTAAAATTTCCGCATGGATAGGTATCAACCCTTGGTGCAGACCCGTTAACAGTAAAAATAAGAAACTACCGCCTAAGACCCCACCTGTCGCTACAGCACCACCACCACTATCCAGTAATGCAACAGAAACACCTTGCGCCAAGATTTGATTCAAATAATGGCCAGCAGGTTGGAATACGATAATGGCAACCATTGCTGATACTAAGATCGTGACAAATGGCGTGACTATCAAATCAAGGCTTTCTTTGATAATACTTCGAAACCACACTTCAAATTTTGACGAAAAAACAACGACCATCAAGACGGCGAATATCCCACCACTATTTGGTACCAGTTTGGAGCCAAATAAAGTAATATCAGCCAATCCCGGCATGGAGAGCAAGCCCGCCATAACCGCACCAATTGAGGTCGATGCGCCGAGTTCCTTTGCCGTATTTACCCCAATCATAATTGATAGATAAACAAATACTGAACTGCCGATTAATTTCAATAATTTGAATAGCTCTGGAAATTGTTCTACAACCCCTGGTGCAACCAAACGAACAATATTGATAAGCCCCATAATAAGGCCGCAACCAATCAGAGCTGGAATAGTAGGAACAAATATAGCAGCCAAAGTGTTTAAAGTACGACGAATAGAAAACGCTTTTTTCTCTACAGGAGCTTGCTCGGCTGTGGTGGCTGATGCACTACCCTGCATTCGCTTATTCATTACTGAAAAAACTTTTGCTGCGGTGCCCATACCAACAATCACCTGCTGTTGCTCACCATTAAAAATAACACCTTTCACACCATCAATTTGCTTCAACGCATCAGCATCAAACTTGCTATTGTCCTTTAACACTAAACGGATACGAGTCATACAGTGAGTTAAAGTTGCCACGTTCTCAAAGCCGCCCGCATATTTTTCTATTTCTCTGGCGAGTACTTCCAGATGTTCTATCTTATTAGCCATATTATTCCCCTGATGTTGGCTGAGCCAATAGCTTGGCTCTCCATCATGCTATACCGGTTTATTAACGGTGAGTTTCTAACATTTTATCCAGTGTTGTATTTGGATGCTGCTGAACTATATCCGTTGCTTGCTGTGCACTAATTTGTAATTCATACATTAAAATTGCGCGTCGTGGGTGGTAATCCACTTGCACTAATAACTCTGCGGCTATTTGTGTATCAATACCGCAAACTTCACTGACAATTCGTTCTGCACGGCGTAATAATTTAATATTACTGGCAACGACATCAATCATTAAGTTAGTGTGGATACGGCCGAGGCGGCCCATAACACATGTACTTAACATACCTAAAATCATTTTTTGGGCGGTACCACTCTTCATGCGCGTTGAGCCTGATAGCACTTCAGGCCCTACATCTGGCGCAATCGCTATTTTTGCAATATGACTTAAGAGCCCGCGGCCCCGGGTCGTGATAGCAACGGTTAACGCACCAAGCCCATTGGCATAGTCAATCCCTGCTAAAGTAAATGGAGTTCGCCCACTTGCAGCGATACCCACAACAACGTCTTTTCCACAAAGCTGGCGCTTTTTCAATTCTTCTATTGCTGCTTCAGGTGAATCTTCAATATTTTCAACTGCCTTTAGCATCGCATCTTGACCACCAGCAATAATTGATTGCACTAATTCTGGTGAGGTACCAAAAGTTGGAGGGCACTCCGCGCTATCTAAGACTGCAAGCCTTCCACTAGTCCCCGCACCGATATAAAACAAACGACCGCCTTGTTTTAAGCACTCAGCAATAGCATCAACCGCCTCTGCAATCGCGGGTAAAACGGTCTGAATAGCCCCTGCAACTGTGCTATCCGCTTGGTTAATTAGTGTAACCATCGATAATGTCTCCAAACGTGAAAACTGTAAGGTTTCCTGATTGAATTCATTTTGTAGACAGTCACTCAGAGTACTTTCGGCTAGAGACATTGAAACACCCCTCATTGCATTTGAAATTTAATTTCAATAAAAATTACTATATATGAATTTTTATTTCAATTTAAATTGCAATAATAAAATCAACTAAAGTGATGATTATGATCTTTCTCACAGTTCATTCATGTTCTAAGGGAAAAAGCGGCAGTGAAATACTGCCGCTCATAGCGTTATTTTACAAATTTACAGGTGCCAAAAGCAGAAGGTATATGAAAATCAGGTTTTACAGAATCAGGTTTGATCCAGCTAATCCACTTACGGACTTGCTTAGGCTCACCAGCACTAAACTCCCCGCGTAAGATAGCGCACATTAGGGTTTTCTTATCTTTGTCTTGCCATAAATTAAGCTTGCTGAACTCATCAAAGTCAATCTTGCCTGTTAATATATAGCCGTTTGGTGTTATTTCACCCACGGTTTGCAGCGTTTCCCAATTCCAACTAGGGTCGACCTCCCGATAAAAATTAGCCTTCGCGTCAAAAGTACGCCCTTTAGGGTCCATTTCAGCAGTATAATAAGGCTTTAGTTCAGGGCTGGTAGCAAAAAATAGCTCTACACGATCAGAATCTAATACTGCTTGGTCTTTATCAGGGTCATCCCCCAGCTGTATGTCTTTATCTTCGGCAATAAAACGAAAATATAATGCGTCATCACTCCAAAGTGCACGAAAATCTGTTTTCGGAGCGGCTTCTTTTTCCCATGGATAAGTAAAGTCCGTCAATACCTCTGCCTGTTCCCAGATTTCAGCACTTTTAGTCGCATCATTCAGTGATTTCAACTGTTCTGTATGGTTAATTTGGTAATCTTTTGCTGCTACGCTTGAAGTAATCAGTACCGCACTTGCCGCGATTAATGTCGTTAGTTTCATGCTTTTCACCTATCAGGTTACTGTGTTTATTATCAAAGATAGACTACATTTAAAGAAATTTAATTTCACAACAAAACATAAATATAGAATTAAAATTTCATAACAGATAGCCTTATGACATAAAAACTACCGAGATGTGAAACTGCTCACTGTTTATAATGGCAAACTTTCAATTTTTTCATCCAATCGCTGATGTTTTTTCACACAATAATGCGCTTTAATATTCGTCAACCTTATACAAAGGGCTAACATTGACACGACTTTACGTTACGTGACTTGCGCCACTTATTTAACTCAAGTAGCCTAGAAGCTCTGGTCAATTAAGGCTAGCAATCTCATTTATGATTTTTTATTTTCAAGGCTAGGACATGAGGAAACGTCTGATTATTGGTCTTTTTATTCTTGCAGGGATAGCAATAACGACCATTATTTTGCTTGATCGCTGGATAAGCTGGGATACCGCTCCCTATATCTATGAAGATATAGAAAAATTGCCTGCACGCGATGTTGGCATGGTGCTTGGTACATCAAAATATTACACATCCGGTGTGACTAACCTCTACTATTCCTATCGCATTAAAGGTGCAGCAGAAGCTTACCGTAGTGGCAAAGTAAAGTATTTGCTCTTAAGTGGTGATAATGGTGCACATAATTACAATGAACCCATCAATATGCGCAAAGACCTTATTAAAGAAGGTGTTCCCGCGTCAAAGATTGTTCTTGATTTTGCAGGTTTTAGGACTCTGGATTCTGTAGTTCGTACTAAGAAGGTTTTTGATACCGATAATTTTACTATCATTACCCAACGTTTCCATTGTGAGCGAGCGGTCTTTATAGCAAAACATAAAGGTATTGATGCGCAATGTTTAGCGGTCCCCACCCCCGAAGGAATGTATAGAGTCAGGGCTCGGGAAGTGTTCGCACGGCTCGGTGCATTAGCTGATTTATATATTTTAAAGCGCGAACCAAAGTTCTTAGGGGAGCAAGAATCTATACCTGCTCCAATAAAAATGCCGGATGGTATTAAAGGCTACCCAGCGGTTTCACCCGAAGAAATAAATAAATTAAACTAACTGACCTAAGTGAATAAGCCATCATTAAAGCCGATAACCGCTTAACGATACAACTTTTCAGTTAACGTACGCCAGCACCATTCAAGTGGCCCTTGGCGAAATACTCGCAACCAATAATGAGAAAATAATAGGTTTATAGCCCAAATTATTGGAATAAAAAGCAGTAATTCAACACGGCTGAATACCCCAAAATACCCTAGGTGATAAAATATTGTCGTACAAATCAGGGTTTGTAAAATATAGTTACTTAATGCCATTCGCCCCACATTCTGTAGGTAATCAACCAATTTACTAGACTGGATTTTACCCCAAAAGCCATATACTAATGCGATATAACCCAATGATTGAAAAGGGGTAACTAACTCATTAATAATGTACCCTACAATTGAAGTAGCAAAATAGCTCCAATTTAATTGGCTTTGTGCATATAACGCGATAATTTGCACCACCAGCGCAGGAACAATAAATAATTTAGCTATTTTCCGGTAATGTTGTGGACTAAATTGCCCTTTAAGCCAACCATTTTTAATTAATAACGCCCCAATGACCATTAGCGCTAATAATTGCCAGCCATATTGGATGACCAGCATTTCTACCATGATAAACATTTCTGTTGTGCGGTAAATAACCCCTTCGATTCCCCCCGCAATTCTTACCATTTGCTCATCAGCTACCTGTTGCGCTGAAATTTGCCAAAAATGGCTCGGGTCAACGCCACTACCTAAAATAAATAATATAACCAAACCAACTAAATAAATGGTAACAGCGAGGTTTAACAATACTCGGTCACTATAATAATTAATTAGATACACAGCGACTAACCCTGTCAATGCATAAGCAAGAAGAATGTCTCCATCCCAAAAAAGCACACCATGAATAACTCCAAAGATAGCTAAGATAAAAAGCCGGCAATGATTCCATCTCAATGTTCGCGACTGTAATAATGCTAAAGTCGCCCCAAATAAAATAGAAAAAATGGCCAAAACCTTGCCTTGAAACAGCACATTGAAAACAACCCAGATATAGGCTTCTGAAGGAGAGGTCGTTGACGTGTAATAGGGGTTTAAATAAGCTGCTTGTGGCAAAGCAAACCCAAAGATATTCAAAAGAAAAATACCTAGAATTGCCATGCCACGAACAGTGTCAAGCTGCGCTATACGCCTTGACGATGCCGCTGTTACCATAACTTATAAGTGGCGAACAGCACGTAGAAACTCTTGCCTTGTGTTTTGGCTCGACTTAAATAACCCACCTAACGATGTCGTCGTTGTCGCGCTGGTGGCGTCGCGTATACCACGTGCTTTAACACAATAATGCACGGCATCAATGGAAACAGCAACGTTCGTCGTTCCCAACAACGTTTGTAAGGCGACTAAAATTTGCTGAGTTAAACGCTCTTGAACTTGCGGGCGCTGAGAGAAAAACTGCACAATACGATTAATTTTTGATAAACCAATGACTTTATCTTTTGGAATATAAGCAACCGTCGCTTTACCATCAATGGTCACAAAGTGGTGCTCACAAGTACTGGTTAATGTGATATCCCGTACCGTTACCATCTCATCGACTTTCATTTTATTTTCAATCAATGTGATTTTTGGGAAATTAGTATAATCTAAACCTGAAAAAATCTCATCGACGTACATTTTTGCAATACGACGAGGGGTGTCAGCTAAGCTATCATCAGATAAATCCAGATTCAGTAGCTTCATGATCTCTGTCATATGCCCTTCAATCAGTTGCTTACGCTCTTCGCCTGATTTCGGCTGGATACGCAAAGGCGTTTCTAAGCCTCTAGCTTCCAAAGCTGCATGAACTAATTCGGCCTCTTTACTCAGAGATGGCATGGGTTCCTCCACAAATGGTGTAACTATTATTATAAAAATGCAGGTGTGCGCTTTACTCTAAAACAGCAGGTACAGATAATCCAGTATAACCTCAACTGCGGGAGTGAAATATTTGCATGTCCATAGGCAACTTTCTTCACCATAGTAATCCTATGATTTAAAATCACTATCACATATATAATATGCTGAACTAAATATTTATTAACGAAGCTCACGTTTAGGGTAACGATAAACCAATAATCCGCCTACTACCAAGGCGATAAGTGCGATATATAGCGCGGGTTCCAATCGCCCTGTTAAAGACGTGGATATAAATGATAGCGTTGGCCCTATTAATTGCCCAATAGCATAAAATGTTGTCAATAACCCTGCCATAAAACGGTTATGATCGGGTGCAAGTTCACGCCCTAATTGAAGCGCTAACTGCACCGTACACATAAAACCTGAACCGACCAATACCGCAGAAAATGCTAAACCTGAAATGTCGGGAACCACTTCCGCAATCAAAATACCGAGCCCTTGTAACCACAAGCTAATCGCTAAACGATTACGGGTTGTTGACAAATTTCGTAGTAGCATAGCTAATACAATCCCAACAACCGCTGATGCCCCAAAAATAGGCCAAACAAACTGGGCAAATAAGCTATCCGGGAAACGCTGTGCTGCCATTTGCGATAAAAATGTAGCAGGTAAAATATAACCAAAACCAGCCAACCCATAACACCAAACCAAACGTTTAATTTCTGGGGTTAGTATTAATTTTTTTATTTCACCAGAAGGCCTTTCCCACTGCCCTTTGCGGGGTAAATATCGGCTAATATATAAGCTTAAGATCAGCGCTAGTACCCCATAAATAATCCAAGCTTGGCTAGCCGTTAAATGCCAACTTTGGATAGCAACAGCCAGCACACCACTAATAAAAATCCCAGCACCTGTGCCCGCAAAAACAGCAACACTGAGTGCTGGCCTATTTAACCGAGCAAGGGTTTCATTCGCCCATGCTGCGACAAGAACTAATGCTATTCCACTCGCCCAACCAATCACAAAGCGGGCAACGCTGTGTAAAATAGGCCCATTTAACAACGCGCTAAGCAGAGTTATCACTACCGCGCCCCAAACACCTAACCACATGCGCTTTTCAACGTGTGAGCGTGCTCTCATCGCATCAAATGAGCCAAGTAAATAACCAAGATAATTACAAGCAGCAACAACACTGGCAGTCGATAGTGTTAACTGATGTTCTTTGATCATTAAAGGCACTTGAGGGGTTAATGTAAATCGCCCTATCCCCATCACCACGATTAAGGAGAGAAACCCCGTAAATGCGATATGAAAAGCCTTTGCGCTATGGCTTGGAGAAAAAGTTATTGGTTTTATTGACACTATATTCACTCATATTAAGCCTGAATATTATTGTTATATAGAATAATTCAATTTCTAACTTTTAACATTATTTCAACAAATCAAGTATGCTTTTCGTGCAGTTTATTATCGCTTAATTCATTGCTCACTAATATAAATCTGACTAAAAGCTATTTGTAATCAATTTCTATTCATTCACCCAATCAGGTATTTCTGCCATAATATGCATTACCAACACATTTTTAGCCTCAAGGCATATAACAATAATGAGGGTTATTATTTATGGATCAGTGTCATACTAACGATTTGATTTCTCTAGAGCTTGCATTAGAAAAGCTACTCTCTAACACTAAAACCGTGACAGGCACAGAGATCATTCCACTGACCAGCTCAGCTCAACGTATTATCGCCACTGACCTGATTTCCCCGATTAATGTTCCACCATTTGATAATTCTGCGATGGATGGATATGGTTTATGTTTTGCTGATTGGGATGGCAAAACCCCATTGCCAGTTGCCGGTAAATCTTTTGCAGGTAAACCGATGGAGGGGGAGCTTAAAGCAGGTTGCTGTATCCGTATTATGACCGGAGCTCCAATTCCCCAAGGCGTTGATACCGTAGTTATGCAAGAATCAACAGAGCAAACTGAGCAGGGTATTATATTCACACAGCCAATTAAAAAAGGCAGTAATATTCGTAAAGCGGGGGAAGATATTGCCCAAGGTAGCGCAGTGTTCCCTGCGGGCACATTACTGACAACAGCGCAATTACCCCTTATTGCGTCATTAGGCATTTCTGATGTGACCGTCTATCGCCGTTTAAAAGTTGCCGTTTTCTCCACCGGAGACGAGCTACAGGCTGTTGGCCAACCATTAGCTGACGGGCAAATTTATGACACTAACCGTTTTACCGTTCGCCTGATGCTCGAAAAACTCAACTGTGAAATATTAGATTTTGGCGTGATCCCCGACTCCCCAGAGAAACTAAAACAGACTTTTATCGAAGCCGACCAACAAGCAGATTTAGTGATCAGTAGCGGTGGTGTTTCTGTGGGGGAAGCTGACTATACCAAACAAATTTTAGATGAGCTTGGTTCGATTGGCTTTTGGAAGTTGGCAATAAAACCGGGGAAACCTTTTGCTTTTGGCAAACTCAGCTCTTCATGGTTTTGCGGTCTACCAGGAAACCCAGTTTCTGCTGCATTAACCTTTTATCAGTTGGTACAACCGCTGATCGCCCGCCTCTCAGGGCACAGCCAATGGTGTACACCGCTGCGTTTTAAAGTACCAGTCACTACACCACTGAAAAAAACACCGGGCCGCCTTGATTTCCAACGTGGTATTTTAACGGCCGACGAACAAGGGCAATTACACGTCGCCACTACTGGCCACCAAGGGTCGCATGTATTTAGCTCATTTAGCTTAGCGAACTGTTTTATCGTATTAGAAAGAGAACGCGGTCGAGTTGAAGCGGGAGAAATGGTCGAAGTTGAAATGTTTAACTACTTATTGAAAAGCGAATAATTATCGTGCAAGAACTCAGTGATGACGAAATGCTGCGTTACAACCGCCAAATTATCTTACGCGGGTTTGATTTTGACGGGCAAGAAAAACTCAAATCCAGCCATGCGCTCGTTATCGGTCTAGGTGGCTTAGGTTGCGCAGCGACCCAATACCTTGCGGCAGCTGGAGTCGGTCACTTAACCTTGGTTGATTTTGATACGGTGTCATTATCAAACTTGCAAAGGCAAATTTTGCACCGCGATGCAACTATTGGTGAGCCTAAAGTTAATTCAGCTAAATCGCAGCTTAGTGCTATCAATCCGCATATTCGTATTGACACAGTTAATATGCAATTAGATGACCAACAGCTTGACGAATTAATTAAACGCCATGATGTGGTCTTAGACTGCACCGACAATGTAGCCATTCGTGAGCAGTTAAATCGTTTATGTTTACCTCATAAAAAACCATTTATTTCCGGTGCAGCTATTCGCATGGAAGGTCAATTGTCCGTTTTTACTTATCAAGATGATACCCCATGCTATCGCTGCTTAAGCCGGTTATTTGGAGAAAATAGTTTAACTTGTGTCGAGGCTGGTGTGATGTCGCCTTTAGTTGGCACTATTGGTACCTTGGAAGCGATGGAAACGATTAAATTACTGGCTAACTATGGCCAAGTAAATTCGGGGAAAGTGTTGCTATTTGATGCTATGACTATGGATTTTCGCCAATTTAAGCTAACTAAAGACCCACATTGCGAAGTATGCGGTCAACACTAATAATCAAACCAAGTTCAATTAGGCGGGAAGTTTCTCGCCTTTCCATTACACTTGCAGTAAATTAAGAATAATCTGAAAAAATATTTTTTTTGCCCTTTCACCTTATACTATCCCTCTTTTGTGGCATTTACGGCTAGCGCTGTTACCACAGTTTATTATTTTGATAACGTTACTGAGAGTATGAATATGCAATTCCCTCCTTGCCCTAAATGTCAGTCTGAATACACCTATACTGATAATGATATGTATATCTGCCCTGAGTGTGCGCATGAATGGAATGATGCCGAGCCTGAAGCTGATATTGATGAGCTCATTGTAAAAGATGCCAATGGCAACCTATTAGCTGATGGCGATACTGTCACTGTAGTTAAAGACCTTAAAGTCAAAGGCAGTTCTTCAATGCTGAAAATCGGTACCCGTGTGAAAGGGATCCGTTTAGTCGAAGGTGACCATAATATTGATTGTAAGATTGACGGTTTTGGCCAAATGAAGCTGAAATCTGAATTTGTTAAGAAGAACTAAGTAAGCATTAGCTTTCTTTAAATAAAAAAGCCCCCCAAATGGATTGTCCAATAATTGGGGGGCTTTTTAGTGACTGAGCATACTCAATCGATACTAAAAGTTAAAATATGATTAGAGCACTACGCCTTGGCTAGTTAGATACTCATCATAACTTCCTTTGAAATCAATAACTTTATCTTCTTTGATTTCTAAAATGCGACTTGCTAGTGAACTTACAAATTCACGGTCATGGGAAACAAATATTAGCGTCCCCTTATACATTTCAAGGGCTAAGTTTAATGACTCAATAGATTCCATATCCAAGTGGTTAGTGGGTTCATCCATAATTAACACATTCGGCTGTTGCATCATCAACTTACCAAACAGCATACGGCCTTGTTCACCACCCGATAATACTTTAACTTTTTTCTTAATATCATCTTGAGAGAACAACAAGCGACCTAAAATACTGCGTACCGCTTGCTCATCATCACCTTCATTTTTCCACTGGCTCATCCAGTCAAAAACAGTTAGGTCTGTTTCAAAATCTTCGGCATGGTCTTGTGCATAATAGCCTATCTTACTGTTTTCAGACCATTTAACCACACCACTGGTGGCTGGTTGTTCGCCCATCAGTGTTTTTAAGAAAGTCGTCTTACCAATACCATTGGCACCGATCACGGCCATTTTCTCGCCCACTTCCAACAGTAAATTGACATTTTTGAATAGTGGACCTTGGTCATAACCATTTGTTACTGCTTCTAATTCAAGCGCATTACGGAATAGTTTTTTCTCTTGCTCAAAACGAATGAATGGGTTTTGACGGCTAGAAGCTTTAACTTCATCAAGCTGAATTTTGTCAATTTGACGAGCCCGTGAAGTTGCTTGCTTCGATTTAGAAGCATTTGCACTAAAACGGCTCACAAAAGATTGTAGTTCAGCAATTTGCGCTTTTTTCTTCGCGTTATCAGAAAGTAAGCGTTCGCGAGCCTGTGTCGCAGCAATCATATATTCATCATAATTACCGGTAAATAAACGCAATTCACCGTAATCTAAGTCCGCCATGTGTGTGCACACCGTATTTAAAAAGTGCCTATCATGGGAAATAATGATCATTGTGCAATTGCGGTCATTCAATACTTGCTCTAACCAACGGATAGTATCGATATCCAAGTTATTCGTCGGCTCATCAAGCAATAAAATATCTGGGTCAGAGAATAATGCTTGCGCCAAAAGTACCCGCAATTTCCAACCTGGAGCAACCTCGCTCATTGGCCCATAATGCTGCTCAACAGGAATACCCACACCGAGTAATAATTCGCCAGCTCGAGCTTCCGCACTGTAGCCATCCATTTCACCGTAAGCGACTTCTAAGTCAGCAACTCGATAACCATCTTCTTCGCTCATTTCAGGAAGTGCATAGATTCTGTCGCGTTCTTGCTTCACATTCCACAGTTCGATATGACCCATAATTACTGTATCTAGCACAGTGTATTCTTCGAATGCGAACTGATCTTGGCGAAGTTTACCAATACGTTCATTTGGATCTGTCGTACTCACATTTCCTGAAGTTGGCGTTAAGTCACCACCTAAGATCTTCATAAATGTCGATTTACCTGCGCCATTTGCGCCGATCAAACCATAACGGTTACCAGTTCCAAATTTAACTGAAATATTTTCAAACAGCGGCTTACTGCCAAACTGCATAGTGATATTGTTCGTTGTTAACACTGCTATGCCTTAAATTAAACGGTGTAAAATAACCTGCGATGAATAAGTTTATATGACAACAGCGTAAGCGAACGGAAATCCCCCAAAATGGGTATTTGGATAACAAAATAAATTTCACACGCCAGTCATTTGAGTACATAGATTACAGCAGGTATAAATAGCGGCGCATTATGCCATATTACGCCGCTTAGATCTTGTGCTGTTTTTAGCGGATTAATAACACAGAAGGAAAAGTTGATTTAACACCAAACTAAAGTTTAATCCCCATTGTCCGGCTGATCTCGGTTAATCCTTCTCGTTCATAAAACTTAATGGCTTGGCGATTTTGTGCCAGCACTGAGAGTTCTAGGTGGCTAAATTGTTTGCTCTTCGCCCACGATTTCATGCCATTTAACAATTCTTGACCTGCTTTTTTACCACGAAAATTCGGGGCAACTACCAAATCAAAGATATAACCAAAGTTTCTAGGGACGATGCAATTATAAGGATCGGCAGATTGTTGTTGAGCAATACAAAACCCTTTAATTTCACCTTCAAATTCAGCTACTAACAGATGAAATTTATCATCAGTTATTGCATTCTCAATAAACTCAAGAGCTTGCTGAGCTGGCTTAATCCGTTCAGGGTCAAATGCAGCCATTTCCGCAAATAAAATTTGATAAAGTGATGAAATAGCCCCTACATCGCTTTTTATCGCTAGTCTTATCATCGTTCTTTCCGTTTATTGCATTAAGAAGAGACGTTAGTCGTAAGTTTTAACTGGCGGCGCAATATATGATTCAAAACTATTTAGTATCCTCTCTGGGGAATCATCAACTATTGCCATATGACGATATTTTTCATGTAAAAAACCTTCATCTGCCATCTTATTAGTCATATCAACTAATGGCTGCCAATAATTATTGATATTAAACAGAGCACAAGGCTTAGTATGTAAGCCAATTTGGCTCCATGTGAAGACTTCTGCGTATTCTTCCAAAGTGCCATAGCCCCCCGGTAAAGCAACAAATGCATCCGCAAGCTCAATCATTTTATTTTTTCGTTGATGCATAGTGTCTACTTTATACAGCTGCGTTAAATTTTTATGCGAAATTTCCCGCTCTTCTAATAACGATGGGATCACCCCAACAACATTCCCCCCTAAAGCAAGGATGGTATCAGCAATGGTTCCCATAATTCCTACGCTCGCCCCACCATAAACTAACGTGATATTACGTTTAACCATCTCTTTAGCAAACTCTATCGCTTTTTGCTGATAGATTTCATGTTTTCCCATGCTTGAACCACAATAGACGGCAACGCTTTTAATTTTTCCCATTTGACCCTCATTTCCCTTTTGATTATGACTTTTTTAGAAAAGAGGATTATACGAGCCTAATATAGAAGCTCAACCCTACATTATTTGTCATAATGAAATTATTATAAATTTTTGCTTATAGCATTACTCTTAATCTAAACTTAGCTATAAAGCACTTTATCCCCTAGGGTAGAAGGTTATTGGCAATAAAGAAATATAAAGCCTCTTGTTTTTATGAGATAATCATTAAGAAATTATTTTTCATAACCAAATACTTATTTTCTAAATATTTATTACCAACTCAGTTACGTTTTCCGAGGTTTACTTATTTATGTCTGCCGACACAAAAAAGAGCGCTCTGCCGCTATTGCCTATAGGGTTATTACTGCTTGCAATGGCCTCTATTCAAAGCGGTGCATCTTTAGCTAAAACTTTATTTCCTGTTATCGGCGCTCCCGGTGTTACTGGTTTACGTTTATTGCTGGCTACAATTATACTCTTTATTATTTTCAAGCCTTGGCGCTTAAAATTCAGAAGAAGCTCACTCGTCCCATTGCTCACATATGGTTTATCCTTAGGTACGATGAACTACCTATTTTATCTGTCACTAGAGCGGATTCCATTAGGGATAGCAGTTGCATTAGAATTCACAGGGCCTTTAGCGGTCGCGATGTTTTCATCTCGCCGACCTATCGATTTCCTTTGGATAGCTCTTGTTATAACTGGGTTATTATTCTTACTGCCTATTGGCGATAATATTAATTCCATTGACCCACTAGGTGCTATTTATGCGCTAGGAGCTGGTGTTTGTTGGGGGATTTATATTATTTTTGGTCAGCGAGCAGGAGCCGGTTATGGCGCAGCAACTGTAGCTATCGGTTCATTTATCTCGGCCATGATCTTCTTCCCGATAGGTTTAATGCAAACAGGGTTTGAAGTCATGTTTGACCCTTCTATTTTGCCTCTTGCATTAGCGGTAGCCATTTTATCGACCGCATTTCCTTATACATTGGAAATGATTGCACTCACACGCTTACCAGCTCGTACATTTGGTACGCTAATGAGCCTTGAACCTTGTATGGGGGCATTTTTAGGTATTGTTTTCTTACAAGAACACTTAACAATGACTCAATGGCTAGCTTTATTGTGTATCGTTTGCGCTTCGATAGGCTCTACCTCGACCGCTACGCCTAAATCAAAAATTGAGAAAGTTTCTTAGTCTATTGTAAAATAGGCTAATTAGTACATTAGGTTAATAAAGACTGTCTTTCCTGTGTTTATTAACCTTTTTTGATGTAAAGATTTATTCATCTGTTTGAAATAATCATTTGTTATTTTTATTTTAATATTTAAATATTCATTAATTACATCTATAGCACTTATTGCAAAAAACAATTAATCCTCAACATCCACAATGAATTAAAGCATATCGGATAGACCTATTAAATTAATCGTTTATTACGCTATGACAAATACACTTTAATATTTTATATTTATTAGCAGATGAGGTTATTAAACAAATTCATATTTAAGAGAGGATGAATCATGAGCACAGCTAAATTATTTAAAGCATCTTCAACTGAACTTTTATATACCCGTAATGATATGGAAGATAGCGTAAAATTGGAAACCATTGGTATCCTTAATGTTATGGTAGTCCATTTTACCGATCTCTCTTTGATGACTAAACAAGCACATTGGAATATGCGTGGTCGTAACTTTATTGCAGTTCATGAAATGTTAGACGGCTTTAGGTCAACCCTTGTGGAACACTTAGATGAATTTGCTGAGCGTGCTGTCCAATTAGGTGGCGTAGCAATCGGTACAACCCAAGAGGTTAATCGTTTTACCTCTTTAGAGGCTTACCCTATCAATATTCACAGTGTACAAGACCACTTAAAAGCCTTAGCTGATCGCTATGCTGTTGTGGCAAATGATATCCGTAAAGCCATTGATGAAGTCGAAGATGAAGACACCGCTGATATGTTTACCGCAGCTTCCCGTGATATGGATAAATTCCTTTGGTTCTTAGAAGCAAATATTGAGTAATGTCGTACCCTAGAGTCAATTTTAATTGACCGAAGGCCACAGCAATGTGGCCTTTTATTTTTGCTTAAAAACCAATATTTACTACTTTTATATCACCATTGATATTTTTCTAAAATAGACCAATAGCGATATAAACCGAATGACTTCCCTATGGTTTTTCAGGCATTTTAGGATGCTCAATAGGGAATACAGGCAAAGCATTTAATAAACGCTTTCCATAATTTTTTGTCAGTAAGCGTTTATCATAAATAATTATTTCACCATAACATTCATGACTACGAATTAGCCGACCTGCCTGTTGGATTAAATTAAATGAAGCACTTGGTAAACTTTGTACTTCAAAAGGGTAACGTTTCAATGACTTTAGCCAGTCACCTTCTGTAATAATCACAGGGTTTGTTACCGGAGGAAATGCAATCTTATGAATATGGACTTGGGTAAGATACTCACCTTTTAAATCTAACCCTTCCGCAAAAGATTGCAAACCAACCAAAGCACTGGATAGCCCTTGGTTAATTCTTTCACAATGTGTTTCGACTAACCGATAGCGAGGCTGATCCCCTTGAACTAAAAGCTGTAACCGTAGGTCTTTAACATGCTCAAGGAACCCTTCCATTGCACGTTGGCTGCTAAACAATACCAAGACCCCACGGTGAGTATCTTTTATAAACTGCTCACGGAAAAATGCCGCCATTTCAGCTAAATGCTGAGCTTCACTATGAATAGTTGGCTCATATTCCATTTGAGGAATAATAATTTTCCCTTGCTCAATATGATTAAAAGGCGAAGAAAGGGTGACAAAACGATCATCATTTTTTTCTGATAGCCCTGTCAGTTCCATAAAACGTGAATAACTGTTTAGAGACCTAAGCGTTGCCGAAGTAATCACAATATGTGGGACATTTCGCCACAGTAAATGTTGCAATTGCTCGCTAACGCGGATCCCCGCGCAATGCATAAAGACGCGTGATTGGTTTTTTTCATAGCGCCGACTTAGCCATTTAGATATTGGCGCCCCTGAGCTTTGGTCTAAGGCTGCCAAACGCCAAAGCTTTGCCATATTTTCAAAATAACCCATAGCCCGACTAGTTGTTAAAATAGAGCGATGTAAGCGAACAATGTCTTGCTTTGCCGTTTGTTCAGTTAAATCGTTTAATATCGCTTCTGCTAACCCTTTTAGAGCATCCGTTTGCTTAAAGAGCATTTGGCAACTTAACTGCATTGGCTCTGGTAGTACCCCTAGAGGAAATAAATATTCATTCTCTTTCGACGTTTCAGGTAGTAAAGCATTCGCTAACATAGAAAAATCACGAAATGACTCTCGTAATTTTTCAGCATGTTGTTGTAGCCGCTCCGGATTAGCTAATTTTGGCGGCTTTACTGGCCGAAACTGCCCCATATATTGCCCTACATGATGAATAAAATTATCAAGCTGAGCAGTTAATTGAACTAACGTAATTTCACCTTCAACTTCAAGGGCATCCCTTGCGACATCAGGAACATGGTGCCCTTCATCAAGTACTAGTAATAATTTTTTAGGATCAGGTAGCACCGACTCGCTTTCCATCGCCGCCATCACTAATGCATGGTTTGCAACCACAACATCTGCATCTTCAATTTCCCGTCTAGCAATAAAAAATGGACAGCGCTGGTAAAATTGGCAATTTCGGCCTAAACAATTCATTTTATCTGTGCTGACTTTACGCCATAAGTTATCACTGAAAGAGCGCTTATGGTGGTCCCTTAGGCCATCCCATGCAAAACTTTGGAAATCATGGCTAAGCTGTTGGCAGATAGCCCGCTCTTCGCTATTTGCGACCTCTGTTTTATCTTCCACTAATAGCATTAAGTCAATTTGCTCGCCTTCTGCCGCACAGATTGCGGCTAAATTGCGAGGGCAAACGTAACGTGCTCGGCCAAATGCGCCAGTGTATTTCAAATCAGGAATAATTTTGCTCAATAACGGCAAATCTTTGCTATAAATCTGGTCTTGCAGCGCCACATTTGCCGTACTGACGACTAGCGTTTTACCTTCGGCTCTTCCCACTGCAATACCAGGTATTAAATAAGACAGCGTTTTCCCCACCCCTGTCGGCGCCTCAATAACAAGGTGGCGACCGTCATCATCTGCCAAATTTTTTGCTACTTCCGCTATCATCTGACGTTGTGGTGCTCGGGGAATAAACCCATCAATTTGTGATGACAGCCCCTTATACCACTGGGTTATTTGTTCTTTAATTTTATTCGACAGGGACATAAGTTATGCAGATGACCAAAGTTAAGATAAAAGATAATGAATCTGAAAACAGAAGGGAACGCCAAAACAATTTGTTTGCCAAGCGCTTCGCAAAACTACTGTATTAAACACCATTATACATAAAAATTGGGAAGCCTTTTGCAAAACACCAACTCATACGCAGAAAAAGCAGCTTTTAACTTGTTTGCAACACTCATCCAGTTATACTTTGTGTTCTTATTACTACTATGATTACGCAGGCCACAGAAAATGAAAAAGGTTGTTATCGCACTTTGCGCATTATGTGCTTTTGGCTCAGTAGGCGGCATTGTTTTAGCTGGCATGAATATTTACACTCGTTCAACGACACCTATTGAACAGGGGCAACAACAATCCCCCTCAGTATTACCAGCACCTAATCAAGTGCAATAATTTAGAGTCATTTATCAAACCAGCATGGAGATAGCTTATGTACAACGACTATTTTGTAACCCCTCAATGGTTAAACGCACATCTGTTTGATGGCAATATCATTGTACTTGATGCCTCATCTCCCCCACCAACCGCTCCTTATGACTGCCGTCAACGTTATCTAGAAGAACACATTCCTAACGCTCAGTTTTTTCATCAAGATGAAATCGCCGATAAATCCTGTGACTTACCTCATATGCTACCAAGCGCTGAAGTATTCAGCCACGCCGTTGGAATGATGGGTATAGGCAATGAGACGCAAGTTATTATTTACTCACAAAATAATTTATTTTCATCGCCTAGAGCATGGTGGACTTTCACCACTATGGGCTGCAATAACGTTAAAATTTTAGCGGGCGGTATCGATGCATGGAAAGCTGCAGGATTTACTGTTCAATCTGGTGAGGTTCCCCCTCCTGAAACTAAAAAATTCACGGCCTCACGTAAAGACAGTAATGCACTGAACCAGCAACAAGTACTTGATATTGTTCATGATGGTAAAATTCAAATTATTGATGCCCGTGCCACTGCTCGCTTTCTAGCTCAAGCACCAGAACCTCGCCTAGGGTTACGTATGGGGCATATTCCCGGCAGCAAAAATGTCCCGTGGGACCTACTGGTTGAAAATGGTATGTTTAAATCCCCAGAACAACTGAAAGCCATTTTTAATGAGCAAGGTGTTGATATTAATGCACCATCAATGACAACATGTGGCTCTGGGATGACCGCAGCTGTAGTGTTGATGGCCCTTACACTTTTGGGTAACCATAATGTACGGTTGTATGATGGTTCATGGGCACAATGGGGGCAGGATAATGGCCTTCCTATAGAGCCATAACTAATCAACCTTTTTCGATAACCCATAAAAGATATAAGCCACTAACTTGTCTGAGTGGCTTATATAATAGATTTTACTAACTAAGAAAGCGTTATTTTACAAATATACCCGCTAAGAACAGCACCACAATTGCCCCGATAACAGCGACAACAAAACTACCAAAGTTGAAGCCGTCAACCTTCCCTTTGCCAAAGAAGGTGCTAATGTACCCACCAACAACCGCACCAACGATCCCTAGCACAGTGGTCATAATAAACCCCATATGGTAAGTACCTGGCATTAGCCACTTAGCTAAGATACCTGCAATTAAACCAAAAATAATCCAAGCAATAACTCCCATCTTACTCCTCCTAGACTAGGTTGTTGCACAGTAATATTCTAAAAATCTTATATAATAGTAGTAAATAAGTTAACTAAACCACTACCATATCAAATAAGTAAAGACCCTATAAGCCAATTTAGCAACTATTAACTCCTGATAATTATTCGTGTTCATCATCAATGGCTAACTATTTCCATTATGACCTGTGCTATCTGTTGAGCATTTTTTAAAGACCTTACTTGGGAAAATAATTCGTCTGCTTGCCGGTACTCTTTACGTAAATAACCAAGCCATTGCTTGATACGAGCTGCATGGTAATTACCTGTATCCCCTTGTTTTTCTAACTCCGTATATTTTAATAGTAATGACCCAACCTGCTCCCACGGCATTTTTTTATGGTTATGCTTAATCACACGACTCAGGTTCGGGGTGATCAACGCTCCACGCCCAATCATTACTGCATCACAACCTGTAATATTAAGGCAACTCTGAGCGCTGGTATAATCCCAAATTTCCCCATTAGCGATAACAGGGATCGTAAGTTTCTGACGAATTTCAGCTATTGCATGCCAATTAATTCGCTCTGCTTTGTAACCATCTTCTTTCGTTCGCCCATGAACAGTTAGTTCTGTTGCACCTGCTTGTTGAACCGCATCTGCAATTTCATAAGCAAGGTCACTATTATCCCAGCCAAGACGAACTTTAGCCGAAACCGGTAACGGTTTAGGTACTGCTGTTCTCATCGCTTTGACTGCGTTATAGATTAAATCAGGCTGTTTTAATAATGTTGCTCCACCGCCATGGCCATTCACTGTTTTAGAGGGGCAACCACAATTTAAATCGACACCATATGAACCTAGTTCTATAGCTCTAGCCGCATTTTCAGCTAACCATTGTGGGTGTTGCCCTAATAATTGCACCCGTACTAAAGTCCCAGAAGGAGTTCGGCTTTTATACTTTAGTTCAGGGCATAGGCGATAAAAGGTTTTTGCCGGCAATAAAGTATCAACTATTCGAATAAATTCGGTAATACAAAGGTCATAATCATTAACTTCACTAAGTAAAGTGCGAACTAGAGGATCTAAAACCCCTTCCATCGGAGCTAATAAAACACGCATAAATTACTCACCCAAAAACGCCATAAGGTAAAAAGAAATTTCATACATTTAATTGCCTTAAATAAAGCACCTTTAGAATATTAATATTAACGTGTGACATAAAACTTAACCTAATCAATTGCCGCCTATAATACATTTTCGTTGGTAAATAAGCAGAAGAATTATCATAAGAATGAGCGTCTTAATGGGGAAATGGCAACGAAGAGTTTTAGCGAGGGGAAAGCTATATCAAAATAAGTAGCTCAACCGATGTAATAAACATCGTGCTGAGCCACTTTTTTAATACGACTAGTTAAATCAGTTAACCTTCGTGACGACCTTGTTTAGCTTTTTTCTGCGCATTTTTCCATGGCGAACTCAACGTTTTCCCCGTACTAGGCTTAGCCGTGGATACATTGGTACGACGAGGTTTATTGCTAGAAGCCCCACTCGAACGGCGCTCACCACGTTGTGGTGTTTTTTGAATAGGTTCCGCTTTAATAGAAGGGTCCGGCTCGTAGCCCTCTACAGACATTCTTGGAATCGGCTTTTTAAGTAATTTTTCAATATCTTTAAGCAATTTAGCTTCATCAATACACACTAATGAAACCGCCATACCTGTCGCTTCAGCACGGCCAGTACGACCAATACGATGTACATAATCTTCAGCTACATTAGGCAGCTCAAAATTTACAACATAAGGCAGTTGTTCAATATCTAAGCCTCGTGCTGCAATATCGGTTGCAACTAAGACTCGAATATCCCCCGATTTAAAATCGGCTAAAGCACGTGTACGAGCACCTTGGCTTTTATTACCATGAATAGCCGCAGCCTTAATACCGTCTTTATTCAAATGCTCAGCTAGACGATTAGCCCCATGTTTTGTCCGAGTAAAGACTAAAACTTGTTGCCAATTCTCACGACCAATCATAAAAGAAAGTAATTCCGATTTACGTTTTTTATCAACTAAATGAACATACTGAGTAATTTGTTCAGAAGCTGAATTACGAGGAGCCACTTCAATGGTCACTGGGTTATTCAGTAACTTATTTGCTAACTGCTTAATTTCATCTGAAAAAGTAGCAGAAAATAATAAATTTTGACGTTTTTTAGGTAATTTATTAATAACTCGGCGGATATCATGAATAAACCCCATATCTAACATGCGGTCAGCTTCATCTAACACAAATACTTCTACTTGAGAAAGATCAACCGCATTTTGATGAGCTAAATCTAACAAGCGCCCTGGGGTCGCGATTAAAATATCCACGCCTCCGCGTAACTTCATCATCTGAGGATTAATACTTACACCGCCAAAAACCACAAACGAACGAATACGTAGATGACGACTATACTCTTTTACATTTTCAGCAACTTGTGCCGCAAGCTCCCTTGTTGGCGTCAAAATTAATGCGCGAATTGGCTTACGATTATTCCCAGCACGAGGAGTAGTAACCAGTTTTTGTAAAATTGGCAACGTAAAACCCGCAGTTTTACCGGTGCCTGTTTGTGCGCTGGCTAAAAGGTCGCTTCCTGCAAGCACTGCTGGGATCGCTTGTTGTTGAATTGGCGTTGGGCTTTCATAGCCTAATTCATTAATGGCAAGCAAGATTTCCTCGTTTAATGCGAGGTCTGAAAAAGTAGTCAAATTAAATTACTCCGGGCTTCACCGCTTTCAATAGATTTTGGCAGTTATGGGGGAAGTGAGTCAGAGGAAAAAGCGCAAACTGCCGTGCGACATCACCAAATTCTAACATTATTTGCAGATGATAAATATATTAATTTAGTTTGGTTAATAAATTAATATAAAATCCCCCCTATATAGTATATATACTTACACAATACTATGAGATGTCGTTTTTTGTCCCTTATAAACATAAAAGCCAATTAAGAGCTTATTGGGTGTTATTTAATTCTGATTTTTAAAAGGAATGTTTATGAATACAGGTTCATCGCAAACTTTGCGGGGAGAAAACGCAAAAACACAACTGCTGCACACAGCTGCTGATGTCTATGGAGAGCAAGGCCTTGATGGCGCAACAACACGGAGAATTGCACAAGCTTCAGGGCAAAATATCGCCGCAATATCTTACTATTTTGGTTCAAAAGAAGGGCTTTACTTAGCCGTTGCCCACCTTATAGCCAAAAATATCAAAGATGATTTCAGTGATGTTTTCTTGGCAATTGATCAATTTTTAGAAAAACCGATAGCAACTCAAAAACCTGAGGATGCTTTAGATTTACTGCAACGGACTGTAATTGCGTATAACTATTTTCAACTCGAAAAGAAAAATTTGAGTTTTTCGCGTATATTAGCGCGCGAACAGCTCAATCCAACTGAAGCATATACCATCATTCATGAACATGCTTTAGGCCCAATACACTCACGATTAAACCGGCTTATCGCCCTCTATATTGGTGCAGACCCCAACCATTTAACGACGCTTATCCACACCCATGCTATTCTTGGTGAAACCCTGTCATTTCGTATTGCACGGGAAACATTGTTACGGCAAACGGGTTGGAAACATATCAATGAAAATGAATTTGAAATTATTAATCAAGTTCTTATTGAGCATACTAATATACTTTTAGCTGGTTTACGTCATCGCAAACAACATGAAAAGTGATATCATTAATTAAAGTGAAATATTCACGTTGATTATCACTAGAGGCTGATGATTTTCGCCGTCTTTCAAACAGAAACCGAGCATCAAAAATCAACAGCCTCTAACACCAATATCCGTTTTTCATATCACAGGTTCTTAAGTAAGGTTAGCTATGAACAATAAAAACCGTTCCGCAGTTGTTCTAATTATTGTCATATTAATCGGTATTGCCGCTGGAGGTTATTACTATTACCAATCTCAGCAAGAGAATACATTGACACTCTATGGTAATGTTGATGTTAGAACCGTTAACCTTAGTTTCCGTGTACCTGGAAAACTGGCGTCTTTAGATGTCGATGAGGGTGCACACGTTGTTGCAGGGGATAAACTAGGTCAACTTGATGATGCCCCTTATATCAATGCATTAAATAAAGCTAAAGGGGTACGTGATAGCGCGAAGGCTCAGTTAGCATTAAAAGAAAGTGGTTACCGTACTCAAGAAATTGCTCAAGTTGAAGCTGAAGTCGCACAGAAACAAGCCGCTTGGCAATATGCGGATAATTTTTATAAGCGCCAGCAAGGGCTAGCAGCTTCACGCGTTATTTCAGCCAATGAGCTAGATAATGCAAAAAATAATCGCAATCAAGCTTTTGCCGCACTCCAAGCCGCACAAGATAAACTCAATCAATATCAAAGTGGTTTTCGCCAAGAAGAAATAGCCGCCGCAAGGGGCGAATGGTTGCAGGCTGAAGCTGCTGTTGCACAAGCTGAATTGGACTTACAAGACACTCTTTTAACCGCCCCCTCCACCGGTACAATATTAACTAGGGCTATTGAGCCTGGCACTATCATTAATTCAGGCAATACCGTATTTAGCGTGACACTCACAAACCCTGTTTGGGTCAGAGCCTATGTCAGTGAACCCCACCTCGGTGAGGCAGTACCGGGCAAAGAAGTACTTTTACGTACTGATAGCCGGCCAGATAAGCCTTACCACGGTACCATTGGGTTTGTCTCGCCGACCGCCGAATTTACCCCTAAAAGCGTACAGACACCTGATTTAAGAACTGATTTAGTCTATCGGCTACGCATTGTTGTCAATGATGCAGATGAGGCATTACGTCAAGGAATGCCTGTAACCATTCAATTCACTGATCATAAGCAATAAGAGTTTGCAATGAGTGATAATTACAGTATTCACCTAGTCAATGTCGAAAAAACGTTTGTTGGCCTTAGCGCCCCTGCGGTTGAAAGCTTAACAATCGATATTCATGGTGGCTCTGTGACAGGTCTTGTTGGCCCTGATGGCGCAGGTAAAACCACATTAATGCGAATGCTTGCCGGCTTATTAAAACCAGACTCGGGGAAAATTCGAGTTATGGGGCTTGACCCCATTGAAGACAGTATCGCGATGCGTGCAAGTCTTGGTTATATGCCACAAAAATTTGGGCTATATGAAGACTTAACAGTCCAAGAAAATTTGGACTTATATGCTGACCTTAGAGGCATAGTGGGTGAAGAACGCATATCTACTTATCGGCAATTACTTTCTTTTACGAGCCTAGCCCCTTTTACTAAAAGGTTGGCGGGTAAACTTTCTGGCGGAATGAAACAAAAGCTCGGTTTAGCTTGTACATTATTAGGTAAACCTAAAGTGCTGCTATTAGACGAACCGGGGGTTGGTGTAGACCCAATCGCACGACGTGAGTTATGGCAAATGGTGCATACCCTTGCAGATGACGGTATGTTAATCCTTTGGAGCACATCATATTTAGATGAAGCCCAACAATGTAAAAATGTACTGCTTTTAAATAAAGGAAAGCAGCTTTACTCTGGCGCACCTGAAGTATTAACCCAAAAAATGGCTGGGCGTTCCTATTTACTTGATGCCCCAGCTAACCAAAAACGCACAGTGCTACAAAATGCGCTCGTATTACCCGAAACCACCGATGGAGTCATCCAAGGCCGTTATATTCGCCTAATTTTAAAGCCTAACGCATCCCAAGCAAATTTATTAGCAGCTTTAGATATGAGCGATAAAAAGCTGATTGAGGCACAACCCCGCTTTGAAGATGCTTTTATTGATTTGCTTGGTGGCGGGCCATCCCATCGTTCCGAATTAGCGGCTATCGTGCCACAAATACCTGCTAACCCGCAGGAAACTGTTATAGAAGCTCGTAATTTAACAAAAAAATTTGCTCAATTTGCGGCAACAGATAGGGTCAACTTTCAGGTCAAACGAGGGGAAATTTTTGGGTTGTTAGGGCCTAATGGTGCAGGTAAATCGACAACATTTAAAATGATGTGTGCTTTAATGAAGCCAACCGATGGCCAAGCATTGGTACTGGGTATGGACTTAAAAACGAGTTCAAATAAAGTTAGGCAACATCTTGGCTATATGGCTCAAAAATTTTCACTATATGGCAATTTAAAAGTTGGGCAAAACCTAAAGTTTTTCTCTGGTGTTTATGGTTTACATCACAAACAACAATCAAGCAAAATTCAAGAGATGGTCGATGCTTTCAATTTTACTCCCATAATTAATCAGGTCACAGACTCTCTTCCCTTGGGTTACAAGCAACGTTTAGCACTGGCCTGCTCGTTAATGCATGAACCTGATATTTTATTTTTAGATGAACCGACTTCAGGTGTTGACCCGTTAACCCGTAGGGAATTTTGGTTACATATTAATGGTATGGTTGATAAAGGCGTCACTGTCATGGTCACCACACACTTTATGGATGAAGCAGAATACTGCGATAGAATTGGGCTGGTTTATCATGGCAAAATTATTGCTGCGGGTACCCCCGACGAGCTAAAACAGCAAGTTGTGACTAACGATAACCCAGACCCATCGATGGAAGATGCGTTTATTGGTTTGATCAACCGTTATGATAAACAGCAGGAGGCTCAATGACTCAATCAGCTTCCCATTTTTCATGGCGTAGGCTCAAAGCGCTATGTTGGAAAGAAACTAAACAAATTGTCCGTGACCCAAGCAGTGCATTAATCGCTGTTGTTATCCCACTAATGTTATTGTTTATTTTCGGTTATGGTATCAATCTAGATTCAAGTAAATTACGCGTTGGTATTTTGCTTGAGCAGCAAACCCCACAAGCACGTGAATTAGTCGATACCTTTACAGGCTCGCCATTTATTGATGCAACTATTAGTAATAATAGAAACTTTTTGATAGACAAAATGCAAGCTGGTGAGATCCGCGGCATTGTCGTGATCCCTGTTAATTTTTCAGCGCAATTATTGCAAGCACAAGGCCATGCGGCTATCCAAGTTATTACCGATGGTAGTGAGCCAAATACCGCGAATTTTGTGCAAGCATACACCAAAGGTATTTGGCATACATGGCAGATGCAACAAGGGGAAAACCAAGGTAAACCCATTTCCCCCTTGATTGAAGTCGATATGCGTTATTGGTTTAATGAGGCGGCCATTAGTCAGCATTTTATTATCCCAGGGGCAATCAGCATTATCATTACTGTTGTCGGGGCTATTTTAACCTCGCTGGTCATTGCTAGGGAGTGGGAACGTGGCACAATGGAAGCGTTACTTTCTACTCAAATTACTAAAACTGAATTATTACTTTCAAAATTACTGCCATACCAAGTGCTTGGCTCATTTGTGATGGTTTTATGCATGTTTGTCACCACTTTCGTGTTAGGTGTGCCTTATCGAGGTTCATTACTGGTGTTATTTGTGATCACCAGCCTTTATCTTGCAACCGCACTTGGAATGGGCTTATTAATTTCTACCATCACTCGTAATCAATTCAATGCTGCTATGGTGGCTCTAAATGCCGCATTCTTACCTGCAATAATGTTATCTGGTTTTATTTTTGAAATTGATAGCATGCCAGCAATCATTCAGGTAGTGACTTATTTTATCCCTGCTCGCTATTTTGTCAGTAGTTTACAAACACTATTTCTTGCTGGGGATGTCTACCTCGTTTTACTGACCGATTTTCTGTTGTTAATCGCATCAGCCATCTTATTTATTGGCTTAACGGCGCTTAAAACCCGTCGTCGTCTTGATTGAGGTGTCACTATGTTTTATCGCTTATACACCTTAATTATGAAAGAACTTCAATCATTACTTCAAGAACCACAGACGCGGATGATTTTGATTTTACCTGTGGTTTTTCAGATGATTTTATTTCCCTTGGCTGCCACATTAGAAGTCACTAATACCACGATTGCTATTTTTGACCAAGACAGTGGTAAACACTCTATAGAACTAACCCAACGGCTCGCCAAAGCCAGTGCTTTTTCTCATATTTTATTAGTGAAAAATGAGAAAGAGGTTCGCAAAGTACTTGATAACCGCCAAGCACTACTCGTCGTTCGTTTTAGCCAAAACTTTAGTGCTGATATTGCGACACAACAAAATGCCAATATGTTATTACTGCTTGATGGACGTAATTCAAATAGTGCGCAAATTGCTGCAAACTATGTTGAACAAATTGTGATGCAATACCAACAAGAATTGGCACAAACACAGGTCTCCCTCAATAACAGTGAATTAGTTGTCCGTAATTGGTATAACCCTAATTTGGATTATAAATGGTTTATCGTTCCATCATTAGTTGCTCTGATAACCACTATTGGCGTTTTGATTGTAACATCGCTGTCAATTGCAAGAGAACGCGAACAAGGAACCCTCGACCAACTATTAGTTTCCCCACTAACAACTTGGCAAATATTTATCGGTAAAGCGGTCCCTGCTTTGATTGTGGCTACCGCGCAAGCAACCCTAGTACTTGTCATTGGTATTTTTTGCTATCAAATTCCGTTTGCTGGCTCCCTGCTGCTATTTTATGCCACCATGTTATTTTATGGCTTGTCATTGGTCGGGTTTGGGCTATTAATTTCGGCATTATGTTCAACGCAACAGCAAGCATTCATTGGTGTATTCGTGTTTATGATGCCAGCAGTCTTGTTGTCAGGGTATATTTCCCCAGTTGAAAATATGCCAATTTGGCTACAAGAAATAACGTGGATTAACCCTATTCGCCATTTCACAGAAATAACCAAGCAAATCTACCTTAAAGATGCAGATTTCTCCGTGGTTTTTCATAGCCTTTGGCCATTATTTATCATTGCGATAATCACCAGTTCAGCGGCTTATTATTTATTTAGGAAAAAAATAGCGTGATCATAAAGATATAACATTACGTTTTAGAAGCACAATTGAACATGCTAGAGACACCAATAACGCCTTGAATTACAAACAAACTAATAATATTCAAATCATATTTTACGATAGTATTTAGATCAAAAAACCCTTGTTACCGAAGTAACAAGGGTTTTGAATTTTTACGGCTAAAGCGACCACATGTTAACTAATGGATAGAAACATGAATTATCGACGGTCACCGAAGATACGCAGTAACATTAAGAACAGGTTAATGAAGTCTAAGTACAGAGATAATGCACCCATAATAGAGTACTTACGCATGGTTTCCCTGTCATCTTCATCAATTTGTGAACCCATTTCTTTCAGTTTTTGAGTGTCATATGCGGTTAACGCAGCAAACAGTAGCACACCACCGTAAGTGATCACCCAATACATCATTGTGCTTTGCAGCCAGATGTTAACTAAAGAAGCAACAACGATACCAATTAGAGCCATAAACAGGAAGTTACCCATCCCAGTTAAGCTACGTTTAGTGGTATAGCCGTAGAAGCTTAATGCACCGAACATCACTGCGGTAATTACAAACGTACCCGCGACGGATTCGCCCGTATAAGCAGCGAGGATCACTGAAATAGTTAAACCCGTTAGCAGTGAATAAAGCATAAACATGCCCGTCGCTGCCATTCCGCTAATTTTTTGCAGTAAGAATGATATCCCCATGACCAAACCAAGTTCAGCGATAATCATTCCAAAAAACAATATTTTATTCGTTGCAATGGTGTAATACAAACCACTGCTTACTGAATACCACGCAACAAATGCTGTCAGCAATAGACCGACTGTCATCCAGCCGTATACTTGCGACATAAATGCCTGAACGCCTGTATTGGCCCTCTGGACAAGAGAATCATTACGTTGATCAAACTGACCCATGATGGTTACCCTTTCGCTAAAAGAAAAATCGACCCAGTAAAAATACTGCAATCGGACAAAATTAACCAAAGTCTAACACATTATTTTGACAATACCATTCGGCAAATTCGTATTTTTTAGGGGAAAAAATGCGATTACCAACGGTTTGCAGACGTTTCATCGCTCTCTTTCGCTTCCACCCAGCGCTCGTTTTCTGGCAAGGTTTCTTTTTTCCAAAATGGGGCTTTTGTTTTTAAATAATCCATTATAAATTCAGCAGCTTGAAATGCAGCATTACGATGAGCACTGGTGACGCCAACAAACACGATTTCGTCTCCCGGTTGCAGTGTACCAATACGGTGGATAACACTGACCCTTTGGAGTGGCCAACGGCCTCTCGCCTCAGTGACGATGTTTGTTAAGGCTTTTTCAGTCATGCCAGGATAGTGCTCTAAAGTTAAGGCAGCTACACTGTCCCCTAAATTATGGTTACGAACCTTGCCTGTAAAGGTCACCACCGCGCCATCACTATCACATTCAGCAAGCCATTGATATTGTTCGCCAACACTAAAGTTATCTGTCTGTACTGCGATATGGGTATTTTCCATTTTATCCCCCTGTGACCGGAGGAAAAAATGCCACTTCATCGTTATCAGTAAGCGGATGAGTAAACGGAACAAACGATTGATTAACAGCCGCCAGTAACTTGCCATCCTCAAGTGCCAATGCCCAGCGTTCACCTTTTTGAGAGAGCGCGTAGCGTAAATCTTCAACTGTCTGATAGTGTTCAGTAATGTCTAAACAGTCTACCCCCACTAACTCACGTACTTGCGCAAAAAATAAAACTTTAATCATCATTCCACCTTAAAATGTCCAGACTTCCCGCCTGTTTTTTCTAATAAGCGAACAGGGCCGATGACCATGTCTTTTTGTACAGCTTTACACATGTCATAAATAGTCAGTGCCGCTACCGAAGCGGCGGTTAACGCTTCCATTTCCACACCAGTTTTACCTGTTAAACGACAGCATGTCTCAATACGAACACGGTTATATTGCTGCTCTGCAGTAAGTGTCACTTCGACTTTAGTGAGTAATAATGGGTGACACAAAGGAATAAGCTGCCAAGTATTTTTTGCAGCTTGAATACCTGCGATACGTGCCGTAGCAAACACATCCCCTTTGTGATGGCTTCCATCAACAATCATCGATAACGTTTCGGGGTTCATCGTGACATAAGCTTCAGCACGAGCTTCGCGGATAGTTTCAGTTTTTGCAGAAACATCAACCATATGCGCCTCGCCCGACGCATTGAGGTGAGTCAGTTGGGACATATTTTCTCCTGAAATCTAAAAGGGTTAACCGCCAATAACAGATAAATTTGGTGTAATGCCGCTATCACCCATATGTAGGAAATGAGTTTCACGTTTATGGTGTAACCCACGCTGTATGCGGGCTTTTAGGTCTTCATTTTGGCTATCATCTGCCAACAAATCCCGTAGAGGAACACCATTTTCACCGAATAAACATAAATGTAAATTTCCTAATGAGGAAACACGTAGGCGGTTACAACTTTGACAAAAATCTTTTTCATACGGCATGATAAGCCCAATTTCACCTTGGTAATCAGGGTGACTAAAGACTTGAGCTGGGCCATCGCTACGAGAGCGAGGCAACATATACCAGCCCTCTTCAATCAAGCGAGCACGAACCGTTTCACCGGAAACATGGTAACGTTGGAAGATATCGCTGCCATCCCCCGTTTCCATTAACTCAATAAAACGTAATTGAATTGGGCGATGTTTAATCCAATTTAGAAATGATTTCAACGCAATATCATTGATATTTTTCATCAGTACGGCATTCACTTTGACTTTCTCAAAGCCTGCTTCAAAAGCAGCATCAATGCCTTTCATCACTTGGAAAAATTTATCTTGCCCTGTAATTGCAGCAAATTGACGAGGATCGAGACTATCGACGCTGACATTAATCGCGTTCAGACCAGCCTCTCTCCATGTTTGTACATCCCTCGCCATGCGGTAACCATTAGTCGTCACCGCTATTTTTTTGATGGCGTCATTTTCATTAATTGCGGCAATAATGTCGCTGAAATCTTTACGCATTGTTGGCTCACCACCAGTAATACGCACTTTTTCCGTTCCCAGTTCAGCAAATGCTGTACTGATGCGACGTATTTCATCTAGTGTTAGAAATTCATGGCGGCCACTGGGTTTATAGCCATCAGGTAGGCAGTATGTGCAACGAAAATTGCAAACATCTGTTATAGAAAGCCGAAGATAGTAAAATTTCCGGTCATATTGATCGACGAGTTGTTGCATAATCACACCTTTCCAAATACGGGAGATGCAGACATTTCTATCTTACACCCTGGTGGCTGTATGCCACGGCCAGTGCATCATATTTGTTTATGCAAACTTAGACGCAAAGGCTAGGAGTTTTATTTGGAACTTAGCCGCTGATTTTGAAAAATAAAATTAGCCACTCTGTTCACTTAATTTCTGTATGGATTCTAGCTGATAGAAATTGAAAAAGCGAATCAGAATTCGATATATATTATATTATACAGCGACTTACATAAGATGAGGTAATTGATTCGAAGCCATTATTATTACTGATAATTTTTTGTTTTGAGCTATAACAATGAATACAATTTCTCATAAAATGATTAACACACCTTATTATTTAATTAAACATTTATTGATGTAGATCTAAAATAAGAGCCCAGTTCGCCATTAAACCAGTGTAAACAAAACTCACACGGCCATTTAATTGCAATTCAATACCTCAAATGCAGTTGCAATTATGTTATGACTCCCAATACCGAAGCCTATCATTTCCAGTTTAGTACGATTTATAGCAAGATTATCTGGTGTATTTTTCCGCATTAAGCACACTTCAATACGGAATGTTCTCTTTTATTGTTTTTTATCACAGTACTTAAGCTAAGAATGATGTTTTATGATAGATTAATGCCCAATTTATTTAGAACCCTTTTTAAGTGCAGCATAAAAAATAGCAGTGGCATATCGGATGAATTTTGCCGTTGTAAACGATTTGGTTATTTTTTGGTGCTAAAAATTAATTGATATAGGAACACTATGCCGAATTGCAGTCTGGCGGATCTCAGGCATGTTGTCGCTCTCGGTGGCGGGCATGGGCTTGGTCGCGTGATGTCTTCTCTTTCCTCTTTAGGTTCTCGTTTAACCGGCATCGTTACCACCACTGATAATGGCGGTTCTACGGGTCGAATTCGTCGGTCTGAAGGTGGGATCGCTTGGGGAGATATGCGTAACTGTTTGAACCAATTGATCACTGAGCCTTCAATTGCTTCTGCCATGTTTGAATATCGTTTTAGTGGTAATGGTGAGCTATCTGGCCATAACTTAGGTAATTTGATGCTAAAGTCATTAGATCATCTGAGCGTGCGACCTTTGGAAGCCATTAATCTCATCCGTAATATGCTAAAAGTCGATGCGCAGTTAATCCCGATGTCAGAATCGCCTGTTGACTTAATGGCTGTTGATGAGATGGGTAATGAGGTTTACGGTGAAGTGAATGTCGATGCCCTGAGTGAAGTCCCGAAAGAACTTCGTTTATATCCAACAGTCAAAGCGACAGGCGAAGCTTTAGAGGCTATTCACCAAGCTGATTTGATCATCATCGGCCCCGGTAGTTTTTTTACAAGCCTGATGCCACTCTTATTGTTAGAAGAAATTGCAAGTGCATTGCATGAATGTAAAGCACCAATGATTTATATTGGTAACTTAGCAAAAGAAATAAGCTCCCCTGCCGCTAACCTTTCTTTACCTGAAAAGTTACAAATGATGGAGCATTATATTGGCTGTAAAAAAATCGATGCATTGATCCTTGGGCCACGCACGCAAATAGATAATATTAGTGGAGAGCGTAAAATCATCCAACGTGTTCTTGAGGCAGATGACATCCCTTATCGTCACGATAGAAAGCTACTATTACAAGCCATTGAGGCTGCCATCCAATTAATTTAATTAAGCATTTAAGAATTTAGTTCCTCTTTTTAAGGAGGAATTAAATTCTATTCCTAAAAACTTCATAATTATTTTTCTCTTTTCCAAGGTTTTCATCTATATTATTAATATATGATTTTATAAAGATAACTTTTAATATTTATGACTAGCAAAATGTGGTTCCATATAATGCCATTGAGGAACGTAAATGCTAAATGATTATTCAAATATTTTAATTCTTTTTCTGATTGTTGGGATAGGATTTATTTTAGGTAAAATAAAGTGGTTCAATGAAAATAGTAATAGTGCAATGACAAAGTTATTACTTAATATCACATTGCCTATAACGCTCATTTTATCTATCACTACTGACTTTTCAAAAAAAGAATTTTTAACATTAATTCCAGCTATTATACTCCCATTTAGCACTATTTTACTGTTAATGTTAATTTCCTTTATAGTTGCTATTATAATGAAGCTCCCAAGGGGAGAACATGGCTTATTTATTGGCCTTTGCTCGATGAGTAGCACTGTTTTTTTTGGTATTCCAATCACAATGGCCGTTTATGGTTCCCATCAATTACCTTATGCATTAATGACATACATAGCACAAACCATTATCTACTGGACATTAGGCATCTATTTACTTAAGAATGATAATAATACCGAAAAATTTAACGTTATAGATACAATAAAAAATATTTTCACACCGCCTCTAATCGCATTTATTATTGGTGTATTTCTATTATTAACTCATATAAAGATACCCAGTTTATTAACATCGTTTTTTGACTATTTAAATGGCATGACTTCACCTCTCGCAATGCTGATTATTGGGGTCATCATTTATCTTACTGGCTTAAAAACATTAAAAATAACCATACCTATTATAGTGATTATTATTTTTAGGTTTATTGTTACACC
Organism: Providencia sp. TYF-12; assembly: GCF_041344805.1. Lineage (NCBI taxonomy): Bacteria > Pseudomonadati > Pseudomonadota > Gammaproteobacteria > Enterobacterales > Morganellaceae > Providencia > Providencia sp. TYF-12. The sequence continues at coordinate 3,454,529 of NZ_CP166833.1, forward strand.
TTTAGTTGTTTTATTACTTGGCCATTTATTGAATATGCCAATAATGATGATAAAAGTCACAATACTAGTCTGTTCACTACCTATTCCAAATACGACTGTTATCTTAGCAAATAAATATAAAACCGATATAACACTTGCAACACAAGCTTTAACATTTTCTATTCTTATTTATTTATTATATATCCCTGTTATTTTATATTTTATCCATACAATATAACTGAGCTTAATAATTAACTTATATTTATTAAGGAATAACACTTATGCTAGATCTAAAAAAAATGCGCGTTACTGTCGAAGATATTTACCAAGAATTCCGCCATGATACGGAAGGAGCAAATGCAGACTATATTCCATTTTTAGCCAAAATTGATAGTCAACTTTGCGCATTAGCCGTGGTGACGGCTCAAGGGGATATTATTTCAGCAGGTGATACCCAATACCGTTTTGCTATTGAATCGATTTCTAAGGTGTGTACGCTCGCCTTAGCACTCGAAGACTTTAGCCCTGATGTAATTCAAGAAAAGTTAGGGGCATCTGCGACAGGGTTGCCTTTTAATTCTGTGATGGCATTAGAATTACATGGAGATAAACCTTTGTCCCCCTTAGTCAATGCAGGTGCAATTTCAGCGGCAAGTATTATTAAAGCGCAATCAATAGATGAGCGCTGGCAACGTATTTTAGAGATGCAACGAAAATTAGGCTCTAAAGAGATTACTATTTCTGAGGAATTAAACCAGTCCGAACAAGCGACTAATTTTCATAATCGTGGAATTGCTTGGCTATTATATGCCGCTGGCTACCTTTATTGCGATACAATGGAAGCTTGTGATGTATATACTCGTCAGTGCTCAACACTTATTACCACGGTAGAATTAGCCACTATGGGTGCAACTATTGCAACCGGTGGGAAAAACCCAATAACCAAAGAGCAAGTCCTTAACCCTGATAACTGCCCGAAAATACTCGCTGAAATGACCATGGAAGGGATGTACGACAGTTCAGGCAATTGGGCCTATAACGTTGGGCTACCTAGCAAAAGCGGAGTCGGAGGCGGTATATTAACGATAATACCTGGAGTGATGGCAATTGCGGCATTTTCTCCACCTTTAGACCCAATAGGAAACAGCGTTAGAGGGCAAAAGATGGTCGCAAAACTCGCCAAAAGTTTAGGCTATAATTTATACAAATGCCGTTAGCCTATAATACCCCGCCTTGATTGAACAGCCCCGCTGCCAATAAGCGGCGGGGTAATCTTAACAAATTGTTTTTAATCAATATTTATGAGTTAGCAATAAACTGAGAGCGTATCGCTTGCAGTTCATCTCGCACCCTTGCCGCAGCTTCAAACTCCAAATCTTGCGCGTGTTTATACATTTGGGCTTCGAGTTGCGAAATGCGTTGTTCCAACTGTTTTGTCGACATAGATTGCACATCAGCCATAACATCATTTTTGATGTTATCTTTGGCTCGATTCTTGCCCTTGCCCCCCACTTTGTGACCAATTTGCAAGATATCGCCGACTTTCTTATTAAGCCCCTGTGGAGTAATGCCATGCTCTTCATTGAAAGCCATTTGTTTAGCACGGCGGCGTTCCGTTTCGGCAATCGCTTTTTGCATTGAATTTGTGACCCTATCGCCATACAGAATAGCTTTACCATTCAAGTTACGGGCGGCACGGCCAATAGTCTGAATCAATGAACGCTCTGACCGCAAGAACCCTTCTTTATCTGCATCCAGAATAGCGACAAGAGACACCTCAGGCATATCGAGGCCTTCTCTTAATAAGTTAATACCAACCAACACATCAAACTCACCAAGACGCAAGTCGCGAATAATTTCAACACGCTCAACTGTATCGATATCAGAATGGAGATAACGTACTCGCTCGCCATGTTCCTCAAGATATTCGGTTAAATCCTCTGCCATCCGTTTTGTTAGCGTAGTGACTAACACCCGCTCATTTTTCTGTACACGAATACGAATTTCAGAAATTAAATCATCAACTTGAGTTGCAACAGGACGAACTTCAATTATTGGGTCAAGTAACCCAGTTGGGCGAACAACCTGTTCGATAACCTCATGACCAGATTTATCAAGCTCATAGTTACCTGGTGTTGCAGAGACATAGATTGTTTGAGGTGCCAGTGCTTCAAACTCTTCAAAGCGCATTGGCCGGTTATCCAATGCGGAAGGTAGACGAAAACCATATTCAACCAGAGTTTCTTTTCTCGAACGGTCACCTTTATACATCGCCCCAATTTGCGGGATAGTAACGTGAGACTCATCAACCACTAATAAACCGTCAGCAGGGAGGTAATCAAATAAGGTTGGAGGGGCTTCACCCGGTGCTCGCCCTGACAAATAACGTGAATAGTTTTCAATCCCTGAGCAATAACCGAGCTCATTCATCATTTCTAAATCATACTGAGTGCGTTGAGTTAACCGCTGCTCTTCTACTAATTTGTGGTTTTCCAATAGAACTTTACGTCTATCAACTAACTCAACTTTTATCTGTTCCATCGCTTCAAGAATACGTTCTCTCGGCGTAACATAGTGCGTTTTAGGATAGACGGTGAAACGAGGAACACGGTGTTGGATTTGACCGGTAAGTGGGTCAACCAAGGATAACCTTTCGACTTCGTCATCAAATAATTCAACACGTAAAGCATATTCATCTGATTCAGCTGGGAATATATCAATAACTTCACCGCGTACACGGAACGTACCACGGGTAAAGGCTTGGTCATTACGTGTATATTGTAGATCTGCCAAGCGACGGAGAATCGACCGTTGATCAATAATCATACCGTCCGTCAAATGCAACATCATTTTTAAATAGCTATCGGGGTCACCTAACCCATAAATAGCAGATACCGAAGCGACAACAATGACGTCTCGACGTTCAAGTAAAGCCTTAGTCGCAGACAAACGCATTTGCTCAATATGTTCGTTAACAGAGGCATCTTTCTCAATAAAGGTATCCGAGCTTGGTACATAAGCTTCTGGCTGATAATAATCATAGTAAGAAACGAAGTACTCAACCGCATTTTCAGGAAAAAACGCTTTCATTTCACTGTAAAGCTGAGCCGCTAAGGTTTTATTATGCGCCATCAACATGGTTGGTCGATTTTCTTTTGCGATGACGTTAGCTATCGTAAAGGTTTTCCCCGAACCTGTTACCCCTAATAGGGTTTGATGAGCGAGACCATCTTGTAGCCCTTCCCTTAATTTTCGAATAGCTTCAGGCTGGTCCCCCCCCGGTTGGAAATCAGAATGCAGTTTAAAATCCTTACTCATATTAACGCCCCTTAGCTTATCTCTTGCGTTATAATACTGGATAAAAAACCAGCTTCAAGCCCTGAGATGAAATTTTCTGTAATTAACCATTCCAATAAGTTTATAAAAATGTTATCCCCAAAAAAGTACTTGACCTTTTCTAAACTTTATATTTTATGCTATTGCCTTTTTGCGCCCTATGTTAAATACAAATTGAAGGCTTGATTTTATTTAACCAATTGAATTTAAAATAAATTAATTTCGAGTCCAGATTCACATCAAATAAAGGCAAAGCCGCTTGTCACCTAGCATAGAACTTGTTTTATAACGTTAATACACAAGGTTATCCACAGAAATAGTGGATAACTCTTGAAGCCCTTAGGGCTCATGCTTTCACGCAATATCTAAAATTTGTTAAATGATAGCTAAATGACAATAAGATGGCAGTTCGATGAAAAAATTTTTACGTAGTATCCGCTACGAAAAAGGGATTTTATCTTTTTTACGAAGATCCAGCAGGTATCTCAGGTGAAAAACTTGACAAAATTTAGGTTGATCACGTTAAAAAGATCGCCAATATAATTAACAATTATTACAGCCCACTATCGCTTTCTATATAGGGGCTGATTCATCATTTTAAAATGTTTGATCAAGATGTTAGTAAAGAAAGATCTAAAAATTGCCCTAATGAGCAGCCCATTATATCTTTGCGATGCGGGATCACACCTAAGCAAGGTGCTTTAATCATATGTTTAAGTGTCTCTAAATACTGTTTTTGGTAATCCCCAGGGGTTTCTACCTCATTAGCAACCCAACCAACCACTGATAAGCCTGAAGCGATAATCGCTTTCATCGTTAATAATGCATGGTTAATACAACCTAACTTAACGCCCACCACTAGAATCACTGGTAATTGCTGTTCGATAACCCAATCAGCGTAAGTCTGTTCATGGGATAACGGTGTATACCAACCACCAGCACCTTCAACTAATACCCAATCCGCTTGCGATTGTAGATGCTGTAAGCCTTTATTGATCACTGAAAATTCGATCGGTTGCTGCAATTTATCACTAATTATATGCGGGGATGTTGGTGCTTCAAATACAATCGGATTAACTGCGCTATAAGGTAATGTTAACCCGCTATTTGCTTGCAATAGTAATGCATCACTATTTCGTAAACCATGTGGTGTAATTTCACTGCCTGATGCAACTGGCTTGTAACCTGCTGTTTTAACACCTTGGCAATTTGCAGACTGCAATAAAGCACAGCTTACGACCGTTTTACCAACTTCGGTATCCGTTCCTGTTACAAAATACGTTTTAGTCACGATAAAGTACCCCAAATACCGTATAATAAGTTAAAGGTAACCCTTGTTCTGTTATCGGATATACAGCCGCAAGCTGTTTTAGGCGCTGGCGTGTCATTAATCCCGTTTTGCGCCCAGCGGTTAAATGAGTTGCCCCTATCCCTTTTAATGAATGAAGTAACTCTGTAATCCCAGAAAAATACAATGTATCTTTTTGAATAGTTAGCTGATTTCTCCATCTTTGGCAGCTATTGCGCATTTGCTGAACTCCCAAAAACACATTAACATGAGGAGCATCATCTAATGCTTTCCAAGCGCTCGATAATTCACTTAATGAATGTTCTCCCAGTGTGGTAAATACCACTATTCCCCCACGTTTAGTCACACGGTATAATTCGCTTAATGCTTGAGTGATATCTTGGCACCATTGGAGTGCTAAATTGGAAAACACGACATCAACACTTTGATCCGCTAATGGGATCGTTTCTATATCTGCACAGATATAATGATCCGCAGCACACTTCCCTTCTGCAACATCTAACATCCCTACAGAAATATCTAACGCTGTGACTTGGTAACCTTGAGCTGTAAGTTTTTGACTGAAATACCCCGTGCCACACCCCGCATCCAACGCCCGTAATGGCGCTGAATGTGGCATTAATGCTAATTCGGATGTCAGTTGCTTCAACAGCTGTTCTCCTGTTGCTTGCTGGTAGCTAGCAACAGAATCGTAATTTTTCGCAGCGCGGCCAAAAGCAGCCGCTATTTTATGCTTTTCACGACATAGAGACGAAATCATCTAAAGTCTCCAATAATTGATCAATATCTTGACGTCTATGGGCGGCACTTAATGTGATCCGTAGCCTAGCACTTCCCACTGGCACTGTAGGTGGGCGGACCCCGTGAACCCAAATATTTCTATTACGCAAAAAATTTGCGAGTTGTTGGCTAGCTTGGTTATCACCAACAATTAATGGTTGGATAGCCGTCTTTGAGTCGGCTAGTTTCATCCCATTGAAATTCGCATTATTTCTAAAGTATTTGATATGTTGGTTAAGATTAAAACGCGCTTCATCTGCTTGCTTGATTTGTTGCATCGCCGATAAAATGGCGACGGCCTGTGCAGGCGGCATTGACGTGCTATAAATTAAGTGGCGTGCAGATTGCTCCAAAAAGTCAGCGGTTTGCTGGCCACAAAGTATTGCTGCCCCACTTAAACCGAATGCTTTACCAAACGTCACCACTAAAATTTCAGGCTTAACTCCCTGCTCAAAGCAGCTTCCACGTCCTTGCTCACCTTTAACTCCAATCCCATGAGCATCATCAACCATCAGCCAAGCTTTGTGTTTTGTGGCGATTTGTTGTAATTGTCGCAAAGGCGCACTATCGCCATCCATGCTGAATACCCCTTCAGTGACAGCAAGAGTTTTCCCTGTAATAGGCTTAGTGATTAGATGTTCTAGAGATGATGTATTATTATGATGAAAGCGACGTAATTTAGCCCCTGAATGCATCGAAGCTTCGATGATTGAAGCATGACTTAATTTATCTGCTAAAATACGGTCGTTTTGTGTCATCAACGCCGTGATCACAGCATGGTTGGCAGCAAAACCCGAAATAAACAACAATGCCTTTGAATACCCCAACCACTCAGCAAGTGCCGTTTCGAGCTCATCATGTGCTTTGGTGTAACCAGTAATATGGCCTGAGCCACCGCTACCGACCCCATATTGATTTGCTCCTCTTTGCCAAGCTGCAACAACCTTAGGATGGTGAGTTAACCCTAAATAGTCATTGGATGAGAAGTTAAGATATTCTTTGTCTGCCAGATAAAGTGACCGGCCATCAGCCCGGTCAATACATTGACGTTGCCGCCAGATCGACGCTTGTTTACGCTGTTCAATCTGTTCTTCGATGAATGATTGCCAAGACATTATACAACAGCGTTATAAAATTGTGGGTTATCTGCGGTTAGCAACGTTTCGGCTAGTTTAGCCGCTTGCTGGTTATCTCCCTCATCCGTTTCAATTCGCTCTGGGTTAATGTTTAGTTTGTTAAACAATGCGAGGTCTTTGTTCTCGTCTGGGTTAGGCGTTGTCAGTAATTTACAGCCGTAAAATACTGAGTTCGCTCCAGCCATAAAACACAGCGCTTGAGTCTGCTCATTCATATATTCTCGACCAGCAGAAAGCCTCACATAGGAGGTTGGCATCATGATCCGAGCCACTGCGATCGTACGTATAAAATCAAAGGCATCAACATCTTCATTATCCGCCATCGGCGTCCCTTCGACTTTCATCAGCATATTGATGGGAACACTTTCTGGGGGCTTTGGTAAATTGGCAAGTTGCACTAAGAGTGCAGCACGATCACTCACTTTTTCCCCTAACCCTAAAATCCCGCCTGAACACACCTTGATACCCGCATCACGCACATTTTCTAAAGTATCTAAACGGTCTTGGTATGTACGTGTTGTAATAATATTGCCGTAATATTCAGGAGAAGTATCAAGGTTATGATTGTAATAATCCAAGCCTGCTTCTGCTAAACGCTGGGCTTGGGTATTATCAATCATTCCAAGTGTCATACAGGTTTCCATCCCTAACGATTTAACCTCTTTAACCATCATTTCAAGATAAGGCATATCCCGTTCTTTAGGGTTACGCCATGCAGCCCCCATACAAAAACGCGTTGAGCCTGCTTGCTTCGCTTTCTTAGCTGATTCTAAAACTTGTTGTACTTCCATTAAACGCTCAGTTTCTAGCCCCGTTTTATAACGAGCACTTTGAGCACAATATTTACAATCTTCGGGACAAGCCCCTGTTTTAATTGATAGAAGCGTACTCACTTGCACTTGTTGGGGATCAAAATTTTGCCGATGAATTTGCTGCGCTTGAAATAACAAGTCAAAAAAAGGCATTGAAAACAGTTCATTAGCTTGTTTTATTGTCCACTGTTTTAATTGGCTCACGGGAACTCTCCAGTTGAAAAAGTTGTTGCCAGTTTAAATATTGCGATTATCATGTCAACTAAAATGATCATAAAAAGTTGACGAAGATAAAAATGAACAATGCTGATATTACTTTTGATGCCAAACATATTTGGCATCCTTACACATCAATGAGCCAACCCATTCCAGCCTATCCCATTGTGGAAGCGCGAGGAGTCGAACTCGTGATGCCTGATGGAAAAAGATTGATTGACGGCATGTCTTCATGGTGGGCTGCAATCCATGGCTATAATCACCCTGAACTCAACCAAGCTGTTACCACTCAGTTGAGCAAAATGTCTCATGTCATGTTTGGGGGGATCACTCACCCACCAGCAGTAAATCTATGCAAACAATTAGTGGCTATCACTCCTGAACCACTGGAATGCATATTTCTCGCTGATTCAGGCTCTGTCGCAGTTGAAGTGGCACTAAAAATGGCACTGCAATATTGGCAAGCCAAAGGCGAAAAACGCCAGCGAATTTTGACATTACGCCACGGATATCATGGTGATACCTTTGGTGCTATGGCCGTTTGTGACCCAGATAATTCCATGCATGGACTGTACAAGGGGTATTTGCCCCCCCACGTGTTTGTGGAAGCTCCACAATGTGGTTTTAATGATGAATGGAACCTCGCAGATTTACATCCACTCGAAGCACAATTAGCAGAAAATAGCCATGAAATTGCTGCGATCATCCTAGAACCCATTGTTCAAGGTGCTGGGGGAATGCGCATCTATCACCCTGCCTATTTAAAAGGCGTACGTGATTTATGCGACCATTATGGCCTCTTACTAATAGCAGATGAAATTGCGACAGGATTTGGCCGCACCGGTAAACTATTTGCCTGTCAACACGCAAATATCTCACCTGATATTATGTGTATCGGCAAAGCATTAACTGGGGGTTATATGACGCTATCAGCAACCCTGACAACTCGCCATGTCGCCGAAACCATAAGCAATGGCGAGGCTGGTTGTTTTATGCATGGACCAACATTTATGGGCAACCCCCTTGCCTGTGCGGTTGCAGATGCAAGCCTATCACTATTGCTCAATAGCCCGTGGCAACAAACCATCGCCAATATTGAGCTACAACTCAAAGCTGAATTAATGCCTTTGCGCTCTCACCCTAGCGTCGCGGATATACGCGTCCTCGGTGCCATCGGCGTTATTGAAATGAAGCAGCCAGTGGATACAGCGGCATTACAAAAGGTATTTGTTGAAAATGGCGTTTGGGTTCGCCCGTTCGGCAAACTGATTTATGTGATGCCACCGTATATCATCACTCCCGAGCAACTCAGTAAAGTGACGAATACGATGGCAAAAGTGTTGGGATAACACAATAAATTCAATGATAATCGAAGTGATCCTTACTGAGTTTTTAATTAGATAATCTTCTAAATACTTCGAGTTATAGCAAGGCGGCAATCGAGGGTATCTTGGGGAGCATACATCAGTATGTGACCCAAAAGTAGCCGAGTGAAGCCAACACCGCTATAGCTCGAAGTATGACGAAGATTAAAGGATGACTGAAATAACCCACATAGGGCCTTTCCCAACCGCATACCTTCCTATTTGCGTCAGTTTCCCTGTAATTGGGTCAATTTCAGAAACTGAAATATGGTCTGACTTTTGCCCACTGGAAATTAAAAAGCGGCCGGTGTTATCAATATTAAAACCTCTTGGATGGGCTTCTGTCGGGTAACGCGCTTCCAAAGTGAGTTCGCAGCCATCATCAGAAATAAGATAGTGGCTAATATAGCTTTCTGACCGTTCACTGGCATACAAATGGCGGCCATCAGGCGTCACATGGATATCAGCGGCCCAACGCTGGCTTTCATTTCCTGCAGGATAGTTTGCTAATGTTTGCATGGTGCGATAACGGGTAAACTTACGGTAAACACCAATGGTTGAGTCTAACTCATTGATACAGTAGATCACTTTCTCACTAGGGTGGAATGCAAGGTGACGAGGCCCTGACTGCGGTGCTGTCGTAATTTGATCCGCGGTCGCTTCAGTTAGATAGCCATTTTCTTGCAAATCAAACAGGCGAATATGATCTTCCCCTAAGCACGGCACCCAAAGCTGTTGATTATCAGTATCAACATGAGATGAATGAGGGTTACGCAACCCTTCAATAACCTGAACAACTTGGCTTGGAATGCCCTCTTTATTGATCGTCAATACAGATAAATTGTGTTGATGATAAGAAGGAACAAAGAGATATTTGCCATTGTTATCAAGTGATAAATGAACCGGTGTACCTGGAATGGATGTTTCCGCTTTTAAACGTAATGTGCCCTTTGGCTCAATTTCATAGGTCACAACACGAAAATTTGGGCGAACACCGATATAAAGGTGTTTTTTATCATGGCTTAATACCATTGGTTGTACCTGACCCGGTGTTTTTACTGTCTGTAAAAGCGTGAGTTCCCCAACTTCGTTCATCGACCATACGTGGATCTGCTGGCTTTCGGGGCTGGCAATATAAACAACCTGATTCATTCTGACTCCTTAATTCATGACAAAATACTAAACAGCATCTATAGTCCACTACATTGGCTTAACTATACCCTATATTAAGTAAATTGCTGCGAGTAAATAGCACCACCGTTTCAGCCAAAAGGATCGATAATAATGGTACTAAAACGGTTCAGTTAACGCTATGATGATAAAACATACTAAGCTAATTATTTTCGAATGGATAATTTATAGCTGTAATTAATTCATCTTCCCTCCTATCTTTATACTTGATTAAGATAGGCAACCTGTAAAATCACGTGGAGCCGTTTATGTCATACCGCGTTATTGCGCTCGATCTTGATGGAACATTGCTAGATCACCAAAAAAAAATCCTACCTGAATCTTTAGCTGTCTTACAGGAAGCTCGACGCCAAGGCGTTAAAGTTATCATAGTAACAGGTCGCCACCATGTTGCGATCCACCCGTTTTACCAAGCCTTAGACCTTGATACCCCCGCAATTTGTTGTAACGGTACATACCTATATGATTATTTGGGTAAAAAAGTGTTAAAGTCTGATCCGATGCCGCTCGACTCTGTCACTCAAATGATCGATAAATTACGTGGAACCGATATTCAACATCTAATGTATGTCGATAATGCCATGCTCTACAACGCACAAACTGAAGGGATTAAACGTACCTTAAATTGGGCGGAGTCATTACCTGTAGCACAACGACCAACTATTGAGTTTGTGGAAGACTTTGCTGATGTTATGCATGACTATGAATCTATATGGAAATTCGCCGTTAGCTACCCAGATACAGAACGATTAAAACAAGTCGTTCATGAAATTGAAACGGACTTTGGCTTAGACTGCGAATGGTCATGGGTTGACCAAGTGGACATTGGTCTCAAAGGTAATAGTAAAGGCCAACGTTTAAAAGAATGGGTTGAATCTCAAGGTATGACAATGCAAGATGTTGTTGCTTTTGGCGATAACTTCAATGACTTAAGCATGCTTACTACCGCAGGTTTAGGTGTAGCAATGGGCAATGCCGTGGATGAAATCAAACAACAAGCAAAACTGGTGACACGTGTAAACACTGAACCGGGTATTGCCGAAGTGATCCGTAAGTACGTTTTATAAGCCATTAGCCGAATAAAAGGAGGCACACCGGCTCTTTTTATTCGGCTAGCTAATAATACGTTAGGCTATTGAGCAAGTAACTCTATTAATGTTTGTTCCAAAACAGGTAAAGCCGCACCATAAATCCGTGAGTTACGGCTAATTTGGCTCATTGAAAGTTCAGGTAATGCCTGACCAAAAAAACGGTTTTGCTGTTGAAAACTATCACAAAATGCAGCCCAAATTTGTGGATTTTTCACAAATGGCCCTGAAACAATCAGCCGTGAAGGAAAAAATACCCGACAAATATTGGATGCTGCATGTGCCATATGTGAAATAGCTTGCTGCATTGTCGAATTATTTGCCTCACTATAGCTGACGAGAAAGCGAGACACTTTTCACCTGTGCAAACACCTTTCTTCCTTTACGAATAGAAAGCTCATCCCTCGCCCAGCGGGTGATGCGAGCCCATAGATAATGTTCTTCACCTAAATCTAGCTTCACATCAACTTGCTCACCATCTTCAATCCATTCAATAACTTCTGCCGCTAAAATATTACGAATACTACTCACTTGCGGCTTTTCTAAAACCAAAGAAACATCCGAAGCATCGATACGTATACGTACTTCAGCCCCTTGCTGCATTTCAACTCGCGGAACCCATAACTTTTGACCGCCGACAATTACCGCTGTCATATCGTAATCAGGGTGTTGACTATGTACCTTTGCACTCACCACACTGCTCAATGTTTCTTGCTGTAACCAAGGACGTAATGCACTGCTCGCCCAGACGTCTTCTAATGGGCCAAATGCTTTAACTTTCCCTTGAGCCATTACAATGACTTTATCCGCTAGGCGCAATATTTCATCAAGACTATGACTGACATATAAAATAGGGATTTTAACATCTTGAGAAAGCTTTTCTAAATAAGGTAATAACTCACGTTTGCGGGGGAGATCCAAAGAAGCAAGGGGTTCATCCATCAGCAGAATTTCTGGCGCAGTTAATAAAGCACGACCAATCGCAACGCGTTGTTTTTCACCACCAGATAATGTTATTGGATAACGGTTGAGTAACTTTTCGATACCCAGCAACTCAACGATATCATCAAAGCGTGTTTTCATTTTTGGCGCCATGCCATAACGTAAATTACTTTTGACACGGTAATGTGGAAATAACCGCGCATCCTGAAAAACATAACCTATGTGACGCTGCTCTGGCGGTAAACAAATCCGTTTTTCGACATCAACCAATGTACGACCATTTAACACTATCCGCCCTTTATTTGGCTTAGTTAAACCGCCTATCACATTGATTAAAGAGGTTTTACCTGCACCAGAAAGCCCGAAAACCGCAGTAATGCTTTCTGTTGGTAATTGTGTATTCACTTCCAGCTGTAAGTCCCCTAACTTTTGGGAAAAGTCGAGTTCTAACATATCAGGCTACCCCCAAACGCTTTTTACCCCAACGGGTCAGCCATTCTGAAATTAATAATGAAATTAATGCAAGAACGATCGCAATAATACATAAGCGTGCAGCATCAACCTCTGCACCCGGCGTCTCAATTAAGGTATACATCGCTAATGGAATGGTTTGAGTTTCTCCAGGTATATTTGATACAAATGTAATCGTGGCACCGAATTCCCCTAAAGAACGGGCGAAAGCAAGCACTGTGCCTACAATGATACCCGGCAAAGAAAGCGGAATGGTGATGGTGAGAAAAACGCGCAATGGCGTGGCACCTAATGTTCTAGCCGCTTGCTCTAGCTTTCTATCTACCGCTTCTAATGCTAAACGAATTGCTCGTACCATCAACGGAAAAGCGACCACGGCCGAAGCAAGCGCAGCCCCTCGCCAACTAAAGGTGAAGCTAAAACCAAACCAGTTATATAACCATTCACCGATAAAACCGCGTTTTCCCATACTGATCAATAATAAATAACCCACTACCACTGGTGGCAATACCAGTGGTAGGTGGATAATACTATCGAGCAATGTTTTGCCAGGAAAATTACAGCGAACTAATACCCATGCAACTAATATCCCAAGCGGTAAGCTGAATAATACCGCTACGCTTGATACTTTTAGGCTTAAGTAAATTGCTTCCCATTCATAAGGACTTAACATCTGCAACAATATAATCTCTTAATGTTTATTTGGTACGTGGCTCGAAACCATAACGTTTAAAAACCTCAGAAGCTGCTGGAGTTTTCAGATACTCATAATAATCACGAGTCGCTTTATTATCTTGGTCTTTAACTATTGCCATTGGGTATTCAACAGGTTTATGCGTATCTGCAGGGAATACACCAACCACTTTTACTTTTTGGCTAGCGACCGCATCAGAACCATACACAATGCCTAAAGGTGCTTCTTGGCGTTCAACTAGTGCCATACCACTGCGGACATTGTTAGTACGCGCTAACAGTGGATCAACCGTTTCCCATGCTCCTAAATTACCCAATGCTTCTTTAGCATAAATACCAACAGGTACATGATCAGGATCACCAACGGCTAAACGACCGCCATCTAATAATTTTTTCCAATCTGTTTGCTTATTGATTTCCACTTTATCCAATTTAGAATCTTTTGGTGCAATCAACACTAATTCATTACCTAATAATGTATAACGAGTATCATCCACCATCAATTTTTTATCAATTGCATAATCCATCCACTGCTGGTCAGCAGAAATAAATAGATTAGCAGGTGCTCCTTGCTCAATTTGACGCGCCAATGTTGAAGAAGAGGCATAAGATGCCACAACGTCTACTTTCGCCTCTTGCTTATATTGCTCAGAGATTTCATTCAGCGCGTTAGTTAATGAGGCAGCTGCGAAAACCGTTATTTTATCCGCAGCAAAACTATGGCTAGCCATAGTGAGTGTCAGTGTTGCACCCGCGAGAAGTGATACCAAACTTTTTTTCATTTTTATTCACCATAGTATTAATCAACACGCTATATATATCAGGATACAGCGATAACTTAAAGTCAAACTCGTGATAAAAGTGTGCTGGCTCAAGAAATGATGTAATTTTTCTGCATGTTATCCTAAATGGTAAAGAGACACGCCATGTTTTTAGTTTAAGAAGAATCGTTTTTGTATAGTTTATAACTTATTTCCCTTGTAACTTTATCGGCACAAATCGTGTGTCTTTGAATATTTCATTCAACTTTTTACAAGTATATAAAAGCAAAGGAGATAATATGGCAATTCAACCTACAGTACATTCTCCAACTAATGCTCATTACTCAGGCAGCTTAACCACTCAACAATTTTATGGGCTATTTGACAAAGATATTCCCCAAGAAACCTTAGATTCTTTAGCTAAATCGTCTGGAGAAGGGAACTTAAATAGTATTGATTTATTACATAACCTAGCTTTACGACAAGACAGTGTAGGAAAACAAGCACAAAATATCTTGTTTGATTTATTTAGCGGAAAATTGCCAGCGAAGAAAGGTGTAGATAAAGAAATACAAGAAACGAGCAAAGTTTTATATCAATCAGCACATCACCAAGCCGTATTGTCTAAACCATCTAAATTACTGTATATCATTGGCTCCGCATTAAATAATATTGCAGATAAATTAAGCCTAACGCGTTTATTTATGGAACCCGATAATATAAAACCGGCAGCGCCGAAACCACTCGCTGAGAGTAATTTATGGTGTGATAACCGAATGCAGCAAAGTGATGAGCTTTATTCAAACTTAATCAGTGATGATTATTTAGCTTTATTTTCAGTTAACTACCCTTTAGATATCAGCGAGGACAACGCGGCTTTGCTAAAAACAACTATTGAGGAAATAAAAAGACAAAGCAACTTTCTAAATAAGCCCGAAATATTTCCAATAAATACAGGGGCTCATTGGGTGCTATTTATGCTCTATCACGACGTCACTGACAATAAAGTTAAAAGCTTTGTTTTTAATTCATACCATCAATTACCATCGGAAATTAAGCAAACTATAACAGAATGCGCTAAAGAAGCTGGAATACAGAGCGACATTGAATATATTGAAGGGAATATCCAAGAAAATGTGCCAAATGGCTGTGGCCTTTTTGTCATTGAAGCCGTTAAACAACTCGCTGAAACTACAACAAAAAATTATGTCGAAACACTGAAAAATTTCAAAAATAATTTTTTAGCGTTACCTTTAGCAGAACAACAACAATTTAACCAGTCTAGCCGCAGACAACTCTATGGAAATTACCATGATACATTATATCCATAGAGGGGAACTTGATTAAACGAAAAACTCCCTGATAACTCATTAAGCTATCAGGGAGTTTTATAATCCGTCAGAAAAGAAACTCGCTAAAAGTTACTTGTTCTCTGTATTGTGGTGATGTGGCACATGCGCTTTAGATAACAAGTTAAAAAACGCACCAAGACCATAAATCAGGCCCATGATTAAAAACATCACAACAGGAACCATCATCAGGGCGAAACCTAAACTTTTAATCAATTCTAACATAAAAAAGCCTCTTCAGTGATACTGTACCCACCAGCCTACAAGATACGCTGACGAGGGAAATTCGACTCTCAATTTTTTGATTATAAATCAAATCAAAATAATAACGCATAATAGCGTTATAATGGAGACTATTTTAGACAAAATATTATACTAACGACATACTAAACGTGCTTTTTACCTCTGTCACCACCAACCAAGCCGGAAGGGAGAAAAATATGCAGGCAGAAATCTTACTCACACTTAAATTGCAAGGCAGTTTATTCGCTGATCCACGCCGTATCGCGCTACTCAAACAAATTAAAGCGACGGGTTCTATCAGCCAAGGGGCCAAACTTGCAGGTATCAGTTATAAAAGTGCTTGGGATGCCATTAATGAGATGAACCAACTCACCGATGATATTTTAGTCGACAGAGCAACCGGTGGCAAAGGAGGCGGCGGTACGACATTAACCCATTATGGTGAAAGACTGCTCCAGTTATATGACTTATTAGCTCAGATCCAACAAAAAGCGTTTGATGTCTTAAAAGAAGATAACCTACCTTTAGACAGCCTGCTGGCAGCGATTTCTCGCTTTTCACTACAAACCAGCGCCCGTAATCAATTTTTTGGCACCCTTATCACTCGCGACCACATGCAAGTTCAACAGCATGTACAAATTCGTTTAGCGGACAATAGTACCGTGATTAATGCAGCATTAACCGAACAAAGTGCTAACCGTTTGGGGTTAGTTGAAGGTAAAGAAGTACTTGCTCTCATTAAAGCGCCTTGGGTAAAACTAAGCAAACAACCACAAGCAACCGAGTTCGATAACTGTTTAGCAGGTAAAATTACCATGTTAGAACGTGGTAAAGATAATAGTGAAGTTATTGTAACCCTGACTGGCGGGGAAACACTCTGCTCAACCCTGCCAAATAGCGAGGTTGATACACTGTCACTCAATGTTAATGATGCTATCACTGCCTTATTTAATGCAGACCAAGTTATTGTTGCCACCCTGTGCTAACCACCGCTGCTTACTTACCAAATAAGTAAGTAAGCATTTACCTTTTTTTCATCCTCCCACCTACAGTTGTTGACTTTATCTTCAATCCTGATTATTTGTGATAGATGACAAGGTAAATAAATGATGATAAGGAAGCTTAATGAGCTCAATAACTATACAACATGGCAGCTTTAAGCTCAGTGAAACACAAACACTTGAAATTCAACAACTCAATATTGAAAAAGGTGAAAACTGGGCTTTTATTGGTTCCAATGGCAGCGGTAAATCCTCTTTAGCTCGCGTGCTATCTAATGAACTAAAACCCCTTTCTGGTATTGTCACCAATACCTTTCTTTCCCCTGTCCGCCTTTCCTTTGAACAGTTACAGAAAATTATTACTGAAGAGTGGCAACGTAATAATACGGATATGCTGAGTGAAGACGAAGAAGACACTGGATATACTGCGGCTGAGATTATTCAATTTAACCATAAAGATAATGAATATTGCCTAGAGCTTGCTGCTCGCTTTGGCATCAGTGACTTGCTCTCCCGTCGCTTTAAATACCTTTCAACAGGGGAAACCCGCAAGGTATTGTTATGTCAAACATTAATGGGTAATCCTGACTTATTAATCCTTGATGAACCCTTTGATGGTCTGGATGTCTATTCCAGAAGCAACCTCAGTGAATTACTCTATAGTTTGTCTGAAAAAGGCTTAACTTTAATCTTAATTTTAAACCGTTTTGACGAACTCCCTGAGTTTGTTGAAAAAATGGGGGTCGTCGCGGACTGCAAACTGTCCCTTTCAGGAGATAAAGAGTCAGTACTCGCTAACACGCTAATTAACCAATTACAGCACAGTGAAAAAATAAAATTACTATCGATTCCCGAAACGGAAGATCCGACTGCTGATGAAAAACTAGATGATACTGTTCCTCGTATCATTTTGAAGAATGGGACTGTTAGCTATAACGACCAACCTATTTTGCATGGCCTAAACTGGCAAGTTAACCCAAATGAACATTGGCAGATTATTGGCGAAAATGGGGCGGGAAAATCCACATTATTAAGCCTAATTACAGGGGATCACCCACAAGGCTATAGTAATGATCTCACCTTATTTGGCCGTCGCAGAGGTACAGGAGAAACAATTTGGGATATCAAACGCCATATAGGCTATGTCAGTAACAGTATCCATCAAGAGTACCGGGTCGCAACCAGTGTACTAAATGTCATTATATCTGGCTTTCATGACTCCATCGGCTTATATCAAGCCCCGTCTGACCGTCAAATTCAATTAGCTAATGAATGGTTAACCTTATTAGGTTTTTCAGCCCAAACTGCACAGCAACCTTTCCATAGCCTGTCTTGGGGGCAGCAACGTTTAGTCTTAATTGCGCGTGCTCTGGTCAAACACCCTGCAATGCTAATTTTAGACGAACCATTACAGGGGCTCGATGGGTTGAACCGCTTGTTAGTCCTTAGGTTTATTGATGTCATGCTAAGCCAAGGCAACACACAATTACTGTTTGTCACTCACCACCAAGAAGATGCTCCAGCCTGTATTACTCACCGGTTAACCTTCGTCCCTGATAGCGGAAAATACCGCTACGAAATTGATGAACTTTAAAATTTGATCACTTCGCCAATAAGCTCTATTTCGGATTTATTGGCGAAGTTAATCTAGTGATTAACCAACCAACCACCAAAATAATAATATAATGAATTGATTATTAATAATATTTTTTATTTTTAATTCTTTACGATTAGCAAACTCATTAAAAATGATTAAACTCTGCCGCCCATAATAGTTTAAAGATTAATATAGGTATTATTTATGGCTTGGTTAATATTAGCCTCTTCACTTGCAACACTTGCTACGCATCGATTGATTTCATTCATACTGTTATTGCTTGGGGTTGTTACCGCAGTATTGTCTGGAATTATGAGTTGGCCGGCCCTTTTACTTTGTATTGTTGTCGCAGCCGTTTCTTTTATTCGCATACACTACCAACACCATTTAGCGCTGAAAATAAGCAGTGAGATTGTGTTAATTGCCTGTGCTATAGGGCTATTTATTCACTTATTTCCTGGGTTTAATAACCTGAAATATCTCGATAAAGTCACCGTAGGCACACATAGCGCCCCTTTTACTATGTATTTTAATTTTGATAAGGCATTAGTCCCTTTTATTTTACTCGCCTGCTTACCAACGTTATTTGTCTGCCATCCAGCCAAGCATGCAACTAAAGTTCAATGGGTACTGCTGGTTATTTCTGTGCCTCTTTTATTGGTGGTCGCGACTACTGCTGGCGGATTAGCCTTTGAATGGCATTTTCCTAGTTGGTTACCTGTTTTTGTGCTCTGTAATCTACTTTTTGTTTCACTAGCTGAAGAAGCGCTATTTCGTGGTTATTTACAACAAAGACTCACCCAATGGTTCGGTTCCCCTTACCTTGCTTTAATACTTACAGCTCTCTTATTTGGTGGGGTGCATTTTGCCGGCGGCCCACTCTTAATTCTCTTTGCGGCCATTGCAGGCTTAATTTATGGCTTAGCATGGATGTGGAGTGGAAAATTATGGCTTGCTGTATCGATTCACTTCGGGTTAAATTTAGTTCATCTGTTATTTTTTACCTACCCTGTAAAAATGGTAACTGGATAATAAAAAGGCAACTTTCCCCTTACAAACCAAATTATGGCTTGAATATTTCCATTGTTTATCCGTTTTTTGATTTGGTTTCGATAAAACGTAAGTTGCTACTAGCGTTCGAGTTGACTATCCCTATAATGTAGGTCAGCAATAATTCATTTTTAATTTGAGTGTACTGATAGGAGTTTTAGCTATGGCTGTAACTAAACTGGTTTTAGTAAGACACGGTGAAAGTGAGTGGAACAAAGAGAACCGCTTCACAGGTTGGACTGATGTAGAACTGTCTGATAAAGGTCGTGAAGAAGCAAAAATTGCAGGCCAACTGCTAAAAGATGAAGGCTTTGTTTTTGATTTCGCTTATACCTCAGTTCTAAAACGCGCTATCCATACTTTATGGAACATCCTTGATCAAGTTGAACAGCAATGGCTGCCAGTTGAAAAAAGCTGGAAATTAAACGAGCGTCATTATGGTGCTCTGCAAGGCTTAGACAAATCAGAAACTGCGGCCAAATATGGTGATGAGCAAGTTAAACTGTGGCGTCGTGGTTTTGCCATCACTCCACCAGATTTAACTAAAGACGATGAACGTTATCCTGGCCATGACCCACGTTACGCAAAACTTTCTGAAAAAGAATTACCGGTTACTGAAAGCTTAGCAACCACTATCGAGCGTGTTGTTCCTTATTGGGAAGAAGTGATCAAACCTCGCGTTGCTAGCGGTGAAAAAGTGATCATCGCAGCTCACGGTAACTCTCTGCGTGCCTTAGTTAAATATTTGGATAACATGGGTGAAGATGAAATTCTGAACTTGAATATCCCAACTGCGGTACCAATGGTTTATGAGTTCGATGAGAACATGAAACCTATCAAACGTTACTACTTAGGTAACCAAGACGAAATCGCGGCTAAACAAGCAGCTGTTGCGAACCAAGGTAAAGCGAAGTAATTACTTACTTTATCTATAGTACGAAAGGGTTAAGCCGTTTGCTTATCCCTTTTTCTTTTCAAAATACCTTTCATTTCCCCCTCTATCAAAAATAAAAAATACAAACAGTTAGTGTTAGAAATAGGAATAACGGATTATCATAGGGAAATACACATAAAAAGGTGCATAGAGCAAAGAAATGAACAAATTTAATATTTACGTGTGGGTAGGGCTGGTTCTTAGCGCGAGTATTTTGGGCTCACTCCTCTATATGATCAATGCAGGTGAGCTCGCCATTGATGGTTCAAATGGTGCAGCAAACCATGAATTAATGAAAACCTTGATGACGATTGCTTGCATCAGCTTTCCTATTCAAATTGTCAGCATGATGGTCATGAAATATAAACCAAGGCTCGCCATTGGCCTTGCTATCATAAGTAGCGTTGCACTCATGCCTATCACAATAGTGTTTGTCATGGGGATGATTTTTTCTGCGATCCGCTGGCGTTATCGCCAATTAGAGCCATTCGATACCACCATCAATATCGACTTTGCAACAAAAATCGAGTTTAATAAACGTAATAATCGTATTGTTGTCATTGCTCTAGGTATTATCAGTGTTGCCTTTATCTTACTTAGCCAAAGTTTAGGTATGTTTCTATTCGTCTTAACCATTTTCCTTGGTTATTTTGGCAAGAAAGCAGCTGATAGCGTTTATTTAGCCATTAAAGATGCACACTTGTATATTCGCCCAAATATTTTCGCTCATTGTTACCGTATTCCACTAAAAGACGTTACTTATACCAAGGGTGAAAAAGGGAAAGTGCATTTTAATGTGCAAACATCAAATGAGGTATTGCAGCTAACCGCTACTCCAGCAAATGCAACCCCTGAAGAGCAAAAGAAACTAGAAGAACTATTAGCCAAAATACCAAAGTAAAAGAGACTGCAATTTATTCGTCCCCTTTACCTACTTTAATATGTAGGTAAAGGGGATAATGACTTAAAATACTTTTATAGGGCTCAAGGGCGTCAGCGTTGATAATCTAGGAACTAAATTATTTATATTCATCGCCTCCATCAAGATAGTATTAGTAGCATTAAACACAGCCACAGCGCAAACTAAGCTCATTGAATCACTAGAAAAATCTTTTTCTACAAAAAACATATATTGAGCTTCAATAGAATATCTTTTTAAAGCATCCTCAGTATGAACAACTCTATATTGTAAATCTTCACGAGCCTGTTTCATGGCATTAATTTTACTTTCACTCTCTGTATTTCTTTTTTTACCCTGTGAAACCGCGTTCTCTTTCGAGATTAATTTATTATATTTCTGAATCATTTTTCTGGTGCCATCTAGGTCACTGATAAAATCAACACCATCATATATTTCATTTTCTTCAAACGATTGAATATTATTCAAAAACTCATTTAAGTTATCAACTAGCTCTTTATATGTATTAGTTAATAAATTAACTTCACTATATTCTAACCCTTTTATATTTTCATTAGGTAGAGTTGAGTTAAACTCACCAACCAAATTTTTATCTAGTTCATCAACTACACAAATTGGCTCTTTTTTAATTATCCCATCGACCTCCATTAACTGTTTATACATATCAACTCTATTATCCTTTTCTACAATATATTCCTTCATTGCATAAATCATACTCTGATAATACCCATGAGCCGATTTAAGTTTCTCTATATGTTTATAAACAACTTTTAACGTATTTAGTTTTGATTCCAATTCTTTAGCATTACCCTGAGAATTTTTATTTTTAACCTCATACTTTTTTATCATTAACCCTATTTTATATTTTCTTTCTTTAATGGACTCATAGAGTGAATCTGATTTTTTTAGTGATTTTAACAATTGATAATTTAAGTTAATTTCATAATTTACTTTCTCCATAAAATTCTTAGAATTAGAATAACCAAGATCAACCGTGATACCATCTGATTTTTTATACTTAGTCGTTTGATATTTTAATTCTTCTCTAATTTCTTTCTTAATAATCATTTCATACTCCATTATGTTAGTTTTACAGGTGATATCCTTGCATCCATAAAATAACAAGCTATTACTTTACTATAAAAAAAACAAATTTTTATTTTATATAAATAAAAGAATTCAACAGAAAAATCACTTAAAATTAAAAAAAGGAAAAAAATATTAAACAATGAATTAATATAAAATTATATTAATAAAAACATCTATATTGTAATGGTAAGGTGTTTTTTGGTACAACCCTTTGATTCTATCTGCAAAACCGATAGTTTTTATTTAAGGTGCTAACCCAACTTAAATGGATTGATATCATAAAAAAAGCGAGTTTAATAAATAAACTCGCTTTAACTTTATTGAGTGAACGTGGTCTTGATTACTTGTTACGACGGGTAATCACTGCATCTGCTAATTGGCGTAATACTTTTTCTGTATCATCCCATCCAATACAAGCATCAGTGACACTTTTACCATAAATTAATGGCTCACCGGACTCTAAATTTTGATTACCCTCTACAAGGTTACTTTCAATCATAACACCTGTAATTGAGCGGTCACCATGACTAATTTGTTCACTTACATTGGTAGCCACTTCCATCTGTTTTTCAAATTGTTTACAGCTATTCGCATGGCTAAAATCGATCATAATACTGGGTGCTAAGCCGGCTTTTTCTAAACCTTCACAGACTTCTTTTACATGCTTAGCACTGTAGTTGGGTTCTTTCCCGCCACGCAAAATAATATGGCAATCAGGGTTACCACTCGTATTGACTATCGCAGAGTGCCCCCATTTGGTGACTGATAAGAAACAGTGGGCTGAACGGGCAGAGTTTATTGCATCAATCGCAATTTTAATCGTCCCATCTGTCCCGTTTTTGAAGCCAACAGGACAGGATAAACCTGATGCTAATTCACGGTGAATTTGTGATTCAGTGGTGCGAGCACCAATCGCTCCCCAACTCATTAAATCAGCAACGTACTGAGGGCTAATCACATCCAAAAATTCACCTGCGGTAGGTAAACCTTGGTTATTGATCGTTAATAATAATTCACGAGCTATACGTAAACCTTCGTTAATATCAAAGCTATGGTCCATTTTAGGGTCATTAATTAGCCCTTTCCAACCCACAGTTGTACGCGGCTTTTCAAAATACACTCGCATGACAATCTCAAGTGAATCTTTTAATTCTTCGCGTAGCTTACCTAAACGCTCTGCATACTCTAAAGCCGCTTTAGTATCATGAATAGAACAAGGGCCAATCACCACCACTAAACGATCATCTTTACCCGCTAAAATATTGTGGATTGCAAGTCGTGCTTCATGAACGGTAAACGCAGCTTTATCAGTTGCTGGAAATTTTTCAAGTAAAGCAATTGGTGGTAATAATTCTTTTATTTGTTTAATTCTGACGTCATCGTTCTGATAGTTCATACCCGTATATCCAATGTTTATTATTTTTTACTGTCGTTGATTTGCATGCCAAGTTTCTTCAAGTTACCCGCGCTAGAGCAAAGCATTAAGCAAGCAGATGAAAGCCTTCACTGCGCTTCAAAAGTTAACTGAAAATTGAAAAGATAATTAGCATCGAATTTTTAATCTAACTGTTCAACCGACGTCTGTAAACAGGCAAACGCACGATAAAACCATGGTTTTACCGTGGGCTGATTATAAAATGAGGTTTAATGTTGATATTTAGCACGATAAATAGGTTAAATACCGATTTTACAGAGCAAAAAATAACTAAAACGGCTAAACGACGATAATGTCACTTTAGCCGCTTTAAGCGATTTTTTCTGGTTAAGTTCGTGATATTGGTGAGGAGCCGTTCTCTTTGGCTGATTTTATCCAAAGCCTAGAGCCATTAACCGCGATACCTAATAAAATTAAGTATTCTAAAGACATTGCATAAACACCCTGAATAAAGAAAATCACGATACTAATCACGTTAATAATGACCCACAATAACCAGTTTTCAACATACTTACGCGTCATCAAGATCATTGCTACAACCGAAAGTACTGTCATTGCAGAATCCCAAAATGGAAATGCATCTGGTTCTATGGCTGGCATTGCTAAGTTTGCGCCAAATAAATTCAATAATTCAACGGCCCATATCGCTAACACACCAAATACAGCATCAATATTAAATGTTAAGTAAACGATAGCTAAAATAGAAACCACGAGTGTGACCATGGCTTTTGGGAAGCTCAACCAGCGAATTTTTAACTCCGCTTGTTGTGAGCTGGTCACTCGGGTCCATGCGTACCAACCATAAATATTCGCAACAAAGAAAAATATCTGTAAGAGCAGGTTTGCATATAATTGGATTTGAAAAAATATGACAGCAAA
Organism: Providencia sp. TYF-12; assembly: GCF_041344805.1. Taxonomy (NCBI): domain Bacteria; kingdom Pseudomonadati; phylum Pseudomonadota; class Gammaproteobacteria; order Enterobacterales; family Morganellaceae; genus Providencia; species Providencia sp. TYF-12. Next base: position 3,479,103 of record NZ_CP166833.1, read on the forward strand.
CAATGAAACATTAATTAAACCAAATAGATAGTTAATCGTTTTTTCAAAACTAGCCAGTAAGATACAGAGCAGCCCTGCAACCGTCCCCACCGCTTCAATATAAGACAAATCATAAACAGAACCCCAAAGTGGGATTTGCACTAATGTATTGGCTGTACTAAAGAAATCCATCCCAAAACCCTTTATGATTGATAGTTAATGTTGTATTGCTCAGTACTGAATTAGAATATAGCTAACATATCACGCTAACTTATTTTTATTTTAGACTCTCGGCAAACTCTAGCATCTTATTCAAAGGCAGCAATGCTTTTTCGCGTAAACTTGCACTTACCTCAATTTGATGATTTTGAGTATGGCCTTCTAGAGCCTCTGCAATTGCCTGTAACCCGTTCATCGCCATCCATGGACAGTGTGCACAAGTACGACATGTTGCGCCCTCACCAGCAGTTGGAGCAATATATAGCGCTTTATCAGGGCATGCTTGCTGCATTTTATAAAAAATGCCTTTATCCGTCGCTACAATCATTGAAGGGTTAGGTAGTGCTTGTGCCGCTTTGATTAATTGACTTGTTGACCCGACGGCATCAGCAAGGTCAACAATAGCTTGTGGGGACTCAGGATGAACTAACACTGCTGCTTCTGGGTAAAGCGCTTTCATTTTTTCCAATGACTGTGTTTTAAATTCATCATGAACAATACACGCACCTTGCCAGCACAAAATATCAGCCCCTGTTTGTTGCTGTACATAGCGACCTAAATGACGATCTGGAGCCCAAATTATTTTTTCACCTAAGCTATCAAGATGCTCAATCAATTCTACCGCAATACTGGATGTAACCACCCAATCGGCACGCGCTTTGACCGCTGCTGAAGTATTTGCATAAACGACAACAGTTCTGTCCGGATGTGCATCACAAAAACGAATAAACTCTTCTTCTGGGCAGCCAATATCAAGAGAACATTGGGCATCTAGAGTTGGCATTAATACGTGTTTTTCAGGGCTGAGTATTTTAGCGGTTTCCCCCATAAACTTTACCCCAGCCACGACTAAAGTTGAAGCTGGGTGCTTAGCCCCAAAACGTGCCATTTCTAATGAATCAGCAACGCAGCCCCCCGTTTCTTCCGCTAACGCCTGGATTTCTGGGTCTGTATAGTAGTGCGCAACAATAACTGCATTTTTTTCAACCAAAAGAGATTTGATCCGTTGGCGATAAAATGCTTTTTCATCCGAGCTTAATAGTGCCGGTTTTGCTGGAAATGGATATACTGACTGATCAAAATCGATAAACACGCTCATTTCTTGCCTCTGTTTAGCATAAAGCGATTTTAATGCTTCAAATAAGTTAAGACCGCAAAATTAGCCGCTTTTTGTTTTATATACTAAACAAGATACCCCACTTTACGAAAGAAGTCTCCACCCTTTTTCAGTTATCAAGCATCATTTTCCCCTTACGGTTGCTTTTCTTTAAAAGATATAAAAGTGAAAATTATTCTTTAATTAGATAGAAGCCGATAACGCCCTACTTGATTGGTCATTACACTTGTACTTTTGGTAAGAATTGCAGTGAACTATAAAATTCGACTACAGTTTTAGCATATCGCAAAATAATCGTTCTGATTCATCAGTTTTAAACTGCCATTATATTGAAGTAACTAGAACTCATTGCTTCACTTGATGCTCTAATATGATGATACTGACGCATTTTTGGGATATCTAGAATGGTTCAGGGCTGCCATCCCCATTTATCTGTGATTGATTTACCAACGCTGATGTTATGAGCACAGGCAAATCAACCGCAGAAAGTTGTGGTAATGATTAGTTAGGCGGCTTTAAGTTTTAATTTACTTTGCCATAATATTACTTATAAACCCTTAGGTGTATAATACCTCCTCTATTCAGGTGGCTAAATTAGCTATGTGACTTCAATACCACGACAAGTAGAGTAAAAATTTATTTTCACCACCCGCCGAGTTACATTGTAGGTAGAAATGAAATTAGTACTTTAGCACCATTACTAATATTTATATTATCACTTATTTTATTTAACAATGCTTGTTCACTGCTATATAAACTAACAATATTTTCTATCAATTTAATTCCTTCATTATAAAAACCTAAATTCTCCATATCTTTATCTTTGATTGATTTGTCTTGTTTTAATGATTCTTTTTTTAAACTATCATTTGGCGTATCAGTATTACCCAAATTTTCAGTCATTATTTTAGGCTTATATTCAACAAACTCACCAACTTTCCCTCCTGTTTCTTCATAATCTTTTATTTCATTTATTTTTCTAGATATTAATGCTACTGGCTCTCTTATTTTGGCCAAAGAGGTATGGAAATCTAATGTATAATCTTTAGCTTGATTTGTTTTTTTTGGGGAGTTTTGTTTAAACTTAGATGGCAACCTATACAAAGAATAGTTAATAGTAGGATAATTACGAATACTTAATGCCACATTACTATAGATTCCTGTTATCTCTGATGGAATATTTTTTATTTTCACTGGTTCATCAAGATAAGGTTCCAACTTACCTTTTAGTTCCATATATGTGTCCAATCCCCCCTTAACTCTATCAATATATTCATTAACCCTATCAATATATTCATTAGCTACATCATGTTTATCGATTGTTTCTTTTAGATTTGATATTTCTTCAGTTAATGATTTTAGTTCTTTATAATAAGCTGGTATTTTTTCATAGATATATTCAAAATTCTCCTTCAATTCTAAATAACTTTTATTCCTTCCACGAATACCCTCTTTACGATCTTCCTGAGTATTGCTCCCCTGAAAAATAGCATTCATTTCAATTCCTTTTGAAAAAAAACATGATACTGATTAAATTATATTAACCTAAAATAAAATACAAATTTTATTTTATTATGTTAAATAAAGAAGAATAATTTTAAATTATATACATGACTTAAATTCAATTTAAGTCATGCATTATCCTAATGTAAATTTTTCTCGTAAAAATGCGAATAGTCGAGAAAAACCATATCACTTTTTCAACAAGTCCACATTAATACTTGAGATGACTATACTATAAGGTCTCCTCTACTTTGCTCTATAACCTTCGTTTTTCACTTACTAAGCATAGACTTTAATCATTTTCGTGCCTTTTCTACACTTTTTACGTTTGTCCTTTAGCTTTTCACTCATTTTATCGGTATCGTAGCCATTCTTATCAAATTTAATTAGGCCAGTTATGGAATTACCTGTATCTATTATAAATAAAATTATATCCATTTCATTACTCGACCCAAGAATCGAAGCTGTGGTACTCACAGGCTCACGAGGAAGAGAACAAGATGTTGATAATTACTCCGACATTGACATTGAGTTAATCGGTCACGGTGTGACAGAAATATTTAACCAAAAACATTGGGTTGACCATTTTGGCTCCTCTTTAGCAGTTCTACATTTACTCAATCAAGAAGAGGACGCACCAGATTGGCCGACATGTTTAGTTATATACGAGGAAGGTCGCAAAGTTGATTTCACATTTGCTGAGCCTGAACGCTTATATAAAATGAAACGTGAGGGGTTAGATGCGACATTCTCTCGCGGGTTTATTGTTTTGTTAGATAAAACTGGGATCACTGAAGGGCTACCAAAAGATGCCAATTTGCTATCTTTAGCACCAACACCGTTAACAGAGACTGAGTTTTCACAAACTGTCACAGACTTTTGGCACGAAGCCCATCAAGTCGCCATAGCACTAACCCGTGAAGAATTATGGGTGGCATGGTCAAGAAGTGCCGATATGAAGCACTATTTCTTAACGCTACTTGAGCACCTTGTAACCATACAAGGTAAGCATGTTTGGTATAATGGCCGTAAGTACCATGAATGGATGCCACAAAAGTACATACAGGCACTAGAAATCATTTTTAATTGCAGTACCTCAGAAAAAGCTGCCTTGTCATTGCAATGTTTAATGCGTTGTTTTGATGAGGTGAGTATCGACCTTGCCAAGTTACAGGGCTTTTCTCCTGCGCATAATTTAGCAAAAAAAATGCAAATGTTAGTCATTGGCTTTTTACAAGATAATGGCTTGCTACCTGAAGGATTATAATTAATTAGCGTAGAGTACAGCAAAAAAAGGCGATTTAATGGCTATCTTTACAAAACAATGAGTTCTTTTATTTTGACTTTCAAAAGATGACTCATTTAACGGTATAACTGTATACAAGAGTTACCCTCAGTTAAATAAACCATCCCTTTTGAGCCCCAACACCAGGGGCTATTTTTTTATCTTGTCACTTTTCAGTTTATCTCAGTCATATTTAAGTCACTAACTAATTCATGCACTTTTTAAAGGTATGCTTAGAACCATTGCGCGCTTGCCGAGGTATGGATTGGCGACTGAGTATTTACGGGGTAGTGAATTGGCTTGAACTGCTGTTGAGATGGTGGGTCGTGCAGGATTTAAATTCTACGAATTTAGCCTGCGGCCTGAACCTGCAACCAGCTTGCCGAGGTATGGATTGGCGACTGAGTATTTACGGGGTAGTGAATTGGCTTGAACTGCTGTTAAGATGGTGGGTCGTGCAGGATTTAAATTCTGCGAATTTAGCCTGCGGCCTGAACCTGCAACCAGCTTGCCGAGGTATGGATTGCCGACTGAGTATTTACGAAGTAGTGAATTGGCTTGAACTGCTGTTGAGATGGTGGGTCGTGCAGGATTTAAATTCTGCGAATTTAGCCTACGGCCTGAACCTGCAACCAGCTTGCCGAGGTATGGATTGCCGACTGAGTATTTACGGGGCGGTGAATTGGCTTGAACTGCTGTTAAGATGGTGGGTCGTGCAGGATTCGAACCTGCGAATTTAGCCTGCGGCCTGAACCTGCAACCAGCTTGCCGAGGTATGGATTGGCGACTGAGTATTTACGGGGTAGTGAATTGGCTTGAACTGCTGTTGAGATGGTGAGTCGTGCAGGATTTAAATTCTGCGAATTTAGCCTGCGGCCTGAACCTGCAACCAGCTTGCCGAGGTATGGATTGCCGACTGAGTATTTACGAAGTAGTGAATTGGCTTGAACTGCTGTTAAGATGGTGGGTCGTGCAGGATTTAAATTCTGCGAATTTAGCCTGCGGCCTGAACCTGCAACCAGCTTGCCGAGGTATGGATTGCCGACTGAGTATTTACGGGGCGGTGAATTGGCTTGAACTGCTGTTAAGATGGTGGGTCGTGCAGGATTCGAACCTGCGACCAATTGATTAAAAGTCAACTGCTCTACCGACTGAGCTAACGACCCATCTGAATTGCTTGAATTGTTTGTTTCTTTTAGATGGTGGGTCGTGCAGGATTCGAACCTGCGACCAATTGATTAAAAGTCAACTGCTCTACCGACTGAGCTAACGACCCATCTATATAACTTTTCTAACTAATCACAGCTTCTTACCCTTCGGGTTGAACCTGCAACCATCTTAATAAAACTCAATCATCTACCGACTGAGCTAACGACCCATCTAAAACTATATTTCTTTTTGGTATCTCGAGGTTTTCGGCTAACCGTATTCTCGTATCAACGGCGGCTTATATTACTGATTTCTGACGATGGTGCAATGTTTTTTTTACTAAAATAGATTGAATGCGCACTTATCATACTGATAACCCCGAAATATTCGGCAATATTGCTTCGGGGTTAGTAATTAAAGTGTACTCAACTTTTTTTCTGCTAATTTTGAGCCTGCACTGTTTGGATATTGCTTTAACACCTGTTGGTAAACAGCCTTTGCTTTATCCTTTTGCCCTTTGTCTTGCATGATCAGCCCAACTTTATATAAAGCTTCACTGCTTTTCTGAGATTTAGGATATTGCTTAACTACAGTTGCAAAGTAAAAAGCCGCGTCATCTTTGCTGCCTTTGTTGTAGTTTAACTGCCCCAACCAATAGTTGGCGTTAGATTGATACCCAGACTTAGGGTAGGTTTTGATAAACCCTTGAAGCGCATTAATAGCCCCATCAATTTGGGCTTTTGATTTGCTTTCCATTGCAAGCTTAACTGCCGCATTATAATCATCTTTCTCATTTCCACCTGTATTAGCTGATGCAGCAGGTGTAGTTGAAGAAGATGCATTTGATGCACTAGTGTCAGGTGTTTCACCTGTATTGGCAGAATTGCCGTCACCCGAGCCATTTAATTGCATATACAAATCTTTTTGACGCTCAATAACTTGATTCAATTTATATTCACTTTCTTGAATCTGACCACGTAACATATCTATGTCGCGTTGGTTATCGGCAAGCTGTTGCTGGATTTGATACATAATTTGGCCTTGAGAATTAACCGCAGTCTCAAGTTGGGTAAGACGGTCTGTTGTTGAACCAGATCCGACATTGTTGATTGGCGCTTGGGCAATAGCGGCCCAAGGGGCCGCTACGCCAACCAATAACGACAGACCTACAATTAGATGTCTGAAGTTACTGTTCATAATAGATAATTTCTCTTATCTATTAGTATGCAATGACTGCACGACGGTTTTTCGCGTAGTCTGCTTCAGTGTGACCTAACACAGCTGGTTTTTCTTTACCGTAAGAAACCAGTGAAACTTGGTCACCAGAAACACCTTTGCTTTGCAGATACATTTTAACTGCATTAGCACGACGCTCGCCCAGCGCGATATTATATTCTGGAGTACCGCGCTCATCCGCATGACCTTCAACAACAACACGTACAGATGGGTTGCTACGTAGGAATGCTGCATGCGCATCTAACATTTCCGCATACTCTGGAGATACGTTGTATTTATCGAAACCAAAGTAAACAGTGTTGTTTTGTTGCAGCTGTTCCATTTGCTGACGTGCCAGCTCTTCCGCAGACAGACCAGTGTTAGTTTGGTTAGTAGAAGTATCTACGCCATCTTGGTCATTGTTTTTGTTAGAGCTACAAGCTGCGACTGCCATGATTGGTAATGCGATCATCAGCCCTTTAAGCACTTTATTCAGTTGCATCGTTTTGATCCTTAATATTTTTTTGCCACACATTATTATTATGCATCACAGATACGGCGACCAGGCAGGGAATTTTACCTGTCCATCGGTAGCCGGAAGACGCGCTTTGAAACGCCCGTCGGTCGAAACTAGCTGCAATATAGTCCCCAAGCCTTGAGAGGAGCTATAAATTACCATAGTGCCGTTAGGTGCGATACTCGGCGTTTCATCTAGGAACGTTTTCGTTAAAAATTCAACGTTGTTCGTTGCCAGATCTTGTTTGGCGACATGTTGCTGACCGCCGCCGGAGCTGACCATCACTAAGAAAGTACCATCCGGACTAACATCAGCGTCCTGATTTTGTGTTCCTTCCCAAGAAACACGTTCAGGGCTGCCACCATTAATATTCATTTTATAAATCTGCGGACGTCCCGCCTGATCTGAAGTATAGACTAAAGTTTGGCTATCCGGCATCCAGCTTGGTTCAGTATTGTTGCTACGACCATCTGTTACTTGACGAATTTGCCCACTCGCTAAGTCCATAACATATAAATTCAAGCTGCCTGTTTTAGACAGTGCGAATGCCAGTTTTGTCCCATCAGGAGAGAATGCAGGTGCCCCATTGTGACGTGGGAATGATGCAACCTGACGGACTGCTCCTGTAGAAAGAGTTTGAATAACAAGCGCTGAACTACCGCTTTCAAAAGTGACATACGCGAGTTTTTCGCCATCTGGTGACCATGCTGGCGACATTAAAGGTTCTGGTGAACGATGAACTGTAAACTGGTTAAACCCATCGTAGTCAGAAACTCGTAATTCATATGGATACTGACCGCCTTTGTTAACCACAATATAAGCAATACGCGTGCGGAATGCACCACGAATACCGGTTAGTTTTTCAAAGACTTCGTCACTTGCAGTATGAGCTGCATAACGTAACCATTCTTTAGTGACTTTATATTGGTTCTGAGATAAAACAGCACCTGGGTTAGCTGCAACATCAACCAGTTGATAGCTGACAACAAAGCTACCATCTGCGGCTGGCTGCACTTGCCCTACAACCACTGCATTAATACCCAATGCAGTCCATGCTTCTGGAGTTACTTCAGAGGCTGTACCGGGTTGCTGAGGCATACGACTTGGTTCAATAGGGTTAAATTTCCCGCTATTACGTAAATCAGAACCTACGATTTGGCCTACTTCCTGTGGGGGTGCTCCAGCACCTGTCCATTTAAAGGGTACGACACCAATCGGTTGAGCTGAATTAACACCTTCAGTGATCTCAATACGTATTTCAGCCTGAGCCACTGTCGCCCATAGCATTAGGAACCCTAAAACTACTTTAAAAGCCTGCTTCATTCTTGTCTCCCTTACTACGGATTGTTTACCACCGCAATAATTCGCTGAATTTTAACAAAGGTATAATAACAAAACTAGATACCACACAAACTATTTATTCTAATGCGATAGATTTTTCAATACAGATAGCTCTGACTTACTTAAATCAAGGTTTAAAATCGACGACGATACCTTCCCTCTTAACCCTTTCAAAAATTTTATCTGAATCGGGTCTTGGCATCGAAGCTAACTTCGCAGCTCGAATTGCCGCATCACATAACGCAGCGTCGTTTGTCGGGTTATTTTTAGGTTTAATCCCCATCAAAGCGCCATCCCGTGCGAGCACCAATTGCAATTCGCAAGTCCGCCCACGATAAGTATCTGAATCATAGAACTTACTTTGGATTGCCGCTTTTACCTTACCTGCATAGTTATCAACATCTGCGTTTGAGGCCCCTGATTTTTTACCGCCACCAGTTCCAGCAGAAGCTTGGCCGCCCTGTTTACTTGGCCCAGAAGCAGTTAAATCGCCGAGTAAATCATCTACAGAAGCCGCATTTTTTGCCGCCTCTGCTTTCGCTTTCGCTGCTTTAGCTTTCGCTTCTTTATCTGCTTTCTCTTTCGCTTCTTTATCCGCTTTAGCCTTAGCTTCCTTGTCTGCTTTTATTTTAGCTTCTTTATCAGCCTTTTCTTTGGCTTCTTTTTCTGCTTTTTCTTGAGCTTCTTTCTCTGCTTTAGCTTTAGCCGCTTCGGCTTCTTTTTTAGCTTGAGCTTCAGCTTTCGCCTTTTCAGCTGCCTGCTCTTTAACTAATTTTTCCTTTTCAGCTTTCGCTTTCGCGGCAGCTTCTTCCGCTATTTTTTGCTCTTCCTTGGCTTTTTTAGCGGCTTCTAATGCTTTTTTCTGTTGCTCTTCAGCTTGTTTTTGTTGCTTAGCGGTATCTCGTTCAGTTTTGATACGCTCTTGTTCAAGCTGTTGCAGGCGTTTTTGTTCCTTTTCTTGCTGCTCTCTTAGCTCAGCCTCTTGTTTTTGTTCTTGCTCTTTACGCTCTTTAGCTGCTTGTCTGACCATGTTTTGTTGTTTTTGCATTTGTTCATATTGCTCAACAACCACGCCAGGGTCGACCATCACCGCATCGATGACAGTCCCTTCTTCCCCGCCACCACCAAGTTTGACGACGGAAACTAAAGAGCCTATAACAATCAAGCCAATCAATATGATGTGCAATACAACAGACATCACTAATGAACGGTTTAGGTTATCTTTTTTCTCTTTTGACTTTCCCACTCTGGTATCCAAAAAAAGAATTGTGACTTATTCAAACCACAACAACCCAGCCTAGATAGGCTGAGTCATCAAGCCGACAGATTTTATCCCTGCACTGTGCAAAATATTCAGAGCCTTAATAACTTCTTCATAAGGCACCTCTTTTGCACCACCAATTAAGAAAATCGCTTTTGGGTTTTTCTCTAATTGTGATTTCGCTTCAGCAGCAATCTGTTCTGGTGGAAGCAATTCTAATACCTCACCATCGAGCCGCATATTATACTGCCCAACACCCGACACCTCTAAAATTATAGGTGGGTTGTCACTTGATGATACGGTTTGTGTATCTGTTGCATCCGGTAATTCAACTTCCACACTCTGGGAAATAATGGGTGCCGTTGCCATAAATATCAGTAACAGCACCAACAAAACGTCCAGCAGTGGAACGATGTTGATTTCGGATTTCAGCTCACGTCTGCGACTAGTGCGCGCCATTCGCTTATCTCCTCAACTTATTTCTTATCAGCAGAGAATGCTTGACGATGCAAGATGGCTAAAAACTCTTCCATAAAGTTATCGTAAGTTTGCTCTAACTTATTGACTCGTAAGTTCAAGCGGTTGAAAGCCATAACCGCAGGAATCGCTGCAAACAAACCTATCGCGGTTGCGATAAGTGCTTCGGCGATCCCCGGAGCAACCATCTGTAATGTTGCTTGTTTTACCGCACCCAAAGCAATAAACGCATGCATAATTCCCCATACTGTCCCGAATAAACCAATGTATGGGCTAATCGAACCAACAGTACCTAAAAATGGGATATGTGCTTCTACTGACTCTAATTCACGATTCATTGATATACGCATCGCGCGTGATGCACCAGTAACCACCGCATCTGGTGCGTGAATATTTGCCTGATGTAAACGAACGAACTCTTTAAAACCGGAGTGGAAAATTTGTTCAGCTCCGCTCAATTCATCACGGCGAGCTTGGCTTTCTTTATATAAGCGCGATAGCTCAATACCTGACCAAAACTTATCCTCAAATGCCTCCGCCTCACGGGTTGCAGCATTTAAAATTTTCGTTCTTTGAATAATAATGGCCCATGATGCAATAGAAAAACCGATCAAAACGAACATAATGAGCTGAACCAAAAGGCTCGCTTTAAGGAATAAATCCAGGATATTCATGTCAGTCACTGTTTAAACTCCGCGACAATAGACTTAGGAAGCGCAATCGGCTTCATTTTTGATGTGTCCACACAAGCAATTAGGGCATTAGCCCCACAAAGCAGGTTACCTTGTGAATCAACTAACCTTTGATGAAAAGTTAATGAGGCACGTTTCATTTCAACAATTTGCGTCTCAACCTCCAACAGATCATCTAGCTTTGCCCCTTTTACAAAATCAATTGTCATGCTACGCACAACAAAACCAAGGTTATCAGCAAGCATACTTTGTTGGTTGATTCCTTTATTTCGCAACATTTCGGTTCTTGCTCGCTCAAAAAATGCTAAATAACGTGCATGATAAACTACACCGCCCGCGTCTGTATCTTCATAGTACACGCGAACTGGCCAGCGAAATAACATAACAACCACTCCGTCTTAGGTTAAATTAACTAACGGTGCCACTATACGCAAGACAGTGCCAGTTTGGAATCACTTTGAAAGTAAAGATATCAAAAATAATTATGGGTCCATTGACCCACAATTAGCAATTAGAATTATCTAAAGACTTGTAAAAGTCCCCAAATAAGAATGATGGCAGCAGGTAATGGATGGAAAATCGCACGCCAAATGACTTTTTGGGGTTTGAAACCAACACCAAAAATCATCGCACTGCAAGTTGCCCAAATTAATAACAGCCCTTGCCAAATTTGGAATGAACTGGTTTTTGCAGCAAATAGAGATGGGTCCCACATCACTGCACCAGCTGTAACTAAAGCTAAAATAAGGATAAGGGCCCTTAACGGCCCCTTATCCAATAGCTGATAGGTTTTATCCACCAGCATTTTATTTACTCACCATCTTTAGCTGCTTTAGAGTCTTCAGAGTGCTCTAATGCTAGTGCTGCAATCACTGCAAAACTACAAGCTAACAGCGTGCCGAGAATCCAGGCGAAATACCACATAGTTATGCTCCTTAATACAGTGAATGCTTGTTGCCTTCGATGAAGTTTTTGTCCAGACGACCAAACATTTTGTAGTAACACCATGCGGTGTATGCCAGTACGATTGGAACAAAGATAGCCGCGACAACTGTCATGACTTGCAGTGTGAACAAGCTAGATGTTGCATCCCACATGGTCAAGCTTGCATTTGGCATAATGCTTGAAGGCATGATGAATGGGAACATTGCTACACCACAAGTTAAAATGATACAAGCGATAGTTAATGAAGAACTCACAAACGCCCAACCATTTTTGTCTGCTTTACTGAACAGCATAGTCAGTAGTGGCAGCGCTAAACCCAGTGCAGGCAGAGCCCACAGGATTGGGTAAGTATTGAAGTTAGTCAACCAAGCCCCTGAAACAACCTCTACGGTTTTATTCAGTGGGTTTGATACCGCATGGTGATCAATCGCTGAAGTGATAACATAGCCATCGATACCCATTACTAACCAAACACCAGCACCCGCAAACGCTAACAGTGTGACTAACGCACAGATATAGGTTGCTTTACGTACACGTAGGTACAGCTCGCCAGTGGTACGCATTTGCAGATAAGTTGCACCTTGGGTAACAATCATCATTAAACCAACCACACCCGCTAACAGACCATATGGGTTCAGCAGACCAAACAGGTTACCTGTATAGGTTAAGTACTGTTGGTTATCAATTTGCAGTGGGACACCTAATAATAGGTTACCAAATGCAACACCGATAACTAATGGTGGAACGAAACCACCGATGAACAGACCCCAGTCCCACATGTTACGCCATTTTGGGTTCTCCAGTTTTGAACGGTAGTCGAAACCCACCGGACGGAAGAACAAAGCAGCTAACACTAAAATCATCGCGATATAGAAACCGGAGAATGATGCCGCATAGACTTGTGGCCATGCAGCAAACATCGCACCACCCGCAGTGATTAACCAAACTTGGTTACCATCCCAGTGCGGTGCAACGGCATTAATCATGATACGGCGTTCGGTATCTGTTTTACCTAAAATAGGTAATAAGAAGCCAACGCCCATGTCAAAGCCATCCGTGACAGCAAACCCAATCAGTAATACACCGATAAGGATCCACCACACAAACCGAAGAACTTCATAATCAAACATAAGTGGCTCCTATTTACTGAACGTCGTGTGCAGAAGTGTTTTTCTGTTCAAAGTGGTAGCGACCAGTTTTCAGGCTACTAGGCCCTTTACGAGCGAATTTGAACATTAAGAACATTTCAGCAATTAAGAACAGTGTGTACAGACCACAGATCAATACCATAGAGAAGATCAGGTCATGGGTCGTTAAATTAGAATGAGCAACCGACACCGGTAATACTTCACCAATTGCCCAAGGCTGACGACCATACTCTGCAACGAACCAACCTGATTCAATTGCAATCCATGGTAGTGGAATACCAAACAGTGCAATACGTAACAGCAGTTTGCTTTGACCAATTTTGTTACGGACTACTGACAGGAATGCCCAGCCAATAATTAATAACAACAGGAAGCCAACACCAACCATGATACGGAATGCCCAGAACAGAGGCCCTACGTTAGGAATACTGTCTTTTACTGCTTTTTGAATTTGCGCTTCTGTCGCATCAACAACATTTGGTGCGTATTGTTTTAACAGAAGACCATAACCGAGATCTTTTTTGCTAGCTTCAAATGCAGCACGCAATTCAGGATCTTTATTTCCAGCTAACAGTTCTTGTAATTGACCATATGCAACCATACCGTTACGGATACGAACTTCGTGTTGTTTCATTAGATCTTTCAGACCTAATACTGGCGTATCAACAGAACGAGTTGCAATGATACCCATCGCCCAAGGAATTGAGATAGCAAACTTGTTTTCTTGCTTCTCAGTATCTGGCCAAGCGATTAAGTTAAATGCAGCTGGAGGCGCATGGGTTTCCCACTCAGCTTCAACCGCAGCGAGTTTAGTTTTCTGAACGTCACCCATTTCGTAACCTGATTCATCACCAAGAACGATAACAGATAGAACCGCAGCAATACCAAAACTAGCAGCAATTGCAAAAGAACGCTTAGCAAAAGCAACATCACGACCTTTAAGTAGGTAGTAAGAGCTGATACCTAAGATAAACATTGCACCAGTACAATAACCTGCAGCCACTGTGTGGACAAACTTAACTTGCGCAACTGGGTTTAAGACTAGCTCAGAGAAGCTAACCATTTCCATACGCATTGTTTCAAAGTTGAAGTCAGCTGCGATCGGGTTTTGCATCCAACCATTCGCCACTAAAATCCACAAAGCAGAGAAGTTAGAACCTAAAGCAACTAACCATGTTACAGCAAGGTGTTGAGTTTTGCTTAAACGATCCCAACCAAAGAAGAATAAACCAACAAAAGTAGATTCTAAGAAGAACGCCATCAAACCTTCGATTGCCAGAGGCGCACCGAAGATATCTCCAACGTAATGAGCATAGTAAGACCAGTTAGTCCCGAATTGGAATTCCATGGTCAGACCCGTTGCAACACCTAGGGCGAAGTTAATACCAAATAACTTACCCCAGAACTTAGTCATATCTTTATAAATTTGCTTGCCAGACAGCACATATACCGTTTCCATGATCGCAAGCAAAAACGCCATACCGAGCGTTAATGGCACGAACAGGAAGTGATACATTGCAGTTAAGGCAAACTGTAATCGTGACAGTTCGACAATATCAAACATCTTGACTCCTTGCTCCTAGCAGGAAGACACCGACTTGCGGCAACCCAGCTTCCAGATTAAATTTCGAAGAAAGCCTCTTAACTACCAGCAAAAAATGCCTCAAAACAACAAATAATTAACAAAACCAAAAGAAAGAACAATACTATAATAATAGTACGCCTATCTTCACATACAATAAACTTCTTTTACGTGACTCAGATTTGAATTCTGAATTTACATCAATAATTATACCCTTTAATAGAAAATAGAGTATTTGATCGTGCACCAATTTAAGCAATTTCGACAAATAAAGCTAGAGGTAATAAATTGATTTACGTCAATTTTTTTCCTATTGTTAATTGATTTGCATACCAGTCAATTAATAGTTATTCACTTGTTAATGTACTGTTATTGGTATTGATATAAATGTTCTTATTTTTTCTAAAGATTAACAAAAAAATATAATCTTTTTATTAAGAAGTCTAAAAAAGAATATTTAATTTCTAATAGTATCTTATTTCAAAGCTATTATGAATTTTATTAATATACGAACTTATCTCAACTAAAATCATATATTCGGTTAATTAACTTTCCCCAATAATTATAAAATTGACCTGACACAACTTTCTCGTTTTTTGCTTAAAATGGGCTTTGTAGCCCACCAAAGCTATGGAGCATTTTCACAGATAGCCGTACCTGTACTCGTATCTTTTAATATTTTTAAGTATAGACACTCTTTGCCAGAAATCCTTATCCTCTCTCCAGAAATTACACTAACGGCTTTTAAAGCCATAAAAAAACCCGTACTCAAATAAGCACGGGCTTTCGTCTCTTACGGCTGCTAGTTACCTAGCGGATCATTTACTTATTCAGTAATGATTTCACGGCATCGCCGATGTCTGCAAGGCTACGAACGGTTTTCACGCCCGCAGCTTCTAATGCAGCAAATTTCTCATCCGCAGTACCTTTACCGCCAGCAATGATTGCACCAGCATGGCCCATACGTTTACCTTTCGGTGCCGTTACACCAGCGATATAACCAACTACTGGTTTAGTTACATGCTCTTTAATATAAGCCGCAGCTTCTTCTTCCGCGTTACCACCAATTTCACCGATCATGACAATCGCTTCAGTTTGTGGGTCAGCTTGGAACATTTTCAGGATATCAATAAAGTTTGAACCTGGGATTGGGTCACCACCGATACCAACACAAGTTGATTGGCCTAAACCTGCATCAGTAGTTTGTTTTACCGCTTCATAAGTCAGCGTACCTGAACGTGAAACGATACCGACTTTACCTGGCATATGAATGTGACCAGGTTGGATACCAATCTTACATTCACCTGGAGTGATAACGCCTGGGCAGTTAGGGCCGATCATGCGAACGCCAGCTTCATCCAGCTTCACTTTCACAGTCAGCATGTCCAGAGTTGGAATACCTTCAGTGATGGTGATAATCAGTTTAATGCCTGCATCGATAGCTTCTAAGATAGAGTCTTTACAAAATGGCGCTGGCACATAGATAACAGACGCAGTTGCACCTGTCGCTTCAACCGCTTCGCGAACTGTATTGAACACCGGCAGACCTAAGTGTGTTGTACCACCTTTGCCTGGTGTAACACCACCGACCATTTTTGTACCATAAGCAATCGCTTGTTCTGAATGGAATGTACCTTGACCACCAGTAAAACCTTGGCAAATCACTTTGGTGTTTTTATCGATTAAAATAGACATTATTTAGCCTCCGCTGCTGCTACTGCTTTTTTAGCTGCGTCAGTCAAGCTGTTAGCAGCGATAATGTTCAAGCCGCTGTCTGCCAGTTTCTTAGCACCTAATTCAGCATTGTTACCTTCTAAACGCACAACTACTGGTACATTTACGCCAACTTCTTCAACTGCACCAATGATGCCGTCTGCAATCAGGTCGCAACGAACGATACCACCAAAGATGTTAACAAAAACGGCTTTCACGTTTTCATCAGAAAGAATGATTTTAAATGCTTCAGTTACACGCTCTTTAGTTGCGCCGCCACCAACATCTAAGAAGTTTGCAGGTGCGCCACCGTGAAGTTTAACAATGTCCATAGTTCCCATTGCTAAGCCTGCACCGTTAACCATACAACCAATGTTACCATCTAATGCAACATAGTTGAGTTCCCACTGCGCTGCTTGAGCTTCGCGCGCATCTTCTTGAGATTCATCACGTAGTTCACGGATTTCTGGCTGACGATATAGCGCATTACTGTCGATGCCTAATTTGCCATCTAAGCAAACTAAATCACCCGCAGTACTGATAACCAGAGGGTTAATTTCTGCTAAAGCTAAGTCACGCTCAAGGAATAAAGTTGCTAGACCCATAAAAATTTTAGCAAATTGGCTAACTTGTTTACCTGTTAAGCCTAATTTAAATGCCAATTCACGGCCTTGGAAAGGCATTGGGCCAGTCAGTGGGTCGATAATTGCTTTATGAATTAATTCAGGCGTTTCTTCAGCAACTTTTTCAATTTCCACACCACCTTCAGTCGATGCCATGAAAACAACACGACGAGTGCTACGGTCAACAACCGCACCTAAATACAACTCTTTATCAATGTCAGTCGCTGTTTCAACAAGAATCTGGTTTACTGGTTGGCCGTTAGCGTCTGTTTGATAAGTCACTAAGTTTTTACCTAACCAGTTTTCTGCAAATGCTTTAACTTCGTTAATATCGCTAGTGACTTTAACGCCACCTGCTTTACCACGTCCGCCTGCATGTACTTGGCATTTAATTACCCATGGGCCATTGCCAATTTTTTTAGCAGCGTCTACGGTTTCAGCGACTGATGAACAGGCATAACCTGTTGGTGCAGGCATCCCATAACGTGCAAACAACTGTTTTGCCTGGTACTCGTGTAAATTCATGATGTTCTATCCATAATTGAGTCTGAAGAGGCGTTTATTCGCCTCCTGCAATTGTTACTGATTTAGCAACCCGCAAGCGGGTTGCATCGGTTACTTCAGACCGGGCAGGTTGTTCCTACCCTGTTATGTTGCTATACGTCCAGCAGTAAACGAGTTGGATCTTCCAGCATATCTTTGATAGCGACTAAGAAGCCCACTGACTCACTACCATCGATTAAACGGTGGTCATAAGACAGCGCTAAATACATCATCGGAAGAATCTCTACCTTACCATTTACAGCCATAGGGCGGTCTTTAATGGCATGCATGCCTAAAATTGCGCTCTGTGGTGGGTTAATGATAGGTGTAGACATCAGAGAACCAAATACGCCACCGTTAGTGATAGTGAAGTTACCACCACTTAAGTCTTCAACAGTTAATTTACCATCGCGACCTTTAACAGCCAGTTCTTTAATTTTTTTCTCGATATCTGCCATGCTCATTGCATCAACATCACGTAGAACTGGAGTTACCAGACCACGAGGCGTAGAGACGGCAATGCTGATATCAAAATAGTTGTGGTAAACCACATCGCTGCCATCAATAGAAGCGTTAACTTCTGGATAGCGTTTCAGTGCTTCTACCGCAGCTTTAACATAGAAGGACATAAAGCCTAAACGTACACCGTGGCGTTTTTCGAATGCTTCGCCATATTGTTTCCGTAAGTCTTTAATTGGTTGCATGTTAACTTCATTAAATGTTGTCAACATTGCAGTGGTGTTTTTCGCTTCTAACAGGCGCTCTGCGATACGTTTACGTAAACGTGTCATTGGTACACGTTTCTCGCTACGGTGTGCTAACGGCGCTTGTGGTGCAGCAGGTGCTGTTGCTGCTGGAGCTGCTGATTTATTTGCTGCTAAATGTTTTTCAACATCTTCACGAGTCAAACGACCACCAACACCCGTCCCTTTAATGTCAGCTGGGTTCAGGCTATGTTCTGCAATCAAGCGACGAATAGCTGGGCTCAGAGCGTCATTACTTTCAGTCTCTAGGCTTGCAGTTTGGCGTTGTGCTGGCGTTGCTTCCTGTGCATCTTTAACTTCAGCAGGAATACCTGAGCTATCACCTAAACGAATACGACCTAACAGTTGTTTAGATAATACCGTCGCGCCTTCTTCTTCAACGATAGCTTCTAACACACCTGCTTCACTTGCAGGCACTTCTAACACCACTTTATCTGTTTCGATCTCAACCAGGACTTCGTCACGCTGAACACTATCACCTGGTTTTTTATGCCATGTGGCAACCGTGGCATCTGCAACGGACTCAGGAAGATCGGGAACAAGAATTTCTACGCTACTCATTTTCTATCCTTTAATTATTCAATGTTCAAAGCGTCATTAACCAGGGCTTTTTGTTGTTCCTGGTGAACGGACGTATAGCCAACTGCTGGTGATGAAGAAGCAGCTCGACCTGCATAACGTAAAGTAGCCCCTGCTGGGATAGCTTCACGGAAATTATGTTGACTGCAATACCAAGCACCTTGGTTTAATGGCTCTTCTTGACACCATACAAAGTCTTTAACATCAGTAAATTGCGCCAACGCTTTTTGGATATCATCGTGTGGGAACGGATACAACTGCTCAATACGCACGATAGCAACGTCAGTTTGTTCATTCTTACGACGTTGTTCTAACAGATCGTAATAGACTTTCCCTGAACACAGAACGACGCGTTTCACATTTTTCGGATTGATTTCATCGATTTCACCGATAACTGGTTCGAATTTGCCATTCGCCAGTTCATCCATACTAGATACTGCTAATGGGTGACGGAGCAGAGACTTCGGTGACATCACAATCAGAGGACGACGCATGCCACGTAAGGCCTGACGACGTAACATGTGGTAAACCTGAGCTGGTGTTGATGGAACACATACTTGCATGTTTTGATCAGCACACAGTTGGAGATAACGCTCTAAACGTGCAGATGAGTGTTCTGGCCCCTGACCTTCATATCCATGTGGCAGTAACATTACAAGGCCACACATACGACCCCATTTTTGCTCACCAGAGCTAATGAATTGGTCGATAACAACCTGAGCACAGTTTGCGAAGTCACCAAATTGCGCTTCCCAAATCGTCAGAGCACGTGGTTCAGTCGTCGCATAACCATATTCAAATGCCAATACTGCGTTTTCTGTTAGGACAGAGTCCCAAACGTTGAATACGCCTTGACCGTTATGAATATTTTGTAATGGAACATAGACAGAACCGTTAGTTTGGTTATGAATAACCGCATGGCGGTGGAAGAATGTACCACGACCCGCATCTTCACCTGACAAACGAACAGGAACACCTTCATCAACCAATGTTGCATAAGCTAAAGTTTCAGCCGCACCCCAGTCGAGTAATTTTTCGCCTTTCGCCATTTCAGCGCGATCTGCATAAATTTTCTCAACACGAGACTGAGCAACAACACCTTCAGGAATAGTGCTAACTTTAGTTGCCAATTCAGTTAAACGTTTGATATCAACGGTCGATTTGTATGATTCATCCCATTCATGGTTCAAATACGGAGCCCATGTATAAGAATTGAGTCCCATTTCACGGTACTCTTCAACCACACAATTACCTGCATCTAAGGCATCACGGTACAGATTGACCATTTCAGTCACATCATTAGCACTCAACACGTTCTCTGCAATTAAACGGTCCGCATAAATTTTACGTGGTGTTGGATGCTGTTTGATTTTTTGATACATCACAGGCTGAGTTGCACTTGGCTCATCCGCTTCGTTATGACCATGACGGCGATAACACACTAAATCGATCATCACATCACGTTTAAATGTATTACGGAAATCTAGCGCTAAGCGAGTCACAAATGAAACGGCTTCAGGATCATCAGCATTCACGTGGAAAATAGGCGCCTGCACCATTTTCACGATATCAGTACAGTATTCAGTTGAACGGGTATCTTTCGGATTTGAAGTAGTAAAACCAATTTGGTTGTTAATAACGATACGTACAGTACCGCCAACTTCATAACCACGAGCCTGAGACATGTTCAGTGTTTCTTGAACAACACCCTGACCGGTAACTGCGGAGTCACCATGAATAGTGATTGGTAACACCATGTTGCTGCGACCTTCGTCCAAGCGATCACGACGAGCACGCACTGAACCAATTACCACAGGGCTAACAATTTCAAGGTGAGATGGGTTAAATGCTAATGCTAAGTGAACACGAGAACCGGCGGTTTCAAAGTCAGACGAGAAACCTTGGTGATATTTAACGTCACCCGCACTTGAATGGTCTTTATGTTTACCCGCGAATTCATCGAATAATTCACCAGGTTTTTTACCTAGGATATTCACAAGAACGTTTAAACGACCACGGTGAGCCATCCCCAGAACAACTTCACGAGTATCCTGTTTGCCTGCGTGGTGAATTAAATCTTTCAGCATTGGGATCAGGGCATCACCGCCTTCCAATGAGAAACGTTTAGCCCCTGGGAATTTAGCCCCGATATAGCGCTCAAGGCCTTCAGCGGCGGTGAGTTCCGCTAAGAAACGTAATTTTTCTTCTTTAGAGAAAACTTTTGCAACATCAACTGACTCAAGACGTTGTTGAATCCAACGTTTTTCTTCAGTATTTGTGATATGCATATATTCAGCACCAATCGAACCGCAATAAATGCGTTTCAAGTGCTCATATAGCTCACTGAGTTTCATGGTTTCTTTGCCAATAGCAAATGAACCCACGTTAAAGGTTTCGTCGAAATCTTCTTTCGTCAGATTATGGAATGCTGGGTCTAAATCTGGAACAGATTCGCGTTTCCAAAGCCCTAACGGGTCAAGATTCGCATTCTGGTGCCCGCGGAAGCGGAATGCATTTATTAACTGCAAAACTTTGACTTGTTTTGCATCGATAGCTGGATCGCTAACAGAAGTGTGATAACGCGTAGAGTCTTTTGCTAAGCGGCGGAAGTAATCGCGCGCTTGGGAGTGGAATTGTTCACCACTAGTACCTAAAGTAGCACCAGGAAGTTGCTCAAAAATGGCTTTCCACTCGGCATCTACAGAGTTAGGGTCAGTCAGATAATCTTCATAAAGCTGTTCTATATATGTCTGGTTCGCGCCTGCCAGAAAGCTTGAATCCAGCCAGTCCTTCATTACGCCGTTCTGCATTGTGATCCCTTAAGCTTTAAAAGCTTTAGTTTTCGCCGTGGTTAACTAATTACCGCATTTAAGCGGCCTCGATAAAGGTTCTCTTGGACGTGCTTTATGCATGTTCTCTCTTTGGGAGGCCCTTTATCAGTAAGGGTTTCCCTTTTAAGGAACCTTTAAAAACTGGCTACGGTTTTTAAAGGCCCCTATGCTTGGGCTGTCGTCTTCATCTTTTTTTGCAGTTGGCTATTTTTTCTACTTTTTACTGTTACTTTCTTTGCTTTCACTTTTTTGCGCTTTTGTTATGACAACGTTTTATTAAGTGCTACATTTTATATATGACAATGTTACTTTCTGATGCTCGTTGTGGGTATTTCGTTTTCGCGCTTTTGTGACCTTAAGCGCTATTTAAATTAAAAACCCTACTTTACTTTACGCCCTATTTTTAAGTTATGTATTTATTTTGTGCTATTCCCATTTTAACCCGTAGCACTTAAGCACTACGGGTTAAATATTCACTATCAGGCAGTATGTTTTAGCAACATAGATTTAATATGACCGATAGCTTTTGTTGGATTTAGCCCTTTAGGGCATACATTGACACAATTCATGATGCTATGACAGCGGAAAACACTAAAAGCGTCGTTCAGATCATCTAATCTTGAATCCGTTTCAGTATCGCGGCTATCGATCAGGAAGCGGTATGCTGCCAGCAAGCCCGCAGGCCCAATAAACTTATCTGGATTCCACCAGAAAGATGGGCAAGAAGTCGAACAACAAGCACATAAGATACACTCGTATAAACCATCAAGTTTTTCACGTTGTGCAGGAGTTTGTAAATTCTCACGAGCAGGTGGGTTCTTATTATCATTAATAAGATATGGGCGGATTTTCTCGTATTGGGTATAAAACTGAGTCATGTCGATAATCAGGTCGCGCACAACAGGCAAACCTGGTAACGGACGGATAACAATTTTTTTCCCACCACGGATTAAAGCGGACAATGGTGTGATACACGCCAGCCCGTTTTTACCGTTCATATTGACACCATCAGAACCACAGACACCTTCACGACAAGAACGACGGAATGACAGTGTTGGATCCTGTTCTTTAATTTGGATCAACGCATCCAACAGCATCATGTCACGCCCTTCTGGCACTTCGAGGGTGTAATCTTGCATGCGTGGGGCGTTGTCCACATCTGGATTATAACGATAAATCGAAAATTGTAGTTTCATAGTTTATTTCTCCGCAACTGGATTAACACCACGCATTAGTAGGTACGAATTTTCGGTGGGAAGGCTTCACGCAATTTTGGCTGCATGTTGACTTCACGACGCGTCATCGTTTCAGATTGCGGTAAATATAATGAGTGACATAACCAATTCGCATCATCACGCTCTGGATAGTCAAAGCGGCTATGCGCCCCACGACTTTCTGTACGGAAGTTCGCTGCTTGTGCTGTCGCATAAGCGGTTTCCATCAGGTTATCCAGTTCTAAACACTCAATACGCTGAGTGTTGAACTCTGTTGAGGTATCATCAAGACGTGCATTTTGCAGGCGTTCACGGATCACTTTTAGCTCTTCCAGACCTTTCGCCATCGCATCACCTTCACGGAATACCGAGAAGTTATGCTGCATACAGGTTTGCAGTGCCTTGCGGATCTCAGTTGGATCTTCGCCAGTACGAGCCCCTTCCCAACGGTTAAAGCGTGTCATCGCCGCATCAATATCGGATTCAGAAGCATCACGCATTGAACCTTGTTCCATGATGGACTCTTTTAGGTGTAGACCCGCAGAACGACCAAATACGACTAAGTCGAGCAATGAGTTACCGCCTAAACGGTTAGCGCCGTGTACAGATACACACGCAATTTCACCCACAGCAAACAGACCTGGGATAACTTCGTCTTCGCCTTTTTCGTTATAGCGAATCGCTTGGCCAGTCACTTTTGTTGGAATACCACCCATCATATAGTGACAAGTTGGAATAACTGGGATTGGCTCTTTGATTGGGTCAACGTGAGCAAAGGTACGGGATAATTCAAGGATACCCGGTAAACGAGACTCGAGAACTTCTTTCCCTAAATGATCCAATTTCAGTTTGGCATGCGGACCCCAAGGACCATCACAACCACGGCCTTCACGGATTTCAATCATGATTGAACGTGCAACAACATCACGACCGGCCAAATCTTTCGCATTTGGCGCATAACGTTCCATGAAGCGCTCACCGTCTTTATTCAGCAAATAACCACCTTCACCACGGCAACCTTCTGTCACAAGAACCCCTGCGCCAGCGATACCCGTCGGGTGGAATTGCCACATTTCCATATCTTGTAAAGGAACACCAGCACGAGCTGCCATCCCAACACCATCACCGGTATTGATATGCGCATTGGTGGTCGATTGATAAATACGCCCTGCACCACCCGTAGCTAAAATGGTCGCTTTAGCTTTGAAGTAAACTAATTCGCCAGTTTCCATACAAATTGCAGTACAGCCCACCACATCGCCGTCTTGATTTTTAACTAAATCAAGGGCATACCACTCTGAAAAGATGGTTGTGTGATTTTTTAAGTTTTGCTGATACAAAGTATGTAACAGTGCGTGACCAGTCCGGTCAGCCGCAGCCGCAGTACGTGCCGCTTGCTCGCCACCGAAATTCTTAGACTGACCACCAAATGGGCGCTGATAAATACTGCCATCGTCTAAGCGAGAAAAAGGTAACCCCATATGCTCTAATTCTAGGATAGCCTCGGGCCCTGTTTTACACATGTATTCGATTGCATCTTGGTCACCGATATAGTCGGAACCTTTCACGGTATCATACATATGCCATTCCCAGTTATCAGGGTGAGTGTTGCCTAAAGCAACAGTGATACCACCTTGCGCTGATACTGTATGAGAACGGGTTGGAAATACTTTTGACAGCAGAGCACAAGACAGGCCCAACTGTGAAATTTGAAGTGCTGCACGCATACCTGCGCCACCAGCACCAATAACGATAGCGTCAAACTCTCTGATTGGCAGATTCATTTATGCACCCCACACAACAATTGTTCCGTAAATTAAATAAGCCAACAGACCAACAACGATAGCCAGCTGCAGCACTAAACGAATTGCTAGCGGCTTGACATAGTCAGTTAGCACTTGCCACATGCCAATCCACGCATGCACAAGAATCGAGAACAATGTGAGGATAGTAAATACTTTCGTCACAGAAGAAGCGAAGAAACCACGCCATACTTCATAAGTAATATCATTGATAGCAACAAAACCAACAATGTAGATTACGTATAATACGATAATAATCGCAGAAGCACGGATTAACAGCCAGTCCTGGATACCAGTACGGCCTAAAGCAGAAGCATTACTTACCATACTAAGATCCCCGCCAGAATTGCCAGAATTACGGTGATAACAAATGTAATTTTTGCAGATGAGTTACCAGCAGCAAGGGTTTCATCAACACAGCCAAAATCCATCAGCATATGACGAATACCACCACAAATGTGGTAAGCCAATGCCGTTAGAATGCCCCAAAGAATGAACTTAGCAAAAAAGCCAGTCATTATTTCAGACGCGTATTGAAAACCTTCTGGAGAGGAGAGAGATGTCCCTAGCAACCAAAGCAGAATACCAACTGCGATGAGAGTAATGACGCCAGAGACACGGTGCAAGATCGAAGATATTGCAGTGATCGGGAAATGAATCGTCTGCAAATCAAGGTTGACAGGTCTTTGTTTTTTCACAATTTTGCCCACACAGCTCTTTATTATTTTCCATCCTCCGGACCTGGGGTGGAAATCAGACAGCGACAGGGGGTACAAAATGCAACTTAACACAAACTCTAATCCATCATGTTTAAATAAAGTTGCATACTGATCACGCTGGGAACTCCTACTACAGGGTAATCCGGAGACCTGCCGCTAGTATAAAGTCTTCACAATGCCATTACAATTCCCACACAAAATGTTTGGGGACATTTAGCCCGAACAGTGAGAAGGATCACGATTTAAACATTTTGTATAAATGTGCTTATCTTATTTGACAATGATTCAACATTTATCTTACATATAGGTCTAGCAGAATTATCTTAAGGTGTGGGCGTTCCCTCACTGAAAAATAAAAAACATGAATGTTGCAATGTTAAGTACCTTCCAATTTGAACTGTGACAGGTATTACTAACAAAAGTTATGAAAGTTGTTCCTCTTACCACAAATAATGATATTGTAAGTAAAACAACAAAAAGAACATAACATCTACACACTCATAAACAACCTAATTACATTGTCGTCGGTCGTCAGATTTCAGGTTTTATGTGATAGCTAGCTGATTTTCTAATCATACCGGTAGAACAATGCACGAAGAAACAGTATAACGCTGAGCTTCTGGGTTGTTGGGTGTCGATTATCAAGCGCTAAGGAGACCGTAAATGGCTGATAACAAAGCTAAGCTAACGACTGGTAGTAAGGGTGATATTGACCTCGATATTTTAAGCCCCACCATTGGTCAAGACGTTATCGATGTCCGAACTTTAGGTTCAAAAGGGTTCTTTACCTATGACCCTGGTTTTACTTCTACTGCATCCTGTGAATCAAAAATCACCTATATCGATGGTGATGAAGGCATTCTGCTGCATCGTGGTTTCCCGATCGATCAACTCGCTACCGAAGCTTCTTACCTCGAAGTTTGTTATATCCTGTTATACGGCGAAGCACCGACTCAAGAGCAATACGACACATTTAAAAATACGGTAACTCGCCACACGATGATCCACGAGCAAATCACTCGCATGCTGAATGGCTTCCGTCGTGACTCACACCCAATGGCAGTGTTATGTGGTGTAACAGGTGCACTGGCTGCGTTCTACCATGATGCATTGGACGTGAACAACCCGCGCCACCGTGAAATTACAGCTTATCGTCTGCTGTCAAAAATGCCAACTGTTGCGGCAATGTGTTATAAATACTCCATTGGCCAGCCTTTTGTTTATCCACGTAATGAACTGTCGTACGCGGGTAACTTCTTGCATATGATGTTCTCTACACCATGTGAAGAATATGTGGTAAATCCAGTTCTCGAACGTGCAATGGATCGGATTTTAATCCTACATGCTGACCACGAACAGAACGCTTCAACATCAACCGTACGTACTGCTGGGTCATCAGGTGCAAACCCATTTGCTTGTATTGCTGCGGGTATTGCGTCTCTGTGGGGGCCAGCTCACGGTGGGGCTAACGAAGCCTGTTTACGCATGTTGGAAGAAATTCAAACCGTTGAGCATATCCCTGCATTTATCGAACGTGCGAAAGACAAAAATGACTCTTTCCGCTTAATGGGCTTTGGTCACCGTGTTTATAAAAACCATGACCCACGTGCAACTGTGATGCGTGAAACTTGCCACGAAGTACTTAATGAGTTGGGCTTAAACGATAGCTTACTCGAAGTCGCTATGGAGCTAGAACGTATTGCCCTGAATGACCCGTACTTCATTAAGAAAAAACTGTATCCAAACGTTGACTTCTATTCAGGTATCATATTGAAGGCAATGGGAATTCCATCTTCAATGTTTACTGTTATTTTTGCTATTGCACGTACAATTGGTTGGATAGCCCATTGGAATGAAATGCATGATGACGGTCTGAAAATTGCTCGTCCTCGTCAGCTGTATACGGGTTACAGCCAACGTAAATTCAACTCTGGATTAGCAAAAAAATAATATTCAATTAAATCTATCCCCCTACAAATACTCAAGCCTCGGTTTATCGAGGCTTTTTCTCTTTTACTGTTGATATTCCCGCGGTGTTACCCCACTCATTTTGCGAAAAAAACTGATAAAAGCACTATCACTGGCTAAGCCAAGCTCTTGAGTAATAAAGTGATATGGGTGATTTTGTGCCAATAACTCAATCGCTTTAATAAACCGCCATTGTTGCCGCCATGTTTGATAAGTCATTCCGGTTTCTTTTAAGAAAACCCGTGTAATGGTTTTTTCACTTGCGCCAATCGTTTGAGCAAGTTGGTTTAAATTAGGTGGTAATTGCTCGATATCGAGGCCTTTAAAGCGCCTATCTTGAGGAAGTGCAAGTAATGTTGGCTCAGTCGTTGCACTTTGTAGTTCATCGATAAATACTGGTAATAAATTTGCTAAGCGCCCTTGTTGCCAATCACTGTCAAACGGGGCAATTGCAATCCGTTCAAGTACCTCTCTTAGCAGAGGTGAAATGCTCAAAATGACGACTTCATTCGCTATTTTTTTAGCATATTGTTCACTTAAATACACCGAACGATAGCCCACAGATGCGCGCATTTGTGCTCGGTGACAAACAAATGGAGGTATCCATGCCACCCTTCCAGGAGGTAATAGAGAAATTCGGTTCTCAAGTGAAATTCGTATACACCCTTGTTGTGTAAACAAAAGCTGCCCCATTTCATGGCTATGTAAACCAGAATCATGTTGCCCCATTTGAGCTGCTATTCCCAATACTGGCGCTGTATACCAGTGAGTTTGAAATTCATCTGTTTGTTCTAGCCAAGCCATAATGTCCCTTTTTTGATATTTATAGTCTTTATTTTTGTAATGGGACACTAAAAATACCATTAAACTGCTTGTCATTGAATAGTTGTATTCATCTTCACCATCTATTTTTTATTAATATAAGCAGGATAATTGGTATGAAACACCCTCTTTCATTATGGCTTGCTGTTGCCTTAATGATGTTTCCACAAATCGTGGAAACCATATACAGCCCAGCATTGACCAACATTGCTAGCGCATTTAATGTCGATGCTGAACAAGCATCACAAACATTATCATTCTATTTCTTTGCTTTTGCGCTAGGTGTCGTATTTTGGGGAAGAATGTGTGACACGCTAGGCCGCCGCCCGACTATCCTGGCAGGTCTGTTGATCTACGGTATCGCCTCTATCTGCGCGTTGTTTATCACACACTTTTATTTATTACTGTTAATGAGAATGCTTGCCGCATTTGGTGCCGCCGTCGGTTCAATTGGAACACAAACCGCAATGCGTGATAGCTATCAAGGGCATGAATTAGCTAAAGTTTTTTCAATTATGGGTATTGCCCTAGCCATTAGTCCTGCATTAGGGATGTTATTCGGTGCGGGGTTAGTTAGTTTTGGCGGATATCTCGCCGTTTTTACTGGCTTGGCATTTCTCGCGGTCGTGCTTTTTATTTGGTCTACTTGCCGTTTACCAGAAACACGCCCTGAAAATGTGATCAAAGTCCCATTTATGGCGACATTTTTACGAATGATCACAGATAAAGAAATTGTTAGAAATGTGATCTTGATAGCATTTTTCAACATTAATTTATTTAGCTATTATCAGCTGGCACCTTTCAGTTTTGAACGATTAATGCTCACTCAGCAACAATTTGGTTTAACTGGAATTTTATTAGCACTTGGAGTGGGCTTAGGGTCAATCATTAATCGTCATTTATTGGCTAAAAAACACACATCTGAGCAACTTGTTAAGCTCTCTAGCATCATATCTTTGATAAGTGGTTGCTTGGTTTTTGCTCTGATGGATTCTATTTGGTTCATTTTACCGGTGATTGGTGTAGTTATTGGATATGGAATTGCTATTCCTAATATCCTTGCACATGCTTTAAATCGCTATAGTGATAGAAAAGGTACTGCTGGGGCTATTTTAGGTTTGTTTTACTATATCGGACTCGCCATTGGTTTAATGGTCGCAGGCTGGAGCCAGCACTTAGGCTTGGTATTAACCATTTCGGGTTTGGTTCTTGTTCTTTCATCATTACGCTATCGAATTTATACGAGTTAACTTTTTATTTTACTAATTACACATAATTTTCTACGCATTTTACATCACAAGTATGTGACTAGGGGTCGCGAGTGTAGCCAACACCGCCGAGGTTAGATTTAGAAAATCAATGAAGATTAGCTTGAAAATTTAATTCTCTAAATAGTTCGAGTTGTGGCTAGGCGGCAAATGAGCGACTCCCTAAGAGCATAGCCAACACTGCCGAGGTTAGAATTAGAAAATCAATGAAGATTAGCTTGAAAATTTAATTCTCTAAATAGTTCGAGTTGTAGCTAGGCGGCAAATGAGCGACTCCCTAAGAGCATAGCCAACACCGCCAAGGTTAGAATTAGAAACTCAATGAAGATTAGCTTGAAAATTTAATTCTCTAAATAGTTCGAGTTGTAGCTAGGCGGCAAATGAGCGACTCCCTAAGAGCATAGCCAACACCGCCAAGGTTAGAATTAGAAACTCAATGAAGATTAGCTTGAAAATTTAATTCTCTAAATAGTTCGAGTTGTGGCTAGGCGGCAAATGAGCGACTCCCTAGGAGCATACACAAGTATGTGACTAGGGGTCGCGAGTGTAGCCAACACCGCCGAGGTTAGATTTAGAAAATCAATGAAGATTAGCTTGAAAATTTAATTCTCTAAATAGTTCGAGTTGTGGCTAGGCGGCAAATGAGCGACTCCCTAGGAGCATACACAAGTATGTGACTAGGGGTCGCGAGTGTAGCCAACACCGCCACAGCTCGAAATATGACGAGAATTAGGCTGGGTTATCGATATCGATAAACTCTGCGTCTAACCCATGGTGATCAACTAGCCACTTAGTCAGCGCTTTAATCCCATAACGCTCTGTCGCATGATGCCCTGCACTGTAGAAATGGATACCCATTTCTCTTGCTATATGGATTGTTTGCTCTGAAACTTCACCTGTCACAAATGCATCTACGCCAAACTCGGCGGCTTGTAAGATAAAGCCTTGTCCGCCCCCTGTGCACCATGCAATTTGGCGAATTTCATCTTTAGCATTGTCACCACAATGCAACACTTTGCGACCAAGGCGGGACTCTAAGCGCTGGGTTAATTCCTGTGGTGTAATCGGTTGATCAAAGAAACCGAATGGCATTAATGGATCAATTTGGCCATTTACTTGCACACCCATGATATACGCAAGCTGAGTATTATTACCTAATTGATGATGAGCATCTAAAGGAAGATGGTAACCATAAAGGTTAATATCATTCGCTAATAATGTTTTTAAGCGATTTTTTTTCATACCTTTAATAATTGCGGGCTCATTTTTCCAAAAATAGCCATGGTGAACAATCACAGCATCCGCTTTCTTTTCAACTGCCACGTCCAGTAGTGCTTGGCAGGCTGTTACACCGGTGATGATTTTATGCACATGAGGGCGCCCCTCAACCTGCAATCCATTTGGTGCAAAATCTTGGAATTCACTAATTTTCAGCTCATCATTAATGATTTCTTCTAATCTTAAATTATGCATTATGTGGTCCTTTTTACTACACCGCTATAGGGTCAACCCCATCATTTTGAATGTAATTTACTGATAATCAATAAGCATAAACGGAAACATGCTTTTTTTCTGTGTTATTTGCTGTAAATAAGGATGCTAACCAAAAAGAAAGGCAATAAGGAAAAGAAAAACAGGATGAGGGATAAAAAAAACAATATCCCCACAATAGGTCATTGCAGGGATATGGCATTACCACTTAAAAGCAAAGCAATTATTAATGATGGCTTTCAAACGTGGCTTCTGAACGCTCTAACCAAACGGGCTTATCGCTGGTTTTAGCCCATACTTTGTGTAAATGGCTATAAAATTTTGCTCGTTGCGGATGAAAAACCATAACCGGAAACGCAATAATGCCAGCTGTAACAGCAGCAGTGCGGCGTGCAAGTACCTGATTACGGGAATATTCGCGATATGTGGACATCGGTATCCTCCTTCAGTTGCCACTCTATTTGTCGATTCCAGAATTGCTCTAAAACCCCAAATAATGACTGTTTAGAAGAGCGACTAAAACCGAACAGATAATATAAAAATTAACTGTCAATATCATAGCTCAAACTGTGTAATAAAACTACTCATCTGACCACTATAAATTAAAATTTACATAATAAAATGATAAATTCCGTTGTTTTATTACATTATTTAACCTGGTTGCGTCAAAAACAAACAAATCAGCAACATTTACATAACAATTATTCGCTTTAACTCGCCATCTCTGTTTTATTTTATTCCCTCGTATAAAAATACATTTTTATACTTTTTTTACACCGAAGGTCTATTTTTTATCAGCTTCTTTACAACGGAAGTTTTAGCCTTATTGCATGGAAATAATAAGGAGAAAATACTGTGTCATTACTTTCCATTATTGGGGCAGTTCTCGTTGTGTTACTGCTGGTTTATCTGGTCTATGCCCTGCTAAGCGCGGAGGATTTTTAATATGACCACTACCACAATTTTAATTATCGGTAGCTTTTTACTCGTGCTGTTTATTTTGGCAAAACCATTAGGCAATGGTATTGCTCGGTTAATTGATAGCGATATACCGAGTACGCTAATAAAAAGCGAAGCCCTTCTTTGGCGCTTAGGCGGCGTAAAAAAGCCAGGGCGAGAAATGGCGGAAATGACTTGGCTACAATATGCCTTATCGATTTTACTGTTCAATATTTTAGGCTTTATATTGCTGTTTTCTATATTAATATTCCAAGGTCATTTGCCCCTTAACCCACAACAATTTCCGGGAATGAGTTGGGATTTAGCCTTTAACACCGCAATTAGCTTTGTCACAAATACTAATTGGCAATCCTATAGCGGTGAAAACACATTAAGTTATCTAAGCCAGATGTCTGGGTTAACAGTACAAAATTTCCTTTCCGCTGCAACAGGGATTGCCGTTGTTTTCGCCCTTATCCGAGCATTTTCACGCCATGGTCGTAAAACGGTTGGTAATGCATGGGTGGATATCTACCGTATTACTGTGTATCTACTTTTCCCATTAGCGATTATTTTTGCTCTATTTTTTGTTAGCCAAGGTGTTATCCAAAACTTCTCAGATTACCTATTAGTTAATAACCTAAATAATAGCAACCAGTTATTACCAATGGGGCCTGTCGCCTCTCAAGAAGCAATTAAGCTACTCGGTACTAACGGAGGCGGTTTCTTTGGAGCTAATTCTTCACACCCATTTGAAAACCCAACGGCATTAAGCAATTTCGTACAAATGTTAGCCATTTTTCTAATTCCAACAGCGTTATGTTTTGCTTTTGGGCGTGTCGTTGGCAACAACAAACAAGGTCACACTCTGCTATGGGTGATGGGGATTATTTTTGTCGTTGCTGCCATAGCGGTTATCAAAGCAGAGTATGTTGGTAATCCATTTTTAAGTGAATTCCATGCGACTACCACTGCCAATATGGAAGGAAAAGAAAGCCGCTTTGGTATCTTAGGCTCCGCATTATTCGCTGTTGTAACAACAGCTGCCTCTTGCGGTGCTGTTAATGCAATGCATGATTCCTTTACTGCGATGGGTGGCATGGTGCCGATGTGGTTAATGCAAATCGGTGAAGTGGTTTTCGGCGGTGTGGGATCTGGCTTATATGGCATGTTGCTATTTGTTTTACTCGCCGTATTCCTTGCTGGGCTAATGATTGGTCGTACTCCTGAATATCTCGGTAAAAAAATCGAGGTGCGCGAAATGAAAATGGTTGCACTGGCTATTTTAGTGACTCCCACTTTAGTACTACTGGGTACCACACTTTCATTAATGACTGAAGCTGGGCGTGCAGGGATCTTAAACCCAGGTGCTCACGGGTTTAGTGAAGTGTTATACGCTTTTTCCTCCGCAGCGAATAATAACGGTAGCGCGTTTGCTGGACTTAGCGCAAATACACCGTTTTACAACCTGCTATTGGCGGTCACCATGTTCTTAGGACGTTTTGGCGTCATTCTGCCAGTTCTCGCCATTGCAGGTTCGATGGCAAGCAAGAAACCTCAAGCGCAAAGTAATGCAACATTACCCACAACAGGTCCGTTATTTATTGGTCTGCTTGTATTCACTGTACTTCTCATTGGTGCGCTGACCTTTGTACCTGCCCTTGCGTTAGGTCCAATTGCAGAGCAACTACACATCGGTTTCGCGGGATAATGAGGGGAAGAAAATGAAAAGTAATAACATCAAATTATTTGATAATAAATTAATCAAACAATCTATCTTTGAAGCATTCAAAAAATGCACACCGCAAGCACAATGGCGAAATCCCGTGATGTTCGTGGTGTATATCGGCAGTATTATCACCACCCTTTTATGGTTAGCAATGGTAACTCATTACACTGAGGGTAACGCTTGGTTTAGTGGAATGGTGACACTATGGCTATGGTTTACACTGCTCTTTGCTAATTTTGCCGAGGCGCTAGCTGAAGGGCGAAGTAAGGCACAAGCCCAAAGTTTAAAAGGGGTAAAACAGCAAAGTAACGCAACTCGTTTGGCTTCTGCATCAATGGATGCGGCTCAAGAAATCGTGGTTTCAAGCCAGTTACGTAAAGGGGATATCGTGCTTATCCATGCTGGAGAAACAATCCCTTGCGATGGTGAAGTGCTTGAAGGTGGTGCATCTGTCGATGAAAGTGCAATTACTGGTGAGTCAGCTCCTGTGATCCGTGAATCCGGTGGTGACTTTTCCTCAGTCACCGGAGGGACTCGCGTTCTTTCTGATTGGTTAATTGTTGAATGTACCGTAAACCCCGGTGAAACATTCTTAGACCGAATGATTTCAATGGTTGAAGGCGCACAACGTCGTAAAACCCCCAATGAAATCGCTTTAACGATCCTGTTAACCGCCCTGACGATTATTTTCGTGTTGGTATGCGCCACCTTGTACCCATTCACGGTTTTTGCTGCCGATTATGCAGGCGCAGGTAGTGCGGTCTCTATTCTAGTCCTTATAGCTTTATTAATTTGCTTAATTCCAACCACTATTGGCGGGTTACTCTCTTCTATTGGTGTGGCAGGGATGAGCCGTATGTTAGGTGCAAATGTGATTGCCACCAGCGGTCGTGCAGTGGAGGCTGCGGGTGATGTCGACGTCTTATTACTCGATAAAACCGGTACTATCACCCTTGGTAACCGACAAGCATCTGAGTTTTTGCCTTTAACGGGTGTGACTGAACAGCAACTAGCAGATGCTGCTCAACTTTCTTCTTTAGCCGATGAAACCCCTGAAGGGCGTAGTATTGTCGTGTTGGCGAAACAAAAGTTTAATTTACGTGAAAGAGATATTCATGGCCTGAATGCTACCTTTGTTCCGTTCTCTGCAATGACTCGTATGAGCGGTGTCAACATTGGAGAAAGAATGATCCGCAAAGGTTCTGCGGATGCGATACGCCGCTACGTTGAAGCAAACCACAGTAAATTCCCGATAGAAGCCGACCAATTAGTTGAAAAAGTCGCTCATTTAGGGGGAACCCCTCTTGTTGTTGTGGACGACCAAACAGTACTCGGTGTTGTAGCATTAAAAGATATTGTTAAAGGGGGAATGAAAGAGCGATTTGCTCAAATGCGTAGCATGGGGATCAAAACAGTTATGATCACCGGAGATAACCACTTAACAGCCGCCGCTATTGCTGCAGAAGCCGGTGTCGATGACTTCCTCGCTGAGGCAACCCCCGAAGCCAAGCTCGCATTAATCCGCCAATATCAATCAGAAGGCCGACTAGTTGCCATGACGGGTGATGGTACCAACGATGCCCCAGCATTAGCGCAAGCGGATGTGGCTGTAGCGATGAACTCAGGGACACAAGCGGCCAAAGAAGCAGGTAACATGGTTGATTTAGACTCTAACCCAACCAAATTAATTGAGGTCGTCCATATTGGTAAACAAATGTTGATGACACGAGGCTCATTAACAACCTTTAGTATAGCCAATGATATTGCAAAATACTTTGCCATCATTCCAGCCGCTTTTGCTGTCACTTGGCCTCAACTTAACGCATTAAATATTATGCAGTTACATTCACCTGCATCTGCGATTCTCTCAGCGGTGATCTTTAACGCTTTAATTATAATTTTCTTGATCCCATTGGCGATTAAAGGGGTCAATTATCGCCCTATGAGCTCCCAATCATTGTTGCAACGTAACTTAAGCCTCTATGGTTTAGGTGGGTTAATAGTGCCATTTGTTGGGATTAAATTAATTGATATGTTTATTCGCTTATTTGGGATATAAGGAATTGATAATGAACATGATCCGCTCTTCTATTATTATGTTAATAATTCTCACTTTATTCACAGGGATCGCCTACCCATTGATGGTGACAGGGCTTGCTAATGTCTTTTTCCCTTGGCAAGCTCATGGCTCCTTACTCACTCAAGATGATCAGGTTATCGGTTCTGAACTGATTGGACAAAATATACAAAGTGAAAATTACTTTCATGGGCGTCCCTCTGCAACCGCTGAAGCCCCTTATAATACATTAGCATCTGGCGGTAGTAATTTAGCCGTTAGCAACCCATTACTATTACAAACAATGGAACAACGAAGTGCCCAACTTCGCTCAGAAAACCCAGCGGCTGACAAGAGCATCCCTGTTGATTTATTAACAGCCTCTGCCAGTGGATTAGACCCCAATATTTCTGTTGATGCGGCGTTATATCAAGCCCCGCGAATTGCTAAACACAGACAGATCCCACTAGAAGAGGTAAAATCATTAATTAATACTCATACTGAAAATAGTGTATTCGCTTTTTTAGGCAAGCCTGTTATTAATGTCTTAAAGTTAAACCTTGCTCTTGATGAATATCAGCAACAAGCCAATAGCCAAACTCACTAAGGCCTATTATGAAAAATCAGGAACCTAGTCGCCCTAATCCCGACGATTTATTGGTAAAGGCCAATGAAACAGGCCGTGGCAAATTAAAAATTTTTTTCGGCGCCTGTGCTGGCGTCGGGAAAACCTATGCCATGCTTCAAGAAGCCCAAAGACTAAGGTCACAAGGATTAGATGTGCTTATTGGTGTAGTAGAAACCCATGAACGCGAAGAAACAGCTGCGTTACTTGAAGGTCTCTCACAGTTACCACCAAAGCGTATCCAACATAGGGGACGCCGTTTAACTGCTTTTGATATTGACGCCGCAATTGCTAGGCACCCAGCCATTATTTTAATGGATGAATTAGCATTTAGTAATCCTAATGGCAGCCTACACCCTAAACGCTGGCAGGATGTCGAAGAGCTATTAAATGCTGGTATTGATGTCCTTACGACCATTAACGTTCAACATATTGAAAGTTTAAATGATATCGTCGGAAGCATTACTGGTATTCGAGTGCGTGAAACGGTTCCTGATCATATTTTTGATGCCGCAGATGAAGTCGTATTAGTTGACTTGCCTCCTGATGACTTACGGCAACGCCTAAAAGAAGGCAAAGTTTATATCTCTGGGCAAGCAGAGCGAGCAATCGAACATTTTTTCCGTAAAGGGAATCTCATCGCGCTACGTGAGCTGGCTCTACGTCGAACTGCCGATCGCGTTGATGACCAGATGCGGGAATTTCGTGATGGTAAGGGACAAGCCCCTGTCTGGCATACCCGGGATGGCCTTCTATTATGTATTGGTCATAATATGGGTAATGAAAAGTTGGTTCGCACCGCGGCTCGCCTTGCCGCAAAGTTTGGCAGTGTATGGCATGCTGTATATGTGGAAACTCCTGCGCTCCATCAATTACCCGAGGCTCGGCGCAGAGCCATTTTAAAGGCATTACGTCTTGCTCAAGATTTAGGCGCTGAAACCGCCACGTTATCTGACCCTTCTGAAGAAAAAGCCATATTACGTTATGCTCGAGAACATAATTTGGGCAAAATACTGATTGGTCGTCGCGATAAGCAACGTAAATGGCCCATATTTAATTTACGTCCTGGCTTTGCTGACCGTCTTGGCAAATTAGGGCCAGACCTTGACTTGGTGATCGTCGCGCTAGAAGAAAAAAGCGAATGGGATAAAGAACCAGAGAGAAAACCTTTCTCTGAAAAATGGCGTTCAGACATGAACGGTTATTTGATGGCGATTGTGATGTGTGCTGCAATTACCGTGTTCTCACGCACATTTTTGTTAGCGTTAGATAAAGCCAACTTAGTCACGCTCTATCTACTCGGCGTGGTACTTATCGCGCTATTTTATGGCAGGCGCCCTTCTGTCTTTGCGGCACTAATTAATGTTATTAGCTTTGATTTATTCTTTGTTCAGCCCCATTTTTCCCTTGCTATCATGGATATGCAATATTTAGTCACCTTTACGGTTATGCTAATTGTTGGCGTCGTTGTGGGGAATTTAACTGCTGGCATGCGCTATCAAGCCCGAATTGCCCGTTATCGTGAACAACGAACGCGACATTTATATGAAATGACAAAAGAATTAGGGCAAGCACTCAGCACCGATGACATCGGCAGAACAGGCTATCACTTCCTTAATAACGCGTTCCAAGCCAAAAGCTGTTTATTAATACCCAATGCTGAGGGGCAATTATTGCCCTTAAAATGTGAGGGGCACAGTGCAATGCAAATTGATAATGCAATTGCCAAATGGAGCTTTGATAAACGCCAACCCGCAGGAGCTGGCACCGATACTCTTCCCAGCGTCCCCTATCAATTGCAACCTATAACAACCGCAGATCAAACACTTGCCGTCTTAGCGATTGAACCTAGAAATATGCGCCAGTTGTTGATCCCAGAACAACAACGTATGTTACAAACCTTCACTGGGTTAATTGCCAGTGCCCTTGCTCGGTTAGAGCTAACCAAACAAGCCGAATCCGCAAAATTAGATATTGAACGTGAGCAATTGCGTAATTCATTACTCGCGGCCCTTTCACACGACCTAAAAACACCATTAACCGTTTTATTTGGGCAAACTGAAATATTAATGTTGAATTTGTCTGCTGAAAACTCACCACTTACTGAGCAAGTTAATAAAATGCGCCAACAAGTTCTGAGTACTTCGCGATTAGTCAATAATTTACTTGATATGGCACGGCTGCAATCTGGTGGTATTCAACCTAATTTAGAGTGGCAATCACTACAAGAAATTACCAGTAGCGCTGTCAGAACATTAGACTATACTTTACATAGTCATCCTTTAGATATTGATATCCCAGCTGATTTATTACTCTATTGTGATGCCAATTTGATAGAGCGGGTGCTTATCAACCTATTAGAAAATGCCGTAAAATATAGCCATGAAGATACCCCAATTGGTATTAAGGCGAGGGTTGAAAGGCAAAAAATTCATATTGAAATTTGGGATGCCAGCAATGCAATCCCTGATGGACAAGAAAAAACTATTTTCGATAAATTCTCTCGAGCGCAAAAAGAATCAGCCATTCCCGGAGTTGGCTTAGGCCTTGCTATTTGTCGTGCCATTATTCAATTACATGAAGGGGAAATATGGGCTCAGAACAATAATAAAGGTGGAGCCAGCTTCCACTTTGTTTTACCTTTAAAACAACTACCTGATATTGAAACCGAAATTTAGGAGAACAACCACTATTGTGAGTACTCATCAAATCCTGATCGTTGAAGATGAAAAAGAGATCCGCCGCTTTGTTCGCCTTGCGCTGGAAGGTGAAGGCTGGAAAGTTTTTGAAGCAGAAAACTACCAACGCGGGTTGATTGAATCTGGGACACGGCAACCCGACTTGCTTATCTTAGACCTTGGGTTGCCTGATGGCGATGGGCTTGATTTAATTCATGATTTACGCAAATGGAGCAGTATTCCTATCATCGTTTTATCCGCTCGAGAAGACGAATCTCAAAAGGTTGCCGCCCTTGATGCAGGTGCTGATGATTATCTGACTAAGCCTTTTGGCATCAGCGAATTACTCGCACGAGTCCGTGTCGCCTTGCGTCGTTTTGGCAAAGCGGCACAAGAAAACTCACAATTTCAATTTGGTGATATTACGGTCGATTTTATTAATCGGGTTGTCACTAAGCAAAATGAAGAATTACACCTTACTCCCATTGAATTCCGCTTGCTCAGCGAGTTAGTTGCTAACAGCGGCAAAGTATTAACCCAACGGCATTTATTATTACAAGTATGGGGGCCGAGCTATATTGAGCATAACCATTATTTGCGAATTTATATGGGCCATTTGCGGCAAAAATTAGAAAATGACCCAACTCGCCCAATTCATTTACTTACAGAAACAGGTATTGGTTATCGCTTTATGCCTTAAATTGAATTCTAGGAATCTTACCGATAGTTTAAATTAAACGGCTGCTTATAATTTACTCACCTTTTTTCTATGGAGAGAAATTCGTGCAATCACTTACAGCCCAACTATCAAACCGCTTTTCCTCTGCTTTAGTGCTTTTTTTAAGTGTTTTTGTCACCACTCAAGCTCTAGCATTAAGCCCTGAAGAAAAAATTCGTACTGAATCATTATTAGCAGAACTCGGTAAACAACAAAACCTGACTTTTACTCGTAATGGTACGGAGCATTCTGCAACTGATGCTGAATCTCACTTGAGATTAAAACTGCGTAAAACTGAGAAACGCCTCAATACTACTGAACAATTTATCGATAACGTTGCTTCAAAATCATCGGTTACAGGGGAAGAATACCAAGTCAAGGATGCACAAGGTAATGTTTTCTCTGCCAATCAATATTTACATGATTTATTGAAAAACAGTGTGGATAAAAATTAAGAAGTCACAGTAGGTGTTTTTAACCATAAATAAAAACACCTACTGGATGATTGACTAGTTTGCTATCATCTCCCCGACTTTAACAGCCACCCAACCTGCTGGTGTTGTTGCCCCACCGACAATGTTTGTCATTTCAGAAATACCTTCTGGGACAGGGATATTTGAATTAACTGCCGCCTGTGTATACTCTTTAGAAATATCTGTCCCAACATAATAAATAGATGTAAGGACAAGTGTTCCACAAATAAACATTCTAAACATATTACGCTTACAGAAAGGCGTAACCATTGCTAATAAAAACATTAATGAAGCAAGGTCAACGAAAGGTAATACTTTATTACCCGGTAAAATAAATGCGAGCACAATTGCCATTGGGATGAGTAAAAGCCCTGTCGCTAATACTGATGGCTCCCCAATTAATAAAGCGGTATCCATTCCTATATAGAAGTCTCGATTAGGAAATACTTTTTTCAATTTAGCTTCAACGGCATCTCGTACAATTAATAAACCTTGAACTAATATTTCGATCATTTTAGGTAGCAATAACATTGCAGCAGATACAGTAACGGCCAACGCAACAGACTCACTAATGCTATAACCTGCCATTAATGCTAAAACTAAACCAAGAATAAACCCGAGTGTTAATGGCTCGCCAAAAACACCAAATTTTTTATTGATCGTTTCGGGTTCTAAATTAATTTTAGAAACCCCCGGTATTTTTTCAATAATATAATTAGTTGCTATTCCAAAGGGAACATACATGATACAAGTTAAATGCGGGAACGAAATTCCTTTTAAATTATAGTTTCGCTGTAAATAAGGCGCAGTAATATCCGCAGCAACTAATGTTAAAATAAAAATAACATAGGTGATACCAATTGAGAGCCAATAACTTTCAGT
The DNA here is from genome assembly GCF_041344805.1 of Providencia sp. TYF-12. NCBI lineage: Bacteria > Pseudomonadati > Pseudomonadota > Gammaproteobacteria > Enterobacterales > Morganellaceae > Providencia > Providencia sp. TYF-12. The sequence goes on from NZ_CP166833.1 coordinate 3,519,970, forward strand.
ACCTGCGTAAACGACTGAACCAACAAGTAAGAAGATCCAATAATTAAAAATATCGATATTAATGGTTTTTGTCATTTTAAAAACAACCATTAATAGGTTTATCACAATAAAGCCTACGACTACCGGTAACATAATCGGAGAGCCCCACCCAATCGTTGATGCCGTAGGCCAACCTGTATCAACAACCGTTAGGTTTAATCCCATTTTCTCTACCATTGATTGCGATGCAGGGCCAAGATTAGATAATAATAAATTAATTACCAATCCAACGCCGACGAAGCCAATTCCCACAAGCATCCCTGCTTTAAATGCTGTACCTACTCTTACGCCAAAACATAATGCAATAATAAAGAAAATAATGGGCATCATGACAGATGCACCAAGGCCTATAATACTATTGATAATATCCATAGCATTTTCTCACGTAAAAGGATTTGAAATAGAATGCATGGTAATAGCACGCATTCTATCGTTTAATATTAAATTTTTATTTTAATTTAATAACTCTATTTTATTTCCTTCAGAAATAACTCTGAAAATAATTTTGGTGTATTGCTAAATGCATCAAGAGTACTCCCCGCCATATGAGGTGTGATAGTGATATTGTCTAATAAATAAAATTCACTATTATCTTTTAGTGGTTCATCATCAAAGGTATCAATTGCCGCCCCCATGATTCTTCCATTCTTTAATGCTTCAATCAAATCACTTTCATTAATTAAACCTGACCGCGCCGTATTAATAATAGTGGTGGTCTTTTTCATTAAATCAAAATGTTTTTTATTAATTAAATTTTGTGTTTCGCTGGATAGCCTTGCATGTAAGGAAATAATATCCGCTTGGGAAACTAATTCTTCTAAGGTTTCAACTTTAGTAAACCCAGCAATATCGCTCACATATTTATCATAATATAAAATTGTACACCCAAAACCGGATAAAAATTTAGCAACTAACTGTGCAATATGCCCAAAACCGACTAACCCTATTATTTTCCCGCCTATTTCGGGAATAACATCTGCATTAGGAAAATCTTTACGCCAATGCTTATCTTTAAGTGCGTCATGTGCTCGGGCAATATTACGCGTCTCAGATAACATTAACCCGACAGTAAACTCAGCGACACTACGCGCATTACGCCCTGGTGTATTGAACACCTTAATTCCCTTGCTTTTCGCATATTCAACATTAATATTTTCAATACCGCCACGCAGTACCCCGATATATTTTAGTTTTGGCAAACTATCAATCACCGCTTTATTTATTGGCGCAAATTGGGTGACCACTAATTCAGCATCTTGTGCACTTGTATACAGTTCAACGGGTAAAATTACCGCTTCTGAACCATGCTGCTCAATTTGTAAGTTATCTTCTTGAAGCTTTTCGATGGAGCTGTGTGTCCACTGATTAACCGTCACATCAATACCGTTATTACGTAATTTCTCTAAGCCTAAATCCATCGTATTCTTTTTAATGAATAAATCGGCAATCGCAAGGCATTTCATTTTCTTTCCCCTTTTACTTAACGCATTAACATGCCACCGGTCACATCAATGGTTGCACCAGTCATATAACTCGCTTTTTGTGAAACTAAAAATACCCCGATATCTGCAATTTCGGATGGAGAAGCGACGCGACCATTTGGTATACGATTAAGATAATATTCCGCATTATTGCGCAAATTCTCGCGGATCATCTCCGTATCCATAATGCCTACTGCAATGTTATTCACATTAATATTTTGTTTTGCCACTTCTCTAGCTAATGAGATTGAAAAAGCCACTAACCCTGCTTTACTGGCCGCATAATGAGAATGCCCAGTTGTTGAACCATGAAAAGCTGCTTGTGAGGTGATATTCAAAATCGAACCTGTTATTTCCTTAGCTAAACATTGGTTAACAAATAGCTTGCTTAGATGAAAAACTGATTTCAAATTCACATTCATCACCTTATCCCAATCCTCCAATGAGATTTCGCTCACTTTACCTGATAGCCAGACAGCCGCATTATTGACCAAAATATCAAACTGCCCGAACTCACTTAACCCACTATCGAATAGGGTATCGATAGCTTCGCTATCACTTAAATCGGTTCTAATGGCTTGGACTTTTACACCACTTTTCCCATTGATTTCTTTCACTAATGACTCTGCATCGTCAGGATGACTGCGGTAAGTAAAACAGACATTAACGCCTTCTTGTGCTAATGAACGAACAAACTCACGTCCAAGCCCTGTCGCCCCACCTGTCACTAATGCGTTTTTTCCTTGTAAGTGAAGTTTCATAATTAATTCCTTTTATTATTCAGTAGCTAACATATGCATTGGTGAACGACTATGGGATTTCCATGTAGCTTGCATGTCATCAAGCATGCGTTTATACAGTGCGTACTTTTGCTGATAAACGGTTTTATTCGCTGTATCCGGCTTGATGATATCGGCTACTTTGACCATCACTTCACAGGCAGCAAATACATCTGGGAAATACCCTTCCATCACGGCCGCTGTCATGGCCGCACCCAGTGTGCCGTGTTCTTGAACATCTACAATTTCAAGCTGGCACTGGAAGATATCAGCAAAAATTTGTAGCCAAACTGGGGAATGCGTTATCCCTCCAGCAATACGAACCACATCACTGAGTTGTGGGTTAATCTTTCTTAACCTTTCAACGTGATAAAGATGACTAAACGCGACCCCTTCATAGATAGCACGCAAAAAGTGCCCACGATGATGAAAACTAGTGACACCAACAAACCCTGCTGTTGCATCTGGAATGGTATTGGAACCAAAAACAAAAGGAAAAAACATGAGTTGGCTTTCGCTTGGTGTTGTTGCAGCAACGAGTTGATTACAAAGCTCATAAACTGAACCACCCTTCGATTCTTCGAGTTGTTTGTCCGCTGCCATAAAATGTGTAATAAACCATTCTAAATTACTGGCAGAGGTTGGGCTGGCTTCTGTAATTTGCCATCTATTTTCCATTGGATAAATAGATGTCATAAATAGGTTTTTATCAACGACTGGCTTGTCTGTTACGTATTCATTAATACTCCACGTCCCCGCCACAATCGCTAATTTATTAATTTGGTTAACACCCGATGCTAAAGATGATGCTGAAATATCAAATATCCCCCCTGATACAGGAGTACCCGCACTTAGCCCCGTCAACTCAGCAATTTCGGGGGTGATATACCCACAACAATCTGTTGATAATTTGATTGGTGGCAGCTTGTCTTTCCACTCTAAACCGCCCCAAAATTCAAGAATTTCATCGTCATAACAACGGTCACGTACATTAATTAAGTTAGTCCCTGAAATATCTGTCAGCTCTTGGTATGCCTCACCTGTTAAATAAAAACGGATCAGGTCTTTGACCATAAAAATATAACGGGCTTTTTGTAAGCTCTCAGGTTCATGATCACGCAACCATGCAAGCAACGCAACAGGCTGCCCTGCCCAGATGGACTGCATCGTTTTTGGCAAAATATCACTTTCAAATCGAGGTGACCGATACCAGTTTTCGACATATTGTTTTGCTCGATTATCTGTGGATACGATACCATTACGCGTCGCATTTCCCTGTTCATCAACGAGGTACAACCCATTTCCGTGACCTGTCACAGATATACCAATAATATCCTCAGCATCTATAGCGGATTTTTTTAGCACCTCTTTAATAACTAAAAGATTTGATTGCCAAAGTTCTGCAATATCCCTTTCAGTGAAAAAAGGTTTTGGAGTGATCATTCGTGTCGTATTTGAAGCAATAGAGACAACCTGGCCTTCTAGGTTATAGATAGCTGCTTTGGTGACGGTTCCACCATTATCAATGCCCATGACATATTGTGTTTTCATTATGAGCCTCTTTGTAATCGGATTTTTATAATTGTTGTTTACCAAAGGGTATGTTCACTGGTTGTAATTCCGTTAAAGCCGGTATAGAAAATTTTATCGACAATATATTTTCTTTTTACAAATCCACCTGCAATGAATGGTTTATTACTTTGATTAAAGCTTCTTTTTAATAAATCAAAACAACTACAGGCATATTCAGCTGGTAATAATTCAATAGCATCAACATCAACTGAATTGTTTTTAACCATATTACTTGCTTGCTCTAATGAACGAGAATCCACTAGTAATACTCTGAATATTGTGTCTAACCCTTCTTTTTTTGCATAACGTAGAGCTGTAAAATTTGAAGAAATAACACCGTCAACTTTATAAAAGTTTTTAAGCACCGTAATACCTGATTGGTCAGGTTTAAATCCACCTAATAATTCTAAATGGACTAAAACTTTTTTCCCTGCCTTATGGCATTTTCCAATCATAGATTGCAAATTACCAATATCGGCATCTGGTAATAAAATATATTCAGAACGACAATTTAATGCCTTCTCAAAATATTTGTAATTTCTGACTGATGGAATAACGGTGTTATTTAAATTCATTATTTAATTCCAATTATTTTGTATTTTGATATAGAGCATAAGCTTCTTCAGGTGATGCCCCTTGGTGAATAATGGCATTTAAACCTGCAACCATTGCGATAGGTTTAGGGTCTTGTGTAATGTTACGCCCAACCGCAACACCTTTAGCCCCCATATTCATGCAATGCTCTACAAATTTAAAGTAGCCAAGTGTATCTGTTTTTGGTCCACCCAAAGCTAAAACAGGGACCATCGAAGCTTCAACAATCAGATAGTCGTCTTCGGTACCTGAAAAACGCGTTTTGATCACATCAGCACCCAGCTCTACGGCAATACGGGCGGCATCCGCAATAACTTTGGCTTCATTGGATTCTGGACTAGTCACTGGGTAACCATAAGGCAATGATTCTACAATGAAAGGCATATTCCATTGTTCTGCTTCTTTTACCAATCTAGCGACCATAGCGTGGGTTTTTTCTTCATTAAATGCGCCAGGAAAGGTCATACAAACCATGCCATCAGCATCTATTTTTAGTGCGTCCTCTGTCGTAAATACCTGTTGCGTGTCAGGTACACTGTTATCATATACATTCACCGTTGAATCAACACGCAGCACAATCGAAATGTCTTTAAACTCCTTCTGGTAATTCCTTGCCATACCGTAAGTTACCAGCGCACAATCCAACCCATTAGCGACTAATTCTGGCATTTGTTTTATTGTATTATCGATACCTTCTGTTTTTGTCGAGAAAAAATAACCATCTAATGCTAGCGTAACGGATTTCCCATCCTGAGCAAAAATCTTAGATAAACGACGTTGTTTTGACATAATATTTCCTTAGAATAAAAACAAAAAAAGCCCTCAGAGATCTGATTAAGATCTCTGAGGGCTTTCAGTTCACTGACCCTGTTATTTATATTTTTAATTATTAAAACCAAGTAATAGATTATTTGATCTTTTTTAAAAATATAAATTTAATTTATATTTAACCTAACTAATGGTTTTTCAATTTAACCTGAAAAAACATTAGTTATTAAGATTAATAAAAACAAATTAATCACTTTGTGTGTTATATATCTTTATTAATCTTAACTGGAGTATATCTTTATCATACAATCTTTCAAACTGTCTAACCGATTTTATTGTTTTGTGATTTAAATCCCGTAATCAATTTTTGATTTCAGTATTTTCAGATATTATTGGTTAATAACCACAAGAAACCATAATTAATTTAGCGTAGTTCTTTCTATACAGCAATAAACCACTTTATTTACAAGGGTAATAACTGATTAAATAATCTCATTTTCTGTTGATTATTTTTTATTATTCTCTATTCAATATCACAGAGAAAACAAAAAATCCCCCCTAGAAATATACATATGTATGTGACTAGGGTTAGAGGGTAAAGCCAATGCACCTAATGTGCATTGGCTTACAACATTTTTTAGTTAGACTCTATTTTAGCCCAAGTATCACGCAACCCTACCGTCCTATTAAAGACCAAGTTATCCGCGCTACTTAAACGGTTATCTGCACAAAAATACCCTTCACGCTCAAACTGATATGCTTTTTCAGGGGCAGCATCTTTTAAGCTTGGTTCAACAAACCCTTGGCGAATAACCAATGACTCTGGGTTGATTACCGACAGGAAATCCTCTTCTGCACCTGGGTTTGGTACTGTAAATAAGCGGTCGTACAAACGAATTTCCGCTGGCAGTGCGTGTGCTACGCTAACCCAGTGAATAACCCCTCTGACTTTACGCCCATCCGCAGGGTCTTTATTTAATGTACCTGCATCGTAGGTACAATAAATAGTCGTGATATTGCCCTCTGCGTCTTTCTCAACACGCTCAGCTTTGATGATATAAGCGTTACGTAAGCGAACTTCTTTACCTAAAACTAAACGTTTATATTGACGATTTGCTTCCTCGCGAAAATCTGCACGGTCAATATAAATTTCATTGCTAAATGGCACTTGGCGAGTGCCCATCTCAGGTTTATTTGGGTGATTTGGTGCCGTTAAGATTTCTTCACCAGCAGGCATGTTTTCAATCACCACACGCACTGGATCAATAACCGCCATTGCACGCGGAGCTGACTCATTCAGGTCATCACGAATACAGGACTCTAATGATGCCATTTCAACGTTGTTGTCTTGCTTAGTGACACCAATACGTTGGCAGAACTCGCGGATAGAAGCTGCGGTATAACCACGACGGCGTAAACCTGAAATGGTTAACATGCGTGGATCGTCCCAACCATTGACATGTTTTTCTGTCACTAATTGGTTCAGTTTACGCTTAGACATCACCGTATATTCCAAATTCAGACGAGAAAACTCGTACTGACGTGGATGACAATCAATCGTGATGTTATCTAATACCCAATCATATAAACGACGGTTATCTTGGAACTCAAGTGTACATAAAGAATGTGTAATACCTTCTAACGCATCAGAAATACAATGTGTGAAGTCATACATCGGATAAATGCACCACTTATTACCAGATTGGTGATGTTCCGCAAACTTAATACGATATAAAACCGGGTCGCGCATCACCATAAATGGGGATGCCATGTCAATTTTAGCACGTAAACACGCTTTACCTTCCTCAAAGCCACCTGCACGCATTTTTTCAAATAATGCTAAGTTATCTTCAATTAAACGCTCACGGTATGGGCTATTTTTACCCGGCTCTTTCAAAGTCCCGCGATATTCACGGATTTCATCAGGGCTGAGCTCATCAACATAAGCAAGACCTTTGTTGATCAGTTCAATTGCGTATTGATACAAAGTATCAAAATAATCAGAGGAATAACGAACATTCCCCGTCCATTCAAAACCTAGCCATTTAACGTCTTCTTGAATGGAGTTAACGTATTCGACATCTTCTTTTACAGGGTTGGTATCATCAAAACGTAAATTACATTGTCCCTGATAGTCCTTGGCAATGCCAAAATTCAAGCAGATTGATTTCGCATGACCAATATGTAAATAGCCATTCGGTTCTGGTGGAAAACGTGTATGCACTGATGTGTGTTTTCCGCTCGCCAGATCTTCATCTATGATCTGACGGATAAAATTTGTTGGGCGAGCATCTGCCTCATTCATTGTCATCATTCCTCAATGCCAAAAGCGCGCTAAAAGCGTGTAGTATCTGAATATATTCTATCATAATCAATCAGGAAACAACCGTTTGATTGCGCTTAGCCACCAAAAGGTGCAACAAACTGGAATTTAGGGCAAAAAACTCCCGACATCAGCCCAATTCATTTTTAAGTGAACAACATCACCATTAACACCACTAGCAATAATAGCGGATAACTTTGTGCATGACGTTTATCACTAAGATAAGGCATTAGTAAACCAGCAAAGCGAATTCCCAGCCATGACGCTGCGATTAAAATCAATGCACCTTTAATGTAGATCATCCCAAGGAAACCCGCGCCAAGGTCAATGTGTTGGTCGATAGCAAAAAAGAAGTACGTCAATGTTCCTGTAATCGCCATTGGTAATGTCAATGGATTGGCAAATGCAGCCGCTTGGATCATACTCGCGCCTCTACGTCGCATTAAAGGGACTGTCATCACGCTCCCACCGACCCCAAGAAATGCAGCCACAGCACCAATCACCACCCCAATGGGGGTATCTGCAAAAATGCCCCCTTGTGATGCGGTTACACCATTTGCCTGTGTATTCATAAAACCAGGGCGGATAAAGCAATCTAAAATAGTAATAACTAAGTAACCTATAAATATCCAACGGATCAACGCACTATCTATTGATAGCGCCACTATTGCCCCTAAAATTCCACCAATTGAAATAGGGATAACAAAGGGACGTATAATCGGCCAACTCAGGTTGCCTTTAAGGTAATGAGCACGGCTAGAAAGCGCCGATGAAAAGATCATTACACAGGTTGATGTTGCTACCGCAATTTGCATTGCTACACTGCTTGCCTCGCTTTGCGGCCCCCACACTAAAGTAATCAAAGCATATAACAGTGGAACCGTAATAAAACCGCCACCAAAACCGAATAATGCCGTTGTTATTCCTGAAATAAATCCAAACAAACACAGTAGCCAATCCACAGATAAGTCCTCATGAGTCATTGAAAAGTTATCTTATCGATGAAAAAAGCCCCTTGCTTATGCAAATTAGACAACCTAGTTTGAGATTTCGCCAAAATAATTAACAAATTTAATTTTTTAACACGAAAAAAATAGAGTATTTTTATTACTCTATTTTAGGGTATTATTCACAGTTACCTTTCATACTAGTCATAAATTAACCAATCGCATTTTTCTGATTATCTCTATATTTTTTTAGGTATGCCTTTATTTGTTTTTCTACTTTATCATTACATTCATTTACCCAAGTGCGGTTATTAGGATTTTGTTGCTTACATTTATCGCCCTCATTTGATATTTTGAGTAAATCAACATAAGTATCAAAATTCTTGAGGTAATATGCATCTTGCCCCTTTGGATTATCTCTTGCTACCATTTCTAAGTAGTACTTAGCTTTATTAAAGTCCTGAGGGACCCCTCCGAGTCCATGTAAATAAATCGTCGAAAGGTTTTTACCTGCGGTAAGTACCTTATTACCATAAAGGTGGTAAGCTTATTCATAATATAAAATTGCTTCTGGCATATTTATTTCCCCCCCATTACCATGCTGATAGTTTACCCCTGTAAATAACAGAGCTAATCCATTGTTAGAATTAATTTCTAGCACCCTCTTCAAAAAGAAATTTGCCAGTGCACACTCTTCTTTTGTAACTTTCACATTATGTAAATGCTTAAAATCGGTGCAACCAATTCTGAAAAAAGAAAACAAAGCATAGTTATCATCTTCCTTATTAGATTTTAATGCCCGATGATATAATTCAACCACTTGTTGTTGATTTTTGGGATAAGGTACTCGTTTAGGTAGATCTGAGTCATAACGTAGCTCTGTTTCATTATACCCAATGGTATATAGACGATCCCTTACAGTTGGAATTAAAGGAGGGGTTGTATTTCCTCCCCACGTTGGAGTCCCCATCATGAACGCTCCTATAACGATAGACCATGAAATCAACCTCACGAAATTTCTCCTAAATCAATGGTAGGGAGTGAAACTGTATGAGAATAGCTTGTTATGGTACCTGCTATTAAAGAATGACTAAAAAACTGTTGATTATTTGATGTAATCGTCAATGTAGAAGCACTTTTATAGCGAACATGGTCATTAAAAGACAAATTATCTTTTGATGTGCCCCAATCTTCCCCTAGACTAAGCCCCATGCTAATCTGTTCATAATTATGTGTCACTGGGCTAACGCCTCGAATACTAATATAGGTGTGTCCCCATTGAGATGTATTCCCTATATCTTCTCCTAAATGATTGTAAATTGGACTTCCTTTAGGCGCGACATGAATGGTTATACTGGGTGGCCCTATCTGCATCGGGTTATGACTTGCACCTAAGTTTCTGTGTATATTCATATCTTCTAGCTTATGAATCTGTAGATGCTTCACTGATTCCGTCATATTACATATTCCTTATGTTATTACTTTAAATAAATCCCTAACATTGCCACAATCTTTTACTTTTATTTTAAATAATAACAATGAATTATTTACCACTTATTTTATTATTTTTTTAAATAGTTAATCCATCTTTATAGAAAAATATTAATCTGTATAAAAAAAAGTGAATTATATTATTAATAATATAATTAATTATCATCCATCTAGATAATCGAATGAAACTTGGCAATCATATTTACTAAAATCAATTTTACGTTTTATATAATATTGAAGATTAGAACCCCAATCAGAAACCACATCAAAACAACCATTAATTAATAATGTTTTTCAGGGTTAATAGTTGCTTCTATAATGCTACCGTCATTCTCTAAGTCAATAGAATACTCTTCACCAACATATTCTTCTGTTTGTTTATCAAACCAGATGAGTTTTAACCCCATAATTTTCTCCTTATAGACACCTTCTTATATTGCTTTTAGATGCTTTGATTTTAATTATTCGCGTATTTCAGCCCCAAAAAAGCTAAAAATTAATTATGTTTTTTTATAAACCAAACTCAATTAATACTGATTATCATTATTTGTTATACCCTGTATGGTTCTCTTTTCCTTATTAAATATCATAAAAAAGGGTGGCCTAAGCCACCCTTTTACTAACTTATAATATTAAACTGAATTATTTCAGCACATTATAAATAACCGTTTCGCCTGCTTTCACGTCGCCTTCAACTAAAATCTCGACACCCGCGAAATCATCGATATTGCTGATGATAACTGGGCTAATCATTGATTTAGCATTAGCTTCAAGGAACGGTAAATCTAATTTCAGGATAGGTGTACCCGCAGTCACTTCTGCACCTTCTTCCACTAAACGAGCACAACCTTCGCCTTTCAGTGCAACCGTATCAATCCCCATATGAACGATGAGTTCGACACCGTTTTCTGTTTCAAGGCAGAATGCGTGGTTAGTTTCGAAAATTTTCACCACCGTACCTGATGCCGGCGCTAACACTTCGCTGCTTGTTGGTTTGATAGCAATACCATCACCCACAATGCGGCTAGAGAATGCTTCATCTGGTACGTCGTCAAGGGAGAAAACTTGACCACTTACTGGCGCAACTAAGGATAGAATCGCATTACCTTTTGCTTTCTCAGGCTCTGCGGCTTTTTTCTCTTCTGCTGCTGCAACTGGCGCAGAACCTGCAATTGGGCCTTTTGCAATCACTTCAGTCATTGCTTTTGCGACCAATTCAGCTCGAGTCCCCACAATCACTTGAACATTCTGTTTGCTTAAACGGATAACACCTGAAGCGCCCAAACGTTTGGTCATGGCATCATTAACAACTGCTGAATCTTTAACGCCTAAACGTAAACGCGTAATACAGGCATCAATACTGACGATATTGTCGCTACCACCTACTGCGGCAACATATTGGCGCGCTTCTTTTTGGATATCGCTGTCACTGCTATCAGCAGGGCTAATGCTTTCGTCATAACCGTCAATGGTTTCGTCACCCGCACTTTCTTCACGACCTGGCGTTAACAGGTTAAATTTGCGGATCATAAAGCGGAAAATGACATAGTAAATACAGAAGAATACTAAACCTTGGACAATCAACATATACCACTGAACAGCTAATGGGTTACGTGATTGCAACAGCATATCGACTAAACCTGCACTGAAACCGAACCCAGAAATCCACTCCATGGTGGCTGCGATATATACCGAAATACCCGTTAATAATGCATGAACAACATACAGTATTGGCGCCACGAACATAAATGAGAATTCAAGAGGTTCAGTGATACCAGTAAAGAATGCCGCGAATGCACCCGCGATCATGATACCCGCTACTTTTGCTTTGTTTTCTGGACGTGCACAGTGGTAAATCGCTAATGCTGCACCCGGCAAACCGAACATCATGATTGGGAAGAAACCAGCTTGGTAGCGGCCAGTAATACCCACAGTTGCAAGACCTGCTTCAATAGACTTAGCACCGCCTAAGAAGTTTGGAATATCATTGATCCCTGCAACGTCAAACCAGAACACAGAGTTAAGTGCATGGTGCAAACCAACAGGAATTAATAAACGGTTGAAGAAGGCATAAATACCGGCACCAACTGAGCCTAAATCTTTAATGCTTTCACCGAAAGACACTAAACCGTTATACACCACCGGCCAAACATACATCAGTATGAAGGCTAAGATGATCATTAAGAAAGAAGTTAAAATCGGGACAAGGCGACGACCACTGAAAAACGACAATGCTTTCGGTAGCTCAACACCACTGTAACGATTGTACAATTCAGCAGACAGTACCCCAACTAAGATACCGACGAACTGGTTATTAATTTTACCAAATGCCGCAGGAACCGTTTCCAACGGAACATTCATAATCATGGAATAAGATGCAGGAGAACACAGTGTTGTCACCACTAAGAAGCCGACAAAACCGGTCAGTGCAGCTGCACCATCCTTATCTTTTGACATTCCATAAGCAACACCAATTGCAAACAGTACGGACATATTATCAATAATTGCCGCACCAGATTTAATCAGTAACGCCGCGATTGCACTATTCGCTCCCCAACCATCTGGGTCGATCCAATAGCCAATCCCCATAAGGATTGCTGCGGCTGGTAGTACAGCAACTGGCACCATAAGTGCCCTACCAATCCGCTGTAAGTAGCTAAGAATATTCACAAACTCCCCCTTTATCGCCCTATTTTTGCCCCATTTACGGGATCTTCTTGTTCACACACCTAAATCATAATTTAGGTTATTGAGAGTATCAATTTCATAGTCTAAATTAATTGTTTCGCGATGCAAAATAAATAGGTGTGATTTGTGATAAATGTCAACGAAAGAGTTCCTGATATGACTAAATTAGTAGCTATTATTGAAAACTTATTTTATGATTAAAAATAACTTATTTAAGCCATTAACCTGTATATTCTCAGCACACTTGAAACGATGTTATGAGATAAAAATAACATGGCAACCAAGTGATAACGCACAATAAATTTGAAGTATAACGAGTATTCCTATATCTAATGAATAACATCAGGGATACATATATACATGAAGGATTTCACAGACTTATTAGAGGTAATAGAGACATGAGGCTAATCCCACTTAACAATGCACATGATGTCGGAATCTGGTCCGCACAGTACATCGCTGATAAAATCAATGCATTCAACCCAACTGCAGAGAAACCTTTTGTACTTGGGTTGCCAACAGGTGGTACCCCCCTAGCAACATATAAGGCACTGATTGCTTTATACAAAGCGGGTAAAGTGAGTTTTAAGCACGTAGTAACATTCAATATGGATGAATATATTGGTATTCCAGCTAATCATCCTCAAAGCTACCATACCTTTATGCATGAAAATTTTTTCAATCATATTGATATCCAAGCTGAAAATATCAACTTACTTAATGGCAATGCCCCTGATGTTGATGCCGAATGTCAACGCTACGAAGATAAAATTAAATCTTTTGGTAAAATAAACCTGTTTATGGGCGGCGTTGGCAATGATGGCCACATTGCTTTTAATGAACCCGGTTCATCTTTGAATTCTCGCACGCGAATTAAAACGTTAACACCAGAAACTCGCCAAGCAAATTCGCGCTTTTTTGACAATGATATTAACCAAGTACCTAAGTTTGCATTAACCGTAGGTGTTGCCACATTAATGGATGCCCAAGAACTGATGGTCTTAGCTACTGGTGCCAATAAAGCGAATGCCGTACACGCTGCCGTTGAGGGCTCTGTTAACCATATGTGGACAATCAGTTGTGTGCAAATGCACCCGAAAGCACTGATTGTTTGTGATGAACCCGCAACACTCGAATTGAAAGTCAAAACACTTAAATATTTCAAACAGCTAGAATCTGAAATCCTTGAGAAGTTTAACTAAGATTATATTTATCAATCACCCGATCAGCGAAAGCTGGTCGGTGACCCAAATCCCCAGAGGTCAGGAGTTTTAAGCCATGTATGCACTAACTAATTGCATTATTTATACAGGTCATGAAAGACTGGATAACCATGCTGTCATCATTGATGGTGAAATCATCAAGGATGTTTGTCCTGTCGCTGAACTGCCTGCCAATATTCCACAGCATGATTTACAAGGGGCTATTCTCTCCCCTGGTTTTATTGACTTGCAGGTCAATGGCTGTGGCGGTGTCCAATTCAATGATAATAAAGAAAATGTTACATTGAAAAACTTGGATATCATGCAAAAAGCCAACGAGCGCACAGGCTGCACAAGTTATTTACCGACATTGATCACTTGTTCCGATGAGCTAATGAAACATGGCGTTGAAGTCATGACTGAATACTTAAAAGAACATAAAAACCAAGCGCTTGGGCTTCATTTAGAAGGCCCTTACATTAATGTCATCAAAAAAGGCACACATAACCCCGAGTTTATTCGTCAACCAACAGCACAAATGATTGATTACTTAGCTTCTCACGCAGACGCTATCACTAAAATCACCTTAGCACCTGAAATGGTTGAACAGGGTTATATCCGTCAATTAAAAAACGCGGGTATCGTTATTTCAGCGGGGCACTCTAATGCCACATATGAAGAAGCCAGACTGGGCTTTAAAGCGGGTATAAATTTCTCAACCCACCTTTTCAATGCTATGCCATATATTTCAGGCCGAGGACCAGGGTTAGTCGGTGCCATTTATGACACACCGGAAGTGTATGCTGGAATTATTGCTGACGGTTTACATGTACAATGGGCAAATATTCGCAACAGTAAGCATTTAAAAGGTGATAAATTAATTTTAGTCACAGATGCAACTGCACCAGCAGGGATTGATCCGCAAACTGGTGAAATGGATCATTTTATCTTTGCAGGTAAAACCATATACTACCGTAATGGATTATGTGTGGATGAAAATGGCACACTCAGCGGTTCATCACTGACTATGATTGATGCAGTCAAAAACAGTGTAGAACACGTCGGCATTGCATTGGATGAAACACTTAGAATGGCAACGCTCTACCCCGCAAGAGCCATTGGAGTTGATAACACCTTAGGGTCGATTGCTCCTGGTAAAATTGCGAATTTGACCGCGTTTAACCACGACTTCAACGTCCTCGCAACCTACGTTAACGGAGACGAAGTCTACAAAAAATGAGTAACTAGCTAATGAATCAAAGCCACTCGCTAAAGCAAATTGGTAATATTGATCTCGTCAAACAATTAAATAGTGCCGTCGTTTATAGCTTGATTGACCAACAAGGTCCGATATCAAGAATTCAAATAGCGGAGCAAAGCCAGCTTGCCCCAGCCAGTGTCACTAAGATCACTCGCCAACTACTCGAACGTGGTTTAATCAAGGAAGTTGACCAGCAGGCCTCCACTGGGGGCCGCCGTGCCATTTCAATTGTTTCTGAACATAAAAATTTCCATACTATTGGTGTCCGTTTAGGGCGCTATGATGCCACCATAGCCTTATACGACTTAGGTGGTAAAATGATTATTGATGGTCATTATCCTATTACAGCGCCTTCTCAGCAGGCTGTCGAAGAAAAGTTAATTGCTGCCCTTGAAGACTTTATTGATAAAAACCATCGTCGCCTTAAAGAGTTAATCGCAATTTCTGTTATCCTTCCGGGGTTGGTTAACCCTCACAGCGGTATTGTCTATTACATGCCGCATATTAAAGTTGATAACTGGCACCTTATTGATAATTTACAATCACATTTTAATATCACTTGCTATGCTGGCCACGATATTCGCAGCCTAGCCCTTGCTGAGAGCTATTTTGGTGCAACCCGTGATTGTGAGGACTCACTTCTAGTACGTATCCACAGAGGCGCTGGAGCAGGCTTAGTTATTAACAAAGAAATCTTGCTCAATCACCGTGGGAACTTAGGGGAGATTGGTCACATCCAAGTAGACCCACTGGGTGAACTATGCCACTGTGGTAATTTTGGTTGCTTAGAAACCATTGCCTCAAACCAAGCTATTGAAGCCCGCGTAAGACAGCGCCTAGAACAAGGTTATTCAAGTTCTCTGACCGCAGAAACCTGTACAATTTCTCATATCTGCCAAGCGGCCAACAAAAGTGACCCGCTAGCGACTGAAGTCATCCAACATGTCGGTCGTCAGATCGGTAAAGCCATTGCTATTTCAATAAACCTCTTCAACCCTGAAAAAGTGGTTATTGCAGGTGACATCACAGAAGCCGAACTGGTTCTTATTCCGGCGATCCAAAGCTGCATTGACACTCAAGCCCTTAAAGGTTTTAGAGAAAACTTACCTATTGTCACATCACAACTTGTCCATAACTCAGCAATAGGCGCATTTGCCCTCACCAAACGAGCTATGCTTAATGGTGAGTTACTGCAAAAATTATTTGAAAATTAATTTCTCCGTTTATTTTTCATAAAAGCAGGTTTTATGCCTGCTTTTTTGTTTTCCCCTAACGCGAAAACTCAGCAATTCATTGGATTGATTAAACTTAAATAACTTAAATTTTAAAGCTGGGTTCCACTCTGTTTTCACTAAGTATACGTTTTCAACGCTGCTATCATTCGAATAATTCCCCTTCCATCTTGATCCTCCCGAAAAAGATTTTTTCAAATATGGGCTTGTTTTTTGCTGGCTTTATCGACAAAATGATTATTCATCAGACAAACAGACGCATTTTCTGAAAAATAGTGCAAAAAGCTGTTGACTGTCGTGTCTGTAATTAGCATAATGCGCCCCGCAACGCCGACGAAGGTTATGCAAAAAAAGATGGCTATGTAGCTCAGCTGGTTAGAGCACAACACTCATAATGTTGGGGTCACAGGTTCGAATCCCGTCATAGCCACCATTATTTGCGGGAGTGGCGAAATTGGTAGACGCACCAGATTTAGGTTCTGGCGCCGCAAGGTGTGCAAGTTCAAGTCTTGTCTCCCGCACCATTTTCCTTCTCGGTAGCATTGAATTTAAGATTGGGGTATCGCCAAGCGGTAAGGCACCAGGTTTTGATCCTGGCATTCCCAGGTTCGAATCCTGGTACCCCAGCCATCTTAATACAATCTGTAGTAGAATTCCCGGATGGGGTATCGCCAAGCGGTAAGGCACCAGGTTTTGATCCTGGCATTCCCAGGTTCGAATCCTGGTACCCCAGCCATCTACTACCCTATCTAGATTGTCGAAAACTTCATTTTGAAAAACATAAAATGGCTATGTAGCTCAGCTGGTTAGAGCACAACACTCATAATGTTGGGGTCACAGGTTCGAATCCCGTCATAGCCACCATTGTTTGCGGGAGTGGCGAAATTGGTAGACGCACCAGATTTAGGTTCTGGCGCCGCAAGGTGTGCAAGTTCAAGTCTTGTCTCCCGCACCATCTACCTTCTTGGTAGAACAAAATTTAAGATTGGGGTATCGCCAAGCGGTAAGGCACCAGGTTTTGATCCTGGCATTCCCAGGTTCGAATCCTGGTACCCCAGCCATCTTTCTTCACTTCCTTCTTTCATTTTTCCTATCTCAGTTTACTGATTGATTTTCTCCTATAATATCAACGCGATGCCATGCTATTTTGGTTTATTATTTTTATTAAAAACTTAAATAGAAACAATTTGGCATTCCACGAATAAATCCATACATCTCTCTCTACACGCGCTATTTTTATAAATTTTCCATATTTTCATGCTGGTTATTAGCTGAAAAATTTCTTTTCATTGCCTGCCTTTTACAAATCATCATTATCCGACAAATAACAAATTTAGCTCCTTACAGTTAAAATAGGTCAACATTTAACGCATAAAATTTACCTTTGTTTAACTTTTATATCAGATATGTGACTTAAGTCGTTTTTTATTAACCAGTGAAAGTGGTAATCTTCCGACGAATTGTAGTTAGGTGTGATTAATGGCGGGTAAGATCCTTTCTAGCTGCGGTCATTAGTACATTCAATCCCATCTTCCATTCCAATTGATTAGCTCTCAAAAACTCTAATAAAAGTTTTAAAACCTAATAATTATAAATTGCCAAACGTAACATTTTTACAGAGAAAATTTATGCGAAACATGATAAAGCAACCAATATATAAGATTTTATATGTTCAAGTGATCGTAGCCATCTTGCTCGGTATTGCACTTGGTCACTTTTTCCCTGAGGCCGGAGAATCATTAAAACCACTTGGTGATGGGTTCATCAAAATCGTAAAAATGATCATCGCACCTGTCATCTTTTTAACCGTAGTAACCGGTATTTCAGGGATGTCTAATATGAAAGCGGTCGGCAGTGTCGCAGGTAAAGCTATGCTGTACTTTCTGACTTTCTCAACCATTGCATTATTTATCGGCCTTATTGTCGCGAATGTCATCCGCCCAGGTTCTGGGCTTAATATCGACCCAGCAACGCTCGATAGCACAAAAGTTGCTAGCTATGTCGAAAAAGCCCATGAGTCTTCCATTGTTGGCTTTTTGATGAACATCATTCCAGATACGGTCATTAGCCCATTAGTGAATGGTAATATCCTACAAGTCTTATTTATTGCGATTATTTTCGGGTTAGCATTAGCCGCAACAGGTAAACATGGTGAGCCAATAGTTAAATTGCTGCAAAACTTTTCTGAACCTGTGTTCAAAATGGTTGCGATGCTAATGAAACTAGCACCTATCGGGGCATTTGGGGCAATGGCATTTACCATTGGTAAATATGGTATTTCATCTATCGGTAACTTAATGATGCTGATAGTAACTTTCTACATTACCTCCCTGCTCTTTGTCTTAGTTGTTCTTGGCGCTGTCGCAAAATACAACGGCTTCTCAATCATCGAACTCATTAAATACATCAAGGATGAACTTTGGCTCGTTTTAGGGACTTCTTCTTCTGAAGCTGCACTACCAAGTTTGATGAGAAAAATGGAACGGGCTGGCTGTGAAAAATCAGTTGTAGGTTTAGTGATCCCAACAGGTTATTCATTCAACCTTGATGGTACCAATATCTATATGACCATGGCTGCACTGTTTATTGCCCAAGCCACTAATATTGAACTCACAATTTGGCAGCAACTTTCTATACTGCTTGTCGCAATGATCAGCTCAAAAGGAGCTGCAGGGGTGACTGGCGCAGGGTTTATTACTCTCGCAGCAACATTAATGGTAGTACCAAGCATCCCTGTTGCAGGTATGGCATTAATCCTCGGTATCGACCGTTTTATGTCAGAATGCCGTGCTTTAACTAATTTAGTTGGTAACGCATGCGCCTGTATTGTCGTCGCCCGTTGGGAAAAAGAATTAGATACCGAAAAGTTAGCACATGCATTTTCAGATAAAAATGCGACATTTGACCCAGAGGTAACTGAAGGTGATAGCATTATCAATATCAATAAATCAAATGATATACAACCTATTGATCTAGTTAACAATAAACCACATTTATTACCTTAAATAAAATAGGCCGCTGGTAGCGGCCTATTTTATTGTCCATTTCACATCAACGTTATAACCCTAAGGCATATTTCAATGCCAGTTTTTTAGCTTCTCCAGCGCGCTGAGCTGCCATTAACCCGAGGTTTCTTAACATTTTCAACCCCGGTAAACTTTCACTAAATGCCATATAGAAAACATCCATCCCTGCTTGCATAACTAAGTTGTCAGGTAAACGACGACGCTGATAACGTTTTAATACCTCAATGGAGCACCAAGGCTGTAGATATTCACGTGCATAAATGACTTCTTTTAACAACGCATCTACATCACGGTACCCAAGATTGACGCCTTGCCCCGCTAATGGATTAATGGTGTGCGCCGCATCGCCAATCAGTGCTAGACCATCAAGAACATAGCGGTTCGCGTGATGACGTGTTAATGGGAAAGCCCCTGAAGCCACTGCGGTTATTGGCCCTAAACGTTCAGGGAAGGCCTCTGAAACCGCCCCTGTTAACTGTTCCATCGACATCCCTTGCAGACGCCTAATTTTGTCAGGGCTATCATACCAAACCAAAGAAGCCCAGTGATCATATAAAGGCAAAAATGCTCTAGGGCCCGATGGAAAAAACTGTTGCCATGTTTTATCTTGCTGAGGTTGCTGTGTTTGAATAGTAATTAACATACATGATTGGCGATATTGCCAACCACGGTTGCCAATCCCCGCCATTTTACGCACTTGGGAGTTAGCGCCATCGGCTCCCACAACAAGTTGCGCTTCTATAGTTCGGTTATCATCTAATTCAATACACCACGTTTTTTGGTTCTGAGGCCGATATAAATTAACCAACTGCGCAGGGCAAACCAATTCTAAATTGTCGTATTTTTCACACTCACGCCATAGTGCAAGTTGCAGTACGCGGTTTTCAACCATAAACCCGAGTTCTGGCAACCCAAGGCTTTGAGCGTCAAAAAGAACATTGCTACCCGGTTCTTCCCATGTTTCTAGCTGCCTGTAAGGGGCACTCCTCATGGCCTCTACATGCTGCCAAGCACCTAATTGTTGCAATAATTCAACGGATGCACGGCTAATCGCAGAAATACGGACATCAGGTGCGCTTTGTGGATCGAATGCCGCTGGTTTTGCCTTTTCAAGCAAAGCGACTCGCATGCCTTCTTGGGCAAAGCCCAATGCTGCCGCGGCACCCGTCATACCGGCTCCCACCACGACAACATCATAAGATTCGATTAATTTATTCATCACATTAGCTACACTATTCATTGTTTGATGGGATTATTATTTGATTAAGCTATTGTACCCAATATTTGCGGCTCTCACAGAAAATATCCATGTTAGAAACCCATAAGAGTGCTACATTGAGTGAATACCGCGACGCCATAAGTGGCCTGTTTTGCTTAAAAGCCGTTAATTTGCATAAAAATTAACCACAAATACTCAACATCCTCTAGTCACTGATGCCTCAAATGAATACAATACGCCCTAACTTTAAAACAATAGGCAAATTGCCTGCCCTTAAATTTGGTGTAGTGATATTATTTTAAATATCTTTGCATTTATCCCATCATACAATGATGTTCTTCATCAAAATGCATGCAAGTTCCCAAAAAGAGGGTAGGACTTTGGATTTACAACGCGTTTCGAGGTCCATTACACTAGCCGCTTCGAAAACACCGGATATACGACATGTCGACGAATAAAAAGCTATACATTAAAACTTGGGGTTGCCAAATGAATGAGTATGACTCATCCAAAATGGTTTCTTTATTGGAAAATACCCATGGTTACCAACTCACTGAAGTTGCAGAAGAAGCTGATTTATTACTGCTAAATACCTGCTCAATTCGTGAAAAAGCGCAAGAAAAGGTTTTCCATCAACTCGGGCGTTGGAAAACGTTTAAGGATAAAAACCCAGATATCATTATTGGTGTCGGCGGTTGCGTAGCCTCACAAGAAGGGGACTTTATCCGTCAGCGTGCACCAAGTGTTGATATTGTTTTCGGTCCACAGACCTTACACCGCTTGCCTGAAATGATTAATCAGGTGCAAGGTACCCGTAGCCCTGTGATTGATATCAGTTTCCCTGAAATTGAAAAGTTTGATCGCTTACCTGAACCACGAGCAGAAGGCCCAAGCGCATTCGTTTCAATTATGGAAGGCTGTAATAAATATTGTACTTTCTGCGTAGTGCCTTATACACGAGGCGAAGAAGTTAGCCGCCCTTGTGATGATATTTTATTTGAAATTGCACAATTAGCAGCACAAGGTGTCCGTGAAGTTAACTTGTTAGGGCAAAACGTTAACGCTTATCGTGGTGAAACCTTTGATGGTGAAATTTGCTCATTTGCCGAATTATTACGCCTCGTTGCTGCTATCGATGGGATTGACCGTGTACGCTTTACAACCAGTCATCCAATTGAATTTACAGATGATATCATTGAAGTATACCGTGATACCCCTGAATTGGTGAGCTATTTACACCTTCCAGTGCAAAGTGGTTCTGACCGTATTCTTACCATGATGAAACGGGCTCATACCGCACTAGAATATAAAGCCATTATTCGCAAACTGCGTGAAGCTCGCCCTGGTATTCTTATTAGTTCAGATTTTATTGTTGGCTTCCCTGGCGAAACTAACGATGATTTTGAAAAAACCATGAAGTTAATCGCTGATGTGGATTTTGATATGAGTTTTAGCTTTGTTTACTCAGCGCGTCCCGGTACACCTGCGGCCGACCTTCCAGATGATGTCAGTGAAGATGAGAAAAAACAGCGTCTATACTTATTACAGCAGCGCATTAACCAACAAGCCATGAGCTTTAGCCGTGCCATGTTAGGCTCTGTACAACGCATCTTAGTGGAAGGCCCTTCACGTAAGAGCCTCATGGAACTTTCTGGCCGTACCGAAAATAACCGCGTTGTGAATTTTGAAGGCACACCGGATATGATTGGTAAATTTGTGGATGTAGAAATCGTGGACGTCTATGCAAACTCCCTACGCGGCAAAGTGATCCGCACAGAGGAGCAAATGGATCTTCGTGTTCACGAATCCCCTGCATCTGTCATTGCACGTACTCGTAAAGAAGATGAGCTAGGTGTTGGCAACTATCAACCCTAAGTAATAATCTAACGATAGGATATTCAGTGACCGATACAACAACTTTGCAAATCGCAACACAAGAAATCTTTCTAGAACCCGCAGATAACCAGCGTTTAATGAGCCTCTGCGGGCCATTTGATGACAATATTAAGCAACTTGAACGCCGTCTTGCCATCGAAATTAACCGACGCGATAACCGTTTTAAAATATCGGGCAAACCACTTAATGTACAAGCGGCAAGTAAAATTTTACGCCAGCTGTATGTGGATACCTCCCCTGTGCGCGGTGTTATTCCGGATATAGACCCTGAAAACATTCACTTAGCGATACTCGATAGCCGTGTCTTAGAGCAATCCGCTGACAGCGTGCCAGACTACGGTAAGGCCGTGAATATCAAAACAAAACGTGGTGTAATCAAGCCTCGTACACCAAACCAAGCGCAATATATCGCAAATATTTTAGACCATGATATTACGTTTGGGATTGGCCCTGCTGGGACAGGGAAAACATACTTAGCTGTTGCCGCTGCTGTTGATGCACTAGAGCGCCAAGAAGTTCGCCGAATATTGCTAACTCGTCCAGCTGTTGAGGCTGGTGAGAAGCTCGGTTTCTTACCGGGGGATCTAAGCCAAAAAGTTGACCCTTATCTTCGCCCCCTTTATGACGCCTTATTTGAAATGTTAGGCTTTGAAAAAGTTGAAAAACTGATTGAGCGAAACGTGATTGAAGTTGCGCCATTGGCGTATATGCGCGGCCGCACCTTAAATGATGCTTTTATTATTTTAGATGAAAGCCAAAACACGACCATCGAACAGATGAAAATGTTTTTGACGCGTATTGGGTTTAATTCCAAAGCGGTGGTAACAGGGGATATTACCCAAGTTGACTTACCGCGCGGCAGTAAATCGGGTTTACGTCACGCCATAGAAGTCCTTTCTGGGGTTGATGATTTAAGCTTTAATTTTTTCCACAGTGAAGACGTTGTTCGTCACCCAGTAGTGGCTAAAGTTGTTATGGCTTATGAAGCATGGGAAGAGCAAGACAATAAGCGCCGCCAGCAGTTACGTGAAGAAAAAGAACGACAACAGCAATTTGAAAAGCAGGAAAACCAATAAATGAGTGGCATCGATATTATTCTCGATTTACAAATTGCATGTGAAAATCCGGACGGCTTACCCTCTGAAGCTTTATTTGAACGCTGGTTAGCCGCAGTACTGCCTAAATTTCAAGCGCAAAGTGAAGTCACCATTCGCATTGTAGACGAAGCGGAAAGCCATCATTTAAACTTAACCTACCGAGGAAAAGATAAGCCCACAAATGTATTATCTTTTCCTTTTGAAGCACCGCCGGAAATTGAGCTGCCATTATTAGGCGATTTAATTATTTGTCGTCAAGTTGTTGAGCAAGAAGCGATTGAACAACAAAAAAGTGCTGAAGAGCACTGGGCACATATGGTGATCCACGGTTGCTTACATCTACTAGGTTATGACCATATTGAAGATGATGAAGCTGAAGAAATGGAAAGCTTAGAAACGGAAATCTTAGCAGAATTAGGTTATGACGACCCCTATCTTGCAGAAAAAGCATGATCTAACTATAATTTTTCTAGTTATCTTTTATAAAAAAGCATTATTTTACAAAAAACTGACGGTAATTATGAGGATAAACCGTCAGTTTTATGCTAAAAAAGAATCAAGCAAGTTGTTTTTATTAACTAACCTAGCTCTAAATACTTTAACTTGTGCTATTAAACCCATAGCCGAGTACAGCTAACAGCGCTGTAGTTCAAAGTATGTCGAGTATTTTATTGAGGAATACAAAATTAACCGCCATGAGCGACGATAACTCTTCGAGTAGCGATAACCCTGGTCCTAAGAAAGGGTTTTTTGCACTATTAAATCACCTGTTCCACGGTGAACCTAAAAATCGTGATGACTTAGTCGAATTAATCCGCGACTCTGAACAAAACGATTTGATTGATCCTGATACCCGCGAAATGCTTGAAGGGGTAATGGACATTGCGGATCAACGCGTACGCGATATTATGATCCCGCGTTCCCAAATTGTTACCTTAAAACGCAATCAAACGCTTGATGAGTGCCTTGATGTCATTATTGATTCAGCCCACTCACGCTTCCCTGTTATTAGTGAAGATAAAGACCACATAGAAGGTTTATTAATGGCAAAAGATTTGCTGCCATTTATGCGCACTGACGCAGAACCTTTTAGTATCGATAAAGTCTTACGTCAAGCAGTTGTTGTACCTGAAAGTAAGCGAGTAGACAGGCTACTCAAAGAGTTCCGCTCTCAACGCTACCATATGGCTATCGTCATTGACGAGTTTGGTGGTGTGTCAGGGCTTGTTACCATTGAAGATATTTTAGAGCTTATTGTTGGCGAAATCGAAGACGAATATGACGACCAAGATGACGTTGATATCCGTCAACTCAGTCGGCATTCTTATTCTGTCCGCGCGCTGACGCAGATAGAAGACTTCAATGATGCTTTTAATACACAATTTAGTGATGAAGAAGTTGATACCGTGGGCGGTTTAGTTATGCAAGCCTTTGGTCACTTACCTTCCCGTGGTGAAGTTATCACTATAGACAATTACCAATTTAAAGTTGCCATGGCAGACAGTCGTCGAATTCTTCTGCTTCACGTGAAAATTCCAGATGACGCGCCAGTTCCGACTTTGGAAGAAGAACAGACTTAATGAATTCAACGTCTATTTATCAAAGTCAGCGGTTACGGTTACTGCTGGCTTTACTATTTGGAGCCAGTGGAACACTGGCTTTTTCGCCTTTTGATATCTGGCCCGCTGCACTACTTTCTATTCTTTTCCTTCAATTACTCACCTTACAGCGGACGGTTAAGCAATCTTTTTCGATTGGCTTTGCTTGGGGGTTTGGTTTATTTGGTAGCGGTGTCAATTGGGTTTACGTGAGTATTGCTGACTTTGGTGGAATGCCTGGCCCTGTTAATGTACTTATCGTTATTCTTCTGGCGGCATATCTCTCTCTTTATACCGGTCTATTTGGGGCATTACTCACTAAATTTGCTCCCAGTGCCAATATCTGGCGTTTAGTCTTCCTTGCACCTGCACTTTGGCAGTTAACTGAATTCCTACGAGGTTGGGTATTAACTGGCTTCCCATGGCTCCAATTTGGTTATAGCCAAATTGATGGGCCAATGAAAGCATTAGCACCAGTTTTTGGTGTTGAAATGGTTACCTTGTTGCTATTTAGTATCAGTGGCCTATTAGTGCTAGCGATAATACGCCGCAGTTTTATGGCCTTAATAGCGGCTGCGGTTTTATTGTTTGCCCCCCTACTTGCCAAAAATATTCAATGGTTCACCCCTCTTGAAGCCAAAAAAATGCAAGTCGCTTTAGTACAAGGCAATATTCCCCAATCAATGAAATGGGAAGCCAGCTTTTTACAAAAGACCAAAGACACCTATATGGAGTTATCAAGGCCTTATATAGGTAAAGCTTCACTGATCATTTGGCCCGAATCTGCCGTCCCTTCCGTTGAACTCGATAACCAAGCTTGGTTAAAATCCCTCGATCAACTGCTGGCAGGCTCTAATACGCGCTTAATAACCGGAATTGTCGATGCAAGGCCAGCGAATGGTGAGTATGAATTTTTTAATACTATTATCGTATTAGGTGATAAAACGCCGTATCTTTACCCTTCTAAAAATCGTTATAACAAACACCATTTAGTTCCATTTGGCGAGTTTGTTCCCTTAGAGGATATACTACGCCCTATTGCCCCTTTCTTTAACTTACCTATGTCAGGTTTTAGCCGAGGTGATTATCAACAAGCTCAGCTAGCGGTAGGGAATATGCATCTTACAGCCGCAATTTGCTATGAGATAATCTTAGGTACGCAAGTTAGAGATAACTTTAAGCCAGATAGCGATTACTTACTTACCGTATCAAATGACGCATGGTTTGGAAAATCGATTGGCCCATGGCAGCATTTCCAAATGGCTCGAATGCGTTCGTTAGAGTTAGGTCGCCCATTACTACGCTCAACCAATAATGGAATTACTGCTGTGATCAGCGCTGACGGGACAATCCAAGATATACTGCCTCAGTTTAAAACAGCAGTACTTGCCACTGATGTCATCCCGACGACAGGGTTAACGCCTTATGCACGTTGGAGCAATTACCCAATGTGGGCCGTGGTTGTCATCTTTGGCTTACTAGGTTTCACAATGAACCGACGTAGAAAAATTTAATCTGTCATCAGCCTCAATAAGCAAAAATATTGAGGCTGATGAAACTAAACTAACCAACAAGTAACCCTCGTAAATCTGAGATTTTCACTGTAACAATACAGCCCGCATTAAACTGTAAAAAATCATCTTCTATTCCATCTGAGAAAATAACGCCATTATCAGGCATCAACGATTCAAGCATTAGAGGTGATTCTGTTTCTATCGTGCCAAACACCCATTTCGTGCCCGTTGTTTTACTTAAAAAAGGCTCCCTAACGCTAAATTGCAATTTATTGTCTCCCCAACCAAATCCATTAGAAAGGGGATGATGTGCCACGCCTGTAATCGCTTTAGCTCCAGCTAAAATAGATTGAAACCACCCCGTTGAACCCAACCCTGTTGAAACTATAATTCCAGAAGAAGATTGAAACTCTTTCTCCCCTTTCCAATTCAATAAATAACGCGCAGAGGTATGGCTTTTCGGGCCAATGAACAAGTCATTCACCGCTAATAATGATTGACCATCATTGGTTGTTGCTTGTGCAAAAGTAACTGTTTTTTGCTCTGCCTTGCCTTGTATTGTTTTTTGTACAACTTCCTTTAGTTGGCCTATTTCAAAAGGTAATAATTTGCCATCCCATCTCGCTGGGTCTGGGTTAATCGCAATAATAGGCTGCCCATTCAGGTACTTTAACGTATTGGCAACTAAGCCATCCTGCCCGATCACAACCACAATATCTTGCTTAGAAAATTGGTAACTGGGCAATAGTTTTCTTTCTAATAATTGAAACCTACCTAATGGTTTTAATATTGATTCAGCTTGGATTAATTGCCTCTGATAAAGATCATGCTCATTAAGATAATCATCAACTTCCACATGGTTATGCTCTAAATAGAATTTCGCTTGTGGCCATGTATTAAAGCGTTCAATCAATTCCTGTAAGCGCGTCTTACGTGTTACTAATACAAATCTAGCATTATCCATTACTTCCCTCCTTTTTTCATTAGTTGACCAAATAGATCAGGTGATAGATTAAGTTCCCCTATCTTCCCTGCATTTTGAGCCAGTGACTCAAAAGCCATTGCCATTAATTGTTCTGGGTTCATTTTTGCCAGCGCTAGCGCTTTTAAATTTTCAACGGGTAACTGGCTATAGGCTTTCATTTTGGTTTCAATAGCATAAGCATCTGCTTCTGATTGAATACGCTGGTTTCCCACACTGAGTGTGACTAACTCTTGGCGCTTTGCCTCTGCACTAACTTGTGCAACCAACTCTTCTTGCTCTATTTCTGCTCGTTCTCGTAATAGCTTACGTTCATTATCAAGGCGAGCTTCTTCAATTTGTTGTTCTTTTGCTTGAACAGATAAATCCGTTTCTAATTCCGCTTCTTTAATCGTTCTTTCTTGTTCAACAGAAAATTTGCGTCTTGCGTAAATAGCATCATCCGCTTCTTTTAGAATTGACTCCCTCGCTTGCGCCTCTAACGCTTTAAGAGTTTCAGGTGAAGGCGCTATTGCAGCAAAAGAGACGTCTAAAATTTCAAGGCCTAATGATTCAATTAGCGTTTGTTCTGCCAGTTGTTGAGTGACTAAAGTCACTAATGATTGGCTAATAAGTAATGCATCACGCAATGAAGTCGTTTGAATTCTGGCTTGGATAATAGTTTGCGCAGCCCTCACTACTCTATCACTCAATTTAAGTGGGTCTTCAGAAGCGTGATTTTTTCCATCTTTAGTTAAATTGAAATTTAATACATTTGCTGTTTTTTCTGGGTTCTTCACTTGAAATGAAATTTGCCCCTGAATGCGTAAACTTTGAAAATCCGCAGTTTGTAAATTAAAAATAAAAGGAGCTTCTTGAGCACTTAACGGTAATGCCGCAATAGATGTCTTATCCGAGTTATACCAAAAACTAATCCCCTTTCCTTGCTTACGCACTTTCCCATTCACTGACTGAATAACAAATGTAGATGAGTCTGCTTTGAAATATTTAAAATTGAACATAGTCCACCTCTCATTAATGTCCTTATGACTTTAATTAATTATTGTCCTATAGACACAAACAAGTCAAGCATTAAATGTCTTAATGACATTAATTGGCTTTTAGCGTATGATAGCTCTATTGATTTGAGTGCAATTTAAAGTAGGTAACAATATGAATGAAAAAGAATTTTTAGCAGGATATAACAAAAATGAATATCTCTCACCACTACTGACTGTTGATGCCGTCTTGTTCACATATCATGAAAACACACTCAAAGTCTTATTAGTCGAAAGGGCAAATTTCCCTGAAAAGGGGAAATGGGGGTTACCTGGTGGCTTCGTTGATGAACAAAATGATAAAACTATCGAAGAGACAATCCTACGTAAGCTAAAAGAAAAAACTGGGGTTATCCCGCCTTATGTTGAACAACTTTGTACGGTAGGTAATAAACAACGTGATCCTCGGGGTTGGTCTGTCACTGTCTGTTATACCGCTTTAATTGCTTATCAAGATTGTGAAGCTCATATTGAGACCGTCGAATCAGTAAAATGGGTATCTATTGATGACATCGCTACATTGCCTCTGGCATTTGACCATTTACAACTCTATCAACAGGCTCGTGAGCGCTTACAACAAAAATCACTTTATTCCATCGTACCCGGCTTTGCTTTACCTGACGTTTTTACACTGTCTGAATTGCAGCATGTCCATGAGGTTTTAATTGGTAAGACTTTGCAAAACAAGTCTTTTAGACGTCGTTTAGAACAAGCAGACTTGCTTATCGATACAGGGGAAAAACGCCATGAGCGCGGCCGACCAGCCAATTTATACCGCTTAAAACCCCAATCGGCTGAATACCGTTTTATTCGTAATTTAGAGTTTTAATCATGAGTACGCCTGATAAATAGCGATTATCAGGCGCAATAATAAAGGTTAGAGGCAAATAGCAGGAGTAACAATATAGGTAAAAATTAATTTATTGGATTTATAATAATTATGCGTGATCCCATCAGGGAACATTTCATGTAAAATTTTCATTCCTGCATCCTTACCGCAGTAATTTATATCTAAGACCTTACGCATGTTCTGCTGCCAGCTATTACTCTCTAGCACATTGTCAGGGATCCCTTTGATAGTATATTGATAAAACAACATGCCATTTTTTTCTGTCACCTCTGTTAATAATGTTACATCATCAATCAACATAGGTAATGACTTCGCCATTTCAGACAAAAAAATACCACGCAGCATTGTCGGGTCATCATCTGACTTGGCATTAAATGCATTGATTTTATCTTCTGTCGAATTGCTTTTAATTTCATCAACGCGCTGTTTTAATTCTGAATTCGCAGTTGCTACAGAAGACGGCTCAGATTTTGCTTTTTCTTCCGTATCAGGCGAGCACCCAACCATTAATACTGCACCTAACAGTAAGCATACTGTTTTTTTGAACACTACCATCCCATCCACCTATTTTATTATTTATATAGCAGGATGAGTTTACCATAATGATAAATTAAACTTATAGACAGAAAAATCCCCTTTTAACGAGCGAGGGGATCATAAAAATATTAAAATGAGGCTAACCACATACGCATTTTTAAACCATAAGAGCTAGTCCAGCCTGAAGTAAAACTAACTAACTCGCCGTTATCAATTACCATAAACGTCGGTGTTGCACTGACTCCTACCGCATTCGAGAGCTGCCCACTACTGTCATTGATAACAGGGAAGTTTAAATCCTTTTTTTCCATCCCTGAGACTAAGCGAGTCGTTTCACCGGAACGTATGGCAACAGAAATAATCGGCATACCTGATTGATTTAAATCTGAAACTGTTGGCGAAGTTAGATTGCACACACCACACCATGTAGCCCAAAAATAAACCAATATCGGTTTTTCTTTACTTAACTCAGCTAATGAAACCGTTTCACCATTAACTAAAGTATGTTGTTCCAACAATGCAGGGGCTAAAGTTTGTGGTTTACGCCACAAGTCCATTACCGTAAAGGCAACAAACAATATAATGGCTAAAACGATAATTTCTTTAGACCACTTTTTCAGTCTATTCATACGGTTATTAACCTATTTGTTATCAAATAGTACAAATTTAAAGTGTAGCAAAGCAAAGCATTTAATCGAAATTAATGCTTTGTCATTAAGTTAAAATGCTTTCTTTGCTGATTCGCTAATACTTTTCTAAGTCAATCTTAAGCTTAGCTTTATCCCCTAAATAATTCGTGTTGTGGCTAGGCGGCAAGTGAAACTAAGCCCTAGGAGCATACATCAGTATGTGACTAGGGTTAGTATGCCAAGCCAACAACGCCACAGCGCGAAGTATAACAAGGATATTATTTGAGCTTAGCCAACTGCTCTTTCACTATCGCTTCAAACTGCTGCGCATCAATAGCCCCTGGGATCATTTCTTCACCGACTAGTGTCGCTGGTGTCCCATTCACTCCCAGTTTTTCAGCTAACATCATGTTAGTACGAATACCTTCACGGCTTTTTTCGCTCGCTTTCAGTTTATCATTACCCGTCGCTTTCAGGGCTTCTTTGATATTCGCATCAGACAGCATGCCTTGCTTTTGCATAAATTTATGATGTAACGCTTCAAACGCCTTTGGATTCTCTTGCCATAATGTCATCGTTAATTGAGCCGAATCCATTGAAGTCTGGCCTTTAAATGGCAGATATTTGATAACCACAGCAACATCATTTGGATATTTTTTCACGATATCCTCTAGTTGTGGGTCAAAACGTTTACAGAATGGGCAGTTAAAATCAGTAAAGTTGACCAAAACTAGCTTCGCATTTTTATTACCTAAAACTGGGCTAGTTGGGTCATTAAATAATGCCTCTTTTTCCATTTTTAGCGTTTCTTTCATCTGCGCTTGTTGCTTCTCACCCTGTTTGGCTTGCAGTGCGACGATCGCCTCTTCTAAAATCTCAGGGTTTTCTACTAACGTATCTCTGACTAACTTACGAACTTGTGCTTCCTGTTCTGCATTTAGTGGCGCGGCTTGTGCCATTGCACCAAACATAAGTGATGAAAATAGAACAGCTAAAATTGTTTTATTCATTTTGTGGCTCCTTTGGCCTGATTCATAACTGATATTAACGACTCACGGTCAAGTATAGTTGACAGTACTTCGCCTTCGGCCAAGTTAGGGCCATAAATTTGATTAAATGGAACAGCTACCTGCCCACGTTTTTGTAAGAAGGCAGTAATTTCTGGTGATGGTTTCGTCCAATCACCACGTAAAGCGACGACGTCAGGCTCACTAAGAAGCTGCTGAATATCATCTCTCAATAACACATTGTATTTATTCGCCTTACAAGTCACGCACCATTCAGCGGTTACATCAATAAAGACACGTTTATTATCGGCCAGTGCATCTGTAATTGCCTGCTCAGTTAATGGCTGCCAATCTACACTATCCTTTACTAAAGAACGGCTTCCGGTATGTTGCTCTTGCGTCATCCACACAAAACCAATAGCGAAAACAGCAAATAACAACAATGGCAAGAACGCAGCTCGTCCCCCTCTTTTTATCGCAATAAAAACCACCAGCAGTACTAAGAAAATTACCGCTATAGCTGTTGATACTGTGACACCAAAATGAGGAATTAATAAGCTAATTAACCACAAGCTGGAGAGGAGCATCATCACCCCAAGCACAGCACGTAATTTTAGCATCCACATGCCAGGTTTTGGTAATAACCTTGATATTACTGGGAAAGCGGCGATTAATAACCAAGGCAAACTCATCCCGACTCCCAGAGCCGTGAAAATCAACCATAACTCTTCCATCGGGGCGGTAAGTGCAAAAGCAACTGCGGTGCCCAAAAATGGTGCAGAGCAAGGAGTCGCTAGCAGGGTTGCAAAAACGCCTTGCCAAAAATGCCCACTATTTCCATGCCCACCAGCGGTTGCAAGACGAGTGTTAGCCTTACTCCCTAAATTAATTTCAAATAAACCAAATAAATTAGCAGTAAACAGTGCTGTAACTAGCACCATAAAACCAATAAACCATGGGTTTTGAAACTGAATTCCCCAGCCAACGGCTTGTTGCCCAACACGTAACAGCGTCATGAGTAAAGCAAGTAACCAGAAGGAAACTAAAATTCCTAAGGAAGATAATAAAAATTGGCGACGAATGGTTTTTTGTTCACCTTGAGGCACCATCAATACAGAGCCCAGCTTCATCGCAAGCACAGGAAGAACACATGGCATTAAGTTAAGGATTAACCCACCAACCAAGGCAAATACCACCACTTGCCATAAGGAAATTGCACTTCCAGCGTTACTTCCACCAATAGTTCCTGAAAATGAACCAACTTGGCTATTAATTTGCTGAGAAATATCACCATCACTCACAACAAATGAAACAGTTTTACCGGTTAAATCTGGGGATTCCCCACCCCAATCATCACCAACGTCGATAGTTGCTGTTAAATGCTCCCCTGAGACTTCAATCTCAGGCACCCCTAATGTTGCACCTTCAACAACATCAGTGAAGATATTCGGTTTCCCCCACGAGCTACCTGAATTTTTTTGTAATTCGATAACGAGCTTGTCATGGGCAAAACCAACTTTAGTTTGCTCAACTAAACCTCTTGTTGGCGGTACTGCCCCTTTCGCTTGGTTAAACGCCCAAGTAAAATCAGCAGGAACAGGCTCAGTTAAATCGAGCTCAAACGGATAATCCGTTAAAATACAAACGTTACTACAAGTCGATAATGTTAATGTCCCAGCCAGTTTATCTAGTTTTTCAGTACTTTTGACTGTAATAGGGAAAACAATATCCCCCATATAGCCTTGAGTTGATACCCCTGCGACATCAAAACGCCCAGGCGTTGGCCATTGCCAATCGGTGGACTCTACAGGTGATGACCACACAATTTCAGGTGCAACGCCACCCTCTCCCGGTGAGCGCCAATAAGTTTTCCAGCCATCATCAAGTTTCACATCAAGCAAAATATCGATTTTACCCTGTTCTTGGGTAGAACTGAGTAACCTCACTTGTGCATGCCTTGGGGTGTTATCACTCATCCACCCGTTATTCGCTGGTTGCAACCACCCCGTATCCGCAGCATGAATGCTGCTCGAAAAAAGAGCAAATAAAATTAAAAATGAATTAATCAAAAAACGCATTGTTTCCTCCAGAATAAATTACACAAACAGATCCCTATTTGTTGTGTGCTAATTCCGAAGATTACAAAACTGTAAATGTCGTCTGACACGAGGGGGGGCATGTTTCTCTTCATTGTTAGCTCTAGATATAAATAGATTAGTGCAAAATAGAGTTAATGCAGCTAAAGAAAGAAACATAAAGAAGAATGGTTCAATAACAGCAGGCAACAATGTCATTAATGACTTCGCGCTAAGTTCACAACTGGAAAGTTGAGTACTACTGTTATCACTCTGTTCTATTTGAGGTTGTTCGACATAGCTAAAGCTATACCCGGTAGGGTCTTGCGCCTGTACTAACACATTAGGCACAAAAAAATTGGCGAACAGACGCTCTCCGACAGCACGTTGGTTCATACAAACCAACACCATCAGACAGGCGAGTATCACTAATCCTTTACCTAATTTCAAATGCCTGTTCATGCGTATCTCGGTATATCTTCCTGAAATAACACCAATTATATGGTTTACACGCTAGTAGCAATGATAAAAACCATGCTTTGATTAATACCATTACACCATCTATAAGTTAAATAGAGGTTACATCTTACACAGCAAAACATTCCGTACAAGTATCATCATCTAACTTTACAAAAAAACATTCCTTTTTAGCTCAATGAAAATCTAAACACATCTAAAAGTAGGCACAAAAATTGCTTTATTTTAATCATCGAGTGAAAACGAAATGATTTGCACTCTAACGGTGCATGATTGTCGGATTTAAACAAATTTTAGCCGCTGTTTATCATGTTAGTGCAGCAATTCAAGAAATCGCCAAATAATATGCGAGACAGCTCCCGAAATTGAAACAATTTGTTTTCATTAATTAACAAATTTAATTACTTTTTAACAATAATAAAACATATAGCGGATAATCGCGGCATTGTCTAAATCAGCAAAATATCCGCAAACACAACACAACAAAGCCAAAGTCATTCAAGGGGTATCTAACGGAAGAACAACAGTTTAGCTAACAGCAGCTTTAACCGCAATTAGCCCAACTGACGCTCGCCCGTCAAGATAGCGTTTGAAATACGATGGGTTTACACCGATGGTCTAAAGGAGCTGTAATTATGCGTATAAGTAAGCTTGTATTATCAATGATGATTTTAGGTGCAACCTGCGCTGTTCAAGCAGAAGAGCTAAACGGTACTCTGAAAAAAATCAAAGACAACGGTGTAATTGTTGTTGGTCACCGTGAATCCTCTGTCCCATTTTCCTACTATGATAATAGCCAAAAAGTCGTTGGTTACTCACAAGATTATTCCAACGAAATTGTCGATGCAGTAAAGAAAAAACTCAATATGCCTGATTTACAGGTCAAACTGATCCCGATTACTTCACAAAATCGTATTCCATTACTGCAAAATGGCACATTTGATTTCGAGTGTGGCTCAACCACCAATAACTTAGAGAGACAAAAACAAGCTGCATTCTCTAACACTATCTTCGTGGTCGGCACACGCTTGTTAACCAAAGGCGATTCAGGTGTGAAAGATTTCGCAGATTTAGCTGGGAAAAACGTCGTGGTTACCTCTGGTACCACCTCTGAAATTCTACTCAATCAGTTAAATGACGAAAAAAATATGAAGATGCGCATTATTAGCGCCAAAGACCACGGTGATTCATTCCGTACCTTAGAATCCGGTCGTGCAGTTGCCTTTATGATGGATGATGCGCTGTTAGCGGGTGAGCGTGCTAAAGCTAAAAAACCTGAAATATGGGAGATAGTCGGTACACCGCAAACTGAAGAGGCCTATGGCTGCATGTTACGTAAAGATGACCCTCAGTTTAAAGCTCTCGTTGATGAAACTATCGCCAATGCACAAACATCAGGCGTCGCAGAGAAGTCCTTTGAGCGTTGGTTCAACCAGCCAATTCCACCCAAAAATCTCAACCTGAAATTTACGTTATCCGATGAAATGAAAGCCTTATTTAAAGCACCGAATGACAAAGCATTAAACTAATAAAAAGACAAACAGGGTATTACTGTGAAGTAGATAGTGGCAAGGCGGTCGTTCCCCGCCTTGCATACTTATCGATAACAGTATTCGGGGATCTAATTGCCCACAGGAAGTCAACATTATGTCTATTGATTGGAATTGGGGGATTTTCCTTCAGGAAGCCCCGTTTGGGAATACCACCTATCTAGGGTGGTTAATATCTGGCCTTGAAGTCACCGTTACACTTTCTATTTGTGCATGGATTATCGCATTCTTAGTCGGTTCAATTTTTGGTATTCTACGTACCGTACCTAATCGTTACTTAGCCTTTATTGGCACTGCCTATGTTGAGTTATTCCGTAATGTACCATTGATTGTGCAATTCTTTACATGGTATTTGGTGATCCCTGAGCTGCTGCCTCACTCCATTGGGGATTGGTTTAAAATGGAGTTAGACCCTAACTACCAATTTTTTATTTCTTCAATGTTATGCCTTGGGTTATTCACAGCCGCACGGATGACCGAACAAGTTCGAGCCGCTATTCAATCGCTCCCTCGCGGGCAGAAAAGCGCAGCTCTGGCGATGGGGCTAACTCTCCCACAAACATATCGTTACGTTTTATTGCCGAATGCTTACCGAGTAATATTGCCACCAATGACCTCAGAAATGTTGAATTTGGTCAAAAACTCAGCAATCGCATCAACAATCGGCTTAGTTGATATGGCTGCACAAGCGGGGAAACTACTGGATTACTCTGCTCATGCATGGGAATCATTTACAGCCATAACGTTAGCTTATGTTGGTATTAACGTCATCATTATGATTTTAATGTCGCTACTCGAACGAAAAGTTCGTTTACCTGGCACTATTGGAGGGCGATAAGATGCTTTACGAATTTGACTGGAGCTCAATTGCACCGAGTATCCCCTTCTTAATTGATGGCTTTATTGTCACCGCTAAAATTACACTTACCGCCATTGTCGTCGGGATTTTATGGGGAACAGTCTTAGCTGTTATGCGGCTATCACCTTTCAAGCCTATCAGTTGGTTTGCTGCCTTATATGTTAATACCTTTCGTTCTATCCCGTTAGTCATGGTTTTATTGTGGTTTTATTTGATTGTGCCTAGCTTATTACAAAATGTTCTAGGCTTATCACCAAAAAATGATATTCGTTTAATTTCAGCAATGATAGCCTTCTCCCTTTTTGAAGCGGCCTACTATTCAGAGATTATTCGTGCGGGTATACAGAGTATTTCCCGAGGTCAGGCATCAGCAGCATTAGCTCTTGGTATGACAAATATGCAAACCATGAGGCTAGTTGTATTACCACAGGCTTTCAAAGCAATGGTACCATTGCTACTAACTCAAGGTATTGTCTTATTTCAGGACTCCTCATTGGTATACGTCCTAAGTTTGACGGACTTCTTCCGGACAGCCACTAACATTGGCGAACGGGATGGCACACAGGTGGAAATGGTACTATTCGCAGGTCTGGTGTACTTTATAATCAGTTTTGGCGCTTCCATGTTAGTGAATTATCTTAAGAAAAGGACTGTTTCATGATTACCCTGAAAAATGTATCTAAATGGTATGGCCAATTTCAGGTGCTTACAGACTGCACAACTGAAGTCAAAAAAGGCGAAGTCGTGGTAGTGTGTGGGCCATCTGGCTCTGGTAAATCCACATTAATAAAAACAGTGAATGGCTTAGAACCTATTCAGCAGGGTGAAATTTTTGTGAATGATATTCAAGTTAATAGCAAAAAAACTGACCTTGCAAAGTTGCGTTCTAAGGTGGGAATGGTGTTCCAGCACTTCGAGCTATTTCCGCATCTATCAATTATAGAAAACCTAACATTGGCACAAGTCAAAGTATTAAACCGAGATAAAAAAGCCGCTGAAGCTAAAGGGTTGAAACTCTTAGAACGAGTTGGCTTAACAAGCCATGCGAACAAATTCCCTGCTCAATTATCAGGGGGACAGCAACAACGTGTCGCCATTGCCCGCGCACTTTGTATGGACCCTATTGCAATGTTATTTGATGAACCAACATCTGCTCTTGACCCTGAAATGATCAACGAAGTACTTGATGTCATGGTTGAATTAGCTCATGAAGGGATGACCATGATGGTGGTTACCCATGAAATGGGCTTCGCCAAAAAAGTAGCAAACCGCGTGATCTTTATGGATGAAGGGAAAATTGTTGAGGACAGTAAAAAAGAAGACTTTTTCGCTAACCCACAATCTGAACGTGCTAAAGATTTCCTTGCGAAAATACTTCATTAATTCATCTCAATAATATATCTAAACAACGTGGCAGGGCTCCCTTGGAGTCGCTGTCACGTAATCTTCCATAATTTATCGTCTAACCGCATTTTTCTTAACAACCATGAAAATCAACCGACAAAATATTTCCATCTTATAGATTACTCACCCCGACGAATTAGACTGTACTCACTGCGATTTCACCACGTTATTTACACAAGAATTATGTACACAAGAATTGTTGTGTCGAGGGTTATAATAAAGCGCTATACCGTTGCACCAAAAACGCTCATGAAACCGCACTATTTTGGTATAAAGCGCTTTAGCTCGTCATTCTTCTTTAGTCATTTTTTTAAATATTAACTGCCCCATTACGCCACCGCCACCATCATTTGGGTGGTTAACACCATCCATTACATTCACAGATGCAAAATCAAATGGTGAGACACCTTCTAAACAGGCAGCATTTACCCCGTATTCCTCTGGGTTTGATCGCCGTTGATGAAAGGTATAAATACCGCACACCGAACAAAAAAAATGAACAGCTTGATGAGTATTAAAACGATATTCTGTTAACTTATCTTTTCCTTCCAAAAGTTTAATCCCTGATAATGGTGCAGAAACAGCGACAGCCCCTCTCATCGCACAGAAAGAACAATTGCAGCGCCTAGCCGTATTTAACCCATCGGTTAATTTCACTGTAAACTTTATTGCCCCACAGTGGCATTGAGCTTTAATCGCGTTCATTTGTTTCCCCTTTTATCGGTATCACCTCTAATTTACGTTCAATGAGTTCATCTTATTTAAGGAATTCATGCTTTTTCATTCGGGACAATAAAGACAATGCTCTTTCTATAGAAATAAACAACAACTTGCTGAATTCAAAATAGTTCAACAAACCACTACCATTTAGCTGTTTTTTTAGTTAAGTTGTTTGGTTATCGGCATAAAATATGCTGATCCCGTTCCCCGAAAAGCAATATTCAGCTTCCCCCCGCAGGTTCAGCTAATCAACTATTGTTGTTTTCGGTAC
Source organism: Providencia sp. TYF-12 (assembly GCF_041344805.1). Classification (NCBI taxonomy): domain Bacteria; kingdom Pseudomonadati; phylum Pseudomonadota; class Gammaproteobacteria; order Enterobacterales; family Morganellaceae; genus Providencia; species Providencia sp. TYF-12. The sequence continues at coordinate 3,559,095 of NZ_CP166833.1, forward strand.
AGATCCGCTATGCTATGCGGATCTAAATAAAGATAGACATCCACGCTACAGATGTAGCATTTATATTCACCATAGGATTATCGGTGCCATGCAAGAACAATATCGTCCAGAAGATATAGAGCCTAAAGTACAGCGTCACTGGGATGAAAAAGAAACTTTCAAAGTGACAGAAGACAACAGCAAAGAAAAATACTACTGCCTGTCCATGCTACCTTACCCTTCTGGTCGACTACACATGGGCCACGTACGTAACTACACCATCGGTGACGTTATTTCTCGTTACCAACGCATGTTAGGGAAAAATGTACTCCAACCAATCGGTTGGGATGCGTTTGGCCTACCTGCTGAAGGTGCTGCGGTTAAAAACAATACAGCTCCTGCACCTTGGACATACGCCAATATCGATTACATGAAAGGCCAGCTAAAAATGTTGGGCTTTGGTTACGACTGGAACCGTGAAGTCACAACCTGTACCCCTGAGTATTACCGTTGGGAACAATGGTTCTTCACTAAATTATATGAAAAAGGTTTAGTGTATAAAAAAACCTCAGCGGTTAACTGGTGCCCACACGATTTAACTGTACTCGCCAATGAGCAAGTTGTTGATGGTTGCTGCTGGCGTTGTGATACCCCAGTTGAACGCAAAGAAATCCCACAATGGTTTATTAAAATCACAGATTACGCAGAAGAACTGCTCAATGACCTCGATAAACTCGAAGATTGGCCAGAGCAAGTCAAAACGATGCAACGTAACTGGATAGGCCGCTCAGAAGGGACTGAAATCACCTTTAATGTAGCCGAACGTGATGAAACATTAACCGTTTATACTACCCGCCCAGACACTTTTATGGGGGCGACTTACGTGGCTGTTGCCGCAGGTCACCCTTTAGCTAAAGAGGCAGCGACTAACAACCCTGAATTAGCTCAATTTATTGATGAGTGCCGTAATACCAAAACCGCAGAAGCGGATATGGCAACCATGGATAAAAAAGGGATGGCAACAGGGTTATTCGTTGTGCATCCATTAACCCAAGAAAAACTGCCAATTTGGGTCGCTAACTTTGTTTTAATGGAATACGGTACGGGTGCTGTCATGGCAGTTCCTGCTCACGACCAACGTGACTGGGAGTTTGCACACAAATACAACTTACCTATCAAAGCCGTTATTGCTGATGCAGAAGGCAACGAGCCTGATTTATCGCAAGAAGCTATGACGGATAAAGGTTCTCTGATTAATTCAGGTGAATTTAGCGGGTTAGATCACGAAGCTGGTTTCAATGCGATATCAGACAAACTGGTTGCTCTTGGCGCAGGTCAACGTAAAGTAAATTATCGTTTACGTGACTGGGGAGTTTCACGTCAACGTTATTGGGGTGCACCTATCCCAATGGCAACATTAGAAGATGGCACAGTCGTTCCAATTCCTGAAGATCAACTGCCAGTAATTTTACCTGAAGATGTCGTAATGAATGGTATTACTAGCCCGATTAAAGCCGACCCTGAGTGGGCTAAAATCACGATTAATGGTCAGCCAGCCCTACGTGAAACAGATACCTTCGATACTTTCATGGAATCATCTTGGTATTACGCTCGGTATACATGCCCACAACACAATGAGGGTATGTTAGACCCAACTGCGGCTAACTATTGGTTACCGGTTGATCAGTACATTGGTGGTATCGAACACGCTATCATGCACTTAATGTATTTCCGTTTCTTCCATAAATTAATGCGTGATGCAGGCTTAGTAAACTCCGATGAGCCAGCTAAACGTCTGCTGTGCCAAGGCATGGTATTAGCTGATGCATTCTACTACACCGGGAGTGACGGCCAGCGCGTTTGGGTTTCTCCAGCAGAAGCGATTGTTGAACGTGACGATAAGAACCGTATTATTAAAGCTGTAGACGCAGAAGGCCATGAACTGGTTTATACCGGTATGAGCAAGATGTCTAAGTCGAAAAACAACGGTATTGACCCACAATTAATGGTCGAAAAATACGGTGCCGATACCGTTCGTCTGTTTATGATGTTCGCCGCACCACCTGAATTAACCCTTGAATGGCAAGAATCTAGCGTAGAAGGTGCGAACCGCTTTGTTCGCCGTGTTTGGCGTTTAGTACACGAACACTCACAAAAAGGGGCAACCTTACCTTTAGATATCAGCACGTTAACGCCAGAGCAAAAAGACTTACGTCGCGACCTGCACAAAACGATAGCTAAAGTTACCGACGATGTTGGCCGCCGCTATGCATTCAACACTGCTATTGCTGCTGTGATGGAGTTCATGAACAAACTCGTTCGTGCCCCACAAGAGAGCGAACAGGACCGTGCGTTAGTTCAAGAATCTCTAGAAGCAATTACGTTAATGTTGTCACCGATTATCCCACATGCTTGCTTCGAAATGTGGCAAGCGCTTGGGCATAATGAAGATATTGATTTTGCTTCTTGGCCAGTTGCTGATGAGCAAGCGATGATTGATGACACCAAGCTGGTTGTTGTTCAAGTTAATGGTAAAGTCCGTGGTCGCATAACAGTTCCTGCTGATGCAAACCAAGAGTTTGTACTGGATATGGCACAAAAAGAGTCTAGCGTAGCGAAATACCTTGAAGGTGTTAGCATCCGCAAAGTAATCTATGTTCCAGGCAAATTGCTAAACCTTGTTGTAGGTTAATAGTTAGGTTGATGGCTGATAAGGAGGCCAGGTGCGTTATCTGATAACTTTATTTTTGAGCCTGGCGGTGCTAGTCACCGCAGGCTGCGGTTTTCGCCTTCAAGGAACCACCCAAATTCCTGAAGAACTGAAAACGTTGCAGCTGAGTTCAAGTGACCCATATGGCTATCCTACAAGGGCACTTAGGGAGCAGTTACGGCTGAATAACGTAACAATCCTTGAAACAGGCAACGCAAGTGTCCCTATTTTGAAAGTCCTCGGTTCCAATGAAAACACGGAAACCGTTTCGATTTATCAAGATGGTAAAGCAGCAGAAAAGCAACTTACACTTGTTATGAATGCGCAAGTGTTGATGCCTGATGGCGCTATTTACCCGCTACAAAGTCGTGTTGAGCGTACTTTCTTTGACAACCCTTTAGAAGCACTTGCGAAAGATGCAGAAAAAGAAATTGTTAGGCAAGAAATGCAGGAGCAAGCTGCACGTAACTTAGTTCGTAAGTTACTGCTTGTCCACTCAGCCGAACTTGAAAAAGCAAAAAACCAAGCGGCTGATACGAACACGCAACCATAATGACGCGTATTTACCCTGAACAGCTGGCCTCTTCGTTACAAGAAACGCTAAGAGGCCGCTATTTGATTTGGGGCAATGAGCCCCTTCTACTTCAAGAAAGTCAAGATGCCATCCGCAAAGCTGCCCAACAACAAGGCTTTGAGGAACATTTTGTGTATTCTCTTGAGCAGAACACTGACTGGGATGAAATTTTTAGCCAATGTCAGGCGCTAAGCTTATTCGCTAGTCGTCAAACTCTGACGCTGTTATTACCTGAAAATGGCCCCAACGCAGCAATGGCGGAAAAATTAAGCCAGTTGTCGCAGTTACTTCACCCAGATCTACTCCTTGTACTACGTGGACATAAACTAACAAAAGCCCAAGAAAACAGCGGGTGGTTTAAAGCCCTCAGTAAAGAGGCGGTGTATGTCAGTTGCCTGACGCCTGAATACCAACGGCTCCCTCAGTGGGTATCGAAACGCGCGTACAGTATGCGCTTATCTTTAGAAGCCGAAGCCAACCAACTGCTCTGTTATTGCTACGAAGGTAATTTACTAGGTTTGGCGCAAGCCCTTGAGCGCCTGTCATTACTGTACCCTGATGGCAAACTCACCTACCCCCGAGTTGAAAATGCAGTTAATGATTCTGCCCATTTTACACCGTACCATTGGGTCGACGCGTTACTTGCAGGTAAATCACGCCGTTCATGGCATATTTTAGAACAACTTCAACATGAAGATGTTGAACCCGTCATTTTGTTACGTTCAATACAACGTGAATTAATACTGCTTATTACGTTAAAACGCCAATCAGTCACAACACCATTGAAAACGTTATTTGACCAACACAAAGTTTGGCAAAACCGCCGTGGAATGATCTCTGAAGCACTACAGCGTTTAACGTTGCATCAATTACAATCTGCACTAATGTTATTAACACAAGCTGAAATCCATATTAAACAAGATTTTAGTCACTCAGCATGGCCTGACCTACAATCACTATCTATGTTATTATGTGGTAAAGCATTTGCAGAGAATTTTATTCATGACTGACCATTTTTCGCCTAAAGATAAACACAATCACCTTCAAGCGTTATTTGGTGGGACATTTGACCCGATCCACTTCGGTCATTTACGCCCTGTTCAGGCTCTAGCTCAACAAGTTGGGTTAGAAAAAATTATTTTATTACCCAATCATGTCCCGCCACACCGTCCGCAACCAGAGGCTACCCCATTGCAGCGTTTGGAAATGGTAAAATTAGCGGTTAAAAATAACCCGTTATTTGCCATCGACACTCGTGAGCTAGAAAAAGATAGCCCTTCATATACGATAGAAACACTTTCTCAACTACGCCAAGAAATGGGACCAACCCAACCCCTTGCGTTTATCATTGGGCAAGATTCCTTGTTATCTATTAATACATGGTACGAATGGGAGAAAATTCTTGATAATTGCCACTTATTAGTTTGTGCCCGCCCAGGATATGCTACGCAATTTACCGACCCCAAAATGCAAGCTTGGCTGGTACAACATCAAGCCACAACACCCTCGCAACTAAGCCAATCTGCCAATGGTTATATTTTTATTGGTGACACCCCTCTTATCAATATTTCTGCCACAGAAATACGTGAAAAACTAAATGCAGGGGACACCTGTAGCGAGCTTATCCCTGAAACCGTTCTTCAATATATTCACCAACAGCACCTTTACCAACGATAAGGAAGTTCTCTTATGGGGATGCAATTAGGGTAAGGTTCAAAAAAATATTGTTCACTCAAATAGTTATCAGGGTATTGCACCAATAATTGGCGCATCATTGCTAACGGCTGGCTTATTGGTAAATTCCCTTCTCGATAATCATTGATCAACCATAACAACCGTTTTTTCTCATCTGAGGTTGCTTTACGTTTAAAATATCCTTGCAGATGGCTAAGCGCATTTACTTGAATATTTCTAGCTGGAAGGGACGAAAATATTTCCATTAGCCCTGCTTTGTAGTGGTTAAAAAAACCGTGGAGATCGCTTCCCTTACGAATACTTGCCACTAAGCGGCCAGTTAATTGATACCCCACAGGAGAATATGCCATTATCAAATATTTATGGCGGCTATGAAATTGGATGATTTCAGCCTGTGTTAGGTGTTGGCATAAGTTATTAAGCCTTTGCAAAACATACAGTTTCGTTAAGAAACTATCCCAGTAGTCGACATCATGCCATTGCTCGTCAGTGATCACCGCAATACTCGCTGGAAATAACCCAGCCAATTGAAGCCTATCTTGCGCAGCACAAATAATGCCATCTACGCGGTTGTGGGCTGAATTGACAACATCAGCCGTTAGGTATTCCACAATAGGCTCTACCCATGGTTGAATTTTCATGGGGAGATGACTAACCCCTTCAAATACGAAAATATTTGGCTTCATTATTTGCACAATATCCATCTCACTCTAAAATATTTGCTAGGGTGCGAATTTGTTGAGTTATTTTGTAAAGTTAACACAAACCTCTTGCTCAAGTGAGCAGATATCCCTATAAATTTCACTCCATAATGAATAAAAAAGAATTTAGCCGATTTTTCTTAAAATCTAGGGTAAAATGGCTTCGCTGAGAATGATTTTGATTCATTAGCTATCAGCAAACGCTTTATCTACAAACTACAAACAGTGTTTAATGTAATATTCTGTTTATTTGAATGAAAGGTGAACCTTTTGCAAGGAACTGAACTCCAACAATTTATTATCGATCAGCTTGATGATGCCAAAGCAGAAGACATTATCACTATCGATGTTCAAGGGAAATCAAGTATTACCGATCAGATGATCATCTGTACAGGGACATCAAGCCGCCATCTGATGTCTGTCGCTGACCGGTTAATAGATGCCTGCCGTAAAAATGGTTTAATGCCATTAGGTGTTGAAGGGCAAGGCATTTCTGATTGGATCGTAGTAGACCTAGGTGATGCTATTGTGCATATTATGCAAGACGAAAGCCGCCGCATGTACGAATTAGAAAAACTCTGGAGCTGAGTTTGAAATTACAACTCATCGCCGTTGGAACAAAAATGCCGGACTGGGTCCAGACCGGCTTTATGGATTACCTCCACCGTTTCCCTAAAGATATGCCGTTTGAATTAACGGAGATACCCGCTGGGAAACGCGGGAAAAACGCAGATATAAAACGCATTTTAGAAAAAGAAGGCGAGTTAATGCTCGCAGCCGTGGGTAAAGGAAACCGTATTGTCACCTTGGATATTCCAGGAGATCGCTGGGATACTCCCAAACTGGCCATTCAATTGGATAAGTGGAAACAAGATGGCCGTAATGTCAGCTTATTGATCGGTGGTCCCGAAGGGCTAGCTCCCGCTTGTAAGGCGGCGGCTGAGCAAAGTTGGTCATTATCACCACTTACGCTTCCTCACCCACTAGTTCGTGTCCTTGTTGCCGAAAGTCTTTATCGCGCATGGAGTATTACGACTAATCACCCTTATCATAGGGAATAGTTTGGTTTGAATAAGTTCAAAATGGCAATGGGATGAAAACACAACGCACCCCTTTTCGCGACCACACCGCAGAATCTGTTTTGTTTATCCGCCGAGCGCTTATTGCTTTCGGCGTGATTGTCATTTTAACCTCGATCCTCGTGACCAATTTGTACCATTTACAAATTGTTCGCCATGAGGATTACCAAACTCGCTCTAATGATAACCGAATCAAATTGGTGCCCATTGCACCAAGCCGTGGCATTATCTACGATCGGCAAGGAACACAGCTCGCCCTAAATAGCACTTTTTATCAGTTAGAAATCGTGCCAGAGAAAGTCGATAACCTACAAGAAACCTTAGACAAACTTCGTGATATCGTTGATTTAACCGATGAGGATATTGCTAATTTTGAAAAAGAACGTAAGCGCTCACGTCGTTTTACCTCTATCGCCTTAAAAACACAATTAAATGAAGTTCAAGTGGCTCGCTTTGCCGTAAACCAATACCACTTCCCCGGTTTAGAAGTTAAAAGTTATCAACGTCGCTCCTATCCATATGGTTCTGCATTGACCCATGTCATCGGCTACGTCGCTAAAATTAATGATAAAGACATCGAGCGCCTTGATAAAGACGGGTTATTACCTAACTATGCGGCTAGCCATGATATTGGTAAATTAGGCATCGAGCGTTATTATGAAAGTGTATTACACGGTAAAACAGGCTATGAAGAAGTCGAAGTTAACAGCCGAGGGCGGGTTATTCGCCAGCTTCATGAACAACCGCCTCAAGCTGGCCGGGATATCTATTTAACGATTGATCTCGAGTTACAAATCTATATTGAAAAATTATTAACCACTAGCCGTGCTGCTGTCGTAGTGACAGACCCACGCAACGGGGAAATACTGGCGCTGGTTTCTAACCCAAGCTATGACTCAAACCTGTTCGTCAACGGTATCTCAAACAAAGATTACCAAGCGTTACTGAATAACCCTGATAGGCCGTTGATTAACCGAACAACCCAAGGGCTTTACCCCCCAGCCTCAACCGTAAAACCCTTTATTTCTGTTGCCGCATTGAGTGAAAAAGTCATCACGCCCAACACCACAATATTTGACCCCGGTTGGTGGCAACTCCCCGGCTCAGAAAAACGCTACCGAGATTGGAAACGCTGGGGCCATGGTAAGCTGAATGTGATGAAATCTATTATTGAGTCTGCAGATACCTTCTTCTACCAAGTTGCCTATGATATGGGTATTGACCGTCTCTCTGTATGGATGACCCGCTTTGGCTTTGGCGAGTACACTGGGATCGACCTTGCCGAAGAGCGTTCAGGCATTATGCCTACTCGTGAGTGGAAACAAAAACGTTATAAGAAACCTTGGTACCAAGGGGATACTATTCCAGTCGGGATCGGCCAAGGCTATTGGACTGCTACCCCAATTCAAATGTCAAAGGCCTTAATGACCTTAATCAATGACGGTCAGGTCAAAACGCCTCACTTACTTTATGGCACCAAACTTGGTAATGCCATGGTGCCTTATGAAGATAAAGAAACCACTCAAATTGGGGACATTCATTCGGGTTATTGGGAACTCGCTAAACAGGGGATGTATGGCGTAGCCAATGCACCTAATGGTACAGGTCGTCGTAGTTTTATCGGTACCCCTTATAAAGCTGCCGCGAAGTCTGGAACGGCTCAAGTCTTTAGTTATGAAACCTATAATGCAAGTAAACTCGCCGAGCACTTGCGTGACCATAAATTGATGATTGCTTATGCGCCTTATGATAAGCCAACTATCGCTGTCACTATTATTTTAGAAAATGGCGGCGCAGGTCCTTCTGTAGGGGACATAGTGCGGCAAATATTTGACCATGTTCTTCTTGGTGATAACCGTACAGAAATTGCCACCTCACCAACTAGCGCTGGGGAGGACCGCTGATGTCCCGTTCAAGCTATCAGCTTCAACCAAATACAGTGAGCTATAAAAAAGATGACAGACGATAAGAAAAAAATTTCATTATCAACACGTCTGCACATAGATGTGCCTATGCTATTAATTATCATGGCATTGCTTGCCTATAGCGCGTTTATTATGTGGAGCGCTAGTGGTCAAGACCCTGAAATGATGGAGCGAAAGCTAGGGCAAATAGCTTCTGGCTTTATTGTAATGATCGTTATGGCTCAAATTCCCCCTCGAATGTATGAAAATTGGGCTCCACATCTGTTTATCTTTTGTGTCATTTTATTAGTTTTTGTCGATGTGTTTGGGCAAATCAGTAAAGGGGCCCAACGTTGGCTAGACCTCGGTTTTATTCGTTTCCAACCTTCAGAAATTGCAAAGATAGCGGTGCCACTTATGGTTGCCCGCTTTATGAATCGTGATTTGTGTCCCCCTTCATTTAAAAATACACTGATTGCACTCGTCCTCATTTTTGTACCGACATTATTAGTGGCTGCGCAGCCTGACCTTGGAACATCAATCCTTGTGGCGGCTTCGGGGTTATTTGTCTTATTTCTTGCTGGGATGAGTTGGCGGCTGATTGCTATTGCTGCTATCGCCCTAGCGGCCTTCATTCCATTGCTGTGGTTCTTCTTGATGCATGGCTACCAACGGGCTCGTGTCATGATGTTATTGGACCCAGAAACTGACCCATTAGGTGCGGGCTACCATATTATTCAATCAAAAATTGCGATTGGTTCTGGTGGGTTAATGGGGAAAGGTTGGCTGCACGGTACACAATCACAACTTGAATTTTTACCTGAAAGGCACACTGACTTTATTTTTGCTGTATTAGCCGAAGAACTTGGCTTAGTCGGTGTTCTTATCCTTCTTGGCTTATATATTTTGCTGATTATCCGCGGGCTCTATATTGCCGCCAGCGCACAAAATACCTTTGGTCGAGTGATGGTTGGTGGTTTGATCTTAATCCTTTTTGTATATGTGTTTGTGAATATCGGCATGGTCAGTGGTATATTACCTGTCGTTGGCGTTCCCCTCCCCTTAGTGAGTTATGGCGGTTCTGCCTTAATTGTTTTAATGGCTGGATTCGGTATTATCATGTCGATACATACACACCGAAGATTCCTTTCAAAAAGTTTATAAAATGAGGCTTAGTATGCGTTTACAATGGATAATGCTTGGTGTCACTGCCGCGCTACTTAGTGGCTGTGTTACAGAAGAGGTTAAGCAACCCGCCCAAGTGCCAACCAATGTGCCCACTCAAGATGTATTAGGTGCTGAACCTCATTATGAGCCATATCACCCAACAGCAAATAGTGATTACTCACGTAATGGCCAGCAATACCAAATCGTACGTGACCCGGCACAATTTAGCCAAGTTGGCTACGCTTCAATTTATGGTGCTGAATCAACAGGCAATATGACTGCCATTGGTGAACGAGTTAACCCCGTAGAATTAACCGCAGCACACCCGACTTTGCCAATCCCTAGTTATGTGCGTATTACCAATATGATGAATGGCCGCATGATGGTGGTTCGAGTCAACGACCGTGGCCCTTATATGCAAGGTAAAAGCATTGCTATTTCTCGGGCTGCGGCTGACCGCTTAAATTTATTACCAACCACTAAGATTAAAATAGACGCTATCCAAGTCGCCCAAGACGGTACACTTTCTGGTACCGGTACTGTCGGCTCTAATTTTGTTAAGCAGAGCTATGCACTACCTGGGCGCCCACAGCTAGGTTCAGGCCCTATGGGAACGCCTGTGATGGAAAACTTACCAACGCCAGAAAATGCGTTGCCTGTCCAACAGCCCAAAGAACCTATGCAACCAGTGATGCCAGATATGAGCTTACAAACCCCTACGCCAGAGCCACAACCCGCGGCCGAAGAAGCGGTGCCTGAGCGTGGCTTTTTAGTCCAAGCGGGTGCAATTAGCAGCCAACCGAACGCACAAAAAATGCTGGATGAACTAAAAACACAATTTAATGTTCCTGGGCGTTTACAACCCTACAATGGTATCTACCGGGTTCAATTAGGGCCGTTTAGTACTCGACAACAAGCTGTTGAAGTACAGGGCCGTCTACAATCAGAAAAAAACCAAACTTCGATGGTAGTCGCACCTTAAATCTGAATACATACCAAACATTTTAGGTCTCTCAACATTGTGATGATGTTGATGGGGCCTAAAGTATGACTGTATCAAACTGACAAAAATAATTGGTGGAGCGCAAAAGTGGCTTTTTTCTTGCCCTATTCTTTTGCTAAACTGCGCCTCCTTGTGTTAACCGAATTTCGGATGTAAATGGTAAAACCATGAATAATGTCGCTCCATCACGCATCGTGCGTTATACAGTGCTGGGTTCTGCTCTGCTTCTTTTGACTGCCAGTATTGCAAATGCCAATGACAGCTTTCCAAATACTTCAATTCCCGCAGCACCAGCCATAGATGCTGAAGCCTATATACTCATTGATTATAATTCAGGAAAAGTCCTCGCTGAAAGTAATGCGGATCAGCGTCGTGACCCAGCCAGTTTAACCAAGATGATGACCAGTTATGTTATTGGTCAGGCGATTAAATCAGGTAAAATTGGTGCAAATGACATAGTCACCGTGGGTAATGATGCATGGGCAACCGGTAACCCTGTGTTTAAAGGCTCATCCTTGATGTTCTTAAAACCAGGAGATCGAGTCAGCGTTTCTCAACTGACTCGTGGGATTAACCTGCAATCAGGTAACGATGCTTGTGTTGCAATGGCTGATTATATCGCTGGAGATCAAACCAATTTTGTTCAATTAATGAATGGATATGTGAATAAATTAGGTTTGAAAAACACCCATTTTGAAACTGTTCATGGCTTAGATGCAGAAGGCCAGTATAGCTCCGCACGTGATATGGCGCTTATTGGTCAAGCTTTAGTACGTGATGTACCAGAAGAATATGCCATTTACAAAGAAAAAGAATTTACCTTTAACAACATCCGCCAAATTAACCGTAACGGTTTGTTGTGGGATAAGAGCCTTGCTGTTGATGGGATCAAAACAGGTCACACAAATGCCGCAGGTTTCAACCTTGTTGCATCCGCAACAGATGGTGATATGCGTTTAATTTCCGTTGTGATGGGTGGGAAAAGCAGCAAAGGACGTGATGCTGAAAGTAAAAAATTACTCACTTATGGTTTCCGTTTCTATGAAACAGTTAAACCATTACAAGCTAACGTTGATTTTGCGAGTGTTCCTGTTTGGTTTGGTGATGAAAATGAAGTGAAATTAGGTGTAGTGGATGACCTATACTTAACGATACCTCGGGGACGGTTAAAAGATTTAAAAGCCAGCTATGAACTGTCAACGACAGAATTACAAGCGCCTTTGACCAAAGGTCAGCAAGTCGGTACGATCAGCTTCCAGCTCGATGGAAAAACTATTGAACAACACCCTTTAGCCGTTCTAAAAGATGTTGAAGAAGGTGGCTTTTTCAGCCGATTAATTGACTATATCAAACTATTATTTCACCGTTGGTTTGGCTAGGGCTTGAAACAAAAATAAATCACCCCCATATAGTAAGCATCGAAATGTTTGTTGGATGAATACTTTTGATTGGCTGGTTTAATACCAGCCAATCTTTTTCAACCAGCGACACAATTTAAAAAATTAGGAGTGCCCATGAAAACGAAATTAGGCGAACTGCTTGAGTTCCCATGTCCATTAACTTACAAAGTGATGGGCTTGGCACAGCCTGAGTTGGTTGATCAAGTGATTGAAGTTGTTCAGCGTCATGCGCCTGGTGATTACTCTCCCGATGTGAAACCAAGTAGCAAAGGCAACTATCACTCAGTTTCTATTACTATTAATGCAACACATATCGAACAGGTTGAAACCTTGTATAGCGAATTAGGCGCATTAGAATTAGTTAAAGTTGTGCTTTAACCAAATAGTGAAGTGACCCCCAATAGCTGGACAACCAATTACTGGGGGTTTTTTATGCCAAAATACAGCCGAGATTTAAAAATTATCATTGCTAACCATTAATTCTGTATCTACTCACTTATATACAACAAGCTAATACCTTGACAACTTGATGTGTAACAAACATAGGCGTTATACTGACCTAACGATAATGACAACGTGGACGCTTAATTTTGTCAGACAGAAGTATAATCATCCGCCAACTTGGCCTCGCGCCTTACCAACCCGTTTCTGATGCGATGCACCAATTTACGCAATGCCGTACGCCTGAAACCTGCGACGAAATTTGGCTCGTTGAACACCCCCGAGTATTTACTCAAGGCCAAGCTGGTAAAGCCGAGCACGTACTTGCTCCTGGCGATATCCCAGTCATTCAAAGTGATCGGGGGGGCCAAGTTACCTACCATGGCCCCGGCCAGCAAGTCATGTATGTTATGCTAGACTTAAAACGCAATAAACTTGGTGTGCGTGAGTTAGTCACCGCACTAGAAAACACGGTTGTGAATACCCTCGCCCATTTTCATATCGAAGCTTACCCTCGCCCCGATGCGCCCGGTGTATATGTTAACGGGGACAAAATTTGTTCTCTTGGTTTACGCATTAGGCAAGGCTGTTCTTTCCATGGGCTTGCTTTAAATATCGATATGGACCTTGAGCCATTTAACCGTATAAACCCTTGTGGTTACAGTGAATTAAAGATGACTCAGATTAGTGATCTTGCTCCCAAAGTGTCATTATCTGATGTTCAGCCTGTGCTAATCCGTCAATTCTGTGACACACTAGGATTTCATATTGTTCAATAATAATGCTATAATTTTTTAACATTTTTAAACTATTTTTTAATGAATGGGTTACGGCTTTCCATTCGGTTTTATTTAGAATTAAAAATTATCCATCAGCATAAAAGATAACTGGAACCGTCATATTATGAGTAAACCAATTCAGATAGAACGCGGAATTAAATATCGTGACGCCGACAAAATGGCGCTGATCCCTGTCAAAAACGTTGTGACTGAACGAGAAGAAATTCTACGTAAACCTGACTGGATGAAAATTAGGCTTCCCGCTGACTCAACTCGTATTCAAGGCATTAAAGCCGCTATGCGTAAAAATGGTCTACATTCGGTATGTGAAGAAGCCTCCTGCCCAAACCTTTCCGAGTGCTTTAACCATGGTACAGCAACCTTTATGATCTTAGGTGCTATCTGTACTCGACGTTGCCCATTTTGTGATGTTGCCCACGGTCGTCCAAACGCGCCAGATGCCAATGAGCCAGAAAAATTAGCGCAAACAATCAAAGATATGGCATTACGGTATGTCGTTATTACTTCTGTGGACCGAGACGACCTACGTGATGGTGGCGCACAGCACTTTGCGGATTGTATTCGTGCTATTCGCGAAAAAAACCCTTCAATTAAAATTGAAACATTAGTCCCTGACTTTCGTGGGCGTATGGATCGCGCACTAGAAATTCTGACCGCAACGCCACCAGATGTCTTTAACCATAATCTTGAAAACGTACCACGCGTTTATCGCCAAGTTCGCCCAGGCGCGAATTATGAATGGTCATTAAAATTACTCGAAAAATTTAAAGAAGCGCACCCTGATATCCCAACTAAATCAGGGCTAATGGTTGGGTTAGGCGAAACGAACGCCGAAATTATTGAAGTTATGCGTGATTTACGCCGTCATGGCGTAACAATGCTAACGCTTGGTCAATACTTGCAACCGAGTCGCCATCATCTGCCTGTAAAACGCTATGTTAGCCCAGCAGAGTTTGACGAAATGAAAGAAGAGGCAATGGCAATGGGCTTCACCCACGCAGCTTGTGGGCCTTTTGTACGCTCGTCTTACCATGCAGACTTACAAGCTAAAGGTGAAGAGGTCAAATAACCCCCTAGCTTTTTGGTATGCTACATTATTTCTATAAAGCCGGATTCAACCTATTTGTTTAAATCCGGCTCTTGTCTTTTACTGCTTAATAAAAAACTCGCCCCAGTTAACTAGAGCGAGTTTATAGCTGTTAGTTTCTAATTGTTAATTATTAAAATTACAGAGAGACAACGTTAACAGCAGATGGGCCTTTAGCACCTTCAGTGATTTCAAATTCGACTTTCTGGCCTTCCGCTAAGGTTTTGAAACCTTCGCTTGCAATCGCAGAAAAGTGCACAAATACATCTTTGCTACCATCTTCTGGAGTGATAAAACCAAAACCTTTAGACTCGTTGAACCACTTAACGTTACCTTTAACTTTAGACATCAAATTATTACCTTTAAAATAAAATAGACACACCATCTGTATCAGGCTCAGTACATCAGATATCTAAGTTACTTGTCTACAACCTAGATCACGAAAATTGACTAAAAAAGTAAAAATATATTATTTATCGGTATTATCTGTGCAAATTCCACCCATAATTCTTACAAATAGCAATTATTACAACTAATAGTATTAGCTATAGTGAATTATTTAGATATTACTTCTCATGCAATAGTAACCAACCTTTAATATCTAGGCCGCCAGTATAACCGACTAGCTTTCCATCATGCCCTAATACACGATGACAAGGTACAATTAAAGAAATGGGGTTACGTGAATTAGCCATTCCAACAGCACGACAGTAATTTACAGAACCTAACTTTAAAGCCAAATCCTTATAGCTCCATCGCTCACCATAAGGTATCCCACATAAATGCTTCCAAACTTTCTTTTGAAACTCAGTTCCCTGAGGATTTAAAGCAACCGTAAAAACTTTTCTTTTATGACTAAAATATTCTTTTAACTCTTTCACGCAAAGTTTGGAGTGTTCATTCTTAATTTCTTTTTCTGTTTTTTCTTCAACAAAGTACAGGCTCGTTATTCCGTCATCATCAGCCGTAATATGGATCCACGGTTTAGGAAACTTTTCCGGTGTTTCTAAATATTGATGGTACATAGTATCTCCTTAAAAGGAATCAATTACCTGATTGTATATACAGTTATAGAGTAAATTATTTCCGCTTTGCAATAATCTTTTTTCTTAGTGTCACCAACTGAATCACTAAATCCACTTATTTTTTATTTTCAATGTTAATAACAACCTAGCAAATAATTAGAATAATTATCATTCAACTTTTCATATCCACTACATATTGTGTGGTTGATAAATAACTCACCCATATATAGTATTTACTTATTAATCTTGTTGGCTATGACACGTTAAAAAATCAAAAGGTAAATAATATGACTGAGATTACCATTTATAGTAAGCCTAATTGCGTTCAATGTAATGCAACATACCAAGCGCTAGATCGCAAACAAATTTCCTATCAGGTAATTGACCTCACTCAAGATGACCAAGCCCTTGAGCTAGTTAAAAAATTAGGCTATCAACAAGTCCCAGTAGTCATTGCTGGGGACAAACATTGGTCTGGGTTTCGTCCAGATATGATTAGCTTATTAGCGGCCTAGAGGTTCTTATGGCAACGGAAGCGCTTATCTATTTTTCCAGTCGTTCTGGAAATTGCCATCGCTTTGTTAAAAAGTTAGGCCTTCCAGCAACACGGCTCCCCATTGGTCGCCAAGAAAACAGCCTAATTGCAACAAAACCTTATGTTTTGTTGCTGCCTACTTATGGTGGTGGAGGCTTAAAGGGTGCCGTCCCAAAAGAAGTGATCCAATTTCTAAATATTGAAGCCAATCGCTCACTTATCCGTGGAGTGATCGCTGCGGGTAACACCAACTTTGGCGATGCCTATGCCATTGCTGGGGATATTGTCGCGCAAAAGTGCCGTATTCCTTACCTTTACCGTTTTGAGCTTCTTGGCACAGAAAAAGATGTTCAATCCGTTAAGCAAGGCCTTCAAATATTTTGGCAGCGTACTGACAACTAGAGTTATTTCAAAATGGATAAAATGCAAAATACCACTGATATAGATTATCACGCACTTAATGCTATGTTGAATTTATATGATAGCGAAGGCCACATTCAATTTGATAAAGACAAGGAAGCTGCACATCATTATTTTAGGCAACATGTAAATCAAAACACTGTATTTTTTCATGACTTAAAAGAAAAATTAGATTTCTTAGTGCAAGAAAACTATTACGAAAGTAGCGTATTAGGTCAATATGATTTTGAGTTTATCAAATCATTATTTAAACAAGCTTATGCGCATAAATTTCGTTTCCAGACTTTTTTAGGTGCCTTCAAATATTACACCAGCTATACCCTAAAAACCTTTGATGGTAAACGTTATTTAGAGCGTTATGAAGATCGTGTCTGTATGGTGGCATTAACACTTGCACAAGGCTCAGAAAGCCTCGCGATGTTATATGTGGATGAGATCATCAGCGGTCGTTTTCAACCTGCTACCCCCACATTCCTGAATTGCGGTAAAAAGCAAAGAGGTGAACTAATTTCTTGTTTTCTTTTGAGAATCGAAGACAACATGGAATCCATCGGTCGCTCCGTAAATTCAGCATTACAATTATCCAAGCGCGGCGGTGGTGTCGCATTTTTAATGAGCAACTTACGTGAACAAGGCGCTCCAATAAAATTGATTGAGAATCAATCATCTGGTGTAGTCCCTGTCATGAAAATGCTAGAAGATGCCTTTTCCTACGCTAACCAATTAGGGGCTCGTCAAGGTGCCGGAGCCGTTTATTTACACGCGCATCATCCTGACATTATGCGTTTTCTTGATACTAAACGGGAAAATGCCGATGAAAAAATACGCATCAAAACGCTTTCTCTAGGGGTTGTTATTCCTGATATCACTTTCCAGTTGGCAAAAGATAATCAAGATATGTATTTGTTCTCTCCTTATGATATTGAACGCATATATGGTGTTCCAATGTCCGAAATTAGTGTGACAGAGAAATACCATGAAATGGTAAATAACAAGGGGATCAAAAAATACAAAATTAATGCGCGAGAATTTTTCCAAACCTTAGCTGAAATTCAATTTGAATCGGGATATCCCTATATTCTCTTCGAGGACACTGCCAACCGGGCTAACCCAATCGCAGGGCGAATTAACATGAGCAACTTGTGTTCGGAAATACTGCAAGTTAATCGCCCTAGTACTTATGAAGATGATTTAAGCTACCAACAGATTGGTAAAGATATTAGCTGTAACTTAGGTTCAATGAATATCGCTAAAACAATGGACTCCCCTAATTTTGCTCAGTCTATTGAGGCTGCTGTGCGGGCTTTAAGTGCAGTTTCAGATATGAGTGATATACGCTCAGTCCCTTCTATTGCACAAGGTAACCGCCAATCCCATGCCATTGGCTTAGGGCAAATGAATTTACATGGCTACCTTGCAAGGGAGCACATTCATTATGGTTCTGAAGAAGCGTTGGATTTTACCAATATTTATTTTTACTGTGTCACTTATTATGCGCTAAAAACATCCAACCAATTAGCCAGAGAAAGAAAAACTGCATTTATTGGCTTTGAACACTCTACATATGCCTCTGGTGAATATTTCGATAAATATATCAACAACCTTTGGTTACCAAAGACACAGAATGTGCAGGAATTATTCCGACGTTCGGGTATCGAAATTCCAAGTCGTGAAGATTGGCTAGCCTTGAAACAGTCAATTATGACCCACGGAATTTACAACCAGAATCTGCAAGCTATCCCTCCGACAGGTTCAATTTCCTATATTAATAATTCAACATCTAGCATTCATCCTATCGTTTCACGAATAGAAATTCGTAAAGAAGGTAAAATTGGGCGCGTCTACTACCCTGCTCCTTTTATGGATAACAAAAATCTAGAGTATTACCAAGATGCTTACCAAATCGGGCCAGAAAAAATTATTGATACCTATGCAATGGCCACTCAACATGTTGACCAAGGTTTATCTTTAACCCTATTTTTTAAAGATGATGCCACTACCCGAGATATCAATCGTGCGCAAATATATGCATGGCGAAAAGGGATAAAAACACTGTATTACATTAGGTTACGCCAAACCGCCCTAGAAGGAACCGAAGTCGAAGGCTGCGTATCTTGCACTCTGTAATAGGAAAAAATCAAATGACCACCAGCACATCTTATACACCTGTTAAAGCTATCAACTGGAACCGACTTCAAGACGATAAAGATTTAGAAGTTTGGAACCGGTTAACCACCAACTTTTGGTTACCTGAAAAAATCCCGCTCTCCAATGACACACCATCTTGGAACACGCTTACTGCGGCAGAAAAACAGCTCACTATTCGAGTATTCACTGGCTTAACGTTACTCGATACCATCCAAAATACGGTTGGTGCTCCTTGTTTAATGCCTGATGCTCAAACCCCTCATGAAGAAGCCGTATTATCTAATATTAGCTTCATGGAAGCGGTACACGCTCGGTCTTATAGCTCAATATTTTCAACATTGTGCTCGACCACTGATGTCGATGACGCATACCGTTGGAGTGAAGAAAATACAGCGTTACAGAATAAAGCCAAAATCATCCTTTCTTATTATTGCAATTCACATCCACTGAAGAAAAAAATTGCGAGTGTATTTTTAGAATCATTCCTTTTTTATTCAGGGTTTTATTTACCTATGTATTGGTCAAGTCGAGGTAAATTAACTAATACCGCAGACCTCATTCGATTAATTATTAGGGATGAAGCTGTACATGGATATTATATTGGCTATAAATTTCAAAACTCATTACAACAATATGATAATGAAGTACAAAAAGAAATTAAAGATTTCACTTTTTCATTATTACTTGATTTATATGAAAATGAAGTTAAGTATACGCAAGAACTGTATGACTCGGTGGGTTGGTCAGAAGATGTAAAAAAATTCCTTCATTATAATGCGAATAAAGCATTAATGAATTTAGGTTATGAAGCATTATTCCCAGATACAGTGACAGATGTTAGTGCTGCAATATTATCCGCATTATCCCCAGATGCGAATGAAAACCATGATTTCTTTTCGGGCTCTGGCTCATCTTATATTATTGGAAAGGCAGTAAGTACCGAGGATGATGATTGGAACTTCTAATAAACCAGTAAATTTAGTTTATCTATCAAAGCAAATCCCCTAAAAAACTATATCATGATGAATAATAATGATTTTATTTATCATGATATTTTTTAGCTCAAAAAACAGACGATTTATTTCGTTTTTTATATGTATATCTGTTTAATTACTCATTTTTAATGAGTCAATCTGGCAAATTATTTGAAAATAATCCATATTTCAATTATTTTTGATAAGATAAATTAATATAAACTAGTGTATATTACATTTATTTTTCTACTCTAAATGTTAATTTTTATCCGTATTAATAATAAATTAAAAACTTATTACTCCAATAGATTGTATTAAATGCGCTATCTAATAAATTCAGTCTCACCAGTTAGTTAACCTATAGGATCTTAAATTAACGCACTAACGAATTAGGCTAATTATTTCTTTAATCAGCAAGAATAATTCGTCTTTTCTGCATGTGATTTTTTTGATTAATTATGCTTAACCGAGGGTTGTCAGTCGATTTTATTATGCTAGGGTTTATTGCTTGCAAGTTTTGCTAATAACTAAAACAGGAATAATTAAATTTAAACCATAATGATCGAACCCATTAAACTAAAATAGGAATTTCTGCCCTAATAATTTTCAACCGATAGTCGCAATTTTAAAATATTGTTTAAGCTATCACGACAGAATTAATCACATTCAATATGGGCAATCATTCTTCCTTATTGATTGAAAGTTGGGTAAATAATATATGGCAACAAAATTAGAAGTTAAAAATTTATATAAAATTTTTGGGGAAAATCCTGATCCGGCCTTCAAGCTACTGAAATCAGGAATGAGTAAAGATGATATCTTTGAAAAAACAGGCCTAACCGTAGGTGTTCAAGATGTTAATCTGACGATTGAAGAAGGCGAGATCTTTGTCGTGATGGGGCTTTCTGGCTCAGGGAAATCCACGTTGGTACGCCTCCTCAATCGCCTGATAGAACCGACAAGTGGCCAAGTCATGATTGATGGAGAAGACATCTCCGGAATTACTGACAAAGCACTGCGTGAAGTTCGACGAACTAAAATCAGTATGGTGTTTCAATCATTTGCACTTATGCCGCATATGAACGTGATTGATAACACTGCTTTTGGTATGGAACTTTCTGGTATTTCGAAAGAAGAACGGCATAAAAAAGCAATGGATGCCCTTCAACAAGTCAACCTAGAGAAATGGGCTAACTCATACCCTGATGAACTGTCAGGAGGTATGCGTCAACGTATAGGGTTGGCAAGAGCACTAGCCAATGACCCTGATATCCTATTAATGGATGAGGCTTTTTCTGCGCTAGATCCCTTGATCCGAACTGAAATGCAAGATGAGTTGCTCTCTTTACAAGGGGATAAACAGCGCACCGTTGTTTTTATTTCCCATGACCTTGATGAAGCCATGAGAATTGGTGATCGCATTGCCATCATGCAAGGGGGAGTCGTTGTTCAAATAGGCACTCCAGATGAAATTCTGAATAACCCTGCGAATGATTACGTCAAAACATTCTTCCGTGGCGTTGATATTAGCCAAGTCTTTAGCGCCAAAGATATTGCTCGTCGGCGACCTGATGCTCTTTTACATATCGCACCGGGTTTTGGTCCGCGTTCTGCCCTTAAAGTTCTAAATGACGAGGACCGCTATCATGGTTATTTGATCTCTCGAGGTCATACCTTTGTCGGTGTCGTTTCTGTTGAATCCCTCGAAAAAGCGCTCCGTGAAAAAGCCGGTATTGAATCTGCAATTTTAACCGATATCGAGCCTATTCAAGGCGATACATCTTTGAATGAAGTTATCTCAACTGTAGCGCAAGCTCCTTGTGCGGTACCAGTCATTAACGAAAAAAATCGTTATTTGGGGGTAATTTCGAAAGGAATGCTGTTGCAAGCACTGGATAAGGAGACGCCAAATGAGTAAACATAATCAAGAACAAACAACTAACCAGCAAGATCCATGGGCGGATGCTTCAGTGCAAGAAGCCCCAACACAAACCCCAGAAACTGCTGCTGATGATCCATGGGCTGCGAGCTCCGATAATAGCCAAACATCTTCAGATGACCCATGGGGTAATGCCCCAACAACAGATGCACCAGCGGAATCTGGCAGCAACGACTGGTTAGATGCAGCGCCAACAGATGGCGTATCAATTGATCAATTTAACTTTATGGACCCATTTCAGCACACATTGTTACCATTAGATTCGTGGGTAACTCACGGTATTGATTGGGTAGTACAAAATTTTCGCCCAGTATTCCAAGCTATTCGTGCACCAATTGATTTTATTCTCAGTGGGTTCGAGCAATTTTTAACCTCCCTGCCCTCCCCCGTTGCCATTATTTTATTTGCTTTATTAGCATGGCAATTCGCAGGAAGAGCAATGGGTATTGCAACATTCGTTTCAATGATTGTTATCGGGGCAATCGGAGCATGGTCAGAAGCCATGGTCACATTATCATTAGTATTAACGTCTCTGTTATTTTGTATTGTTATCGGGTTACCCCTCGGAATATGGCTTGCACGTAGTGATAGAGCAGCAAAAGTAGTCCGTCCACTACTCGATGCCATGCAAACAACACCCGCGTTTGTCTACCTAGTCCCCATTGTGATGTTATTTGGTATTGGTAATGTACCTGGCGTGGTGGTCACCATTATTTTTGCATTACCCCCGATCATTCGTTTAACCATTTTAGGTATTAAACAAGTCCCAGCAGACTTAATTGAAGCCGCAGAGTCATTCGGAGCCAGCCCTAGCCAAATGCTATTCAAAGTCCAGTTACCTTTAGCTATGCCGACAATTATGGCAGGGGTAAACCAAACATTGATGTTAGCACTATCCATGGTGGTGATCGCCTCTATGATTGCTGTCGGGGGCTTAGGACAAATGGTACTACGCGGGATAGGACGCTTAGATATGGGATTAGCCTCTGTTGGTGGGGTTGGGATTGTCATCCTTGCTATCGTATTAGACCGCTTTACACAATCGTTAGGCCAAGATACACGTGGCAAAGCACTATCACGCTGGTATCAAAAAGGCCCTATTGGGTTAATCACTCGCCCATTCAGTAAAAAATAAACACGTTCAACACATCCTCCATCCACGATAGAGCCATTATTTGGCTCTTCGCTTGCAAAGCCAAGCGACGAACCAAAATAGAAGGATAAACATAATGAGAAAGCCAATTATTCTTGCAACTGCCCTGACTGCTATTCTTAGCTCTTCACTCGCGTATGCGGAGTCATTACCGGGTAAAGGAATTAAAATAAACCCTGTACAAAGCACCATCAGTGAGGAAACATTCCAAACCTTAATTGTCTCAAAAGCCCTTGAAAAGCTCGGCTATGATATTAACCCTATCAAAGAAGTGGATTACAACGTTGCCTATTCCTCTATTGCCAATGGAGACGCAACTTTCCTAGCCGTAAGTTGGGTACCTTTACATGATGCACAATATGAAGCTGCCGGTGGTGATAAAGCCTTTTATCGCCAAGGGGACTATGTTGTCAATGCAGCACAAGGCTATTTAATTGATAAAAAAACCGCTGATAAATATAACATTACCAACATTGAGCAATTAAAAGACCCAAAAATCGCAAAATTATTTGACTCTAACGGTAACGGTAAAGCGGACTTAACTGGCTGTAACCCCGGTTGGGGCTGTGAAGCTGCGATCAATACACATTTAAAAGCTTACGACCTTGAAAAATCTATCGATCACAATCAAGGAAACTACGCGGCTATGATGGCCGATACCATCACGCGCTACAAAGAAGGGAAACCTATTTTCTACTATACCTGGACCCCTTACTGGATCAGTGATGTGTTAAAACCAGGCCGTGATGTAGTTTGGTTAGAAGTGCCTTTCTCGGCAATGCCGAATGGTGAAAAAACAGATACTACGCTTCCTAATGGCAAAAACTATGGTTTCCCACCAAACACAATGCACATTGTAGCGAATAAAAAATGGGCTGCCGATAACCCTGCTGCGGCGAAATTGTTTTCCATTATGAAATTACCTATTGCCGATGTGAATGCGCAAAACTTAAGGATGCATAATGGAGAAGCTTCTCAAGCTGATATTGAACGCCATGTGAATGGATGGATTAAAGCACACCAATCCACTTTCGATGGCTGGGTTGAAGAAGCAAAACAAGCAGCCAAATAAGTTAAACTACTGAGCAAAAACTAAAAACCATCTTCTTCTTGAAGATGGTTTTTTTTATAAATAGCGAAAAGAAATAAACCAAGCTTTTGAATTTTGTTTATAGTATTTGCCTAATTGATGATTGGTAATAAAAAATGAAACAACCACAAACGGCTGAACTCACTACTGGCCTAACCATTTTAATGGCAATTTCGACAGGTTTAGTTGTCGCTAGTAATTACTATGCTCAACCTCTGTTAGAGACTATTGCCGAGCAATTTAACCTTACCACCAATATGGCTGGGTTTATTGTGACCGCTGCCCAGTTGGGGTACGCTGCTGGTTTACTATTTTTAGTCCCTTTAGGGGATTTATTTGAACGTAAACGCTTAATTTTGGTTATGACCTTTCTTTCCGCGTTAGGTCTCCTAATTACAGCTTTATCAAATCATGTATGGCAAATATTATTAGGTACAGCTCTCACTGGTTTATTTTCAGTGGTCGCTCAAGTATTTATTCCACTAGCAGCATCTATCGCCAAACCACATCAACGCGGTAAAGCGGTTGGTATCATTATGAGTGGGTTACTGCTTGGAATTTTACTTGCAAGGACAGTTTCAGGGGCTGTCGCCATGGTGGGTGGCTGGAGAGCTATCTATTGGGTAGCTTTCGCTTTATTGATCCTATTGATGATTGTGCTAGCCATCAAATTGCCTCGCTATCACCAAAAAACCAATCTGAACTATTTTCAGTTACTTGGCTCTATCGGTCGCTTATTTTTTGGTACTCCCGTGCTTGCCGTAAGAGCCTCGCTCGGAGCACTTTCATTTGCTAATTTTGGTTTACTATGGACAGCGATGGCTTTTTTATTGGCAAGCCCACCGTTTAATTACTCTGAAGGCACTATTGGCTTATTTGGTCTGGTTGGGGCTGCTGGAGCATTCATGGCATCTCAGGCAGGACATCTTGTTGATAAAGGGAAAGGCAAACTCCTGACCACAATTGGGCTCGTTTTGTTGTTGTTATCGTGGATACCTATAGGGTTAGCTAAACACTCTCTCGTTGCATTTATTATTGGCGTCTTAGTTCTCGACCTTGCAGTACAAGCTGTTCACGTAACAAGTCAAAGTACGTTATACCGTATTTTACCAGAGGCTCGTAATCGGCTTACTGCCGGTTATATGACCAGTTATTTTATTGGTGGAGCGCTAGGCTCACTACTTTCGGGTTATGCTTATGAACATGCAGGATGGGAAGGCGTAGCCATTTCCGGTGTTATCTTAACTGCAATCAGTTTAATTATTTGGGCAATTGGTATTCGTTTTGACCCTACCATCACCGCGCAGGATCAATAACGTTTCTGCAGATAAAAACGCAGCTAACATTTCAGACAAAATGCTAGCTGCAGTGCTTTAACACATAAACAAACCTAACATATCAAAGTGATACCCTATAAGTTTATCAAATAAATATTTTGAATATTGAATTAATAAATATTCATATATTCATTAAATAGTTTTATTTGTTATAATCACTAAGGCGAAAGTTAGCAAATGACACTGTTAAACAAATACTATATCTTAATTAAAAGGTATACTAATAGTTAGTTGTGGCAATTATTAACACATAGAATAATATATAAATTAAACAAAACTCGGTATTTATACGTAATAATTAAAATGTTCCATCTAACTTGTAATTATTGAGTAATAAAAAAAGTGGTATTGAGTTAATGTGATGTGATTATATATTGTTTTATATGATTATATTTAGTGCCTAAATCGATTTATTTTTGGTTGCTTCATAACCAATCATGTCTAAAAAAGCAAAAATGATTGGTTACGCTATACTGAAACCTGTAAATTACATTCATAAAATTTATGAATGATGTATCATAATCAAAATAAAATCGACGGTATTAAGTAAGTATAATTGCTAATTCTATCTTTTAATATACCATTTAGGTGGTTGATGACAGTTGTAATCTTACCAACTGAAACTAATAAGGTATCCAAATAATGGAAAGTTCATTTACACCGACTGAAGAACTACTAAACGCTCGTGTTGCACAGCAAGATTCACATGAAGCACCGATTCCGTATCAAGAAATTCTCTTAACACGCCTATGTATGCATGTTCATGGCAAGCTACTTGAATCACGTAATAACATGTTAAGAGCTCAAGGTATTAATGAAACTTTATTCATGGCATTAATGATCCTTGATACAAAAGACTCCCGTAGTATCCAGCCCTCTGAACTTAGTGCAGCACTCGGTTCCTCACGAACCAACGCCACACGCATAGCCGATGAGCTTGAAAAAAATGGTTGGATTGAACGTAAAGAAAGCCATAACGACAGACGTTGCCTACACTTGCATTTGACTGAGAAAGGAACTGAATTCTTAAATGGTTTATTGCCACCTCAGCATGGCGCCCTTATTGATATTTGGTCTGTTTTGGATGCTAATGAAAAACAACAGCTGGATATGCTGATGCGTAAATTACTCACCAAACTGGATACGATAAAAGATTAACCATGATCTTTATAGGGTTAATGTATTTGAGGCATTCTTACGCTCAAAGGTGAAAAAAAACTTTTCAGCTAACAATATTTCGTTATCCTTTCATTCTTATGCTTTGCGATATTCCATCGAGCAGCAAAATCATTTGTAGTCTTAGTTTCCAGTGGTTAATCCCTAACTACTGGAAACAATTGTGATCCCTATCCATCGAACATGGAGAATATGAGTATGAGTTCCCCTGAGGAAATGCAACAAACGCAGACTCCCCAACCAAATAAAAAAAGACAACGTAGAAATGCGCTCGTGTTTTTAACCATTATTTTTATTGCTATTGGCGTTGGCTGGGCTGTTTACTGGTATCTCGTACTTCGTCATTATGAGTCTACAGACAATGCATATGTCGCAGGTAACCAAGTACAAATTCAATCTCAAGTTTCTGGAAGTGTCATGACGGTCAATGTTGATAACACTGACTTCGTCAAAAGTGGGACCACGCTAGTCACGCTCGACCCTAGGGATGCAGAAATAGCACTTGAAAAAGCAAAAACAGAACTTGCCAATAGTGTGCGCCAAACACGCCAACACATAATTAACAGCCGCCAATTGCAAGCGAACATTGCCGTTAAGCGTTCAGAACTTAACCGATTACAAAATGATTTAAAACGCAGAGAAGTTCTAGGTAGTAGCAATGTTATCGGCAAAGAAGAACTACAACATGCCAGAGAGGCTGTCGTCAGTGCAAAAGCCGCATTAGATATGGCAATTGAACAGTACAATGCCAATCAAGCCATTGTTCTTAACACCCCAATAGCAAAACAACCCGCTGTAGAACAAGCCGCAACACAAGTGAGAAACGCTTGGTTAACCTTACAACGAACTAAAATCGTCAGCCCCGTCGATGGTTATGTTTCCCGCCGCAGTGTACAAGTAGGTTCACAGATTACGCCTTCAACACCATTAATGGCTATCGTCCCTTCTAGTGGCATGTGGATTGACGCTAATTTTAAAGAAACTCAACTTGCGGATATGCGTATTGGCCAAACTGCAAAGGTCACCACTGATTTCTACGGTAAAGATATTGTTTTCAATGGAACCGTCGTCGGTTTAGATATGGGGACAGGGAGTGCCTTTTCATTACTCCCCGCACAAAATGCGAGCGGTAATTGGATCAAAGTCGTACAACGTCTCCCCGTTCGTATCGCCTTAGATGCTAATCAAGTTGAAGAGCATCCCCTGCGCATAGGGTTATCAACTGAAGTGACCGTCGATACTTTAAATAAAGATGGCAAAGTGCTTTCTAAAGGCATGCGCGATACACCTGCATACCACACTGCAGCATTAGCCGTTGATATGTCACCTGCCGATAAAATAGTTACTGAGATAATTAATAATAACTCAGGGAATAAATAAGTGAGGGAGCAACCGTGACGCCAGCACCGTTAACAGGATCAAAACTTGCTTGGATGACTATTGCCCTTTCATTGGCAACCTTTATGCAAGTACTTGACTCTACGATTGCTAACGTAGCGATCCCAACTATTGCGGGTAACTTAGGTGCTTCTAACTCACAGGGAACTTGGGTAATTACCTCCTTTGGTGTCGCTAATGCAATTTCAATTCCAATCACTGGCTGGCTAGCTCGCCGGATAGGCGAAGTAAGGTTATTTTTGTGGTCGACAGGGCTATTTGCTTTAACTTCATGGCTATGTGGCATTTCTAGTAGTTTAGAAATGCTAATTTTATTCCGTGTATTGCAAGGCTTAGTTGCGGGACCACTGATCCCATTATCTCAGAGCCTGCTTCTTAATAACTACCCACCAGCTAAGCGAAATATGGCATTAGCTCTTTGGTCAATGACCATTGTCATTGCGCCTATTTGCGGGCCAATTCTTGGTGGGTACATTAGTGACAACTATCATTGGGGCTGGATATTTTTTATCAACGTACCATTTAGTATCGCGATTATTTTTGCCATCATGAAAACACTAAAAGGTCGTGAAACAAAAATATCGATACAACGCATTGATACTATTGGTTTAGTATTGCTTGTAGTAGGGATTGGCGCATTACAAATCATGCTTGACCAAGGCAAAGAACTCGATTGGTTTAACTCTACCGAAATTATTGTTTTGACCATAATTGCCGTTGTTGCTCTTGCTTTCCTGATCGTATGGGAGCTCACGGATGAACACCCCGTAATTGACCTTTCACTATTTAAAGAACGGAATTTTACTATTGGCTGCTTATCCCTAAGCCTCGCTTACATGCTATATTTTGGGACCATTGTATTACTGCCCCAATTATTGCAGGAGGTTTACGGCTATACCGCAACATGGGCAGGCTTGGCTTCTGCACCCGTTGGTTTATTACCCTTGTTAATTACCCCAATAATTGGTCGTTTTGGTAACCGAATTGACATGCGCTATCTGGTTACATTCAGCTTTATTATCTATGCTGTTTGTTACTATTGGCGAGCTTATACCTTTGAACCGGATATGAGTTTCGCAGCAGCAGCATGGCCACAATTTGTACAAGGCCTAGCCATCGCCTGTTTCTTTATGCCACTAACAACCATTACCTTATCAGGCCTACCGCCTGAGAAAATGGCTTCAGCATCCAGCCTATCCAACTTTACCCGTACATTAGCAGGGGCAATAGGGACATCGATTACTACCACGATGTGGACACAAAGGGAATCAATGCACCATGAAAACCTCACAGAGTTTGTCAACCCTTACAACCCTAATGCCCAATATATGTATCATGAACTGGCAAAGATTGGTTTGAATGAGCAACAAAGTGCTGCATATTTAGCGAAAACTATTACAGACCAAGGGCTTATTATCTCCGCAAATGAGATCTTTTGGTTATCCGCAGGGATTTTTATCTTATTAATGGTCATTGTTTGGTTTGCAAAACCCCCATTCGGTGCAGGTTCAAAAGGTGGTGGTGCACATTAGCCCCCGATTTATCATCCTAGCCCCACTTTTTATGTGGGGTTATTTTTTTGCTTATCGCCTTTCTAACCAATACACTAATTCACTAATCAGATTGCTCAGGTAAATTATCATGAAATCATGGGTTGAAAATAGCCAGCTAGTAGAACTGATCAACACCTTAGATGACTTCCAAGCAGAGCAATACCGCAAAAAACTTATTTGCTATGTCAATCAATACCAAGAAATTTACCCTTTCGATATATTGGACGATGTTCAGGCTTATCTGCAGCTAAAACTTGAAGCTGATGACCTTGATTTTACTTGTATTCCACAAGAAATTACTCAAGCCATCGAAACAGGCTATTATGAATACTGCATCAGTTTAAATGAAATTTCTGCAGCTTATAAAATCGTGACAAAAGTAACACCATTAACCCGCTTAGACCTTATTCAATTCGCAAATCATTTGCTAGAAGCTTATTCATGTAATTATTCCGAAGAGGAATTTTTAGCCCCTAAATTAACTGAGCTAGTTTGCTTATTGCATAAATAATATTCTTTATACAAAAAATATTACATATTTGCTCAGTCATAGGCTTATAGCGCAATAACAACTCAACGAGTGAAACTCATTAAGCCATAAATAATTAATCGGCTATTGCTAAAAATACCCCCCATAATAGAAGTTAAGCCCGCATGACTTTTAATTTGCTATTTCGTCACGTATTTGTTCCCCCCACTCACACATCATATTGAGAACTGGAATTAACGTTTTTCCTCGGGGAGTTAAACTATATTCTACTTTAGGGGGGATTTGAGGGTATTCCTCTCTAAATACTAAACCATCTTTTTCTAACTCTTTAAGCGTCGAACTTAATGTCTTGTAAGTAATCGTTCCGATACAACGTTGTAACTCATTAAAACGGATCACTTCTTTATGTTGGGCTAACCAATACAAAATGATCATTTTATATTTGCCATTGATCACGGAAAGCGTATACCCGAAGCCAGTTTCTTGCGGGTTAATACCACTCAAAGCACATAATATTTCCTTTCTATTTTTCATATTATCACTATCCTTTAGGTAAGTATGTGTCGTCAGTGTGCGTATTTTCTTTTTTGAAATTGGATTTTATACTGCCAATACTTTCAAACAAAGGAATAATTTAGTGAAAACTTTAATCGTCGTCGCTCATCCTAATATGCAAGACTCTGTTATTAATCGTCATCTATTAGAACAAGCCGCCAAACAAACCAATAACTTTACGATCCATAATATTTATGAAGCTTATCCAGATTGGAATATTGATGTTGCTAGAGAGCAAGCGCTAATTGAAGCCCATGACAATGTGATCTTACAATTTCCTATTTATTGGTTTAACTCTCCGCCATTACTTAAAAAATGGCTAGACGATGTATTTACTTATGGGTGGGCATATGGTTCACAAAGTCACGACAGACTGAAAGAAAAAACGATCGCTTTAGCCGTTACCGCTGGAATTAGGGATGAGGACTACCATGCTGAAGGAAAATATCAGTATACACTCGCTGAGATATTGCGGCCGTTCGAAGTTACCGTCTTATACATTAATGCTAAATGGGGCGGCTTTTTTGGGTTTTATGGTACCGAAACATATGACGAAAAAGGACTAACTGAATTATCACCTGAAGGGAATATTACGGATAAACAAATGACCCAATATTTAGAATTTATTGAATCAATAAATCGTTAAGTTAGCTCTCACTTTATACGAGCTAAATGTAAATCCAGAACTAGCTTTACATTTAGCTAGCCTGGATTTAATTTTTACTCAGTGCGCTATTACTTAACTTGGTTTTGCTGCCACCATTGCGCCAACATAATTCCAGTTGCAACAGACACGTTCAAGCTTTCTACTTTACCTGTACCGCCAATATACAGACTCATATCCCCTTGATCCCACGTGCTATCACTTAAGCCATCACTTTCTTGGCCTAATACTAAGACCATTTTAGCGGGTAACTTAGCTTTCGCTAAATCTTGGCTTCCTTTATGGCTAGAGGTAGTCACAATGGTATAACCTGCTTGACGAAATTTATCCAACGTTGAGGTTAAACCGTCAGCATCAATCGCTTTAATATGCTCAGCGCCGCCTTCTGCGGTACGAATTGCTGCACCAGACTCTAGCATGCCAGCATCTTGCAAAATAACGCCTTTCACACCGAAGTGGGCACAGCTACGCATCATTCCGCCTAGGTTATGTGGGTTACCTACATCTTCTAGTGCTAATACACAATCTTTCTCTGCCGCTTGCTGTATATAAGCATCTGCGCTCATTCCACCACGCTTTTTGATGATAAAACAGACACCACCATGGTGTTCAGTGCCCGATGCCTTTGATAACTCTTCATCATCAACAACATGGTAAGCTTTACGGTTTGCCGCCATCCATTTTAATGCATCACGAAAACGTGGCGTCACAGATTGTAAGAACCACGCACGAACAATCGCATCAGGCCGGTTCTTAAACATAGCTTGGCATGCGTTTTCACCATAGATACGCGTTTCTTCCTGACGTTGCTTACGTAATTGCTCCGGGTCTATTTGGCTTTTACCCGCAATTCCACCATGGTCGTTAACCAGTTCTTCGCTATCTGGTTTAGAAACAGTGCGCCATGGTGAACGCTCACGAGATACATCATCGCGGCTATCAGAACGACGCTCCGGACGATTAGGGCGCCCACCACGGTCATTTCTTCCATCACGTCGGTCATTACTGCGTTTATCATTACCACGTCTATCGTCACGCCCTCCGTCACGACCGCCACGGCGTTTATCATTATTTTTATTGTTGTCCGCTTCTTCACTACGGACATACATCACTTTTACTTTGCCGTTTTTACCACTAAATTCATTCGAGTCGTTCATCAC
The DNA here is from genome assembly GCF_041344805.1 of Providencia sp. TYF-12. NCBI lineage: Bacteria > Pseudomonadati > Pseudomonadota > Gammaproteobacteria > Enterobacterales > Morganellaceae > Providencia > Providencia sp. TYF-12. Next base: position 3,591,252 of record NZ_CP166833.1, read on the forward strand.
TATCCCCTACTAAGCTATGGCGCGAAGATTACATGATGTTGCAAGGCTACGCCACCGATTCACGCTATTATCTCACCGAAAACTTATTGAATATACTTCTATCGTATAGAAATCGTTTTGCGTACAATAAGCCCCTCATTTTAAATCCCCTAAAAACCTTAATTAACCATGACCCCGAATGCAGTTTATCACCTTCGCCAGCAGCGCCTTGCATTATCAACTAAGCCTTTTAAAGCCAGAGGTTGTCGAGTAAAACGCTGTGAATATTGCTTGTTACCTGTTCCACAATGCTTATGCAAAGATACGGTATCATCACAAGCAAAAAGCCAATTTTGCTTAATTATGTTTGATGGCGAAGTATTTAAACCAAGTAATACTGGGAAATTGATTGCAGATATTTTGCCTAATACCCTCGCATTCCAATGGTCAAGGACTGAACCGGACGCGCAGTTATTAGCTATATTACAAGACACCACAAAACAACCATATCTTATTTTTCCAGAGAGCTACGCTGAAAGTGAACGCACCGTGGTAAATCAACCAAATATCTCTGAAAAACCCCCGTTGTTTATTTTATTGGATGGCACTTGGCCTGAAGCCCGTAAAATGTTTCGAAAAAGCCCTTATCTCAATAATCTTCCAATGCTTTCAATCAATACCAAAGCAAGAACTGATTATTTATTACGGACGCCATCAAGGGAAGAACAACACTGTACAGCGGAAGTTGCTGCAACAGTTTTAGAATTAGCTGGGGATACCAACGCATCTCAACAATTGTTCAGCCACTTCAACCTATTTCGCCACAAATATCTTGAAGGTAAACCTCACCATCCAATGGCACAAATGATGCTAAATGAAACCTCGCTCTAACTATTTTTGGGTAATTTTTTAATTTATTTTACGCACGTAGTACCAAGAAATTTTAACTTTCGGACCATCATCATCATAAAACGTGAACGTGCTTGTATAAATTAATTAAATTGGCAGGATAAACTAGCGCAAAGTCAAAGTTAGGGCATAGTATTCATAAGTATTACTCAGCCTATTTTATCTATTGAGCTTTTAGTTCGTTCCAGCAAAACGGAAGGTTACCAATCATGGGTTTAGTGAGTCAGCTAGAATCTTTATTCAGACCAAAGTCTATTGTTGTTATTGGGGCATCTGAAAATCCGAACCGTGCAGGTTCGGTGATGATGAAAAATCTCCTAACCAGTGGCTTCAAAGGGCCAATCCTTCCTGTTAACCCAAACCGTCATTCAGTACTTGGTGTATTTGCTTATCCATCAGTTGATGAACTCCCTCTTAAACCTGATCTTGCTGTAATTTGCACTCATTACTCACGGAATATCGATTGTTTGCATCAATTAGGTGCTGTTGGTTGTAAGGTTGTGATTGTTTTATCATCCCCTTCTATTCAATTTAATGAACTTAAAAAAGTTGCTCAACAGTACCAAATGCGGTTACTTGGCCCAAATAGCTTAGGCTTCCTTGCCCCATGGCAAGGGCTAAATGCCAGTTTTTCACCTATTCCAATTTTAAAAGGAAAACTCGCCTTTATCTCTCAATCTGCCGCGGTCTCAAACACTGTTCTTGACTGGGCAAGGCACAGAGAAATCGGTTTTTCCTACTTTATTGCCCTTGGTGATAGCATCGATATCGATATCGATGACTTATTGGATTACTTAGCTCGGGACAGTAAAACAAGTGCTATTTTGCTTTATCTTGAGAACATCAGTGATGCAAGGCGCTTTTTGTCTTCATCTCGTAGTGCATCACGTAATAAGCCAATTTTAGTCATAAAAAGTGGTCGTACGCGTAAAGCACAAGAACTACTCGGTGATAAACCTAGCTTAGACGCCGCCTATGATGCGGCTATCCAACGGGCCGGGCTTTTACGCGTACAAGACACTCATGAAATGTTTTCCGCCGTAGAAACATTAAGTTATATGACGCCATTACGGGGGGAACGCCTGTCTATCATGAGCAATGGTTCAGCACCCGCAGCGATGGCATTAGATGAACTACTGTTACGCAATGGTAAGCTGGCTAAGCTAAGTATTGAAACCGAAAATGAATTAAGCTCTTTATTGCCTCTTGATTTATCAACGCAAAATCCTATCGACTTAGGGGATGACTCAACGGTTGAACGCTACATCAATGTGCTAAATAAAATGCTTGATAGCCACGACCACGATGCTTTGTTATTGATCCACACACCGAGTGCGATCACTGAAAGCAAAATAATGGCAGAAAAAATTATTAAGGCCATAAAGCAGCACCCTAGGGGGAAATGGCTAACCATCCTAACCAATTGGTGCGGCGAATATTCATCTCAAGAATCACGCCGACTTTTCAGTGAAGCTGGTATTCCAACTTATCGTACTCCTGAAGGGGCTATTACCGCCTATATGCATATGGTGGAATACCGCCGTAATCAAAAACAACTCAAAGAAACTCCAGCGCTCCCTGTGGGTATTACGGCAAACACTCAGCAAGCTCATGAATACATCCAACAAGCATTAACTAACAACAACCTTCATTTAGATACCCATGAAGTCCAGCCTATCTTAAAGGCATATGGCTTAAACAGCCTTCCAACATGGATTGCCCATTCAAGTGATGAGGCCATTGAAATTGCAGAAAAAATTGGTTATCCCGTTGCATTAAAACTACGTTCTCCAGATATTGTCCATAAATCTGAAGTACAGGGGGTTATGCTTTATTTACGTAATGCGAAAGAAGTCGAGGATGCCGCAAAAGCAATTATTGAGCGTGTTTCCACTAATTTCCCTAATGCACGCATTGAAGGGTTACTGGTACAAAGTATGGCAAACCGAGCTGGGGCCCAAGAGCTAAGAATTGCTGTTGAATTAGACCCCGTATTTGGTCCCTTAATTATGTTAGGAGAAGGCGGTATTGAATGGCAACAAGAAAGCCAAGCAGCCGTCGCCTTGCCGCCACTTAATATGGCTTTGGCCCGTTATCTGGTAATCAATGCAATTAAAGGATATAAAATCAAATCCAGAAGTGCCCTAGAACCTTTAAATATACTAGGGCTATCTAGCTTATTGGTCCGTGTTTCAAATCTAATTATTGATTGCCCGAATATTACACGTTTAGACATTCATCCATTGTTAGCTTCAGGTGACGAATTTACCTTGCTTGATGTCTCTATGACATTAAGTCCAACAGATAGTGCAACAACATCGAGGCTTGCTATTCGCCCTTATCCGAGCGAACTCGAAGAAACTATCGCCTTAAAAGAAGACCTAACCTGCCTGCTACGGCCTATTCTTCCTGAAGACGAACCATTACTGAAGTCCTTTATCGAACAAGTCACCAAAGAAGATCTTTACTATCGTTATTTTAGCGAGATCAGCGAATTCACCCATGATGATCTCGCAAACATGACTCAAATTGATTACGACAGAGAAATGGCTTTCGTGGCCGTCAAAAACCAAGGTTCTAATCCTGAGATTATTGGCGTTACCCGTGCAATGGCCGATCCAGATAACCAAGAAGCTGAATTTGCTGTATTAGTGCGCTCAGATATGAAAGGGCAAACTCTTGGTTACCAGCTAATGCAAAAGCTGCTTAATTACACCCGTAACCACGGTATAAAAAAATTGACGGCAATAACCATGCCTGAAAATAGAAATATGATCAGCTTGGCAAAAAAATTAGGCTTTGAAATTGATGTTCAGTTTGAGGATGGGGTCGTAAACCTAACACTCTATCTGTAAAAAAACTGGGTATAACTACATAACTTGTATGGTAATTAAACAGGCTGTTAATTTGTACTAAATGGTTTGGCTAAATATGCTATCATCCATAGATCATTCGCTTGAAAATGTGCGTAAAGCGATTTGCTATTGGACTAATAAGAGAAAATTCACACTGTGATGTTGTCAAAATTAAAACAAGCAAAACATCAACAATATTTGGTTAGTTTACCTAAACTGTCTCAAGAAATTGCTGATGTAAAAACGCTATATAAGACAGAAGATTTTCGTGATGAACTGCTGAAACAAATTTCTCAGGCTCAAAATACTATCTACATAACCGCTTTGTATTTAGAGAAAGATGATGCAGGCAAAGACGTACTTCATGCGTTATATGCTGCAAAACAAGCTAATACATCATTGGATATCAAAATTCTCGTAGACTGGCACCGTGCTCAACGTGGCAGAATAGGCGTTGCAGCAAATGCAACTAACGCCGATTGGTACTATGACGTTGCTCAGCATTATCCTAATATCGATATTCCAGTCTATGGCATTCCTGTTAATACTAGGGAAGCCTTAGGTGTGTTGCACCTAAAAGGTTTCTTGTTTGATGATACTTTACTGTACAGCGGTGCAAGTATTAATGATGTTTACTTACAACGTCATGATAAGTACCGTTATGATCGGTATCATTTGATCAAAAATAGCCAACTTACCGCATCAATGAAAAAATTTATTGATGACTCGTTATTACAAGCCGAGGCTGTTCATTTACTAAATACAACAACTCGCCCTAAAACAGCTGAATTTAAACACTTAATCAAACAATTTCGTTTGGGGTTAAGGGGTTCTTCTTATCAATTTATCGGGAATGCCTCAAACGATGAGCTATCCGTAACTCCATTTGTCGGTCTTGGTAAAAAGAATGATTTAAACCGTGTGATCACTCATTTAATGGGCTCTACCAATAAAAAGCTCACAATTTGTACGCCCTATTTTAATCTACCAGCAGTTTTAGTTAGAATTATTAGTCGGTTGCTAAGAGAGGGTAAGCAAGTCGAAATTATTATTGGTGATAAGACAGCTAATGATTTCTATATCCCACCTGAAGAACCATTTAAAATTATAGGTGCACTACCTTATCTCTATGAGATAAACCTGCGCCGCTTTGTAAGCCGTCTGCAACGTTTTATCGATAATCAACAACTGACCGTTAGGCTGTGGAAAGATGGTGAAAATACCTATCATCTAAAAGGGATGTGGGTAGATAATCAGTGGCAGTTAATAACAGGTAATAACTTGAATCCTCGGGCATGGGGGCTAGATCTTGAAAATGCAGTGCTTATCCACGATCCAAAACAAGAATTACAAGATCAACGTAGCCACGAATTAGAGTGCATCCGCACGCACACAAAAGTGGTAAGCCATTTTCGGGAACTTGATAGCATTCAAACCTACCCAGTAAAAGTAAAAAAACTTATCCGCAGATTACGTCGAATACGTGTGGATAGGCTAATTAGCCGGATTTTATAACCCCAGTCCAAGTCAGCGTCACTTTAGTGGCGCTTTTTATGGCCGTTGACTCGGTGATGATACCTACTATGTTTAAGCCATTCATTATTAGTATATTCATAATGTTAATCACTGGATGTAGTGGTTATCATTGGTCTAATGATAACTGGAAAGGCAAAGATAAAGCCCAACACTTCGCATTTTCCGCAGCAATGGCTGCAGCAGGAAATGCATATGCTGATAGGCAAAATATGCGACATAGAGACGCAGCACAATTCGGTATTTTATTTTCAGTCTCACTAGGTGCTGCAAAAGAATTATATGATAGTCGGCCAGAAGGAACAGGTTGGAGCTGGCATGATTTTACTTATGACGTTGCTGGAGCTGTAGCAGGATATAGCTTATATCAATCATTTAAATAATCTTTGGTTTCATCTTTATCGTCCCCTTTCACTAAATCATTCCTTACCGGATGCCCCCTCTTCACTATCTTATACATTTCGTTCTCTATCGAAGCATCCCTAAAAAAATTGACTATATTAAGGCTTTCTAACTGAAGGGGGTTTTATGATCGCAGTACTATTTGAAGCAAATCCAATTCCTGAACAACAAAGCCGTTACTTTCAGCTAGCCGCTGAACTCAAGTCAGAGTTGCTAAATATTAAAGGATTTATTTCTATTGAGCGTTTTCAAAGCCTAACAACCACTGGGAAGATTTTGTCTCTATCGTGGTGGGAAAATGAAGAAGCCATAATTGAATGGAAAAACAATATGCAACACCAACATGCTCAATTTGAAGGGAAAAGCATCATTTTTTCACAATACCATATTCGGGTAGCACAAGTTATCAGAGATTATTCATTAAATAAAAGAGACTAACCTTTATGTATGATATTTATGTGATCCTTGATAATCAACCGGGCAAATTAGCGATACTTGGCGCTACATTAGGCCAACATGGCATCAGTCTCGAAGGTGGCGGTGTTTTTTCTGTCGAGGGCAAAAGCCATGCACATTTTTTAATTGAGCACACAGAAAATATTCATCAAGCTCTATTCTCCGTAGGTTTACAGCTTGAAAGCATTTCACAACCTGTAATTTGTCAACTCAATCAAGATTGCCCAGGAGAGCTTGGCAAAATAGCTGCACACCTCGCTCATTATCATATTAATATCCTTGTGCAATATAGTGATCACAACAATAGGTTGATACTATTAACCGATAACAATGAGCTCGCTATTAAAATCACGAAAAAATGGAGTGTTCCCCGTGAGATCAACCCAGCCAGACCTCCTAACCGAGGAAAATGAACACTTAGAACGCTCAATTTCAAATGTTGCCTCTGCAATTGCTGACCCCTCAAGGGTCAGTATTCTTTGTGCGCTAATGGATGGCAAGGCTTGGACTGCAACAGAGTTAAGTACCGTTGCAGGGGTCACACCTTCAACGGCCAGTGCCCATCTGGCAAAATTGTTAAATAGTCAATTAATTACCTATCTGTCTCAAGGGCGACACCGCTACTATCGCCTCGCTGGTACAGATATCGCAGCTCTAATTGAAACTTTAATGGGGGTTTCAATGAAAATGAAGAGTCAACCCCCCACCACCACACCTATTACCTTACGCAAAGCGCGCACCTGTTATAACCACCTAGCAGGAGAAATCGCAGTAAAAATCTATCAATCTATGCAAAAAAGAGGCTGGATATTAATCGAAGAGAACAAACTTTCTACATTTGGCATTGACGGTTTTAAACAGCTAGGCATCAAATTACCAATAAAGACAACAAAAAAAATGGTGTGTGAATGTTTAGACTGGAGCGAACGAAGTATGCATCTGAGTGGAGTCGCTGGCGCTGAATTATTAAAAATATTTGAGCAAAACGGATGGATAAACAGAATAAAAGGCTATAGGGAAGTAAGTTTTACATCAACGGGCAAAAAAGCCTTAAAGCGCTATTTTGAAATTGATATCACCTAATTTAACTATTTAATATTATTAGCATTCTTCGGTTTATATATGTAAAAAAGCCCCGTGATTTTCATCACGGGGCTTGATTAAGTGGCGGAACGGACGGGACTCGAACCCGCGACCCCCTGCGTGACAGGCAGGTATTCTAACCAACTGAACTACCGCTCCACTTATTCTTTTCGCCTTTCGGCAATTTACTGCTTCTTATAAGCAATAAATTTTTAATTAATGTCTGGCAGTTCCCTACTCTCACATGGGGAGACCCCACACTACCATCGGCGCTACGGCGTTTCACTGCTGAGTTCGGCATGGGGTCAGGTGGGACCACCGCGCTATTGCCGCCAGACAAATTCGGTTTGTTCCCGTTTAGCACATTTCGTCACTAAACCAGAACTGCAATCTTGAACAAGCTGCCATGTCCCTCGCCTCTCGGCTTCTCACGCTTATTGAATCAACCTCATCTCTCAATCTCTAAAACACCTTCGGTGTTGTCAGGTTAAGCCTCACGGTTCATTAGTATTGGTTAGCTCAACATATCGCTATGCTTACACACCCAACCTATCAACGTCTTAGTCTTAAACGTTCCTTTAGGACCCTTAAAGGGTCAGGGAAGACTCATCTCAAGGCAAGTTTCCCGCTTAGATGCTTTCAGCGGTTATCTCTTCCGCACTTAGCTACCGGGCAATGCCATTGGCATGACAACCCGAACACCAGTGGTGCGTCCACTCCGGTCCTCTCGTACTAGGAGCAGCCCCTTTCAATCTTCCAACGCCCACGGCAGATAGGGACCGAACTGTCTCACGACGTTCTAAACCCAGCTCGCGTACCACTTTAAACGGCGAACAGCCGTACCCTTGGGACCTACTTCAGCCCCAGGATGTGATGAGCCGACATCGAGGTGCCAAACACCGCCGTCGATATGAACTCTTGGGCGGTATCAGCCTGTTATCCCCGGAGTACCTTTTATCCGTTGAGCGATGGCCCTTCCATTCAGAACCACCGGATCACTAAGACCTACTTTCGTACCTGCTCGAGCCGTCACTCTCGCAGTCAAGCTGGCTTATGCCTTTGCACTAACCGCATGATGTCCGACCATGCTTAGCCAACCTTCGTGCTCCTCCGTTACTCTTTGGGAGGAGACCGCCCCAGTCAAACTACCCACCAGACACTGTCCGCACCCCGGATAACGGGGCAACGTTAGAACATCAAACATTAAAGGGTGGTATTTCAAGGTTGGCTCCATGCAGACTGGCGTCCACACTTCAAAGCCTCCCACCTATCCTACACATCAAGGCTCAATGTTCAGTGTCAAGCTATAGTAAAGGTTCACGGGGTCTTTCCGTCTAGCCGCGGATACACTGCATCTTCACAGCGATTTCAATTTCACTGAGTCTCGGGTGGAGACAGCGCCGCCATCGTTACGCCATTCGTGCAGGTCGGAACTTACCCGACAAGGAATTTCGCTACCTTAGGACCGTTATAGTTACGGCCGCCGTTTACCGGGGCTTCGATCAAGAGCTTCGCTTGCGCTAACCCCATCAATTAACCTTCCGGCACCGGGCAGGCGTCACACCCTATACGTCCACTTTCGTGTTTGCAGAGTGCTGTGTTTTTAATAAACAGTCGCAGCGGCCTGGTATCTGCGACTGGCTTCAGCTCCATGGGTAAACCACTTCACCCTAGCGCCAGCGTGCCTTCTCCCGAAGTTACGGCACCATTTTGCCTAGTTCCTTCACCCGAGTTCTCTCAAGCGCCTGAGTATTCTCTACCTGACCACCTGTGTCGGTTTGGGGTACGATTAATGATAATCTAGAGCTTAGAGGCTTTTCCTGGAAGCGGGGCATGAGCTACTTCGCCACCGTAGTGACTCGTCATCAGACCTCAGCATATAGTGAACCGGATTTGCCTAATTCACCTGCCTACATCCTTAAACCGGGACAACCGTCGCCCGGCCAGCCTAGCCTTCTCCGTCCCCCCATCGCAATTATCACCAGTACGGGAATATTAACCCGTTTCCCATCGACTACGCATTTCTGCCTCGCCTTAGGGGTCGACTCACCCTGCCCCGATTAACGTTGGACAGGAACCCTTGGTCTTCCGGCGTGCGGGTTTTTCACCCGCATTATCGTTACTTATGTCAGCATTCGCACTTCTGATACCTCCAGCATACCTCACAGTACACCTTCACAGGCTTACAGAACGCTCCCCTACCCAACAATATTTGCATATCGCTGCCGCAGCTTCGGTGCATAGTTTAGCCCCGTTACATCTTCCGCGCAGGCCGACTCGACCAGTGAGCTATTACGCTTTCTTTAAATGATGGCTGCTTCTAAGCCAACATCCTGGCTGTCTGAGCCTTCCCACTTCGTTTCCCACTTAACTATGACTTTGGGACCTTAGCTGGCGGTCTGGGTTGTTTCCCTCTTCACGACGAACGTTAGCACCCGCCGTGTGTCTCCCGTGATAACATTCTTCGGTATTCGTAGTTTGCATCGAGTTGGTAAGTCGGGATGACCCCCTAGTCGAAACAGTGCTCTACCCCCGAAGATGAGTTCACGAGGCGCTACCTAAATAGCTTTCGGGGAGAACCAGCTATCTCCCGGTTTGATTGGCCTTTCACCCCCAGCCACAAGTCATCCGCTAATTTTTCAACATTAGTCGGTTCGGTCCTCCAGTTAGTGTTACCCAACCTTCAACCTGCCCATGGCTAGATCACCGGGTTTCGGGTCTATACCCTGCAACTCATTCGCCCAGTTAAGACTCGGTTTCCCTACGGCTCCCCTATACGGTTAACCTTGCTACAGAATATAAGTCGCTGACCCATTATACAAAAGGTACGCAGTCACCCTGATAAATCAAGGCTCCCACTGCTTGTACGTACACGGTTTCAGGTTCTATTTCACTCCCCTCGCCGGGGTTCTTTTCGCCTTTCCCTCACGGTACTGGTTCACTATCGGTCAATCAGGAGTATTTAGCCTTGGAGGATGGTCCCCCCATATTCAGACAGGATAACACGTGTCCCGCCCTACTCGTCGAGTTCACAACACTAGCATCTTCAGATACGGGGCTATCACCCTTTACTGCCGGACTTTCCAGACCGTTCTCCTGATACTAATGCTGATTAAGACTCTGGGCTGCTCCCCGTTCGCTCGCCGCTACTAGGGGAATCTCGGTTGATTTTTTCCTCGGGGTACTGAGATGTTTCAGTTCCCCCGGTTCGCTTCGTTTGACTATGTATTCATCAAACGATAGTGCAACGAATTGCACTGGGTTTCCCCATTCGGAAATCGTCGGGTATAACGGTTCATATCACCTTACCGACGCTTATCGCAGATTAGCACGTCCTTCATCGCCTCTGATTGCCTAGGCATCCACCGTGTACGCTTAGTCGCTTAACCTCACAACCCGAAGGTGTCTTCTGACAACGAGTGACTGTGCTTCATGATTTCGGCGTTAGTCCGTGCTCGCAATGCTCACGTACATTAAGTACGCTGCGCTTGCTGTGCGCGGGCTGCCTTGAACTCATTTCGCTCGTCGACTCGATAGTTCAAAGTACACTATTCAAGTTGAGATTTTTGAGAGACTCTCACATTGTTTAAGCGATAAACAATGTGCGTTGTTTTCAATTTTCAGCTTGTTCCAGATTGTTAAAGAGCATAATTATTCGCAATAGACTATTTGACTAATCTATTCTGAATAATCAGAAAAATTTATGGTGGAGCTAAGCGGGATCGAACCGCTGACCTCCTGCGTGCAAGGCAGGCGCTCTCCCAGCTGAGCTATAGCCCCATAAAGGTAATTTCAGCATCAATGATAAATAATAAAATTTATACTTCTCGCTTTTAGTATGCTTAAAGTTACCAATTTTGTTTAGTCTAGGCGCGGATTGGCGAAGTTTACTTTTGGGTAAACGAGCTAATCTGCAACAACGAATAAACAAAATTTGGTAGGCCTGAGTGGACTTGAACCACCGACCTCACCCTTATCAGGGGTGCGCTCTAACCACCTGAGCTACAAGCCTATTGATACTGCTACTCTATTTCATCAGACAATCTGTGTGAGCACTTCACAAAAACACTTCAATGGTAAGGAGGTGATCCAACCGCAGGTTCCCCTACGGTTACCTTGTTACGACTTCACCCCAGTCATGAATCACAAAGTGGTAAGCGCCCTCCCGAAGGTTAAGCTACCTACTTCTTTTGCAACCCACTCCCATGGTGTGACGGGCGGTGTGTACAAGGCCCGGGAACGTATTCACCGTAGCATTCTGATCTACGATTACTAGCGATTCCGACTTCATGGAGTCGAGTTGCAGACTCCAATCCGGACTACGACGTACTTTATGAGTTCCGCTTGCTCTCGCGAGGTCGCTTCTCTTTGTATACGCCATTGTAGCACGTGTGTAGCCCTACTCGTAAGGGCCATGATGACTTGACGTCATCCCCACCTTCCTCCGGTTTATCACCGGCAGTCTCCTTTGAGTTCCCGACCGAATCGCTGGCAACAAAGGATAAGGGTTGCGCTCGTTGCGGGACTTAACCCAACATTTCACAACACGAGCTGACGACAGCCATGCAGCACCTGTCTCAGAGTTCCCGAAGGCACCAAAGCATCTCTGCTAAGTTCTCTGGATGTCAAGAGTAGGTAAGGTTCTTCGCGTTGCATCGAATTATAAACCACATGCTCCACCGCTTGTGCGGGCCCCCGTCAATTCATTTGAGTTTTAACCTTGCGGCCGTACTCCCCAGGCGGTCGATTTAACGCGTTAGCTCCGAAAGCCACTCCTCAAGGGAACAACCTTCAAATCGACATCGTTTACAGCGTGGACTACCAGGGTATCTAATCCTGTTTGCTCCCCACGCTTTCGCACCTGAGCGTCAGTCTTTGTCCAGGGGGCCGCCTTCGCCACCGGTATTCCTCCACATCTCTACGCATTTCACCGCTACACATGGAATTCTACCCCCCTCTACAAGACTCTAGCTGACCAGTCTTAGATGCCATTCCCAGGTTAAGCCCGGGGATTTCACATCTAACTTAATCAACCGCCTGCGTGCGCTTTACGCCCAGTAATTCCGATTAACGCTTGCACCCTCCGTATTACCGCGGCTGCTGGCACGGAGTTAGCCGGTGCTTCTTCTGTCGGTAACGTCAATCGTTGATGATATTAGCATCAACGCCTTCCTCCCGACTGAAAGTACTTTACAACCCTAGGGCCTTCTTCATACACGCGGCATGGCTGCATCAGGCTTGCGCCCATTGTGCAATATTCCCCACTGCTGCCTCCCGTAGGAGTCTGGGCCGTGTCTCAGTCCCAGTGTGGCTGATCATCCTCTCAGACCAGCTAGGGATCGTCGCCTAGGTGAGCCATTACCCCACCTACTAGCTAATCCCATATGGGTTCATCCGATAGCGCAAGGACCGAAGTTCCCCTGCTTTGCTCCTAAGAGATTATGCGGTATTAGCCACCGTTTCCAGTGGTTATCCCCCTCTATCGGGCAGATCCCCATACATTACTCACCCGTCCGCCGCTCGTCAGCGAGAAGCAAGCTTCCCCTGTTACCGCTCGACTTGCATGTGTTAGGCCTGCCGCCAGCGTTCAATCTGAGCCATGATCAAACTCTTCAATTAAAAGTAGCTTGATGCTCAAAGAATGTCTTACTGACCGTAACGTTCTTTTGTTCGGCTAACGTTGTCGGCTTCACATCGCTTCCCCTCGCCGTACCTAAGTACTGTCTCGGGTTATCTCTGCTTTCCTTCGCGTTATCCTTCCAAAATAAGCGTTACTACCTTATTTCATATATATGAATTAACGTGTTAGTCACTCTTCAAGACTTAAAATCAAATATTTTTTTGATAGTGTCCTGTGAGTGCCCACACAGATTGTCTGATAAATTGTTAAAGAGCGTTGCGACTAAATCTGTTTGATTTTCGACTTCGAGGCCGTTGTCGCGAGGAGCCGTATAATACGTTTTCCTCTGTGAGAGTCAAGCAATTTTTTGCTTTTTCTTTTCAGAATCTCTCGCTGCCGTTTCAGTGTTCATCGCGCTTTGCGTTGTCTTGTTCCCGGTCAGTGGTGGCGCATTATAGGGAGTCAGAAAAATCTGGCAACCCTTTTTTTGCATTTTTTTTCTGACTGCTTACTTATCACTCAAAACGACTATTTTTTGATTCTTTTTAGGGCTTCTGGTAACTCAGCAATACTATTAATGACAATATCTGCATTCTCCATAGCCTCATCAGTGACCTGCTCACCACTTTTCACTAACACAGTGGTACCAACTTTAGCCGCTTTTCCCGCTAGTATATCCGCGAGTTTGTCGCCAACCATAATAGAAGCAGCCATATCTATATTTAAGAATGATTGCGCATCTAGTAACATCCCTGGCTTTGGTTTGCGGCAGTTGCAGTCTTGGCGATACTCTTCAATTTCCGCTTCGATATGATGAGGACAAAAATAGATACCATCTAAGTCAACACCGCGGTCGGCTAACGACCAATCCATCCACTCTGTTAGCTGCATAAACTGGTCCTCGGTATAAATACCACGGCCTATGCCAGATTGATTAGTTACAATGACTAATGCATAACCCATTTTTTTTAATTCTAACATCGCTTCAATCGAGCCTTCGATAAATTCAAAGTCATCGATTTTATGAACATAGCCATGATCGATATTGATTGTTCCATCTCTGTCTAAAAAGACTGCGGGGGTCCCGTTACTCACCGATTTGCTCCTCAAATTTAATATCTTTTTAGTATCTCATGAAAAGAAAAGAAATGAGAATAGAATAAATAGAACAATCTTTATTGACTTAGACGTCTAGACGCCTTAACATCCAACAATATTAGATACACTATCTAAAAAAACAATTCAGATAAAAGTTAGAAAATATAAATGATAAAGCTCTCAAATATTAATAAGGTTTTCCAGCAAGGAAACCGTAACATTCAAGCGCTGACTGACATTAGCTTGCATGTTCCTGCTGGTCAGATATATGGCGTAATAGGCGCATCAGGTGCAGGTAAAAGTACACTTATACGTTGCGTAAACATGCTCGAACGCCCTACTTCAGGCCAAGTCGTCGTTGATGGGCAAGATTTAACAGCAATGACAGAAAAAACGTTGACGAGAGCACGCCGTGGCATCGGCATGATTTTCCAACATTTTAACTTATTATCTTCACGTACTGTTTTTGATAATGTGGCGCTTCCTTTAGAGCTTGATAATACGCCTAAGGAAAAAATTAATGAGCGCGTTAATGAATTACTCGAACTGGTTGGTTTAACCGACAAGAAAGATAGTTATCCTGCTAATCTTTCTGGAGGGCAAAAACAACGCGTTGCTATTGCGCGAGCCTTAGCAAACTCACCCAAAGTTCTATTGTGTGATGAAGCGACCAGTGCATTAGACCCTGCGACAACACGCTCTATCCTTGAGTTATTAAAGGATATTAATCGTCGTTTAGGATTAACTATCTTATTAATTACCCATGAAATGGATGTGGTAAAACGCATCTGTGACCAAGTTGCAGTCATCAGCGGTGGTCAGTTAATCGAGAAAGATAAAGTCAGTGAAGTGTTTTCTCATCCGAAAACACCGGTTGCCCAAGCATTTATTCAGTCAACATTAGTGATTGATATTCCAGATGACTATAAAGCTCGTTTAAAAGCTGAATCAGGCAGTGATTTATCGCCATTAGTGAAATTAGAATTTACAGGGCAATCTGTTGATGCTCCTTTAATTTCCATGGCTGTACGCAAGTTCGATATAGATATTAATATATTGAGCTCCCAAATCGACTACGCAGGCGGCGTTAAGTTTGGTGTAATGTTAGCTGAACTACATGGCATCAATGGTGGAGTAGAGTCCACAATTACATTTTTAAAAGAACACCATGTCAAAGTAGAGGTTTTGGGTTATGTCTGAGGGAATGATTTCACTACTTATAACAGGAACGATTGATACTATCATTATGACTTTCGTATCAGCGATCCTCGGTTTTTTATTAGGTGTACCGACAGGTGTTTTACTTTATGTCACTCGCCGTGGGCAAGTGATGGAAAATACAGCTCTTTATAGTGTAATTTCAGCGGTAGTGAACGTATTCCGTTCAATCCCGTTTATCATTCTATTAGTATGGATTAGCCCATTCACTAAATTCTTGGTTGGTTCGGCCATTGGTATTGAAGGCGCTATTGTTCCATTGACAGTTGGCGCAATTCCCTTTATTGCTCGTATGGTTGAAAATACATTATTAGAAGTACCAAGTGGTTTGATTGAAGCTTCAAGGGCTATGGGGGCAACACCGCTACAGATTATTCGTAAAATATTGTTACCTGAATCATTACCGGGGATTATCAACGCAGCAACTATCACATTAATTATGTTAGTCGGCTACTCAGCAATGGGCGGTGCTGTGGGTTCTGGTGGTTTAGGGCAAATTGCAATGCAATATGGGTATTACACCTACAATCCATTAGTGATGAATACCGTACTTGTTTTGTTAATCATTTTAGTTTTCATCATTCAATACACTGGTGAATACTTAATGAAAAAAGTATCACATCGATAGTAAGTAAAATAGCTGCGCCGTTAGGGTGCTTATAAAGTCCGTTTTAAAGGGGTATATCAATGTCTATTAAATTAAAATCTATCGCAGTTGTCGGCGCGCTATTAGGCACTCTAGTTCTCACAGGTTGTGGTGAGAAAGAAAAAGATGCCAACAGCATTAAAGTTGGTGTGATCATGGGCAAAGAATTAGAAGTTGCTGAGGTTGCACAAAAAGTTGCTAAAGAAAAGTATGGCTTAAATGTTGAATTAGTTTCATTTAATGACTTCGTTTTACCTAATGAAGCATTAAGCAAAGGCGATATTGATGCTAACGCATTTCAACACAAACCGTACCTTGATCAACAAATTAAAGATCGTAACTATAAATTAGTTCCTGTGGGCAATACTTTTATTTACCCAATTGCAGCTTATTCTAAAAAAATTAAATCAGTTGATGAATTAGCCGATGGTTCACAAATTGCGCTACCTAATGACCCGACTAACTTAGGCCGCTCTCTACTATTGTTACAACAGCAAGGTTTGATCAAATTAAAAGAGGGCACAGGTTTAATGCCTACTGTTCTGGATGTGGTTGAGAACCCAAAAAACCTGAAATTTGTTGAATTAGAAGCACCTCAATTACCACGAGCTTTGGATGACCAAAAAATTGCTCTAGCCATTATCAATACCACTTGGGCAAGTAGCGCAACACCAAAATTAACACCAGCAAAAGATGGTTTATTCGTTGAAGACAAAGATTCTCCATATGTGAATGTTATTGTTGCCCGTGAAGATAATAAAGATAGCGAAAATGTGAAGAAATTTATCCAAGCATATCAATCGGATGAAGTATCTAACAAAGCTAATGAAGTCTTTGATGGTGGTGCAGTTAAAGGCTGGTAATCTTTTTTATTATTAAAAAAACGATTAAAATACTAGGTGGCGTAATGCCATCTAGTATTTTTTGCAATTTATAGACTACAAAACATAGCAACTTAATTTTAGTAACCATATAAGAAAGGTATAACTTATGAGACTGTTATTGCTCACCTTGGTGGCTTTTACGCTAGCCGGGTGTGGAATTAACCAATACACAAGTCCAGGGCAAAACAAAGGTTTCACTAGTATGAAATTGTCTAAACCTGTACCTCGTGTCACAGAACCAGACACCGCAAATGTCAAATTAATGAATAGCCCTGAAGAGCTGTTAGGCATGCCTTTCAAAGACTTAGGTGTTGTTTCTGGGGAATCTTGCCGTGAAAGTGTTCAAAGCCCTCCGGCAAATCTAAACACAGCAAAAAACAGCATGTTAACCCAAGCTGCTTATATTGCCGCCGATGCAGTGCTTTTACATCAATGCCAAACAATGACCTCACCGGGCTGTTATCAGGCAACCATTTGTGAAGGCAGTGCATTACAAATTGTTGAATAATAAATCAATGCAATCTTTTCAATTTAATGTTATTGGCCATATTGAATCACCTTATAAAGAAAAGTTTGCCATCCCGCGCCAGCCTGGACTCGTTCTAGGCGGTGTAGGACGCCTACATTTACACCCGCCTTATAATGACCCAAACACTGTTCGAGGGCTCAAGCAATTTAGCCATATTTGGGTTTTATTTATTTTTCATCAAACGATGGAAGGCGGTTGGAAGCCTTTAGTTCGTCCGCCGCGCCTTGGTGGCAACCAGAAAATGGGGGTTTTTGCGACGCGTTCAACTTTTAGACCAAACCCTATCGGTATGTCACTTGTTGAATTAAAAGGGATAACGGAAAAAGATAATCAAGTTATCCTTGACCTAGGTAGCCTTGATTTACTTGATGGTACGCCAGTGATTGATATTAAGCCTTATTTGCCCTTCGCTGAAGCGTTACCAGAAGCCATTGCAGGATACGCACAAGAGGCGCCTACAGACGATATGCAGGTTATATTTACTGTACAAGCCCAACAGGAATTAAATCTCTATCAAAGACAATACCCTAAATTGAAGCAATTTATTGAACAAGTACTAATGCAAGACCCTCGTCCTGCTTATAAAAAACAATCTACTGAAATTCGTGACTACGCTGTCCATTTATTAGATTTTAATATTCGCTGGCGAGTAATTCGTGGTGTGACTGAAGTATTCGCTATTGAACCGTATGAAAAAACGCGTTAACCCCTTTTGGCAAATGTCAGTCACTGGTAGACTAGCTCTCTATATACCTTGGTAAGCAAACGACTTATCATAATTTGTTGTTCTAATGGAACCTATACAATGCGTACTAGCAAATATCTGCTCTCAACTCTAAAAGAGACCCCTGCGGATGCAGAAGTTATCAGCCACCAGCTGATGCTGCGTGCAGGAATGATCCGTAAACTTGCTTCTGGTCTGTATGACTGGTTACCCACTGGCGTGCGTGTACTACGAAAAGTAGAAACCATTGTTCGTGAAGAAATGGAAAATGCAGGTGCTATCGAGGTATCTTTACCCGTAGTTCAACCGGCAGATTTATGGCAAGAAAGTGGGCGTTGGGAACAGTATGGTCCTGAATTGCTACGTTTTGTTGACCGTGGTGAACGGCCTTTCGTTCTAGGCCCAACTCATGAAGAAGTCATTACTGATTTAATACGTAATGAAATCACCTCTTATAAACAACTGCCTTTGAATTTATTCCAAATTCAAACTAAATTCCGTGACGAAGTTCGCCCACGCTTTGGTGTCATGCGTTCACGTGAATTTATCATGAAAGATGCATATTCGTTCCACATCAATCAAGAATCGTTACAAGAAACTTACGATGCGATGTACGAAGCGTATAGCAAAATTTTCACTCGCATTGGCTTTGACTTCCGTGCAGTCCAAGCGGATACCGGCTCAATTGGTGGTAGCGCTTCTCACGAATTCCAAGTACTTGCGAAAAGTGGTGAAGACGACGTTGTTTTCTCAACGGAATCTGATTTTGCTGCAAACATTGAATTTGCTGAAGCAGTTGCACCTACGGCACCACGTGGAGCAGCAACAGAAGAAATGCGTTTAGTCGATACTCCAAATGCAAAAACTATTGCTGAGCTGGTCGAACAATTCCATTTACCTATTGAAAAGACAGTTAAAACATTAATTGTTCACGCCAAAAAAGATTCTGGTCATACATTGGTCGCGTTGTTAATCCGTGGTGATCATGAGCTTAATGAAATTAAAGCGGAAAAACACCCTTTAGTTGCGAGCCCACTAGAGTTTGCTTCTGAAGAAGAAATTAGAAATGCGGTAAATGCAGGTCCGGGTTCTTTAGGCCCTGTTAATATGCCATTACCTATCGTTATCGACCGTAGTGTTGCAATAATGAGCGACTTTGGCGCGGGTGCAAATATTGATGGTAAACACTATTTCGGTATTAACTGGGAACGTGATCTACCGACTCCTGACACTTTTGATCTGCGTAATGTCGTTAATGGTGACCCAAGCCCAGATGGTAAAGGGGTACTACAAATTAAACGTGGTATCGAGGTCGGTCATATTTTCCAATTAGGGACTAAATACTCTGAAGCGATGAAAGCTTCTGTCCAAAATGAAGAAGGCCATAATCAAATCGTGACAATGGGTTGTTATGGTATTGGTGTAACTCGTATCGTTGCAGCAGCTATTGAACAAAGCCACGATGAGCGTGGGATCATTTGGCCGGATGCGATTGCACCATTCCAAGTTGCAATTTTGCCAATGAATATGCATAAATCTTACCGCGTTAAAGAAGTTGCAGAAAAACTGTATGCTGATTTAAAAGCCAACGGTATTGATGTTATTTTTGATGACCGTAAAGAGCGCCCTGGTGTGATGTTTGCCGATATGGAATTAATTGGTGTGCCATACACCATTGTTATTGGTGATCGTAATTTAGATAATAACCAAGTTGAATACAAATCTCGTCGCAGTGATGACAAAGACTTGGTTGGTCTAGACAATGTGGTTAGCTTCTTAAAAGAAAAGTTAGCAGCTCGTTTAGTTAAATAGCCAAAACAATAAAAAGCCCCCAGCCATTGGTTCTCCAACTATTGGGGGCTTTTTTTAAATATCTCGATATGAACCAATTTTAAAGCCACGCTCTAAGATCCGCATCTTTAAATTCTCTGAGGTCAGCACTTCTAATTCATTCAACCGTGGATAGGCATAATTGCTTTTTAATAAAGCATTATCAATAAATGCAGGATGACTCATTATCTCAATGGAGCGATTTCCATGTAGTTTCGCTTCGTCTAAAATCTGCAAAAATAATGACTCACTAATTTTATCACCATAAAACTCACTACTAAAAGAATCAGTGCTAGCAACTTGATATGACAAAGGCGGCCAATTTTTTTCTAATTGACGATCAACTCGCAATGCAATACCTTTTTCCTGTGCAAAGTTAACAATGATAGGAAAGACCCCTTCTATCATATGCACATGGTGATGGCTATCTATGTGACTAGGCTTTCGACCGAAAACCTCAATAAATTTCTGGTATTGCTGATTTAGCTCTTCTTCAATTTCATTTAATGGCAATTCATTTGTGTCTATATCCCACAACCATTTACCAAGCAAACCATCACGACACAAAGATGGCATCGATGAAAAAGGTTTGCCCGCGGTCAAAACAAAATGCATACCTACCGCTAAATTAGGGTAATCATGACTTAATTTTGCGGCATCCGATATCGCAGGCATATTCATCATAGCCGTAGTTGAATGAACAACTCCATTTCGATGGGATTCAATGATCCCATAGTTTACAGCGCGACATAATCCAAAATCATCAGCATTAACAATAAGTAATGAAGACATAGTATTTCCCTTAACCCTGTATATAATCGCCCTATTTACTTTCCTGCTCTAATTTTTTTATCACTTCATCAAAGTTAGGCAGGTATTTTTTATGAGCAATTAACAATTCTTTTGAAATTAAACGAGCATCTTTATCAGAGTGAATTAATGGATTTAGATTCATAGCCAATAAGACATCATTAAAATCACCATTGGTTGCAGCTCTACTTGTTGCTATTTCAAAGTTTTTCAATGTATAAATTAACCCTAGTACCTTATCATCGAAATGCGTAATTCTTGGATGAGGCATAGCACCATCACGTCCAAGTATACAGGTCATTTCTACAGTCCAATCGCTTGGAATATTATCAATATGGCCATGGTGTGGGATATTTACATAGTGCTCTGTCTTTTTATCATTGTAGATTGCATTTATCACTTCACAGGCAGCATCCGAATAATATGCTCCCCCCCGCAACTCTAATTCCTTAGGTTTAACATCGAGGGATGGGTTTTTATAAAGTTCGAAAAGTTGATGCTCAACTTTTTGCACAATTTGTGCTCGAGCCCCACCTTTATAATACTCGCCAAGCTCTATTGCTAACATTTCTTTAGGTTTAAAATAGTATAATAAATACGAGCAAGGGATTAGATTTAAGCCTCTAATTAACCCTTCTTCAAAGGCTAAGTCAGTAATGTTTTTTACTGAATTTGCGCTTAATGTCCCTGCGGCAATTCCTTCTAATAGTTCATCAAAGCGTGATACACCATTTACAATAACATCTTTGATAAAAACCATATGGTTTAAACCAAATAGATCTATTGATAACTCATCTTTTTCAGATAGTTGCAAAACATCTGTAATAAACATTTTCATACCGATTGGAATATTACAGACACCAATGAAGCGTTTAAAATCAGTATGACGATATACTGCTTCTGTCACCATACCTGCTGGGTTGGTAAAATTAATCACCCATGCATTTGGGCAAATCTCTTCAACATCTTTAATAATATCGAAAATAACAGGAATGGTACGTAACCCTTTAAATAACCCACCAGCACCGTTAGTTTCTTGCCCTAAATAACCATGTTTTAACGGAATTGACTCATCCAGCTCACGCGCTTTTAATTGACCAACCCTTAATTGAGTCGTAACAAAATCAGCATCTATTAATGCTTCTCTTCGATCTAATGTTTTATATAATTTTAAAGGGACTCCTGCATGTTTAACCATACGCTCACATAAGTTAAAAATAATATCTAACTTTTCTTTCCCTTCTTCAACATCAACTAACCATAATTCCGTAATAGGTAATTCGTGATACCGCTTAATAAAACCTTCTAACAATTCAGGTGTATAGCTACTACCACCGCCAATAGTGACAACTTTTAATTTCTGAGTCATATTAACCTCATTGAACCTTATAAAATGAATATAGAAAAGCACACCATCTTTATCAAAAGATGGTTATGCTTGAGTTTTCTTAAAAGAAAAATTAACTTAAATAAAAAATTAACCCACCATTTTTTGCTCAACACTAAATAGATTTTTTCTATAATCACTTGGTGTTAATGATGTTAACTCTTTAAATTTTTTCACAAATAAACTGGGGCTACTATACCCTGATTCAAATGCAATATCGGTAATTGAATAATTAGTTATTTCAAGCTGTTTTTTAGCAAAATTAATTCTTATATCATTAATAATTTGCATCGGCGTTTTGCCATAATATCGTTTTGTTGCGCGAGTTAAATACTCTTGTGATTTGCCAGTAATTGTTATCATATTTTGCAACGCACTTTCACTAAACATCGCGATATCATGCATTTCTTCCAATGTACTTTTTAACCATTGGGGGGCATCATCCCGCATACTTTTCTCACGAAAATGGCGTAACCGATTAACTACGTTAAATGTAACTAATTCAATAAATTCATTAAATTCACTATCGCGGAAGTTCAATGATGCGATTACCGATTCGATATAAGCCATAAATTCATTTTTTAATTGGTAGCTTTGTGATGCAACAAAGCAATTTGGTAATAATGGCAAATAATGCTTATCGAAAAATGCTTTGCTAATTCCGACATTTAATATCCGTGTAGGACCAAAGTCATAAGCACTTTCATGGTAGGAGCCAATTGGTAGAAATACAAAATCCCCACGCTCTAATAAAACTTTTTTTCCATTTATAATTTGATAACAACGACCAGTTAGAACAATCATATATTCATAATAATCGTGTTGATGCAGTCCACTTGCACTCTCAACTTTATTATAAATAAAGACATGAAAGGTTTTATTATTAAAAAGTTCACTTTCTTGAACCAGTTTAATCTCAGCATTAGTGTCGGTTCTATTCATCAGTGTCTGCATCATGAGCCTCTCTCTAATGATTTATTTTTTCATGTAACTCAATTAATTCTGTAATTAATTCACGGGCTAACATAGCATTCATTAAGTGATCTTGAGCATGAACAAGAACTAAACTCACTTTGATTCTCCCTTCTCCCATATCACTTTCAATCAATTGAGTTTGTACTTTATGAGCTTCATTTAATGAAGAATGAGACTGCTCCATTAAATTTTTCGCTGTCACGAAATCACCCGCTTTGGCTTTTTTCAGCGCGGTGTAGGCTAAACTTCGAGCTTGCCCCGCATTAATAATTAACCCCATGACAACTTCTTCTAGTTCATTGCTTGCGTCTTCTTGGATATCATCAAGTTCAAACATATTTTTATCTCGACTTAAATGGGAGGAGCAAGCTCCTCCATATTTTAAAACTTCAGTGCATTCGCAATATCTTCTTCACTTTCTTCTTCATCTATCGTGTTTTGGGCTTTATTCGAAATGACCACAAACGGTAGATAAACAAGAACAGCAACACCAAGGTTGAATAAGGCAAGTAATAAGGCAGCAATACTTCCATTGGTGTTAAAGAAAGCAGCCAAACCTGTTGGCATCGTCCACGGAGCAATATTTGTCACTGGTGGGATGATCCCTAAAGAATATGCTGCCACCATTATTCCTGCCAATAATGGCTGAATCAAAATAAAGGGGATAAACATCACAGGATTCATAATGATCGGTAAACCAAAAATAATAGGCTCATTAATTTGGAAGATACCTGCAGGTAAAGCTAACTTAGCAACTTGGCGATGATCAGCACGACGTGAAGCAATAAAAATTGCAATAATCAGACCTAATGTCGCCCCTGTTCCACCTAAAAACACATAGGAGTCAAGCATAGGCTTCGCCCACATATGGAAGGATTTACCAGCTGCAATTGCTGCGTCAACTGAGCCATACTCTGCATATAAAGAAACGTTTTCTAATGCCCAAGGCGTCATAATACCGCTATCTAACGCCGTTAATGCTAATGAACCATGGATACCAAAAAACCACAGCAGCGACGTAAAGACCACATAAGCCCATCCAACCACATTTCCCATCGATGCTAAAGGCGTTGAAACACTATCCATGATAATTTGATGAAAATTAGTGCTAATCCCCGTTAGCGCCCATGACACTATTCCCATAATAGATAAGATAATAAAACCAGGAATAAGTGCAGAAAACGAACGTGAAACTGATGGCGGAACGCTATCTGGTAATTTGATAACCCAATTACGGCGGACAATAAAAGTGAACATTTCAGCGACGACTAATCCTAAAATAATCCCTGAAATGATATTTGCTCCACCCAACCAATTCGCCCCAACGGCATAGGCACCATTTACATCATAAGGTGTTACTGTCATAAAAGAAGCTATAGCAAGTAACCCTGCGGCTAACGGGTCAACTTTGCGTTCTTCTGCTAATGCCATGGCAATAAAGAAAGGGGCCATTAGAGACATAATACCTAGTGTCCCATTATAAACATTTCCCCCTATCACTTTAAAACCGTTTAATGTTTCGATTGTTGAAGGTTCTAATCGAACACCTAAAGAATAAAAAAACGACCCTGTATCAAAACTAAGAAAAACATTATTAATTAGTACAAACATAGCCCCAACGAGTGTTAGAGGCATTATTCTAATAAAACCATTCTTTATTGCATTAACATGAGGCTGCTTTCCCAATCGAACCGCGAATGGAAGGAGTACCTTTTCAAGCGAAGTGATAACAAGACTCATAAAAATACCCTCAATTTTTTGAGTATGCTCCATTCTTAATTAGCTAAAGATCGTATTAGCACCAATATCGATGGAGTTATTATGTAATAGAGGTAGTTAGTAGCGCTCTAATATTAACCTGCTGTTTGGTTTTTAATGATTGCCACGGCCGCTTTTAACACTCCTAATCCATCAACCTTGCCGTACAAAAGTGAGTCAATCACCTCAACGGGTTTGTTCGGCAATAATTTTTGAATATCAGATTGCATCCAAGCAATTTGCGGCCCAAGTAATACCAAATCAGCATCGACACCTTTTTCTGCTGCTAAGCTTTCAGGGAAAGCTTCAATGTTGACTGGTACATCATATTTCTCTGCCTGTTGCCTCATTTTGTTAACTAGCAGTGAGGTAGACATCCCCGCAGAACAAAATAAATAGATATTTTTTTTCTTCATTCCTTATCCTTAGATTCGTTCTATCTTTTAATTACCGCTGTAATTTATAAGTTTTTTTGCAGACTTACAGCATTTACTAACACTACAAACTAAAAATAAAAATTCTTTCTAGTTGAATGAAGTATACGTACTTCCCCTAGTTTTCGATATTTCAATGTCATCAAGAATTGTCTCTCATTGACTAATCGTTATGACCCCCCTCACATTTATACAAATATTTTGCGTTAATAAAAAAGTTATATTGATATCAAAAAAGCAAAGGCTGGTGAATATATTGATAAATCGAAGGGATTTTGGCTGATATTTTAGATAGTTAATAAAAGAAAAAGGCTCAATATAACTATTGAGCCTTTAATAGAAATGGATGTACTAAGATTAGTTACAAGAAGCAGATTTATCGAAATTGATGTTACCTGTAGGAACTAATGCAGGATCAAATTGACCATCTTCCATTGATGGACGAACAGTATAATAACCTTCTAACTCAACATACACCGGTGTTCCACCATCAACACCTGTTTCACTATATGCTTTTTCTAATTCAATACCTGATGCTGAATATTGGCGCCCACTTTCACATTCAGTGAACACAGCAGCGTCCGCCATATAACGGTACTGACCTATTTTTTTGCTTGGCTTAACTTTCTCTAACGTATAATTCATTTGCGATTCAATCGGATTACCTTCTAAATCAAGTAAAGTAACCGACTTCCCATCCGCAGCTTGAGAGAAATAAGTATTCTCACCTTTTGGGTTAGTTGTGCGTAATTTGTTATCTTCAATAGCCCATTTACCTGAATCATGGAAAGCACTATCGCCATCCTTTGTTCCTAAATAGATCAATTGCTCAACATAGCTGCCATCTTGGTTAACTAATAAGGTTGCTTCAATACCAGAACAGTCTGCACAAGGTAGTACACCTGTGTAAACATTATCTACTGGTGATGATTCTGTATTTTTTGCAACTGTCTGACAGCCAGCTAACGTGACAGCCCCAACAGCCATTAATACTAACATTAGTGATTTTTTCATTATAATACCCTTAAAATCATACATTTTTATTCGTTAACCGATTTCTCAATCATAACATTTCAAAACTTAAAAAAACGGCAGGGATAAGAAAATTCGGACATTACTGATAAAATACGTTATGAATTAATTTAATGAATAAGAATTGTCTTTTTCCTCTAGCTACGATTATAGTTATTAAATTTACTGTGCTATTATCGTAGCAAGCGCTTTTTTGCTTGATACAACATGTTCAAGGCGGCAATAACCGCCACTAACACAGTGGTGAGGGAATATGTCTACAGATACTGAATATCAACCTATCAATTGTGATGATTACGAATATCTAGAAATTGCATGCCAACGTCAATTAAAGTTACAGATAAAACTTAATGACGGCGAGAATATTGAAGGGCAGGCCAGTGATTTGCTCCTGCGAAAAAAAGTCGAGTACCTGATTGTTGAAACGCATGAAGGAACCAAGGAACTACGACTGGATTGCATAAACTCCTTCAGTCATCCAGAAATCGGCACAATTGTTGTCGACCACTCTCACTAATACTCACATTATTGAGTCCTTCTATCCCCCCTTATGATAATCACAGTCATAAGGGGTTTCTCTTTATAACAGCGCCTTAAATACACTGCCTTGCTGCCAATCAATCGCTATCCCTAATTGTGTCTCATCAGCCAGCCCTTCAGGCGTAATAAAACAACCTACAGCCGTGATAAGCTGGTCATTATAATAAACTAGAGGCACTCGCTCACGCATCCACGGAGCAACCCCCAGTTCTTGCCATAGCTTTTTGCTACTTCTTGAACGATGGCGACCCACGATATTCAATGTGCCTTGCAACCCAAAGCGAATAGTTGCTGTTTCATGAGGCAACGGAGGGCGTATTTGCCCTTGCCCAGCCATAACATGAAGTACACCAAGAGATTCTGGCAATTCAAATGGTTTTGGATAATGCCATTGAAACTGCTTGTTCGCTAAACTATTAATACGCTTAATAACCCATAATGCCCCTTGGTACCGACGAACTTCAAATTGGCCTAATCGGCAAATTGGGTCGGCATCTTGTCGAGCTAAAGCAACTTCTTGCCAAATTCGTTCTAATTGGTTAAAAGGTGGCATCGGGAGTTGATGCAAACCTATCCAACGGCGGATTAATGCATTACGCTTTGATAATGAACAATCTTGTAGGTCATCAATAAATAGCCCACCTCGATAATCCATCATGCCTTCTAGCGTTTCCTTCAATAATTCATCAAGTAACGTTTCTTGTTCAGCACATAAAGCTGCGCTGCGAGCAACAGCATGCGGAAAGTGCGGCCAACGTTCTGTTAATGCAGGCATGATATGTAGACGAAGAAAATTCCTATCATAGCGATCATCTTGGTTACTATCGTCCTCAACCCACGCAAGTTGGTTTTCCTGCATGTAAGTTTCTAACTCAACACGTGGCGTTGAAAGTAACGGGCGCAATAGCCACGTAGCCCCACTCAAAGCAAGAAATGGTAACGATTCAGGCATAGATGATAACCCTGCGGGGCCACTGCCTCTCTTAAGCGCCAACATAAATGTTTCTGCTTGGTCATCAAGATGCTGTGCCGTCACTAGGATTTCATTTGCCATTAACTCTTCACGGTAAGCTTGATACCGCGCATCGCGTGCGGCTGCTTCAACCCCTTTTTGGCTGGGGTCAACCGTCACATGTCGGCAAATAAAAGGGATATCCCACTGTGAGCATAACTGAGCACAATGTTGTTCCCACGCATCCGCTTTATGGTTTAGCCCATGATGAATATGTATTGCGCGGATACTCAATGTAGGAAGGTGAGTTTGCCGAATTTGAAAAAGGGCATGCAATAACACCGTTGAGTCAATGCCGCCACTAAAGCCCACCAATAGCTGCTCAAAACCCTGTATTTTATTTAAAATACGCTCAATGATGATATTTGATTGCTGCACTATTAGCCTACCCTTATTCACGATTTCTGACTTTCCCTTTTATACCAACACATAAAACACCTGAAATGATCACAAGCAACACCCCTATGATATAGGCGATTTCAAACGGATCACTTAAAATTAATACCAACCACAGCACCGATAGTACAGGGGACAAAAACACGACAGAGGCGATTTTTGCCGAATGTCCCGTATTCATTGCTTTAAACCATAGAATATACGAAACGCCGTTGATTAAAATACCATTAATCAGTGTTGGCCAAAAAGCAGCTTTTGAGGGTAACTGTACTTCGCTAAACAGTAGCAGTAGCACAAGCGAGGTCAGTGTGGAGAAGATAAATAGCCATACTGTACTGATATAAGGGTCGATCGAATATTGCCGAGAAAAAACGGACATTAGCGCAAAACAAAAAGCACCACTAAAGACTAATAATAGCGCCGTTGGGTTTTCTACATGCAGCTGAGTAATTTGCCCCTTGGTAAAGGTAATTATCACGGCAATAAACCCAATAATAATGCCAACTATTTGCCTACCCGCTAACTTATCCTTTAATAATACCACTGACAGCAAAATAATAATTAATGGCCAACTGTACTGAATAACTAAGACTGCAATTCCATTTTCGATGGAATAACCGTAATACAATAGTAAGTAGAACAAACAATCCAAAAATCCAAGAATAAACACTTTTTTTATCGTGTTTCTAGGTAAAATAAACAGCTTACTCACTTTATAGCCAGAACCTAAAGCAACAATCACGACAGATATTGCTGATATCAAATTAGACCAAAATAGAAACTGAAAACTATCCATTCCAGCTTGCCCTAAACGGGAAACAATAGGAATAAAGCTCCATATCAATACACAAGCCAAAGCGTACATTAGGTAATTATATTGTCTCACTTTAGTTCCTATCTATTGTTCTTCTTAGCAGATAACCGAATGGCAATTTAGACCTTAACTTATCGGTTATATTAGAAAATAAAAAACGGGAGCAAGCAAAAGCAAACTCCCGTTTTTTTAACTAATTAACGACTCGCAATTAGCAGTAACCGTATTCCATTAAACGTTGGTAACGACGGTTTTTCAACGCTTCCGCGTCTAATAACTCTAATTCGTTAAGGTCTTCAGTGAGACGAGCTTTTAAATGCTCTGCAATCTCATCATAATTACGATGAGCACCACCTAAAGGTTCAGCCACAACATTATCAATTAGTTTCAATTCTTTCAGACGAGGTGCGGTGATCCCCATCGCCTCAGCCGCTAATGGGGCTTTATCAGCGCTTTTCCACAGAATGGATGCGCAGCCTTCCGGCGAAATAACAGAATAAGTACTGTATTGCAACATGTTGACTTTATCGCCAACACCGATTGCCAGTGCCCCACCTGAACCACCTTCACCAATAACGGTACAAATAACCGGAACGGAGAGGCGTGACATCTCACGTAAGTTACGAGCAATAGCTTCTGATTGACCGCGCTCTTCAGCACCAACACCAGGGTATGCGCCTGGAGTATCAATGAATGTAATAATCGGTAGATTAAAGCGTTCAGCCAATTCCATCAAACGCAAAGCCTTGCGATAACCTTCAGGAGCTGGCATACCAAAATTACGACGGATTTTTTCTTTTGTTTCACGCCCTTTTTGGTGACCAATAATCATCACTGGACGACCATCTAAACGTGCCATTCCGCCCACAATAGCTTTATCATCCGCATAGGCACGGTCGCCCGCTAATTCTTGGAAATCGGTAAAAATGCGCGGGATATAATCCAAAGTATAAGGACGACGTGGATGACGAGCAAGTTTAGCAATTTGCCAAGCACCCAGATCAGAGAAAATTTTACGTGTCAGTTCAACACTCTTTTCACGTAAACGAGCAACCTCTTCATCTAGGTTGACTTCTAAGTTGTTATCTTGACGGCTAACCGCTGTTAGAGAATCAATTTTCGCCTCTAATTCCGCAATTGGCTGTTCAAAATCAAGAAAATCCAGACTCATAATATTCCTATTTTAGTCAAATTCTAATTCTACCTGCTCACTACCCAGCAGAGTTCGAAGATCGTTCAGAAGGGGATCTACGGGTGTCACACGCCAAACAACGCCAAATTTAAGCTTAGCTCTGGCATCATCCTTCTGGTAATACAAATGAACCGGGATCGTTCCTGAACGGTGAGGTTCAAGAGTACTACGAAGCCGATTCAGTAATTGATCGTTAATTTGTTTGTCTGACAGTGAAATTGCAAGCCCTCGTGCATATTTTTCCCTTGCTTCACCAATATCCATTAACTCACGCACTGTCATTTTATTACCACCATTGAAATCATCAAAGCTGACCTGACCGGTGGCTATCAGGATATTGTCTTTTTCCAGCAGGTGCTGGTACTTATCGAGTGCATCTGAAAATAGCATAATATCCAGACGACCGGAACGATCATCAAGCGTACAAATACCTATTCTATTACCACGCTTGGTTGTAATCACTTTAGCTGAAAGTACTAAACCTACCACAGTTGTCACTTGACCACGAGGGGTTGGGTTCACATCTTTTAATCTAAGACCGTTAGTATAGCGTTCTATTTCGCTCAAGTATCGTGTTATTGGATGCCCTGTTAAATATAAACCAAGCGTTTCCCTTTCACCATCCAAAACCACTTGCTCGGGCCATTTCGGTACGCTAGCGTAAGAACTTTCCACCTGCTCTGGTGCGTCCGCTAATACGCCAAACATATCAGCTTGGCCAATAGCTTCTGCTTTCGCATGTTGATCGGCGGCTTTTAATGCATCTTCTAATGAAGACATTAATGCCGCACGATGAGGGCCTAATCGGTCAAAGGCCCCCGCCATAATCAGTTTTTCCATCACCCGTCGGTTAATTTTTTTGATATCAACACGGGCACAGAGATCAAAAATTTCTTTAAAGAAGCCACCTTGTTGACGAGCTTCAACAATCGCCTCAATCGGGCCTTCACCAACCCCTTTAATCGCGCCAATACCGTAAACTATCTCACCATCGTCATTGACATGGAAATGATAAAGCCCACTATTGATATCCGGTGGCAATACTTTTAATCCCATTCGCCAACATTCGTCAACTAAACCAACCACTTTTTCTGTATTATCCATATCAGCGGTCATTACTGCGGCCATAAATTCGGCTGGATAATGGGCTTTTAACCATAAAGTTTGATATGAAACTAATGCATATGCAGCTGAGTGAGACTTATTAAACCCATAACCGGCAAATTTCTCTACCAAGTCAAAGATTTTCATTGATAGCTCGCCGTCAACACCATTTTTGATTGCGCCTTCTTCAAAAATGGACCGTTGCTTGGCCATCTCTTCTGGTTTCTTTTTCCCCATAGCTCGACGCAGCATATCTGCACCGCCAAGTGTGTAACCAGCCAAAACTTGCGCAATCTGCATAACCTGTTCTTGGTACAGAATAATGCCATAAGTTGGTTCTAGAACAGGTTTTAATGACTCATGTTGCCACTGTACATCAGGGTAAGAAATTTCTTCGCGACCATGCTTACGGTCAATAAAGTTATCTACCATCCCTGATTGCAAAGGGCCGGGACGAAAAAGAGCAACTAAGGCGATCATATCCTCAAAACAGTCTGGACGTAACCGCTTGATCAAATCTTTCATTCCACGGGATTCTAACTGGAATACCGCCGTGGTTTCTGAGCGTTGTAACATATCGAAGCTTTTTTGATCATGCAATGGGATCGCTGCGATATCAATCGGATCTAAATTTTTCTTGGCTCGACGTGCGTTGATCATTTCCAACGCCCAGTTGATGATTGTCAGTGTGCGTAAACCAAGGAAGTCAAACTTCACTAACCCTGCGTATTCAACATCGTTTTTATCGAATTGAGTAACAGGGTTATTTCCTTCTGCATCACAATACAGCGGCGCAAAATCAGTAATTTTCGTGGGGGCAATAACGACACCACCCGCATGTTTCCCTGCGTTTCGGGTCACACCTTCAAGCTTACGCGCCATATCAATAAGCGCTTTAACTTCTTCATCAGCTTCGTATATTTCTGGCAATTGGGGTTCAGCTTCAAAAGCTTTTTCCAATGTCATACCTGGATCAGGTGGCACTAATTTCGAAATTCTGTCAACAAAACCATAAGGGTGACCAAGCACGCGCCCTACATCTCGGATAACCGCTTTTGCAGCCATCGTACCGAAAGTGATGATTTGCGAAACAGCATCGCGCCCATACATATGAGCAACGTGTTCAATCACTTGGTCACGTTTTTCCATACAGAAATCGACGTCAAAGTCTGGCATCGAAACACGTTCAGGGTTAAGAAACCGCTCAAACAGTAAGTCAAATTCCAAAGGGTCAAGATCAGTAATTTTTAAAGCATAAGCGACAAGTGAGCCCGCGCCTGACCCCCTGCCCGGCCCTACAGGGACACCATTATCTTTTGACCACTGGATAAATTCCATTACGATCAAGAAGTAACCGGGAAACCCCATTTGGTTAATAACGTTTAGCTCAATATCTAAACGCTCATCATACTCGGGCCTCTTTTCTGCCCTAACTTTTTCATCTGGAAAGAGAAATTCTAAGCGCTCTTCAAGCCCTTCTTTTGAGCGTAAAACCAGAAAATCTTCCGTTTTCATATCCCCAGTAGGGAATTGTGGTAAGAAATATTCACCAAGACGGATGGTCACGTTACAACGCTTAGCAATCTCTACACTGTTTTCTAACGCTTCAGGGATGTCAGCAAATAGCTCACACATCTCTTCTTCAGAACGTAAATATTGCTGAGGGCTATAATTTTTAGGCCTTTTAGGGTCGACAAGTGTAAACCCATCATGGATGGCAACTCGGATCTCGTGAGCATCGAAATCACTACTTTCAATAAAACAAACGTCATTGGTAGCAACAACAGGTAAGCCTTTTTTAGTGGCTAGCTCAACGGCTGCGTGTAAGTAGCTTTCTTCATCCGGTCGACCAGTTCTTATTAACTCTAAATAATAACTGTCTGGGAAATGGGTTTCATAAAATTCAAGACATTCATCGACAAGCGCCTGATTACCTCTTAAAAGAAATTGACCGACATCTCCTTTGCGCCCACCTGAAAGTAAAATCAGGCCTTCTTTATGTTTTGCTAACCAATCACGGTGGATTGTTGGGCCTATTGCCCCATAACCTTTTTGATAGGCTTCAGAAATCAGCAAGGTTAGGTTCTGATAGCCTTCATTATTACGCGCTAAAATAGTTAAATGTGAAATTTCATCGCCTAATAATTCACTTTCAACATAAAAATCTGCACCAATAATTGGCTTAATCCCTGCACTATGGGCAGCCCCATAGAACCTAACTAACCCACAAAGGTTAGTAAAGTCTGTGATTGCAAATGCGGGCATTCCCATAGCGGCCACTTTTTTAACTAATGGACCCGTTTTAGCTAACCCATCAATCATGGAATAGTCACTATGGACACGCAAATGAATAAAACGAGGAGATGCCATCGAATTTCTACCTACTGTGTTATATCTAAAGCTCGTCTCACTGGAGCAAAGCTTTTGCGATGGAATTCGGTTGCGCCATATTGCGCTAATTTTTCTAAATGGTAAGCCGTAGGATAACCTTTGTGCTTAGCAAAGCCATATTCAGGGAAGGTTTTATCTAGTTCAACCATTTCGCGATCTCTAATAACCTTCGCCAATATAGAGGCGGCACTAATTTCCTGTACAAGGCTATCCCCTTTGACAACCGCCTGTGCTGGCATCGGTAATTCAGGGCAACGATTGCCATCGATCAAAACAAACTCAGGAACAATTGCTAACCCTGCGACTGCACGTTGCATGGCTAACATAGTTGCATGCAGAATATTTATTTTATCAATTTCTTCAGGTTCTGCACGACCAATGCACCAACACAACGCTTTTTCCTGGATTTCATCAAATAGTTTTTCACGTTTTCTTTCCGTGAGCTTTTTTGAATCAGCGAGACCAATAATTGGATTGTTAGGATCGAGGATCACGGCAGCAGTTACCACAGCCCCGACTAATGGACCACGACCTACTTCATCCACACCAGCAATCAAATTGGCTTTTGGATAGATAAATTCCATTAATTTTTAACCAAATCTAGTACTGCCTCAGCAGCTTGTTTATCTGCATCACAACGAATACGTTGATGCAATTGCAAAAAGGTTTGTTTCAAGCTATCAACCTGCTCTCCGCCATCTAATAATGGAATAAGCTGTTGTGCTAATTGTTCAGGTTGACACTCTTCTTGTAGTAATTCTTTTACTATCTCTTTTTCGGCCAGTAAGTTAGGCAAAGAAACATAGGGTGTTTTTACTAAGCGTTTTGCTAACCAAAAAGTAAAAGGTTTCATACGATAACCCACAACCATTGGGCATTTTGTCAGCATACATTCAAGCGCAGCAGTGCCAGAGGCTAATAAAGTTGCATCTGCAGCTATCATTGCATCGCGTGCTTGACCATCAAGAATATGAACCTGTAATTCAGGCGCAGTACTTTGCTTGATAGCATCAAATTGCTGACGGCGTTTTTCATTCACCAACGGAACGACCACATGCAAGTCAGGAAACCGCTGCTGTAAAATTTTAGCTGTATTGAGAAAGTCTGCGCTGAGCATTTCCACTTCTGAATGGCGACTCCCCGGCAATAATGCTAAACATTTTACACTTTCAGGGATATTTAGACGAACTCTAGCTGCGTGCTTATCTGGATGTAATGGGATTGCATCTGCCATTGTATGACCGATAAAGCGACAAGGGACATTGAAACGATCGTAAAACGCTTTTTCAAATGGTAAAAATGCTAATACTAAATCAGTGGAACGACCGATTTTAAATACCCGTTTTTGGCGCCATGCCCAAACCGACGGGCTTACGTAATGGATCGTTTTGATCCCTTTTGACTTTAAACGACCTTCTAAGGTGATATTAAAATCAGGCGCATCAATACCAACAAAAACGTCAGGTTGCAACTGAGTAAAACGCTGAGTTAAATCTTTACGAATGGATAATAAGCGAGGTAAACGACCAAGGACTTCAACCACGCCCATCACAGCAAGCTCTTCCATTTCATACCAAGCTTCACAACCTTCAGCTTGCATAAGCGGCCCTGCAACACCGACAAAACGTGCATTAGGGACTTGCTCTTTAAGCGCTCGTATAAGGCCAGCGCCAAGAATATCACCAGAAGTTTCTCCGGCAACAAGGCCAATAGTAAGTGGACGGTTGCTATTCACCGAAATTCGCTCCTTAATAAAGGCCTAAGCTCGTTAACCCCAAAGTAGGGATTAACGGATAATACCACGTTTAGATTGCGCAGAATCTTCCAAGAAATCGCTGAATACTTTAACGTACTCATTAAGCTTTGCAGCTTCCGCGATTTCTTCACGAGCTTCCTCTAACGATTTCCCTGAACGATATAACGTTTTGTATGCATTACGAATTGCATGCAACGAGTCTTTTTCAAAACCGCGACGTTTTAAACCCTCAAGGTTTAAACCAAATGGGGTCGCATGATTCCCTTGCGCAATAACATAAGGAGGAACATCTTGTGCAACACCAGAGCAGCCACCGACCATAACATGTGCACCAATTTTACAAAACTGATGTACAGCTGTCATCCCACCAATTATGGCGTAATCACCTAATGTAACATGACCACCTAATGTCCCATTATTGGCAATGATGCATCGATTGCCAATCAGGCAATCATGAGCAACATGGACGTTAACCATTAACAGGTTATCATCACCGATTTTGGTCAGCCCTACGTCTTGGACAGTGCCTCGGTGAATAGTTACGCTTTCTCTAATACGGTTTCTATCACCAATTTCAACACGTGTTGGTTCACCTTGGTATTTAAGGTCTTGGTTTATTTCGCCAATTGATGCGAATTGAAAAATGACATTATCACAGCCGATCTTTGTATGGCCATTGACCACAACGTGGGATTTCAGCTCTGTACCTTCGCCAATTTCAACATTCGCGCCAATATAACAAAAAGGGCCAATTCTAACATTGGCTCCAATACTAGCCCCATCTTCTACAATAGATGAGGGATGGACATAGGCTGTTTTGTCAATCATATCAGACCTCACGACGACGGGCGCACATCATTTCTGCTTCGCAGGCCACTTCTCCATCAACTTTTGCAACACCTTTAAAACGTGCTACACCACGGCGTTCTTTAATGAATTCAACCTCTAAGACCATTTGGTCTCCAGGTAGAACCGGACGTTTAAAACGTGCATTATCAATCGCAGCAAAATAGTACAGTTCACCAGGTTCTAATTTACCGGCGCTTTTAAACGCAAGAATACCTGTGGCTTGAGCCATTGCTTCTAAAATTAACACGCCAGGAAAAATAGGTTTGCCTGGAAAATGGCCTTGGAAAAATGGCTCATTAAATGAGACATTTTTTACTGCGCGCAAAGATTTGCCTTCTTCGAAATCTAATACACGGTCAACCAAAAGAAATGGATAACGGTGCGGAAGCAGTTCTAAAATTTCTTCTATATTCAGAGTATGATTATCACTCATCGAAATACTCTTCCTGTCTATTAATACGGTTTAATTAATGAATCGGCCCGCTTTAACCATAAATTAGGTTAACTGGCAGGCCGGAAAACGTAACTCAGATGACTATTTTAGCCTGAATTACAAAATGATTACTGATTTTTTTGATTTTGGCTATCTAATTCACGCTCAACATGTTTCAGTCGCTTATTCATCTCATTGATATTTAAGACTAAAGCAGCTGTTTTACGCCAAGCTTTATTAGGCTGTAAAGGAATACCTGAAGAGTAAACTCCCGGCTCAGTGATTGGTCTCATGACCATACCCATTCCCGTTACCGTTACCTTATCGCAAATTTCCATATGGCCATTGATTACACTGGCACCACCAATCATACAATAACGGCCAATTTTTAAACTGCCCGCCATGATGACACCACCAGCAACTGCTGTATTATCACCAATAATGACATTGTGTGCAATTTGACACTGATTATCGATGATAACCCCATTGCCAATTATTGTGTTATCCAATGCACCACGATCAATCGTTGTATTTGCGCCGATTTCTACTCGTGAACCAATAATTACGGTGCCTAATTGGGGGATTTTGACCCAATTACCACGATCATTTGCATAGCCGAACCCATCGGAACCAATCACTGTTCCGGATTGAACCAAGCATTGCTCGCCAATTTCAATATTGTGGTACACACTCACATTTGCCCACAAGCGGGTCTCTGCACCTATACGTGTGTTTTTACCCACAAAGCAACCTGCGCCAATCACCACGTTATCGCCTAGGATTACACCACTTTCGATAACGGCATTTGCACCTATTGCCACATTCTCACCGAGTTTTGCGTCTTCTGCAATCACTGCGGAGGGATGGATATTTTCAGCTGGGCTCGGAGTTGTATCCATAATTTGAGCCATGTGCGCATAAGCAAGGTATGGGTTATCCACAACCAATGCTGCGACTTTACAGGCTGCAAGATCTTTTGCTGTGAGAACAACCGCTGCAGCTTGGCAATCAGCCAATTTATCACTATAACGGCTATCAGATAGAAAAGTAATCTGTTGATTATTCGCTGAATGCATTGGAGCAATACTGGTGATGACAATATCGCCATCACCATGTAGTTGCGCATTCAACTGCTGAGCAAGGTCAGCCAATCGAATTGAAGACATCTATTATTTAACCTGTTTTTGAACCTGACTGGTGATGTCTACGCTATCTTTTGCATAAGCAACTGCATTTGCATCGATAACAACATCATAGCCTTCTTTAGCAGCTACAGATTTAATAGAATCCTGAATACGTGTTAAAATTTTAGTACGCTCTTCACCTTGACGACGACGGTTGTCTTCTTCAAATTTTTGAGCTTTTTCAGCGAACTGGTCACGTTTAGTCATGAGTTCTGCTTCAAGTTTTTCACGTTCAGTTTTCTTCATAGTTGCACCATCACGGCGCAATTTATCAACTCGAGCTTGTAAATCTTTCTCTAGATTTTGTAACTCAGTTGCGCGACTTTTGAACTCACTCTCAAGCTGTTTAGCAACGGCTTCACGTGCAGGCATTTTTTGGAAAATTTCACCAACATTCACAATAGCGATTTTCTCAGCATAAGCACCCGCAGACATTGCTAAAGCAATACTAACACCCGCTGCACACAACAATTTTTTCACACTAAACTCCTTAACCCATATGTATGGCTGGAAATTTTGGTTGCTCCCACAAAATTATGGGAGCCTTCATAGATAGAAACTAGAGTAGATTACCACGTTCTACCAATATTAAATTGGAACTGTTCTGATTTATCCCCTTCGTAGTCCTTAATTGGCTGCGCATAAGAGAATACCAATGGCCCAAGAGGAGACATCCATTGTAAAGCAATACCCGCAGAAGCACGGACATTACTTGCTTTACCATAGTCAGGCATACCTGCACGCCAAGCAGCGGGAATACTGTTCCAATTTGTGTCCCATACCGTACCAGCATCGACAAACAAAGAAGTACGAACAGAATTCGAATATTTCTCGTCAATAAATGGTGTAGGGGTAATTAACTCAAATGATGCTGCGTACATAGCATTACCACCGACCGCATCACTTGATGGACTTCCAGGTTCAGGTTGATCTTTACCATTAATTTTCTTCAGGTAAACCGCTTTCGGACCGATATTGTTCGAGCGGAAACCACGAATGGTGCTAGAACCACCCGCATAGAAGTTTTCATAGAATGGCATTTGCTTACTACCGATACCATCCCCATAACCCGCTTGTGCACGGCCAAGAACCACCCACGATTCGTCTTCATCCAATGGGTAATACTGTGCTGTATCAAAACGCAGTTTATAGTATTCGTTATCAGAACCAGGAATAGTCACTTTAGCAGACAAGTTAGTTTTATTACCTGATGTCGGGAAGAAACCGCGGTTTAACGAGTTGTAAGTCCAACCTAAGTTAAGCGTGAAGTCATCTGCATCAAAACTTTCTTTATTACGCCCATTTTCTGTGACTGGTGGGTTTTTACCCATAGAATCAAGGTAATCCCACATCGCAGCTTGTGCACGCATATCAGAAAGTCGGTTATGTACATAACCGGCACCAACACGGAAAGAGTTATTCTCATTGAATGGGAAACTTAAGAAACTATCTAAACCATACGTTTTGTTGTTATAGCCTGATAGATCTGCATCTTTCGCACTAAAATCATTATAGAAAATGCGCCCACCTAAACTCACACCGTTAACGGTGAAGTAAGGATCAGTAAATGAGAATTCAACGTTTGTTGAATAGTCATTCTTACTTGCGTTAATACCAACCGCATTCCCCGTTCCTAACCAGTTATCTTGTGTTACACCGACTTGGAAACTTACACCACTCTCAGTACCAAAACCGATACCAAAGTTCATAGAACCCGTATTACGTTCTTTAACTTTGTAGATAACGTCAACTTGGTCAGGGCTTCCTGGTACACGTTGAGTTTCAACATCAACAGTTTCAAAGAAACCAGTACGATTGAGGCGTTCTTTACCTAATTCGACAAGGTCATTACCAAGCCAAGCGCCTTCCATCTGACGCATTTCACGGCGCAGAACAGTATCTTTACTGGTATCATTCCCTTGGAAACGAATTTCACGT
Organism: Providencia sp. TYF-12; assembly: GCF_041344805.1. Lineage (NCBI taxonomy): Bacteria > Pseudomonadati > Pseudomonadota > Gammaproteobacteria > Enterobacterales > Morganellaceae > Providencia > Providencia sp. TYF-12. The sequence continues at coordinate 3,631,023 of NZ_CP166833.1, forward strand.
ACATAGAAACGGTTACCAGCATCAATGTTGAGATGCAACTTAACTGTTTTATCTTCATCATTGATTTCAGGTTGAGTCATAACCCTAGGATAAGCATAGCCATAGCGACCAAACATTTCTTTAATTTGGTTTTCCATGCGTGTCACTTGCGCACCGTTATACAGCTCACCCGGAGTGATAGTGATTAGCTCTTGGATTTCAGCTAAGTGTTCTGCTGTATTACCATTAACCTCAACACCAGAAATTTTATACTGGTCGCCTTCGGTAATGTTAATCGTAATATAAATTCCTTTTTTGTCTGGTGTCAGACTAACTTGGGTTGAATCTATATTGAAACGAGCGTAACCGCGATCAAGGTAAAAACTGCGAAGTGTTTCTAAGTCACCCGCCAATTTTTGTTTCTGATATTTTTGGTCAGCAGCAAGGTTCCACCATGGTACATCATCACGCAATTGCAGTTTATTGACTAATTCTGCAGTCGTGTAATTTTTATTACCAACAATGTTAATTTGCTGAATTTGCGCAGAAACACCTTCAGAGAAAACAAATTTTAGGTCAACACGATTACGTGGTAAAGGCGTTACAACCGCTTTTACTGTCGCGTTATATTTACCTACACTGTAGTAAAAGTCTTCTAAGCCTTTTTCAATATTCGCAATTGTTGTGCGGTCAAGCGCCTCACCAACACGGATATTTGAAGCTTCCAAGTTCTGCTTAAGCATGTCATCTTTGACAGATTTATTACCTGTAAAAGTGATACTTGCGATAGTTGGGCGCTCTTTAACTTGAACGATCAGCGTGTTTCCATCACGCAGGACCCTAACATCTTCGAAGTTACCGGTTGAAAATAGGGAACGAATCGAACGACTGATATCTTCGTTATCAACCGAATCACCGACCCTAACTGGCATGTTCAATAATGCTGCACCAACGGCGACGCGTTGTAGACCTTCGAAACGAATGTCTTTAACTACGAATCCGTCTGAACTGTATGCAGTGGCGCTGCTGAAAAGCAGCGACGCTATGAGCAACTTTTTCATCGCCATCGTTGTTATGCGTATTCCTTACTGGTCCCCAGCTTATAAAAATTAGAAGCGAGAGAAATCATTAAAAAGTGCAAGTCCCATTAACAGAATCAATGCCATTGCACCTATCCGAAAACTAAAGTCTTGTACTCGCTCAGACACTGGACTTCCTTTAATTTTTTCAATTAACAAGAAGAGCAAGTGCCCCCCATCTAAAACAGGCAGTGGAAACAGATTGATGATACCTAAATTGACGCTAATAAGCGCAATAAACATCAAATAATACACCAAGCCTGATTCGGCTGATACCCCCGCACCTTTTGCGATAGATATCGGACCGCTTAAGTTATTGAGTTTGACATCCCCAACAACCAGTTTACCCATCATGTTGACCGTTAATTTCATTAACTGCCACGTTTTATCACTGGCTTGGTAAAACGCAGAAAATGGCCCATACTGCTGTACCATTTTATATTCATCCGCTAACGGTAACACTGAAAGTTCAACGCCCGCAAACCCAATTTTTTCACCACGCTGACCATTTTGGCTGTCAGGGGTTAGAGTGAGAGGGATCAAATGTTGTGACCGCTCTACCTCAAGTTTCAATGGTATTCCAGGGTTATTACGAATAATACGCGTCACTGGATTCCAAAGACCCAATGCTTCCCCGTTAACACTAACAATTCTATCACCCGGCTGTAAACCCGCACGTTCACCAGCCAAACCTTCAGTGACTTTTTGAATAACAGGGTCAATTCTCACAGATACTGGCATAATGCCAATAGACAGTATCGGGTCTTGTTTTTCTGGATCAAATTGCCAATTGGTTAAATCAACCGTTTTTGTAATCGGCTCACTGTAGCCCTGTGGCAATACTTGAGCCGTTAATTCACGGTCACCAATTTTACCGACCAATGCCAAACGCACTGAATTCCAATCAGGTGTTTCGATACCATCAATGGCTTTTAGTTCCATTTTTGGTTCAAAATTTGCTATGGCGGCGATAGAACCGCTTTTTACATCCTCAATAATTGGTTTCACCGAAGGAACACCAATCATAAATACTACCCAGTAGACAACAATAGCAAGTAAAAAGTTCGCAATTGGCCCTGCACTAACAATGGCAGCCCGCTGCCCAACCGTTTTATTGTTAAATGCTTGGTGCCGACGCTCAGGAGAAACTTCGCCAACTCGCTCATCAAGCATTTTGACATAGCCCCCTAGCGGGATCATTGCTAATACAAACTCAGTACCCTGTTTATCTACCTTACGCCATAACGTTTTCCCAAAACCAATGGAGAAACGCTCAACATAAACACCACAACGGCGAGCAACCCAAAAGTGCCCAAATTCATGTACTGTAATCAGCACACCAATCGCAATAATAAACGCCGCTAAGCTCCAAATAAATCCCATTTATCTTCCTAAAGACCAAAACCGTTAAAAACTAACAAATTTAGCCCAGCAAAAACTGGAATCGCTGCTGTCAGGCTATCAATTCGGTCAAGAATACCGCCATGCCCCGGAATTAAGTGGCTACTGTCTTTAATACCTGATTGACGTTTAAACATACTTTCTGTTAGGTCACCAAACACAGATACTACAACAACAATAATCGAAGTCACTAGCAAATAATCAGGCATCACAGGGATTGGTGCAAATGTGCTAAACAACCACGATATCACCCCTGCGGTAATCAAGCCCCCAATTAAACCTTCCCATGTTTTCCCAGGAGAAACTTTCGGCGCCATTTTATTCCGCCCAATGGTGCGGCCAAATGCATAAGCACCTGAATCAGCTCCCCAAACAAGTAACATAACGTACAATAACCACCATGCACCAAAGGATGTATCACTTTGATAACCAATAGTTCTAAGTACCATCATGCCGCAATAAAATGGAATAATAGTTAATGCACCGAACAGCAAGCGGACAATGACCGATTTACCCCACGATGCCGATGCAGGATAAGTCACGACTAAAAGAATTGCGACAACCCACCATGCCAGACCGGCCCACAAGCCGTAGAGGATCATCGGCTCAGAGGAAAATGATGTTATATCAGGAACAGCTAATTGAACCGCAAGCAATATTATTGCAAAAACAATAGCTAGCCCTATACGTTTAACTTGCGAATGCCAGCCTGCGAACTGCGCCCATTCCCAAGCACCTAATGCACAAACTGCAATCACGACAAAACCAAAATTTGCTGGAGAAAGCAAAAACAAAGCTGCAATAACGATTGGTATTAATACTATTGCAGTAAGTAAACGGTATTTCAGCACATCTTTCCCCTATTATTTGACGAGTTCATCATCTGATTCAGCTCCACCATAACGACGCTCGCGCTTACTAAAAGCATCAACTGCATCCTGAAACACCATTTCATCAAAATCTGGCCACAAAACGTTGGTGAAATAAAATTCCGCATAAGCGACTTGCCATAACAGGAAGTTGCTGATGCGATGCTCCCCTCCTGTTCTTATAACCAAATCGACATTTTCTTGATCATGCATACAAATTTCACTATTAATGGTTTCTTCATTGATATCATCAATAGAGAGTTCACCATTTTGTACTTTCGAAAATACCTGTTTCACACTGTTGGTTATATCCCAACGGCCACCGTAATTTGCGGCAATATTCAGTTTCAAACCTGTATTGTTTTGCGTGAGTGCCTCTGCCTTATCGATTCTTTTTTTGAGACGATCACTAAAACGACTTACATCACCGATAACCTTTAATTTTACATTGTTTTTATGCAGGTTTTTAACTTCATTGTCGAGAGCAAAAACAAATAATTCCATCAAAGAACTCACTTCTTTTTCTGGCCGTCTCCAGTTTTCACTACTAAATGCATACAGTGTAAGGGAGCTAATTTTATTTTTTACCGCAAAACGCACTGAATTACGAACAGATTCAACACCTGCCTTATGACCTGTAATTCTGAGTTTTCCTCTCTGTTTAGCCCATCGCCCATTACCATCCATAATGATAGCGACATGCTTAGGTATCATCGAATCAGAGAGATTTTCACCACTAGAGTTCATTAAATGTTAATCCTTGTGAGTACTGCTTTAAAAATACAGCCCAATAATAACCACTATTATTAAGTTTGCTGATAAGACACATCCTTAATTCGCTACAAAATACTATGTTATCTTTCTTTTTTTAAACACATCACATATTAAAGATATAATGTGGCTATCAGCAACTAAATAAATCACATACTGAGGTTAAACTGCCTGAGCGATTATTTTTACCGCATTTTTGCGGGCTTGCTCATCGATTTCTAAGACCTCATCAATAGAAACTGGTTCAGAAAAAACTTGTGCATCTAGTACTTTGTGGTTAATTTTTGCTATATCTGTAAAACGAATTTTACCGTTAAGGAAAGCGGCAACGGCCACTTCATTTGCTGCATTTAATGCAGTTGTTGCCGCTTGGCCTTCATGGCAAGCATCTATAGCTAACTTCAAACAAGGATAACGTTGATAGTCTGGCTGAACAAACGTTAATGATGAAAGAGTGGCAAAATCGAGAGGTTCTGCACCAGACATTATACGTTGAGGATAAGCCATACTATATGAAATTGGTGTGCGCATATCAGGCGTACCCAATTGAGCAATCACACTGCCATCTTTATACCGTACCATTGAATGGATAACTGACTGAGGGTGAATAATGACCTCCATCTGCTCAGCACTCGCATTGAAGAAATAACAAGCTTCAATATATTCTAGCCCTTTATTCATCATTGTCGCCGAATCTACTGAAATTTTTCTTCCCATCGACCAATTCGGGTGATTGCAGGCTTCATCAGGTGTCACGTTATCAAAATGAGATAATGGGGTATCTCTAAAAGGGCCGCCTGAGCCAGTTAAAACAATACTTGATATACCAGAAGCAGATAGATCAGCAAACCCTAAATTAAGCTGAATAACTTCAGGTAAGCTTTGAAAAATAGCGTTATGCTCACTATCAATAGGAAAAACTGTCGCATTGTGTTGACGAATCTCATTAAAGAATAAACGGCCACTCGTAATCAGAGACTCTTTATTCGCTAATAATATTCTTTTGCCTTTTCTGATCGCGGCTAAAGTAGGAAGTAAGCCCGCCACACCAGTAATCGCTGACATAACTTGGTCAGCATCGTCAAGCCCTGCGAGCTCAATTGCAGCTTGGTTTCCTGACAACACTTCCGTTTTATTGTTATTTTCAGTCAAAATAGCCCGTAATGCTTTGGCTGAAGACTCATCCGCCATTGATACATATTTCGGATTAAACTCAAGGCATTGTTTAGCCATTTCAGCAACGTTTTGCCCTGCGACTAAAGCAAGAATTTGAAATTTTTCGGGGTTTTGGCGAACAACAGAAAGTGTATTTGTACCAATTGAGCCTGTGGAACCTAGGATTGTCAGACGTTTCATAGTGATTGGTTACTCTGTATTAAATCAATACTGAGATTATATCAGCTTAGAGGTTAGAAAGGATTTTTTAATAGATATGAAAACAATAAAGCCACACTAACACATACTTTTTACGGTATGCTTTGGTGGCTTTATATCAAGATGGATTAAAACTCCATCAATTCCGTTTCTTTTTGCGCTAATGACTCATCAACTTTCTTGATGTAGCTATCAGTCAGCTTTTGGATTTCATCCTGTGAACGGCGCTCGTCATCTTCACTAATTTCTTTATCTTTCAGTAAAGCTTTGACTTTATCGTTAGCATCACGGCGAACGTTGCGAACTGCGATACGGCCTTGTTCTGCTTCACCACGAACCACTTTGATTAAGTCTTTACGGCGTTCTTCCGTTAATGGAGGAAGTGGAACACGGATAACTGTACCTGCCGATGAAGGGTTCAAACCTAAATCAGAAGCCATAATCGCTTTTTCAATAGCCGGTGACATGCTACGGTCAAAAACAGAAATTGCTAATGTACGGGAGTCCTCAACCGTCACGTTAGCTAACTGACGTAGAGGTGTTGCTGAACCGTAATATTCAACAGTGATGCCATCTAAGAGGCTTGGAGACGCACGGCCTGTACGGACTTTGCTAATTTGGTTTTTAAATGCTTCTAGGCTCTTTTCCATACGGTCTTGAGCATCTTTTTGGATTTCATTAATCACGTTTTCAACCCTTAAGAACTGGTTATTAAAGGCCGCGATGCGACCTCGCTTAAATAGTCTGAATTTATGTTAGATAATACATTTAAACTCAGGTTATGTCTCTGAGTATTAATTGTGAGAAATCAGGGTACCTTCATTTTCACCCATTACGGCACGGCGTAAAGCGCCCGGCTTATTCATGTTAAAAACACGAATAGGTAAGTTATGATCGCGCGCCAGAGTGAAGGCAGCTAAGTCCATCACTTTAAGTTCACGTTCCAGAACATCTTGATAGCTCAGGGTTTCATAAAGAACTGCTTCAGGGTCTTTAGCTGGATCTGCTGAATATACACCATCAACTTTAGTGGCTTTTAATACCACATCCGCTTCAATTTCAATCCCACGTAGACATGCCGCTGAGTCCGTTGTAAAAAATGGATTCCCTGTTCCGGCAGAAAAAATAACAACACGGCCGTGGCGTAATAAGCTGATTGCTTCAGCCCAGCTATAATTATCACAGACACCGTTTAGTGGAATTGCAGACATTAACCTTGCATTCACATATGCACGGTGTAACGCATCACGCATAGCGAGCCCGTTCATCACTGTCGCTAACATCCCCATGTGGTCGCCGACAACACGGTTCATGCCAGCTTGTGCCAAACCAGCACCACGAAACAGGTTACCACCGCCAATAACCACACCGACCTGTATACCCAGTTCTATGAGTTCTTTAATTTCCTGAGCCATACGATCTAAAACGCTAGCATCGATACCAAAACCTTCTGCACCTTGTAAGGCTTCGCCACTTAATTTAAGCAGAATACGTTGATAAACGGGTTTTGCATTGGTTGCCATGGTGTTCTGTCCTAACAGATTATTTATTGGGGTAACACACGTAGAATAATGGTTTTCTACGTACCTAAATTTAAAATTAGAATACGACAGTTATACACTAAATAGTTCGAGCTACATGTTGCTGTTATGTCAACGGCTCCGAGGGCGGAGTTATTCTCCGTTTGCAGTCGTAAAACAAGGCTAATACAGCTTGAAATATAACGTGTATAAAACAGAGCCGCCAATCGGCGGCCCTTAAGTTGCTTACTTGCTCATTGCAGCAACTTCTGCTGCAAAGTCAGTTTCAACTTTTTCGATACCTTCACCAACTTCATAACGGATGAAGTTAGAAACAGTAGCACCTTTTTCTTTCAGTAAGTCACCAACAGATTTGCTTGGGTCCATTACGAAAGGCTGGCCAGTCAAAGAGATTTCGCCAGTGAATTTGTTCATGCGACCAGTAACCATTTTTTCAGCGATTTCGCGTGGTTTACCAGATTGCATTGCGATGTCTAACTGGATTTGATGCTCATGAGCAACAACATCCGCAGGTACATCATCTGGAGTCACATATTCAGGTTTGCTTGCAGCGATGTGCATAGCAATGTGTTTTAGTAATTCTTCATCTGCGCCTTCGCCAGCGACTAAAACACCAATACGAGCACCGTGCAGGTAGCTACCTACTTGTGCGCCTTCCAGAATATCAACACGACGGATATTGATATTTTCACCGATTTTAGCAACTAAAGTTGTACGAGCTTCTTCGAATTTTGCTTTCAGCGCTTCGATATCTGCATTTTTGTCCGCAACAACAGATGCTAAAACTTCTTTACCAAATGCTAAGAAACCAGCATCTTTAGCAACGAAGTCAGTTTCACAGTTCAGCTCGATCAGAGCGCCTGTTTTGCCATCGTTGAAAACTTCGGTCAGGATAACACCTTCAGCTGCAACACGACCTGCTTTTTTAGCCGCTTTTGCTTGACCTGATTTACGCATGTTATCGATCGCTAATTCGATGTCGCCATTAGCTTCAACAAGTGCTTTTTTACATTCCATCATACCTGCGCCAGTACGTTCACGCAGTTCTTTTACCAATGCAGCGGTAATTCCAGACATGTTATTTATTCCTCGATATTCCCCGTGAGAGTCTTCCTCACGTGGATAGTTCTGATTCATATATAAAAGGGGCCTTTATCAGGCCCCTTCTAACATATAGCAGTACCTGTATAGCAATACCTATAAATAAGGACTTAAGCCTTATTATTCAGCTTCTACTAAGCTTTCTTCTGCTTGAACAGCCAGATCTTGTGAACGGCCTTCACGAACGGTGCTTGCTACAGCGCCCAGATACAGTTTGATTGCACGGATTGCATCATCGTTACCAGGGATAACGAAATCGATACCATCTGGATCAGAGTTAGTATCTACGATAGCAAATACTGGGATACCCAGATTGTTTGCTTCTTTGATAGCAATGTGTTCGTGGTCTGCATCGATAACGAACAGAGCGTCAGGTAAACCGCCCATATCTTTGATACCGCCTAAGCTGTTTTCTAACTTACCAAGTTCACGAGTACGCATCAGCGCTTCTTTCTTGGTCAGTTTATCGAAAGTACCGTCTTGCGACTGAACTTCTAAATCTTTCAGACGTTTGATTGACTGACGAACAGTTTTCCAGTTAGTCAGCATCCCACCTAACCAACGGTGGTTAACGAAATACTGATCACAGCTGTTAGCAGCTTCTTGAACGGCTTCGCTTGCAGCACGTTTAGTACCGACAAACAGAATTTTGCCTTTACGAGAAGCAATTTTAGTTAACTCAGCCAAAGCTTCGTTGAACATTGGAACAGTCTTTTCCAGGTTGATGATATGAACTTTGTTACGAGCGCCGAAAATGAAAGGTTTCATTTTTGGGTTCCAGTAACGAGTCTGGTGACCAAAGTGTACGCCCGCTTGTAACATATCGCGCATGGAAACAGTTGCCATTTAATACCTCTGTATATAAGTAATTGGGGTTATGCCTCCACAAATCCCATGCTACCGACTCTATGGCTGCGTTTAAACGCATAAGAGCACCCCGGAGCACGTGTCGATTTGTGTGTGTTATTACACAATTGAGTTTAAGTTTATCGCATATCCAATTTTCTATCCGACTAACAACATTTGAGCAGCATTCATTGATGCACAAAAAAGTGAGAAGAAATAATATGGATTGCCGGCGCGCTTTATACCATAAATCCAACTTAGAAGCCAACTTTTGTTGTTTTTTTCGCTAACAAAAATGACAAAAAAGCAGATTGATTAAAAAGCGGTTCACTCGGGAAATATGATATTCCCATTTAATCAATTATAGACGCTATTTGGGCAGGGTAAAAACGCTGGTAGAGTAAAAATCTTATTTTCTATCGGTGTTATTTCTTCGTTCAAGATATCTTCATCATTACTGTGCATTTTGTGCTATAAAACACTTAGGTTCGTATAGCCTCAGCGCCCTACTCACCTATCTAAAAAACACTTAATCTATCGGTTCCTATCGATAGCTAGTTGGCAGGAAATGCGGTGGCTGTTACCATAAGTGTTATTGATGTAAAAAAGGTACCAAACCTATTTTCACCCCCCTTTATTAAACATGCCATTAATATATGTGGCATGAATGGATTAAACTCATGGCTATTATTATCAAAACTGAAGAAGATATTCAGAAAATGCGTGTTGCGGGTAGGCTAGCAGCGGAAGTGTTAGAAATGATTGCGCCACATGTTGTGCCGGGCGTCAGCACTGGTGAATTGGACCGCCTCTGTCATCAACACATCGTTGAAACGCAGCAAGCTATCCCTGCCTGTCTTAACTATCACGGTTTCCCTAAATCCGTTTGTATTTCCGTCAATGATGTCATTTGTCATGGAATTCCTAGTGAAGATAAAATTTTAAAAGATGGTGATATCGTTAATATCGATGTTACGGTGATCAAAAATGGTTTCCACGGTGATACGTCTAAAATGTTCATTGTTGGGAAACCGACTATCCAAGGCGAGCGTCTTTGCCAAGTCACATTAGATAGCCTGTACTTAGCCCTACGTCTGGTTAAACCGGGTATTCGCTTACGCACCCTAGGAAAGGCCATCCAAGAGTTTGTTGAAAAACAAGACTTTTCAGTTGTACGTGAATATTGTGGCCATGGTATTGGCGAAGGGTTCCATGAAGAACCACAAGTTCTACATTATGATGCTGATGATAGTGGAGTGGTGCTACAAAAAGGCATGGCATTTACCATCGAACCTATGGTTAATACTGGCGATCACCGCATCCGTACCATGAAAGATGGTTGGACAGTCAAAACCAAAGACCGAGGTTGGTCAGCACAGTATGAACACACTTTAGTCGTTACTGATAACGGTTGTGAAATCTTAACATTACGTAAAGAAGAAGAGCCATTTATCTCAGCGGTTCTGGTTAACGCCTAATTCCAAGAAGGCCCCCTCACATTAGGGGGTTCTTTTTCTGTTCATTTTTACTAAAAAACCGTAAGCTGATATAAGTTTTTCTATCGATATCACTACGGAAAGATAAAGATGACGGCACTTCCTACTCCCTATCTCTCACCAAACCAATTTGGTCCCCACGACCTTGAACTCAGTGCCTTAAGGCAACATGTCGATGATTTTGATCATTGGCTAGAGGAAGCATTCAACCAAGGTAAAGATGTCGTTGACCTAGTTCATATTCGCAGTGACTACCTCGATGCTTTACTGACTCGTCTCTGGCAATCATTTAAATTTGAAAAACAGTCAGGGATGTCACTGATTGCGGTTGGTGGCTATGGCCGTCATGAGCTGCACCCACTTTCTGATATTGATATCTTAGTGTTAAGTAAAGAGCCACTACCTGAGACATTAGCAGCTCAAATTGGGCAATTTATTACTTTATTGTGGGATCTTCGCTTTGATATTGGTCATAGCGTTCGTTCTTTATCTGAATGTATTGAAGCCGGCAATGCAGACCTCACAACCGCAACAAATTTAATTGAATCAAGGCTAATTTGTGGTGACATTGCCCTCTTTTTACAGTTACAAAAAACGATTTTCAGTGATGAATTTTGGCCTTCCGCTGTCTTTTTTGCCGCTAAAATTGAAGAACAACAAGAACGCCATCAACGCTACCATAGCACTAGCTACAACTTAGAACCTGATATTAAAAGCAGCCCTGGTGGCTTGCGGGATATACATACCTTACTATGGGTAGGTAGGCGTCACTTTGGGGCAACAACCGTCGATGAAATGGTGGGTTTTGGTTTTTTAACCGAAGAGGAACACCAAGAACTCAAAGAATGTTTAGTCTTTTTATGGAAAATTCGCTTCGCCTTACACTTAGTGGTTAAACGCCATGATAATAGACTGTTATTTGACCGCCAGTTTAGTGTAGCCAATCTATTGGGTTATCAAGGTGATAAAAACCAACCTGTTGAGCGAATGATGAAAGATTTTTATCGTGTCACTCGGCGCGTTAGAGAACTAAATCAAATGTTATTACAACTATTTGATGAAGCCATTTTGACCCTCAACCCCGATGAAAAGCCTCGTCCTATTGATTCTCAATTCCAGCTTCGTGGCTCGTTAATTGATATGATTGATGATGACCTATTCATTAACCAGCCTGCTACTATCTTAAAAATGTTCTACCAAATGGCCCGCTATCCCAATATTACAGGGATTTACTCAACCACATTACGGCAATTACGTTTTGCGCGACGAAATCTTGTGAAGCCGCTCTGTGAACTGCCAGAAGCACGAAAACTATTCCTAAAAATATTATGCCATCCAAGAGCAATCAAAGGTGCGTTTGTCCCTATGCACCTTCACAGTGTCCTAAGCGCTTATACGCCTCTTTGGAGCAATATTGTTGGCCAAATGCAATTCGACCTATTCCATGCTTATACCGTCGATGAACACACAATTCGCGTCTTGCAAAAAATTGATAGTTTTACCCTAGAAGAAAATCGCCGCGATCACCCGCTTTGTGTCAGTGTTTACCCTAAATTACTTCAACCTGAGATTTTACGGCTAGCCGCTATTTTCCATGATATTGCTAAAGGGCGTTCAGGAGATCATTCTGATCTTGGAGCCGAATTTGTGTATGACTTCGCCTTATTACATGGTTTTTCGAGCAAGGAAGCAGGTCTTGCCGCTTGGTTAGTAAAAAACCACTTACTGATGTCAGTAACCGCTCAAAGGCGTGACATTCAAGACCCCGATATCATTAAGCAGTTTGCAGCTGAAGTAAAAACAGTTTCGCGTCTTAATTATTTAATGTGCTTGACCGTCGCTGATATTTGCGCGACCAACAGCACATTATGGAATAGCTGGAAACAAAGTTTAATCCGCGAGTTATTTTTATCCACTGAACACCAGTTAAATCAAGGGATGCAAAGCACGCCTGATTTGCGCCAACGTATCCGCCATCACCGTTATCAAGCTTTATCATTATTACGGCAGTCCCCTATTCACGAAGAAAAATTGCAAGCGCTTTGGTCCCGTTGTCACGCCGACTATTTTTTGCGTCACACCCCATCACAACTGGCTTGGCACGCCAAACATTTGCTAGCGCATGATTTAAGCCAACCGCTTGTCCTGATAAGCACCCAACCTAAACATGGTGGCACTGAAATTTTTATTTGGTGCCATGATAAACCCCATTTATTTGCAGCTGTTGCTAGTGAACTTGATAGGCGTAATTTAAGTATTCACAGTGCGCAGATCTTTACTAATAAAGATAATATGGCAATGGATACTTTTGTGGTGTTAGAGCCTAACGGGAATGCATTGTCGAAAGATAGATATGAACATATCCGTAAAATGTTGTTGCTAGCGGTGCAACAACCTGAAATTTCGCTACCAAAACCACGCACTATTCCATCTAAATTACGTCATTTTACGGTTCCAACAAAAGTCAATTTTTTACATTCAACGAATGATCGCCGTACCTATATGGAATTATTTGCCTTAGATCAACCAGGGTTATTAGCGCGAATTGGGCATGTTTTTGCTCAAATGGAAATTTCGCTATATGGCGCACGGATCACCACTATTGGCGAAAAAGTTGAAGATTTCTTTGTGTTAGCAGATAAAGAGCACCAAGCCTTAAGTAAAAATATGCAACAAGAGTTATCAGAAAGGTTGACAGAAGCCCTAAAATCGAAGGATAAAATATAGCGCTCATCGCATTATTGCGGTCAACGCTTACTTTCATGTCATTCAAGAGGAAAATACAATCAATGCAGCATTTACAGGCGATCATTGAACAAGCATTCGAAGATAGAAGCAGTATTACACCAAATACCGTCTCTATCCCAGTAAAACAAGCCGTTTTAGAGACTATTGCATTACTTGATAGCGGTAAATTACGTGTCGCAGAAAAAATTGCTGGTGTTTGGGTTACACATCAATGGCTCAAAAAAGCCGTGTTGTTATCATTTCGTATTCAAGATAACCAAGTCATTGATGGCGCTGAAAGCCGTTATTTCGATAAAGTCCCAATGAAATTTGCCGACTACGACCAAGCTCGCTTCGAAAAAGAAGGTTTTCGCGTTGTTCCACCAGCCGCTGTACGTAAAGGGGCTTACATTGCTAAAAATAGCGTCTTAATGCCATCATACGTCAACATAGGGGCTTATGTTGATGAAGGCACCATGGTTGATACATGGGCGACAGTCGGCTCTTGTGCGCAAATTGGTAAAAATGTTCACTTATCTGGCGGCGTTGGCATTGGTGGTGTTTTAGAACCATTACAAGCAAACCCGACAATAATTGAAGATAACTGCTTTATTGGTGCTCGCTCAGAAGTGGTTGAGGGTGTGATTGTTGAAGAAGGCTCCGTTATTTCAATGGGGGTTTATCTGGGACAAAGCACAAAAATTTATGATCGCGAAACTGGCGAAATCTTTTACGGTCGTGTACCTGCGGGGTCTGTCGTTGTTTCCGGTAACTTGCCTTCCAAAGACGGTAGCTATAGCCTTTACTGTGCTGTTATTGTTAAAAAGGTCGACGAGAAAACACGGGGTAAAGTAGGGATCAATGAATTATTAAGAAGTATTGATGAATAATTCCTATCAGCCACTACTTACCATCTAAAAACCTATTACTCAGTTTTTGTAATCATTTCATAGTAATTAGGTTAAACATGAAGCTATCCCGAAGCGCATACCTTGTATGCAAATCGGGTGGCCATATTCAATACACTTTCGTTAATATTTCATTTTGTGGTTCATCTGAGCGCATTAATTGCAAAGAGAAGTTTGTCAATTTCAAGAAATCGCGCATAATATGTCCGTGACTTTTGCCGTTTACCATCAATAAAACTGTATTATTTTATTTTTCATTATAATGATGCTATTGCAAAATGACGTAATAGGGTATTTCCAACCTACGTCTTTAAACCAGTAGTACCATAAAGGGAAATAGACCGATATTGTTACGGCCTTGCTCACACTATCACTTTGTTTACCGACTCTGTTCCTACAGTAAAGCGAGCTAACATGTACGATAATTTGAAAAGTTTAGGCATCAGTAACCCCCAAGACATTGACCGCTATTCCTTGCGTCAAGAAGCGAATAATGACATTTTAAAAATCTATTTTCGCAAAGATAAAGGGGAGTTTTTCGCTAAAAGCGTAAAATTCAAATACCCACGCCAACGTAAAACGATTGCCGATGGCGGTAATAATTTCAAAGAAATTAACGAGATCAATACTAACCTACGTTATGCGATTGAAGAACTAGACCAAATTTGCCAAACAGAGCAAACTGATATTGATTTAAAACACAAAATTCTTGATGACTTACGCCATTTAGAACATGTTGTTTCAAATAAAATTGCAGAAATTGAAGCTGACCTCGAAAAACTTACCCGTAAATAATTTACAGGCGAAGTGATTATATACTGCGCCGTAGCATTACCGCTATTTATTATAAATATGGGTAATCCCACGGTGCAGGCATTTAAAGTAGCTCAGCCCAAGCTTCAATCCAACTCTTCGCATATTCTTCTGGCGTGTCCACTTCAATTGCATCAATAAATAAAATATCACCAATACGTGTAGCTGATTGTTCGGCTAATAGTTCATCAAAACGGACCCCAGCCCCGCAAAAACTTTCATAACTGCTATCACCTAAAGCAATTAGGCCGTAACGTAAATCAGGTTGATAACCAACAACATCGTTAATTTCACTAAACAACGGCGCTATAGTATCGGGCAAATCCCCTTGGCCTGTAGATGAAGTCACAATTAAGGCAATTTCTTCACCTGAATTGTAGTGTTGCCAATCATTCAAGGTAGGTTCGTCAAAGACAACCACTTCATGCCCTTGCTGTTCTAAAATTTCTTGTGCCGTTTCTGCAACAGCCAAAGAGTTACCATAGACAGTTCCAACAAAAATGCCTATTTTTGACATAACACCCCCTCTATTTCTTATTCATTTGACGAATTAATAACGTTTATTCCTAACTTTACAACCTTATCTGACCACCCAAATTGTTCAATTAATGACAACCATTGTGTGTCCCACGGCGCAACTAGTGATATATTTTCTTTTGTTATCGGGTGATTTAAATTTAATAAACTGGCATGCAACATCAGTCGTGATACTGAAAAATTCGCATTAACTCCCCGGTTCTGCCGCAAATCACCATGTTTACTATCGCCAATAATAGGATGACGAAGGTGAGACATGTGCCTTCTTAGTTGATGCTTACGGCCTGTTTCCGGCCTTAATTCAACCAAGCTGAACCTAGATGTGTCGTAGCGCCCGATAGCAATAGGGCATTCAACGGTGGCGATTGGCTTACAATGAGTAATACATTCCTGTAAAACGGGCTCACGAGACGCGTGTTTATCCGCAATTTTATCTAACTCTTCCAAGAGTGGATAATCGATGGTTTGCTCTTCGGTTAAATAGCCACGAACGATAGCATGATATACTTTTTCTAACTGGTGGCTTTCAAACTGTGCAGCTAACAGCCTTGCAACCTCACTCGACAACGCAAAAAGCAATATACCTGATGTAGGCCTATCAAGCCGATGAATGGGATACACATATTGCCCAATTTGATCTCGCAGCGTTTGCATGACAAACACCGTTTCTTTGCTATCTAACCAACTGCGATGCACTAGCATACCTGCCGGTTTATTCACCGCAACCATATACTCATCGTGATAAATGATTTCCAGCATTAATTATTCACCCGCTCGTTTTCGCTGAAAAAAGGCCGTCTAGCTCACGCAAGTGATGAATAACCAATGTATAACGCTCTTCTTCGTCATGCTTATAAGCCTCTTCAAAATAAGGGGCAACTGCAAAGCTTGTCGGCAATACCGCTTTTTGCTCAATCAGTATCTGCAAGCGAGGGATCAAAACCCATTGTAACCATTCCGAAGCTTCCATTGTATCAATACAAAAGGGTTCAACACTTTTAAAAGCTTCAGGACTTGGTGGCTGTTCATTCCAAAGGGATTTTAATTTCATTTCCTCTTCTAGATGACAAAGTTTTTCAATAATGCGTTGTTCAATATTCATGCTTAAACCTATTTAATTATCACAAAGCAAATATACTTTATTTTTCATCACAATTCTGTCGGATAAATGGGGTTAAAAACGAGGAAATACAAGTTTATTGATATCTCTATACCATTATTTTCTGCTTAATTATCTGCTCGACTTAACTTGATAAGTTTCGTTGATGATTTGTTTCGATTGATAAAAGTAAAATCAAATGTTTTTCAATTTAATGCAAACAAAATAATTAACAATAAAATGGTTTATCTATGGGATTACTAAAGCAGTGGCGTAAGGAAAATAAAGTTTGGCGAGCTTTTAACTCAAAATATGTTGAATTAAAAAGAAAAATTCGTATTACTAAACTTCCTACTGAGCAATATAAACACTATCAGGTAATGTGCCAAAACTACCGTTGTGCTCAATTTTCGGCGGCAATTGAAGGTGTTCCTCATTTCATTGAACGACCGATTAATAAATACCTTCATAAGGCTTGGACTGGAAAGCAAAAGTTGCTTACGGCTAGCTATACACTTAATTTAGTTGAAACAACATTTAAACCTGAAGCTATCGAAGCCATGTTTTGTGATAAACGTGAAGGGCTTGTTGTGGCTAATATTGAGTTAAAATCAGGGGATTTTGCTCAATTAACCTTAATATATTCACAATACCCAAGAGAAGGTGACCTCACTCTACACCTGAAAAATGAAACAGGTGATGAGATCTATTTAATGAGTTTTTCTTTCGGCCCTGAAGGCCAACTTTATGTATGCTCCTTACAAGGGCCTTCAACCGAGCAAAGTGTTGACCAAGTTAGGTTAATTACTAAACAAATGCACGGTATGAGACCTAAGAATTTATTAATGTCCGCAGTTTATGCTGTCGCTACTTTTTTCCATGTAAAATCAATATTAGGCGTTTCTAACCAATGCCATATTAAGAGCCAACATTTAAAATCAAGTTATGATACTTTTTGGTTAGAGTGCAATGGGACGCAAACCGCAGACGGCTGGTTCCAATTGCCAATTCAAGAGCCTGTACGCGATATAGAATCAGTCAAAAGCCAACGCCGAGCTGAGTTTCGCCGTCGCGAAGCGCTGCGCGATGCAATGACCCAAGAAATTATTATGTCATTAACTAAAAACTCCCAGCATAACAGCCATTAATATTTCGTTCGCAGGCCTTACGTTAGCAAGAATGTAAATGATAACTAGCCGTTAATAAAAATGCCTTGAAGAACCATAACCAATAAAGCCTATTATTAACTCTATAATATTTATCAGGAAAAAAGCCAGTCAACCTTGGTTGACTGGCTTACGCTTTAGGACTTATGCATCCTGCAAAATGACATCCTGTCACTCAACATCCTGTTGAATAAAAGCATATTAATAGGTGTTTTAACCTATTTAGCAATCCCTCGCCTTACTTTTAAAAATTTTTACACCCTATAATTAGGTATAAAAAGCTAAACTGACTTACCCTGTCCAGCGAGATAAGAATGTATGAAACCGCTTACTAAAACAACCTAGTATGGCTTGCAATAATTCAATAATATTAAATGAAATATCACGTACGGTAGTAACGCCATGAAATAAAAAGTTAAATAATTATCATTCTTATAAAAGAAAAAAACTTTAAGATATTGCTTAACTTAATTGTAAGCTTTTACCTACACCAAGTTGTAATAAAATGCTTACCCCTTTGGCTCCACAATGACAGTCAGCTCTTCAAGAAAACAGGTTAAATTCGAAGAAAGTACTCGTCTTTCTTTACTACCAAATTTTTCTAGGATTATTTCACCACTAAGATTACACATTGATATCATTTCAAGTTCAGAATCTAAGGTTGCAATAAACAACGTTGGCGGCAGCTTTAAACGCTTTTGAGTGACCAAATGGCCAATTAAATTTTCCTGTAAGCGAATAAAGTCATCCTCATTCCAAACTTGCACTAAATTAAGGGTAATATCACGAAATGTCGCTTTCATATCACCAGCTAACTGAGTGGTATAAAAAGTGTGGATATCACTTTGCAAATTGATATCTAATGCAGTAGCGACTTTATCCAGGGTTGCACCCTTAATTGGAAATGTTTGAGGCTCCCAATACACCCAGTTTTCGCCAGTGCGAACAATACAAGGGGATGGAATACCATATAAATCCGTTGAAGCGGGCGGTAAACCAGTTTGTTGTTGCCATTGAGAAACATATTTCTCAGTAAAGTTATGCAATGCGACAGAAAGTGTTGTATTCATATTTATATGGTTTTATAGCTGCGTTAAATTGAAAGACGTCAACAAGGTGGATAAATGGTATTATGGCAGAAGTTTACGGGCGAATAAAATGTACCAGTTTCTGCCTTTTAACCTCATTCTCGTTTATGAAGTACAAGGACCAATATGTCACACTACCAGAATAATCCCGCACTTGATAATTTAACGTTAGGGAAAAAAACGGCTTATCATGACCAATATGATGCAACATTACTCCAAGCCGTTCCTCGCAGCCTAAATCGCTCTCCTTTAGCGATCTACGCCGATGCTCTTCCCTTTCATGGTGCAGATATCTGGACAATGTACGAGCTTTCTTGGCTAAACCAACGTGGTGTCCCTCAAGTTGCGATTGGTTCAATCAGTGTTGATGCCCATAGTGAAAACCTTATTGAATCCAAAAGTTTTAAGCTATATCTCAACAGCTTTAACCAAACATGCTTTGAAACTTGGGAAAATGTGCGAAGCGTTTTGCAAAATGATTTAAGCCGCTGTGCTAATGGTAAGGTTAGCGTTACACTTTATAAATTGGATGATTTTTCCCATCAACCTATCCAACCATTGCAAGGGATATGTATTGATGATCAGGAAATTGATATCAATAATTATGAATTTAACCGTGACTACTTAACAAATAGTACGCAAGAAGATATCGTCGAAGAAACCTTAGTTAGCCATTTGTTAAAATCAAATTGTTTAATTACTAATCAACCTGATTGGGGCTCAGTACAAATTCACTATTGCGGTGCGAAAATTAATCGTGAAGCCCTATTACGTTATTTAATTTCATTTCGCCATCATAATGAGTTTCATGAACAATGTGTTGAACGTATTTTTAATGATATTACACAACTGTGTAAACCCGATAAATTAAGTGTTTATGCACGTTATACTCGCCGTGGAGGGCTTGATATTAACCCATGGCGAAGTAATGAGGATTTTACGCCTGAATTAGGTCGTTTAGCACGGCAATAAGTATCCATGTAGTTGAAAAACAATTGAAAGTAAATGTTACCCATGCATTTACAGTACAATTCACATATCAAGAACCCACTGGGTAAAGGAGTACTACTTGATTACTCATATCAGTCCATTAGGTTACAAAAACAATAAAAACACCTAACTATCAATTAATTAGACTATTATCAGCTTATTTATTATACAACAAAATACTACATTTCATTCTAAACACTTCAATAACTTACCCCTCCATTTCGAATGAAAAAGAGGGGAAATCCCCTCTCATTTTTGTGTCACAATTTCGGCACAGTTTGTTAAGCTGTCGGTTCAAACTTGCTTCCGTTGTAGTAACCGTAAACCAAACGCTCTTTTGTATCTCCTACCGCGAAGCTTATCTGTGCATTTTTTTCTATTGAATTCCCCGAGGCTCTCGCTATTCCTCCCGACAACTCAATGTTTCCTGCGCCCGCTTTGAATAGAGAATTAAGATACATGTGAGTAACACCGCCGCCTGAGTATCTCCCAGCGCGTATTCTTGATGCGTTGTGACACACTATTCCTTTTCCGTTTCTACCCTCTCCCGTGTAGCCATCAACATTCAGAGTGTCACAGCTATTTAGCGTCAAACTAAAGCTCGATGGGCTAACGAAAACAGCATCAACTATTGAGTTATTGAAAGTGAAGTTAGCTGTATACCCCGTTGTTGCTTGATATATATCTGCAATATCAACGTTTAATGTAATACCCGTTCTTGCAATAACTGCTGTTGGGATTGAGGATGGGAAGATGTTTCCAGTGACTTCAACAGACATATCCCCGTAAAATCCTGTCGTAGCTTGACCAGGTAAGCGGACGGGGTTAATTCTTACAACGCCAGAGCCCGCGGGTATTCTGACATTTAAATCGACAATTTTAATGAACTGTGGCAGTTTGCGACTAAATGTCGTTTGACTCGTTGGATATCTGAATAGCTCAACAACATTTAAATTAGGTGCTGCGTTGCTATTCGTAGATGCTGTTAGTGAACCGCCGTTAATGATAATTCTTCGTGGATAAAAGACTTCTCGTCCAAAATCGATATTATCTGCGTGCAAGCGAACAATACCCGTTTCCGCATCCGTTAGTGCTAAATCCCCACAGTTGAGCTCAGGATTGTCAACAATGATATCCCCAACCCACTCAGACCCGTAATCAGCACGTAAATCAATTAGTGTATTCACGTACCCAGATGTACCACCCACACCGACGCAAAACTTTTTACAATCACTTACTTTTAATGTGCCTCTGCCTGAAATTTGAATCGCTTTTTCTTTAAGAGTGCAACGCTCAGCAGTGAAGTTAAAAGCCTGCGCGTGAACACCGACTCGCGCGGCTGTAATGTCAGTAGCGAAGCCATCGCGAATAGTGTTACCGTCCATTAACCCCCAATCCCCAGCACCGTGATAGTTTCTAGCACCTTGACGTATCACTGATCCGCCTGAAATTCCATAAGCACTTGCGGTTTCAAAGTGGTTGCTGTTATCAACTGCAATTGCATCTAAGACATTGTCTCTACAGTTGTGTGGTTCAAAGTAAGTGATAATACGGTTAACGATGCTATCATCTGTTCTTTTAACTCCGCTTGCGTTAACAGTTACATCATTGCGCGTTGAGTAGACGAATGATGCAATCAGTGAGTTTCCGATGGTGATAGATGGCGCATTAAATATTAATTTGCTTTTTTCAAGTTGATTAACAACAACTGAAACTTGTGTTGTCATTGTATAGATTAGTGGATGACTTAGTGTGCCACCCTTTCTGACTTCGACAATATCTCGCTTATAAACTGGCGAGTTTCTATCACCATTTCTGTAAATATCAATATCTTTCGAGTTAATTGATACGACAGCGTTTTCGTAAATAGCCAACTCAGGAACAACAGTATTCCCATTGACAAAATTTTGGTTATTAACATTCGCTTCGATTAGATTAACAGTCGGCTTAACGTTGAACACCTTATTAATATTCAAGTTATCATCGAAAACGAACTCTGAGCCTTTCAAGTCAACATCCGTTTTTACACTGACTTCAACGGATTTAGATATACGAAACTTACCGCGATTTTGTTTTAGCTGCACGCCAAGGCTATTCGCTACTGAATGAGCGCGTACTATTGCATCCTCGGATGGCTCTATGCCAGTGATATCAGCTCCGGCAATTTCATAAGAAATGTACAGTTGATTATCCAGTACTTCTCGTACAAATCGCCCCACTCCACTGGTAGGGGCTATAATCATAACTCCATCATCAGCATCCGTATTATCCGCATCATAACGAAAGAAACCGCCGCCATAACCTTTGCTCTCAATATACGAATCAACAAGCACTCTCGAGCCAGTGTTTAGCGAAGATGCATTGTATTGTCTTAACTCACTAATTGAACTGAATGAGCCTATGTTTTTGTAGCCATCACCTTCCTCTAATCTATATTTAAACTGATCAGGGTCATACTTCAGCACATTAGGGTAATAAAATTGCTGCGCTCCGTAGCTGTCATAAACAGCCATACTGTGACCTTCTACTGTCACAAACTTGGCAATCTGTCCATTGTAAACAGGGAAGCCAGCTTGATTGATGATTAGCGGTTGAGCGACAGGGATTGTGCTGCCGTCCTCATTTTCCAAATAAACTTGGATTTGATTTTCTGGAATGGTTGGATCGGTATCAATCTTACCAATATAAATTTTGCCATTACTCGCCGCTTGGAATTTCCTTGCGAGAGTGAATTGTTGCGAAGGCATCGAGACGACGACATTAGGGATAATATCTGACATTGCTTTCTCCAAGCGTGAGTAGTCGCACCGCAATGACATCACGGTGACGTTATTGTAAATAAATACAGTAGATTATAAGATGCCAACCCACCCTAAAGACCAATGGTGAGTAAAATGGCACGTGAAGATTCAGTATTCAGCTTTAGGTATAATGCTGAAAAGAAAGAAAAACTAAGACAAAGAGCTAAGCTAAATGGCCGCTCACTCAATGCTGAGTTAACCTATATAGTTGACCAGTACCTCGATACACCAACGCCCATTATTGGCTATCGTAGTGATGCCGAACGTGTGGCCAACGAACAAGCCGAAGAGCTTAAAAAGTCAGTCGTAGAAATGCTCATTAAGCTCTATAATGATAAAAAATAATTATCAGTGAGGTGATGGTGAAAAAATATCTATTGGCACTAGTTGCCGTGACCCCTGTGTACGTTAATGCACAGTGCTGGGTCGTTACTAACTTAAACGGATACAGCGCATTTGAGCAGAGTGATTACTTATATGAAAAAAATGGGATGGCAAAAAGTGTTTTCCAAATCAATATAAATAAAGATAAAGCCGAGCTGAAGATGGTAAATAATGAACTAGGCGGAGGTGGTCTTGAATATATGCCTATATCTACATCATCAATGATAGGCTTCTATGTCAATGGGGATACGTCCACCATTGAGACTTGGTCTATAACAGATCAAAACAAAGTCCTTTACTCAAAAGTAGTTAATAATCACAAATTGGTCACAGGAACCACATCACTTGTTGGGGATGTGGTTGGTACATGTTCAAGTGATTAATCTCTGCTACTAGACTGCCCTGACGCAGTTAGAGTATTGATGATATTAGTTATCGCTCTGTCTCTAGCTGTGCTTCCTCTAGGTGTATTATGCAACCTAAGCAACATATTGCGGATTCTTGGTGATTCGTACATTCTGGCTATCATCCCTGTTCCAACTTCAATACCAAGTGAAGCACCTCCAGTTAATAACGTTGCTGCTGTTCTCGCAGGGGTTAACAGAGCCATACCAGTTTGAGTAACCTGATTTGCCGTTCCAGCCCTTCTAGTTGCCTCAAGAACATCACGCATGCCCTCAATCATTTGACGCTGCCTTGGGTTGAATACTGTATTAAATATTTGACCGTTTGACTGATTGATGAGCTGGTCTAATTGGGTGATCATTCTTTGAGGTGACCCATTGGCTTTCTCATAAGCTTTTGTTAAATACGCTGCCCTAAGTTGGTTTCTACCGTTTTCATTAACCATGCCATATATACGAGCTATATCACTAGGTCGCTTACTATATACTAGATTATCCATTAGTTCAGGAGTTACATCACCTTTTTCGAGCGCGTTTTTCAAACCTGTTTTTTCTATCCCTCTTGCTATATTCCTGTATTCATTATTTGCATGGCGAAGTTGGTTTAAAGTATTAGCGCCAAGGGTTTTACCAACAGCGCTATTCATATCCCCAGTTAAAGCGGTATTAATCCTATTATATGCCGCCTCTAATGAGGTTGGCATAGCCAGATTATCACCCTGCAAACTTTGCCTTAATTCGGTTCTTAGGTTTCTAATTTCTGCAAAACTAGCTCCATTGGCGACACGATCCCTCAGTGTATTTAATATCTGCATCGCTGCGCCGTTAGGGGCTAATCCGTTTGCTAGTTGCTGCATGGCACCATCAATGGCAGGTATAGACCTAGTTGGGGTAACAACAGCATCAGCCATTTGTTCGGTTATTCTGTTTATTACTCCACCATGTTGATCTTTAGCTGCTCTCAAGCCAGCCCTAACTTCACCTTGCATGACATGCGGAGCGTAAATACCGAACTCTTGTTCAATCATTTGAGGAACAGATTCAACAAAATTTTCCCTTTGCTCAGCCTGTATAGCCCTACGATTTCCCGTTCCGCCTATGCTTTGCTCGCCAGCTTGCTGCATTTGACGTCCTACTGCTGTTCTTGGTGGCAATACATCAGTAGTTAGTACATCTATACCGTTCTGTTCGGCATTTCTTAGCAATTGTTGGGTTTCTGGTGCTATTTCACCACTAGCGGCTCTGGATAATCCACTGATACCACGTTCAATTATTTTACCACCAACACCAATGCCGCCAGATATTGCTGTTTGTAATGGGTCTACATCAGTGCCACCTGCGGCACTAACTGAACCTTGCAGGCCTACATCAGTAGCAGCGGAAGCCAGACCAGAACCCCAAATAGTTTCCGCTCTAGCGGCCGGAGTAAACGCTAACGCATTAGCAACAAACGGAATGATATCATCACCATCAAGACCAGGCTTATTCAGCGCATATTTACCAGATGGCAAATCAACAATGACGTTTCCTTTTTCGTCCGATGACATTTTCCCACCCATATTACGAAGAGTGAGCATGAAATCTTCATCATTACCAAAAAGTTGCGCCCAGTTAGCTTTGAACGAATCACCAGTTAATGATTGAATTTCAGGTGATGACATAACGCTATTTAATCCCTGTATTTCAGGTGTCATCTTGCTTTCACCTGTTACAGCATCAATAACGTTATCTCTGAAATCCTTCCCTTGTTGACCGCTACGATTGATCCCTTCTGCTAATTGCCTATTCGTGTTTACCATCCCGCTAATATAATTATTTTGTTGCTGAGGCTCTTCAGTCAATTTAGATTGCTCGTTTGTCTCACTATCAAATTGGTCGAAAAAATTAGCCTCTTCGCCTGATTCTGATTGACTGTCAAATTGATCAAAGAAGTTAGCCATTGAATTTATTCCTATGGTAGGTATCCGTACTTAGCTCTGAACTGGGGCGCTAATGATGGGTTTTGCTGCAAAGCTTGTATTGCTGCTTGTGGAGCTTGCTGTTGCTGAGATTTACTTCCACCAAGATTTGCAGTATTTCTAGAGTTATATTCATCTGTATAGTTTTTTATGTCCTTAACAGATGTAATCATTGCATCCCTGCTTGAGTAGTCTATCTGTGGCATTGACTGGAAGAATCTCTTAGCTTCTGCCTCGGTGTTTATTCCGCTTGCGCCCATAGCCCTTGCAGCACCGATACCCTGATTCTGCATGTTCCCTTGAATTCTGTTGGCAGCATTAAAAATTTCTCTTGTTTTAGGGTCTTTAATTCTACTCATTACATCAGCTGTAATGGCTGGGCTTCCTGTCCCTCCAGTTATACCAGTGAGCGGAGCTGTTTCAGTTGGGCTAGAATTAAGAATTAAACCAATATCCTTATTCATTATATTTTTTGTTGCAGATCCAGATGAATCAGACACTGATGATAGTGCATTGACAGGAATAGTTACCACATTACCGTTAGCGTCATACCCCTTATAATACTTAGACTCGCCAGCACCCTGAGCTTTTGGATCAATCATTACTGTCTGACCATTTGATAACTGAGCCTGTTGCATCTCATCTCCACCCTTCCCTTTTAGCTGCATAAATTGCTTACGCTGCTCAGGTGATAGTGACTGCAAATACTCATACTCCCTAACTGATGAAGGAGCTGCGGCCTGAGCATTAGCAGAACGGATGGAATTTTGTGCTGATATGTCTTGCCCACGCCTCGCAGTAGCAGCACCAATATCTTGACCTCGGCGAGCTGTTTCAGCACCTATATCTTGCCCTCTCATTGTCACCCCGCGATTAGCTTGGGCATCCATCATATCCATAAACTTCTCAGGCGTTGATGCCCTCATTCCTAAAGCCAAGGCATATTCTTTTGCAGCAGCAGGATTTTCTGTAGCCATTTTAAAAGCAACTTGCGGGTCAAAGCCAAATTTACGCATTTCATCTGCATTCTCCCGAACGAAGCTTTCAACATTACCACCTGAGATAGCGGCATTATAACCAAGTGCTAAGTTACCTATTGACTGCTTGACATCATCATTAATCCCATCCATACCGCCAGTAATTTGCTCTCTCATTTCAGGGTATTCAGCAAATAGACCACGCATGGCACCAGTATCGTTATTAGCCATGGCCTGCCCCCATTTACCTTGGAACTCAGATAGCCTTTGTTGCTGCTGATCTTGCTGATACATAGAAGCTATACCAGCCAAGCCCTGCATGGCCTGCAACCCCCAATTATTAGCGCCAGAGCGTTGAAGGTCGTTGTTTTCTCTGATAAGGCCTAGAGTGGGATTAATATCGCTAGCTCTAGGCGCATTGTCGTTAACTTGGCCTATACCTCCTAAAAAACCACCACTATTAATATTCTGGTTCCAAGTCGCCATTAGAAGATACTCCCTAAAATACCTAATCCAGCTCCAATACCCATTCCCCAAGGTGTTGAAGTACCTAGAGCGCTAGCAATTCCATATCCAAGAGCGCCACCACCTAAACCACCAGTTACTGCTTGCTGCATACCTGACGGTCTATTAGCGTTAGCAGCGGCAAGGGCAGCATTTTGTTGAGACAACTGGCCAGCATTATTCGCGTATGTCTGCCCTGCGTTCGCTTGACCTTGAAGTGCGCCAAGTCCAATATTTGCTAGGTTGTTATAGTTGTTCATTTGACCATTCAGCCAGCTTTCACCGAGCGCAGGAGCAATTGAAGCTAAGCTATTACTGGTGGCTGTAGAACCTAAGCCGCCCATTGCTTCAGCCGATGCTAGGTTTTGGTAACGCGCTTGATTTGCGTAATCATTGAATTGTTGAGAGTTGTAATATTGCCCAAGAGCCTGAGCAGCACCTTCGGGAGATGATAGGTTTTTAAGCTGATTAATATACTGGCCAGCAAGCGGAGTAAATGGAGCTAGCCCATTCATGACTCGTTCAAATTGTTGGTTTTGCAGGTCTGCTGCGTATTTAGTTGCTGCGGCCTGTTCTCCTGCACCACTACTACCACCGCCACCTTTACCACCACCTTCATAAAATGCCGGTTCTTCACCAGCCAGTTTTCTTGCTAATTTAAATACATAGCCAGACATAATTATCTCCGTTCTTTGCTGATGAATTCGAATATCTCTTCTCTGGTTGCTGAGTAAATAGTTACATCAGTCTTACCATCAAAGAATTTAGGGATGACACCTCGACGCCTTAATCCAATCGAAGCGCAGTAGAATTTCCCCTTTCTAAACTTGTCGGACGCCATAGATAAAACGCACTCAACCGGATAGTTAGCGAAGAAATAAGACCAAAAGGAAATTCCTATATCACGACTGAAACCGCGCATATTTTCTAAAAACATTGCATGACACTCGTAAGATTTAGGCTGAACCTCTATAGCTCTAATTATTCCTGCAAACTCATTATGAACACCGACCTCAAAGTAAATCTCTTGGCTGTTGTAGCTAAAATAATTCCCGTTTGCCGTTCCAGCTTGAATGTCAGGTATGTTCGCTACATGCTCAATCAAATCGATATTTCGCGTTGGTTTGAATGTGATCATGATTACCTCAATCGATTAATCCATGAGCCCGCGCCATATCTTCCAGCGCTTTAAGGGATTTACGAGTTTCAGTGAGAGCCGATGCTAGAGCCTGAATTTCTAACTGGTCATATGTCGAGCCAATGCTGTAGGTTTTGTTAGCATTGAAGCCAGATTTCGAAGCCATACCAGTGGAAGCAGTAAAGCCAGTAACACGAGCACCGACTACCTGAACACCGTTAACAGAGTAAGAATCTTTGACAGAAATCGGAGAAGCTAAAATTTGCGTAGTTTCACGACCCAATGAGACGTAATCGGCGTCGATTTCAGAGACCTTTTCCGTGAGGTATGTAATATCACTCTCTGCTGTCGTTAATCGCGTCTCGTGGTCGTTTATGCGTAATTCTGCTTCGTTAATCCGTATCTCATGCTCAACAATCTTTTCTTCTGCGGCAGTGATTCGAGTTTCGTGATTCTGAAGCTGTGCTTCGTGCTGCTCTAATGTTTCCTCTGCTGACTTTATGCGCTGTTCGTGGTCGTCAAGGATGATATCTTGCTCATCATTTCGTAACTGAGCTTGATATGCTTCGTTGCCAGCCTCATTCGCACGTCCTGCAACCTTTGCCATATCCTCAGCGCCACTAAGAACAATGCGAGTGTATACTGCGCCAAAGTTGCTCGGCAGTATTTCTGGAACGATATAGGCCGCTTGAACTTCAATGGGCGTTGATAGATTTTCATTAGCCATCATTCAACCCTCATCGATAGGTCACTGAGCGTTACAGGTGACTTAGTGATAACGCGAATCTTGAAACCAATATTCTTTCTCACCCTGCCAACCCTGCGCCAGATAGCGCGCATGTCGTAACGGAACGGAGCGTTTTGGTCTATCATTTGTTCCCTGCCGAAGTTTATTCCGTCAGTAGTTGCAGATAGAAATAGGCGATCAGCGATTTGGGCAACACCTGTTGACGCTTCAAGTTCTAGGTCGAAAATACGCGCATTATCCGCTTTCACCATTGGCGTATATAAAATATGCTCGGCTTGTTGGTCATACTGCGAGGATTTATCGAAAGCTAACTTGCCAACTAGGCCAGACTTTTTATCGCCAACTGTTATCTGATTATCTTCATATATGAAATCGATAGCTCGGTACGGCTCATCGTATAGACCAGTTTTCAGGATGCACCATTGCGGATATTGCTGGCTGCCAGTGCCATCAAAGCAAAGCGTATGGCGTGGTAAATGGATGATAGCCAGCTCGTGACCATCAAACTTAACCGACTCCATGACAGCACCTGATAACTCATCGGCAGTATAGCTGCGGATAATTTTATCAATGCTTGCTGTCGATATTGCGCTAGCAGTACCTGAGCCAAGCAAATAAACGGACGGAGCACCATTTGCAGGGTTACTGATAAATGCGTATGAATCACCAAACTTGCATTTAGTGTCACGACCAGCGATACCCATTTGAACCATGTATGATGGCTGCATTGCATAAATTGGTTGAGTTGCAGAAGTTGAACCAGTTAATGAAAAGTATTCGATAGTTGAAGCGCCAAAGCAGATAACCATATCACGCCAAGAACTGACAGAAATTATACCGTCAGGCTGCGACTCTGCCGTGTAAAAAGGTGTGTACCTATCAGGCTTTGATTCGTCCTCAATATCGGTTATGCCGAAACGAGCGCCACCCTTTTGCAGCCAGATATAGCGCCCACGGTTTCTGGCAACATCAATCACCTCGCCTAAATCATACTGTGGGTATTTATTGACGACTTCTAATACTTCCTGAGTCATTACAAATTCAGCCGTATCAGTTGGTTTAACCGTGTTGTCAGGGATTGTTTTGTCGTAATTGAACTTGTATTCAATCGTGAGTTTATTCCCTGTACGCTTCAGGCCATTAACGATAATATCGGTTAAATATGGCTTTTCTGTTTCAGGTTTATCCTGTGACTTTTTAACGCCAAATTGATACTCGGGTATCTCAATAACTTCACCTACAACACCGTCTGATGCCTTTGGGGTTATCTTCAGAGTTAGTGAGCCGTCGATATCATCTTTAGTCAATGATACGAAATCATCATTACCAGCTTTGTGAGTCCACTTTTTAACATCGCGAGTGTAGCCTTCTTTGACCACTTCCTCTTCTGGCCAGTTAGTTAACTCTTTAACTTCACCATCGTAACGATAAAGTTTTAATTTACCGCCAAAAGCAACCGACTGACTCACGCCAGAATGCGCCAGTGATACTCTATCTTTACCTTGAATATCACCGATAGCATTTGCGCCTTGATACAACTTGCCGCCACACACGCGGTACACAATGCTATTTTTCGTATTAAATTGAACGCCTCGTGAAATACCGTCAGCATCACGAAGCTTTACCAGCGCAGGGAATGATCGGAGATAACCAGCGGCATTCAATACTTCTTTCGGTGTTGCTAACATATTCACTGGCAATCCATCGATGTAATCAGCCGTGTTCGGGTCTTTGCGTAAACCTCTAGCAAGAGGGATCTGAATCCTTGGCATGTGGTTTACTCCTATGGAAGAATCGATATCCGTTCATGGTTGCTAGGCGATTACCAGAACCAATAGGGAAGCCATTTGGATAATGCGCTCTGGCTTCTTTTGCTCGTTTCATTGCACAACTACGCATTAGTCTTTCTTTGCCATAGCGAGCAGTTGCAATGACTTTATCAAGCGGTGTGATTTGATAATCAGGGGCAATGCGGGTGGCTAGGTTGTAGATAACTGCGTTAATAGCTTGCTTATATAATCTGTGTTCATCACCTTGGTCGATTGGTATGTCTTCCTCAGCGAATTTATAACCAGTATGAATGCCCGCGCCATCTTCAAACCACTCATACATCATTGACTCTAAATCAACTACTCCGTCCTCTAATGATTGCGGTTCGATATCTGTTAGCGTGGCATCGGATGCGACACCGAGTTTACGCAGCGCCGCAATGACTAACTCACCCTTCGTTGTTATCTGCATCTTTCACCGCCTTTTTCTTGGTAGCGGGTTTCTTTGCTGGCTCTGGCTCTGGCTCTGGCTCTGGCTCTGGCTCTGGCTCTGGCTCTGGCTCTGGCAAGATTTGTGTATCATTTGGGTTTTTATGCCAACCATCATTTAGATAATCTTCAATTTCATCATCGTTGACAGTGGCGATCTGAAGATTCATACCCCAGATTTTTACATCCCCATTGGCTTTATAAAGCATGGTGCTCATGTTTCATCTCCAAAAAATAAAGGGAGCCAAAGCCCCCCCCCTTAACTAATTACCAGACTAAGCCTGACCAGTAAGACCAACGCCAACCGCTTCAGGTCGTTTAGTGCAAGCTGAGTACCAAACAGCAATACGGCACTTACCTTCTAGTGTTGAGATATCACCTTGATACGCTACAACACCATTCAGGCCAACAGAGTCGATACTGAATGACTGTGTTTTCATTCCGCTAAATAATGCGTGGTTAAGCGGGATAGGTTGAGATAACAAGGTAATTGAGTCATCAGCCCAGAAGATATTTGTCTTAGACGTTTTAATGTTAAGGACGCTAATTGCCGCACCAGCTGCTAGTGACGTGTTGACGTTTGCATATGCTCTCTCTTCAGGCTTCAGTGCTGCGTCATCAAGTGCAATTGGTTTAGGCATGATAGTGATGTTATTGCCATCAACGCCAACGACCGCAAATGTTGCATCTTGTGTTAGTAAGTCTTTTGCCATCTGAGAGATGAACTTAACGCCCGCAAAGCTGATTTTATCGCCTCGCTTAAATGCCGTTCCGTCACTAACTTTAACTACTGCTGTGCGGTTATCAACGTTTTCACGATTTCCGTCAACATCTTCTTTCCATGCTTCAGGTTTGAACTTCTGCGCACCATCAACTGTTACACCTGTAACAGTTGCCGCTAACAACGTTGGCAATTTAGGTGAACGGAGAACATCTTCAAACCCAGCAACTTGCTTTTGAATTGTTCCTGACTTGTAAGCCTCTTCCTGAATGCGTCCGTATAAGTCTTTGCCTACCAAGTTATAACCAGCCTTGAGGTAATCGTCAGAGTTAAAGAAGTAACTCAGTCCTTCATTACGGTTTAACTCACGAGCGAATATAAGGGATTCAGCTTGAGATACGAACCCCCAAGAGTCCGCCCCATTTGACAGATCTCCAGCATCAGCAATAACCAGAGATGCGGTATCAGCGGCCTGTTTAGCAATAGAAGTCTCAACGTTATTAGCCAGCTTTAAGCCAGACGCACGAATACGACGACGTATAGATGTCTCATCACGAACATCATCGGCGCGTAAACCAAAGAAGTCATTATCTGGAACGCCCATGTTACATTTGACAGACAACTCCAAGATGCCTGTTTCTTTATTGGTTAAATCCCAACCCTGTTGAGTAGGGGCTTCTTGCTCTACTGGCATCCAGACAGTATTTTGAGAGCGCTGCATGTCGCCAGCAGGAGGAGTATATTTACCTACACGCTGAGCCATGGGGCAGTTATTTTCGATAGTGTTTACTACTTCATCCACCATATAGGTGATGATCTGACCTTCATTTAAAGACATTATTTAATTCCTTGTAATTTAGCCTTGATAGCTCGGTACTTTTGCACATCGCCTTTATTTGCTGCGTCGTCCATTTGCTTTTGCAATGCTGCGACATTTGCCGCTGAAACATCACCGTTAATTGGTTCGTCGGCAGGTGGGGCTGATGAGCGTTGTGTACCGCGAGGCTTGAGAGTTAAACGATCAGCTAATCGAGTTAGTTCGATAGTGACCTGAACAGGGTTTTTGCTAAACAATTCTTGCGCTTTATCAGGGTTAGACCCGAGGTAGTAAATGATGGCGGCTGACTTCTCTGGGAAGTTTGTTGCGACTGCTTCATAAACACCTTGTGGCAATACTTGCAATGCAGAATCTTCCTTTTCCTGATAGTCAGGTAAGTTGAGTTTTTCAGCCGCATCATAGTGCGCCTTCATTGCGTTAGCGATTTGTTGACTTTGTTGTGCATATTCCTGAGTTTTACGACCCTGTGATGCAACCGCTTTACTTCTTGCATCAAGAGCATCCATTTGCCACTTCTGCATGTCTGCATTAAATGCGGCTGTAGCTCTGTGAGTGTCATAGTTGTATTTAGCCAGACCCTCATCGGATAAGTAATCATCCATATTAGGCTGTGCTGGTAACTCAGGATTAACACGTAGGTGCTCAGGAAGCTCGCCGCTTTCAATTGCTTTTACTTGCTGCTCAATTTCTCGCTGACGTTTGCGAGCGATACGTTTAGCCGCTTGTATTGCGTTATTGCTAGGCTTGCCTTCCTGCGGTTGCTCATCGTCTTTCAGTACAATGTCGAAGCCTTCTTCTTGCCTTGCGTTACCGTTGGCATTATCGATAACTAAGCCATCTGCGGATGCCGCCGCCTGATCGCCAGACAGGATTAATTCTTCAGACTGATTCTGAATTTCGGTGGTTGTGCTCATGATATTTAACTCTCTTACATGGTTTGAGGATTATTCTCGACGATATTGTCGGTAGGAATGTTTTGTTGTTGCTGCTGTGCAACCTCGTTCAGAAGTTTAATGGCCTCTCTTACTGCCGATTCATCTATATTCCTAGCCTGAGCTAGCTTGTAGACCGTATTGGCTTGAGATTCCATTGCATCTTGCTGAGCGGTAAATGCTTTGATTTGAGTTTGTGCTGTTTCGTTATTGGCTTTGGTTTGCTCTGCTTGAGCCGCGATGATTTGCGCCTGAGCCAACATAGCATTAGGATCTTGATTGCTTTGTGCTGCTTGCTGAGCTTCCATTAACCATTGCTGTTCTTCCTCGGTTTCTGGTTTCTTCAAGCCATTAACAATCAATTCCTTGTTGGCATAATCCCTGATGTATTCAACGCCTTTACCTTCCATCATGTTTGCATACGTAAGCATCATGACATTCCACATTGGATGCTCTACTGGAACTTTAACGATAAGCTCGCCTATCTCAGCCCTAGCAGCATCTTTTTGCGATTGGAAAGATGGGCCCACATCAGTAAATGTTTCGTACTTTCCTCGGATATCATTGCGAACAATCATTTCGCCTTTGCGGAAATCTAATTCTTCCTGCATTAGCTCAATCTGATTCTCCCCTCCATCCTCGGCGGTTGTTGTTACTGTTCGGTTGGTGTCGTATATCTCAGCTGCGATTGATGCGTAAATTTCACCATCACGGCGCATTGCGATAGCTAAGTTATCCTGAAACACATACGTTTCTAAGTCGATACGGCTATTAAGCTGATTGACAGTATCAAACGCCACTTGTCCATTAGCCGCCTCAGTATCAACACCTACACGAGCGGTTGATTTGGCTGCTTCTGTTGCAACTTCTAGGAGTAGCGCGTCGGCTTGTGAAACCTCAGCATTCTCCATATACGCAACAGGAGAAGGAGGCAGATCAGCATTATTTTCATCAGTTCGATTGAGTAGATAGTAAGGATAGTCATCCTCACCACTAAACATGTGCTCATACCCTGCTATCTGCTCAGGGAAAAAGAAAGGCTTCTTCTTTGGTGACTTAGCAGCGGTGTCGGCAGACTTGGATAAAATAAAGTTACGCAGCCTTTGAGCATCTTTCGATAACCTAACTACGCCTTCGTATAACTCATTATCATCAAAGAATGACCATTCGCCATATACAGGAACAATCGGTATGTGCTCGCCAGCTATTGGCATTTTATCTTTCAGAATGCCCGTGTTAGTGATGATTGACTTATAGACTCTGCGCTTTTTAACTCTGCGCTCACCTACTTTCTGATAACCAGCATTTGCCAGTTCATCAATTTTTTCTTTCGCTTCTTTTGCCGAGTATGTTTGGAGATCATTAGTTAACGGGTCACGATAGACAAACACTAACTCTTTCTTTTCCTCAACCTCGTAATATTCAGCGACATGAATTGTTTTTCCACTCGACCAAGTGAACAATAAATCATTGTTAGGTGATTGGAATGATGGCTGAATTTCAGGGTCTAGCCCGTACTGCTCAGCGAATGCCTCCCATCCATCAATATTCATCGCGTGAATGATCGTGCAATTCTTCGCGTCAGACTTATCCATTGCCTTGGCGTTGCAATCCCAGATAACGTGAGTGCAAGACTCATGCATCGGAACTCGTCGGATAATCTGATTATTGCTAGTTGGGTTATCATCCTCATACTCAGTGACGAGTCGCCAAGCACCGTAACCACATTCGATTTGCTCTCTTACTGCCACGTTAACGGCAATCTTTGAGCTATTGTTTCGCATGTCAGTTCGATACATGCCCATAAGAATATCAGCGGCATCAGCTGGCGCGTTATCCTTTGGTCGATACTGAACCTCAATAGGATTCTTGCGCATCTCAGCGACGAGCTTACGCACCATTGGGCGCACTACATCAAACTGACCTCGGTATTGCAATGTGACGTAGCTTTCAAGCCAATCATCCCACTGACTAACGCGACTAAAGAATAAATCGTTTCTCGCCTCCGTTCTGGCATTTTCAGATGCAGAGTAATCGAGGTCGAATTTGCGAAGTATTTTCTCAAGCCGCTCGTTTCTATCGACCATTATTATCTCCTAATCGGCCTAATCGGTGCGGGAATTACTCGTTGCTTAACTTTTCCTATCTCACCAAAGCGTTTTGCAAACCTTCGCATCATGTAGGCGTATCGAGTGGCATCAAGTAAGTCGTCACGAGTTTTAACAATCTTTCCTTTCTCGTCGCGGTGATAGAAGTTGTATTCTTCAAACCAATCACGCAACCCACGGAAAACTTTAAATCGCCCTGTTCTCATTAAGTCGTATATTTCAAATAGACCAGCCTCAACAGAGCGGGATTTATCAGGCCACTGAGCAGGATCATTAAGCATCTTAAAACCTGCATCTTCGTAATATTCTTTTTGCTGTAACCCAGACCCTTTTTCAGTTTGCAATCCATCTTGAGGCCACGCGGTAGGAATATCTTTAGCCCACTTATTTACAGCCCCCCACGCTTCAGCAGGTGAAGTCTTACTAGCCTTCCATGCCCTAGTAACGTAATAGGCATCATTATCTAAATCGATAGCTAGCTGTATGTGCGCTTGAGGGTGATCCCAACCAAAGTCCATGCCATCAATGACAGCCCAATGCTCAGGGATAGGGAATGGGTCGCACGTTACAAACTCTTCGCCAAAGTCATATATACGACCATGACCAAGCATCGGAATCCCTTTGGTTCGCATGTCACGCTGGTGAGGCGGGAACGAAGCCAGCAAATCCTCTTTTACCTTCTCGCTCAAGTGTGGAGCATCATCCCAGCCAACATTCATACACGTTTGAGCAGATGATGGGGTATCCATAAAGCCGATAACTAAATCAGTTCTACCGTTCTCTGGTGTAAACGTCAGAATGCCACGACCACCGCGACCTTTATCTCCTGTTGCGGTACGAGTTAAAACCTGTGGATAGATAGTGGGGTCTTTTGGCTCTTCATCGATATGGAACCAATCAACGCTGTCACCCATCAATGCATGCTGGCCTTGTGAGTATGACCAGAATTGAATTTTTGCTAAGTCGCCTGATTTATGTCTGATGTATACAGAACGAACAGCGTTAGGCGTACCAGCCATTGGCTCAGTATCGACAATTAACTCACTAGGTATTAACCCACCTTGCCAGCCATTATCTGTTTTCCTGCCAATGATAGGCGCTTGTAATAAGTCTCTACACTTTTCACCAGAGTAGCCAAGACACCAGATAAGAGGAGCATGTTCGAACTTATACCCCTCCCAATCATCAGGATAATCACCCATTGCATGAATAGCGTCGATATAGGTAGCTGTGTCAGTCTTTCCGACTCGGTTAGCTGCAATCAATGCCACTTGTGAATATTCTATACTTAGTGCAATGAATTTCTTTTGCCAAGGGTAGCGAGTTTCGTAATATGTTTTGTATCGGTAAACATTTGCGCGGCGGGATTTTTCTTCTAGTAAAGCGATAAGCTCTAGTTTCTGGTCACGATTTAACTGATCCATTTATTAGCCTCGCCAACTTTGCATTTAATTCCTCGTCTGACATTGTTTCAATTGAGCCAGAATGCTCTACCTTGTCAGTGAATAGTTTGAGGTGCTTGCCTAGAAGCTCATAGCCTTTCAACACTGCTGATGAGTCATAACGATAAACAGCGTTTAACTCTCCATCGTCTGTTTCATGCAGAACAGGATCCCCATTTGGATAAGTAACCTTCTCGCCTTGTTCGCACCGACGAATATTTTTAATTATTCCCTCGATGACAAACTGAGAACTTAGACCAACAGCCTCATTACGCTCTGCTGCTAACTTCTTTATGTGCGCTCTAATATGAGGTTTTCTAAGGTTTTCACTTGCTATCTGTGCGGCTGACTTTTCACTATACCCAGCCCTAATTGCTGCCTGAGTACCGTTTAAATCGACAATGTACTCTTGGCAGAATCTTGTTTGTTGCTCATTTAATTCATCTGCCATATATCCCCCTTTAATCAATTATCCAGCCCACTCGTAAATGAGCTGTGTAATTAACTATTCTGCGAACAGGTCAAGTATTTGGCTTACTTCTCGCACTGCTTTTTGCGCACGTGCTAAGAATTGAGATTCAGTCTGGCTGGCGTTATACATATCTTTGAATAATTCAGCTTTGATTTGACTATCGCCAATAAACTCCATCGCTGCCTGTGTAGCTGATGAGTCTCTGCCAACCATCCGATATATTTCTAATGCCAATTGTTGCTTGGGTGTAATTTCTTTCATTGTTTCACCTTGCTTGTGTGAGTGGTTATGTCTCTCCATAGTCACGCCGTTTCTTCTCCGATAGCTGACGTTGCTACTACGCTATGAATTAATTCCGGATTCATTGTTTTTGATTCTCAGAATGCGCTACCCACAAAAGGAAGATGGGTCACAGCTAACATATGAGACAGCGACAATGCGACGCTTACCTTGTCGGGGTTATGCATTAAAAAGCCCCGCTATTGCGAGGCTCGTTGTTGTTCGATTATTACTTACTAAATCATTTTATTAGTTATAGTTAGTTAAACCATTGTTTTATCTTTGTTTCGCTCTCAATCATTTGAATTTAAAGTTTATATCTTTTTGATATTAAAAAAGATACTTTTTGTTTGGATGCGGAAATACCTTATTTGTATAGTGACATTCGGTAACTCAATCATTGTACTTTTCTCGCTTAGCCCGTTAATCTCGCCGGGCTTTTTTTATTTCATCACCTGTCGTTGTTGTTCAATTTCCCGTATTGCTTTCTTGTCGGCTAGCAATCATCATCAGGTTTAGCAACAGCGCGACAAGCAGACATGCAAGCTTTTTGCATTTCAGTTTTAGCGATTGATAGCCAGCGATGGTCTACGGAGTCATCCACAGAAAGGGAGTCTAATTGCGCAATAAATTGTCGACTAATCCCTTTTAGCTTATTCATATTGCCAATATCCTCATCGCTTAACTTCTTATAGCCTTGCACTTTACTACCATCTTGTGGTTTTGCTTCATTCATCGTAAACACTCCGTTCTAATGTAATCCTGCAAGCCAAGTATCATTTGCTTGGACTCTGCGATTCGTTGCCTGAGTAACCAATAATTTCCGATAGCGGAGTCAGTAGGTCTGGCGGCTGCTCCATCATCCAAGCCGGAGGTGGTATTGCTTTCGCCTTTCGGACAACTGGCTCTGATGTACACCCGCTCAGGATTACGCTCAGCAGCAATACGCAACTGGTCAATTTCACTCTTTGCATTTGTGAGCTCCGTTGTATGTTTGGTGTCGAGTTCGTGAAGGGAGTTGATGCGCTTTTCGTAGTCTGCGGTGATAGCCACTTGCTCGCTGAATTTATCCTTCAGTGTTGAGTAATCACCTTTCAGGTCACCATAACTACCCATTACCCACCAAAGCCAGAAAGCTAAGATAGCGCATGCACCAGCCAAGACTTTAGCTAGCGTTGTCATGCTGGAATCTCAACGTGAGGCGCATCAATGAACTTAGTTTCAATTGGTAGTGATGGGTCATTCTTCCAGTTGATACCAAATCGTAATTTAATACCCAACTCATCCGAGGCTTGCTTGACCGCTTTCAGTAGCGGTTTAAACTCATCAATCTGCCATTTAGTATTCACTGGAATAATGTCTACTGCATGACCTGTTAAGTGGCGACTGTGCATAGTTTGTGATTTCTTTTCTGCAACCAGCTGCTTTTGTCGCTCTTGAGTTCGTAGACCTTCAATGACAATAAAATCGACAGGTGTTATTTCCAGTGTGCGGCGAATAACTTTTACTAAATCAGGGTTGACGCCTTTAAGGTTATTTTCGCTTCTCTGGCTGAATTTGAAGTTGCTCATTTTTCACCTTCTTGAATACCTGCATGATGTTGCCTTTAGCTGCAAAAACCAAAACGCAGATGAACACATCACCGAGTAAGTTAGATAAGCTCGTATCGAAATCATTAGGCTTTATTAATTGGTAGCTTTGCCATATACAAAGCCAGATAAGCACCATGCCGATAAATGAATCTCTGTGGCGAGCGTAATTGCATAGAAATACACGAATGGCCATGAGAATTAACACGACTACATTCGCATAGTTGATAATCTCCTGATAACTCATTTCTTGCCCCTCCACTTTTCAGTTAAGGTGCTCATCAATACGGAGAAATTATTCTCAATGAGTCTTGGTAGCCATCTAATGGCCTTTGTTAGCGTTTCGCTACTTGCAATAATGAGAAGCAATGAAATGAATAATGCTGAAACCAGAATGGCAGTTAATGTTTTACCTATCTCATAACCCGTCTCAGCTACAATTATTCGCTCTACTGATTCAGAGATAAGAACGCCAGTTAAAAACGATAAGATAAATAACAGAACCTTTTTCTTGTTGTTATCTTTTGAGGCTATGACTGCAACAGTTGCGCCAATAATTGCACCTGTAATTACACCGTAGTCAAAGCTTCCTGTCATTAATCCGATTGCACCACCGCCTGCTGCGCCGACGATAGCACCAGCTGCGGTACTTGGCATATATAACACCTGTGTTTTAGTTAATAGATAGCCGCGCACAGCTCTTGTGTTAATTGATAACGAGGGTGATTGATTCTGTGGCGGCGTATACGAAAAAAGGCCGCACTAGGCGACCTCTTGAATGGGTGACTGATATAGCTCAGTCTGGCTGTATTGCGCTAACAATACTCTATGGCTACAGGATACTTTGAACTACCAAATATCTTTTGGTGGTTGGAATTCACCCAATAAAAAACCCCACCGAAGTGAGGCTCTATTTTGAACTTGTTAACCGCTCTGTGTTTTAATGCCGTGAGCTTATCACAAACTATACATGTAAATTTCGCAATTGCAATAGATATTAGAAATATTTTCTATTTTATTGTTATTTTACATTAACTATATTCTCCTCTTCGCGTTTAATTGCATAGAAAAGCTCTTCTTCCAGTAAATCCAAAGCCCATTCAATGCGCCTTGTGCTTTGCTGTATGCTTATCTTTTTCTTGAAGGTTAATTCACGAGCCATCTTTTGCGTGTATTTGCAGTCGCAATAACGTTTAATTGCTACGTGACGGATTGGATTGTTTAGTTTGAATGTCTTGTTAATTACTGATTCAATGAAAGCGGCATCATCTGATTCTTTGGCGAGAGCGATGAGGTCGCTTATACTTGCTTTTGGATTGAGTATTTCATGTGATTTTTTAAATAACTCATCCCCCCTGTACCCCATCTTATGTAAATCATTAACAACACCAATAATCCTTTTCCCTTCGTTTTCACTCCAATCAGAACGGATCATGAGTCGACCGATTACACTACACTCACCACCTTCTGCATAATCATCGCCACCATAAACCTTACCCCAAGTCATCAACATATAACGAACCCATGCTCTTTTGCTTTCTAGTGCATTCTTTCTTCCAGAGCCCCACACGCGCCGCAGTTCGTTTTTACTTGAATAATGAGCGAGTAAATAAAACGGTTCATCGTTTCTCATTTAGCCCCCTTCGCATGTTTATACTTAGTCATCAGTCGACCATTTATAATCGCGTGGTCAAAACTAAATACATCACCAGAATATTTCTTGACTGTTGCCCTATTGCAATTGAGTCGTCTTGCTACTTCGCTCATATTTCCGTGCGTCTTGACAAGTAACGCTGGAATAGTTGTTATTTCAGTCTGCATCGCCTATCTCCCATATTGTGATATCCAAGGAGCCGTCTTTAATTCTCTCTCCGCGCCTTATTCGGAAATCATCTATCTGCTCGTCGTCATCCCAAAAATTGGCGTGAGTAAGCGAATCGAAAACAGCTTTAGGCAAGTTATCGAGGTCTCTTTTTCGTTTGTCTGGGGGATTTGCTGTGATGACTATTTTGATGCGGGAAGTGGTTTTGATATCTAGGTTTTGCTGCTCTATGTAATCTGTTACTTGTTTTCGGTAGCTTGTGCCTTTTGGTGATATGTAGTGCCTGCCTCTACAGTGTCGCCAGTAGGTATTATTGCTCGGTGGCCACGGTAATTTGAGGTGATATTCATTCATGCCTTAATCTTCCCCTCACTTTGCAATATGGCCTGAGTTCGAATAACCCCCTCTAGGTGACATTGCTTTGCGTATTCAGCGTCCGTGATTCGCGTTCTGCGGTCTATTTCGTCATGACAAGCGCCACATGCCCACGCTATAAATAAATCGCTAGGCTTGCATCCTGTGCCACATAATCCAGACATTCGATAATGAGCGCCCACTACGGTTTCAGAATTGCCGTTACACACTCCAGGTATTCTGACTTGGCATTCTCTGCCTTTTGCTTCTTTGCGTAAGTTAGCCATACATAAACCCCATCGCTAAAGTAACAATCGAAAAGAATAGAATTACGTGTCGAGTTCTAATCATCACACCCCCTTAATTTAGTTACTTTAATTAACCATTTATCAACCATTTTAAGCACTGACCTATATCTAGAATCTAGGCTCCAGAAAAAATCACCAATCCGTGAGAAGGTTTGAGCCAGCAAAATAATCAACCCATAAAACGGGAGTACAAACAAAATCCATAATGTGGTGACTGAGTAGGCTATTAGATAACTTTTCCAGTTGAGTTTTAGCTTCTTCCATTTACTCACTTTCTCGCCCTCCGCTTCTTGGCTGCTCTGTTTATCTTTGCGTGACCTGTGATGTGCTTGGTTGATGTGGGGTAGCTGTACCAACTTCGGCTATGATTGATAGCCCATGATGCCGTTTGTGCTGCCATTGAAACCATTAACAGAGCAAGCCCAGTCAATGCAATTTTGTGTTTGTTCATCTCTCTTGCTGCTCCTCAAAAGAATGTCAGTAACCGATTCTCAGTGATTTCATTGCATCCTCTGAAAATGTGTTTTATTGCTGCGTTAATCATGGCTTTGTAACAGCGTTCGAATTCATCTGAATCCATATTGGCAAATGACAGGCTCTTAGCCTCTGTACGCACATCGCAGTTTAGCCTTACCGTTTGCTCATAAAATCCTGCAAGTATCGTCAAATCCTTCCTGAAGCGCTCAAATTGGCTATGCTCGTCCATACAGTCGAGTCCCGCTTTATTTGCGCACCAGTGGTCGAAACAGAACTTGAAGAATACGAACATCTTTCGATGAAAAGCGGGGTTTCTTGTGAGCTTGGCGCTGAAGGTGTACATCTCGCCATTTTTGAATTTTGTTAAACGTGGTAGGTCGTGTTCGAATGCTGGTGCAAATATGCCATTGGCGCATTTGACCATTTCTATTTCCAAGTTAACCTCCTATGCTTTCTTACCTCGGCTAACGAACCAGTTTACAGCATCAACAATTTGCTCATCTTCGTACCAATTTTCAATCCATCGTGTTTCGTATTTGTCTTTGAAAATAGTAGGACCGCAATACGGATGCCATGACATGTAAATATATCGACCGTCATTTAATCTGAGCCGATACATTCGATAGCGGCTGATATGTATGATTCCATCACTCACTGTTAGCTCTCCTGTTCCATGCTGCGATTGCTTCCTGTTTTGTGCTATATACTGAAGTTGCCACTTCACATCGGTTACATGCAACCGAAAACCTATCGCGCCCAAGAGCTTTTATGCTCCAGTTTTGAATGTATGCTGCGTCCCCGCAAAACGGGCATTTCTTGAGTTCGCTCATAACAACGGCTCCCGTAATCCTGTTTTCACATATTTGATATCGTAGGCGATGTAAATTTCCCATTCGTCATAATCGTGACCGTAGTAGTTACCGCCAGACCATGCGCGTTCGTCTTGGTCATTCAGTATGAAATCCCATTGCTCATCATTGAGTTCTACTAGCCTGTCAACGTTAGCGTCGAATACCTGCTGCTTAATCATTCGTGCAAGTGGTGATTCCATCATTCACCCTCTGGCATTGGTGGGAGTGGCAAGGGCATCCAGTGCGTTATCATTGAGTAATCATCGTCTAACAGCCAATCACCTTCATCACTTAAATAATCCCCTGTGCAAATAGACCATAGCCAAATCCAGCCTTCATCACCGTGTTCTTCACATCTGACGAATCTACCAAATACAAACTTGCCATTCCAAAACCATCCAGCGAATACTGGCGTATCCATATTTGGCAGTGAATCACTACACTTAACCCAATTAGTTCCCTGCATTAGATGCCTCCCGTTAAGCTCTGAAAATCAAGACGTAGCAACTTTTTCAATACTTTTTCACTGCGATAGTTGCTGTTAAATTTGCGGTTATAATCTTTGCATTGCTTAAGATATTTTCTCTTGCGATTTCTAGACTCATTCACATAAGCCCACATCAGAGTTTTATAGTCTGTTCCTTTAGTCATAAAAATCAGCCTGTTTGCATAAAGTTAATAATCGAATGAATGTCTTGCCGCGTGGAATTAGCTTCTTTTTGTTAATTGCTAGCTCACAAAAGAATATGTCATACCCTTTCCAGCCTGCTGCGCTGTATGTTCTTTGAGCTAATGTCATCGCTTGATTTTCGTATGCGTCATTCAGCTCTGTTAACGTTGTTCCTTTCATCACTCAATCCTCTTGTTGGTCACACTTGCAACCGCTGTTATCAATACCCCAAGGAAATAAAGTATCTAGCTCAGTAAACCAACTTTTGCATTTGTCGCAATAAAACACTTCCCACGGCATTCCGTACTCAGAAAGCCATTCAGTAACTTGTGAGGTGATTTGTATCGGTGGGATGCAAGAAACATCGAAGTTTTTAATTTCCAGTTCTCGCTGGAGTGATTCAATTTCTAATCGTTGGTTTGATATTTTAATTCTTGAGATAATCCTTTCGGTTTTTAGCTCCCTGTTTTCCTCGGTTAGCTGCTTGCACTTGGTGAATAAATTTTCCTTCTCCATCTCATCTAGAAGTCCTTATGATTTGGTGTGTTACACGTCTGCGCCTTGGAATCGGCGTTGTTGAGGTTCGCTGCTTTGTAGGCAAGCGTTAGCGGCTTCCATCTGGTCCACATCCATAAAGTGACCATTCTTAAATCGCTGGTATACGGTCCCTGTTTTGCCGAATCGGTTTTTTGTCACGATAATTTCAGCATATGGGGACGCTGATGAGTTCTCGTTATAAACCGCATCACGGTAAAGCATGATGATAGAGTCTGCGTCCTGCTCAATGCTTCCTGAGTCGCGCAAGTCACCATTAACGGGCCGTTTGT
Source organism: Providencia sp. TYF-12 (assembly GCF_041344805.1). Classification (NCBI taxonomy): domain Bacteria; kingdom Pseudomonadati; phylum Pseudomonadota; class Gammaproteobacteria; order Enterobacterales; family Morganellaceae; genus Providencia; species Providencia sp. TYF-12. The sequence continues at coordinate 3,675,670 of NZ_CP166833.1, forward strand.
TTGGTCGCCTCTCAACATCGCGTGAGAGTTGGCTGAGTGAGATAACTGGGGTTAGTAGCTCTTTAGCCATTCCCTTGAGGTTTGATGAGATATAACCAATCGCCAAGTCGTTACGCTCTGCTTTCGGTTTCTCTATCAGGCCCAAGTAATCAACAAGAATTAATGCTAGTGATGGATATTGTTGTTTGTGGCGTTTTGCTATGGCCCTTATTTGGTCCACGTCGAGTTTACTTGCATCGACAACCCATACATCCAAATCTTGGACCCTACCGATACCATTTGAAACTCTGGCCCATCCTTCATCATCCATTTTTGCAGGGTTTCTCAGTGATGAAACTGATAGGCCCGATGCCCCAGCAATTTGACGCTCCATGATTTGGCGTGAACTCATTTCCATTGAGAAAATCAGAACGCCCTTCTTATGGCCCGTTTTTTTATCGACTTGTGAAGCCACGCCTTCGGTTACTCGTAATGCAAACTCGGTTTTACCCATTGCAGGACGGGCCGCAACGATAACGAGATCCACTGTGTTGATACCGCCAGTAATTTCATCAAGTTCAGGGATACCAGTTTTCAGCGTGTCGGATTCATCGCCATTGGTTAAGCGCTGTTCTAACACTTCCGTAAAATCGGCTATCAGGTCCTTGGTGTGTACTGGTTTAATTTCATCGTTAGCGGCCCGTAGTTCATTGGCCTTTTTGATGAGCTGGTCCATTGCTTCAGCGGCTGCGTCAATCGTGCCAGATTCGATAATGTGACGGTGTTGGTCCATCAAGCTAATCATTTCACGTCGATTGTGGTTATCAGTCACCATCGTAGCGTAGCCTTTCAAGTTTGCTGCGCTTGGGCAGTTCTTGGCGGCTTCCATGATGTCAGCGAAATGTTTGTCACCCATTGCCTCGGCAACCATCATTAAATCAATCATACCGCGAGTTTTGGCTTGCTTCTGAATAACTTTGTAGGTTTCTCGGTAGAAATGAGAACCGAATGCTTCTGGTTTTAAAGTGGCGAGTACATCTGATGCGTTGAGTGTTAATCCGTCTTTCAGCAAGCCACCAATTACGCTTGCTTCGATTTGATTGTTGACCATTAGAATCCCCTGTCAGCAAATTTCCCTTCACGAACCCCTGTCAGGGTTGTGTCTCTCAGTAAATAATCAATGTCTGCGGTCCATCCTGTATTGTTTTCACCAAAATAAAATGGCTTAGCCATTCTCACAAAGGCTCGAACATAGGCCCGCCACCCATCAACATTTTGCGTTGCGAGGTTTTTGATTATTTTCCTGATCCGAGTTTTACGTTTCTCGTTGGCCTCAACAGCATGAGGTAATCTATCTCCAACTTCCTCGTTGTAGGCATTGAGATATTCGTCGTAGTTAACTGGTTGAGATTTTCGTTTAGAAGGCTTAGTCAATTCTCCCCCTTTCACCTCTTGAGGGGTAAGGGGTGTATTACTTTCTTTCTTTTCTTTTGAAAGAGTTTCTTTTGTGTTTAGCTGACTTGGCTTATCCTCGTTAGCTACTTTAGCTAATCTTTCATTAGCTGATTTAGCTAATGTTTCGCTAACTTGGCTAATATCAAATTTCCACTCATTGAACGACTTATTAATTCCTATTTGATTACCAGATGAAATAACAATATTCATAGCTATCATTTCATTTTTGGCCTTGCATACATGAGTGTGATGAATGCCTGTCATTGATGCTATTTGAGTATTTGTTATGCGGTCCAGTTTTTTACTAAACCCGTATGTTTTTCTAACTATCGCCAGAAATACTTTTAATTGCCTAGCTGTCAAATCAGACGACATAGCAGCCTCAAGAAGGTCATTCGCAATTCTGGTATAGCCATCTTCAAGGTTTGCCACTTTCGGCCTCTCTTGCTGTCGTTGGTTGCTAAAATCAGCGTATGCAACGTTACTCATGCCGTTTCCCTCCGATTACTTCCTGACGATGCTCAAGCCGTAATTTTGCATCTTCCAATGCTGACCTGAGCGCCTTAGCTCCCTGCTCAGTGACCGAGCGATTAGCCCGATCACGCATGACGTTTTTATGCACAGCGCTGTAATTAAATTTGTTTCTCATGTATAATTACTCCCGATAATTAGTTTTTTTAAATTAGATTCAATTGAGCCTCATCTTGTGCCAGATTTGAGGCATTTCTTTTTACCTTCCCCTTTCTTTCCAGCGCCTGAATTAACCGTTCTGCATAGTCACCTTCAATCACTACGCTTCTAGAATTCTCAGGCATTGATACAGCTTCAGTAGGTAAGCCATAACGAGCTATAGCCTTACAAGCCAAGCTGAATATGCGACTCTTCTCTCTACTTGCTGAACTCGGGTGAATGCCCATTGCTTTAGCGAACCCGTCATTTCCATCTTTAAACATCATTTGAAAGAAATAGGTTTCGAGTGTTTCTGGTTTACATGTGATTTTGATATTTTTTGTTGTGTCCATTTGTTAAATTCCTTTTGACGTAGTTAGTCCGTTGCTCACGATCCTGTGAGTGTGTATTGCTTGGTAAATCTGTCGCTTTATCAGCGACTCCGTAGCAGTAAATAACCCTGCGATTGTTAAAGAACAGTTTTTTTACATATATCTTTTTGGATACAGAATTTGCATTTCTGTAATTTTATCGCCGTAGAATCTCGCTAATCTTTCTGCTAATTCTAATGAAGCAGCCTGAGTTCCTCGCTCTAATCTGCTCAAGTTGCCAACATCACAATTGATGGCGTTGGCAACTTCAGAAATTGTTAGCTGCTCTTCTAAGCGAATTTTTCTTAATGGTGTTTGCATATCTCACTCCTTTTAGATGCGCTACACGCATATTATCACAAGTAAAAATATGCGCAATACGCTTTGTGTAATACGCATAAATAAAGTTGAATTAAGGCATGAAAATAGGAACTAGAATTCGCGAAATACGAAAAAGCAAAGGGATGACAATCCTTGAACTAGCCACAGCTATTGGTAGTGATGTGGGCAATATCTCTCGCCTAGAAACCAATAAGCAAGGCTATTCAGAAAACACGCTAGTGAAAATAGCGTCAGCCCTAGGAGTCACGGTTGCTGATTTATTTACTGAAGATCCAGTAAAACCAGACGAAATTGAATACATCGGTGAAATGCCATCTGGCATAGTTAAGGTTATCGGTGAGGCTATTTTAGGTATCGATGGCGCAGTAGACATGATGGAAGAGCACAACGGCTGGCTAAAGATTTACAGCGATGATAAGGATGCTTATGGATTGAAGGTTAAAGGCGATAGCATGTGGCCTAGAATTCAATCTGGTGAATATGTAGTGGTTGAGCCTAATACCGGCGTAAGGCCTGGCGATGAAGTTTTTGTTCGTACCTTCGAAGGGCACAATATGATCAAGATATTCAATAAAACTCGAGATGGTGATTATCAATTCACTAGTATAAACAATGCACATAAGCCTATAACACTAGATCCGAGCCAAATTGATAAGATGCATTATGTAGCCGCTATTGTTAAGCCCACTAAGTATATTGATAAATGGGAACGTGAAACAAAGCTAAGCTTAGTGCCGCCATTGATTAAGTGAAGTCTCAGTGGCCTGACGACACGTTTTAGGGTGTGGTTGACAAAACAACAGTAAAATTGAAATTTGGTTGACGCGATTTTGTCAACCAAAGCTAATAACAAGAAAAATAATAATGAAATTAAACAACTAGGGAATGTGATTTTTATGTAAAAAAGGAAGATGTTATGAATAAGATATATGCACCATGTATAAAAAATGGGCTAAATGACTTGAAGGCTTTAGCTGAGTTATATCCTGAAAGTAAAAAACGCGTTATTCCAATAATACTAACTACTGGAACGGTTTTTTCACCAAAAACTGGAGAGGTAAAAAGAGACCAGTTAGTCGATGGCTTTATCCCTAATTGGGATGGGGATGAATTTATTGTTGATGCCTCAAGGGTAGAGGCTGATTCTGTATCGGAATATAATGAATATCATGGGTTAACTGACCAATCGGATAGCTTTAGTAGGAAAATAGATTTCTATAGAAAGATATATGAAATTAACGAAAATCTCATCCCCTCGGTAAGCTGGAATAGAAATGATGATCTTAAGAATATCATACAGCTACTAATGAATCTAAAATCATCTTACAAAACTGTCGCCATTGTTTTAGACCCAAGAATCGAAAATAATCTAAGTATCCTTGATATTTTGCTATGTTTATTTGCTGACAATGAAAATATTATTGTCGTTCTTAACTATGGATCAATATACAACCTACCACTACCAAACAGTGAGGTTATTGATAGCGCGCTAGATACAATAAACAAAAGAGGGGTGAAGCGAGTTATACTGTTGAGTTCATCTTTCCCACACACGAAGCCAACAGAAAAAGATACATGGATAACTTCTTCATGTACTGATCTGGTATGGCAATTAAATGCTATCAATCAAAATAAAACACCTATCAATTTAATCTATGGTGATTTCTCCGCTAGCTCTCCGCAGGCACCCAGTGAATTCATTTTAGGTATGAAAATAATCCCTAGCGCCACATATTTTAATGACGGAATTTGGCATCAAATAAAATCCGGCGGAGATAAAGAATATTCTGTCTATAAAGATATAGCTAGAAATATAGTATCCAATGCTTTTTTTGATGATTTTTGCTGGGGAACAAAAAATATTGTTAAAATATCAGCATCGAGTGATGGATACGGGCACAGCGGAACTTGGAATGGATATAAAACAAACATACACATTGAGGAAATACTTAGAATACTAAACCTAAGCGCAGATAGTGAATCTCCCCGTGGTGATTATGATGATGAAGAATAATCCTTTTCTCTGTATCTATTTTTTATACAAGATAAAGCTTTATTCTTAATAAGATCAAAATGAAGCTCGGATAAAACCCTATGCCTAGCTTCATTTATTCTTTCTTTTCTGTTTATTTTTAGATTGTTCTCGGCACAAAGCTCATCAAGCTCAGCTCGCCACAAAAGAGATATAACCTCAAACTTATCAATAAATTTATTTACCTTAGCCTCCCTAAGTATGGTTATATTTTGTCCATAATTATCTAAGATTAATATGCCTACATTTTTTTCTGATAACTCGATAGCTTTTAATGCGTGCTTATGATGGCAGCATAACCATACAGAATCAAATAACCTCAAATAGGCATCATGCTGATTACCCCACCGAGCCAATGAATCTGATTCTGATTTTATTTCAAACCCTGTAAGCTTACCATTAGCATAAACAACGTCAGCTCTATTTTTTTTCTCATAAAAACACAACTCGTCAATTAAGACGTCATTATCATGAAAATCGAAATACCCGCTAGTAGCAATCCAATTCCTTAATAAAATTTTAATTTCTGTTGCATTTTTCATAATAATATAAATAAGTTAACCAATGTACCCACCAAATAATACTATTAAGTTTAACCTTTAATTGAAAAAAACTCAAAAATTACCTACACCCAACCCTCCCCGCGAGGGCTTTTTTGTGCCCGCAATTCCCCGCCAGTGTGATTTTCCTCACTCATCAAGAAAATAAATAAAATTAATTTATAAACAAAATCATGAGTATGCGTGAAAACGCTATATGCGCATATATTTATTTTCAAATATGCGCTTGACGCATTTGCGTAAAATGCATATTATTATCACATCGAAGGCAAGCAACATGAAATATACGCCTAGTTCTTTAACAACGTTGATAGCAATTTAGTTTAGCTATCAGAATGGAGTCGCTGATAAAGCGACAACCTTCTCAGAAGGTTTTAATGAGCGCAGGGTGTTCACTCACACCAGAGAGTCCCGCCCCGACATGGGGATTAATCCATGTATAAGCAGAAATAATATAGGGTTTCGATTCCCTGTGCTCACTAAAACCGATTGTTTGGAGGATATATGGCAACTATCACAGTGAAAAAATCACGCAAGCCTGAGTTTTTGCGCGGCACTTCTGCAAATAGACGTCACGCAAGAAGAAAAGCTGAAGCTTTAGCAAGGCAGGAAATTGAATTGAAACTGAATTCAATATTACCAGCTATTGAGACAGTAAAGGTAAACCGAGTTGAAAAAGCAATTTCAATTCGCAGCACTAAAGTTTATGACTCAGCAGATAATACCTGCTTACCAAATTCTAGTATTTACTCGGCTAAATATCGTAAGTCAGGAACGTTATTAGAGTCTGGCGAAGTAACGGCTAGAGCATAGACACACGCAAGCAACCACGGCTACGCAAGCCGATTATGAGTGATGGAAGTGTTACGGCACGTTAAATAGGAGATAGAAAATGAATATCGAACAGGTAGAAAAAGAAACAATCTCAGCAATGAAAGGTCTTGCTGATGTGCTAAAGGTAAAAACGGAAGAAATTAGAGCGCTGGATGCTGCTAAATTGGCAACGGATAGCATCTTTAATCCAACATTCGCCAACCTAACCGAAGAATCGCAACGGGCAGCTCGTGAGGTTCTGTCCACCATGCTGATAGACAGCTATCGACACAACTTTAAATTAACTCGTGATGAAATTTTAGAATTAGGTCACAGAGTTAGAAAAGCATTTGTGACCTTGGAAAGTGAAGAACCTAAACCTGAACTATGTGGAAGTGGTCAGGTTGGCATAAGCCCTACTGATAATTCGGGTCACTTAATCGGTGCAGATTAGCAGCCCAGTTACTAACTTGAGCAACGAACACGGATGGTTCCTTAGAGGAAAAAACTCTAGCTATTGTCACAACTGTATTGCGAATATCTTCAGTGGTAAGAGCTGAGGAACCAAAATAACACCCATCAGGAAGCGCTCTTGCATCAAGTATACTTGAGCCATTTACGTACTTAAGCATATTTAGCGTTTGCATTGATTCATGAAGCCCTTCGTATTGCTCAATTCCTGCATCATAAATTTCAATTCTTATGAAGTAATTTGCCATTTAAAACATTCCTTATTTTGACTGTGGAATAATCAATATATCAATTTTCCTTGACTGTGGAAAGGAAGGAAACCACCTCGCCTGACGTGGTTAAAAGCAGGCACAGTTAACTAATTACAGTCCATCAAGGTGGGCTGTGGTGAGTTGATTAATAGATAGGAGATAGAGATGGAAGCAAGGGATTATCGATTTTATAAAATTAGCAAAGAAGCTACCGAGCAAATCAAAAAAGAAACCGACGAAATCCAAGCTAAACGGCAGGTGCTTCTCAATGAAGCCATTGAAAGCGTTGGGGCTAAAGGAGTTAGCTTTAGTAATTCATGGGGTGAAAATGGAACAACAATTCGCGCATTTGCTTTTGCAGTAGATAAAGAATTCGATTTTGCAGTTAAAGAATCTCAGCGAACTAGCGAGTTAAAAGTTATTCGAGCCAAAGCTAACTCGAAGAAAGGTAAAGAGTTTAACGCCGCACTAGACTCAGCGAAAGATGAACTCAATAAGAAGCTCAAAGATTTACTATCTTTTAGAGACTACATCATCAATAAGTTCGATATTCAATGCTGTTCTATTAGTCAACATGGAAGCGGCGCTGGCATGAGAATGCTAGAGACGATTGTCGGATATCCACAAACAGATAAAAGCTTTCTTATTTGCGCCATACCAAATCATGAAAGAGGTATGGATAAACAACCAAGTATTCCAGACTGCTTTGAAGAGATAACCTACGGCGTGTTTTACGACCTATCAAACAGCAAGTAGCATCGTGTTTAGTTAATAACGGAGGGAGTATGACAGATAAAGCAGGTGGCGCGGCTTTTCCTGCAAGCGGGCATCCAGATATGCAGTTTGTAGCGCAGGAAGGTATGAATTTGCGAGACTATTTCGCTGCTAAGTATATGCAAGCTGCTAAATCTAATCCTAATTGTGGATATGACTTTGATGATTTAGCTCATGATGCTTACCAAATGGCAGATGCAATGTTAAAGGCTAGGAGTAATAAATGATTTCTATATCTGACTTAATTAATGAAATCGGAAGTGAAAATATATCTTTCCAGCTTTTATCAAAGACTATAACTGCTATAAAAGAAAGCACTGATAACACGACAGTCTCTTTTGTTACTGATGCTGATTTAGATGAAGAAGCTTTGGTTTTGTGGGTAGATAAAGATGTTTTTAATGAAGCATATGCAATATTAAAGGCTAGGGGGTGATATGGAATTTAAAGGAACGCCAGGGCCGTGGGTGATTGATGAATGGAGTATGACCGGCATTAATTCTGAAAGTAAACATGTTGCCTTAGTTAATTATTCCCATCATGGGCTTCCAAATGATGTTTACGAGGATGAACATGAAGCCAACGCCCATCTAATCGCAGCAGCACCAGAGTTATTAAGTGAGCTCATTCGACTACGAAACATAGTTGCAAGCTACAAACAGGACAGTGGCGACAATTTAGACATCACTGACGCCGTCATCGCAAAAGCCCTCGGTCAGCAGTAACCCACCGCACCAACACCAGAACACTTTCAATAACAATCGCTATCAATCGATAAGTGATGATTTCGCACATCCAGAGGTAAGCATGAATATTGATAAATACAAACTTTGTTTAGCTCAACAGCAAGCTGGAATTGCACGTTATCTCAAGGATGAGAACGGATGGAGCGAAGCAAACGAAACACTAAAAACAGCATACGGAGTACAACATGAACGCAAAGCAGAAACACGCAAAACAGAAAATATTCACCCTACTTCGCGAGTCTGAAATGACTGAGCAACAAGTCGAATTACTGTTTGCTGATTGGAAATTTAAACAGCAATGCGAAAAGACAAATCGCATTTTACGTCAAGTTGATACTCGTGGAGCGTATGCATTCACGTAAGGACGCGGCATGAGAATTTCAGATTATGAACTCAAGCAAAGGCAGGATGCCGAGAAACGACGCAGGGAGCGTGAGGAAGAAGCTGAATACTATCGCATGGAAAGCCTTGGTATTCAGCCTCAATCAGTGCCTAACAAGTGGATGAGAGGTGAATATGGGTAAGTATTTAACACCGGCATTCCCTAGTCATAAAAGCAAGGATGCTGCCCTGAAATATGCTTCATCAATGATTGATGAAGATATCGAAAGGCGAAGAGTACGTGACTTAACGGGCAATGAAATTCAACCAGTTGAAAGGATTTCAACACTAGAATTAGCTCATGCCGCACTAGTTAAAAGTCAAAACTTAGAAATGTCTCAATTCTACCCTCCTCTACCTGAACACATTCAAGCGCAACGAAGACAGGCTGACTTGGAGCGATACGCAAGGCATTTATTCAAAGATAACTTTGACCCTTATCGTGGCGTCACAGAGTTGCCATTAGGTGGTAGGGTTGTGGGTGACTAATTTTCGGAGGTAATTATGAGTGAGGTATACAAGCAATAAGTAATGTTGCCAAGGAGCTGGCAGAAAAAGGCATTAGCAAGGAAAAACCCAAAGGCGGCGGTGTAAATTATGCGTTTAGGGGTATTGATGCGGTTTATAACGCCTTAGCTCCTGCATTAGTTAAGCACGGATTACTTATCTTAACTCGCTGTACTGAGCGGTCGGTATGTGAACGCCTTAGCCAAAAAGGAACTCCATTATTTTACGTAACCGTCAAAGCTGAGTTTGATTTTGTATCTGTCACGGATGGCAGCAAACACACAGTCATGACTTATGGTGAAGCTATGGATAGCGGAGATAAGGCCACAAACAAAGCAATGTCTATTGCATATAAATACGCAGCCTTTCAAGCGTTTTGCATACCGACAGAGGAAACAGCGGTTGATGCTGACGCAGAGGTGCATAACGTAGCACCGAGAACACCAGAGCAAATATTAAGTGATTACACAGGCTTTTTGCATGAAGCAACTAGCGAACTTGCGATCATGAATGAGTACAAAAAAGTATGGAATGAATTAAGCGGTACTCACCAAGAAGAGTGCAAGCGACTAACTGGAATAAGAATTAGCGAACTTAAAAAGGCGGCATAAATGGCAAGTAAAGGTGTAAACAAGGTAATTCTCATTGGTCACTTAGGCCAAGACCCTGAAATTAGATACATGCCAGCAGGTGGCGCGGTAGCGAATCTCACACTAGCAACATCGGAATCGTGGCGCGATAAGCAATCAGGAGAAATGCGCGAGAAAACCGAATGGCATAGAGTGGTAATTTTCGGAAAGTTAGCTGAAGTTGCAGGTGAATATCTGAAAAAAGGCTCACAAGTCTATATTGAAGGTTCCCTGCAAACCCGTAAATGGCAAGACCAAAGCGGTCAAGACCGATACACAACAGAAGTAGTGGTAAATATCGGCGGCTCTATGCAAATGCTAGGTGGTAACGGTGGTAATCAGGCAGGAAGCCGGAAGCCAGCGCGACAGCCTCAACAGTCACAGCAAGCGCCGCAGAATGAGCCTCCGATGGATTGGGATGACCAAGGAATCCCCTTCTGACCCTTCCCTATGTTATTTAACCAAAGGATATATTTGCAAGGATGCAAACAGGAGATAGATATATGAATAATGAAAATTGTAGTTTTGAAGAATGGCACGATTTATTAATGCAAGTAGCAGCAGACCACGGCGGTAGCGCAGCAGATGCAGACGCTTGGCGTGATGATTACGAAGCAGGAAAAACACCACTCGAAGCATGGGTTGATGAATGGGGTGAGGATTAATCAGGGAAAGGATTAATTTAACTCGCAGGGATGCAATGAATAAAAAAGCCGCCACAGAGAGGACGGCAAGGGGACGTGCAGGAATGAAACTTATAATTTATCTGTGTAAGCAATTTAAGAATAGTTAAGCCATGGAATTTAGCAAGGAAGTAGATAAAAAAATGCCGACACAGGGAGAATCGGCGAGGACTACAAAAATAATTAGAAAGTTCAAATTAACTATAGGTCATAAATTAAAAACAATGATGAATTATTTTAATCATATCGATTAAATAGATGCAATAAGAGGAATGAATATGAAGGTTGAACAATCTCAAGTGACTAAACTGGTGATAGCAGGCATAGAGCGTCACGACCCCATTCATGTTTACCTTGAAGATTACGGTGATAACAAAAATGGCAGAGTTACTATTAGCGAAAGTGGCGATTCATGGTCTTGTTTTTGGGGCTCTATGGGCAGCTCACTAGTTGAGTTTATTCATAGGATTAATAACCACTACTGGATAGGTAAGCTAGATTCTAATTTAAACTCTGAGATAGATGATGATAACGATGCAAATGCTGAATATGCTAAAAAGCAAGTTATCGAACTGCGCAAAGATGATGAAATAGACCAATACGAAGCAAGGGAGTATTGGGATTTAATTGAATCATCCGATGATGTTAAGAGTGATTGTTGCAATTGCTATATAGGAAGTAAGTTGCTTAGTTTGTTTGGCGATGATGCTTGGTATAACGATTGGCCTTCTATTCCCAACCCTAAATATCTAAGAATGGAATCGCGCTTAAATGCAGTTCGTGAGGCATTAAAACAAATAGGTGTGAATTAAAAGAAGCCTATCCTTGGCTTGTATCTTTAAGAAAACTTAAAGTAAATGTCATTCATTCTTATATTGCTCACAGTCGCCTTTCTAGCTGGTTCAGAAGGAGAAAACACTTCAATAATATCCCCTTTATTTAGCATGTTAAATAAAGAACTATTTCCATGAAATGGAAATGAAATCCCATTCTCTATTTCAGTAACTTTAAATAGTTGCCGGCGCTTTATATCATAATTACTTTTATCAACAACATTGGATAAATAGATTTTAGTGCTCATGTTCCTTCCTCGTTAACGGTTGAAAATCGATCATACCACCAACAATTAAATAAATAAATCTTTTAAAACATAGCTTTACAGATTACATATTTTGCTCAAAACATATCAATAGAGGTAATTATGAAAGACAGAATTAAGTTCAACGATGCAATGTTAGCAGCTGTCATTGACGGCAGAAAAACTCAGACACGCAGACCGATTAATCCACAACCTAAAGTAACCGAGGAAGAGTTACGCAAGTTAGGCGCATGGCAAGAAGGCTATACACTATCAGAGCAAGTATGTGCAGCATGGCGACATGGATTTATTGACCCTGATTGCCCGTATGGCGAAGTTGGCGACATCATCAACATTTCGGATAAAGACGGTAATATCAAAGGGAAAATTGAAATTACTGATGTTTGGTTGCAGCAAGTTCAGGAAATATCGCAGCAAGACGCAATGAAAGAAGGCGCACCACCAAGCCACCCGTCTATTGATATTGTGTCGCGTGAATATGGCTTCCCTGACTTTTCGCGTTCATGGTTCGCTCAAGCATGGATGGATATATACGGCGAAGAAAGCTGGAATAGTAATCCGTGGGTATGGGTGATTGAGTTCAAAAAGGTGGAGTGATGGATAAATCAAGGCAGCAATTTGAAGAGTTTATTAAGTTTCACATGGATGATGCAGAAAAAAATAATAAATTCGAAACAGCTAATAACGGATTAAATTACGCTGAACCCGACATTAATTTAATGTGGATTAGCTGGCAATCGTCACGCGAGAGTTTAATTAATAACTTACCAGAAAGTATTAATTGCCCTACCGCACCAGAATTAATATGGCTACAAGTTGACCCTGAACCAGAGGAGATAAATAAACCTGTATATCCAATTAATTTATATAGTGGCGATGTAACTTGGAGCGCTGACAGAGAATTCCAAACTGACACGTTATATATTCGTGCTGATTTAATTCAAAAGTAAACAACAATGCAAATAATCGGATATGTATTACTCATGCTAATACAGGGTTCTGCTGTGCCTGTATCTGAGCAAATATACACACAGCAAGAATGCGAGAGCCGTGCTATGCAGATAATGCAGGTGCGGGATGTTGAGATAGTTTGTGGCGAGGTGTGGAATGAAGGGTAAGCTAACAATATCAAGACCTAGTTACGGTGATGATAGAGAGAAAATAAACATCGTCGTTAAATGTGATGTATCTAAATTAAGATTTTTAAGCCTTGAAATTGACTATGCTGATTTTGCTAAATGTATAACTGGACTTTCGGAAGTTGATTGCGAACTAGAAGTTAGCGGCCTTGCAAATGTAGGGAAGAAAAGAATAACTGAACAAAGAAGCGTTATTTGCCCTATTAAATCATATGAAAAGAGCGCGCTAAGAGATTGGTTAATCAACAACAAACAAGAAGATGGTTATATTCTTGATGCTTATTTAGGCAGTAAATCATCAGTGCAATATTGTGATGAAGGAACAATATTAAACTACAGGGTTATTAAATATGTCGAGGTTGACAATGAAATTTAAAGTCGGCGATAAGGTTAGAGTGGTTAAAGATATTCTTGGCTCTAATCTTGTTGGTTATGAATGCGAAGTAACATCGATTGATAATAGTGAAGCTTTAAATATTGGCGTTAATTTCCCTGATGGTATTGAAACTTATTTCGCACAAAGTGAATTGGAGTTAATCAATGAATAAATACACCGAACTATCTGACTTCTAGATTAATAGGCGAATAGCAGAAATTGACACTAAGAATAGATATGTCTACTTCGAAAAAGAACAAACTATTTTTAGAAAGTTTAATAATGGACAAACGCAAAAGTTTAATCCGTGTAATTATCCAGAAGACGCACTGCCTATTATTATTGAGAATAAGATATGCACCGCATTTGATGTGTTTGCAGAAGAACACGACGGCGGTAATTGGGTAGCTTCACCTGCGTATGGCTTTGCAAGTGAAAGAACAAGAAGCAATAACTTATATCGTGCTGCCATGGAATTATTCCTATTAATGAAGGATGCGGAGAATGAAGGCTGATTACGGAGGTAGCCATACACCAAAGGAATTGCGTGATAGATGGCAAACTCCCCTATCTTTATTTACAGCATTGGACGCTGAATTCGGTTTCTATTTAGATGCGGCCGCCGATAATAATAACCACCTTTGCACTCATTACCTCACCGAAAAAGACGACTCGCTAAATTGCGATTGGGAAAGTTATGGAGCTATATTCTGCAATCCCCCTTATAGTGAAATTCAGCCTTGGATTAATAAAGCCGATGAGCAATGCAAAAAGCAATTGCAGCCTGTAGTTATGTTAATTCCGTCGGACACATCCGTAGGTTGGTTTATTTCGGCATTAGAAACAGTTGATGAGGTTAGATTAATTACAGGAGGAAGAATATCTTTTATTAATGCAGGAACAAACAAACCAGTTAACGGTAATAATAAAGGCTCAATGCTTTTAATATGGCGACCTTATATTAAACCACGAAAGATAATTAACACTGTCGATAGGGATGAATTAATGAATATCGGCAATCAAATATTAAATGAATGGAAAATAGCATAGGTGGCCTATGACACCACAGGAAATGGAGAATGGACGCAGAAAGATCGCTAAGGATTGCTTAAAAGAGCTACATGACTTGAGCGAGAAAACAGACCCAAACATAACTACCGTACTAGATAAATACACGCCACAGTTCAGTCCGCTTAATGATAAAAAACACTTCCCACCAAAGATGGTATTAGGTCATTTAGTTCGTCAAATAGAAAAGGAAATGAATTATGGTTAGACACTTTACTGTAAGAGAGTTCGCCAGCAAACATCGAAGAAGTGACGAAACAGTTAGGCGTTGGATAAGCGCAGGGAAAATATATCCAGCACCAACATTTGACGGGTATCAATATTTAATACACCCATCCGCACAAAAGATAACAAATTACGAAAAATTAAATTCAACCATTTCATTAAATAATAACTGCAAACTGTTAAAAAGGATTGAAACAGATGGCAAGAAACAGAAATCCCAAAAACGCACATTTACCACCTAATCTATATTGCCGTAAAGGTTACTATAGTTACAGAAATCCTGAGACTGGCATTGAATATGGCGTAGGCAGAAATAAAACCGAAGCAATAAACGAAGCCATCTCTGCTAATTTATTCATATATGGTAAAAAGGAAACATTAAAAGATAAAATATCTAGCGATATCGCAGTTAAATTTCATGATTGGATTGATAGGTTTAATAAAATAATTATTAATCGAGACTTAAAAAAGCGAACAATTGATGATTATCAAGGAAGATTGAAAAGAATAAAAAGCAGTTTTAACAATATTCCACTACATGAAATAAAAACAAAAGATATTGCCGATTACATAAATAATATTGTATCAGATGGAAATATAACCACAGCAAGATTAATGCGAAGCATTTTAAAGGATATGTTTAATGAGGCTATGTCTGATGGCGTTGTTGATTTTAATCCCGTAATAGCAACCAGAGTTCCACGGAATAAAATAGCCAGAACAAGATTATCAGAAAGTGATTACCTGCAAATATATCAATCAGCAATAGAACATTGCCAGCCTTGGGTTAGTATGAGTATGGACTTAGCCATTTTAACAGGTCAACGCTCAGGAGATATTAGGAAATTAAAATGGAATGATGTTCATGATGGTTTTTTATGGGTCGAGCAAGAGAAAACAGGAACCAAAATAGCCATACCACTTATCATTTCAAATAATATCGCCAATAAAACTTTGCAATCAGTGCTAGATAGATGCAAGCATGAATTGAACGGAAAGGAATCCGTGCTGGTTTCACAGAAGGGTGATATGCTGGCAGATAAAACTATTGGTAAGGCTTTTTCCTTAGCTAGGAGTAAAAGCGGTTTATCATGGGAAGGTTCTCCACCAACGTTCCACGAAATAAGAAGCCTTGCATCAAGAGTGTACGGCAACGAGAAATCAAATGAATTCGCAAACCAGCTTTTAGGTCATAAATCTATGGATATGACCCTAATGTATCAAGATGATAGAGGACTTGGTTGGAAAAAAATTGAAATTTGATATTGAATTTATTTCGAGTTATTTTGGAGGGCTAGTTGTAATATGCTGATTTATAAGGATAGAAAATGATTACTCATATCAGTCCATTAGGATCTATGGATCTACTATCTCAACTTGAAGTTGATATGCTAAAACGTACGGCCAGTAGCGATTTGTACCAATTATTTAGAAATTGCTCTTTAGCCGTTCTACACTCAGGCAGCCTTACTGATAGCAGTAAAGAGCTATTAGAAAAAAGCAAAGATTTTGATATCAATGTATTACGTCGTGAGCGCGGTGTTAAACTAGAACTTATAGACCCGCCAGAAAAAGCCTTTGTTGACGGTAAAATCATCCGTACATTGCAAGCAAACCTATTCTCAGTATTACGTGATATCCTGTTCGTTCATGCACAAATTACCTACGCAAAAGAACAATTCCATTTAGACCTTGAAAATGGAGCTCATATTACTAATATGATTTTCTCCATTTTGCGTAATGCCCGCGCATTACATATTGATGAAGACCCAAGCATGATTGTGTGCTGGGGCGGTCACTCCATTAATGAAATCGAATACCAGTATGGTCGTAAAGTTGGTAACGAACTTGGCTTACGTGAGCTCAATATTTGTACTGGCTGTGGGCCAGGAGCAATGGAAGCACCAATGAAAGGTGCTGCTGTAGGGCATGCTCAACAACAGTATAAAAATAGCCGTTTTATTGGTTTAACAGAGCCATCAATTATTGCCGCAGAGCCACCTAACCCACTGGTAAATGAGCTGATTATTATGCCTGACATTGAAAAACGCTTAGAAGCGTTTGTTCGATTAGGCCACGGCATTATTATTTTCCCTGGGGGGGTAGGAACTGCTGAAGAGCTACTTTACTTACTGGGTATCTTAATGGACCCAGCCAACAGCGAACAAGTTCTGCCGCTTATCTTAACGGGTCCAAAAGAAAGTGCTGAATATTTTACCGTTTTAGATGACTTTATCCGTCATACCTTAGGTGAAGATGCCAGTAAGCATTACCAAATCATTATTGACGATGCCCAAGAAGTCGCCCGAGTAATGAAGCAAAGCATGCCAAAAGTTAAAGAGAACCGCCGTAGCACCGGTGATGCCTATAGCTTCAACTGGTCAATTAAAATTGCTCAAGATTTACAACACCCATTCGAACCAACGCATGAAAATATGGCTTCATTGAACCTTCATCCTGGTCAAGAACCTGAAAAACTGGCCTCTGATTTACGCCGCGCTTTCTCTGGGATTGTTGCTGGTAACGTAAAAGAGTTTGGTATGAAGGCAATAGAAAAGCACGGGCCATTTAAAATCCACGGTGATACCGAACTCATGAAACGGATGGATATTTTACTGCAAGGCTTCGTAGAACAGCACCGCATGAAGCTACCAGGTGGTACAGCTTATGAGCCTTGCTACGAAATTGTAAAATAAGTATGGTCTACAAGTAAGGATAAACATTTTAGGTATGGCGTATTTATGATCCATTTATTAATTATTGATGCACTAAACTTAATACGCCGCATCCATGCGGTGCAAGGAAGCCCGTGTGGTGAAACCTGCTTATCTGCCATATCCCAATTATTAAATCATACCGCTGCAACTCATATTGTGGCGGTATTTGATGAGGAAGGGCGGCATCAAAGTTGGCGTCATGAAAAACTACCCGATTACAAAGCGGGTCGACAGCCTATGCCTGAGGATTTACAAGCTGAACTACCAACTCTCATTGCTCTTTTCCAAGAAAAGGGGATACATTGCTGGCAATCTGAAGGAGATGAAGCAGATGATTTAGCGGCGACCTTAGCAACACGCATTGCTGGGTCGGGGCATACAGTTACCATCGTATCCACAGACAAAGGTTATTGCCAATTATTATCTCCGAATATTCGAATTCGTGATTATTTTCAAAAACGCTGGCTCGATGTTCCGTTTATTGAGAAGGAATTTGGCGTTACACCTGAGCAACTCCCTGATTACTGGGGGCTTGCCGGTATTAGCAGTAGTAAAGTGCCTGGGGTTGCAGGGATTGGCCCTAAAAGTGCAACGCAGCTTTTACAACAATATCATTCAATTGAAAATTTATTTGCTCATTTATCGGAACTAGAAGAAAAATGGCAAAAAAAGTTAGTCGATCAGCAGCAAATTGCATTGATTTGCCGTGATATTGCAACATTAAAAACAGATATAGCTTTGCAAGGTAATTTAAATCAACTACGTTACTACACTAAATAAACACACAAAAAAGGCCACACTTGGCGGCCTTTAGAATGGCAGTACACTAACTAGTAATATTCACGCGCCATTGGGTTGGCAGACCAAATTCTCATCACATGTACAGTGACTTCTTCTCGGTCATGATAAAGTTGCTTAGCTTGAATTAACACATTCACACCTTGCTCTTTTAGCTGTGTTTTCATCTTTTCCAGAATATGTGAAACTTCTTCATAACGCTTTTTCATTGGCAACTTGAGATTGAAAATAGCTTCCCGACACCAACCTTGTGCTAGCCAATCAGTCATCAGTGCAGCCACCTTCGCCGGTTTTTCAACCATATCACATACTAACCAAGTAATGTTTTGTGAACTTGGCTGAAACTTAAAACCATCAGCTCGGTGGTGTTTAACTTGCCCAGTATCCATTAAGCTTTCTGCCATTGGGCCATTATCTACGGCATGAACCATCATACTGCGCTTCACTAATTGGTATGTCCAACCTCCCGGACATGCCCCTAAATCAACTGCGTTCATACCGCTTGCTAACCGCTCTTCCCACTCTTCATACGGAATAAATACATGAAAAGCTTCTTCGAGTTTTAATGTTGAGCGACTTGGCGCATCTGATGGAAATTTTAATCGCGGGATACCCATATAAAAATTCGAACTATTATTGGTATAGGAATACCCTGTATAACAGCAACCCGGAGCAATAAAAAATACATGGATCACTGGGCGCTTAAAATTTTCAAGAGGAAGTAAAATTTTCTCTTTACGTAATGCATTACGTAAAGGCACCGTAAACTTACGGCAGAACTTCATTAACTCTTTAGATTCATTCGTGTCTGCCACTTCAACACGAATATCACCCGCTCGAGCAACTTGCTGGCTCAGCGCGTTTATAATCGGGGTAATACGATCCTCTGGCGGCAGATCTTTTAGTAAATCCCCCACCACAATCATTTGGCGAGCAAAAATTAACTCTCGAAAAGGCAACGTCCGCGCGAGTGTATCTGCATCTTCTGCTTGGTAACACTCAAAAATAACATAACCACTATTTTCTTTTACCCGAGCAAAACCATAAATTTCTTTTTGCCCGGCTTTGTCTGTAATCTCTGCTGCACACTCTTTCTCAAAGCCTGGACGGCAATATAGTGCAATTTTATTACTCATTACGTGACGCCGATTTCCTTAGACGCATAGCGCCAATTACTACTAACAGCCAGCCAATCAGGAAACATACTCCCCCTATTGGCGTAAAATAAGAAAAGTATTTTACCTGCAATAGGGCCATACAATAAAGACTACCGCTAAAAAGAAGTATGCCAACTGAAAAAAATACCCCTGACCAGTAAAACCATAGAACCACTTTACGCAATAAAACTGCACCTAACACCATAAGCGCAACAGTATGTAACATCTGATAACGTAAGCCTGTTTCAATCCAGTCCATTTGGTGGACACTCATGATTGACGACAACGCATGAGAGCCTATAGCCCCAAAAGCAACAGTAAAGAAGCCACTAATCCCAGCAAAAATTAACATCAAACGACTATTCACAGTAACACCTTTTTATTTAACTACTTGATTACTGAATAAGCGCCACATCTTGGTCACCCGTAATAAAGCCTAATTTTTCTTGTTCACTCGCTGCTTGCCCTAAGATCCACTGGCGAAATGCCGCTATTTTGCCCAAATCTGCTTGGCTTTCTTGGCAGACTAAATAAAATGCATTTTTACTCACCAATACTTCACTGAAGGGGCAAACTAAACGCCCTGCATCAATTTCATTTTTGGCCATCACATTATTTGTTAATGCAATACCTTGCCCATGTACAGCAGCTTGGATAACCATAGCACTATGACTAAAAATAGGCCCTTGCTGTACATTGACCACATTCTGTAACTCTAGTTGTTTAACATACGCTTGCCAGTCTCTTCGAGAAGAATCGTGAAGTAACGTATGTTTTGCTAAATCTTCGGGATTTTTAAGTTGGTTATCACCTGTTAATAACGATGGTGAACATACTGGCATTAGATATTCAGCATACAGCCGATCCGTTCTTAACCCTGACCAATTTCCTCTACCGTAGAAAATAGCGACATCAACATCATCTGCCAATTTATCTTCTTCTCTATCCACAGCCTGTATTCTTACATCAATACCAGGATAAGCTTGGTTAAAGCCTGAAAGCCTTGGTACAAGCCATTGGATAGCAAAGCTTGGTGACAAACTTACTGTTAGAGCCCCTTTCGCGCTTCGCGCTTGAAGCTTGCGTGTCGCCTCATTTAAAGAAGAGAAAATTTCTTTAATATCAAGATAATAGCTCTGACCTTCTTCCGTTAATAATAATGAACGATTACGTCGGCGAAACAGCTTGAGCCCAAGAAAATCCTCCAAACTTTTCATTTGGTGACTAACAGCAGCTTGCGTTACAAATAATTCTTCTGCAGCCTTAGTAAAACTTAAATGACGAGCTGCTGCATCAAAGACTCTCAGTGCATTCAGGGGCGGTAATCTTTTAGACATAATCACTTCTACTTGGCATATTGTTATTCATTAGTTTTTTTCATCCGAAGCATTATAATTTGTCCCTTGAGGATACGCCAGTAAATACCTATAGTATGCACACTTCCTAAGCCGGAACGAAAAGTTACAGAGTTTAGTTACTTTGGAACTTTTGGCTTTGTGGTTGTGATGTTGTGTTTGCAAGTTGTCTGGTTCAGCCAGACTTTGTAGCTTTGCTACTGTTTTTTCACTTCCTGTACATTTACCCTGTCTGTCCATAGTGATTTTTATAGTGCACCGCCAACGCGCGGTGCTTTTTTTTGCTATTTATTTAAACCACTAACAATAAATACCTAAGCAATTTAACGTAATAAATACAATAATCTATAGATAACTACTAGTGTACCGAAAAAACTTTCAGTTAGATATTTAAGATAATTCTTGAAATATGTTCGTAAAGGATATCAATAAAATAATTTCTGAATAAAAAGGATTGCATTGTAATGCAAAACGCTAAATCATTTTAAAAAACACATTCTAGATAATTGATAACAATTAATACCAAACGTAACAAAATATTTCAATGCTTAGGTTGAAAATGATATGTTTAAATTAATCAAAAAAATAACTATAAATGTACTAATAAATGTACAATCAAATTACACCACACTCAGCAATAGCCAATAACAGATAAATTTTGACTAAAAGAAAGAACTCATGGACCATTTTAGCGCCACTTCATTTCGTCTCGCATTTCCTGCTTTAGACTCATCGACTCTATTTTTTGATAGCGCAGCTACCGCATTAAAACCCATAGCCATGATCGATGCTTCAAATAATTATTACCGTTTATCAGGTAGTTCTGTTTATCGGGGCCAATCCCCTGACGCCTTAAAATTAACTCGTGACTATGAACAAGGCCGTGTCCGCACTGCCAAATTGATTAATGCCCCCAGCGAAAAAAATATTATCTGGACGCGTGGAACTACTGAATCAATCAATTTAATTGCTCAGTGTTATTTTCGCTCAAGATTACAACCCGGTGATGAAATTATTGTAAGTGAAATCGAACATCACTCAAATTTATTACCTTGGATTATGCTAGCTCAACAAACTGGCGCTAAAATAATTAAATGGCCTGTTGAAAAAGACTTAACATTAAGCCTTGATGTGCTCAAATCAAAGCTCTCCACAAAAAGCAAACTTGTTGCTATCACACAAATGTCCAATGTAACGGGATATCAAACTGATTTACATGCTATAACTCAGTTGGCTCACCAAGTTGGGGCACTTGTTCTGGTTGATGGAGCACAAGGTGTAGTACATAGCCCAATAAATGTAAAAAAGCTGAATATTGATTTTTACGCATTTTCAGCCCACAAATTGTATGGCCCTACAGGGCTTGGGGTTTGTTATGCGAAAACTGAGCTATTAGAACAAATGAGCCCTTGGCACGGAGGAGGTAAAATGCTGACTGATGTCACATTTGACCATTTTACCCCTGCGCCTATCCCACAGCGTTTTGAGGCTGGAACACCAAATATTGCTGGCGTCATTGCCTTTTCTGCTGTCCTTAAGTGGCTAGAAGGTGTCGATTTAACTTCTGCTGAAGCTTATGCATGTTCCTTGGTGGAATACGCCTACGAGAAGCTGTCATTACTCCCCAACTTTATGAGTTATCACCCTTCTCACTCCCCTTTATTATCATTTAATTTTAAAGATATTCATCATAGCGATTTAGGTACCCTCTTGACCGAGCAAAATATTGCATTACGCTATGGTCAGCATTGTGCCCAACCCTTAATGGATGCATTGAATATTAGTGGGTGTTTGCGCATTTCAGTAATGCCTTATAACAACCAGCAAGATATCAATAAGTTTATCGATGCAGTCACACTCTCACTTTCTATACTAAATGATTAAATGAAGACTAAAGATACAGAAGGAAGCCTAATGACTTCGACTAAACATGATTTTGCTCCGCACCCTTTTGGTACAGAGATTGGAATTCAAGAAATAGTTGAACAATTTTCAACGTACAAAGCATGGGAAGATAAGTATCGTTTGCTCATCCAGCTTGCTAAAAAGTTACCACCATTAACTGACGATGAAAAGCAACAAACTCAAGAGGTTAAAGGCTGTGAAAACCGCGTCTGGATAGGTGCACTGCTCAATGATAATAATACGTTCCACTTTTATGGTGATAGTGAGGGGCGTGTAGTAAAAGGTTTATTTACCATTTTACTCGCGGCGGTAGAACAAAAAACAGCGCAGGAAATCATAGATATTAATTTTAATGATTTACTCACCCAAACTGGCTTACCGGCACAGCTAAGTGAATCCCGCCAAAATGGCATTCAATCACTCATTAGTGCAATTCAAAATATTGCCAGTGAAATGACGCCAGCATAATCAATGCTAGAAAGAGGCTATTTTATGGCCTCTTCCTATTCTTACTCACTTTGACTTGCCTGCCTTTGCGCTTTTGCAACCATTTTTTTGAGTGCATGAGAAACTGCGATAAAGCCAAAGCTCGCAGTTACCATGGTTACTGCGCCAAAACCTGCTGCGCAATCCATACGCTTAGAACCCTCGGCGGTGCTTTTAGCGGCACACACCGTCCCATCACTTTGCGGGTAAACTAATTGCTCAGTTGAGAAAACGCAATCAATACCAAGCTTGCCTTTGCCATTTTTCACGACATTAAAATCAGATTTCAAACGTTCACGTAGTTTGGCAGCTAATGGGTCCTGTATAGTTTTTGCGAGATCTGAAACTTGGATTTGCGTGGGGTCAATCTGCCCCCCGGCTCCCCCGGTCGTTACCACAGGGACTTTAAAGCGCCTGCAATACGCTAGCAGTGCAGCTTTTGGCCTAACACTATCAATCGCATCAATAACATAGTCAAACCCCGTACTAAGGTATTGAGCAGCATTATCAACAGTGATGAAATCATCAATCACATTCACTACACATTCAGGGTTTATTTCCAAAATACGATTTTTCATGACTTCAACTTTGGGTAAGCCCACTGTCGATTTTATTGCATGTAATTGGCGGTTTGTATTGGTTACACAAATATCATCCATATCAATCAAAGTAATATAACCAATACCTGAACGAGCTAGCGCCTCAGCTGCCCATACACCAACCCCACCGACACCAATAACACAAATGTGAGATCGTGCAAAAAGATGAAGGGCTTGTTGCCCATATAAACGCCCGATCCCAGCAAAACGCTGCATCCAAGCATCTGAAAGCTTAGCTTGCATAATAACAAACAACCTTAGTTAAAACGTTAACTACATTGTACCAAAAAGCGGTTGGCTTTTTTTCAACACCCAAACTCGCCCATAATGATTATAAAAACCTGCCATTTTCCCAGCTTCATGGCCCGTTCCATGGTAAATATCAAAATGATGTCCTTTAATTGCCCCTCCGACATCTAAGGCAACCATCATACGCATTTCATACTGCCCCGTAAATTTACCATTACCGTCTAATACGGGGATTTCTGCAAGTAATGCGGTCCCAGGCGGAATTAATGTTTTATCTGATGCCACTGAAGCTTTAGCAATTAAAGGTACTGCACTCGCCCCCCTAACAGGGACAAATGATTGAGGCTTAAAGAAAACAAACGATGGGTTTTCTTCTAATAATTGGCGAACTTCTTGCTCACTGTGGTTATTTGTCCAATCATGGATAGCTTGCAAAGACATTTGGTTTAGTGGTACTTCTCCACGATCAACAAGCACTTTACCGATACTTTTGTATGCATGACCGTTTTTACCTGCGTAACCAAAGAAATTCAGTGGGCTGCCATCACCAAAGTCAACATAACCACTTCCTTGTACCTCCATCATAAAATTATCAACGACAGAGTTACTATAAGCTAAAATTAAATTATCACTCAATGCACCATTGTAAATAGCTGCTCGGCTAGGTAAGCGGGATTTTCTTTTCGGTGGCATACCATATAGAGGGTAACGAAATTCACCTTGTGGGACGCGTCTAGCCTCGATAACAGGCGTGTAATAACCAGTAAATTGCACATTCCCATAATTATCAGCTCCTTCCATTTGAAAAGCTGTTAAATTGAAATTAGCTAATTTCGCAGGTTCTCCCCCCGCCATTAACCAATTCTCGATAGCATGGTAGGTATCGCTGTTATTTTGAAATAAACGGGGTGATGCATTTTTGATCTCAACAACTTGTTGATTAAAATCAGGTGCATTAATAGGCCGACCTTGAACATTCACTTGGTTAACTTTTTGCAGGTCTTGTACTAAACGCCCATCTTTATATTGTTGGCCTTTATCCGTTGGATGAGTTTGGCATCCTGCCAATAAAGAAAAAAACACACTGATTACCAACCCATTTTTTACTGCTCGCTTATTTACAATTTTTGTCAGTCCTAAATTCATTCTCCACCACCCAAGCGCATCCAACAATCCAATATGAAACGCACAATAGCAAACCCAAATTGGGAATGAAACGAGTAAACATATTTAGTTCAGTTATTTTTCTCAACACTCCCACTAAAGATTAAAAAATAGACATTCAGTGCGGATTTTGTTCTGTAGATGCTGAAATTTGAAAAAAAAACACGAAAAAACTTGCATCAGATCTCATCCCGAGTATAGTGCCCGAATCGGACGCGGGGTGGAGCAGCTTGGTAGCTCGTCGGGCTCATAACCCGAAGGTCGTTGGTTCAAATCCAGCCCCCGCAACCAATTACTGATTTTATCAGTAAAGTATTAAAAGTAGTCAGCAGTATAAAGATGTAAAAATTCAGTCGCGGGATGGAGCAGCATGGTAGCTCGTCGGGCTCATAACCCGAAGGTCGTTGGTTCAAATCCAGCTCCCGCAACCAATTTTTTACTTCTTCAGTCGCGGGGTGGAGCAGCATGGTAGCTCGTCGGGCTCATAACCCGAAGGTCGTTGGTTCAAATCCAGCCCCCGCAACCAATTCTTTCTTAGTTTCCTTCCTTGAATAGCAAATCACCTTTAGTCTTTATCCTGTATAAAACCTTATTTTTTTATTTATGCAAATAAAAAAGGCGACTCACAAATTAGTTCATCACCTTTATATCAACATATACCTAATAGCTCACTCGATTAGTTACGAATAGCTAGCTCTCCACCATTGCGGAAATAGGCTTTAACCCCTTCAAAAATAGATTCAGCCATTTGTTGCTGGAACTTAGCTGTTTTAAGCTTTCGCTCTTCTTCTAAATTACTAATGAATGCGGTTTCAACTAGAATTGATGGTATTTCAGGCGCTTTAAGTACCGCAAACCCAGCTTGGTCAACTTTGTTCTTATGCAATTTATTGACTTTACCCATGAGTTTTAATACTTCATCACCAAACTTCAAACTATCATTGATCGTTGCCGTTTGGACCAAGTCAAGCATTGTATGGTCAAGATATACATCTCCACTCTTACTTACCCCACCAATTAAGTCAGCTTCATTCTGAGTTTGCGCAAGATAACGAGCCGTATTACTGGTAGCCCCTTTCGTTGATAAAGCAAAGACAGAGGAACCACGTGCTGAACGATTAGTAAATGCATCAGCATGAATAGAAACAAATAAATCTGCTTGCATCTTTCTTGCTTTCGCAACACGAACCTTCAACGGAATAAAAACGTCTTCATTTCGTGTCATATAAGCCCGCATTTTAGGGTCTTTATCAATTAATGCTTTTAAACGACGTGCGATTTGCAGGACGACATCTTTTTCTCGCGTTTTATATTTCCCTATCGCACCTGGGTCTTCACCACCGTGTCCCGGGTCTATCATAATAATAATCGGGCGATCCCTTCCCGCCTTCCCTGGTTTTTTAGCTTGAGCTGGCATGTTTTCTTCGAGATCACCTTTATTGTAATCCTCAAGTAGCGCCAACAGTGGGTCATCATTGGTATCGACACCTTTGCCCGGATAAAAATCAAGCACTAAACGATGTTTAAATTCACCAACAGGCGTTATCGTAAAGAACTGAGGGCTAACTCTATTTTTTACTTCAAAAACTAAACGAACCGTTTGAGGATCAAACTGCCCTACCCGAACCAACTTCAAATACGGGTCACGAGTTTGGATCTGAGTCCCCATCTGTTTAAGCACATTATTTAACTGCACCCCTTCAAGATCGACAACAATGCGCTCAGGGTTATTAAGCACAAACTGGCGATACTTTAACGGGACGCTGGATTCTAGCGTAACTCGGGTATAGCTTGATGCAGGCCAAATACGCACAGCGATGACGCTGCTATTTGCAGAAAAACCGAATGGGCTGACGCTCAGTAACATAACTGCAGCTGCGCCCTGTATAAAACGGCGCTTCGATGGGCTGTGATCTTGATGACTCATCAATAATTCCGAACCTAGAACTGAGAAATAAAGTGATTTAAGAATAACTGCCAATAGCTTGACCAGAAATAAGCACTCTAACTAATCATTTGTGCTCTGTCATTAAGAATATACAAGACATCTATAGACTTACCACTATAAGCATAACTTAATCATACCTAGAGAAAATGTTTTTGAGTGACTTTCTGTGTCAATTTTAAGCAATTTAATTTCCGTAGAGTATATATAGTTAAATTTAGAGATATGTAAACGTCAAAAATAAAATTGTTACTTTTTTTATACCATCTTTTACTTGATATTCTGCGCCAAAAAGAATAAAAATACATTATTAGCGAATAAAAATTCATTTAAGAGGGTCGTTATGAAAGAGCGCAGTACCGAATTGGTTGATGAGTTTCGCCATTCGGTCCCTTATATAAACGCCCACCGCGGCAAAACTTTTATTATTATGCTTGGTGGTGAAGCAATTGCCCATGAAAATTTCCCTAGTATTGTCAATGATATAGGGTTATTACATAGTTTAGGCATAAGGATTATCGTCGTTTATGGCGCTCGGCCTCAAATCGAAGATATCCTAGCAGAGCATAACTATGACGCTGTTTATCACAAACATACTCGCGTAACTGATGCCAATACACTTGAATATGTCAAACAAGCCTCAGGTGCTTTACAATTAGATATTACAGCTCGGTTATCCATGAGCTTAGGTAACACTCCGTTACAAGGCGCGCATATTAATGTAGTTAGTGGTAATTTTGTTATTGCTCAACCATTAGGTGTCGATGACGGTATTGATTATTGCCATAGTGGTAGGATACGCCGTATTAATGAAGAAGCGATTAATAACCAACTCGATAACGGTTCCATTGTACTCATTGGCCCTGTTGCCGTTTCTGTTACGGGGGAAAGCTTTAATCTCACCTCAGAAGAGATAGCCACCCAACTCGCTGTAAAAATGAAGGCTGAGAAACTTATCGGTTTTTGCTCTTCGCAAGGGGTTGCTGATAAGAACGGTAATATCCTGTCTGAGTTATTCCCAAATGAAGCGGAAAACCTCATTCAACAGCTAGAATCTGAAGGGGATTATTACTCAGGAACTGTACGCTTTTTACGCGGTGCAGCAAAAGCTTGCCGTCGTGGTGTTCGCCGTAGCCACTTATTGAGCTACCAAGAAAATGGGTCTTTAATCCAAGAGCTGTTCTCCCGCGATGGTATTGGTACCCAAATAGTAATGGAAAGTGCAGAGCAAATCCGCCGCGCAAATATTAACGATATTGGGGGCATTTTAGAACTTATTCGCCCACTCGAGCAGCAAGGCATTTTAGTACGGCGTTCACGTGAGCAGCTTGAAATGGAAATCGACAAATTTACCATTATTGAACGTGATAGCTTGGTGATTGCTTGTGCGGCTCTCTACCCATACCCAGAAGAAAAACTTGGAGAAATGGCATGTGTTGCAGTTCACCCTGACTACCGCAGCTCTGCCAGAGGGGAAGAACTACTTAATCGAGTGGCAGCTCAAGCAAAACAATTTGGCTTAGACAGATTGTTTGTATTAACAACACGCAGCATTCATTGGTTCCAAGAACGTGGCTTTACCCCTGCTGAAATTGAAATGCTACCATTGAAGAAACAAGCATTATATAACTACCAGCGGCGTTCTAAGATTTTAATATTAGATTTAAAAACCCAATCAGATAAATAACTATTTCGACACTATTTGAAACCATAGCTGGTTAATTATCCTCTCCCACCCAAATCATATGGATGTATAATTTGGGTGGGCACTTTTACAACTTTAACTCTAGCTAGGAATAAATTACACAGTTAAGCTATTTGTACAACCCTTGCCTTTTGGCATAATGGGATTGTATCTAAATGGGGTTTTAATGCAGCTTCCATTTCAGCAAAAGAAGTGCCGTAAAAGTAAAATGCTGTTTCTGTTGGCCCATCCCAAACACCATGGATACTACCAATATCTTCAACTGCTTCATCAAGTATGTCAAAGACCTCATTGATATCTCCGTTTTCATAAACCTCATCGGCTAATTCTGTTCCATTAAAATAAATTGCCAGCCCTTCATCTGTACCAAAATCAATCCGGACATCTTCACCATGAATAAATAAACGAGAGCCCTTCGGCGCTAACATTGAAGTAAATAGCTGGATAATTAAGCTGATATTTTCGTCACTAGCATCCGCAATAGCGATTTCTATATCGCATTCTTGTGCCTCACCATTATCATCAAGTGACGTACCACCACCAGTAACATGGATATCTTTCCCCATGCTTTTCATGACTTCATCAAATGCATCTTCTAAATCTGCACGCCTAATCGGCTCAAGCCTTGCATTTAATGTTAGGGTTATTGCGGTCATTTCTTGCTGGTTATCCATCTTATTACCTTTAATCTATGGTTATAAATTATTTAAATATAACTGTCACTTAAGTATATCTTAGTCACATTAATTGTATCGCCAAACCACTGCGCCGTTTTGTCGGCGTTTCAATTGCTCGACGTAATACTTTTGGGCTCCCATAAAGGGACAATTCTTTTTTTGCTCGGGTTATTGCGGTATAGACGAGTTCACGTGTAATAACAGGTGAATATACCTGCGGTAACACTAATGCGGTATGAGCAAACTCCGAACCTTGTGATTTATGAACCGTCATCACATAAGCGGTTTCATGCTGTGGTAGACGGTTCGGTTGTATTCCACGAATAGTGCCATCTGGAAATTGAAAGTAAGCTCTCAGGCTATTATTTTCATCAGGTAATATGACCCCAATATCCCCATTGAATAACCCTAGTGGGCTATCGTTGCGGCTAATCATGATTGGCCGGCCAGCATAGTGTTTATTTAATAAATTATAGGGACGGTTTATTAACCCTTGCCGATGTAATAATTTTTCTAATTTATCATTCAGGCCTACTACCCCAAAAGGGCCTTCCCGTAAAGCGGTTAATAAACGATATTGATTAAACTTTTTTAAAACCTGAGCCGGCGTTTCCTTTGATTTTACAGCCAATAAATAATCTTTATAATTTTCAGAGGCATTTAATAAAATTTGTGCATAATCATCTGCCGTTTCTTGCACATAATTATGCACATCAAAACAGCCTTGCTTTAATAACTTTTGAACACCAAGTACATTTCCCGCATTTACAGCAAAAGCAAGTTTCCCAATTCCTGAATCAGCAGAAAAACGGTAGCTTTTGCGCAATAAACACAAACTATCGCGAATTATCGGACCTGTTGTCGAAGAGTATTGTTCGATAGAATAACCCGATATTTCAGAAAGCTGAGCCGCTCGTTCAAGGCTGTAGCCATTATCTGCAAACTGGCAAATATCCCCGAGTACAGCCCCTGCTTCAACAGATGCAAGTTGGTCCTTATCACCAAGAAAAATAAGTTTTGCATTTTCAGGCAGCGACTCAAGTAATTTACCCATCATCGGTAAATCGACCATTGATGCCTCATCAACAATTAAAATATCTAGCGATAATCGGTTATCTCGGTTATAGCGAAATTTTTGGCTTTCAGGCTGAGCACCAAGTAAACGATGAAGTGTTTTCGCTTGATGTGGTAATAACGCCCTCTCATCATCGGTTAAAGGCATATGTTTCATTGCCTCTCCTAAAGATTCGGTTAGCCTTGCAGCCGCTTTACCTGTAGGCGCCGCAAGCTCAATTCTGACCCTATACTCATGCTTAGTTTCCAGTTTAATTAATGCAGCGAGGATACGCGCGACCGTTGTTGTTTTCCCTGTTCCCGGCCCCCCAGAAATTATGGAGACTTTACTCGTCACGGCAACAGCAGCTGCAATTTTCTGCCAATCAATCTCATCTGAGATCGGAAATAAATTATCTAAAACCACCTTGATTTGTTGGTTATTTTTATCATCTATTGGGGTGTTAGAAAAATAATGCGCAACATACTGCTCATATTGCCACATTCGTTGAAAATATAAGTAATCTCCCGACAGAACCAACGGGGACGTTTTATTTTCATTTCCTAACGAAACTGCATTTGCTTGCAGCAAAGTTTGATAAACCGTTTGCTCATCTGGCTGCCCCATTTTGTGCCAAAACTCCGCGGCCAGTTCAGGATGCCGACCTGCAAATAACTTTTCAGGCATGATGTCAGATAACGCTAAGCAAACATGCCCTGCCATCGTTTCCGCACTAAGAATAGCAGTAACCATCAGTAGTATTGGGTTTTCATCCTCTGATAGGCTATAGGCAAATTGCACATCAAGTGGAGTAAAAATACGTTCTTCAATTCCCCGATTAAATAGTGCTTTCATTCAGCACCTCCCCTTGTTGCCTACCTTGAAAAAGGAGATCCAATTCCCCAATAAAAGCTTCTAAAGGCCGATAAAAAAAGACCCCATTATGCGAATTTACCTTATCAATCCCTCTTAAGAATAAGTAATACACACCACCAAAATGCGTTTCGTAATCATAATCAGGTAACCTTTGTTTTAAATAGCGGTGTAGTGCCAAGGAATATAATTGATATTGTAAATCATATCGGTGATCGATCATGGCTTCGGCCATTGCTTCTTGAGTATAAAAGCTAGCATCCTCACCCAGGTAATTTGATTTATAATCAAGAAGATAAAATTTGCCACCCCAAAAAAAAGTCAAATCAATAAACCCTTTTAAAATCCCTTGTACCTTTTCAAAATTCAACGGAGGGCAACGCTGAGATAGCGGGTCATATTGATGGGCAATTTTATCTAAATGATTAGCCGTGAGTTCCGATTCTATAGGGATATAAAATTGCATTTCATCTAACTGATCTTGTGGCTGTAATGCAGATAAACATAAGCCATCATCTGCTAACGGAGCCTGAACAATCGCATTTAACCACTCTTGCAACATAGGTGCCCATTGAATACCAAACCCTGCCGCTTCTAATTTTTCAGTTAACCATTCAACCGAAATTGCTTCAGAGAAATCAATCTCTTCCATCAGAGTATGTAAAAAGGTCCCCGGCAATGCCCCTCTAGGGAATTGATGGGGCGTTAAAAATTCAGCCGAATTTTCACCTTCTTGTTGCTCAACATCAACGCTGACTTCAGTATCCATATTTGGTGCTAGTGAATTTGCAAATTGTAGAGCAGATACGGCTTGCCCGTCTTCTGAATGGTTAGAACCATAACTTAGCCCCGAATAGCTGGTAACACGCCAGTGGTCATCAAAATAGCGAGTGACTTCCCTTGCCGCTAAGTTTTCATCATGATTTGACTCAAGAGTTAAACGTTCAAATTCAGGTACATCAATGACAGTAACATTAATTACATCGTTACTGAGTTCATCGAGCATCTCATTTAACAGTTGGCTATCTCCTGCCTGCCCTTTTTGTATGACGTATCCAAGCGCAGATAAATGTAAGTCCGTTTCACCACTTTTCTTTCTATTCCCTTTGATCAGCGGCGCAACCCCCACACTACAGTGATAGATAGCCCGAGTTAAGGCTACGTATAATAAACGCAAATCTTCAGCTAATCGCTCTTCATCAGCCAAGGCCACGGTATCTTCACCATCAGACAAGTCTAGCCTTGTACCGAAATCTGTTCTGTCGTGATATAACCCTTTGGACTGAGGTAAAAAATTACTGGCAAAAGGTAACCAAACAATTTTGTATTCAAGACCTTTAGATTTATGAATTGTACTAATTTGAACCAGATGTTTATCACTTTCAAGGCGCATTTGTTGCGCATCTGATTGATGGTCTGGGTGTGCAATCTGCTGCGCTAACCATCGAGTAAGTGTGTGCTCACCTTCAAGTTGTAGTGACATTTCTTGCAACAGTTCACCAATATGCATTACATCCATCAATCGGCGTTCGCCATCAATTCCAGATAATAATGTTTCAGCGATATGCCTCTGAGCCATCACCATGCGAAGCATTGGGAGTACACCACGTTTTTGCCACACTTGTGCATAACGAGCGAATTCATCTACTAATTGTTCCCACGCTTTCTCATCGTGATTAAGGTCATCTATTTGCTTTGCTGATAAACCTAATATCCCTGTGGCTAATGCACTACGCAAAACGCGTTCTTTTTCAGGGGATAATACCGCCTGCAATAACCACAACAGATCCCTAGCTTCGGGGGTGGAAAATACGCTTTCCCTATTGGATTGAAAAACAGAAGCTATATTCAGTTGATTTAAAGCATCGCGAATTAATACGGCCTCTCGCCGGCTACGTACCAAGACGGTAATATCTGAAGCTGCAACAGGAGTACACTTACCTTTATTATCAAAATAAGTATCCCCTCGCAGCCCACCTAGTAAATACTGAGCTATTTGTGCCGCACATTGTGACGCTATTGCTTGCTCATATTCCGCGACAGAAACCCCCTCTGCACCCAATTGCCAAAAAGTGAGAGCGTTAACTTCATCACCATTATGGACCAATTTTTTCCCACTATTTTGTGGGGCAAAGTTAACTGGTTGAAAAGGTATTTGATCAAATATGAACGGAGACTCGCAATGACTAAAGATATGGTTAACGGCCTCAACCATACTTTGAGATGAACGGTAATTAGTTTCTAATGTGTAGTGAGCACTAACTTCTTTTTTGGCTTCAATATAAGTAAAAATATCTGCACCACGAAAGGCATAAATAGCCTGTTTAGGGTCACCGATAAAAAGTAAGGCGCTGTTTTCAACACCTTGGTAAATCCGTTGAAAAATACGGTATTGTTGTGCATCTGTATCTTGAAACTCATCAATCATTGCCACAGGAAAACGCTGGCTAATAGCATGAGCTAAAAATTTCCCACTCTCTTGGCTAAGAGCACTATCTAAACGAGTTAATAGGTCATCAAACCCCATTTCTCCCCGATTGTGTTTTTCTCGAGTAATAGTTTGCCTAACTTCAGAAATCGCGAGTGGAATAATAAGGTCTTTAAGTGTTAATGATTGAGAAAGTAGGTTGTCTATATGTTGAAAAACAATATGTTCTGGCCCAGAACCGCTTTTAGATTTTTCATGCAATGTAGTTTGTGAAAAACGAACGAGATCCTTTGGTAACTGATAATCCTCAGTAGGCTCTTGCGCCCACTGAGCTATTTTTGTCAACCAAGAAGGTAAGAAACGGGAACTATAACTTCGTTTATCAACATCAGAATCTGTAATCAGCTTTTCGAAATCAGCGGAATGTTCTAGCCAAGATGCTTTAACTGAATCAATTAATGAGATTAACCGCTGGTGTCGTTCCTCTAGTGTTTCTATTTGTTGAGGCTGATTAATAATAACTGGAATATCACCTTGCAAAAAAGGTTTTATCTCTGTTAACAATGACTCAGGGCTGTTCCACAATGACTGAATGACTTTCGTCATCGAATAATTTAACGGATAAAAATGACGACGCCAGAAATCTGCACAAGCTTGCTTTTGAATCGGAAATTCGTCTTGAACCATTGTTTGCTCAAATAACACACCTGATTCAAATGCATTATGAACCAACATTCTTTGGCAAAAACCATGAATAGTGTAGATAGCAGCTTCATCCATTTGCCTTTCTGCCGCCAATAGCCATTCTTGGGCAAATTCCCTTTGTAAACCCTCGGGAAGTTCACTTAATAGTTCAAGATATTCTGGCTGTGATTCAAAACCAACGCCATTTCTTAAACACACTAAGCGCATTTCATGTATCCGCTGACGAATACGACCGCGTAGCTCATTCGTTGCTGCTTCAGTAAAGGTTACAACTAAAATTTCCTCAACACTCAAAGGCCTAGAGAAAGCGTTCGCCCCCCCTAAACCTAATAAAAGACGCAGATAAAGTATACCTATTGTGTATGTTTTACCGGTTCCTGCCGATGCTTCAATTAAACGCTGCCCTTGCAACGGTAATGAAAAAACATTCAGTAATTGGGACCCTATCTGCGCGTTATTCACTCAGCATCTTCCTTTATTGGTAAACTCTTTTGTAATTCTGAAGCTGTTGGGTACAGCCGCCAATTTTTCAATTTAGCGTACCCTGCTTTTCCATCAATACCATGCCCTATAACCTGAGAGCTAAGTGCTAACCCTTTGTGTTTGATAACTGCATCTTCATAGTATTTGATTACCTGTTGTTTAGTCGCAGAACCAAGCGTAGCTATTACTTTTTCTCGAGTATCAAAGCTGAAAATATTACGTGAGAAATCGGAAGAATAGCGACCAACCTCCTCATAGAACGTTTGTGGTGGTTGTTTCATTTCAGTAATCATCGATTGTTTATACTGATTAAACTCATCTGTTGGTAATTTTTTCAACCTTTCCAAGGCATTGGTATAAAATTCCTGATAACGAGTATTCAGGTAGTTCGGCGTTTTAGCATTACTTTGCAATAAAAAGCCAATTCCCCACTGATCGCCCAGGCCCGCTTTAAAAGCAAACACGGCATAACCAAGCTGTTCGTTTGTCCTCAGTTGGTCATAAAACCAAGGTTGGATCACCTTCGCGAGAATGCCACCAAAAACAGCGCCATCAATGCGATTATAACCATCTGGAATAAAGATCTCCGCTAATGCATTATCGGAGCTATTCCCTTGTTTATGAAAATCAGCTAAATAGCTTTTATCAATAACAATGATATCCCCACGCCACCAGTTTGTTCCTTCGCTTTTGAGTAGCTGTTGAGCATCTTTAATGGTCTCAATACTTTTTTCTTCCGTGATATTACCGAAAACAAGTGCTTGTAATGCAGCACTCTTAACCAGCATCTCACGATAATCAGTAATTTCTTTAAGCGTAATTTTATCTAATTCAGCAAGACGCTGTTCTTGCTCAAAATATGGTACGCTATTGATGCGCTGCAGGGGCTGCATTGCCAGTTCATAAGCTTTAGCATTGTTAGCAACCGCAATTTGCTCTTTGTACCAAGATTTTGCTTGAGCTAATTCCTGCTCAGTCGGTTCAAAGCTAAGATACAGCTTAGTCATTGACAAAAAGAGCTCAGGTAAGTGTTGCGTATAGCCACTCGCATTTAACTGCAATCCAACGCCCTGAGAAACAGAGACAGACATACCTGCAACAGACGCCTGATATTGCAGTTCATCCATTTTTAATGATGAAATATATTGCAACAAGGCCCCTGTAACTTGTTCTTTAGCATCCTTGTCACCTTGGTTTGAGCGTAATGATAAGGTAATGCTCGCTTTGGGTTCATCTGCAAAATATTGACTTGGCATATATAAAACACGCGTATTCCCATCCTGATAAATAAACTCAGGGTGTTTATAGACTTTATCTGTTTTTATTAGCGTCAATTTATCCGCAATATATGGGTTTAAAACCGGTAATTTAAAACCCATTTTAGATTCTAAATTAGACCAATGATTAAATTGTTTTTGTGTGATTTTATCAACTTGATAAGGCGCATCAACAAAGTAAGCCTTTTTGTTACTAGGCTCATCCGGGCCAATAAACCAAACTCGTGCATTTTGTGCAGTTAACTCCGATAAGCGTTGTTTAATCGCTTCTGGATCATATTTGTCTGCAATATAGTCTGAATCAAGAACATGTTTAACTGGAACATCAATCATCTGGTCAGAGAGCCATTCAATATAATTCATATCCCTTACAATCGACCCATACTTAAATGACAAATTGAGCACGTTTGCTATTTCGTCAAAGTAATTTTTATTGACCCCCTCTTTCTTGATCAGATCAAGATAGGCAAAAATAGCGGCAATAATTTCGTCTCTGTTCTCTAAGCCTTTATCAGTCAATGTGACATATATGGAAAAAGAACCATAATTTCTATCTGCATTTGGTGAGGCTGATGCACTAATACCCTCAGCAAAGCCTTGTGATATCAACCAGTCCGCTAATGTCCCAGGGCTTCTATTCCCGATCAAGTAACTAATATAGCTATCACTTTTGCTACGAAAGTCTGCCATATTATTTTTGATGCTAAATTCAATTTGTAGCGCTTTTTGTGGTTGTGCGGGGACATAATGAATAATGATGCCCTTTTCTTTATCTGTTACTGCTGGAATATCAAGAACCGGTACGCTCGCATTAAAATTAGGGATACGACCAAATGTGTCTTGGGCAATTTTAGCTAATGATTCAATAGATTGATCACCGTAAAGAACACCATTCATTAAATTTGCAGAATAATAGTGCTTATAAAAGCCCACTAATTCGTCTTGTAATTTACTATTCGCTTTATCTTTTAATGTATCAAGATTCCCCCCAGAAAAGCGTGAATTTGGGTGTTGGGGATTTAATGTTTCCGAGCGCACTTGCCATAGACGCATGCCATCACGAGAACGCGCCATTGTAAGCTCTGCATTGACCGCATTACGTTCTCTATCGGCATTTATAGGGTCTAAAAGTGGTTCTGCTAAAGCATCAGCTAGTCTATCTGTCGCTTCCTGCAATGCCCCATTTTCAACTTCAAAATAATACGCAGTACGGTGAGGTGCGGTACTCGCATTGTGGCTGCCACCATGCTTTTGTAAAAATTCCGAGAAACTACTTGGCTCTGGGTATTTTTTAGACCCCATTAAGACCATGTGCTCTAAATAATGAGCTAGCCCTAACTGGCTATCTGGGTTTTCAATACTACCAACAGGTATCGATACAGCAGCTAGCGATTTCGTTGCTTTGGCATCTGAAACCAACAAGACAGTCATGTCATTGCTTAGTTTTATTGCTTTATATTCCCTAGGATCACTTTCACTCTTATTAATCGTTTCTGGTAGTAATTCCCAGAGTGGTTGCGCTGCTAATGCACTACCACACACCAAGATGGTGAATAATAAGAACAAATGAGCGATTTTTTTGGATAAATGTTGCATCCTATGGTGCTCTCCCGTTATTTCAAGTATTTTGTCATCGGCAATAAGAACCGCTGAGTGTTTAATAAAAGCGATTGGATCATAGCGCTATCAATATTTCTGCATGCTCGCAACACATAATCATCTTCCATCTCACCTTTTTTCATTTGGCTTCCTTGCAAACTTTGAAGCAAAGCCGACAGTGCTTTTTGTTGTGTTTCTTCATTTGAAAAATCATACTGCTTTGTCTTTTTATCAAAACAAGCCGTTATCCAATTCCAACCACTTTGATTTAGAAGGATGAGGGGCGAATCAAAACCCTCACAGTACCCTGTTATTAAGTCTTGTAGATACCCCAAAGCATCTTCTTTGCTAATAGATGAAAATTGCCAAATACTATTATCCCTACCTAGTGATAGGCTGTCCCCTTCACCAATTTGCGAGTTAAATAATAAATGCTCAATCCATAACTGGACGCCATCATTAGCGGTTAAGTAAGCTGGTCGATAGCGTAATAAACCTGTCTCGTGAACATTTTTAAGTACCCCAGTAATTTTTACCCTATTTATTTCAAAATCAATAGGATAGTCAAAAAGTTGCCTGTCATATTCTTTAACTTTTTCAGCTAATGGTAAAATCTCAGTTAACTGCTGCTCCCAAAAAAGCTGGCCAAATTGCTTAGCCGGTAACTGACCTGAAGCTTTCAAAGCGAAATAAAATGGATCTGGGCTTTCATCTTTGACAAGCAAATCTAAAATTTGATCATTAATTTTATAACGTTGTAACCGACCAAGGGTAAATGGCTCTTCTTCTGGCAACTCTGTTTCTTCAATTGAAAAATGCACTTTTAACCGTTGTTGGAAAAACGCCCGAATTGGGTGACGATAAAATCGTAATAATTGTTCGAGAGAAATATCCGTAATAGGTTCTCGAGTTTCAAGTACAGAACAAAATGGTTCATCAACTCTATTGGCTGTTTTTGCTGCGAGTAACCACTCACTAGCAAAGCTTTGGTAAGGTGTTTTAGGGAGGAAATTTTCTTTTGCGAATGGTACTCTATTATGTTGAATAACTAACCTTTGATTTAAACGCTTAGCACTTTCATCGATGGTAAGCGACTCATCGCCTACCAAACAAAAACTTTGGCAAATATAATCAAGCAATTCCGTCACTAATACTGATGGATTACAAGGTTGATTATCACGAATAGATAGCCCTATATAACTAATATAGAGTTGTTTAGCTGCTGAGTTCAATGCCTCTAAAAATAGATAACGGTCATCGTCCCTCCGTTTTCTATCCCCTCGGACTGATTTTTCAGCCATTAAATCAAAGCCTAGCGGTGGAATATTTCTAGGATAAGCACCATCATTCATGCCTAATAAGCAAACAACTTTAAATGGGACTGAGCGCATTGGCATCAAAGTACAAAAGTTAACCGAACCTGCTAAAAAACGCTGGCTTATCTTCTCGTCATCAAAACGCACTGAGAGTTCATCACGGATTAAACGAAGTGGAATGAGCTTGTCGTATCCTGATGTTATCGCATTATCAATAATTTGATGCCATTGTTCTGTTAATAACGTTAATACCAACTCAGTTTCGCTATCAACCATAAAACAGCTATCCAGTAATGGCTGGCAAAGCTCCTTCCATTCACTCAGTGAACGTTCTTGCTCTAATAAGGTTCGCCATTCCCTTAATGTATTTATTAATAATGCGAGTTTGCCAGCAAGTTGCGCGGCTAACCCACTACATTCATCATATGGTAAAATACCATTCCAAGGACCATTTCGGCTATCCATTGCATAACCAAGCAACATCCTGCTTAAGCCAAATTCCCAAGTATTCTGGCCAATAACAGGGAGAGCAAAAGAGCGTACATTATCATCATCAAGCCCCCAGCGGATCCCCGATTCATTAACCCATCGACGCAATAAACTTAACTCGCTTTCATCGATCCCAAATCGACGGGAAAAAGAGGAGACTTCAAGCAAAGAAAGCACCTGTTCCGTCGAAAAACGGCTTTGAGGTAAATCGAGTAGCGTAATAAATGCTTGTAAGATTGGGTGAGCTTGTAGTGCTTTTCTATCTGAAATTGAAAATGGAATATAGCGAGAGGATGCCGTATTACCAAAAACAGCCTGAATATAAGGTGCGTAGCTATCGATATCCGCAACCATCACAATAATATCACGCGGAGTTAATGTCGGATCTTGCTCAAAAAGTGCTAATAACCGGTCTTGTAATACTTCAACTTCCCGCTGCGCACTATGGCACGAATGAAATGTTATAGATTCATCCAGCTCACTTATTGGACGTTTGCCTGAACTCGTTTCATAACTTTCTAATGTCGTTCCTAGCTGTGCATGATTTTCCAGATCTAAGATATCTTGCTGTATATTTTCTAATAAATTTGCACGCTTTGTATCTACATACGCAGAAATTTCATTGGCGTTATCAAGTTGGGCAATAAAATATAAATTGTCTCTACCAAGTTTCCCCCACGACGCTAACAATGGGTTAGCAATATTTTGCTCACCATTTTCATTAAATAAGGTCGGGCTATGTTCTTCGGCCTTAAACCGAGAAATTTCATGTTTATCAAGATAATGACGTAGCTTACGCTGCTGTAACTTAGCTAAAAATGATGCACTTTGAATATCCCCCCAATAATAGCGGCAGGGGTTATTAAACATTAAATGAACGTCCGTATGTTCTGCAATAGCATTAAGAGCCTGCAAATACGTAGGTGGAAGTGATGAAATGCCACAAATAAAAATACGTTTTGGTAGCATTTTTCCTAAATCAGGCACTTCTAACAGCTTATTAATGAAGCTTTGGTATAAATTTGCCCTGTGCCAAGGCGGTTGTTTTAATTCGTTTGAATAATCAACAAGGCATTGCCACAAGCGCTTTTGCCATAATTGATTCGAGCTTAACCCTTCAATCTCTTCATTTTGCTGCCATTTTTCAATCCATTGAGGACGATAAACTAAATACTGGTCAAATAAATCAGCAATTCTCCCTGCAAGCTGATGCAGCTTGCGTTTGTCTGTATCTTGCTGAAGATAATGCCTTAAAGGTTCAAACTCTTCTTCATCAATCACGGTTGGCAATATTGTCATCAATTTCCATGTCATTGCTTGTTTCGTATATGCACTTTCTTTAGGAATATCAGGGAGTACCCGCCTAAACATGTCCCAAATAAATGTTGCTGGCAATGGATAATTAATATTTGCAGCAATGCCAAATTGCTTTGCTAACTCGATTTGTAGCCACTGAGACATACCAGGGCTTTGCACCAAAATAATTTCTTGCTCAAAAGGGTGAGGAAGTGGTTCATTTTTCATTAAATGAGCAATTAACTCTTTTAATAAATCTAATTGATTAGAATGATAAACCTGAAACATGATGCTCTCCTATTGAGCAGTACCAGCGGCTTAACGAAAATCGCTGCCTTGAAATTAGTAGTGAAGCCATCGACTCTGTACAATATTTAACAGGGTGCGTAAGAGTTTGCTCTATTTTCCATTCAGGGTAACGTAAAACCTCCCCAATGGAAGAGATTTCCTCAGAATAGGTTTCATCACCGACTGCCCCCTGCTTTTCTAATCGACTATGCAAGACCCTTACCGCCGTTGAATCTTTATACAATTGATTAAAATTCAATACGATATATTGCGTATAGTTTAGCAAAGCTATTAATAAGATAGCAAAAACTGCGGTTGCAATGATTGATTGTATTAATGCAAAGCCTTGCTGTTCTATTTTCACTGGCAAAACCCTTTTTTTGTCACAGGGCAATAGTCTAACCAGCCCTTCGAACGCGGTATAACTTGCTGCTTATTAACATCCAATATAACCCAACGATAAACTTTTATTTCTAAACCAAACTGATAATCACTTTGCCCCGATAAAATAAAATTTGAACCTTTGTAATGTTTTAGACAACTTTTCCATTTCCGGTTTGTATTTTGCTGGCAAAACCAAGTTTTATAGTTACGTGAATGGATATCCCACAATAGTGTAGCCCCCCAAGCAAGTGCCGATTCTGCTCGATTAAACCCGCTAAAATACCGAACTTCTTTGCGCCATTCTTCGAAAGCTCGCTCTTGGTAAAAATGCAGTGATTTAATGAGTATCAACCCCATGGTCATTAGCACAACCACCATCACTAAAGCGACACTCCCATTTTGCTGCTTTATTAGCCCCATTATAGATTCCTAAGAAATACAGCAAACTGGTAATTAAATACTTGATTAGGTAACAACCGAGTTTCTACTGCTAAAAACACTTCTAATATTAGCTTGTTTTTCAACAAATTGAACGATAGCCGTTTGACCTTAACAACATTAGGGTCGAACAATGATTGCCAACGAGTTCCATCACAGTTTCTAACGTTTCGGTTAGATTCTAATTTCTCACCATTAAAACGATAGCTAAAATAATCAGTCTCTGTCTTTTTTGATTTAATATTTTCCCACTGCCCAGACAGGTCTTGGTCATAAGCAAAAATTATGCACGAGTTATTAATTTTACTCAGGAACTTAGCACTAATTTTTATTGGCTCACCAGTACAATGAGCACTGCTACAGTAACCAATACGCCTGAAGTCTTTTTCCATATTCAGCAAGACCTGCCTAACTTCTCTATCAAGTTGATATTGGAAATAAGCGCGATAAGTTTGCTTAAAAATGGCAGGGATACTATTCATAGCAGCAACACATACAAAGCTACTTATTACTATTGCTATTAACATTTCAATTAATGTAAAACCACCTTGGTTTTTATCTGGTGTTTTATTTCCATCAATGCTAGCCCTGTTTAACATTTGGGTAACCCAACAATATTTTTCTTACTGCACGCCCTAATCCGCCCTAAGGCCGAAATATAAATAGAAATATCAGTATCTTTATTTCTTAATTCGAAGCTAAACGCGCGGCTTGTACCTTGCTTGCCATATAAATCGACTGAGTGACGACTAGCCCTAATAAGTTCAATTCCTTGATACTTATCCGCTGTTATTTTCCCTATTTCTTGGCGGGTATTCGCATCCTTTACAGATATCCCCCAGCCCTCCTTACCAATCTTGATTGATAACAACTGATGCCTATTTAAGTAAACACCTTCCATCATATGACTATAAATAAACTCAGATAGTTGCCTTGCAGCATCAATTAACCGTTGCTTTTCTAGATGCTGTTTCCACTGATGCATACCAGATAAAGTTGTTAAAGAACAAATAAATAACACTGAGAGGATTTCAATTAAAGTGAACCCATGTTGGGTATGACTTTGCTTCTGTTTCATCGCCTTTTCTTCCATGTTTTATACACAAAGTGGATATTGGCGAAAAAAAACTATATAGCGAGTTAGGTTGATCCATCTTGCGTAGAGCTTCGCAACCTCATATGGAATTCACACAATGTTTAGCCATGTTTGCGAAGCTTTTCGCAAAAAAGTAGTCATGTAGAAATAAACACAAGAAAAAATTTTGATAGCCAGACAAGATTGGATTCAACGAAAGGATAGAAACAACCAAAGGAGGGAAATGTGGTATGCACGAATAAAAACACTAAGGTGACTTTTACTTTCAGGCCACCTTAGCTATCAAACAATTTATTTATTACACAGTGAAAGGGTATTTAATTGCTTCATGGCATTGGTACCCTTCCAAAGTAAAATCATTTGTGGTTACCCAAGTTTCAATATCA
Organism: Providencia sp. TYF-12; assembly: GCF_041344805.1. Lineage (NCBI taxonomy): Bacteria > Pseudomonadati > Pseudomonadota > Gammaproteobacteria > Enterobacterales > Morganellaceae > Providencia > Providencia sp. TYF-12. The sequence continues at coordinate 3,719,109 of NZ_CP166833.1, forward strand.
TCCAATGACTTAATTTGAGGGTTAATAACCAATGAAGGAGACGCAAAAGGTTCACGTTTTAGCTGAACATCTCGCATTAAAGGCAACTGATTTTCGTAAATATGTGCGTTTACAATTTTATGGTAAGCCTTACCTGCTTTATGACCAGTAATACGAGCCATTAATGCAAGTAAAACAAAGCATTGAACTTGATTAAAATTAAGACCAAGCGGAACATCACAACTACGTTGATAGGATGTCAAATAAAGGGTGTCACCTAGCAGTGAAAACGTATGAGTGTGCATACAAGGACGCAGGCAACCCATTTCAAATTCGCCGGGGTTATAAAAAGTGATGATTTCCGCGCGGTCATCAATGCCATTTTTTAAATTATTAACGACTTTCTTCAGTTGGTCTAAATACGTACCATCGGGACGTTGCCATGAGCGACCTTGAACACCATATACTCGCCCCATGTCATCTTCCCCTTTACGATGGGGGTTATTTAACCATGCTTGGTTTTCATTGGCATTAGCATTCCAAGTATTGCAACCAATTTCGCGGAATTGAGCTGCATTATCATAACCGCGTAGATACCCAAGGAGCTCAGCAATTGCAGCCTTATAAAAGCTTTTACGAGTCGTAATCAAAGGAAACTGGTTATTGCCAACATCGTATTCAAGGTCAGCATTGATAACCGTTAAGCAGCGAACACCTGTCCGCTCGTTTTCAACCCACTGTCCTTTATCAATAATACGTTGGCATAACTCAAGATACGGCTTCATAGTCACTCTCTTATTCAAAATAACTTAAGTGGCTAGCTAGCACCCTACCCTTTTCCTTTAATAAAAGAGTCGTTTTAAGGTGTACAGCTAGCCCTTACAATCGGGTTAATTAACTATTTTTAGGCTCTTTTAATGGCTTGTGTGCTGGGATGTTTTTACCATATTTATAAGCCCATACAATCATCAAAATACCAACAATAATCATTGGGACTGATAGAATTTGCCCCATACTGATCCCACTAAATAACCCTAATTGGGCATCTGGTTGCCTAAAGAACTCAACTATGATCCTAAATGCACCATAACCAATTAAAAATAGCCCGGAAACACTCCCCATTGGGCGAGGTTTACGAACAAATAAATTAAGAATAAGGAATAGGACAATACCTTCTAAGAACATCTCATAGAGCTGAGACGGGTGCCTTGGTAGCACACCATACTGTTCAAGAATAGGTAATAATGACGGGTCTTGGGCTGCAAGTTGAATATCTTCACTGCGCGAATGAGGGAATAAAAATGCCCATGGCGTATCCAGTGTCACTCGTCCCCATAGCTCCCCATTAATAAAGTTACCTATACGGCCCATACCTAAACCAAATGGGATCAATGGAGCAACAAAGTCTGAAACTTGTAAAAAACGGCGGCGTGTACGGTGGGCAAACCACATCATGGCGCATATTACACCAATTAAACCGCCATGGAATGACATCCCGCCATCCCAAACTTTAAACAGATAAAGGGGATCATCAAGAAAAACAGGAAGATTATAAAAGAAAACGTAACCAAGTCGGCCACCGACGAATACACCTACGAACCCAACATAGAGTAAATTTTCAACCTCATTTTTTGTCCATCCACTATTAGGCTTTGCAGCACGTCTCCCAGCCAACCATAGTGCAAAAACAAAACCCACAAGGTACATAAAACCATACCAGTGCAGCGATACTGGCCCAATTGAGAACATAACAGGATCAATTTCCGGAAATGCTAAGTAGCTGTTACTCATCGTTCCCCACTTTTAATAATTAAGCCAATCAGTCATCGGCTATAAAATATTCAATAGACTTCAATTTATTCGAAGCACACGAAAGCATACAATAAAAAGTATAGTAATTTATACTCAAAATTATTTGCTCCCACCTAATTTAAACACTTAATTAAAATAGCGCTCCCTTGGCTTCATAAGCGCCAATAGCAGAGAGGCACTCATCATTGACGTTAGTCCAGACATGATGACTGAATTAAATTCCACCACGTACAAAGCCACCTAAACGATGTTTCTCCATAAACTCACTTGCCTCCTGTCTGATGCTATCACAGGTTTCTGCGGCCAATAGTTTTGGCACTAGCTCAGACATCAAGGCTGGGTCTAGCTGACGGATTAAGTATTTCATACGAGGAACGCTACGCCCGCTCATACTTAAAGAACGATACCCCAGCGCAATCAATATCATGGCACTAAGTGGCTGCCCCGCCATTTCACCGCAAACACTTACAGGCAGCTGAATACGTTGACATTCTTCACTCACTTTCGCTAAAAAACGCACAACCGCGGGATGAAGATTATCATATAGTGCCGCCACATGTGTGTTGTTGCGGTCAACAGCAAGTAAATATTGTGTAAAGTCATTGGTACCAATCGAAATAAAATCAACCCGCTTTTTTATTTCTGGTAGTAAAAATAATAGGGAGGGAACTTCCAGCATTACCCCTATTTGCGGCATATTGATAGGTGTTCCTAGCAACAGGCTCACTTCTTCTTTTGCTCTTTTGATCAAGACAATAGCTTCATCAATTTCATTTATACTGGTTACCATCGGCAATAAAATACGCAAATTGCCTGAAAGCGCGTTAGCTCGCAGCATCGCCCTTAATTGGATCAAAAATATTTCTGGTTGGTCTAGCATGATCCGGATCCCTCGCCAACCTAAGCTCGGGTTCTCTTCACTAATTGGCATATAAGGTAACTGTTTATCTGCACCAATATCCAAAGTTCTTAGTACCACAGGCTTTGAGGGAAACAGTTGTAGTACTTCCTTATACAGCTGTTTTTGTTCATCTTCTGAAGGAAACCCATTATGTAGCATAAAAGGAAGTTCAGTACGATATAAGCCAATACCATCAACACCAGTATTAATTTGTTGCTCATAACGGGGGCTTAAACCTGCATTGAGATAAATACAGACCTGTTCACCATCTTTCAGTGTTGCATCTTGCTCAAGGGTGCCTTCCGCCAATCGGCTAATAACATTTTCTTCCTCAATGATTTGCTGATATTCCTGAATAATCAGGTTTTCCGGCTCAATGAAGACTTCACCACGATAACCATCTAAAATTAAATGGCGATTGTGCAATAACGAAGGCTCAATATCTGCCCCCATAATCGCAGGTATCCCCATTGCGCGGATCAAAATAGCAGAGTGTGAGTGTGTTGCCCCATCACGCACTATTACACCCATTAGTTGCTCAATCGGTAATTCAGCAAGTACGCTAGCACTGAGTTCATCCGCAACTAAAATAAAACGTTCTGGCCACTGTTCGTTCAGTGTTAATGAGTCATCAAGGTGGAATAATAAACGCTGGCCTAACGCTTTCAGGTCTGCGCCTCGCTCTCTTAAGTACAGATCACGTAAGCGAGAAAATTGCTCGACATAATTTTCAATGACTGTTTTTACGGCCCATTCTGCGGTTGCTTTATCTTCAATAGCTGCAAAGAGATGTTTTTTAAGTTGAGGATCACTTAACAAGTGATTATAAAGATCAAATATTGCAGCGCTTTCTTTTGCAGAGCTAGCCATAAAACGTTTACTAATACGACGGCATTCCGCAGTTGCACTTTCTAAGGCAGTAATAAGGCGCTGTTTTTCCCCTTCAATATCAATAGCACTAGCTTGACTGATACTTTCAAAAGATGGCTGAGAGTTATCTTGCCAACCATAAGCCATTGAAATCCCCTGTGAGACGGGTATGGCTTTAATTCTATTTTGTCGATATTGCCCAAAAACACCTTTTGTTTGAGCTTGCGATAGGATCACCGCGAGTTGCATCGACAACGTCACCATGAAAGATTCTTCAGTTTCGTTAAATAGCCTTTTCTCTCTCTGTTGCACGACAAGAACGCCTAATAGCTGACGCCGATAGACCACAGGTACACCTAAAAAAGCTTTGAGCTGTTCTTCTTTGAGTTGAGGAAGGAATTTATATTGGGGGTGCTCGCGGATATCAGCCAAATTGAGCATTTCAGATTGACGCCCGACAGCGCCAACCACGCCTTCATCAAAACCAAGGCGTATAGCAATCCCGCTAGGTTTTTTTAACCCGCGGGTTGCCATTAAGTAATAACATTGGCGAGGGTGATCAGCTAAGTAAATTGAACAAACATCCGTCCGCATCGCTTTGCAAGTTTCATTCACCAATATTTCTAGTGCATCTGCCAAACTAGTTGCCATAGCAACTTTTTCGACAATGTCACGTAAACGCATCAACATCGGCTACTTTGCCCCACGCCTACGATTATTAAAAACAGGCCGTTGCGGTAATTTTTGTTCCTGTAGAGGCATAACAACTGGCGCAAACTCTTTCATCACACGGCGATAAACTTCCCGCTTGAAAGAAACTACCTGCCTGACAGGATACCAATAACTGACCCATCGCCAGCCATCAAATTCTGGCGATTTACTGCGCTGCACGTTTATATCTGCATCATTGCATTGAAGTTGAAGTAAAAACCAACGCTGTTTCTGCCCGATACAAACAGGTTTTGTATCCCAACGCACCAAACGCTTGGGTAATTTGTAACGTAACCAATTACGGGTAGATGCCAATAACCTGACATCTTTACGCTGTAGCCCGACTTCTTCGTATAACTCACGATACATCGCCTGTTCTGGCGATTCCCCTGGATTGATGCCTCCTTGAGGAAACTGCCAGGAATGCTGACCATAGCGGCGGGCCCATAGAACTTGCCCTTGCCGATTACAAATTACAATTCCTACATTCGGGCGGTAGCCATCATCATCAATCACAGACTACCTCAATAACCAAATTTGAAAGATGCCTAATTGTTTCACACATACCCAAACTGGTAAACCTATATCAATACAGTTTGCAGATATGTCTGAAGTCTCTACAATAGTGAACGTCTCAACGGGGTGCCAAATATGTTTAGGCTGAGAAATAACCCGTAGAACCTGATCCGGTTAATACCGGCGTAGGGATTTGAGCTACCGATATGCATCGGTTTCCCCTCAAATCCTGTGTCACTATTTTTTTAGCGCAGGAAAAAGCATGTTAAAAAACAAAATTATAGCATCAGTTTTTACGCTTAGTGCACTTAGTTTTAGCCAACTCGCTTGGGCCGAAAAACCCACACTCACTGTCTATACCTATGATTCCTTTGCTGCGCAGTGGGGGCCGGGCCCACAGATTAAGAAGAATTTTGAAGCACAGTGTGACTGTGATTTAAAAATAGTCGCATTGGGTGATGGTGTTGCTTTACTCAATCGCCTAAGAATGGAAGGCAAAAAAAGTAAAGCTGACGTCATTTTAGGCTTAGATAACAACTTGTTAGATTCTGCGGAAAAAACAGGTTTATTCGCACCCGCTGACATCAATACCAACGCCTTAAAACTGCCTATTGAATGGGATAGCTCAACCTTTATTCCTTATGATTATGGCTATTTCGCATTCATATACGACACAAATAAAATAAAACAACCACCAACCAGTATGGATGATCTGCTAACTAGCGATAATAATTGGAAAATTATTTACCAAGACCCACGCACCAGTACGCCAGGGCTTGGGTTAATGCTATGGATAGAAAAATTATATGGTGATAAATCTGCCGATGCATGGCAAAAAATGGCGGCTAAAACGTTAACGGTCACTAAAGGCTGGAGTGAAGCTTACGGTTTGTTTTTAAAAGGGGAAGGTGACTTTGTCCTAAGTTATACTTCATCTCCCGGTTATCAAATGCTAAATGATAAAAAAGACAATTATGCAGCGGCATTATTTAGCGAAGGCCACTATATGCAAGTTGAGGTGGCAGCAAGGCTTAAAAACAGCCCTCAACCTGAACTAGCTAAGCAATTCTTACAGTTTATTTTAACACCTGAATTCCAGGATACATTACCAACCACAAACTGGATGTATCCGGTTATTGATACCCCATTACCTGAAGTGTATAACCAATTACCACTCCCTAATAAGGCGCTACAATTTAGTTCGCAAGAAGTTGCCAAACAACGTCAGACATGGACTCGTTTATGGCAAGCCGCCGTCAGTCGTTAATGAATCGGTCCTTACTGCCGGGGGCACTCGCCTCCGGCTTATTAATCACTGTTGCACTTCTTAGTCTTGGTGCACTTTGGTTTTTCGCGCCTGAAGTATCGATTAATGAAATTATTAGCGATAGCTATTTATGGCATGTGATTGGCTTCACCTTCTGGCAGGCTTTTTTATCTGCCGTTCTTTCGGTAACCCCTGCTATTTTTTTGGCTAGAGCCCTTTATCGCCGCCGCTTTGTAGGAAGAACTTTATTCCTACGTTTGTGTGCGATGACTTTAGTATTACCAGTTTTAGTTGCAGTATTTGGTATTTTATCGGTCTATGGGCAAACTGGTTGGTTAGGAAAATTAGCCCAATTATTCGGTATCAACTACCAATTCTCCCCTTATGGCTTAAAAGGCATTCTGTTGGCTCACATATTCTTTAATATGCCCCTAGCTACTCGTATGCTATTACAATCATTAGAAAATATAGCTATTGAGCAGCGGCAAATTGCTGCACAACTTAGGTTTAATGAATGGCAGCAATTTACGATTTTAGAATGGCCTTATTTGCGTCGGCAAATTCTGCCTACTGCAGCCTTAATTTTTATGTTGTGCTTTGCCAGTTTTGCTACAGTTCTTGCCCTCGGCGGTGGCCCCGCTGCCACAACCATTGAGCTCGCGATTTACCAAGCACTCAACTACGATTTTGACTTAGGAAGAGCCGCTATTTTAGCGCTTATCCAGCTTTTTTTCTGTGTCGGCCTGATGTTTATTTGCCAAAAAATTAATGGTTTATTTTCAGTTGGTTTTAGTCAACAAGCTCAATGGGTTGACCCAACAGATAATTGGTTTCGCCGTATTCGTGATGCATTGTTTATCATTGCGGCCATGCTATTGCTACTCCCCCCGCTTTTAGCCGTTATTTTAGATGGCTTAAATGGGCAACTTTGGTCTGTTTTACAACAATCAGCGCTTTGGCAAGCCACCAGCACTTCCTTATTCATCGCTCTATGTGCCGGCTTTGTTTGCGTTATATTGACCTTAATGCTGCTATGGAGCAGCCGTGAATTGCGTTTACGTCAAGCCTTACGCCTTGGTCAAGCTATCGAACTGAGTGGGCTAATTATTCTGGCTATGCCAGGGATCGTATTAGCAACAGGCTTCTTCATTTTTTTCAATGAAACGATTGGGTTACCAGAAACACCCTACCCTTTAGTTATTATGACAAATGCCTTACTCGCTATTCCTTACGCATTAAAGGTTCTCGAAAACCCTATGCGGGATATGGCAGAACGTTATAATCCTTTATGCCAGTCATTGGGTCTTTCAGGCATCAACCGCTTTAAAATCATTGAATTAAAAGCATTACGCAAACCTATTGCACAAGCTCTCGCATTCGCTTGTGTTATTTCCATCGGTGATTTCGGTGTTGTCGCCTTATTTGGTAATGAAAACTTCCTTACCCTGCCTTATTACCTGTATCAACAAATTGGTGCTTATCGAACAAATGATGGTGCAGTCACTGCGATGTTACTATTACTGCTCTGTTTTTGCTTATTTAGCTTGCTAGAACGCATTTCAGGAAAACATTATGATTAAACTGACCCAACTGAACTACCAATACGATAACCTAACTATGTTATTTGATTTTTCAGTAAAATCAGGGGAATGCGTCGCTATTATGGGGCCCAGTGGCGCAGGGAAAAGTACGTTATTAAGTTTAATCAGTGGGTTTCAATTTGCTAAAACTGGGGCTATTGAATTAAATGGCGAAAACCATACCTTTACCCCCCCTGCAAAACGCCCTGTTTCCATGTTATTTCAAGAAAATAATTTATTTGCACATTTAACCGTTAGGCAAAATATTGGTTTGGGGCTACACCCTAGCTTGCGGCTTACTCAAGCACAAATGCAACAAGTAGAGCTGATGGCTGATCATGTTAGCCTGCGCGATTGTTTAGATAGATTACCAGCACAGCTTTCCGGAGGGCAGCGTCAGCGTGCTGCCCTTGCCCGTTGCCTTATCCGCAATCAACCAATCTTACTGCTTGATGAGCCCTTTTCTGCTTTAGACCCTGCCCTACGCAGTGAAATGCTCTTGTTGCTTAAATCAGTTTGTGAAGAAAAATCAATCACCTTATTAATGGTTTCACATAATATTGATGATGCGCTACAAATAGCACCACGCTCATTGGTCATTGCTGATGGTGTGATTGCCTACGATGGTACGACTCAACAGTTATTGCAGGGTAAAAGTCCTGCCTCAACCTTACTTAACATCTCGACACGAACTCACAATTAATACTGTATAAATTCACACTATTCGCGTATATTTATAGGATATTTTGTCACGCGAGTAGCTAAATGTCTCAACTTATGACCTCCGCAGAAAAAGGCTTTATTCTTAGCCGCCACTGGCGAGACACCCGTCAAGGTGTCGAGGTCACTTATTGGTTGCTTACCGACACACGCCCTCAAAAAATTACTATTCCTTATCAAAAAGCGATTGGTTTTTTACCCGAATCTAAACTTTCTATTGTAAAGCCTTTGCTAGATAGCCAACCTAATGTCACCTATCGGCGGGTTGAATTGGCCGATTTTCAACGGGAAAAAGTGTATGCCATTTATTGTCATCAATACCGCCAATTACAAAATCTCAGCAAAAATTGCAGTGAATTAGGCGTCGAATTATTAGAAACAGACATTCGCCCTTGTGAACGCTACTTAATGGAGCGCTTTATTACTGCGCCAGTCTGGTTTTCTCAGACTCAACAAGGTGAGTATCAACTTAAACCCTGTGAAGGTTATCGTCCCGCTATCAAAGCAGTATCTCTTGATATAGAAACGAGCCAACATGGTGAGCTATATTCAATCGGCTTATCAGGGTGCAATGACAACGTCGTGTTTATGTTAGGCCCAGTTCAAGGGCCAGCGCGAGGGGGGGATCACCGCCTAGTCTATGTGAATAGCCGGCCTCAATTAATTGAGAAACTTAATGAATGGCTGAAACAATACGACCCTGATGCCATCATCGGTTGGAACTTAATCCAATTCGACCTACAAGTTTTACAAAAACATGCTGAGCGTTATGGCATTCCACTATTACTTGGCCGGCAAGGTAAAAAACTCGAATGGCGGGAACATGGTTTTAAACAAGGGGTATTTTTCGCTTCCGCTGAAGGCCGGTTAATTATTGATGGCATTGATGCCTTAAAAGCAGCCACTTGGAGCTTTTCGTCATTTAGCTTAGAATTTGTTGCCCAAGAATTGCTTGGTGAAGGTAAAGCGATTGATACTCCATACGACAGAATGGATGAAATTAACCGCCGCTTCGCCCATGATAAACCCGCTTTGGCTCACTACAATATTCAAGACTGCATTTTAGTGCATCGCATCTTTGCAAAAACAGATTTAATGGCATTCTTGCAAGAACGCTCAACTGTAACAGGCCTTGCCGTGGATAAAATGGGCGGTTCAGTGGCTGCATTCTCTCACCTGTATATTCCACGTTTACACCGCCTTGGTTTTGTTGCTCCAAATTTGATGGAACAAAAATCCCAGCTAAACCCTGGGGGCTTTGTCATGGATTCTCAACCTGGGTTATATGACTCCGTATTAGTTTTGGATTTTAAAAGCCTATACCCTTCAATTATTAGGACTTTTTTAATTGACCCCGCAGGGATGATCGAAGGGTTAGCACACCCAGACCCACAATATTCGGTTCCGGGTTTCCGCCAAGCATGGTTTTCCCGTAAAACACATTGTTTGCCTGATATTGTTAGCCATATTTGGCAAGAACGCGATAAAGCCAAACAAGAACATAACGCTCCGTTATCTCAAGCGCTTAAAATTATTATGAATGCCTTTGCTGGGGTATTGGGCGCAGAAGGTTGCCGTTTCTTCGACCCAAGGCTAACAGCGTCGATTACCATGCGTGGGCATGAAATTATGCGTACCACAAAACGCCTGATTGAGTCCCAAGGTTATCAAGTTATTTATGGTGATACCGACTCCACATTTGTCTGGCTACGTGAGGCTCACAATGAAGAACAAGCGCAAAAAATAGGGTTTGCCTTACGTGATTACGTGAATAACTGGTGGAAAAACCATTTAAGGGATGAGTTGCAATTAAATGGTGTTTTAGAACTGGAATATGAAACCCACTATCGCCGATTCTTAATGCCAACTGTACGTGGTGCGGAAATGGGCAGTAAAAAACGCTATGCGGGGTTGAGTAAAGACACTATGGTATTTAGGGGGCTGGAAACTATCCGCTCTGACTGGACGCCATTAGCCCAGATATTCCAAAAAGAGCTGTACACCCTCATTTTCCATCGTCAGCCATACCATGAGTATATTCGCGAATATATAAAAAACATTCGAACAGGGAAGTATGACGAGCGGTTAATTTACCGTAAACGCCTACGGCGCAAACTAACCGATTACCAAAAAAATGTGCCCCCCCATGTTCGAGCAGCCCGCGCTGCGGATGACTATAATTTAAAATTGCAACGCCCTTTACAGTACCAAAATGGTGGCTGGATCAGCTATATCATTACCCAAGCAGGGCCAGAACCCCTTGAAAAAATCACTGCAAAGCCAGATTACGAACACTATATTTTGAAACAAATTAAGCCAATAGCTGATGCCATTCTCCCCTTCTTACAAGATGACTTTGATGCCTTACTCACTGGGCAAATTACACTTTTGTTTTAAAATTTAATATCGCTTTGGTGTTTTTTTAACAGGTGACGATAAGCTCTGGTTGAATTAATATATCGCCCCTTTGATGTATCGCACATCTGACTGCACAAATAATGCGCGATAATCAACGATACTCGTTATAATTCAAATGGTATGCCTTGTGATAAACCCACAACAGCCTTTCCACTTAACGATATGGGTCTATTCACTCACATTGCTGCAATTTGAATTATTAAATGTGTATAATTAATCATCAGGTACTGACTTTTTTTAAAAATAACTCGAACTCTTCCTTGTGTGACTCATAACGGGTTATACCAATAATGAGCGAAGATACCGATAAAAATTGTCTTAAAAAATCTAAAAATAAACTCTCAATTTTATGGAATTAAATTAAATCTATGCCATTTACTCTTGGTCAACGCTGGATCAGCGATACAGAAAGCGAACTTGGATTAGGTGCCGTTGTGGCGATTGATGCCCGTATGGTCACGTTACTTTTCCCTGCAAGTGGAGAAAACCGCCTCTACTCACGCAGCGATGCCCCTATTACCCGAGTAATGTTTAATGAAGGTGATACCATAACTAGCCATGAAGGCTGGCAGCTTCAAGTTGAAAGCATTGAAGAAGACAAGGGATTATTAACTTACATCGGCACTCGCTTAGATACACAAGAAAAAGATGTAAGTCTTAGGGAAGTGTTTCTTGACAGTAAGCTCACGTTTAATAAACCGCAAGACCGCTTATTCGCTGGCCAAATTGACCGTATGGATCGCTTTGCCTTGCGTTATCGTGCGCGTAAATTCCAAAGTGAGCAAGTTAAGCACCAAGCGACAGGGTTACGTGGCATTCGAGCCAGTTTGATCCCACACCAATTACATATCGCAAATGAAGTGGGTAAACGCCACCACCCTCGTGTGTTATTAGCCGATGAAGTTGGCTTAGGAAAAACCATCGAAGCAGGGATGATTATCCACCAGCAATTAATCGCTGGGCGTGCTGAGCGTGTATTAATTATTGTACCAGATAGCTTACAGCACCAATGGTTAGTCGAAATGCTACGCCGCTTTAACCTACGTTTTTCTTTATTTGATGATAGCCGTTATAGCGAAGCACAACACGATAGTGATAACCCATTTGAAACTGAACAACTGGTGCTTTGTTCACTCGATTTCGTGCGTCGCAGTAAGCAACGCTTTGACCAACTCGTTGAAGCTGGCTGGGATATGATGGTTGTTGATGAAGCACACCACTTACAGTGGAGTGAATCAGCCCCTAGTCGTGAATATCAGGTTATTGAAACATTAGCTGAAAATGTTCCTTCTATTCTGCTACTTACCGCCACACCTGAACAACTAGGCCAAGAAAGCCACTTTGCGCGTTTACGTTTGCTGGACCCTAGCCGTTTCCATGACTATCAAGAATTTATTGCAGAACAAGAAAATTATCGCCCTGTTGCCGATGCCGTTTCATTACTGCTCTCTGGTGAAAAACTGACAAACGACCAGCAAAACTTGCTCAATGAATTAATTAAAGAGCAAGACATCGAACCGCTATTAAAAGCAGCAAATGTTGAGAGTGAAGATGGTACGGCTGCGCGCCAAGAGCTAATTAACATGTTAATGGACCGTCATGGGACTAGCCGGCTGCTATTTCGCAATACGCGTAACGGAGTAAAAGGCTTTCCTCGCCGCGAATTGCATTCTTTAAAAATGCCATTGCCAACCCAATACCAAACAGCGATTAAAGTTGCAGGTATTATGGGAGCAAAAAAAGACACCGAAACACGCGCCAAAGAAATGCTTTATCCAGAGCAAATCTACCAAGAATTTGAAGGTGAAAATGCAACTTGGTGGAACTTCGATCCACGCGTTGAATGGTTGATGGGCTTTTTAACCGCTAACCGCCATGAAAAAGTATTAGTAATCTGCGCGAAAGCTGCAACCGCACTTCAATTAGAACAAGTCTTACGCGAACGCGAAGGTATCCGTGCAGCCGTATTCCATGAAGGGTTATCACTATTAGAGCGCGACCGTGCGGCAGCTTACTTTGCTTCCGAAGAAGAAGGCGCACAAGTGTTACTCTGCTCTGAAATTGGTTCTGAAGGCCGCAATTTCCAATTTGCAAACCAATTAGTGATGTTTGATTTACCCTTCAACCCGGACCTATTAGAACAGCGTATCGGCCGCTTAGATAGGATTGGCCAAAACCGTGATATCACCATCAACGTCCCGTATTTAGAAAATACGGCACAATCCGTTCTACTGCGCTGGTATCACGAGGGTTTAGATGCCTTTGAGCATACCTGCCCAACGGGTCGAGCAATTTACGATAAGTACTATCAGCCATTATTACAATTTATGGCCGACCCAACGGTAACCGACGGTTTCGATGAGTTTATCAAAACCTGTCGTGAAGAACATGACAGCTTAAAATTACAATTGGAACAAGGGCGCGACCGTTTACTGGAAATGCATTCTAACGGCGGGGAGTCTGGTAACCAATTGGCTCAAGAAATTGGTGAAGGTGATAATGACACTGAATTAGTCAATTTCTCACTAAACTTATTTGATATCGTTGGAATTAACCAAGAAGATAAGAGTGATAACTTAATTATTCTGACGCCTTCTGACCATATGTTAGTCCCTGATTTCCCTGGCCTTCCTCAAGATGGCTGTACCATTACTTTTGATAGGGAACAGGCACTTTCACGCGAAGATACGCAATTTATCAGTTGGGAGCACCCAATTATCCGTAACGGCTTGGATTTAGTGTTATCCAGCGATACAGGTAGCTGCGCGGTTTCTTTATTAAAAAATAAAGCTCTCCCCGTAGGTACTTTGCTGACAGAGTTAATTTACGTTGTGGAAGCTCAAGCGCCTAAGCACCTGCAAATTAGCCGTTTCTTACCCGCTACGCCTGTGCGTTTATTAATTGACCTAAAAGGCAATAACTTATCGTCTCAAGTTGAGTTTGAAAGTTTTAACCGTCAATTAAATGCGATTAACCGCCATATGGCGAGCAAATTGGTCAATGCGGTGCAAAATGAAGTGCATTCTGTACTGCGTTTATCTGAACCTATGGTGGAAACAGAAGCCAAAGCCTTGATAGAGAGCGCTAAAGAAGCCGCCGACAAAGCACTAACGTTGGAGTTTTCTCGTTTAGAAGCCCTTAAAGCGGTTAACCCTAATATTCGTGATGAAGAACTGGATATTATCGAGGAAGAGCGCCAACAACTGATCACTAATATTGACCAAGCAACATGGCGTTTAGATGCTATTCGCTTAGTTGTGGTGACGCATCAGTAAGATGTATACACGGCAGCCCATTCATATCGATTATTATTAACGGTTTGAATTATAGCTAACCTAATTTAAAATCATGACTGACTTCTCCCTCATCTGAGGGAGAATTTTTTAAGAGCTTTGGGAGCTACATATTTTATGATGGAACCCTATCATCCCGCCATTGAACCTTGGCTATTTGTGTTATACCAAGATGACCACATTATTGTGGTGAATAAGCCAAGCGGGCTACTCTCTGTGCCGGGAAAAGCGCCAGAGCACCATGACAGCATTATGAGTCGTATTCAGCGTGATTTTCCTACGGCAGAATCTGTCCACCGTCTGGATATGGCGACGAGTGGCGTAATGGTTGTTGCCCTGCATAAAGCCGCAGAACGGGAGCTTAAACGCCAATTTAGGGAACGGGAGCCGAAAAAAGTCTATATTGCTCGAGTATGGGGCCATTTAGAAAAAGAAGAAGGCTTAATTGATTTACCACTAATTTGTGATTGGCCAAACCGCCCTAAGCAAAAGGTGTGTTTTGAAACGGGGAAATCAGCTCAAACGCAATACCAAGTTTTGCAATATGAAGAGCAAGCAACTCGCGTTAAGCTTTCACCAATTACAGGCCGCTCCCATCAATTACGGGTACATATGTTGGCTTTAGGGCACCCTATCCTTGGTGATCGCTTCTATGCTCACGAAGAGGCAAAATCCCTAGCACCACGCTTACAGTTACATGCTCAGGAGTTATATATCACTCATCCTGAATATGGCACACCAATGCATTTTACCTGCCAACCCGATTTTTAACGCTAAATTTATTTGATCGTTTGATTAATCCCCCCTCTGCCATACCCTAAATAGTTCATGTTACAGCTAGGTGGCAAGAGAGAAATCCCTAGAGCGTAGATAACTACGTGACTAGGGGTTCATGGATGAAGACAACAAAACGAGGTTTTTTAGTTTTTCTTCGTTAACTTAATTTCCCTTACATAGTTCGTGTTGCAGCTAGGCGGCAAGAGAGCAAATCCCTAGAGCGTAGATACTACGTGACGAGGGGTTCGTGGATGAAGACAACAAAGCGAGGTTTTTTGGCTTTTCTTCGTTAACCTGATTTCCCTTACATAGTTCGTGTTGCAGCTAGGCGGCAAGAGAGCAAATCCCTAGAGCGTAGATAACTACGTAACTAGGGGTTCATGGATGAAGACAACAAAACGAGGTTTTTTGGTTTTTCTTCGTTAACTTAATTTCCCTTACATAGTTCGTGTTGCAGCTAGGCGGCAAGAGAGCAAATCCCTAGAGCGTGGATAACTACGTGACGAGGGGTTCGTGGATGAAGACAACAAAACGAGGTTTTTTTTTGGTTTTTCTTCGTTAACTTAATTTCCCTTACATAGTTCGTGTTGCAGCTAGGCGGCAAGAGAGCAAATCCCTAGAGCGTGGATAACTACGTGACGAGGGGTTCGTGGATGAAGACAACAAAACGAGGTTTTTTGGTTTTTCTTCGTTAACCTGATTTCCCTTACATAGTTCGTGTTGCAGCTAGGCGGCAAGAGAGCAAATCCCTAGAGCGTAGATACTACGTGACGAGGGGTTCGTGGATGAAGACAACAAAGCGAGGTTTTTTGGCTTTTCTTCGTTAACCTGATTTCCCTTACATAGTTCGTGTTGCAGCTAGGCGGCAAGAGAGCAAATCCCTAGGAGCATACAAAAGTATGTGACTAGGGTGCGCGAGCGCAGCCAACAACGCTGCGGCGCGAAATATGACAGGGAAATTTATTTGAAGCCCAGCTCCTTCTTGACTAGGTCATAAGCCGCTTGAATTGATTGGGCTTTTTGTTTAGCAATTTCCATCATTTCAGGGGGTAAACCTTTCGCCACCAGCTTATCTGGGTGATGTTCACTCATTAATTTACGGTAAGCACGTTTAATTTTTGTAGGGTCATCGCTAGGAGACACACCAAGCACTTTACAGGCATCTTCTAAGGTTGGGCCATTTGATTGTTGATAATAGCCCCCAGATTGCTGCTGAGAGTACCCTTGGCCAAATTGGCGACCACTTTGAATCATATCTAAGAACTGCTCAAATTGGGCTTTTGAAATCCCTAACTCTTCCGCGATAATAAACAACACTTTTCTTTCATTCGGATGCAACTGCCCATCCGCAAAAGCGGCTTGTAATTGAATTTCCAGAAACATCTGAATTAAGTCAAAACGACCATAGCAGGCCATACGTAATTGCTTTAATACATCACGTAATGGGAAGTCAGGAGATTTACCTTCTCTAAATGCCTGTTGGGCAGCTTTTCGGGTCTCTCCATGCAATTGCATTCTATCCATCAAATTTGATGCAAGCTGAATATCTGTCTCAGTTACACGGCCTTTCGACTTCGTTAAATGACCTAAAATTTGGAAGGTACTCGCAAAGAAAATGATTTGCCGATCACGTTTGTTCATCGCCCCAGCGAACTTACGTTGTATCGATGCTTTATCAAAACCGTGCCCAATAATTAGCCCTACTAGCGCCCCCCAAAAGCCCAATCCAGAGACGATTGCGAGTACAACGCCAATAATTTTACCCCAATAGTGCATATATCCCTCAATTCTTCAATGCTCAGAATGCAATTTTGCATTATCATACTATTCATTCTGCTCTATGCATAACTACCCGCGCGTAAAGTTTTTTACATTATACTGGCGCAAAGTGGTTGGCTAAGTTAGTCTTTGAGCGTTTGCTGGCTGTGCCAATTATGACGGAACCGCATATTTAATGAAGAAAAAAAGCTATCCAACACTACTTGCCACCATGGTATGGGCGGCAATTTATAGTCAGCAAGCACATGCTGACCTTGCACAGCAGTGTATGCTGGGTGTCCCTGTATATACAAAACCTATTGTAAAGGGTGACCCCAACAACCTGCCTATTCACATAACTGCTGAAGATGTCCGTGGCGAATACCCTAATTTTGTTGAATATGACGGTAATGTCGATATTCAACAAGGGAACCAGACATTAACCGCTGATAACGTCAAACTCACCCAAACAGAAACGGCGGGTGAGCCTCCTGTACGTGAAGTGACCGCAACCGGTAATGTTCATTACGATGATCCGCAAATTATCTTAAAAGGCCCTTCAGCATGGTCGAATTTAGATAACAAAAATACCGATGTAAATGATGGTAACTACATGATGGTAGGCCGTCAGGGACGTGGTGACGCAACAAAAATGAAGATGCGTGATGAAAACCGTTATTCCATTATGGAAAATGGGACTTTCACCACCTGCTTACCCGGCAATAATAGCTGGAGCGTTGCTGGTTCAGAAGTAATTATCGACCGAGAAGAAGAAGTCGCTGAAATTTGGCATGCGCGCTTTAAAGTTGGTGATGTGCCAATTTTTTATAGCCCATATATGCAGTTGCCTATTGGTAACAAGCGTCGTTCCGGTTTCTTAATTCCAACAGGTAGCTATTCAACTAATGACGGTTTAGAGTTTTCTTTACCTTATTATTGGAATATTGCACCGAACTACGATGCAACTATCACCCCACAGTTTATGACACACCGTGGTGTTAAGTTAAATAATGAATTCCGTTATCTAATAACACCAGGAACAGGTACCGTTGCATTTGACTTTCTGAAGCATGACAGAGCCTACAGTAAAGATAAAGAACGTGGTAAACGTGAAAAGCGTGACAGCGATGACCGCTGGTTATTCTACTGGCGCCATTCAGGTACCTATGCAGGGCATTGGAATTTTAGCTCAGACTATACCAAAGTAAGCGACCCAAGCTACTTTACAGATTTTAGTTCCCAATACGGTAGTACCACTGATGGTTATGCCACCCAAAAATTCAGTGCCGGTTATTCAGATACTAACTGGAATGCTAAAGTTACCCATAAGCAGTTCCAGATCTTTGCTGATAACCCAAACAAACGCGCATATAAAGCGGAGCCGCAAGTTGACTTTAATTATTATAAAAATAATTTAGGCGCTTTCGATTTTCATACCTATGCGCAAGCGGCTCGTTTTACTAGTGTGGGTAAAAACAACCCTGATGCAACACGTTTACACTTCGAACCTGAGGTGAACCTGCCATTATCAAATGGCTGGGCAAATATGAACAATAGCATTAAATTGTATGCTACCCATTACGACCAAGACATACCCCGCTCTAATACTGATAAAAATTTAGAGAAAAATGTAAGCCGTGTTCTCCCAATGTTCAAAAGTGACGCAAAAGTCGTTTTTGAGCGCGACCTCTACCAAGGAAGCGATTTTATACAAACATTAGAGCCACGCGTACAGTACCTGTATATTCCGTATAAAGATCAGGACAATATCAATAACTTCGATTCCTCATTATTACAATCGGATTACAGCGGTTTGTTCCGTGACAGAATATACAGTGGTCTTGACCGTATAGCCTCAGCAAATCAGCTCACTACGGGTGTTACAACTCGCCTCTATGATGATAGTTTAGCTGAGCGCTTTAATTTCTCCGTTGGGCAAATTTATTATTTCGAACGCCCTCGTGCGGGTGACTCTAACCGCCCAATTGATGATAAAAGTAATACCGGTTCCTTATTATGGGCCACTGATACCATGTGGCGCATCAATGATAATTGGGGAATGCGCGGTGGTTTACAGTATGACCGTCGTCTAGGCAATGTCACTATGGGGAACGCTGTTGCAGAATATCGTTTAGATGCAGATAGATTAGTTCAGTTGAACTACCGTTTTGTTGACCGCGATTATATTCAAGCAACCTTCCGCCGTGATGATGTGGCAAATGGTGGCTACACCTATACCCTACCTGAATATCAACAAGGTATTTCACAGGTAGGTACGGTTGTTAGTTGGCCATTGAATGATCGCTGGGGTTTTGTCGGCTCATATTATTATGATACAAAACAAAAACAATCCGCGAGCCAACTGGTTGGGTTGCAATATAATACCTGTTGTTGGGCAGTCAACCTTGGCTATGAACGTAAGATTGTCGGTTGGCAAAAAGAAAAGTTCAGCAGCGAATATGATAATAAATGGTCAATCAATGTGGAACTTAGAGGCCTAAATAACAATCATAGTTTAGGTAGTCAGGAAATGTTGAGCCGAGGTATTATGCCTTATCAACGTGCTTTCTGATAACAAATAGCATCGTTTATTCTGAATAATTTGAGATGCATTTACTCTAAATACTTCGAGGTGCAGTCAACAACACTGCAACTCGAAGTATGGCGAGTAAACACGTATTAGCCCGCATTTTGCGGAATCAAAGTCAATATTATAGGACCATTATGAAGAATTGGAGAACGCTTATTCTGGGACTGATGTTCGCAAGCTCTGCTGCCTTGGCTGCGCCGCAGCAAATGGATAAAGTGGCTGCGGTCGTCAACAACGGAGTTGTGCTGGAAAGTGACGTCCAGAATATGATCAATACGGTAAAAGTGAACGCTCAGAACGCACGCCAACAGGTGCCTGATGATCAAACCCTGCGTCATCAGATCCTTGAGCGTCTAGTTATGGATAACATCATCTTGCAGATGGCTAACCAGATGCAGATAAACATTCCAGAAGAAGCCGTGAATGCGACCATCGCTGATATTGCTCGCCAGAACGGTTTAACTCTGGAGCAAATGCAAAAGCGTTTAACTGCTGATGGCATCAATATGGCTCAATATCGCAGTGAAATTCGTAAAGAGATGCTGATCGCTGAAGTGCGTAATAATGAAGTACGCCGCCGTGTGACAATTTTACCGCAAGAAGTTGATTCTCTTGCTGAACAAATGAGCTCACAAGCAAACTACGAAATGGGGGTTAATCTCAGCCATATCTTAATCCCATTATCCGAGAACCCAACTCAAGAACAGTTAAAAACAGCGGAAGCGTTAGTAGACAAAATCTTAACTGAACTGAAAAAAGGTGGGGATTTTGGTAAATTAGCGATTGCCTACTCAGCAGACCCGCAAGCGCTGAAAGGCGGCAATATGGGTTGGTCACGTTTACAAGAATTGCCAGTTGTCTTTGCTGAACAATTAAAAAATGCGAAAAAAGGCAATATTGTCGGCCCAATTCGCTCTGGTGTTGGTTTCCATATTTTGCGCGTAAATGATGTCAGTGGTGGTAGCCAACCGATTTCTGTAACAGAAGTAAAAGCACGCCATATTTTGATTAAATCATCTCCAATTATGGATGATACTCAAGCTAGACAGAAACTAGTGAAAATAGCCCAAGATATCCGTTCTGGCGCAATCACATTTGAAGATGCGGCAAAAGAGAATTCAGAAGACCCAGGTAGCGCCTTAAAAGGCGGTGAATTGGGTTGGAACATGCCGGATATCTATGACCCAGCATTCCGTGATGCTCTGATGAAATTAAACAAAGGTGAATTAAGCCAACCTGTTCCTTCAAGTTTTGGCTGGCACTTAATTCAATTAGAAGATACACGTAAGGTAGATAAAACAGATGCGGCACAAAAAGACCAAGCGTACCGCCTACTGTTTAACCGTAAATTTAATGAAGAAGCGCAAAGCTGGATGCAAGAGCAGCGGGCTTCTGCTTACGTAAAAGTCATCGATGGTCGTGACAACCAATCTAATGAT
This sequence comes from Providencia sp. TYF-12, assembly GCF_041344805.1. NCBI lineage: Bacteria > Pseudomonadati > Pseudomonadota > Gammaproteobacteria > Enterobacterales > Morganellaceae > Providencia > Providencia sp. TYF-12. Next base: position 3,739,740 of record NZ_CP166833.1, read on the forward strand.
GAAAAATCTAATTAAGCCTATTGTTATCACCCCCGGTGAACCTGCCGGGGTTGGTCCAGATTTGCTAATCCAACTCGCTCAGCAGGCATGGCCTGTTGAGTTAGTTGCATGCGCTGATCCAAACTTACTTCTTGAACGCGCTAAAACGTTAAACTTACCACTCACTCTGACCGAATATGAATCAAGTAAGGCAGTAAAAGCCCATACTCCAGGTCATCTATCCATTATACCCGTTGACTTAAATACCCCGGCGAAAGCAGGCGTACTCAATGTGGCCAATGGTAGCTATGTGGTTAACACATTAGCACAAGCCTGTGATGGCTGTTTAAAGGGTGAATTTTCAGCGATTGTAACGGGGCCAGTGCATAAGGGCATTATTAATGATGCCGGTGTTCCCTTTAGTGGTCACACCGAGTTTTTTGCAGAACGTAGTGGTTGTGAGCGGGTCGTTATGATGCTAGCAACCGAAGAGCTTCGTGTTGCCTTAGCCACCACACACCTACCACTTAAAGATGTTTCAGGTGCCATCACGCAACAAAGTCTACGTGAAGTGATCACCATCTTACATCATGATTTACAAACAAAATTCGGTATTGAAAAACCTACAATCTATGTTTGTGGCTTAAACCCACATGCAGGTGAAGGTGGCCATATGGGTACCGAAGAAATTGACACCATCGAACCCGCACTTGAAAGCTTACGTGTAGAGGGGGTTCATCTCGTTGGGCCATTACCCGCGGATACCCTTTTCCAACCTAAGTATTTAGATCACGCAGATGCAGTTTTAGCAATGTATCATGATCAGGGTCTTCCTGTGTTAAAATACCAAGGTTTCGGCAGAGCGGTGAATATTACCCTCGGTCTGCCTTTTATCCGTACCTCTGTCGATCATGGCACTGCGCTTGAACTCGCGGGGACGGGTCATGCTGATGCGGGGAGTTTTATCACCGCATTAAAGTTAGCTATCCAAATGACATCTAAAAATACATGAATAATCGAGTCCATCAGGGGCACTTTGCCCGCAAACGTTTCGGGCAGAACTTTTTAACTGACCAGTTTATTATTGACAGCATCGTAGATGCAATGAACCCGAAACCGGGCCAATCCATTGTCGAAATTGGCCCTGGCTTAGGTGCCTTAACAGAACCGGTTGGTAGCCGAATCGACAAAATGACCGTCGTTGAACTCGACCGTGACCTCGCGGCACGGTTACACGTCCATCCGCAACTAAAAGATAAACTCACTATCATTCAGCAAGATGCGATGACTGTGGATTTCGGCGAGCTAGCAAAACAAGCAGGTCAACCCCTGCGGGTATTTGGTAACTTACCCTACAATATTTCTACCCCATTGATGTTCCACCTATTTACCTTTACTAACTCGATTGCAGATATGAATTTCATGCTGCAAAAAGAAGTGGTTAATCGGCTGGTAGCAGGCCCTGGGAGTAAGGCTTATGGTCGTTTAAGTGTCATGGCGCAATATTATTGCCATGTGGTTCCAGTACTCGAAGTGCCGCCAACAGCATTTACTCCAGCACCAAAAGTAGATTCTGCGATTGTGAGGTTAATCCCTCATCGTGAAAACCCTTATCCAGTAAAAGATATTAAATTCTTAAGTCGTATTACTACCCAAGCTTTTAACCAACGCCGTAAAACGATCCGCAATAGCTTAGGGGATTTATTTAGTGTTGAAGAGTTAACCAATTTGGGTGTTGACTTAGGTACCCGTGCAGAAAATATTTCTGTTGAACAATATTGCAAAATGGCAAACTATCTTTCTAACCGGTCAGAATAGTCTGTTGAAGGAGGCACTATGCTTAATGAACCAAATGTAAGCATCCAAGTTCAGAGTGTCTACATCGAAAGCCAATCTCAACCCGATATTGCAAGGTATGTGTTCGCTTATACCATCTGTATTCGCAATTTAGGGCGAGAACCCATCCAATTAATGAGCCGCTATTGGCTCATTACTAACAGTGATGGCCATAAAACTGAAGTTCAAGGTGAAGGCGTGGTGGGTGAACAACCCGTCATTCCTCCTGGAAAAGAATATCGTTACACCAGTGGTGCAATTCTTGAAACACCAATGGGAACGATGGAAGGTTATTACGTGATGCTAAGCACTCAAGGGGACCATTTTCACGTTGATATCCCCGCTTTTCGTCTTGCAATTCCAACATTGATTAATTAATTATGTCGACATATTTAGTAGGTGATATCCACGGTTGCTATCGTGAACTTCGTGAACTAATGGACAGGGTCAATTTTGATCCAAACCAAGACACATTATGGCTTACTGGTGACTTGGTTGCCCGAGGTTCTGGGTCACTGCAAGTTTTACGTTATGTTAAAAGTTTAGGTCCCGCGGTGCGTTTGGTTCTCGGTAACCATGATCTCCATCTTCTCGGGATCTACTGTAAAATCAGTCGTAATAAACCTAAAGATCACCTTGATGAATTATTGCATGCCCCTGATCTAGACGAACTAATCAATTGGCTACGTCGTCAACCTTTATTGCAAATTGATGAAGAAAGAAAAATAGTGATGACGCATGCAGGTATAACGCCACAGTGGGATATTGAAACCGCACGGATGTGCGCTAGGGAAGTCGAAGCCGTCCTTTCCAGTGATGCTTACCCGCTATTTATCGATTCAATGTATGGCGATATGCCAAATAATTGGTCGAGTAGTTTAATGGGGTTAGCACGCTTACGTTTTAGTACCAATGCTCTCACACGTTTACGCTACTGCTTCCCGAATGGGCAGCTTGATATGATTTGCAAAGAAAACCCTAAAAAAGCGCCCGCACCATTAAAACCTTGGTTTGATTTGCCAAGTCAAATTCCTGATGATTATTCGGTGTTCTTTGGCCATTGGGCATCCCTTGAAGGGAAATGTACACCAGATAACGTTTATGCTTTAGATACTGGCTGCTGCTGGGGTGGTGATTTAACCTTATACCACTGGGAAACAAAACAATTTTATCGCCAAAAATCACACCAAAAAAGCCGTAAAGAATAGTTTTGGCTCTATTAAAAACAAAATGGCGCATTAAGCGCCATTTTTGTGAAACGAAAATTTAAACTCTTTTGGTTAGTATCTCAAAACAATAGCCGTGCGTATTGTTTTCATCCGCTTCGTGATATTCGGTAAAAATCGAATCCCATTCATCTGGCTCATAAACTGGGAAATGAGTATCCCCAATGACTTCTGCATCAACATGAGTCAGGTATAATTTATTCGCTAGAGGTAAAAACTGCTGGTAAACCTTACCGCCACCAATCACCATGATTTCCTCAACATTCTCTACCGCTTGTGCAGCAGCTAGCGCTTCTTCCATAGAGGTCACCCAAACAACGTTAGAGTCTGCCCCTGGCTGGCTAGTTAATACGATGTTGACGCGTTGTGGTAATGGACGCCCGATTGATTCATAGGTGACACGCCCCATAATAACGGGCCTATTTAACGTATTTCGTTTGAACCACGCAAGATCACCGGGCAAATTCCAAGGCATCGCTTTTTCCATGCCGATAACCTGATCGATCGCCATTGCTGCGATTAAGCTAATATTCATCTACTCACCTTAGAAACTAATATAAAAATTGAGCACACTATACGGAAAGAGAATTGCTTCGTCGACTAAATTTAAGCTTCCTTAAACAGGTTTGAATCACTTATACTCGAATTGATAAATTTAGGACTAAAAATAACATTTAAAAACAAAAGAGATACCTCATCCTGCCTCAATTTACGGGTATTTAGCAAGGTATTGCAAATTCTAAAAATTGGGTTAGTAAGGGGCTATAGAAAAGAGAATATCCCATGTACGAAACTAGTATTATGATTGCCACCATAGCAACCCTAGGGATGCTATCGCCAGGTCCTGACTTCTTTTTAATTGTTAAAAATGCCGCACGATACCAACGTTCAGCGGCTCTCATGACAGCCTTTGGTGTTATTGCTGCAATTGCTCTACATATGTCTTATTGTGTTGCAGGCCTTGCCGTTCTCATCACGACGACGCCTTGGCTATTTAATATTTTAAAATATGCAGGAGCCGCTTACTTGGTATGGATTGGTATCAAAAGCCTGATGCCTCAGTCAAGCCATTTGGTTGATTTAAATACTCGTAAACATGAGATTGTCTCGTTCAAAAAAGCCTTTATGCAAGGCTTTCTCTGTAATGTCCTGAACCCGAAAGCAACTCTTTTCTTCCTTGCTGTGTTTACTCAAGTATTGGACATCAATTCAACTGTTGGCGAAAAACTATGGTTTGCTTTTATTATTTGGGGGCTCGCCGTTATTTATTGGCCAATTTTAGTCTTTTTAATTCAAAGTGCCCCAGTTAGAAAAGGGTTAGCGAAAGTGCAAAAATATGTTGATAAAGTGCTGGGAGTTATTTTAATTGCTTTTGGAGTTCGCGTAGCGCTTAGTTAGTTCATTAAGATAAAATGCAAAAAACAATAGCCTAATTTATCTGTCTATACTGTTTATTGATTAACGATAGCTTATAAATTCCTTTCCTTTTTCAAAGGAACACAAATTCAATTTCTGATGACTTCCACTCTATTTAATAGAGTGGGAGACCCTTCGTACTATTAAAACGGCATAACTTTGTGTTACCGAATAAATTATTCTTTGATAGTTCAAGATAAAAAAGAGCCGCAATTTCCATGCGGCTCGCTGATTTTTAAACTAAGCAATATTGAGCTAAATTCTCCCCCCAATCTGCTAAGCCTTGGGAAACAAACCCTGTGCTTTGATAAAAATAGTGCGCAGTATTATTTTCTGAATGATAACCAACCATCAAAAAGGGAATATTCGCTGTATTTTCCTGCTGAATATCCGCTATCAACAAAGCCATTGCCTGCTTTGCATAGCCCTTACCTTGATGCTTTTCATCAATCATAAAACGATAAATCCAGTAATTACCATCATCGGGGTCAATACCATACATTAACATCCCAATCATCTCATCACGATGGCATATCCCTTTCACGACAAACCCCGTTAGAAATTGCACTTCAGCAATAGAATAAAGGTTCGACGCAATAAATGCGGATTGCGCTGGTGAAACCTGTAAATCTGCGCACTCTTCCCAATTTTCAGGGGTTAAAACAACCAATGTTACCATTAACTTCTCCTAGTGTTAGAGAAGCAAATACCTCTCTAACTAATGATTATTATACAATTTAACGCTCTAGCTCTTGTGTTTGGCATAATAACCTCCTTAATAGTTCTTATTGATAACATTGCTATTTCATTTAACTACTCTTGTGGTGAAACCACCAACTGACCCGCTGAACCTAAATCCGCTTTTTCCAAATTTTGGCTATAGAATAAGAATGGAAAATGGTTATACGAAGGTTGCATCATTTGAACTAACAACTCGGTACGACCATCTACCCATACGGTGTCTTTCCAACCATAATCTTCAGGCGGAGTCGGTTGACCATTGCGGTTCAGCACTTTAAACCTCACACCTTCAATATGAAACGCTTGCGGAACATTTGTTGTAATAACCCAACGTTCCCAATTTCCTTGACGGCTTGTCATATCGACTCTATTAGTATCAAGAACCGCATTATTAATACCAAAGCCGTCATTAAGGTGGATTTCACGTTGCATTATACTGGATGTAACTTGCGTTTTGTCTTCAGCTAATTGCGTTGGTAAGCCATCAGTCACTAACGACATTAAGCCTGTGGCTTTAATCGTCAACACATTAGTAGAGATTAGGCTATTTGACGGCTCAAATAACCCTTTTACTCGGTCCATAAATGTTGCAGACTCGCCTGCTGTGATGGTCAACTCTTGAGTTTTCGCCATGTCAATCAGCACTTCTCGCCTTTCACCTGGGGCGAGTGGTAATGCTTGAACATTAACAGGCACAGTGAGCAAGCCTTGGTCTGATGCGATCATCGAAAATGGGCGACCATCACTAATTTTCATTACATAATGACGTGAATTCGATGCATTTAGCAACCGTAAACGCACCCATCCGCGAGAAACTTCGACATACGGGTCCTGAACACCATTAACTAATAAGGTATCGCCAAGAAAACCGTCTTCACTCGCTTTATATTCAGGCACACCAAAGTTATCTAGCCGCTTGTCTTGAATAATAATAGGAAAATCATCGACACCGTAGTGCTTAGGCAAACGCAAATTTTTAGTCACATCATCTTCTATAATCCACATGCCTAATAACCCATTGTGGACTTGTTCACCCATTTTTCCTTGGGTATTTGCATGATACCAAAGTGTCGCTGCATTTTGACGAATAGGGATCACGGGGGACCAATCTGCATTCGGTGAAATCAACCTTGCAGCCCCACCGATCTGGGTCCCCGGGATTTGTAACCCACTGATGGTCATTGAAACAGCTTCAGGCAATCTATTGCTATAAATTAGCTTTAAATCATCACCATTTTTGACTCTTACCGTTGGTCCTGGTGAAGAACCATTGATTCCCCAAATATCGGCTGAGTATTTCCCATCAAAAGACCAATGGATTTTTTGTAATGTCAAAAAGAGTGGCTGACCAGACCGAGATTCTAATAACGGTGGCACAGGTAAAGCTATCGCCCCCTCTGCGCTTACATTCATTGGCACATAGGACATACATAGAGCCAACCCTGCCGCTACAAGGGTTTGGCATCGATTGAATGACATAAATTCTCCGCTAAACAAAAATTCCAGCGCATTTTATTATTTAATATTAGAAACTTTCAGCCAATAACGCGGCTAATTTTGAATTGGCGCTAGCAAAATAACTACTTAGATACAACAATAAAGTACCGTAATATTATGTCAGCCATGATATCGCGAAAAAAGAGTAAATTCTAAAAATATCTTTCTAAAAATATAAAAATATAATTAATAGCTTTACAAGTAGTAGGGTTAATTAATTAAAAAGAAAAAATTATACGAAATGTGATTCAAATTTGATGGGCAAACTCGTTTTTGGATAATAATGCGGACAATAATTTTTACTGACCGCATTATTGAATATTAGGCTTAATAACGCATTATTTTTGGGATTGCTTCGCCATTTCAGCGACTTCTAAATCTAACTCTTTTATTTTAGCTTCCATTAAGGAATGGCAGAGTTCCGACAGTTCGCGGACCTGTTCACGGCTATACACTGACGTATCGATAGGATCTAGCATCTCAATGATCACATTACCGTTGTTCCAACGGTTTAGTTTAATCTTGCCTTGCGTACTAGAAACACAGACTGGCACGATAGGTACCCCAGCAGCGATAGCAGCATGAAATGCCCCCGTTTTAAAAGGCAATAGACCGCGCCCACGGCTGCGCGTCCCTTCTGGAAACATCCACACTGAAATTTTACGTTTTTTTATCTGATCCGCCACTTGAGTAATCGTATTATGTGCTTTAGAACGATTAGCGCGGTCAATTAGAATATTGCCAGTGATCCAATATAAAAAACCGAAAAATGGAATATAAACTAAACTTTTTTTGCCCACTGTTACCGTTCTTGGCTGCACACCATTTGACATAGTCACCATATCGTAATTGTTTTGGTGATTACCAATATAAATGCTTGGGCCATAGCTTTTGGCTTTTTCAGGGACACGGTTGATCACGTTAATCCCAAAAACTACAGATAACCGACCAAACATATGGCCAAACGTCATCACATGTTTTGGATTGCGTGGGCTAAATAGACAGTAAATACCGCCCCCGATACAAACAGCAAGCGTGTAGATAATAACTATAATCGCTCTAATCAGCGCTAACATACTAACCCCAAATTCAACGGGGCCATACAGCCCCAATCTATTAATATCACCCACTTATTCACCAATCAAATCTGACTGAGCAGTGAATAAATAGGAATTTATTACTTAACTAATTATTCAGCACCTAAAGGCTCAATATCAATACGTTCAATATTGTGCATTCCTCGCGGCAAGGAGGTCCCTTTGCGGCCGCGCTCTGAACGATATTTTTGCAGATCTTCAGCTTTAAATTTCAATTTTCGCTTACCAAAATGCAAAGTCATTGATGCACCTGTAGGTAAAATCATAAGCCAAGTCAACAAATCATCACCACTTGCAGCTTGAGCACCAGCTATGTTGATAATTTTATTCCCTTTACCTTTCGACAGCTGTGGTAAATCTGAAACAGGGAATATTAACATACGCCCTGCTTTGGTTATTGCCAACAGCAAATCTTCTTGTTCATTATGTAGCTCAATGGGGGCTAACACTTTTGCGTTATCTGGTAACGAAATTAAAGCCTTACCTGCTTTGTTTTTGGTTACTAGGTCATTGAAAGTACAAATAAAGCCGTAACCAGCATCAGACGCCATCAAATATTTTTGCTCTTCAGGTGCCATTAACACATGTTCAATGGTTGCACCTGGTGGCAATGACAGTTTCCCTGTTAATGGCTCGCCTTGACTACGCGCTGATGGTAGTTCAAGCGGGTCAACAGAATAACTACGCCCTGTTGAATCAAGGAATACTGCGGCTTGGTTCGATTTGCCTCGAGCTGCGTCTTTAAAACCATCGCCAGCTTTGTAATTGAGGTTCGTCGGCTCTATATCATGGCCCTTAGCACTACGTACCCAGCCCATATCAGAAAGCACAACGGTAATAGGCTCTGAAGGGAGAATTTCATGCTCACTCATGGCCTTAGCTTCTTCACGCTCATGTAATGGTGAGCGGCGATCATCGCCATAAGCTTTAGCATCAGCCTGAATTTCTTTTTTAATTAAGGTATTTAATTTACGCTCTGACCCTAAGATACCTTGTAACTCATCACGTTCTTTTGCTAATTCATCTTGCTCACCACGGATCTTCATTTCTTCAAGCTTCGCTAAATGACGTAGTTTTAACTCTAAAATAGCTTCTGCTTGTGTATCCGTAATATTAAAGCGGGACATTAGGACAGCCTTTGGCTCGTCCTCTGTACGAATAATTTCAATAACTTCATCAATGTTAAGGTAAGCGATTAATAAACCATCTAAAATATGTAAACGCCTTAACACTTTGTCTAAACGGTGATTTAATCGATTACGAACTGTTTGGCGACGATAAGTAATCCACTCAGTTAAAATTTCAACTAACCCTTTAACTGAAGGACGATTGTCCAAGCCAATCATATTCAGGTTAACACGATAACTTCTTTCTAAGTCGGTAGTCGCAAATAAATGCGTCATCACTTGGTCAATATCAACACGATTACTACGCGGAACAATAACCAAACGAGTTGGGTTTTCGTGGTCAGATTCATCACGTAAATCTTCAACCATGGGTAGCTTTTTCGCGCGCATTTGGCTAGCAATTTGCTCTAATACTTTCGCGCCAGAAACTTGATGAGGCAACGCTGTTATCACTGCATTGCCGTCTTCTTTTTCCCACACAGCACGCATACGAACAGAACCACGACCGTTTTGGTAAATTTTACGGATATCACTTTGTGAAGAAATAATTTCAGCTTCGGTCGGGTAATCAGGACCAGGAACAAACGCCATGATATCGTCAAGACCCAGTGTTGGTTTCTCCAACAATGCCACTAGCGCATTTGCCACTTCTCGGGCGTTATGAGGCGGAATATCTGTCGCCATCCCAACTGCAATGCCCGTTGTGCCATTTAATAAAATATTTGGCAGACGCGCCGGTAACATTTTAGGTTCGTTTAACGTACCATCAAAGTTAGGTACCCAATCAACCGTGCCATGAGCTAACTCGCTCAGCAAAACTTCCGCATACTTTGATAAGCGCGATTCGGTATAACGCATTGCTGCAAACGATTTAGGGTCATCCGGTGCTCCCCAGTTCCCTTGCCCGTCCACTAGTGGGTAACGGTAAGAAAACGGTTGAGCCATTAATACCATCGCTTCATAACACGCAATGTCACCATGTGGATGGTATTTACCTAGTACGTCACCGACAGTTCTTGCTGATTTCTTATATTTTGCTGTGTTGCTCAAACCAAGTTCTGACATGGCATACACAATGCGGCGCTGAACAGGTTTAAGCCCATCGCCAATAAAAGGTAATGCCCTATCCATGATGACGTACATCGAATAGTTTAGATAGGCATTTTCAGTAAAGGCATGAAGCGGTAAGCGCTCCACACCATCATGAGTAATTTCACTCATTTAATTAATTCCTTACGCTTTCTCATCGCAATTCGGATGTTAGACATCAATTTCAGCCATATCGCCTTTTTCTTGTAACCAATTACGGCGGTCTTCAGAGCGTTTCTTCGCTAGAAGCATATCCATAACGGCAAGCGTTTCTTGGTAGTTTTCATCATCGATGGTTAACTGAACAAGGCGACGAGTATTTGGATCTAATGTGGTTTCGCGTAATTGTGGTGGGTTCATTTCACCCAACCCTTTAAACCGTTGAACATTCGGTTTACCACGCTTACGGCTAAGACGCTCTAGCACCGCATTTTTTTCGCTTTCATCAAGGGCATAGAAAGTTTCTTTGCCTAAATCGATACGGTACAACGGCGGCATTGCCATATATACATGCCCCGCTTTGACTAAAGTCGGGAAATGGCGCACAAATAAAGCACACAATAACGTTGCAATATGTAAACCGTCGGAATCCGCATCCGCAAGAATACAAATTTTACCGTAACGTAGTTGGCTGAGGTCTTCGCTATCAGGGTCAATACCAATTGCCACGGAGATATCATGTACCTCTTGGGAAGCTAAAACTTCGTCAGAAGACACTTCCCATGTGTTTAGGATTTTACCGCGTAATGGCATGATAGCTTGGTATTCACGGTCGCGGGCTTGTTTTGCTGACCCGCCCGCCGAATCCCCTTCGACAAGGAAGAGTTCTGTCATGCTAAGGTCTTGCGAGCTGCAATCTGCCAGTTTACCCGGCAATGCAGGGCCACTGGTTAGCTTCTTACGCACTACTTTTTTCGCCGCACGCATCCGGCGTTGTGCGCTCGATATTGCCATTTCCGCCAGTTGCTCAGCCACTTGCACATTTTGGTTTAACCACAGGCTAAAGGCATCTTTAACAACACCGGAAACAAATGCAGAACATTGACGCGATGAAAGGCGTTCTTTCGTTTGCCCTGCAAATTGAGGGTCTTGCATTTTTACGGAAAGTACATACGTACAGCGTTCCCAGATATCATCCGCCGAAAGCTTAACACCACGAGGTAAAATATTGCGGAATTCACAAAATTCACGCATCGCGTCCAATAACCCTTGGCGTAAACCATTAACGTGGGTTCCACCTTGCGCGGTTGGAATAAGGTTTACATAGCTTTCAGTTAACAATTCACCGCCTTCAGGTAACCATAACAGCGCCCACTGAGCACCTTCAGTTTCCCCTGAGAACTCCCCAGTGAAAGGTTTTGCGGGTAATGCTTCTAGCCCGTCTATGGATTCCATTAAGTAATCAGTTAACCCATCACTGTAACACCAGCTTTGCTCTGTATTATTGAGCTTGTCCTTAAACGTGATTTTCACGCCAGGACATAAAACGGCTTTGGCTTTTAAATTATGAGTTAAACGCGAAACTGAAAATTTTGGGCTATCAAAATAGCTTTCATCTGGCCAAAAATGCACGCTAGTCCCTGTGTTACGCTTGCCACAGGTACCGATTACATGCAAATCTTCTACTTTATCGCCGTTTTCAAAGGCAATTTGATACACTTGGCTATCGCGACGCACTGTAACTTCAATACGTTTTGATAACGCATTGACTACGGAAATACCTACCCCGTGTAGGCCCCCGGAAAACTGGTAACTTTTATTGGAGAATTTCCCCCCCGCGTGCAGCTGCCCTAAAATTAACTCTACGGCTGGCACTTTCATTTCAGGGTGGATATCAACAGGCATACCACGCCCATCATCGATCACCTCAAGGGATTGATCGGCATGTAAAATAACTTCGATGTGCCCCGCATGCCCAGCAAGGGCTTCGTCGACACTATTATCAATTACTTCTTGAGCCAAATGGTTCGGTCGGCTGGTATCAGTATACATCCCCGGACGACGGCGAACAGGCTCCAAACCACTGAGGACTTCAATGGCCTCTGCGTTATAACTAGATTGAGTCATGTTGTCATTCTGCGGTAAATAGGTGGCTAATTGAACTATTCAATCAGTGAGTTACTGTTGATAATAACAGTGTTCATGTGTTTTGACACTATTTCTCTGCCAATTGTAAAAAATGAACAATTTGAGGAAAGTATGCTTCAAAACCAACAAATGCATGATTACCGTCAGGTTCTACAGTCTGTTTACACTTAGAAAGATAGGTAACAGCTTCACGATAATCAAGTACCTCATCCCCCATTTGCTGTAGTAACCAAATAAGATGAGGAGATGTTAACTTTTCAATGTATAAGGATTTTAGCTCATGAATATGTTTGTTTTCCAACACATATTTTTCGTAAGTATAGGGGTTTGTATTCTCCCCTAAATAGTCTTGTAGTAAGTCAAAGGGTCTTACAGCAGGGTTGACCACCACTGCAGGAAGTTGATAACGCTCACTGAGCCAAAGAGAAAAATACCCTCCAAGGGAGGAACCTACTAGGCCAATCTTCCCCTGTTTATGTTGTAAGACAATATCTTCTAACATGGCTTGAGCTTGCCGAGGAAAATTCGGTAATTGCGGCACAACCATATTGATATGTGGGTAGTTTGCATCAACCCATTTCTTTAAGCTATTTGCTTTAACTGATAAAGGTGAGCTATTAAAACCGTGAATATAAAGTAAAGTAGACATAAGGTGATTAATAACCGTCGGAGTCTAAATCAGGGCTGAATTCTCTCGTCTCTAAACGATGCACACTCGTTTTGATATGCCTATGCCCTTGTTCATCCACACTGAGTTCCAAATAGCGCCAACCGGGTGCTACGGTATCTAGCGCAAAGTTAGTACAATGTGGTTTGAATTGCACGCAAGTTGAAGGCGTGGCTAACAAACGTATTCCATGCCAAAGCACATCCATTTCTTGATGAATATGCCCACACAGCATGGTTTTAACATTTGGATAGCTTTTTAGGTAATCCGCTAATATGTGCGAATTTCTTAAGCTGTGTTGATCTAGCCATGTACAGCCCGAAGGCAATGGATGATGGTGTAGCATTACTAACGTTGTACGGTCAGGTTGCGCATCTAAGCTCTGCTTCATCCATTCTAATTGTTGCTCAGAAAGTTCACCATGGGGGACGTCTTGCAATTGGCTATCTAACATTAGAATTTGCCATTCATCGCCAATTAAAATTTGTTTAGCGCTTGAGATACCAGCCACCCTAAGGGTTTCAACCATGGCTGGCGGATAATCATGGTTTCCAGGAAGCCAAACACAAGGCGCAGGAATACGCTCAATACCATCTGCAAAATGTTGATAAGCTTGTGGCGATTGGTCTTGAACCAGATCCCCTGTCGCAACAATCAAATCAATTGGGAGATTTTCTTTTGCAATAGCGCCAAGCACTGCTTGATAGCTATCATAAGTATTTACACCTAAAAGGGTGTTCTCAGTGTTAGCAAAAAGATGCGTATCCGTAACTTGTAAAATTCTCACGATCTTCGAGTTCTTTGCAGTCACTTCAAGCTGGCTGTCCAAAAGTATTCCTTATCCGTAAATATTATTTATGCCTAATTAATTATATTCATTACAACTATACACAAACTCAACACACTGCCGCTTGCTGTAAAATACACCGTAATTATTCTAAAGGGTAATTTGCCAACGCGCCAACTTAGCGCTGTATTACTCTAAATAATTCGAGTTGCAAGAAGGCGGCAAGCTGAGCTATCCCAAGGAGCATACACCAGTATGTGACTTGGGTGGCGAAGCGCGGCCAACACACTTGCAGCTTGTTGTACTCCTTGCTTTAGTGCGCCTTGCCTCGCTGCAATCACCTTAAAGCATAATTTTTAACTTACTCGAATTACTCTAAATAATTCGAGTTGCAAGAAGGCGGCAAGCTGAGCTATCCCAAGGAGCATACACCAGTATGTGACTTGGGTGGCGAAGCGCGGCCAACACACTTGCAGCTTGTTGTACTCCTTGCTTTAGTGCGCCTTGCCTCGCTGCAATCACCTTAAAGCATAATTTTTAACTTACTCGAATTACTCTAAATAATTCGAGTTGCAAGAAGGCGGCAAGCTGAGCTATCCCAAGGAGCATACACCAGTATGTGACTTGGGTGGCGAAGCGCGGCCAACACACTTGCAGCTTGTTGTACTCCTTGCTTTAGTGCGCCTTGCCTCGCTGCAATCACCTTAAAGCATAATTTTTAACTTACTCGAATTACTCTAAATAATTCGAGTTGCAAGAAGGCGGCAAGCTGAGCTATCCCAAGGAGCATACACCAGTATGTGACTTGGGTGGCGAAGCGCGGCCAACACACTTGCAGCTTGTTGTACTCCTTGCTTTAGTGCGCCTTGCCTCGCTGCAATCACCTTAAAGCATAATTTTTAACTTACTCGAATTACTCTAAATAATTCGAGTTGCAAGAAGGCGGCAAGCTGAGCTATCCCAAGGAGCATACACCAGTATGTGACTTGGGTGGCGAAGCGCGGCCAACACACTTGCAGCTTGAAGTATGACGAGTAATTAGTTAAATATCTGCTAATTAGCACACACTTCACTAGATTAATTGTTATTTAAAACTGTTTCATCCATTTTCCACGAAGCTTGTGATAATTAAGCTGCAACCATTGAATGGCGATTACTGTCGCCGCATTATCAATAACCCCGTCTTCCACCCACTGATAAGCTTGTTCTCGGCTTACCACATGCACTTGAATATCTTCATTTTCTGATGCTAGCCCATGGACACCTTTTGCTTGGCGGCTATCTACTTCGCCAATAAATACATGCATACGCTCAGTTGTACCGCCTGGGCTAGAAAGGTAGCTTAGCGCTTTTTCGGCGCGGCCAATCACTAACCCTGCCTCTTCCATGGCTTCTCGACGAATAACATCTTCGGGTGATTCGTTTTCCTCAATCATCCCTGCGACAGCCTCAAGTAACCAAGGTGTTGCGCTGGTTTCTATGGCAGGGAAACGAATTTGTTCAATTAAAACGATATTATCCGTTTGTGGATCATAAGGTAAAACAACCCCTGCATGGCCACGCTCAAATACTTCGCGACGGATTTCATTGCTCCACGTGCCTGCAAAAAGACGATGACGAAATCGGTACTCAATCATTTGAAAAAAACCATTAAATAATTTACGCTTGGATATAATTTCGACATCATTTTTGCCATATTTAATTGGCTGTTTTATTTTATTTGTCATTGCATTTCCCAAAACTATTAATTTCCATATTAAGGAAATAATTGTGGATTAAAACTGTTTTTAAGGCTTTTTAACCTCAGATGAGGTAATGTTTAATGAAATTAAGACAAAATGGCACAAAAGGCTACCGTTAACACAAGTGATACTCTGTTACAATGTGCGCCATTATTCAAATCGAAGAGCAACAATAGGGTCTGTTTTATTGGCTCTCTAAAACGCATAATTTGATACCTACAACTCATTTAGGCATGGTACGTTTTAGACCGCAGACTCAACTTAATTTGCTGTTTAATCAAGGAATCAAAATGAAGAAACTGCTTCCCCTTTTTATTGCGATGAGTTTTGTGGGTCTCAGTACCAATAGCTACGCAGAAGATTTACTGCAGGTTTACAAAAAATCTAAAGAAAGTAACCCCGAATTAAGAAAATCATTAGCTGAACGTAACCAAGCTTTTGAAAAAATTAATGAATCTCGTAGCCCATTACTACCACAATTAGGGTTAGATGCTGGTGCTAGCTACGGAAGCGGTTACCGCGATGCGCGAAATACTGAAAGTACGGGCTTAAATGCGACGTTAAAATTAACGCAAGTCGTCTTTGATATGTCGATATGGCGTCAATTGTCGATTCAAGAAAAAACAGCGGGTATTTCCGATGTGACGTATCAAACCAGCCAGCAACAACTGATCTTAGATACCGCAACCGCCTATTTTAATGTGTTGAAAGCGATTGACGCATTATCATACATCGAAGCAAATAAAGAAGCTGTTTACCGTCAATTAGATCAAGTAACACAACGTTTTAATGTTGGGTTAGTGGCGATTACGGATGTACAAAACGCTCGTGCAAACTACGACAGCGTGATTGCACAAGAAGTTGCAGGCCGTAACGACTTAGAAAATGCGATTGAAAAACTGCGTCAAGTCAGCGGCGTATATTATAGCCAACTTGCTTCTTTGAATATTGATCGCTTTAAAACCACTGAATTAGGCGATATCAACGCGATTTTAAAAGAAGCAGAAGAACGTAACCTTAATCTGCTAAGTGCACGTTTAGCACAAGATGTTTCGCGTGAAAATATTCGCTTAGCAGAAACTGGTCATATGCCTACAGTTGGTCTGAGCGCATCAACCAGTGTGACAAATAACTACCAACATGGTAGTGGCTATAGCGACCCATACACAGGTCTTTCTGGTGCACGTAATAGTTATAACGGGCAAAACAGCGTTGGCTTAACCTTGAGTATCCCACTGTATAAAGGTGGTGCGACTAGTTCACAAGTTGAACAAGCGCAATATGGTTTCCAAGGTGCGAGTGAACAACTCGAAACAGTATACCGTAACGTCGTTCAATTAGTTCGCTCATCATTTAACAACGTATCTTCATCAATCAGTAGCATCAATGCATATAAACAAGTCGTTGTTTCTGCACAAAGCTCATTAGATGCGATGGAAGCTGGGTATCAAGTTGGTACACGTACTATCGTTGATGTATTAACAGCCACCACGGCCCTATACCAAGCAAAACAGAATCTATCTAATGCACGCTATGATTATATGATTAACCAACTCAACATTGAATTTGCTCGTGGTACTTTAAATGAAGATGATATTGCGCGTCTAAATGCAAATTTAGGCAAAGAAATATCAACTGCGCCAAGTAGTATCATCCGTAATACCAATGCGCCAGCTATTAACTAAATTTTTGGTTGGTGCTTAAGTGGTACAATGACCCGCTATTTTAGCGGGTTATTTTTTTCTGCAAAAGGCCATATATTTCCGGTACTAATCTGTTAAATTGCCCGTTTTAGCCAGCTTAGGTGATTTATAACTACTTTTAAATTACCTTAATTAGAAATTTCAGCCTATTCTCACTAGGGTTATTGCACAATAGCACAAAAAACAAACAGTAATTAATGTACTGATATTTAATGAAATTAGCTAATTATTACTGTAACTGTGTATATTCAATCCTCAAAAAATAGAGGGGAAGCGACAAAAATGATAAAATCAGCTTATTTCCCCTGTATTTCTGCTTTAATTTTCAGCGGTTATCCCCTATCCTAGAGGTAACCTAAATAACATCTTACTTAATTATATTCAGGGTAATTACCATGACCATGAAGCGTACCAAAAATATTAATCAAAGCGCATTCCGTAAGTCTTGGCGCTCATATCGTATGGCACCAGTTGCCGTTGCCGTCAGTGCGGTATTTATGCTTTCAGCTTGTGAAGAAAGTGATGAAACCGTATCACTGTATACCAATGCACAGGATTGCAGCCAAGCTAATCCATCACAAGCAGAACAATGTACTCTTGCTTACAACAATGCCCTACAAGAAGCAGCCAAAACAGCGCCAAAATATGAAACCCAAGCTGATTGTATTGCTGAGTTTGGTGAGTCAATGTGTACCCAAGCTCCTGCTCAAGCAGGTATAGCAGGGACGGGTTCTACTAATGGTGAACAAACCGCACAAGCACAAAGCAGCGGTGGCAGCATGTGGATGCCATTAATGATGGGTTACATGATGGGCCGTATGATGGGTGGTAGCGCGGCTTCCCAACCATTGTTTAGTTCAAAAAACCCAGCTAGCCCAGCTAACGGTAAGTTTGTTGATGCCACGGGTAAAAGTTACGGCCCAGCCGTTGCTGGTGGTCGTTCAATGAGCGTACCTAAAACGGCCATGGCACCTAAGCCACCAACAACATCAACCGTCACACGCGGTGGTTTTGGTGATACAGTGAATAAACAAGCAATGGCACAACGTTCATCTTCTTCTGCGAAATCCACTTCATCTTCCCGTTCAATGGGTGGTTGATAAGTAATGAAACGAGTTCCTATTGTCGAACGCCCGAATTGGCGTGAAAAAGCCTCTGAGTTTGGTTTCGAATTCCATACTATGTATGGTGAACCTTACTGGTCAGAAGATGCCTACTATCAATTCACAATGGCACAAATTGAAGAAATCGAAGATGCAACGGCAGAGTTGCATCAAATGTGCTTAAAAGTTGTCGAACGCGTAGTAGAAAGTGATGAATTAATGGCTCGCTTTCAAATTCCCAAACATTGTTGGGAGTTTGTTCGTAGCTCTTGGAAAAGTGAACAACCGTCCTTGTACTCAAGGTTAGACCTTGCTTACGATGGGGTTAACCCACCAAAGCTACTTGAAAATAACGCAGATACGCCAACGTCATTATATGAATCTGCATTTTTCCAATGGATTTGGCTTGAAGATCAAATCGAAGCTGGCAAGTTACCAGAAAATGCAGATCAATTTAATAGTATTCAAGAACAGTTGATCGAGCGTTTTACTCAACTTAAAGATCAATACGGTTTCCGTCTACTGCATATGTCTTGCTGTCGTGATACCGAAGAAGACAGAGGTACTGTTCAGTATCTTCAAGACTGTGCTAACGAAGCTGGCGTAGCCACTGAATTCTTATATATTGATGAAATTGGCCTAGGTGAAAAAGGTGAGTTTTCGGATACTCAAGATCAGGTTATTAGTAATCTGTTCAAATTATATCCGTGGGAATTTATGCTAAGAGAAATTTTCTCAACCAAACTACAGGATGCAGGTGTTCGTTGGTTAGAGCCTGCATGGAAAAGCATTATTTCCAACAAAGCCTTACTCCCAATGTTATGGGAAATGTTCCCTGATCACCCTAATTTACTACCGGCTTATTTTGCCGATGGTAAAACACAACCTGAACTCGATAAATACGTTATTAAACCGCTTTTTTCTCGTGAAGGAGCCAATATTCGTATCATCGAAAATGGCAAAGAAATTGCTGCTGCTGATGGCCCATATGGTGAAGAAGGTATGATTATTCAGCAGTTCCACCCTCTTCCACAATTTGAAGGTAGCTATACCTTAGTGGGCAGTTGGCTAGTGAATGACCAACCTGCGGGGATCTGCATCCGTGAAGATAAAGAACTGATCACTCAAGATCTATCGCGTTTTTACCCACATACGATCATCGATTAGTTATCATCAATCACTAAAACGCAAAAAGCTCAAACTTTCTAATATAGTTTGAGCTTTTTTATTATGCGAAGATATAACAACAAGTTAACCAATTTGAATTGACATCATACTCAATGATCCAGAAACAATCCCTTCTATAGGTATACTAATTTTTTCTTTTCCATCCCATGTTCCCAGTATTGGCAAAATAGGTAAATAATGTTCTGGCGAGGGATTAGATAGCTTACCGTCCTCCCGCTCTAAACCATTTGTTAATGGATGAGGCAGCTCACGGCTTTGTAGGTTGTCATAGACAAACTGCTCAAAAGAAATAGCCCATGGATACGGCTCTGCTTGTGCATTCTGCCAATTCATTGCTCGTAAGTTATGGACAATATTACCGCTTCCCATAATTAGCACCCCATGCTCCCTTAAAACAGACAGTTTTCTGCCTAATTCATGGTGCCAAGCCATAGGTTTAGTTGCATCGATACTCAATTGAACCACAGGAATATCTGCTTTTGGATACATACGCACTAAGATTTCCCATGTCCCGTGATCCAGTCCCCACTCTTGGGTATCAAGGTAAACAGGTTCAGGGGATAATAAGTCAGCAACCTGCTGCGCCAATTCAGGTGAACCCAGAGCAGGATATTCAACCTGATAGAGCTCTTCAGGAAAACCGCCAAAATCATGAATCGTTTTAGGTTTTAACATCGAAGTAATTGCTGTCCCTCGTGTATACCAATGCGCTGAAATCACCAATATCGCAGTGGGCCGCGGTAAAGTTTTACCAAGATGTTCCCATTTTTGAGTATAAGGGTTGTCTTCAATCGCATTCATTGGACTGCCATGACCAATAAAAATAGCAGGGAGTTTAGTTTGTACGACAGACGTATTTACCGACATGATGATTTGACTCCACCTCAATTAGTTTCTTATTACAGCATACGCCGTTTAGTAAAAAACACAGTGGGCTAATTATGAGGATGATCATCAAAAAATTTGAAAAGGCCATCAAGGTGTGCAACTCAATGGCCTCAATATGATTCTATATGCTTAACAGACTACTTATTACCTAAATAACCAATATCGCTATTTAGGTGATATTCGAAATTTACCTACTCCTCGAAATATGATGAGGATTAGCTAGCTTTCTTTTTTTGCTCTTGCTGCAAACGGTACTGAACTAAATCTTCAATCGTCACAACGGTTAAACCATGCTGTCTACCAAAGACGACAACATCTGGTGTACGTGCCATAGAACCATCGTCATTAGTTAACTCACACAGAACACCCGCGGGTTTGAAACCAGCCATAGTGGCTAAGTCGATAGATGCTTCTGTATGACCACGGCGAGTTAATACGCCGCCTTCTCGACCGCGTAATGGGAATACATGGCCTGGATGATTTAAGTCTGAAGGTACTGCTTTATCTGCAATTGCTGCGCGGATAGTTGTGATACGGTCTGCGGCAGAAACCCCAGTGGTAACCCCTTTGGCAGCTTCAATTGTTACAGTAAAACCGGTTTGATTTTGGCTTGTGTTATTTTCCACCATCATTGGCAGCTCAAGCTGCTTGCGACGTTCTTCAGTGATACAAAGGCAAACAATCCCACTGCTATAGCGAATGGTAAATGCCATTTGTTCTGTTGTCATAGTTTCTGCGGCAAACACTAAGTCCCCTTCATTCTCACGATCTTCATCGTCAAGAACAAGGACACCTTTACCTTGGCGCAGAGCCTCGATAGCGTTTTCAACACGTTCGATAGGATTACCGAATTCGGAAAGTAGCGTATGATCCATGGTAAAAAACCTCTTAAATAGTTATTAACTAGTTACCAGAATCAAGGCAGTCTTAGGAGTACGAGAAATGATGAATAAACAAATAGCCAAGATGGCTATCAACTCATTCAGGTATGCAGAACAATATTGTGCAACACCGCACAAACATGCAGATACAGTTAATTCTCTCCCATCCGGACTATAACCGTCGGCTCCAGATTCACACTGGATCTGCTGACCTTTACCACAAAATGATAAAGCGCTCGCGGGCTTCATGCGCGTTGCATGTTACCGCCGGTGGGGACTTACACCCCGCCCTGAGATAAACGCAATTAATATAACGCCAATAATTCAAGTGCGCAACGATGAAGATCAAAATTGGCGAACAACTCACACTTTTAGTCAAAAAACATGAATAAAAACTTAGCGTTATAAAGGTTAATTTCACTGCTCTATTTATTTTTCCATTCTCTGTGACTAAAAGAGAAAAGGGCATTATCACTTGGGAGTAGAGATTGTTTGTGTTTAGAGTCGCAGAAAGTGACCAACGCAGTGATAGCTCTCAGTATGGCGTGGAAAAAGGTTTATTACCGCGACAAGAGGCATTACACTACTAATAATTATTTTTTGATTAATTAAGGACCCGCGAATGCTCGATCCGAAAAAACTGGAACAGGTGGCACGCCAAATCCAAGGTGCATTACCACAAGGCGTACGTGATCTAGGCGAAGACTTTGATAAAAAGCTGCGTTCTCTTTTACAGTCACAGCTCGGTAAACTGGATTTAGTCAGCCGAGAAGAATTTGATATTCAAACTCAAGTTTTATTACGCACCCGTGAAAAATTAGCCAAAATGGAACAGCGCGTCAGCGCATTAGAAGCCCATTTTAGCGAAGACAAAAACGAATAGTCATTAAAAAACAAAAAAACCTCACTGGGTTTCAAACACCCAAGTGAGGTTTATCACTCGTAAATAATCAATTAGCTGGTTTTCATAATATTTTTAATGATATTGGTTGTTGAGATACCATCTTCAAAATTAAGCACTTTAACTTCACCTCCCGCAGCCCACACCTCAGCACTGCCCGCAATATCTTCTGGTTGATAATCACCACCCTTGACTAAGATATCCGGCAATACCTCTGCAATTAAGCGTTGTGGTGTATCTTCTTCGAAGGGAACCACCCAATCAACGGCGCCTAATGCTCCAAGTACTGCCATGCGTTGCTCTAATGGGTTTACAGGCCGAGTCTCTCCTTTTAAACGACGAGTAGATGCATCGCTATTTACTGCAACAATCAATCTATCACCTAATTTACGTGCATTTGCTAAATAAGATACATGCCCCGCATGCAAAATATCAAAGCAGCCATTGGTCATAACAACCCGTTCACCACGCTGTCTTGCGTTAGCAACTGCTTGTTTTAATTCGCTTTCGGTCATTACGCCAAAACCAGTATCCGCACGACCACGGATAGCATTTTCCAATTCAATTGGTGAAACGGTTGAAGTCCCTAATTTCCCGACTACAACACCTGCCGCAGCATTAGCGAGTGCGCATGCTTCATGTAACGGACGACCAGAAGCAATTGAAGCAGCTAATACCCCAATCACTGTGTCACCCGCCCCCGTGACATCAAACACTTCTTGCGCTTGGGTTGGTAAATGCAATGGGGCTTCATCACGACGAATTAAGCTCATCCCTTGCTCTGAACGAGTGATTAATAAAGCCGTTAGATCCAGAGATTGAAGCAACTTCATACCTTTTTCTTCAACATCTTGATTGTTCTTACAAGGCCCTACGATGGCCTCAAATTCTGACATATTTGGTGTCAGTAACGTGGCACCTCGATAACGCTCAAAGTTATTTCCTTTTGGGTCAATCAAGACAGGCACGCCTGCTTTATTTGCTAAAGCAATCATCTTTTCGACATGGGTTAAAGCCCCTTTTGCGTAGTCTGATAACACAAGCGCCCCAATATGCGGTAGCGCCTGTTCAATACGCTCTAACATCGGCTGAGCATCAACATTGTCAAAACCTTCTTCGAAATCAAGGCGGATCAATTGCTGATTACGCGATAATACACGCAATTTGGTGATCGTCGGATGCGTTGGGATCGCAACAAAATCACAACGTACTTGCACTGCATTTAAATTTTCAGTGAGTGCTTTCGCAGCATCATCAATACCCGTCAAGCCAACAAGACGGGAATTTGCGCCTAATGACGCAATATTCATAGCAACGTTAGCTGCACCACCAGGGCGCTCTTCTACCATGGTCACTTTAACTACAGGAACAGGGGCTTCAGGTGAAATTCGGTTTGCAGGACCATGCCAATAACGGTCTAACATCACATCACCCACTACTAGCACACCGGCTTGTTTATAATCCGGAAGAGTTACTTTCATCCTGCACTCCAGTTTTCAAAAAGTCTGATAATAATTTGCAACAATACTAGCATATTGCGCTGTTTAGCTAAATAAAATGCCGTAAACTGCTGTCAGTGTTTACTCACCTAACCATTTTTGCCAACTGACTAAAACTTGCTGGCGTTCTTCAGCAAACTGGCTGATGTTGACTCGGCTTGGCAATGACTGCAAGGCTAAATGGTGTAATTCATTACGCATTGTGACATAGGCATAAGTTAACGCCGCCGCTTCATCTTCTGACATAATGTTATATTGGGTCATTAGTTCGAAAATACGGACGTTATCCGACCAACGCGTCAATGCTGCATTTTGTGAAGCAAACCGTAAGACTAAATACTGAGCAATAAACTCAATATCGGTGATCCCTCCAGGGTCCGCTTTTAAATCAAATTCATCGTCTTGGTGGCTACCTAAGTGTTGGTGCATTTTTAATCGCATATCACGTACTTGCTGTTGCAAGACTTGTGGTTCCCTAGGCATACAAAGAGTTTCATGGCGAGTTAACGCGAATTGTTGCTGTAAATTAGCATCACCAAATACCATTCTAGCGCGTATTAATGCTTGATGTTCCCACGTCCAAGCATCATTTTTTTGGTAATCATCAAAAGATTGGATTGTGCTTACCAACATCCCTGACTCACCAGACGGCCTTAAGCGCGCATCAACGTCATATAAAACACCTGAAGCGGTTCTAGTACTAAATAGGTGAATAATGCATTGGGCAACACGTAAATAAAACTGCCGTGCATCAATGGAACGATCACCATTTGTGACCACATTTAATGGGCAGTCAAATAAGAAAACCAAGTCTAAGTCAGAGCTATAGCCTAATTCCCATCCCCCTAACTTCCCATAACCTAACACAGCAAAACCATATTGTTTTTTATCTTGCTGCGCTAAATGCGCAGGTTCGCCATAGCGCCTTACCATCTTTTGCCAAGCTTGATGAACAACCGCATCAATAATCGCTTCAGCTAAGTAAGTTAAGTGATCACTCACTTTCATGACTGGCAATACACCTGAAATATCTTCGGCTGCGATACGTAATAACTGTGCTTGCTTAAATTGACGTAGCGCTTCGAGTTGCTGTTCCTCATCTTCTTCAGGAATTCGCATTAAATATTGGCGCAATTCATCACGATAAGCGGTTAATGGTAGGGGTTGATATAAAGATTGTGGGTCAAGTAGTTCATCCAGTAATAATGGGTGACGAGCAAGTTGTTCTGCTATCATCGGCGATGCTGCGCATAAGCGAATGACATGCGTCAAAACTTCATCAAATTCAAGCATTAGTTCAAGGTAAGTAGTACGGCTGACAATACTTAATAGTAATGGTGTCATCCGTTCGATCACCTGACCTGCATCGTCACGCTCACCAACTTTAGCTAATAATTTAGGCATTAAATCATCAAGCACATCACGCCCTCGAGGGCCAATGGTGCGCTTGTTAAGATCATGACGAAACATTAAAATGCCATGGATTATTTTTTGCGCGACATCTTCATTTTTAGATGGCAAATATGTCGCTAACTCTTCTTTCGATAACTCGCTTTGCCAAAGTGTAATATAAATCTCATTGAAGGTATCTGAACCTTCATCTTCATCGTCCTGACCGATTTGCTCGGCAAATATGAGATGGACGGCGGCCATTTTTTGGCTCAACACATGATAAAATGTTTGCCAATCGCTGTAACCCATTCCCCATGATAAACGCGCTTGGTTTAAATCATCATCAGGAAGTGTTTGAGTTTGTTGGTCATCAATACTTTGCAGTAAATTTTCGACTCTACGCAAAAAAAGGTAGCTATCTTGCAGAGTATCGACTTGATCGTCGGTTAATAGTGCTAATTCGCGTATACCTTGCAAAGTCGTAAATAAGGATTGCGACTGCAAAACAGGCTCTCGCCCTCCGCGAATAAGCTGAAAAACTTGTGAGATAAATTCAACTTCACGTATCCCCCCTGCACCTAATTTGATGTTATTCACCAACCCGCGACGCCGAACTTCCCGTTCAATCATATTTTTCATATTACGCAGCGATTGGATCACACTAAAATCAATATAGCGGCGATAGACAAAAGGACGCAAAAGCTTACGTAAACTTTGAGCATAATGAAGGCTGTCAGCCCCCATAATCCGAGCTTTGACCATCGCATAGCGTTCCCAATCTCGTCCTTGTTCTTGATAATAATCTTCAAGGGCTGAGAAACTGAAAACTAACGGGCCACTCTCACCAAATGGCCGCAAACGCATATCAACCCGATACACAAAACCCTGTGCGGTGACTTGGTCAAGTACCCGAATTAATTTTTGCCCTAAACGCGTAAAAAACTGTGCATTGTCTAGCTCTTTTCGGCCACCTTGGGTTACACCGTTTTCAGGATACGCAAAAATCAGGTCAATATCAGATGAAAAATTAAGTTCCCCGCCACCTAATTTACCCATGCCTAGCACTAATAATGGCTGCGGCTTTCCTTCAAGGTTACAAGGCGTTCCCCAAGATTGGCTATATTCCCGATACAGCCAATCCCTAGCAGCAACAACCAGTGTTTCTGCTAATACACTTAATTGATAAATTGTCTCTTTTTGGGTGCTTATCTCTAATATTTGCATCCATGCGCAACGCACTAACATATGATGACGAAATGTGCGTAACACCTGCATCAAATGCTCTTCCTCCGTGACGGGCAACATTTCTTGCGCTAACCATGTTGCGTAACTTTTCCATTCATCGGCTTTCGGAGGTTGAGAACGAATTTCAAGTAAAAAGCGCGAATGCGCTAAAACCTGCTGAAATACAAAATCACTGAACGTAAGCACTTGGGTTTCTTGCTCATTTAAGGGCAGTAACTCATGAGCTTGTTCGGCTATTTGACTTAAAACACGTTCACTTTGGGCTCGCAGCAAATTAGGAAAAGAGAGCATTTTATCAATACCTTATTGAGCTTCTTGATAAGTTAAAGCACTTAGCCATTGAATAAAGGCTAATTTGCACTTTAACCATTGGCTACTATAGCAAAAATCCTCAGCACTGATGGCTTCATTCGCAATATCTAAACGCAACTGTTCTAACGGCGTATCGTGCACAAAGTGAGGCGCAGAATTTTGATAATGAACTAAAAAGGCTTGCACAAAACGCAAAAACTCAGAAAAACCCTGCCGAGCATCACTTTCACCAGCTAACCAATATGCTTCGTGTTGCTGGCAAAGTAACTGCATATGAGTCAATGATTTTTCAATAGGTTGTTCTTCGTAATCAAATATGGCATCCGGCCGTGTTAATGGTGTAGTAGTCGGGTTAATCAATGAGTAACCTCGGGCTGCTTTGCTGATAGATGAGAGGTGAAGGCCATCAATATCGGCAATTTTTTTGGCTAGATTGAGTACGTCTGCGATAAAGCCTTTTTTAAGTTCCAATTCAAACTCTTGAATGGGTAGATCTTTTGCTCCGGCAGAAATCTCACCTTGGTCTAAAACAACCTCAATTTCACTATCTTCAAACGTGACAAGCCACTTTTCACGGGTAAAATTAGTACTAAAAAGTATACTAAGTTCAGATTGTAGCTGAGCGACATCCGTCCCTTCCGGCCAAATTTCCGTTGGAAATGCCGCTAAGTTAAGCTCTGGCGAATCAATATCAACATTAAATTCAGGGCGTTGATGTAGCCCACCAATTGCCTGCCCCGCTGTTTTAATCGTCATTTCGTAGCGACCATCACAACCGCGGATGCGTAACCCCATATCCCATTGACGCAATTGTCTTTTTTCTGTATCAAAATAGATATTGGTTAACTTAGTTGGCTCACTGTATTGGTGGGAAAGTGTAGAAATACACTGGCGAACAGCCTCGATTGCACACCCTTTTGCGGCTAATTTGAGTTCAACCTCTACGTGGCTCATACATATCCTTAATTGATTATTTCACTGCCATCATATTACCCCAATCAAGCCAAGCAGAGAAAAGAAACTATCTATAAATCAAAAATTCTACCTATTACATTTCTTTCAGAGAGTTATATTGTAAATGAGATAAAAAGAAGTGTAATTTAGACAGTTAGGATAGTTCTCATTATCCTTTAGAGCATGAATACATCGATGTTTAGAGTTTGCACCTACACACTTTACTTATTAGTATTCAATGAATATAAAATTCACTCACCACAAAAGACTGTAAATACCATGCGAAAAATTCCATTATTATTAATTTCACTCATGGGGCTAGGCCTTTCCTTAAATGCACACGCAGCAGAAAAACGTTATGTATCAGATGACCTATCAACTTACGTTCATAGTGGCCCTGGTACAAATTACCGCATTGTTGGCACACTTAATGCGGGAGAAACGGTTGAGCTGATCTCCACAGATAATAAATTTGCGCAAATCAAAGATCAAAAAGGCAGAACTGTTTGGCTACCTGTAGACCAATTAAGTAATACCCCAAGCATGAAAACGCGTATTCCTGAATTAGAGGCTGAAAATCAAAAACTACGTCAACAATTAGATAGCATTGACAATACATGGAATACCCGTACCGCAGAAATGCAACAAAAAGTGGCGGATAACGACAATATCGTTAACCAGCTAAAAGCTGAAAATGAAAAACTAAAAAATGAATTAATTAAATCAGGTAAAAAACTGGAAATAGCAGAGGTCAACTTGGATGATCGCCGCCGTGAGTTGATTTTACAATGGTTTATGTATGGTGGAGGCGTTGCTGGAGCGGGGTTAGTTTTTGGTTTGATTTTACCTCACATCATCCCTCGTCGTAAAAAACGTAATAATGGTTGGATGTAACAAAGGTCATTAATATGCAAGTTTATCTCGTTGGTGGCGCCGTGCGGGACCAACTCCTTGGTCTTCCTATTTCTGATAGGGATTTTGTGGTAGTTGGTACAACCCCAGAAGCTATGCTTGAGCAAGGTTTTCAACAAGTAGGGAAAGATTTCCCCGTTTTTTTGCATCCGAAAACTCATGAGGAATATGCGCTAGCCAGAACTGAGCGTAAAACCGGCGCTGGCTATACTGGCTTTAGTTGTTATAGCGCCCCGGATGTCACCATTGAAGATGACTTATTACGACGAGACCTAACCATTAATGCAATGGCACAAAGTGATTCTGGCGAAATTATTGACCCGTTTAACGGCATCAAAGACTTAGAAAACCGGTTATTACGTCATGTATCTAGTGCATTTTCAGAAGACCCGTTACGGGTATTGCGTGTAGCCCGTTTTGCTGCACGCTATTTCGAATATGGTTTCTCTATCGCACCTGAAACTTTAGCACTAATGCAATCTATGGCGGCAACGGGGGAATTAAGCCACCTAACCGCTGAACGTGTTTGGGCAGAAACAGAAAAAGCACTGAAATCAAGCTCACCCCAAGTTTATTTCGACGTATTGCGTCAATGCGGTGCACTTCGCGTCCTTTTTCCGGAAATTGATGGCTTATTTGGTGTTCCCGCCCCCGAAAAATGGCATCCAGAAATTGATACAGGGGTTCATACCTTGATGGTCATGAAGGTTATCGCAACCTTATCTGATGATATCGATATTCGCTTTGCTGCGCTCTGCCATGATGTAGGTAAAGCATTAACGCCCCCTTCCGTTTGGCCCAGTCATCCTAATCATGGGGAAAATGGAGTCGTACTCATTGAAAAACTTTGTGATAGATTGAGGGTGCCTAGTAGCGCCCGTGATCTGGCTCGCCTTGCAGCTCGCTACCATGATAAAATTCATATTATCAATAAGCTACCTGCAAATGATTTAATTGCGGTTATGGACGGATTAGATAGTTGGCGCAAACCTGAACGAATTACGCAATTAAGTTTAATCAGTGAAGCCGATGCAAGAGGCAGATTAGGCCTTGAGCAACAAGCCTATCCACAAGGAGAATTTCTTAGACAAGCATTTGCCATTGTGCGTGCTGTTGAGGTCAAACCGATTATTGAACAAGGGTTTACAGGGCCGGAAATTCGCCAAGAACTAACACGGCAGCGTATTCAAGCTGTGCAAGATTGGCAGAAACAACAGCAAATAATGGTAATAGCTTAGTAAGCCATGGTCATACTGGCGGTATAACACCGCCAGTCGCCGTTTAAGCGGTTTTAATTCCCCTTTCGATTACTACCCCCACTTGGCGTGCGCGAGCGACTGCGCCCGGCTTAGCCACCCTGATTCGTACCCATGGGCTTTTAAACTGAGTCAATAAGAGCTGAGCGACTTCTTCAGCCACTCGCTCGACTAAACCAAATTTATTTTCCTCTACATAGCTGATAATGGCTTGGCTGACTTGTGCATAATCCAAGCAGTACTCAACATTATCGCTCATAGACGCGCGTTGGTTGTCCCATCCCATTTCGATATCGAGCACTAATTTTTGTTCAATATCTTGTTCCCAGTCATATACACCTATCGTGGTGATGACTGATAATTGTTCAATAAATACGATATCCATCACGTCATTTTCTCATTTATGTACTGAATTGATACCACTTCGGCAAAAATATGCGTATTATCCAAGGCTGAAGTGAATATATGGCCTTAACCGTTTTTGGAGTTAGCTATGAGTGCAACCGCGCTTGGCATGATAATCTTCGCCTATCTATGTGGATCAGTTTCGAGTGCGATACTGATCTGCCGTTTGGCGAGACTACCCGATCCCCGTCAACACGGCTCTGGTAACCCCGGTGCAACTAACGTATTACGTGTCGGTGGCAAAGCTGCCGCTGCTGCTGTTCTTATTTGCGATGTATTAAAAGGTATGGTCCCAGTTTGGCTTGCTTATTATTTAAATGTGCAACCATTCTATCTTGGGTTTGTCGCAATTGCAGCTTGCCTTGGGCATATTTATCCTGTTTTCTTCCATTTTAAAGGCGGGAAAGGCGTTGCTACCGCTTTTGGCTCAATTGCTGCTATTGGTTGGGACTTATCTGGGTTAGTCGCTGGTACATGGTTACTCACTGTACTGCTAAGCGGCTATTCCTCATTAGGGGCAATTGTGAGTGCGCTACTGGCACCATTTTACGTATGGTGGTTTAAGCCTGAATTTACTTTCCCTGTCGCAATGTTATCTTGCTTAGTCCTTGTGCGCCATCATGGCAACATACAACGTCTTTGGCGCGGTCAAGAAAGCCGGATTTGGCAAAAACTAAAAAATAAAAAGCAAAAAACCAATAAAGAAATTGCCCAAGAAGCCAAAGAACAAGAACTCGACGATTAATCCCCCCTCTTTTCTATCATGATAAAAACGAGCTGAAAATTCAGCTCTTTTTTTATCGTTTCATTTTCATCACAGACTGCCTAAAACACCGAATAATAACAGCAGGGTTATATCTCACCTTAAAACTGTACTGGCAGCAATTTGTGCTGCGTTACATTTTTGCCATAACTAGCGCACACTTTTAATAAAAAGTTAATTTATTGCAAATTTATTACTAAGGAATATTTAAAAAGTGTCGACTATATAAAAGCAAAATTAAACAATAATAATGGTATTTATATGAGCAGAACCCCTTATATCACTCAAAATGAACATATGTTAGACGAAAACATCACGTTAATGACTACTAGCGATTTACAAGGCAACATTGTTAGTGCTAATGATTTTTTTGTGCAAGTCAGTGGCTATGAATTAGATGAATTATTAACACGTCCTCACAATATTATTCGTCATCCCGATATGCCTAAAGAAGCTTTTGCTGATATGTGGGCCACATTAAAAAAAGGAGAACCTTGGACCGGCATTGTCAAAAACCGACGTAAAAATGGCGATCACTACTGGGTTAGAGCCAATATCGTCCCGATTAAACGTCAAGGCAAAATTACAGGTTATATGTCGATCCGAACACGCGCGACTCGCCAAGAAATTGCGACTGTTGAACCGCTCTATGCCGCAATGAATCGAAATAAATGTCAGCGTAAAATAGTTAAGGGGCTTGTGCTTTCCAAAAAAATGCCGTTTCACTTCTCCACTTTTTCTACACGTTGGCGCATTCGATTAACCATGAGTTTACTATTGATATTTTGGCTAGTCATAGCGAGCTTAGCTGGGTTACAAGCGCTGCCATTTACCATCGCCAGTGTTTGTACACTTATTACGCTAATTATTGGCAATATTGCCTTTGAAAGAATGCTCGCTAAACCACTGGAAAACATTGCGACACAGGCTTTAAGTATTGCTCGAGGCGAACGCCATAGCATTCACCATATGCAACGTACCGATGAAATAGGGCTGGTTTTACGCTCAATCGGCCAATTGGGGCTAATATGTCGCTGGTTAATCAAAGATGTCTCTGCACAAGTGGATAGTGTACGAAAAGGCAGTGAATCTTTAGTTTCCGATTGCCATGAGCTAGATACCCATACCCAGCAAACAGTCGGTTATATGCAACAAACTGTTGCTACTATGAACCAAATGGCAGTTTCCGTAAAAATGAATGCAGACAACACGGTTCAAGTTGATCAGCTTTCTAATGCAACCAGCGAAACCGCAGTTAGCGGTGGCGCGATGATGGAAGCTGTTGTTGATACCATGGATGAAATTGTCCGCAGTACAAGTAAAATTAATTCAATCACCGATGTCATCAAAGATATCGCTTTTCAAACCAACATATTAGCACTAAATGCCGCTGTAGAAGCCGCTCGTGCAGGTGAGCAAGGCAAAGGCTTTGCTGTGGTTGCTAATGAAGTACGTAGCCTAGCAAGCCGCAGTGCTAGCGCAGTGAATGATATTCGTGAACTCATTAACGATTGCGAAAAGAAAGTTAACTCAGGGAAAGAACAAGTGCACACCGCTGGTGACACGATGAAAGATATCGTCGACCAGATACAAAATGTCACTCAATTAATTACGCATATTAGCCAAGCCACTTCTGAACAAGCCGCTGGCATTGCTGACATTACACAAGCCGTTAGTGAACTAGAAACCATTACGCAGCAAAGCACATTGTTAGTTGAACAAAGCACAGAAACGTCGAACATGGTCAAAGGGCGTTCAATTCGATTAGAAGAAGCGGTTACTGTCTTACATTGATATTTGAGGGATAACAAATGGGCTGCACAGCAGCCCTAATATTATTTTTCTAGCGGAGGTAGTTCAGCAAGTGGCCAACGTGGGCGCACTGTAATACCTAACCCTGTGCTTGCCCCCCCTTTCAAGCGGATAAGACCGGCTAGTGCAATCATCGCGCCGTTATCGGTGCAAAACTCAGGACGTGCATAAAACACTTCGCCCCCACGCTGCTTCAAGACCTCGTCCATTTTTGCTCTTAACGCTCGGTTGGCACTCACCCCACCGGCCATCACTAAACGTTTGAACCCCGTTTGCTCCAGCGCGCGTTTGCATTTGATTGCGAGAGTGTCGACTACCGCATCTTCAAAAGCCCTAGCAATATCAGCTCGGGTTTGGTCGTCATCCGCATTTTCACGGATCGTATTTGCTGCAAAGGTCTTTAAACCTGAAAAGCTGAAATCAAGCCCAGGCCTATCCGTCATTGGTCTTGGAAACACAAAACGCCCTGCGGTGCCTTGTTGTGCCATACGAGATAAAACGGGGCCACCAGGATAGTCTAAACCTAGTAATTTAGCTGTTTTATCAAACGCTTCACCTGCTGCATCATCAATAGATTCACCAAGAAGCGCATATTCACCGACCCCTGTCACGCTTATTAATTGGGTATGCCCACCAGAAACAAGGAGTGCTACAAAGGGAAATTCTGGGCTTTTTTCTTCTAGCATTGGCGCTAGCAAATGGCCTTCCATATGATGAACGGCTACCGCAGGCACATTCCATGCAAAAGCCAATGACCGGCCAACCGTTGCCCCCACCATTAAAGCACCAACCAGCCCTGGTCCAGCAGTATAAGCTACCGCATCGATATCTTCACGAGTCAGGTTAGCTTCTTTCAGCGCGGCCTGAATCAGAGGGACTGTTTTACGGATATGATCACGGGAAGCCAACTCCGGTACTACGCCACCATAATCGGCATGCACTTTAATTTGGCTGTATAATTGATTAGCCATTAGGCCAAGCTCATCATCATAGATTGCGATACCAGTTTCATCGCAAGAGGTTTCGATACCTAAAACACGCATTGCACTACCCTTGTTTATTGCATGACCGCAAGTCTATCACTATTTTCGCTCAATCGCGTAATTAATGTTGTCAAAAGGCTGACTTTCATTGCTGTATAGTCTATAATCAGCCCCCTGTAATAAAAATTTCGTGTGGCTAATTCTCATTATTATCTGGTTTTGTTTACTTTTTCATCGAACAAGCAACAAATCAGGTGATCTTGTGTGATTCAATTTTATACGGCACTTTACAAACCCGTACTCATTGAAGTAAAATTCCGCACCATTTTAAATGAAGGCTGGTGAATCAATACCAGCAACAAACCGATTTCTATTGAGGTGAGAGGCACATGCCGGTAATTAAAGTACGTGAAAACGAGCCATTCGACGTTGCACTACGTCGTTTCAAACGTTCCTGTGAAAAAGCAGGGGTTTTAGCTGAAGTTCGTCGTCGTGAATTCTATGAAAAACCAACGACTGAACGTAAACGCGCTAAAGCATCTGCTGTAAAGCGTCACGCTAAGAAACTGGCTCGCGAAAACGCACGCCGTACTCGTCTGTACTAGTTGATTGCGGTGAAAACCGCATTCATAAGTAGACGATAGCTAATACAAAACTTTAGTTTCTCTCGTAGTCACTCAGTTTTCGTAGTAGTAAATAGCTAAGCAGTTAAAGGCCGTGCTTTCCTCAAGGAAGCGCGGCTTATTATCGTTCATCAACAGGCGAAAAAGAGGCTTATGGCTGGACGAATTCCGCGTTCATTTATCAATGACTTGTTAGCAAGAACAGACATCATTGATTTAGTCGATGCAAAAGTCCCGTTAAAAAAACAGGGTAAAAATCATCACGCTTGTTGTCCGTTCCATAATGAGAAAACCCCTTCTTTTACTGTTAACAGTGAAAGGCAGTTTTATTATTGTTTTGGTTGTGGAGCCCACGGCAACGCTATCGATTTTTTAATGAATTATGACAAACTTGATTTTGTCGAAGCAATTGAAGAACTATCAGCACTGCATGGTCTTGATGTACCTTATGAAAAAGGGACTGGAGCAAGCCAAATAGAACTACATCAACGGCAAAACCTGTATCAGTTGATGGAGAAAATTAATCAATTTTACTGCGCTGCCTTAAATCATCCCTCGGCTAGTAAAGCCATAGATTATTTAAGCCAACGTGGTTTAAGTGCCGAAATTATTGAGCATTTTTCAATTGGTTTCGCCCCTGCGGGGTGGGATAATTTACTCAAGAAATTCGCAGTAAACCCAGAAAGTCGCAAACAGCTTGATGATGCAGGCATGTTAGTGACCAATGATAACGGCCGAATCTATGACCGCTTTAGAGAGCGGGTCATGTTCCCAATTAGGGATAGGCGCGGTCGAGTGATTGCATTTGGTGGGCGGGTTTTAGGGGATGCATTACCTAAATACTTAAACTCCCCCGAAACAGATATTTTCCATAAAGGCCGTCAGTTATTTGGCCTATATGAAGCGACACAAAATAATAATGAATTAGCTAAGTTGTTGGTTGTTGAAGGTTATATGGATGTTGTTGCCCTTGCCCAGTATGATATCCGCTACGCGGTTGCCTCATTGGGAACATCGACAACATCAGAACATATTCAGCTACTTTATCGTTCTACAGATACTGTTATCTGCTGTTATGATGGAGACCGAGCTGGCCGAGAAGCTGCATGGCGGGCGCTGGAAACAGCTCTTCCTTATCTAACTGACGGCCGCCAACTTCGTTTTATGTTTTTACCCGATGGTGAAGACCCCGATTCATTAGTACGCAAAGAAGGTAAAGAGTCTTTTGAGCAACGCATGAAAGATGCTCAAACACTTTCTGCATTTTTATTTGATTCACTTGTGCCACAAGTTGACCTGAAAACTCAAGAAGGGAAAGCAAAATTTAGTAAACTTGCTATCCCATTGATTAAACAGATACCGGGCGAAACTCTGCGCCTTTATATGGCTCAAGAGCTAGGAAATTTTATTGGTATACCGGATATTTCTCAGGTTCTTGCTATGATTGATAGAGAGAGCAAAGAACCAGTTAACTATCAGGCACCAAAATTAAAACCAACCACAATGCGAATATTAATCGCGCTGTTGGTACAAAATCCGAACTTTTCGGAACTCGTTCCCTCATTGGAGGGAATTGCCCATATTCAAATGCCGGGGCTTTCTCTATTTCAGGAATTGGTTGATGTATGCCGTTCCACCCCCGGGATGACTACTGGGCAGTTGCTAGAGCGTTATCGTGATAATAAATTTTCGAAACAGCTTGAAAAACTAGCAACATGGAACGATATAGAAATAGAGGAGATAGCGGAAAATACCTTTATAGATGCCTTAAATCATCTATTTAATAGCGCACTTGACGAACGTTTCGACTATTTAATAGCAAAAGAACGAACTGAAGGGCTGACCCCAGAAGAGCGCGAAGAAGTCCGCTTAATCACTCTCTCAAGAGTGAAAACATAATATAACCAAGACAGAATTAATATTTAAAACGGCTTAAGTGCCGATAAACACAAGGCAGATGCCTGTAAAACGCTACGAAAAATAAAGGGCGTAGCGAAATAATAAATGTTCCCTTTGTATGTTCTTGTTGGCCGAATGTTTCGCCGACCGACACCAATCTAAATACTCAGAAGTGTGGATACCGTCTTATGGAGCAAAACCCGCAGTCGCAGCTTAAGCTACTCGTAACCAAGGGTAAAGAGCAAGGTTACTTAACCTATGCCGAGGTCAACGACCATCTGCCGGAAGATATCGTCGATTCAGATCAAATCGAAGATATCATTCAGATGATTAATGACATGGGCATCCAGGTCATGGAAGAAGCACCTGATGCCGATGATTTAATTTTGGCTGAGAATACTTCCGATACTGATGAAGATGCAGCAGAAGCCGCTGCACAAGTGCTGTCCAGTGTTGAAAGTGAAATTGGCCGTACAACTGACCCAGTGCGCATGTATATGCGTGAAATGGGGACTGTCGAACTTCTCACCAGAGAAGGCGAAATCGACATCGCAAAACGTATTGAAGATGGGATTAATCAGGTTCAGTGCTCTGTGGCTGAATATCCTGAAGCTATCACTTATCTTCTTGAGCAATACGACCGCGTTGAAGCAGGTGAAAGTCGTTTATCTGACTTAATCACTGGCTTTGTTGACCCTAATGCGGAAGAAGACCTCGCACCAACAGCAACACATGTTGGTTCTGAATTGCCACAAGAAGAATTAGATAAAGACG
This sequence comes from Providencia sp. TYF-12, assembly GCF_041344805.1. Classification (NCBI taxonomy): domain Bacteria; kingdom Pseudomonadati; phylum Pseudomonadota; class Gammaproteobacteria; order Enterobacterales; family Morganellaceae; genus Providencia; species Providencia sp. TYF-12. Next base: position 3,776,525 of record NZ_CP166833.1, read on the forward strand.
AAGAAGACGAAGAAGAGGAAGAGGAAGAAGAAGAGGACGATAACAGCATCGACCCTGAATTAGCTCGCCAAAAATTCTCTGACCTTCGTGAGCAATACGAAAAAACGCGTCAACATATTAAGCAATATGGTCGTAGTGATGCGAAAACAGCGGCAGCCATTGAACAGCTTTCAGAGGTGTTCAAAGAATTCCGCTTAGTACCAAAACAATTTGACTACTTAGTCAATAACATGCGTGAAATGATGGATAGAGTTCGTACTCAAGAACGTACCATCATGAAACTGTGTGTTGAACAATGCAAAATGCCAAAGAAAAACTTCATCACTTTATTCAGCGGCAATGAAACAAGTGAGACTTGGTTAACCGCTGCAAAAGCGATGAACAAACCTTGGTCTGAAAAACTGATTGAAGTTGAAGAAGAAATCCTGCGTTGTTTACAAAGATTGCGTCATATTGAAGAAGAAACAGGCCTGACGATTGAACAGGTGAAAGATATCAACCGTCGTATGTCTATCGGTGAGGCAAAAGCGCGCCGTGCGAAAAAAGAGATGGTTGAAGCGAACTTGCGTTTGGTTATTTCTATCGCGAAGAAATATACCAACCGTGGCTTGCAGTTCCTTGACCTCATTCAAGAAGGTAACATCGGTCTGATGAAAGCCGTTGATAAGTTTGAATATCGCCGTGGTTATAAGTTCTCAACTTATGCAACTTGGTGGATACGTCAGGCTATCACGCGTTCAATCGCTGACCAAGCACGTACTATCCGTATCCCGGTTCATATGATTGAAACTATCAATAAACTGAACCGTATCTCTCGTCAAATGCTGCAAGAAATGGGCCGTGAGCCATCGCCAGAAGAACTGGCAGAACGCATGCTAATGCCGGAAGATAAAATTCGTAAAGTCCTGAAGATTGCTAAAGAGCCAATCTCAATGGAAACGCCTATCGGTGATGATGAAGATTCACATTTAGGTGATTTTATTGAAGATACCACTTTAGAACTGCCTTTAGACTCTGCGACATCGGAAAGCTTACGCTCTGCAACTCATGAAGTATTAGCAGGTTTAACTGCTCGTGAAGCGAAAGTTCTACGTATGCGTTTTGGTATCGATATGAATACCGATCACACCCTTGAGGAAGTCGGTAAACAGTTTGACGTTACCCGTGAGCGTATTCGTCAGATTGAAGCAAAAGCATTACGTAAATTACGTCATCCAAGCCGCTCAGAAGTGCTACGCAGCTTCCTTGATGAATAATTTATTATTTAACACCTGCTTCGGCAGGTGTTTTTTTATGCATACTAATTCACCATAAAACTATTTAGCCCACCTCACTTTTACCATTAGGCATAATGTTGCCAGAATAGCCATTGCTCCGCCTAACATCGCCAAATTAAAACCGGACACAAAGGCTGACCGAGTAATTTGCTCAATAAACAAAGATGGAACGCGAGAGGAAGTTTGAATCAACTGTTCGATTTCCTGTACCGATAGGATACCAACTAGCCTGTCATCATGGCGTAATTTACCAATGGCATGCTGGGTCATTAATGTCCCTAACAAAGCAATTCCTAACGTCATACCAGTTTGCCGCAATGCATTCATAACCGCGGATGCAATTCCCGAATAGGCTTTTTCAACACTAGCCATCACTAATGCACCAATTGCAGGCGTCGACATTCCCATCCCTGCACCTAATATAAATAATATCACCGCAATCGGAGGATAGGCTGTTTCAGAATTAACACGCGTGAATAATAAGGAAGCGAAAGCAATAAAAATAAAGCCTAGGATCATCAGATTTCTGACGCTCATATAGCGCGAGAGTTTACTAAATGAGAATGAAAAAATAGCCATAGCAATAAACTCTGGCGCCATTCTTATCCCCGCATCAAACGCTCCCCACCCCTGTCCTTTTTGTAAAAATAGGGCGATAAAAAATACATTGCTATAAGTCGCAAAACCGAGCGCAAAAGACGCCATATTATATTGAAAGAAAAAAGGGTTCTGTTTGAATAGAAAAATCGGCAATAATGGCCTCTCTATGCGACGTTCAACATAGATAAACCCGATACTCGCTATTACTGAGATAATTAATCCGCTAAGTGTTATATAATTTCCCCAGCCTTGCTCACCAGCTTCTATCAAAGCAAAAGTTAATCCACCTAAAGCCACAATGCTCAAACTTTGCCCTATTGGGTCTAATGCAGCTTTGTCAGGGTCAGCACTTTCTTGAATACCTAACCAGCCTAATAATAATGTCAGCAACCCGATTGGAATATTGATCCAAAAGATCGTTGTCCAATTGAAGCTATCAACTAAAAAACCACCTAAAATTGGGCCAATGATCAGAGACAGTGCACTCACTGCTGACCAAATGCCAATAATTCTTATCCGTTCAATATCATTGGTAAATGCTTGGGAAATTATAGAAAGAGCCCCGGGAATTAACGCAGCGGCTGCTATCCCTTGTATTGCCCTACCTGTAATCAATATTTCAGGGGATGTTGACAATGCACAGATAGCCGAGCCTAAAGTAAAAATGACAATGCCTATTAACCATACTTTCTTTCGCCCATAACGATCACTTATTGGCCCTACAGAAAGAAGTAATGCCGATAAACATAGTGCATAAGCATCAATAACCCATTGTAGCATCGACATACTCACGTTTAATTCACGCCCAATAGCTGGTAATGCAACATTCACGATACTGATATCTAGCGTTGCCATAAAGGTGCCTAAACAAACTGCTAAGATCAAAAAAAGCCGTCTCATTTTATTTTCCTCGTCCCGATCATGGCAACATGATAATACTCGACCGACCGACGGTCAATCAAAATGAGAACAAATATCATTTGAATGTTTTTATCTTTTTTACTTATAAAAAACGACCTTAAGGTCGTTTGATGTGAACATGAGTTTTAATCTTTATACTACTGGTGTTTCATGAAGATAAACCCAATAGCATTTCTCTGCTTCAACTCTAATACATGCAGTTGAAATTCTTAATGTTTCAACCCCATCATTAAGCTGTTTTTCTTGATATTGCACCCAACAATACTGGTTATCTTCGCGTAACGGAAGCATATTAAGGCACCTTGTACTAAATGAAGTTTTGTTGCCTACATTACTGCTAAATAATGTGTTCACTTTATCAAGCCCAATACTTTGCCCTTGAATTGTGACCATTTTAAAGTTGTCATCAAAACTGGCTAATAGAGGGGCTAAACTTTTATCGTCATCACGGCCAGTAAATACATTTTCAATTAAAGTATGCAGGTCAACCACGCTTTGCAGCGCTTTTTTCATTGTTTCGCTCATTTATTTTTCCTTTATGACTGAAATTAACGAGAATAGCCCAAGTATTGAAGCAATTAAAAATGTATATTGGTAACGTAGTAAATCACTAGAAAAAGTAGTTAAACTAAATATAGAAATTAATACCACCGCCCCAACACTAAACGCCACTTGGCGATTAATATTCCATAACACACTGCCTTGTAGTAAATCTTTATCTTTAAAGTCCATCAATGAGCTAATTTGTGCGGTATTCGTGCATAAACCTCCACCTGTTCCCATTAATAGATAAGCAATAACAAGTAAGCTTAATTGATCTAAATTCGATACCCAGTAGAGAAAAAATATTCCCAAACTGTGTAGTAAAATTCCAATAACAAATAACTGCTTTTTCCCGATACGCTGATACAGTTTCCCGCCACTAGTCATTGAAACTAAAGCGCCTACAGCATACAGCACCATAAATAGCCCTGTCTGCCCCGCACTAAACCCAAGATTCACTTGTAAGTTAAATATATTCAGTAAATTTACGCCTGTAAAAACCCCCGGTACTGCATAATAAACAATAAAAGCAGTACGTAGGTTCGCATTCTTTAATAACTGAAAATTTAGAATAGGTTCACGGCATTTCTTTGCGTATTGTAGATAAAAAATAAATACTAATACTGAAACCGTAAAGCTCAATATAGCTAATGAAATACTGTGATAATCGTTGTAGAACGAAAATGACAATAATAAACATAATAAACTGATACTCACCATTAATAGACCTAAAATATCAGGTTTTTCTCTGGTTTTCTTACTCTCTTTTTTTACCCATATCCAAGCAAGAAATGCAGTTAATAATGAAAAAGGAAGATTCGAATAAAAAATCCAATTCCACGATAAAGAATCAATAATTAAGCCACCTATTGCAGGTGAAAATGCAGGTGCTATTAACGCAACCGTCATTATCAAGGTAGAGATCCGTTGGCGATCATTATTTGGAAATAATGCAAAAACTAATGCCTGACCGACCGGTATTAATAATCCCCCTGCCATTCCTTGCGTAAAACGCCAAAAAATTAATTGATAAATTGATCCACTCGCCCCACTTAACCACACAGCTAAAGAAAAAAGCAGCATTGAATAACACAATAATTTTCGGTGACCTAGCCTACCCGCAAGCCACAAACTCATTGGCATCACCAAAACGAGTCCTAAAATATAAGCATTTGCTACCCAAGCCACCTGAGATTGGCTGGCTGAAAATGAAAATGCGATATCAGGTAAGGCAATAGCCGACATAAAAATGTTAATACAATCAATAAAGAAACCAAGTAAAAAGACTGTCGCTATTTTGTATCGATAAGTCATACACTTCCTCCGGTGGCAAAGAATAGAGTTAGGGTCTTTCTTTGTCGATGCAAAGGAAGTAAAATCATTGTTTAATAAAAACAAACAATCGACTCTATTATGCAAAAAAATTTCAAGCAGATTATTAGCTTTCTACAAGTGGTTGATTCCGGTTCATTCACTAAAGCCGCAGATATTTTAGGGCTAAGCCGTTCTATGGTTAGTGTCGATATCAAGCAATTAGAAGCTCAGCTTAATGTCAGCTTGTTAACACGAAATACACGAAATATTGCATTAACAGAGGTGGGAAAACATTTTTATGACGACTTTAAACGTATTCAAAGCCAAATAGATGAAGCTTTCGAAAGAAGCCAAAATTTAGGCACTAATATTGCGGGTCTACTGCGTTTTTCATCAACGAGTGAATTTGGCCAACGTTTTATTTTACCGCTACTCCCTGAGTTTTGCCGTCTTTATCCTAAACTAAGGTTACAATATTCATTTAACTCATCCTTAGACGACCTCATCACAGAAAAACTCGATTTATCCATTCGATTAGGTAATTTAAAAAACTCATCCCTTAAAATGAAAAAATTAGGTGAATATGAGATTTTCTTAGTCGCCACCTCTGAATTTCTAAAAAAATACCCGATCAAACAACTTACGGATTTAGCCAATGTTCCATGGATTAACCATGCATTATTAAACTGGCAAGATCCTCAATATTTTTTACAGAATTCAAAAAATGAAAAATATTACTTACCTTTAATTAAAAATCAGTATGAGTCTAATTCTGCAGCTGTTATTCACCATATGGTGTTAGCTTCTTTAGGTATCGCAATATGCCCTGCTTGGATGGTTGATGATGACTTACAGCATGGTCGTTTAGTCCATGTATTACCCGAATACCGCTTACCGAAACAAAATATTCAATTACTTTATCCAAATACTTTTGTTTTACCTGCTAAGACACGGGCATTTATCGATTTTTTAGCCGATAAATTAGCCGTAAATAAATAAAAGTATAAAGATCGATTCGATATTTCGAAAATATAGTTTCTAATCTACCACAGTATCAAAACTCATTTTTCTGGTTGGTAATAACTATTATGCCCTCCATGGCATAATAGTTTGCTTTATTTCTTAGATGCTAAATAATCTTGCAGAGTGCCTTCCGGTTTTTTCTTACAAAACTCAACAATTTGAGGGACTTCAGCAACACTTTGCTCTGTTAATGCAACATAATCTCCACCTTTAAATTGCGTTTCTTGGTTTGTTACCCATAACGCAACAGGTGCCCAGCTTTGAGGATCTAAATTAATAAATTGCTGACAAGTCATATTTTCAGGTGTAACTATATTGTTGTCTGCAGCCATTGAGTTAAATGAAATTGTAGACACTGCAAATAATACGCTAGATATAATAACCTTTCTCATTTTGAACTCCTTTAAAAAATTTAAAACACAGAATTATGTGGCAAGGTATTATTAGCATATTATTTATGAAAATTACATATTCTAATTTTGATAGTTAAAATAATACAGGATTAAAAATTCAAACAATAAATAATAAAAACAAATAATCACGAAGGTAAATCTTAATTAGAGCATCTGTATAAGATTTATTTTTTATAAAAAAGCCACTTATAAAAAGTGGCTATAATATTGCATTATGCTGTTTTTACCTCCATTTCCGCGGGGTCTTTAATAGGTTCGTTTACAAAGAAGAAATAAACCAATGAAGCAAGAAATGCGACAGTTGCACAAACCACAAGCGCTAAAGTGAATGAATGGGTTTGGTCAATAATAATACCGGTAATAATCGGAGCAAATGACCCCCCAATAAAACCACCGAAGTTTTGAATGCCGCTTACAGAGGTGATTAAGCGAGAAGGAACTGAAACTAAAATCAGTCCCCAAGCAGAAGTCCCTGCAAAGTGAATAGAAAACAATGCCATACTAATACAAGCAACTGCAGAGAATGTGCTGTCTGTATAAGCCGCTGGCAATGTAAAGATTGCCGCAAATAATAACCCTAAGCAGATCATCCATTTACGACTTTTCATTTTATCTGCGCCGCGTTTCACAACATAATCTGCAACAACGCCATTAATTAACATTCCCAACGCACCAAATAAAAATGGTATGGCAGCTACCCACCCAGTTTTCTCTAAACTTAAACCACGAGAATTCTCAAGGTACGCTGGCAACCATGTTAGGTATAACCAGACCATATAGCCAACACCATTAAACCCAATAATCATGCCCCATAAAGAACGCTGTTTAAATAATGATGCCCATTCCTTAAAAGAGACTTTATTAGTGGATGACGGCGGTGCTCCATCATTTAAATATGCTAATTCATCGTCTGTTAGTTCTAATTGTTCACGATTACGATAGAAAATAAACCATAGAATTGAAAGAATAATACCGCTAATACCAATAATGATAAACATCGTACGCCAGCCAAATGCTAACATTAACGCAATTAATAATGGTGGTGCTAATGCTTGAGCCAATGTTGAGGACATATTAACAATCCCCATAGGTAAACCTCGCTCACGGATGTTATACCAATCATTAACAACTTTAACGCCTGTCGGTAAGTGAGGAGCCTCACCAATTCCTAAAATAACTCGGGCGATAATTAAATGAGTAAATGAAGATAATAACCCTGTTACTGTTTGAGCTAATGACCATAAAAATAGCCCAAAGCCATAAATCTTTTTAACGCCAAAGCGCTCCATAACCATACCAATAGGTAATTGGCATAAAGCATAACCAAATGAGAATACAGATAATAACAACCCCATTTGTGTCGCACTAAACCCTAATTCTTTACTTATGGTTGAGTTAGCAATTGAAAGTGATGCCCTATCTAAAAAATTAATAATACCTGCTATCAGCAAGAATGTGAGCGCAATGAACTGCCAGCGCTTTAGTCTTTTACTCGCGTGTAGTGACATAGTTAAGTACCTTTAAGACGTAACAGGACCCTGCGGAATAATATTCACTCCGCAGCTTTATTTTATTAATAATCTTTAATTTTTTATCTATTACTTATGATTTTAATTTTACTATTAGTTCTATTTCCACCGGTGTATTAAAAGGCAGTGTGTTAGTACCTATAGCTGAACGCGCGTGCTTTCCTTTTTCTCCAAGTATTTCAATTAAAAAATCTGAAGCCCCATTCATAACTTGTGGCTGGTTTTTAAAGTCATCTGTACTTTGTACAAACCCGAGTAATTTAATGCACTCATCAATTTTATCTAGATCACCTAAATAAGCTTTAAGTGTCGAAAGTATATTGATAATACATTGTTTAGCCGCTTCCTTTCCTTCTTCTACCGAAAGCTCCTTTCCTAGTGTTCCTGTATAGAGTAATTCACCATCTTTTTGGCAATCATGCCCTGATGTATAAAGTAAATCACCATATTGCTTAATTGAAACATATGAAAATTTAGGAGCCCCTGGTGTAGCTAATTTAATTCCCTTTTCTTCTAATTTTTTTTCAATATTCATTGGTTATTCCTATTTATTTAGCAATGTATTTGCCATGTCATAATAAATTTCTGCTGCGAGGTATAACTCACTTATTTCAACAAACTCATCCTTCACATGCGCTTGAGCTAACCCCCCGGGCCCCATAATTAATGTTGGGATTTTGCTAGTAACAGAGAAAAAAGGCGCTTCACATGTTGCTTCAAATATCTGAGGTTGTGATGTTTTCTCTGTAAAACGGCTTACTGTTTCTAAGGCCACCTGAGTAAGTTCATGGCCAACAGGAATATCTGAAGCAGGAATAAATAAGTAATTATCTAAGTGATATTCAATTTCTTCGCCTTGGTTATATTCAGCTATTACCTGGTGAATTTTTTGCTCAATATCTTGTTTATCTTCCCCAGGAACTAAACGCCTATCAATTTCAATATCACAATGTTGAGGAACAATATTTGGAGCTGTACCACCATTAATAGTGGTAATAATCATGGAAGCATTGCCTAATAATTGATGCTCTATTTCTTCAACAGAAGAACGATGCAGCTCTAATGCCGGTAATATTTTTGCCATTTTGGATATTGCACTATCTGGGTAACGGGTTTTTGCTGCATGCCCTGCTGTTCCTTTTGTACTCAGGTTATAACGGCTTACCCCTTTGTGTGCAATACAAACATCAAGGGAAGTAGGCTCACCAATAATGGCATAATCAGCACTGATTCCATCTTTAATATAGTGCAACATTCCCAGATTAATTCGTTCTTCATCAACGTTAAAAACTAATGTTAAATCCCCTGAAAATGTATCTTGATTACGCTTTAATAACGTCGCCGCATACATCATAGCGGCAACCCCTGATTTCATATCTGCAGCACCACGACCAAATACTTTTCCATCTTTAATCACTGGGTCAAAAGGTTCAGTACTCCAACCACAACCGCAAGGAACCACATCAATATGCCCATTAAATAAAAGATGTTTTCCTTTCCCTGTTCCTTTTAAATAAGCAATCACATTTGGTCGACCTGAAGCAACCTCTTGCATTTCAACATCAATATTTTCTTTTTTAAAATAACGATATATATATTCAGCAACTTGTTGCTCCTCCCCTGGAGGATTTTCTGATTTATGCCGAATTAAGGCACAAAGAAGCTCTAGCAACTCATTTTGTTGCTGTTTATTTAATTTATACATTTTATTCTCCGATAATTAATATCGTGCGTCTGGTATAATGATATGGTCTATTTCATTATTATTTAATGCGTATATTTTATTAGTTAAATTCGGAATAACACAGCTATGGTTGGGAATAATATTTAATACATCACCAATATTTAGTTTTATTTTTTCAGGATCATAACGGAGATAACCATGTTCTTCATTTAACTTAACCAGTTTGATATTTGGTTCTTCAACAATATAACCAAATCCTGATCCAGCAGATTGGTCTGATGTTAATGTTTTAGTCCCTGCATCCACAGTCGCATACCCAGCAATTGGAATACTTACCACTGTCGTTCTAATCGTTAAGGCACAATCTATTGGCGTATAAATACCACCATAGATTGCATTCATATCCCCAAAAATAAAATTGCCCGCACGGGACTCCGTAATACCCTTTAATTCATCTGCATAAAAGGATGAAAGTGTTGAGCCTCCTGATGTACGTTGTACCTTAATGCCAATATTCGCTAAACGTTGCTGGCAAGATAATAAAAGATCGGCTTCTGCTTTAGCTGCTTTACGTATTTCAGGTTCAGTTCGATATTGGTATATTGTCCCTGCATAAGTAAATACACCAATAATTTTTAAGTTAGGTAGCTCTTGCACATTAAGAGCAAATTGCTCTAAATCGTCTAATTGAATACCTTCTCGGTGAGCGCCATAATCAACTGCAATATATATTTCAATTATTTGGTTTTCATTCACTGCTGCCGTTGATAATTGCTTAGCCCCTTGCAAACTATCAACAATCGTCCTTAAGTTAACTTGTTTAGCCAATGCGACAAATTGTTGGCATTTTTGTTCACCAATCATAGGATAGGCTAGGAGAATATGATTAATCCCCCCTTGTGCCATTACAGTAGCTTCCTGTAATGTCGCGCAAGTAATCCCTTTTGCGCCACATTCGATTTCGAATTTAGCCAACTCCACCGATTTATGTGTCTTAATATGTGGCCAATGTTCAATTCCCTGCTGAGTTAACCTGCCTGTCATGCCCCTGACATTTTTTTCAAGTTGCTGTAAGTCTAATGCAACATAAGGCGTTATTGGCATAAAAACCTCTCTTAATCTTCATTATTGTCATCCCCTTTTAATTCCGCTAAATAGGTATAAAGGGTATATTTGGAAATATTTAAAAACTCACAGATTTTCTCACCTGCTTTTTTAATTAAAAAAGCCCCACGGTCATCGAAAAATTTAATGGCATCCATTTTTTCTTTTTTAGCCATATTAATGACGGGCACTTTAATAACTTGCATACATTCTTGAATAAGATGATCTAAGATTTCATTTACATCAGTGACAAAAACTTCTTTAACTGTATCTTGCTCAATATTATTGCGTTGTGTAATACCTTGAATCGCCTTTTCTGCTGCAATAAATTCTGAAATATCTTGATTGATACAAAGTGCGCCTGACACTTTACCGTTTTCATCCCGTAAATAAATAGAGGTTGAGCGCAGCATTTTCCCATCTTTAGTTTGGGTAAAATAATTATATTTATCGCCATCGACATCTGTACCACGTAACACTTCAAGCCCTAAATTACTACTTGGATCACCAACCTTTCTTTTTGTCACATGACCGTTAATAATAGCCACGATACTACTTTCTAAACCTTTGCTATGGTCATGTAACACCACCTCACAGTTCTCTCCAAATTGGCCAGCAATGCCTTTCATTACAGCTAATAACATTTCAAAATTATCTTGAATTATTTTCATTTTTTACCAAACTTATTTTAAGCCTAACTAAATATTAGTTAGATCATGAAGGAGACTCAATCAAGATTTGAACAATTTGTGATCTATATCTTGATTATAGCTAACAAAAATTTTGCTACTATCATAATAACAATCATCATAGCATTTTATAAAACAATGAAGGAGCCCGATATAACAAGGCTTAGAGGTATGTCACTTGATTTTATAATGATAAAAAATGACCAAACTTTTTGTTAGCTATCCTTGCTAACAAAAAGTCAGATGTGATGATAAGTTATAATGTAACCCAGAAAACGCCTTCCGAGCGCAATTGAGTAAACTGCTTTTGAAAATCCGTTAAGTTCTGCTCTGGGTTTAACTTAGTAAATATCTCAGGGTGCATAAATTTTGCCATTGCTTCAATAGCAAATATATTCATCGGGTTATTGTAAAAGTTGTGGTAAATCGCCATCACCCGTTTTTCTTTTACCGATGTTAATGAGGAGATGCCTTGCCTATCGACTAATACCGCCAATTGCTTTTGTGCATCAGATTTATTTGCGCGGTATCCTAAGCTGACTGCAATTGAACGGCGGTTAAAATTATGCCAATCCGCCCCTGTTAAGAGATAAAAATCAGGGTTTAATGTAATAATATTCTCAATGGAACTTTCTGCCCCTTTAGCTGGAAAGCTATCAGCAACGAGGTTATTTCCCCCCGCTAACGATGCCAAAACGCCATAGCCTGAACGACCATATAGCTGACAGCAGTTATCTGCAAATAGCCCTGCATTCGCTTCAATTAACACGGAAGGAAACGGCTGAACCAACTGAGACTCTATCGCCTTTAATTTTTCTTGGTACAACGTTGCAAACTGCTCTGCTCTTTCTTGCGTACCTAACAATTGCCCTAATAATAAGATACTTTTCGGGGTGTTTTTCGCAATATCCATTCGAAAATCAATAAAAATAACCTTAATACCCGCGGCTTCTAATTGTGGTAAGAATTGGCTATCACGCATCGACCCATAATTAGCCTTATGCATAATCACGACTTCAGGCGCGAGTTCTATTAATTTCTCAATTTGGATGCCCGCTTCTCGTGTTTTTTTCAATGTTGGGATATTTTCGAGCTCAGGAACCGCCGCAAAATAAGCTTGTTTTAAGTCTGGCGCATATTGTGTTAATGAATCACTCCACCCCGAAATACGTGAAATGCCCTCCTTACCACCAGCAATATCAATTGGCAAAATATCGCGACCATCAACTAGAAATAATTTTTCAACCGGAAGATTTACCATCACCTCTCGGCCTTGTAGATCGGTGATCAGCGTTGGCGTTTTAGCCTGTACCCAAACGCTAAATAAGCACAATAACCCTGCCAGAAATAATTTCATAGGATATCTCTTTACCTTAAATCTGCATCATTCTATAAGCATAAAGCCACTCTAAAGTGGCTTTATGTCAATCATTTAAAATGTCACGCTATAATTAAGCGCAAAGGTTCTACCGCGACCTTTATAATCATAAAGGTTCGGAGCTCCGTATTTAGGGCTATACAATCCTTGAGCACGCTGCCCCCAAATTGTAGAGTAATTTTTGTCGAGTAAGTTCTCTACAGCAAAGCTGACCTTACCGACTGGCAACATATAACTTCCTAATAAATCAACGGTATTATAACCATCTAATTTTTTGCCTGCTGCATCCGTTAAGTTAAATGTCTGCTGGCTTTGTAAACGTAATGCCCAGTCATTTGGCTCCCAGCCAACGTAAGCGTTAACCTTAGATGGGCTAGCAAAATCAACACTCCATTTTTCCCAACTACCATTAACTTTCGATTCTGATTTTTGTAGATTGAAGTTACTTCCTACACTCCAGTCTGAATCATCAAAGAAGTAATCAACGGCACCTTCTACCCCATAAATACGACGTTTATCGGTCTTCATATAGATGGTCATATCATCTTTATTGATACCATAGCTTCTATCAGATAGGGAATAATAGGTGGCTATTTGCGTGCGTAAGTTTTCACCGGTATAGCGCCAACCTAACTCAAAGGAGTTAACCTTGATACCTTTAACTTTGGTATCATTAATATTCACACTATTCTTTAAATTCCAATGGCCATTTGCATCTGGAGTAGATGAATAGGTACCTGTACCATAATATTTAGCAATATCAGGAATTTCAAAACCTTGTGAGAAGTTAAACCATGTTTGTTGCTCTTCCGTTAGGTTAACTAAAACCCCCGCATTAAACAGTAAGTTGTTATAATCCGTTTTCCCGCCCGGAACCGTATCTGCGGATTTACCGTTACCATTCGCAATAGCTTCTTGCTGTGAATAACCAATAAAATCATCCACTTTATTTTCAGTATATTGGTAACGCACGCCACCGCTTAATGTAAACATTGGCGAAATGTCATAGCTGCTTTGTAAAAATGTCGCCATGTTCGTGGTGGTATAACTCGGATATCGGCCAATTTGGAAAGCTTTGGTTAAATCCATTCCCCCCGATTCTTTGGCTTTGTCTAAATCAAAGAACATTTGATTGGCACGGAATTGCTCATGTTCTGCATCCACACCATAAGTTAACGTTAGCTCATCCATTGGTTGGCTATTAAATGTCAGCTTAGTTCCATAGAAATTGGTTTGCTGGTCGGATGAACTAATGCTTGTCACCTCTTTCCCTTTGAGGGTTGGGAATGGATAAAACTTTTGTGATTCATCACGATAATAAACTTGCGCTACAAAATCTTGCCCGAATACATCTGCATTTGAATATTGCAAATTAAGTAAGTTACGCTCAGTACCCGGTAAACGGTCAGAATTTAATTTACCGCTATTGTAGGCATCACTTTGCCCTTTTACCGCAGAAAAATCTTTCCCTAAATATAGGCCATGTTTACCATCAGACTCACTTTTATAATGTTGATATACAGCTTGAATCTGCTGTTTTTCATCCACATTAATCGTACCTGATGCCATGATATCTAGACGGTCAGAAAATTGCAGGCCTGTTTGCGTATTATCGATATTGATCGCATTCCCTTTTCCATCATACCAACCACCATAACGTTGATAAGCTACAGCAACGCGTCCATGTGCGTTTTCATTACCACCGCTGACAGCCGCTGCAACATTTTCATCATGATCTTTGCCATTGTTAAAGCCTGTTTTTCCACCTAACTGAAGAGAAACTTGTTTTTCTTCTTGGCCTTTTTTCGTGACAATATTAATCAAACCACCGCTGCTACCACCGCCGTACATCGCGGTAGCACCAGAGATCACTTCAATATGATTGATATTAAAAGGGTCGATAGAGTCTAGTTGGCGGCTATCACTACGAGAAGAGTTTAAACGCACGCCATCTACCATGACAATCATCGAACGACCACGCATGTTCATACCATAATTCGTACGACCTTGGCCACTAACACTCATCCCAGGGATTAACTGAGCTAAAATATCTTTTAACTCCTTCCCGCCCTCCGCTTGTTGCTCAATTTCAGCATTATCAATCACCCAAGTGGTTTGTGCCATTTCAGAAACAGCCTTATAACCACGAGTTGCAGATACCGTAATTTGTTCTTCTTTTTTATCGGCGGCGAATACTGAGGGAGAAACGAAAGGAAGTAAACATGGTGAAAGAATGAAAAAGTGTTTTATTTTCATTAAATTAGGCCTTTAAATGTGGTCATAAAAGTCAGCATGATCAATTTACAAACAATTCACAAAGCATGATTAAATCATTGCTTATTATTTTGTATAAAAACTATCATCAATTATAACTGATAATAAAGATGGATATAAGTATTATTATCATTACCAATACTTAATAAGAGAGAGAATGATGACGGAAGGGGTTAATCACGCATCCTTGCGCTTAACGGCTCCTTTTAATTATTTCATGCTAACCACGGCAACGTAGTTTAACTTTCCACGGTTTCGACGAAAATGGCGGAACATCTGCAAAAATTGTGGGCGGTTTTCTTTTTTTAACGCATTTCTAATAATTTTCATCGCCCCTAATAGCCCTTCATCATAGATTAGCCCCTTCGGAGACAATAATGTCATTGGCCCCGTTATCGACATCACATTTTGAAAGCCTGTTTGTTTGAATAAGTTAACCCACTGAGTTTGTGGCAAAGGTTGCGCTTTAACATGAATAACTTGCTGCATTTGAGCTGCTACTTGCTGGACATCCTGTTCATCTTTCAAAGCAATATCATGGGTTAATAAACGGCCCCCCGGCTTTAATACACGATAGTATTCTTGTAATAGCTTTGTTTTTGCTTTATCACCATACATCGTTAGCATTGCCTCATTAATCACCACATCGAAGCTGTTATCTGCAAATGGTAATTTTGAGGCATCTGCCATTTGAATGGTAATCAAATCAGTTAAACCATGATCCACAACATTTTTTTTAGCTTGTGCCAAAGCTTGTTTGTCCATATCAATACCAGTGATGTGGCAACGAAATTGTGAAGCAATTTCAATAGCAGTTGTCCCCATATTACAGGCAATTTCAAGGACGTGGCTTTCTGCATGTAAGCCAGACTGACTAAGTAGCCATTCAGTTGCTATTTTCCCGCCGGGCCGCAAGCGTTTTTTCCCTAGGCGAGCTAAAAATTTATGTCCAGCCTCATGAGCTGTAAATGATTTATCCATAATCGCCTCTAAGTTAATGTGTACAATCAGTATTAGGTTCGCGTAGCATTACCAGCAACATTTTTGCAGGCTCAGGTGCATCAACTGCATGGGGAATATTTGCTGGCATTCTGACAATTTCCCCCGGCTTTGCGGTGACAGGCTTCCCTTCTATGGTTAATAATAAACTTCCTTCCACAACCATGACGATGGCATCAAAGGGAGCGCTATGTTCTGAAAGTGCTTGGCCTTTATCAAAAGCAAACAAGGTCATATTGCCCCCAGTATTTTTAGCCAGAACACGACTGGCAATCCCCTGTTCTGTATAATTAATTAATGTGCTGATGGTAAGCGCTTCTGATGGAGTTATTGTGTTATCACTCATTGTTTTATATTCCTCAATTTAATAATTTTATTTATCTTCGAAAATAATCACCTAAATAACGGAATGACCCCATGTGTCTGTCGACCTTGGTCATTAATAGCCGTTATAGCCACCGGTAATTGGTAAAGCTTTGCGAGGTTTTCTTCCGTTAGAATGGTTTGAGAACCGCCAAATAAAAAACTGCCATTGTTAAACAGTAGTAAGGAATGGTCGGCAATATGCAGGGCATGCTGAGGGTAATGGCTGGTAAATAAGATGGTCATTCCTCGGTGCGCGGCTAAATCACGCAATACGCTAAGCACATTGTCTTGATTTGCTAGGTCTAAAGCCGATGTAGGCTCATCAAGAATGAGAATTTCTGGCTCACTAGCTAACGCTCTAGCAATCATCACCATTTGTTTCTCGCCCCCACTAAGGCGGTTAAACGGTTGATCAGCAAAGTGATTCAATTCTAAATAGGTTAAACATTGCTCAACTATCTGATGGTCTTTTTTGCTGGGCGAGGAATACCAAGGTAAGTGGCGAATGCGCCCAAGACTCACCATAGTCCGCACTGAATAATGAAACAATGAACTACTAAGTTGTGGCACATAAGCAACAGGAGCATTTATCCGTACTTTCCCTGTCGCACCTTGTTGTAAACTGAGTAATAACCTCAATAACGTGGTTTTCCCGCGGCCATTTGGCCCCAAAATTGCACCAATACTGCCTTTTGGCTGTTTAAAGCTTAAATCAGTAAATAGTTGGCGTTGACCTATCGTGAAATTGAGCTGTTCAACATCGATCATAAGTCAGCCACCCTTTTATTTAGCGTGTGAATAAGTAAGGCAAAAATAGGGGCTCCAATTAATGCAGTGATCACACTGAGCGGGATCTCCGCATTGGTAATACTTCGAGCGAAGGTATCAACACCAACCATATATACCCCACCAATCACTGCACTCGCCGGAAGTAAGATACGATGATCATGCCCCACCACAATCCGAGCAATATGCGGAACAATTAGGCCTACCCAACCAATCGTTCCAGATACCGCAACGGTTGCACTGGTGATCAAGGCTACACAAAGTAAAACCACCCAGCGTGTACGGTTAATTTTCATCCCCAAAGCCTGTGCATTTTCCTCACCAAGAGACAACACATTGATGCGAAAACGAAGAGCAAAAATGACCAGAACAGCAACTAGAACTACTGGAAAGATGATGGATAGTTTTAAATAGGACGCGCTAGCAAAGCTGCCCATTAGCCAAAAAACAATTGTTTGTAAGGTATTATTTGGGTCGGCAAAATACGTAATTAATGAGATCAAAGCAGCAAAAAAAGCGTTAATAATCACACCAGCTAAAATCAACATTAATAACTGGCTACCTTGGCGATTCAACCCTAACAAGAAAACCAATACAATCGCCAATAACCCCCCCACAAAAGCAAAGGAAATAGTTATAAATAATGAAGAAAACAGCAAGATAGCTAAGGCACCACCTAACGCCGCACCCGATGACACCCCGATAATTTGCGGGCCAACTAATGGGTTGCGGAAAATACCTTGTAGCGCAGCCCCTGCCACAGCAAGACCTGCTCCTGCGACCCCCGCAATCAAAACCCGAGGTAAACGGACATTTAATACTACATTCTGTTCCGTGCGACTGTATGCTAAACCAGTGTCATTGCCTAAAATGGTGTCATAGAAAATATGAAAAACAGCAGAAAACGAAACAGGATAACGCCCACAACTCAGCGCCAATAAAAAAGTGAGTAATAAACAAATAACTAAGCCACCCCACAGAATTTGCGAATTACGCATCAGGTTTCCCCATCAAAGAAAGGTAGTGCAGGCTTTTTTTGTTCATTCCCATTTGCAAAATACCATCGATTTGTTGCTCTGAAACGTTATAACCGTAAAGTTGCTGATAACGTTGACGAATTTCCTCTCGTATTGGTACTTTTACGGTTTCTGGATGGAAGATCATTGCTAGCCACTGCCAATACAAAGGCGTTTCTTGGTTAGGCGCATCCCAAATGAACCCACCAATCGGTAATTTATAGACTCGTTGGTTTTTCACCGCAGTCACTTCGCTTAGCATCGGATTTTGATACACATCCTCAGGGGATAAACCCTCTTCAAAATTGCCCAATAAAATGATATCTGGGTTCCAAACTAAGATTTGCTCTATATTTAAGGTTCTTGGCCCAGTGAGGTCGCGGTTTAAACTCACACCACCTGCTAAAGCAAAATCTGCATTATTATGTGAAGTTGAGCCAAAGGTTTGAATACTCTGCTTAAAATGAGATAGATATAAAACGCGAGGCTGTTCGGATTCTGGAATTTTGGCGGTGGTTGAGGAAAGCAATGCGATGACGTGTTGGCGCCACTCGATCATCTTTTGCGCTTTTTCATTATGGCCTAACGTTTGCCCCATTAGGCGGACCCATTCTTGGGTATAACTTTCTTGCCCATAATCAAGTGTAGCAACCGTCAACCCTGCATTTCGCATTGGTGAAATAATGTCATCCCCTCGATGCCCCCATTGCCATACTAAATCTGGTTCAACATTCAACAATGCCTCAATATTTGGTGTAAAACTATTCCCCACCACATTAGAGTTCACCTGTAAGACCGGTGAAAACATTTGACCGAGCATGCCCTCTCGTGCGGCGACCTTCGCAAACGGGTGCATCCCCACCAGCTTCTCACTACTTTCGTCCATCCCCACTAGCATCGAAGCGGCAGGGATCGGGATCACCACAATACGTTTTGCAGGGGCAGATAAATGAACTTTATCACCTGAC
This sequence comes from Providencia sp. TYF-12, assembly GCF_041344805.1. Lineage (NCBI taxonomy): Bacteria > Pseudomonadati > Pseudomonadota > Gammaproteobacteria > Enterobacterales > Morganellaceae > Providencia > Providencia sp. TYF-12. The sequence continues at coordinate 3,795,409 of NZ_CP166833.1, forward strand.
ATATCGGTAAAATCAATTGATTGGGAAGTGGCTGGGCTTAGCATCCCCAAAAAAGTTACGAAGACTGTCACTATTCTAAAAGCATTATTTATCATAAAGTTATTCAATTCCCCGCCAATATCTTAATTGATAATGTGTATGATTATCATTTATACTCTGACTATTCTAAGGCGGCAAAAGAGGAAGACCTATGACATTTGTCAAAAATATTTTCCCCCATACACAATCTTTAGACTCGCTAAAAATATGTTCTTTATTTCAATCAGTTGAAGATGAAAAATTATCTTTATTGCTGGAAAATTGTGGCTATATACGGTTTAAAAGTAGTGAAATAATTAACCACGAAGGGGAACCATTCAAACATTGCCCTTTGATGATCAGTGGCCAAATAGAGGTATATCGGCACACCTATTTAGGCGAAGAGAAAGTTTTTGGTTTGTTTGATGTCGGGGAAATCGTCGCAATTGCTGCCGTGTTTATGCCTCACAACCGTTACCCTATGAGCTTACGAGCCAAAACTGATGGGGAAGCTTTATTACTAGATAAACGTGATATTCTGCGCCTTTGCCATGCATGCCCACACATCATGGAAAAGTTACTCATGCGTTTTAGCAGTAAGCTTTATGAAAATATCAATCATATTGATTGGCTGACTTCCAGCTCAGCAGAGCAAAGGCTTGCCGCTTATCTTATTGATTTAAAACACAAACAATTAAGCTTAAATATTGTTCTGCCATTATCTCGAGGGCAATTAGCAGCAAAATTAGGAATACGTTATGAAACACTGAGCCGTTTAGTCTCTGGCTGGCGTCAAAAAGGGTTTATTGGTATCGAAAAAGATACGGTGCACATTTATAACGAAAATTACCTGACACAGTTATCTATTTCTGCGCAGCGCCCATTTTAAGGAAAACGCATTAACTTGCGCTAATGCGTTTATTAATTATCAGAAATTAAAGGTCACTCCACCATTCACATTAAAGCCCATTCCGGGGAATAATGTGCTGTCTCTCGCTGTTACCGTTTGGTTAGCAACTGATGTTGTTGCATAGCGTTCATCCGTCAAATTATCCATTGATAAGTAAAGGGACCATTGTTCGGTTGGTTTATAGCTCCCTTTGAGCCCCAATATCGCATAGTGCTTGCGTTTTTGAATATCAAGATTGTTTTGATGATCAACTGCCATATCCGTAGGCGCCCAATGGATATTCGGGCCTACGCTCCAATCGCCTATCTCATACAAAACCTCGGCAGCAATGATATTACGGGGAATACCTGCGATATAATTGCCATTATATTCTCCCCCCATAAAACGAAAATCATTGTAAGTCCAAGAAATTCGGTAATTAAAATCGCCAGGCCCTGCTCCAATGCGCCCAGCCAAGCCGGCTTCTAAACCTTGATGACGTGTTTTAGCTGCATAGTTGAATACCCCCACAACCGTCCCTGCACTGTCATAGGTTGTTATATATTCATCCTTAATTTGGCTACGATATAGCGCAAGGTTCCACTTCAAGGCTTCTGTTATATCGCCCTCACCACCAATCTCATAAGTAACCGCTTTTTGTGGCGAAAGTTTGGTTAGCTTTCCATTACCCGAGTTGATAATCTCCCAGAACGTCGCAGGCTCTTCGCTAGCACTAATATTCGCAAAATAGCGCTGACTTTCCGTTGGACGCCAAACAATACCGGCCTTTGGTGTCCAAAATGTCCAGTTTTGATCAAGTGAAAGATGGCTTTGCCGCTTTTCAACATCACGACGTGCATATGTCCCTTTCATATCTAAATTCACTGTCACGGCTGGTGTAATATGGATATCGACACCAACACTGCCATAGATATTTTGCGCACGTCCGTCATATTTACCTATTTTTTTCTTATCCGCTGGCGTACCTTTTCGATTTTGCATAAGTTCTGTTTGCAGCGTCATTTGATCCCACGCTAATGCCGTGCGATAGGTAACAGGCTCAGTTTCAATATTATACGTTAGCTGTAAACCTTCACTGTGACTACGGCTAAAACGGTAATATGCAGACGTAGTGAAGTTATCATGAGTACGAATATGCCATAGCCCTGCCCCTATGGCTTGGTTACCTACCTGCCAATCGGAACGGTTAGCAACCCGAAATTGTTCAACATTACGATGCGGATCACGTAGCCATACCATCGGGTAGACCTCGGTAGGGTTATCGTTTAGTACTTCTTCAGAAACAGGCCCAGCAACATCAAAACGTAAGTCCGTCCAATTTAACCACGTTCTATTCTCAAAATTATCAGTAATATAGCCAAAATTACTACGTAATGTTTTTCGTTGAGAGGAGGAATGTTTACGATAACCATCAAAATGGTCATAGGTAAAATTAACACGCCCATCAAATAACCCATTATCAGATACACCACCAAAAGCCGTTTGTAGCGCTTCACGCCCATGAGAGCCGTACTCATAGCGTAAACGACCTTGTTCATTTCTTCCGGTATAAGACAGAACATCTAGTTCCCCCCCAAGGCTATTACTTTGAGGGTTAAGGCTATTTGCTCCTCGACGTACACTGACCATGCGTGCATCCCGCATTTCTAGTGTACTAATATGGAAACTACCATCTGCATCAGTTGCTGGTAAGCCGTCTTGTAATAATAAAACACCGCGAGCAAGAGGAGCACTCTGTACCCCAGACCCCCGGATATTTAGTCTTGGCTGATCAATCCCACCGAAAAAATTTTGAATAACTAACCCTGGCTGGTAATCAAGCGCATCCTGTAATGTGGCAAGGCGGGAGTCTTTCTCTATCATCACGAGGTTTGTTCCCCCAGCAACTTTTTCAAGTTTCTCTTTCTCTTGCTGTTCACTTGGGGTTAAGCGGCTGTGCTGCGTAGAAGAATTGACAATTATTACCTCTGGTTTTGTCGGTTGCTGAGCAGCCACCACTTTAGTAGTCGCTAACGTGCTGATACTGAAGGTTAAAGCAATATAGTACGTTAATTTATGCTGTTTTAATGGATAAGGCATATATTTACCCCATAAATAGTAATGGTTATCATTTTCATTTGTGAGGGTAAAATAATTGAAGGAGGAAGATATCCCTATGACATTTGTCAAAAATAAAAATAAATAAAGCATAATTAATATTGTGAATTTTTTTTCATTAATAACTAGTAAATTATTAATATTGCAACAAGTAAAAAACAAACCTTAAATAGAATACCAATTCAATGAACAACCAATAACTATTAATATAAAGAGATACGATGAGTATAAAAATTTATAAATATATAGACTTTAATTTAAGTGGGATTTTAGTTAATTTTAACAATGCAGAAGAAACTAATGTTGAGGTTGGTTTATTTTTAAATAATAATAAAATAGACTCTATAATTACCAAAGAAAATCACCACCTATTTAACATAGATAAATCAGGAGATTACCATGCTGAGGTTACATATGAAACGCTAAGTGAAAGTAAGCAAAAACTTAATTCAAAAGCGATCACTTTCAATATAAACAATATTCAAACTCAAGTTAAGGAATATAACAGCCCAGTAAAGACAAAAACAATTAATCAAAAAGTAGCGGGGGTAAATAATTATAAGTTAGATATCAAAGTACTAAAAGGCAAGTATACTTTACTTGAAACTAAATTGTTAATAGACTTAATACCTATTAATATTGCCCCAGTTAATTCAACTAATAGCCAGCCCATCAGCCAATATGATTATGTAACTTATGACAAGGAAACTGATTTTGAGAGCCTATTACAACTTGCTAATCTAATTGAAACTTTTGAATATGTTGAATATTGTTGTGTTACCCCAAATACGGCGTTATATACACCTCCGCAGTTACCATTTAATCAGAATCCCCCAGAAAATACCGAGCAGGTAGATAATGTTGATGACATAACACCAAATTTTAATCACTTACAAACTTATTTAGATGCCCCAAAAGGCATGAATATTCGCAACGCATGGAATAAACATGTCAATGGTTCAAAAGCGGTAGTTCGACATTTAGATTTTGGCGTATATAAAAACCATGAAGATCTAAAAGATTCAAAAATAACAGTAGTCTATAGCCGCCCTGAAACTGAAGACTGCAACCATGGAACTGCATCAACAGGTTGTATTGTCGCCACCAATAATGCATTCGGTGTGACGGGGATCGCCTATGATTGCCAATACTACTTTTACGATACTGGAGACCTCGATATATTAACTAAACACGTCGCCCCCGGAGACATTGTTAGCCTAGATATACAATTTAAAATTAATGAGAAATTACTTCCGGCAACAGCCATTCGAAGTTGGTGGGAACGCATTAAAATCATGGTTGATAAAGGAGCAGTTGTAATCCTTGCTGCTGGTAACGGTGGTTTAGACTTAAATTTACCGGGCGTGATGGCTGACTATGGGGATAGCGGCAGCATGTTAGTGGGCGCTTGTAATCATCTTTCGGGGACACGCGCTTATTTCTCAAACTACAACCAAAAAACCTCATTGATAAATTCATGGGGAGACTGGAGTGTCACCACCACGGGGTATAGCTCATTGCAGAAATTACCCGGTAATAATCGTAATTATTCAAAAGATTACTCAGGGACCTCAAGTGCAACACCTTTGTGTTCTGGCGCCCTTGCATTAATCCAAGACTACGCCAAACAAAATGAAATCGTTTTATCTGCGTGGGGAATGCGAGAAATTATCAAAAAGTCGACATATACCGAGGGGGTTGATTATGGGATCGGTTATCGCCCTAATGTAGATGATTTATTAGCAGAAATTGATAAGCTTAGCCAAATCACTGGGGCCAATTAACCCATCATTTTGATAATTGACCTAATGTGATAACACGGCAGCAAACTTTCTCTAATAGCGCTCTGTTATGGCTAAAAATAATCATAGCTAATGGGCGCTCTTGCGATAATGTGATTAAACGCTGCCAAATCTGTTTTTGTAAATTGGCATCTAATTGAGCCGTTATTTCATCTGCGATTAAAATTTTAGTTCGAGGGTCTAAAGCACGTAATAGTGCAATCCGAGCAAGCTCCCCACCAGAAAGCTCGTTTGGCCGCCTGTCTAGCCATTCGGGCTTTATTGAAAATTGTGCCAACCAATCAGCTTCTGGTCGCCATGCATCATATAAACTGGCACCGACAGTACGGTAAGGATTAAAACTTTTTTCAGGGTGTTGAGGAACTAGCTGGATTGGGCAATACCCCTGGTTATTTAATGGCTTGCCTTCAAATAGAATATGCCCTTGGGTTGGCTTTTGCCACTTCGCTAATACCCGCCCTAATGTCGTTTTTCCAAAACCACTTGGCGCTGAAATCCCAAGGCGTTCATGATGGCCAAGTGAAAAGCTAAAGTTATCCCATAATACTTGGTTACCTTGCTCAATACATAAGTTTTTAACATCTAAAACGCTTTCAATTACACTCATTTCATTGCCATAAATTGGTGTTCAGGTAGTGCATTCCATAGTGATTGCAACCACTTGCCCCCACCACCTTGCTTTAACTTTTGGCTACTCAATACTTCTTCCATCTCCCCATTGCGCAATAGTGCAATGCGGTCTGCAAAACGTACTGCCATGGAGAGATCATGAGTGACCCATAAAACACCTCGCCCATCGTGACAAAGCGTTTGTATATTTTCAAGAAGTTGAACAGCATGTTCATCATCCAGCCACGATGAAATTTCATCAGCTAAAATATATTCCGCACAAGATAGCGTGGCGCTGCTCGCTAACACTCGCTTTGCCATTCCGCCTGATAATTGGCTTGGATAATGGCCGACTAACGAGCTTTGTAAGTTATATTTCTGTAGATGGCGAGCCACATCATGCATTTTAATATGCTGCCCACTGAGTATAGCTGCACGCTCTAACTGAGGGCCAATTCTGATCAACGGGTTAAGGGCACTCACCCCCTGAGGTATATAACATAAGGAACTCCCACGATGTTGTGGCTTATTTTTTTCTGTTAGCCGTTTGCCATTAAGATTAATATCGCCACGACAACGCATATTTTCAGGGAGTAACCCTAAAACACTTTGCAATAACAGGCTTTTCCCTTCCCCACTCCCACCAACCAGTGCTACCATTTCACCCGGTTGAATATCTAATGAAATGCCTTTTAATAAAGGTGACCAGCGCTTACGCCCTAACCAACGGAATTGAGCCACATCAATCGTTAAATTGTCTAAACTCAACATGCAACCCCCTTTAACCATAACTGCTGCACGGCTTTAGCGAACTGGTCAAATAACAGTACCAACCCCATTAAAGCAACACCAGGGAATACTACCAACCACCATGCTCCAGTGCTCAAATAACGCAGTGCATCAGAAAGTAAAATGCCAAGAGAAGGCTCGTGGGGGGGATAAACCAAACCCTAAAAAGCTCAATGCTGCACTGTGCAACACCGCATGAGGAAACATCAGTAGAGTCCCAACTATCCACTGAGGTAAAATCATAGGTAAATAGTGATAACGCCAGCGGTAAATAGCGCTGTTACCAATACGTTGAGAGAGCATAATGTAGTCTGATTGGCTTACACGCTGCAATTCAGCACGTAAAATTAGCGTCAGTTTTGGCCAATGTGTCAGAGCCACCGCCCAAATTACCCCCATTTTACCGCCACCTAATGTAAAACAAATTAATACCAATAGGAGTAAATGAGGTAAAGCAAGTAAGGCATCAATTATGCCTCGGACAGCGTAATCCATTGTTTTATTTAAAGAGGATAAACCTGCCATCACCACAGCAATTAACCCACTTGAAAAAGCGGCAATCAAACCAATTTGCAAGCTTGTAGCAACACCTTGAAAAGTTCTCTCGAATAAATCACGCCCTAAATTATCCGTTCCAAAGACATGTTGCCAAGAAGGTGCTTGCCGCCTATCGAGTAAGCTCATTTCAACATCATTGATGGAAAACCCAAAAGCGTAAATAGCCAAAATAGACAATAAAAGCAAAGAAATGACCAACTTAAACAAAGCACGATTTGGGTTATATGTCATGAGGTTCTCATCACTCCCTTATTCACCTTTTTTAGCAGTACATCAGCAATCGTGTTACTAAAGAAAATCAGTGCTGCACATAACATAACTATCCCCATCAGCAAGGGGATATCCACCCGTAACCCAGCGTCGATGGTTGCCTGACCAAGCCCTGGATAAGCAAAGACTTTTTCTGCTAATAGTGCTCCGCTAAGTAACTCCCCTACGGAAGCGAACTGTAAACAAATTGCTGGGGTAATCGCATGTTTTAACACATGAAAGCCGATCATTGACCAACCTTTATCACCCTGTGCCTGTGCATAATGAATAAACTCACTATTCAATACTTCAACAACTTTCGCACGCGTATGTAGAGCTATGTTACCAATGCCTAGCATACCCAAAGCAATAACAGGTAAAACTAGGTGATGAAGCTTCTGTGTAAAAGTGGCGGTTTGTTCATCCAACCCTATCGGCCATGCACAACAAATTGGCGCCCATTGTAGTGAAACCGCAAATAAAGAAAGTAATAAAAGACCAACCCAAAAAACAGGTAGTGACGCAAGCAAGTAACATAAGGTTGAAATCAGCTTATCAGGCCAACGGTTTAAATAACGCCCTGCAATAACCCCTAAAGCAAAACCCACAACCCCAGAAAAAAGCCAAGCACAAATTAGAAGGGCAAGGGAAGGCACAAGGCGGTCTGATATCACTTGGACAACAGGGGTATTATAAAGCATGGAATACCCCATATCCCCTTGTAACATTTGCGAAAACCAGCGCCAAAATTGCAGCCATAATGGTTGATCTAGCCCCCAACGAGCTGCAATTAACGCATATTGTTCAGGGGGGACATGCATCAAATCATTGCCAATATAGGCTTTTATTGGGTCAATAGGCGAGTAACTCAGTAGGATAAAAATCCCCGCTGCAGTGACGGTTAACAAACAAATAAACCGCAATAAAAGCCCAAGTGTGGTTCGCATTACTGGCAAGTCCATGCCCATTCATCAACGTTATTTAATACTGACCAAGAACCGTGAATTTCGGGTGCACTCGCGCCTAAATCCACACAATTATTCAGCAAGTAAATATGTTGTAGATTCATTAACCAAGCCCAAGCTGCGTCCCCTTTAACCCCCACGCCTGTCGTGCCATTCCAGTCAACTTTTTGCCAAAGAGGGATAGCGGCTGTTTGGTCAGGTTGACGAAGCGCGTCTTCAATCAGCTCATCAACTGCGCTGTTTTTATAATAACCTGGGTTATAAAACCCAACACCCGCCGCTTTACTGCTGTAATTATGCACCAATTCCATAGGGTCTAAACTCCCCCACCCAAATAAAGTCGGGTTAGCGTGCATATAACGTTCAACAGTTTCCCAGCTACCTGATTTTAAATCCATTTCAATACCGAGTGGTTTCAAACTTGAACGAATAGCCTGCGCTAAATCACGGCGTGTGGTATCGCCACTGGCATACCATAAAGTCAATTTCGCAACCTTACCGTCTTTTTCTCTTAAGCCATCTTTATTTAGTGACCAACCTGCGGCTTCTAGAATCGACTTAGCCTTTGCTAAATCACCGTCTTTAAATGCTGAGTCTGGGTTATTCCAAGGTAAACCCGCAACACCGGTATAAGCCGGCACAGCAAACCCTTCAAGTACAGACTCTGCTAATAATTTACGATCAAGGGCATAGTTTATAGCCCTACGAATTGCGATATCTGACGTAATATCATTACCTATAGGGTTACCTTGGGCATCTTTTTCACCTGCTGGTGGAATTGGGAAGGAAATCCCCCTATTTTCCACACTATAGCGCTCAATCAGTTTCATGTTTTTAACGTTATTCGCATTCGTAGCAACCGCAGCAGGAATACGGACAATGTCTAATTGATTACTTTGTGCAGCAGCAAACGCAGCATCTTCATCAAGGAACACAAATACCATTTTGCCAAAATCATTTTTTGGCCCCGCATAGTATGGGTTTCGTTCAACAATCAACTGCTGACCCGGTTGGAACGCAACCAAGCGATAAGGACCTGCCCCAATTGGGTTATGAGCATAGGTTTTCGCATCATATTTATCGGCACAAACAATCCCTAATGAACCGAGGACGTTAATAAAAGTGCTTTGGGGAGAAGATAAGGTAATTTTGACGGTTAATGGGTCAATTTCTTCTGCTTGAGCAAAATTCCCCATATCCACCTTACCCCCACTTGCCGCCGCATTATTATAGGTAAATACCACATCTTTAGCTGTTAACGGTGAGCCATCAGAAAATTTTAAATCTTTTTTTAGTTTTAGCGTCCATTGTTTACCATCAGTATTATGTTGATAGCTTTCAAGCATATAGCTATGCCATGAAAGGTCTGCTTTTTGTTTTAATAACGGACTATGCAGTAAGAGGTAGCTACCGTGACTCCACCCCAACATTGGGTCAAAACCTTCTGTGGGTTCAGCACCGATTGCTAAACGTAAGGTTTGCGAGTGAATAGGTTCTGCGGCTTGGACTTGCAGGCTTAGCCCCATAAGGCACATTGCTGCAATGATATTTTTAATCATACATCCCTCTATAGACTGGTTTTATTTTTTATTTCATACAATTAATGAGCTTTATTTCATTAATTATTGCTATTGGTGAGATATTCACTGTGTGTAGTGAGTCATATTAAATTTAAAGCCATTATTTTCTACGTTCTATATCAAGAGAACTTCGAATTTAATGAAAAACTTATTAAAACGGTAACACACCTTGGCTATGCCGAATAAATTCGGTAATGGCTATTCTTCAATTTCTTTATCAAATTCAATAGGATTTGAACTCGACAATAAGGTAGTAATAAAAGCTGGGTCATTAGATTGCCTTGATTGCAAACGAAATTGAGAAGGCGTCATATTATATTTTCTCTTAAATACATCACAAAAATAGGCATTACTACCAAACCCGCAACGATGGCTAATTTGATATACAGAGTAATTCGAAAACGTTAAATAATTAAGAGCCATCCCCATTCGAACATCTAATAATAATTGGCGAAATGACACACCTTCACGGTTTAAATGACGGCGTAAAGTTGAAGGGGTTGTAAATAACGCCTTTGCAACATCATCCAAACTCCATTTCTTCTGGGGTTCTTGGGTGATCAAATGGGTAATTGCTTGGTTTTTCGGTTCATCATAATTGAAACGAAAAATAGTAAGGATATCAACACCCTCTTGATATATCGCCATTAAAATAAAATATAGGCTTTGCTTCATCAACAGCGCTTCTTGAGATTCACTTTGTTTTTTCAATGGTAAGCATTGTTTTAATAAACTAAAGTTATCTCTGACAGTTTCAGGGGGTGAAACATGGTAAATTGGCTGATGGCTCGTCAAAGGTGCACTAGACTTCATCAAGGTGATCAGTAATAAAAAAACGGCTTGTAACTCAAACTCTGTCATCGATAGAGTATGGATTTCAATCGGTTGATTCACAGTGTTACAAACAATATTACAAGAAACTTGGCTGTATTTAGGCATAATTAATGTGATATCCGATGAAATATCAATAGATTGCCCATTGATCACCACATTCCCTTTCGCGCCACACAGCATGGCAATCATCGCGCTTTCAATATAAAACGCTTTTAGCACCATTTGGCTCTCTGAAAGAAAATATTTGTATTCCATAATCTCAATACACTGCAGTCAACATGTGAAAAATATCCCTAGAAAAAGGGGCGATTGAATAAGTCAGAACATAACATTTTTGATGAACAGTAAAACGCCATAAATTGATTGTACACATACCCTACCTGCTTGCGGCTCAGAATATAGTCCTGTTGCTGAAAAATCGCAATATAGATATACGTTCATTTTTTACTGTTATTTTTATGCTTGTTACTTTTTCTAAATAAATTGCTATTTAATTGAAAGGTAATTTTCAATATAAGGTGTAAAATCGCGCGGCAGATGAATCTACGCCGGTTTAAAGAATCACTTTTCTGGCGTTTATTCACACCCTACCCTACTTGCATTAGCTTATATTCTTAATGATCCAAGTTGTAGCCAGATGACAAGCGAACAGGCTTTTCGTCGCATACTTAAGTGTGTGACAAGGGCAAAAGTACCTCGTTAACGACGCTCAGGCTTGCAGTATCACGAGTATATACTTCATATACACCAATCCTTGAGATTAGGGGTATAGCTAAACATGTTCGCGTATTTTTAGTTGGCTGATTTGCAGGAGAAAGTATGTCTGATTTTTCAGGATCAGGCTGGTTAGCTGAAATTTTTTTACGATATGAATTAAAACGTGGAATAACCCGTTTAACGGATAAACAACATATCGGCCCTTTAATGGTACAGCGGCCATTCTATCCCGAGCAAGGGATTGCACACACGTATTTACTTCATCCCCCAGGAGGTGTCGTCGGGGGGGATAAACTACTTATCAATATTGATGTTCAACCCAATGCTCATGCACTACTTACAACACCTGGAGCGACAAAATTTTACCGTAGTGCTGGTGGCGTTGCGCGTCAAGTACAGACGCTAACTGTCGCCAACGATGGTTTTCTTGAATGGTTACCGCAGGAAAATATTTTTTTCCCGAAAGCCCAAGCTCGACTAGAAACCCATATTCACCTTGGTTTACAGGCAAGGTTTATTGGTTGGGAAATGCAATGCCTAGGGCGACCAGTATTAAATGAGTGGTTTGAAGATGGCGATATCAGAGGGCGACTAAATTTCTATATTGATAACAAACTAACGCTAACTGAATCCTTATGGATCAATGGCCTACAAAACCAATTAGCGATAATGCATGAATATCCAATGCTCGGTTCATTATATATATACCCCGCAACGGATGAATTGAAAGAAGTTATTCATCAAAGTTTAAACCCGCTTTTCGTTTCAAAGAATAAACCTATCGAATATGGCTTAACGGATGTTGATGGCATTTTAGTATTGCGGTTATTAGGTTCTCAAACTGAACCTATGATGGCTTGCTTTGTGCAAATTTGGCAAGCAACAAGGCAGCACTGGCTAGGTTATTGCCCTGAACCACCACGAATTTGGGCAACTTAAACGTTATTTTTAGGAGCAAAAATGGAACTAACACCAAGAGAGAAAGATAAATTATTGCTTTTTACCGCCGGGCTTGTTGCGCAAAAGCGCTTAGATCGTGGATTAAAACTCAACTATCCAGAAGCGGTTGCGTTGATCAGTTGTGAGATTATGGAAGGCGCTCGCGATGGTAAAACCGTCGCACAATTAATGAGTGAAGGCCGTACCATCTTAACCGCCGATCAAGTCATGGAAGGTGTCCCCGAAATGATCAAAGACGTCCAAGTGGAATGCACATTCCCTGACGGCACTAAACTTGTTTCCATTCATGACCCAATTGTATAGGTAGCAATATGATCCCCGGTGAAATTAAAGTTAACTCAGCTTTAGGTGACATCGTACTCAATGCAGGTCGAGAAACCCAAACCGTCCAAGTCGCTAACCATGGTGATCGCCCTATTCAGATTGGCTCTCATTACCATTTTTATGAAGTGAACGACGCCCTTAAATTTGAGCGGGAAGCGACGTTAGGCTTTCGTTTAAATATCCCTGCGGGTATGGCCGTTCGTTTTGAACCAGGCCAAAGCCGTACGGTTGAGTTAGTCGCATTTAGTGGCAAAAGAGAAATTTATGGCTTCCATGGCAAAGTCATGGGCAAGTTAAAGAGTGAGAATTAATAATGAAAACTATCTCACGGCAAGCTTACGCTGATATGTTTGGTCCAACAACAGGTGACCGCTTACGCTTAGCAGATACCGAGTTATTTTTAGAGATCGAAAAAGATTTCACCACTTACGGTGAGGAAGTTAAATTTGGCGGTGGTAAAGTCATCCGTGACGGCATGGGGCAAAGCCAAGTCACGAGTGACCAATGTGTTGATGTCCTAATCACCAACGCCATTATTTTAGACCATTGGGGGATCGTCAAAGCAGATATCGGTATTAAAAATGGCCGTATTGCCGGTATTGGTAAAGCAGGTAACCCTGACGTTCAACCCAACGTAGATATTGTTATTGGCCCGGGAACAGAAGTGGTTGCCGGTGAAGGTAAAATTATTACCGCAGGCGGTGTCGATACCCATATTCACTTCATTTGCCCACAGCAAGCAGAAGAAGGTTTGGTATCTGGAGTTACTACATTTATAGGCGGTGGAACGGGCCCTGTAGCTGGTACTAATGCGACGACAGTAACGCCCGGTATCTGGAACATGTACCGCATGTTAGAAGCAGTAGACGAGTTACCCATCAATGTGGGCCTGTTTGGTAAAGGCTGCGTAAGCAAACCTGAAGCTATCCGCGAACAAATCGAAGCAGGTGCAATTGGCCTTAAAATCCATGAGGACTGGGGCGCAACCCCAATGGCAATTGATAACTGCCTAAATGTCGCAGATGAAATGGATGTGCAAGTCGCTATCCACTCAGATACCTTAAATGAAGGTGGGTTTTATGAGGAAACCGTCAAAGCCATTGCTGGACGAGTGATCCACGTATTCCATACTGAAGGTGCTGGGGGTGGTCATGCCCCTGATGTGATCAAATCTGTAGGTGAGCCCAATATTCTCCCCGCTTCAACCAACCCAACTATGCCGTATACCATCAACACGGTGGACGAACATTTGGATATGTTGATGGTTTGCCATCATCTCGACCCTTCTATTCCTGAAGATGTCGCTTTTGCCGAGTCGCGAATTCGGCGTGAAACCATTGCAGCAGAAGATATTTTGCATGACATGGGAGCAATTTCTGTCATGTCCTCTGATTCGCAAGCAATGGGGCGTGTTGGCGAGGTTATCATTCGCACTTGGCAATGCGCTCATAAAATGAAATTGCAGCGTGGCACCCTAGAAGGGGATACACCGGAAAGTGACAATAACCGAATTAAACGCTATGTCGCTAAATACACAATTAACCCCGCTATCGCCCATGGCATTGCCCATGAAGTCGGGTCGATTGAAAAAGGTAAACTCGCGGATATCGTGTTGTGGGACCCTGCCTTTTTTGCCATTAAACCGGCCTTGATTATGAAGGGTGGCATGGTGGCTTATGCCCCTATGGGGGATATTAATGCGGCTATTCCAACGCCTCAACCTGTCCATTACCGCCCAATGTTTGGCGCATTAGGTAAAGCCAAATACCACACTTCGATGATTTTTATGTCGAAAGCCGGTATCGATGCAGGCGTGCCTGAGAAACTAGGCTTACAAAGTCAAATTGGCCGAGTTGAGGGCTGCCGTAACATCACCAAAGCATCCATGATCCACAATAACTATGTGCCTCATATTGAGCTCGACCCACAAACTTACATTGTCAAAGCTGATGGTATTCCATTGGTTTGTGAGCCAGCCACTGAACTCCCCATGGCACAACGTTACTTTTTATTCTGATCCCTAATTGAAGAGCCAGTGCATGAAAAAATTTATTAAAGTTATAGATAACCATGAGGCACCTGATATGCATTTATCATTGTGTTTAACCATGGATGAGCGCACTAAGAGCCGTTTAAAAGTCACCTTAAGTGATGGACAAGAAGCGGGGTTATTCCTTCCCCGTGGAACAATACTTAAGGAAGGTGATGTATTAGCCACGGAAACTGGGGAATTCGTCACTATCGAAGCCGCAAAAGAGCAAGTTTCGACGGTTTACAGTGATGACCCACTGCTGTTGGCGCGTGTTTGCTATCACTTAGGCAACCGCCACGTTCCTCTGCAAATTGAAGCGGGTTGGTGCCGTTATTTTCACGACCATGTGTTAGATGATATGGCCCGTGGATTAGGTGCAACGGTCAGTGTGGGGCTGGAAAAATACCAACCTGAGCCGGGGGCTTATGGTGGGTCATCCGGTGGGCATCATCATCACCATCAACATGACCACGATGAACATCACCACCATTAATAACACTGGAGAAGTTTATCCATGTTAGCAGATTTGCGCTTATATCAACTTGTCAGTCCCTCTTTACCTGTTGGGTCATTCACTTATTCCCAAGGCTTGGAATGGGCGATTGAAAACGGCTGGGTCACCACGCCGGATACTCTTGCAAGCTGGTTAACAGCACAAATGACCCACGCAATTGCGACATTAGAACTTCCTGTTTTGCGGCAAATTCATACACATTTGCTATGTTCCGATATAGAAAAAGTCACCTATTGGTGTGATTTTATGATCGCCAGCCGTGAAACGAAGGAGCTACGCTTAGAGGAGCGCCAGCGAGGTATTGCTTTCGCCCGCTTGCTACCTCAGCTAGGGATTGAGCTTGATACAACCACACAGACCTGCGTTAAGCAAACACAGTTAATGGCGTTTGCTCTTGCGGCAGTCAGTTGGAATATTGATATTGAAAAGCTGTGCAGTGCCTATGCATGGGGTTGGCTGGAAAACACCGTCATGTCTGGTGTTAAGCTAATCCCTCTTGGGCAAAGTGCTGGACAGAACATCCTATTTACCCTGACAGAACGCATCCCAACCATTGTCGCGCAATCAGCCACTTGGCCTTTAGAAGATATCGGCAGTTTTACCCCTGCCCAAATTATTGCCAGTAGTCGGCATGAAACCCAATACACACGACTTTTTCGTTCATGAGAAATATACAATGCAAGAATATAACCAACCCCTACGAATTGGTGTCGGTGGGCCAGTAGGCTCAGGAAAAACGGCATTACTCGAAGTTTTATGTAAAGCGATGCGCGATACCTACCAAATTGCGGTCGTCACCAATGATATTTATACCCAAGAAGATGCAAAAATACTCACGCGTGCCGAAGCCTTAGACGCTGACCGCATTATCGGCGTAGAAACAGGCGGTTGCCCTCACACTGCCATTCGTGAAGATGCCTCCATGAACCTTGCGGCAGTTGAGGAACTGGCAATGCGCCACAAAAACCTCGATGTCGTCTTTGTGGAAAGCGGTGGCGACAATCTAAGTGCAACTTTTAGCCCAGAGCTCGCCGATTTAACGATCTATGTTATTGATGTCGCTGAAGGGGAAAAAATCCCACGTAAGGGCGGCCCGGGTATTACCCATTCTGATTTATTGGTGATCAATAAAATAGACCTCGCTCCGTATGTTGGGGCATCATTAGAGGTTATGGAAGCAGATACCGCAAGAATGCGCCCAATCAAACCTTATGTTTTCACCAACTTGAAGAAAAAAGTAGGCTTAGAGACCATTATCGAGTTTATTATCGATAAAGGTATGCTAAGGCGTTAGTCTGTTAGTTTGCCCTATAGTTTTTTGCCTATAGGGCATCTGATTAACAAATACGTGGTAATGGCTCACTGTGTGGTAAATCTAACAGCCTTGAGGCACCAAAAACCCCGACTAATTTCACTTGTTTTTGCTCTGTGACACAACCAATGGTAGCAGCATTTTCGCCTAATGGATGGCTGCGCAACGCGCCGAGTACTGCGCTTTCTGCGTCAGGTTTAACCACAATCACCAATTTACCTTCATTAGCGAAGTTAAGTGGCTCTAAACCTAATAGTTCACAAACCCCTCTAACAGCAGAAGAAACGGGTAAATCCCCTTCATTCACCGCGATTCCGCACCCACTGGCCTGTGAAAATTCATGCAAAATAGCAGTAACCCCGCCACGGGTGGCATCCCGTAATGCACGGACCCCCTCAATATTGCGCAGTGGTTCAATCAATGGCGTTAATACCGCGCAATCACTATTTAGCTCAGCTTCCAAACCAAGCTGTTCTCGTAAGTTTAAGATGGTTGCGCCGTGATCGCCCAAAGTGCCACTCACTATTACCTTGTCACCCGCTTGAATTTGCTGGGCCCCCCAACGGATCTCACTTGGGATCACCCCAATACCAGCAGTGTTAATAAAGACTTTATCGGCAGCTCCACGCTGCACCACTTTAGTATCTCCGGTCACAATCTCAACGCCTGCGGCGGCAGCTGTTGCTGCCATGGATTCAACAATAGTTTGTAATTCAGATAGAAGGAAACCTTCTTCCAATATAAAACCGCAAGAAAGATATTTAGGAATAGCGCCACTCACCGCTACGTCATTAACCGTACCACACACGGCAAGCTTACCAATATTGCCACCAGGGAAAAAAATAGGATCAATCACATAGCTGTCAGTACTAAAAGCTAAACGGTCACCTAAAGCCGTTAACTCCGCCAATGATAACCGCGCTTGGTCCTCCCTTTCATTAAGTGCTTGATTGGCAAATGCCTGCAAAAACAACTGTTCTATCAGTTGCTGCATAGCCTGCCCGCCGCTCCCATGTGCCATCGTCACCACATTGTTAGCATCACGACTCATTTATGCCTCCCGACGATATTGATAATAAGCCGCACAAGCGCCTTCTGAAGAAACCATTAATGCACCAAATGCTGTTTGAGGCGTGCAACGTTTGCCAAATAGAGCACATTCATTCGGTTTACAACGCCCCGTTAAGACATCACCACAACGAGCTTGCGGGTCATCAGCCACTTGATGAGGCTGTATTTGGAAACGTAATTCTGCATCAAAACTTTGATAAGCTTTCGAGAGCTGAACACCTGAACCCGCAATCTCCCCAAGTCCACGCCATTCGCTCGTTGTTTTTAATTCAAAAACATCACCCAATGCTTTTAATGCCAACATATTGCCATGATCAGATACAATACGCTTATATTGGTTTTCTACTTCACAGCGGCCATCTGCAAGTTGGTCAACAAGCATCGCTATGGATTGCAGAATATCAAGTGGTTCAAACCCCGTTACCACCAGCGGTTTATGAAAGTCATCCGTAATAAATTGATAAGGCTGAGAGCCAATCACCATGCTGACATGCCCCGGTGCTAAAAAGCCATCAATACGTACATCAGGTTGTTCTAACAGGCTTTTAAGCGTTGGGATAATAGTAATATGTTGGCAAAATACCGTAAAATTATTGAGCTGACGGCGTTTTGCTTGCTGCAAGGTGATCGCCGTACTCGGCATGGTGGTTTCAAAGCCTAAGCCAAAGAAAACCACTTGGCGTTCAGGCTGCTGTTCAGCTAACGCTAGCGCATCAAGAGGAGAATAAACAATACGTACATCAGCCCCACGTCTTTTGGCATCTAATAATGAGCCTTTTTGACCAGGCACTCGCATGGCATCCCCATAAGTACAAAAAATCACTTCTGGGCGCTCCGCAATTTCAATGCAGCCATCGATACGCCCCATCGGTAATACGCAGACAGGGCAGCCCGGCCCATGCACAAATTCAATTTCATCAGGTAAAAGTTGGTCAATACCAAATTTGAAAATAGCATGGGTATGGCCGCCGCACACTTCCATGAGTTGTAATGGGCGGAACTTCGCTTGTGGAATGTCACTCACTCGTTTACGGATATGGCTTAATAATGCCTGCGCTAACGTTGGGTCTCGAAACTCATCGACGTACTGCATCAGAGTCTCCTACTGTTAACCCACTAAAATCGCTCACTTCATGATCTAATTGGCTCATTGCCGTTAAGGCATCTAACGTCGATTGTGCTTCTTCTTCATTAATGATACTCATGGCAAAGCCGACGTGTACTAATACCCATTGGCCTAATAAATCTGAAGTTTCCCCTTCACAAATTAAACCAATATTAACGTCCCGCTTTACACCACACACATCCACTTGCGCCAATTGGTGAATATCTTCACCCACTGCGACAATTTTTCCCGGAATGCCTAAGCACATAACTGAGTCTCCAGCCACGCTAGCCATGCGTCCATACCATCTCCTTGCGTCGCAGAGACTTGGATCACTTGGATGTTTGGATTCACTTGTTTGGCATTGGCAATACAAGCGTCCACATCAAAATGTAAATAAGGTAGTAAGTCGATTTTATTCAGTAACATAATGTCTGCAGCCGCAAACATATGTGGGTATTTTAAGGGTTTATCTTCCCCTTCCGTTACCGAAAGCACTGCGACTTTATGACGTTCCCCTAAATCAAAACTTGCAGGGCATACTAAATTCCCCACATTTTCAATAAATAACAAACTATTATCTTCTAGACCTAAACGTGCGGCCGCATCATGCACCATTTGTGCATCTAAATGGCAACCTTTACCTGTATTCACTTGAATAGCAGGTACTCCCGTTTCACGGATACGCTGCGCATCATTGGTGGTTTGCTGATCCCCCTCGATGACTGCGCAATTTACTTTGCCCCGCATTTTTAATAGGGTTTCAGTTAATAACGTTGTTTTACCCGAACCGGGGCTGGAAACTAAATTTAACGCTAAAATATTTTTTTGGTTAAACCCATCACGGTTATGCTCTGCAAGATGATTGTTTTTATCTAATACATCCATTTCGATTTGCAGCATGCGTTTTTGACTAATCCCCGGTGCATGAGTCCCTGCCTCCCCGTGGCCATAATCCAGATCGTGATGCTCCCCCGCAGGTTTAAAGCTTGATTCTAGAGTTTGATAAACATGTTTGTGCTTATGCTTATGTTTATGTTTTTTTGATTTCGCCTCGACGGGAGCCGGTTCATATTGGTGATAGTGATTATGCACATCACCTTGATGATAATAATGATGATGGATAATAACCGTTTGCCCTTGGTTATCGTCTTGGTGCGAAAGCCCATGATCATGATGATCGTGTCCATGATGGTGATCATTGTCGTGATGATGATCATGAGGGTGGTCATGGTGATGATTATGGTCGTGATGAGGGTCATCGCCCTCGATCTTGCGCTCCCCTGAAGCACACCCACAAGTACTACACATAAGTTTCACTCCCAACAATGAGATTGTTAAATTAGGTTAATACATAATCCATTGAGACTGGTTGATGCACCTCAAACCCAACCTGAAAAACTATTCAACTTCGAGCTCTTTGATGCGTAAACTGTCGCCATTCTCAACCTTTAAATTAAAACTCTGACATTGCGGGCAGCCTGATTGGTGGCTTTCGACTTCCACCATTTTACTGCAATCCCAACACCAAGCCTGCGCAGGAGTATGGATAACATGAAGTTGACACCCCTCCGCCACCGTACCGCGGCAAGCAATATCAAAACAAAAACGAAAAGCCCCCTCTTCAATACAAGAGAGCGCTCCAATTTCTAACCAAACCCCTGAAACTCGTGTTACCGCATTTAGCTTGGCTTGCTGCTCAATAATGTCTACTGTGCTTTGGCACAGAGCAACCTCATGCATTATGCCCCCTTCAAATGACGAGCAAATAAAGCGCGACGTGCAGGTGATTGCGGAATATTTGGGTCGCTAACAGGCAATGACAGCAAAATCCGGCGACAATCATCCACAAGGTGAATACCTTGCTCAATGCTCAAGCCTTTATCTAATGGTGACATTAAAGAGCAAGCCAAATATTGCGTTAACCCCTCAAGTTCCCCTACGGTGTAAGTCATTTCACCGTAAGGCAGAATTAACCCTAATTTGTCCCCCACACTACGCCGCTGCCAATATTGTTCAGGGCCGGGCAAAATAACAGCGCTTAACATCCATGGAGTGATAACAACGCCTACCCATTGATGTTCAAACAAGACAAAATCACTGGCGTAAACCGGCATAGTCGGATGTAAAAAAGATAAATCATGCATCGATTGCTCTACAACACGCTGAAATGCGGCCTCAACAAGAGGCCGGGGATTGGCTTCATAGCCTTTAATATCATCAGACATGTAAACTCTCTTCTTTGGCAATCACCTCTAGGCCTTCGCTGCGCAGCACTTCAACCACTTTTCTCAACGCGGGCTCAAGGGCAGCTTGCCCCGTTAACGTTAAGCCAATATGCGGTTCAAGGGATTCAGGTACCACACCGACTAAGGTTAGACGTTGGGGGAATTCATCCGTTAAATGCAAAGCCGATAGCACATCTGATAGGCCAAGTTGATGAGGGGAAATTTTTCGGGTAAATAATGCGGGCACTTCGTCATCGCGTAGTACTAAAATTGAGCCAGCCTGCTGGCTCGATAACACCACATCCGCAATAATCAAATGGTCACGGTCGGCCATTGGGCCGATCAATTCCATACCAGCAGTACCACCATCTAGCACTTCTACACATTCGGGCAAGTGATAACGTTCTTCTAACGCTTCCACTATACGCACACCTATCCCTTCGTCACTCAATAAGATATTGCCAACACCCAAGACTAAAATACGCATTACAGCACCTTAACCTTAGTGACTTCACCACCTTCAGTGTCCACAATATGTACAGCACAAGACATACAAGGGTCAAAGGAGTGAATGGTCCTGACTACTTCTAAAGGTTTTGTTGGGTCAGCAACGGGTGTTCCCACAAGGGCTTGTTCGTACGGACCCGGTTTATCGTTAAAGTTACGTGGGCCTGAGTTCCATGTCGATGGCACAACGGCTTGGTAATTTTCAATTTTACCGTCTTTGATAACCACCCAGTGGGAAAGTAGCCCACGAGGTACTTCCCCAAAGCCAACCCCTTTGATGGTGGCATTTTCTGGGAAGTTCGGTTTAACAAAGGTGGTAAAGTCCCCTTTGCCGATGTTATCCACCAGCGCTTGCCACTGAATCGACAACGTTTCATTCAATACACAGCAACGCACGCTACGACCAATAATACGACCTAATGTGGAATGCAGTTGGTCGATGCTAATACTGTTACCTGACAGAGTTTGGTACAGGTTCACTACATCGTTAAAATGTTTTTCCGTTGGCTCATGTTTTGCTGCCAGTTTGCACAGTAAGTCTGCCAACGGTCCCACTTCAACAGTTTTATCGTAGAAAGTCGGTGCTTTTACCCATGAATATTTACCGTCATCATCCCAACCAGTGTAGTCAGGGTTAGTGGTTCCTTCCCATGGCGCTTGTGGTTCGTTTTCTTTGTACCATGCATGTTTGCTACTTTCTTTAATACCATTGATCAAATACTCATCTGTATGGCTGGTAATTGGGCGATAAGTACTAAAGTCACTATTTTCTAAGTAACCACCGGGCAATAAGAAGCTACCATTTTTACCATCCATTGGCATTTCAGGCATACACATATAATTTTGAGCACCTTGACCAACTTCTAACCACTCAGGATAACCCGCAGCAATAACAGCCGCATCGATTTTGTACACTTGCTCAATAAAATCCCCCAAACGATCGATAAAAGATTTCACATACATCAAGCGTTCAAGGTTAAGTACACCAACCCCATCAAGGTTGATTGGGTTTGCCACACCACCAACAGCAAGGTTTTGAATATGCGGTGTTTTCCCCCCTAACAATGCCACAATACGGTTTGCATCCCTTTGGCACTCAAGGGCTTGTAAATAGTGAGCCACCGCAATTAAGTTTACCTCTGGCGACAATTTCATCGCTGGGTGCCCCCAATAACCATTAGCAAAAATGCCTAATTGACCACTTGCGACTAATTTTTTAATTTTATCTTGCACGCGTGTAAATTCTGCGGCGCTATTGAGCGGCCAAGTTGAAATACCGCTTAAGATTTCAGCGGCTTTATTTGGGTCGGCATTTAATGCGGAGGTGATATCCACCCAATCTAATGCAGATAACTGATAAAAATGGACAATATGGTCTTGAATAGTATGCGCGGCTAAAATCATATTACGGATGTACTGCGCATTAACAGGTACATCAATATTCAAAGCGCTTTCAATCGTGCGGACAGATACAATACCATGGACAGTCGTACAAACCCCGCAAATACGCTGCATGATCATCCATGCATCACGAGGGTCTTTCCCTTTGACGATTTCCTCCATACCGCGCCACATAGTGCCTGAAGCCCAAGCCTTAGTGACCTTTCCATCTTCAATTTCACAATCAATGCGTAAGTGACCTTCGATACGAGTGACTGGATCTATTGTTATACGTTGGCTCATGCTTTACCTCGGGCCTGTGAATGGCTCATCGTTGTTTTTTTCAATGCTGGGATAACAGGTAGTAAGCGGACCAATAAGATATAAGCGCATACCTCAATTGCCACAAAACCTATTGAAATTAAAAGTTCTTCTGTTGTTGGGAAGTAGTCGTAACCGCCCCCCGGATTGAACGCGACAAGGGAGTAGCTCATCCGCCACATTGCCGCCCCGATTAACATGCTCAACCCACTGATATATAACCAACGCGAGTCATTTCTCAGCGATGGAATACGGAAAATAACCAGAGGGATCACCATTAACACGGTTTCTATCCAGAACATCATGGCGTAAAAATCGCCATTAAAAATGTGATGTAATTTTTCGCGGTAAATCAACTCACCAAATCGGCAGGCTAAGAACAATATCAAGAGCACTTGCAGAATTTGCGTTAATCGCACAAATAATGGTCGTTCGTCAGCCCCCTGCCCCTTTAAGGCAGCTTGCAGCAATGAACCTTCAAAAATAACAATCGAGAAACCCATAATGAACGCGGTCAACAGTGAGAGCAGCGGCAGCATTTCATAACTTTGCCAAATAGGATGAACTTTATATCCCGCAGAAATCATCAATGACCCCATTGAGGATTGGTGCATCATGGGTAACAAGGCTCCTAATGCAATAATGAAAAACATGACTTTATTCAAGCGTTTTAACGAGACCTTCCAACCAAAACGCTCACACAATGCTGGGGCAAACTCTAAGGCCATGACCCCGATATAAATCGTCATGCATACTGCCGTTTCAAACAGCACCGAATTGGTATTGAAGAAGCCGGGAATATAGAAATAAGGTAAGTTCCAGTAACGCCCCACATCGATAGTTATCGATAAACCACCAAGCGAATAACCGAACAAACTAGCGAGTAATGCAGGACGTACCAACGGATGATATTCTCCGCGATTAAATACGTACACTGCCCAAGCCAGTGCCCAACCGCCACAAGCAAACCCTGTACCAATCAGCAGATCAAAAGCAATCCAAATTCCCCATGGATAGCCGCCATTTAAGTCAGAAACGGAACCGAGTCCAAAAACCAGACGTTTTATAATCAGAATGACACAAATTAGAACCAACGGCCCAAAGACCATTATTGGCCAACTGACTAAACGCCCACCGAGCGGCTGTTCTTTATGATGCGTCGTCATTTGAGTCATCTCCTTCGTGTTTGTCATTCTTGGTATTGCGGTATACCAAGAAGCTCAGCCCTGCTAGTGCGGCTAATGGCAACACCATGCCTTTATAAAGGGTATGCTGCACATATTCAGAGCGAGCGCCGGTAGAAAGCTGGTCTAGTTCAGGTAACCCAAGATTCTGATAAGGCACCCCTGAAAGCACTATCACCTGCGTACCGCCACCTTCAAGCTCGCCATATATGTGCGACTCATATTTAGGTACTTTAATGACATTCGGGTCATTACTATGCAAAGTTTGGCGAGGGTAACCGTATTCATCCCCTGCTTTGAGTGTTAAACGTTTTTTTGCTTCTGCCAGCAGTTCTTCACGCGTACCGAAAATCACTGCTCCTGTAGGGCAAACCTCTACACACCCCGGTAACCCCCCTTTATCTAAGCGCTCTACACCTTTTTGGTTACATAGCTCACATTTATGAATTGCACCAAATTTGTCATCGTAAGCATATTTAGGAATATTGAATGGACATGCCACCATGCAATAACGGCAACCGGTACACACACTAGCGTCGTAATGGACAATGCCTGTTTTCGGATCTTTCTTTAATGCTTGAACAGGACAAACCGACACACAGTTAGGGTCAACGCAATGCATGCATTGTTTTTTGATGTAAGCGTAGCCGTCTTTTTCCTGATCTTTATTAACCCCAGTCCCGCTACTCCAGACCTGAATAATATTATTGGTATAAGGGGTCAGTTTGTCGTTATTTGACCACGTTTGCTCCCCAGCAGGGTTGCGCTCAGGGTGGTTAATATCTTGGCACTTAGTGACACAAGCCTGACAACCAATGCATAGCGTCGAGTCATACAGCATGCCAAGAGAATTCGGAATTGGCGGCCGGTTCTCTGCCCCAGCTAAACTAGGCGAGCTACCAGCTAATAGTGCTCCCCCAGCGGAGAGTTTAAGAAAATTTCGTCTATTCACGGTTATTCTCCCCGTGAGTCAGTATCTTGTTGGCGTTTTTGACGACCTAATTCACGCACAGCCATCACACTCACACCAGCCACTAGCCCTACAACGCCACCAATTAACCCCACTGCGGTTGATGATATTTGCCCACCTTCACGGTTATTCACATCAGGCTTGTCCGCACGCGGTGTTGGGTTTTCAACACTCGCAAGCTGGTGGATAGCTTTATGAAAACCCACATTTTCCTCATTACAACCATAGCAAGGATGACCAATTGCCACTGGCCACACGCCACCGACATCACAAAATTGTAATGTGGAGCAATTACCGTAAGTTTCGGGCCCTTTACAACCTAAATGGTATAAACACCAACCTTCACGGTGACCATCATCCCCGAACTCTTTTGCGAAGCGTCCCGCATCAAAGTGAGGACGACGTTCACAGTGTTCATGAATTAATCGACCGTACGCGAACATTGGGCGATTTTTACTGTCTAGTTTTGGAGGTCTGTTAAAGGTAATTAAATGAGCAACTGTCGCAAGGAAGTTATGTGGGTTTGGTGGGCAACCAGGGATATTAATAACCGTTTTATCTTTAATTACTTGGTTGAGGCCAACTGCACCTGTTGGGTTATCCCCAGCAGCCGCAACACCGCCCCATGATGCACAAGAACCAATAGCAATTACCGCCGCCGCATGTTCAGCCACTTCACGGATATGCTCAACAATCGGTTTTCCTGCAACCATGCAGTAAATACCACCATCTTTCAATGGGATAGAACCATCAACGACTAATACATACTTGCCTTTATACTTCTCTATCGCAGCATGCTTGTTCTGTTCGACCTGTTCTCCAAAAGCGGCGGACAATACCTCATGGTATTCCAGTGAAATCGTATCAAGAATTAAGTTTTCCAAGGTGGGGTGAGTAGAACACAGCAAAGACTCTGTGCAGCCCGTACACTCTTGAGCCCCAATCCAAATAACGGGGGGACGTGATGGGTCACTAATAGATTCAGCAATTTGAGCGGCCGCATTCGCGCTTAGCCCCATTGTTGCTGCCAATGCTGTACATAACTTCATAAAATCACGGCGGTTTATACCATGAGAAGAAATAATAGAGTTATCTCCTATCATTCTTTTTTCCTATTATTATGGGTGGCTTAGAACCTATTCATTAGGCAAATTTTGTTTATTATCTTGAGGTTATAAATACCACCACGCCTATGCCCTAATGTGCATACGCCTTTGGCTAGTATTGTTACCGTAAGATTGAAAATAAAACCATGCCTAATGAAATAAGTTCTTATTTAAGTAACCTGATGCATAAATATAAAACAAGATCCTATTCCTACTTGCTTTTTATCGCTTGATCTTTATCAAGAGGTAATAAGAAAATTTATCTTTTTTATATATTTGTTAGAAAAATCGATTCAGTTCGTGAGGATTAAAAAATATAACCATAGAAACAAATAGTCTGTTTAATTCAATATTGCGCTACATATCACATTAATTTAAATATAAAATTTATTTATTTTCATAAGGATAATGAAAACCATTATTTTAAATTAAATTAATTAACCGAAATTTGCGTATTAATAAAAAGCCTATTTTTAATACAGAGAAATAAAGTAAATAAGAATCAATATCAAAAAATAATAAAGATAATAATAGAATATGGGTGTATAAGAAGATATTACCATCCACTTATATAATTTCATTATCATCGTATCTATATTCAATTAAACTTTTAATCTTGCTGCTGCAATAGCTACTTGCCCTAATGATAACCCCCCATCCCCCATGGGTAATTGTTTAGCATACAGTACATCAAATTCGTTCAAATTACTGACCAGCAACCGCCTTAATAACTGATTATGAATAACCCCTCCAGACAGCACTATCCGGTGAATACCATATTGGTGAGCTGACTTTCTAGCAAGTTCGGCAAAACCTTGTGCTAGAGCAACATGAAATGCATGGGCACGCTGCACTTTAGGGGCTTGATAAGCAACCCATTGTTGCCAAAACGTTTTTAAATCCAATTGCTGGCCAATTAAAGGCATACTGACTGGGTGCGTCATAACATCACATTGCGAAGCTAATGCTTCGAGCTGACACGCAGCTTCCCCTTCCCAACTGGTCGCCGCCGTACAAATCCCTAACGCAGCGGCAACTGCATCAAACAACCGACCTACCGATGAAGCTACGGGGCTGTTAACTCCTCGTTGAATCGCTTTTTGCAAACCCTGCCAAGGAAATTCCTTTAACTGCAATGCCATTTCCTGTTGCTGCCACTGTGGAACAAACTGTAACCAATGGGCCAATAAATTGCGCCAAGGCTGCCGCGATGCTAATTCACCTCCGGGTAGCGCTACTGGCGGTAGCCCCCCTAAATGCTGGCTAGTGTTGTAATCGACTAATAAACATTCCCCTCCCCATAGTCGATTATCATCGCCATAACCTAAGCCATCTAGGGCTAAGCCAATCACTTTACTACCATCTAACGGCAAGCCATGTTCTACCATTACAGCAGCGATATGAGCATGGTGATGCTGTACCTTAATGAAGGGAATTTGTCGTTGTTGCGCCAATGTTTCTCCGTAACGGTAACTCACATAGTTTGGGTGCATATCCCCCACAATGACACTCGGTATAAAGCGATAAATTGACTCAAATAAAGTAATCGTATCTTGATATTGTTGGCAAATATCCATGTCATCAAGATCGCCAAAATGCTGGCTCATCACTGCACTATTGCCCCGCAACAAGCAAAAAGTATTTTTTAGATCCGCACCTAAACCGAGTATTGAGGGCGCATTTTCAAACCCTTTAGGTAAGGCCAATGCATCAGGGACATAACCCCTTGCACGCCTTAACATTTCAGCCTGCCCATCGTGGTAACGGACTAAGGAGTCATCAGCTCGCTGCACAATGTCTCGGTTATGTGTCAACCAAAAGTCAGCGACATTCGCTAAATCAGTAAATGCATCTGCCTCAGTTAATACGGGGGGTTTTCCAGAGGCATTACCAGAAGTCATAATTAATGGCCGTTTCACTTTTGCCATCAATAGGTGCTGTAAAGGGTTGGAAGGTAACATCACACCTAACTCTGTCAGTTCAGGAGCAACCGCTGCACTCAGTGAGTTATTCGCCCATTTATGAATTAAGACAATAGGTGCCGCAGGACTTTTTAATAATGCCTTTAACCCATTGTTAACCTTTATATTTTCATCCTCTAGCCAACCTATGGACGGGACCATCACTGCAAACGGTTTTGTAGGCCGCCGCTTACGTCGGCGTAATTGTTTCACCGCGTCATCGTTCGTCGCATCACAAGCTAGATGAAAGCCGCCTAACCCCTTTATTGCAATAATTTTGCCAAGCAATATTTGCTCCGTTGCCAATAACAGAGCATCCTCTTTTTGCGCTAAAGTTTGCCCTAAACCATCGCAAAGCTTAATTTCTGGACCACACTGCGCACAAGCATTGGGTTGAGCATGAAAGCGCCTATCGGCTGGTGATTGATATTCAGATAAACAATGTGCGCATAATGGGAAGTTAGCCATTGCCGTGTTTGGTCGGTCGTACGGCATATGGCGGATAATGGTAAACCTTGGACCACAATGGGTGCAGTTAGTAAATGGGTAATGAAAACGCCTATTTGAGGGAGTAAAAAGTTCTTGCAAGCACGCATCACAAGTTGCCGCATCGGGGATCACTTGTGTATCCATTCGACCTTCGCCACTACGGCGAATAGTAAAGCTCTCAGGTAATATCTGCCATTGAAATGAACTTGATTGTACGCTTTCAATGTGTGCTAAAGGCGGGCAGTGTTGATGTAGTAATTGTATGAACTCGCTTAAATTAGTGCCTGCACATAAACGAACTAGCACCCCTTCACCATCATTACAAACGTCACCATAAAGATGGCATTGATGAGCAAGTTGCCAAATATATGGCCGAAACCCTACCCCCTGAACCTTACCTTTTATACGAAGCTGTATTCCGTTTTCCACTTACACACCCTCTTTATTACTAAGGGTATATTTTCACGCTAATAGTTAAAGAAAACTTCACTTAAGATCAAAAAAGTATAGAAAAATATTAACAATACACGCTCAATAGAAATAGCCACAAAACAACTTTTGTGGCTATTTTAGCTAAAAAATGAGTTTACTTATTTAATCGCTGATAAAACCATCTTCCATACGGTTGAAGTTATAGAAAAACTCGGATGGGTCGACAACAGCAGGATCACTGTATTTTCTCGCTTCATCCCACCATAATTGCTGTAACTCTTTCAATTTTTCTGGGTACTTTTTCGCTAAGTCGGTTGATTCAGAAAAATCTTCAGCTGTATTAAACAACTGCCATTGGTCATCATCGTAGCTAGTGTTATAGCGGTGTAATGCAACTGCACGCCAGTCACCTTGGGTGATCGCTCTTTGACTACGTAATTGGAAATACTGAACATCACGTGTTTTTGCATCAGCAGAATTCAATGTAGCTAAGAATGATTTTCCAGCAACAGGAACTTGTTTAACGCCATCAATTTCAGTGGCAAACGAGGTTCCAGCAGCGTCTAAAATAGTAGGCGCAATGTCAATCACACTGACATATTGGGAACGAATACTATTTGGTTCTTGGATCTGACTTGGCCATGAAACAATCAGAGGTGTGCGAACCCCTCCTAAATAAGGCCACAATTTATAACGCTTAAATGGCGTGGCACCCGCATATGCCCATGGGCGTTGATACAACATATCCGTTTTTGGTCCACCCGCATCGTTAAGGTTATCATACATTTCCTTAACCGTGGTTTTATCCATATATGCTGTTCTAAAACCGCCATTAACTCCGCCTTCTGGTGCGGCTCCATTGTCAGATAATAGAATAATTAGCGTATCATCGTATTGACCTGTTTCTTTTAAGTGATCCACTAAACGGCCAATTTGTTCATCCGTATGCGTCATGAAACCTGCATAGGTTTCCATAAACCTCGCATAGACTTTTTTCTGCTCAGCATTTAATGAATCCCATGCGGCATCCCCTTTTTCCCTTGACGGCAAAATTGTATTTGCCGGGATAACACCGAGTTTTTTCTGTTTCTCAAAACGGTCTAAACGTAGCTTATCCCACCCTTGATCATACTTGCCATTGTAGTCTTGGATATATGATTTTGGTACATGATAAGGTGAGTGAGCGGCTCCTAAAGCCAAATAAATAAACTTCGGCTGCTCTGATTTTTGGTCAATACGTTGAATCGCATGATCAACTAAATCAACCGACAAATGATATTCAGGGTTATTAGGTGGTGTAATCTTTTGATTATTTTCAACTAGTGCTGGTTTATACTGATTTGTATGGCCACTTAAAAAACCATAAAAATAATCAAATCCCCGCTGCCTTGGCCAAAAACTTTGACTACGCGCTAAATCATCTTTATAGTTTGGTGCTAAATGCCACTTGCCTAGCGCATAGGTATCGTAACCCGCAGACTTCAGCGCTTGTGCAATGTTTTGTGCATTTTCAGGAATTTCCCCACTGGTGGCAGGTCCTGAACCTTTAGGTGTTTCTTTCGATGGTGCATTGACGTTATCAGGCGGTAAATCTTCCATATTAACGGTTTGGTTATTACGCCCAGTCACAATAGCTGCTCGTGTTGGAGCACTGATAGCACTGGTATCAAAACGGTTGTAACGAACCCCAGATTCAGCTAATGCATCAATATTTGGCGTTTTAATCTCTGAACCAAATGCCCCAAAATCAGCAAACCCAACATCATCAAGCACAATTAGAATCACGTTCGGCTGCTTTTTAGCCGCCACAACGTTATCCGTAGCAGCGCTGGCAGTAACTGATGTTGACAGTAGCAATGCACCACCAAATGCAGCACTCACACACTGACTAAGTATTTTGTGCTTATGTGGTAGCCGCGAAAGAAACTGTTTCTTAATTTTTCTTTTTTCTTTGTTAAACATAAAGCCTCGCTTATAAGACATTCGCTAACGAAAAGTGCTAACTTATATTTTTAATGAAAGGTATAAAAACAAAAAAACCTGAGACCTATAACTGCAACGCTATAAGTCTCAGGTTTTTGCCTAGTCAAGCTAGTAACACACCCAAAGTATATCTATCTAATCAAAATAAATTAAATTCACAATCTATAATTTAGGTTTTTGTGAACAACATCAAGGTCTCATATAACCAAATTATTTAAATAAGAATAGTTGTGATTAGTGTCAAATAAAACCTACTATTTACCTAGAAACGAATATAAAAAAATGAAAATAATTAAATATAAAAAATAAATTCATGTAGTTACAATTAAATTACTGCAGATTTAACATAGCAGATATATTTATAAAAACAGGTATCAGATCACAGTTCTCATAAATTAATATTGTAAAAAAAATCAACCCGTTTTAAATATATAGCGAATGGTGTGTTACTAGCTTGACTAGGCAAGAACCTGAATTTTTATGCGTCTTTAAAACGTATAAAAATTCAGGTTTTTTTTTACCTAAAATTTCTGCTCAGTAACTCAATGTCAATTAATCTATAAAAATAAAATTAACAATAAAAATTAAATACTAATAAATAAAGGTTGGTATATGAAAATAAGTCGACTACTAAAAGGCTCACTACTCATCCCTATATTATTTTCCTCAGTATTAAAAGCCCAGGAATATAAGCTGGCTGATACCCTAAATGAACCATTAATAAAAGATAGCAAACTAGAGTTATTCCTTCGGAATAGACTAAAATATCTGAATGAAAACGAAGTTGGTCCAACGTATATTCATACAGCTTGGGCTCAAACCATCGGGCTAAATTATGAATCAGGCTTATGGAAGGAAACTCTGGGTTTCGATATTTCTTACACTACTGTGACTAAATTAGGAGCCAGTGATTATTTTGCTAGCCGCGACCTATTATGGAATGATGGCCCTGGATTTAAATCATCAAATGCCAAAGGTTTCACAAAATTTAATAAGCGCAATATCAAGTTGCATTTAGGTGATGAACAAGGGATAAATTATAAAGCAAGATATGGCTGGCAACCCGCACATATGTATACGGTATTAAAAAGCCCTTATGAATCGGCACAAAATAGCTATTTAGGTTATACGGGCACGCTTACTTACCATGATTTCTCAATCGATACATTGTACGTTGATAGTGTTATGGAACGTTTTTCTCCTAACAAAGAAAATCTTCGTAGCAGAAATAATGAATCTGTTGAGTATATTGCAGCAGGTGGCCTCAACTATAAAACTAAAGCACTGAAAGCGACCTATAATTACGGATATGCTAAAGACTATATCGATCGCCATTTTATTGATTTTAACTATATGCCATATTCCGACATTACTCTTGGTTTTCGAGCCGTTGGTAATGTCCCTCAGGAAATGTATAAAAATATGCCGGCATCACGACAAGCTGCAAATGGCAGCTCGTGGGTATATGAAGGAACCGTCAAATGGCAATATGACAGCCTAGGCATGAAAGTTGGTGTTGGATACACCGATGCGGCTAAAAATAATGGTTCGCTTGGTTATTTTGACAGGCATCCAGTTAAAAACGCTCGTTGGCGTTTAGACCCTATGTCTTCAGCCGCTTATCATTACCAGCGAGATGGTGAACTCGCCCTCACTGGCCTCATTGACTATAAATATGCTGAAGATTTTTATTCTGCAATACAATTAAATTACGGCCAGTTTGATTTTAAAAATAACAAAATTAAAACTGGTGAGCTTAATCTTATTAATGCATGGCAACCGAATGATCCGAGTTTAAAAAACTTTACGGTATTTACTAAATTAACTAAAGCTTGGCTATACCAAGCTGAAGGAAATAGAGTTCAACCTGTTTTTGATGATAACGGGCACTATATTCGTAGAAATGCTATCGCCGTAGATATTATTTTTGACTATAAATTTAATATATTTTAGTACTGCTGAACACACATAGAGGTAAAAATGAAAAAAACAATTTTAGCTATTAGCCTATTATCTTTATTTGGACTTCAAGCCCAAGCTAGTAACGATAAAATGCGTATTCTATTAGTTAATGACGACGGATGTGAAGCATTTGGTCTCACTGAATTAAAATCGCAATTAGATGCAAAAGGTTATGATGTTTGGCTAGTTGGCCCTTCGACCAACCAAAGCGGAATTGGTACCGCAATTACATTTAAAGCAGGCAAAGAGTTCGATATAAAAAAAATAAATGAGCGCACTTATTGTTTCCCTGGTACACCTGCTGATTCACTGGATTTTGGTTTACAGGCGTTATTACGAGAAACACCGCCTGACTTAGTTATTTCAGGGGTTAATGACGGGCCAAACACGGGAACATCACAATTAAATTCAGGAACGGTATCAGCTGCATCGCGTGCCGTACGCTTAGGCTACCCAGCCATTGCGGCTAGTATTGGCTACATCATGACTGAAGAAGAAATGAAATCAGGTTGGCCTAGCACTCAGAAGTATTGGCCTGATTCAGTCACTTATGTTGTTGAGCTAGTTGATGATTTAAATAAAAAATGGATACCTGGTGAGACAGTGCTACCCATTAGATCTGGGTTGAGTATTAATTACCCCGCATTACCTAAAGATAAAATTAAAGGCGTAAAATTTGTTGAAAACGAGTATGCGGTTTCACCACAAATTTTATATGAAATAACTGCTGAAGGAAAAGCTAAACAAGTTATTAACCCTGAAGCATTAAAAATGAGAAATGATAATTCTGATACTGGATACCTTGATAAAGGCTATATTACCTATACTGTATTCGATGGTGATTGGAATGCACCTGAAGAAAAAGTGAAAGAATATAAAAATATTCTCAACAAAAAATAATCTTATCATTTTAATAAGTAGAGGCGTAAGGCATGAGTAATGCAAACCCAAATTTCCAATTAATGGCTAAACCTTCTGGTTCAGTGTGCAATATTGATTGTACTTATTGCTTCTATTTAGAAAAATCAAAACTTTATCCTAATAGAAAAAACCAATGGCGAATGAATGATGAGGTTCTAGATCAATACATTCGCACTAATATTGAGCAACAACCTACTGATGTAATTGATTTTATTTGGCAAGGTGGCGAGCCGACTTTACTTGGACTAGGGTTCTACAAAAAAGCTGTTGCACTTCAGCAAAAATATGCAGGTAAGAAAAGGATCAATAATTCATTTCAAACAAATGCTTTAAACCTTGATGATGACTGGTGCCAATTCTTTAAACAGCATAATTTCTTATTAGGGGTTTCCATCGATGGCGATCAATCTTGTAACGATCAATACCGACTAACACGATCAGCAAAAAGCACGTTTGATCGCTTAATTGCCAGTATCGAGAGACTCAATAAATACCGGGTGGACTTTAATACGCTAACCGTTGTAAATAACTATAACGTAAAAAAGCCGATTGAAATTTATGAGTTTTTAAAGAGTATTGGCAGCTATTACATGCAGTTTATCCCAGTAGTTGAACGGCAGGCACAACAAACAACGACGGAAGGGCTATCACTCATTTCCCCTGAATTTACAGGAAATGCGGAAGTGACAGACTGGTCAGTCAACGCCGCAGAATATGGCCATTTTTTAAATACCCTGTTTGACCACTGGCAAAAAAATGACATTGGTAAAGTCTTTGTCATGAATTTTGAACAGACTATGAGCCAAAGCCTTGGATTCCCAAGCAGCTGTGTCACGAGTGAAACTTGCGGAGCAAATTTAATTGTCGAGGCCAATGGCGATATTTATTCTTGTGATCACTTTGTTTATCCTGAAAATAAAATTGGCAACTTGATGGTCGATAGCATTCCTCATATGTTGGGATCAGAAAATCATCAACGTTTTTCATCGCTAAAAAAAGAGAAGATCAGCCAAGACTGTTTAACCTGTAAGTTTAAGCCACTATGCCATGGCGGTTGCCCAAAGCATCGTTTTTTAATTGACTCGAAAGGGCTTCCTCGAAAAAACTATTTTTGTGATGCCTATAAAATTCACCTATCGCATTCGTTAGGGAAAATGAAAGGGATACTAAAAGAAATTCATGGAAATTAAGAAATAATAAATTAGAGTAAAATTAAAAACCGAGTGGCAACGCTAAACTCGGTTTTTAATGAAAAAGAAACCTTATAGGGCATATTTTTCTATCGCCCTTGCAACCCCATCAGTATCATTACAGCTTGTCACACCAGTAGCCCGTGACTTTAATTCATCGGTTGCATTTTCCATCGCAATACAAGTTCCAGCCACATCAAACATAGGCAGATCATTATTTTGATCACCAATGCACATAATTTCATACTTATGTAAATCCAATTGTTGTGCCAGTGCTTGTATTGCCAAGCCCTTATTCGCATTTTTATTTAACACTTCTAAAAAATACGGGGTACTTCTGACTAAAGTGTACTGTTGAAAATAAGAAGATGGTATTTTTTTGATAATACTCGATAAATAGTTCTCTTCAGAAGAAATCATCAATTTAGTAAATAAGATATTAGTAGGCATTTCATTCATTGGAACATAATGGATTAACGTATTCGAAAGATAAGCTTCATGTGTCGTATAAAAACCAATAATCTTATTTGCAGTGAAGATTTTATTATCTCCAAGAGCATGTAATGAAAGATCTAACTCTTCAGTTTGAGCATAAATTTTTTTATAATCATCAATATCTAATAAAAAATCGATAAGGTGGTTACCGTTAGAAGCATCGTGAATAACACTACCATTGTTACTAATACAGTAGTTACCAGGCTTATCTAAAGCTAACTGTTGTAAATAAGGTTGTATTCCTGAGTAAGGCCTGCCTGATGCAAGGATAATATGTATATTATTTCTTTGAGCTTGTTGAAGAACATTTTGAACATTATCACTAATTTGATGATGAGTATTTAATAACGTGCCATCAAGATCGATAGCAATGAGCTTTATCGCCATACAATTTTCCTTTTTTATTCCCATTTTTAATGGCAATAAAAGTTTTGCCAAGGGATAATTCCAATTAGGTTAATGCCTAGTTTTTCTAGTGACACACCCATGCTAAATAATAGTTAAAATTCAGCCCTAAACTGCATTTAAAAGTCTTTCTATATGTAATGCTAAATAAATAATTTCCTCACGAGAAACTGGAAGGTTATATTCAGATTGTATCAATTCCGCTATTTTTTTTGCACATACAAAATTTTTCATTAATTCTTTCTCTACCAACTCTTCAAGAATAGAATTAAATTGACTACTTTTGTCATGATTTGCCTGACAGCGGATCAATAAATATTTTAAATGATTAATAAATCTAGAGAAAATATCCGACTCAGTATTGACTTGGATATGAAATGAGTAATTTATAATATTAACAATTTTATAAACTATCTGTGTAAACCTGAGTGTATCTCCAACACTTTTGTTATTTAATTTTGCATTAACAAAATGAAGTGCAATAAGAGATGCTTCACTTGCTGGTAAACTTACATCAAATTTTTCATTAATATAATCAACTGCAACCTTTCCTGCAATAAATTCAAGATGATATAAATAAGGCACTTCATACAGAGAAACATTCATTTCCCGACTTTTGCTTCTCTCAATGGCAAAAGTTATATGTTCAGAGAGTGTAATAACTAAGCTATCACTTAAATCCGCATTTAAAATGGGCTTACATTTATTGATAACTTCAATAGTCAATTTGATAATATCAATAGGAATATTATCAAGAAAATTATGGATATCATGGTCTTGAGGCTTGATAAAAAGCTCATCGCTTTCATTACAATGGTAGTTTTGACCTGCTTTAGAGTTAAAGCCTATGCCTTTACCAATAATAACAACCTCTTGTTGGGCTTCGTTGTCTACAAGTATCACATTATTATTTATAACTTTTTTTATTAGGTACATATAGGCGACTTCCATTATTATACGTTATAAACGAAAAAAAACCTGAAATGACATGAAGTAATACTTCAGCATTTTCAGGTTTTTGCCTAGTCTAGCTAGTAACACACCAATTGATATAGATATATCTTTTCTACAAAAAAGGCAAGATTTATGCCTATTTTTTGTGATCAATACCGAAGTAAGCAATCGGTTCTTCTTGCTCTCAAGAACGGCGATTATTTTAATAGCACTTCATTTTTGAATAAAATAAAAACTAAATAATTTTTTATTTCTTGAATCAAAATGATAACGCAAACTTAAGACAAATGTATATCTCTGTCGTACAGATCACAAATCCATTATTCTCACATTGTCTTTCAGGTATAAAAATTCTATAAAGTAATGGTAGGTCTGTAACTAGTTCGACTAGGCAATAACCTGAAATGTATTGAATTTTATTATTCAATAGTTTCAGGTTTTTTTATGTCTACATTTTGAGTTACAGACTCTGGAATCGTGAATAATAATGCTTTTATATGTAAAAACGTATTATTATTCATCAATGATTTTAGCATTACTCATTGGGTTATTTATAAAATAAAACAAAATAAGTCAGGCATAAACTTCGGCTTGAAATATAACAGGTGTGTAACTGGCAAGACTAGGCATTAACCTGAACAACACTTCCAAAATTAAATTGGAGGCCGTTGTTCAGGTTTTTTTATAGGTATACTTATGGAAAGTAGACAAGTCGCAGAACAAATTATCACTCTTATCGGTGGGAAAAATAATATCAGTCAACATTGGCATTGTATTACACGCTTGCGTTTCAATCTTCATAACAATGAATTAGTTAATGTAGATAAACTCCGTGACATCCCATGGGTACTAGGTGTTAATTTCCTAGGTAATCAGTTACAAGTTATCTTAGGCAGCCACGTTACACATGTTTTCACTGAGCTACATAAAATAGTTGAACCTCATGGCTCAGCAATAACCAATGAGGCGTCACCACCAGAAATATCAGAGACTAAACAAAATATTGTTAATACATTTTTTGATTTTCTGTCGGGTATTTTTACCCCAATATTACCGGCTATCATTGGAACGGGGTTACTCAAAGGGTTGCTAGCTCTATTTGATATGTCCGGCCTTATTCCAAATGGGAGCTCAGAGTACCGAATCCTTTACACCATTTCAGACTCGGCCTTCTATTTTTTACCTATTTTGCTGGCTTTTTCCGTTGCTCGGAAATTTAAAACCAATGAATATATTGCCGTAACCCTAGCCTTCATTCTGGTTTACCCTATATTCCAAGGTGAACCTGCGCTGTCTTTCTTTGGTATTACTATTCCTAACATTACTTATAACTTTACTGTTATTCCAATTATTCTTGGGGTTTGGTTATTAAGCTATATCAATCGATGGGTTGAAAAAATCATCCCCGCGAGTATTAAAATTATTTTTGTGCCGCTATTGGTGCTGATAATCTCTTCAATTATCACCCTTTCACTACTCGCACCGTTAGGCTATTACGTTGGTGAATATTTACAGCAAACATTCTCAGCTTTATTTAATATCGCAGGCCCTGTCGCAGGCTTTATTATGGGGGGCTGTTTATCATTATTAGTGATAACTGGTATGCACTATGCCTTTTTCCCGGCCACATTTTCCAATTTTAAAACATTAGGTTACGACTTTGTTTTATTACCTATTAGCCTATCCAGTAACCTAGCCCAAGCAGGGGCAACACTGGCTGTCGCTATCAAAAGTAAAAACACAAAATTGAAATCTATTGCGTATTCCTCTTCCCTTTCAGCCATTTTTGGTATCACTGAACCTGCAATTTATGGTGTCACCATGTGCTTGAAGAAATCTTTTTACGCGGCATTAATTGGTGGCGCAGTAGGGGGCGGAATCATAGGCTCATTCGCCGTAAAAGCCTTTGCGTTTAGTATTCCGGGGATCACTGCCTTGCCAACCTATGTTGAAGCAGGCACGAATAACTTCATGTTTATCTGCCTTGCGGTGATATCTAGCTTTACTTTGGCCTTTATTATCACCCTATTTCTAAAACTAGATGAGTCAGGACTTGAGCCGAGTAAAGATAGTTTGCCAACTTGCCGCGACAACACGCCACCTCATCAAGAAATACCAGAAAAAACACAATCAAAAGAAACAAACCATAATAAACAACCACCACATTTATGTTTATTCGCGCCAATTTCCGGGGAAACTTTACCGCTTGAACAAGTTCCCGATACCGTTTTTGCCAATAAAATCATTGGTGATGGCGTTGCCATCATCCCTTCAGATAACAAAGTTTATGCACCTATCGATGGCACCATTTCAATGGTCACGCCAAGTAAACACGCCATCGGAATTACAACCCCAGATGGGTTAGACATCCTTATTCATGTAGGCATTGATACTGTTTCATTAAATGGTGAAGGATTCACCCTCCATGTTAATGAAAAGGATAGCGTTAAATCCGGTGACCTACTCATCGAGTTCGATATTGAAAATATAACTAAACATTCATTATCAACAATCACCCCAGTTTTGATAACCAACTTTGACGAATTCAGTGAATTACAAGTGATAAATCAACCATATGTCACGAGTAATAAAACCACACTGCTCACCGTTAATTGATTTAGAAAGAGGAAATTATGAAATTAAATACTAAAAACACAAGTACAATTGGCTTTCCTGAAGGATTTTTATGGGGCGGTGCTACTGCTGCAAACCAAATTGAAGGGGCTTTTGACCTTGGTGGAAAAGGGCTTTCTACTTCAGATGTTGCCGCTTATAAAGACCCTTATGCAGATGGCGGAGTCAATAACTTTACTTTTAACGTCACATCAAAAGAACTTGAAGAGTATTTAAAACCTGAATGTAAAGCGTTATTCCCTAAACGTTGGGGTATCGATTTTTATCATCGTTATGAAGAAGATATCGCATTATTTGCTGAAATGGGCTTTAAAGTATTTCGCTTATCTATCTCTTGGGCGCGTATATTTCCAAATGGTATTGATGAGCAAGCCAATGAAGAAGGCTTAGCATTTTATGATCGCGTTTTTGATGAGTTAGCAAAATATGGTATCGAACCACTTGTTACGCTATCTCACTATGAAATGCCATTAACGCTAACGCAAAAATTCAACGGTTGGCAAGATCGCAGATTAATCGACTTATTCGTTAAATTTGCCACAACTTGCTATAAACGCTACAAATCGAAGGTTAAATATTGGATCACGTTCAACGAAATGAACATGAACCTCAATAGTTTATATACCGGTGCAGGTACGCTACCAGACACAGTCAAAAATGTCGAACAAGCGGCATACCAAGCCTCTCATAACCAGTTCGTCGCCAGTGCAATTTCTATTAAGCTAGGCAAACAAATGATGCCTAACGCAAAAATTGGTTGCATGATTTGCCGACTAGAAACTTATGCAGAAAGTTGTAATCCAGAAGACCAATTACAAGCATTGAAAGAAGACCAAATCAATCTGTTCTATCCAGATGTCAGCGTCCGAGGTGTATATCCGACTTATATGCTGCGTTATTTTGAAGAAAATAATATTCATATTCAGGTAGAACCGGAAGATTTCAAAGTGCTTAAAGAAGGTGTAGCAGATTTTATCTCGCTAAGCTATTACATGACTTATGTCACCAAAGGCGGACCTGATGCAAAAGAATTATCAGGTCACTTAGTGAGTAAAATCAAAAACCCATACTTAAAACAATCTGAGTGGGGCTGGCCAATTGACCCAACGGGATTACGCATCACACTGAATAAGCTGTGGGATCGCTATGGTATCCCCCTGTTTGTTGTAGAAAATGGTTTAGGAGCTCGTGATACGCTCAATCCAGACGGTACGATTTCTGACCCATACCGTATTGACTATATTAAAGAGCACGTTATAGCGATGAAAGAAGCAATTCGTGATGGCGTTGATTTAATCGGATACACCACATGGGGCTGTATTGACCTGATTAGTTGTGGAACATCACAAATGACCAAGCGTTACGGTTTCATCTATGTAGAACAAGACGATGAAGGCCATGGTTCGCTAAAACGTATTCCGAAAGAATCATTCTATTGGTATCAACGCGTGATCGCTTCAAATGGAGAAAATCTTGATTAATCAATAAATTGAAATATAAATGCACCTTAAATCATTAGCAATAACAATTAAGGTGCACTCTTACTTTTATAAGCCATGAGTTTTAAAAATCATAAGAATTCAAGTTATACGCATTTATTTTTCAGGTAGTTGCCTATTAAGAAAGCGAATCAAGAATGTTGCAATTGATCAGTTTCTCTGTCTCCACAAGGTGAGATCGATTTTACATTCTTATTATAAGTGAACTATTTTCGATCAATGAGGAAGCATGTCTATGAGTAAAATTAATGAATTGACACGCCGAGATTTCCTATTAGCGACTGTCTTAACGCCCATGATAGCTCCTGCAGTAATGGGGTCAATTACTTCAGCTCAAGCGCAAGGGACCACGTCGAACAATAAACGTCCTAATTTTTTATTTATTCTACCAGACCAACACCGCTTTGACTGGATAGGCGCAAACCCTAACCTCGAAGTTAAAACCCCCAATTTAGATTCATTAATTGCTCGGGGAACACGCTTTCAGCAAGCGTTTGTTCCTTCCCCTGTGTGTGGCCCTTCTCGTGCTTGCCTTGCCTCTGGTCGTGAGTACGACCGGTGTGGCGTAGGTGATAACTTTACTGTTTATCCAACAACACAAGCGACCTATTATGAAAAACTACGCGATGCCGGCTATTACGTAGGGGCTTGTGGGAAATTAGATCTCGCGAAACCGACATTTGATAACGGTATTGATGGCCGCAACCATATGTCCGAGTGGGGCTTTTCAGACATGGTGAACTGTGCAGGTAAAGGTGATGCCGTATTAGAATGGGATAAATTTAAAACACCATTTGAACCTTACATGGCTTACATGCTTAAGCGTGGTGTTGCAGATATTCATGCTGCAGATATCACCTCTCGAGGAGGTGGACGAGCAAAAGGTCCAGAAGCGTACGCAAAAACTTACCCGACACCTATTGACGATGAAGACTATGCTGATAACTGGATTGGACGTACTGGAATTGAAATGATACGCCGTTTTCCTAAAGATCGGCCATGGCATATGGTAGTAAATTTTGCAGGCCCTCATGACCCTGAGGATATCACTCAAAGAATGGAAAAAACTGTTCGCGGACGTAAATTTCCTCAACCCTTTAATTCAACCCAACTCGATCCAGAACAACATGAAGCTATTCGACAAAATTACACTGCAATGGTGGAAAATATTGATCGCTGGTTAGGGATCTACCTTGATGAGTTAAAACAAAGGGGGGAACTTGAAAATACAATCATTGTATTTTCAAGTGATCATGGAGAAATGCTCGGTGATCATAACCGATGGGGTAAAAACGTCCCTTATGATGCATCTGTTGGTGTTCCATTAGTCGTTGCTGGGCCTAATATTCAACACCGCACTAGTGATGCATTAGTTAGCCTTATTGATATTGCCGCAACATTTTTAGATTATGCCAAGGCAGAGATCCCTGACGGCATGACAGCCCTCTCTTTTAGGCCTTTATTGGAAGGCAGAACCAATGATCACCGAGAATATGTAACTTCTGGCCTACTTAATTGGCGTATGGTACGAGATAAACGTTATAAACTCATTGAGGGCTTTGACCCATCCTTAATGAAAAGCTATGGTAGCGTGCCTAAAGGTACCAAGCGCCCCATTGTCCTATTTGATCTTCAAGAAGATCCGAATGAAAGTAATAATATAGCAAGCCAGCAACCAGAAATAGTAGCGAGTATGAAAAAGCGCCTTCCGACTCGTAATAGTGACCCTAGTTATGGATTTCCTAAGCCTGAAGACTTCGCTAATTATGGTAAACGAAGCTAATAACACTAACGCTTTAATATATTATTAATTAGTCAAAATAGACAATTTAGCCAAAACCATCCCCCTTCATAGTAATATAAGTTATTGAAAAGTATGTAGGGGGTTGCAAGAATACTGACATTCTCCCCTATTCTCTGTACTAGATCTTCATGCCATACAATGACTTTATTATTTAATATTCTGAGTATTCTTAATCATTTTTTACTGACATTAATCTAGAAATAAGTCCAGTTCAATTATTTAATAATTCCCCTACCTATAAACTCACCTATTTTATTAGATTAAGCCTAAGTCAGATATTTTAATGATTATTATTGTTTATTCAGTGAAGCTAATATAAGTTTATAGTATGCGTCATTATTATTTACTAATTTACTGACATGTTATCAATAAGAGACTAATAAAATGTGCACAAGCTTATCAATAGTAGATAGTCAAAATCATATTTACCAAGGACGAACACTAGAATTAACTGAAAACTTACCTTCTTGGATAACATATTACCCAGTAAATACCTTCTTTCAGAAAAAATCACCTGATGGCCAAAATGGTATTAGTTATACATCTAAATTCGACATTCTTGCTATAACAACTGAAATTTATTTTGATGGTGATAACCATAATATGTTTCAAGGTTTAAATAGTGAGGGGTTAACTTTTAGTGCCAATATGATCACAGAAGCAGAACTCTCACCGATTGAACCTGAAAATTATTCCAAGTCATTACCTGTCACCTCGATAGGTGAATGGGCTTTATCTAGTTTTAGCAATGTTAACGAAGTGAAAAAAGCTATTGAAAGTGGCTTCTTTTGGTCCCCAATCCTCGTCAACTTTAGGAATTTAAAATCACCATTCCATTATGCTTTTTATGATAAACAAGGTGGCAGTATCGTCGTTGAAGCTGTTAACGGCAAATTACAAGTCTTTGATAACCCAACTCGTGTAATGACTAATGGGCCTGATTTTCAATGGCATTTAAAAAACCTCAATAATTATAGCCAATTATCTAACCTTGATAAGTCAACCAATCTATTAGGTAATATCCGAGTGACTCAGCCAGATAGCGGAATTGCAACTGCAAACCTCCCTTCTTCAGATACCTCGGTTGGGCGTTTTGTTCGTGCCGTTTTTTATAGTACTTACGCACCGCAAGCTGATAATGCAAAAGAGGCAATAAATACCCTTGCCCATATAATGAATAACTTTGATCGCACTAAAAATATCACTGTTGATAATATCGGAGAAGGTGAAGGGAAAGGTGATATTTTACTGTCTGAATATACTGTCTGGACTTGCTTATCTGATTTATCTAATGGAACTATCTATATTAGAGGGTATGGTGAAATGA
Organism: Providencia sp. TYF-12; assembly: GCF_041344805.1. Lineage (NCBI taxonomy): Bacteria > Pseudomonadati > Pseudomonadota > Gammaproteobacteria > Enterobacterales > Morganellaceae > Providencia > Providencia sp. TYF-12. The sequence goes on from NZ_CP166833.1 coordinate 3,839,607, forward strand.
ATTATACTCAATATTCGATTGACCAATTTAGCCATGAAGGTAAAGCTATTTTTAAACAACTCGATATTTATTAATTTAATCACCAATTGTAGAAGATAGTAATCCCTATCTTCTACAATTTAAAACTATTTATTTAGCTTTAGCCTGTTCATAACGAGGTAATGCTTTTTCTATTTCACCTAATGAAAAAGCTAAATCAACAGCAGCAATAACTGAGCCAGTATAAGCATCAATACGGGCAAGTTCTGCTGTAAATAATGCTATTTCTGCCGCATTAATTTCAGTCACCGTGCCTAGCCCATTATGATAAAAATCAACGCTTGCGGTATAACTTAACTGAGTTGTTTCAACTAAATTTTTTGCCGCTTTATGCGCTTCCAATGCTGATTTTAACGCGTTCTCAGTTAAGCTCATTTCTCGGATCGCTAACTCTTGGCTTTTTCGTAAATTTTCTTGAGCAATCAGAATATCTGATTGTGCATTCTTCATACGGGCTTGCCTGATCCCCCCTTCATAAAGCGGAATACTCACCCCAAGTAAAATATTTGAAGAGGAAGTACTTTGATTGATACCGGGTAACCCCTGTACATCTAAGCTACTATTTCCCCCAGCAACAGCGCCGGCCAAATAGACTTTAGGAAAATAATCAGACTCAACGGATTGAGTCGTTTTCATCGCTGCTTGCATAAGCTCATAATTAGAAAGTACATCAGGGCGTTGAGCTAATGCATTCCTGATCCTTTCATGGGTCAATGGCGCGATATCATCAGGGAGAACATCTTTGTCGCTATATTGGATGTTGATAGACTGAAGTGGAGACATACCAATGGATGATAGCAATAATTGGTACTGGTCTTTTTCTTTCCCTGCGGCTAATACGCTTTGGAATTCTAATTGAGCAACCTGTTGCTTAGCTAATGCAACATCAAGCACGGTCGCAAGACCTCGCGCCTTTTTCTGTTCCACCGCATAAAGGACATTTTTACTGCGCGCTAAGGATTCAGCAGTAATTTTGTTTTTTTTCTGTGCGGCTCCGTAAGTATAGTAAGCCGTAGTAACATCATGAATGACCTTTTGATGAAGTAAATTAAAGTTCAAATCGGAAGCTAGAGCCGCATGTTTTGCTGCATTCGCGAGAGATTCACGCTTACCGAAATCAAACAACAACCACTGAAACGTCACCGCTGGGATAAAAACATGGTTAGAAACATCGATTTTATCAACAAGATCATTATGCGGAAGCTTTACAGTCCCTCGTTGATAACCACTTAATGCTGTTGCTGTAATAACAGGCAAATAGGTGCTTTCAACCATTCCAACATCAACCGCCGCCTTTTTGGCTAATTCCCAAGCAATACGTGTTTCAGGGTTATTTTTTTGCGCAACATCGATAAGATCAGCCAAGTCATACTGCTCTTTAAGTGTTTCATTATGTTCGGCATACAAATTCTCTTCAGGAGAAGAAAGGTATTTTTCGGATTCATATCGTAGCGGCTGCTGGGCTTTTTCCATAAATGAGCGGCTGGTATCGACACATCCGACAAGAAATACGCTCAGAAAAGTAGTGAGCAAATACTGTTTGTTTTTACTTTTTGTTAATTGTGCCGTCATTATTACTTCTCACTAATGAGTTCTTGCATGACTTGCTCTTTTTCTTGAGCTGATAATATTATCGGTAGCGAATTTAATACATCACGTTTAAAGTCACTAATTGATTTAGCGCATGCATGGGGATCTAAATTATCTTTATGATTAAAATAGATAAATTTAGAAGCATAATTTTGATAACTGTCCACTGAGGCTTCAGCTAACAGCTGTTTAAAGAAGCGAGTTAAAGCATCACCTTTATCTTTAGAGTGAGTTTCAAAGATTAACAAGTCTATATCATCTTTTGCTTTTATTACGCCTTCATTAATTGTTGAGACTAAACTGAGCGCTTGCACATTATTCTCATAATTGCCTAATTTAAGTGCCGCATAACTATCTAAGATATTCTTAATTTGCTTATTAATCGTGGTCATGATGGATACGGGCCACACTTTAGTGAACATAATATACATCACTATATTGCCTAATAAGATGCCTAAAATCCTATCGGAAGCGACATCCATATCAAAACTAGGTTTAAACCCATGTAATACCGTTAGCAAAAATGCAAGTCCAACTTGGACTCCTGCATAGGAAATACGCTCATTACCGGCAGCCACCCATGCTGCGGGTAAAATACAGAAGAAAATCAATACCATTAAGCTAAAAATATCGGATAAATGAGGAATAATATAAAGTAACGAAATAATCCCAATCAGTGCACCAATTAAACACCCCGTGATACGCAGTGTCAGTTTATGCACAGTTTCACCAACTGATGTTAATGCGACAACATAGCAAGTGATCATCGCCGTATGGATGCCTTGCCATTCAAAAAAGTCATAAAGAACGTAACATATCAGTGCTGCGCAAGTGGTTTTTATTGCAAAATATTTATGATTAGGATTAGTAAAAGCATCCTCAACAAAAAACGGCATTTTCGTTTTTGGGTCACTGAATGTTTTATTCTTAAATAAAATATTTAGGAAATCATCCAATAACTGTTGATTGCTCTTATTAGTTGGTTTGCTATCTTTAAGGTTTTCTAACTGTTCAAGTTGATTTGTAGATAAACACTGTGCAATAAATTGGCATTTTTCTGATAGCTCAATACGCACTGCTGATGATGTATCATCCGGTAAATTCAAAGACATGATCAGTATTTCATAGGAATTATCAATCATGCTATCTAGCCATTGTATTTCTTTTTTCCCTTTTAGGAAAAAAAGCTTAATAAACATTAAATAACGTTTGCATTCAGACTGAGTAGCTAAAGCTTCGGTTATTTTAATTGGCTGGAGCTTATCCCCTAAAAAAAATTGATGCGCACTTAAAAAGCGCTCTGACAATTTATTGAGTAATAATTTTCTTGGGCTAATACCAAAAAAATAATTAAAGATAATAACCAGTAACATAGGTGATACTGCCATTAAGAGAGCATACAGCAGCCCCCTAGTTGCAGCATCGCCAAAAGGAATATCATCAATTAATGTCATTAAAAATGCGATCACAAGCGCGATTAAATTACCAATATCGCCCAAACTACTGGCAGAAGATAAATACATAAATAAGCCAGAAAATAACGCCATAAAGAAAAAGCGTAACATCACATTTTGAATGGTTAAGTTAAATAATATAAAAATCACACAAACAGCAATACTGCATAAGACTATGACACCGATACACAATAGTATGTTTTCAACTGCGTCAGACTTAACAAGGTAAATGATCAGGTAACAACTGATCGCCGACTCTGGTATTTCGTATAACATGGCAATACCTGCCATTAATGCGCAGAGTAGAGAAATACGCCACGCCGTCGAAAACCGAAACTCGAATGGCAACAAATCCTGCTTTATTTGTTGAAAAACTAGTGAAGTTTTAGCAGTCATCATCTTTAGATACTATATTAACAGTAGCTGTGGCACCTATTCGCATTAATTCCTTAGGTGGATTATTTAAAATCACCCTGACAGGAAAACGTTGTTCGACTCGTACCCAATTTAGTGATTTAGGCACATAAGGCAAATCCCTAGGAATATTGAGCAAATCAGTAGACATAACCCCCCAACCTGTACCTTGCACTTTACCTTTAATTGGCTGCTTATTATTGATCATAGAGTAAACTACTGCACAGCTCCCCATCTGAATATTGCCTAACTCCGTTTCTTTAAAGTAAGCAGATGCAAACCATGTATCAGTATCTATTAATGTAAATATAGACTGGCCTGATAACACAAACTCACCAGCAGACATGGTTAACCCGACGATATAACCATTACTCGGTGCTTTGATTTCCGTATTACTTAATTCCCACTCCGCCATAGCCAATGACATTTTTAATGACTGAACGAGAGCCTCTTCGGATTTGGTATTATTAATTAATGCTTCAGAAGCTACATTTTGTTTTTGGGCTTGTTTTAAGCTGACTTCTGCATCACGTTTTAAAGTACGTGCATCATCAACCTGTTGAGCAGTCACGAAACCTTTAGCTAATAAAGGCTCTAAACGTTTTAATGACTGTGTGGCAAGAGCAAGATTAACTTGTGCACGTTTGATTTGTTCTTCTGCTACTTCAGAATTTGAAGTTTCAGCAACGATGATCCTCTTTTTATTACTGAGGGCTGCTTCTGCAACAAGTAATTCAGCTCGAGCTTGATCCACTCGCAACTGGTACATGGTAGGGTCGATCGTAAATAATAGGTCACCTTCCTTGACCTCCATGTTTTCTTTAACATGAAATTGGCTGATCCGCCCAGGTACCACAGAAGATATATTGATTTTATTTGCCTCAATCACCGCATCTTCACTTAATGGGTTCAAAACTGATGATTGCAGGCTTTTCCATAGCAAAAGCAATAGAGCCACAAACACACCGATTGTGATAATGATTGCGAGCTTTTTTTTATTTTCTGTATTCATAATTTAATGAGAGAAATAAAGTAAAGATATTGTAATGGCAATCGATAGCAAGACACCAAAGTAAAACAGCAAGGGCAACGGTAACTTATCATCGATTTCTAAGCGGACCAGAAGAACACGTAATAACACTGCGCCTATTAGTCCAATTAAGACACACAACATCCAATAAGGAAAATAAGCACCTAGCATGGGAAATAGTGGAGAGTTTCCCTGTGTACAGCCTACTAATAAAAAAGCTAGCAAGCTAATGCTAAAATGATGACAATATTTTTTAAGCAAGTTCACATCAATATTACCTATCATTATATGATTATTAATTGATTGCTTATTACTATAGCGTTTTTTTTATGATTATAAAATAAATAAATTTCAACTAGATAAACATTGGTTTTATTTTTTATTAACTGAGTTTCACCGACACCCCACCCGTCAAAAAAAAGCTCAACAATAACCCAACACATTGATTAATAAAATATATATTAATCAAATCAGTATAAGACCATACTGGTTATAATGTTGAACAAGTACAATATTATGCAAAGTTCAATATCAAATTAACCGCTTAAACTGATTAACTAAGCCTATTAAACGGAAATATGAACTAATTTAACTATCTCGATATGATTTAACACTAGAAATTTAAAACAATTTTACTCTTGGCCTATTTCAGGTAACAATTAGACTGTCTTATTATGACAATCAAAAATAACCGCTCCAAAAATTAACTTTAAAACTTTATTAAAACGAAAGTCGACCGCATCAATTTATATATCATCGGTATATATTCCCCCTAAAAGTTTAATTCATATAGTCGAATTAGATAGTTATATTAATACCATCGAGTCATTAAACAGCGTTATCCGTCATGCTATAAAGAAACGTAAGGTCTTCCCCAGCGATGACTCTGTGCCGAAAGTGATTTATTTAGCAATTGAATCTACCTCTAAAAAATGGAGTATGCCAATTAAAAGCTGAAAATAGGTAATGAGGCGTTTTATTAGTTGTAAAAATTAACTGGCTAAAACTAAAAAGGCAAAATAAAGCAATATGGGTCTCACGTTGCCTGCCTTGGTACTTCTACAGCATAACAAGCCTTAAATAATAAAAATCCAACTCAGAATGCTTCCATCACACAAGCAAGGCTTTCAATCATCAGCACCATGTTGGTTGATTTGATAATCACTACGTTTCACAAATACTCGCTCAACCATAGTAAATGTTATACTTAATAGCCATGATGATGGATCGCCCTGCCATGAGAAGGCCCCACGATTAATCAAAGAGTAATGATGAAACGTATTAAGATCATTATTAAATGTTTCCACGCAATATCTATAAAATTTTTCCGACAGGGCTCTCACGGTTAAAAGGACACCAGCTTACCTTAGAATTTCTTCTGGACTCGGTTATCGGAACAATATGTCTTTTCTAAACGACTCTGAACACCTAGCGCTAATACCCCAAGTATAAGCCACAGCCAAAAGTAAAGCATTAAGACAAACGGTTAGTTAAACCCGCCACATGCATATAATTTAACTGCCAAAAAAACTTATTATGCGTGTAAAACCATTCAGATAAATCTATTTTATGCTAAATGCGTCAAAATTTTTAAATAATAAATTTGTTTTTATTTATAACAATCGGTTAACTTAAGGTAAATAAATTGGCATTAGCGTGGATAACCTTACTCTAGCATTTCATTTTCGGTTGCCACAAAGCATCTGAAAGGAATACGTCATGAGCTTGTTCGACATTGTCATTAAGCCGTTTCAATCCCATAATCGCTACCAGCTTGCTGTACAAGGTTGCCAGACCCACTTAGACGTTGAGCACTTCACGGGACGTGAAGCCATTAGTGAAACTTATCGTTATCAGATTACCTTTACCTCCCCAAACAAAAACCAGCAAGCGCAACAATTTCTACGCCGCAGTGCTGATTTTACCTTTTCATCGCCTACCCTGCCATTGGCTATGCTGAACACATTGAATGAGCCGCAAAAACGTGTTCATGGCGTGATCACCCACTTCAAGCGGCTGTCTGGCTCCGCTGATGAAACACAATACCAAATTGTGATAGAACCGTTTGTCTCCTTATTACGCCACCAAATGCGCACTCACCGCTTCTTCTTAAATAAATCCGTGCCAGACGTCATTGACCTCATCTTACGTGAACATGACATGAAAGGCTGGGAATTTGAGTTTCATTTGCAGCGCCAATACCCCAAGCGAGAGCAAATTAACCAAATCAATGAGAGTGATTGGCAGTTTATTGAACGCCTGCTAAGTGAAGTGGGGATTTTCTATTCGTTCAGTTTGCAACCGGATACCAAAACCGAAGTTATTCATTTTGGGGATAGCCAACGAGCCTATGTGTATGACCTCAAGCTACCTCTCAATAGCCCATCAGGGATGAATGACGAGGGTGTAGAAAGTGTCTGGGGGTTATCACTACGTCATCAAGTGGTTGAGCGCAGTGTCACCACCAAAGATTACAATCACCGCCAAGCGATGCAAACTCTGCAATCGATTGAAACGGATATGACTCGAGGTGAGGGAGAGGACATCCACTACGGCGATGTCTACCATTATAAACCTCGTCACCTTGAGCGCGGTGAGAAGTACCAACCTGAAACGGAAACCGCTCACTTTTGGTCACGCCTTGACCATGAACGCTTTTTGGTTCGTCAAACTCAACTGTACGGTAAAAGTAATTCACCGATGCTAACGCCGCTATTGGTGCTCAAAATTACCGATAACCAACTGCCTTCAACATTACCGTCTGACTTTCAATCTGAAATCCTCCTGAGCCGCCTGCGATTTTCAGGTAGCCGCAGCAGTGCCTTAGTCGTGCAGTTTGAAGCAACGTCGTACACCGAAGCTTTGTGCTGGCGACCAGCTCTTAAACCTCGCCCCGTGATTGCAGGTACGTTAATGGCGCGGATTACTAGCGCCAAGCCACATGATATCTATGCCCATCAAAATGAACATGGATTTTATTGGGTTAAATTCGATGCCGACCGTGATGAAAAGCCCACTGGGTATGAAAGCATGCCTGTGCGGCTGGCGAAACCCTACGCAGGCGATACCTACGGCATGCACTTCCCCTTAATCCAAGGGACAGAAGTTGCCATTGGGTTCCATCAGGGCGACCCGGATAGGCCGTATATCGCCCATGCGTTGCATGACTCGCATCGTCCCGACCACATCACCGACAAAAATAATACCCGCAATGTCATTCGTACTCCGGCAAATAATAAGCTACGCATGGAAGACAAACGCGGGGAAGAACACATCAAATTCAGCACCGAATACGGGGGGAAATCGCAACTCAATTTAGGGCATCTGGTTAATCAAGGGCGTGAAAAGCGCGGTGATGGCTTTGAGCTGCGAACCGACAGCTGGGGCGCTATTCGAGCAGGAAAAGGGCTGTTTATCAGCACAGATTTACGCACGAAAGCCTCGTCTGAACAACTGGATATGCGCGAAGCCAAGCAACAGCTTGATGATGCGCTGAATTTAGTCAGTTCGCTACGCGAAGCGGCAGAGGTGGCAAAAGCCGAACTAGCAGATTTAAAAGCGCAACAAACGTTACTGACTCAATCTATTGATAAATTGCAGCAAGCGGCGTTATTACTCAGCGCCCCTGCAGGTATTGCTCTCACCTCCCCGAAAACGGTGCAGGCTCACAGCGGTGAAAACATTACCCTGACGGCCAATAAACAGACTGATATCTCGGTAGGTAAAAAAATCACCTTAGCGGCAGGTCAAGCGATTAGTTTGTTTGCCCATACTTTGGGTATAAAAGCCTTCGCGGCTAAAGGCAAGGTGGAAATCCAAGCGCAAAGCGATGAAATGCACCTCACCTCACTCAAAGACATGACCATCACCAGCACGGGCGGTAAAACTGTCGTCGCCGCTAAAGATGAGTTATTGCTGACCTGCGGTGGTGCTTATATTCGCTTGAAGGGCGGGCAGATTGAGTACGGCAGCCCCAGCAACCAAACGGTGAAAGCCACCAATTGGGTAGTTGAAGGTCCTGCATCTATGGATGTGACCCATCCGCAATTTCCACAATCGATGCCAAAACAAACCTTGCGTTTTCAACTGAGTTCGTCGCCGCAAAGCCCGATGAAGGCGCGTGCGTTTGAGCCGTATACTTTATATGGTAATGGAGCGCTATTAGCGAAAGGATTCACCGATGAAAATGGAAATATTCAGATTGAACATGATACGTCCATAGAAAAATATCGAGTAGAGTTATTGGACGGTGAAAAATTCACCATCAATCTTTTAAAAGCAGACTCAGAAAACACTCAAGAAGATGAGGCTTCAAGGGAAGGATTTCGTGCTCTCAAACCAATGCCGGGCATGGAAGGCAAAAAACTTTCAGGTATGACACATAGAGATATTTTCAAAAAATTATTGATGAGTGAATCACTGAAAGATAACCAAGAGGAAAAATAGTCATGAGCGATGCAACGGAACAAACCATCAATCTCGTGTTAGGGGAAAATGATAGTGCAATACTGACATCTCAATGGTTTATCAGTGGTAAATATGCACCTGTTGCTGCAGGTTTTGCCCCTTTAATTAATGGTGAACGTGCTTTTGCCACAATAGCTAAAGCGATTGAACAGGCACAAAAAAGTATTGATATTATTACATGGGGATTTCAATCATCCATGTATTTTACTCGGGGGAGTAAAGACGAAGCCAAAAGAGTGGGAGATCTACTTGTTGAAGCGGCAGATCGCGGTGTTAAGGTGCGTATATTAGTCTGGTATACATTAGGGGGGGATAGTCAAGATCCTAACTTTCCGGGATGGAAAGCTACTCCTAAAAACTTTGGTTATGGTAATTTTGCTGTTTATACACCAGCTACGCCTGCTGTTTACAGTGCTTCCGGTAACCAGTTACCATACCAAACACCTGAAGATTATGAATATGACTGTCAGTGGCATTGGGAGATTTCAATCAAGAAAAGAGGAAAAGGGAATATCCTTGTCAGACATCGAGAATTAAATTGGACCAATGATATTCAAGAAGCGACTGAACGACAAACAAGCCATCACGTAAAAGAATATGGCGATATTGGTTATATTCAAGGGCGGCTACTTGCTTTATACCCAACTCACCATCAAAAAGTGATTCTGGTTGATTATGAAGTGCCAGATGATGCTGTCGGATTTGTCATGGGGCACAATTCCCTCTCCACCTATTGGGATAAGGATTCTCATTCTGAACACCAGTTTTCAGCAGCTATTGGTCGAGATGCTGATACCGCATGGCAAGATAACTCATCATGTGTTTGTGGTGCCGTTTTGGCGCATATCAATCACAATTTTGTCGAAGCATGGGAAAAAAATGTTGGGGAAGATGCTGAACTGAGCCTACGGTCATCTTTTACCGAGGAAGACCATCAATTCACCCAACAGCGAATGGATAAAATTAATAACAGATTGATTCATTCAGTTACTGTAGGTGGAATGATCCCACTAAAAAAAGTGATGGCTCAAATTTGTCGTACTCAACCTCAGTATAATGAATTTGATGTTTTACGCTTATATAAGCATACGTTAGTAAGGGCAAGGAAATATATTTACATTGAAAACCAATATTTTCGTTATCCTCCTTTTGTAAAGCTATTACAAGAAGCGGTCAATGAGCGAGTTAAAAAAGGCTATGATATAGAACAAAACCCACTCTATCTCTTTGTTGTCACTAATAGCTCTAATGATGCAGCGATACATTCCGGAAGTTATCAAACGTATAAAATGATTGAAGCGTTACAACGACCAGACATGGTGCCTAATTATCATCGTAAAGAGCATAAATTGGGTGATGAGGAACCAATAGCCGCAGGTTCGATTCCCGGAATAAAATCGCATATTTGCACATTGGTTTCACCTGATTCAACAACACCGCATTGGAAATCTGTTTATGTTCATAGCAAAGTGCTAATGATTGATGACACTTTTATGACATTAGGCTCTAGTAATGTGAATTTACGCAGTATGTTATTTGACAGCGAATTTAATATCGCCATTCAAGATACTGATGTGACAAATATTATACCGCCTATCCGACAGCATTTATGGAAAATGCATACAAAACGGGCTAGTGATGATTTTAAAAAAGAATTTAAACATTGGAAAGAAATCATTAAAAGAAATAAAGAGCTTAGAAATAGTGAAATACCAACCACACCTTCTGCATCGTTAATTGAGTTTTTTGATGGAAATAAAAAATGGGATAACAAGGACTAGTTATGGAATTTAAAAAAATACTTTTAAGTTTAATGGTGATTTTTTTTCCATTGTTGGCAGGATGTGAACAAAAGGAAGTAAATAAAATGAATGATACCTTAAAAAATTTTCAATTTACCTGTGTACAAGAAAAAGACAGTTTTCCACCATTAGATCCCGAAGCTGATGCTTGGTTTAAAGAAGCACGTCGCTTAGAAATTAAAAAAGGTCCTAAAGATTTTGGTCATATTGCTACATTGTATCGTCAAGCGGCTGAAAAAAAACATTACAAAGCTATAGGTAACTTACAGAATATGATAGCAACAGGTCAAGCTGAACCTATGATAGATAAAAAACGCTCTGAAGAGGTGATTGATTTAGTTGAGCAACTGATACAAATGGATATTCCCTTTGGTTATTACATTATGGGGACTTATCTCCAAAGAGGTTTCGGAGTAAAACAAGACTCAGATGCAGCGATGCGTTATTTTTTAAAAGCCGCAATAATGGGGAATCCAGAAGGACAACTTGCCATTTCGGAGCAATTCCTTAATGCAAGAACTCCGTTGTATCGTTTGGACTTAGGCAGAAAACTACTCGATTGTGCGGCTAAACAAGGTAATACAGACGCAGCTTATTCTCTTGCGATGAATTATGAAGTTCGTGATAAAAATTATAGTCAGGCACTGAAATACTATCAATTAGCTATCCGATATGGTAGCGATCAATCAGCTTATAAGTTATCTGAAAGTTTTAACACATCAGACCCTAAGAATGAAATATACTATATGGAACAACATGTTGATCCTGAAAGGGTTCGTCGTTATAAATTGATAGAAAAAGAGCTTTCACTTAATCCTAGAGCCAAATTCCCCGATATTGATAAAATCGTTCCTCTTCCACCTGCTGAACTCCCTGAATGGGATGGCACGTTTGAATATAAAAAACAGGCAGAGGGGCAATAACCAAGATGAATCTCTCTTTTTTATTTCATCATCAATCTGTTGCTCGTCGCATATTTAAATGCAGTGCATTGATTTGTAGCATGTTGGTGCTGAGCGCTTGCAACCCGATGGATAAAAAGGAAAAGTTGCCGATTCAAAAAACTGAACCCGATTTAACCTTCACCTGTGTGTATGAAAAAGACACTTTGCCCCCCGTTGATCCTGAAGCCGATGTTTGGTTCAAACAGGCGCGAGAACTTGAAAAGGTCAATAAATCTCAACGCGATTATGTCAAGATTGGTGAGCTATACCGTAAAGCCGCAGAACGTAATCACCCCAAGGCCATGTTGAATCTCAGTAACTTAATCAGTTATGGAAAAGTCCCCCCGATTGAAGGTAAAGGCCCAGCACAAGAAGTGTGGGATATTATCCGAAAAATGGCTAAATTAAACATCAGTTATGGTTATTACCAAATGGGACATTATCTCGATACGGGTTATGGCGTAGCTGCTGATCGTACAAAAGCGTTAGCCTATTTTCGTCAAGCGGCAGATTTAGGTAATCCAGAAGCGCAGTATTTCATTGGTGATATTTTTATATCACAGCGAGTTTCAGATAGCGATAATCCAGCTTATCATCCCGATATTGGTAAAAAAATGCTTACTTGTGCCGCGCAACAAGGACATGGTGAAGCCAGTTATAACTTAGCTGCATACTCAAGAGATGTAGAAAAAAATATTGATAATACTTTAAAGTTTTTTCAAATTTCCGCAAGGAACGGGTATCGAATGGGGGCTTCTATGCTAAGTAAAGCATTTTCTCCAAATTCAACACCTAAAGATTATTATTATTTACCAATTAAACCTGATGCAGTTCGTTCAACACGTTATGAAGCAATTGTCAGCGAAATTGACGCTTCTGACGAAACAGCTAAATTCCCCGATATCGATAAAATCGTTCCCCTCCCTCCCGCCGAATTACCGGAATGGGATGGCACCTTTGAATATAAAAAACAACAGGATAACCAATAAAAGGATCTTAACATGCGCACACTTGTTCGATTAGGTGACAAAACTACTCATGGCGGTGAAGTGATCTCCGCGTCTGGTTCGGTGATGTACGGCAAACCGATAGCTTTAGTGGGAGATAAAGTCAATTGCCCTAAAAAAGGGCACGGCGTTAATGCGATTTTACCCGGCTCTACGCGCATTACGATATCGGGTCGTCAAGCGGCACTGAATGGTTTTCAAACTGAATGCGGTTGTACGCTCATTGCTAGTCTATCATCGTCTGGCGAACAATCATGATGAACTGGAGAGTCCCACAATTAGAGCACCCGCCTGCCCCCAAGTCTCCTCGATTATTGCTTTGGTTATTCATTATGGTGATTGTTGGTGCAATCGGATTTGGACTGAGTCTTTATTTATCCACAAATGAAATGCTATCACCAACTACTAGCAATACAATGTTGATGATTGTATTCGTCATTTGCCCTACGCTGTTGGTGGGGTTTATTCGATTTTTTATTTATTCACTGGCATCTTATCGCCATCAGCAGTTTACCAATATGTTAGATGACGCCCACAATGAGTGGCGTTATTGGGCGGGTCAGCACATTGGATTATTAACGCATTCACGATTAACTCAAATCGATGAAGAGAAAAAAGAAAGTGTTCCTTTATCTTCATTACCAATCAATAAAGATAATATATTGACACTAAACGCCTTGAAATCGCTTTCTTCATGGAAAAAGCAAGAAATAATAATACAAAAATTGCTTGCACCCATTGCTGAATATTACCATCAACATTCTCTCTCCCAACCTATTACCCTATATTGGCAAGCTGAAGATAATGAGCCTAATTGGCAGGAACTGATTGAGCAGGAAGCTGCTCGCCTATCATTGCCACTTGAATCTGTTGAAATATTACCATACATGTCTCTCAGTGAATGGCTATTGGCACTGTATGAAAACTCCTTTGAACCTAAGTTATACGCTATTTTAGCATTTCAATTAGACTCAACGGCGAGTGAAGAAGCCGCGAGTCTATTACTCGCCCCTCAAGGATTCTACGAGAGTCTAAGAGCACCTATCAAAGCGAAGCTATTACGCCCGATATCCACCGAGGTAAAATCCTTCGATGATGCATTGAAAGCACAATGTGAATTTCAATTACCGGGTCACCAATTAAATTCAGTGTGGCATAGCGGGGTCACAGATAAAAACAAAAACCAATGTATTGAAAGCTATGTACAACAAGATATTCATTGTCTCTTAAACCAATTTTATAATGCCGATGCCTTTTTCGGTACGAGTGGGATTGCTCGGCATAGCACAATCTTGTCATTGGTCAGCGATAATCACGAAAACCAACTAATTGTATGCCAAGAAAACGATAACTTATTGTTACAACAAGTAATATGTTAATAAATGAATAAGAGGTGCCTGTTATGAGTGATAAAATTATTCATGCCATTGAGTGCTAGGCTAACCACCCTACATGGTTTAGTTCCCACCCTATTGGATGCCAATACAAAAACAAATAAAAGCCAATACATTTATTTGGATCATAATACAGGTATAGTCAACCTATCCAAAAATAAGACTGGCGTTCTGGTAATTTCTAGGGAAGACGAAACGGATCGGATTATGTCTACTGAAGAAGTCAGCGTGGATGTATTGAATTAGATAACTTGAGTCATTCTGACCCAAAATCAGGTAAAAACAAAAAGGAGTTAGATGATTAACATCTAACTCCTTGATAAATATGGTGGCCCCTACTGGACTTGAACCAGTGACCAATCGATTATGAGTACGTTCCTTACCCTTTATAAATCAATAAATTACATATTTATCAAAAAGATAGGAAACGATGACTGATGGTTATTTAGGAGGGTTCTGGTTCTCTGCCGCCAGTTTGTCGCCAATCTTATGTAATGATCTATCCATTCACTTTGGATGTGATTTTTTTTTCACAACAGTCTTTTACGCGCTCATCTATGATAGATATTATATCAATTATCTTTTTTAAATCATGTAAGAACATATCCACATGAACTTGAATTTGAGCTTTAATTCTACCTCCATCACCTAAAATATGTTCTAACTTGATATTTTTACTTATCGGACTTTCTAACATAGAACGATGATTCGACTGCGAGTCCGAACCATCATCAAAATAAATTCCTAATCTCATACATATAAACATATAATTACTGTCAATTTTACTGAGATTCTCACCTATTTTATTCAAAATATTAGGAATTTCATTTTCTTCACAGCTATCATTAACTCTATCAATATCCACTTCAATTTCATTTCTAATTTTAATCATACTAAAAATTTTTGAATTCAATTCCTTAACTACTTTTTTATCTAGATGCAAATCAGTATCTTTAATATGAAAAAAAAGGAGTATGACAGTATCGGTGGATGCTAATTTTCTTCCGTTTAAAAAAGTAACCTTACTTAACCTTTCATTTGTAAAATTATATTTCGAAAAAACGAGGTCTACTTTATTCTTTTTTTCTGTTTCCGTAATTTGCTTCGCAGTTTGAATCGTTCTATGGGTATTTGCTACAAATGCCGCTAAAATAGGTGCTGATGCCAAAATATATAATGGTAATGCACTGACTTTCAAAAACTCGCTATACCCATCCTTTGATATATCAATTGAATACCCCCACCAAATAGGAATTCCAAAATATAAAAAAGATAATATTGGAATAATCAAGGCAGCCCAAAATAATTTTTGTTTATCTAAGCTTTTTTCAGTTAATCGAAAGTATCCTCTGTAACAATACATACAGAAAAAAATAAAAAATAAGATAGAAAAGTAAGCTACTATATACATTCTATATATCCAACTTCACCAAAGGATTATAAACCAGTGCATCATTAAGATGATCTGGGGCAAAATGGGCATACCGCATTGTCATTTTGATGTCAGTATGGCCAAGGATTCTTTGTAATACTAAAATATTCCCACCGGACATCATAAAGTGAGATGCAAAGGTGTGGCGTAAAACATGTGACGATTGGCGTTCTGGTAACTCAATACCTGTGCGTTTTAAGGCTGAACGAAATGCAGAATAACAGGATTTAAATAACCGCTTGGAACCTTTCACTTTCGGTAATTCTGCAATTAATTCTTCACTAATAGGAATAGAACGGTTGCGCTTCCCTTTTGTCTTGGTAAAAGTCACCGTATTATTTCGAATCTGTATGGCGGTTAGGTTCTCCGCCTCCGACCATCTTGCCCCTGTTGCCAAGCAAATTTTAACGACATGAATTAAATCAGCCGATGAGCTATTTTCACACTCAGTCAATAACAGCTTAATTTCATCATCCGTTAAAAATGCCATTTCTTGTTCGTCAGTTTTATAAGAGCGAACTTTAACTAATGGGTGCTCTAAGCCCCACTCATCAAGGCGAATCAACTCATTAAACATGGCTCTAAAATACGCCAGCTCTAAATTGACGGTACGGGGTGTGACTGTTTTTAAACGTTCAGTACGGGTTATTTCACCGCTTAAACGCTTTTCACGATATACCGAAAACATTTTGGCATTAAATTCAGTGGCTAACGGGTCGCCCATTGCATCACAAGCAAAAATCATTAGTGACTGACGTTTCTCACCATCCCCTAACGTCACACCATGCGCACGATACCAGGTATCCACTAATTCAGTTAATTTGCGCCTATCCTGCTTTTCACCTAGCCACGGCTTATCTTCTGTTTGCTCAACGATATGGCGCTCATAGGCTATGGCTTCACCTTTTGTGGTGAATAACTTTCTTATTCGTCTGCCTGTTCGGCCGTTAGGATATAACTCAACTTGCCAACGACCGTCAGGTTGTTTTCTAATGGCCATTTAAAATAAATTGCCCTGTTTAATCGGTGGCAGTAGTAGCTCAGGATCAATACCCTCTGCATCACCAATAAGAAAAGGGCTATCCGAAAAATGCCTAGATTTATTTTTCTTTACCGAATCAAGATTATATGTCGCATAACAATACGTACAATTATGTAGGCATGTATTATACTCGCCTATATCAATGCTTTTCACGCAGCCACACGCTTCTCGCTGCCCTGCATCTTTTTTAGCCGAAATATCAATATTAAAAACTGATTTCAATAATCTATCATCAATACATTTCCCATGTTGAACCCCTAGATAACTTAAATCTATAGACTCAGCACAAGTTTCTATCATCATTCCTCTATCACGTGCTATTTCAACCATGAATTTTACTAGTTCATTCATAGTTGTTTCTTCATTCAAAATATCCACATACTGAAAATTTTCAATTAAGCTAAGGTTTTTTATGGTTTTTTTATAAAAGTCAGCAAAACTAATAACAACTTTATTGGTTTTTCCCGCTAAACTATCAGCTATTTTAGTGAACAGTCTTTTATGCTCATTTAGAGTTAATATGTTGGATATTAAAATCGGATCATAGCGCCAAATAACCTTTTCTTTACCGATTAGGTCACTCAACTCAATAAAATTTTCAATCGTCTTATATGGGCTTTTAACATTTTTTTCAATTGTCTTTGGATACCCTGTTATTGTGTATTGAAAGTAATATTTATACTCCCTCAATGCATCCAAATTTTTCATCAACATCGATGCGTTTCTAGTCCAAAAAACGAATGCATCAACATCTTCAGGTAACAAAGAAACTCTGGTAATCCTCCTGTTAAAAGGATTACGAATTAAAACAAAACCTGCCCTTAATCTATTTAAAAACCATGGGGTATAAAAGGCTGGAATATCAGTTCGTCTACTAGCACTAATGATCATAACTAATCCTTTTTATAAATAAAAAAATTAAACCCCATTTTATTAGTATCAATTTTTGATATTGGATTATAAACAACCATACAATTTTCACACTCTTGCTTTGGAGTGAATACTTTAGTAGCACATGAAATAGGTCGAGTCATGAAATTATTTGAAGCTTCGTAAAAAGACCCCCCAATAAAATACCATGTTGTTTCATATGTTTGTGGTTCATCTATTTCATCTTTTAGCTCACATATTGTTGACAAAGAAAACCCATTATCAATCATTCTATTATGGAACTTCCTATATGACATAGAATAATAATAATTCTCTCTAGATATGAGTATGTAATATGAAGAGCGACCGCTTTTATTTAATAAATCAGCAAGATTAACTAATGCATTATCAATATCTAAATTTGATACTGATTTTGGAAAAATAATAGCATCAACATTGCTTAAATCATTTAAGTCAACATTTAGTATTGATTTTTGTATACGTGAAAAATTATCATCTTTCTCTGGAAATAATGTATCATCCCATTTATTAATATCTAGCCCTTTATAATTAAACGTTATATTTCTAAAGTTATCTTTTATAGCATAATAATCCGTTGCTGCGCCGCAACCTAAAGAAATAAAATTTAAGTGTATAACTTTCTTCTCTAAGATATACATGTAAAAACAATGAGATAGCATACAGTATTCAGCATAATATGCAGGAAAATATCTCATTGTGTAGATACTTTGGTATATAGGATCACTATAATCTGTTGATGATGGCTGTGTTGAATAATGGTCACACCACTTTGCAGTATGCTGACTTAGATAGTTCTCATTTTTTTCCAGTGTTTCATCAATAGACTCTTTACTTATAATAAAATCTGTAGTTTCCATCTCAATAATCCTCAATCCCTTTAACAACACGCCCAATAATTTCTAAGTCTTTCAATTCACAATCAAACGCCATGCCTACACCCGAAACACGGACACGCTGCATAGGCATTCGGGTTAATTCTCTAATACTAACTTTACCATCGATTTTCACTAGCCATTTGCCGTCGTAGACCTCCCCGAATTGGCGATCCACGATGTAATAATCTTGGCCATCTTGAACCATAATAGGCTCTTTAGGGAATGGAACGCCCTGCTTGAACAGCACCTTATCAAACATGGCCATGCCAGCATTGAATTGCTCGCCATCGATAATTTTAAATTTTGGCAGGCGTAAAACGTCTAATTCTTCATCATCAAACATTTTGCCTTGGCCTGTTGCCAACCATTCTAAGTTAGCCCCTGTCTCAGCGACACAACGCACAACCAGATCAGCTGGAAAGTTATCTCTCTTGTATCTACCTGCAAGACTACTTGAAGCCATTTCAAAGTGCTGTGCGAGCATCAGCTTAGAGCTGAAGCCATAAGCTTCAATGATACGATCAAGAACTGGCGCGCTTTCGCCAAACATCTCTAAATGAAATTTTCCCATAGCCATTCCGTCAAATTCGCTAAAAACTACAATTAATTTGACTTGTAGTTAAATACGAAATAGACTCACCTTAATTTGTAGTTAAAAACGAATAAAACCGGATGCGACCGGATAAAACACGAATAGGAGATTTTGCCTTATGAGACCCACAATTTCAATTAACATTCCATCCCCTTACCTCACAATTGAGGCTTTTAGCCAGCACTCAGGGCTTTCAAAATCGACCATCCGCGACATGATTGCCGATGGCCGTTTACCTGTCCGTGGCAAATCTGCCGATATGAAACGAGGAAAAGTACTGATTAACCTACTTGCGCTTTATACGGATGCATCGAAAGACTGTGATGTTTCGCTTAATGCGTAACTGATTATTCGCTTTTGGAGAATTTAAACCATGTTTGATTATCAGGTTTCCAAACAAGCGCACTTTGATAATGCCTGTCGGGCATTTGCCACATCCCACAAAGGTGAGCTTGTTCAGATTGCGAATGATATCGGCATGAACCCACAAATGTTACGCAACAAGCTCAACCCCGAACAGCCACACTTAGTCACTTGTGCTGACCTGTTTAAGCTAACCGATGCCACTAAAGACCCATCACTGTTAGATGGTGTGTTGGAGCAACTGAATTGCCAGCCATCCGTCCCGATGACGGATATTGGTGATAACAATGTGCAAGGTTATCTATTAGGGGCAACCGCTGAGGTCGGTAAGTTAGCCAGCCATATGGTTAATGGAGTGCATGTTAACAGCGCAAGGTCAGCAGAAATTAAGCAAAGCGTTAATAATGCGATCCGTTGTTTAGCCTTAGTTGGCGTGACTATCTCAGCACGTTTTCATTCAAACCCTGCATTGGTATCCGCGATTGATACGGTAGTAGGTTTTGGCCAATCAATGGTGTGAGGACAATATGACTCAAGCACACAAGCAGCAATATAAATACAAAGTTACGGGCGATTCATTTAAAGCAAAATCTAACAATGATTTAAAAGTGATTATCCCTGTAATTGTTTTTGCCACTATCTATTTACTAGCAAGAATATAGGTGGAAATTATGTACCAGAACCCAGTAGAGCTAGAACAACGCGCCCAATATATGCAATTAGACCAGCGCATTAATGGGCTTAATAAAACATCAGAAATTAAATCAAAACACTTTGGTTTAAAAAATGATGAGCTGAAATATTTTATCAAAGAAATGCGCGACCGTTTTAATGAGCATCACGAAGAAAATAAAAAATTTTTAGGCGTGATTTTCTATATGGCAAATATTGATAAAAGCCGCCACGATTGCCAATTTGAAGATCTCACCACTAAAGAGATTTTTAATATCGTTAAAGCCATTAATCACATAAAAGCGATTAGCGCATTTTTACCAAAAAACTTAGCTTTACCTCTTAATTAAATAACCGACAAAAAATTAATGACATTGATTTGTCAGGGATTTTTACACGCTAAATTTAGGAAAACAGATAAATGAATATACCAGAACCGATGTTTACACCTGTATTAGACAACAGTTCAAACGACGCTGTTTTAATGGATAGCTGCATTAATTGGAACCGCCAAGATGAGCGCAAGGTCTGTAATGACCGTTATGCGTCACGCCTGCGCAAGTTGCAAATGTATGTGCTGACTGAAAAACCTGATTATGCAGCAATCAGTCAGTTAATCGAAAGTGAGATTGGGCATATAGAGAGTCATGCATAGCAATATAGCGGCATACACCTAGATATGCCGCTAACTCTTTTTATTCCCAGTTTTCTTTTTCATGAGGTTTAAATGGCTTCCGAAACAAACAACTCAGTTATGCAAGCCCTGTATCACAAGCCAGCGAAGCCTATTGAAAGGCCGTTTCCGACTTATCCAGAACTTCATGAAAAAGAAAAAAGAGCCAAGGCATTAGCCAATGCAGAAACGCTGCTTTCAGAGCAACCTAAAATTGTTCAAATTACAGTAAACAAGCGGTATGACGTATTACTAAAAGAGCAAGGCCTTGAACGTGCAAACGCCTACCTTGCAAAGAATTTCTGTGAACGTATTTACCCAAGGGTTGAGCAAGTCACAAAACGCTATTGTTTAACGAATAAAAATTCTGAAACCTACCGATTTTTTAATTGGTTTAATGCGATGCCTGATATGTCGCGTAAATACCTTGAATCATTAGCCCTTGAATTATCCGCTTTCGTGTTTACAACACTTTCAGACCTCAGTAAAAAACGCACTGATGAAGGTGATTTAAAAATTGCGCATATGCTGTATACGGAAGCGGCTGCGATCACCCAAGCTTATCACCAAGAACCTCCACGACTGGCGAAGCTAACCAAACGCTATTTTAACGAAAAGGACGCTTTTATTGCTATCGCACAAATGACGTCTGAAAAATGGTGGTTAAACCGTTTACGCAGACACGCATCAGAATGGCGCGAGCACTTACACATTGCATTAACTAATGTCAGCAAGCGCAGTAGCCTTTATGCAAGCTCTATGGCCATGAGTGAATGGAAAGAGCAAAAGCGACGTACCCGTGAGTTTCTAAAATCAATGGAATTAGAAGATGAGGATGGTAACCGTTTTAGTTTGATTGATAAATATTATGGCAGCGTGGCAAACCCTGCCATTCGTCGAACTGAGATGATGGTTAGGATTCGCGGCTTTGAAAATATTTGCAATGAACTTGGCTATATTGCGGAATTCTACACGTTAACAGCCCCATCTAAATATCATGCCACAACCATACATGGCCACCGTAACCGTAAATGGAATGGCAGTAGCCCTGCCGATACACAACGTTATTTAAGTAAAGTGTGGAGCAAGATGCGCGCTAAATTACATCGCAATGATTTGCGAATTTTTGGTATTCGCGTGGCAGAGCCGCACCATGATGCAACCCCACATTGGCACATGCTGTTTTTTATGTTGCCAGAGCAAGCGGATAGCATCCGAGAAATTCTTAGGGAATATGCATTTGAAGAAGATGAAAGCGAACTCATTACCGCCAAAGCCCGAAAAGCCCGTTTTCATGCCGAAGCCATCGACCCTGAAAAAGGTTCAGCAACGGGATATGTGGCCAAGTACATTTCTAAAAATGTGGATGGTTATGCGCTGGATGATGAATTAGATGATGAAAGCGGAAAACCGATGAAAGAGGCGGCAATGGCTGCTGCTGCATGGGCTGGCCGTTGGCGTATACGTCAGTTTCAATTTATCGGTGGCGCACCTGTTACCGTTTACCGTGAATTACGCAAGATGGCCGATCACTATACTGCTGTGGGTTTGGATGTGGAGTTTGCTGTTGTGCATGATGCCGCTGACTCAGGGGATTGGGCTGGCTATATCAATGCTCAAGGTGGCCCATTTGTGCGTCGTGACGATCTTATTGCGCGTCTGTGGTACCAAGAAAGCGAAGAAACCAATGCCTATGGTGAGGAAATTATACAGGTTAAAGGTGTATTCTCGCCTGTAGTGGGTTCTGATAGTCCGATTATTACCAGACTCAAGAGCTGGAAGATTGTGAAGAAGTTAGACGAAGCGATAGCGGAGTCTGTTTTTAGTGATGCGAACGCATCACCTAGGAGTTCTGTCAATAACTGTACGGAGGTTCTCGGTACGGTTAAAGATAAAAACGTAGCCATCCATAATATTGTAGATGCGGCCAAGTCTATTGGGATAATTTTTGACCCTGATAAGGATAAACCGATGTTGGTTTCGTTATGGAATGGAGCTGTTTATACAGAGAATGGCCAAAGCGTGAGGTTTCACGGCAATGGCCATATACAGAAAATTGTGACTAAGGAACAGAAACGGAAGTTGCATCGGGGAAGATGCGAAAATATAACAATTAAACTCTAATAAAATTTAAATTATTATATTTCAATAAATTAATTATTAAGGTTTAAACTCTAAAAAATAATTGCCAACTTGCTCTAACGATTCAAATGTATCTTGGAAAAGATTCTCTTTGTAACCTATAATATCAAAAATATCCTCAATCTTTGTTATAAACATTTTAGGTAACATTCCAGTTCTATAATAAAAATCAAATTTTAAATAATCGTCAACGGTTCTTGCATGGGATTGATAATAGTCGTATACAGTAAAAGCAGTCTTACCAACACCTAAAAATGCAAGAGTATTATTAATCGAATGCATCAATTTTTTAGTTCTATCTATAACCGAATGCTGTTTTTCTAGCCGATGTATTCCATTAAAGAACGTTTCAAGCTCATTTAAGTCCGATAATAATTTATCTAGATGCTGTTTCAGAACCATTATAAATTGCTCATTTATCTTTAAATTAGCTCCGTCGATATGATTAGAGTCATTGAAAATATTACTATACAAGCTCATGCTTCTGTTTATATTAGAGTCAATCGCTATTATTGGATGAAATTCTTTTTCCTCACGCTCATTAAATTTCATTTTAAAAAAAACCGCTTTAAATCTAACTTTTTCTAAATTTTCCGTTATAAACTTAACATGAGAGTAATAGCTATCAACTAAATTTTTATTCTCGGTTACGTCTATCTGCTTATCTGTTTGTATTGAACGATGAATATTGGATACGATAACCGCAAATATAGGAGAAAAAGCAAGAATACCTAATGGTAATTTACTTATTTCAAGAAATTTATTAAAACCTTGATAGTTAAAATCAATATCAGTTCCAATCCAAGCTAATAATCCAAATAGGAAAAAATAGATAATAGGTGTAAAAATAGATATCCAGAATAAGTTTTGATTGTCTAAACTATCAGATGTTATTTTTGCCTTTTCCCTAAGTTTTTTTGAAAAAGGGATAATTATGGGTAAAAAACTCAATATGCCTATAAACCACCAATCTAACTGAGTTTGCTTTTCATTCTGTTTACTTTGCTCAATACTCATACCACCCCCTATCAAAATTTGCACAGAATTCTAATCGATCAAAAAATTTTAAACTACCTCTTTCATATGAGATAAATTTGTTTTAGGGATGGGAAATAGTTTACTTAGGTTGTAGGTAATCTAATCAAATTGTTTAAAAAATAACGCAACTCTTTAATTCTAGTGATATTTACTTATACAGGGTTCCAAAAAAGGATTATTCATATATACTGTACAAATGCACAGTATACAGATGAGATATTTGAATATGAGTGATGTTCTACGAGAGGCCGTAGCCTTTGAGCGTATCAGTGTGATTGCTAAGTTAGGCAGCTTAGAGACATGTAACGCATGTGATATGCAGGTAGTGCTAGAAATGATTACTGAAATTGCAGATGAAGCGAGGGAAAAACTACTAAAAAGTGGAACTGTACCAAACAATCAAGATCATTAGGTTTAAAATAATTGCTGGTTATATATAATCGGCAATTATTTTTTATGGATCACGGGCATGAAAGAAGAAGCAAAAGAAATCGTACAGGCTGTAACTGAGGCAGCAAAAGATAGAATTAAAAATCCCGTTATGGCAACGTTTGTTATTTCATGGAGTGTATTCAATTGGAGTTCCTTACTTGTTCTAATTTTTGGAAAAGAATCAATTCAGCAAAAAGTTCAAATTGCCTCTGTAGCATTTAGTGATATGGGTTCATGGCTTATACCTATATTTTTTACTGCTACTTACCTATTTCTTAATAAGCCATTAAATCTTGTTTTCCAAAGGGCAATGGTTGGTTTTGATTACATATCTATGTCAATCGAACATAGTAAAAAAATAAGAGAGTTAGATCTTGAAAAAACACGAGAGTCACTACGTGCTGAAAAAGATATGATTTATGAAGAAACAAAAACGCGCCAAAAAAAGTATATTCAAACAATGAATGAAGAAATCGCCAAATCAAAAGAAAGAGAAGAGTCATTAGCAGAATCAATAAAAAAACTTACAGCTGAAAATGATAGCTTAAAGCATGAAATTTATACCATAGGAAATAATTCACAGAAAAAAATGGAAGAAATAAAGCGATTAGAGGACAAAATAAATATTTTTGCTAAAGAAAATCAGAAACTGACTTTGCAGTTAGAAAAATTTAAAGCTGACAAAAAAACAACTAAATCAGCAAATTTAAATTTGCTAGCAAAATCAGTTTTTGAACCAGAGGGTTTAAATGAGGTTAAAGAAGAATATAAAACAGATGTTTAATTTTTCAATAACTCTAGCGCCATTTGGCGCTGTTCAGGGTTTAAATTCTGTATCATCGAACCAATCATTTTATTACTTTTCGCGCTTGGGCTAATCGTATGGTCAAAGGTCAGGCTTAATACGTAAGTGTGGCCACATTCGACGTCACTGCATGCACAATAGAGATCTGAAATTTCACGATGCTTTCTATTTGATTTACGAATAATCGCCTTTTCCCCACACTCAGGGCAGAATATTTTTAATACTCGCATGTTCCAAATCTCCGCTTGATAATGACCCCGTAATTTTACCTTATTTTTGCGCATTTTTCATTTCCCTATGACCGTTAAATTCCGTAAATATCGTTAATTTTGCGTTATTCTTAACTCAATTGGTGGCTATCTTCTTGAAAAGTGATCTTTAAATGATCGGGCACCTCACCATCATTATTTATCGCGTTAGCAAACATACGCTGAACAGGAATAATTTCATCTTGTCGATACGCTTCACGGGCATTGCGCGGGTCACCTAAACCGCCCACATTGCCAGGAATAATCCCCGCTAATCCCGCAGGAAAACGATGCGCGGTTAAAATGTCCTGTGCACTGATGTTTTTCACATTACTAAATTCATCATTCGCCGAAATATCCCCCACAGGAATAAACTTGATGCCGTCCGCATCCCCATTGGGAATATGCACGAACATGGTTTCAAAGTTACCAATCCCTTTGCTTTGCTCTAACTTTTTGGTGATCATCACTTCCACTTCATCGGTCAGCATTGGGTCATTACAAAAAATCATTCCCCCAGTATGCGCCCCGTTGTGGTAGTAACGACGACGAAAAATAGTGGCCTCACTGTTTAACATGGCCGCATGAATGCCCCCGATATAATCAGGGATGCCGTAAACTTGCTGTTGGGGGTCATACTGCTTGATGTAAATCACATCGTCAGGGGTATACACCATCGGTTCACCTTCTTGCAAAATCACAAAATCATCATTTTTACGACGACGCATAAACAGCGCAGGCAGCACATACAGCCCAACCACTTCACCGTAATAATTGCGCAGCTTTAAGATGGGCGTATCACCAAACACAATATAATCCAATACGCTGGCACGCAGCTCCTGATGCGTCAGGCCACCGCCTCGGTAGTCCGATAACACCATATTCGAACGCGCATGAATAACGCCACCGTGTTGGCCATTTAAATTGACCAATTGCGCTAAGGCGGTGCGGTCGATGGGTAAACTGTAATGGTCATAATCATTATCATACCAAATGTTTTGGTATTCCGTATGAGTGGTTAAAATCGGTTCTGGCTTGCCTAATGTGATGATGTTCATCGATTTTTTGCTCGTAGTTTGTTTTTGTGCTGTTTTCCGTAACTTTTTCTTACTCATCATGCAGCCTTTTGAAATTTATATTTGGATTTACGCTGTCTTTCATTGTTTAGCGGTTCATTAGCCACGGCGTGTGAGGTGGCAAAAAATACGTCTGCGTGACCCGTTTCCTTACTGCGATCCGCGATAAAGGTCATTGAGCCCCCTTTACCCGTGGTGGTGTGTCGAATGGCTAAGAAGCTGGCCATAATTTCTTTTTGCTCAACGTCCCAGGCAATGCGCTGCTCATCCACCAAATCAATCATTTTGAGGACTAATTGAGTTTTGGTGTTTTGGCTGTAGTGAATGGCCGTCGTGACGCGCGGGGCAAAGTCGGCCACCATCTCATACACCCCGTGGCCAATCCCCGTGGTATCGATGCCGATATGGGTAAAGCGGTATTGGCTGTACAGGTCTTGAATTTGTTTGGCTTGGTGTTTCCAGCTCATGCCCTGCCAATAAAAGGTGGCGAGGATGCGAAAATATTCACCTGCGACCAAAGGCGGTGCGACTATTACAAAGGTGGAGGTATCCCCCGAACGTGCAGGATCGTAACCGCCCCAAACCTCTTTATCCCCAAATGGCCGTGGCGCATTAATATCGTGATCATCCCAAACACCAATATCGATGGAACATTTTTCAAGGTCGTTATATTTGAAAACAGATGCGCCACTGTCCACAAACACGCACATATACAGCATGTTAAAGGTGTCTTTGTTATAGCGGTTGCGCAGTTTTTCAATGGATGCCAGGTTAAATCCATTGCGGACAGCGTCTTCAATCGTAATGACATAGCGCCATTGGCCATCGGGGCAATCACGGCCACCGTCTTGCATCTGTGCGAATGAGGGAAATTCCACATTTTTACGTTTGGCATCACTGCCGCGCCATTCGTCGCCTGTCCAAAACGGGTAAGCGGGATGGGTTTTGGCACTGGGTGTGGAAAAATAAGTGGTACGCCATTTGTCGTGGGTCGCCATCGCAGAAGCGACTTCATTTAGGCGTTTAAAATCAGGTACCCAAAAATATTCATCGCAATACAAATGGCCACTGTAGGACTGTGCGGTGTTCTTATTGGTGGATAAGAAGCGCAGCTCTGCACCATTACTTAAACGGATAGGGTTACCCGTGAGCGTGACACCAAAGAATTTATCCGCGATATTGACGATATAGGAGCGAAATACCTCGGCTTGCGGTCGTGAAGCGGATAAAAAGATTTGAGGGTCGCCAGTGAGTACCGCATCTTCAAACGCTTCAAAGGCAAAGTACCACGTCGCCCCGATTTGGCGTGATTTGAGGATATTGCGAATGGCCTTTTTAATATTGATGCGCAGGTGTTTTTGGTAACCAAACAGCATTTCATCCGCGAATTTCTGAAAGTCATCTGGGGTCAGTTCAGAGATATCATTTTTCTTATAACGACGTTTTTTCTTGGTTTCGCCATCGTCACTTGTACTGTATTCCCCGCCAGACTCGGCTTGCGCTTTGATTTCAGCCAGCTTTTCTTTGTGCTTATTGGCCTGTGCCATCAATTTAACGTGATGAGCAATCAGCCTGTCGAGCTCCTCCAGTTCAAGTTCCGTTTTTTTATTGCGCTCCGATAACAGCGCAATGCGTCGGTTAATTGCCTCCAACACGCTCTCATGGTTGAGCATATCCGCCCAGCACCATTTTTGCGCCCAATAATAGACAATCCGCCTGTTAGGCAGGTTAAGTTCCTCCGCGATTTCAGCGGGGGTATAGCGTCGCAAATAAAGTGATTTGGCGACCTGTATTTTTGCATCTGAGTGTTTAGCCATAGTGATGCCATTGTGCAATGTTCAGAAATTGCAGGCATCTACCTGTTTTCGGTAATGGCGGGATAACCGAACTCAACCATTCGCACCCTGAATAAGAATTGGCAATACTGATGGCTCAAAAGGAACGGAATGCAGCTAAGGATTTTGAATGTCGCAATTACGCACAACATGGCTCTGCATTGCCACGGAAGGTGAAACCGTTGATGGTCGGGAAATTCTGCCCGAGGAAATTATCGAAATGGCAGAAACCTATGATACCGATTTGTACACCGCCATGATTTGGCCTCGGCACAATAAGCCAGGCGAAGACCGCGGTGACCCACTGGGAGAGGTCATTGAGTTACAAGCGGATACCGATGAAAGCGATACGCTACGTTTGTATGCGGTACTTAGGCCTTTTACCCGCTTATTGGAAATGAACAGCCAAAACCGTGGGGTGTTTACCTCGGTCGAGATGAATCCCGATTTTCGCAATTCAGGCGTGACATATTTAGAGGGCTTGGCGGTAACGGACACCCCAGCCAGTGTAGGCACGACAAGGCTAGACTTTAGTCGTCAAAAACAAAGGAAACGAAAAATGGCAAAACCCGCAAAGAAAACATGGCGTCAGCACTTTGGCATTGAAGAAGTCAAAGAAGAAAAGCCAACCGAAACCACCGTTAACGATGAGGTGTTATCGGGCATGGCAGCAGATTTGGCGGCAGCAATGACTAAAATCGCTGAATTAGAAACCATGTTGGAACAAGCGCAAAGTGATGTGGAAGTGGTGAAAGAGGTCGTGGACACCGAAGATTTCGCCAAGCTGCGCAACAACTTACCCGAAATCACCAAATCATTCAGCAAAGTGGCGACCCAGCTCCCAGGGAAAAACCCCGCAGGCCGTAAAGAGTTTGTACACCTCTAATCCGTTGTGATCAGAGCCCATTACTGAATTTTGGAGAGGGATTTCCATGTTTTTAAACAATACGGCCAGAACGTATTTAAAAGGCCATAAGTCAGGCCTTGAACGCTCATACAACATTGATGATGCGTCCAAATATTTTGCCATCACCGAACCGAAAGAAATTGCGTTACGTAAAGCGATTATGGAATCGGTTGAGTTTCTCAACTTGATTTACTGCGCGGACGTTGACCAATTGGCTGGACAAGTGATTTCGGTAGGTAACCCTGGGTTATTTACGGGGCGTAAAAAAGGTGGCCGTTTCATGCGTGAAACGGGGATTGATGGCAATGAGTATAAATTAGCCGAAACCGACTCAGGGGCGTTTTTACCGTGGGATGTGCTGTCCGTTTGGGCAAACTCAGGTGGTGAAAATGAGTTTTACCAACGGATGCAAAATTTCGTTAATGAAAGCTTTGCCCTCGACATGTTGCGTATTGGTTTTAACGGTACCCATGTGGCCGATAGCACCGATGCGAAAAAGTACCCCAATGGCGAGGATGTGAACAAAGGTTGGCATCAAATCGCCAAAGAATGGGACGGTGGAAAACAAGTGATCTCCGAATCCATCACCTTGGATGAAAAAGGCGATTTCCGTTCGCTCGATGCGATGGCGCAAGAAGTGGTAAACACTTGTATTCCTGTGCAATACCGTACCGACCCACGCCTTGTGGTGTTAGTGGGCGCTGACTTGGTGGCTGCGGAGCAACATCGCTTATATCAAGCCGCTGACCGCCCAACGGAGAAAATTGCCGCACAATTACTGGGTACCACTATTGCAGGCCGTGCCGCCTACATCCCGCCATTTATGCCAGGGAAACGCTTAGTGGTTACGACGTTATCCAACTTGCACCTGTACACGCAGCGCAATACGCGCCAACGCAAAGCAGAGTTTGTGGACGACCGTAAACAGTATGAAAACAATTATCTGCGTAACGAGGGCTATGCGTTGGAATACCCTGAGCTGTACGGGGCAATTGATGAGTCAGCGGTCACTATCGGTGAATTGATTGAGCCGAAAGACACCGTCGAGACAGACTAATGTTATCACCAGGTCAACGTCACCGCCTAAAAGTGGAAATGCGCCAAAAGCTGGAGCAGCAACAGGCAATTGCCATTGCGGATGGCGAAAGTATGCACTTACAAGCGCGTGCCGTTGACAAGGATGCCGCACGGCTCAAAGGGATGACCAACGCAGAACGTACCGAGATAAAACGGCAGGAATTTTTGCCCAATTATCTGCCGACTGCCCAGCATTATCTGGACGACGGGAAAATCTATAAAAACCCGATTTTTGCCTACTGTGTAGTGTGGCTGTTTGATGTGGGGGAATTCCAACACGGATTGGATTGGGCGGACATCGCCATTGAGCAAGGACAGCTTACCCCAACAGGCTTTAAAAGTGGCTTTCCTGCCTTTGTAGCAGACACCATCTTGCAATGGGCGCAGCTTGAAACGGAAGCAGGTAATGCCATCGAACCCTATTTTTCGCGCACGTTTCACAACGTCACCGAAAAATGGCGAGTTCACGAAAAAATTAAGGCCAAGTGGTACAAATTCGCGGCCTTGGAAATCCTCAAAGGGGATAACAGTGAAGCGAAAGCCAGTGCCATTGATAACGTGGATGATTTAGAAAAAGCCGATGCCTACCTTGCAAGGGCGCATCAGCTTAACCCGAAAAGTGGCGTAAGAACCCATCGCACGCGCATTGCTATGCGACTGCGGGCACTTACTGCCGAATGACTACCGCAAGCCAAGTGGGCGCAGCTGAGGCAATGCAATTGATTGCAATTGGCCAAGGAAGCTGGCCTTGCCCACTTTTTACATTAAGGACACCCCATGTTTGATGGTAATAGCGGTAATTATCGCCAAGAAATCATTACCAATGACGGTTTTTGGCCAGATGTGGATTTACTGGAGTTTCAAAAAAGCCGTTCGCTACCGACCAGTATCGATACAGACTTTTTAGCCGATGCACTCCTGAATACCATCACGGAAATTAATGGTGAGCTGATAAGTGTGAAAAATCAGCACCACGCCAAAGGGTACCAGCAAGCGGCAGAAGTACCTGGTGTGCAACGTAATGGCCGTAATGCCTTATGTGCGCAGTATTTAAAAGCGGTGTTTGCGCGAGCCAAAGCCGATTTATTGGGGGAATACAGTTCTATCGTGAACCGTGCCCCGAACTCGCAGCAAGAAAGCCCTGAACTACGCAATCGACTGTTAGCGGAATCTTCATTAGTGATCCGCAATATGAAAGGTTTGAAACGTGCCACGGTGACCATGATATGAGCAAATTGCAGCAACTCACCGCCTTTTTAAAGGCCAACTTGCCCGATGGTGTGTGCAATGTGGAGTTTTCCAGCGTGATGGACAGCATTCAATTCATCCCTGCGCAGCGCGATTTGGGCAATGACCAATACCGAATGCACATCAAACAATATGACGCGACGATTGCTTGGGGGCGTTTCCCCTATCGCCAAGTAAACCCTGATTACATCGGTATTTTGATTGATGCGTGGCTCAATGAAAATGACGATATCGATGATATTCAACTGGATTTAGAGCGCCCATCAATGGATGTGGATTTAAACGAAAGTCACCAAGCGGTGGTGATTGTCATGCTGCAATTGGCGGAGAACGTCAACATGCGAGAGGACGAAAACGGTATTGTCCCGATGGATGGTAAGCGCTGGACGCTGTGTGCCCCTGATATGTGGATTGCCCAAGAGGCCGATATTGCAGGCGTTCACTCATGATAAGCGGCCAGTTAAATCAACGCCAATTTAATACGCTGCAAGAGGCGCTTAAACGGTTTGATTTACCCCCGAAAAAACGCCAACGCCTGTTATGGCGCATCGCGAAATATGGCGTGATAGCGGCAGCAAAACGCAACGTTCGCAACCAACAAACGCCCGAGGGCGAACCGTGGCCACAGCGCCAGGGAAACTGGCGTAAAAAGATGCTGCGCAATATGCCCAAAGTGCTGCACATCAAGGAATTGCCTGAAACCGAAAGTGTGCGGATTTACCTCAAAGGGGGCAAATACCGCAATGGCAAAAAACAGATCCCTGCGGGGGTTGTGGGTTATTCGCAACAACATGGGATGAACGTGACCGTGAATAAATCCAGCTTTAAATCTGGGCGAGATAAAACACGGCCAGCCACCAAGAAGCAAGCCAAAAAGTTACGGGCGCTGGGGTACAAGGAGCGCAAAGGCAAAGGCTGGCGCAAACCGCCTGTTAAAGCCATTGAAAGCGGGATGAGCTTTGCTAAAGCAGGTTTATTAATTCGCACCTTAAGCGATGAGACGCCGCAAAATTCATGGGTGATTGATGTGCCAGCACGTGAGTTTTTGGGCATCAATCAAGATGAATTTGAAAAAGCCCTCGCACGGCAACTGCAAGGGATTGGATTTGGTTAAACAACCATAAAAGAGGGATTTTTTATGACATGGCCATCTGTACAGGTGAACCAAGTAAATCAGCTACAAGGGGAAACCAAAGAGGTTGAACGCACGGTATTGTTTGTGGGAACAGGCAATACCAACGTGGGCAAAACGGTTTCCGTCAACACACAAACGGATTTTGATGATGTGTTAGGCCATGAAGATAGCGCACTGAAACGCAATGTGATGGCCGCCATGAATAACGCGGGGCAAAACTGGTCGGCTTATCTTCATGTGATGGCGGTTGATGCTGAGCCGCTGGGGTTTGTGGATGCAGTGATTGCCGCGCAAGACGTGGCCAGTGTGGAAGGTTATGTTTTACTGACCGCAGCCAGCAAAGAAGTCATTGATGCCGCCAATACCTTGCGTGAGACCTTAATCGCCAAATATGGCCGCTGGGTATGGTCAATCATTACCGTGGATACCCCCACCAAAGAAGAAAGCTGGCCAGATTATGTCGCACAAGTCATTGCGCTACAAAAAGGCATTGCCGCGCCGTCAGTGCAACTGGTACCGCAACTGTGGGGCAAAGAAGCGGGTGTATTAGCAGGCCGTTTGTGTACCCGTTCCGTGACCATCGCGGACACACCTGCACGAGTAAAAACAGGCGCATTAAAAGACATGGGCGCAACGCTACCCCTTGATGGTACAGGCAAAGAAATTGACTTAGCCACCTTGCAAGCGTTAGAGAAAAACCGCCTCAGTGTGCCGATGTGGTACCCCGACTACGACGGTTTGTACTGGGCAGATGGCCGCACGTTAGACGTGGAAGGCGGTGATTTTCAAAACATCGAAAACCTGCGCATTGTCGATAAAGTGGCGCGAAACGTGCGTATCCGTGCGATTGCCAAAATTGGTGACCGTAGCTTAAACAGTACGCCCAATTCTATTGAAACCCACAAAAGTTATTTTGCCCGTGTGATGCGTGACATGGCACGCTCTAGCCAAATCAACGGTATTACGTTCCCAGGG
Organism: Providencia sp. TYF-12; assembly: GCF_041344805.1. NCBI lineage: Bacteria > Pseudomonadati > Pseudomonadota > Gammaproteobacteria > Enterobacterales > Morganellaceae > Providencia > Providencia sp. TYF-12. The sequence goes on from NZ_CP166833.1 coordinate 3,873,227, forward strand.
GAATGCAAACCGCCACAAGATAGTGATGTGGTCATTACGTGGATGAGTAAAACCAAAGTTGCGGTGTATTTTGTGGTGCGAACGTATGAGTGCCCGAAAGGCATTGAAGCGAGTGTGATCTTAGATACCAGCTTGGAGGGCGCAGCATGAGTAAACGGATTTCGGGTCAGTCGTTTGATTTCAACCTAGACGGCTCACTCATTCACGTTGAGAAATCAACGTTAAACCTTACGGATAATACGGGCGTCGCTCAAACCAATGGCGTGCCCGACGGTTGGGTTTCGGGGGATGTGTCTGCCGAGGGTGAGCTGGAATTTAGCACCAAAGCGTTAGCCATTTTAAAAGCCAAAGCCCGTGCAGCAGGCTCATGGCGCAGCATCCCCGAAGTGGATTTGATGTGGTACGCCAAAGCAGGCGGAGAGGAAATGAAAGTGGAAGCCTTTGGCTGCAAATTGCTGTTATCGGACATTTTAGACCATGACCCAAAAGGTGGCACCACGGTCAATTTAAAAGTGAAATTCCTTGTCACCAGCCCTGATTTTGTGCGCTTGGATGGCATTCCTTACCTTGAGTCAGAATTGACAGACAAATTAATCGGTTAAAAGGAAAAGTGTTCATGGAAGAACATGAAAAAACATTTATCACCCTGTTTTTTATTGGTGCACTGATTGCTATTGGCAAAGTGCTCACAGGGGATGAACCTATCACCCTGCGTTTATTTATTGGGCGCATTCTTTTGGGCTCTGCCGTGTCAGTGATGGCAGGCGCTATCTTGATTTGGGTACCAGATATCTCACCGCTAGCCATCACTGGACTAGGCTCTGCCTTTGGTATTGCGGGGTATCAGTTAATTGAACTGTGGCTGCGCAAACGTGGAAGCTCACTATTAAAAGGGAAATTTAAACAATGACACTTTCAGAGAAACAAGCCTTATTCACCGTAATGATCGGCAGGCTAATTTTATGGGCAGATGAGCACGGTTACCGACTGACCTTTGGTGAAGCCTTTCGCACCACCGAACAAGCCAGCGCGAATGCCAAAACAGGCAAAGGCATCAAAAACAGCTTGCATATATCGCGCCTAGCCGTGGACTTTAATTTATTTATCAACGGCCAATACCGTGAAGATACCCCAAGCTATTTACCCCTAGGCGAATATTGGGAATCTATCGGGGGCACTTGGGGCGGCCGATTTAACGATGGCAACCATTTCAGCTTAGCCCATAACGGGGTGAAGTAATGGCCAAACAACTTGCGTTGGTGTTCGCGCTAGGAATAGCGGCCTTTGGCGCAGGTTGGTGGGTGAATGGGCTTTATCATGACAGTTTACAGCTCAACATTGAACGCGCTGCCAAACAAGCAGGCGATAAAGCCCGAGCCGAAGCCCAAGCCATTTCCCGTGAGTCTGCGCGTCAGCTTGAAAACCAATTGGAGAACATTGCCAATGCAACGTCCAGGGAAATCAGAACCGAAGTTATTAAACCTGTGTTCACTAACGTGTGTGTTAGTCCTGAGTTTGTCAGCTTGTACAACCGCGCCGTCGAGCGTATCGAGCGAGAGTTATCAGGAAAACCTGTTAACCAAATGCCCAATCTTGTTACCGAGACTGAACGGACAAACGGGCAAGCACGTTAGTGAACCGTTAGAACTGTTTTTAACCTTGTACGGCAATTGTGCCGCACGTCATAACCAGTTAGTGGATGACATTAACCGCAAAAGGAATTGAACCATGAGCCAAACAATCACATTAGACATTGCAGGAAAAGATTACCGTTTCGAACCCAACATGACCGCCTATAACGGGTTTATCAATGAAATGGCGATGGACAATAAAATTGCCCCTGCCCACACCTATTTGCGCCGCATTGTGGTGAAAGACGACAAAGACGCACTGGATGAGTTATTGAAACAGCCAGGTGCCGCGCTGCAAATCGCCTCATCCATCAATGAGCAATATGCCCCGAAATTGGACATTAGCGTAAAAAACTGAGGGCACGGGTTGAGTCTATCGAGCGTAATGAGTTGGAGCAATTTATTGCGCTGCGTCGTCATTACTATCCTCATGATAATGATGAAATTGATAGTTTGGCTCGTGCTGCATGGCTGAATAACCAACACTGGGAAAATATGCGCATTGCCGTGGCCAATGGCATTGCACTGGCGTTAAAGGGTGATAAATGAACTCATTAGATTTTACCTTAAGCTTAATTGATAACGTGACGCAGCCGTTAAAACAGGCTCAATCTGCGTTATCCAATTTTGCCAATGAGAGTCAAAAAGCCTTTACTCAAAGTGCCATTGGGGTTGCAGGGTTAGCGGGTGCGTTATTTTCCTTAAAAGGCCTACTTGATCCCGCGCTGCAAATGAATGAAGCGCTACAGACCGCCAGTTTGCAAGGCGTGGATGCGAGCGCGATGAAAAACGTCACCCAAGCGGCCATGAAATTCAGTGCGCAGTATGGCAAGTCCTCGGTGGAGTTTACCCAATCGGCGCTCACCATCCGCAAAGCCATTCAAGGCGTAGCCGATAACGAACTGCCTTATTTAACCACGGTGACCAACACCACGGCCACCGCCTTAAAAAGCACCGCAGATGAAACCACCGCCTATATGGGGCAGATGTTTTCGCAGTTTTCCACCTACGCCAGCCAAGTGGGCAAAAGCCAATTTGCCGAAGAACTGGCAGGCAAAGCCCTGTATATGTCGCAAACCTTTGGTACCTCAATGGCTGACATTACAGGGTTAATGGAGGGCGCAAGATCGGCAGGGACTCACTTTGGTGTGGGTATCGATGAACAGTTAGCCGTGTTGGGGGAATTACAGCGCACATTGGGCACCGAAGCCAGCAGCGCTTATGAGGGCTTTATGACGGGCGCAGCGGATGGGGCTAAAAAACTGGGGCTGAGCTTTGTCGATGCGTCGGGAAAAATGAATTCCTTGCCTGAAATGTTGGGTAAATTACAGCAAAAGTACGGTAGCAATATCGACGGTAACCTCAAGGCACAGAAAGAGATTGAAGCCGCCTTTGGGGATTCGGCCATTGTGGTGAAGCAGCTCTATGGCGATGTGGATGTGTTACGCAAAAATATCACTGCCCTGGGCGCGAACGATGGCATGAAACGTACCCGTGAAATGGCCGAGCAATTGGCCGACCCGTGGGAACGCTTAATGGCCATTTGGACTAACGTGCGTGTGGCCGTGGGGATGACGCTACTACCTGTCATTAATCCACTGGTGAATAAAATTGCAGAGATGGGGCAAACCGTCCAACGTTGGCTCACCCTGTTCCCCAATATCGCCAAATACGTGGGCTATATCGCCACCAGTATCACAGGCGTGGCCGCTGCGGGAGCGATGGCTAATATCGTGATGGGGATCAGTAAATTTATTTGGGCGGGATTAGTGGTGGTCTGGAAACTGAGCCTTGCCACGTTGAAATTAATCCCTGGGGCGGTCTGGCTGGCCAATAAAGCGATGGTGATTTGGCAGGCTACCTTAAAACTTTTGCGCGGTACCTTGTTGGCGCTACGGATGGCCGCTATCACCGCAGGCATTGGCTTCAACCTGATGAGCTTGCCCATCATTTTGATTATTGGGGCGATTGCGTTATTAGGTGTGGGTATTTATTTCCTGATTAAACACTGGGATGCAGTCAAAGCCGCCATCCAAGATACCACCACATTTAAAGTGTTGGCCGCAGTTGTAATGGCAGTTGGCCAAGTGTTTAGCGATGTGTGGGAATGGATTGGCCAAGGTTGGGAAACGCTGTGCAATTGGTTTGGTGAGTTTTCATTAACCGAAACCTTTGAGACCGTCGCCAACAGCATCCGCGATATTTTCGGCAATGTGTGGGCGTGGGTAAAACAGACCTTTGCAGATATCTATAACTCGTTTGTCGATACCTTAAATTATTTGCCTGGTGTTGAAATTGAACGCATGGAGGTCAACACCCCAGCCGCTCAAGCCACCAATAGCGTGCCTGATGTTGAGGGCATGGCTGCGGTCGAGATTATTCGCCAGCAACAATTGTTTATGCAGGCACAAGTTGAGCAAGCGGAGCCCATCACCAATACACAAATATTAACGGGCAAACAGCTCAAAGGCATTGATACAAATGGCATTGGGAAAAATGCCGTGGGTTCAACAACCAGTCATGTCGATAACAGTCGAAATTATGAAAATGTGGTCATTAAAGTTGAAACAATACCATCACCACAACAATTAACGGAATATGAGATGTTAGCGCATGGATAGCCAATACATTGATTTATTAATCACTCAGCGTGATTTTACCTTGAATTCAGGCAGTGAGCCGATTTTGTGCAATAACCGTGTTTCCATCGCTCAAGATTGTGTCCATGCCATTATGGAAAGCGGTTTGGCCACACAATTGGTGGGCGAACGTAGCCCCACCTTACGGGCAGATATTCGTAACCAAATTGAGATGCTTGTGGAAAATGACGAGCGCATTGTCCCAGGGACAATTGCCATTCACGAAGAATCACCCGTGAAATTGTGGATCACCGCAGAAACTTACGATTTTGGCCGCATGGACGTGGGAGTGGACTATGGCGACTAAGCCCGATGTTGATTATGAAAAGGTTCTGCAAGATAGCGGTATGCCGACCACTGAGGCTGAAATTCACGCGCAATTTAACCAAGTGGTGGCCGATGAGGGGTTAGTGACCAATACCTCACGAATGTCTCCGTTTTGGCGGCTCATTACCTCCATTGTGACCAAGCCCGTAATGTGGCTAAAAGAGGCCTTGGTCAATGTCGTCATGCGCAATATGTATCTGGCCACGGCATCAGGGGCATGGCTTGATTTGTTTGCTTGGGGCGTCAACTTAACTCGTAAACCTGCCACCCAAGCCCATGGTGTGATCCGCTTTTATAAAGTGGCAGGCGCTAGCGCGGTCACCGTGCCCAAAGGCACCATTATTCAAACGGAGCGCATCGCGGGGGTGATTTACAGCGTGAGTACCACCCAAGCCGTGGAAATTGCCGCTGGCCAGCAAAGCCAGTTAATCCCTGTGATGGCAGATATGGCAGGTGGTGCGCATAACCTCGCCCCAGGCTATTTTCGTATTTTGCCCGTGGCCGTCGCAGGGATTGAACAGGTGCAAAGTGAAAATGATTGGTTAACGACGCCAGGCGCGGATGCTGAAAGTGACGATGACTTGCGTGACCGCTGCCGCAACCAATTCAATTTAGTGGGGAACTATCACACCGATGCGGTTTATCGCGGCATGATAGCCAGCCTTGTGGGCTTGAGCATTGACCGCATTTTCTTTTTGCATGATGCGCCCCGTGGCGCGGGTACCGCCAATGCGTATTTGTTATTAGACAGTGGCGTGGCAAGCCAGCCTTTTATCGACCAAGTGAATGACTACGTGATGAAACAAGGCCATCACGGCCACGGTGATGACATGCAGTGTTTTGCCATGCCAGAAACACACCATGCGTTAGTTTTAACCGTATTCGTCGATAACCTCGGCAACTTTAGCGCGGAACAACTGGGCAGCTTAAAAAATGAGGTGAACGATTTGGTGCGCTGCGCCTTTCGTGAAAACAGTTTGTACCAGGTCAAACAAACATGGCCATATTCACGGTTTTCATTTTCGAACTTGGGGCGCGAACTGCACCGCCAGTTTAGTGATATTCAGTCACTGTATTTTTCATTGGGGGATATCACCAGCGAGCTCAATGTGCCCCGCTTAACATCGTTAGTGGTTGAGGTGAAAAATGTCTGACTTTCACGAAAAGCTTAAACGCCTTGCGCTGCCAAGTTGGATGGACAAAGGCGAACCCGCCAAGCTACTGGTAGCATTACGTCGTTTCTGGACGATGATTTACGGCTGGCTAACGTGGCCATTGGCGCAATTGGATGCGGAAACTTGCACAGAATCATTATTGAACTTGCTGGCCTATCAGCGGGATATTCAGCGCTTCAATGGTGAACCGTTGGATTTATACCGCAAGCGGGTGAAATACGCCTTTATCAACGCCAAAGACAGTGGCAGCGTGGTGGGATTTATCGCCATTTTTGAACGGTTGGGCATTGGTAACGTATTGATTAAAGAGCGCCAGCCGCACATTGATTGGGACGTGATTATTCTCGTGCTCAATGATGAGCAGCTCTCACGCGCCCCTGATTTGCTGATCAACATTATTTACCAGTATGGGCGCACCTGCCGACGCTATCAGTTTGAAGTGATTAACGATTATCAACTGAATATGCGAGTGGGCAGCCTTGAGGGCGATTACATCAGCTATCACGCGAAATTACCTGTGCCTATTTTGACGTTACGAGTAGGTGAAATTGCCAGTGATATTCAAATCAGTTATGCGACGCTGCATGGAAGCAGCGCACCCAATATGACCTATGGGGCATCATTAAAAGGATAGATTATGTCATCAGTCATTACCCTTGAATTTGAGCACTACAAAGCGCAAGAAGCCGCAACAGGTAAGCCCATCATTTTAGATGAATTTGTATTTGCCTTAGTGCCAAATTTAGACCCAAAGAAACCCATTGAACGCACTGAACAACTGCCCGATGCCAAACACATTGTACATCGCCAAGCAATTAATAAGGCGGGGTTAGTCAGCGAAAATGCGGTGGCTTACAGCGTGACGCTGGGCACAGAAATCGGTGATTTCGAATTTAACTGGATTGGGTTGTTAAACAAAGCCAGTCAGTCCGTGGCGATGATCACCCATGCCCCAATACAAAAGAAACTGCGCACACAAGGTGGCCAACAAGGCAACGTTTTAACTCGCTCATTTTTGCTGGAGTTTGACGGGGCGGCTAAAGACACCGCCATTAATACCACCGCAGAAACGTGGCAAATTGATTTCACCGCACGCTTAACGGGAATTGATGAAGCGCAGCGGCTGATTAACACCGACAGTTACGGTGAGGCGGCTTTCTTTGGCTCTGCCTTTGACGTCACCCGCGATGGTGAACAATTTACCGTGAATAGCGGTTTAGCCTATGTGGGCGGTTTGCGAGGCGAGCTGGCTAAAAGCCAAGTGTTCAATAAACTGCGTGATACGCACATTTATACGGATTTCAGCTATCAAGGTAACTTACTGAGCCAATGGCAAACGGTGGTGAAACTCACCACGGGCAACCAGTTAAAACACTATGTAGATACCAGCGGATATTCCCATTTTGTGTTTGCCATCGCGGCGATTGATAAAACTGGGTCAGTCACCGATTTACGCCCTCAAGGGGCGAAATGGGAACAAAGTATCGCGCAAATCAAACAGCAATATGCACTAAAAAGTGAGATGAAATCATGGCGCTATGTCGCCAAAGGCAATGAAAGCACGCTCACCCCAAACGAGGTATTTCAACACTGTTTGCTGTTTATTAATGGCCTTGAGCAATACGCCAATTATTCTTTTGCCGTTGAAAATAACACGGTTTATTTAGCCGAGCCGTTGCTAAAAGACGACCACATTGAGGTGTTGATTAATGTGCCTGTAATTAGCCCACGTGCGTTACATGCAGGCTCTGAAACTGATGTGTTACGAAATGAAGTGGAGGCACTCAGAACCACGGTGAAGAACTTGAAGGGAAAGGATTTTATTAGTGCGGATAGCCAAAATTTAGCGGCCATCGGCTCCGATGAAAACATTTTTATTTCAGAAAAACAGTTGCAGCACATTCACGACATTGAAGTCGAAACCACCATTAAAGGGAAATAGCGAACATGGCAATTAAACGCACGATCACACTGAATTTTAAAACTTCTGACGGTAAAACCTTGCCTGCGTCTTTTGATGTGAGTGACGGTGAATCCGCCTTTGAGGTCTGGAAAAAACTCCCAGGGAATGCAGCCAAAACAGAGGCGCAATTTTTTGCAGAGCAAAAAGGCGCTGATGGCAAGAACGGCACCAATGGTGCAGATGGTAAAAACGGAAGTAATGGCGCACAAGGTGCCAGTATCGTCAGCGTATCGGTACAAGTTAAAGAAAATCCGTGAGGTGATGCATGGCGAAAGGTCGCACAATCACACTGACGTTTAAAAACAGTGCTGGCGCTAACTTGCCGCCTGTTTCTTTCGTCGTGAATGACGGTGAAAAAGGCGATAACGCCCACATTCAAGTGACGTCCATTATTCCTGCCATCAAAGGTGGCGAGGTTTCTTTTAACATTGGCAATGTGGCCGTGTTATCAGTGCAAATTAATGGCATCACTCAGCCCCAAGGCTATGCGTACACCGTGGAGGGAACCACATTGTATTTGGCCGAAGCGTTAAAAAATGGCGATTTTATTTCTATTGAGGTAACAAAATGAGTAAACCAACAGGGAAGTTGATCCGCATTACCACCGCCAGTATTGGGGCGGTGCCCGTCGGGCGAAAAGTAAATAACAAACCGTTGAGTGCAGATATTTCGTTAAGTGCGGGGGATGTGGGGGCGTATAGTAAAACAGAAACCGATAATAAATATCAGCCCAAAGGTAATTATGCGCCAGCAGGTAATTATGCCGTTAAAGGCGATAGCTACACGAAAACCGAAAGCGACGGGCGTTATCAGGCAAAAGGCAATTACGCGCCAGCAGGTAACTATGCCATCAAAGGTGACAGCTACACGAAAAATGAGGGAGATAAACGCTACGAAATCAAAGGCCATGACCCACAATATAAATATATTACGGTCTATTCAGGGGCTGGAATGAAAGATAACCAAACCATTGCCTTACCGCAAGATTGTCGAGGGTGTTGGTTTTACTTCAATGATGCAGAGGGGGTTATCACGTCAGCGGCATATTTACCTGATGACAATGTCGAGGTTGGGATTAATTCGGGTGCGTCAGGGAATGCGCGTATTCGCTTAGAAAACTCAGGAAAAACATTCCGATGCGTTTGGGGCGGTGTTAGTGGTGCGCCCAGTAAAATCCGAGTCAGAGTGAGGGCATAATATGATCACCGTATGGGTACAAAAAAGTAATTTAGATTGCTATCAAATTATCCCTGAACCTCAACAAGAGGAAAAAAAACACTTCTATGAGGTCATGTTTGATGGGGAGTTTGAAGACTTACTGAATATTAAATTTGAGCTATCGGCAAAGGGTATTTGTTCCTATCGCTATGACAATGCATTTCATCAAATCCAAGCATTAAAAGAAAAACAGTCTTTGATGAAAGTCGCGAGTGAAGCCATTGCACCACTCCAAGACGCTATTGATTTAGGCATCGCAACAGACAAAGAACTTATGCAGCTAAACGTTTGGAAACAGTATCGTGTTGATTTAAACCGTATCGACACTGCAAGCGCCCCCGATATCACATGGCCAGAGAAACCCCAATGAATGAGCCCCGTTATCAATGGCATAAACAAAATATGAAAATGGCGGCAGATTTGCCGCCGATCACCTGTTCCATTCTGCCTGTGCATCCCTTTATTTATGGTATTGGTCAAACGAATAGCTCAGGCAGTTATCTCAGCCCCACCAATGCGATTAATCATTTAGCGGATAAGCTCACAGGGGCTGGCCATGTTTCGGTATTGGTGCTGATGGTCACAGGGAAATCATTTGCTGAATTTATGCAACGATTATCGGCCTTTTCGGCCGTGTTTCCGCTACCTATTTTTGCCCAAGTTGAGCGAATGGCCAGAACGGCACACACGTTGACCACCACAAAAATGCAATTGCCAGGGAAAATGGCAGGCGGCTTACCTTTGCCACAATCCCTATCAACGACGACCAGCCGCATGGCGTCTAACGCACAGTTAATTGAAGCGGCAAAAGCAGCGGCAAGCCAGCCTAGCGGGTTGGATAGCATGAAATCGGCACTGTCGGATTTCAGCCAACAAAAAGACAATGCCTTAAAACAGATGAGTGATGCCCTAAACGGACTTTTAGGCCAATCAGCCACTGTTTGGGCATTTTCAGGCACAGATGATGCCAGCGTTTTGGCCGATAAAATGCGAAAAAATATTCCTGAACCTGATGCGATATTTACCCTCGCCACCTTATTTGTCGGCAATGAAATTCACGCTTTAACAAGGATGTTAAATGACACAGACCATCACCCTTGCCCTGAACGGTGAAGCCATCCCACTGAAAAACTTGGCTGTAACGCCCAGTATGATGTTCCAGGATAAAGACCAATCAGGGCAATCCTCCAGTACGGCCGTGGCAGAGCAAGGCATCAAACCTAAAGAGCTGCGCATCACGGGCATTTTACCTTTTACAGAGCACAAGGCGTTTTCACGCCTTTTTGCGTTAGCGGAAGCCAAAGAAAACGGCAATTTAAAGCGCTATCGCGTGGCGAACTTGACGGCTCAAGCGATTAATTTTCGTATCGGTACATTCACCAATTCCATTGATGCCAGCAAAATTGAAGGGAAACAGGCGTGGCAAATTACCTTTACTTTACGTGAGCATTTATCCGTTTCAGAAAAACGTGAAGCCCGCGCTAACAGTAAAGTGGCCAGCAAAACGCAAGGCGGCAGTGCAACAAAAGGCGGTCAATCAGGGGCATTCGATGAAACCGAGCAATTAACCTGGTTTGAAGAAAAAGTGTTAAAACCGATTAACGATTCGTTGGAGTAAAGGGAATGAAACCCATCAATCGACTATATTTATCCAGTGATGAAATTCAGGTCACCGATATCAATATTATGTTAGAGCTCTCTGCCGCAGGGCGTGGCTTTGTCACTGTGAATACCGATGAGGATTACACAGGGAAATTAGTGCGCCTTGATGTCGGTTATCCCGAATTATTATTGCGTTATTTCACGGGTTACGTTGAGCGGTCTCAGCCCTCATCCAACGGATTTCAACGGTTATTTATTCGTGAACTGGTTGGCGTATTTGAACGTGAGTGGCCATGTTCTTTTCAGCATCCCACTTTGCGCACTATTGCCGAACACCTGCAAAAGGAAAGCGGGCTAACCTTTCAATTACCTGATGCGCCTTATGTGAATGAGCCTATTCCTCACTTTACCCACAGTGGTACAGGTTATCAGCTATTAGCCAACTTAGGGCATGTGTTCAATATTGATGATTATGTGTGGCAGCAATTGCCTAATGGCCATGTATATGTGGGCAGTTGGCCACATTCGCTATTTGCCAATAAACCCGTTGAAATCCCGAATGAATTTGCCACTTCACAGGCAGGCGGGAACAGCATGACCATTCCGATGGTGCAATCATTAAGACCAGGTGTGAATACCAACGGCAAACGTCTCCAAAAAGTGAACCTTATCAATGAAGATATGACGCTCACGTGGGCAATCACCAATAAAATCATAGGGAAACCCGCTAACAAGAGCCCCATTCAAAACCAAATCGACAATGCCTATCCTGAACTGGCGGCAGGTTTACACCTGCCTAAAACCGCGCGTATCGAAGCCCATAGTGAACCCGTTAGTGCTGGTGATATTTCTGACCCGTACCGCCCACGCTATGCGGTGGATGTGCAATTATTGGATGCCGACGGGAACCCTTCGAGCGCCCCTATTTACCGTGCAGTACCATTGCCGCTGCCAATGGCAGGGGGCGAGAGTGGCTTATTCCAATATCCACCCGTGGGTACCGTCGTGGAAATTGCCTTTGAAGGTGGCCGACCTGATAAGCCATTTATTCGCCAAACTCTTAGCCAGGGAAACACTTTGCCCGATATCCAACCAGGGGAACAATTGCAGCAACAGCGCCAAGAAGTTTCCCAGCGCATTACGCAAGATGGCAGCTGGCAACGACAAACTGACCAGACCATTAGTGAATCGTCCATGCATCGGCAAGTCACCGCAGACACGGAACAGCGCACTTTGGTCACCCGAGACACAACCATTCAAGCCACCGACAAAACGATGGTACTTGGCACAGCCACATTACTGGCAGGCGCTATCCAACAAATAGCCGACGGTGACTACAGCATTGCATCAAAGGGCAGTTTTGTGGCAAGTATTAATCGAAATGCTAATATTGATATTGTCGAAGATGCCATACTCACCGTTGGCCAAAAGCTGATTGAAAAGGTAGGCGCACTTAAGCAAAGCATCGCGGGTACCAAACAAGAAATCATTGCACCAGTTGTTTGGATTGGTAGCCAAGAAATTAATGTGGCGCAGTTGATGATTGATACATTAGATATCGTGAAAGAGTTGGCCGAACTCACTGCCAGTCACAGCCACCACAACACAGGAACGCCATTGAATGCCGATGCCATCAAAGGTACGGCAAGTAAATCAGATGGCTTGAAAGCAAAGTATCAGCCAGTTATTGGTTAACACAGTTTTAGTCCAACTCTTGCCCACAGCCGTGGGCTTTTTTATACCTGTAATTTAACAGCGTGTAAGACACGTCTAAGCACTCCAACCATCAAACCACATCAAGCAACCTTTCATTTGGATCACATCAACAGCATGGCGCAGGCGAAGCGCTACCCCACGAAATAAAGTTACCTACCACGTAAAATGCACTACACCGCACCCGCCTGCACAATTTAGATCTAAACTTTATTTCAGTTTTGAAATTCTACAAAACATATCGCCAAGCCGCGCTAGCACTAGGGCGTTGCCGAAAATCTCAAACTGAAATGAGTGAAAAGAATTTCAGGAGATTTCAGTTTTTGGATCACGAAATGGATCGCGTTAAAAACACAACATAATGAAAGATATAGAAAACTTCTATTTTATGTGGGTTTAACTAAATTTGGAAATTAGCCACATGGTTACAAAAAGCCTGTAGCAATGTGGCTTGAGAGGGAATTAAAAACTGAAACTATAATAACATTAACTTATACATAGCTCCTTGAACAAACGTCTTTGCTTCATTATCATCAAAAAATATATAACCTCGCATTATACTGTCCCGAGACGAATTCCAATTTTTCTCTAAATGCTCAATTAAACCATTATTTTTACTTTTAAAATTAGAATAATCTTTAGCACCCATTAAAAGAGGGGTAATTATTGCAGTAGCAACATAATTAATCTTATTTGTAAATATCATGTCAAAATTATCATTTTGAACACCAACAACTGAAAAAACATCTTCACACGTATAGTTTTCAGTTATAAACCTATCTCTTAAATCTTCATTTAACATATAAATAAAAATCCCCAAGATTCTATAAGCCACAAGCCCAAAAACTGAATCACCCCCAATATCATTATTACTATTATATTGATAAATAAGTAAATACTTAAAAAACTTCTCTATATCTCGTAAAGATAAATGGTGTTCTTTTATAAAAAAAGAAATAAAATTTTCATATCCAGCTTCGGAAAGTACCTTTAGATTTTTATCTTTACTAATCAAGCAATTTAAATATTTAATTGAATTACTATATATCGTATTATCATACTTTCTATGATATTCTATAAGGTCTATTTTAAATCCAATAAATTTATCTAGGTATCTATTTGCATTTATTGACTCTCCATATAATTTATTAATTGATGATGATAATTGATTAACATTAGTCACTAGTACAAATTTTACATTTTTTATATTAAATATATGCTTAATTGACTCTATCATCTTTAAAGCATAATTAGGCCTACACCTATCTAATTCATCAATAAAAACAATAACAGGGCTATCAAAAGCTAATGATTCAAGAATGCTTCTTAATGCATTAATATTCTCAGTAGATTTTTCATGTGTATCTAATAAATTATCAATAGTCGCGTCTATTGCTGTTGCGGTTTGATCTTTCAAGGCATCTGATAAGTCTTCACCTAGTTTTTCTGCATTTTCTTTAAGTATTAAAGTAGTACTAGCATTAAGAAAAACCTTTGAAACATATTTAATAACAGGTATTGCCTTGTTTATTATTGATTTTTTATCTTCTTTATCTGGAAACAATGACACTATAGCTGCTATTAATGTTAAAATAGGCTCATCTGAACTATCAGCATTAAAAGCATCAATATAAACACATTTTATTTCCTCATTGCTTACTTTCATTTCTTGAATTGTTTTAAGGCAAAACTCCGTTTTACCCGTTCCCCAATCACCATTTATCACTATTGGTGAGAGGTCAATATCACTGTTTAGTAAATTAATTAGTTTTTCTGCTATAGGTTTTCTAGAAAACTCATCCCTTGTAGAAAAAGATAGTTCAGATTGCATATAACCTCCAATTAAAATTTTAAGTAAATGAAGTTATAGCAAATTAATTTTTATTATCAATACAGTATATAACTTTGTCACTACAAATCTCACATTTCCAGCAACAAAAAAACTTATCCTCAAAAGTAAAATTAGACGTTTAATCCCAGACATAAACTATCTATAAAATTAATTCCGAGACTATTTTTTATACATAGGTAATCAAAAACAGCTTCATAGAGATGTCGACACTTCTTACAGATTTAAATCTCTTCAAAATCTCTGTCGCCATTTTGTCGCCATTGGCTTTTAGATACAAAAAAGCCACTTGCTAAGAAGTGGCTTAATGTGCTGATTTAACAGCTAAAATTTGGTGGCCCCTACTGGACTTGAACCAGTGACCAATCGATTATGAGTCGACTGCTCTAACCAACTGAGCTAAGGGGCCAAAGTGGAAAGGATTATACGTGCAGTTTTCTCTTAGGTCTAGTGTTTCAAAACTGTATGGCGAAATTGTGTTCAAATCAATCGCATCACTTATAATTCAAAGTGATAGCATCACCAAAAACTATCATTCTTTCATACTTGCCATAAAGCCTCGTTTATTTTTGTCATTTTTAATTCAACCAATGCTCATAGTATCCATGACATTAAAAATCAATCTATATCAAATTAAAAATATAAACCACAGCATAAACACAATCAGGCTTATTAAACATTCTTCCCCCAATCATTTGATATAGAACAACAATTTTCTCATCAAGATCTCACAATATGATTTATAGATAATTCGCTGATAGGACAAAAATGATGAAAAAAGTACGTGCAGTTCAATATGGTTGCGGGAAAATGGGTAAATACCTAATCCGTTACTTACAAGAACATGGCGCTGAAGTTGTGGCAGCTTTTGATATCAATGAAGCTGTAATCGGCAAAGATATAGGCGAAATTGCAGGAACCGCACTAACTGGAGTCAAAGTCCAAGCACTCCATGAAGCAGACAAAACACTCGAAACCTTAAAACCTGATGTTGGGATCATTGCCACACTGAGCACGATGGCTGATTTAGAAGATGCATTTTCCTTATTTGCCCGCCACGGTGTTAATGCCATTTCAACCGGAGAGGAAGCGCTTTACCCTTGGAATTCCTCACCAGAAATAACCCAAAAACTTGATATATTGGCCAAAGAAAATAATTGTACCTTAGCAGGGAGTGGCTACCCAGATATGTATTGGGGAGTGTTGATCGACACCTTAGCAGGTTCAATGCATAAATTAGTAAAAGTTAAAGGCTCTAGTTGCTATAACGTTGAAGATTACGGTATTGCCTTAGCTGTTGGTCATGGCGCAGGGTTAACTGTTAATGAATTTAATCAACAAATCGGTAACTACAATGATTTACCATACGACGTTATCTCACAAAAAATTGAAAGCGGTGAATATGCACCTCCGTACATGTGGACGCAAAATGGTTGGTTATGTAGCCGCCTAGGGTTAACCATTACAAGCCAAATTCAGCGCTGTGTTCCACAAATCGCCAAACAAGATACCTATTCAGACACCTTAAAAATGACCGTCAAAAAAGGGGATGTACTCGGTTTATCTGCTGTTGTGATCACCGAAACAGCAGAAGGCGTTACCCTTGAAACAGAATGTATTGGTAAAATTTTGACCGCTGATGAATGTGATAAAAATAGTTGGCAATTAATTGGTGAGCCAGATACGTCTATTGAAGTGAATAACCCAGCGACAGTTGAGTTAACTTGTGCCAATTTAGTCAACCGCATCCCTGCACTGATTAATAGCCCTGCGGGATATACTACGACGGAAAAAATGCCAAATAACGTCTATATGACCAAACCAATGCACGAATATTTATAAGCCTATTTAGCCCACCCCAAAACACAGTGGTGGGCTTTTTGGCCGATTTAATGGCAATCGTTAACGGGGCTTGACCATTTGCCACTCTAAATGCCGTTTTATCGCGGGCCATTCTGACTCAATAATGCTGTAAATACAGCTATCACGCAGTTCCCCTGTACGAGTGAGCATATGGTTTCTGAGGACCCCATCAAGTTTTGCTCCCAGACGTTCAATCGCTCTGCGACTTTGTTGATTTAAAAAGTGCGTTCTTAACTCCACAGCAACACAATTTAATTGTTCAAAAGCATACTGTAATAACAGGTATTTAGCCTCAGTATTAATCGCTGTACGCTGCACTTCTTTACCGTACCATGTCGCGCCAATTTCAACTCGCCTAACCACACTATCAATACGCAGATAGGAAGTCATACCAACTGCATTACCTGTTTTTTTATCAATAACAACAAAAGGCAACATTTCTTTTTGTTGAAACCGCTTAAGACGGTTATCCACATCTTTAGCGACATTTTCAGGTTCAGGGACAGAGGTATACCATAACTTATGTAGCCCATCCTTTTGGATCATAGCAGACAACGCTTGATCGTATTGATGAGATAAAAACTCCAAGCGAACGTGTGAACCTTCTAAAGTGATAGTTTGGCAAATTTCTTTCATAGGCTGTGAGTTCCTGACAAGTAAATGTTGATTGTGCGTGAATATTAATTTGAATGTTATTGATAATTTATTTTTATGACAAAATAATAAATTTCTCCGCTATATTTAGATTAACTCCGCACTTTTAATTAAAAGTCATGATAAAAATCACAAAAAATTAACATTATTACCAATTCATCATCCCATTAGGCTACAGTTAACTCATCTGACCTGTTAATAGAGCCCGAAATGGGAGTATAATAATGAGCAATTTTCCACACCTTTTTACCCCTCTAGATTTAGGCCATACCGTTCTAAAAAATAGAATATTAATGGGCTCAATGCATACTGGGCTCGAAGAGCATCCTGAAGGAAGTGAAAGACTCGCACATTTTTATCGTTTACGTGCAGAAAATGGGGTCAGTCTTATTATTACTGGGGGAATAGCGCCAAGCCCAGAAGGGGCACTAACTGCTCATGGGGCTGTACTCAATAACCAAGAGCAGCTCCCCTTCCATCAGCATATTACAAACGAAGTTCATCAAGCAGGCGGAAAAATTGCTTTACAAATCCTACATGCAGGCCGTTATGGCTTGCACCCCGCATTAGTTGCCCCCAGTGCTATTCAAGCTGAAATTATTCCATTTCCCCCTAAAGCACTGACATCTGATGAAGTAAAAAAAACCATACAAGATTTTGTCACTACTGCAAAATTAGCCCAACGAGCGGGATATGATGGTGTTGAAATCATGGGTTCTGAAGGTTACTTAATCAACCAGTTTATTACCAAGCGCACTAACCATAGGGACGATGAGTGGGGAGGAAGCTATGCAAACCGCATTCGTTTTCCCATTGAAATTGTTCGTCAAGTACGAGAAGCCGTTGGGGATAATTTTATTATTATTTACCGGCTTTCCATGCTTGATCTCGTCGAGGATGGCTCCACTTGGGAAGAAATAGAGTTACTAGCAAAACAAATTGAGCTTGCCGGCGCGAGCTTAATTAATACAGGGATTGGTTGGCATGAGGCCAGAGTTCCCACAATTGCAACTCAAGTCCCTCGCAGTGCATTTAGCTGGGTTACTCAAAAGTTAATGGGTAAAGTTAATATTCCATTGATCACAACCAACCGTATCAATGACCCGTATGTAGCTGAGCAAATTATCGCTAATCAACAAGCGGATATGGTTTCCATGGCTCGCCCTTTTCTTGCTGACGAGTCATTTGTTCGCAAAGCTGCGGAAAACCGAGCAGATGAAATAAACACCTGCATTGGCTGTAATCAAGCCTGTCTAGACCTCATTTTTAGCGGAAAATTAGCCAGTTGCCTAGTTAACCCTCAAGCCGTCAGGGAGTTTGATTATCCTAACGAAAAAGCCACGATTAGCAAATCAGTGGCAATAGTCGGTGCAGGCCCCGCAGGGCTTTCTTGCGCTATTTATGCCGCTAAACGTGGGCATCGAGTCACCCTATTTGAAAAATCTAATCATATTGGTGGGCAATTTAACCTCGCAAAGCAAATTCCCGGTAAAGAAGAATTCCATGAAACGATCCGTTATTTTTGCCGACAGCTACAATTATTGAATGTGGATGTACGCCTTGAACAGCAAGCCGATGTAGACAACTTGTCAGGCTTTGATGATGTGATTATTGCAACGGGTGTTGTACCACGCCAAATTCAGCTTGAGGGGATAGACCATCATAAGGTCATTTCCTATATAGATGTTATTACCCAACAACGCCCTGTAGGGAAAAATGTCGCTATCATTGGTGCTGGGGGGATTGGTTTTGATGTCGCAGAGCTATTAACCCAAACAGGAAAAAGTAGCAGTTTAGATACTTCGTTATTTAACGAAGAATGGAATATTGATACTTCAATTCACTCTAAAGGTGGTATATACCCTCCACAAAAACGGCCAATAGAGCCTGCTCGTCACCTCTATTTATTGCAACGTAAAAATAGTAAAGTTGGCGCTAATTTAGGGAAAACAACTGGTTGGGTACATCGTTTGTCTCTTATGAAGCGCGGTGTAAAAATGTTGAATGGCGTTGAATACATGCGAGTTGATGACAACGGGCTACATATTCGTTATCAAGATAAAATACAGTGCCTTCCCGTTGATAATGTCATTCTTTGCGCAGGGCAAGAACCTTATCGCCCGTTGAAAATACAGTTAGCAAAACTCGGCATTAATGCGCATGTTATTGGTGGTGCAGATATAGCAGCAGAACTCGATGCACGCCGAGCCATCGAGCAAGGCATGAAAATAGCTTACCAACTTTAACTTCTTCCCCCTTGTGCTAAGCCATTAGCTTAAGGGGCTTTTCTGTGCCCCAACTTTAAGCTCAACCTGACTATCTACTCTTATCTGACTTTAATAACTCAAATTGTTATGTTATAACATATCATTATTTCATGGATAATTTGAGGCTTTATGACACTTTCAACTGAATTACCCTCTTCTGTTTTGCCTGACGCACAAGCACAAAATGACACTCACAGTAATATCAAGCTTGACTGGGTTGGAATGACAGGGATTGCTTTGCCCATTGAAATTGAAAGCCGCCCAGTTAATGCGACTATCGATATTGGCGTTGATCTACAAGGGCAAAAAGGGGTCCACATGTCTCGTCTCTATCAAATATTGGATGGCCTAACACAAAATGAACTGACGCCAGATTTAATAAAGCAAACATTAGAACAAGTATTATTGTCGCATCAAACTATTTCATCGAAGGCTCATATCCGATTTTATGGTGATATTTTATTATCGCGCCGTTCGTTAGTATCAGCTCAATTTGGTTGGAAAGCCTATCCGTTTGAGATTTCAGCATCATTTGATAAGTCACTATCCCTTTATTTGAAAGTCGGAGTCCCCTATTCATCAACTTGCCCAAGCTCTGCCGCACTCAGCAGCCAAGTTATGCAACAACAGTTTGCGATTGATTTTGATGATACAGAACAAACATTAACTCAATCTCAAGTCCTTGATTGGTTGATTAAACAAGGGGTCCCAGCAATACCACACAGTCAACGCAGTTGGGCATGGGTAACCATCAAGCTAAAAACAACTTATAAAGAGCTTCCTATTATTGAGTTAATCAACCAAATCGAAAATATTCTTTCCACCCCAGTACAAACGGTGGTGAAACGTAAAGATGAACAAGCTTTTGCTATTGTTAATGGGCAGAACTTGATGTTTTGTGAAGATGCCGCTCGTAAACTAGTGAATGCCTTTCGCCATCAATGCCAATTTGACGAAGCGACGATCCACATTGATCACCAAGAAAGCTTACATGCCCATAATGCGATTGCCCACACACAATGGAAACGGAGTCTGTATGTTGCGTAAAAACCCATCGGGGCACTCGCCTGTTGTATCGGAAAAAGCATATATTGACCCTACCGCCATTATCTGCGGTAAAGTGATTATTGAAGATTATGTTTACGTTGGTCCATATGCCGTGATCCGTGCTGATGAACTCAATGAAAATGCAGATATGTCCCCCATCGTGATCGGCTCACACTCAAATATTCAAGATGGGGTGGTAATTCACTCAAAAAGTGGCGCGGGTGTACAAATTGGCTCACACACATCGATTGCGCACCGAGCAATTGTCCATGGCCCTTGTGAAATTGCTGAGCGCGTGTTTATTGGCTTTAATAGCGTTTTATTTAACTGCAAAATTGGTAAAAACAGTGTGATCCGCTATAACGCAGTCGTCGATGGCTTAACACTGCCGGATGGTTTATATATTCCGTCATGCATACATGTGAACGCATACAGTGATTTATCGGCATTCAACCAAGTTGATCACGCTTCATTGCAATTCTCTGAAGAGGTCGCAACTACGAACATTCAACTTGTTGAAGGCTACCGTCGTCTACGTAATGAGTTTTAAATCTATAAGCTGTTAAAACAATAAGGGTAGAGTTTGCTTTCGCAGCCTCTACCCTATTTATCTAAATTCAGGAACACTTAATCACGATGAGATAACTGCGCTTCTGAATTTGCCAGTCTATCATCTTCGGCTAAGCAGACTGCAGCTGTGAAAAGGACATCAGTTGAAGAGTTAAGCCCCGTTTCCACTGAGTCTTGCAATACCCCAATCATCACACCAACAGCAACGACTTGCATGGCAACTTCATTCGAAATCCCAAACATGTTACATGCTAATGGGATAAGCAATAACGACCCGCCAGCAACCCCAGAAGCACCGCAAGCACAGACAGCAGCAACAACACTTAGCAACAGAGCTGTTGGAATATCAACAGGGATACCGAGTGTATGTACAGCGGCTAAAGTCAATACAGTGATTGTCACTGCAGCACCCGCCATATTAATGGTTGCACCTAATGGGATCGAAACAGAATAGGTATCTTCGTGAAGGTTCATACGGCGACACATTGCCATATTAACAGGTATATTGGCCGCAGAACTACGCGTAAAGAAGGCAGTTACACCACTTTCACGCAGGCAGGCAAATACCAAGGGGAATGGGTTACGCCTAATTTTCCAATAAACAATCAATGGGTTAACAACAAGTGCCACAACTAACATACAACCAACTAATACCGCTAGGACATGGATATAACCTTTTAAGGTTTCAAAACCAGTTGTTGCGATGGTAGAAGCGACCAAACCAAAAATCCCCACTGGTGCTAAACGGATCACAACGCGTACTAACTGAGTCACCGCATTAGAGAAATCATGCACTAAATTCTTTGTTGTATCGTTGGCATGACGCAATGCAATACCAAGCCCAATCGCCCATGCCAAAATACCAACATAGTTACCTTTAATTAATGCATCGATAGGGTTAGCAAAGATATTGATCAGTAAGCCTTTTAAAACTTCAGCAATATTACTTGGGGGGTTTAATTGAGAGTCTCCCACCACTAAAACTAAGTTAGATGGGAAAATGAAAGAACCAATGACTGCGACAACCGCGGCAAAAAAAGTCCCCAAGATATACAGAACCAGTATCGGTTTTATATTGGTTTTTTGCCCTTGACGATGATTCGCAATTGACGACATGACTAATACCCAGACCAGCACGGGAGCGACTGCTTTCAACGCGCTAACAAATAGGTCGCCTAGTAGGGCAACATTTTTCGCCGCTGAAGGCCATAACCATGCCAGTAAGATACCTGCGATCAAACCAACCAGTATCTGCTTGACTAGACTACCTTGGCTAATTACTCGCCATAACCCTGTTTTATTTGTATCCATAGTAGACCTATATTAGTTATCTTTATTAGGAATTAAATGTGTTTGCACAGCAAGTATAAGGAATAATAGTCGCCTGAAAAGGCAATTATTCAAAATATACACAATGATTGACTTTATTTAACAAACATTTTACACATCTGTGATCTCAATAGAGTTTTGTTTCTTAAAGTAGAATAGAGAATTTTAAAATGAGTGAATACTTTCAGAAGGTTAAAACAAAAAAAGCCCCCAACTTTCCAGCGGAGGCTTCAACTAAAACCACTAAATTAACTTTTGGCTTCGTTTCGTTTATTAACAATTGTATTAATAATTAACGTTATAACTAGTATGGACGCAATAACCCCAAGAGAAATAGCCGTTGGAATATGAAAAATATCAATTAACAGCATTTTTATACCGATAAAGCTTAAAATGACCGCTAAACCGTATTTGAGCATTGAGAACTTTTCTGCCACACCAGCTAATAAAAAGTACATCGCACGTAGCCCTAAAATAGCAAATAGGTTCGATGTTAAGACAATGAACGGGTCAGTTGTTACCGCAAAAATAGCGGGTATGCTATCAACCGCAAATATCACATCACTAATTTCAACTAAAATTAGCACTAAAATTAATGGGGTTGCGAACAATATCCCATTCTTTTTAATAAAGAATTTTTCCCCATGTAATTCATCGGTCATACGTAAATGTGAGCGCACCCATTTGACCAGAGGTTTATCCGTAATAGGGGAATCGTCCTCTTTAGCAAATGCCATTTTAAGCCCGGTAAATAATAAAAACAGGCCAAATACATATAAAATCCAGCTAAATTGCGTAACTAACCAACTACCAGCAAAAATCATAATCGTACGCAATACGATGGCACCCAGTACACCGTACACAAGGACACGACGTTGTAAATTTGCTGGAATAGCAAAATAACTAAAGAGCATTAACCAGACAAATACATTATCTATCGCTAATGCTTTTTCTAATAAATAACCGGTTAAAAATGCGATAGTTTGGTTATCAGCAAACTCACGCCCCACGTTATCATTAAGATACCACCAAAACCCTGCGGCAAAGAGTAATGAAAGTGTCACCCATACAATACTCCAAGCAGCCGCTTGCTTCATCGACATGGCTTGGCCTTTATGTTTTCCCTGCCAAAACAAATCGATAAGTAACATGAGTAAAATAATAACTGCAAAACTACCCCATAAAACAGGGTTACCGACTGAATGCATTTTCCTATCCCTTAAAAACAAAAAACGGCTGATATCCAGAAGACATCAGCCGCTTAAAATTTTTTAACCTCAAGGAGTTATCTATTGGTTGTAAATTATGAGCAAACCTCGCCTTCTGGCAAGGTCTCACTTACAACACAAATTACCTGAGATTAGGAAACTGTGGTGCTCGGCTACCGGGTGTAATTTGTACACCGTAATGACGATAAACCGACAAGAAGAAGTTACTCCCCTTTGCTATGGCGATAAGATACGGTAAATAATCTTAAAATGCAATAATTAGCAACGAGGGTTTTATCACTCTTTTTTCACATTAAAAAATGAAAGAACAATCATATTTCACATTTATCATCTAAAAAATAGGTTAAAAGCGGGTTTTAAGCACTTTAAACCTGTATACAATGAGCGATAAATTGTAAAAATAAGCCAAAACTTAAATGAATTCTAAAAATAAGCTTAAAATTTACTGTTTAGTTATTTTCTGTTTTGTTAAAGTGAGCGTGCTTTACACTAACAGCCTGAGGAAACAACACTTTCACTTTGGCATTCACTTAATCCATTTCTCCCTGCCCAACAACAAGTTTGTTGCTGTTATTGCCGTTTAGGAAACATTAATGGAATTAGTTAAAGAACTTTTTTTTGCCCTTTGGCACCAAGATTATGTCACCCTGTCTAACCCCGCGTTAGTCTGGTCGATTTACTTCATGCTGTTCGCTATCTTGTTTCTTGAAAACGGGGTTTTGCCTGCGGCTTTTTTACCTGGCGATAGCTTATTGATTCTAGTCGGTGTGCTCATCGCTAAAGGTACGCTAAGTTATCCACTGACGATCGCAATTTTAACTGCCGGGGCAAGCTTAGGCTGCTGGGTTGGTTATATACAAGGGCGATGGTTAGGGAATACACGCTTAGTTAAAGGGTGGCTTGCACATTTACCAGAACACTACCACCAGCGCGCATATGGGCTTTTCCATCGCCATGGCCTCGCTGCATTATTAGTTGGCCGTTTTTTAGCCTTCGTCAGAACATTATTACCCACCATCGCGGGCCTTGCAGGTTTGCAGAATGGCCGTTTCCAAGTCTTTAACTGGCTAAGTGGTCTACTATGGGTTCTGATTTTAACCGCTATTGGCTATGGGTTTGGTAAAAGCCCTATTTTCCTGCAGTATGAACATCATATTATGAATGTCTTGATGTTAATCCCTGTGGGTCTGCTGATTATAGGTTTAATCGGTAGTATTGCTGTTGTTGTAAAGAAAAAACTCTCAAGCAAAAAAGCAAACTAAATCTACGATGGGGGTCTATTGGCCCCCATATTTTTAGTTTTACTTTTATTTACCCTCTGTTAATTTATCAAAGAGTTACCTCCTTAACTCCTTGATAAAAAACTATTCTTAATCATTTCATTATGTAAATTTTCCTTTGTTACATGCACTTGGCCTAAATAATCCATTGCACTTAGTACAAAAAAAGCTATTGTTAATACAGCAATTACGATTTTTCTATTAACAGGAGGTTGTACATGTCAGCTAACCATTCATCAGAAGACTTACGTGCGGAATTACGGGCTTTAGCAGATTCTCTGGAAGCGGTACTCAATGATACCGGTGAAAAATCGAAAGAAGAGATTGAAAGCCTAAAATCCAAGGCAAAAGATGCATTGTGTTCATCACGCGCTAAACTCAGCCAAACCACTGAGCGGATCACAGAACAAACCAAGGAAATCGCGGGACGAGCGGATAACTATGTGAAGGAAAACCCGTGGACAGGCATCGGTATTGGTGCAGCCGTCGGGGTTGTTCTTGGCGTATTACTCGCTAAACGTTAATCGTATATGGAACAAAACCAACAACGTCAGGGCCCCGGGAAAGGGGTCCTTGAAATATTGCAACGTATCGCAAGTATCACTGTGAATGTTGTTGAAACTCGTCTTCAGCTTATTGCCGTTGAGCTTGAAGAGGAGAAAATCAACTTTATTCAACTATTACTGTTAGTTGGGCTAGCTCTCCTATTTACTGCTTTTGGTTTGATGTGTTTAATCGGTTTAATCTTTTGGTCAGTCGACCCCGTCTATCGCTATCAAGCACTGGCAATGACAACAGGGAGTCTGATCATACTCGCTATTATTTTTGCCCTTTGGGCATTAAAAAAAGCGAAGCAATCAACGTTATTGGGTTCTACTCGAGAGCAGTTAAGCCAAGATGCTAATGCTTTAGCGGGAAAGGATAATGAGCAGAAATAAGCGCCAATTATTAGCCACCAAAAAACAAATGTTAATCAAAAGGATTGAGCAGCAACGGAGTGACCTTGCTGCTTCTTCTAAAGATTGGCTACAAACCACTGAACGCTACGACCGCACATGGAAATTTTTTATTACCTTCCGCCCTCTGTTTATTGCCGCAACAGGAATACTGTCAATCTACTCATTGAAAAAGCCTCAAAAACTTTTACGGTTAGGTAAAAAAGCACTCACAATTTGGAGTTTGGCTCGAACAGTACAAAGCACCCTCAACGCAAGTAAAAAATAATCCTCTATTTTGAAATCAATTAATCGCTATAGGTTAATAAAATCCCCCTTTCCTGAAATCAACTCCAACAATTTATTTATTATTCAATTTTTTTGTACTTGTTTGTTAATAAGCTTTGCTTTTTATTGAATAAATAAATCACTACTATAAGCACATCAAATGTTTTCTTATCTATTAGTGCTGAAAACAACACTACAAAGCGACATATATCGCAATTTAATAAAATTTAATAGCTTATTAGTCTGGAGAGTCTCGATGAAAAATTTAGAAAGTGGTGCGATATTATTGGCTCGTATCATGATGCCAATCCTATTTATTGTCGCTGGGTACGGGAAACTAGGTGATGCTTATGCAGGAACACAACAATATATGCAAGCAATGGGCGTCCCTGGGTTTTTATTACCTTTAACCATTTTATTAGAATTTGGCGGCGGCTTAGCAATCCTATTTGGTTTCTTAACCAGAACTGTTGCCTTGTTTACAGCAGGCTTTACTGTACTAACAGCATTGCTGTTCCACATTGACTTTAGTGTTGCACCAAACAGCCTAATGTTTATGAAGAACTTTACGATTGCGGGCGGCTTCTTACTGTTAGCAGTCACTGGTCCGGGTAAATTTAGTATCGACCATTTATTAAATAAAAAATGGTAACTCCGATTTCATTATCACCCTTGTGAATTTATTTGATTTTTTTGTCCAATTTATACCTCCTTCGGGAGGTATTTTTTTGTCTAAAATAAAGGTATTGAATCAGTGAAGAGAAAATCACTTAGTTGAGGTGTCCTCGGTAGGCAGCAAATTGAGTCATCCCGTGAGCATACATAAGTATGTGACTCGGGTGACTCAATGAAGCCAACACCCCTACGGCTCAAAATATAACGAGTTTACACCCTAAATAATTTGGGGATTTCTCGGAGACACCACGACTTAGCCTCCCCCATACTATCTCTGCGCCACGCCATAATAATATTCGTCTCATGACTAAATTCAGCCCCGACAACTTTTAAGCGCCCTTCTCGAATATCTTGTTCAACCATTGGATATGGCATAGTTGCCACCCCTAACCCTGCCAGCAATGCATTTCGTTTATCTTCAATTGTCGATACTGTTAATCGCTGCTGTTTATCCAATAATTGTACGGTGATCACTGGGCGTTCTCGCGCAGTATCTGCAACCGCGATCCCTCGATATTTCACTCGTACCGCATCTGAAAGCGGCTCAGGTTCTTGATGAATAGGATGATCAGGGCTCGCAACATAAATATGGTTAATGGTATATAACGATTTCGAGTTAATTTCAGATGAAGAACGAAAATGCATATCAGGGGCAATCACAATATCCGCTTTACCACTTTCAAGGCGTTCCCATGCCCCTGCTAACACCTCAGTAATTAATGATAATTGTGTTTCTGATTTCTCAGCCAAACGTTCAACCAGAGGAAATAATGACTGAGCTGGAATTAATGCTTCACACACTATTGTCAGGTGTGTTTCCCACCCTTTTGCTAAGGCCTCAGCATCCGAAGTCAATTTATCGGCCGCCTCAAGTAGAATCCGTCCTCTATCCAGCAACATTCTACCGACATTGGTAAATTTGGTTCTATGTCCTGAACGGTCGAATAAAATGACATCGAGCTCTTCTTCTAATTTTTGCATGGTATAACTAAGCGCGGAAGGTACTCGACCTAACTCTTCTGCCGCTGCTGCAAAGCTACCACGCCGGTCGATTGCATCCATCACCCTTAATGATTCAAGCGTTAATGCTCTCTCTTTACTCATGACGTATCTCTTTCAGGAAATTTGAATAAAGGAAACAGATTAACTGGCTAACAATTCAACGTCCAGCTATTTATTATAACAATATAGTATTAATTTATTAATTTTAGCTGAGGGGCAACCATTATGATGACACTTAGACCCGCTAACCATTGTGGAAAAGCAGACTATGGTTGGCTACAAGCGCGTTACGCCTTCTCATTTGGCCACTACTTTGACCCTGACTTTATGGGTTTTAAAACCCTACGAGTGTTAAATCAAGAAGTTATTGCGCCACAAAACGCCTTACAACCTAGAATGTACCCTCATGTTGATATATTAAACATTATTCTTAAAGGGCATGCGCAATACCGTGATAGTCAAGGTAATACAATACAAGCCAGTGAAGGGGAATGTGTGCGTTTCTCACCCCGTTCAGACCTCAGCTATAGCGAGCAAAACATTTGCCCACAAACACCATTAACTCGCTTACAGCTTTGGTTAAATGCTTGCCCGCAACAAGAATCGCTTCCGTTACAAAAAATAGCGATTCAACAGGATGAAAACAAACTCATTGCGTCACCTGATGGTCAAAATCAAAGCATTCAATTACGTCAACAAATTTGGATAAACCATATCCATCTGGAGCCCCAAGAATCAGCTTCCATGACATTAAAAGGTAATAATGCATTCCTGCAATCCATACATGGCGGCGCAACTATACGCAGTCAGCAAGGTGAGAGTTTAATTATGGGCTGTAATGATGGCGTTTTTATCCAAAATGATAATGAAATCGTTATTACAGCAGATAAATATTTTCGAGGGTTATTGATTGACCTCGGCGACCAAAGCTAAACCGTTTTTTATAGCTATCTCAACATCATATTCTTTCCTTTAAGACTCAATTTTTTTCAATATCATGATTAAATTTGCGAACGGATTCGCAAATTTAATCATTTACATGTCCTACATATTGACACCCTTATGATAGAGTCCTGCCATTAGAGAGAAAGAAAATACGTTCTTTTCTAACTCAAATACTTTTTGATTTTGATTTTAAAGGTGTTTTAGTGGCCCTATTTACGCAGCAGCGACACAACCAAATTTTTGCACAAATACTCAATGAGGTCGTTCCTCAAGATGAGCTAGCAAAACTTTGCTCAGTTTCAACACGAACCATTCGTTCAGATATCAATGAAATCAATGAATTGATTCAGGAATATAGCGCACACATTGTGTATGAGCGTGGTCATGGTTATCGGTTAAAAATTGAGGATGAAGCCCTGTTTGCCACTTTCACCAAGCAAACTGAAGAGGAAAATAGCATTCCTCGTACGAGCAAGAACGCATTGACGCCTTGCTTCTCAAATTACTAATGCAATCCCTGCCAGTAAAGCTTGATGATATCGCTGAAGAATGGTTTATCAGTCGAGGTACTTTACAGCAAGACATGGGAGCGGTCAGGGAACAATTACATAAATATCAAATTTCATTAGAAAGTATTCCCCATCAAGGTATTCGGTTAAATGGTAGTGAATGGGCCGTTCGTGCTTGCATGACCGAAACGTTATGGCGCCGATATTCCGCACAGTTAACCCCAGACTTAACGTCTTTCCGCCCTGATTGCCTTGATAATTTAGACCTAACATATATTGACAAAGTCCTACATAACAGTATGAATCGGTTCGATATTCGTATTAGCAATGAAGGCCATTTGTACCTTGTTTTTAATTGTGCTGTAACTATTTTGCGTATTACTCGCGGCCATGAACTAACGACAACGGTAAAAAATGATGATAGCGAAGAAGTGATCCGCAAGGCATGTGATGAAATATCGAAAGGCCTAATTTACTTTCTTGGCAATGACCTTTCAGGGGCTGAGCTCAGTTACCTACACGATCAAATCATAGCTCAACGCATTAGCAATCAAGACCCGAGCAGCCAAAAAGTAGGGAGCCACAATGAATTATCCGAATATATTTTAAGCTATATCAACGAGTTATATAACTACGATTTGCGTAATGATGAAAAACTTAAAAAAGACCTCAACACTCATCTTGCTGCGCTAATCACCCGCCTGCAATACCATATTTCTACGCCAAATCCATTACTCTCTGATATTAAACAATATTATCCTTTTGCTTACGATGTCACCTTAAGTGCTTTAACGAGTGCAAGTAAGCAATTACTTCCCCACCCTATTAACGAAGACGAATTAGGTTATTTAGCCGTACATATTGGGGTTAGCCTTGAGCGAAATTACGGTGCAGGTTCAATTCGCCAGACCGAGGTACTCGTAGTCACTGATGCAGGGAACTCAACCTTCCGAGTCGTTGAATCAAAAATTATGCGTGAATTTCCACAACTTAAATTTAGTCGGGGCTTAACACTGCAAGAATATGAATCGCTAAATGAAGTTACGGAAGATTTTGTCATTACTACAGTTCGTGTTTCGGAAAAAAATAAACCCGTCATCAAAATCGCGCCTTTTCCTACACCTTACCAGCTAGAGCAAGTGGGCCGCCTTGCCATGGTAGACCAAACACGCCCCTACATCATTGAACGCTTCTTTGATGAACGCTTTTTTATGGTCGTTAACGAAAAAATTAGCCAAGCAGAGTTATTTCAAACCGTGTGCCATAAATTACAACGGGAAGGTTATGTCACTTCAGATTTCTATCCTTCTTTGCAAGAACGCGAATCCATTGTTTCCACGTTACTTGGGGAAGGGATTGCACTGCCGCATTCATTAGGGTTATTGGCGAATAAAACCGTCGTTGCCACTGTCGTTGCTCCACAAGGTATTGAATGGAATAAAGAAACGAAAGAAAACGCTTATGTCATTTTTCTATTGGCTATCAGCAAAGCGGATTATGAAGAAGCCATGGCAATCTATGATTTATTCGTCACCTTTGTGAAGGAAAAAACCACTCGCCGCCTAATAGGCGTCAAAAACTTTAATGAATTCCAAGTGATCGCTAAAGATAGCCTAGCGCGAATTCTTTAAGTTAAGAGCAACTTCCACTTAGTAATGGAAAAATGATGATTGATAGTTTTTACGTGATCCTAACCACAACTCCATCAAATGTTTTCCTATCCAAAACTGGTGATTTTACACGCTAAATGGCTAAGTGGAAGTCATTATCAGATACATTAGATGGCTTCCATTTAGAGCTTCCACTTTACCCTCCAATTCTATTTTCCATTTCCACTTGTTTATAAAAAATCATATCTATTTGATAGATATAAAATTTTAAAGAAAACCCCATAATTTAATTATTCAACAATAGTTGATAAACATCCGTTTTTTCCACTTATTTTCCAAATAGTCTAAAAAATAAACCATTCTTGTAAGTTCTAACTTCCAAATAATTTCCACTTATAAGTGGAAATTCATTGCCTGCAAAAATGAGTATGGACGTATTAAGGTATTAAGCATGAAGGAACAGAGTGGTCTAACTTGCAATATTACTTTGGATTTTAAATAGTTATGAGTGAATCAGTTGTAGTTTTTAAGATGTTAGAACATAACCTCGATATCGATGAGGTGACACAAAAACTGCTGGCAGTGATTACTGACTGGCTCAAGCAGGAGGACTGCTACACTACAGATGTACAACAACAAATGTTGCAATCTCACTTACGAGCCATGGTGGCAAGAGCAAAAACGGGTGAAGCCTTACCAGAAATCGATATCAGCCTGTTTGACGAAATATCAGCACATTCAATTGCACTAGCACAACGCGTTGTCGACACGTTACCCGGCTTGGCACAAGAAGAGACCTATTTACTCTCTGTTCACTTTGAAGTCGCTCGCGCGAATGATTAATTTTTAACATTGTAGAATTTGGAGAATATTTTATGAAACAGATGGTTGTTGTTATCGGAGATCGCTTAGGTAAAGGCCAAAAAGTGGCTGCAGGTGTGGAAGCTGCGGGTGGTAAAGCCATTGTCGTTCCTGGTGTTGCTGCGGATATGAAACTCGGTGACGTTATGAATGCAGAGCAAGCCGATTTAGGTATCTCTTTTTGTGGTAGCGGCGGCGCAGGCGCTATTACCGCTCAAACTAAATATGGTTACAAAGCTCGTTATGGGATGCGTTCTATCGAAGAGGGAGAGACCGCCATTGCGGATGGTTGCAACGTACTAGGTTTTGGTTTTATGGACAAGGAAGAGTTAGGTGAGCGCTTAGTTAAAGCTTTTAATAAAAAATACGGCAACGCTTAATGAAAAAATCTATCGAAACGGTTGTACGGGTAACAGGGCAAGGCGATACCAAACAAAAAGCCATTGCTGACGCCTTAAATTCAATTCAAAAAACCGTACTGAAAAACAATACAGATATCATCCTGCGGATAGAACCAAAGGATGTTGAGGTTGTTAGTGCTCACTCACAATCGCGAACAGAAAAGTTTCTTTTTATCTTTTTGCCACGCAAGCGTGAACATTTTCGTGTTGTACTCGACGTTTCGCTGGATGTCACCTTACTTTCTGTCAACGAAATACCATTTACAGAACAATAATAGCAATCAGGTCTGGAGTTAATTCCATGAGTGAAACTGCATCTTTTTTAGAAATATTGGGCATGTCCCTAATTATCGGTGGGCTCTGCGGCTTCGGTTTAGGAGCCGGGGCAGCGCGGATGTTCCACGCACCAACCGTACAAGGTATGGGGGCATTTCGTACTTTGGGTGAACTTAACGCCTGTGAAGGCGACCCAGCTTCACACTTTTCTTTCGGCTTAGGGTTCTTCTTTAACGCATGGGCTTCATCTGTTGCAGCTGGTGCATTTACCCAAGATGTCGACCACCGCATCATCCCAAACTGGGGCGCGGCCGCATTGTTAACCAAAAACCGCAGCGTAGCAGACACACTGCATAACCCGAAAAAAATGGCGATTGCTTGTGCCATTATCGGTGCGGTCGTGGTTGCGTTCTTAAATACCACCGCCTCTGCTGTTCCAGCGGCATTACAAACCACGGCGGTCAATGTATTAGTCCCCGCCGCTAACTTACTCGTCAACACCGTAATGCCAGTCATTTTCTGGTTAGCTGCGATGGATGCGGGCCGTCGTTCCGGTTTCTGGGCCACCCTATTTGGAGGCTGCGCACAGTTAATTATGGGTAACGCTATCCCTGGTTTAGTTTTAGGTATCTTGATTGGTAAAGGTGTTGATGACAACGGTTGGAACCGTATCACTCGTACTATGATGATCACTGTCGTGTTGTTGTTTGTATTAAGTGGTTTCTTCCGTGAGTTTGACCTGAAGATGATCACCTCCTTCAACCTAGATAAACCATTATGGCTTGAATACGTCCACGGACTGCTAAGCGGGAAATAATCATGACAACTGAAATTAACAAACAAGATTTTTGGTACGCTGAATGGTCCTTCCCAATCTTTGTTGGGCTGTTATCCGCAGGGATCTTTGCAGGTACTCACATGTATGTCGTCTATGGCTTCGGAGCGTTTAACGAAGTGGCCTTCGTAGCCATGCTGCGTGCAGGGTTAGATACTGGTGTTTACGGTGCAGTAGCGGCTTTCGGTGCTAGCTTCCTATTCGCTCGGATCATTGAAGGCTCATTAGTCGGTATCTTAGATATCGGTGGCGCATTACAAACGGGGATTGGTCTAGGTGTTCCTGCTCTATTCTTAGCCGCGGGCTGGGATATTTTAGTGACCAACTTCTGGATGTCACTGCTTACGGGTTTACTCCTTGGCGTGTTAATCGGTCTGTTAATCGTATTTGCACGTAAATTCACAATTGCCCAAGCCAACTCAACCTTCGGGGCTGATGTCATGATGGGTGCAGGTAACACATCAGGTCGATTCCTTGGGCCATTGATTATCCTTGCTGCAATGGCTGCATCCATCCCAATTGGTATTGGTTCTTTAATCGGCGCATTGGTTTTCTATGTATGGCAAAAACCTGTTGCAGGCGGTGCAATTTTAGGTGCGATGTTATTCGGTTATTTCTTCCCAATCGCCGCTTAATCCGCATTCTCTCGGAACATAGGTTAACGAAAACGCTACGGTTTATATCATTTAGAACAAACAGTTAGACATACTCTAAATAATTCAAATTGCAGCAAACGACGATATCCCTAGGAGCATACACCAGTATGTGACTAGGGTAGTGAAACAACAGGCAATAACGCTGCGGTTTGAAGTATGACGAGTATGACAAGCATCGAGTATGAAGAAGGCAACTTATGTACACTCTAATCATCAAACAAGCTAAACGTATCGATGGTGCAATTATCGATATTCTTATCAAAGATGGAAAAATCGACGCCGCAGGTCCAGAGCTGGCCAACAATCAACAAGCAGACAAAGTTATTGACCTGAAAGGAAAATGCTATGTAAGTGCGGGGTGGATCGACTCTCACGCACATTGTTTTGTTGAATCGCCTATCTACTTCGATGACCCCGACTTAGCAGGTGCTGCGGGTGGAGTCACCTCACTGGTTGATGCAGGTAGTGTAGGCGCTGATGATGTTGATAAATTTTATCAACTCACCCAAAAATCGAAAACCAATGTCTTTTCTTTATTGAATATCTCTCGTATTGGCATCATTGCACAAAATGAATTGTCAGATATGAACAATATCAATGAAACTTGCTTCCAAGAGGCCATTGAGCGCCATAATGGCTTCATTGTTGGTATGAAAGCGCGTATGAGCAAAAGCGTGGTGGGTGAAAACGGAATTACCCCTTTAATCAAAGCAAAAGAAATGCAGAAAAAACATCATCTCCCGCTAATGGTGCATATTGGTAATAACCCCCCAAATATTGATGAAGTTGCCGATTTACTCACCCGTGGGGATATCATTACTCACTGCTTTAATGGCAAGCCAAATAAAATTTTAGGTGATGATGGCTACCTAAAACCCTCAATTGCCAGAGCACTGGCGCGTGGTGTTATTTTAGACGTTGGTCATGGCGGCGAAAGCTTTAGCTTTAAAGTTGCAGAGCAAGCCATGCGTATTGGGACTTATCCAGACATCATCAGTTCAGATATCTATCACCGAAACCGCGTAAATGGGCCAGTGTATAGCCTTGCTTTTGTAATGACGAAATTCCTCTGCATGGGCTTTAGTGCTGAGCAAGTTTTACGTTGTGTCACAGAAAAAGCTGCTGACTTGCTGTCACTTCCAGCGAAAGGCTATCTAAAACCGGGCTTCGATGCAGATATTACGCTATTTGATTTAAAAGAAGAACCGACTGAACTCACTGATGCAGAAGGTGAACATCGCATAGGGACTCACCGCTTTGTTCCTATTGCCGCAATTGTCGGTGGAAAACATATTATTCATGCAGAAGGCGAATCTGAACATGCAATCAATCTATGATAAATATCAGTTAAAACACGTTATTAATGCTTCTGGCCGTATGACCGCCCTTGGTGTATCGACCCCAACACCTGAAGTGGTTGAGCGAGTAGCTTATGGGTTAAATCACTATTTTGAAATTAAAGATTTAGTCAATAAAACAGGCGAATACATTGCAAGTTTATTAGATGTTGAAGCTGCTGTTGTGGTGTCTTGTGCATCTGCCGGTATTGCCCAAGCTGTTGCCGCGGTGATCGTGCAAGACGACGATGATTTACTACTCAACCTGCATTCATCCGACAAAGTGGTTCCTCGCGAAATTATTTTACCTAAAGGCCATAATGTTAACTTTGGCGCCCCCGTCGACACCATGGTGACACTCGGCGGAGGTAAAGTCATTGAAGCTGGTTTTGCTAATGAATGCAGTGCTGCACAACTCGCGGCAAAAATCACCCCTCAAACCGCAGCCATCTTATATATCAAATCACATCATACCGTACAAAAAAGCATGTTAACTGTGGAGCAAGCGGCCAAAGTCGCTCATGACCACCAGCTACCGCTGATTGTTGATGCTGCGGCAGAAGAGGAATTAACGGCTTATTATCACACTGGTGGCGATATTGTTATTTACAGTGGTGCCAAAGCTATTGAAGGCCCAACCAGCGGTCTCGTTATTGGTAAAAAACAATATATCGAGTGGGTTAAACGCCAAAGCCAAGGTATCGGCCGAGCAATGAAAGTCGGTAAAGAAGGTATTTTAGGGCTCACACTTGCTATCGAACAATATCTGAGTGCCACAAAAGAAACTGGCGCTGAAATGGTTAATCGAATGAGTAAATTTATCAGTGACCTAAATGATATCAACGGCATCTCTGCACAAGTGGTATGGGATGGCGCAGGACGCGATATTGCACGTACTGAAATTAGCTTCGATGAAAATGTTATTGGCAAAACGACCTATCAGATTATGGCTGAGTTGAAACAGGGGAATACCGCCATTTATTTCCGTGAATACAAAGCTAATGAAGGAAAAGTTGAAGCGGATATCCGTAGTGTAAGCAATGAACAACTTGATGTCATTTCAAAGAATATTCGTTTGCTAGTAGAAAGGATTTTAAAATGAAATTGTCACCGAATTTTTACCGTGACCGTGTCTGCTTAAATGTGTTGGCTGGTAGCCACCAAAATGCTAAAGACATTTATGTCGCAGCGGAAACCTTTGTCGTTGTCGGTGTATTATCCAAAAATTACCCTGACTTAGAAAGTGCCATAGCTGATATGCGCATCTACGCGCAAGAGACGGATAATGCGTTATCGGTTGGTCTTGGGGCTGGCGATCCAAACCAATCAACCATGGTGTCTTTAATTTCACAGGAAATTCAACCACAGCATGTAAATCAAGTATTTACAGGTGCTCCCATTAGCCGAGCCTTATTAGGCCAAACCGAGACCTTCGTTAACGCATTAATCTCACCGACAGGTACGGTTGGCATGGTAAAAATCTCTACAGGCCCATTAAGCTCACAAGCCCCAGATGGCATTGTCCCCATTGAAACCGCAATCATGATGCTTAAAGATATGGGCGCTGACTCTGTTAAGTTCTTTAATATGAAAGGGTTAAAATATATTGAAGAATATAAAGCCATTGCTAAAGCTTGTGCTGAATTTGATTTTTCTTTAGAGCCTACTGGCGGTATTGATTTAGATAACTTTGCGGAAATTTTGCAAATAGCCCTTGATGCAGGCGTGAAGAAAATCATTCCTCATATTTATAGCTCAATCATTGATAAAAATACGGGCAATACTCGCCCAGAAGAAGTTCGTCAATTATTGCAGATGGTTAAGCAAGCGGTTAATTGATGCGTTAAAGCAGTAAAAAGAAGTCGGAAAATAAATATAAGCGAGATGTTATAAAAAACAGTCATTGTGACAAATGACAAAACAACAAATGCCCCACTCATCTAGTATGTAGTGGGGCTTTTTTCATTATATATTAATGACCTATCATTCGTGCATTCGGTATAATATGAAACCAATAATTATCGGGGACAGGGCTATCCCACACACCAAAGTAAGCAGCAACCCCGATGGCACTAAATAACATTCCCAGAGTTAAAACTAACATAATTACCCCAGACAATGGGACTTGGCGTTTTTTTCTTGGCACTTGTAATGAAAAATTTAGGGTTGAAGAAACAGGGCAGGACTCCACGCACGTCATACACCCTGTACATTCCACCGTTCTTACCTTAATGAGCTTGTCGACTGGAATACGCGACGGGCAGTTCTTGGCACATTTTCCGCAATCAATGCAGCTTTCCACATCTCGACGAATTTTTACGGGGGAAAATAACGAAAATAGCCCCAACAATGCACCATAAGGGCACAAATAACGGCACCAAGCATTGCGAATAAACAAACTAATCACCACAAGAACAATAACACTCACCAAGGTAACACCGCTAATGTAGCGAAAGAAATCGAGCATTTTAACATCAATGATGATCCCATAAGGCGACATCATAAAATACTGGATCATCTGTGCAGGCATGGATAATGCTATATAGAGAAAAAAAGCTAATAGTAAATATTTTAAGCCTTTTAGAGGAATATCTAACCATTTAGGTAAATCGATTTGGTTTTGATAACGAAACAGTTTTTGCCCTATTTTCCCCGTGTATTCAGAAATTGTCCCTATTGGGCACATCCACGAACAAAAGGCTTTTTTCAATAATAAGCTAATAATTATGAAAGAAACCAAAAGAAACATTGAGGCCGCATGGATTACCGGAAAACTGCCTGTTTCTAATGTGTATTTTAAATTCATTAACCCAGCAATAGGTAGCCAACCCTCAATCCCACCCGGACGAGGAAGATAAAGCGTTGCCCCACCAGTTTCGTAGTAACGAACCCAGTAATAGAAAGTAATACTGATATAAAGGTTTATCGCCAAGAGTGTGAATTGTACAACTTTCCGCCAAGTTGATGCGTTCCGCCAATCATTCCAAGGAAGCTTTCCCCCTGTCGTACCGGGGCGGCGTTGATACCTTATACGTGGTTTTTTGGTCATATACGCCCATCTCTTTAACATGCATTTTAAATACCATTATTGTATTTACATATTCAGAAAACATATTGATTTGCATCAGGGGGTTGTGACGTTGATGGTTTGATACAACAAAATGGTGAAGGTTGACCAGAAAAATAGAAAAATAGAAAAATAGAAAAATAGAAAAATATTATCGTTGGTTTTTGCTAAATAATTCGAGTTGTGCCAAGGCGGCAAAATGAGGAAATCCCTAGGAGCATACAAAAGTATGTGACTAGGGTTGACGAGTGACGCCAACACAGGCACAACTTGAAGTATGACGAAAAAATGGGAGTTGGCCGATAAGCCGGGTTCTGTCGTGGACAACCATTCATCTAGGCCAGCACTTGCGCACTGGCTCCAGCAACCTACCCGAGTTCAATGCGGGCCGCACCATATGAACCCCTATTTGGTCTTGCTCCGGGTGGAGTTTACCGTGCCACGAACTGTTGCCAGTCGCGCGGTGCGCTCTTACCGCACCCTTTCACCCTTACCTGATCCTGTAAACAGGCCATCGGCGGTTTGCTCTCTGTTGCACTAGTCGTAGGCTTGCGCCTCCCAGACGTTATCTGGCACCCTGCCCTATGGAGCCCGGACTTTCCTCCCCTTTACCCGTCTCCCGAAGGGACAACGATAAAGCAGCGGTTGTCTGGCCAACTCCGCGGCGAATTATAGGCACTTTGTTGTAGCTTGTACAGACTCTAGCACCTGCAATTTACCACTTATATTAATGTAACCGTTTTATTTGCCTAAAAATCATTCATTGCTTTGATTATCAAGCATCAATTTATACAACATATTTTTCTTTAACCCATAAATTTCGGCTGTAATCGCTGCCGCTTTTTTAGGGGGAAGCTCTTTTTGTAATAAATTTAACGTGCGAACCACATCAGGGGAAATAGCCGAATCATCCTCTGGCTTCTTATAGCCTTCAACAATTAACACCATTTCGCCGCGATGGCGGTTTTCATCCTCTTTTACCCACGCCAACAATTCACCTACTGGACGGCCTTCAATTGACTCCCACGTTTTAGTCAATTCCCGAGCTAAAACAACATGACGTTCTGGTCCCCAGACTTCTACCATATCTGCTAAACTATCTAACAAACGGTGGGTTGACTCATAGAAAATCAGTGTCCGAGTTTCTTGTTCAAGTGATTGTAAAACGTCTTTACGGCCTTTTGTTTTAGCAGGTAAAAAACCTTCATAACAAAAACGGTCTGAAGGCAAACCGGCAGCAGACAGCGCAGTAATCGCTGCACAGGCGCCGGGTAAAGGCACAACACGGATACCAGCCTCACGACAACGATTGACTAAATGATAACCTGGATCATTAATTAAAGGTGTACCTGCATCAGAGACTAATGCGATACTATCGCCTTGTTGAAGTTTGCTAATTAATTGATCTGCCTTTTGCTGTTCATTATGATCATGTAGAGCGAACAGTCGTGCATTAATCGCAAAATTCTGTAAAAGAATGCCTGAATGCCGAGTGTCCTCTGCCGCAATAAGGTCAACATGTTTAAGAACATCCAACGCACGTTGCGTGATATCACCCATATTACCAATTGGGGTTGGGACGATATACAGCGTGGATGCCATAACCACAGCTTGATTAGGTTGGTTCATTGTTTCATCCGAATAGCCGGTTTAAAATTAAGCAATTGAAAAATACACCATTGGATACAGTATGCGTCCTTCAATTTTTTTGCATTTGAAAAAAGGGTTAATCTGCACAGCAATGCTATCTATATTTGCATTGTCAGGGTGCCAAATGGTATCGGATTACTTCCCGCCCACCCAAAAAACACCTGAGCAAAGTACGTCTGATGTCAGCAGCTACCAAGCCATCATTGATGCTGCTCAAGGCAAGCCCTCAATGGAAGCCCTGCGAGCTTATATTAGCCAAGAGCCTTTATTAAAAACAGCTGCTGAACGCCAAGCCAATATTGATGGCCTCTGGAAGATGTTAACACAGTTAACGCCAGAACAAGTCCACGGAATTGAGGCTGATGAATATATTCTCCAAGGTTGGGTCGATCTTTTAGATATTTATCAAAACAACCAAGATGACCCTGATGCGCTACGCACCGGTTTCAACGACTGGAAAATGCGTTATTCAAATAACCCAGGGGCCACAATTCCCCCGACCCAGTTGCTCCAAGCAATGTTACCGCGTGTTGGCACAACCCCGAAAATAGCCCTATTTTTACCGATGAGTGGGCAAGGTCAGGTTTTCGGTCAAGCCATCATGCAAGGGTTTATGGATGCTCAAAAAGGGCTCCCGCAAACCACATCTCTTCCGGCTAACACAGCGAACGCTCAAAGTAGCGGTAATGATATACTCGACCAAATTTATGCAGAAGTCGCAGCGACTACGGGTGAAGCACCTGCCACCACCGATAATGACTTGGTAACCTCCGCTTTACGTATTGACGCTACTCCGACAAATACACAAACGATCAAAGTCTTTGATACCACCAATCAACAAATGCCTCAACTGCTTGAACAAGCTAAAAATGAAGGCTTTAATCTTGTTGTCGGGCCGCTGCTGAAAACAGATGTAAATGTGATAGCACAAATGGGTGCTCCTGTTAGCGTTCTTGCGCTTAACGAACTCGATAGCAACCAATTACAACCTCGTCCAAACCTCTGTTATTTTTCGTTATCTCCAGAAGATGAAGCGCAAAATGCAGCCGCTTATATGAGGTCTGAAGGCAAACAAATGCCTCTCGTATTAGTGCCAGCAAATGCCTTTGGCGATAGAATTGCCAAAGCCTTCGCTAAAGGTTGGCAAGAGAAAGGCGGCTCGACCGTGTTAATGCAAACCTTTGGTTCAGTACCTTCGCTAAAAGAATCCATTAACCGCGGTGCTGGTATCCGTATGACTGGAACACCTGTTAATACAGGGGAAACAGTTAGCCCACAATTAAGCCCTCAAATTGAAGATTCAACAGGTGCTATTGATGGTGTTTATATTGTGGCGACACGTGACGAGCTGACGCTTATCAAACCGATGATAGAAATGGCAATTAGCACCCGTTCACGTCCAGCACTTTATACGAGCTCACGTAGTAACCAAGCAGGTTCAGGGGCTGATTACCGCTTCGAAATGGACGGTGTTAAGTTCAGCGAGGTCCCTTTATTAGCTGGTGCAAACAATAGTTTACGCAAACAGGCTCAACAAAAGTTAAATAATGACTACTCACTATTTCGCTTATATGCAATGGGTGTTGATGCATGGTCATTAGCTAATAATTTCGATAAATTACAGCAACCAGAACAATTACGTATTAATGGTGCATCCGGAGTACTCACAACAACACCTAATTGTGTTGTTTTCCGCGAATTACCTTGGTTACAGTTCAAGCAAGGGAAGATCCTTCCTGCTCAATAGGGTATAAACAAGTCATCGAGAAGGTGACTTTTCAGACAAGGACGTCATGAAAACAATCCAGAAACCCTTAAAATGGTTAACAGGTCGGTACTATGAACACCAAGTACTCACTTTCCTGAAACAACAAGGGCTAACGTTTGTCGAACGTAATGCAAGAAATCGAGCCGGTGAGATCGATTTAATAATGCGCGATAATACTGGTTGGGTATTTATCGAGGTACGTTTTCGTAAAAATGGTGATTACGGTAATGCACTTTTATCAGTAAACTGGCATAAACGTAGAAAATTATTAGCCGCTGCAAAATTATGGCTTGCGCAAAGGCAAGAAAGTTTCGATACCAGCTCGTGCCGTTTTGATATCTGCGCAATAACGGGTAACCAATTTGAATGGATACAAAACGCATTTAACGAAGATGGCTAGTATTCGTAATCTGAATGACAAATAAGCTACCTGAATAAATTAGCGAGTATAATCAACAACGCTACAAATATTACTTTTCGTTGTAGCAGGGCTGCAAGAGTGTAGTCAACGCCGCTACAGCATGGGATATGACGGAATTACCCTAAATAATTCGTGTTGTAGCAAGGCGGCAAGTAAGCTAATCCCTATGAGCATACATAAGTATGTGATTAGGGTTAGCGAGCGTAGCCAACACCGCTACAGCATGGGATATGACGGGATTACCCTAAATAATTCGTGTTGTAGCAAGGCGGCAAGTAAGCTAATCCCTATGAGCATACATAAGTATGTGATTAGGGTTAGCGAGCGTAGCCAACACCGCTACAGCATGGGATATGACGGAATTACCCTAAATAATTCGTGTTGTAGCAAGGCCGCAAGTAAGCTAATCCCTATGAGCATACATAAGTATGTGATTAGGGTTAGCGAGCGTAGTCAACGCCGCTACAGCATGGGATATGACGGGATTACCCTAAATAATTCGTGTTGTAGCAAGGCGGCAAGTAAGCTAATCCCTATGAGCATACATAAGTATGTGATTAGGGTTAGCGAGCGTAGCCAACACCGCTACAGCACGAAGTATGACGGGTAAATTTTGATAGGAAAAAACCAGTGCTAGACCGTATAAAAGTTTGTTTCACTGAAAGTATTCAAACTCAAATAGCAGCTGCTGAAGCGCTGCCGGATGCTATATCCAGAGCTGCAATGATGATGGTTCAATCATTGCTAAATGGTAACAAAATTTTATGTTGTGGTAATGGTGCTTCTGCTGCCACAGCACAACGTTTCGCCGCGAGTATGATCCACCGTTTCGAAACTGAACGTCCTAGCCTGCCTGCATTGGCACTTAATACCGATAATGCTGTATTAACCGCTATCTCAGGCAGCAAACAACCGTCCGAAATTTATGCTAAACAAGTTAGGGCATTGGGGCAGCATGGTGATGTTCTAATGGCAATATCTACTCATGGTAATAGCAGTGATATTATTAAAGCTGTTGAAGCGGCGGTAACGCGAGATATGACCATTGTCGCTCTCACTGGCTATGACGGTGGAGAGCTCGCAGGGTTACTTGGCCCACAAGATGTTGAAATTAGGATCCCATCTCAAAGAAGTGTTCGTATCCA
This sequence comes from Providencia sp. TYF-12, assembly GCF_041344805.1. Lineage (NCBI taxonomy): Bacteria > Pseudomonadati > Pseudomonadota > Gammaproteobacteria > Enterobacterales > Morganellaceae > Providencia > Providencia sp. TYF-12. The sequence goes on from NZ_CP166833.1 coordinate 3,915,964, forward strand.
AGAAGTTCATTTACTTACTGTAAATTGTCTGTGCGACCTCATAGATAATACCCTTTTCCCTCATCAGGACGATTAAGGAGACAAAATGCGATTAATACCAGTTTTTGCCATAATCATGAGTACTATTCTTTTACAAGGTTGTATTGGTGCTGCTGTTGTCGGCTCTGCTGCTGTTGCAACGAAAAGCGCTACAGATCCTCGCACAGTTGGTCAGCAAGTTGACGATGGCACCTTAGAAGCACGTGTTAGTGGACAACTTAATAAAGATAAGGAAATAACAGGTAAAGCACGCATTATCGCGACTGCGTATAAAGGAAATGTGTTATTAACGGGGCAAAGCCCTGACATGGCTTGGGCTGAGCGTGCGAAACAAATCGCCTCGAATGTTGAAGGAACTACTGCTGTTTATAATGAGGTTCGTAGTGGTGAACCTGTTGATTTAGGCACAGCCTCAAAAGACACTTGGTTAACAACCAAAGTAAAATCCAAAATTCTTGCCAGTGACAGTGTTAAATCGGGCAGTGTAAAAGTCATCACAGAAAATGGTGAAGTCTTTTTATTGGGGGTATTAACAAGGCAAGAAGGTGATGCAGCAGCAAAAATTGCGAGCGAAACAGACGGTGTTCGCCGAGTAACCACAGCATTCACTTATCTCAATTAATCATAAACAATAATATATTGGTATAAAAATAAAAGCCATGAGTTAAAAACCATGGCTTTTATCTTATTCCGAAGCCAATTGGTTTATTTTCAGAAAATTCTTACCGCCTAATAAGCGCATCTGATTCAAGATCCACGCTTGCCTTTTTAAAACATAAGAAGAGGGTGATTTTACGCTATACCTATGAGGATTAGGTAAAACTGCTGCTAATAATGCAGCTTCATTCATTGTAAGCTTGCTAGCAGGCTTATTAAAGAATTTATTTGCAGCCTCTTCTACCCCAAAAACCCCCTCTCCGAACTCAGCAACATTCAAATAAACAGTGAGTATTCTTTTTTTAGACCAGAAGAGCTCCATAACTGGAGTCATTGCTGTTTCAAACCCCTTTCTTATCCAGCTTCTTCCATCCCATAACCATACGTTTTTTACAGTTTGTTGAGAAATGGTAGATGCCCCTCTGACTGACTGTTTATTGATCATATTATGTTGATAAGCCCTCTCAATTGCATCAAGATCAAAACCCCAGTGATGAGGGAAATTTTGATCTTCAGCGGCAATTACAGCCAAATAAACATACGGAGAAATACGATTTTCATCTACCCATTTAGAATGAGATACATAAGAAAAGTTTAAGTTTAACCATGCGGTAATTTGTCTTTCTGCCATTACTGCTGAAAATGGCACTGGTACATATTTAAAAAGAATGACGGAAAAAAGCCACACCACAAGTAATGAAATTGTGATCTTCTTTAACCAGTGCCACAATCTAGAAACAAAAGTTAGCATTTAAATAATCACGCCATTTCCAATACTTTCTTAACGAGCTTGTTAATACCTATATTTGCTTCAGAAATTGATTGAGCCAGCATATAAGCAGGTGTTGTAACAACTCGATTAACCTCATCAACTACAATGTCATCTACAGTACATTTGACGTGCTTCCCTCCCATGCTCTCTATCTGAGCAATCGTTTCACTATCATCACCAATAGTTAGTTCTACTGATGTATTTAACATTTTAGGAAGCATGACAGGAGCAATACACATCAGCCCTAGCGGCTTTTTCTGCTGATGCATTTCTCGTACTAAACTTAATAGTTCTTTATTAATTTCACACTCACTTCCTTTAACTGCGAAATTACATAAGTTTTTTGCAGCACCAAAACCACCAGGAATTATGAGGGCATCTAGCTTTGATGCATCAGCTGACGACAAAGGCGATATTTTCCCACGAGTAATACGAGAAGATTCTTCTAATTGGTTACGTTTCTCTGATTTTTCTTCACCAGTTATATGATTAATAACAGTAGGTTGATTATCATCAGGAGCGAAAAAATGAACTTCAGCATTATTTTGACTCAAAGCCAACATAGTTAATACAGACTCATGGATCTCGCTTCCATCAAAAACACCACAGCCACTTAAAATAACCGCAATTGATTTCATATCTTCCTCCATTTGTAGTAAATTATCTCTCAAGCGCTAAAGGGTAGAAACATCAATCTTCATCACAGATTTTAATGAATCTTGTAACAGATTCGCTAAATTTTGGTATCTTGATGTTGCCCTTTACGGTGATATACCTAATTTAATGATTTGCCAAGAACAAAAAATACATGCAGATCAACGATTTCCCTGGTGTTGGCGCAGTATTCGCGCACCCCAACTTCGGTTGGGGTTATTTTTTTGTACGCTCATCAACCCAGTTTCTTAAAGTTTCTATATCTGCTTTCCAGTCTTGTTTTAATTCATCAACCCATTCCTGAACATTATCCCACCATGCTGGTAAATCAGGAGATTGAATTTGCTGTGCGATTTTCTGTAAATTCTTTAAACCAACAGAGCCAGCGGCACCTTTAATTTTATGGGCCTCTTCAACAATACCTTTTTGGTCCTTAGCCACCATATTCGAATCAAGAATAGCTAAATAACCCGGCAACATTTTTTCAAAAACATCTAACCCATCATAAATCAGTTTGGGGCCGACTAATTCAATGTATTGCTCTAACATGTCACAATCTAATATAGACTCATCAACTTGTGATGTGACATCGCGGTTTTCAACTTCCTCATTTTGGGAAGTATGCTCCCCCCAAAATTGTTCTATAACTTGAGTTAAAGCAGGAACCGACAACGGTTTACTCAATACCCCATCCATTCCCGCATCAAAATATTCTTTTTTATCCTTAAGGACATTTGCCGTTAAGGCTATTAATGGCGGTAAATCTTCTTTGTCATACTGTTGTTTAAGCTGCCTAGAAATATCTAAACCTGTCATATCTGGTAATTGAATGTCTAATAACACTAAATCATATTCACCGGGAGCAAACATTGCTAATGCATCTTTACCATTCATCGCTACATCAACTGTATTGCCAAGGTTTTCTAATACAGAACACGCAACAACAACATTGAGTTCAATGTCTTCCACTAATAAAATATGCAAGGCTGGTAGTGGGTAATCATCATCACTGTCTTGATGTTCAGCGACTTCTTCTTCAACCACAGGCGCTGTAATTGATAAAGTAAAAGTAGAACCTTGGCCTATTTCACTCTCAACCTGTATGTCGCCCCCCATATTTTGTGCTAACCGACGTGATACAGAAAGACCAATCCCCGTCCCTGTTGCAGGTTTACCACCAGCAGAATCTGTTACTTGATAGTACATCGCAAAGATTTTATCTAACTCATCCTGAGGTATGCCAATACCACTGTCTTTTACCCTAAAAAAGATTTTGTTTTCAGGCTCTTGCCAAATACTTACTTTGACCTCACCTTGTTGCGTGAACTTAACCGCATTCCCAATTAAATTCCATAATACCTGCCGTAAACGCGTCCCATCAGTTAACACCGTTTTTGGCAAAGTAGGTGCCACATCCATAACAAATTTAAGCCCTTTAGGCTGAACTAATAACCCACTTAGATTCTCTAAATCATTCACAAACTCAGGTAATGCGACGGGTTGGTTATCTAGTTGGACTTTACGACGCTCAATTTTATCCATCTCAATGACATCATTAAAAATATTCCCTAATGTCACTGCACTGACATGAATCGTTTTTAAATAGCTAGATTGTTCTGAAGTTAAATTCGTATCGAGTAAAATACGACTAAGACCAACGATGCCATTAAGCGGCGTACGAAGCTCGTGGCTTATCGTTGAGATAAAGGTAGTCTTTTCCCTGCTCGCGTTCTCTAACGCCTCCTGGTAGCGTTTACGCTCTGTTATATCGCGACCAAAGCCCATAAGGCCATGTCGTTTACCTACTCGGTCATAAAATGGGACTTTTCGTAACTCAAAACAGGCTTTTCTGCCATCAGGGTAAACCAGCCACTGTTCATAAGTGAGGGAAACATTATGGCGGAAAACTTTTTCATCGGTCTCCATTACTTTAGACGCAATTTCGACATCATAAATATCTAGAGGTGTTAACCCAACTAAGTGTTTTTCACTTTTACCAGTCAACAGTTCCATTGCTCTGTTACAACCTGAAAACTCGTTATTTTCGTTGCGGTAATAAACTAAATCCGGTGATGCATCAAGGAATGAGCGCAGCAACACCGATTGTTGTTCAAGTTCAACCTGTGTTTGCTCTCGATATTTCATTTCTTGTTTGAGTTGTTCAAGCAGTTCCAAGTGCGCTCTTTCAGCTTTTTCGCGCTCTTGTATTTCAAGATTTAGCTGCTCAATATTGCCATGTAATTGAATGTTTAATTCCGCATCGCGCTTACGCATGACTTCAAGTTTATCGACCATGCGCGACAAACGTTGCCGCGACTCTTCTAACTGCTCAACAACAACCGAAAGAAAATAAACCGCTAAAGGGGTAATGATTAAGCCAAAGAAAATCGACCCGACCATATCGAGGCTATCAACATGCCCTCGCAAAAAGATTGTCACGGCCATCTGCATTATCATGGCAAGAACAACCAGCGCGGATGCTAGTAATAGTGAAAACCGCACCAGCCCTAGTTTCATCATCAAATCGACATAGTATTGCGCAAGGCCGCGAAGTACTTTCATAACCACCCCTTAGTTAAATTCTCTTTGAATCATATATCAAACAGGACAGTTTCGGATGTTTATTAATACAAAATGTCGATCCTGCTCATTCAATAGCCATTTTTTATTATTAATGATAAATAACAATCAGGAATTTTCTTTGCTTCTACTCGGGTAAAAACTCATTCTGAGTAAATCTTAATCACAATCAATTGAAAAACAAAATATTAATGCTGTTTATCTTTAAATATGGGCGATAAACTTAAAAGAAAACGCCAAGTTTTACCAAGTGAAATCAGACAAAGTTCATTAAGGAACACCATGAATTCTAACAGTTTCAACCTACAACGCCGCGAGCCACACAAAAAAGCACTGGCAACCCGTAAAATAGAGTTTGTTGAAATTTATGAGCCTGATAACGTTTCTGATATTCAACAACAATCAAGTCGTTGTCTGTCTTGTGGTAGCCCTTTTTGTGAATGGAAGTGCCCTTTACATAACCCAATCTCTAGTTGGCTTAAACTTGCAGCTGAAGGGCGTATCATTGAAGCCGCTGAATTGTCCCATCACACCAATAGTTTACCCGAAATATGTGGCCGTGTTTGCCCCCAAGATAAGTTATGCGAAGTCGCTTGTGTACTACATGACGACCATGGTGCAGTGACTATTGGCCACATTGAACGCTATATTAATGATACTGCCTTTGCATTAGGCTGGCGCCCCGACCTTTCTCATGTTTCTCCAGTCAATAAGCGTGTTGCTATTATTGGGGCTGGCCCCGCTGGGCTAGCTTGTGCCGATGTTCTTGTTCGTAATGGTGTCGAGGCTATCGTTTTTGATAAACATCCCGAGATTGGGGGACTACTGACATTTGGTATCCCAGCATTTAAGTTAGAAAAACACGTTATGATGCAGCGACATGAAATTTTGGCAGAAATGGGGGTACAGTTTCAGCTTAATACTGAAATAGGTGTTGACCTCTCGTTAGATGCGCTTCTTAGCACCTATGACGCTATTTTTATTGCTACAGGTGCCTATCAGTCAATTAAAGGGAACCTCTCAACTGAATCAATTCAAGGCGTGTATGAGGCTCTGCCCTATTTAATCGCGAATACCCGTCATTTAATGGCACTACCTGCATCTACAGACCAACCCTACATTGATTTACATAAAAAACGCGTGGTTGTTTTAGGTGGGGGGGATACCGCGATGGATTGCACTCGGAGTGCTATTCGTCAAGGCGCTGCACAGGTTAATTGTGTCTATCGTAGAGATAAAGCAAGCATGCCCGGGTCGCAAAAAGAAATAACGAATGCATTAGACGAAGGTGTTCAATTTTATTTTAATACCCAAGCGACCAAAGTAGCCACCAATGAAAATGGTCAGATTACTGGCATTTATGCTTCTCGAACCCAAAAAGGTGAACTCAAAGATGGGCGTTATCAAGTAGAACTCATTGAAAATTCAAATACTTTTATCGAAGCTGATGTGGTTATTGTTGCTTTTGGTTTTCACCCATACACTCAATCTTGGTTAGCAGAGCAAGATGTTAAGCATAATCAGCACGGTCATATCTTAGCTAGTCATCATACGGGTTTTCCATACCAAACATCCAATCAAAAGATATTTGCAGGGGGAGATGCCATTAGGGGTTCTGACCTTGTAGTCACTGCGATTGCTGATGGCCGCGGAGCAGCTGAAGGAATTTTGCTTTTTCTCGGTGTTTAATTACCGAATAATACTTTAAAAAAAAGAAAAACAGAGGGATTATCCCCTCTGTTGATCGTTATTACTTGATTTCTAAAGTAATGAAAACTGATAAGCCTGTTATTTGACAACTCTTAGTGCAGGTCTACCTTTCGGAGGCCTAGGTGGCTCATCACCTGATGGTTCTTGCGAACTTTCATCAGGAAGGTCAGCTTCATGAACTAAAGTAATATTATCTTCTGGTTCTTCAATATCTTCGACCCCTGAGGATAACTCTGCATCATAAGCAGTCTCAGGTTCAAACATCATACCAGCCCCATTTTCACGTGCATATACCGCCATAATTGCTGACATTGGAACATACACTTGACGCGGCACACCACCAAAACGGGCATTGAAACGCACTTCTTCGTTGGTGATTTCGAAATTACCGACGGCTCGAGGCGCTACATTCAAAACAATTTGCCCATCCCGAGCAAACTCCATAGGAACGTTTACATCGGGAACGGTGACATCAACCACCAAATGCGGAGTCATATCGTTATCAAGTAACCACTCGTAGTGGGCACGTAACAAATAAGGACGACGTGGTGACATTGGTGTCATTTCCATCATTTTTAGCCTCTTCTAATAGGCTGTCTAGACTCGCGCATTTCTTTTTCAGCATCCGTCAATGACGCGCTGAATCCGTCACGGTCAAAAACGCGATCCATATAAAAATGTAAGTATTTGCTGATTGATGGGTTAATTTCAATACCGAGTACAGGTAAGCGCCACAGCAATGGAGCCAAATAGCAATCGACGATGCTAAATTCTTCGCTCATGAAGAAGTCCATTTCAGCAAAAACAGGAGAAACTGCGATCAGCTCTTCAGATAATTGACGGCGGGCATTTGCAGCTTCTTGTGCCGTGCCTTTCTCAATTTTGTCCATCAATGAATACCAGTCATTTTTAATGCGATACATTAATTGACGGCTTGTACCACGTGCAACTGGATAAACAGGCATTAATGGTGGATGAGGAAAACGCTCATCAAGGTATTCCATGATAATATGTGGGTCATAAAGCGTTAGATCACGATCAACCAACGTTGGAACGCTATGGTATGGGTTGAGGTCAATCAAATCTTTATGTTGCTGACCAGGTTCAACATATTCAATTTGAACACTAACTCCTTTTTCAGCCAGAACAATACGTACCTGATGGCTAAAAATGTCAGTTGGGCTAGAGAACAATGTCATTACCGAACGTTTATTAGGAGCGACAGCCATTAAAACCTCCAAAATACAAAATGGACGAAATGTAATTAAGTATTTAATTACCGATTACCCATTTTAAAATCCCCAGTGTCCGTCTTTCATTTATCCATACTGAAAGCCAACACAACCCTCCCGCACAATAAAGGCGAGAAATCCGAAATAAAAAACAGGCACATATTCTAACAGATTTTGTACAGCTTAGGGGGGAAGCATCGAAAAAATCATAAGTATATTTCAATGACAGGTTAAATCACAAAAAAAATAGTTTTATTAACTAAAAATATACTTATATATGGATTTAAATCCTTGGAGTTGAGTCCATACTTTGGTTATTTAATAATAAATAAATGAACTAAATAACACCCAACTAATAATAATTTTAAATTCTAAACTAAATAATTCTTTTTTCTACAAATTATATCAATTTCTTTTTAATCGCTATATTTAATCAAGTATTACCAATATTAATTAATCAAAAACAACAGACAATAAAAAACCCGCCATAAAGGCGGGTTTTTTCATTAATTTCATGCCCAAAGGGCAATAAATTAACGTTTGGAGAACTGCGGACGACGACGTGCTTTGCGCAGACCCACTTTTTTACGTTCAACAGAACGCGCATCACGGGTAACAAAACCAGCTTTACGCAGATCAGAACGAAGAGTCTCGTCGTAAGCCATCAGTGCACGTGTAATACCGTGACGGATTGCGCCTGCTTGACCTGAAATACCACCACCTTTAACAGTGATGTACAGATCCAGTTTTTCTAACATTTCAACCAGCTCTAACGGCTGACGAACAACCATGCGCGCAGTTTCGCGACCAAAGTATTGTTCCAGTGTACGTTGATTGATTGTGATGTTACCGCTACCCGGCTTAATAAAGACACGAGCAGATGAGCTTTTGCGGCGACCAGTGCCGTAGTATTGATTTTCAGCCATTGCTATAATCCCGATTAAATGTCAAGAACTTGCGGTTGTTGAGCCGCGTGGTTGTGCTCATTACCTGCGTAAACTTTCAGTTTACGGTACATTGCACGACCCAGAGGTCCTTTTGGCAACATGCCTTTAACCGCGATTTCAAGCACACGCTCAGGACTGCGAGCAATCATTTCTTCGAAAGTTGCTTGCTTGATTCCACCTACATGGCCAGTGTGGCGATAGTAGATTTTGTCTTCGCGTTTATTGCCGGTAACAGCAATTTTCTCTGCATTCAGAACGATGATGTAATCACCAGTATCCACGTGCGGAGTGTATTCCGCTTTATGCTTACCGCGTAAACGGCTAGCAATTTCAGTTGCAAGACGGCCTAAAGTTTTGCCATCTGCATCAACAACATACCAGTCGCGTTTTACGGTCTCTGGTTTAGCTGTAAAAGTTTTCATTAAAACTTACCCAATATTGAAGTTACACGTTGGTGAACACTCATGTTCATAAGCTTTCTGAGGTTCACACGACTCTTTGTCCAGTAAACCTACCCCTTCGAGCAGCCTAACTGGCATTAATGCATTATTTTTTGGGAAATAAAAAACAATGCTGTAACGTGGGGTCGCAAGATTATAGAGAAGTCAGCAACAAAAATCGACCCCAAATGCATTTTTTTTACGTTTATTCGAATAAACACCCTAATTTGTACTTAAATTGTGCATTCCAAGGCGTTTGCTCGATAAAATACCAATGGTTTATCGACTTAAGGGTTTGTCCACTTAAGCCAAATGTGGGATTTTAAGGTATTCTTCACTTTGCATTTCTTGTAAACGGGACAAACAACGTTGGTATTCAAACGCCAGTAATTGCCCTTGATAAAGCGATTCCATCGGTACTGCTGCATTAATAATTAATTTAACTTTACGCTCATAAAACTCATCAATTAAGGCCAAAAACCTGCGAGCGGAGTTTTCATCGTTCGTACCCATGGCGGGTACATTATATAACAAGATAGTATGGTAACAGTTCGATAAATAGATATAGTCGTTTTGGCTACGAGGCTCTTCGCAAAGCACCTTAAACTCTATTGCTAAAACCCCTTCCGCGGTACGGATCGCCTGCATTTTGCGGTGATTAACTTCTAACACCGGTGATTGTTCACCTTGCTTCCCGGCCAATTTAACAAAAATGTCATCCAAATGTTGACGATTTTCACTATTAATTGGCGACAAGAATAGGTGAGCTTGAGTTAGAGTCCGTAAGCGATAGTCAATCCCTGCATCGACGTTCATTACATCGCAATACTTTTTAATTTGCTCGATCGCAGGTAAAAAACGAGCACGCTGCAAACCATTACGATACAAATCATCAGGAATAATATTCGAGGTAGCCACTAACGTTATACCCCGAGCAAATAACCCCTCAAGTAAAGTACCTAAAATCATTGCATCAGTAATATCAGAGACAAAAAACTCATCAAAGCACAACACGTCAGTGTGTTTTTTAAACTCATCGGCAATAATATCTAACGGGTTTTCTTGCCCCTGTAACGCCATTAAATCTTCTTGTACTTTTTTCATAAAACGATGAAAATGCAAACGAAGTTTACGTGTTCCTGGTAAACTTTCGTAAAACATATCCATTAGCCATGTTTTTCCACGGCCCACTCCCCCCCACATATATAACCCTTGTACAGGCACTATCGATGTAGTCGGAGCTTTGCCTAATAAGCGGCTAAAACGTTGCTTTAAACCAGAAGGTTTTTCACTAGGAACAATTGAAGGTGCATTAACGAGGTTCTGATAAATTTTATCTAGGCGTTCGACAGCAAGCTTTTGTACGTCATCAGGCTGATAATTCCCATCAGCTAACGCTTGTTGATAACGCATTGTAGGGCTCATTGGTGACATTAACTGAATAATCCTTAAAAATTTCGGTTTTTTTACCGTTATTTGATATACACTGCCTTTATTATAACCAGATTCAGTTATCATTTAACTTTCGGTTAACGAATCGATATAGAGTAAGGAAATTCAACTTAAGATTCTACCTTTAAGTTCTGAATAACTTTAGTTTAGCTAGTTCAAGTTTTGTGGGTTTTCTCATCACTTAATTGTCAAATTACAATATGTTGAAATGCTTTACTTGACGCTTACATGCAACTTGAATTATTTAAGGTATAGTAACGGTAACGACACTTAATTTCTGCGAACATTGAATCTGTGAACATTGAAGTAATGAAGGAGTCAGCATGACCTGGGAGTATGCATTAATAGGATTAATTGTTGGTTTTATCATCGGCGCACTAGTTGTCCGTTATGGTAACCCAAAACTTCGCCAACAAAAAACAGCGCAAGCTGAGTTAGACAAAAAAAGCACTGAACTTGAAGAGTACCGTAAAGAGCTTGTTAGCCATTTTGCTCGCAGCGCAGAACTATTGGATAAAATGGCGCGTGACTACCGTCAACTGTATCAACACATGGCACAAAGTTCGTCTGAATTGATGCCTGATATGCCTGCACAAGATAACCCATTTAACTATCGCTTAACGGAATCTGAGGCAGATAACGACCAAGCACCAGTTAAAATGCCACCAAGAGATTACTCTGATGGCGCATCAGGCTTGTTCCGCCCTCTTGAAGAGAAAGAAAAGTAATTTTCTTCGTTTATCACCAGTAAGTGCCACTTACTGGTGATTTCTTATAACATTCACTGAATTTTATTATTCCACCTGTATCTTCTGCTTTTAAATACTCATTTAATAAATCTGAACAAAATTTCCATCTAAATGTAACTTAATGATTTATTTAGCAACTGTATAGAAGTTAAAGTTTCACTTAAGTTGCATGTAAATAGATGTAAAAGAATGGATATTCGCTACCCGTAAAGGGAACTTTTGCGCATAATCTATAGTCATAGTCTTCAGTAAAATTGAATCTGATACCAACCAATATCTCAACTCATTGTGTTACTCCCAAAAATGTATCCACAGTGAATTGATAATTATTTTTGAGAGAATCGACTAAATTATGAAAAGAAAAAACTTTTTTCTTACCGCTGTAGCAATGAGCCTAGGGTTATCATTAGCCGCTATTCCTGCCGTTAGCAGTGCAGCATTACCCGCTTCATTACCCGTAACAGCACAAAGTCAAAATTTACCAAGCCTAGCCCCAATGCTTGAAAAAGTATTACCCGCAGTGGTCAATATTCATGTATCAGGGACTCGTGTACAAAATCAACAAATCCCTGAAGAGCTAAAATTCTTTTTTGGCCCAAATGTTCCATCACAACAACAAAGCGTACGCCCATTTGAAGGGCTTGGTTCCGGTGTAATTATTGATGCAGAACAAGGGTATATTTTAACTAATAACCATGTAATTGATGGTGCGGACAAAATTCAAATCCAATTAAATGATGGCCGTGAAATCGCGGTAAAATTGATTGGTAAAGACCCACAAACAGATATCGCATTACTGAAAATCACGAATAACAAAGATATTAAAAACTTAACGGCTGTTAGCATTGCAGATTCAGATAAACTACGTGTTGGTGATTTTGCTGTCGCAGTTGGTAACCCATTTGGGTTAGGCCAAACGGCAACTTCAGGGATTATCTCAGCATTAGGTCGTAGTGGATTAAATCTTGAAGGTTTGGAAAACTTTATCCAAACAGATGCCTCAATTAACCGTGGTAACTCAGGTGGTGCATTAGTTAACCTAAATGGTGAGCTAATCGGTATTAATACTGCAATATTAGCCCCTGGTGGCGGTAATATCGGTATCGGTTTTGCTATCCCAAGTAATATGGCTAAAAACCTAAGTGAACAACTGATTAAACATGGGGAAGTTAAACGCGGTATTTTAGGAATTAAAGGTACGGAGATGAACTCCGATATCGCAAAAGCATTTAACATTGATGCACAACGCGGTGCCTTTGTAAGTGAAGTTATTCCTAAATCATCTGCTGCTAAAGCGGGTATTAAATCTGGTGACGTCTTAGTCTCAGTTGATGGTAAACGTATTAACAGTTTCGCTGAATTGAGAGCTAAAATTGGTACTAGCCAAATAGGTAAAGAAATTACCATTGGCTTAATCCGCTCTGGTAAACCAATTGATGTCAAAGTGGTATTAGAGAACGATGAAGGTACGGCAACTAAAGCAGAAAAACTAAGTGAATCCTTATTAGGTGCAACTATTTCTAATGCAATTATCAGTAATACCAAAGGTGTCCAAGTAGATAGCGTGGCTCCAAAATCACCTGCGGCTGCAATTGGCCTAATGAAAGGTGACTTAATCTTTGGTGTCAATGACTCACGTGTGGAGACCATTGACCAATTCCGTAAAATTATTGACGGTAAGCCACCAGTGCTGGCAATGAAAGTATTGCGTGATGGGGAAACCTTGTATCTATTAATGAAAAATTAATTTATTAAACTCCATCTTAAAATCAATAAAACAGGTACAGTATCACTCTGCTGTGCCTGTTTTTTTATGTTATGCTCAAGGGTACGTTGAAAAAATAACTGAATGTTCGATATTTTATGGTTAAGAAGCTAACTTTATCCGTCATGCTTGGCCTGTTAACTGCATTGATTATTATCGTTGCGGTTCCTTCGTTGCGTCCTCAAGGCTTAGCTGACTTACTGTATGGTAAAACAAATAGCGAACCCGTCAGTTATAATAAAGCTGTGCGCCGTGCGGCTCCAGCTGTAGTGTATGTGTATAGTAGTTCCAAGGGCAGTTTTTCCCAATCTGGTCGTGAACTAAAATCTCTCGGTTCTGGCGTAATCATGAGCCCAAATGGCTATATCATTACGAATAAACATGTTGTTGATAACCCAGACCAAATCCTTGTAGCCTTACAAGATGGCGCTATCTTTGATGCTTTGTTAGTCGGTTCGGATTCATTAACTGACCTCGCTGTGCTTAAGATAGACGCAGACAACCTGCCTGTAATCCCCATTAACACCAAGCGTGTTACCCATGTTGGTGACGTCGTTCTTGCTATTGGTAACCCCTATAATATTGGTCAAACCGTCACCCAAGGTATTATTAGCGCAACTGGCCGTGTAGGGCTAAGCTCAACACGCCGACAAAACTTCCTACAAACTGATGCTTCAATTAATTCAGGTAACTCAGGTGGTGCATTAATCAATACTGAAGGGGAATTAGTTGGTATTAACACGCTTTCATTTACCGCAGGCCAAGGTATTAGCTCTGAAGGGCTAAGTTTTGCTATTCCAACGGCACTAGCGACTAAAATCATGGATAAACTAATCCGTGATGGTCGGGTGATCCGTGGTTACATTGGGATCACCGCCCGCGAACTACCACAAATTAGGTCAAACAATAATAATATCAATCAAATACAAGGTTTACGTGTTTTCCAAGTGGCTCCGAATGGGCCTGCCGCCAAAGCGGGGATTTTGCAAGGTGATATTGTTTTATCCGTTGATGGTAAGCCTGCCATTTCTGCGGCAGAAACCATGGATTTAGTGGCTGAAATTCGCCCCGGAAGTAAAGCCGCAGTACAAATATTACGGGATGGCGAAGTCAAAAATATTGATGTTATTATTGAGGAAATCCCTGAAGGCCAAGCGGGTTAATTTATTCATTCTCTTTGTAATAAAAAAGGTTGTTCCATTCGAAGAACAACCTTTTTTTGGGTTTAACTAAGTCAATAGGTTTACTACCGACCTGTGCTAACAATATGACTAATCGTCAGAATGTACTCGCTGAATATCGGCACCTAAACCACGTAATTTATCTTCAATGTGCTCATAGCCGCGGTCAATATGGTAGATACGGTCAACCGTCGTAGTCCCCTCGGCTATACAACCCGCAATAACTAAACTTGCTGAAGCGCGTAAATCTGTTGCCATCACTTGGGCGCTGGTCAGTTTTTCAACGCCATGACACAACACAGTATTACTTTCAATTTCAGCATGAGCGCCCATTCGGATCAACTCTGGAATATGCATGAAACGGTTTTCAAAAATCGTTTCGGTGATCATCCCTGCACCATCAGCAACAAGGTTGAGCAAACTAAATTGTGCCTGCATATCCGTTGGGAAACCTGGGTGTGGTGCTGTACGTAAAGTAACTGCTTTCGGGCGTTTACCTTCCATATCTAAGCTAATCCAGTCATCCCCTAATTCGATTTTCGCACCAGCTTCACGTAATTTAGCTAATACAGCATCAAGTGTATCTGGGCGTGCATTACGACAAATCACTTTCCCACGAGAAACTGCGGCGGCGATTAAAAATGTCCCTGTTTCGATACGATCAGGTAGAACTTGGTAGACACCGCCACCTAAGCGCTTAACCCCCTCAATCACAATACGGTCAGTACCTGCACCTGTAATTTTGGCACCAAGGGTATTAAGAAAATTAGCAGTATCTTCAATTTCTGGCTCACGAGCCGCATTTTCAATCGTTGTCGTACCTTCAGCCAACGTTGCTGCTGTCATAATAGAAACAGTCGCACCCACACTGACTTTGTCCATCACAATGCATGCGCCTTTCAAACGGCCGTCTACTGTTGCTTTTACATAACCATCTTCTAGAACAATATTTGCGCCTAATTGTTCTAAACCAGAGATATGTAAATCAACAGGGCGCGCACCGATAGCACAACCACCTGGTAAAGAAACTTCACCATGACCAAAACGCGCGACTAATGGTGACAATGCCCAAATAGAAGCACGCATCGTTTTAACCAAATCATAAGGTGCACAATAAGTTGTCACAGTGCTGGCATCGACATACACAGAACCATTACGCTTAACTTTCGTACCAAGCTGATTCAGTAATTTAATGGTGGTATCAATGTCCCTTAAATGAGGGACATTCTGAATTTCTACTGGCTCTTCAGCCAATAAAGCAGCGAACAAGATTGGTAATGCCGCATTTTTTGCGCCAGATATAGTCACCTCACCCTCTAACCGGGTTGGCCCTTTAACTAAAAACTTATCCATTCAAGTGTTCTCGTATGTCGAATTTTACAGGCTGTTCGCTTAGGCTTTGAAATCAAAGACCACTAAGTTTACGATCGCGCTCCCATTGCGCAGGGGTGTACGCTTTAATTGATAAAGCATGAATGCGGTTATCCGCAATATACTCCATCAAAGGCGCATAAATTGCTTGCTGTTGCTTAACACGGCTCATGCCGTCAAACATGTCACCGACGGCAATAACCTGAAAGTGGCTGCCATCACCAGTAACAATAGCCTCATCCAGAGACAGCTTATCCATCAATACTTGCTTAATTTCGTTGGTATCCATAATGACTCAATTTTATTAATTATTTGTGATTTATAATATTACCCTAACTCACCATGTTTCGTTGCCTATATCAAAACATCGTAATCGGAGCAGTCAAGGCAAGACCCTATCCTAAAGGATTAAGCTTAACACTTAAACCAAAGAAAACGCCTCTCGAGCTGAAAAGCACATAGAGGCGCTTATTTTTACATAACTTGACTTAGTTTAGGACATTTAACCTAACTCGCAATCACCGTTTGAACCCCATATAGTTCAATCAATGTTTTCAAGTTCTCACTAATACCAGTAATACTCAGCGAGCGGTTCTTAGCTTGGAACTCGCCTTTTAAACGAACTAGCATCGCAAGACCTGCAGAGTCAACATGTGTTAAACCGGATACATTGATATTACCTATGCTTTCTAGTAATACCGTCTTTTTATCCCAAAACACCATTAAAGAATCGCGGTCTAACGTCCCCGTTAGATGCAATGTCATTTCTGTTTGTTCCCATGCTAACGGGTGGCTCATATTACTTTTTCTCTTCTAAAGTAATCGGGGCTTTTGCGCTAGCTTCTAACTGTTTTGTTAGGCCATCAACGCCTTGCTTACGTAAAATATCACCCCATTCATTTTGTTTGGTGGTGATCATGCTCACGCCTTCTGCAATCATGTCGTACGCTTGCCAGTAACCTGTTTTACTATTTTTACGCCATTGGAAATCTAGACGTACAGGTGGGCGACCATTGGTGTCAACGATTGTTACACGGATAGCAACAATGTTTTTATCCCCGATAGGTTGCTCTGGTGCAATCTGATAAGTTTGCCCATGATACATCGCTAATGCCTGGCCATAAACCTGTTCTAGATAAGCTTCGAATGCTTTGAAGTAAGCTTCACGCTGCGCTGGGGTTGCACCTTTATAGTAGGTGCCTAACACTAAAGCGCCCGCATATTTAATTTGAACATAAGGCAAAAGCTCTTCACGAACAATCGTTCTTAAATACTCAGGATCTTGCTTAATTTTCGGCTGTTCTGCTTTTAATCGATTAAAAGTTTTCGCTGCCGCTTCATCCATTAATTTATAAGGGTTGGTTTGGTCTACCGCCATAGCAAATGGAGCAATAACAAGCATGGCAACCATCATTAAACGTTTAAACATAATTAATTCCTTTACTATTCAAAGAGAGCTTCAAATTACTCTGTCGCAGGCTCTGTACCTTGACTATCACCACTCTTATACAAGAACTGTCCGATGAGATCCTCTAGCACCATGGCAGGCTTAGTGTCTTCTAGACGCCCGCCATTTTTCAATATTGCAATACCTAACTCTTCATCATCTGGGCCAATATTCATTGCGATATATTGCTCCCCTAGTAACCCAGAAGTACGAATTGAAAGTGAGCTAGAGTCAGGAATATTGTCGTACTCGCTCAATAAATCAATTTTAACTTCGGGAATATAGTTTTTTTTGTCTAAAGTGATACTGGCAACTCGACCAATAACCACCCCACCGACTTTAATTGGTGAGCCTTCTTTTAAACCTCCAATGTTTTCAAAAGAGGCAGAGATTTGGTAGGTAGATTGGCTCCCAATCGACTTCAAATCAGCAACTTTTAAACACAAAAAAATGATTGCGGCTATCGCCAGCAACATAAAACAACCCACCCATATTTCACTTTTTTTACTTTGCATGACTTAGTTCCCAAACATCAGTGCGGTAAGTACGAAATCCAGTCCTAAAACAGACAATGATGCATGCACAACGGTTCGTGTTGTTGCTTGACTTATCCCTTCAGAAGTGGGGATTGCATCATAGCCATTAAATAGCGCTATCCAAGTTACTGTTAAAGCAAAAACTAAGCTTTTAATCACACAGTTAACCAAATCTAGCCGCCAATCAATTGAGGATTGCATTGACGCCCAGAAAAAACCTTCATCGATACCCTTCCAATCAACACCAACCAATGCGCCGCCTAAGATACCGACAGCAACAAAAATCAGTGATAACAATGGCATACTAATAAAACCAGCCCAAAAACGCGGAGCAATGACTCGCCTTAAAGGGTCAACTGCCATCATTTCAAGGCTAGAGATTTGTTCAGTTGCTTTCATTAGACCAATTTCGGCCGTTAATGCTGACCCTGCCCGCCCAGCAAATAATAGAGCTGTCACAACAGGACCAAGTTCACGTAATAGGGAAAGCGCCACCATCATCCCTAAGCTTGCCTCTGCACTAAATGTTGTCAGGACAAGGTAACCTTGTAACCCAAGAACCATTCCAATAAACAAACCTGAAACAGCAACTATCAGTAAAGACTGTACGCCAATGGCATACAATTGTTTCATCAATAATGGCCACTGTTTACGAAACTCTGGTTTGCCAAGTAAAGCGCGAAACAGCATATAACCAGCTCGACCAAACGCAGAAAAAATATCAATCCATCGGCGTCCGAAGGCTGCGATCGCCTTTATTATCATCTTATTTTACCCTAATAAATCAGCCAGATAATCATTGGCGGGAAAACGGAATGGTACCGGACCATCGGCAATACCATCAAGGAATTGCCGCACACGGGGATCTCGATTTTCACGTAATTCATCCCCTGAGCCATGTGCAATAACATGCTGCTGCGCAACAATATATGCTTTATCAGCGATGCTCAACACTTCTGGAACATCATGGGATACAACGACACATGTTACCCCAAGTGCTTGATTAAGCTCATCGATCAGTTTGACTAAAACCCCCATTGTTATCGGGTCTTGCCCCACAAAAGGTTCATCAAACATAATTAAATCAGGATCAAGAGCAATTGCCCGAGCTAAAGCCGCACGTCGCGCCATACCACCAGATAACTCAGACGGCATTAGCTTTGCTGCGCCACGTAACCCGACGGCTTCTAATTTCATCATTACCGTAGTATGAATCAAAGATTCCGATAAATTAGTATGTTCACGCAGTGGAAAAGCGACGTTATTAAATACGTCCATATCCGTAAATAAAGCACCTGACTGGAATAACATGCTCATTTTTTTACGTGATTGGTACAGCTTTGAACGTGACAAACTAGGAATGTTGTCACCATCAAACCAAATTTCACCTTCATTTGGTCTTAATTGACCACCAATCAAGCGCAGCAGTGTGGTTTTACCGATCCCTGATGGCCCCATAATCGCCGTAATTTTCCCACGAGGAACTGTTAGGTTAATATTTTCAAATATTTTCCGACTTCCTCGAGTAAAGGACATGTTCCGAACTTCAATTAAGTTGTCTGTCTGTGCTTGCATTGTTAAATAACTCGTTATACATCGTGCTTGAATATTTTTTATCCGTTCAGATGTTACCGAAAGATAAACTGAAAATCGTCAAATATCACAACCAAATAGAATTTATAGTATTATAGCGTCGAAAATGTGACTTTTAGTGTTACAACTGTATATTTATATAAATGAAACAGGCTATAAACAATAGTATTTACTTATAATCAGTAAAAATTATCAGTAAAAACAGCAGACAGCTCTTAGAATTCCGTAATTTATTGTACTTAAGAATACGCGAATTTACCCATGTTTTTTTGGTCCAAGATGCTATGGGATCTCACTTTACATACCAATTAAACATCGTCTCGCAATGAAATAACAATTAGACGCAAAACTATCCTTAAAGATAGCTTAACAGACAAAATACTTACTGATACTAAGTATTCGTTATACAATTTAATTCCGCTTATCCGATTAACTTAAAAGCTACGCATGGAACTAGAAATGTCAAACTTCGATTTTCAGAAAGTAGGTAAAGAAGTTCTCCATATCGAACACGAAGGTATAAAAAACCTTGAGCAATACATCAATACAGACTTTGACCGCGCTTGCCAGCTTATTTTTGGCTGTGAAGGGAAAGTCGTCGTTATGGGGATGGGAAAATCGGGGCATATTGGCCGTAAAATTGCCGCTACACTCGCAAGTACAGGGACACCTTCGTTTTTTGTTCACCCCGGAGAGGCCAGCCATGGTGACCTCGGGATGATTACCCATAAAGATGTCGTGTTAGCTATTTCCAACTCCGGTGAATCAGGGGAGATTTTAGCTTTACTTCCTGTTTTAAAAAGAATTAAGGTTCCCTTAATCTGTATGACCAACAACCCTGATAGTAATATGGGGAAATATGCTGATGTCCATTTGTGTATAAAAGTGCCACAAGAAGCGTGCCCTCTAGGACTTGCACCAACCACGAGTACGACTGCAACACTGGTCATGGGTGATGCACTCGCGATAGCCTTGTTAACCGCTCGAGGTTTTACAGCTAATGACTTTGCACTTTCTCACCCAGGCGGCGCACTAGGGCGCAAACTTTTACTCTTAGTTCGTGATTTAATGAATACGGGTGATGATATCCCCCATATTCCTAAAAGCGCGTCTTTGCGTGAGGCTTTAGTCGAAATTACACGCAAAAAACTTGGAATGACCGTTATTTGTGATGACAACATGAATATTGAAGGCATTTTCACTGATGGGGATTTACGCCGTATATTTGATATGGGTATTGACTTAAATAATGCTAAAATTGCCGACTTGATGACCCCTGGAGGTATCCGCGTTTCTCCAAATCTGTTGGCTGTTGAAGCCCTTAATTTAATGCAATCTAAACATGTTACATCTTTATTAGTTGCCGATGGTAATCAATTAGTGGGTGTGCTACATATGCATGATTTGCTTCAAGCGGGTGTTGTATAACATAAGGAAATACAATGAGTTCGGGAAATATAGAAACCTGCTATGGCCCTGTTGCCAACGCCATACTCACAAAAGCAGCAAAAGTGAAATTACTGATCTGCGATGTGGATGGTGTAATGTCTGATGGTTTGATTTATATGGGAAATAATGGCGAAGAGCTTAAAGCTTTTAATGTTCGTGATGGCTATGGTATCCGCTGCCTATTAACATCAAATATTGAAGTTGCCATTATCACAGGTAGAAAAGCCAAACTCCTTGAAGATAGAGCACAAACACTAGGCATTACATATCTTTACCAAGGGCAAAGCGATAAGCTTTTGGCGTATCAGCAACTGTTAGATACACTACAACTATCAGATGAACAAATAGCTTATATTGGGGACGATCTGATCGACTGGCCAGTTATGGCAAAAGTAGGCTTATCTGTCGCCGTAGCGGATGCACATCCGTTGTTACTGCCAAAAGCTGATTACATCACCCGACTTGGTGGTGGCAAAGGTGCAGTCCGCGAACTTTGTGACCTTATTCTTCTTTCTCAAGGTAAATTGGAAGAAGCGAAAGGTTTATCAATATAACGAATAGATTAAATTCATGAGCAATGCGAAGAAGTGGTTAATCATTATTTTATCCTTGATTGCATTAGGGCTTATTGGCTGGAACTTAGCCGGTAATGATGCTATTAACCCAGAGGATAAAGTAATTAATGATGGGCAACCTAATTATCAAACTGATGATTCGGTGACTTTTGTCTATAATCCAGCGGGAAATTTAGCTTATAAGCTCGTATCAGATAAAATAGATAACTACACTGAAGGGAAAATCACTTGGTTTTCAAAACCTGTTTTAACCACTTATAACGAGGCAGGTCAGCCTACATGGACGGTCAAAGCCTTCAAAGCTAGATTAACAAACGATAGAATTCTCTATCTATATAGTGATGTTCAGGTCGATAGCTTAACTAAAGAGTCACAGATCCAACGAATTACAACTGAAAGTGCAGTTGTCAATTTGACAACACAAGACGTTTCATCTGACGATAAAGTGACCATTATTGGACATGGTCTAAATTCAACGGGCTTGAAAATGAAGGGGAACCTTCGTACAAGAACGGCAGAATTAATCGAAGATGTAAAAACTCATTATGTGTTACAACCAGAAGAGCATTAAAATGAATCAAGTAACTAAGAAGCGTTTTATTCAAGGGGCTGTTGCCAGTGCAATGTTAGCTCTTAGCCTACCTGCGGTAGCACTGAAAAGCGATACACAGCAGCCAATGACGATTAATTCGGTCAAACAATCTCTTGATTTAGAAAAAAACGTCACCACCTTTACAGATGACGTGATCATTAAACAAGGCTCAATTGATATTCGAGCCAATAAAGTGGTTGTGACTCGTCCAAGCAGTGACTCTGATAAAATAATTGTTGAAGCGTTTGGTAGCCCAGTCACGTTTTATCAATTACAAGATGATGGTAAACCAATTAAAGGGCATGCAAGTAAGGCACGCTATGAGGTTGATAAGCAGCTCGTTACACTAACGGGTAATGCATACCTCGAGCAGTTAGATAGCAATATCCAAGGTGATAAAATCACCTATTTGGTGCCGACGCAACAAATGGAAGCATTTAGTGATAAGGGCAAACGCGTAACAACCGTGTTACTCCCAGCACAATTGCAAGAAAAAGGCCCAGCGGCGAAAAATTCATCAGCAACTACGAGTAAGAGTAAATAATCGTTATGGCGACACTAACCGCGGAAAATCTGGCAAAAGCCTATAAAAAACGCAAGGTTGTTGAAGATGTAAGCCTTGAAGTTAAATCAGGCGAAATTGTTGGCTTACTAGGGCCAAATGGTGCTGGTAAAACAACAACCTTTTATATGGTGGTCGGCATTGTTCAGCGGGATGCAGGCAAAATTTTGATTGATGGCGAAGACATCAGCCTCCTACCGCTACATGAACGTGCGCGTCGCGGTATTGGCTACCTTCCTCAGGAAGCCTCTATTTTCCGTCGCCTAAGCGTTTATGATAACCTGATGGCTGTATTAGAGATCCGCGAAGATTTGAATTCACAGCAACGTAAACAGCGAGCTGAAGAACTGATGGAAGAATTCAGTATCACCCATCTTCGTGACAGCCTAGGGCAGTCTCTATCAGGAGGTGAGCGCCGTCGTGTAGAAATAGCGCGTGCACTGGCAGCGAACCCCAAATTTATTTTATTAGATGAGCCCTTCGCTGGGGTTGACCCAATTTCAGTGCTCGATATCAAAAAGATTATTCAGCACTTAAGGGATTATGGCCTTGGCGTTCTAATTACAGACCATAACGTACGCGAAACATTAGATGTCTGCGAAAGAGCTTACATTGTGAGCCAAGGGCACCTAATTGCTCATGGTACGCCAACCATGATCTTAGAAAATGAACAAGTGAAACGGGTATACTTAGGTGAAGGTTTCCGGTTATAAATTACGTGTCAGCTTTCTTTTTCAAGGAGAATAAAACACTTTCATGAAGCAAAGTTTGCAGCTTAGAGTTAGTCAACAACTTGCAATGACACCCCAATTGCAGCAGGCTATTCGCCTGTTGCAACTGTCTACACTTGAGCTGCAACAAGAAATCCAACTAGCGTTAGAAACTAACCCGCTTCTTGAACAAGAAGAATTAAATTCTGAAACCGAATCTATTGAATCTCTGAGTGATAATACTGACAGCAGTGAACTTGATACCAAAGACGCACTTGAAAACCAAGACATGCCTAATGAGCTTCCTTTGGATGCTGATTGGGATGAAATCTACACAGCGGGTACGCCTTCAGGCACCACTAATGATTACAGTTATGATGAATTACCCGTTTATCAAGGTGAAACCACACAGACTTTACAAGATTACCTAATATGGCAGTCTGAGCTGACGCCCTTTACTGATACAGACCGTGCGATAGCCACCTCAATTATTGATTCAATTGATGATTCAGGTTATCTCACCACTACAATTTCTGATATACATGAAGGAATTGCTAACCCTGAAATTAGCTTAGAAGAAGTTGTCGCTGTTTTAAAACGAATTCAACATTTCGACCCATTAGGCGTCGCCGCTCAAGATTTAAAAGAATGTTTACTGATTCAGCTTTCGTTATACCCCAAAGAAACCAACGGGCTACAAGAAGCCAAACTAATTATTAGCAACCACATTGATTTGCTTGCAAATCGTGACTTTAGGCAACTCAGTAAATTAACGCGTCTAAAAGAAGATGCGTTAAAAACCGCCATCGATTTGATCTTAACGCTTAACCCTAAACCAGGCCAATCCATTAATACTGGGGAATCAGAATACGTAATTCCTGATGTTTTAGTGAAAAAAATAGCAGGACACTGGCAAGTTGAGCTAAATACAGATAGCATCCCTAAACTGAGTATTAATAATCATTATGCTTCTATGGCTAATAATTCAGCGAATGAGGATGACACACAGTATATTCGTAGCCATCTTCAAGAAGCAAAATGGTTAATAAAAAGCCTAGAAAGCCGTCATGAAACACTATTAAAAGTGGCGACTTGTATTGTGGAACAGCAACAAGAATTCTTTGAGCTGGGTGAAGAGTATATGAAACCAATGATATTGGCTGATATTGCCTATCAGGTCGATATGCACGAATCAACCATCTCTCGAGTGACAACTCAAAAGTTTCTCCATAGCCCGCGAGGCATTTTTGAGTTGAAATATTTTTTCTCCAGCCATGTCAGTACGGATACAGGTGGCGAAGCCTCCTCAACCGCAATTCGAGCGTTGGTGAAAAAATTGGTTGCTGCAGAAAACCCTGCAAAACCATTGAGTGACAGTAAATTGACGAGTATGCTGGCCGAACAAGGCATTCAAGTGGCTCGTAGAACTGTCGCTAAGTATCGTGAATCGTTATCTATTCCGCCCTCAAACCAGCGTAAGCAACTGGTTTAATTGATAAAATAAGGAAGGTTGTATGGAATTTCAGATTACTGGACACAATATTGAAGTTACTCCAGCATTGCGCGAAACTGTTGAGAAAAAACTCAAAAAATTAGAGCAATTGTTTGATCGTATTAATAGTATCCAAGTTGTCTTGAAAGTTGAAAAGGTTCAGCAAATTGCTGAAGCAACCGTGCAAGTCAATGGAGCGGATCTCCATGCATCAGCGGAAGAAAACGACATGTACGCAGCTATCGACTTACTTGTCGATAAACTGTCGCGCCAATTAACTAAGCACAAAGAAAAACTGAGACAACACTAATACATTTATCCGGCTAGCAACTGAGCCGATGAATGTTTCGAACCAGATGGTGGCATACACCATCTGGTTTTGTAGTCCTAAGTGAACAATAAAATGAATAGTGATATAGAAATCCAGTTAAGCGTTGTTTTATCATCAGCCTGTACACGTAATAATGTTGTGTGCACGAGTAAAAAAAGAGCCTTAGAAATTATTAGTGAGCTGGCTGCCGTTGAATTGGAATTACCTGAAAATACGGTATTTGAAGCATTATTAACCAGAGAAAAAGTAGGAACGACAGGTATTGGCGGTGGAATTGCCATTCCTCATGGAAAGCTAAGCGAAGGTGATAGCGCACGCGCTGTCGGTGTATTTTTACACTTAGAGGAACCAATTGCTTTTGATGCAATTGATAATCAGCCTGTAGACCTGCTTTTCGCGTTACTGGTGCCATCTGACCAATGTAAAACGCACCTACATACATTGTCACTTATCGCTAAAAAACTAGCAGATAAAACATTGTGCAAGCGCTTACGCAGCGCACAAAGCGATGATGAGCTATACAGTATAATTATAGAGTAAATGATAAATTATGTTTCTTGTCATAGCTAAATGATATTATTATGATTTCTAATGTAGAAATGGCAAGATACCGCTTATCAAGAAACACATCATTAGGAAACAAAAGGGAGTAAGCTCATGGTGCTGATGATTGTCAGCGGCCGTTCCGGTTCGGGAAAATCCGTTGCCTTACGTGCGCTGGAAGATATGGGTTTCTATTGTGTGGATAACCTACCGGTTGTATTACTACCGGAGCTAGCTAATTCATTGGCTGATCGTAATATTTCAGCAGCAGTGAGCATTGACGTGCGTAATATGCCCGACAATCCAGAAATCTTCGAAGAGGCTATTGATAAACTACCATCAAGCTTCTCTCCTCAGCTATTGTTTCTGGATGCCGATCGCAACACTCTTATTCGCCGTTACAGTGATACTCGCAGGTTGCATCCTCTTTCGAGTAAAAACCTTTCTCTTGAAAGCGCGATAGATGAAGAAAATGAATTGCTAGAGCCACTGCGCTCTCGAGCAGACTTAGTTATTGATACCTCTGAGATGTCAGTCCATGAGTTAGCTGAGATGCTAAGAACACGTTTAATGGGCAAACGTGAGCGTGAGCTAACCATGGTGTTTGAGTCTTTTGGCTTCAAGCACGGTATTCCTATCGATGCTGACTATGTGTTTGACGTGCGCTTTTTACCAAACCCACACTGGGACCCCAAATTGCGCCCAATGACAGGTCTTGACCGCCCTGTTGCCGCATTTTTAGATAGGCATACTGAAGTGCATAACTTTATTTATCAGACTCGTAGCTACTTAGAGTTATGGTTACCTATGCTCGAAACCAATAACCGCAGTTATTTGACCGTGGCGATTGGCTGTACGGGCGGTAAGCACCGTTCTGTTTATGTTGCAGAGCAACTTGCCGATTATTTCCGTTCCCGTGGCAAAAATGTACAATCTCGCCACAGAACACTGGAAAAACGTAAATAAATGGCAGTAAAAGCCACTATTACACTAAAAAATCGGCTCGGTATGCATGCAAGGCCGGCTATGTTACTCTATGATTTAGTTAAACAATTTAACTCAAAGGTTATTTTGCGTAATAATAGCCAAATTGAGGCTGAGGCCGATAGCGTTATTGCGATGTTGATGTTAGACTCGGAACAAGGTAGTAAGATTGATATTGAGGTTAGCGGCCCCGATGAAAATCAGGCTTTATCCGCAATTATTAACCTGTTCGAAAGCGGGTTTGATGAAATTTGAGAAACAATAGTCAAGCTAAGCTGTAACAATAAAATTTCAATCTGCGTATTTTTACAAAGGCAGGCTTAGAGATCGTGATCGCGATCTCTTCCCTTTAAAGCGTATAGCGCCTAATATTTTAAACAAATTTATTTACAGCGACACCCCCTACCTTTTGGGTGGGGGGTGTTTGCTTTGTACGTCTCTATTGGAGTGTGGTATGACAAAGCCAACAATTATTATCAATGATTTAGATGCTGAACGCTTGGATGCACTGATGGAACAGCCGGCTTATGCGGGCACACCTGTTGCAGAAGCACTCAATGATGAACTTGACCGTGCGGATATTCTTAGCCCACAAGAAATCCCAGCAGATGTCGTCACAATGAACAGTACCGTTCGCTTTTTAGATTTAATCAGTAATGAAGAGCATACGCGTACACTCGTTTACCCGGCTTCCTTAAAAGATAGCGCTGAACAATTATCAGTAATGGCGCCTATCGGTGCTGCACTGTTAGGTTTACATGTTAATGATGAAATCAGCTGGGAATTACCTAACGGCGTGCAAACTCGAGTTCGAGTACTAGAAATCGTTTATCAGCCAGAAGCAGCCGGTGAATTTCATCGTTAATGTTTATGGCAATAGAATTAAGGGGAGTTTAGCGGAACACACTGTTGGCTAAAGCCTCTGACCTATTCAAGCACTCATCTGAGTGCTTTTTTTGTACTGACTACTTTGCAGAGCAAGTTACACTTGTAACCCCCCTTTCCTACTTTAACCACTAAACCTATATAGCTAAACAGTGATAAAAATAGGCGCTGAGAATAGCCACTGCAATATGACACGCTGATGCTATTCAAATAATAAATTTAAAATCAACTAATTAACAGAATTCTTTATACTAAAATAAAACGCCTAATAAAATATATTAGGCGTTTTATTGTCAAACCGTTAGTAATAAGAGGCGTGTTACTCCCCAGCAATGCTCATTTCGGGGATCAAGACTGAACCACACTGAATATTGCTACGAGTTTCGATATCATCCGCAATAGTCACCATATTTGCCCACATATCTTTTAGATTACCGGCGATAGTGATCTCGCTTACAGGATATTGGATTTCCCCATTTTCTACCCAAAAACCTGAAGCACCACGCGAATAATCACCGGTAATGCCGCTCACACCTTGCCCCATTAACTCGGTCACGATTAAGCCTGTCCCCATTTGCTTGAGTAGCCCATCAAAAGAAAGACCTTGCCCTGCTATGCGCCAGTTATGAATTCCCCCCGCATGCCCGGTACTTTGTAAGCCCAGTTTTCTTGCTGAATAGCTAGTCAGCAACCAAGTTTGCAGAACGCCATCTTCCACAATATTACGCTCAACGGTGCGTACCCCTTCACTATCAAATGGCGAAGAGGCTAACCCACCAATTAAATGCGGCTGCTCATTAATGGTTAACCAACTAGGCAGAATCTGCTTTCCTAGGCTGTCTAACAAAAATGACGACTTACGATAAATGCTACTGCCACTAATCGCCCCAACGAGGTGACCAAATAACCCTGTGGCGACTTCTGCAGCAAAAATCACGGGAGCCTTCATTGTTGGTAATTTTCTTGGTGATAAACGTGACAATGTGCGACGGGCGCATTCTTGACCTACCCATTCAGGGGATTGCAGTGCATCTATGCTACGGCCAATCGTATAAGCGTAATCCCGTTCCATCTGACCATTTTGTTCCGCAATTACACAGCTAGACATCGAATAACGGCTCGAACAATAGCTTTGCAGCATACCATGGGAATTACCAAATACACGGACACCGTAGTGACCATTAAAACTTCCACCTTCGGTATTTACAATGCGCGAGTCTGCATTTAGCGCTGACATTTCTGCCACAGAGGCTAAGCGAATAGCTTCTTCAGGTGAAAATTCAGTAGCTTGAAATAGCTTGAGATCAGGTGCATCAAAGGCCAATAATGACTTTTCAGCAGGTCCCGCACATAAATCTTCCGAGGTAAAACTTGCGATATCAATTGCTGCCTGTACGGTACGCTCAATCGCTTCAGGGCTTAAATCGGTTGAAGACGCGCTCCCTTTGCGTTGTTGATGATAAACGGTGATCCCTAATGCGCCATCACTGTTAAATTCAACATTTTCAACTTCACCTTGACGAGTGCTTACACTGATCCCTGTACTTTTATTCACTGCCACTTCAGCAGCATCGCAACGTGTTTGTGCAAATTCTAATGCGCGTGCGACCGCTTCTTCGAGTTTTTTACGTTGTTCAGTGACTTGTTCAGTTATACTCATGCAATTAATCCAATAATGTGGGGAAAAGTGATTTTCTACCCTAACAAGCAAATGCTAGGTAGTCATAAAGGGGTTTTCCCAGTTACAATAGATAATAGTCAAATGTTAACACTCACAACGCAGTAAATCATGCTAATTACTCGTAATTACATTACTGTGTTTGGTAAAAAGGAAAATTGATATGGCCAAACAGCCTGATGACTGGCTGGATGATATCCCAGCGCCGCAAGACGAAGAAGAAGAGGAGATCATTTGGGTCAGTAAAAGCGAAATCAAACGCGATGCTGAGATCCTCAAAAAACTGGGTGCTGAGCTAGTCGATTTAAGTAAAAGCGAATTAGAGCGCATCCCATTAGATACTCAACTCCTTGAAGCAATTGAGCTTGCTCAAAAAATTAAGCGTGAGGGACGCCGCCGTCAATTACAACTTATTGGCAAATTACTGCGTTCACGAGAAGTTGAGCCGATTACCGAGGCGCTAGATAAACTTAAAAATCGTCATAACCAGCAGATCGTGATCTTACATAAAATAGAAGATCTACGCACCCGCTTGTTAGAAGGCGGTGATGAAGTGATTGAAGATGTTGTTGCGCTTTTCCCGAGTACTGATAGGCAACAACTGCGTGCATTAGTCCGTAATGCTAAAAAAGAACGCGAAACCAATAAACCACCAAAAGCGTTTCGCCAAATATTTCAATATTTGAAAGAGCAATCTGAAATTTCTTAACTCCTTTTCCCCTAGGCTACCTTATAGCTAGGGGAAATTAAGCAATAGTCTGAAAGTCCCTTCCTTGCTATTGATAGCGTGCCGAATGCCACGTATTATCCCCCTGTTAGTCATACTCTGACCCGTATTATCGCGGCTGCTGAACCACGATAAATAATGAGGAAGATATGGATAATACCCGAGATAGAGCATGGCGCAGAGCCAAAGCTCGCATCAATAAATCACGTGATCAACTTAACGCACGCTTAGTTGACTGTTATACCCCAGAAAAAAACTGGAAACAAATGTACGGTCGAAGTGAAAAAATGGTCCGTGCAGCTCAACTAGGCATGGCTTACCCGCAAGTTAGTCGTAGCCAACTTGTACGTAATAGCCTTGAAGAGATACAAAATAACCAGTGAATATTCTATTCATTTGCAGTAAAAATCAATGGCGTAGTCCAACCGCTGAACAGATCTGGCGCAACCATGAGAATTGGGTCACCCGTTCAGCGGGAACAAGCCGTAATGCAAGGTGCCCTGTAAATGCGGATTTGATCCGCTGGGCAGATGTGATTTTTGTCATGGAACAAAAACATAAAAACCGCTTACAAGCTGATTTTTCACGCTTACTTGAATACAAGCCACTTCATATTCTTGATATCCCTGACAATTATCAATATATGGACCCTGAATTGGTTCAAATATTACAAGACACTGTTCCGAGCTATCTTTCTTAGTAGCGTAAACTTAGCCAATTATTTTTTTGCAAGTTTTGCACTATTTCAACAATATATTATGAATATAATCAATGAAATGGTTGATATTATGAATATAATCAATGAAATGGTTGATATTATGAAAAAATGGTTGTCCTCAATTTTTGGCCAAAAACAATCTGGTTACCCATGTGTATGGGATACAAATAAGCCGTCGATTTACCAACAATTACTCCCGTGGCAAGAGCAACTTTCTCCCTTACCTGAATCCCTCTCTGAACTTCCTAATACACCAAGTGTGGATGATAACCAAGTTCGCTGGGCAAATGGGGCAGAAGATGGGGTATTAGGGCATCATGGCGGCTTCGGTAACAGTGAAACCGATATACATGAACTCTATTCGCTATTAAAGGCAGCTGTTGAAAAAGGGGATAAACCTTCTGTTAATCAATTTTATCAATATGTGGCTCAAAACACGCCAATTTCTTATATTGATGATTTAATTGAGCTTATCGTCAAGAAACAAGACTTGCCTGCCGCTAAATTAGCCGAATTTACCGACTGGCTGTTACACAATAGCCCCGATAAAAATACAGTGAAGCTGGCAATTGCCTTTTGTGTATTTTTTCCTAGCCACGAGCGGCTAAACACGCTGTATACCCTTGCAGCACACGATGAATTTACCCTTTATGCTATCTTTCCCATTCACACCATCATTGAGTCACCTGAAGAATATGAAGTAATGTGGATAAAAATGGCTAAGCGAGTTGAAGGTTGGGGACGAGTGCAGCTTATTGAACGCCTGCCCGAACAGTTAAGTGAAGAAACGCGGCAGTGGATACTCACTGACGGTTATATGAATCAGGTAATGATTGAATACACAGCTTGGCAATGTGCGACTTACTGTCACCTTGCAGATGAACTTGAGACATTGAGCAATATAACATTGCTAACCGCGGCGACTCATATCATCCAAGCTCTACTCGATGGTGGTCCAGCCCGTGATATCCATGATTATGAAGATGCACCACGCTGCTGCTTAAATTATTTACAGCAAGTCAAAAAGCATGATTATTCATTAGAATACTATTTTACTGTTCAAGGAATTCTTGAGTTCTTCCAAAAACATAATAACCAATATGACAACAGTTCTGACATTATTTCATTAGCACAATTAATTTTAGATAATCCATATTGGGATACCTTAATCAATCATGGCCTAAACAGTCATGACAGTTCACTATTTCGCCAAGCCACTTATGTTGCAAAGTCACGCAAACAAGACGTTTTTCCATACCTCTATGAAAAACAATATACTCAACCAGAAAGCAATCTATGGTATGAGTTAATGCAAACTGATGATATTGAAAAAGTTAAGCAAGTAGCTGCACTCGCTGAAGAGCAGTTTGCTTTAGATGAAATTGCTACAGGCCCTCGTGATGACTTAGGAATTGGGTCCAACTACCTGCCACACGGTCAACTGGATTTTATTCTACAAGAACTGCATCGCTTTCCAGGTATTGGCTTCCCACTCATTCAGTGCGCTTTGCAAAGCCCCGTTGTACGTAACCGTAATATGGCGTTAAAGGCTTTATTCAGTTGGAAAAGAGAAACATGGCCGGAAGGTTTAGAGGCATTTTTAGCTAATTGCTACGAGGTTGAACCAAATCAGGAAACTAAACAACGATTTGATTCATTGCTAAAAGGCTTGCCATTTGATGACACCTAATTAGGTTAGCAAAGCAAGCACAACACCGTCTGCTTTGCTTTCCCTTTAGCTGAAATGGCGTTTGATTGTCTCTAATAGCGTTGGAAACTTTGTATAACCTTCCCTATCAAGGAAATGGCCTGCATTTTGCTCAAAAATCACCTGCGTTTTTAACAGTTCCGCCAGCGCTTTTGATGACTGAGGTGACACTATTTCATCATTGGTTGATATGATTGAAACACGTTTATCAGCCACACCAATCAATGAAGCGTAATTGAGCGGGCTGGTAGTATGACTGCGCAGTTCAGGAAGCGTCTGCTGCTCTTCATCAAAACCCGACACTAAAATATAGCCGGCAACAGCTTGGTTTTGGCTATCAATAAATTGTAATGCCGTCACACAACCAAGGCTATGACCAATAAAGATAGTATTCTCATCAATATCAAAAGGTAAGCTTTGCAATTTTTGCTGCCATTTTAGCGGATCAGGTGATAATGGCTCAGGCATAGCAGGAACATGAACAAAAGCGCCCAAATTTTCAAGTTCAGATTTTAGCCACGGAAACCAATTCTTTTTAGGTGAAGCAGTATAACCATGCACAATAACAAATTTTTTGTTTTGCAGTGGTAATGGTGTTGATGTGAAATCACTCATTCTAAAATCCCTATCAACTCAGTTATCTTACTTAAACTTTACCATGAGTAATGGGTAGATCAGTTAGAGCTTTTTGTTATATCTAAAGCAAAAATAAACTCTTCTTCCCACATATCTTGCGCATCATTCATAACGTCAATAATGTCTGAAAATTGAATACGCTGTTCAGATGTCATATGTGAAAATGTAATCGTTACAGGTAATTCAATACCTGCGGAAACCATGTCCCATAAGGCATCAAGGTTATATCCAAACCAATCTGGTAACGAAAATTGCTGGGCAAACTGATGATAAAAATCGTCAAATGTATTAATGTGCCTAAAGTCAAAACTGACATTTTTACTCATCATTCGCCCCTTGTCTTATTTTACTTGTTTAAAGCTTTTATAATGATCTTGGGTGATAAAAATCATCCCATCTGACGAGTATAACAAACGGTCAGCCCCTCTATGCCCACAACGGTAATTAATATCGGCTTCAAACCACTGGCGTTCTTGTGCAATAGGTAACCTTTTCTCACGATTAGAAAAACGATCTCCCCCGATTGCCCTGCCGGGTAGAACCTCGCAGAGATTACCTTTTTTCGCATTCCACCCTGCTTCACGAGCCTGTTTCTTCGTCATATAAAAGGCTGGAAGCTTTTGGTATTTTTCCATAAAACTGACTACATTATCTTGCGCAGTGAGTTTATCGATGGTTTGCGGAGCTTCCTTTGGCGTTATCGCTTCACGAGAAGGCGGGTTATTTTGAGTCGCCGGTGGTTCCGGTGCCGTTTTGTCCCCGCCATTAAAATAGAGGCTAATCACAATCAAAATAGCCATTAACACTACGGATAAAAGACGTTTATTCATAACACCTCTGTTATTTTGTGCTTTGCAAAGACACAATCGCCCCAGTCACAATAGCGTCACTAGGGCGAACAAAGCCTATTTTATATTATAGTCCTGAAAAATTACGCGGTACCACCAACGGTAAGTTTATCCAGTTTTAATGTGGGTTGACCGACACCAACAGGGACACTTTGCCCTTCTTTACCGCAAACCCCGACACCTTTATCAAGGGCTAAGTCATTACCGACCATTGAGATTTGTTGCATAGCCTCAACACCAGAGCCAATTAATGTCGCCCCTTTCACTGGAGAAGTAATTTTCCCATTTTCAATCAGATAAGCTTCTGATGTAGAAAATACAAATTTACCCGAGGTAATATCCACCTGACCACCACCAAAGTTCGGTGCATAGATACCTTTGTCAACACTCGCAATAATTTCTTCAGGTGTTGAAGACCCCGCTAACATATAGGTGTTAGTCATTCGAGGCATTGGTAAGTGCGCATAAGACTCACGACGTGCATTGCCCGTTGGAGAGACTCCCATCAGGCGTGCATTCAGTTTATCTTGAATATAATTACGCAAAATACCATTTTCTATTAGAACGTTATACTGACCCGGTACACCTTCGTCATCGATTGCAAGAGAGCCACGACGACCAACAAGAGTGCCATCATCTACAACAGTACACAGTGACGACGCCACCTGCTCACCAATTTGGCCAGAAAAAACAGAGGTACCACGGCGATTAAAGTCACCTTCTAAGCCATGCCCTACCGCTTCGTGCAGTAAGACACCCGGCCAGCCAGCGCCAAGAACAACAGGCATCATACCCGCTGGTGCGGCAACCGCAGATAAATTCACCAAGGCCATACGCACAGCTTCACGTGCATATTGCTCAGCAACAACTTGCCCTTGATGGATCTCCAAGAAGTACTCATAGCCATAACGGCCACCACCGCCACTTGCGCCACGCTCACGTTTACCATCATGCTCAACAAGTACACTGACCGATAGACGAACTAGCGGGCGAATATCTGCTGCCAGTGTACCGTCTGTTGCAGCCACCAGCACTTGCTCATAAACCCCCGTTAAACTTGCATTGACTTCAATTACACGAGGATCTTCTGCACGAGCGACCTGATCTACACGGTGCAACAAATCAATTTTTTGCTCTCGAGATAGGCTCTGTAGCGGGTCGGTCACTGAATACAGTTTTTTATACTCAACACCCGTTAAAATTTGTGATTTGCCAGAGCCCTGTTCATTGACAATGCTGCGTGCCGCTTTCGCACTTTGTGCCAGCGCTTGCAGTGAAATTTGGTCAGCGTAAGCAAAACCTGTTTTTTCACCACTCACTGCTCTGACTCCAACACCTTGGTCAATATTGTAAGAGCCATCTTTAATGATCCTATCTTCAAGAACCCACGACTCATGGAAACTTGACTGGAAGAAGAGATCTGCGTAATCCAGATGGCGTTCAGATAACATCCCTAAGATGTCATACAGATTTTCTTGTTCAAGGCGATTGGCGGCCAGCAAATGTTCGCTGACAGAAACTAAACTCATATTCGTTACTCTTTGGTTTCTTTTTTAATTAATGATGTCAGTTGCGGCCTAAAGCGGTTATGTTTTACCACTCTGATTTGCTCACGCATGACACCTAAGCTGTCCGTTTTTATATTCAAGACGGTAGATGCGACCGCATCCACATTCTTTTTGATAACTTTACCCCAACCATCGACTGCGAGGCTATGCCCCCATGTGCGACGTGTACCATGAACCCCAACTTGGGCTGGCGCTAGAATGTAGCACTGGTTTTCAATCGCACGAGCACGTAACAGAGGTTCCCAATGTGCCTGACCGGTATAACGAGTAAATGCCGCTGGAACTGAAATAATTTCAGCGCCTTGCTCACGTAACGCTTGGAACAAACCAGGGAAACGCAAATCATAACAAATCGTCATGCCAAGGCGACCCACCGGGGTATCAACAACCGTAATATGTTCGCCACGTTGATAAATTACGGATTCGTTATAATTACCTTGCTCATCTTCAATGTTCACATCAAACATATGAATTTTATCGTAGCGTGCTTTAATATTTCCTTCGGAATCAAATAATAAACTACTGCTGGTAATACGCTCAGGGTCTTCACGGCTAATCAATGGCATAGACCCAACTAAAATCCAAACATTATAACGCTTAGCCATTGCAATGACGGCATCTTGAAGCGGGCCTTTCCCCTGAGCTTCAGCTTGTTTGCGGTAAGCCGCTGCATCTGCAAATAATAATGCATTCTCAGGTGTCAGTACTAACTTAACAGTGTCAGGTAACTGTTTGATTTGTTGCTCTATTTGTGCCAAATTGTGTTTAGTATTATTTCCGCTACATAACTGCAAAAGTGCAACATTACCATTTTTCATTACTCTTGAGTCTCCTTCAGTTGGCGTAATACTTCATCAATTTTTGGCTCGTCCAAGCTACCTGTCACGCGATAACGAATAACAGAAACTTTACTCCATAATGGACCGAGCACTTTTGTCGCTGCGAAAACAGCAGCGCCTGCAAAAGGGTTTAACACAAATGCGGTTGCTACACCTACTGTAGCAGAAATTTCAGGAGTGATGACCGCTTCTAAGTTAATTTGCCGTTTAACGAGGTTGATTTCCCCACTCAGCGCAATATCTGCGACCAACCCATCAACATAAGTATTTTTGGATGCCATCACACCATTATGAATAGTGGCATCACCTTTAATAGAGTCAAAATTAAAGTCATCACTGAACGTATCGCGAAAATCGAGTTGTAACTTACGCAATAACGCATCAAAACTCACTAGACGTAGAATTTGCCCAGCTCGACCTCCGCCCATTTGTGCTATTGCACCTTTACCTAATTTCGCTGACAACTTACCATTTAAGGTAGCAATATCCGGTGACCATGGAAGGTTCGCCCAGTCTAAATCGAATTGTATGGTATAAGGTGATTCAATAATGGGCACTAATATCCCGAAATAGGCTGCTGTTTCATCAAATGCGCCCCCCGTCAGAGAACCCGCGATTTCTGTTTTATTACCGTTCTGACTGTGCCAAATTGCATCTAATTTTAACTGTGTCGCACTATTATTTAATGTACCACCCGTTAAGCGTAGTGAGTGCCCCATAGGCTGAATATTGGCGCTGATTTCCCCCAATTTCTGCCCTGCAACCCAGCACTCTTTACAATTAAAGTGCAATTGTGGCCATTGGCTGAAATCAAACTGAGTAGGCCCCGCTAAGCTATCTTGATTACCTGCAAGTGAACTTGGGTTGTAATACAAATAATCAATAGCGACCTGCCATGGTTGATTAGCAAAAATTTGTAGTGACCCTTTTAAATTTTCGCTATCAATGTTGACTTGCTGCTCTGCACGCTGCAAATCATAGGTAAAATTGACATTTTTCCAATCTTGCCCGCCAAGGTTAATTGTTGGAATATGGATATCAAGTGATTCAGGTAAACGGATACTCATATCCCCTTGGCCGCGATTAGATGACATTAATAGCCCTGCAAGGCTCTGCCAATTCTCATCGGTCATAGGCGGTAAATCCACCGCAAAAACTGATTGTTTTGGTAGCTCTGGGAGCTTATTTTGCCATGGTGCAACATGCGCTTTTAATAACTTTAATGGCTCATCACCCAAACTCCACAGCGTGTTAAAACCAAGACGCTTGCCAATATCACCACCTACCGTCAATTGCTCTGTTGTTCCTTTAGCTTGTACATTTATTTCCCCAAGCTCAGCCAGTAATTGGTTATTCAATGCAGGTAACTGGCTTTTGAGTTGTTTTAAGCCCGCGGTGACATCAATTTGTAAACCGACCTGTTGTTTCGCCGACTCGGGTATTGTGATAGCAACATGGCTTTTCCAATCACTATTACCAGAAACCCGTTGTTTTATTTCCTCAGGTAGCATTGATAACTTATTCAGTGCCCAATTCCCCGCAATATCAACGTTTACCTGATAATCTTTAGCCCCGTCTGATGTGTTAAAATCTACGGAAATAGGTTGACCAAACCACTGCCCCTGGAGTTTCCCACCTCGTAAGTCACCATTATTAAAGACGAAACTTCCTGTGAGAGAAGAAATTGTGCTATCAATCGGCTGAATGAATAAATCATTTTTATTAAGGTTAACGCTTCCTGTTGCTACAACATCTTTCCCGGCCACCAGTGGGATAGATAGCCCCAACTGGCCATTCACCGTACCACCTATTTGTAACTCTTCTAGAGTGTCACCAATTGAGTGCTTCATCGGCGTATGGGTAAAATATTGTTGGATTTGTTTTCCAGTTCCACTGACATCAGCATTGATATACAGCATTTCTTTCGTGTAATCAGGGATATTGGCATCAAGGTTAGTTGCAGTCGCATCGGCGAGTTTGACGCTTGGCACATGCATGAATAACCCAGCACGCCTAAAGTCCAAGTCGATATCTAAATCCAATAAGGCTGGCCATTCATGATCGTACTCAAACGTTGCATCACGTAACGGGACATAAACTTGGAATTGACCATCATTATTATCATAAGGGAAATTTGCTGGGTCACCTTTATACACTAAGGTTGCATTATCCACCTTTCCTGCAATAACCGCCTTTGTTAGGTAATCAGCAACATCTTGCCCCATCAGTTTTTGTGGAAAATAACGCCATGCGTCTCCCGCATCATCCAAACGTAAGCCAGCTAAAATAGCTAAATCTGCATAATTCCCTTTCTTCGCTTTGGCATAACGAAACTCCCCGTTTGCCCAAAGTGATTTGGCTTGTACATCTAAAGATGGGCTCCAGAGCTTAAATTCACTGTCATTATCCAACCAATAAAGCTGCCCATTAGCCATTTTTATCTCAAAAGGAGCTTTAAATTCGTCACGATAATCCACCTGACTATCTTGTAAGCTAACTGAGGCTCCCCCACTTTGCATGCTACCCGCTAAGACACCCGAAAAATGATTAATCGAAGGAAGCGCTTTCCATTTTTTCCAGCTAACATCCTGCCAATCCATACTAATTTGCATGAGTTCTGGCATATTCTGTGTGAGATCAAGGGCAAACTCACTGACGACACCCGTTGGTTGGCGATGCTGCCAATCCTGTACCATCTCGGGCGTTAGAAATGAAAAAGTGGGTAATACTTCACTTAAGCGTTCTAATTCAATATTTTTTGCTCGTATACGCCAGTGGTCGTTATCCTGATATTTTTTTGAAGCGGGTAAATACAAAACAGAAACATTACCTTGCGGCCAAATATATTCATTGGTTTTCAACGTATCAAGTTCAGGGATATTAAATAGCCAGCCATTCCCCTGCCTTTTCATGCGTAGCAATAAATCATTCACTTGCAGGTTTTGCGATAAACTGCCGGTTCCCCAGTTAGCTTCCCCTTGACGCAATTGAACTAGCCCACTTTCAATTTGCTGGTTTTTCAAGCTAATCCATGAAGAGAGGCTAAAGTTAGCATCTCGTAATGACGTGTTTTCTCGTAGCCAGCGACTAAGCCAAGGTTGCATATCAATATTATCGGCTTGCAGGTAAAAAATACCGTCACTTAAGACACCGTTTTTATCCGATACGTCTAATTTAACTTGCAAATAACCATGTTGTTTATTGATTGTTTCGAGGCTGACAAAACCTTGAGCCCTATGACGTTCATTTTCATTTAGCCAAGAGAGTTCAGGTAAAATTAAGGTGGTTTTTTGCCCTGAGGGCGTGAGAAAAGTTAACTGACTTTCTTTTAAGATAAAGTGGTCGAATTGACGTAAAAACAATTCTTCAATGCTATCTAATGACTCCCCCTCAGAGGAACCTTCGAAATTAAAAGGGACTTTATAATCGACATTGAGCTGATAGAAGGTTAAATCACGAAAGCGCCAACGCAACGATAATATTGAACTCCAAATATCTAATTCGACGTCAATCACGCTCGCGGTTATATCTGTGGTTTCATTTTGTAATTCCACATTAGATAACATGAAGGTTGGGCCAAAATACTGCCAAGCCCCTTCAATTTTGCCAATTTGCACTGTGACATCATTATTTTTTTCAATGTAAGCAATGATATCTTGGCGGTAGCTATCAATATTCGGCAAGAGGAAACGCAAGCCTGTCAGCACTAGTGCGCACAGCAATAAGATAACCGCAGTGGTTACTAGTACTACACGTGGTAGTCGTTTCACTCATTTCTCCTTCAAACAATAATGCTACATCATGACAACATCAAAACGTTCCTGACTGTATAGTGGTTCAATCTGGACTTTAACCTGCTTACCAACAAAAATTTCAACTTCGGCAAGTGCGTGAGATTCGTCCCCTTTAAGTACATCCACAACCGCTTGAGATGCATAAACAAGGAACCTATCTGCATCGATAGTGCGATGAACTCGGACTATTTCCCGTAAAATTTCATAGCACACAGTTTCTACTGACTTAACTGTACCTCGACCTTGGCAAGTTGGGCAATCATCACACAAAACATGTTCAAGGCTCTCTCTTGTCCGTTTACGCGTCATTTCGACTAAACCAAGCTGAGAAAAGCCATTAATGGTCGTTTTAACTTTATCTTTAACCAGTGCTTGTTCTAATGATGCTAACACACGGCGGCGATGTTCTGGATCAACCATATCGATAAAATCGATAATAATTATACCACCAAGGTTTCGTAAACGAAGTTGCCTTGCTATTGCTTGAGTAGCTTCAATATTAGTATTGAAAATGGTTTCTTCTAGGTTACGATGCCCAACAAACGCCCCAGTATTAATATCAATGGTCGTCATCGCTTCAGTTTGATCGATAATTAAATAACCACCTGATTTTAACTCGACCTTTCTATCCATCGCGCGTTGGATTTCATTTTCGACATCAAACAAATCAAAAATGGGTTGATTCCCCTGATAGAGTTCCAATTTTGCCGTCATTTCAGGTACGTATTCTGCAATAAACTCTTGTAATTGAGTATAAGTCAAACGGGAATCAACGCGAATACGATCAAGATGAGCACCTGCAAAATCACGAATAATACGAAAAGCGAGAGCCAGTTCACCGTAGATTTTAGTCCGAGTAACATTACGTTTTTTACGCTCAATCACTTTAGCCCAAAGCCGTTTTAGGAAGGCGGCATCTTGTTTAACTTCTTCCTCGCCCACCCCTTCCGCTGCGGTACGGATAATAAAACCGCCATTTTCATCACAATATTGAGAAACGCACTGTTTTAGCCGTTCTCTTTCTTCTTCACTTTCAATGCGTTGTGAAACACCAACATGGGATGCCCCAGGCATAAAAACCAAATAGCGCGATGGCAATGTAATATCTGTCGTCAAACGAGCCCCCTTGGTTCCTAGAGGGTCCTTAACAACTTGGACAATCAAGTCCTGCCCTTGTTTTACTAATTCAGCAATGTCTCTGACATGAAAGTTTTTTTGCTCATCGCCAGCAATACATTCAGTGTGCGGCATAATATCAGAGGCATGCAAAAAGGCAGCTTTATCTAGACCAATATCAACAAAGGCCGCCTGCATACCGGGTAACACGCGGCTCACACGGCCTTTGTAAATATTCCCTACTAGCCCTCTTTTGGCTTCCCGTTCAACATGTATTTCTTGTAAGATCCCACCATCAATATAAGCAACACGCGTTTCAGATGGTGTAATATTTACTAATAGTTCCGCAGTCATGACTTCCCCTTACCATCACCTAACGCTAAAAATCGCTGAATGAGTTCATCTGTTTCAACCAGTGGTAAACCAACAACTCCATGGTAACTACCGTTAATTTTCCGTATAAAACGCCCACCAATTCCTTGTATTGCATATGCTCCCGCCTTATCCATAGGCTCGCCTGACTGTATATAATCCCGTATTTCAAGTAAAGATAACTCGCGAAAGGTCACATCTGTCACAATCAGTGACTGTATAGTCTGTTGGCGGTTAGATAATGCGATACCCGTCATTACTTGGTGTGTTTTCCCCGATAGCGCGCTTAGCATGGCTTCCGCATGTTTGTTATCTTGAGGTTTTTCCAATATTTCCCCATCAAGCACCACAATCGTATCTGCACCTAATACAGGACAATCTTCAGGGGCAATTGCAACACCAGCCAATGATTTATCGCGCGCAAGGCGTTGGACATAATCTTGAGGGGACTCACCCTGCTGCCACTGTTCTTCTACCTCTGGGCGTAAAACCTCAAAGGTATAGTTAAGTTGCTGAACTAGTTCACGCCTACGGGGTGAGCCAGATGCAAGATAAATTAAATTCATAAACTGTATTCCCTGTCAGAACGGATACCTAAAGCCTTAACACACTGAAAATTGTCGGCGAATTTTTCGTAGAAGCAAAAATAGCCATGGCCACAGAATACCATTCACTAGGCTATTCCAGAATACTTGTGGGTGAAATAATACTTGTGAAGACAGAAACTCAGCCCAAAAAACAGCTAAATCCTGAATGACTGTCAGTAACATAATCACTAAAGCTTGCTGCCACAGAGCCATATTACGCAATAACTGGTGCTTATAAGCAACAAGATAGCAAATTATACTAAAAGAAAGGGCATGAACCCCCAGAGCAGAACCTTGAATGGAATCAACGATAATTCCCAAAATAAAACTTGTGCCTACGCTAACACGATGCGGCAATGCCATGACCCAATAAGTGAGGATCAATAATAACCATGTAGGGCGGTAAAAACTTAGTTGTTCAGGCCAAGGCATGACTTGCAAAATTAAGGCAATAAAAAAAGATAACCAAATGATGGCTCGCCCGTTACCACGATACTCATCCATTCTATTTTCCCCTCCTCACCATACTCAATTCCCCTCTCTATGGTTCTGATACTGGAGACATTGACGGCGGCAGTGGAGGCCCCTGAATTTCACTTGGATTAGGTAATACTTGAGGCAGTACTTTCATTAAGCGTTCATTAGCCGCACGATATACCTCTGACGGCTTTAACGGAGTTTTAGGGTCGTTATCATTTCCCCATAAAAGGAGCAGATAACGTAAACGTTGTAGTTCTGCACTCGGCTTGGCACTAATAATCGTATAAGCGCGTTGTGTATCGTGTTTAACCGCAGAAACAACGGCAACTGGGTAACCTTCAGGGAAACGCCCCCCTAACCCAGAAGTCACTAATACATCCCCTATGCGAATATCGGTATTTTCAGGTAATGGCTCTAATTGTATGTCATCCGTACAACCAGACCCAGCAGCAATAACACGCACATCATTTCGTAGTACTTGTACGGGCAATGCATGAGTTGTATCACAAATGAGTAAAACACGACTATTGAAGTTACTGACGCCGACAACTTGGCCTACAACACCTTTATCACTAATAACAGGCTGCCCTTCGTAAACCCCTTCGTTACTGCCTTTATCTATCACAACTTGGTCGCGATATGGTGTATTCGCCCCTGAGATAACTTGCGTTACCATCATGTGTTCATCTTGACGAAGTGGCGAACCTAGCAACTCTCTTAAACGTGCATTTTCTTGTTTAAGTTGCTCTAGTAAAAGATTATCCGCTTTTTTCAGCAACAATTCTTGACGTAATGCCCTGTTTTCAAACTGTAATTGTTCGCGAGAGGTGAAACTTTCAGAGATGTTATCCAAAAATTGACGTGGCCCATTTGCTAAAAAATAGAATGGGCTAACCGCCGTGTCTAAGTAGGTACGGATTTTATTGAAAGGCTCAAATCGATGGTCAATCACCACCAGCACAAGTGCAATGATTACCGCAAAAATAATGCGTAACTGTAGGGATGGACCTCGCCTAAAAATTGGCTTCATGTGTGGCTAAGTTTCGCTAATGTCAGAGGATCAAAAATAGTCAAAGCAGCTAGGGTTTACTAGCTGCTTATAGCTGGCCATTTAGTCTTCGCTAAACAGGTCACCACCGTGCATATCGATCATTTCTAATGCTTTCCCGCCACCACGAGCGACGCAAGTTAGCGGATCTTCTGCAACAATAACTGGGATACCAGTCTCTTCCATCAATAAGCGATCTAAATTACGAAGCAGTGCGCCACCACCAGTTAATACCATACCGCGCTCTGAGATATCAGATGCTAGTTCAGGTGGGCACTGTTCAAGCGCTAGCATTACCGCGCTGACAATCCCAGTCAGTGGCTCTTGTAATGCTTCTAAAATTTCATTTGAATTCATTTTGAAACCACGAGGTACGCCCTCTGCAAGGTTACGACCACGGACTTCAATTTCATAAACTTCATCCGTTGGGAATGCAGAGCCAATCCCGTGTTTAATACGTTCTGCGGTTGCCTCACCAATCAGTGAACCGTAATTACGGCGCACATAGTTAATGATGGACTCATCAAAACGGTCACCACCAATACGTACTGAAGATGAATAAACAACACCATTTAAAGAAATAACCGCCACTTCAGTGGTACCACCACCGATATCAACAACCATAGAACCCGTTGCTTCAGATACAGGTAAACCTGCGCCAATTGCTGCTGCCATTGGTTCTTCAATTAAGA
Organism: Providencia sp. TYF-12; assembly: GCF_041344805.1. Taxonomy (NCBI): domain Bacteria; kingdom Pseudomonadati; phylum Pseudomonadota; class Gammaproteobacteria; order Enterobacterales; family Morganellaceae; genus Providencia; species Providencia sp. TYF-12. The sequence goes on from NZ_CP166833.1 coordinate 3,960,023, forward strand.
ATACTTCACGTGCCCCTGCACTCAGTGCGGATTCACGGATAGCTTTACGTTCAACTTGCGTTGCCCCAACTGGTACACAAACTAATACTCGTGGACTTGGACGTAAAAAACTGTTGCTATGAACTTGTTTGATGAAGTGTTGTAACATTTTTTCTGTCAGGAAGAAGTCGGCGATTACGCCATCTTTCATTGGTCTGATTGCAGAAATATTACCAGGTGTACGTCCCAGCATCTGCTTGGCTTCACCACCGACCGCCGCAACACTTTTTGGCGAACCGGAGCGGTCTTGACGAATAGCAACTACAGAGGGTTCATTTAATTTGACGCCTTGTCCTTTAACATAAATAAGGGTATTGGCCGTACCCAAGTCAATAGACAAGTCATTAGAAAACATGCCACGAAATTTTTTAAACATAATGAAAGAGTTATCCTGCAAGCTGGGGACGAATATAAACCCGTCTACTCTACCAACCACTTGAAGCTGCCTCAAGGCGTTAATGGGCGACTTCTAAAAATATGGTTAATTCATCTATTATCACGTACTGTACTGTACATGCTTCTCATCAAAACGAAGCAGATAAAAGCCCCAAAAATAGATATTTATTTTACTTTTTCCATCATTAGATGAAATTACGTAAAAAAACCTATTCTTTGGCTGTTATATACTCCATTGTTTGTATTCCCAGTGTGACAAGTAATTATAACTACAAGTTCAAATAATATTGATATCTTTTTATTATTGCTACTCACTGGTTATTTTCACTACAAATTAGATGAATTTCACGAGTGTTAGCTCTATTATCTACCAAAAATAAGGCAAATTTGTATCAGTACGCAAAATGAATTAGTCGCGATGCGTTATTTTGCATGATAAAAGCCTATGTATGCCAGAAAAAAATAAATTTTTACAAAATAATTACATTATTAATAGCTTAAGAACCGTTATTACGTCAATGAAATACCGTTAAATTTTCGGCATTTTTACATGACATATTTAATCATTTTACTAGGAGTGAACGATGAAAGCTCTCGTCCTAAATCAAGCAGATGAAAAAATTGTCGCAAATATTCAATCTCTGACAACAGAAATGCTGCCAGCCGGAGACATTATAGTCGATATTCACTGGTCAACGTTAAATTATAAAGATGCTTTGGCCATTTGTGGGAAAGCAGGCGTAGTACGCCAGTATCCGATGGTCCCTGGTATTGATTTTTCAGGGGTAGTCCACCACAGTGAAGACCCAAGGTTTCAAGTTGGTCAGCATGTGTTATTAACAGGGTGGGGAGTCGGTGAAACTCATTGGGGCGGGTTAGCCTCCCAAGCGAGAGTTCCTGCGAAGTATTTAACCCCATTACCTGAAAATTTATCCTTGAAGCAAGCCATGGTCATTGGTACGGCAGGCTTCACTGCCATGCTATGTGTTAATGCGTTAGAAGAAGCAGGCATCACTCCAGATAAAGGCGAAGTGATTGTTAGTGGGGCAAGTGGTGGCGTAGGGAGCACTGCCGTGCAATTACTCTCCCTTTTAGGCTATGACGTTGTCGCAATTTCAGGGCGCGAAGAGAATAACGCTTACTTGCAAAGCTTAGGGGCTAAAAGGGTATTACCTCGCAGCGATTTCACCCACGCGGCCAAACCATTAGATAAACAACTGTGGGCTGGCGCCATTGATACTGTAGGCGGGGAATTGCTAGCCAATCTTCTTGCTCAAACCAATTACAACGGGGCAGTAGCAGCTTGTGGTTTAGCCGGTGGGTTTAACTTACCAACCAGTGTGATGCCTTTTATCTTACGTAATGTGCGTTTACAAGGCGTTGATTCTGTTTACTACCCAGCGGCAAACCGCCCTAAAGTGTGGGAACGGCTTTCTCAAATACTACCAGCCTCATTCTATGAACACGTCAGTTCAGAGATTAAACTGGAAGATTCTGCTGAATTTGCACAAAAACTCTTAAAAAATGAAGTAACAGGGCGTACCCTTGTCAATCTACGCACCTAATCACAAATTTGCTGCGGTATTCTCCAAAAATAAGGATTACCGCACAATTCACAAAATAAATTCGGGTAATTTCTCTGATAAGACCAGTATTTTGCTGCTAAATGCCACGAAATAATTATAATGGCTCCCCTTGTCAGCCAAAAAAACATTTATTTTTATGATAAATGATGACAAACCCTCAACATCGGGTTATGTTGTCGGGCTATTGATATATCGTCGGAGTTAGCAGCATAATGACAGAAGATATTCACATTTTGCTCCTGAATGGGCCAAACCTGAACCTGCTAGGAACGCGTGAGCCAGGTACCTATGGCAGCAAAACCCTATCAGACATTGTTTCCAAACTGACGCAGGAAGCCAATGAGTTAGGGGTAAAATTGAGCCATTTTCAGTCAAATGCAGAACATGAGTTAATCGATAAAATTCATGCTTCCCGCAATGATGTTGATTTTATTCTAATCAACCCGGCTGCATTCACACATACCAGTGTAGCTCTGCGTGATGCGTTACTGGCAGTTTGTCTTCCATTTATCGAGATCCATATCTCGAATGTGCATGCCAGAGAACCATTTCGCCAACATTCTTATTTATCCGACCAAGCTGTCGGTGTAATTTGTGGTCTAGGCGCGGATGGCTACAGTTTTGCTTTGCAGGCTGCAGTTAACCGTGTGCGTCTAATTAATTCAATCCAAATATAAGAGTACGGAATCATATCCATGGATATTCGTAAAATTAAAAAGCTGATCGAGCTGGTCGAAGAGTCTGGCATTTCTGAACTGGAAATTTCTGAAGGTGAAGAGTCAGTACGTATCAGCCGCATTTCTGCCGCTTCTCAGGCTATGGCAGCACCGCAACAATATTACTCAGCACCTGTCGCACAACAGCCTGCATTAGCAAATGCTGTTGCTCCATCAGAAGCAATGGCTGCACCAGCGGCTCCAGCTGCAGTTGCAGGTCACCAAGTCCGTTCACCAATGGTAGGGACTTTCTACCGTGCACCAAGCCCAGAAGCAAAACCGTTTGTTGAAGTTGGCCAAACTGTCAGCGTTGGTGATCCTCTTTGCATCGTTGAAGCGATGAAAATGATGAACCAAATAGAAGCAGATAAAGCAGGCGTAGTTAAAGCTATTCTGCTGCAAAACGGTGATGCAGTAGAATTTGACGAGCCACTAGTTGTTATCGAATAACGAGGCGTCTCCATGCTGGAAAAAATTGTTATCGCTAACCGTGGGGAAATCGCACTACGTATTTTGCGTGCCTGTAAAGAACTTGGCATCAAAACTGTAGCGGTTCACTCAACGGCTGATAGCGATCTAAAACACGTGTTGCTGGCTGATGAAACCATTTGTATCGGTCCTGCAGCATCCGCGAAAAGTTACTTAAATATCCCTGCGATTATTTCAGCAGCGGAAATTTCAGGCGCGCAAGCGATCCATCCGGGATATGGTTTCTTGGCTGAAAACGCTGATTTCGCAGAACAAGTTGAAAACTCAGGCTTTATTTTTATCGGTCCAAAAGCTGAAACCATCCGCCTAATGGGCGACAAAGTTTCTGCTATTAACGCGATGAAAAAAGCAGGTGTTCCTTGCGTTCCGGGTTCAGATGGCCCGCTAGGCAATGATGCAGAAAAGAATAAATCCATCGCAAAACGTATTGGCTACCCTGTAATCATCAAAGCATCAGGTGGTGGTGGTGGTCGTGGTATGCGTGTGGTTCGTAACGAAAAAGATTTAGAATCATCGATTAACCTCACACGCGCAGAAGCCAAATCTGCATTCAATAATGACATGGTTTACATGGAAAAATTCCTTGAAAACCCACGTCATATTGAAATTCAAGTGATGGCGGATGGTCAGGGTCACGCTGTTTACTTAGCAGAGCGTGATTGTTCAATGCAACGCCGTCACCAAAAAGTGGTAGAAGAAGCTCCAGCACCAGGTATCACGCCTGAAATTCGCCGTAATATCGGTGAGCGCTGTGCAAATGCATGTATTGAAATTGGTTATCGCGGTGCGGGTACCTTCGAATTCTTATTCGAAAACGGTGAATTCTATTTCATCGAGATGAATACCCGTATTCAAGTTGAACATCCAGTTACTGAAATGATTACTGGTGTCGACTTAATTAAAGAACAGTTACGTGTCGCATCTGGTTTACCGCTATCTGTAAAACAAGAAGACATTATTGTTCACGGTCATGCTGTTGAGTGCCGTATTAACGCTGAAGACCCGAATACATTCATTCCAAGTCCAGGTAAAATCACCCGTTTCCACTCTCCTGGTGGTTTTGGTGTGCGTTGGGAGTCGCATATTTACGCAGGTTATACTGTACCTCCTTATTACGACTCAATGATTGGTAAATTAATTACTTACGGTGAAACTCGTGAAATTGCCATTTCTCGTATGAAAAATGCATTAAACGAGCTGATCGTCGATGGTATTAAAACCAATATTGAATTGCACCAGATGATTATGAATGATGAAAACTTCCAAAAAGGTGGGACTAATATCCACTATCTGGAGAAAAAACTGGGTATTTCTGAATAATTTTTTGAAATAGCCCGTTTTATTTATCGTCAAAAAATACCGCGAAGCTCAGCTGCGCGGTATTTTTTATTGAATTTAATTAATATGGCGAATTGGGATTGTATTTTCGATAGGTGCAGCACGCTGGAATAAGTGTAAATTATCCATCACCGAGGCTGGGGGGCGACGAAAACGTAGCTCATTCGCCATATATTGCATATAGGGGTCAATGTGGCTAAAAATTGCCTTATAACCCTCACATAAATGATTATGCCATTTATTCTCAACTTTTTCTGTCCTATGCTTTGGGCATCCCCCATGACAAGCAAACTTAAATTCACATTTTTGGCACAATGAAGAAAGGTTGAGTTTTTGTTGGCCAAAACGTTGCTGCTGCTTACTATAAACTAGCTTATTGAGAGGCTTACTTAATAAATTACCCAGTTTAAATTCGGGATAGACAAAATGGTCGCAACTATAAATATCCCCATTTTGCTCAGCCACTAAACCGTATCCACACGCCGGCTGCATAACACAAAAACTAGGCATATCACCAGACCAAGCCGCAAGCGAGTTATCAAACAACTGGACAAAGACCTTCCCAACATCTTTTCTTACCCAAATATCAAAGACTTTATTAATAAAATCGCCGTATTGCTTCCCTGTTATTGACCATGAGGTTAGCGTTTTCTCTCCCGCTTCTTGTGGGTAGCTCAAATGTTGAAATTTACTATTGTTCATTTCATATTCGACAACAGGAATAAACTGCAAGTAATTAGCTTGAAGTTCTTCGGTAATAAAACGGTAGATTTCTTCTGGATATTTTGCCGTCTCATTATTAATCACCGTCAAAATATTAAAATCAATTTGATACTCTTTGAGTAGGCGAATTGCATTGATAACTTTATCAAAAACCGAATTACCTGAATTGGATTTTCGATAAATATCATGTAGCCATTGTGGGCCATCAAGGGAAATTCCGACTAAGAAATGATGTTCTTTTAAAAACTTAGCCCATTCAGCGGTTAACAATACCCCATTTGTTTGTATGCTATTGTAGATTTGCTTTCCTTTTCCATACCGCTTTTGGTATTGGATCACTCGTTGGAAAAAATCCATCCCCGCCATTAACGGTTCACCCCCTTGCCAAGTAAAATCAATTTCATGGCTTGGTGATAATTCAATGTACTGACGAATATATTCACGTAATGTATTGTCGTCCATACATTTTAATTTTTTACTATTAAAATCAGTTTGGTGTTCTTTTTCTAGATAAAAGCAGTAATCACACTTTAAATTGCACTGATAACTTGTTGGCTTAGCCATTATGTGAAACGCTTTTTTCATAGTAACCTCTTAAGTTTTGGCAACGGACATCTTAGCTGCCATTCACTTTATACTCGTAATAGTTGCTTAAATAACTACCTTCCATATATAAAATGGCTTCATTATCTTTGTTGTAGTCAATACGGCAACGAGAAAATATGGGGGTTTTCTCATCGATATCTAATAATTCCATTTCTTGTTTTGTTGGAACAAGTGCTGATAATTTTTCAGTATAATGGTTTGAATTTAGCCCTTTGGATTCTAAAAAAAGATAAATAGACTCTTCTAAATCCTCTGCTGTAATGCTTTCAATACAAGGTGGAAAATAAAAACAATTGTATTGAATCGGTTTATTTCCTTTTGTAATAACCCTTTCCACTTTGGTCAGGACTGAGCCTTCCGGCAATTTCATAATTTCACTGATATCTTTATTTGCCGCAACTTTGTTTATCGAAATAATATTACGTTTTACTCTTTGTGTTGCAGCCCCCAATACTTGGGTATGGATTGTTGCATAGGCTTTTTTAGAATTTCGAATAACAAGAGTGCCAACCCCTCGAGATCGCTTTACATACCCTTCTTTTTCTAATTCCGAAAGTGCCCTTCTTGCCGTGATCCTGCTGATCCCAAACATTTCTTGAAATTCAGCTTCTGTCGGAAAAGTATCGTTTTTCCTATATTCACCTTTATTTAGCTTATCGACTAAAATATCATACACTTGCGCGTATAACGGTTTTGAATGCGTACTATAATCTAGTTGTTTTTTCATATATTAATCACAATTACCCGATGTTAGCCCACCGGGTAATGCTCTTATTTATTTTAATCGCATTTCCAGAGCTACCCGGTATAAAAGCTCATTATGGTTTTCTACTGGAAAATTATCAATAATGAAATCAACTAGCTGTTTTTGTGTTAACCCACCTTCTAATTGTTTGATAAACCTGTCCTTTATCGTCTTTAAATGACGGGTTTCGATATATTGTAATAATGACATCGCACCATATTTAACTTCCTGCGTGAGCGGATATTGGTCAAATACAGTTTTCGCTGCTCCAGCCTGCTTATGCTCTTGTTCAATTTGCTCAAGGGAAACAGGTTGCTCTTTCGATAAACCATAACGAGCATACAACTCTTCAGGAGCATCATTTTGTAACATCATTAAACGAATATTTTCGAGTAAACGCTGTTCTATTGCCACATTGAGGATTGGTGACGTTTGTGCCGGGTCTTGCTTAACATGGTATAAGCGATGTCCAAAACGGTCTGAGTCTGTTGTCATCACACTCGTTGCAGGGATTTTTAATACTGAGCAACCTTGTGTGAAATCAAACCCCTCATATAACTCTGTTCCTTGTAACTCTTTAGGCGTAAACCGCCGGTTTATACGTGTTGGCATCAAAGTATAATCATGAAGCCCCTCGGTTCCTTGAACAACAGGAGAGCGCATATAAACATACTCACCATCTGTGATATTAATCTGACAGCCATGGTAGCCAAACAGCGCATATTCGCGAATAGGTTCATCTTTAGCAAGCCCAGCTAATATGCTTTTTCCTTGCATATTTTTAGGGATTGGTGCATTAAAATAATCAAGTAACGTAGCCGGTATATCAATAGTTTGAGCCAACATCTGCCTTGATACCCCATTGGTATCCAAATCAGGGTGGCAAATAAAAAATGGTGTATTCGCGATTTCGTTATAAAGTGGCATGATATTTTTCCCCCACCAATCATGTTCACCTAATAAGAAACCGTGATCCGTATTTACAATTAATAGCGTATCTTCCCATAAATTGTATTTATCAAATATATCAAGAACCTGACCAACATATGCATCGACCATCGTTACTAGTGCTTGATAAAAACCACGGATCACTTTTTGCCTAGACTCATCCTCAGTGACAAAATAATACGGCGGCCAGCCATCAAAATGAGCATTGGATAAACCATAAAGTTGTAGGTATTTTTCAGGTACATAAAACGGTTCATGAGGATCAAAACACTCGAGCTGTAAAAACCAATTATCATCCGAGTGATTAGTTTCAATAAATTCAATACCGTGACTAATTGTTTGTACCAGTGGATGATCTTTTTCATCCTGCATATATTGCTGATTAATCAGGTGCTGGGTACGACTGGCTATTTTACGCTGTTTATTTTCATCAGGTTCACCTGATTCATAATGAACAACTGGCTTATTCACAACACCTTTCCAGTTATCCCCCTCTTGCCCCCGAATAAATTCATATGTTGAGAAACGCGAGTGGTAGGTTGCACCGCCATCTCGCCAGTAATGTTTGTGATCCGTAACTAAATGAGTATGAATACCTTGTTTTTTCAGTATTTCAGGCATCGACTCATCAAATGGCTCAATCGGGCCCCAGCTACGATGAAGGAAATTATATCTCCCGGTATGCAATTCTCTCCTTGCAGGCATACAAGGCATACTGCCAACATAAAAATTATCAAACTTCAGTGCGCGTTTACGTAATCGCTCAAAATTAGGAGTAATGGTTGTTTGGCAGCCATAAGCCGACAACATATGTTTATTCAATGAATCAAACATTAACATTACAGCTTTCATTGTTATTTCCTTTTTACTGGTACTTTCTGATACGTCCAACAACATAAGTCAATACGAAAGCAATACTCGCACCGACTAACCAACTAAAAATGTATTGGAGATATTTACCATCCGCTATCAGTGGTAGTGCGGATAGCCCTGCGGCTCCGACCCCATTGGCTGTTACATCCAATAAGACGATCATCATTCCCCCAAAACCAGCACCTATCGATCCTGTGATAAATGCGAAGCCTGCTGGGATGTTTACCCCAAAGATAGTCGGTTCACCTACGGCTAAAATACTGGTCGGGATAGCCCCTTTAGCGACACGTTTCATTACCGGATCTTTTGTCATTATCAAGACGGCAATTGCAGCGCCGACCATACCGGAATTACTCATGATTTGAATCGCAAATAACTGCGAACTTCCTGTTGCTTGAATTAATTCTAAATGGATAGGAATTAACCCTTGGTGTAAACCAAGAGAAATTAAAAATGGGAATAAAGAAGATAAGATAAAACCAGCCGCTAAGCCACCATGCTGTAAAATTCCGGACAATGAGCCTAAAATACCATTAGATACAACGCCAGCTACTGGCATAATACCAAATAGCAAAAGCGCAGTCATAATGATGATTGTCAACGTTGGGGTTGCAATAACATCTATCATACTCGGGATATAGCGGCGTAATCGCTTTTCTAACCAACAGCTAATCCAAACCGCAAAAATAACCCCAATTAACCCACCTTGTCCCGGAGTTAGTCCCAAAATAGCAACTTGAGGCGCAATCGTAATTGCCCCTAAAATCCCCCCTAAGATTTCAGTTCCCTTAAACTCTTTAGCAGCAAAAATACCGGTGAATACAGCTAGTAAGCTAAACAAGCCACTCGCAATAATCCCCATAATAGTACTTATTTCTAACAACCCTTGTTGTTGCAAAACCACTTGGGCTGCTGACATATTAGCGGTTGCTTGAATTCCCTGAGCTAGCGCCTCGGCATGTGCCGAGTTAACAATAATGTTATTGATCCCCATTAAAGTACCAGCAGCAATTAAGCCGGGTAATAATGGAACAAAAATATTCGCTATACTTCTTAGCACGGCTTTAACTGGCGTTTTTTTCTTCGCTTTATTTCTAGCGATTTCAGCTTTAGCTAATACATCGCTTTCAGGTTTATCATCCTGCAATACAGTGCTTTCAGAGTCCCCGTTAGATAGTAGTTGATTAATTGCGTCAGCAATATTGTTACATTTTCCCGGTCCGACAATCACTTGCAATGTTTCATCACTCACCACTCCTAGCACGCCAGGTAGTGCTTTCAAACCTGCAATATCCGCCTTTTCTTCATTTTTTAATGTCATTCTCACTCGAGTCATACAATTTGTGACGTGAATGAAATTTTCAGAACCGCCTGATAATTCTATAATTTTTTTTGATATTTTATCGAGATCCATAGATCCTCTCTTACGGTATAGTAAGGCAAAATGCTTTGTTATATTGTTATAACATTTAGATTAATATATCATCAGAAAAAGAAAGCCCACACTTACATTAATGTTTTGTGATTTTCTTCTCACTTTTTCTAAAAAAGATAGGAATTCCAATGACGATAAAAAAAGAAAACTGGAAAATACTTGGGAAAGCGCCGGATTACCGATTCACATTAGCTAACGAAAGAACATTTTTAGCCTGGATTAGAACAGCGTTGGCTTTTTTAGCTGGTGCAATTGCCATCGAACAACTATTTCAATCTATCGAATTTCCATGGATAAAAATGGCACTGGCATTAGTGCTCGCTGTGGCGGGTGGGCTGACTGCGGCGATGGCATTGTATCGCTGGAAACAAAACGAATTAGCAATGCGGCAAGATAAACCCCTTCAATACACTTCTTTTTTATTGTTAATTACATTGTTTATCATGACCGCAGCCTCTTTCGCACTCTTATATATTTTACTATAGGCAGTGCAATGCGAGACCCCGGACTACAACCAGAAAGAACACAGCAAGCTTGGAGCCGAACGCTACTTGTTTTAGCACTAAATATATTGCTATTTCTGCGTTCTGGGTTACTCAATCATTCATACCTAATGCTAACCGCAGCTGCGGCTGGCGCATTATTATTTTTGATCATTACATTCAAAAGACATAATGCATCTACCTCCCCTAAAATAGGATTAAAAATAAACAATTCTATATTCTTATTTTTTGCGTCATACACCCTTATTTTTATGTCTTTTATGCTGGTTATTAAGATTTTATCTACTTAATTTGACTTTATCTCTCAATATTTAGCTAAGTTCATCTTAAATAAATCACTGCCTTTAATCGCTTTTCTCTGAATTTTTCACACTCCACTCCCAGATTATCGTACAATCCCCGATTATTTTTGTGAGAATGAGGAGGAATAACGGATGGACAAACGTTTTCTTCAATCAAATAAAGAGGCCCGTTGGTCACTCTATTTAACGATAGCCTATATGATAGGCTGGGTTATTTGTGCATACCTTCCTAGCAATACGATGGGAGTTACTGGGTTACCATTATGGTTTGAATGGTCATGCCTAATTTTGCCCGTCATCTTTATTCTACTGTGTATTATGATGGTTAAGCTCATATTCAAAGATATCTCTCTGGAGGAGAATGATGCAGATTGAAGTTCTCCTACCATTAATCGGTTACCTTGCCCTCGTCTTTCTGTTATCAATTTATGCCTATAAAAAGCGGAAAACAGGCGAATTTCTGAATGAGTATTTCTTAGGTAATCGTTCCATGGGCGGTTTCGTCCTTGCAATGACAATTACCGCAACCTATATCAGTGCGAGTTCATTTATTGGAGGCCCTGGAGCCGCCTATAAATATGGTCTAGGTTGGGTACTTTTAGCGATGATCCAGCTACCGGCAATCTGGCTTTCCCTTGGCGTACTGGGTAAGAAATTTGCTATTTTAGCGCGCCGCTATAATGCAGTGACCCTTAACGATATGCTCTACGCTCGCTATCAAAGCCGCTTCTTAGTTTGGTTTGCAAGTGTTAGCCTACTCATTGCTTTTTTTGGCGCCATGACAGTGCAATTTATTGGCGGCGCAAGGCTATTAGAAACAGCAGCTGGTATCCCATATACCTATGGTTTGATAATTTTTGGGGTATCTATCGCCCTCTATACAGCTATTGGTGGCTTCAGAGCCAGCGTATTGAATGATGCATTGCAAGGGCTAGTTATGCTTATCGGGACAGTGATCCTACTTGTTGCCATCATTTACCATGCTGGTGGGCTCCCTACAGCCATCGAAAAGATGCATGCCATTGACCCTAAATTAGTGTCGCCCGAAGGGGCTGACGATATTCTGAGTGGGCCTTTCTTAGCTTCTTTTTGGGTTCTAGTCTGTTTTGGCGTGATTGGTTTACCCCACACCGCGGTGCGTTGTATTTCATACAAGGACAGCAAAGCTGTTCACCGAGGAATTATTTTAGGCACTATCGTGATGGCAATATTGATGTTTGGTATGCACTTTGCGGGTGCATTAGGGCGCGCAATTTTGCCTGATCTGACCATCCCTGACCAAGTGATACCAACATTGATGGTACAAGTCCTTCCTCCATTTGCCGCTGGGATTTTCTTAGCAGCACCGATGGCAGCAATTATGTCGACTATTAATGCTCAGCTCTTGCAGTCCTCAGCCACTATCGTAAAAGATATTTACCTCAATGCAGTGCCCACGCAAATTAAAAATGAGAAAAAACTGGCTCGGATCTCTAGCTGTTCTAGTTTGATCTTAGGGGCTTTGCTTTTGATCGCTGCGTGGAACCCACCTCAAATGATTATTTGGCTGAATTTATTAGCGTTTGGTGGTCTTGAAGCGGTTTTCTTGTGGCCATTAGTTCTTGGGCTATATTGGGAAAAAGCCAATGGTACAGGGGCAATTTGCGGTATGGTTGTCGGTGGCGTATGTTATGCCATTTTTGCTTCCTTTAAGATAGAACTTATGGGCTTTCACGCTATCGTTCCATCGCTAATTTTCAGCCTCATAGCCTTCTTGATAGGTAACTTTTTTGGCAAAAATCCAGTACAATTGCCCACAATTAAGACATCAACAAATTAGATTTTAACATAAGAGATAAATATGCCTTGGATACAGATCCGCATCAACTCAACAGGTCCACAAGCAGAAGCTCTTGGCGATGAACTCATCGAAACTGGGGCGGTATCCGTCACTTTTCAAGATAGCCATGATACCCCTGTTTTTGAGCCCCTACCTGGAGAAACTCGTCTTTGGGGTGATACTGACGTCATTGGTTTATATGATGCAGAAACCGACATGAAATGGGTGGTTTCTCAATTGGAAAATAGCCCTCTTCTTGGAACTGGGTTCATTCATAAAATCGAACAATTAGAAGATAAAGACTGGGAAAGAGAATGGATGGATAACTTCCACCCAATGCGCTTTGGTGAGCGTTTATGGATCTGCCCAAGTTGGCGCGATGTTCCGGACCCAACTGCCGTTAATGTCATGTTAGACCCAGGCTTAGCCTTCGGAACAGGGACCCACCCAACAACATCACTGTGTCTTCAATGGTTAGATAGCCTTGATCTCGAAGGGAAAACGGTAATCGACTTCGGATGCGGTTCGGGCATTTTGGCGATCGCAGCATTGAAACTAGGTGCCGCTCATGCCATTGGTATCGATATCGACCCTCAAGCTATTACTGCAAGTCGCGATAATGCGCAACGTAACGGCGTTTCCGAGCGTTTATCTCTCTACTTATCGAAAGACCAACCGGAAGCGCTACAAGCTGATGTCGTAGTTGCTAACATCCTTGCTGGCCCTCTACGTGAATTAGCCCCAATGATAAGCGTATTGCCTCGTGCAGGTGGTTTACTGGGTCTTTCTGGGGTATTAGCCACTCAAGCAGAAGGGGTTGCTGATGCTTATCGCCCCATGTTTGAAATTGACCCTGTGGCTGAAAAAGATGAGTGGTGCCGTATTACCGGTGTCAAGCACTTTTGATGGCTTTTTTTATCAAAATTAGGGAATAATTCCTTTGAAAATAACGCCAGAATAGATTATCTTATAGCTCAAATATTGCTCAATAGCTGGTGATAATCTGTTCTGCACGAGATTTGAACAACGCAACAGTTATTTTAATAAATCGTTATCGAGTACGCTTAACTATTTGTTAAATATAACTAATTTTTTAGTTGCTAGAATGCAAGATAAAAAAATTAGTGATAAATAACCGTTTGCTCAAAGTTTGTCCTTTCATATCTCGTAAAAAATGCGTAATATACGCGCCCTTGCAGTCACAGTATGGCCCCCATTTAGTTATGCGAATCGGACAATATCAGTTGAGAAACTGTCTTATTGCTGCCCCAATGGCTGGCATTACAGATAAACCTTTTAGGTCACTCTGTTATGACATGGGCGCAGGTATGACGGTATCAGAAATGCTTTCTTCTAACCCTCAGGTTTGGAAGACAGACAAATCTAGGCTCAGAATGGTTCATCGTGATGAACTTGGGGTACGTTCCGTTCAAATAGCTGGCAATGATCCCGATGAGATGGCTGCTGCTGCTCAAATTAATGTTGAGAGTGGCGCTCAAATTATCGATATCAATATGGGCTGTCCAGCTAAAAAAGTGAATCGTAAGCTTGCAGGTTCTGCACTGCTACGTTATCCAGAAATCGTTAAGTCGATTCTAGAAGGTGTCGTAAAAGCAGTGGATGTACCTGTTACTCTTAAGATCCGCACAGGTTGGTCACCTGAAGAGCGAAACTGCATAGAAATTGCCAAATTGGCCGAAGATTGCGGCATTCAAGCACTCACCATTCACGGCAGAACTAGAGCCTGTCTGTTTAATGGGGAAGCTGAATATGACAATATTCGGGCAGTTAAGCAGACTGTTACCATTCCGGTTATTGCCAATGGCGACATTACTGACCCGCTAAAAGCCAGAGCTGTTTTGGACTACACAGGGGCTGATGCCTTGATGGTAGGACGAGCGGCTCAGGGAAGACCATGGATCTTCCGGGAAATCCAGCATTATCTGGACACAGGTGAAATATTGCCACCGATGCCAATGGCAGAGGTACAACGCATTATGCTAGCGCATGTACAGGAATTGCACGACTTTTATGGTCAAGGCAAAGGAGCCCGTATAGCGCGCAAACATGTTTCTTGGTACTTAAAGGAACATGCACCTGATGACCAGTTTCGGCGCTCATTCAACACCATTGAGGATGCCAGCGAACAGCTGGAGGTGTTGGAAGCATTTTTTGAAAATTTTTGCGTAAATAAAGATAAGAGCTGACAGAACTATGTTCGAACAACGCGTAAATTCTGACGTACTAACCGTTGCTACTGTAAATTCACAAGATCAAGTAACTCAAAAACCGTTACGTGATTCAGTCAAGCAAGCACTGAAGAACTATTTTGCTCAATTAAATAATCAAGATGTTAACGATTTATATGAGCTGGTATTGGCTGAGGTAGAACAGCCTTTGTTGGACATGGTTATGCAATATACCCGTGGAAACCAGACCCGTGCAGCCCTGATGATGGGTATCAACCGCGGTACTCTGCGTAAGAAACTGAAAAAATACGGCATGAACTAATCCTAGTCAGTTAATGCAGTGTTTTTACAGGCACCTTCTATATTTTAGAAGGTGCCTTTTTGTTTAAATGACTGGGCACCAGAAACGCCACAGTACTGCGACGCATGCGGCTAGTATATTTTACTCTTCTATTGCAGGTATTTAGTATTTCTCATTAAATACACAAAATGTACTGCTCTAGACTAACCTAGCTTTACTCCCTACCAGTTAAATTACCATTCCCCCCAATGCCCTTTCAATCCCTAAAAGCCCCTATAAACTTATACTTCACTCACCTATTTTATTAGATAACCTATTTTATTCCCTGTTAACCCTAGGTTGATTTAACTTAAATATAATAAATTTAAATAGCCTCAATAAATCACATCATCTAAAATATAATAATAAATACTATATTCAGTAAATAAAATTCACAGTGCGCTTACCATCACAGCAAACACATCAAAAAATTTAATTATTAATAATAAGCTATTAAAACAGAAGGAAATTTAATATTTAAAGTACTCAGTCATTATTAATAGTTTGCTAAAACACAAAAAATATTAATCACTCACTGAGTTTAAAAAATTATTATTTCACCACTCTTCAAATAGTAAATAAAACTATAGCCCAACCTAATAACCCTTGTTCAACTTACATAAGTCTACGCTGATTAAAAATCACATAACTGACTAACACCCTTCCATTTGACTTTATATAATAAATTCTGAACTCATTGTTATACAAGAATTTAAATTATTTTATTAGTAAAGATAGCATTTATTACAGTACCTACTTTTCATAATAGGTCAATGTCATTTCCTGATGTATATACAGATTTATATACCTTAAAAAGAATTAGTTGAACAAGAAAAAACAATGAACAACTTATTGAGGAAAAACTGAATGAAAATTATTACCATAGCGGTTTACTCATAGGATATTGGTGATGTTAAGTACCTATGCGTTTATTATTATCTGATAATTATGTTAGTTAATATTTATTTTTCACTCACAATGAGAGTTTTCTTTACTTAAACTAAACCCCATGATATTTAAGTATTTTTCACTATATATACCACGTTTTGATTACTCACATTATGTGTTTTCTTTGCTTTTTACACACTTAAACGTTACAAATAAAGATAAAGTATGAAAAAAATGTTAATATCGAGTTAATATTCTGTTTTTATCTTTAGAATTGCTTTTTTGTATCGTCATTGATTTATCAATTTTTGATAAATTAAAAAACACACATCTCGCAGAAAATCACAACACATTGATTTATATATAATTATAAAAACTGTAAAAAGTGTAAATTTATGGTTATTCATTAAAAACTTCAAATTAGTGAGTTTGCTTTTAAATTTCTCACTCTTTATAATTGTAGGAAATCAAGGCAACGATGAATATTATTAGCTTTCTCTTTAATTAAAGAACTAATATTAATAATAAGTTACTAATTTATTAATTTAAATTAGTAGTTTTCTTTTGGAAAATAGTTGTATGAACTTACAAGAACATAAAGATGCTCCAAGTGAGAATTCTGCCAATTGTTTTTCTTCTTATTGTGGAGTTGTAATAAAAAGAATAAGAAAAGAAACTGGTATTACTGGAGCTCAATTAGCAACAAAATTAAATATTTCACAACAGCAAATGTCTCGCTATGAAAGAGGTGTCAATAAGCTAACAGTCGATATGTTATTTAATATCTCAGTAGCTTTAAACATCTCATTTGAAAGTTTAATCAAGAACATTATTATTGAAATAAACAAATCAAATTATGATGACGTGGTAACTTTAAGAAAAAGCATCACGGCATCTGATACCATCTACTTTTATTAAGTAACTTTATTAAGTTTAATAATTAAAGTGGCTTTAAACATTTTCAAACAAAAACACATCAAATATTTATTATGATTCTCTGAGGAATATATGAATAAAGTTATTTTTGCAGTTTTAGTATCGAGTGCAATGAGCGCTTCTGTATTAGCCGCTGATATGGGGCACGGTAAAGTTACATTTAAAGGCGCTATTATTACAGCACCTTGTTCAATATCGCCTAATTCTATCGATCAAACTATTGAGTTAGGACAAATTGCAGATTCAACATTAATGGGCGGAGGTAGATCAACCCCACGTACATTTGATGTTTCATTAGAAAACTGCAAATCCGAAAACTTAAAAAGTGGAGTCCAATTGACTTTCAGTGGTGCAGCTGCAGCATTTGATACAACAAATAAGACATTAGGACTTGTCGGTACAGCTTCCGGAGCAGGTGTTCAAATTACTAACCCAGCTGGCCAAGTAATCACACTGGGCAAACCTTCTCCATTCCAAATAATCCAAAATGGCAGCAACACTCTACGTTTTGCCGCATATTTGATTGGTGATGGTGATAAAGCAAAAACAGGTGAATTTAGCTCTATAGCTGATTTTACACTGAACTACGAGTAAACGAATAAATGGCCTGATGAGATAAGGATATCGCTCAGGCTTTTAAAATTCGGTGAGAGGTACGCATGATAAATAAAATGAGAATTATCAAAGGTACATTTGGATTGCATTGTATCGTCTTGGCCTTTTCAGCGAATGCTGGAGCGAGCATCAAAATGCAAGGCTCTATTATTGAAACAGCTTGTTCTATTGATGTTGGAAGCCGAAATCAAACTATTGATATGGGAAGTTTACCTTTAGCCGCCATTCATAGAGATGGCCAAGGACCTGCTCGTACTTTTCATATCCGTTTAGTTAATTGTGTTTTAGCTCGGCAAAACCCCGCTAAGCCAAATTGGCAATACTTTCAAGTCACCTTTGACGGCTCACAATCGCAAGGGTTATTTCAAGTAGATGGCCAGGCGAGCGGTGTTGGACTGCAGATTCAACGCGAAGACGGTGAAATTGCCATCCCAGGAAAAAGTTTATCGCACCAAACACTTTCAATTGGTGAACGCGACCTGTCATACAATTTACGGTTAGTAGCAAATAAAAATGCGTTGATAGCAGGGCAATACTCTAGCCACATACGTTTTAAATTAGATTACGAATAGACCGCATAAGTCGTTGTTCATTTCGGTTATTAAATAAACATCATAGATAAAAATAAGAGAAGGTGGGGCAATGACCTCGGATTTCATTCGCACCCCGTTACTTGGGTGGTTTCATCCAAGTGTAGTGGGGCTATGTATTACACTGGTAGTAAGCTTTGCTGGGCAGGCGAAAGAGATTGAGTTTAATACCGATATTTTGGATGTAAACGACCGAGCTAACATTGACTTGAGCCAGTTTTCAAAATCCGGTTATTTAATGCCAGGTGAATATAGTTTTGCTATTTATGTGAATAAGCAGACGTTACCAGAACAACCTATTTATTACTACACCTCGCCTATAGATGAAGGTGATAGTTTAGTGTGCTTAACGCCAAGTATTGTCGAACAATTTGGTCTGAAACCCGAGGTGATGAGCAAACTGTCATGGTGGCATGAAGGAGAATGTTTGTCACTTGATAGCTTAAAGGGAACCGATGTTAAAGCTGATTTAGCTAGTTCAACATTATATATCAATATGCCGCAAGCATATTTGGAATATACCGCTGAAAATTGGGACCCTCCTGCACGTTGGGAAGATGGCGTATCAGGGATGGTCTTTGATTATAACGTCAATACACAAGTATCACAGCAAACACGCGGTGGCGAGCAAACTAATTACAACACCAGTGGAAATGGCGTAGTTGGAGTAAACCTAGGTGCATGGCGTGCTCGTGCTGATTGGCAAATGCGATTAGATAAACAACAAAGCCAAAGCGTAACACATTCGTTAGATTGGTCTCGTTATTATATTTACCGAGCCATTAAATCTTTGGGTGCAAAATTAACCTTAGGTGAAGATTATCTGGTGTCAGATATTTTCGATAGCTTCCGATTTACGGGAATGAGTTTAATTACCGATATTAATATGCTCCCTCCTAATTTAAGAGGGTATGCTCCTGAAATTAATGGGGTTGCCACTAGTAACGCGACAGTAATAGTGAGCCAGCAAGGCCGTATTATTTATCAAACACAAGTTGCGGCTGGCCCCTTTCGTATTCAGGACTTAAATGATGCCATGTCAGGTGAATTAAATGTTGAAGTTAAAGAACAAGATGGCTCAATCCAAACTTTCACAATAAATACAGCTACGGTCCCTTACCTAACTCGTCCGGGGCAATTACGTTACAAGTTAGCAGTAGGACGTCCTACTGATTGGCAACACCATGTAAATGGTGAAACTTTTGCGAGCGGTGAATTTTCTTGGGGAGTCAACAACGGTTGGTCATTATTTGGTGGCGCAATTGGCGCTGAAAATTATGCTTCTGCAGCACTCGGTATCGGACGTGATTTAATGATGTTTGGAGCATTATCGTTCGATATTACACATGCACGCTCTAATTTAAAAGGAATGACTG
Source organism: Providencia sp. TYF-12 (assembly GCF_041344805.1). Taxonomy (NCBI): domain Bacteria; kingdom Pseudomonadati; phylum Pseudomonadota; class Gammaproteobacteria; order Enterobacterales; family Morganellaceae; genus Providencia; species Providencia sp. TYF-12. Next base: position 3,979,475 of record NZ_CP166833.1, read on the forward strand.
ATGTTGGAAATAAAACCTATAAAGGTAACTCATACCGCCTAAGTTATTCAAAACACTTTGATGCTTATAACAGCCAAGTAACCTTTGCAGGTTATCGTTTCGCGGAAAAAGGTTTTATGAGTATGTCAGAGTACTTAAATGCGCAAATGAGTGGGGTTCAGCAATATAGCAGCAAAGAAATGTATACCGTTTCATATAACCAACAATTTCCGAGTATCGGATTAAGTGCATATCTTAATTATTATCACCAAACCTATTGGGATCAGCCAGATAATGACCGCTATAGCCTATCTATAGCCAAGTATTTTGACATGGATAAGCTAAAAAATTTAAGCATTAACCTGACGGCGTATCGTAATAGTTATCAAAATACGAACGATGATGGGGTATATGTCTCTTTATCAGTGCCATGGGGAAATTCTGGTTCTCTCAATATGAATAGTAGTTGGAATAAAAATGATAACACTCAAAGGATCGGGTATTACGACCGTTTGGATGAGCGCAGTAATTACCAACTAAGCACAGGGATTTCTCGTACTGGTGCTTTAGTCAGTGGTTTTTATTCTCATCAAGGTGATATTGCATCATTAAATGCAAATGCTACTTATCAACAAAACCGCTACCGCTCTGCTGGATTGTCTTTACAAGGTGGGATCACCGCAATACGAGACGGTGTTGTATTCCACAGAAATAACCAAATGGGGGGAACACGTATTTTTGTCGATACTGATGGCATAGCTGGCATTCCCTTACGAGGGTACGGCGCAACAGTTGACTCTAATCGTTTTGGGCAAGCAATCTTAACTGATGTGAATAGCTATTACCGTAATCAAGTGAGCGTAGACTTAAATGCCCTACCCAATGATGCACAAGTAACACAATCGGTTAAACAAGGAACATTAACGGAAGGTGCTATAGGTTATCGTCAATTTGAAGTCGTTGCTGGTGCAAGTGCCATGGCCATATTACGGCTCGCTGATAACAGTTACCCACCGTTTGGTGCTTTGGTATTTAATCGACGAGGCCAACAGGTAGGAATGATTGGTGATGAAGGAAGCGCCTATTTAACTGGATTAAACCCAAATGATATTTTGCAGATACGTTGGGATGAGAGAACTCAATGTGAAGTGACATTACCGGAAACTTTACCAACAGGAGAAGCATTGTTTTCTAGCTGGTTATTACCGTGTCTCTCTGCTGGTAATAAAAACTCAATCAACACAACCTTCGAGGAAATGAATTGAGTAAATATCAATACAATTACAGGCACTTTTTTCATCAAATATGAAATTGTCAATTCAAGACAACCTACTTTTCTAGTAAATCAATGCGAATGAATAATTTTATTCGTTCGATATTTATGAATGCAGCGTAAATAAAAGACTCTGCTTTTACAGAATGAGAAAATAAATAATGAAATTATTAATGACAAATAAATTATGCCATAAATTATTTGGCTCGGTATTACCCTATTCTTCTATTTGGTTATTAGGAAGCATACTCAGCATAATTGGAGTATCTCCAGTTCAAGCTGCAATAGCACTAGATAGAACACGGGCTATTATTACAGAAAATGATAAATCAATTAGCCTAAACATCAGTAACGAAAATAAACAACTGCCTTATTTAGCGCAAGGGTGGATTGAAAATGAAAAAGGGGAAAAGATCAGCGAACCATTTACAGTTCTTCCCCCAGTTCAGCGACTAGAGCCTAGCGCTAAGAGTCAGGTGAAAATACAATCACTTCCTGGCACAGCTGTGTTACCACAAGACAGAGAGTCGGTGTTTTACTTTAACTTGCGTGAGATCCCACCTAAAAGTGATAAGCCAAACACGTTACAACTCGCATTACAAACACGAATTAAATTGTTCTATCGCCCGAAAACGATTATTCCGACACGTGAACAAATGAACACCCCGTGGCAAGAAAAGCTGACATTAACGCGCAAAGATAACCAATATACAGTGACCAACCCAACGCCTTACTACGTCACTATAGTAGATGCAGCACCGAGCACAGAAGGTAAAACCGTTGATGGCTTTGAACCTATTATGATTGCCCCCAAAAGTAGTCAAACGATAAGTGGAGCAGCTGATGCATTGGGTAACAAGCCAGTTTTAACTTATATCAATGATTACGGCGGGCGCCCGGTACTATCTTTCCAGTGTCAATCTCAGAGTTGTTATGTCGTCCCTTCACAAAAACCTTAAAACGAGACGATATCAATCGCAATTACTGTGTTTGAGTAGGAGAAATCACCATGAATATAGTACTGGAATTAGAACGATATCGTCATGCGTTAGGAGGGATGCTGCTAGTGTTACTAGCCACTACTGTTAACGCCACGGAATTGGACAAAGTGGATAATTGGGATGTAGATGGGGCAAATGGCACTCTATATGTTCACGGAGCTTTAACTGAAAGTGCTTGCCGATTAGCGATGACTTCTGCAAATCAAACAATCGACCTAGGTACAATCGGGACGGGGCAACTTCAGCAAGTCGGGCAATCAGGCCCCCCCATAGCTGTCGTGTTACGTTTGGAAGATTGTTTAAGTGGGGAAAGCCGTAATCGAAACCAATTGGGTGACTTACTTTGGAGCCCCGATATGCCTGCAATGAAAATCCGTTTTTTAGCACCAGCTGATAAACAAAATCCATCTTTAGCGGCAGTTATTGGAGCAAAAGGAATAGCATTAGAATTCAGTGATGCAACTCACTCTCCCATTGCATTAGGGCAGTATAGCTTGCCTCATTTAGTATCACCTGGGCAAAATCAGTTAACGTATTACGTGACTCCAGTGAGAACAACCATGGGGTTAAATGCAGGCGCCTACTCCGCCTTAATTCGATTTCAATTGAATTATGATTAACAGAAAGGCAATGCACATGTCATTAAAAAACAAACAAGAATTCCGCCTTGCCATATTCAAAGGGATGATGGTAATTGGAATATTGTCAGGAGTACTTAATCAAACACAGGCAGATACTGCAAATTTAAATTTAAAACTAACAATTATTACACCCCCCCAGTGCACCATCAGTAATGGTGATGAAATAACGGTTTCATTTGGGCAAGTTCAACAGGGGTTAATAGATGGCGTCAGCTATAAACGTACTCCAATTGACTATAGGTTAGCGTGTACTAGTGTTGCAACAAATGCTTTGAAAATGTCACTTTCTTGGAGTGCGGTGACTTTCAATGGGTTATCAGCTATTCAAACCAATCGTACTAATTTAGGAATAGCAATATACCAAGATGCAACTCGATTAAGTAATGGAGACAGCCTAAATTTCAACCTACTTGGCGCTCATCCCGCATTGTATGCCGTACCAGTCAAACCGACAGGCACTATGTTATCAGACGCGGGGGCATTTTCTGGTGCCATGACCATGACCTTAAATTATCAATAGGATGAAAAAATGAGGGCAAAAATCCACAGCTGGTTATACATGTTTATCACATTCAATATAGTGTCATTTCCAGCATCAGCCGCGTTTACGGTGAATTTTAATGGTACGTTAGTTGTCACACCGCCAGAATGTACAGTTAATGGAGGTTCAACAACCGATGTACAATTTGGCGATGTACATGAAACATTGATTAATAATAGCAGTTATAAACGCACGCCAATTATGTATGCATTAAATTGCACACAGGTATACAACAACGCGCTAAAAATGACCTTAACGTGGAATGCCATCACGTTAAATGGCCAAAATGTAGTGCGCACTAATCGAAGTAATTTAGGAATAGCTATTTATCAAGATAATACTCGCTTGAATAATGGAACATCATTGAACTTCACCTATGGTGGGAGCATGCCCGCATTGTATGCCGTCCCAGTAAAACCAACAGGAACAGTACTCACTGACGGTGGTGAATTTAATGGTGTATTAACGATGGTTGTTGATTACCGCTGAGGAAATCTTTATGAAATTAAATCGGTGCTTAAAGTCAATTTTAACTTTCGTTATTCTGATTAATTCTGGTATGGCATTCGGTATCGGAGCTAATTTATCCGGAAACCTAATAGTAACACCTCCAGAATGTATTTTAAATAATGGACAACAGCAGGCTGTGCATTTTAACGATATTTTATTAACGCGTATCGATGGAATTAACTACCAGCAGACATTGGTATTTAAATTGACATGCACACAGCTGGCGAAGAATGCAATTAAACTTACGATTCAAGGTGATGTAACTAGTTTTAATAGCAATGGAGCGCTCAAAACTAGTCACTCTAAACTGGGTATAGCATTTTATCTAAATGATGTACGCCAAGCAATTAATGAGACTATAAACGTGAATTATACTGCATTACCTACAATTAAAGTGGCCCCCATAAAAAATCTAACTGCGAGCTACAGTAATACGGATGGAGGTGCATTTACTGCGTTAGCAACCCTGAAAGTAGATTATCAATGAGGGACATAATGGGAACATTATTACAAAAAATTTGCTTCTTACGTAACGGGCTAGGAGTAATACTCCTCACTATTGTCTCATGGAACTCACAAGCTAATTGGCTATTTGATGGGACATTGATTATTCCGCCAGTCTGTCAGCTAGGACATGAAGACCCGATCAGAGTTTCTTTTGGGAAGGTGGGAGTGCGAAAAGTTGATGGGCATTTATTTAAGCAAAATATTCCTTATCAACTTAATTGCCAAGGAGATTTAAATCAACCTTGGGATATCACTTTATCTTTTAATGCAACTTTAGCCGGTTCAGGATTTGATAATGCAACATTGCGTACTTCTAGCTTACTGAATGTAAACAAGCTAGGCATCCAAATACAAAAAGATGGTGTACCGCTGGAGTTAAATAAGGCATTTGCTATTGATACAGGGCATTTACCAGTACTATCTGCAGTTCCGATTAAGCGAACTGGCGTTGATTTAGTGGGAGATGATTTTACAGCACAAGGTACATTAGCGATTGCATTTCAATAAATACACCATGGACTAAGAGATGAAAATACAACTAGGCCGCTGGCTTCCTTGGGTAATATTAAGTATATCATTCCCAACATTTGCAGATGACGTACTTTTTGATGGCACGCTGGTAGAGGATGCCTGCGAAGTATACCCAGGGGATGAAAATATTGAACTCGATTTTGGGACTGTAATTGATGAATATCTATATCTCAATACACGTACGCATAGTCAGCCTTTTACTATTCGCTTAATTAATTGTGATTTGGTATTAGGAAAAGAAGTTCAAGTTACCTTTACAGGTAATGAAAGCACAACTTTACCTGGATTATTAGCTTTAAATAATGTAAGTCACGCAAAAGGTATTGCAGTGGGATTAGAATCAGCTAATGGTACGCCAATAAAACTGAACAAAATGAAAGGTCACATTCAAGGATTGCATTCTGGTAATGGTAATAATTTGAATTTTAAAGCATATATTCAAGGTGAGCCTAAAGCACTACAAGAAAAAAATATTATTCTGGGTGATTTCGTAGCTACAACTACTTTTACACTAGAATATGAATAAAATTTTTTTATAAAGATAAATATGGAAAGCAATAATGAATAGACTATTATTTCTGTTTTTTTTATTTTCAGGGCAATGCTTATCGGAAGAACTTACCGAATTGCCTGCAGGCAGTTCATTTATTTACCCTAAACAAATATCAACAAAATGGCTTCATTACACACTTTCAAATTGTATTGGCCCAAGCAATCCACATGCAAACTGTAGAGATAATAATGATATTGTTTTAGATGGTGAAATTGAAATAACGATACGCCTTACCCAGGGTACTTTAAACCAAGCTATTAATAATAGAATTAATGCGACAAATAATTCAACCACTATTTCTCGTCAAGGTAAATTTGACTGGGTAGGAGGTGGATATGGTCTGAGGATTGAATGGACTGAAACAGTACCGGGTTTAATCTGTACACCAAATGATAATGCTAGTTATCAAAAATGTCTAAGTCGATATTTGGGAAATACGTATACTGTGAAACATAACTTTATGACTTCACAAAGTGCAGCTGTGTGGAAACATTTAAGTAAATATCCGCTATGCAATAGAGGCATTCTCTTTCAAAACCAGTTATCTACAACAGGTGTTTCTGATATTTATTCGACAGATTTTGAATCAACATGCACAAAAGGAGGGCCAAATGATATAACTCCTCCAGAATTAGAAGATTCTGCAGTGTGTAGCTTAAATAGTCAAAACTTAAATTTAAATTACTCATCAACAAACTTTAATGTTACTGGCCTCACTCAAAATGTAAATTTAATGATTTCGTGTACCTCGGGTAGTGCAAAAAATTACAAACTTAAGTTGACGGGAAGTAATGTAACAAACGGTCGTCTTAATTTTGGTAATGGAGTTTCTGCCCAAGTATCATTGAATGGTACACAAGTTCAAGCTAATGGAATGGGGATCCAATTAGATAACTTAACGAGTAAATCGATTCCAGTAAGTGCGACTCTAATGGGATCTGCTTCGTCTGCTGGAGTCAGCAATGCAACGGGGGTTTTAATATTGGAGGCTCTATAAATAAAAAGTTTTTGAATTCATGTAACTTTAAAAAATAACAGTTAGTCTTAATCTTTTTTCAATAATAGATGAGCATAAAACATTAATTAATGTGTAAACACCCCAATCACCTTAGACTAAATGATTTTTATTAATAATCTCATGAGCTATTGTGCTAATAAGATTAGCTTATTAGCATACACTACTGATTCATCAATAGTTTTTTAGTATATCAAAAGTTTAAATCAGTATTTGTCTATAAAGGAGCCATCAAAAATGGACAATTAAATTATTATAATTTCATTAAGATAATTTTAAATCAAGAAACGACAAATATAAATAGCATTAACATGTTAATATGTAAATAGAATGAAATAAACTAGCTCGATAAAGGAATATAAATATGGTCATTAATTCGAAAAAAGAAGTTCAACAGCACGAATTGGATATTCAATTTATGACGAGAACTTTAGCTGTTGCAACTGATGCTGCTAAAAAAGGCAATGAACCTTTTGGGGCAATATTAGTGAAAGCTAACCAAATTGTGATGATAGGAGAAAACCATATTCATACCGAGAGCGACCCCACCTATCATGCAGAAATAGGTCTTATACGAAAGTTTTGTTCAGAGCATAAAATTACAGACTTGTCAGAGTATACTCTTTATACTAGCTGTGAACCTTGCTGCATGTGTTCGGGAGCAATGGTTTGGAGCCAATTAGGACGAATGGTTTATAGCCTTTCACATGATGAATTAGCTGAAATTGCGGGCTTTAATATCATGCTCGGCAGTGATGAAATATTCGCAAAAAGCCCATTTAAGCCCACTGTAGTTAAAGGTATTTTAAAAGAACACGCGACTACGATTTATAAACAATATTTTAAACGAAGCTAATAATATTAGGCCTACTGCTGACTTATAATAATAATCTTAGCTCCTAAATACTGTGCTTTTGTAAGCCCTCATTGTAATGCAGTGAGGGCTTTTTATTCTCTACAAAATGGCGCAATCTCACCTTACTATGCGGATAAATTAAACTGTTGCACAGACTGCTGTAGCTCTTGGGTTTGCTGGCTTAATGAATTAGCTGCCGTAGCAACTTGTTCAACTAAAGACGCATTTTGCTGGGTAACGCTATCCATCTGCGTAATAGCGACACCGACTTGTGCAATCCCTTTACTTTGCTCCTCTGAAGCTACCGTAATTTGCTTCATAATAGCAGTGACCTCGTTAATACCTCGCAGGATACTTTCCATCGTTTTTCCCATCTCATTAACTAGCCCCGTTCCTTTTTCCACACAAGCACCTGAACTAGCAATTAACTTTTCAATCTCCATAGCGGCATCTGCACTGTGACTTGCCAATTTACGAACTTCAGCCGCAACCACCATAAAACCTCGACCATGCACACCAGCACGAGCCGCTTCAATAGATGCATTCAAAGCTAAGATATTTGTTTGAAAACTAATGTCATTCATCATGCTGATGATATCTGAGATTTTTTGTGAACTTTGTGAAATTTCACTCATCGTTGTAACGACAGAGTAAACAATTTCATTGCCTTTATTCGCAACCACAGAAGCTTCGCTAGCTAAATGGTTTGCGTGAAGTGTATTTTCCATATTCAACTGAACTGCGGCGGTGATTTGTTCCATACTCGCAGCGGTTTCTTCTAAGGCAGCCGCTTGTTCTTCAGTACGCGATGAAAGGTCATTATTACCATTAGAAATCTCACTCGCCCCCAGATAAATATTCTCACTTCCTTGCCTGATCGAGCCTACTGATTCATGCAGATCTTTTCTCATTTCTTCAAGGATCGGAAATAATCTCCCCACACAGTTGTTACCAAACGGTAGCACTGGCTGGCTTAAATTCCCTTTTGCAATTTCAATAAAGTGCTGTCTCAACACCCCTAATGGCTTTTGCATCATAGTCGCCATATAGCGATCCGTAAAAATGAGCATCAATATTCCTAGTATTGCCGTAATAATCATGACGATACGCGTAATATCCATCACATTATCAACATGTTGCCGAGTATGACTAATCAATGCATCAGCCGTCTGATTAAACTTTTGAATTGAAGCACCAAAAGCGCGGCTCAAAGCAGGAGTAATGTTGTGAGCATGGGCTAAATATTTATTCGGATCATTGTCCATGCTTAGCATAAGTTGAGGTGTTACCCCATCATCGAATAGCGCCTGCCAACTATAAATTACCTGCTCTGATATTTCAGGGTCCATTGGTCCTGGAGAGATAGACTTCATCTGTTCTAAATATTTTTCCATATTCGACAGAGCCTCTTTTACAGGGGCATAATCTACTGTTTTTCCTTCACTTTTACTTTCCATTACCCGAGTCAGTCGTGTGACAAATCGAAAATATTGATCGTTTCCCTGACTAAGTACTGTCATTTGCTGGACTAATTGTCTATCGATATCATTTCCATCTGCAATACGTGATAGTGACCAACCACTGTAAACATTTGTCCCCCCCAAAATCAGGCATAAAATACTTAATAATACGAAGACCGCAGTACGAATTGAGTAATCGCGAAGTTTCTGCATAGAATTTCTCTTTCGGTGAGATAAAATGACGATATTTAACTTTATCGGCGATAAAGAGAATAATTTTAGGGTTAACTGAAGTAGATAATCACAGAATCAGGCTGGGACTAAGTAAAAACACTTATAATTCAAAGGGGTTACTATTTGGTTATGAGAATTATCGAATATCGATATTGGAATTTAATTCCAGAAACTTGATACAAGTCTCAAAATAATACAATCATTGAAAAAACAAACTGATATAAGAAATTATTTATTTTTGTATAAAAAGAGTTAGTGAATAATATTAAAATTACATACAGTTATAAAAAAGGCACAGCAAACCCTCACTGTACCTTTGCAGTTATTCTACAACTTGTATTTTGAAAAATTAACGGTATATCGGTAACAAATTAAACTGCGCTAAAAATTGGCAAATAATGCCAACGACTCCAAAGGCGATAACGGCATAGATTAGCCCTTTTCCGCCCCATACTTTGAATCTAGAATCAGGGAAACGCTCTCTTACTTTTAATGCCATAACTGCCGGGCAAATAATCGCCCAGATACATGCGGCCATACCTGCATATGCAATTGCAATGAGAAAACCATTTGGGAATAACATGCAAAGAACAAGTGGTGGCAAGAAGCATAATAAGGCGGATTTCATTCTACCTGATGGGTTATCTTTAAAGTTTAATGAAGCAAGAATATAATCAAACAACCCAATAGCAACACCTAAAAATGAACAAAATACTGCACTTATTGAAAACCATAGTAAGAATGTCGCAATATTCTTACTATTGAGGACCGCATAAAGCGACTCAATAAACGCATCTAAATTACCACCTTTATTAATAATTGTTAAAAATTCTGTTCTTGGTAAATTCCCCATTGTTCCTAATATCCATAAGAAATAAAGAACAAGGGCTAATACACACCCAATCACACAGCTTTTAACCACTTTCCTTTCATTTTCATGATACAATTTATATAAGCTGCATACATTGCCATGATAACCAAAAGAAGTAATTGCATATGGGATAATAATAAAGATAAAGGGCAATAGTGATGTGTTCCCACCTTCAACTGGTGATGTTAATAACAAATCTGTTTTTACAATGAAAAATAACCCTGAGAAAGCCAAAATAAATAAAACTATTTTAATAAATAAAAATAAAGATGTTAACCGGCTTGCTCCTACCCCACTCCACCAAATACTTGCTCCTAATATCAATGTAAATACAATAAATATTAATCTTAAATTAACATTATAGCCATAAATAGCCGCAGCCTCTTTTATGACTGATCCTGCTGCTGATATATAGGCGTAAATTAATATATAAAGAACAAATATTAGTGCTATATTAGCAATATAGCATGCCCACTTTGGTAATAATTCTTTAGAAATAAAAAAATAATTCGTTCCCGCCCCATACTTAGATATACATTCTAAAATATAAATTCCTGAATGAAACATGAAGAAACAAACGATTAATAAAACAACTACAGAGTTAATAAACCAAGCACCTGCCATAATAGTTGGCAAGCTAAACATCCCTGCCCCTATCATTGCACCGCCTAGCACAAAACCCCCTACCAATATGGAGGGTTCTTTTTTGGCTGCCAAATTATTCATGGTGTTCACCTTAAGAATAAGGATAAGGTTCCCGCATTGCACGGGAACCATAAGAGCGACCTATTATTTGATTGGTTTTAATCTTGCAGTAAAGTGCCTTAATACTGGAGGTTCATATTCAAAATCAAGCCCTTTCAAAGTAGCAAATTTGTCTTTTAACCCAATCAGAGCATCTGCAATGTAATCCATGTGGTCGTTGGTATAAACGCGTCTTGCAATAGTTAACCGCATAAACTCCATATCTGCATGTTTTTGTTTGCCTGTTTCGGGATCGCGCCCTAATAAGAATGAGCCTATTTCAACCGCACGAACACCAGATTCTAAATATAATGCATTAATAACCGCTTGTGCTGGGAACTGGTCGCCAGGAATATGCGGTACTAGTTTCTTACAATCCACAAATACCGCATGACCACCAGTAGGGTATTGAATTGAAATCCCTCCCTCACGTAAACGGTCTCCTAAATATTTAACTTGACCGATACGATAGTGTAAATATTCTTCCCCAGCCCCTTCTTCAAGGCCTTGAACCATGGCAGCCATATCACGACCAGCAAGACCGCCATAAGTAACAAACCCTTCCATTGGTACACAGCGCTGTCTAGCTAACGTAAATATCTTTTCATCATTCTTAATACAAACTAATCCACCAATATTCAATAATGGGTCTTTCTTAGCTGACATAGTTAATGCATCAGCATATTTGTACATATCCAGAATAATTTCTTTAATTGTTGAATTTTTATATTTAGGATCACGTTCTTTTATAAAATACGCATTTTCACAGAAACGCGCTGAATCCATAACAACAAAGATATTATGTTGTTTTGCTATTTCATAGACTTCTTTTAAGTTAGCCATTGATACTGGCTGGCCGCCGGCACTATTACAAGTAATAGTAGATACAATCGCCACAACATTTTCAGCGCCATGTTGTGCAATGTTATCCTTTAATTTTTGAATATCAAAGTTACCTTTCCAGTCATCATAGGTATCTGAGTCATAAGCTTTTTCTGTAACAATATTAACTGCTTTACAGCCATTTAATTCAACATGAGCAGCGGTAGTATCAAAATGGAAATTAGAAATAAAGACAGGTTTTTTAGCACCACCTTGTTCCTGTTTTACTTTCAATAATACAGGAAATAACATGTTTTCAGCACCACGACCTTGGTGAGCAGGGATCACATAGTCATAATCGAACATCTCTTTAACTTTATCTTTTAAATCATAATAGTTACGAGATCCTGCATAGGCTTCATCACCAGTGATCATTGCTGCCCATTGATGATCACTCATGGCATTAGTACCTGAGTCGGTCAATAAATCAATATACACAGCACTGCTTGGTAGCAAGAATGGATTGTATCCAGCTTCTTTTAACGCAGCTTCACGCTCTTCTCTACTTGGAATACGGATATTTTCTACCATTTTAATACGGAATGGTTCTACAATTCTTTTAGCCATGATAATACCTTTAATTTTTCATTAAATAATAAATACAAAGGATCGTACTTATAAAAAATAAGCTATAACGAAACTTTTAGTTTAGAAAAACAAAAAAGGTTATTTATTTGGGAAAAAGAAGGCTAAAGAAATATCAATATTGAACCATTTCTTCATATAGAAGAAATGCCTTGATATGAGAGACTTGCTTAACGAAAACATACTATGACTCCTATCAAAAAGGAATTAGTACAACCAACAGCATCATATATATAACAGTTAAAAATATAAAGTAATAGAGATTGTCATATAATTATACCTATATCACATAATCATTAGATAATGCTAAGACAAATTGACTCAAGTCACACATTTAATTTTATTCGTTATTTTTTATAAGCTTGTAAATATTAAAACATAAAAAAAACAAAAAATAATTATTATTCATATCTGTAATTTAATAATTATAAAGAGTAATTTGGCTTTATTTAAATAACACTTAACAAAAATAAAATGGGTAAAGTATGATTAGAATACTTTACCTATGATTCAAATAATTAACAATTACTGAGCATCTTTCCCATATTTAGGAGATCTAGGCCCATATAATATACCATTAGGCGTACCTGCAGATAATAACCTTGCACTTGTTATACCTGCAATTGTGTAACTTTTATCTGTCATGGTATCAACAATTTGATTAACAACCGCCGAAACTAAAACACCAATAATGCCATTGGAAGAAGAGTTATTTTCAGCACTCGATGCAGATGCCGAACCGCTCCATAATAATGCCCCTGTCCTCGCATCAACAAGTTTTGCATCCGCTGTGACACGTGTATCACTGGAAATAACCTGATAGCTAGTACCGTACTCTGTTATATTAAGATATAACACAGCATCATTACCGAAAATTTCTCGGGTTTTGGCGGGCGGAACAGATTGGATATCCCCTGCGTTTATTAAACCATTTTGCTTAAATGTTTCTTCCACTACCGCTACAGGAAAAACATAGTAGCCAGCCTCCGCTAAAGGCAGGGCTGTTTGTGATAATAAACCATGACTAGCCTGTACTTCTGGAGAGCTATTCTGAGGTAATAACACTAAAATGCTTTTTGGCTTACTTTGATTAAACGCAGTATAATCAACTTTTGTTGGCTGTGCACAACCAGTTAATAACCAAGCCATCACCAGCCCACTGAGTATGAATAAACGCCTCATTTTGCTTTCCCTTTATTTTTCATTAGAAAATCCATATACGCCGCAGATTCTGGATATAATTCTTTTTCAGCGTTGAACTCTTGCATTGCAAGGTCGATGGCTCCGGTTGTGGAATACAATAACCCTAAATGGGCGTGTAACCCCGGAGGGGTAGCAAGACCGTTTGCCTTACTCATTTCAAGGTTTTTTTTCAATGCTTGAATTTGTTCTTGAGGGCCAGTATCTGTTTGCTGGTAATATTGATAAATTGTAGTTTGATAACCATCCCAGTTATATAATGGTTTTGGCTCGTTAGCACAACCATTTAATAAAATGGCTCCAGCAAAAATAAGAAGTAATTTAAATTTCATCATATTCCCTTATTTAGCTGGCTGCCATGCACCACTTTCAATACCAACTACGAGATCATTCACCGCTTCCCTTATTGCTAAATCTAGCACCTTACCGTTTAGCGTAGAGTCATAACTTGCAGTTCCACCAAAACCGACAATTTCCCTATTTGATAATTCATACTCGCCTGCTCCCTGAGCTGAGAATACCACCTCGGAAGTTTGGACATTCACAACATTTAAATTAACTTTTGCATATGCGACTTGTGATTTACCACGGCCTAAAATACCAAATAGCTGTCTATCACCGACTTCTTTTCGACCAAATTCAGTGACATCACCGGTAATAACATATGTTGCGCCTTTTAATTGCTGGGACTGGCCTTTAATTCCAGCTTCTTCTTTTAACTCTTGCATATTAGCCCGGTCTAATACATTAAAGCGCCCAGTTTGCTGAAGATGCGTCATTAAAATTGTTTTTGACTGATTACCTAAGCGGTCAACGCCATCTGAAAAAATGCCATTCATATAACTCGAACGGTTATCAAATTTGCCAATTGATATTGGGCTTTTAGGACCCGAGTAATTAGTATTATAAGTCGCAACTTTCTCTACTGCTAAAGAACGGGAAGATTCCTTTGCACAACCACTTAATAATGCACTAGCAATAAAAATAGATGCGATGCTGATTTTAGATATATTCATTTAGCTGTCTCAATTAAAATTTAATTAGAATTAATTATTGCAGCTTTATTTTGCATCAAATATAAAACAGGGTCTAGTCAATATCACCTATTCAGTGATTTTATCTTTATTTCTATTTCATCCAATTGATAATATTCATAAAGTAACTCAGGTTTATTAGATGAAATCAACTGTTTGATTAAAAAATGGAGGTAACATAAATTATTTAATCAGTAATCTTTAATGATGTAATATTTCATATCATCACTATTATTCTATCCCAATAAAAACATCCAACTAAATTATTCTAAATTATCTACCATTTATATAGCCAAATGGTAGATAATAATATAACCAATCACTGTTGTTTATTTTTCACTCAAATAGTAGATTATTATAAACATGCAGCTAACCAAAGTATAAAAAACAATCACATTCTATATATCGTTAGCTTATTTCCTTGTCGTACATCATAGCTCTTTTAATTTAACCCAATATATTACTTTATTGGTAGGGTTTGTATGAATTTGCAATAGATCATGACCAAAAAAGGATAAGAGGAATCTTATCCTTTTTTATTAACTATATTATTAATAATATATTACAATAGCATTAATGTACTGATTGATAAGAAACAGATGCACCTTTTTCTATGGTGCTTTCATCTGAATAAATACTGCCTATATCAATAAAAGACTGGTCGCTATCATTATAGACTTTGTTATACAGTGATAATTCCGGACGATGACGCAGCGTTTTTGTCGTTAAATCCATCATTAGATATTGCTGAGAACCCCTAACCCACTCTGAAACAATGACACCTTTATGACCAACTTTTAGCTCATGCATATTATTATAACCATTTTCGGCGATCAGTTCGAAAGTCCCATTGGTATGAAATTGCATTAAAGAAAATAACCGGCGAGAAGGCTCTTGAGCAATAACAAAAATATCACCATTAAGATTTTGTGCTGCTTCATTAATGCGAACAGGTAACCATTTACTACTAACCACCTGTTTCGTTGGTATATCCATAATAACCTCAAGTGACCCCATCTGATTACCGTAGCTGTACCACATCACCACTTTATCTCGATACGTTGCATAGGAAAAATTTGAATTACCTTCAATTTCCTCAGGAAATAACGACTTGGCTAAATTTCTCACATTCATAAAGTGTTCCCAAGTTATACCTTTATCTTGGCTGATAAAGATATTCTCATTACTCGCAACAATATATGCAGGTAGGCCTTTAGATTGGTAGATTTTCCCCGTGATCAACGCAGAGAATAACTCTCCAGATTTATCTTGCCAAGGTATTAACTCACTGATTGAGAAATCAATTAAATTAATTTTTCGGTAGCCATCTCTTAAAATAATTAAACACTCTTTTCTTTCACAGACTGCATTGTAAAAACTATCATCAGCACGAGTAATAAAACGCACACCTTGGTTATCTGCAAACAAAACTTGATAGCTATACTCACTAAAATTTGTATAGTTGTTATACAACGAATAATAGTAACTTTGGTTATTACTTTTTTGAGCAATAATCAACATGCCATTCTCAGCAGGAAAAGTAGTCGCCCAGTCATAATTTGCGATAACAGGCCCATTTTCATTATGTTTTTCCCACTGCCAATCAACTGTACCATCACGCACAAATACGAATACAATAAAAATAAAACTTAGCGCAAAAGCCAACGTTAATAAGATAAAATGCCTACTGAGAAATGGATTCATGACCGAACCTCCGTGACATAATCAGTTTTGCCTTGCTGTCGACGTAAATGCTTCAATAAATACTGAGCTTGATAATACGCATTACCGCGCTTAGATATTTTAAAATAGACCGCCACACACAAACCGATAAGAAAACTAATTCCCAACACAATTGAAACTGCAAAACTGATATATAACCCACCCGTATCAACAAGATTTATCCAATCCCAGTAGTCCCAGTACCCTCCTTTTTCCATAGTTTCAGCAATAGATAGTCCGAGAGCCATTAATACTAAGAAAATAAGAATCAAACCAGTGAATCCCCATAAGCCGTAATAAAACCCTCGTTCTTGGGGCGCACCTTTACCAATAAGGCTATATGCTAAACCATCTTGATGATTGTAGATGCCAAAGACGACTTGCTCTTTTGAGTTCTCTTGGAGATTTTTATGATAAACCTCAAGCTCATCCCCTTGAGCGATAAACAAACTATGGTTATTAAAGAGTGGCTCATTCGCCGACACTAAGACATCCAGATGTTCTTTATTTATTTGTAAGCTGATTTGATTAAGCTTTTGTTCTGTATCTCCTGCTGCAATGGTGACACTGAGGTTAGCAGTAATATTGGTTTTACCACGCGTAGAAGATAAAGAGGTTTGCTCTATGCCAATATTAGTGGCTTTATGTAATTTGGCAGGCTTAGTTTTCGTTTTTTTTATACCTAAAATATCAATTTGCTGGTCTTGGCCATTAGTTTTATATTGTTCATCAATGACTAAATCCAGTGCCTTCAAAATTAATTTACGCTTCGAACTTAAAATATGTTTTATTTCTGCAAGCACTAACACAAATAATACAATACCAGTAAAAGCTGCGCAGCCTAACACTGCCACAAGTATTATCATTAAAAAATTATCATCAGCTTCAATAAAACAGTAATACACTGCAGGTATTAGTGCCATTAAAAACAATGAAATTAAAAATTGTATTCCAAGCTTACGAGTAAAACCGACCGTTCTATCTGGCTCTAAGCGTCCTTTGGTTTCATGGTATACCCAGTTTACCCAATAACTGCCATCATTCATCTGTTCTGCACAAATAATCAGTACATCACCCTTTTTCAACCTATCCAAAAATATTTGGCTGTTTTTAAAGTCATCTTGATTGAAAAAAAACACTTTATCTGATGCTAACAACCTCACCATACCTATCGGGGTGACATTTTTATAATCACACTGTGTTAAAGTCGTTTGAAAATACTGAACGCCCATAAATGATGCCTATTTGTTATAGTAAATTTAACATTATGATATTAAATAAAGGTATATTGCCCTAGAAAAACTTACACTATAATAAAATAATTCAGACAATGACGAGCATCTGTAAATAACAATTACTCGGGGCCTTCCCCTATAAATAGGCGACTCCTACTAGTAAAGCCAATAATTACTGATAAACTTGCATTCAATACAAAATTGGTGGGTAAAATGTAGCAAGAGCGCCATTTTCTCCCTTCTTCTAACAATAATTTTGAATAAAAGCGATGACATCACAACCTGCATACAAGCAAATTCAGTCTTACATTTTACGCAGTATTGATTTAGGGGTTTTTAAGCCAGAAACTCAAATCCCTACCGAACTTGAACTCTGTGCACAGTTCAATGTAAGCCGTATGACGGTAAATAAAGCTATTTCAGAATTAAGTCAGAAAGGTATTCTAAATCGTATTGCAGGAAAGGGCACTTTTGTTGCAACTCAAAAACATGAGCTTCCTGTTACCAAGGCGTTTGATATTTTTGATGAAATATCTGTAAGTGGTAATAAATATAGTGGTCACCAGTTGCAACTGAAAGTCATCCTTGCTTCCGCAGAAATTGCATTACAACTTGGTATTACAGAAGGAAGTGAAGTCGGATATTGTAAAGTGCTCCACTTTGAAAATGATATCCCTTTAATGTTAGAAGAACGCTACGTGAACCATGCTATTGCACCTGAATTTGTAAAACAAAAATACGGCGATACGGAAACACCAAGCGGCTATTTACAACGCCATTTTCCTGTCAGTGAAATGGAACATACCATTGAAGCGGCACTTGCGACAAAATCAATTGCACAATCGTTATCAGTAAAAGAAAATTCCCCTTGTTTACAACTCAGTCGACGCACTTGGACTGGCAATACATTAATTAGCTACGTCAACATGACCTCTGCAGGCTCTCGTTATAAATTAAAATTACATACCCGTATTGATAATAATCTATAAAAAAATGGGGCAATAATGCCCCAAAACGACTGATAAAAATAAAAAAACATCAAGCACATCTACATCACAAACAATAATTTCCCCCTTACATTCCTTGGTAAATTGGCCCCTCTCCCCCTTGTGGTGCAGTCCAAGTTATATTTTGTAATGGGTCTTTAATATCGCAAGCCTTACAATGTAGGCAGTTTTGCGCATTAATTTGCAGTTTTTCTTGGTTAATTTCCCCCAAGACTTCATATACACCTGCGGGGCAATAACGCGTTTCTGGAGCCGCATATTTAGCTAAATTAATTTGGATTGGCACTGTGATATCCGCCAATTTTAAATGGCAAGGCTGGTCTTCTTCATGGTTAGTATTTGATAAAAATACAGATGAAGCCTTATCAAAAGTCAGCACACCATCCGGTTTTGGATATATTATTGGTTGAAATTTACTCGCTTCTTTTATATTTTCATGATCAGCTTGCTTGAGCTTCAGTGTCCAAGGGCTTTTCCCCTTCAACAGTAGCTGTTCAGCCCCAAATAACATTGAGCCAATAACTAACCCTTTTTTCATATATGGCTTAAAATTGCGTGTTTGATAAAGTTCTTGATATAGCCAACTATCCTCAAATAGCTGGCGAAATAATGATTTAAATCGCGAATAATCTACCGTTTCATGATGTAAAGAACCAAACAATGCCTCAGCTGCTAATGACCCACTTTTAACTGCACAATGAGTTCCTTTTATGCGTGCAGCATTTAAAAAGCCTGCATCATCACCAATTAATGCACCACCAGGAAAACTTAGCTCAGGTAATGCAGCAAGGCCTCCTGCTACCATACTTCTTGCTCCGTAGCTAATCCGTTTACCACCAGACAAAAAACCACTAAAAGCAGGATGCGTTTTTAAACGCTGAAACTCTTCAAAGGGAGATAAATATGGGTTTTCATAATTCAGACCAACAACTAATCCAACAGCCACGAGGTCTTCACCGTAATGGTAAGCAAAACCACCTCCATAAGTGTGATTATCTAATGGCCACCCTACTGAATGGATCACAACCCCTGGCTGATGCTGTTCTTTTGGGATCTGCCAAATTTCTTTGATCCCTAACCCATAAGTTTGCTTACCGCTGTTTGCAGCTAAATCAAAACGTTCAATTAATTGTTTACCTAGTTGCCCCCGACACCCTTCGGCAAAAAAGGTCATTTTAGCAACTAAATTCATCCCAGCTTGGTACATCGCGGTGGGCGAGCCAGCTTTATCTAATCCCATATCCCCTGTCGTCACGCCAATCACGCTTCCTGCGTCATCAAATAGCACCTCAGTAGCCGCAAACCCAGCGAAAACATCTACACCTAACGCCTCTGCTTCAACCGCCAAAGCCGCGCTAATTTGACCTAGACTCCCAATTAAATTGCCATTATTTTTTAAACTACTTGGTAATAAAGATAATGGTAACTGATTGAATTTATTTTCTTTTAGCCATAAAAAACGGTCTTGGGTTACTGCAGTTAAAGGGGCTGTTACCTTTTGCTGCCAATCTGGTAGTAATTCATCTAAAGCGCGAGGGTCAATTACGGCTCCTGATAAAATATGCGCCCCTATTTCTACCCCTTTATCAATTAAACAAACGGAGAGCTCAGCCCCTTTTTCTGCGGCTAGCTGTTTTAAACGAATTGCTGCCGATAACCCTGCAGGCCCACCACCGACAATCAGGACATCGAACTCCATCGATTCCCGCTCGGGAGCCTCGTTTATATTCTCAATGTTGTCGATAGCCATATGCCCTCTCTTACGCCAATGCTTTATCAAATTCAGGTAAGATCTCAAATAGATCGCCAACAATGCCATAATCCGCCACTTGGAAAATAGGCGCGTCAGGATCGCTATTAATGGCGACGATCACTTTACTTTCTTTCATACCTGCAACATGTTGAATTGCGCCAGAAATTCCAACTGCGATATACAAATCGGGCGCCACAATTTTCCCTGTTTGCCCAACCTGATAATCGTTAGGAACATAACCGGCATCGACTGCCGCGCGCGAAGCCCCTACTGCGGCACCCAGTTTGTCAGCAATGGTTTCTAATAAAGCAAAATTCTCACCAGAACTTAAACCGCGACCACCAGAAATCACGACTTTAGCGGAACTCAATTCTGCACGGCTTACTTGCGTTAACGATTGGCTCTTTAATAGTGCTCGCTGGGGGAGTTGTGCAAGGGTAACATTTTCAATTTGAGCGCTATTTTGCGTTTCTTTTGCGCCAGAAAATGCAGAGCTTCGCACGGTGATCACGACTTGTTGACCATTATTCTGCACTGTTGCCAATGCATTCCCCGCATAAATAGGACGAATGAATGTTTGTGAGTCAATGACTTGAGTAATATCTGAAATTTGAGCAACACCTAGTGTTGCGGCGACACGCGGAGCAATATTTTTCCCAAATGTTGTCGCAGGAAACAACAAATGTGTATAGCCTTTAGCAACCGCAACAATCGCACTGGTGATTGGCTCAGCTAATTGCCCTTCAAGCTCATCAGATTGAATTTCTAGAACTTTATTAACACCTTTGATGCTCGCAGCTAATTGAGCAACTGAAGCTGTCTGGCTCCCAGCAACGAATAAGTGTAGTTCACCACCAGCAGCAAGAATTTCATGAGCAGCGGTAATATTATGATAAGTTGATGATTTTATTGTTTGATTATCATGTTCGACAATCACTAACACTGATGTTTGGCTCATATTCATTTCCCTCTGTTAAATCACTTCTTTCGCTTGCAGTTCACTGACTAATGCGGTTGCACTACTTAGTAATGTACATTGCCCAACACGCTTTTTCGGCTCACTGACCTTGAGCGTTTTAACTTGCCCCAATGGTGAAAAATTCATATCAGCAATATCAATGATATCTAGAGGTTTTTTCTTTGCTTTCATAATATTAGGTAAAGTTGCATAGCGAGGTTCATTTAACCGTAAGTCTGTTGTCACGACTGCTGGCAATGGCATTTCTAACGTTTCTAACCCCCCATCAATTTCCCGTGTCACTTGCAGTGTTCCACCGTCGATTTTAATTTGTGAAGCAAATGTCGCTTGTGGGTAATCTAATAATGCCGATAACATTTGACCTGTTTGGTTACAGTCATCATCAATTGCCTGTTTACCTAACAAAATCAGGTCAGCTTGTTCTTTATCGACAATTTGTTGTAGTAAGCGAGCAATATCCAACGGCTCTAACGCTAACTCTGCGGGTCGCTGAATTAAAATGGCGCGGTCGGCACCAATTGCCATCGCACTACGCAGCGTTTCTTGGTAACTAATATCCCCCACAGAAACAGCGATCACTTCAGTCGCTTTGCCGGATTCTTTTAAACGTACTGCTTCTTCTACAGCAATTTCATCAAATGGGTTAATTGCCATTTTGACATTAGCCAATTCCACCCCAGAGCCATCAGCTTTAACTCTCACTTTAACGTTATGGTCAATCACTCGCTTCACTGCGACTAAAATTTTCATCGTAACTCCTATCCAATTCTTCAACGATTGGCTTATATAAAGAGGATTCAAAATCGTTTTTAGGTTGAGAGAAGCCCTAGCAGTGAAAAATTCACTACTATTGGCTTGCTCAATTATCTTTTAAATAAATCTGTTAATAATTAAATAAGGGGTATTTCACATTATTTTGTTGTAGGTAATATCAATTTATCAGCAACAGACATTGGCCATTTTTTTATCGCGATATAATAAATAATACTGGTTGCAACTAAACCGACAATCCATGAAATATCAACACCACCCAGTTTTTCAACTAAAGGACCGGTATAGAAACCTGTTGAAATAAAAGGTAATTGGATCAATACCCCAACAACATAGGTCACGATCCCTACTTTATTCCAGCGACCATAACGGCCATCAGGGTTTGCAAGTTCAGGTACATCGTAGCGACCTTTTGTCACCCAATAATAATCCACTAGGTTTATCGCACTCCAAGGAGTGAAAAATGCCAGTAAAAATAATAAGAAAGAAGAGAACAGTTTTAGAAAAGAATGTTGCCCTGCCAACCCTAAAGCTGTCGAAAAACTCACCATCAGAATAATGAAAAATAACCGCTGCCCACGAGAAATTTGGCTTTTACCACGGAAGCCACACCAAATCGCAGCCATCGACATAAAACTACCGTAAGCATTTAGAGCCGTTATTGTGACCTTACCAAAGAAAATACTGATATATAACAACGCCGCAATTAACCCTGTACTACCTAAGCCCACAATATAAGCAACTTCATTACCCGCAAATTTATTCCCTGCAAGGGCCGCCGCAAATACACCTAAAATCATAGAGGCTTGCGTACCAATAACAGTCCCTGCACCTACTGCCATAAATGCTTTAATTGTTGGCGTTTTTGTTGGTAAATAACGCGAGTAGTCCGCAACATAAGGGCCAAATGCAATTTGCCAAGATGCTGATAATGACATGGCTAATAAAAAGTGCGTCCAATCAAAATGACGATTTTCCAGTAATACCGAAACATCATTCATATAAAACAGACGGAAAAATAGATAAAAGAACGTAATCACTCCAATCACGCTCGCTGCTTTTCCGAGAATATGAATAATTCGGTAGCCACAAATGGTGATCCCAATAATCACGGCACCAAATATTAAAATCCCCATCCAGTCACTTACATGCATAAGCTGACCAACCGCTTGCCCCGCTAATACCGTGCCACTGGCAGAGAACCCAACATACATCATGCATACTAATAAAATAGGGATAACGGCACCGTATACCCCAAACTGCACACGGCTAGAAATCATTTGTGGTAACCCTAGCTTTGGCCCTTGCACTGCATGCAAAGCCATTACTGAACCACCTAGCAATTGGCCAATAAATAAGCCGATTAATGACCAGAACACGTCCCCACCAAGTACTACAGCTAATGCACCGGTTACAATTGCTGTTATCTGCAAATTAGAACCGAACCAAAGTGTAAATTGACTCGATAAGGTGCCATGGCGTTCAGACTCAGGAATGTAATCGATGGAACGAGCTTCGATTAGTGGTACATTCTCCTGCCGACTTTTTTGCCCTGTCGCGATGTCGTTTGATACTGTCATGGTAACTCCTCTTTAAGCAAGGCTGGCCTAAAGAATGAACCAATTAATCGTAATGAACCCGCAATAACTACAATCGTAAGGTACAGTTATTAACCATTACGCTGGATGATGTTTTATCTATTATTCACCCACAGTAACTAATTGAAATACATTCTTAAACCTGATTGTTGTTGTGTTTTAATTCCATGATCCTGTTGTCAGGTAGTGCTCCTATGCTGCCTTATGAACGAGTAGCCGCCTGTCCCGCCTACTCGCTCATTATTTTTAAAATAAATTAAATCGCATCTAAAACCGCACGAGAAATAATGATCTTTTGGATCTCCGAAGTACCTTCAAAAATCCGTAAAATTCGTGCATCACGTACATAACGTTCTAATGGAAGGTCACGAATATAACCATACCCACCATGAAGCTGTAATGCAGCATCAGTCACGAAACCAGCACATTCAGCAGCAAATAATTTTGCTGTGGCTGACTGCAAGCTAAAGCGCTCTCCTGAATCACGTAACTCAGCGGCGCGCCATGTCAACATACGTGCGGCTTCAAGTTGCGTGTGCATATCGGCGATACGCCATTGTGTCCCTTGGTATGCAGCTAATGGTTTTTTACCAATTTGACGTTCTTTGACCCAACCTAAAGCACTTTCCATCGCTGCCCGAGCAATACCGAGCGAGGTTGCTGCCACTTCGACACGGCCTTTATCTAGTACTTCCATTGCCGTATGGAACCCTTTATTTTCCTCACCTAATAAGGCAGATTCAGGTAGCCAACAATTTAAAGCTAATTCATAAATCGTACTGCCACGTAGCCCCATGGTTTTCTCTGGCTGTGAAAAAGCCACGCCTTCTGTGCCTTTTGGGATCATAAAAGCACTGATCCCGCGGGCTCCTGCCTCAACATCTGTTTTGGCATACAACACGATAAAATCGGCTTCTTTAGCATTGGTAATATAGTGTTTGTTACCTCGGATACGCCAGCCGCTGTTTTCACGTGTAGCGACTGTTCGCATATCGGCTGGGTTAGAGCCAGCAGCTGGTTCTGTTAAACCGAATGCTCCTAACATTTCACCTGTTGCCGCTTTCGGTAGCCAATATGCTTTTTGTTCTTCCGTTCCCCCCACTAAAATTGAATCTGTTGCTAGGAAATGGGCTGTTAATGCAGATGAGGTAGATGCACAAGCTGCCGCCACAGCCTCAACAACCCTACTCATCGCAATACTACCAATACCAAAACCACCATACTGTTCAGGTAAATTGATCCCCCAGCACCCCATTTCTCCCAACGCTTGTAGACTTTCAGCACAGAACGTTTCGGTTTCATCATAGCGTTGTGCATTAGGTTGCAAAATGTCGTGACATACTTTTTCTACTGCATCAACAATTGCCTGTTCAGTTTCATTAATTTCAAAGCTCATAACATTGTCTCCGCATTTTTAGTTGTTGTTTTCGCTGGCTTATAAATAGCATTTGCCTCACCTAATACAGGGGCTCGTAATGTTGAATGTGGCTTATTACCATTGAAAAAAACGGGCTGAGAAATCAACGGGGTACCACCATCATTTAAATAAGTGAGTACTTGGCGTACTTGTGCATGCTCGCTCTGTGTTGCTTGCTGTAAATCATGGATTGGTGAAGCCGGTACCCCTGCGTTTAACAATAAATCACACACTTCTTCAACGGTTTTTTGGCAAGTCCAGCTTTCGATCTCTTTTCTTAAATCCGCTTGGTGTTGCGTTCTGGTGGGGTCATCAAAATAACGGGGGTCTTGACAAAGCTCAGTTTTCCCCATGCACTCGCAAAAACGTTGAAATAGTTTTTCACTGGCAATCGCTATTACCACTAAACCATCTTTTGCATGGTAAGTATCAAATGGCGTAGAAACAGGATGGCGATTCCCAACTAAACTTGGTGCTTTATTATGAGCAAATAAGTTTGAAAGCCCGGTTAATTGCATACTCAGTAACACATCAACCATAGCAACATCAATGTATTGTGCCGCCTCATTGTGTCGTTCTCGGGCAAATAACGCGCTGCTGATCGCCCATGAAGCAAACATACCAGCACAGACATCTCCGATAGATTCGCCACTACGCGTTGGCCCCGTTTCAGGGAACCCTGTGACACTCATTAAACCTGACATCGCTTGTGCCACAATGTCATACGCAGGGTAACTTGCTAATGGGCTGTTTTGACCAAACCCTGAAATACTGGCATAGATTAATTTAGGGTTATGATTTTTTAAGCTATCAAAATCAATACCGAGCCTTTTAGTAACACCGGGGCGGAAGTTTTCAACAACAACATCGCTTTCTTTAACTAATCGAAAAAGAATAGCGCGGTCTTCATCCGCTTTAAGATCCAGCTCAATGCTACGTTTCCCACGATTAATTAAGCCGTAATAAACGCTTTCACCATCAATAAAAGGCCCTAAATGGCGGCTATCATCACCATGATTAGGCACTTCAATTTTAATGACTTCAGCACCAAGATCAGCCATCATACCGGTGCAATAAGGACCCGCTAATACACGGCTTAAATCGATCACTTTGATCCCTGCCAGTGGCCCTTGTTTTTTCTGAATTGATGCAGCATTCATACTGAATTCCTTATTATTCCAGAATGTTGCCGGCTCAACAGTCGCCGGCAAACAACATTACTTAACCATTGGCAAATTAAGCCCTTGCTGTTTGGCGCAGTTAATTGCAATGTCATAACCTGCATCCGCATGGCGCATAACCCCCGTTGCTGGGTCATTATGTAAGACACGAGCTAAACGCTTATCGGCAGCATCTGTTCCATCACAGACAATGACTACGCCTGAATGCTGAGAAAAGCCCATACCCACACCACCACCATGGTGTAAGCTAACCCATGTAGCGCCTCCCGCAGTATTTAATAATGCGTTCAATAGCGGCCAGTCAGAAACGGCATCAGAACCATCTTTCATTGATTCTGTTTCACGGTGCGGGCTTGCCACTGAACCTGAATCTAAATGATCACGCCCAATCACAATAGGTCCTTTTAATTCGCCACTTTTCACCATTTCATTAAAAGCTCGGCCTAACCTTTCTCTATCTTTTAACCCTACCCAACAGATGCGTGCTGGCAGACCTTGAAAAGCAATGCGCTCACGGGCCATGTCTAGCCAATTATGTAAGTGCTTGTCGTCAGGCAATAACTCTTTGACTTTTTGATCGGTTTTATAAATATCTTCGGGGTCTCCCGATAAAGCGACCCAACGGAATGGACCGATCCCTTCACAAAATAATGGTCGAATATAAGCAGGAACAAACCCAGGAAAATCAAAGGCATTACTGATACCTTCATCCTTAGCCATTTGTCGAATATTGTTTCCATAGTCAAAAGCAGCAGAGCCACGTTTTTGCATTGTCAACATGGCATCCACTTGAACCGCCATACTTTTCTTAGCAGCTTTCGTGACCTCAGTTGGAGCGGTTTCTTGTTTTTCTCGCCATTGATTTAATGACCAGCCTTGAGGTAAATAGCCATGAACAGGGTCATGAGCACTCGTTTGGTCAGTCACAGAATCAGGGGTTATATTGCGCTTGACTAACTCACTGTAAATATCTGCGGCGTTACCTAATAGCCCTACAGATACCGGCTTACCTGTCGCTTTTGCTTCTTCAATGTATTGCAATGCTTCATCGAGTGAAGTGGCTTTTTTATCCACATAACGGGTTCTTAAACGGAAGTCGATACGGCTTTCATCACATTCAACCGCAATCATGCTAAAACCGGCCATCGTCGCGGCTAAAGGTTGCGCTCCTCCCATTCCACCGAGCCCTCCCGTTAAAATCCAACGGCCCGCAGCATTGCCATCAAAATGTTGTTTTGCAAGTGAAACAAAAGTCTCATAGGTACCTTGAACTATCCCCTGAGAACCAATATAGATCCATGAACCCGCGGTCATCTGCCCATACATCATCAAACCTTTGCGATCTAACTCATTAAAGTGCTCCCAATTCGCCCAATGTGGAACAATATTTGAGTTGGCAATTAGTACACGTGGAGCATCTGGATGAGTAGGAAATACTCCGACAGGTTTACCTGACTGAACTAACAAGGTTTGGTCGTCTTCCAATGTTTTTAATACTTCTAAAATTTTGTCATAACATTCCCAATCACGGGCTGCACGACCGATACCACCATAAACCACTAAGCTTTGAGGGTGCTCAGCAACATCGGGGTCTAAATTATTTTGGATCATCCGGTACGCGGCTTCAGTCAGCCAGCTTTTACAGGCTTTTTCACTGCCTCGTGGAGCGCGGATCACTCGAGTTAAGTCTGTACGGTTTTGCATGGTTGTATCCCCTATCATCCATTTTCAATTAACTTTAAATTAACAATTTTCTACGGTGATAATCTACGAGATACCTTGTTAGCGACAATTCACCTTTATTTTCAGGTCAGTTAACTGATTTAAAATCAATATATTAAATCAATATCAACGTGCTCGAGACTATCTATTCATTGAAATCATTTATCTTGCATTCAAATATATATACATTTAATTCACAAAGTATATACATTTAAATTTGAATTTTTATACGAACAGTGGAAAAAGGGAAGTCAGAAAAGTTATACAACAACAAGTAGCTCTCTGTTTCTATGGAAAAAGTTGTATATACATTTAATTTTATACATAGAAACAAGCAAATAGCTGAAATGGGAGATACTTCACATTCCGTAAAAATAGAAAAATGAACAGATAACACGGCTAGAACTCACTCTAATGAGATAAGCTCTTCACAAAACAGGTCACTTATAAAAGATAAATACCAAATTAATAGTTATCTATTTTTGCAATACATTAAATTTAGGGTGGGATAATCTACCCTAAATTTAAATATATTACTAAGTGACCCTTTATGACTAAAATTACTAAGAATATTGTCTATTCCCCCGAAAATACTCACTGTATAAAAAATAACAGCTCGAATAAAAAATCACTCCCAAGTTCTATTCACAGAATTAAAATAGCGTTAGGATCAATTTTAGAATCATTCAGGTTATCAATAATAAATAAAAGAAAACAGACATTAAATAATAAAAGTAAAATGATTTCCCTTAAGCAATACTTTAAGAATCTTAGTAAATATAAAAAAGAAATTATTCATGATAAAAATTCAACTTCAATTATATTAAAAACTAAAATAGAAAGATTTACTCCAAATAGTGATGATAAAACGACATCTACCGCTCTGGGTCACATTCTTGAATCTGATGGATTTACTTTTGATAGGGAACTATCTGATAAATTCAACAAAGATTTCAATAGAATGAATGTTTATTTACACACCCCATATCGCCAAGAAAACACAGTAAATATTAAAGATGCAAGAGTTCTTACTGCAAAATTCGGTTCAGAAAACGCACAAATAATATCACAAATCACTCATCAAGGCTTTCTTGCCGACCCGCTCACTCGTTTACATAAAATAAACAAAGATGATAATTATATTATAGGAAATAACGCTATAGATACAATCCAAAATGATGAATCAATTGATGATATGAGAACTAGTTTTACGATTAAAGAAACAGAAAATGGCGATTGTATCATTACGGCTAATAAAAAATTTAAATATATAAATGTAACTACTAGTTTTGGTCGTGAATTGCCAAACTTATTAATCTCAGTCGAAAGAAAAACCTATTTAACTAAACGTGACGACGGCACACTTGAATTAATGAATAATAATAATGGTGTTTTAAAACATATTAATGATAATAAAGATAAGCTTAAAATTACTATTATAAAAAAATAATACAGAAAGCATTGGTATTAAATACTTCGAGCTATTACACTCCCACAGCCCGAAGTATTTAATATATTCTCACTAACCGCCTAAATAAGCATTTCTGACAGCCTCATTGGCTAACAAGGCTTTTCCACTGTCTTCCAGGACAATACGCCCATTTTCCAGTACATACCCGCGATCAGCGAGTTTCAAAGCTTGATTAGCATTTTGCTCAACAAGGAAAATGGTCATGCCTTCTTCCCGTAGCTGTTGAATCGTATCAAAAATTTGCATAATAATAATCGGAGCCAACCCTAGTGACGGCTCATCGAGTAACAACAATTCAGGCTGACTCATTAAAGCACGCCCTATGGCAAGCATTTGTTGTTCCCCACCTGACATCGTCCCCGAGCGTTGGTTTCGACGTTCATAGAGCCTTGGAAATAGCGTATATACTCGTTCAATACGTTCTTGATACTCTTGGCGATTAGCGAAAAATCCCCCCATGGCGAGGTTTTCTTCTACCGTCATACGAGAAAATACACGCCGCCCTTCTGGCACTAATGCAATATCTTCACGCATAATTTTCGATGTGGGTAATTGAGTAATATCCACACCTCGGTAGATAACTTGGCCTTCAGATGCTCGAGGGTCGCCA
This sequence comes from Providencia sp. TYF-12, assembly GCF_041344805.1. Lineage (NCBI taxonomy): Bacteria > Pseudomonadati > Pseudomonadota > Gammaproteobacteria > Enterobacterales > Morganellaceae > Providencia > Providencia sp. TYF-12. Next base: position 4,009,358 of record NZ_CP166833.1, read on the forward strand.
CACAAGGTGCTTAATAAGGTTGTTTTCCCTGCACCATTAGCACCAATTAGGGTCACAATTTCACCCTTTTGAATATTTAAGCTGATCCCATGCAGTGCTTGTATCTTCCCATAGTGAGTAGAAACTTTTTTAAACTCTAACATCAGTAAGCTTCCCCCAAATAGGCCTTAATCACATCTGGATGTTGGCGAATTTCATTTGGTGTACCATTGGCTAATGGCGTACCTTGATTCACAACATAAATACGGTCTGAAATCCCCATCACTAATTTCATATCATGTTCAATTAATAAAATAGAAACATTATGATGGCTGCGTAATTCAGCAATTAATTCATCTAAGTCATTAGTTTCTTTAGGGTTAAGTCCTGCTGCGGGTTCGTCTAACATCAAAATTTCAGGGCGAGTCACCATACAGCGTGCGATCTCTAAACGTCGTTGTTGCCCATACGCTAAATTACCTGCTTGCCGATTAGCAAACGGTAATAGGTCAACTCGCTCCAACCATTTTACCGCATTATCAAGAGCTTCTGACTCTGCACGGCGAAAACCTGGAGTCTTTAAAAGACCAGAAAAAATACCACTTTTCAAATGTTGGTGTTGCGCAACAAGTAGGTTCTCAATGACAGTCATTTCTTTGAACAACCGCACGTGTTGAAAAGTTCGGATAACCCCTAAACGCGCGATAGCTTGCCCTGATAGGCCTTCAAGGTGTTTATCATGGTATAAGATAGTGCCACTAGTCGGCTTATAAAAGCCAGTTAAGCAGTTAAAAATGGTTGTTTTCCCTGCGCCGTTAGGCCCAATTAAGGACACTATTTCACCCTGATTAATCCCTAGTTCGACATCATTAACCGCAAGTAAGCCACCAAAACGCATGGTTAAGCCACTGACCTGTAATAAAGGGGAAGTTAATTGACTCATGCGCCCTCCCCTTCAGGTACTTTTTTAACCTGCATTTGTCGACGTTTCATTGGTAATAAGCCTTGTGGCCGCCAAATCATCATCAATACCATCAATGCCCCCAATAACAACATGCTGTATTGGTTAAGGTCACGCATCATTTCCCTTGATACAACTAAGATAATAGCGGCTAAAATCACCGATGTTTGCGAGCCCATTCCCCCAAGTACAACAATAGCCAGTACAAATGCAGACTCAACAAAGGTAAATGACTCTGGGCTAATAAACCCTTGTCTTGCGGCAAATAATGTCCCCGCAAACCCCGCAAAAGCGGCACTAATAGTAAAAGCGGTTAATTTAATTCGCGTTGGACTCAAGCCTAGTGAGCGACATGCAATTTCATCTTCACGCAACGCTTCCCACGCACGGCCTAACGGCATTCGAAGCAGCCGATTAATGATAAACAGCGTCAATACAACTAGCAGTAGCGCGACAAAATAGAGAAAAATAATCCGATCACCAGGGCTATAATCTAACCCAAAAAAGTTATGGAATGTGTCCCATCCCTCTTTTGCTGTACGGCTAAACTCAAGACCAAACAATGTAGGTTTAGGTAACTGGCTAATCCCATTCGGCCCACCTGTGATCTCAGTATTATTGAGTAATAAAATACGTACAATTTCCCCAAAACCGAGCGTCACAATCGCAAGATAGTCACCTCTTAATCTCAGAACAGGGAAGCCTAGTAAAAAACCGGCTAATGCCGCGGTTAACCCTGCAATCGGTAAACTTTCCCAGAAACCAAAACCATAGTAATGATTTAATAACCCGAAAGTATAAGCGCCGATCGCATAGAAGCCTGCATAACCTAAAACCAGTAAACCAGAAAGGCCAACAACAACGTTTAACCCCAACCCTAACATCACATAAATTAGTGTTAAAGTCGCAATATCAACACTTCCACGTGAAACTAGAAATGGCCAAATAATTGCAGCAATAATGATTATGACCGCTAAGATTTTCTGTTTTGTTGTGGAACCATCAAAATCAGGAATAGACCAAGCTTTCTTAGGAACGCCTTTCCATACTTTACTTAACGTTGGGCGGACAAGCTGGTACACAAAAATGACGACAATCCCTGCAAGAATCCAATTCCAACGAACAGAATCCCCCATTGTGACAACCAGTTTTGTTCCATCAAGTGTAAGTTGCATCCCCATCATAAATAACGCCAGCACAAAAAAAGTGGCTGAGGCTACAATAGCGTTAATCCAATTTTCTTTTCTCATACTTTTTCGACCTCCGGGCGTCCCAGAATGCCGGTAGGCATGATTAATAACACACCGATTAATAAACCAAATGACACGACATCTTTGTATTCAGTGCTCAAATATGCAGAAGTCATCGCTTCAGCCACACCAAGAATTAAACCACCTAGCATGGCGCCAGGAATACTGCCTATTCCACCTAATACTGCTGCCGTAAAGGCTTTCATCCCAGCCATAAAGCCAATATATGGGTTAATAACACCATAAAATTGCCCTAACAAAACACCGGCTACTGCGGCCATTGCAGCACCAATAACAAAAGTTAACGAAATGACTCGGTCGGTATTAATGCCAAGTAAACTCGCCATTTTTAAGTCTTCAGCACAAGCACGACAGGCTCTTCCCATCTTTGAATAACGAATAAATACGGTTAACGCCAGCATCGCTAGCAGTGTTACCACCCATATTGTTAACTGCATTTTCGTAACTGTTGCTGCAAAACCATCACTTTCACCGAGCACCCATTGCCCTGTAATTAGGCTTGGTAACGCTAAGTCCCGTGAACCTTGTGACAAACTGACATAGTTTTGTAGAAAAATAGACATCCCGATCGCCGAGATCAATGCAATTAAACGTTTAGAATGACGTACAGGCCGATAAGCAACACGCTCAATACTCCAACCATAAGCACTGGAAACAACGATCGCGGCAACAAATGCCGCAGCGACTAAGATCCAGCCAACGTCAATCCCAAGCATCATTAAGCCTGCGATCACAATAAAAGAAACATAGCTGCCTATCATATACACTTCGCCATGAGCAAAGTTAATCATACCAATGATGCCGTACACCATGGTATAACCTATAGCGATGAGTGCGTAGGTGCTGCCAAGAGTCAATCCATTAAGGAATTGCTGAATAAAATAAAGAATTTGATCTGACATAAGACTATCCTTTCGAACTGCTTGTCCTATGTAGAGAACAGAAGCCGGAAGAAAGTGACTCTCTTCCGGTTCTTATTCACTACTTTGGAACACGACTCGCGACTATTTTACAGAGGTGGAAGTCCCATCTTTGTGCCATTCAAATACACCAAACTCGAAACCTTTCAAGTCCCCGTTTGGCTGCCAGCTTAGCGTTCCCATTACAGTTTCAACTGGATTTGCTTTCAAATCTTTGACTAAATCTTCAGGCTCAACACTACCTGTACGCTCCATTGCCGTAGTTAAACCTTGGATAGCAGCATAAGTTGTCCACACAAATGGCCCTGTTGGATCTTCTTTTTTCGCTTTAATTGCATCAACAATAGGTTGGTTAGTGGCAACTTGGTCATAGCGCTTTGGTAATGTGACTAGCATCCCTTCCGAAGCATCACCAGCGATATTCGATAATGACGAGTTACCAACACCTTCAGGCCCCATAAAACGGATGTTTAGACCAGATTGCTTCGCTTGGCGTAAAATTTGCCCCATTTCTGGGTAATAACCACCGAAGTATACAAAATCTACGTTTTCTTTTTTCAGCTTCGCCACTAATGCTGAAAAATCTTTGTCACCAGCGGTAACCCCTTCAAACATCACTTCTTTTACACCAGCTTTATTGAGGTTTTCACGAACAGAGCGCGCTAAACCTTCACCATACTGCTGTTTATCGTGTACCACAGCGATACGAGTTGGCTTAACCTCATCTAAAATATATTTAACTGCGGTAGGCCCTTGGTCAGAGTCTAAACCCGTCGTACGCAATACCATTTGGTAACCACGGGTAGTGAGGTCGGCGTTCGTTGCCGCAGGGGTGATCATAATCACGCCTTCATCTTCATAGATATCCGATGCAGGCTGAGTAGAAGAAGAGCACAGATGACCAATAACATGGCGAATACCATCATTGATTACTTTATTGGCAACTGCAACTGCTTGCTTCGGGTCACAAGCGTCATCGTATTCAACTGCAACTAGTGTATTACCATTAATGCCACCTTTTGCATTAATATCTGCAATAGCTTGACGCGCTCCTGTAAATTCCATATCACCATATTGAGCCACTGGCCCTGACATTGCGCCAACAACCGCAATTTTAATTTCCTTTGCCCATCCCGCAGAGCTGAATGCCATCGCGATACAGCCCGCTAATAATGCTTTATTCATATTCTTCATTTTATCGTCCCCGTCTTCATGGTTCTGAGTGTTTGTATTTGATTTGTAGTAGATTATTATGGTTGACAGGTACAATGCCTGATATTTCAAAATACAGCGAATAAGGCTATATATTTCATAACATTAAACAAGATAATTATGCTAAATAGCAAATGGATATGGTAGGTAATTACATTAGATGCAGAATAAAAAACTAATGTGTTTAAGTGGTTTTTATGTAAATACCAGTGTTATATTCTAGTTAAATTTAAATTAATCCGAGCTAAACTCGGAAAATTAAGTCGTACCAAATTTTTCTCTCTAAAACCCAAAAATCAGTTGTAGATCACTCTGGCAGGATCAGTGACTGCAACCCTTACAGGGAAACGGACAAAACATCATGAGACTCACTATTATCCCTTTGGTCATTCCTACTGAACAGCAATACCTAGACTTACATAAAATCTGGCCTGACCAGAGCCAACATGAACTTACTGAAATACTTAAAACTGGGGAACAGTTTTATGCTGCTCGCTTTAATGAAAGGTTACTTGCAGCCGCTAAAGTGAGCGTTGACCATCATCATGCCATTATTCGTGATTTTTGTGTTCGTGAGGCGACTCATCGCAGAGGTGTTGGCTTATATTTAATGCAAGAAATTTTCCGAGCTCATCCTGATGTAGAACACTGGCAGTTCAATTTCAGTCATGTTTTGCCACAAGAAAAACAACACATGCAATTATTTTTAACCGCCTGCGGGTTTAATGCGACAATACAACCAGACGTATGGGAAAAACAGATAGGCTACCTACATGAAGTTAAATAAAATCCATCATGTTGCGATCATCGCCTCAAATTTTGAAGTCAGTAAAGATTTTTACTGCCGTATTTTAGGTTTAAACTTACTAGCACAATACTACCGTGCTGAAAGCCATTCATGGAAAGCAGACTTAGCTTTTGGGGAACATTATCAAATTGAATTATTCAGTTTTATTGATCCACCAGCAAGGTTGAGCTACCCCGAAGCAGCAGGGCTTCGCCACCTTGCTTTTAGTGTTGATAACTTAGATAAATGGGTCGCTTATTTAGCAAAACAAGGGGTGACTTGTGAAGAAATACGGATTGACCCTTACACTCAAAAAAGATTCACGTTTTTTGCTGACCCTGATGGCCTTCCATTAGAGTTGTATAGCGACTAAGAGTAGGTTGTTTGCCTATTTATAAGGCCAGAAATAAAAACAGAATATAAGATGTGATTATCTGCATTTATACTCCATTTTATTGAAGACAAATGCAGATAATTATTTACCGCAGTTTATTTAACAACAAATTACATCTCGTCGTCATCTTCTTCCATGGCTAAACGCAGTTTTTTCATGGCATTTTTTTCTAACTGACGAACACGCTCAGCTGATACACCGTACTTATCAGCCAGTTCTTGCAACGTCGTTTTGTTGTCATCATCAAGCCAGCGTGCCCGAATAATGTCTTGGCTGCGCTCATCTAAGGAATCTAATGCATCAGATAGCCGATCAGTCGCGTGACTTTCCCAGTTATCATCTTCAATGGAACCTGCAAAATCCGATGATTTATCCTGCAAAAATAAGACTGGCGCAATTGGACCGCCGAAATCACCGCTATCGTCGTCATCTGACATATCAAATGCCATATCCTGTGCGGCCATGCGAGATTCCATTTCGCGGACATCTTTCGTGCTTACTCCAAGTTCTTCAGCAACCATATCCACTTCTTCTTGATTAAACCAACCAAGACGCTTTTTATTTTTTCTTAGATTAAAGAATAGCTTACGCTGAGATTTAGTTGTTGCAACTTTTACGATACGCCAATTGCGTAACACATATTCATGAATTTCTGCTTTGATCCAGTGAACCGCAAAGGAAACTAAGCGAACACCAACCTCAGGATTAAAACGACGCACCGCTTTCATCAAGCCGATATTTCCTTCCTGAATTAAATCCGCTTGCGGCAAACCATACCCCGCATAACTACGAGCAACATGAATAACAAAGCGCAAATGCGACAAAATAAGTTGCTTGGCAGCATCCAGATCACCGTGGTAATGCAGCCGTTCAGCAAGTTCCTTTTCTTCCTCAGCGGTAAGCATCGGGTAAGCATTAGCCGCCCTAACATAGGCTTCAATACTTCCTTGTGGAACAAGAGCTAAGGATTGCATATCTTTGGTCATTCAGATCCTCTATAAACAAAATGGAAAACAGATTGGTTTGATGTCGATAACCGTATTGGTTAATCATGAAGTAAACATAGAGTTTAGCAGTTTAACGGCATTAAATAAATTATATACAGGAATTGTTAACAGTAGGTCAATATAAGACAAAACAATCCAGACTAAGTTCACTTTTAAAATAAAGACCTAATAAAATCAAGGGCTAATAAGCATTCATTACCCATAGCCCTCGATAAAAGCCACTAAAAACAATCTATTACTCTGGTGTAAAATGACGTAAATGTTGAAGTGTCGCCAACCATGCTGCAACCCAACCTACCATTGCAGATAATAAGAGGATCAATAATGACTCTTCCCACAATAGCCCTTCAATATTAAATTGAGTCCCAAACACACTTGCGACTTGCGCAACACCAGCCGATAACTGCCAAACCAGTAAGAAGGTCATAATTAAGGAGATTATGGCGCCTAAAGCCCCTAAAAAAAGCCCCCCATTTAAAAATGGCCTCATGATAAAACCATCAGTTGCGCCGATCAACTTCATCACATTGATCGTATCTCGTCGAGCAAAAATATTTAGCCGCACACTGTTACCAATTACAAGGAACAATGACACAATCATTAAAATACCAATCACGGAAGCAATGCTCCCCACCAAATTGGTTAATGATGCTAAACGCGCAAACCAGCTATCATCCATGCGAACTTCTTCAATACCATTCACTTGACTGACCCGGTCTCGAAGTGTGGTCAGTACCGTTGACCCTTCAAAGTCAATTTTTGGCGTTATGATCGCCACCGCAGGCAATGGGTTTTCTTCAAGCATATCAAGTGCGGTACTAAAACCAGACCAGCTACGAAATTCGCTCATTGCTTGGTCCCTTGAAAGGTAATTAACGTTTTCCACACCTTCAAGAGCCTGTAATTGAGTCACCACATTTTGACCCCCTTGTTCATCAAGAGATTTATCCAGATAAACTGTGAGTTGTGGTGTTGGATACCACTGTGCTGCTGCTTGTGAGACGTTTTTCCACACAATATAACAAAGGCTTGGTAAAGCGAGTGAAATCGCTATCACCATCACCGTTAAAAAGGTGGCTAAAGGTTGCCTAAGCATATCGGCAAGTGCATTAAGCCACGAATAACGCCATTGCTCACGCCACCCGCCCTTTAGTGCTTTACTTTTCGATTGCATGGTGCGTTCTGGCCTGCCTTTACGGACATTCTTAGCCATGTTGACCTCCAAGCATGCGGCCTTCACTAAGTGTAAGAACACGATAGTTACGACGTTCAATCAATGCAATATCGTGTGTTGCCATTAATACCGTCACGCCAACGCGGTTAAACTCTTCAAATAAACGCATAATACCTTCCGATAGCTCGCCATCAAGGTTACCGGTTGGTTCATCCGCGAGTAACATCGTTGGTTTGTTCACCACGGCTCGTGCAATACCCACTCGCTGCTGTTCCCCACCAGATAATTGGATAGGGAAATTTTTCGCTTTATCCAATAACCCAACTTTATCCAATGCAGCAGAAACGCGCCTACGAATATCTTCTGTACTCGCCCCAGAGATAATCAATGGCATCGCTACGTTATCATAAACAGTTCGATCAAATAGCAGGTGGTGATCCTGAAAAATCATGCCGATCTGCCTGCGCAGAAATGGGATCTCCCGATTCTTCAAGCGGCTAATATCGTGACCATTAAACAAAATGTGGCCCGCACTTGGGCGCTCAATGCCACATATTAGTTTAAGTAACGTACTTTTACCTGCGCCTGAGTGGCCTGTTAAAAATGCCATTTCCCCTGGTTGAATATGAAAATCAACCCCTTGGAGAGCTTGGCGGCCACCGCGATAAGCTTTACTAACGTGTTCAAAGCGGATCATCGAAAATTATTCCTCTCGGGCAAATAGAGCCTCGATAAAGTCATCTGCTTTAAATGGACGTAAATCTTCAATACCTTCACCAATACCAATGTAACGAATTGGAATACCAAATTGGTCTGCAATAGAGAAAATTACCCCACCTTTTGCTGTGCCATCGAGCTTAGTCAATGTGATACCAGTCAAACCAACAGCTTCATCAAAAAGTTTGGCCTGACTTACCGCGTTTTGTCCAGTACTCGCATCTAGCGTTAACATAATTTCATGCGGTGCGTTTTCATCCAATTTTTTCATCACGCGAACAATTTTCTTCAGTTCTTCCATTAAGTGTGATTTATTTTGTAAACGCCCTGCAGTATCAGCAATTAAGACATCAGCACCTTTAGCTTGCGCTGATTGAATTGCATCAAAAATAACTGAGGCGGGGTCTGCACCGGTGTGTTGAGCAACCACAGGGATTTTATTACGTTCACCCCACACTTGAAGTTGTTCAACCGCTGCGGCACGGAAAGTATCCCCCGCAGCTAACATGACGCTTTTCCCTTCCGACTGGTATTGACGTGCTAATTTACCAATCGTGGTTGTTTTACCCACTCCATTAACCCCAACCATTAGAATAACATAGGGTTTTTTATCTTCGATCACGAGTGGTTTATCCACTTTCGCTAAAATATCAGACATTTCCTCACGCAATTTGCCATATAAAGCCTCAGCATCTTTCAGGTCTTTACGGCTAGCATGCGCGGTGAGGTTATTAATAATTTTACGAGTGGTATCTACACCAACATCTGCAATTAATAATTGTTCTTCAAGTTCATCAAATAGGTCATCATCAATTTTCTTACCAGAAAATAACCCCAAAAAGCCTGAACCTAAATTTTGACGGGTCTTCAATAACCCTTTCTTTAGCCTAGCAAAGAAACCCTCTTTTTTGGGTTTTTCTTGTTCTGTTGGCGAATTATTTTTTTCTTCTTCTAAACGTAAGCGCTCGGCTTCGGCTTCTTGGCGTTCACGTTCTGCTTGCTCTTCCGCTAACCGTGCCGCTTCGGCGTCTTGGCGTTCACGCTCTGCTTGTTCTTCCGCTAACCGTGCTGCTTCGGCTTCTTGGCGTTCACGTTCTGCTTGTTCTTCTGCTAACCGTGCTGCTTCGGCTTCTTGACGTTCACGCTCTGCTTGCTCTTCCGCTAACCGTGCCGCTTCGGCGTCTTGGCGTTCACGCTCTGCTTGCTCTTCCGCTAACCGTGCTGCTTCGGCTTCTTGGCGTTCACGCTCTGCTTGTTCTTCCGCTAACCGTGCCGCTTCGGCTTCTTGGCGTTCACGCTCTGCTTGCTCTTCCGCTAACCGTGCTGCTTCGGCTTCTTGGCGTTCACGCTCTGCTTGTTCTTCCGCTAACCGTGCCGCTTCGGCTTCTTGGCGTTCACGTTCTGCTTGTTCTTCCGCTGCTTTAATCGTCGCTAAATCAGCTTGACGCTGTTGTTCTAAAGCCTCTTCTGCAGCCTGAATAGCGGCTAATTCTGCTTGGCGCTGGCGCTCCATTTCGACTTCAGCCACACGCATTGCCTCAGCTTCCAAACGCTCACGCTCCGCCTGCTCTGCTATGAGCCGTGCTTCTTCTGCCTTTTGGCGTTCAAGTTCTGCTTGTTCTTGGGCTGCCTGAATCGCCGCTATTTGTGCTTCACGCTCTTTTTCTGCTTGCTCAGTTGCTGTTTCAATTGCAGCTTGCTGTTCCTCATACTGACGCTGAGCTTCATCTTCAGCCGCTTTAATGGCAGCCTGCTCGGCTTGATGTTGTCGTTCTGCTTCTGCGGTTGCGATATCTATTGCAACTTCTTGCTCTTGCGGCTGTTTTTCAGCTTCGTCAGCCGTATTTGTTTGTTGATGGTCTGTTTTCTGAGTATCTTCTTCATTTTTACGACCAAACCCCAACCATGAAAAGAACCCTTTTTTCTTGTCTTTAGCCATTTGCCACTACACTCCTCGCGGTAAAAATATGGCACTCGATAATTAAATCGCGATAAAATTACATCCAGTCTACCATTTCATCGCTCAGCAACACATATCTGAAAGAAAAATCCTGAAAATTTAATCTAAATTTGGGTGTTAAAACTGTGAAAATAAAACGCTATAATTGAAATCCAACCAATAAGGAATAACAACACTGCAACTTATCGTCTGACAGGTATACAATAGTAACAATCAATTTTAAGTACATAAACCAGCTAAGTAGCAATAAATATTATGGCAAAAAAACCACAATCAGCCCCTTTAGGGCAAATTCGAATTATTGGTGGAAAATGGCGAGGCAGAAAACTACCTGTTCGCGATAGTGAAGGCTTACGCCCAACAACAGATAGAATAAAAGAAACCTTATTTAACTGGCTAATGCCTGTTATTCGTGATGCTCGCTGCTTAGATTGCTTTGCAGGAAGCGGGGCTTTAGGCTTTGAGGCTCTTTCTCGCTTTGCCCAGACTGTAACCTTTATTGAGCTTGATAAACAAAACGCACAGCTATTAGCCGAAAATAAAACCCGCTTGCAAGCCGATAATGCCTCTGTTGTCAATAATAATACCCTTAATATACTAAACCAATCAGGGGCCCCTTTTGATGTGGTTTTTATTGACCCACCATTTCGAAAAGGGTTACTTAATGAAACCATTCAATTATTAGAAAAAAACCAATGGTTAGCAGAGGAAAGCTGGGTATACATTGAGTCAGAAGCGGAGTCACCACTTACTGACATTCCAGCGAATTGGCAACTTCACCGCGAAAAAATAGCTGGGCAAGTTGCTTATCGTCTTTTCATCCGAACTTTACTTTAGGGAAAAAAACATGTTTATTAACATTGGACGCCTGCTGATGATTTGTGTTTGGGGCTTTATGGTATTTAACCTTATTCACCCATTCCCTAAGCCACTGAAATACTTTATGGATATTGCAATGGTGTTTATGGTTTTCATGCATGCACTGCAAACTATCTTTCTTAAAGCGACCCTCCCTAAAGGGGAGAAAATCTCAGGTCTAGTTCAACTACGAATTTTCTTTTTTGGGGTTTTTGAAATGCTAGCTATGCAGAAAAAAACCAAAGCCGCGTTGGAAGAAGCAAAGAAAAAACAGTCCGGCCAATAAGGCCCTAGGCTGGCTCAAAACGAACAAACCGCGTACCTTGCATAATAAGTTTACCTTCGCGGCCTAACTCAACGTCTTGGTATTGTTCTTCCGTTACAATAGTTTTGATTATTTCACCACTTGATAGCGTTTTGAAATAAATTTCATAACGAAAAGTTTCTGGAGAGACAACATCTCGCTCTCTAGAACGCATGTTAGGGTAAGGGTAATCTTTTTTATTATCGACTTTAACTAAATAAGTCACAGGCAAAGAGTTATCATTAATTTCATTTTGCTTGCGTTGGTCAAAAAAGCGCTTTGTTGCTAAAACAGCAATGATCGCAAGAACGATAATCAGTAATATTGGCTTATTCATAATGTGAATTTTGTTTAAAAAGTCAGTAACTGTAGTTTATCTTATTTATATAAATAGGACACGTTATCTAAGTAACCTAATCACTGTAGTTTCACTCATTGAACTTATAAGGATATGTGTATGATTAGTTGGCCATTCCTCGCTGTACTCTTTTCCGGTTGGTTGTATGTCGATGCAGCCTATCGAGGACCAGGGTGGCAACGTTGGTTATTTCGCCCTATTACACTGCTACTCTTACTACTCTGGGGGTGGAGTTCTGAGGATTTAAATATTCAAAACTACCTGATTTTAGCAGGCCTATTAGTTTCTCTAGTAGCGGATCTTTCTCGCATGTTATCTAGTGAATGCTTACTAACTTCAGTCGCATTGATGTTCTTGAGTTACCTGATTTATACCATTAGCTTTGGGATGCAATTAAATTTTGGCCTATTCTTACCTTGGCTAGCTGTCCCTCTGATTATTGCAGCCGTTACTCTTGTTTTCATTTGGGGAAAGCTCGAAAATCTACAGGCTATTGTTTTTGCGTCGTTAATCATGTGTATGATTATGGCATGGGTCGCAGGTGACCAGTACTTTGGGCTAGCTCGTGAATATAATTTTTCCATTATGATAGGGGCATCACTACTGTTCTTATCTAACTGTGTTTGGCTAATAGCACATTTCCGTATTCCATTTAAAGCCTCAAAAGCCGTTGTTGCCGCGCTCTATTTTATTGGACAATTCTTCATTGTTCGTGCCATTTATCTGTAACAACAACTCATTCAAGTCTCACGCCAATTGATAAAAAATGCTATTTGAGAATTTTATCAATTGGCACCTCTCTTTTAGTTTGACTCTGGAGTAGACTCCAAAGTGTAAGCTTATCTGCAATGATAGAATATCTTGTTTGATAAGGGGCACTTATGCACACACATACACATAAAGATACCCATGCGCATACGAGCAGTTGCTGCTCAAGCAATAGCAGCTGTTCATCCTCTATTGCGAATAACAGCAAAAAAGTTAGTAATGACTCACATACTCATGAACATAATAATGTGAAGGAATATCCTGACGATGACGAAGAATCTCATCAGCATTCTTCACATCAACACACAAGTCATGACCACCAACACGGCACCAGCTGTGGGCTTAACACACAAACAATTAACGACGTTGAACCAACTCTAGAAGCGAAACAACGCTTTAGTTGGATCATCCGTGGTATGGATTGCCCAAGTTGTGCAAATAAAATTGAAACCGCAGTAAGACAAATTAGTGAAGTTAAACAAGCTAAGGTGTTGTTTGCCACAGAAAAATTAGTTGTTGATGCAAATACTGACATCAGCACGGCAGTACGTTCTACTGTTGAAGCTGCGGGTTATGAATTACTTGAAGTTGGTAATAACAGTGCTGCGTCCCTTGCTCCTCAACAGAGTTTATTGAGTGAAGCTAAACCCGTCATTATCTTAGCCATTTTAATGGCCATTAGTTGGGGGATTGAGTCTTTCAATCCGCAAATTGGTAACATTGCTTTTATTTTAACTACCCTTTTTGGGCTATACCCTATTGCCCGTAAATCGTTACGTTTAATTCGTACAGGCTCCCCCTTTGCTATTGAAACATTAATGACCGTTGCAGCTGTCGGTGCAATATTCATTCAAGCAACTGAAGAAGCCGCGATGGTTATCTTGCTCTTCATGTTAGGTGAAATGCTGGAATCATATTCTGCAGGTAGAGCACGACGCGGTGTTAGCGCATTAATGGCTTTAGTGCCAGAAGATGCGGTCTTAATCAAAGATGGGGAAAAATCCACTATCCCTGTTGCGCAATTACGACCAGGCGACATTATTGAAATAGCCCCAGGTGGTCGTCTACCAACAGATGCTGTTTTGGTTTCGGGTTTTGCTAGCTTCGATGAAAGTGCACTAACAGGGGAGTCCGTTCCGGTTGAACGCAATGTTGGTGAGAAAGTTGCGGCGGGTTGTTTGTCTGTTGATAGAGCTGTTCAAATGGAAGTGGTGTCAGAACAGGGGCAAAATGCTATCGACCGCATTTTACAACTGATCGAGGAAGCAGAAGAACGCCGAGCACCTATAGAACGTTTTATTGACCGCTTTAGTCGTATATACACGCCAATCATTATGTTGATTTCAGCGTTAGTGATTGTCATTCCACCTATTTTCTTTGGTGCATTGTGGGAAACGTGGATATATCGAGGCTTAACATTGCTGTTGATCGGTTGTCCATGTGCTTTAGTCATCTCAACCCCAGCAGCTATAACCTCGGCACTCGCCACTGCAACTCGTCGTGGAGCATTAATTAAAGGTGGTGCAGCACTTGAGCAACTAGGTACTATAACAACAATTGCTTTGGACAAAACAGGTACACTGACAGAAGGTAAGCCTCATGTCACTAACTTAGTGCCAGCAGAAGGCATGACTGAAGGTGAATTAGTGCAAATTACCGCTTCTGTAGAAGTTGGCTCTCACCATCCTCTCGCCAAAGCTGTAGTTAATAAAGCAGAAGAATTATCTTTAACAGTTCTAGAAGCTCAAGAGCGCAAAGCATTAGCAGGGAAAGGGATTGAAGGTTTCCTTAACAACAAGCATATTCTTGTTAGCGCACCGAATCGCCTTGATATCCCGTTAAATAGTGAGTGGCAAGGTAAAGTTGAAGCCCTAGAGGCCGAAGGGAAAACTGTCGTTGTCACGCTTGAAGATAGCCGTGTCATCGGTTTAACCGCTTTGCAAGATACGCTGCGTAATGATGCAACTGATGCAATGCATATGCTTAAAGCGCTTAATGTGAACGCCGTGATGCTAACCGGTGATAACCCACGCGCTGCTAGTGCAATTGCAAATCAGTTAGGTATGGAATACCGAGCAGGGCTATTGCCAGAAGATAAAGTCACTGCAGTCATGGAGCTTAACCGTAACCATAGTACCATGATGGTCGGCGATGGCATCAATGATGCGCCAGCAATGAAAGCGTCAAGCATTGGGGTGGCTATGGGAAGCGGAACTGATGTGGCTCTTGAAACCGCGGATGCGGCGTTAACCCACAACCGCTTAACCGGATTAGCTGAAATCATTGCGTTATCCCGTGCGACACGAAAAATCATTCGTGAAAACATCGCTATCGCACTTGGGTTAAAAGGTGTTTTCTTAGTAACCAGTTTATTAGGGATCACTGGGCTTTGGGTTGCAGTACTGGCCGACTCAGGTGCAACTGCACTGGTCACTGCAAATGCTGTACGGTTACTTCGAGTAAAATTACCTCAAGTGAAAAAATAGTGTTTCATCAACTAATCAAAGCGCCCTTAGGGGCGTTTTTCTTTTGTAGAAGAAAAAATAACTCTAACCATTACAATATGTTAATTGCCATCTTGACTAAAGATTTAGGACTAACTTCACCCCCATTCCATCCCAAACCCCGCTAGAATATCCCCTGAAAATAAGTCATGGTCATCACATTTTGGGAAGGCTAATTATGGGAAGGTTAATATGGTAAAAAGTCACAGCTCAACACCTCATGACTCTGCATTTAAAGGCTTTATGTCTAAAATTGAGAACGCTCGTGATTTTTTTGATATTCACCTACCAATGCATATTAAACAGTTATGTAATTTTGATACCTTGGCCATCACCAATTCTTCATTTATTGATAAGCAACTTCGCTCTCGGTTATCAGATGTTTTATACACTGTGGAAACACTACAAGGCGAAGGCTATCTTTATATGCTAGTTGAGCATCAATCAACACCTGATAAATTTATGGGATGGAGGATGATGTATTATGCATTTTCAGCAATGAATCAGCACTTACAACAAGGGCATCGTCATTTACCCTTAGTCTTCCCTATCTTGTTCTACCATGGGAAAGTCACTCCCTACCCGTATTCACAGCCATGGACCCATTGCTTTCCTTGGCCTGACATAGCCAATGATTTATATAGCCAACCATTTCCTGTCGTTGATATTACCGTTATTGATGACAATGAACTGGTGAATCACCGCAAGGTTGCCGTGATGGAATTAGCAATGAAGCATAAAGATTTACGAGAAAATGTTGAGAAAGTGACTACACTATTAGCTCAAGCGATGAACAATAATTATCATAACAATGATGACATTATCACAATTTTCAATTACTTATTTCTTACAATGGATTCACCTCATTTTAAAATTGTTGTCAGTCAACTTATCAATCAAATTGAAAATAACCAAGAGGCAATTATGAACATTGCACAACGCTTAAAAAATCAAGGAATGCAAGAAGGAATTGATATTGGTGTAAACCGAGGAATTGATATTGGTGTAAACCGAGGAATTGACATCGGTACAAATAGAAAACAACATGAAGTTGCCCTTAAAGGCTTAGAACTCGGGGCCAGTATTGAACTAATTAGCCAACTTACTGGGTTAAGCTACCAAGAAATATTGGACTTACAGCATACTTCATAAGTTAAATTTCAGTGATATTCTCAATCCCTGCCTTATGGCAGGAATTGGCATACTTAATATTACAACCCGCCCGCCTTTTTACGCAATAAATAACGGTAAGGTGTCGTTTCAGCTTCAACAGCCAATAATTCATGTTCCATAAAGCGGCAAAAACCTGGGATATCGCGGGTTGTTGCAGGGTCGTCAGCAATAATTAACAATGTTTCACCCTCAGCCATATTACGGACTGTTTTACGCACTAACATAACAGGCTCAGGGCAACGTAAGCCAAGTGTGTCAAGGGTTTTGCTCGCATTTGCAAATAAGTCAGACATAAAAACGCTTCTACTCAAAGTAATCAATGAGCCAATTATATAATAAAATTGCTCGCGATGAGTGAACAGTTTTGCTTTTGTTGCGCAACAAGCGTATGATGCGCAATTCCCGATTTAGGGATGTATTTCATGGGTTCCCTCACCCCATTGCGACTAAAAAGGTACAATATGTTTGATTTTACTGTGCGGCAAAAAGCCACCGCCTTAATCTGGCTATCTTTATTTCATGTACTAATTATCACTTCAAGTAATTACCTAGTGCAGTTGCCAATTAATATTTTGGGCTTCCATACCACTTGGGGTGCATTTACTTTTCCATTTATTTTTCTTGCTACAGACCTAACCGTTCGTATTTATGGCGCACCACTTGCCCGTAGAATTATTACTGCTGTAATGTTACCTGCATTACTGATTTCATACGTTATTTCAGCGTTATTTTTCCAAGGTGAATGGCAAGGTTTTGCATCTTTATTTGAATTTAACTTATTCGTTGCGCGTATTGCTGCAGCAAGCTTTATGGCTTATGTCCTTGGGCAAATATTAGATGTTGGTGTATTCAACCGGTTACGGCAAAATGCACGCTGGTATGTAGCGCCTGCTTGTGCCATGTTTTTTGGTAACCTGATTGATACTATTGCATTCTTCTTTATTGCATTTTTCCGCAGTAGCGACCCATTTATGGCCGCAAATTGGGTTGAAATTGCTTTGGTTGATTATGTCTTTAAACTACTTATTTGTATGCTGTTTTTCTTACCTGCTTATGGGGTTCTGTTAAACCTAATCTTAAAGTACTTCTTTAATAATGCAGATAAAAAGCAATTAATTCGTCAACATTGAAAATAAAAAAGGAGATAGCTAAATGCTATCTCCAAAAGGGTTAAACTGAGCTAAAACAAAGAATAACACCCCTACAATTCAATAAATTCCGTGAATATTCCGTATAATTTTTAATCATTGAATATTCTCAATATTTCAATTCACAGTTAAATCACCAACGAAGCCAACACCACACAAGCCTCATCCCTCTTAATTCTCCAAATAATTCGTGTTGTGGCTAGGCGGCAAATGAGCGAAACCCTAGGGGCATACACAAGTATATGACTAGGGGTCGCGAATAAAGCTAACAACGCCACAGCGCGAAGTATGACGAGAATTTTATAATGCGCGTGCTAAGAGCGAAATAGGATGCTCACACTTTTTGCTTGTCGACATTTCAATCTGCCATTTACATGTTTCACAGTCAGTGATCACCATATCGACACCACTGTCTTCAATTTGGCGGAACAGGCCTGCCCCAATACCTTGAGAAACTTCATAGTTTTCTTTTTTAAAACCATAAGTCCCAGCAATACCGCAACACTGTGAATCCAGTACAATCAACTCAACACCGGGTACTCGTTTAATCAGCTCTAATGTGTAGGAAGTCCAGCCCATTTTTTCCATATGACAAGGTGTATGATAGGCTACTTTTAATGGGGTATGTTTCAACTTAAGTTCACGCCCCTCTTCCAGTAGGCGATAAATATAGCGTGTTGCCAGCTCAATATTGTCACGCATCTTAGAAGTATCAACATCAAGAACATGGGTATATTCATCGCGAATAGTAAACGTACAGGTGGAGGATGTTGCAACGACTGGAATATGCTTTTCAAGGATAGTTTCTTGCAATGATTCTAAATTCACATTAGCTTGGCGTTTCGCTTGTTTCATAAAGCCATTAGCAATCAATGCGACACCGCAGCATTTTTCACGTTTAAGAAGCTGTACCCCAATGTTCATACCATTAAACACTTTAATCAGGTCTTTACCTAATTGAGGATGGTTGTAATTTACATAGCAACCATGAAAAAATGCCACCTGTTCTTCAAATTTTGCTTGCTCCGCAGCCTGTTTGGAATACCAACGACGGAAAGTCCCAAAAGAGTATTTTGGTAACTCGCGACGATGGTCGATTTTCAATGCCTTATCTAATATTTGGCGTACAGGTTTCAGGCCAGTGATCGTATTCACAACAGGTGCAAATGGCGTTGATAACGACCCCATTAAATCAGTATGGCTGAGGATAGCATCCCGGATTTTCGGTTTTTGCTGGCTATAAGTGTTGCGCGCACGTGCAATAATGTCACCAATTTTAACATCTGAAGGGCAAGCAACCTCACAACGCTTACAGTTAGTACAATATTTCAGCGCTTCATCATAAAGCATTGGGTCTTTTAAGCGTAAACGCTCGCCATCTGGACCTGCTTGTTTTGGCCCTGGGTACAATGGATTAACTTTTGCAACAGGGCAATAAGTAGTACACACCGTGCATTTAATACAGCTTTCAAAGCTCGTATCGAGAATACTCATTGTGCCACCTCCGCCTGCATGGCTTCATTTTTACTTATTTCTCCAATAATTTCATTTGCAGCAAATAATGCGCTAATCATTGAAACCCCAGCGCCACATCCTTGGGTTAGTGGATCAAAACCACCTAATACAGCACCAGCAACATAAAGGTTGTTAATGGTTACGCCCCCTTTTTGAGCACGCAATTTACCATCTGTTTTTACACCAAAGGCCATATATGGCTGAGAGGCAAAAAACTGTTTATTTGTCCATTTGGCACGTTCAGAAATATCACACAAATCTAATTCCATAAGTGGCTCATAAACGCGGTCAAACTCAGCTACCAAGCCATTATTAAAAAAGCTGCCGGTGGCTAAAACAAAGTGTTTTGCTTTTAAAGATATATCGCCGTGATTGCGTGTTTGAATAGATTCAACTCTTCCATTAATACAATTCACTGAAGTTACCTTGTCCCCAGGCATAACGATACCGCCTTGGCGACGAAATTGACGTAATAAGCATTCATGCAAGCGAATCCCCAACAAGGATGGTGGCAATGTTGGCAATAAATACAGGGGCTTACCTAACCTTCTTTGTAGCTCTAATACTGGTTCCTCACTATCAAGACCTATGCAAGCGGGCAAAAATACGGCTTCCGCATCAACAACTAAAGGCGAAATCTCCTCAATAATTTGCGTCATATTTTCGGTTCTATCTAACCAACGAGCAACATTGACGGCTCGAAATTCGCTTGGGTTTTCTCTTAAACGATCCAATAGTGGCAAGTGCACATAATGGGCGCTTGCTGATAGCCCTTCACGCTGCAATTCATCAGCCACCATCTGTGGTTGAAAATCCAAAAAACCTTCAATCCCCACAACCGCAATTTTGCCTATATCCATTTTTTGATGTAAAGAAGCTGTAGGAACAACCTCAGGGCTTAACCATGTCATACGCTTATGACCCAATGGTGTGATGCGATAATGATTTTCTTCACAAGAGCCTTTTAAACGAATACCAGTTTGTTGCAGGATAGACTCTGCCATTTGCGCTAATACAGCAACTTGCGCCTCCCCTATCAAACTATAAGGGTGTGTTGGCGCTTGTGCTTTCAGTGCGCTTAACATCGATAAGGGTTTTTCAGCGACTTGTCCATCAGGTAAATGAGTTAATAAATCGAGTGAACCGGAGGAAAAATGTAAGGCATTTTGCCCTGCGCTCACAATGGCGCATGACAAACCTGATTGAGTGAGGCGAATACCACAAAGTAACCCAGCAAGGCCTCCCCCCATAACAACAGCATCATATTTCATTATCCGCCTCCTCCTTCTGAGGTGCTTTAGCCAGCGTTGCCTCATTCATACCGCACAAACCGTGATAAACCCAACTGGTAAACTCGCTTTCACGTAATGCATCACCCCACGCAATTGGACGAATGCCTTTCCAACGTTCATTTAAGAAATGACCTAGCTGTTGCTCAGTTTCATGGGGCGTTGTGACATTAAAGCGATTTAACAGCCCTGCGGCACGACAGGCGCATAATTCTCCTTGGCAAGTTCCCATTCCCACACGAGTACGGCGTCGTAAATCAAGTAGATTATTTACTGTTAGTGAATTAACAGCATAACGAACTTCGCCAGCAGTCACCGCCTCACATTCACAAACTAAACTTTTATCTAACCTATCAGTGCTTAAAATCGCAGAAGCACGATCTCCATGACGATAAACTGCAGAGCCGCGAATAGGAGCTGGAATTGAAACAACATTGCGTAATGCTTCTTCCGCGCTATGTTGTGAGCCTGGAAGCGCCGCTTCAGCAGTCGTACACTTCTCATTATGACCTAACTTTTCACAAACCTTATCGGTAGCCCATTCAGCCATCAACCGATAAGTCATTAATTTACCGCCAGTAATAGTGATAAACCCTTCCAAGCCATCACGTTTTGCATGGTCTAACAATACGATCCCTCGGCTTACATTACGCCCTGAAGGGTCATCATCACTAGCAACTAATGGGCGAACGCCTGCATAAGCACGCAAAATGCGCGTTTTCGCCAGTGCGGGGGATAACATAGAGCCTTCGCGGATCAAAATATCCACTTCTTCAGGCGTGACATACATGTTATCAATTTGGTCATATTCAATATGAGTTGAGGTGGTGCCGATCAAGGAAATAGTATCACCAGGCACAAGAATATCGGCGTCCGCAGGCTTGCGGCAACGGTTTATTACCATATTGTTTAATCGATGACCTAAAATCAATAAAGCCCCTTTTGCGGGGAACATTTTAATTTTTAGATCGCCATATTCTGCAATTTTTTGCCCCCAAATTCCCCCCGCATTAACAACAATTTCCGCATAAATATCGTATTGTTTTTTTGCTTGATGGTCATAAACGGTAACACCGCGCACAGTATCCCCGTTACGAATGAGGCCAATAACCTCATGATAAGTTAATACCTTAGCGCCATGCTCTCTAGCATCAAGCATATTCGCTGCGGTTAAACGAAATGGGTCAACAGTTCCATCTGGTACACGAACTGCCCCAATAAGCTGAGGGTTAACTGAAGGTTCAAGACGGATGGCTTGAGCAGGGTCAATTGCTGTTGCATCGATTCCGGCTGCTTGGCAGGCTGTAATAAACTTTTGCTGATAGTCTAAACTATCCTCAGGTAACGTAATGAACAAACCATCTGTGCGCTCAATACAATGATGCGCAATGCGTTTCAATATTTTGTTTTCTTCAATACATTCTTTAGCTGATTCACTGTCCGTTACTGCATAACGTGCACCGCTATGTAGTAAACCGTGGTTACGTCCTGTCGCCCCCGTTGCAATATCATGCCGCTCAAGTAAAACCGTTCTTAGACCTCGGCGAGCGCAGTCACGAGCGACTCCTGCACCTGTTGCGCCACCACCAATTATGATGACATCCGTTTCAGTCACAGATGAGCCATTCATGTCGCATTCCTCACATTAATAAACATTTCTATAATCAGTACAAGTATAGATTCTATTTTTATAATCTATTACTAAATATAGACCAGAAATGCGACGAATGTTTGATAAGGAACAAAAACGAAAGTGATTGGTACATTTTTAGCGTTGAAAACAACAAATACGTGATGTAAATCACAAAATAATTAACAATTATGGTTCCATTCTATTCACAAATGTCATTTACTATGCAACTTCATAAACAAAATCAATAATTGTGCGTTGGATTACAGATAAATTGTTTTCTAACGACTACAATTTAGAGCAATTAAGAAAATAAAAACTCTTAAATTACTCGATTATTTTCGTTTTTGTTACTTCACCAATAATAAACACTCAATGATTTTCTTAAAAAGAGAAGGAATGAGTGAATAAATAATTTAGCATGCCATCGGAGGCGTATATGTTAAGCATTTTTAAACCAGCACCTCACATACAGAGGCTGCCAGCTGACAAGATAGACCCTGTCTATCGTAAGCTTCGCTGGCAGATCTTCATGGGTATTTTCTTTGGTTACGCAGCGTATTATCTAGTCCGAAAGAACTTTGCGTTAGCGATGCCATATCTTGTTGAACAGGGTTTTTCAAAAGGTGACCTTGGTTTCGCATTATCCGGTATTTCAATTGCCTACGGCTTTTCTAAATTTATCATGGGGTCATTCTCTGACCGTGCAAACCCGCGCTATTTCTTACCCGCAGGTCTGATCCTCGCCTCTTTAGTCATGTTAGTTATGGGCTTTGTACCATGGGCGACTTCTAGCATCATGGTCATGTTCGTTCTATTGTTCCTTTGTGGTTGGTTCCAAGGTATGGGTTGGCCTCCATGTGGGCGTACAATGGTTCACTGGTGGTCACAAAAAGAACGCGGTGGTATCGTTTCTGTTTGGAACTGTGCCCACAACGTTGGTGGTGGTATCCCGCCATTGCTATTCATGTTAGGTATGGCATGGTTTAACGACTGGAAAGCTGCTCTGTATATGCCTGCATTGGCTGCTATCCTTGTTGCGATTATCGCATTTGCATTAATGCGCGATACACCACAATCTTGTGGTCTTCCACCTATCGAAGAATACAAAAACGACTATCCAACAGACTATAAAGAGTCTGATGAACAAGAGCTAACCGCAAAAGAAATCTTCATGAAGTATGTCTTCCCTAACAAACTGTTATGGATGATTGCGATTGCCAACGTATTTGTTTACTTATTACGTTACGGTGTTTTGGACTGGTCTCCGACTTATCTGCGTGAAGTAAAACACTTCGCTATGGATAAATCTTCATGGGCCTACTTCTTATATGAATACGCAGGTATCCCAGGAACACTTCTGTGTGGTTGGATGTCGGATAAAGTTTTCCGCGGTAACCGTGGTGCAACAGGTGTGTTCTTTATGACCTTAGTAACCATCGCAACTATCGTATTCTGGATGAACCCAGCGGGTAACCCAAATATTGATATGGCCTGTATGTTGGTCATCGGTTTCTTAATTTATGGCCCGGTGATGTTAATTGGTTTACACGCACTTGAACTGGCTCCGAAAAAAGCGGCAGGTACAGCAGCAGGCTTTACTGGCTTGTTCGGTTACCTCGGGGGTTCAGTTGCGGCAAGTGCTATCGTCGGTTACACCGTTGACTTCTTCGGTTGGGACGGTGGCTTCGCTGTCATGATTGGTGGTTCAGCATTAGCGGTTGTTCTACTGTTTATCGTGATGTTAAGCGAAAGCAAACATAAACGTGAATTAGCAAACTCACAATAAGCATTCATCAAATGTTCATTGTTAATCGCTAGACTCGTGGGCTATATCAAAAAATGATGTAGCCCATTTTTTTTATCCAATTAAAGTGCCAAGGAGATATAATCATGAACTTTCCATTAAAAACATTGGTGGCAAGTATGGTTTTAGTGATGTCAGTGTCTGCCGTAGCTCAAGCTTCAGGTAAAGTCGTCATTGCACATCGTGGTGCAAGTGGTTATTTACCCGAACATACTCTACCCGCTAAAGCAATGGCTTACGCACAAGGTGCAGACTTTCTTGAACAAGATTTAGTCATGACAAAGGATAACGAGCTTGTGGTGTTACACGACCACTATCTTGATCGGGTTACAGATGTCGCCGAACGTTTTCCAAATCGTGCTCGCAAAGATGGCCGTTACTATGCGATAGACTTTACGCTGGATGAAATTAAATCGCTTAAATTCACTGAAGGGTTTGATATTGTTGATGGCAAGAAAGTCCAGAGTTACCCGAATCGTTTCCCAATGGGTAAATCAGACTTTCGTGTTCATACATTTCAAGAAGAAATTGAGTTTGTTCAGGGCTTGAACAAATCCACAGGTAAAAATATTGGTATTTACCCAGAAATTAAAGCACCTTGGTTCCATCAACAAGAAGGGAAAGATATCACTAAAAAAACACTAGAGGTGCTAAAAGCATATGGCTATACCAACAAAGACTCTAATGTTTACCTACAATCGTTTGACCCAAATGATCTAAAACGGATTAAAAACACATTGATGCCTGAAATGGGGATGGATCTTAAGTTAATTCAGTTGATCGCTTACACGGACTGGAATGAAACTCAAGAACAAAAACCAGATGGTACTTGGGTTAACTATAATTACGACTGGATGATGAAACCTGGTGCAATGAAAGAAATTGCCACATACGCTGATGGTATTGGCCCTGATTACCATATGCTAATCGATGAAGAGTCTACCCCAACTAATATCAAAGTGAATGATATGGTAAAAGAAGCCCATGAAAACAAAATGGCAGTTCACCCATTCACCATTCGTGTCGACAAGCTACCTAAATATGCAAAAGATGGGCAGCAGCTTTATGACATCATCTATAACCAAGCAAATGTTGATGGTGCCTTTACCGACTTCCCTGATTTAGGCGTTAAATTTCTAGAACAACAAAAATAACTTTTATTGGTTGTAAAACAATAATGCAGCCATCTGGCTGCATTATTAGAAACGGTTTATTTCGCTGTTACGCAATAGTAACGGGGAACGCGATGACATCGCTAATCTTTTCTGCATTTAATGCCATCATGATTAACCTATCAACCCCAACAGCAACGCCTGAGCAATCAGGTAAGCCGTGCTCAAGCGCTGACAATAAATGCTCATCAATAGGCTGAATAGCTAACCCCATTGCCGCACGCTTACGGTTATCTTGCTCAAAGCGTTGGCGCTGTTCACTGGCATCGGTTAATTCATGGAAGCCATTCGCTAATTCCATCCCTTTGTAATACACCTCAAAACGCTCTGCTACCCGGTGATCTTCTGTGCTAATCACAGCTAACGAAGCTTGAGTCGCCGGAAAATGATAAACCACTGCCGGCCTTTCTTTACCAATATGAGGTTCAACCCCCATGGTAAATAACAACTGCAATAAGGTATCTTTATCTTCTTCGTTATCAGCGATATTGCTTAAATCTAAGCGTGCAGCGACTTCTCGTAACTCACTTTTCTCTGCTGAAAGTGGGTCAATATCCAGATAACGTAAAAATGCTTGCTGATAAGAAAGCAGCTCGGCACTTTCGCATTCTAAAACCTGTTGTAATAAGTCATCAACTTCATTGATTAAACGGTACATATCGAAATGTGGGCGATACCATTCAAGCATGGTAAATTCAGGGTTATGGTGCCTCCCCGCCTCTTCATTTCTAAAGCTTCGACCTAATTGGTAGATAGGCCCACTACCCGCAGCGAGTAAGCGTTTCATATGATATTCAGGGCTTGTCATCAAATATAAATTCAGCCCCTGTGCGGCTCCAGGGCCAACAAAACGCGTTTCAAATGGAACAAGATGAATGTCAGTTACAGTTGCCTGACTCATTGCAGGTGTTTCGACCTCAAGTACACAGCGATCAGTAAAAAAACGCCTGATTTCCGCAATAATTTTTGCGCGCTGTAGCAGGTTAGCGATGGGGGCGGTTGGCTGCCAGTTCGCTATATCACTCATGAAGATGACTCCAAAATAAACTTAGTCGTGCAGTGTACCCACCTCACCTGCAACACACAATGAATTTACACTGATAAAGCATAATTATCTGGGTAAAAAAACATGATTGCTTACGGGCCGTGTTAGACACTAAAGGTGAGTAAAGAGATGCTGATTATCACCTGCTTTACACGATTAGGCAAAGTCTTTACTTTTTAGTAGAAATGGTACCGCTTGTACTAGAATGAACAAAAGAATAAAAAGAACACAAAACATGATTATTTCTTATGTTATGTGACACAACTGTTAATAAAAAAACGAAACGATTCGCTTTCTCAACTTATTTTAGAAATTAAACAATAAAATAAAATTTATCTGCAAAATAAATAGTGAAGCCGCTCGCAAATAAATATTCAATATGAATTAAAATATTCAGCGATAATAACAATATTATTCACTTAAAGTTGATAAAACCCGAGTATTCCACTTGGTTTTATATACTATAATAGTATGTAAATTTAATGATAATTATTTGAAATTCCTTTTTATTCACTGTTAACAAACTAAAAAAACATAAAATGTAAAAACAATTTATAAAAAGAAGATCAAGATCACACTTTATTGCTAATTTTGGCTAAAACCCCCCTCTATATCAAATTTATCTTGGGGACTATTCGTTATAATTCACAGCATGATAAGTCATTATTAGCTATTATATTATTTACTATTAAAAAACAGATATTTTGTCGTTTAGCCCAAAGTTAAATGACAAATGACATAGCTAATTATCAAAAGTATTTAAAAGAATTTATCAATTTACACTTGAACAATGGAGAAGCGCAGTGCAAACCTTCAATGCCGATTTAGCGATTATCGGGGCCGGGGGCGCAGGCTTACGTGCAGCAATTGCTGCCGCTGAAGCAAATCCCAATATCAAGATTGCTCTGGTCTCAAAAGTATACCCAATGCGTAGCCACACAGTGGCCGCAGAGGGGGGATCAGCTGCAGTTACTCAGGCTCATGACTCCTATGACTATCATTTTAATGATACTGTTGCTGGTGGGGACTGGCTGTGTGAGCAAGATGTCGTCGATTATTTCGTCGAACATTGCCCTACAGAAATGACCCAACTAGAACTATGGGGTTGCCCGTGGAGCCGTAAACCAGATGGTTCAGTTAACGTCCGCCGCTTTGGTGGGATGAAAATTGAACGTACATGGTTTGCTGCCGATAAAACCGGCTTCCACATGCTCCATACGTTATTCCAGACATCATTAAAATATCCGCAAATTCAACGTTTTGACGAGCATTTTGTTCTAGATATCATTGTCGATGAAGGTCAAGCTCGTGGCCTTGTTGCACTTAACATGATGGAAGGCACCAAAGTTCAAATCCGTGCGAACTCTATCGTTATGGCAACAGGTGGGGCTGGTCGTGTTTATCGTTACAATACCAACGGTGGTATCGTAACAGGCGATGGTATGGGGATGGCATTTCGCCATGGGGTTCCACTACGAGACATGGAATTCGTGCAATATCACCCAACGGGTCTGCCAGGTTCAGGTATCTTAATGACCGAAGGTTGCCGTGGTGAAGGTGGTATCCTTGTTAATAAAGATGGCTACCGTTACTTGCAAGATTATGGAATGGGGCCAGAAACACCGCTCGGCAAGCCTGAAAATAAATATATGGAACTGGGCCCTCGTGACAAAGTTTCTCAAGCCTTCTGGCACGAATGGCGTGCAGGTCGCACCATTAGCACACACCGTGGTGATGTTGTGTATCTGGATCTTCGCCACCTTGGTGCAGAAAAACTGCATGAGCGTTTACCATTTATTTGTGAATTGGCGAAAGCCTACGTGGGTGTTGACCCAGTCACAGACCCTATTCCTGTTCGCCCAACGGCTCACTACACCATGGGTGGTATCGAAACAGATCAAAATACTGAAACCCGTATTAAAGGCCTGTTTGCAGTGGGTGAATGTTCGTCTGTCGGCTTACACGGCGCAAACCGTTTAGGCTCTAACTCACTCGCTGAGCTAGTAGTATTTGGTCGCTTAGCCGGTGAACAAGCTGCCCGCCATGCTGCTGAGGCAACGCCAGCCAATGCAAATGCTATCGAAGCCCGTACTCGTGATATCGAAGCTGACCTCAGCAAGCTCATGAACCAAAAAGGGAAAGAGAGCTGGTCGAAAATCCGTGATGAAATGGGAATTTCGATGGAAGAAGGCTGCGGTATCTACCGTACTCCTGAATTAATGCAAAAAACGGTTGATAAGATTGCTGAACTGAAAGAACGCTTCAAAAATGTCGAAATTACCGACCATAGCAGCGTCTTTAATACTGACCTACTGTACACCATTGAATTAGGCTTTGGCCTTGATGTGGCGGAATGTATGGCTCACTCTGCAATCAACCGTAAAGAATCACGTGGTGCACACCAACGTTTAGATGAAGGCTGTACTGAGCGTGATGATGTGAATTTCCTTAAACATACTTTGGCATTCTATAACCCTGAGGGCTCCCCTCGTTTAGAATACAGTGATGTGAAAATCACGAAATCTCAGCCAGCTAAACGTGTTTACGGTGCCGAAGCTGAAGCTCAAGATAAGGCGAAGAAGGAGCAAGCTAATGGATGATATGAAACACCTAAAAATGGAGATCATGCGTTACAATCCGGAAACGGATAGTGAACCCCATTTGGTGACGTATGATGTCCCTTACGATGAGCAAACTTCTTTGTTAGATGCGTTAGGCTATATCAAAGATAACCTTGCTCCAGACCTGTCTTATCGTTGGTCTTGTCGTATGGCTATCTGTGGTTCTTGTGGCATGATGGTAGATAAAGTCCCTAAACTGGCTTGTAAAACCTTCCTGCGTGAATACCCACAAGGTATGAAAGTTGAGCCGTTAGGTAACTTCCCAATCGAGCGTGACCTTGTTGTTGATATGACTCACTTTATTGAGCGTTTAGAAGCAATCAAACCCTATATTATTGGGAATGATCGCAAACCATCTGAAGGCCCAAATAAACAAACGCCTGCACAGATGGCTAAATACCATCAGTTCTCAGGTTGTATCAACTGTGGTCTGTGCTATGCAGCTTGCCCACAATTTGGACTGAACCCAGAGTTCATCGGACCAGCCGCGATCACATTGGCAGAGCGCTACAATTTAGATAACCGAGACCATGGTGCGAAAGAGCGCATGACCTTGTTAAATGGTGACAACGGTGTCTGGAGCTGTACGTTTGTAGGCTACTGCTCTGAAGTCTGTCCTAAGCATGTCGACCCTGCAGGCGCTATCCAGCAAGGTAAAGTTGCCAGTGCGCAAGACTTTGTTATCGCCATGCTGAAGCCACGATAAGGAGAATTGAAGTCATGACTACGAAACGTAAACCCTATGTCAGAGAAATGAAGGGCGACTGGTGGCAAAAGCTCGGTTTTTACCGCTTTTACATCATGCGTGAAAGCACCTCCGTTCTTCAGGTCTGGTTCAGTATTTTAGTTCTGTATGGGGTGTTTGCGCTTAAAAGCGGTCCTGAGTCTTGGGCTGGCTTTGTTGGTTTTTTAAGTAACCCAATTATTCTTATTATTAACATCATTACGTTAGCTGCAACGCTGCTACATACCACAACGTGGTTCAACCTTGCACCTAAAGCTGTCAGTATTATTGTTAAAGATAAGAAAATGTCTGATGAGCCTATCGTTAAAGGCTTTTGGGCTGTCACGATTGTCGTCACTGCGGCAATTTTAGCTATCGCATTGTTATTTTAATCGAAGGAGAATCTGATGAATCTAACGCCTAAACGTTCCGATGAGCCGATTTTCTGGGGGTTATTTGGTGCTGGTGGTATGTGGAGTGCTGTAATTGGCCCCGCAATTATCATCCTGTTAGGGATTTTAATTCCACTGGGTGTCGCACCAGAAATGCTTAGCTATGAACGCATTATGGCATTTTGCCAAAGCTTTATCGGCCGCGTTTTCTTATTACTGATGATTATTCTGCCAGTATGGTGTGGTATGCACCGTATTCACCATACACTGCACGATTTTAAAATCCATGTCCCTGCAACTAAATGGGTTTTCTATGGCGGCTCAGCGATCATTAGTGTGATCGCAGTTATCGGTGTTTTCACTCTGTAATTGCGAACCTAACAAAATATACATACCCCATTAGCTATTGAGTAATGGGGTATTTTTTATTTAAATAGTGGCATTTTTAAATCATCGATGAATATATTCATCCATCGCTTATAAACAATAAAACCTTCTATTTTTACGCCAATACACCCTTTTAGCCACCTTAAACTGCATAATTCCCAAGCTAAAAAACATTCAGAATAACCTGAAGTTAAATCAAAACCTTACTTGCTATGATCAATAATACCTTTTAGAAAAGTCATTAATTATCAAATATCAATGTATTAATCATACCCCTCTAAGAATAAAGGATAGCATTCACACATTCTTTATTTTTATGTTAGGAGAAATTTAAATGGAATTTAAAACTCTATTTGTTGCACTATTAATTTCGAGTGCATTCGTATTACCCGCACAGGCTGATTCCTTTTCTGTTAAAAAAGAATCTTCCAACCAAATGCCAACCGAAACAGAGTTGTATAATGATTGCATAAAGTCTAATACTTACAGTTACTTACCAACGCCTGGTGAACCCCAGTCTTCCGTAAATAAAAAACGTGCGAAAAGAAAAGCAGCCGTAGAGAAAAAATGTAAATGTGTGGCTCCACGCGAATATAAGCTGTTAAAAGATATAGTAGGAAATGACCTCAATTCTTTTACGGCAAAAATGCAAGCCGATGAACAACTCGCGATGGCAACAGCTAAAAAATTGGTAGAACAAAAACGCCAAATTGAAAAACAATGTTCTAAATAAATCCATCACTCGCACAAATCCCCCCCTATTGTGCGAGCCTAAAAACACAGACACCTTATCACTGCTTTTCGAAACCATTAATCAATGCTTCTAAACCAAATAAAAAAGCCTCTGTGCCATCATCTTGATCCATAATTTGCAAAGCATCTTTTAATAGTCGAGGCATCGTATCATCTGCTATTTGTTGCCTATCATTAAGTGCTGCGATATGTTCTTGCTGCTCTAACACAGAACCTAACGTAAAATGACCAACCGCGCTTATGGCATATAACCCACATTTCAATGAAAAACCATTGTCCACCATAAACTGCAACTGCATTTCTACTGTGTCATATTGGTCTGAACTCGGGCGAGTCCCTAAATGCACTTTTGCGCCATCACGGTAACTTAATAATGCATCACGAAAGCTCAATGCATTATTACGTAAAAATTGTTGCCACGTTTCCCCAACTGCGGGTAATGAATGGCGATGATTGCGCTTTAGCATTTCAACAGATAATGCATCCAACAATGTGCGCTTGTTCTTCACATGCCAATATAGTGTAGGCTGCTCTACGCCCAGTTTTTGAGCTAGTTTTCGCGTTGTCAGCCCTTCCAT
The DNA here is from genome assembly GCF_041344805.1 of Providencia sp. TYF-12. Taxonomy (NCBI): domain Bacteria; kingdom Pseudomonadati; phylum Pseudomonadota; class Gammaproteobacteria; order Enterobacterales; family Morganellaceae; genus Providencia; species Providencia sp. TYF-12. Next base: position 4,040,766 of record NZ_CP166833.1, read on the forward strand.
TCCCACTTCATTTAGCAACTCTAATGCCACTGTGATGATGGTTTCTTTATCTAATCGCGCCATACTGCCCTCTCTTTTTTTCTATTGACACTCTATCACTGATAGGGATATATTCCAACTCTATCAATGATAGAGAAAAAACGATGAATAAATTTGCGATCACCGCTTTAACAATCACCGCCCTAGATGCTATGGGGATCGGCTTGATCATGCCTGTATTGCCTACATTGTTACGTGAATACGTGTCGGCTGAAAATTTAGCAAATCATTACGGTATCCTGCTGGCACTGTATGCCATCATGCAGGTTTTTTTTGCTCCTCTACTTGGCAAATGGTCTGATAAATTCGGGCGCCGACCAATATTACTACTATCCCTTGCAGGCGCTGCTGTGGATTACACTTTGCTTGCATTATCTAGCTCACTTTGGATGCTATACGTTGGGCGATTAATTTCTGGAGTGACTGGCGCAACAGGTGCGGTCGCCGCTTCTGTTATTGCTGACAATACTGCTTCACAAGAGCGTACTAAGTGGTTTGGACGCTTAGGGGCGGCTTTTGGTATCGGGTTAATCGCTGGCCCTGCAATTGGCGGCTTTACAGGGCAATTCTCAGCTCATCTTCCTTTTATTATTGCTGCCATTTTAAATGCGCTCTCTTTTTTAGTTATTATGTTGATATTTAAAGATAATAAAATCAAAAATACTGAAAAAAACACCACAGAAACAGCAGAAAATTCGCGACCTTTCCTGCAAGTGATCAAGCCAGTCATACTATTGTTATTTATCTTTTTTATGACTCAAATGATAGGGCAAATTCCAGCAACGACATGGGTGTTATTTACGGAACATCGTTTTCAATGGGGCAGTATGGAGGTCGGCCTATCTTTAGCGGGGTTAGGCATCATGCATGCCTTGTTCCAAGCATTTGTAGCGGGCGCAATCGCCAAGAAATTCAATGAAAAAGTGACGATTATTGTGGGCTTTGTTGTTGATGGAGCAGCATTCATTATTTTGTCATTATTGACAAAGGGTTGGATGATTTACCCTACATTAATCTTACTCGCCGGCGGCAGTATTGCGCTACCAGCCTTACAGGGGTTAATGTCAGCTCAAGTCAATCAAACTAACCAAGGTAAGCTACAAGGCGTTCTAGTCAGCTTAACCAATACGACGGGGGTGATCGGCCCATTATTATTTAGCTTTATTTTTGGTCAAACACTGGCAAGTTGGGATGGCTGGATATGGATGATTGGTGCGATAATGTATGTTTTATTGATTGTATTTATTTTATCTTTTTATAGAAGCACCAAAAAGATAGTTAAAATAGCGAAGCTATCAGCGAGCTAAGTTTTAGCATATCAATATTAAGTGCTATGATACCCCTATCAGATTTGCTTTTAGCACAAGATATTAAGAGACAAACCCTATGACATTACCCCCTAAAAAACCAAGAACAAAACCTGCGGAAGAAAGGCTAGATGACCTAATGAATGCAGCGGAAAAACTGTTTCTTTCTAAAGGGTTTGTGAGTACCACCGTCAGCGAAATTGTTTTATCAGCTGATGTAGCAAAAGGGACCTTTTATCATTATTTTCAATCTAAAAATGATATCATGGAAGCCCTGCGCACACGCTATATGGACTGGTATTTAGGCCATATTCAAACGGCTTTAGATAGCCAAACAAGCGCCTGTGAAAAATTAAAAGCATGGTGCGAAAATAGCGTCAAATACTATGTCGAAAAACAAAATATTCACGACATGTTATTTCATGACGAATACCACGGCCGCAGCAATGATCATGAAACCCGTGCCGTTGAGCAGATTAAAACTATTTTAGCTTTTGGCGAACAAAACAAAGCATGGCCAGAGTTGCCTAAAGAATTGATGTCGACAATGATTTACCATTCGATGCATGCTGCGGTTGATAATTTATCGACTAGCACCGAATACAATCAACATAATTTAGGCCAAATCCTCTACCAGCGCTTTAGCCAACTTCTAAAATAATTTAGCCATCCATGCAGTGATACCTCGCTGCATTTCTCATATTTTTCCTTCTCTTACATTATCTATTTTTATTTAGATATCAAACTATTACTTAACTCCCTTTTTTATAGGCTCATTACACCTCATCATTTAAATGCAAATGATTATTAATTATATTGACCGACGGTCAGTTTACGATCTATGCTAGCGAAACTAACAGATGACCAAATTTATCTACGCAACTACGGTAAGCGAGCCCTAATGCGTGGAGGTGCATGGTATTCACGAACTAGTGCAGGTATTGATGCCCTGTGCCTTAGTCACACTGAACACCATAAAAGTACGACAGTAGGAGCTAGAAGAGCTTGGATACTCTAGTCTGTAAATTAATATTGCTAGCCCCCATAGAGGGACTAGCAAAAATAATAAAGCCTAAATCAGCTTAGGCTTTGGAAGCCAAACCGTAATAAAATATGAAAGCCCACAAACCGCAATAAATAGCCCAACATAACCTAAGTTAAAGTGACCTAAATAACCGACAACTAGAGGAGTTACCCCCCCGATAGAGGCAGAAGCGCTATTATACCCAACGCCTAGTATTGTTGTCTGCCCATTAGATTTATCCATCACTACGGCTGATAAATTACACAATATCATCGCTGAATATGTGGACATAACGACCTGAGCGAAAAAGACTAGAAGTAAATTATCTAGCTGCAAGGAAAAATAGAGTGGTACTGAAAGCAATACCATCCCAGTAACTCCCATATTAAAAACAGATTTAGCTGAACTATATTTATCGGTTAACCAACCACATATCAGTATAAAAATTAACAATAGACCGGATGAGAATATTTCATAAAAATTTTTTATCTCATCTATCTTTAATTGTTCAATAATTAATGAAGTTGATAAATTTTGAGAGTAAAAAGTGACAGTTCCAGGGATAGTAAATAAGAAAACCCCAAAAATGTGGTGCCAACTGAACACTATTTTTCTGTTTAATTCATTTTTGTAATCAGGTAATTTAGCTCTAAACCAAAAACTAATTAAAATATTAACTAAACCAATTAACAATGGGATTCTCCAGCCAATTGATTGCATCATTTCTTCAGAAAATGTGTTCTTTAACACCCAAACGATAGCTAATGATGCTATTACGCCACATAAAGAACTACCAACAATAATTGATGAAACTCTGGATTGAATATTCCTATCTAAATCGTTAAATAAATAAGTGATTAAAGAAGGATATTCCCCAGCGAAACTGAAAGAAAGTGCTAATTGCAAAATTAATATTACTAATGGTGTATAGTTTCCTAACAATTCAATGGGTAACAGTGCCATCATTAATGTTGCCGTGCCTGTTATCAGGCTTGTTAATATCAAAGCGGATTTTTTCCCTACTGTATCAGCATACCGGCCAATAACATATCCCCCAAATGGGCGGATTATAAAACGCAATGCAAAGATACCCCATACCATTTCTGTCGCTTGGGAATAACCTAGTTTAGTTAATTCCATACTTAAATAAGTAGATATTGCAGCAAAAACTGCAATATCATAGTATTCCAAAGCATTACCAGCAACCACACCAAACCTGAATTTCCATTTCATTGTTTATCCCTTTTCTATTAATTTATTCCCTTATAGAAAAACATCCTATATATTTAAGGGTAACTCACCAGAGACTCCAAACACGCAAGGGTAATACCATTTTCTTTTAATGCCTGAAATAAACCACCAGGTGAAGTATAAGAGCAACCTAATTTTTCTTTAATACGTTGAATACGTTTATTTTCTGTCGCCTCTGAACAACCTTGAATATAACTAATTTCCTTTACTCGGCAATGTGATAATAATAAACGAATCGTTGTCATTTCTTTACGAGTAAAACGAATATTACCAAATCGCATATAATGGTGAGCATCTAAAATATCCCTATTATTATCTTCAATTTGTTGAGGTAAGCTTATGTCTGCCCTAAGCGGTAAAATAATATTTTCATTATCTTTCCAGATATGTTGGGAATAATCAGAAATAACAGCCCTTAATTTATAGAGTTCTAATAATTCATTACATGAAAATTTTTTCCTTGAATTTATTGATGTAATTTCATATATACCACCATATTGAGTGCAAAAATCAACTTTCATTTCTTTCTTATCAGTTTTAGATAATGTTTCTTGAAATGCGGAAGAGTAATTATTCCAATATTGAATACCGGGGGTTAATCGTTCCTTTACTTTTTTATCTAGATCATCATCCCAAAATATTAAAACCCACTCATAGTGACTTGAAATAACTTTTACCTCGTTATTTCTTACATCCACTCTACTGTAAGTAACATCTAAATCATTCCAATCGAAATACTTTAAAAACTTATCACCAAAACCCGAACAAGAGAGCTCTAGGTGTTTATTTTCTATATTCATACATCCCCCTTTAAATTTAAATAGCTAACAATTTTTTTTTACTCAATAACAATGAAGCAAATAGAGTTAATGAACTCAACGAAACAAAAACACCAACCAAGGAAACATCAATGATAACTAAGTAATTGATAATTAATGGCGTTAACCCGCCTATGATCGTCGATGAAAGGTTATATCCCATGCTTAAAGTGGTAACTTGTCCATTGGCTGGTTTTGTCATCGCATAATTCCAATTGCATAAAACCATCGCTGAAACAATAATAATTGACGATTGGGAGATAAGTATTAATGATAAAACCTTAGTCGACATTAGGTAATAAATAGGAATTGATAATATGGCAGCTAGCTTTACCCCTAAGTTAAACACCTGTTCAGAGTAACTGTATTTATCGGTTAACCAACCAATTATTGCCATTAAAACTAATAATAAAGTTGATGATATCATTGAATATATACTTTTAAATTCTTCTAATTCTAACTCCTTAAGTAAAAATGAAGATGAAAAATTTAAGGTATAAAAAATAACCGAGCCAGGAATAACAATCAGTAAAATATTAAATGCCTTAAGCCAATCTATTTTTTTCCCCCCATCATACTCAATGGGTTGGTCTGGTAAACGATAGCGAAACCAAAAACAGATCAGTATATTACCTAGACCTAATAGTAGTGGTATCCTCCACCCCACCCTTTGCATGGTTTCAGGGTCTAATATATTTTCGAGAATTAACACGACCCCTAACGAGCCAATAACACCAACAACCGCACTTCCGGTTAACAACGCCGAAATTCTACCTCGTTCTTGGGGTTTAGAATCTTTATATAAATAGGTAGACAGTGATGGGCTTTCACCCGCATAACTAAAAGATAACAACATTTGAAGAAATAAGATGACTAAAGGCGTATATGCCCCTAAGAATTCAATTGGCAGAAATGCCATACACAATGTAGCGCTACCTGTAAGGGTACTTACCAAAATCATTGCCGGTTTTTTACCGACTTTATCTGCATAACGGCCAATCACATACCCTCCTAATGGCCGTATAAGAAAACGTAAAGCAAAAATCCCCCACACCATTTCCGTTGCTTGCTGATAACCTAGGCGAGTTAATTCTGCACTTAAATATGATGAAATCGCTGCAAAAATTGCAACATCATAAAATTCTAAGGTATGCCCTGCTACAGCGCCAAAACGTAATTTCCATTTCATAAAATAATTTTACATCCCTATATAAAACAAATAGTTAAATTAATTAATAGGCATTAATTTTTCTAAACTTGCTAATGTAATCCCGTGTTCTTTCATTACCGAAAAACATTCCTTTTGAGATACCATTTCACAATTTAATTTTTTCTTAATATTATTAAGCCTTCTATATTCTTCGTCCTCCGAACAGCCTTGAATACGGCTAATTTCCTTTATATTTCGATGGGAAAGCAACAAACGGATGGTTAATGCTTCTTTGTTTGAAAATGATAACTGACCAAAACGTATAAAATTAGGAGTTTCCTTCCCCCTACAAATAATAGGTTCAGGTTCATCTAATTCAATTTTTTGGCGTAATGGTAATGCAACCGTTTTATTTTCAGACCATTGTTTATATGCATATTCAGAAACTATTGAACGCCATTGATACAATGTAAGTAAATGTTCATATGGGACTTTATGATTCGCATTAAGTGAAAATATCTCAAATAAGTTATTGTATCTATTACAAATGTCTATTTTTTTATTACCTTTATCTAATTTGGTTAAAATTTTCTGATATGCATCGGAATAATTACACCAATATTGAACCCCAGAAAATAACCGTTCTTTTAATGATAAATCCATATCATGGTGCCAATAAATTAATTGCCATTCATAATCACTAGATAATGTATATATATTCCTTTCATCAACATTAATAACCGTATAATGGATATCAATATCATTCCAATCAAAATAGTTGTAAAGATCTAATTTTACTCTAGCACTTATTTTTTCTATCTTCCTGTTTTCTATATCCATAAAAATCACCTTGTAGTTATTTAAATAAAAATAAAGATAATAAAAACGTTGAATAAATATCTTTAACACATAAAAGTAAATATTCAAAGACCAAAATTTAAAGGTATTTAAAATTAAGAGTTATTTTTATATCTTTATATCTCTATTGAGTTAAAGCTCATTAAAATAATTTAAATTATATTTATATATTAACTATTGGAGATCATATGAAACAAGATTGGCACTCGGCTGATATTATTGCAGCAATAAAGAAAAAAGGGTCTTCTCTTTCACAAATATCACGTTCAGCAGGGTTAAATTCATCCACATTGAATAATGCACTTTCAAGGCGCTGGCCTAAAGGGGAGAGAATTATTGCGGAGTTTCTGGGGGTACCAGCAGAGGAAATTTGGCCATCCCGTTATGTCGGCAAACAAAAGGGATAGTTTTATTTATGCCCAAGCAATATATAACAATAATAAAGCGGGTAAGATGAAAACTACCCGCTTGTTTTAAATAGTTAACTCGACACTTTTAAGCCAATTAAACCCGTAATAATCAAAGCTAGGCTTAATAAACGGAACATATTCGCTGATTCACCCAGGAAAATAATCCCAACAATTGCAGTACCAACAGCACCTATACCCGTCCAAATTGCATAGGCAGTTCCTACTGGTAGGTCACGCATGGCGTAAGCTAATAACCCCATACTGGCGATAATCGCAATAATGGTAATAATACTGGGTGTTAAACGCGTGAAACCATGAGTGTATTTTAACCCTACAGCCCATACTACTTCTAATAAGCCTGCAAATAAAAGAATGATCCAAGCCACTTGGGTTACTCCCGTTAATTACTCGGGGCCGTCCCCATATTTGAATGACGTTTATTCAGGTCGTCCTGAATACGTGTGATGTGTGAATACATTATAAACCTTCGTTAGCGCTGACTCAAGCCACGAAAAATAACAAATAAGCGCAAATCAACCATAAAATTCAACATTTTTATACCGTTTTTTATTATTAAGCATCATAACCATCGCACTCAAAATTATACACATGTAAAGTAGATGTTTAATCTGGCAAGTTAATCGAGAAAATAGCATGAGTCTCAGAGACATCTTACTCGCCCTTTGTGTGGTGGTTATTTGGGGTGTTAACTTCGTTATCATTAAACTCGGCGTTACCGCACTTCCGCCGTTATTATTAGGTGCATTACGCTTCATGTTTGTGGCCTTCCCTGCTATTTTTATTTTTAAGCGCCCCAAAATTCCGCTCAAATTATTACTTCTCTATGGACTTACCATCAGCTTCGGTCAATTTGCCTTCTTATTTTGCGCGATTAGAGTGGGTATGCCTGCGGGTATAACCTCTGTCATATTGCAATCCCAAGCTTTCTTTACCCTATTACTTGGCGCAATAATTTTAAAAGAATCATTGCAACCGACTCACTTCATCGGCATGTTTATTGCCATAATAGGGTTAACCATATTAGCCAATGGGGCAACCGCTGGTGGATTAGATGATATACCGCTACTTGGGCTAGCCTTTACACTGATCGCGGGGCTTTCTTGGGCTTGCGGTAACATTACTAATAGGATCATTATGCAACATAAAGGGGCTGAAAAATGCAGTGCCTTGTCCTTAGTAAGTTGGAGCGCGCTAATCCCTATTATTCCATTCTTAATAAGTTCTTGGGTTTTAGAAGGGGAAGATGCCATCGTAGACGGACTTACTGGTTTTAATTGGTCCATATTTGGCGTTATTTTATATCTTGCTTATTTATCTACTTTTGTTGGCTATGGGCTATGGGGGATCTTACTTGGCCGCTATGAAGCGTGGCGAGTTGCGCCATTCTCTTTGCTCGTTCCTGTATTTGGTTTAAGCAGTAGTGCTTTATTCCTTGATGAACATATTAATGGCATACAAATCGCCGGGCTTATTTTAATTATGTTTGGCTTAATTATAACGCTTTTTGGTAAAAAAATTATTCTCAGCCTAAGGCATGCTTAAAGTAGCCGATTTAATTACCGAGAGTTTTATCTTTCGGTAATTAAATCCCCCCTCATAAAGCATTTTATTTCTGACTATTATTTAGTTCAAAAATCCACACTAAATAAAACTTATGGTTTAATTAAAAAAAATAGCAAGTCTTTAGCTTAAAATCCGATAAAATCCAGTCGCTAATGATAAATTAGTGAAGCTCACTGCAATTATAGAATTGTTCTCACAATTTCCAATAGGTGTCTCGTTTTAGCTACTTTTCCTTTAACTTAAATTAGCTATATCTTCCTTGTTCTACTTAAATAAATAGTAATTAAGTAACATTTAAATAGATAACAAAGCGCTGTTAACTGAATAAATGGGGATGGCTATGGGTAAACAATTAATTTGGATTGTACTCGCTTTACTTGGTGCATTTTCACTAGGTTATATTGCCTTAAATCGCGGTGAACAGATCAATGCTCTGTGGATTGTTGTTGCTGCAGTATGTATTTATCTCATTGCATACCGCTACTACGGGCTATTTATTGCGAAAAAAGTATTACAAGTCGATTCAACACGTATGACGCCTGCAATTCGTCATAATGATGGGCTCGACTACGTACCAACAGATAAAAAAGTATTATTTGGTCACCATTTTGCCGCTATTGCTGGAGCAGGCCCTCTTGTTGGTCCGGTTCTTGCTGCCCAAATGGGGTACTTACCGGGTATGCTCTGGTTGTTAGCAGGAGTAGTACTGGCAGGGGCTGTACAAGACTTTATGGTGTTATTTGTTTCGACGCGACGAGATGGGCGCTCTCTTGGAGAGCTAGTTAAGGAAGAAATGGGTAATACAGCAGGTGTGCTGGCATTAATTGCATGCTTTATGATCATGGTGATTATCTTAGCGGTACTGGCCATGATTGTCGTTAAAGCGCTAACCCATAGCCCATGGGGAACTTACACTGTTGCTTTCACTATCCCATTAGCCATTTTCATGGGGATTTATACTCGTTATATCCGTCCTGGTCGTATTGGCGAAGTATCGATTATTGGGTTAATTTTCCTTGTCTTTGCCATCATTTCTGGAGGGTGGGTTGCTGAAAGTGAAACGTGGGCACCTTATTTTGATTATACTGGTGTCCAATTAACGTGGATGTTAGTGGGGTATGGCTTTGTTGCTGCGGTACTTCCTGTTTGGTTACTCCTTGCTCCACGAGACTACCTTTCTACCTTCTTAAAAATCGGTACTATTATTGGCCTTGCTATTGGTATTTTGATTTTAAATCCTAATCTACAAATGCCATCACTAACGAAATATATTGATGGTACAGGCCCCGTTTGGGCAGGGGATTTGTTCCCATTCTTATTTATCACTATTGCCTGTGGTGCTGTTTCTGGCTTCCATGCGCTGATTTCTTCAGGCACAACGCCGAAAATGTTAGCAAATGAAAACCAAGCCTGCTTTATCGGTTACGGCGGTATGTTAATGGAATCATTTGTTGCCATCATGGCGCTAGTCGCAGCTTGTGTGATTGACCCAGGTGTGTATTTTGCCATGAATAGTCCAATGGCAATGTTAGCCCCCGCCGGTACACAAGATGTTGTTGCCTCTGCGGCTCAAGTTGTAAGTAGTTGGGGTTTCCAAATTACGCCTGAGCAGTTAAATACAATAGCTCATGAAGTCGGTGAGAGCAGTATTATCTCACGGGCAGGAGGAGCACCGACGCTTGCTGTCGGAATGGCCTATATTTTACACGGTGCACTTGGTGGGTTGATGAATGTCGCCTTCTGGTACCACTTTGCTATTTTATTTGAGGCGTTATTTATTTTAACTGCAGTTGATGCAGGAACACGTGCCGCACGTTTTATGCTGCAAGACTTGCTTGGGGTGGTGTCACCGTCACTAAAACGAACAGACTCACTGCCTGCAAACTTAATAGCAACCGCACTATGCGTACTGACATGGGGATATTTCCTGCATCAAGGTGTTGTCGACCCTCTGGGCGGGATTAACACACTATGGCCACTATTCGGTATCGCAAACCAAATGCTAGCAGGTATGGCATTAATGCTCTGTGCTGTGGTACTGTTCAAAATGAAGCGTCAACGATACGCATGGGTTGCATTGATACCAACAGCTTGGTTATTGATTTGTACTATGACAGCTGGTTGGGAAAAAACCTTTAGTGAAGATGCTCGTGTTGGCTTCTTAGCTGTTGCAAATAAATTCCAAGCAATGATTGATAGTGGAAATATTCCAGTTCAGTACACCGAATCTCAACTCACGCAGTTGATTTTCAATAACCGTTTAGACGCTGGCTTAACTATTTTCTTTATGATTGTTGTGGTATTACTAGCTCTTTTCTCCATCCGCACTGCGTTGAAGGCCTTAAAATCTGACCAACCAACTGCGAATGAAGTACCCTACGAGCCAATGCCAGCCAACTATGAAGAAATCGTGGCAAATACACGACATCATTAATACACCGGAGATTGAGAGTTGAGCAGTTTTGTTTTAAATATTTAGTTTTTAAGTATTTATCAAGATTCACTCTCTTTCTCCAAAATAATTGAAGCTACAACACAAAATATGACGAGGATTTATGTTTGGAGAACTGGGAAAAGCAGCCCGCTACCTCGGCCAAGCGGCAAAAATGATGGTTGGCGTCCCTGACTATGACAACTATGTTGCTCACATGCAAAAAACGCATCCTGATCAAACGCCAATGACCTATGAAGAGTTTTTCAAAGAACGTCAAGACGCACGCTATGGTGGTAAAGGTGGGTTTAAGTGCTGTTAGCGACTTAAAATAGACAAAAAAGCCGGGGTCAGTTCACATCGACCACGGCTTTTTATTTTTAGCGATTCCGTATAGGATACGCTATTATTTTACGCGTGAAACGTATTCGCCTGAGCGAGTATCGACACGGATAACTTCACCGATCTGAACAAACAGCGGAACCTTAACAACTGCGCCAGTGCTCAGTGTCGCTGGTTTACCACCTGTACCAGCAGTATCACCTTTCAAGCCTGGGTCAGTATCGGTAATTTCTAACTCAACAAAGTTAGGTGGAGTTACCGCGATAGGACGACCGTCCCACAAAGTTAAAATACACTCTGCTTGGTCAACTAACCATTTGGCGTTATCGCCAACGGTTTTTTCGTCTGCTGCTAATTGTTCGAAAGTTTCGTTGTTCATGAAATGCCAGAACTCACCATCGGTATATAGGTAAGTTAAGTTCATATCCATGACATCAGCACCTTCAACGGAGTCAGTAGACTTAAATGTTTTTTCCAACAGCTTGTTAGAAATCAGTTTACGGATACGCACACGTGCAAATGCTTGACCTTTACCTGGTTTTACGAATTCACTTTCTAAAACGACACAAGGCTCGCCATCTAACATGATTTTAAGACCTGAGCGGAATTCATTGGTACTATAAGTAGCCATGGTGATCCTCTAATTTATAAACTAAAAATGGCATAGCCAAAAAATGGTCGATATTGTAACTCAAAATACCTCATCCAGAGAAGTCTGGATACAACAACTTGCTGAAGCAATCACTAATCCAGATGAATTGCTGCAAATGCTTAACTTAGAAAACCACCTTTTTTCGAAAGAAGGCAATGAAGCGCGTAAATTATTTCCTTTGCGTGTGCCAATGCCGTTTATCTCGCGGATGAAAAAAGGCGATCCACTAGACCCTCTGTTATTGCAAGTATTAACGGCAAAAGCAGAGTTTGATATACATCCAGGTTTTTCTACAGACCCGCTAGAAGAGCAAGATAACGCAATTCCCAGTTTGCTGCATAAATACCACAACCGCGCATTACTGCTGGTAAAAGGTGGTTGCGCAGTCAACTGTCGCTACTGTTTTCGCCGGCATTTTCCTTATGAAGATAACAAAGGAAATAAAAATAACTGGTTGATGGCTGTGGATTATATAAAAAACCACACCGAACTCAATGAAATCATCTTCTCAGGTGGTGACCCACTAATGGCAAAAGACCATGAACTCGACTGGTTAATTAGCCAACTAGAGGCAATCCCACATATAAAACGCCTTAGAATTCATACTCGTTTACCCGTTGTTATTCCAGAACGTATTACCGACACACTATGCAACAGACTTGCGCGTTCGCGGCTTCAAGTGATTATGGTTACACATATTAACCATGCAAATGAAATTGATAAACCATTAACTGCCGCCATGTTTAAACTAAAGTCATCAGGTGTTACCTTACTGAATCAAAGCGTATTATTACGCCAAGTTAATGACAATGTAAGCGCATTAGCTAATTTAAGTAATGCCTTATTTGACGCAGGGATTTTACCTTATTACTTACATGTATTGGATAAAGTCCAAGGAGCAGCACACTTTTTAGTCAGTGATTTAGAAGCTCGACAATTAATACAGCAGTTATTAAGTCAGGTATCCGGATACCTCGTACCAAAATTGGCACGGGAAATTGGCGGAGAGCCAAGCAAAACATTGCTTGACCTAAATTTAAGGCAGATTTAAAAAGCAAAACGCCCAAATTACTGTAATTTGGGCGCTATGAAATCATATTAGGGACATTTATATACTTGGCCAACCATTTTGCTATCTAGCGGAATAAAGCTAGATAATACTGTTTCACTTGGACTTGTTGCGCCAAAAATAACATTACCACCCATTGCAGCAGCTTTATTTCGCAAGTCATTCGCTGCACTGCGCATTGAGCTGGATTCATTATTCACACCGCTCAACCAGTTGCTTTGTGTCCCTGCAACCTGCCCCAGAAGCTGGCAATCACTTCCTGGTTGATTCTCAACAAAACGAACTTGTGAGCCTGCCGCAGTCAAATTAGTTGTTGTAGAACAACCCGCTAAAAGCAGTAATGCAGCAGCACCAATCAAGACTTTAATTCGCATGTTTTCCCTCATTTTTCATTGTGTTTTTTTTGCAACTGGTTTGAAAATCGTTTTAGTCCCAATACCATATTGATAGCAATATATCATGAAATATCTAGGAGGTGATTAACATACTGCGTCAAAATTACCGTGTAAATACCACAGTTCACCAGCCAAATAGAGTCTATCACAAAACAATCAAGACAACCGCCCTGTTGTTTATTTCTTCAAACCATTTTGCCTTACGCTAAATATAACCTTTTGATGGACCTTTACGCAAAAATAAATGGCATTTAACATTAATTTATATCCACCTAATGGCTGCTCCCATTTTGAGTTAATAACTGTAGCGTCATTTAAGAAGCAATAAAAAAACCGGCACCGCTAGTTAAACTAACGGTGCCGGTCTTATATCGGCTAGTAACAACCAACTAAGTTAGCTGTTACCTAAGCTTGATGTCTTTTACATCATGCCGCCCATTCCACCCATGCCGCCCATACCAGCAGCACCTAAGTCAGGTGCATCTGATTTTGGCAGTTCAGTGATCATCGCTTCTGTCGTGATCATTAAACCTGCGATAGATGCTGCAAATTGCAGAGCAGAACGCGTTACTTTAGTTGGGTCTAAGATACCCATATCGATCATATCGCCGTATGCATCAGTCGCTGCGTTATAACCTTCGTTGCCTTGGCCTGATTTAACTTTATTCACGACAACAGAGGCTTCTTCGCCTGCGTTAGTCACGATTTGGCGCATAGGTGATTCCATTGCGCGCAGAGCAACACGGATACCCACGGTTTGATCTTCGTTGTCGCCTTTTAAACCTTCCAGTTTAGCAGCAACACGAACCAGTGCAGTACCACCACCAGCTACAACACCTTCTTCAACAGCTGCGCGAGTTGCATGCAGAGCATCGTCAACGCGAGCACGTTTTTCTTTCATTTCAACTTCAGTTGCTGCACCAACTTTAATAACAGCAACACCGCCTGCTAATTTAGCAACACGCTCTTGTAATTTTTCACGGTCATAATCAGAAGAAGACTCTTCGATTTGCTGACGAATTTGAGCAACACGGGCTGAAATCGTCGCTTCATCACCAACACCATCAATAATGGTTGTAGTATCTTTGTTGATAACAATGCGTTTTGCTTGACCTAAGTCTTCTAACGTTGCTTTTTCTAGCTCCATACCGATCTCTTCAGAGATAACAGTACCGTTAGTCAGAACAGCGATATCCTGTAGCATTGCTTTACGACGATCACCAAAGCCAGGAGCTTTAACAGCCGCAACTTTAACAATACCACGCATCGTGTTGACAACTAGTGTTGCCAGCGCTTCGCCTTCAACATCTTCTGCAATAATTAACAGTGGTTTGCTAGCTTTAGCTACGCCTTCTAATACAGGCAGTAATTCACGGATGTTAGAAACTTTTTTATCAACTAATAAAATAAATGGGTTTTCTAACTCAACAGCACCTGTTTCTGGTTTGTTGATGAAATAAGGGGACAGGTAACCGCGGTCAAACTGCATACCTTCAACCACATCCAATTCATCTTCTAGGCCTGTACCTTCTTCAACAGTGATAACGCCTTCTTTACCGACTTTATCCATTGCTTCTGCGATCAGTTTACCCACGGTTTCGTCGGAGTTTGCAGAAATAGTACCAACCTGTGCGATTGATTTAGAGTCTGAACATGGAACAGAAAGTGTTTTCAGCTCTTCAACTGCAGCAATAACGGCTTTATCGATACCACGTTTAAGATCCATTGGGTTCATACCCGCTGCAACGGCTTTTAAACCTTCAGTGATGATAGCTTGAGCCAAAACTGTTGCTGTAGTTGTACCGTCACCCGCAGCATCGTTAGCTTTAGAGGCAACTTCTTTCACCATCTGTGCACCCATGTTTTCGAATTTATCTTCTAATTCGATTTCACGTGCTACAGAAACACCATCTTTGGTGATAACTGGTGAGCCGAAAGATTTATCTAAAACTACATTACGGCCTTTAGGACCTAAAGTTACTTTTACTGCATCTGCCAGAACATTCACACCACGAAGCATTTTCGTACGTGCATCACTACCAAATTTAACGTCTTTAGCTGCCATTATCTCTTTCCTTCAAATTCTTTTCGTTAGTTGAGAAGTTTTAAGTGAAAATTACGCTTCAACAATTGCCAGAATGTCACTTTCAGACATGATCAGGACTTCTTCATTGTCGATTTTTTCAGCTTTCACACCATAACCGTCGTTAAAAATCACGATATCACCAACTTTCACATCCAGTGCTTTGATTTCACCATTTTCTAGGATGCGACCGTTGCCTACAGCAAGTACTTCACCACGAGTTGATTTAGCTGCAGCAGTACCAGTCAGAACGATCCCGCCAGCAGATTTTGATTCAACTTCTTTACGTTTAACGATAACACGGTCATGCAATGGACGAATTTTCATTAATAGTTCTCCTATAAATAAAGTCCACACTAGGTAAAAGGACGATACCAGTATGTCTCAAATAAACTAGTACCATGTTTGAGCAGATTGGGGCGAAACAGAGGGACTTCAAGGGGGGAGATAAAAAATTTTTCATTTTTATCTCCCTACAAAAAGAATGGATTTACGACTTGGGGCGGTCGTCTTTATCAGATGAGTCCGTTTTATCTGAGTTATCAATTGTAAAAGAAGGGTCATCTTGTTTACGTTGGAATTCCCCCTCAAAAGTGTCTCCATTTTGGTATTTCCCGCCCCCCGTTTGGCCAAAACCATTCCCCGGTTGATAAAAACGGATGTGAGGAATTAAACGCATTACAATGAGTTTTTGAATTGGCGGAAGTAACAACAATAAACCAATGAAGTCAGTAAAAAAGCCTGGAACGATAAGTAAAAAGCCAGCTAAAACCAACGCAACACTTTTGATCATTTCTGCTGCGGGACTTTCACCTGACACTAATTTTTGTTGGATTTGCAGTACATTTTTCATGCCTTGGTTCTTGACGAGTGAAACACCTAGACAAGAAGTTAGAACAACTAAAATCAAAGTCATTAATACGCCAACTTCGGACGCAACTCGCACAAAAATGACAGATTCAATGTAAACGAGAATACCTATCAGAATGAGTGGTAACCAGCGCACAAGTTCTCCTTTATTTCAATAAGCTATCAACTATTTTACGCCCCTTGGAAAACCTTTGTGAACTGTATCTAAGAGACAACTATCAATATTCGCTTTTTTCTTTAGTATAGCCATAATAATTGGGGCAGATATAACGCTTTTCAACTCACAGATTTTTCTCATTAATGATACTTATCTGTGATGAATGTCACACAACGTAAAATCTGTTGCATAAATCAAACTATATAGTGATCTAGGTTCAAGGCAGTACATGATTAAAAGCTTATCATCTACCCATAAATCAGTAGATCATAATGCTGACAACGTAGTAGTTGGTGTTAATCGCTTGTGAAGTTTTATTTCACAATATTAATCACCTGTGAATTTTGCTTTACGATATATTACTTTTTTTGCAAGCGCATAAACGGACAGTAAACTGTAATCTAATTAAGAAGGTTCTCATGTCAAACAATACTCGTATCGAAGAAGACCTGTTAGGTAAAAAAGAAGTTCCAGCTGATGCCTATTATGGTGTTCATACTCTGCGTGCGATTGAAAACTTTTATATCAGCGACCGCACTATTAACGATGTCCCAGAATTTATTCGAGGCATGGTTATGGTCAAAAAAGCGGCAGCTTTAGCCAATAAAGAACTGAAAACTATCCCACGTAATATCGCGGATACTATCATTAAAGCCTGTGATGTTGTATTAAATGAAGGCAAATGTATGGATCAGTTCCCTGTTGACGTATTCCAAGGTGGTGCGGGCACATCACTCAATATGAATACCAACGAAGTTCTGGCAAATATCGGTTTAGAACTGATGGGCCATAAAAAAGGGGAATATGATTATTTAAACCCGAATGATCACCTTAATAAAAGCCAGTCAACTAACGATGCTTACCCTACAGGGTTCCGTATCGCAGTATATAACTCTGTACTGAAATTAATTGATTCTGTTGAATACCTGAAAAAAGGCTTTGAAGCTAAAGCTGAAGAATATAAAGACATTCTGAAAATGGGCCGTACCCAATTGCAGGATGCTGTTCCAATGACCGTCGGTCAAGAGTTCCATGCTTTCGCGACTCTTTTAAAAGAAGAAGAGAAAAATCTAAAACGTAGCATCGAATTACTGCTCGAAGTTAACTTAGGTGCAACTGCTATCGGTACTGGTCTGAATACCGCACCGGGCTATTCAGAAATAGCTGTTAAAAAATTAGCAGAGGTCACAGGCTTAGCTTGTGTACCAGCAGAAGACTTAATCGAAGCAACTTCAGACTGTGGTGCTTATATCACTGTACATGCAGGCCTAAAACGTCTGGCGATGAAACTGTCTAAGATTTGTAACGACTTACGTCTACTGTCTTCTGGGCCTCGTGCAGGTCTTAAAGAAATCAACTTACCTGAGTTACAAGCTGGTTCTTCTATCATGCCAGCAAAAGTTAACCCTGTTATCCCTGAAGTTGTTAACCAAGCTTGTTTCAAAGTCATCGGTAATGATATTTGCGTGACTATGGCTGCAGAAGCAGGTCAATTACAATTAAACGTAATGGAACCTGCAATCGGTCAAGCTATGTTCGAATCGATTTCCCTGATGAACAACGCCTGTCGTAATCTGCAAGAAAAATGCATTAGCGGCATTACAGTGAACAAAGAGATCTGTGAAGCGTTTGTATTTAACTCCATCGGTATCGTCACTTACCTGAACCCATTCATTGGTCACCATAATGGTGATATCGTCGGTAAGATTTGCGCAGAAACAGGTAAGAGCGTACGTGAAGTTGTTCTTGAACGTGGTTTACTAACAGAAGCTGAGCTGGATGATATTTTCTCTGTTGAGAACTTAAAACACCCTGCTTATAAAGCAAAACGTTTTGATGACTAAAAATTTATGTTTATCATAAATAATACTTAAAAATAAAGGCACGCCTCTCACCAGAAAGCGTGCCTTTTTTGATTCATACACACACAAAAAATTAACATAACAGTTTCATAATTTTAATTTTCATTTTGTCGAGGAGTAAACACTATGTTAGCCGTAGAATTTATTATTGTTCTGCTGGCCATCTTTTTGGGGGCCCGTTTAGGTGGGATAGGTATCGGCTTTGCCGGTGGCCTTGGGGTACTGGTACTCGCTGCAATTGGCGTGAAACCGGGTACGATTCCATTTGACGTTATCTCAATCATCATGGCTGTTATCGCCGCTATCTCAGCAATGCAAATTGCAGGGGGTTTAGATTACTTAGTTGCCCAAACAGAAAAATTACTGCGCCGCAACCCAAAATACATCACCATACTTGCCCCAATCGTCACCTATTTTCTGACCCTTTTTGCAGGAACTGGTAATATTTCTTTAGCGACATTACCTGTTATTGCAGAAGTCGCAAAAGAGCAAGGTGTTAAACCCTGTCGTCCACTTTCAACCGCGGTTGTTGCGGCACAGATTGGTATCACTGCATCACCAATTTCAGCCGCAGTGGTTTACATGGCATCAGTCATGGAAAACCCAGCAATGGTTGGCGCAGGAAATACTGTAAGTTATATCACGCTGCTGAGTATTTTATTACCGGCCACCTTCCTCGCTATCATTTTAATGTCATTCATCATTTCTTGGACATTTAATTCCAAGTTGTCTGATGACCCTATTTATCAAAAACGTTTAGCAGAAGGATTAGTCGAATTACGTGGAAGCCAAGTAAAAGAAATCAAAGCGGGTGCTAAATCTTCCGTCTTGTTATTCTTGTTTGGTGTTATCGGCGTTGTTTGTTATGCCATCATCAATAGCCCTAGCCTTGGTATTGTTGAAACACCATTAATGAACACCACTAACGCAATTTTAATTATCATGCTAACAGTGGCAACATTAATTACTGTACTATGCCGTGTAAACACCGATGCAATCTTGAATTCAAGTACCTTTAAAGCGGGTATGAGTGCATGTATTTGTATCTTAGGTGTGGCGTGGTTAGGTGATACTTTCGTACAGCACAACATTGACTGGATCAAAGCAACTGCAGGTGACTTAATCCACGAACATTCATGGATGTTAGCGGTAATTTTCTTCTTCTGCTCTGCACTACTTTATTCACAAGCTGCAACAGCAAAAGCACTGATGCCAATGGCATTAGCCTTGAATGTAAGCCCATTAACCGCTATTGCGTCATTCTCTGCGGTATCTGGTTTATTCATTCTACCAACTTACCCAACTCTGGTTGCTGCGGTACAAATGGATGACACAGGGACAACACGCATTGGCCGTTTCGTCTTTAACCACCCATTCTTCATCCCAGGCACTATTGGTGTTGCATTAGCCGTTTCATTCGGCTTCCTGTTTGGTGGTATGATCCTGTAGTTTTACTAATCATAATTAAATACACTTAAAACCCGTTGCGATTTGCGCGGGTTTTTTATATCTATACACAACAGTATGTTATTCTCTCTTATCAAAATAAAGTTACATACGTGACTATAAAAATAATAGGTCTCTTATAGGTTATCTATTATTTTTATTTAATATGTATAAAAACAATACCAATATACATATTTAAAGTGCATTACCCTCTTATTTTAGTCGTTAAAATAAAAACTAATTATAATAATTTTACTGGCGTTACATTTATATTAATACTCTCAATATAAGTGTAACAAACAATGACTGATTACATAAAATGATAAATAAAAAAGACATTTTTACGCTAATTTAGCTATAAAATTAAACGCTAAAAATAAAGATAAAATAAAAACAAATCAAAAGTTAACTCCAAGCAAATTAAAAATCACAAAACTAAACACCAATAAATCCATATCCCGCACTCATATACCGTGTATTGAATATAGAAATAACCTATTGAATCATTAAAACCAATTCGCCATAAATATTGGTAATAACTAATTAATCCTAGTTAAATAGACCGCGGAATTTATTACGATTACCTTTTATTAACCATCATCGTAATAGACGATAACAAAGAATATTTTTGATAATTAAATAGTGTACTATTTGTATCTATTTATTTGGAGGAGGAATGTTAAACGCTCAACGAAATGAAAATACTAATGTGACTATTTATATTGGAACATATTTAAAGCACCGCAGAAAAGCGGTTGGCTTAACGGGGGCGCAGTTAGCTTCCCGCTTAAATATTAGTCAACAGCAAGTTTCTCGTTATGAAAGAGGCAAAAATTCCATTACTATTCAAGGTCTTTTGGATATTTTACAAGCTCTTGAACTAAGAAAACACGATATAGATGATTTTATGAAAAATATTTTTCAGTTCTATTATATCGATGCTGCACTAGAAGCTAAGTTGATTAACTAATGTTTTAATATAAATTAAAAACAATCAGTCAATATCAGGGGGGTTCTCCCCCTCCTGTTGCCCACTTTTTCAGTTTATTTGCTCTCTTCTAATCGACTAAATCATTCCCCCTCATAAGCCCTAGCCATAACATGTGGGCGACTCACATTCTTAAGGCTGTATTATCTATTTTTCTCAATTGGTTGGGGGTAAAACAAACAGCTATAATTCAGAATTGAACATTGTTATGATGGGAGAAAATCAGACTTTACTGTGATGGAGTTAACAATGCCTATCCAACGTGACACTATTCTAAGTCATGCTTTAAACCAACTTGAAATCCAGGGTTTATCTGCATCCACAGAAAATTTACTGCATGAAATTGAATCTGATTTCTCTACTATACGCCAATTTTGGCCCGACGATGAAGCGCTTGTTTATGATTGCCTACGCTATCATGGTCAGCAAATTGAAGTGTGGCAGCGCCAAACACTCCTAGATGAATCATTAAACCCTCAGCAGAAGCTTATGGCCCGTTACCAGCAGTTATCCGAGAAAGTCCGTGAAGGGCGTTTCCCTGGCTGCTTGTTCATCTCTGCTTGTAATTATTACCCTGAATCAGAGCACCCTATTCACCAACTTAGCCGTCTGCAAAAAGAGAATTCCTTTAAATTTACCAAAGATTTGTTAGATGAGCTTGATATAGAGGACTCTGAGCTGGTTGCCAACCAAATGGAATTAGTACTAGAGGGTTGCTTGAACCGCTTGTTAGTTCAGCGAGATATTCAAGATGTTGAAATTGCTCAGCACTTATCCGAAGACATTTTAGCCATTGCTTTATGTCGTAAAAAAGGCGCCTTAAGTTAAAAAACCAACAACCGTTTATTAAACACACATCTTTTGCTGAAAAAGAAAACACTCAGTCGAAAAATATGTTTTTTTTATAAAAACTCATTGACGTAAACGGCCTAATACGGTTTAATGCGCCCCGTTGCCCGGATAGCTCAGTCGGTAGAGCAGGGGATTGAAAATCCCCGTGTCCTTGGTTCGATTCCGAGTCCGGGCACCACTTTCACTTCTACAGTGGTTCCCTCAAAAAAAGCAATTTCCTTATAAACATTTAAAATTCCCTCACATACTGTTCGTCAAACTCAACGAGACCTTACACCTGAACAAGCCGCAGAAAAACTAAGAATTGTCAGCGATATTCACTATAAAAACTAATTTTTAGCTGACCACTACAAAACGATAAAATAGCTCACATAGTTTGTGGGCTATTTTATTTATAGTGCTTTTAGCCCTTGATTTATCTTCTGAATTGTTTCAGGGATACTCATCAGCCCATCTAATGCATTTATAACCCCACCACCGATGATATTTTCAGCTTTACGAAGGTTAAACGCTGTACCGTCTGGCATAGTGGATTCACGGACCCCTGTTTTGATTTCATTATACGAAAGTGATAGCCAAGGATAACGCTGCCTAATTTCCTGCATGTAAATAAAATTGCGCTGAATGGTATTCCCACCGAGCATCAGAATATGATCCTGAATAACGTCAGAATAAAGCCAACGATAGAAGCATTCCACCAACTCTGATTTTTCGCTACAGCGTGACATACCTAAAACCCCACCACCTATTTGAGGCTTTCCGCCGGGCACTTGGGCATATCCGATACTATTGGACATCGGGCTGTGAGCTACATCATTGAATAAATTCATGTATGCAATATTCATCGCGAGATCGCCTGATTCAAACCGCGCTATTGATTCCCCCACCATTCACTGTTGATCCTGTCAGAAAATGAAAGCTGATGGATGTACTCAGCTAACACTTTTTCTGCAATCGGTGGAGATAGGCTAGGAGTAGAACTAGAATCAATCAAACAGCCTCCCGCGGCATAATACCGCAGTAAGTATTCTGATGAAATTATCCCAGCACTCCCTGTCGTTGAAGATGAACCATAGGGTTTATGTTCATTTCCGGCTTCTCTATGCGCGTAAAAAAATCGGCTTATTCTATCGTAGTCTTCAAAAGTGGTAGGCACTTTTAATTCTTTTCCTGTCGATTCAAAATACATCCGCTTTGTAATAGGGTCTTCAAACAGGTCTTTACGATAAAACAGGAGCTGTACACTTGCATCAAATGGCATTGCATAGGCTATATTGTTGACTAAGCAAAATCGACTCTGCTTTTGCTCAGTGAATTTCGATTGCAAATCAGTGAGTCCACCTCCGATGGCATTTAGAGGAACAAGTGTTCGCTCTGCAAACCAAGGGAAACAAGCCACATCCACACGCAATAAATCGTAATAGGGGTGTTCATCGATAGTGTCTAGGATGTTATATATCTCTCCGTAAGGGCGGACAGACATATTAACGTGAATATCTGTTTGAGCAAAAAAATTGGGAAGCAACTTTTGTAGTGCAGTTGTTGATGGGCTGGGTAATGTTAATAAATTAAGGGTAGCTATTCGTGCAATCTCATGCGCTCTAACTTCACCTGTATAAACTCTGTTACTGGTATTAGGGAACCTTTGCTCTGGCTTCAGGTTTACCTCTTCAGCTCGAAATAAACGAGTCGCCACATCTTGGCCAGGCTGAGCAAAATTCATAGGAAAACAGTAAAGCCCAGTGATCATTGGGGGTGTACTACCTGTTAAGATTAGGTCTCTTTATAGAATCACATTCTCTAGGGCTTCTATCCCGCCCTTAATACTTATCCAACGCTTTACCTAAGTTTGGGTCATATTTGCCATTAAAACCTGTTTAGAACAGAATAATGGCTAGTATCATCTTATAAGTTAGGTTAACAAACACTCATCGTAATTGAGACCATAACCATGAACAATGCACCATCTTTTCGAGACATCATTTATAGCCTCATAGGAAGCATCCCTAAAGGTAGGGTCGTGACTTACGGAACGCTGGCGAAAATGGCGGGTTACCCAGCCCATGTACGCCAAGTTTGCCAAGCAATTCGAACCATTCCGGCGGGCAGTACTTTACCTTGCCACCGTATCATTAATGGTCAGGGGAAATTATCCGTTAAGGGCGAGTGCTATCTGCGCCATAAACAAGCACTGATAGATGAAGGTATTATTTTTGGTTTGAACGATAAGATAAAATTGAAAGACTATTTATGGGAAGGGCTTGATTAATTCCTAAATAAAAACCTACACGCTGAAATTCACATCCTCCTCACCATAAACTGACTGAACTGGCTAAGCCAAACGCGTATTGTAGCCTATCGCTTAAAAGTAAAAAGGTATAACCCTCTTTAAGACAGGTTATACCTAATAAAAAAACTAACTACCCGGAGTAAAATAAATTGGGGAGCCCGGTCCGACTGGAATACCTAATACAAATACCCAGACTATGAAGAATATTGACCATCCGATAAAAAAGATAATAGAGTATGGCAACATCATTGAAACCAATGTCCCTATACCTGCATCCTTTTTATATTTCACGACAATCGCCATAATCAACCCAAAATAGCTCATCATTGGGGTGATAATATTAGTGACTGAGTCCCCAATACGATATGCCGCTTGGATAGTTTCTGGCGCATAACCCGCCAACATCAACATCGGTACGAAGATAGGCGCAGTAACAGCCCATTGAGCGGATGCAGAGCCAATCATTAAGTTAATAAATGCACAGATAAGAATAAAGCCAATAAATAGAACACCACCGTGAAGGTCGATACTATTTAAGAAGTTAGCACCTTTAACCGCAATAACTTGCCCAATGTTTGTCCAGCCAAAGAAAGCGACGAATTGTGCTGCAAAGAAAATAATAACAAGGTATAAACCAAGTGTACTCATTGCCCCTGCCATTGCGTCAACAATATCCTTATCTGAGCGCATGGTTTTGGCAATATAGCCGTACACAATCCCTGGAACCGCGAAAAAAACAAAGATAAAGACCACAATTCCTTTCAAGAAAGGAGAGTTACTAACTAACCCAGTATCTTGGTTACGTAATATTCCGTTTTCTGGTACTACCATTAACGCCAGAATCGCCGCCAATCCCCAAAAAGTCACAGAGGCCCAAAATAATGCTTTTTTCTCTAGTGGGGTGACATTTGCCGAAGCATAGAGGCTATTTTCATCCTCATCAACCGCACCACCGGTATAGGGACCGAGTTGCGGCTCAACAATTTTTTCAGTGATCAAATAACCTAAAATAGTAATTAAAAACGTACTGGCAAACATAAAGTACCAGTTTGCTTCTGCACCCACGATATACGTTGGGTCAATGATTTGTGCAGCCTGCTGAGTGATACCAGAAAGTAACGGGTCAACTGTACCCAATAATAAGTTTGCTGAATAGCCGCCTGAAACCCCAGCAAATGCAGCAGCAAGACCCGCTAAAGGGTGACGACCTAATGAATGGAAAATAATGGCAGCCAGTGGAATAAGAACCACATAGCCCAACTCTGCAGCGGTGTTTGACATGATCCCGGCAAACACAATCGCCATAGTGGTTAATTTTCGTGGAGCTTTGGTCACAACTAAGCGCATAGCGGCAGATAGTAAGCCTGCCCGTTCTGCAATCCCAACCCCTAATAGTGCGACAAGCACCGTCCCTAATGGTGCAAACCCTGTAAAGTTTGTGACAACATTGGCAATAATTTTTCGGATCCCTTCGGCATCCAATAGACTCACAATGTGAATAATACCATCTTCCGCGCGCCCTTTTGCGCCTTCTGGACGAGGATCAACCACACTGACACCAAAGTACTGACCAATTGCTGAAGAAACTAATAAAATGGCAATCAAAATAATAAATAAAATAACGGGATGTGGTAAAGCATTACCTAACCACTCTACCGTTCGCAAAAAACGGCTTCCCTCTTGCTTTTTTTGTTCCATATTTTCTCCTTATAAACAAGAAAAACGGACATTACACAATGTTTTTCTTTTTTGCTATTTACAAATAGATAATTGCAAATCAACAAAATTTATACAAATTAGACATAAGATTCATAAAAATCAGGAGTGCAATCACTTAATCAGCTATTAAAACTATTAATTTAATTAAACTAGAGATATAACACCAAAGAAAGCCTCGTAAATTAATTTCTATAAATGTGCTCAACATAACAATTTACACATTATTAATAACCATTTTTCATCATTTATCACTAAATATATATCAATTTTTAGCAGTTTTATTTTATATAAATAGTTAAACCTCCATTTATCAATACTCGATAAAACCTTATTGATTATTCGTAATAACAACGCTAATGAAGCATAATATACCAGCCTTCATTCAGCGAATATGAAAGGCTATAATGGTATAAAATCAATTTTCGGGGTCACTATTATGTCAGTTATCGATCTTTGGGCTGAACGCCATATTCAAGAAGCGTTAAACAAAGGTGAACTATCGAGTTTAAAGGGAGAAGGTCAGCCGTTGCAGCTTGAAGATGATAGTTTGGTTCCACCAGAGCTTAAGGCTGGGTATCGGCTCTTGAAAAATTCGGGGTATTTACCCCCAGAATTACAGCAAAGAAAAGATGCTCTGACATTAAGTAATATGTTGCAAAGTCTTTCAACCGACGACCCCAATTATTCAAGCATTAGCAAACAATTTGCTTTACTTGAATTAAAACTTAGACAAGCCAATGTAAATACTGACTTCTTGCATGGTAATTACTCAAACTCTATTTCTGAGAAAATAACCAATAATTCAGAAACAAAGTAACTTTACGTAAATAGATTAGTAAATAGCCAC
The DNA here is from genome assembly GCF_041344805.1 of Providencia sp. TYF-12. NCBI lineage: Bacteria > Pseudomonadati > Pseudomonadota > Gammaproteobacteria > Enterobacterales > Morganellaceae > Providencia > Providencia sp. TYF-12. The sequence goes on from NZ_CP166833.1 coordinate 4,067,210, forward strand.
TAGCCTTTTATCTTCTTAATATCTTTTCTATTTATAGCTTCTGCATACTGTATTAAGAAAGCTCTGCAATAGTCATATTAAGACTATTTCCCACTGTTTTTATATAAACATATAAGTATTATCAATCCCTATTTTATATTATATATCAACAAGGAATGGGAAATGGAACAAAAACAATACTCTAATAAATGGCAAAAACGTTTCGACTTTTTTGAAAAGTATGGCTCACCGAGTACACCTGAATTTAAAACTGCATTAAAAGCAGCGTCCTTTGGCGAGCGCCTTTTAATTAACATGAATTTTTTTGCTTTTTTCTTCGGTATTATTTACTTCCTAATATTAGGGCTTTGGAAGAAAGGTCTGGTGATGCTTGGTATTTCTATAGCGATAGGCCTTGTCTTAAATATTATTGATTTTATGGTAGGTGGAACTATCCCTAATGGTGCTTATACTGGGTTATCGGTAGGTATTTCAGTGATGTGGGCGATGGTTGCTAACTATGCTTACTATATTAAAGAAACTAAAGGGCTAGATGGTTGGAACCCATTCGAAGGGATACGCATGGTATAGCGGCAGAAAAATAAAATGGCGGCTTAAAAGTAGCTAATTTTTATCATCGTATTGTGATAATTCGATTTCTAAATAGTTAACCTAAGCCGCTGAGTCGTAACCTACCGTAAGTGAAATTTCTGTATACGATATTCATTCGGCGTTTTACCATAAAATTTACGAAATGCATGACTAAATGCGGAATGTGAATCATAGCCGACTGTTAATGCGATTTGTTCTATCGGAATATTTGTTAGCAATAAGCTCCCCGCAGCTTCCATCCGTTTATGTAATAAAAACTGCATCGCCGTTAATTGTGTTTCAGCCTTTATTTTGCGTTGGAGCGTACTTATCGACATACAAAAAGCTGTCGCCATATCTTCACAGCTAATAGGGTGATGTAAGCGTAGTTCAACCCACTGAGAAACTTCATCAATCCATTTATTTTCAGGCTTTAGTTGAGCCAATAATAAGCGGGCAACCGTAAAATTATGTTCAGGTGCTTGCGGGAAACTTTGCAACCAATTCAAAAGACCGACAGCGGCAGGAGTCAAAGTGAACTGCGTCATTTTCTCACTCAATGCCCACTGAGCTGTGGCGGGCATTTCTAATACATAATTTTGATTGCCGACTTGCCCACTAAAAGCGTGATTAACACTTGGCGGGATCACTACTCCATTGCCTGCATTAAGTAAAAAATGTTGGCGATGCATATTGATTTCCATTTGCCCAGATAACGACAAAACGACTTGCCACTGCCCATCATGTTGATGAGAAATGACTTCGTCTGAATATTGGCGAAAATGAAGTTCAGGCAATAGCAAAAGATCACACTCCTACTGATACAGATGATAGTAGTATAACCTTTTTACTGATAAATGGCAGCGATGGCGCCGACTACGCTAGGCCGCAAGCAAACGAGCCCCTAGGGGCATACAAAAGTATGTGACTAGGGCGAGTGAGCGAAGCCAACAACACGATAATACAAAGAATGACGAGCATTATGCTAAAAGCGCACCATTCGGTAGAGGCAGGTTAAATTCTGCAAGAACAATCGCCCCTGTTTCATCCGGTGCACCCGTGATTAATACCTCGGATTTGATCCCTGCTATCCGTTTCACCTCAAAATTACAAACACATAGCACCTGCTTACCAATCAAATCTTCTGGTGTATAGTTGACGGTAATTTGTGCGCTGGAACGTTTAATTCCCAACTCGCCTAAATCCACGTCCATTACGTAAGCTGGCTTTTTAGCTTTACTATTCACTTCGGCACGAATAATCGTACCGACTCGCATTTCTACCCGAGTAAAATCATCCCACTCAATAATTTGCATAAATCTATTCCTGAATTAATTCACTTATCTTCTGTAAAGTAACATAGAACGGATTTAGCTTTTTATCGCTAGGCAATCATTTTATGTTGTAGAAGCATCAATAGCTTCGGTTACTTAAAAAAAAGCCCTCACACTAAAATGAAGGCAACGTAATGAGCAAAATAATAATAAAGTTCTGAGAGTAGCAATTAAACTAATGTATTAATTACATAGTGGAGAATGTATTCATAATTATCCCGCCAGAGATAATTAACCCCATCGCAAAGACAGCAGGAAAATCAGGCTTTTGTTTATATAACACCATAGAAACTAACGTTACACCGACAATCCCAAACCCACACCATAATGAGTAAGCGACTCCGACAGGGATATACCCCATTGCGCGAGTCAATGCAAAATAGCATAAGCAATATGCAATAATGACTAATACTGAAGGCCCCAACTTACTAAAGCTGTTGGTCTTTTTAATCATGGATGTGCCTGTTATTTCTGAGCCAATAGAAAGCGCTAACCATAAAAATCCAGTAAACATAATATTCCCCTTAAATTTAAATTAGTGAGCTGCTTTATTTTTTGCTGATAATAATGAAGCTTCAGCTTTAGGCTCTTCGGCTTCTTCATCAGAACCCATTTTGGAAAATAGATTCATAATTACAATACCACTTGCTATTACAGCCATGCCTATCATTGCGGCAGTATCTGGATGCTGACCATAAAATAACATGCCAAGAGTAGAAACCATTAATATCCCTGTTCCTGACCATGTTGCATAAGCTAAACCCACCGGAATATATTTAACAGCGCGAGAAAGTGAATAATAACAAATAACATACAGTACGACGATTAATGCCAATAATAACGATTTTGTCATTCCTTCACTATTATCAAACATTTTTAGCGTTGATGTTGCTGAGGTTTCAGAAATAATAACCGCCAACATCCAAAGCCATGATTTTGCTTTAGGGGACATAGATAATACTCCTACAATAAATAGAAAATTAAGATGATTTTTAATACGCTAAATTTATTTTATTATTTCAATGATTTTAAATAATCAATTGCAGAATCTGTTAATTTATTTTCATTCGCGCAATACCCCCTAGGGTTATTCATTACTTCTTTTAAAGTAATATAGCGACTTGGAGTTTCATTAGTTATTTCAGGTTTTAAATATTTAGAAATATCATGAGTTAGTAACTTTTTTTCAATTTCATTTAATGGAAAAAACTGAATACCTAAGTTAATTGCTTTACTGATATTTTCTTTAATAAGATGATTATAATTTTCATTTTTATTTAAACCTAAGATATGGCTTAATTCACTTTCTGGGCAGCAATGGTATTTCAATGCCAATATAGGAATATTTTGTGATAGTGCGTGTAAAGTTAATTCACTTTCCTCACTAACAAATAAACCACTGGCAATTTCACCGACAACTTTTGCATCAATAAAAGGTAAAAATAGGCAGCTATAGCGGCTTAACTTATTTATTGATAACGTATTTTTGTCTATAACATGTCCTAGCTCAGCCCATTTCTCCATATTCGAAGACTGAAGCATTGATGCGGTGGCATAAAAGGAAAAACAAACAGAATCTAGCTGCGCTAACCTTTGGTAAATAGCTTGCTGATAGCCCTCAACCGGTGATAACACAACCAAAACTTGTCGTTTTAACTGACGTAAAACTTGTTGCACAATTTGCTCGATCAGTTTTTCGTTCATTTTGCCACCGTTCCTTAACCCGCAATAAATACGCTATCGTTATTACGTAAACCCGCAGCATTCGCTTCATCTGTATCAATATGAAATTCAAGAGAAAACCGCTCATCCACTCTCACGATAACCTCATCAAATACTAAGCTACGCTCACCCTCAGTACGGATATTTACCTTTTGCCCATTCACCACATTGAGTGACCTCGCATCCATCACACTCATATGAATATGACGCTGAGCACAAATAACTTGCGACTCAAGGTTGACGTGCCCAGCAGGGCCGATCAATAAAGCGTTACCTGAGCCCGTTAAATCTCCTGACTCTCTCACTGGCGCTTTAATACCCAGTGCAAAACAATCCGCTTTGGACACTTCAAGTTGCGTTTTTGGGCGAACAGGCCCTAAGACTCTCACTTTGCTTATCGACCCTTTTGGCCCAACCACCATGACACATTCCTTGGCTGCAAATTGCCCTGGCTGCTTTAAATCTTTGAATGGTGTCAGTTGATATCCTTGACCAAACAACGCTTCAACATCTTGCTGTGACAGGTGAACATGACGATTTGAAATACCGACAGGAATTGCAATGTTCGGTTGTATTCCTTGAGCAAAGCTATTGGTTGAAAGACGGGATAAAATTTTGCCCATCAACTGCTCATTAATCATGATTTTTTACCTTTGCGTAGGTCATTTTTGGTCTCTTTTACACTGGTATCCTCTTTTACTTCAGGCGCAGTATGTTGAGGTTTTGCTTCAACCGTTTCACTTTCTGATGAACTTTGTCCTTTTTCTGTCTTTTCAATGCTTTTTTCTAATTCACCCTTTTTACTTTTCACCGTTAACAATTTAGCCGTCACACTTTCTTCTGGGCGAGCAATCACTAATGAGCCGACAAGCAGTTGGCTATTCGCTATCACGTCAATGCCATGATCAACCGCAGTGCGAACTGCACTAATTTCACCTTGAAAACAAACTGATACCAACCCAGAACCTATTTTCCGATAACCTATAATTTCTACACTAGCGGCTTTACATGCTGCATCTGCGGCTTGTATGGCGGATGTCAGCCCCCGAGTTTCAATCACACCTAAACTTTTCATCTGTCTCTCCTACTTTGTGACTTAGTGACGAACCAGTCGAATATCGAAATCGAATTGCTTAAAGAACGCTTCAAGTTGATCTAACTCTTCAGCACTATAGGTTGGGTCTTGTTTAACCGGGTAAATCATCTCTAACTTGTCGTATTTGCCACGACCCAACTGGTGATAAGGTAAAATATCGATGCGCTTTACATTGCCGCGTTTGGATAATTCCATCGCATAATTAATCGCACCAGTAATGGCATCAAATGAATCGTTGTATCCACGGACTAACGGCATACGAACGACGATGTTAGCGCCAAGTTCCACCAACCTTTCAAGATTACGGCGAACATTTTCATTCCCAATACCGAATAAGTTTTTATGCTGTACCGTATCGATATGTTTAATGTCATACAAAAATAGGTCGACAACTTCAGCTAGCTTTTCATAGTTGGCTAATGAGGTTGTTCCTTGTGTTTCTACGGCGGTGTTGATCATCATTTTTTTACACTCACGCAGTAGGGCAACAGCAAAGTCGGTTTGTAGGCTCATTTCGCCACCACCGATTGTTACACCACCACCGGAAGAGATATAAAAATCATAATCTTGCATAATGATTTCCATCATTTCGGCTACCGTGACATCTTTGCCCATAATGTCTAACGCACCGCCAATACACACTTCTTCGCATTTACGACAACCAATACAGTCAATACTGCGATTGACACGGTGAATCTGTTCACCTTGTTCATTAATGGTTTTGTAATGGATACCGGTAGGGCAAACATCGACACATTTCCCACAATTCACACATTTGTCGTGAGAAAACATCACTTGAAACTGGCTACTTAGTCCTTCTGGATTAGCACACCATGGGCAGCGAATATTGCACCCTTTTAAGAAAATCAGCGTTCGAATGCCATCGCCATCATAAATTGAGTATTTTTGGATATTAAATATCCGACCTTTAATCTCTGCCGCGCTCATCATTACACCTCTAAAATCAGTTCAAATTTATTATTGTTATTATGAAACGGCAGGTATGAAGTCATACCTGCCAACGCTGGTTTAGAACTTCTCAATTACAGTACGGCTGATAATCTCATCTTGAACCTCTTTACAAAGCTCAACGAAATATGCGCTGTAACCTGCAACACGAACGATTAAATCTCGGTATTTTTCAGGCTCTTGCTGTGCTTTTTTCAGCATTTCGTTATCTACATAACTAAACTGCATTTGCCCGTTACCTAAAATAGAGGCGGTTCTCAGTAACGTGATTAAGCCATGACGCCCTTCCGGTGTATCCAATAAGCCTTTTAAGAACTTAAAGTTATGCACCATACCGATGTTCATCGTCTCAACATTCATCTTGCTGATTGATTTGATGATGGCAGTAGGGCCTTGTTTGTCCGCACCTTGTGTTGGGCTGATACCATCCGAGAGTGGCATCCACGCTAAACGGCCGTTAGCACTTGCTGCGGTCAATTCACCAATTGGGGTATTGTTGGAAATGGATAAGGTTCCGTGACTCAATGTTGAATACAACATGTCATATTTACGGCACTCACGCTCTGTCCACTCGGTGATATCCAGCGCATATTGGTCAACATAGTCATCATCGTTACCAAACTTAGGCGCATTTAAGCAGTCACGACGTAATTCGTCATAGCCTTCAAAGTTTGCGAGTAAGCCATCGCGGATTTGCTCAAGCGTGTAGCGGCCCTCTTCATAAACCAATTTACGAATAGCAACAATCGAGTCAACATAGGTGGCAAGGCCTGAGAAAATCAGCCCTGGGCCGTGGTTGATCATCGCCCCGCCAGCTGCAACGTCCTTCCCTTTTTCCATACAACCTTCTACCAGTAAAGACATCAAGGGTTTTGGAGCTACATCGCGATGTACACGCTGGCTGATAACAGTCCCGATAGCCGATAAACGAACAATGTGGCCAATCTGTGCTTTTACTGCATTATCAAAGTCTTCGAAAGTTTTCAGCTCACGTAAGTCACCCGTATCTAAGCCTTGATAGCTATCAAATAACACCATGCGACCACGGTTTAGCACAAATTCAATCGCAATTGGCCACTGGGTATAACCTGTTGATGTCCATTGATAAATACGGCCTGATTTTTGTGGCTCTACACACCCCATTAAGCAGTAGTCACGCGCATCTTCAAAATCAAAGCCTTTACGTAGCATCATTTTGATGTGGGAATCATCGAAGTGACAGGCTGGGAAGCCCATACCGGCTTTCACCACATCAACGATTTTCTCCATGTATTTCTGTGGTGATTGGTTATGAATACGGCATGCCAGAGATGGCTGATACACTTTCACAAAGCGAACCGCATCCATTATTAAATAGGTCAAATCGTTACAAGCATCACCACCAGAACGTTTTTGTCCACCAACAGTTAAGTTGATAAATGGCTGATAACCTGCGAAGTATTTCGCACCTAGCTCACTCGACATCCACATTAACTCGGCACACTTGATGATAAATGCCTGCATCATCTCTAATGCTTGGTCTTCAGTTAAACGGCCTGTTTTGATGTCGTTTTCATACATTGGTAAGCAATATTGGTCGAGACGCCCTAAAGAAAGACCGGTTTGGTTTTCTTCAATTTCAAATAATGACTCAACCGTCCAAATGCTTTGTAATGCTTCTTGTAATGTCACCGGCGGGTTAGCAGGTACATTTTCATTCACCTGCGCGATAGTCAGTAATTCTTCACGGCGTTTTTGGTCTGATTCAAGTACGGCTAATTCACGCGCATGTGCAGCAATACGATGTGAATAAGCAACAACCCCTTCACAGGTTTCAATTGACGCTTTATAGAAATAAATGCGGTCAATGTCATCTGGGTTTTCCATGCTCAACTCAGCTAATTTCGCCTGAGCATCCGCTTTAATGCCATTCATTCCTTTGGTGAATAATAAAACGTCATAGCCTGGGCAGGTATCACCACCACCGTTGATTTGGTGATAAGACAAGTCACTGACAAATGTTTCACCACTGAATTCCCATACCCCCGCTTCACGGTATTGTGCTTCACAAATTTCATCCAGAGAGCGCCCTTCCCAGAACGGAGCAATTTCCTCGCGGATCACTTTTTTGTCTTCTTCTGAGATAACAAATGGGTCTTGTGGACGCGTGCTCATGGTATCGAGTTCTTCGACTACCCAACGCCATGCGATATCCGGTGAGAATGCACCCGCACGGGCTTTACCACATGGATGACCCACAATCAGCTCTTCGGGTTGAATTAGGATTGGTGCCGTTTCACAAGCTCGGCGGAACGCTTTCGCACGCAATAAAATTGGCGGTAAACCTGGGTTATTTTTGACAACTTCAGTGAAGGCGAGTGCGCGGTAGATAGACACACTTGGACGCGCTTCTAAGTAGCGATTGCGCAAGCGTTGTAAGCGGGGCGTTAAACCTTCCATAACTTTGAATTCAGTTTCCGCTTGTGCTGTTGGAGCAATATAATTCGCATTTGGCGCTGCGTATTGCGGCTGAACACTGTTTTTACCGCAATATAAACGGACTTTTAACCCATTATTGATAGCACTGATATTTTCATTAGCGGATAACATCATGCCAGACAACTCGTTAATGCAAACACAAGGATCATTCAGATAGATACCGTCTTTTAATGCATCGAACATTGGGTAGCCATCAACTTGCTTGGTTGAGCGAACTTCTGAAAGCTCAGCCAGTTTCAGCCATAAACTTTCTACAATTTCATAAGCTTGCGCCTGAGTTAAACGGCCTTGTTCAATATCGCGTTGGTAGAATGGATAAACGGCTTTATCAAATCCCATTGGATTAACCGCATAGCTGCCATTTTCTAAGTGCAAGATCAGCTGTAATAAATAAAAGGCTTGGCAAGCTTCCTTGAAAGTTTGCGCAGGTTTAGCAGGCACATTGCGCAAAATTGCTGCGCTTTCTTGCAGCTCCGCACGGCGATATTGGTTCGATTCGATTGCTGCCATGCTTTCAGCTTTCGTCGCTAAAGATTGCGCAAAGTGGATTGCTGCATCACACGCATAAATCGCAGAGCGGCAATTATTTGCCTCATCAATGCTATTGCGGCTCACTGCGCTACCAATATTTCTCACTTTATTTTCTAGCTGCGCTTTGATAGCTAAAAAGCCTACGTTTAATACTGCTAAGTAATCTGGCGCATCGACGTTACTGTCGCCTGCTAAAAAGGTATAAATACTGTGGCTATTAATTTCATTTTCAGTATGGAAAATAGCACCACGTGGGGTTGATGATTGGCTACCAATAATCAACTCGTCTTGCCCGATAAAGGCTGGAAAATGGCGGATAAACTCATAAAAACGTTGAGCAGGTTTAATCGCCTGCGGCGCACCGGATAATTGGTTACCCAATGCTTCTAAAATATTAGCTCGTTCAGTAATAATTGAACTGTTGCGGGCACTTAAGCGTTCAGCCAGCATTTTTACGCGTGGGGTCAAAGCATATTTATTCATGTTAGCCTATCCTGATGTTCTTTCTAGTTTGTTGTTCATCACATAAAGCGTTAACTGTTAAAAAGACTGTCTATACAGCGCTTCCAGTTGCACCTTGCTCACATCCCGTGGATTGGTCGGCGTGCAACTATCGCGCAGTGCTTGCCCAACCATTTCCCCTAAACGGGCGTTAAAATCGAATTCATTGATACCTGTTGCTTGAATGCCTTTTGGCAGGTTCATTTCATCTTTCAATACGTTGATCGCCACCATCAGGCTTTCAACGCCTTCACGTATTGATGACGCGGGTAAATCTAAATTTTTCGCAAGATTGGCGTAGCGTTTCGCTGCCTCAGTGTCACAACGGCCTTCTAAATCTGCATTGAAAGCAACCACTTGTGCCATTAACAGAGCGTTGGCGCGGCCATGTGGGATATGGAACACACCACCTAATGCATGAGCCAAACTGTGCGTTATCCCAAGGGAGGCATTAGTGAAAGCCATTCCTGCAATACATGACGCGTTGTGCATTTTTTCGCGAGCCACTAAATTGCTGCCTTCACGGTAGCAATCAATTAAATGACCAAAGACTAATTGCACGGCTTTTTCTGCCAATGCATCGGAAAAATCAGAAGCGGTACGCGAAACATACGCTTCCAATGCATGGCACAGCACATCCATTCCTGTATCCGCAGTAATAGAAGCTGGCACAGATTTCACTAGTGCGGGGTCTAAAATAGCTACATCTGGCAACATAAACTCATCAACCAAAACCAGTTTTTCAGACTGAGACTTGATCACGGAAAATGATGTCACTTCAGAGCCTGTTCCACTGGTGGTTGGAATAGCGATAAACTGCGGTTTAACTCGATTGGGGTCTTTTTTCGTGTGCCAAAGGGAGTAAATAACAGCTTTCGCAGCATCAATCACCGACCCACCACCGAGTGCAATCACCACATCTGGGTATTGCCTATCCATTATTTTCATGCCGTTAACGATGGCTGAAATGTCTGGATCTGGCACAACATCATCGTAAATCGAAAAGGTGATGCCACTTTGGGTTAGCCTGCGAGTGACTTCATCAGCTAAGCCAAACTTCACCATCGCTTTGTCAGTGACGATAAATGCATGGTGAGCACTCATTTGTGAGATAAAATCCAATGCGTTAGCACCGAATTGGACTTTAGGTTTAATCAAAAACTGGTTCATGCTGTTTTTACTCCTTGGTATAAACCTTTTCCACAATGGCAACCACTGACATGGCTTTGTAATTGTCTTTATTCAAAGCGAAGTAAGCTTCAGCTAAAACAATGTCATTGATACCAGCACCAACACTGTCAACTGCCACATACGTTTTGTTTTTCAACGGTTCAAGGTCATCCCCTAGCTTTGTTACCATCAGTAAGTTACTGCCGCTAAGTTCTTGGCATTTCTGCGTTGCAACAACATGCCCGACTACCTTTGCAAGGATCATGGTTTATACCGCCTTATTCCAATGAGTTACTTATTTAGGCGTCCGAGAACGGCCTTGATGATCTGCTCAACATTTTCTTCACTGATATCACCGTGAGAAACGACAGCCTCAGTAACCGCAGCCGTTGTCACCGCACCACCAAATCGGTCATCACCTATTGGATGGACAGCTACGGGTGATGTTGTCGCCGCAACAGGGTTACGGAAGCGGTTATCATCAAAAATACTGACTTGCGGTTGAGTTACCGTTGCAGACACCGCAGGTTGTGCAGTTGTACAAGGCTGAGTGGGTTGCCTTAAATCTTCAATTGAACGTACGCCATAACCCACTTTGCGGATGTTCAGTAGATTCATTGGCCCTACATTATCTGAGCTAGAACCCCCACCCACTGCGCCACACCCCAATGTTAATGCAGGCGTAATATTGGTGGTTGCCCCGATACCACCAAGCGCCGCTGGTGTGTTAATTAAAATGCGGTTAACGGGTTTTTCGAGAGAGAACTGGCGAATAACATCTTCGTTTTGAGTGTGAATAACCAAGGTATGGCCTAAGCCCTCGTTGGTCAGTAAGTCAACCACACGATGACAAGCTGATTGCCAGTCTTCTTCGATATACATCCCTAAAATTGGGCACAATTTTTCACGGGAGTACGGGTTTTTAGGGGAAACGGTATCTTGTAATGCAATTAATACACGGGTATTCGCAGGGACAGCGAAACCTGCTCGTTGGCTTAAAGTAATCGCATCTTTACCTACCACTTCAGGGTTGATAGTGCCGTTCGCTCTAAGCAACATGGATGCCATACGCTTCGCTTCTTCTTCATTCATGAAGTAAGCACCTTGGGCAAGGAGTTCACGATGGACTTCGTTATAGATACAACGCTCAACAATAATGGATTGTTCAGATGCGCAGATCACACCATTATCGAAAGTTTTACTGGTGATAATGTCACTGACTGCTTGCTTGATATTAGCACTACGTTCAATAAATGCAGGGCCATTACCCGGGCCGCCACTAATGGTTGGTGTGCCTGATGCATAGGCTGCACGTACCATGCCTTCACCACCCGTTGCCAAAATTAATGAAACGTCTTTGCTGTGCATCAGTTCTTTCGTTGCTTCAAGAGTCAACATAGTGACTGCATCAACGATACCTGCTGGTGCGCCCGCTTCTAGTGCGGCTTTTTTGACTATTTCTAACGTACGGAAACTGCATGCTTTAGCATTTGGATGAGGGGAGAAGACGATTGCGTTACCAGCCTTCAAGGCAATCAACGTTTTGTAGATGATGGTTGATGTCGGATTAGTAGAAGGTACTAACGCTGTGATAACACCAAGAGGTACCCCCACATCCATAACTTTGTTGACTTTGTCATCATTAATGATGCCAACGGTTTTTAGATCTTTGATGTGCTCATAAACACGCATTGAAGCGAAGGTATTCTTCAGGACTTTATCTTGCCACTTCCCAAACCCTGTCTCTTCATTGGCCATTTTTGCCAACTCTTCTGCATGAAGTGCAGACTCAATAGCAATGTGTTTAACAATACTGTCGATTTTTTCCTGCGAAAATGTCGCGAATTCTTTCTGCGCTTGCTTCGCGTTTCGAACTAGCTCTCTTGCTAGCTGTCTGGATTGCAGATCTTTGTCTAATGCAACCATGTCTTCCCCCGTATCGGAGTCAAAATTAACTCATTAACTTGTTGTTTTATTGATTTATTAGCCAATAATTACGCTTTGTGTTGCTGCGCAATTTTGCCAATATCGTTGTGTGGTCTTGCGATAACGCGTGAAGTCACCACTGTTCCGATACGTTTTGCAGCCTCAACACCGGATTCAACAGCAGCATTAACGGCACCCACATCACCTTTAACCATTGCTGTCACGAGCCCTGAACCAACATTTTCATAACCGATTAGCTCGACATTCGCCGCTTTGCACATCGCATCAGCCGCTTCAATACAAGCCACTAAACCTTTGGTTTCAATTAGACCAAGTGCTTCTTTCATAAGTGATTTCCTTTTTTATTCCGTGACTTTATACTGGGCGACGATTTTTTGAATATCGCTATGAGGACGCGCGATAACCAAAGATGTCACGACGGTGCCAACGCGAGAGGCGGATTCAACACCTGAATCCACTGCAGCTTTCACTGCACCTACATCGCCTTTGACCATGGCGGTAACTAACCCTGACCCAACATTTTCATAACCAATCAGCACAACGTTTGCGGCTTTGCACATCGAGTCTGCGGCTTCAATACAGGCCACTAACCCTTGAGTTTCAATAAGACCTAATGCGTCACCCATGTTTTTTCCTCCGGAAAAAGTTATGCTTTATGTTTAATAACAATTTTGTTGATGTCATTGTGTGGACGCGCAATCACCAAAGAGGTCACAACTTCCCCAACACGCTGAGCAGACTCAACACCGGAATCGACAGCCGCTTTAACCGCGCCTACATCCCCTTTAACCATTGCAGTTACCAAACCGGAACCGACATTTTCATAACCAATTAGCTCAACATTCGCCGCTTTGCACATGGCATCCGCTGCTTCGATGCAAGCCACCAAACCTTTAGTTTCAATAAGACCTAATGCATCACCCATTGTTATTTCCTCCGAGAAACCTTCTTTGTTTTTCTTTACCGCTGATAATTCAAATTGATGTGTCCGAGTACATGTCCTTTGAAATATCGGGGTAATCATTTGCGCCAAGGGTGTCTGCGCGGTGATTTATTGAACGCAGCCTTTGGCTTCAAACTCACTATAGAACCTAAAAAACAAAACAAAATATAAATCCATGAATGATTAATACTTAGTGTTTTACTCTAAAAATTAGCGTGATTTATTTGATTTTTTATGTAACCTCACTAAAAAAACCAAAAATTCACGTTTCTATCTGGAGATGAAAAAAGGGCTAAAAGTTGATTTACGATTAATCAAAGGAATTGTTAACAAGATATTATTGAGCTGATAAGGCGGGGTAATTTAGGGAGTGATAACTGTGGAAGGGCTCACTTGCTTATAAGCTTAGCTAAGTATTTATTTGTGAGATAGCGATTGGGCAACTGCCAACTTCAATACCAACTTGGCTAATCCCATTCACGAAACCACTATGAGGAACCCTGCATAGGCATAATTAGTTTAAACTAAGTAAAGCTCCAATGAGCTATTGGATAAAACGCGGGGGAGCATCTCTATACGCATAAAATACTGAAAGAAAAGAGCCCATAGCGCCCTTTTCTTTAAGCTATTTTCAGACCATTAATCAAATTTACTGCCAGGTTTAAGTGTGCAGATATAAAGAGGGGAATTTATTGAGCTTAACAATAATGCTTTGTCATTGAGCTTTTGGGCATTAAGAAATAAACCGTCATGGCTATCTGACATCTCTCGCATAAAGTAATCGAAAATAACATCAGGGGATTCATCAATAGAAGATGCTCGTGATTCCCATTGGCTGATATTATAATGCCTTTCTGTTGGGGATACTCGTTGGGTAGTATAACTAAATTTTACGTAACGTTGTAAATATAGCCACCCTGCTTTGGAGTCTGTATAACCTTCCACAACAATCGAGCCCTTGCCATTAGAACCAAAATTGAAATGAATGTTGCCATTAACATTTTCATCTATCATATTTTCAAAGCGCATAATGCCTTTAGTCGAACAGACCATCAAACCATCTTGTTGATTTGAAAATAACACTGACTGAGTATAAACCGCTACTATGATAAATAGTAAACCACTCAGTAAGCATAATACCTTGCCTGAAATCTTCATGATGGATTCCATGAATAGTAGAAGTAATTATCACAATAACTAAATGGGTTATCTTCATTCACAGCACAATGGGCCAGAAAAACTCGCCCTAATCCATTCGTTTGTAACTTATCACCATAGAAAAAAACAAATCGCTCCTTTTCTATGCAGTCTAGTTTCAAGTTATTTCTTACCTTGTCAAAATTTTGTATATAGTTGAGGGCAACAGTGCCATTAATCATTTTCTCATTTGACAAGACATCGCAATTATTGTGTTCCAACACCGTCATACTAATTGGTGATGATGGTTGCTTGGATAGATAAGCCATCACGGCTAATAAAATTGAGCAAAGCAATAAGGCTGCACTAGCTAAATACCAACAAATTTCTTTTTTTTCTGGGGTTAGTGAAGTAATAATCTGTGGTTCTTCAAGGGGATGTGGGGCTGAATTCGCAACAGAAGATAAAACGACCTCTGCGCCATCAATTTCATTAAGATTACTAATTAACTCAAGAGGGTTGATTTTAATATCATCAATTAATTCTAAGGAGACTTCAGAATTGAATTCTAATAAGCCTCTACCAACAGTAACGATAATATTTTCAATACCATATTGACGGAATGCTTTTCTTAAAATACTTAAGTATTGATTTAAATTACTGTTCGATGACACTAAGCCATTATCATCCCATACAGATTTCAATATATCGTCTCGGGATAAAACACCATTATGTTGTATAAAATAAAATAATAATGCATTAGCAGTGATAGACAATTGCGTGTCCACCTCACCTTCTTTCAAAGATAAAGTGCCATCAACTGCATCATATATAATGAAGGCATTGATTTTATATTTCACTATCGCCTCATGTGCTTATTATATTAATAAAATTACACTGCTGGTATTACCGTTACTCCTCAGGTAGTTTTTCAAATGATATTTGTGTCAACCGACTTACAATAGCAGCGCGTTCTTGTTGTAATAATGTTTCCCCTTCAGTCAATGACGAAAGCCATAACCCATCAGCGGCATACCTGACTAATGCCCCTAAATAACTATTATCAAATTCATCCCCATTTGCTAAATGGCCTAACACCCAATCTCGCCAACATTGACGTAATACCGGCTCTGTTGGCATAGCTAAAGACAGCAAAGCAAGTTGAAAACTTTCATCCGATTCTTTAAGTTCACCAATATAGTGCAAATATGCACGAGAGAAACGCCCATACGGATTCGGATCATTCTCCATAATCAAATGAATTCGCTCATCCATAATTCCCAATAATTGGAGAAACAACGCATGGATGAGTTCCTGTTTGCTTGGGAAGTGGTGCATCAACCCGCCTTTACTGACACCCGCTTCTCTTGCCACAGCATTAAGAGATAACGAAGAAATCCCTTCTCTACCAGCAATAATGCGAGCCGCTTTGAGTAACTCAACTTGGAGTTTGGCGGGATCTTTTTTTCTATGCTGTGCCGTTTTATTCATGAAACGAATGATACCGACCAGTCGGTATGTTTCATTTTGACTAAAATCAAGTAACTATGATTTGTCAGTGGGTAAATAGAAATACTGGAAGAGGACTCACAATATCCCATCGTAATAATTCATATCACTATAATTAATTTAAAAAATTCAATTTTTTTTGATATTTGTTTCACTTATTCTGTCGTTTTAATTTAACTTAGATTTTGCACCTGTTCATATTATGATGTTTAATAAAAGAAACAACGTTCTGACAAAATACAAATCATATGAAGTATTAATGATCAACTGTCGATAGAAGAGGTTTTATCATGTCAAATCAATATAGTATTGGTGTTATTGTTGGTAGCTTACGTGCAGATTCTTACAACTTAACCGTGGCTAAGGCCATTACCAAGTTGTTCCCAGCAAACTTTACCTTTAAGTTTATCAACATCGGTGACTTACCTCTCTACAACCAAGATGCAGACCAAAGTGTGCCAACTGTGGTCGCAAATTTTAAATCGCAGATTAAAGCTTGTGACGGAATTATTTTTGCTACCCCAGAATATAACCGCTCAATCCCTGGCGTGTTGAAAAATGCCATTGACCAAGGTTCCCGCCCTTGGGGTGATAATTCATGGGATGGCATTCCAGCAGGCATTTTAGGTGTTTCTATTGGTAATATCAGTACCGCGATAGCCCAACAGCACCTACGCAATAGCCTTGCATTCTTAAATATGCCTACCATGAACCAACCCGAATGTTACCTGAAATGGTATGACGGCATGGTGGATGAGCAGGGAAATATCTCACCAAAAAGCAAAGATTTCTTACAACCTTGGGCCGATACCTTTGCAAAGTTTGTGGCACATAATATTGTGAGTAAATAAGTGGGTTGGCAATATGCCGCCCATAAAAAAGGGCACTCAACCAGTGCCCTTTACATAAAATAAACCTAATAATCAGATTATTAACGGCCTGCTTTTAGCTTTTGGAAATACTCTTCATACAGAATATTGGTATTCCCGACATCGCTTTGCCACTCGCCTTTTTTCAGCACCTCTTCACTTGGGTAAAGGGATGGGTCGTTAGCAATTTCCGCAGGTAACATTTTCTTAGCTTCTAAATTTGGTGTTGGGTAACCAATAGATTCAGCAACTTGTGCCGCAATTTCAGGGCGCAGTAAGAAATTAATTAGCTTATGGGCACCTTCAACGTTTTTTGCATTGGCTGGGATGGCTAAGCTATCCATCCAGAAAATCCCACCCTCTTTTGGCCATACGACCTCAATAGGTAGACCTGCTTGCCTTGCCACAAATGCAGAGCCATTCCATAACATACCTACATCCACTTCACCTTCGATAAATGGTGTCGCTGGGTTGTCAGAGTTAAAGGCTAAAATATTCGGACGAAGTTTTTGTAGCTCTTTATAAGCTTCTTCAATTTGTTTCGGGTCGGTCGTGTTCCCTGAATAGCCCAGTTTAGTCAACGCGACTTGGAATACTTCACGCGCATCATCCATCATTAGTAGGCTATTTTTATACTCAGGTTTCCAAAAGTCAGCCCACGAAGTCACCGAGCCTGGATCAACCGCTTCACCGTTAATCCCGATCCCCGTAGCGCCCCAAATATAAGGCACGGAATAATCGTTATTTGGATCGAATTCTTTATGAATTAAATTTGGATCAAGGTTTTTGAAATTACTTAATTTACTTTGATCGATCTTTTGCAGCATCCCTTCTTTGCTCATTTTGGCGATAAAGTAAGTAGATGGTACAACCAAATCATAAGCACCTTCTTTATAGGTCTTTAATTTGGTATACATACTTTCGTTTGATTCATAGGTGGAGTAAATTACCTTGATACCCGTTTCTTTGGTAAATTGCTCTAATAAACCGGGGGGAACATATTCTGTCCAGTTATAGAAATACAGTACGTCTTTATTATCGTCAGCGGCGGTTGCCGTGCCAATACTTGCAGCCATTAAGCCTGCCGCCAGTAGATAGGACCATTTTTTCATGACTGAGCTTCCCTCAACAACGTGTTTTTACCCCCGCATATCTCAAGCAATAACTTGAATTATTTAGGGTATGTATCTTATGGACTCAATTGGAGCCCACCCTCTCGCCTAATGGCACTAAAAAAGATGCTGCAATACAACAAAACACAGCACCATCGTTTAACTTATTACTTGGCTTTTTTTGAGTATTTATCCCGCATCACCCACTGACTTAAACAGACAAGCAATAGGGACATTATCAGCAACACGGTTGCCAATGCATTCACTTCAGGAGAAACACCCACTTTCACCATCGAATAAATTTTTAATGGCAAAATTTCATAACTCGGCCCCGTAACAAATGACGAAACCACCACATCATCCATCGATAATGTGAAACTCAGTAACCACCCAGCAACAACAGCAGGTAATGCTAAAGGCAGTATGATTTTACGTAAGATAGTAAATTCACCCGCACCGAGGTCACGTGCCGCTTCGAGCATCTTCACATCAAAGTCTTTGAGCCTTGCGTATACGGTAACAACCACAAACGGCAGGCAGAAAGTAATGTGAGAAAACAGCAATGACCAAAAGCCCAGTGAAACACCTAGTATCATAAATAGCACTAATAAGGAAATGGCCATCACGATATCGGGGGACATCATCACCACAAACAGCATTCCCCCCACAAAAGGCTTTCCTCTAAAACGGTAGCGAAACAAAGCAACCGCCGTTAATGTACCAATAACTGTGGCAAAAGTTGCTGACAAGATAGCCATTGTCAACGAATGCCCTGCTGCTTCCAATAAGCTGTCATTATTACTGAGTAATTCATACCATTTTGTTGAAAACCCTTGCCACTGAATACCAAAACGAGATTCATTGAAAGAGTTAATAATCAAAATAATAATTGGAATATAAAGATAAGCGTAAATGATGGCCATAAAGCCACCACGCAAAGTACGTCCGATCATTCTTCATATGCCTTTTTATTCAGAAGCTTAGCCGCTCGATAATACACATACAGCAATAACCCCATCATCACAGTTAGGAAAATGCTGGTTGCTGCCCCGAATGGCCAATCACGAATATTCAAGAACTGGCTCTTAATCACATTACCAATTAACAGGTTTTTTGCTCCGCCCATTAAATCTGCAACATAAAATAACCCCATTGCAGGCAGCAGAACTAATAGACAGCCCGCAATAATCCCAGGCATCGTTAATGGAATGATAATTTTTACAAACCGCTGGAATTTATTCGCACCAAGATCCCTTGCCGCTTCTAAATATGATTTATCCAGTTTTTCGATACTTGAATAAAGCGGCATTACCATAAACGGCAGTAATATATAGATAAGCCCCAATATTACCGCTTCTGGCGTGTACATAATTCTCAAAGGTTTATCAACAATGCCAACCCAAAGTAAAAAGTCATTCAAGTACCCTTTGGTACTAAGAAAAACTTTCAAACCATAGATACGGATTAGTGAGTTAGTCCAAAAAGGTACAATCAACAAAAATAGCATCAGGGGTTGGATACGCTTTGGTAACTTAGCCAATATAAAAGCAAACGGGTACCCAATGACTAAGCAGAAGAAGGTCGCAATCAGCGCCATATTAAGCGAATGAAGCATCACTTCTGCATACATTGGGTCAGATAAGCGAATGTAGTTATCCCATGTGAAAACGAGGTCAACTAAATTAGTATCACTACGTGTCAAAAAACTGGTGCCAATAATCATGACATTTGGCAAAAAGACAAATAGGACTAACCAAGCAACGACACCGGTGATGATGACATTCTGCAAAATTTTATGTTTACGAATGATCATCCAGAACTACCTCCCAGCTTTCGACCCAAGTCACAGCAACTTTTTGGTTAAGGGAGTGGTCAACATCAGGGTCATCTTCATTGAAGAATTCGCTTACCATGATAATTTTGCCATCTTCCATCTCAACCACTGAGTCTAACGTCATGCCTTTGTAGTTACGCTCACGCACGTAGCCAATCAGCCCTGGGTAATTATCGGCATCATTCACTTCTTCAACTCGTAGGTCTTCTGGGCGTAATAACACATTAACATGCTGCCCTTTCTCGACAGAAAGTTCGGTGAAAATATCACATTCATGGCCTTCGACGTTGGCACGAATGCGTTTGTCATCAAGGCGATACAAGACTTTTGCATCGAAAATGTTAATTTCGCCAATAAATTGAGCAACAAATAAGTTTTTGGGCTCCTCATAAATTTCACGAGGCGTACCATCTTGCTCAATCTTCCCTTCACGCATAACGATGATCCGATCAGACATCGCTAAAGCTTCTTCTTGATCATGGGTAACAAAAATAAACGTGATCCCCAATTTCCGCTGAAGGGCTTTTAGCTCATTTTGCATTTGTTTGCGTAGTTTATAATCTAGCGCGGACAATGATTCATCCAGCAGCAAGACTTTCGGCCGATTAACAACGGCACGAGCAATTGCCACGCGCTGTTGTTGACCACCAGACAGTTGGTTGGGTCTACGCTCAGCAAAATCTTCCAATTGAACCATACGCAAGGCTTGGTCAACGCGCTTTTGAATTTCAGCCGCAGGTGTTTTCTGCATGCGTAAACCAAAGGCTACGTTTTCAAACACGGTCATATGAGGAAATAAAGCATAGCTTTGGAATACGGTATTCACAAAGCGCTGCTCTGCGGGAATATCCGTAATATCTTGACCATCAAGAATAATTTTCCCATCATCGACGTCTTCTAGCCCAGCAATAAGACGTAAAACCGTCGTTTTGCCACAACCTGAAGGCCCAAGAATGGTTAAAAACTCACCATTTTGAATAGTTAAGTCAAGTTCAGAAATAATTTGTTTGCCATCAAAACCTTTATTCAAAGATTTTAATTCGACGAGTGGTGTCAGAGAGGTTGTCTCAGTCATTTATTATACACTCTATCCCTAGGAATAATGCAGATAGAACCGCCACCGTTAAAGACTGTATAAGCTTGTCGGAGATATACTCTTCATCCTTCCCCAGCAAAGCCCAAAACCAGTAGCGCCATTTTATAGTTCATAAGCCCTGCATGATAAACACAGTTTTTGTAAATTGAAAGCCATTTTCGCCATTTCGTTTGCCTTTCATTATGAATTATCAATAAATAAATCAGATTTCTGATAAAAATAAGCAACATAGAGGTATATGCTATCAATTTATCGATATCTATAGATTTTCTTAGTATATTCACACACTAAACTTAAGTTAAATTCAATGCTTTTCATATGCTTAAAATATCTAATAGGAAATAGAACTTAATTATGTAAATAATCATTTTCATTTATTTAAAACCCTTGGATTATAAATACCGTATGATTTTAAATCACATATTGCTGCAAAAAATAAAATGAAAATAAGCATTGGATTAACTGAATCGTTTTAATTGAAAAAATGTAGCCATAGCTATTTATCATGATTAAGCACTTAAATAGTCAATAATCGATAACATCTATAACAAATGGTTAAAACCTTAGTTATTAATAATATTATGTGATTTGAATCTAATTTTTATTAATCAATGACTTTTATCCCTATAAATTTAATCCTCGTCATATAATCTCATGCATCCCTTTGAATATACGGGCCAAATTGATATAATATCAGCTTAAATTGTAACCTTTAGTAACTTGTTTTGTAAGCTTAGTTTTATTATTACACCTATAAATTTTACTTTGTGTCTTTCAAATTGAATTAATTAAGAATAAACATAAGCCTACGGGTGATTTTTTGGATATTCCACTGAAATTAATATGTGAGTGATCAAAATGGCTAATAAAGAGTTTTTTTATCAAGAACCATATCCTTTATCTGAGGATAAAACTGAATATACCCAAGTTTCTGATAAATATGTTTCTGTCGAGCAATTCGCGGGTAAACAAATTTTAAAAATAGAGCCTGAAGCACTAACACTTCTTGCTGAACGCGCAATTTATGAATCACAATTTTTTCTAAGGGCTGCTCATCAAAAGCAAGTTGCAGCTATATTGCATGACCCAGAAGCCAGTGAAAATGATAAATACGTAGCACTACAATTGCTGCGTAACGCTGATATATCTGCAAAAGGCATTTTACCAAACTGCCAAGATACCGGAACAGTTGCTGTTGTTGGTAAAAAAGGCCAGCAAGTTTGGACGGGCTGCGATGACGAAGAATACCTCTCTCGAGGGATTTATAACGTATTCCAACATGAAAACCTACGTTTTTCTCAAAATGCTCCACTTGATATGTTCAATGAAGTCAACACAGGCACGAACCTACCTGCACAATTTGATATTTTTGCGACTACAGGTGATGAATACCACTTCCTGTTCGTCAACAAAGGCGGCGGCTCTGCTAATAAGTCAGCCCTTTACCAAGAAACCAAAGCAACGCTAACTCCTGCTAAATTAAAAGACTTCTTAATTGATAAAATGCGTAATTTGGGGACAACCGCTTGCCCTCCATATCATATCGCATTCGTTATTGGCGGTACTTCTGCTGAAACTACGCTGAAAACAGCCAAATTGGCTTCTGCTAAATACTACGATAACTTACCGACAACAGGTAATGAGTACGGCCGTGCTTTCCGTGATATTGAGTTAGAAAATGAGTTATTAGAAGCCTCACGTCACCTTGGCTTTGGTGCACAATTTGGCGGTAAATATTTTGCTCATGATGTCCGTGTTATTCGCTTACCACGCCACGGAGCCTCTTGCCCAATCGGGTTAGCCATTTCATGCTCTGCTGACCGTAATATCAAGGCTAAGATCACTAAAGACGGTTTGTGGCTTGAAAAAATGGAACATAATCCAGCCCAATATATCCCTGAATCGATGCGTAACCAAACAGAAGGGAAAGTGGTTCATATCGACCTTAACCGTCCAATGAAAGATATTTTGGCCGAGCTAAGTAAACACCCTGTATCGACTCGAGTTTCCCTCAGTGGTCCACTCATTATTGCTCGTGATATTGCTCACACCAAGCTTAAAGAGCGTTTAGATAACGGCGAAGAGTTACCGCAATACTTTAAAGACCATATGGTGTACTACGCAGGGCCAGCGAAAAAACCAGAAGACATGGTCTCCGGTTCTTTAGGCCCAACAACAGGCAACCGCATGGACCCTTATGTAGATTTGTTTCAGTCCCATGGTGGTAGCATGTTGATGCTTGCAAAAGGTAATCGGACTCAATTAGTGACTGATGCGTGTAAAAAACATGGCGGTTTCTATTTAGGCAGTATCGGGGGCTCAGCTGCGATCCTCGCTCAAGAATATGTGAAAAGTTTAAATTGCCTTGAGTATCCAGAATTAGGAATGGAAGCGATTTGGAAAATGGAAGTTGAAGGGTTGCCAGCCTTTATTCTTGTGGATGACAAAGGAAATAATTTCTTTGAGCAAGTTCAAGATAAAAGCTGCCGTAAATGTGTTAAATAAGACTCTCTATACTAAGTAATGAATTACATTCACTTTCGTTAGTTTGTCTCTTTGTGCACCATAGAAAAAGAGCAGGTTCAAAGCCTGCTCTTTTCACATATATGCAAATTAATAGTAGTTAATACGAACGATAGTTGAGGCGTTAAATGCCCCTGTTTTCACTGAGCTAACTTTTTTAATCGACGCACTGTAGTCACGAGTTACAGATGTACTTCCTTGAGGCAAGCTCCCAAAAAATTGAAAGTAGTTAAATTTTATACGGTTACTTTTATCATCCATAATCGTTAGATTGGTTCCGTTTTTTAAATCAATCGCATATTCACCATTTAACGGATCGGTGGTTTCAAAATTAATATTCATGGAAAAATTATCGAGGCAGCCTCTTTTCACAGCTTGAACTTGAAAACTTTTTTTAAACTCTTTACCTTGGTTCAGCTCAGTGATCATCATCTGGCCAAAATCAATCTGCTGTGATTCAGGGTACACTTTTATATCCGCACCGCATTTTAAAAAACGAATCCCCCTTAGCCCCGATATTGCATATCGTAGGTTTTTCGCTCCCGGTGTCATGTTTATTCCTCCACTACCATCAAACTGGAAAACCGTAAACTGGTTATCTCCCTCATAATTACCTGATGGCGGAACTATACCCGTTACTTTAATATATAACGTGAAAGTGACTGTCACGGTAACGTTTTGCTTGCCGCTAATCGGAGGTGTGCCTAAATTCACTCTTTGTTTATCGCGCTCAAGTAATTCGCCTTGATAATTCGCTCCAAGTAATAAACCGGTGCCCAATTTTTGGGACGTCGGATTAAAATACATATGGACAACGTCAACCATATTTCCCAAAACATTATCGCAATATACCGTTACGGTCATTGGGTCTGATTGCCAAATAATGGTACCTGCCGGTGTATCAGAAGGAATAGCTAATTGCCCAACAGGTACTGGAGGCTTAATCACAACCCCTGTTCCTGCTTCTACACAATCTAAAGCAAATGTCTTTGGGCTTATAAAGATAAATAAAAATAAAAAGTAGAAACCATATTTTGTAATAAACTTGTGTATCATGATTTATACACCTTTTATAGGTAGGTAATATTCAAGGTAATCTGTGTTTTTATATTACCCACTGTTAATTCACTTCTTGAAAGATAACTCTCGAGCATGGAATAGATAGTAATTTGCTGGTTATCATCAAAATAAATCGGATAACTGCGATATTCACCATTTGGCACAATATTTCCATCTTTATCCATTAACCGAATACCATAACCATTTAAAATTGTTTTACCGCCAAATAAATTACGGTCTGTGCTGCTGGTTGGTTCTGAAATAAACATAAGCCGAACAACAGGGTCTCTATCATCACGGTCGCGTTTGGGAAAAATACAATCATCAAATTTTAATTTGATCTCATGCTTAGGGCTTCGATCCCCGATCTCATTAAAATAGTTCAGAGAAATTGGGCCAAGTTCAATATTTTGATCAATAGAGGAAAATGAGATTTTGCAAGGTAATGAAATAACATTCCCTGTAAAATTAAGGTCTCCTCTCATCATGCTACTGTCTGCGTAAGAATGATTTCCAACCAAAGACAACATGAAAAAACATATTGAAAAGTAACAATTTCTCATTTCTAAAATCCTATTGACTCTCTTTTGACAATTGGCATGTCGAAGCAGCACATCGATAAGTCAACATCTTCATACCGCCGTAATCATCCATGTACCCGGTGTACAATTGAGTAAACCCTTCGCTCGGCACGACAACACGTTCTTTCGAAAGAGGTGCCACCATAACACTTTCAAAACCGGGGAAATTTTTTCTATTGTTGTTACTTAAATAACCTAATGTCACATAATATTTTGTTGGGTTTTCAATGAGTAATTGATTACCTGTATGAGTATATTTCAATTCTTTTGCCCAAACCTTATCGCTATTATTTTCAATCTGAGGTGGGCGATAAAACATTTTCAAACGGCTTTGAATCGCAATTTGCACGACATTTTCTTTATCAGCGACAGGCGGAATTTCACGTACATTTAAATAAAATAGCGATTCTCTATCTTGGGGAAGTAAATCAACGCCTTCTGTTTTGATGATTTTAATTTGGTTTTTCGCATTTGGTTCAACCCGTTGCATAGGAGGGAGTACCGTAAAAGGTTCTGAAACCTTATTCCCTTTTTCATCTTCCATCCAAGACTGAGCTAAATATGGCATTGTTTTACTTTGATTATTAATAACCAAACTAATCGACTTATCTTTGCCCGGAAAAATAATTCGGGTACGGTCAATATTGATTGCTGCGGACGCAATTTGCATACCGACAAAAACGAGTGAAAGCCCTAAAGCTACTACATACTTTTTACTCATACATTATTCCTTTATTGGCAAGGGATCAGGACTTTCCCCTGATTTTTTTCGGCAATATTAGGTAAATTTAAACGACACTGATTCGCGCCACTGGCCCATTTAACAATGTAGTTTTCTTCTGGATCAACACCGGTCAAATAAGTCACCCCACTATCTGCGATGATGCCGACTTCCCTACCGGTATTCACTTCAATAACACTCGTCCCTAATGGTGGATAATTCCCATTACTCAAGCGAATAACCGCTAAAATACGTTTCCCTTGATTTGCCTTTATTTTTTGGTAACCAATCGAACCTTCAGTTAATGTTTTACCAATGATATTGTCATTAACATCAACATCATCTGGTAATGTATTCATATCGATATATACATCTGAATTGGAGAAACTGTTCAAACTTGTCGCCACTCCAATCCCGAAACGGTTCGTCACTGACTCGCCATTATCAATAGAAATACCAGCAACATTGTCACTATCAATCATAACTCGCGGCTCATTATTGGTTCCATTGCGGTGCATTGCTGCGCCGTATTTTGTGGCTGTCATCGAACCATACCAACTACCGCCAAATGCACGATAAGAATTAATATTTTCCGTCGCATTGACGTTTAATACGCCGTAAGGAGATGAATGCTGATAGCTACCGCTAATATTTGGCTCTGCGCGTCCAAGTTCATGTTGAGAACCGCCAACACGCATACTCCAATAGTTGTTATTCACATTCTCGCTATAGTACGCAACAGACTGCCCAAAACTGTGGTCATTATCAGCATATTGCGCGTCATAACTGATGGAGCTACCGCCTTCTAATGGGATAGAAAATGATAAATAAATTTGGTTATCATCTGTCGTTTCATATTTAATTTTATTAAGTGACAATGTCCCAGAAATATTTTTAATCTGCCCAACACTAAACAATTTACTGAAACTCATCCCAAAGTTAGTTGTAGATTCACTATTCCAAAATTGATGATGTGACGCATTAAAATAAATAGTTAAATCTAATGGGCTGATATATTGATTAAAAGATGCCGTATACACGTTTTTATCGCGTCTAAAGTCCAGCGCTCCATTAGCTGCATCAATATATTGCGGCATGGTTAAAAATTCTTTTTCAGAGAACTTATAGCCAGCGAATGTCACCTGGGAATTCGTAGACTCAAAGCGCTTAGAATAATTTAAACGATAGCTATTACCTGAATAAGAACCAAAATTATCTAAGTTTGCGTGTGTGCGAGTAATATCCAGTGAGATCGCACCAAACATATTCATATTTTGCCCAATACCAAGGTTTACAGCTTGGTAATTAGTATTATCAATAGTCGCTATTAAGCCCCCAAAAAGAGAGGTATTTCCAAATAACCCATAGGATATCTCACCCGCAATAAACCGCGGGTCGACTTTCTGCGAGCGACCAAATGGATCGGACTGACCGACCGTAAATTTATACAGAAATTGCCCTTGGCGAGTTAAAAACGGCAATGATGCCGCAGTCACTTGATACGTCGTTTTTGACCCATCCTCTTCCTCGATAGTCACATCTAAGGTGCCTTGTACAGCTTCTGTAATATCTTGGATATTAAATGGCCCTGGAGCTACCCTTGCTTGCTTAATCACTCGCCCATTTTGTGAAACAATCACCATTGCATTTGTTTTTGCAATCCCTGTTACCTGTGGCGCATACCCACGCAAAGAAGGCGGTAACATGCGATTATCACTGAAAACAGAAGCACCAATAAAACGGAAACTATCAAATAGGTTTGTTTTTAAATAAGACTCCCCTAACAATACTTTCGCACCCATTTCTGGTAATGCACGAAAAGCATAAAGTTGGGTCCAATCGAAACGTTCGTTTGTTTTCCCTTGAGAACGATTATATTGATATTGATAGTCTGCACGAAAACGCCAAGCACCTAAATTGATACCAGTGGTACCATTACTACTGGCACTAAATGTTTCACTATTATTTTTAGGAGAGGAATAATTCGCAAATAGGTTATAGTCAAGAAAAGCCCCTGTAATGCCATTCTCCCATTGAGATGGTGGAACCCAATAAGGGTCGTCATACTCTAACCAAGCTTGAGGAATAGAAAATAAGATATTTTGATTCGCCTTGTCGAAGCGATATGTAATATCTAAATTTTTAGATAGTTCAACACACTGGCCATTATTATTTTGCAGAAGTTCTTCCTTAACCTTCTTTTTTAGTGCAAAAATATCTACCATTTCTGGTGTAATGCAGAGTGTTGAATTATCTTTACTCGTTTCAATAAACTTAATTAAGTGTTGACCAGATAACTTTCGGCCATTCAACGTAATATCTGTCAGATATTCACCGGCTGGAATAAAATCAGGGTTTGAGAACTGACTCAAGTCAATATTATCTCTGTCCTTTGCATCAATAATATTCATATTAAATTCCACAGCATTGGATATTTCTGAAATAGAAAATGCCAATACAATAGAAAATAATATTTTATTCATTTTAAAATGAGGCAATAAAGACATGGAGTTCCCTGCCAAAAAAATAAAAAGCAAATAACAAAGGAAAAATAACAGGCAAATACATGCCTGTTATTAAAAATATAAATTACAGGTAGTTTAAAGCGTAAGTTGCTTGAGAAATGATACTACCTGTTTCAACTTTGTCACCATTTGCTTCAACACGAGCACTGAATGCCAGTTTGTTTGGACCATCAGCTAATGGCATCTCAACACTTGTATCACCTACTTTCATTGTCGCACCATCAGCGTTGATTAAACGAACACCAACACCTTTAGAAGTACCTGTATTTGCTAATAATTCTTTAGCCGTAGTGTCTGGAGTACCTGTGAAAGTGACTTTAACTTTGCTAACCGCAGGGAAAACAACTTGGTCGTTAGAATCTTTAACTTCACCTAAGTCACAGTTTTCTAAAGCAATATTGTACTGAACGCTTTGGCTAAATTTATTACCGGTTTCTAATACTTTATTTGCAACTTGGCCGAGGTCTACATTGATTGTGCCATCACCAGGAAGTGAGCAAGGTGCATTGATAACTTTACCCGTAAAGTTAATAATCCCGCTACCTTGGTCTACTGGTGCTGCATTTGCAATGCCAAATGAAGATGCGATAATTGTAGCTAATGCAATTTTGGTTAATTTCATTTATATTTTCCTATAAAAAGACGACAGATGTACCAATCACCTAATAATCAAGATAATTATTAAGTTGATATTTTTTTGCTAAGAGTGTAATAAAAAAGCAGGCATTTACTATATACAATAAATATAGTAATACACCGTTATTAAAAATAATTATTTTTATGAAATGTGAATTTATCTTAATACATCCATACTAATGGATGATTATTTTAGTATTTATAATTAGACTAATTTTAATATTTATATATGATTATTTTCTTTATTTATAAATACATCATCAATGAAAAAACAAATCATCTCCGTCTCCAGCGCATTAGCGAGAACATGTAAATTTTCGATATTAATGTTACACTCCCCCCTTTCATAGCGTGAAATTTGTTGCTGGCTAACACCAACAAGATTTGCCAATTCAAAACCAGAAAGCCCCAAGTGCTTTCTTCTTTTTCTAATCTCTTTTCCTACTATTCTATTAACGTTTGTCATCAACGATAGCCCAAGATAACCTAAAATATTAAACGGCTAAACTATATAACAGATCAAAAACCTTTAGTATAATAAAATTTGTACTTACAAATGCAAATTAAAATAGAACAAATTAATTAAAACTCGTAATTTGAGTTAATTATAAATTTCAATATATAAAAGTAAAACTGTTTCTAACGATCAATTTAATCAATTCAAGTCAGTGAAACCTATCAATATTTGTTCATTTAAATTTAGCTTTATCACTAAAAAGAAAATCACCTAAATAATACAACTTCACCTTATTATTCATATGATATTTATAATCCTAACACGTTGATTTAAGTAAAATTAGACTATATTACAACCCATGATGGTAATATATAAAAATGAGACTCAAGTAACCTTACTTGATAGTTTCAGATGATTTTTAGGTATTTAATAATATAGCCATTGATTAATAAGTATTTTTATATAAAAAAATTATAAATTAATTTATTTTTTACATTGTTTTAGTTTATTTTAAAAAAACCATTGTCAGTGGTATTTTTATTTTTATCATTTTTTATAATGGAATTGATAGTCAATTTTCCATACTCCCATTAAGAGTGCGAAAGATAAAAAATCAGAGAATAGGTTAAAACATCTATTTTTGACTCATAAAAACCGTGTAATTCTCATTTAGCGAGTAATACTATTATCAAATAGTTAAATACCCCATTTTTTAGATTTAATAAATTAATATTGAAAAAATAACCTTTAAATAACAATCGGTTATATTTATTTCCAAATGTAACAAAATAAGAAATATTATTGCCAAAAGAGCTATAAAAAAACAATTTAACAAAAATAAAACATAATAATTATCACCTTAGCTGGTAAAAAGTGCATAAAATCGATGTTTATTCTTGTAAGATATCTCTTAAACAGTAAAAACCATTCATAAAACACAGAATATGGCTGCTCCTCAAAGCATTTTAGGGGAAATTCAGTGAGTCAATACTTAGAATAGCTATCACTTTCATCGTTTATTTATAAAATTCATAGCTTGGCAGAAAATATATTAGTCAATGGGTTAAACTAAGATCAATAACGCTATAAAGATATCAACACCAAGAAAAGTCTTTTTTTGAATACTATGCGAAATAATATATTTAAAAATATTTATTTATCGATATATATATTTGATAACAACTAAGGACACCCTTCCGATAACAAATAGTAATTGAACAAGAAAATAACTCATTATTTTTTGTGCGAATAACCTGCTTTGATCTCCTTAACCAAGGAGATTCTATGCAAACACAATCATTACTTCGCGTTGCAACAGTGCAATTCCAACATAAACCTGGCGACAAAGCTTATAACCTAGAGCGTATTCACCATTTCATTACCCAAGCCGCAAAACAAAAAGTAAAAATACTTGTTTTGCCTGAAATGTGCATAACTGGTTACTGGCATGTTCCTAAACTAGCTGCTCCTGCCGTTTATGCGCTCAGTGAAACACTACACGATAGCCCATCATTGTCCCTAATCCGCCAGCGGGCTAAAGAATTAGATATGCTCATCGGTGTCGGGTTAATTGAAAGAGGCTTAGATGGGCAATGCTACAATACTTGGGTTGCCTGCATGCCGGATGGGCAATACCATGCTCATCGAAAATTACATGCCTTTGAACACCCCGTTATCCATAGTGGAGATAGCTATACGGTATTCGATACCCCATGGGGGGTTAAAGTGGGGATCTTAATTTGCTGGGATAATAATTTGATAGAAAACCCGCGGATCAACGCACTGCTAGGTGCTGATATTATTCTTGCTCCCCATCAAACAGGAGGAACTCATTCAAGTAGCCCATATGGAATGAAACCACTCGACCTGAACCTTTGGGAAAATAGGCAAAATAACCCACAAGCATTATTTGATGCATTTCAAGGGGAACATGGGCGTGGATGGCTGATGCGCTGGCTACCAGCTAGAGCCCATGATAACGGTGTGTTTTACCTATTCAGTAATGGCGTAGGTTTAGATGATGATGAAATTCGTACTGGAAATGCGATGATAATTGACCCTTATGGGCGGATTATCAACGAAAGCTTAGCCATTGACGATGATATGGTCATTGCGGATCTTGACCTCAACTTACTGCCAACATCAAGTGGTCGACGTTGGCTAACGGGAAGACGGCCAGAACTTTACCGAATGATCAATGAAACAATAGGCAATGAAACGGATATTCGTCGTGTTCGTTTTGCTTGCCAGACACCACCTTCAGTGCCTAACCCAAGTAAAAGCACTAAACCATAAGACCGGAAACTCTATAGTATCTTATTAATAAGGTGGATATTATAGAGTTAATACATTTCAACTAAGAGGTGTGCAGCAAACCATAATGGATACTCGGCTTCTTCGTGCATTTATTACCCTCGCTGATACGGCAAACTATCGTGAAGCCGCGTCACGCCTCTGTATTAGCCAACCGGCTTTAACAAAGCAAATAAAATTATTAGAAAACCAATTAGGTATAATATTATTTCAGCGTGGTCGCCACGGTGCTGTACTCACCGAATCGGGCCAAGCATTATTACCTTATGCAAAACAAGCTATTAGCCAAATAATGGAGTTGCTTAACCAAGCTATCGCTCTTGGAGAAAAACCACCATTGTCCTTAAATGTCGGCTTTGGGATTTCAACTTTTCAGGAAGCTTCTTTTTTTGTTGCACGGCTTCGTGAAAAATTACCTAATATTGCGATTCAACTAGATGATATGCCCTCCCATGAAATGGAAAAACAGCTTCAAGAACATCAACTGCATATTGCCTTTACTCGCCACCTTGATACAGCCGCTACAAAAACACTTACAAGCCAGAAATTAAAACAGGAAGTACTCGCTCTTGCTATAGCCCAAGGTCATCAGAAGAAAAGCACAATAAATGACTACTTAGCGCAATATCCATTACTTACATTGCGGGCTCAACGCGGTTTAGGTCTATATCAGCAAATTCAGCGCTACCTGCAATCTGAGGGGGTTAAAATTACCCCATTGCAGGAAGCTAATGATATTCAGACTCTTATTGCATTGGTTGCCGCTAAAGTAGGCGTAAGCCTTGTTCCATACAGTGCGAGGCATATTAGCCGGGAAGATATCTGCTTTATTCCTATTCAACATCACAAGCAAGCCCAATGGCAAATTGACGTTGTTTGGCAATCGTCATTACCTAAAGCATGGCAAACAGTTATTTACGCGCTAATTGACGAGGTTCATAAAGAGTTTACCGATAACAATAACTCCGTAATTCCTATATATTAAATGGTAGAACTCTGATATTTATTACCCCCATCTTTGTTAGATAGGCACTACTTTATATGTCTGGTAATAGCTTAATCACCCCACTTAAAATCATAGCTTCTGGTGTAGCACTGCCTAAGAATAAAATTTTTTCTTCAATGCTTGATGAAAAACTCAATAAATCGATAGGGTTTGTTGAAAAACATTCAGGCATTGAATACCGCTATCATGCCAGTAATACTGATTCGCAAGCCGAGCTGGCAGCTCAGGCGATCCAAAACACACTGGACGCTAGTCATATCAATCCTCAAAGTATTGATATGCTAATAAATGCCTCTGCTATCCCTGTTCAGGCGTTACCCTGCTCCGCAGCGCATATCCTAGAGCAATCAAACTTAAGGGAAGGCATTGCATGCTTTGATGTCAATGCCAGTTGTATTAGTTTTATTACCGCATTACAAGTTGCCGCGGGCTTACTCGCAACCAGTGCTTATCAGCGAATTGCTATCGTCTCTGCAGATATTGCTTCACGGGGAATTGATTGGCAGGACAAGGAATCATCATTGATTTTTGGGGATGGTGCAGCTTGTGTGATCGTTGAAAAAGGCGATGGAACTAGCGGTATTATTTCTTATACCCATACAACTTATACTGCTGGCATTGATTTTTGTGAAATCCGAGCTGGCGGTACAAGGCGTAATCCGCGTTCAGGTATGACTGAGGATGATTTCCTTTTCCATATGCAAGGTAAAAAACTATTCCGCTTAGCCTCCTCTTTAATTGAAGACTTTATGCAACAGGTTTTTCATGAATCAGGCTTACAACTCAAGCAAATAGAGACAGTTATTCCACACCAAGCTAGTCATTTATCGTTAGAGCATATGCGCCAACGTGTCGGGGTAACAACAGACCAATTGATTGATATCTATCGATATCGTGGTAACCAAGTCGCAGCATCTATCCCCTCAGCATTACATGAGGCGATTATTAGCGGTCGGTTTTATGAAAAGCAAAGTGCAATGTTAATCGGAACAGCAGCAGGATTAGCACTATGTGCAATGGTACTTATCCCGTGAAAATATTAGTCACCGGCGCAACCAGTGGGCTAGGACGCAATGCTAGCGAATATTTACTGCAAAGGGGGATTGAAGTCATTGCTTGTGGTCGTAATCAACAAGCAGGTCAACAACTGAGCCAAATGGGTGCTAAATTTATTTCAGTAGAATTGGCCGATTTAACCCAGCAAGATGCCAAAAAACTAATGGCCGGCTGTGATGCAATATGGCACTGTGCCGCACTTTCTTCGCCTTGGGGAAAGCGCCAAGACTTTGAAAAAACAAATATACATGCGACTCAAACCTTAGCAACTGCCGCTGGTGAAGCTAACGTTTCGCGCTTTATTCATATTTCTACCCCTGCAATTTATTTCAATTTCACACACCAGCAAGATATTAGTGAATCGACGGTTAATACCCATTTTGCCAATCAATATGCAAGAACAAAATATTTAGCAGAAACCGTTATCGAACAGTGTGTGAGCCAGTTTCCAACAACACGCTACACTATTTTACGTCCAAGGGGGTTATTTGGACCTCATGACCGTGTACTTTTACCGAGGTTATTAGCACAAATAAAATCACGCCAAGGTAAATTGATATTACCTAATGGGGGAAATAACCATTTCGACCTCACTTATGTGGGAAATGTGGTTCACAGTATGCAATTAGCGACTGTTAAAAATGGACTTAAAAGTGGAGCTGCCTACAATATCACTAATCAACAGCCTCAAGCGCTAAAGCAAACGCTTCAACAATTGTTTAGTGAATTGAATTTAAAGTGTGAAATTCGTTCTGCGCCTTACCCATTACTGTATGGTCTGGCAACTCTTTTAGAAGCGATTGGCTATATAACAGGAAAAGAACCCTTACTGACGCGTTATAGCCTTGGAGCCGCCTATTTCACCATGACACTTGATAACCAAAAAGCACAACAAGAACTCGGTTATTACCCTTTATATACGATGCAACAAGGGGTCAAATTAACGGCGAAATGGTTAAAACAGCAGGAGAATTTATGTTAACCATCTACCAGTATGAAGTGGGGTATTGCACACACCCAGGTTGCGTCGCCCTTAAAGGTGCGAGCTTTAAATCCTGTAAATTTCCTGCCAGAGCATGGTTAATTAACGATGAAAACCAACGTTGGTTATTTGATACTGGTTATGCGACGCATTTTTATGATCATACTCGCCACGGAATTATGCGGTTATATCGAGCCATTACCCCAGTTTACTTCGACAGTAAACAGGCATTAGTTAATCAACTGGCTGATGATGGAATAAAACCCGCAGATATTAATGCCGTTATTTTGTCTCACTTTCATGGTGACCATATCGCAGGGCTACGTGACTTCCCTGAGATCCCCATTATTTGCTCTGGTGATGGGTGGGCAAAAACACGTCACTTAACTGGTTTTGCCGCCTTAAAAAATGCCTTTGTCAGCGGGTTATTACCCGATGATTTTGAACAACGCACTGTGTTTTATGAAGGGTTTGAGCGTGTTTCTTTGCCTCATGAATTGCAAATATTAGGCGAAGGTTACGCCGTAAATAAGCAAAAGACCTTATTAATTGTACCGCTTCCTGGTCATGCAGCAGGTCACATTGGTTTATGCGTTTTAACGAATACAGGTTGGGTGCTCCTTGCGGGGGATGCCGCGTGGTCACCAACCAACTATAAACAATTACGTGGGCCAATGGCGATTGCTAATATCATCATGGATGATAAGCAAGCGTATTATGAAACGCTGAATAAATTACATGAAATTGATAAGCAAAATATTGTCATCCAACTTTGTCACGAGGGTGAATTGCAGTGATCTTTTCCATGCTTTGGCACTATTGGCGAGCACGCCGTCTAAAATTTGAAAACCGTGAACAACTTGAAGCCTATCAGCAAAAGCGCTTAACACAATTCAAGCAAAAAACATTGGCTAATAGCCGCTATTTTTCCCCGTATATTCATCAACCACTCCATGATTTTCCCATCATGAATAAACACATCATGATGAGTCATTTTGATACGATGAATACCGCAGGGCTTTCTCGCCAAACATTACTCGATTGTGCACAAAAAAGTGAGCAATCTCGCGATTTTGCCCCTAAAGTAGGGAAATATAGTGTTGGGTTATCCTCTGGGACATCAGGTCGCCGCGGCCTTTTTGTTGTTAGTCCTGAGGAGCAAAATATCTGGTCTGGCAGTATGTTAGCCAAAATGTTACCGAGTGGGCTGTTCAACGGTGAGCGTATTGCGTTATTTCTTAGAGCCAATAATAACCTGTATGAAAGCGTCAATAACCGCTGGATATCCCTGCGTTTTTATGACCTTTTCGCGGATTTTCAACAACAATTAATCGAACTAGAAAGATATCAACCTTCTATTATTGTTGCCCCAGCTCAAGTGCTGTGCGCTATTGCCCAAGCGATTAGCCGCCAACAAATTCAATTAAAAGTACAAAAAGTCATTTCAGTGGCGGAAGTGCTTGAACAACATGATAAACAAAAATTACAGAACTGCTTCCCGAGTGTTGGTGAGGTCTACCAAGCCACTGAAGGTTTTTTAGGCTGTACTTGTTCGCATGGAACTCTACATTTAAATGAAGCCTTTATTCATATTGAACCTAACTGGATCGATGATGAACGATTCTCTCCGATTATCACTGATTTCACGCGGAAAACTCAGCCGATTGTCCGTTATCAACTCGATGATGTTTTAGTTGTGAAAAAAACACCTTGCCCCTGCGGTTCCCCTGAATTAGCGATTGAACGTATCGAAGGCCGTTGTGATGACTTACTCCAACTCCCCGACCAAAAAGGGAATACGGTGACTATCTTTGCAGACCCCTGCGCCCGAGTCATTGCCAATAGCATTCCCCTTACCGCTGACTTTCGGTTGACCCAGCAAGGCCAGTTATTAATTTTACAAGCGGAATGTACACAGCTTGAATTAAATGATTGCCAACAGCAACTCGAAAACTATTTCACTCGTCAGCAAGTCGATATCACTCAGTTACGCTGGCAATTATCATCTGAGCCAATTCAACAAGCTCTCTCTATTAAAAAACGCCGGATTATTCGAAAGGAAGAGCAATGAATACTAAAACGTTATTCATTAGGGCGTTATATTGCTTAATCGGCTGGGGAACAGTCGGCATTGTGTATAGTTATACTGGTCAAAATACAGATAATGTCCATCTACTGGCTCCAAGTGCGGTTGATAGCGCGGTGCCGTTCTCCCCTAGTGCGGTTTGGTTTTATCTATCCTTCTTTTTGTTTATCCCATTAGGCTATTTTTGCAGCCCAATAGAACGAACTCGGTCATTAATGTTTGCTATGCAATTATGTGCCTTAGTCTCTGGCGCTGTTTATTTACTGTATCCAACCACAATGCAATATTACGATTATGATTTAACCTCATTTTCGGCTCACGCTTTATCCGCTTTAATCAAGATTGATAGCCCTCAAAATTTATTACCTTCTCTACATGTCTCATTGACTCTTGTCGTACTGAATGCATTATGGTCGGTAAAATATAAATTTCGAACACTGTTGTACTTTTTATGGGCCGCAGCCATTTGTGTGTCTGTGTTGGTACTAAAACGCCACTTATTTATTGATGTTATCACTGGAGCAGTAACCGCTTGTGGAGCGCTGTTGGTTGTCCACATGGCAAAATACGGCTTAGAGAGAAAACGCTCATGAATGAATTAACCTTTCCGATTATTTTTATGTTAGCGGTCGTCATTGTTGAAGGCTTAGTGATCGCCAAAACACAAAAGGGGTCGGTAAGTTGGCAGGAATTGGTTTTTAACCTGAACTCTGGTCATATTATGTTGTGGCTATTTAGAGGGTTAGAGCTTTTTTGTTATGGCTTTGTCGTTACACACTACTCATTCAACCTTGTTGAAAACTGGCCAACAGCTTTAATTTGGATATTTGCTATTTTAGCGTGGGACTTTGGCTTTTACTGGCTGCATCGCTTACACCATACTTACCGCCTATTATGGGCAGTACATGTAGTACATCACCAAGGTGAACACTACAACCTATCATTAGGTGTACGTAATTCATGGTATTCATCTCTAACCTCAATCCCATTTTTTATGTTATTGGCTCTTATCGGGGTGCCTTTAGAAGTCTTTATTACTGTTTCCATTTTGCACTATACCATCCAATTTTTTAACCATAGCGCGTTGATCCCACGCCTTGGTTGGTTAGAAAAGTTTATGGTGACACCACAGCATCACCGAGTTCATCATGTAAAGGAAGGGCACTACTCGAACCGTAATTTTGCAGGTAGTTTTATTTTTTGGGATAAGCTATTTGGCACTTTTTCCAAGCTACCAGAAACAGAGCACCATTTTGGTATCAAGGGTGCACCAGCATCCGAGAACCCATTTATTGATAGCAATTTACCTTTTTGGAAAATTATTAATCGCCGCCGGCAGACAACCCAAAAACCATCACCGTTATTTCGCACTAACCAATTTGCTCTTGTGATAGGAACACTTCTGCTATTTATATTAGTAATTGGTTATGTCTACCTATACGGCTACGGTTATCAAGGTACAACACAGCAACAAGTCATTTTATTTGTTTTATTAGCACTGGGAACTATTGCCCTATCAGGGATATCAGATGGCCGTAAAAGTGGCTTAATAAGCTGGTTTTTTATAGCCTGCTTATTACTTATTTGTATTCTATTTATTTGGCAATGGACAAGCCCATTTTGGATAATTTCGACCAGTGCGCTGTGGTTACATAGTTTGCTGATGCTCATTGGCATTGGTCGTAAACCAGTGCAGGTGCTCAATGTCTAATGAGCCACTAAGACCATTAGGTTATCAACATCGCCATGATCAGGCTTTTCAAAAAGCATTAAACAATGCTGCTATGCAGTATTTAAAAGACCGTTCAGATCACCGTTTTGCAGATCTACGCTTCTATTTAAAAAGCCTAGTTTTAGTATTGTGCTGTTTCGGCAGTTACATCGTAGCCTTGTGCGCGAATGCGCAATGGGCTTTTTTCACTTTTTATCCGCTCTTTATCTGTTTTGCCCTGTTGTTGGCGATTAATTTGGTCCACGATGCCTCCCATAATGCGATTTTTAAACATGGGAAAGCCAACTATTGGCTTAATTTCTGGGTCACTATCCCACTTGGCCTAGACCCTGAGTGTTGGCGTGTTAGACACATTATTTTTCATCACGCCCACACGAATATTCGTCACTATGACCTAGATATTGAAGAAAATTTTGTGCTACGGCAGACCCCATACCAACGCTGGTACCCTTTTATGCGGGCGCAACATCTGTACTGGCCCTTGGTTGCAGCCATGACATTTCCGGCGTTGATCTGGTTTTTTGATTGGTTAGATAGGTTTCACTTCACGAGAGTCGCCCCACATATGCGCCATCAAGGGCAGAAAGGGCTTAGTACCTTTTTATTGGCAAAATTTCTCCATCTGTTTATCGCTATTATTATCCCTATCTTAGTTGTTAGTGATATCAGCTTAGGTACATTGCTGCTCACTTATTTGCTTAGCCAAATGTTTGCATCACTCATATTTGTTGTTTTGATACTCGGCACACACTGGGCAAAGGCAACCTTCTACACCCCACCCCAAGAAGGTAATATGCCCCACGGGTTTTATACACATACATTTTCAACCACTTATGATTGGCATACCACGCCTCGTTGGCTCACCTATTGGCTAGGTGGTTTAAACTTGCACTTAACTCATCATTTGTTTCCCAACTGGAATCACCGCCACTACCCTGCCCTTGCAAAGATCATCGAACAAACGGCAAAGCAGTTCTCAATGGAATATCACTGTATCAATGCCAAGGAACTGTTTATCTACCAGCAGCGGTTCTTAAAGGAAATGGGAACTGGCAAACAAGCCGATATGCACTGAATACCGATAGAAAGGAATTCAGTGCATTAAACGGGATATCACCTGTCGATAATAATATTTTGATTAACCACATTCTGTTCGCTATTCCCAACCATCTGAGAAAATTTGTCGAGGGGATCGGTACGAAATGCATACAAGCGTTTTAAGGCATATGGGTTATCCCCTAGCTTCACTTTCCCTTGAATTGTCGTCAAAGCTAGGTGTAAGCCCGCTTCTTTTGCGGCATCCATTGCAGATTGGTTATAGCCACCAAAGGGGTAGGCTAAATAGCGCTGCTCTGGCTCAAAATGGCTAAGTAGCCTCATTGAGCGTTTAAAATCCAACATGGCCGTGTGTTGTTTACGGCTAAAAATAATCGGTGAGTTATGGTTATCCAAACGATGTAAAAAGTGCGTATGCGATTGAATATTAAATACATCTTGGCTATCTTTTATTTCTTGTTTGCTCATAAACTGTAACGAATCTGCAGACCACTTTTCTGGATGAGTTTTGACCCTTGAAGAAATAACAAACAAAGTTGCTTGCTGATGATTTTGCCTTAAAATCGGTAACGCATAACGGTATACGGATTTCAAACCATCATCGAAAGTCAATACCACGGCTTTGCCGGGCAAGTTAGCTGATTTATTCAAATAATCTTCCACATCCTGCAAAGAAAGGGTTTGATAACCCGCTTGCTTGAGGTAATTCATTTGTTCACTGAATGCTTCCACTGAAGTGGCTGTCGATGTTTCACGAAACAGTTTATTTTCACTATCTTGTAAAATATGGTGATAAGTTAAGATTGGAATACCTTTATCCAACGCAACATCATCCAGATGAACATACCCTAGTCTGTCACCTAAGCGAATTGTCAGCCAAGCTGTCTTTGTACCTATTTTATCGGTTTTTATCATTCTAGCGACGACCGGATAACGTAAGTTTGCCCATAAAGAGGCAATTTGCCGGCCACTGCTATCAGCTGATTGATAAACAGGCGTTTTTTGCCGTGTGATTAGATAATCATAAACGGGTTTTTGTAAGTCATTTAACCTATCAATATCTGGAATATAACGAGGGGGTTTATTCGCAAGTGCTGTTGCCTTTACAAACGCATAATCATTACCAAATTGCATCGCGCTATAATCCCCTGAAGAGTTATAAGCATAGAACCCATGATTATGGTTAAGTTCAGCCACCGCACGCATTTCACCCGCGACCCTTGAAAAAATAATTTCTGTTTTTTGGGTTTGGATTAGTTTAGGGGGAATATCGGCTAACCGCCAATCCTGCGTATTATGCTCAACAACTGTGGCTAAAGATGGGGAAATAGAATTTATGAATAAGACTAAAAATAAAACAAGTAATTGTTTACACATTTTTTATCCATTACCAACAAAGTTTGCATTAATTATTCTAAACCTACTGAAGAATTAACCCTATACCCCATGAAAAATTTTTATTGAGAGGTCGCCCCCCTGTTACCTCACTTTCTTTATCAAGCAGCTAACCCCCCTTACAGCTTAGCCCCAATACTCATTTTAATCAGTGTTTATTTCTTACAAAAGTTATTATACCAATTAGGTGGTTTAACCTTGATGTATCATACAAAATAAAGAGATCTAGCTCATGTTTATCAGTAAAAAACGTTTTCAAGGTACGATCTGTAAATCATTTGACAGTTAATTCCATTTCCCACTGTTAGATTGGCAATCAACCACCTTTCAACACCTGGGAATAACAATGAAAATAAAAGAAATTAGTACCTTTATCATGCACGTTCCGGTCACTAATGATCTAATTGGTGATTCGACGCATAGCATTACCCATTGGGGAATGCCGGGTGTCATGATCAAAACTGAATGTGGGTTAGTCGGTTATGGTCATACAGGAACACATGCGGATATCACTACAGATCGTTTAATTACCACCATCATTGAAGATGTTTTTGGCCCCATGCTGCTGGGTGAAGACCCAACTGAAGTACGTTATTTACATCGTAAGCTCACTCGTAGTTCGACCAATATTTGGGTAGGTCGTGGTGGCTTGATGCAAATGGCTATCTCTGCCATTGATATTGCCTTGTGGGATCTCAAAGCGAAAGCTGCCGATCAGCCACTATGGCAACTGTTTGGCGGTTCAAAACACAATAAAGTGAACGCTTATAATACTGACTGCGGTTGGCTGGTTCGTAGCCAAGACGATCTCGTTGATGATTGTAAAAAAATGATCTTCGAAGAAGGTTTTAAAGCGATCAAAATGAAAATTGGCAAGCCAGATCCACGTGAAGATTTACAAAGAATCGAAGCCGTTCGCCATGCAATTGGCGATGATATTGACCTAATGGTCGATGCTAACGGTAAATGGGATATCAGCATCGCCAAGCAATATGGCCACCGTTTAAATGATTTCAACATTAAATGGTTTGAAGAGCCACTGTGGCACGATGACGTGGTAAGTCACAAGCAGCTAGCAGCTTACATGGATACACCAATCGCGTTAGGTGAATTACTGTATCACAATGATTCATTTAAAGAATTTGTCCTTGCTGGCGCGGTTGATTACCTACAACCAGATGCAACCCGTTGCGGCGGTTTAACTGCGGTATGGGAAATTGCGGA
This sequence comes from Providencia sp. TYF-12, assembly GCF_041344805.1. Taxonomy (NCBI): domain Bacteria; kingdom Pseudomonadati; phylum Pseudomonadota; class Gammaproteobacteria; order Enterobacterales; family Morganellaceae; genus Providencia; species Providencia sp. TYF-12. The sequence continues at coordinate 4,109,380 of NZ_CP166833.1, forward strand.
TTTAGGTATGGCATTTAACTTACCAGTAACACCGCACCATGGCGATATGATGCAAGCACAATTGCACTTAGTCATGGCACATCCAGCCTGTTCATTACTGGAATTTATTCCATGGACATTGGATTGCTTTGTTGACCCAGTTGAAGTCATTGATGGTGTTTATACCACCCCAACGGCTCCGGGAGCCGGTACGACGTTAAAACCGGAAGCATTGGCTAAATTTAACGTGAAATAATAATAATTCCCTTTTTCGCTATTTCATCACTAACACCACGAGAAAGGGAAATAAATAACAAGAATTATTCATTTTAAGTTACTTATTCATTAGCTCTATACTCTACCCTGCTGATAACTCAGCGGTGGGCTAAACACGTAATAAAAATGAATAGATAACATTATTACCTTACAAAACTGGGGTGAACCATGTCCACCAATACTGATCATTTATCATCGGCTACCAGCAAAGCAATACGAAAAATAATACCCATGGTGGTATTAATGTTCATATTAGCGTATTTAGACCGTTCAAATATCGGTTTTGCAAAGCAAGAATTTCAATTAACAACAGGGTTAAGTGACGCAGCCTATGCATTTGGTGCAGGGATCTTTTTTATTGGTTATGCACTATTTGAAGTACCAAGCAATATCTTACTGTACCGTATAGGTGCACGTGTATGGCTATCACGTATTATGGTCACATGGGGGTTAGTTTCAGCGGCAATGATGTTCGCTCACGATGAAACTACCTTTATTGTCTTGCGTTTCTTATTAGGCGTGAGTGAAGCGGGCTTCTTTCCAGGGGTTATTCTGTATTTAACTTTCTGGTTCCCACAAAATATTCGTGCCCGTGTCACTGGCTATTTTTTATTTGGTGCACCATTAGCCTTTATTATTGGAGGACCATTATCCGGTTCATTACTCGCACTAGAAGGCTCATCATTCGCATTCGGTTTATATGGTTGGCAGTTAATGTTTGTTGTCGAGGGGTTACTCGCCTCTCTCGTCGGGATTTGGGTATTTTTCTACCTTGATGACCGTCCAGAAAAAGCAAAATGGCTGACAGCAGAAGAAAAAAGTGCGCTTTCCGCTAAATTAGCCACAGAAGAAAATGCCAAAGCAGGGCATAGTCCAAAAGGCGCTTTAAGTGCGCTATTAGATATGCGAGTTCTCTATTTATGCTTAATTTGGTTCACTGTTCAAGTATGTGGTTACGGTATTTATTTCTTCCTGCCAACCCAAATCGGGACGCTATTAGGCAGTAAAGTTGGAATATTAGTCGGCTTCGTGACGGCAATTCCACCTCTGTGTGCGGCTATCGCAGTTTACTATGTCCCGCGCATTTCTGAACGCCTAAAAGAGCGTCGTAAAGTGGCTGCGATTACCTTTATGTTAGGGGCTGCGGGGATTGCTGTATCCGGCTTGTTCGATAGCATTCCAGTCATTGCCATTATTGCACTGTGTGTGGCAGCAGCAGGTCACTTAGCGATGCAACCTCTGTACTGGAGCTTCCCATCGGCTTACTTAGGTGGAACCGCTGCGGCATCCGGTATTGCCTTAATTAACTCCGTGGGCAACTTAGGCGGTTTTGTGGCACCAAACTTAAGAGTCTGGGCAGAAACGACGTTTGAATCTGCGCGAGCTGGGTTGTACTTTATCGCGCTCGTTGCCTTTATTGGCGGTATTTTAATACTGACATTAAAACGATTAGGTATTGAAAAACGATTCGAAGATTAAATCTTTGTTCCCGGGCCACCATCGGTGGCTCGTTTTTACTTAATTAATGGCAACATTAGCTTTCATTTATTACACAAAGAGGTTTAATCAAATATTGCGGTGGTTCAGGATTGAACATACCCCTACCAAATGTCATGATAAAGTCAGCTTATTTCATGCAGGGAGCATTCAGATGAACATTGCAGTACAAAATAGCCAGTTAGTTTTGCCCCATGCAAACATTCTTGAAATTTTACAAACCAATAGCTGGTTTAATAACTTACCTGACTATTTGATTAGTATATTAATGGAATGCGCAACGCTACGTTTTTATAACGATGGCGAAATGGTTCACTACCAAGGCGACCCAGCTAGAGGGCTATACGCCGTCATTCAAGGCTCCGTTAAAGTGAGTTCCATCTCTACTGATGGGCGTGAATGTGTATTCCGCTATCTTTCCCCCGGGAACTGGTTTGGCGAAATTGCCATGTTAGATAAATCCGCCCGTACTCACGATGCAAAAGCGATTAGCCCAACAATTTTGTTGACGATTTCACCAAAAGACTTAGCTACAATCTTAGAGAAATACCCTGTTTTTTATCAATCATTGAATATCTTACTGTGTAAGGTCATTCGCAACGCTTTTACCATTATCAATGACAGCGCTTTATTGTCAGTTTCTGCTCGGTTAGCTAAACGGCTGCTTAGCTTAGCCGAAGGGTACGGAGAACCCCATGAGAAAGGCATCCAACTTAGCCTATACCTAACACAAGATGACCTAGCAACGATCATTAATACCACTCGACAAACCATCAATAAGCGCTTGGTTGCTTGGGAAAAATTAGGTTGGATCGATGCAAAATACGGGAAAATTATCTTAGTGAATCTCCCCGCATTAAAGCAAATCTCTGAAGATGATGAGGAATAACTAATCGTTATGATCGACGGTTGGACTATCCGCAAAAAAGTAACGATCCATGGTAAATTCGAAGTCATCACTAGTGGCATTAAACAACATTTTTTTAGTGTTTTCCAAGTGTTGCCACATTGCTTGCCTTGCCCCCTTTGCATCACGGCGTGCAAGTGCCTGTAAAATTTGGTCATGTTCATCACACCAACTTTCAATCGACCTATTATCAATGTGCTCATGAAGTTTTAACCAGTATGGGTTACGCAAGCGCTGGCTCCACATCTGCTCAACAATAATTACCATGGCGCTGTTATGAGTCGATGCTGCAATTTGCATATGGAATGCTAAATCCCACGTTGAATCACGAAAGCGGTCTTCTTTCCGTGCATTTTTTTGTATATCAACCAGTTTTAAAATATCTTCTTTAGTTGCTTGAGTCGCGGCAAACTCTGCAATATGGCTTTCAATCAATTGCCTTGCTTGTAGTAATTCAAATGGGCCACAACGACTAAACTCGAGCCCGCTGTCCGTATTAACCGAGTTGTTAGACCGGTTACTAATAACATGTATACCTGAGCCTTTGCGAACATCCACATAACCTTCGACTTCTAACATAATAATGGCTTCACGGATCACCGTACGGCTGACATTCATTTCGTCTGCAAGTAAGCGTTCTGCGGGGAGTTTTGTCCCTATTGGGTACGCATCATTTTCAATTCTATCTTTAACCAAAGCGGCAACTTGCTGATATAAGCGTGGTTCACTCTCTTGTGAGCTCATCATTTTCTCCTTTCGCAATACAACCCTGTGTAACCAGCATCTAAACGCTCTAAGTATAACGAAATTTACCATGTCTGGGTGAAATAGAAAATGTTAAGAAAAGAAATTACAGTTAAATTGGTATAACACCTTTAAAAGATATAAACCAAATAGTATAATGCCTGAAATTTAGTCAATAAAATGATTGATCACACCTTGATATGATTGGTTGATCCCATTACATCCGATTTCCAGCCCAGGGAACTAAACATGATAAAAGATATAATTAAAATACATGCCAATGACAATGTCGCTGTTACGCTAACTGATAGGCAAGTAGGAGAAACTATCACTATTGATAACCACTCCGTCACCCTAAAACAGGATGTCGCCCGCGGTCATAAAATCGCATTAGTGCCGATTGAAAAAGATCACAATATCTTAAAATACGGTTCCCCAATTGGTCATGCAACCACTGCAATTAGTGCTGGTGAGCATGTGCATACTCATAATATTGCAACAAATTTAAGTGCATTAAATGACTATGAATATGACCCAGAATGTAACCTAATTGCGGCAACTCTCCCTGACCCTGAAGTACAAATTTATCGCCGCAATAACGGTGACATTGCCGTCCGTAATGAAATTTGGGTGATCCCAACGGTTGGATGCGTCAATGCCCTTGCAAGAAAAATGATCGAACGCTTCAATAAACAGCACAATGAAGCGACTGATATTGACGGGGTCTATCTTTACAACCATACCTTAGGCTGCTCTCAATTAGGCGATGACCACTTAACCACCCGTACTATTTTGCAAGATATGGTAAAACACCCTAATGCAGGGGGCGTTCTGGTGATTGGGTTGGGATGTGAAAATAACCAAGTGGCTGAGTTTAAAGCAACATTAGGTGATTTCGATACTGATCGCGTTAAATTTATGGTATGTCAACAATTGGAAGATGAAATTGAAGCGGGCGTTGAACACCTTAATGAACTTTATCAATTAGTTAGACAAGATAAACGTGTGTCAGGCAAGCTTAGTGAAGTGAAATTTGGCCTTGAGTGTGGTGGATCTGATGGGTTATCAGGGATCACCGCCAACCCACTATTAGGCTGTTTTTCTGATTTCCTTGTCAGCCATAATGGAACGACTGTTTTAACCGAAGTGCCAGAAATGTTTGGTGCTGAGCAGATTTTAATGAACCATTGTCATGACCAACAAACCTTCGAAAAAACAGTAAATATGATCAATGACTTCAAACAATATTTTATTGCTCATGATCAACCTATCTATGAGAACCCCTCTCCGGGTAATAAAGCAGGCGGTATCTCTACGCTAGAAGAAAAATCCCTTGGTTGTACTCAAAAAGCGGGAACCAGCCAAGTAATGGATGTATTAAAATACGGCGAACGCCTAACAAAACCGGGCTTTAACCTATTAAGTGCTCCAGGTAACGATGCGATTGCAACCAGTGCATTAGGCGCCGCAGGCTGCCATATAGTGCTATTTACTACGGGTCGTGGAACTCCTTATGGTGGGTTTGTACCAACATTAAAAATTGCCACTAATAATGAACTGGCCGCCAAAAAACCCCATTGGATTGATTTTAATGCAGGTGCCTTATTAACCGGTAAATCCATGGATCAGTTATTGGCTGACTTTATTCAACATGTGGTTAAGGTCGTAAATGGAGAACAAACCAAAAATGAAGTGAATGACTTCCGCGAATTAGCCATTTTTAAAATGGGCGTCACACTTTAGAATAAACTGCCCCCTATTGTTTTCGCTATTAGGAAACAATAGGGGCGCTTCTAACCTATTCTATTGTCTTAATTTCATTTCCCTATAGATAATAATTAATTACCGCCTATTTTCTATTTTAGGATATGGGTATATAAACATTATATTTAAACTTTAATGAACAGTTTTATGATGGTATCTCTTTAAGGGGTATTATTTTAATAACAGTAATAATCACACTGCATTTCTTTGTGGTTATTTGTATAATAACCCCTTCCTTGACTATAATAAAAATCAAGAAATAGTATTTGTTATTTTTAATCAATTTATTATGTCAATTACACTACATTTAATTCTTTACTTTTGCCCATAATAGGCATTTTTACCATGCTTACGTAAATAATGTTTATCTAACAGTTCTTGCTGCATTGCCCCTACAGCAGGCTGTAATTGACGAGTAAATAAATTCATATAAGCGATTTCTTCTAAGACAACCGCATTATGCACCGCATTATCAGGGTTTGTCCCCCATGCAAATGGGCCGTGACTGTTAACTAATACTGCGGGAACATCTTTGGCTGTGATACCTTTTTCTTTAAATGTTTCAATGATGACATTACCCGTTTCCCTTTCGTAATCCCCAGCAATTTCATTTTCTGTCATTAAACGCGTGCACGGAATTTCACCATAGAAATAATCTGCATGTGTAGTGCCTAATGCACTTAATGGCTGCCCCGCTTGTGCCCAAATAGTGGCATGACGCGAATGAGTATGCACGATACCGCCAATTTCAGGGAATGCCTTGTAAAGTGCCAGATGGGTATCTGTATCAGAAGACGGTCGAAAATTACCTTCAACAACTTTTCCCGTTCCCAGTGAGACAACCACCATATCTTCTGCTTTCATGGTTTCATAATCCACACCGGATGGCTTAATTACCATTAACCCTGCTTGGCGATCAATGCCACTGACATTTCCCCAAGTAAAGGTCACTAGGTTATGTTTTGGTAATGCGAGGTTTGCTTCAAAGACTTGTTGCTTCAATTGTTCTAACATAATAATCCCCTAGCTATAAAATTTGCTTTAATATCAACAACAAAAATTTATTCTCTGGGTATATTTTGTGTGTTGATAACCTGTCTCTACCTATTAAGGTAAACAGATTTTGCTGATTTAAAAAGCGGTCACATTTACAAACTCGCAACAAATCACAGTCAATCGGTCATAATCGGTCACCATCGGTCACATTAAGTCAATATTTAGGTGTGGAAATATGACCGAGTTAGCCCATTTTTTTTGTTTCTTATGAGTAACACAGAAAGATACTGCAAATAATGCGACTTAAATCACAACTAAATGTAACGATTACATATTGCTTTCAAATATAGCTATACAAGATCACTTTAAACGGCTTTGTTTTTTTCAAGAATGGAATACTTGAATCTAATCACGACAAAAAAAAAGCAACACAGGCAGAATAAATATCGTGGAAAAAATAGGAGTTAAACATGTTACAAGCCGAACGCCATAAATTAATTTGTTCTCATGTTTCACAAAATGGTTCGGCGTTAGTGCGTGAATTAGCTCAGTTATGTCTTGTTTCCCAAGAAACAATCCGGCGTGATTTAACAGTACTAGAGCGAGAAAACCGAATTATTCGTAGCTTCGGCGGTGCCGTTGCCATTGACCAAGAAGAAATGCCAATGGTCAATGTAATACCTTCTTCGGTCAAACTCAGTCAAATGGTCGATGGTGCAGAATCCTTTCGCAAAAGAACCGAAGAACACCCTGATGCGAAAATGAAAATTTCTAAGGCTGCACTGAAGTTTATCCAACCCGGCGACTGTATTATGCTAGATAACAGCAGTACTTGCTGGTTTTTAGCACGGCAAATACCTGATATCGATATTACTGTTGTCACTAATTCGGTCAAAATTATCCAAGCACTGGCTTGCCGTGATCGTGTACGAGTGATTGGGATTGGTGGTGAATACTCAGAACGTCATGATGATTTTCATGGCCCTATTGCAGAAAGTATTATTCGTAGCTTTCAGATAAAAACCTTATTTTTATCATGCCAAGGTTTTAATATTGAAAATGGTATTCGTGATGGTAGCGAAATAAATTCAAAGCTGAAAAATATTATGTTGCAAGTTTCAGAGAATAAAGTTTTGCTCGCCGACAACAGTAAACTCGGAAAATATGCTTTTAGCCAAGTTTGTACCTTTGAGGATATTAACGTACTCATTACTAACAAGCTTAATGATACTAATTTTCAAAAACAATTCCCGAATTTAAATATTATCGAGTGTGATAAGTAATTTATTAAAATATAAAAAGTCCGTAACCGTGATGTAAGTAAAATAATAATCATTCATTTATTTTCTGTATTAAAAAGTGCAGGGATATTATGTACCCATAATTCCTTAGCGCTTAATTATAGGCATACCTAAATGAGATAATAACATTGACCCTATGTTGATGAGAGATCTCGATTTAGTATCCATCTACACTAAGGAATACAACTATGAACATGAAAAAATTAGTTTTACCTTGTTTAATGAGCGTTGCACTGTTTTCCAATGTCGCAATGGCCGAATCACAAAAAGCACAAAAGCCATTCACGATGGGCGTAGTCGTTAAAGTCGGTGGTATTCCTTGGTTTAACGTTATGGAACAAGGGATCACCGAAGAAGGTAAAAAACTGGGCGTTAACGCATTCCAAGTTGGCCCTACAACGGCTGATCCAGCAGAACAAGTTCGTGCCATCGAAGATTTAATCGCCAAAAAAGTGGATGTCATTGGTGTCGTTCCTAACGATGCAAAAGTACTTGAGCCTGTATTAAAACGCGCTCAAGAAGCTGGTATTAAAGTCATTACTCACGAATCTCCAAATCAAACCAACGCAGACTGGGACTTTGAATTACTTGATACCCAAAGCATGGGAGCTAACCATATGAAAGATATGGCAGCTTGTATGGGTGAAGAAGGTAAATACGCCATGTTCGTCGGCAGTTTAACGGTCCCTCTTGTTAATGAGTGGGCGGATGCTGCCATTGCTTATCAAAAAGCCAATTACCCAAAAATGCAAATGGTAGATGACCGTTTTGGTGTTGCAGAATCCGTTGATGATTCAATGCGTACCGCTAATGACCTGTTATCTAAGCACAAAGACTTAAAAGGCATTATGTCATTTGGCTCGCAAGGCCCTATCGGTGCAGGTCGTGCTATTGATAAGCGCCGCAAAAATGATACCACCTGTGTATTCGGCACCTTTACCCCAGGCCAAGGCATTAAGTTACTAGAAAAAGGCGCTATTGATGGTGGCTACATTTCTAATCCTAAAGTTGCAGGACAAGTCTTCGTTCAAGTTGCGACTGCAATGATGAACGGTGAAGAAATTAAAGATGGCGTTTCAATCGGTAATATGGGTGAAATTAAAGTCAGTGGCAATACCATTTTAAGTGATAACCCTGTCAATCTGAATATCGAAAACACCAAAAAATTGGTTGAAGTCGGCCTGTAATTCTTCACTAGCAAAATAACATTTAAAACAAAAATACAATATTAATTAGCATTTTGAATTTACTGTTTTGTATAGCGCGAGTTGTAGCCAACAACGCAACAGCTTGCGCTATGACAAACAAGCCAACACCAATTTATTTGCAGTAGGAATTATACCTATGACAACCACCTCAAAAGCTGACAAATCCGACCCACTCATCACCTTACGAGACCTTTCCAAAAGCTTTGGGGGTCATCGTGCATTACGCAATATTGATTTGACGCTAAACAAAGGTGAGGTGCACTGTTTAGCAGGCACCAATGGGTGTGGAAAAAGTACCCTGATCAAAACTATCAGCGGTGTGTACGCTCCTGATAATGGCAGTAAAATCGAGATTGATGGCAAAAGTTACCACCGGTTAACACCCGATAAAGCTCGTGAATTAGGCGTACAGGTTATCTATCAAGACTTATCGCTATTCCCTAACTTAACGGTGGCTGAAAATATCGCTTTTGAGCTGAACCTCAAAGGGTATTTTGGTTGGTTCCAAAAAAAGAAATTGCGCGAAAAAGCGTTAGAAATACTCAATGAACTCGCTTTTTCCATTAACCCAGATACGCCAGTTCAATTTTTACCCATTGCTCAGCGCCAACAAGTCGCTATCTGCCGTGCCTTAGTCGCGGATGCTCGCCTAGTAATTATGGATGAGCCAACGGCGTCCCTCACTCGAACCGAAGTAAATCAATTACTATCGACAGTGAACTACTTAAAAAACAAAGGGATCACCGTCGTTTTTGTCAGTCATCGACTTGAAGAAGTCAAGGAAATATCTGACCGCATTACGGTGATCCGTGATGGGCAAAAAATTGGCACATGGCCTGCTGAAGGCTTAACCACCCGCAAAATTACCGAACTCATGACCGGTTTAGACATCGTTCATGAACGCAAACCCCCAAACAATGCGGAAGATAGACGTACTGTTCTAGAAATTAAAAACTTCAGCCGCTCAGGCCAATATCAAGATATTTCGTTGAGTTTAAAACGCGGTGAGGTATTAGGTTTATGTGGTTTGCTCGGTTCCGGCCGTACTGAGCTAGCGCTCTCTTTATTTGGTATTACTCACCCCGATAATGGTGAGTTACGTATTGAAGGTAAACCCGTTAAGCTGAAGAACAATACCGAAGCGATTAAACACGGTATTGGCTATGTATCCGAAGACCGCCTAACGTTAGGTGCGATATTACAGCAATCTATCGCCGATAATATGGTCATTTCCATTCTTGATCGTTTAAAAACCCCATTGCATTTGATTGATGAAAAACAATGTCAAGACATTGTCCAAGAGTGGATTGCTGACTTAGATATTAAAGTAACTGACCCCAATAACCCCCTTTCCACGCTATCTGGCGGTAACCAACAAAAAGTGGTTCTTGCTAAATGGATTTTAACTCGCCCAAAAGTATTGATTTTAGACTCCCCAACTGTGGGTGTCGATATTGGTGCAAAAGACAGTATTTATAAATTAATTCACCGTTTATCTGGTGTGGGTATTTCAATTCTTCTAATTACCGATGAAGCCTCCGAAGCTTATTATAACTGCGACAGAATTTTACATATGAAACAAGGAACTATCGTCAAAGAAATCATGACAGATTCCATCAATGAGCAACAGTTGGAGGAAATCATCAATGGCTAATTGGCAAAAACTTCGACCACAATCAGTTGAAGGTTGGTTAATTTGGGTCATTATCATTATGGTGGTTTTCTTTACTGCTATGAGCCCACAATTTCTGACTATTCAAAACTTACTCGACCTAAGTGAAAGCTATGCAGTCACAGGTGTCTTTGCTTTAGGGTTATTTGTCGTCTTAGTCACTGGTGGGATAGATATTTCTTTTGCGGCCGTAGCTTCGGTCGTTCAATACGTCATAGCAACATGGTTATTACAAGGAATTATTGCTAGCCCAGCCCTGAGTATCACATTGGCAATAATCATTGGTATCGCTTTTGGTTTAATCAATGCAATATTAATTTACTCCCTCAATGTGGTTTCCATCATTATCACCATCAGTATGCAATCATTGTTATTTGGCATGCTGATGTGGTTAACAAATGGTCATAGTATTTATGATTTACCCGATTGGTGGGTAGACCCTGTGACTATCTTGCCGTTCGAAGTCGATGGGGAATACTACCAAGTTGGCCTGCCTCTTTTAGTGATGCTTGGTATTGCCTTCCTGACTTGGATTTTAATGAATAAAACCCATATTGGCCGCCAGTTATATGCGGTTGGGGGCAGCCAAGAGTCTGCGACTCGTATTGGTATTCGAGTTTCCGTCATTTATTTGTTCGCTTATGGCTATCTAGGTGCAATGGCAGCCATTGGTGGCATGCTGCAAACTTACCGAATGAGTGAAGTGGTACCCAGTGCCCTCGTAGGAGGAGAACTCGATGTACTTGCAGCGGCGGTGTTAGGAGGGGCAAGTTTGTCGGGGGGACGCGGTACGGTGATCGGTACGCTCATGGGGGTTTTCCTGATCGGTATCTTAAAGAATGGCCTCAACTTAATTGGCGTCTCTAACTATTTCGTCAATATCGTCATCGGCATGGTTATCCTCATTGCGATTTGTATTACTCACTACAAAAAACGCAAAGAGACGGACGTAGGTTTTGTTTAACAGGAATATCACCATGAAAAAACACGCTTTTTTTAAAATTGATGGCTCTGTTATCGGACTGCTTTCAATCTTCTTATTGGCGATTGCTGCATTCAGCATCGCTATGCCGGGGCATTTTTTTACGCAAAATACTTTTTTAAGTATTACCTTCCAATTACCTGAGCTAGGTTTACTCACTTTTGCCATGTTTGTCCCGATGTTAAGCGGTGGTTTAAACCTTGCGATTATCAGCACCGCTAACTTAACGGGCTTATTTATGGCGTGGGTCTTTATTAATTACCTACCCGTGGAGGCAGGAACTGGTACGCAATTAATGTGGTTATTATTGGCATTAGTCGGTGCAACGGTCATCGCGGTAATTATTGGCACACTCACAGGGCTAATGATTTCCCATATCGGTGCCCACCCAATTCTAGTCACACTTGGTACGATGACCATTATCAGTGGTATTGGGGTTTACCTTACTAAAGGTGCCGCACTCAGCGGTATGCCACCGATTGTACGTGCTATTGGTGCTGACACTGTATTTGGTGTCCCTATTGCTATGATTATCTTTATTGTCACCGCTATCTTGTTAGCCCTATTTTTAGGTTGTACACGCTTAGGGAAAAATATTTACATGAGTGGCAGTAATATCAATGCCACATGGTTCAGCGGTATTCGTACAGACCGCGTAATGATCGCCATCTATACCATTTCTAGCCTTCTGTGCGTACTTGCAGGCCTCATTATGATGGCACGCTTTAACTCTGCACGTATGGGCTATGGTGACTCTTATTTATTACTCACCATCCTTGCCATTGTATTAGGTGGGACTAACCCATTTGGCGGAGTTGGGAAAGTTAGCCGTGTATTCTGCGCTTTATTAGTTTTACAAGTCATCGCAACGGGTTTAAGCCTACTGGGAGTCAGCCTGCACTTTAACCTTGCGGTTTGGGGGATCACCCTAATTTTGGCACTGGCGTTCAAATTCTTCAAAGAAAGATGGAGTGCTAAACGAGCCATGACCCGCAACCAGCGCCTTAATAAAACATCACCACAAAGTTAAATTTTTCAGGGAGAACACCATGCGCAAGCATCCAATTGGAATTTATGAAAAAGCATTACCTAAAGATAGCAGTTGGTTAGAGAAATTAGCGTTAGCTAAAGCCGCTGGATTTGATTTTGTTGAAATGTCAGTGGATGAAACCGACGAACGCCTTGCACGCTTGGACTGGAACCAAGCTGAGCGCCTAGACATTGTCAAAGCCATCCAGCAAACTGGCGTGCGTATTCCAACAATGTGTTTATCTGGTCACCGCCGTTTCCCTTTCGGTAGCCACGATGAAGCAACTCGCATGATGGCTTATTCCTTGATGGAAAAAGCCATCAAATTAGCGCAAGACCTTGGGATCCGGACTATCCAACTTGCAGGTTACGATGTCTATTATGAAGAGCAAGATGCACAGACCATTGCCCATTTTGAAAAAGGGATGCAATGGGTCAGTGAAGTTGCCGCAGCGGCTCAGGTAATGTGTGCCGTAGAGATCATGGATACGCCATTTATGAATTCCATCACTAAGTGGCAAGCCCTATCTGACAAAATTCGCTCTCCATGGTTTTCTGTTTACCCTGACGTGGGTAACTTGACCGCATGGGGGAATAATGTCGAACAGGAATTCACACAAGGTATTGAGCACGTCACGGCTATTCACTTAAAAGATACCTACGCGGTAACAGAAACCTGCCAAGGCCAATTCCGTGATGTCCCTTTTGGGGAAGGCTGTGTCGATTTTGTGAATTTATTCAAACTATTAAAGCGTTTAAATTATCGCGGTACCTTTTTGATTGAAATGTGGACAGAAAAAGCAGAAGAACCATTGATTGAAATCATTAAGGCTCGCCATTGGATAGAAGATAAAATGCAACAAGCTGGTTGGTACAACGCTTAAAGGAGCCCACAATGAATGCATTTTTTATGGGTGTCGACCTTGGTGGTACTGTTATTAAAGCGGGAGTCTACACACCTGAAGGCCAAGAAATTGTTGTTGCAGAGCACCCTTTCCCCACTGAGAGCCCTGAAGCAGGGTTTAGTGAACGAAATATGGATGTGCTATGGGAAGCAGCCTGTAGCGTGATCCGCGAAGCGATTAAAAATAGCCGCTTGAATGCTTCACAAATTTCGGGCGTTAGCTTTTCTTCGCACGGTAAGGGCCTCTATTTACTCGATAAACACGGCAAACCCGTTAGAAATGGGATTGTATCTTCGGATTCCCGCGCTCAGGCCATTGTTGATGAATGGCATAAAAATGGCACGGCAGACAAAGCCTATCCGCTGAGTTTACAGCAGCTCTGGGCTTCTCACCCCGTCGCATTACTACGCTGGTTAAAAGAAAACGAACCCGATAACTACCGGAGTACAGGTCATGTTTTAATGGTACATGACTATATTCGCTATCGCCTTACTGACCAAATTGCCTGTGAAGAAACTAATATTTCAGGTAGCCAATTATTTAACCAAACTAAATCAAGTTACGACCCTAGCTTATGCAAACTATTTGGTATTGACGAGGTCAATGACAAATTAGCACCAGTGATCAATTCAGCCCAACTTGCGGGGACTGTAACGCATAAAGCAGCAGCAGAATGTGGCCTGACAGAAGGGACGCCTGTCTTTGGTGGTTTCTTCGATGTTGTCGGTGCAGCCTTGGCTTCGGGCGTCAATCAAAAAGATAAACTGAGTGCAGTTGCTGGGACATGGACAATCTCCACCCGTGTTTTTGATGAAATTATCCCATCAGATTACCCGTATGTTTGGAGCAAATACTGTATTCCAGGTACTTATTTTGTCCATGAAGGAAGCCCAACGTCAGCCAGTAACCTCGCGTGGTTTACGCGCCATTTCTTCAATCAACGCTTACAGGACTATGAGGTACTTAACCATTGCGTAGCCGAAGGGGCAACAAGGCAAAATGATATCCTATTTTTCCCTTGGCTATATGGCTCTAATTACCATAGTAACCTGCATGGCGGCCTATTAGGTTTAAGTTCTCACCATACAGATGCAGATATTGTTTACGCGATTTACCAAGGTATTGTGTTCTCTCACTTGCTGCATCAAGACCGCATTGTTGGGCTCGATAATACCACTGAGTCCATTCGCTTTACGGGTGGCCCAACCCACTCCCCATTGTGGATGCAAATGTTCTGTGATGCGAGTAATTTACCGTTAGATGTCGTCAACATACAACAGTCTGGCTGCCAAGCGGCGGCGCTGTGTGCTGCCGTTGGAACAAGTTATTATTCCGGCTTCGATGTCGCCATTTCAGCCAGTACAGCGAAAATGACAACTTACCAACCCAATGCCGTTGGGCATCAGCAATTACGCGATAAATTTGCTCGTTTTAAATCCGTGGCGGATGCACTGAGCCGCTAATTAAGGTTTTATATCGATAAAAAGGCAGTGCTGACATTAGGCCCTGCCTTTTTTGTTTAGTTAATCCGCAATAATTTTTGTATTAACGGTTACAGGGGAAAGTACTGTGCCCTGCGGTAAGCTATTGTATTTTACTTGCGATATTCAGCTAACCTGCTGTTTTAACCACTGAATAAAAATATCCGCTTTTGGGTGCCGCTTATCATTAAGCATCGCAAAGTAATACCGCTGTTGGCAGGTTAATGGCGTATCGCCAAAAGGCATCACGAGCTCACGGCTTTTAATCCGCTTTTCCACCAACTGCTTGCGCCCCATTGCTACACCTGCGTGGTTCATTGCGGCTACAATAGCTAAGTCTGAACGGTCAAAACACAGGTTTCGGCGGTGGGGAAACAAGGGTAGCTGATAGTATTCGCTCCATGCTTTCCACTCATCATAGTCGGAATTGCTGCTCCATGCTTGCCGGTCATGCAGTAACGTACAGTTTTTTAGTTGATGAATATTATTCAGCAAATCATATTGCTGGGCATATTTCGGACTACACACTGGAACCATCGACTCTGACATCAGGTCTTCACAATAGAGATTAGACCTTGTCATATCATCATAATAAATTGCCACATCAATACCATAGCCGCGAAAATTAACATCATCGTTCCCTGTTAATAAATTTAATTGAATCGATGGGTATTGATTAGCAAAATCTGCAATTTTCGGGATCAACCAGCACTGGGCAATCGATGGGCGTGAGTAAACTGTTAATTCCCCAGAAATTTCTTGGTTTTTGATATCAATAATTTCTTGGTTAATATCATCCAGATTTTTACGTAACGCCCAATAAATACGCTCACCATCGGAAGTTAACTCAATACGCCGATGAAAACGCTCAAATAATTTAAAACCCAGTTCTCCCTCTAAGGTATTAATACGATGACTTACCGCACTGGGTGTGAGGGCAAGCTCCTGCGCCGCTAGGGCAAAAGAGCTATGTCGCGCCGCAGCTTCAAAGGTATGTAGGCGGGATAATTGATAGCTCGATAACCGCTTATTCCATTGAATAAAACCGGATTGTTCAAATTGATTCAAATTCGATGACACCAACCTCTTCCCCCCTTATTTGAGAAATGACCCAGCTCGTCGCTATCAACAATATAGCGCCTTTAAGGTGAATTTATATGATGCAAATCCTAATATTGGTATTTTATATGACCCATATCACGCACTTGAGTTAATTGAATTCATCTAAAGCTTAGGTTTCATCGTTTGTCACCCTTGCATATTTATTATCCAATAGAAGTACAACAACAAAATGATTAGGGGTAGGATATGGACTCTACAATGTGGATGCTCGGTACTCTGGTTATTAGTATCTTGCTGATCATAGTCTCAATTATTAAATTTAAGTTTCACCCTTTTTTAGCCCTGTTACTCGCCAGCTTTTTTGTCGGTATTGCAATGAAAATGAACCCGTTAGAGATGGTGAATGCTATCGAAAATGGGATTGGCGGTACACTCGGTTTTTTAGCCGCTATTATTGGACTAGGCACCATACTAGGGAAAATGATGGAGATTTCAGGTGCAGCAGAGCGCATCGGGATCACCCTACAGAAAAGCCGTTGGTTAACTCCAGACGTCACCATGGTACTAATTGGTTTAATCTGTGGTATCACTCTATTTGTTGAGGTGGGGGTTGTTTTGTTGATCCCACTGGCATTTTCCATCGCCAAAAAAACCAATACCTCTTTATTAAAACTGGCTATCCCGCTATGTACTGCGCTGATGGCCGTACACTGTATCGTTCCGCCACACCCTGCTGCACTATTTGTCACTAATGAACTTGGGGCAGATATTGGCACTGTGATTGTTGCGGGCTTAGCCGTTGGTTTAGTCGCCTCACTGGTCGGCGGGCCATTATTCCTAAAGTTCTTAGGTGAGCGCTTACCTTTTAAAACGGTACCAGAAGCCTTTTCTGACTTAGAAGTCCGTGAAGAAAAAGATTTACCCTCGCTAGGTGCCACTTTATTTACCGTTTTACTGCCAATTATTCTCATGTTGATCAAAACCGCAGCAGATTTGAACATGAGCAAAGACAATCAATTATTTACCCTTTTACAGTTTATTGGTAACCCAATCACTGCCATGTTTATTGCCGCATTTGTCGCTTATTACGTACTGGGCATTCGCCGTAATATGGGCATGAGCGTGCTACTCAGTAAAACGGAAGAAAGCTTTAGTTCCATCGCCAATATTTTATTAATCATTGGTGCGGGAGGGGCGTTTAATGGCATCTTAAAAGGAAGTGGGTTAAGCGATTCCCTTGCGCTGGTTCTTTCAGGCATTGATATGCACCCAATCCTATTGGCTTGGTTAGTGGCTATCATTCTACATGCTGCGGTAGGCTCTGCGACCGTTGCCATGATGGGCGCCACTGCAATTGTTGCCCCATTAATGCCAATGTACCCGCATATCAGCCCTGAGATCATGACATTAGCCATCGGCTCAGGCGCAATTGGCTGTACCATCGTGACGGACTCCTTGTTCTGGCTGGTCAAACAATATTGTAATGCCACCTTAGCTGAAACATTTCGTTTTTACAGTGTCGCCACACTTATCGCATCCCTCGTTGCGCTGGCAGGCACCTTTGCACTTTCATTTGTGATTTAAAAGAGAGTAATTATGACTCAGATAAATATTGATAAGTTAATTGCTGACACCCCTTTAGTTCAGGACTTAATCGATTTAAAGCAAGTTACTTGGTTTAACCCAAACTCAACCACCACACAAGCGGGTTTACCCTATGTGGGGTTGACCCTCGAGGATGTGCAAGACGCCGAGGCACGTTTAACACGTTTCGCCCCATATTTAATGAAAGCGTTTCCTGAAACGCAAACCACACAAGGGATCATAGAATCCGATGTGGTTGCTATTCCCAATATGCAAAGTGCTCTTGAAACACGTTATGAAACGCCAATTACTGGGGAAATGTTACTTAAAAAAGATAGCCACCTACCTATTTCGGGCTCAATAAAAGCGCGAGGCGGTATCTATGAAGTTTTGACCCATGCGGAAAAGCTCGCTTTAGAAGCCGGTTTATTATCAATTGATGATAATTATGAAATTCTATCCTCAGATAAGTTTCGACAATTCTTTAGCCAATATAGTATCGCCGTTGGTTCAACCGGCAATTTAGGCATGTCTATTGGCATTATGAGTGCAAAATTAGGCTTTAGTGTCAGTGTACATATGTCGGCGGATGCACGTCAGTGGAAAAAAGATAAGTTACGTTCTCACGGCGTAAATGTTGTTGAATATCAACAGGATTATAGCATTGCGGTCGAACAAGGCCGCAAAGAAGCTGAAAAAGACCCGCGCTGCTTCTTTATTGATGACGAAAACTCAACCACACTATTTTTAGGCTATGCGGTTGCAGGTTTACGTTTGAAAAAACAATTTGTAGAGCAAGGCATTATTGTTGATAACCAACACCCGCTGTTTGTTTATCTGCCTTGTGGTGTCGGCGGAGGCCCGGGTGGCGTTGCCTTTGGCTTGAAGTTAGCCTTTGGTGATGCGGTACATTGCTTATTTGCCGAACCCACACATTCACCTTGCATGTTGCTTGGCGTGCATACAGGGCTCCATGATGCCATTTCAGTACAAGAAATCGGCATTGATAACATCACGGCCGCTGATGGCCTTGCAGTGGGACGCGCGTCAGGGTTTGTGGGGCGTGCAATGGAACGTTTAATTGATGGTTATTACACGATTGATGATACCGAGATGTACAACCTATTAAGCTTACTTAATCAAACGGAGTCGATTAAGCTCGAGCCTTCCGCACTAGCAGGTATGACCGGCAGTGTTCATGTCACCCAAAACACAGACTATTTACAGTCTAAGTCACTGACACCAGAAGTCATGGCCAATGCCACCCACCTTGTCTGGGCGACCGGTGGCGGTATGGTACCGCAAGATGAGATGGATAAATATTTATCGCAAGCCAAACTAAGCTAGTGATACATAGGATTAAAGCCATCTTCTTTTTTTATCAGAAGATGGCTTTAAAATTACTGCCCCGGTAATGGCACTAAATCACTTTCAATATAACGTCGTACCAATGTTGCTAACGCAACCAGTGAATCAATATGCGTTCTTTCCCAACCATGGGAGCTATCTAAGGCAAAACATGCTAATGCAGCCCGAATATCCCACCCAGCATCAATAGCTGCCGCACTATCAGAACGGTAATGTTTAAATGTATCGCGCACATGAGGGATGTTATATTGCTGGCATAATTGCAGTAAGTGGCGCGTAATCGCTAAATCAAATGGCCCCGTTCTATCACGAAATGCCAATGTTAATGCGTCATCACGTGTTGTTTGATCAGGCGCTGAAACAGAATTATCAATCGCTAATAATTCCTGAACTTGCTCACCAAAGCCATGAGTCCCTCCAATCCCGACCTCTTCAGAAATCGTGAACATCAATTGGCAAGAAACAGCTGGTAGCACACCATCGTCCACTAGCGATTTTAATGCCGCTAACATCACCGCACAGCCTGCTTTATCATCTAAATGACGAGAAACAATAAACCCATTGTCAATAAATTCAGGTTGGGCATCAACTGCCACCATATCCCCCACATTCAGACCATGAGATTGTAGATCTTCCGCACTATAACATGGGGCATCAAGGCGAATTTCTAAGTTATCCCAATCAGCCACTTGAGTATCCACTTCGGTATTAAAGCGGTGACCCGATGCTTTTAACGGTAGAATGGTGCCGCGATACTGGTGATTATCACCATACACGGTGACTCGAGCGCCTTCAGCAAAGCGCGCAGCCCAAGTGCCCGTATTACGTAACGCTAACCGCCCGTTAGGTTTGAGCTGAGTAACCATTGCCCCTAAGGTATCCAAATGGGCTGCAAGTGCCCGTTTGGGTTCATCATTACCGAATGTAATATATAACACTCCACGGCGCGTATACTGCGGTGTAAAACCCAACTCAGTCAACCATTGGTGCGTTTGTGCGACCGCTTTCTCAGTCATACCCACCGGGCTAGGTGTACATAAAAGTGTCTTTAATACTGAGGTTAGATATGCTTTATCTATCATTATGTTACCTATCTTCACTTAAAAAACGTTCTTGCAGTGTGGCTTGTAGAGCCAACATTGCTTGCTCGGCATAATTCATGTGCTCTTCCATCACCGCCTGTACCTTAGCGGCATCTTTACGGCGTAATGCCTCTATTAATTGATACTGATATTCAATGCCTTGGCATCTATCTACTGGTTCGGGTTTCAGGTAAATGTCTTTACAAACCGCTAAATCTTTAAGTAAACGCTGTAAAAAATGGCAGATAAACACTAAGAGAACATTATCTGAGTAACTGGCAACGACGGCATGGAAATCCAACTCTGCCATTCGCTGTTGCCAGCGTTCCTCCTCATTAGCAGGCTCATGGTCGTAAATCGCAATGGTGTCATACAGTTTTTGAATTCCCGCATTATCGATATTATCAATGGCACTCACTGCAACAACTGGCTCTAATAATTTACGCAATGTATAGATATCTTTAATGGAAATATCTCGCGTGAATAAATAGTTTGATAACAAGCTCATCGCACGGGATTCGGTCATTGAATCAATAAACGCCCCCCCGCCTGGGCCCGTTTTGGTTTTAATTAACCCCTGCACTTCCAATGATTTTAAGGCTTCTCTTACCGTGCTTTTACTCGCGCTATAACGCTCAATTAGCTCTTTTTCTTGGGGTAAGCGGTCACCCGGTATCAGGTTATCCGCCATAATCGTTTCTTTTATCGCATTAACAATTTCATCAGTACGTTTAATGCGAACTGGCTCGATAGCCGCTGTCTTATCCGTGCTCATATTAGGACCCCAACTGATTTTAAATATATTTCTAAGCTTCAACGCGAATACGCGGCGCACTCGCCAGTAAGTTACGAGTGTAGTCGTGTTCTGGTGCCGCAAATAAGTCACAAGTATCACGACATTCTAGCAAATCCCCTAAATAGAGTACGGCCACCCTATCTGCTATAGACTCTACCACCGCCAGATCATGGCTAATAAATAAGTAAGACAGTGAAAACTGTTGCTTTAGTTCTTCGAGTAACAACAAAACTTGGGCTTGTACTGACACATCCAATGCGCTCACAGGCTCATCAAGAACTAAGATTCGCGCATCTGCGGCAAGCGCTCGCGCAATCGCTAAGCGCTGAGCTTGCCCCCCTGAAAACTCGTGAGGGTAACAGGCTAATGCATCCATTGGCATATGGACAGCCTCAAGCAATTCAGCCAACCGCCCGTGTCTTTGTGTTTGATTCATATGCTTTAAATATTTTAAAGGCACCGCCAATGTTTCACCGATGGTTTTGCGTGGATTTAAAGAAGCAACAGGGTCTTGGAATACATATTGAATAGCTTGACCGAAAGCACGAGCCCCCTGTTTTTGCCACTGAGCACGAGTTTGCCCGAGTACCGTAATGTCGCCTGAGGTTTCTTTCTCTAAACCAACTAGAATACGGGCTAAAGTGCTTTTCCCTGAGCCGCTTTCCCCTACGACGGCTAACGTTTCCCCTTCGTACAATGACAATGAAATACTTTTCAGCGCCTGAACTTCTCTCCCTCGGGGATGAAATAAGCTGCGAGGGTGACCAAAGGTTTTCACCAGTTGATTAACGTCAATAACCTTGTTCATTAGGCCTCCTGTGCGGAATTATTTCCATAAAGCTGCTCAACCTGAGTCAAAAACGCTCTGCCCTCTCCCAATTTTGGAACACTGGCTATCAGCCGCTGTGTATAAGGGTGCTGAGGTTGCTGTAACACGTCTTGTGTATTACCGGTTTCTACGATAACGCCCTGCTGCATAACGGCCACTCGGTCACAAATTTGGTTAATCACCGCAAAATCATGAGTAATAAATAACAATGCTACCCCTCGTTCACGACGTAGTTGATCGAGCAATTCTAAAATTCGCGCTTGTACGGTGACATCTAGTGCGGTTGTCGGTTCATCGGCAATAATCAAAACAGGGTCATTCGCTAATGCCATCGCAATACCAACTCGTTGGCGTTGCCCACCGGATAACTCATGAGGATAAGCATCAAAACGCTCCGCTGCATCCGGTATACCGACGCTATCAAGTAGTTCAATCGCTTTCATTTTGGCATCATAACTCGATAACGCTTGGTGAGCCGTGATCGCTTCACGAAGCTGTACACCCACGGTAAATTGGGGGTGTAACGTAGTCAGAGGATCTTGGAAAATATATGACACCTTAGCACCACGGCGTCTTTGCATAACGGATAAAGGTAAAGACAACATTTCTTCATGCTCAACATAGATGCCACCTGCGGTGATCACCGCGGGCGGCGAAGCCAAAAGCCCCATAACAGATAATGCAGTTACACTTTTCCCTGAACCACTTTCACCAATTAACCCCAAACATTCCCCCGCACCAACATTAAAGCTAATACCTTTAACGGTAGGCCGTAATTGCCCCCCCTGACGAAAGGCGACAGAAAGGTCTTTAACTTCCAATATCGCCTGTTTTCCCTCGGTTTTGGCAGGAATATTTATACGGTCTGTTTGTGTCATCGGTTGTGAACGATGTAAGGCACCTGATTTTAGGCGAGGGTCAAGGATGTCACGTACCCCATCCCCCAGTAAGTTAAAGCTAATCACAATCAGGAAAATCATAATTCCAGGAACCAGAGCAACATGTGGTGCAACAAACATCTGAGCACGCCCTTGACCTAGCATCGACCCTAAATCGGCATTCGGCGGCTGGGTTCCTAATCCTAAAAATGACAAGCCAGCGGTTTCTAAAATCATCCACCCGATGGTCGTCGACATTGTGACAACAATGATTGGCAATACATTCGGTAAAACCTCGGTCAGTAAGACCTGTAAATGGTTTTTACCTGACAACCTTGCGGCCTGAATAAAGTCTCTATCTCGCAGCCCAACCGTTAACCCACGGATATTTCTCGCAAAAAAAGGAATATTCACTAATGCGATAGCATATAGCGCATTTAATAAACCGGGGCCAAGTACAGCTACAATCGCTAACGCTAATAGGATATATGGAAATGCCATCAACATATCAATACAGCGCATCAATAAGGTATCAGTTCGGTGGCCCACATAGCCGGCGATTAAACCAATTAGGGTTCCAAGTATTGCAGCGATTAATGTCGCTGAAATACCCACCATCAGCGAAACACGAGTTCCCCACAATAATCGAGACAAGATATCCCGCCCTAAATGGTCAGTGCCTAATATATGCCCCGGTGAAAAAGCTGGGAGCAAGCGGTTCACTAAGTCCGTTTCATCTGGATTAGCCAAAGGCAACCAAGGCGCAAGCAAGGCAAGTAGCATAATAACGGTTAAAATAAACAGCCCTAGTGTCGCAAGGCGATTAGCGAGCAATAAAGAACCTATTGATTGACGATGACGATGTTGAATAACTGGGGCGGTATTATGACTCATGATTTCAACCTCGGATCTAACATTGCTTGCACCACATCAGCCAGCAAATTGATAAACACATAGGACGCAGCAGCAATTAACACGCCCCCTTGCACTAAAAATAAATCACGGATAGCTACCGCTTTGACCAACATTGCCCCTAAGCCCGGCCATTGAAAAACCGTTTCAATATAAACCGCACCACCAAACACAAACCCTGCCTGAATACCAATAACAGGGATCACCGATACCAATGCCATACGAAATGCATGGCGGAAAATGACTTTGCGTTCACTCAACCCTTTTGCGCGTGCAGTACGAATAAAATCAAGGCGTAGAACCTCTAACATTGCTGTTCGCGTCAAACGCGCTATCACGCCTGTCGCAACTAGCGAAAGGGTTATTGCGGGTAAAACAAGGTGATGCAATAAGTCGCGAAAGCCGCCCCCCTGCCAAATATCATACATTCCTGATGCGGGGAACCATTGTAGCTGTACCGAAAAAAGCATGATCATCAACAACCCAATCCAAAAGGATGGCATTGAAATACCAAGTAAAACTGCCAATGTGATCGTCCTATCACTCCAACTAAATTGACGGATCGCAGAAATAATCCCAGCTAATAGCCCCAGCACTGAGCTGAGCAATAACGCACTTCCCCCCAAAATTAAGGTGGCAGAAAAACGCTCAAGGACCTCATCAACCACAGGACGATTCAGCACAAAAGAACGCCCTAAGTCCCCTGAAATCAAATTATTCATCCAAATAAAATACTGCTGATATAACGGTTTATCTAAACCAAGCTCAGTTTTCACTCGAGCCACGTTCTCTGGTGTTGCCCAAGGCCCAAGCAATGCTTGAGCTGGCTCCCCAGGGATCATTGCCATGATAAAAAAGACAATTAATGTTAGACCAATCAGTATGGGTATCGTCGCTAACAGGCGTTTAAAGCAGTATAACCACATAGTTTTTCCCCATAAAATCTATTAACCAACTGAAAATATTCACGTTAATTAATCTTTGCGAACATCTTTAAGTAATAAATTAAAATTCGGCTGCAATTTAAAATGTTTAACATGCTCATTCGCGACTGCATTTTGCTTCCAATTAGCAACAAACAGCCAAGGCGCATCTCGGTGAACAATTTTTTGTACTTGTTTATACAGTTGAGCGCGTTCTTCAAGGTCATTCGTGACTCTCGCTTTATCTAACAACCTATCGAGTTGTTGATTACTGTAATAACCGGAATTAAAGCCGCCTTTATCGGGCCAAGATGCAGAATGTAAGGTTAGGAACGGCAAGGTATCAGGGTCATTCGTCATCCATGCCATTTCAGCCATGTGGGCTTGCTGTAAGCCTGAATTAACTTTAGATAAATAGGTATTCCACTCAAAGGTTTGAATTTCAACAGATAACCCAACAGCTTTGAGGTCTGCTTGGATTGCGGTTGCCATCGGGATAGGGTCTAACATACCTGAGCCCCCTTCCGTAACATAAAAAACAATTTTTTGCCCTTGTGCTCCCGCTTCTGCAATTAATTGCCGCGCTTTTTCAGGGTCATAAGGGTAAGCCTCTGTTTCTTGGTCAAACGCCCAGTCAAAAGCAGATGGAATAGGCCCTTCAGCCACACCAGCTGAGTCTTGGAGAATATACTTAACGATATTTTGCTTATTAACCGCATAATTTACCGCTTGCCTTACACGCACATCATCAAAAGGAGGTTGTGATGCATTTAGCATCACGTACCACACATGTGGCCCTACGGCTTCATAAACCTTAAAACGCTCATCCTTGATAAATAAAGGGACGTTATCCGCAGGCACTTCAACCATCGCGTCAATCCCACCTGATAGCATTTCTGCTACCCGTGTATTGGCGTCAGTTATTGGTCGGAAAACCACATTTTTTAAGTGTGGTTTTCCATCCCAATACTGCTCATTTGCCGAGACCACAACGCGCTGGTTTGCCGTCCATTCGTCAAATTTAAACGGCCCTGTCCCGCTTGGATGACGACTAAAGTCCTTGTCATATTGCTTGACGGCTGCCGGTGACACAATCAGCCCTGCGGGGGTAGCTAAATTTGATAAGAACGGTGCAAATGGCTCTTTTAAGGTAAATACCACCGTTAAATTATCTGGGGTGGTAATTTTATCTATCGCAGAGAAAAAAAATGATAAAGGAAATGGACCAGTATGATAGTAAGGATGTTGGCTATCTAGCATGCGGTCAAACGTAAATTTAACTGCCTGCGCATCAAACGCACTACCATCATGGAACTTGATGTTTTCACGTAAATGAAATGTGTAAGTCAAACCGTCATCGCTGACTGACCATGACTTTGCCAATGCAGGTTCAAGTGTCAATGTACCATCGGCATTGCGAACTAACCCTTCGTATATATTCACGAGTATCCGAGAATCATTGGCCGCAGTCGCCACTTGCGGGTCGAGTGATTGCGGCTCCGCAACCTGCCCAAGCAATAGTACATCACTATGGTTTGCCGCCAATGTCGGTGTAGAAATAAAGCAGAAAAACCAAAAACTGGCTATCCACCTGCATAAACGCATCCTCATACGGCCCTCCCCGAGCGTTGACATTGCTATGTGATTTTTAAATGTGATTTGTGTCAATTTTGTTAATTATTTTATCTTTTATCCTATTTATGATGATAAATTATGTTTCACGCAACAATTTATAATGATAAATTTGATCGATGTCTAATTTATGAGGTGTGAAATGACATTTTCAATTGTGGCTCACTGTCCGCAAACAGGGAAAATTGGCGCAGCAACAGCAACAGGCGGGCCCGCTGTCGGTGCCCTTGTTTTGCATGGTGCAAGCCAAGTGGGAGCTATCGCAACCCAAGCCATGACCAACCCGATAGCAGGTTTAAAAGGTATTGAACATTTACGGCTTAGTGACCACGCCAAACAGAGCTTAGATTTCCTTCTGATGGAAGATACCAACAGTGAATTACGGCAACTGATCATTATTGATAAATATGGGGAAAGTGCAGACTGGACAGGAAGTAAATGCTTACCTTGGTGTGGTAGTTTGTCTGAAAAAAACTTCGCTACAGCAGGGAATATGCTAACCGGTGAGCAGGTTCTTCAAGCAATACACCAAAGTTATCAGCAAAACTCACATCTTGAGCTTGCAGACAGGCTATTACTCGCCATGCAAGCAGGGGCAAATGAAGGTGGTGATTACCGTGGGATACGCTCTGCTGCATTAAAAATATGGAATAACCGGCAATATGCAGATATTGATATTCGCTGTGACTGGTCAGAAACCCCGTTAACTGAGCTTTATTTGGTCCTTCAACAGGTTCGTTCCGAGGATTATGCTAATTTCTTTGCTCAAATCCCAACTGGGAATGAATATAAAACTGAAAATTAACATCACGATGGTGTATATTAACTAATAATGTAAATATTCTTAATAATATACACCCAGTAATTAAATGTATATTTAATATTCTAATTACATCTGCATCGTAATATAAATCCCCCAACGACATCAAAATTATCGCCAATTATTATTTAGTACAATTATATGTTTATTTTTATCAACCAGTTAAAATAAATTATTGTCTACATTTAGAATTATATTTTATTAACTAGCCTATCTGACTTATACGACAAGGTAATGTCTAATCTATAAAATAATTTTATCTTATTAAAATGAAATATTATTCTCCATTTAGAAAAACCAACAATAAATTAAATTAGACTCACCACGGCCATCATAAAATAAAATCATAAATATCAATTAATTAACTAAAACTTAAAAACAAAACAGTCCCACAAAGCTATATATTGATTGAAAGGTAACCATAAAGACTAATTAATAATCAACTGAACAAAAAATAGCTCATTCTTTTTAACTAAAGCTTTTTTTACATCATATCTGATTATTAGGACTTAAATGATATTTAGCATTTTCATCTACGATTAATAATTAACCTCTCGCTGATAATTAATTACTAATTATTCAACTTAAGCAAAATACCAATATTTACACCTGTACACTTTTAATGACATTTACATTTTTAAAATAAGAATTGATGTATAGATAAAATAGAGCTACTCGCGACAAACCCTTTACAGCACTGACTATATCAATTTACTTCACTTTTCATTTAATCGACAGTTATTAACAAATGCTAACCCTACTTAACAATTTCAAAATATATGATAAGATCATTATCTCAATTTGAAATTATTTACTATATAAAAAACAAGATTGTTATTGAGGTTATAGATGAAAATCTCGAGAAGAAAGCTATTATTAGGGGTTGGTGCTGCTGGGGTTCTAGCAGGGGGTGCTGCGGTTGTTCCTATGATCAATCGTGAAGGTCGTTTCGAATCGACTAAATCACGAGTACCTGCGGTTGCAGGTACCGAAGGCAAACTACCGGAATCTGCTGATGCAGTTATTATCGGTGCTGGTCTTCAAGGGATCATGACGGCAATAAACCTTGCGGAAAAAGGTCTTAATGTTGTTATCTGTGAAAAAGGTGTTGTCGGTGGTGAGCAATCAGGCCGCGCATACAGCCAAATTATCAGTTACAAAACCTCTCCAGCAATTTTCCCTTTACACCACTATGGGAAAATTCAATGGCTCGGTATGAACGAAAAAATTGGTGCTGATACCAGCTACCGTGTTCAAGGCCGTGTTGAAGTTCCTTCAAGCGAAGAAGATTTAGAAATTTCAAGAGCATGGATTAAATCTGCTTCTGAAAACCCAGGTTTTGATACGCCATTACGTACCCGAATGATCGAAGGTACTGAGTTAGCTAATCGTCTAGTCGACGCTCAAACACCATGGAAAATTGGTGGGTTTGAAGAAGACTCAGGTAGTCTAGACCCTGAGGTTGTCACCCCAACCATGGCTAACTACGCTAAATCAATTGGTATTCGCATCTATACCAACTGCGCAGTACGCGGTATTGAAACCGCAGGCGGCAAAATTTCTGATGTTGTCACGGAAAAAGGCGCAATCAAAACCTCTCGTGTAGTTCTAACTGGTGGTATTTGGTCTCGTCTATTTATGGGCAACTTAGGTATCGACGTTCCAACGCTGAACGTTTACCTGTCACAACAACGCATTACCGGCGTTCCGGGCGCACCGAAAGGCAACGTCCACTTACCTAATGGTATTCACTTCCGTGAACAAGCTGATGGCACCTATGCCGTTGCACCACGTATCTTTACCAGCTCTATCGTTAAAGACAGCTTCCTGTTAGGTCCTAAATTTATGCACCTGTTGCAAGGTGGTGAATTACCATTAGAATTCTCTATCGGTAAAGACTTATTTAACTCGTTCATGATGGCAACGTCTTGGAATTTAGATGAGAAAACACCATTTGAAGAATTCCGTACCGCGACCAATACACCAAACAATGATCACTTAGATGGCGTCCTAGAAAGACTGAGAAAAGAATTCCCAGTATTTAAAGAATCTAAAGTGGTTGAACGTTGGGGTGGTACGGTGGCACCAACGGATGATGAAATTCCAATTATTTCAACAATCGAACAGTACCCAGGTCTGGTCATCAACACCGCAACAGGTTGGGGTATGACTGAAAGCCCAGCATCTGGTCGATTAACGGCAGAACTATTAATAGGCGAAACACCATTTATCGACCCAACGCCGTATAAACTTTCTCGTTTTAATTAATAACCGAGAATACGCTTTTTTTTACTGGGATCTGCGAGTCAATGGAATTAAGCTAAACTTAAATTTAGTTTTAAATAACACTAACAGATCCTTTTTACTTTGATAATGTTAAGGAGTTTACATGCGCTATAAAACTTTATTGCTTTCTCTACCGTTAATTTTAGGTGTAGCGAGTGCAAATGCAGCTGAAGATGTTAAACGCGTTCCAGTGAAAGGATTTCCTATCTCTGAATCAGTAGAAATCAGCGCGGGCAATAGCCTTATTTTCCTAAGCGGAAAAGTCCCTTCAAAAATCTCTGCAGATGCTAAAGAAGGCGTTTTAGAGTCTTATGGTAATACCGAAGCACAGACAATCAACGTGCTAAAACAAATTCAAGCAAACCTAGCTGACATGGGTTTGACAATGAATGATGTTGTTAAAATGCAAGTATTCTTAGTTGGTGGTGAAGAAACTCAAGGCACTATGGACTTCGCTGGTTTCATGGCGGGTTATAACAAGTTCTATGAGTCTGAGAAAATTACTAATCTGCCAGCTCGTTCTACTTTCCAAGTCGCTAAGCTAGCAAACCCAGCTTGGAGAGTTGAAATTGAAGTTACCGCAGTTCGTCCAGCTGCAAAAAAATAAGTTATTCTAACGAGTAACAACACGATAATGGGGCATAACTTATTTATGCCTCGTTATATTTTCTTGTTCCTTCCCCTTTCCTTTCATCATACTTTTTCACTATCTTTCACAGATTGTCATCGTAATTTCCGCTATTTTAGGGTTTTGACAAACCATGTTATGCTTCACTGATTGATAGAAAAATAAAAAATATAAAAAGTTACTTATAAAGGCGCAATATGATCAGAGAGTCTCTTAAGATCCACGGGAAAAAGCAATTTGAAATAAAACAAAAAGTTTTATTTCCACGCAAATCTAAAGAGATCCGCTACCAAGTTGAAACATTTTTCTTTCTGCCTTCTTCATTGCAAGTTAACCCTGACTTATACACACCGTCAAACCTTCAACGTAGCCTCAAAAATTATATTCGCCTCAGCCCTCCTGCGATTAAACTGTCTGCCTCACCAGATGAAAACGGGGAGCTAAACGATTTAAAGCGCTGGTTAGAACAATGTGACCCGCTGAATCCCCCATCGCTAGATGAGTATGAAAATAAACTAAAACGCTATGCGCTCACCATCAAGAAAACCGTGCGTCTCAATATCAAAATGGTCAGCAAAAACCCGCAGCGACAAACTCCCGAATATCTAACCGAGCTAGTTGCTGATATTGGGAAATGCCTAAACGCTTACCGTGCCTTGTTACCGCTTGCAGCTCATATAGAAGAAGCCATTCACTCCAATGCATTTTCCTATTGCGATGAGTTTATGACTTATTACACAATCAATTACTTACGTGGTTTATTGGCTGATAAACAAATACCGATACGTGAAGAAATACACCATTTTTGGTATCAAGAAATGCGTTACTTGAAGAAGCACTACCCTGATTGCTTTCCCAGTGACGAAACAGATGCTGAATTGGTTACCTACCGACGCAACCTATTAAAAAAATATATTAATCGCTATCTCTACTTAGAAATCCGCCATAAGCGCGGTTTACCGCTACTGTTGCATTCTATTTATGGTATTGCTGCGGCTATTTCGATGATTTTTGCCACGCTAATTGCCTTTCTTTGGCAGGGCAAATACGGTGCATTAAGTGCAAACTTATTTTTGGCTATGGTCATCGGTTATATTTTTAAAGATAGGCTAAAAGAAATCGGTAGGGAGCAATTGTACCGGCTCTTCCAAAAATGGATACCTGACAGGCAATTACGTATTTATCGCGAAGGCGTTAAAGCCCCTGTTGGGGTATGTAAGGAATCCTTTCGGTTTATCAGCGAAAACATGCTATCGCCAGATATTCGTGAAATGCGCCAGCAATCTCACTGGGTGAATTTGGTCAATGTACAGCGTATGGAAGATATTCTATATTATCGAAAGGACGTATTACTCCATAACCGCCATTCTGTTTTTGAGAAAAACCAGTCTTCTATTGCTGATATCACCCGCTTTAATATTTCTGACTTTTTGAAATACATTGATATTAGCTATGAAGAATTAACCGTTAATGAAGATGAACCCGCTATTATTGGTGAAAAGGTTTACCATATTTATCTCTGCCGCCGCGTCACCATTAACAAGAAAACTTACAATGAGCTGGCGCGTTTGGTAGTAAATGCTGATGGGATTAAACGCTTAGAAGTATTACAGTCTTTGGACTTATTAGCGACTGATGAAGATATTGAAATCACACCACAGTAACTTTCACTGCGAATATTGTAACCAATTGAGCTTGTAGCAAGGCGGAAAGCGGCGATATCTCGGGTCAGTATGTGACCCGAGTAGCTAAACCACTACCGCCTAAATGAGGACGAATATTTAGTAGTACAGCGCAATGAACTGATCATCAACTCGCTTTATATCCACTGGGGTATCAAAAATATCCTCAATAATATCTGATTTCATAATATCCTCAGGCTTACCATGATAAGACAGTTTTCCGTCTCTTAAGGCAACAATATAGTCAGAATATACCGAAGCGAAGTTAATATCGTGGATAACTAAAATAATAGTTTTCCCCAGCTCATCAGCCGCTTTGCGCAGCAACTTCATCATAATTACCGCATGTTTCATATCGAGGTTATTTAAAGGCTCATCAAGTAAAACATATTCAGTATCCTGACATAAAACCATTGCCACATAAGCCCGTTGGCGCTGGCCCCCCGATAACTCATCTAAATAACGATGGCGTAAATTCGATAAATTAAGAAAAGAGAGTGACTCATCAATTTTCTTTTTATCCTCAATATTTAAACGACCTTTAGTGTAAGGATAGCGCCCAAAGCCAACTAACTCTTCAACAGTTAACCGACTGGCAAATTGATTTTCTTGGCGCAGTACTGACAAACATTTAGCTAGCTGATCACTTGGCGTTGTCGATACGTCTAACTCATTGACTTTGACATAGCCACCATCGTCTGGCACCAATAAGCGCCCAATAATCGATAATAGTGTTGATTTACCCGCGCCATTAGGGCCGATAATTGAGGTAATGCCGCTATTTTTAATTGATGTTGTCACGTCATCTAAGACTTTAGTACCCTGATAACTTTTCGATATCTGACTAATTTCAATCATACTAAAACCTTCTTAACACCATATAAATAAAGAATATCCCACCGACAAACTCGATAACAACCGATAATGTCCCTGCCATATTAAGGCCATACTCTAGGATTAATTGCCCACCAATCAGCGCTATTACCCCAAGTAAAAACGAAACAGGAAGTAAATAACGATGTTGGCTGCTACCACTCACCAAGTAAGCTAAGTTTGCTACCATTAACCCTAAAAAGGTCAGGGGCCCAACCAGTGCGGTCGAAACTGCAACTAATATTGAGATTAGCAATAAAATAACCGTTACTTGCTGACGATAATTAATACCAAGGTTCACCGCATTAGCTTGCCCTAATGCAATAACATCAAAACAATAGCGCATCCGCCATAGTAAGATACCCACCACGACTGTAATCAGTAATGTGAATAAAATCAGCTCCGGCGTCCCTTTAGTAAAGGTTGCAAACATACGGCTCTGTAAAATAGAGAATTCATTAGGGTCCATCAAACGTTGTAGCAAGGTAGCCACGCTACGAAATAAAGTCCCTAAGATAATACCCACCATTAAAACTAGGTTGATATTCATTTTAACAGACACGAATAACCAGCGATAAAGCAGGACGGAGAACAACACTAATAATGTTGACTCTAATAAAAACTTACCGATATTCAGTAGCCAAGAGGCAGGAAAGCTATCTGTATAAAAGATAAAAATGGTTTGTAATAAAACAAATAAGGCCTCTAACCCCATGATAGAGGGCGTAAGTATCTTATTGTTTGCAACGGTTTGGAACAGAACCGTCGAAACCCCTGCGGCAAAAGCAACCACAACCATGGTTAGAACAATATACCCGCGGTGCGGTAAAATATAAGCAAGATTACTGCCGAGATTTACCGTCATATAAAGAATGATAGATAACAGCGACAATGCCAGTAATATCCATATTCTTTGCAATGGTGTTACACCTTTTTTGGGTAATGCCATTGATGAGTTAACTTTTTGCATAACGTTGCTGCTTCAACAATAAATATAAGAAAATCACCGCACCCACAACACCTAAAATCACACTCGCGGGGATTTCAAATGGGTAGCGAATTAAGCGCCCAATAATGTCGCACAGTAGCACTAAGCCCCCACCCGCAATACAGATCCACGGGATAGTTTTGCGAATGTTATCCCCCATCACTAAGCTGACAAGATTTGGAATAATTAAGCCAAGGAAAGGTAAAGCCCCAACGACGACGACAACCACACCACTAATTAATGCGATGATGGATAAGCCAATTGTCATTACTTTGCGATAATTTAACCCAACGTTAATCGAAAACTCACGCCCCATACCTGCAACGGTAAAACTATCGGCAATCCAGCAAGCAATTAGCGTAAGAATTCCTACTAGCCACAGCAATTCATAACGACCTTGGATAATGCTAGAGAAGTCCCCGCTCATCCATGCGCCTAGTGATTGCAACAAATCAAAGTAATAAGCCGTAAAAATAGTTAATGCACTAATGACTGCACCAAGCATAATCCCGACAAGCGGCACAATTAATGCAGATTTTAAAATAATTCTGCGTAGAAGTACCATAAACAGCATCGTCCCCATCAACGCAAACCCACTAGCAACCACCATTTTGGTCATAATACTTGCAGCAGGAAATAACACCATCACGACCAACAGACCTAAGCTCGCTGACTGTGTTGTTCCGGCTAAAGAAGGCTCGACAAAACGGTTTTGTGTGAGTAACTGCATGATGAGGCCTGCAACACTCATTGCACTGCCCGCTAAAATTAAAGAGAGAGTTCGAGGAATTCGGCTAATAAAAAAGATGTCTTGCATCTCTGGGTCGGTGAAAAGCGAAACGGGTGACACGTCACCCGCTCCAATAAACAAGCTTAATACCGCTAAAACCAATAACGCGATAATTCCACAAAAAAGATAAAGCGTTTTCATGGGTTATTTTGCTTGGCTCTTCTCTAACGCGTTATTGATGTCATCCATTAACTTAGAATAAGTCTGAATTCCGCCTGAAATATACACCGCTGTTGGGTCAAGGTAAGTAATTTGGCCTTTTTGCCATGCTGCTGTTTTTCTCACTAAAGCGTTATCTAATACTTCAGCAGCAGGTTGGGCGTCTGTTTTACCAATCGCGCTATCACGGTCGATAACAAACAACCAATCAGGGTTTAGTTTCACCAGTAATTCCGCATTCACAATATTACCATGGCGGCCCGTATTTTCTGTAAACACATACGCAGGTTCAAAACCTAGCACATCAAAGATAAAACCAAAGCGTGAACCTGGACCATAAGCAGAAATTTTACCGCCACTAACCAAGATCACCATCGCTTTACCCGCTGTTGGTGCTTTAGTTTTAATACCCTCTATCTTATTCTTGAAATTAGCAATCAGTTCTTTGGCTTTCTCTTCTTTACCAAATAGCATACCAAGTTCATTAGTACGCTCAGTTAAGCTACCAATAAAGTTTTTGTTATCAATATCTAATGAAATAGTTGGCGCTACGCCGCTGAGTTTGTCATACGCATCTCGTGCACGGCTACCGCCTAAGATTAGGTCAGGTTTCGCATTACTGAGTGTTTCATAGGCAGGTTCAAATAAGGTTCCACCATTAACAAACTCAGAACCGCTATATTTGGTTAGGAAATCTGGGAAATGAACATTGGTTTGTGGAACACCGGCAACTGGTGCCCCGAGTGCATCCATAATGTCCAATGTTTCCATGTTCATCACCATGACTTTTTGCGGATGACGAGGAATTTCAGTTTTGCCTTGGGCATGTTCAATTGTGATAGTTTGTTGTTCTGCAACCTGAGTTGTTTCTGTCTTTTCTTTAGCGTTATCGCAACCAACTAATACTAAAGCAGATAACAAGGCAATACCTGAAACTAATGATTTTGCAAACATCTGATTTTCTCCATCCGTCTATAAAAATACTGATGATAAAATTCGGTGATTTAAAGATGGGAAGTATATTACACACAATCAAGCGCAAATGATATTAGTTTGCATTTGCATTCACTAAAAAATTGTCAGAACGCACAAAAACATCAATTTGACTGTTTCAATATTTTTTGCACATAAAAGAAGAGAATAAGTCCACGAGGGTAAATATTACAGAGGAAGTTTAAGTTAATAACAAATTGATTTTTATGATTAAATAAAAATCAATAGGTTGAATTTTCGACTGTAGTTGCTTAACTATTTCTATTACAGCAGACCACATAAACCTCAACTTCAACCTATTTACTATTAACAAGCATTAAAATGCTCATTATTGTATATCATCTAATTGACCATTTTCAGTGAGCTGAGAACTGATATCTTCAAGGAACCAATCAATGGGTGTCCTCATTAAAAATGAAAGTTTAAACAAATGAAATAAATCAATCTTAATTTTACCTCTTTCATAGCGAGAGATTTGTTGCTGACTCACACCTAACAACTGAGCTAACTGAAACCCTGTATATCCCAGTTCTCTACGTTTTTCTAAGATCCTCTGACCTACCATATAATGGATTTTTTCACTGCCGTTTTCTGAATACATATTTTCACCATTTATTAAGGCACAGTTAAAATAAGAGCTGCGGCACCTTCAAATTGACCGGCTTGAACTCGGCCATTGGTACCTAATACTGCTTTCAGGGTGACCGAATTTGTTCCACCAGCAGGTACATGGATTTTGTAACCATTTTCCCCTGGGGTATCGTTCCCACCTAAATACAAATTCGCATATAAGCTATTATCTGCCCGTAAATTTACACGGCCATTTGTCACGTTAACACCTGTGGCAATCACCAAAACATCCATTGCTAAGTTACATGTCACACTGATGTTCACTTGTTTTGATTGGCCAGCAAGTTCTGCTTCGCTAATTGGGCCAAAGTTGATATCTGGGATCGTATTGTTGATCTTACAAGCTCCAATCGGTGGAGGCGCAATACCACATAATGAGCCGGGAATTAACCCACCCTTATTTGTAACCCCAGTATGCTCTTGGTAAAACAGCCCCACGCACTCTTGGTTATTTTGCAGCCTAACTCCGGTATGAACAGCCCACTGTGTTGCTGGAGCTGTCGCCCTTGCCAAAACACCGGGTATATTCTGAATGTCACGCATGTATCGATACTTAGAAATTTCGGCCAACTCGACAGTTGCCGCCCCCGGTGTTCCAGCAGTTGTATGCTTATGGCTTATGGTGAGATAGCATGTCGGCCACCCAAAGCAAGGATTAGGCGTAGTTGGCAATTCAGGGTCCCAGCGAGCAATAACATACTTATAGTCTGCATCCCCATTACTTGGGCTATTACCGGGTCTTGATTCCGTGATATAGGAAAAAACAGAGGCTGATGCAGTAGATGAAAATATGACTGCACCAATTAATAGCGATAACAAAACTTTCATATTAGTCACAGCCTTATTATTCATAATCTAATTTAAATGTTGCCACGGCACTGTAAGGCCCTACTTTTATTGTCTTATCAGCAATAGCATCCGGTTCACCTTTTAAATAGGCGTAGAACCGCAACTGGTTAGTACCATCTTGTAGCGTTAGCTTCGAGCCTTTCTGTTCAATCGCCAGTGGTGTTTTATCTGAATTTTGTAGCCCCACCGCGAAACCGGATGCAACACTACTCGTTGATAACGCTAAAAAACCAGGCAGTGCTAGATTAGGCGTTCCTGAAAAGGTGACTTCCACAAATTTGCCTATTGTCGTGTCACAGTCAGACAACTTAATCACAAACTCTTTAGGCGGGGTTTCACCATAGGCATAAAAGTTTTTCTCCGGCGTATCAAAAAAATCCATCGGAATGTTTTCATCACCCGGTAAAATAGTGCAGGGTTCTTCTACTAAATTACCGATAACTCTTAAATTATCAGGCACAGCAAAAGCAGCATTAAAGTTAATAAGTAAGGCTCCTGCTACTGCACATTGAATTAGTTTGTTCATTATTGGTACTCCGCTAGCAATGTCCCTGTTGCAGTAAAGCCTCCTTCAGGCAACGTAACTCCCAATCGCTTGACAGGAACAACCTCTAAAACAGGCGGTTGCCCATAGGTAATTTTTAATGGTTTATTGATTTCAAAACCTAAACCATTTTGGGTAATACGCATGCCAAGATCTCGGAAATTAGTTTCCAGTGCCGACTTATCAAAATCTGTTGCTGTCCCTTTGATAGTTAGCATTAAGTCCCAACCTTTTAAGTTGTCTTCACACTTCAAAGCGTAATTAATAGGTTTCGTAAATCTGACACCATCAATCTTATGTAAACCAATATCTTTGT
Source organism: Providencia sp. TYF-12 (assembly GCF_041344805.1). Taxonomy (NCBI): domain Bacteria; kingdom Pseudomonadati; phylum Pseudomonadota; class Gammaproteobacteria; order Enterobacterales; family Morganellaceae; genus Providencia; species Providencia sp. TYF-12. Next base: position 4,146,745 of record NZ_CP166833.1, read on the forward strand.
ATTCGATAACGTGGACTTTATCTTCAAAAACAGTGCAAGGCGGTGGAATTAGTAAGGTTCCCGTAAACTCCACATCATTTGCCATCACGGCACTGCTAGGTATAACTAACAAACTCATTATCAGAGGAAGTCTTTTCATTATTCTTTGCATTATTTTTCCCTCACTGATAATCAAGTTTGATAGTGACGCCTGCATGAAAAACCCCACCCTTTGTTAATGTTGTGGATAAATCACGAACAGGTATGGCTTCAAACTGAGGCGCATTTGGGTAAACAAACTTGATTTCTTGGTTTAATCGAAGCTTGCTTCCGTTATAACGAAAAGCAATTCCTAAACCCGGAAGATCTGTTTCAATTGCACCGTTATCAAAAGATGCAGGAACACCAACCAACGTCATTTTCATTTGTGATGTTGGTCTTTTCTCACAATTAATATTGTAATTTATAGGTTTTGAATAAGCGTTACCGTCAATTCGCGTACTCATGATTTCATCAAAATTGACTTTAATGATATTCCCGCCATTGATTTTGCAAGGCGGTGGAGCCAAAACAACCCCTTTAATCGGTACAGTTATCATACCCGGCGTGATTGTCGCCCGTGTATTTCCCGATGGGCTAATACGCGAATCGGGTAATCCGGCATAAGAAACCGATGTAAAAAATAGTCCAGCGAGACAAGATGCCAGCAGGTACCGCTGCTTATTTAAATCACTCATAATCCACCTTAAAGTCCATTACGGCGCTGAAACTTCCTTCCGTCAGTTTTTCGGGAGTTCTCACTGGTGTAACAAAATATTGAAGAGTTCCCTGCGGTGCATCGAGAAATTGAGGACGACCTCGGCTTCCTAGCCTGATGTCTTCTCGTTGTGCATCTGTCACTTCTAACGCCAAGCCGGAGACGCCTTTTACACTTAACATTTCTGGAAAATGTTCGTCTGATACCGCAATAAATGAAACTGAAATCACTGGTTGCATCGCATCCCAAAGCGGTGTATCAGTTCTAACATCTCTCATTCGGCTTTCGGTACGAATACAATGTCTAAATTCTAATTCGAATGAAACTGGCTCAGCTCTATCTCCAGGTTTACGGAGTGAATAAGAAGGAATCTCCCCTAGAGACACTTCTTGACGCATTGAATTGGTCACATCCATCGTACAAGGTGCTTCGGTCATCATGCCATTGACTGTCAATGTTCCGTGTAATCCATCAATATCCCAACTGTCTGCTCCAAAAGTGAACACTGGAACTAAACCGAATAAGATAGTGCTGAACAGGAGAGTCCTTTTCATACGTTATTCCCCGTTATCTGTCCGTCGAAGATTCAACTTTGCAAGTTGTACCAGCGCAACCAAACGTCAATTTAGGCCTTCCACCATAATCGTTGATATAAGTTAGAACTGGTTTTGCCCCCATGGCACTTGCGCTACCTTTAAGCATTCCGTTACTTTTTGGTGAAATCATGACAGGCTCAAACTGCTTTACAGTATCTCCACCCACTTTTGCACTTGCATCTACAATTGTGACAAAATAAGCAGTTGGATTCGTAACTTCGTAGGCATCACCTTTACGGGTTAACGTAATTTTTTCTTGCCATGGATTCTCTAAATCTGTACGAGTGGCGTATAACGCTTTTGGGCGATAAAACAATTTAATACGCGTCTGTAATGCAATTTGTAATACGTTAGCTTCTTTACTACGTGGTGGAATTTCACGTAAGTTAAAGTAATAAACACTCTCTCTATCCTGTGGCAATGCCGCGATATCAGGAAGAGCTTGAATTTTAACTTGGCTACCTTCTCCAGGCTCTACACGTTGAACCGGAGGTAAAACCGTGAGTGGACTTTCAATTTTGTTACCATTAACATCTTCAATCCAACCCTGCGCAAGGTAAGGTAACTCTGTGTTTTCATTCTTAATATTCAAGCTAATGGTCTTTTCAGCCCCATTATAAATGACGCGTGTTCTATCGAGTGCAATCGCGGCCAAAGCCTGCCCACATAGCACCGCAGATAACGTGATTGTCGTAGTAAAAAATGCAATTTTCTTAATGTTCATATGTACCAACTATTTATAGAATCAAGCAACTTGGGTTACTCGGTATAATCTGTGCTGTAAGCAATATCCGGTGGTTTCAATAACCAACGCTGACTCGGCGCTACACCCTGTTTAACCGGTGCAGGTTTGTAAACTGGTGCTGACTGCCCAACAGGAACCGCTTTTGCTGGCATATACCCAGGTTCAACACTTGGGCTGCTTGTACACGGTAATAACAGTGAGTTAAATTCAGCCGTTGTAATATTTTCTGGAACCTGAATTTTGCATTGCGTACTTCCATCCCAATGCACATCTAAAACTTCATTTGGGTTAATGCCAGAGATATACACGGAGCCATTGTCCGTCACGATACCGAGCTCCCTATTCTTCTCATTTCTCACGGTGGCGCCGAATGGCGGGTAACTACCATCAGCCAATGCCAATCTCACCATGGTTTTAACACCTGATAACACTTCAAACTCGCGGTAAGCAACCGCCCCTTCGGTCAGCGTAATTGGCTGAGACGTTCGAATAGCTTCTACGTTGTCAGGCAATTGAGTCACATCAATATGTGTATTGGTACGGTAGTAATCACTGATATCAGCGACCACCGCTTTACCAAAAATATTGGTTTCAGTGTTCGGTCCGAAACCTTGGATAGGCACATTTTTCACACCTTCAGTACTCACCATCACACGGCTACCGCCGGGTGTATTAATACGGTGCAGTGCGGCACCATGCCCTGTAACTGTTGCACCACCTTGTAATGAAAAGGCGGCTGAAGAAGTATCACCATTGATATAGCTGGTACTTGCAGTCACTGTTGCTAAATCTGCGTAACGCGTATAGAAACCATCAATAGTTCCACGACCTCGGCTACTCAGCCCAGTACCAACACGATAGTTGGTCTTATCATCAACGGAGTCGAAATAGCTGACAGTGTGTGAGTTACCATCTCTCGTTATCATATTGTTGTAGCTAATTGATGCTCTATCTGCCCATGGCAAAGAGAGGTTCATGTATAGCCCATCGTCATTATTTCTATTATCAAATTTGTTGCGGAATGCCGTTAAACTTAAATTGATATTTTTAAAACGACCAATATTGAAATATTTCGCAATAGAAACGTTATAACGTTTTGCCGCTGGCTTATTCCAATAGGTTTCGTGGTTATAGTTCAGATACGCAGTTAGATCTGCATTCGTGAAATACTTATTAAATGTAATGGTGTACAATTCTTTACTATTATCGAACTCCACGCCTCTATAACGACGGTCGAGGTATTGGTTCATACTCATAAAGTCACGTTCAGAGAATCGGTATCCTGCGAATGTCACCTGGCTGTCATACTCTTCAAAACGTTTTGAATAACTTAAACGATAAGATGCACCAGTGTAGATCTTGTCTTCAGTTTTAAGTTTTGCGCGTGATTCAGTGATATCAAAAGAAATCGCACCAAAAGCTAGTAAATCTCGACCAACCCCCAGCGATAACGCGTTATAGTCACCTGCACCAAGTGCACCACCAAATAATGACCAACCGTTAGAGACCCCCCAACTGAATTCGCCCATGACGAATCCTTGCCCCTCAGTCTTGTGTTCCATATTGTTAGGACGACCACCAGCGATTTTAAATAGTATCGAGCCAGGTCGTGTTAAATACGGAATTGATGCCGTATTCATTTGGAACTCTTGTACAGAGCCATCTTGCTCTTCAACGCGAACATCTAACTTACCACTAACCGCATCACTTAAATCTTGAATACGGAAAGGACCAGGAGCGACTTGCGTTTCATAAATAACACGCCCTTGCTGAGTTACAACCACTTTGGCATTGGTTCTTGCGACACCGGAGACCTCAGGTGCATATCCACGTAGATTTGGTGGTAGCATTCTCTCATCAGAGATCAAGCTTGCCCCTAGATAACGGAATGAATCAAACAAACCTGAGCGTAAAAATTGTTCACCCATCGTTAGCTTTGCATTTAGCTCTTTGACTGCTCGATAGGCATAATATTGACTCCAATCCCATTTACGATCGGTTGACTGCCCATTAGTCCGATTATAACTTGCTTGCCAATCCGCTCTAAAACGCCAAGCACCAAGGTTAAAACCTGTTGTACCATTACCAGTAACCGACTGAGTATTGGCTGAATCAGCAGGTCTTGTCACATTAGCATTCAAGTTATAGTCAAAAATGAGGGCGGGAACCCCTTCGTCCCAACGTGATGGTGGGTCCCAATTTTCAGAGGAAAATTCGATATAAGCTTGAGGTACAGTAATTGTGATAGTTTCTTTAGCTAAAGAGCCATTTATTGTCATTCCTGGAATCGTTTCTGGAATTAAACATTGGCCATTGTTAGAAAATTCAACCTTCTGTTTCCATTCATCGCGTAAAGCAATATGCTCAACAACATTTGGTGTTAAACAAGGTTCCGTCATGCCCGGATCATTAGGATCTGCAATATACTCAATATCAAAACTATCTGCTAAGTCGCGACTATTTAAGTTAATTTTAAATGGATATTTCCCTGGCATCACATAACCTGCACGAGAGAACTCATTTAAGGAAATATTGCTTTTATCCTGAAGGTCTAAAACATCCGTATTAAACTCAATACTATCATTATTTGCATTAGCTAAATTTATATGAGCAATCGCAAGAAACACCATAGTAGCAACAGGCGTTAAAAAATAACTTACTGAGTTATTAAATACTTTATTTTTACTTTTAAATAGCAGAGCCATAATAGTCCCTTAGTAATAACTCAGTAATAATCCATCTTAAAACGGATAGTAGTCTGATAGTTTCCTGGTTTTAAACGCTTATTATTTGGCACGACTCGAACGTTATAATGCAGAATAGAATCACCCACAGTTATGGGTAAGCTAGGCATAGGTTTCCCAGGTATAGCAATATTTCCAGCCATGTCAGAAATTTTTATTGATAACCCATTTGCATGCCCGAAAACATCGAAGCTGCGACCATCTGTCGGGCCATCAAATGTAATATTGAAAGTTTGCCAATTAGGAGTTCCAGGAGTTGCCGGTGTTAGAACACAATTGATAAGGCGTATAGAGAAATTACTTGCAGGGCTTTCTCTATCGTTAATTATCTGGCTAACCGGTACAGTTGTTATGTTAACTGATTGATCTCGGCTATCTGCATCAATTGCACAAGGGCTCTCAATGATTGAACCACCCATAGTGACAGTTCCTTTGAACTGACTTTGTGCCCGAGAATTTTGATTTTGCGCACTCGCTATCGGGGCAAATATCATTCCTGAAAGCACCATGACAATGATGCCAAAGTGATTCATAGCGACTCCATTTCAACTTAATAACTAATTTCAACGCATTAAAATTAGTGCCCATACATCCTTGTACGGGCGATACCAATTACTGGTAGCTCAGAGCAAATGTTGCGATTGCGTCAAATTCACCTGGTACAGCTGGTTTATTTGTTGCATCAGCATCACCTTGCAAATACGCTTGGAAGCGCAGTGTGTTTGCACCAGTGAATAAAGCTTGAGATGGAGATTTAGCACCTAAAGCAATTTTAGTACCGTTGAAATCAGTGATCACGATACCTGCGTTTTTCGCAGTACCTGCAATCGCTAAACCATCAGTTACAGAGTCACTTGGCGTACCAGTAAATGTAGTTTGAACAGTTTTCAGAGTCGTGATATCGCACTGCTCTAATTGGATGTTGAAATCGCGAGCAATACTTTTACCGCCACCGTTTAATGCAGATGTTGCGATAGCACCCATTGGGACTTCAAATGCTTGAGAACCTGGTGGAATTGAGCAAGGAGCATCAATGATTGAACCTTTAAAAGTGACTTGGCCGCCACCTTGGTTTGCAGCTGCAGAGCCAGCAACAACAGCCATACCTAAACCTAATACTACAGCAAGTTTATTTAATTTCATTTTATACATTTCCATTAGATAAAAAGACGACACAAATTAAAATAATGAGTTATTATTAATCCAATTATTTTAATTTTTTCTTAAAATATGTTTGATAAGTAAACATTAAAAAATTGATACCGAGAATTATTCCCTTTTATCGAACTCCATTAATAAAATGAATAATTAAGCAACGTATCAATACGTCGCCATTATTATACCTCATTTTAGTTATGTCAAATTTCAGGTTTAATTAATAACTTTATCCGTAAGCTGGTGATATATATATAATATTCAAAAAAAACACACTAATTAATACACTGCAATAGGATAAATTGATATAACAAATCTAATTGAACCGTAGTTTTTTCATTAAAAAAACACAAAATAAACCTAAATATTATTAATAAAGTTTTTTATACTCATAAAACAGGTTTTCATTAGTGAAAAAAAATGCTGTTAAAGAAAAAGTTAAATTATAGAGAAGTTAAGTAAATTAAAACGATATTTATATCGCATAATAATTAATGAGAAACATCTCAAAATCATAAATAAAATAATTTCATAATATTTCTATTTTTACTTTTTGTCACATTTACCAACGCAAATAGAACAAAAAAAAGTAAAAATAAAATCAACAAGTTAAATCAAATAACAAAGAAAACAAGTACTAAATAAAATATATAACAGGAAACAATTCAGTATAAAATTACATAGATTATTAGGTATGTAACTTTAGAACAAAAAATTAACACCATGTCAAATTAAAGGATAGGATTAATATTTAAGATAAATTAAATATGTTACAAGGCTTATCAAAAAGTAATTAAAAGTAATTTCTCACAATCATATATGATACATTATTACTATATCTTTATTAGTGAAAATTTAAAATACTCTATTTTAGCTTAAAATTTTATAATAAAATTACTTAATTTAATTAGTTTCATCTCACTACCACATAATATATAAAACAACAGATAGGCGTAATGTTTTATATATTAATTAATAGTTACATGATAAAAATATCAGAAATCATTAATACATATTATCACAACTAAGAAAAAACACGTAACTTACTTTATAAGTCATGATTATTTCATTACCTAACCTTAAATACATATTATAAGCTAATCACATTGAACCTTTAATATACATCAAATTAAGTAATTATAAGTATTATAAAGAGGCTTACTTGTTCAATAGGATTTCTCTATTATCATCAATACGCTAACGATTGAATGGATTTAAAGTAGAGAGCAAATAAAACACAAACAAAAAACCCCATCTCATATGAGATGGGGTGCCAAAATGGCCACATTTGTTGTTGATATAAGAACAAGTTACACAAGAGCAATGTACTGGTTCACATCCTTGTGAAGCCTGAACTTAATGGCGATTTCTCACCAATTGATACCGACGAGTCAGGTATTCGATAGGTGCACTCCAAATGTGCACTAAACGGCAGAATGGGAAGAGTAAAAATATCGTCATCCCCAACACAATATGCAGCTTGAACACGATACCAACGCCTTCAAGGTAATTTGAAGCCCCCCAATGGAATGTCACAATGGACTGCGCCCATCCCACAAGTTTCAACATCTCGCTACCATCCATATGTTGCGCTGAAAATGGAATAGTCAGTAACCCTAAACACACTTGTACCACTAGCAACACCATAATCATGATGTCACCAAAAGAAGATGTTGCGCGAATACGAGGGTTAGTCAATCGGCGTTTCAATAGCATCGCGCCACCAATTAACATCATCACACCTGCAGCGCCCCCACCAATCATCGCCATTAATTGCTTTATATGCATTGGCAAGAAAGATTCATACATCCAATGTGGGGTTAACATCCCTAAAAAGTGCCCTGCGAAAATACCAATAATACCCACGTGGAATAAATTTGATGCTAAGCGCATGTTTTTCTTATCGAGCATTTGGCTAGAACCTGCTCGCCACGTATATTGCCCATAGTCATAACGCAACCAACTACCCACAATAAACACTGTACCAGCAATATATGGATAGATGTCGAAGAAAAATTGATTGAGAAAATTCATTTTTGCACTCCTACATGGCTGCTAGAGCCGAGATCCAAGTATTGTGGGGTGACGGCATTGGCAAAACGATGTTGATGGGCAGTAACTTCCCCACCACAGTTTTTTTCATCAGCAAAAAATTTCACTTGCTCCTCTTCCCAAACTGCATCCAGTGCTTGTGGAGTATCATCACGCGCTTCCAAAGCCACTTTTTCGGTTAATTGCTCGGTGGCAATTTCACTATTTGATAATTCGAGTAATACTTCAAACAATGTGGCAAAACGACTTTCACGTTGCTTCAGCCTTGCACCAAGGAGCGCTAAAATAGGGGCGATATCCTGTAAACCGCCAACGGTCTCTGTTGTGGGTAAGACCGTGAGATACTCCAAATAAATAGGTAAATGATCAGGAAGTTCGCGGCAATCAATCTGTAAACCATATTGTTGATATTGCGCCATTAAATCGACCATAGCTTGGCCACGGTCACGAGACTCGCCATGAACATGCTCAAATAACAATAATGATGTTGCCCGGCCTCTATCAAATAATTCACAATATTGCGCCTGCATATCCAACAATTCTTCATTAAGATATTCACGTACAAACATCATCAATTGGATCGCCCGAGTTATCGGTAATTCATCTGCTTGTTCTAATGCCTCAATCAGTTCATCACGATGTAACCAAAGCGCCTCTGAAGGGTATTCTAATAAACGAGAAATCACTTTTAACGTCATCATAGTGCTTTCTCCTGTGTTGTTTTTGGTGTGATATCAATGGCATCAATACGTTTACTGTTAAACAGATTTGTTTTGCTATCACTACCATGGCAACCGTCACCAAAGCTAAAACCACAAGCTTTAGCTTCAGGGAAAGCTTCACGTGCTAATTCACGGTGACTAGATGGGATCACAAAACGGTCTTCATAATTCGCAATCGCCAAATAACGGTACATTTCTTGAGCCTGTGATTCAGTTAAACCCACTTGCTCTAGTGCACTAGTATCACATTGGTTTTCAACGGTTTCTGCACGTTTATAATGGCGCATCGCCAACATCCGTTTCAGTGCTAATAATACCGGCTCGGTGTCCCCCGCCGTTAATAAATTGGCAAGGTACTGCACAGGAATGCGCAAGCTTTCTACATCGGGTAATACCCCATTACTTGCCAATAGCCCTGAATCTGCAACAGATTGAATGGGTGACAAAGGCGGCACATACCAAACCATCGGCAATGTACGATATTCAGGGTGTAATGGCAGTGCCAACTTCCATTCCATTGCCATTTTGTACACTGGGGATTTTTGTGCAGCTTCAATCACGCTCAATGGTATCCCTTGTTTTTCAGCCTCAGCAATCACTTGCGGATCATGGGGATCTAAGAAAACATCCAACTGGCTTTGATAAAGATCGGTCTCTTTTTCCACACTAGCTGCTGACTCAATTTTATCTGCGTCATATAACAACACGCCTAAATAACGGATGCGACCAACACAGGTTTCAGAGCAAACAGTTGGCATCCCAGACTCAATGCGTGGATAACAAAAAATACATTTTTCTGACTTACCGCTTTTCCAATTGAAATAGATTTTTTTATATGGGCAACCGGTTAAACACATACGCCAGCCGCGGCATTTATCTTGATCAATCAGTACAATGCCATCCTCAGAACGCTTATAAATGGCACCGCTTGGGCACGTGGCCACACAAGTAGGGTTCAAACAGTGTTCACAAAGACGAGGTAAATACATCATGAAGGTATTTTCAAACTGCCCATACATTTCCTTCTGAATGTGCTCAAAGTTTTTATCTTGTGCACGTTTAGAAAACTCGCCTCCCAGATCATCCTCCCAATTGGGACCCATTTTTACATTGCTCATTCGCTCGCCCGTGATCAAAGAGCGCGGACGTGCCGTTGGCACATGTTTACCTTCTTTCGCATTTTTTAAATGGCCATAGTCATAATCAAATGGCTCATAATAATCATCTAATGCAGGGACATCGGGATTGGCAAAAATTTTGGATAAAACCCCAACTTTGTTACCCATTCGCGGCACTAATTTACCTTTGATAGTACGGATCCAACCGCCTTTCCATTTGTCCTGATCTTCCCAATTATGGGGATAACCAATACCCGGTTTAGTTTCGACATTATTAAACCAAGCGTATTCAACACCTTCGCGGCTGGTCCACACGTTTTTACAGGTCACTGAACAAGTGTGACAACCAATACACTTATCAAGGTTTAATACCATGCCGACTTGAGAACGAATTTTCATTATGCTTTCTCCTTTCCGCTCAAGGTCTGCTGGTAGTCATCACCTTCACCATCCAGCCAGTCAACCTGTTTCATTTTACGAACAACCACAAATTCATCACGATTAGAACCCACGGTTCCGTAGTAATTAAAGCTATAAGCAAGGTGCGCATAGCCGCCGATCATATGGGTCGGTTTCGGGCAAACACGCGTGACAGAGTTATGAATTCCGCCACGTTGAGCCGTAATTTCAGACCCGGGTAAGTTGATCAACCGTTCTTGGGCGTGATACATCATGATCATGCCATCAGGAATACGTTGGCTAACGATCGCTTTGGCGGTTAATGCACCATTACTGTTAAACGCTTCAATCCAATCGTTATCTTCAACACCCAGTTCGCGGGCATCTTCTTCGCTAAGCCAAACCACTGGCCCACCACGCCCTAATGTCAACATCAATAAATTGTCACTATAAGTTGAGTGGATACCCCATTTTTGGTGCGGAGTTAAGAAATTCAGTGCTTTTTCAGGGAAGCCATTAGGCTTTTTGCCCATTAATGGCTGAGCCGCCCGCGTATCAATTGGTGGGCGATACACGACGAGGCTTTCCCCGAAAGCACGCATCCATTCATGGTCTTGATAAAGTTGTTGGCGACCACTTAGCGTACGCCAAGGGATCATTTCATGAACATTGGTATAGCAAGCATTGTAAGACACATGTTCATCTTCTAAGCCTGACCATGTGGGGCTGGAAATAATTTTACGTGGTTGTGCAACAATATCGCGAAAACGGATTTTTTCATCTTCTTTATAACGCGCTAAATGAGTGTGGTCACGCCCAGTCACCTTACCTAACGCATCCCACGCTTTCACTGCAACTTGCCCATTGGTTTCCGGCGCTAAGGTTAGAATGACCTCTGCGGCATCAATTGCCGTTTCAATTTTAGGGCGGCCTTGATTTGCACCTTCTGGCTGGGTTTTATTTAATTTTTTCAGGAAATCAATTTCATCTTGTGTATTCCAATTGATGCCTTTACCCCCATTACCCAATTTATCCATGAGTGGGCCAAGAGAGGTAAAGCGTGCATAAGTACTTGGATAATCACGTTCAACACACATAATATGCGGTGCTGTTTTACCTGGGATCAGGTCACACTGGCCTTTTTTCCAATCTTTAACATCCAAAGCTTGGGCCATTTCTGCCGCACTATCGTGCTGAATAGGCAGAGTCACCACATCGATTTCCTGACCTAAATGCCCCTCACTAACCGCCGAGAAGGCTTTAGCAATACCCTTATAGATTTCCCAATCGCTTTTTGATTCCCAAGCTGGGTCAACAGCAGCTGACAACGGATGAATAAACGGATGCATATCTGATGTATTCATATCGTCTTTTTCATACCACGTCGCTGTAGGGAGAATGACATCAGAAAATAAGCAAGTACTCGACATTCTGAAATCTAATGTCACAACAAGGTCAACTTTTCCTTCAGCAGCTTTATCTTGCCATTCAACTTCTTGTGGTTTTACGCCACCTTGTTGACCTAAGTCTTTGCCTTGAATACCGTTTTCAGTTCCCAATAAATATTTCAATAAATATTCATGACCTTTCCCAGCAGAACCAAGTAAGTTAGAGCGCCAAATAAACAAGTTGCGAGGGAAATTTTGTGAGTCATCCGGTTGTTCCGAAGCAAAGCGGATCTTTCCTTCTTTCAACTGGTTAACAGTAAAATCAACGGGAGAAAGCCCCGCTTCTTGTGCTTGTTTGGCAATCTTCAGTGGGTTCACATTCAACTGGGGTGCTGAGGGTAGCCAGCCCATACGTTCGGCACGTACGTTCATATCCACCAAGCTACCATTAAAGGCTTTTTTATCTGCTAAAGGCGATAATAATTCCTCAGTACTTACCGTTTCATAGCGCCATTGGCTTGAGTGATTATAGAAAAATGACGTGCTGTTCATATGGCGTGGTGGACGCTGCCAATCAAGTCCAAATGCTAATGGCAACCAACCTGTTTGTGGACGTAATTTTTCCTGCCCAACATAATGTGACCAGCCGCCGCCGCTTTGCCCAACACAACCACAGAAGATCAACATGTTGATAATCGCACGGTAGGTCATATCCATGTGATACCAATGGTTAATCCCTGCCCCCACAATCACCATCGCACGGCCATGGGTTTTCTCAGCGGTATCTGCAAATTCACGGGCAATACGAATAATGTTTTGGCGGCTAACACCGGTGACTTTTTCCGCCCAAGCAGGTGAATAGGCTTTCATATCATCGTAATCAACTGCACAGTTTTCATCACCAAACCCGCGGTCGATACCATAGTTAGCAAGCATCAAATCATAGACACTGGTCACCAAAGACTCACGACCATCGGACAGCTGAATACGTTTCGCGGGTAATTTGTGCAGTAAGACGTCTTTCAGTTCAACGCTTTGGAAATGTTCACTTTCTAAACCACCAAAATACGGGAACCCTACATTCACCAACTCATCATGCATATCTGCAAGGCTAAGTTTCATTTTAATGTCATGAGCATCTTGCCCTGCCCTAGGTTCTAGATTCCATTTCTGACTACCATCCCAACGAAACCCCATCGACCCTTGTGGTGCACACAATTCGCCTGTTTCTTCATCAAAGGCGATAGTTTTCCATTCGGCGTTTTTTTCTTCTCCCAAAGAATCAACTAAGTCAGATGCTCGCAGCATCCGGCCTGCCACATAAGAGCCATCATCACGTTTATCGAGCATAACCAGCATTGGCATATCCGTATATGTGCGTATATATTCACGGAAATACTCGGCTTCACGCTTGACATGGAATTCATTGAGGATCACATGCCCCATCGCCATTGCCATGGCGCTATCTGTCCCTTGTTTCGGGTTCAACCAATGGTCACATAATTTGGCAATTTCCGCGTAGTCTGGCGTCACTGCGACCGTTTTTGTTCCTTTATAACGTACTTCTGCAAAGAAATGGGCATCTGGGGTCCGAGTTTGCGGAACATTAGATCCCCAAGCAATAATATAAGACGAGTTATACCAGTCAGCGGATTCTGGTACGTCTGTTTGTTCACCCCACGTCATGGGGGATGCAGGCGGCAAGTCACAGTACCAGTCGTAGAAGCTCAAACATGCACCACCGATCAACGATAAATAGCGCGCTCCCGACGCGTAAGAAACCATTGACATCGCAGGTATTGGAGAGAACCCGACAATGCGATCGGGACCAAACTCCTTGATAGTTGCCACATTTGCTGCGGCAATCAGTTCATTCACCTCTTGCCAACTTGAACGCACAAAGCCCCCGCGTCCCCTCGCCTGCTTATAGCTTTGCGCCTTTTGCGGATCACTGATGATAGAAAGCCATGCATTGACAGGGTCTTGATGTTCAGCTTTTGCTTCGCGCCACAGTTTAAGTAAGCGCTTACGCATCATCGGATATTTCACGCGATTAGCACTATATAAATACCATGAATAGCTCGCGCCACGCGGGCAGCCTCTTGGTTCATGGTCGGGTAGATCTGGGCGAGTGCGAGGATAATCAGTTTGTTGCGTTTCCCACGTGACAAGACCATTTTTGACGTAAATTTTCCAACTGCAAGAACCTGTGCAGTTAACGCCATGAGTAGAGCGCACCACTTTATCGTGCTGCCAACGGCTACGATAACCATTTTCCCAGTCACGGTTTACGTTTAACTCTTGGCCGTGTTCACCTGAGAAGGTATCACCTAATTGCTTGAAATAACGAAATCTATCTAAAAACTTGCTCATTCGGATTGCCTCCAAAGAGACGGCGACTCGCGCCGTACATTGCTTAAAATTAATCTTTATTGCTTGTTATTATTTATGTGTACGCCCATAAACTAGCCAGGTGATAAACACACAGGAAAGATAAAACACAAAGAACACTTTCATTGCATCGGCGGGAGACCCAGTCAACGTTAAGGAGGTCCCAAACGCTTTTGGAATAAAGAAACCACCGATGGCGCCTATTGCTGAGATAAAACCCAATGCTGCGGCACTTTCTGTTACTGCTTCTTTTTGTGCTTCTTGCTCTGAAGCACCTCGGGCAATGGCTTTATCCATAGTTAATTTACGAAAGACCACGGCTATCATTTGAAAAGTAGAGCCACTGCCTAACCCAGCGGTTAAAAACAGCACCATAAACACCCCATAAAAAGCACCAAAAGAACCACCTTGTCCGTTTTCAGGCAGGGTGAAAAATAGCAAGCCAGAGAAAATCGCCATCACAATAAAGTTAAGGAAAGTCACTTTGACTCCACCAAAGCGGTCTGACAGCATGCCGCCTAATGGACGAGCTAATGCACCAAGGAAAGGGCCAAAAAAGGCAAATTTGAGGATAATAATGTCGGGAAACTGGGTTTTAGAAAGCATGGCAAAACCAGCAGAAAAACCGATAAATGAACCGAAGGTAGAAAGATACAACAGGCTCAAAATCCATAAATGGCCGCGTTTAAGCACTGGCAATTGCTGTTTTAATGACGCTTTATTCGCCGCTAAATCATTCATGCCAAACCATGCCATCACTGTAAATAACAATAAAAATGGCACCCAAACCCAAGCGGCATTTTCTAGCCATAAGGTTGAACCATCGGGCTGTAATGCCCCAGTTCCACCCGCAAAGGCAAAAACACCCACCCCGACGATAAATGGTGCTACCAATTGCATTACGCTTACACCTAAGTTACCTAACCCCCCATTCAGACCTAGTGCTCCTCCTTGACGTGCTTTTGGGAAAAAGAAACTGATATTCGCCATGCTCGATGCGAAATTAGCCCCAGCAAAACCACAAAGAAGGGAAATAATGACAAATATTTGATAAGGCGTAGTTGGGTCTTGGATAGCGTAGCCAAGCCAAATACAAGGGATCACCAAAAATAGCGTACTAATGGCTGTCCAGCGTCGCCCACCAAAAATAGGAATAACAAAAGAATAAGGTACTCGTAATAAAGCCCCTGACACTGAAGGCAATGCTGTTAATAAAAATAATTGGTCAGTGGTAAAGTTAAAACCCACTTTGTTTAAATTCACTGCAACGGCACTAAATAACATCCAGACGCAAAATGCGAGCAACAAACAAGGGATAGAAATCCACAAATTACGCTCTGCAATTCGTTTTCCTGTTTGCTGCCAAAATTGCGTTTCTTCAGGACGCCAGTCCTGAATAACACTATTGGCATTTTGCTGTGCAACTCCACTATTAACATTATCTCGTTGAGACATAAATCACCCCGATAAACACAATTTCTTATCGCAGTGTGTGGCGAATATGTCGCCGCGAAGCTGATCTAAATCAAGACAGATTTAAATCAAATTTTGTGCGTTTTTTGGATAAACCACCAGAGGAGTATGGGGAGTACAACCATTTAATCATTTGAATTAAATAAATAAAATTCGTTAAATGGCCGTTTTTACTGTTTGAATTTAGGCGAAATGACTCAGCGGGATATTAAGGAGTAACACCGAAGTGGCATATTCAATTTTGCACAATAGAGGAACAATACCCACGTTATAGAAAAGAATGAATAACCAAATAAAAAGGAACGAATTATTTATGCCAACGACTTATCACCGATTTTCAATCATTAACCAAGTCATCGGGTTAATGCTATTGATTGCCGTACTCGGTATTATTGGCATGGCTATTTCTAATAGCATGATTACCAGCGTTCAAGGAAATGCTCACGCAATTAATAAATCAGGCGCATTACGAATGCAAAGTTACCATTTGCTTTCTCTCACCCCATTAACCCCATATTCCGATACCTATTTAAACGAACTCGAAAACAACTTATTAAGCCAGGAATTAACTCAAGTGATCGAGGTAGAAAATTTAACAGACCAATTTACTCAGCTTTATCATTATTGGGAAACAAATTTAAAACCCGCACTTATTAATGCAACGTCACCAAATGATGCCCGCTTTGAAGTCATTACGTTTGTTAATAAACTCGACGAGTTAGTCCGTAATATTGATGAAAAAACAGAGAGAAAAATAACTTATGTCTCAATAACACAAATGGTTTTTATTGCCCTCGTCGCATTTCTACTTTTGCTTACCATATGCCATCTTAGAAAAAAAATTTACTACCCTTGGCTGAAACTATTAAATATGGTCAATGCCATTAGCCATAAGGACTTTAGTCAGCGTTTTTCTGCGGGTAAAAAACAAGATGAATTAAGCTCCCTTGGGCAAACTTTAAACCAAATGTCAGACGAGTTAGCACAAAGTTACCACCAGCTAGAATCACGTGTCGAAGAAAAAACTGCCGATCTCCAAAGTAAAAACAAAGTGCTACTGTATTTGTATCAATCTAATCGCATATTACATTCCATTGAACCATTAGCAAACCGATTAGAAAAAGTCTTGGTTGAACTCAAGAACCTAACACCATTACAAAATATTAGTTTACGATTATATGAAGAAGATAATGACCGTTGCTTTCATGAATTCCATTGTGGCGGCCTTCTATCACCAGAAACCATACAACCTACAACAATAATGTCTTGGGATATCTCCGATAACTTACACCGTTACGGTGTGATATTGGCGGAGATCGCAATAGATCAGCAATTATCTGATGAACAAAATAATTTAGTTCTCATGCTAGTAAAGCAAATCGCGGGTATGTTAGCGATGGAGCACCAACTAGAACAACAGCAACAATTGCTCATTATGGATGAACGTTCCGCTATCGCAAGAGAACTGCATGATTCTATTGCCCAATCATTATCTTGTTTAAAAATGCAAATTAGCTACCTGCAAATGCAACCCGGACCACTCCCCAAACAGCATCAAGATTTACTTCATGAAATGCGCAATGAAATTAACTCGGCTTATAGCCAATTACGTGAATTACTCACAACCTTTAGGTTAAAACTAACAGAGCCTGGGTTACTGCCCTCTTTAGAGAGCACCATTCAAGAATTTAGCCAACGCATTGGTTTTGACATTGGTTTAAATTATCAGATCCCAGCAAAAAGTATTTCACCACATCAAGCTATCCATATTATACAAATAATTCGAGAAGCCTTGAGTAATATCCTAAAGCACGCTAATGCTAATTGGTCTCAGGTTTCATTAGTCGAAAATGCAGGGTTAATTACGGTAATGATTGAAGATAATGGGGAAGGCATTCAACTTCAGCCTGCAAAAAATAATCATTATGGGCTGATTATTATGAGAGAAAGAGCCCTAAGCTTAAACGGGGAATATTCTATTACCCCAAGAGCTCAAGGGGGAACCATTGTTAATGTCATATTCCCTGTGAGTGTGTCTTAACCAAATTGGAGCAACTCGTTCATGAAAAATAAAAATACCACCATTGGGCAATCCACCATTTTACTTATTGATGACCACCCAATGCTACGTAACGGAGTTAAGCAATTAATCAGTTTAGAGCCCACATTACGGGTAATTGGTGAAGCTGATGACGGGGTGACAGGTATTAAAATTGCCGAAGAACAAGACCCTGACTTAATTTTATTAGACCTCAATATGCCCGGTATGAATGGTTTTGAAGTACTTGATGATTTGCGTAGCCGAGAACTTTCTGGCCGAATTATATTGTTTACTGTCTCAAACTACAGCGAAGACTTAATTAATGCTTTAAAGCGGGGGGCGGACGGTTACTTATTAAAAGATATGGAACCTGAAAAACTGATTGTTGCCTTAAAAGAAGCCGCCAGCGGTAAAATGGTAGTTAGCCCTACTCTTGCCACCGTATTAGCTGAATCATTAAGAGACAATCGAACCTCTGCGGACCATAATTTGTCGTCGTTGACCCCAAGAGAAACCCGTATTTTAAACTTAATAGCACAAGGCCTTTCAAATAAACTGATCGCTAATAAATTGCAAATCACAGAAAGTACAGTAAAAGTACATGTAAAACATTTATTGAAAAAACTAAATTTAAAGTCACGGGTCGAAGCTGCAATATTTGTTTTACAGCAAAAATAATGCCCATTGAGATCAAGTTAACGCATCCAACCATGGCTGTTGTTTCGGATAACGCCGACGATAGCCATGCATAGCAACAGACAGTTGAATAAGGTCAGTAAACTTTGTCGGGTCTAAGCCTGTTTGCTTTTTAATTTGTTGTAATCGATAACTTAATGTATTTCTATGAATACCTAACTGTTGCGCCGTGCTGCCAACCTCGCCATTTTGCGATAAAAATAACTCTAGGGTTTCAAGCAAGATATCCCCCGAGTCATGTAATAATATTTTATTGCAAATATCTAAGAAAAAATTAAATAAATAGCTATTCTCCAACTCATTAAATAAACACAGAGAGGCCATTTCTTTAAATAAAAAAACTTGTTTCTCAGGAACTGTTAACCGCCCTACATCAATGACTGAACGTGCGAAATGAACAGCATCTCTCACATGTTCTTCCGTATCAGCTTGAACCCCAACACCAATATAGTACTGGCTAAGTTGACTATCTAAAATAAAATGTAGATGAGAAATAAAGGATTCGTTTTTATAAAATGTTGATGGAAATAACATCAAAATTTCACGGCTATTTAATAGTAATACATCACTTTTTTCCATTGCTGACAATTCAGTAATAATGGAATCCAGAATTTCTGGCCGATATTGAATCGCTTCGATATTAATAATGACCGGGATTGTAGGCAACGAAAATGAAAAACCCGAATTGTGTAATTTCAATAAAGCACTACGACCTTGCATTGGCGTAGTGCTTTCAATAAATTGCACAAATAGCATATCACGTAAACGATGTTGCCAATTAATACTACGCCGCTCAATTTCCTGTTTAATTAATAACTCTGCTGTGAGTATTGCTAATTCGGCATAACGTTGAATAATAACCGGGTCACCACTGACACCAATCACTAATTCAACGTTATCTGCCACCATAATTGGATGATTAATACCAGGCGCGACATTGGAATAGCGACTCGCCTCATTTTCATTATAAATGGTGATCCGTTTACCACAGCGAATAACTTCCACCGCGACTTCATGAGTCTCACCAATACGTTTTTTTTCACCTGAGGCGATAATTACACCCTGACTATTAATCACATTGACGTTGTGATGGATTATCCCCATTGCACGAGTGACAATATCATTAGCTAATTTTTCAGTCAGTAGCATATTACCGCCTCATCTTAATGTTTTATTTGCTTACTATGGCTAGATAATACAGTACGTAACAAATTTTCAGCCGTATCAGCTAAATAACGTTCTCCATTAACCATTGCCTGCTCAAGGGAAACTGGCCCCGGACAAAGTGACCACATGGCAGTGATACCATGTTGATATAAAATACGGCTATCTTCACTGTACCCCCCACATAGTGCGATTGTTGGTACCCCATAATGACTTGCCATACGAGCGACACCAACAGGAGCTTTACCATTGGCACTTTGGCTATCAAGCCGCCCTTCCCCAACGATAACAAGGTCGGCTTGCTGAATATACGACTCCGCACCAAGTAGCCCCAACACCAAGTCGATCCCCTTCTCAAGCTTAGCGGAAACAAACCAACGTAGCCCAGCCCCTAATCCGCCAGCAGCGCCGCTCCCCGCATCCAATGAAAAATCCTTCCCTGTAATTTTTGTCATTAATTGAGCGTAATGAGCCATGCCTAGCTCAAGCTTATCTAACATCGCTTTATCAGCGCCTTTTTGTGAGCCATAAATATAGGTTGCGCCATTTTTACCTAATAATGGGTTTTCAACATCACAAGAAACATTAAATTCGACATCCGCTACACGAGGATCGAATTTATCAAAGTTAATCTTTGCGATATTTATCAAATTTTCGCCATTAATGGGAAATTCGATAAGCTGTTGGTCATTATCATAAAACTCTGCGCCTAAAGCTTGTGCAAAACCCGCACCACCATCATTAGTTGCACTTCCACCAATACCGATAATAATGCGTGTGCACCCTAAATCGAGTGCATGTTTTACCATTTCACCTAAGCCATAAGTCGACGCTTTTTCAACTTGACGATGTTCTGCTTGAACCAGTTCTAAACCACAACATTGCGCCATTTCAATAAAGGCCGTCTTTCCTTCTAATACTAATAATCGTGCATCAACCTTACTTCCATATGGGCCAGTACAATTAAAAGTATAAGGTGTGACACCTGATAATACTGGGCTGTGCTCTAGTGACTCCAACAAACCTTCTCCACCATCAGAGATAGGTAATAACGTCACATCCAACTCGGAGGATACACGCTCGAAACCCTCTGCAACAGCCTGACACGCAAGCTGTGCTGAACAACTTCCTTTAAAGGAATCAAGTGCGATAACAATTTTCATGCAGACTTTCCTATTGTAAATGGCGATGTTGTATTACTTTACTTGTATTGAGGTAGTAGCTTCCACTTTTGCACTATCCCCTATACTACCAGTATTGACCCGTGAGGCGATAATGGTGCCGATAACAAGTAAACCAACACCAAACCATAATCCAGATGTAGCAGTACCAGTATAGTCCTCAAAAAATCCGAGAATAAATGGGCCAAGAAAACCACCAAATAACCCCAGACAATTTAACAATGCCAAGCTACCTGCCAGCATACTGCCACTCATATAGGTTGGTGGAAGCGAGAAAATAATAGATTGGACAACAAAAAACATAAATGCGGTTAAACAGAATCCAATTAAACCGACAACAGGCCCGCCCATAGCGCCAATCACTAGTCCGATAGCCATAACGGCATAACCTGAAATTAAAATGCGCGATGAACGACGAGGTGTATTGGCTTTTCTTGCCACAAAAATGCCACCAATCGCTGCTGAGATCCAAGGTATAGCTGTTAACAACCCAATTTGAATTGGTGTTAACTTGCCATATTCTCCAATAATTGTTGGTAAGAAATAACTTAAGCCATAAACTGAAAATTGATGAGTAAAATAAATTGCGACAATCATCATGAAGGCTTTATTTTTAAATGCTGCCATCAGTGAAAATTTACTATTACTCACACTAATACTGTTTTTATCTTGTTCATGTTTATATTTAATATAATTGCGATCATCCTCATCTAACCATTTTGCATCTTCAGGTTTATTGGGTAAAACAAACCAGACAACAAAAGCTAAGATCACCGCAGGTAAACCTTCAATAACAAACATCCATTGCCAACCATGGAAACCTAATAAGCCATCCATACTTAATAATAAGCCACTTAACGGCGCACCGATAATATTGGCTAAACAGACACCAAGTAAAAATAGCCCTGTTGCTTTGGCACGCTCTTCTTGGCTAAACCAATATGTCATATACAAGATAACACCGGGATATAACCCTGCTTCAGCCGCACCAAGTAATAAGCGTAAAATATAAAATGAGGTAGGCCCGGTCACAAATGCCATCGCAGCAGATAATAACCCCCAAGTGATCATGATCCGTGTGATCCAAAACCGCGCTCCCACTTTTTCCATAATCAAATTACTTGGGATCTCAAGAATCGAGTAGGTCAGAAAGAACAGCCCTGCACCAATACCGAATGCAGTTGCTGACAGCCCTAAGTCAATTGACATGGCGTGCTTTGCCATCCCAATATTTGTTCGGTCAATAAAACTAATAATATAAGCTAAGATCAGTAAAGGCATCAGGTTGCGATATATCTTTGCGTTCGTTTTTTTACCCTGCGCAACATAATCTAAATTTGCATTTGTAGAAAACATAGATAAGATCCTCATGTTGTGGTGAAACAGGTATAGTTCTTCGTCATAAGTGACTTACCTGTTGTTATTACTTCAGCAACAGCCCGACGCCCCACGTCGGGCTTTCTGCTTGCAATATTTCTTATTCTTTTTCAAACAACATTGATATCCCTTGACCACCACCGATACACATGGTCACTAGCCCAGTAGAAACCTGACGACGCTCCATTTCGTACATTAATTTTACAGGTAGGATTGCTCCACTAGCGCCAACAGGGTGACCAAGGGCAATTGCGCCGCCATTCACATTGACTCGAGAACTGTCTAACGACAAATCATTCATCACTGCGATTGCTTGTGCGGCAAAAGCTTCATTTAACTCAATAAGGTCAATATCTTTGACGTCCATCTTGAGTTTATCCATCAAGCGGCGTGTTGCAGGTGCTGGGCCAAACCCCATAATGGCAGCCTCACAGCCCGCAACGGCCCAATCAACCACTTTCATTCTAGGTTTCAAACCCCGTTTTTCAGCTTCTTCGCGTCGCATCATGACTAACGCAGCGGCTCCATCATTAATCCCTGATGAATTAGCCGCAGTAATCACGCCATCTGCCTTAAATGCGGGACGTAATTTGGCAAGCTTCTCACGTGGTGTATCGCGCGGGTGTTCATCCGTATCAAAAATACGCGTTCCCTTACGCCCTTCTGCGATTTCAACTGGCAAAATTTGCGTTTGAAAATAGCCTTCTTCAATGGCTTTCAATGCTTTTTGCTGACTGTTCCATGCGAAATCATCCATTTCTTCACGGGAAATATGAAATTGCTCGGCCACATTTTCTGCGGTCATACCATTATGATATGGGCCTTCAGGCCAAGTAAGAATTGACGTTAAGCCATCTTCTAAAACATCATTCCCCATGCGATAACCGTAACGCGCTTTGCGCAGGTAATAAGGCAGCATGGTCATATTTTCTGTACCACAAGCCACAACCACATCTGATTGACCAGTTTGTAACAACATCATGCCATCAGCTAACGCTTGTAACCCTGAACCACATTGGCGATTAACAGAATACGCGGTCGTTTCTTTTGGTAAGCCTGCTCGCAATTGGCAAATACGGGCAATAAACCCACTTTCTGCAATTTGCCCCACATTCCCCACAATCACTTCATTAACATCTTCAGGGGCGATCCCTGCACGCTTTACCGCTTCACGAATAACTAACGCACCTAAATCATGTTGGTGAGTGTTCGCAAAGCTACCACCCATCGTCCCAATTGCCGTTCTCACACCACTTACAATCACAATGTCATTTGCTTGTTTCATATTTCCTCCTACAGCACCATGCCGCCGCCAACATTAATCACTTCGCCATTGATATAACGCGCTTTATCGGAAGCCAAAAATGCCACACATTGGCCGACATCACGCGGGTCGCCTGCAAAGCCTGCTGGAATTTTACTGATCATGATGTCCCACACTTTTTCGGGAACACCACGAGTCATATCGGTATCAATAAACCCTGGGCAAATCGCATTCACAGTGACCCCTTTACGTGCCAATTCGCGGCAGGCCGTTTTCGTTAGGCCAATGACACCTGCTTTCGATGCCGCATAATTTGCCTGCCCAACATTCCCTAACCAGCTTGCAGATGAAATATTTACAATGCGTCCGCTGCCTTGTTCGCGCATGAGTTTTGCAGCCTCTTGCATGCAATTAAACGTACCTTTTAGATTGATATCGATAACTTTATCCCAATCATCATCGGTTAATTTATGCAGCATGCCATCACGATTTATCCCTGCGTTATTGACCAATACATCAATGGTGCCAAAATGTTCTTTTGTCTTTAAAAACAACTCATTAACCTGGTCACGCTTCGATATATCGCATGGGATGAAAACAGCTTCATAACCCTTTTCTTGTAATTGCTTCGCACTTTCTTCGCCAGAGGACATCGAAAGGTCAGATATCACCACTTTTGCACCTTCTTCTGCCAATACTTGTGCAATGGCAAACCCTATCCCTCTCGCTGATCCTGTAACAATGGCAACTTTATTTTTGACTAACATGCGTAAATCCCTCTTTAATATTGAGACTATAAATATGAAATCAGATCAAAAGGCGCTTCTTTAAATAATGAAGAGCACATCACTTTTAAATCAGGGGAGATTTCTGGTACAAAATCCATATGAGCAAGAATGTCACGCTCAAGGTCAATTCCCGGGGCGATTTCTACTAACACAGGGACTTTCTCACCCAAGGTAAATACCGCACGCTCCGTGACAAAATGCATAGTTTGGTTAATCTGACGCGCCACATCTGCGTTCCAAGAAATCTGCCTAACGTTATCCACCAACTTGCGGATATCACCTTCACGAATAATCTTTAACTGCCCATTTTCACAACGAATATCTAACCCTTTAGCCGTAAATGTTGAGCAAAAAACGACGTGACGAGCATTCTGCGTGATATCGATAAACCCACCTGCACCCGGGCAAATATTGCCAAGCAAAGTAGCATTAACATGGCCACTGGCATCCATTTCCCCCGCGCCCATATAGGTGATATCTACCCCTGCACCGTTGTAATACAACATTTGGTCTTGGTGGCTGATCATGGCAGAAAGGTTGCGGCCAATACCAAAATCGATTCCCCCCGCTTGAACACCGCCCCAAATACCAGATTCCACAGTGATATCTACGCGTTTGGTCGCATTTTCTTCTTGGATAATTGAACCGATCACATCGTTAGGTATCCCTGTTCCTAAGTTGATCACACAGTTTTCCGTGAGATAACGGCAAGCAATGCGCCCGATCAACTTACGAATATCAAGAGGTAACGGCGTGGTTTGCTGCACTGGCGTTCGAATATCGCCGCACAATGTGGGATCAAAGAACCAACTTGAGGACTGACGATGATCTTCTTCAGGGTTATCACAAACCACAATATGGTCAATAAAACTGGCTGGAACAGTGACACGCTTCGGGTGCAAAGTCCCCTCTTCAACACAATACTTCACCTGAGCAATGACTTTCCCACCAAAGCGTTTTGCCGCTAAAACAGCATGCAATACCTCCAACGACATGGCTTCTTCATCTGTGGTCAAATTACCTTTAGTATCCGCATGTGTACCGCGGATCACGACAACATCCAATGGAATTTCGGGATACCATAACCACGCTTCCCCTTTGAAATTAACTTTCTCCACAAGGGACGGAAGCGCTAATGTTTTCGCATTCATTCTTCCCCCCTCTAAGTCAGGGTCGATAAAAGTCCCTAGCCCAACTTTGGACAAGCGCCCCGGTAGACCAGCCGCCATCGCACCATATAAATGCACCATCTGCCCTTGAGGAAGGCAGTAAGCCTCAACCTGATTATCGTTGATCATCTGCATCCAGCGAGGGGCTAACCCCCAATGTGAACCAATAATGCGTTTCACCATTCCTTGATGAGCAAAATGTTGATTACCCCGAATACGGTTACATTGCCCTGCCGCATGGACTAAAGTTAATTGTTTTGGAGAGCCTTCAGATAAAAAACGTTGCTCAATTGCCGATAAAATAGATTCAGCAGCACTCGTTAAGGTCATTCCCACAGTACAAACTGTATCGCCATCATTAATTAATTTAGCGGCTTCCTGTTTAGAGATAAATTTATTATTCATGATAAAAACCTGCCTAAAGGCTAATATTTCGTAGCCTTTTATTTGATTAATTAAAAACTAATTTAGATGTTAGTTATTTAAAGAGTAATATCGTTTTTTCAAATCTTTTTTACTTATTTTCCCATTCCAAGTTCTAGGGAAATTACGTGTAAATATAATTTTCACAGGAACTTTATAATTTGGAACCCGCTCCTTTAGCCATTCAATAACTTCTTTACTGGTTAAACACACTTGCATTTCTGGAATAATAAATGCGATCGGTTCTTCACCATAAATTGCGCTTTCTATAGGGATAACAGCAACCTCATTGACACCAGGGTAATTAGAAATAAGGTCCTCCATTTCAATGGAATATATTTTTTCACCACCTCGGTTAATCATATCTTTGATTCTATCTTGAATATAAAGATAGCCCTCATCATCCATATAACCGATGTCCCCAGTAAAAAACCAACCATCTTTAAATGAAGATTTATTCGCAGGGCAATCAGGCCAATAACGCTGGATCACAACATCCCCTTTAACCCAGATATTACCGGTACTATTTGCGGGTTGATCATCACCTTTTTCATTACGGATCGCCACTTGAATCCCCGGTACCGGCGTACCAGAACTTGCTTTTTTATTACTGCTACGAATATCGTCACGGTAAACTGTTGCAGGAGACGATGTTTCCGTTAAGCCATATATAGAATGAATAGATGTCTTTGAAAAAATATATGATAATTCTTTAATTGTGCCTTCATTTAAATGGCCCGCACCACATGCAATCATTCGCAATGTATTAAATCTTTCTAAATTGATACTTTTATTTTCTTTTATTTTTTGAATTAATAATATAAATACTGTTGGTGAACCATGTAAAAATGTTATATTCGACTTCGCAATTGTGGAAATAATCTCTTGTGCATTAAATTTTTTATGTAGATAAATTGTCCCACCAATATGAATAAATAAGGCTAAAATAGCTGAAAGCCCTGTAATGTGGTAAATAGGCACAGCAAGTATTGTTTTATCTTTCTCAGATAACTGTAATGTTTCCTGATATGCATATATTGCAGATAATATATTTTTATGGGTAATAACAGCACCTTTAGGGGCACCCGTTGTACCTGAAGTAAAAATAATTACAGCAGGGTCATCATTGTCAACCTGATTAATAAAGTTAATTTCATCAGTTAATGTTAAGGCACGCCATTGTGAAAGGCTCATACCTTTTACACTTAATGGAGCTAACCAAGGTTGATAACTGTCATCCCAAAAAATTGCCTTCGCATTGATATTCAGTACATGTTCTTTTCCTTCAAACTCTTTCATTTTAGTACTTAAAGGAATAACTTGCAGCCCTAACCCCACAGCAGCATAAAATAATTGGCAGAATTCAATGGTATTTCCCCAACCTAATACAATGCGGTCACCTTTATTCAATTGCAAACTGGATGTTAACCAATGCATCGTTTGGTTTACTTTAACCAGTAGCTGGTGATAACTCCAATTTTGCTCTTCAAATACAATGGCTATAGCATCTGGTTGTATTTTTGCTCTATTTAATAAGCTTTGATAAATATTTGAATTTGATGCAAGCATGAGACACTCCAACACAACTGAATATGGCTGATATACTATCAATGTATAAAATGCCACCTCATAAATTAGTGCCAATGTTCACATATTGTTCACACCTTTTTTTTATTTAAGTTAGCTATCTGCACAATCGGTTTGTTAATTATTTTTTACTTAAGTGCCTTTTTTGGCGTTAAAGATGATGATAAATTGAACTATTTGACTTTGGGTATGATTTTCAAACCTCAGTCTTAAGTATATTCATCCCATTTATTGACTCGCTATTGTGCGCATGAACAATCCCCCCACCTAAAGGTAATCTTTGTGTAAATGACTAACTGACTTTCTTAGGTGGCTATTTCATGCATTCTGTGCGGTTCAAGCACCTCCCGCAGTAAAATACGATAAAAAGGTGGCGAATTCATCGCAGATTGCTACAGTGAAGATCATTCAACATAAGATTATTGAAGAGAAAAATCGCCCCCTTTAAAACGGTTAAGGAGATAACTCATGGCAAACTCCCCTTATGTTCCCCCTAAAGTCTGGCAATGGGAACAAGGCAATGGTGGAAAATTCGCGAATATAAACCGCCCAATTTCTGGTGCTACTCACGAAAAGGCATTACCTGTAGGTAAGCACCCACTACAGCTATATTCCTTAGGAACGCCGAACGGACAAAAAGTCACTATCATGTTAGAGGAGCTACTAGCCCTTGGCATTAAAGAGGCTGAATACGACGCTTGGCTAATTAATATTGGTGATGGCGACCAATTTAGTTCTGGTTTTGTTGAAGTTAACCCTAACTCAAAAATTCCCGCATTAGTAGATAGAAGTGGCGAAGAACCTATTAGAGTATTTGAGTCAGGTTCGATTCTGACGTATTTAGCCGAAAAATTTTCTGCGTTATTACCGACAACCCAACCAGAGCGTGCCGAAACCTTCTCATGGCTATTTTGGCAAATGGGTTCAGCGCCTTTCGCAGGTGGCGGTTTTGGGCATTTCTATGCCTATGCTCCTGAAAAATTCGAATACCCAATTAACCGTTTTGCGATGGAAACCAAGCGCCAACTCGATGTATTAGACAAGCGCTTAGCCAACCATAAATATGTCGCCGGTGACAGCTATACGATTGCAGATATTGCAATTTGGCCATGGTATGGTGCTCTAGTAAAAGGCTGGTTATACGATGCGGCTGAGTTTTTATCTGTCCATGAATATAAAAATGTTATTCGTTGGGCCGATGAAGTTTATGCACGCCCAGCCGTGCAACGTGGACGCCGAGTGAACCGTCTACAAGGTGACCCGGCACAACAAGTCCGCGAACGCCACGATGCGAGTGATATTAGCGAGTAATGTATTAAATGACCCTTAAGCGCAAGTAAGCACTCACAAACTTACTTGCGCTTAATTTTATGACTTTCTGCTATATCGCTGTTCTACCCATTGTGCGCACAGCATTAAGCTTAAGCTAATTAATACCGCCAAACAGGCCATTGCCATCCCACTACCTATCGAGCCTTGTTCAAACTGACGCCAAACAAAAATAGATACGGTTTGCATACCCGCTGGGGCTAGCAATAATGAAGAAACTAACTCTCGAGAAGCCACGGCAAAAACTAACATCATGGCTGCGACTAAACTCGGTAATACCAACGGGAAAAGTACCAAACGTAATGTCGTGATAGCTGAAGCACCATGTACCCTTGCAGCATCCGTTAAACTTCCGCCGATTTGGGTTAATGCGGCACTGCAATAACGTACAGGGTAAGGAAGAAGCAAACAACTATAGGCAAGTAGTAAGATCCCCCATGTATGATAGGGTGTTATAGGCCAAAAGGGCTGGTTCCAAGCCAAAATCATCCCTACCGCAATAACAATGCCAGGAATAGAAATTGGCAGTAAAGAAAGCGCATCGATAACAGCAGCACCACGAATACGTTGTGATACAACGATCCAAGCCGATAAGAAACCTAATATCCCTGTCAATATTGCTGTTACAGTCGCTAAAGAAACGCTGGTCAACAATGCTGAAAGAGCCTCTGTTTGCGAGTCAATTAGCCCTGAGAAATGCCTTAACGTCAGGTTATCCCAAGCCAATCCACCTGAAACCGTGGCGGAAAATGCAGTACCAAACATCGCTAATAAAGGCATTCCCACCGCCAAAAAAGCAGTAAATGTAAATATCCCAACAACTGGCCAACGCCAGCCACCTAACGAGCGAGTCACTTGTGCTGCCGCTTTTCCTGTCGTCGTGACAACATTTTTCCCAGAAACAATAGAACGCTGTAAGGTATAAGCCAAAATTGCCATACTCGCCAGCACCAGTGATAACGATGCTGCACCGGGTAAATCAATTGGCCAATCCGCTAAGCGTTGTTCAATATCCGTCGTTAATACTCGAATACCATTAGGCGCACCAATTGCTGCTGGGATACCGTATTCTTCAATCGCTAGAGTAAAAATGAGTAGTAACCCAGCGGCAATCGATGGTAATGATAACGGCAACGTCACTTTAAAAAAGGCCTGCCAAGGGGTAGCGCCATGAACCTGAGCCACATCAGCAAGTCTATTACCATTCGCAGCCATGCTTCTCGATACGGCAAAATATAATACGGGGAATAAATTTAAAGCCATAATCCCCATCATGCCACCTAATGAGAAAATAGCACTTCCTGGGCTCAGACCAAAAAGCTGCTGAGAATAGCCATTGGGTTGCAGAGTTAACATCCATGATAACCCCGCAATATAAGGTGGTATCAAAAAAGGGATTAGAAACAGTAAATCCCAGCCTTTTGCGAAAGGGATATTAAATAAGCCTCGTAGTGCCCCTAAAGGGATAGCAATCATTGCGCTGATGGCAGCGACCCCACCACCTAACAACAAAGTATTTTGCAATAACAGTGGAAGCTCTGGCTCATTCAGTAAATGAATAATTGGTTCGAATGGTTGTTCAAATATTCCCTGCCCTAATTGGGGGAAAACCGCCTGTAAAATAATGAAGCTCAAAGGGATCACGACTAAAATGATTAATGCAATGAGCACCAATAAAGGTAAAAAACGAATTTTTATCATTAGAAACAACACTCCTGCCGGGTATTATGCATACCCAGCGGTTTGCTAATTAAAATTACCTTGTTGCATTATTTAACGGAAAAGTGCGCTTAAACGCGTTAGCACTTCACTACGTTCTGCGTTATCTACTGTTGCTTCTGGTAATAATTTGAGTGTTGAAAAATCAGGCCGCTTCCCTTCAATATCAGCCCTAGCAGGCATTAACCAAGCGTTAGCGACTATCGTTTGCCCTTCTGGAGATAATACATAATCAATGAAGGCTTTGGCTTCATCAGGTTGCTTAGTACTGTTTAAAATCATCATCGGGCGAGGCGCAATTACCGTACCGCTACTAGGGAAAATGACTTCAATCGACTCACCATTGGCAATACTGCTATATGCCACATAGTCTACTGCACCAAATACTGCCGCTTTTGCCCCTTGCAATACAGGAGTCAGCGCCTGCGCATTCGGCCCAGAAATCACCATTCCATTGGCTTTTAATTCAGAAAATAATGTCCAAGCAGCCTGTTGTTTGGCATTTTGTAACCCTAAGACTAAATCTAATGATGCACCAGAAAGTGCAGGGTCAGGCATCGTGACTTTATCTTTAAAAGCAGGTTGAGCAAGATCCTGCCAATCTGTAGGTTTTGGTGTGCCACTTTGGCTATTCCACACAATACCCAATGCAGAAACACCTTGGGCGACATAATAAGGTGTTTTAAAACGTGCAGGCACTTGCTGGGCATTTGCGCTTTCATAAGGCAACAGCCAACCTCTTTGTTGCAAATCCTCTGCCGTATCCCATGATGCAGAAATCAACACATCAGCACGGGGATTCGCTTGTTCAGCTTCAAGCCTTGCCATTACTTTCCCGGTTGTTGCTTGAAAAACATTCACTTTAGTGCCTGTTTGTTTTTCAAACCCCGCCGCCAATTGTTTCGCCATAGCACCAGGCCCTGCGGTGTAAACCGTAATTGCTTGGGAAGGAATGGAAAATAATGCACAGGAAAGGCCAAGACTCATTGTGATACCCTTTAGTGAAAATCGGTTCTTTGACAGTAAATTTTGCATAGTGGTCTCTCTCTTCATAATGTGATCAAACTTTCAATATTTCCATTGCGCATATGTGCAACTTGATGAGCTAGTGCATTAGCCTCTGCGGGGTCATGTGTTACGTATACAGCGGTAGTCCCTAATGCTCTTAGTAATTGAGCCATTTCTGCGCAAAGTGATTGGCGTAATGCAACATCAAGATTTGACAAAGGCTCATCGAATAACAAAATTTTAGGCTCAGCAATAATGGCACGAGCTAAGGCAACACGTTGTTGCTGCCCCCCTGATAAATCAGCGGGTTTCCGCTTAGCAAAATCCACTAACCCCACACGCTTTAAAGCTTCCATAACATGATTTTCGATTTCTGGACGACTGAAACCGCGCATACGCAAAGGGAATGCCACATTTTGAAATACGCTCATATGCGGCCATAACGCATAATCCTGAAATACCATGCCAAGATTGCGCTTTTCAGGAGGAACAAGGCGTTGAGAATTCGCCACCAGTTGATCACCAAAATAAATCGCACCGCCAGAAGGTTGTAATAAACCCGCTAATAATTTAAGCAAAGTACTTTTACCGCAACCAGAAGGCCCTAGTAGCGCAAGGATCGTGCCTTTTTCTACAGATAAATCGATGCCATTTAGTACATATTGGTGTGAAAATGCCTGAGATAAACGTTGAATTGAGATCATCGGTAAGCCCCCCGTTTCCTGCCTACATGGCAAAAGACAGGGAGACTCACTCAAGGAAGAGAGAGTTTGTCGCATAACTATTTGTATCCTCTTTGGGACTTAATCGTTATGGATGATGCTACGGCTTGAATACGTCAAATTGATGACAATTTTATGATTGGATGATGACAGCCTAATTCATGCAAAGATCGCATTTTCATATGGCATCATAAAAAATTAATATTCCATTTTGACAGAATAAAAGTACTTTTTACGAATTAAAAGAAACATAAAAAACACAGTTAAATAACAATAAGAAAACACGCAATTTGATATTAATCACAATTTAAACATTATTATTTAATGAGAGTAATATTAACTCTAATGAATTTTTTACAAACCATCTAAAAACAATATTAATTTCTTATTTAATGATGTTAGCAATCACATAAAACCTTGTTTATTGAAAAAAGATCAACAATCACCCACCTTATTGATGAATTAATTTCAAATGGATTCTATTCACTACTGACTATTGATATGCTTGATTTATCATAAAAAAACCAAGAAAAACATTTTTATTACAAGTTAATAAATTTATTTATTAACAATAGATTCTATTTCGCCATTATTAATAAACCATAAATATTAGAACAATAAATATTTAAAAATTTATTTTTATAGGTACTCCAATTATTTTTAATAAAATGAGGTTCACCTAATATGTCAAATAAAGAAAAAGAAAATGCTCTATTAGATTCCGAATATGAACATGTCCCAGTCCCTATTGAACATCGAAAAAGCTTTGCCTCCGTTTCTGCCGTTTGGTACAGCTTCCCTCTAGTATTAACCAGCGCAGTGATTGGCGGTGTCGTTACAGCAATGCTTGGTTTCAAAATGGGGGTCACTGCAATCCTCGTGGGTAATTTACTTTTATGTTTAGTTATTGGTTCCTTAAGTTATTTAGCAGGAAAAACCGGGGAAAACTTTGCTATTTCGGCTAAAAAAACATTTGGACAGCGTGGATATATTGCAGTTTCAGGGTTGCTGGCAACCGTCGTTATAGGTTGGTTTGCTCTGATGGTTGGCCTAACTGGCGACACAATGTTTCGTTCATTTGGACAGAACCTATTACTGATGACTATCTTAGGTGGTGTGCTTTATGTTGGAGCCACATTCATAGGCATAAAAGCATTAGCCTTTCTGGGCTATATTGCAGCCCCGATGTATTTAATCCTCGGCATTATTTCTGTTGTTATTGCTATGAAAAATGGCTCATCAGATATTATTAATTATCAGCCTGCGGCTGGTGCTGGCGTACTTTCATTCGGTGTCGCTGTAACGATGATCTTCTCCACCTTTACCGATTCAGGTACCATGACCGCAGATTTCACCCGCTGGGCAAAAAATGGTAAACAAGGTTTTTTAGCTGCATTTACCGCCTTCCCAATTTCCAAGTTCTTTGCAGAAGTGATTGGCGCAATAATTGTAGCCACCGGAGTGGTATTGCACCCAGAAGTGACTGGCGGAGATTTTATTACGATCCTAGCCAATGCTAGTCCGTTACTTTCTATTTTGGCTATCATTTTTGTTTTTGTTAACTTAGGCGTGGGCTGTACTCATTGTTTATACAATGGTGCTGTTGGTTGGTCACATATTACAAAAGGAAAAATGAGAACCTTAACGATTATCCTTGGTGTGATTGGGATTATCGTTGCGGTGACAGGGATTTGGAATGCATTCCAAACTTGGTTAAATTTACTTGGATTGATTGTTCCACCTATTGCGGCAATTATTATCATGGACCAATTAGTCTTAAAAAGAAAAAATGATGAGTCAAAAAATTGGCAACCTTTAGCTTTTATCTCTTGGATATTAGCATCAGGAATTGCATTAATTGTGAATGCCTACGCTCCTGAGTTATCAGTCGTGGTTGCAGGGTTAATATCTTCTTCGCTCATCTACCTTATTGGCCATAATTTCACTAAATAGATAAACACAATTGGGGGAGAACTATTCCCCCAATCCCCCTCTCAAATCGGATTCATTTAATTATGATTCATTACAATGATGTGGCGACTCTTTTCCCTGTTAAATGTCCCCCCACATACCGTTGATAGCGTGTAGGCTTTAATTTAGTTAAGTCGACTAATATCAAACCATCAACACAGTCATTAAAAGCTGGGTCTGAACCAAAATCCATAAACTGTACGCCCCCTGGCTCACACAGTTCTGTATATTGCTTATAAAGTGTCGGAATCGAACAGCCGATATTATTGAGTAAGCTCTTTAATTTAATTAAATCTTCTTGGTAGTTATCTCCCGCAAATTGGGCAAGCACTTGCGGTAAGGAAGCGGGATAAGGCTGGCGTGATTGTGCCATTGTCTGTTTTGCAGAAAAATAGAGCCGATAAAATGCAATTAATAAATCCCTTGCAGCTACTGGCATCGCACCAGAAATAGACACTGGACCAAATAAATAACGATATTGTGGGTACTTGGCTAAATAGGCGCCTATTCCCAACCATAAATAATCTAAACCTCGTTTGCCCCAATATTTAGGCTGAATAAAACTTCTTCCTAACTCAATCCCTTGAGCAAGAATAGGTAACATTTTTTGGTCATAGTGAAATAAGCTATAACTGTAAATACCGGCTAACCCTTTCACAGCCAATTGTTTCTCAGTTGGGATAAAACGATAGGCACCCACAATATCCAGCTCATCTTCATCCCAAAGGATCAGATGACAATAGTCATCATCGTAGCTATCTAAATCACGACGTTTTCCAGACCCTTCACCGACAGCGCGAAAAGCAATTTCCCGTAATCGGCCTAACTCACGAAGTATAGGCGACCTGATATCTTGATTTCGTTGATAAAGATAAATCATTTTGCCATCAGGCAATGTCCCCAAATGCTCGCAAGCAACTAACGCTTTTTTTAATTCTGAACGGTCTTCAGGTAGTGCAATGGCTGATTCACTAGTAAATAACCCCGCTTTACCCTTACCCAGTAAATACACATGACGACGAAATCGTTCTGCTAATTCATGAGCCTTCATATGCCCATTATGCCAATGTGTAAATGGTATACGCCCACCAATCCGTATTTTTATTTGTTTACCTTGTTGCTTAAACATTTCCCTGACTAACATTAACGTTGATAAAGGGCGATAAACCATCGAGGTGAGATAAAATAAATAACTATTACGCCCTTGAACATGAATGGGAACAATAACAGCCCGGGCTTTCGCTGCTAAACGCAAAAAACCACTACGCCAATGACCATCACGTATACCTTTGCGGCTAACCCTAGAAACCTCCCCCGCAGGGAAAATAATCAAAGCCCCTTGGTTATTCAAATGTTGTTGCATATTGGAAACTTGTTGGCGACTAGTTCTACTCTTTATATTGTCAACAGGAATAAACAAGCTACTTAGTGGCTCAATATAACTCAGAAATTGGTTAGCTACGATTTTAACGTCGGGACGAACTGTAGCCACCGCTCGTAATATCGCGAGGCCATCCAAAGAACCAATCGGGTGATTTGCCACTAAAACAACTGGCCCCTGAGTAGGGATATTTTCTAAATCTCTTTCGGCAAATTCACTGCGAATATCAAAGTACTCCATAACCTGTTCTATCAGGTCAAAACCTTTTAAATGTGGGTAATTAAGCGCAAATTGATTAAATTCCTTTTCGAAAAGCAAGCGCTTCAATATACGACGCTTCCATACTGAAGGTAGCTGCTGTGGGTAAATATCGTGGAGCAAGGTATCGACACTAAACATAATGCTATCTCCTAGCTTAGTTACAAGGAACTTAAGTCAGGCTCATGACAATGAAATGTCTTTTTTATGACAAAATAATGAAGCGATAAAAAAAGATAATGTCAGTGGGGGTTAATAAATATATTTTACAATTATTCCGATACAACAATAACGAGAGAAAATAGAATTTATTTTAAAAATTAGAAAAAATTTACATATTATATTCAATATTAAAATATGCATTTAATTTACAACAATATCAAAAAAGCATAAAAATATATTTTTCTACTTGCATTTACTTAGATTAATTAAAAATAAAGGGGAAGCCATCATTAAAGGTAACTTGTTTTTAATATTTAGACTTTCTCACATCATGATGTAAGCCACAAATTAATTCACATATAATTCAATCAAGTACAATAATTAAAATTGATTATTTTTCTTTTTAGTTTGATTGATAGGCAAATCTTATTTCAGCAATCGTTTAAACCGATGGCCATCGTTGATAAAAATCAAGAACCTTTCAGCTTTATTTATCCATCATAGTCCGGCTGTAGAATTATATTAATTAAAAATATTTAAATATATTTGACCGCAATCTTCCAAGGATAGTGTAATGAAAAAGCTTACTCGCATTACGGTCGCTGTCATATTTTTGCTTTTACTCGGATATTTTGGGTTATCTGGTTACGTTTGGTATCACGATAATCAACGTAGACAAAATAATGACATTCAGACATCTAAAATTGCAGAAAATAATCAAGTCCTCCGTTTTTTTGACGAAAAAGGATGCGATTACTGCCATACTCCATCAGCTGATTTACCCGCCTATGCATCATTCCCCATCGCAAAACAATTGATGGAATATGATATTCAACTCGGCTATAAATCATTTAACCTCGAAGCCGCACGCGCTGCTCTTATCGCTGGAGAACCTGTTCCACAAAGTGAATTAAACAAAATTGAGTGGGTTATGCAGAACCACACGATGCCGCCAACTCGCTATGTCGCACTTCATTGGGCGAGCAGTGTCAGTGATGAAGAACGAACTAAACTTCTTGATTGGATAGCCAAGCAACGAGCAGAACATTACGCAAGTGAAGATATGGCTGCTGAACATCGTAATGAACCAATCCAGCCTATTCCCAAATCACTGGAAGTCGATGACAAAAAAGTCGCTTTAGGTTTCCGCCTCTACCATGATGCGCGTCTATCTGGCGATAGTACTATCTCTTGTGCCCATTGCCATGCGTTAAATGCCGGCGGGGTTGATGGTCGTAAAACATCAATTGGTGTTGGCGGTGCAGTAGGACCTATCAATGCACCAACGGTATTTAACTCCGTATTTAACGTTGAGCAATTCTGGGATGGACGAGCACCTGACTTACAAGCTCAAGCCGGTGGGCCGCCATTAAACCCAATTGAAATGGCCTCAAAATCTTGGGATGAAATCATTGTTAAATTGGATCAGGACCCTGTTTTAAAAAGCGATTTCAATGCCGTCTATCCTGAAGGTTTTACAGGCGATACCATTACCGATGCCATTGCCGAGTTTGAGAAAACATTAATTACCCCGGATTCTCCATTCGATAATTGGTTAAGAGGCGATAACGGTGCACTGACCGCTCAACAATTACATGGCTACCAACTATTTAAAGAGAATAAATGTGCAACTTGCCATGGGGGAATTATTCTCGGCGGTCGCTCTTTCGAACCTCTAGGCTTGAAGAAAGATTATGAATTCGGTGAAATAACTGCACAAGATATTGGCCGTATGAATGTGACTTCCGATGAACGCGATAAGCTACGTCAGAAAGTCCCAACACTGCGTAATGTCGAGCTAACCGCACCTTATTTCCACCGTGGTGATGTGGCAACCTTAGACGAAGCCGTTAAACTGATGCTGCGTTATCAAGTGGGTAAAGAACTCCCACAAAAAGATGTCGATGATATTGTGGCCTTCTTGAAAAGTTTAACGGGTGTGTATACACCTTATGTACAACAAGGCGAAACAACACCCTAAGCTACAATAACAATTAATAGAAACCAATAGCACCAACCCTATAACTGGATGGTGCTATTTTTTTACTCGGCGTTTTCCTTGTAATACACTGTTTTTGCTAAAACAGGCTGTGTGATTTGTTGCTGATAACCAGCAAGCGTCTCTTTGGTCAATTTCGCTACTGCTATATAAAAAGCACTGTCTGCTGTATCCGCTAAAGTATCCAAAAAATGTTCAGACCAAGGTAAAAGATGCCACGCGAGTAGCTCTTCAAGATCGTCTCGCCTATTTTGCTCTGCTAACCAAGCCGCTAACATCAAGACCAAGCCAATATGGTCTTCAGGCTCTTTTTGGGTCGTCACAGGTTCAATGCCTTTTGTACGCATCCATTGACGAAGCTCAACAGTTGAATCACCGAAAATAATATTTTCTTTATCTAACCAAACTGAGCCCCAAGGGGGAGCTGGTAAAGCATAAGGCCCGATAAATAAACGCTGCCAGGCTTCGTTCAAGGGTTCTTCATCGTGAATACTGGACTGAAAAAATTGACTTATGGTAGTTAAAGACGGTAAGTCAAATGGCCATTCTTCATGACATGTCGGTTCCTGCAAAATAGCAACAATATCCGTATTATTTTCACTATCTGGGGCGAAATAAAATAAAGAACCGAGAACGCGTCCAGTAATTGCTACCTGTTCAAGAAATCGCGTGTCTTGCATATTCATTGTCTCTGCGGTGGTCAGCGTAGGGACCCCCCTACGCTGAAAAGTTTACTATTAAGCAACAGCCATACCGACTGTCATATGTAAACCATAGAATAGTCCACGTCCAATCAATTCACCAAACAACACCAATAATGTGCCGATCAACAAACTTACCGCAGAAGGTTGACTTTGACGGAAAATTGGCAAGATCCACAACAACAAGCCAAGGCTTGTAGCCACTAAACGGATCATTTGCAATAAGCCGTAGTCAGGGACTAAATCACTCGCTTTTTGTACTGAGCTAGCGATTAGCGCTATTTCACCACTTTGTAGTAACACCGATGCGATAGTCACAATATAGGCAATAATACTGATTGCCGCTAACTTACCGCTATGAAGGGGAAATTTAGCGATTCGCAGTAACAATGTCCCTAAGATAGGTCCCACCACAAACACCGTCATAAAGAAGCCGATAGTGGTATGTGGCGTGTCCCATGTCGGTACAGTACTAATCATATAGACGCGAGTCATAGCCCAGACAAAGACTAACCCCATTAGCATTGTAAGGATCAACCAAATTTTGCCTAACCCCTCAGGCATTTTCTTCAGCGCAGATAGCAGCCACCAAAGCCCCCCGAGGGCAAAAAAGATTGAACCAAACAGCACTTCATTACTTAATGAAGATGCAAATACACGGTTCATCGAGTTAAAGGCCCGTAATGGTGACCCCATATGCATCATAGAGGCTAAGAAGCCTAGCCCCATTAGCACCCATAGCACTAGCATGGCATTAACAATGCGCTGTTTTTGCTGTTTATCATCAGTCGATAGCCATGCAAGTCCGGTCACAATCGCACCACCTGCTATACTTTGGCCTAAAACGGTGAATAAAATCAGCGGCCATTCATGTAATCCGTTGCCCATCTTAGACCTCCCGTGGATTGGCTAAATGACCCGTCGTATCATTGACAGGGCGACTATTGGCGTTAGGTTTAATCACAATATTTGGCTTGGTATAATGCGCTTCAGGTAATGGCGCTATCTCAGCCAAATTGCCGTGAGTTTTACGTAACTCGTCAATAGGACCAAAATCGAGGGCTCGCAGTGGGCAAGATTCTGCACAAATCGGTTTTTTCCCTTCTGCCACTCGCTCATAACAGCCATCACATTTTGTCATATGACCTTTTTCCGCATTAAACTGCGGTGCACCATATGGACAAGCCATATTGCAATAACGGCAGCCAATACAGACACTTTCATCTACGACCACAAAGCCGTCTTCACGTTTATGCATCGCACCACTCGGGCACACCTTGACACACGCAGGGTCTTCACAGTGGTTGCAGGAGATTGACAGGTAGTAACTAAAGACGTTTTGATGCCATACACCGTTATCTTCTTGCCAATCTCCCCCTGTGTACTCGTAAATACGTCGAAAATTCACTTCAGGAGATAAATTTTTGTAATCTTTACAGGCTAATTCGCATGTTTTACACCCCGTACAACGGGCTGAGTCAATATAAAAACCATATTGGGTTGTCATGATTTATCTCCTCCCTATACCCTAGCCACTTCAACAAGATTACTGTGCTGAGGGTTACCCTTTGCCAGCGGTGACGGACGCTGCGTGGTCAATACGTTAAGGCTCCCACCGTGGTCTATCTTGTTTTCATCTGGTGCATACCAAGCCCCTTCCCCCATCGCAACCACCCCCGGTATAATCCTTGGTGTTACTTTGGCATTGATATGAACCTCACCCCTATCATTAAAAATACGCACCATATCGCCATTTTTGATGTTGCGACGTTTTGCATCAATCGGGTTAATCCACATCTCTTGTAAACAAGCTGCCTTAAGCACATCGACGTTGCCATAAGTTGAGTGAACTCGTGATTTATAGTGAAAACCACTAAGTTGCAAAGGATACTTATCCGTAAGTTTGTCATCATGGCTTTCAAAGCCAGGAGAATACATTGGGAGAGGAGAAATCAGGTCGCCTTCATCCAATGTCCATGTCTTCGCGATATCCGCTAAGCGTGATGAATAGATCTCAATTTTGCCCGATGGCGTATTTAGTGGGTTAGCAATAGGGTCTTGTCGGAAGGCTTGGTGTGCCACCACATGTCCCTGCGGATTCATTTTTTTGTAGATCCCTTGCTGCTGGAAGGTCTCAAAATCAGGGAGTTCTGGCAGTTTTTCTCTTGAAATTTCATATAAATGGCGTAACCACTCTTCTTGTGTTCGCCCTTCGGTAAATTTCTCTTCCACCCCCATACGACGTGCAATTTGCGTACACATTTCGTACACAGTTTTACTTTCAAAGCGAGGTTCAATTGCCTGACTGGCAAAAATGACATAGCCCATATTACTGGCAGCACCATCTAAACAAAAATCCATTTGTTCCGAGGCCGTACAGTCTGGCAGGACTAAGTCTGCATATTTTGCCGAAGCCGTCATATGATTATCAATCACAACAATCATTTCACACTTTTTATCATCCTGAAGAATTTCATGTGTTTTATTAATATCTGAGTGTTGATTGATTAAACTGTTACTCGCGTAGTTCCAAATAAATTTAATTGGCACATCTAGTTTGTCTTTACCCCGAACACCATCGCGAGTTGCGGTCATTTCAGGGCCGCGTTCAATAGCATCTGTCCATAAGAATACAGAGATACTGGTTTTAACTGGGTTTTCAAGGGTTGGCATGCGTTCAAATGGAATATCGTAATTCCCTTCGCGGGCCCCTGTATTCCCCCCGCTAATTCCCACATTGCCAGTCAAAATCGGCAACATCGCAATAGCTCTCGCTGTCTGCTCACCATTTGAATGGCGCTGAGGCCCCCAACCTTGGCTAATATAAGCTGGTTTTGCTGAACCGATTTCACGCGCGAGTTTAATGATTTTATCAGCCGGAATACCGGTGATTTGCGCAGCCCATTGTGGTGTTTTTTCTACACCATCATCCCCTTGACCTAAAATATACGCTTTATAGTGGCCATTTTTCGGCGCATCCGCAGGGAGGGTTTTCTCATCATACCCAACGCAGTATTTATCTAAGAAAGGTTGGTCAACCATGTCTTCTGTGATTAACACATGAGCAAGCCCCGCGACCAATGCAGCATCAGTACCAGGTCGGATCGGTATCCATTCATCTTCGCGCCCTGCTGCCGTATCAGTATAGCGAGGGTCAATAACAATCATGCGTGCATTCGAACGCTCACGCGCTTGCTCTAATTGATAAGTAATACCACCACCGCTCATTCGCGTTTCAGCTGGGTTATTACCAAATAGCACCACTAACTTAGAGTTTTCGATATCAGAAACACTGTTTCCTGCCCCACTGCCATAGGTATAAGGCATCGCACAGCTAATTTGTGCCGTACTGTATGTGCCATAGTGGTTTAAATAACCACCTGTACAATTCATTAGGCGTGCAATAGGTGAGTTGGCCGGCGGCCACGAACGAGCAACCGTCCCCCCTAGAGTCCCCGTACCATAGTTCAAATAGACCGCTTCATTACCGTAATCGGCAATGATACGTTTTAGATTGTCACTGATTAAATCGTAGGCCTCTTCCCAACTAATTTGCTTAAACTTCCCCTCACCTCGCGCACCAACACGCAACATTGGGTATTTCAAGCGGTCAGGGTTATACACACGGCGGCGCATAGAGCGACCACGTAAACACGCTTTTACCTGATGTTTGTCTCCGTAAACATCATCGCCTGTGTTGTCGGTTTCGACATACTTAATTTCACCGTCGACCACATGCATCCGTAACGGGCAACGGCTACCACAGTTAACCGTACATGCGCTCCAAACAATTTTTTCCTTGGGTGTCATTGTTTGTGATGCAGTTTCATTCGTATTCGCGGCACTGCAAAAGGGTAAACTTAATGCACCACTGGCAAGCGCTAGCCCACCTGCAGTACCTGTTTGCATTAATTTCCTACGGCTGATTTCCGATTGGAGCAACCTATCAGATAATGCTTTATCCATATCTGCCTCACTTAACATTGCTTCTTAAAGTTTAAATAGCTTTATTAAAATTTTTTTGTATTTAGCTAAGTTATGTAATTTCAATGGTTATTCTATAGACAGGT
The DNA here is from genome assembly GCF_041344805.1 of Providencia sp. TYF-12. Classification (NCBI taxonomy): domain Bacteria; kingdom Pseudomonadati; phylum Pseudomonadota; class Gammaproteobacteria; order Enterobacterales; family Morganellaceae; genus Providencia; species Providencia sp. TYF-12. The sequence goes on from NZ_CP166833.1 coordinate 4,189,274, forward strand.
CAGAATGGAGCCTTGTGCGCGATCAATAATCCATTACAAAATGTAAGGTTTATTGACACAAAAAATAACTAAAGTTAAATTTATAAAGTTAATCCACTTTCTGTTAAAAAGTTAATTTAATCTCGATTAATCTATTACCTTTATTAAGAAGTATTAGTTAATATGCCTAACTATACATTTAATTTAAGTCAATTGATTTTATTTTAGATAACTATTAGAATAAAAAAATATAAGAACCCACCTCAATATTAAATTTTATTTCATTGTGCAAATGAACAAATGATTTAACAATTGAATATATAATAAACATTGCCATCTTCACATTATTCCAGCGTTATTCCCCTACTATTAAGATTCTCTATAACTAATTAACCCAATCGTGTAAGTAATCACACTCCCGAAACCCATTAAATAACCCTAGTTTAAATAATGTTATTAGTAGGATTTGAAAAATGAAAATAAATATATTATTGGATTTAAAAAACAATTTAGGGGAAGGCCCTATATGGGATGTAGAACAACAACGTTTATATTGGATTGATAGCTTAGATGGACGAGTATTTTCATGTACAGAAAAAGGAACTGAAATTAAATGTTGGGATGTTAGGCAAAAAATAGGCTCAATGGCTTTATGCAAAGACGGTCATTCGGCTATAGTCGCCCTAGAAAAAGGAATATATATTCTTGACTTTATAACAGGTGAAACTCATCTTCTGCACGCACCTGAAAGTGACAAACCTAACAATAGGTTTAATGATGGAAAAGTCGATAGACAAGGACGCTTTGTTGTCGGCTCTATGGACATGCAAGAAGATAACCCATCAGGGGCGTTATATCGATTAAATACAGACCACTCACTCCATAAAATAGAACAAAACATTATTGTTTCTAATGCACCTTGTTGGTCACCAAACGGTGATATTTTTTATTTTGCTGATACATGGACAGGGGAAATATGGAAATATGATTATGACGTATCGACAGGTAATATTAATAATCGCCAGACATTCTGCAAAGTCGATACATCAACAGGAGGCGCTGCAGATGGAGCAACTGTTGACAGTGAAGGCTACCTTTGGAATGCACTCGTTTATGCAGGGAAAATCGTGAGATATAACCCCGACGGCGATATTGACAGAATTATCGAAATGCCAGTTAAAAAGGTCACCAGCGTCGCTTTTGGCGGCGAAAATTTAGATATTTTATATGTTACTTCAATGGCAAGGCCACCATTACCTCGCTTCCCTGAAGATGGTCAATTAAGAGGAAGCGTATTCTCAATACATAATCTTGGTGTAAAGGGCATAGCTGAAAAAAGATTTGGTGGGTAGATAAACAATTTGCTAATCAAAATTTAATATCAATTAACCTCAAATTATTATACTTATAAAAGAGCTATAATTATGATTAAAAATAATGTTTCAAATAATAAAATATCCTTTAAGAATATACATCGCTATTCATGGGTTTCATTATTCATATGTTGGCTTATTTGGTTATTGAATGCTTATGATAGAGAAATGATTTTAAGGTTAGGTCCGGTTATTTCTCAAGAGTTTAATTTAAGCCCTGAAGAGTGGGGTAATATTGTTGCTATTATCATGATAGCTCTCGCTATTCTTGACATACCAGGTTCTGTATTAAGTGACCGATATGGCTCCGGTTGGAAACGAGCTCGTTTTCAAGTTCCTTTAGTTTTAGGTTATACCGCAATTTCATTTGTTTCAGGTTTTAAAGCAATTAGCCATAACTTAACCTATTTTATTCTATTGCGTTTTGGGGTTAATTTAGGTGCAGGCTGGGGTGAACCTGTTGGCGTCAGTAATACTGCTGAATGGTGGCCTAAAGAAAAAAGAGGGTTTGCTCTCGGTGTACATCATACGGGCTATCCTATTGGGGCTTTATTAAGTGGCGTTGTCGCAAGCTTTATTATTTCTGAATTTGGCGAAGCAAATTGGCGCTATAGTTTCTTTATTCCATTAATCGTCGCACTGCCTATTATGATTTTTTGGGCAAAATATTCTACCGCTGCAAGGATTTCAATATTATATCAACATATTGAAAAGTCAGGGATGACAAAACCTGCTGAGAATAGCAGTACTCAAGTTCAAAAAGGTGAAGGGTTAAAAATTTTCCTGAAAACACTAAAAAATAGAAATATTGCCTTAACCGCCGGGAATACCCTATTAACTCAAATCGTCTATATGGGGATAAGCATGGTATTACCTTCTTATCTATATCATGTTTCGGGGTTATCTTTAGCGGCTTCTGCGGGTTTGAGTATTATTTTTACATTGACGGGCGTGGTTGGGCAAATTGTTTGGCCATGGTTATCGGATATCTTAGGCAGAAAAAGAACATTGATCATCTGTGGTTTATGGATGAGTATCGGGATTGCTTTATTTTACTTCGCAACCTCAATGCCAAAAATCATCGCAATACAACTGTTTTTTGGCTTAGTCGCTAACGCTGTTTGGCCTATTTACTATGCCATGGCATCAGATAATGCAAATGACCAGTCCATATCCACAGCAAATGGTATTATTACCACATCAATGTTTATTGGCGGTGCGTTATCACCGTTATTAATGGGCTGGTTAATCAATTTAGGCGGGGGTTGGAATAGTTCTTTAGGCTATATTTATACCTTCTTTGCGATGGCTGCATGCGCATTATTAGGCGTTATATTACAACTCTTTACGACCCATGCACCATTAAATAACAACCATCAAACCCCAGTAGCAAGTTAACGCTTCATTTTTGACAATAGTAAGTATAGAACTACTTTGTATATAAGTGGTTTTGTACTTAAACGACATTAAGTTATTTCTTCAATCAGTTTTAACTATACGTGAAACGCTTTTTTAGTGGCGTCTAAATAAGGCGCCATTTTAATTTTATTCCCCCTCTTCTCTCACCCCCCATTCTTTCACCTTTTCTAACACGACCAGCTTAGTCTGCACTTTACTCTGCGTATGTCAGCTTGGGTTTCTTATATGAAACAAAACATCACCATAACCTAGACACACCCCACATTTTGAAACGATTATTTTACATAAAACCAACATTTGATTGACTAATAATCGTCCATACAATTAATCTGGTTTTAAATAATAAACAATGTTTTATATATGAAACAAAATGTTACCCACATTTAAAAGGAGAAAACAATGAGCTGGATTGCGGTATGTGATGTATCACAAGTTCAAGAAGAATTTCCTTTTTCCGCCAAAGTTGATAATGCCGAGATTGGGATCTTCTTGGTTGAGGACCAATATTACGCCTTGGAAGATGTTTGCCCGCATGCTTATGCCCTTTTAAGTCAAGGTTTTGTAGAAGATGGAAAAGTTGAATGCCCACTACATGAAGCCATTTTCGATATCAAAACCGGAAAATGTTTACGTGAACCAGGAGGTCGTGACTTAAAAACCTACCAAACGCGAGTTCACGAAAACCAAATCGAAATCAGTTTAATTGAGGAGTAGAAATGGAACCCATTCAGAATTTTAATCCTTATTTACCTGCAAATAACCAAATCATTCCTGCCCGTGAAGGGGGGAAAGGCAGTATTCAAGCACCGGGAAGTGCCCCCAATATTGTTTGGCAAACCCGTTCACGTATACCTGATGAATATGAGACCACTCTAATTTCGGCACTTGAGACTCTATTTGCAGCAGGCACTGAAACCCTTGATGAATTAGTTAGCGCATTAAACCAGCTGCAAATATATGACCGACAAGGTCACCTTTGGTCTTCCAGCAGTTTCCGAGAATTTCTTCTCGTCAATGGTTATTAACACCTTGGCATTACTCAGAAAATATAATTAAAACGCCTTTGATAAACGGAAGCAAATCATGACAACCAATACACAACTTCAAAACTCTCAAGAATATTTAGATGTTGGGTTACGTGGACAATGGTATCCCGTATTATCCAGTTGGGAAGTAAGCAGTAACCCTATTGGCATCACTCGGCTCGAAGAACAAATCGTTTTATGGCGAGATGATAAAGGCCAACTTCACGCACTTGAAGATAGATGCCCACATCGTGGCGCTCGATTATCAATGGGGTGGAACCTAGGTGAACGCATTGCTTGCTGGTACCACGGCGTCGAAGTCGGTGGCGACGGTGTCGTTAAAGATGTTCCAGCGGTCAGCCAATGTCCGCTTGAAGGGCAAAAATGCTTAAAGACCTACCCAGTTCAAGAAATTCATGGGGCTATTTTTCTCTACTTTGCTGTCATTGAAGGTGAAACCCCACCCGCTCTTGAGTTCCCTGAAGAATTAGCGGATGACGAAAATCACAGTCATTTCCTATGTACTGCCTCATGGAAATGCAATTACCAGTATGCGTTAGAAAACGTAATGGACCCCATGCACGGAACCTACCTCCATTCATCATCACATTCAATGGCTGAAGGAGACAAACAGTCAGAGATGATCCTTGAAGCGACAAAAAATGGTTTCATTTTCCGTAAAAATGACCAAATTGGCGTCAACTTCGATTGGGTCGAATTTGCGAGCACAGGCGCAAATTGGATGCGCTTATCCATTCCTTATCAAAAACGTTTTGGGCCGGGTGGGCATTTTTGGATTATCGGTATGGTCGTTCCTGAAGACCGTGATCATACTCGGGTCTTCTTCTGGCGCATCCGCAAAGTCAAAGATTGGCAACGTGATTTATGGCGCTTTATGTACCGCAATCGTCTAGAAGGGTTGCACTGGGATGTCTTAGAACAAGACCGCATTATTTTAGAAAACCTTGCGCCTAACGCACGTAATAGAGAATTCCTCTACCAACATGATGTGGGGCTATCGCGCCTACGCCGGATAATGCAGCGTGAAGCGAAAAAACAATTTGACCTAATAAACAGCAAGGTAGCTGAAAATGCGTGACTTATTAGTGGGCAAACGGATTGTGATCACTGGGGCAGCCAGAGGGCTTGGCTTTAGTTTTGCCCAAGCCGCAGCACAGCAAGGGGCTCATGTTGTCTTATGTGACATCCTAGAACAACGGTTACAAGAAAGCGTTGAAACACTCCGTAACCAAGGCCTTGATGCACAAGGTGTTCAGCTTGACCTTGCTTCCCCTGATTCAATAGCGCATGCATTCGATATCATCGGTCAGCAAGGGGTTATTGATGGTTTGATCAATAACGCAGCTCTTGCAACAGGTGTAGGCGGCAAGTTACTGGATGAGTATGACATAGCACTGTGGGATAACGTCATGACCGTCAATGTCAGAGGAACATGGCTAGTCACAAAAGCGGCTTTGCCATTTTTAAAACTCAGTGGCCATGGAAAAATCGTCAATATTGCCTCCGATACTGCACTGTGGGGTGCACCAAAGCTAATGGCTTATGTCGCCAGTAAAGGGGCCATTATCAGTATGACTCGTTCAATGGCTCGCGAACTTGGTACTCACCGCATTTGTGTGAATGCTATTGCACCGGGGCTTACCAAAGTTGAAGCAACAGAATATGTCCCTGCTGAGCGCCACCAGCTTTATGAAAATGGCCGAGCACTACAAGGTGAACAAATCCCTGAAGACGTAACGGGCACCGCGTTGTATCTACTTTCACCAATGGCTAATTTTGTCACAGGGCAATTAATTCCCGTTAATGGTGGCTTTGTTTTTAATTAACTAACCAAGTTGGCTAAGGGGTTAAGGCAATGAGTTCAACATGCAAATATTTAATACCGGGTTTGGAAAAAGGGTTACAACTTCTTCTTCTCCTCGCTCAGCAACATCGTGAGTTAACTTTTGCTGAAATCTTGCGCTTAGTCGATATGCCAAAGGCTACGGCATATCGGGCTATCCAAACATTGGTGCATTTGGATTTTCTCGTCCAACACCCACGCACAGGGGCCTTTTCTCTGGGGCGAAAAGTATTAAGCCTTGGTCTTGGTTATATTGCATCGTTAGATTTAACTCAATTAGGTCAACCCATTATCGAACAATTGAGAGACCGTAGCCAATGTAACAGCCATTTAGTTATCCGCGATGGCACAGATATTATTTATATCGCTCGGGTTAGTGGTGCCGAATCAAAAATTAACCACGTCAGTGTCGGAACACGTTTATCCGCGCATCGTACCTCACTTGGGCGCATGCTACTTAGTGGGCTGAACCGTGCGGAATTTGATGCACTCTACCCTCACGATGAGTTACCCGACAATGCAGGCAGTAAACACGAATTCTGGCAAATGATCCAAGCCGACAAATTGCGTGGCTACGTGATCGGCGAATCATTTTATCGTCGGGGGATTTCATCCATTGTTTACCCCGTCTACAACCAAGCTAATGGCGTAGAGGCGGTGATTAGCATCATGGTACCGATGAACAGTATTCCGGCACAGGAACGCCAGCGATTACAAAATGAAGTGAGTTATGCCGCGCAAAGATTGACTGAATTTATTGGTGGTATGAACCAAGCAAAAGCCGTTTAGCGTTAAGCAATTATCTACCCTACATTTTTAGGTTTATTGCCATAAGCCTCAGACTCCTTTTGCCCAAAAGGTGCCTTTGGCAATAACACCAATCTACAGAGGACTTTGCTATGTCAGTGATTGGAATAGAAAAATTAGAATTTGGTGTCGAAGACATCCCTAACTGCCAAAAATTTTTACATGATTTTGGCCTACAGGTTACTGCGGTCAACCCGTCATTATTTTCGACGCTCTCTGGGGCAAAAATACAACTTTTTGACCATCAAGACCCTACACTTCCACCTGCTTTTGAAACAGGCTCAACCCTGCGTCGAATAACTTGGGGGACGGAAAATGCCACTGAACTCAATAAAATCATCGAAAACATTCAGGGTTGTGATGGTTTCAAACTTACTGGAGATGGCGCCGAATGCCGTGACCCGAATGGTATGACAGTGGCTTTTACCGTCACTCAGCAACAGAGCGTCGAAATAGAAATCTCACCAATCAACCAATGGGGGGATATTCGCCGTATTGATCAACCTAGCCCTGTTTACGAAAAAGCAACGCCAATTAATGTGGGCCATGTGGTATTTTTTGTCGACGACTTACCGTCCACAGAAGCCTTTTATTGCCAAAAGCTGGGTTTTCAAGTCTCTGACCGTTATATCGACCGTGCTGTCTTTTTACGTGCTCAAGTTAATGGTTGTCATCACAATTTATTCCTACTCAAATTACCACACCGTGGCAGCGGCCTTAATCATGTTGCCTTTACCGTACGTGATATCCATGAAGTCATTGGCGGGGGCTTAGCAATGAACCGGCAGCAATGGAGCACCTTTATTGGTCCTGGTCGCCACCCGATTTCATCGGCTTATTTTTGGTACGTTAACAGCCCGACCGGTGGCGCCTTTGAATATTACACCAATGACGATTTCTTGACGGATAAATGGCAGCCTCGCGAACTGGAACATTCACTGGTTTCATTCACCGAGTGGGCGGTGGAAGGCGGTCTAGATTATGAAACCCGTCGTCAAGTCAAACCGGTAAAGGAGTAACCCTATGAATTCCTTAATCCAAGGTGGTATTGTCATTATTGGCGGTGGGCAAGCAGGTGGCTGGGCGGCAAAAACCTTACGAGATGAAGGTTACCAAGGCCAAATTTCTGTTATCAGCGATGAAGATCATGACTTTTATGAACGCCCACCGCTATCAAAGGCCGCACTCACACTAGAAAGCTTTGCGCTGTCGCGGTTATTTAGTGAAGAAGCCACCCAAGCCTTACATTTGCAATGGTTTCGCCCAGTGCGAGCCACTAAGATTGATACAAAAACAAAATATGTTCACCTCAATGATGGTCGTATTGTAACGTTTGAAAAACTGTTACTCGCCACAGGTGGACGCCCCCGTTACCTCTCCAATGATTGGCAAAAACACCCACAAGTTTTCGCATTACGCTCATGGAACGATGCACAACAACTACGCTCAGCACTCCTTGAGTCAAAGAAAATTGCCATCATTGGCGGCGGGTGGATTGGCTTGGAGGTCGCTGCCTCTGCACGTCAAATGGGAATAGATGTCACAATTTTTGAGCGTCAAAGCCGCCTATGTGAACGCAGCGTTCCACAAAATGTCTCTGAAGCATTGGCACAGCGCCATACCCGAGCTGGCGTACATATCATTACGGATTGTGGTGACATTAAGCTTGGGGAGTCAGTGACTCGCTTACAAATCACTTGCCAGAAGCAACCATGGCAAACATTCGACCTAGCCGTAATGGGGATTGGGGTTGAATTAAACCTTGAACTCGCCAAACAAGCTGGGCTTGATATCACCCATGGTATTGTTATCAATGACCAAGGGCAAACCTCACACCCTGATATTTACGCCGCTGGCGACGTAGCTTGTCATCCAACACTTTCTTTATGTCTGCAATCTTGGGCTTACGCACAAAACCAAGCCATCACGACGGCAAAAGCCATGTTAAACCCGCAATCAGAAGGGTTTGATGAGCCAGCTTGGCTATGGTCGGATCAATACCAAGATAATATTCAAATATTGGGCATACCAACTTCGCAAGCGCAACAACACATCCAGCGCTATACACCAAACTCAGAGGTCCATTTTTCCCTGAATGACACTAATGAATTGGTGCAAATGATTGCTTTCAATGATGCACGCGCTATCAAGCTAGGTAAGCGTTGGATGCAAAGTCACCGCAAACTGGATCCTTCTGAACTTGCTGATCCAACATTTTCACTGATGTCACTGAAATAGTGTACAGCAAGGAGAAATAACATGGCTAATCAAAGCATTACCTTACAAGCCAAGGAACATGACCAACAAGCCCAAGACATCCCTGAAAAAATTAATTGGTTAATCCCAATTGGCTTATTTTCCTGTGTATTGCTCGCTTTCTTCGACAAAATCAGTATTGCAGCTCTGTTTTCAGATGAAAAGTTTCAGCAGGCACTTGGCATTGACTTTGATCCAACACGTTTAGGTCTGCTGATGAGCGCATTTTTATTTGCTTATGGCGTTTCCTCAATGTTACTTAGTGGAATTGGCGACCGATTCCACCCAACCAAAATGCTACTGTTTATGATTAGCAGTTGGTGCTTCTTAATGATTTTCATGGGGTTTACCCATCATTACGGCACGATGGTTTTTCTGAGGATCTTGCTCGGTATTGCTGAAGGCCCCCTGCTAGCCATTGCTTACGCCATTGTACGCCGCACATTTCCACCTAAGATGCAGGCTCGCGCCACCATGATGTGGTTACTTGGAACTCCAATTGGAGCGGCTCTAGGCTTCCCTATCGCCCTATATCTTCTGAATAATTTTGGCTGGCAAAGTACCTTCTTTGTAATGGCGGCCTTTACCGTACCCGTTTGGTGGCTAGTCGTGATTGGTATCCGTCACCCTAACTTAGTAAATCGTCAGGCTCAAACCAAAAACTCAGCGGGTGAAAAACGATCAGCCGAACAGCTCGCGACCATACAAGCCCATAAAAAACGCTTATTCCAAAACAGCCATTTTTGGATTATCTGCCTGTTTAACATCGCTTTTCTTGTTTATCTTTGGGGGATGAATGGCTGGTTACCAAGCTATTTAATTAAAGGGAAATCAATCCACTTAGAGCATGCAGGGGTCTTATCCTCTCTCCCCTTTATCGCCATGTTGTTTGGCGAAGGAATAGGCGCATGGTTGTCTGACCGCTATGACCGTAGAGCTTTAGTGTGTTTTGTATCTCTCTTAGGTGCGGTATTGGGCTTAGCTGGAGTGCTATTCCTCACTGATACCTACAGCATCATCCTCATGATGGCATTTAGCATGTTTATGTGGGGAGCAGGTGCTCCCAATATCTTCGCTCTACTCGCTAAAGTCACACAAAAACAAGTCAGTGCATTGGCCGGTGGCATATTCAATGGCCTAGGAAACCTCGCTGGCGCGGCTGCACCTCTGCTGATGGGGGTGCTGATCACCGCCACTCACACTATGGATAGCGGGCTGTTATTTATCGTAATTATTGGTTTAGTCGGCAGCCTACTACTTCTGCCTCTACTGAAAAAATACTAATCACTCTGTGTAGGAGATAACGCTATGTCACAACCTCAAATCAAACCCCAAGATATCCCAATGGCACAATGGATAGAATCACGAATTGCTCGCCTTGAAGGCCGTAAATATGACTGGAACGCCTTGAAATTCCAAGCTGATTACGACCCTAAATATCGTCGTGCCCAAATGCGCTACATCGGTACTGGTGCAACAGGTGTTGCTAATGACGTGAATACCGTCCCCGCAGAGAACTTCACTTTCTCCACCATGGTATTACCTGCCAAATGTGAAGGCCCCTTACATTTACATCCTGATGTTGAAGAAGTGTTTTTCATGCTGAAGGGCACTATTACGCTATTTGTTCGTGATGGTGACGAAGAGTATGAAACGGTTCTCAAAGAACGTGACCTAATTTCTGTTCCAGCGGGGATTTACCGTGGTCTATTTAATCATGGAGAGGAAGAGGCATTAATGTGCGTGATGATTGGCACACAAAAGCCTGCAATCCCGACTTACCCAGAAGACCACCCGTTATCTAAAGTGAAACGTAACTAACCGGAGTTATCAGTGATGAATTTGCCAATCGAAAAACTTCCTGCACAACAACTGGCTGATTTTGGCCAATACCGCCTTAATTGGCGCTGTTCAGGTCATGGGCATGCCGTCGTTTTATTGCACGGGATCAGCTCTGGCTCGGCCTCATGGGTAAGCCAACTGGCTTCTTCATCACTGACCGACCACTATCGACTGTATAGCTGGGATGCTCCCGGCTATTCGAGCAGCTCAATGCTCAACACAGCGAAACCAACTGCTGTTGACTATGCTACAGCATTAAAAGCTTTTTTAGATAGCCTAAAAATACAACAGGTCGTTTTAGTCGGGCATTCACTCGGAGCCTTGATGGCTAGCGCTTTTGCCGCACAATATTCTCAGCAAGTAAAAGGGTTATTTTTAGCTAATCCAGCTCAAGGCTATGCCTCTAAAAGCCCTGAACAGCAAGCTTCCGTGTATCAACAACGGCAGATGATTGTAACTAATTCAGGGTTACAAGCCTATGCTGAAAACCGAGCCGCCGCCCTACTATCACCCAATGCAACCCCAGAAAAAATCGATTGGGTGAAACAAAATATGGAAAAACTTAATCCCCAAGGCTTTCTTGCGGCAGCATGGATGTTAGCCCATGACGATATTAGTTTGTATTTAAAGGGTTATAACGGGCCAATCGAAATACTGGCAGGCGCTGATGACACCATTACGCCACCACAACAAGTACAGCAGCTCGCGATACAACAAGAGTGCCCTTTTTGGTTGATTAAACAAGCGGGACATGCCAGTTACCTTGATACCCCCACACAGTTTAATCACCATTTGAAACAATTTTTAGAGACGGTATACAACCCAGTCGAATAAAGGAATCCTTATGAATTTACAGTTAAATAACCGTATTGCTGTCGTGACTGGAGGGAGCTCTGGTATTGGTTTTGCAACAGTCAAACTGTTACTCGACGAAGGTTGTAAAGTTGCTTTTTGTGGTCGAGATACTGAAAAACTACAACACGCTCTCAATACATTACGGTCTCTCTACCCTCAAGGGGAATTTATCGCACAGCGCTGTGATGTCCTCGATAAGGCACAAACAGAAAACTTCGCTCAACATGTTTATCAACACTATGGGCAAGTTGATCTTCTGATTAACAATGCGGGTCAAGGCTATGTTGCAAGCTATGCTGACACTCCTGAAGCCGCTTGGTTACATGAAGCACAATTAAAATTATTTGGTGTCATTAACCCAGTAAATGCTTTTTTACCTTTCTTAGAACAATCCAATATTGCGTCAATTACCTGTGTTAATTCGTTATTAGCGTTACAACCCGAGCCCCATATGGTCGCCACATCTGCCGCACGCGCTGCTCTGTTGAACATGACATTAAATTTATCGAAAACATTGCTACCCAAAAGGATACGCGTTAACTCAATTTTGCTCGGTATGGTCGAATCAGACCAATGGCGGCGTCGTTTCGAAAACCGGAGTGATAAAAGCTTGGATTGGCAGCAATGGATTGGCGATATCGCTAACAAGCGAGGGATCCCGATGCAACGTTTGGGGAAACCAGAAGAACCAGCCCGTGCCTTAGTTTTTTTAGCTTCACCGATGGCTTCGTTTACCTCCGGTGCCGCTTTAGATATTTCGGGTGGCTTTAGCCATCACATTTAAAGGGTTAATTATGAAAACATTAATGTTGATTGGTTATGGTGCAATGGCACAAGAAGTGATTGCTCGTTTACCTAGTGGAATAACCCTTCGCTGGGTTGTGGCTCGCCCTCATCACCATAACGCAATACAAGAACGCTTCAATGGCGCGGTGCTCCCTATTGATAGCCTTGATGACTTTAACGAACACCCCGATTTAGTGTTGGAGTGTGCTGGTCATCAAGCGGTACAGCAGTATGCGCCAACCATTTTACAAAGGGGCTGGACTCTTGCCATTATTTCCACTGGTGTACTGGCTGATGCCACTTTCGAAAACACACTAACCACATTAGCAAAGCGTCATCAAAGCCAACTAATCCCTCTCTCAGGCGCGGTTGCTGGGCTTGATGGTTTACGAGCAGCCAAAGAGGCGAACATTACCCACGTCATTTATCAGTCACGTAAAAGCCCTGCCAGTTGGCGCAATGGTGCTGCTGAGCGTTATATCGACTTATCGAGTGTCTCTGAAGCTACCGCCTTTTTTAGTGGTAGTGCGCGAGAAGCTGCCTTGAACTTCCCTGCCAATGCTAATGTTGCCGCTACCGTTGCACTGTATGGCATAGGTATGGATGCAACTCAGGTACAACTCATCGTTGATCCGGACACCACCAAAAATTCGCATCAAATTGATGTAAGAGGGGATTTCGGGCATTTTTCTATTGAGTTAAATGGCAACCCCCTACCTTCAAACCCAAAGACATCTATGCTTGCAGCCCTAAGTGCCGTTGAAATTTGCCGCCGTATTGCTGAGCAACAGGTAAGCTAATAGGAGCCTAATCATGAATAAAATGGATATTTTTGTGGGAGGAAAATGGCAACAAGGTCGTGGACCTGAAATGCAATCACGTTTTCCGGGTGATAACCATGTCGTTGCTACTCTCAACAGTGCCAGCCTTGAAGATGTCCAAGACGCCGTAAACGCGGCGGACAAAGCTTGGCGAGAACCTACCTGGCGCAATATGCCTGCGCATCAACGCGCGGCTATCTTATATAACGTCAGCGCATTGATTGATGAGCAGCGTGAAACCTTAACGCAATTACAAACTTTGGACAACGGGAAGCCGTGGGCTGAAGCGCGTGGTTTAGTCATGAGCGCAGCCGCCACCGCACGTTATTTTGCCGCCGTTTGTGAGGTTTCTGGAGGGGAGCTTCCACCTCGGCGCCAACCAGACTTGATGACAATAAGCACTTACCAACCCATCGGAGTGATCGCCGCCATCACACCGTGGAACTCCCCCATTGCCAGCGATATGCAAAAAATTGCTCCGGCGCTTGCCGCAGGTAATGCGGTTATTTTAAAACCTGCAGAAGCCACGCCACTAATTTCATTAAAATTGGCAGAACTCTTTGAACAAGCAGGGTTACCAAGTGGCTTACTCAGCGTATTACCGGGAAAAGGCTCTATTGTGGGTGATGCATTGGTTCGCCACCCGTTAGTGCGAAAAATCTCTTTCACCGGGGGGACAAACACGGGTCGCCAACTGGCTCATATTGCGGCTGATAAACTGATCACGACCTCCCTCGAACTGGGTGGGAAATCCCCAACAATTGTGCTAGCAGATGCTGACCTAGACATTGCCGCTCATGGAGTCTGTTACGGTATTTTTAGTTCAATGGGGCAAGCTTGTATCGCAGGTTCTCGCTTATTTGTTGCCCGCGATATCTACCAACCTTTTATGGAAAAATTAACCCAATTAACCCAGAACTTGATTATTGGCGACCCAAGGCAAGAACGCATCCATGTGGGGCCTTTAATTTCAGCGGCTCACCGTGATAGCGTCAAAACCTACGTTGAACAAGCCGTCCAACAAGGCGGTCATATTCGCCTTGGCGGTACCGTTCCCACAGACCCCGCACTACAAAATGGCAATTATTTCTTACCGACCATTATTGAAGGCCTCAGTAATCAATCTAGTGTTTGCCAAGAAGAAATCTTCGGCCCCGTCTTAGTGGTGATCCCCTTTGATGATGAAGCCACATTGATCCAAGAAGCTAATGATTCCGTTTATGGGCTGGCTGCGGGGATTTGGACTCGCGACTATACTCGCGCCTTTAAACTGGCGGATGCCCTTGATGTAGGAACAGTTTGGGTCAATACCTACAAAGTTTTTTCCATCTCAACCCCATTTGGGGGCTTTAAAGAAAGTGGCATTGGCAGAGAAAAAGGCTTAGAAAGCCTAAAAGCCTATATGCAACAAAAAAGCCTTTTTTTGGCACTTAACCCACAACCAAACCGTTGGTGTGAATAGCTTATCCGTTAAAGGATTACGGCTGCATTTAGGAGAATACAATGTCTGAAATGATTACAATTGGCGAAGCTATCGCCAGAACACTTGAACAATACCAAGTCACAACGGTTTACGGGGTTATTTCTATTCACAATTTACCTATTGCCGATGCGATTGGCCGTCGTGCTAAAATTGACTTTACCCCAAGCCGTGGAGAAGCTGGGGCAGTAACGATGGCCGATGCACACAGCCGTTTTAGTGGCTTAGGCGTCGCGCTAACGAGTACGGGGGCTGGAGCAGGAAATGCAGTGGGGTCAATGATTGAAGCTATGAATGCTTGTTCACCAATGCTCCACATTACTGGGCAGGTTGAAAAAGCCTATTTAGATATGGATGCAGGGTTTATTCATGAAACAGCGGATCAACTGGGTTTCTTGCGTTCAAGCTCTAAACAAGCATTCCGTGTACATACACCAGAACAAGCGGTGGCGACACTGCATAAAGCAATCCAAGTTGCGCAAACCGCCCCGTGTGGCCCTGTTTCGATTGAAATCCCCATTGATATTCAAAGTGCCCAAGTGCCATTGTCCTTATTAAGTGCCCCGCTTTCTGTGCCAACTTTGCCCGCAATTTGCTCATCACAGATAGAAGCCATTTGGGACAAACTTCAGCATGCACAGCGCCCATTATTGTGGGTCGGTGGCGGTGCATTGCAGGCGGTAGAAGCCGTTAAACGCTTGGCTAACCAAGGTGTCGCCGTAATCAGCAGCACCCATGGAAGAGGTATTTTATCGGATGATCACCCGTTCAGCCTGCGTGCTTTTCATAATGCGGACTCAATTGAGACATTAATGCGTGAATGTGATTTGACGCTGGTCGCGGGCTCCCGGTTACGCAGTAATGAGACTAAAACTTGGTCATTACCATTACCTCACCCCATCATCCAAATTGATATTAACCCGTTAGCGGCAAACCGCAATTACTTAGCCGACCTCAATATCACAGGGGATTGTAAAGGCCTGCTTAATGCGCTTGCCGATAAAATTGAGCAAGCTAACCGCCCAGTTTCTTCTGCATGGAAACAGCAAATACAACAAGCCGTTCAGTTGGCAGAACAGCAATTAAGGGCACAATGCGGGCCATACAGTGAACTCAGTGATGCTGTCGAGCAAGCCTTACCCGAACATGGTATTTTTGTGCGGGACATTACTGTATCAGGCAGCTTATGGGGCAGCCGTTTATTAAAAGCTACACAGCCGATGCACAATATTCATTCCTTAGCGGGTGCCATTGGCTTAGGCCTTGCGATGGCCATTGGTAGTGCGAAAGCCAACCCAAATACCGCAGTGATTGGCTTAGTTGGGGATGGCGGTTTGATGTTAGGGGTCGGTGAGCTTGCGACTATGGCTCAAGAACAACTACCGATTGTGTTGATAATCATGAATGACCAAGGTTATGGTGTCATGCGTGGTATTCAGGAAAAATATTTCTCAGGTCGCCAATATTATAATGAGTTATTAACACCATCATTTAGCCAACTAGCACAATCGATGGGGATCACCGCCCTAACGGTAGATAAACCCAGCGAATTCCAACCTATACTTCATCAAGCTGTTGCTTTAAAGCGGCCAGTTGTCGTTGAAGTATTAATGAATCATATCGGTAAAATGAATTTCTCGGGCCCCCCGCAGAAAAAACTATTTTAACCTCTAACTTCTTATCGAGCGCGGCACTCCGTCGCGCTTTACAAATCCATTAAACAAAAAACTCTCCTATGTCTGATACAAATTACTTTCCTAGCTGATTCACCACATTTTGCTCAATATGGCAAAAAATCCGCTCCTGACAACAGGTTAGTATTTGTTAGGTTATTATGTATTTTACATTGAGAGTGGATAGTGGAAATTATATTTAAATAGAAGTTAGGGCATCACCATTTTTTTCCTTATAATACAAAGCATCGTTTCTAAATTTTATTGTTCTATTCACGAATTAACCCAATAATGATTTGCCCGCTCAAAAAAGCAAACAACCTTGAGAAAGACTGGCTGTAATATTCTTATAGTTTAAACTAGGCTTTTCCAAATGATGCCAGGAGACAATAATGAGTAAAGAGCAAGTAAACAGCAGCTTGTTCAATGATGATCCTGTATTACACGCAACATGGCTATATTATCAGGAAGGCAAAAGCCAGACTGAAGTCGCTGCCCTAATGGGCCTTTCGCGTGTCACCGTCGTCAAATATCTACAAACTGCTAGAGAAAATGGTTTAGTTCAGATCAATTTAGATACCAATGTCTTTGGCTCAATTGATGCCGCTTTACGTATTCGTGATAAATTTGGTTTGTATCGAGTTATCATTGTGCCTGATGGCGAGCATGCCGGAAAACGAACAGACTCAAAATTGATGCGTTCCAGACTTTCCCGTGCTGGAGGGATGTATTTAAACCAAGTTATCGAGAACAATGACGTTCTTGGGGTTGCTTGGGGAAGAACCATCCATGAGATGAGCAAAACGATGACACCAAATTCATGTAAAAATGTCACCGTGATCCAGATGCTAGGTTCCATGCCTTCTCAGCCAGACCTGACAATCCTCGAATCGTCGTCACAAATAGCGTTTAAACTGTCAGGGAAAGTGGCTTCTCTTCATGTCCCAGCGGTTGTCTCCAGTGCAAGGTTAGCCATGGAATTACAAGCTGAACCCATCATTCGTGCTAATTTTGAAGTATTAACTCACTGCACAAAAGCCTTCTTTGTTGTAGGAAGCGCACTGGATGAAAACCCGTTAATTCAAGTCGGTGTCCTAAGCAAAAAAGAAATGCAAAACTACCGAGATGCAGGGGCCGTCGGCGTCATTTGTGGCCGGTTCTACGACAAAAATGGAGTACCTGTTATTGCTGAAGTTGATCAACGGATACTAGGAATAAGCCTTGCCCAATTAAGGCAAATTGAGCGTAAAATATTTCTGGCTGGGGGCGAGAGCGGCTATGCTGCAACCTTAGGGGCATTACTCGGCGGCTATGTCACAGACCTTATTGTTGATGAAGGAACAGCTGAGTTTTTATTATCCTGCGAGCTGCCCAACGTTGATTCATCCCCATCCTAAAGAGCAAGGTGCCGCACTTTTTACGGCTCACCTAATAAAAAAGAATATTTACCCCACTATAGACATAATGGGGCAAAATATTTACTGATTTGCCGCTATGATAAGGATAATACCGGCGATATACAGCAAAAACATAGCTAAGAGTAACTTATTCGTGCCAGCTGGTGCGCTGGCGAATTCACGCCAAACAAATACCCCCCAAATCACGGCAATCATAGTAGCTCCTTGCCCTAATCCATAGGATATTGCATACCCTGCTTGCCCTGATGCGATTAGGCTCAGCCCTAAACCAATACACCAGATGATTCCGCCCAACCAACCACAGAGATGGTCCCTTAAGCTACCAGAGAAATACATTTTCCCTTTAACTGGTTCTCCTACGATTGGTTTTTTCATTACCAGTGTATTAAGGACAAAGTTAGATAAAAACAAACCTAAAGCAAATAATACAAGTGCAGAATAAGGTGTCATCAACCCCGCTTCTGGTTCACTTAAATTACCTGATATCGATTGAGCGAGGAAACGGAAAAATGACCCCATAATGATACCGGCAAAAATAGCAGTTATCAGGCCTTTATTACGGCGACTTTTATCCGATGATTGAGTAACACGGCTGTAAGTAATCGCAGTTAGGATGATTGCGGCGACTACACAAGCAACCCCTAAGAACAAAATAGTTGGGTCCCCCTGAGGGCTACCAATATAAGTTGTGATAACACCGAGAACTAATGCAAGCCCAACACCGACAGGGAATGCAACAGCCATACCAGCTAAACTAATTGAAGCAACAAGAAGAATATTTGAAACATTAAAAATCATACCTGCCAATATAGGAAGAAAGATAATATTGATATCCGCCTGCTGAATATCAGAAATAAAACTACGGCCTTCTTCACCAATTGACCCGAGAGTAAAAGCAAATAATAGAGAACAGAATAAAACACCGAGAGAATAGTCCCAATAAAAGAGAGGGAACTCCCATTTCTTATTACTGACTAGTTTTGTTGTGTTAGCCCATGACCCCCAACAAATCATCGTGATAAAACACATAATTATTGCTATAGGATATGATTCCACGATAAACATGAATAACTCCTTGGGATAATTATAATTAATCGTTATAGGTAGAGGTTGGCAGCCATTTTATAAAATGGCTGCTATCGATGAGAACAAGTTGAATTTAAGCGTCAGTTTTTAAACCGTACGTTTTAAATTTACCGATGACTATTGTCATTTCTTCTTTAGATAAAGTGGGAACTTTGCTGTGTAGTCCGCCTATTTTGATGTAGAGATCTGCTAGAGTTTCTGTTTCTCCAGCAAGCCACAACGCTTTTTCCAGTGTTGTTTCCATCGCTATCATGCCGTGGTGTTGCATCAAAAGTGATTTGCTAGATTTAATTCCCTCAAACACACTGTTTGCAAGCTCAGCACTACCAAATGTATGGTATGGAATACAAGGAATATGGTCCGTCCCTGTCACCGCTATCATATAATGAATTGCGGGGATCGCATGGTTCATTATGGATACCGCGGTACAGTTCACCGCATGTGTATGAATAACCGCATTTAATTCAGGTCTGGCTTGGTAGCAAGCCAGATGAAAGAGCCATTCACTTGATGGTGTTTTTCCAGACTCTGATACCCCCTGACCATCAACAAAAACAATCATATCGGGTGTCATTTTCGAATAAGGTATACCACTTGGTGTAATGAGCATTCCATCAAGATACCTCACGCTGACATTACCCGACGTCCCTTGATTCAACCCAGAAGCATTCATTTCCTGGCAAGTGACGATAATATCTGCCGCTAATTTGAGTCTTTCCATCTTAGTTCCTTAGAAAGCGTGCATATACCCCATGCACACTCAATTAAATAACCGAATTTTTTAGGTCGGCGAACATGTTGGTTAATGCAGGTTCATTCGCTGCACAAACACCACGCTCCGTGATCAATCCAGTAATATATTTAGCAGGCGTGACATCAAAGGCGTAATTACCACATGTGGTGCCTGCCGGCGCAGTATTAACCCAACTTAGTTCACCCTCGGGGTTGATCCCATATACATGTGACTGTTCAGCACCATTGCGTTGCTCTATGGGGATTGTTTTCCCATCCTTAAGCGTCCAGTCGATAGTTGGAGATGGGAGCGCAACATAAAATGGAATTTGATTATCATAAGCCGCCAGCGCTTTTAGATATGTTCCAATTTTATTACAGACATCCCCCTGCGTTGTGGTTCGGTCAGTACCAACAATGCATAGGTCCACTTCGCCATGCTGCATCAGGTGACCACCGGCATTATCAGCAATTAATGTGTGAGGAACTCCGTGTGAACCCAATTCAAATGCAGTAAGGCCACCTTGATTACGCGGGCGAGTTTCATCTACCCAAACGTGAATACGAATCCCTTCTTCATGAGCCTTATAAATTGGCGAAAGTGCGGTCCCCCAATCGACCGTGGCAAGCCAGCCTGCATTACAGTGAGTCAATATATTTACGACACTGCCTGCCGGTTTTTTACTCGCGATTTCCCGAATAATTTCTACGCCATGGAGCCCAATTTGCTCACACAACTCGACATCTTCATCGGCCAGTTTTCCGGCAAGCTCCCAAGCAATGTCCCTACGCGTCTGTTCAGGAGCATCCTTCAAGCTTTCCATCATTCTATCGAGTGCCCACTTTAAATTGATAGCAGTAGGTCGGGTCTTGATTAACAAGTCATAACTTGATTGTAGATTTTTATCACTCGGGTCCTGTTGCATACCTAGTGCCATTCCGTAAGCAGCAACAACCCCAATCAAAGGCGCCCCACGCACCCACATTTCTTGAATAGCAGTTGCTACTTTTTGTGCGGAATCGAGCGTGAGTACTTCAAATTTAAAAGGCAGTTTAGTTTGGTCGATAATTTCTACTGATTTTCCATCTTTAGAAACCCAAACTGTACGATAGTGTTTCCCTTCAATATTCATGAATTCCTCTTACTGTTTTTTAGCTAATTGGATAACTGAAGCCATCTCTTTATAAAGACTGGCATTGACAATAAGCTCGCGAGCCATGGTAAGTGCGCGTTTTTCGCATTCAGCACGAAGAGCAATGTCTTTAATTTGTTTAAACTCTGCCACCCCTGCGAATCCAATTATGCGGCGGTTCATTTCCATTCCCGCATTGACTAAGGAATCTTCAAGTAGTGTGGCAAAGAATTGGTCTTGGGCTTCCTGTAAAGCTTGGCGGCCGAGTTCATGTTGATAGAGTTCTGAAGGCCACGCGTCCCCTTGTGTTTTTGTATTCCATAATTGGCGGAATTCTCGAACAAAAACAGACCAAGTTGAATCGACTTGGTCAAGTAACCAGTTTTGATATTCAACACGACTTGATGGATTTTCATCCCATGCTGGTCTAGAAAAGAAAGCCATCAGTAAATTGCCAATATAGTTACCAATATCAAACGCCATTGGTCCCATAAATCCAAATTCAGGGTCGATAACTTTTGTATCACTCTCGGTGACCATTACTGAGCCTAAATGCAAGTCACCATGTAACAATGATTGTGCTTCAGTCATAAATTTATATTTATAACGCATGGCAACTTGGATCATTTCTTTATCTTGCCACATCTTTTCTACTGCTTGGTCTAGCTCAGGGGATAGC
Source organism: Providencia sp. TYF-12 (assembly GCF_041344805.1). NCBI lineage: Bacteria > Pseudomonadati > Pseudomonadota > Gammaproteobacteria > Enterobacterales > Morganellaceae > Providencia > Providencia sp. TYF-12. Next base: position 4,210,502 of record NZ_CP166833.1, read on the forward strand.
CAATTATTACGTTCGGCATTGAAATATGGCTCAGTGAAGATCAGATCTTCAGTAATTTTACAAAGCTCATGATTCAGAGAGAATTGAGCGGTCAGCGCTTTTTTCTGATCGGCTTTCATACCGATATCTGAGGTATAAAAAAGAGTTTTGGCAATAAATGTCCCAATATCTTCAGCAAGTTTTGGGAATTTTTTACCTGCTATCACTTCTTTACGCAGGATGATATGAGGTGAAAGGTACTCCATCGCAAACAGTGCCATTTCTTGGTCATAAAAATAGACTTCAGGAACTAATTCATGGCCTGCACAGCGAGCTTCTTGAGATAAAATATTGTATTCAAAACCTGCTCGAGTCAGGGACAATGGCCAGCTTTCCCCTCCAGCCCTGACCCATGGTAGTGCCTGTTTTACCACAATTGTTTTTTGTGTCCCTTCAACAAGAAACACCATATTCAAATTACCATCACCAACTTCATTTACTTTCCATTGATTAGGCTCTCCACCTAACGCGCATGACGAAGTCAGTTTGGAAGCTAAATAAATTGGTAGTGTTTCACACGTCAGCGGCTTGTAGCCTGCTGGAATTGAGTCCAACATAACAAATCCCCTTACTGTTGTTTAATCGCCTTATACTTTACATATGCAAAGTATACATTATCAATTGTAAAAGTTAATGTGATCTACGTTCACTTTCTGAAAGCCAATAAATTGAGATACAGGTAATATTTAGCCTAAAGACGATAAAAACCACCCTGAGCATGATTATCTTATGTTTTATATAAAGTTCATTTGTATAGCTATATAGAGGATAACCCTCACTGCTACAGTGGTTAAATTTTCTCAGTATTGAGCGCTAAATATTTCTTATCTAATTTACGAACGCTTCATTTTTAAGGATAAAACTGAATGTGATTTTAAGGCGGGGTGGTCATGGCTAGGTATATATAGGTTATTAGAGTAAAAAGAGAGGCTTTTAGCTATATTCATTCAGAGTATTTGCTATTTAAATACTATATTTTTAGTCATTATTTTTATACCCACAAATCTCTCCATATTGAAAATTCATTAGCTACATAAATACACACCAAAATAAATGATTAAGTACTGATATACATCATCCTCCCTAATGAGGATTTCACATTCCCCCCTCATCAGGAGGGGATCGTAGGTATATTTAGGCAGGGCTGGTTTTGAATTGCATTCAATTTTCTAAATAGTGTTTTTTCTCTAAACTAAACAATATTGAATACAATTACTGTGCTACCTGAATGCTGTCCTGCTGTTGGAGCTGTGCCGCTTAATACCGATTTAATTTTTAAGGCCACTGAATTGGCAACCGAAATACGACTACCGTTTGTGACACTAACACGAGATTTTACACCGCCACCTAAATCAATATCTGGAGATGGGACTTCAATTGAAACTGTTGCGGCTCGATTACAGCTTAGTTGAATAGTTGCTTCTGCTGTATGCCCATTAACTTGCCCAGCATTTAAAGTACCGTGTGTAATATTAGCATCACCATTTACGTTACATTGGACATTAACAGGCGGTACTGGTGTACAAGGGGAACTATAAATTGAAAAAGGCCTCCCTAGTCCTAATGCACCTGAACTTGCAGGGATTGCGCCTATACAAACCTCCCATTGGCTTGGTTGCCAATTCCATTGCCATGTTGCTATTCCTGTTGCACCAAATCGGCGAATAAACATATCATTCGCCATCTTCCAGGTCATTCCTGCTGTAACGGGTATACTTCGACCATTAAAATCAATAACACTTCCATTTTCATAGTATAAAACCACACCATAGCTACATTGAGAACCTGCACAAGGTATTACTGTATTTTCAGCAGGATTATTGCTTCCAGTTGTAAACCACGAAGCGATAACGAATAAGGGTGCTGATTGACCGACGTTTGAAAGCATCGTACGATCAGCGTGAGCGATGCTCGAAAATAAAAAAATAAGAATAAAAATAACTTTTGGCATAATAAATATTACCTTCAATTTTCAATAACCATTTAATTATTATTGGTATTCAACCACCAAAGTGGCGCTTGCAGTAAACGTGCCGCCAGTCAATGTGCTATGGCTCATTGTAAAAGGCGCGGCTGTCAACTTGGGTCTTAAGCTGTAATTAAAATTAGCCCAGCCATTTAAATTTAATATATTATTTCCAAATCGGAATATAATTGATAAATTATCTCTACTTGTCCCTAACATTGTGGAATATATGCCATCACTCCCAACTATTCGTAGCTTTAATGCAGGGTTATTTGCACCATCAGAACAATTTAAATTAAAAGGAATTTCCCTTTGATATTCTAAACCATTAATTTTAGGTACAGAAATATCACCAAAATCAATAGTAATAGGTTGATTTGGATTTATCGATGATGTGATATCACAAGTCTGCTGTAAAACAATCACACTAACATTCGTATTAAATATTGCAGCATTAACGTTAAAATTAACAAGAAATATAAGTATGGATGTTATACCATTTACAAATCCCCTTTTATATTTTCTAGATTTATTCATTTAAATCACCTATTGGTCTTTCATTAGAATTCAAATACGACATTTTTAAAATTTACTTGTATATTAATTGAAATCCAAGGTGTAATAGAGCATAGCCGTAAACTCACCAGGTATTATTTTTGTTTCATTTTGACTTTCAATTTTAATAAAGGCATTCAATTGAATCGCCATTGTTCCATTTGAAATAGCAATAGGAGATAACACTGAATTCATAGGTATCTTTTTCCCAGAGCTATCCATTAAACCTATGACAACACCTTTCGCTGTACTACTAGGATTTAGCATTAAATAGCCATCCGAAGTTACATTACCAGCAGTACCCTGAACTGATAGTGAAATTGTATTGGCAATAGATACATCACAATCTTGTAAAATAATAGAAAATGGTTTTAGTGATGTTTTTTCATGTAAATAAAGCTGTTTATCAACAATAACACCAAACTCAACTACAGTTGGCGTACTCTCATCTATTGTACAAGGTAATGAAATTAACGTGCCTTCATACTGAACTGTATTATTATTATCTCCAAATGAGGTTGCGCATAGCATCATTAGAAAACCCAAAAATAGGCCAGAGTTTATTTTTTTCATATTAATTTCCTTAGGGGTAATTAATGGAAATTGTTGCTGTTGCTGTAAATTTCCCTTCTATTATCGGTGTAGTAGGCTTGGCTATTTTTACGGGTATAGAATATAGCGGAATCTGTAATTTACCATTATTTGTCATAGTAAGTTTTTTCTTATCATTCGGTGCAATAACGGTACTATCTGTTGCGTTATATAAACGAATCCCTATACCAGCTCGGGAAGTTTCTAATGCTTTTTCATCAAATAATACTGGGTTCCCCATATAATTTAGCTCTAAAGACACGTTACTGCCTAAATTAGCTCCACAGTCAATATTTAAAGACCAATTTTTTTGGAACCGTTTACCATCAATACGTTGAATCGCTATCTTACTAAATTGAATATTAACTGGTTTATTGATGCCTTCTGTTCCATAAATATCGCATGGAGGTGTATCAATAAGATTTCCTTTAAATGATAAGCTCGTAGAGTTATTAGAAAAAACATTAGGGCTATTTAATATTAAAAATATAAATAAGAAATAGTTTATCATCTTAGCGAAAATGTTAACTGTTTTTATCATAGGGAAACCTTTATAGATACACTGAATAATAAATTTTAATCTTATTCATACTCCGCTAAAAGCGTTGCAGTTGCAGTAAAACTACCCGCTGTAATATTAGCTGCTTTAGCATTAATTACTGGATTAGCATAAATAGGGTCTCGACGGCTATTTGGAAATTTTATAGGGTCAAGATTTACACGAATTGTAGATAAATTTGTAGATCCACTATAAAATGAAATACCTAAATTTGTATTGCTCGTTGTAAGTAAACTTGTATTAAAACTAGCAGCAGTCCCCCTTATACTTAATGAAAGCCCTGTATTATTTGGCGCATCACAAGTCAATTTATATTTAATCTCCTGCATATAATTCATTCCAGTTATATTTCTAATAACCATATCTTGAAAGTCAATAGTAATTTCATTACCATTTAACCCTGTAATTTCACAAGGTGGGTTCTGAATTAAGTTTCCTTTGAAATTAATCCTTACAGAATTCGCCGCTAATGCAGATGGAATTTGTATACTCAAAATAGACACTAGGGTAGAAATTATTAAAATACTTATTTTCTCTTTCATTTGAATTTTACTCAGAGTTAATCATAATTTAATTGAAAGCTAATAACCGATGAAAATTTACCTGGCGTCATATTCATCGAAGTTCTAACAGGAATCACACTGTAAGTTAAAATACTTTGCCCTTGTGGAATTAATTTAGGTTTTGTATATTCCCCTAGAGTAATAGTATTTCCTTGTTTATCTTTCAGTACTAAGCCTAAGCCTTCAATACCTCTAATTGAGATATACTTCGACATATTTTCACTTTTAGTTGTGACGAACCTTATTGAAAACCCAGGTTGGTCATTACTCCATGTCATATTACCAGAGTACGGATCTAGCATGTTAACGGGTGTTGCAAGGCAATCAAGTAGTTCAATATAAAACGGATACTCATTTCCCATAGAATGAATACTGGGAAAATCTGCTGTTTTTAAATCGCTAATTTCAATATCTTGATACATTGAATGCATTGCAATACGACACGGACTTTCTGTTAGTATTCCTTTCACATGCACTTGCCCATGCTGCCCATCAACATCCCAATGATTAATTGGAAATTGATTTTCTGCAAATGTCATTCCAGATATAGAAAATAGTAATAGAACAGGATTCCATTTTTTTTGAAAGACATTCATCTTATATTCCTTTTCTTAAAGAGTATCAGGATTTCTGTTCTTCTACTTGACAGTTCATTTCTTGGCAGCGGAAATGTAATTCAGGTCTACCACCGTAATCATTGATATAAATCAGTACGGGGTTATTACCTAAAACACTTGTACTTACACCTAATTTTTCGCTACCAAATGGTGCGATCATTATTGGAGCAAAATCATTTGGATCGGTTTTTAATCTGTCTGAAAATGCATTTAAAATTGTGACGTAATATGCCGTTGGATTTTTGACAATGACCTCATGTCCTGATTTCTCTAATGTGATTTTTTCTTGCCATGGTTTTTCATCATCTTTTGGAACGATAGCTGCTGGGCGATAAAATAATTTTATTCGCGTTTGTAACGCAATTTGCAATACATTATCTTTATCACTTTTAGGTGGCACTTCGCGCAAGTTAAAATAGAATAGGCTTTCTCTATCTTGTGGTAACTCGTTTATCGTTGGCATTAAATCAATTTTAATTTGGCTAGATTTACTAGGCTCTAAACGTTGAATTGGTGGCAACGCAACTAATGGCTTAGTAATTTTCTCACCAGTTTGGTTTTCTAACCAACCTTGAGCTAAGTAAGGTAGCTCAGGATTATTATTGTTTATATTTAAAGTGACAGATTTTTGATTACCGTCAAAAATAATGCGAGTGCGATCTAAAGAAACACCAGCGAAAGACATGTTTGCCAATAAAATGCTGGATAGCCCTATTAATAAACTGTGGGATAATTTATATTTCATAATTTATATACCTTTACTTTTTCTTTATTTAGACATTAGATTATTGGTGATTTTCTCGAACACAAAGTGCCAATAACCCTCCCGATAAGTCATCCAACTTTTTGGGAAAAACAATTTTACATTCTTGGTTAGAAGATAAATTTACTCGCATTACTTCATCGGCATTAATTCCACTCAAATAGGTATTCCCTTCGTCGCCGACAATACCGGTGTTTTGCCCTTTACTATTTTTAACTTGGGAACCAAAAGCGGGATATGTCCCATCTTCTAACCTGATAACGACCATACCTTTTAATCCTGATAACACATCAAAGTGTCTATAACCAACGGCTCCTTCCGTTAATGTTGCTTGTTGCACTGACTGCTGCGCATCTGCATTATCGGGTAAGTTATTTAAATCAATTTGTATATTATTTCGGTTGTAATTACTCATGTCGCTAATGACTGCTTTACCAAATAAATTCGTTTTAACTGCAATACCTGAGCCACGAATAGGAATATCAGGAACACCATCTGTATCAACCAAGAGCCGAGTTCCCCCTGCAAGGCTAGAACCATGGAATGCCCCACCTTCTGGTGTTATTGTTAATCCGCCATTTGCACTAAACCCAGCGGCACGATACTGATTCATCGCATAGCTAACGTTAGTAGAAAGCCAAGCATCATTTCCTTGATATGAAAAGTACCCACTTGTTGTCGCGCCTTTACGATTGTTTCCGATGTTAAATTGATAATTCATTCTTTCTGTTAATGTATCGAAATAGGATGCATTATTTGAAACATAGTCATGACTTATATCCATCGAATAACCGAGGCTTGCAGAGCTTCCCCAAGGTATAGAGACTGAAAAATAAATGCTATCGTCACTTTTTGAGTCTGTTTGCTGCCTATTTGCGGAAACAGTTGCACTAATATTTTTCCAACTGCCTATATCAAAATATTTTGATAGCATTAAGCTGTAATAATCATTGGCTGGTCGGTCCCAATAGGTTTGGTGGTTATAGTTAAAGTACAAAGAAAGACCACTTTCAATAAAGTTCTTATTAATTGATAACGTATATAATTCTTTGCTAGAGCCATAACGCATACCTGTTACTCGAAAATCTAAAAAATCACTCATATTCATAAAATCTCGTTCTGAAAAACGATAACCAGCAAAGTTAATTTGACTGTTATATTCCTCAAAACGCTTTGAATAATTCAGACGATAAGATTTACCTTTTAACGAACCATCGTTAGGAATATTTGCAATAGACTGCGTGATATCAAATGAAAGCGCGCCAAAAACCAACAGGTCACGACCAATACCAATAGATGTTGATTTATAGTCTTGACTACCTAATATTCCACCAAATAATGACCAGCCATTACTGACTCCCCATGAAAATTCTCCCATACCGAAGCTCACACCTTGACGGTGGCCTTGGTTATCAATAGGTTTTCCCGTTGCAAATTTATATTGAACCTGACCTGGCCGTGTTAAAAAGGGCAGACTGGCGGTATCAACATCAAATGTTTGTGTGGTCCCATCTTGCTCAGCAACTGTAACATTCATTTTTCCTGTAATTGCATCACTGAGGTTTTGAATACGAAATGGGCCTTGAGCGACCTGTGTTTCATAAATCACTCTTCCTTGCTGACGTATAGTAATTGTGGCATTTGTCTTTGCTGTTCCAACTATTTCTGGTGCATAACCACGTAAGTTAGGCGGCAGCATGTTCAAATCAGATTGCAATCCAAGCCCAATAAACTTAAATGCATCAAATACACCTGAATTTAAAAAATCCTCACCTAGAGTTAATTTTGCTTGCAAAGCGGCTATCGCTCGATAAGCATAGATACGATTCCAATCAAAATTATGTTGAGTTGTTTTTTGTTCTCCAGTTGTACGATTGATTTGAGATTGCCATTCACCACGGAATCTCCATGCACCTAAATTAATACCCGCTACACCATTTCCACTTAAAGATGATGATGTTTGATCTTGTTCAAGCGAATCGTTAATTGCTCCATTTATATTGTAGTCAAATAATAAAGCCGAAATACCATGATCCCAACGACTAGGAGGGTCCCAGTTTTCATAAATTTGTTCTAAATAGGCCTGAGGGACATTAATATTAAGTGAAGAGGTAGATAGATCCCCTTCAACAGACATCCCATCTAAACTATTTAAATTTAAGCATTGGCCACCCTGTTCCCATAATGCTTTATTTAAGGCTTCTTTTGTTAACCCTAATCTTTCGACAATATCTGGGGAAAGGCAAGCCACACTACCTGAATCTGAAGTTTCACTTTCATTAAATATAACTGACATTTCAGATAATGAATGACCATTAATATTAATTTTCAAGTTATACGTACCAGGCATAATAAATCCAATACGATTAAATTGTTCTAAATCAATATTGTTTCTATCTTCTACATCTAATACATCAGTATTAAATTCAATTACCCTAGCAAATGTGGTAGTCAGCATACTGCTATAGAGCATTGATATGATCAAGCCTTTTAATATATATTGTCGTATTTTATTTTGCTTAATAGGCATATTAATTTCCTGACTACCCAAAAATAAATTTCAAATATCTTCAGTGATAATCAACTTTAAATTTTATTGTTGTTCTATATCCACCTGACTTTAGAGATAAACCATTTCTCATAAGCTTCACACCATATTTTAAGTTTGATTCCCCAGGTATTATTGAGTGTTCTTTAAGAGGAATACTGGGATATATTAAATTTCCTTTTTCATCTTCTAGAGACAATGATATTCCTTTTGCGTGACCAAATAATTCGAACAAATTATTTTTGGCTGGTCCATCGAATGTTAATGTGAAATAATTCCAATGCTTTCCTGATAACGTTTCTAAATGGCAACCAATTAATTTAATTGAAAAATACTTTATTGGACTATGACCATATTGATTTATAAGACTCATTGGAATTACACCCATATCTATTGATTGGTCATAAGAGTCCATTGAAATAGCACATGCTGTTTCTAAAATGCTTCCTTGCATATTTACCTTACCAATAATAGTATTGTTATCAGCCAAAGAGTTATTGGCTCCTATAATTAATAAAATTAGGAAGCCCGTGATTTTCCTGATAACAATCATTGGTGGTATGTCCTTTATTTAGTATTTAGTGTTTTCCTAGTAGGTCAGCGCTTAATATTTTGCAGAAACTTAGTTATAAGAAAGAACAAAGTTTGTAGTTGCTTCAAATTTGCCTGGGTTAACTTGTGCACCTGAAACACCTTGCAAAGCAGCTTGGAATCTTAGTGAATTATCGCCTGCAACAAAGTTTTGGGTTGTAGAGCTATTCAGGTCAATTTTATTTCCTGAAACTGTCATTAATTTAACACCAGCACCTTGTCCATCACCAGTAATTTGAATTAAACCAGTATTATTACCAGAATTAACCCATTCAGTACCGGTGAATTTTACATTAACAGTATTATTGTAAGTTAATTCGACTTCTTCACCATCTTCATTTGTACCTTTATATTTTGCATTTAAAGTACAACCTTCCAGTTTAATTGCGAATGGTTGAGCTGAAGACATACCACCTGATTCAAGTGTTGTATTAGAAATTTGTCCTAATGGTACTTCTTGGTTTTCATCACCCGGTGCAATTGAACATGGCGCTGTAATAATTGAACCACTGAAATGAACTTTACCAGTACCTGCATCAACTGCTAATGCTGACGCACTCATTGCACCAAAAACCATTGTTGCGATAACTAACTTTTTCATATATTTACCTATATAAATTAAAATAAATTAATAACCGAATGATTATTAACATTGACACTAAGCTCATACCTATTTATAGGCATGAGTAAAACCCTTAATTACTCTAATTAAGGAAATCAGTTTTAAAATTTAAAATTAGACAATTAAATTTTGTTCGAAAAATTATTTGCAATAACGTAGTAATAATAATCAGACCAATCCTTGCCAAGTGCATGCAAATAGTTATTTAGCATATCGATCGATATATTACACAACCCATTCTCATAACGAGAAACTTGCTGTTGACTCAGGTATAATAATTTTCCAACTTCAGTACCAGACAAACATTTTTCTATTCTAGCTGATTTTAAAAACTTACCTGTTTCTTTTGTAATATCTAATCCATTGATATATTTAACTTCACTTTTTATCTTATCTACATTTTCTACAAACATAGCCAAGTCTCCTAAAAATATATTTTAATCAATAATCGATTAGCTTAAAACCATAGCCAGATTCTAAATAATAAATTCTAATATAATAATAAGTCATTTAACGGAGGAGTATTTTTTAACTCAACTCATTTGATGTCGCTTACTATAGATTTATCCAATATTGGAGTAAAAGTGTTTTAAGCAATGAAAAGCGAGCTTTTAGATAGGTATTACCTATTGAAAAATATAAAAATATATATTATAACCTATTAAAATTAATTATAAGTTATTATAATCTTATATATCAATAGGTTGAAGAAATTTAGTTAATCACGTTATAAATTATGTTTTCGTTAACATTGTCAGATTTAATATTTAGTACTCATATCTTCACCTATCATACTTGCAATTTGTTACAGTTATTCAATAAAAGATATATGATAACTTTATTAAAATAACTTATATAGATAGTCAAAATATGACAATTACACTATAGAATAAATATTACCTTTAGTTTTAGTTGATAAAATAGATATTTGTTTTAAGACTACCTACAAAGAAACTGAAGGGGTAAATAAGACTTTTGCTTTTCTGTCATATTAGTACCGTAGCTAAATTTTAAAGCCTAACAAAGCTCATCTATAAAGGTGATTTTACTTACTCGTTCTTTCTGTCTAAAGAAAACAAGGAAATGGAATAAATGAATCATTTCAACAGAAATGTTGGAATGTAGAGGGGATTATTTAGTGTAACTCAAAGTAGATACAAACACGGAAAACAGGTAACCCATTGTTTATTAAACTTTAATTATCCCCAGAGTAGGATCATATGACTATAGTATTCTAGGTGTAAAAAAGTACTTCTTATAAATCGAATTAAAAAACCAAACTTTATTAAAACTTAAAACTATAAGTCTAAAAAATTTATTTTTTTAGACTAAACAGCTAGCTCACCTCTTTGAAAACCTTCCTTTCTAACTGACATCACTCCATTCTCGTGTAATAATTTGGTTGTTATTCATATTAATTGTTAAATCAATCATTCATGCTTTAGATTAAGAAAACCACAAATCAATGTGTTGTAAAATCGTGAGGTAGTGCTTAATATAATTAACAGACTGACTGTAAGTGAAATTTATAAACTTAAAAATCATTTTTAACAGAGTAAAAATTATAAACAATGATATATATATTGAACAATTGTATAGAATATGATTCTGAAACTGGTGAGATAATTCAGCTAGGCTCAAACAGCGAAGTGGCCAAGCTTACACCTATTTTAAATCGTATTTTCAGAGTATTAGTCGAAAATAATAACATGATCATCCCAAGAGAAGAGCTTTTAAAAAAAGTTTGGGATGAGCATGGTTTGACTGCCTCAATTAATACATTAAACCAATATATCAGTGCTCTGCGAAAACTACTTTATCAGCACCTTGAGATAGATAATGCAATTTTAAATATTCCTAAAAAAGGTGTTATTTTATCTTCAGAACTCATTATTACACAACGTAACACCGAGCTTGTTCGCCATAGTGAAGAAAAAGGAGATACAGAAAAACTTGATGGAAGGGATAAACTACCTTTAATTGAGCTTAATACACATAATCAAGTCGCGGTATCTTCCGTTATAGCTAAACCCCGAGTATGTTATACGTTAAAGCGTAATTTCTCATTGAAAATTATACTTGGCTTAAGCGTCATTTTAACACTGGCTTCAATGTATAATTTATTTTTTGGTGCATTAAGCTTTGACAAAGTTAATACGTACCTTGTCAGTACAATAGGGTCATGCCCTGTTTATTCATTTAACAGTAATTTTGACGATAAAAATAATTCAAAAGATATTGATAAACATGTAAAAGAGTTTAATTTACAATGTAATAACAGCGCCATTTTTTATTACTACAGTAACCATAGTAATGCTCAAGTAGAAAAACAAACCCTACTGACTAAGTGCGAAGATAATAAAATATGTATTTCAACTCGAATAAATTGGTAGGTTAAGAATGAGAAAAATTACTATTTTATTGTGTGTCATTGCATTATTGTCAGTTGGCCTATTTTTTTATTCTGTGACTGTAGAGGACAACAAATACTGTAGTGCACAAATTAACTCAAATTTTGAGTCTCCCTTATACCCTAAAGCTGGATATGAAATTGACTTAAGGATCGTCCATCAAAAGGATAATAGCGGTTATATAAAGTTGGTTGGTTCAATTTCCACGGATAAAACCTATTCCGTGAATAGAGTCGTTCACTATACTAACTCGACTATTGATGAAATCGATAATATCAAAACGAAAATTACATTAGTGAGAAAGGCAAAAAATGATAATGTGAGTGATGAAGTATTCAATCACTATTTAAAAGCATTTTCTTTTGGTACAACCAGTTACTCGAAAATTAATCAAATCTCCCCTGGAAGGTATCTCTTTTCCAGTGCATTTGGCCCTTACTTTATTTGTGGGGAACAAAAAGAAAACGAGTTGCCTCCTATCTGATATCAATAAAGCATATTGAGAGAAGATATACGGACTGAAGTGTCATAGTCAATTGGCTACCTGAATAGAGGTGTTATTAGTTCAAGGTGACCTATATGACAATGCAAACTCGACGTAATTTCAGTGCAGAATTTAATTTGAGACTAGTTTTTCCCTTGACCAGAGCTATTCCGTACTCAAAGCTACTAACGCTATAAGTGCTAGTAAATTTACTATGGATAAATGAGTTAACCAGTTAAAGCAAAGTTTATTTCAACAAGGCAATTGCTGGGACAATGCGCCAATCAAACGCGTTTTAGGTGCTTGGGTATGATAATAGGCTATCGAAGCTTTGTTGAAACTCAGCACCAAATCACCCGATACATGATTGGGTATGCAGGTAATCGATCTGAGTTGATCTTAGCGTCAAAAGTAAGGACAAGCCTTGCAAGCACTGGATTTCAGATACAAAAAAGACGTCGATTGATACCTCTTGATGTTCTTATGGTGCGAAGGCCGGACTCGCACTTTATAGACAATACATTGTTTTTGTTTGATATAAATTTATATAGAATTTTTTGTATACTTAAATGTATACTCAGTGGTTTATCTAAAGGCTAACAAGTAATATTTTATTATGTGACTCAGTTCAATAAAATCAAAACCATTATAAAAACAGTTCATTTTTAAAAAATTATTTAGGAAATGTTTGATAGAATATTACTCAATCTACAATAAATAAGCTCTATAATAAACAAGGAAAAATTATGTCATTGAACGATATAAAAAATCCAATTTTGTATTCAGCTATGACAATGCTAGCCTATAATATCAATAAAAAATATTATGGCGATAAACACTATATGTGGTGTACACCATATTTTGGTTCAGATTTTGACTCCCCACACTTTACCGTACCACCTAGCTCATCTCCTTTAGAAATATACAATACGTTAAAAAAAGAAGTAGATGGCTCAGATCATCATAATACGAAGATTGAGCTAAACAAGATGGGAATCCGTAATGGGGCATCAATTATGCTAAAACTAGGCAAAATTGATCAGGAGAAACATGATGAAATTGTATATATTACTAAAAATGCTAAAGATCAACATTTTAGGCCTCTACTATGTGTAATCTCTCGTCTTGATGCAATCCCGTATTACAAAAAAGTCAACGTTAAAGATAGAGCAAACCCTTTATCTCATGAATATATTTTGTCAGATTTACCTCAGTCAGCTTTTGATATTATTAGGATCGGCTAAAATGAAAAATTTAGAGTCAATAATTCAAGGTTATGATATACCCGAAATTAGATCAGCCTTTTATTACTTAAGTAGATACTTAAAACAAGCAAATTTTTTTAGTGATTATCAAAAAGATTTCTTTGAAGATACATCCCAAAGCTCCCCCTCTATAAAAATAAAACAATTGACAACTTTGTTAATTGAATTTATTGAGAGAGAATCAGGAAAAAAACCTTCAGATTTTTCTGATGATGAATTTTTTTATTGGATGAATGAAATTAATAAAATTGAAGCTAATTTAGATCCAGAACCATCGAAAGAAATAAAAAAAGCAGCAGAAATAATAATCAATAGTCTATATATATCAAAATAATATATCGATTAACTAATTTAGGTTTCGGAGTTAATTATTTCCGAAACCTAAAAAATAACAATTAAATCCAAACCGCAGTCAAATAATATACTTAATATGAGACCTAATATTTATTTGGATATAAAAACTAATAACCAAAACACTCATACATCTTTTCTGTCATCACCCAAAGAGCTTTATTCAATTTAATGTCCCCATCAATGCCACTCACCGAACGTGTGCGAGCTCGCTTGCCTTTAGCGTTCCTACCTGATAATCCTCCTTTAATTAAATTCTCCTGTAAGCGTTGATATACCGTCCACAGATCATCTTTCTTATCCTCCCAGCGACGCGGCTGCAATACTTGTTCCTCGGTAATCGGTTGATGCTCTTCACCAAAGCGATACGTCAATGCCGCTTGTGCTAAGGCTTGCTGTGCTGGTGGCGGTAACATGAGAGATTGCATTTGTTCACGCTTTTCAGCAACTGTATCGAAGGTTTCCAGTACCTCATAGGCTCCTTCAATTACCTTGCCTACAACATCGCCTTTATGGGGCACACGTATCTCACCAAAGGTATCTCCACAAACTAAACCATTTTGGCATACCGCTCTAAATAGCCCCGGCAGCATTTGATAACTACTCGAACCATCATGGCTATTCAGTAAGATGATTTCAGGTACTTGTATTCCTGTGATTTGGTCATGGCGACGTAACCGTAACATGTGCTTGGTGTGTTCTCGACGGCTAGCATCACGTACACGAGTCTGGCAAGCAAAAAACGGATAGAAGCCTTCTTTTTGTAGGCTATCGAGCAAGCTAATGGTTGGGATATAAGTGTATCGGTCACTTCTAGATTCGTGTTTTTCTTCAGAGAACACACTCGGTACAGTACGGAATAATTCTTCAACTGTTAATGGACGGTCGCGACGAATGCTATTCGCCGCACCAAAGCGGGAAGCTAAACGAGTCATAATGAATTTCCTTGAAAATAAATAAGATAGGTAAGACTGAGAGAATAAATTAAGGAAGCAGTTAATCGATAAGATGAAAAATAGCTGAACTTTCAGGATGTTGAATGGCATAGTCACGAAGCTGATAGAAACGCTCGACCAATACTTCACTTTTGGTTCTAAATGACCACTGGCTATACAGCATCAAACAGATGGCAACGCCTGCTGCTTCAGGGCTGAGACTCGCTTCGTTGCCATTATGCATATTGAATAGCGAGAGTTTTTCAGGGGCCAAATCAGGATAAATAAATGCACCGCCGTTGGGTAATGTGCAGTATTCCCAATAGCCGCCAGTGTACTCATCGCAGAACTGGCCCATGATAGTGAAAATTACCACTTCAAACGTGGCGAAGCCTTTCACTGTGCCAAAGTGGGTTTGCCAGAAATTTGAACGAGCAGAAAGCGGAACGACATTTGCATGAATAAATAGATTTGATTCTAGCGCAGGATAAGAGGAAGACATGTGATTACTCCATGTAATAAAACAATAATGAATAATAAAAATGGTGCTTGAGAAAGATGAGGGATAATCTGTTTTTACAGTAGGTGTACGAGAGGAATAATTAAATTCAGGTAGCCTGCCATTATGAGCAGGCCATAAAAGATAAGAATTAAAGTAATAATATTAACACGTTCATTTAAAAGTCCATGAACCTTGGTTTGTATCAACAACCACTTCGAGTATATTACACGGTGTTCCTGCACGTTTACCCGTGAAAATACGTTCATACGTGTTGCCAAAATTCAGCCTAATAGGCTTCCAAGGGAGGTACTCTGCATCTTTACAATTGCCTCGATTAACGATGATTCTCTTGATAATTACACTATCGACATTCGAAGTAATATACACTTTACTGTATGTACGCCCTGCATTACTGGGGCCGGATTTAAGTTGGATAGGTGCTTGTTCAGCATAGACAGAAAAAGCACTGAGGCCTAATAAGAGTGCACAAATTTGTTTTTTCACAATCATTATATTGGTCGCAAATAGAAGAGTAATAGAAAAGAAGGCCATAGCCGTATCTGGCAAATGATGCAATATGGCTCATTAGCTGTCATGAGATATGACTAAAGGAAAAATTCAGCGAAACAACCATCATCACCAAATTCAGGAAGAATTGATGCCGCTCCATTGAGTGTAAAAGTCGCGGGCTGCCCTTCATCGCTAGACACTGTAACTTGTTTAGCTGTCCGTAAATTATACCAAGCTGAGGCTAGATGACTTGAGCCGGCTCGGCTTGCGCTTTCGCTGATTTGAGATAGTTCCTTCCCATCAAATTTCATCTCCAAAAATTGCCCTGAGTCCATACTGATTTGATGACCGTTGATATCAGTAAAAATAATCCTTATAGGTTTATCACCTTTATCATCACAAGACAGATAAAGCTGAGATTGGCCCTGACCCAGAATGACAAACTCGGTTACGCCTTGTGTTTTGTTACTCGTCCAAGTGTGTGAGTTACCAAAAGCGTGACTGAATGTCGGTGTTAAAGCCGAAATAAAAAGTGCAGAAACAATAAGTTTTGTTTTCATGATATTTTCCAGTTAGTGATTTTGCCTATTCAGATAAAAGGCTCTAAGACTTCATTAATACGAACAAAAAGTGAGTGCTCAACAAACAACTGATGGCTCTCAATTCTTAATAACGTGACAAACCCTGCGATTTATCGCATTGATTTTTATAAATAAATTAAATTTATTGATATCTCTGAGAGATTGTATAGCCATCATTTCCGTATGGATAATGAAAAATACCGATCGGTTCGATCGACAAATTCGATCATGACAACGTAAAATAGTTTATCGATGGCTCAATATGACAATCATGCAATTGAATTAGTTAAAGAAAAATGACCAGACAGAACGCGCTGCTTGAGCAAGATGATGCGTTGTTGATTTGAGGGCGTGCCGAGCAATTTGGGGAAGTGGTGCGAAATCAATCACGCGCTCAATGATATCTACGACCGTATCACCGAAAGAGCTACGCGCATGATTGATAACCGTTGTGGTCTGATAGGCATTTTGTAGATGCGGGATTAAGGGACTGCGAGCCTGC
The DNA here is from genome assembly GCF_041344805.1 of Providencia sp. TYF-12. Classification (NCBI taxonomy): domain Bacteria; kingdom Pseudomonadati; phylum Pseudomonadota; class Gammaproteobacteria; order Enterobacterales; family Morganellaceae; genus Providencia; species Providencia sp. TYF-12. Next base: position 4,227,457 of record NZ_CP166833.1, read on the forward strand.
TTTGGGAGACGAGTAATAATCACCTCCACCAATTGGGGAAGGTGATATCGGCCTTTAACAGATATAGGAATGATGGTATCTGCAGAGATATGCATTTGTTTGGCGATAGCATGTCGTTTCAATGTGATATGAGCTTGCTGCTGTTTTGAAGGCTGTGCGGATGCCCAGTGCCACTGCTCTACAGGCTCTATCTTATCAACTTGATTCAAAACCCAAGTAATAGCCGGTAGCTCTCCGTTATACTCCGTGAATACTGTTTGATAAAACTTTTCTTCAATAGAAAATGCACGGTCATCGGCTTTCAAAACCCAAAACACCATATCGAGTTTAGGTATCCACTTACGATAGAGTTCACGATATTCCTCATCACGCGCTTGGCTTTCTCCGACACCGGGTAAATCAACTAGCGTTAGTGTGTGCCGTCCAAAGCGTAACTTGACCTGTTGGGGCTGCCGAGTACAAGCGACAACAGCATTGACAACACAAACTTGACTGCGAAATAAGGCATTACACAGACTGGATTTCCCGACACCAGTCTTGCCCATGATACCAATCACAGGCTGATAGGTAACAAGCTGATTGAGCTCTTTTAATAAGGTTTGACGCAGTGAACGAGGGTAGCGTCGGAGATGACGACGAATAAGGGCATTGCCCGATAATTTTTTCATATTAACCTCAAAATAAATCAGCCACCCAAATGGGTGGCTGATGGTTTATTGAGATATCAAGGATGAGATATCACTAAAATGATATATATCTGAAAAAATTTTAAACTTGCTATTTAATATATCTAGAAAGACTATTCTTTTTTATCATACATATATTCTATCAACGCATTGACGACATCCTTTTTAGACATTACGTTAAATCGTTTTTTAAGTTCATCCAGCTTAGGAATATTTTCTTTTTTGATATCAAAATGCACATCAACATAGCCTTCTTTATTTTTTCTATTTTTCCAAGAAGAGAGTGCACTCGCCATTTTCATTTTTAAGTTTTCAGCAGCAAAAACACCTATATCTGATGATAAGTATAGGTAGTCAAAAAAAGCGATTAAAACTGATTTTTTATTAACATTATATTTTTCACCTAGGCGAAATATAAATTCTGCGCTCTCATTACTCACAGCAACAACTAACGTATTCATACCTAAGCGTTGCAAGTAGTTATAACAATAATTTATTTCACCTACATCATTCATACCCATAAGCCAGCTGAAAACTGAATTTTCGTCTAAGCCCATGCACCTTTCATAATATTTTTTTAATTTTTTTTCATTCTCATGCCTTCCACTTCGCTGACTTCTTGGCTCAGTGAATTTATCAAACCAAGCAATGATAGAGTAATAAATAGAGCCAGATTGAAGATTAAGTTTGTTATTTTCTTCTATACCGATTAAATCATCAGGTTTAGTATCCTTAATTAATAAGGTTAATAATACTAAAAAACATGCTCGCTCATCACTTTTCAACCATTCAAATTCACTTTCTCGAATGCCGTGATTATGATAATTATTTAACATTCTATCAATGAATTTATTTATATCACCATCATGATATGTAAATTTATTTATCGAGTTTTCTATTTGTTTTTTTATATTACTAATATCATTGTAATTCAAATCTGAAATATAAGCTCGCCAATTTCTATAACTCTGTAAGCGATGAATATAATAAATTAATTCCCTTTTATTACTATTCAATAAGACATCATACTCAGAACGTGTCTTCTTACTAAATTCCGTTGAGTAATCATTATAATTAAAAGCCATCTCCCCCTCCAGTAAATCACGCCGTGATAATTACAAGATGCTACCATTAAAACCTCATGATTTATACTTGTTTTTCACATCAAATTTCCATGATTTATTCATGACTAATTTTGATAAAAACAAGCTAAATTCCAGGTGCTCAATCACAAAAGATGCTTTTCATGGAAGAAAACAATTCTAATGTAGTACCTACTTGTCATCAAGGAGCGCTTAGTCAAAGTCTGAACATTCAAAGCACTCAAATCCTAGACAAGTTAACCCATGCTTTCCCTCTCCATTTTTTAGTTAAAATATTTCATTAAGGTTAATTAGTATTATTTAATAAAGAAGGTAATTGACTAATCTATCTACCCAAAATAATACTGAATTTAATCTAGTCACTTATTCACATCCATTACTATGAAAAATAGCAATTAGATTAATGAAAGATGGGTTACACATAAAATATTTCATTTAAATTTTATTAATCTAATTTCTAAAAAAAATGCTTAAATTATTACCTACTAATTTTTTCATTTTTACTAATTTAATAAGATTTCTTAGTAGTCTAATGATTGATGGCAAGGTCCCGCCTAGAACTATCATGATTTACTTTCTATTTCATTCAAAATTTAAATAGTGCCGTTATCCCATGAGAAACATTAATCACTGAGGATAACCATTATGAAAAGCGCAATTAATTTTAATCACAAACCAGACTATTTATTACAACATGATTTATTTAATCATCAAGATGATCTATTTGAACATTATTCAAAACTTCTCATGTTGCGTATCGATTTTGCTTATCGTAAAGACAGTAAATCATTTAAATATGCCGATATTCATCAAATCACTTCGGATATGACATTGTTAATTGAACAAGTAAAAGATATTTCTAGCATTGTAGGTTTTGCATGGGTATTAGAATATGGAGAGCAACATCGTTTGCATATTCACGCAGCATTTTACATTAATGGTCAACGTCATCAGAAGGTATGGGGTTTCTGGGAAGATATTCGCGATATATGGGACGAAGTTACTGAAGGTGAAGGTTATGCACACCACTGTGAACCAAAACCATATTATCCAGTTCCTGGTGAGTGTGTTATTGAATATTCCGACGAGGATGGTCGTAGTGGTATGAAATATATATTAAGTTATTTAGGCAAAGATAGTCAGCGTACAGAACGCCGTATTTATCAGCTCAGCGATATTCCGACTGCAAAAAAAATTGGAAGAAAACGAAATAAAAAATAGGTGAATGAAAACTGGCATCATAATTTCATCCCCCCTAACTCAGGGGGGAATTCTTCATACATGGGAAACAGTCATTAAGCTCGATCTAATCTTTCATGCTGAATCAAAAATAACGCCAGTCAGTTATTGTTTGAAGGATTCCCGCAACTCCCATTATACCTTTTCGAATCCTTCTCCTTTTCAATTATCGGAGAAACAAACAATGGCTATTCAAACAACTGGCACCCCACTACTGAACGACCAATTCATTGACATGAAATTTATCACAGCACTAACGGGGTTAACGGATAAGTGGTTCTATAAGCTCATTCAAGATGGTGAATTCCCTAAGCCTATCAAACTAGGGCGTAGCTCACGTTGGTTACGAAGTGAAGTTGAACAATGGTTACAAATACGAATTGATAAATCGAGAGAAAACTAATGCATTATCCTGCATATTAAGCTACCAGAGCTTGCCTCATCTCACTTAGAAAAGTTCATCTTAATTTCACACAACCTGATCTATACCAGCAAATTTCTTTGAGCATATCTGATTAATATAACTATTGAATCACGCTAGCTAATGTTCATACGAACAAAACACGCGATCAGTGATATTATAATTTAAAACTACTCATTGGTAGTTGTTTGTCGTAGTTAATTAAAACTGGCCACTTTAAGTGTTTAATACTTTTAAAGTAGCCAGCTAACTTATCAAGTTTAGCAAAGCTAACTAAATTACTAAGTAGCGTCATTAAACCCACAACAAAAACAGAAGATATTTTCATCGTAAAAGTAAACAATCCGAGTGCAAAATAAGCGTTTAACAATGAGCTAATTTATGGTCAATAGCGACATTGGACATGGTATTTTCCTTCCTCTTTCAGTGACCACTTCTTAATTAGCTCTGCCTGTTCTAAGGCAGACAAAAACTGTTCAGCTTCTTGGATATTACTGAGATTCAGCGTAGCGCTTTTTTGGTTAAATATTTTGGCGAACTCATTTCCGCCAAGTTTACTGACCAATCGGCTAATCTCCGATCTTTCGTGATATCCTTTTTCTATTAGCTTAATTATTAGATTAATAGTAAAGCTATCATCGGTTGACTTTTCTATTAAAGCAATCAACTCCTCATGGGTGAAAGAAAGAGTTTCGAAAAATGATTCGCTACAGCGTTCTCGATAGATGAATAGCAGCAATGCTTTTTCTGATGGAGTAAAGTGTTGGGATTTATGAAGAGCTATCAGCATTTCCTCTAAAACAATAGCACCCTCCTCGCCAGTCAATAAATAATAATCTGTATTGGAGAAAAAAGTTTCTTTAAATTGAGAAAACCACAATACAAAAGGCTCAATGCTCTCTTTATTGGAGGATAGAACAAAACATTGTGCAGCCTGTTGGAAAGATTCAGTATTCAGAGGTACCTTATTGTTATTTATCAGACGCTGGAAGTTAGCGGGGCTGAGTCGCTTATCCCAATGATTGACATTAATGTAGATAGGTTTTAATACTGAGGCATAGCCACTATCACTGAGTTGATCGTTGCAGATAACTTTCATGTAAAGTAAATCGTATTCATCGCCCTCAATGGTTTTCATTTCTTGTTGGCTGAGAGATTGAGCGTGCTTTTCAATATACTGGGTTAATACGTCAAGATGGCATGCTTCATAAATATAAGCTAATAATGCCTCCCAGCACGGCGTCACGCGGTCATAGTGATAGAATAGATCGTGATAGGAGAATTCTTCATCGTCAATATCGATGTGTTCTGGAAATTTGTGCAAATCCGTTACTGTGAATGACATCTTTTTCAGTATTTCAACTTTAAGATCATCACTGAGCGCCGAGTGAGTCAATACCGAAACGATAGCCACACTGTCCTCGTGAGAAGAGATAAAAATTTCCTGCACAAAGGTATCAATATTACTGTCCACATATGCTTTCACACTAGGTAATGAGTATTTTGCCAATAAAGACCACGGCTGCTTATCAACGCTATCACAAGACACATTTGGATTATCTAGCAATCCTGCCACAACTACTCGGTAGTTGACCTTATCGAGAGGATACATTTGGTTGTCGGCGATAAAGCGTAATGCAGTCTGTTCGTTCGGTGTAATAGGAAGAGAAATATCGTGATAAATAACGTTGAGCTGTTTAATATTATCGAGAAACGCTTCAAGCTCACTATCTTCCAAAGAGGAAACTAAACCAAACCCTTGCTCAATAATAAAGCGTTGATAATTTTCCTGATTGTCAGAATTTTCTGGAGAAACCCACGCTATCATTTTTGTCATAATTGCAGTAGTGATATGACTGGGCTCTTGCTCATCAAGCACGGCGATCATCTTATCCAAATAGCTATTCTTGCTCAGTGAAAAGGTAATTAACCGTTTGAAATCATTAGCGCTAACAAAACGAGTTTCTAATACACTAAAAATAGCCAGGATATCCGCAGGGGACTGCTGGAAAATCATCGCGATCATTGCTGACAAAGTTGCATGGTCATTAGTACCCAAGCGACTATCCAGCAAAGCAGTAATAATTTGATGATGAATAGCACCTGAACGGTATTGATACTGCTGTTCAATCAATTCTGCCAACACGTCTTTAGGGTTATCCAATAAGAAATTTTGGTTTACTTCTTCACAGCTCATATGGCGGCCAACAGCCTTGATGTAGTCATTATCATTAATAGAAATAGTGCCCTCATGAAAGACAGAACGGAACATCATAAAATCCTGCATGATGTAGCCATTACTCAACAAATAAAAAAGAGCCTCAAAACCACCAAAGCGAAATCCATTGTGAATCGTCTCCCACTGTTTCACATCAATAATCGTTCGGTCGTTACATTTTTTAATATAGTCTTCCGCAATAGTTTTAAATTGCTCCCAACCAATTAACTTCAATAATTGAGACAACGAAATTGCATTTCGGGTACGAACACTTTCCTTAGCCTCATCAATCTCCTTAACAGTTTTTTGATATTCTTCCGCTCTATCATTCGCAGTAAGCTTAACTCTTCGGTAATACTCCTCTACTACGGAAGATGTCTCAATAGAGACACGCTGTACAGTATTATTAAGCCGATAGCCGACAAATCTTTGTTCTTGCTTATTAAAAAATGCTAAAAACTCACTCTCAGTCTCATAAAAACTTTGAGCATTATATATATGATATTGCTCATAATAAGTATCAGCTTTTTCTACAAAAGAGACAATTGACCATAGTTCAGGAGAAATAAACCGACAGATAATTTGCTTACGCAAGTCTGCATCAGAACTAGCTGACTCTTTTTTAATTTTTTCTAACTTATCCGTAAGTTGTTCTAATTTTTTATCTAGAGAATGAAAATAATTTTCATGCAATTTACGCAAACGGTAGTCGTGAATAAAAGCATACAGCACACCAGATTTTTTATCTGTCAAATTATAATCTTGTGCATAGATATTTTTATAAAATATCAGCGCGAAAATTTTAGCATGATTTTTATTATCATTAACCACTAGACTAAACAGGTTGAACTCATTGACAATATTTTGTAGTGAACGCATATCACTAATATACATAGACATTTGTTTAAGGAGTGCTAGGCTATCGGCAGGAAAGCCTTTAAGCTTGTTTTTCAGATGAGTGTAAGCATTTCGAGCATCCATCACAGGGACCACTGGTAATATAAAGTCAAAGAATTTAGTTCGAATATCTGCCCCTAAAAAAATATCATCTCGGCATGCATAAATAAACCTAATTGGTTGATTGTGTAGATTATTATTTATAATCTGGTTAATCTCCCTTAGTTTGACAAATACCTCAGTATTTCCCAACCTGTCCAAATCTTCAAAAACCACAATCTTATAGTGTGTCCGAGAAAAAAAGTAGACTATCTCATCCAAGCAATTATTGAGTAGGGAGGATGACTCTTGTGTAGTCATATCCGCGCTGCCTTGAAGGAACGCTAGTTTACTAAGCTTAAGCTTTTTATCAAAAATGCCCGCTCTGGAAGCAATTCTAACAATAAAAAATAAGCTGACTAGCCCCATTACACCACTAATCGTCAAACGTTCAGAAGAGGCATTAATAATCGTCGCTAACGTAGCTTCACTTATATCAAATAAGGACAGTAGTTTTTTAGGAAACAACGTAATCGCCAATAACAACAATGGCGCCACAACCGTCAATGCGTCTCGAAACAGAGTGAATATATGTTTTTTATTTCGGTTTTGAATACGATCAATACGAGAATCAGGAAGGTTATCTTTATTTTCTTTATATAATATCTGTTGGAGTATACTTAACTCAATCTCCGCATTCTCCAGTGGGCCTTTATTACCTTTTTCTGATAACGAAAAATCGGCAAGCGACACATTAATAAAATTTTGTTTAAGCTGTTTTTTCAGATAAGACAGAATTACTGTGCTCTTACCTGCACCATAAGGCCCAGTAATAGCAATATTTTTTACATCATGTTTTGTAAAAGCAAAATCTAATGCATCAAAATAGGGCTTAACACTATTATCAATAACTATTTTTGGAGTTAGGGCATCATATATTTCATGTTGTTCGCCATCTGTAGTGCTTACCTCTTTTTTTGACCACAGACCTCTGAGTTTAGATATAAGTATCACTTGCTAAAATTTCCTTATAAGTAATATCTGATTCTAATCATTGAATTAAATCTACACATAGTCAATAGAACCTTAATCAGTTCTAATGGAATACTTTAGCGTCGTTTAGAAAACATGGAAATTCTGAATTGACCAAAATACGGAGGAGTTTATTAGCAACATCGTCATTAGTATCCCACAATCCTACTTCAACCATTGTTCTTTCTACCGTTTTCTCATACCCTTTAATTAAGCGATATAAATCATTAGAGCTCATATGTTGAAGTAAAATTTTAAAGCTCTATTAGCGTGCTTTACTTAATATTTCTAAGAAAATAGCTCGTATATAATAATCAAAGAAAGTTGCTAGGTTTTTAAACTAAAAGCTTATGATGCTTCAAACATGGCAACCTTAATGTATGAATTCATAGTCAAAAGGTGATAAATGATACCTAACTACCAAACCTTTATGCGCCCGTTTTTAGAAATTGTAGGTGCCGCTGGTGGAAAAGAAGTTAAACTTCGCGATGTCATCAATCAATTATCTGATAAATTTCAACTCACTGATGCTGAACGAGAAGAACGTCTACCTAGTGGTAAACAAACTGTTTTAGATAATCGTATAGGTTGGGCTAGAACTTATTTGACTAAAGCTGGATTACTTGAAGTTACACGCCGTGCACATTTTATCTTGACGGAAAGAGGACAATTGGCAGTTAACGATCCTAACATTATCGTAGATAATAATTACCTAAAACAGTTCGATGAGTTCATTGCATTTAAAGGTCAAGATAATGGGCGAGCAAAATTAACTCAATCTGATGATAAAAATATTGAAGAAATAACTCCAGATGAAGTTCTTCGTAAGGCTTACATACAAATCAATGACACTCTAGCCTCAGAAATTCTTACTCGTACTCGTAAAGTTAGTCCTGCCTTTTTTGAACAACTACTTATTGATTTGTTACTTGCGATGGGATACGGCGGCACCAATGAAGGAATGGCTCATACTCTAGGCAAAAGTGGTGATAACGGTGTTGATGGAGTTATTAGTCAAGATCCATTAGGTGTAGATCAAGTCTATATACAAGCTAAGCGCTATGCTGAAGGAAATAATGTTAGTTCAGGAGATATCCGTGATTTCTTCGGTTCTCTTAATCTTAAAAAAGCACAGAAAGGCATATTTGTCACTACATCTGACTTCACCCAATCAGCAATACAAACTGCGAAAAACTTAGGCATGCGTATCGTCCTTATCAATGGACAAGAATTAGCTAAATTAATGCTTCGCTACAATATCGGTAGTCGTGACGAACAAATCCTGTACTTGAAACGTATCGATGAGGAATTTTTTGAAGGATAAAATGTGATGGTAAATTTCAGTAATTTTGAATTTTTAAGAAAATACCAATAATGGCTATTCAAGTTAACATACAGTGAATAATCATCGACATGATAGACCACTTTAAATTAGACAAAATCGCTAAACGAGAGAATCAGTGGCTATTCAGTCATCTATGTAATATCTGGGTGAAGAAACATATCAAGATATTACATAGATGATAAAACGTTCACAGTTAGTTACCTATCTTCTTCCCTAAATCCTCAGCACATATATTGATTGAATCTGACTATCTAAACTATAAGCACAAATTTACTGCTCTACTTTTTCAGCTCACACAAATTACCTACAAACCTATGATAGAATCAACTATATCTAATTGTATCCATTGTATAAGGCGACGAATTAATGGAGCAGTCTCGCAATTTTGAAATGTTACGCAGTAAGTGGCCTGATTTAGCAAGCCTTGCGACCGCAGCAGAACAGTACGTCCATTCCGATCCAGAAAGTTGCTTAGTTAAGCTACGTAACTATGACGAGCAAATTGTTCGCTGGATCTACCGACAGGAACGCCTACCTGAAGGGTTCAAAGCTAGCTTGTATGACCTAATGAATGCTTCTGTGTTTACCAGCATCATGCCTGAAGCAATTGTGATGAAAATGGATGCTCTGCGCATTCATGGCAATCGTGCAGCTCATGGAAGCACTATTAAAGCTCAGGATGCATACTGGTTGTTAAAAGAAGCATTTCTATTAGGGCTATGGCTTTACGTTCGTTACGCTCAGGGGAATGTTGATGACTGCCAATCTTTTGCTCTACCTCCATTGTCTGATGCCCTAAATACTTCAGTTAATCTTACGGAACAGCAAAAACGTTTAGATACAGCGATCAAAGATCTTAATAGTGCTCGTGAACGGGAAATTGCGCTTCAGCGCGCATTGCAAAAAGAGCAGGAAAAAACAGAAATACTTGAACAACACCTGCATGAAGTAAAAGATCGTAACCAGCAAGTTGCTGACATTCTATCATTAGATGAAGCTGAGACTCGCCGCCATCTGATTGACTCACGCCTCATTGCTGCAGGCTGGGATGTGGCTACCGACGCTGCCAATACTGAACAGGTATCTCAAGAGCATCCTGTTAAAGAACAACCAACGACATCAGGCAACGGATTTGCAGATTATGTACTATGGGACGATAGCCACAAACCGATTGCCGTAATTGAAGCAAAAAAAACTAAAGTCAGTCCAGATAAAGGTCGGACACAAGCCAGACTATATGCTGATTGGTTGGAGAAAGAATACGGCCAACGACCTGTTATTTTTTATACCAATGGCTACGATATTTATCTGTGGGATGACCATAAAACCCAGGGCTACCCTCCACGTAAAGTATTCGGTTTCTACAGTAAAGAAAGCCTGCAATATCTGATTCAACAACGCGAGACTCGCTTACCATTGAATAAAGTTCCTCACGCCAGAGACAGCAAAGGTGAGCTTGTCGCTGGCCGCTTGTACCAACAAGAGACCCTGGCAAGAGTAAGTGAACGTTTTACTCAAAAATATCGTCAATCTCTCATTGTACAAGCTACTGGTACGGGAAAAACTCGAGTTGCTATCGCTTTAAGCAAACTAATGATTGATGCCCGCTGGGTGAAACGTGTGTTATTCCTTTGCGACCGTAGAGAACTACGTAAGCAGGCAGGGAACGCGTTTAAACAATACATCAGCGACCCGATGTATGTGGTTGGCGTATCTCCAAAGAAAGATATGCTTAATGCCCGTGTCTATATAGCAACCTATCCAGGAATGATTAACATCATGGATCGCTTTGATGTTGGTTATTTCGACCTCATTATTGCGGATGAATCACACCGTTCTATCTATAACGTATATGGTGATTTGTTCAAATACTTTGATGCGTTACAGGTAGGTTTGACAGCTACCCCTATTGATATGGTCAGCAAAACCACTTTCGGGCTGTTTGGCTGTGAAGGGCGCATTCCTACAGCGAACTATAGCCTGGAAGATGCGATCGCAGACAACAACCTGGTACCCTATGAAGTTGTCACTCACACTACACAGTTTTTACGTGAGGGAATTAGGAGGGATAACTTAAGCAATGCTCAGATACGTGAACTAGAAGAACAGAATATTGATCCCAATACTCTGGAGTTTGATAGCAAAGCCATCGATGATCGGATCTATAACCGAGACACTAACCGGTTAATTATACGTAATCTGATGGAAAATGGTCTTAAAGATAAAGACGGCCAGCTTCCCGGCAAATCGATTATATTCGCTAGAGGGCACGACCATGCCATCTTGCTAAGAGATTTATTTGATGAAATGTACCCGCAGTTTGCGGGCCGTTTTTGTCAGGTTATTGATAATCAGGAAACTAGGTCAGAGCAGCTTATCGAAGATTTTAAAGGGTTGGATGAAAGTACCAACAAAGAGCTTATCATCGCTATTTCAGTTGATATGTTGGATACCGGCATCGATGTACCAGAAATCGTCAACTTGGTTTTTGCAAAACCCGTAAAATCGAAAGTGAAATTCTGGCAAATGATTGGCCGTGGAACACGTTTAGCTCAAGGTCTGTATGGTACTGACGAGAATGGAAAATCCCTGGATAAAGAGAAATTCCGCATCTTTGATCACTGGGGTAACTTCGAGTATCACGAACTAAATACAGAGGAAGCTGAGGTTACAGCCAGCAAGCCCTTAGCACAGAAGCGTTTCGAGGCATGGATTGAGCTAGGCCGGGCAGCATTACAAAAGTTTGATAAACAAGCAGTTAATCGAGTAGCCGCACAGCTATTGGTGCAAATTAATTCTCTTGATGGAAATTCCATAGCAGTGCAAGAAAGATGGCAGCAAAAAGCACAATGTAGCGATGAAAGGCTTCTGCAACAATTTGCCCCACAGACCCAACAGGTATTACTCGATTTTATTGCGCCATTAATGCAATGGGTAGATGTACGCGGCCAAAGTGACGCCATGCGTTTCGATATGGATATGCTAGCTGCACAAACTACCCGCTACACCAATGTAGAAAAGCTGGATGGGCTATGGCCTACCGTAGTTGAAAAACTAGAACGACTTCCCCCTCATCTGGTACAGGTACAGCAACAGGGAGAGCGCATTAACAATTTGCGAGAACTTTCTTGGTGGAAACAAGCTAGTTTTGATGATTTCGAAGACATGCGCATTCATCTGCGTGGCATCATGCATCTGATGGAAAAAGAAGTCATACCTCAAGTTGGGGCGCTCACGGTAGATGTTACTGAGGATATAACTCAGATAGAAAGCAGTATCAGGAAAACACAAGTTCGAACTGTAGATTTCAGACTTTGGCGTCAACAGGTTCAGGGGGCCCTGGAACCATTATTCCAGCAAAACCCCGTGCTCAAGAAAATTCGCCATGGTGAACCAGTGACACCTGAAGAGTTAGACGAATTGGCAAAACTTGTGCTAATTCAAAACCCCAATGTCGATATTCGAGATCTGAAAAACTTCTTTCCACAGGCAACTGCGAGTATGGATAAACTGTTACGTACGATTATCGGTATGGATGGGAAAGCTGTTACAGAACGCTTCGCAATGTTCGCATCTGAAAATCACCTTAACAGCCAGCAAATTCGTTTCCTAGAGATGCTCAAAAACCATATTCGTGATTACGGTACTATCGAGATGAAACAGCTCTTCGAACAGCCTTTTACCCAGATACATGGTGAGGGTGTCACCGGAATCTTCCCGGATATGCAGCAGATCGTTACGTTGCAAAAAATCGTAGAAGAGTTGGGTGTAGTCGTTCCTTGACCTGCGCTATAATGGATCCATTCAAGCCTCGCACACTCGGGGCTTTCTATTTTCAGAGCTACGAACGGTAGCAATAAATGTGAATTAAAGAAACCTTATGATTACAAAAGAATTAAAAAGCAGCATTGATAATTTATGGGAAGATTTCTGGGTTGGAGGTATAACTAACCCCCTGACAGTGATCGAGCAAATCACCTATCTGATGTACTCCCGGATGCTGGATAGCCTTGAGCTGAAAGACGAAAAACGTAAGCAACTGACAAAAATCGATTTCAAGCCACGATTTTCCCCTGAACAGCAAGAGTTTCGTTTTAGTCAGTATAGCAATTTAGGTGCCGATGAAATGATGGAAGTGGTACGTGACGGCGTATTCCAGCATTTTCGGACATTAGGCAACAGCGATTCACTGTTGGGCAACTTTATGAAAGATGCCCGCCTAGAGATAGTAAAACCGTCACTGTTGACCAAAGCAGTCGAGATGATCAAAAACCTGCCACTAGATCGTGGAGATACCAAGGGTGATTTATATGAATACCTACTCAGTAAGCTCACGACCGCTGGCATTAATGGTCAGTTCCGTACTCCCAGGCACATTATCCGTGCCATCGTAGAAATGATGGAGCCTAATCCGGCTCGTAATGAAACAGTTTGTGATCCTGCTTGTGGTACTGGTGGTTTTCTGGCAACTAGCTATGAGTATCTACTGGAGAAATACAGTTCCCTAGAGTCGATTCATAGAGAATTAGGTGTCAACGAACATGGTGAATTGGAAGAGCAGAAAATATATACCGGTGACCTGCTTACAGCATACCGTGCCCACGTTGATCAGAATATGTTCCATGGATACGACTTTGATACCACCATGCTGCGTATCGCAGCAATGAACCTGATAATGCATGGTGTAGAACATCCAGATATTCATTATCAAGATACCATGAGCCAAAGCTTTAGCAGCAATTTTCCACAGGCAAGTAAGAGTGCTTTTAACTTGATTCTGGCAAACCCTCCATTCACTGGTTCTCTGGACGAAGAAGACATTGACCCTTCTCTGCTGGCAACAGTGAAAACAAAAAAAACAGAACTTTTATTTTTAGCGCGTATTCTACAAATGCTGAAGGTTGGTGGCCGTAGTGCAACTATTGTCCCCCAAGGTGTACTATTTGGTTCCAGTAAAGCACATCAATCACTACGTAAGGCTCTGATAGAAGATAATCAGCTTGAAGCTGTTATCAACCTGCCTTCCGGTGTGTTTAAGCCTTACGCTGGGGTGGCAACGGCGATCCTGATCTTTACCAAAGGCGGTCAGACGGATGAGGTCTGGTTCTACGATCTACAAAATGACGGATACAGTTTGGATGACAAACGTAATCCAATAAATGATAACGACCTCCCATATCTTATTGCTAGCTGGAAGTATTACCGCCAGAGTAAAGGCTTACCGACAGATAACTTTATTGGAGATAAGTTTAGCTCTCTGCTCAAACAGCAATACCCGCAGGGAATTAATATTACTTCTAATTACCAAGACCGTACTCAGCCTGCGTTTATAGTTTCAAAGGCCGATATATCAGCAGAGAAATATGATCTCTCTATTAATCGATATAAGAAAGTAATTTATGAAAATGAACAGCATGAAGACCCAAAATTGATATTAAAACGATTGAAATATTTGGAGAAAGAAATTCTTGTTGATTTGGAAGAATTGGAGAAAATGCTGTGACTTGGCCGATTGTAAAACTAGGTGCGCTTGTAGACATTAAAGGTGGTGGTACACCTGATAAAAATAATTCTGAATATTGGGGCGGAGATATCCCTTGGGCATCTGTTAAGGATTTTAAATCATCAGAGATCTCTTCTACAATAGATAGTATCACCGCTCTAGGAGCAAGAAATTCGGCTACCAATATAATCCCTGCCGGCAACATTATTATTCCAAGCAGAATGGCATTAGGCAAGGTAGCGATAAATTTAATCGATGTGGCTATAAATCAAGATTTGAAAGCTCTTTTCGTTAAAGATACTAATATAGTTGATAAACGTTATCTTTTACGATGGCTAGAATCTCAAAGTCGCTACATCGAGAGCGAAGGAAAAGGAGCTACAGTTAAAGGTATTACATTACCTTTTATAAACTCACTGAATGTACCTCTACCCCCTTTAAACATTCAGAAAAAAATCGCAGTTATACTTGATACAGTAAGTGCTATTCGTATTAAACGAGTACAGGCCATCAAACTTGTTGACGATTTTCTACGCGCAACATTTTTGGATATGTTTGGTGACCCAGAAAATAATTCAAAAAAATTTCCTATTGGTACTATTCGAGATCTAGTCAGTACTGTAAATTATGGCTCATCAGATAAAGCATCCGAAACAGATGGCAAGTATCCTATGCTTAGAATGGGAAATATTACATATCAGGGCGATTGGGATTTAACTAGCTTGAAATATATTGACTTAGATGAAAAATATAGAGAGAAGTTCTTGGTCAAAAAAGGAGACTTGTTATTCAATAGAACCAACAGCAAAGAATTGGTAGGGAAAACAGCTATTTTTGATAGTGATCAAGAGATGGCTTATGCTGGATATTTGATTAGGGTCAGGCCAAACGAAAATGGAAATAATTATTACATTTCAGGATATTTAAACTCTGCACATGGCAAAAATACATTACTAAATATGAGTAAAAGCATTGTTGGCATGGCAAATATTAATGCTCAGGAAATGCAAAACATTAATATTCTAATACCACCCTTGGATCTACAAGTGGAATATGAAAAGATATATAAATCAGTAAAAAGAAAATTAATATCACATACTACAAGCAAAATTGAGCTCGACAACTTATTTAATTCCATTTGCTATAACACATTTAATCAAAAGGAAAGTATATGAAATTAACCAAGTTATCGCTTACTAATTTCAGATCTTTTAAAAAAACTCAAACCATAGAGTTTTCCCCATTAACTCTCTTAGTGGGGCCTAATTCTGTTGGTAAGAGCTCAGTATTGATGGCGCTTTTCTATTTACAACAAATAATCGAGAAAGGTCAATGCAACCCTCAAAAGTTAGAAGCACTAAACGATAAGTATGTCGGTGGTTTTGAAAAATTAGTTCATGGACATGATCTGACGAAAACTATAAAAATAAAGATCGAGTTCATTAAAGATGGACGTATCGGGAGCAGCTACGGAGTAATTGAGGATCTTTTCGAGGATTTAAACATAGGAATATCTAGCCCTTCAGAAGGGGCAGATAAAATGTCTATCGATTTTGAAATAGCTTGGTCCATCCCCTTACAAACTGCATACATTTCTCGATATACTGTAGCCTTTGACGATCAAAATATCGCAGAGATTACTAGTGACTCAGGTCTTAAACAACCAATACTGAGTGCAATTAATTTTCTCCACCCATTGTTATTACCTGAGAATCATGATGAGTGGTTAGTAAATCTAATCGATGAGGAGAAATCTATTCATGAAGCTCTAAAAGAAACTCTATGCTCTATTTTTAATGAAAAAAACATTGATTACAGAGATGTTCAGAAAGGTTATGATAATAATCTCGAAAATCGAATAAGCAATCTGATTTTTAATGAAAATGCATTCGTAAGTGAATTCCATGAAAGTATTACAGAGCCAAGAATTAACAGTGCTAATAACATTACCTCTACTGATGAAGAATTAATTAGCGAAAATTCCTTTACACCATATAAAATAATTCACGCTCCCATTTCTATTGAATGTCACTCTGGAGCACTACCTAAAATAGGGAAAAAATTAAAAACTTCGCTAGCTCTAGAAAATGTTCGCTTTAATGAAAGAGTAATAGAAATTATTAGTGATTTACTTGTTTCACCTATTGATAACTTATATGGAATTTTAAAAGAAAGTTTATGTATTGGGCCACTTCGTATAGTTCCAGATGAATTATTTAAACCTCAATATGAATATCAACAAAAAAATTGGTATAATGGCTCAGCTGCTTGGCATGCATTAGGCATGTCTGACATAAGGTTAATGAATTCAGTTAATGAATGGATATCAAGTAAATGTAAATTGAACCTTGGTTATGGGATTGCATTACGCGTTGACAAAAAATTCTCAGAAATTAAACGAATTTTAAAAGAACAAACATTCCAATCCATTGAAGAAAATTTAAATATACAGATTGATTCATTATATAAAAACCAAACAGAACAAAATATTGATGAAATCTCCACTAAATTTGGATATTCTCTTTGGGATATAAACAATAATATTTCCGTTTCACCAAATGAAATCGGAGTCGGTATTCCACAGCTAATGCCTTTAATCGTTGCTACACTAAGCCGTAAGCAAGGATTGATAGCTTGCGAGCAACCAGAACTTCATGTTCACCCCCGTATACAAGTTGATATAGGTGACTTATTAACGCAGGCAAACAACGCTATTGGATTTCTAATTGAAACTCATAGTGAACATTTAGTACTTCGCTTACTCAAACGTATTCGCCAAACAACAGACGGTGAGCTACCGACAGGATTCTCTCCTGTGATATCAAGCGATATTTCAATAATTTATCTAGAAGAGCAAATAGATGGAGTTCAAGCTACACGCATACATATAGATGAAGATGGTGAATTCAAAGAGCACTGGCCACATGGATTCTTTTCAGAGAGAAGAGAGGAATTAATGTGATGTTACATGAATGCGTAATCAATCCATCTTTGTTGCTCGATTTCGCCAAGAACAGGCGAGATTACAGTGATTTTATAAGAAAATTTACACTAGGCAGTTCATTTATATATTGTGATTTTCCTCAAATAAAAAAGATGAAACGGAAAATTTTTGAGTTACAAGATCCTAACGCAAATGATCTTGAAAAAACTAGACTTATAGAACTTATAAATTCAATTGGAGAGTTTCACAAGGCCAAAAGATTAAGTATATATAACAAGGAATTGAACTGGTCGGAAAATATACTATGCGAGAATGAAAAGCATAACTTTGGTCATATTATTTCGGCTGATAATTTAGACATTCCAAATTATCTAGATTTTAATGGGTTCCTAGAAATTAACTACCCCCTCCAGAAAAGGATACGTAAAACAATTGAAGATATTGATAGCTCAACATCAAGTTTACTTAGGCTATCTGCTGAAGTGATATTAGTGGATCCATATTTCAAAGGCAGTAGCCGGTGGTTAAACGTACTTAAAGCTATTGTAGCTTCAGTATTTAATTACAACTCAAATAGTGCAATCAATATCGTTATAATTTTTGATGGTTCTAAACAAAACGCTACAACTGCAGAACATATAAAGTATAATATTCAACGCGTTAATATAAATATCCCAGAAGGAAAAGAGCTAAACATTATTATAAGATCTCTATCTGAAAAAGCTGGCGGCCCATCCCTGCACAATAGATACTTATTAACAGAGTTAGGAGGATTTTGCTTCCCATACGGTCTCGATGAAAGCGATGCCACAGATGATATATTTATCCTTAATAAGGAAAATCATAATATTAACTGGCTACAATATACAGATTTAAATTATTATAATGTAATCGAAGAAGTCCTAATTAATTATTAGATATAGAAATTTTGAAAGAACCGCGATAAAACCTCGTGGTTCTCAATACCCTTCATATATTAAAAAACACTTCAAAAAATTTTAATTATTCAATCTGGTCCTGCCAAACTCAAACGGACTAACCCCCTTCTCCAGATTCACACTTAGGAAATCTGCCCACCACTGCACCATCAATCGGCGCTCATCAATATGCTCTGCTTTATGGATATAAGCAGCTCTTACCGAGTTACGCTCTTGGTGGCTCATTTGCCTTTCTACTGCATCCTTCGACCATAGCCCTGACTCAATCAACGAACTACATGCCATCGTTCTGAAACCATGCCCACAAACTTCTGTTTTAGTATCATAACCCATCACACGTAATGCATTATTCACTGTATTTTCACTCATTGGCTTTCTAGGATTATGATCGCCGATAAAGATTAGTTCGTGGTTGCCGCTGAATTGATAGATCTGTTTTAAGATCTCAATGGCTTGTCGGCTTAAAGGGACTAGGTGAGGAGTACGCATTTTTGATCCGCGATGTGAGTGTTTAACCCCTTCTATCGCTTCGCGTTCTGCGGGGATCGTCCACATGGCATTCTCAAAATCGATTTCATCCCAACGAGCAAAGCGCAGTTCACTGGAACGAATAAAGACTAATAAGGTGAGTTTGACTGCAAGTTTAGTTAAAGGTCTTCCTTTATAATCATCAATACGTTGTAAGAACTCAGGTAGACGTTTAAGTTCTAATGCGGCTCTATGAACTCGTTTACCAGTGGCAACTGCGCCAGCCATATCTTGCGCTGGGTTATAGTCAATTAAACCGCTTTGTACAGCATAACGCATAATGGCTGTCACACGCTGTTGTAAACGTGCTGCCAACTCAAGACGTCCAGACATCTCTACGGCTTTAATCGGTTCGAGGAGATCGCGGGTTTTCAGTTCGGCAATATTACATTTACCAATAGCCGCAAAGATATTGTCTTCAAGACTTTTTAATACTCGGTGACTATGGCTCTCTATCCATTTCTTATTGGTCGCATGCCAATCACGAGCAACTTTCTCAAAGGTATTAAATTCCTTTTGCTGTTCTTCCTTTAACTCTTTTTTAAGTTCGCGTGGGTCGATGCCTAAAGCAACTTGTTTTCTGGCAGCATCCCTTCTTTCTCTTGCATCTGCTAAGGAAATTTCAGGATATACACCAAAGGCCATTAAATGTTGTTTGCCGCCAAAGCGAAAACGGAAGCGCCAATATTTAGAACCATTGGGGTGAATATAAAGAAATAAGCCATCACTGTCTGTCAGTGTATAAGCTTTCTCGTCTGGTTTAGCTGCACGAACTTTCGTATCGGTTAATGCCATATTCTTTGTCCTCTTCACCCCAGAGTGAGTATATAAATGAGATATCTCAGATTACTGTCGATGATTTCGAGTTACATAGCCAACTAAGTGTCTACGCCACAGGCTGCACCTGCCTTGCTCTAACATCAGTAATTCGTGGTAAAATGAGTATACATTCATTATCGAAGCGGTGTATATACTCAGATGTATACTCACACGGAGGTTGATGTGGGTTGAGTTAAGTTGACATACATTGACTGAAAACGCGGGGGAAGCCTTGCAAACACTGGATTTTAGATACAAAAAAAGACGTCCGTTGACGTCTCTTGATGTTCTTATGGTGCCGAAGGCCGGACTCGAACCGGCACACCCGAAGGCGGTTGATTTTGAATCAACTGCGTCTACCAATTCCGCCACTCCGGCACTGAAGTGATGTGTTTCTTGGAAAACGCTGCCATTATACTTGCTTTGTGTCTACTGGCAACACTTATTCTTGAAGATCAAGTCTGTTCGATTAAAAAAAACGCATATTGCTAAAATCACATGATAAGAGAAAGAAAGCTTCTTTTGTTTATATCTTCATTAGCCGATATGGTAGCTTTCCCTAACTATTTTTCTTATCACAACGCTGGGTCACTGGCGATAGACAATTATTTTTGTTAGTTTATCCGCAATCTAATACAAACATTAAGGCTTTATCATGGGTTTTGTTGGGTGGATAGCGACAGGGATCTTTATTGGCATCTTAATTGGTGTGGTAATGAAAATTTTCGCTAAGAAAAAATAAGATTGGCTGAATAGCCATTTGCAAACAATCATATCGGCTGGCTTCAAACATGAAGAAATCATTACTAAAAATTCTGTCAGTATCTGCGTTGTCTTTAGCCTTGATGGCATGTTCAACAACGACCAAAAAAACACCAAAATTTCTGCAAACGAATGATATTGCATCTACTGACTGGCAGGTTTTTGAAGGAGATAGAAGGACCTACGAACGCGTTGCTAAAATTGTCGATTTATATGCCAATCGTATTTTTAACGAAAGCGACGCCAGAGGTATGGCAATAATTGTTATTGATAATAACCAAGTTTTATCCCGTTATTATGGCGAAACGGCACCCGGCAATGGTA
The DNA here is from genome assembly GCF_041344805.1 of Providencia sp. TYF-12. NCBI lineage: Bacteria > Pseudomonadati > Pseudomonadota > Gammaproteobacteria > Enterobacterales > Morganellaceae > Providencia > Providencia sp. TYF-12. The sequence goes on from NZ_CP166833.1 coordinate 4,248,255, forward strand.
AAAAACCGGGGCCAAATTCACTCATTCGCATAGCATCAATTACTAAATTGATGACGAGTGAAATATTAATCAAGCTTGAACAAGACAAAAAGTTATTAATTACTGACCCGCTGCAACAATATGCCTATCATGGTGTTACTGTGCCTGATAACGCCAGTGGGCAGCCGATTCGCCTCTACCACCTTGCAAGCCACACCAGTGGCTTACCTCGTGAGCAACCAGGCGGAAAATGGGGGCGTCCTGTATTTATTTGGCCAACCCAAGATAACCGCTGGACATGGTTAAAAACAGGCAAATTAGATGCGACGCCAGGCACTGAGGCATCCTATTCTAACCTTGCATATGACTTATTAGCTGATGCCATGGTGAAAGCATCAGGTCATTCTTACCCACAATTGTTTAGTCATTATGTCACCTCCCCAGCCAAAATGACCAATACCACCTATACACCCAATAAAGCTCAATGTGCACGTTTAATGGAAGGCACTAAACCAAGCCCTTGCCATAATACACTTGCAGCAGCAGGAAGCGGTGGTGTGTATTCAACCCCAGCAGATATGCAAAAGTGGATGCAACAATTTTTATCGACAGATAAGAGCTTAAGGAAAGTCACCGCGGCTCGTGAGCAAGGCATCTATTTCCCTCGCGAAAAATTGTTAGAAATTAAAGGAATGGACGTCGCTGGCCATGCGGATGGGTTAGGCCTTGGGTGGGTTTATATGAAACCGAAGAATGGCACTCCAGGAATTTACCAGAAAACAGGCGGCGGCGGTGGGTTTAATACCTATATGGCGATGATCCCACAGCAAAACATTGGGGTATTTGTCGTCATGACCCGAAAAGATAGCAGCAAATTTAGTAAGTTAACTATTGGCGTTAATGAACTCGTCGCTTCGCTATCTTCTAACCACGCATATGGAAAACATTGAAGGAGTACCGCCAAAGCATTACAAACAATGGCGAGTTACACCCCGACCCTAAAACGTGGATTTACCCGCATTATCTCATTAATTGCGACAACAGCCTGATATATTCAGGCTGTTTTTGATAATTTTACTACCCATTTTTAAAATCAATTCATTCAAATTCCCGATAATCTTTTAGCCTTCCATTAACACATCCAGAGCTAAAATGAAAACAAAAAACCACGCGATAACATTAAGTTGTCAGGCTACACAATGCCCGAAAATTAGCCAATTTGAATTGATAGAAATTTTGAATAGTATTAAAGGCCATTGTACTAAAAAACCAGAGTACGTAGAGAATAGGTCTATTGCTACTCAATACCCCTACAAATATTTAGATGGCTCAGAATTACAAGCTATCAAAGCTTACCGACAAGAAGAAAGGCGAATATATCGGGAAAAGTGCCAAACGGCTTTTAAATTTAAACGACAAAATAGTATGAAAGGTGGTTTTTTTTCACTTGCTCAGCAATTAGCAAACCGGAGTCGCCAAAATATTTTAGCTATTGATAACCAAAGTCATATCTCAGGAGCCAGAAAAAAGTTATTTCAACCCCAAACAAGGGTAGTCGCCTTTATCAGTGCATTAGGTTACGCAATAGTTGGTTAATAATAACAGTATTAATGCCCTATTATTCAAGCTATTTCTTATATTTATAATCGTTTTATGCAATGTTGTAAGCTGATTCAAGGCTAATCTTAATCCCTCTTCTACTTGATGAATAGGAATTAAAATGCGTACTTCTCCATTTTTTTTACATCATATAACACGGCCCTGTACCATTAAACAGGGCAACGTTTCTGAGTTGGTTCTCCAACTTAGAAGAATCCATAACCACCAAAACATATTCCCTGCCCCGCAGAAACCGACATCAGTAGAAATAAATCTTGGATCACTCAATTCTCATCCTTTAAAAAACAATCAAAAGAAATTAGAACAAACACCTGAATATAAAAAACTTGTCAGTGAAGCACGAAAAGAAGTACAAATCGCATTCACAGAGCAAGAATGGAAAAAAGCTTATCTTATTCGCCAGTCATATACGGCGAATGGCGGTATTTTTTCTTGTGCTCAACAGTTAGCGAATAAAAGTCGATTGAATGTTATTGGGATTAAAGGTGAATATATCAGTACATCTGCAGATAATAGGCAACAACAAGTTTTATTCCGTCCTCAGAATAAACTATTACGAATTATCAGTAAGTTAGGAAACTTATTACTAAGTAAATGACGACAAAGAAAAAGGCTGTGATACCCGAAGATACACAGCCTTTAATGACCTATAAAACGCTATTTTCGTTTCACTAATAAAACAATACTGACAATTAGGAACAATAAGCTTGGCAAGATAGCTGCAATAATCGGTGGTACTGAATAAACAAGGCTCCAGTTACCAAACCCTTGGTTTAGCACATAAAATAAGAAGCCGCCCACAATACCTGAAATAACACGTACCCCCATTGGTACGGTGCGTAATGGCCCGAAAATAAACGAAACGGCCATTAACATCATGACAGCGGCAGAGAGTGGCGCCAATATTTTTTTCCACATACTTAATTCATAAACAGCTGCAACTTGACCACTTTCTTTCAAGTAAGAAACATACTGATATAAACCACGAATAGATAACGAATCCGCATTCAAAGAAACTATCCCTAGTTTTTCTGGGGTAAGGTTAGTTTTCCAGTCAACCGTCAACCGCTGTGAACCCGTAATTTTTTTCTCACTGCTTAATATTGACTCATCCACTTGAGATAACACCCACTGTTTATTTGCCGTGTCATACTCCCCACTTGAAGCAAACATCACCGAGTTAAGTTTTTGTTGCTTATCAAAACGGTAAATCGATACATCTTGAATCGATGTTGCGTTATTAATACGCTGAATGTGTATAAAGTCGCGGCCATCTTTTGCCCACATTCCCTCGTCAGTAACCACTAATGAATTACCAACGATTTTTTCTGCACGGTAGTTTCTCGCCCATTGCTCACCGGCTGGTGCAATCCATTCACCAATGAACATCGCCACGATAACCAGAGGGATAGCCGTTTTCATCACCGCAAGGGCAATCTGTAAACGGGTAAAACCAGAAGCTTGCATGACCACCAGCTCACTACGTGAAGCGAGTGCACCTAAGCCCATTAACGCCCCTAATAAGGCCGCCATCGGGAAGAAAACATCAATATCTTTTGGTACCGTAAGTAAAGTAAAAACCCCCGCGCTCAACGCAGTGTAATCACCATCACCCACTTTACGCAGTTGCTCGACAAATTTAATAATCCCAGCGAGTGAAACCAATAAAAAAAGCGTCACCAAAATAGAATTTAGGATGGTCCGACCGATATACCTATCTAAAACACCAAACATCAGGCAACCCCTTTACTCAATTTAAGACGCATACGGCGCATAGGAACAGTGTTCCATGCATTGAGGATCACCGCTAAGACTAAATACCCTAAGTTCACTGCCCACATGGTATACCTTGGGTCAATATCACCTTTATCTGCACTATTGCGTAACGTACTTTGCAGCAAAAAGAAGATGAGGTACAACAGCAGCGCAGGTAACATACTTAGCACCCGACCTTGACGTGGGTTCACTTCACTTAGAGGTACCACCATTAAAGCCATGACGATAACCGAGAAAACAATCGTTAAACGCCAATGAAACTCTGCATTCACTTCAGGTGTATTTTCATTCCACAATTGCAGCATATTCTTTTGCTCAACGCGGTCATTACGAGCCTCACCTGTTTGATGATCGACTATGGCTTGGTAATTGACAAAGTCAGTGATACGAAAATCACGTAATAATGCCGTCCCCTCGTAACGGGTCCCTTCATTAAGAATGACCACTTGACGGCCATCAGGGTCTTCCTTCATATAACCACTTTCGGCAACCACTACAGAAGGGCGCTGTTCATTCGCAGCACGTAACTGCGCTAGGAAAACATTTTTGAAATTACTCCCTTTTACATCACCAATATACAAAACATAGTTGCCGTCTTTTGTGGTTTTAAACTGCCCTTCCACCATTGCGGCTAAACCTGGGTTAGCTTTAGCATCCGCTAACACTTGTTCTTGATATTGAGATGACCACGGTAGCATCCACGTAATATTGGCAACTGCCACCATGGCGGTAATCATGGCCAGCACTAACGCCGCTTTGACCAAAACACTTTTCCCTAAACCGCAGGCGTGCATTACCGTAATTTCACTTTCAGTATAAAGCTTACTGTAGGTCATCAATAGCCCAAGAAATAGGCTTAAAGGTAAGATAAGTTGCGCCATTTCAGGCACACCTAACCCCAGTAAAGGAAGTACTAAGTTTGATGGAATATTGCCCTGAACGGCAGCGCCCAGAATATCTATCGACTTCTGGCTAAAAAAGATTAGCATCAATACAAAAAGTATGGCTAACTGACTTTTCAGGGTTTCCCGTACCAAATATCTAATAATGATCACGCTTATTACGCCTGTGAAAACTTGTCTTTTGGGTAGAAAATGGCTAAGTTCGTTCAATGTCTGCCATTTACTAACATATACTCTAGTTTATTGTATGGCTAGAATGATATAAAAGCATTCTCTATACTGATTAAAATATCAGAACATGCTTAATATTCGCGAAACCAAATATACTCGCCATACTTCGTAGTTGTATCGCGATAAACAGCATACAACTTGGTTTATTTCGCGTATAGATGGTCAGTTTAACATAAAGAGTTCATTCTCTATGAGGTAGATCATGCGAAACGCTAATTCTAGCGGGAGCATCGGCCTTTGTCTTTAAGATTCAGGAGAACGCATGGAGTTTAGTGTAAAAAGTGGTAGCCCGGAAAAACAACGCAGTGCATGTATTGTTGTCGGAGTCTTTGAACCACGCCGTCTGTCCCCAATTGCTGAACAGCTGGACAAAATTAGTGACGGATATATCAGCGCCCTGCTGCGCCGCGGCGAACTTGAGGGTAAAGTAGGGCAATCCCTGCTACTCCATCATGTACCAAATGTTCTGTCTGAACGCATTCTGCTTATCGGTTGTGGTAAAGAGCGCGAATTAGATGAACGCCAATTTAAACAAATTATTCAGAAAACAATTAGTACTCTGAATGAAACAGGCTCAATGGAAGCCGTATGTTTCTTAACTGAATTACATGTAAAAGGCCGCAATAACTACTGGAAAGTACGTCAAGCAGTCGAAACAGCAAAAGAATCGCTGTATGTGTTTGACCAACTAAAAAGTAATAAAACAGAGCACCGTCGCCCACTACGCAAACTGGTGTTTAATGTCCCAACACGCCGTGAATTGACCAGTGGTGAGCGCGCGATTTCCCATGGCTTAGCCATTGCTTCAGGGGTTAAAGCTGCGAAAGACTTAAGTAACATGCCACCAAACATTTGTAATGCCGGTTACTTAGCCTCTCAAGCTCGTCAACTAGCAGATATTTCAGATAGCAAACTAACCACTCGTGTGATTGGTGAAGAGCAAATGAAAGAGCTGGGAATGAATGCCTATCTAGCAGTGGGGCAAGGTTCACAAAATGAATCACTGATGTCCATTATGGAATATAAAGGCAACCCAGATGCGGACAGCAAGCCAATTGTTCTGCTCGGTAAAGGGTTAACCTTTGACTCAGGTGGTATTTCAATCAAACCAGGCGAAGGCATGGATGAAATGAAATACGACATGTGTGGTGCGGCAAGTGTGTATGGCGTGATGCGTTTTATCACTGAATTGCAACTTCCAATCAATGTGATTGGGGTACTAGCAGGTTGTGAAAACATGCCTGGTGGTCGCGCTTATCGTCCCGGCGATATTTTAACTACCATGTCAGGGCAAACCGTTGAAGTACTTAATACTGATGCGGAAGGTCGGTTAGTTCTGTGTGATGCACTCACCTATGTTGAACGCTTTGAACCTGAGCTGGTTATTGATATCGCTACCTTAACAGGGGCTTGTGTAATTGCATTAGGTAGCCATTATACAGGGTTGATGTCAAACCATAATCCACTAGCTCATGAGCTGTTAAATGCCTCGGAACAAGCGGGTGACCGTGCATGGCGCTTACCACTAGCGGATGAGTATTTTGACCAAATCACCCCTAATTTTGCTGATTTAGCGAATACAGGTGGTCGTCCAGCAGGTGCAATTACCGCTGGCTGCTTCCTATCTCGCTTTGCCACTAAATATAACTGGGCACACCTTGATATTGCAGGTACCGCTTGGCGTTCAGGTGCCGCGAAAGGGGCTACTGGTCGTCCGGTCGCGATGCTAGCGCAGTTTTTACTAAACCGCGCGGGTTTAAATGGTGATGAGTAATCCCATTTAAATGATTTAGCTGTATCTCGTCCATAAAAATATCCCGATGAGCAATAGTGATTCGGGATATTGTTTTTTGGTTTTCAAGGCACTGAGAAAGCCATTTTGAGGCAGCTATAAAAAAGGATATAATTAAGCATAGATATATACTGCACTTGGTTACCAAAATACACCCCTGCAAATTGAAGGGTAGCGATTTAAGCTATACCCTAGATAATTCAGTTTGTAGGTAGGCGGCAAGCGATTGAGACCTTAGGAGCATACCTAAGTAGGTGACTAAGGCGAAAAAACGTAGCTAACACCCCTGCAAATTGAAGGGTAGCGATTTAAGCTATACCCTAGATAATTCAGTTTGTAGGTAGGCGGCAAGCGACTGAGACCTTAGGAGCATACATAAGTATGTGACTAAGGCGAAAAAACGTAGCTAACACCCCTGCAAATTGAAGGGTAGCGATTTAAGCTATACCCTAGATAATTCAGTTTGTAGGTAGGCGGCAAGCGACTGAGACCTTAGGAGCATACATAAGTAGGTGACTAAGGCGAAAAACATAGCTAACACCCCTGCAAATTGAAGGGTAGCGATTTAAGCTATACCCTAGATAATTCAGTTTGTAGGTAGGCGGCAAGCGACTGAGACCTTAGGAGCATACATAAGTATGTGACTAAGGCGAAAGAGCGTAGCCAACACCCCTACAAACTGAAGTATGACGGGTATAATGGGTATATGAAAAAAGGTACATTTTACCAACTAACACAAGCCTCACCGCTTCCTGATCTTGAAGCCCATGAATGGCTAGCTTGCGAGCTTGCTGCTCAATTGTGGCGTAATGGGAAGCGAGTTCTGATTGCTTGCGAAACGCAGCAACAGGCAGAAAAAATAGATGAAACCTTGTGGCAGCGTGACCCACATCAGTTTGTTCCCCATAATTTAGCGGGTGAAGGCCCTCGTTATGGTGCGCCTATTGAAATTTGTTGGCCTGCCAAACGGGGAAATACGCCACGTGATATACTGATTAATTTACAAAATCAGTTCGCAGATTTTGCCACGGCTTTCCATGAAGTGATAGACTTCGTACCTATTGATGAAACTTTAAAACAGTTGGCGCGTGAGCGGTACAAAATATACCGTAGCGTCGGCTTCAATTTGACTATGGCGGCGCCGCCAACTTACTGAATACAAAAGATAATGGAAAAGAAACCAGATAGCCCAATGAATGAGCCTTCGCTCGATAAAACCTATAACCCCGCAGAAATTGAGCAATCACTGTATGCTCACTGGGAGAAAAGCGGTTATTTCAAACCTAATGGGGATACCACCCAAGATAGCTTCTGTGTCGTCATTCCACCACCGAACGTCACTGGTAGCCTGCATATGGGGCATGCCTTCCAACAAACCATCATGGATACCATGATCCGTTACCAACGTATGCAAGGTAAAAATACCTTATGGCAAACAGGTACTGACCACGCAGGTATCGCGACTCAAATGGTCGTTGAGCGTAAAATTGCGGCAGAAGAAGGCAAAAACCGTCACGATTACGGCCGTGATGCATTTATTGACAAAATTTGGGAATGGAAAGCAGAATCTGGCGGCACTATTTCTCAACAAATGCGTCGGCTAGGCGACTCTGTTGATTGGGAACGCGAACGCTTCACCATGGATGAAGGCTTATCTAAAGCTGTTAAAGAAGCTTTCGTTCGTCTCTACAAAGAAAACTTAATTTACCGTGGTAAGCGCCTTGTTAACTGGGACCCAAAACTGCACACCGCAATTTCTGATTTAGAAGTTGAAAACCGTGAAGTTAAAGGTTCTATGTGGCACCTGCGTTACCCATTAGCTGACGGGGCAAAAACCGCCGAAGGCAAAGACTATTTAGTCGTTGCTACTACACGTCCTGAAACCATGTTGGGAGATACTGGCGTTGCTGTTAACCCAGAAGATCCTCGCTATAAAGATTTGATTGGTAAAGAAATTATCCTACCAATTGTTAACCGCCGTATTCCTATTGTTGGTGACGAGCACGCCGATATGGAAAAAGGCACGGGCTGCGTGAAAATCACCCCAGCTCATGACTTTAATGACTACGAAGTCGGTAAGCGCCATCAGTTAACGATGATTAACATGATGGATTTAGATGGTAACGTACGTAGCGAAGCTGAAGTTTTCGATACTAACGGTAACCCATCAACCGCTTATAGCAGCGAAATGCCTGAAGCATACCGTGGCATGGAGCGCTTTGCAGCACGTAAAGCTATTGTGGCAGAGTTTGAGCAATTAGGCCTACTCGTTGAGGTGAAACCTCATGACCTCACCGTCCCTTATGGCGATCGTGGTGGTGTCGTTATTGAGCCAATGCTAACTGACCAATGGTATGTACGTACTGAGCCTTTAGCCCGTGATGCCATCAAAGCTGTCGAAGACGGTCGTATTCAGTTCGTTCCTCGCCAATACGAAAACATGTATTTCTCGTGGATGCGTGATATCCAAGATTGGTGTATTTCTCGCCAATTGTGGTGGGGTCACCGCATCCCCGCGTGGTATGACGAAAAAGGCAACGTCTACGTAGGTCGTGACGAAGACGAAGTTCGCCGTGAAAACAACTTAGGGGCAGATATCACACTACGTCAAGATGATGACGTTCTAGATACTTGGTTCTCTTCCGGCTTGTGGACATTCTCCACCCTCGGCTGGCCAGAAAATACAGATGCACTGAAAACTTTCCATCCAACCGATGTATTAGTCAGTGGGTTTGATATTATTTTCTTCTGGATCGCCCGAATGATCATGATGACCATGCATTTCATTAAAGATGAAAATGGCGAGCCACAAGTTCCATTTAAAACTGTTTACATGACAGGCCTGATCCGCGATGAAGAAGGCCAAAAAATGTCGAAATCCAAAGGGAACGTTATTGACCCACTGGATATGATTGACGGTATTTCTCTGGAAGATTTACTCGAAAAACGCACAGGCAACATGATGCAGCCACAATTGGCTGAAAAGATCGCTAAACGCACCCGTAAAGAGTATCCAGAAGGAATTGAAGCCCACGGAACCGATGCACTGCGCTTTACTTTAGCGGCATTAGCGTCAACAGGTCGTGATATCAACTGGGATATGAAACGCCTGTCTGGTTACCGTAACTTCTGTAATAAACTCTGGAATGCGAGCCGTTTCGTGTTGATGAATACGGAAGGTCAAGATTGCGGCCAAAACGGCGGAGAGATGAGCTTTTCACTCGCTGACCGCTGGATCATGGCACAATTTAATCAGACAGTGAAAGCTTACCGCGATGCGTTAGACACTCACCGTTACGATATCGCAGCGGGTATTCTGTATGATTTCACATGGAACGAGTTCTGTGACTGGTATTTAGAGCTGTCTAAACCTGCGGTTCATAAAGGTAACGAAGCACAAGTTCGTGCGGCTCGTTTCACTTTAATTGAGGTATTAGAAGGCTTACTGCGCCTTGCGCATCCTATCATTCCGTTTATCACTGAAACCATCTGGCAACGCGTCAAAGTAGTGAAAGGTATCGACGCTGATACTATCATGCTACAAGCGTTCCCTGAGTTCGATGCGGCTAAAGTGGATCAACTCGCGCTGAGTGACCTTGAGTGGATCAAAGAAGCGATTATCGCCGTGCGTAATATTCGTGCTGAAATGAATATTTCCCCAGGTAAACCGCTCGATGTAATGCTGCGTGGTGCTTCTGCCGATGCGAAACGTCGTGTCGATGAAAACCAGAACTTTATCAAGTCAATGGCTCGCTTAGAAAGCATCTCAGTATTAACTGAAGGTGAAGAAGCGCCTATATCTGTCACCAAATTAGTTGGTGGTGCAGAGTTACTGATCCCAATGGCGGGTCTAGTAGACAAAGACGCCGAACTGGCTCGTTTAGATAAAGAGCTGGAAAAAGTGATTAAAGAGATCGAAACCATTGAAAACAAACTGGCAAATGAAGGTTTTGTAAGCCGTGCACCTGCTGCGGTAGTGGAAAAAGAGCGTGAGCGTTTAACCGCTAATATTGAAGCGAAAGCGAAAATTGAAGCGCAAAAAGTGACAATTGCCTCTTTATAACGGTTCATTAATTTAGCCGACTTGAAAGCCCTTATTGGTTTACTAATAAGGGCTTTTTCTTGCTGAATAATTCGAGTATCATCAAACGACTGCGTTCGCAGTTCTCAGATTGAAGTTCCCTTCTGGTTCTCTCTACACTGAGTTGTACACAATAATAATCAAGAGTTTCACATGACAACACAAAACTATAACGTTCGACTTATTGAACAACAAGATAATGCAGGGATTGCCGCGGTGATCCGTGAAGTTTCTGCTGAACATGGTTTAACTGCAGATAAAGGCTTTGCCGTTGCAGACCCCATCTTAGATACCTTATTTGAGGTATACAACAAACCCCGTAGCGCTTATTGGGTGGTAGAAATGGATGGGGAAATTGTCGGTGGCGGCGGTGTTTCACAACTGGCAGGCGGCGATAACGAAACAGCGGAATTACAGAAAATGTATTTATCTTCCGTATTACGTGGCAAAGGCTTAGCCAAAAAAATTGTGCAGATGTCACTGGAGTTTGCGAAACAACAAGGTTATACCCGTTGCTATTTAGAAACCACCAAAGACTTACAAGCCGCAATTAAGCTATACGAAAAGTTAGGTTTTGAATTTATTGATGCCCCTTTAGGTAATACAGGCCATAGCGACTGTGAAATTCGTATGTTAAAAGCGTTGTAATTATAAAGCTTATAAGGGTAGTCAATATGCTATCCTTATTTATCTAATATTCTTTAGATAATAGATTTTTTATGATCCCACATTTATATCGAGAACCTATTTCATCACTATGTTCTTGTAAAATAATTAGTTCCTTCTCTAAGTTAATTAATTTTTCAATATTTTCTCTCACATTAATTAAATGCGTATTAATAACAGATTCAACTAATTGGCAATCATTACTATTATTATCCAATAAGTCTAATAGTTTTTTTATTTCGCGATGAGACATATTAAGACTACGGCAGTTTTTAATAAACCTTAGTCTCTCAATGTGATTTTCACTATAGCTTCGATAGTTATTATCATTTCTATTAGGAGGAATAATTAACCCCTCTTTTTCATAGAAACGTATAGTCTCCCTTGGAATGTTGAATAGTTTTGATAATTCACCTATTTTCATTATTGACCACCTAAAAACGGATACAGCCCATTGTAAACTTTCAATAATACTAATCCTTACCATCATTGTAATGTCAAGAAAAAAACATATTTTTTTCATTTGTCCACTATATTATTAAAATATATAATTAAATTTATTAGTATCGTATTTTTTGGTTCTTTTGGTATATAGAATTAGCCAGATGACTAGCTAATTCTATTCCTTCTTCTAAAACCTATTCACTAAACTATGCATGATATCTTAGCATTGTTTCTCTCCTATATTTAGCAGGGGTCACTTTCAATTCTCGCTTAAATGCTCGTGTTAGCCCTTGCTGACCATCAAATCCATACCTGAAAGCGATATCAATGATTTTATCATTGGTTTCTTTCAAATCTGTTGATACCCTTAACAAGCGGCTGATTAAAAGATATTGTCCTAAACTCACACCAACCGTATTTTTAAAAATACGTTGGAAATACCACTTTGAATATCCTGCTCTATCAGAGATTTCCGCTATCTGTAGTGGTTTATCTACATTCATATCGATCCACAAAAGAATATCTTGTATTACATTTTCTCTAATGGTTTGATGACTCATCGCTCATCTCCTTAATAAAACCGAATGGCTTTACTGATAAAATGTGACATGTCCTCGAAGTTGATTTTCACCGCTTGCGCCAACAATTTTATAGCGGCTCGCTCCTAACTTTTTAGCTTCTTGCTGAGCCTGCATTTCAATTGATGACAAACTAGCATCACCAACAAAAGTCTTTGTTACTAATATTTTTCTGTGAGGTTCTGTTGAGGAATTATTTTCAATTATTTTATTTGATACCGGCTGAAAGTTAACCTTATTACCGGAAGCCAAACCCTGGTAACTAAATAAACTTAACGCTAATAAAACTATCATCTTCTTCATCATTAACCCTTATTTAAGTATGTATTTAAATTAATGATTATTATTAAAAACCTTAAAGTAGATACAAGGTCAATAGCTTATTTCTATTTTTGCACAGTATATTTTAGTCAATTAATCATAATTGAATTAATTAAAGGTTCCTTTTCGATTTTTAATATCCTATTAAAGCCTTATTAAATTAAAACGGTTGACCTTACAACTACTGTAACCTTTACCCTGCCCAAATATTTCTTATTCAAGTTTTAAGCTAACAATGAGATCAATTAATTAGGTAAGGTTTATTATGAAAATAAAAATCGGGATATACGCTACATTTGTTGTAGCTATGGGCATAAGTGGTCTAGTTATTGCTCAAGACGCAAATAATGATAACAAATCAGAAACAGCAAGTTCCACCATACTTCCCAAAGTGCCTGTAGCAGAAGTTATTCAACAAGAAATTGTCCCTTCCTCTGAATTTACAGGCTATTTAGCGTCTCCCAAAATCGTGGATTTACGCCCTCGGGTTGGTGGACGCATTAATTCGATAGAAATTCCAGAGGGGAAACTGGTTGAAAAAGGGGATTTACTCTTTCATATAGATCCGCGACCCTTTCAAATAGCACTACTTGATGCAGAAGGAAAATTAAGCCAAGCAGAAGCTTTAGCCATACAAGCTCAGCGAAATTACCAGCGCCTCAAAGGATTAGTCAATAAAGGGGCGATTTCCCGTAAAGACTATGACGATGCCCTTTCTATACTTTCGGCTAATAATGCGCAAGTAAAATCCGCCAAAGCAGCCGTAGAGTCCGCTAAATTAAATTTATCTTATACCCAAATCCGTTCACCGATTGCGGGTCGAGTTGATAGAGCATTTATTACTGAAGGTAATTTAGTGACTGGTGGGGATACGAATGAGGCGACTCGCTTAACCACGATTGTTTCTATTGACCCAATATATGCTTACTTTGATATTGATGAAACTACCTTTCATAAACTAACAAGTTTACAGCCGTCAACAATAAAAAATAGCGCGACAGCTTTACCTCCAGTGACCATACGGTTACCAAATGAAAAACATACGCAATATACTGGCACCCTTAATTTTATTGGCAATCAAATCGAGAGAACGACTGGCACAGTAAAAGTCAGAGCGGTTATCGCCAATAAAGATGGCAAATTGATACCCGGTACGTTTATTCGTGCACAACTGCCTATAGGAGAAAAAACACCTTCAATTTTAATTGATGACCAAGCGATTGCTTCTAATCAAGGGCAGAACTACGTCCTCGTTCTAGATAAAAATAATAAGGCAGAATATCGCCCTGTGGAACTAGGCGCCATGATTGGCGGCCTCCGAGTCATTAATCACGGTTTAACTGCTGGTGAGAAAATTATTATTAAAGGCCTTATTAGACCCGGTATGGAAGTCATGCCTAATCCTATTCCTATGCATCCCTCATTAGCAGCAGAAGCAACTCAGTCAACCACGAACAACAAACATCTGACCGTCAATGAAGTCGAGGAGAAACAATAATGAAGTTTCCTCATTTCTTTATACAGCGCCCTATTTTCGCTATGGTTTTATCAATATTTATAGTGATAGCTGGGGTATTAAGCTTTTATAAGCTTCCCCTAAGCGAATATCCATCGGTAACACCGCCGACAGTTCAAGTTATTGCGAGTTATCCTGGTGCCACCCCAAAAGTGATTGCAGACACCGTTGCCTCCCCCATTGAGCAAGCAGTAAATGGCGTCGAGGGCATGCTCTATATGAGCTCACAGATGTCAACCGATGGAAAAATGGTGCTCACAATCTCGTTTAGACAAGATGTTGACCCCGATATCGCGCAGATCCAAGTACAAAACTTAGTATCACGCGTTATTCCCCGTTTACCCCAAGAAGTTCAGCAAATTGGCGTTACCACAGAGAAAACTTCACCGGACGTACTAATGGTTGTCCATATGTATTCGCCTAATAATGTCTACGAACCTCTGTTTGTTTCTAACTATGCATTACTCAATGTCCGTGATGAAATCGCAAGACTACCTGGAGTGGCAAGCGCATTAGTATGGGGTGAAGGTGAATATGCGATGCGAGCATGGATTGACCCAACAAAAATAGCCTCATTAGGGCTAACCGCAAATGATGTCGTTGCCGCTATTCGAGAACAAAATGTCCAAGTTGCTACAGGCTCTATTGGGCAACAACCGAATGCAACATCATCATTTCAAGTTAGTATAAACGCCCTTGGACGACTCACAACTGAAGAACAATTTGGCAATATTATTATTCACTCAGGAGAAGATGGACAAGCCACCTATTTAAAAGATGTCGCTAGGCTAGAGCTAGGTGCCGATAATTATTCACTTCGTAGTTTGCTGAATGGGCAAAATGCAGTCGGGCTACAAATTGTGATGAGCCCAGGGGCAAATGCATTAGAGGTTGCCGAATCAGTCAGAGAAACTATGGCGCGTTTACAAGCTAACTTTATCGAAGGAATCGATTATAAAATCGCCTATGACCCAACCATATTTGTCAGTGCTTCTTTAAAATCTGTCGCCATCACACTGCTTGAAGCCACCATATTAGTTGTCCTGGTTGTTGTTTTGTTTTTACAAAGTTGGCGTGCTTCTATTATTCCATTAGTCGCTGTACCAGTATCCTTAATCGGCACATTTGCCTTTATGTACCTGTTTGGTTTTTCTCTAAATACGTTATCTTTATTTGGTTTAGTTATCTCAATAGGAATAGTTGTCGATGATGCTATTGTCGTCGTCGAAAACGTTGAAAGGCATATTTCAGAGGGCTTAGCCCCAAAAGAAGCCGCATTTAAGGCAATGGAGGAGGTTACAGGCCCAATCCTTGCGATTACCTCAGTTCTAGCCGCCGTTTTTATTCCCACCGCATTTTTGTCTGGCCTACAAGGAGAATTTTATCGTCAGTTTTCATTAACCATTGTTATTTCGACAATTATTTCAGCAATTAACTCGCTAACGTTATCCCCTGCCCTTAGCGCGATTTTGCTCAAATCCCATGATAAAAATACAAAGTTAGATTGGCTTACTCGTATTATCAATGCAATATTTGGTCGTTTCTTTACAAAATTTAATATTTTTTTCAATACATTATCTAACAAATACGTTCTAATCGTACGCCGTTGTATTCGAGGAAGCTTAATTGTTCTAGTGCTATATCTGGGGTTTGTTGGGCTAACCGCATTAGGCTTCAAAGTAGTGCCTAATGGTTTTGTTCCCGCACAAGATAAATACTATTTGATTGGCGTTGCTCAATTACCATCCGGTTCATCTCTCGATAGAACAGAAGCCGTTGTCAAAGAAATGTCACGCCTTGCATTGATGGAACCAGGAGTTGAAAATGTAGTGGCTTTCCCTGGCCTCTCAGTGAATGGGCCTGTTAATTTGCCTAACTCTGCCCTCATGTTTGCCATGCTCAAGCCTTTTGATGAGCGAACTGACCCCTCCTTGTCTGCAAATGCGATTGCAGAGCGCTTAATGGGCAAATTCAGCCAGATACCTGACGGATTTGTTGGTATATTTCCTCCACCTCCTGTGCCTGGACTTGGTTCAATGGGGGGTTTTAAAGTACAAATCGAAGATAGGGCTGACCTAGGTTTTGATGCATTAGCACAAGTGCAAGAACAAATCCTTATGAAAGCGATGCAATCACCCGAGTTAACAGGAATGATGGCTAGTTTTCAGACTAATTCCCCACAAATAGATGTAGATATTGACCGTGAGAAAACCAAGTCTCAAGGAATAACACTGACCGATATCTTCGATGCTTTACAAATCAATTTAGGTTCTCTCTACGTCAATGACTTCAATCGCTTCGGTCGTACCTATCGTGTTGTTGTTCAAGCTGATACTCCATTTAGAATGGACCCAAAAGATATTGAACTGATCAAAGTGCGTAATAAACATGGCGAAATGATCCCTTTAAGTGCATTAGTGACTATTACTCGTACAAATGGCCCAGACCGCGTGATCCATTATAACGGCTATCCTTCCGTTGATATTACTGGCAATGCAGCTCCAGGCTATACCTCTGGTCAAGCAACTAACGCAATGGAGAAAATCTTACGTGATACCTTACCTGAAGGAATGGATTTTGAATGGACAGATTTAACTTACCAAGAACAATTAGCGGGTAATTCTGCTCTCTATATTTTCCCATTAGCTGTACTATTTGCCTTCTTAATATTAGCTGCCCAATATAACAGTTGGTCGTTACCATTCTCAGTATTACTAATAGCCCCAATGGCACTACTGTCAGCAATTACGGGAGTCTGGTTGCTCGGCGGGGATAATAATATTTTCACACAAATTGCCTTTATTGTACTGGTCGGTCTTGCGGCGAAGAATGCTATCTTGATTGTTGAATTCGCAATAGTGCAAGAGAAGCAAGAAAAAGATCCACTAACCGCTGTATTGGAGGCTTCGCACCTAAGATTGCGCCCTATTTTGATGACATCTTTCGCCTTTATTGCTGGAGTTATTCCACTGGTACTAGCCACTGGAGCAGGCTCTGAAATGAGACAAGCAGTGGGGATCGCGGTATTTTTCGGCATGTTAGGCGTCACCTTCTTCGGCTTATTGCTAACCCCTGTATTTTATATGACGATACGGAGATTAACGTCCAAGAAATCAACATAACGTATATTTTATCCGATAAGGAAGCTCACTAAGCACAAGTAGTTTGGTGAGCTTTCTATTTAATCACCAAATAAAATTCATTATAAAACAAAAAAATAAAGGAAATTATCATTAATATAAATAAAAATTAAAAAATAGCACTTGACCTTACCCTTAAGGTAAACGTTAGTCTTTACTCAATAAAGACATTCAAGAGGGTAGGTCCATGACAACAAATATCTCTAATACCTCAGTCAATAGACTGAGCTTGCCAGTAGAAGGCATGACCTGTGCATCCTGCGTTGGTCGTGTTGAAAAGGCATTAAAAGCGGTTACAAATATTGATACAGCTGTGGTGAATTTAGCAACAGAACGTGCTGATATCACCTTTAAAGGTGATGTTGATCCAGACGTAGCAATCCGCGCGATAGAAAGCTCAGGTTATAAAGTGCGGGAAGAAACAACCGAACTGGCGATCGAAGAGATGACCTGCGCATCGTGTGTCGGTCGCGTTGAAAAAGCATTATTACAAATACCGGGTGTAATTGAAGCGAATGTTAACTTAGCAACAGAACGCGCCCGTATTCGCCATTTATCTGAAGTGGTCACTATCGCCACTTTGGAAGAAGCCATTGTTCAAGCTGGCTATAAACCTCGCCGTTTATCAGATACAACGACCAATGCAAATGACCAAGCCAATGAGCGCCGTGAAAATGAAGAGCGCTCTCTACGTCGTGCGTTGTTCACTGCGGCTATATTTACCTTACCAGTATTTATTATTGAAATGGGTTCACACTTTATTCCAGGTATTCACCACTGGGTATCAGAAAACCTTGGGCAGCAACTCAATTGGTATATCCAATTTATATTAGCAACCCTTGTTTTGTTTGGTCCTGGTTTGCGCTTTTTCCAAAAAGGAGTTCCAGCACTATTACGCGCTGCGCCTGATATGAACTCACTTGTTGCTGTAGGTACTGCCGCGGCTTATGGGTATTCAGTAGTAGCAACGTTTATCCCCCAAGTTCTCCCAGCTGGCACCGCAAATGTGTATTTTGAAGCAGCTGTCGTTATCGTAACGTTAATTCTACTTGGTCGCACATTAGAAGCGCGAGCGAAAGGAAAAACCTCCCAAGCGATTAAACGCCTTGTAGGGTTACAAGCTAAAACGGCTCGTGTAGAACGCGATGGAAAAATGATTGAGATCCCTCTGGATCAAGTTATAACGGATGATATTGTTTTCGTTCGCCCTGGTGAAAAAATCCCTGTAGATGGTGAAGTCATCGAAGGCGCTTCCTATGTTGATGAAAGCATGATCACAGGAGAACCTGTTCCTGTATCTAAAGAAGTAGGTTCTGAAGTTGTTGGCGGCACAATAAATAAAACAGGCGCGTTTAGTTTTCGCGTCACTAAAATTGGTTCAAACACTGTATTAGCCCAGATAATTCGTTTAGTTGAAGAGGCACAAGGGTCAAAATTACCTATTCAAGCGTTAGTTGATAAAGTCACGATGTGGTTTGTACCTGCCGTTATGACAGGTGCCGTGATCACATTCTTTATTTGGCTAATATTTGGCCCAGACCCAGCCCTGACCTTCGCATTAATTAATGCTGTTGCTGTACTCATTATCGCATGTCCATGTGCAATGGGCCTCGCAACACCGACATCTATCATGGTTGGAACAGGAAGAGCGGCTGAGTTAGGTGTTCTATTCCGCAAAGGCGAAGCATTGCAAGCTCTACGCGATGTCACTGTAGTTGCTCTTGATAAGACGGGGACATTAACAAAAGGACGTCCAGAGCTCACTGACCTAGTCCCTGCAGATGGCTTTGAATATGATGAAGTTTTATCCTTGGTCGCTGCAATTGAAACCCGTTCTGAACATCCGATTGCGGAAGCAATTGTCAACGCAGCAAACGAAAAAGGTCTGACATTTGCGGCAATTGAAGAATTTGAAGCTGTCCCAGGATTTGGTATTTCAGCCAGAGTAGATGGTCGAGCAGTCTCTGTTGGCGCCGATCGCTTTATGAAACAACTCGGATTAGATGTCAGTCACTTCCAGCAATCTGCGCTACGACTAGGAGAGCAAGGAAAAAGCCCATTGTACGCAGCTATTGATGGTCGCTTAGCTGCAATTATCGCCGTAGCTGATCCCATTAAAGAAACAACACCAGAGGCTATTAACGCGTTACACGCTTTAGGTTTAAAAGTTGCCATGATCACTGGTGATAATGCAGCGACTGCCGCAGCTATCGCTAAACAGCTTGGGATTGATGAAGTTGCCGCAGAAGTATTGCCAGATGGTAAAGTTTCAGCCCTAAAACAGTTCCGTAACAATGGTAATAAAGTCGCATTTGTTGGTGATGGTATCAACGATGCCCCAGCATTAGCCGAAGCAGATGTTGGATTAGCAATTGGTACAGGAACAGATGTCGCTATTGAAGCCGCAGATGTCGTATTGATGTCAGGAGATCTACGCGGTGTTGTTGATGCCATTGCATTAAGCCAAGCAACTATTCGTAACATAAAACAGAATCTGTTCTGGGCATTCGCTTACAATGCGCTATTGATCCCAGTAGCCGCAGGCTTGCTATACCCAATTAACGGAACTTTGCTTTCACCTATTTTAGCAGCCGCCGCAATGGCACTTTCTAGCGTATTCGTATTAGGTAATGCCTTACGTCTAAAACGCTTCCAAGCCCCTATGAAAGATAGTATGGCTCAAACTCAATAAAGGACTTAATCGCCAGACTTTATAAAGTCTGGCTTTACTCGTAGAAAGGAGTTAGCTATGACACTCTCATCAAAAGAACAAATATTGATTTACACCACGCCAACTTGCCCTGACTGTCAACAACTTAAGGATTGGTTAGCTAAAGAACAGCTCTCTTTTGAAGAACGAGACCTTACCGACCCCCAAATTATGGCTGAAGCTAAAGCTCGAACAGGTGTACGTGTTGCTCCCATTATCATCATTGGGGAACATATTTTTTACGGTACTTTTTCATCGCAAAAACCAAACATATTAGCAGCACTCAAACTACCTAAAGAAAATAGCTAGGTATTTTATTTCTAAAATACCTATTCTATTGAGGAGATAAGATTATGAATATCGGTCAAGCCGCTAAACTTTCTGGCATCTCAGCAAAAATGATCCGCTATTATGAGCAGACTGGGTTAATCCCCAAAGCAAAACGGACTAATGCAGGGTATCGCTATTATAGTCAAACAGATATTGATAGCCTAAACCTCATTCGTCGCGCCCGAGCCCTAGGTTTCCCGACTGAACAGATTTCAGTTCTACTATGCTTATGGCGCAATAGAGAACGTGCTAGTGCTGATGTTAAAAATATGGCACTTACTCATCTTCATGAATTAAAAAGAAAAATTAATGATCTACAAGGTATCGCAAATACTCTCGAAGTACTGACAAAACATTGCCACGGTAATAGTGATCCTGACTGCCCTATCATTGAAAACTTAGTGAATCCAGCCGAATACCTTGAAACTCCAGTCACTAAAAAAGGACAACTCGCAAATTATTCAGTAAAAAACTGATTGACCTTCCAATAGGGTAAAGCTGTATATTTATCAAAATGTTAATAATAGGAGTTAGAAAATGATTAACCTTACAATACCTAAAATGGCTTGTGGTGGCTGCGCTAAATCAATTACCAAAATTGTGTTAGATATTGATGCTAATGCACAGGTAGAAACGGACCCAACGACAAAAAAAGTGCTAATTACCAGCCATATAGATGAAAGTATTTTCCGTACAGCGCTCAGCACCGCGGGATACCCGGCAGATCCTAAATAATTTAGTAGGGAGTAATAGCTAATATATTTCAGACTGCAGACAAACATATTTTGTTTGGCGAAAAATCGAATAGGTTATTGAATATTAGTCAATCTTCAAGGGCATGAATAACAAACGCCTTGTTGAAATAACCTTTTGTACATCCAGTTCAACTATTTTATTTTAAAATGCCTGCTTTTGGTCATTTTTCAAAGGCAGGCTCATTATCACAGTCTTAGATGTTAGAATTAATGAACGCGATCTTCGGGCTCGATATCATCACCGTCTTCGTCATCATATTCTGCATCTGGGTCTTCAAAATAAGTGCCCCAACCATCATAGTTGACACCCATTTTTTCCGCCAGCTTCATTAGCTGTTCAACTTGTGCGTCAATAAGTTCTGCGTTTAATGCGCTTTCGCTGATCACATCGCAACACATCAACGTTTCACCTGTTTCAATTTCTAACTCTTCCGCATCCGTCACTTCATAACCTAGCTTGAATGCTTCAACTGCTGCTTTTTCTAATAACGCAAAGTTGTCCGCAGAGAAATGATGCTCAATTGCATACAATGCATCAGGATCGCTACCATCTTCTAACAGTTCCTCGATAATTAGCCGAGTTTCTTCATACTGCGCATCGAGTTCAGCTTTATCTACCATATCCACACCCCTTGTTCCATTATCACTAGTCTCGCCCCATTCTCCCATAGGGTTGACAGTGAAACCATACATTTAAAAATAATTTCTTTTTCACTTGGGGTTGATTTTGAATTTTTATGGATATAAATTGAATATTAATTCAACATAAAAAGGCCGTAATTTATGAACCCCTTATATAGCAAGCATTTTTTAAGGCTACTTGATTTTACATCTAGCGAAATTCATTCACTGTTAAAACTCTCAGCTTGGTTAAAATCAGAAAAAAAAGCCGGTACAGAACACCCTCTCCTCGCAGGTAAAAACTTTGCACTCATTTTTGAAAAAGACTCTACTCGCACACGTTGCGCATTCGAAGTTGGTGCGTTCGACCAAGGCGCTAGAGTGACCTATTTAGGGCCTTCTGGTAGCCAAATCGGTCATAAAGAAACCATGAAAGATACCGCACGGGTGCTAGGGCGGATGTACGACGGCATTCAATATCGGGGATTTGCTCAATCAACCGTAGAAGTATTAGCCGCGCACTCGGGAGTGCCTGTATGGAATGGATTAACCAACGAATTCCATCCCACACAGTTATTAGCCGATCTGCTGACCATTCAAGAACACCGACCAAATACGCCATTCTCAGAAATTAAATTTGCCTATTTAGGCGATGCACGCAATAACATGGGCAACTCGATGCTAGAAGCTGCGGCTCTCACAGGTTTAGATTTGCGTTTAGTCGCCCCGAAAAGCTGCTGGCCGGAAGAAGAGCTGGTCAATGCTTGCCAAGAGATAGCGAAAAAAACAGGTGCAAAAATTACGCTCACTGAAGATGTGGCTGAAGGCGTTAAAGGAGCTGACTTTATCTATACTGATGTTTGGGTCTCGATGGGAGAAGCCAAAGAGGCTTGGGCGCAGCGTATTAATTTATTAAAGCCGTACCAAGTGAATATGGATGTGATTAAGCTTACAGGCAACCCGAATGTGAAGTTCCTGCACTGCTTACCCGCTTTCCATAATGAAGATACCACGCTTGGGGCTCAGCTAGCGAAAGAGTTCAATATGTATGGTGGGCTAGAAGTCACGGAAGAAGTCTTTGAATCCCCTTATAGTATCGTCTTTGACCAAGCAGAAAACCGCTTACATACTATCAAAGCCGTAATGGTCGCAACATTAGCCCCTGAACTACCGGTAAATATCTTCTAAGATTGGCAATCACCATCGGCACGAATATCATGCCGATGGTGCCATAATCAAGCGTTAAGGGCGCTCACCTTTTGCTAAACGCTGGTTAATGGAATCGATAACTGAAGGTAAATCGTTTAAAGTATCAATAACATAATGAGCTCCTGCGGCAAAAAGTTTATCAGCCGCCTGCTGTTTCAGTTGGCTAACTGCCTCTTCTGGCATACTTTGGTACTCCTCCCATGTTTTGCCAAATTCATTACCTGAAACAGACAACCCAACACTCCACATTCCTGCATTGCGGCCTTCTTCAATACCGGGCACTGCGTCATCAACTTTTATACAGGAAAATACTGCTTCTACGCCTAGTTCAATCACATTTTGCAATGCCATCCAAGGCCCCGGGCGTCCTCCCGCAGGGATATCATCACTCGCGACCCAGTAATCAGGGTGATAACCGAGTTTTTGTGCTGCAGGTACTAATTTCTCCATTACTGCGCGAGGGTAACCAGAACAAGAACCAATTTTAATATTTTGCTGGCGTAAAGTAGTGATTGTGTCGGAAACTCCAGCTATTGGTGCTGCAAAGTCGACAACTTTGGCAATCTGCAATGGCATAAATGCCGCATAGATTGTATCGATATCTTCACTGGTCATTGAGCGCCCAAATTTCACCTTCCATAAAGTGTCAATTTCAGGTAATTTCCCAAGTGCTTCAATATGTTGCCACTTACCTAACCCCATAGGAATACGGGCTTGTGCTAAGGTGATCTCAATATCAAACACACGCTTAAATGCTTCAATAAAAATTTGCGTGGGGGCAAAAGATCCAAAATCTACCGTAGTACCTGCCCAATCCAGAATAACAGCCTGAATGCGGTTCATAATTCTTCCTTATTGTTTCCAGTAAATGGCTTTTTCTATCGCTAACAATAATGCGTCAATATCTGTTTCATACACTTCGCCAATGTTTCCAATACGGAAACAATCACTCTGTGACACCTTACCTGGGTAAATAACAAAACCTTGCGATTTTAATCGCTGATAGAACTCTTTAAATTGGTAATTAACTGTACTTGGTGAGTAAAATGCGGTGATAATCGGTGAATGGTTGCTATCATCTAATAATGTTTTAAATCCGAGAGCTCGCATACCTGCGACTAGTTTTCGCTGATTTTGCCGATAACGTTGGAAACGAGCGGCAATGCCCCCTTCAGCTTCAAGCTCTTTAAGAGCCTGAGCAAAAGCTAATACCGTATGCGTTGGTGAGGTAAAACGCCATTTACCATGGAAATCCTCCATACAACGCCACTGGGCATACAAATCGAGAGATAATGAGCGAGAGCGCCCCTTACAATTTTCAAGTGCTTCAGTGCGTGCTATCACAAATGCAAAGCCCGGTACTCCTTGAATACATTTGTTTGCCGAACTTATCAAGAAATCAATATTTAGTTGCCCAATATCCATTGGGATACCGCCAAAGCTACTCATGGCATCAACGATATAGCGTTTTTGATACTGCTTCGCTAGCGCGGCGACTTGCTCTATCGGGTTTAAAATCCCCGTCGTCGTTTCACAATGTACCATCGCAATGTGTGTGATCTGGCTATCTTGTTGTAGTAATTGTTCTATCCATTCAATATCTGGCTTTACCACCTCACCACAATCATAGAGATGATGTGTAATCCCTAAACGCTGTGCCATTTCAGCCATCCGTGCGCCGTATGCACCATTACTGATAATCAATAATTTATCTTCTGGGTGTATCGCACTTCCTAAAACCGCTTCCACCGCATAGCTGCCACTGCCCTGTAATAATACCGATGAGTAGCCTGACTGCGCCGTTGATAGGGCAACTAGCTGTTGGCGGACCTTTTGTACTACCTCTAAGTTATAGTCGTCATCCCATGTACAACTATCAAATAACATGGCCTGCTTCACCGTTTTAGAGGTAGTTAGCGGACCCGGTGTTAACAGCAAATAATTTTTGGTTGTCATTCAATTCACCTATTGGTCTATACCAGATTTCTATTATAATGGTCTTAGGGAGATCAAAAGGTCAAAGGAAAAGTGCCCGTGCAACAAAAAATTCATATAACTATGTATAATGTGGAAGAAATAATCAGCGGAAATAACAATGAAATTATCAACGGATGAAATGCCTCAGTACCTGCTAATTAAGGCTCAATTACAAAAAAGAATTCAGAATGGGGAACTAAAAAGTGGCGATAAGCTCCCTTCTGAGCGCGAGCTTTGTGCTATTTTTGGTACCACGAGGGTCACTATCCGTGAAAGTTTGGCGCAATTAGAATCAAGCGGCGCAATTTATCGTTCTGAACGCCGTGGCTGGTTTGTCACTCCTGAACGCCTTTGGTTAGACCCAACACAAAATACTAATTTTCATAAACTTTGCCTTGAGCAAAACCGCCAGCCTAAAACGACCTTGTTAGATGGCCGAGTTGTCACTGTCCCCCTTGACGCCATGAGTCCGTTGCAGCTCCAACCTTTCGAGCAAATATACTTACTCACACGCCTACGCTTTGCCGATGAAAGGCCTGTTTGTTATTGTGAAAATCATTGCCTACCAGCCCGAGTCCCCGAGTTACTACGCCATGATCTCAATGGCAGTTTAACCGAGGTATATGAAACCCATTTCGGGTTGATATATACCAGTATGCACTTGTCATTCTACCCAACAGCCATGCCTCCTCAAGCCGCTTATGCACTCGGGGTCGCGGTGGGTCGTCCCGCATTACTACTGCAGCGTTTGAACTATGATCAATACGGAAGAGTTCTAGATTATGATGTGGAATATTGGCGTCATGACAGCCTGAGAATTGAAGTCGATACATTGTAAAACCAACATCAGTAAAATATTTTCACTATTTAGCTCTGTTTCATCTTTTTGTCATATAAACCCGTTAGCGTAAAAGAATCTGGTATATACCAGAGTGCATTTTACCCTAACAGGAGAAGACAATGAAACAAACTCACTTAGCCTGCCTATTGATGGCAACCTTTTGTTCAACAACAGTATTTGCCGATAATGTTGTCACGGTTTACTCAGCTGATGGCCTACATGACGGTAATAATAGTTGGTATAAAAACCAATTTGCAGCTTTCACCAAACAAACAGGCATCAAAGTGCAATATGTTGAAAGTGGCTCTGGTGCAATAGTTGAACGCTTAGCGAAAGAACGTACCAACCCACAAGCCGATGTGCTAATCACTGTTCCTCCGTTTATCCAACGCGCCGCTAAAACTCAACTGTTAGCAAAATTTACTCCAGAGGCTGCGGCCAGTATTCCAACTTCAAATCACTATTACACGCCATTGGTCAATAATTATTTAACCTTTATCTATAATGCTAAGTTACTAAAATCACCACCAGAAAATTGGGCTTCTCTTCTCGACCCGCGTTTTAAAAATAAGCTGCAATACTCTACGCCAGGGCAAGCCGGTGACGGTACGGCTGTCATGCTGCAAGTTTTTCATAGTTTTAATGGCAAAGATGCAGGGTTTGATTACCTTGGTAAATTACAAGCTAATAACGTAGGCCCATCCGCCTCTACCGGTAAACTGACCGCACTAGTTAACAAAGGTGAGCTTTATATTGCCAATGGCGATTTACAAATGAATTTATCCCAAATGGCGCGCAACCCAAATGTACAAATTTTCTGGCCAAAAGATGATAATGGGGAGCGTAGTGCGCTCGTTTTGCCTTATGTTGTTGGCCTAGTACAAAACGGGCCTGAAACAGAAAATGGCAAAAAATTAATTAACTTTTTGTTAGATAAACAATCACAAAGCCGTGTGAGTGAGTTGTCATGGGGAATGCCTGTTCGTTCCGATATCACGCCTTCCGATGAACAATACCGTACAGCTGTGAAAATGCTTGAAGGTGTTAAAACATGGCAACCAAATTGGGATGAAGTCGAAGTTTCACTTTCCAGCGATATTTCACGTTGGCAAAAAGTCACTGATGGTGAGTAATTTGTGATGCTAATGAAACGTAAACTCACTGCCGCAATGCAGCAAACAGAACACTCAGGGATCACACTAGAGTCCTTGCGTGTTTCCTATCATAACAATGTCGTGCTTAAGCCGTTAAGCCTAACCATTGACCCCGGAGAAATATTAGTACTAATTGGCCCATCAGGGTCAGGAAAAACCACTGTATTGCGTGCTATTGCAGGGTTTGCTCAACCCGATAGTGGAAGGATATTATTAGGTGATACCGATATCACCCACCTCCCTCCCTATCAACGCGGGCTTGGGATGGTGGTACAAAACTATGCACTCTTTCCTCATATGAAGGTGGAGGATAACGTAGCGTTTGGATTACGCGCCCAGAAACAACCTAAAGTCTTGATCAATGAACGGGTCACCGAGGCTTTGAAGATTGTTGGGATGACAGATTATGCGACTCGCTACCCTCATCAATTATCGGGAGGGCAACAACAGCGGGTGGCGATTGCTAGAGCGATTGCGGTACGTCCTCGCGTTTTATTACTCGATGAACCTCTCTCTGCACTTGATGCACAGATTCGCCATAATATGGTAGAAGAAATTGCACGCTTACACCGTGAACTACCTGAATTAACTATTCTTTATGTCACCCACGACCAAACAGAAGCACTCGCCCTAGGCGACAAAATTGGTATCATGAAGGAGGGCTATCTCGTCGCCCATGGTGAAAAGAATGCCTTATATCACCGCCCACCAAACCGTTTTTCCGCTGAGTTTTTAGGCCGTGCCAATATTTTAAATGCTACCGCCCTCGGTTTTTCAGCCAACCCAGCAATTGTCAATGTGAGCTGTAGTGGTACATTGCTGGAAGCTTATACCCCCGGTATGCGAGCAAGCACACACAAATGGGTATGCATCCGCCCACAACATATTACGCTAACGCCAAGAAACGAAACGAGCAATCAATTGCAGGCTGTTTTACGATCAATTCGCTGGCAGGGGGACTTGACCCATTTAGTCTGTGATGTTGCGGGCGAAACAGTCAGTGTTGCGGTAACGCACTTAGCTTCACAGCCCAAAGTAGGCGATAAACTCACCTTATGGTTTTCGCCTACTGATACCGTATTGATTGAGGAATGACATGTCATATATCAGTGTGCCAAAACGGTCAAGTATCTCTCTAAAACCCATTTATTGGATAATACCGCCATTGCTGGTGTTAGCCACACTCTTTTTCTATCCGTTATTGTTAATCGCCCAACAAGCACTACAAAATGAAACTGGTGTCTGGGGGCTAGATGCACTCTGGCAACTAATTGAATCTAAACGTTTCATTAATGGTCTATGGAACACCCTGCAAATCGCGTTTTTTGCTACCTTAGGCTGCCTTATCGTAGGGAGCATACTTTCCCTGATATTAGTGTTTATCCCCTTTCCTGGTAGCCGTTTTATTACCCAAGTTATTGATACATTTATTGCATTACCCACCTTTTTGATTACTCTCGCGTTTACTTTTATTTATGGTTCCGCTGGGCTACTAAATGGCACGTTAATGGCATTATTTGATTTCGAACTACCGCCAGTTGATTTCCTATATTCTATCAATGGGGTCATTTTAGCCGAGATCACCGTATTCACGCCGTTAATTATGCGCCCATTGATGGCTGCTCTACGGCAAATAGATAAAAGCCAATTAGAAGCTGCGAGTATTTTAGGTGCGCACCCCGCTCGTGTTATTGCTCAAGTGATTTTTCCAGCCGCACTTCCCGCCTTACTTGCTGGCGGCAGTCTTTGCTTACTATTAACCACCAATGAGTTTGGGATCGTTTTATTTATCGGCGCAAAAGGCGTGAATACCTTACCTATGATGGTGTACAGCAAAGCCATACTAGAGTCTGATTATGCGGTTGCCTGTATGATTGCTTTAGTAAACATCTTACTTTCTCTCGGGTTATTTTTTCTCTATAGAATGGCTACAACTCGCCTCGGAGTAAGGAATTAACTATGTTGATTTGGTCTAAACAAGGTCGAGCCGTCGCAACCTTGATTGCTATTAGCTTGTTTTCACTATTATTTTTGCTGCCGTTAGTGATGATTTTAATGTCGAGTTTCAGCCAGCAATGGAATGGTATCTTGCCTTCAGGGTTTACATTTGAGCATTTTGTCAATGCATTCAGTGGCCCAGCTTGGGATGCTATTCTTTCTAGTTTAATTATTGGGTTTTGTGCCAGCCTATTTGCCCTATTTTGTGGGCTTTGGGCCGCATTGGTGCTCAGACGACAGAGCGGGAAATGGCAAAAATTACTCGGTATCGCATTTTACTTACCAAGCGCAATACCTTCAGTCTCTATTGGTCTTGGTATCCTTGTTGCATTTAGCCAAGGATATCTACAAATGAACGGGACATTTTGGATTGTATTCAGTGCCCACTTTGTATTAATTTCAGCTTTCACATTTAGCAATGTTTCTACTGGGCTAACCCGCATTTCCCCTGATATTGAAAATGTCGCCTTTAGTTTAGGTGCTTCACCTTGGTATCGACTATGTCACGTCACTCTACCACTCTTGATGCCTTGGATGATCTCAGCATTAGCATTAAGCCTGTCCCTATCTTTAGGGGAGTTAGGCGCAACGATGATGTTATATCCCCCCGGTTGGGCCACCCTGCCCGTCTCAATTTTTAGCTTAACCGACCGTGGTAATATCGCAGATGGCTCAGCACTGACCATTGTACTGGTCGCCATCACCTTATTATTAATGTTCAAGCTAGAAAAAATAGCGACTAAGTTAAGTCAAAAATAAGAGCAACCCCCAATAAAAGCTCGCAATGAGCTTTTATTCATTTTTCAATATTTTGATATTACCAAAATTATAATTATATATTCAGTTCATCATTTAAATTAACATTAATAACAAATTCATTAACATTAAAATGGTTATTAACCAAAAAATAAAAATGCAATATTAAATATAATACTTAAGTAAACAAACATAGTTATTAAAATATAAATTATTTATATCAAAATATTACCTAAGCATTTACTCTTAAAATAATTAAACACATAAACCACTACAGTTTAAAAAGAGTCTTTTAATGGGATTTATTTTTTAAAACAAAATTAAATGTTTATTTAAATATCGTCTATTTAATATTTTTAATAACTTCATTAAAATAAAATACTTCTCAAAATCAATAAAAGGATTTTTATTATGCACTTGCTAAAAAAAAGTGGTTTAGCGCTATTACTGTGTGTTTCTTTACCTGCGTTATCAGCTGTTCAAAATATGCCAATTAATATTAAAGGCACCTTCTCAAATGTCACCCAACCTTGTAATGATGCAAAGCTTGAAAACAGAACAGATTTTGGTGCGATCAATACACTAGAAAAAGTCGGCGATGAAACTGCATTCCATAATTCTGGCTATTTAAGCTTCACATGCCAATTCCCTGCTAATGCTAAACTCACTTTTGTCGCAAATAACGCACCAAATTCACCTGAAACATTTAAAACATCAAGTGATGCATTCGGTGTAAAATTAAAATATAACAATATTATAGTTAAACCTGGTCAAAGTGATGACTTTAAAGTGGTAAAAGGTGGGAACGGTATTTCATTTTCTACCAGCCTAACCCGTTTAACTGCTAATGGTCCCAATGACTTTGGTAATCATACCTTTGACATTACGGCTAACTTAGCAATTACCTATCAGTAATATTTATTACTCCTCTATATGATTGTGGCTGGGTTAATTCATTACTCAGCCACGTAATAATAATTTATATGAAAATAGATAAAATGCATGATTTATCATTTGGGAAACATTATGAATTCCGTTATTTTTTTTAAAGTTTTCATCTCTTTTGGGCTACTCCTCAGCGCTATTTCTATTTCACAAGCGGCAACGCAAAATGTACCTATCCATATTAGTGGCTCATTTTCAATGACACCCACTATATGTCATATTTCTGACAACACAATCGCAAGCCATCGCTCATTATCTGTTAGCCATAGTAATCGTATAGGCGAAGAAACCGCACCACATAAAATCGCACTCAATATTGACTGTAATGCTACCGTCAACGCGAAGCTATCGTTTAACGCAGCACCGGCCGCCAATTCAAATACACTATTTCAAACTTCAAGTCATGCTTTTGGTGTGAAATTAAGTTGGCAAGGAGCACCTATTCTCCCGAATAAAAGCGTTGATATTACGATGATAAAAAATCAAAAAAGTTATTATATCGATGCCACTATAATCAGGGTTGCGCCTAATGGTACCGGCGACTACGGTGAGCACTCATTTAACATTGCAGGGAACTTAGCGGTAGATTACCCGTAATACAAAAACAATAACTACAATCAGTAACTCCACCCTCATCTCGCTGATTTTTCCGCTTTTATTCAGTAGGCGAGTTTTCGCTCTAAATGCAAAAATTAAAAAAATTTATTTTTCTTTATGCAAACGCTTGCGTCAAAGAATGAGATGCGTATAATGCGCCACAATTTGCCGGGAGAAACTATGAACGCTGCTGCTGTATTTTTTACAGAGAACACCTCCAACACACTGCCTTCAGGCGGTTTGGACAGCCTGTTTTTCCCCTTCGTATTTCCAAGAAAGCCCCTCAATTGAGGGGCTTTTTTTTGGCCTATAGACCTAACATGTCTTGCTGACACAGGAGAACAACAATGCCGAACCCTTTATACCAACGCGATATCATTTCAATTAATGATTTAGATCGTTCAGACCTTGAACTCGTACTCAACGTCGCCGCTTCACTGAAAAAACAGCCACAACCTGAACTTCTAAAACATAAAGTCATCGCAAGTTGTTTTTTTGAGGCTTCAACGCGGACACGTTTATCATTTGAAACCGCTATTCACCGCTTAGGCGCTTCGGTTGTTGGTTTTTCTGACAGTACCAATACATCATTAGGCAAGAAAGGCGAAACGCTGGCAGATACCATTTCGGTGATTAGCCAATATGTTGATGCAATTGTAATGCGCCACCCACAGGAAGGGGCATCTCGACTAGCCAGCCAGTTTGCAGGGCATATCCCTGTCATCAATGCAGGGGATGGCTCGAATCAACATCCTACTCAAACCTTACTCGACCTGTTCACTATTCAAGAAACACAAGGTAGGTTAGAAAATCTACAAGTCGCCATGGTTGGTGACCTCAAATATGGCAGAACAGTGCATTCTCTGACCCAAGCGTTATCAAAATTTGAAGGCAACCACTTCTATTTTATTGCACCTGAAGCTCTGTCTATGCCAAATCATATTTTGCATATATTAGAAGAGAAAGGCGCAACTTATAGCCTGCATAATAATATTGATGAGGTCATGCCAGAGCTCGATATTCTGTACATGACACGCGTACAAAAAGAGCGTCTGGACCCATCAGAATACGCCAATGTTAAAGCCCAATTTATTCTTCATGCTGCTGATTTACATTGTGCGAAACCGAACTTAAAAGTATTACACCCTCTGCCACGAATCGATGAGATCACTGTCGATGTCGATAGCACACCTTACGCTTACTATTTCCAACAAGCTGGCAATGGGATTTATGCACGACAAGCATTGTTATCACTGGTTTTAAATAAAGAATTAGCTATCTGAGGAGGAAAATCACCATGACACACGACCATAAATTACAAGTTGAAGCGATCAGCCACGGCACCGTTATCGACCATATTCCTGCTCAAATTGGTTTCAAGCTCCTGAAATTATTTAAACTGACAAAAACCGATGAGCGTATCACTATTGGCTTAAACCTGCCTTCTAGCAATCTGGGCAAAAAAGATATTATTAAAATTGAAAATACCTTTTTAACTCCAGAACAAGCTAACCAATTAGCAATGTATGCCCCTGAAGCCACTGTCAATCGTATTGAAGACTACCAAGTGGTGGAAAAATTAGAACTCACCTTGCCTGACTATATCGATAACGTACTGATTTGCCCAAACAGTAACTGTATTAGCCATAATGAGCCGGTATCCAGCAGTTTTCGTGTGAAAAAAATCGACAAAGAAGTGGCTCTGACTTGCCAGTTTTGCGAAAAAGAATTCGATAGAGACGCTGTGATCAATAACCAATAGGATATTTCAGCGTAGACTGCGGTGTTGTTCAGGCGTGATCCATGTTTATAATAGCGCCTGATGACCCATACAGTTATACTCAAATTATATTCAAATCCGCACATATAGCCGCAGGTTGAAATAACATGAGTATCTTCTCTTTACGTGATGAAACGGAGTAATTATGTCATTCGAAATCAATACAGAAAATGCACCAGCAGCGATCGGTCCTTACGTTCAAGGCGTAGATTTGGGCAGTATAGTGATGACATCAGGCCAAATTCCTGTTGACCCTAAAACAGGTGAAGTCCCGGAAGATATTGCCGCACAAACACGTCAATCCCTAGCTAACGTCAAAGCTATTTTAGAAAAAGCGGGCTTAAGTGCAGCTAATATCGTGAAAACAACGGTGTTTGTAAAAGATTTAAATGACTTTGCGACAGTGAATGCCACCTATGAAGAATTTTTCAAACAACACAATGCGCCATTCCCTGCTCGTTCTTGCGTCGAGGTAGCCCGCCTACCTAAAGATGTCAAAATTGAAATCGAAGCTATTGCTGTTCGTAAGTAACCGCTAATTTGCTTTAAACACCCCATCATCTTTATATGGGGTGTTATTTTGATAATACCGATACAGCTTATCCTTTCTTAAGTCTAGCGAACAAAACTATAATTTAAGTTAAATTAGCACTCCCTGATGATAAGTATTTATTTTTAACTTCCCCGCTTTTGATATTCATACAATTAATTTTTTTCCTTGTTTTGGATCAAACTTATTGCTGCTAAAAAAAAGCAATATCCTACATATTGTGCTTTAATTATATCAATTGGCACAATATGTAGTATTTATTCACATTTTATCCACAGAAGAGTCGTAATAATCAAGATCAAAAATACTTTGATTAACGCTGTGGATAACTTAGCAAGGAGAATGACAGTGGGAACGGTTGTGATTAAAAGAGATGGTTGTCAGGTCAACTTTGACCTTCCACGAATTCAGGAAGCCGTTAAACGTGCTGCTGCCGCAGTAAATGTTAAGGATGACGATTACTGTCTTCAAGTTGCAACTATAGTTAAAGAGCAACTTTGCAGCCGAAACCAAGTGGATATTGCCGAGATCCAAGACGCCGTAGAAAACCAATTGATGGCTGGGCCGTATAAGGACTTAGCACGCGCTTATATTGAATATCGCCACGATAGGGACAGCGAACGCGAAAAACGTAGCCAGCTGACTCATGATATTCGAGGCCTTATAGAACAAAGCAACGTCTCGTTACTCAATGAAAACGCAAATAAAGACAGTAAGGTCATCCCAACTCAGCGTGATTTACTCGCAGGGATCGTCGCAAAGCACTATGCTAAACAACATATTTTACCTCGTGATGTCGTGATTGCTCATGAAAAAGGCGAAATCCACTATCACGACCTCGACTATGCCCCTTTCTTTCCAATGTTTAACTGTATGTTAATTGACCTTGAAGGCATGTTAACTAACGGCTTTAAAATGGGAAATGCCGAAATAGAACCCCCGAAATCTATTTCTACCGCAACAGCAGTAACAGCACAAATCATTGCACAAGTTGCGAGTCATATTTATGGCGGTACAACAATTAACCGTATTGACGAAATTTTAGCGCCATATGTCGCAATCAGCTACGAAAAACACCTAAAAGTCGCCAAAGAATGGGGAATTGCAGACGCAGAAGGTTATGCCCAAAGCCGTACCGATAAAGAATGTTATGACGCCTTCCAATCATTAGAATATGAAGTTAACACACTACACACCGCGAATGGCCAAACCCCATTTGTCACCTTTGGTTTTGGTCTTGGCACATCAAAAGAAGCCCGATTAATTCAGCAATCTATCCTCAGAAATCGTATTGCAGGGTTAGGTAAAAACCGTAAAACAGCCGTTTTCCCTAAACTCGTATTTGCGATTAAAGATGGCTTAAATCATAAGCTAAGTGACCCTAATTACGATATCAAACAACTCGCTTTAGAATGCGCCAGTAAGCGCATGTACCCCGACATTCTTAATTACGATCGTGTTGTTGATGTCACTGGCTCATTTAAAACACCAATGGGTTGTCGCAGTTTTCTGGGTATATATGAAGAAAATGGGCAACAAATTCATGATGGACGCAACAATCTAGGGGTTATCAGCCTCAACTTGCCTCGTATTGCTATCGAAGCACAAGGCAGTGAAGATGCATTTTGGGCATTACTGGATGAACGCCTCGCTATCGCGAAAAAAGCCTTAATGACTCGTATTGCCCGCTTAGAAACAGTGAAAGCCCGCGTTGCCCCAATCCTCTATATGGAAGGTGCTTGTGGTGTAAGGTTAAAAGCTGATGATAATGTTGCTGAAATATTTAAGCATGGACGAGCATCAATTTCCTTAGGTTACATTGGGTTACATGAAACAATCAATGCACTCTTTGGTTCAGAAACGCATGTGTATGACAGCGAAAAACTGCGCGAAAAAGCAGTGGCTATCGTCAACCGCTTACGCCAAGCTACTGATGAATGGAAAGTTCAAACAGGCTACGGTTTCAGCTTATACAGCACACCAAGTGAAAACCTGTGTGACCGTTTTTGCCGTATCGACACCGCTGAATTTGGGGTTATTGCTGGTGTCACAGATAAAGGCTACTACACCAACAGCTTCCACTTAGATGTTGAAAAACAAGTCAACCCATACGACAAAATTGACTTTGAAGCCCCTTACCCTGCTCTCGCGAATGGCGGTTTTATCTGTTACGGCGAATACCCGAACTTACAACATAATGTTAGGGCGCTGGAAGATGTGTGGGACTATAGCTATCAGCACGTCCCTTATTATGGAACCAACACACCAATAGATGAATGCTATGAATGCGGCTTCTCTGGTGAGTTTTCCTGTACCAGTAAAGGGTTTACTTGCCCTGCTTGCGGAAACCATGACACCAACCGAGTTTCTGTTATTCGCCGAGTTTGCGGTTATTTAGGTAGCCCAGATGCTAGGCCCTTCAATGCGGGGAAACAAGAAGAGGTGAAACGTCGTATTAAACATCTAGGTAATGGTCAATTAGGTTAATATGATGAATTACCACCAATATTACCCCGTTGATGTTGTTAATGGTCCAGGTACCCGCTGTACACTGTTTGTTTCTGGCTGTGTGCATCAGTGCCGCGGTTGCTATAACCAAAGCACATGGCGGGTGGATTCCGGCGTACCATTTACCCAAGAAATGGAAGATCAAATCATTCAAGATTTGCAAGACACGCGTATTCGTCGGCAGGGCTTGTCCCTGTCCGGTGGAGACCCGCTACATCCCGCCAATTTGCCAGCGATACTCAAGCTAGTGAAGCGAGTAAAAACAGTCTGCCCAGATAAAGACATTTGGGTATGGACGGGATACAAATTGAATGAGCTTACCCTTGAGCAACAAAAGGTGGTCAGTTTTGTGAATACCTTGATTGACGGTAAGTTTGAGCAAAATTTGCACGACCCACGTTTAATTTGGCGTGGCAGCGCAAATCAGGTGATCCACCATTTGCGCTAAGCTTCTCGGGTCCAATGTAATTTTGTACCAAATCCCAATTTATTATCCACCATTTTGACATTGTCTAAGTGAAGCTGCCAAATAGGCAGTTTCGCTGTCAATGCCACAGGAAAACGACGGCAGTACTCTGTTCTAGCTAGTTGTTCTGGTTTACTTTCCAACCTTGCTATTTTGCCGATAAATTGAATACCTTGTATCTGATTGACCGTTTTCGATTGTGTCGAAATCGTCCCAGCGACTTGTGGGTTAGCTACCATCAATTGTCCATGTTTCGAACTGGCATCAGTCATTAAAATCAACGACATAGTTTTCGCATCAAATGCATAATAACAACTGGCAGGCCAGATATCATTGTGATGATGAGCAAATAAGGAAAAAACGTGTTGGCGGGCGATATAGCGCTGGATGTGTTGTAAGGTTTGTTCAGGGGTCATAGCGGTTTCCATATAAACCCGTTCAGAACAAGCTCTTGGAGATAACCCCGTGAGCTTGCTTAAAATGTTCTGAACGTAGGCGTAAATTCGCTATTACTATAGCCTAACTAATTAGAAAATGGTTCTAATTAACTTGGCTTTTTAGGCTATCTCACCTAAGTCTTTACTCTAAATAATTCGAGTTGTAGCTAGGCGGCAAGTAAACGAGGCGCTAGAGGCATACATAAGTATGTGACTAGTGCGAATAAACACGGCCAACAACACTACGGCTCGAAGTATGACGAGTAAATTTATTTATAGATAGCTGCTGTACCACTCATTGAATTCTCACCGCCAGCAGAAATGACACGGAATGAGGTCGCACCAGCTTCATCAGCTTTTTTGGCTAATTGTGCGGTAAGGTCATTTACGCTCACAGCACCTGTTACAGATACATAACCTGCAGCCGGTTGGCTAGAATGTTGAACTTCATCAGCTGCCATTGAACCAAATGAAACAGCACCTAAAGCTAAAGCAGCAGCGAATAATGTTGATTTTTTCATGGTATGTTCCTTTTAACAAACTTGATTTTTAGTTGGGATTTTTACTGTCCCTCTGTGATATGGATCATATTATGCGCTTTAACTCAGAATGAAAATTAGCTAATTTTGCTATAGTTATTCAAATTATTTGAATCAAAACCTAACTTGAGGTTACGGATTTGTGACAGTTTTATATCATTTTTCATTTAAAATTTAATATGTTATAAACATCTTTCTTAACGAATATATTCGTTGTTAACCTATTGTTTTATCTCAACACGCCAGCACAAAATGATAAAAAACACATCAAAAAAAAGCGAAGATCAGCAAAGTAATTGGTATCTTTACTTAGTAAGAGAGAAAAATAATGCCTTGTATTGTGGTATCACGACAGATGTGCAACGCCGTTTTGAACAACATAAAGCGGGTACAGGCGCAAAAGCATTGAAAGGGAAAACGCCACTTATATTAGCTTTCTCGTGTTTTGTCGGTTCACGATCAACTGCCTCACAAGTGGAATATCAAATTAAGAAGTTGAATAAAAAGGTAAAAGAAAGGCTGGTCATTGACCAGCCTGATAATCTCATTGATTACTTAGCTAACTATAAATTACTGAAGTGTGAAGAATAAGTCACTAGGCCTTGATGAGCCCCTATTTCGCCATTTTCGAGCCCACATATCAGGAAATGGGTTTGTTGTTCAGGCCATTGGCAATTCACTCCTTGTTTTGAGGCTGGTTCAAAACCAAAACGTGAATAGTAACGCTCATCCCCTAAAACGACGACAGCACCATAACCAAATTCATTCAGGCTATCTAACCCTTCATAAACCAATTTTTCACCAATGCCTTGGCCTTGGTGAGCTTTACTAACCGCTAAAGGAGCTAACCCAACCCATTGTACGTCTTCACCATTGACATCAACAGGTGTAAAGCCTACATAACCAATGACTTCGCCGTTGTCATTGGTCGCAACAACACCAAGCGTTAATAAGCCGTCTTCTCGCAAGTGCTGAACAAGGTTAGCTTCCGCTTCTGTTGGAAAAGTTTCACGCAATAGCTTATCAATTCCCATTGCATCGACTGGGATTTCAACTCGAATTAGCATGAAGTTAACGCAGGCGATTTGTGCTCTACGTCCTCGCTATCATGAACCGTTTTAATCACCTCAGCCAATTGCAGTAAAGCAAAACGCAGCGGAGCCGGCATATTTTCCAATTCAAAAGCATCCATTAAGTTTTTAACGTATAAACCTAATTCGGTGTCCCCTTCAATCACCAAGCGACGTTGGAAAAATAAAGTATCGGGATCTTCTTTACGTGCTGCTATCAAAATAAGGTCGTTTGCATTACCACTAACGCTGACATCAGCTTGTGCGTTCTGTTTAACGGCTAATTGGCCATCTTGCAAACTGATAAACCACACCAATGATAAGTCACGAACTTCAACTTTTAGCCATTTATCCTCGAGAAAATCGAGTTCCCCTTCTTTGACTGACTCACGAAATTGCCAACTTAGTAGCTGTTCAAGCACATGGCGTTGCACAGCAAATGGGGTCACTTTTAAAGGTAATTTCAAAAATGAAGGACCTTTTGTGATGAGTTGAGAACGAATTTTACCTAGCACAGTACTGACTCCCGTCTTAATTGTCTGCCCGTTTTCGGGTAACTACTCAACAACAGTAGCAGCTCGAATTATTTAGGGTAACATATTGTATATTCAATTAGTTAAACAAAATATTTGTAGTTAATAACCCCAATTACTGAGATCATCAATACACTATTTAGCTCACGATGAGTTATCTTGCCAAAAAAACACCTTATTGGTCTGATCCTATATCAATTTTTGCCCATGTCACCCATATTTATTTTTAACAAAATGGATAGTTTCTATTGGTGGCTTTTACCACAAATCATGATCAATAAATAACCAAAAATGACTTAATATCCAGATTTATGAAACGGGTCTAATTTTATTCTTTAGTGCCCTAACTCACAAAAAAGTCACTCACTAATTCAGTCACCCACAGCCTTAATTAACGAATACTGATATCCATTAACAATTTCTCTGCTCTAAATCAAAATCTATAACAGTTCCCTTGACTAGAATGTCCGTTGTTAAATTTTATACAGGGATAGGCCAATGGAATTACTCTGCCCAGCAGGGAATTTGCCTGCGTTGAAAGCCGCTGTCGATAACGGCGCAGATGCTGTTTATATTGGGTTAAAAAACGATACCAATGCGCGCCACTTCGCAGGGCTCAATTTCACTGAAAAAAAGCTGCATGAAGCAGAGCGCTACATTCATAACCATAATCGCAAATTGCATATTGCGATTAACACATTTGCACACCCTACCGGTTATGAACGTTGGCAAAACTCCGTCGATCTTGCTGCGGATTTAGGGGCTGATGCGTTAATCTTAGCCGATATCGCGATGTTAGAGTATGCAGCAAACAAGTACCCGCATATCGAAAGACACGTATCGGTTCAGGCTTCAGCCACCAATACAGAAGCGATCCGCTTCTATCAGCGAAACTTTCAAGTACATCGTGTTGTCCTTCCACGCGTTTTATCTATTCATCAAGTAAAACAACTCGCTAGAAATAGCCCTGTGCCGCTTGAAGTGTTTGCTTTTGGTAGTTTATGCATCATGGCTGAAGGCCGTTGTTATTTATCTTCCTACTTAACGGGCGAATCACCAAACACCGTAGGCGCTTGCTCACCAGCTCGTTTTGTTCGTTGGCAGCAAACAGAAAATGGTATGGAGTCTCGCCTGAATGACGTCTTAATCGACCGCTACCAAGAACATGAAAATGCAGGCTACCCTACTTTGTGTAAGGGGCGTTACCTTGTCGATGGTCAAAAATACCACGTCCTAGAAGAACCAACTAGCCTCAACACGATTGAACTGTTACCAGAACTCATGGCCGCTAGTATTGCTTCGGTTAAGATTGAAGGCCGCCAGCGCAGCCCTGCTTATGTCACGGAGGTAACACGGATTTGGCGCCAAGCGATTGACCGTTACAAAGCCAACCCTGATAACTTCACCACCGACCCTAAATGGCTAAAAGTATTAGGTGGGCTTTCAGAAGGCAGCCAGACGACTTTGGGTGCTTATCATCGCAAGTGGCAGTAATTGAAAAGGTAAATATTATGCAGTACTCATTAGGATCGGTTCTTTATTACTGGCCAAAACACACATTAAGTGAATTTTATCAGTGCGCAATCGAAAGTGAAGCCGATATTATCTACCTTGGAGAAACGGTTTGCAGTAAGCGCCGAGAAATGAAACCCAATGATTGGATAGAGCTCGCCCAACAACTGGCCAAGAGCGGCAAACAAATTGTTCTGAGTACCCTTGCCCTTCTTCAAGCCCCTTCCGAACTTAAAGAAATCAGCAAGTTAGTTGATAATGGTGAGTTTCTCGTTGAAGCCCATGATTTTGGTGTGGTCAACATGTTAGTCGAAAGAAACCTTCCTTTTGTCGCTGGGCACGGGTTAAATTGCTATAACGCACAAACTTTAAATATTTTATTACGCCAAGGTATGACGCGCTGGTGTATGCCTGTAGAGCTATCTCGTGATTGGCTAATTAATTTGCTCAATCAATGTGATGATATTGGTATCCACGGTAAATTTGAGGTGGAAGTGATGAGCTACGGTCATTTACCTCTGGCCTACTCTGCCCGCTGTTTTACGGCTCGTTCAGAAAATCGGCAAAAAGACGAATGTGAGACTTGCTGTATTAACTACCCCCAAGGGCGCAAGGTTCTTTCTCAAGAACAGCAGCAAGTATTTACCTTAAATGGTATTCAAACACTCAGTGGCGCTTGCTATAACCTCGGCAATGACCTGTATTCAATGCATGACCTTGTGGATATTGTGCGCATTTCACCTGAAGGCATTGAGACCCTTGAGGTAATCAAGCAGTTTAAAGCCAATGAAAATGGGGAGATCCCGTTGAATATTATCAACCAAAATTGCAATGGTTACTGGCGACAAATTGCAGGGTTGTCGATGGTGCCTTAAGCCTATTACCCACCTCATAACCACCTATCCTCAGTGTAATGCAAATGCATTGCACAATGCATTTGCATTACACTGAGGATAGGCTGGAAATTTTTGAAGTAAATAAAATGATTGATATAAACCCAAACACTGTTTCTTTACGTGCAAAATCCCGCCTTACCGAACGCAGTCAAACAACTATCCCTGCGGCCATACATGATGCTTTAAACTTACAACCTGTTGAAATAATTGAATATTCGCTATTAGCAGATGGTAATGTCATTATTTCTAGGCAAACAAACGCCCATGAGGACCCTATAGTTTCTCAATTTCCTAGAAAAAGATATGAAAGAAAATCCACGATACATTTATCCTGTGCCTGTAGCATTATGGAATAAGGTCAATGAGCTTACTGCGGATATCGACATTGATTTAGATGCACCACTTACTGATAGTTAATCATGGAGTCACAGGGAATGTTAGAAATTAACGGATGGAAATTTTTTTTTCACTCATGTTTCTTAGAACAGTTAGTTGCATTAGTCAGTACAGTACAAACCTTAAAAAAATCTGCCCCAATAGGCTATAAAAAGAAAGCTCCCACAAAATTACTCGCTGCAATTAATAAAGTGATAACAGAACGAATTGCAGTCAACCCACTTGACCCAATTTTTTACCAAGGCAATACCTTAGGAACGAAACACAAACATTGGTTTCGGGCTAAATTTTTACAGCAGTTCCGTTTATTCTTTCGTTGCAGTGAAAAAGATAAAATCATCATTATTAGTTGGGTAAATGATTTCAGTACATTACGTTCATATAGTTCCAAAAATGATGCCTATCAAGTATTTGCCTCAATGCTAAGCCCTCCTGATGACTGGGAAACCTTAAGCCAAGAAGCAAAAATGGCAACAAAAGCCGTTGATCCTAACTCAGCCATAGGTTTCCTACTCAAAAATAACAATTAATGCCGATGCCTACGCCAACGGTTAAACATATGGCTAATATGGCGTAACTCTCCATCTCTTAGCATGCCAATAAACACACCAATAACCGTATAAATTACACCAAGTGTTAGCATCATAACGATATCCATCAACACCTCACTAAACGGCAATCCCATTTGGTTAAGGCCTGCCATGGCGTTTGTGGCCCATGTTGATGGCAATGCTGAAGCAATCATACGTACCCAATCTGGCATCGCTTGTAATGGCCAAATAGTGCCTGACATATAAAACACTGGCGTAGTGATAAACGCTAACGTTAAATAGATCATTTCAACACTGCGCAAGCATTCTGTTACCAACTTGCCTAGGCCAATAACCGCTAATAGGAACGGGAAGGTAAATATCCAAATTAAGTACAGCGGTGCTTCTTGCCGGAAGCCCAATACCCATGGCCAAAGTGCAAAAAAGACCGTAGATAAAAACAACCAAATGGGTATTAACGCAGATAATGCTCCCAAATAAACGGCTAAAGGCGGTTTACCTTTCGGTGTTGAACGGATCGCAATACTGACGCGCACACAAGCGATCAACAAGGAGTGCTGTAACAACATCACCAATAAACCTGGGAAAACAATGGCCGCAAAGCTGACTCCGGGGTTATACAACGGCTCAGTTTCACTGCGGACTGGGGTAATGATAACTTTGGCTTGTTCTTTGCTATAACCTGCTTTTGTTAGTAATTGCGTATTATAAGCGTTTAAAAGAGTTTGATATGCTTTTGAAAGCTCTTGTTGAATTTGGCCGCTAGCGAGGCGGTTAGTCGCATCACCATAGACAGGGACAGTAATGCTTTTACCACTTAGTAAATGCTGCTGAAAATCGGTTGGAATGATAATTATCGCAAATAATT
Source organism: Providencia sp. TYF-12 (assembly GCF_041344805.1). Classification (NCBI taxonomy): domain Bacteria; kingdom Pseudomonadati; phylum Pseudomonadota; class Gammaproteobacteria; order Enterobacterales; family Morganellaceae; genus Providencia; species Providencia sp. TYF-12. Next base: position 4,291,300 of record NZ_CP166833.1, read on the forward strand.
TTCTAGCGATCATATCCTGACGAGCCTGCGCAAGGTTATCATAACCATGCAATTGTACTTTTGGCGTTGCGTCTAAATCACGGATTAGTTCGCGGCTAGCAGTGCTATGGTCCATATCGATCACGGCAACAGGCAAATCCCATAAAACAGGTTTTGCATAGACCAAACTCATCACGCACAATGAGACTAAAAGTAGTAGCCACATCGGCTTTTCTAACATACCCAGTAGCACTTTACGGAAAGTCGCAAAATAGACCGCCATTAAACTTCCCCTCCTTGAGTTGCAAGCCGCTTAACCAAGCGTTTACGAACTAAAAAGGCAATTACGACAGGGTAAATTAATAAAAACAAACAAACTTCTACAATTCGACCAAACGAAATTTCCCGTAAGAAAATATCGAACATTGCATTAAGTGTATGCGTAAGGGGTTCAATATTAGAAATAATTCGCGCGGGTAAAATCATCGATAATTCAGGCACAGCCATTCCTGAGAACGCTAAAGCGATACTCACTAGCATCCCTATTAAGCTATAAGCCATAATAGCACTAGAGGTAAAGCTAAATAGTAATACCCCAATACTTTGTGCCGCTATCACATAAAAGAAGCCTACCACCAGCATATACAATGGGTTACCCACCACTTTAGCATCAAAAATGGTCACGAGTGCAGCAAGTTCAATTGCCAACAATGTCGTGAAAAATAACGTATACGGGGCCATCTTCCCTAATAGGGCAGTAGCGAAAGGTTTAACGCTTTGTAAAGTGCTCCCTCGCGACATAGTATAAATAGTCGCTGTGACGACAAACAGCTGTAACATATGAATAGTCGCAGCAAACTGCTGGTAATAAATATAACTACCACTCGGATTGAACAAGCTGTCATAAGAAAGTGTCACTTGCGCCAACGGCGGTAGTGCTTTTCCCATCGACCTCGCCAGTTCTTGGCGATACTTTGCATTTAGCTCCGCAACTAAGCCGCTAAAGTCTTGAATTGCATAACTTCCCGATGCGTAAAATAAAGCGTTGTAGTACATACGCAGTTCAGGTTGGCGCCCTCTTAACACATCCTCTTCAAAATCATGGGGGATGTACAGTAATGCATAATCTTTTGAGCTGCCTAATCTTTTTAAGGATGTATTCAGATTGTCATCGATAGTTTTTACATCTGCGTGAGGGCCTGAATTCAAGTCGCGAATAATTTGCCGAGATACTGGACTATGGTTGTCATCTACCACTGACACAGGCAAATCCATCAGCGTTCCTTCTGAAAAGTTAGAACTCACCAACGTAAACAACATCAATGGAAACAACCAGCTCAACCAGTGAAAAACAGGGCTACGGATAGCCATTTTAGTTTCACGGCTAAAAGCATGCTCGAAGCCTTGCCAAGCGAACTTTAATTTCATGGCAACACCTTTTACTTATCCCAGTGCCATAGCACACTCATACCGGGCCGCAGCCCATCAATTGGCTCTAATGGATATAAACGAATTTCAAACGTTTTTAAATCAAAGTCACCAGTTGCACGGGTTGCACGCTTTGTTGCGTAATCACCTTTTGGTGCAATATAACGAACCTCAGCCTCAATCACCTTATTGCCTAATGCGGGCACATCAAGTTGAACTTTATCGCCTTTTTTCACATTGACTAAAATATCTTCTCTCAAGTTATAAATGAAATAAGCCTGAGGTAAGCGAATTAATGAAATTAACGGGCTGCCTGCATTGAATAGTTCACCTATTTCTGCTGGGATAGGGCCGACTTCACCATCAACAGGCGCTCTGACTTGTAGGTCATCAACCTGTACTTGTAGCTCTGTAAGTTTTTGTTCTGCTTGATTCAGAGCTGCTTCGTATTGTTTTCGTAACTCAACACGATCCCCATTCTGCCCCTCTTCTAACCGAGCTTTTGCACCTTGTACTTGAGAATATGCAACATCTTTGGCTTTACGGGCATTATCAAGTTCATTTGCTGAAACATACCCTTTGCTTTTTAAATTACTCAAACGCGCATATTCGCGAGAAGCATTTTGATATTGTGAGTTTGCTTGCGCTAATGTGGCTTTAAGGTCCCGAATAGTCTCTGCTCGGGTCCCGTTAATCGATTGTTCGAGCTGAGCTTTTGCTTGGTCCCTTGCCGCTTTTGAGGCTTCGTATTGCGCTTGCAACTCAGGGCTTTCTAACGTTAATAAAAGCTGCCCTTGTTTGACATCGTCCCCACGCTCGACATGGCGTTCAACCACTCGCCCCTTCGCTTTTGAGGTGACAATAACTTCAGGTGCATCCACTTCTCCCTGCAACAATAAATATTGATTATGGGAATGAAAAAGTGCAGCTGCTGCTATTAAAATGAGCATCAGCAAAATCAGTACTATTGTTCTTTTTTTCATTATTTATGTGAACCTTAAATAATAACGGGGGAAACTATCATCCCTAGAGTATGACAAGAAAATTAAATACAGCGTTAATAAATTCGTGCGCAAGATCACGAAAAGGTAGGGCATTGTCTAATATTGAATCGATTTTTTTCTTATGTCAAATAATGATGAATGTCCTTTACTCAAATGTCGATTACTTAACCAATGACTTACGGTATAATCACTCGCCAAATAAAGACTAAAAATAGACGCTAAAGTGAATCACTCCCGCAATGCAAAATATAACGAGCCATGTTCTAAATAGTTCACATTGTGGGTAGGCGACAAGAGAAGACATCTTGGGGAGCGTACATCAGTATATGACCCAAAGAGCTGAACGTAGTCAACCTCCCATAACGTGCACATGACGAGCCATGCTCTAAATAGTTCGCATTGTGGGTAGGCGACAAGAGAAGACATCTTGGGGAGCATACATCAGTATATGACCCAAAGAGCTGAACGTAGTCAACATCCCATAACGTGCACATGACGAGCCATGCTCTAAATAGTTCGCATTGTGGGTAGGCGACGAGGAAACGAGGCCCTAGGAGCATACAGTAGTATGTGACTAGGGCGAGATGACAAAGTCAACACCCCCACAATGTGAAATATGACGAGCATGTACGAATTTGATTTAATATTACTCCTACTCCAGCAAATGTGCGTCTACCTTGTTATCGCATGGGCGCTCAGCCGCACCCCACTCGTCATTCCCTTATTGAAAGTCACTATCCGCTTACCCCACAAGGTGATGTGCTACCTGATTTTTTCCGTATTTTGTATTATCGGGACATATTTTGGCTTACATATCAATGATTCCATTGCCAATACTCGGGCAATTGGTGCGGTATTAGGTGGGCTACTTGGCGGCCCTGCTGTCGGGTTTGCCGTTGGTTTTACTGGCGGAATACACCGTTATTCATTAGGAGGGATGAGTGCATTTGCTTGCATGGTTTCGACTATTGTCGAGGGGCTCATTGGTGGCTTAGTCCATCGTTACTATATGAAACGTGGCGAAATTAATAAAATTTTTAACCCAGTTACTGCCAGTTGTGCGACTTTTGTAGCTGAAGTCCTACAAATGCTGATTATTCTATTACTTGCGCGCCCTTTCGATGAAGCCCTTGAGCTGGTGAGAAGTATTGTCGCACCGATGTTAGTCGCTAACACCATTGGTGCAGCCATGTTTATTCGTATTCTACTCGACCGACGCGCAATTGTTGAAAAATACACCACCGCTTTTTCCGCACAGGCCCTTAAAATTGCCTTAACGACCGAAGGTATTCTACGTAAAGGCTTTAATGCGGATAACAGCATGAAAGTTGCCAAAATTATTTACCAAGAACTGGAAATTGGAGCTGTTGCCATTACCGATCGCGAAAAAATACTCGCCTTTATTGGTATTGGGGCAGACCACCACCGACCTGGAACACCAATCTCATCGACACAATCAAGACAAGCCATTGATAATAATGAGGTTGTCTATGCCGATGGGAATGAAACACCGTATAAATGTTCCCTCAGCCCAACTTGTAAACTTGGCTCGGCACTCGTCATTCCCCTACGAGGCGAAAATGACCGAGTGATTGGAACCATAAAACTCTATGAAGCCAAAAATAGCCTATTTAGCTCAATCAACCGTACATTAGGTGAAGGGATTGCCAGCTTGTTTTCAGCTCAAATTTTGGCAGGGCAATACGAACGCAATAAACAATCGCTGCTACAATCAGAAGTAAAATTGCTCCATGCCCAAGTAAACCCTCATTTTTTATTTAATGTACTCAACACGTTGCAGGCCGTGATCCGCAAAGACAGCCAACAAGCGGGGCAATTAGTGCAATATATTTCGACCTTTTTCCGTAATAACTTAAAACGTCCGGAACAAAATGCCACTTTAGGAGAAGAAATTGAACATATCAATGCTTACTTACAAATAGAAAAAGCTCGTTTTCAAGAAAACTTACAGATTTACATCGACATTCCAGAGGAAGTTAAACATGTTGAACTCCCTGCATTTACCTTACAACCTCTTGTTGAAAACGCAATTAAACACGGCACCTCACAGTTATTAGAGACGGGATATATTACAATACGTAGTTATATCGGTAGCGAACACGTCTATATTGAAATTGAAGACAACGCAGGGCTCTACCAATCTGCGAAGCAAAGTGATGGCTTAGGGATGGGCTTGGTCGATAAACGTTTGCGTTTAAAATATGGCGAACAATACGGCATTAGCGTAGAGCATGAGCCAGAAAAATTCACACGAATGAAAATCCGCCTACCGTATTTGGCGGCACCATAATAATGATAATGTAACCCTATGAATGTATTAATTGTTGATGATGAACCACTTGCGCGGGAAAACGTCCGTTGCCTCCTCGAAGAACACGATGATATTGAAATCATTGGCGAATGTGCCAATGCGATAGAAGCTATTGGGATAATCCATAAAAAAAAGCCTGATGTGGTCTTTCTCGATATCCAAATGCCGCGCTTAACTGGCCTTGAAATGGTGCGCATGTTAGATCCTGAAGACCGCCCCTATATTGTCTTTCTAACCGCTTTTAATGAATTTGCTATTCAGGCTTTTGAAGAACATGCTTTTGATTATTTATTAAAACCCCTTGAGCCAGAAAGATTGGAGAAAACATTAAGCCGGCTCCGTCAAGGTAAACAAAAACAAAACCTTGAGCTACTGGGTAATAATGAACCACTTAAATTTATTCCGTGTACTGGTCATAGCCGTATTTATTTGATGAAACTCGATGAAGTATTGTATGCAACTTCTCGTTTGAGTGGCGTCTACGTCATGAGTACACAAGGGCAAGAAGGCTTTACTGAACTCACATTACGCACCTTAGAAACTCGTACACCGCTAGTGCGCTGCCATCGCCAATACTTAGTCAATATGACCCAATTAAATGAAATTTTATTTGGCGATAGTGGGCAAGCCGAGTTAGTGCTTAGCTCTGGCGAACGCATCCCCGTTAGCCGCCGTTACCTCAAACCACTAAAAGAGGCATTGGGTTTGGTCTAAATGGCTCTTCGACTTCTCACACATGCACTTGGTGTATAAATTAATAATAAATATGTACATCAAAACAATTTTTCTATAAACAGAAACATAAGTTCAAAAAACACACAATACGTTATTCTGTATTCCGTGTTGTGTGTTCACCATTTATAGGAACAAAATATATCTAATACAATGTCGCAAAAAGCAGCACGTGAAGGCCTTGGTAACCCTGAGCTCTTTAAGGGGGGCGTTTTTGTAACAAAAAATGGGCAGTCCGAGCTTTTTATTCAAACTAGTGTGGAACGTGAAATAGAGCTAAAAGAAAGAGAAAGAGAGCGCCAAGCAAATGCACTGCTAAAATTGGTGATGGCAGCAAAAGATGATGTTAAAAATAAAAGAACCTTATCACCAGAAGAAGCGCTAGAAAAATTACGTGCAGCAAGAAAATAATGAAAGGAAATTGTGATGGAACAACCATATACGGTCACCCTCGCAGAAACTGCATTATGGTCACTACAGGATGTAGAATCGTTTAAAAATCAATTTTATGAGTAGTATTCAAGCTGCAGCGTTTGTTGATGAGCTACTTCTATCATCCGTAAAAGCAATATCAGAAGATCCTAAACCATATCGCCCAAATCAAATGTTAGCCGATAATGGTCTACTTATTCGAGAGTGAATCGATATAACTAGCCAATATCGCTGTTTATATGAATTTGATAAGCAAACAAATAACGTCGTTATCCTACTTTTTATTAGCACAGCACAAGATTTAGAAAAAACGCTTTATCGCCACTATATACTTAAATAAAAATGACTAATAAAAAAACCCGCACTTCAAAGTACGGGTTTCGTTTTATTGGGATTAAACTCCCCAAAACCTAGCTATTACGCGTTATGGCTGCTGCTACGACGACGAGGTGCCGCATTAGTACCATCTTGGCGAGGTGCTGCATTGCCACGGTTACCACCGCCACGGCGTTCACCACCACCGTTGCTACGACGCTCACCACCACGGTCATTGCGACGACCTGCACCGAAACCTCCCTCGCTACCACCTTCACGACGAGGACCACCACGACGCTCACCACCGCCACGACGCTCAAACGGTTGTGCATCACCAATCAGTTGCATTTGCATTGGTTTATTTAATACACGTGCACGGCTTAAGTGAGTTAACACTTCGCTTGGCATACCTTTTGGTAACTCAATGGTTGAGTGAGTACCAAACAGTTTGATATTACCAATATAACGGCTACTGATGTCCGCTTCGTTAGCAATCGCACCAACAATATGACGAACTTCCACACCGTCATCGCGACCAACTTCGATACGATACATTTCCATATCGCCAACATCACGGCGCTCACGACGACCGCCACGCTCCCCACGCTCTGCACGGTCAAAACCATTACCATTGCTATTGCGGTCACGACGGTCACCACGGCGATCATCACGGTCGTTGAATTCACGACGCGGACGACGAGGTGCATCTGGTGGTAGGATCAGGGCGCGTTCGCCTTGAGCCATTTTCAGTAACGCTGCTGCTAGAGTTTCCATATCAACATCTTCTGATGGAGACATTTTCGCTAACAGTGAACGATATTGGTCTAAATCGCTGCTTTCTAATTGTTGCTGGATTTTTTCAGCAAATTTTTCCTGACGACGTTGACTTAACAAATCTGCATTTGGCAGTTCAACTTCAGGAATAGTCAGTTTCATCGTACGTTCAACGTTACGTAACAGGCGACGCTCACGGTTCTCAACGAACAGTAAGGCACGGCCCGCACGACCTGCACGGCCAGTACGACCAATACGGTGAACATAAGACTCAGCATCCATAGGGATATCATAGTTAACGACTAAGCTAATACGCTCAACGTCTAAACCACGAGCTGCCACGTCAGTCGCAATCAAGATATCTAAACGACCATCTTTCAGGCGCTCTAATGTCTGCTCACGCAGAGCTTGGTTCATGTCACCATTCAGCGCTGCGCTGTTATAGCCGTTACGCTCTAATGCTTCTGCGACTTCTAATGTTGCATTTTTAGTACGGACGAAAATAATCGCCGCATCAAAATCTTCTGCTTCTAAGAAACGAACTAACGCTTCATTTTTACGCATACCGTAAACAGTCCAGTAGCTTTGAGCAATGTCAGGACGTGTGGTAATGCTTGCCTGAATACGAATCTCTTTAGGTTCTTTCATAAAGCGACGCGTAATACGGCGAATTGGCTCAGGCATTGTCGCAGAGAACAATGCGGTTTGGTGCTCTGCTGGAATTTGGCTCATGATGTTTTCAACATCTTCAATAAAGCCCATTCGTAGCATTTCATCAGCTTCGTCTAAGACTAAGCCTTTTAATTTAGAAAGATCTAAAGTACCACGCTTCAGATGGTCAAGAAGACGGCCAGGTGTACCCACAACGATTTGTGGACCTTGGCGTAACGCGCGCAATTGCACGTCATAACGTTGGCCACCATATAGAGCAACGACGTTAACGCGGCTCATATGTTTAGAGAAATCGCTCATCGCTTCAGCTACCTGAACAGCCAACTCACGAGTTGGTGCCAGAACTAAAATTTGCGGAGCTTTTAAATCTGGGTCAATGTTTTGCAGTAATGGCAAACTAAATGCAGCGGTTTTACCACTACCGGTTTGTGCCATACCTAATACATCGTTACCATCCATTAATAATGGAATACATTGTTGCTGGATTGGTGATGGTTTTTCGTATCCCAGGTCGTTCAGTGCTGTCAAAATAGATGCTGATAAACCTAAATCAGCAAAAGAAATATCGGTCTCAGTAGTCATGTAAAGGTGCCTCATACATAATGGCAGCCAGTTTACATAACCATGCGAAAATCATTTCGGTCATTTTCATTTAAAATGTGAACTGGCTCAAATTGTGTTTATTAAACGAACAAATAGGCCGTCACCCCGAGGGATGATGACTTAAAAATTAATCATGAAATGTTCGTCAGCTATTGCTGGCCCGATTCTAAAAGGTCGTCTTGTTCTTGGCCTAACAGCGCCAATTCCAACAATGCATAGCGGTGTTCAACAAAGCTGTGAGCGTTGTTAGCTACCGTCAGTTTGAATAACGCAACTGCGCTATTCTTATCCCCCAGACTTAGGTAATGCTTACCTAAATAGAAGTTAGTTTCACTGAGATGCTCAGCGAGCGAAGTGTTATCCGTAGACGTTTCTTTCAAACGCTCCATCAATGTTGTTTCATTGATATTGCCAAGATAGAATTCTACGATATTCCAGCCCCATTGCCCTTTCTCCGCTTGGTTGTAACGAGCAGCAAGATTATCTTGTGCCGTACGCGGGTCTATGTCTTTTTCTACAAGATAAAGCCATAAAACACGAAAAGGATCATTTGGATCTATCTGATAATACGCCAGCAGATCATCCTGCGCTAGTTTGTACCGTTCACCGTAATATAAAGCGATGCCACGATTCATCCGCGCGAAATTGTAAGTTGGATCAAGCTCTAAAACAGAATCAAACGCTTCATAGGCAGCATCATAGTTCCCTGCCTGCGTAAAATATATCCCTAAAAAATTAAAAACTTCAGGAATATCAGGACGTATGGCTAACGCAGTTGAAAAATCATTACGCGCCAGCGCCCTTAAACCTAGACTATCATACAACACACCGCGCTCATATAAAAGCTGTGCGTATTCGTCATCGGTTAAAGACCGGCTCGCAAGGATTTGTTCCATACGAGCCAATATCACTTCTTGTTGCAATGAAGGTTGAAGTGGAACGGCAAAAACCTCGTTCTTTCGCCAATCTTTGCTGCTACATCCAATAATAACAAAAAAGATAAGCGCCAAGAGCACACGCGGTAACGTGCGATAATCTCTTACCCGAAGACAGATACTGTTCAACATACTCCGCCCTTACATTACCACGCATTTACAACAAATTATGGTTTCAGCAAATTTAGGCTGATAGCGCTCTAAACAAATAGAGCGCAGCTAGGTCAACTTATTCTGCTGAGTCCTGAGGTTGCGAACTTGGTTCCTCAGTTGCTACCGCTTCTTTCATGCTAAGGCGGATACGGCCTTGACGGTCGATTTCTAATACCTTAACTGGGACTTCTTGACCCATTTGCAGATAATCAGTCACTTTCTCAACACGCTTATCTGCGATTTGAGAAATGTGTACTAGACCTTCTTTACCGCCACCAATAGCAACGAATGCACCAAAGTCAACGATACGAGTCACTTTACCTGGGTAAATACGACCAACTTCAACTTCAGCAGTAATATCTTCAATACGGCGAATGGCTTCTTTCGCTTTGATACCATCAGTTGCAGCAATTTTCACTGTACCATCATCTTCGATTTCAATCGTAGTGCCTGTTTCTTCCGTTAATGCACGGATGACAGAACCACCTTTACCGATGACATCTTTAATTTTGTCTGGATTGATACGAATCGTATAGATACGTGGTGCAAATTCAGAGATTTCTTCGCGAGGACCATTAATAGCTTGTTCCATCGTCCCCAAGATGTGCAAACGTGCGCCTTTCGCTTGGTTCAAAGCAACCTGCATAATTTCGCTGGTAATCCCTTCGATTTTGATATCCATTTGCAGTGCACTGATACCATCACGGCTACCGGCAACTTTAAAGTCCATATCACCTAAGTGGTCTTCATCACCTAAAATGTCAGATAGGACAACAAAATCGTCACCTTCTTTCACCAGCCCCATTGCAATACCAGCAACAGCAGCTTTAATTGGCACACCTGCATCCATTAATGCGAGTGAAGCGCCACAGACAGAAGCCATAGATGATGAACCGTTAGATTCAGTAATTTCAGATACAACACGGACAGTATATGGGAAATCTGCGTGATCTGGCATTACAGCTAACACACCACGTTTCGCTAAACGACCATGACCAATTTCACGACGTTTCGGTGAACCTACCATACCAGTTTCACCAACAGAGTATGGAGGGAAGTTATAATGGAATAAGAAACGGTCAGTGTATTCGCCCATTAGCTGGTCGATAACCTGTGCATCACGCTCTGTACCTAAAGTTGCAGTTACCAGTGCCTGAGTTTCACCACGTGTGAACAATGCAGACCCATGAGTACGTGGCAGAACACCGGTACGCACATCAAGTGCACGAACCATGTCTTTTTCACGACCGTCAATACGAGGTTCACCACGGATAACACGGCTACGTACAACTTGTTTTTCTAAGTTACCTAAAATATCAGCAACTTCAGAAACATCAACGTTTTCATCTTCAGCGACTAATGTAGCAATGACTTCATCTTTGATTAAATCAACTTGCGCGTAACGTTCTTGTTTCTCAGTAATGCGGTAAGCATCACCCATACGGCTTTCTGCTAATGCCGCAATGCGGTCATTTAATGCTTGGTTAACTGGCTCTGGCTGCCAATCCCATTTTTCTTTACCTGCTTCTTTGACCAACTCATTGATGTTTTGAATAACAATTTGTTGTTGGTCGTGGCCAAATACGACCGCACCTAACATTTGTTCTTCGCTTAACAAGTCAGCTTCAGATTCAACCATTAAGACCGCGTTATTGGTACCTGCAACCACTAAATCTAAACGGCTGTTTTTCAGCTCATCAGCTGTTGGGTTAAGAACATATTGGTCATTGATAAAACCAACACGAGCAGCACCGATTGGGCCATTAAATGGCGTGCCAGACAGCGCAAGAGCTGCAGATGCACCGATCATCGCAACGATGTCAGGGTTAACTTGTGGGTTAACAGACACAACTGTAGCAATGATTTGAATTTCGTTTAAAAAACCTTCTGGGAACAGAGGGCGCAGTGGACGGTCAATTAAGCGTGCGATTAACGTTTCGCCTTCACCAGGACGACCTTCACGACGGAAGAAACTCCCTGGGATACGGCCTGCTGCGTATGTACGTTCTTGATAGTTAACAGTTAAAGGGAAGAAATCTTGACCTTCTTTAACTTTCTTCTGAGCAACCGCAGTAACAAATACCGCAGTGTCATCCATGTTAACCATAACAGCGGCTGTCGCTTGACGCGCCATCATTCCCGTTTCAATCGTAACGGTATGTTGACCATATTGGAATTTACGAACAATAGGATTTAACACAATATTACCCTTTTTGTAAGGCTATCTGAGCATCTCGGATAGCATTGGCTTATTCTTCCTACAGCCTCGCGACTAATGAGAAGATTGATATTCAAGTCATCAATGTTCTCATTAGCCGCGCGAATCGGATGTAGCGAAGAGGCATTATTAAAACAACTAATTACAAACCATAGCTTAACATTTAAGTTAAGAACAATTCGAGTATTACTTCAACTTTCAAAATAACTTTTAGAAGAAAAGGGGCCTGTGGCCCCTTTTCTCTGAAACTGACTCTACTCGTCATACTTCAAGTTGCAACGTTGTTGACTACACTCACTCGTACTAGTCACATACTGATGTACATTCCTAGCCACTCACTCATTGGTCGCCTAGCCGCAACTGGAATTATCTAGAGTAAGATTAGCGGCGCAGACCTAAACGCTCAATCAGAGCAGTGTAGCGTGCGATATCTTTACCTTTCAAGTAAGCTTGTAAGCGACGGCGTTGTGCAACCATACGCAACAGACCACGACGGCTGTGGTGATCTTTTTTGTGCTCTGCAAAGTGGCTTTGCAGATGGTTGATTTGTGCAGTCAGCAGAGCGATTTGTACTTCGCTTGAACCAGTGTCATTTTCACCGCGGCCGAACTCAGCAACGATTTTAGCTTTCGCTTCATTACTTAGAGACATAATAAACTCCAAAATGATTAATGTAAGTGATGAGAGCCAATCTCTAATTTAGCATCTCAAGATTAAGCGCCGCTATTCTACGCTGCTTATAACAGCAAAGCAATAAGCGCCACTATGCGGATTGTTCATTTTCCACAACCAAACGCTTTGGTGCCACACGGCCATCTTCGCTAATCAGAGCAATACCGATAAAACGCTGCTCTTCACCGCAAGTCACTCGGACCATGTCCCCTTCAATGAGACCTTCAACATTCGCCCTAACAGGTTGACCCTGTTTAAAGTAAGCCGCTGTTTCTTCAGTAATATTGATAGCTGGGAAATGAACAACTGCGGTATCCATTGGCAATAACAAGCTATCCAGTAATGATTCAAAAGAACCTTCTCCTGCATCTACTTGTGCCCGCAAAGCGGCTAATTGCTCTAATGTTACCATGCGCTCATATGGGTAATTAGCGACTTGAATACGCCGTAGATAAATCACATGAGCGCCACAGCCTAACATTTCGCCTAAATCATCAACAATAGTACGAATATAAGTCCCTTTCGAGCAATGAATTTCCAGTTCTAACTCATTATTTTCTAAACGAATAAACTGTAGTTCATACACAGTAATTGGGCGGGCTTCACGCTCAACCGTAATCCCTTTACGTGCATATTCATACAATGGACGACCTTGGTGTTTTAATGCGGAATACATCGAAGGTACTTGCAGTGTATCGCCTCGGAAAAACGCTAAGGCGTCATCTAACTGTTGCGGCGTAAACTCAACGTTACGCTCGCTGATGATTTCGCCATGAGAATCCGATGTATCAGTACGTTGACCTAAACGAGCTACTACACGATAACGCTTATCTGAATCGAGTAAAAATTGGGAAAACTTCGTTGCTTCACCAAGGCAAACGGGCAACATACCTGTTGCTAACGGATCAAGCGCCCCTGTATGCCCAGCTTTATTAGCATTAAAAAAGCGCCGCACTTTTTGCAGCGCATCATTAGAAGAAATATCCGTAGGTTTATCCAGCAGCACTACACCGTCGATATCACGGCCGCTACGACGACGCCCCATTATTTTTCCTCTTTATCATCTGCATCAGCACGACGTTTTTCATCATCGCGAATGACATTCGAAACGAGGTTAGACATACGCATACCATCAACCAAAGAACTATCATAAGAGAATGTCAGTTCAGGAATAACACGTAAGCGCATGGCTTTACCTAATAAAGAACGAATAAAACCTGAAGCTTCATTCAGCGCTTTAATGCCTTCTTTTACCATATCAGACTCATGTTCTTCATGAGAGATATTTAAAAACGTAACGAATACTTTACCGTATGCCAAGTCCCTAGACAGTTCAACACCAGAAACCGTTGCCATACCAATGCGAGGATCCTTCACTTCACGTTGCAAAATGATTGCAATTTCTTTTTGCATTTCTTGTGCAACGCGCTGAGAACGACTGAATTCTCTTGCCATTGTTCTATCTCCTGACAAATTGGGGGGCTAAGCCCCCCAATGGAAAATAAAGTATGAAGATATTTACCCGCTTCGCTTTATAACAAAGTGATATTACGGGTATCTATAAAATTAACCGTCGATCGAACGCTTAACTTCAATAACTTCGAAGACTTCAATCATATCGCCGACACGAACATCGTTGTAGTTCTTAACACCGATACCACATTCCATGCCGTTACGAACTTCAGCAACATCATCTTTAAAGCGACGCAGAGACTCTAACTCACCTTCGTAGATAACCACGTTGTCACGCAGTACACGAATTGGGTTATTACGCTTGATGGTACCTTCTGTAACCATACAACCTGCAACAGCACCAAATTTCGGTGATTTAAATACATCGCGGACTTCTGCAAGACCAATGATTTGTTGTTTGTATTCAGGTGCCAACATACCGCTCATTGCTTGTTTGATTTCATCAATCAAGCTATAGATAACGGAATAGTAACGTAAATCAACGCTTTCACTTTCAATGACACGACGCGCAGATGCATCTGCACGGACGTTAAAGCCAAGAATGATAGCATTTGATGCCGCTGCTAATGTTGCATCTGTCTCAGTGATACCACCAACGCCAGAACCGATGATTTTAATTTTAACTTCATCAGTTGACAGTTTCATCAGAGAGTCAGTGATCGCTTCACAAGTACCTTGAACGTCAGTTTTCAGCACGATATTCAGTTCAGAAACTTTACCTTCTTCCATGTTCGCAAACATGTTTTCCAGTTTAGATTTCTGCTGGCGCGCTAATTTAACATCGCGGAATTTACCTTGACGATATAGAGCAACTTCACGGGCTTTTTTCTCATCACGAACTACTGTCGCTTCATCACCAGCAGATGGGACGCTTGATAGCCCCAAAATTTCAACTGGCATAGAAGGGCCTGCAGATTGAACTTCTTTACCTAATTCGTTACGCATTGCACGAATACGGCCATATTCAAACCCACATAAGACGATATCGCCTTTGTTCAGTGTACCTTCTTGAACTAAGATAGTTGCCACTGGGCCACGACCTTTGTCTAAGTAAGATTCAACAACAACACCGCTTGCCATTCCTGCATAAACTGCTTTCAGTTCTAAAACCTCAGCTTGCAGTAAGATAGCATCCAGTAGGTCATCAATACCTGTACCTTTCTTAGCTGATACGCTAATGAACTGAGTATCACCACCCCAATCTTCGGAAATAACACCGTATTGAGATAACTCATTTCTGACGCGGTCTGGATCAGCTTCTGGCTTATCGATTTTGTTGACTGCAACCACAATTGGTACACCCGCTGCTTTCGCATGCTGAATAGCTTCAATTGTTTGTGGCATAACACCATCATCGGCAGCAACAACAAGGATAACGATATCCGTTGCTTGAGCTCCACGAGCACGCATAGAGGTAAACGCGGCGTGACCTGGGGTATCTAAGAAGGTAATCATACCTTTATCGGTCTGTACGTGGTACGCACCGATATGCTGAGTAATACCACCGGCTTCACCTGATGCCACTTTCGTTGAACGAATGTAGTCAAGTAAAGACGTTTTACCATGGTCAACGTGACCCATAATAGTAACAACTGGTGCGCGTGGTTCTTGTAATGCAGAGCCTGTATCACGGTCATTCATTACCGCTTCTTCTAGCTCATTTTCACGACGCAGAATAACTTTGTGACCCATTTCTTCTGCAACAAGCTGTGCAGTTTCTTGGTCAATCACTTGGTTGATAGTCGCCATAGCGCCCATCTTCATCATTGTTTTGATGACTTGAGAGCCTTTAACCGCCATTTTATTAGCAAGTTCGCCTACAGTGATCGTTTCACCAATGATAACATCGCGGTTTACCGCAGCAGCTGGCTTAGTAAAGCTTTGCTGTAAGGAACTGCCTTTACGTTGTTTACCTTTAGTACGACCTGAACGACCTGCTGCACGCTCTTCTTCGCGATCAGCTTTCTCTGAAAGCTTGTTACCTTTTTTCTGGCGAGGTGCTTTAGCGGTACGGTTACGAGAACGACGGCCTTCTTCTTTCGCATCATTTTCATCTTCAGCGGCACGAGCGTGCGTAGAAGTGGTTGTATGATAATCGCTGTCTTCTTCAGTTTTAGTTTCAGCCGTCCATTTTTCGCCATTTTCTTCAGCCATTTTACGGGCTTCTTCAGCAACACGACGCGCTTCTGCTTCAACTTTACGTTGAGTTTCTTCTTCAGCTTTGCGTTTTAGCTCTGCAGCTTCAGCTTCACGGCGTTGTTTGTCGGCATTAGTTTCAGACGATTTGCCTGCTTTTTGATGATTTTCGCTTGGTTTCACTTTTTCTCTTTCCGCTGCTTCGCGCGTAGCTTTATCTGCTGCTTCACGTTTTGCTTTATCTTCGGCATCACGTTTTGCGTTTGCTTCTGCTTCGCGTTTTGCAGCTTCTTCTGCTAATCGCTTAGCTTGTGCTTCACGTTGTGCCAGTTCTTCAGCTTCGCGCTGTGCCTGCTCTTCCGCTTCACGCTGTGCCTGCTCTTCCGCTTTCGCTTCTTCAGCGTCACGGTTCACATAAGTGCGTTTTTTGCGGACTTCAACATTTACCGATTTGCTTTTGCCACCGGTGACCGGAACACTCAACGTACTACGAGTTTTACGTTGTAGTGTTAACTTACTTGGCTGACCCGCCGCCCCGCCTTGTTCGCGGTTTAGGTGGTTCAGTAAAGCTTCTTTTTCTGACTGGCTAACAGAGTCATTCTCACTTTTTTTGATCCCTGCTTCAGCAAATTGCTGTACCAGGCGATCAACTGTGATTTGAATTTCCGTTGCCAATGTTTTTACAGTTTCTGTCATGCCGTTCCTTCCTGCTACAGTGTTTACGCATCGTTACCGAACCAGCAAATATTACGTGCGGCCATGATGAGCGTACCTGCTTTCTCATCATCCAGACCTTCAATATCAATCAGGTCGTCGATGCCCTGCTCAGCAAGATCTTCCAGTGTACAGATTCCACGAGTAGCCAAGTTATAGGCAAGAGTACGATCCATACCGTCAAGATTCAACAAATCTTCTGCTGGCTGATTATCACCTAGGCTCTCTTTTTGAGCCAACTCAATTGTGGTGAGGGCAGCTTTCGCTCTTTCACGTAGAACTTCAACGGTATCTTCATCAAGACCGTCAATTTCCAGAAGTTCATTAATAGGCACGTAAGCCAGTTCTTCTAACGTAGAGAAGCCTTCTTCAACAAGTGCAGTGGCGAACTCTTCATCAATATCAAGATGCTTGGTGAATGTATCAATAGAAGCATGTGCTTCTGCCTGATGTTTTGCATTTAGCTCTTCTGCGGTCATGACATTCAGTTCCCATTTGTCATCACCACGGTGTTTTTTCAGCAACTGAGCAGCTAGACGAACGTTTTGACCGTTACGCCCTATTGCTTGTGCCAAGTTACTGCTTTCTACGGCAACATCCATCGTGCATTTGTCTTCATCGACGACGATAGATGCAACATCAGCCGGAGCCATTGCATTAATAACGAACTGAGCTGGGTTATCATCCCATAACACAATATCGATTCTCTCGCCGCCTAACTCACTAGAAACGGCTTGAACTCGCGCACCACGCATACCAACACAAGCACCAACTGGGTCGATACGTTTATCGTTAGTTTTTACAGCGATTTTTGCACGAGAACCTGGATCACGCGCAGCGGCTTTAATTTCAATAATTTCTTCGCCAATTTCAGGCACTTCAATGCGGAATAATTCAACCAACATTTCCGGGCGAGAACGCGTAACAAAAAGTTGTGCGCCGCGAGCTTCAGGACGGACATCATACAGGACTCCGCGTATGCGGTCACCTGGGCGGAAGTTTTCACGTGGCAACATATCTTCACGCAGAATAACCGCTTCAGCGTTATTACCTAAGTCTAACGTGATGTTTTCACGGTTAACTTTCTTCACTTGAGCAGTGATAATTTCGCCTTGTTGCTCACGGAATTGGTCAACAACCATAGCACGTTCAGCTTCACGAACTTTCTGAACAATAACTTGTTTTGCAGTTTGTGTTGTAATGCGGTCAAACACAACAGATTCGATCTGGTCTTCAACATACTCACCTAGTTGCAGTGCAGGGTCTTCGTATTGCGCTGCTTCTAATGTGATTTCGCGAGTTGGCATTGTCACTTCATCGACAATTAACCAACGACGGAACGTATCAAAATCACCGGATTTACGGTCAATCTCAACACGAACATCGATTTCTTGCTCATATTTCTTTTTGGTTGCCGTCGCTAATGCTGTTTCCAGAGCCTCGAAGATTTTTTCACGAGGGAGGGATTTTTCGTTAGAAACCGCTTCTACAACAGCCAGAATTTCTTTATTCATCCTAGTTGCCTCATTGAACTTTATTAAAAGTGGGGTACCAAGTTAGCTTTCTGGATGTTGCCGAGGGCGAACACCTCATCCTTACCATCTACAGTAACCGTAATCATTTCACCGTCTACGGCTTTGATAATTCCTTGCCATTTACGGCGGTTCTGCATTGCTATACGCAAAGTTAACGCCACCTCTTCACCAACAAAACGCTCGTAATGAGCGACTGTGAATAATGGGCGCTCAAGCCCAGGTGACGATATTTCAAGGTTATAAATAACAGAAATTGGATCTTCGACATCCAATACTGCACTAACCTGATGGCTGACATCAGCACAATCGTCAACAGTGATGCCTTCTTCACTATCAATGAAGACACGCAGTGTCGATGTGCGACCACGGACAAACTCTAAGCCAACAAATTCAAAGCCTAGCGCCTCCACAGGTGCTGAAATCATCTCTGTTAATTGCTGTTCTAATGTGGACAAGCCCACCCCCAGACATAAAAAAAGGGCTATAAAAGCCCAGTTAATTCGATTGTCAAATAACAAAAAACCCCGAAATTCGGGGCTTTATGCAACTGGACCCTGTAGTGCACGGGTTCACCATATTCTTATTATACCTGCAAAGTCTAGAGAAATCGATGAGAAATTTTGGGAGCTATTAGATAACTACACTTGATTGCTACATCTGACAACAACTCTGACTACGATACTGACAAGGTATGTTGAATAAGAAATGGTTGCGGGAGCCGGATTTGAACCGACGACCTTCGGGTTATGAGCCCGACGAGCTACCAAGCTGCTCCATCCCGCGTTCGAAAACGTGACATATTCTACACTGATAACTCGTAAACTACAAGCTATCAAAATAATGGTGCCGAGGACGGGACTTGAACCCGTACGCCCGTTTTGTAGGCACTACCACCTCAAGGTAGCGTGTATACCAATTTCACCACCTCGGCACTGAGGCGAGGTTATCAATTTAAAATCAATAACCTCAAATTTTTAACTTCTTACTCATTTCTGAGCTTACTACTCAATGATGACAATAACTGCCTTCATTCGGAATCTTTAACACTTAACGAGGAATATCGCTCGTTGGTGTAGCTGGTGCTGCCGGCACGTCTGTTGGTTGCTCGACTTTCGCAGGTTCACTAATGTTTTCCCACTTACTACCACTACCAGTTCCATACTTATTTGCAGTCATATTGCCAAGTATTAAACTGATGATGAAAAACACAGCAGCCAAGATTCCAGTCATACGAGTCATGAAGTTACCTGAACCCGATGAGCCAAACAGTGTTGCAGAAGCACCCGCACCGAATGATGCACCCATGTCAGCACCTTTACCTTGCTGTAACATAATCAGAGCGATAAGCCCGATAGCTGCTAGCAGGAAAATAATTAAAAGAGCTATGTACATTTGAGTTACCTATTCAGTTACGGTGCATAGCCTAATGCTATGACCTTTATCACTGCACACCCGCCCAATTCCCCGCAAAAGGACACTCTTACAGGATTGAGCAGGTGCGAATACTACCCAAAGCTGAGCCGACAAGCAAGTCTATTTTAAACTCTATCGATTATTTGCGGAAAAAAACAACAAATTTTCGAAATATTGCTCAGCTTTATTTATTACAATCAACCTGCGGCTTTAACTGCATCCGCAATACGATTCGCCATTGCAGTTACATCCGCTTCATTTTCGCCTTCAACCATGACACGAATTAACGGCTCTGTACCCGATTTTCTGAGTAACACGCGGCCTTTACCTGCCAGTTGCTTTTCAACTTCTTCATTAGCAGCAATAACCCCCTCATTTTGTAGAGGGTCGTGTGTGCCTTTGAACCGAACATTAACCAGCACTTGAGGTAATAATTTCATACCACTACATAAGTCATGCAAACTCATATGGTTACGTACCATAGCGCTCAAAACTTGTAGGCCAGCAACAATACCGTCACCCGTGGTGGTTTTATCCAGTAAAATTACATGGCCTGAGTTTTCCGCGCCCATGCGCCAGCCTTTTTCCTGTAATTTTTCGAGCACATAGCGGTCACCCACTTTAGCTCGTTCAAATGGAATGCCTAACTGTTTCAGGGCTATTTCTAAGCCCATATTGCTCATTAATGTACCGATTACCCCGCCTTTTAATTGACCTTGGCGTAGAGCTTCTCTAGCGACAATAAATAAGATTTGGTCGCCATCCACTTTTTCGCCCATATGGTCAACCATGATAATACGGTCACCATCACCATCAAACGCTAGGCCGACGTCTGCTTTTTCTTCTAATACTTTTTGTTGTAGTTGTCGAACATCAGTAGCGCCGCATTCTTCATTGATGTTGATCCCATTCGGGTCACAACCAATAGTAATGACTTCCGCACCTAACTCACGAAATACATTGGGGGCAATGTGATAAGTCGCACCATTAGCACAGTCAATAACGATTTTTAGGCTGGATAAGCTTTGCTCATTTGGGAACGTCCCTTTACAGAACTCAATATAACGCCCAGCAGCGTCTACAATCCGATTAGCGCGACCCAATTCTGCTGATTCGACACAAGTGATCGGTTTTTCCATTTCAGCTTCAATGGCTTCTTCGACTTCATCAGGTAACTTAGTCCCATCAATTGAAAAGAATTTGATGCCATTATCATAATAAGGGTTATGGGAAGCGGAAATAACGATCCCCGCTTCAGCGCGGAAAGTACGTGTTAAATAAGCCACCGCTGGCGTCGGCATTGGCCCTGTAAAAGATGCTGATAGCCCAGCGGCCGCTAGCCCAGCTTCTAGAGAAGACTCCAGCATATAACCAGAAATACGCGTATCCTTACCGATAATAATTTTACGTGAGCCATGACGAGCAAGGACTTTCCCTGCTGCCCAACCTAATTTTAAAACGAAGTCAGGAGTAATTGGGCTATCACCCACTTTGCCACGGATACCATCGGTACCAAAATATTTACGCTCACTCATACGCTTACTTTTCCTTTTCTGACAGAGTCATCTGTACCACTTGCATCGCTTGCACTGTTTCTTTGACATCATGAACTCGAATGATGTGCGCTCCTTGCATTGCAGCAATAACTGCGCAAGTAAGGCTGCCTGCGAGACGCTCTTGAGGTGGAACATTCAATAATTGCCCAATCATAGATTTACGTGACATACCAGCCAATAGCGGTAGTCCGAAATTATGAAATTGTTCTAAGTTTGCCAATAATTGATAATTATGCGACAAGTTTTTACCAAACCCAAAGCCTGGATCAAGGATAATTTGCTGCCTATCGATTCCAGCATTCACACAACGTGCAATTTCAGCCTCTAGATAGTCTTTAACTTCACGCACAACATTCTCATAATTTGGGGCGGCTTGCATTGTTCGTGGCTGGCCTTGCATGTGCATAATACACACAGGTAACCCAGTTTGAGCAGCAACGTCTAATGCATCCGGCTCATGAAGTGAGCGAATATCATTAATCATATGCATCCCTGCCTTTGCCGCTTCAGACATCACTTGCGCTTTCGAAGTGTCAACAGAAATCCACACATCAAAACGTTGGGCAATAGCCTCTACTACAGGGATCACCCTATCGAGTTCTTCGCTAACAGAAACTTCAGCTGCCCCAGGACGAGTTGACTCACCACCAATATCGATAATGGTTGCCCCTTCTTGCACCATCCTAGCTACATGCTCTAATGCATCATGATAACGATTATGAGTGCCACCATCTGAGAACGAATCAGGAGTAACATTCAGAATCCCCATCACTTGCGGTGTGGATAAATCAAGGACACTGCCTCTCGCTTTGATTTGCATTGTTATTTTCCTTAACGAAAAAAACCCCAGCGAACTGGGGCTCTCGATTACCTTACTTTTCCGATAACTTATTGTGGCTTGTTATCGTTATTGTCTGATGGGTTTGATTCATCAGTATTGTTGCTTGGCTCTTCAGCATTATTTTTTGGTTCTTCAGTTTGAGGTTTATCAGCAACTTTATCGCTATTTGACGCACCTTTGCCAAATGTTCCAGTCACGTTACTGACTTTTTTGTCCTCATCCCAACCTGCTGGTTCACGTACTGGACGACGATTCATTAAATCATCAATCATTGGCATATCGATAGTTTCGTATTTCAACAATGCGTCTTTCGTTGCATGCAGAATATCAATATTGTCTTCCAGTGTTTTATAAGCCAATTGGTAGCAGTGGTCTAAGATTTTCTTAATTTCTTCATCAACAATACGCGCTGTTTCATCAGAAATACCTGAACCATTACCCGCAGAACGACCTAAAAATGCAGGGCCTTCTTCTTTTGAGTATTGCATTGGACCTAAACGGTCTGAGAAGCCCCACTGAGTCACCATGTTACGCGCTGTATTCGTTGCAAACTGAATATCAGAAGAGGCACCCGTGGTGACTTTATCTCGCCCGTAAATCAGTTCTTCTGCGATACGACCCGCATATGCTGTCGCAATCATCCCTTCCAGTTTTAAGCGGCTACGGCTAACTTCATCACCTTCTGGTAAGAAGAATGCCACACCCAGCGCTTGACCACGTGGAACGATTGTGACTTTGTGAACAGGGTCATGCTCTGGCATTAAATGACCGATAATCATATGGCCACCTTCATGGTAAGCCGTTGATTCTTTTTGTTCTTCAGTCATCATCAGAGAACGACGCTCAGCACCCATCCAAATTTTATCACGAGCTTTTTCAAATTCGACCATAGAAACGACACGCATATTTGCGCGAGCTGCGAACAATGCCGCCTCGTTCACTAGGTTGGCTAATTCTGCTCCAGAAAAACCAGGGGTTGCACGAGCAAGGATGAAAGTATCAACACTTGGGTCGATAGGAACACGACGCATATGCACTCTCAGAATTTGCTCACGGCCACGAACATCTGGCAAGCCAACAACAACCTGACGGTCAAAACGACCTGGACGTAATAACGCTGGGTCAAGTACGTCTGCACGGTTAGTTGCGGCAATAACAATAATACCTTCGTTACCTTCGAAACCATCCATTTCAACTAGCATCTGGTTCAGGGTTTGTTCACGTTCATCATGACCACCACCTAAACCTGCACCACGTTGGCGACCGACAGCATCGATTTCATCAATAAAGATGATACAAGGCGCAGCTTTTTTCGCTTGTTCGAACATATCACGAACACGAGAAGCACCAACCCCCACAAACATTTCCACGAAGTCTGAACCGGAAATAGTAAAGAATGGGACTTTTGCTTCACCCGCAATAGCCTTTGCAAGTAGTGTTTTACCTGTACCAGGAGGCCCTACCATCAGGACGCCTTTAGGAATTTTACCGCCAAGTTTCTGGAAGCGAGCAGGTTCACGTAAAAACTCTACGATTTCACCGACTTCTTCTTTCGCTTCATCACACCCTGCAACGTCTGCAAATGTTGTTTTTATCTGATCTTCCGTCAACATGCGGGCTTTACTTTTGCCGAATGACATTGCCCCCTTGCCGCCGCCACCTTGCATCTGGCGCATAAAGAAAATCCAGACACCAATCAACAGAAGCATTGGGAACCAGGAAATGAAAATAGATGTCAGTAAGCTAGGTTCTTCTGGTGGTTCACCAACGACAGTCACATGCTTATTCAGCATGGTGTCTAACAGCTTCTCATCCTGCATAGGAAGATAAGTTGTATAGCGGCTATTATCAGCCTTTCTGACGTTCAGTTCACGACCTGTGATACGAACTTCACGTACCTGATCCTGGGCTAACTCATTGATAAACGTAGAATAATCAACTCTGCGACTATTCGAATCGCTTGGGCCAAAACTCTGGAACAAGGACATCAGAACAACTGCGATGACTAACCAGAGAATCAGGTTTTTCGCCATGTCACTCAAGGGATTAACCTCATATTACAACTGTGTTAACAAATAACGCTCAGGGTACTATAGTTTTAGCCCTGTCGCTACAATGTATACTTCACGTGACCGTGCCCGCGAAGATTCAGGTTTACGAACTTTTACTTTCGTAAACAGGGAGCGGATATCCCTAAGGTAATCGTCAAAGCCTTCTCCCTGAAACACTTTAACAATGAAACTCCCCCCAGGCGCCAATACAGCACGGCACATATCCAATGCTAATTCAACCAGATACATAGAGCGAGGAATATCGACCGCAGGTGTCCCACTCATATTTGGGGCCATATCTGACATGACCACCTGTACTTTTTTGTCGCCTACTCGTTCTAGCAAAGCGGCGAGCACTGCCTCGTCACGAAAATCCCCTTGAAGGAAATCAACGCCAACGATTGGGTCCATCGGTAATAAGTCACAAGCAATAACACGCCCATTATGACCTATTTGGCTGACAACATATTGTGACCAACCACCAGGGGCTGCTCCTAAATCAACAACGGTCATACCTGGTTTAAATATTTTATCACCTTGCTGGATTTCCTCCAGTTTAAACCATGCACGTGAGCGTAGCCCTTTTTTTTGTGCTTGCTGAACATATTTATCACTAAAATGTTCTTGCAACCAGCGACTTGAGCTTGCCGAACGTTTTTTATTGGCCATTGTGTCTTCCAACTATACTAAAAGATCTACACCTATGTTGCTGCTTCTTTACCATCGAACAGATATAATTGATGGTGATAGATATCAGATGGCGGTAGAATAAGCCATTTTCAATACTAACCAAGCAAAAAATCGATGAATCTTAATAAAAAACAAATTCAGCACCTAAAAAGTCTCGCTCATCACTTAAACCCTGTCGTTATGATTGGCAACAACGGTTTAACCGAAGGTGTCTTAGCTGAGATTGAACTCTCACTAGCGCATCATGAGCTTATCAAAGTCAAAATCGCAGGCGAAGACCGTGATACTAAAAATTTGATCGCTGATGCGATTGTTCGCGAAACTGGTGCAGTAAATGTACAAATCATTGGTAAAATTCTTGTTATTTACCGCCCTTCGGCGGATCGCAAAATCATTTTACCTAAATAATAACCCATCATTTATATAAAAATGCCATTGAAAGCATGTTTTATATGTTGAAAAAGGCCGCCTGCGGCCTTTTTCTTTAAATCCGGGGAAATAATATAACCAATTCAGTAAAATAGGAATCAGATATACTCAACTTTAAGAATTTCGAACTCTACATCCCCACCTGGGGTTTTGATTGAGACGACATCGTCAACCTCTTTACCGACTAAACCACGTGCTATTGGTGAATTGACTGAAATCAGATTAACTTTAATATCAGCCTCATCATCACCAACAATACGATACGTTAGCTCTTCGTCGGTATCAACATTTAATACTGTCACTGTTGCGCCAAAGATCACTCGACCGTTATTAACCATTTTGGTTACATCAATCACTTGTGCGTGAGAAAGTTTACCTTCGATTTCTTGGATACGGCCTTCACAGAAGCCCTGCTGCTCACGAGCCGCATGATATTCTGCATTTTCTTTTAAATCACCGTGCTCCCGCGCATCAGCAATTGCGGCGATAATTTCTGGGCGGCGAACAGATTTCAGGAACTCCAGTTCCTCTCTTAGTTTGTCCGCACCAAGTACTGTCATCGGGATCTGTTTCATTAATAAATACCTCGGTTCAATCCTATCTAAAAATAAGTATCTTCCTGATTTTGTAACAACAGCACACCGAACACCTCTGTATAACAGGGGGGTGTTCTAGGTAAAAAAACTCAATCAGACTTATGTACTCATTTATCTTATCATAATGTACGCTATTTTAACTGAGACTTAATAGCGGGTCACCGTTTACTTTATTAGGCATTACACTTTAGTATGTGCTGTATGTCCACCCTAATGCGTGAAATATATGTCATTATTAACTTTAACCAGAAAATGGATAATCACTTTAGGGATCACCCTAGCCAGTAGCCAAGCTTTGGCGATCCCAATTGATGAATACAAGCAGTATCTACCTGACGGCACTAACCTTGCTCTGGTCGCGCAAACGGTGGGAAGTAATACCCCATTAATTGATTATAACGCCCAGCAAATGGCTCTTCCAGCGAGCACCCAAAAAGTGGTGACGGCACTTGCAGCATTGTTGCAATTGGGGCCAGATTACCGTTTTGTTACCAATTTTGAAACGAGTGCAAAACTGAGCAACAATACACTGACAGGTGACTTAGTCATCCGCTTCAGTGGTGACCCAACGTTAACTCGCCAGCAAATTCGGAACATGGCAAATGCGTTAAAACAGCTAGGGATCGAAAAAATTGATGGGGATTTGATCGTCGATATTTCCGCATTTACCAGCCACGATAAAGCACCTGGCTGGGTATGGAATGATATGACCCAATGCTTCAGTGCGCCACCTGCTGCCGCTATTATCGACCGCAATTGTTTTTCTGTATCCCTATACCCTGCTGAAAAAGCAGGTGATTTTGCCTTTATCAAAACAGCTAGTTTTTATCCTGTTAACATGTTCAGTGAAGTCAAAACATTGGCAAAAGGCTCTCCCGAAGCCCGTTATTGCGAACTTGACGTCGTACCCGGTGAGTTAAATCGCTATACTTTAACAGGTTGCCTTACTCAACGTAGTGACCCCTTACCTCTCGCTTTTGCGGTGCAAAATGGAGCTAGCTACTCAGGGGCAATTGTCAAAAATGAGCTCACTACCGCAGGCATCGAATTAGTCGGTCATATAAAAAAACGGACTCAGCCAACAGCTCAATCACAAGTGTTAGTCAAAACAGAATCTAAGCCCTTACATGACTTATTGAAAGTAATGTTAAAGAAATCCGATAACATGATTGCCGACACTGTTTTTCGTACCATTGGTCGCGAATATTATGGTGTTCCAGGAACATGGCGCTCAGGGTCTGATGCCGTAAGGCAAGTTTTGAAACAAAAAGCGGGGATCGATCTTGGCAATACTGTCATGGTCGATGGCTCAGGGTTATCACGCCATAATTTAATCACCCCGGCAACGATGATGGAAGTTTTGCAGTTTGTCGCTAAAAACGATCAACAGCTCGATTTTATCTCTATGCTCCCCTTAGCAGGTCATGATGGGACATTACGCTATCGTGGTGGTTTTGATGAGGCGGGCGTTAATGGGAAAGTGTCTGCCAAAACAGGTGCATTACAGGGGGTTTATAACCTAGCCGGCTTTATTACAACAGCCAGTGGGCAACGCGTAGCATTTGTACAGTTTATTTCTGCTTATGCCGTACCACAGAGCCAACAACGCAGTCGTCGTGTACCGTTAGTGCGCTTCGAAAGCCGTTTGTATAAAGATCTGTACCAGAAAAATTGATCAATCAAAATTTGGTAATTAAAAAAGGCGCCTTTGCGCCTTTTTTATGTCTCAACGATAACTATTTCTGGTAAATGATTTCGACGCCTTCGTCGTCATCTTCATCCCAATCGTCATCCCAGTCATCATCAATATCTTCAGCGCCAGAAAGCTGTTCTTTGTGATAATCATCCCACATGAACTCGACTTTTTCTGGTTGCGGAGCATCTTCAGTGGTTGCCATATCGCGTGGCTGAGTATTCATAAATTCCATGATGTCCCAACAAAGTGCTTTTACACCTTCATGGTTAACTGCTGATATCATGTAATATTTATCTTCCCAACCCATTGCTTTAGCAATTTCTGCTGCGCGTTGTGCGGATTCTTCTTCACCTAAGATATCGATCTTATTAAAGACTAACCAGCGAGGCTTCGCAGCCAGTTTTTCACTGTATTTTTCTAGTTCACTGATGATGATCTTGGCATTTTCGACAGGATCTGATTCATCAATAGGACAGATGTCGATCAAGTGTAATAAAACACGACAACGTTCTAAGTGTTTCAGGAATTGGATCCCAAGACCTGCTCCTTCCGCAGCGCCTTCGATCAACCCAGGAATATCCGCGACCACAAAACTTTGTTCGTTATCCATACGCACCACACCTAGGCTTGGCACTAAAGTTGTGAATGGATAATCAGCTACTTTTGGCTTAGCGGCTGATACAGAACGTATAAATGTTGATTTACCTGCGTTTGGCATACCCAACATGCCTACGTCAGCTAATAGCATCAGTTCTAACAGTATTTCGCGAGTTTCGCCCTTCGTCCCCATAGTGCGTTGACGTGGAGCTCGATTTACTGAAGATTTAAAACGTGTATTCCCAAGGCCATGAAAGCCGCCTTTAGCAACCATATGGCGCTGTTCATGGCGGGTCATGTCACAAAGGATTTCATTAGTGCCTAAATCGCGTACACGCGTTCCTACAGGGACTTTAACCGTGATATCTTGACCACGCTTACCGGTACACTCACGACTTTGACCATTTTGCCCACGTTCTGCACGAAATGATTTTTCAAAGCGATAGTCGATCAGGGTGTTGAGGTTTTCATCTGCTTGCAAGTAAACATCACCACCATCACCACCATCACCTCCGTCAGGTCCCCCTTTCGGAATGTATTTTTCACGGCGGAAGCTGACACAACCATTGCCACCATCTCCTGCCACGACTAATATTTTGGCTTCATCTACAAATTTCATAATTCTCTCTCCGTTTCTGAGCCATATAACGCTGGATGGCTGTTTTACTCAGAGATGGCGTATTTTTTAATACGAGTGCACTTCATTAGAAACAAAATGCCTGAATATAAAAAGCCCCGCAAAAGTTTTTTGCAGGGCTTTAATTCTGAATTAAAGATCAGAAAACTTATTCAGCTTCGATGCTGATAAATTTACGATTGTTTGGACCTTTAACTTCAAATTTAACTTTACCATCCGCTAATGCGAATAGAGTGTGGTCACGGCCACAACCTACGTTGTTACCTGCGTGGAACTTAGTACCACGTTGACGAACGATGATGCTACCTGCTAATACAGCTTCACCACCAAAACGTTTAACACCTAAACGTTTTGCTTCTGAGTCACGACCGTTACGAGTCGAACCACCAGCCTTTTTGTGTGCCATTAATCTGCTCTCCTAAATCTTAAGCGATGACAGTGATCTTAACATCAGTGAACCACTGACGATGACCCTGTTGTTTACGGCTATGTTTACGACGACGAAACTTGACGATTTTTACTTTTTCGCCACGGCCGTGTGCAACAACTTCCGCTTTCACTTTAACGCCTTCAACGACAGGAGCGCCGATTTGGATCTCATCGCCATTAGCAACCATCAGAACTTGATCAAATTCAACAGTTTCACCTGTTGCGATGTCCAGCTTTTCTAGGCGGACAGTTTGACCTTCGCTAACTCGGTGTTGTTTACCACCACTTTGGAAAACCGCGTACATATTAACTCCGCTTTCCGCGTACCCGTTAAATATCTCAATTCCAGAGCACGCTATAAAATATTCACAATAGGGCGCGAATTCTACGCAAAAAAGCATCAGAACACAAGCCTATAATGCGGTTAGATGACAAAAAATACGACTTTTTTCTCAATAACCGTTTTTGAGCATTGATTTCACGCTTATTGCTTCAATTGTTACTTATTTAAACATTTTTTGCATCACACCTGATAATCTTATTATTAATAATGTTATGCTAATACCATAACTGTTATATCGGTCTCCCGATTTTTTATTCAGGGAATGAACCAAAAACTAATAATATGAATAAATTACGATGAATTTAGAATCTATTATTGAACTAACAACTGAAGATATGTCTGCGGTAAACGAGGCTATTCTCAGTCAATTGAATTCAGATGTTGCGCTAATTAACCAACTTGGTTATTACATTGTCAGTGGTGGTGGCAAAAGGATCCGGCCAATGATCGCTGTGCTTGCAGGGCGAGCACTCGGCTATTCTGGTCATAAGCATACCCAAGTCGCAGCCTTGATCGAGTTCATTCATACCGCAACGTTATTGCATGATGATGTTGTCGATGAATCCGATATGCGTCGTGGAAAACAAACCGCTAATGCCGTTTTTGGTAATGCGGCAAGTGTTCTTGTCGGTGATTTTATTTACACTCGATCCTTCCAGATGATGACAGATCTTGATTCAATGCGGGTGTTAAAGCTGATGTCTGAAGCGACTAATGTGATCGCCGAAGGGGAAGTATTACAGTTGATGAACTGTAACGATCCCAATATTACTGAAGAAAACTACATGCAAGTGATCTACAGTAAAACGGCGCGTTTATTTGAAGCTGCAGCTCATGCTTCTGCTATTTTAGCCAATGCGACGCCAGAGCAAGAAAAAGCCTTGCAAGATTATGGTCGTTATATTGGTACGGCATTTCAACTCATTGATGATCTTTTGGATTACGATGCAGATAATGCGCAATTAGGTAAAAATACAGGTGACGATCTTGATGAGGGTAAACCAACGCTCCCTCTTCTTCACGCCATGCAACATGGTAATGAAGAAGAATCTGCTTTGATCCGCCAAGCGATCGAGCAAGGCAATGGACGCCACTTATTAGATACCGTCCTCGCAACGATGAAACGTTGTGGCTCCCTTGAGTATACCTATGCCCGCGCACAAGAAGAGGCACAAAAAGCCATTGATATGCTAGATGTTATTGATGATTCTATCTATAAAGAAGCATTAATTGGCCTAGCGCACATTGCCATACAACGCCATTCCTAAGATTCACTCATGCGATGCGAGAAAGAGGAGTTATTTTTCCTCTTTCTCTTCTTCACCAATTTGAGCAAGAAGTGATGATAAGCCGTAACGCAAGATATATTTGACAATTTTATTGCGTTCAGCCTCCGTCAATTGGTAATAGGCTTCTGACCAAATTTGCAGTGCATCTATTCTTTGGCTTTGGTAAGTCACCGATGGCTCACATAAACTGAGTTGCCCTTGAATTTCATCAGGTAAGCTCTCTACATAATATTCAACAGCCTTACCTTGAACGCCCCGTTTGCGACGATGCTTCCAGCTTTCTCGTCTTGCCATTAGGTTTACCCCCTGAGGCGATGTAGGGAGACCTTCTAGCCCTGCTAATTCTTTTGCAGTGAACCACAATTTTTTCATATTTTCACTTTCACGCTTATATTATGAAACCTGCTGTTGCAGCTTTACCAAATCGTCAACTGTTAAAAAAATTTTAGACTCAATATAATATTATTTTTATATACTAATTATTTGCATCTTAAGTATTTGTAAACTATTTATTATTAATTAAATCGATTAGTGCTAAAGCCCCTTCACGCATAATGAATGTCAAAATAATGTCACGCTCCTCGTTAGAAAGCTGGTTATATGCCTCCTGCCAAATAAACGAATTATCATTTCGTTTGACTTGATAAGGTGCAGAAGTTTCATTCACAAACTGGCTTTCAAAAATATCGATAGGCAAAGAACTAATATGATATTCCAACGCTTTTCCTTGAATCCCCCGCCTTTTACGGCTGACCCAATTTTCTCGCCTTGCCATCGCATTAATGCCTTGAGTCGTCATGGGAAGCCCTTGCAACCCAACCAACTCCTTTGCAGTTAGCCATTCCTTGTACATGCTGACCCTCCTAGTCATGATGACAATTTATTTCTAGTTGCTGAAAACTATCTATATTTTCTTAAAAACATTAACTCATTCATTTTATTTATAACTACAAATAATAATATACAAATAATATTTGTTATTAGTATTCTAATTTCTTTTAATAACAGATAATTAAATGATTTACTCGCTAATAATTTAACTAATTTTATTGAGTAATTTATATATATTACTAATACAAGTAACGGATAACATTAAATACGCCATTTCCACTACTAACTCGAAAGAGTTAGTTTTAATTTCAAAGTTTTATCCTAATTCACAATTATTAACACTGACTTTCTATTTAGTTTCACAAAAACCCCGACAGTTTCATAAAATGAAGTTTTTAGAAAAAACTGGAAATTATTTTGGGAAATTTCTGTTATTTTATTTCCAATAACAGGGAGTTTGTACTGAATGTATCACAGTTTCCCGTTACTCGTACCATTAACTCTACATTATTCTGAGCGAAAAAAGGACTAAAAAATGATTTTACGGAAGTCGGACTGGCATCCAGCAGACATCATCGCCGCTTTACGTAAGCGTGGAACAACTCTGGCCGCTATTTCTAGAGAGGCAGGTCTTAGCTCTTCTACGTTAGCGAATGCACTATCACGCCCTTGGCCTAAAGGGGAATGGATCATTGCCAATTTTTTAGGTATCCATCCTTCTGAAATTTGGCCTAGTCGGTATTATGACCCTATCTCGGGGAACTTATTAGAAAGGAAAGTCAGAGATAAAACACAAGTAGAAAGCTAAAAAAATAATGAATATAAAGCCATTGTTATGAGTTATTATCGGTGGCTTTATATTCTTATACTAACTGATTAATACTAATTGATTAAGTTGAGACAATTTTTATCTAAACCCAAAAACCTTATTGATGGGGCGTTATATTAAGTCATCTATATTTCTTCACTCGATTTGCAATCTCAATATTTCCCCTACAGCCCATTAACTAACAATAAGATGCCCCATATCATTAAGCAGCCAAAAACCACTTGCTTACATCATCGATTATAAATGAGTAAAACAATTAGCCCCTATACAATATTGGCTGGCGTCTATTTTGCATCCATTACTATGGGAAATAAGTACTCATAGATCTTCATTGGAGTCAGTACATGAGGTGAAGAATACCGTGGCGTGGTGTGACAAAAATAAAAAGGTTGAGTTCTATAGACTTGAACTCAACCTTTTTTTAGTTAGAAAAAATTAATTGGCATTAGCCGTTAATAAATTTTTCGCCTAACTCAATGTCTGCTTTTAATACACTTAACATTTCTTTTAGCGCATTTTCTTCAAACGCACTTAATTTACCCACTGGTAAGTGTTTTTCGATACCATTTTTACCTAAAACAACTGGTTGTGCGAAGAAGCGTGCGTGCTCACCATCACCTTCGGTGTAAACACATTCAACAATATTGCTTTCGCCTTGTAGGCCGCGAATTAAAGATAAGCCTAAGCGTGCTGCTGCTTGGCCCATAGACAGAGTCGCTGACCCGCCACCGGCTTTAGCTTCAACAACTTCTGTACCTGCATTTTGGATACGCTTAGTCAGAGCTGCAACTTCTTCGTCAGTGAAGCTAACACCTTCAATTTGTGATAATAAAGGAAGAATTGTCACACCTGAGTGACCGCCGATTACAGGAACTTCGATGTCATTGACATTTTTGCCTTTTAATTCAGCAACAAAAGTATTAGAACGAATAATATCCAGTGTTGTCACACCGAATAAACGATTCTTGTCGTAAACACCTGCTTTTTTCAGTACTTCTGCTGCAATTGCAACTGTAGTATTCACAGGGTTAGTAATAATACCAATTAACGCTTTCGGGCAAGTTTCAGCGATTTGTTGGACCAGATTACGAACAATACCCGCGTTAATATTAAACAGGTCAGAGCGATCCATGCCTGGTTTACGCGCAACACCCGCTGAAATAAGAACAATATCTGCACCTTTTAGCGCCGGTTTTGCATCTTCACCAGCAAAACCTGTTACTTTAACATCAGTAGGGATGTGGCTTAAGTCAGCAGCAACACCTGGCGTTACTGGTGCGATGTCGTAGAGGGAGAGTTCTGAACCTGCTGGGAGCTGGTTTTTGAGAAGAAGGGCTAGAGCCTGACCGATACCACCTGCTGCACCTAGGACTGCAACTTTCATTCTGAAACTCCTTAATTTGTACTTTAAAAAGATATCACTTTATTTGTTATACACTTAACACATTACGTATAAAAAACAATTTGTTAACAGATAGAGAGAGAGTTTAACGCT
Organism: Providencia sp. TYF-12; assembly: GCF_041344805.1. Taxonomy (NCBI): domain Bacteria; kingdom Pseudomonadati; phylum Pseudomonadota; class Gammaproteobacteria; order Enterobacterales; family Morganellaceae; genus Providencia; species Providencia sp. TYF-12. The sequence continues at coordinate 4,325,129 of NZ_CP166833.1, forward strand.
AGAGAACTTGTCTACTAATTGCCAGTATTCTAAACAAATTCCTTATCTGTTAATGAGATAACGGGCACTTTTTTAACAAATAGTTTTTCTTACTATTGATTTTCGCACAATAAGTTGTTTTTACTGTTTATTATTCAAACAAAATCATTTTTATTAACAACAATTTTACAATATTTATTGCGTAAGTTCATTAGCCTATTATGCTGACGCTTAACTATGGGCAAACAAGATAAATTAATGTTTATCATTAACCTCTCCATGGCTCTTTAACTCAAGGGCACATTGAATACTGTTTATAAAATCATCATAACGCAATTTTGTTGCATAAAAATGCACTTTTACGGATAATACAACTCAGTTTAATGCCGAAGAATGGGTTAATTATGCGCACTCCGTCTAAACAAGAAGACTTGGTTAAGGCTTTTAAAGCCCTATTGAAAGAAGAGAAATTCAGCTCACAAGCTGAAATTGTCACAGCTCTCCAAGAAGAAGGCTTCGAAAACATCAATCAATCAAAAATTTCCAGAATGCTGACAAAATTTGGTGCGGTTCGCACCCGTAATGCAAAAATGGAAATGGTGTATTGCCTACCGACAGAGCCCGGTGTTCCTACTGCTACCAGCCCTCTCAAAAATTTGGTGTTGGATATTGACTATAACCCTTCAGTTGTCGTCATTAGAACTAGCCCAGGTGCCGCACAACTTATTGCACGTTTACTAGACTCTTTGGGGAAAGCGGAGGGGATTTTAGGCAGTATCGCGGGAGATGACACGATTTTCTCTACACCTGCAAATAACTTCACAACGCAAGAACTGTATGAAGCTATCTTAGCGTTGTTTGAACAAGAATTATAATTTTATCGATATTCATTGATATGAAGAGGGAAGTCTTATTTCCCTCTATTTTTTCTGCCCCCTAACTGCTTTGGGACTTCGCTGTGTTATTCGACATTTTCCGTAACCTCGTACATTATGGTTTCCATTTTTTGATGCCAATTCTATTTGCTTATTTATTTTGGCGAAAAAATTGGAAGATCGCAGCGTTAATCATGATAGCGACTATGGCTATCGATTTAGACCACCTATTAGCAGATCCAATTTTCGACCCTGAGCGTTGCGGTATTGGCTTTCATCCTCTTCATTCCCTTTGGGCTGCTATTGCTTATGTGGTGTTATTATTTATGCCTTCATGGAAGCTCAAGGCTGTCGCTGTAGGTTGCTTATTCCATCTTTTTACAGATTCATTAGATTGTTATATGGGCAGTCTCAAAAAAGAAATGAATGCCCCAATCACGTTGAGCTTAGCTGTCACACAATGCCCTATTTCTATGCCTTCCTTGAGTGTTAATTAAGCTTTCATTTATACCATAGATATAATTCCAAAGAACGATAGTCATCCATAGCAACAATATCTAATGTTAATGAAACAATTTATTAACAATTGAGGCCATGGAATGATCAAAAAAACACTATTAGCCGTTGCATTAAGCAGTGCAATATCAAACTTTGCTTACAGCGCCCCCCTTGAAAAACCTAATATTTTAATCATTATCGCCGACGATATGGGGTATTCCGATATCAGTCCTTTTGGCGGTGAGATCCCGACACCTAATTTACAAACAATGGCAGAACAAGGTGTCAGAATGAGCCAGTATTACACCTCACCGATGTCTGCACCTGCACGCTCCATGCTACTCACTGGCGCCACCAATCAGCAAGCTGGTATCGGTGGAATGTGGTGGTACGAAAATACAGTCGGTGAACCAGGCTATGAATTACGGCTAACTGATCGCGTTGTTACCATGGCCGAGCGTTTCCAAGATGCTGGCTATAACACACTGATGTCAGGGAAATGGCACTTAGGCTACAGTTCTGGCTCCAAGCCAACCGATAGGGGTTTTAACCAAGCTTTTGCCTTTATGGGAGGTGGCACTAGCCATTTTGATGATGCAGTTCCTCTTGGTACCGTTGAAAGTTTCCATACCTATTACACGTTAAATGGTAAGAAAACCGCTTTACCTGCGAATTTTTACTCCAGCGAAGCTTATGCACAACAACTTGAAAAATGGATCAAAGAAACACCCAGTGAACAGCCCATTTTTGCTTATTTAGCCTTCACGGCTCCCCATGACCCCCTACAAGCACCAGATGACTGGACCCAGCGTTTTGACGGTCAATATGATGAAGGCTATGGGAAAATTTACCGGCAGAGAATCAACCGATTAAAAGAAATCGGGATTATTACAGATAAAACGCCGATGCCTCACCTTGATTTAGATAAAGAATGGGAACAACTCACCCCCGAAGAAAAACGCTATGCCGCTAAAACCATGCAAGTCTACGCCGCCATGATAGCTAATATGGATGAGCAAATTGGCAATGTATTCCAGACGCTAAAAGAAACTGGGCGAGATAAAAACACCATCATTATTTTTGCCACTGATAATGGAGCTAACCCTGCTCAAGGCTTTTATTACGAGGGCGACCCTGCATTTTGGACGCAATTTGATAATAGCTACGAAAACTTAGGTCGTAAAAATTCATTTATTTCAGCAGGCCCTCATTGGGCTAATGTTAGCAATGCTCCGTATGCCAATTACCATAAAACTACTAGCGCACAGGGTGGCATTAATACCAATTTCATTATCAAAGGCCTTGGTATCCATAAAGCGGGTAGTATTGATAATACCCCTATGGCCGTTTATGACATCGCGCCAACCTTATATGAATTTGCCAATATTGACCCCAATAAAAAAATTAAAAATATCAACCCAGTCCCCATTAGAGGAGTTAGCTTTAAACAACATTTTACCCAAGATATCCCCGTTAAAACCCGCTATTCATTTGCCATGGAATTACATAATCAGGCAGCCTTGGTTGAAGGTGATTGGAAACTACGCCGCCTTGTTCCAAACTCGGCAAAAGCAGAAATGGCGCCATGGGAGTTGTTTAATTTAAAAAATGATCCGCTAGAAACGCAAAACGTTGCAACACAACATCCGAAGATCCTTGAGAAACTTCGTCAGCAATATGAACAATTTGCTAAAACTGGCATGGTGATTGAAGCCAAAGGAGAAGCCATTGATTATATTGGTTATGATGAAAAAACAGGTAACTATATTGGTATCGACCCCAAAACGCATAAACGTATTATTCCCTCAGTGAATCAATCAGGGGAATAATATGAAAATCGCCTTTTATGATAGCCTTTCTTCGTTTTCACCGCCCACAAGGGCGGTTGTCCCTTTTCATATTTTGCTTAAACCTGTTGGGGCGGGTTGTAACCTGAAATGTGATTATTGTTATTATCCAGAAGACCAATTACCTAGACCTAAACCCATGATAAAAGAGATGTTAGAACCTTTTATCCGTAATTATATTGCTTCTCAACCAACCTACAGCAAAGAAATTAATTTTGTGTGGCAAGGTGGAGAGCCCCTACTTGCTGGGTTAGATTTTTATAAAAAGGCCATTGATTTGCAGCAAAAATATGCACCAAAGCATGTGAAAATCTCTAATAGTCTACAAACCAATGGTACCTTGCTCACCCCTGCATGGTGCCGCTTTTTAAAGCAGCATAATTTTATTATTGGTGTGAGTTTAGATGGACCAAAAGAAATACATGACCGCTATCGTTTAGACAAAAAAGGCCAGCAAGGTAGTTACAACGCCGTCCTAAAGGGCATAAGGCTTCTACAAGAGTTTGATATTGAATTCAACATCTTGACGGTTGTACATGATGCCGTAGCCAATCAAGCACAAACCATCTATGAGCACTTTATTCAGCTTGGTGTAAAATTTATTCAATTCCAACCATTAATGACCGAAGGTAGTGCGCTTGAACATCAATTTACATTGACGGCTCCTAATTGGGGAAAATTTTTAACTGATATCTATTTACACTGGAAATCTCAACGCCACGTTGGCAATGTACATGTGATGAACATTGAGCACGTTTACAGCCAGTATTTTACCCATGTTAGCCAGACTTGTGTCCACTCAGAACGCTGTGGTACTAACTTGGTCATGGAAGCTCAAGGGCAAATATTTGCCTGTGACCACCAAATAAATAGTAGCCATCACATTGGGAACATCTTAGAACAAACACCTTTGAGTGAACTCGTCCTCAATTCTATAGAACTACCTTTTGGGCAAAATAAAAGCACCCGCAGAGAATGCCAATCTTGTACGGTAAAAGCGGTTTGCCAAGGCGGATGCCCAGCGCATATCAATTCGATGGGGAAAAACAAGTTATGTGAAGGCTATTTTCAGTTTTTTAATACTGTTATGGCACCGCTAAGGAAATATGAACGTAGTATGCGCGGCGTTCAACAATGGCGGCAAGAAATAGGGTTTTAACGAAGGTTAGTATTAACCAAAAGCCCCTATCTCACAAACTATGATAGGGGGCTTATTTACAGATAAATACGGTTTAAACCATTACTCATCTAATTCTATTTCGGCTTTAGCCTTTAAACCCGCAAGCAATTTGCCATGAATGCCACCAAACCCGCCATTGCTCATCACGAGAATATAGTCGCCAGGTTGAGCCGTCTCAATGACCATATTTGTCAAAGCGTCAATATCAGCGCTCCAACGAGCAGGTTGCACGCATTTCTCTGCAATATCCGTTACCATCCACGGAATATTAGCAGGTTGGAATAAAAAGACTTCATCTGCACGGCCTAAGGCTGGCGCAATATCATTTTTGTTAATCCCCATTTTCATGGTGTTCGAACGAGGTTCGAGTACGGCGATAATGCGTGAAGTCCCCCCCACTTTGCTACGTAATGCTTCTAATGTTGCCAAGATAGCGGTTGGGTGATGAGCAAAATCATCATAAACACTCACACCATTCTCAACACCACGCAGCTCTAACCGCCGACGTGCATTGATAAACTTATCCAAAGCAAGGCAAGCTTCCTTGGCGGGGACGCCGACATGATGTGCAGCGGCTATCGCCATCAATGCATTTTGAATATTGTGATTGCCCACTTGTGACCAAGTGACTTCACCCACTTTCTCTTGTTGATAGTAAACCTCGAAATGGCTACCATCATGATTCAATTTTACTGCCTGCCACTCACCATGCTCACCACCAACAAGCTCCTGTTCACTCCAACAGCCCATACCAATGACTTGTTTTAAGTGATTGTCATTATCTGGTGTGAAAATTTTGCCGCTGGCTGGAATGATACGAACCAGATGGTGGAATTGCTTTTGTATCGCCTCAAGGCTTTCGAAAATATCCGCATGGTCAAATTCAAGGTTATTCAGGACTAACGTTCTCGGGCTGTAATGAACAAATTTAGAACGCTTATCAAAAAATGCACAATCATATTCATCTGCCTCAATAACAAAAAATGGGCTTTCCCCTATTTTTGCCGACACATCAAAGTTACCGGGGACACCACCAATTAGGAAACCAGGCTTATAACCACAATCTTCTAACACCCACGCTAACATACCCGCGGTAGTGGTTTTTCCATGCGTCCCTGCCACCGCGAGCACCCAGCGTTCTGGTAATACATGGTCATGTAGCCACTGAGGACCTGAAGTGTAAGGTAAGCCTCTTTCTAATACAGCTTCAACACAAGGGTTACCACGCGTCATGGCGTTACCAATAACCACCATATCCGGTACTGGGTCGAGTTGTGAAGGGTCATAACCTTGAATGAGTTCAATGCCTTGATTTTCAAGCAAAGTGCTCATTGGTGGATACACATTTGCATCAGAGCCCGTGACTTTATGGCCTAGAGAACGAGCCAATATTGCTAAGCTACCCATAAAGGTACCGCATATACCTAAAATATGTATGTGCATTCTTTTTCATCCAATTAGCATGAGGTTTGTCACTATTCTACCCATCAATAGCAGGTTTATAAATGCATTAACCTATTAATCTTTTTTTTATTTAGTTAAACTCTCTGCGCGCGAGGGTACAATACCCCGCAAAACCTTTGTCAATTTTATTCAGGACCTTCGTCATGAAAACATTAGGCGAATTCATCGTCGAAAAGCAACAAGATTTTCCTCATGCAACAGGTGAGCTGACATCATTACTATCAGCAATCAAACTGGGCGCTAAAATTATCCATCGTGATATTAACAAGGCTGGGCTGGTAGATATTCTTGGCACCAATGGTGTTTCGAATATTCAAGGCGAAGTCCAGATGAAGCTAGACCTGTATGCAAACGAAAAACTGAAAGCGGCTTTAAAAGCCCGCGGAGAAGTTGCCGGTATCGCCTCTGAAGAAGAAGACGAAATTGTCATTTTCGAAGGAGATCGTGCTGAAAACGCAAAGTATGTCGTTTTAATGGACCCATTAGATGGTTCTTCAAATATCGATGTAAACGTTTCCGTTGGGACAATTTTCTCAATTTATCACCGTATTACACCAATTGGGCAACCAGTTACTGAAGCGGATTTTCTACAGCCAGGTCATCGCCAAGTTGCTGCCGGTTATGTTGTTTACGGTTCTTCTACTATGTTGGTATACACCACTGGCGTTGGCGTCCATGCATTTACCTACGATCCTTCTTTAGGTGTTTTCTGCCTTTCTCATGAGAAAGTCATGTTCCCATCAGAAGGTAAAATGTACTCTATCAACGAAGGTAACTACATCAAGTTCCCAATGGGTGTTAAAAAGTACATTAAATACTGCCAAGAAGAAGATAAAGCGACAAACCGTCCTTATACCACCCGCTATATTGGCTCTTTAGTCGCAGACTTCCACCGTAACTTGCTTAAAGGGGGGATTTATATTTACCCAAGTACAGCAAGCCATCCAAATGGTAAACTGCGTCTTCTGTATGAGTGCAACCCTATTGCATTCTTAGCTGAACAAGCCGGCGGTAAAGCAAGCGATGGCGCTAACCGCATCCTGGATATTATCCCTAGTGAATTACACCAACGTGCTCCTTTCTTCGTAGGAACAGAGTCAATGGTGGAGAAAGCAGAATCATTCATGCGTGAGTTCCCTGACACCGAATAATTCATATAACTAGCTAATAGGCGGGGCTTCCCGCCTTTTTTGCCCCTTTTTTTCTCCAACTAGTGAGTTTTCCCCCCTTTTACGGCTATAATGTCCCCACGTTATCTACCCTGAGATTTAACTTGCATGGAAATAAGTCATTAATACCGTTTCCACCAGCAGCTTAAAAGTCAGCAGGTAAATTCATTATTCACACAAAGGATACACTTAAATGGGCCTGAACAATGTACCGGCAGGTAAAGATCTGCCAGAAGATATCTACGTTATCATCGAAATTCCAGCTAACGCAGACCCTATCAAATATGAAGTTGATAAAGAATCTGGCGCGCTGTTTGTAGACCGTTTTATGTCAACAGCAATGTTCTATCCATGCAACTACGGTTACATCAACAATACTCTGTCTTTAGATGGCGACCCAGTTGATGTGTTAGTCCCTACTCCATACCCATTACAGCCGGGTTCAGTTATTCGTTGTCGCCCAGTTGGGGTTTTAAAAATGACTGACGAATCAGGTGAAGACGCTAAATTAGTTGCTGTTCCACACACTAAATTAAGCAAAGAATACGACCACATTAAAGATGTGAACGATATCCCTGAACTACTGAAAGCACAAATTACCCATTTCTTTGAACACTACAAAGATTTAGAAAAAGGTAAATGGGTTAAAGTTGACGGTTGGGATAACGTAGAAGCCGCTAAAGCAGAAATTATTTCTTCTTTCGAACGCGCTGCAAAAAAATAATTTTCCCTTAGGGTCATTGATTGTTAAAAGCTCTGGTAAATACCAGAGCTTTTTTATTTTATTAACAAACTACAAAGCCTAAATGGCTAAACGTTTATTCTTCTTCATTACGTTTAAGCCAGTCACCACTTTTTATGCGGCGCAGACCATCAACAGAATGTTTATATAGATAAATCCAAGCGTTGCCATATGGCGTCGAAATTAGCTCCCTCGCATAATCTTGGGAGTTTTTCTTTAGCTCATCTAGCTCTGTTAAGATAGATGGGTTAATACGATATACCTCGCACTCTATCACCCCATCCCCCTTAACCACCGCAGGATAAAACCCAAGATCATACAGTTCATAGCCTTCTAGCTTATGCTCCCCTAACAGTTGAGCATAAGTCATCCAGTGATGATTACCTTGCTTTTGCCTTAAGCTGCCATAAACAATTACACGCATAATCTAAAACTCAAATTGGTAAAGGAGATCCAAGGCCTGGTTAACACCAGACACCGCTTCTAAATACAGTTTTGGCATCAATCGATAACGTAACGTTAACGTCGCCAATGAGTCAAAGATACCAACACCATACTTCACTTGTAAATCATTAGTGATCTTACCACTCACCACAACTTGGGAGCTATCCCCCACACCTTGGGTATCAACAGCCAAATCAGATACCCCAAATGTTTCACCAATCTTGCCAACTAATTGCCCACTTTGTGCAACACCAAGGCCAATAAGCATTGATGTCATTTGTGAACCATTTGCATCACCACTATCTAACCCTTCCCCTCTTAACAGATAAGAGAGTGCTTCTTGTTGCGTTTTGGCAGGTTCAGAGAATATTTCTACCTTCGGCTTATCTGCAAGCCCTGTTACCTTAACACCCGCAATAACATCATCAGCAGTGTTATCTGGGTTACGGATAGCTTCTAAATTTAAGAATGGCTGATCGGCAGGGCCAGAGAACTGTATTTGGCCTTTGCGGACGATTAAGTCTTGCCCATAAGCGCGGAAACGCCCTGCAGGAATATCAACTTGACCATTCAAACTGAGGCCATGCTTATTTTGAATAACTTTCAACAAGCCAGTCAAACGAGCTTTCAAACCAAACGCATCTAACCGAACATCATTACCAATTTTAATATCTAGATTGGTTTGAATTGGGATTGATGGCGCTTTTTCTTCTATTGGTTTTAAATCACTATCTAGCATAACCACATCAGATGATGCGCTAACCGCAGATTCAGGTAATTCCTGAACAGTAATTCTTGCCCAAGGGATTGTCACAGAACCATTCAAGGTTAATAAGGATGACGATGCATCAAACACAATATCCGGCTGTACATCAATCTTAATCATTGGTGGCAGAGAAACCCGTAAGTTATTACCACGCGCCATTATTTTAGCTCGCCACGCATCAATGTTACGCCAATCAGCATCACCATCGATATTCAAATAACCTTCCGGTGTATTGATTTGCCCATTCATCACAGAGCTAGTGCCATTAAAATTAATACCTAAATGACCACTTTTAATATCAAATGGGATCATCGCTGAGCGAACTTCTAAGCTAGAAAGCGATAAATTACCATTTAATAATGGGTTATTTGCTGAGCCCCCTAGCCGTAAATTGGCACTCAAGCGGCCATTAGCCACTTCTTTTTGACCAAGCAGCGGTTTAATTAAATCTAAAGTAATCGAATTGATTTCTACATTACCCGCTAACAGACGGCGTTTTTCAATATCTGAAATTTGAATATTGCCGCGCATCTGGCCGTTATTCTGCAAACCAAACAACCAATTAACGTCTGCCTTACCATTTTTGAGCCCTGCACTTAACGTTAAGGTATCAAATGCGATAGGTAAACGCGTCCCTTCAACAAACTGTGTTGCTTTAACGTCATTGCCACGTAAATCTAACTTCACTTGCGGCATACTGCCATCGTCTTTCCAAATGGCATTTGCTTTGCCACTAAAGACACCACTAACACGTGTATCTTTAGGCATAAACGGTTTAATCATTGCTAAGTCAAAGCGTTCTAATACAATGTCAGCACTGCCGCTTTTACCTGCTTTAATTGGTTTTGGCACACATAAACGCGCATCTGGATTTACCCAGCAATGACGACCAATTGTCACTTCTTGCGTTTGATTAGCGTAATTAAGTGACATGGCTTGATTCAAGCGCCACTCACCGACAACAGTATCAAATAACGTATTGGTCAGGTTACCTTTCCACACTTCTGTTTGGCGGTCAAAGCTCCCTGCGAGTGATAACTGCCCTGAGACAGGTTCACCTTTAACATTCAGCTTCAGTGTATGCTGCTTTTCACTACCTTTCGCGTCAAGATTCAGGTTACTAATGACCAGATCACCTTGCTTTAATTGGCGTAAGACAACGGATAAATCGCCTTTTATCTGCTCACCAGTAGCAACATTACCCTTAATAACCACGTTATCAATAGCGAGATCATTTTGCCATTTCACACCGCGAGCGGTTAAGTCAATTAACGCTTCTGGCGTTTGCAAATTACCCCGTAATTTCACATCACCAACAATCACCCCCCCTAAACCGGGTAGTAGACCATTGAGCCCAGGTGCGTTAATTTTTGCATCAAGATTCCATTTATCAGCAAGCGTCCCTTTTACATCAATATTATTTTTGCCTAGTGCTAAATTAAAATTAGGGATGTCCCACTGACCGGCTGCATTGCCTTTTGCCTGCCCACGCGCTTTCAGTAAGTTATTTTTTACATTACCATCCAGCATAATTTCAGGGACTTGCAATTGCCAGCTCCCACCGTATAGGCTACCGCGCGTAACAATTTTACCATCGACCTTCGCTGGCCACTCGGGATATTGTTTAGCGGTATTGATACCTGACAAGGTTAGCACCGCATTCCAACTGATTGCTTTACTCCAGTCAGCCACCCCTGTGATGTCCGCATTCCCTTGTAAAGCGGATAAGCGTAAACGCGTAAGGTTAATTTGCTCTTCATTACCTTTGGCGTCTAAGAGTAAGGTTGATGGAGGAAGATCTTGCCCAGTAATAGCAGAACGCAAAGACATATCATAAGCGGATGGGCGGCCATTTAAACGTAGGCGTGTGCCATCTAACTGGTACTGTGCATCACCGACTAAAGGCCATGTCAGCTTATCGCTTTTTAGTGTTAATAAAATTGGCAAATCCGCTTGTGATAAGTCAGTTTCTGCATCTAACGTCGCATTAATTGGGCCTTGCAGATTCAATGCCAATTTTAGTTCATCAATTAAGCCGCCCTTTAAAGACAAATCTATTTTTTGCCCATCTAAATCCTCTAAACGGCTCTCTCCCAATATTGATAAAGATACTGGCCACTTATCTTTCAACATTGCTGTTCCAGATAAAGCCACATTACCTTGTGGCGCATCAACTTTTAACTGTTTAACCAGTACCTGCTGCCCCTCATTAGACAAGCTAAGATGTAATTGGTTAATCTTAACGTCAGCCCCACCAGTTAATTGAAAGTTCGATGCATTAATCCCCTCAACATTTAAATTAACAGGTAAAATTATTTCAGGTAATTCAGCCAGTAGCGGTTTTGAGAACAATTCTTTTAGTTCATCTGCTAACGATTTTTGCTCGTTAATCGGTACAGGGTCGGGTTGTTTGTCTTCCGTCGCCTGATCTTGTTGCGTTTCAGGTAAATGAATTGCCAAGTCAATAATATCTGTCGGAATAATTGTGATAGCTTTATCTTCCCACGTTACCCCTGTGGTAAATTTAGCTAAATCAATATCCATACCATCAACATTGACGTGAGTTGAAACTAACGAAAGCTGGTTTAAACGAATGGTTAGCGGTGCTTTGAGTTCAGTTAGTGGCTCTGAAGCAGGTGCTTCTTCTGATGGCGGTAACTGCGCCGTATCAACATTTACCATTACATTATCAGTGCTAAGGTTATCAATACATAATTCACGGCTTTTCAGGCAGCCTAGGCGTAATGCTAAATGTAATTCCCCTGCATTAACATCAATGCCTGGCATTTGATACTTCACGCCAGTCAACGTTAAATTACTGATATCACCATCTATTTTATCAATCGTTAATTCAGGAACAAAGCGAGTCGCTGAATTTAAAGCAAAATGAAGACCGGATTGGGTGCCAATTACCCAACTTAATGCCGCAATAATAAGAACTAGAATTAATAAAATGGAAAGACTTATCCATTTTAGCCATTTCAACCACCTCATAATTCAGTCCCCAAACCGATATAAAATTGTATTTTGTCGTTATTTGAATCACCGATTGGTGTTGCAAGGTCAAATTTAATCGGTCCTACTGGAGAAACCCAGCGAACACCTATACCTGCGCCAGTTTTAAAATCACTCTTTTTAATATCATTTACTGCTTCGCCGCTATCAATAAAAGTGGCGCCCCACCAATTACCGGTGAAATTATATTGGTATTCAACAGAGCCAACAGCCAGCTTAGATGCCCCTGTCAGTTTACCTTTACTGTCTTCTGGGGAGATTTTTTGATATCCATATCCACGTACACTACCATCACCACCAGCGAAGAAACGCAAGTCTGGCGGGACTTTGTCAAAATCATTGGTTTCAATCCAACCTATATTACCTCGTACCACAAAACGGTGCCCCTCCCATGGGGTTCTTATCCATACATTTTTAGCTTGCAATACAGCAAAGTCGATATCTGAACCCCAAATTTTATTCGAATAATCAATTGAATAACGTTGGCTATCCCCCCAACTTGGCATCACACCACCACGTTGACGAATGCGACTAACATAAGCCCCTGGATACAATAGCATTGTCGTATTAGTGACATCAGCTTGGGTAAAGTTACTCAGCATCCAACGCATATTCACGCCATATTGCCAACCGGAAGAGTAGTCCCAGTTACGAGATACGTTTAAAGTCGTAGTATTTGATTGTGTATCATTTAAATCGGTGCGTTTAAAACCGCCTTGAACGGCATAGTATTGCTCTAAAGGATTGGCTTTTAATGGAATTTTATAACTAGCGTCAATCAATTGCTCTGGTTGAGAAAGGCTGATACTTGATGTAAAACTTTGCCCCCTTGAATTGACCCAAGGTTTATTCCATGTCGCTTTAACGCGCGGGCCGACATCAGTTGCATAACCGCCACCAAGTTCAATAAAGTTTTTGGCGCGGGGGACCATCACACCCTCCATAGGTAACACATCGGAATCCGCCTCACGCGCTTTTGTGATGTCCGGAGTGACAATCGCAGAAGAGAACCAGCCAGTTTCTGCTAACCGACGGTTAAACTCAGCGAGTTGTTCGGAGGTGTAATATTCCCCTTTTTTAAACGGAGCGAGATTATTCAAATAATCTTCACGAATTTGCGACCCTTGATAAGAAATGGCGCCAAAGCGATAACGCTCCCCACTATTAAAATCAAAATCCCAATAAGCAGCATGGTGGTCAAGAGAAATACCTAATTGGCTTTTCTCCATCATTGCATCAAAATAACCTTTACGAATAGCTAGGCTGCTAAAACGACCTTTGAAATCTTCATATTCACCATCATTTTGGATAATACCCAGTTTTGGTGTGTATTTTTTAACCATCTTTTCATAGTCAGGGTCGGTTTTTGCACCACCTTGTAATTCAACTGTCACCCCTCTCAATAAAATGGGTTCTCCAGGAGTTACTTTAGCAGTCAATACAGAACGAGCAGGCGGGGTTTTTTCTTCATAACTAAACTCAACGGAAGGTTGATAATAACCTAAAGGCTTTAAACCTTCTTGAATTGCTTTCTCAACACGGGCTCGAAAACGACCATTGGGTACAACTTCATCTTGAGATATATTAGAAAGTTGTACTCGCACGTTTTGATTAAGTTGGCCTTCAAGCCCTTCAATATTAAGGCGAAGGTTCGCTGCGTGTGCCACTGGTAGTGCCGCAGTTAGGCAGAGAAAACAAGCTAGTGGGTATTTCGACACGCCTACTCCTAAGGTGGTTATTCGATTGACTAAATACTTCATATCAATTTATTTTGAGTAAAATTAGCCGGATACACAAGTTTTTATCCCTATTTTTAGTTTTTTTGTGCGGTCAATATACATAGGAATCATTATGCCATTTAATAAATTTCACTCTGCAAATATTGCACAACCTCTGCCCGGCAGAGCAACCGCTATAACTTACTCACCATATCATGCGGTTAACCATCATTCGATTGAGATTATTCCTAAGAATATGGAAATCGCTTATTTTGCTATGGGGTGCTTCTGGGGTGTAGAACGTCTATTTTGGCAGCAATCTGGCGTTTATTCCACTTCAGCAGGATATTGTGGTGGGTTAACACCAAACCCAACCTATGAGGAAGTGTGTTCAGGGCTAACAGGGCATGCGGAAGCCGTCCGGGTCGTTTTTGACCCACAAACGATCGATTACACCCAATTATTAACCTTATTTTGGGAAAATCACGACCCTGCTCAGGGGATGCGCCAAGGTGGCGATATTGGCAGCCAATACCGCTCGGCCATCTATACGGTTTCCGATGAACAAGACCAGCAAGCAATGAAGACCTTGCAAGCATACCAAGCAGCAATGAAAGCACAAAATGATGTACGTCAGATTACAACTGAGATTACGCCATTGGAAACCTTCTATTTCGCAGAGGATTACCACCAGCAGTATTTATACAAAAACCCAAATGGTTATTGTGGCTTAGGGGGTATTGGTGTTTGCTTACCCCCCTCATTAAATAATTAAAACATAACTTATTAGTTTTTAATTTGTTTTTCATTCTAGATAAATCATGTTGTAGATAGATAATAAATTACCTGAGCATAATCGAGTACACGGCTCAGGCAATAAAGTAAACACCGCCCTACAACATGATTTATGATGAATATCTAGCCAGATAAATATACCCGATGCTATACTCATCGAACATATCAATTATTTTGCGCATAGTGCGCTACTATATATTTACTTATTGAATATATTTTCTACCCGAGATGATACCTACTGAGATCATTAAAAATGAATCAATCTTAGTGTTGAAGGGTGTCAGGAAAACCTATGATTAACAGCTTATTGATCGTTCTTTTATTATGTGCAATTAGCGCATTCTTTTCTTTGTCTGAAATTTCATTGGCAGCTTCCCGCCGTATTAAACTTAAGCTAATGGCAGACGAAGGGAATATTAACGCGGCCCGAGTACTCAAATTACAAGAAATGCCTGGTATGTTTTTTACCGTCGTGCAAATTGGCTTAAATGCCGTTGCCATTCTTGCAGGTATTGTGGGCGAGTCAGCTTTTTCACCTGCATTGTATGATGTATTTATTCAGTTTTTATCCCCTAACTGGGCACAACAAATCGCTTCAATCATTTCTTTTACCATTGTGACTAGTTTATTTATTTTAGTGGCGGATTTAACACCAAAACGTATTGGCATGGTGAAACCCGAAGCAATCGCCATCCGTATTGTCAATCCAATGCGCTTTTGTTTGGTGGTTCTCAGCCCTTTTGTCTGGTTCTTTAATGGCCTTGCCAACCTCATCTTCAAGCTATTCAAGTTACCTATATCGCGCAATGAAGATATCACCTCTGATGATATCTTTGCCGTCGTTGAAGCAGGCGCGGTCGCTGGGGTATTACGTAAGCAAGAACATGAATTAATTGAGAATGTTTTTGAGCTTGAATCTCGTACTGTGCCATCAGCGATGACACCACGTGAAAGTATTATCTATTTTGATAAAGACGAATCAGAAGAAAGTATTAAACATAAAATCTCAACTCAACCACATTCTAAATTCCTCGTTTGTGCTGGAGGTATTGACCATGTCATTGGTTACGTTGATTCCAAAGAGCTACTTAATCGCGTATTGAATGGGCAAAGTCTAAGTTTAAAAGACGGTGTACATATTCGTAATACGCTAATGATACCGGATACCCTTTCCCTGTCAGATACACTAGAAGCATTTAAAACGAATGCTGTCGATTTCGCCGTTATTCTTAATGAATATGCGCTTGTTATGGGTATCATTACTATCAACGATGTGATGATTACTTTAATGGGCGATTTAGTTGGCTCAGGGCAAGAAGAACAAATTGTGGTACGTGATGAGAACTCTTGGTTAGTTGAAGGGGGAACCCCTATTGAAGATGTCATGCGCATTTTAGATATCGATGATTTCCCTGACTTTAGTAACTATGAAACCATCGCAGGCTTTATGATGTACCGGTTAAGAAGGATGCCAAAGCGTACAGATTACGTTAAATATGCGGGTTATAAGTTTGAAGTTGTCGATATTGATAACTACAAAATCGACCAACTACTGGTAACTCGCCTCACGGCAATACCAGCACCAGTAATTGTACAACCGGGAAAAAACACGACTGAAACGGCTGATGCAAAACGACAAACCAAAGATACTGAACACTAATATTTAGTTGCAAAGCCGTTTCATTTCAATGCGCCACCTTGAGTGGCGCTATTGTTAACCAAACCTAAGTTTGATTAACGCTACCCTAACTCCGCCTGTAATAATAATACCTGTTTGTTAACCTCACTCATCACATTGTAATGGCGCTTATCACTGACTTTAGGTGGTAAAATTTTCCCATAATTAAACTCAAATGCCCCAAAATCCTTAATATAGAGCCTGCCACGGAATAACGTTTTGACGTAAAGAGCAATCTTAAATGGGTTATAACGGTTAAAAATTTTCATTAGAACTTAGCCTCCCCTTTGTTCTTACGATATTCAATAACTCATACCGTACAATAATCATAGACCAGAAATTTCCATTTTGGTTCTAAAATTGCAGTTTTATTCAATTTGCTGACATAACATGACAGTGTCAAATAACTGTTAAATCCTTACAAACCTTGTCTTTATTCTGAATTTTAAAAAAATGTTAAATTCTCTTTTGAAACTCATCCGATGAGCTATGCTATAAGTATCAATTATAGAATTGGTACTTAGGTTCACCTCTCTAACAAGGCTAAAGCAAAATTTAAGGGGTATATATGATTAAAAATCTTTTAGTGTCGATTTTTTTACTCGGAATATCAACCGCCGCCACTGCTGCTAATATTCAATTAAACCAAACAGTTCCTGCCGTTTCTATATCTGACAAGGGGGAGCTCATCATAAACGATGAAGGGAAACTGGATAATCAGCCATGGAAAAGCCAGCAATTAATTGGCAAGGTACGCACTATCCAACATATTGCGGGCCGCTCTTCAGCGAAAGAACTTAATGCACCGTTAATAGAAGCTATCAAACAAGCCAAACTCCCTCACGATGCCTATCAAACCACGACTATCGTGAATGCGGATGACGCTATTTTCGGTACAGGTGTATTTGTTAAAAATAGTGTTGAAGACAGTAAAAAAGAGTTTCCTTACTCTCAATTTATTGTTGATAGTGACGGTGTCGTCAAAAATGCATGGGGGTTAAAACCTGAAAGCTCCGCAATTATCGTATTGAATAACCAAGGGAAAGTATTATTTTTCAAAGATGGTGAATTAACCCCTCAAGAAATTGAAAAAGTGATGAGTTTACTTGTTTCCAGCTTAAATCAGTAACATGACATCCATCTTATGTAGTGTCCCTTAAGTGCACACTACATAAGCCCATTAGCAATCATAAAACAGCGAACACAAAAATAGTCAGTTATTCTAAAATTCCTCAATATGCCATATGCATAATTATAACCATTTCATTAATAACTACTCATTATTATATGGTTTATTGATAGTTTTATTAACCAACACATATTGCTTTAAAAACTTCCCAATAAAAACAATTTATAACCAAGGTGGTTGTGTTCTTTGCATTACCCCATTCTACCTAATTAATAATAACGCGTTATATCTTAGCGACGCTGTAACTCACATAAATTTAATAAACCAACCAATATACTTTAACGCAAAAACCGCCTTTATCACTGTTAGCAAAAATAACCTGTAAGTTATGCAATTGAGCAATTCGCTTAACAATAGATAGCCCTAAACCACTCCCTGTTTTTTCTTGCCCCGCAGGCCGATAAAAACGTTCTCCCAAGCGTTGTAAAACTTCTGGGGTCACCCCATCACCATCGTCTTCAATTTCAAGGTGGTCTGCGTACAACGTTAGCGTTACTCGCCCTTTCGCTTTGCCATAGCGTATTGCATTATGAAGTAGGTTTCTGAGCAGTACACTCAATAACAGTGCTTGGCCTTTTAATGTCGGCGGTTCGCCTTTAATCATGCTGATCACCGTGGTTCCTTGAGCCTGCGCCTCCGGCTGAATATCATTGATTGCAGTTTCAATCAGAGATAACCAAGATAATTCAGTAATATCTTCAAGTTGGGATATCGATTCTAACCTTGATAATGTGAGCAATTGGTCAACAAGACGAGATGCACGGTCAATCCCTTCGGATAAGTTTGCTACTGCATGGTGACGAATATCAATGTCATTCCCTGCAATTTGTACCACCTCCGCTTGCACTTTTAAGGCTGCGAGAGGACTACGCAGCTCGTGGGCAGCATCAGATGTAAACTGCCTTTCTCGCGCAAACATATTATTGATTCGCTCAAACAAACCATTCATTGAGTCTATGATTGGCTTTGCTTCGGTTGGAATACGTGATACTTCAATAGGTGTTAATTCATCAGGCTGACGATAGCGCAATTGGTTTGCAACTTCTTTTAAAGGCCGCAAAGCACGGGTTAAAAGCCATAGAAATACGACTAGCATCAACGGCAATGCCACCAACCAAGGCATAAATTGCGCCACCATGATATCCGTTGCCATTTCTTGCCGATATTCCCACTCTTGGCCAACCACGATAACATATTGCCCATCTTGAGATTTTAACCAAACAAAGCGCCACGAGTCATCGCTTCCTGTAACTCTCCCATCAGAAAAACCTTCCCTTGCAAAGTTAAATACAATCTTTTTCCCATTATCACCATCATTTAAAACCATCTGCCCCTTAAGCGTAAAAATAGCAAAAGCTAATGCATCATCATCTTGATCGCCTCGATTTTTCCGTAATAATTTTTTTGTTTTCTTTAATGAAGGTTTAGACAATTCAAGATCTGAAGGCAATACAGACAAACGTTTAGCAAATGCCATTTGTTGTGTATCAAATAGCTCATTAATGGTTTTATACGTTTGATACCAAGCTAGTGAACTCGCGATACCCCATGTCACCAATGCTAATAACAGCAACATTAAGGTAAGTTTTAGCCGAAGACTAAATGTTTTCATTATTCATCATCACCTAATCGATAACCGACACCATGAACAGTACGAATAAACGTATTACCTAACTTGCGTCTTAAATGGTGAATATGTACCTCAACTGAATTACTCGATACTTCCTCTTCCCAGTTATACAGTTTCTCTTCTATTAAGCCTCGCGATAGAATTTTATTTGGGTTATGCATAAATAGAGATAATAATGCCAATTCTTTCCCTTTAAGTTGAACAGGCTCCCCTTTAACAGTTACCGTCATCCCAGACGGGTCCATTTCCACATCTCCATGAGTCAATTTAGGTGTTAACTGACCACTTCGTCTGCGGATCAATGCCTGCAAACGAGCCATAACTTCCATTAAGGCAAAAGGTTTGCACAGATAATCATCCGCTCCACGTTGTAAGCCTTGTACCCGCTGCTCCAGAGCATCTCTGGCTGTCAAAATTAATACCGGTTCATCACGCCCCTGTTTGCGCCAATGTGCCAAAATGTCCATGCCATCAATATTGGGTAATGAGAGGTCAAGTACCACGGCATCATAGGGAGCATCAAAAAGAGCAAGTTGCCCCAGTTTTCCATCCATAAACCAATCAACAGAAAAACCCAGCTGAGTTAACCCTACTTTTAACCCATCACCAATTAGCCTGTCATCTTCGATTAATAGAATACGCATAACCCCTCCGTATCAGAATATTATTATATTTATCCCATCAGTAATGAAATGACTAGCTATTATTTATTAAATTAAAAATATAATGCATCAATTAAGTTTCTTAAGATCCTGTTAAGATTTACCTGCTTTAATAACTTCCATATAAACAAGTTTACGTCTTATTTGGAGAAAATGATCATGAAAAAATTACCTTTAATTACATTAATTGCCGCTCTTGCAACAGCCCCTGTTTTTGCTGCAAATGGCGGTTTTGACGGTCCGGGTGCTGTCACTAATAATACAACGCAAACCAATCAAAATGGGGGCTTTATTGGCCCTAATAGCGGAGAAACAACCGTCGCAAAAGCACTAGAGATGTCTGATGATAGCTGGGTTATTTTACGTGGTAATATCGTTAAACAACTTGACTATAAACATTATGAATTTACTGATGGCACAGGCACCATCAACCTTGAAATCAGTGAAAAACGTTGGAATGGTGTTAATGTCACACCAAAAGATAAAGTCGAAATCCGCGGTAAAATCGATAAAGATTGGAATTCAAGGGAAGTTGAAGTTAAACAAATTCAGATCATTAAATAACCCATCATATCCCTTCGTTAGCATACTTCAGGGTTGTACCTGAAGTATGCTATTACTTCATCGCCAAAATCCTATTTTATACCAATATTAACAATGCTAGATTAGACATAAATATAATTGTTATTTTGGATCATCCAATGTCACTGAAACAGCCCCAACTACGTAATATCAAAGAAAAACTACTTTCCGATAATTGGTATATCTTAAAAAAATACACCTATGAATTACAAAGAAGAGATGGAAACTGGCAACAACAAGAGCGTGAAGTCTATGATAGAGGCAATGGCGCAGTCATTCTGCTCTATAATAAAATAAAAAACAGCATTATCTTGATACGCCAATTCCGTATGCCTATGTACGTAAATGGTTACCAGCATTTCCTGATTGAAGCTGCCGCAGGCTTGCTTGACGATGCTTCACCGGAAACCCGTATCATTGCCGAAGCAGAGGAAGAAACTGGCTTTAAAGTCGACAAAATAGAAAAAGTCTTCGAAGCATTTATGAGCCCCGGTTCCGTTACCGAGAAGCTATATTTCTATATTGCTGAGTACAACGACAATAACCGCAGCAATGCAGGTGGCGGGTTAGCTGAAGAAGGTGAAGATATTGAAGTCTTAGAATGGCCATTTCCTAAAGCGTTAGAAGCTATCAAAACTGGCGAAATTGTTGATGGTAAGACTATTATGTTAATACAACACCTAGCATTGAATTCAATTCTAAAATATTAATTTTTATAAGGAGCTAAAAGCCTTTATTACTATAGCTATAAGATAAAACGAGTAAAACTTCCAGGGATTAACAAACCGTGGTCACGATAAGCCAAATTAAAATAATTCATTAATGCTTTTTTGAACCCCGTTTCTGTCGAGTATGAAAAAACACCATTATTAGAATCAAACAACTCAAATTGTTGGTTAGATATACGTTGAACCATAATTATGTGCCCTTCAGAAAGAATTGAACCATCTGACTTTCTTATATACGCCCTTATTAGTGCAGTATCACCCGGATTTAGCTCCATCACATCATCCTCTAATTTTTTGACTAAATCATGGTGATCTCCCCTATATCTTACAGTCGGTTCTCTATGATATTTCTGGGTTTTAAATAAAGAAGGCTGAGTTTGTTTTCTCTCTATACTATCAAATACCTTCCCTGAGAAAGAAGCAGGCTTTTTTAAATCCTCTTTTAAGCTAGCAACAACAGAAAATAAGTGTTTTTGTGGGTCAACGCTTTCTTCTAACCGTTGCAAGATCTCTAAAGATAACCCATGACATAAGCCATCAGGGTGTTTTTTCTTTAATAGGTTAGGGAAACTAAATTGATCTAATTTAGCATATCGAAATGCGGTTGTTGCTAAATCGTCTCCTCCTCGATTTACCCTAAACTTTGAATATTTAGCTAATGGATTGAATAATCTTTCTGCCGCAATACCTTCTAATGTATTAATTAAATCTAACCACTTGCCGATAACCTGCACCATCAACCTTGGTGCTTTAGCAAGATTAAGTGATAAATATATTTTTCCAACCATCAAATTTTTCTTTGCCTGCTCTATATCGGCACCACGATCTGAGTTTTCAATTAGCTGCATATCTAAATATATGTTTGCTAATTTTAAAGAAATGCCCGCCATAAATTCAGCGGATATAATCCAAGGTGATGATACCCCTGTAGTTGTTAACATCATGATAACTTCAGCAGACTCAATCAATATTTTCTTGACGTCATTACTTAATTTTGCTGTTTTTTCATATGATGTATAAATAACACCATTTAGATCAGAAAAATTTTTTTCAACTCCACTTTTTAGTAGCAATCGATAAGGATCAATCTCAGGCTCAGTTTTAAACTGAATATTGGGGCTTCTTTCAATAAAGGTTAACCTATGCTGCCACTTCTGATTTAGTCGGTTATCTATATGTTTAATATTTTCTAAATTATTTTTGCTAAACCCCTCTTGGTCAATTTTAGTTAAATGCTTATGAATAAATTTAGCTAACTTCTTATTTTCGTGGAATGTACTAGAAATAATAAGGTCATTATCTGGAAGTGAAAAAATTAGGTTATGATGTTCACTTCCAAGAGAAAGTAAACCAGGAACAACTTTACCCTCAAATAAAACGACACTAGGCTTGATTAATCCACTAATAAACCCTTCAATAATATGTTGATAGATCTTAGGTTCTTTTGATAATTGTTGAGATGATTTTGATAAAACATGCAAAATTTTACCATGTACACTGAATTTAAAATTATCAATAAAATCAATATTATCTATTTTTTTAAATGCAGAATTCTCAATTTCTGACATAACTGAGTCCGCAATATTTAATCGGCTTTTTTTATCATTTAATAATTTGAGTAATGTTTCATTCTTCGCATCATTATTTTTACTATTTATTTTTAAAATACTTTGAGAGCCTCCCACATGAATAAAAATAGAACGATCTGCTTCCCCCAACAGAACCTTCCTTAAGCTAAATTCTTTTATTGTATTAGAAAACGAAATACTTCCTTTAAAGTTAGCTCCCTGATAAAAATGAACCTGCCAAACTTTATCGAGATCAGTACAATCAATATTTATGCCATTAACTAATAAACCAGATAATATTAGCTTATCTAACTCTTCTTTAGCATTCTTAACATTATTTTCTAGCTCCAATTCATTTACCTGCGTTACTTTTAATTCAGCAGCTATTCTTTCCATTTGAGTCTCTAGACTAAGTTGCGATTTTAAATCATTTTGAGACATCTCAATACTTGCCGCTGCTTCCATAGAATTAATTTTAGCAGTGAGCAATTTATATTCTTTTCTTGCATTAGCTAGCTTTACTTCTGTACTATATTTTTCAGAACTAATATACCTAAAGGCAATTGGGTTACTATTTTTAGGCAATGATTCCAAATGCTGGCTATATTCCTTACATTCTAAATCAATTTTATTTTTTTCTGCATACAAGTAATCTATTTTTTTATAGAAACCCATCCAAGCTGTAGAAAAATTGGGGTTATCAGGGTGAAGTAATAAATTAAGCACAGACAAATTTTCAGTTTCTTTGGTTAACCTTGCTTCCTCCCTAGCGATATGCTGCTTTAATTTTTTTATTTTACCTTCATTGTTTACTAACCTACTATTTTCTCGACCTAAATAGTTTATTGGCTGTCCAAATAATGCTTTAAACCTATGGCTAAAAGCTTTAGCCTCTGCTTCTTTTAACATATTTTTAGACTTATTTATTATTTTTATTCTACGTGACTTGTCCTTTTCAAATCTATTTTTTAATAAGTTAAAATCTAATGGCCAGCCTTTAGCCTCTAACTTAAAAACCAATGAGCCAATATAACTTTTTTTACCTATAAAACCAGTTTCTCTTTCCCTTAAGTGATCTAGGTATGCATTTGTTTTCATATCAAATTTTAGGTTAAGTGATTCGGAAACACTTCGTCTTTTCCTATGAAAATGAATAGTATCATTATAATTTCTTTCACCCCTTTCCATCCCCATCAAATTTGTTGTATTCTCCTCATGACCACTACGATGAATGGCATTATTTTTTTGCAGATCCAATAATAATAAGCTACCAACTATTAACCCCTTGTTACCTTTCAACGATAATTTATGATTAATATTAGGCTGAGTTTGAATTGGAGATTGAGTTACCTCAATAGCTTCGCGATGGATATGTTTCCCAATATCTAAAATTTCTTTTAATGCCTTATTAGCATCAACCTTCTCGGATTTTTTTACTATTCTCCCATTTAAGTTTATTCTGTTAGGAAAATGTGTAGTATTAGTTATATTTTTAATTATTAAAGGAAAAGATGAAATTGCATTAGTTATCTTATCAAAAATACTAGTTTCATTACTTCGCAATGAGGATTTATATGATATTTTATCCATTATCTAACTTTTAAAAATCAGTTAACATTTGGTTTTTACAATACATTATGGATATAAAAATTCTTATATAAAACATCAAAAATATTATATTTTGTATAATCAAACCACAACCCAACCATAGAAAAATCTAAAGTAAATATACTTAAAGATATTTTCTAAGCATAGAAAATCTATCCAAGACATATTTAACACCATCCTAAAAAGACAATCAAATTAAGATTTAAAAATTAAATTTATTTAATATTAATGGTAAAAAACTAAGTTTCACTGTTGTTATTAAGCTATATTTAGATAATCAGATAATATTTTTGACCTGAAGCCTAAAACACTTTAAATTTAAAACTATATCAAATTTAAATATTATCTTTTTAAGAGCTTTGCTTGTTATATCTAATGAATATCGAATAGTTGTGATACATTTCTGTACGTCATTAAGGAGCTAAACAAAATGATACGCTGTGTTCGTATGTGGACGGGAGAAGATGGAAATTCTCTATTTGAAGAAGGAACTCTAGAGCTTGGTCGTGTTCCTAATGCAGATGGTGATAACCAAACTCTTCCTATAGCTGTTAGTGAACTTTCTTTTCGTGAAACCGTTTCAGGCGGATCTTTCGATTGGCATAAGGACCCCGTTCCTCGTTATGTCATCACTCTTACCGGTACTTTAGAGTTTGAAACTAAAGATGGCTCTAAGTTTGTCATTAATCCAGGTGATATTCTGTTAGCGCAAGATAATACTGGGACGGGTCATAAGTGGCGGCTTATTGGTGATGAACCATGGCGTCGTGCTTATGTTGTCTATCAAGAAGATACTCAGCTTTGCTTCACCCCGACTAAAAATTAGAGGTCATAATGGATAAACCTATTGTAGAGAATGTCGATATAGCCCTCATCGGCGCTGGTATTATGAGCGCAACCCTCGCTACATTTCTCAAAGAGTTAGAGCCTTCGTTAACAATTTCTATTTTTGAAAGATTAAACGATTGTGCTCAGGAAAGCTCTCATCCTTGGAATAACGCAGGAACCGGCCATGCGGCAAACTGCGAAATGAACTATACGCCACCTAACCCTGATGGCACTGTAGATATAAGTAAAGCACTTGAGGTTAACACCGAATTCGATTTATCGCGCCAACTATGGTCATACCTTGTCACAAAAGGCAAAATAAAAAACCCTCGCGATTTTATTCACCCTTGCCCACATATGAGTTTCGTTTGGGGTGAAGACAATGTGAAATTTTTACAGCAACGCTTTCGCCAGATGTCCGCTCACCATTGCTACCATAATATGGAGTACAGTGATGACCCCAAGCAGATCGATGACTGGGCTCCATTATTAATGGAAGGGCGTGAAAGCGATGAAAAAATTGCGGTCACTCGTGTCGCGACAGGAGCCGATGTCGATTACGGCGCTCTCACCCACCTATTAATTGCACAACTTAGCGAACAAACCGGTTTTTCTCTTCACTATAAGCATGAAGTCATTGATGTTAAACAAACAAAAGATGGCCGCTGGAATGTAGAAGTAAAAAATTTAATTACTCATGAAAAACAAGTTACTTCGGCAAAATTTGTTTTTGTAGGAGCCGGTGGGCGTGCTATTGAATTATTACAGAAATCAGGCATCCCCGAAGGTAAAGGGTTTGGTGGTTTCCCTGTCAGTGGTATCTGGTTACGTTGTGATAACGAACAAATTGCAGGGCGCCATCATGCTAAAGTTTATGGGAAAGCGGATAAAGGCTCGCCACCAATGTCAGTACCTCATTTGGATACCCGTATAATTGGGGGTAAACGTTCATTATTATTTGGGCCCTATGCAGGCTTTTCTAGTAAGTTTTTAAAACATGGTTCTTATCTCGATTTATTTGAATCGGTTCATCTCAATAATATCGAACCCATGTTAGCGGTCGCCAAAGATAACTGGTCACTTGCTGAATATTTGGTGGGGCAAGTGCTACAAACTTCTGCTCACCAGTTTGCCATGTTGCAAAAATTCTACCCTGATGCTCAACATGAAGATTGGAAAGAAGTCGTTGCAGGGCAACGAGTGCAAATTATAAAACCAGATCACGATAAGAAAGGGGTTTTAGAATTCGGTACTGAACTAATTACCAGTGCAGATAAATCCTTCTCTGTATTAATGGGGGCTTCTCCGGGGGCGTCAACGGCTGCTTTTATTGCGATAAACGTACTAAAAACCTGTTTCGATGAGCAACTTAAAGCAGAGGGATGGGAAACACGCTTAAAACAAATTATTCCAACTTATGGGGTTGATTTAAAACAAGATGCAAAAGCCTGTTTAGATATCCGGGCAGCAACGGCTAAAGTACTGCAATTAGACAACTAGCACTCCGAATAGTTGGCACTTGAATGTTTAAGCGCCAACTATTGGTTTTAATTATCTAGAATAAAATAACACGAAAACCTGGGTTTAAAAATGATTCCCTTGGCGTGTAATCCAGTACTTTCCCATGCCAATCAACCACTTTCGCACCCGCACCAATAGCCACAGCATGACCTGCCGCAGTATCCCAAATATTGGTTGGCCCAAAGCGTGGATAAAGCTGCGCCTTGCCTTCTGCAACTAAACAAAACTTTAATGAGGAACCAATTTCCACCGTAGTGTGTTCGCCCATTTGGGTTAAATAATCCATCAGTTCGCTATCTTGATGGGAACGGCTGATCACAATGACAGGGGGTTTCATATCCTGAACATGAATACGCTGTTTATGACCACCTTCTTCTTTCCATGCTTGGCTCCCCTCTGCGTAATATAACAGCCCTTTCGCGGGGGCATACACAACCCCCATCACAGGCACTCCATTTTCAATCAATGCAATATTAACGGTAAAGTCCCCATTGCGATTGATAAATTCTTTTGTGCCATCAAGTGGGTCTATTAGCCAATAGCGTTGCCAATGTTGACGAACTGACCAGTCAACAAGGTCTTCTTCCGAAAGTTGTGGAATATCTGGAGCAATACGAGTGAGCCCTGCTGCAATGACTTTATGAGCTGCAATATCCGCTTCTGTTACAGGGGAATTATCACTTTTATGTTCAACCTGCAAAGGCTCTTGTGCATTGTAGGTTTCCATAATGGCATAGCCTGCTTCTTGAGCTAGTTCACAAATTTGTTGTAGCATTTTAATCACCTCTCAATCACCCTTTACAGCAAGATTAGCAAGCGTGAAAAGTTTACGCTATAAAAAAAGCCTCACCGTTGAACCAACAATGAGGCATTTATCTAAAACTTAAGCAAATTTACTTAAATTATAAGATTTCCAATAATTCTACTTCAAACACTAATGTGCTAAATGGAGGGATAGAAGCACCCGCACCGCGCTCACCATATGCTAATTGATGAGGGATATACAACTCCCATTTAGACCCTACAGGCATCAGTGTTAATGCCTCAATCCACCCAGGGATCACGCCACTCACTGGGAATTCTGCTGGCTGACCACGTTGAACTGAACTATCAAATACTGAGCCATCAACTAAACGACCCGTATAGTGAACACGAACACGGTCTGTGCGTGAAGGAATTGCACCATCACCTTGGTTAATTACTGAGAATTGCAAACCAGATTCAGTGGTTGAAACACCCTCACGTTTTTGGTTCTCATCAAGGAACTGTTGGCCTTCTTCTGCTAATGCAGCCTGACGTGCAACACGAACAGCATCGGCGCGTTCATGAACTTCACGCAGTGCTTTATGTAGTGTTTCAACAGGCACTGATGGCATATTGCCTTCTAAAGCATCAACAAGCCCTGCCAAAATCGCATTTGGCACTAAACCTTCTAAGCCTGACTCTAATAATTGCTGCCCAACTTGTAGACCAATGCCATAACTCGCTTGTGCTTCTACTGAATCGAAATTTTGGTTTGCCATGAAAACACCCATATGGTTTTGAGAAAAAAGCAAGGATAGCAGCCTGACACTTATGGGTAAACCCAAACAATCGATCTAAATAATAAAAGCAGCTGATTAGCGATAAATTAACTCAGTGTTCTCTGAAAAATCGAGTCAGGCCCTTAAAATACAATAAAATGGTGTTAATATCGTGGAAATATGAACAAATTTACTCATTGCCTCATCAAGGAGGAGTGATGTTTAAACTTTCAAAATTTCACCGCTATGGTATTGCTACTTTAGTTCTCATTGTCGTGGTAGCCCTACTTTGGCCCGCGGAAGATAAACCGTTAAACACAACTGCACAGAATCAACCTATTGTGGTCCCACCGCCAACCACACCTGATATTACACCTGACCCAGTCATCCCCTCTCCAACCCAAGAACCTGAAACCCAAGGAGAAAGCGCACCACAATCGTTACCCTCAGAGCCCGAAATAGTACCTGAACCCATTGACCCTGCACCGGTTGAGCCACCAACGGCAACCGCGCAACCGCCAAGTGAAGAACCTAATACGGTGAGTTCATCAGCCAATAAATGGCAGAATTATCGCGTACAAAAAGGCAAAACACTCGCCCAACTATTTCGTGATAATAACCTGCAAGCCAATGATGCCTTTACCATGGCTCGCGTTGAAGGCGCAGAAAAGCCATTAAGTAATTTGCGCCAAGGGCAAAAAATTCGTTTGAAAGCAAATGCAAAAGGCGAAGTCCAACTATTGGAAATTACCGCATCTGATGGGAAAACTTATAGCTTTGCTAGGTTAAGTGACGGTGGCTATTACCGTACGCCATAGTAAATAACGATGGGCAGCTTAATTCACTGTCATTAAGCTGCCCGATAAGCGACATCCAACCACTATTTCCCTCTCACCTACCTGCTTTTGCTGTATACTTAAAGTTCTTTCAACCTAAAATATACACATTAACAAATTATTATGCTAAAAAATAAATGGGTTAAACTTTTTTTGGGGCTTTTTTTCCTATTGTTAGCCATCATTATTGGTTATATTTCTTGGATTAAACTCAATGCTAATGCACTCTGGAATATCATTAATAGCCAATGCATTCCCCAACAACAAACTCACTCAATCACTCCCCCTTGCCTAAAAGTCGATACGGAAAATCAGTATGTGTTATTTAAAGACAAAAAAGGGCCATTACATAACTTAGTTATCCCTACCAGTAAGGTTAAAGGGATTGAAGCAAAACAATTAATAACGGCAAATGTGCCTAACTATTTCGCTTTAGCTTGGCAAGAACGGGCCAGTTTATTGCAACAATCAAAAAAAGAGATCCCTGATGATTTATTAGCTATTGCCGTTAATTCGCAATATGGGCGTTCACAAGACCAATTACATATTCACCTTGCCTGTTTAAAACAAGAAGTCCACCAGAAACTAAACCAATTTTCGTCAACGATAACAACAGACTGGGCTTTTCTACCAACTGAGCTCGTTGGCCATCATTACTTAGCAAAAAAACTTCAACCTGAATTTAACGATGCAAAAAATCCATTCAATCAACTGTATGATTATGTTGTGAAACATCACGACGAGATGGGAAATTATGGTTTAGCGCTGGTACAGCTGAAAGATGGCTCAAAGGTGTTGCTAGCAAATCGGTTGGATATCACGGAGTTGAATTTAGGTTCAGCGGGGGAAATACTCGACTACCAATGTTTAGCAAATCAATAAAGTTTAGCGTTTAAATACATTAAAGCTAATTCCAATGAATTACTTAGAATATAGGTTATAGGGAAATAGATCCCCTAGAAAGCAAAAAACACCGGGCTATGCCGGTGTTTTTTATTGCACCACTGATAAATCAACAGTGCATACCATCATTTTTGATTACTCAGCAACGATGATAACGTTCAGCTCTGCGAAAACATCGCTGTGTAACTGGAAGTGAACTTCGTGGTCACCAGTAGTACGCAGAACGCCGTTTGGTAGGCGAACTTCGCTTTTCGCGATTGCAACGCCAGCTGCAGTAACTGCATCAGCGATATCACGAGTACCGATTGAACCGAACAGTTTACCTTCGTCACCAGCTTTAGAAGCTAAAGTTACAGAACCCAGCGCAGTAACTGCTGCTGCACGAGCCTGTGCTGCTGCTAGAACGTCAGCTAATTTAGCTTCCAGTTCAGCGCGGCGAGCTTCGAAGAATTCGATGTTTTTCTTAGTTGCAGGAACAGCTTTGCCCTGTGGAACTAAGAAGTTACGAGCATAGCCCGATTTAACGTTAACCTGATCACCTAGGCTACCTAGGTTAGCTACTTTATCAAGCAGAATAACTTGCATTACCTTATCCTCTTAAGTCGTTAATGGACTGTACCAATTACTGATGACGATCAGTATATGGTAACAGAGACAGGTAGCGAGCGCGCTTGATAGCACGAGCGAGCTGACGCTGATATTTTGCACGAGTACCGGTAATACGGCTTGGTACAATTTTACCACTTTCAGTGATGTAGTTTTTCAGCGTTGCGATATCTTTATAGTCGATCTCTTGAACGCCTTCCGCTGTGAAACGGCAGAACTTGCGACGACGGAAATAACGTGCCATATGGCTAGTCTCCAGAATCTATCAAATCAATCTGCTCGGCATGGAGGACTATCTTGCTAATTCCATTGCGCCCTTGATGAGTGCTAATGAAACCGCTTACTGTAATCCAACTGCCGACCGTTATACTGTGAGTATGGGCTTGTAAGGTTTGTCCGCTGGCGATAATGGGCATTCTGCACCATGCTTGCCTTGACAACCCCGCTTCCTGTTGCTTCGAACGATGTTCTAAAACAAACTGGCAGTGAGGAATGCCTGACGGACTCACTTTTCGAATCAATGCTTTACAGACTATGCCTGTGAGCACTAAACGATTGGTGGTCACCTGCGCAATTACTCTTCAGAATCCCCAGCTTCTTCAGCTTCTTCTTCCTGATATTCATCAGATAGGTCACGGCCACGACGTTCGTCTTTAGCTTTAACCATTGGAGAAGCTTCTGTTACTGCGTGTTTTAAGCGCATAACCATGCTGCGGATAACGGCATCGTTGAAGCGGAAGTTAGTTTCCAGCTCATCAATCGCTTCCTGTGGAGCTTCTACGTTCAGAAGAACATAGTGAGCTTTGTGCAGTTTGTTGATTGGGTAAGCCAGTTGACGACGGCCCCAGTCTTCCAGACGGTGGATCTGACCTTGTGCGTTAGTGATAACAGCACTGTAACGCTCGATCATGCCCGGAACCTGTTCGCTTTGGTCAGGATGGACCATAAAAACGATTTCGTAATGACGCATTAGAAGTTGCTCCTTACGGATTATTAGCCTCCTGTCTGGGTTAACCGCGGCCCGCGGAGGCAAGGAACTTATTGAGTGCGGCTAAAAAATTGACGCGTAACTATACCCATCCCTGAGATAAAACTCAAGTGATGGATGCAGTTATTACCATAATATTTATTTGCTAACACCCGCCAGACGTTGGCGAACGGCTTCAAACAAGCAAACCCCTGTTGCAACGGAGACATTCAGTGACGAAACTGAACCTGCCATCGGGATACTGATTAGCTCATCACAATGCTCCCGAGTTAAACGGCGCATACCTTCGCCCTCTGCTCCCATCACTAGAGCAATAGCCCCCGTTAGCTTGCTTTGATACAAGTTATGGTCAGTTTCTCCCGCTGTCCCCACAATCCAAACATTGTACTCTTGTAACAAGCGCAAGGTTCTTGCCAAATTTGTAACTCGGATAAGCGGTACATTTTCGGCCGCTCCACAAGCAACTTTTTTGGCTATTGCATTCAATTGAGCAGACTTATCTTTCGGTACAATAACTGCATGAACACCAGCCGCATCCGCACTACGTAAACAAGCCCCTAAGTTATGAGGGTCTGTCACGCCATCGAGTACCAATAAGAATGGCGACTCAGTATTGTCGAGTAAGTCGGGCAAGTCACCTTCTTGATACTGCTTACCCGGCAACACTTTCGCAATAATACCTTGGTGAACCGCCCCTTCGGTTTTCCCATCCATCCACTGACGATTGGCAACTTGAACGACAACACCTAAGGCTTCGATTTCACGCACGAGTGGCATTAATCGACGGTCTTCGCGGCCTTTCAGAATATACACTTCTTTAATGCGTTGCGGTGAACGCTCAAGTAAGGCTTTCACAGAGTGAATGCCATAAATCATTTCGCTCATAAATTTCTTATGTATTGATAAAAATGTAAAAGTGGCGCGTTTACGCCACTTTCGTTAATTAACAAAGTATTACAGCTAAGAAAGACCTATCCATCTTGTTTTGGTATTTTCTTTGCAACACGTTTTGCTTTTAATTTAGCCGTAATTTTCTTGGTTTTATCGGAAGGTTTTTTACTCTTTCCTTTACCTTTCACATCTGGCTTAGCATCACCTTTTTTGGCTTTTTTCTCAGAACGACGGAATGCAGAATCAGGCTCGAAGTTTTTCTCTTTGCTTGCATCCCCTTTTTTACGGGTTGAACGCGTCGCATTTTTGACATCTTTCTTCATTCTGTCCCGAGTCGTTTTACCAGGGTTTTTAGCCTTGCGAGTTGTTGAAATCAAAGCAAAATCAATTGTACGCTCATCCATGTGCACGGCTTCAACACGGATTTCCACTTCATCACCAAGACGATAGGTCGTACCCGATGACTCACCAATTAAACGTTGACCAATAGCATCGTAACGATAGTAATCGTTATCCAAGGTAGAAATATGCACTAAGCCATCAATAAATAAATCATTCAGACGAACAAAGAAACCAAAACCGGTCACACTGGTAATTAACCCTGTGAAAACTTGACCAACTTGATCCTGCATAAAGTCACATTTCAGCCAGTCTGCGACGTCACGAGTTGCTTCATCAGCACGGCGCTCAGTCATCGAACAATGCTCACCTAATTGTAGCATACTGTCCATATCAGAATGCCAGCCACCCGTTTCAGTCCAACGTTTATCCGAATGACCATGCTCTTTAGCCAGCAAATACTTGATACCACGGTGTAATGTTAAATCCGGGTATCGGCGTATTGGCGACGTAAAGTGGGCGTACGATTTTAAACCTAAACCAAAGTGACCGCGATTTTCTGGGTCATAAATAGCTTGTTTCATTGAACGCAGGATCATAGTTTGCAGCAATTCATGATCAGGGCGCTCTGCCACTTCATTCATGACCTGAGCATAGTCTTTTGGCTCAGGTTTCATTCCGCCGGGTAAAGTTAAACCTAATTCACTGAAAACAGAGCGTAAATTCATCACGCTCTCTTCTTTAGGGCGATCATGCACGCGATATAACGCGGGCTCTTCGTTTTTCTCAACAAACCGAGCTGCCGCAATATTAGCTAAAATCATGCACTCTTCAATCAATTTGTGTGCATCATTACGCTCAACCGGCTCGATACTTTCAATGCGGCGTTCAGCATTAAAAATAAATTTCGCTTCTTCAGATTCAAAAGAAATCGCACCACGCTCAATACGTGCGGAATCTAATGCTTTATATAGTTGGTGCAAATGCTCAATATGTGGCACAAGTGCTTTATAGTGTTCACGTAGCTCTTCATCACCTTCTAAGATTTTCCATACTTTTGTATAAGTTAACCTTGCATGAGAGCTCATAACAGCTTCATAAAATTTGTATGAAGACAGTTTTCCTGATGCAGACACCGTCATTTCGCACACCATACACAAGCGGTCAACACCTGGGTTTAATGAGCACAGACCATTTGATAGCACCTCAGGCAGCATAGGGACTACTTGAGATGGGAAGTATACCGAATTACCGCGGCTACGCGCTTCGGTGTCTAGAGCTGTCTGCGGACGAACATAGTAACTAACATCCGCAATTGCGACCCATAAGCGCCAACCTCCGCCTTTCT
The DNA here is from genome assembly GCF_041344805.1 of Providencia sp. TYF-12. NCBI lineage: Bacteria > Pseudomonadati > Pseudomonadota > Gammaproteobacteria > Enterobacterales > Morganellaceae > Providencia > Providencia sp. TYF-12. The sequence continues at coordinate 4,359,049 of NZ_CP166833.1, forward strand.
TCGGTGCACAATAAACGGCATCATCAAAGTCGCGGGCATCTTCACCATCAATTGTCACTAAAGGCAAGTCGCGTAAATCAACGCGCCCTTTTTTGGCTGACTCAGGGACATGCTCACTGAGGTCAGCAACTTGTTTTTCAACTTGAGGTGGCCAAGAATGTGGAATTTCATGGGTGCGTAATGCGATTTCAACCGCCATTCCGGTTCCCATCGTTTCACCCAGTACTTCAATAATATTACCGACAGCTTGAGAACGGCGTTGTGGACGAGTGACTAACTCAACAACTACAACATTCCCCATACGAGCGCCATTAATTTTGTCTTTAGGGACCAAAATATCAAAGCTAAGGCGGCTATCATCAGGTACAACAAACCCCATGCCTGACTCAATAAAATAACGGCCAACAATTTGGTTATTACGGGGTTCTAACACGCGGACAACACGGACTTCCGTGCGCCCTTTGCGATCTTGCCCATAAGGTTGAGCCAAAATGATATCGCCATGCAAAGCGCGTTTCATTTCATCTTGAGACAAATAATAGTCTTCTTTTTTACCATCAACGCGTAAGAAGCCATAACCATCACGGTGGCCGATTACCTTTCCTTTTAATAAATCTAGGCGTTCTGGCAACGCATAGCACTGGCGGCGTGTAAAGACCAGTTGACCATCACGCTCCATCGCTCTTAACCGGCGACGTAAAGCTTCTAGTTCATCTTCAGTTGATAAGTTCAATAATTGTGCGATTTCTTCGCGTTTGGCAGGAGCTGTACGTTTAGAGATAAGGTCAAGAATATATTCTCGACTTGGAATTGGTGACTCGTATTTTTCTGCTTCTCTTTCCTGAAAAGGATCTTGTGACATCGTTACCTCCGTTGTCATCAGAATTCATAACTACTGCGAATATTAATCAAGCAGTAATTGATAGAGCGGGCTGTTATCTTTTACCATGTCCGCCAGCGTATATTGATCAAGTTCTTGTAAAAACTGCTGTATTGCTTGGTGTAATACACCTTTCAAACGACACGCAGGTGTTATGTGGCAAAATTCACCACTACAATTAACAAGTGTTAGGGGTTCTAATGCCCTAACCACATCCCCTATACGAATAGATTCAGCTGGTTGCCCAAGTGTAATCCCGCCATTTTTACCTCGGGTGGCTTTTATATAACCTAGGTGACTGAGTTGATTAATAATTTTCACCATATGGTTACGAGATACACCATAAACTTCGGTGACCTCTGTAATACTGGTCATCTTCCCCTCACCGAGAGAAGCCAGATAAATCAGAGCTCGTAATCCATAGTCTGTAAAACTCGTTAGTTGCACAATCACCTCAAAATTTTGGCTTTAACGCATTTGGCCACAAAGCGATTAGTCTAAAAAAGCTTTTGGCTTAAAAAATGTGACTTAGCTTAAAATGCATATTTTCTATTTTACTCCCAGAAACGTTACTTTCTGCATAAAATAGAGCACGTAAGTAAATTATATAGACTTAAATACAGTTTAGCGTATTACCCAAATCAAATATGCACTTAATTGCACAAAATACATACAGAAGATTCAATTTTATCAATCATTATGCGGATATTATGTGAAATTTGGAATGCTTTATCAAAGAAGATACATCACAAGGCAGGAAATGTGGATAAGGCAGTAAAAAAACAGCGCCTGTATTAGGCGCTGTCAGTGTTATTACTCAACGTCAAATGGGTCACGTAAGATCATTGTTTCTGAACGATCTGGACCGGTTGAAATAATATCAACTGGAATACCGGTTAAGTCTTCAACACGTTTAATGTAATTCAAAGCAGCTTGTGGCAGTAATTCTCTTTGTTTCACACCAAAAGTTGTTTCTTTCCAACCCGGCATTGATTCATAAACTGGCTCTAAACCATCCCACTCGTCTGCCGCCAAAGGCGTAGTTTCAAGTATTTGGCCATCTGGACGACGGTAACCGACACAAAGTTTAACTTCTTCTAAACCGTCTAACACGTCCAGTTTAGTCATGCAGAAGCCTGACAATGAGTTGATCTGTACCGCACGGTTAATAGCAACGATATCTAACCAACCTGTACGACGTTTACGACCTGTAGTCGCACCAAATTCTTGGCCTTTCTCACGCAGGAAGTCACCCACTTCATCAAATAGTTCAGTTGGGAATGGACCAGCACCAACACGTGTAGAGTAAGCTTTAATGATACCCAGTACGTAGTTAACATAGCGCGGACCTAAGCCTGAACCTGTCGCAACACCACCAGCCGTTGTATTTGAAGACGTCACATAAGGGTAAGTACCGTGGTCGATATCCAGTAATGTACCTTGCGCACCTTCAAACATCACTAATTCATTCTTCTGATTGGCTTTATAGAGCAGATCAGAAACATCAATTACCATGCCAGTCAAGATGTCAGCAACAGCCATAATATCATCTAACGTTTTCTGGTAATCAACAGCAGGTTCTTTATAGTAATGAACCAGTTGGAAATTATGATATTCAACGATTTCTTTTAATTTTTCTGCAAACGTTGCTTTATCAAACAAATCACCAACACGTAAACCGCGACGTGCAACTTTATCTTCATAAGCAGGACCAATACCACGACCCGTTGTACCGATCGCTTTAGAACCGCGTGCTTTTTCGCGCGCATTATCTAATGCAATATGATAAGGCAGGATCAGTGGGCAGGCTTCAGAAAGACGTAAGCGTTCTCGAACAGGAACACCGCGGTCTTCCAATTCTTTCATTTCTTTCATTAATGCATCTGGCGCTAGAACTACACCATTAGCAATAATACTGATGACATTTTCACGAAGAATACCGGATGGAATTAAGTGGAGAACGGTTTTTTCACCGTTTACAACAAGAGTATGGCCAGCATTATGGCCGCCCTGATAGCGAACTACATATTTAGCACGCTCTGTCAGCAAGTCAACGATCTTGCCCTTCCCTTCGTCACCCCATTGGGTGCCCAGTACGACAACGTTCTTACCCATTTTGAAATACACTCGGTTGCTTAAAAATGAATTCTACCATCAAAAATGAACTGTTCCAGTGATATTTTGGCATTACAAAAATTTTTTTCTGGAAAGCAAGTAAAATGGTATTTTTATTTCTGCCGTAAACTCAAAGTGAATATCATCAGTTGAGCAGCTTAAATTTTCCCTGAAAAATCCTACACTTAAAACGACAGGCGAAAAAAAGCCCACCGAAGCGGGCTTTTCTTTAATAGCTTAACAGTTATTTTGCTAGGTTGCACGCAACTTAGCTTATTTATTAATCTGTCGCGCGAAGCTTAGTAGGTGCTTTCATAAAGCGGAAGAAATCGGTATCAGGACTCATTACCATCACGTCTTCACCACTCTTGAAGCTTTGCTCATAAGCACGCAAGCTACGAATAAATGCATAGAACTCTGGGTCTTGGTTGAATGCATCAGCAAACAGTTTCGTTGCCATTGCATCGCCTTCACCTCGATAAGTCAGAGCAGTACGTTCAGCTTCTGCTAGGGTTTCAGTTACAGTTTTATCTGCAACTGCACGAATTTTAGTCGCTTCTTCCTGGCCTTGTGAACGATGCTGACGAGCTACCGCTTCACGCTCTGCACGCATACGAGCATAGATAGCTTCAGAAACTTCATTTGGCAGTTCAATACGTTTAATACGTACGTCAACGACTTCAATACCTAATGCAGCCATACTATTTGCATTAACAACCAGTGGCTTCAGGTTAGTTTCTTCTTCTACACGTTTTGCTGCATCAGCAATCGCTGCATCCGCATCTTTCGTTGCTTCGTCTGTAGCAGAACCTTTATTCAGTGCATCACGGACATCAATAGTTAAACGACCACGAGAGTCTGTAATGATATCTTTAACGCTTAAACGACCAAACTCAGAACGTAAACGGTCACTAAACTTACGTTTTAATAGTGTTTCTGCTTGATATGGGTTACCGCCACCCGTCGCTACATAGTAACGGCTGAAATCAGTAACGCGCCATTTCAGGTATGAATCCACCATTAAATCTTTGTTTTCACTCGTCAAATAACGGTCAGCTTGAATTTCCAGCGTCTGAATACGTGCGTCTAACATTTTAACCGTTTCAATAAATGGCACTTTAAAATGTAGACCCGGCTCATAAATGATCGGCTTGTTTTCAGAGTCACGCAGAACCTTACCAAAACGCAAAACAATACCGCGATCCGTTTGAGGCACAATAAAGATAGATGCGTATGCAACTGCCAAAATGGCAATAACGATAACAATTAGCGATTTACGCATGATTATTGTCTCCCTACTCTAACTGCATCACCACGGACAGCGTTATTTGGCTGCGTAGAAGTTGCGCCTGAAGATGACGAATTATTACTTGGTGTCGTCATTCTTGCTGATGGAGCCACTTTTGGTGCTTGTGCTGCATTACCATTACGCATAATTTGATCAAGCGGCAGAACTAGCATGCTGTTGCTCTTATCATTCGCGATGATTTTACGTGTATTGCTCAGAACTCGTTCCATCGTATCAATATAGAGACGCTCACGAGTTATCTCTGGCGCAGCACGATATTCAGGTAACATTTTGGCAAAGCTTGCCACCTCACCCTCTGCTTTGAAGACCACACTCGCTTTATAAGCTTCTGCTTCTTCAATCAGCTTTTGAGCATTACCTTTTGCCAATGGAAGAACTTCATTTCGATAAGCATGAGCTTCACGAATTGTTTTTTGTTCTTCTTCCCTTGCTGCAATTACGTCATCAAAGGCTGCTTTAACATCCTCTGGTGGACGCGCGGCTTGGAAGTTGACATCGAGTAATGTGATACCCATTTTGTATGGTGCGATTGTTGCTTCGAGCTCTTTTTGTGTGACATCACGGATAAAAGCACGATTCGTAGTCAGTACTTGCTCCATCGCAGACTGACCAATAACACCACGCACTGCGCTATCTAACGCCTGACGTAAACTGTTGTCTGGGTTCGTTACACTAAATAAATATTGTGCTGGGTCGGTAACACGATACTGAACGTTCATTTCAACGCGGATCACGTTTTCATCTGATGTTAACATCATGCCATTTGTAGCTTGTTCACGAACAGTTTCTACGTTAACAGGTATAACCCTATCAATAAACGTAGGTTTCCAGTTCAAACCAGGCCCAACAATGCCACTATATTCACCAAAACGTAAAACTACACCACGGTCACTTTCTTTAATGGTGTAGAAACCTGAGCCGGCCCATACAACAACGATGGCAGCAAGAGCTAACATACCTAAACGGCCACTAATTGGTGATGATTGTTTGTTATCACCATCACCGCCACCGCTGCCTTTATTTCCACCAAGCTTACTGCCTAGTTTACGAAAGAGATCGTCGAGATCATAAGCCCCACGTTTCCGACCACCTTTGTTCCCGCCAGAGTTGCCGCCTTTATTGCCGCTTCCCCACGGATCGCGGTCTTGTCCGTCATTACCGGGCTGATTCCACGCCATGTTTTAGCTCCATTCTTTATGATTGATTTTCAGGGCTAAGAGCGATAGGGCTCTTAATATCAATTCCATTGCCTAACTATACAATTATATAACGTAGTCAGGTAATTGCTGCTCTTGTTTGCATAGACGTCGCCAATCCACCATTGGCATACGCACCTCAAGGCCGATTGAGCCGTCCTCTTCCAACCACTCACGTTCGATAGATTGGAGTTGATAAAAACGGCTTCGCAAACGACCTTCATTAGGTGGTAAACGCAATTCAACATGTGCGATCTCACCTGAAAGACGTTCCGTCAATGCTTGTAACAGCAACGGGATACCATCACCCGTTTGTGCTGAAACCCAGACACGAACAGGTTTGTTATCCTCATCTCTGTCGATACGCGGGATAAAATCTTCCAGCATATCCACTTTGTTCATCACTAAAAGTACGGGTATTTCATCCGCTTCTATTTCTTCCAACACGCTTTCAACCGCATGGATATTTTCATCCAAACGATTATCTGCTGCATCGATAACGTGCAGCAATAACGTTGCTTCACGTGTTTCTTGCAGGGTTGCTTTAAATGCCGCAACCAAATCATGTGGTAAATGACGGATAAAACCCACAGTATCTGCAAGAACCACGGCGCCAACATCTTCTACATCAATACGGCGAAGCGTTGGGTCAAGTGTTGCAAATAGCTGATCAGCAGCATAAACATCCGCGGCCGTCATACGGTTAAACAGGCTGGATTTACCTGCGTTGGTATAACCCACAAGGGATATAGTTGGAATATCCGCCTTGCTTCTCGCTTGACGCCCTTGTTCACGCTGTTTTTCCACCCGGCTAAGACGAGATAAAATTTGTTTGATTTTGTCCCGTAATAACCGCCGGTCTGTCTCAAGTTGAGTTTCACCGGGACCACGTAAGCCAATCCCGCCTTTTTGTCGCTCAAGATGCGTCCATCCTCTCACTAAACGAGTCGATAAATGCCGTAATTGAGCCAATTCAACTTGAAGTTTACCTTCGTGCGTGCGTGCGCGTTGAGCAAAAATATCTAAAATTACCCCTGTACGGTCAACCACCTTACATTGGCAAATCCTTTCGAGATTACGTTCTTGAGCAGGGCTTAGAGTATGATTAAACAACACCACATCTGCACCACTTTCCTCAACGGCTTGGGCTATTTCTTCTGCTTTTCCTTCACCAACAAAAAACTTTGGATGAGGAGCTTTACGACTGCCCGTAACTATTTGTACTGGCTTTACCCCAGCAGATGTCACAAGTGACTCGAATTCTGCCAGATTATCAACGTCTTTTTCTTGAGAAAAAAAGACATGGACTAATACCGCTAGTTCACCGCCTTCATACCTATCAAACAAGGTGTAACCTCTTAGGCTAAACAATAATTGCAAAGGAAAAACATAGGTATAGTCTCCCTACCCATGCTTTCCTTGTCTTTTAGCGTACAAACTTACTCAGTTACTTCGCCATCTTGCGCTGCCGGAGCACCTGAATGGTAATTACCATTACCATTACCAGTACCAGTGCTGCCACCAGTACCGCTATGGTGGGAGACAGGGCGAGCAGGGACAACAGTAGAGATAGCATGTTTATAAACCATCTGACTAACTGTGTTTTTTAATAAAATGACAAATTGGTCAAAAGATTCAATTTGCCCCTGCAATTTGATGCCATTAACGAGATAAATAGAGACCGGAACCCTTTCACGACGTAATGCGTTCAGGAACGGATCTTGCAAAGATTGCCCCTTAGCCATTCTATGTTTTCCTTATTTTGTTGTTTTTAAAAGAGAATCTTTAAGATTCCAAAATTAACTACTCAAAAATTGCGCTTAACGTTCTAATTGTACACAAACATCAGTCCTATGCACATACAACCTGCATAACTGTGTCAAGCGCTTGCTGAGGTTGTTCACTATCTAACCAGTGAATATGTTCCCAGCCTCTTAACCAGGTAATCTGGCGTTTTGCCAATTGGCGAGTTGCACAGACCCCCCGATAAATCATTTCATCATGGCTAATTTCGCCATCTAAGTATGACCACATTTGCCGGTACCCCACACAACGAATTGAAGGGAGATCGACATGTAAGTCACCTCGTTGATAAAGCGCTCGCACTTCATCTTCAAAGCCCGCGTTTATCATCTGATGAAAACGTTGTTCTATACGCTCATGTAAAATTTTACGATCTTGTGGCGCAATAGCAAACTGAAACACATTATAAGGCAATTCTTCACCGGCTGTTTGTGTCATTTCAGTCAAAGTTTGTCCCGAAATGAGATATACCTCTAAAGCACGGGATAATCTTTGTGGATCATTAGGGTGGATCCTTGCTGCCGCAACCGGGTCCACCTCAGCCAAACGACGGTGAATTTCATCCCACCCTTGTTTTTGTGCAATTTGTTCGATTTCTGAGCGGACAGCAGGATCTGCAGAAGGTAATGGTGAAAGCCCTTCCAACAATGCTTTGAAATACAGCATCGTACCGCCTACTAATAATGGGATTTTACCTTGTGCTGTAATTTCCCCCATTACATTTAATGCGTCACGGCGAAAGTCGGCAGCACTATACGGGAGAGCTGGATCGAGAATATCAATCAAACGGTGGGGAGCTTGGCTGAGTTCTTCTGCCGTTGGTTTTGCTGTACCAATATCCATTCCACGGTAAATTAATGCCGAATCGACACTAATTATTTCCACAGGCAGATGCTTGCGAAGTTCTATCGCTAAAGCGGTTTTACCTGAGGCCGTTGGACCCATTAAGAATATTGCATCAGGTTTTTTCTGAGTTACTAAATCACTCATTTGTTAGTGTAGCTACCACGGATTGTAAATTAATTAATTGTAATAATGTTGATGGAGGATTTCTCACCCACTGCGGACAAACCCGCTCAACATCAGCCAGCAACTGGACAGCCTGAGCTAAACTCCAGCTTTCATCTGGTTTCACCTGTGAAATCGCTTTAGCGAGCCATTGTGCGATATCTTCATCGGTTACGCTTTCTTTTGTCGATAAAAAACCGAGCAAGTCAGAAAAAAGCTGTGATAAATTTTGTGTTCTTAGTGGTAACGATACCGTATGAATTGTTACTTTTCCATGAAATATCGTGGCTTCGATACCAAATATTGTCAATTGTTCCTTGTACCGCTGTAAAACCTCTATTTCATCACTTTTAAGTGACAATTTTAGAGGGATTAACAATGGTTGAGGCTTTAAACCACCTTCCGCAGGTGACAATTGCGCAAGTTTCAATAAATAATTAGCTTCCGTTAAGGATAGCAGGATTAACCCTAATGAAGACTCAATTAATGCAAAGTTTTTTGCGTAAATTGTCAATACTTTGCCAAAAAGGTAGTCATCCGCATTTTTTGCTACAGATTGTGACGTAACTTGCGGGTTATCTATAGTTTGCCTTTCTGGAAATAGCGTTTTTTTATCTTCAGGGGCAACAGGGATCGACATTAAGCTTTGGTAAAGGCTACCTGCTTTTTTGTCGTAGGCCGGTGCGAGGTTTTTTGATTCTGTCTTTATGGCCCCTGAATATGTCGCTTTTGGCTGTGATAGCAAAGGCTCTGCAACTTGCTTTTCCCTGCTCTCCTTTCCGTACGACGGTTTCAGTGGCTCCCGAGCGTCATGTTCAGTTTCAGCAGGCTTCGTTGAAGAAGATACAGAAGAAAAATAATTATCCCCTGCTGAGGTACGGTTTTCAAATTCTGCATTTGCAGGTTCAATACCAGGCAATTCACCAATTGATGCTGCTTCTAGTAGTACAGTACGAACAGCCTGATAAATAAAATCATGGACTAAGCGAGCCTGATGGAAACGCACTTCATGTTTTGCCGGATGCACATTAACATCAACCTGTTTCGGGTCAATGGTCAAATAAAGGACATAGGCAGGCTGCTGGTTTTCTTCTAAGTGCCCTTCATAAGCTTGACGTATTGCATGATTAATCAGCCGGTCACGCATCATTCTGCCGTTTACATAACAATATTGTGCTTCACTAACTGGCATATTCGATGGTGAAACCACCCAGCCTTTAATAGCAAGGTCACTATGTTCCCAAGATAAGCTCAATGCGCCTTGCATAAAAGCGGTACCACAGATGGTACCAAGCCGCCTTTCTTGTTGAGTTTCATCATGGGCAGCACGATATTGCTTCACCAATTTGCCATTGTGCGTCAGGTTAATAGCAACATCAGGGCGAGATAACGCAATACGACGAACAATTTCATCGATATGGCCAAATTCCGTTTTTTCTGTACGCATAAATTTGCGCCGTGCTGGCGTGTTATAGAATAAATCTAACACCTCAACGGTTGTGCCATTTGGGTGGGCCGCGGGCTTAACTAACACTTCCATATCCCGACCTTCAGCGTAAGACTGCCATGCTTCTGTTTGATCTGCTGGTTTTGATGTTAAGGTCAAACGTGAAACCGAGCTAATACTAGCAAGAGCCTCCCCTCTGAACCCCATACTCATAATCGCTTCAAGGTCATCTAACGTTGCGATTTTACTGGTTGCATGACGTGCTAAAGCGAGGATCAGCTCATCTTTGCTAATCCCACTGCCATTATCACGGATGCGGATCAGTTTCTCTCCCCCACGTTCAATATCGATATCAACCCGTGTAGCCCCAGCATCAAGGCTATTCTCAACAAGCTCTTTCACTACTGAGGCAGGCCTTTCAACCACTTCACCTGCGGCAATTTGGTTTGCGAGTTGAGGAGAGAGAATGTGTATTGCCATGACCCAAAACCCCTTAGCGTGGTGCCGCTTGTATTGGATTCGCAAGGAAATATTGGCGTAACCCTAAATGAATAGCTTCAGCAACTTTGTCTTGATATTCATTGGATTTCAACAATTGCTCTTCAGCTGTATTACTGATAAACCCTGTCTCAACTAAAATTGATGGAATGTCAGGGGAGCGAAGTACACCAAGGCTTGCATGTTCTGGTGTTTTTTTATGAATATTGCCAACTTTCCGTAGTTGTTCGATAACTTTAACCGCAACATCATAACCAACTCGTTGGGAATGACCAAATTGCAGGTCTAAAACCGCTTGGCTTAAGTAAGGATCAGCACCACTAAGCGCATCACCTGCCCCACCTAATAGTTCCGATTGTTTCTCACGTTGCTCTAACCAGCTACCTAATTCACTGTTTGCACGCCGGTTAGATAATACCCATACAGAAGCCCCACGAGCACGGCTATTCGGCGCAGAATCGGCATGTATAGACACTAACATGTTAGCGCTTTTTTTACGTGCAACCTCAGAGCGACCGCTGACTGAAATAAAGTAGTCGCCATCACGCGTCATTGCGGGCTTGAACATTGGGTCCGCCTCAAGGCGCTGATATAACTTGCGTGCAACACTGAGCGTAACATCTTTCTCTCTGTAACCATTTTTACCAATTGCCCCGGGGTCCTTTCCTCCGTGCCCTGCATCAATCGCAATTACAACTTGTTTAGAGCCTTTTGGCAGTTGCTTATTATTAACGGGAACAGGTGTTGCAACAGGGGCTGGCTTATTCATTTTTAATGGTTTATCCGACGCACTATTTGCCACTGGAGCCGCTGCACTACTCGTCCGATTTAGTGATGCTGAATTTGCTGAATTACCGGTATAAATGGTAAATATTAATTGGTATTGGCCAGAAACTTGCTTAAGTTGCACTTTAGTTTTTGCAGCCCGAGACAACTCCAAGACGACCCTTTTATGTTGATTATCTGACGGTTGGCTCGAGCGCACCAATTTAACTAAATCACCCGCGGGGACTTTAAGGGGGAGCCCAATGATCTCGCCCCGTTGTTTTAGATCAATAACAAGGCGCTCAGGCGAATGCAATGGAAAATACGAGTAATCAGGCTTACCATCGGTAAAGCTTAGGGTCACTTCTGCCTGTGATGGGCTATTACTGACTTGAATATTAGACAACGTCGCTGCCTGTGCTTTCGCAACAAACAACCACACTATCGATAACATAAACAGGAAGAAAACAGTAAAAAAACCCTTTTTTGTTATTTTATGTATTGATGCATTCAACATGAGCAATAGCTTCCTTAAAGTAGGGATAATGCTTCTAACAACGACTCCCCATTTGCAGACAAAGCAATAAAGTGAGCCTGACGCCCTTCACCTTGATAGGTTAGATGGAGCTCAAGATCCGCTTCAGGCAAAAAACCTTTACCTTGCTGCGGCCATTCAACCAAACAGATCGAATTTTCAGAAAAATAATCACGGATACCCATGAATTCAAGTTCTTCGGGATCGGCTAAGCGATAAAGGTCAAAGTGAAAAACCTGACGACCCGCTAATTCATATGGCTCAACCAATGTATAAGTTGGGCTTTTTACATGACCTTGATGACCAAGAGCCTGCAAGAAACCACGGCTGAAGGTTGTTTTCCCTGCCCCAAGATCTCCAAACAAGTGGATCACGGTATTTTGCTGGCAAGCTTTAGCGATAGTGCAACCTAGCGCAACAGTTTGCTCTTCGTTGGCAAGTTGTATTGTACGTTCTTTCATATTGTTCTTTGATTACGTCATTAGTGAACTATCTAGCCTGTTTAGGCCTAAGATCTTTTGCATTATTGTTCATCGCGCAATAATGGATAACAGATATAACAATTAATATCATTATTACTGCTTATCTTAACCCAAGCCGGGCCATTTTTCTTAATTAACATGACTTGAATGATGAGATCAGAAATATCCTATAATAGTTCTAAATTATTGAGGCATTTTTTTCCTGTATTTTGATGAAAAACACAGGACATGATAGAGTGCCTGCCGTTTTAACCTTTACCATAATAGGATCTATGGCGACATACCTCGATCTCAATCTTCTGGCCCAGAATATCAAACAATGGGGCATTGAAGCGGGCTTCCAACAGGTGGGGATCTGCGATACAGATCTATCTGAAGAAGAACCCAAGCTGCAAGCATGGTTAGACAAACAATACCATGGAGAAATGGAATGGATGAACCGCCACGGTATGATGCGTGCTAGACCTCATGAATTACACCCCGGCACATTACGCGTCATCAGTGTACGCATGAACTACCTTCCAGCCAAAGCCGCATTTGCCAGTACACTGAATAACCCTGAGCTAGGCTATATTAGCCGTTATGCTCTTGGCCGTGACTATCATAAGCTATTGAAAAAACGTTTAAAAGTACTTTCTGACCGTATTTTAGCCTATTGTCGCGAATTTGATGGGATGATGCTAGCAAATGGTATCCATGTTGGCGACCTTAACTTTAGGCCTTTTGTCGATTCAGCACCTATCTTAGAGCGTCCCCTTGCCGTTAAAGCAGGCTTAGGCTGGACAGGGAAACATTCTCTCGTATTAAATCGTGAGGCAGGGTCTTGGTTTTTTCTAGGCGAGTTATTGATTAACTTACCAGTGCCTATTGATCAACCTATCGAAGAGGGTTGCGGCCGCTGTGTGGCTTGTATGACGACCTGCCCCACTGGCGCGATTGTCGAACCTTATACCGTAGATGCAAGGCGTTGCATTTCTTACCTTACTATCGAGTTAGATAGCGCTATTCCTGAAGAATTTAGGCCATTAATGGGAAATCGCATCTATGGTTGTGATGACTGCCAATTGATTTGCCCATGGAACCGTTTTTCACAGCTTACCGATGAAGAAGATTTCAGCCCGAGACGAGCGTTGCATACCCCTGAACTTCTTGAGCTTTTTTCATGGACAGAAGATAAATTTTTAACGTTGACAGAAGGATCGGCGATCCGCAGAATTGGTTATATCAAATGGTTACGCAATATTAGCGTAGCATTAGGTAATGCCCCCTACCAAGATAACATTGTACTTGCCTTACAAAACCGTTTAGGGATCAACGGGATGCTGGATGAACACTTCCACTGGGCAATCCAACAGCAGCTCAATCGACGCAACGAAAATCAAGTAACAATTCAAACTTCACAACAAAAGCGTCTTGTACGCGCCATTACTAAAGGTTTGCCTAGAGACGCCTAAAAAAAGCGCGGCTATATATTCAAAAAAAAGAATTGTCAAACAGATGTGAATAAAATAAAAAAAGGCTTAGCTACCAATAGGTAAAGAATTTGCAAGTCGTGCTCAACACATTTTAGAAAAATATATCCCACCACTAAAAATCAATGGGTTACGAAAGAGTAATTAACAAGTCATATCTTGATAATGTAAACAAAAACAACCTATCATCCTGTGGATAACTCTGTGCAATAAGTTATTTCAAACGACAATAATCGCCCATTAAGATTGGCGAGGCTGTGGATAACTTTTCAATGAGGTAATAAGAGAAAAAAACTGATTTTACGTTGATTAATCGATATAAAGTGACTAAAAGACCAAGTTACCATGAAAAAAGAGTAAAACCCGGTAAAAAATAATTTTTTGTCTAATAGGCTAACCTAACCACTTTTAAATAAAACACCAAATAGAACACCCTATTAGCAAGGGGTGGCTATTCTATGGCGACCGGATGATGAATGCAAGTAAAAATCGGAATAAGATCTGGAAAAGATCGTTTAAGCCGCGTCGATCCTAGCTTGTAGAAATTATATGTACCAAAAAGCAGTCGATCGTCAGAATTTATAACGATACGTGATTTCACTTAGATTTAAGTGTGAGTAAATAATACGAAAGAGTAATAAGAGAAAATAATACGATAAGAAAATATTGGAGCGGGAAACGAGACTCGAACTCGCGACCCCGACCTTGGCAAGGTCGTGCTCTACCAACTGAGCTATTCCCGCATTTGGTGGGTATTGCTATCACTAAAACACTAAGAAAGTTTGGAGCGGGAAACGAGACTCGAACTCGCGACCCCGACCTTGGCAAGGTCGTGCTCTACCAACTGAGCTATTCCCGCATCACGAAAATAGTGCTTTAGCTAAAACACCAAGAAAATTTGGAGCGGGAAACGAGACTCGAACTCGCGACCCCGACCTTGGCAAGGTCGTGCTCTACCAACTGAGCTATTCCCGCATCACCATTTCTAGGTATTCCACGTGCCGACTTAACTACAAAAACTTCATCGGTACGGGGAGCGCATTATACGAAAAATTCAGATTCTAGCAAGCCCCTAGACCCAAATTTTTAATTTTTTTATTCGTTTGCCGACAAAATAGTCACAATGGTGATTTTATCAACAAACGTTGTAAAAATCTGATTTCAATACATTAACATTGGTAACTTACTCAACAATAATACTTATACCAGCCTATTGACCGCAGATTTATAAACCTTTTCATCCTTTAATAAATGTCTCTCGATAATAAGCTAGCTCAGCGACTGATTCACGAATATCATCAAGGGCTTGGTGAGTATTTTTCTTAGTGAAACCCGCTAAAATCTCAGGTTTCCAACGGCGAGCAAGCTCTTTTAGCGTACTAACGTCAAGGTAACGATAGTGAAAATAGCGTTCTAATTCAGGCATATAGTTGAACAGAAAACGCCTATCTTGCCCAACACTATTGCCACAAATTGGGGATGCCCCCTGAGGAACCCATTTTTCTAAAAACTCAATAGTGGCTAACTCCGCTTCACGCTCACTCACTGTACTTTTACGTACGCGCTCAACTAACCCACTGTTGGTGTGAGTATTCACGTTCCATTCGTCCATTAACGCAAGTTGCTCATCAGTCTGATGTACTGCAATTACGGGGCCTTCTGCTAAAATATTAAGATGACTATCTGTTACAATAGTGGCAATTTCAATAATGCGATCACGAACGGGGTCGAGACCAGTCATTTCTAAATCGATCCAAATTAAATTATTCTCATTCTTTTGCATGATATACCCTAACTGCATTCTATGAAGTTAAGGTATGATAGCACTGTTCATGCCTTAAGTGACAGGTATTGCCTTAGCAAGCTCTACTAACAACTTACTGTATAATTGATATTCTAAACGACTACCAATAGCGAAGAGAGGACAGGTGGCTAAACAGAAACTTTCCAAAGGCCAACAGCGCCGCGTTCAGGAAAATCATCAAAAAAGGCTTAAAAAGCAAAAAACAGTTGAGATTGATGATAGCCAATTAGGCGAAGCGCAAGAAGGCCTAGTCATCAGCCGGTTTGGGCAACATGCAGATATTGAGGCTCTCGACGGCACAATACAACGCTGCAACTTGCGTAGGACCATTTCATCTCTGGTGACTGGGGATAAAGTGGTATGGCGCCCTGCCTTAAACACACAAAGTGACATTAAAGTTAATGGTATCGTTGAAGCTGTGCATGACCGCCACTCAGTATTAACTCGTCCAGATTATTATGATGGTTTAAAGCCAATCGCTGCAAATATTGACCAAATCGTGGTGGTTTCAGCGATTTTACCTGAACTGTCTCTCAATATTATCGATCGCTATCTTGTGGCTTGTGAAACTATCGGAATTCAACCCATTATCGTGTTAAACAAAGTCGATTTACTCGATACAGAGAATCGCGAATGGGTAAGCGATTTAATGACTATTTATCGTGATATTGGCTACCAAGTTCTCGAGGTCTCTAGCCATACTAATGAAGGAATGGAAGCACTTACTAACATACTAGCAGGTAAAATGTCGGTATTTGTAGGGCAATCCGGTGTCGGTAAATCTAGTTTACTAAATACGTTACTTCCGCATAATGAAGAGGCGATTCTCGTTAATGACGTTTCAGACAACTCTGGGTTAGGCCAGCACACAACGACAACAGCGCGTTTGTATCATTTTCCGCTAGGTGGTGATGTGATTGACTCCCCCGGAGTTCGTGAATTTGGTTTGTGGCATTTAACCACGGAACAAGTGACGAAAGGATTTGTCGAATTTAAAGAATACCTTGGTGGTTGTAAATTCCGTGATTGCAAACATTTGGATGATCCTGGTTGCTTGCTGCGTGAAGCCGTAGATACAGGGAAAATTGCCGAATCACGCTTTGAAAACTACCATCGCATCTTAGAGAGTATGGAACAGGTCAAACCCCGCGGTAACTTTACAGCGAAAGACAAGTGAAGTTAGTGAGCGCTTACAACCTTGTTGTTTACGGCTCTAAATAGTTCTAAGTAGTGTTCGGCAGTAAAATTGGGTAACCCCAAAGACATGTATTTCCCTGTCACTTAGGTACCCCCTACTACCGTTTGAAATATGGCGAGTAAACTGTGTACAATAGCCGCCCTTTTGCTAACATACCTTTAAAAACCAGAGGTTAACGTGCTAGATAAATTTAAAATTCGCTTGCAATATATGCTTCCAAAACAATGCCTTACTGAATTCGCAGGCTGGTTTGCGAGCCGAAATGCAGGGTTTCTGACACAATGGGCAATTAAGCTGTTTGTAAAAGCCTATAAAGTGGATATGAATGAAGCCCAAAAAAGTGAATTGACCGCTTATTCTACCTTTAATGAGTTTTTTATCCGTCTGCTAAAAGAAGATGCACGCCCAATCGTTGAAAAAGATAATCAACTTGCCCAGCCCGCAGACGGTGCGGTGAGTCAACTTGGTTCAATTAATGATGGCATTATTTTTCAAGCAAAAGGCCACAATTACACCGTTGAAGCATTACTCGCTGGGCAATATCAATTAGCTGAGCATTTCCGCGGTGGCCAATTTATTACGACTTATCTATCGCCAAGTGATTACCATCGTGTCCACATGCCATGTGATGGTTTGCTCAAAGAAATGATTTATGTCCCTGGTGACCTATTTTCTGTGAACCCACTGACGGCACAAAACGTCCCGAATCTGTTTGCGCGTAATGAGCGCTTGATTTGCGTTTTTGACACTCCAGTTGGTTTAATGGTGCAAATTCTTGTTGGTGCAACCATCGTAGGTAGTATAGATACAGTCTGGAGCGGCTGTGTGAATGCGACTCGTGAAGGTGTAATCAAGCGTTGGGTTTACCCTGAATTAGGTTCTGAAGGTGCTATTTTCCTGAGAAAAGGCGAAGAAATGGGGCTTTTTAAACTTGGTTCAACGGTGGTTAACTTATTTGAAGCCAATAAAATCAGTTTTAACCCATCGCTGATCCCTGGTTATGCTACACGTATGGGTGAATTACTCGCTGAAACTGTAGCAGATCAAGTAGCAGAAGAACCAACTGAAGTTAAGTAAATCACTCATTCCTTAAAGGAGCTCCTTACTGTGCGTTTGATTATCAGTTTTTTTGTTAGTCTGTTAATCGTTTTTTCTTCCGTTGCGGCGCCTACGGCGGCGCAGGATGAAGCACAGATTAAGCAGGAGCTCAAACAACTTGATTCGAGTAAAAACCCCAAAGATGCAGAAATAGCTCAAGCGTTACAAGGCGCACTCAATTGGATAAACGAAACTCGTGATTCTGAAGCTAAAGCAAAATCTTATCAAAAAGCTATTGATGATTTCCCTAATATTATTAAGGAGCTAAGACAAAAGCTACTTAACGAAAGTGATCAACCTGCCCCTATCCCAGTTGGGATTAGTTTAGGGGAATTAGACCAGCGTATTATTCAACTCAGTAGCCAATTACTGGACCAAAGCCGTCTAACCCAACAGGAGCAAGATAAAGGCCGAGAGATCAGTGAGTCATTAAATGTACTGCCACAACAACTTTCTGAAGCAAGGCGTATACTCACTGAAGCAACATCACGCTTTCAATCCCTTAGTACTCCATCAACGCCTTTGGCTGAAGCCCAGTATACCTTAGCTCAAGCGGAAGTAAGTGCTCGCAAATCAGCCGTTAATGAATTAGAAATGGCGCAGTTGTCCGCCAATAATCGCCAAGAAATTTCACGTATTACTTTAGAGTTATATAAAAAACGTTATCAACGCATGGAGCTTGAGCTTCAAAAATTACGTGACTTTCAAAATACTCAACGCCAACAAAAAGCCATTTTAGCTTTAGAACATACAGAAATGTTGGCTGAACAAGGTGAATTAACGCCCTTTTTGAAAGAACAGCTTGATGTCAACCGTAAAATGTCACAAGAATTAACGGCTCAAGCTCAACGTATGAGTGCGATTACCACCAGCCAATCGGAAATCTCTACCAGTATTCGCGATGCTCGCCAAGCATTAACAACCATTCGCGAGCAAGCTCAATGGATCAGTAGTTCGAGTACTCTAGGGGAAGCATTGAGGACACAGCTTTCTCGTTTGCCAGATATCCCTAAAAGCCAGCAACTTGACCGTGAAATGGCTGATTTACGAGTCCAACGCTTAAATTACGAAGATAGCCTTGATAGACTAACTAAAATTGATACCCGCGAACAAGAAACGGCTAATGAGCTAAATGCAGCCCAAATTCAGGTTTATCAATCTTTAATCAAAACACGTCGGGAGCTATTAACCTCGTTGATTTCAGGCCTTGACGCTGAAATGTTAGAACTGACAAAGTTAAATGTTGCGACAGGGCAATTAACAGATGCATTAAAAGAAGTAAAAGATGCGTCTAACCGCTACCTATTTTGGGTAGCTGATGTCCCGCCAATTAGCATCAGTTATCCCGTATTGCTAGTCACAGATATTACCCAGTTACTGTCACTTGATACCTTGTCCCAGCTTGCTGGCGCACTCAGTGTTATGGTGACAACCCAAGATACTTTTTTATATCTTTTAGGTTCAATAGCACTGGTCATTTTTAGCATCAGTACTCGCAAACATTACCAAGCATTCCTTGATCGCTCCAGTTTACGTATCGGTAAAGTGACGCAAGACCGCTT
The DNA here is from genome assembly GCF_041344805.1 of Providencia sp. TYF-12. Classification (NCBI taxonomy): domain Bacteria; kingdom Pseudomonadati; phylum Pseudomonadota; class Gammaproteobacteria; order Enterobacterales; family Morganellaceae; genus Providencia; species Providencia sp. TYF-12. Next base: position 4,378,221 of record NZ_CP166833.1, read on the forward strand.
CTATTTAACCATCCGTACTATTTTCTGGTCGATTATTGTGGCACTGCCATTACCAATGATGTGGTCCGCTATAGGTTATGGGTTACAAAGTGCATGGCAGTATCCGATGGCCGTTGCCATTGGTTTTGGCGTGAGTGCAACCACACCACTTTTATGGCTGTTTATGATCAGTGAGACCTTCTCTCGCCCAACGGGGTTATTTATTTCCCACTTTGGTTGGGATAAAGACGCTGTCAAACGAGCGATGCGTTATTACCGTATGGCTATTTTTGTTATCGTCCCTCTCGTTATGGCCATTATTACCTTTGAACATTATAGTGATAGGGAATTTGCGGCAAGTATTGGCCGTTTCTGCTTCATCTTTTTGTGTATCGCATTAAGCCTAATTACTAATAACCTACGTCGCTCACAAATTCCGCTGTATATAGATAGACATGGGTCTGGGGAAAATATTGTTAATAAAGCACTATGGTGGATGATATTACTCGCCCCCATCATTGCCGCATTTTTCTCTATTTTAGGCTATTTTTCAACATCACAAGCCCTACTCGCCCGCTTAGAAACCTCCGTGGCAATTTGGTTTGTGATCCTCATTATATATCACACCATTCGTCGATGGATGTCGATGCAACGCCGTAAGCTTGCGTTTGAGCGTGCTAAGCAGCGCCGTGCAGAGATTTTGGCACAACGAGCCAAAGGTGAAGATGATAACCAACAAGCAAGTGCCAGTAGCGAAGGGAATATTGATATCGAAGAACAGGTCATTGACCTTGATACTATCAGTACCCAATCTGTTGGGCTGGTACGCTCAATTTTAACCATGATAGCCTTGGTATCACTTATTTGGCTGTGGTCAGAATTACACACTGCATTTTCTTTCTTAGAAAATATTCGCTTATGGGATGTGACTTCCACAGTAAATGGTGTTGATACTATTCAGCCTATCACGATGGGTTCTATCTTTATTGCCATTTTAACGATTATTGTAACGGCTCAATTAGTTCGTAACCTTCCAGCTTTATTGGAACTTGCAGTATTACAGCATTTAGATTTAACGCCAGGTACTGGCTACGCTATCAGTACACTAACCAAGTATGGTATCACCCTTATTGGTACCATTGTCGGCTTCTCTATGTTAGGGATTGACTGGTCAAAACTTCAATGGTTAATCGCGGCAATGGGGGTTGGGCTTGGCTTCGGTTTACAAGAAATTTTTGCCAATATTATTTCTGGTTTGATGATTTTATTTGAAAAACCAATTCGTATCGGGGACACCGTGACTATTCGTAACTTAACGGGTAGCATCACCAAAATCAATACCCGGGCAACGACCCTAACAGATTGGGATAGAAAAGAAATTATTGTGCCGAACAAGGCTTTTATTACCGAGCAATTTATTAACTGGTCACTTTCTGACACTATCACCCGTATCGTTATGACCATCCCCGCACCATCAGATGCCAACAGTGAGTTAGTGACTAACACTATTTTACGCGCAGCGAATCGCTCTACGATGATCTTAGATAACCCAGCGCCAGAAGTGTATTTGGTTGATTTACAGCAAGGGATTCAAATATTTGAGTTACGTGTCTATGCAGCTGAGATGGGGCACCGCTTACCGGCTCGTCATGAGATCCACCAAAATATTTTAGTTTCCTTTGCTGAACAAGGGATTACCTTACCATTCCCACCATTCCAAGCGAGGGTCGATGTGCGCGATAACTCACTGCAGAGTGCAACTAACAACCTCTCTGGGCGTAATCCTGCTCGTAAATCTGGGGAGTTGTAAACCGATTATGTCGCTAGAGCCACAGCATCAAGATGAGCTAATTAAGTTGAGGATTGCCCAACTTGAACGAGTTGGGTCAATTTTATTCTTTTTGATCCCATTAATTATCTTATTAATCGTTGGTAAAAGTTTCGCATTTAATACACTCTACCTATGGCAAGCTTATTGCTTAGTCTACATTGTGATATTTCGCATGATGACGGCGACGCTTTCTTCTAAAGAGGTACAGCTGAGTATCCGACGGGGGTGGGGTTATAACCGCTTTTATCGGTTGAGTTGGAGCTACCTGATATTGTCACTACTTATAATGGCAGGGGCCAGAATTATCTCCGGCCCATCAAACTAACAATCAACTGGCTTTTTTCCCGTAGGATTTAATATAACTTTCAGCCAGTTTCTGCGCTTGTTGTAAGTCTGCGCTCTCTAATTGCTCTTCAATTTTACTTTGCAAACGGCGGCTCTCCGCATTGCCACTATAAACTGCGGTAGATAACCATGCATAAGCTTGCTGTAAGTTTTTCTTAACACCACGCCCTTCTGAATACATCACCCCTAAACGGTCTTGGGATTTGGCATCTTTTTGTTTGGCGGCTTTTCTAAACCAAAAGACAGCTTTTTCATCATCTAAATCAACACCACTGCCAATCGAATACATCTGAGCAATATGGAATTGGGCAATAACATTACCGCCTTGAGCGGCTTTTCTAAACCAAAAAGCGGCCTTTTCTAAATTTTGTGGGACACCCAAGCCTTGGGCATACATCATTGCCATATTGGTTTCAGCGCGGGTATCACCATTTTCCGCCGCTTGCTCATACCATAACATCGCTTTATCATAGTCACGACGAACACCAAAACCATTCACAAACATGGTGCCAAGCCTAAACTGTGCGTCAGAATTCCCTTGGTTCCCAGCCCGAACAAACCAATCCGCTGCGGCTTTCGAGTCTTGAGAAACCCCGTTACCTTTAAAATAACGTTCTCCAAGTTGGAATTGAGCTTCAGGGTCACCTTTTTGCGCTAATTGTTTAATCTGCTCTATCGTGGGTTCTTGCTCTGTGGTTGCAGCAGTAGGAGCTGTACTCGGTGTTGCAATTAATACTGAGCTATAAAAAACAGAACTCACCAACAATGCTAACGCAATTTTTTTCATCCTAAGAAACCCTCAACAGTGCTATATCCATTAATATCGACCCAAACACCTAGACCCCTAGTGTAAATTTTCTCTTTGTGAGAAAAAATAGGAAAAATGACCTAATTGACTTAAAAAGCACGTTTCGCCGAATTTCAGTCCCAACAGGCTAGCTTTCTAAATTAAGTATAAATAAGTTGGGTAAATACCATACTTACCCAACTTATTACTGAAGGGCTTACCTCAACACTATACGTTACTTAAGTATTTGTTTCTTAAATAACGAGCAACAGCATCATCACTATTTGAACCGATCACTTCCATCGTCGGTAACGCATCCTTCAGTAACTGGTGGGCATTTTGCATAATACAACCCTTTCCAGCCATGGTAAGCATCTCTTTGTCATTCATGCCATCACCAAATGCGATACAATCATTTGTAGCATAGCCATGTAACCCAGCAACTTGCTTCAAGGCCTCACCTTTAGAAACTGCCCCAGCCATAACTTCAAGACAGCTACGCAAAGAAAATGTGACATTCACTTTATCTTTCCAGCGATCCTGAATTCGCTGCTGCAAATCCACTAATAGATCATGATCTTCACTGGTGTAATAAACTTTGCAAACTTCTGAGGTTTTAAAGTTATGTCGATCAAACAGTTGATAATTAAACACCGATTCTTTGAAAAACTCTTTTTGCTCTGGGCTTTCTCGGTTAATAAACCAATCATCACCATGATAATAGTTAGTGACGAGCTCTGGGTTATCAAATTCCATTAGGCAAAGCTCATGGGCGATTTGGGCATCAACATTGTGCTCAAAAATCAAGTCACCCTGTGTGTTATGAATACGAGCACCATTTGAAGTGATCATATAAGCATCGATGCCTAAGCCATCGCGGATTTGTGCAACGTCCACGTGATGGCGCCCAGTAGCAAACACAAAATGAATATCTTGTGTTTCAACTAACTGTTTTAATGTGTCTTTGGTATAAGACGTTAAGTCATGATTGGGAGATAGTAATGTCCCATCTAAATCGGAGGCAACTACTGGATATTTCATATTCAAACCCTAACTAATACTGCTCAAAAAAATCACAGATAGCGTTGAGTGCCATAGCTCTTAACGCATCCACTTCAAATAGGATTTCATGGTGTGCCCCTTCAATGACGAGAGGTAATTTTTCTTCTCTTCCTATTTGCGCTTTTTGCCGACTTTGGCAAAAAGCTTGTAGCTCTTTATTGCTGACCACTTTTTCTTCGCTGGCTTCCAACACCATCAGTGGTACATCAATGTCCCCCGCTTTCGCAATTAGCTCATCGCCCATCGCAAAACTCTCACGCAACCAGTGGTATGTTGGCCCACCTAAACGTAATTCGGGGTAATCCGCATAGTAACGCAAATAACGCCGATAACGCTCTGAGCTGTGTGTTAATACATTGATTAAATAAGGTAAAGGCTGCCACTTACCTGTTGATGCCGCATAATCATTACGCACACTCTCACGTGATTCTGCCCTATCAACAATAAAACTCGCCATCCAACGAGGCATTGGCAGATTGATACCAATCATCGGTGCGCACAGAGTCGCAGCATCAAAGGTGAGGCTATCGCGCAATAAATACCCTGCAAGAATTGCGCTCCCCATAGAATGCGCCAATGCGTAACATTTTGGGTAATGGCGATACTTAACCTCTAATTCGATAAATTTTTCAAAATCATCAATATAGTCAGTGAACTTTTCAACATGCCCTTTTTGAGGGTCTGTCAGCATACGGCCTGAACGCCCTTGACCACGATGATCTATAATAAATACGTCATAGCCTAAATGATAAAAATCATATGCTACTTCAGGATACTTCACATAACTTTCACTTCGACCAGGTGAAATGACGACCGCTTTATGGTGGGTAGGATGAATAAACCGGACATAATGAATAGGGATATCATCAACACCAAGGAAATTAAATTCTTCACGGTGCTGCCAGAAATCTAAAAGGGGGCCATTGGTAAAGGCAGAAAATTGAGTTTCTCGATTCAGCCAACTTTCTTTTAGGCTTTCAGGCGTCATCCGGTAGTTTCCTTATTTATTCATTCATAACCTTCAAGATGGTCTCGGATAAGCGTCATAAATGCATCCCCAAAACGTTCAAGCTTACGCTCACCAACGCCATTAATTAACAGTAACTCAACCGAAGAGGTTGGTGTATGTTCGGCCATTTCGATAAGTGTCGCATCATTAAATACCACAAATGGTGGGATATTTTCTTCGTCTGCTATCGATTTACGTAATTTACGCAATTTCGCAAATAGCTTCTTATCATAATTACCATGATAAATTTTGTTTTGTTGATTACGGCTTTTTGCCACTAAAACACGAGGAACTGCGAGTTGTAATGCACTTTCACCTCGCAATATTGGCCTAGCGGCTTCGGTGAGTTGCAGTGCAGAAAAGTGCGTAATGTTCTGAGTGATCATGCCTAAATGTACCAATTGGCGGATCACACTAACCCAATGCTCATTACTGTGTTCTTTACCGATACCATAAACAGGCAGCTTGTCGTGCCCTAACTCCCGTATCCGTTGATTATTCGCACCACGCAACACCTCAACAATATAGCCGATACCAAAGCGTTGACCAACACGATAAATACAAGAAAGCGCTTTTTGTGCATCAATTAACCCATCATACTGTTTCGGTGGGTCTAAACAAATATCACAATTACCACAAGGCTGCTGTCGATTTTCGCCGAAGTAGTTCAGTAAGACTAAGCGACGACAGGTCTGAGCCTCCGCAAAAGCGGCTATCGCATTCAGTTTATGCCGCTCGATATCCTGCTGCATACCTGCGGATTTTTCTTCAAGGCAACGACGCAGCCATGCCATATCTGCTGGGTCATAAAATAGAATTGCTTCGGCTTCAACGCCATCACGCCCCGCACGACCCGTTTCCTGATAATATGCTTCAATATTACGAGGAATATCAAAGTGAGCAACAAACCGTACATTGGATTTGTTGATGCCCATTCCAAAAGCCACTGTTGCAACCACAACTTGTAAGTTATCTTTTAAAAAGGCGTCTTGTACCCACTCTCGTTGTGAAGCCTCTAGCCCCGCATGGTAAGCTGCAACACTCAAGCCACGTTTTTGCAGGCGCTCGGTGGTTTCCTCAACTTTATTACGGCTATTACAATAAACGATCCCCGCCTTCCCTTTTTGGCTTTTAATAAAAAACCAAAGTTGATCCAAAGGCTTATATTTCTCTACTAGGGTATAACGAATATTTGGTCTATCAAAACTGCTCACATGAACCAAAGGATCACGCAGCTCTAATAAGCGAATAATATCTGCTCGAGTTGTTTCATCTGCGGTGGCCGTTAATGCCATAACGGGGATATCAGGCAAAGATTGCCTTAACTGACCTAATGAACGATATTCAGGGCGAAAATCATGCCCCCATTGTGAAATGCAGTGCGCTTCATCAACCGCCAGCAAACTGATATTCCAATTCGATAATTGGCTCAGAAAATAATCAGTCAGTAACCGCTCAGGGGCAACATATAATAATTTAATGTCACCACGGCTACATAATTCCATGATTTGGCGCTGTTCTTGGGAGGTTTGCGATGAATTTAGACAAGCCGCACTGACACCGTGTAACCGCAATTGGTCTACTTGGTCTTTCATCAGTGAAATAAGAGGAGAGACCACCAAGGTAACCCCTTCTTTTACTAAAGCAGGCACTTGGTAACATAAGGACTTGCCGCCCCCTGTTGGCATTAACACTAAGCAATCACGATTATCAAGGATAGCCCCAATAACTGCATCTTGCCCAGAGCGAAATGACTGGTAACCAAATGTACTGTTAAGCACATTTTCAGCCAGCGAAAGTTGGTTAATGACACAAGCAGTTGACACAAACTTCCTCAATCTATAAAACAAGTCGCTGCCCAGTTGAGCAGCGAATTTGTTGATTCATCAAAAGATATTTAGCTCTAACTAACAAAATCAGGTTGAGCTAACCTTAGATTACAACATGTCGTTTAACATAACACCGATACCAAATCGAGTTTGGCGATAGTTGTAGTCTATCATTGACTCGCCATATCCGCTAAACAACTGAGTATAAATTCGCACATGTTTACTAATTGGATAGCTCCAACCTAATTCAGCACCGCCATAACCGGTGTTCCAGTTATAACGACCCGTGGTTGTAAACACACTGTCACCCAGCGCATAACCGACTTTCAGGCGGTAATATCCCATATATTTTGTGATATCTGAGTTATCATCGCTACCTTCGCTTTCATGAATACGGTACCAAGGTTTTAGGTCAACTTGCCAATTGCCATTTTGTGCCATCATCCTTGCATATACCCGATTCCAGCTACGTGAGGTTGGGTCGGAACGACCATTTGATTCATGGTTAAAACCAGTTTCAATTTCACGCAAAGTCCAGCCACCCAGTTGATAATCGGTTAGCCAGCCGACAAAAACCTGCGGCTCATAATTGGTTTCACGAAAAGGAGAAGATTCTTTTTTATTGCTCAGTTGCCACCAAGAACGTTGTGTATACGAGACCGCGAGAATGGAATCATCCCCTGCAATCCCCTCCCATAAAGGAAAGGCTAAACTTAATTGAAATTTAACTTCATCTTTTAATGCATCATCCCCCCAGTTGTAGCTCGAAATCGCATTTTTATTTATCGAGGAAGTATAGGTGTAAATGATGTAATTTGATTCATACGGATACAACACAAAAGGGTTATCATAATTTTGTAATAACCCTGAAATAATGCTCCCTCTGATTGGTGTGTTGCTCGTTATATCCTGATTTGACTGGGAATTAATTTCAGTCGCAGATAGAGAAGCAGACCAAAAACAGAGCACGGCACTCAATAACACTGCTAAAGCACGCATTAGTCATTCCTATTTTCAACATCGTCAAAAAAAAGTTTGTCCTATTTTACACATAAAACCCACAGACTGTTGAAAGATTATTCATACGTTTGTTAGAGACATATTTTACACATAATGTTAACTTATCATTTACATTTTATTCAAAGGATGAACATGATGAATGACCGTATCTATACCTTAGAAGAAGCCAGTGAGCTAATGAGCCATGCATTTATCTACAAAATGCCTTTTAACCAATTACTCGGCATTAAACTGGCCAATATGAATGATGATTTTGTTCAGCTAACAATTGAAAACCGCCAACAACTCATTGGCAACTTCACTCAAAATATTCTACATGGTGGTGTGATTGCCTCTATTTTAGATGTTGCTGGCGGAATGGTGTGTATTAACCGCATATTGCAGCGCATTGACCCGCTATCACATACAGAAATTGTGGATAAAATGTCGCGAATGGGCACAATTGATCTACGCGTGGATTATTTACGTCCTGGACGTGGTGAAGTATTTACCGCGAGTGCCAGTTTATTAAGAGACGGCAATAAAATAGCCGTCACCCGTTGTGAATTACATAATGAAAATAACCAACATATTGCGACCGCGACCGCTACTTATCTCGTTGGTTGAGTTAGTGTTGTAAATAATTAGTCACTTAGTAAACTATTAACTTGTAAAAAAACCTGAGCAATGTCACATTAGTGACATCAAAAATCGAGCCGCACAAAAAACGGCTCGGTATCTCTGTATAAATTTCTTTTAGTTTTTAATTCAATTTCAGAGCCAACAATGAGCCAGCAAAATACTACCAAAGGCGTATTATGTGCCTTAGGCGCCTATTTTATTTGGGGTGTCGCACCTATTTATTTTAAAAGTATCCAAGAAGTGCCCGCAGAAGAAATCCTGACTCATCGTATTATCTGGTCATTTTTCTTTATGATTTTGTTATTAACCGTTTCACGACATTGGAATTATGTCCGTCAAGTACTCAAGCAACCCAAGAAAATATTACTTCTCGGCGTGACAGCGACAACAATTGCTTGCAACTGGTTAATTTATATTTGGTCTGTTAATAATGGTTATATGTTACAAGCAAGCTTAGGCTACTTTATCAACCCATTAGTTAACGTATTGTTTGGTATGTTATTTTTACAAGAGCGCTTTCGTCCTATGCAATGGTTTGCCGTCGCGCTTGCCTTAACTGGGGTATTAATCCAACTTTGGCAATTCGGTTCAGTCCCCGTTATCGGCTTAAGTCTAGCTGTAACATTTGCAACGTATGGTTTATTACGTAAAAAACTTGGCGTAGATGCTCAAACAGGGATGACATTCGAGACATTATGGCTACTACCTGTTGGCGTTATTTTCTTATTATTTTTTGCAGATAGCCCTACCAGTAACATGGCTGTCAATGATTGGCACTTGAATATTCTATTGATTGCCGCGGGTGTTATTACGACGGTGCCATTATTATTATTCACAGAGGCAGCAAACCATTTACGGTTATCCACCCTTGGGTTTTTCCAATATATGGGGCCAAGTATTATGTTCTTGCTGGCGGTCTTTGTGTATGGCGAAGTCATGACCACTGAATTATTAGTAACTTTTGGCTTTATCTGGATTGCATTAGTTTTGTTTACATTAGATGCTTTATATACTCAACAAAAGCTGAGGAAGAAATAAATTATCGCAATTTATATAAAGCTGCATAGTGGATAAACAGTGCCAATTTCAAACACCGACTTTGTTTTTAATATAAAAAGAAAGTCGGTGTTTCATTATATGGAACAAAAATAATTAATTTAATTAATGCAATGATGATAAAAAAGAATATTAATTTTTTATTATGAATAATACTTAGAGTTAATCAAAACCAGATAGATTAATTCTCACACCCCATAAAGAAATCAAAAATAATCATACAAATCAATTAATTACAACAATCTCATTTAGCTTGATTTTATTCTAAAAATAGCTATCATTTAACCTATCTTAAATTCTCATCAATTAACTGACTCTTCTATAAACAACTTATTGATATAAAAGTAATTCTATATTTTTTTCAATTAATGATTGCTTAATAGGAACTTGGTAATTATATTGTACGCCGCTTGTATTCACCCCAGCGGATGGTGATGGTCCGATTCATCACTGACGTTTCATTAAAGTGCGCACGATGACATTTAATTAAAATGTCCTGGTGCGAGGTTTTCTGAAATTGAATATGACGCGTAAGTATTAAATAAAAACAGTGTAGTACTATAGCCAATGTTATAAAGACCAAGCTATATGGCTGCATTTTAGGTTCACTCTCCCTGAGTATTCAGACAGAGTTAACGTTGTTAAGGGCTTTTGGGAAGGGCTTCAAAATGCAACAGAATACCGTTCAAATGAAACGCGTACTAACCACTCCTGCGTTAGTTTTTTTCGGGCTGGCCTATATGGTACCACTCGGAATTTTCACCACCTATGGGCAAGTTACTGTATTAAGTGAAGGGCATTTGCCTGTCGCTTATTTGATTACATTAGCCGCTGTCTTTTTTACTGCCATGAGCTATTGCAAAATGACTAGCGCACTTCCACTTTCTGGATCTGCCTACTCATATGTACAAAAAACTTTCGGCGGCACACTTGGCTTTTTAGTTGGTTGGGCACAATTGCTCGACTACCTATTCCTACCAATTATCAACTACATCGCGATTGGGATCTTCGTTCATGAAGCTTTCCCTGATATTCCAATGTATGTGATTATTTGTAGCACCATCACAATTGTTAGCATTATGAATATATTGGGGATCAAATTAGTTTCCTCAATGAATATGCTAATCATTTTAATGCAATTTGTGTTTATCGCTGTATTTTTATACCTAAGCTTTAAAACATCATTTGTATTAGATGCAGATGCCTTATTGGCACCAATTACGGTTATGGCAGATCAAGCCTCTGGGCTGTTTGCAGGTGCCGCAGTGCTGTGCCTAGCCTTCCTTGGCTTTGATGCAATTTCAACCATGGCAGAAGAAACCAAAGATGCACGCAGCGCATTACCTAAAGCAATCCTATACACTGTGTTTATCGCTGGAACGCTATTTGTCGTTATCTCCTACGGCGCACACCTCGTTTATCCAATGTGGCAGGACTTTATTCCTAATACCGATGTTGCTAGCCTTGCTGTGATGAAACAAGTCGGTGGCGCAATGATGGCATCGAGCTTTATCACCGCCTATGTTATTGGTGTATTTGCCTCAGCGATGACCTCACAGGCCAGTATTGTGCGGATTTTCTATGCGATGGGCCGTGAGGGCGTACTGCCGCGTTCTTTATTTGCTTATTTACATCCAAAACTCAATACGCCTGTTTATTCCATTATTTTTGTGGCTATCGCTTCCCTGCTTTCGTTAGTTTTATCCCTAAGCATGGTTGCATCGATGATAAGCTTTGGTGCTTTGATTGCCTTCACTTTCGTGAATTTATCCGTAATCAAACATTTCTATATTGACCGAAAAGCGTCATTAGATAATACAAAAATTGTCACATGCCTGATAATGCCGTCCATTGGTGTTATCTTAACCTTATGGTTATGGACAAGCCTTGATAGCGAAGCCTTTAAAGTCGGTTTATGGTGGTTAGCTGCTGGTGCTGTTTATCTCACCCTGCTCACCCATGGCTTCACTCGTCGTCCTCCTGCAATTTCTGATGACGAAACTGAGATGATTATTAACTAATCATTTCATACTTTATAAATAATTACGGGGGAGCATTTGCCTTCCCCGTTGTTTTTTTAGCTTTGTTGCTTCTAAAGCACTACTGATACAGACGGTTTACTATGAATAATCCATTTGCTGATGTTATTTATTTTAACGGTTATATCTACACCGCAGATAACCAGAATCGCGTAGTTGATGCGATTGCGCTCCGTGACGGCTATATTCTCGCAACAGGCACCTCAGATGAACTTCATCAATATGTTGGTCCTGAAACAGAAAGTATCGATTTAGAAGGCAAAATGATGATGCCCGGCATTATTGATGGCCATATGCACCCATTTTGGGGTGGCATTCAATTGTTCGGCTGCCATTTGAACTATGAATCTTTGACTATCGATCAAATTTTAGAGCGCGTTCAAGACCATTTAGATAAAGACCCTCGTACCGGTGAAAATGATTGGCTAAAAGTAACCGCTTGGCTACGCCAAGGAATGCTCCCTGCAGGGGTTGATATGTACCGTGAAGACATGGATAAACTGAACACTCAGCGCCCTGTCGTCCTGTTTTCCAATGATTGCCATACATTGCTCGCCAATAGCCGTGCACTCGAACTCTTTGGCATTACCAAAGAAACCCCTGAGCCCCCTGATGGTAAAATTGGTAAATATGAAAATGGCGAGTTAAACGGTATTTTAGAAGATGCCCCTGCCATGCGTGCAGCCGACAGCATTCCTTCTATTCGCGATGACCAAGCTATTGAAGTTGCTGAATTAGTTCAAAAAGTATTAAATCAACAAGGCGTGACTATGGTCATGGATGCTCGGGTTTCTGAACAACAACTCGAAGCATTTTCACAATTACAACAACGCGGTGATTTAACGCTCCGTTTCCAAGCGGCTCGTGAAATTACCCCAGATGAAACTCCTGATGTGGCATCCGTTGCTAGCGCGGTGGATAAAGCCGTTGCATTTGCCAAAAAATGGCACCAAGCAGATTGGACACCGGCTCCAGGAATAGGATTGAATAATATTAAGATGTTTGTTGATGGCGTGATGCAGTTTCCAACCATGACCGCGTCATTATTACAACCATATCGTATTAATCAAGGTACTGATGATGCCCCTAATTGGGTCGAAACTAATAACTATGGCGACCTCTACTTCACTGCCGAAATCCTTGATGAACTGATGGAAAAAATAGCAGCGGCAGGTTATGACCCACACTTACACACTGTCGGCGAAGGTGCTGTGTCAATTGTATTAGATGCGATTGAAAAAATGCGAGCGGCACACCCCGAAAAAGATATTCGCCCAGGCTTAGCCCATAACGAACTAGTACATGCAGATGATTATGCACGCTTTGCCCGCTTGAAAACCATCGCTTGCCTATCTTTCCAATGGGCAGCACCAACACCTGAGCTCGCTGCTTTTGAAAAGAAAATGCTAGGTGATGAACGTTTTGAACAATTAGAACCTATCGCTAAATTTGTCGATGCAGGTGCTGTTGTTGCTTTTGGTAGTGACTGGCCAATTGATGATTTTGACGAATGGTATGACTTAAAAGTGGCAGCTACACGACGTGGGCGTGATATTAATGGTCAAAAAGCGCCAAGACTGGATAATGACCGCAACCTTACTGTTATCGAAGTTTTGCGCTCAGCAACTATTGATTCTGCTTATGCGCAACACCGAGAAGATGTACTTGGTTCACTCGAAGCAGGCAAATTTGCCGATATGATAGTGCTAGATCGCAATGTATTTGAAATCCCAGCCGATGATATTGAAAATGTAAAAGTATTGCGCACAATTATCGGTGGAAAAACCGTTCATATCGCTTAATTATATTTTTCTATTATTTAAATGAATAAATACCCCAATACTAATAGTAGCGTTGGGGTATTTTAATTAGGTGCTTAAAACCACAAACCTAACTGTCTAGGTTTGGATCGAGCCCCGTTGGTTAATAATAACTAACGGGGCTTTTTCATTTCTGATCCAAAAAATAAGTTTGAACCAGAAAGGCTCAAGCACAGAATCACAGCGTAACAAACTTTTATATTCCTCACACCTGTTATTACGATAATAAAAAGTATATTTTAAAATTAATAATCATATAATATAATAATAAACAATCTCGTTATAAATTATCGAAAAATATTAACGAGAATATATTATTATAAGAAAATGACTAAAAATATTTCTTTGTAAAAATAGCGCTTGCAAAAGAAAAAAGTTATAGCTAGTATTCACAACGTTTTATATTCATCAACTAACTGCAAGGAGGTTTACAATGTCAAAAATTAATCAAACTCTTTGCGGGCACTGTCAAAAATAGCCATTCTTTAAAAAAAAGATCCTATTCATATTGGCCCGCTAAATAACCTTATTTTTAATATTTAAATGAGTAAATAGCTTATGGGCAATACCCTTCATTTCGTTAGCGAACACGTTAGTTATATCGCAACGAAAAATACATGGATTGAAAGCAAAGCGATCCAACAATTACAAACAACGGCAAACTTACCAGATATGATATCTGTTGTTGGTATGCCAGATCTTCATCCAGGCCGAGGATATCCAATTGGTGCGGCATTTTTCTCTACTAAACGCTTCTATCCTGCATTAGTTGGCAATGATATCGGCTGCGGTATGAGTCTGTTTAAAACAGATATTAAACAATCAAAAGTTAACCTCGATAAATTAGAAAAACAGCTATCTCAGATGTCAGATCATGCCTCATTAGCATGGCTCGAAGAACATGTGCCAGACACAATGAGAACATGTGAATTTATGGCATCATTAGGCTCTATTGGTGGTGGGAATCATTTTGCAGAGTTCCAAGCCATTGACCAAGTATTGCACCCTGAATTATTTGCTACGAGTGGGTTAAATAAGCAACAGCTACTGCTATTAGTTCATAGCGGCTCGCGTGGTTTAGGCCAATCAATTCTTCGACAACACGTTGAAAAATATAACCACAATGGGCTTCTATCAGGCACTCGTGATGCTGATAATTACCTTAAAGCTCATCAAGGTGCTTTACATTTTGCGCAGGTAAATCGCCGTCTTATAGGGCTACGCATGCTGCAACAGGTTAAATCAACTGGTGAACTAAGCCTAGATGTTAACCATAATTTAGTCGAGGCATGTCAAATTAATGGCATAACTGGGTGGTTACATCGTAAAGGAGCAACCCCTTCAGACCGAGGGCTGGTAATTATTCCTGGTTCGCGTGGCGATTACAGTTATTTAGTCGCACCACAGGGAAATGACGCTTGCCTGAATTCCCTCGCTCACGGCGCTGGGCGCAAATGGATGCGAGGGGAGTGTAAAGGCCGCCTATCTCATCGCTACACACCTGTTCAATTATCTCGAACAGAACTAGGTAGCCGTGTCATTTGCGCCAATAAACAACTGATTTATGAAGAAGCCCCACAATCGTATAAATCAATTGATACTGTGATTGAAAGCATGGTGAATATTGGAGTAATCCAAGTGGTGGCTAGGCTTAAACCTATCATTACCTACAAAACCAGTGGGGAGTGTTAATCATGTTATTACAATTTTCCTCTGCACAAGGCCCTGAAGAATGCTGTATTGCAGTTGAAAAAGCACTAGCCTGTTTTCTACAAGAAGCGAATAAACACCAAGTTACAGTCAATTTGTTAGAGTCTGTCCCATCGAAGCAAGGGTTAAAATCTGCATTAGTTTGCCTGGAAGGTGAAAATACAGAAACATTAGCCAATACTTGGTGCGGCACTGTTCAATGGCAATGTCAAAGCCCCATCAGGCCTCGCCATAAACGGAAAAATTGGTTTCTCAATGTCACGCGTTTTTCAGCGATCAAACCTATTGAAGAAAGTGAGATTGAGTTTGAATTTACTAAAGCCCAAGGCGCGGGTGGGCAACATGTAAATAAAACGTCTTCTGCAGTTAGAGCAAAACACATTGCCACAGGTATTGCGGTTAAAGTCCAGTCTGAGCGTAGCCAACACGCAAATAAGAGACTCGCAAGGCAATTAATCCAGTGGAAACTCAGTGAGTATTACTCACAACAACTGAGCTCATTAGACAAACAGCGACATCATTCCCATTACCAAATAGAAAGGGGAAATGCTACGATCACTTTTGTTGGAATAGAGTTTAAGCGAAGTAACTAACTAATGGGGGTCCACTCTGAAAGGTGGACCCCCAACGTGACCTATTACATACGATATTGATGTGGAATAAAGATCTGGCAGCCGTGAATAGTAAAATCTGCTGACAGGTTGTTATCTAAAGAGTGACTTTCTACTGGCTTTAGTGCCGCCATGTGGTTCGATAATAAAGTTTCTTGTGTACCCTCTCTAAACCCTTCGATAACTGGTGCTAAATTCTGTGGCTCAAGTACTTTACGATAGGCTTTAGCCTGCTCCTCTATAGCTTGCAGTGGGCTTTGGGGAAGAAACGCGCTACTTTGATTCGCTTTAATCAACGATGAAATCTGTACTTGCTCTTGGGGATTGTAGTCTTTCTTGATGATATCAACATATTTAATGACTTCACTATTTATTTCTTTAAATAGATATTTCATTTCTATATTATTATTGAAGCTTGATAGAAAAGCATGTTGAATAAGCGGCGGTTTTGAGGCGTAAATTTTAGGTAGAGTGTATGTTATATCCGATATTTTACCTATCCCCTCCTGAAACTTATCAAGCGTACTTATTAGCTTTTTATCTACTGCAACATCATTATATTCACTTAATTCATGAATTAAATTTTTAAAAAGTAAATGTTTAATTTTATTTTCACTATAAAAACTCATTGATTCAAAAATATATTTTACTGTAGACTCTCTATTTTCTAATACTAATTCATCTGAACTTAACGGTTTTAAATCAATTAGTTTATAAAAATTTTTAATCTGTTCAGTTTCATACTTTAAAAACTTCTCTTCAATAACTTTGAATTGATTATTTAATTCTTTAATCAAATTTTTTACGTTATCAAGCGTTCCATAATTAGATTTCATAATAAAACTCCTTTTTAAAGTTAAGCTACTATTAACGTAGTAAAATAAAATATCGTTATTAACGTTAAAATACAAATTTATAGTTTGTATGTTTTAAAAGTTTATTGTTGAAATCTTGATAAGATAGCTTACTATCTAACAGTATCTAGAATATGAAAAAACTAATTAAGATACTGTTTCAGTTAAAAACCAACCGGCTATACTTTCACGTATCAATTTAGTTGGTAAAACCTCATGGGGAAACTCTTCTGACATAAAAAAGACCATACGCCCCGCAATCGGCTCTAATGTAAACAGTTGATTACCTGTTTGGTCGTAAACCACCAATTCACCACCATCACTAGGTTGCCATGATTCATTCATATATAAAACCGTCGTGACCTTACGCCGCCCAACCCCCCTAGGGTTATCGACATGTCTCTTATAAAAACCACCCTGTGAATATCGGCAAAAATGCGTTTCAAAACCGCGTAAACCTAGGTAAAGTTGACGGTTGATTTCCTGTCTTATTTGTTCCATTTTCTCCATATAATCACAGATAGGAGCCCCCATTTCAGGTTCTAACCAAACTGTTTGGTCACCTCGAATTGCTTTATTCCCCTGTAACAAATTACGGTGACCAATACGTGCATCTTGCAGTGTTTCTGGAATGCAATCCTTGATAGCTTTTATATTAGGCGGGATCAAGAAACCGTCCCACACATACCAGCCCTGTGTAGAGAGTGAATCGATAAGTTTATTAATTGACATGATAAATACTAGAAAGGTTATTCGGTAAAACTTTATACGCTAAAAAAACAAAAAGATAAAATTAAAAGCTTAAATCTTATTGATTAAACTATCGAATCAATCTTTCTAACTAAAAACCCTTTATTTTTCATTATGTAAGTATTTTTAATCATTTGATTGAATAAGGTACCTATATAAATAAGTACCTTACACTAATAAATTATTTCGATTGATTTATTTTACAGATTAAAAATCAAACAATATTATCAGTGTGTTATTCCACACCATGCCGTCCTTCCAAAACAACTGTGCTTAGCAACAAAAACGAGAGGTTTATGTTGAGTTTCAACCAGTGCCTCTACAGATGAAGTCATTTCCTGAGACGGCTCTAGCGCCGCTGTCATTTCAATAAGGGCATCTGGTTTCGCTGTTCCAATAAGTGCATTTGGTTTCACTGTTCCAGTAAGTGTATTTGGTTTCGCTGTTCCAATAAGTGTATTTGGTTTCGCTGTTCCAATAAGTGCATCTGGTTTCGCTGTTCCAATAAGTGCATCTGGTTTCGCTGTTCCAATAAGTGCATCTGGTTTCAGCAACGCCTCTAACCAATCACCCTTAATACCCGGATATTTCGTGCTAACTTCGTTCAGTTCAATCTGAAGAGAACTAAGTTCCTTCTTCACTAATTCACTATCCCTATTAACTACTGCAATAAAATCAAAAATCCGACTTTTTAACCCACCCACATTAACAAAGTTGACTGCCTTATATGTACTTGTTGGTTTGATAAATGTCTTTATATTTTTTTCTTTCTTGTTAAAAAACTCGCCTAGTGATTTAAGCTCGTCTCTCTGCTCTTTGTCTCTGACCTTTATTTTCTGTTTAACCTCATCCATAATTTTGTTCATTTTGACTCGATTAGGATGCTCAGACTGCTCTAATTGTATTTTTACTAATTCCATATTATTTGACATTTCATCTATATTGTTTTTATATCTCTTTAATAAGCCATTTATATCTTTAATTTTATTTTTTATATTTATCAATCTTTCATTTAGTGCAGAAATACGTTTACTATCCATATAATTAAGCTCCATTTATTACTATTACGTTAGCCATGAACTACAATTCAATATTAAAAGATAAAAATAAAAAAACAAATTAATAGATCATATGAAAAACCAAAACAAATAAACTAAATAGTTTTAGAGATACATAATATAATTATTATATTATAAATAACACCACCTAGAACGGTGGTGTTATATTTGAAATTTATGGTAACTATAAATTCTCTAGCCGTGCATATGAAGCCACCAGCCATTTAATCCCTTGCCCTTGAAAGGCAATTTGTAAACGACAATGTTCACCGCTGCCTTCTAGGTTAATAATAGTCCCCTCACCAAATTTAGGGTGCATTACCCGCTGGCCTAGCGCATAACCTGAATCATTTTGACTGATTGGTGTACCAAGGCGTTGATGGCTAACCGGACGAGAAACTGTGGCTCTTAGGCGAACTTCTTCGACACATTCAGTCGGTAGCTCACCAATAAAGCGTGATGGACGGTGATAGACTTCTTTACCGTATAACCGACGACTTTCTGCATAAGTAATGGTAAGTTTTTCCATTGCTCGGGTAACCCCCACATAAGCGAGCCGACGCTCTTCTTCAAGACGCCCGCTTTCATCCATTGACATTTGGCTGGGAAACATCCCTTCTTCCATTCCGACAATGAATACAACTGGGAATTCCAAACCTTTGGCTGAATGCAAAGTCATCAATTGAACAGCATCTTGGTTGGCATCCGCTTGCCCTTCCCCTGATTCAAGAGCTGCATGTGATAGAAATGCCTGTAATGGCATTAAATCTTGGTCTTCTTCTTGGTAGCTAAAGTCACGCGTTGCATTCACCAACTCTTCCAAGTTTTCGATACGCGCTTGGGCTTTTTCGCCTTTTTCCTGCTCATACATTGCACGCAAACCAGAATCGTGAATAACCCTATCTGCTTGAACATGCAATGGCATATCTTGCGTTTCTTTCGCCAACGCTTCAACTAACTCTAAAAAACGCTCTATTGCTGCCGCAGCTCGCCCTCCAAGTACTTGCTCACGAAGTAAGTACTCACAACTTTCCCATAAAGTTAATTGTTGATCTCGTGCTGTTTGGCGAACGGTATCCAAAGTACGTTCACCTATTCCTCGTGTTGGCGTGTTGACCACGCGTTCAAACGAGGCATCATCATTACGATTTGCTATCAGCCTTAAATAAGAAAGTGCATCTTTGATTTCCTGACGTTCAAAGAACCGTTGGCCGCCATATATGCGATAAGGCATGTTAGTTTGAATTAACGCCTCTTCAAGTACACGCGATTGGGCATTACTACGATATAACATGGCACAATCTTTTAACGCCCCGCCATTTTCTTGCCATTGTTTAATACGCCCAACAATATAGCGGGCTTCATCTAATTCATTAAATGCACAGTAGAGTGAAATGGGTTCACCATCCCCTCCTTCTGTCCATAAATTCTTGCCTAGCCGATCACTGTTATTCGCAATTAAAGCATTCGCCGCTTTTAATATATTATTTGTCGAGCGATAGTTTTGCTCAAGACGAATTGTTTCTGCACCGGGGAAATCATTAAGAAACCGTTGGATATTCTCTACTTGGGCACCACGCCAGCCATAAATTGATTGATCGTCATCACCAACAATCATGACCTTGCCTGTTTCCCCTGCTAATACTCGAATCCATGCATATTGAATATTATTAGTATCTTGGAATTCATCCACTAAAATATTAGTAAAACGTTCACGGTAGTGTTGTAATACATGGGGTTTATTCAACCACAATTCATGAGCCCGAAGTAACAGCTCAGCGAAATCGACCAAACCTGCTCTATCACAAGCCTCTTGATACGCCTGATATACTTTCAACCACGTCGCTTCAACAGGGTTACCATAGCTTTCAATATGTTGGGGCCGTAAACCTTCATCTTTTTTGCCGTTGATGTACCACATTCCTTGACGTGGGGGCCATTGTTTTTCATCTAAATTCATTGCTTTAAGCAAACGTCGAATTAAGCGATATTGGTCATCACTATCTAAAATTTGAAAATCCTGCGGTAAATTGGCATCCATATAATGTTGGCGCAACAAGCGGTGTGCTAAACCATGGAATGTGCCAATCCACATCCCACCTTCACTACTGCCAATCAACTGATTGATTCGATGACGCATTTCTGCCGCTGCTTTGTTAGTAAACGTCACTGCCATAATAGAAAATGGTGATGCATTTTCCACCGAC
The DNA here is from genome assembly GCF_041344805.1 of Providencia sp. TYF-12. Lineage (NCBI taxonomy): Bacteria > Pseudomonadati > Pseudomonadota > Gammaproteobacteria > Enterobacterales > Morganellaceae > Providencia > Providencia sp. TYF-12. The sequence continues at coordinate 4,398,809 of NZ_CP166833.1, forward strand.
ATTAACCAGGCAATTCGGTGTACCAATACGCGAGTTTTACCACTGCCCGCCCCCGCGAGCACAAGTAAATTAGTACGCGGTGCGGCAACCGCTTCGCGCTGTTTGTCATTGAGACCTTCAAGCAGATAAGAGACGTCCATAATTACCATCAAAGCAAAGCAGTGGAAAATACCACTGTGAGGTTGTTAACAAAGGGGAATAAAAACGTAATTTCCCACTTTGTGTTATCAATCAAAAACCAATAAATTGATTTTCCTGATTTATTTTAAATGACCTATTCGACTTACTACCAACCTTAATAGGTTTGGTAGCAGCACGACAATAGCAAATACTACTGTGTTTTTATACAGAGAAATGATTATACCAATGATAAAAGAGAAGCCAACTGAGAAATTTCTACATGCGGCAATAAACGCACGTCTTTCTCCCCCATTAGGTTTTTTTGGTCAAGGTTAATCCAGCAGGCTTGCATACCACTATTGATTGCGCCTTCAACATCTGTCAGTAGATTATCCCCAACATGAAGAATGAATTTCGGTTCAAGATCAAGGCGCTGTGCAGCTAAACGGTACATATCACAATAAGGTTTTGAACGGCCATCTGGCCCGGCTTTTAAAACAAACTGAAAGTATTGGCCTAACCCACACGCTTCAGGTTCTGCATTACCATTGGTTATCGCAACTAACGGTAATTTTTCAGCTAATTTGGCAAGTGTTGCGTGTGTAGATTCAGGGATATCTATTTTATTACGCCAGTAAGTGAAATGTGCCATGATGTCATCTGCCCCTTTTTGTGCATCTTCTCGCGAATAGCCATAATGGCAAAACATCATTTTTGAAGAAAGCCAGCGCCAACGGGAAATATCATGGCAGATCTCAGGCTCTTGTTCTTCCACAAGGCGGCGAAAAGCATAGAGGTCATCATTGCTAAAATGATTGAATCGAGGGTCGTATTCACGAACAAAACGTAAGACTTCCTCTTCCGTTTTATCAATAACTGGGTGGTTATCATAAAGCGTGTCATCCAAATCAAACGTAATCGCCATAATTGGTGACAGTGGGCGGTAAAAATGCATTAAGGTTTCTCCCTCTTTGCCCTCGGATGAGCCACATCATAAACGTTGGCTAAGTGCTGAAAATCAAGGTGCGTATAAATTTGTGTTGTTGATAAGTTCGCATGACCAAGAAGTTCTTGCACCCCACGTAAATTACCACTTGATTCAAGGAGATGTGTCGCAAAGGAGTGGCGTAATTTATGAGGATTAATGTGACTATTAACCCCCTGTTTTATTCCCCATTGTTCAAAACGTTTTTGTACATTTCGATTCGAAATTCGTTTCCCACTTTGGGTTGAGATAAAAACAGCATCATCTTCTGGCTCATATAACTCACGCATTTCTAACCAACGATGTAGCCAGCTCACCGCTGTTTTTCCCATTGGAATTTTTCGCTCTTTACTTCCTTTTCCCATCACCCAAACTTCACCAGTGCTTAAATCAAGGTGACGAACATCAAGACCAACAAGTTCAGATAAACGCAATCCAGCACCATACATCACTTCCAGCATAGTACGGTCGCGCACAACTAGTGGATCACCGCTATCCATATTTAGCAGTTGGGAGACCTCATCTACATCCATATTCTTAGGAAGACGTTTTTTGGATTTGGGTGCTTGAATTGCTTTGGCTGGGTTTGCAGGCAACGCCTCTTGATGCACCATCCAATCCAAAAAACTTCTCAATGACGATAATCGTAAAGCCATACTTGCAGCCTGTAGGCCTGATTTGCGACTTTTAGCCGCGATATTCCGTACGATAGCTGTATCAACTTTTTGCCATTCAGTGATTTTCAATGAGGTTAGCATTTCAACAATAACACTCAATTGACGATGATAATTAGTAATAGTGACAGGGCTTAACCGACGTTCAACTCGCAGATAACGTAAGAAGGCCTCAACTTGCATCATCAGCCCTTTCGGCTGAGACTCTACAGGCGTTCTATCCATTGGCATAATAACCTCGGGAGAATTTGAGCCACTTTTTCCAACATAACCGTCCCCATACCATGTTGATAATGCTCGCGGTCGCGGCTAGTAAAAATAACCATGCCCGATTCACCATGATGACCAAATAATGAGATAGCCACAGAGCCGACATTGAGCGCATCTGGTAAAAGCAATTGGATTTCAGGGCCATTTAAACGACCAAGATAGTTACGTTTATCGCCAAATCGTTGAATTCTGATAGGCTCAAAAACACGACGCGAAATCACCAGTTGATGGGCATCTAAAGGGGCTGATAAATACCAACTATCACTGAATAAACGAACCGATGCGCCTGATAAACCTAATTTTTTTGCCCAGCGATTTAAAGTAAGTAACATTTCTTGTAAGCTTTTGGCTGATGACATGTCTATCACCAGAACCAATAACTCATCAAAAAGCTCTATATTTTCATGCGCTTGCTCTACCATAAAACGGATATCTTGCTCAAGCTCTTTGATTTTCAAACGTTGGCGATTCATCACTAATTCAGGTAATGAGATAGCACCTTGTACAACATGTGGAACTTTCAACTGCTCCAATAATTGTGCATTACGAAGAAAAAAGTAAGGATTTTCCTTTAGATATTGCACCACATCGAATTCATCAAGTTGATGTTTTCTCTTCAGTGCTTTTTCGGTTTTATCCATATTCCCCTCTTCAACTCGGTAAAATTATCGCTGTGTGACTTTTATAGCTGGATGACCCCATCGTAGACATGAGTTGCTGGGCCTGTCATATACAACGGAGCCCCTGGACCTTCCCAAGTTATATTTAACGACCCGCCGGGTAAATCAACACGTACTCGTTTCGCCAATAACCCTTGAGTGATCCCAACAGCCACTGCGGCACATGCTCCACTACCACATGCTTGAGTTTCACCTGCACCACGCTCATAAACGCGCAAGCGAATATGCTCAGCATTAATAATTTCCATGAAACCAATATTAGCGCGTTCGGGAAAGCGCTCATGGCTCTCTAAAGCTGGCCCTAAAATTTCAACCTCTGCGGTATGAATACTTTCAACCTGAATGACGCAATGTGGGTTACCCATTGAAACAACCCCACATAACACTGTACGTTCTTGAGCTCGAATAATATAGGTTTTTTCTTCTTTAATAGCGCGAAATGGCACCCTTTGAGGCTCAAAATCAGGCTCTCCCATATTAACGCAGACATCATCATTTTCATTTATGGTTAATGTCATCCGGCCTGATTGGGTACTAACTTTAATTTTTTGCTTATTAGTCAGACCTTTAAGCCGAACAAAACGCGCAAAACAACGCGCCCCATTACCACATTGTGACACCTCACTGCCATCCGCATTAAAAATGCGATAATGAAAGTCAAGGTCAGGGTCATAGGGGGCTTCAACTAATAATAGCTGATCAAAACCGACACCAGTATGCCTATCTGCCAGCCGGCAAATAAGTTCTGGCGAAAAATACACATTTTGTGTGACACCATCGACAACCATGAAGTCATTGCCTAAGCCATGCATTTTAGAGAATTGCATTTCACGCTCCATAGCGGCAACTTACTGGTTATGATTTGTTGTAGCAGGCTCTTCGGTTGAGCTGCTTGGCGCTGTTGGTTGCACATCAGGCGCCTGAGCAGGAGCAACAGTTTCTTCCGGCGGGAAATAAAGAGGGCCTTTCAAGCCACAACCAGATAAGGTAAATAACATAACAAGTGCACTAAGCCCAAATAAACTTTTTTTCATTCTTTTTCGCCTGTGATACTAACTTTTGACATCTGATATTTTACACAATAACAGGAGTGACCTAGCAAATCACGTCTGTTTATCAAGCATGCTTATATTATATACTCTAGGCTAAATTTAATCTGAAATTTTTAGTCAGCGCACTGAGATTGACCCCAATGCTTGATCCCTCCTATAATTTTAATTAACTAATTGTGAGCAAACAGGATTTTAACCGTGAATGACAGTGAATTTCACCAGCTAGCAGAAGCGCTACTGGGCTCTATTGAAGAGCATTTGGACAATTACGATGGTGATGCCGATATCGATTGTGAGATAAATGGCGGTGTTATGACACTCAGTTTTGAAGATGGCAGCAAAATCATCATCAACAAACAAGAGGCATTTCACCAAATTTGGCTAGCGACCAAACAAGGCGGATACCATTATGATTACAAACAAGGGGAATGGGTCTGTGACCGTTCTGGCAATGAGTTTAAAAACCAGTTAGCGGAAGCCATTGCTTTCCAAAGCCAACAGCCATTTTCGTTCTAGTTTTAAACAACTATCACTAAAAGTAATGCGCTTGTGGGTGCCCTGATTGGCTTAAATGCATATCATGCCCCACTTCGTCATCATCCTCTGATGTAAATGGCCACGTTGCGCCCGAAAAGGCAACCACTTGGTTTTTACCGTCATGATTAATAATTTGGTAAAATTGCGGTAAATTGAAGTTGATAAAATTAGCACCATAGGTAAAGCGGTCATGGGAGGAGGAGTAGAACTTACTGACATCACGCACCAAGTCTTCTTTGGAACCTTCACAGTGAGAGTAAATCTCCACACGGTTAGCTTCATCTAATACGTAAATATTAAAACCTGTGTTATCCGCCGTATTTTCGAAGAAAAACTGTACAATCCCTTCACTCGCATAACCATCAACAACAGCTGGCAAATGGTTATCACTTTTTGCCTGAAGTTTAACCGGCCAGCCATGTAACTTGTTATGGGAAATTGCGCCATAGAATTCAACCGCATTTTCTAGTTTTTGTACTGAGACATTCAGGCGTTCAAAAAACAGCCCCCAAGTCTGCCCTGCTATGCGGAGCGCTTTAAAGCGCCCAGGGTCATTACTATTACTTGATAAACGCAGTTCTACGCATTCCGATATCAATTGCTGTACACGAGTACGAATAAGCCCCCGTAAGTGCTCACTATAACAAAAGACCTCAACAGCTTCCGGTGGTGATGCGTCTTGGTGCATTTTACCTAAAATCGTTTTTAACGCTTCTAGCATACACTGCTCACCGCTGAAATGGAGCGTCCTTACCTCATTCCATGAATTACGATACAACAAATCAATACTACCAATGAGACACTGCTGTGACTCGCCAAAGCTGAAAATATCTAATTTCCTAAAATCGACATGAACCACTTGCTCTGAATAAACTTGAGTCGGGTCTTTTTCTAGGTTAACGATTATTGCAAGGTGGCGAATTTCACAGGGGCTATATAGCGCTTTTGGTGTTGGAGCCGGCAACCTAATTGGGAAATGATTTGAGACGTCATGCATAAGTTCAAGCAGTTTTCTTTCGTCACACTGCGACTGCCCATTATGCATATAAACTTGTGTCGTTTCAGTTAGTAAGCCATTAAAATATGCCCAGGCCACTAATTTATTTAAGTAACGGTTATATTCCAGAGGCTGGTGCCCAATAATCGCATCAATATTCGGGGCTTGGTTGTACAAATACCAACCACTACGATTTGCACGCCCTGCTGGCACATAAATAAAAGTGAGGTGCTCTTCGCTTAAATCCGGTGAAATCTGAGGGTTAACTAACGTCACTTTACCCGGAAGCGCTTCAAAGGCTGCGTATAATTTACGAGTTAATACCCCAATATCTTGTGGGCTTGCACTAACGCTTAAATTATTTCGCCGCGCAAAGCGAATTAAATTACGATAACTTTGCATCATGGTGTCGAGTAGCTCATTATGCGCTTCACGGACACGCTCAATTTTCCATTGGCTGCGTGTATCTAGTACTGTTAAACGTTCTGCTCCCCAGCCCCATGATGCCACCAATTGGGATAAGACATCTCGACGCCAACCAGAAAAAGCATTGCTATCTTCTTCAGAAAGTTTTTCACAAACTTTAAGGTAAAAACAACGACGTATAAGGTCAAGACGAGTTAAGTCGTTTATTTCAACAAGATACCTTGTGACGCGTTCAAGCATTAAACAGTAGGAATCCAAGCCATAACACACGATTTCACCGGCATGTAAATGGCGTTTAAACTCCATAGCCAGTAGTTTGCCATTAGGATAATCCCATGAATAAGACTCTAATAAGATACTTTTTAATACTGCTTTATAAGGGGAATCAACACTTTTATAAAGTTGCCACAAGCTTGCACCAAAGTATTCTGCGGCTGAAAGTTCACTCAATCCGCCTAAATCCAACCACTCATTTGGCGTTAATACACCTTGTGCATATAACCCCATAACATATTCATCATAATGTTGTTCTTCTTCAACAGGTACCATCGCCCACAATAAGCGTTTGCCGGCCATTCGAACCGCAGTACGATAAAACTCATCTAACAATAGAATATGTTGCGTTGAACCACAGTTTTCCCCGCCTATATGCCCACTCGCATGATGGCGAAAACGATTCTCATCGATTAGAAAAACGGTTACATCAATGCCTAAAGACGCTGCCCACTGTTCAATTAACGTGCATTTCTTTTGTAAAAAACGTTTTTCTTCGTGATCTAACCAAGAAGGGTGACAAACCCAAACATCGATATCTGAACAATGGCTTTGCCCTACAGAGGAGGTACTGCCCATTGAATAAATCCCAGTTATGGGTAATTCACCATTAGTGGGCTTTTCGATTGGTAGGAAGCGTTCAAATTGCCCCAACCACTTCATTTGTTCTGTATCTGGAGAGAAAAAGCAGACGCCATGGGGTACATTACCTTCAATAAAACCAGGCATCATTGGATGATGATAATGAAACAAGACAGGCAGCAGGTTATAAACCTTCGAAAAGGTTTCACTCATAGATGCTGTTGCGCGCTCTAACCGTAATTGGTTTATCGCATCAAGTCTTTGCTTTAAGGTTTCAATATAGAGATACAAGAGTTACGCCTGACTGAATGTAATACAAATCTGGGAATTTCCCAGCACCCAACAGATAGAGATAGATTTAAAAAAGTTTTCAAATGAATTGTCGGAAACGTGATCAATTTAACACCTTGCAGCAAAAGGGTAAAGTAGATCACATTATTTTACGTGCTTATTTTTGATACTAAATGCTTTTCAACATATTGTATAAAAAGGTTTTTATTTTTTAATGCATCAGAATATCCCTTGTTTTTCAATGGAATAATACTTTTGATGCAAATTGAACAACAAAACCACTATGTAAAATGCCATGTAAGCGTAATACATGCAGCATCTATGCTTGAACGCTTCAACATGAACAGATGAAACCTACAGGTAACCCAACAAAAAAAACAGCACGAAAAGCTAAAATAATTCTTTGGTTAGCACGCATCACCGGAAAATATTTATCAAGAGACCATCGAAAAGTAACATCACGATTTGTCAGTGTATGGCCGAATTTCATGTTGAGTAAGTGAAGGTGGGTAAAGAATGTAGTGGAATGAACCAAACAACAGCAAACACTAAGATAGCCACACAGCGGTGGCTTTGAGCTCAGCTGGAAAAAATATCCTTAACATGTTAAAACTAACGTCAATTGTATGGTTAATCTACGGCGTTCTTCGCTAGAGAAAACAGTAAAATGACATCAACAAATATTGTGCGCATTGCTACGCGCAAAAGCCCTTTGGCCTTATGGCAAGCGCATTTTGTCAAAGATAAGCTAGAGCAATTACATCCTAACTTGCAGGTTGAGCTGGTTCCGATGGTGACAAAAGGGGATATCATTCTTGACACTCCGCTCGCAAAGGTGGGGGGAAAAGGCTTGTTTGTCAAAGAACTTGAACTGGCTTTATTAGAAGGGCGTGCAGATATTGCCGTTCATTCAATGAAAGATGTTCCTGTTGAATTTCCTGAAGGCTTGGGCCTAGTCACTATTTGTGAACGCGAAGACCCTCGAGATGCCTTTGTTTCAAACCACTATGACAATCTTGATGCGTTGCCAAAAGGCAGCATCGTTGGGACATCTAGCTTACGTCGCCAATGCCAATTAAGAGAACTTCGTCCGGATTTAGTCATTCGGGATCTCCGCGGTAACGTAGGCACACGGTTATCTAAACTCGATAATGGTGAATATGACGCCATTATCTTAGCGGTAGCAGGGCTAAAACGTTTAGGGTTAGAAGCACGTATACGCACAGCTCTTGCACCGGAACAATGTCTCCCTGCTGTTGGTCAAGGGGCCGTTGGCATTGAGTGTCGATTAAACGATAGTGTTACACGAGAGCTGCTCGCTAAGCTTAATAATGATACGACTTCTATTTGTGTTCTTGCTGAACGCGCAATGAATATGCGTTTAGAAGGGGGCTGCCAAGTCCCTATTGGTAGTTATGCTATTTGGCAAGACGACAAAATATGGCTACGTGCTCTTGTTGGCGCACCTGATGGGAGTATTATTATTCGTGGAGAAAGACTTGTCGCCCCAAATGAAGCAAGCCAAGCGGGTGTATCACTCGCGGAAGAACTCCTCGAACGCGGTGCAAGGGAAATTTTAGCCGAAGTTTATAACGGGAACCCACCTGCATGAGGGTTCTTGTTACACGCCCTGAACCCACAGGTTCGGAGCTAATAACGGCAATCACCGCTAAAGGGGGAGAAGCCTACTCTTCCCCTTTGATCAGTATTGGACCAGGCGCTGAATTAAACACGCTAGTTTCACGCCTTGATCACCTCAATACAAACGACTTAGTCTTTCTTTTATCTAAAAATGCAGTCGAGTACGCAAATTTAACACTTGAACAAATGGGACGTAACTGGTCAGATAAGCTATCTTACTATGGTATTGGTCGCTCTACCGCCCAGTTTTTCAAGAAAGTAACCGGGAAGCCAGCCCATTGGGCTGAACAAGGGGAAACCAGCGAAGTGCTACTCACGCTTCCTGATCTCCAGTTTCTCGAAGGGAAACACGCCCTTTTATTGCGTGGAAATGGTGGCCGAGAACTTCTTGCTTCAACATTAAGGGCTCGAGGTGCGCAAGTCGACTATTGTGAATGTTATGCAAGGCACCCAATCCCTTACGAAAAAAACGAATTTAATCGCAAATGGTTTCAAGTTGATATCACTGACATTGTGATAACCAGTGGCCAAATGTTAGCTTTACTAGAAGAATTAATCGCTGAAGAGTATCAAAATTGGTGGTTTACCCGCCGCTTACTCGTTGTCAGTGAACGGATTGCAGATCAAGCTCGCCAAGCTGGATGGCAGAGGGTCTGTGTAGCTAATAGTGCAGATAATAATGCTTTATTAGAAGCATTAATTTCAACCGACATGGGATGCTAATTTATGACGGAACACGATAAAACAACCGAGACGGTTACCCCAGAAACAGGTGCAAAACAACAGCACTCCGAAAAAAAAACCTCTTCGGAACAAAAACGTTCTGGTCTCATTGGCGGAGTAATTGCTATCGCTATTATCATCGCCATTGGTGGTGGTCTTTATTATTTCACTCAACAAAACAATGCAACTTTAGTAAATGAAAACAATGAACTAAAACAGCAATTGAGTGATTTAATCGAACAACAAAATTCAGATAGACAACGTTTAGATGCCCTAATTACCGCGAATACTGAGATGAAAAACCAATCTCGCGAGTATGAAGATAGGCTCAATCGTCGCATGCAAGAACTGCAAGCTCACGTGACTGCCCTTTCCAGTAGTGATGTTAAAAGCTGGCTGATTGCACAAGCTGACTTTATGGTAAAAATGGCAGGAAGAAAACTGTGGAACGACCACGACCCTGTCACAGCAGCTGTCCTATTAAAAAGTGCAGACTCTAGTTTGGCTGAAATGAACGACCCAAGTCTGCTCGATATTCGCAAGTCAATTAACAATGACATGGCAAAATTAGCCGCCATCAATCAAGTCGACTATGACGGTATTATCTTACGCCTAAACCAACTCAGTAACGACGTTGATAACTTACGTTTAGCCGATTTAAACAGTGGTGATGCTAAAAATGAAGATAATGCCGAAGTCAGTGATGACATTTCTGATTGGCAACAAAACTTATCCCGTAGTTGGAAAAGCTTCACTAACGATTTCATCACCGTCAGGGCTCGTGACGGTTCTGAAGCACCACTACTAGCCCCAAATCAAGACATTTACCTTCGTGAAAACATTCGTTCACAGTTGCTCATCGCAGCTCAAGCCGTTCCTCGCTTCCAAGAAGAAACATACAAACAGTCGCTTGAGCAGGCTTCAACATGGGTAAGAGCTTATTTTGATACTGAAGCGCCGGAAACGAAAGCGTTCTTATCAACCATTGACGAGCTAATTAATCAACCGATTGATGTTGAAATGCCTGATGCCTTAGAAAGCCAAGAAAAGCTAGAGAAAGTCATGCAAACGCGAGTGCGTAGCTTACTTGCTCAATCCTCTGACAATACTAAGGCAAATGATGGTGCTGTTGATGCCGCAGCAGATGCCGCAGTTCCCGCGACTGAGACACAAAAAGCAGAACCAGCAGATACACCACACCCTTTTGAGTCAACTGAGCCTGCTGGAAATAGGGGGTAACAATGATTAAGGTACTGATCCTATTTATTGTTCTTATCGCAGGTGTCATCTTAGGGCCACTATTAGCCGGTCACCAAGGCTATGTTTTTATTCGCACCGATAACTACGACATTACAACCAGTGTAACGAGCCTGATATTGGGCTTTATTTTACTCCAATTCGTGTTGCTATTTCTTGGTTGGTGTTACCGCCGCTTTATGAGCACCACATCACGGACTAAAGGTTGGGTAAGTGGGCGTAAATATCATAAAGCACACACCCAAACGCAAAAAGCCCTACTCAAGTTAGCTGAAGGTGATTTTGAGCAGGTTGAAAAATTGATGAGCAAGCATGCTGATTTTTCCCAACAACCTGTAATCAACTATTTAATGGCAGCAGAGGCGGCGCAACAGCGCGGTGATGAATACCGTACCCACCAATACTTAGATAGGGCAGCAGAAGCCGCAGGTAATGATCAACTCCCTGTTGATATTAGTCGCGTTCGCATCCAATTAGCTGAAGGCGAAGTACACGCGGCTCGTAACGGCATTGATAAACTTCTCGATAAAGCACCGAGGCACCCAGAGGTTTTACGCCTAGCCGAACAAGCTTATTTACGTTCAGGGGCTTACCAAGCACTGATCGAATTATTACCTGTAATGGCCAAAGTACAATTACACACTGAAGACGAGTTAGACGCATTAAAACTGAAAGCTTACAAAGGGTTAATGAACCAATGTATGGCTGAAGGTGGGAGTGATGGCTTGAAGGCTTGGTGGAAAGCTCAGCCTCGCCGCGTCCGCCATGAAACTGCATTGCAGGCTTTTTTAGCAGAACACTTAATTGAATGTGGCGACATTAACAGTGCTGAAAAAATGATCATTGACGGCTTAAAGCAGCAATATGATGAGCGCTTGTTATTGTTAGTGCCGAAGCTTAATAGCGAACACCCTGAAATTATTGAAAAAACGCTTTTACATCTGCAAAAGCAAAATGGGGCAACGCCATTACTAAACAGTACATTGGGGGTTTTGTCACTGCAGCATGCTCAATGGGATAAAGCAGAAACTTATTTCAAAGCTGCCTTAGCTCAACGTTTTGATGTACAAGATGCATCATGGTTAGCTGATGCTTTCGACAAATTACATAAACCGAATGAAGCAGCAAAAATTCGCCAAGAGGCCTTAATACACTCATTGAACCAAGAGCGTTCATAAAAGGCTATATTAATTATAATAGCCCCCAAGAAGTTACCTTAGGGGCTATTTTATTTAGTATACAAACCTACCCGTTAGTTTATCGTTAAGTAAAATAACGGGCTAATTCATATTTGTTAGCCCCATATATCCAATTAGATAATAGGACGAAGAACGATAATACCCGTCTTGGAGGATATATATTCTAGGAAGTTTGTATCAACAACCTTCATATTCTTTGAAAGTGATGATGCATTTCGGTACAAAACCTGATTATTCTTTCTAATCACAATACCTGTGTGGGAAACATCTAACCCCTTAATTGGTGAATAAATACCAATATAATCGCCTGTTTTTAAGTTATTAAGAACCATTTCATTAATTGCATGAGTAGGAATATAGGTTACCTTTCTTGAGTGAATACCTAATCCTTTAATAAACTCACTACCATCTGCTTTTTGATTTAATTTTTTTTCAACTGTAACCGACTCAGAGCTAATTAATGCTGTCACATCTGTCGCATTTTGTGGTGATACCGCATACCAGTCAGTAAAAAAGTGTTTTCTTTTATAATAAGCAACATCACTGTCTTTATAACGCGTATTCACAAGGGCGCTTAAAAACGTATTCCTACTGTTTGATTTGCTTAGTGCCGCGACATAATCCAGATAAGTAAAACAGTCAACACCTTCTAAATTAACAACAAGTACTTCACTGACGTTTGGTCCACCAACTAATGTGTTGGCGACATACGGCATCCCCAGAAAAACACTAGAAACTTGATCAATAAGATTGCCATAGGGTAGACCTTGATTTGGTATTATTACTTTATGAATAACCTGATCCAATGCTAATTTAGAATCATCACTCATATCTAATAAATAATTTGGCTGGTTAGTTGATGAAAAAGAGACTGCACAAAAAGAAAGCAATGCAAAAAATAAAAATTTCATTTTAAATACCTTTCCTTGGGAAAATGAATCATCAGTTAAAGATGATTTATTTTTACTGACAAGGTAAAGTAAGAAATTGTTTATTTAAGGTTTAATTTAAATACTAATAATGTGTATTTTTAAGCGAAAAATAACAGCGTTTCACTTTAATTCAAACGAATGTTTTACGCTGTCAAAAATAAAGAAACAAAATACAAATATCACGCTAGGTGACATAATCATAAAAAAATAAAACCACTTATGTGCCAAGGTATAAACAAATTTTGTGATTACTATGTCATAAAGGAAATACATAGTGTATAAAGCATAATATACATCTTGGCTTGAATGAATGTGGGATATCTATATGAATGTAATTAAAACTATTTGGCGTTGGGTTATTGCAAGTCCAAACCGTTTACAAATATTTTTTGATCTTCTTCTGCTAGTTTTATCGCCTTTTGTTTTTATCCTATTTATTGGCTTTAATACAGAAGACCTCAGTAAAGACATTTTTATTATTACGTTCATCATCCTCTGCTATACCTACATTACTCGCTGGTTCAGCAAATGGTTTAGTAAAGGCAAAAAATAGTCTCTTATCTTGTTTAATAGCCTCTTTCACGTTTTCAGTAAAGGGGCTAAGTCGTTTGTATTGCAGAAAAAAAACACCTGCACAAGGCAGGTGTAAAATACAATCAGGTCTACAGACGGATGGTGCCTCACTCAACGTTTCGCCCGTTCGTTGATGGTAAGAGGATGAGCTCTTGATCATCTAAGTTGGACAATAGGCACCGATAATCGGCTTTGCGTCATCTCTGGGTTTATGAAGCTTTGCTGTCATAAGAAGTGAGATGAGCATCTACATCTATAATAATGCAGGATGCGTGCCAACTTTTATAAAAGCTATATTTTTGGGCCTATTTTTTTTTATTTCTCTCTACCCCTCGGATTGACTCGCTATTTTTAATCATCAATCCAACCTAGCTAGATAATTTCTCTCTATGAGTGTCCCTTCTCATATTTCGTTACACCTGCTTGTCTCAATTTAGAGACATCATAAATTCATTATTTATTTTTTCTTATAAATCAATGATTAAAATGTCTCCTTTTGGAGACAAGTAAGTAGAGGGTTGTATCAAGATCACGACACTTATCTTCTTCTCAAGAAAAAACAATAAGTTAAATAGCAATTCTCACAGTTCCAAAATATTACCTGTTTTAAAAAAACTTATGTGAAAACACAATCAACAAAAGTGATCCAACTGAAGAGGAAAGAAAAGAAGTTTTGACAAAGAAGCCAATAAAAAGACCAGACAATAAAAAGCAAAAACCCCGCTATTAAGCGGGGTTCTTTAAATTGGTCGGCGAGAGAGGATTCGAACCTCCGACCCACTGGTCCCAAACCAGTTGCGCTACCAAGCTGCGCTACTCGCCGAAATTTTTGTAGTACTGATTTTTATAGCATTAGTTATCTTTTTTCGTGGTGCGAAAGGGGGGACTTGAACCCCCACGTCCATAGGACACTAACACCTGAAGCTAGCGCGTCTACCAATTCCGCCACCCTCGCAATGTCACAAAAAAATGGGGTGGCTAATGGGACTCGAACCCACGACAACTGGAATCACAATCCAGGGCTCTACCAACTGAGCTATAGCCACCATAACTTCACTTTTTTCAAAGCGTTGCTATTCTACTACATACAACGTCATTTTGCCAACCGTAGCGGCGTACTAAAAATGGTGCGCCCGACAGGATTCGAACCTGAGACCTCTGCCTCCGGAGGGCAGCGCTCTATCCAGCTGAGCTACGGGCGCTTAACGCCGTTGCGGGAGAGGATAGTACGGATTTATCCTCTCGCTGTCTAGTCCTTTTTGAAATAAAAATATCGATTGCTTGCCTTTTATCCATTTCGCTGAGAAAGAGAGCATATTCACCCCCTCAGACAACCAATTTCCGCTAAAAATACCCCAAAATACTTTAGCTAGGCCTGTTGATTTTCTCTATTCACCCAGCGAATTAAAAAATAAAGAACCGAAACCACCAATAAAAATATTGCCCCTACGATTAATGACAAGCGTGTATCTGGGTTAATCGCCATTCCAATCAACACACAAGCCAGAAAAAGTAATGTGGCATAATTCACCCATGGAAATAGTATCGACTTGAAAGTGTGCCCCTCAAGCTTTTCTTTATTTTGCTGGCGAAAGCGGATCTGGCTAGTAAGAAGCACTAACCATGGCACCATCCCCGGCAAAACACTAGCACTATATACATACACAAATACCTTCTCAGGGTTTGGAATAATATAGTTGAGACTAGAGCCTGCAACCAGACACAAGATAGTAAAGCCCACACAACGCCCAGGAACGCCATTTTTTGTGAGTTTTAAAAATGAACTTGGTAATTGTTTATTTTGTGCCAATGCGTATAGCATCCGCCCACCGCTATACATACCGCTATTGCAACCTGATAACGCAGCGGTCAACACCACAAAATTGATGACTGCTGCCGCAGAGACAATACCAACTTTTGCAAAGGTCAAAACAAATGGGCTTCCTTGTTGACCCACTTCAGTCCAAGGAAAAAGCGTAACAACGATAAAAATCGCCCCTACATAAAAAATCAAAATACGCCATAAGATATTATTAATGGCTTTTTTCAACGTGACTTTGGGGTTCTTCGCTTCCCCTGCTGTAATCCCTACTAATTCAACACCCTGATATGAAGCTACAACAATGCACAAAGCAAATAGAAAACCTTTCCAGCCACCAGCAAAAAAGCCCCCATGCTCTGTTAAGTTCCCTAAACCGATAGGTTCAAAGTTATTACCAATACCAAAGAATATTAGCCCTAAACCAATCAAAATCATGACCACAATCGTGGTGACCTTGATCATAGCAAACCAAAACTCTAATTCCCCATACAAACGTACAGCCGCTAAGTTTGCTAAAGCAACTAATACCACTGCAATAATAGCAAAAACCCATTGTGGTACCTCAGGAAACCAGTATTCCGCATAAAAACCGATTGCGGTGATTTCTGAGATCCCAACGGCAACCCACATAAACCAATAACCCCAAGCAGTCAGGCATCCCCAAAATGGGCTAAGGTATTTATAACCAAAAGAAGCAAAAGACCCCGTGACAGGCTCAAGAAATAGCATCTCTCCCATCGAGCGCATGATGAAAAAAACAAAAATACCCGCGATGATATAGGCTAATAGAACAGAAGGCCCTGCCCATTTTAACGTGCTGGCTGAGCCCATAAACAGCCCAACACCAATGGTTCCACCAAGTGCAATAAGCTCGATATGGCGAGCTTCTAGCCCACGCTGAAGTCCCTGTTGTGGATTTTCCATAAATACCCCTGTCAAAAATTACCATGGTTAAATTACAGCGTTAATTAAAGCTTAGTAGTCATCACCACTGTAATCAGTCGAAAAATGTCAGTTAGGCAAATTTTAAAAACATATTGTGAGGAAAATTGAGCACAAACCGACGTTATTGCTTTAATTTTTGAGGGATTATAGAAATATTTGAAGAAAGAGACCAGCAATTACGCAAGTCTCTTTATTGGAAGAGTTACAACTTACCACCGTAATAGTAGCCTAAAAATTTCAGCAGCTTAAATTGACGAGTGATCCGTGATGGCTGCGATAACAAACGATACAACCATTCTAACCCTAAGTTTTGCCATACTTTAGGGGCGCGTTTGACATGACCAGTAAACACGTCATAAGTACCTCCCACGCCCATATACAAAGCTTCAGGGTGTACCTGTCGGCAGTCACGCATGAAAATTTCTTGCTTTGGAGAGCCCATTGCAACAGTCACTATTTTCGCACCGCTCGCATGGATACGTTCAAACAACGCATCCCTTTCTTCTGCAGTAAAATAACCGTTTTGAGACCCGACAATATTCACGTTCCACTGAGCGCGAAGTTTACTTTCTGTCTGCTCTAAAATTTCAGGTTTCCCACCGACTAAAAAAACGGGAGTGCCTTCTTTTCCTGCTCTTTCCATCAGGCCTTCCCACAAATCGGCACCTGCAACACGAGAAACGTCCGCTTGTGGGTATTTACGGCGAATAGCACGTACGATACTAATACCATCAGCATACAAGTACTCTGCTTGGCCTAGTAAGGTATTTAACGCGGTATCTTTTTCAGCGATCATCACTTTTTCCGCATTAATCGCAACTAGTGTTCCCGTTTTGGTTTCTCCATCTGCAAACAAATAATCTAAAAAATGGGCCATATTTTTGAAGCCCCAAATATTATGACCACGAATGCAATATTGTGGAACGGATGAAGCCTGAGTTGATAACGGTTCCATGATACTCCTTTAGCGACTTTCACGCTGTTGGCTTCTCAAAAGAGAAGCTGTTTTTATGCGGATAAGCCCCGCAGTTTCAAATAGCCAATACAATAATTTTGCTAAAATCAGACAAAGTCCAAATATTAAGCAGAAGAAAACCACTCGTGAGACGAAAGAATCGACCCCTTCTCGCGCTAAAACAATAATGTTAAAGATGGCGCCGAAGCAAAAGGCCTGCATAATGGCGGCTTTATAACGGTTCGGTTCTTTTAGGCTCATGCCATAAATCCAGTCAAACCATTTTATAATTAAGCCAACGGCTATCGCGCCCAGCGGAATAAAAATCACACCGCCCATCACGACCAAAGAGCCGATAAGCGTCGGTGAAATCGCCAGTCCTGAGTGATTATTTAGCACTTCCCACGTAAAATAATTAGCAGAGTTCAAAACGGTATCTGGCCGTTCTGGCCAAACCCAAGATGGGATAAAAACATAGAAGTCACGGATAATTGGCGCAAGGCCTTGGAAATCCATTTCATCATAATGGCTGAGTAGCAGAGCCAAGTTTTCCCACGGTGAGAAAGTATCTCGGGTCAAATATAAAAAAGTGTAATAAGCTTCTGCTCCGTTCACATCAAGGCCATAACGTTTAAGAGCAAGCCAGAACATACCAACAATACTAGCTACCCCTGCTGCAGCTAGCATCCACAAGGTGATCCAACCACGCACGATACCGATGAATAAAAACAAAGCAAAAGCGATGATAATATTCGCTCTTGTTCCACCCACGATAACATACGTTAAAAAGCCAAAGGCAACGGTACTCACAAGGAAGAATACCCAACGCTTTTGGGTTGGTCGTAAGAAATAAACGATCAACATCGCAGGAATAAAGAAATAGAAAAAGCGTTTTAGTGCGACACCGGACACTTGGCTAGAAAAGATTTGGCTATAAGATTTCAACTTAAACAATAAGAAACCATTTTGCATGAAGAAGATACCAACTGTTACTACAGCTATTAATATCAACAGCATACACGTTAGATTGGTTTCAACTTTGTTCATGCTAAACAGAGCACGCCCTGATACCTCTGTACGCTTCGAAATCCGCGTTTTATAGGCAACGTAATAGATTGCATAAAAGCTGGTCGCAGCTAACTGTGCATAAAGCAAATAATCCGCCGGTACCACTGCGACATCAAATTGGAATACCAAAGCGCAAGTTAGCGGAAAGCCAAAATAAAATGTTAATAAATACAACATTGAAAAGAAAATATTGAAATTAAAGCGAACACGCACAAACTCTTTATAAAGCAAAGTACCAATAAAAATAATTGATATCAGGTAGACAAACGCTAAGCCACCTAATTCTGCATGTGTCATGCTCGCTCCTCCGCGGCACTGAGAACATCTTTCCAACCCTCAGTGAAATTAGGAGCAAAGAATTCAATATGTTGTTTATCAAGTAAGCTCATTTGACGTTGAGCCTCATCCACCAGCGAGGTTGTCAGTTCATCACCATAGAAAAATACAGGTACATTCTGCGCAGTTAAATCCTGCCAAAATGTATTTTGCCTGCTTATCACAAATGGAACCCCAAACTGGATAAGTAAACAGACCGTCCCCACACCTTGTTGGCGATTAAAAATAAAATAGCCAAGGTCACAAGACTTCAGCAAATTAAGGTAATCATCAAATTCCATACGGTCTTTTAGAATTTGCACTTGCCCTGCGGTGAACTCACTGTTTGCTGCTTGTTCGACTTGCTGTATATAACCTTGGTTATTCGCTGGGTAGCCCATTGGGACAATAACGTTAACCTTATCGCCAAATTGCTGTTTAATCGCGCTCAGAGCCTCTACATGGCGATTAGAACGATCACCTGAGTTACCGAGTAAGATAGTTAATTGCTCACCTTCACGGGGCTTACGCTCAGTAATCGTCAATGCAGGGTCCATTCGAGTCGGAAAATACAAGACCGATGCAGGCACTTTCGGATTCGATTGATGGAAATAACACAAATCGCCACGTGTTGCCCCAACATGGCCGACTTTTTTCTGAGCCAAACGGCGCAGAATATAAAACAATTTAAACTTTAATGAGTTAGATTCCTCATAAAGATCAGCCCCCCAAATATGCCACCAAAACTGATGGGATTTAATTTGGCCAAATAGCAATGCTAGCCAAATTGGTGCGTTAAATTGCCCATGAAAGAAAAACCGGGTCCGACGCTCAGCTTTTGCCCGCTGGATCACGCAATTAGCAACCGACTTTTTACTACTAAAAACTTCTATTTCGAGCTGTGGATATGCGTCAGCAAGCTGCGCATCATCACTTACGACCATAAAATGCGGTTTTGTTGACGGTGCCATTTCTTGGCAAATTACGTTATTAAAAAACGTCAATACCGTCTGATTATGGTGTGGGAGGTTTGATCCCAGTACATGTATTAAGGTTGTCATGCTCGCCTACGGTAAATCAAAAATACGCAACAACAGAGAGTAAAATATACAATATAGGTAGCCATATATGCCTGCGTGGCCCCAACAGCGCCATGCTCTGGAATAAACCAATGTGCAAAAACCATCAATAGCACAAACTGGCTCACTTCAGTTAAAACATAAAAACGTAATGCGGCTTTGGCAATCACTAGATAGCCGAATACATAAGCCCCTACTTTCAGTACATCTCCAACTAACTGCCAAGCAAAAAGGTCTCTCATTCCTATAAATTTTTCAGAGAATAGCAACCAAATCGCAAAGTCACGCAATAACCAAACTGTGAAACTCACTGCGGCCACTGCGGGTAAGACAAACTTCAATGCTTTGATGATCTCTGCTGAGATTTCACTTTTATGCTGCAAACGAGATAATGTTGGCAGCAAATAAACCGAAAATGTGGCGGTAATAAACTGTAAATAGGCATCAGAGATAGTAGTAACCCCTGTCCATAAGCCAACGTCATCCCAACTATAGGTTTGGGCCAGTAAATTTCGCATCATGATATAGGCAACTGGCAAAGTCACCGCAGTTAACATTGCCATGACGGTAAATTTACCCAAATTAGTCGCAATCGCTTTGTCCCATGCAGGTTTTAGCGATGACAACGCAAACTGTTTGCGTTTAATAACCATACCAGCCGCAGGTAATACGACCAATGCTGGCACCAATGCTAACCCTGCGAGTGCCCCTTCGTAGCCACCCACTAAATAGCATAAATAATAGGCAAAAACCCCAATTATGCTACCTAAAATAATCGCTAATGCATTAGCAGATGCGTCCCTATAGCCTTTTAGAATAGCCAAGAAATAATTTGAATAACCTATCCCCATTTGAATCAAGGCAACTACTTGAATAACAGAGCTATATTTCTCACTATCAAATAGCGCTACACTAATTGGCACACTGCAAAGTAAAAAAACAATCGCCAATAAGGTCGAAAAACCAAGGATAATCGTTGATGACGTCCCGAGTACTGCACGCAGTTTCTGTGGGTCTTGATGATGTTCCGCCACATATTTTGTGACACCATTAAAGATCCCTGCACCAGATAGTACCCCTAGTACCGTAATTAACTGACGGAAATTCCCCGCCAGCCCGACGCCACTAGGGCCAAACGAGACAGCAAATAATTTGACAATTAACAGGCCTACCCCAATTTTAATTAGGGTAGAGCCAGCAGTCCAAACCGATGCTTTAGCTAACGACATTAGGCAAAGAACGCTTTGATTCGCTCAATGACGACTTGTTGCTCGTCATCCGTCATATTGTAAAACATCGGTAAGCGTACTAAACGGTCACTTTCAGACGTTGTATATTGGTCTTCACCATGAAAACGACCAAACTCCAAGCCCGCAGGGCTCGTGTGCAATGCCACATAATGGAATACAGTCAAAATACCGTGAGATTTCATATAGTCATTAAACGCCGTACGCTCTTCCACATCCTTAAGCTTAATGTAGAACATATGGGCATTATGTTTCATACCTTCCGGTACTGTGGCTAAAACTAAACGCCCTGCTTCTGCCAGAGGTCGTAGCGCGTCGTAATAACGTTGCCAAAGCAGTAAACGGCGATCATTAATTTTGTCAGCTTCTTCTAATTGAGCCCACAAGTAAGCAGCTTGTAAGTCGGATAACAGATAGCTTGAGCCAATATCACGCCAAGTATATTTATCGACTTGCCCACGGAAAAATTGGCTACGGTTGGTCCCTTTTTCACGGATCACTTCAGCACGATTGATTAAATCTTTATCATTTATCAATGTTGCCCCACCCTCACCACCCGAAGAGTAGTTTTTGGTTTCATGAAAACTATAGCAACCGATATGGCCAATGGTACCCAGCGCTTTACCTTTGTAGGTTGACATCACACCTTGTGCGGCATCTTCAATAACGAATAAATCATGCTTTTTGGCAATGTCCATGATGGTATCCATTTCACAGGCTACACCTGCGTAATGAACTGGCACGATTGCTCGCGTACGCTCTGTAATCGCCGCTTCAATTTTAGTTTCATCAATATTCATTGTGTCTGGACGGATATCAACAAAAACAATTTTTGCGCCGCGCAGCACAAATGCGTTTGATGTTGATACAAACGTAAAACTAGGCATGATCACTTCATCGCCCGGCTTAATATCGATTAGAATCGCCGCCATCTCTAATGAAGCAGTACAAGAGGGTGTTAATTGAACTTTCGGGCAGTCAAAACGTTTTTCCATCCACTCTTCACAACGTTTAGTAAAACCACCGTCACCACACAGTTTGCCACTTTCCATGGCTTGTTTCATATACTCTAATTCAGTACCTACAATTGGCGGTTTATTAAATGGAATCATGTTGTCCCCTGTATAACCAATATGCAGTGCTTGCAATGGCAGCACCACTACGTGAATAAAGATTTAATGCAGCAACATTACTGATTTGAGTGGCAACATTTAACTGTCTTTTTTGGTGTTGTACACACCAATCAAATGCGGCTGACATCAACTTACGACCCACTCCTTGCCCTGTCGCTTCTGGCACTTTCGCTAACAGCCCAATACGTGCTGTGTCTGCATCAAGATGGCGTAAACTCACAAACCCTAAAATTGTGCCAGATGCGTCTTTAACTAATAAACAAGTGTGATCAAACGTACCAAGTACTGATTTTTCTATCCATAAAGCATAAAACCGCCCGCTATCACCTTCATTATACCAAGGTGCTCGGAAGCGACTTTTGCTAAAGACAGAAGCAGCAGCTTGTTTCAGTGCAGGGATATCATCCACTTGCGCTGTAACAATATTATCTGCCGCTGTTAAACCTGCTTTAAGATAAGCATTTTCTGTGCCAATAGTGAGTGCAAAGTCAATTTCACCTTCAACAAAAGAAAACCCCATACTTGCTAAGTCATCGATTAGCCCCGTTTCAGACGCCATGACTTTAGCCTGTACGATATCAAACTTATCCATCTGATAAGCAAGAATAATATTGGAGTTTTCCCCCGTGAAATTTAATTTTGCGGTCGAGCGTTGAAAAAAATCGCTCTCCCATTGCAAACTATCAATACTGGCGCGGACGGACACGTAATAAATCCTCTAAGTATTGCCCATAACCGGTTTTTTTCAGTTGCTCTGCTGAAGCCTGAACTTGCTCATCAGTAAGCCAGCCATTACGCCATGCTATTTCTTCTAAACAAGCAACTTTAAAACCTTGACGTTTTTCAACAGTTTGTACAAATGTGCCCGCTTCAATTAAGCTGTCATGCGTACCAGTATCTAACCAAGCAAAACCTCGTCCTAATAGCTCAACATTCAACTCACCGCGTTCTAAATACATTTGGTTAATTGAAGTGATTTCTAATTCACCACGCTCAGAAGGTTTTACTTGCTTAGCAAATTCAACGACTTGTTGGTCGTAGAAGTATAACCCTGTAACAGCCCAATTAGATTTTGGTTTTTTAGGTTTTTCTTCGATGGAGAGCACTTTAAAATCATCAGTAAACTCCACCACACCAAAACGTTCAGGGTCCATGACTTGGTAGCCAAATACGGTTGCCCCCTGCTGCCTTTGCGCGACTGTTTTTAATTTCGGGCTAAATGAATGACCAAAGAAAATATTGTCACCCAGCACTAAGCAACATGAATCCCCATTGATAAATTCTTCACCAATAATAAAGGCTTGTGCTAAACCATCCGGTGATGGCTGCTCCGCATAGCTCAACTCAATACCAAATTCATGTCCATCACCTAATAAGCGTTTGAACATGGGTAAATCGTCAGGTGTCGAGATAATTAAAATCTCACGGATCCCCGCTAGCATCAGTACTGATAGCGGGTAATAAATCATGGGCTTATCGTAGATAGGCAATAACTGTTTAGAAATGCCACGAGTGATTGGGTGCAATCGCGTCCCCGACCCTCCTGCTAATATAATACCTTTCATACTTTCACCTAATTGCCAAGACCTAAGCGCTCGCCGGCATAGGAACCATCTTGCACACGACGCCACCAGGTTTCGTTATTCAAATACCACTGCACGGTTTTGCGAATGCCAGACTCAAATGTTTCTTGGGGCTTCCACCCCAATTCACGCTCAATTTTTTCAGCATCAATCGCATAACGCATATCGTGGCCCGGCCTATCTTTCACATAGGTAATGAGATCACGGTAGTGAGCAACGCCTTGTGGTTTCTGTGGTTGTAGCTCTTCCAATAACTCACAAATCGCTTCTACCACTTCGATATTACGGCGCTCATTATGCCCGCCGATATTGTAAGTGGTGCCCGGTTCAGCTGTTGTTGCCACTAAATGCAATGCACGCGCATGGTCCTCAACAAATAACCAATCACGAATTTGCTCCCCCTTACCGTATACAGGTAATGGCTTGCCCGCTAATGCATTGAGAATAATTAATGGGATCAATTTCTCAGGAAAATGATATGGACCATAATTATTCGAGCAATTAGTGATCATGGTTGGTAAACCATAAGTCCTTTCCCATGCCCTTACCAAATGGTCACTCGATGCTTTAGACGCAGAATATGGGCTACTTGGTGCATAAGGTGTTGTTTCAGTGAAGAACCCTTCTGGGCCTTCTAAATCGCCATACACTTCATCAGTGGAAATATGATGAAAGCGGAATGCAGCTTTTTTTTCTTCATCCAATGAAGACCAGTAGGAACGCGCGGCTTCTAACAGTGTGTAAGTCCCTACTATATTGGTTTCAATAAATGCAGCAGGGCCATCAATGGAGCGATCAACATGGCTTTCAGCAGCCAGATGCATGACTACATCTGGTTGATATTGTTCAAATACTTTGTCTAGTGCCGTTCTATCACAAATGTTCACTTGCTCAAAAGCATAGCGGGGGTGACTGGCAACAGCCGCTAAGGACTCTAAATTGCCAGCATAAGTTAAACAATCAACCACGACCGCACTGTCGCCAGTGTTCTCAATGATGTGACGAACAACCGCAGAACCGATAAACCCTGCGCCCCCAGTAATTAATATGCGTTTCAACGCCACACTCCTTTTGTATCAACAACCCATTTTTGTGGAATAGCTGAACCTTGAATACCTTTAAACATATTGTGATCAACTAACATGAGGATCACATCCGCTTCATTAACGGCTTGTTCAATCGATACTAATTCAGAAATACCTTTTAAAGAGGTTGGTAATTCATGGATATGAGGCTCAACCGCATAGGTTTTACCCGGGTTCCAGTTCGCCACCATTTTAGTAATGTGCATCGCTGGGCTTTCACGTAAGTCATCAATATTCGGTTTAAAAGATAAACCGAAGCACGCAATCGTCACTTCGTTGGCTTTTTTACCCGTTTCCACTAAACAATCTGCAACCGCAGCTTTTACTTGATCAACTACCCAAATAGGCTTGCCATCATTGACCAAGCGCGCCGTATGAATTAAGCGGGATTGTTTTGGATTTTGCGATACGATAAACCATGGGTCAACTGCGATGCAGTGCCCTCCAACACCCGGTCCCGGCTGAAGAATATTAACGCGAGGGTGGCGATTAGCGAGGCTAATTAGTTCCCACACATTGATATCTTGTTCAGCACAAATCAATGATAATTCGTTTGCAAAAGCGATATTAACATCACGGAAGCTATTTTCCGTTAGTTTACACATTTCAGCTGTTCTAGAGTTGGTAATAACACATTCACCTTCAAGGAAAATGTTATACAACTCACTGGCCCGTAGGGAAGATTTTGGCGTCATTCCACCCACGACACGGTCGTTTTTAATCAATTCGACCATGACTTGCCCCGGTAATACACGCTCAGGGCAATATGCAACATCGATATCTGCCTCTTCACCAGCTTGATGAGGGAAAGTTAAATCAGGACGAGCCTCTGCCATCCATTGTGCCATTTGCTCAGTCGTTCCCACTGGGGATGTCGACTCAAGGATCACTAAATCGCCTTTTTTCAGCACTGGAGCGACCGACTCTGCCGCAGCCCTAACATAAGTGAGGTCAGGCTCATGCTCACCTTTAAACGGTGTTGGCACAGCAATAAGATAAGCATCGGCAGGCTGTGGTGTAGTAAAGGCTTTCAGGTGACCTTCTTCAACGGCTTTTTTCACCACAACATCCAGCTCAGGTTCGACAATGTGGATTTTCCCCTGATTAATGGTGTCAACGGCGTGTTGATTAACATCTACACCAACCACTTGCTTTTTACGTGATGCAAAGGCTGCTGCTGTCGGTAAACCAATATAACCAAGGCCAATAACAGAAATAGTTTCAAAACTCATAATTTCACCTGATTACCTTTTAATGCTGCAAGAATACGCTGACATGCATGACCATCCCCATACGGGTTATGTGCGCGGCTCATTTCATGATATTCCGCGTCATCTGTCAGTAACCGATTAACTTCTTCCACAATTTTTTGTGTATCTGTCCCCACAAGGCGAACTGTACCTGCATCAACTGCTTCAGGGCGTTCTGTGGTGTCTCTCATAACCAAAACCGGCTTACCGAGAGAAGGAGCTTCCTCTTGAATACCGCCAGAATCCGTCAAAATCAAATAGGAATGATTCATCAAGTAAACGAACGGTAAATATTCTTGAGGGCTAATTAAAATAATATTATCAATGTCATGCAATATACGTTTAACTGGTTCACCCACATTAGGGTTCAAGTGAACTGGGTAAACAACTTGGACATCTGGGTGTGCTTGGGCAATCTCTGCTAATGCATGGCAAATACGTTCAAAACCACCACCAAAACTTTCGCGACGATGGCCTGTAACTAAAATCATTTTTTTGTTTGGGTCAATAAATGGATAATTAGCTGCCAATTTTTCCATCATATACTGGTCGCTCATCACTTTATCGCGCACCCACAATAGTGCATCAATAACCGTATTACCCGTGACAAAAATATGGCTATCAGGGATTGACTCTTTTAATAGATTTTGGCGCGAATTTTCAGTTGGAGCAAAATGATACATGGCCAAATGGCCTGCAATTTTACGGTTTGCTTCTTCAGGCCACGGTGAATAAAGATCACCAGTGCGTAACCCAGCTTCAACATGCCCGACTGGGATACGATGATAAAATGCGGCGAGGCTAGTCGCCATCGTTGTTGCTGTATCTCCATGAACCAAGACAACATCAGGTTGGAAATCAGCAAAGACAGCTTTTAACCCCTCGAGAATACGGCATGTAATATCGGTTAAATCTTGCCCAGGTTTCATAATATTGAGATCATAATCGGGAGTGATCTCAAACAGTTTCAGTACTTGATCTAGCATTTCACGATGCTGAGCGGTGACACATACTTTTGCTTCAAAAAATTCATCCGCAGCAAGTGCATGAACCAACGGTGCCATTTTAATAGCTTCAGGCCGTGTGCCGAATACAGTCAATACTTTCACAGTGACTCTCTTATATTTATCTTTCGCAGTGTGCTGCTTTTGTAATCTTAATGACTTCATAATGCCACTGATGAAAACATCAGTGGCATATCCCAAAATCAAGATGGGCGACGGCGAGCAAGTACCACTCCGGCACCAACTAACAACCCTATGGCTCCCCAAAGAACCATCATAAAGGCTCGACGAGGACTATCGCGTTTTACGGGGTCTTCAGGAGTCCGCAGGTAGCGATATGCTTGGAAATTATCTTGGAGAGTTGGTCCTACGCTCAATGTTGATAACATGGCAATATTTTGATCATAATCGGTATCATGATCAGGACCTGTAGCTTTCAATGTTTCAATTTGTGCCTGTAATAATGGGGCACCTAACATGAACATTTTAGAGTCAGGGAGTTCATCCACTGGTGTTGTACTTTGATTACGCACAATACCTTGTTTTTCCGCGACTTTAAGTGCTTGTTCTAAGACATTCAGACGTCTTTCATAAGCCGCGTTGGCAACCATATCTTCACGCTTAACTAAGGCTTTCATGGATTGCATTTTAGTTGCCCAAGTACCTTTAATTTCATCGTTCAGGTTCGTTGTTGCGCGTTGATTCGCAAACTGAGTGTACTGGCGCAATAATTGATTCGCATCTGCTGATGTTTCAGCCACTAACTTAATACTATCTGTTAGGTTTTTGATTTCATCGGCGGGAGTAAATTCAATATTATTGATGAGTTCATCCAATAATGCAGCATCCGCTTTTGGGTCATTTTCCAAGCGTTGCTTATAGTAATCAGTACTCAACCAAAATTGACGGCGTGTATCATAAGAACCAAGTTGTTTTGTAAACTCTTGGTACGCTTCTTTTGCGATCGTCGGTAATTGCCCTTCTTGCCCGGTATTATTTATACGGGAATCGAGGTTGCGCAGAAATTGCTGCTGAGAGTAATAGCTTCCCAGATTATTTACAGTTGGTAAATCCGTGATTGCGGTTGCGCTCCACTTGGGTTGCATAAAATAAGATGCTCCCAATGCAATTGCAGCAAAAATAACTGCAAATGCAATGATCCAAATTTTGCCTTGCCACAATGAGCGGCATAAACCACGGATATCCAATTCCGGCTCTATTGGTGTTTGATGCTGACTCGGTTGTGTTTCTGAGTTATTCACTGCACAGAACCTCTATTTTCGTTTTGTCGTTACCGTACTGCACCTCGACGGACTCTACGTCTAACTCGTTTAATAAAACGGGCGACTTTCCAAGCTCGTTTGATGCAATAACCATACATCATAAATACAAGCAAAAATAATGCCAACATTACCCACTCTGGTACAAATGTTAACCTTTCGCCAATAATTCCGATACATGCCAAGATAGCTGCAGATAAAGTAATCAATACAAATGCACCTTTTGGCGTGAAACCGGAACGCATAATCAAATGATGAATATGTTGGCGGTCTGGTGAGAATGGACTCATACCTTTACGAATTCGGCGATACATAATGGCAACCATATCCATTAATGGGATCGCAATAATCCATAAAGCTGTTACTGGGTTAATAGGGTGAACTTCTTCCTGAGTTGAAGCGACTAAGATCCAAATAATGGTGAAACCGATCAAAGTACTTCCTGCATCCCCCATAAATACTTTAAAACGACGCCCTAACACGCCTAAATTTAACAGAATATAAGGAAGGATAGCTGCAATAAAGGCAAAACACCAAAAGGCTAATGCAAAATTACCATTTTGATAAAGTAAAAAGCCGAGTGCCCCAAAGGAAACCGAAGATAACCCCCCAAGTAACCCATCAATACCATCAACCATGTTAAATGCATTGATTGCAGCCCATACGGCAAAGAGAGTGACAATATAACCAAATGGACCAAGAACGAGTTCCCATGGCCCAAATGCATGGCCTAATGATTCAAGTTTTAGCCCTGCTGCTGTCATCATAACAACCGCAACAATAGCTTGGATCCCTGCCCTTAATTTTACACTGATATCAAACCTATCATCTAGCGCACCGATAAAGACCAATAAACCTGCACAACTGATATACAGCCATTTATGGGGTATATACTCTTCAGTTATATAAAACGCAAAACAGATCCCAAAGAAAACGGAAATTCCCCCAACAAGAGGAACTAATCCTACGTGCTTTTTCCTGAAGTTAGGCTTATCAACTAACCCGATTTTTATCGCAACAACTCGGGCCAGAAAAATAAAGGCTAACGAAAACAAGAAAACGTAGAAGAGGTTGGTTACAAAGTGTATGGTGTCCACTGTTCGACTCTCTTAATCTTTATATTTAACTTTCAAAACTAAATTTTTTTTGGTGAATGCCGATAAGTAAGCAAGCGCCAATGCATTATCATCTTGGCAATAAAATCCGCTATAAGACGAATCTTCATTCGTACAAAGACTCCTATAACATTATCAATATACACACTACACGTGTGTTTTTAATTCGATAACGAAACATTTCCAAGTTTATACTTTATAGCTGCAATATGCATGCCATAAAATCAATACGCTAAAATAGAGTTAATCAATTGACCATTAAATAATCATTTAAAGATTAAATAATAAAACGCCCTAAATAAATTTAATTTCAATCACAAAAATATATAAAACCAATTAATTTCTTTAAATTCAATGAACTAAAAGAAACCCATTGTTTTGTATGTCTTTAATTATTGTAGCGTAGAGAATATACACTTGTTTAACTAATACAGCGTGTAAATAAAGAAATAAAACATAGGGTTAATTTATCTAAACTAACACCATACAACAATAAATATCATTTATAGCTTATTTTATAACTTCATTTTTTGTATTCAGCAAAGATATGGGTGCAAAAAAATAGGTGCCAATAATGGCACCTATTTATAAGATTTGAAAATCTTAGCTGCTATGCTCTTTTCATGAAGTCAAAAAACTCTTCATTTGTTTTAGTCATTGCGAGTTTACTAATGAGGAACTCCATCGCATCGATTTCACCCATAGGATGAATAATCTTACGTAAGATCCACATTTTTTGTAGCTCATCTTGCGACGTCAGCAACTCTTCTTTACGGGTACCAGAGCGGTTGTAATCGATAGCAGGGAATACACGTTTTTCTGCAATCTTACGAGAAAGATGCAATTCCATGTTACCTGTACCTTTAAACTCTTCATAGATAACTTCATCCATTTTAGAGCCGGTATCGACTAACGCAGTCGCAATGATTGTTAGGCTTCCACCTTCCTCAACGTTACGAGCAGCACCAAAAAAGCGTTTTGGGCGATGTAATGCGTTGGCATCAACCCCACCGGTTAATACTTTACCGGATGAAGGAACGACGGTGTTATATGCACGAGCAAGACGCGTAATGGAATCAAGTAAGATAATAACGTCTTTTTTATGTTCAACCAGACGTTTAGCTTTTTCAATCACCATTTCAGCAACTTGAACGTGACGTGCAGCTGGCTCATCAAAAGTCGAAGCAATAACTTCACCTTTAACTAAACGCTGCATCTCTGTCACTTCCTCTGGACGCTCATCAATAAGCAGTACCATCAGAACGCAATCAGGGTGGTTATGTGCAATGTTTGCTGCAATATTTTGCAGTAACATTGTTTTACCTGCTTTAGGTGGAGCCACGATCAAACCACGTTGCCCACGACCGATTGGTGCAGCTAAATCCAGTACACGCGCAGTTAAATCTTCCGTAGAACCGTTACCGCGTTCCATACGCAGACGACTATTGGCATGTAATGGTGTTAAGTTTTCAAAAAGGATTTTACTGCGGGCATTTTCAGGTTTGTCGAAGTTAACTTCGTTGACTTTCAGGAGGGCAAAATAGCGTTCACCTTCTTTAGGAGGACGAATTTTTCCTGAAATTGTGTCACCTGTACGTAGGTTAAAACGGCGGATTTGGCTAGGAGAAACGTAGATATCATC
Organism: Providencia sp. TYF-12; assembly: GCF_041344805.1. Taxonomy (NCBI): domain Bacteria; kingdom Pseudomonadati; phylum Pseudomonadota; class Gammaproteobacteria; order Enterobacterales; family Morganellaceae; genus Providencia; species Providencia sp. TYF-12. The sequence continues at coordinate 4,429,544 of NZ_CP166833.1, forward strand.
AGGACCTGCGAGGTAAGAACTATCAGCTGAACGGAGGAAACCAAATCCATCCTGCAATATTTCCAGTACGCCGTCGCCGAAAATATCTTCTCCACTTTTTGCATGCTGCTTCAAAATAGAGAAAATAATATCCTGCTTTCTCATACGGGCTAAGTTCTCTAGCCCCATGTTTTCGCCTAACGTAATCAATTCTGATACTGGCGTATTTTTTAATTCGGTAAGATTCATAATGGTGGGTTCTTTAACTCGGGGTAATTCTCGAACTATGAACGTAAATTGACGGCAACTTAATAACTAAGTGCCAGTTTAACTTTATACAGCCCTGTTGGTAACGGATTCATCATACGCTCACAACAATGCATAAAAATTTTTGCTAGTCATTACTAATGATTTTTCTAACATGTGACTACGATTCACCTGAAAGATGTTCGGTATATTATTAGAAACACACACAACATTAGCAATAGTTTTTTGTACATTTAGGACAACATCTATCCCAATATCGCAAATTTAACGCCAGAACCGCATTAAATAACACATTTGAACTGAACGTTAACTTTTCCCAGTTTGTTACTATCCCCTAAGATCTAATAACATTAGATTACATTACTGTAGCTTATGCACTATCTTTAACTAAGATGAAAAACACATTGGAATAAATGATATTGAATGCAGCAGTAGCTTGAACTCAACGTCTAAATTCTCAATTTTCATATTTAAAATCATTGTGTCATCAGTTTTTGATCATTAACAATCATTACGAAACAATTATCACAATACAGAACTAACAAACTAGATATATAAGATAAGAGCAATGGAATACAAAGTAATTCATATGGGTGCTATACGAGGAATAATGATAACTTATCATGCTTAAGTGAAGACGTCTAGCGGCTCTCTAGATAAAATAGATATACCGCTAAACGTTTTGGCTTGTATATAACGATAACTTACAGATTTCCGTCTAGAAATTCTTTCAGTTGCGTTTTTGATAATGCGCCCACTTTGGTTGCAGCAACTTCACCATTTTTGAATAAAAGAAGTGTCGGGATACCACGAATTCCATATTTTGGGGCGGTAGCCGGGTTTTCATCAATATTCAGTTTTGCGATGGTCAATTTGCCTGTATATTCATCAGCAATTTCATCAAGAATAGGCGCGATCATTTTACAAGGACCACACCATGCTGCCCAGAAATCGACGAGAACAGGTGAACTTGCGTTCAAAACTTCAGTTGCAAAACTTGCATCAGTTATATGTATAATTTTATCGCTCATGTTGTACTCCAAAAATTCATCTTTTGCAGACTTAGTGTAACATTATTGGCAGCAGTATGCTTTATTTCAAAAGATACACTTTCGTAAACCAACCGTTAACTGATATTCTAACATACTATGAGTAAAGCACACTTGACAGAAAAGAAGTTTTCCGACTTCGCATTGCACCCTAAAGTCATTGAAGCTCTTAATAAAAAAGGCTTCGATTATTGCACGCCAATTCAGGCGTCCACTTTGCCTTTTACTGTCGAAGGCAAAGACGTAGCGGGTCAAGCGCAAACTGGTACAGGTAAAACGTTAGCATTTTTAACGTCTACATTTCATTATTTATTAACTCATCCCGCTATTGAGGGGAAAAAAACTAACCAGCCTCGCGCGCTAATTATGGCACCAACTCGTGAACTGGCAGTACAGATATACTCAGATGCTAAAGAGCTTGCTGAATATACTGGCCTGAAAATGGGACTAGCCTATGGTGGTGATGGTTATGATGAACAATTAAAAGTTCTACAAAATGGCGTCGATATTTTAATTGGCACAACGGGTCGTCTTATCGACTATGCCAAACAAAACTACGTCGATTTAAGCGCAATCCAAGTCATTGTTCTCGATGAAGCTGATCGCATGTATGACCTTGGGTTTATTAAAGATATTCGTTGGCTATTTCGCCGTATTCCGGCTGCAACAGAAAGGCTTAACCTGCTGTTCTCCGCAACACTATCTTACCGCGTCAAAGAATTAGCATTTGAACAAATGAATAACCCTGAATATGTTGAGGTAGAACCTTTGCAAAAAACAGGTCATCGTATCAAAGAAGAGTTATTTTACCCTTCTAATGAAGAAAAAATGCGTTTACTCCAAACCTTACTTGAAGAGGAATGGCCGGAACGTTGTATCATTTTCGCTAATACAAAGCATCGTTGTGATGATATTTGGGCTCATTTAGCTGCAGATGGTCACCGAGTGGGGCTACTTACTGGGGATGTCGCACAGAAAAAACGCCTACGTATTTTAGAGCAATTCACACAAGGTAGCCTTGATATTCTCGTCGCAACTGACGTGGCTGCTCGGGGTTTACATATTCCATCTGTAACTCATGTTTTTAACTATGATTTACCTGACGATTGTGAAGATTATGTTCACCGAATTGGTCGTACTGGCCGTGCTGGCGAAAGTGGTTACTCAATCAGCCTCGCGTGTGAAGAATATGCACTCAACTTACCGGCTATCGAAGAGTATATTCAACACTCAATCCCTGTGAGTAAATATAATAGCGAAGCACTATTGGATGATTTACCGGCACCAAAACGCCGTCATCGTCCTCGCCCTGGGGGCCCTCGCCGCAATTCAAATTCGCCGCGTCGCCACAATGGCCCACGTAATAACCATAAACGTCCAGGCTGAGTAAAAACGATATGCTGAAATCTTCTTCTCTTTATGCTGCCATCGATTTGGGTTCAAACAGTTTTCATATGCTAGTAGTGCGCGAAACTGCTGGCAGCATTCAGGTTATTTCTAGGGTTAAACGCAAAGTTCGGCTTGCGGCTGGGTTAGATAAAAACAACCTTCTTTCTGAACAAGCGATGGAACGAGGCTGGCAGTGTCTGCGCCTATTTTCGGAACACCTACAAGATATTCCGAACACGCAAATTCGAGTCGTCGCCACAGCGACATTACGCTTAGCTAAAAATGCTGACCTATTTATCGAGAAAGCCAGTAATATCCTAGGAAACCCCGTTAAAGTTATTCAAGGAGAAGAAGAAGCTCGCCTAATTTACCAAGGTGTCGCACATACGACAGGCGGCCCTGATCAACGTTTAGTCGTTGATATTGGCGGGGGCAGCACTGAGCTAGTCACAGGGACTGGTGCTAAAGCGGAGCAACTTTATAGCCTTGAAATGGGCTGTGTTACTTGGCTTGAACGCTATTTTAGCGACCGAAGTTTAACAGAAGAAAATTTTTCTGCAGCCCAAACCGCTGCACAAGAAGTCATCGCCCCAATTGCTGACGCCTTAAAAACCCATGGATGGAAAATTTGTGTTGGAGCATCAGGAACAGTCCAAGCAATTCAAGAAATTATGATTGCTCAAGGCATGGATGAATTAATCACCCTCTCAAAGTTACAACAGCTTAAGCGTAAAGCAATTCAATGCCAAAAACTTGAAGAACTTGAAATTGAGGGTTTAACCTTTGAGCGAGCCCTTGTTTTTCCAAGTGGATTATCGATTCTAATCGCAATTTTCGAAGCTTTGGGGATTGATAACATGACACTAGCTGGGGGCGCTCTTCGAGAAGGGCTCGTCTACGGTATGTTGCAATTACCTATCGAGCAAGATATTCGAGCCCGTACTGTTCGTAATATTCAACGCCGCTTCCAAGTTGACATTGAGCAAGCGAGTCGAGTTCGTCAACTTGCGGAGTACTTTTTCCTACAAGTGGCAAAAAATTGGGGGTTAGATACTCGTTGTCGTGATTTATTATCAAGTGCTTGTGCTTTACACGAAATAGGCCTCAGCGTTGATTTCCGTAAAAGCCCTGAACACGCCAGCTATCTAATAACACACCTTGATTTGCCCGGTTTTACCCCTGCGCAAAAACGGTTACTCGCAGCACTATTAAGAAACCAACAAGGCCCTGTCGACTTAGCATCTTTGAGCCAACAAAATGCATTACCCATACAGCAGGCATACTATTTATGCCGTTTACTGCGGCTAGCCATTATTTTTTCTAGCCGTAGACGTGATGATACATTACCAGCTTTAAGACTCAATACGGATGCTAATGGGTTAACAATTATGCTGCCTTATCGTTGGTTAGCAGAGCACCCTTTGCGCGCAGAAAATTTACAGCAAGAAGTCCAATGGCAAGGTTATGTAAATTGGCTATTAGAGCTAGAAGAACGTAATAGTTCAAATTGAGAGTTCTTTCCACACTAGGGGAAACCTAGTGTGGAACCTAATTAATTGTTATTTTCTGTTTTCTTATTTAACCCTAAGCGCGCTTTAATATCTGCTAATGCCGATTGCCCTTTTTGCATACGCTCCTGCGCACTAACCACTTTGCGTTCCTGCTCCCACAACACATCATCCTGAGGTAACTCAAGTAAAAATCGGCTCAGTTCAGGGCGGATTAATTCGCCATATTGCCGACGCTCACGACAATGAGAAAAAAACAGCTCTTTTTGTGCTCGAGTGATCCCTACATAAGCCAAACGGCGCTCTTCATCAATATTATTTTCATCGATACTACTTTGATGTGGCAGTAACCCCTCTTCCATACCAACAAGAAAAACATATGGAAATTCAAGACCTTTAGATGCATGCAATGTCATAAGCTGAACTTGATCGGATTCTTCATCGTCTTCTCCACGCTCCATCATGTCACGTAGCGTAAAACGTGTTACCACTTGGCTCAAAGTCATTGGGTCATTAAGTTCATCGCCTTCAACCATTTCACTCATCCATGTGAACAATTGGTTGACGTTTTTCATTCGCATTTCAGCCGCTTTAGTACTCGTGGATGTTTCATATAACCAGCTTTCGTAATCCATTTCTCGCAATAAATCACGTACAGCAATCAAAGGCTCTCTTTGCGAAGTTTGTACAATTCCATCCATCCAATGTGTAAATCGTTGTAATGCTTCTAAGCCTTTACCTTTTAGTGTTTGCTCTAGCCCCAAATCAAAGCTAGCTTGATATAAGCTTTTACCTCGTTGGTTCGCCCATTCGCCTAGTTTTTGAATTGTCTTGGGGCCAATCTCCCGACGCGGTGTATTCACTATACGTAAAAATGCACTATCATCCTCAGGGTTAGTTAGTACTCGCAAATAAGCTAATAAGTCTTTGATTTCAGGGCGTGAAAAGAATGATGTCCCGCCGGAAATACGATATGGGATACGGTTTTGCATCAACATTTTTTCGAAAATACGTGATTGGTGATTACCACGATACAAAATAGCGTAATCTTTATATTCTGTTTTATTGATAAAATGATGAGCAATCAGTTCCCCAATAACTTTTTCCGCTTCATGGTCTTCATTATTGGCAGTTAAGACTTTTAATGGTGCGCCATATCCTAATTCAGAGAATAACTTTTTCTCAAACACATGGGGGTTATTCGCAATTAAAATATTCGCAGCTTTCAAAATTCGCTCTGAAGAACGGTAATTTTGCTCAAGTTTAATGACATTCAACTTAGGGAAATCTTGGCTAAGTAAAACAAGGTTTTGTGGGCGAGCACCACGCCATGAGTAGATTGATTGGTCATCATCCCCCACAACGGTAAACCTTGCTCGCTTTCCTACGAGTAATTTAACAAGTTGATATTGACTCGTATTGGTATCTTGATACTCATCCACCAGCAAGTAACGGATTTTTTGCTGCCAGCGTTCACGCACTTCTTCATTATGATATAACAACAAAGTGGGTTTGCTGATAAGGTCATCAAAATCCAGCACATTACAGCTTTTTAAATGTAACTCATAGCGGCGATAACACTCGGCAAAATGATGCTCTTTCTCACTACGAGCCTGCCCCACCACCTTTTCTGGTGAAAGAAGATCATTTTTCCAATTAGAGATCGAAGAGATCAGCTGTTGTAAAAGATCCTTATCTTCTTCAAGCAAATCAAAAGTCAGCTCTTTAAGTAGTGCTAGCTGGTCTTGGTCATCAAACAATGAAAAATTGGCTTTAATACCCAATGCCTTATATTCACGTTTAATAATTTCTAGTCCTAATGTATGAAAGGTAGAAATGATCAAACCACGGGCTTCTTTTTTCCCTAATGTTTGAGCAACACGCTCTTTCATTTCGCGAGCCGCTTTATTGGTAAAAGTCACCGCTGCAATTTGCCGAGGTTGATAGCCACACTGGCGAATTAAATGCGCAATTTTATTCGTAATAACACGTGTTTTGCCTGATCCTGCCCCTGCCAATACAAGGCAAGGGCCATCGACAAATTCAACTGCCTGTTGCTGGCCTGGGTTTAATCGCATGGTTTTTCTACATCACCTAGTTATTCAAAATGGAACTCGCTACAGATTGTAGCAGAAACCCAACCAACTCTTGAGCAACGATCCCGTCTATTTATAAAAAACAAAAAAACCACACTATTCACTAGAACAATGTGGTTATATCAATAATGCATTTTTCTAAACTATTCGTGTTAGAGGAAGGCGGCAAAGGAGGTTAGCCCAAGGAGCATACATTAGTATGTGACTTGGGTAACCGAGTGCTGCCAACGCACCTATCACGCGAAGAGTGACGAAAAATTAGGTTATCCCAAGGAGCATATATTAAGTATGTGACTTGGGTAACCGAGTGCTGCCAACGCGCCTATCACGCGAAGAGTAACGAAAAATGAGTTAGCCGACCGCAATCTTCTTCATATCCGTCATATAACCACGTAATGTCTTACCGATTTTCTCAATAGGATGATTACGGATTGCTTCATTGATATCACGTAACTGCGCGTTATCAGTTCCATTATCAGCAACTGGTTTTGCTAAATCCCCTGCTTGCAATTTAGTCATAAAATCTTTTAGCATTGGAACAACCGCAAATGAGAATAAATAGTTACCGTACTCTGCAGTATCCGAAATAACAACGTTCATTTCATACAGACGCTTACGTGCGATAGTATTGGCAATCAACGGCAACTCATGCAGCGACTCATAATAGGCTGATTCTTCATAGATACCTGCTTCTAACATCGTATCAAATGCTAACTCAACGCCTGCTTTAACCATCGCGACTAACAGAACTCCATGGTCAAAATATTCTTGCTCAGCAATTTTACCTTCATACTCAGGGTAGTTTTCAAATGGTGTTTTGCCGGTCTCTTCACGCCATGTCAGCAAGTTTTTATCATCATTTGCCCAGTCTGCCATCATATCTGATGAGAATTTACCTGAAATAATGTCATCCATATGCTTTTGGAACAATGGCGCCATAATGGTTTTCAATTGCTCAGATAATGCATACGCACGTACTTTTGCTGGATTCGATAAACGGTCCATCATCAACGTGATACCACCTTGCTTCAGCGCTTCAGTGATAGTTTCCCAACCAAATTGAATCAATTTACCTGCATAACCCGGCTCTACGCCATCTGCAACCATTTTGTCATAACTTAATAACGCACCGGCTTGCAACATACCACACAGGATAGTTTGTTCGCCCATCAGGTCAGATTTAACTTCGGCAACAAATGAAGATTCCAGTACCCCTGCACGATGACCACCTGTTGCTGCCGCCCATGCTTTAGCAATGGCCATACCTTCACCTTTAGGGTCATTCTCTGGGTGAACAGCGATCAATGTCGGAACACCGAAACCACGCTTGTATTCTTCGCGAACTTCTGTACCTGGGCATTTTGGAGCAACCATCACAACAGTAATATCTTTACGGATCTCTTCACCTACTTCAACAATGTTAAAGCCGTGAGAGTAGCCCAGAGCCGCACCTTGTTTCATCATAGGCTGAACAGCACGAACAACAGTAGAGTGCTGTTTGTCTGGCGTTAAGTTAATAACTAAATCTGCTGTTGGGATAAGTTCTTCATAAGTTCCAACTTTAAAGCCGTTTTCCGTTGCTTTACGCCATGAAGCACGCTTTTCACTGATCGCTTCAGCGCGCAATGCATAAGCAATATCTAAACCAGAATCACGCATATTCAGGCCTTGGTTCAGACCTTGAGCACCACAACCGACGATGACGATTTTTTTACCTTTCAGATAACCTGCTTCGTCTGCAAATTCTTCGCGCTTCATAAAGCGACACTTGCCTAATTGAGCCAACTGCTCACGCAAATTCAATGTATTAAAATAATTCGCCATTGTCATACTCCATTGTTCTGTTGTGTTCGTTATGTCAGGCAGTTATTTGCCTGTCGCTCATTTTGAGCGGTTATGGATTTACTATATGCGATGTTTTGCATTGCTTAAATTGATATATTAACAATACAATGTTGCGATATTTGCAACACCATTAATTACTTCATCGAGGGCAAAATGGATATCCGTGATTTAAAGCTATTTTTACATTTGGCGGAAAGCTTACATTTCGGGCGCACCTCTAAAGCGATGCATGTCAGCCCATCAACTCTCTCTAGGCAAATACAGCGCCTAGAAGAGCAGCTTGGCCATCCATTGTTTGTAAGGGATAACCGTTCCGTAAAGCTAACTCAGGCTGGTGAGCACCTGAAACAGTTTGCTCAACAAACATTATTGCAATACCAACAACTTCGACATGCCCTTAACCAACAAAGCCCCTCGCTGAGTGGAGAACTACGTCTATTTTGTTCTGTTACCGCGGCTTATAGCCACTTACCTCAAGTGCTCGATAAATTCCGAGCATTGCACCCTCTAGTGGAAATAAAACTCACAACAGGTGATGCCGCTGATGCAGTCGAAAAGGTCGAAACAAATGAAGCCGACCTTGGTATTGCAGGGAAACCAGAGCGCTTACCTGACAACGTCCGATTCACTAAAATTGGTGAAATCCCACTGGTATTGATTGCGCCATCACTGCCATGTGCCGTACGAACGATGGTAACCGAAGCCGAACCTGATTGGTCAACAGTACCGTTTATCTTGCCCGAGCATGGGCCATCTCGTAAACGTATTGAACTCTGGTTTCGTCGCCACAACATAAACAACCCAGTTATTTATGCAACTGTCTCTGGCCATGAAGCAATAGTGTCAATGGTGGCTCTCGGTTGTGGTATCGCCCTAATCCCCAGTGTGGTTGTCGACAACAGCCCTGAACCAGTCCGTAGCCGTATTTCACAGCTCGATAATATCTCGATGGTCGAACCATTCGAGCTCGGCGTCTGTTTATTAAGCAAACGCCTTAGCGAGCCATTGATTAAAGCCTTTTGGGAACTGCTCCCAGACCAATCAATCTAAAACTTTTTGGTTATCTTGTGGCGCTAGGAAAAAGCGGAAAGACGGATTTCCAGTTTCATCATGATATTCATAACCTAGCGCATCAAGGTGCCGGTCAAAGCGCACTTCCGGCCCAGAAAGTTCGAATGCGGCAAGTACACGCCCGTAGTCCGTACCATGGCTACGATAATGAAATAGCGTTATGTTCCAATATGTTCCGAGTGTTTCTAAGAACTTCAATAATGCCCCCGGAGACTCAGGGAACTCAAAACTGTATAAGCGTTCATCTAGTGGCTTAGAAGGACGACCACCAATCATGTAGCGTACGTGTAGTTTTGCCATTTCATCATCAGATAAGTCATCGACTTCATAACCATTATTTCTGAGTTCTTGGATAATCTCACCACGTTCCCCTTCACGACCGCTTAAACGCACCCCAACGAAGATACAAGCACGTTCTGGGTCAGCATCCGTATAGCGATAATTAAACTCAGTAATTGACCGATGGCCGAGTAACTGACAAAAACGTAAAAAACTGCCTTTTTGCTCAGGGATAGTCACCGCTAACAAGGCTTCGCGTTGCTCACCAATTTCGCAGCGTTCAGAAACATAACGAAGGCCATGGAAATTCATATTCGCGCCAGAAAGAATATGCGCTAATCGCTCACCTTTGATATTGTGCTGCTGAACATACTTTTTCAACCCAGCTAAAGCCAATGCGCCTGAAGGCTCTGCGATTGCGCGGACATCTTCGAAAATATCTTTAAGGGCTGCGCAAATAGAATCACTATCAACAGTTATGACGTCATCAACATATTGTTGGCACAGCCTAAAAGTTTCATCACCAATACGCTTTACTGCAACTCCCTCAGCGAATAACCCAACGCGAGGTAAATCAACAGGATGACCAGCTTCCAATGCCGCTTTTAAGCAAGCAGCATCTTCCGATTCAACACCAATAATTTTAATTTCTGGCATCAACTGTTTGATTAAAACAGCAACACCAGCAATCAAACCACCACCACCGACAGGAATAAAAATACGGTCTAAGTGCGCGTCTTGTTGTAATAATTCCAGAGCAATGGTCGCTTGGCCTGCAATCACAGAAGGGTGGTCAAAAGGCGGGACGAAGGTATAACCCTCTTCTTGCGCCATCGCAATAGCTTTAGCTTTGGCTTCATCAAAATTAGCACCGTGCAAAATAGCCTCACCGCCAAAACTGCGCACTGCATCAACTTTGATATCTGCCGTTGCCACAGGCATAACAATTTTTGCTTTTACACCAACACGGTTTGCTGATAATGCAACACCTTGGGCGTGGTTTCCTGCTGAAGCAGTCACTACCCCTTTAGCTTTTTGTTCTTCTGTTAGGCTAGCGATCATGGCATACGCACCACGTAGCTTAAAGCTATGCACGGGTTGTCTATCTTCACGTTTCACTAAAATTGTATTACCTAAACGCGAAGATATTTTATCCATTTGCTGAAGAGGCGTAACTTGCGCAGCTTCATAAACCGGCGCACTTAGCGCCGCTTTTAAGTAATCCGCTCCAGTTGGAGTTGCGGGTAAGGGTTTTGCTGCAGCCACAATTAGCCTCCCAACTTCGACTTATCACGCACCGCACCTTTATCAGCACTGGTAGCGAGGGAAGCATAAGCACGTAACGCAAAAGAAACTTCACGCTGACGACCACGTGGAGTAAAGGCCTTATCACCACGAGCTAATTCAGCCTCACGACGTTGGTTCAATTCACTTTCGTTAACATCAAGCACCATTGTCCGGTTTGGAATATCAATATCAATAATATCGCCATCATGAACTAATGCTAATAGCCCGCCGCTTGCCGCTTCTGGTGAAATATGACCGATAGAGAGACCGGAGCTCCCCCCCGAAAAACGGCCATCCGTGATTAATGCACAGCTTTTGCCTAATCCCATTGATTTTAAGTAAGAGGTTGGATAAAGCATTTCTTGCATACCCGGACCACCTTTAGGCCCTTCATAACGAATAACAACCACATCCCCTTCAACGACTTTACCACCCAGAATGGCTTCTACTGCGTCATCTTGGCTTTCAAATACTTTGGCTGGGCCACGGAATGTTAAGCTGCCTTCATCAACCCCTGCTGTTTTCACAATACAACCATCTTCGGCAATATTGCCGGACAAGACGGCTAAGCCACCATCTAAGCTATAGGCGTGTTCAATGCTACGGATACACCCATTTTCACGATCAGTATCCAATGACGGCCAGCGGCAGTTCTGTGAAAACGCTTTTGTCGTGCGGATACCGGCAGGGCCCGCGGAAAACATCGACTTCACACCTTCGTCTTTGGTTAACATCACATCATACTGCGCCAATGTCTCTTGGAAGGTTAACCCTAAAATATTCGTTACATTTTCTTGCAGCAAGCCTGCGCGGCTTAATTCACCTAAAATACCGATAACACCACCAGCACGGTGAACATCTTCCATATGATATTTTTGCGTACTTGGTGCAACCTTACACAAATGAGGAACTTGACGTGATAATCGGTCTATATCGTCCATGGTAAAGTCAATATCGGCTTCCTGTGCTGCTGCTAACAAATGAAGTACCGTATTCGTTGACCCTCCCATAGCAATATCAAGAGTCATCGCGTTTTCAAATGCAGATTTATTAGCGATATTGCGTGGTAACGCACTTTCATCGTCTTGTTCGTAGTAACGTTTAGTTAATTCGACAATACGCTTACCCGCATTAATAAAGAGTGTTTCGCGGTCTGCATGTGTCGCTAATAATGAACCATTACCCGGCTGAGAAAGCCCCAGCGCTTCCGTTAAACAGTTCATTGAGTTTGCTGTAAACATTCCTGAACATGAACCACAGGTTGGGCAAGCAGAGCGTTCGATTTGTTCACTATCTGCATCGCTAACATTTGGGTTAGCACCTTGGATCATTGCATCGACTAGATCGAGCTTGATAATTTGGTCTGAAAGCTTGGTTTTTCCAGCTTCCATCGGCCCACCTGAAACGAAAATAACAGGAATATTTAGACGTAATGCCGCCATCAACATACCCGGAGTAATTTTGTCGCAGTTTGAAATACACACCATCGCGTCCGCACAGTGTGCATTCACCATATATTCAACTGAATCAGCAATTAATTCACGGGAAGGTAAGGAATACAACATTCCGCCATGCCCCATGGCAATCCCATCATCAACGGCAATCGTATTAAACTCTTTCGCAACGCCACCCGCATTTTCGATTTGCTCTGCAACTAGTTTGCCTAAGTCACGTAAATGCACATGGCCAGGAACAAACTGTGTGAATGAGTTAACAACTGCAATAATGGGTTTTCCAAAATCAGCATCGGTCATACCTGTCGCGCGCCATAATGCACGAGCGCCAGCCATATTACGACCATGAGTTGTTGTTGCTGAACGGTACTTAGGCATATCTTTAACTCCCGTGTTTAAAACAGGCGGGGAACGTCCGCCTGTAACATCTATTTCAATTTAGTTATTAAGGGTTTACTTGATCTAACCAGCCCCATTTGTCTTCAGTTGCTCCAGTGAACAGGCCAAAGAATGCTTGCTGAATTTTTTTCGTCACAGGGCCACAGCGGCCAATTCCTACTTGAATGCCATCAACACTACGAACAGGGGTGATTTCTGCTGCGGTTCCTGTCATAAAGACTTCATCTGCTAAATACAGTGATTCGCGAGACAGTGTCTGTTCACGTACTTCAATGCCCATATCTTTTGCTAGTGTTAGGATTGCATCACGCGTAATCCCCGGTAAAGCTGAAGAGGTAAATGGTGGGGTGTACAAGATACCGTCTTTCACTTCAAAAATATTTTCACCCGCACCTTCTGACAGATAGCCATGAACATCTAGTGCGATACCTTCTTGATAGCCATGGCGACGTGCTTCGCTGCCAACCAACAAAGATGATAAATAGTTACCACCCGCTTTTGCACCTGTAGGAATAGTATTTGGTGCGACACGATTCCAAGAAGACACCATTGCATCAATACCTTGATCAAGTGCTTCTTCACCTAAATAGGCACCCCATGGGAAAGCAGCTAAAATAACATCGGTGTTGTAGCCTTCTGGTGGGTTTACACCCATGCCGACATCACCAATAAATACTAATGGACGAATATACGCACTGACTAAGTTATTTTTACGCAGCGTCTCACGACATGCTTCCATTAATTCTTCAACGCTATAGCTGACAGGCATACGGTAAATTTTTGCTGAATCATGCAAACGTTGCATGTGTTCACGATGGCGAAAGACCACAGGACCTTTATGTGAATCATAGCAACGGACGCCTTCAAACACAGATGTACCATAGTGCAGAGCATGAGACATTACATGAACCTTTGCATCAGCCCATGGCGTCATTTCACCGTTAAACCAAATAAAGTCAGCTTTCTTAGTCATTTGTATATTCCTTACATTGCACTTTGTGTGCTTAATAGTCGTGATTCTTGTTGTAGTACTTCAACTTCCGTAATATCTGAGAGCTTAGTTAACTGAGCACAAAGTTGCGTTAACGGCCTCGGACTACTTACGGTCAGTTTAATGTTAACATTATCGCCATCTATTGACTGGCCCATATTCATGGCACTAATACGAAATCCGCGATGGCGGGTGACCCTTAATATACGCTCTAAAACCTCAGGACGGAAACGGGCCGATATTGAGAGTTGATGTTGTATCATAATGGTTTCTCCATCATTTTTTCATTACTAGCCCCAGGTGGAACCAATGGCCAGACATTTTCTAATTCATTAATGGACACTTGTAATAAATAAGCGCCCTCACTATTTAACAGCTCATCAAGGGCAGCATTCACTTCAGATTTGTCAGTAATACGTCGGCCTTTAATGCCAAATGCGCTAGCTAATGCGATAAAATCTGGGTTATCTGTCAAAATAGTTTCACTATAACGCTGCTCAAAAAACAGTTCTTGCCATTGGCGAACCATGCCTAAGCGTTGGTTATCAATTAACAGAATTTTTACGGGAAGCTGTTTACGTTTAATGGTTCCAAGTTCTTGGACATTCATCATAAAAGAACCATCACCAGATACACAGACAACAACATCTTCAGGTCTTGCAACTTGGGCTCCAATTGCCGCTGGGATACCAAACCCCATCGTGCCTAAGCCACTTGATGTTAAAAAATTCTCTGGGCCATCGACGGTGATATGTTGTGCAGACCACATTTGGTGTTGTCCGACATCCGTCGTAATCACCGTATTTGGCTTCATTTTATCTGATAGTTGTTTCAATAAGAGTGGCGCATAGATGAGCTCTCCAGGGTGATCATAACGCCAACCAAATTCTTTCTTCAGTTGCTGAACTTCCTGCTGCCAAGGAGCGATTGATTTTTTAAGTGCCAGTTCAGGTAATAAAGCCTTCGCATCACCATGTAATGCAACGTGAGTTTGCCTTAGCTTATCCAGCTCAACGTGGTCGATGTCAAGGTGAATGACTTTAGCATTCGGAGCAAAAGTATTTAATTTACCTGTGACTCGGTCATCAAAGCGAGCACCAACAGCTATCAGTAAATCACAGCGTTGTACGGAAATATTTGCTGCTTTAGTGCCATGCATACCCAACATCCCCAAATAATTTTCATCAGATGGGTGTGCAGCACCTAAGCCCTTCAATGTTGCAACAGAGGGAATACCTGTAAATTCAATAAATTTTCGTAATTCACTAACAGCTCCAGACATCCCAACACCGCCACCAATGTACAACATCGGTTTTTCGGATTGTTGTAATAATGCTCTTGCTTGCTGGATTTCAGATAATGGAGAGGTCGTCTCTTGTTCAACAGGCATTAGGAATGGAGATAGTTCAGCATGTTGTAGTTGAATATCTTTCGGAATATCAATCAGTACAGGTCCAGGACGTCCACTATTTGCGATTGCGAAAGCTTCAGCAAGGATGCGAGGTAAATCTTCTATCGCTTCAACTAAAAAGCTATGTTTAGTACAGGCCAAAGATAACCCTAAGACATCAATTTCCTGAAAAGCATCTGTTCCGATAAACTCAGAGGCAACTTGACCAGTGATAGCAACAACCGGAACCGAGTCTAACAAAGCATCCGCCAATCCTGTAATAACATTTGTTGCCCCAGGCCCTGATGTCGCGATACACACACCAGTTTTACCTGTTGAGCGCGCATAACCTATTGCTGCTATCACTGCGCCTTGTTCATGCCTACACAGCAGATGTTCCACACCACCGTCATATAACGCATCATAAACTGGCATAATTGCACCACCAGGATAGCCAAATACCGTATCAACACCTTGTGCTCGCAATGCTTGAACTAACCATTGTGCTCCGTTCATGCTTTATCTCCTGTCCGTCCACTTTTTATCTATTTGTATTTATTATGTTTTATCTATTTTATTTGCTTTAACAAACTTTAGTGTCAAAAAAAACCCCGCGCCTTTCGGTGCGGGGTTCTCGTGAGATCTGGCTGTTATTTTAGCCTTCGTCGTCCAAGTGCAGCCCCGCACGGTGGGATAATAATCACCACCACACGAATAATAATTAGGCTAACTGCTTGGATAAATGCGTTCATGAGTTTTAATTTTTCAACATTCTTAATTATCTTTATTAAAGAGGTATCATTTTAAAATCACTTTGACAACTTTTATTTAATTTATTTATTTTCAAAATATTTAACTACTTTAAAATCATAATGTTAAATAAAAATAAGAATAAAAAACCATTAAAAAGGTAATTTCACAGTAATTTTAAATGTAATTGATAGCACAATCAGCTACATCATCCAGACTCCACAAATAAAAGCAGGTAAAAATACACCTACCCATTGATTAGTTTTATTGATGCCTATCCAAGGTATCTCCATTCTTAATTCTTTATTAAATAACGGCAACCTTTGTTATACCAACATTTCGAGCCGTTTTCTAAAAAACTGAAACAGCTATGAAACTAAGTAATTAAATTATCGAACCGCTTCGCAAATACAACAAAACAGCTCTACAAATCAATTTATTCTCAACAGAATATTACTCTGTTAACTCAAATAATATTGGAGGGCTTATGACATTGGCGATTGTTTATACTAGAGCATCGATTGGCATGGAAGCTCCACTTGTCACTGTTGAAGCTCATATTAGTAATGGGCTTCCTGGCCTAACACTTGTTGGTCTCCCTGAAACCGCCGTCAAAGAAGCTAGGGATCGGGTAAGAAGTGCTTTACTAAATAGTGGGTTTGAATATCCCGCTAAAAAAATGACCGTAAATTTAGCGCCTGCAGATTTACCAAAAGAAAGTGGGCGCTACGACCTTGCAATTGCAATTGCTATTCTTGCATCATCTGGACAAATTCCTAATGAAACATTAAATCAACATGAGTTTTTAGGTGAACTGGCATTATCTGGTCTGATACGTTACGTCAACAGTGCCATTCCTGCAGCACAATCAGCATTAGAACAACGTCGAGTATTAATACTTTCAATTGAAAATCAGCACCAATTAAGCTTACTCGCTGACAATAGCGTCCATTTTGCAACATCTTTGTTAGAACTTTGCCACTTCTTACATGGTAAACAGGTCTTAGCCAGTAACCAACAAATCCACGAAGCCCCCTCATCGGCTCGATATGAAGGTGATATCAATGATATTATTGGGCAAGAACAAGGAAAACGTGCATTAGAAATTTGCGCCACAGGTGGTCATAATTTACTTCTACTAGGCCCCCCTGGTACAGGAAAAACAATGCTAGCCAGCAGGTTAATGACTTTATTGCCTCCATTAACGCCTCAGGAGGCACTAGAGGTCGCTTCATTATATAGCCTGACTGAAACCACTCGTGATAAAGTGAATTGGCCTATAAGGCCTTTCAGAACGCCTCATCACAGCACATCAATAGCTGCATTAATCGGCGGGGGTTCTCTTCCAAAACCTGGCGAAATCTCTCTTGCTCATAATGGCATTTTATTTTTAGATGAATTACCTGAATTCAGTCGTTCTGTCCTTGATTCATTAAGAGAACCTCTTGAGTCAAAAAGAGTGAGTATTTCTCGTGCAAAAGCAAAAGTTTGCTACCCTGCAAACTTTCAACTCATTGCTGCACTTAATCCAAGTCCAACAGGTCACTACCAAGGTGAAATGAGCCGCTCATCTCCCGCCCGCATATTGCGCTATCTTTCGCATATATCAGGCCCTTTTCTAGATAGATTTGATATTTCGATTGAAATACCATTATTACCTATCGGCTCATTAAGCAATCAAAATTATCAAGGTGAAACTAGTGAACAAGTCAGGCAAAGAGTGATCACGGCTAGAAATAGGCAACTTGAGCGTGCAGGAAAAATAAATAATTTACTCACGTCGAGAGAAACCACACAATTTTGCCCGCTAAAGGCTAAAGATGCGTTATTCTTAGAGCATGCGTTAAATAAGTTAGGGCTTTCTATTCGGGCTTGGCACAGGGTATTAAGGGTTTCTAGGACCATTGCCGATCTTAATGCATCTGAGCATATAGAACGGGCACATTTATTAGAAGCCCTTGGGTACAGGACAATGGATAAGTTATTGCTTCATTTGCAAAAACAAGTAAGCTGAGCGGGGTAGAGAAGAGAATATTAATTATCGGATAAAAATAAAGGGACCGAAGTCCCTCTTAACATACGATGACAATATTAATCATCTGTATCGGTGTAGTCTTCCGATGGGTCTATCTGAGGTTTGCCGCCTGATAAAGTATGGAAACGTTTTGGACGGTTAATACGACTAGAATATTTTGCCCAAACTTTTTCTTCAGGGGTAGCTGGTTCACGCTCGCCGCGACATACAGCAACGAAAAGTTTTTCTTCTTCTGTCTGTGCCGCACGTTTACCAGTATCTAGCTCATTAAAAGCTTGGCCTAGGCGTTCTAGTAACTGGGCTTCCTTGATGGTGAAATCACCATGACGAGAAAAGCCACGTGGGTAATTTTTGTTATCAAAAAAACGATTAGTCGTGATGAAGCTATCTGCCATCTGACACACTCCTAACTTATTACAGTCAAACTCTATATGGCGCGGAGTATTAGACAGCATAAGCAATCTGTAAAACAAAACATTTAAATCATCACGACAAAAAAAATTGGAGATGAGTGTGGACAGCGAGTTATTGAGAACTTTTTTAGAAGTTAGTAAAACTAGGCACTTCGGTAGAGCCGCAGAATCACTCTATTTGACACAATCAGCAGTCAGCTTTCGTATTCGACAATTAGAAACTCAACTCGGAACAAGTCTCTTTACCCGCCATAGAAATAATATCCGCTTAACCGCAGCAGGTGAAAGACTCGTTCCATATGCTGAATCATTGATGAATACATGGTTACAAGCCAAAAAAGAAATATCCCATGCATCACAACATACAGAGCTTTCAATTGGTGCAACAGCATCTCTTTGGGAAGGCTATTTAGTAGACTGGATAGAAGCTCTTTATAGTCAACACGATGAGTTACGGCTTGAAGCAAGGGTTTCTACACGTCAATCATTAGTCAAACAGCTTCATTCAAGAGAATTAGATTTATTAATTGCAACTGAACCGCCCAAAATGGATGAGTTCGAAAGTACCATTATTGGTACTATTGACTTACAACTGATGGCTTCACAAAAAAATGTTGCATTAACAAAATATAATTATATCAAGCTTGAGTGGGGGGCCGATTTTCAGCCTAAAAGTGAATCCATATTAACGCAAGATGATACGCCAGTAATGATAACCACCTCTGCTCATATTACCCGTCAATTACTTCCTGTATCGCTTTCAGCTGCATTTTTACCTGCACATTGGGTATATCAATACCCAGGCTTAAAAACTCTCTCAGAAACTTCAATAAGTAAACCTCTCTATGCTGTCTGGTTACAAAAAAATGATCAGCAAGCGCTTATTAATCAGTTGATTAAAACACCAATAAAAAACGCTCTATTGACCGAAGAAAACCCAAAAGACGAGTAAGCTTTACTCGTCTCTATACTATTGCTGAGCTGCCCGTATTTACTAATAACGCCTAGCGGGTATCAACTAAAGGGTTAATATGAATAAACGTTGCTTTAATCACTTCTAGTGAATAATACAAATTTATGTCAAAGCTCATTAATGAAAGTTAAGAATAATAGTGCTTGGTCATTAATGGCAGAAGCCAAAAGCAATGTAACCGTCCATTAGCATATGGTTTATAACGTTTTTTAGTCTATTGATTACTAGTTATCTTAAAACAACAAAAAAACTCATGCATCCCTCTACTTTAGCTAACTTATCCTTCTTATAACTATGATTTTATTCAACTGAAACTTTAACCTTTATCTGTGAGCACAGTATAAAAATTTCAGAGTAAATAATTAGTTAAGCCACTAATAGATTAGCTAACTAAAACAGCAAAAGAGCACAATTATTAAACAATGATATAGGTAAGTAGATAATTTTTGCGTTTAAAAATTAAATAATAAAAATTAAATAAATAGTCAGAAGTATTGAGCTATTCATGGATTAGTAAGGGGATTATTAATATAAATGGAAAGGAGTTATTACGTGGCAACCGGATGGTATATAAAGAAAAACCCGATTAAGGTAATCGGGTTATCAATAGATACTTCTTTTATTATTACTTAATTGGTAACTGGCAGGGGCGGAGAGGCTCGAACTCCCAACACCCGGTTTTGGAGACCGGTGCTCTACCAATTGAACTACGCCCCTAAATTAAGTGGCGGAACGGACGGGACTCGAACCCGCGACCCCCTGCGTGACAGGCAGGTATTCTAACCAACTGAACTACCGCTCCACTTATTCTTTTCGCCTTTCGGCAATTTACTGCTTCTTATAAGCAATAAATTTTTAATTAATGTCTGGCAGTTCCCTACTCTCACATGGGGAGACCCCACACTACCATCGGCGCTACGGCGTTTCACTGCTGAGTTCGGCATGGGGTCAGGTGGGACCACCGCGCTATTGCCGCCAGACAAATTCGGTTTGTTCCCGTTTAGCACATTTCGTCACTAAACCAGAACTGCAATCTTGAACAAGCTGCTGTGTCCCTCGCCTCTCGGCTTCTCACGCTCATTGAATCAACCTCATCTCTCAATCTCTAAAACACCTTCGGTGTTGTCAGGTTAAGCCTCACGGTTCATTAGTATTGGTTAGCTCAACATATCGCTATGCTTACACACCCAACCTATCAACGTCTTAGTCTTAAACGTTCCTTTAGGACCCTTAAAGGGTCAGGGAAGACTCATCTCAAGGCAAGTTTCCCGCTTAGATGCTTTCAGCGGTTATCTCTTCCGCACTTAGCTACCGGGCAATGCCATTGGCATGACAACCCGAACACCAGTGGTGCGTCCACTCCGGTCCTCTCGTACTAGGAGCAGCCCCTTTCAATCTTCCAACGCCCACGGCAGATAGGGACCGAACTGTCTCACGACGTTCTAAACCCAGCTCGCGTACCACTTTAAACGGCGAACAGCCGTACCCTTGGGACCTACTTCAGCCCCAGGATGTGATGAGCCGACATCGAGGTGCCAAACACCGCCGTCGATATGAACTCTTGGGCGGTATCAGCCTGTTATCCCCGGAGTACCTTTTATCCGTTGAGCGATGGCCCTTCCATTCAGAACCACCGGATCACTAAGACCTACTTTCGTACCTGCTCGAGCCGTCACTCTCGCAGTCAAGCTGGCTTATGCCTTTGCACTAACCGCATGATGTCCGACCATGCTTAGCCAACCTTCGTGCTCCTCCGTTACTCTTTGGGAGGAGACCGCCCCAGTCAAACTACCCACCAGACACTGTCCGCACCCCGGATAACGGGGCAACGTTAGAACATCAAACATTAAAGGGTGGTATTTCAAGGTTGGCTCCATGCAGACTGGCGTCCACACTTCAAAGCCTCCCACCTATCCTACACATCAAGGCTCAATGTTCAGTGTCAAGCTATAGTAAAGGTTCACGGGGTCTTTCCGTCTTGCCGCGGGTACACTGCATCTTCACAGCGAGTTCAATTTCACTGAGTCTCGGGTGGAGACAGCCTGGCCATCATTACGCCATTCGTGCAGGTCGGAACTTACCCGACAAGGAATTCGCTACCTTAGGACCGTTATAGTTACGGCCGCCGTTTACTGGGGCTTCGATCAAGAGCTTCTCCTTACGGATAACCCCATCAATTAACCTTCCAGCACCGGGCAGGCGTCACACCGTATACGTCCACTTTCGTGTTTGCACAGTGCTGTGTTTTTAATAAACAGTTGCAGCCAGCTGGTATCTGCGACTGGCTTCAGCTCCATGGGTAAACCACTTCACCTAGCGCCAGCGTGCCTTCTCCCGAAGTTACGGCACCATTTTGCCTAGTTCCTTCACCCGAGTTCTCTCAAGCGCCTGAGTATTCTCTACCTGACCACCTGTGTCGGTTTGGGGTACGATTAATGATAATCTAGAGCTTAGAGGCTTTTCCTGGAAGCGGGGCATGAGCTACTTCGCCACCGTAGTGACTCGTCATCAGACCTCAGCATGTAGTGAACCGGATTTGCCTAATTCACCTGCCTACATCCTTAAACCGGGACAACCGTCGCCCGGCCAGCCTAGCCTTCTCCGTCCCCCCATCGCAATTATCACCAGTACGGGAATATTAACCCGTTTCCCATCGACTACGCATTTCTGCCTCGCCTTAGGGGTCGACTCACCCTGCCCCGATTAACGTTGGACAGGAACCCTTGGTCTTCCGGCGTGCGGGTTTTTCACCCGCATTATCGTTACTTATGTCAGCATTCGCACTTCTGATACCTCCAGCATGCCTCACAGCACACCTTCACAGGCTTACAGAACGCTCCCCTACCCAACAATATTTACATATCGCTGCCGCAGCTTCGGTGCATAGTTTAGCCCCGTTACATCTTCCGCGCAGGCCGACTCGACCAGTGAGCTATTACGCTTTCTTTAAATGATGGCTGCTTCTAAGCCAACATCCTGGCTGTCTGAGCCTTCCCACTTCGTTTCCCACTTAACTATGACTTTGGGACCTTAGCTGGCGGTCTGGGTTGTTTCCCTCTTCACGACGAACGTTAGCACCCGCCGTGTGTCTCCCGTGATAACATTCTTCGGTATTCGTAGTTTGCATCGAGTTGGTAAGTCGGGATGACCCCCTAGTCGAAACAGTGCTCTACCCCCGAAGATGAGTTCACGAGGCGCTACCTAAATAGCTTTCGGGGAGAACCAGCTATCTCCCGGTTTGATTGGCCTTTCACCCCCAGCCACAAGTCATCCGCTAATTTTTCAACATTAGTCGGTTCGGTCCTCCAGTTAGTGTTACCCAACCTTCAACCTGCCCATGGCTAGATCACCGGGTTTCGGGTCTATACCCTGCAACTCATTCGCCCAGTTAAGACTCGGTTTCCCTACGGCTCCCCTATACGGTTAACCTTGCTACAGAATATAAGTCGCTGACCCATTATACAAAAGGTACGCAGTCACCCTGATAAATCAAGGCTCCCACTGCTTGTACGTACACGGTTTCAGGTTCTATTTCACTCCCCTCGCCGGGGTTCTTTTCGCCTTTCCCTCACGGTACTGGTTCACTATCGGTCAATCAGGAGTATTTAGCCTTGGAGGATGGTCCCCCCATATTCAGACAGGATAACACGTGTCCCGCCCTACTCGTCGAGTTCACAACACTAGCATCTTCAGATACGGGGCTATCACCCTTTACTGCCGGACTTTCCAGACCGTTCTCCTGATACTAATGCTGATTAAGACTCTGGGCTGCTCCCCGTTCGCTCGCCGCTACTAGGGGAATCTCGGTTGATTTCTTTTCCTCGGGGTACTGAGATGTTTCAGTTCCCCCGGTTCGCTTCGTTTGACTATGTATTCATCAAACGATAGTGCAACGAATTGCACTGGGTTTCCCCATTCGGAAATCGTCGGGTATAACGGTTCATATCACCTTACCGACGCTTATCGCAGATTAGCACGTCCTTCATCGCCTCTGATTGCCTAGGCATCCACCGTGTACGCTTAGTCGCTTAACCTCACAACCCGAAGGTGTCTTCTTATCAGACGACACTTAACGTCATGGCTGTGCGTGGTGAACTTCTTCGTTGGGTAGTGCTCGCAATGCTCACGTACTATTGTACGCTGCGCTTGCTGTGCGCTAGCCGCCTTGAATTTCACACTGCTCGCTCATGCCACTCGTTTGTGTGTTTGAAAAACACTTCAAGTTGAGATTTTTGAGAGACTCTCACATTGTTTAAGCGATAAACAATGTGCGTTATTTTCAATTTTCAGCTTGTTCCAGATTGTTAAAGAGCATAATTGTTAAACCAACTACAACGTAATTGGCTTAATCATTATTGGGGACATCGTCTTTCACTCGATATCGGCGCAATTGGCGTCCCCTAGGGGATTCGAACCCCTGTTACCGCCGTGAAAGGGCGGTGTCCTAGGCCTCTAGACGAAGGGGACACGAAAATTCAATTGCAAAACACCGTTTTGCTATTTTCGTGTAAGTCTTATCCTTTCGAATAAGTCTCCCACGTAAAGCCATTGCTCTACTTTCTATCAGACAATCTGTGTGAGCACTTCACTTCAAAAAACACTTCAATGGTAAGGAGGTGATCCAACCGCAGGTTCCCCTACGGTTACCTTGTTACGACTTCACCCCAGTCATGAATCACAAAGTGGTAAGCGCCCTCCCGAAGGTTAAGCTACCTACTTCTTTTGCAACCCACTCCCATGGTGTGACGGGCGGTGTGTACAAGGCCCGGGAACGTATTCACCGTAGCATTCTGATCTACGATTACTAGCGATTCCGACTTCATGGAGTCGAGTTGCAGACTCCAATCCGGACTACGACGTACTTTATGAGTTCCGCTTGCTCTCGCGAGGTCGCTTCTCTTTGTATACGCCATTGTAGCACGTGTGTAGCCCTACTCGTAAGGGCCATGATGACTTGACGTCATCCCCACCTTCCTCCGGTTTATCACCGGCAGTCTCCTTTGAGTTCCCGACCGAATCGCTGGCAACAAAGGATAAGGGTTGCGCTCGTTGCGGGACTTAACCCAACATTTCACAACACGAGCTGACGACAGCCATGCAGCACCTGTCTCAGAGTTCCCGAAGGCACTAAAGCATCTCTGCTAAATTCTCTGGATGTCAAGAGTAGGTAAGGTTCTTCGCGTTGCATCGAATTAAACCACATGCTCCACCGCTTGTGCGGGCCCCCGTCAATTCATTTGAGTTTTAACCTTGCGGCCGTACTCCCCAGGCGGTCGATTTAACGCGTTAGCTCCGAAAGCCACTCCTCAAGGGAACAACCTTCAAATCGACATCGTTTACAGCGTGGACTACCAGGGTATCTAATCCTGTTTGCTCCCCACGCTTTCGCACCTGAGCGTCAGTCTTTGTCCAGGGGGCCGCCTTCGCCACCGGTATTCCTCCACATCTCTACGCATTTCACCGCTACACATGGAATTCTACCCCCCTCTACAAGACTCTAGCTGACCAGTCTTAGATGCCATTCCCAGGTTAAGCCCGGGGATTTCACATCTAACTTAATCAACCGCCTGCGTGCGCTTTACGCCCAGTAATTCCGATTAAACGCTTGCACCCTCCGTATTACCGCGGCTGCTGGCACGGAGTTAGCCGGTGCTTCTTCTGTCGGTAACGTCAATCGTTGATGATATTAGCATCAACGCCTTCCTCCCGACTGAAAGTACTTTACAACCCTAGGGCCTTCTTCATACACGCGGCATGGCTGCATCAGGCTTGCGCCCATTGTGCAATATTCCCCACTGCTGCCTCCCGTAGGAGTCTGGGCCGTGTCTCAGTCCCAGTGTGGCTGATCATCCTCTCAGACCAGCTAGGGATCGTCGCCTAGGTGAGCCATTACCCCACCTACTAGCTAATCCCATATGGGTTCATCCGATAGCGCAAGGACCGAAGTTCCCCTGCTTTGCTCCTAAGAGATTATGCGGTATTAGCCACCGTTTCCAGTGGTTATCCCCCTCTATCGGGCAGATCCCCATACATTACTCACCCGTCCGCCGCTCGTCATCGGGAAGCAAGCTTCCCCTGTTACCGCTCGACTTGCATGTGTTAGGCCTGCCGCCAGCGTTCAATCTGAGCCATGATCAAACTCTTCAATTAAAAAGCTTGATGCTCAAAGAATGTTTACTGTCGCCTGATTTCCGAAGAAACCAGATTACCTATTAGTTCATATATATGAATTAACGTGTTAGTCACTCTTCAAGACTTAAAATCAAATATTTTTTTGATAGTGTCCTGTGAGTGCCCACACAGATTGTCTGATAAATTGTTAAAGAGCGTTGCGACATTTCTTTTGGAAATTTGACTCAGTTTTTATTAACTTAGGTCGTTGTCGCGAGGTGTCGTATATTACGTTTTTTATTTAGAAAGTCAAGCGTTTATTTTCAACTTTTTCTTTCTCACCTCTGTTATCACAAGGCTTCGAGGTTTTCTTCGAGCCGGTTTATCGTGACAACGGATGCGCATTATAGGGAGGTATTAGAATTACACAACCTTTTTTTTAAAAAAAAATGCCGTTTGGGGATAAAATCATCACTCTGTGTTTTTTAGCTTCATTATGGTTATAAAAAAAGCTAATTTCTGCCTATAATTCTACTTTAATGAAACTTGTTAGGTACTCCCATTGTTGATGAACTAACTATTTTAGTTTCTAACCTTTATATTGATATTTTTAATGGTCATAGAAATGAACAAACTTTTACGCCCTTATCTAGGAATATCCCCTTCTGTCGAACCAAGTGTCTTTATTGACCCTTCCGCAGTTGTGATTGGAGATGTACGTTTAGCTAATGATGTCAGTATTTGGCCACTTTCAGTTTTACGTGGTGACGTAAATTATATATCTATCGGCGCAAGGACTAACATTCAGGATGGTTGTGTTTTGCATGTTACTCATAAATCAAGCAGCAATCCTACTGGTAACCCGCTAATCATTGGCGAAGATGTCACCGTAGGTCATAAAGTGATGCTACATGGCTGTACTATAGGAAATAGAGTGCTAGTTGGAATGGGCTCAATTATCATTGATGGGGCTATCATCGAAGATGATGTCGTTATTGGTGCTAACAGTTTAGTGACTCAAGGGAAAAGACTCGAATCTGGCTACTTATATACGGGAAGCCCAGCAAAAGCCATCCGAAAATTGACTGATGCTGAGTTAGGCCATTTACGTTATTCAGCAAACAACTATGTCGAATGGAAAAACAACTATTTAGCCTCTGATAATACGTAAAGACCATGTGCGCCATCGTGGCCTTGTTCAATCAAGGCTTCAAACTCTTCTTCTATATCCCATCGATGCTGCTGAAATAACCTCAGAGGAGTTTCTTCTTTACCATAGCGTTGAAACAATAATGACTGAGGAACTGCACATTCAGCAAGCATTCCGCTAATCAATACAGGAAAACGTACTTGCTTGGATAATTCATCCCACTCTTCTCTATCAGGAAATTGAATTTGCTGGTTCACCCTTTCAATTCCTTATATAAAGCAGATAGAACTGGCGTAATTTCAGGGAGAACACCATGCCATAGCTTAAAAGAAAATGCAGCTTGCCCTACAAGCATACCAAGGCCATCCGCTATTTTTGTCACCTGATGTTCACATGCAAAAGATAAAAATGGCGTCAATGTAGATTGATAAAACATATCGTAACAAGCAACTTGTTTGGTAAATATCAGTGAGTTTATTGTCGGGATATCACCACTTACACCCGATGAAGTTGCATTAATAATTAGATCAAAATCAGGAGAGGTGATCTGTTCGATCTGCATCCCTTTTATGTTACCTAGTGAAGAAAACTCATTAACTAATGTTTCTACTTTGGCATACGTTCTATTCGTTAGAGTAATGTTACATCCATATTCCAAGAGGGGGAGTAGCGCTCCCCGAGTTGCCCCACCAGCTCCGATCATTAGTATCTTGCTATTCGGATGAATAAATTCTAAGCGTTGGAGGTCTAACAATAGGCCCATGCCATCGGTATTATCACCAAGCAGGCGGTTATCATCTAACTTCATCACAGTATTAACTGCGCCACAGGCTTGGGCTCTTTCCGTTAACTCAGAAACAAGCTGATATGCCCTTTCTTTAAATGGCAAAGTAATGTTTGCACCTTTCCCCCCCTGAGAAAAAAATTCGGCTAAACTGAGCTCAAAGTTATCTACAGGCGCTAAAATTTTTTCGTATTCAAGTAGTATACCTGTTTGCTCCGCAAACATTTTATGTATAGATGGTGATTTACTGTGTTGAATCGGGTTACCAAAAACCGCAAACATTTCCATGAACATTACCCTTTACGATACAATTGACCCGTTTTAGCATCCCTAATTTCAGATGGGTTTTGGCGACCGCCAACCACCCCATCCAAAACAGGAATACTTTTGTTGAATTGAGCAATAACCTCATTTGTTGTTCTACATGGCTCTAGCCCACTTAAATTAGCGCTTGTAGACACCAACGGTTTACCATATTCACGACATAATTTTTTTACTAACTCGTGAGTAGTAACCCTCACCGCTAAAGTATCAAATTGGCCAGTTAACCACTTTGGTGTAGAGGCTTTCGCGGGTATCACCCAGGTTACAGGGCCCGGCCAAGTTGCGAACATCGCTTGCTTTTGCTCTTCCGTGAGTTGTTTATCATCAACATAGTCTTTTAATTGTTCGTAACTATCAGCAATCAGAATTAAACCTTTCTCCCAAGGGCGTTGCTTTAGTTCTAATAACTTGTTGACTGCATTTTCGTTATCAGGGTCGCAACCTAATCCAAAAACAGCTTCCGTTGGATAGGCAATAACTTCCCCTTTTTGTAATGAAACAATAATACTTTCAATTGCAGGTGTAGATTTATTTGGCATAGTTTTAACTCGTTATTCTTCTTGTTGCTTACCGCAACGTTTACTGGCACAAAATAATCTTACTCCTTGTCCCCCCTTTTTTTCCATCAATAATGGATATTCACAATACAAACATTTACCAGTCACAGGTTTATTATTTAATATAAACTGACAGTTAGGGTAATTATCACAAGCATAAAAAGTCTTCCCAAAACGGGATTTTCTTTGCAATAAATTTCCTTTTTGGCATTGTGGGCATGAAATTTTAGTTTCATCCGGCTTATCAATTAGCTCAATATGTTCACACTCAGGGTAGTTACTACAACCTATGAACATGCCAAATCGGCCTTGTTTCAGCACTAAATCATGACCACATTTCGGACAAGATTGCCCGTCTAAAACTTTAATGATATGGCTTTCCACCATTGCCCTAAGTGGGCGCATATAATTGCACTGAGGATAACTTGAGCAACCTAAAAAAGGGCCGTGTGTACTATTACGGATCACCAATATAGAGTTACATTCTGGGCAATATTCATTTTTTTCTGTATCAAAAGGCAGCTGTTTCGACATATCATTCTCTACTTTCTTTAGCCGATAAAGCTAAGTTAATCTAATATACCCACCAGCACTTGAGCAAATCACTCCATTAATTTCCATTTCAGTTAAAATAGAAATCACTTGAGTGATTGGGACTTGTGTTTGTTCTGCAATCACATCAACTGGTGTAGGTTTGTACCCCACCATACCTAAAATTTTATTTTCTACCACATTAAACTCAAGTGGGTTTTCATTTATAGGTAACTCCGTTTGAATCCAATTTAACCCATCAACTAAATGCTGCAAAACATCATTTGGTTCTATTAATAAATAAGCCCCCTGTTGTAATAACCAATGATTCCCTCCAAACGCAGGGTTACCTAATGGAGCAGGTAATGTAAAAAGATCACGATTTTGTTCAATTGCATATCGCGCTGTTATTAATGAACCACTTTTCATACCTGCCTCTATCACAACAACTGCTTTACTTAACCCACTAATGATACGATTTCGCTGCGGAAACTGCTTGGGTAATGGGGGAGTGCTAGGCCAGTATTCGGAAATTAGTGCCCCATTCATTTTAATATGCTCAGCTAACCCATAATGTTGTTTTGGATAAATATTTTCTAGACCACTTCCCAGAACTGCGATGGTTTTACCATCATTGTCAAGCGCAGCTTTGTGGCTTATTCCATCAATACCGATTGCAAGCCCACTCGTGATAGTCACCCCATGCTGCACAAAGTCTTTAGTAAATATATTGGTCCATTTTCGACCATATTCGCTAGCTTGCCGGCTACCAATTAAAGCAACCTGTGGCGTTGCTAACAATTCACTTTGCCCTACCACAAAAAGTAATAGGGGAGGACGATAAATTTGCTTTAAGAGATGTGGGTAATTAGGGTCAAGATAAGTAATTAATTGATGATTTTGATTAGCGAGCCATTTTTGTACTTTTTCGATTCGATTCATTGGAACATGAAGAAATTGCAATTGCTGCATCTCATTCAGACCACTGTCTCGTAAGGCTTGATGACTAACCTTATCTAACAGGGTTAACTCATTAACTATTTTTACTGCACGCTGAGGTAATAGCTTTTTTACCTGTGACATTCTCAGCCAGATTTCTTGAGTATTCATTTTGTCATCCTGACTAAATTAGTAAATAGGTTCTTCAGTGAACAAATGATAACCAATACTGTCAATATGACGGAGAAATGTCTAGAATAGTCATTAATTCCCATTCACTTTTTGGAAACTGCTCGAAAAATTTATGTCAGTCTTAAACGTGTTACATTACCCAGACGAACGCTTACGCACAATTGCTAAGCCGGTCGAAAAAGTTGATGCCTCTATTCAGCGCATCGTTGATGATATGTTCGATACCATGTATGAAGAAGAAGGTATTGGGCTCGCAGCAACACAAGTCGATATCCACCAGCGTATTATTGTTATTGATGTTTCTGAAACCCGTGATGAACGTCTAGTACTTATTAACCCTGAATTATTAGATAAATCAGGAGAAACTGGTATCGAAGAGGGTTGTCTTTCTATTCCTGAACAGCATGGGTTTGTGCCGCGAGCAGAGCAAGTAAAAGTTAAGGCTTTAGATTACAACGGAGAGTCTTTTGAGCTTGAAGCGGATGGTTTATTAGCTATTTGTATCCAACATGAAATGGATCACCTTGTTGGTAAGCTGTTTGTTGATTATTTATCCCCTTTAAAACGTCAACGCATCCGCCAAAAAGTTGAAAAACTGGATAGACAAAGAGCAAAAGAGGCTAAAAAATAGCTAGCTTGGTAACTATAAACAGGGAAATTAACGTGTCAGAACCATTAAAAATTATCTTTGCGGGTACTCCGGATTTTGCTGCTAAACATTTAGCCGCGCTTTTAGAAACGAATCACCAAATTGTTGGTGTACTTACTCGCCACGATAAACCTGCGGGTAGAGGGAAAAAACTAACACCAAGTCCGGTTAAAGTTCTAGCTGAAGAGCACCAACTTCCTGTTTTTCAACCTGTATCGCTTCGAGATGCTGAAAATCAACAATGGATCAAAGAAAGAAACGCAGACCTAATGATCGTCGTTGCCTATGGGTTAATTCTGCCACAAGCTGTTTTAGATATTCCTCGTTTAGGCTGCCTAAATGTTCACGGCTCTTTACTACCTCGTTGGCGAGGAGCTGCTCCTATTCAACGTTCTATTTGGGCAGGTGATGCTGAAACGGGCGTCACTATTATGCAAATGGATGCAGGTTTAGACACAGGTGATATGCTTTATAAGGCAATTTGCCCGATTACCCCCCACGATACAAGTGCTACATTGTATGAAAAGCTAGCGATAACTGGCCCACAAGCATTGATCCATACCGTAGATATGTTGTCGTTAGGCCAATGTGTCCCAGAAAAGCAGGATGATTCGCTGGCTAATTATGCCGAAAAATTATCTAAGGAAGAAGCGCGTATTGATTGGCAACAAGATGCCAGCCACATCGAACGCTGTATCCGCGCATTTAACCCTTGGCCTATGAGTCATTTTACGGTTGAAGAGCAGCTAATCAAAGTATGGCAAGCTGAAGTAATCTCTGGGACTCACAATAAACAGCCAGGAACAATCATTAGCGCCGATAAAAAAGGGATAAGCATTGCCACGGGTAATGGCATACTGAATATCACTCAGTTACAACCACCAGGCAAAAAAGCAATGAGTGCGCAAGATATACTAAACTCCCGTCGTGAATGGTTTACTCCAGAGCAAATTCTAGATTAATAAATCTGTAAACTGCCTGATATCATCAGGCAGTTTTATTTTAGCAACTACAAAGTTCATCTTCTTTTATGAAAAATACATATAATTTGCGAAGTATCGCAGCAACAGCAATCAGTCAAGTTCTTGATAATGGACAATCCTTAAATACTGTGTTGCCCGATTTACAACGCAATATCAATGATAAAGATAAAGCACTATTACAAGAGATTTGTTTTGGTGTCTTACGTTACTTACCTAAACTAGAATGGTTCATTGGCCAGCTTATGGAAAAACCATTAACAGGTAAGCAAAGAGCGCTTCACTACCTCATCATGGTGGGTATTTATCAACTTCTTTATACTCGAATTCCGGCGCATGCCGCATTGGCGGAAACAGTCAATGGCGCTGTTGCCTTAAAACGCCCACAACTAAAAGGGCTGGTTAATGGGGTTTTGCGTTCATTCCAGCGCCAACAAACACAATTAGAAGAACGCATTGCTAACAACAATAGCCAGTATTTACATCCGAGTTGGTTATTGAAACGCATACAAAATGCCTATCCTGATGAATGGCAATCAATCACAGATGCAAATAACCAACGCCCACCTATGTGGTTAAGGGTCAACTCTCAGCACCATACCGCAACTCAATATCTTGATTTACTCAAACAGGCTGACATAGCTGCGGATGTACATGCCACGCATACCAGTGCTATTCGTTTGCATGAACCAACCGCAGTTTCTAAACTACCAGGCTTTGAAGAAGGTTGGTGTACAGTGCAAGATGTGTCCGCTCAAGGTTGTGCTGAACTATTACAACCCCAAGATGGTGAAAGCATCCTAGATTTATGTGCAGCACCTGGTGGGAAAACAACACATATTTTAGAGTTAGCGCCAAAAGCGAAAGTACTCGCGGTCGATATTGATGATGCTCGCCTTAAAAGGGTAAAAGAAAATCTAACACGGCTACAACAACATGCAACAGTTGTTCAAGGTGATGGTACTCAACCAGAAAAATGGGCGAAAGAACAGCAATTTGACCGCATTTTACTAGATGCACCTTGCTCTGCAACCGGTGTAATAAGGCGCCATCCTGATATTAAATGGCTACGCCGTGATACTGATATCAATGAACTTGCACAGCTACAGGCTCAAATACTTGAAGCTATTTGGCCTTATTTAAAACCAGGCGGGACTTTGCTATATGCGACTTGTTCAATTATGCCTGAAGAAAACAGCCAGCAAATAGAAAATTTCCTAACTAAGCATACTGATGCATGCCTAAATGATGGAACCAAATTAGGGTTACAAATATTGCCAACTACCGATGGTGGTGATGGCTTTTTTTATGCACGCTTAATAAAAAAAGTACAATAATAAGTCGTTAATTACCTGATATAGGAATATGCAATGAAGATCATTATTCTAGGCGCTGGGCAAGTTGGTGGGACACTTGCTGAAAATTTAGTTGATGAGAACAATGATATTACAGTAGTTGATACAGACGGAGATCGCCTACGTCAGCTACAAGATCAGTTTGATCTGCGTGTCGTTAATGGCCATGGCTCTCATCCTAGAGTCCTTCGTGATGCTGGAGCCGAAGACGCAGACATGCTAGTTGCCGTCACTAACTCTGACGAAACAAATATGATTGCTTGCCAAATTGCATATAGCCTATTTAATACACCTAATAAAATTGCTCGTATTAGGGCAACCGAATATATTCGTGAAGCGGATAAGCTCTTTCTACCTGAACAGATCCCTATTGATTATTTGATATCGCCAGAGCAGTTAGTGATAGATTACATTTATAAATTAATCCAATATCCAGGTGCGCTCCAGGTCGTTAATTTTGCGGAAGGTAAAGTCAGCATTGTGGCAGTAAAAGCCTATTATGGGGGATCACTTGTAGGCAACGCCTTATCCAGTTTACGTGAACACATGCCTCATATCGATACTCGTGTCGTGGCAATATTTCGTCAAGACAGACCAATCCGCCCACAAGGCTCAACTATTATTGAAGCGGGTGATGAGGTATTTTTCGTCGCTTCAACACAACATATCAGAGCAGTCATGAGTGAACTACAAAGACTGGAAAAACCTTATAAACGTTTAATGATTGTTGGCGGTGGTAATGTTGGTGCAGGTTTAGCTAGAAGGCTTGAAAAAGACTACAGTGTAAAATTAATTGAGCGAAACCAACAACGTGCAACAGAACTTGCTGAGTTATTGCATGATACTATCGTTTTTTATGGTGATGCATCTGATCAAGAGTTACTAACGGAAGAACACATTGAACAGATGGATGTATTTATTGCTCTTACAAATGACGATGAAGCTAATATTATGTCTGCCATGCTAGCAAAAAAAATGGGCGCTAAAAAAGCAATGGTACTTATTCAACGCTCAGCTTATGTTGAACTTGTGCAAGGTGGGGTTATTGATATTGCAATTTCACCACAGCAAGCGACAATTTCAGCTTTATTAAGTCATGTGAGAAAAGCCGATATCGTGAATGTTTCATCATTAAGAAGAGGTGTTGCTGAAGCAATCGAAGCAATTGCACACGGCGATGAGAATACATCTAAAGTTGTTGGTAAAAAAATATCAGAGATTAAACTTCCGCCAGGTACAATTATTGGGGCAATAGT
The DNA here is from genome assembly GCF_041344805.1 of Providencia sp. TYF-12. Classification (NCBI taxonomy): domain Bacteria; kingdom Pseudomonadati; phylum Pseudomonadota; class Gammaproteobacteria; order Enterobacterales; family Morganellaceae; genus Providencia; species Providencia sp. TYF-12. Next base: position 4,463,547 of record NZ_CP166833.1, read on the forward strand.
TCGCGAAGAAGAAGTAATTATTGCTAGCGATTACCATATTATTGAACAAGGCGACCATGTCATCATGTTTATTACAGATAAAAAACATGTCCCTGATGTTGAAAAACTATTCCAGCCAAGTCCATTCTTTTTATAAAAAATAAAAATGTATAAATATTTGTAGCTTATTAATTCTAGCGACTATAATTTGTTAACCTAATACACATTTTGTTTCAATTAAGGTATTTATTAAGGGGTCATCGAATGAGCTTTTTAAAAGATTTCCGTGAATTTGCCATGAAAGGCAATGTAGTAGATATGGCTGTCGGTATTATTATTGGTGCTGCTTTCGGTAAAATTGTATCTTCTCTAGTTGCTGATGTCATCATGCCTCCACTAGGTTTAATCATCGGAGGTGTTGATTTCAAATCATTTAGTATTGTTCTAAAAGAAGCGCAAGGTGACTTACCAGCCGTAGTACTTAATTATGGGATGTTTTTACAAACTGTATTTGACTTTATTATTGTCGCCTTTGCTATTTTTATGGCAATTAAAGCAATGAATAAAGTTCGCCGTGCAAAAGAAGCTGCTCCAGCTGAGCCTGCACCACCATCAACTGAAGAAGTCTTATTATCAGAAATTCGTGATTTATTAAAAGAACAGAATAAAAAATAACTAAAAGGCCAGTGGTAATAAGTAAATAAACCTATTACCACTGGCCTCCCAGTTACCTGCCTTATTATTTTTCCCTTTTCTTGTATAACTTCCTTTACCTTTTTTATTTTTCTCAACTCTTTGACGAAATAATGGGTCATGAAGTAATGCTACAATTGCATTATCTTTAATCTCACCACGCTTATGTTGATATTTACTCATGATATACCTTCATATAATTAGTGGGTTTTATATCCTTAATAAACTTTAGAAGCACCTTTTTCTAAAATCTCCATAATTGAACAATAGGTTGTTGCATGTTCCTCACCACAACATGCTGAGCTAAGCATCTTCAGTGAATCGCGCATAATAATAAGCTCTTGTATTTTTTTTTCAACTTCTAGTAACCTAACATCAACAATTTGCTTGGATTCTTGGCATGTATGATGTTCCGGATCAACTCTTATTGAAAGTAACTCTGCAATAGCATCCAAAGTAAACCCTAACTGTTTTGCATAGCGAATAAAGCGTAATCGCTGCAAATCCTGTTCTGTAAATAGCCGATAGCCACCTTCAGTTCTTATTTTATGTCCCATCAAACCTTGTTTCTCATAAAAACGGATGGTGTCTGGAGTGACATCAGCTAATTTAGCTATTTCGCCAATCTTATACATACTCATGAACGCTTACCTATAAATAAGGGTTAACAACAAAAAATTCAAGAGCACAAAATCTGCTTTGGAAAAGTAAGAATAGCAGGTACAAAAAAACCGGGCAATATACCCGGTTTTCTTGAAAGCGACGACAGATTACTCTGCTGCTGCTTCTTGAGACTCAACAGCACGGTCAACAAGCTCGATGTAAGCCATCGGAGCATTGTCACCTGTGCGGTAGCCACACTTAAGAATACGAGTGTAACCACCTGCACGAGCTGCGAAACGAGGTCCCAGTTCATTAAATAATTTTGCAACGATCTCGTTATCACGAGTACGTGCGAATGCCAGACGACGATTAGCTACGCTGTCGGTCTTGGCAAGAGTAATCAGCGGCTCAACGACGCGACGCAGTTCTTTCGCTTTAGGCAGAGTCGTCTTGATGATCTCATGACGAACTAAAGAACCAGCCATGTTACGGAACATAGCTTGGCGGTGGCTGCTGTTGCGGTTCAATTGACGACCACTCTTACGATGGCGCATGACCTTATCCTTCTCAGTAAAACCTTAACCTGTGATCTTAATCATCAGCAATACTTGCTGGTGGCCAATTTTCTAAGCGCATGCCCAGAGAAAGACCACGAGATGCCAAGACGTCCTTAATTTCAGTAAGAGATTTCTTACCGAGGTTAGGCGTTTTAAGCAACTCAACTTCTGTACGCTGTACCAGATCACCGATGTAGTGGATAGCTTCTGCTTTGAGGCAGTTAGCAGAGCGGACAGTCAATTCCAGATCGTCAACTGGGCGCAGTAAGATAGGATCGAATTCTGGCTTCTCTTCTTTAACTTCCGGTTGACGTACATCACGTAAATCAACGAATGCTTCAAGTTGTTCAGCTAGAATGGTCGCTGCACGGCGAATCGCCTCTTCAGGATCGATTGTACCGTTAGTTTCCATTTCAATAACTAACTTATCCAAGTCCGTACGTTGCTCAACACGAGCTGCTTCAACATTATAGGCAATACGCTCTACTGGGCTGTAGCAAGCATCGACTAACAAACGACCGATTGGGCGCTCATCTTCTTCCGAATGAACTCGGGCAGAAGCCGGCACATAACCACGACCACGCTGTACTTTAATTCGCATATTAATAGATGCGCTTTCGTCAGTCAGGTGGCAGATGATGTGCTGTGGCTTGACGATTTCGACATCACCATCATGGATGATGTCGGCTGCAGTCACAGGGCCAATGCCAGATTTATTCAAGGTTAAAATAACTTCATCTTTCCCCTGAACTTTTACCGCCAGCCCTTTCAGGTTGAGGAGAATCTCCAGGATATCTTCCTGTACACCTTCTTTGGTGCTGTACTCATGCAGTACACCATCAATCTCAACCTCTGTCACCGCACAACCCGGCATAGACGAAAGCAGAATACGGCGCAGTGCGTTACCAAGAGTATGGCCAAAGCCACGCTCTAAAGGCTCAAGGGTCACCTTAGCGTGCGTCGAACTCACTTGCTCGATATCTACCAGGCGCGGTTTTAGAAACTCTGTCACAGAACCCTGCATTGTGTCCTCTCTTTGGTGCTAAGCTTTACTTGGAGTAAAGCTCGACGATCAGGTGTTCGTTAATGTCCGCAGACAAGTCAGTACGTTCAGGAATACGTTTGAACACACCTTCCATTTTAGCAGCATCAACTTCCAGCCAAGTTGGCTTCTCACGCTGTTCAGCCAGCTCTAAAGCAGCCTTAATACGAGACTGTTTTTTAGCTTTCTCACGAACGCTGATAACGTCATTCGGGGAAACCTGATAAGAAGCGATATTAACTACGCGACCATTTACCATGATAGCCTTATGGCTAACCATTTGACGTGCTTCTGCGCGAGTTGCGCCAAAGCCCATACGGTAAACTACGTTATCAAGACGGCCTTCCAGCAAAGTCAGCAGGTTTTCACCTGTGTTGCCTTTCAGACGTGTTGCTTCTTTATAATAGTTACGGAATTGACGCTCCAGAACACCGTAGATACGACGAACTTTTTGTTTTTCACGTAACTGAACACCATAGTCAGACAGACGCGGTTTACGCGCTCCGTGCTGGCCTGGTGCCTGTTCTAATTTACACTTGGTGTCAATCGCGCGAACACCAGACTTCAGAAAGAGGTCTGTTCCTTCGCGACGGCTCAGCTTGAGCTTAGGACCCAAATATCTAGCCATTTTCTTTCTCCAACAGTCCTAAAAAACGATACGTATTAAACGCGACGTTTTTTCGGTGGGCGACAACCGTTATGAGGGATAGGAGTCACATCAGTAATATTAGTGATGCGAAAACCTGCGGCGTTCAGAGCACGAATTGTTGATTCGCGACCCGGACCCGGTCCCTTAACCATAACTTCCAAGTTTTTAATTCCGTATTCTTTCACAGCTTCTGCGCAACGCTCTGCTGCAACCTGAGCTGCAAACGGAGTGGATTTGCGAGAACCACGGAAACCGGAACCACCGGCAGTTGCCCAACCTAATGCGTTACCTTGACGATCAGTAATAGTAACGATTGTGTTGTTGAAAGAAGCATGGATATGAGCCACACCGTCTGAGACTTGTTTTCTTACACGCTTACGTGCACGAATTGGTGCCTTTGCCATTATTCAGTACCCCGACTTATTTCTTGATCGGCTTACGCGGACCCTTGCGGGTACGAGCGTTAGTCTTAGTACGCTGTCCGCGCACAGGAAGACCACGACGATGACGTAAACCACGGTAACAACCAAGGTCCATTAGACGCTTGATGCTCAGGGTAATTTCACGACGTAGGTCACCTTCTACAACATACTTGGCAACTTCGTCACGCAGCTTGTCGATTTGTTCTTCAGACAGTTCACTGATCTTAACATTTTCAGCAATACCAGTTGCTTCACAGATAGCCTGTGAACGTGTTTTGCCGATTCCGAAAATCGATGTTAAAGCGATTACGGTATGTTTATGATCAGGAATGTTAATGCCTGCTATACGGGCCACTATGCACTCCTAAGTTAAAATATACATTACTGTGCTGAAAAGCCCGTTTTCAGGATACTCAAACAATAATGTATCTTAGATAAAAAAGATTGGCTGGCTAATTTAGCCAGCTCAACCCAACTTTGCAAGAAAAAAATGCTTTTTCTTAGCCTTGACGTTGTTTATGTCTTGGCTCAACACTGCAAATTACACGAACGCTACCATTGCGACGGATAACTTTGCAGTTACGGCATAATTTCTTGACGGAAGCACGAACTTTCATTTTTACTCTCCGTAACTTCTAAGCAAACCATAATCACACAGAGTGATTATTTACCTTTCAGGTTTGCTTTCTTCAATGCAGACTCATACTGACTTGACATCATCAGAGTTTGCACTTGAGCCATAAAGTCCATGATAACAACAACCACGATTAAGAGGGAAGTACCACCAAAGTAAAAAGGTACTTTCATTGCGTCACGCATGAACTCCGGGATTAGGCAGATGAAGGTAATATATAATGCGCCAACTAATGTCAAGCGAGTCATTACCTTATCAATGTACTTGGCCGTTTGCTCTCCCGGACGAATTCCTGGTACAAATGCACCGGACTTCTTCAGGTTATCTGCTGTTTCTCTTGGGTTGAAAACCAACGCCGTATAGAAGAAACAGAAGAAGATGATCGCAGATGCATAAAGCAACACATATAACGGTTGACCAGGCTGCAAATACATAGAAATAGTCGTCAGCCAGTCCCAGCCAGTTCCATCACCAAACCAAGAAGCTATTGTACCCGGGAATAGTATGATACTGGAAGCAAAAATTGCAGGAATTACACCCGCCATATTCACTTTTAACGGTAAATGTGTACTTTGTGCTGCATAAACACGGCGCCCCTGCTGACGTTTAGCGTAATTAACGACAATACGACGTTGACCACGTTCCATAAACACAACAAAGAAAGTAACCGCGAATACTAATACTGCAACCAACAGCAACAGGAGGAAGTGCAGGTCGCCTTGCCGAGCTTGCTCGATGGTATGGCCAATAGCCGGCGGTAACCCCGCAACAATACCAGCGAAGATAATGATAGAGATACCGTTACCAATACCTCTTTCAGTTATCTGTTCACCTAACCACATTAAGAACATTGTCCCTGTGACTAAGCTAACAACAGCCGTAAAGTAGAATGGAAGACCCGGATCAATAACCAATCCTTGCATCCCTGGCATATTCGGTAGACCCATTGCAATACCAATAGATTGGAATATTGCTAATACCAGAGTACCCCAACGAGTATATTGGCTTATCTTCCGACGACCTGCTTCTCCTTCCTTCTTAATCTCTGCTAATCGTGGATTAACCACAGATAATAATTGGATGATGATCGACGCCGAGATATACGGCATGATCCCCAAAGCAAAGATAGAAGCACGGCTAAGAGCACCACCAGAGAACATGTTAAACATTTCAATGATGGTGCCTTGTTGCTGTTCGAGCAATTTGGCAAGCACAGTGGCATCAATACCAGGGATTGGAATAAAAGAACCAATTCGGAATACAATTAGCGCACCAATTACAAACAAAAGTCTGCGTTTAAGTTCGCCAGTTCCACCCTTGGCACTTTGAAAATCTAATCCTGGTTGTTTAGCCATCTGTCACTTATTCCTCAATTTTACCGCCGGCAGCTTCGATTGCAGCGCGAGCACCTTTAGTAACACGAAGGCCACGTACAGTAACTGCACGGTTCACTTCGCCAGACAGAATAACTTTCGCATATTCAATCTGGATGCCAACAACGTTCGCGGCTTTCAGTGCGTTCAGATCAATAACATCGCCTTCAACAGCAGCAAAATCAGACAGACGAATCTCTGCAGTGATCATTGCTTTACGTGAAGTGAAGCCGAATTTCGGCAGACGACGATATAAAGGCATCTGGCCGCCTTCGAAACCACGACGTACGCCACCGCCAGAACGAGATTTCTGACCTTTGTGACCACGGCCGCCGGTTTTACCCAGACCAGAACCGATACCACGACCTACGCGTTTAGGCGCGTGCTTGGCACCTTCAGCCGGAGACAGAGTATTTAAACGCATCTCTTACTCCTCAACTTTAACCATGTAGGAAACCAAGTTGACCATACCACGTACAGCAGGAGTATCCTCGCGCTCTACTGTATGACCAATGCGACGCAGACCTAAACCGACCAGTGTTGCCTTATGCTTAGGCAGACGACCGATTGAACTGCGAACTTGTGTAATTTTAATAGTCTTAGCCATGGCCGATTACCCCAGAATTTCTTCGACGGATTTTCCACGCTTAGCTGCGACCATTTCTGGAGACTTCATGCTGTCTAAAGCATCCAGTGTTGCACGAACCACGTTGATTGGGTTTGTGGAACCGTAGGTTTTAGCCAGTACGTTGCGAACTCCAGCTACTTCTAAAACAGCACGCATTGCACCGCCGGCAATGATACCGGTACCTTCGTGAGCAGGTTGCATAAACACACGAGAACCAGTGTGTGTACCTTTCACAGGGTGGAACAATGTGCCGTTGTTTAGAGCAACGGTTTTCATACTGCGACGGGCTTTTTCCATCGCTTTCTGGATTGCTGCCGGAACTTCGCGCGCTTTGCCGTAGCCAAAACCAACGCGACCGTTACCATCACCAACTACAGTTAGTGCGGTAAAGCTGAAAATACGGCCACCTTTAACGGTTTTTGCTACGCGGTTTACCGCGATCAGCTTTTCCTGCAGTTCGCCAGCTTGTTTCTCGATGTGAGCCATCTTACACCTCTACCTTAGAACTGAAGGCCAGCTTCACGGGCAGCATCTGCCAGTGCCTGGACTCTACCATGATATTGGAAACCAGAACGGTCAAAAGCAACAACTTTGATGCCTTTTTCCAGTGCGCGTTCTGCAACTAATTTACCAACAATTGCTGCTGCGTCTTTGTTTCCAGTAAACTTAACTTGTTCATTGATAGCTTTTTCTGTAGTAGAAGCTGCAACCAATGTTTCAGAACCGTTCGGTGCGATAACCTGCGCATAAATATGGCGTGGAGTACGATGTACCACCAGGCGAGTCGCACCCAACTCTTGGATCTTACGGCGTGCGCGGGTCGCACGACGGATACGAGCTGCTTTCTTATCCATAGTGTTACCTTACTTCTTCTTAGCCTCTTTGGTACGCACGATTTCATCGGCGTAACGAACACCTTTACCTTTATAAGGTTCAGGACGACGGTAAGCACGCAGTTCTGCTGCAACTTGGCCAATCACTTGCTTATCCGCACCTTTCAGTACGATTTCAGTTTGTGTTGGACATTCAGCAGTAATGCCTGCTGGCAGTGCGTGTTCAACCGGATGCGAGAAACCTAAAGACAAGCTTACAGCATTGCCTTTGATTGCTGCACGGTAACCAACACCGACCAGTTGAAGCTTTTTAGTGAAGCCATCGGTAACACCAACAACCATTGCATTACACAGTGAACGAGTAGTACCCGCTTGTGCCCATGCATCCGCGAAACCTTCGCGTGGTGCGAAAGTCAGCTGATTGTCTTCGTTTTTAACTTCAACTGCATTATGGATAGTACGACTAAGCTCGCCGTTTTTACCCTTAATCGAAATAACCTGACCGTTGAGTTTTACCTCTACGCCGGCAGGAATGACGACGGGTGCTTTTGCCACACGAGACATTCTTTCCTCCCGAATTAAGCTACGTAGCAGAGAATCTCGCCACCAAGACCAGCTTGGCGAGCTGCACGATCAGTCATGACACCTTTAGAGGTAGAAATAACAGCGATACCTAACCCAGCCATAACTTGTGGTAGCTCATCTTTTTTCTTATAGATGCGCAGGCTTGGGCGGCTTACACGCTGAATGCTTTCTACGACAGCCTTACCTTGGAAATAACGTAAAGTCAGTTCCAATTCTGGCTTGATGTCGCCTTCAATTTTAAAATCTTCGATATAACCTTCTTCCTTCAGCACTTTGGCAATTGCCACTTTCAGCTTGGAGGAAGGCATGGTGACCGCAACTTTGTTCGCGGCCTGACCGTTACGGATACGGGTCAGCATATCCGCGATGGGATCTTGCATGCTCATCTGTCTTTACTCCCGTGATTCAAATGGAATTACCAACTTGCCTTTTTAAGGCCCGGGATTTCACCGCGCATTGCGGCTTCACGGACTTTAATACGGCTCAGACCAAACTTCCGCAGGAAACCATGCGGACGCCCTGTTTGACGGCAGCGGTTACGCTGACGAGAAGGACTTGAATCACGTGGCAGTGTTTGCAGCTTGAGAACAGCGTCCCAGCGATCTTCATCGGATGCTTTAACATCAGAGATGATAGCTTTCAATTCTACGCGTTTTGCGAAGAACTTCTCAGCTAATTTAGCACGTTTAACATCACGCGCTTTCATAGATTTCTTAGCCATGAGTACCCTGCCTTACTTGCGGAACGGGAAGTTGAACGCTGCTAACAGTGCGCGACCTTCGTCATCTGATTTCGCAGTAGTGGTGATAGTAATATCTAAACCACGTACGCGATCCACTTTATCGTAATCGATTTCAGGGAAGATGATTTGTTCACGAACACCCATGCTGTAGTTACCGCGACCATCGAAAGACTTAGCGGGCAAGCCACGGAAGTCACGAATACGTGGTACAGCAATAGAAATCAGACGCTCAAGGAACTCCCACATGCGTTCGCCACGCAGGGTTACTTTACAGCCGATTGGATAGCCCTGACGGATTTTGAAGCCTGCAACAGATTTGCGTGCTTTGGTGATCAAAGGTTTTTGACCTGAGATCGCTGTTAAATCAGCTGCTGCGTTATCCAGCAGTTTTTTATCAGCAATCGCTTCACCAACACCCATATTCAGGGTGATCTTCTCGACCCGAGGGACTTGCATGACAGAAGTGTAGTTAAACTCAGTCATGAGTTTATTAACTACTTCGTCTTTATAGTAATCATGCAGTTTCGCCATCGTATACTCCAAAAATTACTTGATAGTTTCACTGTTAGATTTGAAGAAACGGACTTTTTTGCCGTCTTCGAATCTAAAGCCTACACGGTCAGCCTTACCGGTTGCCGCGTTAAAGATTGCAACGTTAGAAACTTGAATAGCCGCTTCTTTTTCAACGATGCCACCTGGTTGGTTCAGAGCCGGTACAGGCTTCTGATGTTTTTTAACCAGATTGATACCTTCAACGATAACTTTACCAGAAGAAATAACCTGCTTTACTTTACCGCGCTTACCTTTGTCTTTCCCAGTTAGCACGATAACTTCGTCATCACGACGGATTTTCGCTGCCATAGTTCGCTCCTTAGAGTACTTCAGGTGCCAGAGAGATAATTTTCATAAACTTCTCGTTACGAAGTTCACGAGTTACCGGCCCAAAAATACGCGTACCGATTACTTGCTCGCTGTTGTTATTTAATAACACACAAGCATTACCATCGAAGCGAATGACAGAACCGTCAGGGCGACGTACACCCTTCTTGGTGCGCACCACTACCGCTTTCAGGACATCACCCTTTTTAACTTTACCGCGTGGAATTGCTTCTTTAACGGTAATTTTAATGATGTCGCCGACATGTGCATAGCGACGGTGCGAGCCACCTAGAACCTTGATACACATTACGCGACGTGCACCGGAGTTGTCGGCCACGTTCAGCATAGTCTGTTCTTGGATCATTTTAGTGCTCCGCTAAATGTCAACTACTACTGAGCCACCTCATTATGAAGAGGCCGTTCAAATATACCCATACTACGAGGGCGCGGCATTATAACACCACATCATCGAGTTGGACAGAAAAAAATAAACGGCTCAATCAAATAAGAGCCGTTTATTCATCAGAAAAGTCTATTCTATTACAGAACAGCTTTTTCTACAACGCGAACTAAGGCCCAAGACTTAGTCTTAGACAGTGGACGAGTTTCGCGGATTTCTACCACGTCACCGATTCCACATTCATTGTTCTCGTCATGTACGTGCAATTTAGTCGTACGACGGATGAATTTACCATACAGAGGGTGTTTCACCATACGCTCGATAGCAACAACAATAGATTTCTCCATTTTATCGCTAACTACACGACCTTGCAGAGTACGGATTTTATCGCTCATTACGCACCTGCCTTCTCAGTCAGTAAAGTCTTCACACGTGCGATATCACGACGCACTTGTTTCAACAGATGAGACTGTTGTAGCTGACCACTTGCAGCCTGCATACGTAAATTAAATTGTTCACGTAACAAGTTCAAAAGTTCAGCATTCAGCTCTTCAACGCTTTTTTCGCGCAGCTCTTGTGCTTTCATTACATCACCGTCTTAGTTACAAAGGTGGTTTTGATAGGCAGTTTCGCTGCTGCCAGAGAGAATGCCTCACGAGCCAGCTCTTCAGGCACACCGTCCATTTCGTATAAAACTTTACCAGGCTGGATTAAGGCAACCCAATATTCTACGTTACCTTTACCTTTACCCATACGAACTTCGAGTGGTTTCTCAGTGATTGGTTTGTCTGGGAACACACGGATCCAGATTTTACCTTGACGCTTAATAGCACGGGTCATAGCACGACGTGCCGCTTCGATCTGACGTGCAGTCAGACGACCACGGCCAACAGCTTTAAGACCGAAAGTGCCGAAGCTAACATCCGTACCTTGCGCTAGACCACGGTTGCGGCCTTTGTGCACCTTACGGAATTTTGTACGCTTTGGTTGTAACATCAGCGACTCTCCTTACTTGCGGCCTTTACGCTGCTGCTTTTTAGGTTGAGCAGCTGGTTTCTCAGCTTGTTCAACAGCAGCCATACCACCCAGAATCTCACCTTTGAAGATCCATACCTTAACGCCGAGAACACCGTAAGTGGTGTGCGCTTCTGAAGTGTTGTAATCGATATCAGCACGTAATGTGTGCAGTGGCACACGGCCTTCACGATACCACTCGGTACGAGCGATTTCAGCACCGCCTAAACGGCCACTGACTTCAACTTTAATACCTTTAGCGCCCAGACGCATTGCGTTCTGTACTGCACGCTTCATAGCACGACGGAACATAACACGACGTTCCAGCTGTGAAGAAATGCTGTCAGCAACTAATTTTGCGTCCAGTTCTGGTTTACGAACTTCGGCGATATTGATTTGCGCAGGAACACCAGCGATATCCGCTACTGTTTTACGCAGTTTTTCAACGTCTTCACCTTTCTTACCGATAACGATACCTGGGCGAGCAGTGTGAATAGTCACACGGATGCTTTTCGCAGGACGTTCGATAACGATGCGAGAGATTGACGCTTTTGCCAATTCTTTATTTAAGTACTGGCGTACTTTAAAATCGCTGTCTAGGTTGTCAGCGAATTCATTGGTATTCGCATACCAAGTAGAGTTCCAAGGTTTGACAATACCCAGGCGAATACCATTAGGATGTACTTTCTGACCCATTGCTAGTCTCCAGAGTCTCAGCGATCGGACACAACCACTGTAATGTGGCTGGTGCGCTTAAGAATACGATCTGCACGGCCTTTCGCACGCGGCATGATGCGTTTCATAGTTGGACCTTCGTCTACGAATATTTTCGCAACTTTCAGGTCATCAATGTCAGCGCCATCGTTTTGCTCTGCGTTAGCAATTGCAGATTCAAGTACTTTCTTCACTAAACCAGCAGCTTTCTTGTTGGTGTAGGTCAGAATTTCCAGAGCTTGCGACACTTTCTTACCGCGAATCAGGTCGGCAACTAAGCGAACCTTCTGGGCAGAAGAACGAGCGTGGCGATGCATAGCTAAAGTTTCCATCTCTTCCTCCTATCCTTAACGTTTCTTAGCTTTCTTATCTGCCGCGTGGCCGCGATAAGTGCGAGTCGGTGCGAATTCACCCAGTTTGTGACCAACCATTTCGTCGGTTACGAAAACTGGAACATGCTGACGACCATTATGGACAGCGATGGTCAATCCGATCATATTAGGAAAGATCGTTGAACGACGGGACCAAGTCTTGAGAGGCTTCTTGTCTCCGCTTTCCACCGCTTTCTCTACCTTCTTCAGCAAGTGCAGGTCAATAAAAGGACCTTTCTTGAGAGAACGTGGCATGGCTTATCCTCTAATTATTTTTTAGAACGATGACGTACGATGAATTGATCAGTACGCTTGTTGCTACGAGTTTTCTTACCTTTGGTTTGAACGCCCCAAGGTGTTACAGGGTGTTTACCAAAGTTACGGCCTTCACCACCACCATGTGGATGGTCTACTGGGTTCATCGCAGTACCGCGAACGGTAGGACGAATACCACGCCAGCGACTAGCACCAGCTTTACCGAGAACACGTAACATATGTTCAGCGTTACCAACTTCACCTAAGGTTGCACGGCAATCAGCTAAAACTTTACGCATTTCACCAGAACGCAGACGTAAGGTGACATAAGCACCATCACGAGCAACGATTTGAGCGTAAGTACCTGCTGAACGCGCTAACTGTCCACCTTTACCTGGTTTCAGTTCGATATTATGAACTGTAGAACCAACAGGGATGTTGCGCATAGGCAGTGCGTTACCAGCTTTGATTGCTGAATCAACACCAGATTGAATCTGGTCGCCAGCTTTCAGGCCTTTTGGTGCAAGAATATAACGACGTTCACCGTCTTTATATAGTACCAGTGCAATGTTCGCAGAACGATTTGGATCATATTCCAAACGCTCAACAACCGCAGGGATACCGTCTTTGTTGCGTTTAAAATCAACTAAACGATAATGCTGCTTATGGCCACCACCGATATGACGGGTAGTGATACGGCCATTGTTGTTACGACCACCGGATTTGCTGTTTTTTTCTAACAGCGGAGCATAAGGTTTTCCCTTATGCAGCTCAGGGTTAACCACTTTAACAACGTGGCGACGGCCCGGAGACGTAGGTTTACATTTAACAACTGCCATTGTTCTTTACTCCTCCGACTTACTCTGCGCCGCTAACGAAGTCCAGATTCTGGCCTTCTTTCAGCGTAACGTAAGCTTTTTTCCAGTCACTGCGGCGACCGGAACGCTGACCGTGGCGTTTAGTTTTGCCTTTAACCAGCAAAGTGTTAACACCTTCAACTTCGACTTCAAACAGTTTCTGTACAGCAGCTTTGATTTCTGCTTTAGTCGCGTCTTTCGCAACTTTGAGAACGATGGTATTGCTTTTTTCCATCGCTGTAGAAGCTTTTTCAGATACATGCGGCGCGCGCAGTACTTTTAGCAGACGTTCTTCACGGATCATGCCAGCATCTCCTCAACTTGCTTCACAGCATCAGCAGTCATAACCACTTTGTCGAAGGCGATCAGGCTTACTGGGTCGATACCAGCTGCATCACGAACGTCAACCTTGTACAGGTTGCGCGCTGCTAAAAACAGATTTTCATCTAATTCAGCAGTGATGATCAGCACATCTTCCAGAGCCATATCTTTCAGTTTCTGTGCCAGCAGCTTAGTTTTAGGCGCTTCTACAGAGAACTTCTCGACAACGATCAGACGATCTTGACGTACCAATTCAGACAGGATGCTTTTTAAAGCACCACGGTACATCTTCTTATTAACTTTTTGACTGTGGTCCTGTGGTTTAGCTGCAAAGCTAACACCACCAGAGCGCCAAATCGGGCTCTTTACTGAACCAGCACGTGCACGACCAGTGCCTTTTTGACGCCATGGTTTTTTACCTGAACCAGAAACTTCAGCACGAGTTTTCTGAGCACGAGTACCTTGACGAGCACCAGCTGCATATGCAACAACTACTTGGTGAACAAGCGCTTCATTGAAATCACGCCCGAAGGTAGTTTCGGAAACAGTCAGCGCGCTTTGCGCGTCTTTCATTACCAATTCCATTCCTATCTCCTCGACGTTAAGCCTTGACAGCCGGTTTTACGATCAGGTTGCTACCAGTTGCTCCTGGAACAGCACCTTTGACCAGCAGCAGGTTGCGCTCAGCGTCAACACGTACTACATCTAAGCTTTGAACAGTTACACGTTCATTACCTAGTTGGCCTGCCATTTTCTTGCCTTTAAACACTTTGCCCGGAGTCTGGTTCTGACCGATAGAACCCGGAACACGGTGAGACAAGGAGTTACCGTGAGTAGCATCTTGAGTACGGAAATTCCAGCGCTTAACTGTGCCGGCAAAACCTTTACCTTTAGATGTACCAGTAACGTCGACTTTTTTAACGTCAGCGAAAATTTCAACGCTAATGCTTTGACCTGCTGCAAACTCAGTACCTTCTTCAGTACGGAATTCACGCAGAATACGGCCAGCTTCAACGCCAGCTTTAGCGAAATGACCTGCTTCAGGTTTAGTTACACGGTTAGCTTTTTTGCTACCAGTAGTAACCTGAATTGCATTATAACCGTCAGTTTCTGCAGTTTTAACCTGAGTAACACGGTTATTTTCAATTTCGATAACAGTTACAGGGATAGAAACACCATCTTCAGTGAAGATACGCGTCATTCCCACTTTCTTACCGACTAAACCAATCATTGTTTCAACCTCTCAATCGTTCGACGACCTGATTAACCCAGGCTGATCTGCACGTCAACGCCGGCAGCCAGGTCCAGACGCATCAGAGCATCAACGGTCTTTTCGGTTGGCTCAACGATGTCAACCAGACGCTTGTGAGTGCGAATTTCGTACTGATCACGCGCATCTTTGTTAACGTGCGGAGAGATCAGAACGGTAAAACGCTCTTTACGTGTCGGCAGCGGGATAGGACCACGTACTTGCGCACCAGTGCGCTTAGCAGTCTCTACGATTTCCGCAGTTGATTGATCGATTAAACGATGATCAAAAGCTTTCAGGCGGATACGGATTCTTTGGTTCTGCATGAGACCAGAGCTCCAACTATTTATAAACGTAAAATGATTACTCCTCGTACCCATTTCGATTGATGGGAGAGTGTAATCGTTCTTGATGTAACTCCCAAATCGGGAGTATTGTCTAAATGAGTAACAAATCGTTAACTCAATACTGAGATTTCAGTCCTAAAATATAGGGCTTACTCATCAGTAAGCCCGCGCATTATACGTAAATTATCGCTAAACGCAAGCAATCGGGGAAAATATGTGCGAATTTTTTTAAGGTGGGCGCTGAGCGCTGGTATTAAAAAAAGCCCTCAATGTTGAAAACTCAATTATTGAGGGCTTTTATTAACTATAATTTTTTAGTTAAACAATGTTATTGAGCATTACTCTTCTTTGATTTGTGCTTGAAGGTAGTTCTGTAGTCCTATACGAGTGATCAACTCAAGTTGCGTTTCAATCCAATCAATATGGTTTTCTTCGTCTGCTAAAATTTCAATCATTAAATCTCGACTGACGTAATCATGAACAGAGTCCGCATATTTGATAGCTTCTTTTAGATTTTTTGCACCGTCTATCTCAAGTTGTAGGTCTGATTTCAGCATCTCTTCAACATCTTCACCAATATTTAACTTGCCAAGATCTTGTAAATTAGGGATACCTTCGAGGAAAAGAATACGCTCGATGTATTTATCGGCATGTTTCATTTCATCAATTGATTCATGGTATTCCATCTCATTGAGACGAGTTAGCCCCCAATTTTTGAACATACGGGCATGTAAAAAATATTGGTTAATTGCAACTAGTTCATTGCCCAATAATTTATTTAAATGGGCTATCATTTTTTTATCGCCTTTCATGTGTACCCTCCATCGCTTCCAGTATTTTAAGTGTAGTACTGAAATAGATAGCTGGGTAATATTTATACGACGATTTAAATGAAAAGTTAGTAATTTAATTCTTACGAGTGACTAGATTACAACCTAAGCAACTTCGACAGCACAGATTTCTTCAAGTAAAACCTGTTCTTCATGCAAGATTACCTTCGTCTGCCTAATACATTTTCCGCATTCGAGGCCTACAGGTAAAATTTGGCGTAACCCTTTAAGGGAGGTGACCTGATATTTTCTTACTACATTTCTGATCTGTTTATCAGTAATTGCTTCACAGAGGCATACGTACATGATGCTTAACCTGTATAAATCACATACGAATATTTTAAATGAAAATGATTTGCATTTCAATTATCATTGCTAATTATTTACACAATATACTTTAGTGCCGTATTTAGAATTGACTTGTGGGGTCACTAGGCATTTCTTTCAGCCTAACGAGTGCTAAAACTAAAAAGGCACCTGAACGGTGCCTTTTCATTAAAACCTTTAGTGGTTAGGTATTATGCAATAATTTTTGCAACAACACCCGCACCTACAGTACGGCCACCTTCACGGATTGCGAAACGTAAACCGTCGTCCATCGCGATTGGGTGGATCAGGGTAACGATCATGTTGATGTTATCACCTGGCATTACCATTTCTACGCCTTCTGGCAGTTCGATAGTACCTGTTACGTCAGTTGTACGGAAGTAGAACTGTGGACGGTAACCTTTGAAGAATGGAGTATGACGACCACCTTCATCTTTGCTCAGAATATAAACTTCTGATTCGAACTGAGTATGTGGCTTGATTGAACCTGGTTTAGCCAATACTTGACCACGTTGAATTTCTTCACGTTTTGTACCACGTAACAGAACACCAACGTTCTCACCTGCACGACCTTCGTCAAGCAGTTTACGGAACATTTCAACACCAGTACAGGTAGTTTTTACAGTGTCTTGGATACCAACGATTTCAACTTCTTCACCAACTTTGATGATACCACGCTCAACACGGCCTGTTACTACTGTACCACGACCTGAGATTGAGAATACGTCTTCGATTGGCAGCAGGAATGGCTTGTCAATTGCACGCTCTGGCTCTGGGATGTAAGAATCCAAGTAACCTGCTAATTCAACAATTTTCGCTTCCCACTCTGGGTTGCCTTCCAGCGCTTTCAGAGCTGAACCACGAACAACTGGAGTGTCGTCGCCTGGGAAATCGTATTGAGACAGAAGTTCACGAACTTCCATTTCAACTAATTCTAACAGTTCTTCGTCGTCTACCATGTCACATTTGTTCAGGAAAACGATGATGTATGGAACACCAACTTGACGACCTAACAGGATGTGCTCACGAGTTTGTGGCATTGGGCCATCTGTCGCAGCAACAACCAGAATTGCACCGTCCATCTGAGCAGCACCAGTGATCATGTTTTTAACATAGTCGGCGTGTCCTGGGCAGTCTACGTGTGCGTAGTGGCGAGTTGGAGTATCGTACTCTACGTGAGAAGTAGAGATGGTGATACCACGCGCTTTTTCTTCTGGTGCGTTATCGATTTGATCGAATGCACGCGCTGCGCCGCCGTAAGTTTTAGCCAGAACAGTAGTGATAGCTGCTGTCAGAGTAGTTTTACCGTGGTCAACGTGGCCGATAGTACCAACGTTAACGTGCGGTTTTGAACGTTCAAATTTTTCTTTAGACATTAGATTGTCCCTCTAAGACACGGAATCGGTGGTTAAACCACATCAACCAAGCAAGAATTTCGCTTGTTATTTCAGGAGACAAAACAGGGAGATAATTGAGAACATAAGGGAAGTGGTGCTGATAGGCAGATTCGAACTGCCGACCTCACCCTTACCAAGGGTGCGCTCTACCAACTGAGCTATATCAGCACATCTTGGAGCGGGCAGCGGGAATCGAACCCGCATCATCAGCTTGGAAGGCTGAGGTAATAGCCATTATACGATGCCCGCAATGAACTCGGCTACCTGAGTTATCAGCTGTTAAACTGTTCCTCAAAATTTTCTTTGGAAAGAAAACTTCTTGGAGATGGTGGTGGGAGAAGGATTCGAACCTTCGAAGTCTGTGACGGCAGATTTACAGTCTGCTCCCTTTGGCCGCTTGGGTATCCCACCTATCCAAATTTTTAATGGTGCCGGCACCAAGAGTCGAACTCGGGACCTACTGATTACAAGTCAGTTGCTCTACCAACTGAGCTATGCCGGCATCAAGTGCTGCGCATTCTAGGAAGAGTGAGCGCATGTTGCAACAAAAAAATTAAGTTTTTTGTTCATTTGCTTATATTTTGTTCGCTTTTTGCATTTTTGCTGTTTTTTTAGCTCTTTTAAGATTAAAACATCAACAGCAGCCATTAACTATAATCCATTATTATTTGTTCAGCAAAGGGGGAAAAAAACTTAAAAAGTTTCAAAGGGCTATTTTTTATTCAAAATCACAGTTTTATCCCAGCAAATAGCAGATCGTTTTTTAATCATTCAGTATCATTTTTTCTGCACACTTCAAAAAAAACTCATAAAAAATACAAAAAAACCTACGCCTCACCTTTATCACTCGCTATGATGCTAGCAAATTTTATGGATACGGGTGTTTAGGCAACCTGTCCAACCTGCATAAAATAGGCAGATGTTGGTTTATGAAAAAGAATGAAAATTTTATTACTACGCCATACTTAGAGTTTGATAGAGAACACTGGGCAACTTTACGTGATTCAGTTCCTTTGACACTGACATCAAGCGAGCTTTTTGAATTAAAGGGGATTAATGAAGAGCTCTCTATGGAAGATGTTATCGAAATTTATCTACCTTTATCGCGTCTATTGAATTTTTATATCAGTTCAAATTTACGACGCCAAGCAGTTTTAGAGCAGTTTCTAGGAACAAACGGAGCAAAAGTTCCATACATTATTGGTATTGCTGGCAGTGTTGCCGTAGGTAAGAGTACAACGGCTCGTCTATTGCAAGCATTGCTGACGCGCTGGCCAGAACACCGTAAGGTTGATTTGATCACCACTGATGGTTTTCTACACCCTAACCAAGTTTTGAAAGATAGAAATATCATGAAGAAAAAAGGGTTTCCTCAGTCTTATGATATGCGAAAACTGGTTAACTTTGTGTCGCAAATAAAATCAGGTGCGCGCAATGTTAAGGCACCTGTGTACTCCCATCTGACTTATGATATCGTTCCTGATCAAGAACAACTAATTGACCAACCCGATATTTTAATTCTTGAAGGGTTAAATGTTTTACAAAGTGATATGGATTATCCACAAGATCCACACCACGTATTTGTCTCCGATTTTGTTGATTTTTCAATCTATGTTGATGCAGCACCGGAGCTATTAAAACAATGGTATATCGGTAGGTTCTTGAAATTTAGACAAGGTGCATTCTCTGATCCAGATTCTTATTTCCATAGCTACTCTAAATTAACAGAAGATGAAGCTATTAATATTGCTGGGTCAATTTGGGATGAAATTAATGGGTTAAATCTTAAAGAAAATATTTTACCCACCAAAGAAAGAGCAAGCCTAATAATGACTAAGGGCGAAAACCATTCTATTCAAAATGTCCGCCTAAGAAAATAGTTAATAATATATTGGCCGGTTTGTTACCGGCCAATATATTACTCATTGGGCCTCAATGATATTTCACCGCCAATATAAGGAATGATTTCACCATTATTTTTTTGTAATAATAATGCGCCTTGCTCATTAATCCCACGTTCAACACCCGTAATTATATCATTACCAATCAGTAACTTAACATCCCTATTCAAAAAGTTATCTAATTTAAACCACCTATCTAAAAATGGTTTTAACCCTTCGTTTTCAAATATAACCAAAGACTCTCTTAATGCTTTAATTATATTTACAGATAATTCATTACGCTCTATATCTTCAACTTCATCTCTTAATGAAGACCATTCTTGTGTTATTGTATTTGAACTTTCAATATTGTTTTTATTCATACCAATATTAATTCCAATACCAATAATAATATGAGCAGCATCCCCTGTTTTACCTGTTAATTCAACTAAAATCCCAGCCAGTTTTTTATCATTCATGTACAGATCATTAGGCCACTTCACTTTTACTTTTTCTTGGCTAATTTTATTTAATGTTTCTGCAATTACGATACCCACAACTAGGCTTAGCCCTATTGCCGCAGCAGGACCTTGGTCCAACTTCCAATACATTGATAAATAAAGGTTACAGCCAAATGGCGATACCCATTGCCGCCCTCTTCTACCGCGCCCAGCACTTTGATACTCCGCTAAGCAAGTATCTCCCGATTTTAGGCTTGGAATGCGCTCTAACATATATTGGTTTGTTGAATTAATAACAGGCTCAACAATAATGTTAACATCACTAATTTGCTTCTTAATGACTGCTCGGTTTAATAAATTAATTTGGTGAGGTAGTTTATAACCTTTTCCTGTAACAGTTTCGATGTTTAAGCCCCAAGAGCGCAACGTTTTAATATGCTTATTGATAGCAGCCCTCGTCATTCCAAGTTTATCACCGAGTTGTTCACCAGAGTGTATTTGAGCATCTGCTAAGATATCTATCAGCTGTAAGGGGATTGATGCCTCTTTCATTGAATATAATCCATTGCGTTAACCTCGCCATGACGACCAATAAATCGAACTTCCGGTTCTAAGATAATACCAAAACGCTTAGCAACACTTTGACTCACGTATTTTGCGAGGTTAACAACATCCATCCCAGTGGCTTGATGTTTATTAATTAAAACAAGTGCCTGCTGAGTATGAACTGCTGCTCCTCCTATCTCATGCCCTTTTAAGCCACACTGGTCAATAAGCCAGCCAGCTGCCAATTTTACACTACCATCATCTTGAATATATTGAGGACAACTTGGGTTTTGTTGCTTAATTTTTGCAGCTTGTTCAGCAGAAACAACAGGGTTTTTAAAGAAACTACCTGCATTGCCGGTAATTTTAGGGTCAGGTAATTTGTTTCTACGAGTTTGGCACACGGCATCAAAGACTTGCTTAGGTGTTACCGTTTCGGGGTTAAATTGTGCCAAGTCACCGTAAGTCAACTTAGGTTCCCACATTTTCGCGAATTTCAGCCCAATACTGACAATAGCATAGCCATATTGATACTTATGTTTAAAGATACTATCACGGTAGCCAAATTGGCACTCACTGGCTGTAATGCGTGTTTCTTGATTTGTCTCAAGCGACAAGATATCTACGTAATCACAAATATCTTTTAACTCAACGCCATAAGCACCGATGTTTTGTATTGGGGCGGAACCTGCACACCCAGGAATTAAAGCAAGGTTCTCTGCACCGTAAACCCCTTTTTGCAACAATGTTTCCAATAGCTGATGCCAATTTTCACCCGCTTGGACATGTACGTGCCAATAATCGCCACACTCTGCGATCTCAATGCCTTTTAATTGATTAATAATGACAATACCGTCAAAATTCTCTACAAATAAGACATTGCTCCCCCCTCCAAGTAATAGTACAGGCAAATTATCACTTTTCGCTTTGAGCCATTGCTGATGGAGCGATTGTTTATTTTCTACTATAAAAACGGATAATGCTTTTGCATCAATACCAAAGCTATTGAATGGCTTGAGTTCAGAAGTTGGATTCATTACTACCTTCAGGGAAAATATAACGATAATAAAGTAAGTCTATCAGTCAGACTTAATCGTGGGTAGCTAGAATAATAAAATAAGATAATTTGAGATATTTTATATAGAGGCCGCTATTTTTTAGCAAAATTTAAATAGCAAAAAGCCACCCATTGGGTGGCTTCTTTATATTTAAAACCTAGCAGTTCCCTACTCTCACATGGGGAGACCCCACACTACCATCGGCGCTACGGCGTTTCACTACTGAGTTCGGCATGGGGTCAGGTGGGACCACCGCGCTATTGCCGCTAGGTAAATTCTTTTTAAATGCCGATTATATGGTGCTGATACCCAGATTCGAACTGGGGACCTCACCCTTACCAAGGGTGTGCTCTACCAACTGAGCCATATCAGCAATATGGTGCGGTCAGTCAGTACTGACACAACCTTAAAATTTAATGTCTGGCAGTTCCCTACTCTCACATGGGGAGACCCCACACTACCATCGGCGCTACGGCGTTTCACTGCTGAGTTCGGCATGGGGTCAGGTGGGACCACCGCGCTATTGCCGCCAGACAAATTCGGTTTGTTCTCGTTTAGTACATTTCGTCACTAAACCAGAACGGTAATCTTGAACAAGCTGCCATGTCCCTCGCCTCTCGGCTTCTCACGCTCATTAAATCAACGTCATCTCTCAATCTCTAAAACACCTTCGGTGTTGTCAGGTTAAGCCTCACGGTTCATTAGTATTGGTTAGCTCAACATATCGCTATGCTTACACACCCAACCTATCAACGTCTTAGTCTTAAACGTTCCTTTAGGACCCTTAAAGGGTCAGGGAAGACTCATCTCAAGGCAAGTTTCCCGCTTAGATGCTTTCAGCGGTTATCTCTTCCGCACTTAGCTACCGGGCAATGCCATTGGCATGACAACCCGAACACCAGTGGTGCGTCCACTCCGGTCCTCTCGTACTAGGAGCAGCCCCTTTCAATCTTCCAACGCCCACGGCAGATAGGGACCGAACTGTCTCACGACGTTCTAAACCCAGCTCGCGTACCACTTTAAACGGCGAACAGCCGTACCCTTGGGACCTACTTCAGCCCCAGGATGTGATGAGCCGACATCGAGGTGCCAAACACCGCCGTCGATATGAACTCTTGGGCGGTATCAGCCTGTTATCCCCGGAGTACCTTTTATCCGTTGAGCGATGGCCCTTCCATTCAGAACCACCGGATCACTAAGACCTACTTTCGTACCTGCTCGAGCCGTCACTCTCGCAGTCAAGCTGGCTTATGCCTTTGCACTAACCGCATGATGTCCGACCATGCTTAGCCAACCTTCGTGCTCCTCCGTTACTCTTTGGGAGGAGACCGCCCCAGTCAAACTACCCACCAGACACTGTCCGCACCCCGGATAACGGGGCAACGTTAGAACATCAAACATTAAAGGGTGGTATTTCAAGGTTGGCTCCATGCAGACTGGCGTCCACACTTCAAAGCCTCCCACCTATCCTACACATCAAGGCTCAATGTTCAGTGTCAAGCTATAGTAAAGGTTCACGGGGTCTTTCCGTCTTGCCGCGGGTACACTGCATCTTCACAGCGAGTTCAATTTCACTGAGTCTCGGGTGGAGACAGCCTGGCCATCATTACGCCATTCGTGCAGGTCGGAACTTACCCGACAAGGAATTTCGCTACCTTAGGACCGTTATAGTTACGGCCGCCGTTTACTGGGGCTTCGATCAAGAGCTTCTCCTTACGGATAACCCCATCAATTAACCTTCCAGCACCGGGCAGGCGTCACACCGTATACGTCCACTTTCGTGTTTGCACAGTGCTGTGTTTTTAATAAACAGTTGCAGCCAGCTGGTATCTGCGACTGGCTTCAGCTCCATGGGTAAACCACTTCACCTAGCGCCAGCGTGCCTTCTCCCGAAGTTACGGCACCATTTTGCCTAGTTCCTTCACCCGAGTTCTCTCAAGCGCCTGAGTATTCTCTACCTGACCACCTGTGTCGGTTTGGGGTACGATTAGTGATAATCTAGAGCTTAGAGGCTTTTCCTGGAAGCGGGGCATGAGCTACTTCGCCACCGTAGTGACTCGTCATCAGACCTCAGCATATAGTGAACCGGATTTGCCTAATTCACCTGCCTACATCCTTAAACCGGGACAACCGTCGCCCGGCCAGCCTAGCCTTCTCCGTCCCCCCATCGCAATTATCACCAGTACGGGAATATTAACCCGTTTCCCATCGACTACGCATTTCTGCCTCGCCTTAGGGGTCGACTCACCCTGCCCCGATTAACGTTGGACAGGAACCCTTGGTCTTCCGGCGTGCGGGTTTTTCACCCGCATTATCGTTACTTATGTCAGCATTCGCACTTCTGATACCTCCAGCATACCTCACAGTACACCTTCACAGGCTTACAGAACGCTCCCCTACCCAACAATATTTACATATCGCTGCCGCAGCTTCGGTGCATAGTTTAGCCCCGTTACATCTTCCGCGCAGGCCGACTCGACCAGTGAGCTATTACGCTTTCTTTAAATGATGGCTGCTTCTAAGCCAACATCCTGGCTGTCTGAGCCTTCCCACTTCGTTTCCCACTTAACTATGACTTTGGGACCTTAGCTGGCGGTCTGGGTTGTTTCCCTCTTCACGACGAACGTTAGCACCCGCCGTGTGTCTCCCGTGATAACATTCTTCGGTATTCGTAGTTTGCATCGAGTTGGTAAGTCGGGATGACCCCCTAGTCGAAACAGTGCTCTACCCCCGAAGATGAGTTCACGAGGCGCTACCTAAATAGCTTTCGGGGAGAACCAGCTATCTCCCGGTTTGATTGGCCTTTCACCCCCAGCCACAAGTCATCCGCTAATTTTTCAACATTAGTCGGTTCGGTCCTCCAGTTAGTGTTACCCAACCTTCAACCTGCCCATGGCTAGATCACCGGGTTTCGGGTCTATACCCTGCAACTCATTCGCCCAGTTAAGACTCGGTTTCCCTACGGCTCCCCTATACGGTTAACCTTGCTACAGAATATAAGTCGCTGACCCATTATACAAAAGGTACGCAGTCACCCTGATAAATCAAGGCTCCCACTGCTTGTACGTACACGGTTTCAGGTTCTATTTCACTCCCCTCGCCGGGGTTCTTTTCGCCTTTCCCTCACGGTACTGGTTCACTATCGGTCAATCAGGAGTATTTAGCCTTGGAGGATGGTCCCCCCATATTCAGACAGGATAACACGTGTCCCGCCCTACTCGTCGAGTTCACAACACTAGCATCTTCAGATACGGGGCTATCACCCTTTACTGCCGGACTTTCCAGACCGTTCTCCTGATACTAATGCTGATTAAGACTCTGGGCTGCTCCCCGTTCGCTCGCCGCTACTAGGGGAATCTCGGTTGATTTCTTTTCCTCGGGGTACTGAGATGTTTCAGTTCCCCCGGTTCGCTTCGTTTGACTATGTATTCATCAAACGATAGTGCAACGGATTGCACTGGGTTTCCCCATTCGGAAATCGTCGGGTATAACGGTTCATATCACCTTACCGACGCTTATCGCAGATTAGCACGTCCTTCATCGCCTCTGATTGCCTAGGCATCCACCGTGTACGCTTAGTCGCTTAACCTCACAACCCGAAGGTGTCTTCTTATCAGACGACACTTAACGTCATGGCTGTGCGTGGTGAACTTCTTCGTTGGGTAGTGCTCGCAATGCTCACGTACTATTGTACGCTGCGCTTGCTGCGCGCTAGCCGCCTTGAATTTCACACTGCTCGCTCATGCCACTCGTTTGTGTGTTTGAAAAACACTTCAAGTTGAGATTTTTGAGAGACTCTCACATTGTTTAAGCGATAAACAATGTGCGTTGTTTTCAATTTTCAGCTTGTTCCAGATTGTTAAAGAGCATAATTGTTAAACCAACTACAAGGTAATTGGCTTAATCATTATTGGGGACATCGTCTTTCACTCGATATCGGCGCAATTGGCGTCCCCTAGGGGATTCGAACCCCTGTTACCGCCGTGAAAGGGCGGTGTCCTAGGCCTCTAGACGAAGGGGACACGAAACTTGTTTAGCAAATCACCGATTTGCTAGTTTCGTGTAAGGCGACATTCCTCATTGGAATGGAGCGGCTGTGTTAAAATGCCACATCAGCGCAAAAAGCCTCCCACGTAAAGCCATTGCTCTACTTTCTATCAGACAATCTGTGTGAGCACTTCACAAAAACACTTCAATGGTAAGGAGGTGATCCAACCGCAGGTTCCCCTACGGTTACCTTGTTACGACTTCACCCCAGTCATGAATCACAAAGTGGTAAGCGCCCTCCCGAAGGTTAAGCTACCTACTTCTTTTGCAACCCACTCCCATGGTGTGACGGGCGGTGTGTACAAGGCCCGGGAACGTATTCACCGTAGCATTCTGATCTACGATTACTAGCGATTCCGACTTCATGGAGTCGAGTTGCAGACTCCAATCCGGACTACGACGTACTTTATGAGTTCCGCTTGCTCTCGCGAGGTCGCTTCTCTTTGTATACGCCATTGTAGCACGTGTGTAGCCCTACTCGTAAGGGCCATGATGACTTGACGTCATCCCCACCTTCCTCCGGTTTATCACCGGCAGTCCCTTTGAGTTCCCGACCGAATCGCTGGCAACAAAGGATAAGGGTTGCGCTCGTTGCGGGACTTAACCCAACATTTCACAACACGAGCTGACGACAGCCATGCAGCACCTGTCTCAGAGTTCCCGAAGGCACTAAAGCATCTCTGCTAAATTCTCTGGATGTCAAGAGTAGGTAAGGTTCTTCGCGTTGCATCGAATTAAACCACATGCTCCACCGCTTGTGCGGGCCCCCGTCAATTCATTTGAGTTTTAACCTTGCGGCCGTACTCCCCAGGCGGTCGATTTAACGCGTTAGCTCCGAAAGCCACTCCTCAAGGGAACAACCTTCAAATCGACATCGTTTACAGCGTGGACTACCAGGGTATCTAATCCTGTTTGCTCCCCACGCTTTCGCACCTGAGCGTCAGTCTTTGTCCAGGGGGCCGCCTTCGCCACCGGTATTCCTCCACATCTCTACGCATTTCACCGCTACACATGGAATTCTACCCCCCTCTACAAGACTCTAGCTGACCAGTCTTAGATGCCATTCCCAGGTTAAGCCCGGGGATTTCACATCTAACTTAATCAACCGCCTGCGTGCGCTTTACGCCCAGTAATTCCGATTAACGCTTGCACCCTCCGTATTACCGCGGCTGCTGGCACGGAGTTAGCCGGTGCTTCTTCTGTCGGTAACGTCAATCGTTGATGATATTAGCATCAACGCCTTCCTCCCGACTGAAAGTACTTTACAACCCTAAGGCCTTCTTCATACACGCGGCATGGCTGCATCAGGCTTGCGCCCATTGTGCAATATTCCCCACTGCTGCCTCCCGTAGGAGTCTGGGCCGTGTCTCAGTCCCAGTGTGGCTGATCATCCTCTCAGACCAGCTAGGGATCGTCGCCTAGGTGAGCCATTACCCCACCTACTAGCTAATCCCATATGGGTTCATCCGATAGCGCAAGGACCGAAGTTCCCCTGCTTTGCTCCTAAGAGATTATGCGGTATTAGCCACCGTTTCCAGTGGTTATCCCCCTCTATCGGGCAGATCCCCATACATTACTCACCCGTCCGCCGCTCGTCAGCGGGAAGCAAGCTTCCCCTGTTACCGCTCGACTTGCATGTGTTAGGCCTGCCGCCAGCGTTCAATCTGAGCCATGATCAAACTCTTCAATTAAAAAGCTTGATGCTCAAAGAATGTCTTACTGACCGTAACGTTCTTTTGTTCGGCTAACGTTGTCGGCTTCACATCGCTTCCCCTCGCCGTACCTAAGTACTGTCTCGGGTCACCTCTGCTTGCCTTCGCGTTATCCTTCCAAAATAAGCGTTACTACCTTATTTCATATATATGAATTAACGTGTTAGTCACTCTTCAAGACTTAAAATCAAATATTTTTTTGATAGTGTCCTGTGAGTGCCCACACAGATTGTCTGATAAATTGTTAAAGAGCGTTGCGACTAAATCTGTTTGATTTTCGACTTCGAGGTCGTTGTCGCGAGGAGCCGTATAATACGTTTTCCTCTGTGAGAGTCAAGCAATTTTTTGCTTTTTCTTTTCAGAATCTCTCGCTGCCGTTTCAGTGTTCATCGCGCTTTGCGTTGTCTTGTTCCCGGTCAGTGGTGGCGCATTATAGGGAGTCAGAAAAATCTGGCAACCCTTTTTTTCATATTTTTTTTCGTTCGCTCAGCTTTCCATCAAATTTAACTTAAATAGCTAGTTTTTGCAGCGTTTTGAACCCTTCAAGCTCAAGAATAGGCTGTAAGTCTTTTACGTTGGCATCCATTAATAAACAATATGCGAAATCGTCTTCATCAGAATTCATCGTCTCAGCTTGGTTGTTAATTAGCCAAGCCGTTCTTCTTGCTATTGCAGAACCTGAATCAATAAACCTTGTGCCATCGGGAAGTACCTTTTCTAGTTCCTCTATTAATAGAGGGAAATGAGTACAGCCCAAAATAACGGTGTCTGGGGGTTCTGGCATTCTGAGCCATGGCCTGACAGTTTGAGCAACTTCGTCTAATGGTAATGTTTCCCCATGCAGCTTTCTTTCTGCTAGTTGGACCAATTCCGCAGACCCTAAGGAAATCACTTTGCAGTCTGTTGCAAAACGATCGATCAGCTCTTTAGTGTATTCACGGTTTACGGTGCCTTTCGTTGCCAATAAACCAACCACACCATTACGTGTTAGTTTGGTAGCCGGCTTAATTGCGGGAACCACGCCTACAACAGGAAAGGAGAAATGGGCCCTTAAATTAGGAAGGCTGACTGTACTTGCCGTATTACAAGCAATAATTGCGATCGTTAAAGGATGCTTTGCAGCTATCGAATTTACGATTTGATAGACCCTATCAATAATAAACTCTTCACTTTTTTCACCATAAGGGAAGGCTTCATTATCGAATGCATATATATAGTGGGCATGCGGGATCATTTTTTTGACTTCACGATAGACAGATAACCCGCCCACTCCAGAGTCAAATACTAGAATGGTCGGGCGGATAGATAAGGTGTTATCAGAAGTTGTAGCTTCCTGTGAGGAAATATTCTCTTCCAGCGGTGCGATAACCATACGCGGTCTCATAGTCTTTATCGAACATATTAGCTATTTTACCACGAATTGTGAGATGTGAAGTGATTGGATATGCAGCAGTGATATCCCAAAGGCTAACACCACCCTGTTTTAATCTTTTATAATCCTTAGTACTCAAATCATATTGACTGAAATCTTTATCATATCTAGAACCAATATATTGATATGTAAGTCCCCAATCTACATTGGCAACATTCCAATCTAATTGATACTTGATTTGCTGCTTAGCCCGTCTCTCCAGAATCTTATCCGTCTTTTTGTTACGTGGATCAATATATTGATAGGTTACTTGGTGATGAAGGATACCTGTTTCGAACTCACCAACCCATTCAACACCTTTAATTTCAGCTTCGCCAATGTTCTCATAAGTGCTAGTCGGATAACCTGATTTATATGCAATCAGGTTATCAATATCATTATGGTATGCATTGACCTGCCAAAAAAGTGGTCCCGTTGTTCCTTCAACACCAATCTCCCACTGCTTACTTTCCTCGGGTTTCAAGTTCGGATTACCTAGCGTTGTTCCATATGCCGATGAAGAATACGCATATAATTGAGTTAGATTAGGTGCTTTATAAGCAGTTGCATATGAACCAATAAGTTTATAACCCTCATAAAACTCCCAACTAAGGCCCGATTGCCATGTTGTGTGCCAATTAAATTCAGAGTGATGGTCAGAACGTATAGCGGCTTCTGCTGTTACAGAATCAATAATCGCATATTGCCCTGTGAGGTATATCCCGGTGTTATTTAACGTCTGTTTTTCACTGATCATCGCATAACTGCTAGGCTCAAT
The DNA here is from genome assembly GCF_041344805.1 of Providencia sp. TYF-12. NCBI lineage: Bacteria > Pseudomonadati > Pseudomonadota > Gammaproteobacteria > Enterobacterales > Morganellaceae > Providencia > Providencia sp. TYF-12. Next base: position 4,493,141 of record NZ_CP166833.1, read on the forward strand.
ACTTTGACGTTGATAATCAACCCCCGCACTAATATTACCTTTATCTAATAGGTAACTATTACCCCATTGAATATTGTACTGTTTGGACTCATCAAGATTTGCAGATTCACTATATTGTCCTTTTCTAGGATCAAAGTTGTAATCTTTTGAATAACCATAACTCCCCATCAATGATGACGAATATTTACCCTGATGATATTTCAAACCGGTTTCATAAGTACGGCTATAAAGCTTGCGGGTATCCACACTTAATCCTGCATACTCGGATACGTCATAATTTGTACGGTTGTCATAACCATACGCTCTTGCATACGCTAATATTTCTGAAGAAAATTGATGTTCAATGCCTAACCATAATGACTTACTCAGGAAGCCATCTTTATCATATTGTCTTGGGCTAACATCTTTTGGCGCTAAATCAAACCCTTTGGTATGAGTATAAGCTCCGGCAGCTGTTACGGTTGTATTTTCACCAATCTTTTGCTGAGTCGAACCGTTATAGTTTTGGTAACTGTGTGAGCCAATACCCGCATTTAAAGTTGTGCCATCGTTATCACGGCGAGTAATAATATTCACTACACCACCAACAGCATCAGAACCATAAACCGCTGAGCGTGCTCCGCGTATATATTCAATGCGCTGTACCAGAGAAATTGGAATTTGGCTCATATCAGATGAGCCTGAAATACCCGCTTGATTCAAACGAACACCATCAATTAAGACCAAAACATGGCGAGATTCAGTTCCACGAATAAATAGTGAGCTTTGTTGACCCATTCCCCCACTTTGCGCAATATCCACACCTGGCAAACGCCTTAATACATCAACCACGGTATTAGATTGCCAATGGTCAATATCTTCACGGGTCACGACCGTGACAGGAGCTAATATAGAAGAGATAGGTTGTTCAAAACGGTTTGCTGACACAACTAGCTGATCAGATTGACTATTTCCACTTGCCAAAGAAGGAATACTACATAGCACTGCCAGAGCAGCGGCCGATAACGGCAGCAACTTTTTATTATTCATTATGATTACACTCGGAAAATCAATTAAATTAAGATTCCGCGAGGTTGAATATAAGATCCGCGCGAATATTCAACGAAGCGATTAGATGTGTGGCAGGTATCGGACTTTTACCGTTGCGCGTCAGTTTTGGATTCCAACCAAATTCCCTGCTCACTCAAGGTATTATCCTAAGAGGAATAACAATCAGTGTCTACGGATGAATAATGAAAACTGGACATCTTCGCTGCTTGCCCTACAATTTCGCCCCTGATACGAATTTTTTACTGTTTTATGGGGCCAAACATGCCAAACACGTTGCATACAGAAGACTACGAACTGCAACTCGCAGAGAAAACTGACCGCTTAAAAGCTATGATGGCTCCTTTTAATGCTCCCGAACCTGAAATTTTTTCATCACCGACGTCCCATTACCGGATGCGTGCAGAATTTAGAATTTGGCACGAAGGCGATGACCTGTTTCATATTATGTTTGATAAAGAGACGAAAGAACGCATTCGTATCGAACAATTTCCGGTCGCAAGTCAGCTAATTAATGACATGATGGCAACGCTGTTACCATTAATTCAGCCCAATGAGTTGCTACGCCACAAGTTATTCCAAATCGATTATTTATCCACACTGAGTAATAAGCTGATTGTTTCACTGCTATATCATAAAAAATTAGGTGAAGAGTGGGTCATTGAAGCTAAGGCGTTAAAAGAAACGCTGACTAAAAAAGGGTTTGATGTACAGCTTATCGGTAGAGCATCAAAGACAAAAATCATGTTAGATAATGATTATGTTGATGAAGTTTTACCTGTAAATGGTAAAAACATGGTTTATCGCCAAGTAGAAAATAGCTTCACTCAACCGAATGCACAGGTCAATATAAAAATGTTGGAATGGGCTATTGGTGCAACAAAAAATTCAACAGGTGATTTATTAGAGCTTTATTGTGGTAATGGGAACTTTTCATTGGCTTTAGCGCAAAATTTTAAACAGGTATTAGCGACTGAAATTGCCAAACCGTCGGTTGCTGCTGCTCAATATAATATAGAAGCAAATAATATTGAAAATGTGCAGATTATCCGAATGTCCGCTGAAGATTTTACTCAAGCAATGCAAGGTGTGCGTGAATTTAAACGCCTTGAAGGAATTTCACTTGCAGATTATCAATGCAATACCATTTTTGTTGACCCACCACGTAGTGGGTTAGATAAAGAAACTGTAAAACTAGTTCAAGGTTATGACCACATTGTCTATATCTCATGTAACCCTGAAACCTTATGCGATAATCTCAATGAACTGACCCAAACCCATAAAATTGAAAAACTAGCGTTATTTGACCAATTCCCCTATACCCACCATATGGAAAGCGGTGTGTTATTAACCCGCCGTTAGAAAATAGCAGCGACAAAAAACGCCGTATAATACGGCGTTTTTTAGTTTATTAATTCACTTTAATTTTCAATTTCTTGTTCTAACGCTAATTCTTGTTGTTCTTTTTTACGAGCTTTCCAACTGACATACATCCATAAAGCTAAAATCACAATGATAGTCGAGGGAATAAAATTTGAGCCAACCTCTGGATTTTGAACACGTAAAATCGCGGCATAGCCAAATATCCCAACAAAGAAACTACCAGCAACAAATTTTGGTAACCCCATCGGCATAGCTTGGTGTAAATAACGTTGGTGCAAACAATAAACAGCGAGTACTAATGTTAAAATGGGAAAGAAAGAAAAATCGACTAATGAGTTAAACAACGTAGAGAAAGTCCCATGAGTCGCAAGCCCAATTACAAGTGCCAGCAGTAATGTACTTCTTTCGTAACTTTTTTGATCCGTCATTGATTCTCCTTATTATTTGGTTAGGTCTGGGTCAGTTTGATTCTGTCGTTCTTGTTCACGGCGGTACCAATAGTAGGCGCCTTTAGCGATCATTCTTAGTTGCAATACCAACCGTTCTTCAAGCTTTCTTCGTTTTTCTTCATCTATATCAAGCGCTTCAGCACCAGCACTGAATACAATTGTCACCATTGCTTCTGATTGCATCTCAGTAAAATGACGCGGCATATGGCTTTCTAATTCAAGGTAATCCGCTAATTCAGCAATAAAATGTTGAATTTCCCTTGCCACTGCAGCACGAAACTCAGCCGAGGTACCGGAACGCTCTCGCAATAATAACCGAAAGGCGTTTGGGTTATTACCAATAAACTCCATAAAAGTTGAGACTGATGTGCGGATCACACTCCCACCTTTCGCAATACGCTGCCGTGCTTGACGCATCAGCTGGCGCAACATCAGACCGCTCTCATCTACCATTGTCAGACCAAGTTCATCAACGTCTTTGAAATGGCGATAAAATGAAGTTGGCGCAATACCCGCTTCCCGAGCGACTTCCCGTAAACTAAGGCTAGTAAAGCTCCGTTCAGCACTTAATTGGCTAAAAGCAGCTTCGACGAGTGAACGACGTGTTTTTTCTTTTTGTTTTGCTCTAACGCCAATAGTGTTGCTCACGGTGATCCTAATTTCTATGTCATTAAACGTTAATAATTACATCAAAGATGTAAATAAGGAGTGCTATTCACCCCCTAGCATACCTGAAATTTCTTCATCTGGTTGAGAGAAAAATCGACTCTTTATTACAATTTAGCCATTTTCAGAATTTCGCTTACTATCTTTGCTGTTTTCTTATATAGAAACCATCATCTTCACCACTACACCCTACCTGAACAAGAAAAAATAGTTTTACCAAAAATGCACTCGATATTGTTCCCCCAGAATTTCTAATTTATCGCAAAACGGCAAACGAATGGGTTTAAATAAACAGACATAAATCCGTGTTTTGAATATGCAAAAGAAGGCGATGGAAAAAGAGAAATTAGGTTAAGGAAGCAACTGATGTTACTATAATGTAGTCACTTCGTATTAAAAACAGGTCTTACCTTATGCAACTTACCCATTTTGATGCAATAGTCATTGGTTCCGGCCCTGGTGGTGAAGGCGCTGCCATGGGACTGGTAAAACAAGGAAAAAACGTTGCTGTTATTGAACGTTATAATAATGTCGGCGGAGGCTGTACCCACTGGGGAACCATTCCCTCAAAAGCCCTCCGCCATGCAGTTAGCCGTATTATCGAATTCAACCAGAACCCCCTTTATAGTGATAATTCCCGTAACTTAAGCTCCTCTTTTTCTGAAATCCTCAGGCATGCCGAAACAGTTATTAGCCAACAAACGCGTATGCGACAAGGGTTTTATGAGCGTAATGGTTGCCAAATGTTTTCTGGTGAAGCAACTTTTATTGATGAGCAACATGTGAGTGTCCGCTATGCAGATGGAAGCTGCGATGTTTTAAGTGCAGATAAAATTGTGATAGCAACAGGGTCTCGCCCATACTGCCCTTCTGACGTAGATTTTAACCATTCCCGAATTTATAACAGCGATACCATTCTCAACCTAACCCATGAACCTCGCCATGTCATTATTTATGGTGCGGGGGTTATCGGCTGCGAATACGCATCTATTTTCCGTGGATTGGGAGTCAAAGTTGATTTAATTAACACTCGCGATCACCTACTGGCTTTTCTTGACCAAGAAATGTCTGATGCCTTGTCGTATCATTTTTGGAATAGTGGCATTGTGATCCGCCATAATGAAGAATATGAAAAGATTGAAGGTTTAGATGATGGGGTCATTGTTCACCTTAAATCAGGTAAAAAAGTCAAAGCTGACTGTTTACTGTACGCCAACGGAAGAACAGGTAATACTGACGGTTTAGGTCTCGCCAATGTAGGAATCGAAGCGGATGGCCGTGGTTTAGTTAAAGTCAACAAAGCCTACCGAACAACGAATGAACACATTTATGCTGTTGGTGATGTGATTGGCTACCCAAGTCTGGCGTCTGCTGCCTATGACCAAGGGCGAATTGCAGCTCGTGCAATCGGCGGTAGTTTAGGTAATGCACATTTAGTTGAGGATATTCCAACGGGGATTTATACCATTCCTGAAATTAGTTCTGTTGGTAAAACAGAACAAGAGCTGACGGCAATGAAAGTACCTTACGAAGTTGGCCGAGCGCAATTTAAACATTTAGCTCGAGCTCAAATTGCTGGGATGAATGTCGGCAGTTTAAAAATACTATTTCATAGAGAAACGCTACAAATATTAGGTATTCACTGTTTCGGTGAAAGGGCGGCTGAGATTATTCATATCGGCCAAGCTATTATGGAACAAAAAGGCGAAGGTAATACCATTGAATATTTCGTTAATACCACATTCAATTACCCTACTATGGCAGAAGCTTTCCGTGTCGCTGCATTAAATGGCTTAAACCGCTTATTTTAATGATGTGCAATTATGGTTGCCTGTTTTTCTGGCAACCATCATATCTTTTTGAGATGTAAACAATTAGCGAGCTTTATTCCTAAACTCGATTCTTATAATAGTGATCCATCGAGTTATAAATGGTTTCTGCTAATTGCTCATAGCGACCTCTTAATGGAGACCCCGGACGATAAACTAAAACAATCGTACGTTTCGGTTCTGGCTCAATACAATTCAAATAGCAAACGCCATCACGGCAAACTTCATTTGGTACCGCTAAATCAGGTAATAGTGTAATCCCACTTCCTGCGGCGACCATGTTGCGTAACGTTTCTAAACTAGTCGCCCTAAAATGCGTATCCTCTTTAGCGCCCGCTTGGAAACAAAAGCCCATAGCTTGGTCACGCAAACAATGGCCATCTTCTAGCATTAATAGCTTTTCACCTGATAATTCACCCATTTCAATGGTGTCACGCCCATGCCATGGATGGCTTTCATAGATAGCTAATTTCATGGGTTCTTCAAATAAAGGGACAACAATAAAAGGATCTGTTTCTTTCACTTCCGCTAAAATTGCACAGTCTAATTTACCACTATCTAACTGAGCCAGTAATTGCTGAGTTTGTGCTTCATGTAAGTAAATTTCTAATTTAGGGTGTGCTTGGTGCAATTGAGGAATGATATGTGGTAATAAGTACGGTGCCACTGTAGGTATCAAACCGATATGCAATGGGCCAGACATACTCTCGCCTTGCAACGCGGCCATTTCTTGCAGTACTTTTATTTCTCGCAAAATAGTTCGAGCCTGTTCAACGAGTAATAAACCTTGTTGAGTAAAAAGAACTTTACGACTAGTTCTTTCTAGTAGCATAACACCAAGCTCTTCTTCTAGCTTACGAATTTGTCCACTCAATGTTGGTTGGCTAACATGACAAGAATCCGCGGCACGTCTAAAGTGTTTATGTTCAGCTAGTGCAACAAGGTACTCCAAATCTCGAATATTCATATTCCTATTTCCTTTCGTGAATTCTTTGCCAAACCAAAGATAGATAATACCAATCACTATATCGATATTAGTTTGTTATATCTATTGATATATTAAAAAACACCGTGTTTCATCCCATTTCAGCATAAATAACCCACTCACTGAAATAGATAGTAACATTTAGAAACAAAATGACTCAATTCTGTTCCCTCCATTTTTCACAAAACAAAAATAGGAATCAAACAATTATAAATTGTATTTGTGACATCAAATTAAAGTAAACCTTTCTTCAATTTTATATGAGTACATAAACAAACCTCCCCCAAATAATAGTTTATATCCAGTCTAGTCGCTTCTAAAAAGCTTTCATCCGTGATAATGACACGAGGAGCTAAAATACTATGGATGCTACTATTACCACACTTTATCCCCTCACAAGTTAAAAATACCTCATTAAATAATTAAAGAATGTCGCCATACTGTCGATACCCTATACAGCATACTAATGATAACAAACCTGAGTATTGAAGAGAGCTGAAACGGCCAAGTAAGCAAGTGAGGCTGCTGAAAACAAATAACAACAAAAGGCGTAATAGAGATCAGCAATGTGATGTAGTAAAGAGGCAACCCATTTAGCCTTCTCTTTTTGTAAATACAAAAAAAGAGTTGCACCTTAACATGAGCAACAACTAATAGGGCAAGCAAGCAAAAATAAAGACGTCAAACATCAATTTGGGGAGTTCCAATATAATTGGATGTAATATTGAAACATTTATATTAATCACAATGTAGTTTTAAGCGAAATAGCTCGAAAAACAAGGTAGCTTTACTCTCCAAAAGTTTAAAAATGGGCTTGGCTAGCCTTTTTTTAGAAACATTTTGTTATATTTGTTTTCATTTATTATTAATCTTTGTAAGTTTCTGTTTGAAAGTTAATTCAAAATCTCAATGTAACCTGACTACTTTATATATAAATAGAGCTCTACTCGCTGTCACTATTAAAAAAATCACAGCAGATTAAACCATCAAAAAGAGAACCAAAACCACAAACTCAGAACATTAAACACCAAAAAAGACAAATTAATAGATGATAATAAAAAATCTGCTATAGGACATTAAACAGGATAGATTCTATACAACCCCTATTTCTATTATATTTCCACACATTTGAATTTTCAAATTTACACCTTTGGCGCGTTTTTCGTTTTATAATTCTTCCCATAGCAAGACATGAACAAATTAAAATCAACCAAACCATATAGACTTTAAATTAGGAGTTAATATCATGACTATTAAAAATATCTCTTCAGTATTAGCGTTAACTTTAGTCCCTACTTCATTATTCACAGCAAATGTATAAACTAAAGAGAATCAAACAACAACTAATTTTAAAGCTGCTATTTTTGCTTCACCCTGTACTTGTGACATCAATAATAAAACAAATTTAAATTATTTTAATAATGAAAAAATAAAACAGAAACAAGCAAAATTAATTTCTCTAAAGAGCAAAAATCCACAGAGTAGAAAAATTAGATAATAACCATAGCACTTACCAATTTAAATGGACTAATGAAGATAAAGGCCATGCACTATTATCAGTACAACATGCATAATCATTAAACGACTTTTTTATTAAATAACCAAGATAATATAACAAACTGATTTTAAACAAAATTAAATTATAGGATTCTATTATGAAAAATTCAATGGCGAAAAAAGTATTTCATTGTTCAATAACAGCTTTATTATTAATGACAGCCTCTAGTATATTTAGTGCTTATGCCGCTCAGAATCAAGATTCTGGCACCATTAATTTCTATGGCGCAATTGTCCATCCGAATTGTACAAATGATATCAGTGAGACACAGATTAAATTACATTGTATGAATAATAATACAGAATTAACCACCGAGAGTATTGAGCTAAATAATATTACTCAAAAAAGTGGCTGGAAGGTTATTAATGATGGCAGAAATGAATATTCATACAATTGGGTTAACGAGGAGAAACAACTAGGCATGCTAACCGTTAAATATATTTAATAGAACTGTGTTATGGGAATAGGGGTAGTCATGCTACCCCCCATTTTCTGGTGACAATGACCGATTAAAGCCCCAACCTTGTTTTTGCCTCCACAATCGCACTCGCCACCTGCTTCTGAGATACCCCACCTTTTGCTAACCGCTTATCTAAGCATGATTGCAGCGATAAAATTTCATACACATCCAATTGAATAGTATCACTGAATTTTTGCAGATCACTTAATGCCATTTCTTCCAATGCTTTACCTTGAGCAATAGCAGTAACAACCGCTTCACCCACAATATGGTGCGCTTCACGGAATGGAACGCCTTTCGCTACTAAATAATCCGCCAGCTCAGTCGCATTTGCATAGCCTTGTTTTGCTGCATCTTCACAACGTGGGCGACGAATTTGAATACCATCAAGGACTAACGCTGCCATATGCATACAATCTAACCATGTGTCTAATGCATCAAATAAGCCTTCTTTATCCTCTTGCATGTCTTTGTTATAAGCAAGCGGTAACCCTTTTAACGTCATCATCATACCCGTTAATGCGCCTTGAACTCGCCCACATTTACCGCGGATCAATTCGAGTGCATCTGGGTTTTTCTTTTGTGGCATTAATGAAGAGCCCGAGGTTACTTTGTCAGATAACTCAACGAAGCCTGCCTCACCACTATTGAAGAAAATTAAATCTTCAGCAAAACGCGATAAATGCACCATGCCAATGCTGGCATCAGATAATAATTCGAGTACGTGATCTCTGTCTGAAACGGTGTCTAAACTATTGCGTGTCGCAGATGCGAAACCAAGCCAAGAGGCAAGTTGCTCTCGGTCAATATCATACGCTGTCCCCGCCAATGCACCACACCCTAATGGGCTAACGTCTAGACGCTTTAGTGTGTCTTTTAAGCGGCTTTCATCACGCGCTAACATTTCACTATAAGCTAAACACCAGTGGGCAAATGTCACGGGCTGAGCGCGTTGTAAATGAGTATAGCCTGGCATCACTGCGTCTTGGTTATTTTCGGCTGTGATGACTAATGCTTTTTGTAGCTCAGTGACCGCTTCTAATAATAATGCGACTTGGTCTTTACACCATAATTTTAAATCTGTCGCCACTTGGTCATTACGACTACGACCTGTGTGTAATTTTTTACCTAAATCACCAACTTTATCAATCAGTTTACCTTCAACCCAGCTGTGAATATCTTCTGCATCACTTTGCAGTATAATTTCAGGGTTATCTTGCACTTCTTTTAACAATGCATTTAGCGCTTGTTCTAAAGATTGTTGTTCGCTCTCAGTCAGTACACCAACGGTGACTAATGATTTTGACCATGCGACTGAGCCAATAATATCTTGTTGCGCCAAGCGATAATCAAAACGCAGTGAATCATTAAACTGTTTAAACCGTTGATCCGCTTGCTGGCTAAAACGCCCACCCCATAGTGCCATAACTAATCCCTACCTGATTGATAAAATAAGTTTTGCTCCCGACAGCACTGAACGCTGCCGGGGATCTAGCCTGTTATATTCCCAATAATTCGAGGTGCAGCTAAGCGACAAGTCAATGTGTACAATCAACGCCACTGCAACTTGAAGTATGACGAGTATAGGTTACTTAGCTTTATTCTGTTCTTTCAACGCACGGATACGTGAAGACAGGGAATAAAGACGGATAAACCCGCCTGCGTGGCTATGGTCATATACCTCATCTTCACCAAATGTGGCGAATTCTTCAGAATATAGGCTCTTGTCCGCTTTCTTCTGAATTGCCGTGACTTGCCCTTTATATAATTTCAGAACAACTTCACCGGTGACATCTTGTGCTAATGATTCTGCCGCAGCTTGTAGCGAATGGCGTAATGGCGCAAACCAACGCCCATCATAAACCACATAAGACATTTCTAAGCCTAATTGCTCACGCCATTTGTAGCTATCGCGGTCCAGAACTAATTGCTCAACGCCACGCAGAGCCGCCATCATAATGGTGCCCCCTGGGGTTTCATAGCAACCGCGAGATTTCATGCCGACTAAACGGTTTTCAACGATATCGATACGGCCAACACCGTGTTTTGCCCCTAGCGTATTCAGTGTTTCTAGGCAACCTAGTGCAGATAATGTTTTACCATTAACTGAAACTACCTCGCCGTGTTTCACGCCCACGGTCACCAGTTCAGCTTCATCTGGCGCATCTTGTGGGTCAACTGTCCATACCCAGCAGTCTTGGTTTGCTGCATTCCATGTGCTTTCTAATACACCACCTTCTGTAGAGATATGCCACGCATTTTCATCACGGCTATAAATTTTTTCAAGGCTAGCAGTCGTTGGGATATTGCGCTCTTTTAAATAATCGAGCAGCGCCTCACGTGAGCGAAGATCCCACTCACGCCATGGAGCAACCACCTGTAATTGCGGCGCAAGCGCAGTATAGGTGCTTTCGAAGCGTACTTGGTCATTCCCTTTACCTGTTGCGCCATGGGCAACCGCATCAGCCCCTACTTTTAAGGCAATTTCCACTTGGGCTTTTGCAATAATAGGACGAGCCATTGAGGTACCTAATAAATAACTACCTTCGTATAACGCACCTGTTTTAAGAACTGGGTAAATATATTCCTTAACGAATTCTTCGCGCAGGTCAACAACGTAACACTCAGATGCGCCTGATTGCAGAGCCTTTTTCTCAACACCGACTAAGTCTTCTCTGTCTTGCCCTACGTCAGCAACGAAAGCAACCACTTCGCAGTCATCATAGTTTTCTTTCAACCATGGAATAATTGCCGATGTATCGAGACCACCTGAGTATGCTAATACGATTTTTTTAATGCCCTTTTTCATAACGTACCTATTCCGCTCAATTAATATTTATTTCCATGGCTCATTTATGATGCCAAGATCCGAGTTCCGATAGCTGTCCCATTAAACAGCTCAGGAAGTTGTTCTGCATGACGCCAACTTGCGATATCAACCGAGCGCTGTAAGGCCGTTGCGGCATCAAGTGCAGCATTCACCTTAACAATCATTCCATCAGTGATGATGCCTTGCTCAATTAATTTTTGGGCTTTTTGTGTCGTCATTTCATCAATTTTCTGGCCTTTACCATCCAAAATACCGCTCACATCAGACAGTAAAACCAGATCTGCATTTAATGCTTGCGCGATAGCGGTGGCTGCTTGGTCAGCATTCACATTCATCAATTCACCCTCTGGGGTGACCCCTATCGAGCTAACAATTGGTAAATAACCTGAATTCAAAAGTAATTTCAATAAATTAGAGTTACCTGGCTTTGCGTTTCCAACATGCCCTAGCTCTTCATTTAATTGAGTCACTATGGCACTTTGACCGTCACCCAGCGACAAACCTACCGCAGGTAACTGATATTTTATCGCCCACGCTAGCAAGGTTTTATTAGCTGTTCCCGCTAAGGCACCCGTAATAATATCGATTTGGTCTGCAGGCGTGACACGCAACCCTTGTTTTTTCACGACAGGTAATTGTAGTTTTTGCATTAGTTCATCTACTAAGCACCCACCACCATGAACAATCACTAGCTCACGTTGATGTCGCTGGCGATAGCTTTGGATTGCCGTAAACAACTTTTCAAGTGCCTCGGTGCTATCAAGTAACACTCCGCCCAATTTAATCACTAAGGGTTGCATGGGTTTGATCCTTATTAAAATAATGACTGAGTTTCATTAAAACCAAAACGAATATTCATGCACTGAACGGCTTGTGCAGCAGCACCTTTAAGCAGGTTATCTTCTGTACCGACTAAAATCAGGTGTTCCCCTTTCAATACATAGCCGATATCACAAAATGGCGTACCAACAACTGATTTCAATGCTGGAACACCTTTTTCATACAAACGGACTAACGGTTTGCCTTGATATGCCTCTTTAAAAGTTTTACCGACCTGCTCTGCGGTCACACCGGCTTTTACTTTGCAGGTGATAGTCGCCAATATTCCTCGTGAAAAATTGCCCAGATGAGGAGTGAAAATGACATCCCGACCTAAATGAGTCGCAATTTCTGGCTGATGACGATGCGTAAAGATGCCATATGGCTGTAAGCTAACTTCACAAAAACTGTTGGTCATCGATGCCTTACGGCCCGCACCTGAAACACCGCTAGTTGCATTAATTACTGGCCACATTGCGTCATCCAGTAATTGCGCATCAATTAATGGCTTCAGCGCTAACTGAGACACCGTCGGATAACACCCCGGAACAGCAATTAACTGAGCTTGTCGAATTTTATCCGCCTGCCATTCAGCTAAACCGTAAACCGCTTGCATTAACCATTCGGTATTTGTATGTTCAAAGCCATAGTACTGCGTATAAAACGCAGGGTCTTGAACGCGATAAGCACCGGATAAGTCAAACACCACACAACCCGCATCAAGAAATTGAGGCGCGATGTCATGGCTCACTTCATGTGCAGTAGCGAGAAAAACAACATCAATACCTTTCGCAGCCTCTGCAACATCAGTTAATGGCTGTACCGGAAGGTCAATAATACCCTTATACTGAGGATGCAAATCAGAAAAACGTTTATTTGCATCTGCGCTTTGCGCAGAAACCATTAATCCCTGAAGATTTATTTCAGGGTGACGCTGCAAATAAGCGGCTAATTCTGCTCCAGTATAGCCACTGGCCCCGATAATGAGTGTGTTCAACATATGCTTTCTACCTTGTACTCGTGACCCAAACAGTTTAATGTGTATTTTTATTCAAATAAAGTGCATGAATATTGATACTATTATGGATAAAGGCTGTCAACAGTGAATATTAAATTACCTGCATTTATTGAGATTTATCGTCAATTAATTGCCACTCCATCGATTAGTGCGACTGATTCTCATTTGGATCAAAGCAATAAAGCCCTTGTGGAACTTTTAGGTGGTTGGTTAGAAACTCTCGGTTTTTCGGTTAACATCCAACCTGTGCCGGAAACACGTGATAAATACAACTTACTCGCTTCTATCGGTGAGGGTAACGGTGGGCTAATGTTATGTGGCCATACCGACACAGTACCATTCGATGAGGGCCGTTGGAGTAAAAACCCATTCGAGCTGACTGAGCACGATGGTAAGTTATATGGGCTTGGTACCGCAGATATGAAAGGTTTTTTCGCCTTTATTGTTGATGCGTTAAGAGATATGGATTTAACAAAACTCCAACGCCCACTGCATATCTTAGCAACTGCTGATGAAGAAACGTCAATGGCAGGTGCACGTTATTTTGCGGCTAACACAGCACTACGCCCTGATTTTGCTATTATTGGTGAACCTACGTCTTTACAACCTATACGAGCACATAAAGGGCATATATCGAACGCCATTCGCATTACTGGGCAATCAGGGCACTCCAGTGACCCAGAGCGTGGTGTTAATGCGATTGAATTAATGCATGAATCAATTTCTCATTTGATGACGCTCAGAAATACATTGAAAGAGCGTTTTAATAACCCTGCTTTTGTTATTCCATACCCAACTATGAACTTTGGGCACATTCATGGAGGGGACGCGGCAAACCGTATCTGCGGCTGTTGTGAGTTGCATATGGATATTCGCCCACTACCAGGGCTGACATTGCAAGATCTGGATGAAATGTTAAATCATGCCCTTGAGCCTGTCAGCACCAAATGGCCAGGCCGTATAGCAATAGAATCAATGCATCCACCAATTCCTGGCTATGAATGCCCAACAGATCACAAAATGGTTGCTGTGATTGAACAGTTACTAGGGCAAAAAGCAGATACCGTAAATTACTGTACTGAAGCGCCATTCATTCAAGAACTGTGCCCGACCTTAGTACTTGGCCCAGGTTCGATTGAGCAAGCACACCAACCTGATGAGTTTATTGATATGCGTTTTATAGAACCGACTCGTCAGCTAATTAGCCAAATGATAGAACACTTCTGTTTTACTAAACAAAATCAATGATTGCCTTAAAAACGCATGGCTATATTTAGCGCCATGCGTTTTTATCATGAATTTTTTTCCTGTTACCTTTGAAAAAACCTCAGCGTCTATATTTAATTTAAGGGTTGACTATCGACCAATATCCGGTAATCTCTATTTAGCCGTCTAAACGTATAGACGCGTACATGGATGTGATTATTTATAAAGATCATAACTCACAAAGATAATAATGAGTCTGCAAATTGCGAGGTTACAGGGTATGAGTTTTTTTCACGCAAACCAGCGCGAAGCGCTAAATCAAAACTTAGCTGAATTAGATGGCCAAATTAATGTTTCATTTGAGTTTTTCCCACCTCGCAGTGAAGAGATGGAGCAAACACTTTGGAAATCTATCGATAGACTCAAAACCTTAAAACCTAAATTTGTATCAGTGACCTATGGTGCCAACTCAGGTGAACGCGATCGAACCCATAGCATTATTAAAGATATCAAAGATAAAACAGGTTTAATTGCAGCCCCTCATTTAACCTGTATCGATGCGAGCCGTGATGAATTAAAAGGCATTGCACGTGACTACTGGAATAATGGTATACGCCATATTGTAGCTCTACGTGGCGACCTACCCGATAACAGCAATAAACCCGATATGTATGCAACTGATTTGGTTGAACTATTAAAAGGTGAAGCCGACTTTGATATTTCAGTCGCTGCTTACCCAGAGGTTCACCCTGAAGCGAAAAGTGCCCAAGCAGATTTAATTAGCCTTAAAAAGAAAATTGATGCAGGTGCTAGCCGTGCAATCACCCAATTTTTCTTTGATGTTGAAAGCTACCTCCGTTTTCGCGATCGCTGCGTTGCAACGGGTATCGACGTTGAAATCGTCCCAGGTATTTTACCCGTTTCTAATTTCCGTCAGTTAGAGCGTTTTGCCAAGTTAACCAATGTACGCATTCCCGCATGGATGAGCAAAATGTATGAAGGGTTAGACAACGACCCTGAAAGCCGTAACCTTGTTGGTGCGTCAATCGCCATGGATATGGTCAAAATTTTGAGCAGAGAAGGCGTGAAAGATTTCCATTTTTATACCCTTAACCGCTCTGAACTTACTTATGCAATCTGTCATACGTTAGGAGTTAGGCCTTAAAGGGCGAGTTTACAGCACATAAGTAAATTAAAGGGGCGAGTTGCCCCTCACCCTATAAATAGACTAAACCAAGGCTGGGTTAGGAACATTAACGTGAATGAATACGGGTTGTTGTTCATTCTCAAATTGTTCTATCGTAAATTTTTGATAATTTAAATTGTTATACCCTCTAAATAAGAGTATCCCCCGCTGCAAATCAGTCAATACTGTCCAAACTGAAAACTCGGTTAGGTAAAGCTTGAAGATATCATCTTCCCCTAATAATGGATCAACAGAGGCATTTTTAGGCCGGTCAAATTTATTCATGACGTGCCCTAATTCTACGAGCTGAACATTGGGGTCTGATACTTTATGATAGTAAGTTGAATAATAAACTGCCCGAACAAACCGCCCAACAGAGGTGTCAGCATTTGGCACTGCAGCAAGAGCGATACCGCTATCAGGCTGGGAGAGTTTCATATTACCTAACGTGCTTGATGACACATCAACATTTGAGAGTTGGGTATAGTTATTAAGGTTAGTGAGATGCCAAGGAAATTCAGGGCCATTCGTCATACAGCGAGTTGGGTTGTCATAAACGTGCAAAACCCCCTTTGATACTTCAACCACGATACACGCCCCCGTTCTGTCATAAAAAGCATAATGAAAAGGGCTTGGCATATTACGCAGCAGTAATAATTTTTGTGACCAAAATGCCGTTTTAGGGATCGCTTTTTTCAACTCAGCGACTGTGGCGTATTGAGATAATGCCCACTCACCAATTGATGCAATCGGTACTGCTTTAGTATATTTTTTGGGGTTAAGGGGGGCTAATTCAGAATCTGTGATCATATTTAAACTAAAAGCTAACCCTCCGGAGTTAACGCCCTCAAGAACATCCCTTTCCCCTAAAATACTCACTGGTGCAGTAATTGCGATAAAAGGATACTTCACTTTATACTTTAGTCCTAAAGAGCCATCAGGGGCTTTACGCTGAAAAATATGGTTCTTCGGGTAATAAGTTAAAATTGACTCAGGTTCATCTGAAGAGAACTCTAATGTTCTACCGTGATAAACGTAATTATTTTTATCTGTGATTGCCAGAGATGTACAAGCAAACGCGCGAGGATTTGTGTTTTTTTCTAACATGTTAGCAGCCTTATCAAATAATATATTTGCCTATTACCATAATTACGATGAATAAAACCCATGATATTTAATAAATTAACCTGACTTATTTAAGGTATAATACATTCTGGCGTTTATATCCAACAAAATGAATATAAAAATAAAACAGAAAGGGGGAATTTAGCGTTAAATCTTTTTTAGAGCATCACATTAAATTTAAATTTAATGAAAACTAAATTTGAATTATTCGTTAATAATCATCACAATTATGAAATATGTAATCCATTTAATATGTTATAAAAACCCAACACTAATTAGCATCATCAGATAACGACAAACTAACTCATAAAGAATAAATTTACAGAAGTTAACCCCAAAATTTTCACTCATGATGAGTTAAGCAGCTAAAATCTCAGGGTAAACATGACTTAAAAAGACACCTAACCAATATTAAATATATTACTTCCCCCCATCCGCCATAGTTATAACCTTAATTTCATTCTAATTAAGATAATGGCTATTCAATTAATTTTTTTTAGTTTAAATCTTTGGATATTTAAAGAAGAGCGCGTATATTTAATATTGCTCTCAATATTAAATATCACATAATTACCACTTGGTTATTGAGGAAATTAAAATATGAGTAATCGTTCATTGAATCCAAAATATAATGGGATGGATGACGTTTATGCGTCATTAGAGTTATCAAAATCATTACCAAAAACTAAATTTCCATCAAAAGAACAAGAACCTCGCAATGTATTTAGTGCAGTGCGAGATGAATTAATGTTAGATGGTAATTCACGTCAAAATTTAGCAACATTCTGCCAAACTTGGGTAGATGATGAAATTCGTGACTTAATGGACTTATCTATCGATAAAAATATGATCGATAAAGATGAATATCCACAAACTGCCGAAATTGAAAACCGTTGTGTACATATGCTAGCGGATCTTTGGCATTCGCCAGATGCAGAAAATACCCTCGGCTGCTCGACCATCGGTTCTTCTGAAGCAGCAATGCTTGGAGGGTTAGCCTTAAAGTGGCAATGGCGTAAAAAACGTGCAGCAGCAGGAAAGCCAACAGACAAACCAAACATGATCTGTGGCCCTGTTCAAGTATGTTGGCATAAATTTGCCCGCTACTTTGATGTTGAACTCAGGGAGATCCCACTTGAAGGCGACCGCCTGATTATGAACCCTGAGGAAGTGCTTAAACGTGTAGATGAAAATACGATTGGTGTAGTACCAACGTTAGGCGTGACATTTACTTGCCAATATGAACCTGTTAAAGCAGTTCATGATGCATTAGATAAGTTACAAAAAGAAACGGGCTTAGATATTCCTATCCATGTCGATGGTGCAAGCGGTGGGTTCCTAGCACCATTTTGTGCGCCAGATTTAGAATGGGATTTCCGTTTACCTCGCGTAAAATCGATTAACTCTTCCGGACATAAATTTGGTTTAGCTCCATTAGGCGCAGGCTGGGTAGTCTGGCGTGAAGCGCAAGACTTACCTGAAGAATTAATTTTCAATGTAAACTATTTAGGTGGCAATATGCCAACCTTCGCGCTTAACTTCTCTCGCCCAGGTGGTCAAATTATCGCTCAGTACTATAACTTCCTGAGGCTCGGTCGTGAAGGCTATGCAAAAATTCATAATTCTTGCTACGCAACTGCGCAATTCCTAGCCCGCGAAATCGAAAAGTTAGGTCCATTTGAAATGATTTTCGATGGTGATAGCCAAAAAGGTATCCCAGCGCTGGCTTGGAAGTTGAAAAAAGGCGAGACCACCAGCAATTATTCCCTCTATGACATAGCAGATAAACTACGTAGTCGTGGATGGCAAGTCCCTGCATATTCAATGCCAGCAAACCGTGAAGACCTCGTTGTTCAACGTATCTTAGTTCGTCACGGAGTAAGTTTAGACTTAGCCGCATTGTTAATTGAAGATTTTAAACGCACGCTAGATTATTTCGAAAAACACCCAGTCAATAAACCGCTAACAGAAGATGAAGGCGGCGGTTTTAACCACAGTTAATTAGCTAGTCATTAGCTCTATTATTTATTAGCCAAAGAATGTCATGTTCTTTGGCTTCTATTGGGATCAGTCCTGTAAGACTGATTGTTTATAGACTTTAGGAGAACTCGTATGGCGACAACAACGACAGCTCCAGCCGCAAAACAGCTCACATTACTGGGTTTTTTTGCCATTACAGCCTCAATGGTAATGGCTGTATATGAATACCCAACGTTTGCAACATCTGGTTTTAGTTTAGTTTTTTTCCTATTGTTAGGCGGATTGTTATGGTTCATTCCTGTCGCATTATGTGCCGCAGAAATGGCGACAGTGGAAGGTTGGGAAGAAGGCGGTGTGTTCGCATGGGTTTCTAATACACTAGGTGAGCGCTGGGGATTTGCTGCAATTTCATTTGGTTACCTACAGATTGCTATTGGCTTTATCCCAATGCTGTACTTCGTGCTAGGGGCCCTATCTTATATTCTAAATTGGCCAGAATTGAATACGGACCCTGTAACCAAAACTATCGGGGCATTAGTCATTTTATGGGTGCTAGCTTTCACTCAATTTGGCGGGACCAAATATACTGCGACCATCGCTAAAGTAGGTTTCTTTTTAGGTATTTTACTTCCTGCACTCATTTTAGTGTTTTTAGCCATTAGTTATTTATCCAGCGGTGCCCCTTTAGCCATTGAAATCAGTGAAAAAACCTTTATACCTGATTTTACCCAAATAGGGACATTGGTCGTTTTTGTTGCGTTTATTTTGAGTTATATGGGAGTTGAGGCTTCCGCAACCCACGTTAACGAAATGAAAAACCCAGGTAGAGACTACCCAGCAGCCATGTTTTTACTGATGATAGCAGCCATTTGTTTAAGCTCTATTGGCGGGTTATCTGTTGCTGTTGCTATCCCAAATAGTGAAATTAACCTGTCTGCCGGTGTAGTTCAGACATTCAACGTACTTGTTACACACTTTAATTCTTCACTTGAATGGGCAGTGCGAATTATTGCAGCTTTATTATTGCTTGGTGTCTTAGCGGAAATAGCCTCATGGATTGTAGGGCCTTCGCGAGGAATGTACGTTGCGGCACAGAAAGGAATTTTGCCGCAAAGTTTCGCCAAAGTGAATAAAAATGGCGTCCCAGTCACACTGGTTGTCTCTCAATTATTAATTACAACTGTCGCGATTATCGTCCTCACCAATACTGGCGGCGGCGGGAATATGTCATTCCTTATTGCATTGGCACTGACGGTCGTTATTTATCTCTGTAGCTACTTTATGTTATTCCTTGGTTATATGCATTTAGTCTGCAAGCAACCTGAGAAGAAACGAGCGTTTAATATCCCTGGTGGCAAAGGTGTTAAATTACTTGTTGCCTCCGCTGGGTTTATTATTTCTATCTTAGCGTTTATTGTTTCATTCTTCCCACCAAGCTCATTACCCGGCGGAGCAAGTGATAATACTTACGTCACGCTACTTGCCGTCAGCTTTATAATTATCTTCTTACTGCCATTTGTAATTTATGCATTCCATAGCAAGCAAGGTAAGAAAACCAATGTGGCGATGGTACATATCAAAACGCATAATGCACCAGTTAACCACTTCTTTATTCACCCTAGAGCGCGTTCTACCTATCATTTAATTCATGATGATAAGCCCCCCAAAGAGAATGATAAATCATAAAATAAATAACCTGTGATTTATTTCACCACAGTAATATCGGTCTTATTTAAAGGGAAGCAACTTAGCTTCCCTTTACTTATCCTTTAACTCGCGAAATAGCTGAGATATACTTTTTGCTCTCTAATTAATTCCGCTAACTTAGATACATCCGCATTATCCTGAGTATAAATAGTATATTGCGCATAATCGTTCATCCATAATTCACTGACTGACACAAACTCCAACATACATTTATTTACATCATCAAGATGATGAGCAAACGCCTTATGTAACGCCACTGACTCGAGTAACTTACTTATTTCTTTTTCTAGACAAACTACCATATCATCAATCACGAGATGAAATTCGCAACCACTATAATCAAGTGAGTTGCTCTGTATTAAAAAGCTATTTTTCTCTTGATTCATCGCGTCGAGCTTGGCTTGAAAATAAGCTGCTCTAGATTCCATTAACTCAATTTCATCAGTGACTTGCTTCATTAGCACCGTAATATTTGAGTCACCATAAACCTGATGATTGGTAGAATATAATTCATTTGTATATGTAATTAACCCTTCTAAAGTAGAGCGCGTTTCAAGTTCAATAGCATGAGTATTATCTGAAATAGATAATGCAACCTTATCTGTCTCTGAAAAAATATAATTATAACCTAATGATAAGGCGTCTCTCATCCGTTTAAAATAATCCAATGCAGTTTCGTATGAGTTATTAAAACCCGCGTATATTCCATCATATTTATTATTAATTACGTTTGAATAGTTATATTCAAAATCCGAAAGCTTCATGTCTCTTATATTTTCCATTTCAACACTCCATTTTTAAGGAATAAATTTCTCATCTAAATTAATTTAGAATGAGCGGATTATGAATACGTAAAAATGGTAGAAGCTAACAATTATTAACTGTTAAAAATAAAAAAATAGACTTGATATTAGGGTTAAAATAGCTAACTGCTTATTAGAGAGGCACGTTTTAATTTTTTTATCAAACCTGCCAGCATACTTATACTGGCAGGTTTCAGTGACGTCTTATTTTACTAACCTGTATTACGCATTCCCGCAGCAACACCGGCAATCGTAACCATCAGAGCTTGTTCCACTCGAGGGTCTGGGTGTTCTTGCTGACGAGAACGGTGTAACAGTTCAGCCTGTAACACGTTCAATGGGTCTGTGTAGACATTACGCAGTGCGATAGACTCGGCAATCCAAGGTAAGTCGGCCATTAGCGCCTCATCTTTCGAAACCGCCAACACACTTTTTATATCCTCCGACAGCTGATCACGTAGTTTTTGCCCCAACGGCCATAAACGTTCTTCCACTAAACGATGATCATAGTACTCCGCCAGCCATAGGTCTGCTTTCGCATAAACCATCTCTAACATGGCTATACGTGTATTAAAGAATGGCCATTGCTGCCACATTTCATCAAGAATGTTTTGTTTGCCTTCTTGTTCAATGACATGTTTCAGTGCTGCGCCCGCACCCAACCAAGCAGGAAGCATCAAGCGGTTTTGTGTCCATGCAAAAATCCAAGGAATAGCACGTAATGTTTCAACACCACCAGTAGGTCGACGTTTCGCTGGCCTTGACCCTAGTGGCAACTTGCCTAGTTCTAATTCAGGCGTAGCAGCACGAAAGTACGGAACAAAATCAGGCTGTTCACGTACATAGTCACGGTACATTGCACAAGAAACATCCGATAATGAATCCATCACCGATTTCCACTCGTTTTTCGGTTCTGGTGGCGGTAAGAGATTAGCTTCTAAGATTGCGCTTGTATACATTGCTAAACTACTGATAGTGACTTGTGGTAACCCGAATTTAAAGCGGATCATTTCCCCTTGTTCTGTAACACGCAAGCCACCTTTTAAACTCCCCGGAGGCTGAGACAGCAATGCAGAATGAGCCGGAGCCCCCCCACGACCGATAGTGCCACCACGTCCGTGGAACAGGGTCAGTGTCACACCTTCTTTTTCACACAGTTTAATTAACGCATCTTGTGCCCTGTATTGTGCCCACGATGCTGCCATTACCCCTGCATCTTTAGCTGAATCTGAATACCCAATCATCACCATTTGGCGGTCATCGATCAGCTCGCGGTACCATTCAATACTGAGCAGTTTTTGCATTACGCTTTCAGCATTATTTAAGTCTTCTAAGGTCTCAAATAATGGTGCGACCGGTAAACGAACTGAAGCGCCAGTTTCATTAAGCAATAATTTAACCGCTAAGACATCTGAAGGTACTTTAGCCATTGAAATTACATAAGCCGCAATCGAATCATTCTTCGCATTCGCAATAACACGGCAGGTTTCAAATACCTCTTGTGTTTCTGGGCTAGGCTGCCAATCTTGTGGAATTAATGGGCGGCGTGATTGCAGCTCGGACAGTAAAAATTGCTGTTTTTCCTCTTCCGACCACTGTGAGTAATCCCCCAGCCCTAAATATTGTGTGAGTTCTGCAATAGCCTCTGTATGGCGAGTACTTTCTTGGCGGACATCAATACGTACCAACTGTAAGCCAAAACTACGAATACGACGTAAGGTATCCAGCAGTTGCCCATTGGCAATAATTTTCATATTGCAGGCAATTAACGATTGATAACAGGCATATAACGGGTCCCATAACTGGGCATTATCTGTCAATAAATCGGCGGGAGGCAAGGCTTGCTCACCTTTTACACGGCGCTCTAAATATTCTAATGTTGAGAATAATTGGCTACGCAAATTTTTAGCAATTTGGCGATACGGTTCATCCACATCATCGCCTCCAGCTAATGCACGTAACTCTGGGGTTGCCTCCGTCATGGACAGTTCAGAAACTAAAACCTGAATGTCTTTTAGGAATAAATCTGCTGCTTTCCAGCGACTTAGCAGTAAAACTTGACGAGTAACATCCGCCGTCACATTTGGGTTACCGTCACGGTCACCGCCCATCCATGACGTGAAACGGATTGGATTGGCTTCGACAGGTAAAACAGCGCCAATCGAGTCTTCGAGTTGTTCGTTAAATTCACGTAAAAATGCAGGAACCCCTTCCCACAGTGAATTTTCGACCACTGCGAAACCCCACTTCGCTTCATCAATTGGCGTTGGACGAATTTTACGAATTTCATCGGTATGCCATGATTGAGCGACTAATTGGCGTAGGCGCCGCATAATATTATTGCGCTCATAGTCCGCAATATCATCATGATCAAGCTGAGATAAACAGGTGTTTACTTCAACCAGTTTGTGGATCAACGTCCGACGTGCGATCTCAGTGGGGTGAGCGGTTAAAACTAATTCGATAGAAAGCTGTTCAACTGCTTTTTGAATGTCTGTATCAGTAAAGCTTTTTTCTTTTAAGCGGCCAAACAGATTTTTCAATGCGACGGGGTTACTTGCCGCTTCACCATGAGGTGAAATACTGTGGTATTGCTCAGCGACGTTTGTTAGGTTTAAGAATTGGTTAAATGCCCTTGCGACGGGTAGCAACTCATCATTAGAGAGGTTTTGTAATGTCATCAGCAGTTTTTGGCGCTGAACTTCATTACCTGCACGGGAAGATTTAGAAAGCTTACGAATGGACTCTACTTTATCGAGTATGTCTTCGCCTAAAGCTTCCTTGATGGTATCGCCGAGTAACTTACCTAGCATACTGACATTACTGCGCATTGCGGAATATTGCTGATTCATGAGACTCCTGACCTTGTGCTTCTGGCAGAATGCATCCCGCATGACTCACGGTTAACAGACTGCTACCTGTTTCCTGTAACAAAATTTCAGTCGGCTGCGTTAGAATTATCATTTTGTGATGCAGACCGCTAAATTTACCCTTCAATGTATATTCATATCAGAAAAAAATGACTTTGGGGGATTTTTCTGAAATTTAATTACAGATTCATTTTTATTAATTTTTCTTATTTAAGTATTGTTTCAGCGCAATATATCGTCGATTCAGCACTTTTAAGACATGAATAATGCTTAAGAATTAAATCATCAGAATAAAAAGACAGAAAAGAAGGCTGTAGATTAAAAATTTTCATGATGTATTGGTGCCAAATTTACATTTAAAGCACCAATACACTTAAACAATGATTACAACAATTGAGAAAGGCGGTTTAAATCAGATTGAATAGCCCCAGCAGTCACATCTCGCCCTGCCCCAGGACCTCTTATTACTAATGGGTTATCTCGATACCAGCGACTTTCTATCGCAAATACATTGTCACCCGGTAATAATGAAGCCAATGGGTGATTCGGTTGTACTGCCTCCACACCCACTTTAGCTTTACCTTTTACTGCATCAAACCGCGCAACATAACGAAGTACTAACCCCATTTCCTGTGCCGCTTCTAAGCGCTGTTGCATCTGTTCATTGATCACAGCACTATTTTCAAAAAACTCATCTAATGAGCCGGTTTGAGCTTGTTTAGGGACTAATGACTCAACACGTACGTCATTAGGTTCTATATCGTAACCAGCTTCACGGGCTAAAATAATTAACTTGCGCATCACATCTTGCCCAGAAAGGTCAATACGTGGATCAGGTTCTGTTAAACCTTGTTGCCACGCTTGCTCAACTAACTCACTGAACGGAACCGAGCCATCGAATTGCAAAAATAGCCATGATAATGTCCCTGAAAAAATACCGCTAATCGTCAGGATGGCATCACCACTTTCTTTTAAATCTCGCACCGTATAGTTAATCGGCAACCCAGCTCCAACCGTCGCATTATAAAGCCAGTGACGACCTGTTTTTGAAAATGCATCTCGAATTTGGCGATACTGAGCTGTTTGTGCGGCCCCTGCAATTTTGTTAGCACTAATAACATGAAAACCATAGCTGGCAAAATCAACATAACTATCAGCCAAAGTTTCACTGGCGGTAACATCTAAGACAACTAAATCATCATAAGGGTGAGAACGCATCCATAAAAACAAGTTGTCATCTTCATGTTCCACCGCCTCGTCATCAAAAAATGCCAAAGCGCGACTAGGGTCGATCCCCTGATAATTTAATAAACTACGGCGGCTATCCACCACACCAGCCAACACGAAGTCAAAGTCACTACGAGCAGAAATATTAGGTTGCTCCGCTGCAAAAAGTTCCAACCAACGCGCGCCAATATTCCCTTTACCAAAGAGTACTAACCCTATACGTTTTTCCGCACGGAACAAGCTTTGGTGCATACCTTGGATTAAATGTTCAGTTTGGTTTGTACGCAATACGGCAACCAAGCTAATCGCATCTTCAGAATGCCAAATAAATTCAACAGGCTGCCCCTTCAACTCCTCATAAAAACGGTGGCTATGCAGAGGTTTTTTGCCAACACCCGCCCCCACTAAAGCAACCAAAGAAAAACCTTCACGCAGTGATAATGACCCCGGTAACCCGGCTTCCTCTAAGACATTCAACGCACTTTCAACAAGTTCTGAGGTATAGCATAATTGAAGCAATGCACGGTCATGGTGAATACCAAGAGCTAATGGACGTAATTGGACCCGTTTTAATAGTAAGTCCACATCCTTACAGATTTGTTTGAAATCCCGCCCTGCAGCAATACGTAGTTCAATTAAGCAAACATCATCGTGACTTGTGACAATTTTAGCCCCAGCTCCTGATGCTAATACACGCTCTATCTTGGTTGAGCCTTGCTCTGGTTGGTAACTACACCTTAATTGCAAATCAATGTTACTGACAGAAACGGGCTGCAAGGTACGAGTATGTAAAACTGGCGCCGCTAAACGCGCCAATTCGCTAGCTTCATCAAGACGTAATAAAGGCAATAAACACGCATCTTTAACCTTACGAGGGTCTGCACTGTACACCCCTGCAACATCACTCCAAATGGTGACTTTATCAACATCGGCGAGCGCACCAACCTGTGTGGCTGAATAGTCGCTACCATTGCGCCCGAGTAATACGGTTTCGCCTTGCTGGTTACGGGAGATAAAGCCAGTAACAACAATACGTCGATTAGGTAATTGAGTTAATTGTTGTTGTAATAAATACCGTGATTGTATTTCATCTACCTGAGGCTGTGCAGCGCGTTCAGCACGTAAAAATAAACGCGCGTCTAACCAAGAACTTGCCATATCAGCTTGAGATAACACTTCAGACATAAGGCGCGCAGACCAAATTTCACCATGACCGACGACTTCTGCGTAAGTGACATCACTATTCGGCTTATCCAGTAAAACACTGAGTCGTTCTAAATCCTGAATGAATAATTGGCTTAATTCTTTTGCTTTTGGTTCTGGCAAAAGAGATTCAATTAAATCCAGTTGATAGCGGCGTAATATTTGCTGAGCTTGATGAGCCGAAATACGGTCAATCTGACTTAATTTCAACCAATTGATTAGTTGATTGGTTGTACTACCCGCAGCGGAAACCACCATTAAATCACCGGGTTGGCTATAGTTAGCCATAATAGCCGCGACTCGTTGATAACACTTCGCGTCCGCTAAACTACTACCTCCAAACTTATGTAACTGGCGGTGGCAAGGTGCCACCTCAACCGCTGTTAGTACACTCATCAAAAAACTCCGCTAACGTTGTGCCGCAACCTGAAATGCTTGCTCTAAATCTGTAATTAAATCCTGAGGGTCTTCAATCCCGACCGAAATTCTCAGCAAGCTATCCGTAATACCGGCTTGTGCTCGAGCTTCAGCGGACATCCCCGCGTGGGTCATTGTTGCCGTATGAGAAATCAGGGTTTCTACACCACCTAATGATTCTGCCAATGTAAATAAAGACAAGGCGCTCAGAAAACGACGTAGTTGTAATTCATCACCAGCAAATTCAAAACTTAACATTGCCCCAAAACCTTTTTGCTGCTTAAGTGCAATTTGATGCCCTGGATGATCTTCCAATTCAGGATAATACAATTTTTTCACTAAAGTCTGTGATTTAAGATACTTTACGATTTCTTGTGTATTCCTCTGCTGTTGTAAGATACGTGGCGATAAGGTTCGAATCCCTCGCAATAGTAAATAGCTATCAAAAGCCCCTCCAGTAACACCAATATTATTTGCCCACCACGCTAATTCTATTGCCCATTTTTCATCTTTGGCAATAACAACTCCAGCCACAATATCTGAGTGGCCATTAAGATATTTAGTGCATGAGTGGACAACGAAATCCGCCCCTAATGAAAGCGGTTGCTGTAAAATCGGGCTTAGAAATGTATTGTCAACAACGACTAATGCCCCTGCTTCATGAGCCAAATGAGCAATATGCTGTATATCAAAAATTCTTAATAGTGGGTTGCTCGGTGTTTCGATTAACACCAATTTAGGCTTTTTATCTAATGCCTTTTGCAATGCACTTTCGTCACTTTGGTCGACAAACTGTACTTGATAAGCCCCACGCTGGCTTTGGCTATTAAATAACCGGTAACTTCCCCCATAACAATCGTGGGGAGCTACAAGTAAATCACCCGGTTGTAAAAATACCGTACATAACAGATGAAGCGCAGACATACCGCTATTCGTCATTACAGCCCCACTTCCCCCTTCGAGCTGTGCTAATGTTTTTTGTACTATATCCCGCCCTGGGTTTCCTCGACGTGAATAATCATGAACTCGCGGCTGATTAAAGTCAGTAAAATTATAGGTACTGGACAAATAAATGGGAGGCACAACGCAACCAAATTGTTGATCTTCATTTAATCCATTATGAATTGCGATAGTTGACGGTTTGTAGGCCATAAACGCTTCTCCTGATTTGTGATTGCTCAAATCATACCCATGAGATGTTTAGACGTCAACATATCTAGACGTCTAAACCTCTTTACGTTTATATCAAGTAATGGAATAATCAGCCTTAATGATTATGCGCTCATTGATAATCAATAGCACAAATAGACTTAGCTGGTTAATTTCACAGGAAAAATTGTGGTAAACTAGGACAAGTTTCTTCTTACTTATATGCAGACACGCCCTATTTGAAGCTTAGAATAAGTTTCTCTTAAAAAGAATATGCATATTATTTTTAATTATTACTGAAAATATCCAAGGTAACTCATGGCTGAATGGAATGGTGAATATGTCAGTCCGTATGCTGAACATGGCAAAAAGAGTGAGCAAGTAAAAAAAATTACAGTATCTATCCCGTTGAAGGTACTAAAAATTTTAACTGATGAGCGTACACGCCGCCAGATTAATAACTTACGTCACGCTACAAATAGTGAATTACTGTGCGAAGCATTTTTGCACGCATTCACGGGGCAACCGCTGCCGAATGACGAAGATTTACGCAAAGAACGTAATGACGAAATCCCTGAAGCGGCAAAAGAAATCATGCGTGAATTAGGTATCGACCCAGAAACGTGGGAGTACTAACTCAATTTTTGCCTCAGTAATGCAATACGTTTTTCACTACGTCGCAAACAGGTATTCCCTGCCAGTGGCGTAGCGCTCTTCTTATCTTATCTAAAGGTGATTACACTTAATCGCTCATCCCAAGCCACGCTAAAATTTTTCTTTGGTCTCACACCTAACACCAAGATTTCTCTGAATTAGTTCACTTTCAGAATTGCCCGCAGGCTTATTTCCCCAACTTCTCTACACTTCATCACACCAATCTATAACCACACCCAATAATTAGAATTATTAAGGATAGTGTAATGAATAAATATAATCAGGTCTTAATCGGCTTACTCGGTGGAGCACTACTCATCACCGCAGGATGCACAAACCACTCAACTAGTTATACCAAAGAATATAAAGAAACTGCTAATAGCGATTTATCAGCGAAAAAATTAGGGACAAAATGGGGGGAAGATGTTAATTCTGCTGTACAAACGGTCAAAGCCTCACGTTTAACCAACACACCTTTTGACACCGCCATTATCTTTTACCGTGGTGAACGTGTCCCAAGCCATGTTCAAACCATCAATTATATTCCGTTGTCCCCCATAGAGATCAAAATCACTGATGGAAATGACCGTAAAATGCCAATTTACCGTAATAACCAAGGACAATATATTTTGCCCGCCCAAGAGGGACAGCGTTATCAATTGACTATCGCCAATACCGATAGAAATAGAACCTACGAAGTGGTCACAACCGTTGATGGTATTGACGTACTAAATGGCCGTGCAGGTTCATACCAAAATAATGGATATTTGATCCGTCCCAAACATGAGGTCACCATTGAGGGCTTTCGCAAGAATCAGGACCAAGTCGCCGCTTTTCGCTTCTCAGCACCAGAAGATTCTTATGTAAATCAAAATGTTCAAGGTGACGAACGGAATATTGGCGTAATTGGTTTTGCGATTTTTGAAGTTCGGGAAGAATTAGCCGACTGCGAAGCAAACCCTTTCCCCGCAGAGACACAATATGCTCCAGCCCCGTGTAAAAAACGCTAAATACGCTTAAAACGCACCCCATAAAGAGTGCGTTCTTAAATATTGGCCGCGTTTAAACAAAATAAAATACTAATAACCACCATAACCCCCACCATGAAACCGTTAATTATCAACTATTAACAAAGAATAACGATAATCATATCGTTTTTCACCCAATTTTGACTTATCTTAAATCAAACGCTTAATTTGACTTATAATAAAACCTTATTTCCAATAAACTAACTAAACGGTATTTTTAATGAAAAAGATAATTGCAGTATCTCTTTTAAGCGTCGTTTCTAGCGTAGCGATGGCATCGAATAGTGGTTTTTATGTTTCTGGTAAAATGGGAACATCAATCTTAAAACTTTCCGACCAAAAGTGGGAAAGTATTGATGACCTTGGTGAGTATGATCGTGCCAGTGGTGGAAGCAAAACCAAAGGCGTGTTCGGTGGCGGCCTTGCTGTTGGTTATGACTTATATGATATGACCTCTTTACCTCTTCGTACTGAGCTCGATATAACCCTTAGAGGGAAAGCATCTTCCAAATATAATCTAGCGAGTAGCTCTTGGGACAATGGCAATGGTTCTTTCTATTCAGATAGTGATGATGCAAAAAATGATATCACGCTAAATACTTTCATGGTCAATGCCTACTATGACTTCAAAAATGAAACTAATTTCACACCTTATGTATCTGTGGGCTTAGGGTTAGCGAGCATTAAGCATAAAGCACAGTATTCCTACTCTGAAACGAATTCCGGTGGTAGCGAATATAGTTCATCGTCTAAATCAAAAACTAATAGTAATTTTGCTTGGAGTTTAGGATTGGGTTCACAGTATGCAATCAATGACAATCTATCATTAGATTTAAGCTACCGCTTCTTAGATGCAGGTAAATCTGAGGTGAGCTCTTACACTGACGGTGCCAAAGATAAATCAAAAGTGAAAGTCAGAAGCAATGACATTATGCTTGGTGTGGTTTACCGCTTCTAACGGTTTATTCTACCCATAAAAAAAGGGAAAATATATTTTCCCTTTTTTTTGCATTCCACAAGTTCGATTATTTTTTAGAACCTGGGATGCTGAAACGTTGGTTAAAGCGATCAACACGACCACCAGTCGCAACATCACGCTGTTTACCAGTATAGAACGGGTGGCAATTACCACAAACGTCCAGGTTCAGCGAGTGACCAGCAGTTGAATTAATTTTCATAACATTACCGCAAGAACAAGTTGCAGTAACTTCTTCGTATTTAGGATGAATACCTTTTTTCATGGGAGAACCTCTATTAAGGCCGTGTCGCCATTCCAGCCCTAACGCCGGACACCACACGTCGTGTTGATTGAATTTAATATTATTGGCAAAAATAACTACCAAAGGCGGCGGATCATACAGAAATTCTGTTTATCACGCAATGAAAACCGAGTAAATTTTGTGTTACTCTAGTCCGCTCTTATTATTATCATCGCATAAAAAACAGACGGAAATCCAGCTATGATCGTCGTTCAGGTGGCATTACCTGTTCCTTTAAATCGCACATTTGATTATCGCCTCCCTGATAACATGGCGCTTCCCGTCATTGGGAGCCGTGTCATGGTGCCGTTTGGCAATCGCCAAGCACTGGGGGTTGTGGTTAAACATAGCGATAAAAGTGAATTTGCTGAAGACAAGCTCAAAGCTATCGAACTGGTTCTTGACCAGCAAACTCTATTTCCTGACGATGTTTGGCAATTATTATTATGGTCTGCCCAATATTACCATTACCCAATTGGTGAGGTTCTTTTCCACGCTCTACCGACATTACTGCGCCAAGGTAAAGCCGCAGAATTCACCCCTATTTGGCAATGGCAAGTTACTGAGTTAGGCCTTGCGGTTGACCTTAATGAGCTAAAACGTTCACCTAAGCAGCAGCAAGCACTCGCCCTTTTACGTCGCCGGTCTGTGTATCGCCATCAGGTCAATGAACTTGAAATCAGCGAAAGTGCCTTACAAGCCTTAAAAAAGAAAAGCTATATAGAACTACACCCTGTTCAGCCTACTGCGGAAAAATGGCAACCTAACTTTACAATATGTGGCGAAAGGCTACGCCTTAACAGCGAACAGGCCACCGCGGTCGGAGCGATCCGTGCACAAGATGACGAGTTCTCACCATGGCTGCTTGCTGGGATCACAGGTTCCGGTAAAACAGAGGTCTATTTAAGCGTATTAGAAAATGTGCTTTCCCAAGGTAAACAGGCTTTAGTTCTCGTTCCCGAAATTGGCTTAACCCCACAAACCATTAGCCGTTTTCGTGAGCGTTTCAATGCCCCTGTAGATGTTCTACATTCGGGGTTAAATGACAGTGAACGTTTAGCCGTTTGGCTACGAGCTAAACAAGGGCAAAATGCAATTATTATTGGCACTCGTTCTGCCCTATTTACCCCATTTGCCCACTTAGGCATCATCATTATCGATGAAGAGCATGATAGCTCTTATAAGCAACAGGATGGCTGGCGTTACCATGCTCGAGACCTCGCGGTCTTTCGCGCCAAAAAAAATAATATTCCGATTGTGATGGGGACCGCAACACCGTCACTGGAAACCCTTTTTAATGTTCAACAAAATAAGTATCGTCAATTAAACCTCACTATTCGGGCTGGGAATGCTCACCCTGCAATACAACATCTAATTGACTTAAAAGGCCAACCCTTAAAATATGGCCTATCACACTTACTAATCCAACATATTAAAGAACATTTAGCGAAAAATAATCAGGTGATTTTATTTTTAAATCGTCGGGGCTATTCCCCGGCACTGATTTGCCATGAATGTGGCTGGATTGCCGAGTGCCAACGCTGTGACCATTACTACACCTTACATCAGAATTTTCACCAATTACGTTGTCATCACTGCGACAGCCAACGCCCGATCCCTCGCCAATGCCCACAATGTGGGTCAACCCACTTGGTGCCCGTAGGTATGGGAACAGAGCAACTTGAAGAGGGGATATCGGAGCTTTTCCCTGACACGCCAGTGACCCGTATTGACCGTGATACTACTAGTCGTAAAGGCGAACTTGAGCAACATTTAAACCAAGTTCACGAAGGTGGGGCAAGGGTCCTTATCGGCACGCAAATGTTAGCTAAGGGCCACCATTTTCCAGATGTTACCTTAGTCGCGCTATTAGACGTTGACGGCGCACTATTTTCGAGTGACTTTCGTGCGGCTGAGCGTTTTGCCCAATTATATGTACAAGTTTCAGGCCGTGCGGGTCGAGCTGGTAAGCAAGGGGACGTTTTTTTACAGACTCACCACCCAGAGCACCCTCTGCTACTCAATTTACTTGAAAACGGCTATGACGCTTTCACAAAAGAGGCAATGGAAGAGCGCCGTATCGCCATGTTACCACCTTACACTAACCATATTTTGATCCGCTCCGAAGACCACAATAACCAAGATTCACGCCTTTTTTTGCAAAATGTACGGCAATATATCGCAGAGCACCCGCAAAGTGACGCTAAACTGTGGATTTTAGGGCCATCGCCGTCGATTCAAGCCAAACGAGGTGGACGATTCCGCTGGCAATTATTGCTCCAACACCCTTCACGGTTATATTTGCAGCAATTTATGGCAAAACTACTGCCTGAAATCCTTCAGCAGCCAGAAAGCCGTAAAGTAAAATGGAATGTGGACGTCGACCCGACTGATTGCTAACCTCATTCCTTAAATTAATAATTTGAATACTCATGAACAAAGTATCTCTAGATATCTCTGTGTTTCAACAGCCGATTTTTAGGAATTTCCTCTCAAATTTTTTTTAAATTTGCGAAGCAGCTCTAAAAAATGACGTAAGTCACACTTTTTATGCAAACTAGGTAACAGATATTATTGTGAAACCAATTAGAATAACTTCTAATCATAAATAATGACGTGCTTTCGCCATTCAAAAAAAGCAAACGATTAAATCAATCTAAGGAAGGCGTTGTGGAAAGTAAAAAACACAATAATACGGCAACAATGAAAGACGTTGCCAGTGCTGCGGGCGTTTCGACAGCGACAGTCTCTAGAACCTTGATGAACCCAGAAAAGGTTTCTTTGCAGACAAGGCAAAAGGTCGAGCAAGCCGTGATGGATGTTGGCTATTACCCCCACAACCTTGCTAGAAGTTATAAGCGCAATGAATCAAAAACTATTCTTGTACTCGTTCCGAATATCCGTGACCCTTTCTTTAGCGACGTGGTTTGTGGTATCGAAGAAATTGCAGCACAAGAAGGCTATTTTGTGCTAATTGGTGATTGCAAACATCAACAAAAACAAGAAAATGCCTTTATTAACCTGATTATTACCAAACAAATCGATGGTATGGTATTACTCGGCTCTAATATCCCCTTTGATGTCTCCACTGAAGAACAAAAAAACCTACCGCCAATTGTTATGGCGAATGAGTTTGCCCCTGAATTAAAGCTCCCTACCGTTCATATTGATAACCTTACGGCAGCATTTAACGCGACCCATTACCTACAAAAGCAAGGCCACCGGCTGATTGCTTGTATCGCAGGTCCCTCTCATATGCCGTTGAGTGAGTATCGGTTAGAAGGTTATAAAAAGGCGATGTTGCGTACTGGCGAAAAGTTACGCGAAAACTATATTATTCGCGGCGATTTTACGCACGAAGGTGGCGCAGAAGCCATGAAAACGTTACTTTCACTTCCTGAACCCCCAACTGCCGTTTTTTGTCACAGTGATATCATGGCCATAGGGGCTATGTGGCAAGCGAAGAAAATGGGGTTACAACTCCCAGATGACCTTTCTTTCGTTGGTTTCGATAACTTAGAACAAGCAAAATACACTTTACCCGCATTAACGACTATCGACCAACCGCGTACTGAAATCGGCCATCATGCTATGCAACTGTTACTAGAACAGATCCACGGTAACAATGTCACCCCAGGGTCTCGTCTCCTAGATTCTGATTTAATCATTAGAGAGAGTACAAAAGCGCCTAAAAGCTAGGGGTTATTGAACTTTAATGGTACATTTTTATTCGTATTAAATGTATTTTGCTCAAGGCGAGCGATTTACCGTCTAGTCACCTAGGCAAGAAGTGCTTAACACAGGGAAAAATTACATTTAATCGAACCCGAAGGTCTATTTTTCTGAATTATGTAGCTTACCGAGCATGGTTGTACTAAACCTAACCATGTAGCTGGTTTTAACACCAAAACGCGCTGTAAAAATCATCAGCAAAGATGAACAGCCCCTAGTCAAAGCCACTCAGGTTAAGTAACATGTTAAGCCAAATGACGACAACAATTAATAATTAGTGAATTAATAGCGTGGCACAAAAAGATTATGTAGCTCGAGGGCGCTCATCCGCTCGTAAAAAAGGCAAAGGTAAATCGAAAAAAGCACAGGGACTGCCAATGACTACTTTGGTCGTTGCTGTGGTGATTGTCGTGCTATTCGTTGGTGGCCTGTTTTATATCACCCAAAATAAAAAGGATACCCTACCACCACAATCTGTCGTACCAACTGCACCTACGGGCAGCACACTTCCGCCCAAACCTGAAGAGCGCTGGCGCTATATTAAAGAACTCGAGCGCCGCGGTGTTGATATACCAAGCTCTCAGCAGCCTAATACCGGTACTAATATTCTGCGTCCATCAGATTTAACACCTGAACAACGTCAATTATTAGAGCAAATCGATTCTGACCGGCGCCAACCGGTAACTAACTTACAAGAAATCCCTGCTAACGGTAAACCAGTGCCGCGGTCTCAGGTCATTATCAATGAACCGGCTCAACCTATAGAGCCAGTTCAACGTAAGCCTGTTGTGAATAACGAACCGAAAGTAGAATCTCGACCAGCGGCACCGCCCTCATCGTCACAAAATGTACCGGATAAAAAACCAGCGAATAATCTGCAAAATATGTTAGTTCAATGCGGGTCATTCCGTACAGCAGAACAAGCAGAGTCGGTACAAGCAACACTCGCCTTTTCAGGTATTGAAAGCCGTATCTCTAGTGGCGGTGGCTGGCACCGTATCGTATTAGGCCCTTATTCCAAGTCAACCGCAGAGAAAATGCGTGACCGAGCAGCAGGTGTCGGTGTATCAGGTTGCATTCTTCGTGCTTCAGGGGGTTGAAAATCCTAACCTCCCACCCCATGTACTGTTTTAATGTACTCATGAGCGGTTGTTTTTATCTTCAACACAATTCAAGTGCTAGCTAATTAAACAGCTACCACTTGAATTTTATCTTTTGGAAATTAAAACCAGCTGCATTCTTTTTGTAATAAAACCAGGGGCTAACTCATGACAACAATCGTAAGTGTTCGCCGTAATGGCCAGGTCGTAATTGGTGGTGATGGACAGGCGACGATGGGTAATACCGTCATGAAAGGCAATGTCCGCAAAGTTCGCCGCTTATACAATGACAAAGTCATTGCCGGATTTGCCGGTGGCACCGCAGATGCATTCACACTTTTTGAACTGTTTGAGCGTAAACTCGAACTGCACCAAGGCCATTTAACTAAAGCGGCCGTTGAGCTTGCAAAAGATTGGCGTACAGACCGTATGCTACGCAAGCTAGAAGCGTTGCTCGCTGTCGCAGATGAACACACCTCGCTTATCATTACGGGTAATGGTGACGTGGTACAACCTGAAAATGACTTAATTGCCATAGGTTCCGGTGGTCCATACGCGCAATCAGCAGCACGTGCACTGTTAGAAAATACAGACTTGAGCGCAAAAGAAATTGCCGAAAAAGCACTCGCCATTGCTGGCGACATCTGTATTTACACCAACCACAATGTCAACTTTGAAGAAATTTCTTCAAAATCATAAGGATTGCTAGCATGTCCGAAATGACTCCACGCGAAATTGTCAGCGAACTCGACAATCATATTATTGGCCAAAACAAAGCCAAACGCTCTGTAGCAATTGCTCTGCGTAACCGCTGGCGCCGTATGCAGTTAAATGAAGTGTTACGCCATGAAGTTACCCCAAAAAATATTCTGATGATTGGCCCAACAGGGGTAGGTAAAACTGAAATTGCTCGCCGCTTAGCAAAATTAGCGAATGCACCGTTTATCAAAGTTGAAGCGACAAAATTTACAGAAGTCGGTTATGTGGGTAAAGAAGTTGACTCTATTATTCGTGATTTGACTGATTCTGCCGTCAAAATGGTGCGTTTACAATCTATCGAAAAAAACCGCTATCGTGCAGAAGAAATGGCCGAAGAGCGTATTTTAGATGTGTTGATCCCACCGGCAAAAAACAATTGGGGTCAATCTGAACCCACTGATGAACAATCACCTGCGCGTCAAACATTCCGTAAAAAATTACGTGAAGGCCAGTTAGACGATAAAGAAATTGAGATTGAAGTTGCGGCCACCCCAATGGGGGTTGAGATCATGGCGCCTCCGGGCATGGAAGAAATGACTAACCAGTTACAATCCATGTTCCAAAATTTAGCGGGTCAAAAACAAAAGCCTCGTAAGATGAAAATCAAAGAGGCGTTTAAACTATTAGTGGAAGAAGAAGCCGCTAAATTAGTTAACCCAGAAGAGCTAAAAGAACAAGCTATTGAAGCCGTAGAGCAAAACGGTATCGTGTTTATCGATGAATTCGACAAAATCTGTAAACGTGGCGGTCAAAGCTCAGGTCCAGACGTATCCCGTGAAGGGGTTCAGCGTGACTTATTACCATTAATCGAAGGCTGTACCATTTCGACTAAGCACGGTATGGTAAAAACCGACCACATTCTCTTTATTGCATCAGGTGCATTCCAAGTATCTAGCCCATCAGATCTAATCCCTGAATTGCAAGGTCGTCTACCTATTCGCGTTGAACTGCAAGCACTGACCACTGAAGATTTTGTCCGCATTTTGACAGAACCAAATGCCTCCTTAACTGAGCAATATAAAGCGCTAATGGCAACTGAAGGCGTCAATATTGAATTTACAGCAGACGGTATCCGTAAAATTGCAGAATCAGCATGGCAAGTGAATGAGTCAACTGAAAACATTGGTGCTCGTCGTCTGCACACGGTACTTGAACGTTTAATGGAAGATATTTCTTTCGATGCAAGCGACCGTAATGGCCAAACTATCCAAATCGATGCTGAGTACGTCAAACAACACTTAGACGAACTGGTTGCTGACGAAGACCTGAGTAGATTTATTTTATAATCTTATTAATTATCAGGTTTTCATGTATCCTTAATATACATCGACTAAAGTGCAGCTTTTATCGCTGCACTTTTTTCTATGAAATATTAATCCTACTGCTTTGAAATTCAACAATATTTATCATTGCGATAGGCTAGTTAAATTTTTAAGAACACGACTTTAAATAATTCAGATTGTAGAAAACCAAAATAACATCAGCCCGATGTGACTAAAGTAGCTGGAATATAGCAAGTAACCTATACGAGTATGTGACTAGAGCAATAAAGTACAGCCAAGATCACTACAATTTGAAATATGACAAGTATGAACCTGTGAAGTAATTAAATGAACTCACCAAATACAATAAGCCGTAAACAAGCTTGGATTGAAAGCCTACGCCCCAAAACCCTCCCTCTCGGGGTGATTGCGATTGTCACAGGCTCCGCTCTAACCTATTTAACAGGCAACTTTAAATGGCCTGTGGCGCTTTTAGCCCTTATTACCGCTGGACTATTACAGATTTTATCTAACCTTGCCAATGATTATGGTGATGCTGTAAAAGGTTCCGATACCGAAGAGCGTATTGGCCCACTACGTGGTATGCAAAAAGGCGTTATCACGCAAGCTGACATGAAAAAAGCGTTAAAAATCAATATTACGGCGGCCTGTATTTCTGGGTTACTGTTAATTATTGTCGCGTGTGAAAAACCCGAAGATGCTATCGGTTTCGTAGCCCTAGGGTTAATTGCCATTGTTGCGGCCATTACCTACACTGTTGGTAAAAAACCCTATGGCTATTTAGGGCTGGGGGATATATCGGTACTCATCTTCTTTGGCTGGCTAAGCGTGATTGGGACTTACTACTTACAGGCAAATAGTTTCAATATCATCACCCTGTTACCCGCCACAGCTTGCGGGTTGCTATCAGTTGCCGTATTAAACATTAATAATATGCGTGATATCGAAAATGATATCAAAGCAGGTAAAAATACATTAGCTGTGCGTTTAGGGCCGCAGGGTGCACGCATTTACCACGCAATTATTATTATCGTTGCCATTTTATGTTTAGTGTTTTTCAACCTGATTTACTTACAAGGTTGGAGTGGCTGGCTATTCTTACTTGCGGTGCCAGTATTGATGAATCATTTACGCCGTGTTCTTAGCGACCCCACACCAGAAGGTATGCGCCCTTTACTTGAAAATATGGTAAAAGCGGCACTGATCACCAACGTGTTATTCTCTATTGGCGTGGTGATGAGCAAGTAATCATCATTATTTGCCTATTTTTTGACTTTTCCCGCCTATTTTTAGGCGGGTAACTTTGCCAAGTACTGTTCAAAAGGGATATACTGGCTACCTCTTGCAGCAAAAAAAGACCTAAATCCTATGAATTATGATACTTCCGAACTCTGCGATATATACCAAGAAAGCGTTGATGTGGTAGAACCTCTTTTCTCCAACTTTGGTGGGCGTACTTCATTTGGCGGTCAAATCATTACAGTTAAGTGCTTTGAAGATAACGGCCTACTGTATGATTTGCTGGAAGAAGACGGTACCGGCCGTATTCTGCTAGTTGATGGCGGTGGCTCTGTCCGTAAAGCGCTTATTGACGCCAATGTAGCAAGGCTTGCTGTTGACAACCATTGGGAAGGCATCGTGATTTATGGCGCGGTTCGCCAAGTCGATGCACTAATGGAACTTGACCTTGGCATCCAAGCTATTGCCGCTATGCCAGCAGGTTGCCCTGATGAGGGCATTGGTAAAAGTGATGTCCGCGTCAATTTTGGTGGCGTCACCTTCTTCTCTGGTGACTATCTGTATGCGGATAATACCGGCATTATTCTTTCTGAAGAGCCATTAACCTCGTCTGAGAACGACGGTTTTATCGAAGATGACAATATCGACGCATAATCCGTTAAAAATTCTAAAAATAAGGGCTGCAAATTATTGCAGCCCTTATTTTTATACTCTACAACGCAAAGTATGACGAAAGTTTCTCTAAATAATTCGTGTTGTAGGTAAGCGGCAAAGTCGATAAGACCCTAGGAGCATACATAAGTATGTGACTAGGGCGAAGAGACGAAGCCAACACCCCTACAACGCGAAGTATGACGAAAGTTTCTCTAAATAATTCGTGTTGTAGGCAGGCGGCAAAGTCGATAAGACCCTAGGAGCATACATAAGTATGTGACTAGGGCGAAGAAACGAAGCCAACACCCTACAACGCAAGGTATGACGAAAGTTTCTCTAAATAATTCGTGTTGTAGGCAGGCGGCAAAGTCGATAAGACCCTAGGAGCATACATAAGTATGTGACTAGGGCGAAGAGACGAAGCCAACACCCTACAACGCAAGGTATGACAAAAGTTTCTCTAAATAATTCGTGTTGTAGGTAGGCGGCAAAGTCGATAAGACCCTAGGAGCATACATAAGTATGTGACTAGGGCGAAGAAACGAAGCCAACACCCTACAACGCAAGGTATGACAAAAGTTTCTCTAAATAATTCGTGTTGTAGGTAGGCGGCAAAGTCGATAAGACCCTAGGAGCATACATAAGTATGTGACTAGGGCGAAGAGACGAAGCCAACCCCCCTACAACGCAAGGTATGACGAAAGTTTCTCTAAATAATTCGTGTTGTAGGCAGGCGGCAAAGTCGATAAGACCCTAGGAGCATACATAAGTATGTGACTAGGGCGAAGAGACGAAGCCAACACCCCTACAACGCAAAGTATGACGAAAGTTTCTCTAAATAATTCGTGTTGTAGGCAGGCGGCAAAGTCGATAAGACCCTAGGAGCATACATAAGTATGTGACTAGGGCGAAGAGATGAAGCCAACACCCTACAACGCAAAGTATGACAAACGTTTCTCTAAATAATTCGTGTTGTAGGCAGGCGGCAAAGTCGATAAGACCCTAGGAGCATACATAAGTATGTGACTAG
Organism: Providencia sp. TYF-12; assembly: GCF_041344805.1. Classification (NCBI taxonomy): domain Bacteria; kingdom Pseudomonadati; phylum Pseudomonadota; class Gammaproteobacteria; order Enterobacterales; family Morganellaceae; genus Providencia; species Providencia sp. TYF-12. The sequence continues at coordinate 4,533,796 of NZ_CP166833.1, forward strand.
GGCGAAGAGACGAAGCCAACACCCCTACAACGCGAAGTATGACGAGAAATTACACTTCTTCCATCTTCCCTAACAAAGTACGCAACCTTTCCTGCCATGCTTGCTGCTCTTGTTTGAGTTGTTCATTTTCTCGCACTAAAGACTCAGTACCTGACTTTGTCGTTTCTAGTTCTTGGCTTAGTGCACCATTTTTATCTTTTAATTCATCAATTTCCATTTGTAACAACGTGATTGTATCAATCGCTTGTTGAACTTTGGACTCGAGTTTCTCAAATACTTCAAATGACATTTGTTAGGTCTCCCTTATCTGCTTTTACACGATTGTAAGTAGCATGATCCCCTGTGTCCAGTTCCTTCCATCTGAATACTAATAACCATTGATAAAAAATACTGGTCAGATCACACCATAAAGGTCGAACTCGTCACTATTTTTGGTTGTTTTCTTTCGCTTTAGTGATGTAACACACATTTTTCAATTTCGATATTTCTCGTTTATGTTCTTTAACGATAAATTTACAGCTAATGATTTTCGATTAGAAAGTCTTAACTAAAAAAACATTACAATAATTTTCATTTTCGTAGGATAGAAACATATGAGCCAAATGACGACTACATCACTCACTGGTCAGTGTATCTCAGAGTTTTTAGGCACTGCACTGCTAGTATTTTTCGGTTTAGGCTGTGTTGCCGCAGTTAGGATTGCAGGGGCGCAACTTGGTCTCTGGGAAATCAGTATTATCTGGGGCTTCGGTGTTGCCTTAGCCGTTTATCTTACAGCGGGAACCTCAGGTGCTCACTTAAACCCTGCGGTGACCCTTGCACTATGGCTATTCGCTTGTTTTGATAAGCGCAAAGTGATCCCTTATATCATCGCACAAATGCTAGGTGGCTTCTTTGCAGCGGCATTAGTCTACTCTATGTATTCCCCCGTTTTTTTCGATTACGACCAAGTTCACCATATTATTAGGGGTACACAAGAAAGCTTATTTACCGCAGGGGTATTCTCTACCTACCCTGCACCACAAATCAGCGTTCCTCATGCCTTCTTCATTGAAGTGGTTATTGCTGCCATCTTAGTGTGTTTAATTATGGCGCTAACTGATGATGGTAATGGCGTACCTCGTGGCCCACTTGCTCCACTATTAATTGGTATTTTAATCGCAGTTATCGGCGGTTCATTTGGTGCACTAACAGGGTTCGCCCTCAACCCTGCTCGCGATTTTGGGCCGAAAGTTGTGGCTTATCTTGCAGGCTGGGGTGACATCGCGCTCACAGGTGGCCGTGATATACCGTATTTCCTTGTACCATTGACAGCACCTATTGTTGGTGGTCTGCTAGGGGCATTCGCCTATCGTAAACTTATTGGTCGCCACCTACCGTGCATGGTATGTGAAGAAGAGACCAAAACAGAAAAGTTATCCGTTAAAAACACCAAATCTTCGGAACAGGCTTAAATTATGACGACAGAAACCACTATTGCGAAAAAATATATTGTCGCACTTGACCAAGGCACAACCAGTTCACGAGCGGTTGTACTCGACCACGATGCAAATATTATTAGTATTTCACAACGTGAATTCACACAAATTTATCCTAAGCCAGGCTGGGTAGAACATGACCCTATGGAAATTTGGGCATCACAAAGTTCGACCTTAGTTGAAGTTCTTGCCAAAGCAGATATCCGAACTGATGAAGTCGCTGGGATTGGCATTACTAATCAACGAGAAACGACTATTGTCTGGGAGAAAGCAACAGGTAAGCCTGTTTATAATGCGATTGTATGGCAATGCCGCCGCACAGCTGACTTTTGTACTCATCTCAAACAAAATGACCGTGATCTAGAAGAATATATTCGCCAAAACACAGGCCTTGTCGTTGACCCTTACTTTTCCGGCACAAAAGTTAAATGGATTTTAGACAACGTAGAAGGGGCTCGTGAACGCGCAGAAAAAGGGGAATTACTGTTTGGAACCGTTGACACATGGCTAGTTTGGAAAATGACACAAGGCCGTGTCCACGTCACCGACTATACCAACGCATCCCGTACTATGATGTTTAATATCCGCAACCTAGAATGGGATGATAAAATTCTTAAAGCCCTAAATATTCCACGCGCCATGCTCCCAGAGGTTCGTCCATCATCAGAGGTTTATGGCCAAACCAATATTGGGGGGAAAGGTGGAACGCGTATCCCAATTTCAGGAATGGCGGGTGACCAACAGGCGGCGCTGTACGGCCAACTGTGCGTCAAGCCTGGCATGGCGAAAAATACCTATGGAACAGGCTGTTTCTTGCTGTTAAATACCGGAGAAACCGCGGTACGCTCTAATCACGGCTTACTAACGACCATAGGATGTGGTCCGAAAGGTGAAGTGAACTATGCACTTGAAGGTGCGGTTTTCGTCGGGGGCGCTTCCATTCAATGGCTACGCGACGAGCTAAAATTAATCGATGAAGCGACTGACTCCGAATATTTTGCCACTAAAGTGAAAGACAGTAATGGTGTCTATGTCGTTCCTGCTTTTACAGGGTTAGGAGCCCCTTATTGGGACCCTTATGCGCGAGGAGCAATTTTTGGCTTAACCCGTGGTGCTAACCGTAATCACATTATTCGCGCAACGCTAGAATCTATCGCCTACCAGACTCGTGACGTACTTGACGCAATGCAAGCAGACTCTGGCGAACGTTTAAAAGCACTACGTGTTGACGGTGGTGCTGTCGCCAATAACTTCCTAATGCAATTTCAAGCGGATATTCTCGGGACCCCTGTTGAACGCCCAGAGGTTCGTGAAAGTACAGCACTAGGTGCTGCTTATCTTGCAGGGTTAGCCGTTGGTTTCTGGAATGACCTTGATGAACTACAAAGTAAAGCGACTATTGAGCGTGTCTTTAAGCCTGGTATTGAAACGACAGAACGTAATTTCAAATATGAAGGGTGGAAAAAAGCAGTAGCACGAGCTCAAGAGTGGGAAGACCGTGGTTAATTATTGCCACTAACACTTTATTGTTTTTTAAGGCGGTGCTTCGGCACTGCCTTAAACGATTAACTGATATATTGTGTTTGGCAGTAAACTGAATAGTTTTTGAAAATAAACGAGGAAAATCAATTTATTGACTTTCGAATGGTGAGACAAGGCAGGGAAAACCAATTAGCTCATAAATAGAAAGCCAATAATCAGACTAATAATAAATTAGAAAGCCCATATGAGTTTATCTAAAATCACCTTGAACTACATGTATTATTACTTATTCTTTCAAGGAAAATGGGTATGGAACACCTCAAGAAACCTACAAATTATTTATATAAACTAACCACATCTACGCTTGTTTCAGAACAAATACAGCAAAAAAAACTACAGTTTGGCTATTATAAACAAAACAGCCGAGTAGCAATAATAAAAAACGATTCTGACTTAATTCGTGGATTAAAAGAAAACCCGCGCCAATCTACCACCAGCCAAGCTACTTTTACTTTTTTCAATTGGTTAATGAATTCGCCGCGTTTATCCGGTGGAAACAAGCCCAATTATGTACTGAGCACCGTTGAACAGTTTCAATTTTCAGGCTCTGAATTCCACCCCAGCCATAATTTATTTGTTGATAGCTCTAATTCACCAACTAAATGGCAAGAGGGGGATGCACGTGCCGCAGACCAAATCGCAGACCTCTTATTACCCAGTGGGCAATGGCACCGCCACTATGATACGGTCGTTGTTTCATCTAGCAGTAATGATAAACAAGTCGAGCTACTACGCCATTACCTCGAATTGACTGGCGGTAGCTTACTCATCATTGAAAATGACGATGTTCCCCCCTCTCCATCAATGCAAAAATTTATCAATGAGCTTTCATTAATTGATGTTAATGATAAAAACAGTGCAAAAACTGAAAAAGAAAATAATGCGCCACAAGGAATATTAGTTAGCACTTACCAAATTAAAGGTAAAAATGATATTGAAAAAAATACCCATATCATTTCCAATTTTTCGCAGCAGAACTCGGTAATTACCGAACAAACTTACCGAACTGGTTGGAATTATAGCGGGGAAATAACGTTTACCGATTCAGGTGACTGGACCTTATACCTAGATACTTCATTATTACAGGAGTGCGCGACATTAAGCATAGGCTCAAGAGACATTCATATTATACCTTCGAATGAACATCAGGCTATCTCCCTTGGGCATATAGATAAAAATGGCACAATAAATTTTAGCATTAAGACAATTACAGAAACATCACCACCTAAATTTGACTTATTATATCGTTCAGGGCAATCACCAATAGAGCGTATTCCAGAAAGTGCCTTTAGCTATATCCAATCTAAGACTGACATAACCAAAACAAACAAAAATACACCGTCATTTAACCCACATGGCTTCCAACAAGTGGTTTCCTTACCTCATTCAGCGATCAACTCAATACTGTTAACAGATGAAACCCTTCAACAATCAGAATATTTTTCAATTGTCCTTAGCAGTGAACATCAAAATATAATTCTAAAATTAGATGACATCGCATTAATATCACGGTCTTCTTGGCCTGAATTAGCCCAAGAAATTGAAAATAAGATCAACCATCAACTGAGTCTATTATCCCACCCATTAGTAAAAGTCAGCTATAAAAATAACCAAATAATAATTGTTGGAGAAGGTATTTGCATTTCCCAATTTCAATTAAAAAGAAACGTGCCTGTTCCCTATGTTGATGTTCCCAATACCGTTTATAAAAAAATAGAAGATAATGCAATTATTCAATCCATTAGCATTGATAAAGACCAAATTAATAACTGGACACACCTTTCACTAAAACTCACGGATAAAGATAGCCATATTACTGAGATTTATCGTGAAGAGTTTAAACTGACAGAAACCCAATTCACCTCCCCTGAACAATTTGCACAATACCTGCAAGACTATATCCACCAGCACATTGATGATAGTGACATTCGTGTCAACTGGAATAAAAAGACATATCAGTTAAATATTACTGATTTACAAAACCGGAAGCTCGACCTCCTCCAATTTGGTTATCAAGAACAAATCCTCCCTATTGTTATTGTTGAAAACCCAACATCATCATTAGACCCTTTCATCGTAGGTGCCGTCACAGGCGATCTCCCTACAGATGAAAACATTGTGGAGTATCAGTTAATTGAAAAACCACAATTTGGCGACGTTTTGCTAGATGAGAGAACCGGGAAATGGCAATACCAGCCAGATAATCACTTTAATCACCACGGAGTAGAGCAATTTGATTTTGTTGCCGTAATGAAAAATGGGGATATCTCTGCCCCAATATCCGTTCAATTACAAATGGAAGCCCCTCCACTGGTTTCCATCCCTGGGAAAAAAACCTTTACCATCCAAGACCCTATCTATAATGAGCCCAGCCCCAAAAAACACCCTAAACCCCATGACATGCAAGTACATAATATTCAACTCGCACAGACTCACCTGCAGGCACCAGATACCCCCTATTTCTGTTTATCCGCCAACCGTTGGGCATTGGTTAAAGTCGATGTGACTAGTCAATCTTCCGCGAAATCACCTGATTTTGTCGCGATAGTCAGCACAAAGGAGGGAAAAGAACTAGGCCGAGTAAGGTTAGTGGGCCCCGAAAGGCTACCGCAAACGTTATTACCAATTCCCATAAAAATGAGTGTTCCTGCTAATGATTTGCATCATCAAAGCTATACCGCCCCATTAAAAAGCGAGTGGGTACAACCGGGGGTTAGAATTCGCATTTTAGCCGATAATACCCCGATTCTTATGCCTTATACCGAGGAAAATGGTAATTTCCAATTAAACGTAAAACCCAATCACTCAATAACCTCACATATCCATACTACTAGCCTTTATCAACAAGGGCATGGCACTTACACCTACTCCCCCCTAAGTTGGGGGATAGAAGCCGCCGCTAGGCTACCAATCAAACACTTTACTCTCTATAGTTACCCAGCTGTTTCGCAGTCCCCAGCACTAAACCCTTATATTAATGGCTACCTTACCACCCGTATTCTGTCAAACCCTAAATATGATAACCCCAAAGTAATTCCGCAATTTACCGCTTCACAGATTCATTGGGCATACATGAATAGCTCCAAATTAGCAAAATTAACCTCATTCAATTTTGAATTTCATTACTCCGCTATCGAGCCTTTAATACCTGATGGTGCTTTTTTCTGGTTGTTGGGGATAGCTTCACCCAATTATGGCGGGGGATTGGCAGATTCGGGGATTTTATGGCATGAAATATATGGCCATGGCTTAGGCTTACCGCATACTAATAATAAAGAAGTATACCCATTTAAGGAGTATAGCAATGGGGTAAACATTGCCTATGACCAACAACAGCAACGGTATATTACCTATAAACGGCTATCGGTTAACGGTGGTGTTACTGAGGTCAAGCCAGCAATGTACCCCACCTCGCCTATGGAACTCTTAGCCAATAACGATGCTTTTCTTCCTCACTCTGATTATTTCGTAGCAAAAATCCAAGATTTTCTCATTCAAAAAGCTCATCAAAACAAGTACTCTAAACACTATATTCAGCGTGATACCCCAATATATTGGCTACATAGGCAATTTACGCGAATGACGGATGGTACCCTTCATCCTTATAGTCGGCTGAATATCATCAAAACGATCGCTAGCACCATAAATGCCCCTCATGATGAATTCATCACAAAATCTCTTGATGATGACTACCAGGACTATTCATTCAAAGTTACTTACGCAACGCACCACGGCTTACTCTCTGAAACAAAAGATATTTTTATATTTGATAACCAATTGAACTTAAAAATTGCTGACAAGGGGGAATTGGTTAAACTGGAAGTTAAAGAAGCGGGCAACAAAGATGCAGCAAAAATCATTTTTCAATATAAAAACCCTGAATCACTGGCAAATCGTTTGTTTTCTAACAGTAATGGGCAAATGCTACCAGAAAAATTACAGCTAGATAATTATTGGCGTGGCACTAAGCTGTTTTGGTCTGCAACCGAACATGATTTGGTTAATGCTAAGACTGGTCAGGTAAATTTATCGCGTATTGATAAACATAGTAAACTACGCGCTAGCTGGGTCGAAAACGGCCAATTACACCAACAGGATTTTTCATTAAGTGACCCATTTGGTGAGGATGAAATACAACTAGCCATACATGAATTTAAGCCGATTAACCACCTTGATATTCAAGTAGATAAACGTTTTATTTCTAATCGCCAACTTAATGTCCCCTCAGAAAGAAACTTACTATCTGATGTACATATTCATCAACTGGTTAACATTAAACAACTTGGCCTAACTAATAGCGAACATACATATTGGGTAACACTACAGCTTTATAATGAGCAGGGTAGAATTGAAGAATATACACCAAAAGAACGCTGGTATCTTTCTGTAGACCAAGACATATTGACTATCAACGGAACCATCGACAGTACCCCGGGCTTAGAATTAGTTGGAATCAAAGTGTATATCGACCAACACTTGCAGGATAACGTGGCACCTAGCTCAATTTGGCTCTACCAAAACAGCATAGACCAATTGGCAGAAAATACCGCGTTTGTAAATTATGACAGCCCAGTCGAATTTAACTCAATAGCAGAACAACCGGCGCTGCTATCAACAATTGATCAAAAGGATAACTTATCGCTTTTTCCTGGAGCAATACTGCCACAACCTACGCAGATTGTTTCGCCTTTAATCGCCTAATCACCCAATAAACCTAACGGCACTGCCGCCTAATATTGCAAATAAAGTGGGACAACCTATCGTTTCCCACTTTATTTTATCCATTAAACAGTTCGTTCTGTATGACCCATCCGTTTAGCTAATGGCAGCCAACACAATAAAACCAGTATGGATGTTAAAAACATTAAAAGCCCAAGGCTAAACTGCCCATCCTGTGGTAACAATGCAGAGATCCATGTTGCAACCCCTGAACCTACATTTTGCAATCCCCCTACCAGCGCTCCGGCAGCACCCGCTAAATAAGGGAATGGCTCCATTGCCCCCGTTGTTGCTAAAGGAAATAGCATCCCAGCACCAAAGAAAAAGACGGCGGCTGGCACCAACAATGTCCATGTATTCATAATACCAAACCAACTTGGTAGCCACATCATGATACCTGCCAGCAGGCAAATTAATACGGCGTGCCACATCAGGTGATAAAAGGTTTTTCCTTCACGCCCTGCATACCAAGCACCAAAAAAAGCGGCAGGGATCGGCAGAATAAATAAAATGCTCACGGTGATACTACTTAACCCCAAAACTCCCCCCATTAATACACCGCTACTCGACTCAAACACGGCTATCCCTGCTAACGCGCCTATCAGCATTGCTAAATACGATAAAAATGAGCCGTTTGATAATAGCGCTCGGTATGAATCAACCATTCTGTGTTTTTCAGGCGAAACTGGGCGGGTTTCAGGTAGCCAACGGTACATACTTAATAACACTGATGCACCTAAGATAAACAGGAAAATATAACAGGCATGCCACCCCCAAAAATGGGCTAATATACCACCAAACATGGGTGCCAATAATGGGCTAACTAATACCCCCATATTTAATAAACTATTTGCATAGCGCAACGCAGTGCCTTTATATAAATCACGCGGCATGGTCCTCGCCATCACACCAGCTACGCCAGTACCTAGCCCCTGTAAACCGCTGGCAACTGTTAATGTCGTCAAGGTTGGAGCAAAAATCGCCAAGATGGTGGAAAATAAGAAAATTGTCAAACCGAACAAAATAACAGGTCGGCGGCCAATTTGGTCGGACAACGGACCATACAATAACTGTGAAAAACCATAAGAAAATAAATAAGCGGCCATTACCTGCTGAACAGCCCCGGAAGGCTCATTAAAATACACCGCTATTTCAGCTATCACAGGGACATAAATAGTTTGTGTCATTTGGCCGACAGCCGCTAATGCAATTAACATTAATAACAGATTGAAATGTTCCAGCTTTCTCATTTTTCTCTCAAATATATCAAAACCCCGGATAGACAATCCGGACACACAATAACGCTGTATTATTTAAAAATAATACAGCGACTATTTAGACATTAAATTATCAATATTTAATTGTTGTTCTGCGCTTTAAACCTGCTTCAGGTAAATAGCAAACAACAGATTTTGTCCTACTGTGATTAAGATAACAAAAATTACCCTTTATTCGTAGTAGCAGTACATTTTAGTTTATTTAACAATGGCAGTAATATTCGCCAACACTGTCAAGATAACTGTACATTGAAATTGAAAATAAGCCATATTTAAGAATAAATCACTGGGACACATTATCGATAAGCATAAATAGTGAACTGATTTAGTATTAAATCCTAATGATCCATTCCCTAGCTAATTCATGTAATCAATATGTCGTTTTAGTTAGTTTATTTTGAAATACTAAGAGGTGGAATTTATGGCAAATTGGGTAACTGGGAAAGTCATTGAAGCCAAATTTTGGACTGATGCATTATTTAGCCTTGTCATTGAGGCGCCAATTAAACCTTTTACAGCCGGACAATACGCTAAATTAGCACTGGAAATCGAGGGAGAAAGAGTTCAACGAGCCTATTCCTACGTTAACGCACCGAGCGATAACCGGCTTGAATTTTACTTTGTGATTGTTCCTGGAGGGAAATTAAGCCCACAACTTGCAAAATTAAAGCCTAACGATACCTTACAAATCACGGATGAAGCTGCCGGATTTTTTGTCTTGGATGAAATACCAGAATGCAAAAATTTATGGATGCTTTCAACCGGAACTGCCATCGGGCCGTTTTTATCCATCTTACAAGAAGGTAAAGACTTAGCGCGTTTTGATAATATCATCTTGCTACATGCAGTACGTTTTGCAAAAGATTTAAGCTATTTGCCTCTCATGAAAGCTTTAGAACAACAATTTCATGGGAAAGTTAAGGTTGTCACTGTCGTGAGCCGTGAACAGTGCTCAAACTCTCTCCATGGGCGTGTCCCCGCTCTCATTGAAAGCCATGCGCTAGAGAATGCAGTAGGTGTAACCCTTTCTCCTGATACCTGCCATGTCATGTTATGTGGTAACCCTGAGATGGTAAGAGATACGCGCGAAATGCTGAAAAATAGCCACGGGATGGTTAAGCACCTACGCCGAAAACCCGGCCATATTTCTAGTGAACAATACTGGTAAACAGGCCCAATGGACCCGCAACATTAGCAATCATGTAAAAGTACTACCCTGAGAGATGCTCAGGGTAGTTTTGGCTCCATAGCCTCACGCTATAGATACTCAACGGGTTCTGTTTTCTCACCATACTGATTCGCACTTTCCATTCCCAAAAAAGCGCCGCAATCTAAAACCATGATCATGGTAATTAGCAAAGGTAAAAAACGGCCTATTCCCCATTGCCATATCGGCTCAAATTGGCTGACATCTATCGAAAACAGGGCAAATGCGAGTACGATTAACCCGAACCAGCCCCCTGACTTACCTCGGTCATGTAAACGCTTCACAAAAATCGCTGCTAGGGGATAAAGTAATACAATAAAGAAAACTAAAGAGAATATTTCAGGCAATAAAAATACATTTTGTAATAGTGCAACAGCCGTTATTAAAATAAAAGTGGCGGCAATACCTACCCAAAATGGCCGGCGACCGATACGACCTTTGAAGGAAAAAGCCCATTGTTGTAATGTCATTACCTATAATCCTGATACAATATGAAAACCCAAAGAATGAGTGTCAAAAAAATGCCCCAAACCTTATTTCGTTCTATATACGCCATCATAACCATTTTTGCGCTTAGTGTGCCACAATTGGTCTTGGCTCAGAAAGTGCCAACAATGCCAGATACCGACGTTGAAGTCGCCTATTTAGCTCCTGATGCCCCTTCTTTTGACCTCACCATTCCTAAATTGCGCAATCAATTTAACCAAACTTATAAAGATTTATATCTTCACGAATATAAAGTGATTGCCAGCCAAGACATTTCCGCACCTTATATTCGGGCAGCTTCTCGTATAAACCAATACATATACTCATCCGCGGTTTTAGAGCGTGGAAGCGAAAAGATTAAGAGCTTACAAATTACGCTACTCCCTGCAGAAAATAGCCAAGAAGCACAAGCAAACCAACAGTTAATGGAACGCTATACCATCGCAATTATCCACCAATTTGCCCCCGATGTCCCACTTGATAAAGCTCCTGAACTCACTGAGGCATTAAATAAAATTATGGCAGACAAAAACACAAACCGGGCTGAAGAAGCTCGCTTCGGGGTATTGAGGTATATTTTAGTAAAAAGTGACAATAATGTGCTTACTTTTGCTGTTGAACCGATTAAGCTAGAACAACAAACGCCCTAAACGGGTAGTGATCACGCTCTCAGAATAAGCATGATAAAAAGCAAAGCTATTATCATCTATTGTTCTTATAATACGAAAGGTGAATGGCGACAAAACTGTCACGTTGCGCGTACAACATCAGCGCGTAATGAATAACTTATTGATTAATCATTCAAACTCTCTGGTTGGAGGAAACAACATGCGACATCCATTGGTAATGGGTAACTGGAAACTAAACGGCAGCACCCATATGGTCAATGACCTGATCGCAGGTCTGCGTAATGAACTTAGCAGCGTTGATGGCTGCGATGTAGCAATTGCGCCACCAGCAATCTACCTGACTCAAGCTAAACATGCATTGGCAGGTAGCCGTATTGCATTAGGTGCACAGAACGTTGACGTTAACCTGTCTGGCGCATTCACAGGCGAAACATCTGCTGAAATGCTGAAAGATGTCGGTGCCAAGTACATTATTATTGGTCACTCAGAGCGCCGTACCTATCACAATGAAAGTGATGAATTTGTTGCTAAAAAATTCGCTGTATTAAAAGAACAAGGTTTAATCCCAGTTCTGTGCATTGGTGAAACAGAAGCAGAAAATGAAGCAGGTAAAACTGAAGAAGTCTGTGCTCGCCAAATCGATGCTGTACTGAATTCATTAGGCGCAGAAGCATTCGAAGGTGCAGTAATTGCTTATGAACCAATTTGGGCTATCGGTACTGGTAAATCCGCAACTCCAGCCCAAGCACAAGCAATTCATAAGTTTATCCGTACTCATATTGCGAAAAAAGATGCTGCAATTGCTGAGCAAGTGATCATCCAATACGGTGGTTCTGTGAATGCAAGTAATGCTGCTGAGTTATTTACTCAACCAGATATCGACGGCGCTTTAGTTGGTGGTGCATCACTAAAAGCTGACGCATTTGCAGTCATTGTAAAAGCAGCAGCTGAAGCGAAAAAAACTAAATAACCTTATTAGGTTATTCATGTTTATTCTTAACCGCCATTTATTGGCGGTTTTTTATTAGATAATAGTTATATTTAATGGAATATATTAAATACTTTCTAATACTTTTTGTTCACATAATAAAATATAGCTTTAGATTTAAAACCTGAAGTTATTTAAATTTAAAATAATTAAAATTAATCTTCAAATTAATTAATAAACAAATGATTAAGAAAAACCAGAGAGCATAATTAAGACAACATTCAAATATAAACAAAGTAAAAATAAAACCATTAAAATCAATTGACTATATAGATTTACTCTTTTACATTACAAATATCATTCCTCATAAATCAAATAATAACAGTAGACTAAAAATAAAATATAATTCAGATTTATCCAACTTAAAAAATCAACAATGATTATTCATCTCATCATAAAGGATAAATATGAAATATATAGTTAGTCTAATTTATAGCATCATAATTATATTCCCGACTATTTGCTTTTCTGAAAAAAAACAGGATGCTTGGCATATAAAAACCAATGTTTATCTAGAAATAGAAGAATATCGCGGTCAACGTGATGCATTCAACAATAAAGTCTACGACAAAATCAGCACTGTTGGGAAATTAAAGCTAACCAACCCCGCATCAGACTGGCATTTTGCTCTAGAACACAGGGAATCATTAAGAAACCATGGGCGTAATTTTAGCCCATCTCGGGACGCTTATATTCGCAACCGAACCCAATTTGATATCACAAAGAAATTGGTTAAATCAAAACAATCTGATCTCGACCTTAGCTTCCGCTATCGTAAAGAATCCAATGACTCTGCTCCAGGCACCAAAGCTCGCTCATCAAATCGCTTATATGCATTAACTCCATCAGGTAACTATTATTTTAACGATAATTTGTCATTTAATTTTTGGCTTTCTTATCTTTACTATAGTAACTATTTTAATTCCAATAGTTATGAAGCAGAAACAGAATATGGTATCACTTATCAACATTCCGATGCATTGAAAGCCAAACTAACCGTTTATATAGATAAACTATGGGATAACAGTTTCAGTGACCGGTTTATACAGTCACAGCTTCGGGCATATTTTCCCATTACTCTTAATGACAATTGGCAGTTTACACCTTACTTTCGCTACTATTTAAGCGAACACACTTATGATGAAAACCATTACTTAACGCAAAAAGCTAAAAATGGTTTCCGAATTGGTGCTGATGTGGAATACCATGTTACTCCCTCATTAACGTTATGGGGAGGTGCCGCTTACGAACCCACTACATGGCAATATTCTAAAAAGAATGACATCACCTCTGGCGATAATAATAAACAAGTACTCTATCTTGGAAAAATTGGGGTAAAATATACTTGGTAACCCTTAATTCATAGGGCTTAGTTATTTTTTATAGAAAAATAAGCCACGTTGCTTTTATATGTGGCTTTAATATTTTTGCTCGCCATTTACTAATTTTATAAAATTAAATCAAATAAAAACCAAATTGCCCGATGAAACAATAAAGCATAAACAAGATACAAAGATATATATACTATTTAACCATATTTAAGGCTTAGGTCACACAACGAAATAATCCCAAAATGAAATTATTCCAGGTAATAATAAACTATTCCGGGATAATTATTGTTTAATATCATACAAATGAATCTGCTATATCTAAGTCACTATTTCCTCGCTATTCCCACTACCTTAAAATGAAGAATAGTATCAACTGTGATTTTTCTCACATCATAAATAAATTTTGGCACTTATTATTCCTCGAAAAATAACCTAGAGAAAATAATATGAAAAAGCTTACCTTACTGGCTGCATGCCTTTTCAGTGCATGGTCAATCGCCGACCCAATGACACAAGCCCAGCTCAATGATTTATGGAAAAATAAACAAAAATCAGCTGAAGAAATCGTTAATAACATGTCTGAAGCAGAAAAAATCGGCCAGTTATTTATGTTGGATTTCAGATATTGGAATAACGATAGCAATGGTGACCCAGCCCCATTCCTTGCTATGAATGATGAAGTCTCTAAAGTGATCAACCAATACCATTTAGGGTCTGTTATTTTATTCCGTGAAAACTTAATAGATACACCACAAACCGTTGAACTTATTAATCAATTACAATCATCTCGTAGTAATTTACCCTTATTTATCGGCACCGACCAAGAAGGCGGATATGTAACACGCTTGAGAGTTGGGACTGAAATGCCGGGAAATATGGCCTTAGGCGCGACTCGTAACCCCGCACTTGCTGAACTGACAGGGATGATCCACGGATATGAGTTATCTAGCCTTGGGTTTAACATCAACTTTGGCCCTGTCGTTGATATTAATAACAACCAAAATAACCCTGTGATTGGTGTCCGCTCGTATTCTGATGATAAAAACCTAGTTGAAACATTGTCCACCAGCTATATAAAAGGGATACATAAATATAACCTACTGACTTCTATTAAACATTTCCCAGGACATGGTAATGTTTCCGCCGATTCCCACGTTGATTTACCTGTGGTGAATTCTGATACAAAAACGTGGCATTCTACTGAACTCGCCCCATTTAAATATGCTTTAGCACATGGCGCAGATGCGGTCATGACCGCTCATATTATTGTCCCTGCCCTTGATGACCATAAAATCACAACGTTGGCGGGGAAAAAAGTTGGCACCCCAGCAACCTTATCCAAACCTATTTTACACGGTATCTTACGCGATGAGCTAAAGTATGATGGGCTAATTATCACTGATGCAATGGACATGGGGGCAATAGCTGACAACTTTGACATTAATTGGGCCGTCGAAACATCACTGTTAGCGGGTTCCGATATTGTATTAATGCCAATAAAGATGTGGGATACAGAAGCAATTACACGCCTAGATAACATGTATCGTTACTTAGAAACACAAGCGGCGAAAAACCCTGAGTTAAAAAAACGTATTGATGAGTCGGCAAAACGAGTCGTCTTGAAAAAACTTCAACAAGAAATTACGGCGCAGCCTATTAACCTCACTGAGGCTAAACAAATTGTAGCGTCTAAAAGCCATAAAGACCTAGAAAATATGGTTTCTGAACAAGCAATTACATTAATTAAGAATGATAATATTCTGCCCTACCAGCTAAAACCTCAAAACCGTATCTTAGTTATTTCTGATGAAAAACCACGTAATGCGTTAATCCAGAAACAGTTAAGTGATATTGCGGAAGAAACAGACGTAATCATTAATAGCAGCGACAATGTAATAAAACTAAATGAAAATACGCTATCAAAAAGCGAGGCTAGAGATATCGTTAAAAAACAAGATTTAATTTTACTGACAACCTATAACCTGAAAGATACCCCAACAAATGCTCAGCTAATTATTGATGCTGCTAATAACGCAAATATACCGCTTGTTGTTATTTCTTCACGTAATCCATATGACATTGCCTATTTAAATGATGTTAAAGCTAACATTGCTATTTATGGGATCACTGGCTTCGATGTGACTAATAATAACCGCAATTCGTTGGAAACTAATATCCGTAGCGGGCTACGTACGCTGTTTGCTAACCGCGCTGCACAACCTCTAAACCCACCTCAAGGGTTGCTCCCCGTCAATATCAAAAACCCACAAGGGGACAAAATCCTATTCCCTTATGGTCATGGTGAAAACTACCACACCACATATTAATTCTTATTAACAAATTAGCCTTTATACCTCCACGGTATAAAGGCTAGATACTCACGTCCGTCACAACGGCACTAAAAATAAAAAACACATAAAAAATAAAGGGTTAAAATGAAAACTTCACTGAATGGTTTATTTCTTACCGCACTATCTGGGCTAACAGCATCTGCTTTTGCGGCAGAGCCAGTAAACAATGATTATTGGCGAATATCTTCTAACGTATATATGGAACTCGAAAAATTTGAAGGCCACCATAATACTAATGATCGCAAAGTTTTTGATAAAACCAGCATGATAGGCCAGCTATTTTTAGTTAACCCAGAGTCAAAATGGAGCTTTTTCCTTGAGCACAAGGAATCATTACGTAGCTATAACCACGACTTTTCAACTTCAAAAGATTCGTTTATTCGTAACCGCACACAAATTGGTGCAACGCGAAAAATGTATTCAAGTGATATTGGGCAGTTCAACTTAAATGTAACTTACCGAAAAGAATCAAATGATTCTGCACCGGGTACACAAGCACGCCCATCGAATACCATGTTTTGGTTAATGCCTAGTGGAACCTATAATTTTAACGACAAATGGGCATTTAACTTCTGGGATGCGATATACCACTACGATAATTTCCATGCAGCGAATAGTTATGAGTGGGAGTCTGAACACGGTTTAGTCTATAAAATCAATGATTCTGCAACCGCAAAAGTCTATATGTATACCGACTGGACATGGGATAAAGACTTCAATAAGACGTGGGAACAAAACCAAATTCGCGGCTACTTCCCAATAACACTCAACCAAGATTGGAGCGTTATGCCCTATTTTCGCTACTATTTAAATGAACATAACTATGATAGTAACAAACGTACAACGCAAAAAGTGAAGGATGGCTATCGCGTCGGGACTCAAGTTTTCTATAACTTAACACCAAAACTCACTCTTTGGGGTGGCTTCGCCGTTGAGCCAAGCACTTGGGAAAACCCTAAAAATGCAGGGATCACCTCTGGAAGCAACAACCGCCAAACCTTCTATCTTGGCCAATTAGGTGTGAAATATCAGTGGCAATAAATTAACCTCATTCCTAGTCTGCCCCTCACAGGCTAGGAATGATATCCCACTGATTATTAGTTAGACTCAAAATAGTTCGCGCTAAGCTCCCCTAGATGCATACACCAGTGGTTAATCAACGTAGCCAACAGCACTATAGTGTGAAATATAAAACGTATTAACGCTGAATAATTTCATCAAACACCCCACCATTGGCAAAATGCGTGCTTTGTGCCGCCTGCCATCCGCCAAAGCTTTCATCGACGGTCAGCAATTTAAGCTCAGGAAACTGCTGACGATATTTTTTAGCAACTTCACTATTTCGTGGGCGATAATAGTTTTTCGCAGCGATTTCCTGCCCTTGTAAGGAATATAAATGGGCTAAATAAGCTTCAGCAACAACTCTGCGGTCTCGTTTATCAACGGTTTTATCCACCACAGCGACTGTTGGTTCAGCTAAAATAGAAATGCTGGGTGTCACTATTTCAAACTGGCCATTTTCCCCTAATTCATTGATAGCGAGTAACGCTTCATTTTCCCAAGCTATCAATACATCACCGATCCCACGCTCAACAAAGCTATTCGTTGCACCACGAGCGCCGGAGTCTAATACTTCAACATTTTGATAGAGCCGCTTTACAAATTGCTTTGCTTTTTCAGAGTCTTGTTGGTTTTTATCTAAGGCATAGCCCCATGCGGCTAAATAATTCCAACGAGCCCCCCCAGATGTTTTCGGGTTAGGCGTCACCACAGAAACATCCGGACGAATTAAATCATCCCAATCTTGGATATTTTTGGGGTTATCTTTGCGGACTAAAAAAACAATAGTCGATGTATAAGGAGCTGAGTTATCAGGAAGTTTTTTGGCCCAGTCTTTATCAATACGGCCACTTTGCGCGATAGCATCCACATCATAAGCTAATGCCAATGTCACCACATCTGCTTCTAAGCCATTCATCACCGATATCGCTTGCTTACCTGACCCACCATGAGATTGGCGAACAGTCACACTATCACCAGTTTTATTTTTCCAATAATCGCTAAACTCCTGATTATATTGTTGATAAAACTCTCGGGTTGGATCATAAGATACATTCAACAACTGAATATTTTTCGCCCAAGTGCCTGTAGTTAATACTAATAGCAACGCTGCTGCCAATCGAGACTTTGTCACCTGCCATGAATGCGTCATCTTTTACCCCATCAAGTTTTAGATAAGGAAGAGGCTGACAGATAGAATCAATTACGAGAAATAATTAAAAAGAAAAACTTATGCGTATGGGGAATATGTAGAATAAAAAACAAGCGGGTCGCAACAAGACTACAAAACGAATATTAACTCAACAACCTAGCTGTCTAGGGCGAAAAATAGCATCAAACCTGCACAGTAGAAACCAACCATGCAGGAGAGATTTGCAATTACAGAGGGATTAATACAATTTTTTCGCTGTATCGAACCAGTCTTTCTTGAAGACCCTTTTCATATTCATTACAGCATCAATAATATCATGGTGTACTAATTTCTCATTTTGGATACCAACACAACGCCCGCCATAGCCTTCAAGCAGCAACTGTATTGAATAAGCCCCCATGCGAGAAGCTAAAATACGGTCATAAGCCACTGGGGAGCCACCGCGCTGAATATGGCCAAGAACCGTCGCACGTGTTTCGTGATGCGTCTCTTGTTCAATATATTTTGCTAATTCACCAACATCACAAACGTGCTCAGTGATAGCCACAATCGCATGGCGTTTGCCTTTTTCGATGCCGCGTTTAATCTCTGATAACAGCTCTTCACGGTCAAATGCCATTTCCTGTTCTGGTAATACCAAAAACTCACAACCGCCGGCAATGGCTGCGGATAGCGTTAAGTCACCACAATAGCGCCCCATCACTTCAACAATAGAAATACGTTTATGGGATGTTGAGGTATCACGTAGGCGGTCAATCGCTTCAACAACGGTTTCAAGCGCAGTAAAATAACCGATAGTGTAATCCGTACCCGCGACATCATTGTCGATTGTCCCCGGCAGGCCAATACATGGGAAACCAGCTTCTGTCAGTGACTTAGCCCCTAAATATGAACCATCACCACCGATAACCACTAATGCATCTATATGGTTTTTCTTCAGATTTTCAAACGCAACAGCGCGCACTTTTTCATCACGGAATTGTGGGAAACGTGCTGAACCTAAAAAAGTACCACCACGGTTAATCATATCCGACACACTGTATCGGTCTAATTGTTTCATTCGGTTTTCATACAACCCGAGGTACCCATCAAAGATACCCATGACCTCTAAGCCTTCGCCTAACGCTGCGCGTACCACGCCGCGGATCGCTGCATTCATGCCCGGTGCGTCACCACCACTCGTTAAAACCCCAATTCTTTTAATCTGCTTGACCATGATGACCTCTGATTAATGAATATAAAATTGCAAATCTATAAACTCATTGAGTTACTTAATTTTTTCGTGCTAACTGCGTTTAACTACAAAGCTGAATTGATTCACCTAGCAAATAATACGGCAAATAGGTGATGATGCCTCTGCTTTCCATCAAGCTTTTATGCTTTATTGTGATCTAGTTTACATAATTCTAGCTGATGACCCCAATAGGTAAATATTTCAGCACTAAATAAATGTAATGCCCTAGACTAACCAGCTATAGCCCTAGATCGCATCTTAGTTTGAAATAAAAATTAAGTATTGATGATAACACTTAAATTCATCCTATGCTGTATCTGTCAAACAAAAGAAAAGCACCTTACGGTGCTTTTGAATAAACGAACAAAAACGAAAACGAAATACCTTTATGTATAGTAATATCGCGTTAAATGGAAAAAAATTGGAGCAGCAAAACACAGTGAGTCAATTCTATCTAACATCCCCCCATGCCCCTCAATAATAGCGCCGAAATCTTTAATTCCGCTATCCCGCTTAATCGCTGACATGCATAAACCACCAACAAACCCCATAATCGTGATCGCTAATGACATCAGCCCGGCAACCCACCAGCTAAAAGGTGTCACCCAATAAAGGGATATCCCGATCAACACAGAAGATAAAATGCCACCGACAAAACCTTCTATCGTCTTGTTTGGGCTAAGTTTTGGCACAATAGGGTGCTTACCCATCAGTTTGCCAAATACATATTGAAGCACGTCTGAAATCTGCGTCACGATGATCAGGAAAAGTAATAATTTTGCATTTTCCCCTTCATAACCTTCAATATTTAACATCAACAAAGCAGGAACATGGCTTAAACAGAAAACAGCGACTAGCATTCCCCATTGAATTTTAGCGGTACGTTCAAGAAAATGAAAAGTATCCCCAGCTAAGGCAATTCGGGTCGGTAAAAACAAAAAGACAAAAACAGGAATAAAAATCGAAAATAACCCATACCATTCAATACCAACAAGCAAGTATTGCAACGGAATGAACACGAAAAAGCACCAAAATAGGGCTTCATGGTCACTTCTACGTGTTGGCGTTAACGTAATAAACTCTCTTAGTGCGAAGAATGATATCAAGGCAAATAAGATCACCACACCAATATTACCTAACACAACGGCAAGCACACAGATAATGCACATAACCCACCATGCACGTATACGCGCATTTAAGTTATCAATGGTTGGGTTACTTTTCTCACCAGAGTAGCGATAAGCTAAAATGCCGCCGATCACACTCGCAAACACTAATATACCAAATACACCAGATAATAATAAAACGAGCTCACTGTCCCAAATACTCATGGCATCAACTCCTCAAGTGCTGCTTTTGCGCGTTGCAAAAACACCGTTTTATTTTCATTTTCCATTAGAGGTGCCAATGGCTGACCCACCATTGCAGAACAAATTATTGGAACAACAAGTTTGGTGCCTTTAGGTAATACCCGATTTAAGTTTTCCAAATACACGGGAACCACTTCAACGTCAGGATATTTTTTCGCAAGGTGATAAAGGCCGCTTTTAAATTGGCTCAACGTTTCGCCATCACCCCTTGTCCCTTCAGGAAATAAAATCAAAGAATGCTTAGCATCCAATACCGACTCAAGCGGTTGCAAAATAGCATTTTGTGCAGGTTTGTCCCCTTTTCTTTCCACCAATACTGCACGAAATACTTTATTAACAAGATAGCGGCGAAAAGGTGTTTTATCCCAATAGTCCTTCGCCGCTACAGGGTGAACAAAATGGCGCATAAGAGGGGGTAAACCAGACCAAATAACTAGGCCATCAAGGTGGCTTGAGTGGTTTGCATAATAAATACGGGGGGTCATTGATGGCTGGCAGCCCACCCAACGAGTGCGAACGCCTGTTAATAAACGACAAGTTCCCGATAACAACATGCCCATTCCCTTCGCGAGAAGAGAAATTTTCTGCACTTTTTCCATCTTTTTTCCTTGCTAGCGTTTTATCACAAGTAAAACTGCAAAATTACGAAAAAAACTGAATATCGTTAATTGGTTAAGATAGAGAGTCAATAACAAGAGTACAACGGGGTAAGTTCTGATTTATATCATCAAATAATATAAGGACAGCGATACTAAGACAAACAGTAGGGAATAACAAAGGTGTAGCGGCATGTATTTACGCCGCTACACTGAGTAGACAAAATTAATAATTATTTTTTGTCGGCCGCAATACGGTCACGAATATTTTGCGCACGTTCGCTTGATGGTGGGTGAGAGTCAAACATACTTGTCTCTTGGCTACCCATTTTGGCTAGTTTTTCAAAACCAGTCACTAAACCTTCCGTCTTAATGCCACGTTTTTTCAGCAGGTCATAAGAGAAGTTATCTGCTTGGCTTTCTTGGTGTTGAGAGAACTGAGAATTAACCAGTTTTTCACCTAGAGCAGCCAATTGAGATGCACTTAATTGTTCTGCAACGCCACCCACTGATGCCGCTGCTGTACGTGCTGCTACGGCACCGTATGCAACTTGCATAGCTTTACGTGTATGACCTAATGCAACGTGGCCCATTTCATGGCCTAAAACGCCTTCGACTTCGTTATCATTCATAACATCCATCAAGCCGCTATATACACGGACACAGCCATTTGCCATCGCCCACGCATTCACATCGCTAGTCAGATAAACTTTATAATTTACTGGAGTACCGTCAACTTCATTACCCAGTGCTTTTGCGATTTTATCTAAACGTTTAGCGTATTTGCTAGAAGCGGGAGCAATTTTGTTTTGTGCATCCATCTCTTTACAAGATTGATCGCTTAGCTGTTTAACATCTGAATCACTCAATGTTGCTGCTTGGAATAACTGCATACCAGAGTTAGTCAGCATCCCTTGGTCTAAGTTTTTACAGCCCGTTAAGATGACAGCAGAAACAGCGACCGCCACAAGTGCCTTCATTTTCATAGAACATTTTTCCTTTAGAATATATAAGTATTATATTTTTTAGTAATGCTAAAGCCTATAAATTCTGCGGAAAATAACAATAGGAATAAAGCCATAATTATTCAATATATGAATTTGATAATGTTTTTATTAAAATTGCAAATTTGTCAGAACATTGTTCTGACAAATAACACTTTAAACATTTAATTCACAGAAAATATGCGAATATAGAGTCATCATAAATTGCAACTACCTAATAAATAACTCAATTATACAAAAATCACTTTCCTTATTTTGTTCAAGACTAAAATTCAAGACCCGCTCATTCCCTTTAACCAATAAGGTTTCAGATTGATTTAAATAAACGTTTTCTAAATTGATTTCCATATTTAAACTATGGCTATTATTAAATATTAAAATTTCGTTGGCATCACTATGCCAAGAATTAGCTGACGTTGAATTAACCCATTGTAACCGAGCGGCATATTTTTCAGGGTTATAAATCAAGTTAAAATCACGAATGGGGCCGTTAATTAGTTCGGCATGTACGTCACTTTCACCATAAAAAGCAAAGAATGATTTAGATTTCAGTGCAACTGGCGCATTATTATCGACATGTAAAATAAGCCCATCCCCCTCTAGTACACCAATGATACGCTGCCGCCCCATAAAATGAGAAAATGGCCCCGCCGTTTTTACATCAGCAATCGACACTCGCCAATCAAAGTCATCTAAACCCTCACCATGACTACGAGCCACTTCAAGGGTTGAACCTTGGCCATTTTTCCAAGGCATATTGCGATAATCTTGTGTTGTTAATATCTGAATCATAAGGTGAACCCTGCTTTTGATGGATACGTTATTTTATCATAGCGACCCTAATTGAATTGCTAACTATAGCTAACAACTATAAATCAAAAGCGAGTGTTGCGATAAAAAAAAAGCCCCTAACAGGGGCTATAAAAGACAGGGATGGTGTCTATGGCAAGGAAAAACTTCACTTATTGCTACTTCACTACTTACATAAAAACTCAAAATATAAAACTAACTAACTTGTATTACTACGATACTTACTGAAACTGCATCGCTTGGTATTCAGCCATCTTGTGTTGGTGAATTTGCTCAAGTTCTGCTTTCTGTTCTGGCGTTAACAACTGGTATAATTCATGATGAATTCGCGCCATTTCAACACGTTGTTCCAGTTCTCTTTGCATTCGTTTTTCAAGTTGCTCGCGAACCGCTTTGCCATCAAAGCTATCCGCTATAATTAATTTGTGCAGTGCTTCACGTTCACGAATGGAAGCCGTGTTATCAACATGATAATGACGCTGCGTTGCCATTAAATCACGTAATTGCTGACGTTGTTTCTCATTTAACGTGATACCATTAAACATAAAGGTGCTGGCGCGTTCTTCACTGCTAAACATTTCATGATGCTGAAATGGCACAACGGCATGCCCTGTTGATGAAGTTTGCTCAGATTGCATTTGTAGCATCAAAGGTGCCGAACTTTCATTTGCCGCACTTTGCGAAACTTCTGCAAAAGCAACTGTTGGGCCAAACACAAATGCAGAAGCTAAAACTAACATTGCGGTTTTATGTACTGTATTATGTACTTTGCTATGTGTTGTTCTCAGCATTTGGTTCCTTGTCTATGAACTGTGCTCGTGATTCAATGTGAATGAATATACACCTGTGGCTGCAAACTAGCGTCAGAGCATGTAAAAGAACGTAAAGTGATGGAATCGTAAAGATTGTTATCGTATTTTGGCAGTTGGAGGACATATAAAATGCATAAAATCCTATTAGTTGATGACGACCGTGAACTCACGTCGCTATTAAAAGAACTGCTAGAAATGGAAGGCTTCAATGTTGTCATCGCTTATGATGGTGAACAAGCATTACAACAAATTGACTCATCCATTGATCTACTCTTACTTGATGTCATGATGCCGAAAAAAAATGGTATTGAGACATTAAAAGAACTGCGTCAAATACACCAAACGCCGGTGATCATGTTAACTGCCCGCGGCAGTGAACTAGATAAAGTACTGGGCTTAGAATTAGGTGCAGACGATTACTTACCAAAACCATTCAATGACCGCGAACTGGTTGCCCGCATTCGTGCTTTATTACGTCGCTCAAACTGGAGCGAACAAACGCAAGGCGACAACAGCAATACCCCTGTCTTGCAAGTTGATAAGCTGCAGCTTAACCCTGGTCGCCAAGAAGCTAGCTTTGATAACGAAATTTTGGACTTAACAGGGACTGAATTTACTTTGTTATATCTGCTTGCACAGCATTTAGGCCAAGTAGTGTCTCGTGAGCATCTTAGCCAAGAAGTTCTCGGGAAACGCTTAACACCGTTTGACCGTGCAATCGATATGCATATTTCAAACCTACGTCGTAAACTTCCTGAACGTACTGATGGCCAGCCATGGTTTAAAACCCTGCGCGGTCGAGGGTACTTAATGGTTTCTGCCACATGATCAACAGCTTAACCGCCAGGATCTTTGCGATTTTCTGGTTCACCCTCGCACTAGTATTAATGCTAGTGCTGATGGTGCCCAAGCTCGATTCTCGGCAAATCACCGTCCTTATGGAAAGTGAACAACGCCAAGGGGAAATGCTTGAGCAGCATATAGAAGCAGAACTTGCGCAAGCTCCAATGAATGACTTACTTTGGTGGCGTCGTATCTCTAATGCCATCAAAAAATGGGCACCGCCTGGGCAACGGTTGATTATCGTCACCAGTGAAGGTCGTGTTATCGGTGCAATGCCAAGTGAAATGCAAGTTATTCGTAACTTCATTGGGCAATCAGATAACGCCGATCACCCCAAAAAGAAAAAATACGGTCGCGCTGAAATTTTAGGGCCTTTTTCTATCCGTGATGGAGAAGACCACTATCAACTGTACTTAGTTCGCCCATCTAGCAGCCCGCAATCTGACTTTATTAACTTATTATTTGATAGGCCATTCTTATTACTGATTGCCACAATGCTAATCAGTGCTCCGCTCTTATTATGGCTATCTTGGAGCCTCGCACGCCCTGCCCGTAAATTAAAAATGGCGGCAGATGACGTTGCCAAAGGGAACTTGCGGCCCCACCCTGAGCTGGAAGCCGGTCCACAAGAGTTCCTTTCTGCGGGGAACAGCTTTAACCAGATGATCAGCGCTCTTGATGGCATGGTTAGTGCTCAACAACGTTTAATTTCTGATATCTCCCATGAATTACGCACTCCGCTGACACGGTTACAATTGGCAACCGCATTACTGCGTCGTCGCCATGGTGAAAGTAAAGAACTTGAACGCATCGAAACAGAAACGCACCGTTTGGACAGCATGATCAATGACTTGCTTGTTCTGTCCCGTAGCCAGCACAAAAACGAAATCCTCCGTGAAAACATCAAGGCAGATGAACTTTGGGGTGATATTTTAGATGACGCAAGTTTCGAAGCGGAACAAATGAACAAAACGCTTGATGTAACTTCTCATCCAGGCCCTTGGCCGTTGTACTGTAACCCTTCCGCGGTGGGTAGTGCATTTGAAAATATCGTGCGTAATGCTTTGCGTTACTCAAACACCCATATTGCTGTTGATTTTAAAGAAGAAAACAACGGTATTCTGATCACTGTAGATGATGACGGCCCCGGTGTTAGCCCTGCTGACCGTGAACATATTTTCCGCCCGTTCTACCGCACGGATGAAGCTAGGGACAGGGAAACTGGTGGTACTGGGTTAGGTCTTGCTATTGTTGAAACAGCCATAACACAACACAAAGGTTGGGTGAAAGCCGATGATAGCCCACTTGGTGGTTTAAGGTTACAAATTTGGTTACCTGAACACGGCCGTTAACCTAACGCTTAGTTTGGACCTTAAAGCCTTCTATTTTAAATAGAGGGCTTTTTTATTTCTACTCACAAAGCATGTACTCAAAAACTATTATGGAATATTCTTATATTGGATGCAAAAGCAACAATCTCTAAACACGCCACCAATATAAAATGCTTTTTATCTAAAAAAATACATAAATGAAAGGATATTATTGGTAAATAAGGAAGATTTTAGAAATATAAAATTGCAGTAATGTATATCGCTATATATCTTAATGTGTTATTACTTCCTATGCCTAATATATTAATCTGATATTCTATTTTACGTGATTTACGCGTGGTGTTTAATAGAGCGGCAAGAAGGCACAGAAGCCCAACTCGCTTCAAATTAAGATACTTATAATATGTGCTGATACTAATCACGTTTTAAATCGATTTAATTTATTGGTTCTTATTTATTAACCTGTTCAATATTAGGCGAACTCAACTTCAAATGGATTTATCAATGAAAAAATTCAAGCTCACCAAGCTGGCTATGCTTGCTGTACTGAGTGCCATAAGTACACACAGCATTGCGGGGGGATTAGTACTACCGGATAACAAGTTACGTAGTGATTTGGCTTGGCTTTCAGAGCGTAACGTTATTCAGATTAGTTTATCAACTTGGCCACTATCCCAAGAAGAAATTACACGTTCTTTAAATAATGCGAATATTACTAACAGCGAACAAGAAGCGATTATTCAACGTATTAAAAAGAACCTAAACCGCACTAAAAACAGTGTTCAGTTGGAAACGCACTTTGCATCTAGCCACAATTCTATGCCGCAAGGCTTTGCACAAAGCGAATATAGCGACATCCGTTATACCGTTTCAGGCAACTATAGCACTGACGATATAGATTTAAACCTCACCGCCAACGGTGAACGCGCCCTACGTGTTGAAAACGGTTCAGACTATAACCTGAATGGCTCTTATGGTGGCGTAAAAATTTGGAACCAGTGGGTCACCTTTGGTGAGATCCCTCAATGGTGGGGGCCGGGTCATGATGGTAGCTTAATTCGTACCGATGCCGCTCGCCCTGTCACAGGCTTTTTGCTGCAACGTGCTGACCAAAGCCCATTTGAAACCCCATGGCTTTCTTGGATTGGTTCATGGCAATATCAATTAACCGCTGGGCAAATTAAGCAATACTCTTCCCAACCCAATACCAAACTAATTGGTTTGCGTATGACCATGAACCCTACTGATTTCTTTGAACTCGGCGGTTCACGCGTCGTGATGTGGGGAGGCGATGGCCGCCCTAACAATTGGAACTCGTTCTGGAACGCTATGGGTGGTAGGGATAATACTGGCGACTATAATGATGACCCCGGTAACCAATTAGCTGGTTTAGACTTTAAACTAAAACTTTACCCATTAATTGACCTCCCTGTCAGCGTTTACGGGCAAATGGTCGGTGAAGATGAAGCTAACCTTTTCCCATCGAAAAAT
Organism: Providencia sp. TYF-12; assembly: GCF_041344805.1. NCBI lineage: Bacteria > Pseudomonadati > Pseudomonadota > Gammaproteobacteria > Enterobacterales > Morganellaceae > Providencia > Providencia sp. TYF-12. The sequence goes on from NZ_CP166833.1 coordinate 4,561,507, forward strand.
GCCTTTATGGGCGGTATTGAGGGCTACCACACCCTATGGGGCCAACCATTAAATTGGTACATTGAAGGCGCCAATACCCATACAGAGTGGGATAAAGACGGCGTAATGTACCGCCACTTTATTTATAAAAATGGTTATTACCAACAAGGTGCATCACTGGGCCACGCGATGGGCGGTGACGGCCGTATGCTCACCACCAAAGTGGAATATACCCTTGATGATGATAACCGTGTTAGCACCCGCCTAATGTATGCGAAGGTGAATAAATCTAATTTCGATGGTAATAAACTGTTCCCTAAATCAGAAACTATCAAAGGTGCAGACTTAGGTTGGTGGCATAACTTTGAGAATGATATCAGCACAGATGCCAAAGTGTGGGTTTCTAAAACAGATTATGAAACTCGTAATGACCTAGGTGCCGCTGTTACGGTAAACGTGCCGTTTAAATGGTAAAACACGCCTATTTCGCGTAACTTTCTTTTAAACGGGTTATGTTTTATACATAACCCGTTTTTTTATATGTTGAATATTTCTATTTTCAAACAAATATACATTAACTTCTTAGATGTTATCTAACCATTCAGTTAATTAATATAATCAATTACCCATACTATTCATCTATTAACACTCTTAATTCGGATAATTTTAGATATATTTCCATTGTAAATTAATTTGTTACATATCGAAAGCAATGATATATAAGGAGTAACCTAACTAAAATATTTAATCGCGCTGAGAATGTGATAATGGAATTATAACCTAATAATTTAAAATAACTTATTCAATAGATACACCTGTTAGGACTATTCTCTAAGGCTATCACAATGATAGTCACTATATATATTTAGTGGTATTATTAGGCGCTTTTACTTGACCGGACAGGGCTCGAAGCATACCCTTGGCCGGTCAAAAAACGATAAGCAGTGCTTATCAATTGAACAGGTTAGCAAAAAATGTAACGTTTTCAATTGATAAGTATGCATTTACAATTTCAATGGTGCTCTGGGACCCGACAACCCAGTGCGGTAGCTATGGGTGTTATTGTGAAAGACATCACTAAACAGTGAGGACAAATTGAGAAAAAAAGAAACTATTTTTTTAATTGGTGGTTTTGGAAATAATCTCTTTCAATTAAATCGAGCTTTCGAGCTTAAAGAGAATGGTTATGATGTAATAATAAATACTAGACTATTAAGAAAAAGTTTTATTTCCAAGATACTCAAGTGGAGCATACATCCTTCCAAAATGACAGAAGATATATGCACTCAATTTAGAATTGAAAAAAAAATATCGCTAATGGGATATATAGTATTATTTTTCATTTTCACTTTAAAACAATTAAAAATTTTTGATTTTCAAGATTGTAATAAACCAAGTAGATTATTTGGGTTTGCTATTGGATATTGGCAAAAAAATGTTGTTTTAAATAAAAACTTAATCACATTGCTGAAAGATAAATTCCATAACGAATCAACATATGAAAATATTAAAAATAAAGTTATACTACATGCCCGATTAGGAGACTTCCCTCCAGAAATAAGAATAAAAGATGATTATTATTTAACAGCTATACAAACTTTAAATATAAAAGAAATCATTTTAGTCACAGACACACCGGATTACTTGAAGAAATTGAAAAAAAATCTACCGTCTGATTTTGAAATAACCTTATCAGCAGGGATAAGTATGCTGGATGACTTTTTATTAATGGCTAATGCAACTAATTTAATTATTTCCAACTCCACCTTTTCTTATTGGGCTAGTCAGGTAAATCCAGTGAAAAATCTAATTTATCCCTGCACAATTGCTCCTGAAACTCCTTGGAATTATCCATTACTAAATAAGTTACAACAAAAAATTAGGAGTCACTAATGAAAACTGCACTAATTACCGGTATCACAGGCCAAGATGGCTCTTATCTGGCAGAATTTCTATTAGAAAAAGGCTACGAAGTTCATGGTTTAATTCGTAGAGCCTCTTCTTTCAATACGGAAAGAATTGACGCTGTCGTTAATAATAGCGATAAAATTAAATTACACTATGGTGATTTAACTGACACTTCAAACTTAATCCGTTTAGTAAAAGAAATTCAACCAGATGAGATTTATAACCTAGGCGCAATGTCACATGTGGCTGTCTCTTTTGAATCCCCTGAATATACTGCTGATGTCGATGCTATCGGAACACTACGTTTATTAGAGGCTATTCGTATTAACGGCCTAGAAAAGAAAACCCGTTTTTATCAAGCATCAACATCAGAACTTTATGGAGAAGTTCAGGAAATACCACAGAAAGAAACCACACCTTTCCATCCTCGCTCACCATACGCTGTAGCGAAAATGTATGCTTACTGGATCACAGTAAATTACCGTGAGTCATATGGCATGTATGCATGTAATGGTACTTTATTTAACCACGAGTCCCCTCGTCGTGGCGAAACTTTTGTCACTCGCAAAATAACTCGTACCATTGCTAATATTTCACAAGGCTTAGAACAGTGTTTATATTTAGGTAATATGGATGCATTACGTGACTGGGGTCATGCTAAGGATTACGTTCGTATGCAATGGATGATGTTACAGCAAGAACATGCTGATGATTTTGTTATTGCTACAGGCAAACAAATTTCCGTACGTGAATTTGTACGTATGTCTGCTAAAGAGGCAGGAATTGAGCTCTCATTTAGCGGGGCTGGTGTAGAGGAAATTGCAACCGTTACTAGCGTAAATAATACACTGGCACCAAATGTAAATATCGGTGATATCATAGTTCGTGTTAGTCCCAAATTCTTCCGTCCAGCAGAAGTTGAAACCCTTCTAGGTGATCCTTCTAAAGCAAAAGAAAAATTAGGTTGGGTACCGGAAATCACAGTGGAAGAAATGTGCTCAGAAATGGTTGCATCTGATATAGAAAAAGCAAAACAACATGCTTTACTTAAATCAAATGGGTTTGATGTTGCTATTTCTTTAGAGAATTAAGGATCACTCCGTGAAAAAAAGAGTTTTTGTTGCTGGCCATAATGGCATGGTTGGCTCAGCAATAATTAGACAATTACAAAATCGTAACGACATTGAATTAATAACAAAATCACGCCACGAGTTGGATCTCACAAACCAAATGGCTGTTGATAGTTTCTTCGAACAAAACAAAATTGACGAAGTCTATTTAGCAGCTGCCAAAGTTGGTGGCATCCACGCAAATAATACCTATCCAGCAGATTTCATTTATGAAAATTTAATAATGGAATGCAACATTATTCATTCTGCTCATAAACATAATGTTCAACATTTACTGTTTTTAGGTTCATCTTGTATTTATCCAAAGTTAGCAACACAACCGATGTCTGAAGATGCACTGTTAACGGGTATTCTTGAATCAACCAATGAACCTTATGCAATTGCAAAAATTGCTGGTATCAAACTTTGTGAATCATATAACCGACAATACGGACGTGATTATCGTAGCGTGATGCCAACCAACTTATATGGTGAAAACGATAATTTTCACCCAGAAAACTCACATGTTATTCCTGCGTTAATGCGCCGCTTCCATGAAGCTAAACTGAATAATGACGAAGAAGTTGTTGTTTGGGGCACAGGAACACCTATGCGTGAGTTTCTTTATGTCGATGATATGGCTGCGGCCTCGGTCTATGTTATGGAATTAAACAAAGAAACATACCAAGCAAACACCCAACCAATGTTATCCCATATTAATGTGGGTACAGGTGTAGACTGCACGATTCGTGAAATGGCTGAAACTATGGCTAACGTTGTTGGCTTTAAGGGAAGAGTATCGTTCGATAGCACTAAGCCTGATGGAACTCCAAGAAAGTTAATGGATGTATCTCGCTTAAAGAATCTAGGCTGGACATATTCAGTCAGTCTTAAGGATGGATTGAGTCAAACTTATCAGTGGTTCCTAAAAAATCAACATAATTTTCGTAAATAACGGGCTAAATAAATATGGCGCAACGATTATCATTAGACACGTTCAAAACTATCGTTGCATCTACCCCTTTAGTTTCTATTGATCTGGTCATTTGTAATTCAAAAAACCAAGCATTGTTAGGACAACGTAACAATCGTCCCGCTCAAGGTTATTGGTTTGTACCAGGTGGGCGTATTTGCAAGGATGAAACATTTGACATCGCGTTTCAACGTTTAACGATCAATGAGCTTGGTATAAACTACAATATTAATAACTCAAAATTTATTGGCCATTACCAACATCTTTATCAGGATAATTTTTCTGATGATAATTTCTCAACCCATTATGTCGTTTTAGGATATTTCATAAAAGAAGATCTTGACCTAAATAAATTACCTTTGGAACAACATAGAAATTATCAATGGTGGAATATTGATGAACTTCTTAATTCTTCCGAAGTTCACGATAATACAAAAGCCTATTTTATCAATAATCATCTAAGTCTACGGTAAATTATCATGTTATTGCCTGTTATTATGGCGGGAGGCTCAGGTAGTCGTTTATGGCCTCTTTCTCGTAGCCTATATCCAAAACAGTTTATCAGCCTAACTAGTAAAAAAACTATGTTGCAAGAAACCGTTGCGCGGTTAAAAACACTACAACATCAACCCGCTGTATTTATCTGTAACGAAGAACATCGCTTCATTGTTGCAGAGCAATTGCGACAAGAGAATGTAAAACACAGTGGCATCATCTTAGAACCTATTGGCCGTAATACAGCTCCTGCCATAGCACTAGCCGCTATTAAGGCAATACAAAATGGAAACGACCCTTTATTATTGGTTTTAGCTGCAGATCATGTCATACAAAACCAAGCAGGGTTTACTCATTCTATTGAAAAAGCTATTGAAGCTGCTGAAAAAGGTGCTTTAATTACTTTTGGTATTGTTCCGACAACACCTGAAACTGGGTATGGTTATATTAAAAAAGGCCCCCCAACCGGTAGTGCAACTTATCAAGTCGCACGCTTCATTGAAAAACCAGATTTAGTTACAGCTGAAAACTACCTTTCAAGCGGTGAATATCTATGGAATAGCGGTATGTTTCTCTTTAAAGCATCCTGCTATCTGAATGAATTAAAGACGCACTGCCCAGAAATTTTAAATATATGCGAGCAAGCAATCAATCAATCACAAAATGATTTAGATTTTATTCGTATACAATCTAATATTTTTAATTCATGCCCTGATAATTCAATAGATTATGCTGTTATGGAAAAAGCCAGCAATGTTCAAGTTGTTCCAATGGATGCAGGCTGGAGTGATGTTGGCTCCTTCAGTTCACTTTGGGAAGTATCTCCTAAAGATGTTCAATCTAATGTAATTATTGGTGATGTTCTAACTGAAAGTACAACAAATAGTTATATTTACGCTCAAAACAAACTCGTATCTACTGTAGGTATTGATAATTTAGTCATAATCGAAACTAAAGATGCAGTGCTAGTTGCTAATAAAAACAATGTTCAAGATGTAAAAAGTATTGTTACACAGTTGAAAGATGCAGGCCGTTCTGAGTGTGAACAGCACCGCGAAGCCTACCGTCCTTGGGGAACTCATGACGATATTGCTGAGGGTCAACGCTTTCACGTTAAACACCTAAAAGTAAAACCCGGTGAAAAAACAGCATTACAAATGCATTATCATCGTGCTGAACACTGGATTGTTGTTCAAGGTACAGCAAAAGTAACCAATGGTGATAAAACATTTATACTTAGTGAAAATGAATCAACCTATATTCCTATAGGTTCCCCACATAGAATCGAAAATCCAGGCAAAATTGATTTACATTTAATAGAAGTTCGTTCAGGCAACTATTTACAAGAGGACGATATTATTAGGATAGAAGAATATAACAATAATATTAATCGTTCCTAAAAATATGGCTTTAATAATCATGATGAATAGCTCCGATATAATCAAAAATTCAAAAATTCAATTTGGCACTAGTGGTGCACGCGGTTTAGTGACCCAATTTACTAAGAAATCCTGTGCTGCATTTACCCATGCATTTATTAATAGTATCAAAAATAAATTTGATTTTGACCAAATAGCCATCGCCATAGATAATCGCCCAAGTAGTGAATTTATTGCGATTGCTTGTATAGAGGCAATAAAGCAACAAGGAATAGAGCCTCTATATTATGGCGTAATTCCAACACCGGCCCTTGCATATACTGCAATGAAAAATAATATTCCTTGCATCATGGTAACGGGTAGTCATATTCCTTTTGATAGAAATGGATTAAAATTTTATCGTCCCGATGGTGAAATCTCTAAAGTTGATGAAGTGGCTATTTTAAATAACAACTTTCAATTTGAAGTCTCCGATATAGCACCACAGCCCCTATTAATAAATACATCAGCGACTGAAGAATATCTCAATCGTTACTTATCTATATTTGATGAAAATCTATTAGATGGTAAACGTATTGGTATTTATGAACATTCAAGCGCAGGGCGCGATATATATCCTATTTTGTTCAAAAAACTTGGGGCTGAAGTTATTTCTCTAGAACGTAGTGATCAATTTGTTCCTATTGATACAGAAGCTGTCTCTGAAGAAGACAAGGTAAAAGCAAGAAATTGGTCAAAGCTACACAAACTTGATGCTATTTTTTCTACTGATGGAGATGGAGATCGCCCACTTGTAGCTGATGAAAAGGGTGAGTGGTTGCGAGGAGATATATTAGGTTTGTTGTGTGCATTAGAGATGAACATAGAAGCACTAGCAGTTCCTATTAGCTGTAATACTATCATTTCGTCTCATAAAGCTTTTAAGTGCGTAAAACAAACTAAAATTGGTTCACCCTATGTCATTGAAGCATTTACCCATTTAACTAAAGACTATAAGAAAATTGCAGGGTTTGAAGCTAACGGTGGTTTTCTACTTGGTTCTAATATTGAGATAAATGGCAAACAACTATCTGCACTACCAACCCGAGATGCAGTATTGCCATTTTTGATGTTACTATCTGCAACAAAAGGAAAAAGCATCGCTAAATTAGTGAACGAATTACCACAACGTATTACTTTTAGCAATAGAATACAAAATTTCGCAGTTGAAAAAAGTAAATTACTTGTTTCAAGAATTAAAAACGAACCTCAAGATTTATTAAACTATCTTGGATTTTCTGATGAAAAAATAGTGAGGTTAAACACATTGGATGGAGTAAGATTAACATTAACTAATAATGTTATCATTCATTTCAGAGCATCGGGAAATGCTCCAGAGATGAGATGCTATGTAGAAGCACACAGTGAAGATATAGCAAAAGCCATTGCATTAGCTTCATTAACCTACTCTGAAACGGTAGCTATTTCGTAAGTTCTTCATTATCTCGAATTATACTATAACTATATTTTTTTATAACAATTGGTAAATATTATCATATGAACACTCGACCATTAATTAGTGTCATCATAACAACTTACAATAGACCTAACCATGTTATTAATGCTATTAATTCTGTAATTAACCAAACATACAGAAACATTGAAATAATCGTTATAGATGATAACTCAACTCTTGAAAATTTTAATATTTTAACTAGTTTAATGAAAAAATTAGACTTTGATATTATTGTAATAAGAAATACAGAAAATAAAGGTGCTTGCTTTTCTAGAAACGAAGGAATAAGAGCTGCCAAAGGTGTATATATTTGTGGTCTTGATGACGATGATGAGTTTACACCAGACAGAATATGGAAGCTGTTTGAATTCTACCAGTCATTTAAAAAACCACCATCATTAGTTTGTAGTTATTCAAAAATCATCAACTTAACCACAGGCAAGACACTAAATGAAAAGCATACAAATAGTAGAATCACACTTAGCACTATATTAAAAACAAATAAGGTTGGTGCTCAAGTTTTAGTAACAAAAGAAAATTTAATAAACTCAGGATTATTTGATGAAAAACTACCAGCATCACAAGATCATGATATGTGGGTAAGAATAATAGAAAAATATGGTGATGCTTTTAAGTTGAATGAAATATTATACATTTCATATGTAGATGAAAATATAGATAGAGTTTCCAAAAAAAGAGTTTCCGGCCTAATATTGTTTATAAAAAAGCATAAAAATAAAATGAATTTTTATCAATATATTTTCAATATACTTAGATTAATTAAAATGAAGTTAAAATCATTTTAATTTCTTTAGGAGACAACTTAAAATTGACTACTATCAACAGGAAAACATTAATCTTTTCATTTTTTTTAATGATTTTCCCTCTATCTATAATTGGCAATATAGCATCTGCTTTTGATTACACGATAATATCTTATTTAAAATACTCTAGAGGTACTGCATATACCTTGTCATTTATATATTATATTTTTTTCTTTCAATATTACTTAACACTAAGCAATCATTCAGGGAAAAAAGGATTACTGATATTCTCAGTGGCTAACCTTATTATACTCATATTTATCATACAAATAATTTATCACTATGACATATCAGGATATACCAGTATAGATAATCCGGATAAAGTATCTAGTATTAAGTATAATATACCTGTAATAATTTCCTACGGCGCTATGCTATGTATTGGCATTCACTATACTATGTTTTTAAATGACAAAGGGAAAAAAATAGCTATATTTTGGTTTATTAGTTCTATTTTCATACTAATTAATACCAACTATACATATTGGTCTTTAAACTTTTCAGAAATGCAAAACCCCAGTGATAGATCATTTACATTAGCCATGTCTGATTGCTATGCAATATTAAGCTTATCATTATATTTTTACTTTAGAAAACTATCTAAATTATCTTTTTTATTATATGTTTTCATTTCTATTTTATGTTTATTCTTTATCTCATCAAGAACTGCTTTGATTGCGTTCACTTTAGCTATTACTTTTTCAGAAATTTTATCCATCAAATCAAAACCTAGTAATATAATTATCTTCATAATTTGTTTCTTTGGCTTATCATTAATTTATTTTTATCTTCAAGATACCGCGACTGGATATTCTTCTAGGCTTTTTTCAATAAGTGAAGAAGACACATCCATCTCTGGAAGAAGGAACATGCTAAACATTGGGCTAAACGCAATCTCAAATAACATATTCATCGGGGACTTTGCAGGCCAAGTAAAAATAGCAGGAGATGGACTTGGGGCTAGATGGGGTGGATATATGCACAATATACTATCATTTTTTAGACAAGGTGGGGTAATTGTTTTCGCTCTTGTAGTTATAATACTTATTAACTCCTTTACTACCCTATATCAAATAGTAAAGAGAAACCTTTTATCATCTTTATTTGGTGTTATTTTATATATTATTGTTGTTAGTTTATTTTCTCGCTCCTATGTATACCCTTGGATCTTCCTACTTGCAGGTATAAACATATCATATATCCTTGATTCTAAGGGTACACAAACAAAAAGCACACTATAACTTTATAAATTTTAGTTAAACGAGTTTTAAATATGAAAATAGCAATCGCAGGGACCGGCTACGTCGGCCTATCTAACGCCATGTTACTGTCACAAAATCACGAAGTGGTTGCAGTCGATATCATCCCTGAAAAAGTGGCAATGCTAAACAATCATCAATCACCGATTGTTGACGCTGAAATTGAGCAATTCTTAACGGAGAAAACGCTCAATTTCCGTGCCACAGAAGATAAAAACGAAGCCTATACGGGCGCGCAGTATGTGATAGTGGCGACGCCAACAGACTACGACCCAAAAACCAATTACTTCAATACTCAATCGGTTGAATCTGTTATTCATGACGTGAATAACATTAACCCCGCAGCCACGATTATTGTGAAATCCACCATTCCTGTGGGCTTTACTGAGCGTTTACGTGAAGAGTTTGGTTACACCAACGTGATTTTCTCCCCTGAATTTTTACGTGAAGGCCGTGCTCTGTGGGATAACTTACACCCTTCCCGCATTGTGGTCGGGGAGCGTTCTGAGCGTGCAAAGGTTTTTGCTGATTTACTGCTAGAAGGTGCAATTAAAAAAGACGTTCCGGTGTTATTTACCGATGGAACCGAAGCCGAAGCCATTAAACTGTTTGCCAATACCTATTTGGCGATGCGTGTGGCGTATTTTAATGAACTCGATACTTATGCAGAAAGCCGTGGTTTAAATGCACGCCAAATCATTGAAGGTGTCTCTTTAGACCCACGTATTGGTAGCCATTATAACAACCCATCATTCGGTTACGGCGGTTATTGTTTGCCGAAAGATACCAAACAGCTACTGGCTAATTACGATGACGTGCCAAATAACTTGATTAACGCCATTGTCGAATCCAACCGTACCCGTAAAGACTTTATTTCTGATGCTATTATTGCTAAAGCACCACACAAAGTAGGGGTTTATCGCTTAGTGATGAAAGCGGGCTCTGATAACTTCCGTGCTTCAGCGGTACAAGGTGTGATGAAACGCATCAAAGCCAAGGGCATTGAAGTGGTGGTGTATGAACCTGTTTTAAATGAACCTGAGTTTTTCCGTTCAAAAGTGGTCAATGACTTAGCGGAATTTAAGGCTCAGTGCGACGTTATTTTAGCCAACCGTATGGTGCCTGAGCTGGAAGATGTCGCGAGTAAAGTCTATACCCGCGACTTGTTTGGTAATGATTAGATATTTTTAGATACCATAGAGTAAGAGTTTATGTCTTTAAACGATAATATCGCCATAATTATGAGCGTTTATAAAAACGATAAACTAGAGTATATTCAGGAAGCTATTGATAGTATTTCCGCACAGGAGGGTATTACTCCCCTAATACTAGTATATATAGATGGAGAAATCCCTCAGCAAGAATTTGATTATCTTCAGTCTCTATATAAACAAAACATTATAAATTTAACATATTCGGTTAATAATAAAGGATTATCGTTTGCTCTTAACTCCTTGATTGAAAAAACTCTTACTTATCCACATATTAAATATATAGCTCGTATGGATAGTGACGATATTTCATTACCCTCGCGCCTTAAAAAACAGAGGGATTTCATGGAGTCAAATCCTACAATAGATATTGTAGGTACTGCATGTGAGGAATTTGGCACAGCTTATGCCCTTACAGAAAAAAGGTTACCATCGCATCACTCTGAGTTAGAGAACTTTAGTATAACTCGTTGTCCATTCATTCACCCTTCTGTGATGTTTAGAAAAAAAATATTTGAACAAGGTAATCGCTACCCTACCCATACTTGCTTCACGGAAGACATGGCCTTCTGGCTAGAGCTACTTTATAAAAACTATAAATTTCATAATCTACCTGATGTTTTGTTACGCTATCGGCTTGAACAAAATACAATGAATCGACGTTCTGGTCTTTCTAAAGCTAAAAGTGAAGTTTCATTGCGGCTGGGTTATATGTTTCTTCTCAACAAGTTTAGTTTTAAAAATATGTTTTTAATATACAGTCGTTACTTCTTCCATCTACTCCCCCCAAAAATAATGGCATTAGCATATAAACATTTGAGATAATCACTTACGAAAAGGGATCTAAAAAATTTATGAAGCGCCTTTCTGTTACTGTACTGATGCTAACAGCATTAACGGGCTGCACCATCACCCCCGGTGCCTATATGTCGACCTCAGGCAAAAATGTGGTTGATACCGGTGACCGTGATATTACCAAATTGGTGGATATCTACCCCATTTCACCAAAACTCTTGGATGATATGTACACCGCTCCAATTATTGCTAAACCAAATTCTCAGTTAGAAAAGCAAATCACTAACTATGAATACCGTGTGGGAGCGGGTGATGTATTAACCATTACGGTTTGGGACCACCCTGAACTGACCATCCCTGCGGGTTCTTACCGTAGTGCGCAAGACTCGGGTAACTGGGTACATTCAGATGGCACCATCTACTACCCATATATTGGTAAAGTGAAGGTCATCGGTAAAACCGTAACAGAAATCCGTACCTTAATTAGTAGCCGTTTGGCCACCTATATTGAATCCCCACAAGTGGATGTCAGCATTGCTGCCTTCCGCTCGCAGAAAATGTATGTATCAGGCGAAGTGGCAAAACCAGGTACTTTGCCAATTACTAACGTACCGCTGACTATTTTAGAAGCCTTTAATAATGCGGGTGGTTTAACCGAAAAAGCCGATTGGGATAATGTAGTTTTAACGCGTAATGGCAAAGAAACTCGAATTTCACTTCAATCCCTTGTGCAATATGGGGATTTAACCCAAAACCATTTAATGTTATCAGGTGATGTACTGTATGTGCCGCGTAATGATAGCCAGAAAGTGTTTGTAATGGGTGAAGTCGGCCAACCAACTACCCTTACCATCGACCGCGCAGGTATGAGTATTACTGAAGCCTTAAGCAAAGCGAGTGGTATTGACCAAAATACCGCTAATGCAACAGGTGTATTTGTTATCCGCCCAATCAAAAAGCAGCCAGCAGAAGATAAAGAACTCGAAGCGTTATTACCGAAAAAAATGGCGGCGGTATATCAGTTAGATTTATCCGATGCCACCTCACTCGTAATGGGTACCGAATTTAAATTACAACCTTATGATTTAGTGTATGTCACTGCGGCACCTGTAGTACGTTGGAACCGTCTAATCACCCAGTTATTACCAACTATTGCCTCTTATAATCAATTAACAGAAGGCACTAAACGTATTCACGATTGGTAATAGCTATGTTTAACCATATCCTAGTTGTTTGTATGGGAAATATTTGTCGCTCTCCTACGGGAGAGCGTTTATTACAACAGTATTTTCCCGAAAAAACCGTCCATTCCGCGGGCATTATCGCTAAAAATGATAGACCCGCGTATGACAGTGCCATCCGCATTGCACAGCAACATAGCCTTTCTTTGGAAAACCATCAGTCCCGTCGTTTAACTAGCGAATTATGTAAAAAAACCGACTTAATCCTAGTGATGGAAAATGACCATATTGCTAAAATCCACCAACTGTTTCCTGAAACCCGTGGCAAAGTGATGTTGTTTGGCCAGTGGATTAATAAAACCGAGATCCCTGACCCCCATAAACGCAGTGATGAAATGTTTGAACATGTTTATCAGTTAATGGAAAAAGCCGCGATTGCTTGGCAAGGAAAAATTTAATTTTATTTATTGGATGACGAAACATTTAACCTATTATGAACACAACAAAAAATAGCTCACCTGCCTCAGATGAAATCGATCTGCTCGCTCTGTTTAAAGTTTTGAAATCCAATACCATTAAAATTGGGTTTTTTACTGTTATTTTTGCAGCCATTGCCATAGCCTATAGCCTACTAGCCACCCCGATATATCAGGCTAATGCTACGCTACAATACGATAAACTAGGCCAAGTATCATTACTTGACCAAATGAGTGATGTTATGCCATTTGGAAACAGCAACAACCAAGTGGATTCAGAGATTGAAGTGATTAAATCACGCATGGTGTTGGGTAAAACCGTTTCAGACCTAAACTTAGATACTCAAGCCGCCCCTGAAGGCTTCCTCAATAAGTTGCTGGGTGAAGTTGCACCTGTTGATATTGCCCTATTTCAGTTACCTGAAAACCTGATTGATCAGCCATTTACATTAACCTATTTGGGGGATGGCCAATACTCCTTAAATATTGATGGGCAAGTATTGCAAGGCAAAGTGGGGGAAGTGCTACAACAAGGTGAGATTAGCTTATTGATCTCAAGCTTTACTGCAGAAACTGGCGAGGAATTTACTTTAGTTAAAAATGCCCGCTACTCGACGATTGAAGACTTACGTAATACCTTAACCATTGCTGAAGTGGGAAAAGGGACAGGGATTATCAGCTTAGCGATTAAAGGGGCAGATAAAACCGAAAATGTTAAAATCCTCAATAGTGTTATCCAAAACTATGTCGACCAGAATACTGAACGTAAAAAAGAAGTCACTAATAACACCTTAGTGTTCTTAGAAGGCTACTTACCGACCATTAAAAAGAAATTAGATAACTACGAAAACCAGCTTAATACATTTCGCAAAAAGAATGAGTCTATTGACCTCTCCTTAGAGGCTAAATCTGCCCTAGATAGCGCATTGCAGGTAGAAGAAAAACTCAATGAACTAACCTTTAAAGAAGTTGAGATCCAGCAACTGTATACCCGTAACCACCCCGCTTATCAGTCATTACTTGATAAACGCCAACAACTGTTACGGGAAAAAGAAAAGATCAGTAAAAACATTCAAAAATTGCCGAATACCCAACAAGAAATAGTGCGTTTAACCCGTGATGTTGAGTCTGAGCAAGCTATTTACACTCAGTTGGTGGCTAAACAACAAGAACTCAGCGTATTAAACTCCGGTATCACTGCGGATGTGCGTATTATCGACTCCGCTGAATCACAACCAAAACCTATAGCTCCGAAAAAATCACTGATTGTTGCCCTAGCCACTATCCTTGGCTTTATTATCGGTTGTGCATATGTGATAGCCCGCGAGTTCTTTAATAACAAAATTAAAAGCACCGAAGATATCGATGCGCTTGGGATTAATGTCTATGCCACCATTCCTTTCTCTACTCATGAGAAAAAACTGATTGAGGCTGGCAACAAGAGCCCATTGGCAATAGAAAACCCAGCAGATACCGCAGTAGAAGCAATCCGTTCCTTACGCACCAGTGTGTATTTTTCGGTGATGAACCAAGGTAACAACCTAGTTATGGTCACCAGTGCCTCACCCGGTGTCGGGAAAAGTTTTGTTACCTCCAATATGGCGGTGGTACTGGCTAACGCAGGTAAGAAAGTGTTATTAATGGATACCGACTTACGCAAAGGCCGTTTACACAAAGCCTTTGGGTTAAATAATAAAGCCGGGTTATCTGAGTATTTATCTCAGTCAAACCTAGAGTCACCCACCATTCACTCTAATGTAATTGAAAATTTAGATGTAATTTGCCGTGGTAAAAACGTCACTCACTCCTCTGAGTTATTAATGGGCGAGCGCTTTAAACAGTTGCTCGATAAAGTAAAAAACCAATACGATATTGTGGTGATCGATACCGCCCCAATCTTGGCGATCACCGACTCTGCCATTATTGGTAAATATGTTGGCACCTCATTATTGATTGCTTTCTACGGGGTAAATACCGTAAAAGATGTTGATTTATCACTGAAACGCTTTAAGCAAAATGATATCGAAATCACCGGTGTGATCCTTAACGGTATTGATGCAAGGTCTGACGATTATAACTACCATTACGAATATTAATATAATAAAAAAACCAACGTATTAAACGTTGGTTTTTTATTGGATGATACCTTTGAATACTCAAATTTTAAAAAATGCAGCATGGATGATTTCAGAAAAGTCTATTGCTATCATTGGGTTATTTTTTGTCACATCATATGTCGCGAAGTATGTTGGACCATCCGTCTTTGGAATAATAGCTCTAGCTACTGCAACATTTCAGATCATACAAATTATAGCCCAGCTAGGTAACGATAATATAATCTTCAAACGAGTATCTAAGAAGGAAGAGTCTGGAATAAGATTAATTAAGTCCACATTTTTAATAAGAACTATAATTTACTTTTCAATATCTATACCAACATTATACTACTTCTATTCATATAAAAATAGCATAACACTTATATTTTCTATAGCCATTTGTATTGCTTGTTATTTTTCTTCCATTGATGTTTATTCAATCTATAACAATGCGATATTAAAATCAAAAATAAATACTATTGCAAATATAATTGGATTAAGTATAGGCCTCACACTTCAGTTTATTATTGCACATAATAAACTTGACCCAATATACTTAACTATCCCAATAATAGTTGTTACACTCATACCACTATCTATCCGATTTTATTTATTCCCTAAAATAGGTAAGGTAAAAAGAAAAGACAAATCAAAATATAATAAATATATTTTCCTATCAGGGATTAGTATTGTCTTTTCAACTTTATCTATTGCTATTTATACACGAATAAACCAATTTATGATTTCTTATCTTGAAAGTGACTATAGCCTAGGAGTCTACTCTGTTGCTGTGACTTTATCTACTGCCTGGGTTTTTATACTAACCGCAATAATTAACTCAACACTTCCATCTATATTTGGTGAAGAAAAAGAATCTAAAGCAGTGAATACTGCTGCTAACTTAAACGTTATAGTTTTGAGTATATCTATTACTGTTCTCATTTTTATTTACTTTTTTGGTAGCTATTTTATTCAATTTTTATTTGGTAATTCATATGCTATGGCTAGTGAACTTTTAGTGATTTTATGTTTTTCTACTATATTTGCAAATTTAGGGACTGTTTCCGCACGATTTATTGTTCGTCATTCAGGGTACTCATTTTTATCTAAAAAAATGTTTATTATGGTTTTACTAAGTGTTCCTATCTCATATACCATGATTAGCTTTTTTGGGTTAAAAGGTGCGTCCTATAGTGTATTAATTATTGAAATATTATCATTGACTATAATGAATTATTTTTTCAAAAAAGGCCTTATATTTAATTTACACAAAGAAACCTTAAGGCTTCCCACAAGATTCTTTGACATCATCTCTTACGTACGCTACAAATAGTCACAATAAATTATACTATGAATAATATTATGCTAAATAACATTGAAGTCCTAGTCACTGGTGGTCTTGGCTATATTGGTAGCCATACCTGTGTACAAATGATCCAGCAGGGAATGCAGCCGCTTATTTTAGATAACCTGCATAATGCTAACCTTGAAGTGCTTAACCGCATTGAAGCTATCACAGGTGTTAAACCAACCTTTTACCAAGGTGATGTGCGTGATAGCCAAGTATTAGATACCATTTTTGCTAATCACAAAATTCATTCTGTCATTCACTTTGCTGGGTTAAAAGCGGTTGGTGAGTCAGTACAGAAACCGATTGAATACTATGATGTTAACGTCAATGGCACATTGGTATTAGTGGAAAGCATGAAAAAAGCCGGTGTTAAAAGCCTGATTTTTAGTTCATCTGCAACCGTATATGGTGACCCTGAAGAAGTGCCATTAACAGAAAATTCCAAAGTCGGTGGCACCACCAACCCATATGGAACCAGTAAGTATATGGTTGAGCGTATCCTTTCGGATTTATATACTGCGGAAGATGATTGGTCACTGACATTACTGCGCTACTTTAACCCAGTAGGCGCACACCCATCCGGAACAATGGGTGAGGACCCGCAAGGCATTCCAAATAACTTAGCACCGTTTGTTTCCCAAGTCGCTGTAGGTCGCCGCCCACAAGTCATGGTATTTGGTAATGATTACCCAACGCCAGATGGTACTGGTGTACGTGACTATATTCATGTAATGGATTTGGCTGATGGCCATATTGCCGCACTGAATAAAGTTAGCCAGCAAGCAGGCTTACATGTCTACAATCTTGGTACAGGAACTGGCACAAGTGTGCTGGAGATTATTACTGCTTTTGAAAAAGCGGCTGGTAACCCCATTAAATATGAGATTGTAGCAAGGCGCCCCGGTGATATTGCGGAATGTTGGTCTAGCCCAGAAAAGGCATTCAAAGATTTAGGCTGGAAAGCACAATATTCTATTCAAGATATGGTGAATGATAGCTGGCGTTGGCAATCTATGAACCCTAACGGTTATAACAGCTAACCTCAACGAGTTAATTCAGAAACGAGCCTTTATGGCTCGTTTCTTGTTTTTAGAGTGTAAATAATTTTTAGCCCGCAAATAAAAGTTCCACATGAAAACAAACCCATTTGCGCGTAAACTCTACCCATCATTTATTTCATCATTACAAACATCAGCTTAACGTTATGCCACACATCGTCTTATTCGAACCAGAAATACCACCAAATACCGGCAACATCATTCGCCTTTGCGCTAATACCGGCTTTGATTTACACCTTATTCACCCATTAGGCTTTACTTGGGATGATAAGCGCCTACGCCGTGCAGGGTTGGATTACAGCGAGTTTGCTGATATCAAACATCACCATGATTATTACGCATTCTTAAAAAGTGAGGGGCTAAACCCCGATAATAACCAGTCAGAAAGTGGTGCTCGCGTCTTCGCCTTAACCACCAAAGGTAAACCCAGCCACAGTAATGTCAGTTACCAACAAAATGACTATTTGATGTTTGGCCCGGAAACACGCGGGTTGCCACCCTATGTTCTCGATAACATGCCAATGGAGCAAAAAATTCGTATTCCAATGCTAGCCGATAGCCGCAGTATGAATTTATCCAACTCCGTGGCGGTTGTGGTGTTTGAAGCATGGAGACAGCTGGGGTATGCAGGGGCGTTGCTAAAAGACTAGCCCCCCTAGCCATACTTCAAGCAGTATGGGTGTTGGCTTGACACCAATACCCAAGCAATGTACCGCTCGAATTATTTAGAGGGATAGGTGACTTTTCTGAACATAAGCGAGATATTTTAATGAAAGAGCCTTTTACTAAACAAACTGAGCAATCCACGAATACCCCATTAGGTCGTATCGATGAAACCACTTATTTATTACGTTCACCCGCTAATGTCGAACATTTAAATAAATCGATTACTCAGTTTAAAATGGGAAATGTATTTAAAAAATACACTGTTGAAGAATGACAACGATAGTGAGCAACTCACTACCTATTACGCCTTCCCGCAACTCAAATCCCATCACCATCTTCAAAACCATAAATACTGCCGTTAAAGTTTTGGTCCATTTCTAAGGACGGCATTTCGCTACTTGGCTTACCAACAACCTTCGCAGGGACCCCTGCAACGGTAGTATGTGGCGGAACAGGATGAAGAACAACCGAACCCGCACCAATTTTTGCGCCGCGACCAATTTCAATATTACCTAAAATTTTTGCCCCCGCGCCAATCATCACCCCTTCTCTGACTTTAGGATGACGGTCGCCACAGGTTTTCCCAGTACCGCCGAGGGTAACCGATTGCAAGATAGATACATCGTTTTCCACAATAGCCGTTTCACCAATTACAATGCCTGTTGCGTGGTCAAGCATAATACCGCAACCAATACGAGCTGCGGGATGAATATCGACACCAAATGAAACAGAAATTTGATTTTGCAGGTAAACCGCCAGCGCTTGGCGGCCTTCTTTCCACAACCAATTCCCGATGCGATAGGCTTGCAAGGCGTGGAAGCCTTTCAGGTACAATAATGGAGTGGAATATTTATCAACGGCAGGGTCACGTAGGCGAACCGCAGCTAAGTCCATTGCTGCGGAGAAAATCATGCCTTCGTCATTGCGATATGCTTCTTCAACGATTTCGCGGACTTCAAGAGCAGGCATGATAGGTGAACTGAGTTTATTCGCTAACATATAGCTAAGTGCGCTACCCAAGTTATCATGCTTTAATAATGTCGCGTTAAAAAAACTGGCTAAGAGTGGTTCGCAGTCAGCAAGCGACTTCGCTTCTTCTTTAATGAAGCCCCAAATTCTATCCAATTCTTCACGCGACATAATCACTCACCTATCTATTTTTATAATTACCCTATTATGTAACTTCTTAATGCGGTTAATTTTTATTAATCATGCAGTTTTGGCATATCAGCAATTTCATCTTTGGTCGCTCGCCCCAGTAATGCTTGCGCTGCCTCTAGTACATTTTTATGGCAATAGAGGATTTGATAGATTTGCTCTGTAATTGGCATTTCCACCCCTGCACGTTCAGCAAGAGCACGGACTTCTTTAGTATTCCGATAACCTTCAACCACTTGGCCAATCTCTTTTTCTGCCTGTTCAACCGTTATGCCATCGCCTAACATCATACCAAAACGGCGGTTACGAGACTGGTTATCAGTACAAGTTAACACTAAATCGCCAAGCCCTGCCATCCCCATAAAGGTTGAAGGGTCAGCACCGAGTGCTGCACCTAAGCGGCTCATTTCCGCAAGGCCGCGGGTGATCAAAGCAGTCCGTGCATTGGCACCAAAGCCCATGCCATCTGAAATACCCGCCCCGATAGCAATCACATTTTTGACTGCGCCACCAAGTTGCACCCCAACCATATCTGGGTTTTTATAAACCCGAAAGCTTTTACCACAATGGAAAAGTTGTTGTAGGTCATCACCAAATTGGCTATCACTTGCCGCCACCGATATTGCTGTTGGCAAGCCTGCTGCTAGCTCTTTTGCAAAGGTAGGCCCAGACAAAACTGCTAGAGGAATTTCATTGCCTAATACCTCACGTGCCACATCTTGTAACAAACGACCGGTATCCCTCTCTAAGCCTTTCGTCGCCCAAATAATGCGCGAATCTGCTCGTAAATAAGGTTGGATTTGTTTTAGTACATCACCAAAAACATGGCTAGGGACGACTATCAAGATATTCGAGCTCGCCTCAACGGCACGTTTTAAGTCCGTTTCGAGAGATAAACTATCAGGGAAAGAAACGCCAGGCAAAAAAGCCTGATTGCTACGATCTTGTTCTAATTGACGAATGTGTTTTGGGTCATGACCCCATAACACGACCTGATGTGCATTACGCGCCAACGTAATGGCTAAAGCGGTGCCGTACGAGCCGGCACCGATCACTGTCATTGAAGCAGTATCCATTAAGCGTCCTGTTGAGCTTCTGAGTTCTGCGCTTGTTCACCTTGTTGCTGCTGTAAGTAGTTCATGAACAGTGCATCAAAGTTAACTGGCGCTAAGTTCAATTGTGGGAATGTACCACGACCCACTAAGCTAGTAATCGCTTCACGTGCATATGGGAACAGGATATTCGGGCAGTATGCACCTAAGCAATGCGCCATTTGAGTCCCATCAATACCTTCGATAGAGAAAACGCCTGCTTGTTGAACTTCACACAGGAATGCGGTTTCTTCACCTAACGTTGCCGTGGTCGTGACACGTAAAACAACTTCATAAACGCCTTCTGACAGCTGATTTGAAGATGTATCTAAATCCAATTTAATTTCTGGCTGCCACTCTTGTTGAAAAATATGAGGCGCGTTAGGTGCTTCAAATGAAACGTCTTTTGCATAAATACGTTGAATTTGAAATACCATTTCTGAGTTGTTTTGTTCTGACATAGTTTAGTACCTTTTAACTTCCATATGAGTTTTCCCTGTTATTCTTCGAGTTACAGGGGTGTTCGCTGCATTGCGCTACCCAAGTCACATACTGATGTAGGCTGCTTGGATACCTTCATTTGCTGCCTGCCTGTAGCCCAAAATAACCCAAGGAAAGCCTTGTTTCTTAAGCCACAGAAGGTGTTCGCTGCATCGCGCTACCCAAGTCACATACTGATGTAGGCTCCTTGGATACCTTCACTTGCGCCTAACTGTAACCCAAATAATTGCATTTTGAGTTACAGAAGACTCTCTGCATTGCACTACCCAAGTTACATATTAATACATGCAACTCAAGATTAACTATTATATATGGTAACTACTTCTTACCACGAGCTAATGGAAGGTTTTCACCTGCCCAGCCAGCAATCCCTTCTTTTAGGACAAAAACTTTTTCAAAACCGTATTGCGCAAGTTGCTCAGCAGGTTTAGCTGATTCCATACCACTCGCAGAAACAATAATGACGGGTTTCTGTTTATGTTTTTCTAATTCGCCTAAATTGTTATCTTTAATTTCAGACGGTGTTAAGTTAATAGAATCAATTATATGCCCTTTGCGGAAATCGTCACGAGTACGTAAATCCACAACAACAGCCTCTTCTTTATTAATCAGTGTAATCGCCTGTGAACGAGCAATCACTTTCGTTTTAGAGAAAAGACCTTTAAAGGTCATTACGACCACAGCAACTAATAACGCTATCCAAACCAGACTCAATAACATGTTCCGGCTTACAAATTGCATGATTTCTTGGATCATGAGGGGCAATCACTCCCGTTAGTTAAAAACGAATATCAAAGGGTTCAGAGTATACCTTTGTGTTGAGCTAATTACAGCCAATTCACACAAACTACGGTGTTTTTTTTGCGGTAAAGCACGCAAAATGAATACCGAACCACTGGAAAATAACATTTGTATCGCGAAACTGTACGCTGACATTTTAACATAAACATGGCTAAACGGGTCTAAGTGATGGATTAAATAGGGGTTCAATAATAAAAAAATGATTGAATACTAGCTATACAAAATAAATCAGTGATAATAAAACTATATAATTTAACTTAATTAACCTTTATCTCAGGGCAAAAATCCGAATTTGTAAATGTTTTCAATACTATTTGTTAGAGAGTGCTGGAAACCATAACTTGCAGATGAAATAATCAGTTATCGTACTTAATTGAGGTGAACTATCACAATGGCCAATATACATCATCGAATGAAAGCATCATTTCTTCGTCAGGCTATTACTGCTCTATTGGGTTTAGGGCTGTTTACTCTCATCCCTACCCACACCGTATTTGCCAATCAGATCACCGAAAATAAAGGGCAATTACACGATTTACTGAAAAATATTGCCGAAAAAGAAAAAAGTGTTAAAGAACAGCAAGCTAAGCGCTCGGCACTGCTTAATCAACTCAAGCAGCAAGAACAAAGTATTTCGGCTGCTGGCCGTAGTTTGCATGAAACACAAAACCAATTAAAACAATTAGATAAAGAAATAGTTTCATTAAATAATAATATAAAACAACTCCAAATAAAGAAACAACAGCAAGAAAAACTGCTGGCGGACCAACTTGATGCAGCCTTTCGCTTAGGGAAGCATCAAGGGCTTACCTTAATGTTTAAAGGTGAAGAAGGTCAGCGTGAAGAGCGCATTTTAGCCTATTACAGTTATTTAAATCAGGCTCGTGAAAAAAACATTGCCGCACTGGAAGAAACAACTCAAACGCTACAAGAACAAAAGCAACTGGAACAGAAAAAACAAGCGGAACAAAAAACAACTCTTGCGCGTCAACAGCAAGAAAAGCGCAAACTCGATAATGCCCGAGCTTCGCGCCAAAAAACATTAAATGCGCTCGAAAGCACATTAAAAGAGGACCAAAAGAACCTTGCGGTTCTAAAACAAAACGAAGCAAGGCTACGAGACAAAATTGCACGTGCTGAGCGGGAAGCAAAAGCAAGAGCTGAGCGAGAAGCCCGTGAAGCTGCTCGTATCCGTGCACAAGTAGCAGAAAAAGAACGCCAAGCAAAACAAAAAGGTTCAACTTATAAACCGTCAGAAAGTGAACGCTCACTTATGTCTCGAACAGGTGGATTAGGGCGCCCTGCTGGGCAAGCAATTTGGCCAGTTCGCGGTTCATTACTGCATAACTATGGTGATGTTATCTCTAGTGAATTACGCTGGAAAGGTATGGTTATTGCGGCAAATGAAGGCACGCAAGTAAAAGCCATTGCAGATGGCAGAGTGTTACTGGCCGACTGGCTACAAGGTTATGGGCTGGTTGTGGTCGTTGAACATGGTAAAGGTGATATGAGCCTTTATGGATATAACCAAAGCGCATTAGTGAATGTTGGCCAAGAAGTTCGAGCGGGTCAGCCTATTGCCTTAGTCGGTAGTAGTGGTGGCCAAGAACGCCCTGCTTTGTACTTTGAAATCCGTAGACAAGGTAAAACCGTAAACCCTCGACCTTGGTTGGGCCGATAGCAAAACGTTAAATTTAAAAGATTAGGATAAAATTATGTTGAAGTACTTACCCTTTAGATTACTCATTGGATGTTCTTTGTTAATGGTGTGTCTACAGGTGAGTGCTGCAAAACTGGCTATCGTTATTGATGACTTTGGTTACCGAGTCAAAGAAGATAACCAAATTTTAGCGTTACCAGCCGCGGTCACTATTGCTATCTTACCAAGCTCTCCACACGGTCGTGAAGTGGCAGAAAAGGCCCATCAGCAAGGGCGGGATATTTTAATCCACATGCCAATGAAGCCATTGAGTAACCAGCCCTTAGAAAAAGATACATTATCCCCCTCAATGAGTGCAGAGGATATTGACCAACTCATTAAGAATGCGATTAAACGGGTACCCTATGCAAAAGGTATGAATAATCATATGGGTAGCGAGATGACATCGAGCTTACCGGGGATGCGTAATGTCATGCACAGCCTGTCACAATCGAATTTATTTTTCTTAGATAGTGTCACCATTGGTAATACACAAGTGAAAAATGCGGCGAAAGAATACGGTGTGCCAACCTTACGCCGCCATATTTTTATCGATAACCACCAATCGGAAGAAGAAACCCGCGGTCAACTTAACAAAGCCGTTGCCTATGCACGTAAACATGGCAGTGCCGTTGCGATTGGCCACCCTCACCCATCCACAGTACGTGCTTTGCAAAAGTACCTTCCACAGCTCCCTGCGGATATTGAACTTGTTGCGGTTAGTTCGCTGCTTAGCCCACAACCAGCCGATAAACAACCTGCAAAATCACTCAGAATGCTATCGGAAGAAGCGAAGCAACCACAAAATAGTGAATCTTCCACTCCGCCATCCGCAACACCGGAAGAAGAAGTACAGGTACAACCCGAGCCCGAACAAGAGGTGACAACGGTTGAAGCTCCCCCCGCAGAATTAGGTCTTTGCGAGTTTGAAACACCAAAGAATAAACTACAAGGAATTGATTTTATTATGTTTGTAGTTGAAGGGATTTATCACGACAAGGCCTTACAACCTCTTTTATTAAAAGACTAAACAACCCAAGTCATAAGCTATTCAACAGGTGGTAGTCCCCTTCTGGCGTGGAAATAATGCAGAAGGGGGAAAAGGGACATTACGTTATAAAAGTTAATCCCAATTTAATATAACTTTACCAGACTGCCCTGAGCACATGATATCAAAGCCTTTTTGGAACTCATCAATCGGAAATTGGTGAGTAATAATCGGTGATAAGTCTAACCCTGATTGTACTAGGGTCGCCATTTTGTACCATGTTTCGAACATTTCCCGGCCATAGATCCCTTTAATAAACAGCCCCTTGAATATGACTTGGCTCCAATCCGTCGCCATCGAAGCTGGGGGGATCCCTAATAATGCAATTCGCCCACCGTGGTTCATGGTATCTAACATGGTTTGAAAAGCGGCTGGGGCGCCTGAAACCTCTAATGCGACATCAAAGCCTTCTTTCATACCAAGTTCGTTCATTACATCTTTTAAATTTTCACGACTGACATTGACCGCTCGTGACACCCCCATTTTTTTCGCTAATTCAAGACGATAGTCATTAACATCTGTGATCACAACATGGCGGGCACCAACGTGTCGGCAAACTGCGGCAGCCATAATACCGATAGGGCCTGCGCCTGAAACCAGAACATCTTCCCCAACCAAATCAAAGGATAGTGCGGTATGAACTGCGTTGCCAAAAGGGTCAAAAATAGCGGCAATTTCATCAGGGATATTATCGGGAATTTTAAAGGCATTGAATGCGGGGATAACTAGGTATTCAGCAAAGCAGCCAGTACGGTTGACCCCCACGCCTATAGTATTACGGCAAAGATGGGTACGGCCACCACGACAGTTTCGGCAATGACCACAGGTAATATGCCCCTCACCAGAGACCCGGTCACCAATATTAAAACCTTTCACTTCCTGCCCAATGGCAACAATTTCCCCTATATATTCATGACCGACCACCATAGGGACAGGGATCGTTTTTTGCGACCATTCATCCCAGTTATAGATATGGACATCCGTACCACAAATAGCGGTTTTACGAATTTTTATCATCACATCATTGTGCCCGAGTTCCGGTTTAGGAACATCTGTCATCCATATACCTGGCTCTGCTTTTAATTTGGACAGTGCTTTCATAGACGGCCTTATTATTTGATTATGTTTAGTTTTTTACCTATGCGGGTGAATGCTTCAACGGCGTGTAAAATATCCTCCTTACTATGTGCTGCAGACATTTGGGTACGTATCCTAGCTTGGCCTTGCGGCACAACAGGATAGAAAAAGCCGGTAACATAAATACCTTCACTAAGAAGCTCTTTGGCGAATACTTGGGCTAACTTCGCATCCCCTAACATAACGGGGATAATTGCGTGATCAGTCCCCGCGAGCGTAAAACCAGCCAATGTCATTTTCTCCCTAAATAACATGGCGTTATTCCATAACTTCTCACGTAAATGTTGCCCTTCACTCATCATATCGATGACTTTAATGGATGCAGCAACAATGGCTGGCGCAAGGGAATTGGAAAATAAATACGGGCGAGAACGCTGACGTAACCATTCAACGACCTCTTTTCTCGCAGCGGTATACCCACCAGAGGCTCCCCCCAGTGCTTTTCCTAATGTTCCTGTAATAATATCGACGCGCCCCATGACATTGCAGTACTCATGGCTACCACGGCCATTTTCCCCCACAAAGCCAACTGCGTGAGAATCATCAACCATGACTAAAGCTTGATATTCATCAGCAAGGTCGCAAATTGACTGAAGGTCAGCGATGACACCGTCCATCGAAAATACGCCATCTGTGGCAATTAGAATATGCCGAGCCCCCGCGCTTTTCGCTTCTTCAAGACGTGTTTTTAACTCGGCCATGTTGTTATTACTATAACGGTAACGTTTTGCTTTACTTAGCCTGACACCATCAATAATTGAAGCATGATTTAATGCATCTGAAATAATTGCATCTTCAGGCCCTAGTAATGTTTCAAATAACCCACCGTTTGCGTCAAAACAAGAAGAATACAAAATAGCATCTTCCATACCAAGAAAGTCAGCGAGCTTATGTTCGAGAACCTTATGGCTGTCTTGGGTACCACAAATAAACCGTACAGAAGCCATTCCAAAACCATGGCTATCCATTCCTTGCTTTGCCGCCTCAATCAATGCAGGATGGTTCGCCAGCCCAAGGTAGTTATTTGCGCAAAAGTTAATCACTCGCTGGCCACCGATAATTTCAATGTCAGCATCTTGTGAAGTGGTAATGATGCGTTCATTTTTAAATAACCCATCCGCTTCAATTTGCACCAATTGGTCTTGGATCTGCTGGTAAAATTTATCTGACATGATTTGTTCCTGTATAATGACTATTAATAGAGTTTAATAATAGTCTCTGTTGGTAGCGACATTCACAGCACAAATAAGTGAAGTTTGTAGGCAAGATCACGATAATGGCCTTGTTCTGATTAACACACTAGTTCAAATCTCTATTAACAATACTGCTGTCAATGGAAAGAGGTGTTATTATAGTCACCCATTGTTATTCTATTTTTTTAACCCATTTGAGGTATATCCAATGATCATAGTCACTGGTGGAGCTGGCTTTATTGGCAGCAATATTATTAGAGCTCTAAACGCAATTGGCCGCACAGATATCCTAGTAGTCGATAATCTGAAAGATGGCACTAAATTTGCCAACCTTGTTGACCTTGATATTGCCGATTACGCAGACAAAGAAGATTTTATTGTTAGTATCATTGCCGGTGATGATTTCGGTGATGTAGACGCGGTATTCCATGAAGGTGCTTGCTCATCAACCACTGAGTGGGATGGCAAATATATGATGGATAATAACTATCAATATTCTAAAGAGTTACTACACTACTGTTTAGAGCGGGAAATTCCCTTCTTATACGCCTCATCAGCGGCGACATATGGCGGCCGTAGCGATAATTTTATCGAAGAGCGCCAATTTGAAAAACCGTTGAATGTATATGGCTATTCAAAATTCCAGTTTGACCAATACGTTCGCGAAATTTTGCCTGAAGCGGGTTCGCAAGTCTGTGGCTTCCGTTATTTCAACGTCTATGGGCCAAATGAAAACCATAAAGGCAGCATGGCAAGCGTTGCTTATCACCTAAATAAGCAAATTAATGAAGGGCAAAGTCCAAAACTGTTCGAAGGTAGCGATGGTTTCCGTCGTGACTTTATTTATGTCGGTGATGTAGCCGCGGTTAACTTGTGGTTCTGGGAAAATAATGTTTCAGGTATTTTTAACTGCGGTACAGGGCGAGCGGAATCTTTCCAAGCCGTTGCTGATGCAGTCACTGAATTCCACAAAGATAAAAATGTCGCTATCGAATATATTGAATTCCCTGAAAAATTAAAAGGCCGCTACCAAAGCTTCACACAAGCTGACCTCACTAAGCTACGTGCCGCCGGCTATACTGCACCATTTAAGACGGTTGCAGAAGGTGTTGCTGAATATATGCAATGGCTAAATAAAGACGCGTAATTATTATTTATGAAAATATTGGTGATCGGCCCTTCTTGGGTAGGGGATATGATGATGTCACAGAGCCTTTATCGCACAATAAAGGCGTTACAGCCCCATGCGCAGATTGATGTGATGGCGCCACAATGGTGTCGCCCTTTACTTGCCAAAATGCCCGAAGTCAGTAACGCAATTCCTATGCCGCTAGGCCATGGGGCACTTGAAATTGGTGAACGTCGTCGATTAGGCAAAAGTTTGCAAGCAAATGGCTATGATCAAGCTATTGTGTTACCCAATTCTTTGAAGTCTGCATTTGTGCCTTTCTTTGCAAGAATCCCCAAAAGAACCGGGTGGCGGGGAGAAATGCGCTATGGCCTACTCAATGATATTCGCCCACTAAATAAAGACGCTTTTCCTTTAATGGTGCAGCGATATGTTGCTCTAGCTTATGATAAGCAAACTATTCAATCAGCTTCCGATATTCCGGCACCAATTTTACCGCCTAAACTGGTGACTGTGCCGCAAGAAGTCACTGAAACCCTGCAAACTTTTGGGGTTGATGGTTCTCGCCCTATTATTGGTTTTTGCCCTGGTGCAGAGTTCGGGCCAGCCAAACGTTGGCCACACTATCACTACGCTTCTCTCGCTCAAACATTAATTAGCGAAAAAGGCTATCAGGTGCTGCTATTTGGTTCACAAAAAGACCACGAAGCCGGTGAAGCCATTCGTTTAGAGCTGACTGATGATGCGAAATTACATTGCCATAATTTTTCAGGAAAAACATCTTTAGAACAAGCTGTGAATCTGATCGATGCCTGTACTGCCGTTGTCAGTAATGACTCTGGTTTGATGCATGTCGCAGCAGCGCTAGGTAAACCTCTTGTCGCCTTATATGGCCCAAGTAGCCCTGATTTCACCCCGCCATTATCAGATAAAGCAGAAGTGATCCGCCTAATTACGGGGTATCACAAAGTGCGTAAAGGTGACGGTGAAAGTGGTTATCACCAAAGTTTGATTGATATCCAACCTCAATTAGTTATCGATGCGTTAGCTCGGTTAAATATAGGTATTGAATAATGAGAGTATTATTAGTCAAGACATCTTCAATGGGAGATGTTTTACACTCATTACCAGCACTGACAGATGCACAACAAGCCATACCCGGTATCCAATTTGATTGGGTCGTTGAGGAAGGCTTCGCGCAAATTCCGACATGGCACAGTGCCGTTAACCAAGTGATCCCTGTGGCCATTCGCCGCTGGCGAAAAAATTGGTTTTCTGCACCGATCAGGGCCGAACGCGCAGAATTTCGCAAGAAATTACAAGCAACACAGTATGACGCCATCATTGATGCTCAAGGGTTATTAAAGAGCGCTTTTCTTGTCACCCGTTTAGCAAAGGGTGACAAACATGGGTACGACCGCCATAGTATTCGCGAGCCGTTAGCCAGTTGGTTCTATGACCACCGTTATGCAATTAGTAAACAACAACATGCTGTCGAACGCATCCGCCAACTGTTTGCCAAAAGCCTTAATTATGATTGCCCAACACAGCAAGGGGATTACGCCATTGCACGCCATTTTTTACAATCATCTGAAGATGGGCAAAGCCCTTACGTCGTCTTTTTGCATTCAACAACCCGCGATGATAAACACTGGCCAGAAGAAAACTGGCGAGAACTCATTAGCTTAATGGCGAATAGTGGTATTCAAATTAAACTGCCGTGGGGTGCGCCTCATGAGCAACAACGTGCAGAGCGGTTAGCGAAAGGCTTTGATTTTGTCGAGGTATTACCAAAACTGACTTTAGCTGAGGTTGCACAACAAATTGCTAATGCTAAAGCAGTGGTTTCTGTCGATACTGGGCTTAGCCATTTGACTGCTGCGCTTGATAAACCCAATTTCACCCTGTTTGGGCCCACTGACCCAGGGTTGATTGGGGGATATGGGCAAGGGCAGCATACGATTAAATCTCCGAATAACCATATTGAGGATATAAATGCTATCTACACTTATGAACAGTTGAAACATTTTCTATAGAAAGGTATCTTAGCTACTCAAGCCTTTTAATCTTTTTACCGCATCATTTACGTAGGCAATCTTTTTTCGTCTACTCAATACCAGACATTAATTATAATGAATAATTCAATTACAATCATAACGGCATTTTTTGACATCGGTAGAGGAAATTGGAATGCCAAGAGTGGTCGCTCCGATAGATTAGAAAGAACCGCAGATACTTACTTTGAACACTTTCAACGATTGGCTAAACTTGATAATAAAATCATTGTTTTTACCTCCCCAGATTTAAAAGATAAAGTCCTTAAACTTAGAGAGGGTAAACCTACTCATATAATTACTATTAATCTACATCAAAAATTTAAATATATAATAGAAAAAATATCTTCTATTCAGCACAGTTATTCATTTAAAAGTCTTATAAAGATAGAACAATTACAAAATCCTGAATATTGGTCTGCCGAATATGTATTAATTAACAATTTGAAACCTTATTTTATTCATAAAGCCATTAAGTCCGGACTCTCGGGCCAGGAACTCATTGCATGGGTCGATTTTGGTTACATCCGTAGAGAAAAAACACGATATGGATTAGTTAAGTGGGCTCATCCATTTGATCGTAGTAAAGTTCATCTTTTTTCTATAAAAAAAGATTTGGATTTGCAAAATGAACAAGCTGTAATGGACAAAGTCATCAACAATGAAACCTATATTATTGGTGGTGTGATTGTTGCCACCAAAGAAAAGTGGATTGAATTTTACCAGCTTGTTTTTCAAATACAGAAAAAATTAATACAATCTGGTGTTATTGATGATGACCAAGGCGTGTTTTTAATTTGTGCTAGTCAAAAACCTAGTTTATTTAAATTAAACTATCTCGGTCATATGGAGTGGTTTAAAGTATTTAGATTATTTAATAAAGGCTCAAAAGTTAATTACTTAACACGCCTAGAGATCTTACTAAGAAGAATTAAATAATATATTATTTAATTCAAAAAACCAC
Organism: Providencia sp. TYF-12; assembly: GCF_041344805.1. Lineage (NCBI taxonomy): Bacteria > Pseudomonadati > Pseudomonadota > Gammaproteobacteria > Enterobacterales > Morganellaceae > Providencia > Providencia sp. TYF-12. Next base: position 4,592,537 of record NZ_CP166833.1, read on the forward strand.
CTTGTCTCTACAAGGCGGGTTTCATCTATTTCTCCGGCGCAATAAACCCAAAGCACATGGTTTCAGGTGCGGCATCCGGTTCAGAACGGTAAATCACATCTTCTTTTTCTATCGTAAATTGCGGCCAAAACTTACGTACTTTAGCAAAATTCTCATGGGCACAATCATCATATTTTTTGCCGAGTAGCAATGCACCATGCTGGCGAATTTCCGCTTCGGTAATATCACGATTATATACATTTGGTGGCATATGTTTTTCCATCGACCAAGGTTGGATCACATGCGGCCTATCTTTTGCGTAAATGATAAACCATTGATACTGGTTATCTTCCCCACCAACATATTTAACTGGCGTACCATATCGCTGATACCAACGTTGCTCACCTTCTGCAATCAGGTCTTTGACACCAATAAATTTTTGCCCTGCTCCACGGATGTTTGCCGCTTGCACCGTGATATACCCGACTAACACTAAAGCACCAAAAACGGCAAAGCCCACTAATGATTTTTTAAAGGGTTTTTTCGGCAGCACCGTGATCGAACCAACAAATAACGGTGCGCAAACGGCCATAAATGGTTGTAACCATTCGGTGATCCGACCGCCATCATGGAATGAAAACCAGCCATAAATCACAATAAGTGGAAATAAGATAATAAAATTAGCCATTCTATTGGCAATAGGTTTCGGCCAGCCTAACTTACCGCCACCACGATAAACGATCACAGCAGCAATGATTAGTGGGTAAAAAACACTAAGCGCAGCTTGAGTTGTATGCAAATTAAAACCAGGGTCAATTTGCGAATCAACCCATTTAAACGCAGAAAAATCACTCGCCATTAACCAAAAGAAATTCGGTAATACCAGCCCAAACCAAAGGGCAATTGCGAGATAAAAAACGGGGTGGCGATAACTTTGGCGAACCTGCTTTACAAATAGTGTTAACAAGAAAACAGAGCCAACTAAAGCTAAAGTTGAGTATTTCCCCATCGTGGCCAACCCTGCAAACAAGGCAAAAGGTAGCCACCATGCAGGGTTGTCATCTACAGCGCGTAGAAAGAAGTAAATAGTCCATGGCCATAAAGTCACTAAAATATAGTTATCATTATATGGAATGATATCGAAATTAATTACACCTGATAAATTTAACATCAGCATCGCAAACCAAGCTAGGTCACGACGCCCTGTTAAATGAAAAGCGAGTTTCCACACACCAAGCAAACCAAATGCAATACCCGCAAAATGGATAAAATACCAATAGAAGCTATATGATATCCCTAAATAAATTGCAGGCCACATCAATACCCCAACAAACCATGGGTTTTTAGGGGAGCCCCATTCGCCATTCATTCCCCAATTCACTGCTTCTACAGTGTCATAAGGTACCGTTGGGTCAAAATAGAAACTCGCTAAGATCCAAGCGATAGCGTAGCCTATAACCCATAGATAGACATATTTATTTGATATTGATTGATTGATAGCAGGCATATAGTCTTAAAAGATAAGAAAAAATTTCAACATTCCATTTGGGTGCGACTTCAAGTGCAATAAACCAAACTAGAACGGCTCAATAATAAACGGTGCAGTCTACTATAGTTTAGGAATAATACTAAGGTATGCCATGAAATATTCACAGTTTATTGCTGTAATGTTCAAGTTTCTACTCGAGAAAAGACTTTATTGACGACTATTGTTCTTTCGGAGGCAAATAAGGTTGCAGTAATTTCAAGAGGCGCTGTAAGGCCCCTTGATTTTCATGCAGCACTTCTGCAGCATGTCGACCATAATATAACCGGTAATCTTCATCAGAAAGCAAACTGGTCACTGCTTGAACCATCGATTCACTATCTGTTACCGTAATTAAACCATCTGCTTGTTTTAATTTCCCACAGATATCTTTGAAATTGAACGTATGAGGCCCCATTAAAACAGGTAAAGCATGAGCAGCGGCTTCAAGAGGGTTATGCCCCCCTGTTTCAACTAAACTTCCCCCGACAAATGCAATATCTGCAATACCGTATAGCAGCATTAACTCCCCCATCGTATCGCCAATAACCACTTGTATATCAGATGTTGGGACAGTATTGGCACTACGGCGAATAAATGTTAAACCTGCTTTTTGAGTGAGTTCCTCTGCTTTGGCAAAACGTTCAGGATGACGAGGAACCAAAATTAATAGTAAGTCAGGAAAGCGAGCTAACAATTTTTGATGTGTTTCTAATACAATTGCTTCTTCACCTTCGTGTGTACTCGTAGCAATCCAAACAGGGCGGTGAGCAGCCCATTGCCTACGCAATGTTATTGCCCTAACAGCCAATTCAGGTGTCACAGAAATATCGAACTTTAAGCTCCCCGTCACATTCAGTTGCATTCGCCTTAACCCAAGTTGAACAAAGCGCTCGCCATCCTCCTGGTGCTGGGAAGCAACTATCGTGACATTACGCAGCATCCGTTTTACAAAATTGCCGAGTTTTTGATACCCCCGAGCGGAACGCTCAGATAACCGTGCATTGGCAATAACCAAAGGAATTTTACGTTTATGGAGCTGATTTATCATGTTTGGCCATAACTCAGTTTCCATGATAATCACAAGTTTAGGGTCTACTTGTTTAAGAAAACGGCGCATTGAACCGGGAAGGTCATAAGGCAAGTAAACGTGGTCAACATCATCACCAAAAGCAGAAAGTACACGCTCAGAGCCAGTTGGCGTCATCGTCGTCACAGTAATTGGTAATGAGGGATAGTGATGGCGAAGTGCGCGAACAAGAGGAACCGCCGCGAGAGTCTCCCCAACAGAGACTGAATGGAGCAAAATACCTTGAGGCCTTACTTTCCCCGCGCAAAAACCATAGCGCTCGCCCCACCGTTTACGATACGCAGGCGCTTTACGGCTGCGCAGCAATAGGCGAACCCATATAAATGGCTGGATAAGATAAAGAAGTACCTGATATAAACGCAGCAATAACATTCGTTCTGATTCACTTACCAAAATTGGCGCTATCTTAGCATAAAGCTCAAATAAAAGTGTGCAGAATATGCACCTAAAAATGATAACAGACCACTATCTACAGTTGCAACCATGCCAGATAGCCGATAATGTTAATTACTATCAACGCTTATTCATGCTGTTTTTTAGAATAAGTAATAGCAAACAAAGAGATACTATCGCCATGAAACACAAGGCTATTTACCCTGGTACGTTTGACCCGGTTACATCTGGACATGTTGATATTGTTACTCGTGCAGCAGCAATGTTTGACCATGTCCTACTCGCTATTGCTAATAGCCAACGAAAGAACCCAATGTTCTCACTTGATGAACGTGTTGCTCTTGCTAAAGAAGTCACTTCTCATCTTAATAATGTAGAAGTCGTTGGTTTTTCTGAACTAATGGCAAATTTTGCACAAAAGAATGGGGCCAATATTCTTATTCGAGGTGTTCGCTCGGTCGCCGATTTTGAGTATGAGTGGCAACTGGCAAATATGAACCGCCACTTTGTGCCGGATTTAGAAACCGTATTTTTATTACCATCACAAAGTTTATCCTTTGTTTCTTCATCTTTAATAAAGGATGTTGCACTTCATGATGGTGATATTTCTTCTTTCTTGCCCCCAGTCGTTGCTGAGGCAATGTTAAAGAAGCTCAATAAAAAATAGTAAGTACCTACTACTTTTGGCATTGCGGGCAAAAAAAGGTGCTACGTTGGCCCTGTTTAATACTTTCAATTGGTGTTCCACACATTGAACAGGGTTCGCCTTTTTTGCCATACACGAACAGCTCTTGAGCAAAGTAGCCCGGCTTACCATCCGATTGCAAAAAATCTTTCAACGTTGTGCCACCTTGTTCGATAGAGCGCTGTAAAACTTTTTTAATTTGTTGAACTAATTCAGCAACCTCTTCCAAAGTTAGTGTATTGGTAATTTTTTCGGGTGAAATTTTTGCCGCAAATAAGGCTTCATTAGCATAAATATTACCAACACCAACTACAACTTTGTTATCCATTAACCAAGGCTTGATAGCAACTTTCTTTTTTTGAGCTAATTCATAAAGATAGTGAGGATTAAAAGCATCAGATAGCGGTTCAGGGCCTAAATGCGCAAGTACAGAGCTGGTTTCTAAGTCATCACACCAAAGCCAAGCGCCGAAACGCCGAGGGTCGGTATAGCGAAGTACTTTGCCATCACGCATAATGAGGTCTACATGGTCATGTTTTTCTTCAGGTAATTCTTCCGTTAAAATTCGGACACTACCAGACATACCAAGATGTACAATAATCCACCCTGTTTGCAATTCAATCAGCAAATATTTTGCACGGCGTTGAACACTCAAAACCGCTTGATCTGATAAACTTTTAATTTGTTCACTAACTGGCCAACGTAAACGACCGTTACGTACAATGGCATAAGATATTGTATTACCAACCAAATGGGGTTCGATACCACGACGGCTTGTTTCGACTTCTGGTAGTTCTGGCATATATAAACTCGCATTTCTCGATTAGGGATACCATTTCGCAATTACCCTCATGAACTCATCTCTAACAATTTCCCAAGTGAAATTATCATAAGCATATTTTTTAGCATGATAGGCTATTTCTTGGCTATTTGGGTGATTTAACGCGCTAATAATATCCTCCGCCATACTCAAAGGCGAAAGCGGCTCCCTGAAAATAAACCCAGTTTCATTATGGGAAATAAACTCTACCATTGCTCCTCGCTGGCTCGCTATCACAGGGCGACCCGAAGCCATCGCCTCTAATGCAACCATACAAAATGGCTCTGGAGCGATGGAAGGTACAGCAATCAAATCTGCAAGAGAATAATAGTGCCGAATTTTTTCAGGATGAACACCACCTAAGAAAATGCACTGCTCACCCAAATTTTTTGCATAATCTTTTACTTCGTCTTGATATTGCGCTAGTTCACCTTTTAATGCAGCATTTGGGTCACCTACAATGACGAGCTTATGACGAGGGTCTTCTTTAAAGAAAGTCTCGCACGCCTGCATTAATTCAAGTAACCCTTTATCTCTAGCGATCCGGCCAGCGAATAAAACTATTTTATCTTCTGCTGTTAGCCCAAAATCCTCACGCTTGACCTCAGGTGGCTGAGCATAAATTTCACCATCAAACCCATTACGAACAACTTCAATAAGCGCATTTGGTAAACGTTCTCTGTACCAATTTTTCATAAAATGGCTTGGCACAATGATTTTTATATCTTCAGGGACATCTTTAGGCTCGTACAAATTATGCATGTGTAACACAACATTATTATGTCCTTCTTTCTTAATTATTTTTTTGAAGGATTTAATATGATTGTGAACAAAAATAACACTTTCATTTGGATTTGGCGAAAATTGATGTTTAATTTTGACTATCCTATCGGCATAAGAATATGGGTCTAACCTTGTCCATTTCTTAAATAGTCTTGTATACACTTTTCCAAACCTAATACGCTCAATTTCACAATACTCATTAACAACAGAATGAGCGGTATAACCATCATTTCGTATACAAACGATTCGGTTTTCAATGTCTAATCGTTTAGCGACATTGTACATCCACGATTCAATTGCAGCCGCACTTTTAGGGGGTATAGAAAATATAGGTGAAACTGTTAAGACAATCTTATTAACCATCATATTATTTTCTTTTTTTTGTGTGTTTTTCAAACAAGTAATATATGCCTGACAAAATACCTGATAAATAAGAGCCTTGCTTTAATAAGTGCTTGTACTCTTTTTTCCTTTCAGCAAATTTAGTGGCACACTTTAAATCATCCTTTGTCCAAGGTGATCGCGCTAATGCTTTATAAAAAGGCTGAGAAGAAGGATAGTCCGCCCATGTATGCCAAGGCTTGCTCACACCAGTGTAATGAATTAAAACTGTTTTAGGTGAAATAATAGTCTGATATTTTTGATGGGTTCGGTCATACAGTTCATTTTTTAGTGTATAAACCGTATTATACTTCTGTTCAAGTAGTATCAGGTCATTCCTTAAAATAAGGTTTAATACATCTTGATCTGGGTATTTAAATCGTTGTTTCGCATTTTCTGCAGATAACAATTCGAAAGATTGCTGAGTGACTCGTTTATCGTGCCATTCTTTTAAGTTCACAAACATAACACCCGAGTTAAAATAGGTCTCAGCTAACTTTGGAGTGTGAAGCCGTGTTTCACTTTTTGTTCTTACACCGATGTCGTCGGCAATAACACCACAAACTTTATTTTTAATTAAATCAGCCGACAAATTCAATTGGCCATTACAGATAACATCTGCATCCAAATATAAAGCAAAATCATAATCTTTTGAGAGGTAATCTAAAGCAACTAATCGAAAATACATTGCTGAAGACCAAATATCAGAAGCTGGCAATGTTTTGAGTAATTGATTATCCAATTCATAAATATAAAATTCAGCTGGAAACTGATGAGAAATAACCTTCAACTTCTCTAAAAAGCTAGCACTGACTTTATCTAAAAAATAATGAAATCTGAAGAACGTATTTGGGTTATTAATAAGTAAAGAGACCGCTGAAACACCCGCACCAAACTGATAGTTTTCATCCGAACCATAAATAACATCAAGACATGGTAATGAAGCATTACTAGTATTAGCTCCATCATTTAGCAGATATTTATTTGTTATCAGGTTATTCATGGCACACTCTCTTCTGCTTAGTTGAACTATGTCCCATCATGGCGATTAAAAAACCTAAAAGAACGCCTAAAGGTTTAAGGTCCACTTGTTCAAACATCCCACGAACGAGATAAAAACTAATAAGACTTAACAGCAATGCAATGAAGGCAAAGTAAACTTCTGGTTCATCAGAACTATTTTTTATCCCTTTCATTGAGGAATAGCACATTGATAAAAATACCGCACTAAATATCGCTAGCCCAGAAATACCCGCACCAAACCAAATATAAAGCCAAATATTATGGGGTCCAATAGACCGCTTAAATTTCCATTCCGGATGAGTTTTTACAACACTATTGTACTTTTCATGGTAGATTTTATCACCAAAACCATATCCAATAATAGGATTTTCCAGTATAAGCTCAAAAGCGGTTCCTTGGGTTCCATTAGTATATCGGTAAGAACTATCTGTCTGCTCCAACTTATAAAATAGTTTTTTACTTGTATCGGGATAAAGTAATTTAATTGAAACAAGCGAAATTACCGAAAGGCATAATACAACCCCAATTAGCTTCCAAGGACGTTTAAAACACAAGAATAATAACCCAGCGACTGCAACTGCAATCCATGCCCCTCGAGCTAGCGTTCCAAGTAAAACAAACAGAAATACAATACTTAAAATATAGAAATAAATAAGTTTAGATTTAGGCAATAAATACCAAAGAATAGGAAGTATTGGAAAGAAGAAAACTAACGCATCTGAAACATTCCTAAAATCGTAGGTAGTAAACGGTAAAATACCCTGCTGATAAGCTATGTAGTAGCGGTATAACTCAACAAGTAAAACAAAGCCTAACGATGAAGTAAAACTCGTTAATAGTAATTTTGAAATATCTTTTAGGCTTTCTCTATATAAAATAATCGGCAATAAAAGTGATAAACTTAGTATTCCATAATTCAATAAATTATTGTTAATAGTTTTAATGGACACACTTAATATATTCGAGTAAGATATTGATACATAAAGAAAAAAAGAAAAAGCAACAACTAAATATAAAAGTTTGTTGCTTAATCTTTTTAGCACTTTTTTTGTATCTAAAGATAGATAAACCAAAGATGTAGCTATCATCAAATAAAATAGTATGTGCTTATATCTGGTTACATTCTCCACAAAAAAAAGGACAACAAAGATTAGCACCAAAGCCTTATTATACTTTGAGAGAATATTTTGATTTCTTTCTAAAAAAGACATAACTTACCCAATTATTATTTACTTAATTTAACCCAAAAATACTGAAGATTATTTTTTATACCAAGGAGAATTTTCCCCTGGTTAAACATATGCTTCGCACAGTAACGCAAATGATTACTGCTTTTAGCCTTCAGTAACGGGATGTCTTTCCATGGTGACGCGTTTTTTGCATTAATAAAGGGCTGAGCTGTTGAGTAATTCGCCCATTCATGCCAAGGCTTAGTTGGGCCAATATAATGAATTAATACCGTTTCTGAAGTGATTGGGTTCTCTTTTTTACCCTTTTGAAGCTCGTAGTTTATACTATATTGGGTATTATATTTTCCATCTAAATAAATAACTTTACACGTCAGTAGCATATTTAAAATATCTTGATCAAGATACGATATTTTCGCTTTGACTTCTTCTTGAGAAAGTAACTCCATTGCTTTCTCTGATATATTGTACTTAGCCCAATTAACTAAATTAATGACTAAAAAGCCAGCATTAAAATACCCAGATGTAATGCTAGGTACCCCTAAGGCTGTTGCCCTTTTTTCCCACCAAGCCATATCCCTTTCAGGTACCACCGCTGCGATCTCATCACCAGTAAATTGAATACTCAATAATGGTTGCAATGAACCCTGGCACATAATATCCGCATCCATATAGATTATTCTTTCTAGCTGATTTGCAAAATAATCAGCAATAATAAATCTAAAATACGTAGCATATGACCAATTTTTGGTACTTGGCAGTGTTTTTAGTTGTTCGCAATCAACTAAATAAACCTGAATACTGGTTTTATATTGTTCAGCTAGTTGTTGAAAAAGGCGGCTTTGCTCATCGTCAAAATAATCAGTAAAAATATGAAATGAAAAAGAAATATCTCTATTTGTTTTTAATAAAGATGCAATTGAAATTCCACAGCCATATAGAAAATTACGGTCAATCCCATATGAAATATGCAAGCTATCATCACTAACGACCGCGCCAGTTGAGGATAAATCAATTTGCTTTGTTATCGCATTGTCCTTATTGAAAAACATTTAGTTTATCTCTCTTATCTCAATTTCATTTACAATGACTTTCTTATTGTACGTTCTTTAATTTGCTCTGCTTTACTTTCAGCTTTGGCTATTAAGTGCCTTTCCCGCTGCAAAATTGTTCTTAGCGGCAACTCAAAGTATACCTTCATAAACCGAAAAATATCACGCTGAGTTAGCCCAATGTTCAATGAAGAATAATATAACCCAATTAAATCTTTATTGCGCCAACGAATGGGAACCGAATTTCTAAGTTGTGCACGATGTAAGTCAATAACGGATATTTTTAAATCGTCTTCATTGCCCGTAAAAGGTAAATGAAGTAAAAAATGGCAAATATAGCAATCTCGGTGGTTAATACCTGTCGCGTGCATCTTACGTACCATGTCCGCAACCCGACGAATAATCATTTGCTTGGTACGAAATGCCGGAGGCTCATCTAGCCAATTTGCACAATAATCCTCTAAACTCACCGTCGGGGTCAAATCTTCAGTGATAATAAATGAATGTCGGCGAAGAGGGTTAAGCCCTTTTTGCCCGAATGCCCGCCCATTCATAGTATCAACGCCCACTTTAGTAAGTTGATGGATAGCATTCCATTCTCTATCAGCCCCTAAAACAGGTAAACGGAAAGAAAATAGATTTTTTAAAACTTCTTTTAGTGTTGTGCCATAGTGGATCTTTATAAAATAGCTTCGCCCTTCAATTTCAAAACGTAATGTTTTACGCGACTCTAATGCACGGAAGACTTCACCATGTAATTTATCGCTTTCAACAAATGGATCTTTATTTTTCCATAATTCACTGAAAGGCGTTTTCAATTCAATCATTTGAGCACCCTAAAATAATATCCGCAGCCTTTTCTGGTAGGCTATACAAATCTTCTGTATCTGCAAAATACTGTGCATTTCGAGCCCATTGTACAAGCTGAACAGAATTTTTTAGGCTATTTTCTAATGCTAAGTTTAAAGCTGATTGCTCAAATGGTTCTTTGATAACCATACCGCATTGGGCTTGCTCAATAAATGAAGCGTAGCCACATACTTCCGTCACTATAATAGGTAATCCTGCAGTAATAGCTTCTAATAACACAATACCTGCTGCTTCTTGATAAGCTGGATGCATTAATATATCGGCAGCTGCCATTAATTCGGCAATATCATTACGACCACTAAAGAAAGAAACTTGCTGCCCAATCCCAAGTGTTTCAGCTAAACGTTGGTATTTTGCTGGTTTATCTTGCCCAACCACCATCAGCAGCGTATTTTTTTTAATATCTTCAGGGAGCGCAGCAACCGCTTTTAATGTTCTATCAACACCTTTACGCCTAAAATCAGAACCCACTTGCAACAATAAAAATGCAGATTCTGGTATTTGATTTTTTTGGCGATAGACCTGTTTCGCATTCGGTATTTGCTGGTCGTATTTTATACTTTTAGCAATACCTGGAGGAAGCATATGGAAACGTTGGTTCTCTGTCCCATAATGCGTTTTAAAATGGCTAATTTGATGTGGCGTTAACATCAATAATTGGGTGGGCTTACCCACTGCAAAAACAGCTTTTTCAAATGCTGCGTAATGCTTATAACGCGGGGTTAGCTTATAAAAGAAACCTTTTTCTTCCGCAACTTTTTGGGCATAGCACACATCAGCAGCGTAATAGATATCTAAGCCGGGCATTTTATTAAAACCGACAATACGGTCTACTGGGTGATGCTGCAAATGGTCTAAAACCCAATGGCAATATTGAGTATTACGGCCATGATTCGTGTTTGATGTCACCGGTACAATGATAATTTCAAAGCCATCAGGCTGATCACCGTCCCATGATTGGGTATACACTCGAACATGGTGACCACGTGACTGGCATTCAGTAGCAATACGCAGAAAATCCCGCTGTAGACCACCATACGGGAAATATTTATATAAGCAGAATGCCACATTCATATTAATACCTTTTCATCATGGAGCGGATATTCATGGGTAACATTTTTTCTGTTGCGTTAATTACATCTAACGCTGGAATAATGGATAAATACTTTTTATTGCGGTCTAGCTCATCTCTGGGTGGCATCGATTCATAGTCACCGGCCCAGAATTGAACAACATTATCACTCCAAGGGCGCCAAAAAATATGATTTGTCGCGCCAAAAAGGCACACGATAGGTGTGTTTACCGCTGCAGCAATATGCATTGGCGCAGAATCCACACCAATAAATAAAGCGGCATGAGCAATAAGAGCCCCTAACTCAGGGAACGTTGTTTTCCCCGCAAGCTCAGTAACAGGTTTTGTATTACAGCCATCTGCAATCTGATTAATACATTCAAGGTCTTCTTTACTCGGCCCTGAAGTCAAAACAACTTGGTAACCACGAGACTGCAGTGCATCAATGACCGCTGAGAACTTTTCATTATCCCAACACTTAAAAAGTTGACGGGCTGTTGGTTGGATAACCACATAGCTACTATGGACGCCTAAGCTTAATAACTTTTCGTCAATATTTTTCCAATCTTGCGCCGAGTATGACATCGTTAGATGCGTTTTTAATTCTTTAATTTCTAACGGCTTAAGTACGGATAAATTATTTACAACAACATGTTCCCCTTCAGGTGGGGTCAAATGAGTAAAACTGTTACGCCAATATTGAGAGTCTCGATGAGTAAATTGATGAGAGATTTTCATTTCAGCAGGGATAGCCCTAACCAATAAGCTAACCAACCACTGATCAGCTAAATTAACAACTAAATCGTATTTATTTTTACGTAGCTTTAGCATTAGCTTGATAAAATTACAGGCTTTACTCAATCCAGAACTATTTTTACTCGCCATGCCATATAAGGCATTGATTTCAGAGTTTTCAGAGAGGATGGGAATGGTCTCCTGATAAAGCAAAACATCAATTTCTGCATCAGGATATTGGTGTTTTAATGAGCTGATAACAGGTGTAGTCAGCAGCATGTCCCCATGAAACCTCATCTTGATCACAAGAATTTTTTTAAACTGTTTTTTCACCAGGCACTCTTAATCAGGTCTATATTATGTGTAAAAGACGATAGATATTTGACAACGAATATCATTATTAATTCAATAATTACTAGCTATGTTACTACTTACAGAATAATGGTCATAGCCTCGAATGCGCATATCCGTAACTAACCAATTTTTAAGCAAAAAAAAACTCAGCCGAAGCTGAGTTTTTAACGCAGATAGCAAAATTACTTGATTTTTGCTTCTTTGTAGATCACATGCTTACGAACAACTGGATCGAATTTTTTCATTTCCAGTTTTTCTGGCATTGTGCGCTTGTTCTTCGTAGTGGTATAGAAATGACCTGTACCTTCAGAAGAGACCAGCTTGATTTTCTCGCGAATACCTTTAGCCATTTTTTAGCTCCTTAGTACTTCTCACCACGGGCACGCAGTTCAGCAAGAACCGCATCAATTCCCTTTTTATCGATCACACGCATACCTTTAGCAGATACACGCAGTGTTACGAAACGTTTCTCAGACTCAACCCAGAAACGGTGAGAGTGCAGGTTTGGCAAAAAACGACGTTTGGTCGCGTTTAATGCGTGTGAACGGTTGTTACCGCTCATTGGACGCTTGCCAGTAACTTGGCAGACTCGTGACATGTCTATTCTCCAAAAATCTAATCAGCTCGAGCTTTTTTGTTCTGGGTATGGCCGCCTCGTCAGGCTTAGGAGCCCATCTCAGCAAACTTTCATTGACTGAAAAAACCGTTTATACCTGAGTAAAAAATTTACTGAGATAGGCCCTTCTCGCCAAACCCAAGATCCTTAAAGGTGGCGTAGTATACGCTTTCAATCGATTTCACTCAAGCCCAACACAACGAAAGTTGTCATTTTTTAGGCAAAAAAATAATTTTATAGCCATCCCCGCTCTACAAATGAGACGCATTGTTTGTGCCCGACTACAAAATGGTCAAGTAATTTCACGCCCATAAGAGAGCAAGCTTGTTGAATTTGTTCAGTAACTTGTTTATCAGCCATACTCGGTTCCGAGAATTATCAAGAGTAAACTATTAAAAATCCATTAAAATCAATACTTTCACTTTGAGAACATGTATTTAAAGTAAATAACAATTAAAGCCTGTATCTTAGTTATCACTTGAGATACAGGCTTTTTATTTATTCGTTCATATAATTAAACAGTTTGCCTAAAAAATCATCGCTAATGGTTAATTGATACTGTTTTTCAACGAGATTTCGAAGTTCCATAACGAGAAGCAAAGAGTTCTTATAGGCTTCATATAGTTCTAATTCATTTAATCGGGCAGTAGTCTTTTTAAACTTTTCATAGTTTTCAGGACTAATTTCTTTTTCAAGATTCTTTGTCATATTAAACCAATTATCGGCATTTTCTTCCGCAATTCGAATGAGTTGTAGTATATTTTTTTGTAATTGAGATAAAAGTTCCAGTGAACGTGCATTTTCCCCTCTTTTAAGAACATTAATCCCCATTAACCATAGGTTGGAAAAATTATTCAATAAAAAATTTACGTTTTCTTCTGTAAGTCTATTTGGTCCCGGACCTTCCAACTCTGATAAATACAATTCTAGTTGTCCTGTTTCATCATAAATAAACATTGCTTTTGTGTCAGGAATGTAGCCTGATTCTTTGAATGAAGGAATAATATTCATTTCGTTTTCGGAAAGGAAATGAAATTCACCACGTATTAGATTTTCAAAAATTACTACTTCCGTACCGTACTCATTTTGATAGAGTAAAGTGTAGGAAGCGACTTCATTTAGCCATTTTGCTGAATCAAAGGTGGAAATTGTATCATCTTTTAGAAAAACGTAATATTCTATATCAGAGTATTGATCTCCCTCTCCTTTTGTAAAAGAGCCATACATCATACAAGCAGATATTCGTTCATCTGACTGGACAAGTTCCTTAACCCTTGCCATTAGTTCCTTTTGTTTTAACAATTCGATTCCTTCTTTCTTTATTTTGATTCAGGGAGAAATAAAAAATCCTCCCAAATAATGTTGGAAGGATTAGTCATGTCACTTTTTAAGACACTCAAATAAAACTATTTAGCCTTTTTAGCTATTCAGTCTTACATTTATTTAGTATATGGAAAAATGGGCAGACTAATCCTAAGTTTTTAAACTGAAATATACTATTTCATTTGTTAAAAATTAGATTAGTTCTTCATTGTCCACCCATCTCTCCTTTCGATTAATAGTATATTAATTTTAACACTTCAAAGTTCAAAGCACAAGTTGGCGAAACTCATAGATTAACTATTCTCTAATGTACAAATCTCCGTATAATTTTTGGATCTGGTTCCTTAATCTTATATTTTCCTCTTCTAATTCCTTTACTCTTGTTTTTAAGGTTTTAATAAGGACTTCTTCAGAACGGGAGCTTTTCTTGGGTTTTGATATTACATTTTCTGTTTTTTGCTGTTTTCGGAGAGATTCAATCCTTTGCCTAATATCATGTTCCTTATAAAGCCATGATTTAGAAACATTAGCTTCCTTTGCAACTGTGTTAAAATTAATAGTCTTACCTTCAAGCGATAGTTTAGAGATAACCTTGTCTACATTTTCTCTAGTCCGCCTGGACTTTTGCTTTGCCAAACGCACAATTTCCTCTGTATTTCGTACCTGTTTAACCATCTAACTAATCCCCTTCAGGCTGCCAATTATTTGCTCTAGTCGCTCTTTAACACGGTTATTAGTCTCTATTTGCCTTTGCCATTGCTTTTCCTTAGCGACTGCCAATAACTCCTCAGTACGATTTAACTGTTCCTCATGCTGCGATAAAAACTGCTTACTTGTACAAAAATGAGTACAATCTAAACAAGCATTGGCGTGTGGACAAGAACCTGCTATTACTGGTAATCGGCAATAACCATTTGGAAGAACTTGTGCATTAATATTTTTCTTGAACCATTGAAGATCAACATCATCGACTTCATTGTCATTATCTAACTCAATTATATCTCCATTATTAGTTACCAGTTTTTCTTTGAATTTTGTAAATTCAGCTTTAAGGGTTTCATCAAAAATATGAGCATATCTGCTTGTCATTTCAGGACTTTCATGACCCAAAAACTTTTGTACAATATGCTGCGGTACTCCGTTATTAATCATTCTTGTTCCTACTGTATGGCGAAAGGCATGGGCATGGAATCTATAAATCTCGCCTGATTTATCGACTATTTTTTGCTCATAAGCTAATTTGTTTAACTCGTCTCTAAATGTTTCTTGTTTTAATGGCGATCCATCTTTTCTTGGAAAGAGGTATTCACTATCTGGAAACTCCCATGAAACTTTATCTTCCCGAACTTTAATCAATAAAGCTACCTCTTTTGATATTGGAACTATATGCTCCTTTTTCATTTTCCATTGATAATACTTTAAAAAGTAATCTCCATCTTTGTCCTCTAATAGACAACCTTTTTTCAAGGTGCACAATTCGCTTATCCTCATCCCACATTCTTGGACTATCATAGTCATCGTAGCTATATATTCGGGTAATTTATCAAGATGACTGTTCAATTGCTCCAGAACGTATTCATCTATAAAACGAGGTTTTGCTCTCGGTATTTTGGGATAGTCTTCTGGATAGATTAACACCTTGGAAGGAATATCATTCCATTCTAGCCTTAGAAGGGTACTAAATAGTCCTTCCAATATAGAGATCCTCCCAGTTATTGTGCTAGGCTTTATCCCCATCATATTTAATTCGCTTAAATATGCTTCAATTTCCATTCTCGTTAATTGGTTTATTCTCTGAACGTGTTTAAAATTCATGTCCAAGAAATTAAAGAACTCTTTAAGTTTTTGGGCGATATCACATACATAGGAAAAGCTATCCGTATTTAATCTCAATTTACAATATCTTTTTACGAGTTGTTTAAAATACGTATTGCGAACCCCTTTAAAGTTAATTACATATTCATATTGTGTCGGATTAACCTTATCATCTGGCAAAGGTAACTTACGTCTATCCCAAATGTCTTTATCCCACTCCTCCCCATCAAAATAAAAGTCCTCATAAAACTCCATAAATTGTTTTAAATTAGTAACATAGTAAGAATTAGCTTCTACAGCTATTTTTTCTTGATTAGCAGTAATCTTATAATTAGTAGTGGTAATTCTAACACCCTGTTCTGTCAAATATGTCCTATATTCCGTCATTGCTTTTTTAATAGGAACTTCAGTAATTGAAGTAATGTTAGGATACTTTAAATCTAAAAAATCTAACATTCTATTAATTACAGTTCCTTTTCTAATCCATACAGTTTTTGCATTCCATATTCCATTATTTAAATGGTAAAAATAAAAATATTTCAATTCTGTTCTTAACCACAGATTTTTAACACGTTCAAAACGAACCCACCGATTTCTTAAAGTAGGGTTCTTACTTAATTCTATGGCAGAAGGATGCGGACATTTCCTTATATCCCAACTATTATTAGCCCAAAATCCCTGCAATTCTTCATTCATTGCAGCTATTTTCTTACTGATCTCACTCTGACTGATAATTTTCCTTTTACTAGAATCATTCATTTCTTATGTTCCTTTCTCTCAAGATATTTATTAAACTCATTTTTCATATCTTGATCTGAAAGATGAACATAGGTATTTAACGTTGTTTGAACATGTGCATGGCCCAACCTCTTTTGAACGTGTGCAACATCCCATCCATCCCTAATTAGCTGCGTTGCATGAGTGTGGCGTAGCATATGCGGCGTAAACTCTATTCTAGTTCTTTTAACTATTCTTCTAACTAGATCAAGAACACTTTGGTACTTTAGTGGTTTTCCAAAATAGCCTTCTTTTAAAGAAATAAAAACATAATCATGCTCCAAGTCCTCACCATACTCATATACCAAATAATCTGTATAAAGTGCCATAAGTTCTTTACTCACATGTATTGTTCTTTCCTTCCTTAATTTAATATAGGCCTCATTAACATTAACGTCTCTGGGTGTTAAATGGATTTGATTGTCCCAAGTGGCAATATCCTCAAGCCTTAGCGATAACACTTCACCGATTCTTAAACCACCCTCATACATAAGCATTAAAATTAATTTATCCCTCTTCGTATGACAAGCATCAATAATTTGCTTAACTTCCTCTGATGTTAGTGTTCTTATCTGCTTCTTTTTAACCCTTAACTTTAAGATATTCTTTTGATATTTACCCTTATTAATATGATGTAAAAACCCCTTAAAATTTCTCCCCTTTGCTTGTTTAAATACATCAATTGACTTAAATTCTCCTAATCTACTTAAATATTCCAGATAACTCATAACAGCATTTAAAATTGTATTCACTGTCGTTTCTTCTCTTATGGCTTCTTTTGACTGGAGATCAATTACATTTGCTGCTGTTGGGTATCTCAACCAACCTACAAAATCTGCTAATTTCTCAAAGTTAATATCATTAAGGGTAATCCCCCTCTGTTCCATAAACTCATATAGCAACTTTAAATGATAGCAGTATGCTTTAATGGTATTTGGTGACTTACCAGTATTATCTAGATATTTTATAAACCTCATTACTGGTTCTATTACCTGATATTCTTCATCTAGCAATAAATACAATGGATATGGCTTATTCTCCACTTTTATCCTTTGAACCTTCACATCCTCCCACCTCTCTTTAACCACTTTAACTACTATAAATTATAGACCTTGTTAATTTTTATTTAAAGTAAAAACCTCCCTAATATCCCCCTCCTAAACTACTTTAACTACTATTATTCATTATACTATGGATAAAGGATTACCCGAAGGATGGTTATGAGCCAGTATAATTGCGCTAGCATTCATTTTAATAGCAAAGCGAATAATTTCCCTCGGATGTACCTCAACTCTATTTAATGTGCCTTTAAACATTTCTTCATGGCAAATAATTTGATTTTGATTATTTAAAAACAAAACAATAAAAACCTCACGCTCCCGGCCCGCAAACAAATCTAACAACTTTGACTTCAATAATTCAGGCCCGCTCATTACATCTTCATGTAAAAATTGCTCAGAAAAAAAACGACGAGCCAATTCACTTATGGCTTGTAACTGTGTAAATTTACAGTTCCCCATACCTTTACACTGCATCAACTTTTCGTAATCAGCTTGGATGAGTAAATATAAGGAACCAAATTCTTTGATCATACGTTTGGCTAACTGTAAAACGGGTTCCCCTTGGCTTCCTGTTCGCAAGAAAATCGCTAATAGTTCCGCATCCGATAATGAGGCGGCCCCGTATGCAAGTAGTTTTTCCCTCGGTGGTAACTCCTGATGTTCTCTCATCCCTTTATTCCTTCGCCCCAAAACCCTTTTCGAACCTTTTTATATAGCTTAGAAAACGTTAACAAGCCTGCCTATCCGTGTTTGAGTAACGCTTCGCAAAAATAACAATCTGATGTCAAATCGAGCGCGCCACCTAAACTGATGATGTGGTAATATGCCTTCCACATTGAGCGAATCGGATAAAAATAATGAATCAGCTATCACTATTAGGTAAGCAGGTAGTTATTGGGATCAGCGGGGGCATCGCTGCCTATAAAATCCCTGAGCTGACACGTCGCTTGCGTGATCAAGGTGCAGTAGTGCGAGTCGTCATGACTCAGGGCGCAAAGGCCTTTATTACCCCTTTAACTTTGCAAGCTGTTTCAGGGCATCCTGTTTCTGATGACCTGTTAGACCCAGCAGCAGAGGCCGCAATGGGTCACATTGAATTGGCTAAATGGGCTGATATAATTATTTTAGCACCAGCAACTGCGGATTTAATTGCTAAACTTAGTGCTGGAATGGCAAATGACTTACTAACGACGGTCTGTCTCGCCTCTTCAGCTCCTATTGCCGTTGTGCCAGCCATGAATCAACAAATGTATCGGGCGAGCGCCACACAAGACAATTTAATCAGATTGCAACAACGCCAATGTATGATTTGGGGGCCGGATGACGGTAACCAAGCTTGTGGTGATATTGGCCCAGGCCGTATGCTTGACCCATTAGCAATCGTTCGTCTCGCAGCTGAACATTTCAACCCTAAGCTTGACTTACAAGGCATTAAATTGATGATTACCGCGGGCCCAACACGTGAAGCATTGGACCCTGTTCGTTTTATCAGTAATCACAGTTCAGGGAAAATGGGGTTTGCTATTGCACAAGCAGCTAGTCAACGTGGTGCCGAAGTGACATTAATTGCAGGCCCTGTAAACCTTGAAACTCCAACAGGGGTTAATCGAATCGACGTCATTAGTGGTTTAGATATGTATGATAAAGTGCATCAAACCATTGCTGAACAAAATATTTTTATTGGGTGTGCTGCCGTTGCAGATTATCGCGCCAAAACGATCGCCGAAAATAAAATAAAAAAACAAGGCGATGAAGTTATGATTACACTGGTCAAAAACCCAGATATCGTAGCGAGTGTGGGCAACCTGAAACAAAACAGGCCCTATGTTGTTGGGTTTGCAGCAGAAACCCAAAATGTGGAAGAATATGCACGCCAAAAACGGCAACAAAAACAATTAGATTTAATTTGTGCCAATGATGTATCCCTTGCGGATAACGGGTTTAATAGCGATAACAATGCATTACACCTTTTTGATAGCAATGGTGATACTCGTTTGCCTCATTGCAGTAAAACTGAATTAAGCCACTACTTACTTGACGAGATACTTCAACGTTATGAAAAAAATTGACCTAAAAATTCTTGATAGCCGTATCGGTACTGAATTTCCTCTGCCGACCTATGCAACTACAGGCTCTGCCGGTTTAGATTTACGTGCATGCCTTGACGCACCGATCGACTTAGCACCGGGTCAAACAGAATTGATTCCAACAGGTTTAGCTATTCATATAGCAGATGAAAACCTTGCTGCTGTGATTTTACCTCGTTCAGGCTTAGGTCATAAACACGGGGTGGTACTTGGTAATCTAGTTGGGTTGATTGACTCCGATTACCAAGGGCAGCTTATGGTCTCTGTATGGAACCGTAGCGATAAATCTTTTACAGTTGAACCTGGTGAGCGTATGGCACAAATGGTGTTTGTTCCCGTTGTTCAAGCTGAATTTAATATTGTTGATGATTTTGATGCAACTGAGCGCGGTGCAGGTGGCTTTGGTCATTCTGGCCGTCAATAAATAAAACCCCCTGATGTTTAATATGCTATATAGAACCGACACTAGGTTCTATATTTATCAATAAAAACAATCAGTCATATAATCAACAACAGGGAAAAGCTCAAAATTGCTTATAAACTCTACATTTTTAAAACCTATTTTGCTGCGTAAGTCTCTTTACTAAAAGCAAAATTTTGGATAGTTTGTTTTGCTGTTTTAGCAGGGGTCTTATTAGACATGGCAGAAAAAGCGACAACAAAAAAACGTAACAGGCGTGATGAGATCTTACAAGCTCTTGCGTTAATGTTAGAAAGTAGTGATGGTAGCCAGCGTATTACAACGGCAAAACTTGCGGCCACCGTTGGTGTGTCAGAAGCTGCGCTATATCGTCATTTTCCAAGTAAAATGAAAATGTTCGATAGCCTCATTGGGTTTATAGAAGACTCACTGGTTTCGCGCATCAATCTGATTTTAAATGATGAAAAAGATACTATTATCAGAATCAAGTTAATATTAGCGCTAGTTCTAGGCTTTTCAGAGAAAAACCCAGGGCTAACGCGTATAATGACTGGTCATGCGTTAATGTTTGAGCAAGATAGGCTACAAGACCGTATTAACCAATTGTTTGAACGTATTGAATCGCAATTACGGCAGGTGTTGAAAGAGAAAAAAATACGTGATGGCCATGGGTTTATCCATGATGAGTCATTACTTGCCTCTCAACTATTAGCCTTTTGTGAAGGTATGCTCTCACGTTTTGTACGCTCTGAATTTCGTTATCGGCCAACGGTGGAGTTCGAAGCACGCTGGCCTTTAATTCTAGCTCAGTTACAATAACCGATTATTTATACTACTCACCCCGCCCGTTATTGGGCGCGGGGATTTTTTTATTCAATTCCGTATTGTTCTCGGTAAGCCTTCATTGCCACTAAATGTTCCTGCATTCCCTCTTTTTCAGAAAGATAGGTAATTAAATCACTCATCGTAATGATTGAATAAACCTTGCAGTGATAATCGCGTTCAACTTCCTGTACCGCTGAAATTTCACTTTTGCCTTTTTCTTGACGGTCAAGGGACAATAAAACACCATTCAACGTCGCTTTATGCTGTTTAATAATTTCCATAGACTCACGGATAGCGGTCCCCGCGGTAATCACATCATCAACGACCACGACTTTTCCCTGTAATGGGCTCCCCACGAGTATGCCCCCTTCGCCATGATCTTTTGCTTCTTTACGATTAAAGCAATATGGCATATCAATATCATGGTGTTCTGCTAGTGCGACTGCGGTTGTCGTTGCGATTGGGATACCTTTATACGCTGGCCCAAAAATGACATCACATTCTATTGCGCTATCTTGTAGCGCTTGCGCATAAAAACGACCGACAAGTGCCAAATCACGTCCCGTATTAAATAGCCCTGCATTAAAAAAATAAGGGCTTTTGCGACCTGATTTCAGCGTAAACTCACCAAATTTAAGCACCTGTTTTTTCATGGCAAGTTCAATAAAATCGCGCTGATAGGCTTTCATTGGTCATTCTCCTCATGGATTACTGTTTAATATCTGACAAAACGAATTAGAGACTATTTGTTATAAGTACCGTACTTAAAAACAAGGGTCGATCTCTAAGCATAAAAAAGGCGACTATTTAGCCGCCTAACGAATCATTAACTTATTTCAGCGCTTCTCGCTGAGCTTCAAAAATCGTTTCTAAGCCCGTTTTAGCAAGTGCTAATAATGCGAGTAACTCCTCATGGCTGAACGGTTCACCTTCTGCGGTGCCTTGTACTTCAATCATACGGCCGTCATCCATCATAACAACATTCATATCGGTTTCTGCGGCAGAGTCTTCAACATATTCAAGATCACACAGTGCTTCTTGATTAACAATTCCAACAGAAACTGCTGCAACCATCGATTTTAATGGGCTCTTAGCTAGCTTACCTTGCTCTACCATTTTGTTCAGAGCATCAACTAAAGCAACGCAAGCGCCTGAAATCGCAGCGGTACGAGTACCCCCATCGGCTTGGATCACATCACAATCTAGCGTTATGGTGTATTCGCCTAATTTTTTCAAGTCAACCGCAGCTCGTAAAGAGCGGGCAATTAACCGCTGAATTTCCATCGTGCGGCCTGTTTGTTTTCCTCTCGCCGCTTCTCGTTGATTACGTGAATTAGTTGCTCGCGGTAACATGCCATATTCAGCGGTTACCCAGCCTTGCCCCTGCCCTTTTAAAAAGCGTGGAACGCCTTCTTCAACAGTTGCATTACATAACACCTTAGTGTCGCCAAACTCAATAAGAACAGAGCCTTCTGCATGCTTGGTATAGTTGCGCGTGATATTAATCGGGCGCATTTGGTCTGCTTGTCTATCTGCTGGGCGCATGGTGTTATCTCCATTATCAACTCAAATTGGGACGCATTATACGTCCTTAAAGCGATAATGCCTATCCTGTCATCCCTCATAGCGTTATAATCCCCCTAATTTGATGATGATAGGAACGAATTATGATCCGAAGTATGACCGCTTTTGCCCGCCGTGATATCAAGGGTGAATGGGGGAGTGCGGCCTGGGAGCTGCGTTCCGTAAACCAACGCTATTTAGAAACCTATATTCGCTTACCTGAGCAATTTAGAAGCCTTGAACCGGTTATACGTGAGCGTTTACGTTCTCGCCTAACTCGAGGAAAAGTAGAATGTAACCTGCGTTTTGAGCTAGATGGGGCAAATCGTGGTGAATTAATTCTTAATGAGGGGCTTGCTCGCCAATTAATTAGTGCCGCTAATTGGGTAAAAAATTATAGCCATGAAGGTGAAATTAACCCATTGGAAATTTTACGTTGGCCTGGGGTGATGTCAGCAGGTGAGCAAGATTTAGACGCCATTAGCGAACAATTAATGGCAGGCTTAGATGAAACCATTGATGCTTTCATTCAAAGCCGTGAAGCTGAAGGCGCGTCACTGCATGCATTAATCGAACAACGCCTCGATGGTGTACTGGTTGAAGTAGCTAAAGTCCGCCAACATATGCCTGAAATTTTACAATGGCAACGTGACCGCTTGCACAGCAAGCTTGAAGAAGCGGAAATCCAAGTGGATAACAACCGTTTAGAGCAAGAGCTTATTTTGTTAGCACAGCGTATTGATGTTTCTGAAGAATTAGATCGCCTAGAAGCACATGTTAAAGAAACACGTAATATTCTGAAGAAAAAAGAGGCAACAGGTCGTCGCCTTGATTTTATGATGCAAGAATTTAACCGTGAATCAAATACATTAGCGTCGAAGTCAATCAATAGCGAAGTCACTAACTCTGCCGTCGAGCTAAAAGTATTGATTGAGCAAATGAGAGAACAAATTCAGAATATTGAATAACCCTCTTCAATAACTAAAAAATTAAGCCAATTGGTACTTGTATTGATTGGCTTAATTTTTAACAGCTTATCCGGGTATCCCCGCTCGTATTGAACGGGGTTTACGCCACTTTTGACTAATTGGCTTTGGCTTCTTTGAAGCCAGTGTTTTTATCGTGATGATAATGGAACGTAAATTGGAATATTATTGCTAATACTACGGTATAAGATGCAAAGACCAACCAAATCATTTGCCAATCTTTAACCCCATCTACCGTATAATAATCGACAACTAACCCACTTAAAATAGCGCCAAAATACGCACCAACGCCATTCACCATCGTCATAAATAAACCTTGAGCACTTGCCCGCATTCTTGTGTCGACTTCTCTTTCGATAAAGATAGACCCTGAAATATTGAAGAAATCAAACGCACAGCCATAAACAATCATTGACATGATTAAGAACATTAAGCCAATCGCAGATGGGTCACCAAACGCAAAGAAACCAAACCTTAATGTCCAAGCAAACATACTCAATAACATGACTGTTTTAATGCCATAGCGTTTTAAGAAGAAGGGAATTGCTAAGATAAAACCCACTTCAGCCATCTGAGAAATCGACAATAATATCGATGGGTACTGAACAACTAAGCTATCTTGGTATAGCGGGTTCAGGCCGAAATCATGCAAGAATGGGTTACCAAACGTATTGGTGATTTGTAAAACAGCACCAAGTAACATAGCGAATAAGAAAAACACCGCCATAATCGGTTTTTTAAATAAAACGAGCGCATCTAAACCTAGCTTACTGATCCAGCTACTTGAAATGGCTTTTTTATTGACATCAATTTTTGGCAAGGTTAGTGAATAAAGCGCTAAAAGTAATGAACAACCACCTGCAATATAAAGTTGCATACTACTTAGCTCAAATTTCAATAAGCTAATACTCCACATCGCCACAATAAAACCAATGGTACCAAATACACGAATAGGCGGGAAATTACTGACCGAGTCTAACTGATATTGGCTTAATGATGAGTAGCTAATACTGTTCGAAAGCGCAATGGTTGGCATGAAAGCCATCGCATTAATCAGCATCACCCAAAACATCACTGTCGAGTTGGTTACTGTAGCTGCATAAAATAAAGCCGCAGCGCCAATCAAATGACAAATCATATATAGCCGATTTGCTGGAATATATTTATCTGCAATTATCCCGATAATACCGGGCATTAAAATAGCGGCTACACCTTTCGAACTATAAACCATACCGACTTCTGCACCTGAGAAACTCAATGTTTTCATCATGTAAGAGCCGAGTGTAATCAACCAACTTCCCCAGACAAAATATTGTAGAAAAAGCATGATTTTTAAGCGGGATTTAATATTCATACGAAGCTCCGTTTGGAGTTACATTTATTCGTTTTTATTTTCAACTCAGCAATGGCGACACCCATAAGAATGACGACAACACCAACAAACTGAATGAATTCAAGAGGTAAATGCAATACCGTTACAGACAATAAAATAGTAACGGGAAGTTGCATTGAGCTAACAATGGTCGCTAGGCTGGTGCCAATAAGTGGAGTGCCCTTGGCAAACATCCACATACCAAAAAAGGAACCAAAAAAAGCGAGAGGTAATCCATAAGAGAAAAATAACGATTGAAACGTTGAAGCACTTAGCAAAAAGGTGGGTGGTACAACGATTGATGTCAAAATAGCTCCGCCTGTTACCATAATTGCAGAACGCATCATTGGGTCAGTTTTTATTGCTAAGGCCCCACTGACATACACGCGGATAGCATTTGATAATGCGGCTAATAGCCCTAATAACACACCAAGCCAATGAAACACCACCGTTTCACTATTCAGTAACCCTGTCGCCAGTACTGTTCCGATTAATATGACGACAACAGAAATTACCGTCATGAAAGGCGGTATTTGGCGCGTCAATACCGTATTAATTACTACCCCCATCCAGGTAAATTGCAAAAATAACACAACACCAAGAGCAGGCGATAAATACTGTAGCGATGCATAATACAGTAGCCCCGTTAAGCCTGTTGTTGTCCCCGTGAGTAACATCAACAACCCCTGCTGACCCGTTGGCCAGACTAAACGAACTCTTTTTACCCATGCGCCAACGACGACAAAAAACCAAAGTAATATCGCACCAAGTACCGTTTGGCTACCGATGACATCATTAAGGGAATACCCAGCACGATAAGCTAGAATGACTAACGTCGAAAGAATGCCATAACTACAAGCGCCTAAAGAAACTAGAATTAAACCTTTGAGTTTCATTTCAATATTCATCCTGCCTATACTTACAACATTCTTTATATTATTTTGAGAAAAAGAAGCTTAAAAAATTAGAAGCGTTCAATCACACCTGTCACTAACTTCAAGAAAGTTGCTTTGACTTTTTCTGCCGTTTCAATCACTTCGTCATGGCTGAGAGGTTGTTCTAAAATACCGCACGCCATATTGGTTAAGCAGGAAATCCCGACTGTTTTAATTTGTGAATGGTGAGCAACCAAGGCTTCAGGTACAGTAGACATCCCAACGGCGTCAGCGCCTAACGTTCTGATCATGCGAATTTCGGCAGGTGTTTCATAAGTTGGCCCTGTCCACCATGCATATACGCCCTCACGCACACTGACCCCTTGCTCTGTGGCAACATCTTTAATCGTTTGACGTAACTCTTTGTTATAGACTTCGCTAACATCCAAGAAGCGCACACCTAATTCAGGGTTATTTGGCCCAATTAATGGGTTGTTCGCCGTCAAATTAATATGGTCTGTGATAATCATCAGATCGCCTGGGTTAAACTCAGTATTCACTGCACCGCAAGCATTAGTAATAATCAGTTTTTCGACCCCCAGAGCTTTCATTAAACGCACAGGGAAAGTGACTTGATCAAGGGAAAAGCCTTCGTAATAATGAAAACGCCCTTTCATAGCAACAACATTTTTACCTGCGATAGTCCCTATGACTAACTCGTTGGCATGACCAACCGCCTCTGATTTCGCAAAATGGGGAATTTCACTATAAGGAATATGTACCGCATTTTCTAATGTGTCGGCGAATGGCCCTAATCCTGACCCTAAAATAATGCCAACAGTAGGTTTCATATCTGTGCGAGACTGAATAAAACTCAAGCTTTCTAAAATATCTTTTGTATGATGCATGGCGGTCTCCAAATTGACATCGACTAAAAATTGTTAAAATCGATCATAAAGCAATTTAAAAACAGAACAGCGATCTTAATCTCATTTTAAGAAAAAGTATTTCGGTATGATGTGTCGGACGAAACAGTATTTTATGCGTAGATTTGCTAATCTCTAGCGCAAGAGTTGGCAATAGAAAGGAGCGGGGCGCTTGTTACATACACTATTAAATGAATTTCGCACCTCAAAAAATTCAAAAACACAAAAACTCAAAGTCCTCTATCGGTTGATTCTTAACCATGGTCCAATTAGAGCTGAAACCTTGGCATCATTGGCCAGTATGAAGCCTGCCACCTGTGCAAGGCTGCTCGATGAGCTGAGTAAATGCCAATTAATTTCGACCTCAGAACTCGGAGAATCAACTGGTGGGCGTAAACCCATTCTGTATAGCATCAACCCTGCTGATGGTTATTTAGTTGGGATTGAAATGAGTGATATCTACTCGACCATTGTTTTACAAAACCTAAAGCTGGATATTTTAGGCATGGTCAAAGTGAAATATGAACACTTAGAAACAGCAGAAAACATGCTAGATCATCTGCTAAATAAGGTTAACACCCTGCTTGAGGAACACCATCTCAAGCTTGAAAGCTTGCTTGGCATAGGGATTGCTATCGACCATATTTTAGAGCGCGATAAACTACCTTATCACCAATATAGCGCCCGGATACAAGAGCTATATCGTTATATTACTGACAAAGTACCTTGCTTTGTATTACTCGGGAGTGGGATCAGCTTTGCGGCTTTTGCTGAATATCGCTTACGCTATGCCTCTGATAGCCAAAGGTTTTTATTCACTACTTGTGATACTGACATCCGCAGCTGCACCATAATTAATAATCACTACGCCCCTGCGCCTATCAGTACCGCCCAAGCATTTGGTCACACCACGATTGATATCAATGGCCAACGCTGTGAATGTGGGTCATTTGGCTGTTTAAAGCAGTATAGCTCACTATCTGCGATTAAAACCCGAATAATAAAACAACTTCGCTTAGGAAAGCCCTCAGTTATCAATGAATTAGTTAATCATGAATCTGAGATTAATTACCATATTATTTTCAAAGCGTTAACCTTGAATGATGCATTGTGTCTTGAGGCACTTGAAGAAGCTGCCTATTATTATGGTATTGCGATTGCTAATGCCGTTTTGATCACGCAAGCGGATGTCGTTGTATGCGGGGGCACATTAACACCTAAAAACCACTTTTTTGCGGTGACTAAAAAATCCATTGAAGACAAACTGTCTATTTTCCCGCATATTAAAACACGTATTTACCCAGCAAATGACTCTTATGAAATTGTCGCTCAAGGGGCTGGGGGGATGGTGATACAAAACTATCTTTCTGATTATTAAGCTATTTCATTAATGATTATAACCTGTAAACTGCATGAGTTATTCTACAGTTTCCATTATGCGAGAGGGGCACATGGCTGAATTTGAAAGTATCGACAACGTAACAAAATCAAATATATTACAGCAACTTAAGTCTGCCTCTCCCCTTGTCCACTGCATGACCAATGATGTCGTTCAAACCTTTACAGCCAATGTACTTCTTGCCTTGGGTTGTTCCCCCGCCATGGTCATTGAGCCCGAAGAAGCGGAGCAATTTGCTGCCATAGCCAGTGGGTTATTAATCAATGTAGGCACGCTAACTGCACCGCGGCAGCATGCTATGCGTTTAGCGGTACAGAGTGCTAATGCTGCCAATAAGCCATGGGTGTTAGACCCTGTTGCCGTGGGGGCGCTGAGTTTTCGGACACAATTTTGTCAAGAGCTACTCACACTAAAACCCGCCGCTATTCGTGGCAATGCATCCGAAATCATGGCATTAGCCGGTGAAAGCCTTGGTGGGAGGGGGGTTGATTCCCTGAATACCACGAGTGATGCGCTACCGGCAGCTCAGTTATTAGCGCGAAAAACGGCTACAATCGTGGCAATTAGCGGCGAAGTTGACTACATCACCGATGGGGCGCGAACGATTGCCGTCATAGGGGGTCATCCATTAATGACTCGAGTGGTTGGCACTGGGTGTGCGCTTTCTGCTGTTGTTGGCGCATTTTGTACCTTAACTGGCGACCGTTTACAGCATGTTGCAACAGCATGCGCATTAATGAAACAAGCAGGAGAAACAGCGACACGACGGTGCCACGGTACAGGCAGTTTTATCCCTGAATTTTTAGATGCCATTTACCAGCTAAATTAATCACTTATTGATAAAGAAAATAAAGTCGCTAAGTTATAACCGCGTTTTCTTTCCTCTAAGTTTTCTCGACCAATGGCGAAAGTTATCCCTGAAACGAATAAATCGATAGATAAGGTTTTTGTGATCAGGTTCGATACCGTAAAAACGTTGTAAAGCAATTAAGTCATTAGCTTTGCAAATAGACAAATTACCATAATCTGATAAATCAATGACTTTCAATCCATTGTCCGTTAAAACAAAATTCCCCGTATGGACATCATTAGAAGATAACCCGTATTGATGTAACTGATGAATGACCGATTTCATCTCCTCATAGTAAGGCGTGATATCGTCAAGCTCAGAGAGTACTGTCCCTTCTACATACTCAGCAATAATCCACGTTTCGATTGATTCACGGCATTTTATTTTTTCAGCCACAAAGTAAATATCATTTGTAACAGTACAGCCTTTATTTTGAGCGACAACTAAGCGTTTTAATAAGGTTGAATAAAAAGGCCCAGAGATAATGCGCATTATTCTCTTTTCAAGGCGTTTATCACGCTCTTTTTCACACTTAATAATAAAATTCCGACCATCAATATTAATACGTGCAACACTTCTATCGATATTGCCACTACCTAAATTTTTGCCATCAATTTTCCCTTGAATAAAATCATTAATAACCTGCCAAAAATCGATTGTTCCCTCTTTTTGATAAGTCACAAAACTATCCATTTGTTTTTTTATTATTTTTTGCATGACAAAAAGCCAGTTTATTTAAGTAGATCAGCTGATGCTAGCAAAGGGGAAAAGGCATTTCTTAGCGATTCTTGCAAAATCAGCGAATAAAATGAGTAATTGTGGCATTTAGCACAAAATAGATAGGGTTTTAGCGACAATACGGGGACTTGACGCATAGATTGGCCAATTCGATGACCAATCTATTTCAGGTTGATAAGCTTAGTCGTTACCAAACAAGTCACGGGTATAGACTTTACTCGCTACATCTTCCAGCTCAGGCACCATACGGTTGGCTAAAATAACGTCGCACTGAGCCTTAAATTCCGCTAAGTCATTGACCACTTTTGAACGGAAAAACTCAGGTTCATTTAAAACAGGTTCATACACCACCACTTCAATGCCCTTGGCTTTGATGCGTTTCATCACACCTTGTACCGCTGAAGCACGGAAGTTATCAGAGCCCGCTTTCATCACTAAGCGATAAACCCCTACTTTGTGTGGTGCTTTAGCAATAATAGCATCAGAAATAAAGTCTTTACGGGTACGGTTGGATTCGACAATGGCGTTAATCAAGTTATTTGGCACGTCATCGTAATTAGCCAGTAGCTGTTTGGTATCTTTCGGTAAACAATAACCGCCGTAACCGAATGATGGGTTGTTATAATGGCTGCCAATACGTGGGTCTAAAGAGACACCTTCAATGATTTGGCGTGCATTTAAACCACGGCTTTCTGCATAAGTGTCGAGTTCATTAAAGTACGCCACTCGCATCGCCAAATAGGTATTGGCAAACAGTTTAATGGCTTCGGCTTCGGTTCCATCGGTAAATAACACCGGAACGTCTTTTTTAATTGCACCTTCTAGCAGTAAATCAGCAAAAACCTTTGCACGCTCAGAACGCTCCCCGACCACAATGCGGGAAGGGTGTAAGTTATCCCACAGAGCACGGCCTTCACGTAAAAATTCAGGGGAGAAAATCACGTTGGTGTAACCAAACTCTTCACGTAAACGCTCAGTAAAGCCCACAGGAATGGTGGATTTCACAATAATCGTGGCTGCGGGGTTAATGTTATTCACGTCATGAATAACAGATTCAACCGATTGAGTATTGAAGTAATTGGTTTTTGGGTCGTAGTCTGTTGGCGTCGCCACTATCACATACTGCGCGCCCGTATAGGCTTCGTTTTTATCTTCTGTGGCACGGAAATTGAGCGTTTTCTCCGTTAAGAATTGCTCAATTTCAGCGTCAACAATCGGTGATTGATGATTGTTTAGCATTGCCACTTTTTCAGGGATGATATCGACTGCAACCACTTCGTGATTTTGTGACAGTAACATGGCGTTAGATAGGCCGACGTAGCCGGTCCCTGCGATTGCTATTTTCAAACTTGCCTCTCAATTTCTGCTACGGATGTATTATTTTATTGATGGTAATAAGAACGATACCAATCAACAAAGGCCTGAACACCCTGCTCAATAGATACTTGTGGACGATAACCTGTCACATTAAATAGGTCTTCAGTGTCTGCCCAAGTTGTGTAGACGTCCCCTGCTTGCATAGGTAAGAAGTTTTTAATGGCCTCTTTACCGAGCGCTTTTTCCAACGCTGAAATAAACTCAATCAATTTAACGGGCTGCCCATTACCAATATTATAAATACGGTATGGCGCACTACTTTCTGCCGGTGAGGCACCGTTATTGTGCGGGTCTGCTTGTGGAATTATATCCGAAATACGGATCACACCTTCGACAATATCATCAACAAAAGTGAAATCACGGCTGAGATTGCCGTTATTATAGACATCAATGGGCTCCCCCGCCAAAATAGCTTTAGTAAATTTAAATAAGGCCATATCTGGCCGGCCCCAAGGGCCATAAACGGTAAAGAAGCGCAGCCCTGTTGTAGGCAACTGGTATAGATGTGAGTAGGAGTGCGCCATCAATTCATTGGCTTTCTTCGTTGCTGCATACAATGAGATTGGGTGATCGGTTGGCATATCGGTAGTAAATGGGGCCTTATCTGTCACGCCATACACGGAACTAGAAGAAGCATACACAAGGTGTTTTACTTTGGCTTGGCGGCAACCTTCTAAAATAGCTAGGTGACCCGTTAAATTGCTATCTGCATAAGCAAATGGGTTTTCCAACGAATAACGAACCCCCGCTTGTGCCGCAAGGTGAATAACCCTATCGAATTGCTCTTGGGTACACAATACCCTGATGGTTTCGCGATCGGTTAGGTCAAGGTGAAGAAAACGAAATAGCGGAAATTGTTCTAATAAATGTAAGCGGGATTGTTTAAGGCCCTGATCATAGTAAGCATTAAGGTTATCAATACCGACGACCTCATGCCCACTTTCTAATAAACGCTGACATAGCCTAAAACCAATAAAGCCTGCACTTCCCGTGACCAAGTATTTCATATTCACCATCTTCTAGCATTAAACCATTTCCAAGCTCTAATTGAGCGTTTTGGTCATTTAAATAAACTGACCTGAATATAAGACACAAAAAGTCAAAAATGGTTTTATCGCTAACCGAATAATAAATAAAAAATTTTCCTTTTAAAGAAACGTTAAGGTTAGATAGGAAGAAAGGTAGACGATATAAAGATAAAATCAGTAGCAGGTATGGTTAGATACCTGCCACAACTTACTGATATTTAGTTGTTATCTACTTTATCTGCGGATTTTAAAGTGCGGTAAATATAATTACGATAGCTATCTAGTAGCTTCTGGTCTTCGCAATCATTCAATTTACCCTCACAAAGATGGCGCATCTTAATATTAGCCTCATAGAATGGCGAAACCTTTAAATTTGCGCGCTCCAATAGGATACCCCCTAAGAAGGAAATATCGGTTAATGGGCCTATTTCAATATGTGTCCCTGATTTCAAATTATCACGTAACGTAAATTGAGTCAGGTAAGCTGGTGACGACAGAGGGGAATTATATTGATTTAAACTAATACCCGGCTGGTGATCACCAAAATACAAGAACATTAGTGGGCGGTCTCGCTTTTCAATAAAGCTAGCAAAGTCACGGATTGATGCATCTGAGGCAATAATTTTCTCCATATAGTGGCTAAATTCACCGGCAGCATCTGCCTGTTTAATTTTGTCTTTTATCCCGTAATCATCACTGTGGCTCTCTTTATAAGGCCCATGCTCATACATTGTTAAAGAGAAAATAAAAACAGGTTTGTCCGTTTCTTTTGCTAAAATTTCTTTGACATATTTCAGCATATCTTCCGTGCTGATTGTCCATAGATTATCTTGTAATTTACCTGGATAACCGAGTTCTTGTGGCTGGATAATTCTATCGACACCGAGGGTTTCATAAGCATGACCTGAATGGTAAGCCCCTTTATTAAACGGTGTTAAGACAACTGTGTAATAGCCATTGGCTTTCATTTCTTTGAATAGGCTATTTTTTAAGTTATCGACAATAAAATAAAAAACACCGCTTTTTTGTGCACCAAAATCATCACTATTTAAACCTGTGAGCGCTGAGAACTCTGATAACCAAGTACCACCGCCAAAAGTCTGAACCCGCATTTGGCTAGATGCAGCAACACCCTCATCTTGCTGGAACATGAATAATTCAGGAAGTTTTGTCCCAGCAGGTAAATCATAAATATTTGGGTTAACCGTTGATTCTTGAAGTAATAAAACAATATCTGGCTTTTCTGAAGGCGTTGTATTTTCTAACGTTACCGTTGCCGCTTTCTCGATGAAATAATCCGCAGAACCTGCAAATTGTGGTGATTGATAACTCGAGTTTTTTGCAGACATGATAATATTTGTGACTGTCCCACGGCCCTTAGGTAAAGTTTGAGACCACCGATCATAATAATGGTCGCTTGTAAAACTCGCCCCAAAATAACCCGCAACAACTAAGATCAGCCCAACAATACGTGAAGTTAATGATTTAGATGATGACACTAGGCGCCAACTGATAACACCATTAACCACTAGCAAAATAACCAAGGCGACCAAGGCAACACCCGCTAACCAATAATGGCCCAAGGTGCCCATATTGGAGGTATCGGTCATGATGTTAATATCGGTGAAGAAAAGTTGTTCTTTGTAGTAATGAACTTTTAACTGGTTTAAAAATTTAATGATAATAAACAAGGTACTGGTAATAACCACTGAAAATAACCAGCGAGCTGTAAGCACCATTAAAACACCAAATAAGGTAGCATATACACTGATTGAAATCAGCGCAGGATAAATCACACTCCCTTTTTCAAACACTAAAAAAAGTGAGCCAATAAAAATTAATGCCAGATAAAAGCCTGCAAATAACTTTTTCTTCATCGGTTTTACCACAAGGTTAATATTGAAGGTTTGCTATGAAGCACTACTATAACGGACTAAAACACTCAGTTTATTCAACGAAAATCCCTTTATCACGCAAATAGTGCCCATCGCCTTTACGACGAGTAAAACCGCTTTTATCAAAAAACTCAAGAATTTGAATCGCAAGTTTTCGACCAATGCCCAATTGATTACGAAAATCCGCCGCAAAAATCACTTCATTTTCTAAGCAATAACGATGGATCTTCGCAGCAAAATAGCTAATTTGCTCATTGCTGTAATAACGGTCACGCACAATCGCGATAACTAACCCCATTTGTGCGGCTTTTTTAAGTACGCGCCGCATTGTCTCTTCTTCATAGCCACTTTCTAATGCGAGATCACGTACCCACCAAGCCTCATTACGAGAAAATAACGGGTAAATCTGCTGCCAAATTAATTGTTGCTCAGCGTCGAAAACCAACCCATGCTGAGGCATATGTAACCAACCGCGCGTTTGCTTAATGACCTTTTCATCAATAAGGTCATTAATCAGCTTAAACACTAGCGCTTCACTCATAGAAGGGAGGGCCATGCGTTTTAATCGGGCTTTCCCAACCCCGATTTGGTCACTATGGACTTGGTTAAATTTCTCAAGGGTCTGTACTAAACGCTCTTTAGCCACTTGGGCTTTAAATGCTGACAGTACATTGTTACCGACACGCTCTGCATCTGTTTGCACCAATAAGCTTTCTACCGCTTCATGGGTTAATTGCCGCGCCCAGCTGTATTCCTGTAAATTAAGCTCCCCCTGAGGAAGTTGTAACTTAAAGTGCGCAAGCTCATCATGCTCTTTACACAGCTTTGATAACCAATCTAAAAACTCGGGAAGCCTTTTGCCACGACGCGGGGAGACTAAGCGGATCACACGTGCCCCGCCTAATGTCTGGCGAGCACTTATATCACGGATAATCAGCCGGTCATTATCCACTAACCATAATGGAGTATCTAAAATTAACTCGGCAAGAATGGGGGTTTCCCCTTGCTCCACTAATAAAGATACACGTCCGGTAATGTGACTTGCTCCATGATAAAGATGTACAGGTTGCCAATGCTTAATTAATGCGTCACATTCCAGCTCAACAATCACACGGTTTGCAATAAAGGCCGGTTGCTGAGACAACAGCCAATCACCTCGAGTGATGTCTTCTTTCGCGATATCACCGGATAGGTTCAATGCCACACGGTCACCCGCTTGCGCACAGTCTGAGGATTGATTTTGCCGATGGACCCCTCTGACTCTAACCGGTTTATCTGCACCAGTAACCCATAGTGAGTCCCCGACTTGTATTTTCCCTGCTAACGCAGTTCCCGTCACCACAATCCCAGCCCCTTTTACATGGAAAACTCGGTCAATGGCTAAACGAAAACGGCGCTGCAAATTTTCATGAGCGCCGTTGAGTTGATGTAACTGTTGTAGATATAAACGTAGTGATTCAACACCACGCCCATCTTCGCTAGAGGTGATAAATAATTTAGCGTCAGGCCAACCTTGCCGTGCTAGCTCTGATTTAGCTTGTTGTATCACTTGTTCAATACGTGAATGGTCAACTCGGTCAGCCTTGGTAAGGATTAACGTGATATCTTGGCAGCCAGCGAGCCTTAAAATGGATAGATGCTCAAGTGTTTGAGCCATTACACCATCATCACATGCCACAACCAGTAGAGCATGGTTAATGCCGCCAACCCCAGCTAGCATGTTCGCTAAGAATTTTTCATGCCCTGGCACATCAATAAAGCCGATTGCACTACCATCCTGTTGCGGCCAATAGGCATAACCGAGGTCAATCGTCATCCCACGTTTTTTTTCTTCGGGAAGGTGAGATGTATTTATACCTGTAATCAATTGAATTAATGATGTTTTACCATGGTCAACATGGCCAGCTGTCGCAAAAATCATGAAAGTAAAACCTGTAATAAAGCATGTTCATCATCAAGACAACGCAGGTCAAGCCACAGCTTGCCTTCTTTCATACGACCAATAACGGGTTGAGGTAGCCGCCGCCATTGGGAGGCAAGTTGTTCCAGCGTACTGCCTTTTCCATCTAATGGTGCAAAAGTCACCGCAAAACTCGGTAACCGGTCAATAGGTAGCGAGCCGCTTCCTATTTGCGATAAGCAAGACTCAACTTCCACAATAAACTTGTCACCGTAAAAAGCTTGCAGTGCTACTAAGATATTTTCTGCGCTCCTTTGGATCACTTCTGGCTCACGGGTTAACCATCGCAAGGTCGGTAACTCAGTAACTAGTTTTTCAGGGGTTAAATAGAGTTTTAGGGTAGCTTCAAGCGCAGCTAACACCATTTTATCAACGCGCAGTGCGCGTTTTAACGGGTGCTTTTGGATTGCCTCAATCCATTTTTTCTTCCCTAAGATAATCCCTGCTTGTGGCCCACCAAGAAGCTTATCACCGGAAATAGAAACTAAATCAACACCTTGAGCAAGATAGGTTTGAGGCATTGGCTCAGCGGGTAACCCCAAGGTTGTCATATCAATCATGGAGCCACTACCTAAGTCAATCGCCGTCGGTAACTGGTATTTTTTGCCCAGTTCCGCTAATTCATCTCCCTCTACCTCAGCAGTAAACCCTTCGATGCTATAGTTACTGGTATGCACCTTCATTAACAATGCAGTTTGCTCATTAATTGCATTTTCATAATCACGTAAGTGAGTACGGTTTGTTGTGCCCACCTCAACCAGTTGGCAACCGGCCTGTGCCATCACATCTGGTACGCGAAAAGCCCCGCCAATCTCGACGAGTTCACCACGAGAAACAATGACTTGCTGACCATTCGCGACTGTTGCCAATAATAACAAAACTGCCGCTGCGTTATTATTAACAATGCATGCATCCTCTGCCCCTGTTAATTCACAGAGTAAATCCGCAATCGCGCGGTCTCTGTGACCACGCATGGCGCCATCAA
This sequence comes from Providencia sp. TYF-12, assembly GCF_041344805.1. NCBI lineage: Bacteria > Pseudomonadati > Pseudomonadota > Gammaproteobacteria > Enterobacterales > Morganellaceae > Providencia > Providencia sp. TYF-12. Next base: position 4,629,365 of record NZ_CP166833.1, read on the forward strand.
GAGAATATTCTAGTGTAACTGGCGAATTCATCACTTGGCTAACTGCATTAATCGCCGAGGTTGGCATTACTGCTCGACCTAAATTGGTATGCAGTACCGTTCCCGTTAGATTAAAGACGCTTTTTAACGCACTTTGCCCTAATGTTTGGTGGCGGACAGATAGTTCTTTTAGCCAGTCATCGTGCCAAGCGGGTAATTTTCCAAACTGTGAAATACAAGTTCGGGCTTGTTCTTGCATTTCACGTAAGCATGCTGTTACCCAATGCAATCCTGATTGCTCGACCAATACTTGTACTTCATCAAGCTGCAATAATTTATCGATTGCAGGAAGTTGGCGATATAAAACAGAATTTGATTCAGCCATAGTTACGATTCTCTGTTTGTTACCGCTTATTTTTCACCAGGGAATAAGAACGGGTTAATACTGCTACGTGCAAAACCTTCTTCTTCCATACGTGCATCCAAAATAATTGACGCTAAATCATCAGCAACTGCTTCGACTTTAGCTTCTTTCTCTTGGTAAAGGATCTTCAGATAACTTCCACAATCACCACAACTTTCCGCTTTAATGGCTGCGTTTTCGTCATCCAGTGACCAATAATTCAGTTGGCCTGTTTGCTCACAATTGCTGCATTTCACACGCACCATGTGCCATTCGGTTTCACATAAATTACAGTGTAAATAACGCAGCCCCTGCGAAGTCCCAATTTGTACAATGCTTGATACAGGCATGCTATTGCATACTGGGCAGAAATGACGGTGGTCACCATGTTCCGCGCGCGCTTTACCGGGGATATTTGCAGCCATTTGCGCCCAATACACAGATAGAGCAGCCCAAATAAACATGGATTTTTCCGCAGGGACTTTCTCAAACTCCTCATTTAATAACGCGGTCGCCATTGCCTCTAATTCAGTTTCGGATGCTTTATCTAAGTTTTCTAATGCTGGGCGAACTGATTCAGGGACAATTGGCATTAACTCAGCGATAATAGCGGTCAATAATTTGTGCCAATGTGTTGTACGTGGGAAGGTTTTTGCATCTAAGGGGGAGTTGTTTGTATTAATTGAACGCTCAAGAATAGGCGCCATATCCACGTCTAATGGATTATCATGTTGTGCATTATGTTGCGCAGTAGCAACTTCAGCTGCAAAATTCAGATAATCTGCAAAGGGATGCTCACCAATACCGAGTTCTTTCAACCGCTCAGCACGGCGTTGATATAAACTTTTTAGGTTAGGAAATAGAACCGGAGGAATAAAACCAATTCCTTTTTCTTTCAATCTTTCTTGCCCTAACTCTTCTTTAGGAACGATACGAATACCCATTGCGTTCTCTCTTTTCTATTTTTTTATAACGACAATCCCCGAGAAATGGCTGACCATTTTCCCGAAGCGTCTTTGCTCATCATATTTTATATCCGCGAAAGCGGTGCTCTAATACTCAGGATAAAACAAAAGTAGCGTTGAGGCTACTCTGGCCCTCGAATTATCTATGATATAACCCCGTAGTAGATCAAGGTAAATGTAAATCAGGATGATGGTTGTTTTATTTGATATAAATAAATTGTTATCTCTAGGATAAAAATTCTGGAGTTGTGGTTTGGAGTGATTATAACTGCAAGCTTATGATGTAAACAGCCTTCTATTTGCAACAGAAATTGGTATTTTGTCCTTATTTCAAGATGTTTTTTTTATTGCTGTTGTTCAATCAGAACGAAATAAAAACATAAATATAATTAATATCTATTGTATCTTTTAGATAAAGATAAATATAAAAAGCACTTATGGTCAATAAATACGCGACCAAATACTATTCGGTCGCGTATTAATAAAATAACAATTTTGCTTCCTTAGAGGTATAACAGCCCCTTTGGTACAATCAAAATACCAAATAAAAAGCAAATATCATTAATAACCAGTTAGTCTTTAGATTTTCAGTAACTCAGGGTAATACATACGTTTAATTGCGAGCTCTAAACCTCTAACCTCCGCTAGACCTTTTAGACGCCCTATGGCGGAATAACCCGGGTTAGTCACTTTCTTCAAATCATCCAAAATTTGGTGACCATGATCTGGTCTCATTGGAATTGGTGCAAGCCCCGCAGCATGGCGTTTTTGTTCAACCGCTAAAATGGCTTTGACCACTTCAAACATATCGACATCGCCTGCAATATGATTTCCTTCATGGAAAGTATTTGGGTTGTTTTCTCTCACCGTTGAACGTAAATGTGTGAAATGAATACGATCACCAAATTCATTAATCATTTTTACTAGGTCGTTATCGGCTCGCACACCATAAGAACCTGTGCACATAGTAAACCCATTATGAATGCTATCGCAGCTTTGCTTAATAAACCGCATATCTTCAATGGTAGAAACAATACGTGGTAGGCCTAAAATTGGGCGTGGAGGGTCATCAGGGTGAATAGCTAAAACCACATTTTCTTCTTCACACACAGGAACGATTTTCTGCAAGAAATAACGTAAGTTCTCACGTAACTGATTTTCATCAATATTATTATACAGCGCCAAGCGCTCACGGAATTGGTCTAATGTATAACCTTCTTCTGCGCCCGGTAACCCTGCAATGATGGTTTTAATCAGGTTTTCGATATCATCAGATGACATATTGGCATAATACTCAGCCGCTTCTTTAACTTCTTGTTCTGAATAACTCGCCGCCGCATTTTTACGTTTTAAAATATGAATTTCAAACGCAGCAAAGGCAATATTGTCGAACCGTAACGCTTTGGAGCCATCAGGTAGCGTATAAGCAAGGTCAGTACGCGTCCAATCTAGAATTGGCATAAAATTATAGCAAATGGTCTTAATACCACAGGATGCTAAATTACGGATACTTTGCTGGTAATTTTGAATATAGAAATCAAAATTACCTTGTTGAGTTTTAATATCTTCGTGAATAGGAATACTTTCCACGACAGACCAAACTAACCCAGCATCTTCAATGATAGATTTACGCTTTAAAATCTCCTCAACACTCCAAACTTCACCGTTAGGAATATGATGGAGCGCAGAGACGATTCCCGTCACCTCTGCTTGCCTAGCATCACTTAAAGAAACAGGGTCATTAGGACCGTACCAACGCCACGTATGCTCCATGAGTACTTCTCCTGCGATTATTCAAAAATAGTCTGATAAGGAATTGTTTCAAATAAGTAACCATCAAAATTGGGGTCATCAAAATCAGAAAGCTGCATTAGCGTATTTTTGACATTTTCTAAATGCTGCCACATCTCTTTTTTAGCCAATTCAGGATCACGTTTTTGTAGTGCATTTAAAATATTTTCATGATCAATCAACCACTTCTTCCGGTAAGTCGTATTGTCGATATGCTCATGTAGCTTATCCCACATAGGGCTTTGTAACCGCACAGCCCAGATATCATCAATAATCTTCGCCATCATGTCATTCTTGCTTGCGCGAGCAATTAACACGTGGAACTTATGATCATTAGCATCGTCACTTTCATTATTTGCGACTTTGATTCGCTCATCTTCTAATAATGCGCGGATCTCTTGAATATCGGCTTTTGTTGCTGATAAAGCAGCACATGCTGCTATCGCACTTTCAATCACTTGGCGCGCTTGCAGTATTTCAAAAGGGCCATGGTCTAAGCTTTTGACTTCATCAATTAATAGGTCTGGGTGATTGATGACATAAACACCAGAACCTTTCTTGATAGAAACCAATTTTTCAATTTCCAACATGATGAGTGCTTCACGTACCAATGAGCGACTAACATCATATTTTTTAGCGATCTCACGCTCTGGCATTAAACGACTTCCTATCGGATATTCACCAGATGCAATGAGCTCTTTTAACTGCTGACCTAGGTATTGGTACGAGCGGTATTGAGTTTTCATATATATGTACAACGCGTTGTCGAATTAAATTTAGTTCTTCCATTGTAGATTATCGTCCCTCACCACAATGGTCAACCAATTTATCCACTATTTCTGCAAAATTAGTTAACCAATTTGTGATCAGATTCACTTATTGTCGTCTTTTTAGTCATTGTTTTTTAATTTATCGATTGATAGAGTGAAAAAAAGAAGATTTGGTTAACCAATAAATAAACCAGTTTGAGTGTAAAGGGGTAATTTGGTTGATCAGTTGGTTAACAAGTAATAGGGATTTAGGCCAAAATGAAAATCATAAAAGCAGAAGTCTTTGTATGTAGCCCCGGTCGTAATTTTGTCACATTAAAAATTACTACTGATGAAGGCATATATGGACTCGGTGATGCCACCCTTAACGGGAGAGAACTCTCAGTGGCATCCTATCTTCAAGATCACCTCTGTCCTCAGTTGATAGGCCGTGACCCACATAAAATCGAAGATATTTATCAATTCTTCTATAAGGGAGCCTATTGGCGCAGAGGCCCAGTTACTATGTCCGCCATTTCTGCGATTGATATGGCACTGTGGGATATTAAAGGCAAAATTGCCAACCTTCCAGTTTATCAATTACTCGGTGGAGCTTCTCGTGAAGGTGTGATGGTTTATTGCCACACAACAGGCACCGATATTGCCGAAACACTAGATAACTACGCGAAATATAAAGAAAAAGGTTTTAAAGCGATCCGTGTGCAGTGCGGCATACCAGGAATGGCAACCACCTATGGGCAGAGCAAAGGAAAAAACCTTGCTTATGAACCTGCCACAAAAGGCCATCACCCTGAAGAGCAATTTTGGTCAACCGAAAAATACCTCGATTTTATGCCCAAACTGTTTGAAGCCGTACGCGACAAATATGGTTTCAATGAACACCTTTTACACGATATGCACCATCGCTTGACCCCTATTGAAGCAGCTCGCTTCGGTAAAAGTATTGAAGATTATCGATTATTTTGGATGGAAGACCCAACACCAGCGGAAAACCAATCTTGTTTTAGATTAATTCGTCAACATACCGTCACCCCAATCGCTGTAGGTGAAGTTTTTAATAGCATTTGGGATTGTAAACAATTGATTGAAGAGCAACTCATCGATTATATCCGCACCACAATCACGCATGCTGGAGGGATCACGGGTATGCGCCGGATTGCTGATTTCGCTTCTCTTTACCAAGTCAGAACAGGTTCTCATGGTCCATCTGACCTATCCCCAATTTGCCATGCTGCCGCCTTACACTTTGATCTATGGGTACCAAATTTCGGCGTTCAAGAGTTTATGGGCTACTCCGAAGAAATGTTATCCGTATTTACGACCAACTGGACGTTCAATGATGGTTATATGCACCCAAGTGATAAGCCCGGTTTAGGTATCGATTTTGATGAAAAACTGGCAGCGAAATACCCGTACAACCCAGCTTATCTTCCAGTTGCTCGTCTCGAAGACGGCACGTTGTGGAACTGGTAATTTTTATTTTATTCGGAGTCAAATATGAAAGCTGTAAAATCGGTAGTAATTAAAGAACCTAATACATTATTGATTGAAGAGCGTTCAGTTCCTGAGCCAACTGAAAATCAAGTACAAATAAAAGTTCGCTTAGCCGGTATTTGTGGTTCTGACAGCCATATCTACCGTGGCCATAACCCATTTGCAAAATATCCACGCGTGATTGGCCATGAATTTTTCGGTGTCATTGAAAAAGTCGGTTCCAGCGTAGACAGTAAACGCATTGGTGAACGAGTCTCTATCGACCCTGTTCTCAGTTGTGGTCATTGCTACCCATGTTCAATTGGTAAACCAAATGTTTGCGAGACACTAGAAGTATTAGGCGTTCATACTGATGGCGGGTTCACTGAATATGTTAATGTCCCTGCGGCAAACGCTTATACCATTCCCGATTCAATCAGCGATGAATGTGCCGTTACCGTTGAACCATACTCTATTGCCGCCAACGTGACTTCGCATGTTCACCCAACTCAAGATGATGTCGCATTAGTCTATGGTGCGGGTACGATTGGGTTAACCTGCGCACAGGTTCTTAAAGGAGTTTATCAGGTCAAAACCTTAATTGTGGTTGACCGCGTGACTGAACGTTTAGCAAGAGCAAAAGATTGTGGTGCTGATATTATCATTGATAATTCACAAAGCCCACTGCCAGAACAACTCAAAGCACTGGGGCTCCGCCCAACGTTAGTACTTGATGCAGCTTGCCATCCCGCTATCTTACAAGAAGCCATCTTGATTGCTTCCCCCGCGGCAAGAGTTTCTATTATGGGCTTTTCAAGTGAAGCAAGTGCCGTTACACAGCAAAGTATTACCAGCAAAGAGATTTCATTATTTTCTTCGCGTCTGAATGCCAAAAAATTCCAAGAAGTAATTAGCTGGATAGAATCTAAAAAAATTGACCCAACAAAAATCTTAACCCATCAGTTCCCATTCACTGAAGCGCAAGAGGCAATATTAACCTTTGAAAAAGACCAGAAGACCTGCTGTAAAATTCTTTTAACCTTTTAATTTAATTAAAAAAACTAAATCCGATTTTGGATACTACTCTACGTGATTAATAGGATAATAATATGAATACTCAGTCAATTGACCCATCAGGGAAAGTGGAACGCAGCTCTGGCGATCTGACCAAAGCTGCAGTTTCAGGCTGGCTAGGAACCGCTCTGGAGTTTATGGATTTCCAGCTTTACTCGTTAGGCGCAGCACTTGTTTTCCATGAAATATTTTTCCCTGAACAATCCGCTTCAATGGCATTAATTCTTGCTATGGGAACTTACGGTGCCGGATATGTCGCACGTATTGTTGGTGCGATTTTCTTTGGTCAAATGGGCGACCGAATCGGCCGTAAAAAAGTACTCTTTATCACCATCACCATGATGGGGGTGTGTACTACATTAATCGGGGTATTACCAACCTACGCACAGGTAGGTATCCTCGCACCGCTGTTATTAGTTCTCTTGCGAATTATTCAAGGTTTAGGGGCAGGCGCTGAAATTTCGGGTGCAGGCACCATGCTGGCAGAATATGCACCAAAAGGCCGTCGTGGTATTGTGGCCTCATTAGTGGGTCTGGGAACAAACTGTGGCACATTAAGCGCAACTGCAATTTGGGCTGTTATGTTCTTCTGGTTAGATAAGTCAGACTTACTGGCTTGGGGCTGGCGTGTACCTTTCTTGGCAAGCTTCGTGGTAATGCTGTTTGCAGTATGGTTACGACTGAATCTGAAAGAAAGCCCTGTATTTGAGAAAGTGCAAAATACGGAAGAACAAGAAGCCAAAGTCGCAGTACAAGCACCACCGAAAGAAAGTTTCTTTGCCATGTTTAAATCTAAAGCATTTTGGTTAGCGACTGGCATTCGTTTTGGCCAAGCAGGTAACTCTGGGTTAATTCAAACTTTCTTAGCAGGATATTTAGTTCAAAGCCTATTGTTTGATAAGAGTATTCCAACTGATGCGATCATGATCAGCTCCGTTGTCGGTTTCCTAACTATTCCTGTAATTGGTCTGATATCAGATAAATTTGGTCGTCGTATTCCTTATATTATTCTTAGCTTATCTGCCATGTTGCTCGCCTATCCGATGTTATCTGTCATCGTCGATGGCGCGAACAGCGTTAGCTTAATTACCATCTGTATTATTATCGTTCATAACTGTTCAGTACTCGGATTATTTGCCTTAGAAAATATTACGATGGCTGAAATGTTCAACTCACGTAACCGTTTTACTGGTATGGCTGTAGCCAAAGAAATTGGTGGCTTAATTGCCTCTGGCTTAGGCCCAGTTCTAGCAGGCATTTTCTGTAGCATCACAGGAAGCTGGTGGCCAATTGCAATCATGATCATCATTTACTCTGCCATTTCATTAATCAGTGCCATTATCATGCCTGAAGTGAAAGATCGTGATTTAACCAGCACGTTGGATGCGGTTGAAGAGGCTGAACAACAAAAAGGTAAAGTGAAATATGCAACTGTCAACCAATAACCTAAACCAATTACCCGCCACAATCAAAGTACCAAGCTATGATAGGGAGCAGGTAAAGGTAAAAATGCTTCACTTAGGTTTCGGCGCGTTCCATCGCGCCCACCAAGCCATCTTTGCGGATATTTTAGCTACGGAGCAGCAGAGTGATTGGGGTTTTTGTGAGGTCAATTTAGTCGGTGGGGAACAACAAATTGAAGATTTACTCGCTCAAGACTGCCTTTATAACGTAGTTGAAATGCAAGGCGATAATTGGCAAACCCGTACTGTCGGTGTGGTAAGAGAAGCATTACACCCAACCATTCACGGAATTGATGCCGTTATCAATCGCATGTTAGACCCTAATATTGCCATCGTTTCCATGACGGTTACTGAAAAAGGTTATTGTTATGTGCCCGCGACAAGCTCGATTGATTTTGCGAACCCCGCTATTGCGCATGATTTAGCCTCACCAAACACCCCTAAATCACTGCCGGGTCTGATTGTTGAAGCCTTAAAACGCCGCAAGGCACTGGGTATTGCACCATTTACAGTCATGTCCTGTGACAATATGCCTGAAAATGGCCATATTACGAAAAATGTCATTTTAGCGATGGCTGCAAAACAGGATATTGCATTGGCCAATTGGATTGAAGCCAATGTCACCTTTCCATCCACCATGGTGGATAGAATTGTGCCTGCCATGACACCAGACACCGCAGAAAAAATTCAATCCCAACTAGGCCCTGTCGTTGACAAAGTCGCCATTGCCTGTGAGCCATTTCGCCAGTGGGTGATTGAAGACAATTTTGTCGCGGGTCGCCCTGAGTGGGAAAAAGCGGGCGCTCAGTTAGTCACAGATGTCGTTCCATTTGAAGAAATGAAGCTGCGCATGTTAAATGGTAGCCACTCATTCCTTGCTTATTTAGGTTATTTGGCTGGTTACCAATATATTAATGAATGCATGCAGGATAGTGCTTATGAAAAAGCAGCTTATCACCTGATGGTCAATGAGCAAGCACCAACGTTATCCATCAAAAATGTGGATTTACCCGCCTATGCTAATGCCCTGATTGAACGTTTTAAAAATACGGGGTTGAAACATCGTACTTGGCAAATCGCTATGGATGGAACATTGAAATTATCTCAACGTTTACTCGATTCTATCCAAATTCATCTGAAAAACGGCCAATCATTTGATTATTTAGCCTTAGCTGTTGCGGGATGGATGCGTTATGTCAGCGGAAAAGATGATCATGACGTAGAAATTCAAGTCAGCGACCCACAGGCTGTAAAGTTGGCCGAGCTCGTTGCAAACAGTACTGATGATGAAAGCCGTGTTCGCACACTACTTTCTCTTAACAGTTTGTTTACCGAAGAACTGGTTAATAATTCGTTATTTACTGAAAAGGTGACTGCATTCTACCTTTCACTACGTGATAACGGTGCCAAGAAAACTGTTGAAGCTCTCAACCACCAGCACGACTTATAATAACATTTTAGTAGGCGGGACTTCCCCCGCCTCTTTCACCCACATCAATCCGAATCTATTGGTAGCTGTTTATTTTCTTTCGAAAACTGGCGACCAGAGAAAAATATCAAACATAACGGGATTAATGTAGCAAACAATGCATATTCCCTTGCATAATCAGCGAGTAATACCATGAGAAATGCCCCACCAGCAAAACCCAAGAGCGTCAGAAAATAACAATAACTTTTATACAATGCGTTTTTTCTGGCTTTACCTTTAAATGCGATAGACTCTGCTAAAGAACTAAAACCTAGCTGTACATTTAAGGTGACTGCAATATTCCCGTATAACATGCCATTAATTTTGTGGAATGCATTACCCTGCATACCTGCAATAAAAGACAAAGCCCAAACGGCATGAAACCCCTTAGATTGGATATTGAATAAAAAAATATACGCGATCAGCAGCAATAAAAGGGCTATTTCAAGTGACAGTAAAGTGAATGTCCATGTTTTCTCATCGGTATTATAGCGATAACGGATCAATGCCAGTAACATAGCTCCCGCACCAAATGAGAAAATAGAAATAACATAAGGCGTCACCGCAGCCAGACCGTTTTCAGCAAATTGATAACCTAGCATGATGATATTGCCCGACTGAAACGTCGCAAATGATTTCGTTGTGAAAAAGGCATAGCCATCCAACATCCCTGAGGCAATCGCTAATAAAAATGCAATAGTGGGTAATTGCATAAACGGCACTTGTGGTGAAGAGGTTGTCATATTTTATTTCCCTGTATTGAACTCTCTATTTTTGAGCAGCTCGGCCGACTCATAATCGAAGTGATATGCACCTTAAAAATTGTCTTAAATAAATTTGTTTTTTTGCCAATTTGGTCGATACATAATCCAAAATAACCAAAATAATGAATAGAGGGCGGAACAATAATTGAGTATTTCTTAATAAACCGTTTTTTATTTTTAGAGCTAAATAAAAATAAAAAAACCAACTGTAAAATAAATGCAAATTCAGAATTGAAATTCAAAATAAACCGTGATTAAAAACTTCACTAGAAATACTCGCAATTAAAACCAACAAGGCAACAACACCAAAAAAGTGAAGTGTTTTAACTCTCCTTTGCCGGCTTTTAATTGCTAATGAGTAATATTTTTCATATTAATAACTTAGCATTCCTGTTGTAACCAAATGAATTACAACAGGAAAACAAAAATAACTACCGAGTTAGCGGCGTAAACCAAATGGCTTGCTGCCCACTAATTAAACGCTCTTGATTAATCCAAGTAAAAGGAGCAGGAACCTGTGTTTGTAATCTAACATCTTCGGCCCCTCTCTGTGCTGTTAATGTTGGCGTCAGTACGACGGGTTCAGGCCCGTATATGGCGGCCGACGTTGAATCTCGTTCATTGCGGCCTCCACATATCACCCATAGTTGGTTTAATGTTGCGATAGCATAAGGGATAAAATCCGCTCGCCCAGTCGGTGGGTTTTCCACAGAATAAAGATGGCTATCAATTTCAACTTTCAAATCACTCGGTATGCCCGCTGGCGCCGCCAAAATATCAGCGCGTAATGCACTATATAACCCCGCGAGTTCTGGGACTTCTAATTCATGTGCCGCAGCCAAAGCAATGCGCCCAATAGGAGTTGCCGTGACACTGACTGCATGGCCTGCCATTGCCCAGCCACTATCACGCTCATTAAGGTGTGTCACTCTATAACGGGCGAGTATATCCCCCGCGGGGCCCGCTAGCACCACCGTGTGGTACAGTTTATCGGTATCAATTTCAGGGTAACTACCTACAATATACCCTTTCCCTTCATAAGCTGCTTTGCAAAGGATTTGTTCAAATACCCCTCCTCGTGTTTCGGCATGGGACAAAATAATATTCGGGTCATCGGTATAAGGAAGTGCCGAAAGCTCAGGTAAAACTAAGAGTTCATTCTCACCCACCTGAATAGAGTCTAACTTAGAGACTGATTTTTCCCACTGGGCTGCAATAAAAGTGGTTTGCACTATCGTCGAAGTTGCATTGATATCCGTAGGGCTACGATGAAATGCAAGTGTTGGGGAATATAAGTCAGGACGACGCTTAGCAAGCAAAGTATTACGCTGTTTATCGGCTTCATCTAAATCAATCATTGCGCTATATATGCCATTCAACCCGGGTTCCAATTCTAAAGGGCTTAACACCGGGGACTGCGCCACCTTATGACCGGACGGGGACCACACACTCGACCCCCCATTATAATACAGCTGTCCCTTGGTAATTGGATTCGTTTCAATACCGCTGCGTGTCGCACAAACTACCCATACGCCATTCAGTGCACTCATATGTTGAACATGGGCCACTGTTGAGTGGTCACCTAGCATTTCTGCCGCTGTTGCATCAGGCATCATACGGTCCGAAACTGAATGCCAACCAATAATTTGAGCCCCTTCAAGTGCCGCTAAACGAACATATTGCCAATAGGTATCGTCATAACAAATTAATAATGCGATGCGGCCTATCGGGGTATCAAACGTTTTCACACCAGTATTACCCGGAGCAAATACTTTTTGGTCTTGGGAGTTCAACCCTATTTTTCGATATTTACCAATGATACCTTCAGGCCCCATTAGGACCGCTGAATTATAAGCTAAACCTGTTTCACTATCTCGCTCAGCAATACCAACGCTCATATACATGCCAGTCTGTGCGAGGACAGGTAAAATTGCCGCCGTCGTTTTACCCGGAATAGTATCTAAATAAGGTGCTAACTCAGCCGTGTCCGAAAATAAATAACCGCTAACCGCTGTTTCAGGAAAAACGGCATAGTCGACACCCTGAGCAGCAACTTTCTCTGCAGCTGCAACTAGGCGTTGAATATTCCCATTTAAATCACCCCATGCAGGAACAAAATCAACGGCAGCAACCTTACTGCTTTTTTTAATTTCAGAAATACGCATATGACAATCCTTATTCAACGAATAGAGTAGTAAAAAGCCCCCACTATTAATGAATAATTAATCGTGGATAGAATAGAAAAATAATTTATGGGTTTAAAAAGTGAATTAATCCATTCAAATTCTGTGCATTATTGTTATATTTGAATATATTAATATCCAAATATAACAATTTAATATTGACTATCTATTTAAGCTCACCAATTATTAGGTGTTTAAAGTATTATTAATTAAATAACACTTTTATTTTTCATCTCAATAATTTGTTCATCGCTATAACCAAGCTCTTTCAATATTTCGTGATTATGTTCTCCCAGTAATGGAGCACTCTTAATTTCTGGAATAAAACTAGAAAACTTCACTGGGCACCCTACCGTTAAATAAGAACCCCGTATGGGTTGCTTAACTTCAACAATAGAACCACTACCACGCAAAGATTTATCTTCCATAATCTCTTTCATACTCAGCACTGCGGAACAAGGCACGCCAAACTTATCGAAATAATCGGTTATTTCATGTTTATCTTTGTCTTTCGCAATATCTTCAATCGCATCCCATACATCCTGAATATGGCTTACCCGAGCTTCGGTCGTTGCGAAATTAGGGTCGGTTTTCCATTCCGGTCGACCAATCGCATCACAGGTGTTTTCCCAATTATGATCCTGATTAATAAAGTAAATATAAGCATTAGGATCAGTATCACTGCCCTTACATTTAAGCATGGTGCCGGGCTGACCTCCCCCGCTGGAATTTCCGCCTCGGGGAACCGCATCACCAAACTTTCCATTTGGATATTGCGGGTACTCTTCTAAATAACCTATTTTTTCTAAGCGCTGTTGGTCGCGTAATTTTACACGGCATAAATTCAGCACAGCATCTTGCATTGACATCGTCACGCGTTGACCTTTACCGGTTTTTTCGCGGTGTAACAATGCGGTTAACAAGCCAATCAGTAAATGCATTCCCGTATTACTGTCCCCAAGGGCTGCTGCACTTACAACAGGGGGGCCATCAGGGAACCCTGTTGTTGAGGCTGAACCTCCTGCTGATTGGGCAACATTTTCGTACGCTTTCACATCTGCGTAAGGCGAGTTTTGATTAAACCCTTTGATGGAACCAAAAATTAAACGAGGATTTAATTGTTGAATGTACTCCCATGTGAATCCCATATGGTCAATCGCCCCCGGATGGAAATTTTCAACTAACACGTCCGCTTGGCGTATCAGCTTTTCCATGACTTCTTTACCCTCTGGGGTTTTAGTATCCAGCTCTAAAGAACGCTTATTACTATTAAGCATGGTAAAATATAATGCATCCACATCAGGAATATCACGCAATTGATGACGAGTTACATCTCCAACTCTTGGTCGTTCTATCTTTATCACATCAGCCCCAAACCACGCTAACATTTGGGTACAAGATGGCCCAGACTGAACCCCTGTAAAATCTAGAACACGTATTCCATCTAAAGGCTTTGTAGCTGTCATCATTTACCTCTTTTTGCCGAAAGACCATGATGCCAATCCCACCATGGTCGAGACTTTTATCAAACAGACATTTCTAAGCGACGACTCGAGCGATATAGATCCACACGGGTGCTGCAATAATAAAACCAAGTACACTTACCGCCAGTGATGCGGTTCCAGTACGGGTATAAATATTAAAGCGACTTGCAATAATAATCCCTGAGAACGCAGGTGGTAATGCCCCCGCTAATACCATCATTTGCAATTGCTCAGATTCCATATTAAACGTCATTCCCGCAAGTAACATTAAGCCTGGCATTAACACGAGTTTTAATAATGTGTTGTAAACAATTTCACCATCAAACTCGAATTTATTCGCTGCTAATGTCAAGCCTGCGGCAAATACCGCTACACCTGAATTCGCTTTAGCAATTAATTCAAAAGTCGGGTCTAAAATAGGGGGGATTTTAATACCAATAAGAACCAATACCGTTGCTAATACTGGGGCCCATACCACTGGCTCTTTGAAAGCAGAGACCAAAGCGTCCATTCCTCCTCCCCCTTTCTTACCTTCTGCATCAGATGGGTTAAGTAAAAATAGACCAATAGGAATAGTAATGGCATTAACAATAATTGAGATAATTGCCACAACGAGACCTGTAGAAACGGTCGCGCCATAAATAGGGTCGAGTATTGCAAACCCAAGAAAACCGATGGTCGGAGAACCTGCAATCAATGCACATACCGCCGCTTCACCACGGCTATGTTTAAAAAAATATTTACAACTAAAGAAAGAGAAAAAGAAACAAATTAATAAAGTTACAAACGAAATAATGGTCAGTTTAGTGTCAGCAAATATCATTTCACGATTAGCGCGTGCAATTGAAACAAATAATGCCGCGGGTAATGCATAATTTAAAACTAATTTATTGAATGCCTTTGCTTGGTCTTCCGTAAATACATTACGCTTACCACTCGCATAACCAAGGACCATAATAATAATGATAGGCAATAGGTCACTCATAAAAATCTTCAACATAAAGTCAGCCATAAGACCCACCTATTTTTTGACGATAAAGTACCTTACGCCACTTATATCAAGTAAGTGGCGCTATGAAATTTCAACGTTTTAAATTGATGTTGGGTTAATTTTTTACTACTGATTTAGGATTCAAGCTGCCTATATGGCCACTTTCAGTCCCCACATCAGGGTCTATCACCACATTAATTAACGTTGGGTTACCTGATGTTAACCCTGCTTTCAATGCCTGTTGTATTTCTGCTGGTGTCGTTGCGTTATAGCCGATACCACCAAAAGCCTCTATCATCTTGTCGTAACGGGCAGTTCCCATTAATACCGTTGGAGAAGGGTCGCTATCACCATGCAAATTCACACCATCGCCACGGTATATTCCGCCATTATTAAAAATTAGAATGGTCACTGGCAGTTTATAACGGCAAATAGTTTCTATCTCCATACCACTAAAACCGAATGCACTGTCACCTTCAATAGCCACCACGGGTTTACCACTGGTTACTGCCGCACCAACAGCGTAACCCATCCCCACCCCCATAACGCCCCATGTTCCACAATCTAAGCGCTTACGTGGTTGGTACATATCAATAATATTTCGTCCATTATCAAGCGTGTTAGCGCCTTCATTAACGACATAAACATCTTGGTGATCGACCAGCACATCACGGATTGCACGTAATGCATTGAAATAGTTCATCGGAGAAGTGTCAGTATTTAACTTAGCAGCCATTTTCTCGACATTGATTTTCTTATGCTCATCAATACTGGCAATCCATTCTGTTGGGGATTTAACAGGGATTGATTTAAGACCAGCCAGTAAAGACTCAATACTTGAGTAAATATCACCAACAACAGGTGCGGTTATTGGGCGGTTACTATCAATCTCAGATGGCTCAATATCCAATTGAATAAATTGAGTGTCTGGCGACCAATGCTTACCTTTTCCATGATCAAGCAACCAATTAAGGCGTGCGCCCATTAACACCACAACATCCGCACTGGATAAGGCATATGAGCGAGCTGATGCCGCTGATAGGGGGTGGGTATCCGGTAGCAAACCTTTTGCCATTGACATCGGTAAATAAGGAATACCCGTCGTTTCAATAAATTGACGAATATTGTCATCCGCTTGTGCATATGCGGCGCCTTTACCCAAAATAATTAATGGCCGCTTAGCTGATGCAAGTAACTTAAGCGCTTTATTCACTGAATCAGGTGATGGAATTTGTCTTGGTGCAGGGTCTTCTACCTTAAAAATCGTTTTGTCTGCTTCGTCTTTATCCATCACCGCCGCTAACACCTCAGTGGTAAGGTCAAGATATACACCGCCAGGGCGACCCGATACCGAAGCTCGTATGGCTCTTGCTAAAGCAATCCCTAAATCTTCTGGTTTATTAACTCGGTAGGAAGCTTTGACAAATGGCTTTGCAGTATTCATCTGGTCCAGCTCTTCATAGTCCCCTTGTTGCAGGTCTATGATCGCCCTATCGCTTGAGCCACTTATTTGGATCATCGGAAAGCCATTGGTTGTCGCATTGGCTAGTGCCACCATACCATTTAAAAAGCCCGGTGCAGAAACCGTCAAACAAATACCGGGTTTTTGGGTAATAAAACCACTAATGGCAGCCGCATTACCCGCAGACTGTTCATGGCGAAAGCCAATATAACGTATTCCCTCGGCTTGAGCATGTCTCGCCATATCCGTAACAGGGATACCAACAACGCCATAGATTGTGTCAATGCCATTCTTTTTCAGTGCATCAACAATAATATGCATACCATCCGTTAAATTTTGATTTTGGTCAGCAGACATGTCCACCTCATCGATAGCAGAATGATGGGGAAGGTATTCTCCCCCAATTACAATTTAGATAGCTTTATTGGTTCGCATAGATGCAATTTCATCTGCACTGTAACCTAGTTCAGTCAGTACTTCTTCTGTGTGCTCACCCAACAATGGGGCACTCTTTATATCTGGTGTGAACGAAGAGAATTTCATTGGGCAGCCTACAGTTAAGTAAGTGCCTCTTTTAGGTTGTTCTACTTCAACAACGCTTCCGCTATCACGAAGTGATTGGTCTCTGGCAATTTCACGCATGCTCAGTACTGGCGCACATGGCACCCCATACTTACTGAGGTATTCAACGGCTTCATGTTTGTCTTTATCTGCCAAGAACTTTTCGATTTCAGCAAAGATATCAAAGATATGTGGCTGTCGAGCTTGTGGGGTACTATAAGCTGGGTCACTCGCCCATTCCGGCTTACCAATGGCAATGCAAGTCTGTTCCCAATCTTGTTCCTGAATAGTGAAATAGATATAACCATTCGGGTCTGTTTCCCAGCCTTTACATTTCAAGATCCAACCGGGCTGCCCACCGCCTCCTGCATTTCCGCCACGGGGAACGGCATCACCAAATTTACCATTTGGATACTGAGGGTATTCTTCTAAATAGCCGATTTTTTCTAAACGCTGCTGATCGCGTAGTTTTACACGACATAAGTTGAGTACAGCATCTTGCATCGACATCGTCACGCGTTGCCCTTTACCCGTTTTCTCTCGATGTAACAGTGCTGCCAATAAGCCGATTAATAAATGCATCCCTGTATTACTGTCACCTAATGCAGCGGCGCTGACAAGTGGAGGACCATCCCAAAAACCGGTAGTTGATGCAGCTCCACCAGCGGCTTGAGCCACATTTTCATAAGCTTTAACATTGGCATAAGGTGAGTTTTCATCGAAACCTTTAATGGAGCCGAAAATCAGACGAGGATTTAATTCTTGAATATGTTCCCAAGTAAAACCCATATGGTCGATGGCACCTGGATGGAAGTTTTCAACAAGGACATCGGCTTGTTTGATCAGCCGCTCCATAACTTCTTTCCCTTCTGGCGTTTTAGTATTTAATTCAACGGAACGTTTATTACTATTGAGCATGGTAAAATAAAGCGCATCAACATCGGGAATATCTCTAAGTTGATTACGAGTTACATCACCAACGCCGGGGCGTTCAATTTTTATCACATCAGCCCCAAACCACGCTAACATTTGGGTACAAGATGGCCCTGACTGTACACCGGTGAAGTCGAGTACTTTGATACCTTGTAAAGGAAGATCCATGCATTACCTCTTTATTTAGCTATCGTAAATGGAATGAATGATATTTATTTCACTGTATTAAAATAATATATTTAAATATGAGGGTTTTTATTTTGTTGAGGTAATATATTCCGCAACCGTTAACTATTTGTATTAAATATTATGGTATAAGTCCAGTGATTCGCCGCTTTAATTATTTTTTAATATCAATAGGCTAAAATAATATTAAATATAGTAATTAATTTCACTATTGCTCTATTATTGAATAATAAATCAACATCATCTAAATGTATTATTTAGTTACTCTAAATATGACCATCTTTATTAAATAAAGCATAAAATTAAGATAATAAATCTAATATCGACATTCTAATATCGATAAATTAAAATATATTTTTAATAAATAATTAAACACAGTTAAAATAAAACCCATCTGAATATGATAATTAAATAATATAAAAAAACCCACAAATATAATTTGTGGGTTTTAAAAATACTATCAAGATACTTAGTTTTTCTCTTGCTGCTGCTTTTCTTTTTCGATGATTTCACGGTACCAGCGTGGGTGATGCTTTCTTGCCCAACCACGAGTTACCCAACCTTCAACCATCGCACGTACAGAGCCTTTCACCCAAATTGCAGCGTATGCATGCACCACTATCATGATGATCAATGCGATAGCTGAAAGTGAGTGCACTAAGATAGCCGCACGATAAACAGGAATAGGGAAATAATCCGCAAAATAAGGGCGCCACATAATCACACCTGTGATAACCAATGCTAGTAAGCAAATGGTGACTACCCAATATACCCCTTTTTGACCGAGGTTATATTGCCCTACATCGCCTGCCTCTTCGTTTTTTAGTACCTTACCAATATTCTTAGCCCACTTAATATCTTCTTTATTAATGAAGTTATGGTGGAAATAACGGAAGAACATAAACACGAACAGCAAGAACATCGCTGTGCCCACGAATGGATGTAAAATTCGAGACAGTTGTGGCGTACCTAAAATGTTCATAAACCAGTTTAATGATGGGAAAAAGAACCCTAGACCACTGATCGCGGTGAACAAAAAGCAAATCACAACCGCCCAGTGATTGATCCTTTCAATCGGCTTATGGCGGATAATTTTATCGTTATCATCTGGCATCATTTCTGATCCTCCCCTTCTTTTGATTTCGAAGTGTCAGATGACATTGCATTATGCAAATCTTCTAAAGCCTCTTCTTCATCTTTTTTGGAGACGCGGTTCGGACCAATACCCACATAGTGGAAGATGGCCGCCGCAAATGTTGCAGCAAAACCAACCGCTGCCAACGGCTTCCAGATACCTTTCCAGAAAGTGACGGTTGGGCTGATTGTCGGGTTTTCCGGCAGCCCGTGGTACAACTGAGGTTTATCTGCGTGGTGTAAGACGTACATAACATGCGTACCGCCAACACCTTCAGGGTCATATAAACCTGCATTTGCATAACCACGAGTTTTCAGCTCTTCAACACGCTCACCTGCCATGTTAATCATGTCTTCTTTGCTACCGAAATGAATAGCCCCTGTCGGACAAGTTTTCACACACGCAGGCTCTTGACCGACTTCAACACGGTCAACACATAACGTACATTTGTATGCACGGTTATCTTCTGGGTTGATACGTGGCACATCAAACGGGCAACCCGCAATACAGTAACCGCAACCAATACAATGTTCTGATTGGAAATCAACGATACCGTTTTTGTACTGAACAATAGCACCTTCTGAAGGACATGCCTTTAAGCACCCTGGGTCAGCACAGTGCATACAGCCATCTTTACGGATCAGCCATTCAAACTTATCGTTTTCTTCGACTTCAGAAAAACGCATTACTGTCCATGACTTAGCTGTTAAATCTGTTGGGTTATCATATACCCCAACGTTAGTCCCTATTTTGTCACGGATATCATTCCATTCGGAACATGCGACCTGACAAGCTTTGCAGCCGATACAGGTCGTAACGTCGATAAGCTTTGCAACCTCTTCCTTATAGTCCCGCACCTGAGGTGCGGGAGTCAGGGAATTGGTGGCAGAACGACGAATAATGTCCTGAGATTGCATTGACATAATTTATCTCCTTACACCTTTTCCACATTGACAAGGAATGATTTAAATTCCGGTGTCTGAGTATTCGCATCACCCACAAACGGCGTTAACGTATTAGCGATAAAGCCTTTCACTGCCAAACCTTCAAATCCCCAGTGAATTGGAATACCGATAGTATCGATATCTTTTCCAGCCACTTTCAGGGTATGAATACGTTTGGTAACGACTGCTTTCGCTTTGATGTAACCACGTTTAGAGCTAACTTTCACCGTATCGCCTTGCTTGATACCTTTTTCATTCGCTAAACGTTCACCAATCTCGATGAATTGTTGCGGCTGAATAATGGCATTTAACAGAGCATGTTTTGTCCAATAGTGGAAGTGTTCCGTTAAGCGATAAGTGGTTCCCACATAAGGGAATTCAGTCGCTTTACCCATTTGAGCCCAGTCATCTTTAAAGACACGAGCCGCAGGGTTAGACACCACATTTGGATGCAATGGGTTAGTATCAAGCGGGGTCTCGATAGGCTCGTAATGCTCTGGGAATGGGCCTTCCGCCATTTTATCCAGTGCGAATAAACGCCCCATACCTTCCGGTTGCATGATAAACGGACCAACACCACTACCCGGAGCAGCATTGCTATAGTCAGGAATATCCATTCCTGTCCATTTGCTGCCATCCCACTCGAGAATCTGACGTTTTGGGTCCCACGGTTTACCCATTGGGTCAGCTGATGCGCGGTTATAAATCACGCGACGGTTCAAGGGCCATGCCCATGCCCAACCTAATGTGTTACCCAGACCTGTTGGGTCAGAGTTATCACGGTTAGCCATCTGGTTGCCTTTTGGTGTCCAGCTACCCGTAAAGATCCAGCAACCACTTGATGTCGTACCGTCATCACGTAATTGAGCAAAGGAGCTAAGTAATTCGCCTTTTTTAACAATCACGTTGCCATCTGCATCTTTCAAGTCAACTAAAGCATAGCCATTGTTTTCTTGAGCGACTTCTTCCGGAGTTGGATTATCACGGTCAAAGTAGTTCCAAGTCATACTCAGAACCTGCTCTGGCACAGCACCACCTTCGGCAGCATATAACTGACGCATGCGATGGAAAATCCCCGAAAGAATTTCACCATCACTAATGGCTTCGCCCGGAGCATCCGCACCTTTCCAGTGCCATTGTAACCAACGAGCTGAGTTAACAATCGAGCCATTTTCTTCAGCAAAACAACAAGAAGGTAGACGGAATACCGTAGTTTGGATTTCTTCCGGTTTCACATCGTTCATTTCGCCGTGGTTTTGCCAGAAATTGGATGTTTCCGTATTCAGCGGGTCAACGGTAATTAAATACTTCAACTTAGAAAGTGATTTAATGACTTTGTTTTTATTCGGGAATGAAGCAACCGGGTTAAAGCCTTGGCAGATATAACCGTTAACTTCCCCCTTATCCATCATTTCGAAATAACGCAACACATCGTAGCCTTGATCCCATTTCGGTAATAAATCAAAGCCCCAGTCATTTTCTTTCTGCGCTTTATCACCATAAAAAGTTTTCATCATACTGACGAAAAATTTCGGATAGTTGCTCCAATAGTTAACTTGGCCTGCAACCGTCGCTTTCGGTGTATTGGCAGTTAAATAACTGTCTAATGTCGTTTGTTTTTCGGATGGTAAGGTCAAATAACCCGGCAAGCTTTGAGATAGCAAGCCTAAGTCAGTTAACCCTTGGATATTGGAGTGCCCGCGCAGTGCGTTTACACCACCGCCTAGCATCCCCATATTACCCAGAAGTAACTGGATCATCGCCATAGTACGAATGTTTTGGGCACCAACAGTATGTTGTGTCCAACCTAATGCGTACAAGAACGAAGCGGTTTTATCTTTAGCACTCGTTTCTGCAAGGTATTCACAGACTTGCAAGAAGTCTTTAATTGGCGTACCACAGATGTTATTCACCACTTCAGGTGTATAACGGCTGACGTGCTCTTTTAATAGATTTAGCACACAACGTGGGTGTTTCAGAGTCGGATCGCGCAGCGCAAGGCCGTTTTCATCCATCTCATAGTTCCACGTGGTTTTGTCGTATTGACGTTTTTCTTCGTCATAACCTGTAAACAGGCCGTCATCAAAACCATAATCTTCACGAATAACTAAACTGGCGTTGGTATACGCTTCCACGTATTCACGCTGAATTTTTTCATTATCCAATAAGTATTTGATAACACCAGACAAGAACGCAATATCAGTACCTGAGCGAATAGGCGTGTAAAAATCCGCCACTGCCGCAGTACGGGTAAAGCGAGGGTCAATAACGATTAGTTTGGCTTTATTATGGATTTTAGCTTCCATCGCCCAGCGGAAACCGACTGGATGCGCTTCTGCCGCATTACCACCCATAACGACAACTAGGTTTGCATTTTTAATGTCAACCCAGTGGTTGGTCATCGCACCGCGACCAAATGTTGGAGCAAGACTTGCTACCGTTGGTCCGTGTCAGACACGCGCTTGGTTATCTACGGCAAGCATGCCGAGAGCGCGGGTAAATTTTTGGGTTACAAAGCCGCTTTCATTGCTTCCTGCGGATGCACATAGCATACCGGTGGTTAGCCAACGGTTAACAGTGACACCCTCTTTATTTTTTTCAATAAAGTTCGCATCGCGGTCTTCTTTCATTAACTTAGCGATACGATCAAAGGCTTCATTCCAAGTGATACGTTTCCACTCATTTGTCCCTGGCTCACGCACTTCAGGGTACTTAAGGCGGCTTTCACTGTGGATAAAATCGATAAGTCCAGCACCTTTAGGACAAAGTGCACCACGGTTTACCGGATGATCCGGGTCCCCTTCAATATGGAAAATGCTTTCTTTCGCATTTTTCGCGCCATCACCAAGGCTGTACATTAACAGCCCACAGCCGACAGAACAGTAGGTACAGGTATTTCTGGTTTCCTTCGCACGCAGTAATTTATACTGGCGCGTTGACGCTAACGCAGTGGCGGGTGCAAACCCTAATGCTGCTGCCGTCGTACCTGCCATACCGCCAGCGCAGATCTTAAAGAACTGCCTTCTGCTGACTTGCATGGGGATCTCCTCATTATACATTGCTCATGTTTACCTAACGCCAATCGCGATAATCAGGTAAACTGTTCTTATTCAACGTCTTCCCTATCGTATCCAGGTACATTGCCTGGCAAATGGTGTAAATTCTTTTTACCCATAATTAATATTATGTATCATTAATGCTAGGAATTCATCTAATGTATGAAACAAATACTACAAATGACTCCAAATTAACTAAAATGATTGGCTTAAATCACACAAGCGTGCAACAAAAAGGCAACCTTAACTCCCCCGTTAATGATTATGTTGCAGAAGAATATCCTGTCGCTCTAGTGTTCAATGGCATATCACATGTTGTTATGATGGCAACGCCAAAAGATTTAGCGGATTTTGCCGTCGGGTTTGCACTTTCAGAAGGGATAATACAGTCAGGTGATGAAATACGTGGAATTGATATCGTTGAAGGCTGTAACCGAGGAATTGAAGTACAGGTTGAATTATCTAGCCGCCGATTTATGGAGCTAAAAGAACGCCGCCGTAATTTAGCAGGGCGTACAGGCTGTGGTATTTGTGGTACCGAACAACTCGATGAAATTTTTAAACCCATCGCTCCCCTACCTTTTACACAAACATTTTCCTTGTCTTACTTAGATAACGCGCTACATGAATTGAAAAAGGTACAAGAAATAGGTGCCCTAACGGGCTGTACCCACGCCGCCGCATGGATATCACCAGAAGGTTTATTAGTGGGGGGATGCGAAGATGTCGGTCGCCATGTCGCACTTGATAAACTACTCGGAATGAAGCATCGTAACCAATGGCAACAAGGTGCTGTATTGGTTTCTAGCCGCGCAAGTTATGAAATGGTACAAAAAGCCGCCAGTTGCGGTGCAGAAATTTTATTTGCCGTTTCTGCTGCCACGGCACTCGCTATCGAAGTGGCGGAAAAAGCCAATTTAACCTTAGTCGGTTTTTGCCGTCAGGGGAAAGCCACCGTGTTTACCCATCCGAGTCGGGTAAAGGATTAATCCCAACCTTTTTTTAATCGTGCGGCTTTATGATGTAACCCTGATAAAATTGAGTCTGCAATGTGCTTAGGGAAATTGGTTGGAAGCTGTTCCCTAACCTTTGTAATAACACTTTCCATTTGCTCATCAAACTCAATTAAGATTTTTTCCATTTCAGTGCGGTCAAAACCAACCTCCTTGGCCGTTGCAAAAAAATGCCTTGGAAAAATTTGCTCTATATTGTATTTCATCTCCCTTGTTCCCTTCAGCCCCATAGCCAATTTGGCATCTCTAGGGTTAATTCCCCTCCCCCCATAACTAGGATACATGGACAAAATATCGTAAAAAGGTGTTAACTGATAACGGCCTTCAGGTTCAATAAATAATGAAAAATTTTTAGCATGGCCATCCGTCGCTGCAAGTAACCAAAACAAAACCTGGCTCTTCATAAACTGATATCTATCTTTCTCTGCATTTATTGAACCTAATAAGTAATTCATAATTTCAGAAATACCCGGTCCACCATGATTTTGATATTTTCTTGCCGGTGAAATATTCAATGTTTGACAAAAATCTTCTTGTGGTAAACGCATAATCCACGAGGAATCAGAAGAATATTTACGCTCAAAACGTTCAACCGCTAACGCCTTTATTTCACCTACATTTAAAATAAAACTATGGGGCACATCATTTAAACTGATGAGCCCCAGTACTTGAGCGAATAAAGTCACCTACCCAATAACCATTCATATATACATGCAAAATCGCCATCACCACTCCTCCTTCCATCCAGAGTTTGAATTTGAGTTTGAGTTTGATGAGCCACTTTCATTTCGCGGTTTAATATCGAGTTCTAAATTTAGGGCAGATAAAATCTTAAAGAAGGTTTCTAATTTGGTAGAGTCAGGAGAGAGTTCAAAACTGGAGACGGTATCTTGCCGAATACCCACTTTACTTGCGACTTTACTTTGAGATAATTTTTTCGTCTCTCTGACATCTTTCATGTAAGCACTAAGTTGTCGGGTATTGGTCACTTTCATTTTAACACCTACCTTGTTTGGCACTAATGATATTTACCTACTACAACCGGTAAACATCATTTTACACGCTATAACAGGTAAAATATAAATAACACGCTATAGAGTGTAGAAATATATCGATAAGTATCATTCAAAGATAGACACAATACTGAGCCTTAAAGCGAGTGCAGCATCCACAAATTAGGCTCAATATATTCAACTTGTTGGCGCTGAATATCAACAGTAACTGGCACCAAAGCGTTGGGTACAATATATTGCCCTGATTGCGGGAAATACATACCTGTCCATGATTGCCAATCAGCAATTGAGCCTATAATGACCATTGAACGATGAACGGGCTGTAGTACCGTGGCACCCAACCGCCAATGCGTTCTGATCCACGGGTCAAAAGGCTCCCCTCGCTCATTTTGCCAGCCGCAATACGCCTCAAAATCCTGTAATGGATAACAATGTTTTAATGTTGGGCGAACAGGCACAATCACCGCTTTTGCCGCATATTCTTTTGCTGCGTGTTTTAATGCATTAATCAATAAAGCAGGGATTTGACACCCACGATATTGCGGGTCAACCGTCACAGAAAGTGCCGAAATATAAGGCTCTCCGCCTTGTTGATTTTCCATCGCGAAGTTAAAAATCGCATCCCAGCCCATTTCCGCTAATTTGCTAAAATCACCATAAGGCCATAAAAAAGGCACAGAGCGAATAATACCAATGACCCGCTCCTCTTCGTTCTCATTTACAGTGGCAATAAATTGAAAATAAGAATTGGGCTCTTCATCAAGCCTGTTCCAATATTCATCACATACCGATGATTGGCTCATAAACTGAGGCCATAACTTATCAAGAAATAACTCGCACTCTTCTATTAAGTCAGGGCGTTGAGCGTAACTTTGAGTGTTAACTTGCAATAACTTATCCATGCTTTTATCTGTTAGTTGGTTTAATCGACCATTTTAGAAAAATAAAAACACTAAATGCTTAATATTGGATTAAGACGACAAAAAAGAAAGGAAACCTACACAACGCCGTGTAGGTTAATACGATACCGTATTACTTCCCAATACAAAAACTTGAGAAAATACGGCCTAATAAATCATCAGAAGTAAACTCCCCCGTGATTTCGCTGAGTTCTAATTGGGCTAGACGCAACTCTTCAGCCAAAAGCTCACCGGAGCGGGCATTCACTAACTGGTCATAGCCCTGTTCTAGGTGAACTGCGGCCGCATTCAATGCTTGTAAATGGCGGCTACGTGCCAAGAAACCACCCTCTGTATTACTATTAAAGCCAACCGCTTCTTTTAGATGATCCCGCAATAAATCAATACCATTTTCTTCACGAGCAGATAAACGGATTAATGGGTAACGAGTGTTATCAATAAACTCAACCGGCTCCCCGGTCATGTCTGCTTTATTACGGATCACAGTTACGGGTAGCTCATCGGGTAGGCGTGCCATAAATTCGGGCCAAATCTCTTGTGGCTCAGTGGCATCAGTCGTGGTGCTATCCACCATAAACAGCACATGGTCAGCCTGTTCAATCTCCTTCCATGCACGCTCGATACCTATACGCTCAACTTCATCACTGGCTTCCCGTAGGCCTGCTGTATCAATGATATGTAATGGCATTCCATCAATATGTATATGTTCACGCAACACATCACGGGTTGTACCCGCTATATCCGTGACAATCGCTGCCTCTCGCCCTGCTAACGCATTCAGTAAGCTAGATTTACCGGCGTTTGGACGCCCAGCAATCACCACTTTCATCCCTTCTCGCAACAAACTACCTTGGCGAGCTTGGGAGCGAACCTGTTCTAAATCGGCAACCACTTCATTAAGCTTGGCTTCAATTTTACCATCAGATAGAAAATCAATTTCTTCATCGGGAAAATCAATCGCTGCTTCCACATAGATGCGCAAGTGAGTGAGTGCTTCCACTAATTGGTGAATATGGGAAGAAAAAGCCCCCTGTAAGGAGTTCATTGCAGAGCGCGCCGCTTGCTCTGAACTCGCATCGATTAAATCGGCAATCGCCTCAGCTTGGGCTAAATCAAGCTTATCATTCAAAAATGCACGCTCAGAAAACTCACCCGGATTTGCTATACGAATACCATCAATAGTGAGTATTCTTCTTAGCAATAAATCAAGAATGACCGGACCACCGTGTCCTTGTAGTTCAAGGACATCTTCCCCTGTAAAGGAATTTGGCCCAGGGAAGTAAAGCGCAATACCTTGGTCAAGGACAGAACCTTCTACATCACGAAAAGGGAGATAATCCGCATAACGTGGCTTAGGGAGTTTACCCAACACGGTTTCAGCCACTAATGCAGCTTTTGGGCCAGATATACGTAAAATACCGACACCACCACGACCGGGAGGTGTTGCCTGTGCGACGATAGTATCGTTGATTTGCATGAGGTTTCTCTGTCTTTGACTTGAAAACTGTTTTTTGAAAATAATTAAGGCGACCATAATTGGTCGCCTTAATACTACTATAGAATCTCGCTTTGTGAAGCCATTCTCAATTTACTGAGAAGCGAAATTATTTTTTCTCTTTTTTATCGCGACTGTGTAGACCACGTTTTTCCAGACCACGGTAAATCACTTGTTGCTGGATAATGGTGACTAAGTTACTCACGATATAATACAGAACCAGACCTGATGGGAACCACAGGAAGAAAATAGTAAACACGACAGGCATGTACGTCATGATCTTCTGCTGCATTGGGTCAGTCACAGCGGTCGGTGACATTTTCTGGATAACAAACATCGTCACACCCATCAATACTGGCAGGATGTAATACGGGTCTTGCGCAGACAAGTCTTGGATCCAACCAAAGAATGGGGCGTGACGCAGTTCAACAGAACCCATCAACATATAATAAAGTGCAAGGAATATTGGCATTTGGATCAGCAGAGGTAAACATCCACCCAGTGGGTTTACTTTTTCTGCTTTATACATCGCCATCATTTCTTGGCTCATACGCTGTTTGTCATCACCAATACGCTCACGCATCGCAGCCAATTTTGGTTGCAGTAAACGCATTTTCGCCATTGAGGTATATTGCGCTTTAGTCAGTGGGTACATAATACCACGGACGATAAAGGTAATAACAATGATGGCAATACCCCAGTTACCCACGAAACCGTGAATAAATTTCAACAGTTTGAACAGAGGCTGAGAGATAAACCATAACCAACCGTAATCTACGGTCAAATCTAAATGAGGAGCAACTGCCGCCATTTCAGATTGAATTTCTGGACCAACCCATAACGTTGATGAATAAGTACCTGCACCATTTGCAGCAATGGTCATTGGTTCACTCTTATAACCAATAATGGCAGATTTTTTATCAAGGTCGATGGTATAGAAGGTGCTCTTTTCAGAACTTGCAGGGATCCATGCGGTTGCAAAATATTGTTGCAACATCGCGACCCAGCCACCTTTAGTGGTCAAATCAAGGCTTTTATCTTCGATGTCACCAAAGCTATATTTTTTATAGTTGTTTTCATCTGAAGAGTAAGCTGCACCACGGTAAGTATGCAAAGCAAAATTACTACTACCTGTATCACGCTCTTTTGGTAACTCGATAGTTTGTTTCAACTGACCGAAGAAAGCGAGACTTAAAGGTTGAGCTGTCGGGTTTTGAATACTGTATTCAACTTCAACAGTGTATTGGCCACGTTTCACAATATACGTTTTCTGATAAACAACACCGTTGCTATCTGTAAATGTCATTGGAACACGTAACACATCCTGACCGTTCTCTAAAACGAAAGTTGCAGAGTCTGTAGAGTACAGTGGACGTTCGCCATTATTATTTGCGGGGTTGTCTGGGCCATGAAGGCCAATCAAACCACTTTGTGCCTGGTAGACAAAGCCTGGGTTAGTTTCCAGTAAACGGAAAGGGTCTTCCGAATGAAGGGTCGCAGGATAGGCTAACAGGTCAGCCTCATCGATATCACCACCACGAGTATTGATACGAATATCCAATACATCTGTTTTGACTGTGATGAGCTTACCTTGCCCGCTGCCAGTTACGGCTTGAGCATCACTGCTTGGCATATCCGCTTGTTGCGTAGTTTGAACAGTTTTAACTTCCTGAGCAACTTTATCGCTCTCCCAGGCCTGCCAAACTAAGAACGACACGAACAACAAAGCGATGAGTAGAAGATTGCGTTGCGAATCCATCGTTATAATTCTCTATTATCATCAGTTTTTCTAGGTGGGACAGGATCATCTCCACCAGCGTGTAAAGGGTGGCATTTTAATATGCGTTTCGCCGTTAACCAACTCCCTTTTAGCATACCAAACCTGCGCAATGCCTCAATTCCGTAATTTGAACATGTGGGATTGAAGCGACAACGAGGCCCTAACAACGGGCTAATCACCAGTTGGTAGCCTCTGATCAGCATGATCAGGAATTTTGAGCCAAGCGACGGTGACGACGCCATAACTTATCCAACGATTCCGTAATCTGTTGATTGTCGAGATTAGCGACCCCTTTCCTTACCAATACCACAAAATCCATTGAAGGCAACTCATGTTGATGCAAACGAAAGTATTCACGGGCTAACCGTTTGATACGATTTCGCTCATGAGCTCGTTTAACATTTTTTTTGGCGATGGTAAGACCGATGCGGGGATGCCCCAGCTCGTTTAGGCGACCAAGGATAGTTATCTCTGGGGAACTCGCCCTCTGCGGCTGCTTAAAGACATTATCGAAATGCCTGGGAGTTAACAAACGTAACTCCCGGGTAAAAGCGAGCGTAACCACTGGAATAGAGGGCTAGCTTTATTACTTAGATGAAACGGTCAGACTAGAGCGGCCTTTCGCACGACGGCGAGCCAGAACTTGACGACCATTTTTTGTAGCCATACGAGCACGGAAACCGTGTGAACGGTTGCGCTTCAGTACGGACGGTTGAAAAGTGCGTTTCATAACGATTTCTACCTAACTTTAAAATTTATTACTGATTCAGTAAACGCGTTGGCAACCAGTGAAAACTGATTTACACCTGTGCCTCTATCGCAACAATATAGAAAGAGGCAGGATTGTAATAAAACATAGGGGGTCACGTCAATGAAATGACGCAATCAAACCACTTTTATTTATAGCCTGGCTGACAGGTTTGCCGACATATGTTGTGACAGCCAACTGATTATTTTACTTTCATACTGGCTGACCACCTGCTTTTAACCCCTCTCTCTTTAACGTCAGCGTTAAAATAGAGTAGCGGTACCCAGCAAGTTTACCTCAGTTTTGTGTAAAAATCACATCAGTACTGTACACAGGGAGGAAGATTATACGGACTCCGCCCCAAAGCGCAAGGATCTTGAAGTGATCTGAAAATATTTTTTGATCAAGCAGAATATTTTCGAGAAATCGTCTAAAGTTATCCCCAGCCATGTGGAAAAATAGCGGGTAATGACGATCATCCTGTCTGTTTCTTTATCATAAGAGATGCCTTATCACATTTACCTGTGGATAAAAAGCATAAAAACTGTGTAAAAGAATGAAGATCTCTGGCTAATTTTGCGGTATGATCTCGGGTCTATTTCTGATCCACTGATCAGCAATATGCGGTAAGTAAAAATTAATCTAAAACCTCTTTGGGCCATTAATAAAAAGTGATCCTGAGAAAATTCTTTGTTTGAATCCGTAATTCTTGTTCCATTGACCTTGTTTAGGGGAGTCCAAC